>NZ_JAPENH010000001.1:0-4800000 GCF_026342155.1 Micromonospora sp. NBC_00362
GATCGCCGCGTACTCCAGCACGAGGACGAGCAGGGCGAGCAGGGGGGCGACCAGCACGGAGCGGATCAGCACCCCGGCGAGCACCCCGACGGCGCCGAGGAGCAGCGTCAGCGCCGACGGGGTCAGCAACGTGGCGACGTCGACCGACCCGGCAGCGCCCGGGAGCGCCGCGGAGACCCCGACCCGGACGCCGACGAGCACGAGGCTGAGGCCGGCCAGCGGCAGCAGTGCCAGCAGGAACCCGCCGACCCGCCAGGCCGGCGGCAGGACCAGCACGTCGTAGGACGCGTCGACGTGGTGTCGGTGCGCCCGTAGCGTGACGAGGTTCGCCACGATCAGCGCCGACCCGCCGAGGACCGGCAACGCGAGCAGCTGGATGGTGATCAGCTCGTCGGGGAGCACCGGATATCGGTTGGCCGAGCCGGACAACGAGCCCCACAGCCACGGGCCGAGGAACAGCAGCGCGGCCGCGATGGTGAGCGGGTGTCGCAACATCCGGACCGACTCGAACCGGGTGAGGGCGAGCATCGCTCGCCGACGCCCGTGCGTGGACGACGGCGTCGGACGGGCCGACGCGGCCACCGTCAGGGTCGCGGTCATCGCGTGCCGCCCGCGACCGCCGATGCCTCGGTGACGACGCCGACAAGCGTCAGGTAGCCGTCCTCGATCGACGGCTGCACCAGCGCGGCCCCGGGTGGTGGGTCGCCGACGTGGCGGTGCAGCCCCGTGCCCGTCCGCCACGACGCCAACGCCCCTGCCTGGCGCGCCGCGCTCGTCCACACCCGACCGGCGGCCAGCCCGGCCAGCTCCACCGGGGTGCCCTCGAACCGCACTCGGCCCCGGTCGAGGACGATCACCTCCTGGCACAGCGACATGACGTCCTCGGTCTGATGGGTGGACAGCAGCACCGTCTTGCGCTCGCCGAGGTCCGCGATCAGCTCCCGGAACCGCAGCCGCTGCTCCGGGTCGAGGCCGACCGTCGGCTCGTCGAGGATGACCAGGTCCGGGTCGCCGACCAGGGCGGCCGCCAGCGCGAGCCGTTGCCTCATGCCGCCGGACAGGGTCCGGATCCGGGATCGCCGTCGGTCGTCGAGGCCGACGGCGGAGAGCACCCGGGCGACCTCGGTGTGCCGCGTAGCCCGGTGGGTGAGCTCCTTGAGGATCGCGACGTAGTCGACGAACTCGAACGCGGTGAACGACGGGTGGAAGCCCGGGTCCTGCGGCAGGTAGCCCAGCAGCCGCCGGACCGCGAGCCGCCCTGGTGGTGTGCTCGGGTCGTGGCCGAAGACCCGCAGCGATCCGCCGTCGGCCGGCAGGGCGGTCGCCACGATCCGCAGCAGCGTCGTCTTGCCCGCGCCGTTCGGGCCGAGCAACCCGGTCACCCCGGTGCGCAACGTGAACGACACGTCCTCCAGCGCTGTGGTGCGCCCGTACCGCAGCGCCAGACCGGTTGCCTGAACGGCAGTCATGAAACCCTCCTCATGAAGTTGGGGACGTGGTAGCGGTCGTAGGTGCCGCGCTGACGGGACAGCGCCACCGCGGCGATCCCGCCAACGATCACGACGCCGACCTGCCCGGCCACTGTGAAGATGAGCCGGTCGCCGACGGTGACGGCGACCACCGCCGCCCAGCCGACGCCGACGACGACCGCGGCCGGCACCGCGCCGAGCCGAGGCGAGAGCAGCACCGACAGCACTGTCAGGGCGAGCGAGGGCAGGAACCAGCCGGTCGCGCGCAGCCCGTACTCGTAGATGAAGAGGCTGGCCACGGCGGACAGCGCGGTGGTCGCGGACAGGACAGCGAGGCACCGCAACAGCAGTAACCGGAACGAGCGGATCGGAGCGACCACAGTGATCTCGTCGGTGGGGTCGATGCCGGGCGCGAAGGACATCGCGACAGCGACCAGCGGCAACAGCGGGGCTACGGCGAGAAAGACGACCGGGTCGGTGAACACGGCGACCGTCGCCGTCAACGCGGCAGTGACCGCGATCGCCAGCAGCCACGACAGTCGCAGCGCCGGCGTCGCCGCGAGCAGCCGCGCGGTGTGGTCAGGCACGCCCACCGTGGTCATCAAGCGTTCGACAGGCCCCGGTCGCGGCGCGTCCAGGGTGGCGTCGAGGCGGGCCCAGCCGCCGTCGACCGCCCACCGGAGGTCGACTGTCGCGGCGGCGGCGAGGCGTTCGCGGCACTCACCGCACGCGACCAGGTGCGCTTCCGTGGACCACAGACCAGGGGCGGCGAGGGTACGGGTGGCGTAGGCCCGTAGGTCCTCGTCGAGTAGATGCCAGGTCATGTCAACTCCTCTCGCAGCTGCCGGCGGGCGCGCATCGCCCGGGTCTTGACGGTGCCGGCGGGGATGCCGAGCAGGACGGCGGCCTCGGCGGTGGAGAGGCCGTCGAGGACGGTGGCGCGGATGACGGCGCGTAGCTCCGGGGAGAGACGGGCGAGGGCGCCGCCGAGGTCGCCGTGCTCGAGACCGATGAGGACCTGCTCCTCGGCGGACGACTCGTCGCGGCCGCGCAGGCGGGCCAGAAGCCGGCCGAGCCGGTCGCGGGACGTGCGGCGACGCAGCGCGTCGATGAGCCGGCGCGACCCGATTCGCCACAGCCAGGCAGCGGCGTCGGTGTCGCGAGGGCGGAAGGAAGCCGCGGCGCCGGTCCACACGGCGAGGAACGTCTCCTGCACGACATCGTCGATGAGGGCGTCGTCGGCGCAGCGGTAGCACAGGCGCAGACGCAGCCACGGCGCGTGCCGGCGGTAGAACGCCTCGAACGCGTTCCGGTCGCCGCCTGCGATCAGGGCCAGGAGGCCGACGTCGTCCTGGACGGTCATGCCTACCTATCGCAGCGGCACCGAACTTTGGTTCGCAATGGTGGCACGACTTCTCGTTCCTGGTCGGCGCGCCGCACGACCGAGTGCGATTCCGGTGTGCCGACCATTCGAAGCGCCGGGCCTACCGCCCGCCGGAAAGACCGGCTGGCGGTAGGCCCGGCGCCGTCACCCGTCAGCGGCCCTGCAGGCGCTTCACGTTGTCGCCGAAGGTCCAGCCCTTCGACCCGTCCCAGTTCGCCGACCAGGTCATCAGGCCCTTGAGGCCGGGCACGGAGTTCCAGGCCTGCGTGACAAGCGACGTCGGCAGGTAGCCGCCGCCCGCCCCAATCTGCGCCGGCAGACCCGGGACCTGCTTGTCGTACGGCACCCGGATGGTGGTGCCCTGGATGGTGAGCCCGTTGTTCAGGCACTGCGTCTGCACGGTGAAGCCCTGCACGGTGCCCGCCGGGTACGAGTCGCCGGCGCAGCCGTACATGCTGCCGTTGTAGTACTGCATGTTCAGCCACCAGAGCCGGCCGTTGTCCACGTACTTCTTGATGATCGGCAGGTACGAGCCCCAGATCGAGCCGTAGACCACGCTGCCGCCGGTGACGTAGGCCGTCTCCGGTGCCATGGTCAGGCCGAAGTTCGACGGCATCCGGGCCAGCACGCCGTCGATGATCCGGATCAGGTTGGCCTGCGACGTGGACAGGGTGTTGATGTTGCCGCTGCCGGTCAGGCCGGTCTCGATGTCGATGTCGATGCCGTCGAAGTGGTAGGCCGTCAGGATCGGCACGATCGTCGCGATGAACCGGTCGGCGACGGCGGCGGAGCTCAGGTCGATGCCCGCTGCGGCTCCGCCGATCGACATCAGGATGGTGGCGCCGGCCGCTTTGGCCTGGCACATCTCGGCCGGGGTGGCCACCTTCACGCCGACGTCCATGCCGTTCTCCCAGAGGACGGTGCCGTCCGAGCGGATCACCGGGAACGCCGCGTTGATCACGTTGTAGCCGTGCTGGTTGAGCCGGCTGTCGGTGATCGGGATCCAGCCGAGGCCGGGGTGTACGCCGTTGGAGGCTCCGTCCCAGTTCTCCCAGTAGCCCTGCAACACCTTGCCGGTGGGCCGCGACTTCACCGCACAGGTCCCACCGGTCGGCGGCGGTGTGGTGGGGGGAGGTGTGGTTGGTGGTGGGGTGGTGGGCGGCGGGGTCGTCGGTGGTGGCGTGGTGGGCGGTGGCGTGGTTCCCGAGCACGCGCCGAGGTCACGCCACAGCGATGGGGTCGAGGCGGGGTTCCAGCCGGCGCCGGGGTGTGCGGTGTGGGTGACCAGCGCCTGGTAGAGCCGGCCGCCGTAGGTGACCTGGGTGCCCGCCTGGTAGGTGGGGCCTTCGGCCCAGGTGGGGGCGGTGCAGGCGACCATCGGGACGGCGTTGGCCGAGGGCATGGCCGCCATGCTGCTGGGGACGAAGGCGACGGCGGCCGTGACGGTCATCGCCGCCCCGGCTACCACTGCGAATATTCGACGGCTTCTCATGGCTCACTCCCCAGGCTTCGATGACCCGCGACCTCCACATATTGACGTTCATGAGACTTAATATCAAGGGTTGTTTACAGATACCGGGAAGTCGGGGGAGTGGCCGACCCTCGTGGCCACGAACCTGCGTGCGGCGACTCTTCGCGGGGGCCGGTCGTCGCGTCCGCTGGTCCGTTGAGCAGGCCCGTTTGACGGCGTGTCCTACTGCAAGGTGAAACTTGAGTTATTTTCCTCTTCTGTCCGAGATTCGCCCTCGGCGCGAATACGGTGAGGTCGGGCGATCAGGCACGTCATCGCGGCAGCGGAGCCTGCCGCCATCGGTACACGCGCTGCTCAGCGGCGCGGCCGGCCGGTTGCGGCTTGGACCGGGTCGCGTTGGCAACCGTGCACATCTGCCCGCGTTCCCAAACGACTGACCAACGAGGGGGAAGAACGTGCTCGGTATCTCGCTACGTCGGCCGAAGAGCATCGCCGCAACGCTCGCCGCCGCAACCCTGGTGACGGTGCTCGGCTCAGCCGCCCCAGGCGTGTCCGCGGACGGCGGTGGGCGACCAACGCCGGACGAGGGGCGTCGCACCAAACCGACAATCGTCCTGGTGCACGGCGCCTGGGCCGACGGCTCGAGCTGGAGTGGGGAGGTCAGCAGACTCCAGGCACGCGGCTTCGATGTCCAGGTCGCGCCACAACCCAACCGGGGGCCGTCGATCGACAGCGGCTACCTGAAGGACTTCCTGTCCACCATCGAAGGTCCCATCGTGGTCGCGGCCCACTCGTACGGCGGTTTCGTGGCGAGCGACGCCGCGACCGGCAACAAGAACGTCAAGGCACTCGTGTTCGTCGACGCCTTCGCCCCTGACAAGGGTGAGACCGTGGAGGAACTCACCGCCGGCTCCGGCTCGGTGCTCGAGCCGGCCTTGACCGACCCCACGAGCGTCTTCAAGCTCGTGCCGTTCCCTGGCGCCCCGGAAGGCGCTGTCGACGCGTACGTCCTGCCGAAGATATTCATCACCGGCTTCGCCAACGGCCTGCCCCGGCGGCAGGCGGAGGTGCTCGCCGTGTCCCAGAGCGCCCTGGCCACGAACGCCCTGGGTGAGCCGGCCACGGAGCCGGCGTGGAAGACGATCCCCGTATGGGCGGTGATCGGCACCGAGGACCGGGTCATCCCGCCGGCCCGTCAGGAGGAGATGATGAAGCGGGCGGGGGCCGACATCACCCGGATCGACGCCGGTCACCTCGGCCTGATCTCGCATCCCGGTGAGGTCACCGAGGTCATCCTGGAGGCGGCCCGGACGACCGCCTGACGGTCTCCTGACCCTCGGCGGCAACGGCGAAGAAGCCGGCCGTGGCATCGCGGTGAGCGATGCCACGGCCGGCTGTCGTGTCAGTCGGTCGCCTTGGCGGCCGCCTCGATCTGGTTGGTGACCGCTCCCGCGTCGGTGACCATGGACAGGTGGGGGGCGTTGATCTCGATGGCGTGCGCCTTGGCCCTCTTGGACATGGCGATCTGCTGAGCGGCGGGGATCACGGCGTCCTGCTTGCCGATCACCGACCACGAGGGAATGGTGTGCCAGGCCGGCTCGCCGGACTCCTCGACCAGGGCGTTGAAGGCCAGTGGACGCTGCCGGGCGGCCAGCACCGCCACGTCCTTGGCGGGAATGCTCTTGTCGGCGAACGCCTTGCCGAAGATCGACGGCTTCACGTAGAGGTTGACGTTGTGCGGGTCGTCACCGGGGATCGCCACCTGGTCGAAGACGGTGGACGCTTCGGCCGCGAAGACCGAGCCCGGCACGGCCGACGTCAGCGACAGCACCGTGTCGTGCTGCTCCGGGATGTACGCGTCGACGTACACCAGGGCCTTGACCTGCTTGTCGCCCAGAGCGGCGTTCGTGATGACCATGCCGCCGTACGAGTGCCCGACGAGGACGATCGGTCCGGTGATGGTGTCCAGGTACGCGCGCAGATTCGCGGCGTCGTTCTGCACGCCCGTCAGGAGGTTCGGCGGCGTGACTACCCGGTAGCCGTCGTGCTGAAGCTTGGCCGCCACCTTGTCCCAGCTCGACCCGTCCGCCCACGCCCCGTGCACGAGCACGACTGTCGGCTTGACCGCTGCGGGGCGCGAATGCAAAGCGTTACTCGTCGAGGCCTGCGCGGTGCCGATACCGGCACCTACCAGGGTGAGGGCACCGATGGCCACGCCTACGGAAATGAGGCGCCGCCGGAAGGACAATGTCACAGTGTTTCCTTTCACGTCACTTCGCAAAGAAGTCGAGCAGGGCGGCGTTGACCTGATCGCTGTGGGTCCAGGCAATGGCGTGCGGCCCGCCCTCGATGACGAGCAACCGCGAATCACCGACGAAGGCGGACACCCGCTGGCCGGTAACCCCGATGGGCAGGACCCGGTCCTGGTCGCCCTGAATCACGAGTACCGGCACGTCAATCTTGGACAGGTCGGCACGGAAGTCGGTGAGCCAGGTCGGGATACAGGCCACCGCGGCGACAGGAGATCCGGCCACTGCCACGTTCACACTTGCCTGGAACTCGTCGTCGCTGACCAGCGAGCCGCCGTAGACGTCGAAGTTGTAGAAGTTCTTTAGGAACTGCTCGAGCCACCCGTTGCGGTCCGCCCGCGCGGCCTGAATGAACCCATCGAACAACGACTGCGGTGCGCCGTCGGGGTTGTCGTCCGTCCGCAGGAGAAAAGGCGGGATCGGCGACATCAGCACGGCCTTCGCGACCCGCTCGGTGCCGTAACGACCCAGGTACCGGGCAACGTCGCCGGTTCCCATCGAGTGACCCACGAGAATGGCGTCGCGGACATCCAGCTTCGTGAGCAGCACGTTCACGTCGTCGGCGAACGTGTCGACGTCGTACCCACCGTCGGGCTGGCTGGAATTGCCCCAACCACGCCGGTCATACGTGATGACCCGGTAACCGGCTGCGAGCAGTGCGGAGACCTGCTTTTCCCAGGCCTGCCCGCTCAGCGGGTAGCCGTGGCTGAGCACCACAGGCGTACCGGCGCCGTGATCCTCGTAATAGATCTCGATCGGGTCGGCTCCCTCTGAGCCAACTGTGACATGGGGCATGCGCACTCCTTGGGCTTGCGTTCCGCGTTGGAACCATGCCGAAGGTACGGAGATGACACCCTTTCGCGAATCACCCGAACCACGTAGTCCCCGTTATTGGCGACCGACTCGACAGACAACGAGAAGTGGGCGATGCGGGGGACCCGGGGCAAACCGCAGGCTGGGCCGAAAAGCGAAGCCGCTGTCCTTCCATCCCTAGGATGTCAATCGTGACGACGCCCGACCGCAGGCTGCCGGACGGGCCGCCGTCCCACTGCGAGTTCAAGGTCTTCGGCGGTCTCGGCTGCCGGCGAGACGGCTCAGACGTCGATCTTGGCCCGGTCCGCCAGCGGATCATCCTGGCCAAGCTCCTCGCCGCCGGGGGTGACGCGGTCAGCCTCGACACCATCATCGACAGCCTGTGGGACGAACAACCGCCGCCCAGCGCCGCCAACCAGATCCACCGGCACGTCGGGAACCTCCGGCGGATCCTCGAACCGGACCTGGACGTCCGCGAAACCGGTCGGTACCTCCTACCGGCCGGTACGGGCTACCGGCTGACCCTCGCGACCGAGGCCTCCGACCTGGCCATGTACCGCGAGTTGGTCCGGCGGGCCCGCGAGGCGCTCGCCAGCGAGGACGTCATGCCCGGCGTCCGGGCGTACCTGACCGCTCTGGAGCTTGGCCGCAGCCCCGCGTTCACCGACCTTCCGGCCAGCGCGTTGAGGTCGCCGGAGTTCGTCGCCATCGAACGGGAGCGCGTCGCGGTGGCGCTCGCGGCCAGCGAGGCGGCGATCGCCCACGGCATGCCCGACGCCGTGTTGACCCCGCTGCTGAGCGTGGCCGCCGCGGTGCCGCTGGACGAGGCGTTACAGGCGTGCCTGATGCGCGCGTACGTGGCCACCGGTCACCGGGCGGAAGGGGTGCGGGTCTTCGAGCGGACCCGTCAACATCTCGCCGAGGAACTGGGGGTGGACCCGGGGCCGGAGCTGCGGGAGGCGTACCGGGAACTGCTCGCCAGCGGCTGGACCCTGCAGGAGGAACTGCGCCCGCCGGAGGCTCCCCGGCCCGCACAGCTGCCGCCACAGGTCGCGGGCTTCGTCCGCCGAAACGACGTTGCCACCGTGCTCGACGACCACCTGTCTGACGCCTTCAGCGATGCGACCATCGTGATCACCGTGCTCGGCGGCATGGGTGGCATCGGCAAGACCGCGCTCGCCGTGCACTGGGCCCACCAGATCGCCAGCGAGTTCCCCGATGGCCAGTTGTTCCTGAACCTGAGGGGCCTCGATCCGGACGGACGCGTCATGTCACCGGAGGAGGCGCTCGCCACGTTGCTCGCGTCACTGGGCGAGGCGGCGGTGTCGTCACCGCAGGAGACCGTCGACGCGCAGGCAGCTCGTTACCGCAGTCGCCTCTTCGGTCGTCGGCTGCTGATCCTCCTGGACAACGCGCGCGACTCCGATCAGGTCCGCCCGCTGCTGCCAGCCTCCCGGGGCTGTCTGGTTATCGTGACGAGCCGCAACCGGATGACGAGCCTGGTCACCCGGGAGGGTGCACGCTACCTGCAGGTCGACCGGCTGACCGGGGCCGAGTCCCGCCAGCTTCTGATCAACCGCCTCGGGGCCCGTCGCGCCACAGCGAACCCGGAGGCGTTGGAGAAGGTCATCACGCTCTGCGCCGGGCTGCCGCTCGCACTGGCGATCGTCGCGGCCCGGGTGGCCCTCAATCCGGCCCTGCCGTTGAGCGCGGCCGTCAGCGACGTCTCGGCGCCGTCCGCGAGACTCGACGCCCTGTCCAGCACGGACTCGACCGACGATGTCCGATCGGTGTTCTCGTGGTCGTACCAGGCCCTCGACCCAGCAACGGCGCAGGCGTTTCGTACCCTCGCCGTCCACCCAGGCCCACTGATCTCGCTGGAGTCGGCTGCCAGTGTCGCCGGGGTCGGCCACGCACAGGCGCGCGCGCTGCTCATGGAACTGGTAACAGCGAGTCTGCTCGATGAGTCGCAGGCCGGGCGGTATGTGTTGCACGACCTGTTGCGTGCCTACGCGGGTGAGCTTCTCGACGAGGATCAGGAACGACCGGAGTACGAGCGGCGTCTCATCACGCATTACCTGCACTCGGCCCGTGCCGCGTACGCGAGGCACCACCGGCAGCCAGTCGGCGCCGTCGGCGAACCGCCGTCAGAGGTGACGCCTGAATCGTTCGACAGCGTGCCACGGGCTGCCGCCTGGTACGCACGGGAACGGGCCGCGCTGTGGGCGACAATCGACCTGGCCCTCGCCCACGGCCTGGGGCGGGACGCGGCGGCCATGGTCCTCGCCGCCTCGGCGCCGGGCAGCAACTCCATACCCCCGGGCCGGACGCAGACCGTACTCGCGATCCTCGATCTGGTCAGCGTGCTCGGTGAGCCGCTGATGGAGGCCGAACTTCTCCGTACCGTCGGTGAGGCCTTCGCCCCGCTGCCGCAGGCCGACGAACATCTCCGTCGAGCCCTGTCCATCTTCGAAGGCGCTGGAGAGCTGGCCGGACAGGCCGACGTCCTGCGAAACCTCGCCGTGTTGTCGTTGTCGCGTGGCGACCACGATGCCGCCAACGCGTACGGCGAACGTTCGGTGGGTCTTGCCCGGCAGTCGGGGCACCAGGAACTGCTCGCCGTATCGCTGCTGACTCTCACCAGAGCGCTCCTGGGGTCCGATCGGTTCGAGACCGGCACACGGCTCGCGGACGAAGGCCTGGCCATTGCCGTGGCGCAGCACCTCGACCACCTGAAAATCTACTACGCACAGCTCATCGCCGAGTCCTCCTGGAAACTTGGCCGGCTCGAACGAGCGGTGAAGGTGTCCGAGTGGGGATTGACCGAAGGCGTCTGTGAGTCGGACGGTCCCCGCTGTGCCGTCGCGGCGATCCTCGCGCGGGCCGCCTTCGATCTGGGCGACCTGGTGCGCGCGGAACGGGGGTGCCAGCAGTTCGAGAACCTGATCGCCGACAACGGCTTCCGGGAACTGATCGAGTTCTCCGGCCTGGAGCAGGCCGAGACATACCGGACAATGGTCGCGTATGTCCGGGCCCGCTTGAGCTTGATGAGGGGCGCGTCGTGAGCGGATAGGGCGAGCACTCAGTCTGCACTCGTCGTGCACCGCGGTGCGATCGGATGGTCGTCGAGACCCCGAACCCTCGCCCGAGGAGCACCATGCGCTGCGTCGTAGCCGAGCCTGCCCGAGCCCTTCCCCGTGCGGTGTTGACCCCACGGCAGGAACAGATCGCCCTGCTGGTGGCGGCCGGCTCCACAAACGTCGAGGTCGCGACGAACCTGGTCATCAGCACCCACACCGTCAAACATCACCTGCGCGGAGTGTTCCACCGGCTGGGCGTCGCGTCGCGCCGCGAACTGCGCGGCAGGCTGGCCGGCCACGACACGACCAACCACTTTGCCCAGAGCTGCTGCCTGACCGACCAGGAGCGGGACATCGCGCGGCGGGTCTCGAACGGCGCCTCCAACCGCGAGGTGGCGGCACAACTGTTCCTCAGCCCGAGCACTGTGGACTATCACCTACGCAAGATCTTCCGCAAGCTCGGCATCACCTCGCGCAGAGAGCTGGCGAGACGGGACGCACGAGCCGCGTCCGACCTGGTCCGGCGACCAACCCTCACCCAGCAACACGACGCGTACCGCAGTGTTCGCCTGACCGACGACTCGGCTTGACGTCTCGGCCAGATCCATCTACATCCATATAGCCATGACCGCACATCACCCACACCACTGCCACCACGACAACGGATCCGACGACGACGTGCCGTACGGCCAGGTGGAGATTCCCGCGGGCCTCGGCCGACGGGCGCTCCTGGCCGGTGCCGGCGGAACGTTGATGCTGGCCGCGCTGCCGACCGCCGCCAGGGCGACCAACACGACGATGGCCGGCGCCCCGACCGCTGCGGTCGGCGCCGGCCGGTCGTCCCTGATCACCCAGGGCACCACGCTGGTCCACGCCGACATGCACAACCACACGGTCATGTCGGACGGCGACGGCAGCGCCGAGGCCGCGTTCGCCTCGATGCGCGAGGCCGGCCTGGACGTCGCCGCGCTGACCGATCACGCCACCCTCTTCGCCATCGACGGGCTCAGCTCGTCCGAGTGGCGGACCACCGGTGACCTGGCCAACGCGGCCAACGACCCCGGTCAGTTCACAGCGATCCGCGGATTCGAGTGGTCGCATCCGTTGCAGGGCCACATCAACGTCTGGAACACCTCCGACTTCGCCGACCTGTTGCGGGCCGGCAGCCCCGGCAGCCTGTACAACTGGCTCGCCGGCCGGCCCGGGGGTCTGGCGAGCTTCAACCACCCCGGTCGGGAGGCGGGCCGGTTCAACAACTTCTCCCTCAACGCCTCGGTCCGCGATCAGCTCGTGGGGCTGGAGATGTTCAACCGGACCGACGACTTCCTGTTCGAGGGCTGGTCGTCGGGCGTGGCGTCGCCGCTGGTGGCCTGCCTGAACGCCGGTTGGCGGCCCGCTCTGACCGGTGTCACCGACGAGCACGGCACCACGTGGGGCTTCCACGAGGGCAAGGGCCGCAGCGGCCTGTGGGTCGCCGAGAACACCCGCGCGGCGGTGTTCGAGGCGATGGCCTCCCGCCGTTCCTTCGCCACCCGCGTCTCGGGGCTACGGGTGGACGCCACCGCCAACGGCGTACGCATGGGCGGGGTGCTGAACGTGACCTCCGGCGACGTCCGGTTCCTGCTGGACCTGGACCGCGGCTCGGCCTGGGACGGCAAGCCCCTGCGGATCCAGGTCCTCCGCCCCGGCACCTCGGCGCCGACCGTCGTCGACGTCATCGACACCGTCAACGGCCAGGTCACCGACTTCACAGTGCCGCTCAACGTCGCCGACGGCGACTGGGTGGTGCTCCGGATCTCCGACCCGTCAGTGCCCAACGGCACCCCCGGCCCAGCCGGCCACCCGTGTAACGACTTCGGCGTGGCCTACACCAGCCCCTGGTGGCTCCGGCAGTGACCGTCGAGGTGCCGGTCCCGGCCCAGCCGGCCAGCCGCGGGCGGCTGCGTCGGTCGTTGCGGGACCGGCATCCGGTTTCGCGAGGCGGCCGCGTCTCGGCCCCGGTCAGCGGGGTGGCGGGGGCAGCGTCGGGCTGTCGAGCCAGGCAGCGAACAAATCATCCAGTGGCTCGCGGGCAAAGCGCTGGGCGTGCAGCCGGAACTGCTCGGTCGTCACCGTCGCGTGCTGGTGCTCGGCGACCCAGGCTCGCAGCAACGCGAAGAACGAGTCGTCACCGACCCTCTTCCGCAGGGCGTGCACCGCGAGCGCGCCACGCTTGTAGACCAGCGGGTCGAACATCCGGTCGACGCCGGGATCCGCGACGACGACCTCGCGCGGACGATCCGCGACCCACGCGTACCACTGTGCGGCAAGGGCGTCAGTGGGCAGGCCGCCGCAGACGCCCGACCACAACCACTCGGCGTACGTGGCGAAGCCCTCGTTGAGCCAGATGTGCCGCCAGTCCGCCACCGTCAGGCTGTTGCCGAACCACTGGTGGGCCAGTTCATGGACGACAAGCCGTTCGTGTGTGCGCCGCCCGTCGACGTGGTTCCGGCCGAAGACGGCCATGCCCTGCGCTTCGACGGGATCGTCGAGGTCGTCGTCGGCGACCACGACCACGTACTCGCGGAACGGGTACGGTCCGAAGAGCCGCTGCAGCGCCGACATGATCTCGCCGTGCCGACCGAAGTCGTGGGCGACGTTCCTGCGCAGCGCGGGCGGGATCGCGGCGCGTTGCACCACCGCACCGACGGTCAGGTCCACCACCTCGTAGCGTCCGATCTGCACGCTCATCAGGTACGGCGAGGTGGGCTCGCGTCGCTCGTACAGCCAGGTCGTGCTGCCCGCGCCCCGGCGCTGGAGCACCGGATCGCCAGTCACCAGCACTGTGTACGGGGAGGAGGTCGTGACCGCCACCCGGAAGGTGGCCTTGGCGCCCGGCTGGTCGTCACACGGAAACCAGGACGGCGATCCGTTCGGCTGGCTGGCCACGAGCGCCCCGTCGGTGAGTTCCTCCCACCCGAGTTCGCCCCAACGGCCGGAGATGGGCACCGGCTTTCCCGCGTACCGGACCTCCACCCGGAAAGTGTCCCCGGCACCGATCGGCCGCTCGGGTTTGATCTGCAGTTTGTCCGGCCGGTGCAGGTACTTCGCCGGTCGCCCGTCCACCCGGACGTCCTGGACGCGGAGCCGACCGAGATCGAAAGTGAACCGCGACAACGACTGCACGGCCACCGCGGTGATGTCCGCCCGCCCGCCGAGGCGGTTCGACACGACCCGGTAGTCGAGGTCGAGGTCGTAGTGCAGCACCCGGTAGCCGCCGTTGCCGTGCTCGGGCAGGTAGGAGTCGCCGGAGTGGCTGGCGCCGGACGTTGCGCCGCTCGACGCCGACGCCTTCGGACTCATGCCGACCGTGCCGCTGGCGCCGGCCAGGTGGTGATCGGATTCCCCAACCACCGGCTGTCGCACGGCACGGCGTCACCGCGGGTCACCAGCGAACCGGGCCCGACGGTGGTCCGCGCGCCGATGCTCGCGCCCGGCAGAACGATGCCGTGTGGGCCCAGCGCGGCTCCCGCGCCCAGCGTCACCTCGTCCATGCTCATCACACGATCATGGAACAGGTGGGTCTGCACCACACAACCGCGGTTCACCGTCGCGCCGTCGCCGAGGCGCACCAGGTCGTACTCGGGCAGCCAGTAGGTCTCCAGCCACACACCCCGGCCGATCTTCGCGCCGAGCGTGCGCAGCCACGCCGCGAGCAGTGGCGTGCCGGTCGCGAAGCGCACCAACCACGGCGCGGCGAGGACCTCGACGAACGTGTCGGCAAGCTCGTTGCGCCACACGAAGGAGGTCCACAGCGCGCGCTCGGCCACCCGGAAACGCCCGACCAGCAGCCACTTCGCGGCCGTTGCGATGGCGGCGGCGACGAGCGCCGCACCCAGCAGCACCGGCCCGGCCCCGAGCGCGGCCGCCCACCACCCGACAGCGCGCCACACGAGCGCGAGTACGGCCAGGACGCCGACCGCCAGGGCACCGGCGCACATCACCGGAACGATCCGGCACAACTCGATCGCCGCCCGGGCAAGCTTCAACCGGACCGGCGGGTCGACGGTGCGGCTGGTGTCGGCTGCCTCCACGGTCCGGCGCAGCGGCATCGGCGGTGCGCCGAGCCACGACGAGCCCTTCTTCGCCTTGAACGGCGCCGACGACAACACGCCGACAAGTCCACGCTTGGGCACCGAACGCCCTGGCGCCGCCATTCCTGAATTGCCGAGGAACGCCTGCTTACCGATGCGGGCCGGGGCAACCCGCAGCCACCCGTGGCTCAGCTCGTAGGTCGCGACCATTGTGTCGTCGGCCAGGAAGGCCCCGTCAGCCACAGTGGTCATCGCCGGCAGCGCGAGCACTGTGGATGCCTCCACTCCGCGTCCCACCTTCGCGCCCAGCAGCCGCAACCACACCGGTGTGAAGAGGCTGGCGTAGAGCGGAAACAGTCCGACCCGGGCCATCCCCATCAGCCGCTCGGTCGTCCAGACCTGCCACGCCACCCGCCCCTGCACCCGGTGATAGCCGGCGCGCAGACCGACGCTGAGCGCCCGGACCGCTCCGAGCACCAGCAGCGCGTAGCCCACCACGTAGGCGACGGTCGCCACCGCGACGGCACCCAGCATGGCGCCGACCGTCGGTCGGACGGCGAGCGTCCAGCCGAGCAGGGCGAGCGCCGGCAGGGCCGCCACGACCGGAACCAGCCCCAGCACCTGGGCGGTCATCCCATACGCGAGCGGCCAGAGGCGTGCGCCCATCCGCGATCGAGGGGGACGCCGGCCGGGCCACCCGTTCGAATCCTTCTTGCCAGCGGCGGCGGCCGGTGAGCCGGCCCAATGGTGGTTCGGCGGTACGGCGCCGGCCACCGTCGAGCCCGCAGCGACCCGGGCACCCTTGCCGACCCGAGCGCCCGGCATCAGGGTGCTGCGGGACCCGACCCGGGCGTCGGCCCCGACGCGAACCCTGCCGATGCGGACGACATCGCCGTCGACCCAGTGGCCGGACAGATCGACCTCCGGCTCGATCGCCGCGCCTCGGCCGAGCTTCAGCAGGCCGGTCACCGGCGGCGCGGAGTGCAGGTCGACGTCGGCCCCGATCTGCGCGCCAAGGGCCCGGGCGTAAGTGATCATCCAGGATGCTCCGGCGACGCTGGTGGCGCCGCTCAGCTCGGCGAGGCGTTCGGCGGCCCACAGCCGCAGGTGCACACCGCCGCCGCGCGGGTAGCTGCCGGGGCGGACCCCACGAAGTAGCAGTCGCGCTCCCGCGGCGGCCAGGGTTATCCGACCCGGCGGACTGAACAGCACAAGCCAGCCCAGGGCCACCCACCACCAGGAAACGACCGGTGCCCAAGGTGCCGGAGCGAACAGGGCGAGGACGTTGCCGAGGGCGGCCAGAACGGTCAACCAGCGAAGCCCGACCAGCGCGAGCATCGGCACCATCATCGCGGCCTGGATCAGCCCGGCGCGCCTCGGCACCGGCCGGACCTCACGGCGCGTCACCGCCGAACTGTCGAGCGCGTCGAGCACGGCCGCGAGCCGCGACAATTTCGGGTGGAGGTAGATGTCGGCCACCGAGACGCGCGGGTGCCGGTGCCGGATCCACGCCACCAGTTGCGCCGCGTTCAGGCTGCCGCCGCCACAGGTGAAGAAGTCCGCGTCCGCCTCGGTGGGGCGTACGCCCAGGATCTCCGCCCAACCGCCGGCGAGCCATTCCTGCGTCGCGGTCAGCTCAGCCACCGTGGCGCCCGCGGTGGCCAGCGGCCACGGCAGCGCGGCCCGATCAACCTTGCCTGATGTCCGGGTCGGCAGCGCATCCACCACGGCCAGCAGCGGCACGAGCGCGGCCGGCAGTTGCTCACGGATCCGCAGCGCCGCCGCCGCGGCATCGAATGCGGCGCCGTCGTGCGGAACCACGTACCCCACCAGCAGTTGATTGCCCGCGGCGGTGCGCTGCACCGCCGCAGCCGCACCGGCGACGGTGGGCAGCGCCTGCAGTGCGGCGTCTATCTCACCCAACTCGATCCGACGTCCGCCGAGTTTCACCTGCTCGTCACCGCGACCGACGAACAGGAGCCCTTCTGGCTCCGCCCGGACGATGTCCCCACTGCGGTACGCCCGCTGCCAGCCGAGCGCGGGCAGCGTCGCGAACTTCTCGGCGTCCTTGGCCTCGTCCAGGTAGCGGGCGAGTCCCACCCCACCGATGACCAGCTCACCGGTCTCACCCATCTCGACCGGAACACCGAAGCCGTCGACCACGGCGAGCTCCCAGCCGGCCAGTGGCAGCCCGATGCGTACCGGTTCCTCGCCGGTCAACCGCGCGGCGCAGGCGACCACCGTCGCCTCGGTCGGTCCATAGGTGTTCCAGACCTCGCGACCCTCGACGGCCAGGCGCTGCGCCAGCTCCGGTGGGCAGGCCTCCCCACCGAAGATCAGCAGCCGGACCTCCTCCAGCGCGTCGACCGGCCACAGCGCAGCGAGCGTCGGCACCGTGGACACCACCGAGATGCGCTGCTCGGCCAACCACGGACCGAGGTCAACGCCACTACGGACGAGTGACCGCGCGGCCGGCACCAGACACCCGCCGTGCCGCCACGCCAGCCACATCTCCTCGCAGGACGCGTCGAATGCCACCGACAGCCCGGCCAGGACCCGATCCTGTGGGCCGATCGGCTCACTGGCCTCGTCGGTGAGGAACAACTGCGCCTCGGCGTCCACGAAAGCCGCCGCCGCGCCGTGGCTGACCGCCACACCCTTCGGGGTGCCCGTCGAACCGGAGGTGAAGATGATCCAGGCGTCGTGGTCCGGGCCGGGCCGGCCGCATCGACCCGCGGGGGTACGGCGCAGCGACACCGCCAGCCCGTCACCGAGGACCGCCACGACCCCCGCCTCGGCGAACACGAGCTCGGCGCGTTCCTCGGGATCGTCCGCGTCGACCGGCACGTAGGCCGCGCCCGCCGCGAGAACGCCGAGGATAGCCAGGTACAGCTCTGCCGTACCGGAGGAGATCCGGACGCCAACCCGATCGCCGACACCGATTCCGTACCCGGCGAGCGACCTCCGTAAGGCCTCGACCTCATCGGCCAGGTCGCGGTACGTCAGCGCCGTAGCACCGTTGTCGAGAGCAAGAGCCTCAGGATGCGCGCGCACGGAGTCGTCGAGAATGTCGACCAGCGTGCGGCGGGGCGGGGCCGTGGAGGATCGGAACACCGCCGGGATCACCGGTGCGGCAGCTGTCGGCGGTAGCGCGACCACCTGTGGATCACTCGTTACGGGCACCGGGCGTTCACCATCTTCAGCTCGCGGATCAGCGTCAACCAGGCGTGCGGCAGGCGGACCCGCCCCGGGCAGCCCTCAACGCTACGTCGCACCGGCCGAATTTGACGGCGAAGCATCGGCTTCGTGTCCACCACCACACGATTCGTTCCGAGAACACCGAACAGTGCCTGACACGGCCCACGGCCTGAGCCGCCGGTACGGGTCAGGCAACTTCCGGCGACACCGGTGACAGATCGCTCAGCGGCAGAGCCGATCGGCCGCTACCACCAGTGGCGGCGGTGTGGTCACAATGACCCCATGCCGGAAGCTGATCATGCTGACACCGGCAGCGCCGCGACCGCCCGCTGCCCGCACCGTTGGTCACGCAGCTCGCAGTGGTGAATCAGGCGGGCCGGTGACCCGGTCGACGCAGGACCACCCCCGTGTCCTCGACCCGGCCCGCATCTCCGCGGTGTACCGCACCCGGCTGCTGGACACCGGGCCGGAAGTGGCGTTCGACCGGCTGACAGGTCTGGCGGCGACCCTGCTGGGCACCCCATTCGCGTTCGTGACATTGGTCGACGAGACCCGATCATTCTGGAAGAGCTGCATCGGCGTCAGCAGCACCCACCTCGCCGACCGGCAGAACAGCGTGCAGCAGTCGTTCTGCCGATACGTCATCGAGGCCGACGCCGAACTCATCGTCGACGACGCCCGCGTGGATCCGCGGACCGCTGACAACCCTTCCATCGAGCTGATGGGAGTCGCCGCGTGGGCGGGCTTCCCGGTGCGCTCCCCGGACGGTCACGTGCTGGGCACCTTCTGCGCCGTCGACACCTCGACACGGCACTGGACCCCCCACGACATCGAAGTCCTCAAGACTCTCGCGCTGGCGGCAGCCGGCGAGATCGCACTGCGAGAAGCCGTCGAGGACGCCGAGACGGCGACCATCCACGCTCAGGCCGCGACGACCCGGGCCAACGAGGCGACCGCTGACGCACGCGCCGCCGCCGACCAGGCGCAACAACTGGCCGACACGCTGCAGGAAAGCCTGCTGCCCCCACACCTGCCACAGGTGCCCGGCGTCGAGATCGCCGTCCGCTACCGGCGCGGCGCCGGCGGCACCGCCGAAGTCCTCGGCGACTTCTACGACGTCTTCCCATCGGCGCGCGACACCTGGGCCGTCGTCGTGGGCGACGTGTGCGGCAAGGGTCCGCAAGCGGCCAAGACCACCGCACTGGCCCGCTACACCCTGCGCGCGACAGCGGGCCGCTTCATCACCCCGAGCCGCAACCTCGCCACCCTCAACACCACACTGCGTGCCTGGCAGACCAACGATCCTCGTTTCCTCACCGCCGCCTATGCCGCCCTGGGCCTGCACCCCAAGGGCGTCAGCGCCCAGATCAGCTGCGCCGGACACGAGCCCGCCCTGATCCGCCGCGCTGACGGCCGGGTGGAGTCCTTCGGCCATCACGGCGTGGCCATCGGCCTCATCGACCACCCCGTCCTACGGGACAAGCGCACCGTGTTACGCCCCGGCGACAGCCTCATCCTCTACACCGACGGGGTCACCGAAGGCCGCCGCGCCGACAGCAGTGAACTGTTCGGCATCGAGCGACTACACCACGTCCTCGCTGGCAACGGCGCCACCTCCGCCGGTCGGCTCGTCGACGCGATCGACAACGCCGTCACCACCTTCACCGCCGGTCACGTTCACGACGACACCGTCATCCTCGTCATCCACCTACCCGCCAGCGGATAGCGATCCAGCAGATCGCGTCCGCCTCCTCCCGAAAACCCATGCCGCCCATGCTGGCTCCCGCGACACTGCCTCGACGCCAGGTTGGCCGTCCATCACAGGGTCGAGAGTGGCCGCCCACGGCAAGAACGCCATCCTCCCGTCGTACGGCTTCCCTCACCGCCTGAAAGGGCGCGCGGGTCGAGCTCGCACGGTTTCGTCGGCCGGCACCGGGTAGGTCACCCGTGTAGACCGAACCGACGAAGGGACTAGGGCCCCGGCCGCGGATATGCAGCAGGTAGATCGCCGCTCGGGCCGTTGCCAGGGTGATCCGGCGGGTGTCCTCGGTCAAGCAGTCGGGCAAGGACGCCCGCGTCCAACCATTCGCCGTGCGACGACCGCGGCGCAGAATTTCGTGACCTCGGCGGCGGCCTCGTGGTCGAGTTGGACGCCGGTGCGATGCGCGATCTCGACGAAGTGGGGCGGCGGCTCGGCGGTCTACGGCCGGCGACAATACGGTCGGTATTCTGCACCTGTCATCCGACAACCTTCCCCCCTGCGTGTTCGTTCTCGGTGACCTGAGCGCCCAGGGATGCGGCCATTGAGAGGACCCGGCGATGAGCCTGCCGTTCCCGTTGCACCAGAATCCGAGCCCGGCGAGCGCGCAGCGGCGAGCCGAGATCATGGCGAATCCGGGGTTCGGCAGGCACTTCACCGACCACATGGCACGGGCGGTGTGGAGGCCGGACGGCGGCTGGCAGGACTCCGAGATCGTCCCCTTCGGTCCGATCCTCATGCACCCGGCGGCTGCCGTACTGCACTACGCCCAGGAGATCTTCGAGGGGATGAAGGCGTACCGGCACCGTGACGGCTCGATCTGGTCGTTCCGGCCGCAGGCCAACGGCGAGCGCTTCGCCCGGTCCGCCCGGCGGCTGGCACTGCCCGAACTGCCGGTGCCGGACTTCATGGCCTCGGTCGAGGGCCTGGTCCGTGCCGATCAGGTGTGGGTGCCGGACGAGGACGAATACAGCGTCTATCTGCGGCCGTTCATGTTCGCCTCCGAGCCGTTCCTGGGGGTTCGCCCGGCGAAGGAGATCACCTACATGGTGATCGCGTGCCCGGTCGGCGCGTACTTCTCCGGTGGCGTCAAGCCGGTCTCCATCTGGCTCTCCACCGAGTACACCCGGGCGGCGCGGGGCGGCACGGGCGAGGCGAAGTGCGGCGGCAACTACGCCTCCAGCCTGGCGCCGATGGTCGAGGCCGCCGAGCACGGCTGTGAGCAGGTCTGTTTCCTGGACGCCGCCGAGGGCCGCTACGTGGAGGAGCTCGGCGGCATGAACGTCTACTTCATCACGGCCGACGGCCGGATCATCACCCCGGAACTCGGCACGATCCTCGAGGGCGTCACCCGGGGATCGATCCTCATCCTGGCCAAGGACCTGGGCCTGGAGGTCGAGGAGCGCCCGGTGGAGATCAGGGAATGGAAGGAGGGGGTGGCCTCCGGCGCGATCACCGAGGTCTTCGCGTGTGGCACCGGCGCGGTGGTCACGCCGGTCGGGCGCCTGGTCTGGGACGGCGGCGAGGTGACGGCCCCGAAGGCCGGCGCCGAGGACTCGGTGACCATGCGGCTGCGCCGCCATCTGCTCGACATCCAGTACGGCCGGGCCGCCGACCCGTACGGCTGGATGACCCGCCTCGTCTGACGAGGAACGCCCGGGACCGGCTGTCCGCGGTGGCACCACGGGCGGGCGGCCGCCTTACGGCGTGCGGTAGTGACCGGTGAGCCGACCGAGCTTCATGGCCAGGTGCAGGCACAGCCGTTCGTTGCCGTCCTTGAGATCGGTCCCGGCGAGCTGCTCCACCCGTTGCAGCCGGTAGTAGAGGGTCGTCCGGTGCAGTCGGAGCTTCTCGGCGGTCGCGTGCGCGTTGCCCGCCAGGTCAAGGTAGGCCTCCAGGGTCTCCAGCAGCACCTGG
This sequence comes from Micromonospora sp. NBC_00362, assembly GCF_026342155.1. Taxonomy (NCBI): domain Bacteria; kingdom Bacillati; phylum Actinomycetota; class Actinomycetes; order Micromonosporales; family Micromonosporaceae; genus Micromonospora; species Micromonospora sp. NBC_00362. The sequence goes on from NZ_JAPENH010000001.1 coordinate 21,474, forward strand.
TGGGCATCGTCGCGCAGCAGCCGCTCCAACCCGGGATGAACACCCGCGACGTCGAGCTGCTGGCTGTCCAGTTGAGACAACACCCGGTAGATGCCCAGGCCGGCCCAGGAGACCACCCCGCCCAACGCGGGCAGTTGCACACCGACCCGGGCGGCCTGCGCAGCCTCCTGGTAGGACTCCACAGCGCTGGACAGCCCTGCGCGAGGTTGGCCGATCCCGGTGACCGTCCGGCCCACCGAGGCCAGGCCCCGGGTCGCGGTGCCCAACGCGTCGTTGAGGTGCCCGGCGGAGGCTTCCGCCGAGGGGCGGCCGGCGACCCGGTCGCCGCAGACCAGCAGCACCCCGTGGTCGTGCCAGACCAGGTGCAGCGTCTCCCGCACGCCGATCCATCGGCGGGTGGCGACCAGGGCCTGTTCCAATGCGATCCGGGCCACCTCGTCGGGCTGCCGCCCGGGAGCCGGCACGAGCTGGGCGACGAGCGCGACTGTCGACCCGTCGGCGATGACCACCCCCTCCTCCACCAGCGCCCGCGCCGCGTGCTCGCGCGCCTGCCGGCTCTCCACCAGCAGGGTGCGGGTGGCCTCGGTCTCGCGCTGTGAGGCGAGCTCACCGAGCAGGTTCTCCCGGTACAGGGCCAACGACAGGTCGGTGAAGGGGCCGGTCGCGGTGGCGATGTCGGCGTCGGTCATCGAACCGTCCGCGTCGATGAACCAGACGAACCCGAGCAGCAGGTCGTCGTGCCGGATCGGCACGCACACCCTCGCCAGCAGGTCCAGCTCGGCGCACGCGGGGGTGCGGACCGGCGCGTGCGCCGTGAGCACGCCCTTGTCCCGGAACCAGGCGATCACCTCCGGCGTCGTCTGCCGGCGCAGGATCGACGTCCGGCGGACGTCGTCCATCGGGCCGTCGTGCTCGCTGTAGGCGACCACCCGCTGCCGCCGGTCCTCGATGAGGGCGGGTCGCCCCACCCGGGCGGCGACGGCGTCGACGATTCGCTGGAGCTCACCGTGCATGTAACTCCCCAGGTTGCGCTGCGTGACAGGGATCGCGCGACCGCCAGTCCTTACCCTCCGGTGCCGGTGGGTCATCGCGCAAGGTCCACTGTCGAAGTCACGACAAAAAGACGGACGTCGCCGCGACTGTTCCGGCATCTGTCCGAAGACCGGGGGCGACGGGCGTTCCTAGGGTTCCGGTACGGACCGCACCAGCGCCGCCGCGCACGGTGCGGGTGGGATGACGGGCGGGGGATCGCCGAGTGGGAGCTGGTAGGCCCTGGCGGGGCGTGCTGGTCGCCATCGCCACGCCGTTTCGCGCCGACCTGTCGGTCGACTTCGACAAGCTCCAGGAACACGTCAGTTGGCTCGCCTCCGAGGGGTGTGACGGATTCGCGCCGTGCGTGTCGATGGGGGAGTACCGGGCCCTCTCCGACGATGAGCGGGCCGCAGTGGTGCGGGCGACGGTGCAGGCCGCGCCGTCCGGCTGCGCTGTGGTGCCGGGCGTCGGTGGCTACGGCAGCAGGCAGGCCCGCCGTTGGGCGGAGCAGGCCGCCGAGGCCGGCGCCCACGGCGTGCTCGCGCGGCCGCCCGACGGACCCGCCGCTCGTGCCGCCGACGTGGTCGCCCACTACCGGGAGGTGGCGGCGATCGGCCTGCCGGTCGTCGCCCACAACGACCCGTACGACTCCCGGTTGGACCTCACACCGGACCTGCTGGCGACCGTCGCCGAGATCGACGGGATCGTCGCCGTCAAGGAGGTCACCGGCGACGTACGCAGGTTGCACCGCCTGCGGGACCTCTGCCCGCACGTGGACGTGCTGGTCGGCGCGGACGACGTGGTGCTCGAACTGGTGCTGTGTGGCGCCACCGGATGGGTCGCCACCCTGCCCAACGCGCTGCCCCGCCAGGCCGTGCGCCTGTACGAGCTGTGCGCCGCCCGCGACCTGGGCCGGGCGCTGCCGCTCTACGCCGAGCTGCACCCGATCCTCGGCTGGGCCTCCCGGCCGGAAGCCGTGCAGGCCGTCAAGCTCGCCATGGAGTGCGCCGGACGGTTCGGTGGGCGGTGCCGCCCACCGCGCGGACCGCTGTCCGGGACTGCCGCCGACCGGGTGCGCCGCGACGTGCTGCGGGCCCTCGCGGCAACTGCCGATCCGGCTTCCGGGACGGGCCCTGGCTGATCCTCCGGTGGGCGCCGGTCATTCAGGTGTCGGAAGTCGCCGGCCCACCTGCCGACATCTGCACAGTGACCGGCACCGGCCCGTACTCCTAGATTCGCTGCGCGGCCTGCTGACAGGTGTTCCCCTCCACCCCCACCGGAACGCCGGCGCCGCGTTTCCTCCGACGAGAGGTGGTTCCGTGCACCGTGCTACCCCCCACCGCACCCGGCTGAGGCGGGCCGTGCTGGCCGCAGCCGTGGTGACCACGCTCGTGGCGACCGGCGCGGCGCAGGCCGCCGCGGCCCCGGCCAACCCGGCCGGCGGCACCGCGCCGTTCCAGGTCCTCGATCCGCAGGCCTGGCAGAACCCGGACACGATGACCTGGAACGACTACAAGGCCGTGCCCGGCAAGAACTGGGCCGACCCGAGCGTGTCCGGCTCGGTCCGCAACTTCAAGATCGCCCTGGTGGCGCTCGACTATCCGGACGAGACGTTCGCGGTGTCCCAGCGGGCCCGCTCGACGGTCTTCGGCAACCCTCAGTCCGTCGCGACAAACATTCCCCGGGCGGACGTGCCGACGTTCTACCAGGACTTCCTGAACACCCCGAACACCCTCAACAAGGGCCACACGCTGCACGAGTACTGGATGCAGGACTCCAACGGTCGCTACGGCGTCGACCTCACCGGGTTCGGGCCGTACCAGATGCCGGCCAAGTCCTACCAGTACGGGCTGGACAACGGGTTCAACCCGGGCGCCTGCCCGAGCGGGGACGTGTGCGGCAAGAACATCCGCACCGACGGCCTGGGCGCCTGGCGGGCTGCCGTCGGCGAGGAGGTCGCCAACCAGTACGAGCTGGTGTTCATCCTCAGCGCCGGCCAGGACGAGTCGTCGACCTGGCAGGAGTTCGGGCAGATGATCTTCCAGAACAAGGAGGACGTGCCGGACGCCTGGGGCCCGCCGGACCCCAACCTGCCGAACTGGGCGAAGACCCGCTACGTGGACTGGACCTCGTGGAAGGCGGCGGCGACACTGTGGCCGAACGCCGGCGGCGGCTCCTCGACGCAGGGGGAGAGTTCCGGCATGGGCGTCTACGCTCACGAGCTGACCCACCTGCTGGGCATCGGCGACAACTACAACAACCCGTACGGCGAGCCGCTGCGCAGGGCGTACACCGGGATCTGGAGCATGATGTCGCGTGGGTCGTTCAACGGCCCGGGCGGTCCGCACACCCGCTGGCAGATCCCGCCGACCAACGGCGGTTCGATGGGCTCGCTGCACACGGTGCGGGACAAGCTCAAGATCGGCCTACTCGGTGAGGAACACGTGCTGCGGCTCTCGCGGGAGTCGCTGGCCTCCTCGGGCCTGGTGGTCGCGCAGGTCACGGCCCGGGCGGTCGACGCCGGCCCGAAGGGTCTGAGCGGCGTGAACATCGCGCTGAACAAGGACCTGTCGCCGACATGCGGTGTCACCACCGACCCGTTGTGCGACGGTGGCAACTTCAACAACTACACGGTCGAGGTCGTCGACCGGATGGGTGCGGACTCCTTCACCCCGGACAGCGGCGTGCTGGTCAGCAAGACGAAGAACGCCGACAGCGCGCCGTTCCAGTGGGTGGTGGACTCCAACCCGCAGGACATCGACATGATCGACTTCTATCGGCCCGACGGCACCCCGCAGAAGATCACCATGGGTGACTACCGGCAGCTCTCCGACGCGCTGTTCCACGCCGGCGCGGACACCGGCAGCCAGTACGAGTACGTCGACGAGGCCAACCGACTGCACTTATACATCATCGACCTCAAGCGGGACTCGGCCGGCTCGCTCTCCTACACGGTGGCGGTCCGTTCGCTGGACGGCACCGGCGGGCCGAGCAGCCACGACGTCCTGCTGGGCAAGGGCGAGGTGACCGGCGGCGGCAAGCCGACCAACCGCGGGGTGACCTGCTCGTTCGAGCTGACCAACACCGGTTCCTACTCGGCCGGCGGGCAGCAGCACCCGGAGGACGTCAGCGCGTACCTGAAGTCGGACGTCTATCGCCTGTCGGCGGAGGTGGCCGGCAAGGGCTGGCGAACCTGGTTGCCCAACCAGCTCGCCACCGCGCAGTTCGGCAAGGCCACCACGGTCAAGGTGTCGGTGGGTGCCACCGCCGCCGCCGCGAACACCGGTTTCGTGAAGCTCACCGCGACCTCGGAGAGCGACCCGACGAAGACGGTGACCAAGCAGTGCCGGGTCGAGAAGTCCTGACCGGCGTCCGAGGTTGACCCCGTTCCTGCCGGGTCCGCGGCGGTAGGCCGCCACGGACCCGGCAGGCGGACGGAAGGAGGATGACGTGCGGCGAAGCATCGTGACTCTGCTCTCCCTGCTGCTGGCCGGCGCGACCGGCTGCGGCACCGTCGGCGCCGCCCAGGAGGCCGGCGATCCGACGACCGTCCGGGTCCTGGTTCGTGACATCAACATCCGGGCCGCGGGCGTGGACTGCGCCGGCACCGGCCCCTACCAGCACTTCCACAACCGGGCGCCGTTCCGCGTGCTCGACCCGGACGGGGTGGCGCTGGCCAGCGGGCAGCTGCCGGCGGGGACCGCGGTGGCCGCCTTCGCCGAGGATCTGGGGGTCGAGCGCCTGCCCACCTACTGCGAGTTCGCCGTCGGAGTGCGCGTGCCGCAGCGAACCTCCTACCGGCTGGAGGTGGACGGTCGCCCGGCGCTCGACCTGACGCCGGACAGCAGCGAGGGCCCGGCGCTGGTGGCGGTGGTGCCATCATGAGGCGGGTGTTCCTGCCGCTGGTGCTGGCGGCGGCGCTGCTGGGCGGATGCAGCACGCCCGAGCCCGCGCCCGCGCCGACGCCCGCCGGAGGAGCGGCGACGCTGCCCGGGCCGGTCCCCGCCGACCTGGCGTTGCGCCCGGCGCCCGGCACCGCCCCGGCCGCCCCGGCGTTCACCGGCGCGCTGACCGACGGCACACCGTTCGTCGCCGCCGAGCTGTGGGCGCAGCGACCCGTGGTGCTCATCTTCTTCAACTCCTGGTGCACCACCTGCGCCAGCAGCCAGGCCGCCCTCGGTGAGCTGGCCCGCAGCTATCGGGACCGGGTGGTTTTCGTCGGCGTGGCCGGCGCGGACCAGGCCGACGAGGTCCAGGACTACCTCCGCGCTCACCGGGTGGAGTACCCGGTCGTCCTGGACGACCAGCAGACGATCTGGCGCTCGTACGCGGTGCGGGAGCCGCCGACCGTTGTGCTGGTGGCCAAGGGTGGCGCCCTGCTCCGCGGCTGGCCGGGCGGTCTGGACGCCCCGACACTCGACCGGCGGCTGCGGGAACTGGTGCTGGCCGACACGCCGTAAGTCCCGTCGCCCGGGTACGGCCCGCGTCGAAGCACACCCGGCGAAGTTCCTACAGGTGCAGGTGGTGGCGCAGGCCACCGGCTCGTAGCGTACGCAGCCTCGGACACATCAAGGAGACTGCATGCCTAGAGTGGGAACGCGCTGGCGCACAGGCGTGGCCGTACTGTCCGCGACTGTGCTCGCCGCCCTCGGCGCGGCGCCGCAGGCGCAGGCGGCGGACGGCCCGCCGTCGATCGTCGTCCAGGACGGCGTCACCCAGCCGGTGTTCGGCTACGCCGACGCCATTCGGGAACGCCTGTTCATCGACTCCACCTTCGACAGCGACAACGATGGTCTGCGCGACATCATCGCGTTCGACCTGATGCGGCCGGCGGCCACCGCGCAGGGGCTCAAGGCCCCCGTGGTGATGGACGCCAGCCCCTACTACTCGACGGTCTGCCGAGGCAACGAGTCCGAGTGCAAGGCGGACCTCGACGGCGACGGGCTGCTCGACAAGTGGCCGCTGTTCTACGACAACTACTTCGTGCCGCGCGGCTACGCGGTCATCCTGCTGGACATGGTCGGCACCAACAACTCCACCGGCTGCCCGACCACAAACGCCAACCAGGACAACCTGAGCGCCAAGCAGGCCATCAACTGGCTCAACGGCCGGGCCACCGCCCGTAACGCCGCCGGCGAGGTCGTCAAGGCGGACTGGCACAACGGCAAGACCGGGATGATCGGCAAGTCGTACGACGGCTCGCTGGCCATGGCCACGGCGGTGACCGGCGTGAAGGGCCTGACCACTGTCGTGCCCATCAGCGGACCGACCGAGTACTACGACTACGTGCGCAGCAACGGCGTGGTCACCCGTGGCAACAGCTACGTGTCCTCGCTGGCCAACACGGTCACCAACCCCGAGCGCCGGGACTACTGCAAGCCGGTGCGCGACGCGATAGGCGCCGCCGACGGCGACGAGCACGGCGACTACACGGCCTTCTGGAACGAGCGCAGCTACGTCAAGAAGGTCCCCAACGTCACCGCCAGCGTCCTGCTCTACCACGGCCTCAACGACGACAACGTCCGGCCGGACCACTTCAGCAAGTTCTGGTACGCCCTGGCGGAGAACAACGTGCCGCGCAAGCTGTGGCTGTCGCAGGAGGGCCACGTCGACCCGTTCGACTCTCGCCGCGCGGTGTGGGTGTCGACGCTGCACCGGTGGTTCGACTTCTGGCTGCAGAACGTCGCCAACGGCATCATGGATGAGCCGCGGGTGGACCTGGAGCGCTCCGCCGACGTGTGGGAGACCCACGCCGACTGGCCGATCCCCGGCAAGGCCGACACGGAGGTGTTCCTCCAGCCCGGCACCACCGGCGCGGGCGGTCTCGGGCTGGTGCCCACCACGAAGCCGGCGACCGGCGCGTTCCAGGACAGCCGCACGCAGAGCCAGAACACCATGATCCTCAACCCGGACGTGGTGCAGCCCAATCGGCTGGCCTTCCTCTCCGCGCCACTCACCGCGCCGCTGCACATCTCCGGCACACCCACAGTGCAACTGCGGGCCTCCGCCGACCAGACCGACACCAACCTCGGGGCGATCCTTGTCGACTACGGCACCGACGAGCGGGTCGCGCACCGGGCCTCCGGCGAGGGAATCATCACCCTGACCACCGAGGACTGCTGGGGCCAGAGCAGCCCGACCGACGACGGCTGCTACAAGCAGACGACGAAGCGGGTGGCCACTGCCGACTACGAGCTGGTCACCAAGGGCATCATGGACGCCCAGAACCGGCAGTCGATCCGCGTCGCCGTGCCACTGGTGCAGGGGGAGTCGTACAACTTCAGCTTCCCGCTGCTGCCGGAGGACTACGTCTTCAAGCCCGGCCACCGGATCGGCGTGATCATCGTGGCCAGCTACCCGCAGTACTCCAGCCAGGCGGACACCACCGCCGCGAACCTGCAGGTCGCGCTGAAGAGCAGCAACATCGTCCTCCCCGTGGTCGGCGGCACCGCCGCCGCGCACGCCGCCGGACTCTGACCGGCTGACCGGCGGGCCGCCGCGCGCGGCTCGTCACCGGTGCGGCCCGGCGATCAATCCCTCACGGAGGGCTTCGATCGCCGGGCCGCCCCGCTGCCTGAACGGCCTGCACCCGAAGGTCGCCTGGACCGGCAGGTCACTGACGACACCGGACGACCTTCGCCGGGATGCTGCTCGGGTCTGGCGGCGATGGTCAGGGGACCGGCCTGTTGGTCATGGGACACCTGGTGGCCGGACGTCGGGTCGCTCTGGCGTGTCTCACCTGCTCCGGCCGTGGCGCAGCGGCCGATTCAAGGCGTTCGCCAGCGCGTTGTCGAGGCGGTGTGCCTCGCGCAACGTGGCGTCGGCGCGGGGGTCGCCCAGATCGCTGTAGACCTCGGCCAGGTCCACCACTGTGCACACATGGGTGGTCGACACACTGAGTCTGGTCTTGACGCAGTGTTCCCGCAGAGATTCAAGGTAGTCACGCGCCTCAGTCAGATCACCGGCCGCACGGCATGCCCGGGCGAGGTTCAACGTGATCTGCGTCCAGCCGTAATCGCCGTGTCGCACCAGCTTGTTCGCCTCATCCAGCAGCTTCCGAGCGGCAGCGGTAGGCGCACCGCTGGACAGCAGGTGCGCCGCGTGGTCATTGAGGGCATCGACCAGCAGCCCACGAATGTGGTCCGTCGAACATGTCCCGTACAACGTCCGTAGGATTCCGACCGCCTGCTCGTGAGCCGCGCCGGCGTCCGCAGCGCGTCCTGCCGCGGCAAGGATGTTGGCATGCACCGTGAGGCTTTCGGCGTACGTCTCGCAGCCGGTGCCGTACGCCGCGGCGACGTGGTCCAGCGACTCTGTCGAGGTACGGATGGCATCTGCTGTCCGGTTGGCCGCCCGGTGTGCCAGTGCCAGATTTCCCAAGCTGTCGCCAGTCAGTTCGCGATCCTGCACGGCCAGGGCGATCGCGACGGCGCGCTCCGCGAGCACGGTCGCCGCGTCCGGGTCCTCGACACCCTCGCGCACGTACACCGATGCACGGTCGAGTAGGTAGGCAACATCACCCAACTGCACCTGGTGCCGCTCCGCCGCCCGGCATACGGCCAGCACGTGGGGGTACCCGAACTCCCACTCCGTCCATGAGTCGCTGTGGTGGGTGTCGGACCGCAGCGCATGGGTGAGGAAACGCAGCACGGCAGCGGTCCAGTGAGCATCCTGCTGAGGCGTCACCTGCTCTCTCACATGGACGGCGATATTCGTCGGCACTGATACGTGACCGCCATCTATGTCCAGCAGGCCCCGGGTCCGCAGCGCTGTGCACGCCTCTCGTAGCGCGGTGGGGGAAGCGCATGCGACCTCGGCGCGGCCGGGTAGACAGTCACCCGCCTCGCGCAGCAGCGAGTTCGGGAACGGGTTGGCCGGAGCCAGCCGGGCCAGCACCTGGAGTAGGTCACGGCCATTCGGTGCCGCGGTGGCGAGGCGCTTCCACTCGTATTCGAAGGTCGTGGCGTCCATTCGGGGTCCGTCGGGTAGATCCGTGGAGAGCGCGGTGCGCAGTTCGGCGGCGAGTTTCAGGACGCCCGGGAGGGAGTCCTTGTCCCCCCGTGCGCCGCCAGCCCACATGAGGCTCTGCACGCGTTGACGTTGGGCAGTAGCCCTGTCTGTGGGTATGTCGTTCACGATGAGGTGGGGATACGCGCCGTACAGCTCAACAGGGGTCAGGCCCTCGTCGATGTATCGGGCCCAGCAGCGGATCGCCCGGTCCGCGGCCGCCCCGGCGACGGCGCGTTCGAGGTCGAGGAGGCAGCCTCGGATGCGCTCGACGATCCAACTCGCACGGTTCGGTGAGGACGGACCGAGCCCCACGAACGCGGCGCTGTCGGCGACCTTGGCCAACGCCGCGCGCTCGACCGATCGGGTGCAACCGCGGTCGACCTTGCGAATGACGTCTCGGACGGTCACCAGCCCGGTGGCCATCGTCCGCCACGCTGCCTCATCCGACATCAGTGACTCCAAACGATCTTCATTCGATCGGTGTTGAATTCATTCTTTTGTGCTGGTCGGCTGCCGCCATGACCGAGACACCGCTGACCATCTTGTTCGTTTGCGACGAGTGGTCGCCTGCAAAAGGTGGCATCTCCGTGCTCAACCGAGCCCTGGCCGTCGCGTTCGCCGGGTGCGGCGACGCTGTGCTGTGCCTTGTCGCGCAGGCCACGGATGCCGAGCGCGCCGACGCTGCCCGACATGGCGTCCGGCTGTTCGTCGCCGACCGCACGCCTGCGGGTCCGGACCTCCACCTGCCAGTTGCTGAGGTCGTCGCACGGCAACCCGACGTCGTCGTAGGGCATGACCGCGTGACCGGGCACATCGGCTGGCTCTATGCCCGTAAGTTCGGCGCCACCGCGATGGTCCACATAGTGCACACCGCCCCTGCTGAGATTGAACCGTACAAGGGTAGCGGTGAGGCGTCTGCCCGGGTGGAGGCGCGCGAGGCATACACCGTTGATCTAGCGGGGCAGGCTGACGTCGTCGTCGGCGTGGGGCCCCGTCTGGCCCGGTACGCCACACACCTCCTCGACGACGGCTACGGGGGTCGCCCTGTTCTCCGCCTCGACCCAGGGCTGGACCCGGACCCCCTCGACCGGGCACGCCGGATTCCGGTACGCGCGAATGTGATGGTCCTCGGCCGTACCGGAGACATAGAACTCAAGGGCCTCGACATCGCGGCTGGCGCTGTCGCCGCCCTGCCAGACAGGCCCGACCGCCTGGCTCCGCTGCTGTACGTTCGCGGCGCCCCAGCCGAGCAGTGCGAGCAGGTGCGCGCCACGCTCGTCGGCCTTACCGACCTGGCCCGAGGTCGAGTCGACGTACGCCCGTTCTCGGAGGACGGCGTGGCGGTGCGCCGGGACCTTCGGCGTGCGGCGCTGTGCCTGATGCCTTCCCGGGCTGAAGGCTTCGGTCTGGCGGCGTGGGAGGCGCTCGCGGTGGGCACCCCGATCCTCGTCAGCGCGCAGAGCGGGCTGGCAGAGTTGCTGCGGGAACAGCTGGGGGCCTCCGCTGACAGCTTGATTGTCGACATCACCGACGACCGCGACCGTGACATTCGGACGTGGTCAAACGCGGTGCAGCGAGTGTTGGACGACCTGCCCACCGCCTTCGCGGAGATCCACCGCCTGCGCGAGCGGCTGCTCCTCCGCTTCTCCTGGTCAGCGGCGGTCGCGACGCTCGGATCCGCGATCCGAGCACAACTGCCAGACCTGGACTGAACCTGGACGACCGACGTCTGTTCTCGCGTGCGGCCGCACACGGGAGACGTCTGGCCAGGCTTCGGCGGAGATGAACGTGCGCCGTCTCCTCCTGTCGGATGCAACAGGAAACACGTTCCGGAAAGAGGTTCGGACGGTTGACGCTCATGGCAGTCGGCTGGTCCTCCTACCAGTCCAGAGTGCAGGGGAGAGTGCGCGATGTCAGAAACCAGGGTTGCCTTCCACCGCCGTCTCGGGCGGATGACCGCGATCGTCGGTGCGGCTGGGGCTCTCGTGGCGGCGACGAGTGTGCCGGCATCCGCCGCCGGTCCATACATCAGCTCGAACTCCGGAGGCGCCAACATCCGAAGCTGCGCCTACACCGGGTGCTCGTCCAACGGGTACTACGGCAACGGCACGTCCGTCACGATGGTCTGCTGGACCGACACCCAGTGGGTCTACCCGCCGAGTTCCAACTACGCGTCCAACCGCTGGTTCAGGGTCAGTGCCCCGACGGGCGGCTTCATCCACTCCTCGCTGGTCGCGGCCCAGGTGTCGACGCCCGTGTGCTGATCGTGGCGGTGGTCCGGCGGTCACCTCCGGCCGCCGGACCACCGCCGTGCGAAGGTTGACCTTGATACAGTTACGATGTGTCCTGCCAAGGCGACGCTGCGCCATGATGGCCGCCCGCGACGAGGAGTGCGAACCGCCTAACGACACCGTGGAGCGGCTGGGAGAGTGCCTCCGCCGACGCCGTAAGGCCGCCGGGCTGTCGCTATCCGGGCTCGCTCGAAAAGTCAACTACAGCCGCGGCTATCTCAGCAAGGTGGAGACAGGCCGCGCACCGGGCAACATCCAGTTGGCGGAGCGTTGCGACGAGGCGCTGGGGACCGGCGGCGCGTTGGCCAAGCTCGCGCGGGCGCAGCTGCGTGACCCGCACCCGCCCGAACGGACGGGGCCACGCGATCCCGCGCCGGACTCGCCGCTCGGGTGGCCCCGCCAGCGTCGCCGCGACGTCGCGACATCTCGGCACCGCACCGACGAGCCATTCGCCGAGGCTGAGCTGCCGGTCTCGTCGGCCACAGCCGTCGCGTTCATGCTCGCTCTCGACGAAGCGCACAACGCCCTGCGCGCCGTCGCCCGTGCCGACCTGCCGCCCTCGGCCCGACGTGGCCCAGCCAATGAGGTGCTCCATGACGCACGGGTGTACGCGCTCCGTGAGCGGCTCCTCGTGCTCGGCACCGTGCCGTTGGTGAGCGCGGCCGAAGCGGCGTTCCTGCGGCTCATCGCGGTTCGGGACGCGATCCGGACCGGGGCGCGTTTGGAGGAGGCGGCCTACCATCAGGTCTACCACCCGTTTGCCGAGGCGCTGTGGACCTTCCGGATGGCTTTGCGGGCCGACCTGGGGCAGTCGCCGTTGACCCCGGATGCGATCGGCCGGCGAGACTGGTCGGACCGTGAACGGTGCCGCGACTGTGAGCAGCAGGGATTTCCCTCCGCGTAGACCCGGTGGTGACGGCATTGGGCGACGCGCAGAGAGGCCAGTAAGGCGGGTCTCTGTGTGTCGTCTGGACGCGCCGGTAATCCGGCCACGATTCCGGTAACACCCTCCGCCGGTGTTTCCTGACCCCAGTCATACCGGAGACAGGAACACATGGTTGGCCGGACACATCGTCGGCGGATACTGAAGACGTGGAATGGATACCATTCGTCGGTGCGATCTGCGGAGCCGCTATTGCCCTCGCCAGTGCGGTGAGCGTCGAGGTACAGCGCAACCGTGCCGAGCGTCGACGCGGCCGTGAGGGGGAGCGCATCGGCTATTACCTGGACTTTGCCGTGGCGCTCGACACCGCCCACAGCGCGCTCCGGGAGATCGCCCAAAGCGGTGAGGGCGCGTCACATGGTCTCCGTTCCGCCAGCCGCGTCGTCCACGAGGCGAACGTGTTTACCGCGCGAGAACGTCTACTCGTCGCCGGTACCAAAGAGATCGTCAAGGCCGGGGAGATGGCCTACCAGGGGTTGATCGGGGTGCGGAACGCGATCCGCTCCGGCGTGACGCTCTCGTCGGAGGAGTACCACCGCGCCTACCACGAGTTCGCCGAGGCGATCTGGCAGTTCCGGATGGCGGTGCGCTCAGAGTTCGACCAGGCCCGGTTGGAGCCAGCCGACCTGAACCGACGAAGCTGGTCCGAGCGGGAGGATTGTCGTGGGTGTCTCGAGTTGGCAGGACGATGATCTGGCGGCCACGAATGGAGCGTGACCCCAGCACCGCGACGCTTCGATGGACGGCCAGGCGGGCTGCGCGCGGCACCGGGTTCTAGACACTCGGGTCCGCCGGATCTCGAAGACTCAGCGGACTTACCACGAGTGCTGGCCCTTGACCGCGCCGGCGGCAACGGAAACCGTCACCGCCGGCGCGGCCCGACATCACAGCCGGGAGGTGAAGGTGGCCAGGAAGCGGTGCGGGGTGACGACGCCGGCGTTGTCGAAGCAGATGACGTCGACGTCGGCGTTTGTGGTGTACGGCCAGGGTTGGGTGAGGTGGCAGTAGTTGTTACCGGTGCCCTGCGCCACCACCTGGGCGTGCGTCTCCTTGAGGCCGACCTGCGGGAAGGTCGCCAGGTAACGGCCGGCGGGCGCCAGCGGTGCCACAGTGTTCGCGCCGACGCCGAGCACTGAGTTGTCGTTGGTCGGCCCGCCGACGGCGGTGCCCAGATATCCGAAGTACGACGGCGGTCCGAGCGAGCCGATCACCGGCCGCCGACGGTGGTACGAGAACGCGAAGTCGGTGTTGACGAACGCGCCGGCCTGGTCGTAGCAGAAAACGTACACCTGCACTCCGGTGCCGACCGCGCTCCAGGAGTAGACCTTGCAGCGACGCGGACCGGCGTTCGGCTGCACGGCGGTGACCTGCACGTTGCCGGCGAGCACTCCGGCCAGTCCCACCCCGGGCAGCCGCACCAGATACTGCCCGACGCCGAGCGGCCCGACAGTGTTCACCGCACCCGTGGAGTTGTACGACTGCGCCACCAGGCCGCTGCTCCACTGCGCGTACGCGTGGGCGGTGCCGGCTGGAAGCACGCCCGAGCTGGTCGTCCAGAGCACTGTGAACGGAGTGTCATCGCGCGCGCCGCCCGGCTTGTGGCACTGCACGTCGACGATCTCGTCGGCGCCGGACTGGAACCAGCGAACGACCTCGCAGTAGTGACCGGTCCGGTTCACCGGGGTCACGTGCGGCACGCCCCGGGAACCGGCGCCGATCTGCGGGAAACGGACCTGGAACCGGCCGGGTGCGAGCTTGATGCCGTCGGCCCAGGCGGCCGGGAACGCGGTCTTCCAGCTACCCCACTGCCGGCTGGTGTCCAGCACGGTCCAGACCGACACGGTGGGGTCCTTGACGTACGCGAAGCCCCAGCGGTCGGCGGTGGCCGCCGCCGCCGGTGCCGGCGGCGCGAGTGCGCTGGCGGCCAGGACGGCGGCCACCGCCGTGGTGACGAACGATCGGAGACGCATCTGTTCCTCCAGTCGACGGGAACATGTCGAAGAGGAGTGTGCGCGTAGTGATCTGATGGTCACAGTCGGCTACATCGTGCTCTGGTGTCGGCTGTCCGCTACTCGTGACCGCACTTCTGCGCAGTGCGAGCACACGGGGGACGTCTCGGGTCTGCTGTCGCTGACCGCATCACACCGAGACCCAGGCACCCTGCGATCGGTGCCCTCAGCGGAGGTGGTCGGCCAGGTGACGCACCGCCTCGGTGAACGCCTCCTCGGATTCGCAGGGCCGGTGCCCTTTGATCGGTGGCGGGAAGATGTCGCCGGACGGAGGCGTGACGCCGTACGGGTCGCGAAGCCGTCGGTCCACGGTCGCCTCTCGGTCGCACGCCGCGGGCGTCTCGTCGGGGCCATGCGGCGGAAAGACGCGGCCGCCGATGGGGTCGGTGTCCCGCCACAGATTCACCCACCGCCAGTCCACCCGGTCGGCGATCTCGTGGATCACCTCGTCGCTGACGTATGCGGGAAAGAGACGGGCGTACAACCGACGCAGCGGCGAACCGTGGGTCAGCAGCGCGACCCGGTCGGTGACCCGTCGCGGCAGTTGGAGCACTGTCGCGGCGAGCAGGACGGAGCCGTGGCTGTGCCCGGTGAGCACCACAGCGTTGCCGGAGTCGACGAGGTGAGTGATCCGGCAGGTCAGTTCGGGAACGGCCCGTTCGGCGTAACACGGTGGCGCGAACGGGTGCGCGGCTCTCGGCCAGAAGGTGCCCAGGTCCCACAGCACGCCGACGTACCGGCGGAATCCGGGTGTGCGGTAGGCGAAGATTCCGCCGACGACCAGGCCGACGATGAGGGCGGCGATCAGATAACTGCCGACACCGATGCCGAAGTTGACGAAGCCGGCCGGCAGCCCGACGTAGCGCTGGACCAGTTCGCTGGGAGGCGTCGGCAGCAGGCCGAGCGCGACCGCTGCTATGCCGATCCCGGCCAGGCAGGCGTAGAGAACCGCGAGCGGCACCAGCCGCTCGGTGAACCGGGCGCGGGCCATGCTCTTGCGCACCTGCCGCAGCCGCGGCGTGGCATCGGCAGGCGCGTCCGGGAAGTCACGAGCAACGATTGCCGACGCGGCCCGGATCCGTCCCGGTCGTGACGCCACCGACACCACACCGGCGACGGCAAGCGTCACCAGCACCGCCAGCGAGAAGCCGAGGATCGCCCAGATGCAGGCACGCGGTGGGCTGGTAATCAACGCCTCCGCGGTCGGCGCCCCCCTGTTCAGGACGTCGGACACCCGATAGAC
This sequence comes from Micromonospora sp. NBC_00362, assembly GCF_026342155.1. Classification (NCBI taxonomy): domain Bacteria; kingdom Bacillati; phylum Actinomycetota; class Actinomycetes; order Micromonosporales; family Micromonosporaceae; genus Micromonospora; species Micromonospora sp. NBC_00362. Next base: position 37,002 of record NZ_JAPENH010000001.1, read on the forward strand.
CAGTTCGGCGGAGAACGTGAGCGCCAGGCTGATCGCGGCTACGGAGGTCGCCAGGGCGCCGAACCCGAGCGCGGGCGCGACACCCGGCTCTCGACGCCGATGCCAGAACAGCACCACCCCCAGGGCGGCCAGCAGCACCGCCTGACCGATGAACAGCCCGACGACGGTCAGGTTGTAGCCGGGCAGCCCGTTCCGTTCCGGCCAGGAGGCTGAACTGGTCAGGACGTGGATCCAGACCAGCACGGTCAGACCGAGGGCGATCGTGCGCAGCGCGCTGACCAACCGGTCGAGCCGCCACTCCGTTGGCCTGGTCAGGGGTGGGATGCAGAGCAGAACCGCACTCATGATCAGCAGGAGTCCGCAAGTTGCCGCCAGCGCGACGGTGCCGATCGACAAACCCTGTGCGGCCCGGGCACCGAGCAGGCTGAGGTCCAGCGTGGCAAATGCCGCCGCGACGTGAATCGAGCGCAGTCGACCGACCAGCGGCTCATTGTCCCACCGGCCGACGGCGGTGAGCCGATTCGACGCAAGAGGCTGGTCGGCCGAGCGGAAGACGTGAGACGGGAGTGCCGGGCGAGCGCTGAGCCCCCACACGAGGCTGATGGCCGCAGCCGGCACCAGCGCGAGTACCGCCAGGCGCAGTCCGGCAGGACGCCCCCCGAGCCAGGAGAGCCAACTGCGTCCCGCCAGGCACTCCGGTGAGGACATGCACTTCCACGCAATCACATCCAGCGCGATGCCCACCATGCTCAGCACGTACATCCCGGTCAGGGTGAGCGCCAACAACCGGCACAGGGCCTTGATCACCGGGTCGGAGCCGGCTGTGGCCGGACGCATCCAGATGGCGAGGTTGATCAGCATGAAGGGCAACAGGATCACCATCGACAGCGTTCGCACCGCGTTGCCGGCGGGCAGGTTGTTCCAGCGGTAGGCCTCCAGCGTCACCCCGTCCGTCTCGGCGCCCTCGTGGTTTCCCGGCCGGGGTCGATAGAAGCCGCCCCTGTGGTCACCCGCCACCTGCTGCACGTGCTGTCGATCCAGGAGGTCGTCCGGTCCGGTGGCGGAGACCCCATGCACCCGCAGTTCCACGAAGCCGTCGGCCCTGGCGCGCCCGCCAGCGTCTCGCTGATCCATCCGGTACCGGCCCTCCGGCGCGTACGCGGCTCACACCGACCCGCTCGGCTGATCCGACGGCGCCCGCGTGGCGCAACGGGCGTACCCCTCGAAGGGGGATACAACCCCGCGCTCGTAGCGCGCCGAATCGTGCCCATTACCGGTGGCGGACCAACCCGTCGGAGGAATGGGGATCGCGACGCCTACCAAAGAGGTTGTGGCCCACCGGCATTCTTCGGGTATCGACTCGACGACCCTTCCGGCGTGGTACCAATACCCGGATAGGCGAAGCCGGCAGGAATGGGCGGCCCATGTCGACAAGGGCAGCAGCGCTGCTTCGAAAACCCGGGCAACCGCAGCGTCCGAGCCTTCTGGAACTCTTCTTCGACCTCGTCTTCATCTTCGCCCTCAATCGGGTCTCACAGCGGCTGGTCGCGGAGCTTACCGAGCAGCGCGTCGTCCTCGTCGACGTCGGCGAGACGCTCCTGTTGCTGCTGGCCTTCATCGTGCTGTGGTTCGTCACGGCGTGGGTCACCGACCTCTACGATCCGCAGCGGCCGCAGCTTCAGGTGCTGGTCTACACGGCCATGCTCGGCGCGCTGGTGATGGCGGTCGCGGTGCCGCACGCGTTCGGGGACAGAGGTCTGGCCTTCGCTGGGGCCTACGTCGCCGTCCACATCATTCGTGGGCTGGTCATCGTGCCGCTGCTGCGTGGCCACGAAGCTCAGCGCCGAGCGGCTGGGGTGTTCTTCTGGTTCACGTTGTCGGCAGTGCCGTGGATCGCCGGCGCGATCGTGACGGATCTGGCCCGCAGCCTGTTGTGGACGCTCGCGATCGCCATCGACGGCGCGGCACTGCTGCTGTTCTATCCCGCGCCGTGGTCCCGTCCCACGCAACGGCAGTGGCCCGTCCTGGCCGAATACCTGTCTGAGCGCTACCGACAATTCTTCATCATCGCTCTCGGCGAACTTATTTTGACGACCGGCTCGGCCTACAGCGACACCTCGTTTCGGCACGGCGGAGCCGCGGCAGCCTTCGCGGTGTCATTCATCACCACCGTGCTGCTGTTTCGCGTCTACGTCTTCAGGGCGGGCCAGTTGTTGCCCGAAGCCATCAGGGTCGCCGCTGAGCCCGCGCACCTCATCCGGGAGGCTTTCCTCGCGCACGTACTCATGGTGGCCGGGATCGTCGCCGTTGCCGTGGGGTACGAAATCGTGATCGAACATCCGTTCGGGCACACCAACGCGGCGTGGGTTCTCGTCGTCCTCGGCGGGCCGATGCTCTTCCTGATTGGACGAGCCCTGGTGGAACATGCCGTATTCGCCCGGGTGTCCCGCTCCCGGATCGTCGGCGCTCTGGCGCTCGCCGCCGCCTCACCGTTCATGATCCTTCTGCCGCCGCTGGCCGTGGCCGTCACCGCCGTCATCGTCCTCGCCGGCATCGCCGCCTCCGACGCCGTCCACGCCAAGGGGAAACCACCCGAACGGCCGCACCCGTCCAACACCCGAGAGGGAGCGTAGAAGGCTTCCACCGACCCGCACACGTCCGTCGGTCCTGCGGAGGCCGCTGCCGGGGCGCGGTGTGTTGCCGCACCCTGGCAGCGGGTCGCCGGTCGTCAGACGGAGACAGTGACCACCAGTTTGCCGGCCGTGTGACCGGTCTCCACGGCCGCCAGCGCCTCCGCGCTCTCCTCGAAGCTAGCTTCGAGGAAGCACTGTGATGGCCGCGATGGCGCTGTTGACGACGGTGGCCGTCACGGTGCGGGTCACGGCCGCCGCCGCGGCGTCGGCACCCCAATTGCCCCGCTCGAGTTCCTTGGCCCGGCTGATCACCGGTGACGTCCACGGGATCTCGCGGTCGAACTGCGGGAGCGTCCCGCTCGCCGAGAGCAGCGCCGCGAGCGCGGCGACACGGGCTTGCGGCTCCGCGCCGTCCACGAGGACCCGCCGAACGTCGGCGAGCAGGCGGGCCCGTCGTTCGGTCCTGCCCTCCCGAAGGGCCGTCGTCCGGAACAGGCCGAGCACCTTACGGGGCTCCTGGTCGATGTCGCCTCGCGCGATGAGCCGTTCCAGCACCGGCTGGCGCAGGGCTGGACCGATCGCGGCCAGGGCCGTCTGCACCCCCCTCGGTTTCTCGGCGAGGTAGTCCCACGCGGGACCCAGGAGGCCATCGGTCGGTGGGTGACCTGCCACGCTCCTGAGCCGCCCCCGGTCCGCAGTGGTCAGGTGGTCGCCGAGGGCGAGGTCCGCGAGAACGGCGCCGCCGAGGACGTAGAAGAGGGTGTTCTCTCCCGCGATGGTCCCGGACCTGGGTTGGAACAGGAGCAGTAGGAGATCTTCCACCACTGTCGGCGCGTCGGATCGGGCTTCGATGGTCATCGGCGCGGCTCCCAGCGGAAGAGTCGGATGGCAAGGTTGACGGCGACGACGACCCAGCCGAGCGTGGGCGCGAGCAGGAACAGGGAGTCGGTCACGGCGACGCCGCCGTTCCAGGCGTTCACGGTCAGTTCGGTGGCCGCGCCGCCGGGCAGCAGCCGCTTGAGCCAGGCCAGGTTCTCGGTGCCGGTGATGCCCACCCAACTGGCCATGGCGATCACCCCGAGGGTAACGGGCAGGGTGGTGACCTGGGCGTGTTCGGGGGAGTTCGTCAATCCGGCCGTGGCCAGCGCCAGGCCGATCATCATGGCCACTGTCGCGAGGACCGCCACCACCAGCAGGGCGACGTTCGCCGGTGCGTCGGCGACCACGGCCAGGGCGGTCAGGATCGCTGTCACCTGCACCCCGGCGAGGACGACCACTGGCAGCAGGAGGCCGGCGAGGATGCCGGCGTCGCCTTCGGCGGTGGAGCGCAGCCGCTTGAGGAAGAGATTCTGTCGCCGGGACGCCAGGGTGGTGACGGCGGTGGCGTACAGCCCGAACGCGGCCACCGTGAACGTGACGATCGCGGCGATGTAGCCGAGGCTCCCGATGGCGGCGTACGTCTCGTGCTGACGGACGAAGAACACGCAGACCGCGACCGGGATGATGAGGCTGGTGATCAGCACGAGCCGGTTGCGGAAGATCTGGATCAGTTCGCTGGACGCGATGGACAACACGGTGAGGCTCCTCGCGGAAGATCGAATCAACTGTTGATGGCGCGGAAGACGTCGTCGAGGCGGGTCGGCCCTGCCGCCAGGTCCCGCAGCTCCACGGCGTGGTCCTGCGCCCAGCCGAGCAGGAGGTGCAGGTCCTTCTGCAGCTCGAAGGTCTCGACCACGACCTTCCCGGCCGCGTCGACGGCGGCCCGCACCGGCAGCGTCGGTGCCGGTGCCGGAAGGGAGAAGCGGATGACCGCGGGCAGGGTGCGGGTCAGTTCGGCCACGGTGCCTTCGCGGTGGAGGGTGCCCTGGTGCATCAGTCCGATGCGGTCGGCGCGTTGTTGTGCCTCCTCCAGGTAGTGGGTGGTGAGCACGATGGTCGCTCCGTTTTCGCGGAGGCGGTCGACGGTCGCCCAGACGGCGTCGCGGGACTGGATGTCGAGGCCGGTGGTCGGCTCGTCGAGGAAGATCAGCTCCGGGGTGCCGTAGACGGCGGTGGCGAAGTCCAGCCGCCGCTTCTCTCCGCCGGAGAGTTGCGACACCTTGCGGCCGGCTCGGGCGGTGAGGTCGACGAGGTCGAGGACCCGGTCGACGTCGTCGCTACGCCCGCTGAGCCGGCCGATCAGGCCGACGGACTCACGGACGGTGAGGTCTGGGGAGAATCCGCTCTCCTGGAGCATGACGCCCATTCGGGGACGTACCGCTTTCCGGTCGTCGGGGCTGTGCCCGAAGACGCGGACCGTGCCGGAGGCCGGCCTGCGGTGTCCCTCGATGACTTCCAGGGTCGAGGTCTTTCCGGCGCCGTTGGTGCCCAGCAGCGCGTACAGCTCTCCGGGTCGTACCTGGAAGGAGAGGTCCTTGACGGCGTGGAAGTCGCCGTAGGTGAGGTTCAGCCGTTCGACGTCGATGACGGGTGTGGTGGACATGCACCAATGACAGCGCGGGCGCGGCCGACCCGTCAGTGGCACCACGTCATCACCGCATGTGACGTGGTGTCACTGGTCGGCGCTCCTGGCTGCCGGATACTGAGGTGGTGACCGGGAGATCGCCGCGCTTCACCGAGTCGACGCAGGGGAGGCTGCGCCGGCTCAACCTGGCCACGTCACTGCCGCCGGTGGTGTTCGCCGCCGTGGTCCTGCTCTACACCGATGCGCGTGCCTGGTGGCACCTCGCCGTTCTGGCCCCGGGGGCCGTGGCGGCCGTGGTGGCGTTCGAACGGTGGACGGCAAACGACCTCGCCCGGGTCGCGCTGCCCTGTCTGGTCGTGGCGGCAGCGGTGTGGCCGCTGGGGGTGCTGGTGACCGGCAGCCCCAACGCCTACTGGGGTGTCTGCGCCGTAGGTTCACTTGCCCTGCGCGAGGTGCGACGACGCCGGAAGCTGGTGATGGCCGGGCTGTTCACCTACGTCGCTGTCGTGGGCGCGGCGCGGCTGCTGGTGCAGCGGGACGACGTCGGTCACGTTCTGGTCACCTACGTTCTCATTCCGACCGCCCTCACCATCGTCGTGACGGTCTTCACGGTGGTGGGCGAGCGGTTCTACGACCTCATCCGGGAGCTCGAACAGACCCGGGAACGCGAGGCGGAACTGGCCGTGGTGCGGGAGCGCGTGCGGTTCGCCAGCGACCTGCACGACATCCAGGGCCACACCCTGCACGTGGTGAAGCTGAAGATAGCCCTGGCCCAGCGACTGCTGCTCCGCGACACCGCTCGGGCGGAGAAGGAACTGCGGGAGACGTACACGCTGGTCAGCGACACCATCGCGCAGACCAAGGAACTCGCCTACGCGCAACGGCGGCTCAACCTCACCGCAGAGATCGAGAACGCGAAGAACCTGTTCGAGGCCGCCGGAATCCGGGTCCGGGTGACCCGGGAGGCCGAGGTCGACGCCCGCGCCAGCGAACTGCTCGGGCAGGTGCTGCGCGAGACGACCACGAACATCCTGCGCCACGCCCAGGCCACCCAGGTGCAGATCACGCTCTCCGCGTCGGGCATCACCATCGTCAACGACGGCGCGACCGCCAGTACGCCCCCGGAACTCAGGGGCCTGGCGGCGCTGAGGCAACGGGTGGCGGGCGACGGGGGTGAGCTGACTGTGGAACAGGAGGACGGGCGGTTCCTGACCGCAGCGACCTTCCCACCCGCTCGGGTCGACGCGCCCCCGACGGCTACCGGGAAGGACGGCCGATGACCACTATCGTGCTCGCCGACGACGAGGCGCTGCTCCGCACGGCCCTGGCCGCGCTGCTGCCGATGGAGGGCGACATCACCGTTCTCGCCGAGGCGCAGGACGGCCGCACGGCGATCGCCGCCACCCTGCGGCACCGGCCCGACGTGCTGGTCATCGACCTGGAGATGCCGGACGTGGACGGCCTGGGCGCGGTCGCGGAGATCCGCCGCGAGCGACCGGAGCAGGTGATCCTCATGCTGACCCGACACGCCCGCCCCGGCGTGCTGCGCAAGGCCCTGAAGCTCGGCGTCCAGGGCTTCGTCAGCAAGTCCGCCGAACCGGCCCACATCACCTCGGTCATCGCCACCCTGCACGCGGGCAAACGCTGGATCGACCCGGACGTGTCAACGCTCGCCGTCACCGACGACTCCCCCCTCACCGACCGTGAAGCCGACGTCCTGCGGGTCACCGGCGAGGGCTACTCGGTCGCCGACATCGCCGCACGCCTGCACCTCGCTCCGGGCACCGTCCGCAACTACCTCTCCAACGCCATGCGCAAGACCCAGACCCGGACCCGCCACGAAGCGGCCCGCTACGCCCGCGAACACGACTGGCTGTAGACGGGCCGAAGTGGCGATCGCGGCGCCGGTTGCCTTCCACGTCGCCATGGTGGTGCTGGTCTGGCTGCACGAGCGGCGAGCCCGGTTGTCGAACGCGGGACGTCGTGTACGCCATTCACCAACTACGTTGGACGTACGCACCCCAGCCGTGAATGCCGAACGAGCGCTGCGGGACGAACGTGCCGACGGCGGAGAGCCGTCTCCCCAAGGCGGCCCTGACGTGACAGCGGCATGCAGTACCAGAGCCTCCGGTGTCCACAGCAAACATGGGGGAGTACCCGTGAATCAGTCGTATGACGCCGTCGCCGCCTGGCGGACCGCCGGCGAGGCCGGTGACGCCGCCGGCGCGGTCGCCGCCCTCAGCCCCGATGTCACAGTGGTCTCGCCGATCACTGAGCAGTTCACCTTCCGGGGCCGCCAGCAGGTACGCACCTTGCTCGAAGTGGCCCTGGCCGCGATCGACGACATCACCTACACCGACCAGGTCGCCGAGGGCCGTACCGTGGCGCTCTTCTACGAGGCGCAGGTCGGCGCGGTGCGTCTCTACGAAGCCCAGCGCCTGCGTCTGGGTGCCGACGGCCTGATCAAGCACATCACCCTCTACGTCCGGCCCTTGCCGGCGCTCACCCTGCTGATGGCTCGCCTCGGGCCCGACCTGGCCCGACGCAACGGACAGCCGGGCCTGGCCCGGCTGATCCCGCTCGCCAGCGCCGCGATGCACTCGATGGCCGCCACCGGCGAACGGAGGATCATGCCGAGAGTGGCACCCCGGTAGCAGCATTCGACACTCCCGCACCTCGCTCTGCTGGGGGAGCGAAACCCACCCAGGGCGGGAGGCGTCACGGTGCCGCCTTGGCGAGAGTGCTGGTATGTCCGCTCGCAGAGGCCGTCGCTGGGCGTACGGCGCCTTGGCTTGGTTGATCTTCTTTGTGGTGTCCCACGTGTTCCTGGTGTTCTTTCCTGGGCCCGATCCAACCGGTGATGGACCGTGGGGCATGAGGGCCTACGTGATCTTCAACGTGGTGCTCATCTCCATGTCGGCCATCGGAGCAGCCGTCGTTCTGGCCACAGTCCGCCCGCCGGCTCGACGTCTTCCCCAATGGTTGCTGCTGACGCCACTGGTGTTCGGCAGCACCCTGCTCGTCATCCGGGGTGTTCCAGGAATGGTCGAGAATCTTCTGATGGTCACCGGTGTCCGTCGCGGTGGTTTCGTGGGGGCGGCGGACATCTCGACGGGCGAGTTCTGGACCGGCATCGGAGTCAACACCTACTTCTTCGCAGGAGCGGTGTTGCTGGTGGGGACAACCGTCTCGTACGGCCGACGATCAGCGGGCCCGTCTCGGTGAGGCGTACCGGCGTCCGCGCGGGCGATCTCCTCCCGCAACAGAGTCGCCTCGTCGTCGCGGTCACAGAGCAGCAGCACAGTGAACTCTGGCTGGCCGAACGGGCTCGCCCAGTGATGAACGGCCCGCGCACTGCGCGAGCAGACCTCGACCTGAGCGGTGGAGCCGCTCCGCCAGTTGCTCATCGGACGATGACCAGGTTGGCCATGTCGACGACCGGCCGGTAGCCGAGGGCGGCGTAGATCTTGTTCGACGTCGGGTTGGCCTGGTCGGTGAACAGGCAGACCTGTGCGCCCTCGGCCTGGATTCGGCGGGAAACCTCGGCTACCGCGTTGCTGGCCCAACCGCGTCCGCGCTGGGCTGGCGGTGTGTACACCGGGCCCAGGCGGGCCACCCCGAACGACTGTGGGTTCGCGCCGGTGAGGTGCACCGGCTCCCCGGTCTCGTCGACCCAGAACCACAGCCGTCCGGCTCGGATCCGACGCAGCACCTCCGCGTGGTCGGGCGCTTCGTGCGCACTCGTACCGGGCGGGCGGCCCGCCTGTTCGTCGGCGTCGCCAATGAACGCGGCGAGCCACTGCGTGACCAGTCCCGCGTCGTCTTCGGTCGCGGTCACCAGGCTGCCCGGCACCAATGGTGGCCACGTCAGCTCGCCGAGCTCGTGCAGTCGTGTGTGCTGGGCGACCTGAACGTCACCCCCGCTGAGCCGGGCCAGCGCGGCGGCGCACAGCTCGGCGGCAGGCAGGGCCCCGTTGACAGCGAGGACCTCCTCCCCGCGCTCGTGCAGGGCGTGGGCCAGCGCAACGGCCGCCTCGTCGGGCATGGGCAGCAGGAACGGGGGATAGGGGGCATACGGTGCCGAGCGCATCCCGGCGCCGACCACGGCACCGGAGTCGTCGCTGACCACCAGCCACCAGTTGCGGTCGGGCTGCGGGATCCCCTCGGTCCGCTGCGACAACAGCCGGTGCGCGATGGTGGTCACGACAGTGCTGACGACCGGATCGGCGCGCAGGTAGTCACCCGCAACGGCCAGGAACTCGCCCGGATCGCTGAGGAACCGCAGCCGCAGGCCGGTCCTTGGGACGATGCTCATCCGCGTACGCTAGCCACCGCCTACCAGATCGACACCGGAATTTTGTGCGGCCCGAGGACCTGTAAGCGCTGAGCCAGCCGTGCGGCGGGCGCACGGTTGGTCTCGGCCGGGCGGGGTACACCGCCGCGAGTGGCGCGGGGGCTGGGTTCACCCGGTTTGGCCACCGAAGGTGCTTCGGAGGGGCCGATGTCGGGTGCATCAGCGCGGTCAGGCGGGCCCGGGACGTCCGATGACGTGGTGGAGCTGCGGGTACACGGCGCCGCCAGCGCAAGCGCCGCCCAGGTGTTGAACGTGGCGCAGGTCGAGCAGGTCGCGGGCGACCGCAGTGGGGGCTTCTACCGACCCCGACGCCCATGTTCGTGCGGCAGCGGCGAACGGGTGACTGAGGCGTACCGCTGGGGTGACCTGCCCGCCGGAAGCGTGGTCCGAACACTGACGCTGGTGTTCCTCCTGCCGTTCATGCTGGCCAACCTGGCGATCTGGATGCGACCGGCGAGCCCTGGCTCCGACGCGACGGTCAGATCCCTGTGCCGGTTGCTGGCGCTCACCCTCACCGCGCTGTACGTGCTGGCCTTCGTCGGCGTCACGCTGGACCTGATCGCGTGGAAATGCATGGGCTCGTCACGTTGCCTGGCCGGGCGTACCTGGTTGTCCTGGTTGGGTGGGCAACCCGTGGGCCTGCGCCTCGCGGTACTCGCTGTGGTTCCGGCCGTCGCCATCGGCCTGCTCTGGCGGGCCAGCACCCGGCCGGGAAAGATGTTCGACGCGTTCCGCGTTCCGGCGGACGAGGTCTCCGAGCACCGGCTCAGGGGGATCGGTCAGTGGGACGCCGGGCCGCTGGTGGGTCGGTTGCGCTCGATTCACGTCGCGGCGGCGTTCGCGACACTGGACGTCGCCCTGCTCGCCGCCCGAGCCGCGAACGGCGCCTCGGCCAGCACGATCGTGTTGGTCGTGGCCACCGGGGCGGTGCTGGCCGGCTGCGTGGTTCTGCTCTGCCTGCCCGCGCTGCTCGACCGGGCCTCGTCGGATCAGCGACTGGACCGAATCACCCGCACGGTGCGGACGGTAGCCGTGGCCCTGACCATCGTGGTGGCGGTCCACGTCCTCGCCAGCCCGGCGCCGTGGCACGAGGGGGGCGGCCTACCCGGCTACGGCGCACTCCTCACCTCGCTGTTCGTTGCCCAGACGACCCTGCTGACCGCCCTCGGCGCTGTGCTGCTCTGGTGCCGGGTACGGCGGCGGGACGCCATCCCGCTGCTCGGGCTGGGCGCGCTGGTGATGGCGGCCAGCGCGGTCAGTCTGGCGGTAGCAGTGTCCGCCGAGTTCGTCTACCGGGTGGCGGATCTACTGGATCGCGACGCGCCGACCGGAGAGGGCCTGGCCTCCGGTCTGCCGCCGGCGTTCACCTGGGCGATCTTCGGCTTTCTCCGGACAGTGCTGTTCACGCTGGTGGTAGCGGTTCCGGTCGTCCTCGTCTCTCGACGCCGTCGACGTCGTGCCGCGGCGGCGATCGTGGCCTGCGACTTTCCGGACCGCCCGCCCGCAGCCGCGACCCGACTACGGCAGGTGCAGGAGGCGATAGCCAGGGCCCGTTTCACGGAAAGGCTGATTCCGTTGGCGGTGGTCTACGCCTGCCTGGCCGGAATCGGCACGGCCACCACCACCCTCGGTCTGCTGGAGTTGCTGCCGAGCGAGTCTGTGCAGCGGTACGCACGGGTACCCGGCGACCTGATCACCTTCTCCATCGCGTTCGGGAGTTGGGGGATCGCCGCGATCATCCTCGGCCTGACCATCGGCGGCATCTTCGCCTACCGGACGGCCGAATTCAGGCGCCACGTCGGTGTCCTGTGGGACCTGGGCACCTTCTGGCCACGGGCCGCCCACCCGTTCGCGCCACCCTGCTACGCCGAACGAGCGGTGCCGGAGTTGACCAGACGAATTACGTATCTGGTCGGACGCGGCAACCTCGTGCTGCTCACCGCACACAGCCACGGTGCGGTCCTGGCCGCCGCGACGGTACTCCAGTTGCCGCCCCAGGTCAGCAGTCGAGTCGCTCTGCTCACCCACGGGTCGCCACTGAGCCGACTCTACGCGCGACTGTTCCCCGCCTTCGTCGACGACGAGGTGCTGCACGAGATCGGCTCTCGCGTCGACTGGCGGTGGGTGAACCTGTGGCGTGACACCGACTCGATCGGCGGCTGGATATTCACCGCCCACCGGACAACCACGCCGGTAACCGTCCGCGGGACGGCGGCAACGGTGGACCGCCGGCTACGGGATCCCGCCGACGTGGTGCCGCTACCTGGCGACAGCGTCCCGCCTCCGATCCAGGGACACCGGCCCCGCGGATCGGAGCAGCGGTACGCCGAGGCCGCCCGCGAGTTGATCGAGCGCCTTCGCCAGCCGATGAACTCAGTGCCGCTTCCGGGCGACCCGCCGACCGGGCACTGACGAACCCGCGGCGGTGGCGCGGGCGTGCCCGAAGTACATGAGCTCCCAGATCGCGTCCTCGGCGAACGCCTCGACCACCTGTCCGCCCTTGTGGTGCTCGATCGTGAGCAGGCCGGCGAAGCGGAGGTAGGCGCCGTCGAACCGGATCAACCGGGCCGCTGCCCGCTTCAGCCAGGGCAGGTCCTTGGTGAGGGGATTGCGGACCAGGTCGCGCTCGCGGTCGAAGGTCACCACGTACGTGTCGTCCTCGTCCACGTAGGTGTAGCGGACGATGCCCGCCACCGGCTTGCCGGTCTTCGCGTCGGTGTAGACCCCGTCCCGCTCGAACGTCATCTTCGCTGGATCGTCGCCGATGATCCGGCCGTCGCGGGCCAGCATGAAGATGGGAATCTCGGCGAAGCCGTACTTTTCGGCGCCGGTGATGAACGACGCGATGACCGTGTACGGTCCGGCCTGCCCCCGTCCCCAGTACCAGTCATTGATGATTTTCGGCAGCCCGACGTTGCCCCAGTTGTGGTCGTGGTAGCCGACGCCGGTCGTCTCGTGCCGCACCCCGTCGATCGTGTACGAGCCCCGCACGGCTCCCTGGGGCACCGAGGGCAGCCAGTTGAACTCGAGGTCGCCCTCCGGGCCGAACAGCATGTGCCCGGTGGCCGGACGCCAGGCCGGGACCTCGGACGTCAGTGTGAAGTCGACCCTCAGCCCCCCGGCGGTCGCCTGGATCCGGTACTCGCGCAGGCTCTCGCCGTGGAAGCGGTTGCCCGGCCCCATGCGGACGTCAGTACGCCCGCTCGCCGCCGACCAGTCCGCTGCGGGGATCGCGATCGTGTTGTGGGACGTCGTCCCGTCAGGCAGTTCCAGGTTGACCCGGAGCTGCGGTGACAGCGGGCTACCCGCCGCGCCGAGGTCCTTGTTCATGAACACCACGACAACCTTCGCGCCGTCGTCGAGGTGGGCGTCGAAGTACCACCACTCGTACGACCCGGCGCGATTGTCGGTGCGGGCGCCGTCCTCCCATTCGCGTACCGCATCGCGCTCCAGCCCGAAGCGGGCATAGTCGTCGCTGAGCGCGGCGAGTTCGGGGTGATCGAACATGACTCTTCGTCTCCGTTGCTTCTGCAAGATCAAATTGTGCGGACGCCTCACAGGGTGGCGAATCCCTGACGCCAGGACGGGTAGGTCGGGTTCCAGCCAAGGTGCGTGCGGGCGTGGTGGTTGCTCGCTCCTCGCGCCCAGCCATGCCGCTCGCCCTCGGTCACCGCTGGCGCTGGCACATTGGCCGCCGCGCAGAACGCGGGCACCCACTGCGAGGCGGCGGCTGGCTCGTCGTCGCAGACGTTGACGACGCCGACGGGCCACTCCAGAGCCGCGACCGCGGCGGCGACGGCGTCGTCGACGTGCAGCAGGCTACTCACGTCCGCGTCGGCGGGGACCTTGCCGGCGGCGGCGAACTGGGCCATCAGACCGTCGCGGGCGTACCAGGTGCCCGGGCCGTAGAGGGTGCCGTACCTCAGCAGGACCCACTCGGGCGCCTCCTGGACGGCGGATTCGAGCGCGGCGGCACCGGCCACACTGGTCTGGCGTGGCTCTGGGGCGTCGAGGTCGAGCGGGGTCTCCTCGGCCGCCGGCTCGGCGCCCGGCTCGTACGCCCAGGCGATGCTCTGTGCCACGATCCGGCGTACCCCGGCGGCGAGCGCCGCGTCGACCAGATTGCGGGTCCCGGTCCGGCGCAGCCGCGAATTGGCGGCGAAGTCGCCGGTGCTCAGGCTGGTCAGCTGGTGCATCACCACGTCGGGCCGGGCGTCGCGGACGGCGGCCGCGACCGCGTCCCGGTCGAGCACGTCGACGGCGACCGGGCCGTTGCGGGCCAACCCGATGACCTCATGCCCCCGGGCGGTCAGGATCGGCTCGAGCCGGCGGCCGATGACGCCGGTCGAACCGGCGAGAACGATACGCATGACGTGCCTCTTCCGTCAGTTCGGCCGGATTGAGCGGCGGTTCTTACGCTGTTCGAGCTCGTCGGGGCTCACCAGCACCAGCATTTCCTGGCCGGGCGCGCACACCATCACGACCAGGAACTTGGTCACCCGATCGGACAGGTTGTTGGCGGACCGGTAGTGGATGACGTCGCCGCCTGGCTCCCAGAACGCCTCACCGGCCTTGATCACCCGTTCGGGCTCGCCCTCCAGCTCGAAGATCATCTCGCCCTCGAGCAGGTAGCCGAAGACCGGGCCGGAGTGCCGGTGTGGCGGCGTGCCCGGGTCGCCCGGTGGCAGTTCGATCGTCGCTGTCATCACGTGGGAGCCATCCGGCAACTCCGGTGGCATGGCCGTGCCCAGCAGCACGATCTCGTTATTTCCGATCTTCATGGTCTGCATGACTCGAACGTATCCCCGACCGGACCAGCAGGATGGACCAGTTGGTGACCGGTCTGATGGACCAGTTGGCAGAGTCCGGACAGTGCCTCCTGCCAGGCGTGAGCCGGCGGCGCCGCGTATCCGAGGACCAGGGCTGCCGGCTGCCGCTCATCCGCGGGATCGTGCCAGTAGCCGTTGCCGTGCAGGCCGATCAGGCGCAGTCCCTCGCGGCGTCCGGCCTGGATCAGCCAGCGCTCCTCCGCCACGGAAGCCAGCGGTAGCAGCGCGTGCACGCCGGCAGCGATGCCCTCCAGCGCAGTGGTGGTCACCTCGGCAAGGCGGGCGGCCAGCTCGGTCCGGCGACGTCGGTAGGTCAGGCGCATGCGGCGGATGTGCCTGTCGTAGTCGCCGTGCGTGAGCAGGTCGGCCATCGTGAGCTGGTCGATCGCGGACACTGCGGCGCCGGCCTCCGCGATCGTCGTCGTCAGGTCACGACGCAGTGGCTCGGGTACGACGAACCAACCCAGGCGGAGGCCCGGCGCCAGCGACTTGCTCGTGCTGCCCGCGTACACGATCCGCTCTGGTGCCAGCGCCTGCATGGCGCCCACCGGCCGCTGGTCGTAGCGGAACTCGCCGTCGTAGTCGTCCTCGATGAGGAACGCGTCGTGCTTCCGTGCCCACGCGATGAGCCGGTAGCGCTGCCGTGGGGCGAGCACCACTCCGGTCGGATGCTGGTGCGCCGGGGTGAGCAGCGCGGCCTGACCCGCCGCGTCATCCGGGTCGGCCCCGCCGGGGCCGACGGTGAGCGGGGTGACGGTCAGGCCCGCAGCACGCAGCACCGTGCGGTGATGGGCCAGACCGGGGTTCTCGGTGGCGATGGCGCGGACGCCGCGCCGGTGCAGCGTCCGCGCCAGCAGGGAGAGGCCCTGGGTGAAGCCCGCCGTGATCACCACCGCCTCCGGGTCGCAGAGCACCCCACGGGTGCGCGCGAGATAGCCGGCCACCGCCGCCCGCAGTGCGGGTAGCCCGGTCGGTTCGGAGTAGTCCAGCGTGCCGCGTGGAGCCGTCGTCAGCGCCCGGCGGACGCTGTCCGCCCAGGCCGTTCGGGGGAAAGACGCGAGGTCGGGAATCCCCGGCCGCAACTCGATCAATGGCCCGGCCGGGGGCGACGGCCGCGGTTGTCCGCGCGTGCGGGGCGGATCATGGAGCACGTCAGCGACCCGGGTGCCCGAGCCGGGTGCCGCCAGCAGCCACCCTTCCGCCACCAACTGCGCGTACGCCTGCACCACGGTGCCCCGGGCCAGGCCCAGGTCGGCGGCCAGGCTCCGGCTGCCAGGTAGGCGCGACCCGGCCCGCAGCCGGCCGGTCCGAATGCTCTCCCGTAACGCGCTCTCCAGCGAGCGACCCGGGGAACCCGCACTCCGATCGAACTCCAGATGCAGGTCAAGCGACTTCGTCACTCAGCAACGATCCCATTCGCGCGAGCGGCACCGGCAGGTTCGGCGACGACTCAGGCGCCAGACCACCGACCTCGACGTACGTGCCGTCGACGAACCACGCGTCGCCAGGCGCCGGTGCCGACTGTCACCGCTGGAACTGGGCTAGTTTCTGCGGGTTGAGGACGATCAACACTCGTTCGATCCCGGCTGGTGAGGCGTCGATGGTGACCAGAGCGACAGTTGCCCCGGGCCGCGAGACGAGGATCGCGGCGTGGCCGTTGGACTCGACGATCTCCGGTGAGAGGTCGCGGCCGAACTTCCGGATCAGTCCCAGGATGTAACGCGCGACGTTGTCACGTCCGACGACGGGTAGCTGGGCGGCCCGGACGGCGCCGCCGCCGTCGGCGTAGGAGATGGCTGTTTCGGCGAGCAGTTCCTCGAGCTGGGCAAGCTCACCGGAGCGGGCCGCGGCGAGAAAGGCATACAGCAGGCGGTCGCGGTCGGCGTGGCCGACCGGTTCGCGCCGCTGCCGGGCCAGGTGCGTGCGGGCGCGGTGGCCGAGCTGTCGTGCGTACGCCTCGCTGACGTCGAGTACCTCGCCGATCCGCCGGAATGGGTAGTCGAACGCCTCCCGCAGCACGTACACCGCCCGCTCGGCCGGGGTGAGCCGTTCCAACAGGAGTAGCACGGCGAGTTCGAGTGACTCGTTGCGTTCGGCCTGGAGTGTCGGGTCGGCGGAGGTGTCGACGGGCTCGGGCAGCCACGGTCCGGGATACAGCTCGCGGCGGGCGCGAGCCGACGTCGCGGCGTTCAGGGCGAGCCGAGAAGTCGTCGTGACCATGAACCCGATCGGGTCCCGTACCTGGCTGCGTTCGGTCTGCTGCCACCGGAGCCAGGCTTCCTGCACGATGTCCTCCGCCTCGGCGACACTACCGAGCATCCGGTAGGCGATGCCGAAGAGCCGTGGACGGACCGCGTCGAACACCGCCAACGCGTCGACCAGTGCCCCGCCTTTTCCTCGCCCTGCCATGGCCGCCTCGTCGCCCCTATCCCTGAATTCGCACTGCCGCCGATATCGCTGCTGTCTGTTGAGCGCCAGCCACACAGGTACCCCTTGCGGGGCCGTACTACAGCACTTGAGCGGTGTTATGGCCAGCGGCTTGGGTCGGCGACGATGTGAGCAGACCGATACAGACCTGCACGAGCGTGCCGACGAGCCAGGTAAAGGGACTGTCGATGCCATCCTGTTCGTCGTCCGGCATCGTGTACCAGACGGTGTACGTCGCTTGTACCGCGTGTTCAGCGACGTCGACTGAACCCAGCAGCTGGTACGCGAGGTTCTTGAGGAGGCGTCGTTCGGCGACGACGACGCAGAACGCGCTGGGTAGCGCGTTTGGCCGAAGTGGCCGGAGGGGTTCGGGAACCATCGGCTCTCCCAGTGGTTGACGCAGCAGGTTCAGTGGGCGGCCCGAGCCGAGGCGAGGTCGCGCCGAGCGGCCGAACGGTCGCGTAGCGCCGTCAGCAAGATGATCACCAGGCCGATGAGCGCCACGGCCGCGTTTGCGGTGGTGAGGAGGATCGCCTCACCTACTGTCGCCCCCTGCATGTTCGTGAGGTGATAGAAGAAATGGGGGAGCGCGAAGACCGAATAGGCAGCCGCGGCGGGGATGACGAAGTGGGCCTTGGGTTTGACCGCCGCGATGCCCAGCAGCAGGGCGATCGCCAGTGATGCCGTACCGAAGTCCCGCGCGTAGTGCTCGCTGAACGGCGGCGTGAGATCCACTGTCGGGAAGTTCGCGTAGAAGCTGGCCGGCCAGATCGCGTTCCAGGCCCCGACCACGAAATTGTCGAGAAACACGATTGCCAGTGCGATGCGGATGATGGCGGTCATGATCGTCGCTCCTTGCGCTGTACCGGTGGTGGGCGAGTGTCACCAGGTACGGACCGAGCAGGTCTCCGATTCGTGACACAGGGCCCCGGCCGCGACCTCTGCTGTCACGAATCGGGGGGCCGCTCGGTCCTGTTCGCAGACGCCGCGGTCGTTCGCGGCGGAGGGGAGCACGCCATGAAGAGAAGCACTGCGGCTCGCGTGACCGACACGTCAGACACCGGTCGGACGTCTCGCATTCGTCCTACCGTCAGATTGATTGTCACGGTCGCGCTCGCTGCCGGTTTCCCGCTGGCGGTCACGCCCGTGCCCGCGTTCGCGCACGGCGCGACGCATTCGATCACGCCGACCGCCGGTGCCAGGCTCGCGAAGGCCCCGCAGCGGGTCGAGGTGGTGTTCGCCGGCGAGATCACGTCCGACAGCAGTGTCACGGTGACGGACCACACGGGGACGGACTGGACAGGCGGTCGGCCGGTTGTCCAGGGGGCGACGCTGCGCCATCAGGTGAGAGCGGATATGCCTGACGGCTGGTACGAGATCAGTTGGCGAGCGACCTTCACCGACGGACACCCGGTGGCCGGCACCGCGGAGTTCACAGTGGGAGCGGCGGCTGCGGCGGCCGCAGCGGCGAATCCGCTTCGGGCCCGTCTCACGCACGGCGGCGTCGTCGCGTTGTACGCCGCCTCGGGTGTAGTGGTACTGGCTCTCCTCCTCGCGATCATGACGCTCTCCCGTGGTGTCTACGCCGCCAGCAAGCGCACCGACCCAGGCGAAGGTTCCACCCTTTAGGGCTATTGCGCGGTCTATGTCGTGAACAAGAAGTCTCGGAAAGGTAGAACGGTGACATCACAGCGGCTCATCCCCCTCTCACCCGGCCCCGGGTCCGGGCCACCCGCCAGCGCGGCGTTACGGCGAACGCGGATCGGGAGGTAGCTCAGTGCGTATCGCGGTAGCCGGCGGGACCGGCGGCGTCGGACGTCTCGTCGTTCACGCCGTACGGTCCGCCGGCCACGAGCCGGTCATCCTCGCCCGCTCCACGGGCGTGGACCTGATCCGCGGTTCCGGGCTGGACGAGGCGCTGACCGGCGTGCCGGTCGTGATCGACGTCAGCAACGTGTCGACGATCAACCGGAAGAAGTCGGAAAGCTTCTTCGGCGCGGCGACGACGAACCTGCTCGCCGCAGGCCAGCGCGCCGGGGTGCGGCACCACGTCGCACTGTCGGTCGTCGGCGCCGACCGGGTCAATTGGGGTTACTACGCGGGCAAACGACGCCAGGAGAGCCTCGTCCTGGGCGGTGCGGTACCCGCGACGGTGCTCCGCTCGACGCAGTTCTACGAGTTGGCCGCGCAGATGCTCGCCACCATTCCCGGCCCGATCGCGGTGGTGCCCCAGATGCTCATGCAGCCGATCGCGGCCCACGACGTCGCCAACTGTCTCGTCGACCTCGCCCTGGCAGAACCGGCCGGCCGCGCGCCCGACATCGCCGGCCCGCAACAGTTGCGCATGTCTGCCATGGCCCGCCGCCTGCTCCGCACCCGCGGGAGTCACCGCCTTGTCCTGCCCGTCCGACTTCCGGGAGCGACCGGTCGAGCCATGGCCGGAAACGGCCTGCTGCCCACCGGCCCCGGTCCGCGCGGCAGACAAACCTTCGACCAGTGGCTGGCGAGCCCGGCAGCGCGGAACGACGCTGGACGGACCCGGTGAACGAGGGCCGGTCACCCACCCCCGCCGCACCGCGGGCAACGTCAACAGACGGGCGCGACACCGCGCTGACCGCGTTGATCCGGATCGCCCTGGCCGTCCTCTTCCTCGACGAACTCGTTGTCGGGTTCTGGAACCAGGTTTTCCCCGAAAGCTTCTACAACAACTTCCCGACCGTCAGCCTCACCCCGCCGTTCAGCGAGCACTACGCGCGAGACTTCGGCGGAGCCACCCTCGGCCTGGCCGTCGTCCTCGGCATAGCGCTCGTCGCACCTCGGGCCGTTTTCACCATCCCCGCCGCGGCGGCGTTCTCCACCTTCGCCATACCCCACTTCTTCTTCCACCTGACCCATCTGCACCACGCCACCCCTGGCGAGAAGGTGGCCCTCACAACCGCCAATGCCGTCGTCGCCCTGCTCGGCCTTCTCGTCATCGCCCTGACGCTGGTGCGAGACGCCAGGCGTCGCCGCACTTCGGCGACATGATGCGGGCGGACCCGGCGCGACGCCGGGTCCGCCCGTTTCAGGTGTGCGGGATTTCGCCTGCCGCTGGTCCATCCGCAGACCCCCGAACAGGTGCTGTGCGAACTCGGCCGCGATCAGCCTGCGAGCGGCGCGAGCCGGAACTGTTGGTTGGTCTGTCCGTGGCAGTCGTAGAGCTGGATCTGGGCTCCGTTGGCGGTGCTCCAGGCGTCGAGGCATCGTCCGGACTGGACGTTGCTGATGGTGCCGTTGGAGTTGACGTTCCACTGTTGGTTGGTCTGGTTGTGGCAGCTGTAGATCTGCACTGCGGCGCCGTTGCCGGTCCCGGCGGCGTCGAGGCACATGGTCCCGTACACCTGCAGTTGTTTGGTCGACGTGTAGGTCCATGCCTGGTTGGTCTGTTTGTTGCAGCCGTAGAGCTGGACCCTGGTGCCGTTGTTCCGTGAGGCGTTGGGTACGTCGACGCACCGGCCGGACTGCGTGCCGACGATCTCGCTGGCGGAGCCGGGCGGAACGGTCGGCGGATCGGTGGGGGTTGGCGGATCGGTCGGCGGATCGGTCGGCGTCGAGGGCAGCAACGGGCAGGTGCTGCGGTAGGTGACCACGCCACTGGAGTCGAGCAGGGGGCAGAGGAACTGGCTGTACCGGGTGTCGTTGTCGATGAACATCTTGACGAACGGCAGCATGGTCCGGACCATCACCGGGTTCGACCGTCCGACCATGAAGCCATGATCCGCACCGGCGACCTCCAGGTAGACGCTCTCCGTCGTGGCCGGGAGGCTGTTGTACAGGCCGGTGGCGTAGGACGGGGTGACCACCGTGTCCGCCTGCCCAGAGAAGATCATGGTGGGCACCCGGTCGTTGGCCAGGTTCGACGACGGCGAGTACGGCGCGATGCCGACCACTGCCTTCAAGGACGAGCGTCGGGTGGCCGCACTCAGCGCGCCACCGCCGCCCATCGAGTGACCGGCGACCGCCAACCGGTTGGGGTCGACCCGGTCACGTACGGGACTCTGCTGCGTGAGGTAGTCCAGTGCGGCGAGCAGTTGGGTGCCTCGGGCAGTGTCGAAGTCGTTGCGGCTGTTGGTCTCGATGCCGATCACGACGAAGCCGTGCGACGCCAGCCACGGTCCCATCCATGCCAGTTCGGCGGAGAACAACGCGGTGTAGCCCGGCGAGATCGCGATGGCCCCGAAGGTGCCCTGGCTGGTGTCGGTCGGGTAGTAGATCCGGCCGCCGTTGAAGCCGTACCCGGTCGGGACGCTGACCGACGTGTTGGCGAAGGGGCCGTTCACGGCGGTGACGCTGGTCCGGGTGGGGTCCGGGCCCCGCTGGTACGGGTTGTCGGCGGCCGACGCCGATCCGGTCGCCACGGTGATGGTGAGCAACCCGACCGCGGCGGCGATCCCGGCCGCGGCGAGCTTGAACAGCCGTCCCCGAAGACGAGGGGACATTCGCTCGGTGTGGGTGTTGCCCGCGGGCGGGGGGTGGTGCCCGTGTCCTCGCACTATCGCTACCTCCTGGTGGTGGTGGATGGGTGCGGGGCGGGCGGGCCCGGCGTGGTGCCGAGCCTGCCCGCCCCGGCGTTGTCCGGTCGTCAGCGTTGCAGCGTCAGCAGACCCGGCCGGTACGGCAGCAGGCCGTAGTCGCCGCCGGAGCTGGGAGAGCGCCCCTGGTAGAGCAGTTGCAGGTTGCAGGCGTCAACGGTCATGGTCTGATCGGCGTTGCTGCGGATCAGTTCGCCGTGACTGATGTCGTTGGTCCAGGTGGCGCCGCTGTTCGCCTTGCCAGCGAACGGGTTGCTCTCCGACGTGGCCTGCGGCGTCCACGTACCACCCAGGCTGGTGGCCGTGAAGGAACGGAAGTACCGGCCCTGCGAACCGATCGCCTCGACGATCATCAGGTACTTGTTCAGGCCCTGGAGCTTGTAGACCTGAACGGCCTCGAAGAGGTTGTTAGTCGTGTCGGTCATGATGGTCGTGTAGTTGGAGCCGAAGCTGCCCGGGAAGTTCCCGATGGGCATGCTGGCCCGGTAGATCCGGCCGTTGTCCCCGGCGAAGAACAGGTACATGTTCTGGTCGTCACCGATGAGCGCCTGGTCGATCGGACCGGTGCTGGAGTTGGAGATGCTGCCGCTGAACAGCGTCTGCGGCGACGACCACCCGTTCGGGTTGGTCGGGTCGCTGGAGGTCCGGTACGAGAAGGCCGGGCCGCCCCACTGGTAGGCCAGCACCCAGATGTTGCGCGGCGCGAAGTAGAACAGCGACGGTGCGACGGTCGCCGAGTTCATCGCGTTCTGGCTGGCCGAGCCCATCTGCGAGTAGTTGCTGAAGAGGCCAAAGTTCATCGAGCCCCACGTGGTGCCGGTGTCGTGGGTGGTGGCGTAGACGAGCTGCTGGCCGTTGTACGGCGCGACGGTGAAGTCCTTCAGCGACACCCACCCGGACCTCGGCTGCGCCAGCGCACCCGACGACGACCAGCGGTACGACGACGGAAGGTCACACGTGCCGCCGGTCGGCGGCGGCGTCGTCGGGGTCGGCGTCGGGGTCGAGCCGCCACCCGAGCCGGCGAGCCGGAACTGCTGGTTGGTCTGTCCGTGGCAGTCGTAGAGCTGGATCTGGGCACCGTTGGCGGTGCTCCAGGCGTCCAGGCATCGTCCGGACTGGACGTTGCTGATGGTGCCGTTGGAGTTGACGTTCCACTGCTGGTTGGTCTGGCTGTGACAGCTGTAGATCTGCACCGCCGCACCGTTGCCGGTCCCGGCGGCGTCGAGGCACATGTTCCCGTACACCTGTAGCTGTTTGCCCGAGGTGTAGGTCCATGCCTGGTTGGTCTGCTTGTTGCAGTCGTAGAGCTGCACCCGGGTGCCGTTGCTGGTCGAGGCGTTGGGCACATCGACACACCGGCCCGACTGCGTGCCGACGATCTCGCCGGCGGAGCCGGGCGGGTTGGTGGGCGGGTTGGTGGGCGGGTCGGTGGGCGGGTCGGTGGGCGGGTTGGTGGGGCCCGCGCTGTTCAGCGCCTCCAGGGTGGAGGTGTAGGCGGCCTTCTTGGTGCCGTTGCACTCGAAGAGCAGCGGAGTGCCGCCGGAGCGCCACGAGTCGCAGTCGCGCACCCCCCAGACGGTGAGCCCGTTGCAGCGCGCCACGGCAAGGCAGTCGTTGACCACACTGCGGTAGGTGTTGGCCTGCGTCGTGCCGGATCCCTCGATGTCCAACTCGGTGACCTGCACGTCCACCCCGAGGGCGGCGAAGCTGGACAGGGTGGTGCGGTAGTTGCTGTTGTACGGCGAGTTGGCGTTGAAGTGCGACTGGAAGCCGACGCAGTCGATCGGCACCCCACGAGACTTGAAGTCGCGCACCATATTGTACACGGCCTGCGTCTTCGCCCAGGTCCAGTTGTCGGTGTTGTAGTCGTTGTAGCAGAGCTTCGCGTTCGGGTCCGCCGCGTCGGCCGCGCGGAACGCCGCCTCGATCCAGTCGTTGCCGGTGCGCTGGAGGTTCGAGTTGCGGCGGGCGCCGCTGTTGCCGTCCTCGAACGCCTCGTTCACCACATCCCACGAGTCGATCTTGCCTCGGTAGTAGCTGGCCACCCGGGTGACGTGGTTCAGCATCGCGTTGCGCAGCGCGGTGCCCTCCATGCTCTGCATCCAGCCCGGCTGCTGCGAGTACCAGGCCAGGGTGTGGCCGCGGACCTTCCAACCCCGGGAGATGGCGTGGTTCACGATCCGGTCCGCGTTGCCGAAGGTGAAGTTGTTCTGCTGCGGCTCGGTCGCGTCGATCTTCATTTCGTTCTCGGGGGTGATGCTGTTGAACTCGCGGTTCAGGATCGTCGTGTAGGCGCTGTCGTTGAGTTTGTTGGCGGCGACGGCGGCACCGAAGTACCGGCCGGACTGCGCTGCGGCGGCACCGAGGGTCGTCTCGGCGGCCTGGGCCAGGTTGGGCAGCAGTGCCACGACTAGGGCCAGAATTATCGCGGCCGTTCCGGAAAATGTGAGCGTTCGCAGTCGGGCGCGCCCGATGGGACGGGTTCGGGGAACCATGCTGATCCTCCTGTGGTGGGGTAAGGGATTCCTGTCGCTGTTTCGTTGGGAGGTCCCACCGGATGGCGGCGGGCACGATGGTGAGTCCGCCCGAGCGGGCCGGAGCCCAGGTCAGGCATCAGACCGGATGCGAGTCGGATCGGGCTACCTGGCCAGCGGATAAAGGAGCGGTGGCAAGTAGGCCCGGTCGCCCGTCGGGGGTGGTTGGGGGCGTTGCGCTCTTTCGGTGGTGGACGTGGTCACCTGGCAGGTGGGTGGGCCCGACGGTCGCGTGGAGCGCCTCCAGTCCTAACGGATCTTGTTAACGTTCACACTTGTCGATGCCTCTCAGGCTGGCAGAAAATTCCAGAGTTTTCAACCGGTAGTTTCGGGCCTGTTACGGATCTGGGCGGCGGGATTGGAGGCCCGCGCACGGTGGCTGGTCGACCGGGCGTTGCGCGGTGGACCGGCTCGGAGGCGACAAGCTGGACGTACGCGTCGGCGGGCTCCATGCGCTGTGGCCAGTGGCGGAACATTCCGCGTACGCGGCGCAGAGCGCGAGCCGACGAACCGTTTGGCTTACGGCTGCTCGTCGGCCTCGGGGGTGAGCTGCCGCATCAGCACCGCGAACCCTTGCCCCGACTCCGCGAAACCCAGTTTCCGGTAGAGCGTCAGAGCGGGTTGATTGCTGTCGGTGACCTTGAGTCGTAGTTGTCTGACGCCGGCTGAGCTGGCGCGGTGCAGGACCCGCGAGATCATCGCAGTGGCCAGGCCGCTGCGGCGCCAGGGTGCTCGGGTGCCCAGACAGTGCAGAATCGCCGTCGGTGTGTCGGTGCTGCCGTCGGCGAGCGCGAAGAGGAAGGCGGCCACCGGGTTGTCGCTTCGGTCGGCCTCGGCGAGCGCCAGGCAGGAGAGGTCGGGCAGGAACCGCGGATGTCCGGTCGCGTGCTGGGGCCAGGTGCGTTGGTCTGGTCGAACCGCTGCCGGACTGTCGGCGTAGGCCTCATTGTGGGCCAGCCGGGCCAGCTCGTCGTAGCGCTCGTCGACGGGTGTCAGCACCAGGCCGGGCGGAAGCGCGGGAGCCGGCGGCTCATCAGGCACCGCCAGGACGAGGTCCCGTTCGTGTCGGACCAGCGCGAAACCGCCATGGATCAGCCGCTCGCGGCCGGCCCGGTCGTTCTCGGCACACCGGATACCGAGGACGGCCTGTGCCGATCCCCGGTCATCCCGTAACTGCTTCGCCTGGTCGATGAGCCAGTGGTGCAGCTCTGCACGAACGTCGTCGGCAAGGTCGGGATGAAACACGGTGGTCAGGCGAATCCGGAGCACGTCGTCAGCTGTTCCCATGTCGGCGACCTCGCCGTACGCGGCGACGCCGCCGGTGTCATCGCGGCCGACTCGGGTACGTCCGGCGCTGTCCGGCCCGAGAGTGGCCAGTCGATTTCGGACGTCCTCGGCGCGCTGCTCCAGGCCGATCGGGGCGACCCCCTCGGCGCGTTGGAAGAGTGCTGCCAGCGCTGCCGCCTCGGCTGGTGTGGCGCGACTCCAACCCGCGATCCTCATCGATGGTCATCTTATGGAACCGGTTCGACGACGGTCAATCGCACGCCCGGATCGCCGAAGAGCGTCGACCTAACCTCCTAGGACGGTCTGCGGGTTGTGCCTCACCGCTCACACAAGCGGAGCGTGACGCTACGAAGGTGGCCGCACACGTACTGAAACACCGCGTTCCCCCGACGCGTTTGCGGAAAGTTCGCGCCGATGTTCGGTAACCAAATCGGCGGGTCAACCCGTCAGGTCAGTGACGGATCGCCACCGGGGCGGTCGGCCGAGGAGGAATACGGGACATGGGCGACGTGCGTGGGCGTTTCAGGGACGACCTGGCCCGACACCCTGCACCGCCGTTGGGTGACCTGGTCCAGCAGTCGGTTGCGCAGGGCCGCCGACTGCGCCGCCAGCGCCGCCGGGCCCAGTTCGGCGCCGGCGGATCGGCGTTGGCGGTGCTGCTCGTGATCGGCCTGGCCGCCGGGCCAATCGGCGTCGGAGCGGATGACGCCGGTCAGCCCGGCGGGGCGAACGTGGGCTTGCCGGGCGGATCGGTCGACCCCACCATGCCGTCCCCGGCTGGATCCTCCGGTGGTGCTCCGGCCGGGTTCGAAGCGGGCACTGAGAGAGACCCCTTTCGGCCAGCGCCGCCGACTTCCTCGACCACGGTGATCGACACTGTGAGGATCGGGGCAGGACCGGAGGGTGAACTGCTGACCACCACACCGCAGGGTGCCCTGGAACTGCTGACCAGGCTGCTGCCCAAGGGGAAAACCAGCGGTTACACGAGTCTGGAGAGCAGCGGAGCAGGCCCCGGCATGCCGTACGTCCAGCTCTACCTGGACCGAGGCGATGGACCGGGCATGCTGCGGCTCTCCATCTACCGGGACCGCCTCGGCGGCGACCCCGCCCCGGGAACGGTGGAGCTGACCGAAGTACCCGACAACTGCGTGCAGACCCAGACGGTCACCGTGCACCACCACGCTGGCCTCCAGGTCGATCTCATGATCTCCACCTGTCTGGTCTGGGACGCCAAGGGGACTTCGCCGGCACCGCCCGTCCTCTCCGTGAAGGAGGCGATCGAGGTCGCCGCGAACCCGAACTGGGGGACGACGCTGCCGGCCGAGTACGTCGTCAACGGGACCAAGAGGTTCCCGAAGCTGGCCCGGTCGAATGGCTGACGAAGACTTCGTGGAGTTCGCGCAGGCGACCGTTGGCCGCCTGCGCGACGCGGCGTTCCTGATGTGCCGCGACTGGCATCTCGCCCAGGACCTCACCCAGACGACGCTGGCCAAGGTGTACGCCAGCTGGAGGCGGGTCCGGCGGGCCGACGATCCCCACGCGTACGCCCGCAAGATACTGCTGCGCTGCATGATCGACCAGCAACGGCGTCGCTCCAGCCGGGAGTTGGCGATGTCGGCGCCGCCGGAGCGGGGCGAGGAACATCCGGCCGAGCTGCGCATGACGTTGCTGGACGCGGTCGCCACCTTGCCGTTGCGGGATCGGGCGATCATCGTCCTGCGCTACTGGGACGACCTGAGCGTGGAGACAACCGCCGAGGTTGTGGGCGTCTCCACTGCCGTCGTCAAGAGCCAGAGCATGCGCTCTCTCAACCGCCTGCGTGAGTTGCTCGGCGATACCCGTTCCGAGCTGTTCGCCGAGGAGCGCCATTGACCGGTCCCGCCTGCGGCCGGGGTGCGGCGGATTCCCGATGGGGTCGGACCGTCGGCCGGTAACCGCCGGGTCGGTGCTGCGGCGGCGACGAACGTGCCGCCGCGCGTCGTCGGCTGAGGCGCCACCCGCGGTGGCCAAGTACCTGCGTCTGGGGGAGGTTTTCGGTGTCCGTATCGAGTAGCAGGACGAGCTGGGGCCGGATTCGCGGCAGAGGCCGAGGTTCGGTCGCGGTCGTGCCGGCGGTCCTGTCGGCGTTGATGCTGATTGCCGCAGGGTGCCATCGGGGGGAGCCCGGTGTCGCCCCCGAGGAGCTGCACACCGCAAACGCGGAACGGGGCGACCGGAGCCCGCTGCTGGGGGCGGGCGATCTGGGAGCGGACTGGCATGAGGACGAGGCGCGAACCGGTCTGGCGTCCTGGCCGTGGGAGCAGGACAGCTGCCCCAACTACAAGAGCAGCGACTACCCGGCCAAGTCGCATCGGCGCGCTGCCGTGCAGCGCTACTACCGGCCGTCTGACGGCTCGCCGCCGGCCCACCACGTCGTGGAGACGTACGAACCTGGGTGGGCCGAGCGGAATGTCGATGACGTCCGTCGGGTCCTCCTGCGGTGCGCCAGTTACCCGGTCCTCGGATCGCAGGTCTCGTTCGACGTCGTCGATCCGCACTATCTGGAGGGCACCGGCATGCTCGTTCGAGGTCGCATCGCGCATGCGGAGATCCCGAACACCATCACGTACTTCGTGATGCTGAAACGAGGCGAGACGGTCTCGACGATCCGCCTGCCCGATCCGGGCAGCCAGGCCGCGGTGGACGAGATCGCGGCGAGGGCGGTGGCCCGCCTTGGTTGAGCGGAAAGGGCGGCAGCTGCCGCGACGGTGGGTCGTCTCCGCGGTCGCCATGTCGCTGGCCGGCGTCGGGACGGCCGCCTTCGGTGCCACGCGCGGTGGCGACGGCGACGGAGTCGGACCATCGCACGGCCCATCGCCTACCAGCCCGATCCCCACGACGCCGGCCATCGACCGGATCGACCAGGCGAGAACCCGCATCAAGGCCTACGTGCAGCGGTACGACGGCCACCTGGCGGTCGCGGCACTGGATCGACAAGGAACGGCTGCGGTGACGGTCGGCGCCAAACGGTTCGAGACCGCCAGCATCGTCAAGGTCAACATCCTCGCGGCCCTTCTGCTGCGCCAGAGCCCGCCGGGAAAGGCCCTGAGTTCTGACACCCGGCGGTTGGCCGAGGCCATGATCGTGTCCAGTGACAACGATGCGGCGGTCGCCCTGTGGCAGCGGATCGATGGCTCGCGCGGCCTCACCGCCGCGAACCGCGCGCTCGGTCTGCGTGAGACGAAGCCCAACTCGCAGTGGGGACTCACCACGACAACTGTCGCCGACCAACTCCGTCTGCTGACCGCGCTGACGTCACCGACGGGACCGTTGACCCCGCAGGACCGTACCTTCGTCATGGGCCTCATGAAGAAGGTGATCCCCGAGCAGCGGTGGGGAGTCACCGCCGCGCGGGAGCCGGGCAGCCGTTCCGCGTACGTCAAGAACGGCTGGGACACCGCTGATGTCGACGGCGGCCGCTGGCTGGTCAACAGCATCGGACGGATCGTCGAGGCCCGTCACGACTGGCTCATCGCCGTGCTCTCCGATCATCACGTGAGCCAGAAAGAGGGCATCCGCGTCGTCGAGAAGGCCGCCACGTACGTGCTCAAGGAGCTGCGTACCGCCACTGCGGGCGACGGGCTCTCGCAGGGGTAGGCCCCACGTCCGCTCGGGCCGACCGTGGGTCCGTCGACCTGCCCCGACGGGGCGCTCGTCATCGGTGGCGGCAAACAATTCCCGATCTTGTACCCATCCGTCTGCGGGGCGGCCTCGAATGCCTCATGACAGCAGCAATCGAGTACAAGCATCTGAGGAGTTCGAATGAAGCGGCGCCTGTTTGCCACGGTCGGCGTAATCGCCGTGCTGGCCCTGTCCGCCTGCGGCGGTACCGACAGCGAGGACACCGCCAGCGGCGCGCCGAGCACGTCCGCCAGCGCACCGATGGCCTCGGCCTCGCCGTCGATGATGATGTCTGGTCAGTTCGGCTCGGGGTGCGCGGCGGTGCCGACCGACGCGTCCAACCCGGGAAGTTTCGAGGCGATGGCGAAGGTGCCGGTGGCCACCGCCGCGTCCGGCAATCCGCTGTTGTCGACGCTGGTGACGGCGGTGAAGAAGGCCAACCTGGTGGACTCGCTCAACGGCGCGCAGGGCGTCACGGTGTTCGCGCCGACCAACGACGCGTTCGCCAAGATCCCGAAGGCCGACCTGGACAAGGTTCTGGCCGACGACGCCATGCTGAAGAAGATCCTCACCTACCACGTGGTGACGACCCAGCTGTCCCCGGACACCCTGGCCGGCACCCACAAGACGTTGCAGGGCGACGACGTCACGGTGACCGGTAGTGGCACGTCGTTCACCGTCAACGGCATCTCGATGGTGGTGTGCGGGAACGTCTCGACGGCCAACGCCACCGTGTACATCGTTGACAGCGTCCTGATGCCCAAGAGCTGAGGATGTCCACCACCATCGAGCCCCGACCGGCGACTCGCCGGTCGGGGCCGTCCCGAAGCATGACCGCCGCCCGCGGCCTCGTCGTCGGCGTGCTGAGCGCCGGGGTCACCCTCGGCGTGGCGCACCTCGTCGCGGCACTGGTCGATCCGGCCGCCGACCCGGTGCTGGCAGTCGGCAGTGTCGCTGTCGACCTGGCACCGCAACCGGTCAAGGCATTCGCCATCCGCACCTTCGGCGCCAACGACAAGGTCGCCCTGCTCGCTGGTGTCTACACCCTGCTGGCCCTGAGCGCGGTCCTGCTCGGCGCGGCGACGTTACGACGACGCCGGTACGGTCTGGCGGGCCTTGCCGCGTTCGCTGCCGTCGGTGTCGCCGCCGTCCTGTCCCGCCCGACGGCGACATACGTGGACGTCCTGCCGGTCCTGGCGGGCGCCGGCATCGGGACGGCAGCGATGCTGGTGATGGCGCGCGCCGCTGGGACGGTCCCGGTTCCTGGCTCGGGTCGGCCCCGGCTGCTCGACCGCCGCCAGTTCCTGGCCGCGGCGGCGGGGGCAGCGGTCACCGCCGGGACCACAGCAACCATCGGTCAGGCTGTCGGTCGTCGCAGCGCCGCAGGTGCCCGTTCCCGAGCGGCCGTTCGCATACCGCCGCCGGCGCGACCTGCGCCGCCGCTACCCGGCGGCGTCGCGGTTGGCGTGGACGGGGTCCCGGCGTTCCTCACCCCCAACCAGGACTTCTACCGCGTCGACACCGCCCTCACCGTCCCGCAGGTCGACGTGGAAACCTGGCGACTGACAGTGGATGGAGCGGTCGACCGGCCCCGTACCTGGACCTTCGATGACCTGCTCGCCCGTGGCCTGGTGGAGCGCGACATCACCCTCAACTGCGTCTCCAACGAGGTCGGCGGACCCTACATCGGCACCGCCCGTTGGACGGGGATCCCCCTGGCGCCGTTGCTCCGCGAGGCGGGCATCCGCGCCGGGCAGAACCAGCTCGTCAGCCGTTCCGTGGAGGGCATGACCATCGGCACTCCGCTCGAGGCGATCCTCGACGGCCGCGACGCGCTGTTGGCAGTGGCCATGAACGGCGAACCCCTGCCCCTGGAGCACGGCTTTCCCGTCCGCATGCTCGTCCCCGGTCTCTATGGCTACGTCGGTGCCTGCAAGTGGCTCACCTCCATGCGGGTGACCACCTTCGACGCGTTCGATCCTTACTGGGTGCAGCGCGGGTGGGCCGCCGAGGCGCCCGTCAAGACCGCATCCCGCATCGACACTCCGAAACCCTTCGCCAAACGGCGCGCCGGCCCGGTCATGATCGCCGGTGTCGCCTGGGCGCAATGGCGCGGGATCACCGCCGTCGAGGTGCAGATCGACGACGGGCCGTGGCGGCAGGCCCGCCTCGCCGACGGCCCATCGCCGGACCTGTGGCGGCAGTGGACCTACCGCTGGGACGCCACCTCCGGCAGTCACACACTGCGCGTACGGGCCATCGATGCCACCGGCGCCACCCAGACCGACGAACGGGCCGCGCCCTTCCCGGACGGCGCGACCGGCTGGCACAGCACCACCGTCACCATCACCTGACCTGGTGCGCCCGACGGGTCGCCGTCGGGCCGGAAAAGAATCCGGGCCCGGACCAATCCGGTGGACGGGAGGCGACGAATCCCCCATGACAGCACCTGAGCATCGACGCCGTACCCAGGCGGAGACGGAGATTCGTTGTGAGATTGTCCCGAGCCCTGCTCGCCGTGCCCGCCGCCGCGCTGGTCCTCGCGTTTCCGGGCGTCGCGCACGCCGACGAGAGCGTGCAGGTCCAGTTGCAGGACCTCAACGAGACCGGCGCGACCGGTACCGCCACGTTGACTGCCACCAGCGGCGGTGACCTGAAGGTCATGATCCGCTCGAAGGGCATGACGCCGAACTCGCCGCACGCCCAGCACGTGCACGGCGCGGCGAACGGCATGGACTTCCACTGCCCGGACAAGTCCGCCGACGCCAACGGCAACGGCTACGTCAGCACCGAAGAGGGCCTCAAGATGTACGGGGACATCTTCATCTCGTTGACCACCACCGGAGACACGACAAAGGCCAGCGGCCTGGCGGTGGACCGGATGCCGACCGCCGACGCGAAGGGCAACCTCAGCTACGAGCGCACCATCCCCGCCGCGGACCTGCCCCAGGGCACGATCGCGCACCTGAAGGACCTGCACCTCGTGCAGCACGGCATCGACGCCAACAAGAACGGCAAATACGACATGGAAGCGCTCGGGGAGTCGATGTTCGCCAAGTCCGTGGGCGTCAACGGCATCCCCGCAGAGGCCACCGACCCCGCGACGTGCGGCATGGTCAGCGGCGCGGCCGCCGGCTCCGTACCCGCTGGGGGTGTCGCCACCGGCGACGGCAGCACCTCCGGCGGATCGCCGATGATGATCTACGCCGTGGGTGGCCTCGCGTTGCTCGGGGCCGCCGGTGCGGTCGTCG
The DNA here is from genome assembly GCF_026342155.1 of Micromonospora sp. NBC_00362. Classification (NCBI taxonomy): domain Bacteria; kingdom Bacillati; phylum Actinomycetota; class Actinomycetes; order Micromonosporales; family Micromonosporaceae; genus Micromonospora; species Micromonospora sp. NBC_00362. The sequence goes on from NZ_JAPENH010000001.1 coordinate 69,012, forward strand.
CGCGACGCCGGCTAGCCGGCGAGAGCTGAGCCGGCGGCGATCGTGATGGACACCGGTGACGCACCAGTGCCGGCCGGCCGTCGCCGGGGGCGCCGCGCGCTCCTGGCGACGGCCGGCATCCTCACCGCGACGGCGGCCCTGACGATCGGTGTCGCAGTCGCCGACCGGGGCGGCGACCCACCCGGACCCGACGCGTCCGCTGCGGCACCAGCCGCGAACGCGTCGCCTGCCCAGGCGAGCGGGCCGGGTGAGCTGACCTCGGGACCGCTGATGGCCGGCTCACCGCCGACGCGGGTGTCGATCCCGTCGCTGAAGGCCACCGCCGCCATCGTCGCCCTTGGCCTGCGGGCGGACGGTGCGATGCAGGTTCCCGACAGCGCCACCGACGTGGGCTGGTTCACCAAGGCGCCGACGCCCGGCGCTCTCGGCCCGGCCGTGCTGGCCGGGCACGTCGACTGGAAGGGCCGGCGCGGGACGTTCTTCGACCTGGGCAAGCTGCCCGTCGGCGCCGGGATCACCGTCGACCGTCAGGACGGCAGCACCGCGATGTTCACCGTCACCAAGGTCGAGCAGCATCCCAAGGACCGCTTCCCCACCGCTGAGGTGTACGGGGCGACCGACCACGCGGCGCTACGCCTGATCACCTGCGGCGGCGAGTTCGACGACACCACCCAGCACTACCGCGACAATGTCATCGTCTACGCGCGCCTCGCCCACGCTCATCCCGCCTAGACACGAGTGCGGCGGCACACCGGAGCCGCCGACAGCACAGGAGAGGACATGCCGAGAATGAGCGGTGACCCGGAACAGGGGCGGCGGTTGCGTTCGGTGCCGCCGGACACCGCGACCCCGCCGAACGCCGACGAGCTGCTGCCACGGGTGGCGCGGGGTGACGAGGCGGCGTTCGCCACGCTGTACGACGCCATGGCGGGCCGGGTCCTCGGGCTGGCCCGGCGGGTCGTACGCGATCCGGCGCAGGCGGAGGAGGTGACGCAGGAGGTGATGGTCGAGGTGTGGCGCACCGCCGGTCGCTTCGACGCCGGGCGGGGCTCCGCCTCGGCGTGGATCCTGACCATGGCGCACCGCCGCGCGGTGGACCGGGTGCGCTCCGAACAGGCCCACATCAACCGCACCCAGCAGGTCGCCGCCACCGAGGCACACGTCCCGTACGACGAGGTGGTCGAGGATGTCACCGCCCGGTTGGAGCGGGAACAGGTCCGCCGGTGCCTCGGCCGGTTGACGCCGGTGCAGCGGGAGTCGGTGACGCTGGCCTACTACGGCGGTCACACGTACCGAGAGGTCGCCGAGAAGTTGCAGACGCCGCTGCCGACGGTGAAGACGCGGATGCGCGACGGACTGATCCGGATGCGCGACTGCCTGGGCATCGAGATGGAGGGACGGGCATGAGCGCCGATGTTCACACCCTCGCTGGTGCGTACGTCCTGGACGCGGTCGACGATGTCGAGCGGGCTGCGTTCGAGCGGCACCTGGCCGAGTGCGAGCCGTGCCGCGTCGAGGTGGCCGAGTTGCGGGAAACCGTCGCACGCCTCGCCGACGACACCGTCATCGAGGCGACCCCGCCGGGTCTGCGGGAGCGGACCCTCGCCCAGGCGGCCCGGACCCCGCAGCTGCGCGTCGAGGGCGCGGGCGCCAGCGGCGGACGGCAGGCGGGCAGGTGGCGACGGCTCACAGTGGCCGCCGCCGCAGCCGTCCTCGTCGCCGGTGGGGCGAGCGCGGTCACCTGGACCGTCAGCAACGATCGGATCAGCGACGAGCAGGCCAGCAGCGAGCAGGCCCGGCAGATCGCCGCCGTCCTGGACGCCCCGGACGCCCGGGTGTTCGAGCGGTCGCTGCCGCCCGGTGGTGCCGCCACGGTGGTGGTCTCCCGTGACCGCGACCGGGGTGTGGTGCTGCTGCGCGACCTGCCCGCGCCCGGTGCGGGGCGGATCTACGAGCTCTGGCTCATCCGTGGTAGCGAGCCCCGCAAGGTGGGACAGCTCGCCGAGGGGGACAGGGCGTCGACCACTGTCATCGGTCCGGTCGGCGAGGCGGGCACGTTCGGGGTGTCCAACGAGCCCGTCGGTGGTTCGGTCGCCCCCACGCTGATCGTGGGTACGGTCGGGCTGAGCTGAGACCGGGCTGGGCCGGACGCCGTCACACCGGTGGCCGGCCCAGCCCGGTCCGCTGCCCGACCCCTGGTGCATCTGGTCAACCCACCCATCCGGGCGGCGGACTGCTCCGAATCACTCGCATGGATGACGAGTTGCTCGCCGGCCGGTACCGCAGGCTCCTGCTGATCGGGGACGCGGCGACCCCGGGACGAGTCTGGCTGGCACGCGACGAGGTGCTCGACCGGCACGTCGCGCTCCAGCAGATCGCCCTGCCGGGATGGGTGAGCGACGCCGAGCGGTCCCGGCTGCGGAACGGCACGCTCGCAGAGGCGCGCGGCCTGGCCGGTCTGGATCATCCAGGCGTGCTCGGGGTGTGGGACGTGCTGAGCACCGACGGATATCTGTGGCTCGTCATGGAGCACGTGCCCTCCCGGTCCCTGTCCGAGGTGGTTGCCACCGATGGTCCGCTGGCACCGGCCGAGGTGGCGCGCGTCGGCCTGCACCTGATCGCCGCACTGAGTGCCGCCCACGCGAGGGGCGTGACGCATCGGGAGGTCCGGCCGCACAACGTGCTGCTTGCCGACGATGGGCGGGTCGTGCTCGGCGGATTCGGTCTGTCGATCTTCGACACCCGGGATCCGGCGACCGTCACCACGGCGAGCCTGTCGACGGTCCACTACACCGCGCCGGAGCGGGCCCGCGACGGCAGGGCCACGCCCGCCACCGACCTGTGGGCCCTCGGCGCGACGCTCTACCTGGCCGCCGAGGGCCGCCCGCCCTGGAGCCGGCCGTCGACACTGGCCATGCTCGCCGCCCTGGCCACCGAGACGCCGGACCGGATGACCGTCGCGCCGCTCGAACCCGCGATCACCGGTCTCCTGCTGCGCAACCCCCGCCAACGTCTCTCCGCGCAGGAGGCCCGCGACCAACTGGAGCAGGTGGCCGCTGCGACGCCCGTGCCGGTGCCGCGAGCGCGCCGCTGGCCTCGTGTGCGCGCCACCTCGCGCCGTCGACCCCGGGCCGTCACGCCGACGCATCCGATCGCCGCGGACGCGATCACCACTATGGTTATTCCGGTCCTGGCACCCATTACCCGCGATCGGACGACCGGCTGGGCGTTCGCTGGCGCCGTGGTGGGCCTGCTGGGGGTCGTGGCCGTCGTCGTCACGGCAACCGGCGTCGTGATCGGCGGTTGGCGCGGCCAGGACAGCACTGCGGCGGCCGAACCAGGCGGTGCGGCCGCCGGCGTGGTGGAGTCGACCGCGACGGCACCGCCGGCCCACCCCTGCCTTGACGATGCCGCCTTCAGCGAGGCCGAGCCTCTGCGGGAGGCCGACGCGCCGCTGCCGTACGCCCTGCCGAACGGGTGGGCGTGGCACCAGGACCCCGCCGGGTTTCTGCTGGCGGTGCCCGAGAGATGGACCCGGCACACCGAGGGCGCACTGGTGTGCTTCCGCGACCCCGCCGAGGTGCGGGTCATCGCCGTCGACCCCGCCGCCGCGGCTTCCTCCGTACCGTCGAGGCGGTGGGAGGCCGCCGAGCGCGACGCGCTGACCACCGGGGCGCTGGCCGGCTACCAGAAGATCAGCATCGGGCCGGTCATCCGCCCCGGTGGCGCGGCGGAGTGGGAGTACACCTGCGACCAGGCCGGCGGGGTGCGGCTGCACGCCCGCCGGCTGCTGGTCAACGACAGCAGGGCCCGCGCTTACAGCCTGTCCTGGATCACACGGGACAGCCGGTGGAACGAGACCGAGCCCTTCCAACGACTGGCCCTCGCAAGCATCCGCCTCGACTGACGCGGCGGTGGCCGGTCACTGCCGCAGGAGCAGGGCGAGATCGAGAACCACGTGCCCGTTGAACACGCCGGTCGTCTGAGCCGCACCGGTGAGCAGGTCGACCCGGTACAGCCGGGAGCCGGCGATGCCGTTGAGGACGGCCCAGGCGTTGTTCCCCACGGCGCGGTCTCCACTCAGCGGGCTGTGGATGTCGAAGCCAGCTTGGAGGGTCGCGTTGACCCCGAGTGCGCCGGTGGCCACCAGTTGCCCGGAGTTGGCGGGAGATTGCAGGGCAACCTGGTCGAGTGTGGTGTCGATGTCGAACAGTGTGGTCGCGGTGGCGGGGTTGAGGTCGTTGTTGGTGTACGCCGCGGCGGTGACACCGACGGCGGCGGTGCTGGGCGGGTAGGTGAGCGAGCCGTCGACAAGTGTCGTGCCGCCGGGGTTGATGTTGTGGCGCAGGTTCTGGCCGGTGTCGCTGATGATGCGGAGTCGGTCGGCGGCGGGGTTGAAATCGACGCCGAACGACGTGCCGTTGAGCGCGACGGTCAGTTGGCTGATCGTCGTGGCCGCCGCGGTGCGCGTGTTCAGCGCGTAGACGCCGCCGTTGTTGCCGACGCCGTAGAGACGTCCGTCCTGGACGCGAAAGTCGATGCCGATGAGCGCTTCGCTGCCGGGCAGGTCGACTGTGCCGATGGTGCAGGCGAGGGCGGGGCGGTTGGCGGCGAACTTGATCAGCTGCTGGTTGGCGGTGAGACCGATGGCGATGAGCCCGTTGCGGCCTCCGGCGTTCAGCAGGTCCCACAGCAGGGTGCAGGTCCCATTGCCCAACGAGGGCAGGCCGCGCGCCGGGAGGCTCGCTGCTGTGCTGTGGCTTGGTGGGGCGGCGGTTACTGGCGTCGCGGTGATTCCGATGCTGGCGACCATCATCGTGGCGGCTACGAGCAGCCCTCGGCGAAGCGTACGGTGCATGAGAGGCACTTCCTTGATCAGATGCACCGACGGACTCCTCGGCGGAATCCGACGCCGTTTCTGGCGACGGTGCAGGGATGAATTCCCTGCTCAGAGCCTATGTAGAGGCGATCCGAAGCATCTGTCGGGATTCGGCCTTTCCTTCAACTTTCGCACCTTCTGCACACTGTGGTCGGGTGCGGCGATCAACCGCACCCCGAAACAGCGAATCCCCGGCCTGTGGCACGGCCCGGTCGGCATCGCCCGGGTGGGCGGTGGCGAGAGCCGTCGTCGCTGACAACCACTGCCCAGGTGCTCTGCCGCGTTGCCCGCAGGGCGCGGACCTGACGGTCTCCGATTCGACGCCCCGATTCGTCGAGCACCTGCCAGAGTGGTTCATGCCCTTGAGTACGTACCACCTCAGAGCCTCTGTCGCCGTGTCCGACATTCAGACGGCCGTGGCCTTCTACGAAGGCGCGCTGGGCCTGCGCGCGTTGCGGTCCGGCCCCAGCGCCACCATCGCCGACGGTAGCCGCGTCTATGGCTCCGGTGGCGGGCCGGCGCTGAACGTGTACCAGTCGGTCACTGCCGGGCAGACCTCGGCGACGGTGGCGACGTGGTACGTCGACGACATGGACCAGATCGTCGACGAACTCACCTCGTCCGGCGTCGAGTTCGTTCGCTACGAGCAGTTCGAGCACGACGACAAGGGGATTACCGCGCGGGCCGGAGGCGGACGTATCGCCTGGTTCCAGGACCCGGACGGCAACACCTTCGCTCTCGAAGCCGACGCGTGACCTCCACCTGAGACAACCAATCCGGCTCAGGGCGTTGACGCCCTGAGCCGGAATAGTTCTGTAGCTGTTGGTGCCGCCGATCAGGTGACGTTGATGTCGCTGCACCACATGTAGGTCTGGTCGAGGTGCGACGCCCTCCAGAGCACGAACAGGATGTGGTTTCCGCTGCGCGACGGGAGCGAGACGTTGAACGAGATGTTCTGCGCCGGCGCGTAGCGCCCGGTCGTCGTGATCAGGTCGAGGTTGCCCCATCCGAGCTTCTGGGTGGACGGGTTGAACCCCTGCTTGGTGACGTAGACCTGGAAGTAGTCAGCGCCGTGGCTGGCCTGGTCGTACAGCTGGACCGTCAGGTTGCGGCTGACGGTGGTCGTCTTCCACGCCCCGGGCTGGTTCACGCTGTCGTTCCTGGACAGGGCGTTGCTGCACAGTTGGCCGTCCGGGGTGCGGGCCTGGTACTGGCCGCCGAGGCCGTCGCGCAGCTGGCTCATCCAGTTCCACATGGTGTCGGGGTTGGCCTGGAACGCCCGCCAACACATGGGGTCCTGCTGCTGCATGGCGGGGTTCATGTGCTGGTTGCCCCACGCCTTCCAGCATTGGTAGGCGCGACTCATCGGGTTGATGATCGTGCCGTGGGCCTGGGCTGCCCCGGTGAAGGGCAGCATGCCGGCCACGATGGCGAACACCATGACGAATGCTCGCAGCGACCGACGGACTGGTGACCGGGATCGTCCGCCGGATCGATCGGACTTGAGTGAACGCACTGTTCATCCTCCGCTCTTCGGGACTACTTATCGGTATGGGAACGCTCCCAAGCCAACTGTTGCATCTCACGACTTAAATATCAACCGTTATCTATCTATGGTCGGATGTGGATCGAGCTGACCGGGGTGTCCGCAGCCGCCCGGTTCGGATCCGGGTGCGGGTAACGACCGCGCCACCGTTCGCCTGGCGCGGTCACAGGCCGGCTGCGGCGTCGTATCGGCGGCGCTGGTCGGCCATCTCCGACTCGGACAGCGCCTCCTTGAGCGCCAGATCCGCGTACTTGGGCGGGAGCATCTGCCGCACCCGGTCGGTGAACATGACCTCGGCGGTCGCCTCGACCACCTGGATGCCCGGAGGCTGGGTGGACATGTCCATGATCACGGGGCCGGCCAGTTTGACAGCCACATCCCAGGGGCGCTTCTGTTCGGCGACCCCGCAGAGGTGGAAGCCGTAGACCGTCTGCACGTCGGCGAGCGCGGCGGCCTCGGTCGGCTCGTAGCCGTAGACGCGGACCCCGCAGATCACCGCCGGCTTCTCCGTGGTGGCCGCCTGCTGGGCGCCGTGTCCGGCGTGGTTGTGCTGCCCCGGGTCCGCCTGTTCGAGCGTGGTACGCATCCGGGCGATGATCTGCGACTGCAGATCCGCCGGCTTCGCCTCCGAATCGGCCCGGTTGACCAGTACGACCGCGCCGGCCGATACCACCAGCAGGATCACCGCCACCCACACGAAGCGGTTTCGGTACCAACCCGCGAAGTTCTCTCGGGAAATCATGATTGCTTCTCACCTCGTCGCCGGTGCTGGTGCTGGCAGGCCGAATCGGACGCTCCCCGTCGGGTCGGGCGTCGAGCGCGTCAGCCGTTGGGGGACACGTGCCGGGGGTTACCGACGGCGGGCGAGGATGATTGCCCGGCAAGGTGCCCCGCCGTCGTAGAGATGGCCCGGCGATCCGCCAGGCGAGCGCCCGCCAAGGCGGCGCGCTGCCGGCGCTGCGATGCTCCCGTGCTGGCCGTTCCCAGCGCGGTTGCCCCCGCGCTGCGGCGATATCAGCCATTCCAACACGTCTGGGCCGGCTCTGGCAACATCGACGAGCATCAGCGTGGATTTGCCCAGGTCACCCGCGCCTTCGTCGCGCACGAATGCTCATCGGCACACCGCCGCCGGTCTCCCCGAACGGGATCCGCCGCGAGCGCAACCAGGATCGGATATGGTCCGTGACACCCGATTTGCCGCTTCTAAGGGGAACCATGAGTCGCCTGCCATATGTGAACCCGGCCGAGGCCCCGCCACCGGTCCGCGACGCTTTGCAGGCCGCGCGTCCCCTGAGCTTCTTCCGCGTCATGGCCCACGCCGAGACCGCGTTTCCGGACTGGATGCGCTGGGGCGGCACGCTGCTCAAGGACCTTGCCCTCGACCCACTGCTCCGCGAGATCGCGATCCTGCGAGTCGCCCAGTTGAGCGACGTCACATACGAGTGGGCTCAGCACGAGCCCATCGCCCGCTCCGCCGGCGCCACGGACGAGATGATCCACGCGCTCGGGCGCAACGAGATCGGGGACGACTGTTTCACCGCAGACCAGCGGATCGTCCTGCGTTTCACCACCGAGGTCGTCCGCGACGTCCGCCCGCCCGACGACACCACCGCCGCACTCACCGGGCTGCTCTCCCCGCGCGAGGTGGTCGAACTCCTGATGGTGATCGGGCAGTACATGATGATCGCCCGGGTCGCCGCGGTAACGGACCTCGACGTCGACAAGCCCATGGGCGCCGCCGTCTACGGCGCGCGGACCTGACTAATGTCATGAGTACCTGTGCAGCCCGCATCGAACGTCGTGACTAAGCGCACTGGAGCCCACTCGTCCCGTCGATGAGACTCGATTCAACGCCGGAACACCAGCCGGCCGAGTTCGAGGGGCGGCGAGACGGTGGACGAACGCTACGACAGCTACTGCGCCGCGGATCCGCTGTTCTACGACTCGCTCGGCAGCGCCGTCGCACAGCCCGTCTTCCCGGCCGCCGAACGGCCGACGCCGAACGGCTGGCGCCGCGAGCCGCTCGACGACTGGCTGATCTACGCGCCCGACGGCGGCTCGCTGCCGCAGCAGGGCTGGAAGATTCATGTGTCGGCGGGTCTGGCGAACGCCGAACGGGTGCTGGACGCGGTCTGGAACTACTGCGTCCCCCGTGGCCTGTCCTTCAAGTTCCTGCGCGGGCCGCGCACGCTGCTGCTGCGCAATTCCAAGTACGCCGCCCGGGCCGCCAGCGGCAAGTTCATCACCGTCTATCCGTGCGACGACGCGGAGCTGGAGCTGGCCTGCAAGGAACTCGACGAACTGCTCACCGGCGAGACCGGGCCGTACATCCTCAGTGACCTCCGCTACGGCGCCGGCCCGGTGCACGTGCGCTACGGCGGTTTCGCCGCCCGCTACTGCCACTCGCCCGACGGCCAGGTGGTGCCGGCGATCGAGGACGACTCCGGCACGTTGGTGCCGGACCGGCGGGAGCCCGTCTTTCACGTACCGTCCTGGGTCACAGTGCCCGACTTCCTCGGCCCGCACCTGGCCGCCCGCAGCGGCACCAGCACGGACCAGGTGCCGTACCGGATCGAGCGGGTGATCCACTTCTCGAACGGCGGCGGCCTGTACGTGGGCAGGGACCTGCGTACCGACACCGCTGTGGTGCTGAAGGAGGCCCGACCGCACGCCGGCCTGGACGCCGACGGCACCGACGCCGTCGCCCGGCTGGCCCGCGAGGCGCAGGCCCTGCGGCAACTCGCCGACCTGCCCCAGGTGCCTCGGGTGCACGACGAGTTCGCCCTCGGCGAGCACCGGTTCCTCGCGCTGGAGTTCATCGAGGGCCGACCGCTGAACAAGGTGCTTGTCGACAGGTACCCGCTGATCGACGCCGACGCGACCGACGGCGATCGGGCGGCGTACACCCGGTGGGCCCGCCAGACCTACGAGCAGGTCGAAGCCGTCGTAGCGGCGATCCACGAGCGCGGCCTGGTCTACGGGGACCTGCACCTGTTCAACATCATGATCCGGCCGGACGACCGGGTGGCCCTTGTCGACTTCGAGGTGGCCGCCCCGATCGCCGGGCACCGCCGACCCGGGCTGCGTAACCAGGGCTTCGCGGCACCGAGGGACCGCAGCGGGCCGGCTGTCGACCGGTACGCCCTGGCGTGCCTGCGGTTGGCGCTGTTCCTGCCACTGACCCAGCTGGTCCGGCTCGCCCCGGCGAAGGTGACCCACCTGGCCGACATCATCGCCGCGAACTTCCCGGTGCCGAGGTCCTTCCTCGACCCGGCGGTCGAGGAAATCACCGGTGAGCCGCGCCTCACCGCCGAACCGCGAGGGGATCTCGACGCCGACGACTGGCGCACCATGCGGGACCGGCTGACGACGGCGATCGTGGCCAGCGCCACCCCCGAGCGCGACGACCGGCTCTTCCCCGGTGACATCGAGCAGTTCCGCAGCGGCGGCCTCAACCTCGCCCACGGGGCGGCGGGAGTGCTGTACGCGCTCGACAGGAGCGGTGCCGGACGGTGGCCCGAGCACGAAGACTGGTTGGTGCGGCGGGCGACAGCGCCCCCGTCCGGCACTCGCTGCGGCTTCTACGACGGGCTGCACGGCGTCGCGTACGCGCTCGTCCACCTCGGACGCCGGCAGGACGCGCTGGACGTTCTCGACATCTGCCTGCGGGAACCTCTGGACGGGCTCGACCACAGCCTGGCCAGCGGACTGTCCGGGATCGCGCTCAACCTGGCCGAGATGGCCGCGCGTACCGGGGAGGTGTCGTTGCGCGACGCCGCGTGGCGGGCCGCCGAGCGGGTGATCGGCCAGTTGGCCGACGACCCGGGCCCGGACGTCAGCGGCGGACGTAACCCGTACGCAGGGCTGTTGCGCGGCCGGACCGGACCGGCGCTGATGCTGGTGCGGCTCTACGAGCTCAGCGGCGACGACGAGCTGCTGGGGCACGCCGCCACGGCGCTGCGCCAGGATCTGCGCCGGTGTGTGCTACGCCCGGACGGTGCGCTGGAGGTCAATGAGGGCTGGCGCACCATGCCCTACCTGGCGCACGGCAGTGTCGGGATCGGGCTGGTCCTCGATGAGTACCTGCGCCACCGGGCCGACGACCGGTTCGCCGAGGCGAGCGCGGGGGTACGCCGTGCCGCCCGGTCACCGTTCTACGCACAGTCCGGGCTCTTCGCCGGCCGGGCCGGCATCATCGCCTACCTCGCCGCCTCGACCGACGACGCCGACCGTCGTGAACTCCGCGCGCAGGTGGATCGGCTGGCCTGGCACGCGCTGCCGTACCGGGAGGGGACCGCCTTCCCCGGTGAGCAGTTGCTGCGGCTCTCCATGGACTTCGGCACCGGCACCGCCGGCGTGCTGTACGCGCTGGCCAGCGCGGAGCACGACCAGCCGCCGGCGCTGCCCTTCCTCGCGCCCCTGCCGGGCGCGAACAGACTCCCCCGCGACAGCGGGGGCGACCTGATCGGCGAACGGAAGGAAGGGAGGTGAACGACATGGCACTTCTGGACCTCCAGGGCCTGGAGATGGCTCCGGCCGACCGCACCGGTGGCGGCAGCCGGGCGAGCCTGCTGCTCTGCGGCGACAGCTCGCTCTCCGTCACGACCTGCAACTGATCCATCACACGTGGGGCCCTGGGTGGGTAGACGTGCCCACCCAGGGCACCCGCGTACCAACGGGAGGACCGATGCCGACGTTCGCCGTGGGGGACAGGCTGCTGCGGCAGACGGTCCTGGCGGGCGGCGGCTGGACCGCCGGACTTGCGGCGGTCGCGCTGCTCGGCGCGGCCGCCGAACTGTTGCTCCCCGCGGCCCTGGGCCGCGCCGTCGACGCCGCCCTCGCCGGCGGCTCCGGCTGGTGGGCGGTGTCCGCCGGCACCCTGGTCGTCGTTCTCATCGGCGTCGACACCCTGACGGACCTGGCCAGTGGGTTCGGCGCGGCGCGTGCCACCGCCGGGCTGCGTCGGCGGCTACTGCGTCACCTGTTCGCCCTGGACGTCCGCGCCACCCGCCGGCATCCGGTCGGTGACCTCGTCGGCCGGCTGGTCGGCCAGGCCGCCGACGCGGGACAGGCCGGCAATGCCGTGGTCCTGGCCATCGTGGCGGTGCTTCCGCCGCTCGGCAGCGTCGTCGCGCTCACCATCATGGAACCGGTCCTCGGGGTTACGCTGCTCGCCGGTCTCGGCCTGCTCGCCGTCCTCATGCGCGCCTTCGTGGCCGACGCCTCGACAGCGACCGCCGCGTACCAACGGGTGCTCGGCGCCATCGCCGGCCGATTGCTGGAGTCGCTGACCGGCGCCCGGACCATCGCCGCCGCCGGCACCACCCGCCGCGAGGAGGCCCGGGTGCTGGCGGCCCTACCGGAGCTGGACCGGCACGGCCGGCGCACCTGGGGACTGCTGGCCCGGGCGAGTGCGCGCACCTCGGCCGTGGCGCCGCTGCTGAACCTGAGCGTCGTCGCGGTCGGCGGGTACGCCCTGACCGCAGGCTGGCTCACGCCGGGTGAACTGGTCGCCGCGGTCCGGTACGCGGCCATCGGCGCCGGGCTCGGCGCGGTGCTCGCCACACTGAACCACCTGGTCCGCAGCCGCGCGGGAGCACACCGGGTCGCCGAGCTGCTGACGCAGCCCGCCACGTCGGCGGGCGACCGGTCCCTTCCACCCGGCGGCGGCGCCCTGCGACTGCGCGGGGTGTGCGTGCACGCCGACGACGGCCGGCCCATCCTGGACGGCGTCGACCTGGACGTGCCGGCCGGCGCGACAGTGGCCGTCGTCGGAGCGTCCGGTGCCGGCAAGTCGACCCTGGCGGCCGTGGCGGGACGGCTGTACGACCCCGACGGCGGCGAGGTGCGACTGGACGGGGTGCCGCTGCGGGACCTCGACCCGACGGCGCTGCGCCGGGCCGTCGGCTACGCCTTCGACCGGCCGGTGCTGATCGGCGCGACAGTCCACGACGCGATCGGCTTGGCGCTGCCGGTCGACTCGGCGGCGCCGCCGGCCGATCGGAGCCCAGCCACACCGGCGGTTCTGCGGGCGGCCCGGATGGCGGCGGTCGCCGACGTGATCGAGCGTCTGCCCGGCGGTTACCGCACCCCGCTGGTGGACACACCGCTGTCCGGGGGCGAGACCCAACGTCTCGGCCTGGCCCGCGCGTTCGCCGCCGAACGGCTGCTCATCCTGGACGACGCGACGTCCAGCCTCGACACCGCTACCGAACACCGGATCACCGAGGCGGTTCTCGGGCGCGCCGGGGGGCGTACCCGACTGGTGGTCACCCACCGGACCGCGGCGGCCGCGGCGGCCGACCTCGTCGCCTGGCTGGACGGCGGTCGGCTGCGCGACCTGGCACCGCACCGGCAACTATGGGCCGACCCGGACTACCGTGCCGTCTTCCAGCCGGCCGGCGGTGGGTCGTGAACGGTCCCGGCGTACGCCGGGTGACCTGGCGGGCGCTGCGGGCCCGGCGGCGAGAACTCGCCGGGCTCGGCGGTTGGTCGCTCGTCGAGTCGCTGCCCGCGCTGCTCGCCGGCTACCTGGTCGCCCGCGCCGTCGACGAGGGCTTCCTGGCCGGACGTCTGCTCAACGGCCTGGCCTGGTTGGGGGTCCTCGCCGTGGCCGTACTGGTCGGCGCGGCGGCCACCGGTCGGACGTACCGGAGCCTCGGCGCCGTGGTCGAGCCGTTCCGCGACGAGGTGGCCGCCCAGGTGATCCGGGGCGCGCTACGTGACGCCACCAGGGCGGGTGGCCGTCCGGACAGCGCCGCCGTTACCCGGTTGACCCATCAGATGGAGATCGTCCGCGACACCTTCGCCGGTCTGCTGATGGTGACCCGCGGTTTCCTCTTCTCCGCTGGCGCGGCAGTGCTCGGCCTGCTCGCCCTCGCGCCGGTGGTGGCGGCGCTGGCGGTCGCTCCGCTGGTCGCCGGCCTGGTCGTGTTCCTCGCCGCGCTGCCGGCGATGGTCACGCACCAGCGCGCCTACGTCCGGGCCGGTGAGCAGCTCGGCCAGTCGGCGGCGACAGCGCTGGCCGGTCATCGCGACGTGCTGGCCTGCGGCGCCCAGACCCGCGTGTCGGAGGAGGTGGCCGGCTGGGTGTCGGCGCAGGCGGCCGCCGAACGTATGCTCGCCCGGATGGCGGCGATCCGCAGCCTCAGCCTCGGTATCGGCGGCTGGCTGCCACTGCTGCTGCTGATGGTGACCGCCCCGTGGTTGGTCGAGCGTGGTCTCACGGCCGGCGCGGTGCTGGGCGCGCTGATCTACGTCTCCACCGGGCTGCAACCCGCCCTGCACACACTGGTGCAGGGCCTCGGCGGCGGCGGGCTCCGCTACGCCGTCACCCTGGAGAACATCCTGCGCGCCTATCCGGGCTCCGACGACCAGCGCCCACCGGCCCTCGCCGCCCGGATGCCCCGCCCCGGACCACCCGTCGGTCCTGCCGGTCGCCCGCCAGCCCTCGAGGTCCGGGGAGTGACCTTCGGGTACGGCCCGCGCGCCCGGCCCGTCCTGCGGAACTTCTCGCTGACACTGGCCGACCGGGACCATCTCGCCGTGGTGGGCCCGAGCGGTGCGGGCAAATCCACACTGGCCGCCCTGATGGCTGGTGTGGTGCCCCCGCAGGCAGGCACCGTCCACCTGGCCGGCACGAGGGTCGCCGAGATCGAGCCGGCCGTTCTCGCCCGGATGCGAGTGCTGGTCCCCCAGGAGGCGTACGTCTTCACCGCCAGCCTCGCCGACAACCTCCGCTACCTCCGGCCGGACGCCGACGATCACACGCTGGAGGGCGCCCTCGACGCGCTCGGCGCGCGTCCCCTGGCGACCCGCCTGGGTGGCCTGGGGGCGCCTGTCGCACCGGCCCTGCTCTCCGCCGGCGAGCGGCAGCTCATCGCGGCGGTCCGGGCCTGGCTGGCGCCCGCTCCGCTGGTGGTCCTCGACGAGGCGACCTGCCACCTGGACCCGGTGTTGGAAGCGACGGTCGAGACGGCCTTCGCCCGGCGGCCCGGCACCCTCGTGGTGATCGCGCACCGGATCAGTTCCGCGCTGCGGGCCGGACGGGTGCTGGTCCTCGACGGCGACGAGCCCGTGGTGGGGACGCACGACCAGTTGATGGCCCGCTCGGCCACCTACGGGGTGCTCGTCGGCTGCTGGGACGACTCGGCGGTGCCGTCCCCGGCGGCGCCGGCGCGGCAGGGCTGAACCCCGCGCATCCGGTCAGATCCAGCCCGCCTCGCCGGCCATCCGCACTGCCTCCACCCGGGTACGCGCGCCGACCTTGCGGGCGATCCGACCGAGATGGTTGCGGACGGTCCCACGGGTGAGCCCGAGCGACACCGCCACCTCCGCGACCGGCGCGCCCGCGGCCGTCAGCCGCAACACCTCCGTCTCACGGCTGGTCAGTGGGCCGTCCGAGCGCAGCGCCGCGACGACGAGATCCGCGTCGAGCACGGGCTCCCGGCGGGCGAGCCGCCGGATCCCGTCGATGACCCGTTGGGGCGCGGCGTCACTGCGCAGGATGCCGACAGCCCTCGTCGGGCACAACATGCCTCGCAGCCGCCGGGCCCGACGTGGGTGGGCCAACACCAGGACGGGACACCGGTCGAGACGGTCGGGATCGACTCCCTCGACGAAGTCGAGGTCGGCCACCACCACGTCGGGGCGTTGGGCGCGGACGGCAGCGGAGACCGCGTCGCCGCAATCCACCTCCGCCACGACACGGATGTCGTCCTCGGCGGCGAGGACCAACGACAGCGCGCCCAGGACCAGGGCACCGTCCAAGGCGAGCAGGGTACGGATCACGATGAACCTTCCCGCACTGCGATGGCGATCACACAACGTCAACATTCAAACACGCAACCGGTGGGGCCGCACGGCGACGGGGCGGGCCCGGAAACTCCGGACCCGCCCCCGAACTGTCACAGCCAGCCGTTACGCCGCGCGCGCGACACCGCCTCCAGTCGGTTGCGGGCCCCGGTCTTGCGCAGAATCACCGACAGGTGATTGCGCACCGTCCCGTGTGCCAGGTAGAGGCGTACGGCGATCTCCTTCAGGGGTAGGCCCTCGGCCGCCATCCGCAGCACGTCCATCTCCCGAGGCGTCAACGGCGTCTCCGGAGGGCTCAGCACCGCGATCGCCGCAGCCGGGTCGATCGCCCGCTCCCCGGCCGCGAGCGCGCGGATCGCCCGCACCAACTCGGCCAGCGAGCTGTCCTTCCCGAGAAGGCCGCGCGCGCCGGCTGCCAGCGCCGCCTCCACCAGTGCCGGGCTCCACCGAGGGCTCATCGCCAGCACGGCGGCGTGCGGCGCCTCGTCGTCGATCCGGGCGACCACCGCCACCGGGTCGGGCAGCTCCGGTGTCAGTGCCAGCACCACCACCTGCGGTCGGCACCGCCGGACCACAGTCAACAGCTCACCGACACCCTCGACGTCGGCGACCACCTCCATGTCCTCCTCGCGTGACAGCGCGGCGCAGAGCGCCCCGCGCAGCAAACCCATGTCCTCGGCGACGACAACGTGGATCACCACGTTTTCTCCGATCTCCGGTACGCGTCACGACGGCCACCGATCCCGGAACATCCACGGGTTGGTCAGGGCGATCGTGCGCTACAGACGGGTGGGCATCGGCCCGCGGCACCGTCGCGGCGGACGGGCGCGGGCACTGATCGACCGACCAGCGGGTGAACAGGCTGGCCGCTCGGGCCAGCCACCGGGGTCGGTCGACCCGCCTCAGCCTGGGCGGGCGATCGCGGACGGGGTTCGGCTCTCGACCAGAGGTGGCACGAGATCGCAGCGTGGCCCGGCGCCGAGGTGCGACTGCCGGTCCAGCGGTCGGACCAGCCCTGACCCGGGAGTCGGTCCATTGTCGACACGAACGGCGTCCTGGTCGGTGGGTGCGACGGGCTGGCCAGGAAACACACCCCTCGCGGCCACCGGTACCGGGCGTGCGGCGAGGTGCCCCGTCGGGGCCGCGGCACGCGCGGGGCCGTCGGCGGAATTCGGCGGTGGCGCGGCCGGGGTCGGCGGCGCCGTGGCGCGTACGGATGCCACTGCCGGAACCACCGGTGACGTCGGAGCTGTCAGTACGGGAGCCGGCTGGGTCACCGGCGGGGCGGCTGGCCCGAGCACCGGGGGAACGGGCAGTGCGGGTGTCGCCGCCGGAACGATCACCGGGCCGGGAACCGGCGGTAGAACGGCATCGACGACACGGAGGAGCGCCATGACGACGGGCCTGATCGGCACCGTGCGCACGATGTCGACGACGTACGGCAGGGGAGCGGTGACCAAGCCGACCACGGGCGGACCGGGCGCCGTCCGCACCGCCGACGGATCGGGGGTGGCGGTGGTCGGCCGTCGCGGCGGATCGGCGGCCGGCCGCGACAGGTCCACCCGGTGAGCCGAACGATGAGCGGCGCGGGTCACGGAGGCCGGTCGGAGTCTTTCGCGCTCCGGCGTGCCGGCTGAGACGGGTGCGCCGAGCCTCGACGCACCCGCCGACCGTCGGGGCTCCGTCGAGGGGGGATCCTCGCGGGGGGCGGCCACCGAGTCGGTGGGTACTGCCAGCGGGGCACGGGGCCTGTCCTGGCGGCGGTCGTCGGCGGCCGGGGCCCGTTGACGGTCCTGGTTGGGGCGCTCGGCGACAGTCAGCCGCGCGACCGACCCGACCAGACCGCCGATCCTGCGATGGGGCTCGTCGCCGGACCCGCTACGCATCCCGTCGGCGGCGGCCGGCCCCTGAAACAGGGTGGCCACGACGAAACCGGCCCCGACGGCGGCCGCGATCAGCGCCAACCGCCGGGCGAGCATGCGCAACCGGCCGGCCGCAAGCGGCGCGGACCGGTCCGGCGCAGACGCCGACGCGGTTCCGCTGACGGGACTTCGCACGCGGGCACGACCCCTTCCCTCTGGGTTGCTGACCCATGGTAGCGACGCGCTCACGTAGCCGCATCCGCTGGATGCGCGCTCGCCGGCAGGATGGCGGCAGCACTACGTCTGACCTGGAGGTCGGCGGCCGCCGCCCGGCTGGTCCCTGATCGGCGAACGTCCCGGAACGGGAAAGGCCGCCTACGCGGGTGGCGGCGCGGTCGACTCCCGGATCCGCAGCGACGGGCTGATGACGACCCGGTGGGTGGGGCGGTCGGGGTCGGCGAGCCGGTCGGCGACGAGACGCACGGCGGCTCGTCCGATCGAGCGTCGCGGCGGTCGGACCGCTGTCAGCGGCGGGCTGAAGAGCCCGGCGACCTCGTCGTCGTACGCCACTATGGAAAGGTCGCCGGGTACGGACAGGTGCCGTTCCTCGCAGTGCTGCACCAGCGCGATCGCCTCGGCGTCGGCGTGCACCAGCAGCGCCGTCGTCCCGGTCGCCTGGCACTGGTCAAGGATGCCGTTGAGCACGCTGTCCCGCTCGGGCGACCGCGCGTCGGGCACCACAGCCACGACCGTCGCGTCCGAGTCGAGGCCGCACTCGGAGGTGGCGTCGAGCCAGCCGCGCCGTACGTGCTGGCTGGTGGGGCTGTTGGCGTCGAGCACCAGGCCGACCTTGCGGTGTCCGAGCGAGGTGAGGTGGCGTACCGCCATGGCCGCACCGAGCGCGTGGTCGGTGACCACCGACTCCATGACAGCGTGGTGGCTGCCTACCGTGGCGGTGCGTTCCAGCAGGACGACCGGAACGCCGACCTGGTCGAGCCACTCGACGGTGCGCTCGGCGGTCGGTGTGTCCATGCTCGGCGCGATGATCAGCGCGTCGACGCCCATCCGCCCCACCATGCGGGCCAGTTGCGGCTGGTCGTCCTCACTGTCGTAGGAGGAGCCGCGCAGAACCACACGCATGTCCAGCTCGCGGGCGGCCCCCTCGACGCCGCGCGCCACGTCCGGCCAGTAGTAGTCCAAGGAGGGCACGAGCATGCCGAGGGCCCGCCCGACCAGCGGGTCCCGACCAGCGGCGGGTGGCTCGTCGGCTGCCGGGACGTCGTCCGGCAGGATCAGGGCGACCCCACCGTGGACCCGGCGAACCAACCCTTCGGCGGCGAGTTCCGCGATGTCGCGCCGGATGGTGACCGGCGCGGCACCCAGCACATGGGACAGGTCAGAGATGCGCATCGAGCCGTCGCGTTGCAGGGCTGCCAACAGTTGCTGGCGGCGGGCGACCTGAAGCGGCCCTCGGGGGGCCTCCGCCGTGGCGACGACGGGGCTGTCCTTGGTCATGGGGGACCTCCGAGGAACGCTTCGTGCGGCGGAAACTCTTGCAGGGTGCGGACGACCTCGCCGGCCCGGCCGAACGCGGTGGCGTCGATCGCGAGCCGGATCGGCTGATCTCCCCCATCCGACGATGAGCATAGGAGTCGTGCTCCGCCGGGTCGGTCATGACTCCTTCGGCAGTGGAGCGGCTATGAACGATTGTGAGCGTATCAGAGCACTTGGCGCGTCACGGCGGTGTTGTGCCCCTTCTTGATCGAGTGTGTTCACATCGGTTTGGGAACGGCATTGACTTGCTCCTTTGTGAGCGTTTTACTTCGGAAACCCTGCGGATGCCTGCACGTCACATTCATGGGCAACGCCCCGCTCGCCACAGTCGACGGAGACGGATCGATGCGACAGGACCACGGATGACGTTCAGGACGACCGGCCGGGTGGCACCGGCGACGGACTCGGATGTCGCTACCGCCGCGACCTGGAGCCGCGATGACTGGTTGGCCCTCGCCGACCGGATCCTCGCCGCCGCCCGACCGTTCGCGTCTCCCGGGCACGCCCTCGTCACCTTCCCCGGGCCGGAGGGCGGCTACGGGCGGGCCGTCGACGGACTGGAGGGTTTCGCCCGCACCTTCCTGCTGGCCGGGTTCCGCATCGCGGGTGCCCGAGGGGTGGGCGTGGACGAGCTCGTGGACCGGTACGCGGCAGGCATCACCGCCGGCACCGACCCAAGCTCCGCGGACCGTTGGGTGCGCTTGGACGAGCACCCCCAGGCCAAGGTGGAGGCCGCGTCCATCGCACTGGTCCTGGACATGACCCGCCCGTGGATCTGGGATCGACTGCCATCCGTGGTGCGCCAGCGGGTGGTGGACTACCTGCGCCCGGCAGTTGGCGACGACACGTACCCACGGATCAACTGGGTCTGGTTCCGGCTGGTCGTACAGACGTTTCTGCGTTCGGTGGGCGGGCCGCACTCGCTCGACGAGATGGCCGAGGACCTGCGCTCGCACGACGGCTTCGCCCGCCGGGACGGCTGGATGTCCGACGGGCCGGACCGCGCCTACGACCACTACGTGGGCTGGGCCCTGCACCTCTACCCGACGCTGTGGGCGCGGATGGCCGGCGCCGCTGACCTGGCCGAGCAGCGCCGCGAGCGGGACCTGGCCGGCCTCGACCGCTTTCTGGGCGACGCGGTCGCGCTCGTGGGCGCGGACGGATCACCGTTGATTCAGGGGCGGAGCCTGACCTACCGCTTCGCCGCGGCGGCGCCGTTCTGGGTTGGCGCCATCGCCGGTGTGCCATCGGTCAGCCTCGGCCGGTTGCGCGGTGCGGCCACCCGCATCGTGCGTCACTTCGTGGCCAACGGCGCCCTGGATCAACGAGGCCTGCTCACCCTCGGCTGGCACGGGCCGTGGCCGCGACTCGCGCAGTCGTACTCCGGGCCGGGCTCGCCGTACTGGGCCAGCAAGGGCCTGCTTGGCATCGCGCTACCCGCCGACCATCCGATCTGGACGGCTCCCGAGGAGCCGTTGCCGGTCGAGGAGCGGGACGCGGTGCGGGCGATACACGCGCCAGGCTGGCTGATCTCTGGCACCCGTGCCGACGGCATCGTCCGCGTCGTCAACCACGGCACCGACCACGCCGTCGAGGGTGCCACCGTCTCAGATTCCCCGCTCTACGCCCGACTGGGCTACTCCACCGCCACCACCCCGGTCCTCGACGACAGCGGCTGGGACGGTCCGCTCGACCAGTCCGTCACTCTCGTCGACGACGCGGGCCGGGTCACCCACCGCGCCGGCATGCGCCTGCTGACCGTTCGCGTCGGCAGCGACGGCGTGGGCGTGGCCGGGTCACGTGCCCTCGCCCACTGGGTCGACCCGGATCCCGGTCAGCGCGATCACGGCGGCGGCCGGGTGGGCAGGTCCCGACCGGCCGGGCACCTCACTGTCTACTCGCTGGTCCGCGGCCCCTGGGAACTACGTCTGACCCGTGTCGACGGCCTCGCCGACGGCGTCGAGGCGGCTGCGCTCAGGCTACGGATCGGCGGTTGGGCCATCGCCGGGAATGCGACGGCCACCGCCGGCGGCGGTGTGGCGGTCGTGACCGGGGCCGACCTGACCAGCCGGCTCGAAAGCCTGCACGGCGGCGGAACGGCCGGCGTGACCGCCGTTGCGCACGGCGGGCCCCTGGCCGGCGGGCTGGTCGTGCCCTGGCTGGACCACCCCGTCCGGCCGGGCGCGTGGGCCGCCACCTTCACCGAGTTGTCCAGGGTGCCGGTGGCCACGGCCGAGCAGGCATGCCAGGTCGCGGTCGACGAGGACGCCGACGGCCTTCACCTGGCGGTCGACTGGCCCGACGGGATCAGCACGGCGACACGTCTGGACACCGAGCATGCCAGGCCCACCCAGGCGTCCTGGTAGCAGTGCGGGCCCGTCCGGGCCCCTTGACCTGAAGGAGAAAGGGATGAAGCGTGCGATACCGGCCGTCATCAGCGCTGCGACGGCCCTGACGCTTGTTCTCGCCGGTTGCGGCGGCGGAGACGAGCCAGTCGACCCCAACGCCCCGGTGACGATCAGCCTGGCCGGCTGGAGCCTGTCGTCCACGCCGGAGTTCAAGACGCTCGCCGACGGCTTCAAGGCGACCCACCCGAACGTGACTGTGGAGCTCAAGGAGTACGCCCCAGGCAACGACTACGACACCCAGATGATCACGGACCTGGCCGCCGGCACCGCCCCGGACGTCTACGTCATGAAGAACCTCAAGAACTTCTACACGTACCAGAGCGGTGGTCAGCTGCTTGACGTCTCCGACGCCACCTCCGGTCTCGGCTCGAGCCCGGCGCTCGCGTCGTACCAGGTCGATGGCAAGGCGTACGCGGTGCCGTACCGGCAGGACTCGTGGGTGCTGTTCTACAACAAGGACCTGTTCGCGAAGGCGAAGGTGGCGCCGCCGGACGG
Organism: Micromonospora sp. NBC_00362; assembly: GCF_026342155.1. Taxonomy (NCBI): domain Bacteria; kingdom Bacillati; phylum Actinomycetota; class Actinomycetes; order Micromonosporales; family Micromonosporaceae; genus Micromonospora; species Micromonospora sp. NBC_00362. Next base: position 90,570 of record NZ_JAPENH010000001.1, read on the forward strand.
CAGCTGGACCTGGGACGACTACACCGACGCGACGAAGCGACTGCACACCGGGCTGAAGGGGGCCGGTTCGAACGCGACCGGCGCGTACCAGCACACCTTCCAGTCGACAGTGCAGGGATTCGCGCTCGCCCAGACCCCCAACGCGGACCTGCTCTCCGGGGACTTCGGCTATCTGAAGCCGTACTACGAGCGGTCACTCGACCTGCAGGCGGCCGGCGCGCAGCCGAGCTTCGGCACCGCGAAGACCAACAAGCTCACCTACCAGGCGCAGTTCGGCAAGCAGCAGTCGGCGATGCTGCTGATGGGCACCTGGTACGTGGCCACGCTGCTCAACCAGCGACAGAGCGGTGACGCCGACACGTTCCAGTGGGGGATCGCCCCGGCGCCGCAGTTCGACAAGTCCACCACCGGCACGTCCGCCACACCTGTCACCTTCGGTGACCCGACCGGCCTGGGGATCAACCCGAAGATCAGCAAGTCCAAGACCGCCGCGGCCAAGGACTTCCTGAAGTACGCGGCCGGCCCGGAGGCCGGCAAGGCGCTGGCCGGGATCGGCATCACCCCGGCCCAGGTCACCGACGCGGTCGCCGCGTCGCTGTTCGGGCTGAACGGCGTACCGCAGGACGACCTGTCGAAGTTCGCCTACTCCAAGCACACCATCAAGCCGGAGAACCCCGTGTCGAAGCACACCGCCGGCCTGCAGAACCTCCTCAACGAGACGCACTCGGCGATCCTCTCCGACAGCAAGGGCGTCGACGCGGAGCTGAGCAAGGCGCGGGACCGCGCCAAGAACGAAGTCCTCAACCAGTGAGCCGATGGCGGGCCCGGCGCGCCCGCGCCGCACGCCGGTCCCGCCCCCAGGCCGAACGCTTCCGGAGACTCCCTATGGCAACCTTGCCGCGCACGAGACCCAGAAACCGGCGGCTGGTGTCGCGCAACACGGTCGCCGGCTGGTCGTTCATCCTTCCCAACTTCATCGGCTTCGCCGCGCTCACCCTGGTACCCGTCGTCGTGCTGTTCTACGTGGCCTTCACGAACTGGAACGTCTTCGGGGTGGCCGAGTGGACCGGCACCGCCAACTTCCGGCGGATGTGGGACGACTCGAGCTTCTGGACCGCACTGCGCAACACCGTCTACTACGCCGTCTTCCACATCCCGCTGACCCTCGTGGCAGCACTCGGGCTGGCGCTGCTGCTCAACCGCAAACTGCGCGGCGTGCGGTTCTTCCGTACCATCGCCTTCTTCCCCTACATCACCTCGATCGTGGCGATCGCGGTCGTCTGGAACCAGCTGTTCAGCCCGGAGTACGGCCCGATCAACGCTCTTCTCGGTGCCGTCGGCGTGGACGATCCGCCGGGCTGGACCGCGTCGGCGACCTGGTCGATGCCGGCGGTCATCATCGTCGGCACCTGGCGCTACATGGGCTACTACATGCTGCTGTTCCTGGCCGGCCTGCAGACCATCCCGGCCCAGCTCTACGAGGCGGCCGAGACCGACGGCGCCTCACCGTGGCAGCGGTTCGTGCACGTGACCCTCCCCGGGTTACGAACCACGACCTTCTTCGTCACGGTGCTGCTCACCATCGAGAGCTTCAAGGTCTTCGACCTCATCCTCGTGATGACCGGCGGCGGACCGGGCCAGTCGACACTCGTGCTCTCGCAGTACATCTACCAGAAGGGCTTCGAGGAGAACCAGTTCGGCTACGCCTCGGCGGTCTCCGTCGTCCTGTTCGCCATCTGCTTCGGCATCACGGTCATCCAGTTCATGGTCAACAAGCGGAGGAACAGCTGATGACCGCTACCGACCTCTCCCTGCCCGCCCCGGCCGTCGCCGCGCCCGGCAATCGCCGCGCGCCCCGCCGACCGGTCCGCTCCCTGGGCGGGCGGCTCCTCGGGTACGCCGCTCTCGTGCTCGCGGCGGCCGGGCTGCTGCTGCCGTTCTTCTGGATGGTGGTGGCGTCGTTGAAGACCAACAATGACGTCTTCACCATCCCGATCACGTGGCTCCCCGATCCCGTGGTGTGGCGGAACTACGTCGACATCTGGCAGCGCTCGGACATGACGACGTGGCTGTGGAACACCCTGCTGTTGTCGGTGATCGTCACCTTCCTGCAGGTGTTCACCGGCAGCTTCGCGGCCTACGGCTTCGCCCGCGTCCGCTTCCCCGGCCGCAACCTGCTCTTCCTGGCGTACGTCGGGACGATCGCGGTGCCCTGGCAGTCGTACATGATCCCGCAGTTCATTCTCATGTCGAAGCTGCACCTGTCGAACACGCTGTGGTCGATCGTCGCGATACAGGCGTTCGGCGCGATCGGCGTATTCCTGATGAAGCAGTTCTACGAGACGATCCCCGAGGAGCTCAGCGAAGCGGCGCGGGTCGACGGGCTCAGCGAGTACGGCATCTACCGACGGATCATCCTGCCGTTGTCCCGGCCGGCGCTTGCCAGTCTGGCCCTGCTGATGTTCACGACCACCTGGAACGACTACCTCGGCCCGCTCGTCTACCTGCGCAGTCCGGAGCTGCGCACCATCCAGTTGGGGCTGAACACCTTCATCTCCCAGTACAACGCCGAGTACGCGCTGATCATGACGGGCTCGGTGCTGTCAGTGCTGCCCGTCGCTGTCATCTTCCTGCTCGGCCAGCGCTACTTCATCGAGGGCGTCGCCTCGACCGGACTGAAGGGTTGAGGCCCATGCGTTCGCGCCACCACACCATCACCGCCGTCTTCGACGGGTTCTACATCGCGCTCGCCACCAACCTGCTGCTGGTGCTCGGTTGCCTGCCACTGGTGACGCTCGCGTTCACCACCGACGCGGCGCGGTCCTGGCCTCTGTACGCGCTGACCGCTCCGCTCTGCGCGCCAGGGCTCTGTGCGGCCTTCGCTGTCATGTCCGCCTACTCGGCCGGCGACACCGGCGGCGTGCTGCGCACCTACTGCCGCGCCTGGCGAGCCACCGCCCGGCCGGCGATGCTCTGGACGGCGGCGGCCATGGCTGCCCTGGTCGTGCTCGCCGTCGACGCCCGCGCCGCGTGGGGCCACCGGGTCGGGGCACTCGCCCTGCCGGTCCTCGCGACCCTGATCGTCCTCACCGTCGCGACCACGCTGCTCGGGCTGGTGACCCTCGCCGACCGACCCACCGCGCGGTTGCGTGAGGTGGCCCGCGCCTGCGTGTACCTGGCGGTGCGCCGCTGGTACCTCACCGCAGTGTCACTGCTCGTCCTCGTGCTGCTCGCCCAGATCCTGGCGGCCCGCCCCGCGATCGCGCTCGGCCTCGCCGCCGCGCCACTGCTCTACGTCGTCTGGGCCAACAGCAGCTTCACACTGCGCGCCGCCCTCGACCCACCGACGACCGCACCCCAGACCACCTGAGCACCAGGTTCCGGCCACCGAGCCGACCCACCGACGACACACCTGCCCGGCACCGGACCGGACCCACGAGGGAGACCAGCATCCATGACGGCGACCGACGTCCGTCCCAACTCCGACGCAGCAGCCACGGCGGCCGCGGTGGCCGCCGCGATACGTACCGTCGACTCGAACATCGCCACCTTCGGCGACCGGTACCCCGCGGACACCACCGACGCCAACCGCTACCCGCTCCGGCCACCGAGCGCAGGCCAGCCCGAGGGCGCCAACGTCGGCTGGACCACGAGCTTCTGGCCCGGCATGCTCTGGCTGGCACACGACCTGACCGGCGACGAGCGCCACCTGCGGGCGGCGCTCTCCCACGTGGACAGCTTCGCGGCCCGGATGACCCACGGCATCGACCTGGACACCCACGACCTCGGGTTCCTCTACACCCTCGCCTGCGTCACCCCGGCCCGCCGTACCGGCGATCCACAGGCCCGAGACGCGGCCCTCGCCGCCGCCGACCACCTGATGACGCGCGTCCTCGAACCGGCCGGAATCATCCAGGCCTGGGGCGACCTGAACGACCCCCGGCAACGCGGGCGCACGATCATCGACAGCCTCATGAACACGCCGCTGCTCTTCTGGGCCAGCCAGAGCACCGGCGACGACCGCTACGCCGCCGCGGCCCGCCGGCACACCGCTCAGCTGCGCCAGCACATCCTGCGTCCGGACGGCACCACCTTCCACACCTTCTACTGGGACCCGGCCAGCGGCGCGCCGCTACGCGGCGAGACCGAGCAGGGCCACTCCGACCACTCCTGCTGGGCACGTGGGCAGGCATGGGGCATCTACGGGTTCAGCCTCAACCACCGGCACATCGGCGACCCCGCGCTGCTCGCGGCCGCGAGGACCTGCGCCGACCGCTTCCTCGCTCACCTGCCTGACGACCACGTCGCGTACTGGGATCTGGAGTTCGGCGACGGCAGCGGCCAGGAGCGGGACAGCTCGGCCGCGGCCATCGCCGTCTGCGGCCTGATCGAACTGGCGGACGGCCTCACCGACGACACGGCCAGCGCCGACCGGTACCGGAAAGCCGCCGCCGAGATCCTGCGCTCGCTCATCGGCCACTACTCCACCGGCGGCCACCCGGCCTCGAACGCGCTGATCCTGCACGGCGTCTACGACAAACCCAAGAGCGTCGGCGTCGACGAGGGAACCCTGTGGGGCGACTACTTCTACCTGGAAGCCCTCACCCGCGCCACGATTCCCGGCTGGACCAGCCCTTGGTGACCACCGCGCACCGACCCGCTCCGCCCCGCATTCCGAAAGGTGATCATGGACTACCGCTACCACTGTTCCATTCCCGCCGTCGACGGCCGGAACACGTTGCCCTTCAATCCCTGCCGGCTGTTGGACTTCACACTGCTGCGGCTGTCGGCCGGCGAATCCTGGACGGGCGAGTCCGGTGACCGGGAGATCCTGGCCGTCATCCTCGGTGGCACGGCCAGCTTCACCGTCGCCGGCCACCACTTCCCGCAGGTCGGCAAGCGTCCGGACGTCTTCTCCGGCAAGCCGCACTCGGTCTACATCCCGGCCGGCGCCTCGGTGACCGTCGAGGCGGTCACCGCCGTGGAGATAGCCCTACCCAGCGCACCCAGCGAACTGGCCACAGACCCCTATGTCATCGCGCCGGAGCAGGTCGTGGGCGGCCGCTGGGGAGCGGCCAACTTCGGCCGTACCTACCACCAGATCCTCACCGAGATCTCCCAGCCGGAGCTGCCAGCCCGCCGGCTCATCGTCGGCGAGACCTACACACCCTCGGGCAACTGGAGCACCTACCCGCCGCACCGGCACAAGGTCGACGACCTGCCCGCCGAGGCAGCACACGAGGAGATGTACTACTACCGCGTCAGCCCGGCGAACGGGTTCGGCATCAGCCGGGTCTACACCGACGACGGGTACGAGGAGAACGTCACCATCCGTGACCATGTGATGCAGATGATGCCCGAGGGGTACCACACAGTGGTCAGCGCACCCGGCTACACCACCTATTTCCTGTGGTTCCTGGCCGGCACACAACGCACCCAGGGTGCTCGCGAGGACACCGACCTCGCCTGGGTGGGTCAGACCGTACCGACCCTGCGGGGCCTGGGCCTGTAGCCACGTTGGTGGGACCCATCGCAACGAGGTAGCGGACAGCTCCTCCATGGCCCTATTCTACTAGGCAACTAGTAGAATGGGGTGGCGAGGTGATCGAGTTTCACCTGGACGCGCGGTCCGGAGTAGCGCCGTACATGCAGCTCATCCGACAGGTACGGCACGCGCTCCGGCTCGGGGTCCTGAATGAGGGCGACAAGCTGCCCACCGTCAAGGAGGTGGTGGCCCGGGTCGCCATCAACCCGAACACGGTGTCCAAGGCGTACCGCGAGTTGGAGTACGAGGGCCTGGTCACGGCCCGGCCCGGGCTGGGCACGTTCGTCACCCGCACGCTGGTCGGCGACTCGCTGAGCAAGCACGAGCCGCTGCGGCAGGGCCTGGCCCGCTGGCTGACCGAGGCACGGGAGGCGGGCCTGGACGACGAGAGCATCGAGGCGCTCTTCCTCAGCAGCTTTCGGGCATTTTCGGAGGCCCGAGGATGACTAGCGCCCTGATCGCGGACGGCCTGACCAAGCGGTACGGGCGGCGCTCCGCACTGAAGGACTGCACTCTGGACATCCCGGCCGGCCACGTCGTGGGCCTGGTCGGGCCGAACGGCGCCGGTAAGTCCACGCTGCTGCAACTGGCCTGTGGGCTGCTCGATCCGACCGCGGGGCGGATCGAGGTGCTCGGCGCGCGGCCGGTCAGCGGGTCGCCGCAGGTCGGGTTCGTCGCGCAGGACACCCCGGTCTACGCCGGCCTGACCGTCGCCGACCACCTGCGGATGGGCGCGCACCTCAACCCGTCCTGGGACGCCGCGCTCGCCGAGCGGCGCATCGCCCAGGTCGGCCTGGACCCGAAACAGAAGGCGGGCAAGCTCTCCGGCGGCCAGCGCGCCCAACTGGCCCTGACCGTCGCCGCGGCGAAGCGGCCCAATCTCCTGCTGCTCGACGAGCCGGTGGCGGCCCTCGACCCGCTCGCCCGGCGCAATTTCCTGCAGGGGCTGATGGAGCTGACCGCCGAGCAGGGCATGAGCATCGTGATGTCCTCGCACCTGGTCGCCGACCTGGAACGGGTCTGCGACCACCTGATCGTGCTTGTCGCCTCCCGGGTGCGGGTGGCCGGCGACGTGGACGACCTGCTCGCCACCCACCACCGCCTGGTCGGGCGGCGGCGCGACACCGCCGAGTTGGGCGCCGGGCGAGCCCTGGTCGAGCAGAGTCACACCGAGGTGCAGTCGACACTGGTGGTGCGCAGCACCGCGCCGATCGTCGACCCGTCCTGGCAGGTCGACCGGCTGGACCTGGAGGACATCGTGCTGGCGTACATGAGCGGCGCCACCAACGACGGTACGGGTCGGGTTCTGGAGGGGCAGCGATGATCTGGATGACCTGGCGGCAGTTCCGCACCCCGGCCCTGGCCACCGGCACCCTGTTGCTGGCGCTCCTGGGCGCTCTGGCGCTGACCTGGTCGGAGGTGACCGAGCTGGCCACGCAGACCGGATACACCGGCTGCCAGGGCGACGCCTGCCGTGCCGCCGGCGAGGCGTTCCTCCAGGCGCTGCAACCGGGATGGGCGAGTGAGTTCCACATCGCCGCCATCGGGGCCCTCTACCTGCTGCCTGCCCTGGTGGGCATCTTCTGGGGCGCGCCGCTGGTGGCCCGGGAGTTGGAGTCCGGCACGTACCGCATGGTCTTCAGCCAATCCGTCAGCCGCGGGCGTTGGCTGCTGGTCAAACTGGCGATCGGCGTCGGTGCCGCCGCGCTCGGTGCCGGCCTGCTCAGCCTGGTGCTGACCGAGTGGGCGCAGCCGATCGACGGGGCCTCGGCGGACCGGATGAACCCGCTGGTGTTCGCAGCCCGGGGGATCGTCCCGGTTGGCTACGCGACGCTGGCCTTCGTGGTGGGTGTCGCCACCGGGCTGCTGCTGCGGCGGACCCTGGGCGCGATGGCGGTGACCCTGCTGGTGGTGGTCAGCCTCCAGATCGCCGCGCCGTTCGTGGTGCGCCCCTGGCTGGCCCAGCCGATCACCACGGTCACCCCTCTGACGTTCGACGGCGACTTCGGGATCTCGATGAGCTCCGACACTGGGCAGATGACTGTCCACGTCGAGCCCGACCGTAGGGGTGACTGGGTCGTGTCGAGCACCACGATCACCTCGACCGGAGCGGAGTTCACCGGTCCGGCCGACATGACCCGGTGCGGACCGAGGGCGCTCGGCGGGCGCGAGGCGTGCCAGAGGTGGCTGGGCGAGCAGAACCTCAGCCTGAAGGTGAGCTACGTGCCCGCCTCGAAGTTCTGGGGCCTGCAATGGCGGGAGTTCGGCGTGCTGATCGCGTTGACCGCCGTGCTGTCCCTGTTCTCCCTCTGGTGGGTCCGCCGCCGACTCGTCTGACGGCAGAGCCGGTGGGGGGCGGGCCGAGCGCCTGGCCCCCACCGGTCTGGTTGTCCCAGCGGGAAGTGTCAGAAGCTGCTGACCAGCTTCACGAACGCCTCGTCGATCTTGGCGGGGTCGGTGGCGTCGTAGGCCTTGCCCGACGACGCCTTGGCGATCCGGTCCAGGGTGGCGAAGTCCGACTCCCGGTCGAGGGCGATGCAGAACACCTTTACCGGACGCCGCGGGTCCAGGGCGACCTCGGCGAGCAACCGGGCCAGGTCGTTGTCCTTGCTGTACTCGTTCTTGCCGTCGGTCAGCACCACGATCGCGTTGATCCGCTGCGGGTCGTACCGGTCGAGCAGTTCTCGGTGTGCGGCCCGGATCGTCGCGTAGAGCGCGGTATCGCCAGCGACCTGCAGGCCGGCGATCTTGCTGTTGATCCGCTTCTGGTCGAACCCGCCGAGCGGAACCTCCTCCCGGTAGGGGCTCTTCGGCCGCTGCTGCGTCTCCGAGGAGAACGACCAGAGACCCACCCGGTCCTCGGTGTTGAGTAGCGCGAGGCCCTTGCTCGCTGCCGTCGCGGCCACCTGGAAACGGGTACGGGTGCCGACCTTCGCCAGCATGGACCCCGAGGTGTCCAGGGTGATCAGGATGTTGGCCTTCTTGCGGAGCGTGCGCCAGCCGTCCAGCATCGCGCTGACCACCTGCGGTTCTGGTGGCTCGAAGTAGTTCAGCCCGCCGGTGGGCTCGGCGCCGACACTGGCGAGCAGCTCCGCCGAGGCGCGACGCTCGTGGTCCCGGAAACCGAGGCGGGCGAAGCTCTCCTGCTGGGCGTCCTCGGTCAGGAACGTCCGGAAGTCGGCCGCTGCCGCGCGCTGCCGATTGTCGGCGGAGGGCAGCACCACGAAGGGGTGGTCGAGGTTGAACGTGCCCTCCTTGGGATGGACGGCGACCAGCGGGACGTTCGGCCGGCGGCCCCGCTCCTGCCCTTCCTGCCGAGGGCTCAGCGCGCCCGTGTTGTAGAGGTCCACCAACTCCTCCTGCAGAACGATGGCACTCATGTCCTCGGTGCTGCCCGCGCCGCCGGTCAGGTCCGCCTCGGCGAGGCTGCGCAGCAGGTCCACCGAATCGTCGCTGTAGTGCGACACGTTGGCCTCGATCCGGCGGACGAACTGGGTCACCGCCGGGTCGGCCAGGTCGGACTCGGTCAGGTCATTGGCCCGTCGCACTGCCGCGTAGTAGGTGGCGATGGTCGCCGCCAGCCCGGAGGTGGACAGGTTCGGGTTGTCCTTGCCGAAGGTGAACCGACCCCACTCCGGCTTGCCGAAGTCCGCCCACCCGTCCCGCCCGGACAGGCCCAGGATCTCACCCCAGCCCAGCGCCCCCCGCTTGCCTACCAGCTCGGCCTTCGGCTGTGGCATGGCGATCACCAACGGGCTGTTGGCGATCGACGGGTAGTCGTCCGGAGTCTGCAACTCCCGCCCGGCGGCTTCGTCGAGCAGCCGGAGCTGGCCGGTCCACAGGCTCGACGTCGGCAGCCAGACCTGTGGTTGCGGCAGGCCGGTGTTTGCCCAGTCGGTGGCCAGCGCCTCGGTGGCCTTGCCCGAGTTCAACGCGCTGACGTGCACCTGGGCGCAGCCACCGTCCTTGATCGACCGCTCGCTCACGTTGTATCGCTCGGCCAGGTCGACCAGCAGAGCCGCCTTCTCCGTCGAGGAATTGACCTGGAGGATGGTCGCGCAGTCGTTGCCCGCTTCGCGCTGTCGAACGAACACGAACGCCCCGGCGATGACCACCAGCCCGGCGGTGACGGCGGCGGTGTACGGCAACCACTGCCGCGTACGCGTAGCGGATGGGGCCATCGGGACGTCCTCCTCGGCGGGCGGCTGGTGGCAGTCAACCTATCGATGCGGCGCCAGTCGGCGACCCCGCCCCCGGCGTGCCGGTCACCAGCGGTCGGACCGCCTCCCGAGGGCCGTCGCGACCAGCAGTCGAACCAGGTAGACCACGACGAAGGCGACAGCACCGACAGCGGCGGCCGGGCCGACAGCGCTCGACGCCACGTAGCCGGCGGCGGCGCCAACCGAAGCGAGGAAGAGCGCTGTCGAGATGCCCCAGGCGTCAAGGGCCTCACGACGCAACCGCCGCAACCCGCCGCCGCCTCCAGCACCAACGCCCGGCTCCGTCGCCGGCTCCGTCGCCGGCAGGTGTGCCGGCTGGGTCTGCACCGGCAGGTGCGCCGGCTCAGCCCGTCGGGCCTGGGTCGGAACCGTCGGCCGGGCCGGCACCTGCGGCTGCGTCGCGCCCGGTTGCGGTGCCGTCGGCGTGAGCTGGGGGAGCGGTTGGTCGGGAGTCGGCGCGCCCGCCGTCTCGTTGCCGACCTCGAGCAGGCTCTCCCGACGTAGCGGCTCGGTGACCCTGCCGTCCTGCCGAAGTAGGCGCACCAACACCCGCTCGGCGGCCGGCCGGTCCGCCGGATCCTTGGCCAGGCACTCCCGGATCAGCTCGTCCAGAACGGGAGGCATCGCCGGTAGGTCGGGCGGATCGTTCAGCACCCGGTGCATCACGGCGAAGAGCGAGTCGTTGCCGAAAGGCGGCCGACCACCGGCGGCGAAGGCGACAGTGGCCGCCCAGGCGAAGACGTCGCAGGGTGGACCGATCGGGTCGTTGCGGAACCGCTCCGGCGCCATGTACGCGGTGGTCCCCATGACCCGGCTCGACGCCGTCTCCGTGTTGCCCAACGCCCGGGCGATACCGAAGTCGATCACCCGAGGACCGTCCTCGCCCAGCACCACGTTGTCCGGCTTCAGATCGCAGTGCACCACCCCGGCACTGTGGATCGCCGCGAGCGCCGTGACGGTGCCGACCGCGAGCCGGTGCAGGGCGTTACCCGTCACCGGACCACGCTCGCGGACGTGCCGGTGCAGGGTCAGGCCCTCGATGAACTCACTGACCACGTACGGCCGCTCGCCGTCCACCTCCGCGAAGAGCACCTGTGCGGTGCAGAACGGAGCGACCCGGCGGGCGGCGGCGATCTCCTTGACGAACTGCGACCGCGCCCGTGGATCACTCAGATCGACGTTGACCATCTTGACCGCGACCCGGTCACCGGCGTCGTCCTCGCCGAGATAGACGACCCCCTGCCCACCCGCGCCCAACCGCCCGACCAGGCGATAGGGGCCGGCGGTGACCGGGTCGTGCGTCCACAGTTTCGCCAACCCTGGCACCGGCGGGCCGGCCAGCTCTGACATCCCGACTCCATCAGTGTCGTGCCCGGCCACCGGCGGCGCAGGACACGGCCATCGTGCCATGTCGGCCGCCGACGACCGAGCACGTTCAACAGTGGACGGTTCCGCCACCGCCGAATCACACTGGTCGACGCCCACCCGACCTCGACGCGGCTCTACCGCAGGGGTCGACCTAGATCCTTGTGCGGCCGGCGACTCGGCGGAGGGCCAGCTAGGCGAGCCCGCGGCCAGCGCCCAGGGGCGGCGACGAGGACCGGATCGAGAGGGTGGTGTACGCGGTCGACCCGCTTGCCGCCCAGCGCCCGGCCGAAGCGCCACGAAATTGGTACCCCTGCCTCTTGCCGGCAAACCGGAGCTGGGTTGAGCGGTGAGTCAGCCCTGCCGGTACCGGAGCGACACCCATCGCAGCTGCTGACCGGTGGCAGAAGTTCGCCCACCGTTCTAGGCTTTCCTCTGGGTCAAGCCACGTGCCCGACACCATCCCGAGTCTCGGGAGGTCCGCACGTGACCCGACGAGCCAGCGACCGCAGCGGCCGTGAAGGCCCACCTGATGTCCATTGACGCAGGTTTGCCGACGGCTGGCGACCCGCCCCGGTCTGAGCACGACGCGACCTCCCCGCACGGGGTTCGCGACGACGCCCACACCGGACAGCGGAGGAACCCATGACCATCACGTCGACAGGCCGGCCCGCACCGACGAACAGCCTGGCTGACCGCAGCACCACGCCCGAGTCGCCGGCCAGCCACCTCCTCGCCGTGATGGTCGCGCTGCCGACTGGCCATCCGTCCAGGCCCGCCGCCCGCGCCCGGGCCATCGAGGCCTGGCTTCCGTTGGCCCATCACCTCGCCCGGCGCTACAACGGCCGTGGCGAGCCGAACGAGGACCTGAGCCAGACGGCAGCACTGGGATTGATCAACGCGATCGACAGGTTCGACCCTTCTCGTGGGATCGAATTCGTCAGCTACGCGGTCCCCACCATCGTGGGGGAGATCAAGCGCCACTTCCGCGACCGCACCTGGGACGTCCGTGTTCCCCGGCGGCTGCAGGAGCGGCGGATGGCCATCGGCGAGGCCAACAACAGCCTCACCCAGTTGCTGGGCCGCTCACCGACCGTCGCCGACATCGCCCGACATCTCGACCTCACCGAGGAGGAGATCCTCGAAGGGCTGGAAGGCGCCCGCGCCTACAACGCGGTCTCACTGTCCACCCCGTTCGGCGATGGCACCACGTCCAGGGAACTGGGCGACACTCTCGGCGGCGACGACAACGAACTTGCCCTCGCCGAGCTCAGGGTGGCTCTCACGTCGGCGCTGGCGGTCCTTGACGACCGGGAACGGAGGGTCGTCGCACTGCGCTTTCACGGCAACCTGACCCAGCAGGGCATCGCCGAGCAGATCGGGGTGTCACAGATGCACGTGTCCCGGCTGCTGACCCGCGCGCTGGCCAAGCTGAGGATGCAGCTCACCGCCATCCCGTGAGGTGCGGGCCGGTGCCCTGCGGCGGTCGGTGGATCCGGCCGCGCTGGGCCGACGGCGCCCTCGCCGTCCCGAAACGGCGAGGGCGTGACCTCGGCAGCTGGCCCGTCGTCCTAGGTTTCGGGTATGGGCCTGTCATCGTGGTGTCTCGTGGAGGTTGCGGTCTCGATGAGTGATCTGCCGGTTTCGGCCGCCTTCACCCGCAGGATCAGGTAGGCCTCCTCGGCCGTGCTGCGCCGCTGGTGCATGATCATGCCGAGGGCCTGCTGGATCACGGCACGCACGGCGAAGGCCTCGATGAGTCCGCTGACGAGTTCCTCGGTGCCCGGGTCCGCCGACGGTGGGTCCGAGGCTCCGGTGCGGGTGCGCTCCGGGTCGTACACCGTCCAGACCCGGTCGGTCAGCGGGGCCATCGCGTCGGCGTCATGGCCGTAGAGGTTGAGCGCGGCGACTGTCACACCGGCACCGGCGAACAGGGGGATGGACAGCGATGCCCGCAGGCCCAGGTTCAGCGCCGCCTCGCGGAACCCGGGCCAGGTCATGGTTGCCGCGATGTCCGGCACGGCGACGGGCACACCGGCGTCGAGCGCGTCCAGGCACGGCCCGGCCCGGTCGGCGTACTGGGCGCGGTCGACAGCGAACGCGATCTCGCTGCTTATGGCGACCGTCGTCGGCGCGCCGTCGCGCGTCCGGGTGACCGACGCATAGCTCACCGGAGCCACGAGGTCAGCGGTCAGCCGCACGATCCGCTGCAACAGATCATCGATCAACGAGGCGTCACTCGGGGTTTCGGCGAGGCTGACCAGCGCGTCCGCGAGCCAGCCAGTTACTTCCCGGCGGGATCCCGGCGGTGAGTACGGCGGCTTCCTCATAGAAAATCTCCTTCGGCAGTCGATGGTCCAGTGCCCCGACGGGGGCGGCTTACGCATCGTCCGAGTAGCCGGCTGAGCCGAGGGATCCGCAGGAGCCGCCGGACGGGTTTCCTGACATCTGCGTCGGGACAACCATTAACGAGCCGGGTTTCGCTGCAATCCGCAATCCGCGCAGCAAGGTGCGGGTGACCAGCTAGCGTGGATTATCGCTGGCGGCGTTGCCGGCTCCGTGACGGTGGTCTTGACGTCATGGCCTGGGCAAGCTGGGGCGCGGTTCGCGACAAGTGCCCCGGTCAGGCCCGGCCGGTAAGGAAATCCCGTCCGGGGCCGCCCGCCTAGGTGAGGGAGCAGCGGGATGGCTGGCAGTGACAGCGATGCGGGCACCGACGAGCCACGGCCCGTAGCGGTGGACGATCTCGCGGCGAAGCTGAGTGACCTGGCTCGGACGTTGCAGCACGAGGACAGCGTGGAAGCGACCCTGCAGGCGAGTGCCGGCGCAGCGGTGGGCACGGTGCCGGGCGCGGATTACGCCGCCCTGTCCGTGGTGGAACACCGCCGGGAGGTCCACACTCGGGCCGGCACCGCCGACCTGGCGTACGCGGTGGATCGGGTGCAGTACGAAGTCGGTGAGGGCCCGTGCCTGAGCGCGGTGTACGAGCAGCAGACCGTGCACGTGCCGGACATGACGGTCGAGGAGCGGTGGCCCCGGTTCACCCGGCGCGCCGCCGAGCTGGGCGTGTCGAGCATGTTGTCGTTCCAGCTGTACGTGCAGGAGGACAACCTCGGCGCGCTGAACCTGTACTCGTCGCGCACGCACGCCTTCGATGACGACTCGGCGCACGTGGGGCTGCTGTTCGCCGCGCACGCCGCGGTGGCGATGTCCGGCGCGCAGCATCTCGAACAGCTGAATCAGGCGATCTCGGTGCGGGACGTCATCGGGCAGGCGAAGGGCATCCTGATGGAGCGTCACAAGCTGACCGCCGATCAGGCATTCGCTGTCCTGGCGCGGGCCAGTCAGAACACCAACCGGAAACTCGTCGACGTCGCAAGCTCCCTGACGGCGACGGGCCAACTGGCCCAGCGCACGCCCCGGTGAACGCCCCCTCTGTGTCCCTCATGCTTCGGATCGAGACGGCGGGGACAAGCGGTCGGGCACGCCGAGGACACCCAGTAGCCCGGTGATGGCCAAGACCCTGTGCACGGTCGGAGTCAGGTTGCTCAGACGCAGCCGGCATCCTGTCTCGTAGGCGTGTTCTTGGCAGGTGAGCAGGCACCTGATGCCGGCAGAGTCGATGAACCTCACGCCGGCGAAGTCCACCTCTATGTCTCTAATGTCGTGCTCGCGAAGGATGCCCTGCACAACCTGTTCGAAGTGATCGGTAACGCAGCCGTCCAGCTCACCGACGGCGGTGACTCGGGCCCGCGTCGAGGTCTCGATGTGTACGTCGACCCGCAGGAGGCATTGCTCAGTCGGACATTGACCGGGTGAGAAAGGGTGCACGAGGTACCTCCCGCGGAAGCGGCAGTCATGGTCCCTCGCTGCTGAAGGTAGAACTTGTTCGACGGCAACTATAACCTTTGTCGCTCCGCCGTCCACGACGCCGGATCGCCGACACCCGGAGAGGCCTCAACCAACCTCCCTGGACAGCACATCTAGTCCGATGATGGTTGGCGGCGGATGACGAGCAGGGCGATGTCGTCGTTGGGGTGCTCCTCCGCGGTGGTGACCATGATGTGGTCGCACAACGCCTCGGCGGGCCCGGACCGCACGGCGTCGGCGAGGCGCTCGATGCCGGTGTCGATCAGTTCGCTGCGGCGTTCCACCAGTCCGTCGGTGTAGAAGACGAGCGTCGCTCCCGGCGGTAGGTCCAGAACTGTGGTGCGGCGACTGGTGGATGGTCGGCCCACGCCGAGTGGCCGGTCCACCGTCAGGCTGACGAGCTGGGTGGGATGACCGGGTACAGCCAGCAGCGGTGGCAGATGGCCTGCGGAGGAGAGGTGCACCGTTGCCCGGTCGGGCGCGATCAGGGCGTAGACGGCGGTGGTGAGGGTGCCCGCCTCGAAGTGGTGGATCTTGCGGTCGAGAGAGGTCAGCGCCACGGCGGGATCGTCGGAATCGAGGGCATAGGCGCGTAGCGCGCTGCGGATGCGTCCCATGACAACGGCGGATGGCAGCCCGTGGCCGGAGACATCTCCGATGACGGCGCCCAGCCAGCCCGAGGGCAACGTGAACACGTCGTACCAGTCGCCGCCGATGCCCAGGTCATGGCCGGGCACGTACCGGGCGGCCAGGTCCAGGCCGGGAATGTCGGGTAGCCGGCCCGGTAGCAGGCTGTGTTGCAGGGCCAGCGCTGCCTGCCGGTCGAGGACCTGCGCTCGGGCCTGACCTGCGAGGCTGGCACGATCGGCGACGAGCTGCAACAGTTTCACGTCTTCGGAGCCGAAGCGCCGCAGGGCCAGGGAGCCGACGTGTAGTACGCCGACGAGGTTGCCGTTGGCGAGCATGGGCACACCCAGCAGGGCACGTATGCCAGTGGCGAGCAGGATCGGATTGACCACGTCGTCGGGTGTGACGTCATGGATCGTGACCGGCGCGCGTGTCGCCGCCACCCGCCCGGCGAAGCCGCGTCCGACCCGGATGCGGAACCCGCGGCGTACCTCCTCCTCCAGGCCCTTGGCCGCGGTCGCGACGAGCTCGCCGGTGTGGTCGTCCAGCAGGAGGATGGTGGCGGTATCGACCTTGAGCAGATCCCGGACCCGTTCGAGGAGCTCGTCGAGCAGGTCGGCGACGTTCAGCCCCGACAGGGCGGCATCGGTGATCGCCTCGATGCGTCGCAGCCGCTCCTCATTCGTCACCACCTCGGCGTCAGCCACCCAGGCAGCCTAGACGCCGGCACGCCGCCGATGGCACGTCAGGAGCGAGATCAACAGTGTCGTGCCGTCGATGCGGGGTACCTTCCGATGTCACATCGACGCAGTGCCCGACTGGTGAGCCCGTTCCGGAGAGCTATCCTCCCTCGTGCCACCGGTAAGGTCACCGGCTCCACGTCCGACAGGGAGGGGAAGCAGTGGCGAACCCGCCGCTCGACCACCACACTCCCACCGTCGGTAAGCCCCTGCTCTCGACGTCGTTCACCCTCGCCGACCTCAACCGCGTCCGACACGAGGTCGAGGCCGTCAGTCGCCGGTGCGGCCTCGACCACGACGAGATCGAGAACTGGGTCATCGCGGTCAACGAACTGATGATCAACGTGATTCGGCACGGGGGCGGCGAAGGTGACCTACGCCTGCTCCTGAACGGTCAGCTCACCTGTGAAGTCACTGACCAGGGACGGGGCTTCCGCGCCGCTCGCTACGTCCCGTGCGCCGAGCGACCGCCGCTGTCCGACACCGGAGGAATGGGCCTCTGGGTGGTCGGGAACATGGCTGACTACCTCCTTGTCGACAGCGGACCCGCAGGCACCACCATCCGCATCGCGGCACGCACCCGCAGCACTCTCGGATGACAATTCCACGGTCCAATTCGGAGGCATGTGCGGGTGTACCGTCGCCGCATGACGGTGCTCCAGGAGTTTGTCGCCGCTCTCTCCAGCGGCCGGATCCAGGTTGTCGACCTCACCGCTCCGCTCTCGGACCAGACCCCGATCCTCGGTCTGCCCGAGCAGTTCGGCCAGACCTGGCCGTTTCAGCTCAGCGAGATCAGCCGGTACGACGACCGGGGCCCGGCCTGGTACTGGAACAACTTCTCCACCGGCGAGCACACCGGCACCCACTTCGACGCCCCGGTGCACTGGGTCACCGGTCAACAGGGCGCGGACGTGTCGCAGGTCCCGGTGAGTCAGCTGATCGCCCCGGCGGTGGTGATCGACCACGCCGCCGATGCCGCCGACGACCCGGACTTCCTGCTGGAGGTCCACCACGTCAAGGCCTGGGAGGCGCAACACGGCGCCCTGCCCACCGGTGGCTGGCTGCTTTACCGCACCGGCTGGGACGCGTACGGCGACGACCCGGAGCGGTACGCCAACGCCGGGCGCACCCCGGGCATCTCGGTGGAGTGCGCCCGCTGGCTGGCCGAGGAGTCACCGATCCAGGGCGTCGGGGTGGAGACGGTCGGGACCGACGCTGGGGCCGCGCACTCGTTCGACCCGCCGTTCCCGTGCCACTCGTACCTGCTCGGCCAGGACAAGTACGGCCTGACCCAGCTCCGTAACCTGGCGCAGTTGCCGGCGACCGGCGCGGTGGTGATCGCCGGGCCACTGCCGATCGTCTCCGGCTCCGGCAGCCCGTGTCGGGTCCTCGCTCTCGTCGAACGGTAGGCCGGGCCACCGATGCGGGTAGCCGAGGTGGTCGGGCGGGTCCTGTACGCACACGGCGCACGGCACGTCTTCGGGGTGGTCGGCAGTGGCAACTTCCATGTCACGAACGCGCTCGTCGCGGCCGGCGCCCGGTTTGTGGCGGCGGCCCACGAGGGCGGCGCGGCCAGCATGGCCGACGGGTACGCCCGCACCGCCGGGACGGTCGGACTGCTCTCGGTGCACCAGGGCCCAGGCGTCACCAACGCGCTGACCGGCCTCACCGAGGCCGCGAAGAGCCGTACCCCGATGGTGGTCCTGGCCCCGGAGGCGACAGCGCCGCTGTCGAACTTCTTCATCGACCTACCGGCGCTCGCCGCCGCGGTCGGGGCTGACTTCCACCGGGTACGCGCAACGCACGCGGCCGAGGACACGGGCCGGGCGTACCGGGCCGCCGCCCGGGGCGCGACAGTGGTGCTGGGTCTCCCGTTGGAGGTGCAGCAAGCCGTGACCGAACCGTGGTCCGGCCCGGTCCCTACGGTCGCGCCGACCCCGGTCACCGCCCCGCAGGTCGAGCCGTTGCTGGCCGCGCTTCACGCCGCCCGCCGACCGGTCTTCATCGCCGGTCGGGGCGCTCGGTCGGCCCGGGAGCCGCTGACCCGGCTCGCCGACGCGTGCGGCGCGCTGCTCGCGGTCTCGGCCGCCGCGAGGGGACTGTTCGCCGGGAACCCGTGGAACCTCGACGTGGCCGGTGGCTTCGCCACCCCGCTCACCGCCGAGCTGATCGGCGCGGCGGACCTGGTCGTCGCGTGGGGCAGCACGCTGAACATGTGGACGACCCGGCACGGCGAACTGATCCCGCCCTCCGCCGTCGTCGTCCAGGTGGACCACGACCCGGCCGCGTTCGGAGTGCACCGTCCGGTCGACCTGACGGTTGCCGGCGAGGTGACGGCGGTCGCCGAGGCGCTGCTCGCTCGGCTGAGCGTCGGCTCCACCGGGGCCGGGGACGCCACCACCGGCGGATGGCGTACGCCGGAACTGGCCCGACGGATCCGTGACCACTGCCGGTGGCGGACGGTTCCCTACCAGGACGAGGGCGGCGGAGCCCCGGCGACGATCGACCCGAGGACGCTCTCGACCGCCCTGGACGACCTGCTGCCGGCCGACCGGACGGTGGTGGTCGACTCCGGCAACTTCATGGGCTACCCGTCGATGTGGCTCGACGTGCCGGACGTCGCCGGATTCTGCTTCACCCAGGCGTTCCAGTCGGTCGGGCTCGGTCTGGCCAGTGCGCTCGGCGCGGCGGTCGCCCGCCCGGACCGGCTCACCGTCGCCGCGGTCGGCGACGGTGGCTTCGTCATGTCCGCTACCGAACTGGTCACCGCCGTCCGGCTGGCGCTACCCCTGCTCGTGGTGATCTACGACGACGCGGCCTACGGGGCCGAGGTGCACCACTTCGGCCCGGACGGGCACCCGTTGGAGACCGTCACCTTCCCCGAGACCGACCTGGCCGCGATCGCCAGCGGTTACGGCTGCGACGGGCTGACCGTCCGGACCGTCGACGATCTCGAACCGGTACGCCGGTGGCTCGCTGGTCCCCGTACCCGGCCGCTGGTGATCGACGCCAAGGTCAGCGCCGCGCGCGGTTCATGGTGGTTGGAGGAGGCGTTCCGCGGCCACTGAGCCACCACCGCCGTACCCAAGGCCCCAGCGCTCCGGGCGTCAGCCGGGTCGGTGACAGGGCCTCATAGCTGACGTACGTTGGCGCGGTGGCCACTCTCTGGACCCTGGGATGCGACGCCGACGATCCCCAGCGGATCGCCGCCTTCTGGGCGTTGGCCCTCGGCTATGTGAAGGAGGCCGGGTTCGACGAGCCTGACAACGCCTCCATCGTCGACCCGGACGGCAGGGGTCCCGCCATCAGCTTCCTCAAGGTCCCCGAGGGCAAATCCGCCAAGAACCGTGTGCACATCGACATCCGGGTGGCCGGCCCAGGTTCCGGGGACATGGCCGAGCGGGCCCGGTTGATCCGGCAGAAGGTGCCCGAACTGGTTGCCGCCGGCGCGACTGTGGTCCGCGAGGAGCGGTACGGCGACGTCCTCGGGCACGTCGTCATGCTCGACCCCGAGGGAAACGAGTTCTGCGTCGCGTGAGGCCAGGAGCGGGGCCGCACCCGCATGTGGCCGCCGGCCGGCTTCTCGACCGGCGGCCGCGGGATGCCCGCCGCTGCAGCGGCTGTGGCATCGTCGCCAATTTTTCCCCTAACCGGGACAATTAAGCGCGGGCGAGCCGCCGTTGGCTACTGTCCGGCCGTTTCGGCGGTGTGCTCCACAATGGCGTGGGCAACCTCGCGGACGGTTCGGTTGGTGTCGCGCGCCATCGTGGTCAGGCCGGCGAAGGCCTGCTCGGGGGTGCAGCGCCGCTCGCCCATGATGATCCCCTTGGCCTGTTCGATGACGGCTTCACTGTCCAGGGCGGCGCTCACGTGTTGCGAGAGGGTCACCTGGGCGTCGTTGAGATGGTCGTTGGCCATGGCGAGAGTGGCGTAGCTGGCGAAGACCTGCGCCACCGCCACGGTGGCGGCGTCGAAGACGTGGGGGTCGGTGGCGTAGAGGTTGAGCGCCCCGCCGCCCGTGGCGCGGGCCGGCAACCCGATGGACAGGGAGCTGCGGACTCCTGCCCCCAGCGCGCCGACGGTCCAACCCGGCCACCGGCTCTCGGTTGCCATGTCGCTGACGGACTCGATCGTGGTGGCACGTGCGGCCTGCAGGCACGGGCCTTCGCCCAGCGCGTACTGCGACTCGTCGAGGGTCAGGGCGAGGCCGCCGGTACACGCCGGGGTGTGGAAAGGGCACCTCACCGGCGCCCTCGGCGGGGCCGGCGTGCGTAGGTCGCTGCAGCCCCCGCTCCGGAGGGGTCCTAGACCTACGCCGCTGCTTGACGATGGTTCGGTCGACGGTTGGAGGCGTCGACTACAGACCCCGAGCGTACGCGCCTTCGGGAACCGCCGCCGATCGTCGCGAGGGGCGGCACGCCGCCACCGCAGGACGTGGATGCCCGCCCGACGTTCCGGTACGGGTAGGCTGGAGACCTGTGGCACGGCGCCTTCGATGGGCGTCGTCGAGACCAGCGTCAAGAAGCGGCGCGGATCCCGGACTCCGCCTGCGGAGTCCTGCAGCGATCCGCGCACTCCACCCCACCCCAGGCGGCTGGTGGTGACACGCGCCCTCGTTAAGGACGCTTTGATGACGCACGTCGAACCCATGGACCCGCACGAGGCGTTCGCCGAGCTCGGCCGGATTCGACTCGCGGACGTTGACCTCGACGCCCTGCTGGACAGAATCGCGCAGCTGGCCAAGCGCACGATCCCGGGGGCCAGTGAGGTCAGTGTCACCCTGCTGCACGGCAACAAGCCGCAGACCGCCGCGTTCACCGGCGAGCTCGCCCGTGCCCTGGACGAGAAGCAGTACGAACGTGGCTACGGCCCGTGCCTGCAGGCCGCTGAGAGCACCTCCAGCCTGATGGTGCCGGACACCGGCAGCGAGCAGCGGTGGCCCGGCTGGGCCCAGGCCGGCGCGCACAGCTCCCTGTCGGTCGGGCTGCCCGTGCACGAGCAGGTGACCGGTGCGCTGAACATCTACGCCACCACGTCGAACGCCTTCGACGACGACGCGATCGCTATCGCTCAGACGTTCGCCGGGTTCGCCGCCGTCGGCCTGGCCAACGCCCACCTGTACGAAACCCAGGCCACCCTGGCCGGGCACATGCAGAAGGCGATGGAGAACCGCGCCGTCATCGAACAGGCCAAGGGCATCATCATGGGCGAGCGTCGTTGCACCCCCGAGCAGGCCTTCGCCATCCTGAGCAAAATGTCGCAGGACAGCAACCGCAAGGTCCGCGACGTCGCCTCGGCGATGGTCGAGAACGCACGCCGCCCACAGCGGTAGCAGACCGTTGGTGCGGTACCCGATACGTCGGCCCACCGTGCGCAAGAGCAGCGCGACGGCAGCACCGGCGGGACCGTTTGCTGGTGAACCCGGAGGGTAGGGGGAATCCATGACTACGCCCGAGCAGAGTCAGCAGGAGAGAGCCCTCGAGACCGGCGCTGTGTATCAGGACGCCGAGGGGCGTCGGACGACGGATCCCGGCTCCGGGGCCGCACACGCCGACAGCGAGGCCGACCGCAACGCGGAGCACCTGAGGCGGGGAGAGGTCGGCCCGCGCGTCCCGGAGGAGTAGCGGGCCGGGGTGTGTGGAAACCACCTGGGGGTAGCGGTAGGGGGCGAGCAGAAACCCCCGAGGAGGACGAGATGACCGATCCCAGGTACGTACCGGTCGGACTGGCCGACGCCGGACGGCTGATCGACGACGAGGGCGCGGGCGCCGGTCCCGCCGGGGAGATCGTCGGCGCGGACGACGCGAAGGTGGACGCCGCCCGGACCGGTGCCGACGTGGACCTGTCCCACGCCACCCGCGACGGCGACGGCACCCCGACCGGCGCGGCGGACGCCGAGGCCGACAGTGACAGAGCCGCCGGCGGCGAGTGACCCGACGAGGCGCCAGTTGGCCCGCCCCGCCGCCTCTCGGCGGCGGGGCGGCTCGCGTTCCATACCTGTCAACCGGCCCGCACCGGCCACCGGGGACAGGTCAGCGGCGCGCGAGTTCCGGGGCCGCGGTGTCCAGGGGAACGGCGGCGTCGGGCACCAGGCCGAGTTGCAGGCTCGGCCGGGATCCGATCGCGGCGAAGAGCCAGTCGGCGGCGGTGCGGGCGCGGTTGGGCGGTCATCGGGGTGATCTCGCCGGGTCGGGCCGGGTCGGGTACGGCGGCGGCGTCGCCGCAGGCCAGGATCTCCGGGTGGCCGGGCACCGTCAGGTACTCGTCGACGGTGACCCGCCCGCGGGTCGTCGGCAGCCCGGTGGCCTCGACGAGGGGGTCGGAACCGGGTGCCGTCAGTCGGCGACGACGAGCGCCTGGGGCGCGGCGGCCTTCATCCGGGTACGCAGCCACTTGAGCTGGATCGCCGTTTCTCCCTCGCAGCGCTGCACTACCGTGAGCAAGTCCTTGTCGCGGGCGCCGTAGGCGGCCTGGCCGACGACGGTCCAGGTGATGTCGCACTCGGCGGCCATCAGGTAGAGGTCCTGGAGGTCCCGCAGGAGGCCGATGCCGCCGGTGCGGGTGCCGGTGAACAGTTGCGAGTGCAACCGGTCGGGTTCGTCGGGGGCGTCCTCGGAGTAGCGGACCACGAACGGGTGCAGCTGTTCGGCGTGCGCGTCGCAGCGCTTCGCCTGCTGCTGGCAGAGGTGCTCGATGTCGGGTTCCTCGGCGTGCGCCTCGGCGACCTGCCGGAACGCGTCGGCGAGATTGACCTGCGCGCGGTGCAGGAGACCGAGGTAGTGGGCGAGATGCACGGCTCACTCCTTCCCGCTGGTGGCCTCGGCCGCCGGCCCACCAACTGTGGGCGGCACGTCAGCGTCCGCCGGTGGTGCGCTGCCGCCGACGGTCGGCGCCGGCGAGGGTACGCCCCGCCCGTCGGCGAGTTTCGTCACCGCGACGGCGGCGACCTTGAAGAGGGGCTGCTTGGACACCGGGTCCCAGGCGGTGATGGTCAGCTCGTTCGCCGCCCGCGGGGTGCGGTCGGCGGGGTCCTGGTCGAAGTAGCCGTAGTGGAACGGCAGGAAGACCACGCCGGGCCGGATGCCGCAGAGCCGGGCGCGGGCCTGGATGGCGCCGCGGGCCGAGGAGACGCCGACCAGGTCGCCTTCGACGATGCCGAACCGGGCCGCGTCGGCGGGGTTGAGTTCCACCCACACGTCCGGTGCCGCCTGGTTGAGTTGCGGGGCGCGGCCGGTCTTGGTGCGGGTGTGGAACTGGTAGACGGTGCGGCCGGTGGTGAGGAGCAGCGGATGCTCGTCGTCGGGCACCTCAGGTGAGGGTTGGTAGTCGACGGTGTGCAGGAACGCTCGCCCGTCCGGCTCCTTGGCCTGGTATTCCGCCTCGGTGAACTCCGCGCCGGTGGCCAGGTCGTGACCGTACGTCTCGCAGTAGTCGGGGTCGGTGTGGAACCGTCCGTCGGTGTAGAGACGCTCAGTACCGTCGGGGTGCTCGTCGGTGCAGGGCCACTGGATGCCCGAGCCGCCGCGCAGCTTCTCGTAGGTGATGCCGGTGTAGTCGCACGGCCGACCCCGGGAGCACTCCTTCCACGCCTCGAACACCTCCTCCGGCCCGCTCCATTCGATCAGCGGCTGGCCGTCGCGGTCGCGGAAGTCCATCCGGCGGGCGTAGTCGAGGAAGATGTCCAGGTCCGAGCGGGCCTCCCCGGGCGGGTCGACGGCCTTGTCGGAGATGTGCACGGTCCGGTCGACGCTGGTGAACGTGCCGGTCTTCTCGCCCCAGGTGGCGGCGGGCAGAACGACGTCGGCCAGCTCGGCGGTCTCGGTGAGGAAGAGGTCCTGGACCACCACGAACAGCTCCGGCCGGGTCAGGATCTGCCGGATCCGGTGCAGCTCCGGCAGCGAGACGGCCGGGTTGGTGGCGGAGATCCAGAGCAGTTTGATCGAGCCCTGCTCGGCGTACCGGAAGATCTGCATGGCGTGCGTCGGCGGCGCCCAGTGCGGAATGGTGTCCACGTCCACGTTCCATAGCCGGGCCAGCTCCTCGACGTGCCGCTCGTTGTCCCAGTTGCGCAGGCCGGGCAGGTCGCCGTCGGCGCCGGTCTCCCGGTTGTTCTGGGCGGTGGGCTGACCGTTCATCTGGTAGATCCCGGCGCCCGGCCGGCCGATCATGCCGCGGACCAGGTGCAGGTTGTTGACGGCGCAGGCGGCGGCGGTGGCCTGGTTCGACTGGTAGAAGCCCTGCAACACCGTCGACAGCAACCGCTGCGAGGTGCCGAGCAGTTCGGCCGCGCGCTCCACGTCGGCGGCCGGCACGTCGCAGATGTCGGCGACCCGCGACGGCGGGTAGCCGTCGACGATCCGGCACAGCTCCTCGAAACCCAACGTGTGTGCGTCGACGTAGTCGTTGTCGTACCAACCGCGTCGGATGATCTCCCGGAGCAGGCCGTTCATCAGGGCCACGTTGGTGCCGTTACGCACCGCCAGGTGCAGATCGGCCTCCCGGGCGACCGGGGTGGCGCGCGGGTCCACCGCCAGCATCGCCGGGGGATTGGGGCCACGGCGTCGGTCCAGCATCCGCATCCACAGCACCGTCTGCGTCTCGGCGACGTTGTGCCCCCACAGCGCGATCGCGTCGCAGTGGTCCACGTCGGTGTACGAGCCGGGCTGCCCGTCGGTGCCGAAGCTCGCCTTCATCGACGCCGCCGCGGTGGCCGTGCAGAGACGGGTGTTGCCGTCCATGTGCGGCGTGCCCAGACCGGCCTTACCGATCACACCGAGCGTGTAGTACTCCTCCAGGAACAGTTGCCCGCTGGTGTAGAAGCCGAAGTGCCCCCACCCACCCGGCCCGTCGAGGAGCTCCTTCGACCGGGCCACGATCCGGCCCATCGCCGTCTCCCAGTCCGCCTCGACCAGGCGGCCGCCGTCGCGGACCAGCGGTCGGGTCAACCGGTCCGGGCTGTGGTTGGCCTGCCAGCCGTACAGGTCCTTCGGGTCGACCCGCCCCCGGTTGATCCGGTCCACAGCCCGACCGCGCACCCCGACGATCCGCCCGTCGCCGACCGCGATGTCCAGCGCGTCGCCGTTGGAGTGCAGCACCGAAGCCGACTGCACCCACCGGTCCACGTCGGCGTCGGTCCGGCCGTCGGCCAGGTACCGGTCCACCCGCACCGGCCACTGCTGTCCCGGCCCGTACGGGGTCCGCTCACCCCACGGGTCGGCGATCCGATCCACCACGATGTCCCCCTTCCGGTGACGGCGCGGGCGCCGCCCACAGTGGCATCGGCCGGCCCGACACCCGTCCGTACAGCCAGTCGACGACCGTGACCAGCACCACCGCGCCGGCCACGACGAGCAACTGGGTCGGGGTACGGAGCAGGCCCAGGCTCACGATCAGTGTCGTCGCGCCCGCCGGGGCGTGCGACGCCTTCAGCAGCACCAGCACCGATGCGGTCACCGCCAGCGACCCGGCCACCGCCACGATCCTCATCCCGGTCACCCCCTCCTGGAGCGCCGAGGGTTCGTCGGCAAGCCCGCAGGCCACCAGGAACAGGTAACCGGCCAGCAGGGCCACCCCGTGCCCGATGAACGTGTTGCGCGGCGAGGACTCCGGCGACGCCGGCTTCTCCACGTGCAACATCACCGCCGGCCCCAGACTGGGAAACAGCCACGGCTGGTGGGTGACGAGTGCGACCAGCCCGGCGAGCACCACCGCCAGTGCGCCGCCGGTGAACGCGTGCGCGGAGCGCCCCACTCGGCCCATCACGTTCCCCCTGTCGCTCGTGCCGCTCCGCGCCTGCTCAGGATCCTTCTCCCGAAGCTTGTTCGTCATGCCTGCCCGGTGTCACCGCGGATCGTCGAAGCCTTCGGTGGCCCGTTCCCGGCGCAGGTGCGCCAGCGCCCGCCGGCCCAGGTCGGTGTCCTCCCGACCGAGCGCCTCGTACATGGTGGCGACCTTCTCGTAGGGCTGCGCGGGCGGAAGCAGCGGGATCGCCGGGTCCACGATCGCCTCGATCAGCGTCGGCCGGTCCGCCGACAGGGCCTCGTCCCAGGCCTTGTCGACCTCGGTCGGGCTGGTGACCCGGACGCCGCGCAGGCCCAGCAGCTCCGCCCACCGGGCGTACGGAGCATCGGGCAGGCGCTGAGAGTCGACGAAGCGGGGATCGCCCTCCATCTCCCGCTGCTCCCAGCTCACCTCGGCCAGGTCGCGGTTGTGCAACACCAGCACGACGAACCGGGGATCCGCCCAGTCCCGCCACCGGTGCGCGACGGTCAGCAACTCGGCCAGCCCGTTCATCTGCATCGCCCCGTCCCCGGCGAGTGCCACCACCGGTCGGTGCGGGGTGGCGAGTTTCGCGGCCAGCCCGTACGGCAGCGCCGAGCCCATCGACGCCAGGGTGCTGGACAGGTGCGCGTCCACACCGGCGGGCAGCCGCAGGTGCCGGGCGTACCAGTAGGTCACCGACCCGACGTCCACCGCCACCTGCGCGTCTGCGGGTAGCCGGTCGGTGAGGGCGTGCAGGACGTACTGCGGGTTCACCGGCTCGGCAGGAGCGGTCGCCCGCTGCCGGGCGATGTCCCGCCAGCGGGTCACCTCGCCCTCGACGCGCTGACGCCAGCTCCGGTCGGGCCGGGCGGTGAGCAGCGGCAGCAGCGCCCGGATGGTCTCGGCGGCGTCACCGAGCAGGGGCACCTCCACGGGGTAGCGCATCCCCAGGCGTCGACCGTCGATGTCGATCTGCACCGCCCGAGCCTGCCCCGGCGCCGGGTAGAACTCCGACCAGGGATCGTTGCTGCCGACGATCAGCAGGGTGTCGCACTCGCTCATCACCATGCTGCTGGCGGTGCTGCCCAGGTGGCCCATCACGCCGGTGTGGAAGGGCAGCGCCTCGTCCAGCACCGGCTTGCCCAGCAGCGACGCCGTCACGCCGGCGCCGAGGGCCTCGGCCAGCTCGACCACCTCGTCGGCGGCGGCTCGGGCACCCTGCCCCACCAGGATCGCCACCCGCTCCCCGGCGTCGAGCAGGTTCGCGGCGGCCCGCAGATCATCGGCGCGGGGCCGCAGCTCGGGCACCGGCAACCCCGGGTTGGTCACCATGATCCCGTGCTCCTGTGCGCCGAGGTCCGGGGCCGGGGCGGTCTGCACGTCGTGCGGCAGGATCACACAGGTCGGGCTACGGGTCGCCAGAGCGGTGCGGATCGCCCGGTCGAGCAGCATCGGCAACTGCTCCGGGGTGTACGCGGTCTGCACGAACTGTGCGCACACGTCGCCGTAGAGACGTACCAGGTCGATTTCCTGCTGGTAGCCGCTACCCAGCACGGACGTCACCTGCTGGCCGACCAGGGCGAGCACCGGCTGGGAGTCCAGCCGGGCGTCGTAGAGGCCGTTGAGCAGATGCACAGCGCCCGGTCCCTGGGTCGACAGGCACACCCCCAGCGCGCCGGTGTACTTGGCGTGCCCGCACGCCATGAACGCCGCCGTCTCCTCGTGCCGGGCCTGCACGAACTCCGGTCGACCGGCCCGACGCAGGGCCCCCATCACCCCATCGATACCGTCCCCGGAGTAGCCGAAGACCCGGTCCACGCCCCAGTCGGCCAACCGAGCCACCACCAGGTCCGCCACCGTCGCGTCCGCCACCGTCGCCTCCTCGCCTCGACCGCCCTTCAGCATGTGCCCTACCCCGGGCCGGCGGACCAAACCGGACGAGCGGCACCTCTTCGGGGATTCCCGCCATCGCCGCCGGATCGAGGTTCGCCCACCGCTCGAATGGTGTCGGCGGCGAAAATCGTGGGTAGGGTGGTTCGCGGGTCAAGACATGCGCCCAGGTCCGCCGTCCGCGCCTCGTCGCCGCGGGAGGGTCCGACTCACCGATGCACCAGATCGGGAGGCGTCATGTCCATCCTCGAACAGCCCACTCGGCAGCACGCTCAGCCCACTCGGCAGGACGCTCGGCCCGCCAAACCGATCATGACGCTCGACCTGCGCAATGATCGACACGCACGACTGATCGTCGTTTCCGGCGAGGTCGACATGAGCACCGCTCATCTCATCAGTGAGATGGCCGAACACGTGATCACCCGGCGACCCGCTCGTCTGGTGCTCGACCTCTCCGGGGTGACGTTCTTCAGCGCCCACGGCATCAGCGCCCTGCTGCGAACACAGCGCGCGGCGGAGTCTGCCGAGGTGACGTTGGCTCTGCGCGCCGCCGCTCCGTGCGTCAGCTACCTGCTGGCGGTGAGCAGCGCCGGGATAGACCTGAACATCCCGGTGGCCAACGCGGGTCGGTGGTCCCCTTCTCGGTTGGGGAGCGCCGATCGGGGGAGTGGCCCTACCTGAGGGGTGCAGGCGCTGTGGTGGGCGCGGCTCTGGTTCTGGTCGGCGCGGCCCACTTCGCGACCGGGGTCGAGGCCCGACCGCCTCCACCACGCCATCGGTCCTGCTCTTCGGGCCGGTGGCACCGGCGTGGTGGGGGCCACCCGTCAACCGGCCCCGGCACCGGGGCGCTCTGGGCCGGGCCGGTCCCCTCGGGCGGCGCGGTGGCCGAGATCCGTCCGGCGTTGGCGGCCCTCGGCGTGGCACAGGTCCTGGCGACGGCGAAGGTCGAACGGATAGGACACGAATTGTCCGCCGCCGTGCCGGCCATCGCCAGCACGGAGCGGTTCACCTGCCGATCCTGGTGATCATCGCCCATCGGGTCTGCCAGGTCGTTCGTGCGACGACGTTCGCCCAGGTGAAACAACATTTGGTACGGGGATGCGTGTGATGGAAAATAGGCGAATGCGTGTACGCGACCGCAACAACGTGGTGGTGACCGGTCGTGAGGGCGGCCCTACCGTTGTGCTCGCGCACGGCTTCGGCTGCGACCAGCACATGTGGCGCCACGTGGCAGCCGAAATCGGACAGTGGGCCCAGCTGGTGTTGTTCGATCACGTCGGATCAGGCCAAGCCGATCCGGCGGCCTGGGACGCTGACCGGTACTCCTCCCTGGACGGCTACGCCGACGACGTGCTGAACATCTGCCGGGACCTCGACCTCCAGCAACCGGTCTTCGTGGGGCATTCGGTCAGTTCGAGCATCGGGGTCCTCGCGGCGAACCGCGAACCGGACCGCTTCTCCGCGCTTGTCCTGGTCACCCCCTCACCGTGCTACATCGATGACGAAAACTACCGAGGTGGTTTCACCCGCGACGACATCGACGACCTGCTCGGTTCACTCGAGAGCAACTACCTCGGCTGGTCGTCGAGCATGGCACCGTTGATCATGGGCAACCCGGAGCGGCCGGAGCTGGGTGAAGAGCTGACGGCGAGCTTCTGCCGGACGGATCCCGCGATGGCGCAGGTGTTCGCCCGTGCGACGTTCCTGTCCGACAACCGTGCGGATCTCGCAGCGGTGAGCGTTCCCACGTTGATCCTGCAATGTGCTCAGGACGCCATCGCGCCGCCCGAAGTCGGCGCGTTCGTGCATGCGCAGATAGCCGGAAGTCGGCTCGTGACCGTGGATGCGACAGGGCATTGCCCCCAGTTGAGCGCGCCGGAGGCCACCGCCGCGGCGATCACGTCGTTTTGCCGGGCCGCCTACCGATGACCGCCACTGCGGGGCACGACCCTCACGGCCAACGTCCCGGCGAGGACAGGAGTGCCCGGCCGAGTGAAGCAGGGTTCCCCGCCCTGCTGGAAGACGACCTCGAAGACCTGTACGAGAACGCGCCCTGCGGGCACCTGTCCACCCTCCTGGACGGCACCATCGCCAAAATCAACGGCACCCTACTGACGTGGCTCGGCTACCGCCGCGAGGAACTCGTCGGTCAGCGCCGCTTCAGCGATCTCCTCACCGGTGGCGGCCGGATCTACCACGAGACCCACTTCGCGCCGATTCTGGCCATGCAGGGCGAGATCGGCGGTGTGTCCCTCGAACTCCGTACCAAGGACGGCTCCCGGATGCCGGTCCTCGTCACGTCGATCGTCAAGGCCGGCAGCGAGGGTCAACCCCAACTCATCCGGACGGCGATCTTCGACGCCACAATGCGCCGTGCCTACGAACGAGAGCTCCTCGATGCCCGCAAGGCCGCCGAGCGCGAGGACGAACGGCTACGGCACCTCGTCGGCAAGCTCCAACGCAGTCTCCTCCCCGCCGTGCTGCAGACTCCACCCGGACTGGACAGCGCCGCGTACTACCGGGCGGCCTCCACCGACCATGTCGGCGGCGACTTCTACGACCTGTTCCCCCTCGTCGACGGCCGCTGGGGGTTCTTCCTGGGCGACGTCAGCGGCAAGGGCGTCGAAGCGGCTGCCGTCACAGCCCTGGCCCGCTACACGTTGCGGGCCGCAACCGTCTACGACCCCGACCCCGCCGCCGCGCTGCGCAACCTCAACACGGTGCTCTGGCAGGAATACCGCGAGGACGCCCGCTACTGCACGGTCGTGTTCGGCATCCTCACACCCACGACGGCCGTCGGCGGCTTCACCGCTGTCATCGCCAGTGGTGGGCACCCGGAGCCGCTGCTACTGCGGGCCGACGGCTCGATCCACTACCACCCCACGAAGGGCCGGATCGTGGGGGCCTTCCCGGACTCCCGATACACCAACACCACAGTGGTGGTGAACCCTGGCGACACGTTCCTCCTCTACAGCGACGGACTCACCGAGGCTCGTCCCGTCGGCAGTGAGACCGTCGACGGCCGTTACGGAGCGGCGGCTCTCGCCCGATTTGCCCGCTCTCTCGCCCCCACGACCGCCGCCGCAGCCGTCACCGCCGTCACCGCTCTCCTCGATACCTTCGGCACCGGACTCACCGACGACACCGCTGTGCTGGCCATCGGTGCCCCATCCCACCGAGCCTGACCGCGCGGTGGTGGCCCTCATCAGCGACAAGCGGGTTCGATCGGGCCGCGATCCTCGCCGGATCCGGTCGGCGGACCCGGGCCTGGATACGCCTGCCCGTCAGCTGGCGGATCGTCACCGCGCACGTCTCGGTCTGCGCCGCTTCACCGCCTGACGGCAACGCGCCGCCCGGGACAGGACCCGAGCGGCGCGTCTCCGACATGGCGGGTGGTGCGGTACTAGGCGCGCCTGGCCCACTGCTGGTTGGCCCCGCCGTGGCAGGCCCAGAGGTGAAGCTGTGTCCCGTTGGCCGTGCCGGAGGCGATGGCGTCGAGGCACAGCCCGGACTGGGCGCTGGTGATGGTGCCGTTGGAGTTCAGATTCCACTGTTGGTTGGCCTGGCCGTTGCAGTCCCAGATGAGGACCGCGGTGCCGTTGCTGCTGCCCGCGCCGCTGGCGTCCAGGCACTTGTTGCCATAGACGGTCAGGGTGCGGTTGGCGGTGTGGGTCCAGCGCTGGTTGGTGCCACCGTGACAGTCCCACAGTTGCGGGCGGGCGCCGTTGGCGGTGCTGGAGTTGGGGATGTCGATGCACCGGCCGGACGGGCTTCCCACGATCTGCACGTTCTGCTGGCCGGGCGGCGGGGTCGTCGGCGGGGGAGTGGTGGGCGGCACGTCCGACCCGAACTGTGTGAAGAACCGCCACACCTCCTGCTTGACCCAGCTTCGCGCGCCGCTCTCACAGCCGGCGCACCCGTCCACCGGGCCCTGCTGGTGGCCGCCGTCGAACGCGGCCCAGAGCACCGGGTATCCGGGCTGGCAGGAGTACGCGGTGGTGATGTGGGTCAGGCTCCCAGCCCTCGGCTCGGGTGGGCTCTGTGCGGCGCATCCGTTGTTGCGGACGAACCTGTCGCGAAGCGACCGTCCGCTGGGAATGTTGTCGTTGATGCCGTGGATGCCCAGGTACGCCACGGGCTGGGTGCCACCGCTGCATCCGCTGATCGCCCCCGGGGCCGCGATTGCCGCGACCGCACGGAACACCGTCGGCCGGGAACACGCCAACGAGTAGCTCATCGCGCCGCCGTAGCTGAACCCGACCGAGAAACGTTGGGTGGTGTCGACGCAGAGAGCGTTGTCGATCATGCGGATCATGTCGTCGGTGAAGGTGACGTCCTCACCGTTGGAGTTTCCCCAACCGTTGTTGAGGCCCTGCGGGGCGACGAAGATCGTGGTGTTGTTCGACTGGGAGAGCATGCCGTAGTAGGCCCACGCGGCTCCGTCGGAGCCGCCGCCCGCGACCTGGCTGGCGGTGCCGCCCAACCAGTGGAACCCGAAGGCCAGCCGGTGGGCGTAGGTGTTGTTGTAGTTGTCCGGCAACCGAAGGGTGAAGCTGCGGCTCTTCCCGCTGCTCTGGATGGTGTGGGTGCCGCTGTTCAGTCCGGGCGCCTTGCCGCAGCCGGCGGTGGTGGCCGCCGCCGCCGGCGCGACGGTCGCGAGGACGTACATTCCGACGGCGATCAGAACCATGACCGCCATGGCTGCCCCCAGCCAGGGGGCGGAGAGTCTGCGAAGTGGCACTGTTGAGCCTCCTTGTGGGTGGTGGAACATCTGTTGGGCCGGTCCCCGTCCCGGGAACCTCGCCGGGCTCAGCTCCGGCTCCATCGTTGGTTGGCCGCGCCGGTGCAGTCCCAGATCTGGACGCGCGTGCCGTTGGCAGTGCCGTTGCCGACCATGTCCAGGCACCGGCCCGAACCAACTCCGGTGATCGAGCCGTCGGTGTTGAGCCGCCACTTCTGGTTGGACTGCCCGTTGCAGTCCCAGATGATCACCGAGCTGCCGTTCGCGGTGCCGGCGCCGTTGACGTCGAGGCACTTGCCGCCGAAGACGCGCAGCTCCTGAGCGGCGGTCGAGGTCCAGCTCTGGTTGCTCTGACCGTGGCAGTCCCAGATGATCGCCGCCGCGCCGTTGGTCTGCGAGGCGCCGTTGACGTCGAGGCAGCGTCCGGAGGACGTGCTGCGCAGGGCCGAGGTGCCGCTCGGTGGCGGGGTGGTCGGTGGCGGCGTCGTCGGGTCGGTGCTGCCGCCGAACTGGGTGAAGAACCTCCACACCTCGCCCTTGGTCCACGTCCTGGCTCCGCTGTCGCCGCCGCCGTCCACCGGGCCGGGGGTGTGCCCGCCGTCGAAGGCGGCCCAGACCACCGGATAGCCGGACCGGCAGCCGGAGTAGGTGGTGGTGATGTGGGTCAGGCTGCCCGCCCTCGGTTCGGGTGGGCTCTGTGCGGTGCACCCGTTGTTCCGCACGAACGTGTCGCGCAGGGACCGTCCGGCCGAGACGTTGAGCACCGCGTCCCCGATGCCATGGATCCCCATGTACGCGACCGGCTGGGTGCCGCCGCCGCACCCGCTGAGCTGCCCGCCGGAGTAGACAGCGACAGCGCGGAAGACGCTTGGTCGGGAACAGGCCAGCGAGTAGCTCATGCCGCCGCCGTAGCTGAAGCCGAGCGCGAAGCGTTGCGTGGTCTCGACGCAGAGGTCTGCCTCGATCACCCTGATCATGTCGTCGACGAAGGTGACGTCCTGGCCGCCTGGGTTGGCCCAGCCGTTGCCGTTGCCCTGGGGGGCGACGAAGATGGTGCTGTTGTTCGCCTGCTGCCGCAGCCCGTAGTAGGACCAGGCTGCCCCGTCGGACCCACCGCCGTCGACGTCGTTGGCGGTGCCGCCGTTCCAGTGGAAACCGAAGATCAACCGGTAGGCGTGGTTCCTGTCGTAGTTGTCAGGAATCCTCAGGATGAAACTACGGTTCTGGCCGCTGCTCTGGATGGACCGTTGGCCGCTGGTCAACGTGGGCGCCTTGCCGCACCCGGCGGTCGCTGCGGCCACTCCGATGTTCGCGGCCGACGCGGTGGTGCTCGCGCCACCGGCCAGTGCTCCCGCGCTCACTGTCACGACGACGGCCGCCGCCGTCGCGAGCAGTCCAAGGATGGGTCTACGTCTTGTCATGAAGGGGCTCCCGCCACTCGGCACGAACTGGTTGAAAGGGGTCCACGGCAACCCGTACGCCGCCACGACGCGCCACCGCTGGTCACCCCGTCGACCACGTTCGCCGCGGGCGAACCCCAGAGGACGCGATGTGCCGGCGGCGCCCCGGCCGGCTCATCGACACAGGTTTCCGTCACTGGTCTCGCCGCCCACGCAGGACCAGTCCGTCGTCGAATCGATGGTGGCCATCACAGTGCGCCCGAACACCACGTGACCGTTCGCCCGACGGTGCCGAAACACCCGACTCGGCGTCGAATCGATTCGCCCCGACGCTAGATCGCGCAGTGAAAGATGTCAATGCCGTGTCCGGCAGGTTGCGCCCCGGGTGGGCCGGTCAGGCGCTCGTGAGATCTGCCGCGCCGAAGGAGACCGCGAACCGCTTGCACCAGATGGAGACGCTGCGGAAGTCGGCTGGGTCGACTGACGCCGGTAGCTCGTACACCTGGTTGCCCTTGTTGCCCTTGAGCTTCGCCAGCTCGACCCATTCGCCGTCGTCGAACACCCGCCAGCCGGCTGTGCCCCGGATGACTGGTTGGTCGGTCAGCCACACCCGCAGGTCCGGACCGTTCGAGGTGTTCAGGTCTCGGATGACGAGCTGGTGGTTCCCGTCGGCGAGCCGGTGGATCTCGGCAGTGCCGGTCGTCCGGTGCTCATGGGTGACGAACTCGCCGACGGTCAGGATCTCGTTCGCCGCGGGGGTGGCTGCCGAGGTCGCGGGGGCCGGCGTCGAGGACTCCGGGGTCGCGGACGCCGGAGTCGGCGCGGCCGACGTCGCCGCTACGCGGGGAATCGCCTCGTCGACGTAGGTGTCGGTGAACAGCTTCCACGGTTGGAACCAGTAGAGGCCCAGCATCGCCACGACGACAACGACGGCGAGACCGGCTCGGACCACCGGCGACCGGAACATCCGCTTTATCACCCCCGCAGCGTACGGCCGGAACCGCCATCGAACTGTTCGCGAACCCTTTCGGAACTCTTACGACGCTCACCGCTCGATATCTGCCAGCGCCTGTCCGCACGGGCAGGCTCCCTGGTCCTCCGGCAACGTCTTCACCGCGTCGCCGAGCAGGAGCCGCAGGCGGTCGATGTTCCGGGCGAAGACAGTGAACACCTCCTGCTGGGTCACGCCCTGGCCAACCTCGACGCCCGAGTCGTGGTCGGTCACCACTGACAGCGCGGTGTAACACAGTGCCAGTTCGCGGGCCAACACCGCTTCCGGGTGGCCGGTCATGCCGACGACCGACCAGCCCTCCCGCCCGTACCAGCGCGACTCGGCACGGGTGGAGAATCGGGGCCCTTCGATGACGACCATGGTTCCGCCGTCGACCGGCTGCCAACCGGCGGATCGGGCGGCGTCGAGGACAGTGGCCCGTCCGACCGGACAGTAGGGGTCGGCGAAGGGCACGTGAACGACCCGGGAGGGCTTCCCGTCCGCGCGCGGCTGTCCGTCGTAGTAGGTCTGCTCCCGGCCGCTGGTCCGGTCGACCAGTTGGTCCGGCACGACGAGCGTCCCCGGCCCCAGATCCGGTCGCAGGCCACCTACGGCGCCCGGTGCGAGCACCTGGCGGACGCCGAGTGCCCGCAGCGCCCACAGGTTGGCCCGGTAGTTGATGCGGTGTGGGGGAAGGGCATGCCCGCGTCCGTGGCGCGGCAGGAACACCACCGGCCGCCCGGCGACACTCCCGACGGACAGCACGTCGCTCGGCGGTCCGTACGGTGTGTCCACTGTGACCTCGGCGACGTCGTCGAGGAACTCGTAGAACCCCGATCCACCGATCACGGCGACCGGCGGGCGATCGGTCGTGCTGGTGTCTCCTGCTGACATGTGTAACCCCTCCTGGGCGAACAGTGAAAAGCGGCTGGGGGTCGACTCAGCGACGGTCGGCCCGTCGGTGCGCGACGCGTCGGTCGACAATGGCGGCGACGACCAGGACGACCACGATCACGGCCCAGAGGACAGCCAGCCCGACGGCGAGCCCCAACGGGTAGTCGCGGTCCGGTAGGCCCGGGTTCGGAGGCGCCGAGGGCGGTCGCCACAGCAGGGGCACCGCGACCAGCACCAACGTGGCGCTGGCCAGCAGGCCCGCGGCGATCCACGCCAGGCGCAGCCGGTTCGTCACCAGTCGACCCAGCGCCACCCCGACCAGTCCGACCAGCGGTGCCACCAGGACGTCGTGCAGCACCGGGCCGCCGATCAGCCACGGCAGGGCGGGGCCGAACTGGGGGAGGAGCAACCAACCGCCGTACGCGGTGGCCGCGGCACCGACCACGAACAGGAGCAGCCGAACGGTTCTCACCGCAGAACCTCCAGCCGGGCCACCCACTTGGTCTGCAGGACCCCCGGCCGGCTCGGCGCGATGAGTCGACACGGGTAACCGTGGTCGGGAGACAGCTGCTCACCATTGATCCGCAGGGCGAGCAGGGTCAGCGAGTCGCGGGCATGGGCCGCAGGGAGTGTGCTGGCCGCGTACAGGCCGTCGGTCTCCAGTGAGGTGACCCGAACCGGTCGGCCGGTCGGGGCGCCGGCCCAGCGGAGCAACTGAACGACGGGCACGCCGGTCCAGTGGGCCGAGGCGCTCCAGCCCTCGACGCAGGCGATCGGCAGTTCTGCCGTCCGTTGCGGCAGGGCCGCCAGGTCGGCCAGGGAAAGGCTGCCTCGCCCGCCCGACCAGACGATTTCCAGACGCCAGTCCGGGGGAACGACGATGCGCGCGGCAGCCGCCGTGCGGTTGATCGGTACGCCCTGCGGCCCGGACGCGGAACGCCACGCCAGCGGCGAGACCCGACGCAGCCATGGCACTGTGACCCCGGCGGTGGCCAGTACGGCGATGCCGGCGACGCCCGCCGAGGTACGCAGGAACGCCCGTCGCTCCGACGACTCCCGATCGTCCGGCCCCGGTGTCGCAGTCGGCACCGCCCTCCTGCGCCGTAGTGGGGTGCTCAGCGCCGCGCGGGCGACCGGGAGCTTCACCGCGACGTGCAGCAGCATCGCCCCGACCACCAGCCAGGCGACCGCGTAGTGCGCCGTCGGGAAGAAGAACCCCCACGGGTACGACTGGGCGACGTTGAACAGACCCGTGACCAGTTCGAAGAACGCGCCGCAGACCAGCACCAGAACGGAGATCCGTTCGAGGGCGTGGGCGGACAACCGGATCGGCTGACGCACCGGCGGACGGACGAACAGCCGGGGATAGACGCTCCACAGCTTGGCCAGCAGCAACGGGATCGCCGCGACACCGGAGAGCACGTGAACGCCCTGGGTGATCCGGTACAGGTTGACCGGTCGGGTCGGCCAGGTGAACCAGCCCGGCGGGTGCTGGATGTAGTGGCTGAGAAGCCCGGTGCCGAAACACAGCCCGAACGCCACCCCGAGCCAGAGGCCGAGCCGGGCGGTGACCAGCGGTGAGTGCGAGGGCGCGGTGAAGTCCTCGGGGGCGGGGACGCGGGGCTGGCGGATCATGAGCGTGCCAACTCGGCGAACCAGCGTTGACCGAACCGGAAACTGTCGACGACGCGCAGGCCGGCAGCGGCGGCGGCGCGGGCCACCGCCTCCGCCCCGACCCGCGCCCAGCGAAACGCCGGCCCGCGCAGTTCCCGATCGCCAGACGATCCGGACAGGACGTACGCCTGTCCCTGCCACAGCCCGGCCCCCGGGGGTTCCACCTCCACCAGCAGCGTTCCGTCGGCCGCGATCAGGGTGCCGCACCGGCGCAGCAGGCGGACCGGGTCGCCACCGATGCCGATGTTGCCGTCGATGAGCAGGGCGTGCGCCCACCTCCCCTCGCCGGGAAGGGGTTCGAAGACATCGCGTCGTAGAGCCACCACACCCCGCCCCTGGGTCAGACGTACCGCCTCGGCGGAGATGTCCACCCCCAGTGCGACGAGGCCGCGCTGGGCGAGTGCCCTGGTCAACCGGCCGGGGCCGCAGCCGAGGTCGATCGTGGGCCCGGTGCAGCGTGCCGCGACCGACTCGACTGCCGGTTCGGGCGGACCGTGCCAGCGCCGTACCGGCAACAGGTCACGTCGCCCGTCGGTGTGCACCAGCCAGTGGTCGGGTGGGGTCGCAGGTCTCGGGCCGACCGACGTGCCGTACGCGTCCTGGTCGGCGGACCACCCGCCGAGTCCGCCCAGCACCACGTCGAAACCGTCGAGACTGATCGTCGGGTTCACCGGGGGTGTCCGCTCAGCAGATGGCCGCCCACCGACGCGACGGCGTTCGCGAACCGGGTGCCAGGTAGGTCGTCCGCGACCGCCAGCGCCGTCGACCAGTCGTCGACATCCCGCAACACGGGCAGGATCGCCGGGTCTACGCCGCGCCCGTGCAGCGCGGCGAGGGTGCGGTGACCGGTGTCGTCTGTCGACATGGGTACGTCGCGCAATGCGTTGGCGTGCCTCGGATCGCGCAACCCGAGTGCCCACCAACCGCCGTCCAGCGCCGGCCCGAACACCGCCTCGTGTTCGGCGAGCCGGTCGAGCGCGGTGGTGAGCACTGCCGGCCGGATCTGCGGGGTGTCCATGCCGATCTGCAGCACCGGCCGTCCGGGAAATGCCGCAGCGGTGTCGGCGTGGGCGTTCGCGAGGCGGTCGGCGAACGTGTCACCGCGCTGCGGAAGCAGGTGCCAACCGGCCAACGCGGCGGTCAACTCCGCGCCGTACTCGGCGTCGGCGAATCGACCGGTGTGGGCCAACACGGGAATGGTCGCGGCGGTGGCGCGCACCGCCGCGAGGGTGTCCAACAGCGACGCCGCCGCGATCCGGGCTGCCTGGGTGGGATCGGCTGGCGGGCAGAGGCGCGTCTTTGCCTGCCCGGGGACCGGCGCCTTCGCGACCAGGAGTAGGACGTTCACCGGCCACCACCGGCGTCGGCCCGCAGCACTCCGGCGAAGTCCCGGGTCGCCCGCAGCGTGCCCCGGACCGACCCGGAGACCTTCGAGCGGGTCCCGGCGGCCCGGGGTGCGTACGCGACGTCCAGTTCGAGGATCCGCCAGCCCGCTCCGGCCGCACGCAGCAGCAACTCCAGGGGATAGCCGAACGCGCGGTCGTCGACACCGAGGCCCAGCAGCGCCGCCCGGCGGGCCACCCGGATCGGACTGATGTCGTACACCGGCACGCCGCGACGCCGCAGCAGGGCCGCGACCAGCGCGTTCCCGGCGCGGGCGTGCCACGGCCAGGCGTCCGCCGAGACCGGCCGACGCCGCCCCACGGCGAGATCGGCCCGCCCGTCGAGCACCGCCGAGGCGAGCCTGGGCAACTCGGCCGGGTCGAACGAACCGTCCGCGTCGAGCACGCAGACCAGATCCGCCTCCGCCGCCAGCAGGCCAGTGTGCACGGCAGCCCCGTACCCGCGTCGCGGCTCATGGACGACCCGGGCCCCGTACTCGGCCGCGACGACCGGCGAACCGTCGGTGGAGCCGTTGTCGACCACGATGGCGCGGTAGCCGGGCGGTAGCCCGCTCAGTACGGCAGGCAGTGCGGCCGCCTCGTCCAGACACGGCAACACCACGTCGATCGTTGTGTGCATACCGGCGACGCTAGGCCCGCCACCGGGCGTCCGGACCGCCGTTTCTCCTTACGAATCGCTTACACGGCAACGGATCTTACGACTCGCTGACGTCTCACCGTCTGGCCGCCGAATGCCTGGTAGGAGGTCGTATCGTCGGCCGTCACCATGACCATGATGACCCGGCCGGGACGAACCCGGTCCGCCGACCTGATCGTCCTCGGCGCCGAGGTGGCAGTGCTCGCCCTCGCCGTCGCCGTCGGCGCCCTGCTCAACCATCAGGGCGTACGGCTACACGCCGACGCGGCGCCGCTCTACGCGACCTGGCAGCCCCATCTGGGGCCCGGCACCCCCGCCGCGCTTCTCCTCGCGGCGCTGTTCGTCTGGCGGGGCGTGCGCTGGGGAACCGACACGCCGTGGCCGCGGCTGCTGGCGGTCGGCTACCTCGCCTCGCTGCTCTGGACGCTGTCGCTGGCCCTGGTGGACGGCTGGTCCGCGGGGTTGACCGAGCGGCTCACCGTGCAGGCCGAGTACCTGCACGAGGTGCCCCGGGTGACGGACGTCGGCATCATGCTGTCCGGCTTCGCCGACCGTATTCTCGACTTCCAGCCCGACTCGTGGTCCACCCACGCCGCCGCTCACCCACCGGGAGCGTTGCTGTTCTTCGTCTGGCTGGAGCGGATCGGCCTGGGCGGTGGGACCGCCGCCGGGCTCGCCTGCGTCCTGCTCGGCGCCACGGTGTCGGTGTCGGTTCCGGTGACGTTGCGGGCACTCGGCGCCGAGGACGCGGCCCGAGCGGTGTGGCCGTTCCTGGTGCTCCTCCCGGGGGCGGTCTGGGTGGGCGCGTCCGCGGACGGGATCTTCGCCGCGGTGGTCGCCGCCGGGCTGGCGCTGCTGGCGGTGGGTGGCCGAGCAGGTGCCGCACTGGGCGGGCTGCTGCTCGGCTTCGCGCTCTACCTGTCGTACGGGTTCGTCCTGGTCGGGTTGCTCGCGCTGACAGTGGTGCTGCTCCGGGCGCGGGACCGCCTCGCCGTGTTCCTGGTCGCGGCGACGGCGGTCGCGGCCGTCGTCGCCGTGTTCACTGTCGCCGGCTTCTGGTGGCTGGACGGCTACCACCTGGTGGCACGTCGTTACTACCAGGGCTGGGCGGCGGAACGTCCGTACGGTTACTGGGTCTGGGCGAATCTCGCCGCCCTGCTGCTCTCGGCCGGCC
The DNA here is from genome assembly GCF_026342155.1 of Micromonospora sp. NBC_00362. Lineage (NCBI taxonomy): Bacteria > Bacillati > Actinomycetota > Actinomycetes > Micromonosporales > Micromonosporaceae > Micromonospora > Micromonospora sp. NBC_00362. The sequence goes on from NZ_JAPENH010000001.1 coordinate 131,503, forward strand.
CGGTGGTTGGGCCGGCGCTGCGGCGGGCGGTGGCCGCCGTGTCGATCCGAGCACCGCAGGCACCGTTCGCGACGGCCCTCCGACAGCGGATCGCCAGCGCCGGACCCACCGTGTGGCTGCCCCTCGCGGCGACGGCGGCGGTGCTCGCGGCGGACCTGTCCGGGCTCAGCAAGGCCGAGGTCGAGCGGATCTGGCTACCGTTCACCGTCTGGCTGCTGGTAGCCACCGCGCACCTGCCCCACTGTCACCGACGGTGGTGGTTGGCCGCCCAGGCTGCCACGGCTCTCGCCGTCAACCACCTACTGTGGACGGTGTCGTGACCGATGCCGGTTCCCGCATCACCGCGGTGGTGAAGTCGGCGATGCCAGCGGCGAAGCCGACCCGGGCGGTGAAACCGAGCACCCGGGCGGCGCGTGCCGGGTCGGCCACGACGTGCCGTACGTCCGCCGCCCGCCCGCCCCCGACCGTGACCGGCGGTGGCCCGCCCATCGCCGACGCCAGCTCGTGGGCCAACTCGCCGACGGTGTGTGGTTCGCCCGAGCAGACGTTGATCGGGGTCAGGGGATCCGGTGCCGGTGTCGTGAGGGCCAGCAGGTTGGCAGTGGCCACGTCGGTCACGTGCACGAAGTCGCGACGTTGCCGGCCGTCCTCCAGCACCCGGGGCGGTCGTCCGGCGGCCAGCGCCGACCGGAAGATCGACGCGACGCCCGAATACGGGGTGTCGCGGGGCATTCGCGGGCCGTAGACGTTGTGATAGCGCAGGGCCCAGACCGATCCGCCGGTCTGCCGGGCCCAGGCGCCGGCGAGGTGTTCCTGGGCCAGCTTGGTGGCGGCGTACGTGCTGTGCGGCTCCAACGGCGCGTCCTCGGGCACGAGACCGGGGGAGAGCGCCTGGTCGCAGCGAGGGCAGGTCGACTCGTACTGGCCCTCGGCCAGGTCGACGACCCGGCGGCTGGCTGGCCGGACGATCCCGTGGCTCGGGCAGTGATAACGGCCCTCGCCGTAGACCACCATCGAGCTGGCCAGCACCAATCGGCGCACCCCGGCGGCGTGCATCGCCGCGAGGAGGGTGGCAGTGCCGAGGTCGTTGTGCGCGGCGTACCGGGGGGCGTCGGCGGGGTCGACGCCGTGGCCGACCATGGCTGCCTGATGGCAGACAGCGTCGACGCCGGCCAGTAGCCGGGTCAGCAACTCGCCGTCGCGTACGTCACCGACCACCAGGTCGTGCCGCTCGGTCCACTGCGGCGCCGTCGAGGCGTGCGCCTCGGGCAGGAGGGCGTCCACCGCCACCACCTCGTGCCCGTCGTCGGTGAGCAGGTCGGCGACGTGTGAGCCGATGAACCCGGCCGCACCGGTGACAAGGATCCGCATTCCGGTCACCGTATGACCTCGCGTACGCCTGGGCGGGTCTCCGCGCGGAGCCGTAAGAACCTCGCAAGGTTTGCCGGTGCGGGCGGAGTCTGGTGCCTGGCTACGCTGGGCCGATGGACATCTGGGGGAGACGTTGACGGGGCGGAACGGGGACGGTCCGTGACACAGCGTGTGCTGGTGGTCGACGACGATCAGACCGTGAGCGACGTCATCCGTCGTTACCTCGAGAACGACGGCTTCCAGGTGAGCCTCGCGGCCGACGGGGCGGCGGCACTGGCGGCCGTGGAGCGGCAGGCGCCACACCTGGTCGTGCTCGACCTGATGCTGCCGCTGATCAACGGCCTGGAGGTGTGCCGGGCGCTGCGGGTACGGCCGGACGGCGTACCGATCGTCATGCTCACCGCGCGCGGTGACGAGTCCGACCGGATCCTCGGGCTGCAACTCGGCGCGGACGACTACCTCACCAAGCCCTTCTCACCCCGGGAACTGGTGCTGCGGGTCCGTTCGGTGCTCCGTCGCGCCGGCGCCGGGGCGCCACCCGAGCGGCCAGAGGCGCTCACCGACGGCAACCTGGTGGTGCACACGGCCTCCCGAACCGCCCGCCTCGCCGGTGCGGATCTGGCCCTGACGTTGCGCGAATTCGACCTGCTCGTCCACCTCATGCGGCATCCGTCCCGGGTGTTCGGCCGGGCCGAGCTTCTGGAGCAGGTCTGGGGCTGGAACTTCGGGGACCACTCGACAGTGACAGTGCACGTACGCCGGCTGCGGGAGAAGATCGAGGCGAACCCGGCCGATCCGCGGCGGATCGTGACGGTCTGGGGCGTCGGCTACCGCTATGAGCCCGCCCATGCGTGACGTACTTCTGATCTTCGCGATCGCCCTCGGCGCGGCGCTCGGCATCGGGCTCGCCGGCGCGGTGCTGCTCCGTGCGCTCCGGCGCAGCTCGATCACCGTGCACCTCAACGTGCTGCTCACCACCACTGTGGTCGCCGTCGCCGTCGGGGTGATGGCGGTCGCGGAAGCGATGTTCCTCTCCGCGCACGACCTTGAGGTGGTCCTGATCACCGTCGCGGCGGCAGCGGTGGTCAGTCTCGCCGTCGGTGGGCACTTCGGCCGGCAGCTGGCCCGCGCCGCGGTGTGGCGCGACCAGGCCCGGGAGCGGGAGCGGCAACTGGAGAAGGGCCGGCGTGACCTGGTCGCCTGGGTCTCCCACGACCTGCGGACCCCGCTCGCCGGGCTGAGGGCCATGGCGGAGGCGTTGGAGGACCGGGTGGTGCGTGATCCGGACACTGTCGACGAGTACCACCGACGCATCCGACTGGAGACCGACCGGATGACCCGACTCGTCGACGACCTGTTCGAGCTGTCCCGGATCAACGCGGGAGCGTTGCGGTTGTCGTTGACGGCGGTGCCGCTCGGAGAGGTGGTCTCGGACGCGCTCGCCAGCACCATCCCGTTGGCGGACGCTCGCCGAATCACGTTGATCGCCAGCGAGTCGGGGTGGCCGACGGTCGCCGCGAGCGAACCGGAGCTGGCCCGGGTCGTGGCCAACCTGCTGTTCAACGCGGTCCGCTACACCCCTGAGGACGGCACCGTACGCATCGAAGCCGGCCGGGAGGACGACCACGCCTGGCTGTCGGTCGCCGACACCTGCGGCGGCATCCCCCCGGCCGACCTTCCCCGCCTGTTCGACATCGCGTTCCGCGGTGAACCGGCCCGCACGCCCGGCCCCGGTGACGGCGGGGCGTCCGGAGGGCTCGGCCTGGCCATCGTCCATGGCCTGGTGGAGGCGCACGGCGGTCGGGTCGAGGTGCGCAACACCTCCGACGGCTGCCAGTTCATGGTCCGTCTGGCGACCGCCTGAAGCAACGTACGGTGGCGCCATCGGCCAGCTTCACCCACAGCGCGCGCGGGGGGGTACCCGGTCGCCCCGGTCCGTAGACGGCTCGCACCGTTCGACAACCCTCGATGGGGTACCCGTCTCCCGGGACCACACGATTTGCCGGGTCTGACTACGCTTTCCACTGTCTCGGAGGCGATCGATGGAGGGCGCATGTCGGTGAATGAGCCGGCGAGCGGAGAGTTCGCTCGCATGCTGGACGCGACGGTCGGCGCGTTGCGCGCCGCCGGCAACGCGCCGGAGGACGAGGAGGCCGCGCGCCTGCGTCGGGTCGGTGAGTCCGCCGAGGGACAGGTCCGTGCCGAGTTTGGCGCTGATGGCCGGTTGGAGTCGCTGACGCTGGACCCGCGGATGATGCGGCTCGGCTCGGCCGAGGTCTGCGACCACGTGATCGCGGCCGTGAACGCGGCGATCGACTCGATGCGCGGCACCGGCCCGGTGCCGGCCTCCGGCGACCTCTCGCAGCTCACCGAGCAGCTGGAGCAGGTTCGAGACACGGCCGTGCCACGGCTCGGCGCGTTCCTGCAGGCGCTCACTGACGCGCAGGAGCGGATGGCCCGGGGAGGTTCCCGATGAACGGCTTCGAGGTCGAGCCCGCGTTGCTGCGTTCCGGCGGCGACGAGGTCATCGGCGCCGCCGAACGCTTCATCGGGCAGCTGGAGAGCTTCGAGGCGCAGATGCAGGGATACGGCGAGCCGTGGGGCGCCGACGACATCGGCTCGCTGATCGGCATCGCGTACACGGAGACCTCAGCCTGGGTCCTGGACTGCATCGGCGTGGCCGCCGAAGAGATCGGCTCGGCCGGTAGCGACCTGACAAAGATGGCCGACAACTTCGAGTTGGTCGAGGAAGCCTCCGTGAGCGCGCTGCGAGACATCCAGGGAATGCTGGGGTGACGACATGGGACTGCAACTGCCGGGTGAGCTGATCACGGCGCTCAGCTGGATCGGCTACACCTGGCCCGAGGCCGACGAGGAAAAGCTGTTCGAGATGGGCCAGGCCTGGCTGGACTTCTCCGGCACGGTCGCGGACGCCTCCGGGGAGGCCGGTTCGGCTGCGGCAGCGGTCTGGTCGCAGCACCAGGGCGAGTCGATGCAGGCGTTCCAGAAGTGGTGGTCCAAACCGGAGAGCGGTCCCGGCGCGCTGCCGGACTACTCCCAGGCCGCGATGCTGATCGGCACCGGGATGATCATCGCCGCCGCGATAGTGCTCGCGCTGAAGATCCAGGTGATCGTGCAGTTGGCGATCCTCGCGTTCGCGGTGGCGCAGGCGATCGCCACCGCCGTCGTCACGTTCGGCGTGTCGCTGGCCGAGATCCCGATCTTCCAGATGATCACGCGGGAGATCGTCGGCCTGCTGATCGATCAGGTGATCCAGGAGCTTCTCGATGCCTAGCAGGGCGCCGAAAAGCTCGAAACAACGTGGCGGGTCGGGCAAGCCGAAGGGCGGCAAGCTTGTCCGCGCGGCGGTGCAGAAGGCCTCCGCCAAGCCGGTGGTGCGCAACAACGACCTGCCCGAGGTCACGATCAAGGTGAAGCGCAAGTCGATGCACGCGCGGGCCCAGTTCGACCGCAAGATGAACGCGCTGAAGAAGCTCAGCGACGAGGGCAAGCTGTTCAAGCAGGCCAATCCGGTCGCCCGGGACGAAACAATCACAAAAGGCTACAAGGCGCGCATCCGGCAGAAGATCTTCGACAAGTACTGGCCCCACGACAAGAAGCTGTCGAACAAACTCACCGAGCGGCTCCGCCTGCAGCAGCCCGACCATGTGTGGGAGCTGCAACTCGGTGGCCCCGACGACGTTAGTAATCTGAAGCTGCTGCACGGCGACACGAACCGGGATGTCGGTCAGCAGATCTGGCAACAGATCATGAAGCTGCCCGACGGCACGCCGATCCGAATAGAGGTAGTGGATTGAATCCCGAGCTGCGGGAGCTCATCGCGGAGCTGCGCACCGACCTGGAGGCGGACCAGCCCGCGACGCTGGTCTGGGCACAGATCGACCAGGGCGCTCCGGCTGAGCGGATACCCGCTGGTCTGCCGCAGTCGGTCCGGGAGCTGCTGGAGACCGCCGACGGCATCCTGGCTGGCTCGTTCGACCTGCCCGCAGCCGCGAACATCGGCAAGATCCAGGGCTACCTCGATCAGATGCCCGAGCTCACCGGCGTCGCTGACGAACCCGCCGAGTGGCTGGTCTTCGGCACACTGAAGGAAGAGCCGCTGCTGATCCGCCGCGACACCGGCGCGGTCTGGTACTTCCCGGCGGAGACGACCGACGAGTGGTTCATGCGTGAGGCGTTCTTCGAAGTCGCGCCGGACCTTGACTCGTTCCTCGCCTACTACGTCTTCGGCGCCGGGTACGGCGAGGTTGGCTACGACGACGACGACTGGTGGGGCTTCCTCGACGAGCAGGGCCTGACCACGCCCGGCGACGAGGACGAGGAGACGGACGATTGACCGCCACACATGAGGAGCTCACGGCGCTCTGGGGCGCCGACGGGATGGTCTACTTCCCGCTCGACCGGTTCGAGGACGTCCTCGGCCCGTTGACGCCAGAGGTCTTCCCGCCGTTCGGGGCCATCCCGGTCGACGTGCCGATCCTGTTCACGGTCGACGTCAACGTCTCCGGCATGGAGTTGTTCTCCAAGCTGAAGATCGAGGTCGGCGATGCCAGCCCTCGCATCCACATCGTCCTCGGCAGCTCACCGGAGGACCCGCAGCTGCTCTTCTGCCTCGACGCGCTGACCGGAGCCGTCGTGTTGCTGGACCTGGAGACCCCCAACTTCGAGGCGGTCAACGCGACATTCGCGGCGTTCGTCGAGTTCCTCTACCGGCTCGGGCAGCTCATCGCCACGGACCCGGGCGGTCGGGCTCGAGCCGCCCGCGCTGCCGCGATCCGCGAGGAACTGATGGGCGTCGACTCGTCCGCGTTCGCCGACCCGAAGTCCTGGTGGAGCATGGCCTTCGATCAGCTGGAGTCCACCAGCGGCTAGCCTCGCCACTGCCGGCAGGCAGGTCGCCGTGACGCCACAGGTTCACCGTGCTCGCGGCACCGGTATGGACGCGACCGGCTGCTCCGACGGTGCCGCCTCTCGATGCCATGCCTCGGCGAGGAGCGCGTAGGTGTAGCCGTCCACCCAGCCCAGTTCGGCGTGCCAGGAGTCGCCGACGCCGTGCTGCTCACGACGCATGCCGACCTTCTCCAGGATTCGCACCGAGGCGAGGTTGTCAGCGAAGCAGCCGGCGGTGATTCTCCGAACGCCCAGCCGGTCGAACGCGTGCGCCACCACTGCGGTCACCGCCTCGGTCGCGTACCCACGTCCGCCGTAGGCGGGATCGAAGATGTAGCCGAGCTCAGCCTCGGTCCGTTGTGGCATGCCGGGTTGACCCATGCCGTCGACGACGCCGAGAGAGACGGTTCCGATCACCACGCCGTCGAGCGTGGCCGCCATGCTGTGATCGTCGGGGTCGGTGGCCGCGCGTCGCCATGCCGCGCGGAAGGACGCACTGTCGACCTGCGTACGGAGTAGCCAGTGCGTGACCTGCGGTAGGTTTCGGTACTCCAGGATCCGATCGATGTCCTCGTCCCGCACCGGGCGGAGTTCGAGGCGTTCAGTGCGTACCGTGGTGTTCTCCATGAGGCGGGACGCTAGTGGACGCGCCCCGGCGAGACGCCCGAATATCGGTCCGATGGCCCCCACCCCACGCTCAGTGGCAAAGGGCGCACGGCTCAATCGATCCGCTGGGCCAGCACCTGCCCCGGCCAGGATCCGGCCAGGAAGGTCTCGGTGGGAGTGAACCCGTGGCGCTCGTAGTACGCCACCAACTCGCCGTCACCGCCCGCCCAGCAGTCGACCCGGAGCAACCGCACGCCGGCTCGCCGGGTTTCCTCCACGGCGTGGGCCAACAGAGCCGACCCGAGTTTCCGGCCGGCGAATCGTCGGTCGGAGACCAGGAGGCGGACGAACCGCTCGGGTTCCTCAGCGGGCGCGATCGGTGCCCGGGGGTCGGGCCCGGAATCCAACACCAGGGCTGCGGCCGGCGTCCCGTCCACTTCCGCGATGAACGGGAGGTTCTCGGTCAGGTACCGATCGACCTGTGCGGCCCGTTCGGGTTTCTCCGAGAACGGCGTCGTGCCCCACTGCTCGGTGTTGCCGCGGTCGTTCATCCAGACCACCGCGGAGTCGAGCATGTCCAGTACGGCGGGCGCGTCGGCCGGGCCACCGCGTCTGATGCGTACGCCGCCGGTGGTGTCGTCCATGGCGGAATGGTAATCCGAGGACTGGCCGATCATGACCGAGGGCGTCACCCGTCGTGGCCGCCGCCCCCGGGTCCACGATCTCCGGAGGTCAGGGTTCGATTCATCACCGCCAGGAGGCGCTCGAGGGTTCGGCGGTCGCTGTCGGTCAGGCCGCGAAGGATGGCCGCCTCGTTGGCCAGATGTTCCTCGATGAGCCGGTCGGTCAACGCCACGCCGGTCGGCGTCAGCCCGACCACTCTGCCGCGCGCGTCGGCTGTGGAGACCGAGCGCGACACGAGGCCGCGGGCGATCAGTCGGTCCACCCGCTTGGTCACGGCTCCGGTGGTCACGAGCATCCGTTGGCTCAGCTGGCCCGCCGTGAGCGTGTAGGGCTCAGCCTCGCGGCGCAGCGCTGCGAGCACGTCGAAGTCGCCGTTGCCGAGGTCCGCCGCGGCGAACGGCGGCCGCAGGGCCTCATCGAGTACGGCGGCCAACTGCTGGATGCGACCGATGATCAGCAGCGGGGTGGGGTCGAGGTCTGGTCGCTCGCGACCCCACTGCCCAACGATGTCGGCGATTCGGTCGTCTTCCACAGTTGCATCTTACCTTCCAGGGAAGATAAATTGTCTTCCGTGGAAGACAAATTGCCTCGAACGTCAGCTCCAGTGGTCACCGCGTACGTGGACCCGTCCTGTCCGTTCGCCTGGATCACCTCCCGCTGGCTCATGGAGGTCGCGAAGATGCGGCCGCTCACCCTTCGGTTCGAGGTGATGAGCCTCGCGGTGATCAACGAACACCGTGACCTGGAGCCCTGGTACCGCGAATTCAACGACCGGGCGTGGGGGCCGGCCAGGGTGTGTGTGGCGGCGGCCGCGCAACACGGCCCCGCCGCCCTCGCGCGGCTGTACCCGGCGCTCGGCCGCCGGATCCACGACGCCGGCGACAAGGACTTCGACACCGTCGTCCCGCTGGCCCTGGTCGAGGCCGGCCTCCCGGTCGACCTGGCCGACGCCGCCCACCGCAGCGACCTCGACCCGCAGATGCGGGCGAGCACCGCCCGCGCGCAGCAACTGGTGGGCGAGGACCTCGGCACCCCCACTGTCGTCGTCGACGACGTGGCCTTCTTCGGCCCCGTGCTGACCTCGATCCCTCGTGGCGAGGAGGCCATCCGTGTCTTCGACGGCGCTCGCCTGCTCGCCGGCTGCCGGGCCTTCTCCGAGCTCAAACGCGCCCGGTCCGACGGCCTTACCTTTGCGTAGCTCCACCACTGCCGATGGGGGATCTGGTCGACCGGCACTGGCCGACGCAGGTCTGTCGGTGCTTCGTCACCGGATGTTCGGCGTCGCGTCGGCTCCAGTCGATAGTGTCCGTTGGCCGGCCATCGCCGGCGGCCTATCCGGAGGGAATTCGATGCGCAGCACAACGGACTGGGCGACCCGCGCCCTGGGCGCCCTCGCGGGCGCGGTCGCACTGGTGGCGGCCCTGCTGCCGGCCGCACCAGCCGCTGCCGCGAGCGTGGGCTTCAAGGCGGCCACGCTGAACATCTACTACGGGCTGAGCCAGGCCGACTTCGTGCACGACCTGAACCTGATCGCGTCCAAGGCCGACCTCGTCGGTCTCAACGAGGTTGGTGCCCGCAAGACGTTCCTGGCGAGCTGGGCCGCCGACAACGGCTGGTGGTTGTACGCGCCGGGCGGCATCAACCAGGCCGGCGAGGCGCTGATCGCCAAGAAGAGCATGTTCGACGTACTCGACAAGGGCTCGATCTTCGTCTGTGACACCAACGGTCCGGGCGAGGTGCCGCCAGCGCGGTACAACAACTGGGTCACGTACCGGCACAAGTCCACTGGCCGCAACGTGACCCACATCAACGCCCACGCGGTGGCCAGCATCGAAACCGCCGGCCGGCCGGAGGACCTGCCGCGCACCAGGTGCGCCGAGGCGCAGTTCCAGGGTCTCAAGGAACTGGCGGTCGACAAGCAGGACGAGGGCCAGGTCATCGTGAGCGGAGACCTCAACGTCGACTTCAGTGCCGACCGGAGCTACGGGTACGCGAAGTTCCCGTGGCAGGTCTTCGAGGCCAACGAGCTACCGAATCTGCGCTCCAACTACAACCTGTACGGCGAGAAGGGCACCGGAACGCACGGCAACCGGCACATCGACTACGTCTACTTCTGGAAGCGGTTGCCCGAACGCCAGTTGATGTGGATGACCGATTACGACATCGTCGGTGGCACCAGGTCGGACCACAACGGTGTTGTCGCGACGTTCTCCATCCAGAGCTGACGCCCTCGGTCCTCGACCGCTGCTACGAGCCTCGGCGCTCGGGGTGTCCCCGGTGCTCCGCCCACTCGGGAGCGAGGATCGACATCACAGTGGCGTCAACCCAGTCGTCGCCGTCGCGCAGGACCTGCCGCAGCACACCCTCGGCAACGAAGCCGACCTTCTCGTACACCCGCCAGGCCCGGGGGTTGAAGGCGAACACCTCCAGCGAGATGCGGTGCAGGCCGAGCCTTTCGAAACCGTGGCCGACGACCAGGCGTACCGCCTCGGTCCCCAGGCCCCGGTCGCGGCCGGCGGCGGTGAGCAGCGTGCGGAAGTTGCAGTTCCGGTTGTCGGGGTCCCAGTCGTTGAGGACCACCTCGCCGACGCAGGCCCCGGTGGCGCGGTCCACGACCGCCAGGTCGAGTCGGTCGGTCTGCGCGTTGCGGCTGCCGTACCAGGAACGCATTCGCTCCTCGTCGGGAGCGTCGTCGGCCGGGCTGCCGGTCAGCCTGGCCACCTCGGGGTCGGCCACCGCCGCCCAGAAGGTGTCCAGGTCGTCGTCGACGAAGGGCCGCAGGATCACTCGCTCACCGGTGAGGGTGGGCTTGATCGAGAAGTCAGGGGTTGCCTGGTCACTGGGCATCGACTGATCGTCGGCGCGACCCCGGCGACAGGCAACCAGTTTCCGCGGGCAGGATACGGAGGTGATCCTGATCGTTCCCGCGAACCCGCTACGTCCACGCCGCCCGGACGAGCACTTCGTGGCCGAGGCTGAAGCGGCCCGTGCTGCGGGATTCCAGGTGGCGGTGGTCGACCACGACGCCTTGGCGCGGGGCGCTGACGTACGTCGGGCGGTGGCCTCGGTCTCGGGCAGCGGCGTGGCGGTCTACCGCGGTTGGATGCTGCGCAGCGAGCGGTACGCGGCGTTCGCCGAGGCTCTCGCCGAGCGCGGTGTGGTGTTGAGAACCGGTGGTGAGCAGTATCGGCGGGCACACGAGCTGCCCGGCTGGTATGCCGCGTTGGCGGCAGTCACCCCGGCGTCGGTGTGGACCCACGGCTCGGAGCAGGCAGATCTTGACCGCGCGCGTGTCGCGCTCGGTGCGGGACCGGCGGTGCTGCGCGACTACACCAAGTCGATGAAGCACTACTGGAACGATGCCGCCTTCATCCCCGAACTCGACGACGCGGTGGCCGTCCGGAGAGTGGCGAGCCGGTTCCTGGAGTTGCGTGAGGACGACTTCGTGGGCGGGTTCGTGCTGCGTCGCTTCGAGCGGTTCACCTCCGCCGAGGTACGCACCTGGTGGGTCAACGGCGAGTGCGTCCTGGTCGGCCCACATCCGGACACCCCGAACGATTTCCCTTCGGTGGAGGTCGACCTGGAGCCGGTCGCCCCGATGATCGCCGGGCTCGGGTTGCCCTTCGTCACAGTGGACCTCGCCCTACGCGCCGACGGCGTGTGGCGGGTTATCGAACTCGGCGACGGGCAGGTCAGCGATCGGCCAACCACCGTCGAACCCGACGCGCTAATCGCCGCCCTACACGGCTAACCCTCGCACCACTGTCGACGACACCGCGGCCAGTTCAGGCTTCGCCGGCAGAGACACAGTGGGCACACCCGGCGACTGGGGGTCCGTGTTGTCGGACTCGACGATTCGGGTGTCACTGCCGCAGGACCCGCTGCGCGTCGCGGATGACCTGCTCCGAGGCGATCGGGGCCCACGACGCGAGATCCCGCAGCACCCCACGATCGGCCCGCTTCGCGCTCAGGCAGGTGCGTCAGGCGCTCAGAGAGCAGGGCACCCACGAAGCGGATCGAGCGTGACAACCGGCTTCGCCGGATGCCGGGGAGCGACCACGGTTGATCCCTTGACACTGGTCTATGCGATCGCTAACACTTGTCCGCAACGCGAAATTTACGAACCGAACACATTGTGCCTGTAGTCGCGTGTCACGCCAGGGGTGCCCCGTGCGGGCGCGTCGCCGGTTACCTGAACCGCTAAAACCCGAGCCAGAGTACGGCCCGTTCTTGTTAACGCTAACATAGATGATCTTTCGAGAGGGGCCGGGATGGTGGTTCCACGACGTATGACAGTGGCATCGACCACGCGTCTCCGTTGCCTCCTCGTGCTCTCCGCCGTGGCCACCGCAGCTGTTGTGGTGGTGGCCGACGGGCCGGCCCAAGCCGCCACGCTGCCGACCGGAGCGGTCTCGCTGGAGGCGGTCAACCAGTCCGGACGGTACGTGCGGCACATCGACTATCTCGGTCAGCTCGACCCGGTCACCTCCAGCAGCACCAACCAGACCAAGCTGGATGCCACCTTCACAGTGGTCAACGGGTTGGCGTCGCCGACCTGCTACTCGTTCCAGACCAAGACCGGCATGTTCCTGCGGCACCGCGACTACCGGCTGCGGGTCGACGCGAACACCGGCGACGCGGCGTTCCGGGCCGACGCCACCTTCTGCGCCGTGGAGGGCTCGGTCAGCGGATCGGTGGCGCTCGTCTCGTACAACTACCCGAACCGGCGGATCCGGCACCGCGACTTCGCGCTCTGGCTCGACGCCTACCAGGACACGGCCGCCTTCCGAGCGGACAGCTCCTTCCGCCCCGTCGCGCCCTGGGCACCCAGGACCACCATGGGGCCGGTGATCCCCGGCCTCTTCGCCGACCCGCACATCGCCGTCGTCAACGGCCGCTACTACCTGTACCCGACCACCGACGGTTACGCGAGCTGGGCCGGCACGTACTACAAGGCGTTCTCCTCCACCGATTTGGTCAACTGGACCGACCACGGCGTGATCCTCGACCACGGTCCGGACGTGTCCTGGGCGGACAACTCGGCCTGGGCGCCGGCGGTGGCGACCGCCAACGGCCGCTACTACCTCTACTTCAGCGGCGGCGCGGCCAGCGGCAACACGGCCAAACAGCTCGGCGTGGCGGTGGCCGACAGCCCCACCGGACCGTTCCGTGACGCGCTGGGCCGACCGCTGATCCGCAGCGACCAGTTCTCCGGCGGGCAGACGATCGACCCCATGGTGTTCACCGACGACGACGGCCAGTCCTACCTGTACTGGGGGCAGGGCGTCGCGCGGGCGGTGCGGCTGAACGCCGACATGGTCTCCTTCGACGCGGCGCAGGCGCGGGTCATCACCCCGTCGGGCTACAACGAGGCCCCGTTCGTGTTCAAGCGCAACGGTCTCTACTACTTCATGTGGTCGGAGAACGACACGCGCAGCGAGGACTACCGGGTCGCCTACGCCACCGGCTCATCACCCCTCGGGCCGTGGACGAGGCGCGGCGTGGTGCTGCAAAAACGCCTCGACGTCGGCATCAAGGGCACCGGCCACCACTCAGTGGTCCGCGCACCCGGCAGCGACACCTGGCACATCGCCTACCACCGGTTCGCCGTACCGACCGGCAACGGCACCAACCGTGAGACCGCCATCGACCGGATGGAGTTCAACGCCGACGGCACCATCCGCCCCGTCGTACCGACCCTCTAGCTGACTCGTCCGCGCCCCGCGAAGGAGAGAAGACCCATGTCGAGAGTCCTCGCCCGGCTCTGCGCGGTGGCGATCGCCGCATGCCTGCTGTTCACCACCTGGTCGGCGGCGACACCGAAGCAGGCAGCCGCGCTCGACCCGACCGTCGGCTACCTGATGGCGCACTTCACCGGCGAGTCGTCGACCGACCAGCAGATCTACCTCGCCCACAGCACCGACGGCCTGCGCTGGACCGACCTGAACAACGGTGGGCTCGTGCTGCGTTCCCCCATCGGCACCCGCGGCGTCCGGGACCCCGCCCTGGTCCGCTCACCCGGCGGTGACAGGTACTGGATCGTGGCCACCGACCTGTGCATCGCGTGCGGTCAGGACTGGTCGAACGCGATCAACAACGGCAGCCGGAGCCTCGTCGTGTGGGAGTCCACCGACCTGGTCAACTGGTCGGCGCCGTGGCTGCTGAACGTCGCCGGCGCGATCCCGGACGGACGCAACGCCTGGGCCCCGGAGGCGATCTGGAACCCGGACACCGGTGACTACGTCCTCTACTGGGCGACGAACGTCCCGCTCAACGGTGCGGCCAAGCACCGCATCTACTACGCGCGCACGACCGACTTCCGCGGCATTACCACTCCGCAGATCTACGTCAGCCGACCCGGCAACCAGGAGATCATCGACACGCAGATCGTCGAGGTGCCATCCGGTGTCGGCGCCTACCGCTACGTCCGGGCCTCCCGGGACGCCCAGATCACCCTCGAGGGCAGCAACTCGCTCCTCGGCACCTGGACGAACCTCGGGAACCTGTCCGGCATCGGGCTGACCGGGGCCCAGGTCGAAGGGCCGATGTGGATGAAGGTCAACGCCCGTAACGAGTGGGTGCTCTACCTGGACCAGTACGCCAGCGGACGCGGTTACCTGCCCGTCCTGACCACCAACCCGTCGAGCCCGAGCGCCTACCGGCTGCCGGCGTCCGGCTCGTACGCGATGGGCGGCACCAAGAAGCGGCACGGTTCAATCCTCAACCTGACCGCTGCCGAACAGAACCGGGTGCTCGCCCGCTGGCCCGCCGCAGCTGTCAACCGGATCCAGTCGTACAACTTCCAGGACCGGTACGTGCGGCACTACGACTACGACGTCCGCATCGACCCGAACGTCAGCCCCGCCCAGGACGGCCAGTGGCGGGTGGTGCCCGGCCTGGTCGGCTCCGGCACCGTCTCCATCCAGTCGGTCAACTATCCGGGCCACTACCTGCGCCACTACGGATACGACTTCCGGTTGGAAGCCAACGACGGCACCGCCACCTTCGCGGCCGACGCCACCTTCCGGCAGGTCGCCGGTCTCGCCAACTCCTCGTGGACGTCGTTCCAGTCCTACAGCCACCCGGACCGCTACCTCCGGCACTACGCCTACCTGCTCCGGCTCGACCCGGTGTCCGACGCGCAGAGCCGCGCCGACGCGACCTTCCGCGTGACCAGCTAACCCCTCAACATGTCGGGCCCGGAGAGGCACGAACTAGTGATTGGACAACGCATGAAACGGATCAGCCGGTCGATGCGCCGGACGTTGATCGCCCTGGTGGCCGCCATGACGGCGATGGTTGGCGGCGTGGTCGTCGTCGCGTCGTCGCCCGCCGCCGCCGCCACCAACCAGTTCCGAGGCATGAACTGGGCTCAACTGGGTGACAACTTCAGCACCAGCCCGCTCGTCGTGCAGGGCCTGAGCCAATCCGACAGCTACGCGACAGTGCAGGCCAAGGCCAACGCCCTCTACGACGACATGGCCTCCACCATGGGGATCAACACCGTCCGGCTGCCTATCAACACTCAGACAGTGGCCAACACCACCTGGTGGAACGCCTACCGGGGCGCCATTGACGCCGCAACTGCCCGTGGATTCAAGGTCATCCTCGCCTTTTGGACGGACCATTCCTCCGGCGCGAGGATCGCGAACCTCGCCGCGTGGAACACGATGTGGTCCAGCGTGACCAGCGCCTACGGTTCGAACACCAACGTGTACTTCGAGCCAATGAACGAGCCGGGCGGTTACAGCTCGGCACAGTGGCGCGACATCGCAGCCAACTGGCTCAGCACCCACTACTCGGCCGTGCCCAGCCGGGTGCTCATCGGCGGCACTGGCGCAAGCCAGGACCTGCGCGACATCTGCAACGACAGCCGCTTCAACTCGACCCTGCTGTCCTTCCACCACTACGCTTTCTTCTACGGCTCGATGACCTACGACGCCTGGCGAAGCCACATGCAGACGCGTCTGGGCAACTGTGCCTCCCGGGCGGTCGCGACCGAGTTCGGCGGGCCCATGGACAACGGCCTCAACTACGCCGACGCGAACAGCACCGACAACTTCGTGCGCCACATCCGCGCCATGGCTCAGGTCATGCGTGACAACCAGATGGGCGGCACCTACTGGCCCGCCCTCGGCGGCAAGAACTCCGGCTCCGGTCACGACTGGTATTCGATGTTCGCCCTCAGCGGCAGCGGCACCAATCTCAACTTGACCATCCGCAACACTTCTGGCGCCGACCGGATCCGCTATGCCTATGGCGACACCATCGGCGGCGGCGACCCGACGACGCCTCCGCCCACGACGGGAACGTTCTACCGGATCGATGCGCGGCACAGCGGCAAGGCCATGGACGTCCAGCAGCCGAACACCGACAACGGCGCGCGCGTCGGCCAGTACACGTACAGCGGCGGTGCGTGGCAGCAGTGGCAGTTCCAGGACGCCGGTAGCGGCTACTGGCGCATCGTCAGCCGCAACAGCGGAAAGTGTCTCGACGTGGTGAGCGCGTCGACCGCCGACGGCGCCGAGCTCGTCCAGTACACCTGCGGCACCGGCACCAACCAGCAGTTCCAGATGGTCACCAACGGCGGCTACTTCCAGCTCCGGGCACGACACAGCAACAAATGCGTGGACGTACCGGCCGCGGCGACCGCGGACGGGGTGGTCCTCAAGCAGTACTCGTGCAATTCCGGCACCAACCAGCAGTGGTCCCGCACCACCGTCTGACGGTCGTCTCGACGTGACGGCCACTTGACTGTGGTCGTCCCGGCCGGACAACGATGGATTGTGCATGTCGGCGATCCGTCGTTGTCCGGAGGACGGCCCGCGTCGGGCGCACCGGCGACGCCGTCAACCGGGGCCCGCTGCGCTATCTCACCCGGCTCGACGGCAGGCTGCTCAGCGGCAACTACCCGTTCGTGGCGGATGCGGATCCTCAGCGATCGGCTCTGCTCCGGCTCGCAGCCCGGTCCTGCAATTGACAGGCATGCTAGTTTGATGTCCCGCGAAGCGGAGTCCACGGAAGCACCGGGACAACCAGCGCGGACCTCTGTTCCTACTTCGTAGCCCAGCGTGCCCTCATGCGCGCCCGGGAGGAGCTGTCGTGCCCAGAGAAGTAATCGCCTTCGTGCCCCAACACACCACCACCAAGTCGCGTGTCATGGCAATCGTCGACAAAGGCAACGGCAACGAGTTGGATGCCATCGCGACGCTCGATTGGCCACACCAGGCGATCGCCATTTGCAACCTGTTGAACTCTCCAGACAAGGGGCAGGAGAACTTCTCCGGCCTCTGGCTCAGTCTGCCGGCAAGCGTCCGAGCCGGGCTTGAGCAAGCAGCGCAACAGCGCGTCGACGTCACCGATGAACGGCAGTTCCTTGCCACCTGGTTCGTGAGCGAACTCGACGTCCCCGACCTGCCGAGGGATGGCAGCAAGATCGATTGGGCGGGGTTGTTTCCCGCCGCGCAGTGTCCCGCCGATGGGTGCGACTACTGCGACGGCTGTCCATCGTATGCCGAACGCCGAGGTGATGATGTCGGCAGCGGCCAGTGCGGTCCCGGCGGATCGTGCCGCTGCCTGATGGAGAGCGCGGACGACGACGAAGAAGTGTGCGTATGTCCCATGTGGGGCGTCGGCCCTCGCTGGGCTGCTGCTCTCTACGAGTCGTTGTGCGGTATGGCGGAGGTCCTCGTTGATCAGGCGGATGGCCTCATGTGGGGGATCGAAGGTCCCGCGGTCGGGTTTCCGGCTTCGTTGATCGCTCAGCCGCCAGAATTCTTCGTTCGGCTCGCGCAGACCTGCGTCGACCTGTGTGACCTGCTGGCCAGGGGAGTGACGCCGGTGCCACACACCATCGCTGAGCTGCTGATGCTCGACGAGGCAGCGCGCTCTCACCTCGAGAGCCACACGACGAGTGCCGGCCTCGATGTCGACGAGATGAAGCAGGATTTCGAACACCTTCCCGAAGGGCACGGTGACTTCGAGTTGGACGCCCTGTGGATGTTCCAGTTCACCAATTCCGACTGGGAGAAGATCGCCGAGTCCCAGACGACGTACCAGCCGTACTCCATGGGCCGCATCTTCGACCTGCTCCCGGAGGCTGCGGAGTGGCCCCGGAACGCGAAGCCGGCGTAGTAACGGACTCGTGTCCACCAGCACGGCGCACGGTGGTGAGCCGGCGGTGACAGCGTTTGCGCTGTCACCGCCGGCGTGGCCTAGGCAGCGGCGGTCACGGCAGCGGACGGCCGAGGCGGGAGGACTCGCATTCCGGCTGGCTGCGAGTGTGGGCGGGGCTGGCGGCGACGAGCGTGCCCGCCAGCACGGAGCGGGGGAACACCTCGCCTGGGTCTGGCGTTGCGCTACCGTCAAGGCGCGCACCTCGGCGTCGATCAGTCCACGGCCGCCGGCCGTCGATGGCCCGCAGGACCCCACCACATCCAAGGAGAAGCCGATGCCGGAGCACGAACCCGCCCAAGACGACCCCACGGCGGCTGCCGACACCTCGACAACGGCCGAGACCGAGGCCGAGGCGGAGGCGGAGGCGGAGGCGTCTGCCGTTCCCACGAATCGGGCTGCCCGACGCGCGAAGGGCAAGGTGGCCTCGCCGCAGCCGCATGGAAAGGGTCAGCACCTCGGTGGCCGCGGCTCGGTCCAGAGCCCTCGCCAGTACGGTAACCGCCGTAGCGGTTGATCAGCAGATCCCGCCACGGCACCCGCTATTGCGACCCGACCGGCTCGGATCCCCTGCGCCGGTCCGGAACCGGTGCATCGTACGGCGACCGGCCACAGTGGAATCCGGAAGCTCGCGTCAGTCGGCTTCGTCGGCTACCACGGGTAGGGTTTTGGTGCTCGACACGTACGGGCATCGGCGGCACGTCGTCGGGGCGGGAGCGGCCAGCCCGGTGGCGACGGACCCGTGGGAGGGAGCGACGGTGGCGCAGCGGAGAGCACTGGTGGTTCGGGGCGGTTGGGAGGGGCACCAGCCGGTCAAGGCGACGGAGTTGTTCCTCCCCTTCCTCGAACGTAGCGGCTATGCCGTGCGGGTCGAGGAGTCGACGGAGATCTACGCCGACGCCGCCGAGATGGCCGAGACCGACCTCGTCGTGCAGTGCATGACGATGTCGCAGATCACCGCGGACCAGGTGGCGGGCCTCAGCGCGGCGGTCATCGCCGGCACGGGTCTCACCGGCTGGCACGGCGGCATCGTCGACTCGTTCCGCGCGTCATCCGAATACCTGCACCTGGTGGGCGGCCAGTTCGCGACCCATCCGGGCCGGGAGCCGTGTGAGCGTCACGGTGGCCCGGAGGACAACTTCCTGCCGCACACGGTGCGCGTCACCGACCTCGGCCGGGAGCACCCGATCACCGCGGGCATCGAGGACTTCGACCTGGTCACCGAACAGTACTGGGTGCTGCACGATGACCTGATCGACGTGCTGGCCGTGACCACCCACCCGACGCAGGCCTGGCATCCGTGGCGTCGGCCGGTCACCTCACCGGCGATCTGGACCCGACAGTGGGGTGCCGGGCGCATCGTCGTGACGACCCCGGGGCACAGCCTCGACGTGCTGGAGCACGCGGATGTCCGTACCGTGATCGAGAGGGGAATGGTGTGGGCGACCCGCACCGCGTCGGCGTCATAGGTCTCGGGGTCATCTCCCGCGCGTACCTGGACACCCTCGCGGCCCACCCCGAGGTCGACATCGTCGCGGTGGCGGACCTCGACGCCGCCCGGTCGGCCGAGGTCGCGGCCACGATTCCTGGAGCCGAGGCGATGAGCGTCGAGCGTCTGCTCGCCCGCCCGGACGTGCAGACCGTGCTCAACCTCACCATCCCTGCCGCCCATGCCGACATCTCGCTGGGCGCTATCGACGCCGGCAAGAACGTGTATGGGGAAAAGCCGCTCGCCGTGACGTTCTCGGACGGTCGCTCGATCATCGAACGTGCCGCGTCGGCCGGTGTCCGCGTCGGGTGCGCGCCGGACACCGTTTTGGGTACGGGTACGCAGACGGCACGGTCGGCGATCGACGGCGGGGTCATCGGCCGCCCGATGTCCGCCTCGGCCGTCATGGTCACTCCGGGTCACGAACGCTGGCATCCCAATCCTGACTTCTACTACGCCCCGGGCGGCGGCCCGCTGCTGGACATGGGGCCGTACTACATCTCGGCGCTCATCCACCTGCTCGGGCCGGTCCGGGCGGTGACCGGAGCCGCCAGCCGCCTGCGCGCCGAGCGCGTCATCGGCTCGGGCCCCCGCACCGGGCAGCGGATCCCGGTGGGGGTGGACACTCACCTCACCGGCGTACTCGAGCACACCAACGGTGCGCTCTCCACCATCACGACGAGCTTCGACGGCGTCCGGACGACGGCCGCGCCGATCGAGGTGCACGGCGAGGCCGGCACGCTCGCCGTACCCGATCCGAACTACTTCGACGGTGAGGTCCGCCTCTTCGCGCTCGGGGACACCGGATGGCGAGCTCTCGACCCGCGGGCTGGTTACGCCGAGGCTTCCCGGGGCATCGGTCTGATCGACCTGGTCAGGGCCGACGGTCAGCGCCCACCGCGCGCTGACGGCGACGTCGCACTGCACGTACTCGAAACCATGACCAGCCTGCTCCGGTCGGCGGCCGAGGGCCGGCGGATCGAGCTGACGACAGTGGTGGAGCGGCCCGTGCCGGTTCCGCTCACGCAGATCGAGGACTGGAAGGCGTACCAGGCCTCATAAGGTGGCCGCGTTAACAAGCGGCAGGGCCGGTCGGCACCGACAATGAGGGAGTGGCACCCGCCTTCGTCCTGCATCATCACCGCAAGCCACGACCGCACTTCGACCTGCGGCTCGAAGAAGACGGTGTGCTGCGGTCGTGGGCGGTGCCCCGCGGTCTACCGGACAGCCCCAGCGACAACCGCCTCGCGATCGCCGTGCCCGACCACGACCTCGATCACCTCACCTACGAGGACGTCGACAAGTCGATCGCCGACATCGGCACCTGGGAGGAGCACGATCGCACCGACCGCCGGATGCTGTTCACGCTGCACGGCCGCACCGATCGCCGGCGATACGCGCTCATCCGCACCGGCGAGGGATGGCTGCTGCACCTGACGAAGGAACAGCCCCCGGACGAGCGCAGACGGTAGCGGGGGTAGGCGGCGATGACGGTCAGCGAGACCTCGACGCAGGCCCTAGCATCGCGGCATGGCGACACGGCTTGTTCAGATCAACATGAAGGCTCGGAACGACTCCGCACTGGGCGGTTTCTGGGCGCAGGCGCTCGGTTGGGAAATCTCCAGTGAGGGACCTGGCGTGACCAACCTCGAACCCGAGGGCTTCGTCTACCCTGACCCCGTCGCCGTCTGCGTCGACCTCGTCGTCTCCTCGGAGCCCAAGACGGTGAAGAACCGCGTGCACGTGGACCTCGCCACCACCTCGGCGGCCCACCAGGCGCAGGTGGTCGCCCGCCTGACGGATCTGGGCGCAACCGTTGCCGACGTGGGTCAGGGCGGCGTGCCGTGGACGGTCATGGCCGACCCGGAGGGCAACGAGTTCTGCGTGCTGGAGCCCCGGGAGCTCTACCGGGACACCGGACCGATCGCCGCCGTGGTGGTCGACTGCGCTGACCCGCGAGCCATGGCCCGATTCTGGAGCGAGGCCACGGATTGGACACTGCACGAGGTGACCGATCAGGGTGCGAGACTGCGCTCCGCCAAGGGCGTCGGCCCCTACCTGGAGTTCGTTCGTACCCCTGATGTGAAGAGCGTGTGGAACCGCGTCCACCTCGACGTCCGTCCGTACCCCGGTGACGACCCGGAGGCCGAGGAAACCAGGCTTCGGAGTCTCGGCGCGACCCGCATCGACCTGGGGCAGGACGTCCCGTGGCGGGTGCTCGCCGACCCGGAGGGCAACGAGTTCTGCCTCCTCACCCCGAGCTGACCAACCGGCGGCGCCGTGCCGACGGAGAACCGGACGGTCGCCGACCGAGTTCGGGCAACGGCCCTATTGTGGCGAAAAGTGGTGGAACGAGGTCCCACCGCGACCGTTGGCATTAGGGCAACCCCGCTCTATGGTGGGGGCATGCCGCCGGTGACTCTCCGCTCGCCCGCCGCCACCGAGGTGGCGGCGGGCGGTGCTGTGCGCGTGCCGACGGCGACCCGTCCCAAGGCCGACATGCGGGTGCCGGTTGTCCGCGCGCCGCACACCGTGCCCACGCACACAATGTTGAGCCCGACGCGAACCGGCCGAGGCCCACCTGCGGAGTCGTTGCATATCCAGAGCGACCGCCAGGGCGAAGCTATCCAAGCTTCGGCCCTTTTTGTTTTTCCCGACCATTCCCCTTGAAAGGCAGATCATGAGCGTCGATCATCGTCCTACTCTCGACCAGAGTTGGCTGGCTGACCTGCGAGCGTCCCTGGCGGACGACTTCGCCACCCAGACGGCTCGGCTGCGGGAACTGACCGAGCTCAACGCGGACACCGGCGACCCCGGCGAGGCCCACAACCAGGCCGCGCTGCTGCTGGCCACCCGTCAGAACATCGAGCAGATCACCGGTGCGCTGAACCGGATCAGCGACGGCACCTACGGTGCCTGCCACAGGTGCGGCCAGAGCATCCCGGCCGAGCGGCTCGAAATTCTCCCGCACGCTCGCTTCTGCGTGCCGTGCCAGGAGAAGCAGAACAGGTGACGCCAGGGTGTGGCTGCCGTACCGCCGGCACGGCAGCCACACCGTCAGGTGCGACAGGGGGACCGCAGCCCCTCAGCCTTTCTGCCGCTCGGGCTCAGCTCGGCGCAGGGCCGCCGCGGTGACGACCGGAGCCGGACGGCGCAGGTACCACTCGGCCACCGCAAGGTTGATCAACCAGCCGGCGACCACCAGGCCGGCCCGGAGGTTCCCGTTGGGCAGTTCACCGGTCGCGAGGAGGTACGGCGCGTGGGTGAACGCCTGGGTGCCGGCGCCGAGGCCGATCGCGTAGCCGCGCGCCATCCATCTGCGATGTTGGGCGATGTCCCGGCGGAGCACGGCGGCGAGACCGAGCAGGATCGCGCCGGCCATGGCCGAGCCGAAGACGAGTCGCATGCCGGCGAGCACGTCGTTGTCATGGGCCGGTAGGTCGTACGCGACGGCCATCCACAGGCCGGTGAAGGCGACCGTCAGCCCGCAGGGGACGAGCGCGCGGCCGGCACGGCGGTGCCAAGAGTGACGGCGCAGACGGGGCACGAACTGGAACGCGCCGAGGATCGTGTAGACCACCGCGCCGACGATGTGCAGCACCACCGGCAGCGGATCGGCGACGAAGCGCGCGTTGGCCGCGGTGACCTCCGGTCCGCTGCCCAGCTCGGTGAGGCGTCCGGCGCCGGCGAGCATCGGTATCAGGCCCAGCAGGATCAACGCGGCCGGTAGCCGCCACTCGCGCATCGTCATGCCACCGATGGTGGACGCCGCACCCGCCCCCGCTCATCGGCACAAGGGCCGCGATCGGGTTGGCCCATGGTCGGAGACGGTCGTCGTACTTCCGCCGGTCACCAGTGCCGTCGACGGCGGTTGGTCTCGTACGCCCACATCGCCACCTCGACCCGGTTACGCACCCCCAGCTTGGTCATCAGGCTGGTGACGTGCGACTTGACAGTGCTCAACGTGATGTAGAGCTCGTCGGCGATCTCCTGGTTGGTGCGTCCCCGCGCGACGGCGACCAGGACCTGCTCCTCCCGGTCGGTGAGCGCCTCGATGGGCTGCGTGCGCGGTGCGGCCGGATCCGCGTCGGCGAACGCCTTCAGCAGCCGCGTGGTGACGCTCGGCGCGATCAGCGCGTCCCCGTTGGCGGCGGCGTGCACGGCCTGGCTGAGCAGGTCAGGGCCGGCCTCCTTGAGCAGGAAGCCGCGGGCGCCGGCCCGCAGCGCCGCGTACACGTACTCGTCGAGGTCGAAGGTCGTGATGACGACCACCGCGAGCGGCTCCGGGACCGTTGGCCCGGCGAGCGCCCGGGTGGCCTCGATGCCGTCCAAGCCCGGCATCCGGATGTCGAACAGACACACGTCGGGGCGGAGCCGCCGGGCGAGTTCGACCGCCTGGCGGCCGTCGCCCGCTCCACCGACGACCTCGATGCCGGGCTGCGTGTTCAGGATGATGGTGAGGCCGGTACGGACGATCTCCTGGTCGTCCGCCACGAGCACGCGAACCGTCACGCGCCGACCCCCTCGCGCGGAAGCACGGCCGTGACGGTCCATCCACTGTCGGGATCGGGGCCGGCCTCGCAGGTGCCTCCGAGCAGGTCGGCGCGCTCCATCATGCCCACCAGGCCGAAACCGGGCGAGCCGGTCGGACGGGCGGCGCCGGCCTCGCCATCGTCGCTGACCCGCAAACGCACTGACGTGTCATCGGCCGCGACGCTGACCTCGATCCGGGTGGCGTGGCGCGCGTGGCGACGGGCATTGGTGACCGACTCCTGGGCCAGGCGGTAGAGCGCGGAGCCGACAGTGGGCGGAAGGTCGTCGAGGTCGCCGCGCAGCTCCACGTCGACGGCCGGACCGGTGCGGAACTGGCCGGCGAGCCGCCCGATGTCGGCTACCTGCGGGTTGGGCGCCAGATCGGCGGGCTCGTTGCGGCGCAGGACGCGGACCATCGCGCGCATCTCGGCAAGCGCGCGGGACGCCTCGGCCTCGATGGTGCGCAGCGCCTCGACGGCGGCATCCGGCTCGGTCGTCGACGCGGCGATGCCGGCCTGAGCGCGGATCGCCATCGCCGACACGTGGTGGGCAACCGTGTCGTGCAGGTCGCGGGCGAGCCGTTCACGCTCCAACAGCTTCACCCGATCGAGCTCGCGCAGCCGGGTGGCGGCGCGGAAGCGGATGGCGACACCCAGCGTGGCGGCGGCGAACATCACCGCGAAGCCGGCGACCAGTTCACCGCCGTCGACCGAGCCGACCAGCCCGGCGGCTGTCACCTTGGCCACCACGAAGAACGAACCGAGCACGGCTTCCCGGCCGGAGCCCCAGCGGAACAGCGCGTAGACCAGGAGGACCAGGAAGCTCGCAGTGAACAGCTGGCAGGGATCGCCGGGTAGCACGAACGGGGCGACCGTCGTGCAGCCGAAGGCGATCACCACCATCGCGAGCGGTGCGGTACGCCGCCACAGGAGCGTGGGCAGCAGCGCGAGCGCGACCACGACGCAGCCCACCCGCCAGGGCAGATCGGGTCGGAAGATTCCTTCCACCACGATCGCCGGCGCGAGAGCGGCGATCATCGCCCAGTCGCGCCACGTCCGCGCCGGAGCGGGGGAGACACGCGGCTCGGTCGACACCGCGTGCAGGCGAGGATGCATTGATTCATCGTACGAACGGTGGTGCGACTCCAGATCGTCCCAAAGTACGACCCGGGTGGCCGGTCTCTGGGCGATGGGCTCGATTACGTGAGCTGGAGTTTGGCGCGGACGGCGGCGGCGTCCGGATGGTCGAGGGCCGTGAAGATGTCCAGTGCCCGCTGCCAGTCGGCCCGGCCGGAAACGGGGTCGCCGAGGGCGTGGCGGGTGTCACCGAGCCGGCTGAGAGTGTCCGCCTCGCCCCAGAGGTCCCCGAGGTCGCGCGCGGTGTACGGAATCCCGGCCAGAGGCCCGGCCCGATCGGCGATTCTGCTCGGGTGCAGAGCGCACTGATCGAACCATTGGAGGTTACGTGTCCGTACATCTCAAGCCTCTGGTCCTGGCCCTGACCGTGCTCGCGGCGACGCTCACCGTCCCGGCGGCGGCCGCGTCGGCGGCGCCCGGCGCTGCCATCTGCACGACGAAGGCGGCCTGTTCCGACGGCGGCCTGCGCGCGACGCCGTCGAGCGGCTCGGCCCGCACCACCGGTGACATCACGACCAACGCGATTCCGGTGCCCACGCCGCCCGCGTTCCCGCCGGGCACCCCCTGCTACCGCGAGGAGGTCTCCGAGGAGGTCTACGAGACCGCCGCCTACACCACCATCTACGAGCTGCACTTCCAGGCGAGCGTCTGCCTGTTCTCCAACGAGATCGTGCTGTACGGCCTGGACACGTCCCTCTCCTTCCCCAACGACGTGCAGGACCCCCGACTGACCTCGATGCAGTTCGTCGTGCGGGACCAGGTCGTCAGCTACAGCCCGACCGAGAAGGACGGCTACTCCGAGCTGTGGGTGACGTTCTGCCCCGACCCGGCGCAGCCGAGCGCCTGCCAGCGGTACCTGCACCGGCTGGGCCTCATCTTCAACCCCGCCTGGGTCTACCCGTTCTCCGTGTTCCAGCGCCTGAGCTGACTGTGCGGGCGGCCTTCCTCCCGTGACTGGTCAGGGCGTCTTCCGCCTAGCTCCGAGGGCGCGGGGCGCCCTGATCACTCGTGCCGGCACCGGTTGCCAGCGGATCTCCGCGGCGTTACGTTGAGATGCCATCGATGAGCTTCTACATCGCAAGGTACCGGGGGCCCGCATGTCCACGTCTGTCACTCGCCGCACCGTCCTGACCGGTGGGGCCGGTGCCGCCATCGGCCTGGCCCTGCCCGGCGCCGCCGCCCACGCCGATGGGCGCCATTCCACCAGCGTGAGCTTCACCCTCGACGCGAGAACGCTCGACGGCGGTGAGCAGGTCACCTCGGTCACCCTCGACACCCGCCGGCTCGGGCCGATCGACCCGGCCGGGCTGACCCCCGGCACGTTCACAGTGCACGCCAAGGCCACCAGCCCGATCCCGATCGCTCCCGGCGACCAGATCTTCAGCGAGTACGACCTGGACCGCACTGTCACCAGGGCCCGGCTCGACCGGCACGGCAACATCGTGCTGGAGTTGAGCCACGCCGAGGGCCAACCCGGCGGTGGGACCCTCGGCTACATCCTGAGCAGGGGCCGCAACGTCCGGCTGGACCTCGTCTACACCATCACCCAGAACACCCCGGTCGTCCGGCGTCGCGGCTCGCCGGTGACCATCAGCCGCTTCGTGCAGGCAGGGCTGTCGAACCCGGAGGTGGACGCCTTCAGCTACCACGTCTCGGGGTCGGGTATGAAGTACCGGCTGTACTCGCCCGACCACTCGCCCCGGCACGGCCGGCGACCGCTGATCGTCTGGCTGCACGGTGGCGGCGAGGGCGCCTCTCTGCCTGACGACTACTACGACAACGAGACCACGTTGCGTGCCAACCGGGGAGCGCTCGGCTTCGCCACTCCGCAGGCCCAGCGGATCTTCTCTGGCGCGTACGTCGTCGCTCCGCAGAGCACCTCCTACTGGATGGAGGACGGCCCCCGGTTCGCCCCGCTGATCCGCGAGATCGTTGCTGACCTCGTCCGTCGCAAGCGTGTCGACCCGGACCGGATCTACGTGGTCGGTTGCAGCAACGGCGGCTACATGTCCCTGGAGATGACCTCGACCTACCCCGACCTGTTCGCCGCCTCGGTGCCGATCTGCGGTGTCGTCGAGCCGCTCAGCGGGGAGGGCCCGCCGCTGATTACCGACGCGGAGTTGGCGAGCATTCGGACCCCGACCTGGCTGGTCACCTCGCGCGACGACGACACAGTGCCACCAGAGACCAACACGATCCACGCCCACGACCTCATCCCGGGATCGCTGATCAGCCTCTACGACCGCGTCGTCTGGAACGGCTACCAGTTCCCCGGTCACTGGTCCTGGATCTACGTGGCCCGCAACGACCCGAGCCTCAACGGCACCCATATCTGGCAGTGGATGGCCCGCCGCCGTCGGTGATCTGCCGGCCGGCGAGGCGGAGGTACGGCTCCGGGTCGGCCCTGCGAGGTCGACCCGGAGCCGGGGACGTTCAGCTGACCCGGGTCAGGCGCCAGTTGTTCCTGGTGCTGCCGTTGTCGGTGTACTGGACGGCCTGGGTGCCCCAGGTGCTGGACCCGTTGAGGATGGCGAGCACCTTGCCGCTGTTGACGTTACGGATCCGGTAGGACCCGTCGCTGTTCGCCACCAGGGTCCAGCGATGGTCGGCGGTGCCGTTGTCGCTCCATTGCATGACGCGGGCGTTGTCGGCGGTCGACATGTTCTCGACGCCGAGGACCTTGCCGCTGTTGACGTTGCGGAACCGGAACGCGTTGCCGTCGGTGACCCGGACCCAGTTGTGGTCGGCGGTGCCGCTGTCACCCCAGACCACGGCCAGACCGCCATCGGCGGTGGACATGTTCTGTACGCCGAGAACCAGGCCGGTGTCGACGTTGACCAGCTTGTAGGTGTCCCCGGGGCTGGTGGCGCTCACGCTGGTCACGAAGGTCATCACGCTTCGGGCGGGAAGCGTGACGGTGAGCGAGCCGTTCGACATGCTGAGCGCCCCCTGGGGCGCGACGGTCCTGCTGCCGTCGGTCAGCCAGTTCGAGACACTGCCGGAGGCGGTGGCGTTGGACAGCGTGAACTGTTGGCTCACCGACGAGGTGTTCTTGTTGATGGCGACGATGACGACCGTGTCGCCGCCCCGGTACGCCGAGACGTAGACGTTCGAGGCGGGGTTCGCCGTAGCGTCGATCCGTACGTACCCGGGGCGGACGAACCTGGCGAAGTGCGCCATCATGGCACCGCGCTTGCTGATCTGGCCGTCTTCCCGCATGGGACCGTAACTGCGCCGGAGATACCACCAGACGTACGCCTGGAACTCGGCGTCCACCATGGCGCGGTGGACGTGTTCCCCCACGTCGAGCGCCTCGGGCCAGGCGTCACCCGAATTGGTGTTGCTGTTGGGGTAATAGACCTCGGTCATCCAGAGTTCCTTGCCCGCGCCCTTCTGCCGGAAGAGGGGGTAGGGGAAGTTCGTGTACGACGTGCCGTAGAGATGGGCGCCGATGATGTCCACGTTCGCGAGCGCCGCGGAGTCGTTGAGAATCGGGTCCGACACGGACTTCACGTACTGGAAGGACTCCGGAGCGATGACCCTGGTGCTGATCGAGCCGGCGTTCTCCCGCAGGAACCGGAGCATCTCCGAGGACGTCCACCACGTCCATTCGGCCGCGTAGTCCGGCTCGTTCTGCACCGATATGCCGTACAGGTTCACCCCGTTGTTGCGCATGTGGGTGGTGAAGTCGTTCAGGTGCGTGGCGTAGGCGCCGTACGAGCTGTATCGGAGCCGTCTCGCGTTGGTCTGGTTGCCGCGAGTGAAGGTCTCGATCATGCTGGCCGGTGGGTTCCACGGCGATGCGAAGACGGTGGCTCCGAGCGCGACAGCGCGCTGCGCCGTCGCCAGGTCGCGGCTCCAGTCAGCCTGGTTCTCGTTGACGGGGATCCTCAGCAGGGAGAAGCCCAGCCGACCCTCGCCGGTGCCGAAGGCCGTGTCCCGCTGGGCGGCGGTCAGGTCGCCGATCCAGGCCGCGTGGGCCATGGCGCCGAAGCCGCGGATCGTCTGCCGCGTTGCCGACGGGTTGATGCTTGCCGGTGCGGCGACGGCTTCGGTGGCCCCCACGACCGTCGCGACCGCTGCGACCGGTACGGCCCCCATCGTCGTCAGGACGGTGCGCCGGGTCAGCAGTTTCCGTTCGCCGCTCACCTGCTCATTCTGATCGTGCGTCATGTCTTGTCCTCCTGGGTGGTGGTGGTACGCGCCCTCTCGGTCCCGTCGGCCCGGTCGGCACCGGTCTGCTGCGCTGTCACGTGGTTGACCGTGCTCCCGACGATCGATCCGGCTCTGATTGATCGTCATAAGTGTTAACGCTAACAGAATTGTTACGCCTCTGGCATCGGTCGGCGTGGATCATTACTTACGGCGTAGCTCCCGCAGCACACCGTGCCGGCGCACCGCCCACGCGAGACGCCGGACGCGCGGGTGCCACACGAACAGCACCGCCGCCCGGCGGATCAGGCCGAAACGGTTGTCGCTCAGCTGGTTCTCGATCGCCTGCCAGATCAGCTCGCGTACCTTGGCGCTGGCCAGCACCGCCCGCACCTCACGCCGCACCACAGGATCCTCGGCCGCCGACGCGATGGCGGCAGCCTGACCCGGCCGGTCCGCCAACGGCTCCACCGCCGCCGCGACGAGCGGCCTGCGCACCTCGTCCCGCTCCAGAAGCAGCAACACCGCTTCCCGAATCTCGACGGTGTCCAGGGCGGACCGCAGCAGGCTCAGCAGGCTGCGCTCCACCTCGTGGTCATGGTCCGGAACGGACAGCGTCGCCAGCAGCCCCGCAATCTCCTCGAGATCGACGACGTGTCGCACCCCGGCACGGAACTCCGGCAGCTCCCACGCGACCTGTAGAGCCTTGACGAGATTGCGGTTCATGGGCCATCGCTACCCGCAAGCGCCAGCCGGCGAAACCCCGACCTGGCGCCGGATGAACTGGATACCGGCGGTCGTGGTGGCCACCAGCGCCGCAGCCGCGGCGACCAGTAGCAGTGTGGTCTCCGCCAGGACGGCGTGCATGTATTCGCCGCCGTTCGCGGTGGCCGAAAGGTACCGCTCGGCTGCGATCAGGTTGAGGGGCACGGCGATGAGCGCGCTAACCCACCACCTCGTCCTTCCTGCTGTGGGTGCGCCCGCTGGTCGCGCGCGCCGGGTCTGGATGAACCAGTTGGCGACGCTGGCCGAGGCGGTGAGCAGCGTGAGGATCAGCAGACAGAATGTCGCTGTGGACAGCTCACGAAGCGACACGATGCTGTCGAGGATCTCCACTATGCCGGACCCGTCATGGGTCACCCCGCCGACGCGGCGCTCGTATGCCCCAAGAGCGACGAGGGTGTGGGTGACGTCGACGACCGTGAGTGCGACCAGGGCGGTCACGGCGAGGCGGGAGCTCGGCATCTGGCGACGATAGCCCTCGTTCGCAATTTTCGTGAGTCGCTCTGCCGAAGGGCTCTCAGCACCATGTCAGGGTCGAATTCACCCGGGTGACGTTGCTGATCGTGTTGTTCGCCCCACCGCAGGGGCTCTGGGTGATGTTGGTCCCGCTGACTGTCAGATTCTGGAACCGGATGCCAGAGGAGATCGGGAACTCGCTCCGGGCCGCGATCCGCACCTCGCCACCGCCCGTCACCGTCCCGGACACCCCGGCGATGACGACGTTGTAACAGTTCTCCACCAGGATCGCGTTGTTGCCCGTGTTCGAGATCGTCACCCGGTCGATGACCGCGCCACCGGACTCGGACACGCAGAAGATCCCCCGGCCGCCGCCGGACGCGAGCACGGTTCCGACCCGGATGTTCGTCGGGTACGAGTTGCCCACCCGGCCGTTGCGGTTGGCCATCCGGAACGCCGCGTACCCGGTTCCGGCCCCGGCGCCCTGCGCGTCGACAGTGCCCACCGTGGCGTTGATCGTGTCGTTGAGCAGTAGGCCGGAGTCCCGGGTGTTCCGGGCCGTGACAGTGCCGATCGTCAGACCGTCAACGCCGTACGTCTCCACCCCGTGGGTACCGGTTCCCGACACGTACACGTTGTCGATGCGGACGTTGCGGACCTTCACCGCTCGATCTCCACCGTGGTTGTCGATGCGCACGCCCAGACCGGCGGAGAGCCGCATGTCGATCTGCCCGAGAGTCAGGTTGTTCACGTTGCGCATGAAGATCCCGTACAGCGGCGAACCGGTAAGGGTGAGGTTCTGCACCTCGACGTCAGTGGTTCCCCGCGAGTACACCGGCGCCTGGTCGCCCGAGCCCGACCCGGTCACGTTGATCGTGCCGCACACGGCAAGGGTCGTGTACGACGGCAGCGACAACCGCGACCCCGCGCTCATCGAGCCGGAGCCACGAACCACCACCCGCTGCTTCGACGTACGACCCGCCGAGAGCGAGTTGACCGCCGCCTGCATCGCCGACAGCATGTCCGAACCCGAGTAGACAGTCGACGAGCCATTGCGGGCGGTCCAGGTGCTCCCGCTCAGTACGGCCTCGGCGTTGCTCGACCCGCTGCCACAGCCGGTGGTCGGTGGCGTGCTGCCGCCTACCGCGACCAGCTGCCACTGCTGGTTCGGGCCGTTGAGGTCGGCGTACTGACTGATCCGGCCGCCGTCGGCGGTGGACCGCTCCCAGACCTCGAGTGCCTTGGCCGAGTGGCGATTGATCAGTCGGACGTAACCGCTGTCGGAGTCGAGGACCTGGAACTGCTGGTTGGTGCCGTTGGCATCGGACCACTGGCGGTACTCGGCGCCGTCGGCGGTGTTCCACTCCCAGAGGTCGACGACCTTGCCGCTGTGCCGGGCCTTGAGGCGGTAGTAGCCGCTGCCGGAGGAGACGAACTGGAACTGTTGCCACGCGCCGTCGTTACGGGACCACTGCTGGATCACGGCGCCGTCCGCCGTCGAGGTGTCCCGGACGTCGAGGACCTTGCCGCTGTGCCGGTTGACCAGGACGTAGTAGGCGTTGGTGTCGATGCTCGCCGCCGCTGCCGGGGGTGCGCCGACCATAACGGCGCCAACCGCGCCGACCAGCATGGTGATCATGGCGAGCACCAGGCCCGTACGTCGGCCGCGACGCATCGACAGACCGCCGGACTGTTTTCTCGTGCTGGTGAAGGACATCGCTCCTCCTGGCTGCAATGGGCTTCGGGCGTACCTGGACGGGTGTCGACGACCGTGGGCGCCTACTCCACGTGGAAGGTGGCCGAGGCGCGTTCGGCGCTCGAACTGACCGCCTCGATGTAGAGCAGTCCGTCGCGGTGGCGCACATGGCGGCCCGGGAAGTTCTGCGACTCCAGGGAGATCCCGGCGCTGTCGGCGAGGCCGGCTTGACGACGGAAACTCGCGTCGCCGCCGAACAGCGCCGAGCCGTCGTTCTTCTCCACGTACAGGGCGTAGCCCCGGTGACGGAGGTAGTAGCCGGGGAAGTTGGTCGACTCCAGCGACACCGAACCGCCGCCGGCGAGCCCGGTGACGATCCGGAACTGCGAGTCGGCCAGGTTGGTCACGTTCGGCTCGATCCGGGCCCGGTAGTCGTAGTGCCGGATGTAGCTGCCGGCCTGGTCATGTGAGCGCAGCCGCACCGGTGTGGCACCGTCGGGGACCGGGATGCCGAGGTTCGGGGTGCCGTCGGCGTTCCAGTACACCTTCTGTAGCCGGGTGCGTCGGTTCGGGTCGTTGAGCGGATCGCCGGTGATGTCGCGGTAGTTCCGGTCGTGGTAGACGAGGATGTCGCTCTGCCCGTCCTCGGAGACGGTGAACGAGTTGTGGCCGGGGCCGTACTGGCCGGTGGCCGCGTTGCTGGCGAACACCGGGCTGGGGCTCTTGCTCCAGGAGGCGGCGTCGAGCAGGTTCGCGCTGGCGGAGGCGCTCAGCATCCCGAGGCAGTAGTTGGCGTCCGTGGCGCTGGCCGAGTAGGTCAGGAAGATCCGGCCGTTTCGTTGGATCACCGCCGGTCCCTCGGCAACCCGGTAGCCGCGGGTCTCCCAGTCGTACGTCGGGACGACGAGCCGAGTCACGGTGCCGGTGATCTGCCACGGATTGGCACCCATCCGGGCGAGGTAGACGTTGGAGTTGTTTCCGATCGCCGGTTCCTGCTGTGCCCAGGTCAGATAGCGCACGCCGTTGGCGACGAAGGTCGAGGCGTCCAGGCTGAAGGTGTCCCAGGGTGTCGAGATCCGGCCGCGTTCGGTCCACGAACCGGCCAACGGATTCGCGTTGGCGTTCTCCAACACGTACATCCGGATCCGCCACACGTCGTCGGTGCGGCCGGCGGCGAAGTAGACGTACCACCTGTTGTTTATGAAGTGGATCTCCGGCGCCCAGATGTGGGCGCCCATCTCGCCGCTGGTGTGGCGGCTCCAGATCGTCGTCTCCGCCGCCGTAGCCAACCCTTGCAGGGTGGTCGCGCGGCGCAGGACGATCCGGTCGTACTGCGGCACCGTCGCGGTCAGGTAGTAGTAGCCGTCGGTGTGCCGGAAGATGTGCGGGTCGGCCCGCTGGTTCACCAACGGGTTCGTGTAGGTGACGGCGGGTGCGGCCTGCGCCGGCGTGGCCACGGTCAGGCCGGCCGACACGGCCAAGACCGCCAGCACCGCGGCCAGCATCGACCGCAGACGCCGAGGGATGCCGTGGCCGGCGGGCCCCCGGTGGACGGCCCGACGGCTGTTCGGGTCGGTTCGAGGGAATGGC
Source organism: Micromonospora sp. NBC_00362 (assembly GCF_026342155.1). Classification (NCBI taxonomy): domain Bacteria; kingdom Bacillati; phylum Actinomycetota; class Actinomycetes; order Micromonosporales; family Micromonosporaceae; genus Micromonospora; species Micromonospora sp. NBC_00362. The sequence continues at coordinate 165,083 of NZ_JAPENH010000001.1, forward strand.
AGCGGCATCTGTCCTCCGCGAGCTTGGGAACGGTCCTTGACCAGCACCGGTACGACCGCGGCGATCCCGTAGCCGATCCGGTCGTCGCCGCGCGGCGACGTCGGGCAGGACCGGGGGAGAGGCGCGAAGGGCTGGGAATGTGACTGTGGCGTTGCAATCAGGTGGCGGAGTTCATGTTGGCGTTAACATCGATACCTGTCAAGGTGTTGTGGCCGCCCACCTGGCCGGAAAAGCGGCCATCGCGTACCTGGAGGTAGGGTCCTCGGCGTGCTGCGACGGTGGGTTCTGGCGATCCTGATGGCGGCGTTCGGCGTGCTGGTGGCGGTGACGCAACTGGCCGACGGTCTGCCTGTCGTCGGCGGCGTCGAGTTGCTGGTCTTCCTGGCGTTGGCGCTGCTGCTGTCGCCGTGGGCCTTTCCCCGCTCGATGGGCGCCGCCGAGGCGCAACGGGCCAGCGCGGTGGACGGCCGGCCGATCGTGTACTGGCGTCCCGGCTGTCACTACTGCCTGCGGCTCCGGTTCTCCCTCGGCCGGCTCGCCCAGCGGGCGCACTGGGTCGACATCTGGAACGACCCGGCCGCTGCCGCCGCCGTCCGGGCGGTGGCCGGCGGCAACGAGACAGTGCCCACCGTCGTGCTCGGCGACCAGGCCGTCGTGAACCCCGACCGGGCCTGGGTCCGCGAGCAGCTCCGCTCGTCCTGACCCGGCGACGCCCTTCATCTCACGAGGTCACCGGCGAGGTACACAGCGAGCGGGCGGCGCAGCACAGTGATGTCGCTCGTCGGGTCGCCGCCCACGATCAGCAGATCAGCGTCGAACCCGGGGCGGACGCGGCCCTTGCGTCGCCCCAGGCCACACACCTCGGCTCCGACCGAGGTCGCCGCGGTGAGAGCGACCGTGGCGGGAATACCGCAGGCCACGTACTCGACCAGCGTCTCGGGCAGGATCCCGTGCGGCTTCGCGGGCCCGAGGCCCGCGTCCGAACCGGCGACCAGGCGGACCCCGGCCCGGTGCAGTGTGGCGACGCCGTCGCGCAGCGCGGCCTCACTGAGCCCGGCCCGTGCCGCCATCTCCACCACCTCAGGTGGCGTGACCACTGCCGGGTCGGTGCCGAGCGTGGCACAGACCGCCACCCCCGACGCGGCCAGCCGGTCCGCGAGCTCAGCGGGAACACGGGCGCCGGCCCCGGTCACGCAGGTGCAGTGCTCGATGCCGTCCACGCCGACGCGCAGCGCCTGCTCGACCGCGCTGAGCGCGTGCGCGTGCGCGGTCACCGGCAGACCCAGCTCGTGGGCCTGTGTCAGTGCGGCGGCCAGTTCCTCATCGGTGAACTGCGGCCTCGTGGTGTCGGTGCCCGGGGTGAACACCCCACCGCTGGCCATGACCTTCACCAGGTCTGCTCCGGCCGCCGCCCGCAGGCGTACGGCCTCGCGGACCCCGTCGACACCGTTCGCCTCACCCCCCAGCGACCAGCAGTGCCCGCCGACGCTGGTGAGCGGTGCGCCCGACCCCACCACCGTTGGTAGGTCGTCCCGCACCCGCCGATCCCGCCACCGCAGCACCGCGTCACGTCGGTCTCCCAGGTCCCGGACCGTCGTGACGCCAGCCGCCAGCTGCGTACGTAGCGACGCCTCGACGACCCCGTCGAGGTCTGACTCGGGACGATCAGCGAGCCGGCCGAGCGCGTCGGACCCGGCGTCGGCGCACAGGTGCACGTGCGCGTCGACCAGACCGGGCAGCAGCGTGCCGTTCGGTTCCTCGCGCACCGGCCAGCCTTCCGGCACCTCGGCGTTACCCCGGTGCACCTCGGCGACGCGCCCCTCGTCAACCAGGACCAGCACCCCACCGTCCACGAGCCGTTCGCCGTCGAGCATTCGGGCCACCCGCACAGCTTGCTGCGTCATCGTCACCCCAACCCGCTCGGCCACAGCGGCCACCGGTCCTGGCCTGACCATCGCACCGCCACGGGCACCCGGCCTCCCTCGCCAGAGCGATATGCCATCCCCCGGCCGGGTCGGCACCTGTCGGGCCAGTCGGGGCATCACCCGCCGCGGTGGCGTTTTCGCCACCATCTGCGGGGGATACGACACCGCCCGACTTCTCGCGCTGAACGGGCGACGACAGGAGGACGGTCATGGCGTTGGCCAACCCGGCACCCGACTACTTCGAGCCCGAGGACGGCATGTTCCTCGCAACCTTGCTGATCGTTCGCGATCTGGCGCGGTCGCGGGAGTACTACGAGCGGGTGTTCGGGGCGACCTGCGTCCACGAGAGCAGCGCACTGATCATGAAGTTCTTCAACAGTTACATCATCATCAACGTCGAGGGCGGTCCGACGGACGACAAGCCGACGGTGCAGGCCAAAGCGCCAGCCGACTCCAACACCCTGAGCTGCGCGATGAACGTCCGGGTCCGGGACATTCGGAAACTCTACGAGGAGTGGAAGTCCCGGGGCGCGGACTTCCTCACCGAGCCGAAGGACCACGGAACGGAGATCCGCTGCTACCTGCGCGACCCGGACGGCTACCTGGTCGAGGTGGGTCAGGGCCTCTGACCATCGAGCCATCCGGCCGCCCAGCATCCTCTCGTCGTAGCTTGATGGCATCATGCTGGGCCATGGATCATCAAGGCCAGCTCCGCCGTGCCGCGCTCGCGGCGGGCATCCCGGACGACGAGATCGGCAGGTTCACCGAACAGCTGCGTCTGTCGATCCGGTTGGGCGGGGGTTCCGGCGGTGCCCCGGTCGGGCAGTTCGGTGGCTTGCCCCGACTGCCGGTGGGCACCGACTGGCCGACCGCCGGAGCCAGCCCGTTGCCGTTCATCTTCTCCGTCGACTGCGCGGCGCTACCGAGAGTCGACGGCTTCGGCCTGCCGGCAGATGGGTCGCTGCTCTTCTTCCTGGCCCACGAGGAGGACCACCTCGCCGGTGGCACCGGCGACCGGAGGTACGCCCGAGTCGTGTACGTGCCGGCCGACACCGCAACCGAGGTGGCGGAAGAACCCAGCATCCCCAACTTCGTCGGCGAGCAGTACGACCTCCACGCCACGCTGGGCGCGGAGCTGCCCCCGTGGATCGCGACGCACGACGACGAGGACGAGGACGACCTTTCGTCCTTCCAGCAGCAGTTGGCCCGTGACCTGGAGCGCGACCTGCCGCACCTGGAGGAACTCCGCGCGTTGGCCGACGGCCTCTGGCCGCCCGATGAAGGGCTCGCCAGCGCCGATATCGGCGGGTATGCCGACGACGAGGTGATGAGGAATATCGCGGAGCAGACCCTAGCCGGGCGGGAGAAGGCCGGTGAGATCGTCGTCCCGGTGGCGCAGTGGTATTCCCAAGTGGAGAAGGAGAAGCACCGGCTGACGAGCGAATGGGTGTCGCTCGCCCGGTTTCCGCTGGCCGACGGGTTCTACTACGGCAGCTTCGTCGTCCGCCACGACGATCTGACCGCCGGCCGGCTGGACGAGGCGCTCTCCGTGACCGACTTCAGTGAGTAGAACGGCGACGGCAGCGCACCTGCGCTGCCTGCGGTCGTCCGTCGATCATGCGGCGGAATACCCTGACCTGCGGTGCCTCGACACCGCGTGACACGAGGAGTCGATGCTGACATGACGGCAGGACGACCGATGCCGACCCAGGACGAGGTGCTCGGGTACTTCGACACGCTGTCCAACTGGGGGCGGTGGGGCGATGACGACGAGCGCGGCACGCTGAACCACATCACCGACGATGTCCGGCTGGCGGCGGCGCGGGCCGTACGACACGGCAGAAGCGTGTCCTGCGCGTGGGAGGTCTCCGCACCGGGAGACATGGAGCGGTCGACGACGACGTGCCCGTGCACCGCCGACATGCCGGGTGCCGAGAACATGCCGCCCGCCTTCCACGCCGACCGGCGCTGGGGCTTCTCGTCCGAGCGGCTCGGCATCTCGTTCCACGGCAACACCCTCACCCACCTCGACTCGCCGTGCCACCTCTACTGGGACGGCACCATGTACAACGGGCGGTCGCACTCGCTGGTCGACGCCGCGACGGGCTCAGCGTGGGCGGCCGTCACGGCAGCCGCGAACGGGATCGTCACGCGGGGTGTCCTGCTGGACGTCGCGGCGGCCCGGGGTGTGCGATGGCTGGAGCCGGGGCAGGGCGTATTTCCCGACGATCTCGAGGAGGCCGAGCGTCGCCAGGGCGTGCGGGTGCGACCCGGCGACGCGGTACTCCTGCGGACCGGCTATGGCCGTTTCCGGCACGAGAACGGCGCGGCCAGCGGTTTCACGCAGGCTGGCTGGCACGCGTCCTGCCTGCCGTGGCTGCACGAACGCGGGGTGGCGCTGATCGGTGCCGACACCCCCCAGGACGTTCAGCCGTCGGGGTACGACGACGTGTTGATGCCGGTCCACGCCGTGAGCCTCGTCGCGATGGGTCTGTGGATGCTCGACAACTGCGACCTGGAGGCCTGCGCGACGACGGCCACCGAGCTCGGCCAGTGGGACTTCCAGCTGGCGGTCGCACCCGTCCGCTTCGCCGGCACGTCCGGCAGTCCGATCAACCCGATCGCCACGTTCTGACCGGGAAGGAGTACGCGGCGAGGGCTTGTCGCGGCGCGGCTCAGTTCAGCTCCAGGACGGGTCGGGTCAGGATCTCATCGGCGTACCGGTCGTCAGAGGCGAGCCACTGGCCGAAATCCTTGTCCCGGTAGGCGGTCGCGAGGGTGAGCCACCCCACGAAGAAAGCGCTGTCTCCGCAGGTGGTGCCGCCGCCATCGCCGCCGCACACGATGGTGCGCTCGGTGGTCGCCTCGTGCTGCGGATCCTCATGGCTTCTCCAGTCTTCGAAAATTGGCTGCACGCCGGCGGTAGTCGGCGGCCACGGCTATGACGAGCGGGCCCCACGCGAGCATTGGGGCGTAGTAGCGGAGCACCTCCCAGCCGGGAGTCGGGTGCACCGGTTCGTCCTCACCGATGCCTACCCAGATGCTCTGCACAAAGTGGAACCTGTGGTTGAGGAGGAAGTACACGCAGATGGCGACGAGCAACCAGCCGCCGGTCAGCGCGATGCGCACGACCGGACGCGCCGGGATGGGACGGCCTCCGACGCCGGGTACCCAGTGCGGAACTCGCTGTCCCCACCGGTGCACCAGCCCGAGTGTCAACAGGGCCAGTCCCATCGACAGCGCGGACAGGAAGACCATGTACCAGTGCGTGGTGCCATCGTCGGTGAACACCAACGACAGTCGCCAGAGTGCGGACGGCAGAACGCAGAGCGGTACGGCATAGGCGGCCCAGATCGCCCAGGGCGGCGGGTCGGCGGTCGAGACGCGGGGAGAGTCAGCGTGGTTCATGGACGCTCCGATCCTGGGAGGCGGTCATGGCGGCGTCGGTCGAGGTGGCCAGGGCGTAACCGGTGGTGGTGACGGCCAACGACACTCCCCAGCCGAGGAAGACCAGCAGCGTGGCGGTGACGGCCCACCCGTCCCACACGTCGGACCAGCGCGTGTCACCTGTGAGCAGTCGGCCGACGAGCACAGCGATGCTCAGCACGCCGTAGGCGACCAGCGTGAGCGCCACCACGCCGGCCGGGATCACCGCCAGCGGTCGGGGGACCTGTCGATCGTGTAGTCCCGGCACCCAGCGCGGAAACTGCTGCCCCCACCGCTGGACCAGACCGAGAACGAGCAGGCCGGCGAGCGGCGGGACGAGCGTGATCGCCAAACCCGTCGCCGTGGAGAGGTTCCGCTCGATGTCGTTCAGTTCCCGCCCGGAGATGCCGACCGGAACGCCGAGCACGCACAGCGCGTGGGGCACGGCCCAGCCGACCACTGGCAGCGCCACGGCGACGTACGCCCAGCGGCGCGTCCACCGCGGCACCGGCCGGTAGCCGACGGCGGCCGGTCCGCGCCGGGGCCCGGATGCGTTCGCGAGCCCGGCGAACAGGACGCCACCGGCCACCAGCAGGAGCCGGGCTCCGAGGTCACGCCAGTCCGAGGGCCGTCCCGCGAGCGCCGCCGGGATCTCGAAGAGCAGGTGCAGCGGGAACGCGGCCACCAGGAGCAGCGCGGCGGCGGCCCAGCTGCCGGCGGTCGCCCAGGCGCCGGGAAACCGGACCGTGCACCCGAGCACCACCGCGAGGGCGACGCCGACCCCCACCGCTCCCCACCCCGACCAGAACGGCAACGCCACGACCTGGTCCGCACCGCACCCGCCCGCCGGGTCGACCAGGTCGGTGCGGTCGCAGGCGGTGTACCCCCACCGGCCACCCGCGATCCAGCAGAGCCGCTGAGTCACCGCGGCGACGACGAACACGGCACACGCCAGCGCCCACGCTCTGGCACGGGTCGGTATCTCAACGACAGCCATGGACCTACGATCGCCGGCTGCGGATCAGCTCTCCTCCCCGACAGATGGGGAGGCGCTCCCTCGGTCGGGGGAGAGGCCGCCGAGGTTACTGACGCGGCGGCGCGGGGCCGGCGATGGTCGCCTCAAGGAATGCTCAAATTCGATCGACGTGAACCACTGCAGCCGCTAACGCACATACGCTCACCGGACCGGTCCGCCGGCAATCACCCGTCGTAGGCAGAAGGAGGGGGAATGCGGCGATCACAACGGCGCATCGCGCTGCTCGCGCTGTCCACCCTGGTGGGTAGCATCCTCGTGACGACCGGCCCTGCGGGCGCGGATCCCACGGGGCCGTCGGCCGCCACCGGCCGATCCCAGCCTGAGGATCGTGAGTCGGTACGCCTCGTACACATCAGGCTGACCGGTGCCGACATGCTGGACACTGTGGCAGCTGCCGGCTTCGATCTCGAACACGGCCTCCGACGTGTGCCGAACGGCATCGAGGGCGAAGCGGTGGTGACCGCCGAGCAGGTCACCGAACTCACGGCGATGGGCGTCGAGGTGCTCGGCGAGCGCGCCGGCTTCGCCTGGAGCGACGAGGCCGACGGCGGCCTCGGCATCGGCGCGGCCGGCGCGCGGGCCTCCCAGCCGGCGAGCCACGACGCGACGGTACGTGTCGTCCGCGCCGACTGGTTCACCACGAAGGGCCAGGGCTTCCTCTACGTCGAGGCGCGGACCACCGAGGGGCAACAGGCGGACCCGATCGTCGGGATGCAGGTGGAGAACGACTCGGGGAAGGGCACGCCGTTCGGCTTCGCCCGGACGATGAGCCGGTTCGTCGACTCCGGGCAGTACATGTTCCACCGGAACCTCTTCAAGCTCGACGTACGCCCCAGCACGATCAAGCTGACGAGTTCCACCGGTGGCGTCGCGACCGGCGTCGTCTCCAACTGGCTGGAGGACGCCCCACCGCCGCTGACGGAGAACCCGTCCTACAAGTCGGACTTCGTGGACGGCTACCGGCACCCGCAGCAGCTCTACAGCCGCGCCAAGGAGATCGCCCGTCAGTACCCGGACATTGCCGAGATCGTCTACCTGCCGAACCAGACGAACGGGTACCAACGCAAGGCGCAGGCCCAGATCGGCGGCGCGGGGCAGGCGGCGGTCGTCGTCTCCTCGGCCGCATGGGGTCACCAGGGCGGCAACGACGTCACTGTGGATTTCGTGGACCGGCCCGAGCCGGATCTCCCGCTGGCGGTGGAGGTCACCGGCAAGGCGGTCCGTGTCCTGCTCGCCACTGACGTCTCGGGCGCACCGACGAGCACGGCCGCCGAGGTGGCCGAGGCGCTGCGGAGCCGCTCCGCGGGGCTCATCGACCGGGCGCACCCGTACCGCACAAACGAGGGCACCGGCATCGTCGCTCCGACGGCCGGCCCGGTCGCGCTGACCGACTTCCTCGACCAGAAGCGCGTCGGAGCACCGGAGGGCGAGGTGCCGCGAGGCCCCGCGACGATCCCGGTCCTGCGGATCGGCAAGCACCGTGACGGTAAGAAGCCCGGTGTGCTCATCCAGGCGCAGGACCACGCCCGCGAGTGGGTGCCGGCGACGACCAGCCTCGAGTCGGCCGAGCGTCTGGTGCACAACTACCGGTCCGACCGGGAGACGAAGAAGATCGTCGAGAACACCGACGTCTTCTTCATCCTGTCCAACAACCCCGACGGGGCGAACTACAGCTTCTACAACTTCGCCTCCCAGCGTAAGAACATGACGAACCACTGCCCGGACGCGAGTGCCGATCCGGCGCAGCGGAACTCCTGGGGCGTCGACCTGAACCGGAACTATCGGGTCGGGTCGGGCCACGACGGCTACGCGGGAGGGTCGACCAACTGTGTCAGTGGCACCTACCAGGGGCCGGAGGAGCTGTCCGAGCCCGAGTCGAAGAACATCATCTGGCTGGTCGAGAAGTACAAGAACATCAAGTTCATGATGTCGGTGCACTCCAACGGCGGCCAGCTCTTCTGGCAGCCCGGCGCCTACATCGCTGATGGCCGGATCACCACGCCGCGTCCGCCACTGGGTGACGAGGCGTTCTACTGGCAGTCCGCCGCCCGGATCCTGTCGCAGGTCAAGGCGCACCGGGAAACCGTCGTCACGCCGGAGAACGTCGGCGGCTCGTCCGACGTCCTCTACTCCTCGGCGGGCAACGTACGCGAGGACCTGTACCACACCTACGGGATCTACGCGTTCGGCTGGGAGGTCGGCGGCTCCGTCTACAACCCGGCCACCGGTGACTGGCAGGGCGGTTCGTTCCAGCCGGAGTGGGACGGAAACCCCGAGCTCGTCAGTGGCCACGCCGAGACCATGGAGTACGCCAACGGGATCATGGAGATGTTCCGGGTCGCGGCGGACTGGGGCAGGGACAAGAAGGACCCGACGTCCCGGTTGGTCCCGGGCGCGGGGCGCTACTCCGGGCCTGTCGACGTGCACTTCGAGACCAGCGAGCCGGCCACCATCTACTACACGACCGACGGCAGCCGGCCCACGCTCGAATCGCCCCGCTACGCGGCGACCGAGTTCCGTGAGCCGGGGCAGGTGTTCCACGTGACCGAGACGACGACGTTCCGCTGGTTCTCGGTCGACAGCGCCGGCAACATCGAGAAGAACTACGACCCGACGAAGAACGACAGGCGCAACAACTACCGCAGCGCGACGATCAGGATCGCCAAGAGGTAGCGCCAGTCCGACAGTCGTTGCCCCGTCGGTGCGGATCGCCCGCGCCGACGGGGCAGCCTCTGCACGAACAGGTCGCGTCGGTCAGCCTCGTCGGCCGGCCCACAAGGGGCTGTCCACGTAGTGGTTGTCGTAACGGTCCTGGGTCTCGGCGACGTCCTGCCAGGTGGCTTCGCCCCGGTGCACCTTGTCGAGCAGTCGGTAGTAGTCGAACCGGGGCTTGCCGGGGGTGATCACGACGAGGAAGTCGGCGTCCCGGCCGTCGGCGGGGGCGAAGGCGTGTGGGGTGTTCGGCGGGACGAAGAGCACGTCTCCCCGATGCAGGGTGCGCAGTTCGTCGTTGACGAGTACCTCCAGGGCGCCGTCGAGCACGAAGAAGAACTCGCCGGAGTGGGTGTGCAGGTGCGGCGGCGCACCGTCAGTGCCGTGCTTGAGCACTGTGCGGTTGCTGGTCAGGGCGCCGCCGGTGTGCTCGGGGTCGAGGAGCAGCGTGATCACGCTGGCCGGATCGCTGTCGAGAACCTCGGCCTGGGCCGCGCGTACCACAGTCATTTTTCGACTCCTTCGTCGTTCAACGATTCCTAGACACTAGATGTCCAGAATCAGCGACGCCAGCGATCACATCCGACGTCCCAAATTCTGGACAGGTAGAGTCCAGGATCATGCGGATGAGTCAGGGCGTCGAATGGGCCCTCCACACGTGCCTCAACCTGAGTTGGCTGGACGCCCCGGTGCCGACCAGCACCCTCGCCGCCTTCTACGAGCTGCCGCCGGCGTACCTGAACAAACAGCTCCAGGCCCTGGCCCGAGCCGGAATCCTGACGTCGACCTCGGGGCCGCGCGGGGGCTTTCAGCTCGCCCGCGCCCCGGCGGAGGTCTCCCTGCTGGACATAGTGGCCGCGATCGAGGGCCCGGAGGAGCTGTTCCAGTGCGACCAGATCCTCCGCAAGGGCCCGGACGAGCACGCGGGCGTCGACTATCGACAGTCCTGCGCGTTCGCCCAGGCCATGCGTGGCGCCGACCTGGCCTGGCGGCGGGAGCTGGCCGGCAAGACCGTTGCTGACGTCCGGGCCGACGTCGAGCGCGGGCACCCGGAGGCCCCAGCCAACACCCGCGCCAGGATCGTGGAGCTGCGCTAGGGCGTAGTCCGGCCCGCGGTCAGCGGCCGTGCACCTCCAGCTCCCAGAGCGAGTAGCCGTACGCGGGCAGGGCGCGCTGGGTGCCCTGCACGCGCAGGTAGCGACCGGTGGCCGAGATGGCGATGTCGTCCACGCCACCGTCGCCGGTGGTCGTGGTGTGCACCGGCGTCCAGGTGACGTTGTCCGGGGAGACCTGGATCTGGTAGGCCCGCGCGTACGCCGCCTCCCAGGTCAGCCGGACCCGGTCGAGGGTGCGGGACGCGCCGAGGTCCACCGAGATCCACTGCGGGTCGGCGTACGCGCTGCCCCAACGGGTGGTCGTGGTGCCGTCCACGGCGTTGGCCGCCGCGTGCGCGCTGCCCGGCTCGACGCTGGACGCGGTGACGGGCTTGCCCCGGGAGAGCACTGTGCCGCCGGCGGCGCTGCCGTAGACGTTGAGGTCCCACAGCGAGTAGCCCCACTGGGTGGCGCGTTGGGTGCCGTACAACCGCAGATAACGGCCGGTGCCGGTGACAGTGAGGTCGTCGACGCCGCCGTCTCCGGTGGTAGTGGTGTGCACCGGCGACCAGGTGACGTTGTCCGGCGACACCTGGACCTGGTACGCCCGTGCGTGGGCCGTCTCCCAGGCCAGCCGAACCCGGTTGATCGCGTACGAGGCCCCCAGGTCGACGGTGATCCACTGCGGGTCGGTGTACGCGCTGCCCCAGCGGGTGGTCGTGGTGCCGTCCACGGCGTTGGCCGCGGCGTGCGCGCTGCCCGGCTCGACGCTGGAAGCCGTCACCGGGCGGCCCTGGGCCAGGTCGGTGGCGGGCGGCTCACTCGAACCGTCGGTCTTGATCCGCACGTTGCGGTAGTTGATGTCCATTCCGGCACCGTCGTTCTGCAACCCGATGTAGCCGTTGGCGATGGCCCGGCTGCTGACGTAGTCGTTGATCTTGACGCCGTTGAGCCAGATCTCGACCCGCTGGCCGTGTACGCCGATCTCGTAGGTGTTCCAGGAGCCGGGTGGGTTGAGCGCTGTCGCGCGGGCGGCCTGGTTGGGTGCCTGGAAGCTGTAGACACTGCCGGTGGTGCGCGTCGGGTCGCCGTCGGTGGCGTCGATCTGGATTTCGTGACCGGCGGCGACCGGGCCCCACGGATCGCCCTGCGGATCGGGGAACCCGATGAAGACCCCACCGTTGTCGTCGCCCGGCATCATCCAGTCGACCTTGAGCGAGTAGTTGGCGAAGGTGCGCACCGGGTACCAGAGCAAACCCATGCCACCGTTCGACGTGAGAGTGCCGTCCGCCACTGTGAACCCGCCCGGCCCCGCCTGCCGCCACTGCCCGAGGCTGGCCTGGGTGCCGTCGAACAACGGGGTGTAGCCGGGCTCCGGCCGGCAGTCGGCCGCCACCGCCCCGGCCGCCACCCGAATGCCGCCCAGCAGCATGCGGGTGAAGTTCGGGTCGGCGTAGCTCTGCTCGGTGTGGCCGAGGCCGGTGTACCAGGAGCGTCCGCCGCCATAGCTGTGGCACCAGGTGATCGGGTGGTCACCACCCATCGACCCACCGGTGTACGACGACTCGTCGAGGTTGGCCAGCACCTTGACCGCCGAGCGGGGGTTGGTCCGGTAGTTGTACCACTCGTCGGTGCGGGTCCAGGTCGACGGCAGGTGCGCGGTCGAGGCGTTGGCTCGGTCCTCGACCCGCACTGTCGCCTGCTGGGTGGCCGGGTGCGAGGCGAAGTACCCGCCGACCAGTCCGCCGTACCACTGCCAGTCGTACTCGGTGTCGGCGGCGGCGTGCACTCCGACGAAGCCTCCGCCGGCAGCCAGGTACGCCTCGAACGCGCCCTGCTGGCCGGCGTCGAGCACATCGCCGGTGGTGCTGAGGAAGACCACCGCCTGGTACTGGGCGAGGTTGGCGGTCGTGAAGGTCGTCGCGTCCTCGGTGGCGGTGACGGTGAAGCCGTTCGCCGCGCCAAGCTGCTGGATGGCGACGATGCCGTTGGGGATGGAGGAGTGCCGGAAGCCGGCGGTCTTGGAGAAGACCAGGACCTTGCCCAGCGGTGCGGCCTCGGCCGGGGTCGAGGTGACCGTCGCCGCACCGGCGGCGAGGGTGAGTCCGGTGACGACGGCGGCGGCGAGCGTGCTGATGGCGCGTCTGCGCATGCAGGGCTCCTTGTGAGGAAGTGCCCGGTGTGCCCGCGTCCGCCGAAACGAGGGCGATGGCGAGACGACGCGGAGCGGTGTCACCAGGCAGGCTCGAACCAACCGGATGAACATCGATCCACATCGTTGATATGCAGTTAACATCGGGCGTCGGTAAGGGTCAATCCCTCGGGATTGTCCCGATCGCCTCAGGAGCGGTGCGCCGCCACGTTGACGACGTTGCCGTCCGGGTCGCGGACGAAGAACCGTCGCCTGCCGCACGGCTCGGTGGTGAGCGGGTGCACGATCTCCTGACCGAGCCGCTGCGCCTCGGCATAGGCGCCGTCCACGTCGTCCACCCGCGGGCTGATGACCGAGTCCTCGGGTGCGGTCGCGTCGCCGGAGACGAGCTGCACGGCCACGTCGGGGTCGGACGAGGTGCAGCGGGCCACCCAACCCAGGTTGCTCAGCGCGCCGCCTTGCCGAGCAGCACCGAGCGTTCGCGCTGATTGGCGCAGAGCCGGGCGGCGAGGTCCAGCTCGGTGCGCGCCTCCGCAAGCCGGCCGAGGCGGGTCAGCAGCTCGCCGCGTACGGTCGGGACGAGGTGCGACCCGCGGAGCCGGTTCGAGGCGACCAGCTCGTCCACGATGGCCAGGGCCGGCGCCGGACCCGAGGCCATGGCGACGGCGACGGCCCGGTTGAGTTCGACCACCGGCGAGGGCGCGAGCCGGCCGAGCGTCTCGTAGAGCCGGACGATCCGGGCCCAGTCGGTCTCCTCGACCGAGGGTGCCGACGCGTGCGTGGCCGCGATCGCGGCCTGTAGACCGTAGGGGCCGAGGCCGCGCTGCGATGCCCTGGCCAGCGCGCCCAGCCCACGGCGGATCGCCGGGAAGTCCCACAACCGGCGATCCTGGTCCGCGAGGAGGATCGGGGCGCCGTCGGGGTCGGTCCGGGCCGGGAAGCGCGCGGCAGTCAGCTCGCACAGGGCGAGCAGGCCGTGCACCTCCGGCTCGTTCGGCTGGAGCGCGGCAAGTGTGCGGGCCAGCCGGATCGCCTCGTACGCCACGTCGGTGCGCAGCAGCCGGTCACCCGACGTGGCCGTCGACCCCTCCGTGAAGATCACGTAGAGAACGCTGAGCACACCGCCCAGCCGCTCCCGGCGCTCACCGGCCGGCGGTAGCTCGAACGGCACCCGGGCCGCCGCGATCGCCTTCTTGCCCCGGGTGATGCGGGCCTGCACGGTCGGCACCGGCACCAGAAACGCACGGGCGATCTCCTCGGTGGACAGGCCGCCGACCACCCGCAGGGTCAGTGCCACCCGCGCCTCGCGGGAGAGCACCGGATGGCAGCTGACGAACATCAGCGCCAGCACATCGTCGTCGATCCGGTCGGGGTCGATCTCCTGAACGAGCGCGGGATCGGCCGCCAACAGGGCGTACCGCTCCTGGAGGGCGACCCGGCGGCGGATCGCGTCGATCGCCCGCCGCCGGGCGGTGGCCATCAGCCACCCGGCCGGATTGGCCGGAGAGGCACGCGGCCAGGACACCAGCGCCTCGGCCACCGCCTCCTGGGCGGCGTCCTCGGCCAGCCCGAAGTCACCGGTGAACCGGGTCAGCGCGGCCACGATCCGCGCCGACTCGATCCGCCAGACGGCCTCGACGTCGGCCGTACCCATCAGATCTGGCCGTCGCATTCGCCACCCTGCGGGACCTCGTCGGCCTCGGCCACCCGCCGGACCTCGATCTTGGACCCGCGGACCGCCGGGACCCGCTCGGCCCACTCGACCGCCTCCTGTTTCGTGGCGACATCGAGCAGGAAGTAGCCCCCGAACAGCTCCCTGGTCTCGCCGTACGGACCGTCGGTGACCACCGGTGCCTCGCCACCGAAGTCGACCACGACGCCCTGGTGCGGATCGTCCAGCCCTTCGGCCGCGACGAGAACGTCTGCCTTCATCATGTCCTCGATGAACTGGCGGGTGGTGGCCATCATCTCGTCGATGTTGGCCATCATGGCCGCATTCGTCTCATCGGTGCCCCGCATGATCAACATGTACTTCGACATCGCGTTCTCCTCATCCGACGGGGCCGCCTCCCGGTCCCAGCATCCCCACGTCGAACGGGCAACCCGCGGATCGACACGGCCCCGAAAACCGGCCCCTGCTCCGCGATCTTGCACTTACTGTCCCGGCATAAGTGGCACCCCGCCCAAATCGGCAACCGAAACTGCAAGATCGGCGCGGCAGTCAGGGGTCACCGACGCTTGATTCGATCGGCAATCGTCAATAGATTGAGGATGGGCGCCGCCGGGGTCCGGGTGAACCGGGCCGTTGGCGGCTGACAGGTCCACCCCCGAGCCGGGCACTTCGGTCGTACGCACGACCGGTCGCTGTGGCGCACCGCTGCGCCACATCCAGGGCACGTTGTCGCGCCGCGTCCGTCCAGGACGCGCCGCCGTGCCGTCTCCGCCCAGCTCGATGGCAGAAGGACCCTTCATGACGATTTTCCGCGCCCGCCCCGCCGCGACCCTGGTGGTCGCCGCCGCGCTGGCCGCCGCCGCGACCACCACCGGAGCGGCACTACTCAGCGGCCCGGCCGTGGCCGCCCAGGGTTGCCGGGTCGACTACACGCCCAACCAGTGGCCCGGCGGATTCACCGCCACCGTCAAGGTCTCCCCGGGGGACGCGGCCGTCTCCAGCTGGACCGTCACCTGGACATACGCCGGGGACGAGCGGGTCACCAGCGGCTGGAACGCCACGGTCAGCCAGTCCGGATCGACGGTGACCGCCCGCAACGCGTCGTACAACGGCAGCATCCCGGCCGGCGGCTCCACCGAGTTCGGGTTGCAGGGCACGTACGGCTCCAGTGGTGGCGCGCCGACCGGGTTCAGCCTGAACGGCGTACCGTGCAACGGCGCCACGCCGCCGCCGACCACCCCGCCGCCGACGACACCTCCGCCCACTACCCCGCCGCCGACGACACCTCCGCCGACCACCCCGCCGCCCACCACCGAGCCGCCGACCGGGTGTGCCGGCGCGGTGCTCTGCGACGGCTTCGAGGGCCAGACCGGGTCGACGCCGTCCGGTGACTGGGCCGTGGTGAGCCCGGACTGTTCCGGCGCCGGTACCGCCACCATCGACACGGCGACCACGCACAGCGGCAGCCGGTCGGTTCGGATCAGCGGCGCCGCCGGGTACTGCAACCACGTCTTCATCAGGTCCACTAAGAACCTCGGCAGCGTGGGCAACGTCCGGTACGGCCGCATCTGGGTCCGGCACACCACCGCCCAGCCCACCGAACACACCACGATGATGGCGATGGCCGACGCCGCCGATGGCAACAAGGACCTGCGGTTGGGTGGCCAGAACGGCGCCCTGCAGTGGAACCGCGCCTCCGACGACGCGACCTTGCCCGAGCAGAGCCCGGCCGGGGTGGCGCAGAGCCTGCCATTGCCCACCAACCGGTGGACCTGTGTGGAGTTCATGGTGGACGGCGCGGCCGGTCAGCTGCGTACCTGGGTGGACGGCACCGCCATCCCTGGGCTGACCGCGGACGGCGTACCGACGCACGACATCGACGGTCAGTGGCACAACCGCACCTGGCGGCCGCAGCTCATCGACCTGAAACTGGGCTGGGAGAGCTACGGCGGCGGAGCCGACACCCTCTGGTACGACGACGTCGCGCTGGGGTCCAGCCGGATCGGCTGCTGACCCTTCCGGGGTCGTGAACGGGGCCCGTCAGCGGTGCCCCGCCATGGTGATGAGTGCGTCGAGGGTGTGACCGAGGTTCCGGGTCACACCCTCGACCGCGTCGGCCTGAGCGGATGCGGGCACGCGTCCGCCGGCTGGCGCACCGCACCCCCGCCGGCCAGGCCACCGAGGCGCTGTTGATACGTTCCTGCCCATGAAAACCGTTTTCATTAAGGTGGGTCTGTGCCTGGTACTGGCCGCGGCCGGCTGCTCCGACGGGGGAGCCGCCGCGCCGGCCGCGCAGGGCCACCTGGCCACCCCGGTCCAGCTGACCAACTGCGGATTGCCGGTCAGCGTCACCGCGCCACCCCAGCGCGCGATCGCACTCGAACAGAACGCCACCGAGATCATGCTCAGCCTCGGTCTCGCCGATCGGATGGTCGGCACCAGCTACCAGACCGACCCGGTGCTGCCCGACCTGCGCCCCGCGTACGAGAAGGTGCCGGTGCTGGCCAAGCTGTACCCCTCACGAGAGGCGGTCCGGGCGGCGAATCCGGACTTCGTCTACTCGACCTACACCTCCGCGTACGCTCCGGACGCCGCCGGCTCGCGCGCTGACCTGGCCACGCTCGGCGTGCCGGCGTACCTCTCCGAGTTCGCCTGCGAGAAACCGGCGGACGCCACCCAGACGGTCACCTTCGACGGGATCTTCGACGAGATCCGCGACATCGCCGGCGTCTTCGGCGTCCCGGAGCGGGCCGACAAGCTGATCCACGACCAGCAGAGTCGGTTGGCCGCCGCCCGAGGTGCGGCGCCGACGGCCGTGCCGAGCGCCGGCCCGTCACTCCTCTGGTACTACTCCGGAACGAGCACCCCGTACGTGGCCGGGCACGGCGGGGTTCCGGACGCGATCAGCTCGCTGCTGGGCGCCCGCAACACGTTCACCGATGCCAGCCAGAAGTGGCCGGCCGGCAACTGGGAGGAGATCGCCAAACGCAACCCGGAGGTGATCGTGGTGGCCGATCTGACCAGGGGCGGCGACGGCGACAGTGCCCAATCGAAGATCGACTTCCTGCGCCGCAACCCGGTGACATCAAAGCTGGACGCGGTGGTCGCCGGACGGTTCGTCACAGTGCCCGGCTCGTCGATGGACCCGTCGATCCGCAGCGTCCAGGCGGCGGAACTGGTCGGCGCAAACCTGCACGGGACCGCCCGATGACCCCGCCGGCCGGCGCCGAGGTCGCCGCGCTGGACCAGTCGGCCGCCCGCCGTCTGCTCGAACTCTGGAACGACCAGCAGTCCGCCTACGTGGCCCACCGCGACCTGCGGTTCGACGTGATGGCCGACGTGCTGCGGCTGCACTGCCCGGACGACCCCGCGATCCTCGATCTGGCCTGCGGCCCCGGTGCGATCAGCGACCGGATGCTGGCCCAGTTCCCCCGCGCCACCGCCGTCGCTGTCGACTACGACCCGATCCTGCTGGAGGTCGCGCGGCGTGCTGTGAACCGGTACAGCGCACGGGTCGAGGTCCACGACGTCGACCTGGTGGCCGACGGCTGGGAGCACGCTCTGACCGGACGGCGGATCGACGCCGTGCTCACCTCGACGGCACTGCACTGGCTCGCACCGGAACAACTGCTGCGGGTCTACACCACAGTGGCGCGGCTGCTGCCCGCCGGTGGTGTGCTGCTCAACGCCGACCACCTCCGATACGACGAATCGGCGCCCACCCTGCGCGACATCGCCGGTCGGCACGACGCGCAGGTGCAGCAGGAGACATTCGCTGCCGGAGCGCTCACCTACTCCGCCTGGTACGCCGAGGCGGCCCGACACCCGGAACTGGCCGGGCTGGCAGCCCAGCGGGAACTGCGGTTCGCCGACCGGCCGCCGCAGGCCCCAGCGTCACTGGAATTCCACCTGGCTGCCCTTCGCACGGCAGGGTTCGCCGAGGTCGGCACCGTCTGGCAGTACCTGGACGACTACGTGGTGTTCGCCCGCCGATGAACCCGCGAGTCGCACGATCCCCAGACTCGGCGAGCGGCCGGCGGGACTCGCCACCCCCTCCCGGCATCTCGAGAAATGGTCGGTACGTCCTTCCGTTGGCCCTGCTCCTGCTACTGGCCACCGTCGCGGCGGCGGTCAGCGTGGGCTCGGCCGATCTGCCGGTCGACAGCGTCCTACGCGCGGTGGCCAGCCATGTGGGCCTCCCGGTGCAGCCCCTACCGCCGTTGCCGGACAGCATCGTGTGGGATCTCCGGTTGCCCCGGGTGCTGTTGGCCGCGTTGGTCGGTGCCGGTCTGGCCGTGTGCGGGGCCGTCCTACAGGCCCTCACGCGTAACCCGCTGGCCGATCCGTTCCTGCTCGGTGTCTCGTCCGGCGCCTCCACCGGAGCGGTGGCGGTGCTGGTACTCGGCATCCGGATCGGCGCCGGCCCGGTCGACCTGACCACCGGCGCGTTCGTCGGCAGCATGGCCGCGTTCGGCGCGGTGCTGCTGCTGGCCGGCCGGCGGGCCGGCGAGCCGACCCGGATCGTTCTCGCCGGGGTGGCCGTCTCACAGCTCTTCAGCGCGGTGACCAGTCTGATCGTGATCTCCGACGCGCACACCCAGGACACCCGTAGCGTGACGTTCTGGTTGCTCGGCTCGCTGACGGCGGCCTCCTGGTCGTCGGTGACGCTGAGCGCGGTGGTTGTCGGCGTCGGCCTGCTGGTGTGCTGGACCAGTGCGACGGCGCTGGACGCATTCGCGTTCGGCACCGATACCGCCCGCTCGCTCGGCTTCTCTCCCGGGCGCACCCGGCTGCTGCTGTTCACCGTCACCGCTCTGATGGCAGCCGCGCTGGTCGCGGCGAGCGGCGCCATCGGTTTCGTCGGGTTGACAGTGCCACACGCCGTGCGGTTCCTGTTCGGCTCCCGGCATCGCACGTTGCTGCCCGCCTGCGCGGTGATCGGCGCGATCTTCCTGATCTGGGCGGACACCGTGGCGCGGACCGTCTTCTCACCACAGGAACTGCCGGTGGGCGTGCTCACCGCGCTGCTCGGGGTGCCGGTGTTCGCGCTGGTCATGCGACGCCGGACGGGTACGCCGTGATCGCGACGGGCACCACCGGCCGGGGACTGGGCGGTGACCCTTCCCTGGCGGGAGCGTCGCCGGCGCGGCTGGACGCGGACGGGATCGGGTGGGGCGTGGCCGGCGTACGGATCCTGGCCGGGGTGGCGCTCACCGCCGCACCGGGTGCCACTGTCGGGCTGCTCGGGCCGAACGGCTCCGGCAAGTCGACCCTGCTGCGGCTACTGGCCGGGCTGGCGCGGCCGGAGTCCGGGCGGGTGCTGCTCGACGGCGTCGCGGTGGACGCGATACCCCGGCGTGCGTTGGCTCGTCGGATCGCGGTGGTCACCCAACAGGTGGCCACCGACGTGGAGATGTCCGCACTGGAGGTGGTTCTGCTGGGCCGGACCCCGTACCGGCCACGCCTTGCCGGGGTCGGCGCCGCCGATCTGGACCTGGCGCGGCGCGCGCTCACAGACGCCGGCCTGGCCGGGTTCGAGCAGCGGCGCTGGTCCAGCCTCTCCGGCGGTGAGCGGCAGCGGGTGGACCTGGCCCGCGCGCTGGTGCAGCAACCGGATCTGCTGCTGCTCGACGAGCCGACCAACCATCTGGACATCCGGCATCAGCTGGATCTGCTGCGGTTCCTCGCCGAGTCGGCCAGCACCGTCGTGGTGACCCTGCACGATCTCAATCTGGCCGCGCAGTACTGCGACCGGCTGGTGCTTCTGTCCGACGGGCGGGTGGTCGCGGCCGGCACACCCGTCGAGGTTCTCACCACCAGCCAAATAGAGCAGGTCTACCAGGTGCGTACGGACGTCGACATCACCGCTGACGGTCGGCCTCGGATCTGGTACCGCAGCCACGCGACGTAGGCGCCGACGGAGCTGACGAAGCGGGGGCCGATGCATCGCGGCACAGTGCCGTACTCCAAGCGGGAGGATGTCCGAGCACTGTTTGGTCCGTATACCGGGGGAGAAGATGACCATGGACCGCACCTTGGCCGAGATCCTGGAAGCGGCGGCGTACGGGCACTTCCCGCCACCGGACGGCGGGACCACTGTGGTGTCGCAGCCGAGCCGCCGCGACGCCGGAGTCATCGCCTTCACCGGACACTCGGTGGTGTTCACCGACGAAGATCCCCAGTGGGTACGTCGTACGCTGGCCACCCTCGACTGCGACTCCCTGGCGGCCACGATGAATCCGCGTTTCCTGGGTGCGCTGCTCGAACGCACCCGGCGCTGCATGGACACGATCGACCTGTTGACCGTCGCGAGTTGCCTTGCCGGGCCACCTCCGTTGCCGCTTACCGAACTGGCGGACGCCGGTCATCCTCGTGAGGTCAGGTCACGTCGGCGCCGTGACGACATCCGCGTCTGGGCCGCCGAGGGTGGGGTGGTCGTGCTCGGCCGCGGCGTGGCCGGTCGTTGGGAGGCGGCGGTGGAGGTCGACGACGAGCGTCGCCACCGGGGCCTGGGGCGGGCGCTGGCCACGGCCGCCCGACATCTGGTGCCCGACGGCCAGCCGGTCTGGGCCCAGCAGGCCGCCGGCAACGCGCGCAGCGTGCGCGCCTTTCAGGCGGCGGGCTTTCGACCGGTGGGCGCCGAAGCGCTTCTTCTCCCGACGTAGGTAGCGCATCGGACGATCGGCACCTGCCACTGTGGGCCAAACCGTGATCGGCAGGAGGGTTTCCGAGATCACGACCGGGGGCATCCCGCGGATGAAGTCAGCCGCTCGTTACCCCTGATCGAGGAGAGCACCATGTCGGTCCAGGCATTTCTCTACGTTGTCGCCGTCATCCTGATCGTGCTCGCTGCTCTGCCGCTGCCCACGAGGGGCGTCTCGCTCGCGCTTCTGGGCGCCGCCTGCGCCCTGCTCGCCTACGCCTGGCCGGTGATCACCGACTGACCTTTCGTTAGTCGTCGTCGATGCGGCCGGTGGCCGGCAGCCAGAGCGTGATCGGGCTGCCCGACCACCGGCCGCGACTGTGTTTCGCTTGCTGAGTCTCTTTCACACGCGTAGGAAGAACACCACCCGTCGATCCGCCGTCCAGCGTCGAAGGAGATGCGTGTGACCACCTCCAGAGGGCTCCGTCTCACCGTGTCCGTGCTGGTGACGGCGGGCGCCGTCCTGCTCGGCACGGCGGCCCCCGCCGCACCGCCAACGACTCCCGCGCCGGCCGCGCACCCGTCCTGCGACCCGATCGACCCGACCGCCTGCCTGCTGCCGTTCCCGAATGACTACTTCACGGTGCCGGACCGGAGCAGCCCCACCGGCAAGCGGGTGCGGTTCGCCGCCGCCGCGATGCCCGCCAACGTGCAGGGGACCCCGATCGACCCGACGGAGTGGAACCGGCAGGACGGGTTCAGTCCGGGCTCACCGATCCTGGTGCGCGTACCCGGCCTCGACGCCGTGGCGAGCGGGATCGCGCCGGTCACCGACATCGGCCGCTCGCTGGCGTCGAACGCGCCGATCGTGCTGCTCAATGCCCGGACCGGCGAGCGCACGCCGTACTGGGCCGAGGTGGACGCGCACGCCGCCGGCCAGCCCGACCGGCAACTGCTGATCATCCGGCCGGCTGTGGCGCTGACCGAGGGCACCCGCTACGTCGTCGGGTTGCGCGGCCTGCGCGACGGCAACGGGGCGTTGATTCCGGCGCCGAAGGCGTTCACGGCGTACCTGACCGGTGCCGGCCTCAAGCAGTGGGACGCTCGGGGGCAGCAG
This sequence comes from Micromonospora sp. NBC_00362, assembly GCF_026342155.1. NCBI lineage: Bacteria > Bacillati > Actinomycetota > Actinomycetes > Micromonosporales > Micromonosporaceae > Micromonospora > Micromonospora sp. NBC_00362. The sequence continues at coordinate 186,860 of NZ_JAPENH010000001.1, forward strand.
CTGAGGCGCATCGCCGCCGAGCTGAGCCGGGCCGGCGTCACGCGGCACAGTCTCTACCTGGCCTGGGACTTCACTGTGGCCAGCCGGCACGGGCTGACCGGGCGGATGGTGGCGGTCCGGGACGACGCGTTCGCCGACCTCGGCCGGGCCGCGCCGCCGGTCACCGTCACCCAGGTGACCGACTTTTCACCGGAGCAGGATCCGCTCATCGCCCGGCAGGTGACCGGCACCATCGGCGTACCGTCCTATCTGACCGGCGACGGCGGCCCCGGCTCCCGCCTGCACTACGGGCCGGCCGGCGGCGCCGGGACGCCGCCCACCCCGAATGCCCTGCCCACGCCGTCCGGAGCGACGGTGGCGGCCGACTTCGTCTGCAACATTCCGCGCAGCGCCTCGGCCGCGCGGCCGGCCCACCTCTCGCTCTACGGCCATGGACTGCTCGGCCGACCGACCGAGATCAACGCCGGCAACGTCAGGACGATGTCGAACACCCACAACTTCACCTTCTGCGCGACCAGTTGGATCGGCATGGCCGCTGCCGACGTTCCCTTCGTGGCCAACGCGTTCACCGACCTCAGCGTCTTCCCCGCTGTGGCGGACCGGTTGCAGCAGAGCTTCCTGAACTTCCTCTTCCTGGGTCGGGCGATGATCCACCCGGCGGGGTTCGCCGCCCATCCGGCGTTCCGCGACGCCACCGCCCGGCCGCTGATCGATCGCGGCGGCGGGCTGCACTACGACGGCAACAGCCAGGGCGGCATCAACGGAGGGGCGCTCACCGCCATCGCCCAGGACTGGACCCGGTCGGTGCTCGGCGTACCGGCGATGAACTACTCGACACTGCTGCAACGCAGCGTGGACTTCGCGCCGTTCCAGACCGTGCTGGACGGCTACTACCCGGACACTGTCGACCAACAGTTGATCCTCGCACTGCTGCAGATGCTGTGGGACCGGTCCGAGGCCAACGGGTACGCCCAGCACATGACCGACCGGCCACTACCGCGCACCCCGGCGCACCAGGTGCTGATGCACGTGGCCTTCGGCGACCAGCAGGTCTCGCCGGCCGCGGCGGAGGTGCAGGCGCGCACCATCGGCGCGCGCCTGCACACTCCCGCGCTCGCCGACGGCTGGTCACTGGACGTGCGGCCGTACTGGGGTATCACGCCGATCCACCGCTACCCGTACACCGGCTCGGCGATCGTGATCTGGAACAGCGGCGCGGCGTACGCGCCGCCGCCGACCAACCTCGCCCCGGCCGGGCCGGAGTTCGGCGACGATCCGCACGAGTTCCCCCGCGCCCAGGCCGCAGCCCAGAAACAGAAGGCGGTCTTCCTGCTCACCGGCAAGGTCGTCGACGTCTGCGCGCGGACACCCTGCCCGTGACTCCGGGCCCGCCGGGACCACCATCCCGGCGGGCCGGCCCCGCGCTAGAACCGTGGCGTCATCCCCACGAGCAGCGCCTCGAGTACGCGATCGACGTACTCGTGGGTCAGCGGCTCCTGCGTGATGAGGAACTGGAAGTAGAGCGGGCCGGACAGGATCGCCATGGCCACGTCCAGGTCGAAGTCGGATGAGATCTGCCCCCGCTGCTGGGCGCTCCGCAGCCGGGCGAGGGTCCGGTCCGCCTGCGGGCGGATGAAGCGTTCGTTGAGCGCGGCGGCGACCATCGGATCGTGCTGGGCCTCGCCGACCAGGGCCCGGTAGAGGGGGCCCAGTGGAGGCTGGCCCAGGAGGTCGACCGCCGCGTGGATCTGTTGGCGCAGGTCGGCCACGATGTCGCCGGTGTCGGGGTAGTCGAGTGCGGGTTCGCCGGAGGTGAGCACCGCGTCCAGGAACAGAGCGCCCTTGGACGGCCAGCGCCGGTAGACCGTGTGCTTGCCGACGCCGGAGCGGGCCGCGACCCCCTCGATGCTGAGTTTGGCGTAACCGACCTCCTGCGCCAGCTCCAACGTCGTACGCATGATCGCGTTGGTCCGGTCGGTGGCCCTGGTGCGGCGGTCGTCGCTCATGCCGCCACTGTAACGGCACGGCACGTGCCGTTGACAATCCTCCGGGTGCGTGGCCAAACTGAGCGCGATCCACCAGCGGCACGGCACGTGCCGTGCCGTGCCAAAGCCTGACCGACCGAAGGGAAGCACCATGACCGAGACGCTGATCCGGAACGCCGACAGCGACCTGCACCCCCCGTCCGTGCGGAGGTCGCCCAGCCGGCGATTCGACGTCGACCGCTGGCAGCGGCGGTTCGACGAGCTGCGCCACACGCACCACGTCCCCGGCGCGAGCCTGGCCGTGCTGCTCGACGGGCAGGTCCACGAGCTGGCGAGTGGGGTGCTGCACCGTGGCACCGACGTGGCGGTCACCCCGGACTCGGTGTTCCTGTCCGGCTCGATCGCGAAGGTCTACACCGCAACGCTCATCATGCGGCTCGCCGACGAGGGAAAGCTGGACCTCCACGCGCCGGTAGTGGACGTGCTGCCGGAGTTCGCCACCCCCGACGCCGAGGCGACCAGGACGATCACCATTCGGCAGTTGCTGTCGCACACCGGCGGCGTGACAAACGACTTCAACTTCGACGGCGGCAGGGGTGACGACTGCCTCGCCCGATACGTCAGCGCCGCCGGACGGGTGGCGCTGGACTGCCCGCCCGGCACAGCCATCTCGTACGGCGGGCTCGGTTACATCGTCCTGGGCCGCGTCATTGAAAAGCTCACCGGCCTCACCTGGGACCAGGCGCTCAAGAGCCTCCTGTTCGAGCCGCTCGGCCTGGCACGCTCGATGACGCTGCCGGAGGAGGCCCTGCGCTTCCGCGTCGCCATGAGCCACCTGGGCGAATCGGGCGCTTATCCCGACCCGGCCCCGTCCTGGGACCTGATGCCCCGCTCCATGGGGCCGGCGGGCAGGGTCATCGTCTCCGCCGGCGACATGGCCCGCTTCGCCCGGATGCACCTCGACGGCGGCCTCGCGCCCGACGGCTCCCGGGTGCTGTCCACCGAAGCTGTCGCCGCCATGCGACACCGCGCGGTCGACGTGCCCGACAAGTGGACGGTGAGCGCCGACGGGTGGGGTCTGGGTTGGACGCTCTACGACTGGAACGGCGTCCCCGGCTACGGCCACGACGGCGCGGCCATCGGTCAGTACGCCTACCTGCGCGTCGTCCCGCACGCGAACCTCGCAGTGGTCCTGATGACAAACGGCGGCGCGGCCCGACTGCTCTACGCCGACCTGTTCCGCGATCTGCTCTCCGAACTCGCCGACGTCACAATGCCCGCGCCGTTCGCCCCGGCCCCCGTGCCACCCCCGATCGACCTCGAACCGCTGCTCGGCACGTACCGGCGTGAGGGTGTCGTCCTGACCGTCTCCCGCACCGACGACGGCACACCGCACCTGCGGTACGAGTTCGTCGACGACATGGCAGGCATGTCGCCGCCCCTGGAGATGGACCTCGAACCGGTCACCGCAACGGTCTTCGCCGCCTCCGGCGCGGGACCGTCGTTCAGCGAGGACTACATGCCGGTGGTCTTCTCCACCCTCACCAACGGCACTCGGGTCTGCTACGTGGGCATGCGCGCCACGCCCAAGGTCGCCTGAAGACGCGGCGGCGCAACGCGGGTTGGTCCCGGCGTGCGCGGTCCCGGTGATCGCCAGCACCGGGACCGTCGCGCCCGGTGCCGTCGATGCACCACATTGATGACGGCCTTGTCCCGTTCGATACCCTCTGACACGCTCTGACAACGCCTGACGACGTCGTCTGACATGGGGGAGTGATGAAGGACCAGCGTGCCGCCGCCCAGTCGATTCAGGACAGACAGGCCGCCGAGAGGTTCGCCGAACAGCTACGGGCCCTGCGGACAGCCGCCGGCGACCCGTCGTTCCGCAAGATGGCGGGGCGGTCGGGCCGGATCTCGCACACCACGCTGCACGAGGCCGCCGCCGGGACCAGGTTCCCCTCCTGGGAGACCGTGCGAGAGTTCGTTCGAGCCTGCGAGGCGGACGAGGTCCAGTGGCGGCGTCGCTGGGAGGACGCACAGCGCCCCGCGTCTGCGCACGGCACCGAAGACGGCGATACCGCGCCGGTCAGCACCGAGTCCCCGACCGGCGACGAGACCCCGATCACCACCGGCGGAAAGAAGCCCGACACCGGCACCGACACCCCGGAACCGGACGGGCCTGTCGTGTCCGTCGTCCCCGCGTCGTCCCCGAATGAGCAGAACGCGCTGCGCAGCACGGACTATCCGCCGACCGACGAGGACGTCGCGGGTGCACGGCGGCACCGGCTGCCATGGCTCGCCGCCGCAGCGGTGGTCCTGGTGGTGGCGATGGTCGCCGTTCTGGGCGTCGTCGTTCGCGGCCGGTCGTCACGGGACGGCTCCGGCGCGGTGGCGGCGTCATCCGCGCCGTCGCCGTCGGCGTCACCGTTCTCGGACTCGCTGATCCCCGGCGACTCCAGCAAGTTCATCTCCGACGTCACCATCCCCGACGGCACCCGGGTGCGGGTGAACTCGCAGTTCGTCAAGGTGTGGGCCCTCAAGAACGTGGGGAAGGTCGCCTGGCACAACCGTTTCCTCCAGCGGACCAACCCCACCGCCGACGCCGACGGTTGCCAGGTGCCGGACCGGGTGGCGATCGGTGACACACCGCCCGACGAGCAGGTGATGATCAGTGTCGAGGTCACCGCGCCGAGTCGTCCTGGGAAGTGCTGGGTGAGTTGGAAGATGGTCGACGAGAACGGGCAGGAGTACTTTCCCACCCGCCGGCCGGTGTACTTCATGGTCACCGTCACCGCCTGAGTGCGCTCCCCGGTCACCTCGACCGGTGTCAGAGTGCTGACCATCGGTGTCAGAGCCGGGCGCCGCCAAAGCTGACAACACCACATCCACCGAGGTCGGTGACGGCCTGACGGATCTGACAGGACAGCAGGGGTACCGAACAGCAGGCCGATTCTCGCAAGGTGATGTCCGTTCCGAACGACTCACCAACTGCGAGGAGGATCGACAGTGCACCGTCCCTGGCTATCCGTCGGGCTCGCCGCGCTCTGCGTGGCAGTCGGCGTCCCGGCCCACGCGTGGGCCGCGACATCAGGCGCCACAGCGCAGCGAACCGTCACCGCGGCCGCGCGACCGGTCGTGGACATGGAGGCCACCGTCCTGGCCGCTCAGATCGACCCCCGCCGGGCCGACAACACGCTGACCCCGGGCGCGAAGAACTCCGTACTCGCCGTCGAACAGGCGCTGCAGGCGCAGGGTCTGCTGAACGCGCAATGGGTCGACGGCTACTTCGGCACCCAGACCGTCTCGGCGTACGCGGCGTACCAGCGCTCGCTCGGCTACACCGGGCTGGCCGCGAACGGGCTGCCCGGTACGACGTCGCTGACGAAGCTCGGGCAGAACCGCTACACCGTCAGCAATGCCATCGGCCCGGGCGCGAAGGTCCCGCGTGACGGGTACGTCGTCAACGCCCGTACGCGGGCGATGTTGGCCGAGGCGCAACGTCTGCTCGGCTACCCCCTGGTGCTCGATCAGGGCTCGTACAACCCCGGGGGCGACCCCACCTCGGCCGGTACGCACGACGGCGGGGGTGTGGTGGACATCGCGGTCACCGGCATGACCGCTGCCAAGCGCACCGCCGTCGCCCGGGCCCTGCGCCAGGTCGGCTTCGCGGCCTGGGTCCGCAACCCGAATCAGGGTGACTGGCCGTGGCACATCCACGCCACCGCGATCAACGACACGGACCTGTCCAGCCAGGCGCAGCACCAGGTCGGCGACTACCACCTCGGCATGAACGGCCTGGCCAACCAGGGACCGGACGACGGCCCCCAGGTCCCGATCAGGACCTGGGAGCAGTACCAGCGCGGGCAGTGACCCGTACCCCCTCACCGTTTCTGAAAGGACACCATGAACATCCGTAAGAGCCTCGCGGCCGTCGGCGTCGCGCTGGCCGCGACCACCTCGATCCTCAGCGTCGCATCGCCCGCGTCGGCGGCGGCCCGAGACGGGGTCTGCGACAGTGGCGAGTTCTGCTACTACTACAACAGCGGCAACGCGGGATCGATCTCGGACTTCACCGGATCGCTCGACGACTACGGCACCGAGCAGCCCTCGTGCTACGACTTCAAGGGCACTGGCGCTGGCAAGGGCCTGTGCATCAAGAACGAGGCCGCCTCGGTCTGGAACCGCAGCACCAAGACGGTACGCGTCTACTACAACAGCGGCTACGCCGGCTCTTACCAGGACTTCGCAGCCGGCGCGAAAGGCAACCTCAACGCCACGCTGAAGAACAACAACGCCTCGCACCAGTTCTCGCCGTCGACGCGCACGAACCTGTCGTACGCCCTGTACCAGGCCAGCGGCGGCACTGTCACGTGCGCCTTCGACGGTTACACCACGACGCCCGGTCGGCACGAGGGCATCGACATCGCCCGCAGCGTCGGCTCGGACGTGCGTGCCCTGGTCTCCGGAACTGTCATCTACGTCGCGCGGGGCAACACCGGCAGCGGCGGCCTGTCCACTGTCTCCGTCTACAACTCCTCACTCAACAAGTCGGTGATCTACCTGCACACCGCGCCGAGGTCCGGTGTGAGCGTGGGCGACGCCATCAGCAAGGGCGAGATCATCGCCGATGAGTCGTGGCACGGGGTGTCGTCCAGCTCGGGCGCGCACACCCACGTCGAGGTTCGGGCCGGTCGGCAGACCCACGCGGCCGTCAGCGTCGGCGACTCCACCCTGGACAACGCCGACCCGACCGCGTTCTGGAACTCCCAGGGCTACAACGAGAAGTAGGACACCATGAGTATCCGCAAGGGCCTGGCCATCGTCGGCGCAGTCCTCGCCATGTCCACCTCGATCCTGAGTGTCGCGTCGCCGGCAGCGGCGGCCATGCGGGATGGCACTTGCGACAGTGGCGAGTTCTGTTACTACTACAACAGCAACCAGGCGGGCTCGGTCTCCGACTTCACCGACTCACTGGACGACTACGGTACGACCCAACCGACCTGCTACGACTTCAAGGGCGCGGGCAGCGGCAAGGGTCTGTGCGTGAAGAACAACGCGGCGTCGGTGTGGAACCGGACCAGCAAGACGGTGCGGGTCTACTTCAACAGCAACTTCGCCGGTGCCAGCCAGGACTTCGCGGCCGGCGCGAAAGGCAACCTCAACGCCACGCTGAAGAACAACAACGCCTCGCACGAGTTGGTGAGCGGGCCGACGGGCTGTAGCACCGACGGCACCAACAGCAAACTGCCGAGCACCATCCTCGTCTACCGGGTTAGTCTCGGCCGGGTCGATCGGGTCGACTTCAAGACGTACGTCAAGAACGTCCTCCCGAACGAGTGGGTGACGAGTTGGCCGGCCGCCTCGCTGGACGCCGGTGCGATGGCGGTCAAGAGCTACGCCTGGTACTGGGCGCTGCACTCGACCCGCAAGACGTCCGGCGGACAGTGCTACGACGTCCGGGACGACACCGGCGACCAGGTCTACCGGCCGTCGTCGGCGCAGTCGTCGACGTCCGCGGCGGTGGACCGGACCTGGTCTGCCCGGATGACCCGCAGCGGCAACATCCTGCGGGCGCACTACTGCGCGACGACGACCGCGTGTGGTGGCTGGGTGGACGGGGACTGGCTGTCGCAGTACGGCTCGCGTGATCTCGCCAACGAGGGCAAGAACTACCAGGCGATTCTGCGCTACTACTACCGCGACATCGCGCTCTCCTGAGGTAGGGCACCAACAGCGCCGCCCGCCGCAGATCTGCGGCGGGCGGCGCGCTCGCGGGTACGGCACCGGCTACGCCGGCGGCTCGACCGCCTCGACGAGCAGTTCGAGCACATGCCGGTACGGCTGACCGGTGGCCCGGCTCATGCCCATCTCGCAGGTGCGATTGCAGGAGGCGTACGCGTCGTGGTCGCGCTCGTTGATCTCGGCGGCCTGCGCCGCTGTGGCGCCGGCAGTGACCTCGGGGTGCAGCAGCCCACGGTCACCGGCAAAGGCACAGCAGCCCCAACTGTCCGGCACGGTGACGGTGTCGGCGACCGCCCCGGCCACCGCGCGCAGGTCGTCGATGCCGCCCAGGTGCACTGTGGAGCAGGTGGGGTGCAGGGCCAGCGAGCCCAGTCGCCGGGGCTGCGGCAGCGCCGGCAGGAGGTGCTCGGCGGTGAAGGTCACGCTGTCGACGAAGCGCAGCGCGCCGTAGCGTGCCCGGTCATCCTCGGCCAGCGCGGCGGTCAGTTGCGTCAGCCCGTGCGTGCACGACGACGCGTCGCACACGACGGGCAGGCGGCCCTCGTCGCTGGCCGCCCAGAGCGCGGCCAGGGTCCGCTCGGCCATCTCTCGGTGACCGGCGGGGTAGCCCTTTGACTGCCACGGGGTTCCGCAGCACAGGCCCGCCGTGCCGGTCGGCACGACGAGCGGCACCCCCGCCAGTTCGCAGAGGCGCAGGAACGCCGCCGCCGAACCGCCGGACGAGCCGTCCTCGGGTGCGAAGAGGCTGCCGACGCAGGCCGCGAAGAACACCGCCTGGGCGTCCGGCGCGCTGCGTGGGGTGGGGCGGGGCGCGCCGGCGCGCGGCATGTCGTCGCTCCACAGCGGCACGAGTTCGGTGGCGCCGAGCCCGCGGATCGCCGTGGTGGCGGCGCGGGTGACCGGCGTCGGCACGGCGTGCGCGGCGGTCAGCCCCACCCGGACGCCAGTCACGGCGGCCTGCCAGTGCCGGGCGGCAGTGCGGGCGGTGCGCTGGGCGCGAGGGCTGTGCCGCTCGGCGCGCAGCCGTTTCATCGCCGCGCCGGTGTCGATGCCGACCGGGCAGGCGGTGACGCAGAGGCTGTCCGCGGCGCAACTGTCCACTGCTGCGTACTCGTAGTCGGCTGTCAGCTCCCGGCGGCGCTCCTCGTCGCCGGCGGCGGTGGCGAGGGCGATCTGCCGTTGCAGGACGATGCGCTGCCGGGGCGTGGTGGTGACGTCGGCGGTGGGGCAGACCGGCTCGCAGTAGCCACACTCGACGCAGGCGTCCAGCTCGGGGTCGACAGTCGGGACGGCCTTGAGCTGCCGCAGGTGCACTGTCGGGTCGTCGTTGAGCAGCACACCGGGGTTGAGTAGGCCGCTCGGGTCGCACAACCGCTTGAGGTCGCGCATCACGTCGTACAGCTCGTCGCCGTACTGCCGGCGGACGAAGGGTGCCATGGCCCGGCCGGTGCCGTGCTCCGCCTTGAGTGTTCCCCCCTCGGCGAGCACCAGGTCGACCATGTCGTCGGTGAACCGGGCATAGCGGTCGATCTCGGCCGCGGTGTCGAAGGACTGGGTCAGCATGAAGTGCAGGTTGCCGTCGCGGGCGTGTCCGAAGATCACCGCGTCCGGGTAGCCGTGCCTGTCGAACAGGCGGATCAGACCATCGCAGGTGCCGGTCAGGCGCGGCATCGGCACCGCGACGTCCTCCAACAGGGCCGTGGTGCCGGGCGGGCGGGCCCCGGCGACGGCGGTGTAGAGGCCCTTGCGCAGGTGCCAGAGGTTGGCCCGTTCGCGCGGGTCGCGGGTCAGCTCGGTGCCGGTGACGGCCGGCAGCCGGTCGAGCACGGGCCGGGCGTCGGCCAGCGTCGCGGCCAACTGCTCCGCGCTGTCCTCGGCGAACTCCACAAGCAGTCCGGCGTGGCCGGTGACCGTCAACCCGCGCAGGGCCGCGCTGGCGCCCGGATCGCGCTGGCTGACCCGTAGCGCGGCCGCGTCGAGCAGCTCGGCGGTACGGGCGCCGGCGGCGAGCAGGGCCGGCAGCGCGTCGGTGGCGTCGGTGAGGCCGGGAAGGATCAGCAGGCCGGTGGCGGCGTGGTCGTGGATCTCGACGGTACGGAAGACGGCCTCGGCCACGAAGCCGAGCGTGCCCTCGCTGCCGATCATCAGGTGGGCGAGCATCTCGACCGGGGTGCTGTGGTCGAGCAGCGAGTTCAGCCCGTACCCCATGGTGTTCTTCATCGCGAACAGCCGCTCGATGGTGGCGCGTGACCCCGGCGTCGATCGCACCCGGTCGCGCAGGCGCAGCAGCCCGGCGTGCAGCTCGGGCTCGTCGGCCCGCAGCCGGTCGTCGGCGTCTCGGGCGCCGGAGTCGACGACGGTGCCGGACGGGAGCACGAAGCGCAGCGACTCCATGGTGCGGTACGCGTTGTCGGTGGTGCCGCAGGTCATCCCGCTGGAATTGTTTGCCACCATGCCGCCCACAGTGCAGGCGGCCTCGCTGGCCGGGTCCGGGCCGAGCCGGCGTCGGTAGCGGGCCAGCCGGGCGTTGGCCTGCCGGATCGTCAGGCCCGGCTGGAGCCGGATGCGGCGGCCGTCGTCGAGGACCTCGGCGTGCCGCCAGTCGGTGCGGACGTCGACAAGCACGCCCGCGCCGCCCGCCTGCCCGGCGAGGCTGGTGCCGCCGCCGCGCAGGGTCAGCGGCACGCCGGCCTCCCGGGCGCCGGCCATCAGCGCCCCCACCTCGGCCGCCGAGGCGGCGCGGACGACGGCCTGCGGCTCGAACAGGTACGGCGAGGCGTCGTGCGCCGCCGCCAACCGTCGGGGCAGCTCGGCGCTGGCCCGGGTGGGGTCGTCGAGGCGCGAGCGCAGCAGCTCGGCGACCTCGCGGGCGCGAGCGCCGGCCGAGGTTGGCGCGGGTACGGCGGTGCTCATGGGCGATCCTCCCAGGAGGGTGGTCAGTCGACCACCGGAGACTCGGCGATCAGCAGTCGGCGGGGCGGGGTGCTGGCCGGTGCCGGCAGCCGCAGCGGCTGCCGGCCGGGGGTGATGCTGCCGAGCACCGAGGCGTGTCGCGCGCCGGTGCCCGAGGGCAGGGTGCCCGGCAGCCCGTGCACTGTCAGGTAGCCGAGCAGCGCGAAGGCCAGCGCCTCCTTGGCGTCCGACGCGATGCCCAGGTCGTCGCTGGAGGACAGCTCGACGCCGGGCAGCTCGTCGGCGATCATGCGCATCAGCGTCGGGTTGTGTGCGCCGCCGCCGGAGACGACGAGTCGGGTGACGCCGTGGTCGCGGCAGGCGCCGGCCACAGTGACCGCCGTCAGTCGGGTGAGCGTGGCCAACACGTCCCGCGGGTCCGGTGTGGGCGCGTCGGCGAGGGCGGCGAGCAGGTAGGGCAGATGGAACAGCTCCTTGCCGGTGCTCTTCGGGCCGGGCAGCCGGTAGTACGGCTCGTCGAGCAGCCGCCGCAGCAGGTCCGGGTTCACCTGCCCGGCGGCGGCGCCGCGCCCGTCCTGGTCGTACTCCTCGGTGCCGCCGCTGAAGTGGCGGGCGGCGGCGTCGAGGAGCGCGTTAGCCGGACCGGTGTCGAAGGCGAGCGGGTCCGCGTCCGGCGTGACGACGGTGATGTTGGCGATGCCACCCAGGTTCAGCGCGGCCGGGACGCCGGGCAGGCCACCCAGCAGCAGCGCGTCGAAGAGGGCGACCAGGGGAGCGCCCTGGCCGCCGGCGGCCACGTCGCGGCTGCGCAGGTCGGCGACGACCGGAAGGCCGGTGGCCTCCGCTATCCAGGCCGGCTGACCCAGCTGGAGGGTGCCCCGAACCGTGCCGTCCTCGACCCAGTGGTGCATGGTCTGCCCGTGCGAGACGACCAGGTCGGCACTGCCGTCGCACAGGTCGGCGAGGGCCCGCACGCCGGCCTCGGCGAAGGCCTGGCCGATGCCGGTGTCCAGCACGCAGATCGCCTCGGTGGTGGTCGCCCCGGGTGGCAGGGCCGCGGCGATCTGCGTGCGCAACTCGTCGGAGTACGGGTGGCTGAGCCGGCCCAGCGGTCGCATCCGCAGTGTGTCGCCGCTCATTTCGAGCTCGGCCGCGGCGGCTTCGATGCCGTCGTAGGAGGTTCCGGACATCAGGCCGATCACGCGCATCACGTTCTCCTTCACGCCCGGCCGGCTGGCGTCGCCGCCGCGTCGTCGTCGATCTCGTCGCGACGTCCATGGTCGTACGGTGTCTCCGGGGCCGGGTGGAACCGGCTGGACACCGCGCCGACGACCAGGGTGATCAGGACGCCGATCGGGACCAGCCACTGCGCGGCGATGGCGGTGGCGGTGGTCGTCCCGGCGGTCGTCACATCGATCTTCACGTAGCGGACGATGTAGGTCATCACTGCCACGGTGACCAGGAAGGCGATCACCGCGTCGACCTGGTTGGCCCGCTTGACGAGACGGCCGAGCAGGAAGGCGCCGAGCAGCGCCCCGTAGGTGTAGCCGGCGATGGTCAAACCGGTCAGGTAGACGTTTCCGGTGCTGGAGCTGAACGCGCAGGCGAAGACCGCCATCAGCACCGCCCAGACCAGGGTCATCACCCGGGCGAGGCGGAGCATCGCGTCGTCGGATGGGACCTTGCGGAAGAAGCTGTGGATGAAGTCCGCGACCGTGGAGTTCGACATCGAGTTCAGCGCCGAGGAGAGCGAGCCCATGGCGGCGCCGAGGATGCCGGCCACCAGGAGACCCGAGATGCCTACCGGCAGGGCGTGCAGGATGAAGCTCGGGTAGAGGTTGTCGCTGCTGGCCAGGCCGAGTTCCTTGAAGGTCTGACCCTTGTTGTACGACCACAGCAGCGCGCCGACCAGGGAGAACGCCGCGAACTGGATCACCACGAAGATGCCCGAGGAGATCATGGCCTTCTGCCCCTCGCGCAGCGTGCGGGTCGACAGGATGCGCTGCACGATCAGCTGGTCCGACCCGTGGCTGGCCATCGCGAAGATCGCGCCACCGATGATCGCGGTCGGCAGGGCGAACGGGCTGGTGAGCACGTGCGAGAGGGCGAAGTTGGTGTCGAAGAGCTGGAACTTGCCGGCGTCCAGCGCCTGCGAGTAGCCGTCGAAGCCGACGGCGTGGCTGAGCACGGCGATGGCGAGGATCGCCCCGCCCAGGTACAGCCCCATCTGGATGGCGTCGGTCCAGATGACCGCTTTGATGCCACCGAGGTAGGTGTAGACCACAGTGATGAGCGTCAGGACGACGATGATGGCCTGGTAGCCGACGTTCAGCCCGAACTCGTCGAGAAGAAGCTTGATGGGGATGGCCGAGGCGAACAGGCGTACACCCTCGGCGAGCAGGCGGGTGAAGACGAACGTCACCGACGCGAGCCCTTGGAGTTTCAGGCCAAACCGCTCACCGAGGTACTGGTAGGCGCTGACGAACCCACCCCGCTTGTAGAGCGGGATGAGCACCGCGGCCACGACGACCCGACCGATGACGTAGCCCAGGGCCAGCTCGACGTTGCCGAAGCCCTGACCGCTGTAGGCGCCGCCGGGAACACTGATCACGGTCAGGACGCTGGTCTCAGTGGCGACCACGGAGAACGAGACGGTCCACCAGGGCAGTCGACCCTCGCCCACGAAGTAGTCCTTGGCGGACTTCTGTTTACCGGACAGGCGTAGTCCGACGTAGGCGATCACCACGAGGTACAGCACGATCACGACGAGGTCGAGTTGACGCACGGCTCGCTCCCAACCAGCGGTTGTCAATAAGTGACGTTGGGCCAGCCTAGCGCGAAACTTTTTGCCACTGCCCGTCCGGGCTGGTTACGCTGTGGTTTCAGCCTGCTGATACGGGGACTGTTCGCAGCTGCGCCCTCGGCCTGGCCGCGGCGGCCGGTCGCGAGGACACGCTCGACGGCGAGCCGCCGGGCCACCGGAGGCCCTCTCCCCGCCGGCCGGCGACTGCACACCAGCGAGAGGAACGAGCACCCCGTGGACCTCAGCACCCTCGGCACCGAGACCCGCAACGACAAGACCGGCGACCTCGACCTGATGTCTCCCACCGAGTTGCTTCTCGCGATGAACGACGAGGACCAGACGGTCGCCGACGCCGTCCGCCGGGCCGTGCCGGACATCGCCGCCGCCGTCGACGTCATAGTGGCGTCGCTCCGTCAGGGCGGACGGCTGATCTACCTCGGCGCCGGCACCAGCGGCCGGATCGGCATGCTCGACGCCGTCGAGATCCCACCCACCTTCGGTACGACGCCCGAGCGGGTCATCGGTCTGCTCGCCGGCGGGGCACGAGCCTTCGGCGTCGCCGTCGAGGGCGCGGAGGACGACCCGACCCGCGCCGTCGCCGACCTGGACGCCGTCGGCCTGACCGCCCGCGACACTGTGGTCGGGCTCGCCGCCAGCGGCCGTACCCCGTACGTGGTCGGTGGGTTGGATCACGCCCGCGCGCTCGGCGCGGCGACCGTCTCGGTGGCCTGCAACACCGACGCGGTGACCAGCCGGCACGCCGACGTCGCCATCGAGGTGCCCACCGGCCCCGAGGTGCTCACCGGCTCCACCCGGCTCAAGGCCGGCACCGCCGAGAAGCTGGTCTGCAACATGCTCTCGACTGCCACGATGGCACGGCTCGGCAAGGTGTACGGCAACCTGATGGTGGACATGAACGCCACGAACGAGAAGCTCGTCGACCGGGCGCGGCGGATCGTCGCCGAGGCCGCCGACACCGACCTCGACACGGCCGCGCGGGCGCTCGCGGCGGCGAACGGGCACGCCAAGACGGCCATCGTGCTGCTGCTGGCGAACTGCACCGCCGAGGAGGCCGCCGCCCGGCTGCGCGCCGCCGACGACGACGTCCGGGCGGCCGTCGCTGCCTGACCCGGGGATTCGCCGGGGCGTCGTGACCGGGCCGGGGCAGCGGTAGCTCGTTGCCCGGCTCGGGTCAGTCCTCCAGGTCGAACGCGAAGGTGCCCGCCTCGATGCGGTCGATGAGCTGGCTGACATCGTCGGCTTGCCGGATGGCGGTGTCCCACCCGCCACTGGCGATGTCGACAAGCAGCACCGGGGCGGGGTCACTGCGCAGGTCGAGGACGAGCTGTTCCCTGGAGCCGTCACCGCCGATGATCGCGATACCGGGGTGCGCGGCGGTGGCCTGGTCCCATGCCTCATGCAGCTCGAGCATCTCGCGTGGGGAATTGAGCCACACGTACGCCTCGGTGGCCATCCAACCCCGCCGGAACCACGACTCGCCCCGCAGGTAGGTGCGCCACGCCTCGGGCAGCGCTCGCCCCAGGGCCTCCTCCGCGTCGGTGAACTCCTCGTCGTCGACTGGGCCCCGATACTCGGCCTCGGCGGTGATCGCGCCGGCGATGTTGGCGTTGAAGTCGTCGAGTTCCTCGGCGGGAATCCAGTACTCCAGCACATCGCGACCACCGGCCTGCTGAACCTCGTAGCGGTCCAGGTAGGAACGTCGCACGTCGAACCGGGTCACGTAACCGACGCCTTTGGCGGGGACGTTCCACTCGCGGGCGATCTTCGTGGCGTACCAGCGGTTGAGCACCGGGTAGAAGATCGGCTGGTCGGGCAGGCGTGGTGGCCAAGCCCGCCAGCCGGCCGCCGCCACGAGGTCGAGTTCGGCCTGCCCGGTGGGCCGCCACAGCGTGATCGTGTCGGAGGTGCCGATGGTCTGCTCCCTGTCAGTCCCGGTGATGGCGGCATGATGCCACCGCCCGACATTCTGCCCTCTCGGCCCCGACACTTCGCCGATGAGCGCGACGCCGTGGACGACGGCAGATTGCTACTTCGACGAAGCGCCCCGTCCATAGCGGACGGGGCGCTTTCTGGTGTCAGTCGAGCTGTGGGTCCGGAACCGTTCGGTCCTCGTCCGCGACGCCGTCGGGGGAGCTGGCCAGCTCGATCCGGGGGGACCGATCCGGCGGGAGGTGGGCGAAGTCGGCGATGACGACGACATCCACCTCCCCGTCGATCATCGTCTGCTCGACGGTCTCCCAGGGTGCCCGCATGATTCCTGCGAATCGGTAGGAGTGTTCGCGAAGGTGGCTGAGACACCTCGCGACGGCGGGCTCCGACGGCTCGATGTGGGCGGGGATCCAGATAACGGCGATTTCCATGAACCTCTCCTGATCAACGTCGTGGACGCGAGTGGGTGATCAGGAGGTGTCGGGGCGGGGGAGGACCCCGCTCGACGGGACGGCTGGTAGCGCGCCTGTCGACGGCGGTGACGGTAAGACCTGGCCGCAGCGGCGACATGGGCGGCGAAACTTCGGCTGTTGACGTGGGTGGATCAGCGCCGCCGCCGCCGACGCCGGTCGGTGCGGACGCGAGCGCCAGCACGAACGCCGGTGGCCCCGGTGCGGGACGGACGGGCGGGTTGGGCCGCTGTCCGGTGACGGCGGTCATCGTCGCCCGTGCCTGCGCCCACGCGTGACCATCGGACGTGCCACGAGCGCCGCTTCGGGTCGCCGTCGCCGGTACACGCGTCGACGGTGCCGGCGATGGCGGTGAGGCCATCCGTGCCTTCGGGGATGCCGAGGCCGAGGGCGCGGGTGTGGCCTGCGGCGACGGTGTGCCGGCCGGCCGACTTGGCCGGGTGGTGGAGGGCTCGGCCGACGGCGTCGGCAGCGGAACGGCCGACGGCAGGGGCAGCGGGTCCGTCGACGGCAGGGGCAGGGGCAGGGAGACGGCAGCGGTCGGCAGGGGCAAAGGGACGGTCAGCCGCACCTCGACGAGGTCGGCCACCGAAACCGTGATGGCCTCCGGCGAGGTGGCGACCTCCACCAGCGGGAGCCGCGACGGCGATGGGGTGTCGGCGTGGGCAGGGTTGGCGCCCAGAGCCGCGCCGAGCGCCACCGCGCCGAGCGCCACCGGGGGGAGGCTGTGCCTCAGCCGCATCAGAGGGAGGCCGCCGGCAGCGCGGTCGCCAGGCCTGCCAGGTCCGGCTCACCGGTGCGGTGCCGCCGGCCGAGCTGTTGACCCTCGCACCCTGCCGTTCCCTCCATGTGCGGGTTCTTGCCCCGGGGGACCGGGGGCTACACCTTCTGTCGATATCTCCGGTGAACGATGTGGACGGACCGGGAGCGCACCCGATCGGGTCACACCCTCGCCTCGGCGGGTGTCGGCGTGGGGTCGAGCGGCAGGTCGCGCAGTCGGCGGATCGGCGTCGACAGGTAGATGATCGGGGACAACACGGTGAGCCCCCCGAAGATCAACAGGGTGGTTCGCGCGCCGAGTGGCCCGGCCAGGATGCCGGCGAGCAGGCCGCCGAGCGGGATGGCGCCCCAGGACACGAACTTGACAGTGGCGATCACCCGGGACAGCAGTTCCGGTGGGCTGGCGAGCATCCGGTAGGTGCGGGTGGTCACGCTGAGCACCACGGTGGAACTCGCGAAGATGAGGTTTCCGACCGCGAAGGCCACTAACGCGGCGGTGCCGGTGCCCAGGGGGATGATGAGGGCGCCGACCACGCCGACGAAGGCCGCGATGATCAGGCCGCGTGCGGTGCCGAACCGATCGGTGAAGCGGGTCGTCAACGCCGCGCCGATGAGCGCGCCGAGGCCGTCGGCGGCGATCAACAGCCCGACCATGAGCGGCGACGCGTGCAGCTCACGCACCAGGTAGAAGGGGAACAGGGCGAGCATGGCGCCGTTGACGAAGTTCGTCGCGGTGGCGTCCCACATGGCCGGTCCGATGATCGGGTGCCGAAGCACGAAGTGCCAGCCCTCGCGGATCATCGTGATCATCGGCGGCCGCTCGGCCGGTCGCTGCACCCGCCGGGCCGGCAGGGTGCGCAGCAGCACGGCGGAGAGCAGGTAGCTGACGGCGTCCACGAACAGCGTCGGCACCGCACCCAGCACCTGCACGGCGAGGCCGCCCAGGGATGGCCCGCCCAGCGCGGTGGCGGCGTGTGTGCCCGAGGTGAGGCTGTTGCGGGCCTGTAACTGCGCGGGCGGCACGATCTCCGGCAGGAAGGTCTGGTTCGCCACGTCGAACAGCACGTTGGCGAAGCTCACCACCAGGGCGACCGCGACCAGCTGGGCCACCGTCAGCATGTCGTACCACCAGGCCAGCGGGACCGACGCGATGGCGAGGGCCCGGACCAGATCTAGGACGACCTGCATGCCGCGCAGCGGCAGGCGCTGCACGATCACGCCCGCCGGCAGGCTGATCAGAAGGTACGCCAGGTAGCCCGCCGCCGTGATCAGACCCATTTCGAACGCCGACGCGTGGAGCACTGTCAGCGCGGTCAGCGGCAGGGCCAGTGTGCCGACCGCCGAGCCGAGTTGGCTCGTCGTGCCGGCGACCCACCATCGCCAGAACGCAGTAAGTCCCATAATGGAACTCACTATAGGGGCGCGCGGGAGACGGCGTCGACCCCGCCGATGCGGGCTGACCGAGAACCCGCTGCCTATCCCGCTCTGCGCACCATTTCGCCGATCCAGGTGGGCGCGAACGGAGACGTGCAGCCGGGGGAGGTGGGGTAGTCCTTCAGCACCTCAAGGCGTTCGCCGATGGCGATCGCCCGAGCGCGGTGCTCGGCGTGCTCGATGCCGATCTGCGCCAGGCAGTGGTTCATCGCCCACTGCAGGCGATCCGGCGCGTCCTTCATCTCGGTCTCGATCACATCGAGCAACCCCGGAAGGTCGAGACCCTCGGGTTTCTTCGTCACACGTTCGGTGGTCAGCGCCCAGCCGGCACTCGCGACCACGGCATCGGGGTCGGCGAACCAGGCCCGCCGCAGATTCTCGGAGTGCGGGCTCTTCTTCACCACGTAATTCACGAGCCAGTCGTGCACCTTCGGGGTGCGCGCCTCGCGCACCATGACGTCCAACTCGTCCCGCTCGAACGCCTTGGGACGGCAGATCAGAACTGCCAGCAGCCGCGCCGACGCATCGCCCGTCGACCAGAGTTGGCGCGCGAGGTCGTGCTGCGTCTTCAGCCGCTTCGCGAGCGCGCGAAGCGCGCCGAGGTGCACCGCATGATCATCACCGTGTCTGGCGTTCACCTCCCGTGCCTTCGGGTCCTCCAACTCGGCCAGCTCGGCCATCACCTCGGCCACCGTCTCAGTCGACGTCGTCGCAGCCACCACAGCCTCCTTCCCGTCGGGTTGGTGCACCTTACGGCGACGGTGGGACACCGGACGCCCGGCGCGGCCCCGACCGACACGTTCAGCAGGCCGGGCGCAAGCCGTCGGGCCGAACGTTTCACACTCGCGTAACGGGTATCCAGGCGTACCAGTGCGACCGGCGGTGAACAGCTTCACGGAGTGAGGGGGCACCTGTCATGCCTGATCCACAGCCCACCATCGTGCTCGTGCACGGTGCGTTCGCCGAGTCGGCGAGCTGGAACGGTGTGCTCGAGCGGCTGGGCGCCGCGTACGACTCGGTGGCCGTCGCGAACCCGCTGCGGAGCGTCGCGGGCGATGCCGCGTACGTGCGGGATGTCGTCAGCGGGATCGGCGGTCCTGTCGTCCTCGTCGGCCACTCGTACGGCGGCATGGTGATCACGCAGGCCGCTGCCGGCGACACCTCGGTGCGGGCCCTCGTGTACGTCAACGCCTTCGCTCCGGACACGGGAGAGTCGGCAATGACGCTGTCGGCGAAGTTCCCCGGCAGCACGCTCGCCGACACGCTGGTGCAGTACCCGCTGTCGAGCGGTGGGAACGAGGTGGCGATCGGCCAGGACCAGTACCACGCGCAGTTCTGCGCGGACTCGTCGGACGACGTGGCCGCGCTGATGGCCCGGACCCAGCGGCCGATCACCGAAGAAGGCCTGGGTGGCAAGCTCACCGGCGACCCCGCCTGGCGGTCGCTGCCCAGTTGGTTCGTGTTCGGGGACGCTGACAAGAACATCCCCGCCGACGTGCACCGGTTCATGGCCGAGCGGGCCAACCCCCGGGGGCAGCGTGAGGTCGTCGGCGGCTCGCACGCGATGGCTGTGGCCCGGCCGAGCGAGGTCGCCGAGACCATCATCGAGGCGGTTCGGGGCGTGAGCTGACGGTCCGGCCGGACAGCTGGCGGTGGGCCGACGACGACAGGTCGCCGGCCCACCACCGCCTTTGGCTAGCGAACCCGTAGCTGCTGGTGGACCGCTGCGGTGGGGGCGTGGACCCTGTCGCCGGAGTAGGCGACGTGCACCGGGTACATTCCTGCGGGCTGCCCGCCGGTCGGCAGTTCGACGACGGCCGCGCCACCACGGAGCGGAACGACCTGGGTGGTGCCGCCGAAGGTGACGGCGACCTCGCCGGTCACCTTCGGAGCCTTGCGGTGCGGAGACTGTGCCCGTACGTCGACGGTCAGCGTGAACGTGCCACCGCTGACGACCGAGGCCGGCGTGGCCTTCGCCTGCACCGCGACCCGTGCCGGGCCCGGAGGCGTCAGTGTGACCTCAGCCGAGCGTGACATGGTCGGATCGACCACCGACGTCGCCACGACGGTGAGCGACGACGCGGTCTCCGCGGCGGCGACCGAGAGCAGACCCGCCGCGGAGATGGTGGTGCCGGTGGATGTCGCTCCCTGGACCGACCACGTCACCGCCGGGCTGACACCCTCGTTGGTCCTCACCTGGGCGGTGAACTGCCTGGCCCAGTTCCAACCCTTCGTCAGGTTCACCGTCGCCGGCGTCACCGACACGGAGTCCACCCCCGACCACAGGTGATCCCGGGCGAAGATCGTGAACAGCTGGCCCGCCGTCATTCCGTCGTGCGCGCCGGGGACCTGGGTCGTCGCGGCGGCGTATCCCCTGGCCCGGAAGTTGTTCGCGATGGCGTTCTGGGCGTTGAGGTTGCCCTCGAAGATGCCATTGCCGAGGAAGACGGACAGGTTGTCGTCCCCGACCGCGTTCGCGATGGTGTCGTAGTCCTGCGTGGTGAGCGACGGATTGCCGGAGAAGTGTCCGTAGAACGCGAAGGTGGTCGGGTAGTTCCTGATGACGACGCCGCCCGTCATCCCGCCGTACGAGAACCCGGCGTAGGCCCGCCCGGAGCGCTCGGTCGAGACGTTGTAGCTGCTCTCGATGAGGGGCAGGATCGTCTGGACCAGGTTGTTTGCCGCGTTGGTCTGGTTGTAGGACGCGAAGCCGAGGCCGGTGCCCGTGAAGTGGTTGCCCATCGTGACGACCACCGTTGGCTCGATCTCGCCCCTGGCCGTCATGTTGTCCAGGATGTTCGGGACGTTCGCGGGGACCATGAAATCGGTCTCGTCGCCGAAGATGCCGTGGGCGAGGTACGCGACCTTGTACGGCTTCGCGCGGTTGGCGTCGTAGGTGGCCGGCAGGTAGACGCCGAGGTAGTGGCCGCTGTCGCCCAGGATCGTGGTGTACGGGACGTACCGGACGGTTCCCCGCTTCGCGCGGTCGGCCACGGGCAACTCGTAGTCCGCACGCGCCTTCAGCACCGGGTCGTCCTGCTTCTTGGCGTACGGCACGTGCACGGCGTCGAGCACGTCGTTGTTCCTGACCCGGAACGAGGAGTCGCCCGGCGGCCGGGGGTTCGTCGAGGCGGGGTCCCAGATGCGCTTGTTCTCCCAGCCCCGCGTCGGGTCCCAGACCCGGTACCAGTAGCTGAGACCTCCGGCGTGCAGCGGGACCGAGACCGACCAGTTCCCCTTCGGGTCCCTGGTCATCTCTCGGAGGAACTCGGTGCCGCCCGCGTGGTAGCGCCCCGGCTGCCACTCTTCCGGCTGGTAGCGCGTGGTGCCGGTGTTGACGTCGAGCAGGGTCAGGTCTCCGGCGAGGCGGACCTGGGTGGCGTGGGGATTGCGGTAGACGAAGGTGACTGTTTGTCCGGTCGGTGAGGTGCGGTCCGCCTTGACCGTCGCACCGGGCACTGGTGCGGGCCTGCCGGCGGCGGCAGCCGGCGTGGGGACGGCGGCCCCCGCTCCGAGTGCCGTGAGCGCGAGAATCGAGATCGCAAGCCGGAGCCTGCGTCTTCCGGTCGTTTCCCTCATGCGCGAAGACTCCTTTGTGGTGGTCGCTCGTCGCGGTCTGGTCCGGTGCGGGGAGTTGAGGGCTTCGATGGTCGCTAAATCGAATTAGCATCGGGAGTGTGGCTGGCTGAAGCTTTCGATGTCAAGGGTGTCCAGGGCCGAGGCCGGCCAGCGCCTCGATGGGTGCGCCACCTGCGGCCTGCGGGTTTTCCCAGCTGACCGGCGCTCGGATGGCAAGGTGAGGGCCATGGACAGGAAGCACGTCGCGGATTGGCTGGCCACCTACGAGCGACTCTGGCGGACCCCGGGCACCGACGCGCTGGTCACGCTCTTCACCGAGGACGCGAGCTACCAGCAGGGGCCGTACTGGACGCCCGTCGTCGGCCTGCCGGCCATCGCCCGGATGTGGGAGAAGCAGCGCAAGGGCCCCGACGAGGTGTTCCAGCTGACCACGAAGATCGTCGCGGTCGAGGGTGACACCGCCGTGTCGTGCCAGGAGGTCCGCTACGGCGACCCGGTCGACCAGGAGTACCGCGACCTGTGGGTCATGCGATTCGCTGACGACGGGCGGTGCCGCTCATTCGAGGAGTGGCCGTTCTGGCCGGGACAGCAGCCCGCCGACCCGCCCGACGGCTCCTGACCGGAAACGGTTGCGGCGACGCCCCAGCCGACGGGGTAGGGGACCTGACCGACGCTCCGTCGGACCGGTCGCACCACCTGCCGTGAGCTGGGGCGTCACCGTGATGACGTCGACCCGTCAGACCGGGGCGGCCGGGCAGCTAGCGCCGACCGGCGGTGTGCTTCTGGTGATGAAGTACCGCTCCACCTGACGACGGGTGCACTCGGTCCGTGGGTAGCTGGCGTGGCCCGACCCCTCGTAGGTGACGAGGTGGCCACGGCTGCCGAGCTGGCGTACCACCCGCTGGGCCCCGTCGTACGGGGTGGCCGGGTCGTACCGCCCGTTGAGCACCAGCAGCGGCGCGCTCGTCCGGACCCGCAGCCGATGTTGTGGGTTGTTCGCCGTCCAGCCCAGGCAGATCGCGGCGAAGCGGACTGCCAACGGGGAGGCCCGCAGGTGCGGTGCCGTGGCGCGGGACAGGTCGAGGTACCGGTTCCAGTCGGCGAACCCGTCGACGGGCAGCGACCAGTCCTGGCAGAACGCCGGCAGGGCGTACTCGGTCAGGGTCTCGTCGCCGTCGACCGGCACCATCGGGGACGCGAGTGCGGCGGCCTCGCCCCGCTCCAGCGCGAGCAGCATGTTCGCGAGATCGGCCCAGGTCGCGTCGAAGAAGTTGACGACTGTCGCGAACCCAAGCTCGAACCAGGTCAGCGGGGCGCCGGTGGTCGCGTCGACAAGCGTGCCGGCGTCGGCGCGGCGCATCAGGCGGTCGTAGAGCGCCGGCACGTCACGTCCGTGCAGCGCGCAACCAGAGTTCCGCTCGCACCAGGTCACGAATTCGTGGAACAGCTCCTCGTTACTGGCCGCACCACCGCGGAAGTACTCCCGCACCCCCTGGCTGTGGTCCATCACGCTGTCCATGACCAGTGCGCGGACACGGTCGGGGAACAGTTCGGCGTAGGACTGCCCGATCAGGGTGCCGTAGGACCACTGATAGAAGCTCAGCTGCCGCTCACCGAGTGCGGCCCGGATGGCGTCGGTGTCGCGCGCGACGCTCACACTGTCCAGGTGGTCGAACAGGGGGCCACTCTGGGCGCGGCAGTCGTCGCGCAGCTGGCGGTTGTAGGTGCGGAGCCGCTCGAACTCCGCCGCGTCGGCGGGCGTCAGGGAGGGGTGCCGGGCCAGCAGCGCCGATGAGCAGCGCACCGGCGCGCTACGGACGGTGCCCCGGGGATCGAAGCCGACGATGTCGAAGCGGCGCAGCACGTCCGGCCCGAGCTGGCTCTCGGCCGTCAGTGCCACGTCCACCCCGGACAGGCCCGGACCGCCGGGATTGAAGACCAGGGCACCGATGCGGGCGGCCGGGTCGGTGGCGGTGCGCCGAGCCAGCGCCAGTGGGAAGGTCTCCCCTCCCGGTCGGGCCCAGTCGACAGGCAGGAGCAGGGTGCCGCACCGCGTGCCCGGATCGTCGGGCCGTTCCGGGCACGCCTGCCAGTCGATCCGACCGTTCCACCCGCCGGTGGTGTCTACGGTGGCCGGCCCGGTGCCGTCGGCTGGCGTGGTGCCCGCGAGCGACGGTGGGGCGTTGAGCGAGAGGGCGACCAGGACCGCGACGACGGCCGAGAGGCTGCCGAGGAGCCGCCGCCGTCGACGATCAACCCCGGGCGGATGCCGGAAGGTGGTTCTCTTCGTGGTCAACATTCGTCCAGCCTGCCGACGGCCGGTCCACGTCGGATCCACGCCGCAACGGTCGGCACCGGGAGTTCAGTGGTACGCGGCCAGCCGCTCGGACAGCACCGCGGCCTGTGGATGACCGACCCGGTCGAGGATCGCCAACGCCTGTCTCCACAGGTCGAGCGAAGTGTCGTGGTCACCCACCGCCTGATGGGTGTCGCCGAGGCGGACGAGTGTGTCCGCCCTTCCACACGGGTCCTGGACGTCGGAATAGAGCGCCAGAGCGCGCCGGTAGCAGTCCGCGGCTGTCGGAAGTTTCCCGAGGCCGTGGTAGGCGAATCCGAGGCTGTCCCAGGTGTGGGCCGCGCCGAGCCGGTCCTCGGCCTCCTCGTAGAGCGCGAGCGCCTGCTCGCAGTAGGTGATGGCGCGGGGGTGTTCGTCGAGCCGCGCGTGGCTCCAGCCGAGCGCGTTGAGCGCCGCCGCCTCGCCGAGCCGGTCGTCGGTGCCGCTGGCCAGCGCCAGCGCCCGCCTGGCGTGCGGCAGTGCCGCCCCGGCGTCGCCCTCGATGTCGGACAGCCAGGCGAGGTGCAGGTGGGTGCTGGCCTGCCCCGGGCGGTCGCCGGCCTGGTCGTACCGGGCCATCGCGCGCCGGAGGTGATGGTGGGCCGCACCGAACCGGCGGTGCTGGATGTGGGCCAGCGCGAGATCCCGGTGGGCCAGCGCCTCGGCCCGGGGGTCGGCGCGACGCTGCGCGACAGTGACCGCGACGGCCTGCACGGTGGCCAGGTCGTGCCACTGCGAGAGCCGGCTGAGCAGGGGCGTGAGGGACTGGGCGAGCTGCCCGGCGTGGGCGTCGAAGCTGTGCGCTACCGCGTCGTCGACGACGGCCAGCAGCACCCGCGCTTCGATGGTGAACCAGGCCAACGCGGCCCGGTGGTCGGCGAACGCCGACGGTGACGCGTCGGCGCGCAGGGGCGGCGGATCGAGCGGCTGCCAGCCGGGGTCGACCAGCCTCGCCGCGTCATGAGCGACACACAGGTAGTGGTCCAGCACGCGCCTCCGGACGGCGCTACGGTCGGCCGGACGGTCGAGCGTGTGCGTCAGCTCCTCCCCGTACGCGCGGAGCAGATCATGACAGCGGTAGCGGTCGGGGGACGGCTCGGCCAGCAGGTTCGCCCGGGTCAACTCGTCGAGCGCCTGCCGGATCAGGTGCGGTGGCGCCCCGGCGAGGCTGGCCGCCGCCGCCGTGCTGACGTCCGGGGCGGCGTGCAGGCTGATCTGGCGGAACAGTCGGGCCGCGTCCACGCTGAGCAGTCGGTACGACCAGGAGAGCACGGTGCGCACATCGGTGGCGGCATCGTCGGTGGCCAGGGCGGCGAGCCCGCCCCGGCTCGCCGCCAGATCGTCGGCGATGGCCTGGAGCGGAAATGTGGGCCGGGCGGCGGCTCGCGCGGCCACGATGGACAGGGCCAGGGGCAACCGCGCGGTACGTCTGATCAGCTCGTCCACCGCTGCCGGCTGCGCGGCGGCCCGCTGCGCACCCAGTCGGCGGACGAGCAGTTGGCGCGCCTCGTCGTCGCTGGGCAGGTCCAGCGCGAGAGGTTGGGCGCCGTCGGTGGCGACCAGGCCGGGCAGGGTGTGGCGACTCGTCACGAGCACACCGCAGCCTGTCGACCCCGGAAGCAGCGGCCGCACCTGTTCCGCGTCGCGGGCGTTGTCGAGCAGCACGAGCAGCCGTCGGTCCGCGGTCAGGCTGCGGTACAGGGCGAACTGGGCCGCCGGCTCCGCCGGGATCTCCAGGGGTTTCACACCCAGGGCGGGCAGAAGCGAGCGTACGACGACGGCTGAGGGTGACGCCTCCTGCGTCGCGGTGCCGAATCCCCCCAGGTCGACGTGGAGCTGCCCGTCGGGGTAGTGATGCAGGTTGTCGTGCGCCCAGCGCAGTGCCAGCCAGCTCTTTCCGACGCCGCCCGTACCGGTGATGACGACGATGCTGGCAGAGGGGGAGTCACCGAGCAGCAGCGTGGTGAGCCGGGCCAGGTCCCCGGCCCGGCCGGTGAACAACGTCGGTGGGGCCGGCAGTTGCCGGGGGACGATTCGCGGCGCGATTCTCTCCGGTGGCCGCGGATCGGATGTCAACAGCTCTCGCTCCGCCCGCAGGATGCGGGTGTGCAGGTGTTGGATGTCGGGACCGGGCTCGACTCCCACCTCCTCGGCGAGGAGGTGGCGGAGCTGCCGGTACGTCGCCAGCGCGTCGGCCCGCCGGCCGGTCCGCGCCAGGGCCACCATCAGTTGCCCCCATGGGCGCTCGCGCAGCGGATCGTCGTCGACCTGGCTCCGCAGCGGTTCGATCAGCTCGTGATGCCGTCCGGCGCGCAGTTGGAGGTCCGCGACCTCTTCGGCCAGGCTCGACCGCTGCTCCTGGAGCCGCGCTCGGACGGAGAGCAACACGCCCCAGCCGGGGAGGCCCGCGAACGGCTCCCCACGCCAGAGCGCCAACGCGGCCTCGAACGACTCCTGGGCGGCTGCCCAGTGACAGTGCCGCAGCGCGGAATACCCGCGCTGGGCCAGGTCGTCGAAGGCCACGCTGTCCACCGTCAGCCCGTCCAGGGCGAGGCGGTAGCCGGTGGGCCCGGCGAGGATGGCGGGGTCGGGGAAGCCCGGGGAGCGCAGCGCCCGGCGCAACGCCCAGACGTAGGTCTTCACGTTGCCGGCTGCCGTCTTCGGTGGGCGCCCCTGCCACAGCTCGTCGACGAGTTGGTCGATGGACCACCCGGCGCCCGGCTGCGACATCAGCACGGCCAGGAGGCGCACCCGCATCGGCGTGCCGAGGGCCAGCCGTTCCCCGCAGGCCGACCGCACCTCGACCGGCCCGAGTAGTTGGTACCGCGCCGCCGGTGGCGCCCCAGCGGGGTCCATCGCCTCATCGTAGGGGTCCGAATCATTCCGTCTCATCGGCTGGGCGGCCGCGGTCCACCCCCGTCTGTCGAGTGGTGTGCTCCGTCACGCAGGTGGGCATGGTCAGGACGTTGGGGTGCCGCAGGGGCGACTGCTACAGTCGAGATTGTTGCGGCCGCAAATTTATCAGCGGCAACTACTTTGGGAAGGATGCCTCCGATGACCAAGCTCTCCGTCATCTACTACTCGTCCACCGGAACTCTCCACGCCATGGCCAAGCGCCTCGCCGAGGCCGGCGAGAAGGCGGGCGCCGAGGTGCGGCTGCGTCAGGTTCCGGAGCTTGCCCCGGCCGAGGCCATCGCCTCCAACGCCGCCTGGAGCCAGCACTTCGACGCCACGAAGAACGAGCCGAAGGCCACCGCCGACGACGTCGTCTGGGCGGACGCTGTGCTGTTCGGCACGCCCACCCGTTACGGCAACGTGGCCAGCCAGCTCAAGCAGTTCATCGACACCCTCGGCCCGCAGTGGGCGCAGGGCCTGCTCGCCGACAAGGTGTACGCGGGCTTCACCGCCTCCATGACCGCGCACGGCGGCCAGGAGTCGACGCTTCTCGCGCTCTACAACACCGTCCACCACTTCGGCGGTCTGGTCGTCGCCCCGGGCTACA
Source organism: Micromonospora sp. NBC_00362 (assembly GCF_026342155.1). NCBI lineage: Bacteria > Bacillati > Actinomycetota > Actinomycetes > Micromonosporales > Micromonosporaceae > Micromonospora > Micromonospora sp. NBC_00362. Next base: position 214,353 of record NZ_JAPENH010000001.1, read on the forward strand.
CCGACCCGCTGAAGTTCGCCGACGGAAACCCGTACGGCGTCTCGCACGTCACCGGCGGAAGCAACGACGCCCCGCTGGGCGACGCCCAGTTCGCTGCCCTCGACCACATGGCCGAGCGGGTCGTCAAGATCGCCGGCAAGCTCAGCGCCTGATCGCGCTGGCGCTCTAACGGACGCCCGCGTCCACGCGGGTGCTCAGTTGGGCGAGGGCCGGTCTCCCACGACGGGAGGTCGGCCCTCGGCGTCCTCAGACCGCGATCGCCGCGATGGCGGCAAGCGGTCGATGCTCGTCGGTGCCGGGCCGCCGGAGGCGTTCGACCTCCCGGAAACCGGCCCGGCCGAGTCGTTCGGAGATCTCGTCGACCGGCCAGCGGTAGGCGGTCAGGACCTTGTGATCGAAGGCGCCGACCTCGTCGGCGTCGAAGACGCCCAGGACCAGTCGCCCGGCCGGGACCAGCACGCGCCGGAACTCCTTGAGCATGTCGTCGACCTCCGGCGGCGGAAGATGAATCAACGAGTACCAGGCCAGGATGCCGTCGATGGAGTCCTCGGCGGCGTCCAGGCGTTCCATCGAACCGATGTGAAACTCGACGCCCGGGTGGGACGCGCGCGCATGCGCGATGAACTCGGGGACCAGGTCGATCCCCGTTGCGTCGACGCCCAGCTCACGAAGGTAGCCGGTGAGGTGGCCAGGCCCGCACCCCAGATCGAGTACGCGGCCGGGTCGGCTGCCCAGGTGTCGTCTGATGAGGGCGAGGTCGTCGGTGTCCACCTGCTGGCTCGTGCCGAACAGCTCGATGTAGAGCTCCGCGACGGACCCGTAAGCCTGCCGTACAGTGTCCGTTTCCATCGCGGCACTATACGGGGCACCAGACCTTGCTGAGGCGGCCTACCGTGATGGCCATGACACGTCGAGCCACACTGGCCGGCATTTCTGCGGGCCTGCTCCTGCTGGGTTGCTCGGTTGGCGCGCCGACCGAGAACGAACCCAAAACTGAATCCGCCCCGATGTCGGCCGCCAGTGCTGATGCCACCACGACGGCTGAGGCGATCGGTCTGCTGCGTGGGGGCACGGCGTTCGTCAATCAGACGAGTTATCGCAGCGACGTCGACATCGCCAGCCAGATCACGACGCTGTCGCACACCGACAACGTCCACAAGCGTCTGAACGCCAAGATTTCGGCGCCGGGTGGGGTCATCGAGATCCGGATGATCGACGACGAGGTCTACATGACGACCGGTCTACCCATGCCCGGTGTCGGCGACGGGTGGATGGCCCTCGACCCGGCCCGGATGCCGTCGGACTTCGGCCTGAGCTTCGCGCCGGGCAGGAACGACTCCGGCGGCTCGGGCCGCCTGATCGACGCCATCGTCACCGCACGAGCTGACGGCCCGCAGATCTCGGGGACACTCGACGCGACCCGGATTGGCGCCGGTAACGGGATCAGCTTCCGTCCCGGTCCCGGTGCCGTCTTCCCGGACAGCGCGCGCAGCCACGCGTTCCGGGCATCGCTGGACACCGAGGGTCGGCTGGTCAGCTTCCTGATGCCGGAGGCCAGCGGGCTGCCGAACGCGTCGCTGCGCTACAGCGACTTCGGTACGACAGTCACTGTCGCTCGGCCGGCTGGAGCGGTCGCCGCCCCCGACGCCCTCTATCCCCAGCTCGGCATGGGCGGAGGGAAGTAGCGGGGACCGGCGTTTGCCTTCTGAAGCTAACGCGGTTAGCCTTTAGCTAATCACGTTAGCTTCACTGGAGGACGTCATGACCGAATACCTGGACATTGCCGGCAACACCATCGCCTACGAGGTCACCGGGCAGGGCCCACTGGTCGTCCTGGCGCACGGCATGGGCGACACCCGGCACTCCTACCGCTTCCTCGCCCCGGCCCTGGCCGCGGCCGGATACCGGGTCGCCAACGTCGACATCCGTGGCTGCGGCGACTCCAGCCTCGGCTGGGACGGCTACAGCCGTACCGACATCGCCGGTGATCTCGTCGCGGTCGTGCGCCACCTCGGCGGGCCGGCCGTGATCATCGGCCAGTCGATCAGCGGGGGTGCCGCGACCATCGCCGCCGCCACCGCGCCCGAGCTGATCGTCGGCGCCATCGAGCTGGCGCCGTTCACCCGCGCACAGTCCTTCGACCTTGGCGGGCTGGTGCGGGTGAAGCGCTTCCGGGCCGGCTTCACCCAACTGGCGCAGGTTCTCCTGCGGGGCAGCCTGGCGAACTGGCGTAGGTACCTCGACCTGGCGTACCCCACCAAGCCCGCCGACTGGCACAGCGAGCTGACGCGCATCGAGGCCACGATGAGTGAGCCCGGCCGGATGAAGGTCCTCCAGGCCATGGCCAAGAGCAGCCCGGACGACGCCGGTCGGCAACTGCCCAACGTCACCTGCCCGGTCCTGGTGATCCAGGGCAGCGCCGACCCGGACTGGGCCGACCCGCGGGCCGAGGGGGAGCGCATCCTCGCCGACCTGCCGCGAGGGCTCGGCGAGCTGGCTGTCATCGAGGGGGCGGGCCACTACCCGCACGCCCAGACGCCCGACGAGGTCCTCGCCCTGGCCCTGCCCTTCCTCGCCCGGACGCTGACCATTGCGTAAGGCCCGGCTCACCCCGGCATCGGTCACCGAGGCCGCGGCCGCGTTGGTCGACGAGGTCGGCTTCGACAACCTCAGCATGGGTCTGCTCGCCGAACGGCTCGGGGTCAAGACCCCCTCGCTCTACAAGCACGTCACCAGCCAGGCCGAGCTGGCGCACCGGATCGCCGTCCTGGCCATGACCGAGGCCGGCGATGCCATCCGCGACGGCATTCAGGGCCGGTCCGGCAGCGATGCCCTCGCCGCTGGCGCGCAGGCGATGCGGGCGTACGTGCGGGAACACCCGGGCCGATACGCAGCCGCCAACGCCACCCGCCCGACCGGCCCCGACGACCCGTTCATCCCGGCCAGCGAACGGGTGCTCGCCTCCTGGGCGGCCATGCTGAGCGGGTACGGCCTGGATCCCGGCCAGGAGATCCACGCCATGCGGACGCTGCGCAGCGTCCTGCACGGTTTCGCCACCCTGGAGGCGGCCGGTGGCTTCCAGATCGACGCGTCCGTCGACGAGAGCTTCACCTGGTTGATCAACTTCATCGATCAGGGCCTTCGCGCCGGCGCCGCCAGCGGCAGCGACGCCGCCCGCTGACCGCCTGGACCGGTACCGGTCGCCTGCGGTGCCTACCCCTGGCGGGGAGTGGCTGGGGCCGGCAGGGCTCGCAATACTTCGAGCCATCAACGCGAGAGGACAGCTCGGCGACTTCCTCCAGGCCCGGCGCTCCCAGCTGCGGCCGGAGGGCACCGGCGTGCCGACGTACGGTGAGCGGCGCCGGGTTCGAAAGCGACGTCGCCTTCGTCGGTGACCACCGGGTCATCGCGACGCTGAACGGACCGAACACTGTGGTGGGCGTCGACGCGGCCGGCCGTTCCCGAACGTTGATGACCGCCGCCGACGGGTTGCAGAACCCGACCTCGGTGGCTGTGCGTGGCCGCACCGTCTACGTGCTCAGTGCCGCGTACAGCACCGGCATCGACCCCAACCTCGCGCTGGCCACCCTGCCGCTCCGCTGACCCGTCACTCCTTGGACGACCCCGTCAATCAGTGGGGTCCGCTCCCTCGATACTGAGCGCTCGGGTCGCCCGTCGCCGTCCGATGACGGCGACGGGCGACCCGACGCTTCCCTGCAGGCGGGGGAGAGGCGGATCGGTCACGGCGCGGGTCGGAAGTGCTGCTGCTCGCTCGACGAGCCGTCGGGCCTGCTCGGTCGACGACGGCCGAGGTGGAAGGCAGTTGCCGCGGCCAGCGCGGCCACGACGATGAGTGCGGCGAAGACCGGGTGCATGTCCTTGGACAGGCTCGGGGCGCGGTCGGGCCCGATGGCCCAGAGGATCAGCGGGACGGCGTAGGCGGTGGCGAGTGCTCCCGTCCAGCGGCGTAGTCCGTGTAGGTGGGCGTGCCGCAGGCTGACGGTCAGCGCAAGGACGACCGGGACGATGGCCAGCATGGCGAACTGGCCGACGACCAGGACCGGGACCGTCCAGATCGAGATGATGACGGTACGGTCGACGCGCCGGGAAGGCGAGATGGGGGGCATTGTCGTCTCCGTCATCGGGTCGGGTTGGTGGTCGCGGGACGCCACGCCAACCAGCCACGGCACAGCAGGTAGGCGGCCGCGACGACGGCGACGAGCCCGAAGTCGATGATGGCCGACAGGCGTGCCTCGGGGACGTCTCCGATCAGCGCGCCGAACACGACGAGCGCGGCCTTGCCGACGAGAACGATCTCCCAGACACCGGCCGCTTGTCGGGGCCTGACCGCGAGCAGGGCGAAGAGCGCGGCGAAGATGCCGAAGCTGGAGACTCGCCAGCCTTCGATGAACAGACGGTCGTCGCTGGCGTTGAGTGTCAGTAGTACGCCGTTGACGAACGCGACGCCGGTGGCGAGGGATGCGAGGGCCGCCAGCCCACGGCCGACGAGGTCCGCGCGGTGCGCGGGGCCGGCGGTGTCGATTCGGGTAGCGGTAGCGGTGGTCATGAGAGGCTCCATCCTTAGGTAACGCCTGTTAACTTACATCAGTTAACTTACGCCCTCGCCTAACGCCTGTAAAGTCAGAGTGTGACCACACCGAGAACGCGGGCCCGCAACAAGCGCGGCGAAGGTGCCCAGCTGCGCGACGAGATCCTCGACGCCGCCATGGCGCTCCTGGAGGACGACCCGCCGCAGAACGTGACCCTGCGGGGGGTCGCCCGGCGGGCCGGCATCTCCGCACCGTCGATCTATCCGCACTTTCCGGACCTGGATTCGATCCTGCTCGCTGTCGCGCAACGCGCGTTCGGCATCCTCGAGCAGGAGTTGGGCGCACTGGATGACGCGGATCCGGTCGAGCGCCTGCGCGCGATCTGCGTGGCCTACCTGACCTTCGCCGAACGCCGGCCCCATCAGTACCGGGTGATGTTCGGTGCCGTCTGGGATGCGGGGCAGGCGCTTGAGCGGGCCCCGGCCATGGCGGACGAGCTCGCCGTGCTCGGCATGGGAGCCTTCGAGGTCTTCCGGCGTACGCTCGCCGACTGCGTCGCGGCGGAACGATCGACCAGCGCGGACCTCTTCGCCGACGCGACGGCCCTCTGGGTCGGGCTGCACGGATTCGCCCAGCTTCAGGTGGCGGCGCCGTTGTTCCCGTGGCCGCCGGGGCTGCTCGACTCCATCATCGACCGGATGGCGCTGCTGCGCTGAGTGAACGGCTCAGGCGTCCGCGAGCAGGAAGTCGACGGTGCCCGTGCCGCCCGGTCGAGCCGCCGAGGACGGGCGGGCGAACGGGTCGCCTGATCGTGTCGGCGTCGTGCGACGATTTCCGGCGTGGCAGAGACTGCGGCGACGTTGACCGAGATCCGTGCGCGGATCGACGAGTTGGATCGAGAACTGGTCGGGCTGCTCGCCAGGCGGGAGGCACTGGTCCGGCAGGCCGCCCCGCTCAAGAGCGATGCTCAGGCGGTCCGTGCGCCGGACCGGGTGGCGCAGGTGGTGGCCCGGGTCCGCACGGTGGCCAGCGAGGCCGGCGCCGACCCGGATCTGATCGAACAGATCTACCGGGGAATGATCCAGGCCTTCATCGACATGGAGACCGACGAGCACCACCGCGTCACCGGCGGGTCGGCGCCGACAACGCGGTGATCGCCCGAAGCGTGCGCGCTCAGGTCGCGGAGCGGATCTCACCGTCCTGGCTCGCCAAGGCGGGCGGCGCGTAGCCGAGCTCGTACGAGATCTCGTTGGCGGTCTCCAGGAGCAGCGGAAGGTTGCTCTTGAGTTGGTCGAGGCTTGCGATGACCTCGATCGCCGTGATCGAGGCGGCGGCGATGACCTGTCCCCGAGAGTCCCTGATCGGCGCGGCCACGCACATCACGTACGCGTCGTGCTCGCCGTTGTCCACGGCCCAGCCGCAGTCGTGGATGCGGGCAAGTTCGGCTTCCAGGGCACCGTGGTCGGTGAACGTGGTGTCGGTGAATTTCTCAAAGACGACGTGGGAGAGAAGGCGGTCGCGTTCCTGCCGGGGAAGGTAGGCCAGGATCGTCTTGCCCACAGCGCTCGCGTAGATGGACACCGCCCGTCCCACCCGCGAGGGCAGCTTGACGGCGTCGAACGCCGGGCTGTCCACCTTGTCGATATAGATGATCTCGTCGCCGGTCAGTTGCGCCAGGTGTACGGTGTGGCCGGTCGCGCGTTGCAGCGCACGCAGGTGCGCGGCAGCGGGCTGGCGGAGGTCCATCGAGCCGAGCGCGAGCTCGGACAGCTCGATCAGGCCGCTGCCGAGCACATAGGTGCCCGCGCCGGTACGGCGGACGAAGCGCGCGGACTCCAGTGTCTGCAGGATGCGCAGGGCTGTGGACTTGTGGACGCCGAGCACGTCCGCAGCCTCCGTGAGGGACAGCGGGTGCTCCGCGGATCGACGGATGAGGTCGATCGCGCGGCGGATTGATTGCGCCAAGGCTGTGTCTCCCCTCGCGCGACGGGCAACGCCGTCGCTCTCATTGCACATTATGCAATATAGATGACGCTATGCGCAATCGCCACTTGACACCGTTGCACATGACGCTACGATCGTTGCAATTTAATCGGTTCGATGCCAACACGTAACAGTGGAGTAACGATGGGTAATAAGCGCGCTCATTTCGGCATCGCCAGGGCGACATGCGCCCTCGGCCTGGTCGCCACCCTCCTGACCGGTTGCGGCTCGGACGGCGACTCCGGCGACGGCGTCACCAAACTGACCTTCGCCGCCTCGACCTTCGGCGACCCGGGCCGCGGGCCCCTGTTGACGAAGTGGCTCGACGAGTTCAACCAGAGCCAGACCAAGGTCCAGGTGTCCGCCGCCGCGGTGCCGTACCCGACCTTCGGCCAGACCGTGCTCACGCAGATGGGCAGCGGCAAGGGCCCCGACCTGATTCGCTTCGACATGCCCGAGTTCGAGGCGGCCTCCGACGCCGGCCTCGTCGCGCCGCTGGACAAGATGATCGACGCCAGCAAGTACGACCTGCTCAAGCAGCCGGACCAGTTCATGGTCCACGACGGCGTCCGGCACGGCGTCATCTTCGAAGCGTCGAACTACGCGATGTTCTACAACGCGGACCTGATCCCGACGCCCCCGACCACCTACGAGCAGTTCGCCTCCACCGCGAAGTCGCTGACCAAGGGTGACGTCTTCGGCCTGGCGTTCCGCCAGACGGAGGCAGAGGAGGCCGGTGTCTGGCAGGACATCTTCAACTACGTCTACGGCTTCGGCGGGGCGTGGTCCGACGGGAAGAACCTGACGATCAACTCGCCCGAGAACCTCAAGGGTCTCCAGGCGTTCAAGGACCTGTACGACGCGAACGTGATCCCGCGCGGCGCGGACGCGGCGACGTTCCGGCGGATGTTCGCCGAGGGCAAGGTCGGGATGGAGCTCAACAACGGCGGCTACGTGACCGCCACCCGCGGCCAGAACGCCAAGCTGAACTTCACCGTCGCGCCCATCCCGTTCCCGGTCCGCAAGCAGGGCGCGATCCTCGCACCGATCGTCATCAACGAGGCGAGCGAGGGTAAGGACGAGGCCGGCACCTTCATCAAGTGGGCGCTGGAGCCGCAGAACCAGGTGAAGCTGCAGGAGATCCTCGGCGCGAGCAGCGTCGCCACCACCACGCAGCGCAGCGCGGAGGCGCTCAAGGCGACCCCGTTCCTCCCCGTCTTCGACGGGCTCACCGAGACCAGCCTGCCGCAGATCGTGCTGGGGTTCGAGGCGAAGACGCCGGACATCCGCAAGGTGGTTGTGCAGAACGTGGTCGCGGCACTGCAGGGCAAGGCCGACCTCAAGTCGGCACTGGATCGCGCCCAGCAGCAGGCGACCGAACTGGTGCGCTGACCGCTCGACACGGCGACGCTGCCGGCGCGACGATCCGTGCGCCGGCAGCGTCCTTCCCCCAGAAGGACCGAACCCGATGACTGTGGTCGAGCAGACCGGAGCACCGAAGACAACACCCCCAGGCCGGCGTCGGCCCAGCCCGCTGGGCAGCAAGTGGACGCCCTACCTGTTCCTGGCACCCGCCGCCCTGTTCATCCTCGTCTTCCAGGCGGTGCCCCTCATTCAGGAGGTGTACCTCAGCTTCACCAGGACGAGGCTGCTCAATCCCACCCGCAGCGAGTGGGTCGGGCTCGACAACTACAACCGGATCTTCGGTGACCCCGAATTCCACCGCACCCTGCTGATCACCTGTGTCTACGTGATCACCTGTGTGGTCGTCGCGATCGGCGCCGGGCTCGCCGTCGCGCTCCTGCTCAACAAGAAGTTTCGCGGCCGGGGCGTGGCACGGGCGCTGGTGACCGTCCCCTGGGCCGCCCCGGGCATCGCGGTCGCGCTCATCGCCACCTGGATGCTCAACGCGCAGTACGGCATCGTGAACCGCTTCCTCGACGCGGTCGGGCTCGGCGTCCCGGGTGGGGCCATCCTGGACAGCTCGCGCTACGCGCTGCCGGCGGTGCTCGCCACGACCATCTGGCAGCTGTTCCCGTTCACCTCGGTGGTGCTGCTTTCCGCCCTGCAGTCCGTCCCGCAGGACCTCAACGAGGCCGCGACAGTGGACGGCGCCGGACGATGGGCCACCTTCCGGGCGGTCACCTGGCAGGTCATCAAGCCGACGGTGGGCCTGCTGGCCCTGCTGATGACGATCTGGTCGCTGCGGCGGTTCGAGCTGATCTGGCTGATGACCAAGGGCGGACCGGTCGGTGCCACCGAGACGCTCGTCATCGACCTCTACTCGCAGGCGTTCGACTCGAAGGAACTCGGATCGGCGGCGGCCATCGGAATGGTCGGCGTCGTCATCTCGCTCATCGTCATCATCGGCAGCCGCCTGGTCGCCCGTGCCGTGGAGAAGGGGGACGTCCGATGAGGCGCTTCCGATTCGGTGTCACCGCACGGATCGTCGCCGTGCTCGTCGTGCTGGGTGTCGCGGTGTTCCCGCTGTACTGGATGTTCGTCACCGCGCTAACCAGCAACAGCGACCTCTTCGCCGATCAGCCCCGGCTCACGCCCGACCTCGGTCAGTTCGGGGTCTTCGTGGACGCGCTCGCCGAGGGCAAGGCTCCCGGGTGGCTGCTCAACAGCCTGATCATCGCTGTCGGCACGATGGTTCTCTCCGTCGGCCTGGGCATCCCGCTCGGCTACGCACTGTCCCGGTTCTCGTTCTGGGGCAAGGCCGTGCTGACCGTTGTGCTGCTGTTCACGCAGATGCTTCCCGAGGCGCTCATGGTCGTCCCGCTGTTCGCGCTGTTCCGCCGCTTCGAACTGCTCGACTCGCTGACCGGCCTCGTCCTGGTGAACTCCGCCTTCGTCCTGCCGATCGTCGCGCTGATCCTCAAGGGCGCGATCGACGGAATCCCGAAGGAACTGGAGGAGGCCGCGCGCGCCGACGGCGCCCGGCCCTTCACCACCCTGACCCGCATCAACGTGCCGCTCATCGCGCCGTCGATCGCGGCCACAGCGGTCATCGCCTTCTTCCACGCCTGGAACGAGTACGTGTTCGCGGTGACGTTCATCTTCAACCCCGACCTGCAACCCGCCTCCGTCGGCATCGCGAACTTCATCGGCGAACTGGGTACACCGATCCAGACGGTGATGGCTGTCGCCTTCCTGTTCACGTTGCCCGCCGTCGCCTTCTACCTGTTGGTGCAGAAGTACGTGGTGTCCGGCATGACCGCCGGTGCGGTGAAGGGTTGAGCCGAAAGATGAAGATCGTCTCTGTCGACACACTGGTCGTCGACTTCTACCGTACGAACCTCGTCATCGTGCGGGTCCACACCGACGAGGGGATCGTCGGGCTCGGTGAGGCCACCCTGGAGGGCAAGGAACGTGCCGTCCAGGGGGCCATCGCCGAGCTGGCCGAGGCGGTGGTGGGCCTGGATCCCACAAGCATCTCGAAGATCCTCTACGAGACCGCGCGGGACTGGTACTGGCGCGGCGGTCCGGTGATCATGACGGCGTTGAGCTCGCTGGAGATGGCCCTCTGGGACATCTCGGCGCGCGAGCTCGGCGTACCGGTCTCCCGGCTTCTCGGCGGCGCGACCCGCGACCGGGTCCGCGCGTACGCCAATGGTTGGTTCTCCGGTGCCGTCACGCCGGAGGACTACGCGGCCGCCGCGCGCCGGACGGTGGAGTCGGGCTTCCGGGGCCTCAAGTGGGACCCGTTCGAGAACTACGACCTGACCATCACCACCGCGCAGTTGGACCGGGTGCTGGCCCAGATCGACGCCGTCCGTCAGGCGGTGGGCCGCGAGGTGGAGCTGTTCGTCGAGGGGCACGGCCGATTCGACGTCCGTCACGCCATCAAGGTCGCCACCGAGATCGCCCAGTTCGACCCGGTGTGGTTCGAGGAGCCCTGCCCACCGGACAACCTCGATGCGCTCGTCGACATCCGTCGCGCGTCGCCGGTGCCGATCGCCGCGGGGGAGCGGTGGTACGGGCGGCAGGGCTTCGCGCCGGCGCTGGCCCGCCAGGCGGTCGACTTCGTCCAGCCCGACGTGACGCACGCCGGCGGGATCGCCGAGTTGGTCTTCATCTCCACGCTCGCCGCGACCAGCTACGTGGGCTTCGCGCCGCACAACCCGAGTGGTCCAATCAGCACCGCCGCGACGCTGCAACTCGGGGCGACGTTGCCCAACTTCCGGTACCTGGAGATCATGGCGACCGACGTGCCCTGGCGTCCCGAGATCACCAACGAGCGGCTGGTGCTGACCGACGACGGCGACATCCTCGTCCCGACCGGGATCGGCCTGGGCATCGAGGTGGATCTCACCGCCATCGAGCAGCATCCGTTCACACCGCATCCACTGCGGATGTTCCAGGACGCCGTCTTCGACATCCGTCCCCGCGACGAGCGGTCCTTCTTCAACCTGGAGAGCGACTCATGACGTTGCCACGGCCCCGGGGGTCGGTCGCGGCCGCGGACTGGGTCGGCACCGCCGCCGAGGCGTTGCCGGACGATGCCGACAGCGTCCTCATCGGCCGGATCTGGGACCCGTCCGGCGGCGGCCCCTCACCGGTGACCGTCCGCGACGGCGAGGTCATCGACATCAGTCACCGGTTCCCGACCGTCCGCGACATCTGCGAGCTGCCCGATCCCGCCGCGACGGTGGTTGGGCTCGACGGGCCGAGGGTGGGCGACTTCGGGGAGATACTGGCCAACACGGGGGCCGCGACCCGGGACCGTGGCCGGCCCTGGTTGCTCGCCCCGGTCGACCTCCAGGCGCTCAAGGCCGCTGGCGTGACCTTCCCGATCTCCATGATCGAGCGGGTGATCGAGGAACGGGCGCGGGGAGACCTGGCGCTGGCGGCGGACATCCGGCACCGCATGCTCGCCGACGTCGGTGTCGACCTGCACAACCTGGAGGCGGGCTCGCCGGAGGCGGAACGGCTCAAGAGCATGCTGGTCGCCGAGGGCATGTGGAGCCAGTACCTGGAGGTGGGCATCGGCCCGGACGCCGAGATCTTCACCAAGGGACAGATCCTCTCCGCCGTCGGCACCGCCGTTCCGGTCGGCGTGCTCGCCGCGTCGACCTGGAACAATCCGGAGCCCGAGGTCACGCTCATCGTCCAGTCCAGTGGCCGGATCGTCGGCGCCACCCTCGGCAACGACGTGAACCTGCGCGACATCGAGGGCCGCTCGGCGCTCCTTCTTCCCCTGGCGAAGGACAACAACGCCTCCTGCGCCCTCGGCCCCCTGATCCGGCTCTTCGACGACCGGTTCGGCATGGACCGGGTCCGCGAACTCGAGGTGCGCCTGGAGGTTCTCGGCGAGGACGACTTCCACCTGGAGGCGGTCTCGGAGATGACCCAGATGTCGCGCGATCCTGAGGAGCTGGTCCGGCAGCTGATCGGGCCGCACCACCACTATCCCGACGGGGCCGCGCTGATGCTCGGCACCATGTTCGCGCCCATCCAGGACCGGGACCGCCCCGGTGAGGGCTTCACCCACAAGGTCGACGACGTGGTACGGATCAGCTGCCCGGCGCTCGGCACCCTGGTCAACCGGGTGCGGCACGCGGAGGAGTGCGAGCCCTGGCACTTCGGCGTCCGCGATCTCATGGGCAATCTGGTAAGGAGAGGACTGCTGTGAACGTGGTCAGCACTGTCGATCCGCGCGACGGTCAGCGTCGCGCGACGGAGCTCACCGAGACCGACGAGTCTCGACTGGAGGTGATCGCCGGTCAGACGGCCCCGGCGGCGCAGTGGCTGGCCGCGCGCGGGAGGCTCGGCCGCGCGGAGCTGCTGGACGCGATCGCCGCGTCGCTGGAGTCCCGTCGGGTGGATCTGGTCGCTGCCGCCGAGGCGGAGACCGGGCTGGGCCACGCGCGACTCGACGGGGAACTCACCCGGGCGGCGCTCCAGTTCCGGATGTTCGGCGAGGTGCTGCGCGACGGAGCGTACGTCGAGGCCACCATCGACCACGCCGCCGACACACCGCTCGGCCGTGGACCGGACCTGCGGCGGATGCTGGTACCCCTCGGGCCGGTGGCGGTCTTCGGGGCCAGCAACTTCCCGTTCGCCTTCTCGGTCGCCGGCGGTGACACGGCCGCGGCGCTCGCCGCCGGGTGTCCGACGATCCTGAAGGCCCACCCGTCGCACCCGCTGACCTCGCACGCCTCCGCCGCCGCGATCGAGTCGGCAGTCCGCGACCTCGGCGGGCCCGAGGGTGTCGTCGCGACCGTGTACGGGGAGCAGGCCGGTCGCGCGCTGGTGCGCCACCCGACGATCCGTGCGGCCGCCCTGACCGGCTCGGTCAACGCCGCCCGCGCCATCCAGGCGGCCATCGACGAGCGGCCCGACCCCATTCCCCTGTACGCCGAACTGAGCAGTGTGAACCCGATCGTCGTCCTGCCCGACGCGGCCGCCGCCCGAGCAGACCAGATCGCCGAGGGGCTGTTCGGCTCCTTCACGAACTCGGGCGGTCAGTTGTGCACCAAGCCCGGCCTGGCGTTCGTTCCGTCGGATCCGTGTGGTGACGGCCTGGTCGACGCGCTGCGGACCAGAGTCGACGCGTCGGGTGGCACGGTCCTGCTCAACGAGCGCATCCGGGACGCGTACGAGAACCGGTCCACGGAGTTCGAGCGGGCCGGCGCCCGGGTGTCGGCGCGGCCCACTGTCGAACCCGGTGCGGGCTTCACAGTGGCACCGACCCTCCTGGAGGTCGGCCTCGCCGGCCTGACCGCCGAGATCGCCGACGAGTGCTTCGGCCCGCTCCTGATCGTGGTCCGTTACGACGACGTCGCCGACCTCGACGCCGCGCTGGCCTCCGTACCGCCGTCGCTGACCGGTTCGCTCCACAGCGGACCGGGCGACGACGCCGACGTCGTACGCCGACTGGTCGACGTGCTCGCCGCCCGCGCGGGTCGCATCGTCTTCGACGGCTACCCCACCGGTGTCCGGGTGTCGTGGGCCCAGCACCACGGTGGCCCGTGGCCGTCGACAAACGCCGTGCACACGTCGGTGGGCGCCACGTCGATCCGACGGTTCCTCCGCCCGCTGGCGTGGCAGGACGCCCCGGCCTGGGTCCTCCCCGAGGAGTTGCGCGACGAGTACACCACCATTTCCCGGCGAGTCGACGGAAGGTTGCAGCCAGCGGTCCAATAACCGCGTCCGCCGGTCTCTCCCGGGCACGTTTCCGGGCCACCTGTGACTGGCGCGCGAATTTCTCGACAACATCGACCGGACAGAGAATTCGCGCGCCAGTCGTCCTGGTGCCGATGACGCGCGCCCGAATTGTTTGGACGCGATTCTCCGCTCCGATTTCCGTCTTGACCGTCAATGCAATTCATGGTTGTGTTTTCGACAGGGAACGATGTTAGCGCTCGCAATAGCTGCATCGCTCGTTACTGGTATCCCTTCACCTCACCATCGAATGGTCGGTCGGCCGCTCGGTGCGGTCTGACCACACGCCGAAGAGGGAGCAGGACCATGCCCGTCGCACCTCCCCGTCCCCCGATGCCGGCACCGACACGCCGGCTGATGCTCGCGCTGCTCGCCGCCGTCACAGTGACGGCCGGAACGGTCGCCGCACCGGCGGCCTCGGCCGCACCGCCCGCGCCGCTGGGCCCGACCGTCACCCGCACCGACAAGCCCCCGACCGGGTACACAGTCACCTTCCGGTACCGGGCGCCCGAGGACGTTCAGCAGGTCCACGTCTACGGCGACTGGTTCTACTCCCGACCGGAGAACATCGCCTGCCAGGACTGCGGCGACGCGCGGCCGCCCGCCGAGTGGCAACCCGGCGACGTCGCGGCCACCCCGTGGCACATCCAGGCCATGCGGAAGGGCCCCGACGGGGTCTGGACCTTCACCACCCCGCTGCCGGCGGGCACGTTCCGGTACGCGTTCACTCACGACTGCGCCAACGAGCTCGCCACCGGCTGTGCCCTGCACGACGACCCCGCCAACCGGTGGCAGATCCAGCCGCAGTACCCGGGAGCGCCCGGCGCGGTACGCAGCACGATCTACGTCCCGGCCAGTCGGAAGTTCCCGACGTACGACACCGGTTACCAGGCGCCGGTCGCCAGGGTCGGCCGGCTGGAGTCCCGGCGGTACACCTCGCCGCTGTCGACAAACCCGGCGGGAGTCCACGACATCGTCGTCTACCTGCCGCACGGCTACGACCCCAACCGCGTCACGCCGTACCCGACGCTCTACCTGAGCCACGGCAGCGGCGACCACTCGACCGCCTGGACGATGCAGGGCGTGGCCCACCTCATCCTGGAGAACGCGATCAAGGACCGTGCGGCGCAGCCCATGGTGATCGTGTCCACCGACTTCAACGGCCTCCCCGGTGGCAACGAGGGCTACGTCAACGAACTACGGAACAACATCTTCCCGTTCGTCGAGCAGAACTACCGCGTCTCGACCCGGGCGCAGGACCGCGCGTTCGCCGGCTTCTCCGCAGGTGGCAGCCGGGCGTACACCATCATGTACAACCACACCGACCTGTTCGGCTACCACGCGGCCTGGAGCGCGGGCGGCCCGGCCGCCACCCAGGCCCAGGTCGACAGCATGAAGTCGGTGGCCGGCGGCATCATGATCGGCACCGGGCTGCAGGACCGGCTGGGCAACATCGCCGAGAACTCGCAGCGCAACGCCGCCGCCCTGCGGGCCGCCGGCGTCGAGCTGGACGAGTACAACGTGCCGGGCGTGCACACCTGGCACGTGTGGCGTCCGCTGCTGAACCACTACCTGCGCACCCTGACGTTCCGGGCCACCACCACCGATCTCGACGTCGCCACGTCACCGGCGGGCCCGTCGCACCACACGAAGGTCACCGCCACCGCGACGGTCGGCACGGTCAGCACCAGCACGTCGACACCCTCCGGCACCGTCGACTTCTCCGCGGGTGATACGCACCTCGGGTCGGCCCCGGTGCACCACGGAGTCGCCCGGCTGAAGAAGACCGTCAATGGTGCGCTGAGCGCGCCGGTGGTCGCCCGCTACCAGGGCGACAAGCTCTTCAACGACTCCCACAGCTCCCCGGTCGACGCTCGGTAGCGACAGGCTGGACCCCGTACTCCCTGTGGTGGGGAAGCCCCCGGCCGCGCACCCCTGGTGATTGCCAGGGTGTGCGCGGCCGGGGCACGTCCGGGACTGCTCGTCAGCCGATCACGGGGTGGTGTCTGTGGCGCGCAGGCGCAACATGGACCAGGACGCGGGCGGAAGAGTCAGCTGGACGCTGGCGTCGGCGCCGCGTGCCGTTTCGTTGGGGCGCGGCGCGGCGTGGTCCGGACCGTCGGCGGTGTTCTTGGCCTGCAGGTCCGTGCCGCCGACGCTGACGCACTCGATGATGTCGCTGACCTGGGCGCCGGCGACGTCGATGGTCACCTCGGCCGGGGTGTCGAGGGCGCGGTTGACGAGGAAGACGGTCATCTCCCCGGTGGTGTCGTCCCAGGTGGAGACCGCGTCGACCGCGTCGATCTCGCCGTAGCGGTCGGTGGTCGTCGTGCTGCCGTCACGCAGCACGTCCAACACGGTGCCCTGGGCGTGCCGGGCGGTGCGGGCGAAGGGGTGGAAGATGGTCTGCCGCCAGGCCGAGCCGCCCGTCTCGGTCATGATCGGTGCGATGACGTTTACCAGTTGGGCCTGGCAGGCAGCGCTCACCCGGTCGCTGTGCCGCAGCAGGCTGATGAGCAGGCCGCCGACGACTACCGCGTCGGCCACGCTGTAGTGGTCCTCCAGCAGGGGTGGCGCGACCGGCCAGTCCTCGCCACTCGGGGGCGTGGACGGGGCGGCGGACTGGTACCAGACGTTCCACTCGTCGAACGCGATCATGATCTTCTTGGTCGACCGGCGGATCGCTCCGACCGAGTCGGCGATGGCGGTGACGGCGTCGATGTACCTGTCCATGTCCTCGGCCGAGGCGAGGAAGCTGGCCAGGTCGTCGTCGACCGGCTGGTAGTAGGCGTGCAGCGAGATCAGGTCCACGTCGTCGTACGCCTCGGTCAGCACGTCGCGCTCCCAGCTGCCGAAGGTCGGCATACCGAGGTGTGAGGAGCCGCAGGCGACGAGTTCGAGATCGGGTTCGAAGCGGCGCATGGCCTTCGCGGTCTGCGCCGCTAGTCGCCCGTACTCGGTCGCGCTGCGCTGACCCACCTGCCACGGGCCGTCCATCTCGTTGCCCAGGCACCACAGCTTGATCCCGTACGGATCGACGGCGCCGTTGTCGCGGCGCTGGTCGGCGAGGTGGCTCCCACCGTGGTGATTGGCGTACTCGAGCAGGTCGACGGCCTCGGCGGTGCCACGGGTGCCCAGGTTGACCGCCATGATCGGATCGACGCCGGCCTTGCCGACCCAGCGCATGAACTCGTCGAGCCCGAACGCGTTGGTCTCCAGGCTGTGCCAGGCGAGGTCGAGCCTCGCCGGCCGTTTGTCGACCGGGCCGACGCCGTCCTCCCAGCGGTAGGACGAGACGAAGTTGCCGCCCGGGTAGCGCACCGTGGTGACGCCCAACTCACGCACCAGCGCGAGGACGTCGCCCCGGAAGCCGTCGGCGTCGGCCGTCGGGTGCCCCGGCTCGTAGATTCCGTTGTAGACGCAGCGACCCAGGTGCTCGACGAACGAGCCGAAGAGCCGCCGCGGCACCGGCGCGACGTGTCGGCGAGGGTCCAGGGTCAGACGGGCCGTGTGCACGCCGTTCTCCGGCGCGCTGTCGGGGTGGGTGTTCAGGGCTGGCTCCCTTCGTGCAGGTCCGACGCCGGCAGCACTGCCCGAGCGCCGGGACCGAGGGGTGGTGGAGGCACTGTGAGCTCTGGACAACGTGATCGACTTCGATTACGTTCTCGATCTATGTAAACGTTACCGATTACGTTTACGTAAGGGAACACGACGCCTGGACCAATGTCTCGCCGGCATCCCCCGCGGGTCCTGCCGCCCCGGGCGAAAGACCAGCTTGTCGCGGTGATTGGGGTGACCGGGTGACCACTGTTGAGCCGGAGACCGAGGCGACCTACGCGGATGCGACCGCGCCCGTCGACGAACGGGTGTCGGACCTGTTGGCCCGGATGACCCGCGAGGAGAAGCTCGCGCAACTGGGCAGCACGTGGGCGTTCACACTGCTGGAGGGCGGACGGTTCGCGGCCGAGCGGGCCCGGCCGATCCTTCGACACGGCCTCGGGCACGTCACCCGCGTCGCGGGCGCGACCAGCCTGAAGGCGGCGCAGGTGGCGCGGGCCGCCAACGCGATCCAGCGCTTCCTGGTCAGCGAGACCCGGCTGGGGATCCCGGCGATCGTGCACGAGGAGGTCTGCTCGGGGGTGATGGCCCGCGAGGCGACCATCTTCCCGCAGGCGATCGGCGTCGCGAGCACCTGGGCGCCGGAGCTGAACCGACAGTTGGCGGACGTCGTTCGCGCACAGATGCGCGCCATGGGAAGTCATCAGGGGCTCTCGCCGGTGTTGGACGTGGTGCGCGACCCGCGGTGGGGCCGGACGGAGGAGACCTACGGCGAGGACCCGTACCTGGTGTCCCGGATGGGCGTGGCGTTCGTCAGGGGCCTGCAAGGCACCGACCTGACCGACGGCGTCCTCGCCACCGCCAAGCACTTCGTCGGCTACGGGGCGTCCGAGGGTGGGTTGAACTGGGCGCCGGCCCACCTGCCGCCGCGTCTGCTGCGCGAGGTGTACCTGTATCCGTTCGAGGCGGCGGTCCGCGACGGCGGGCTCCAGTCGGTGATGGCCGGCTACCACGAGCTCGACGGCGTTCCGTGCCATGCCAACCAGGAACTCCTCGCCGACGTCCTGCGTGGGCAGTGGGGCTTCACGGGCAGCGTGGTCTCCGACTACTTCGCCGTCAACGACCTCCACTCGTACCACCACTTCGCGCAGGACAAGCAGCAGGCCGCGACGGTGGGCCTCGGTGCGGGCGTGGACGTCGAGCTTCCAGCGACGGACGCGTACGCGGACGCCCTCACCCGCGCCCTGGACGCCGGCGAGGTCAGCGAGGCCCAGCTCGACGAGGCGGTCGCACGGATCCTTCGGCACAAGGTCGAACTCGGGCTCTTCGAGAACCCGTACGTCGACGAGGACGCGGCCGCGACCTCGGCGAACGCCGAGCGGCACCGGGACGTGGCGCTGGAGATCTCCCGCCGCAGCCTCGTCCTACTCAAGAACGACGGAGCGCTGCCGCTGCTCGCGGGCGCCGGAACTGTCGCTCTCATCGGCCCGAACGCCGACGACGCCCGACACCTGCTCGGTGACTACTCGTTCGCGGCCCACATCGAGGCGTTGGTCGCGGCACGCAAACGGCGCGGCCTGCTCGGCGAGATGATGACGATCCCCGACGATCTGGAGATCGACGAGAGCATCGACGGTGTGCCCACGGTGCGGGACGAACTCGCGGCGCGGCTGGGCGACCGGCTGCGCTTCGCCCCGGGCTGCGACGTGCTCGACCCGTCGACCGAGGGGTTCGCCGAGGCGGTCGCGGCAGCCGCGGCGGCCGACGTCGCGGTGCTGGTCCTGGGTGACCGCTCGGGGCTGACACCCGGGGCCACCACGGGCGAGTCGCGGGACCGGTCCAGTCTGGACCTGCCGGGCGTGCAGGAGGAACTCGTCAGGGCCGTCGTCGCCACCGGCACACCCGTCGTGGCAGTGCTCGTCGCCGGCCGACCGGTCGGCAGCGACTTCCTGCACGAGGAGTGCGCCGCGGTGCTGATGGCCTGGTTGCCGGGGGAGACCGGGGCGCAGGCGATCGCCGAGGTGCTTCTCGGTGAGGTCGACCCGAGCGGAAAGCTGCCGATCTCGTATCCCCGCGGCGTGGGCCAGATCCCCGTCTTCTACGGCCACAAGGTGTCCGGGGGGCGGTCACACTGGCACGGCGACTACGTGGATGCGCCGGTCGCCCCGCGCTACGTCTTCGGCCACGGCCTCGGGTACACCTCGTTCGTGATCGAGGAGGCCACGCTGGAGAGCGCCGAGGTCCGCGCCGGGGACAGCGTCGGTGTCGAGGTCACACTCGCCAACACCGGACACCGGGCGGGGGAGCAGGTGGTGCAGCTCTACGTCCGTGACCCGCAGGCCACGATCACGCGGCCGGTGCTGGAGCTGAAGGCCTTCGCCCGCGTCGAGGCCGCCGCCGGCCAGCGGGTGGCGGTGCGGTTCGCGCTCCCCACCGGCCAGCTCGGTTTCTACGACCGGAGCATGGCCTACTCGGTGGAGGCCGGGCAGATCGAGGTGTACGTCGGCTTCTCGGCTGCCGACCACACCCATGCCGGCACATTTGTCATCAGTGCGGACCCGGACCGGCCGGCGTCGAAGGTCTTTACCGGGGCCGTCGAAGTTCGGCAACTGTGATCGTTCACCCGGGGACGGTGAATGGTTCTTGACGGAGTGTGTCGTCCTGTTGTCAACGGGTGGCACCAACGCCAAAATCAGGCTCCACGTCGACCCCGGGAGACGATGCGATTGCGTTATTCGCAACGGCGTCCGAAGGTCAATCGCACCCCTCGTGGGCGTCCAGTTCGGACCTTGTTCTCGACGGTCGGTTAAGGACGAAGAGGTCTTGTGTTCGTAATCGTTCTCAGTTACGTTGGCAACATCCTGGAAACGTAACCGATAACGATTGCAGTCCAGAGAAGAGCGGCATGATTGAAGTCAATGCGCCGGTAACAATGAGTGATGTCGCCCGAGCTGCTGGCGTTTCCACCGCCACCGTCTCGCGCGTCGTCAACGGGCATTACGGCGTCAGCGCTCGCACAGTCGCTCAGGTGCGCTCCGCCATCGAGCAGCTCGGCTACGAGTCGAGTCTGGTGGCCACCAGCCTTCGGCGCAGCCGCACCAACGTTCTGGGCCTCGTGGCGCACAGCTTCCAGTCGTACACCGCGGAAGTGCTCAAGGGCGTGATGAAGGCGCTGAGCCGCTCGGGCTTCGATCTGATCATCTACGCCAACAGCGACCTCTACGGGTCGTATTCGGAGGGTTGGGAGCAGCGGCACCTGACCCGACTGTCGGGCACTCTCACCGACGGCTGCATCGTCGTCACGCCCTGGGGTGACTTCCGGACCCGGACGCCGGTCGTGGCCATCGACCCAGTGCGGGGCTCGACGACGCCCTCGGTGATATCCGACAACCTCGCTGGCGCCACCACAGCTGTCGAGCACCTGCTCGGCCTGGGCCATCGGCGCATCGGGTTCATCGCCGGCCGCGACAGCCTGGCCTCGGCCTGGTCGCGGGAGGAGGGATACCGGGCCGCGCTGAGCACCGCCGGGGTTCCGGTCGACCCGACACTGATCGGCCGAGGTGATTTCAACCCCGAGTCGGCGACTCCGCTGGCGCGCGTCCTGCTGCAGCGACCGGACCCGCCGTCGGCGATCTTCGCGGCGAGCGACGGGATGGCCCTCAAGGTTCTGGAGGTCGCCAGGGAGTTGGGGTTCTCGGTGCCGGGGGACCTGTCCGTCGTGGGGTTCGACAACATCCCCGAGTCGGCGTTGACCCAGCCGGGTCTGACCACCGTGGACCAGTCGATGTATCAGCTCGGGTACGAAGCCGCGCGGATGCTGAAGTCACTGGTGACCGGCGAGTGGGACGAGCCGAGCCAGATCGTGCTTCCGACCAGCCTCGTCGTACGCGACTCGACGGCACCACCGAAGAGCGCGGCACGACCATGACATCAGCGTGAAGGAGGTGCACCAGCACACACGGCCAGATCCACAGTTGAGTTGAGCCGGTCAGTCGGGTCGCATCCGCTGCCGGCACATGAAAGGAGTGGAGTGTGACTACCGAACAGTATCATGGGCGCTTACGCCGTCTGGGCGTACGCCGGCGGCTCTCGGCGGCGTTCACCGCCGGGGTCATCGCCACCGCGGCGGTGCTCATCGCGCCGCAAGCAGCAGCGGCGGACACGCCGTGGCTCGACGTCTCCGCGGACCGCTACGCCACGTTCGCCGTCCCGGCGGCGTACGTCCAGGAGAACCTGGGCACCGTCTCGCAGGTCGTCGTGGAGGGAAACTTCGGTCCGTCGGCCAGTTGGGCGGAGTTCGGTCTGACCCGTCGGGGTGACGTGTGGTCGGGCGTTCTCGGCGCGCTGGAGCCCGGGCTGTACAACTACCAGCTCACCGCCGACGACACCAAGAGCATCAAGGACCCGACGAACAGCACCAGTGTCGCGTCCAACCCGCTCCTGAGCACCTTCCTCGTCGCTGGAGACTCGGCGCGGTGGCTGCTCGACGCGCCCGCCGGCACCGGTGGAAAGATCGAGACGTTGACCTATCGGAGCAGCAACGCGCAGCGCTCCGCCCTGGTCTGGACGCCACCGGGTTACGCGGCCAAGGGCCCGAAGGGGTACCCGGCGCTCTTCCTGCAGTCGGGTGGCGGTGTGGCCGCGAGCGACTGGCTCGACCTTGGACGATCCCAGCAGATCCTCGACAACCTCTCCGCCGCCGGCGCCATCAGCCCGATGGTCGTGGTGATCAACAACGCCGACGCCTCGGACGACAAGGAGTTGAAGGACCTCCGGAACGCGGTCACCGACAACTACCGGGTCCTTCGCGACCCGGCGCACCAGGCGATCGCGGGCGTGTCCGACGGCGGCGCGCAGGCGTTGCGGGCAGCGCTCACCAAGCCGGGTCGGTTCGGCTACGTCGGTTCGTTCTCGGGCACCTCGGCTCCGGAGATCGACCGCAAGGACGCTAAATCGATCAACCGCGGCGTCAAGCTGCTGCGCCTGTACACCGGTAACGTCACCGATCCCGCGTACAACACCACCTACCGGCTGACGAAGGCGTTGAGTCGAGCCGACGTCCGGTTCGAGTTCGACGGGGTCAACCCCGACGGCGGCGCGACCTGGACCACCTGGCAGGAGAACCTCGTCGACTTCGTGCCGCGGTTGTTCCGGCACGTGGCCGACCACGGGCCGAGCCCTGGTCACCAGCCGCTCAAGCGGGAGTTCACCCCGCCGCCGGCCGGCACCACCCCGACGCCCTTCGTCACCGAGGACGGGTTCGTCACCTTCGAGACCACCACGGACTTCGCTGACGCTCAGCACGTCACGGTCTGGGCGAACGTCGCGCCGGGCGGCAGTTGGCTGCGACTGCCACTGACCCGTGACGGTGACCGGTGGCGGGCAACGGTGGGCCCACTGAAGCCCTGGTTCTACTACTACCGGCTGATCGTGGACCGGGTCGCGGTCAAGGACACCTCCAACCCGACGACCGTCACCACCGAGCCGATGTGGAGCACCTTCTTCATCCCCGGGCCGGGCGCCCGACTGCTGTCGGACGTACCCGCGGGTCGTGGCGGGAAGGTCGAGAACATGACCTACGCCAGCACGGTGGCCGGCCAGGACCGGACCGCGCTGGTGTGGACCCCACCCGGGTACGACCCGCACCGGACGCAGCCGTACCCCGTCCTCTACCTCCAGCACGGCGGTGGCCAGAACTACACGGACTGGGTCGAGATGGGCCGCGCCAAGCAGATCCTCGACAATCAGTTCCTCGACGGCGACCTCACGCCGATGGTCGTCGTGATGGGCAACGGCAACTCGTCGAACTTCAACCGGGAACTGCGGGAGAACATCGTTCCGACGGCCCGTGCCCGCTACCACATCTCCAGCGATCCGTCGCAGCAGGCCCTCGCCGGCCTGTCGATGGGCGGCGGGCAGGCGTTCGGGGTGCTGCGGGCCTACCCGGGCGAATTCGCCTACGTCGCCGCGTTCTCGGCCGGTTTCGGAAGCGGCGCCGGCGTCGACGTGGCGGCGATCAACAACGGCACCAAGATGCTGCGCCTCTACGTCGGTGACCAGACCGACTTCGTGTACCCGAGCTTCATGACGTCGCTGACCACGTTGAACAACCTCGGTATCCGCTACGAGTTCGACGGGGTCACCCCCGGGCCGCACGGCTGGGACGTGTGGCAGAAGAACCTCATCGACCTGGCGCCCCGTCTGTTCAAGCGCTAGGAGCCTTCGCCGGCGACGCCACCGGGAGCAGGGCTTCCTGCTTCCGGTGGCGCCCGCCAGCGCATGGATGCAGTGCACCGCCATCGCCGAAGGGAACCATCTCAATGAAGAGAAGACGAATACTCGCCACGGTAGCCATGCTCGCGGCGGGGACCGGCCTCGTCGCCTGCTCCTCCGACGAGGGCGGCAGCGACGCGAGCAATTGCACGAACACCATCACCAAGCAGAACGTGCCGGTCGTGACGATGTGGGGCTGGTACCCCAACACCCAACTCGTCGTCGACAACTTCAACAAGCAGCACGACGACGTGCAGGTCTGCTGGACCAACGTCGGCCAGGGCAGCGACGAGTACGACAAGTTCCAGACCGCCATCTCGGCGGGCACCGGCGCACCTGACGTGATCATGGTCGAGGCGGACCGGATCCCGACGTTCCAGATCCAGGGCGCGCTCGTCGACATCAAGCAGTACGGCTTCGACGCGGTCAAGGCCAACTACGGCGAGGGCGCCTGGAAGGACGTGTCGGTCGGCGACAAGGTCTACGGCGTCCCGGTCGACGGCGGTCCGGCGGCGATGATCTACCGGAAGGACGTCTTCGACAAGTACAAGATCACGCCGCCGAAGACCTGGGCCGAGTACGAGCAGGCCGCGCAGAAGGTGAAGGACGCCGGCGGCCCGCTGTTCGGTGACCTCGGCGCGAACGTCCCGGCGCTCACCATGGCGCTGCAGATCCAGAAGGGCGCCGCGCCCTTCACCTACGACCCCGCGCAGCCGAAGGCGATCGGCGTGAAGCTCAACGACCAGGCGTCCAAGGACGTGCTGGACTACTGGGGTGGCCTCGCCAAGAAGGGCCTGGTCGGTACGCAGGACCAGTTCACCCCGGAGTACATCTCCGGCGTGATCAACGGCAACTACGCGACGTACATCTCGGCGGCGTGGGCGCCCGGCTACCTCACCGGCGCGGGCGTCGGTAAGGGTCAGGACACCGGCAAGTTCGCGGTGGCGCCGCTGCCGCAGTGGGATCCGGCCAACCCGGTGCAGGTGAACTGGGGTGGGTCGGCCTTCTCGGTGACCAAGCAGGCGAAGAAGCCGGAGCTGGCCGCGAAGGTCGCCTACGGGCTCTACGCCGACAAGGAGTCGCTCACCGACGGCTGGACCAACCAGATCATCTTCCCGCTGAACCTCACGGCGCTCAAGGACCCCGCGTTCGTCGACCTGAAGGTGGCGTTCTTCAACGGCCAGCAGGCGAACAAGGAGGTCTACCTTCCCGCCGCCGAGGCCTACAAGGGTGTCGCGTACGCCCCCTTCGGTCAGTACTACCTCGACGCCATGACCAAACAGGTCAGCGAGATCATCAAGGGCTCCGTCACCGGTTCGCAGGCTGCCGACCGGCTCCAGGAGGACGTGGCGAAGTACGCCAAGGAACAAGGCTTCACCGTTCAGTGACCGGATGGGTGGGCCGCGCCGGCACTGGCCGGCCGGCCCACCCGCCCCCCTCAGCGTCCACGTCCCGGAGACCAAGATGACATCCCTGACCGAGAAGCGCGCACCGCGTACTCAGCCTGAGACGCGCAAGATCCGTGGCAAGGTGCACCTCCGCGAACACCTGATGGGGTGGCTCTTCGTCGGGCCGTTCGGGATCGTGTTCCTGGCGTTCCTCATCGCGCCACTGGGGTACGCGCTGTACCTCAGTCTCTTTCAGAAGAAGCTGATCGGCGGCACCAGCTTCGTTCTCTTCGACAACTACGTGAAGGCGTTCACCGACCCGAGCTTCCTGTCCGGGGCGTGGTTCGTCATCCGCTTCTCGCTGGTCTCGATCCCGCTGCAGATCGTCATCGCGCTCGCGCTGGCCCTCATCCTGGACTCGGTGACCACACTGTTCGCTCGCTTCTCCCGCCTCATGATCTTTCTGCCGTACGCGATCCCCACCGTGATCGGGGCCGTGATGTGGGGGTTCCTCTACAGCCGGGGCTTCGGCCCGCTCACCGACATCTTCGGGCTGTTCGGCGCCACCGCACCCGACTTCCTGAGCAGTGACCTGATCTTCTACGGGCTACTCAACGTCGTCACCTGGCAGTGGGCCGGCTACTACATGATCATCCTGTACGCGGCGTTGCAGGGCGTCGACCCGACGCTCTACGAGGCGGCCCGGATGGACGGCGCCGGGCGGTGGCAGATCGCGACGCGGATCAAGATCCCGCTGATCGCGCCCGCCCTGATCCTCATCCTGGTCTTCTCGCTCATCGGCACCCTGCAGTTCTTCAACGAACCGCAGATCCTGCGATACCTCGCCGCGGGCACGATCGGCTCGGACTTCACCCCGAACATGTACGCGTACCAACAGGCGTTCTCGCTCGCCAACTTCAACTACGGGTCCGCGATCTCCTTCGCCCTCGGCGGGCTCGTGTTCATCTGCGTGTACGCCTTCCTGTTCTTCACCCGCAAGCGGAGGAGCTTCCTCTGATGACCGACCACACCAGCGTCCGCGCCGGCGCCCGCCGACCGCAGCGCTATCTCCCGCTTCAGATCCTCCTCGGCTTCCTGGTGATCTACTTCCTCGTGCCGTTCTGGTGGGTCATCGTCAACAGCTCCAAGGACGCACCCGGCCTGTTCGGCGGCGGCAACACCCTCTGGTTCACCGACCAGATCGACTACATCGGGAACCTGCGGCAGCTCTTCACCTACGACGGTGGCATCTACCTGCGGTGGATGCTCAACTCCACGCTCTACGCCATCGCCGGCGGCGTCGGCGCCACCGTCCTGGCGGTCATGGCCGGCTACGGGTTCGCCAAGTACCGATTCGCCGCCCGACGCTTCAGCTTCGCCATCGTGCTCGGCGCGTTGATGGTGCCCGCCACCGCTCTGGTCATCCCGACCTTCATCATGTTCTCCCGGCTCGGCCTGACGAACACGGTCTGGGCGGTGATCCTCCCGTCGCTGCTCAACCCGTTCGGCGTCTACCTGATGCACGTGTACGCGCGCGACGCGGTGCCCGACGAACTCCTGGACGCGGCGCGGGTCGACGGTGCGGGAGAGGTGCGGACGTTCCTTCAGATCGCCCTCCCGCTGATGCGTCCCGCGGTGGTCACCGTGCTGCTCCTGTCGGCCGTGGCGTCCTGGAACAACTATTTCCTGCCGCTGGCCATGCTCTCCGACAACCGGCTCTTCCCGGTCACCGTCGGTCTTGGCCTCTGGCAGGGAATCGCGTCCGCGAACAACGCGGGAACCACCTCGCTGTGGAGCCTCATCATCCTGGGCTCCCTGGTGTCCGTGATCCCACTGATCATCGCGTTCTTCAGCCTGCAACGACACTGGCGCGGCGGCCTCTCCGTCGGAGGGCTGCGGTAGGCCGCGCTAACGCCACCAGCCAACCCACCACACGCGATTGATCGCCGCGCACGCGGCCGGACGGATGACAGAGAGGTGTGCTGATGTCGACGACGAATCGACCGCTGCGCAGCGGGGAGTGGTTCGGTGCGGAAGGCCGCAACGGGTTCATCCATCGGTCCTGGATGCGCAACCAGGGTTTCGCGGACGACGTCTTCGACGGTCGCCCGGTGATCGGCATCGCCACCACCTGGTCGGAGCTGACACCCTGCAACGCGCACCTGCGCGACCTCGCCGAGTCGGTGAAGCGGGGCGTGTGGGAGAGCGGGGGCCTGCCGCTGGAGTTCCCGGCGATGAGCCTGGGCGAGCCGCTGATGCGACCCACGACCATGCTCTACCGCAACCTGCTGGCAATGGAGTTGGAGGAGTCGGTCCGCGCCAACCCGCTCGACGGGGTGGTGCTGCTGTCCGGCTGTGACAAGACCACCCCCGGCCTGCTGATGGGAGCGGCGAGCGTCGACCTGCCGACCCTGATGCTGACCGGCGGCCCGATGCTCAACGGCAAGTTCCGCGGCCAGGACATCGGCTCGGGCACTGTCGTCTGGCGCTTCACCGAGGAGATGCGGGCCGGTCGGATGACCGCGGCCGACTGCTCCGAGGCGGAGGTCGGCATGTCCCGCAGCCGAGGCCACTGCATGACAATGGGTACGGCGTCCACGATGGCCTGTGTGACCGAGGCGCTGGGTGTGCAGCTGCCGGGGTCGGCCGCCGTCCCGGCGGTCGACTCCCGGCGGTACGCGCTCGCGCACGGCGCCGGACGCCGCATCGTCGCCATGGTCGAACAGGACCAGCGGTTGTCCTCGGTGCTGACCAGGAAGGCGTTCGAGAACGCCGTCCGGGTCAACGCCGCAATCGGTGGCTCCACCAACGCCGTCGTACATCTGCTCGCGATCGCCGGACGCCTCGGCGTCCCCCTGTCGCTGGAGGACTTCGACACCCTCACCGCCGACGTGCCCATGCTCGTCAACCTCATGCCGTCCGGGACGTACCTGATGGAGGACTTCTTCTACGCCGGCGGCCTCCCGGTGGTGATGAAGGAACTCGCCCCGCTGCTGCACATGGACCACATCACCGTCAGCGGCAGGAGCGTGGCGGAGAACGTCGACGGCGCCCAGTGCTGGAACCGGGACGTGATCGGCAGCATGGAGGAGCCGTTCCAGCCCGCCGGCTCGGGCACCGTGGTGCTGCGCGGTTCGCTCGCGCCGTCCGGGGCGGTGCTGAAGGTCTCCGCCGCCTCCGCCCACCTCCTCACTCACACCGGCCCGGCGCTCGTCTTCGACCGGATCGAGGAGTACGTCGTCGCCGCCGACGACCCGGACCTCGACGTCACCCCCGACACGGTGATCGTCGTCCGCAACGCCGGACCACGGGGCTACCCCGGCTTCCCGGAGGTGGGCAACGTGCCCATGCCCCGACGGTTGCTCGCGGACGGCATCACGGACATGGTGCGGATCTCCGACGCTCGGATGAGCGGCACCGGCTACGGCACCTGCATCCTGCACGTGGCACCGGAAGCGTCAGTGGGTGGCCCGCTCGCGCTGGTTCGCACCGGTGACCTGGTCTCCGTCGACGTCTCGACGCGCCGCCTGGAACTCCTCGTCGACGACGCCGAACTGGCCCAACGGCGCACCACCTGGCAGCCTCCGAAGCCGGTGGCCGACCGGGGCTGGGTACGGCTCTACAGCGAGCACGTCCTGCAGGCTGACAGCGGCGCGGACCTCGACTTCCTCGTCGGTGGCAGCGGCAGCGCGGTGCCCCGTCACTCACACTGACGGCCACGAACGGACGAGGCCCACGAGGAACTGATTCCATGGAAGAACGGACGGCCCGCCAGTGCGAGTTCACGCAAAGGCCGCTGTGACAGCGGCCGACCGGCCCCCGGTCATGGCCGACGTCGCTCGCCTGGCGGGCGTGTCACACCAGACGGTGTCCCGGGTCATCAACGGGGCACCCAGCATCAGGCGCGAGACGCGGGAGCGGGTCCTCGAGGCCATCCGACGGCTCGACTACCGTCCCAACACGGCCGCCCGCGCGCTGGTGCGCGGACGGTCCGGGATGATCGGCATCATCGGCACGGCCAGGACGCTGTTCGGCCCGACGAGCATCCATCGCAGCGTCGAGGACGCCGCCCGCGCGGCCGGCTACTTCGCCACCTCGGTGAGCCTCTCCGAGGTGACGGTGCGGGCGCTCAGCGACGCCACCGAACACCTCATGCGCGTCGGCGTGGAGGGCGTCGTGATGATCGCCGGCAACGACGAGGCCCTCGAGGTGGTGCGGATGACGCGCTCGGGTGTTCCCTTCGTCGTCGTGGAGGGCGATCTGTCCCGGGCCAGCGTGACAGTCGGCGTCGACCAGGTGCTCGGCGCCCGGATGGCCACCGAGCACCTCCTCGACCTCGGGCATCGAGAGATCGTGCATGTGAGCGGTCCGCTCAACTGGGCGGAGGCCCGCGCTCGGCTCGAAGGTTGGCGTCAGGCGATGAGTGCCGCGGGCCTACGCCCGCCGGAGCCGGTCGAGGGTGACTGGAGAGCGCACAGCGGCTACGCCGCCGGGCTGCGGATCGGTGCGATGCGCGCAACCACTGCGGTGTTCGCCGCCAACGACCAGATGGCCATCGGCGTGCTGCGCGCGTTGCACGAGCGGGGGCGGCGGGTGCCACACGACGTCTCCGTCGTCGGATTCGACGATGTCCCCGAGGCGCCCTTCCTCATCCCGCCGCTGACGACGATCCAGCAGGATTTCGACGCTGTCGGTCGGCGTGCCATCACCGCCGTCACCCAGGCCATCGACGACACGGTGCCGCAGCGTCTGCCGCTGGTCGTCCCCAAGCTCGTGGTGCGGCAGAGCACGGCGGCGCCGACCGCCACCTGAACAGCCGACGATCTGGACCGGCTGCCCGCCGACGGGCAGGAGCCCCGGCGTGTGGCCGGGGCTCCCGCGACGTCGACGGTGTTCGGGTGCAGAGGTGTTCAGAGGGTGAAGACGAGCGTCGAGATGCTGCGGGCGCCGACGTTGATGGTGGCCTGACCGCCGTTCACGCTGGTCGGCTGGCTGGCCGCGTTGGCGTTCTGCGAGGTGAGGTAGTGCTCGGCTCGGCTGACGTTCTGCGGGGCCTGGATCACGGCGCTGTTGACCGCGCTGTTCGAGCGGTTGAGGATCACCAGAGTGATCTTCCCGTCCCCCTGGTAGGCCGTCACCTCCAGCGGCGAGGCCTTCGAGCTCTTCGACAGGGCGACCCGCTGGTAGCCGGGGCGGACGTACTTGGCGTACTGCGAGAAGGCGTACCCGCGCTTGAGCGGAGCGCCCGCGACGGTCCCGAACGCCGACTCGCCGTCACCGATGAAGGAGTAGTAGCGCTTGCCGTACCACCAGATGTAGGCGTTCCAGTTGGCCTCCATCGACTTGTGCACCGTGCGCATGATGTCGTCGAGGGTCTCGTTCCAGACCGCCGCGTTGGCGGGGTTGCCCCAGATGTTGGAGCCGCCACCGTCGGCGGCGTGCAGGTTCCACTCGGTCATCCACACCGGCTTGTTGTGTTGCTGCGCCAGCGAGTACGGCCGCAGTCGGCCCGACTCCTCGGTGCCGTACAGGTGCCCGCCGACGTAGCCGATGTTGTTGCGGGCGGTCGCGTCGTTGAGGGTCGGGTCGGTGAAGTTGTAGTTCATGTTCACCGCCTCGGCCACCATCAGCTTGGTGTTCTGCACCTTGGTGCCCTGGTCGCGCACGAAGGTGCGCAGCTCGGTGCCGCTCCAGTCCATCGAGTCGTAGTCCGGGTGCCAGTCCGGCTCGTTCTGCACCGACGTGACGTCGATGGGTACGCCCTGGCCGCGCATGTACTGCACGTAGCTGTTCAGGTGGTTGGCGTAGTCGTCGTAGTAGTCGGTCCTCAGCTTGCCGCCGTTGACCCGGCTGTTGTTGGTCTTCCACGCCGCCGGCGCGGTCCACGGTGAGGCGAGGATCTTCACGTTGGACCCGTACGACTTCGCCGTCTTCAACGAGTTCACGTGCGTCGCCCACTCGCTGGATTCCGGCGACAGGCCGGTCCGCACTATGGAGAGCCCCAACTGGTTGGCGCCCATCCCGACCAGCGTCTGCGTGTCCGCCGTCGACCAGGCGCTACCCCAGATGGAATGCGCGGCCCCGAACCCGTCGACCGTCTGGTATTTGGTCGCGCTGTTCACGGTGATGTCCGCCGGCCCGGTCGGCGGCGGGTCCGTCGGCGGTGGGTCGGTCGGCGGTGGGGTCGGCTCGGTGCCACCGGTGCAGCCCACCCCGTTCAACGCGAAGGTCGTCGGATCGGGGTTGCTGCCGGTCCACGAGCCGTTGAAGCCGAACGAGACGGTCCCGTTGGTCGGGATGGCCCCGTTGTAGCTGACGTTCTTGGCGGTGACGGCGGTGCCGCTCTGCGTCAGCGTCGTGTTCCACGCCTGCGTGACGGTCTGTCCGGCGTTGTAGTTCCAGGTCAGGGTCCAACTCGTCACCGCGTCACCGAGATTGGTGATGGCGACGTTGGCGCCGAAGCCGCCCTGCCACTGCGACGACACGCTGTACGTGACCGAACAGCCGGCGGCTGCGGCCCCCGCTGGCATCGCCACGGCGACCGCTGCCGAGGCCAGCAGGACGGCGCCGGCCGATACCAGGGCGGCGTTGGTCACTCTTCTCTTTCTCATGAAACTCCTCCTGAAAGTGGTGGTGGCTTCCACGCCTCGGGAGGGCTCGTCTGCGGGCGAGATTCAGCGATGGTGTGGGCGGCGAAGAATTGGGAGCGCTCCCAGGTGTCGATTCCAGAAAGCTAATTCGTCCAACGATTCCTGTCAATGCAATCGGCCCGGGTGCGATGGTGCCGTCACCGGCCACAGGCACCGCACTGCCTGCGAGTGCGCAGGTGGTAGTCCGTGGACGCGATCACCAGGCCCACCCCCATGACGAGGTACGCCGACATCGCCACCCACAGGAACGCGTCGGAGAACTCGCTGTGCGAGCCCGACGTCACCTGCACCATCCCCATGCCGAAGTAGGCCACGATGCCCGCGCCGAGCCCGAAGCCGGGCACCAGTAGCAGCAGGCGAGCAATGGTGCGCCCGGCGAGCAGCGGAACCCACCCCGGCCAGACCTCACCCCAGTGGTACACCAGCGCCAGTGGCAACAGCACTCCGGCCAGCACCAGGCCGATCTCCAGCCCGAGCAGCGAGGCGCTCTGGTCGACGCGGTCGAACCCCACCACGAACTGGGCCGCGAAGCGGGTCACGAGACCGCCCACAGCGGCCCACGCCGCCCAGCGCGCCCACCGCGCGGGTGCCGAGCGCCGCGTACCCGGTCGGACCGTCCGGCAGCAGGCTGGGCAGTCGCCACGGGTGCGCCGCTGATAACGCGCGGTGCTCAGGGCGAGCAGTACCGCTCCGGTGACACAGGCCAGCCGGCTGACGAACGCCAGCGGGTCGAAGAACGGGCCGACGGTGAACAGCAGGAAGCCCACCAACTCCGGCAGCAGGATCGCGGCTGCCGCGACCAGCGCTCCGGCGACCGTCCAGGCGAGCCCCGCGATCGCCGGTCGCCAGGTCGCCACCTGGTCCAGGGCAACCGCCAGCCCGCCCGCGGCCGCACACAACGCGACGGACCACCAGCCGGTGAAGCCGAGCAGGTCCAGCCCGAGCCGCCCGAACTCCGGAGCCTCGCCGACCGTCCAGGCCAGACGCACGCCCCCGTATGCCACGGCCCAGCCGAGCACTGCGTACGTCAGGCCATGGACGCTCCGCCCGACGATTCGTGTCGATGTCGTCATGGACCGATCCTGCCGTCGTCCCAGGGTGGGCAGGCCCCGCTGACAGGGGACGTCACTCCCTCGCGCGAGGGATCAGCCGGGTCGGGTCTGCTGTGGAGCGACCGGGTGTGGTGCGAATCCTCGGCCTTCTATACCGTGGCACGGTCACGGGTGGCCACTTCCTCGACTGGGCCGTCCCGCGACGACGTCGCGTACGCGTTCGACATGGGGGTTTCGTCGTGACCATGGAATCGCCGACGACCGGCCGGCCCGAGGCTGGTGAGGCCGACGTGCAGCAGAAGATCGACACGTCGGTGCCGCATTCGGCGCGGATCTGGAACTACTGGCTCGGTGGCAAGGACAACTTCGCCGTGGACCGCGAGGCCGGGGACCAGTACCGCCAGGTCTTCCCCGGCGTCGTCGATGTGGCCCGCGCCTCTCGGCAGTTCCTGGTTCGCTCGATCATGTTCCTCGCCGCCGACGCGGGCATCCGCCAGTTCCTCGACGTCGGCACCGGGCTGCCGACCGCCAACAACACGCACGAGGTGGCCCAACGGATCGCCCCGGACGCGCGGATCGTCTACGTCGACAGCGACCCGCTGGTGCTGGTGCACGCGCGCGCGTTGCTGGTGGGCACGCCCGAGGGCAGGACCGCCTACATCGACGGCGACCTGCACGATCCGGCCGCGGTCATCGCCGAGGCCGGTCAGACGCTCGACTTCACGCAGCCGATCGGCCTCATCCTCAGTGGCGTCATGGGCCACGTGCCCGACTACGAGGCGGCCCGCTCGATCACCCGGCAGTTGGTGACGGCGCTGCCGAGCGGCAGTTACCTCTCGCTGAACGACGGCACGAGCCTGATCAGCGCCGAGATACAGCAGGCGCAGGACGACTACAACGACAGCGGCGCGACTCCGTACACCCTGCGCTCTCCCAGCGAGATCGCCGGCTTCTTCGACGGTCTGGAGCTGGTCGAGCCCGGCGTCGTACCGTGCCCGCAGTGGCGACCGGACGACGCGGTCGACACGCCGGCCGACATCGACGCCTTCGGCGGGTTGGGCCGCAAGCGCTGACGCTGTCGTGCGGCGGCGGTCGGCGCCGGGGTGGGGCGTCCCTGGTGGCTACGCCGCCGCCCGGCACTGACGGTCAGCCGGACTGGTCGGTGGGAGGAAGGACGCTCCGCACCGCCACGCAGGGGTCCGTGGCGGGTGCGGCGGCATGGATCGCTTCGGCGGCCCGGGCGGCGAGGTCGCGAAAGACCTCGCGCTGCTCCTCGGGTAACCCACCCAGCACGTGGTCCTCGGCGTGGGCGACCCGCCGCTCGGCCTCGGCGAGCGTCTGGCGTCCGCGTTCGGTGGCCACCACCCGTCGGGCCCGCCGGTCCTGGGGGTCGGGCCTGCGCTCGATGAGACCGGCGTTCGCCAGGTCGTCGATGACGTAGGTCAGCACGCTGCGGTCGATGGCCAGACGAGCGGCCAGGGCGGCCTGCGTGGGCACCTCTTCGTGCACGACGACGGCCAGGATGTGATAGCCGCGACTGCCGTGCGGCAGGTCCTTCAGCAGCTCCTCGACGCGCTCGTGCCAGTTGCGCAGCACCATGCCCAGCGACCAACCGAAGTTCGAACCGCGCTTGCGGTCGGCCGGCAGCTCGCACGGATCGCTCGCGGACATGTCCCGATGCTAGTGGCCGGCGCGTTGATCATCATCCGACATCACCGCACCCAGGAATGATTGGCGGCGAAGATAGGTTGTTCAACAAACGATAGATTTTAAACATGATAAGTTGATCAAACGATCGCGTGGATGGGGAAGCAATGTCGGACTACGGGCACGAACTCCGGTTTGGGTCGTTCCTGACACCCAGCGTGCACGACCCGGATCAGGTGGTAGCGCTGGCCGAGTTGACCGAGGCCGCGGGACTGGACCTGGTCACCTTCCAGGACCACCCGTACAACGCGGAGTTCCTCGACACCTGGACCCTGCTGAGTTGGGTCGCCGCCCGCACGGAGCGGCTCCGGATCTCCGGGAACGTCCTCAGCCTGCCGCTGCGCCCGCCGGCCGTGCTGGCCCGGGCCGCGGCGAGCCTGGACCGGTTGTCGCACGGCCGATTCGAACTGGGCCTCGGCGCCGGCGCGTTCTGGGACGGTATCGCGGGCATGGGGGCACGTCGGCTGACAGCGGGGCAGGGAGTCGCGGCGCTGCGGGAGGCGATCGACGTCCTGCGCGGCGTCTGGGACGACACCGCCACCGGGCCGCTGCGGCTGGACGGGGAGTACTACCCCGTGCCCGGCATGCAGCGCGGCCCGAAGCCGGCACACGACATCGACATCTGGCTCGGCGCGTACCAGCCGAAGATGCTGGCACTGACCGGCCAGAAGGCCAACGGCTGGCTGCCGACGCTCGAATACCTGCGATCTCCGGACCGGGTGACCGCCAACCGGCTCATCGACGACGCGGCCATCGCCGCGGGCCGCGAGCCCCGGGAGATCCGGCGGCTGCTCAACCTGTTCACTGTCGATGTCTCGTCGCGCAGCCGCGGCTTCCTCCAGGGGCCCGTGGAGCAGTGGGTCGACCAACTCCTTCCGCTGGTCATCGAGGAGGGATTCAGCACGTTCCTGATCGGGCGCGACGACCCACGCCTCATCCAGACCCTCGGGCAGGAGATCGCCCCCGCGCTGCGGGAGGCCGTCGCCAGGGAGCGCGCCGGGGGTGAGGTCGGCAGCGGGCCGGTCCGCACTACCGTCGCGCTGGCCGAGCGGCACCCCGGCCTCGACTACGACGCGCTGCCGCCGTCGCTGGCCGCCAGGTCCGTCGAGCCCGGTGACCAGGAGTACGAGCGGGTACGCCACACCTACAGCTGGCACGGCTCGCCGGCCCTGGTGATCCGTCCGCGCAACGCCGCCGAGGTGATCGACGCCGTGTCGTACGCCCGGACGCAGGATGTCCCGCTGTCGGTGCGCAGCGGCGGGCACGGCATCAGCGGCCGGTC
The DNA here is from genome assembly GCF_026342155.1 of Micromonospora sp. NBC_00362. Classification (NCBI taxonomy): domain Bacteria; kingdom Bacillati; phylum Actinomycetota; class Actinomycetes; order Micromonosporales; family Micromonosporaceae; genus Micromonospora; species Micromonospora sp. NBC_00362. Next base: position 249,966 of record NZ_JAPENH010000001.1, read on the forward strand.
GACGAACGACGGGGGAGTCGTCATCGACATGTCGAGGATGAACAAGGTCGAGGTTCTCGACCGGGCGACCCGACGAGTGCGCCTGGAGCCGGGTGCCCGGTGGGGCGACGTGGCCCAGACGCTGGCCCCGTACGGCCTGGCCATGAGCTCGGGCGACTACGGAGACGTGGGCGTCGGTGGTCTCGCCACCACCGCTGGCGTCGGGTACTTGGCGCGCAAGCACGGCCTGACCATCGACCACGTCGTCGCCGCCGAGATCGTCACCGCGGACGGCCGTCTGCTCCGCGCCGACGACGAGCATCACCCCGACCTGTTCTGGGCCATCCGCGGCGCCGGGGGAAACTTCGGTGTGGTCACCGCGCTGGAGCTGGAGGCGTACGAGGTCGACACGGTCGTCCACGCCCAGCTCGTCGCGGACGCGACGGACACCGCCGGACTGCTGCGCCGGTGGGGCCAACTGGTCGAGGACGCGCCACGGGAGCTGACGAGCTTCCTCTCCCTCTTTCCCGGCCGCCGTGGCAACCCCCCGGCCGCCCACGTCACCCTCGTCTACGCCGGTGACGACGTCGAGGCGGCGCAGTCCGCCCTGAGCCCGTTCCTGGAGATCGGGCCGATCCTCGACCAGCAGGCCCAGCTCGTGCCGTACCCGGCGATCGTCGTGCCGCCGGGCAACCAGCATCGGGGGCAGGGGCTGAGGGACACCCGCAGCGGTCTGTTGCACCACGTCACCCCGCAGGCGGCCGACCTGATGGAAAACATGATCCATTCCGGCGATGTGATGATCATGCAGTTTCGATCCGTCGGTGGGGCGGTCAACGACGTCGCCCGCGACGCGACCGCCTACCCGCACCGGAAGCAGAACTTCTCGGTACTCGCCGCCACGGTCCCGGACCGCCGGCCCCAACTCGACAAACTGTGGGCCGAGCTGTACCCGCACCTCGACGGCCTGTATCTCAGCTTCGAGAGCGACACCGATCCGGCTCGACTGCCGGACGCCTGGCCCGAGCCCACCCTCGGTCGGCTGCGTGCCATCAAGGCCAGCTACGACCCGGACAACGTCTTCAACCGGAACTTCCCCATCCCACCGGCCGGGCCGGTCGATCAGACGGCGCCGGACAGGTAGTCGTGGCGACGCTGCGGTTCGAACTTCTCGACCGCGTACCGCAGCATGACCCGTGGCATGACCCGGTAGCGGCGGGCGAGGAACTCCTCCTCCGCAGCCCTGTCCCGGTTGCCCACCTCGCGCAGCATCCAGCCCACCGCCTTGCGGACGAGGTCGTGCGGGTCGTGCAGGAGCCGGTCGCCGAGTCGGAAGGTCCACGCGAAGTCACCGGCCCTGATGAAGGCGAAGGTCGCCATGATGGCGATGCGCCGCTCCCACACGAGGCTCGAATCGGCCAACCGGTCCAAGACGCTCCGGTCCCTGTCGAGTAGCCAGGGGCCGACGATGTACGGCGCGGACGAGTCCACCAGGTCCCAGTTGTCGATGCGGTCGGTGTTGGCCAGGACGATGTCGAAGATAAGACCCCGCTCCTGCTCGTCGCCCCGGGCGAACTTCCGTACCAGGATGAACAGCGCGGTCAACCGCTCCTCGTGCGCGCCGTCGGTGAGCAGCTTCGTCGTCTCGGCCAGCGAGAGGTCGCGCCAGAACCGGGCGGCCACGGTGCGCTGGTCCGGCACGGAGACACCGAGGGCCCGGTCGCCCTCGCCGTACCCACCGGGGACCATCCGGAGGAACCGGCTCGACGCCTCGGCTCGACGTGGATCGGCGAGGCTGGCGAGTTCCCGACGCACGTCGACGTTGGTGGCCATGACCGTCGACGCTACCGGGGGTCAGCCCGCGCGGCGTAGGCGTCCGAGCGCTGGCCCGCCACACGCGGCCCCGACCCGCTGAAGCTGATCTGTGGGAACGCGGGCCGCCAAACCCTCGGCAGGGTGTGAGCGGCTGATTCAGGGGGTAGGACGCTGCGATGACGCAGCCGAGGATGGATCCCGCCGACGCGTTGGCCGAGCTGGGCCGGGTCAGGCTCGACGAGATCAGCCTGGACGACATGCTGCTCCGGATCGCCGAACTCGCCAAGGGAAGCATTGCCGGGACGAGAGAGGTGACTGTCACCCTGGTGCGGGGTCGGGTCGGTTGGACCGGGGCATTCACCGGCGAGTTGGCCCGTCAGCTGGACGAGTGGCAGTACGAGCAGCACCGGGGCCCCTGCCTGGATGCCTCCGCCAGTGGTGACACCATCTCCGTGCCGGACATGGACACCGAAGAGCGCTGGCCAGCATGGGCGGAGAGGGCTCGCGCCGCCGGCGTGCAGAGTTCCCTCTCCATCGGGCTTCCCATCCAGGGCTCGGTTGTCGGCGCGCTCAACGTCTACAGCGATTCGCCGAACGCGTTCGATCCGTCCTCGATCGCCAGTGCGGAGGGCTTCGCCGCCTATGCGGCGGTGGCACTGGCCAACGCGCACCTGTACGAGAACGCCGCCACGCTGGCCGCGCAGATGCAGGAGGCGATGCGGAATCGAGCCGTGATCGAGCAGGCCAAGGGGATCATCATGGGCAGCCGGCGGTGCTCGTCGGAGGAGGCGTTCGCGCTGCTGTCGAAGATCTCCCAGGACACCAACCGAAAGGTGCGCGAGGTAGCGGAGGCCCTGGTCGGCCAGGCAGTGGGAACCTCCCAAGGGTCTTGAGATTCGGGGGTGTGGGTGCCTGGGCCGTGGGTAGGGCTGAACCATGCTGAAGCGAGCGGTGTGGCAGGGGCTGGTGGCGGGCCTGGCCGGGGCTGCGGTGATGACAGCCGCCGAGAAGATCGAACAGCGGCTGACCGGTCGGCCCGACTCCTACGTGCCGGCCCGGGTTCTGGTCAGGCTGACCGGCCTGCCGGAATCCTCAGGGCAGCAGCCCCGCTGGCAGAACCTGGCGATGCACTACGGCCAGGGCGCGCTGGTCGGCGTGCTGCGCAGTGTCATGGCGCAGGCCGGGCTGCGGGGCACCTGGGCTTCGACGATGTTCACGGCGGTGCGCCTGACCAACGACCAGATCCTGGAGAACGCCACCGGCGTGGGGGCGCCCCCACTGACCTGGCCCCGCCCCGAACTCGCCATCGACGTGTTGCACAAGTCCATCTACGCGTTCGCCACCGGAGCGGTGGCCGACGCGCTCGCCGCCCGCGACGGAGCGGGTCCCGGGCAGCGGCACGCGGCGCTGCGTTCCGGTCGCCACTCGGACGTCGGTCCGCTGCCCCGGGCAGCAGCACGCCGGGCCTAGCCCTCGGAAGAGCGCCCACGGCCAGGAAGCTGCGTGCGCGGCCGGGGAGTGTTTAGCTGCACGGATGATCACACCCGTTCCCCTCGGTACCTGGCCGACGCCGCTGGAGGCCGCACCCCGGCTCGCCGCCCGGCTGGGGCTGGCCGAGCTCTGGTTCAAGCGCGACGATCTCAACGGCCTCGGCGGGGGCGGCAACAAGATCCGCAAGCTCCGGTACACCTGCGCGCAGGCGATCGCCGACGGCGCCACCACGCTGATCACCTCGGGGGCGCCGCAGAGCAACCACGCCCGGCTCACCGCTGCCGCTGCCGCGCGGCTTGGCCTCTCCTGTGTGCTGGTGCTCGCCGGCCCGCCCCCGGAGCGTCGACGAGGCAACCTGCTGCTCGACGGGCTCGCCGGCGCGGAGATCGTCTGGGCCGGAGACAGTCCGCTCGCCGAGGTGGTGGCGGTCGAGGCGGAGCGACGATCGGCGTACGTCATCCCGTTCGGCGGCACCTCACCCGCGTCGATCCAGGGCTATGTGGACTGCGGTCGGGAGTTGCGGGCCCAGTTGCCTGACGCCGACGGGGTCGAGGTGGTGGCGGCGCTCGGTTCCGGCGGGACGATGGCCGGCCTGGTGCGGGAGTTGGGCGCGCAGCGGGTGATCGGCGTGGATGTCGGCGCCGTGCCCGACCCACGGGCGACTGTCGCCGGGCTGCTCGCCGACGAGGTCGAACCGGACGCGCTGCGGATCGACGGCACCCAGGTGGGTGCGGGATACCGCACGCTGACCGACGCCGTCCGGACGGCGCTGGAGGTGACCGCGCGTACGGAGGGGGTCTTCCTGGATCCGACGTACACCGGTCGGGCGATGGCGGCGCTTCTGGCCGGCAGCTTTCCGCACGGCGACCGGGTCGTCTTTGTGCACACCGGCGGGCTGCCGGGGCTCTTCGGCCACCCCGAGCTGTAGGGGAACCGGCCGGGCACGCACGGCGGTGCCCTCCGGTGGAATCGCGCCGGAGGGCACCGTGCCGAGCTGTCGACGGATCAGACGCTGGCGAAGTGCTCGCGGTGATCGCGAACGAACTCGGCGAAGCTCCGCGGCTGCCGGCCGACGATCCGCTCGACGTGGTCGTTGGTGAAGTCGCCCCACCCGGAACCGTAGGCGACCCGGTACTCGGCGAGGACCTCGGCCGACCACTGGTCGAGGCCGGCCTGGAGCAGGCCGTCGCGTGCCTGCTCCGGGCTCTGCGGCACGTAGCGCACCGGCTCGCCGAGGGTGCGGGCGATCTCGTCGGCCGCCTGGTCGAGAGTGATGCTCTCCGGGCCGGTGGGAGTGTAGATCTTGCCCTGGTGCTGCTCCGGCGCGGCGAGAATCGCTGCCCCTGTGGCGGCGATGTCCCGGGCGTCGATCAGGCCGACCCGCGCGTCACCGAAGAGACCGTAGAGGTGCTCACCGGCCTTGGCGCCGAGCAGGTTCTGCATGAAGTGACTCGGTCGCAGGATGGTCCAGGGGATACCGGACTCCTGTAGCTCCGCGTCGGAGAGCGCGTGCAGGCGGCCGTTGCGGGTGGGCGCGTCGTGCGCGGCGCCGATCGCGGAGAGCCGGACGACGTGCCGGACGCCGGCCTGCCGGGCCGCCCACACCGCGTTCATGCTCTGGCTCGGTGCCAGTGGGCCCATCGGCATCAGCAGCCAGAGCGTCGTCACGCCCTCGAAGGCGGCGGTCAGTGTGGTGGGGCGGTCCAGGTCGCCGACGACGTACTCGACCCCATCGAGCCCTGGCGTGCGCGACGCGTCCCGGACGAGGGCGCGCAGCGGCTGCTTGCCGGCCAACTCCCGCAGCACCTCCCGCGACACGGTGCCGTTTGCCCCGGTTATCAGAATGGTCATGGTCATCCTCCTCGGTCAGGCGGACCGAGGTCGGACCACCGGTCGCCGGCACCGACGATATAGTCCAAAACTTGTACAGTCCAATGATTGGACCAAATTATGAAGCGCAGCACACTGAAGGAGCAGGACCCCGACCTCGGGATCCTGGCCGTGCAGCTCTCCGCGCGTGTCCAGCGGGAGATCTTCCGACGCTCGGCGGAGCAGGGGTTCGACGACGTCCGGCCGCGCCACGGCGCGGTCCTCGCGTACCTGGACGCCGAGGGCACCCGCCCCGGCGAACTGGCCCGGCTGGCCGGCCGCAACAAGCAGACGATGGGCGCGATCCTCGACGAGTTGGAACGGCTGGGCTACGTCCGGCGTACGCCCGACCCAGCCGACCGCCGGGCAAAGTTGATCGTGCCGACGGATCGGGGTCTCCGCTTCATCGCGGCCTCCGACGGCTTCGTGCACCTGATCGAGCAGAAACTCGCCGACACGCTCGGCCCCGACCGGTACCGCGACTTCCGAGACGCGCTGGCCCGCGGCGTGGCGAGCCTCCCGGCGACCGGCCCGGACACCGAGGGCTGAGCTGGCATGTGCCGGCGTCAACCGGGTACGCCGCCGTGGCCCCCCGGGGCCGGCGGACCGCCCCGGGCTGACCGCCTTCCACGCAGCCGAGGAGCACCGACATGCCTATCGCGGGGCGGGCCCGACTCACACCGACGGTCTCCCTGGTGCTGCTGGCGTCGGTCCTGGTGTCGTTCCTGGCCGCGTCGGCGGCCCCGACCCCGCTCTACGGTGTGTACCAGGAACGCTGGCACTTCTCGCCGGTCACCACCACTGTGGTGTTCGCCGTCTACGCCCTGGCGGTGCTGGCGTCGCTGCTCACGTTCGGCAGGTTGTCCGACCACGTCGGTCGGCGGCCGGTGCTGGCCGTCGCGATCGCTGTGCAGATGCTCGCGCTTGTCGTCTTCATCGTCGCCAACGGCGTTGCGGCCCTGCTGGTCGCCCGCCTCGTGCAGGGGCTGGCAGCCGGTGCCGCCACCGGCGCGGTGGGCGCCGCCATGCTCGACATCGACCGGGCCCGGGGCACGCTCGCGAACTCGATCGCCCCCGGCATCGGAACCGGAAGCGGCGCCCTGCTCTCGGCGCTACTCATCCAGTTCCTGCCCGCGCCGACGCGACTGGTGTACGTCGTGCTGCTCGTGATCCTGCTGATCCAGGCCGTCGGGGTCGCGCTGATGCCGGAGACGGTCACCCCGATGGCCGGGGCCCGAGGCAGCCTGCGGCCGGACATCACGCTGCCCCGCTCGGTGCGCCAACCGGTCCTGGTCGTCATCCCGGTGCTCTTCGCGGTCTGGGCGCTGGCCGGGTTCTTCGGCGCGCTCGGCCCGGCGCTGATCCGCAGCCTCATGAACACGTCGATCGTGGTCGGCGGTCTGGTCCTCTTCGTCTTCGCCGTCTTCGGGTCGATCGCCGTGCTGGTCCAGCGCAACACCGCCGCGCGGACCGTGATCCTGACCGGGATCGTCGCGCTCATCCTGGGCATGATCGTCACATTGGTGGCCGTCATGGCGCAGTCCATCCCGGTCTTCTTCGTCGGCCTCGCGCTCGGGGGCGTCGGCTTCGGCAGCGGCTTCCAGGGCAGCCTCAAGACGGTCATGCCGCTGGTCGAGGCACACCAACGCGCCAGCGTGCTGTCAGTGCTCTACGTCGTCTGCTACGTCGGCTTCGGTCTCCCCACGGTGATCGCCGGCTTCCTCGTGGTCTACGCCGGCGGCCTGCCGAGGACCGCCGACGAGTACTCCGTCGCCGTCATCCTCCTCGCCCTGGTCGCCCTGTTGGGCGTGCGCAGGGCCACCAGGATGGCGCCGGGCTGATGCCGGGAGGCCGGCGCCGAGCACTGACGCATCCAGCAGCGTCATGATCAGAAAGGGAGGGGCGATGAGCCCGAAAGTGACCCAGGGCGAGGCGACTGCGACGTCGCGCATCGAGAGCCTGGACGTCAAGCTTGAGGTGATCGTCATCCCGGTCTCGGATGTCGACCGGGCGAAGGCGTTCTACGAACGGCTCGGGTGGCGGCTCGACCAGACCCCGCCCGGCATCGTCCAGTTGACGCCACACGGCTCCCCGTGTTCCGTACAGTTCGGCCCCGGGCTCACGTCGGCGGCACCCGGCTCGGCCATGGCGTACCTGATCGTGTCCGACATCGAGGCTGCCCACGACACACTCGCCGCCGCCGGTGTCGAGGTCGGCGACGTCTTCCACGTCACCCCGGACGGCCCGGTCGACGGGCCGGACCCGCAGCGGCGCAGCTACTTCTCGCGCGCCACGCTGCGCGACCCGGACGGCAACACCTGGCTGATGCAGGAGATCACGACCAGGCTTCCCGGACGCATCGAGGGTGGCCTCACGTCGTTCGGCTCCACGAGCGACCTGGCGAGCGCGCTTCGGCGCGCGGCGGCCGCGCACGGTGAGCACGAGGAACGTACCGGCGAGCATGACGACAACTGGCCCGACTGGTACGCGGCGTACATGGTCAGCGAGCAGTCGGGGGCCAAGCCGCCCGAGTGAGCGACGTCCACGCGTAAGACCTGCTGATCGCGGTGCTGCCGGTGAGTCACCTGATGACTCACCGGCAGCACCGCTCCTCGCTGCGCGCTGTTCGTACGGGCGATGTACGCGAGTTGTACGCCGACCGTCCTACCATCCCCTGGACACGATGATCTTCGATCCAGCGGCACCGCCGGATTCAGAGCTGACCGGGTGGGTGCCGTGCCTCGTCGCCTGTGTGCGGTCCCCCGGCCGCCGGTAGGGAGGAGACCTCGATGACGAGTCCTGGTGCGGGCGGTGCGATGCCGTGACGCGGGTACGGTTTCTCGCCCTCGGCCCGCTGCACGCCGAGGTCGGCAGAGAGTGGCTCGACCTCGGGCCCGTCCGGCAACAGGCGGTCTTCGCGATCCTGCTGTTCAACGCGAACCGCGTTGTCACACCGGCGTCGATCCTGCAGGGAGTCTGGGGCGGCCAGGCCCCGGCGACCGGCACGAAGCTGATCCCGCCGTACATCTACCGGCTGCGGCGCACGCTCCAGGCGGCGTGCGTCGGCAGCGACGGTCCCGCGATCGACAGTTCCCGGATCGGCTACCGGCTGCGTCTCGGGTCGGCCCGCACCGACGTCGCGGACTTCGACGAGGCGGTTGAGCGGGCGGCTGCCGCCGAGACGGCCGGCGACCTCGCCGGGGCCGCAGCGCTACTGGCCGAGGCCGAGCAGAGCTGGGCGGGCGAGCCGTTGGCGGGCCTGACCGGTCCGTACGCGGAGAGCCGTCGGCAACACCTGCTCGAACGCCGCGTCGTCTGTTTGGAACACCGGCTGGAACTGCACCTGCGGCTGGGCGACTGCCACCGGGCGATCCCCGCGCTCATCGCCTTGCAGGCGGAGTATCCCCTGCGGGAACGGCTGGCGATCATGCTGATGACCGCCCTGTACCAGACCGGCAGGCAGGGCGAGGCGATGGATGTGTTCGGCGCCTTCCGTACCCGCCTCGCGACCGAGTTGGGCGTCGAGCCGACCCCGGCGCTGCTCGCGGCGTACACCTCGATGTTGCGCGGCGACCTGGGCCCGCCCTGGGTGTCGGGCCGTTTTCCCGAAGGACCCGCCCGGGCACGGGCGGCCACCACCACGTGATGCGCGGCGATGCCGCGCGGTGAGGCGGAGCAGATGGACGACGGCCTTGCCCCGGTGCAGCCGGGGGACGCCGGATGGTTTCTGGGTCACTCCCTGCGGGAGCGGCTGACCGGCGCGGTGCCCACCGGCCCCGTCGACGAGGATCTCGGCCGGATCCGGCTGAAGATGTGGCTGGACGAGCCGGTGCACGCGAGGCGGCCCGACCTGATCCCGCAGCGGCTGACCCAGCACGGGCTCGACGAGGCCGGTCTGATCCGGGTCCTGAGCGAGCAGCCCGAGACCGTTCGGGCCCGGTTCGACACGGCACCGGATTACGCCCGGCGGCTGGTCGAGGCCGCGCGGCGACATCGGGCCGCCACTGTGGCACCCGGCCACGGCGCGGCCGGACACGATGACAGCGCGGGATTCGCGGCGCTCGTCGCGCCACTGATCGCCGCCGCACTCGAACGGTTGGGCGCGCGGGTGGCGGCGATCGTCGACGGCCACCCGCACCTGTCCGCCGAGGCGCTGACCACGCGGTTGGGCCCGGGGCCGGTCGACACCGTCAACATGCTGGTGGCCCGGACGATGGCGCTGGAACTCAACGTGCTGCGGATCCGGGGCGAGCTGTCCGGGAGCAGCCCGCACGAGCGCTTCCACGACTTCCTGCACCGGTTGGAGCAGCCGCAGCACGCGTTGCGCCTGCTGCGCGAATATCCGGTGCTGGCCCGGGATCTGGTGCGGGTCGTCGACAACTGGGAGGCCAGCCGGCTGGAGTTCGCCGAGCGCGTCGTCGCCGACCACGCGGAGCTGTCCGACCGGTGCGGCGGGCCGGACTCGCTCGGCGACCTGGCCGAGGTGAGCTTCGGGGCGGGGGACAACCATCGGGGCGGTCGCTCGGTGGCGGTCGTCCGCTTCGCGACCGGCGCGCGGGTGATGTACAAGCCCCGGCGCCTACAGGTCGACTGCCACTTCCAACACCTGTTGGCCTGGCTCAACGAGCGTGGCGCGCACCCCGCGCTGCGGACGTTCTGGGTCGTCGACCGCGAGGTGTACGGGTGGACCGAGTTCGTCGAGAGTGGACCCTGCGCCGACCGCGAGGCCCTCGGCCGGTTCCATCGGCGACAGGGCGCGCTCCTGGCCCTGTTGCAGGCCCTCGGCGCGACGGACTTCCATCAGGAGAATGTGATCGCCTCCGGTGAGCACCCGATGCTCATCGATCTGGAGGCGATGCTGCACAACTGGCAGTGGGAGCGGCCGATCGGTGACCAGGCGGGCTACCTGCAGAGCGTCGGGGTCGGGTTGATGAGCAGGTCCGTCGTCACTGTGGGGCTGCTGCCGGCACCCGTGCTCTGGACCGAGGGCAACCAGGTCAACCAGTTCGACATGAGCGGGATGTCCGGGGCCGGTGGGCAGTTGACCGCCCGGCCGGTCACGGTCTGGGACGGGTTCGGCACCGACGAGATGCGCCTGGACCGGCGGCGGGTCCCGCTGCCCGGTTCGGGGAACCTGCCCACCCTCGGCGAGCAGCGTCTGGACGTGACGGAGTTCGCGCCCGAGATCGGCGACGGATACCGCACGCTCTACCGGATCCTGCTGCGACACCGGGACGAGTTGCTGGGGCCGTCCGGCCCGTTGGCCGCGTTCGCGCACGACGAGGTGCGGGTGGTCCTGCGCGCCACCGAGTCGTACGTCCGGCTGCTCGCCGAGGCGCAGCACCCGGACCTGCTGCGGGACGCGTTGGACCGGGACCGGTACTTCGAGAACCTGTGGGCCGGGCACGAGGACCGCGAGGACCGCGACCTCCTCATCGCCGCGGAACTGGCCCAGATGTACGCCGGCGACGTGCCGATCTTCGTGACCACACCGTCGTCGACGGACCTCACCGGCGGCGACGGCACCGCGGTGCCGGGGGCACTGCGCCAGACCGGCCTGGACGCGGTCCGCGACCGACTGGTGGGCATGTCCGAAGACCACCTGGCCCAGCAGAGTTGGATCATCGAAGCCTCGCTCACCGCGCTGATCATGGGAGACCCGTCACGGTGGCGTCCAGCGAGCCGCCCGGGCGCGGTGGTCCTGCCGCCGCTGGTCGTACCCGCGACTGTCGTGCACTCGCCTGTTGCCCCCGCGACGGTCGCACCTGAACGCTTCGTCGACGCGGCGCGCATCATCGGGGATCGGTTGCTGGCGACCGCGCTCACCGAGGACGACCGGATCTGCTGGCTGGGCCTGAGCCTGATCGCCGACAAGGTGTGGATGCTCGGCCCGAGCGCGATGGACCTCTACAACGGCATCAGTGGCATCGCCCTGTTCCTCGCCCGGCTGGCGGACGTCACCGGCGACACTGTCTACCGGCAGGCCGCCGACCGGGCCGCCACGATGATGCTCCGCGAGGCGCGGAGCTGGCTCGCCGGCCCGACCGCGACCGCGGGCGTCGGTGGCTTCGACCATCTGGGCGGTTCGGTGTACGCCCTGAGCCACCTCACCGCTGTCCTGGACCGCGCCGACCTGGTCGACACCGCCGTGGGCCTGGCCGCGTCGATGGTCACGCACGCCACCGAAAGCCGCGAGTACGACATCATCAACGGCAGCGCCGGCGGGCTGCTGGCCCTGCTGTCGCTGCACCGGGTCACCGCGGACCCCAGCCTGCTCGACGGCGCCCGGACGCTGGCCCGGCACACGCTCAGCGGTGCACGGCCGGTCGGCGACGGGGTCGGCTGGTCCGGCACCCTCTACGCGGACACGCCGCTGGCCGGCTTCTCCCACGGCGCGTCCGGTATCGCGACCGCCCTGGCCCGATGGGACCGGTACACCGGGACGCACGAGCATCGCGACGCGGTCGACGCGGCGCTGCGCTACGAACGCACCGCGTACGACGAGGCGACCGGCAACTGGCGCGACCTGCGCCCGGACACGCCGGAAGGCGACTCCATGGTCGCCTGGTGCCACGGCGCGGCCGGGGTCGCGATGGCCCGCGCCGAACTCCTGGGCTACGCCACCGACGACGCGCTGGTGCGCGACGACCTGCGGCGTGCGCTGACGGCGTCGCTGGAGCCGAGCAACCTGCTGCACAACCACTCGATCTGTCACGGGGACCTCGGCAACGCCGAGGCGGCGCTGGCCGCCGCCCGAGCCCTCGGGGACGACGAGGCGGCCCAGCGCGCCGCCGCGATCGCGGCGACCGCCGTCGTGGACATCGAGAATCGTGACTGGCGGTGCGGCGTGCCCCGGGGAGTGGAGACACCGGGGCTGATGAGCGGCCTGGCCGGCATCGGCTACGCGCTCCTGCGCTGGGCCGACCCGGCGGGTGTGCCGTCGGTGCTGCTGCTGGAGCCGCCGACCGACCATCGCGGTGCCATCGATCTGCCATAGCGCGGTCCTACGGTTCCGCCCGTGGAGGTCCATCCACGTATCGCGCTTCACCACCTATAGATCGGAGTTTCACATGGACTACATCAGGGCGTGGAAGGACCCGGTCTACCGGGCGTCCCTCAGCGCCGAGGACCGGGCCAGCCTGCCGGCGAACCCGGCCGGCTTCGTCGAGCTGAACGACCAGGAGCTCGACGGCGCCGACGGCGGCACGTGGACCCCGACTCCCACGATCACCGTGGTCACCGGGGCCGCCGGCTGCTTCTCCTTCAACGGCACCTTCTGCAACGGCACCTGCGCGGCGTTCACCGCCGGCTGCTGCGGCTGACCGAACCACCTCGGCGGCGAACCCGAACCGTCCCGCACGGACGCGTTTCCTCGCCGGCACACCCCGAATTCCCTGAGGAGAGCCCTTAATGAACATCGTGCAAGCCTGGAAGGACCCCGAGTACCGGGCGAGCCTTTCCGCCGAGCAGTTGGCGGCGCTGCCGGAGCACCCCTGCGGCGTCGTCGAGCTCGGTGACGACGTCCTCGCGCACATCGCCGGCGCGCGCACCGAGGGACTGTGGACCCTCGGCTGCTGCGGCGGCTTCACCGCCCGGGAGACCCCGTGCGGTTCCTGTGGCGCGACGTGCGGCGGAACCACCTGTGGCACCTGCCAGACGCAGTCGACCTGTGGTCTGTGCACCGCCTGATCCACCCGCTTGACCGGCGGTGCCCGGACGCCTGAGGTGTCCGGGCACCGCCGGCCGCGAGACCCGACCGCTGCGCGAGAGAGAGCACCCCCGATGACGCAGTCGCACCTGCCCGGCCACGACCCGGTGGACGTTTCGAACCCCTGCTGGTACCTGGCGTACTCCCTGCCGGAGAGGCTCGGCGGCGCGGCGCCGACCGGCTCGGTGGACGAGGACCGGGGACGGCTCCGGCTTGATCGGTGGAAGAACGAACCGGTCTTCGCCGGTGACACGGACCTGTTCGAGAGCTGGCTCGACGCCCTCGACCTCGACGAGCCCACGCTGGCCACTGTGCTCGGCGAGACGCCGGAGACGGTCCGCAGCAGGTTCGCCGACATCCCGGACTACGTGCGCACCATCGAGCGCGCATGGCGCGACCACCGGCCGGGCGAGAGCGCTGACGCCGACCACCACGGGCACGACCACGACCACGACCACGACCACCACCACGAGCCGCACCCGCACGCCGCGTTCGTCGAGCTGGTGCGCCCGCTGGTGGACGACGGCGTCCGCCGGGTACGCGAGGCGGTGCACGCGGCCTGCGCGGGTACGCCGGGACCACACCTGGATGCCGACCTGCTCGCCGACCAACTCTGCGAGCCGCCCTACGGGGCGATCAACCTGCTGGTCGGCCGGGTGCTCGTGCTGGAGCTCAACGTCCTGCGGTTGCAGGGGCAGTTGGAGGGGGAGACCTCGCAGCAGCGCTTCCAGGACTTCGCCCGGAGGCTACGCGACCCGAAGTACACGCTCGACGTCCTGATGGAGTACCCGGTGCTGGCCCGGGACGCGACAATCCTCATCGACAACTGGGTGGACGCCCGGATCGAGTTCGCCCAGCGGCTCACCGCCGACGCCACCGCGCTGACCGCCAGACTGGGCGACCCGGCGGAGCTGGGCAGCGTGACGGAGGTGTCGTTCGGCGCTGGTGACTCCCACCGCGGTGGTCGCTCGGTCGGGTTCGTCCGCTTCGCCAACGGCGCCCGCGCTGTCTACAAGCCCCGAGGGCTGCAGGTCGAGCTGCACTTCCAGCAACTGCTGGACTGGCTCAACGCGCGCGGCGCGCAACCGTCGCTGCGCACCATGTGGGTGCTCGACCGCGGTGACTACGGCTGGTCGGAGTTCGTCACCGCCGGGCCGTGCGCCGATCACGACGCGCTGCGCCGCTTCTACACCCGGCAGGGCAGCTACCTGGCGCTGCTGCACAGCCTCGCGGCCGTCGACTTCCACCTGGAGAACATCATCGCCGCCGGCGAGCACCCGATGCTTGTCGACCTGGAAGCCCTCTTCCATCCGCAGGGCGAGCAGACGGACCAGCAGATCGGCGTCTCGGCGGAGTCGTTCCGGACGATGCGGGAGTCGGTCCTGGAGGTCGGGCTCCTGCCCCGGCCCATCATCTACCAGGACGACGACGGCGTCGGCGGCGTCGACTTCAGCGGCCTGGCCGGCACCGCCGGGCAGCTCACGCCCACCCCGGTCGCCACCTGGGAGGAATCCGGCACCGACGAGATGCGCCTGGTCCGCAAGCGGATCGAGATGGGCGGCGGGCAGAACCTGCCCAGCCTGAGCGACGCGCCACACCACACCCTCGACTTCAGCGCCGACATCATGGCCGGGTTCGAGCAGACCTACCGGCTGCTGCACCGCCACCGCGACGAGTTGCTGGCACCCGACGGGCCGGTGGCCGCGTTCGCCGGTGACGAGGTACGCGTGATCCTGCGCGCCACCCGCACCTACGGCAAGCTGTTGCAGGAGAGCCGCCACCCCGACCTGCTGCGCAACGCGCTGGACCGGGAGCGGTTCTTCAGCTTCCTCTGGTTGCAGGAGGAGTGGCCCGGCGCCGAGGCCCGTATCGCCACCGCCGAGCAGGCGCAGCTCAGTCGCGGCGACATCCCCTTCTTCAGCACGACGCCCGCCTCGCACGACTTCGTCGCCGGAGACGGCTCGGTGGTCGCCGGGGTGCTGCCCACCAGCGGTCTGGAGCGGTCGCGGCAGCGCATCGACGCCCTCTCCGAAACGCACCTGGCCCAGCAGACCTGGATCCTGCGCAGCTCGCTCGCGGCGCTGACGATGGGCGTGGAGAGTCAGGGGCAGTGGTCGGAGTACCAGGTCAGCGCCGCCACCGTTCCAGCCGACGTGGACCGGTTCATCGCCGCCGCGGTTGCCGCCGGCGATCGGCTGCTGCTGTCGGCCGACACCGGCGAGGACTCGATCGCCTGGCTCGGGCACACCCTGGTGGCCGACAAGATCTGGCAGCTCGGCCCGGTCGGGATCGACCTCTACAGCGGGCTGTCCGGGATCGCGCTGTTCCTCGGCTACCTCGGCGAGGTCAGCGGCGAGCAGCGCTTCCGCAGCGCGGCGGAGGTAGCCGCCGGCATGTTGGTACGTCAGATCGACCTGCTCGACGAGACGCCGACGGAGAGCCTGGAGAACTTCACAGTCGGCGCCTTCAACGAGCTGGGCGGACCGCTGTACGCGTTGAGTCACCTGGGCGCACTGTGGCAGCGCGACGACCTGTTGGACGCCGCCGGCCGCATCGTTCCCGTCCTGCTGCACCTCGCGCCGCAGGACGAGGCGTACGACGTGATCAGCGGCGCGGCCGGAGCGATCCTCGCGCTGCTGGCGCTGCACGCGGCACGGCCGTCGGAGCCGGTCCTCGACGCGGCCCGCACGTTCGCCCGGATCCTGGTGGACAAGGCCGAGCCGGCCGGCGACGGCATCGGCTGGGCGGGCGCGGTGAATCCGAGTCGGCCGCTGGCGGGTTTCTCACACGGCGGGTCCGGCATCGCTGTCGCCCTGGCCAGGTTGGACCGCGCCCTCGGCAACCGCGACCACCTACCGCTGGTCGAGGGAGCGATGCGCTACGAACGCTCGGCCTTCGACCCGGAGCACATGTGCTGGCTCGACCTGCGCGACACCACGCCGGAGCGGTACTCCATGGTCGCCTGGTGCCACGGCGGGCCCGGCATCGCGCTCGCCCGCGCCGACCTGGCCGGCTACGTCGACGACCACGAACTGCTCGACCGCGACCTCTCCGACGCCAGCACCGGCATGCTGCGCTTCGGCCTGACCGGCGAGGTCATCACCGGCACCGGCAACCACAGCATCTGCCACGGCGACCTCGGTAACGTCGAGGCCCTGCTGGCCGCCGCACGGGTCCGCGGCGACGAGGACGCCGCCCGACAGGCCGAGCTTGTGGCCGCCAGCATCCTGGACTACATCGACCGGGACGGCTGGCTGTGTGGCGTTCCACTCGGCGCGGAGACTCCCGGCCTGATGAGCGGCATCGCCGGCATCGGCTACAACCTGCTGCGCCTGGCCCTGCCGGACCGGGTCCCGTCGATCCTGCTGGTCGAGCCTCCGATTCCGGCCGTGGGCGGTGACCGGCGTGGCTGAGCAGCAGGTCTGGCCGTACCGCCCGCAGGCGTTGGCGACCTACCGCGATGGCGTGCACGACGGCCCCGCACGCAGCCCGATCCGATCCTCCGGACGGCCGCTGGTCGCGCTCGCCGTGCTGCTCCTGGTCGGCCTGGGCTTCGCGGCGGTGATGCGGGTGCCGCGCACCGTCGACGGCGCGGCGATCGGTGCCGACGGGTCGAACCTGGTCTCCATGTTCGCCGGACGCCTCGACCCCGAGCCGGCGCAGGGCACTGAGGTCACACTGGTCCAGGAGGGCGGACGGGCGACCCTGCGGGTCGTCCGGGCCGAGGTCGTCGTCGACGACGCCGCAGCTCGGCGCTGGAACATCCCGGCGGAGGTGGCCCGGCCGGTCACCATCGTCCTGCTCTCCGGCGAGACGCAGCAGACCTTCGGCCGGCTCAGTCTCGTGGTCGCCAACCCCACACTGCTGGAGTTGGTGCCGGGCGTTGGGAGGGTCCTCCGATGACGCCGAGCTGGCTGCGACAGCGCCGCCGGGTGCCGATCATGCTCCAGATGAGCGCCACCGAATGCGGCGCCGCGTGCCTGGCCATGGTCTTCAGCTCCTACCGGCGGTGGACCTCCGTCGCCGAGTGCCGCGAGCAGTTGGGCATCGGCCGCGACGGCGCCACGGCGTTGCAGATGACCCAACTCGCCCGCCGGACGGGCATGCGGGCCCGAGGTGTCAGCGTCGACCTCGAGGGACTGCCGCAGCTGCGGCTGCCCGCGATCGTGCACTGGAACTTCCGGCACTATCTGGTGCTGGAGCGGTGGGACCGACGCGGCGCCGTCGTCGTCGACCCGGGGATGGGCCGGCGGCGGATGAGCCGCGAGGAGTTCGGCGAGGGCTTCACCGGCATCGCCATCGAACTGACCCCCGGTGAGGAGTTCGAGCGCCGTCCCAGCCCGGGACGGCTGGCCTCGCTGCGGTTCGCCCGCAGCATGCTGACCTTCTCCCGTCCGCTGCTCGGCCTGGTCCTGGTCGTCTCGCTGCTGCTCCAACTGGCGGTGCTGCTGCCGGCACTGATCACCAAGTTCGCTGTCGACACGGTGATCGGGAAGGGGCAGGTCGAGGCCCTGACCGTCCTCGGCCTCGGCATGCTCCTGTTGTTGGCCACCCAGGGCGTCGGCACCTACGCCCGAGGTGTCGCTCTCAACGTGCTGCACGCCCGCATGGACGACACCATGATGCGGCGCTTCTTCGACCACCTGCTCGCCCTGCCGTACTCGTACTTCCAACTGCGCAGCAGCGGCGACCTGCTGATGCGAATGTCCAGCAACACAGTCATCCGCGACCTGGTGACCAGCCAGACGATGTCGCTCGTCCTCGACGGACTGTTCGTCGTCGTCTACATCGGCATGCTCCTGGCGTTCACACCGCTCTACGCCTGGCTGGTGCTCGGCCTGGGTCTGCTGCAACTCGGCGCGATCGTGGCGACGTACCGGGCCATGCGCGAACGCACACATCGGGACATCGCCGCGCAGGCCGAGGAGCAGAACTACGCGGTCGAGGTGCTGGCCGGCGCCGAGACGGTGAAGGCGATGGGCGCCGAGCAGCAGGTCCTCGGCCGCTGGTCCGGGCTGTTCCAGACCCGGCAGTTCGCCTCGCTGCACCGCCGTCAGCTGGAGACCGGGTTGGAGGCGACGCTCGGGGTGTTCCGCATGGGCTCGCCGCTGCTCCTGCTGTGGGTCGGCGCGCACCAGGTCGTCGCCGGCGCGATGTCGCTGGGCACCATGCTGGCGCTCAACGCTCTCGCCGCTGCCGTGCTCACCCCGCTGATGGGCCTGGTCAACACGGCCCGTCAACTACAGACGGTCGGCACCCACCTGGAACGGATCCGGGACGTGATGGACGAGGCCGCCGAGCAGGACCGGTCCACGTCCCAGCCACCGGGCCGCATCTCCGGGCAGGTGACGCTCAGCGGAGTCGGCATGCGCTACAGCGCCAACGCCGCCTGGGCCGTACGCGGGGTCGACCTCTCCATTCCGGCCGGCGCGAAGGTGGCGCTGGTCGGACGGACCGGTTCGGGTAAGACGACGCTCGCCAAGACGATCATCGGACTGTACGTGCCCAGTGAGGGCGAGGTCCGCTTCGACGGCCGTCTCCTCCAGGACCTCGACTTCCGCGAGCTGCGCCGTTGGTGTGGCATGGTCACCCAGGAGCCCGCCCTGTTCGCCGGATCCGTCCGCGACAACATCTCCCTCGGGCACCCGTCGGCGAGCTACGACGAGGTCGTCCTCGCCGCCGAGCGCGCGCAGATCCACGACGAGATCATGGCGATGCCGATGGCGTACGAGACCCGACTCACCGAGGGCGGTGGAGGGCTCTCCGGCGGTCAACGACAACGGCTGGCCCTCGCCCGTGCCCTCGTGCACAACCCGCCGCTGCTCCTGCTCGACGAGGCGACCAGCCACCTGGACGTGGTCACCGAGCGTCGGGTGGACGACATCCTCTCGGCGCTGTCGTGCACCAGGATCGTCATCGCGCACCGGTTGAGCACAGTGCTCAACGCGGACCTGATCGGTGTGATGGAGGAGGGTTCCCTGGTGGAGCAGGGCACGCACGACGAGTTGATCGCGCACGGGCGCTACTACGAGGCGCTGATCCGCGACCAGCTCCAGACGGCCCGGCCGCTGTAGCCGGGCGTCTCACTCGGGCGGGGTCACCGGGCCGGAGTGGCCGGGTACGACGCGTGCCAGCAGTTGCCGCACCACGTCGGCGGCCGGGTCGCCCAGGTCGTCGTAGATCCGGATGGCCCGCTGCCATGCTTCTGCGGCGGCCGGAGGGTCCGCCATCGCCTCGCGCGCCTCGCCGAGCCGGACGAGGGTCAGCCCTTCGTGATACCGGTTGGCCGATTCCTGGAAGCGTTGGACGGACTGCTCGTAACAGACAGCAGCCCTGGCCGGGTCACCGAGCCGGTGGTACGCGAAGCCCAGACTGTCCAACGTCGCGGCCTGCCCGACGCGATCGTCGATCGCCTCCTGCTGGGCCAACGCCTCGGCGCAGTCGACGACGGCCTGGTGGTAGTCGCCGGTCAGGGCGTGCAGGTAACCCTTGACGTTCAGCGCGCGCGCCTCGGCGTACCGGTTGCCGATGAGCTGCGAGACCCGCAGCGCCTCGGCGCTGTGCTTGAGAGCCTCGTCCAGTCGGCCGTACTGGGTGCAGTGCTCGGTGTACTGGCGCAGGATCAGCGCCAGGCTGTCCAGGTCCTCAAGCTGCTCGTACAGTTCGAGCGCCCGCTGTACGTGGTGCTCGGCCGCGTGCTGGTCGCCGAGCCGCATGAGCGCGCGCGCGAGCATCCGGCTGGCCTGCGCCTGCGCCCGGACGTCGCCGATCCGCCGCGCCGCCGCGAGCGCCGCCTGCTGGGCCGCGAGCTGCTCCTGGAACATGCCCCGAGGCGCGAGGTACGCGGCCAGGGCCCAGGCGAGCTGGCAGGCGTACCGCTCGAAGCCGGTCTCGGCGGCCTGACGCAGCACCCGCAGCAGGACGGGGTGCTCGGCGTGGAACCAGGCCGCCGCGACGACCCGATCGGGCATCGGCACGTGCACGTTCGCCGGCATCGGCGCTTCCAGCTCGATGGGTGCCCAGGTCGGCTGGAGCGACACCGCACCGGGGTGCGCGCTGTGCAGGTAGTGGTCGTACATCCGGCGCGCGGCGGCCTGTCGCTCCTCGGCCAGGTCGGATGCCTGGGCCAGTTCGGCCGCGTACGACCGGAGCAGGTCGTGCAGGGCGTACCGCTCGGGTAGGTGCTCGGTCAGCAGGTGCAGCCGGGTCAGCTCCTTCAGCAGCGGGGTGACGGCTGCCCGGGGGCGGCCGAGCAGCGCGGCGGCGGCATCTCCGGTCAGGTCGGGGCCCGGGTGCAGGCCCAGCAGGCGCAGCAGGCGGGCCGCCTCGGTGCTCAGTGCTCGGTAGGACCAGGAGAAGATCCGGCGGACGTCCCCGTCGGCCAGCTGCTCCAGCCGGGACTCCGACGGGCGTAGTTGGGCCGCGACGGCGTCGATCGGGAAGGTGGACCGGGCGGTCAGCCGGGCCGCCACGATGGACAGGGCGAGCGGGAGGCGGCCGGTCGACTCGATCAGCTCGCTGGTCGCCGCCGGTTCCGCCGCCACCCGGTCGTCACCCAGCCGGCTGCGGAGCAGCCTCGTCGACTCGGCGGCCGTCAGCACCTCCAGCGTCAACGGTCGGGCGCCCTCGGCCACGGCGAGGCTGCTGAGCTGGTCGCGGCTGGTCACCAGGACCGCGCACCGACCCACGCCGGGCAGCAGCGGCCGTACCTGCTCGGCGTCGCGCGAGTTGTCGAGGACGACGAGCATCCGACGTGAGGCCAGCAGGCTGCGGTACAGCCCGGCCCGAGCTTCGACGCTGCTGGGGATGCGGCCGACGGGTACGCCGAGCGCCTCGAGGAAGTCGACAAGGGCATCGGCGGGGGACACCGCGTCCGCGTCGTCGTAGCCCCGGAGGTTGACGTACAACTGGCCGTCGGGAAAGCGTTCGGCGGCCCGATGGGCCCAGTGCAGCGCGAGCGTCGTCTTCCCCACGCCGGCCATGCCGCTGACGGTGACGATGTCCACTGTGGCGGGCCGTTCGGGTCGGGCGCCGAGGGTCGCGTCGAGGAGGTCGAGTTCGGCGTTGCGCCCGACGAAACCGGGCAGGGCCAGTGGCAGCTGCTGAGGGCGGCCCGGCGTCGCGCCGGCCGACGCGTCGTCCGCCGACCCGGTCGTCGCGCCCTGCTGGCCGAGGCGGTGGTGCAGGATGTCGTCGTGCAACCGGGTCAGCTCGGGGCCGGGGTCCATCCCGGTCTCCTCGGCCAGCGCGCGCCTGGCCTGCTGGAAGGCTGCCAGAGCCCCGGCGATGTCGCCGATCTGGTAGAGGCCGGTCATGAGTTGGGACCAGGCCCGTTGCCGCAGTGGGTGACGATCGAGCAGCGCCCGCAACCGGGGGATCACCTGGGCTGCCTCGCCGAGCGCGAGCCGCGCCGCGGCGTGGTCCTCCTCGGTCAGCAGCCGCCGCTCCGTGATCCGCGCGACTCGGCCGGTGAGGAGCCGGGGCAGCGGCAGCCCGGCGAGGGCGGGCCCCCGCCACACGCCGAGCGCGAGGGCCAGCTCCGGCTGCGCCGCCGCCGGGTCGCCGGCGGCCAGCGCTGCCCGTCCGCGCGCCGCCGCCGCGTCGAACCGGTCCACGTCCCGCTCGTCCGCGTCGACGCGAAGCAGGTAGCCGCCCGGTGTGGTGAGGATCCGGCGGCGCTCGCCCGCGGCGCAGTCGAGTGCCTGGCGCAGCCCTCGCAGGTAGGTGCGTAGGTTCGCGGCGGCCGAGGCGGGGGGCTGGTCGCCCCACACCAGCGTCATCAGCTCGTTGGCGGAGATCGCCTCACCCGGGCGTAGCAGCAGAGCGGCCAGCACCAGCTGCTGTTTCGTCGACCCGAGGGCGACCGGCCGGCCGTCCCGTGACACTGTCAGCGGCCCGAGCAGGTCGAAGTGGAGGGGCATCCTCACCTCAGGTTGCGGTGCCGGCCGGGCGAGACTGACGATCGTATGAGCATCGATCAATGACGTTAGCATCGATTGAACATGATCTTCATGTTGGTCGGGTGGTCGCCCGCGGGGCCCGGTCGATCTGTGGCGTGGCGTGGTGGCCTGCCCGCTGGTCGGTCAGCGCAGTCCACGGATGAGGTTGTCGACAAGGGTGCGGGCGAAGTCCTCGGTGAGCGGCAGGTCGGCGATGAGCAGCCGGTGGTAGCAGGCGCCCCAGAGTTGGTCGACGACCGATTCGGGGTCGATGTCGGGCCGTAGCTGCCCCCGGGCCATTGCCCTGCTGAGGGTTTCGACGGCGAGGGCCCGGCGGGGTGCGGAGTAGCGCTCGCGGTAGGCGGCGGCCAGTTCCGGATCGGTCTGCGCCTGTCCGATGAGTTGGCTGATGACCCGTCCGGCGGTGGTGTCCCGCACCAGGTGGACGAAGGCCACGAGCTGGTTGGTCAGGTCGGCGACGATGTCGGCGGTGTCGGCGAAGGCCAGGGTGGGCGCGACGACTGTGAAGTAGCCGTCCAGGGCGAGCGCTCCCTTGGAGGGCCACCACTTGTAGATGGTCATCCGGCTGGCTCCGGCGTGGGCCGCGACCTTCTCGATGGTGAAGCCGGCCATGCCCTCGGCCAGCAGGAGGTCACCGGCGGCCGTGAGGATCTCCGCGCGTACCTGGTCGGCGGGGCGACGGCCGCGACCACGGCGCGCTGGCGTCTGGGCATCCGGGGTGAGCTCGGCCACTGGTCCTCCCGATTATATGGACACGCTGTCTACTAGCTGGTTATATGGACACAGCGTACACAACGGTGCCCGCACACCACGACGCACCGCGACGACGACCGAAGGAGACGAGGGGCATGACGGGTCTACGACGGCGACGGTTGGGTGCCTCCGGGCCGGAGGTGTCGATCATCGGGCTCGGCGCGATGGGCATGTCCGACCTGTACGGCCCGGCCGACGAGGCGGAGAGCGTCGCGACGCTGCACGCGGCGATCGACGCCGGTGTGAACCTGATCGACACCGCGGACTTCTACGGGTCGGGTCACAACGAGATGCTGATCGGCCGCGTGCTGCGGGAGCGTCGCCGGGACGAGGTGGTGCTCAGCGTGAAGTTCGGCGCACGCCGGACACCCGACGGCGGCTTCCAGGCGGCACCGTACGACGTGTCGGCGGCGGCGGTGAAGGACCGGCTCGCGTACTCGCTGCGCCGGTTGGGCACCGATCACATCGACATCTACCGGCCGTCGCGGCTGAACCCGCAGGTGCCGATCGAGGAGACAGTGGGCGCGCTGCTGGAGATGCGGCAGGCCGGCTACATCCGGCACATTGGGCTCTCCGAGGTGGGCGCGGACAGCATCCGCAGGGCCGCGGCGGTGGCGCCGATCAGCGACGTCCAGATCGAGTACTCACTGCTCTCCCGGGGCCCGGAGGCCACCATCCTTCCGGCGCTGCGGGAGCTGGGCATCGGGTTGACCGCCTACGGGGTGCTGTCCCGAGGTCTGCTCAGCGGCCACTGGTCTGCCGACCGTGCGCTGACCGGCACGGACTTCCGGGCCAACAGCCCACGCTTCCAGGGCGAACACCTGGCCGCCAACCTGCGCCTGGTGGACGCGCTCGGCCGGGTCGCACAGCGGCTGGGGGCGACCACCAGCCAGGTGGCGATCGCCTGGGTGGCGGCACAGGGCGAACAGATCGTGCCGTTGGTCGGGGCGCGGCGACGCGACCGGCTGACCGAGTCGCTGGCCGCTGTCGACCTGGTGCTCGACCAGGACACGCTGGACGAGATCGAGCGTGCCGTGCCGGCCGGCGCCGCGTCCGGCCAGCGGTACGCGACCGCCATGATGTCGCTGCTCGACAGCGAGAAGTGAACCTCAGGCAGTTGCTCGCCAGACCCAGTTGCGGCGTTCGTAGAGCGGCACCAGCCCGGCCCGGCGCATGTTGTTCAGCGACGGGTTCTGCTGGCCGGGCGCGGGCTTGCCGGTCTCGGCGAACAGCCACCGGCATCCCGCCTCGGCCGCGGCTCGGGCGCGGGCGGCGATCAGCGCCGACTGCGCCCCGAGGCCGCGGTGCCCGGAGGCCGTCGCGGCGGCGTTGAGCGACGCGGCCTCGCCGTGCAGGAACAGGTTGCCGCCCGCGACGAGTTCCTCGTCGTCCCAGGCCGCGTACGGTCGCCACGCCGGCCGGCCGACCGTCGCGGCCAGCATGTCGGTGAGCCCACCGGTCGGCATGCCGAACCCGGTGAGCAGCACGTCGGCCCAGCGACGCGCCTCGGCGGCCGGCACCGGGGCGACGCGCAGACGGGTCTGCGCCACGGCGACGTCGCCGGGTCGGGCGGCGAGCTTGACCCAGGTGCTTCCCGGCTCGAGCCCGCGCGCGGCAGCGACCTCGTCGAAGCCCGCCGGCAGCACCGACGAGACGAGCTGGAAAACTGCCTGGTCGACGCCCTGCTCCCGGTAGAAGTCGAGGACGGCGTCCAGGGTCTGCACCGTGAACGGCTCGGTGGTGCCGAAGCCGAGGGCCTTGTTCCAGTACCCGCCGGAGGGATCGTTGCGCATGGCCAGGGCGACACCGCCGCCGATGCGGGTGGTCGCGATCCCGAGATCGGTGTACGCGGGCCCGGGCGCCTGCGACTCGTAGGAGTGCATGAATTCGCACTCCACGGCCTCGGCGAGCGGGGTCAGGTCGGCTGGCGCGGTCATCGGCTGATTATCGTCTGGTTCGTTCCCAGGCCCGCACCAACTGCATCCGATTGTGAATGCCCAGCTTGTGGTATATGGAGCGGAGTTGGGTGTCCACGGTGTGGAAGGAGACGAAGAGGCTCCTGGCCGCCTCCTTCTTCGTGGCGCCGGCGGCGAGCATCTCGGCCACCCGCTCCTCGGCGGGGGTGAGCGCGCCGATGCCCCGGCTTGGCAGCTCGTCGATCGACGGCCGGTGGCGCGGGGTGGCGGCGAGGTCGGCGCACCGCCGGTCCGCGATCGCCTGGTCACCAGGAGCGCCGATCCGGGCGTAGAGGGCAGCCGCCTCGTGCGCGGCGTCTTGCGCCTCGGCTGGCCGTACCCGGGGATTGTTCGCGAGGTCGAGCAACGCGTCGGCCAGCGCCGGCCGCGCGGCGGTGGTGCGCAGCCGGTCGACAGCCGACCGGAGGGCGTCCGGGTCGCCGTCGCGCAACCCTCGGCTCTGGTCGGCCAGCGCGTGCCACAGCGGCACCGGGGTGCGGGTGGAGACCATCTCGACCAGTTCGGTGACCCGGTGTGCGGCCCGGGTGTCGTCGGCCGCCACCGCCGCGCGTACCAGTCGGGGGCCGAAGTGCGGCACGGGCAGGAGTGACCGGACCGACCGGTGCAGGTCGGCGACGACAGTGGTGAGCAGGCCGGCCGGCGCGCTGAGGGCGGGATCGCGCACCGCCACACAGAACGCGAACGTCCACATCGTACGGTCGGGCCATCGGTTCTCGGCGAGGCAGGCGCGGAGGATGGCGCGGGCGTCGTCGTGCTCGCCCCGGCGGTAGCGCACCTCGCCGATCACCGCTACCAACAGGGCACGCACCTCCCTGCTGAGGTCCGCAGTGCCGGAGCTGAGCGTCGTCACGGCCAGCGCGGCCGCCTCGGGCAGCTCTCCCACTGCCACCATGCGTAGGCAGTCGAGCGCGGTCAGCCCGGTGAGGGAGAGGTCGGGCGCCTGGCGTGTCGCGGCGCGCGCGTCCTGGTGCCGGCCCAGGCCGAGCTGCACGAGGATCCGTTCCGCCCGGATGGACGGGGCGTCGGCGCGTGCCGTCCAGGAATCCGGGTCGAGGGCCGCCAGCACAGCCTGGGCGCCCGGCAGATCACCGTGCGCGAGCGAGCGGGCGGCCCGGCCGAGCGCGAGCTGGCGAGCGGACGCCTGATCACCCGACGCGGCGTGCGCCGTGCCCGCGTCGCGCAGCAGGGCATCGGTGTCCGGATGTCCCGTGCGGGCCGCGATCGTGGCGATCAGGGCGAGCAGGGTGCCGCGGCTGCGGGCGTCCAGTCGGAGGTTCAACGCCTCCCGCAGGCCGGCGAGGGCGATGGTCGGCTGCTCCAGTGCCACGATCTGCGCCACCCGCCCAAGCAGGTGGGCGCGGTGGCGCTCGCCGTCGCGACTCGTGGCGATCTCCGCCGCCAGGACGTGCAGCGCCTCCATCCCGCGTCCGGCCAGCCGGAGCTGATCCGCCGTGGCGAAAAGCCGATGCCGTCGTTGCTCGGCGTCGCTGGTGATGTCGTCGGCCGGGAGCGTTCCGGCGTTGAAGGGTGATTCGGACAATGGCGTTCTCCCCGGTTGTTACCAGGCGTGTCGAAAGGCCGTCCTGCGACCGAGCCTAGCCATGGTGGCAGGTACGGGCGAGCAGATCGACGAACCGGCGGGATTGCGCCGAATGGCCCCCGCCGTCCGGGATTTGACCTGCGGTAATGGCGCGATCACGTGATGCGACGGGCGGCGTTCGGCGCCGATCATCGAATCATGGCCCAGCTCACCGAACTTCCCGGTCTGCATCGGCTCCGGGTCGTACTGCTGATGTTCGTCCTCTACGCCGGCACCGGGGCGGGTGGTCATGCTCCGGCGTGGACCCGCCTGGTGCTGATGGCGACCGCCGCGGCGATTCCGGTCGCGATCGCGGTCCAGTACGGCTGGCCCGGACTGCGCGCGCTGCTGGGGATCTCGTCCCGGCTACGGCTGCGGGGCGGGGCCGTTTCCGCGCCCCACCCGATCCAACCCGAGTGAGGAGACAGCGATCATGGCGAACAGCGATCCCGAGCCGCGGCGCGGCGACCAGGGCGCCCCGCCCTTCGCAGGCCGCAACGTGGAGGTCGAGCGGCAGAACCCGGATCTCCTGGTTCCACCAACGACCGACAGCCGGCTGGTGCCCAACCTCAAGTTCTCGTTCTCGCAGGCGCACACCCGTGTGGAGAAGGGTGGCTGGACCCGCGAGGTCACCAACCGAGACCTCCCGATCGCCAGCCAGTTGTCCGGCGTCCAATTCGGTCTCGAGCCGGGCGCGTACCGGGAAATCCACTGGCACCAGCAGTCGGAGTGGGCGTACATGCTCAGCGGCAGCTGCCGGATCAGCGCCGTCGACCACGAGGGCCGCAACTTCATCGAGGACGTGAAGGCGGGCGATCTGTGGTTCTTTCCGCAGGGCGTGCCGCACAACATCCAGGCGTTGGAAGACGGCGCGCAGTTCCTGCTGGTCTTCGACGACGGCGCGTTCTCGGAGAACAACACGTTCCTCCTCAGCGACTTCTTCGCCCACACCCCTCGACACGTCCTGGCCAAGAACTTCGGCTGGACGCTGGAACAGATGGAGAACCTGCCCGAACGGGAGAAGTACATCTTCCAGGGCGACGTCCCACCGCCCCTGCAGCAGGATCGGGTGGTCAGCCCGACCGGTGACATCCCACGAAGCTTCAAGCACCGGATGCTCGCGCAGACCCCGCAGCGATTCCGCGGCGGAACGGTCCGGATCACCGACTCGACCAACTTCGCCGCCTCCGTGACCACCGCCGCGGCCCTGGTCGAGGTCGAGCCGGGAGGGATGCGCGAACTGCACTGGCATCCCACCACCGACGAGTGGCAGTACTACATCTCCGGCACCGGGCGGATGGGCGTCTTCGCCTCCCAGGCCGCAGCCCGGACGTTCGACTTCCAGGCCGGCGACGTGGGCTACGTCCCGTTCGCGTACGGCCACTACATCGAGAACACCGGGGACGAGCCACTGGTGTTCCTGGAGATGTTCCGCCATCCCCGGTTCGAGGACATCTCGGTGATGCAGTGGATGGCCAACACGCCCCACGAGGTCATCGCCGACACGATCAACGTGCAGAAGTCGATAGTCGACAGCCTGCCGAACACCAAACAGGTAGTGATCTGAGCGAAGCGTCCGGCCGTCCGTCGGAGGACGGACGGCCGGTCCGGTGGATCAGCTCCCCGCGGGTGCCGGGGAGGTGGGGGCCGCAGCAGGTCGCCGGCGTCGAGACACCGCACCCACCACCACGTCGATGACGAGGAAAGCGAGCAGGGTGAGCCCGAACAGGGGCAGCGTCCAGCCGATCGCCACTGTCACCGGTACGCCGATCAGCAGCGCCCAGAGCGGCAGACCGCGTACGCCGCCGCGGGCCGGCGGGGTGCCGGCGATCGCACGGCGGTCGGCGCGGATGGGCCGGCGTTGCCACCACATGCGGTAGCCCCAGAAGATGACACAGAGCAGGCCGAGGGCGAGCGCGGCGAGCAGGATCTGGTTGACCAGACCGAAGAGGATCCCCATGTGGGCCTGGATGCCGAGACCGCTCAGTTTGGCCAGCAGGGGCCAGTCGGCGAAGTCGCTGCGGGCGGTGACCGTGTTGGAGGCCGGGTCGACGGCGATGCGGTCCTTCTTGACCGGCCAGGTGTTGTCGACCTGCGTGACGGTCCAGGCGGAGCCCGGCTCCGGCGCGGGGCTGATCTCGACCGGCCCGGAGAGGCCCGCGCCGCGAGCGACCGTCAGGACCCGATCGAAGGCCGCCGACTCGACGACGCCGCCCGCCCCGGCGGCGCCGTGCTCGTGGCCCCCGCCGGTCTCGGCAGGGGCGGGGGGACCGGCGGTGAGGCTGGTGGAGATCTCCGGGGTGCGGGCGCTCAGCGCGTCGAGGCCTGCGGTGAAGTTCGCGCCGGCGTAGCGGGACCAGGTCAGGCCGGTGACCGAGAGGAAGAGCAGTCCGACGGTGAGCCAGATGCCGGTGGTGGCGTGCCATCCCCGGGTACGGCGGACCCCCTTGCCGGTGGACAGGTCCGGCACGAGCAGGTGCCGAGCGGCGGCTCGGGCGGCGCCGCGTCGACGCCACCAGAGGATGACCCCGCCGAGCGCCATCACCCACAGCCAGCTCGCGGCCAGTTCGGAGTAGTTTTCGCCCACGGCGCCCAGGTGCAGGTGGCGGTGCAGGTCGTCCAGCCAGGTGGTGACCGGTGTGGACCCGAACCAGGTGGTGAGTTGCCCCTGGGACTCGCCGGTGTACGGGTTGATGTAGACGGTGTGCTGGTTCTCGCCGAGCTCGGGCAGGGAGAACACCACCTTCGTGGTCCGGTCGCCGTCACCGGGTTGCACAGTGGCGATGCTGCCGTCGGGGTGCGCGTTGCGCGCGGCCCCAATCTGCTCGGCCAGCGGCAGTTGACGCTCACCCACCTGGGCGACGGTCAGCTGGTCGCCGTAGAGGATGGTGTCGAGTTGCGGGGTGGTGGTGAAGGCCAGGCCGGTCAGTGCGGCGACCACCAGGAACGGGGCGACGAGGATGCCGGCGTAGAAGTGCAGCCGCAGCAGCAGCGCGCCGAACGCTGACGGGCGCCGGACGGGTCGGGCCGGTTTCTCGGTGGTAGTGGCGGGCTCCGCCGTCGGCGTGCCGGACAGTTCGGTGAGAGACATGGTGATCCGATCGGAAGAGTCGGGAAGTACGAAGCTGTTCCCGTACTGGTCTGGTCGCCCGGTGGGGTGTCGCGCCGGCCCTGACTGGTAGTCGGGGGAGAGCCGTCGGCGGTTCCCGAAGATCGGTCGGCGCGGAGGCACTGGCGAATCAGGACGATCATGACGACGACGGCGGGCAGCTCGCCGAACGCCCAGGCGATGCCGGCGCCGAGCTTCTGATCGGCCAGCAGCGACGACGCCCAGCTCGGGTGCACGGCGAGGTACCAGTCGGGGGCGATGACTGTGGTCGTCTGCATGAGGACCAGGCCGAAGAAGCCGTGCGCCATCATCGACGCCAGGTGGATGATCACCAGCAGGGGATGGGGGAGGCGTCGGCGGCCCGGGTCGACCCCGATGAGCACCCAGAACAGCAGATAGCCGGCGACCACGAAGTAAGTGAGCATCGCGAGGTGACCGAGGTGGGAGCGCATCAGCACACCGAGCAGGTCGCTGAAGTACAGGCCGAACAGGCTGGCGGTGTAGATGCCCAGCGCGACGAGCGGATGGGTGAGCAGTTTCGTGAGCCGGCTGTGCACCGCGATCAGCAGCCACTCCCGGGCACCGCGTACCCCCGGGTCGGTTGGTCGACGCAGGGTGCGGAGGGCGAGGGTGATCGGCGCGCCGCCGACCAGCAGGATCGGCACCAGCATCGACAGCGCCATGTGCTGGGCCATGTGCGCGCTGAACAGCACGTACGCGTAGCGGGCGACACTGAGGTTGGTGGTCGCGGCGAGCAGCAGCAGCCCGCCCACCCAACTTGCCGTCCGGGCGAGAGGCCAGGGGTGCCCTCCGATGTGCATCCGTCGCACGCCGGCCAGGTAAGCGCCGATGCCGAGAGCGCAGAGGGTCAGGAAGAACATGTCCGGCAGCGGCTGTCCGAGCAGGTTGCCAGCGGTGGGTGCGGTGGGCATCGGGAAGCCGAGCAGTTCGGTGATCGGGTCGGCGTCGGTGCCGGCTTCGGCGACCGGAGTGGGGCTGCGGGAGAGCGCCACGGCCAGCCCCACCGTGGCGGCGAACACGATCAGTTCACCGGCGGCGAGTCGGCCGAACGCCCATCGCCGTCCAGCGCGCAACGCCGGCAGGGTGCGGGAGCGGTGTACCGCGCCGAGCGTGCCGAGGATCAGCAGGGCGGCGAGCTTGCCGAGCACCAACCAGCCGTAGCGGGAGTGCCAGAGTTGGTCGACCGGACCGAGGCGAACCGCGGCGTTGGCTGCCCCGCTGACAGTCACGGCGACGAAGCAGCCCAGGGCGAGGCGGCTGTACCGGGCGGCGGCGTCGGCCAGCAGCCGACTGCGTCGTACCACCAGCAGGGCGATGAGGGCGCCGATCCACA
This sequence comes from Micromonospora sp. NBC_00362, assembly GCF_026342155.1. NCBI lineage: Bacteria > Bacillati > Actinomycetota > Actinomycetes > Micromonosporales > Micromonosporaceae > Micromonospora > Micromonospora sp. NBC_00362. The sequence continues at coordinate 280,559 of NZ_JAPENH010000001.1, forward strand.
CCGCGGCGGCGAGGATGTGCAGGGCCAGACTGGTGACGGCGATCTGGTGGTTACCGGCCCCGGCGGAGTGCCCGGTGAAGGCCGGGGGCAGCACCGCCACCAGGGCCAGGACCGCGACGGTAGCGGCGAGCCCACGGGACACCCCGAATCTGGCCAGCAGCGCCACGACCACTGCCAGTGTGGCCTGGAGTGTGAGCGACTGGCCCTGCGAGATGGTGGTGGCGAAACTGACGACGGTCGCGGGCCCGAGCGTCGTCAGTGGTTGGCCGAGCAGGTCCGAGGCGGTCAGCGCGATCAGGGACAGCGCCGTCGCCGACCAACCGAGCGCGGCGACACCGGCCCGCCGCAGCAGCAGGTAGCCGTGCGGCGAGACGCTGCGTCCGTCGCCGGGCAGCAGGAACGCGGCGGTCACCAGCATGCCGACGGTGACGGTGGCCAGACCGTCGGACAGCAGCCGGAACACGGGTAGTGCCCTGGTCGTGATTGGTCCCGCGTCGGGGAGGCCCGGGATCGCGGACGTGAGCGCGCCCCCGACCCGGAGGCCGAGCACCAACAGTGTGACCGCCGACGCGACGGCGACGACAGTGACCAACCAGCCGGAGCCCGGAAAACCTTTGTTTCGGACGGCGGACGGGGCTGGACCGGTCGGAGTTACCGCGACGGTGCGGGCACCGCTCGGATCGTCGATGGTGGACTGCCGTGGTTCTGTGTCGGACACGTGTTGACCTTGCTTGGTGAGGTGATGGGGCGAGCCGACCGCACGAGGGAGGGTCGGATCAGCGCCGGGCCGCCCGCAGCCACAGCAGCCCAGCCGTCACCAGGACGAGAAGGGCCAACGCGGCAGCCGCGACGAGTATGCCGGCGCTCGGACCGCCGCCGGACTTCGCGGCGGCGGCGGACGGGGCGGGTACCGACGCGCTGACGTTGGCAACCGGCGCGGCGCTGGACGTCGGATCGGCCACAGTGAACGGATAGGACCCCTGCACCGGGTGCCCGTCGACGGAGACGACCCGGTAGGCGACCGTGTAGGTCCCGTTCGGCAGGGTGTCGGTCACCTGGACCGTGCTCTTCGCGCCGGTGACCACCGGCTCGCCGATAGGAAGCTTCCGCTTGCCGGCGTCGGTGAGCACGATGGTGGTGAACGCCGGGTCGAGTCGCTGCATGAATTCGAGCGTGACCTCGGTCGGTGCGCTCTGCACCGTCGCGTCCCGGGCGGGCGTGGCCGTCTTGAGCGAGTTGTGCGCCCAGGCCGGGCTGGCCGGGACGAGCCCCGCGACGAGGACGGCGAGCACCGCCGCGCCGAGCCGGACGGCGGTGGGGCGGGACGACGGTACGGTCATGACGGTGGGCGTGGTCATCCGAGCACCTGCTCGCCGATCCACCCGCCCGGTTGACATCCGGGCGGGATGGCGAAGACAGCGGACCCGATCGGCGTGGTCCACTCGTTGAGCAGGTCCCGATCGGCCAGCCGGCGCTGGATGGGCAGGAACTGTCGGGCGATGTCGGCCTGGTACGAGGTGAAGATCAGGCCGCTGTCCGCGTGGCCCTCCACCGTCGGCACCCCGTCGTAGTTGTAGGGCCGGCGCAGGATCTTCAGCCGGTCGTCGGTGACGTGAGCGCGGGTCATGTGCGAGAAGTCGGGGATGACGGTGAGGCCGTCGGCGTCGGTGGCGGCGAAGTCGGGTTCGTCGTGTTCGGCGGTGCCGGTGAGCGGGGCGCCGGTGTCGAGCCGTCGCCCGACGGCCAGTTCGCGGTCGGTCCGGCCGAGCAGGTCCCACGTTTCCATGTTCATGCTGATCCGCCGGAGGACCACTGTCGTGCTGTCACGCAGCCACGCCGGGCCGTCCGGGACCCAGAGGGCGGTGTCCATGGGCGCGCCGGGTCGAGGGTTGGCGGTGCCGTCGAGCTGACCGAACAGGTTGCGTTGGGTGTGGCCGCCCGGCTCGACACCGGGGCTGCGCCGGAAGCCCTGCTGGACCCACCGCACAGTGGCGAATGGTCGGCTGTCCTTGATCAGGACCCGCTGGGCGTGGGCGACGGAGATCGCGTCGTCAGCGCAGATCTGCAGCAGCAGGTCGCCGCCGGACCAGGCCGGCTGAAGCCGGTCGATGCGGAACGACGGCAGTTCGGTGACCGATGCCGGCCGGCGGTCGTCGACGGCGGCCGCCCGGTAGAGGCCCGGCCCGAAGCCGAAGGTCACTGTCAACCGTGCCGGCAGCAGCCCGAGTTCGGCCTCGGTGTCGGCCAGCGCGGGTCGGCCCTGGGTGAGCCGCGCGGCATCGTCGGTGAGCAACCGCAACATCCGGCCCAGCGCGGCCCGGTCGACGCCGGCCCGCAGTGTGAGCGCCACGAACGACGCGTGCGCCTGCGGTTCGGTGGCCACCCCGGCCTGCCGGGCGCCGTGGAACGGCTCGACCAGCCCTCCGACGGTCGCCACGGGCGTCGTGTCGGCGGCGGTCGCCGTCGGCGGCCCGGTCCTCCCCGCGCGGGTGCCGGCGATCGCGGCACCACCGGCCAGGGCTCCGCCGGCGGCCAGTGCTCCGCCGGTGAGCAGGCCGCGCCTGCTCACCGGCCGGACCTGTGGTGTCCGCGTCACGATGCCGGGCTCATGCTCATCTCCGGCGTGGCGCTCATGCTGGGCATCGGCTCGCCGTGCCCGGGGGCGTAGCTCTCCTGCGCGCCGGTGAACGGCTTGGCCATGGCGCGGAACTGCTGGGTCTTGCCGTCGGCGAAGGTCAGGGTGACTGTCAACTCGTCGCCGGCCTGAACGGGCTTGGTGAGGTTCATCAGCATGAGGTGGTCGCCCCCGGGCTCCAAGGCGTGCGTGCTCTTGGCCTTGATCACGATGCCGCCCTGCTTCTGCCGCATCACCATCTTGCCGTCCTTCATCGCCATCTCGTGCAGCTCCATCGGCGACAGCGAGGTCGTGGCACTCGTCACCGTGACATCGGTGTCGCCGTCGTTGACCAGGGTCCCGAAGGCCGCCGTCATGCCCTTGTCGGCGGCCTTCACCCACGGGTCACGAATGCCGAGCACACCAGCGTCCGGGTTGGCCGAGGCCGACGCGGGCGGGCTCGCCTGCGCTGTCGACGGAGAGTCGGACGAGCCGCAACCGGCGACGCCCACCGTCAGGATCGCGGCGGCGAGGATGGCGGCCGAGCGGCGGCGTGAAGCGTTCGGGCTGGTGGTGCGCATGTGTTCTTCCTCCGATGGTTGCTGCTGGGAGGTTGGTCGGCCGCAGCTCGGAGAAAGTTCCGGACTCAGGGAACGTTGATCGTGAACTCCCCGGTGTGCACAGTGCCGGCGACCTGGAAGTCGAAGAAGGCCCGGTACCGGCCTGAACTCGGCGCGGTCAGCCAGAACTTGACGGTCCCGTCGACCAGTTCCTGCTCGGGGTGGACGTGCACGTAGCCGAGGTCGCCCTCACGGACGACGACCAGGTGCCCGTACGAGCCCAGGTACCGTTCCAACTGCGCCGGTACGGTCGGGTCGGCGCTGACCTGGAAGTGCATCGGCGCCGTCACCCCCACCGTCGGGGCGCCGGTCATCGAGACCGTGTACGGGCCAGCCGTCGCCTGTGCCGCCGCGGGCGGCAGCACGGTCGGGTTGTGCGCGCCGGGCACCGTGTGGTCGACGCCGAGCACGAGGGGCTGCTGCTTGCCGTCGGCCGCGGTGACGGAGAAGTCGGCGTAGACGCGGTAGCCCCCGGGCCGGGCCAGCGTCAGGGGGACACTCCAGGTGCCTTCGGGTGCCATCGTCGGGTGCAGGTGCTGGTAGCCGGACAGGTCGCGGCCGACCACGATCAGGTGCAATGGCTTGTCGTGGACGACAGCGAAGGTCGTTGCCGGCTGCCTGTCGGTCCCGACGATGCGGAACCGGTAGTCGGCGCGTACACCAGGGGGTTGGGACCGCTCCAGCGGTTGCAGGGTGTACCCACCGGCGCTGACCGTCGTGCCGGTCGCCAGCGTCGCGCCTGTCGCGTCGTCACCCCGATGCGTGTGCGGCCCGGTGCCCGCCGGGTGTTGGTGCCCGTCGGTCGCGGAGCCCACCTGTCCCGAGGCGGGCGATCCGCCGGCTGACGGTCGTGCGTTGCTGGTCGCCGGACTCTCGTCGGCGGTGCCGATACGGGCCAACCCGAACCCGGCCAACAGGGCCGCCACCAGGCCACCGACGAACAGCGCCAGGTGGGTGTTGCTCAACCGGGACCCAGGCGTCGCGGCGGCGAGGTCCGTGTCGGGCCGTGGTCCGGTGTCGACTGTCAGCTCGTCGTCCGTGCTGGCGAGGGCCGTGGTCACCTGATCGGTAGGCGTCGGATCGACCGCAACGCCCGTGCGGGCCGTGACGACCGTGGTGCCCTTGCGCGCCGCCGGCACTGTGGCGGGCCGCCGTTTGTCGCTCGCAGTACGCGCGACGACGCCGGTCGCCGCACCGGCCTTGCCCCCGACGGTCTTGCCAGCGGCGGTCTTGCCGCCGACGGTCTTGCCCCCGGCGGTTTTGTCCCCGGCGGCCTTGCCGCCGACGGTATTGCCAGTGCCGGCCCTATTCGTGGTACGGGCGCCACCGCCGCGTCGACCGGAGGTCGCCGCCGAGGCACGGCCCCGGCCGGTGGGTGTGCCGGCGGATCGGCGACGCCAGACGACGAACCCGACCGCCGCCCCGACCGCCGCGACCGCCGCCGCCCAGCCGGCCCAGGCCGGTGCCCCGGGACCGCTCTCCTCGGTCGACCCGGTCGACGGGGCCGCCGCGGCCGGCGGGGTCGACGGATCGTCGGCGGTGGTCGGCACCGCCGAGGCCTGCCCGGACGAGTTGTGCTGCTCGGTGGCGGTCACCAGCGCCGGGTCCGGTTGGGTCGACGGCGGGCTCCACCCCTTCGGCGCTGCCGTCACCCGACCGTCGTAGCGGAAGGTCAGGGTGCCCCGCACGGTGTCGCCGTCCGAGGCGACCGACAGGTAGCTCACCGAGTACTGGCCCTTGGCGGGCAGGTGGGCGACGGACACCACCGCGGGGAACCCCGTCGTGTACTCCCGTGGCTCGAACTGACCGTTGACCAGGAAGTACTCCCGTACCGGCTTGTCCAGTGGCTTCGGCTCCCCATACGACCAGCCGTTATCGACACGGACGCCGCCCGGGGCGGTGATCGTGAAGAACGCATTGGCGGCGGCCTTCTCGGTGAAGTACAGCCGCACCTCCGTCAACGGCTCGCGCACTGCGGCGCCGCTCGCCGGTGTGGACATGGCGAGGGTCCCGTGCGCGGCGGCGGGTTGGGCGGACGCGAGGAGGGCGACCGCCGAGGCGAGGAGGAACGCGAGGAGGCCCGAGACCACCCGCCCGCAAGTCTGGGGGAGACGACGCATCTGGATATCCTCACCCTCGCGAGACTTTTTTCAATAGCTGGCGATCTTCTTCCTCAGACGACAAAAGTTGACGATCAGGCCATCCGTCGCCGCGGCGGGACGCCCCGGGTGGACACATTCCCTGGCCAGCTATGCTGCCGACGGCGCTGGTTCGCCCCGTCGTGACCGGCGGGGCGTCGTAAGAGGGAACCCGGTGAAAATCCGGGGCTGCCCCGCAGCGGTGAGTGGGAACGACCGCCGTCATCAGCACTGGGCCAACGGCCTGGGAAGCGACGGCCAGTAGGGGACCGGCGCGACCGGTCAGGCCCGCGAGTCCGAAGACCTGCCGGCGCCGCGTACACAACCGTGTGCGCTGCCGTCGGCCTCGCGGGTGGGCTGAGCGGGTGACGGGCCGTGCGCGTGGTGCACGGCCAGGTCCTCGTCAGCGTGTGTCCGCGACCCGGCGGTGTGGTTTCCCGAGGGACGGACTGCCGCTGTGCATGACACCACCACCACCACCATCGCCGGCCGAGCGCCGTCGGCGTCGCACCTGACCCTTTCGCAGATCATGGACCAGCACCACACCAACCTGATGGGTACGGTGCACGGCGGCCGGATCCTCAACCTCATCGACTCCGTCGCCGGTGTGGTCGCCGCCCGGCACTCCGACGGGCCGGCGGTGACCGCCGCCATCGACGAGACGGCGTTCCTCCGCGCGGTGCGGGTCGGCGACGTCGTGCACGTCGACGCCCGGATCACCTGGGCCGGCCGCAGCTCGATGGAGGTGGCCGTCAAGGTGACCGCCGACCGGTGGGACCGGGCGGTGCCGCCCACCGACGTGGCCACCGCCCACCTGGTCATGGTCGCCATCGACGACGACGGTCAGCCTCGGACGGTGCCGCCGCTGCTACCGGAGACCGACGGGGACCGGCGTCGGTACCGGGAGGCGGAGATCCGCCGGAAGCACCGACTGGCGCTGCGACGCGCGTTGCTCGACGGTGCCGAAGACGACTGACCAGCGCTCGGGCCCGCCCGTGGCGGCGCTGGCGCGGTCCGAGGAACCCGCCCCGCCGCCTATCCGGTCGGATAGCGTCCACGTGAAGCCTCGATCACGGAGAGTGTGGATGGTTATGCGCGCTGCGGTGTTGCGGGAGTTCAACGTTCCGCTGACGGTCGAGGAGATCGATCAACCCACCCCCGAGCGCGGGCAGGTGCTGGTGCGGATCGTCGCCAGCGGGGTCAACCCGCTCGACACGAAGATCCAGGCTGGAAAGGCCGCGCACGCGCGTGTCGAGCTGCCTGCGGTGCTCGGCCTGGACCTCGCCGGTATCGTCGCGGCGGTCGGCGCGGACGTGACCGGCTTCGCGCCGGGAGACGAGGTGTACGGGCTGTGCGGGGGCGTCGGCGGCCTTCAGGGCTCGCTGGCCGAGTACGCCGCAGTGGACGCCCGGCTGCTTGCCCACAAGCCGAAGGCACTCTCGATGCGGGAGGCCGCCGCGCTGCCCCTGGCGGCGATCACCTCCTGGGAGGGGCTCGTCGACCGGGCTGGGGTCCACGCCGGCCAGAAGGTGCTGGTGCACGGCGGTGCCGGCGGGGTCGGATACGTGGGTGTGCAACTCGCCCAGGCGCGCGGCGCCGAGGCGTACGCCACGGGCGGGCCGGCGAGCATGCGGGTGATCGAGAGCCTGGGCGCCGTGCCGATCGACTACACGACGAGCAAGGTCGAGGAGTACGTCGAGAGGTACACCGGCGGCGAAGGGTTCGACATCGTCGTCGACAACGTCGGTGGCGCGACGCTCGACGCGTCGTTCGCGGCGGTACGCACCTACCACGGGCACGTCGTCAGCGCGCTGGGCTGGGGCTCACACTCGCTCGCCCCGCTGTCGTTCCGAGGCGCGACCTATTCCGGGGTGTTCACCCTCTTGCCGATGCTCACCGGCCGGGGCCGCGAACACCACGGCGACATCCTGCGCGAGATCGCGGCGCTGGCCGATGCCGGCGCGTTGCGCCCGCGACTGGACCCGCGAGCGTTCACGCTCGACACGGTCATGGACGCCCACGACCTGGTTGCCGGCGGCACCGCCGAGGGCAAGGTCGTCGTGGACGTCGCCGGTTGAGCCGAGCCGTTCGTTCCCGCGGAGTGCTCTGTGGTTCTGCGCAGCGGTCGACAAGGTTCTAGGTGGCCTTGCAGGGGAGTGTGCGCAGGTCAAGGCAGTGAGCTGTTGGTGGGCCTGGCCCCGCAACTGGGAGCAGATTGGGTGCAGGTTGGCGAAGTGGTCAGGCGTGTTGTTTCGGGATGGCTGGCGCCGGCCCTAAACAGGGTCGTAAGGAACCACGCGCGGCGGTGCAGGAGCGAACTCTTGCTCTAACCCATCAGGCCGATGGTTGCGATGACCACATCTCGTTCAGCCGGTAGGTGAGGAACCTGCCACCGTCGGAACGTTTGCCCAGACGGGAACAAGGTCGTTCGCCCGGTAGGGCGCTCCACCTTGTCCCCGTCCTGGGGAGGCTGGACGGTCTACGACTGCCCAACGAGGAGATCCGCTTGAGTCCGCAGGGACTTGAGCCGCAGGCACTGGAGCCTTGCTCTAGCCGAGCGAGAGGAGCCCTTCCGTCCGCGCGAATCATCCTCTGAGCTTCGCTAGCCTCTGCACGTGATCTCCTACCGCGCTACCGCCCCCGCGGACCTCGACCGCGTGACGCCGTGGATCGTGACCGAGCCCGTTGGGTGGATCCCCGCCGACCGTTACCTGGCCGATCTGGCCGAGGACATGTACCGACCGGAATGGACATGGATCGCCGAGCACGACGGCCAGGTCGTGGGACGGGCATTGTGGTGGGGGCCGAAGGGGAGCCCGCATCCGGTCGCGCTCGACTGCCTCGACGTGGATCCAGCCCTGGACGACCGTGCCGCCGTCGCCGCCGAGCTGATCAAGGCCGCGCTGGCCGGATTCCCGGAGCCGGTGGAGTACAGCATCGAGGTCACCGGCGGCTGGCGTGACGATCCGGCCACCTTGGCGGCCGTGGAGTGGCGGCGGGCGGCGGCGCACGCGGCGGGCCTCATCCGCGAGGTGGAGCGGCTGCAGTTCGAGTGGGCGCCCGCCGACGGGGTACCCCCCGCGGCCGGCAGGCTACGGTTCACCGAAGCCTCCGACGAGGAGTTCCTCGCGGTGTTCAGGAGAATTGCCGAGGGCAGCCTGGATGCCCAGACCCGTGCGAACCTGGCCGCCAAGGGCGTGGACGCGACCGCGCGCGAAGATATGGACTTCTATCTCAGGGCGCCGGGTAAGCGGGAGTGGTGGCGGATCGCCTACACGCGCGACGGCGAGGTGGCGGGCATGGCGATTCCCTCCGCGACCCCGTACAACGTCAACGTCGGCTATCTCGGGGTGGTGCCGGAGTTCCGCGGGCGCGGCTACGTGGACGAGGTGCTCGCCGAGATCACGCGCCTTCACGCGACCAACGGCGAGTCGCGCATCACCGCCACCACCGACATGGGCAACGCGCCTATGGCAGCCGCTTTCGGTCGCGCCGGCTACCGCAACACGGAGTTCCGGATCAACCTTTCCAACGACGTCCAGCCATAGACGAGGAAAGGTCGGTGCCGACATTGCAACGCACGAGCTCGGACCGCCTTGCCGAAGCTACGGATCAGAAGGTGCGAGCTCGTCGTCAAGCGGGCTGGACTACCGCGCAGCCGGAGTGCGTGCCGGCGGCTCGTTGGATGAGCACCCCTCAAGACATCCGGATCTGCCCGGCGACTCGCGGAGACGGTAGGGCGACTTCCGTACATGTCAATGACGATGCATTCGATCGAAGGTGAAACCGTACTGGAATTCGCAAGGTTTCAGATATTCGTATAAAGCTTGGTCTGAATGCCTGTGTCAGAGATGCCCTCCAAAGGCACGACGACGTCGGCAAAGAAGGATTGATCGCCTAGCCCTGTCACTAAGTATGCGTAGAAGGCTCGTCTGTGCGTCCAGACGACGGCGCGGTCGAGGAGCAACAGCCCTTCAGCCGCCGGTGCGGCGAAGCCTCGCTCGCCGGACGTGGCGACGATGGCGGCGACAACGGCCGTCGCGATGACCTTGTCGGGCTCTGCGAGATCGTGAGAGGCGCGAAACGATGGAGTCGCTGTGCGTACGGACGTCTGGAACCTACGCAACACCCCCGCTACCTTCTCGTAGGGCACGTTCGCCCCGATGCCCTCGGCAAGCAGGCCCGACGAGGTCACCAGTACGAAGTCGAGGACCTGGCCCCTGGGCGTCGGATAGGTGTAGGGAGTGCTGTCGCCGGCCATCCAGACGATGCTCGGCTGTTTGACCGGCTCGCGCAGTCCCTCAGCACGGCGAGATTGTCCGAGCGCCCGCTCGAGGTCGCCCTCGGCGCGTTCGCCCCTGAACATCGATGAAAGGTATCCGATCGCTTGCATCAGGAATCCGCAGGGGTTCCGTCATCTGAGACATCGACCCCACGGGCAACGGCCCTCACCAGCCACTTCAGGCTGGTGACCTCTTCGGCGGACCCGAACGAGTCGGCGTCGGCGTTCTCTGTAGAGGCGAGGGCGGTGTCCGCTCATGCCGAGATGAGGATGTTTGCGCGGAGCGTTCGTCGCGCGTCGTGCTGGGTTGGCGGTCGTGTGGGGCATGGTGGCCCAGAAGGGTCGCCATGCCCCACTATGAACGGTCTACCGGAAGTCGGTCGCGTGGTCGGTGGCCCATTGCGCGAATGTCCGCGCGGGTCGGCCGGTCAGACGCGGGACGATGTCTGCCCACTCCTGGTTCGTCGGGGCGGGGGCACGCGCGGATTCCGCCCACATGGCGAAGATCCAGTCGACGAACGCCTCCGGATAGCCGTTGCTGATCCACTCGGCTCGGGCGTGGGCCGGATCGAGTTCGTCGAATCGCACCGTGGCACCGATCGCAGTGCCGATCGCGTCGACCTGCGAGACGGTGGTGAGCGCCTCGGGGCCGGCAAAGGTGTAGGTCCGGCCGGTGTGGCCGTCCTCGACGAGCACCCTCGCGGCGACCGCGGCGATGTCCGCCTCATGGGTGGGCTGGGTCACCGCAGCCCCGTACGGCCGGCGGACCACCCGACCTTCCTTGATGGTTGGAGCCCAGTCCAGCCAGTTCGCGGCGAGCTCTCCAGGTCGCACATGCGTCCACTCCAGACCGGAATCCTCGACCGCACGCTCGACCGCCAGGTATCCGTCCTCACTGTCATCGGTGTCGGCCAGCGCCCCGGACAGCACGACGATGCGCCGCACGCTGGCCCGCTTCGCAGCAGCAACAACATCACGCGCTGTCCGTCCGACCGGGAACAGGTACATCCGCTCCACGCCGTTCAACGACGGCTCCAGGGACGGCGGGTCCGTCAGATCGCCGCCGACGACCTCCACCCCGTCCGGAAGGCTCGACGCCGACGGCGTCCGCGTCAGTGCGCGGACCCGATGACCGGTCTTCACCAGTTCGGCGACGACGTGTCGGCCCACCATGCCGGTGGCACCCGTGACCAGAATCGTCATCGTGTCACCTCCGGCCGGAAGTCGGCGGCGTGATCGTTGGCCCACCGGGCGAACGTGCGCGGTGGTCGCTCCGTCACCCGCAGGTAGGTGTCCGTCGGCGGCAACGCTCCCGTCCCGTCGATCGCGTCGGCGAGCAGCGCAATCATCCAGTCGACGGTCTCCTCATCGAAGCCGTCGCGCAGCCATTGCCTGCGCGCCTCGGCCGGATCGAGCTCCTCGAATCGCACCTGCACGCCGATGGCGGCGCCGATCGCGGTGACCTGCTCCGCCTGCGAGACCTTCACCGGGCCGGTGACGGTGTACGCGGCACCGACATGGTCGTCGGTCAGCAAGGCCGCGACCGCCACATCGGCGACGTCGGCCTCGTGGACCACCGGATAGCCAGCGGACGCGTACGGCCCGCGCACCACCCGTCCGGCCCGGATCTGGTCGGCCCACTGCAGAGCGTTGGCGGCCAACAGGCCCGGCCGCACATGGGTCCATTCAGCGCCGGAGGCCTCCACCAGCAGTTCCAACCCGCGGTGCGCTTCCCGCTCTTCGGTCAGGTGCCGGCCGAGGGCGCCGTCGCCTCCGGTTCCGGCTGGGAACCCGGCCGCCGCTGCGGAGTGCACGACGAACCGGGTGACGCCGGCCTTGACCGCCTCATCGACGAACCCATGGTCGGGCGCGGCGTACACGAAGGGGAACAGGTACACCGACTGCACTCCGTCCAGCGCCGCCGGCCAGGTGTCGGGACGTTCGAAGTCTCCCTGGACTACCTCGGCGCTGTCCGGCAGCCGGCTTGTCTGCGGCCGGCGGGTCATCGCCCGCACCGGTTGCCCGGCCCGGACCAGTTGGGCCACCACCTGGCGACCCACGTTTCCGGTCGCTCCGGTTACTAGGATTGTCACGTTGCTCCTTCTCGAATACCTGGAGTGGGGCAATAGACCGCCGCCGCGAATCCACGGCCAATGGCGCGGCGGCGGTCACCACGCAGGCTAGGCGGAGATTTCAAAAGTCGCACATCGTACATATGTACGACATGCACGGCCACCGCACCCGGTTGCGTCGGTCTTCCGGCTGGCGCGGGTACCCCTACGCACGGCGTTGCTCAGCCGGTGCCCTGCACAAGCAACGCGGCGTCTGGAGGGCGGCGGCAGTAGCGGCCGAAGGCTGGCCATCGTCCGTTAGGCGGCGCTGTCCTGGCGTCGTGGCGTCTTCGGTTTCGCCCGGAAGTGGACCTGCTCACCCTGCTGGCCGAACAGGCTGAGGAACTCGGCCCCTGCACCCTCGAGCGTCCCGAACCAGTGAGGAGTACGGGTGTCGAACTCGGCGGCCTCGCCGGGAAGGAGGATGAGGTCGTGACTGCCGAGCATGAGGCGTAAGCGCCCGTTAAGGACGTAGAGCCACTCGTAACCCTCATGCGTGCGGAGGTCCGGTGTGTCCGATCCGCCTGCCCCGAGGACAATCTTGAACGCCTGGATGCCACCCGGCCGGCGTGTGAGCGGGAGCAGGGTCGCCCCGTCGCGCCTGACCGGACGCAGGTTGATCCGCGGGTCGCCGCTCACGGGGGCATTGACGAGGTCGTCCAACGTGACTTGGTAGATCTTCGCGAGCGGGAGCAGCAGTTCGAGGCTGGCACGTCGTTGGCCCGATTCCAGCCGCGACAGGGTGCTCTTCGAGATGCCGGTTCTCTCGGCCACGTCGGTGAGGGTGAGGCGGTGGCTGCGCCGCAGCTGTTGCAGCCGGGGGCCGGCGGCGGCGATGGCCTCTTCCATGTCATCGGACATCCCCCGATGTTGCCATAACTGGGAAGGAAGTTGTCGCTCTGCCGGTCGCGGCGCACTGTCGTGCCCGGAGGTGATCGCCGTGAAGAACCACGGAGAACGGGCCGCGCGAGCGGTTGATGTTGTGATCATCGGTGGTGGTGCCGCCGGCCTGAGCGGAGCGTTGATTCTCGCCCGCTCCCTGCGCTCGGTTGTCGTCATCGACGCAGGTCAGCCGCGCAACGCCCCTGCGGCCGGAGTGCACGGACTGCTCGCCAGGGAGGGCACCGCGCCCGGCGAGTTGCTGGCGGCGGGCCGCGACGAGGTCCGCGGCTACGGCGGGGAGATTCTCACCGGAGAGGTCAGTGGCGCCCGTCGTGACGACGACAGGTTCGCCGTCACCCTCGCCGACGGAACGCAGTTGCATGCCCGTCGTCTGCTGGTCGCGACCGGCCTGGTCGACGTGCTGCCCGACGTGGCCGGGCTGGCACCGCAATGGGGGCACGACGTCGTGCACTGCCCCTATTGCCACGGCTACGAGGTACGCGGACGGGCCATCGGAATCCTGGCCACCGGCGCGCCGTCGGTGCACCACGCCCTGTTGTTCCGCCAGCTCAGCGACAACCTGGTCTACTTCACCCACCGCAGCGAACTCACCGAGGAGCAGCAGGAGCAGTTCGCTGCCCTCGGCATTGACGTGGTGACCGGGGAGGTGGCGGCCGCCGAGGCCGTCGATGGGGATCTGACCGGGCTGCGGATGGCCGACGGCCGTGTGGTACCGCGAGAGGTCATCGCGGTCGCGACCCGGATGGAAGCGCGCGCCGGCTTCCTCAGCGAACTCGGACTGCGCGCCGTGGAACACCCCAGCGGTATGGGGCACCATCTGCCCGCCGACCAGTTCGGCCGCAGCCCGGTGCCCGGAGTGTGGCTGGCCGGAAACGTCACCGACCTGACCGCTCAGGTCGGAGCGGCCGCGGCCGCCGGAGCGACCGCCGGTCAACACCTCAACGCCGACCTCGTCGCGGAGGACACCCGCACGGCGGTCGAGCGCCACCGCCACGTGAGTGCAGGTGCCTCGTGACCAGCACGACCCGAAGCTGACCGAAGGTCGGCACCACTGTCCGACCCGAAGCCGGGGTTGGCCCAGCGCGCGGCCGGCGGCCTCGCCGCGCCGCGCAGGGCCAATCTTCGGCGGGCACCACAAGGAAGGAACCATGGCCAACACGAACCCCACTGAGGTCGCCGAGGCGCCGCAGGTGCCGGTGACACGGCACCTTGGCTGGGCGCTCGCGCTCATCTCGGTCACCCAGCTGCTGATCGTGCTGGACGGCTCGATCGTCACCATCGCGCTGCCCTTCATCGGCGCGGACCTCGACATGTCCGGCGCCAGTCTCACCTGGCTCACCATCGGCTACGCGCTGTTCTTCGGTGGGCTGCTCCTGCTCGGTGGCCGGCTCGGTGACATGTTCGGCTATCGGCGGATGCTCGTCACCGGCATGGTGGGCTTCGCTGTCGCATCGGTGCTCGGCGGTCTCGCCGCGAACGGACCACTCCTGCTCGCCGTGCGTATCCTGCAGGGAAGCAGCGCCGCGCTCATCGCCCCCGCCGCCCTGGCCCTGGTCACCACCACCTTCCCGCTGGGTGCGGCGCGCAACCGCGCCTTCGGCGTCTACGCCGCGATGTCCGGCGCCGGCGCCGGGATCGGCCTGATCATCGGCGGCTGGCTGACCAGCGTGGACAGCTTCGTGGGAATCGAGCTGGACGGCTGGCGCCTGACCTTCTTGCTGAACGTCCCGATCGCGCTGGCAATCGCCGTGTTGGCCCCGAAGCTGCTGCATGAGTCGCCCCGCCAGCGCGGGCTCGTCGACGTTCCGGGAACCGTCACCGGTTCGCTGGGCATCGTCGGTCTGGTCTACGGGCTCACCAGGCCCGGTGAGGGGCATGGCTGGGACGACCCGGCGACGATAGGGACCCTGGCCGTCAGCGTGGCCATGCTCGTCATCTTCGTGCTGATCGAGCGGCGCGCAGCCCATCCGCTGTTGCCTCTGCGGATCTTCCCCAACCGGGTCCGGGCCGGTGGCTACCTGGCCCTGACGCTGGCCATGGCTTCGATGTTCGCCATGTTCTACTTCCTGACCCTGTTCGTTCAGCAGATCCTCGGCTACTCGCCGCTGCGGACCGGCATTGCCTTTCTGCCGTTCGCGCTCGGGATCGTGGTGACGGCGACCGTGGCGGGCAGGGCGATGACGCGGATCCAGCCGCGGATCATCGCCGGCATCGGCAGCCTGCTAGCTGCCTTCTCGATGGCGATGTTCTCACGGCTTTCGGTGGAGGACAGCCCGGTCGCCGCGGCGCTGGCCGCCACCGGCGGCACCACGGTCGGCGGGAATGTCAGCTACTGGGGCCAGGTGTTCCCGTACCTGATCACCATGGCCGTGGGCATGGGAATGGTGCTGGCCGGCCTCACCCCGGCCTCGCTCTACCGGTTGGCACCGCAGGACACTGGCGTCGGCTCCGGCCTGTTCAACGCCGCCCAGCAACTCGGTGGATCAGTCGGCCTCGCCGTACTCAGCAGCGTGTCCCTGTACTTCGCCGGGCAGCGCACCGAGCAGGTGCTCGGCCCGATCACCACAGCACTTCCTGGCAACCCCGACGCCGTGGGGCGGGCACTGTTGCAGGCGACCTTCACCGAAGGAGTCACCCACGCCTTCCTGGTCGGCTCGATCCTCCTGCTGATCGCGTCGCTGATCGTCTGGACGACCACCCGCGTCCAGCCGAATGACGCAGGCACCAACGACCAAGGCATGGGCTGAATCTGCACCGACGCTCCGGGAGGACCCCGGGGGCGTCGAACATCCGAGCGGATTCGGAGTGCGTATTTCCGGCTGAAGGTGCTGTGGTCACGGCTTCTGCACCTGCGTTCGAGCGCGGCGGCGTTGGCGGCGGCGTCCGGTGCCCTTCTTGTAGCGGAGCGACACTCGCGTCTGGTTCGACTGGACCCCTAGACGGGAGCGCCGTTATGGGAGCAAACGTTGAGGGCTGCTGAGGCACTACCGCCGCGCCGGATGTCTCGTGCCGATCCCGTCCGCTCACGTGGGCTTGTTCGCAGCCTGCGCGTATGGGGTGTTAGCTTACGGCTCCCTTGATCAGGAAGAGTGAGACTTAAGAATGCATGACTCCCAGGCCGCCCTCGGTCCCTCTGCTAGTTCGAGACTTCGGCGTCGGTGGATCGGCCTGGCGGCGGCGTCGGTTGTCCTGCTCGCTCTGGTGGGTGGCGCCGCGGTGTACTGGCAGCTAGCCGACCGTGGGGATGAAGACCCGGGAGTGACGGGATGCCGGTCGGCGGGGATGTTGGTTCGCGCCGAGCAGGGGGAGATAGCGCCCGCTGACGAGCTGCGGCGGATGGGTGAGCTGTTCCAACGGTCGGCTTACGAGGACCTGAAGTCTGCGGGCGTGACAGCGGTGGGAATGGTGCAGCGTGTGCAAGATCCTCGCAGTGCGGGTCCGGGAGGGGACTTCCTGCGTTCCCGGTTGGGTCAAGCCATTCCGGCGATGATCGCTGCCTGCGGGAACCACCAGGTCACCGTCAAGGCATAGCGCGGGCGTCCGCGACGCCGCCGGCGTTCGGCTGTGGCAACTCGCTATAGCTGAGTCGTTAGCTTCGCCGACCGGGACGCCCAAGATCGGACGGCCAGGGCTCGTTGTCGAGGAGGCGTTCGGCGGCGGTCGCGCTGCTTGGCCAGAGGGACGGACGTGGCCTCTCGTGCGGCGGGGGCAGGAGCCGTCGAGTCGGTATCAATTGCATGCGGTGACGGCCACGTCCCCCGCGGAGTGGTGTAGAGCCGTGAGTCTCTGCTCGCCCGTTCAGTCTCGGGGTCGAGTTGGGGTTTTGCCGGGCATGAGGTGGAGGGTGTTGGTTGCGGCGTTGGTGACTTCATGCCATCGCGGGTGGGTGAAGTAGTCGTCGTCGGGGGCGGTGGGTCCGAGTTCGTCGAGGATGGCCGTCAAGGGTTCGAGTGTTGCGCGGATCGCGTTGGCCTCGCTGGTGCTGGCGAGGATGGTGCCGATGTCGTCGCGGGGATGACGCTGGTCCCAGAAGGTGTCGTCGATGAGCCAGTGGACGGCTTCGGTCAGGCCGGGCCAGGGGATGGGCTCATGTGGGCGCAGCGCCGCGAGGATGGACAGGGCGTTGATGATGTCGGCCCTGCGGTCGGGCCAGGCGATGGTGGTCATGCTGCTGCCAGTTCGGTCGTTGCGATGGTGAGGGCGGGCGTGGCGATCAGTGCCATGGTGCCTTCGGCAAGGTAGCGGTGGTCGCCGGTCTGCCATCCGTCGTGTGTCGCACCGAAGAGGTCCCTGGTTCGGATACCAGCATCACCCACTCTCAGTTCCGCGAGTCAGAGGCCGTTTTTCGAGTTCGGGAGGCGGCCTTTCTGGTTGCGTACAGCAGTTTCTGTACGTCTTCAAGGCGGCCCTGAACGGGCCGCACGCGCCGCCGCCTGGGCACGCGTCCGTTGCTCCGCTGCCGCTCCACCGCCAGCAGGCGCTAAGCTCGTCCGCCCTGCCTCAACCGCATTCCTCAGGTTAGACGTGTGAGCCTTCCGTGGTGGCTCGGACGATCTGCACGGCGGCCTGGGCGGGAGTCAGGTTCGTAGTGTCGACGACCTCGGCCTCGGCATGTAGCCACGTGCGGGCCGCCTCGGCGTAGGGCTTGAGGTACTTGAGGCGGAACGGGGAGGGGACGGGGTGTTCCCCCTCGATACGCCCGCGGAGGGTGGCTTCGTCAGCGTGGAGAACGAAGTGCCGTACCGGGATGGCATGGTGGTCAAGGCCTGTGCTGATTTCGCGCCAGTATTGCTCGACCAGGACGGTCATGGGCATCACCAGAGTGCCGCCGGTGTAGTCGAGCACGCGGCGGGCGGTCTCGACGACGAGTTGCCGCCATGGCGGCCAGTGCTGGAAGTTGTCCGTGGCGGGTAGCCCGGGTGTGATGTCCATGAGTGTTTCGCCGACCTTCTCGGCGTCGAACACCCGTGAATCCGGTATCAGATGCTGCACGAGCGCGCTGGTCGTCGTCTTGCCCACGCCGTGGGTGCCGTTGAGCCATACGATCACGGGACACGGTAACGCGCTTGAGCAACCGGATAACGTGCACAGGACTTGTGAGCGAGACGTCAGGCATCAAGGTGGCAAGAGCCGGCAGCTCGCCTCCGCATCCCTCGGCGGAGACCCTGGAGATGGCGTCAAGATCAGGCCGCCTCCAGGCTGTCTGAGGTCAACTAGCAGTGACCACCGATGACCGTCTATGACCTCTTAAGCCCAGGTCGTAGGGCGTCTCGTCCAGTTTGATCGACTACGCCCATCACCGAGATCAATACAACGCCAAGTGATGACGCTTACTCCTGCGGCGGGTGAGTGAGCCCAGGCCAGGGGTTGCCCGCTGAGGGCGGCGTCGGCAAGGCGGTGGGCGCTGGCGGTCTTGAGTGCCGCTCGTGAGCTGTCGATCCAGCGCTGCACGGTGTCGACGCCCTGGTGGCGGTACTCGACGGCTTGGACGAGGCATTCCAGCTTGTCGGCGTCACGGGCGACAATGTCCGGGCGGCGCGTTTGAGGACGCCAGCCTCGAAGATGACGTTCATCGCTTGAGTCGCGGCGGGATTGTCGAGAGCGAGACCGCGTCGTGCGGCCAGCAATGCCCAGATGTTGTGGATGTTGAGGTCGACGAAGGGGTGCCCTGGATCGAGGCGATGGACCAGGTGTTGCTCGCTCGCAGGCGTCGTCGGGGTGCCGCGTCCCGGATTCGGCGGTGTCACGTTCGCTGTGTCTGAGGGTTCATCTCTGTGAGCCTTGGCGATGGGATGGTGTGACCGATGGACGAGAATGACTGGTTGGCCGCGCGCTTCGAGCAGCACCGACCCCGGCTACGGGCGGTGGCTTATCGAATGCTCGGTTCGCTGGCTGACGCGGACGACGCTGTTCAGGATGCCTGGCTACGGCTGAGCCGGTCCGACGCGAATCAGATCGACAACCTCGGAGGATGGTTGACCACTGTCGTCGCCCGGGAGTGCCTGCACATGTTGCGCTCTCGCCGACGCCGTCGGGAGGATCCGTTCGCCACGCACCTGCCCGACCTGGTTGTCATCCCGGACGGGGACCTCGACCCCGAGCAGGAGGCGTTGCTGGCCGACTCGGTGAGCTTGGCCCTGCTCGTCGTGCTCGACCAGCTCACTCCTGCTGAGCGGTTGGCGTTCGTGCTGCACGACATGTTCGACCTGCCCTTCGAGGAGATCGCCGGCATCGCGGGCCGCACCCCGGCCGCCGCGCGACAACTCGCCAGCCGGGCACGGCGCCGGCTGCACGGTGCCGAGATTCCTTCACCCGATCCGGATCTAGCGCGCCAGCGGCAGGTCGTCCGTGCCTTCTACGCGGCTGCGTGGACCGGTGACTTCGACGCCCTCGTGCAGGTCCTCGACCCCGACGTCGTCCTGCACACCGACTTCGGCACCGCCAGGCCGGCGACCGTCGTTCGCGGCGCGGCGGCCGTGGCCAAGCAGGCGCGCGCCCCACGCGGTGGCCAGCTGCGCCCCGCCCTGGTCAACGGCGCGATCGGAACGTTGATCAGCCGCGACGGGCAGCTGTTTTCTGTCATGGCCTTCACTGTCGCGGCCGAAAAGATCGTCAGGATCGACGTTGTCCGCGACCCCGACCGCGTCCACCGCCTCGCGTCCGCCCTCCTGAACCAGGCGGAGCGAACAGTGGGGTGAATGCCGAGCACCACTTCCACGAGCTGTGGGTCTGATGCCGCGTGACCGGACGGCGCAGCATCAGGCCAGGGACTCGAGATACTTCTGGGTTTCCCGCTTCTTGAAGTACTGCGCCCAGCCCGCCGGTTGCGCGTTGAACCCAGGTTCGCGGGCGGTGTGGTCGGCACCGTGCTCGACCAGCAGGCGCGCGATCGACAGCTCACCCGCTGCCGCCGCATGGTGCAAGGCGGTGGCGCCGGCGGCGGTGACACCGTTGACGCCGAAGCCAAGCTCGATGAGCAGCCGGACCGTTGGCCAGTTGCGCGCCTCGGCCATCCGCGTAACCAGGTCTGCATGCCGATCGCACAGCCCAGGGTCGGCGGACAGCATCGACCGCATCGTCGCTTCGTCGGCGGCCTCGGCGGCTTCTTCAAACTGCACTGTGTCCTCCTCACGGGTGTGCACTCGTGCTTATGAGCCCAGACGACGAGCCGATGTGACAGGGCGAGGTACTCGAACGCACGGTCATTTACACGACTGGCCTGACGAAGACCGCCTGGCCTGTGGGGCCATCTGTGAGTGGACGTGGCTCGGTCGCGCCTGGTAGGCAGGCGGACGTGCGAATCGTCTCCCTGCTGCCGGCGGCCACGGACATCGTGGCCATGCTCGGCCTGACCGGGCACCTGGTCGGCCGTACCCACGAGTGTGACTGGCCGCCGGGGGCTCTGGCCGACATCCCGGCGGTGACCGCGACGTCCCTGCCGGAGACCTTGACGAGCCGGGAGATCTCGGCGGCGATCGCCGGTGACGCGCACCGGGGATCGTCGTTGTACCAGCTCGACGTCGCCATGCTGGAGGGGCTGAAGCCGGATCTGATCCTGACCCAGGATCTGTGCGACGTGTGTGCGGTCTCCTACCAGCGGGTCAACGACGCGGTTGGTCTGATCGATCTCGACACCAGGGTGATGTCCCTGGAGGCGAGGACCATCGACGGGATCCTGGGCACTGTCGATGCCGTGGCCGCGCTGACCGGCACCGAAGGCAGGGCGGCGGAGATCCGAGCCGACGCCGAGCGTCGCCTCGCCGCGTTGCCGGGGCCGGTGCCCGGCGCGCCGACGGTGCTGTTCGTCGAGTGGCTCGACCCGTTGATGCCTGGCGGGCACTGGGTTCCGGAGCAGATCACCCATGCGGGTGGGCGGTCGCTGCTGCTCGGGCCGGGTGCGCACAGCATCCCGCACCTGTGGTCGGTGGTGGCGGACCTGGCACCCGAGGTGGTGGTGTTCGGGCCGTGCGGGTTCACGCCCGAGCGAACCGTCGACGAGTTGTCCGTGGCGACCGCGCAACCCGGTTGGGCGGACCTGCCCGCGGTGCGTCAGGGGCAGGTGTGGGTGGTCGACGGGCCTGCCTACTTCAACCGCCCCGGCCCGAGGGTCGTCGATGGCGCGGAGATCCTCGCCGGCATCCTCGCCGGACGTCCCGACGCCCGCGCTCGGCGGGTGCCCCTCGGCGTCGGTTGACGGTGCCGCGCCTGAGCGGCGGAGACGGACCTCCGACGCCGATCGCCAGTTGCCCCGGCATTCGCACCGCACCGCGGGTCAGGCGGGTGCCCTCGCTGCACCGGCGAGGTCGACGATCCGGTCGCTCCAGCGGTCCAGCAGGGTCTGGTCGTGGGTGATGACCAGGACACCGGCCTGCTGGGTTCGCTGGTAGTCGCGGATGACGGCGGCGACGTGCGCCTGGGTCGAGGCGTCGAGCATCGCGGTGGCCTCGTCGCAGAGCAGGTAGTCGGGGCGGTGGACGAGGGCCCGGGCGAGGCAGGCGCGTTGCAGTTGCCCGTCGGACACCGCGTGGGGACGACGGCTGCGCAGATCCGCGGTGAGGCCGACGAGGTCGGCGAGTTCGGCCACCCGTTCCCGGACCGCCGACTCGGGCGTCCGGGTGGCGCGCAGCGGTTCGGCGATCAGATCGGTGAGGCTCAGTCGAGGATCGGCGGCGGCGCGCGGGCTCTGGAAGAGGGCGGCGACGCGGGTCCGAAGGGCGACCGGCACGGCGTAGCGGACAGCGTCGACAGCGGTGCCGTCGATGCTGACCCGGCCCCGATCGGGGCGGTGCAGCAGGGCCAGGACCCGGACCAGTGTCGACTTGCCGCAGCCGGACGGCCCGCGCAGTCCGACCGTCTCTCCCCGGCCGATCCGCAGTGTGACGCCGTCGAGGACGACCTGGCGGCCGTACCCGACGCTCACCTCGTCGGCGAGCAGGTGTTGGGCGCTGGTCACGTGGTGGCTCCGGTGGGGATCGGGTGGTGGCAGGCCACCGTGCCGCCACCGGGGACCGGTGTCGACAGTGGTCGGTCCGCGCAGGTGTCGGTGCGGCGTGGGCAGCGGGGCGCGAACGCGCACCCGGGGGGCAGCGCGGTGAGCATCGGCGGGTCGCCCGGCACCGGTCGGAAGGCCCGGTCCGGCAGGGCGTCGAGCAGCGCCGCGGCGTACGGGTGGGCCGGCGCGGTGAAGAGCTGGTCGGTGTCGCGGTGTTCCACGATGCGACTGGCGTACATCACGGCGACGGTGTCGGCGACCCGGCGGGCGGCGGCCAGGTCGTGTGTGATGAGCACGACGGCCGCGCCGTTGTCGCAGCGACGGCGCAGCAGGTCGAGGGTGTGGTCGACCAGCGGCCGGTCCAGCCCGGTGGTGGGCTCGTCGGCGATGAGCAGCGACGGGTCGGGTGCCAGCGCGAGCGCGGTGACCAGACGCTGTGCCATGCCACCGGACAGCTCGTGCGGGTAGCGGTCCAGGTCCGCCGGGTCGAGCCCGACATCGACAGCGAGTTGGTCGGCGTCGGCGCGGTCGCGGCCGTGCGCCCGCAGCGTCTCGGCGAGCAGTCGCCGTCCGGTGCGGACCGGGTTCAGGGCGGTGGCCGGGCTCTGCGGGACCAACCCGACCCGGCGCCCGCGAACCCTGCGGGCCAGGTGCCGTTGGCCGCAGGTGACCAGGTCGATCGGGTCGGCGCCGGGGTGGTGCAGCACGGCGTGACCGGTGGTCGTGGCGTTGCCCGGCAGGAGGCCGAGCAGGGCGTGGGCCAGGACGGACTTGCCGCAGCCGGACTCGCCCACGATGGCCAGCAGCTCGCCGGCCCGCACGGTGAGGCTGAGATCGCTGACGGCGCGCACGCGCGCATCGCGGAGCCGGAACTCGACGCCGAGGCCGTCCACGGCGAGCAGCGGCCGAGTCACCACGGTGCGGGAAGGCACCGAAGCGGGAACGGTCTCGGTGGTGGTCACAGGTGCAGCTCCGCTCGGACCCGGGGATCGAGGCGGTCGCGCCAACGGGCGGCGAGGACCGCGATGGCGAGGGTGACGACGACGATGACCGCGCCCGGTGCCAGGCTGGCCCACCAGGCGCCGGTCAGCAGCGATCCCTGGCCGTCGTTGATCATGTTGCCCAGTGAGGCGAGGTGCGGCGGCAGGCCGAGGCCGAGGAACGACAGGGCGGTCTCGTGCCACACCGCGTGCGGGATCATCAGGGTGGTGGCCAGCGCCAGCCGGGGCAGGACGTGCGGCAGCAGGTGCCGGGTGAGGACCCGGAGTCGACCGGCTCCGCCGCTGATGGCGGCGTCGATGAACGGTCGGGTCCGGAGGCTCAACAACTCGGATCGGACGATGCGGGCGGTGGAGAGCCAGTGGGTGAGCCCGACGGAGGCGATCACGGCACCGAGGCTTGGACGCAGCATGGCGACGATGAAGATGCCCAGCAGCAGGTGCGGCATCGCGGCGATGGTGTCCACGATCCGCATCAGGATCCGGTCCACCCGGCCGCCGAGCGTGCCGGCGATCCCACCGACCACGCCGCCGAGGACTGTGGCGACGAGCGCGGCGACCGCGCCGACGAGCAGCGAGACCCGCAGCCCGTAGACCGCGCGGTGGGCCACGTCGCGGCCCAGGTCGTCGGTGCCGGCGAGGTGGGTCCAGGACGGCGCCAACCGGGTCTGGTCCAGCGCTACAGCGCTCTGGTCCAGCGGCCAGACCAGCGGAGCGAGCAGCGAGCCGGCGATGGCCACGAGCAGGACCAGGCCGGCCGCGAGGGCACCGGCGCGGCCGGGCCGCAGCCGCAGCCGTGACCGGGCCACCCGCAGCAGCGGCGGTCGGGCAGCGAGGTCAGCCATCGAGTCGTACCCTCGGGTCGGCGGCGGCGTAGGCGAGGTCGGTCGCGAGGTTCGCGGCCAGCACCACTGCCGTGGTGACCAGCGTGATCGCCGCCAGCAGCGGGAAGTCGCTGCCCAGCGCGGCGGCGACAGTGACGGCGCCGAGGCCCGGCAGCGAGAAGACCGTCTCGACCAGCACCGCCCCGCCGACCAGCTCGGGCAGGTGGGTGCCGACAAGGGTGAGGAACGGCAGCAGCGCGGTCCGCAGCGCGTGCCCGAACAGCACCGTCCGACCGGGCAACCCGCGTGCGCGCGCCGCGAGAACGTGGTCGTCGCGCATGCTCTCCGCCACCGCGTCCCTGACGAACAGCACGAACCACGGCGCCTGGGACACGGCCAGCACCCCGACCGGCAGGATCAGGTGGTGCGCCACATCGGACCAGGACGTGCTGGTCGCTGTGACGTCGGTGAGCCCGCCCGCCGGCAACCAGCCCAGGGCCAGCGCGAACACGGCGATCGCGGCCAGGCCCAGCCAGAACACCGGCATCGACTGCACCGCGTACGCCGCGGCCCGCAACGCGCGGTCGAACAACCCACCCCGACGGTACGCCGCCAGCGCGCCCAGCAGCAGGCTCGCGACCAGGACCAGGGTGAGGGCCACACCGATCAGGAGCAACGTCCAGCCGGCCCGGGCGGCGAGCACCGAGGCGACCGGCTCGTGGCGGCTGGTCGACCACCCCAGGTCGCCCTGGACCAGGTTGCTGATCCAGCGCAGGTACTGCACCGGCAGGGGGTCGTCGACGCCCCAGTTCGCGCGCAGCTGGGCCAGGTTCTCCTCGCTGGCGGTGAAGGCCGCCGCGCCCGCGTACTGCTTGGCGGGGTCGACAGGCGAGGCGGCACCGAGGGCGAACATCCCGACGCTGGTCGCGGCGAGCACCGGCACGGCGACCAGGAGCCGACGCCGGACCACCGCACCGGCCCCGGCCAGGCGACCGGAGCGGGTCACGACCGCGTCCAGGTGTCGATGTTCCACCAGAGGCTGTTCGCCACCCCGTGCTCGTGCGCCTCGACCCGAGGCGCCACGCCCCGCACCGAGGACTTCAGCACGTAGGTGTGCCGTAGGTAGGTGAGGAACAGCC
This sequence comes from Micromonospora sp. NBC_00362, assembly GCF_026342155.1. Classification (NCBI taxonomy): domain Bacteria; kingdom Bacillati; phylum Actinomycetota; class Actinomycetes; order Micromonosporales; family Micromonosporaceae; genus Micromonospora; species Micromonospora sp. NBC_00362. Next base: position 305,180 of record NZ_JAPENH010000001.1, read on the forward strand.
ACGGTACGTCGGCGGCCAACTGCTTCTGGAACTGCGCGTACGCGGCAGTGCGAAGGGCAGGGTCGATCTGGTCGCGACCCTCCTGCAGGGCCCGGTCGGTCACCTCGGAGCGGTACGAGCCGGGGTTGAAGTAGCCCTGCCCCGCGAACGACGAGCCGAACAGCTTGTACGAGACGAAGTCCGGGTCGTACGGGGTGCCGTAGCCCATCAGCAGGGCGTCGGACTTCATCCGGGGGTCGATGGCGTCCCAGGTCAGCCCCGCCGGGGTGACAGCGATGCCGACCTTCTTCGCGTCGGCGGTGACGGCGAGGGCCAGGTCCTTGCGCAGCGTGTCGCTCGCCGGGTACATCAGCGTGAACCGGGCCGGTCGGCCGTCCTTGACGCGTACTCCGCCGGGGCCGAGGGCCCAGCCGGCCGCGTCGAGCAGCGCTCCCGCCGCCGTCGGGTCGGCGGTCGGCTTGCCGATGATCGACGGGTCGGCGAACTCGGAGGTCGGCGGAATCGGCCCGAACGCCGGTTCGCCGGCGCCACCGAGGAGCCCGGTCACCATCGCGGCCCGGTCGACGGCCAGGTTGAGCGCCCGGCGGACCGCCGGGTCGGCGAGGACGGCGTTGCCCGTCGGCAGCATCACGCCGCGGTAGTCGGCGGTCGGCACCCGCTGCACCCGGTACGTGGCGTCGGCGTCGAAACCGGAGGCCAGCTTCGGCGGCAACTCGGCGGCGTCGAACTCGCCGGCCCGCATCCGCTGGGCGCGGACGTTGTCGTCGGCGACGAACGCGACCACCACCCGGTTGTTCTTCGGCCGACCACCGAAGTAGCGCTCGTTGGCGGTGAGCACCAGTCGGTCGCCCGGCGTCCAGGAGTCGACCCGGTACGGCCCGGTCCCGATCGGCTTGCGGTTGAACCCGGCGGTGTTGATGTCCTGGCCGCTGAGCAGCTTCGCCGGCACGATGCCGAGGGTGAGCCGCTGCAGGAACGGCGCGTACGGGTAGCGCAGCCGGAACACCACAGTGGCCGCGTCGGGCGCGGTCACCGACTCGACCATGTCCAGGTCGGAGCGGAGCGTCGAGTCGACAGTCGGATCGAGCACGGCCTGGTACGTGAAGACGACGTCCTGGGCGGTCAGCGCGGTGCCGTCGTGGAACTGCACGCCGTCGCGGAGCTTCGCGGTCACTGTGCGCCCGTCGGGGGACAGCTCCGGCAACGCCGTGGCCAGACCGGCGACGAGGCGGTTGTCGGCGTCCCGGCTGACGAGGCCGTCGAAGATCAGCGAGGCGCCGTCGACGCCGTAGTTGAGCACCGGGTTCAACGCGTCCGGCTCGTCGGAGGTGGCGACGACAAGCGTCGCACCGCCGGCTGAGCCGTCGGGGTCGGCCGGGGCCGAGCACCCGACGAGGACGAGCATCCCCGCCGCCGCGGTCGACGCCACGAGGCGTCGGAAGGTCGGACGCATCCGGGTCACAGAGGGCTCCTGTGGTGTGGGGAGGATCGTTGATCGGGTGGGCGCAGCGCCGCAACCGTTGATCAACACGGTGGCACAGTTGCAAGTCTTTGGCAATTACCAGAGCTATGCATCATGTGGTTGATCAGGAGTCGTCCCTCGGTGGTGACGGTCACCGGTGACCGGCTAGGGTTCCGTGATGTTCCGCGCCGTCGTGTTGATCGCTGCTGTGGTGCTCGCCGCGGATCAGCTCACCAAGTACTGGGCCGAGTCCGCGCTCTCCGGCGGGCAGACCATCACCGTCGTCGGCGACCTGCTGCAACTGCGGCTCTTGTACAACCCGGGCGCCGCCTTCTCGATCGGCTCCGCGTACACCTGGATCTTCGCGGTGTTCGCGGCGGCGGCGGTGGTCGCGGTGACTGTCGTCGCGTGGCGGGTCACGTCGCGCGCCTGGGCGGTGGCGTTGGGCCTGGTGCTCGGCGGCGCGACGACGCACCTGCTGGACCGCCTCTTCCGGGAGCCGGGGTTCGCTCGCGGGCACGTGGTGGACTTCATCGACTACGCCGGGTTCTTCGTCGGCAACGTCGCCGACATCGCCCTGGTGGTCGGCGTGGGCATCGTCATGCTGCTCAACGTGCGCGGCGTTCCGCTGCGCGCGACGGCTAGCGAGCCCCGCAGCGACGAGCAGGTGCCGTCGTCAGGCTCCTGAGCCGCCCGGCGGGCTGATCAGGACGACCTCCAGCCGGCGTGGACCGTGCACTCCCTCGACGCGGTTGAGCTCGATGTCGCTGGTGGCGGACGGGCCGGAGATCCAGGTCAGCGGGGCGCGCGGGTCCAGTCGGGTGAGCGCCTCCGGCAGCAGACCGACGACCTGGTCGGTGCGCACGACGCAGATGTGCCGATCGGGCACCAGGGTGAGCGCGCGCCGCCCCTGCGCCGGGCCGGCGTCCAGGATGATGGTGCCGGTGTCGGCGACCACGACGGCGCAGCCGGTCAGGACCGCGTCCAACTCGTCGAGCGCGGCCGGTGACAGCGGGGGAGCGTCGCGGTGCAGCTCTCCGGCGTAGCCGGCCAGCCAGTCGGCGGGGACGTCGGTGGGGACGGCGAGCCGGTCGACCCCATCGAGCAGTCGGGGGAGGGCGTCGATGCCACTGTGGACGATGGCCCGGTAATCCTCCAGGCGATCGACAAGGGTTTCGATCACGTCGGAGCGGTCGTCGACCCGGCGGTACCCGCGGGGCACCTGCACCGGCGGCGGGCTGTCGGCCAGCGCCGTCCGGAGCCGCGCCAGGATCTCGTCACGTGCGCTCACTGCTTACCCCACCATTCTCGGAAGGTCTGCGGCGCGGGCAGCGGCAGGTCGCGCGACCGGGTCCACGCCGAGGCGGGCCAGGGCAGTCGCCGCAGCGTCCGAGCGCCGGTGCGCCGCTCACGGTACGCCCCGAGCGGCCCCGCGCCGGCCCGGGCCAGGCGCAGGGCGGCGGCCCACCGTCGAGGGCTGCGCATCGCCCAGGACAGGACGCGCATGGTGGCCCGTTCGACCGGTGGGTGCGGTGCCTGCTGGCGGAGATGGACCAGGATCTCCGGAATATTGATCTTCACGGGGCACACGTCGTAGCAGGCGCCGCAGAGGGTCGACGCGTACGGCAACGAGGCGTTGTCGGCCACGCCGGTCAGCTGCGGCGACAGGATCGCCCCGATCGGCCCCGGGTACACCGAGCCGTACGCGTGCCCGCCGGCCCGTTCGTACACCGGGCAGACGTTGAGGCACGCGGAGCAGCGGATGCACGACAACGCCGGCCGCCCGACCGGGTCGGCGAGCACCGCGGACCGGCCGTTGTCGACGAGCACGATGTGCACGTCCTGCGGGCCGTCGCCGGGGGTGACGCCGGTCCACATCGAGGTGTACGGGTTCATCCGCTCGCCGGTCGAGGATCGCGGCAGCAGTTGCAGGAAGACTTCCAGGTCGGTGAAGGTCGGCAGCAGCTTCTCGACGCCGACGACGCTGATCAGCGTCTCGGGGAGGGTGAGGCACATCCGGCCGTTGCCCTCGGACTCCACCACCACGAGCGTGCCGGTGTCGGCGACGGCGAAGTTGGCGCCGGAGACGGCGACCCGGGCCGAGAGGAAACGCCGTCGCAGGTGGGCGCGGGCCGCCTCGGCCAGCGCGGCCGGTTCGTCGCTCAGGTCGGCCGGCGCGTCGGCCATGCGACGCTGGAAGATCTCCCGGATCTGGGCCCGGTTGTAGTGGATCGCCGGCACCAGGATGTGCGAGGGGGTGTCGTCGCCGAGCTGCACGATCAGTTCCGCCAGGTCGGTCTCGTACGCGGCGATCCCGGCGGCCTCCAGCGCCTCGTTGAGCTCGATCTCCTGGGTCGCCATCGACTTGACCTTCACGACCTCGTCGGCCCCGGTGGCCCGGGTCAACGCGACGACGATCCGGCACGCCTCGGCCGCGTCGCGGGCCCAGTGCACTGTGGCGCCGGCAGTGGTGGCGGACGCCTCGAACTGCTCCAGCAGCTCCGGCAGGCGACGTTGGACGTCCGCCTTGATCGCCGAGCCGGCGTCGCGCAGGGCCTCCCAGTCGGGTACCTCGTCGACGACGCGTGCTCGCTTGGCCCGGATGGTGCGGGTGGCCCGGTGCAGGTTGGCCCGGAGTTGCGTGTCGGCGACGGCCGGCTTGGCGGCGGTGGGGAACGGCAGCGGCGTGCGGATCCGCCCGCCCCCGGTGGCGGGTGCGACCGGTGGGTTCATGAGGTGGCTCCCGTCTCGGCGAGAATCTCGGCGTAGTGCACGGCCCGTACGCCCGAGCGGTGGCGGTCGAGGCCCCCGCCGATGTGCGCCAGGCAGGAGTTGTCGGCGGCGGCGAGCACCCGTGCGCCGGTGTCGCGGACCCGGGCGCACTTGTCGGTGAGCATCGCGGTGGAGACGTCCGGGTTCTTCAGGGCGAAGGTGCCGCCGAAACCACAGCACTCCTCGGCGTCGCCCAGCTCGACCAGCTTGATCCCGCGGACCTGACGCAGCAGGGTCAGCGGCCGGTCGCCGAGGCGCAGCATGCGCAGGCCGTGGCAGGTCGGGTGGTAGGTGACAGTCTCCGGGAACTCGGCGCCGACGTCGGTGACGCCGAGAACGTCGACGAGCAACTCGGACAGCTCGTACGTGCGGGCGGCCACCGAGGTGGCGGGCGGGTGCAGGTGCGGGTACTGGTCGCGGATCATCGCGGTGCACGAGCCGGATGGCGCGACGATGGCGTCGTAGGAGTCGAAGACGTCGACGTAGTTGCGCACCATCGACATGGCCTCGGCCCGGTAGCCCGTGTTCGCGTGCATCTGCCCGCAGCAGGTCTGGTCGGCGGGGAAGTCGACGGTGTGGCCGAGTCGCCGCAGGATGCGGGTGACAGCGATGCCGGTGGCCGGGAACGCGAGGTCGTTGACGCAGGTGATGAAGAGGGCGATCCGCATGGCGGCTCCTCGGAGGTGTGGGGGTGGGTCACGCCGAGTCGCGCGGTGTTCCGGGGGTGGCGAGCTGGTCGAAGGCGGGCAGGTGACGCTCCCGGGCGGCGCTGAGGTGGGCGCGCATCGCCTCGGTGGCGGCTGCCGCGTCGCCGGCGACGATGGCGGCGGCGATGCGCTGGTGCTCGGTGTTGGTGTCCGGTGCGCCGGCGACCGGGAAGTAGAGGCGGTGCAGGTGCAGGTGTGAGTGCAGCCGGGTGATGGTGTCCCGCAGCAGCGGGCTGCCGGAGACTTCGGCGATCAGGTCGTGGAACTTCGCGTCCAGCGCGGTGAAGGCGGCGTGTCGGCGATAGCCGTCGCCGGCCTCCACGTCGATGCTCGCCGCCGCCTCGACGCTGATCCGTTGGCGGGCTTCGGCGGAGGCGTGCGTGGCGGCGCGTCCGGCGGTGGCGCCCTCCAGCAGTTGACGGACGTCGAACAGGTCGTCGAACTCGGCGCGACTGAGCAGCGGCGTGGTGGTGTAGCCGGAGAGTGGGCGTTTACGGACCAGGCCGTCGGCCTCCAGCCGGGCGAGGGCCTCGCGGACCGGGGTGGGGGAGACGTCCAGCTCCCGGGCCAGCGCGTCGATGTTGACCCGCTCGCCGGGGGGAAGGATGTGGTCCATCACCAGCGTCTTTATCGACTCGTAGACGTCCTCGGTGAGGGTGAGTCGACGGGCGGGACGGAGTCGACCCTCGCGAGGTTCCTGCTGGGCCATCTCGTCTCCTCAGCCACCCCTTGACTGTGCCGGTGTGAGCGAGTACACACTAGCAAGGCAACATCCTATAGGAAATAGGGGCTTTGCGTCCTATGCACTGGAGGTCGGGTTCGTGAGATTCATGCGCGTCGGGCCGGTGGGGCGGGAACGCCCCGTGCTGTACGTCGACGGTCGGCACTTCGACCTCTCGTCACTCACCGCCGACATCGACGGCGAGTTCCTCGCCAGCGACGGCGTCCGGCGGGTCCGCGAGGCCACCGACCTGCCCGAGATCGACGTCACCGGTCAGCGGGTCGGCGCACCGATCGCCCGGCCCGGGGTGGTGCTCTGCGTGGGGCAGAACTACGCCGCGCACGCCGCCGAGTCGGGCGCCGCGCCACCGACCGACCCGATCATCTTCTACAAGGCGCCCAACACCGTCGTCGGCCCGTACGACGAGGTCCTGATCCCGCGCGGATCGACGAAGACCGACTGGGAGGTGGAGCTGGCGGTGGTGATCGGCCGACCGGCCCGCTACCTCGCCTCACCGGCCGAAGCCCTCGGGCACATCGCCGGGTACGTGCTCTCCAACGACGTCTCCGAACGGGACTTCCAACTCGCCGTCTCCGGCGGCCAGTGGTCGAAGGGCAAGTCCTGCGAGACGTTCCAACCGTTCGGCCCATGGCTGGTCACCGCCGACGAGATCGGCGACCCGCAGGCGCTGCGGCTGCGCTCCTGGGTCAACGGCGAGCCCCGCCAGGACTCCAGCACCAAAGACATGATCTTCGACGTGGCGTACCTGGTCTGGCACCTGTCCCAGTTCACCGTCCTGGACCCGGGCGACGTCATCAACACCGGCACCCCGCAGGGAGTGGCGCTCTCCGGCCGGTTCCCGTACCTGGCCGCGGGCGACGTGATGGAGGTCGAGATCGACGGCCTCGGCCGGCAGCGCAACACGCTCCGGGACGCCTGATGCGGTGTGACGGTCTCGTGGCGGTGGTGACCGGAGGCGGATCGGGGATCGGTCTTGCCTGCGTGCGGGCGTTCGCCGCCGCCGGCGCCCGGGTGGGTGTCCTGGACCTGGAACTGTCCGGCCTGCCGGAGGATCCCGGCGTACTCGGCGTTCGGGCGGACGTGGCCGACCGGTCCTCCCTCAGCGCGGCCGTCGCCTCGGTCGCGGCAGCGTTCGGCGGCATCGACATCCTGGTGAACAACGCCGCCATCTCGGCCGTGGGCACTGTGGAGGAGGACGACGACGAGCAGTGGAGCCGGGTCCTCGACGTCAATGTCTCCGGCGTGGCCCGAACCAGCGCCGTCGCCCTGCCGTACCTGCGCCGGTCGTCGTCAGCGGCGATCGTCAACATCTCCTCGATCGCGGCGACAGTCGGCCTGCCCCGACGCACCCTGTACTCGGCGTCGAAGGGTGCCGTGCACGCCCTCACCCTCGCCATGGCAGCCGACCTGGTGACGGAGGGCGTCCGGGTCAACTGTGTCGCCCCCGGCACCGTCGACACGCCCTGGGTGGCCCGCCTGCTCGCCGGCGCGGCCGACCCGACGGCCGAGAAGCGGCAGTTGGCCGCCCGCCAGCCGACCGGCCGCCTGGTGACCGCCGACGAGGTGGCCGCCGCCGTCGTCTACCTCGCCTCGCCCGTGACCAGGTCGGTGACCGGTACCTCGCTGGCCGTCGACGGCGGCATGTCCGGCCTGCGCCTGCCCGCCCCGGTGCCGCCCGCGGCCGGTACTGCCGAACCGGGCGCGTGACATGATTGCGCCATGGGGAAACAGCAGGACGTCGGCGAGGCCGACCGTCACAGCGGGTCCGGCACCACCGCCCACCGTCCGATCGGTGGCAGCGCTGACGCTCGGCTCGCCCTCGCTCAGGACCCCACAACGCCACAAATGACCCTCATCGACCTGGCGTCCGACCCGTCGGAGCTGGTCCGCAAGGCGGTCGCCTCCCGGGCCGACGCACCAGCGCAGGCCCTGCGGCCGCTCACCCGCGACCATGATCGTCAGGTCCGGGAGGCCGTGGCGCGGAACCCCTCCACCTCGATCGCCAACCTCATGCGCCTGGTGAAGGACGCCGACCGCTGGGTCCGCTGGGCGGTCGCCGGCAACCCGGCCTGTGACGAGTCGATCCGCCAGGTCATGTCGCAGACCTCGGACAAGGAGCTTCGCGGTCTCCTCGCGGAGAGCCGTGAGCTGGAGCCGGAGCTGGCCGCCAAGCTGATCGACGACGTGTCACCCGAGGTACGGGAACGACTCGCCACGCACACCCACGACCCCGACGTGATCACCGCTTTGCTGGCAGATCGCACCGCACGCGTACGCAAGGGGGTTGCCCGCAACCCGCGGACCACCGCCGAACAACGCAGCGTGCTCGCCGCGGACCCCGTGGTCGACGTCCGTGCCGCGCTGGTGCGGGCCGTCGAGCTGAGCGAGAAGGATCTGGCCCGCCTGGTCGACGACCGTTCGGTGCAGGTCCGACTGGCGATGGCGACGTCCGAGTTCGTTCCGCCGCACATCCGGCAGGCGCTCGCTCGCGACGCCGACGAGATGGTGGCCAGCGCGGCACGGGACTACCGCCCCGGCGCCGGCAACGCCTCCGCCGTGCGGGCGCCCCGCATCGCGCACCGGCCCTCCGCCGGCGCGGGCCGATCGGGTGGCGGCACCGCCCAGTAGCACCCACGCTCCGCCGAGCATGATCCCAGCACCGCTCACCAACTCGATTCAGGCCCGAGTGATGAGTTGTCGCGGCCCCGCCCGTCATACCTACGACAGGACATGACGAGGCGGAAGGATGACGTGATGAGTGCGAACACGCGGCTGGAGGAGCTGGGCGTGAGCGGTCTGAGCGAGGTCGACGAGCCGGCGTTCTCGGGGCTGGCGCAGCGGCACCGGCGGGAACTGCACGTGCACTGCTACCGGATGCTCGGGTCGTTCGAGGACGCCGAGGACACCGTGCAGGAGACGTTCCTGCGTGCCTGGCGGCGGCGGGAGACGTTCGAGGGGCGGTCGACGTTCCGGGCCTGGCTGTACCGGATCGCCACCAACGCCTGCCTCGATCTGCTCGCCAGGCGCCGCCCGGAGCCGGCGACCGGCGGCGAGGTGCTGTGGTTGCAGCCCTACCCGGACCGGCTGCTCGACGAGCTGCCAGCGGGCGACGCGGACGAGCCGGAGACCGTCGCCGTCGCGCGAGAGACGATCGAGCTGGCGTACCTGGTAGCGGTCCAGCATCTCGCGCCGCGTCCGCGGGCCGTGCTGATCCTGCGGGACGTGCTCGGCTGGCCGGCGAAGGACGTCGCGGAGCTGCTCGGAGACTCGGTCAACTCGGTCAACAGCGCCCTGCAGCGGGCGCGCGCCGGGATGCGGGAGCACCTGCCCTCCGAGCGGCAGGACTGGACCGGCGGCGAGGAGGACGCCGGCACGCGCGAGCTGGTGCGCCGCTTCACCGACGCCAGCGTCGCCACGAACGTCGAGGTGCTCGCCGGCCTGCTGCGGGACGACGTCCGCTGCTCGATGCCGCCCACGCCGGGCCTCCACGTCGGCCGCGACGCCGTGGTGAACAGCTGGGTCGAGGACGGCTTCGATGGCATGACGGGCCTGCGCGCGGTCCCCACCTCGGTGAACCGCCAGCCCGCCGTCGCCTTCTACCACTGGCGCAAGCAGGAGGGCGCGTACCTGCCGCTGACGATCGACGTCCTGCGCGTCACCGGCGGCAGAATCACCGAGATATTCACCTTCCACGACGACCAGTTCCCGCGGCTCGGGCTGCCGGAGCGCCTGCCGGCGGACGGCACGGAGTAGTCCGGTGTGGACGCTCACGCTGCGCCGTGGCGCGCGTGCCGCCGTGGTGACGGCGGAGTGTCACACACCAGTCGACACATCCGGTACGTCAGCCTCCAGACGAGGGAGACGACATGAACAGCACGAGGGACACCGAGCTCGTCGCCGGCCCGGCATCGGGCCGACCCAGTCACATCCACCGAATCCGCGGGCTCGCCGGCACCGGCGTGACTGCCATGCTCGCGGCGATGGCGGGCACCACCCTCGCCGCCGCGCTGGCCCGGTCCGCTGGCGTCGACTTCGAGATCCCCGATGGTGGCGAGACGATTCCGCTGTCCGGTGTCACGGTGGTGACCGGCTTCTTCTCGTTCGTGGGCGTCGTCATCGCCGCGGCCCTGCGGCGGTGGAGTGCCCGGCCCGCCGACCGGTTCGGGTGGACGGCGCTGGCGCTGACAGCGCTCTCGCTGGTCCCGCCCCTCATCTCCGGGGCGAACGCGGCCACCATCACCGCCCTCCTCGGGCTGCACCTCGTCGCCGCGGCGGTGATGATCCCCGTCCTGGCACGGAGCCTCCGTGCCCGGACCGACTGATGCGGTACAACTCGGGTACGCAGGATGGCCGTTAAGTATTCACATGTGTCGTCCCGATTCGTCCTAGGCTACGAATGCCCAGCTTCTGGGCGTACGTCGACAAGGGAGGATCAGCGGTGCGAATCAGGAGATCAGGGTCCACGATCGTGGCGATGGCCGTGGCGACCGTGGTCGTCATCGCGGGGGGAGCGTTCGTCGGCAGCACGGCGAGCGCCGCCGAGGCTTCCCCGTTCACCGTCGTGGACGGTGCGATCCGTACGGCGACCGGCACCCCGGTACCCGCGTCCGGCACGCACGCCTCGCTCTGGGGCAACTCCAGCTACGCCAGCACCAGCATCAGCGGCTCCGGGCGAGTGGTGATCGGGGCCATCGGTGACAACTGTCAGGGCTGGCCCACCGTCCGGGTGACGGTCGACGGCGTCGACGTCGGCCAGACCACGATCGTCAGCGCGACCAGTTACGGCACCTATCCGGTCGGCGCGGCGGTCGGCGCCGGCCAGCACACAGTGCGGATCCAGCTCGTCAACGACTTCCGGGCCGACTCCTGTGACCGCAACGTCCACATCGCGTCCGCGCGGATGGAGACCGCGGGCACCACCGACCCGAAGTTCAGCTTCGCCGTCCTGCCGGACACCCAGCAGGAGGTGCTGGTCAGCTCGGACCCCCGGTTCCTCAACCGCACGAACTGGTTGGCGCAGAACCGGTCCGCGCTGGACCTGCGCTTCGTGACCTCCTCCGGAGACGTGGTCAACTGGGACACCCCGGACCATGCGCAGTACGTCATCGCCCGTAACGCGATGCGGCCGATCGAGAACGCCGCAATCCCGTACGCGCTGGCTCTCGGCAACCATGACACCCAGGCCACCGGCGTCGGCGGCTCCGCCCGCGACCCCGCCCGCACCCGCGAACTCATCCGCGACACCAGCGTGTTCAACCAGTACTTCACGGTCAGCCAGTACCGCGCGGTCACTGGGCAGTTCGAGGCCGGCAAGGTCGACAACTCGTACTCGACCTTCACGGCCGGTGGCGTGCAGTGGATGGTGCTGACCCTGGAACTCTGGCCCCGGGTCGCGGCCGTGAACTGGGCCAGGAGCGTCGTCGCCGCCAACCCCCGGCACAACGTCATAGTGGTCACCCACGACTACATCGACGGTAACGGCGCCATCGAGCAGAGTGCCGGGTACGGCGCGACGAGCCCGCAGTACCTCTTCGACAACCTGGTCAAGCAGTACGCCAACATCCGGTTCGTCTTCTCCGGTCACACGGGCATCGCCGCCAACCGGGTCGACACCGGGGTCAACGGAAACAAGATCTACTCGTTCCTCCAGACGTTCCACTCCAACAGCACCAACCCGGTACGCCTGGTCGAGGTCGACACCGCCGCCAACTCGCTGCGGACCTGGATCTACGCGCCGTACACGAACCGGTCGTTCACCGAGTACGACAGGTCGTTCACGGGTATCGGCGTGGTCCGCTGAGACGATCGAGGGGCCCGGTCAGCGTCTGATCGCCCCGCGCTCGGGCTCGCCGGTCTGCTCCCACAGCGACTTCATCTCGTCGAAGGCCTGCTCCATCAGCTGCACCATCGCCTGCCGGGCACGCTCCCCGTCGCGCCGCTGGATCGCCTGGGCGACGTCGGCGTGCATCTGGAGAGCCTGCTCGTGCGGGTGGTGCGGCATGAGGTGGTGCTTGTGCCGGCCGGTGAGCACCTCCGCGACCAGCTCCTGCAGCCGGACGAACATCTCGTTGCCGGAGGCGAGCAGGACGCGCCGGTGAAACTCGATGTCGAGGTGCAGGAAGCGCTCCTCGTCGCCGGCCTCGCCGGCGGCCCACATCTTCGCCGCCAACCCGACGAGGTCGCTCGCCTCGTCACGGCCGATCCGGCTGGCGGCCAGGTAGGCGGCGTGCGGTTCGACGGCGGTGCGCAGCTCGGTGATCGAGCGGAGCTGGGCCATCCGGCTGGCCGAGGCGAGACGCCAACGGATCACCTGCGGATCGAAGACGTTCCACGCGCTCGCCGGCCGGATCATCACACCTACCCGTCGGCGCGCCTCGATGAATCCGATCGAGGCCAGCACCCGTAGCACCTCGCGGACGACCGAGCGGGACACGGCGTACCGGTCGACCAGCTCGTCGATGTTGAGGACCGATCCGGGTGCCAGCTCGCCGCCGCAGATGGCGGTGCCGAGGTGTTCGAGGACGCGCGCGTGCAGCCCGGACTCGGCGGGGCGGGCCGGAGCGGCTGCAACCTCTGATGAGGACGGTTCCACTCAAAGATCATATCATTTGCATCTACCTCTTGAGATAATCAGCTTTTTCGGCCTAGCATCCGGATGTTAAGCGGATGTAACGCCGAGGTAGCGGCTCTCTCGGGGGCGGCGGCCACGACAGAAGGAGAGACAAGCGTGCGACGTCGATCGATAATCGGCACTTCTCTGGCTGTGGTTGCCGCCATGGGCCTGACCGCCTGCGGCGGCGACGACGGCGGCGAGGGCTCGAAGACCGTTCGCGTGACACTGGTCAACCACGTGTGGACAGAGAACATCAAGAAGGTCCTGCCGGAGTTCGAGAAGGAGTCCGGCCTGACTGTCGAAGTTACCCAGCTCGGTGAGGACCAGCTCTCCGACCAGTACAACGTCAAGCTGAACGCCGGGTCCGACGACCTCGACGTGATGATGTACCGGCCCCTTCAGGAGGGGAAGCTGTTCGGCAAGAACAAGTACCTCGCCGACCTGAGCGAGAAGGTCAAGTCCGACAGCGCCTTCGAGTTCGGTGACTTCCAGGCCGGGCCGGTGCAGGCGACGACCTACGAGGACAAGGTCGTCGGGCTGCCGATCATCACCGAGCAGGAGGTCCTCTACTACCGCAAGGACCTGCTGACGAAGTCCGGCTTCACCGCCCCGCCCAAGACCCTCGACGAACTCAAGGCGCAGGCCGCGAAGATCGAGGCCGACAACCCGGGCGTCGCCGGCTTCGTCGCTCGTACCGGCAAGGCCGCCGCCGTCACGCAGTTCTCCAGCTTCCTCTTCAGCTTCGGCGGCGACTTCGTGGACGCCAGCGGGAAGGCCACTGTCAACACCGAGCAGGCCAAGCAGGCGTACGCCTACTACGGCGGTCTGCTCAAGGACCACGGCCCGGAGAACATCAGCACCGACATGAGCTGGTCGGAGGCGATGGCGATCTTCACGCAGGGCAAGGCCGCCTTCTACACCGAGGCCAACTCGCTCTACAAGAACGCCACCGACCCGACCAAGTCCAAGGTCGTCGACTCCGTCGGCTTCGCCGCCTTCCCGGCCGGCCCGGCTGGATCGAAGCCGTACAACATCCCGTCCTGGGCCCTCGGCGTGAACGACAGCTCGGAGAACAAGGACAACGCCTGGAAGTTCATCCAGTGGGCCGCCGGCAAGGAGCAGGCGCTGGCGCAGCAGACGGCCGGCGTACCCGGCGCGCGCGCCTCGGTCTGGGCGAACCCGGCGGGTACCGCCTCCTACCCGAAGGACCTCGCCGAGGCCAACACGGTCAGCACCGCCAACGGGGTCGGGCACGACCGTCCGCTGGTGGTCAAGGTGGCCCAGGCGCGGGAAATCGTCGGCCAGCCGATCGTCGACGCGATCACCGGCAAGGACGCCGCCAGTTCGGCGGACGCGGCGAACGCGGCGTTCCAGAAGTTCCTCGACGACGAGGCGAAGTAACCCACGCGCAGGGCGGCGGGGCCGACCGGCTCCGCCGCCTCGCCGGGACCTGACCCCTCCAACCCGGAGATCTCAATGTCAGCCGTACTCACCCCCCGTACCGATTCGCCCGAGGCCCCCGCGGCGTCAGCGGACACGACGTCGGCCTGGTCGCGTTGGGCCAACGAACACCGCAAGTGGCTCTTCGCGGCACCCGCCATGGCGTTCGTCGCCGTGCTGATCATCTTTCCGGTGGCGTGGACCGGTTACCTGAGCCTGACCGACGCCGAGGGTTCGGTACGCGCCGAGTCCGAGTTCATCGGCTTCCAGAACTACCTCGACGTGCTCACCGACACCGACCGGTTCTGGCCGGCGGTCTGGCGCACTGTCCTCTTCACCGGCGTCGTGCTGTTCTTCGAGGTCATGCTCGGCATGGCGATCGCCCTGCTGCTGTGGCGGCCCTTCCGCGGTGAGAAGTGGGTCCGCGTCGCGATCCTCCTGCCGCTGGTGGCCACTCCGGTGGCCGTCGGCATGATGTGGCGCCTGATCTTCGACCCCAACATCGGGATGGCGAACCAACTGCTCGGCTGGATCGGGATCGGCCCCCAACCCTGGCTGGCCGGGCAGCACTCGGCCCTGCCGACGACGATGTTCATCGACATCTGGCAGTGGACGCCGATGGTCGTGCTGATCCTGCTCGCCGGGCTCACCTCGCTCTCCGACGAGCCCCAGGAGGCGGCCCGGATCGACGGCGCCAGCAGCTGGCAGCGGTTCCGGCACGTCACCCTCCCGCTGCTGATGCCCACGGTGATCGTCGCCATCCTGCTGCGCGGCATCGACGCGCTGAAGACGTTCGACATCCTCTACGCCACCAAGGGGCGCGGCGGCGGTTCCTTCCACGAGGTCGAGACCCTCAACGTGTACGCGTACGGGCTCAGCTTCGACTACAACGACTACGGCGTCTCGTCGACAGTCCTCATCATCTTCTTCCTGATCATCATCGGGGTGATGTGGGCCCTCACCTATCGCAAGAAGGGGCTGGGCCGATGAAGCCGAGCAAGCCGTACCGGGTGTTCCGCAACTCGGCCCTCGTCGTCGTGGTGTTCGCGCTGATGGCACCCCTGCTCTGGATGATCGCCGCGTCCTTCAAGACCAACGTGGACATCTACGACACGGCCAAGGCGTTCGTCTTCTCGCCCAGCCTGAAGAACTACGAGACCGTCCTCCAGCAGGCGAACTACCTCGAGTTCATCGGCAACAGTCTCTGGGTGGCGTTCGCGGCCACCACGCTGTCGCTCCTGCTCGGGGTGCCCGCCGCGTACTCGATGAGCCGGTTCAGCATGAAGAAGTCCGCGCTCGTCGTGCTCATGGCCCGGGTCATCCCCGGCGTCTCGCTCCTGGTGCCCTGGTACTACGTCTTCTCGAACCTGAAGATGGTCGGCGGCTTCACGGTGCTGATCCTGAGCCACATGTTCGTGTCGCTGCCGCTGATCGTCTACATCATGATGGGGTACTTCGACGGCCTGCCGACCGAGTTGGAAGAGGCCGCGCTGGTCGACGGGCTGACCCACATCGGCGCGTTCCGGCGGATCACCCTCCCGCTGTCGGTGCCCGGCGTCGCGACCGCCGGCATCCTCTCCTTCATCTTCTCCTGGAACAACTTCATGTTCGCCCTGGTGCTCTCCGGCTCCGACACGAAGACGCTGCCCGTGGCGATCTTCGACTTCGTCGGGTACGCCAGCATCGACTGGGGTGGCCTGATGGCCGCCGCGACAGTGGTCACCCTGCCGATCATGCTGATCGCCCTGTTCGTGCAGAAGTACGTCGTCTCCGGCCTCACCGCCGGTGCCACGAAGGGCTGACCGGGACATGACGACTATCGCGAAGGTGGAGACGTTCCTGGTCGCGCCGCGCTGGCTGTTCGTCCGGGTCGAGACGGAGTCCGGCATCGTCGGCTGGGGCGAGGCGACCTGCGAGGGCCGCTCCGAGACCGTACGCACGGCCGTCCACCAACTCGGCGAGCTGCTCACCGGTCGGGACGCGTTGCGCATCGAGGACCACTGGCAGGTGATGACCAAGGGCTCCTTCTACCGGGGTGGCCCGATCCTGGCCAGCGCGGTGTCCGGTCTGGACCAGGCGCTCTGGGACATCGCCGGTAAGCACTACGGCGCCCCCGTGCACCAACTGCTCGGCGGGCCGGTCCGGGACCGGATCCGGGTCTACGGCTGGGTCGGTGGTGACGAGCCCGCCGAGATCCGCGACCAGATCAGCGCCCAGGTCGAGGCGGGCCTGACCGCCGTGAAGATGAACGCGTCGGGGCGGATGGGCGCGCTCGCCTCGGTCGCCGAACTCGACGCGGTCGTGCAGCGGGTGGCCGTCGCCCGCGAGGTCCTCGGCGACGACCGCGACGTCGCTGTCGACTTCCACGGTCGGTTCACCCTCGCCAACGTCCGGAGGGTCGCCCCGCTGCTGGAGCCGTACCGGCCGTTCTTCCTGGAAGAGCCGGTGGTGCCGGAGAACTCGCACCTGATCGGTGAGGTCGTCCGCTGCACCACCACCCCCGTCTCGACGGGGGAGCGGCTCTACAGCCGGCAGGAGTTCCTGCCCGTGTTGCAGGCCGGCATCGCCGTGGCCCAGCCGGACCTCGCGCACGCCGGCGGCATCACCGAGGTTCGCAAGATCGCCACGTTGGCCGAGGTGTACGACGTGCAGCTCGCCCCGCACTGCCCGCTCGGGCCGATCGCCCTCGCCGCCTGCCTCCAGGTCGGCTTCGCCACACCCAACTTCCTGATCCAGGAGCAGAGCATCGGCATCCACTACAACCAGGGCGCCGAGGTGCTCGACTACTGCCTCGACCAGACCCCGCTGACCTTCGTCGACGGGTACGTGCGGCGGTTGACGGCGCCCGGCCTCGGCATCGAGATCGACGAACACGCCGTGCGGACCGCTGACAAGCGCGGGCACGCCTGGCGCAGCCCGACCTGGCGGCACCCCGACGGCTCCTACGCGGAGTGGTGAGACCCCGACCGTCGAGAACGAAAGGCACCCCGTGAAGATCGTCGCAGCAGACATCATCGTGACCAGCCCCGACCGGAACTTCGTCACCCTCAAGATCACCACTGATGAGGGCATCACCGGTCTGGGCGACGCCACGCTCAACGGCCGCGAGCTCTCCGTCGCCTCGTACCTGCGTGACCACGTCGCCCCGCTGCTGATGGGCCGGGACCCGCACCGGATCGAGGACACCTGGCAGTTCCTGTACCGCTCGGCGTACTGGCGGCGCGGCCCGGTCACCATGGCGGCCATCGCCGCGGTGGACGTCGCGCTGTGGGACATCAAGGCCAAGGCCGCCGGCATGCCGCTGTACCAACTGCTGGGCGGCGCGTCGCGCACCGGCATCATGGCGTACGGGCACGCGTCGGGGCGGGACATCCCCGAGCTGTTCGACTCGATCCGTCGCCACCTCGACGAGGGCTTCCGGTCGATCCGGGTGCAGACCGCGGTGCCGGGGATCAACGCGGTCTACGGCGTGGCCGCGCAGCCCAGCGCCACCGGCCAGCGCTACGACTACGAGCCCGCGCAGCGCACCCCGCTGCCCGCCGAGGAGGACTGGGACACCCGCGCGTACCTGCGCCACCTGCCGTCGGTCTTCGAGGCGGTGCGCGGCGAGTTCGGCCCGGAGTTGCCGCTGCTGCACGACGGTCACCACCGGATGACCCCGATCCAGGCCGCCAAGCTCGGCAAGGCCCTCGAACCGTACGACCTGTTCTGGCTGGAGGACTGCACCCCGGCCGAGAACCAGGAGGCGCTGCGGCTGGTCCGCCAGCACACCACCACCCCGCTGGCCATCGGTGAGGTCTTCAACACGGTCTGGGACTACCAGACCCTGATCCGCGAGCAGCTGATCGACTACGTCCGGTCCGCTGTCACCCACACCGGCGGCATCACCGCCATGCGCAAGCTGCTCGACTTCGCCGCCCAGTACCAGATCAAGTCCGGCATTCACGGCCCCACCGACATCTCCCCGGTGGGCATGGCCGCGGCGCTGCACCTGGACCTGGCCATCCACAACTTCGGGATCCAGGAGTACATGAAGCACACCCCGCTGGCCAACGAGGTGTTCCGGCAGTCGTTCACCTTCACCGACGGCTACCTGCACCCGGGCGACCAACCGGGGCTCGGGGTGGAGCTCGACGAGGAGGCGGCGGCCCGGTTCCCGTACGAGCCGGCGTACCTGCCGTTCAACCGGCTCAAGGACGGCACGGTTCATGACTGGTGAGCGGCGTGGCGCCCGGCCCACCCGGCACGTAGTGGTGATGGGCGTCTCCGGGGCGGGCAAGACCACAGTGGCGCGCGGGATCGCCGTGGCGGCGGGGCTGACGTTCGCCGAGGCGGACGAGTTCCACTCCCCGCAGAACGTGGCGCGGATGCGCTCCGGCGTACCGCTGGACGACACCACCCGGTGGCCCTGGCTGCGGGACATCGCCGGGTGGATCGCCGATCGCGGCGCGGAGGGCCGCTCGACGGTGCTGGCCTGCTCGGCGTTGAAGCGGTCGTACCGGGACGTGCTCCGCCAGGGTCCATTCCGGGTGGACTTCGTGCACCTGGACGGGCCGACGGAGGTCATCCGAGCCCGATTGGCCCGGCGCGAAGGCCACTACATGCCGGCCAGCCTGCTGGAGTCGCAGCTCGCCACGCTGGAACCGGCCGAGCCGGACGAGGCGGTGCTCGTACTCGATGTCTCACTGCCCCCGGAGGCCCTGGTCGCGGCGGCCATGAAGGGTCTCGGTCTGCCCGCCTCGGTGCCGGTCGGGGAGCACCGGGACCGCGCGTCCAATCCCACTTCGGGGGCATGTTAGGTTAGCCTGCCCTAATCGTAGTGGAGTCCGTCGCCGTGCCCTCATCGATCCGAGCATGACAGTCGCCGAGACCACCGGTGGTGTGGTGCTCCGTCGCGCGCTGCGTCGACAGCGCGCCCGGGTGGCCGCCGGCATCGCGCTGCTCTGCACTCACCAGGCCACCGAAGCCCTCGTCCCGGTGGCCATCGGCGTGGTCATCGACCGTGCGGTGGCCACCGGGGACGTCAGCGCCCTGCTGCTCTCGCTGGCCGGCCTGGCCGTCCTGTTCACAGTGCTCGCCTTCGCCTACCGGGCCGGCGCACGACTGGCGTTCGCCGCCGTCGAACACGAGGCGCACGCCACCCGGGTCGAGATCGTCCGCAGCGCCCTCGACCCGCGCGGACGCCGGTCGGGCATGCGCGACGGCGAACTGCTGTCGGTGACGGCCTCCGACGCCGAGCTGTCCGCGCTCGTCGTGCGGGTCGCGGGACTCACCGCCGCGGCACTCACCGCCATCGTGGTCGCGGCCGTCGCGCTGCTCGTCGTCGACGTCCCTCTCGGCCTCGGGGTGCTCATCGGCGTACCCCTGCTGGTCGTCGCCCTCCAGCGGATGGCGCCGCTGCTCACCCGGCGCAGCACGTCGCAGCAGGAGGCGCTCGCCGCCACTACCGCCCTCGCCGTCGACCTCGTCAGCGGCCTGCGCGTGCTGCGCGGCATCGGCGCGCAGGACCACGCCGCCCGCCGGTACGCGGGAGCCAGCCGCCACGCGCTCGACGTCACCCTGCGCGCCGCCACCACAAAGGGTCTGCACCTCGGACTCACCACCACTGTCAACGGCCTCTTCCTCGCGACGGTCGCCGGAGTCGCCGGGTGGCTCGCGCTTCAGGGCCGGCTCACCATCGGCGAGCTCGTCGCAGTGGTCGGGCTGGCCCAGTTCATCGCCGAGCCGGTGCAGACGCTCGGGTACTGCGTCCAGTTGTTCGCCATGGCCCGAGCCTCCGCCGGGCGGGTCGCCCGGGTCCTCGGCGCCGCGCCGATAGTCCAGCCGGGCGACGCCGGGCCGCCCGCACCGAGCCCGTCCCGGCTCGCCCTCGACGGCGTCTCGTACGCGGGCCTCAACGACGTCAGCCTGCGCGTTCGCGCCGGTGAGATCCTGGGCGTGCTCGCCTACGACCCGAGCGAGGGCGAGGCGCTGGTCGCTCTGCTGGCCGGCCGCGTGCCGCGCGCGGACCATCGGGGCACGGTCCGCGTCGACGGCGTACCCGCCGACGAGCTGCACATCGACGCCGCGCGTGCCGTGGTCCTGGTCGAACAGCACGACGTGGCGCTGTTCGAGGGGACGCTGCGCGCCAACCTCAGCGCCGGCGCCTCCGTCGACGACGAGGTGCTGCGCGCCGCCGTACGGGCTGCCGCGGCCGAGGACGTGCTCGCCGCGCACCCGCACGGGTTCGACCGTCTGCTCACCGAACGCGGCGCGAACCTCTCCGGTGGCCAGCGGCAGCGGATCGGGCTGGCGAGGGCGCTGGTCGCCGACCCGCCGGTGCTGGTGCTGCACAACCCCACCACGGCTGTCGACGCGGTGACCGAGGGGTTGCTCGCCACCAGGCTGGCCGAGGCTCGCGGGACGGGCTCTCGCGGCACGGTGCTGATCACCACCAGCCCGGCGCTGCTGCGGGTCACCGACAGGGTCGCGGTGATCGACCGGGGACGGGTCGTCGCCGAGGGTCCGCACGAGCGGTTGCTCGCCAGCGACGCCCGCTACCGGGAGGAAACCCTGCGATGACGTCCGAGCCGATCACCCGGCACCTGCTGCCGACGGCCACCGGCCGGCAGACCTGGGCCGCCCTCCGTACCGAGCTGGCCCTCCTGCCAGGGCTCAGCGCCGTCGCCGGCACGCTGCTGATCGCCGCCGCCGCGACCGGGCTGGTCGCCCCCTGGGTCCTCGGGCGCCTCGTCGACGACGTCATCGCCGGGACCGACACACCTCGGGTGATCGCCTGGGCCGCCGTGATCGCGGGCGCCGCCGTGCTCGCGGGACTCCTCACCGCGGTCGGAGCGGCGGTCGCCGCACGCCTCGGCGAGACAGTGCTGGCCCGACTCCGGGAGCGGGTCCTCGACCGGGCCCTGCACCTGCCCTCGGCCACCCTGGAACGGGCCGGAACCGGGGACCTGGTGGCCCGTGCCGGCGACGACGTGGCGGTGGTGACGAATGTGATCGCCACCAGCGGCCCCGCCTTCCTCGGCGCGCTGCTGTCCGTCGTGCTGACCGCGGCGGGGCTCTTCGCGCTCGACTGGCGGCTCGGCATCGCCGGGTTGGTCGCCGCCCCGGCGTACGCGGTGGCGCTGCGCTGGTACCTGAAGCGGTCGGTGCCGTACTACGCCCGCGAGCGGGTAGCGACGGGCGAGCGCGCGCAGGCGACGGCCGAGGCGCTGCGGGGCGCGGCGACAGTGCGCGCCTACCGGATGGAGGACGCCCACGTCGCACGGATCGCGGAGCGCTCCGGCGTCGCCCGCGACCTGTCGCTGGAGATCTTCGGTCTCTACACCCGCTTCGGGCTGCGCATCAACCGCTCCGAGTTCGTGGGGCTCGCCGCCGTGCTGCTCGCCGGCTTCCTGCTGGTACGCGGTGACCTGGCCACCGTCGGCGCCGCCACCACTGCCGCCCTCTACTTCCACCGCCTCTTCAACCCCATCGGCCTGCTGCTGTTCGAGTCGGACTCGGTGTTGCAGGCCGGGGCAAGTCTGGCTCGACTCGTCGGGGTCACCACCCTGCCGGACACCGCGGCCCCCTCCGGCACCGAGCCCACCCGCCACGATCGGGGCGTACCGGCGGCACTGGAGGTGACCGTCGGGCAGCACCGCTACGACGACGGGCCGGTGGTGCTGCGGAACATCAGCCTGCGTCTCGCCCCCGGGGAGCGCGTCGCCCTGGTCGGCGCGAGCGGTGCGGGCAAGAGCACCCTCGCCGGCATCATCGCCGGCATCATCGCGCCCACCGACGGTGCGGTGACCCTGCGCGGCGTGCCGCTGACCCAACTCGGCGAGCACCGCCTCCGTCGGGAGATCGCCCTGATCAGTCAGGAGGTGCACGTCTTCGCCGGCCCGCTCGCCGACGACCTGCGCCTCGCCGACCCGGACGCCACCGACGCCGAGATCGCCACCGCCCTCGACCTCGTCGGCGCCACCGAGTGGGTGCGGACCCTGCCGGACGGCCTCGCCACGGCGGTGGGGGAGGGTGGGCGACAACTCACCTCGGCCCAGGCCCAGCAGCTCGCACTGGCCCGACTGATCCTCGCCGATCCGGCCGTCGCGGTCCTCGACGAGGCCACCGCCGAGGCGGGCAGCGCCGGCGCACGCGACCTCGACCGCGCCGCCGTGGCGGCCACCGAGGGTCGTACCACGCTGATCGTCGCCCACCGACTCAGCCAGGCGGCCACCGCGGACCGCATCGTCGTCCTCGACCAGGGACGCGTCGCCGAGCACGGCACGCACGCCGAACTGCTCAGGGCCGGGGGTGGGTACAGCCAGCTGTGGCGCTCGTGGAGCATGCCCGACCCCGTGGTCCCGCGAGAACGCGAGAGCGCGGACCAGCCCGTCCCGAGCTGAGCGGCTCCGGTTCCGGTCACCTCGGACCTCCGCGAGATCACTCGAACGGGGGAACCTCGGGAACTTTTCCGGGCCGGCCGGCGACCACCAGAGTGCGCGGCCGACCGGCGGCGTTCCGACGACGGCATCTCGGCATGAAGGAGCGCCCGTGGCACACAGGACGGTGGTCTGTGCGGAACGGCGTCGCTGACGACGACCAGGTGACCCGGTGGGCGCGGGAGGCGGGCCGGGGTGATCGGCAGGCCGCCACGGCGTTCGTCAGGGCACTGCAGGACCAGGTCTGGCGGTTCCTGTCGCACCTGGCCGGGCCGGGCGAGGCCGACGACCTGACCCAGGAGACGTTCCTGCGGGCAATTCGCAACCTGCCCGGCTTCGCCGGCCGCTCGTCGGCCCGTACCTGGGTCTTCACCATCGCCCGGCGTGTTGCCGTGGATCACGTCCGGACGGCGGTGGCCCGGCCGAGGCTGGCGTCGGTTCCGGACTGGCAGGCGGCGGCCGAGGCCGCCGGCGCGATCACCGCCGGTGCCGACGAGGGCGTGACCCTGCACCAGTTGATCGCCGGACTGACCCCGGAGCGCCGTGAGGCGTTCGTCGCCACCCAGGTGCTCGGCCTGTCCTACGCCGAGGCGGCGGACGTCTGCCAGTGCCCCGTCGGCACGATCCGTTCCCGGGTCGCCCGGGCGCGCGAGGATCTCGTCGGCGCCTGGCAGGCCGACAGCGACCAGGGCCACGGGCGACGAACCGGCTGAGGGTGGATCGCCGCGCTGTTCGACAGCGGGCACGCCTCGTTCTACAAGGGACTTCAGGGCGTCGGTGGGGTGGCGCGCGCCTTCCCTGACCCACCACAGACGCCCCTGTTTTACGTCCACCTTCCCATCGGCCCGGACGCCGCGATGTGGGCCGCCGACGCCCTGCCCGCCGCCGACGGGGTGAAGCTGTTCGGCCGCGTACGCTCCGCGCCGGCTCCGGACCGGTGCTCGTCTGCGGGCGGCCCTCCCCGTTCGGTCAGCGGAATGGACGGGGCGTACCGGGCTTCCTAAGATCACGCCGGTGAACACCGAACCCCTCAACGTCGCCGGCGTAGCTGGCCCGATAGTCATCGCCACCACGGCATTCTTTGGCCACCCTGCCGTCACCGTCGGCGGAGTGCCGGCCCCCAGGACGGGCAGACGTTACTCGTTGCCCGCGGTGGACGGTGGTCTCGTCCAGGCCACGGTCCGCAACGTTCTCGCCGACCCGTACCCGACCGTTGAGGTCAACGGTGTCAAGCACCGGACCGGGCCCTCCATGCCGATCTTCCTGCGCATCCTGGTTATGCTGCCGATCCTGCTGTTCACCGTCGGCGGCATCCTGGGCGCGCTGGTAGGGGCGTTGGGCGTCTGGGCGAACCTGACGGTTGCCCACACCCGGATGACAACCGCCGTCAAGGCGCTCGCCATGGTCGGTATCGGTATCGGCACTGTCATCGTCTGGCTCGCCGTCGCTGTAGCGCTGAACGTGGCGCTCAGCTAGACCGCCAAGCACCTCACCCCCCACAACGGTCAGCACCACCGGTCGTCGACCGGTGGTGCTGACGTGGTGCTGGCGTTCCGGCCGCTCTACCCCAGGCGGGCCTCGATGGTCTCGATGATGCGCGGACGCAACTCGGCGGCGCGGATGACGGCGTCCACCGAGCCGACCTCGACGGCGCGGTGGATGTTGTGCACCCGGTCGAACTCCGCGGCCACCTCGCTGAGTTTCTCCGCGCGCACCGACGAGCGCAGCTCGTCGAGTTCCGCTGTCAGCGCGGCGCGTTCGGTGCCGGCCGAGGCGGCGGTGCGGGCCTCCAGGTCCCGCACCCGCGGGTCGGCAGCAGTACGAGCGTTGACGTCGGCGGAGAACACCACAGCGGCGGCGGGTGCGCCACCGAGCACCGAGGCGAACGAGCCCTCCAACGCCAGCACCGTCATGTTCGGGTTCAGCGCCTTCGAGAACACCACGAACGCACCACCGTGGTAGCGCGAGATCACGCAGAAGACGATGGGCCCCCGGAAGTTCACGATCGCCCGGCCGATCTCGGCACCGTACTCAAGTTGCAGCTTGCGCATCGACTCCGGTGAGCCGTCGAAGCCGGACAGGTTCGCCAGCACGACGAGCGGCCGGTTGCCGCTGGCCGCGTTGATCGCCCGCGCGGCCTTCTTCGACGAGCGGGGGAACAGCGTGCCCGCCGTGTAGGTGTCCGGACCGTCGGTGGGCGGGAAGCCGTGCCGGGGCACCGACCGGGACTCGATGCCGAGCAGGCAGACCGGAATGCCACCGAGGTGGACGTCCTGCACGACAGCGGTGTCAGCGTCCGCCATGCCGGCCCAGCGCTCCAGCACCGGGTGGTCCTGGTCGGAGAGGGCCCGCATCACCGTTCGGATGTCGAACGGCTTCTTGCGGTCCGGGTTGGACTCGACGGAGAAGATCTCCCCGACGGTGGCGAAGGAGCTGCCCGCGACGTCGTGCGGGAAGCCGGAGATGTCGCGGTCGGCCGGGTCGGTGGTGACCGCCCGCCGGGGCGCGTCCTCGCCGGGCGCGACGTACGTGTGGTCGTAGTGCGCCATCACCACGTCCCGTGCGGCCGTCAGGTTCGGCGCCCAGTACTGCGCCTGCCCGTTCGGCCCCATCACCCGGTCGTAGCCGCCGATGCCGAAGTTGTCCTCAGCCGACACGCCACCGGAGAAGTCGAGCGACTGCTTGCCGGTGAGCACCATCGCCGAGTCGGGCGTCATCACCAGGATGCCCTTGGTGTGCATGAGCATCGTCGCCTCGGCGTTCCAATACGGCTGCGCGCCGACGTTGATGCCCGCGACCACGATGTTGATCTCACCGCCGGCCTGGGTGAACTCGACGATCCGCTTGAGTGCGGCGGCCACCCAGTCCATGTTCTCCGTGCCGGAGGTCATCGAGATCCGGGCCCCGGCGGACAACGCCCACCACTCCAGCGGCACCTGCATCCGCTCGGCCAGGTCCAGTGCGGCGATCACGCGCCGGCACTCCGGCTCCGACAGGGCGCCCAGCGACTTCGTCGGGTCGCCGAGCAACACCACCCGGGTGACACCCTGCGGGTAGCGCTCGGTCGGCGTCGTCACGACCCCGGCGACGATGGCGGCGCTGTTGCGCCCCTTCGGCCGGTCCACCGGCACCAACACGTGGTCGTCGTCGAGGTCGTGCTCGACGAAGTCACCGAGGCGGCCGGTCAGCTCGTACGGATACACGGTGTTGCGGCTGCTGGCCCGCAGCACCTTGAGCCGGTACTCGTCGAGCGGCTCGATCGGCTCGACCGGCGGCTCCCCGACGGCCAGTTCGGCGCCGCCCGCGGCGTCGAACGAGATCCGTACGGCGATCTTGGTCAGCTCGCCGGTCCGGCGGTCGCGCTGGCGCGCGATGAACAGGATCTCCTCCAGGCCGGCGCCCGCGGTCGTCGGGCGGACCCGCCCGGCGATCATCTCCATCTCCTCGCGGGTCAGCTCGCTCGGCGGCCACACGTAGACCACGATGCGGTTGGTGTTGAAGCGCGTCTTCGACGGCCGCCGCGACTGGGCGCGGCGGATCGAGTCGAGGCAGGTGGCGATGGCGTCCTCGGCCGTCGGCAGCGCGACCAGGCGGCCGTCCTGCTCGCGAAGCTCGGTCAGGTCACGCACCTGCGCGAACGCGACGAGGCGCTCGTCGGCCCGGTTCTCCCGCGCCACGCACTGGAAGAGGTAGACCTCCTCGTCCGACGACGGCAGCCGGGTCAGGTCGAACTTGTGCAGCCGCTCCAGCTGCATCCGCTGCGCGATGTACGGGTGCAGCCCACGGATCAGACGGTCCTCGGTCAACTGGGCGCCCGACGGGCGGAAGGTGAAGTGGTGGTGCATGACCGCCCCGCCGCGACCCGCGACGGTGGTGGTGACCCGACGGACCTGGGGCGGCAGCGGGTGCGCGGCGATGACCTCGGCCAGCGCGGCAGCCATCGCGTCGAAGTCCTCCGGCTGGTTCTCCCAGCCGAGGTAGATGTCGGCGTCCACGGCCTCCTCGCCGGTGGCCAGCTCGGCCAGCCCGCGCAGGGCGCTGCCCAGCGCGTCGAAGCTGACCGCGGCGGAGACCACGCTGGAGTCGGCGCGCTCGGCGACCACGAACGTGCAGCCCGCGACCTCGCGGGTGCGCACGCTGGTGAGCGACCGGTTGCCGTAGTAGCGCCGGGTCAGCACCTCCAACATGACCGCGTTGTCGAGGTGGTCGCGGACGAGCCGCTGACCGAGCAGCCGGACCAGCGGCTCGGTGCTGCGCACCATCTCGGCGATGCGCTCGGCGCGGTCCGGCGCGTCCGGGTGCGCGTCGAGGTGCCGCAGGTGCCCACGGACCTCGGCGTAGACGCGGGCGCGGTTGCGGCGCAGCAGCGGCTGGGCGAACCAGGCGAACACCACGCCGCGGGCGAGGTCCGCGACCACTGGGAAGCGGACCTGCGTCGCGGCGATCAGCCGCTCCAGCGCGAGGCCGGCCGGCTCGCGCAGCGTCTCGTCCGGCGGGGTCTCGCGCAGCCACGCGCGCAGCAGCGCCGCGATGACCTGCGCGTCAGCGGAGGCGCGCTGCTGGGCGAGGAAGATCCGGAAGACGGCGGCTTCGAGGGCGGGGGTGCGGTCCAGGTCGGTGACGCCGTACCGGCCGAGGGCCTTGCCGAGCCTCGTCTGGAAGGCGTCCGGCAGCCCGGCCCGCTCGACGTCGAGGCTCTGCAGGTAGGTGTGGAAGTACTCCCGGGCGCTGTGCACGTGCGCGGCGCCGCCGTCCTCGCCCGTCGGCCGGTTGCGGCTCAGTTCGGCGAGATCGGCGAACACCTCGATGAGGTCGAGTTCGGCGGCCAGGGGCCGCTGGCCGGCTTCGGTGGCCGTCCGTCGCGCGGTGAGGTAGTCGTCGAGCACCCGGCGGTCGTCGTGGGGGTCGACGTCGAAGCCGAGCAGCAGACCCCGCAGGTCCTCCTGACCGCGCCGGCTGCGCTCGTACGCCGGGATGTCCGCGGCGGCGGTGGGCAGGTCCAGTTCGACGGTTTCGGTGCTCGGGTCGTCAGGGGTCTCCTCGGCGCCGTCGGCGAGCGGCTCCAGGCGCAGCAGCGGCGAACCGGCCTCCACCTGGCTGCCCACCGACACGGCGCACTCCTTGAGCCGCGCCTTGAACGGCGCCCGCAGCACCGTCTCCATCTTCATCGCTTCGAGCACCAGCACCGGCGCGCCCGCCTCGACCTCCGCGCCGACCTCCAGCGGCGTGGCGACGACCAGCGCGGGCATCGGGGAGCGCAGGACGCCACCCTCATCCCGGCTGACCCGGTGCGTCACTCCATCGACCTCGACCAGGTGGGTCGGCCCGTACGTGCCAGTGAGCAGGCGGTAGCGGATGCCGTTGACGACGATCTGACCGGTGTGCCGGTCGAAGCGGTCGAGCTCGACGTCGGCGGTGCGCACGACGGGGCCGGTCTCGATGCCGACCCGGAACCGGTGCGCGCCGACCCGCGCCACCCGGGTGCGGTAGCCGACGCCGCGCAGCTTGAGGTCCAACGGTCGGCCGCTGGCGTGCTGCACCTGTGGGCGCCCGCCGGCCGCCGTCGACAGCAGCCGCTGCCGTTCGACGCGCTCCTCCTCCTCGTACGCCTCGATGGCGGCGGCGGCCAGGGCGACAGCGGAGTGGCGGTGGGTGACGAGGCGGCCCTCGCCGCGGACGCGGTCGATCCAGCCGGTGTCCGCGCTGGCGTCGATCACCTCGGGCTGGTCGAGCAGGTCGAGCACGAAGCTCTTGTTCGTCGCCCCACCTTCGATGATCACCGTGGTGTTCGCCATCGCCCGGCGCAGCCTGCCGAGCGCCTCGTCGCGGTCACGGCCGTACGCGATGATCTTCGCGATCATCGAGTCGAAGTCGGCGGGGATGGTGTCACCCTCGCTGACGCCGGTGTCCACCCGGATGCCGGGGCCGCTGGGCAGGTCCAGCCGGGCGATGCGGCCGGGGGACGGGGCGAAGTCGCGGTCGGGGTCCTCGGCGTTGAGCCGCGCCTCGATGGCGTGCCCGCGCTCGGCCGGCGGCGCACCGTCGAGTCGCCCGCCGGCGGCGACGTGTAGCTGCGCCTTGACCAGGTCGAACCCGGTGGTCAGCTCGGTGATCGGGTGCTCGACCTGGAGGCGGGTGTTGACCTCGAGGAACGCGAACAACCGGTCCCCGGGGTGGTAGAGGAACTCGACGGTCGCCGCGCCTCGGTAACCGACAGCCACGGCCAGCCGCTCCGCCGACGTCTTCAGCTCGGCGGCCTGCGCCGGGTCGAGCACCGGCGACGCCGACTCCTCGATGACCTTCTGGTTGCGTCGTTGCACGGAGCAGTCGCGGACGCCGAGCGCCCAGGCGGTGCCCTGTCCGTCGGCGATCACCTGGACCTCGACGTGCCGGGCCCCGGTGACGAGGCGCTCCAGGAACACGATGCCGCTGCCGAACGCCCGTGCCGCCTCCTGGCTGGTGCGGTCGTACGCGTCGACCAGCTCGGCCTCGTTCCTGATCACGCGGATGCCGCGCCCGCCGCCGCCGGCGGTCGCCTTCAGCATCAGCGGATAGCCGACCTCGGCTGCCGAGGCCTGGGCGGCGGCGAGGGTCTCGACGGCGCCGCGGCTCCACGGCGCGACCGGCACGCCGACCTCCTCGGCGATCAGCTTCGAGCCGATCTTGTCGCCGAGTTGGCGCATGGCGTCCGCGCTCGGCCCGACGAAGGTGACGCCGATCTTCTCGCACAGCTCGGCGAACGCCGGATCCTCGGCGACGAAGCCCCAGCCGACCCACGCGGCGTCGGCACCGGTCTCGGTCAGGGCGCGCTCCAGCACCGCCAGGTTGAGGTACGGGCGTGCGGACGCCGGGCCGAGATCGTAGGCGATGTCCGCTTCGCGGACGAACGTGGCGCTTCGGTCGACATCGGTGTAGAGGGCCACGGTTTCGAGCTGGATGCCGGTCTCCGCGGCCAGCTCGCGGACCGCGTGGATGAGCCGCATGGCGGCTTCACCACGGTTGACGATGGCGACACGGTTGAACACCCGAAAAACCCCTTAGCTAGACCTCGACCTGCGCGCCGGGAGACGACGGCTCCCAGCAGTGATCACCTTTCCGCGTGGCGGCGGCCAGCGCTATGGCGCAACCACCGAACCCACCGTCCCTCAGTTGTAGGAAATGCACAAAACTTTTTGGCACACCGGAAGACGTACCGACCCGATCTGGCACTCCGGCAGTTGATCAAGGCGGTGCGGGCGGTTCACGTCCGCAGCCTCCCGAGTTGATCCCCGGGTGATCGGCTGACCAGGAAGATCATCGCCGGTCCGGTCAACCGCCGGCCCGGCTCGACCATCCCGGACCAGGTCAGGAACGCACCAGGGAAGGAGCGGCAATGAGGTCACCGCACCTCGTACGCCCACGTCTGGCGCTGCTGCTCGCGGCGGGACTCACCACGCTCGTCACGCCGGCCGGCGTCGCCCACGCGGCGAGGGCCACGGTACCCGCGACGGGTGCCCCGATCCCATCACCTCGACCGCGCGGCTCGCCCCTGGCGTCACGTACGGCTCGTTCGAGGTGGCCACGCCCCGGGACGTCACCCTCGGTCACCCGCTCACCGGCGACCTGAAGAAGGACAAGGTCTCCCTCGACCTGCTGCACCCCGACGCGGCGGCGGATCGAGCACTGTCACCGTCCGTGAGCCGGGCCAGACCGCGGCCACCGCCCGCAACAGCCGGTCCGACGGTACGGAGCGTCTGGTCACCAACGGCATCGGGATCGTCGTGGGCAAGCACCGATCGGTGTACGCACCCGAATTCGCCCCGTCCGCTGCCCCGGACGGGGCGAGTTCGCTCAGCCGAGACGGTCGGGCACCCGGACCGTCGGCCCCAGGTCAGATAATGACGCCGGCCGAAGGGACCCGATGACAGTTCTCGACACCAGGGCGCTCAACCGCGCGACGCTCGCCCGGCAGCTGCTGCTCGACCGCGCCGACCTGCGGCCGCTCGACGCCGTGGCCCACCTCGGTGGCCTGCAGGCCCAGGAGCCGCAGGAGCCGTTCATCGGGCTGTGGTCGCGGCTGCGCGCGTTCGACCCGACGGTGCTCTCCACCCTGCTGACCCAGCGACACGTGGTGCGTACCCACCTCATGCGCCGCACCGTCCACCTGCTCGTCGCCGACGACCTCGTGGCCTGGCGCAACCGTCACGACGCCATGCTGCGCCAACGCGTGCTCGGGGTCTACCGCGGCGAGCTCGACGGGGTGGACCTCGACGCCCTCGCCGCTGCCGCGCGGGCGGTGGTGGCCGACGGTGAGCCCCGCTCGATGCCCGAGATCGGGCGGGCGCTCGCCGAGCGCTGGCCGACGCCGGGGCCGCGGGTGCTGGGCGAGATAGCAGTCGCGCTGCTCCCGATGACACAGGTGCCGCCGCGCGGGCTGTGGCGGACGACGGGGGGCGCGCGCTACGTCCTGCTCTCCGCGTGGCTCGACCGGGAGATCGCCCCGTCGACCGCGGCGGGCACCGATCCGGTCGGCCAACTGCTCGTTCGCCGCTATCTGGCCGCGTTCGGCCCTGCGGCCACTGCCGACCTGCGGGCCTGGTGCGGCCTCGCCGGGCTGCCCGCTGCGGTGACCGCCATGCGGGACGAGTTGGTGACCTTCCGCGACGAGCGTGGCCGGAAGCTGATCGACCTCCCCGACGCGCCGCGCCCCGACCCGGAGACACCCGCCCCGGTGCGGTTCCTGCCGGCGTTCGACAATGCGATCCTCGGCTACGACGACCGCAGCCGGATCATCGACGACGCGCACCGTCTCCTCTCGGTGGCCGGCGAGCGCGTGGTGCTCGTCGACGGCCGGGTCGCCGCGACCTGGACGGTCGAGTCGGAAACGGTGACCGTCAACCCCCTACGCGGCTTCTCCCGAGCTGACCGGGCCGCCGTGACCGAGCAGGGGCAGGCCCTGGCGTCCTTCCTCTCCGACAACGAGAGCGACCGGGTGCGGGTCGGTTCGTCTCCCCGCTGAGGGCCGACGCAATCGGTGCCCGACGGCCTGACCCTGACGTGCGCGCGGTGAACGACGTCCGCCCCGCTCCGGCGCGATGGCGGGTGCGGGGCGGACGTCGTGTCGGTCAGGGCTTGCGGGCCACAGCGCCGTAGGCGTCGATCCCGACGGCGTCGGGCTCCTCCGGTCGCCACAGCGGGATCGGCACCAGGCCCGGCTCCACCATCGCCAGCCCGTCGAAGCAGCTCTCGAGCTCCTCCGGGCTGCGCAGGATGTACGGAACCCCGCCGCTCTGCGCCAGCCGCTCGGCACCCGAGACCACCGCCGGGCTGGTGTTGGTGCCGTCCCAGAGCACGAGGTGTGAGCCGGACGGCACCGCGTCCATCGTGCGCCCGACGATCGAGCGGACCACGTCCAGGTCGGGTTCGTAGCCCATCACGCCCATGTACATCACGGCGATGGGCTGGTCGAAGTCGAGCGTCTGCGCCGCCTCGGCGAGGATCTTCTCCGGGTCGTGGTAGTCGGCCGGGACGTAGGTGGTGACACCCTCCGACGTCGTGCTGGCCAGCAGTGCCCGCGCGTGCACCAGCACCATCGGGTCGTTGTCCACGTAGACGATCCGCGAGTCGGGCGCGACGCCCTGGGCGACCGCGTGCGTGTTCTGCATGGTGGGCAGGCCGGTGCCGATGTCCAGGAACTGCCGGATGCCCGCCTCGGCCGCGAGGTGACGCACGGCCCGCACCAGGAACACGCGCGACTGCTGCGCCATCAGGACGATCTCCGGGTAGACCTCGGCGACAGCGTCGCCGGCCGCCCGGTCGGACTGGAAGTTGTCCTTGCCGCCCATCCAGTAGTTCCAGATCCGTGCCGCGTGCGGCACGTCGGGCTGAAGCTTCGCGGCGAGTTCGGGGTCCGGGCCAACCATGCCTGGCTCCAATCGAGGGGTCGTCAGCTGGAGGTCACCACAGCGGTACGCCCGGGATCGTACTCCGGCAATGTCCACTCTCGACCAGGGGTGGACCTACCGTCGCCAGGCAGGGGATCAGGGTCGCTGTCACCGGTGGACCACCCCGTTCTGGTACGCCCACACGACGGTCTGTAGCCGATCTCGCGCACCGATCTTGGCCATGGCCCGCCCGAGGTGCGACTTGACGGTGCTGGTCTCGATGAAGAGCCGCTCGGCGATCTCGACGTTCGACAGGCCCTGCGCGAGCAGCTCCACGATCTCGGTCTCCCGCGCGGTCAGCTGGTGCGCCGCCGCCGCGTCCGATCGGGGAGCGGGCGTACGCCTGGCGAACTCCGAGATCACCCGACGGGTGACGGTCTGGTCGACGAGCCCGTACCCGCTCGCCAGGCGACGGATCGCCTCGATCAGCTCCTCGGGCTCACAGTCCTTGAGGATGAAGCCGCTGGCGCCGGACTCCAACGCGCCGAAGACGTACTCGTCGAGGTCGAAGGTCGTCACGACCAGGACCGCCGGTGGCGTTCCGGTCGCCTCGGCGACGATCTGGCGGGTCGCGGTGAGTCCGTCGCCGTGCGGCATCCGGACGTCCATGCAGATGACGTCCGGTTGCAGCCGGCGGGCCAGCTCCACGGCGGCGGACCCGCTCGACGCCTCCGCGACGACCTCGATCTCGCCAGACTGCTCCAGGATGACGCGGAAACCGGCCCGGACGACGGCCTGGTCGTCGACGAGCATCACTCTGATCACGCGAGGGCCTCTTCCTTCGGACGGGACGCGGCGGGGCCGTTCGTCGGGAGTGTCGCGGCGACCGACCAGCCGCCGGCCGCCGTCGGGCCGGCGGTGAACGTCGCCCCGATCAGCTGGGCGCGCTCACGCATGCCCACCAGACCGACGCCGCCGGTCCGTGCCGCCGGTACGCGTCGCGGCGCGACGGGTTCGTTCACCACCTCCAGCGACACCGAGCGGGGCTCGAAGCGGAGCACCACCCGTGCTGCGGCACCCGGGGCGTGCTGGCGGGCGTTGCTGAGCGACTCCTGCGCGATCCGGTAGAGCGCGACGTCGGCGATCGGTGGCACCTCGCGTTGCTCGCCCTCCCGGACGAACTCCACCGGGCCGGCGAGGCTGCCCGCGGTACGGACGAGGTCGTCGAGCATGCCCAGCCCCGGCACCGGGGCGGCACCGTCGCCGCCCTCGTGCCCGGGCCTGCCGCGCAGCACACCGACGACCAGCCGCAGGTTGTCCAGGGTTTCCTTGCCCTGGCTGCGGATCCAGGCCACACCGGCCTTCGCGGCCACCGGGTCCCGGTCGATCAGCCGCTCGACCGCCGCCGCCTGCACGACCATGCCGGAGAGGTGGTGCGCGGCCACGTCGTGCAACTCCCGGGCCATCCGGGAACGCTCCGCGCCGATCGCCGCCTGGACCTTCGTGCGCTGCTCCCGGACCGCCTCGTCCGCCCGCACCCGGACCAGCTCCACGTAGCGCCGGTAGGTGGCCACGTAGCCGCCGACGAAGGTCGCGCTGGCGTAGGTCAGGGCGCTCGCCGAGACGTACGCGACGGCCGTCAGCAGATCCGGGGTCACCACGACGGCCGCCCCGATCGACTCCACCACCACGACCGCGCTGACGGCCAGCAGCGCACGGCGAACCGGAAGCAACGACCCGACGGTGTACGCCACGACGAACGGTGCGAGGCCCCGGATGGTCGCCTCGGGCAGGGAGAAGCCGATGATGGGCAGTTGGAGGCCGACGACGAGCGCGAGGCAGAGCAGGGGCCGGACCCGACGCAGGCACAGCAGCATCGCCTGCGCGCAGCAGATGGCGACGAGCAGCCAGGCCCGCGCCGGGTCGAACGACACCCCGTCCTCCGGTGCCACGAACCAGAACAGCGAGGTGAGCAGTACGAACGTCAGGACGGTCAGCACCGCGGCCAGCAGGCAGTCCCGGGGGAACACTCCGGTCATCCCGAGCCGGGTGAGCCGGCCGTCGAGCCACTTCGTCAGTCGTCGTGTGCCGAAATCGGTGTCCGTGTGGTCCCTCATGGGGTGCGCATCCTTGCTCCGGATCGTCCCGGGTCGGGCGGGTCAGTAGGAGATGCTAGGCGCGAGCAGGTGGAACTCCACGGCGAACCAGCCCGCGCCGGCGAGAGCCAACAGGATCAGGCCGCTGCCGGTGATCCGCCGCCAGCCGACGTGGCGTCGCACGTCGTCGACCAGCCGGACCGCGGCGGGCAGCACTCCGAGCAATCCGACCAGTTGCAGCACCTGAATGGTGCGCAGGACGGGCCCGGGAACGTCCTGCAGGCTCATGATGCTGCCGATGCTCAGCACCCAGCCGGCGAACGCGAGCAGCGTGCCGGCGACGGCGAGGCGGCTCAGGATCCGCGCGGTGCGCCCCGCCCGCTCCCGGGGAGCGCGGCCCAGTCGACGGCGGACGATCGCGCCGACCGGCCAGGACAGGACGGTGAGCAGCAGCACGACTGTCGACAGGGCCAGCACCGGAACGGCCACCATGGAGGCGCGGGCCGGCTCGACGGGCAGCAACGCGAACGCGGAGTCGAAACTGATCGCCTCGACCCGGTCGTCGGTCGCCCGCATGGCGATCGTGCGCTGCCCGCCGACCTCGCGCCAGACCCAGGGCGCCACCTCCTCGTAGAGGGCGGGGGAGTCCGACAGTGGGCCCGGCTCCACCAGCAACCGGTCACCGTCGGCGACGCTGACAGTGGTCCGACCGACCAGGCCGATCGCCGTCAGGAAGTTGCTCTGAATCGCTCGTGAGGACTCGTACGTGCCGGCGGCCAGCGCGGCGTGCTGGGCGGTGGTCGCCGGGTCCACGCCGGCGGTCGGCTGGTCGTCGCGGGCGGGGAAGTAGCGGTCGGCGAAGCCGTTCACGATCGACTCGCGAAGCTCGTGGCTGTCGAGGGCGCCGGAGCCGTTGCTGTTGAGGGACAGGAAGATGCCGGCCCGGTCGTCGGGGTAGATCTGCAGGTGGGAGTGGAAGTACTTGGTGTCGCCGCCGTGGCCGAGGATCCGGTGGCCGTTACGGTCCTCGGCGAAGAATCCGAGGGTCATCCGGGGCCCGTCGGCCAGCGTGCCCAGCGACGTCGCGTCGAGTGCCGGCCGCTGCATCAGCTCACGGGTCGGCTGGTCCAGCAGGGGCGCGAAGCCCACCGGCTCGCCGAGCTGGGCGAGCATGAATCGCGCCATGTCCGTCGCCGGGGCGCTCAGCGCACCGGGCGGGGGCGTACCGACGATCTCGAACGGCGCGGCGGGCCCGGCGGAGGTGTCGTACCCGTTGGACATCCGGTCGCGCAGCGCCGCCGGGAGGGGCTGCGCGAAGGTCGACGACGGCATGCCGGCGCGGTCCAGGACGGTGCGTTGGACATACTCCTCGAAGCGCGTCCCGCTGACGCGTTCGACGATGTAGCCGGCGAGCGCGTTGCTGTAGTTGGAGTACGCGGGGACGGTGCCGGGCTGGTAGATCTGCTCCGGTGGGTCGGTCATCAGGGCCCTGCGGAGGTTGAGGTCGCCGCCGTCGGTGCCGATGAGGCCGGCGATCCGCTCCTCGAAGCCGGCGGTGTGCGTCAGCAGGTGCCGCAGTGTGACGGCCCGCTCGTAGCGCAGCGGCAGTTCGAAGTCGAGGTACGTCGTGACGTCGGTGTCGAGGTCGAGCTTCCCGCTCTGCACGAGTTGCAGCACCGCGGTGGCGGTGACGAGCTTCGACACCGATCCCATCCGGAACAGGTGCCGGTCCGGGTCGACAGGTACGGCACCGTTGCCGCCGTCACCGGTGTCGGCGTACCCGTACCCCCGGGCTGTGAGGATCTTGCCGTTGTTCACGACGGCGACAGTGGCCCCGGCGATGTCGGTACGGTCGAGCGCGGCCGGCAACAGGCCGTCGAGCCAGGCGTTGACGTCGGTGTCGGTCAGGGCGGAACCCGTCCCGCTCGCCACGGCGGGCGCCGCCGGAGCATCGATGTGCGGTGCGGGGTTGTGCTGCTGCGCGCCGCAGCCGGCGGCGCCCACGGCGAGGACGACAGCGGTCGCCAGCACCGCGCCGAGTCGGACGACCGGCCGGGCGGGTCGGGGTGAACCGGGGGCGGGAAGGGGAAGAGAGCGCATCGTCTGCCGGTGCCTTTCCTGGCGAACGGGTGTCCGGAACAGGTCCGTACGGCGTCACCCGATGCCTTGGGACAAGCCTGTTCGAGTGATCGCCCCGAGCCATCTGGCGCGAGACGGCAATGCGCCTACGACTTGAGGAGGAGGGGCGGGTGCGCCGATGGTGGGCAGAGGTGTCGCCCCGGTCGCGTGAACCACCGCCCGTACCGGTGCATCAAACCCTGTGACAGACCCCGTGGAGGAAGGACCACCCATGCGCGGCAACCTGCTCGTCGGTGCGATGCTCACCCTTACGTTCGTCGCCGGTTGCACGTCACCGGTGAAACGGGTCGGCGGCGACGCCGGGCCCGCCGGCTCCCCGTCCACCAGCGCGAGCCCGCCGAGCCCGTCGGCGTCGAGCGCTCCGGCGACCGGCAGCGCGGGCCCGAGTGCTCCGGCCACCCGCAGCGCCACCCCGGGCGCCCCGACCACCCGCACCTCCCGCCCGGCCGCTCCGGTGAGCGAGATCAGGCGGACCGACTGGCCCAACGCTGTCATCCGCGGTCTGAGATTCTGCGGTGAGTCCGACACGGTGAAGTTCCGGAACGGGTCGAACGGCCTCGACATCCCCTGCCGAATCCTGCCCGGTGGCGCGCGACCGGTGTACGCCGACTTCATCACCGAGGAGCCGGTGAGTCTGCCGTCGACCGAGGACGCGCTCGTCCTCGTCGAACTGGGCAACTCCGACGCCGCGCGGCGGCAGGCCCTCGTGCCGGTTCAGCTCGACTACACCGGCCGAGAGCGGTGGGCGCAGCCGGTCATCCTGGGGGACGATTCCAGTCCGAGCGATGACCGGGTCATGACGTTTCTGTCGTACCGTGTCTTGGGAGACAACAGGGTGCAGGCCACCGTCCGCAAGCTCGATGGCGGCACTGAGACACGCCGGTGGCGCACCATCGACTACGCCGGCAACTGGGAACGGTACTAGCGTTGCGCGACCATCGAGCCGTTCACCCGCAGCGTGCCGAGGATCTCGTCGGTGCGGTCGACGCCGTCGGTCTGCTTGACCTGGACGTACACGCCGAAGGTGCCGGTGGCCGCGACCAGGGTGACCTCGCTGAACGACGTCTGCGCGCCACCGCATCGCGACCAGTGCCGGACGGTCCCACCGAACGCGGCGACGGTGACCGCCCGGCTTGCGGCGGGCGTGCATCCGCTGTGATCGGGCAGCGCCGGTTGCTCCGCTCCGCGCAGCCCGGGGCTCACTCCCACGAAGACCCCCGGTGTCGCGCTGTCGACATCGGACCAGTCGGCGAGATCGGCTCCGACGAGCAGACCGGGGCCGCGCCCGTCGGCGAGGCCGATCACCGCCGGGTCCCAGCCGCCGTCGCGCAGTTGCCGCGCCCAGCCGTCGGGAACGGCCACCGAGACGGCGCCGGTCGTGTCGCCGACCCGGGTCCAGCCGTGCGGCGCGGTGGCGGCGGTGGCGGATCCGGCCATGACCAGCGTCGCGGTCACGGTGCCGACGGCGGCGAGGAACCGGCGGATGCGCCGCGGCGGCGGGCGGGCCGCCAACTGCCGGCTGGCGAGCAGACCCTCCAACGCGGCGGCGTACGCGGCCGCTGTGGGCCAGCGGCGGTCCGGATCGCGATGCAGGGCCCGGCGGACGGCGCGCTCGACGGCGGCGGGTGCGCGGGGTGCCGCCGTCACCGGCTGCCCGGGCGGCGAACCGGTCAACATGTGGTGCGTCAGCGCGCCGATCGCGAACACGTCGGCGCGCACGTCGATCCCTCCGCCGGGGACGAGCTGCTCGGGCGCCATGTAGGCGGGCGTGCCGGCGACCACTGTGAACCCGGACGCGTGCGCGAGCGTCTTGGCCAGCCCCAGGTCGGCGACCAACACCCGGTCGCCGGCCGGGCTGGTGTCGAACAGCACGTTGGACGGTTTGAGGTCGCGGTGCAGCACGCCGCTGTCGTGCAG
Source organism: Micromonospora sp. NBC_00362 (assembly GCF_026342155.1). NCBI lineage: Bacteria > Bacillati > Actinomycetota > Actinomycetes > Micromonosporales > Micromonosporaceae > Micromonospora > Micromonospora sp. NBC_00362. Next base: position 343,351 of record NZ_JAPENH010000001.1, read on the forward strand.
GATCGACACCGCCCTGGCGATGTCGGCGGCGATTCGCAGCGCCGAGCGCACCGGCATCGGCCCGCCGCTCAGCCGGTCGGCGAGCGTGCCACCGGCGGCGTACGTCATCACCAGGTACGGCCGGCCGTCGGGCAACTCACCGATGTCCAACACCCGGACCAGGTGATCGGAGTCGACCTGCCGCATGAACCGGGCCTCCTGGCGGAAGCGCCCCCGGATGTCGGCCCGCTGCGACCAGTTGTCGGCGAGCACCTTCACTGCCACCGGCGAGTGCAGCTCGTCGTCGTACGCCAGCCACACGGTGGCGAACGCACCGGCGCCGACGGGGCGCGCGATGCGGTACCGGCCAACCTGCGGCGGGATGGACACGATCGTATTATCCGGCGACCGGGACTCCGGTGACGCCCACGAGCGGGGGAGCGCGGGTGGCGAAGGAATCTGACACCGAGGAGCTGGCGAGGCGGGCGGCGGCCGGCGACAGCCTCGCACTCGACGCGCTGCTGGCCGCGATCGGTCCACGGGTGCTGGAGCAGTGCGGGCGGTTCCTGCCCTGTCGGCAGGACGCGGAGGAGGCGGCGCAGGATGCGTTGTTGCAGGTGGCCCGGCACATCCAACGGTTCGAGGGGCGGTCGCTCTTCTCCACCTGGTTGCACACGGTGGTCGCCAACTGCGCCCGCCAGACCTACCGGTCACTGCGGCGGCGAGCGGCCGAGCGGCCCAGCACGCTGCTGCCCGTCGAGGTGGCCGACCCCCGTACGACGAGCGTCATCGCCGGATCGCGCCTCGATCTGCTGGACGCGCTGGACCGGCTGGAGGCGCACCGGCCGGAGCTGGCGACGGCCCTCGTGCTCCGCGACCTGTGTCAGCTCGACTATCAGGAGATCGCCGGGCAGTTGGGCATCCCGATCGGCACGCTGAAGTCCCGGATCCATCACGCCCGTCGGTACGTCCGGGAGGCGTTGGGGGGTAGTTGAGCGATGCGTACGCCGATCCGTGGTTTTGCCCCCGATCGGCGGACATCGTTTGACATGTGTGGCGATCGCATCTTTGATGGTCGATGTGTCTGTTCGGCGTGGTCGGGCGCTTGGTCGTCTGGGTGGGCCGGTCGACGCCCTGAGCCTGTCGACGCCCTGAGCCTGGAGGACGGATGCGAGTCATCGCGCGGAGAAGCCCACGACGCCCACGACGGCGGCTGTTGCCGGTGGCGATGGTGGCGGTGACGCTGCTGAGCCTGGCCGTCGGTGTGCCGGCGGCCGCCGCGGCGCCGTCGACAGTCGTCGGCGTGGCCAGCGGTCGTTGCCTGGACGTGGTCGGCAACGTCAGAACCGCCGGTGCGGGCATCAACATCTACGACTGCAACGGCCAGGCCAACCAGGCGTGGACCTTGACCTCCAGTGGTGAGTTGCGGGTCTACGACGACACGATGTGCCTGGACGTGGTCGGCCAGGACACCACAGCTCCCGCCGCGGCGCAGATCAGCGGCTGCACCGGCGGCGCCAACCAACGCTGGCGGATCACCACCTCCGGGACCATCGTCGGGGTCCAGTCCGGCCTGTGCCTGGACGTCTCCGGCGCGGGCACCGCCAACAGCACCACAGTCGGTCTCTGGACCTGCAACGGGCAGTCCAACCAGCGGTGGACGACATCTCTCGGCAGCGCCGACAGTCAGCCTCCGACGGCGCCGGGTAGCCCACGGGTCAGCGGCCTGACCTGCAACTCGGTGACGTTCGCGTGGAACGCCTCGACGGACAACGTCGCGGTGGCCTTCTACGACATCTACCACGACGGCCAGCTGATGACGTCGGTGAGTGGCACGACGCTCTCCACCAACCTGACAGTGGTGGCCGGGGCGACCTGGGGCCTGTACGTCAACGCCCGTGACGCCGGCGGCAACGTGTCGCAGGCGAGCGCCACCGTCTCGATCACTCCGCCGCCCTGCCAGGCCGACAGTCAGCCACCGACCGCGCCGCAACAGCTCACCGGCACCGCGTCGGGCACCACTGTGACCCTGCGTTGGACCGCGTCGACAGACAACATCGGGGTCCGTGCGTACGACATCTACCGGGCCGGCGCGAAGGTGGGAACGGTCACCGGCGCGCCGCCGGCGACCACGTTCACCGACAGCGGTCTGGCGGCGAACACCTCCTACCAGTACTACGTGGTGGCTCGGGACGCGCAGGACAACGCCTCGTCGCGCAGCGGCACCGCGACGGTGACCACCGGCGCGGCGTGCGCCAACCCGGTGTGCGGGGTGCGACAGGTCACCACCGACACCGACGTCCCGTGGGGTCTGGTGACGTTGCCCGACGGCAGCGTTCTCTACAACCGCCGCGACGCGCACGACATCATCCAGCTCAACCCGACCACCGGGGCCAAGACCAACCTGGGCACGGTGCCGAACGTGCAGAGCACCGACGGTGAGGGTGGCTTGTTGGGGCTCGCCATCTCGGCCAGCTACTCCAGCGACCGCTGGCTGTACATCATGCACACCTCGCCGAGCGACAACCGCATCGTCCGGATCAGGCTGGAGAACGGGCGACTCAACACCGCCAGCGAGCAGGTCCTGCTCAGCGGCATTCGGCGTAACAAGTACCACGACGGTGGTCGCCTGCGGTTCGGCCCGGACGGCAAGCTGTACGCCAGCACCGGCGACGCCCAGAACGGCAACTACGCCCAGGACCGGTCCAGCCTCGAAGGCAAGATCCTGCGACTCAACCCGGACGGCACCGTTCCCTCGGACAACCCGTTCGGCAACTACGTGTGGAGCTACGGCCACCGCAACCCGCAGGGGCTCGCGTTCGACTCGCAGGGCCGGCTGTGGGAGCAGGAGTTCGGCAACTCGGTAATGGACGAGACCAACCTGATCACCAAGGGTGGAAACTACGGCTGGCCGGCGTGCGAGGGCACCAGCGGCACCTGCGGTACGGCCGGGTTCATCGCGCCGGCGCGCACCTATCCGACTGCCGAAGGGTCCTGCTCCGGCATCACGATCGTGCGTGACGCGCTCTACGTGGCCTGCGCCCGAGGCGCTCGGATGTACCGCGCGGTGATCAGCGGCAGCAGCCTGACGAACGTGCAGACGTACTTCAGTGGCACCTACGGTCGGCTGCGGACGGTGGAGCCGTCTCCCGACGGAGGGCTGTGGCTGACCACCACCAACGTCGGTGACAAGGACAGCACCCCGAACAACAGCAACGAGAGGATCCTGCACGTCACGCTCGGCAACTAGACCCTGATCGATGTGCGGCACGCCCCTCAGCCGCTGGTCAGGAGCACTAGTTGCTGGGTGGCCCGGGTCATCGCGACGTAGCGGTCGACCGCCCCGGAGATGCCGGTGCCGAACGTTTCCGGGTCGACGAGGACGACCAGGTCGAACTCCAGCCCCTTGGCCTGCTCCGGGCTCAGTGACCGGACCCGGGCCGTGGGCGGGAAGGTCGGGTCGCCGATGACGCAGGCGATCCCGTCGGTGTGCGTGGCGAGCCAGGTGTCGAGGATCGTCAGCAGGTCGGCGACCGGTCCGTGGACGACGGGAAGCCCGTTGCCGCGGATGGAGGTCGGTACGTTGGCGTCGGGGAGCACGGCCCGGATGACCGGTTCGGCCTGCGCCATGACCTCCGCTGGCGTCCGGTAGTTGATGCTCAACGACGCCACTGTGACCTGGTCGAGCCCGATCCGCTTGAGGCGTTCCTGCCACGACTCGGTGAACCCGTGCCGGGCCTGGGCGCGGTCTCCCACGATGGTGAAGCTGCGCGACGGGCAACGCGTCAGCAGCATCTGCCACTGGGCGTCGGTCAGCTCCTGCGCCTCGTCCACGACGATGTGCGCGAACGGGCCGGCCAGCAGGTCCGGGTCGGCGTCCGGCAGCGCGGACTCGTCGACCAGGACCTCGCGCAGGTCGGGTTGGCGCAGCATCGCCAGCAGACCCTCGCCGTCGTCGTAGGTGTCGGCCGCGAGCAACTCGTCGACGACCCGGGCCATGTGCTCGCGTTCCACGGCGGCGGCCGGGTCACGCCGGCGGGTGCGCCCCGACCTCTCCGCGTCGCCGAGCCGCTGCCGGGCCGCGTCGAGCAGCGGCAGGTCGGACACGGTCCAGGCCCGGGGCTCGTCGCGTTGCAGCGTGCGGACCTCCTCGGGGCTGAGCCACGGCGCGCACCTGCGCAGGTACGCGGGCACCGACCACAGGTCACCCACGACATCGGCCGCGTCGAGCAACGGCCAGGCTCGGTTGACCGTCGCCCGCAGCTCCCTGTTACGCAGCAGCGAGTCGCGGAGCACGTCGTCCGGCTCCTCGCCGTCGTACCTGTCGACGAGGATCGTCAGCAACTCCTCCCAGATCTCCTCGCGCGCCTCGTTGTGCGGGGTGCCGGGACCCGGCGCCCGGAACGCGTCGGCCCAGTCGTCGGCGCTCAGACGGACGTCGGAGTCGCCGACCGGGACCGTCATCTCGGCGGTCGGTGGGTCCTCGTAGAACCGGACGGCCGCGTCGATCGCCCGGACCAACTCGGCCGAGGACTTCAGCCGGGCCACATCCGGGTCAGTGTCGGCGGTTGCGGTGGCCCCCTCTTCGACGAGGTCGCGCAGGGTGCAGGTCTGCACGTCCTCCTCTCCGAGGCTGGGCAGGACGTCGGCGACGTAGGCCAGGTAGGGCTGGTGCGGCCCCACGAAGAGCACCCCACCCCGGCGTTGACCGAGGCGCGGGTCGGAGTAGAGCAGGTACGCGGTGCGGTGCAGGGCGACAACGGTCTTGCCGGTGCCCGGACCGCCGTCGACCACGAGAGCGCCCGCCGACCCTGCCCGGATGATGGCGTCCTGGTCTGCCTGGATCGTGCTGAGCACGTCGCGCATCCGGGCCGACCGGGCGCTGCCCAGACTGGCGATGAACGCGGATTGGTCGTCGAGCGCGACGGCGTGCCCCACGAACCCGTCCGGCGTGAACACCTCGTCCCAGTAGTCGCTGATCCGGCCGCGGGTCCAGCGGTACCGACGGCGGCTCGCCAGGCCCATCGGGTTGGCATGCGTCGCGCCGAAGAACGGCTCGGCGGCGGGTGAACGCCAGTCGAGCAGCAGCCGCCGACCCGTGCTGTCGGTCAGACCGCGACGCCCGACGTACACCGGCTCGGGGTTGTCCGCCTCGACCACGTGACCGAGGCACAGGTCCAGCCCGTAGCGGCTCAACGAGCGCAGGCGGGCGGTCAACCGGCGGACCTCCTCGTCCCGGTCGACGGCCTGCCGGCCCTTGCCGCCGGGCGCCCGGCGCGCGGTGTCCAGACGGTCGGACAGCTCGGCGCTCAGCTGCGCGAGGCCCCGCGCCATGGCCGCGAAATGCCGCTCATCGTGGGCGATGAGCGCCGGGTCGGCCTTGGGGGCGAGGTGATCGGGAAGTTCGAACACGGAGGTAGGCGAGGAATCCAATTCATGACTTCCATTTCGGCAGAATGTGGCTTCGGCCGACGATTCTGCGTCATAAATGGGGTCTTGCCGCAAGCCCCCCAGTGCGGTATAAGTTAGAAGTGGCGGGAGACCTGGTGTCTCCCGTTTTCCGTGTTCAGGGCACGTCGACGACGTCGCGGCCGAGGGGCCAGAACGCGGCCGGCACGAGCTTGAAGTTGGCGATGCCGAACGGAATCCCGATGATCGTGACGCACAGGGCGATGCCCGCCACGATGTGGGAGAGCGCCAGCCACCATCCGGCCAGCACCACCCAGAGGATGTTCGCCAGGCCGGAGCCGACGCCCGCGCCCGGCTTGGGCACCACAGTGCGGCCGAAGGGCCACAGCGAGTAGACCGCGAGGCGCAGCGACGCGACGCCGAACGGGATGGTGATGACCAGGACGAAGCAGATCAACGCGGCGATGCCGTAGCCGACCGCCAGCACGAGGCCACCGCCGAAGACGAGCCACAGCACATTCAGTACGAAACGAATCATTACTCCAGCATGAAACATGCTCGCCACTCCGTTGGCTCGCCTCGTGCCTCAGCGGGGGACGGCCACCGCGTGGGCCTCGGGGACAGTCCTCTCGCCACCGTCGGCCAACTGGGCGAGGGCGTCGTCGCGGCTGTCGAAGATCGGGAAGGCCCCGTCCAGACGCATGGTGTGCAGGACGGTGCGGATGAATCGCGACGGCGCGGCGAGGCAGAGCGTGACACCGCGATCGCGGGCGTCACGGTGGGCGCGGACGAGCAGACCGAGGCCGGTCGAGTCGATGATGTGCACCCGGCTCAGGTCGACCACGACGTGCCCGCCCACCTCGGCCACGTGCCGCAGGGCCGTGCGCAGGTTCTCGCCGGTGTCCAGGTCGATGTCACCGGTGGCGGCGATGACTGTCGTGCCGTCGAGGTGGTCGATGCCGAGGATGCCGCCGGGGCCGTGGTCGTCGCGCGACGCGTGGCCACCGGTCGAGGCGGGCAGGAGGCTGCAGTGCGGGCAGCGGTGCGGCCCGGTGGCGAAGGGGGAACCGCTCCAGCCGTGCTCGGCCACCAGGGTCCAGACGACCTCGGCGTCGGGGAGCACGCAGGCGGTGCCGCGGATGGTCTCGCCGCAGGTGTCGCAGATCAGGGTCATCAGATACTCGTCCGGGACGACGGTCATGCTGCTGGTCCTTCCTCGCTCATGATCGAGAGCACCTGGTCCAGGCGGGTGATGTGCAGGATGCGCCGGACCCGGGGGTTCGGATCGCGGACGGTGAGGGCCGCGTCGGCGCGAGTCAACCGCCGGTGCAGGTCGAGCAGCAGGCCGATGGCGGCGGCGTCGAGGTGCTGGCAGTCGGACAGGTCGAGCACGACCTGTGCGGGGCGCAGTGCGAGCAGTCGGTCGAACGCCGCGCCGACCTCCGGCAGACAGGCCAGATCGAGTTCGGTGACGCGAACCTCGACCAGCGGCAGCGTGTACCTCGCGGGCAGCACCGGCGTCGCCATTGCCGTACCCCTCTCTCCTCGCCCCTCGCTTCCTTCCCACCGTGCTGGGCGGGGTTGGCGGTCACTGCAAGGCTCTGTGACAGTTGTGTGACAAAACCGCCGGCTGGCGGGCACGGTTGGCCGCCCGGCGGTCGGCCGAGGATGATTCCGGGATGACGGCCGTACTGGTGATCGAGGACGACGACCGCATCCGGCTCGCGCTGCTGCTCGCACTCGAGGACGAGGGCTACGACGCCCTCGGCGCGGCCACGGCCGAGGAGGGCCTGCGCGCCCAACGCCACCACCCGGCCGACTACGTGCTCGTCGACCTGATGCTGCCCGGCCTCGACGGCTTCGAGTGCATCCGGCAGCTGCGCCGTGACGACGACGTCCCGATCGTGGTGGTCAGCGCCCGCGACGGCACCGACGACATCGTGGCCGCCCTGGAAGCCGGCGCCGACGACTACGTGGTCAAACCCGTTGCCATCCGGGAGTTGACCGCCCGCCTGCGGGCTCTGCGCCGCCGCGCCCGGCCGGTGGTCACGACCTCGGCACCGGAGCCCGTGCCGGCGGTCGCCTTCGGGGAGTTGGAGATCAGTCCGGAGGCGGGGGAGGTACGCCGCGCCGGCCAACAGGTCACTGTCACCCGCACCGAGTTCCGACTGCTGTGTGAGCTGGCCGAGCACGCCGGCCGGGTGCTGTCCCGTCAGCAGTTGCTGCAACGGGTCTGGGGGTACGACAGCGGCGACGAACGGCTCGTCGACGTGCACGTCGGCCGCCTACGGCAGAAGATCGAGCCGGACCCGGCGAACCCCCGGCACCTGGTCACCCTGCGGGGCCTGGGCTACAAGCTGCAACGATGAGACGCCTCGGACTGCGCACCCGGGTGACCGCCGCGTTCGCCGTCGGCGCGCTCCTGCTCTCGGCGTCGATGGCCCTGATCTCCTACGAGTTGACGCGCCGGTCCCTGCTCGACGACCGCGAACGCATCGCCCTGCGGGCCGCCTACTTCGACGCCGCCGTGGTGCATGCCGGCCTCGACACCGACACCCCGGACGTGGTGGAGGTGCTCCGGTCGTTGGACACCGGCGGAAGCCGTCGACCGGTGCTGCACCTCAACGGCGAGTGGTACGCCCGCGCCGCCGATCCCGGGACCACTGCCGCCATCCCCGGCGAGTTGCTGCGGGTCGTCTCCGCCGGGGAGCCGGCCGTGCAGCGCGTCCGCGTCGACGGGCAACCGGCCCTGGTGGTCGGTGTGCCGCTGTCGGCGTCCGCGACGTACTTCGAGGTCAACTCGTTGCGCGAGCTGGAGCAGACCTTCCAGGTGCTGGCCCTCGCGCTGACCAGTGTCGCGGTGCTGGTCGCCGGATCCGGCGCCACCCTCGCCTGGTACGCCACCCGTCACGGGCTACGGCCGCTGACAGCGGTCGCCGACGCGGCCGAGAAGATCGCCGCCGGTGACTTCACCGCCCGGCTCGACCCGGCCACCGACACTGACCTCACCCGACTCTCCTCGTCGTTCAACCAGATGGTCGACCGCCTCGCCCTGCGCATCGAACGGGACCGCCGGTTCGCCGCCGACGTCAGCCACGAACTGCGTTCCCCGTTGCAGACCCTCGCCGCGGCGGCCAGCGTCCTGGCCCGCCGACGGGAACACCAGGACGAACGGACGGCCATTGCCGCCGGGCTCGTCGCCGACGAGATCGACCGTTTCCAACGGCTCGTCAACGACCTGATCGACCTGGCCCGCAGTGACCAGCCGGCCCACCGTGCCCCGGTGAACGTGGTGGAGTTGGCCCGGGAGACCTGCGACGCGTACGACCTGCCGGGCACCCTCGTCCGCCTGGCACCGGACGTGCCCCCGACGTGGCAGGTCGAGCGGCGGCGGATCGCCCAGATCCTGGCGAACCTGCTCGACAACGCCGTCACCTACGGCGGTGGCCCGGTGGCTGTTCGTCTGGGCCGGGACGGGGACAGCGGCGTCATCGAGGTCGACGACGACGGTCCGGGCGTTCCCGTCGAGGACCGCGAGGCGATCTTCGACCGGTTCGTCAGGGGGCGAGCAGCCCACACCCGTGGCGCCGGCGACGGCACCGGTCTGGGGCTGGCACTGGTAGCCCAGCACGCCGCCGCGCACGCGGGGCAGGTGACGGTGGCCGACCGTCCGGGTGGGGGCGCCTGCTTCCGGGTGACCCTGCCGGAGAGCCTGTCGTGAGGCGCCGCCGCATCGTCCCGTTGGCCCTCGCCGTGCTGCTGACCGGATGCGGCATCCCCATCGACGACACCCCGCGCACGGTGCCGCCCCCACGAGGGCCGTTGAGCAGCGCCGCTCCCGCCGACACCACAGCACCGGCCGGCAGTGCCGCCGAGACGCTCTGCCTGGTCCGGGACAACCGCATCGTCCCCGTGGTCCGGCGCGTCGACAGGGCACCCAGCATCGCGGACCAGTTGCGGCACCTGCTCGCCGGGCCCAGTGGGGCCGAACGGGACACCGATCTGACCAGTGCGTTGCCGGGGGCGGTCAACGCCGCTCGCGCGACAGTGACCGGTACGCAGGCCCTCGTCGCGGTGGACGAGCCCGCGGAGGTGGGCGGTCGCAGCGACGAGGTCCTCGCCTTCGGGCAGATCGTCTGTACGCTCACCAGCCGCGAGGACGTCTCCACTGTGGCCTTCCTGCGCGACGGCAGGGCTCTCGGCGTGCCCCGGGCCGACGGTTCCCTGTCCAGCAGGCCGCTCACCCGCGGCGACTACGCCCCCCTCATCAGCGAACGCTGAGCGCGCGCCACCGGGAGCACGGGTCACCCCGATGTCGACGACGACCGCTCGACGGTGGCGGGGTCTCGGGGTTGCTCGGTGGAAGACCTGAGACGAAAGCCAGGGCGATCCGAGGGAAGCTCCCGGAGGCCGGCTGGCGTCGGCGGCCAGATGATGGCGGGCATGAAACGCGCTGCGCTCTACGTGCTGGCCGGTCCGGTCGGCATCCTGGCCTACGGCCTGGTCCGTCTCTGGGCACGATCCGACGGGGTGTACGGCCCCGGGCTCGACTGGCAGGCGGCCCACCTGGTCGCTCTCGCCGGCATGGTGTGCTTCGTCCCGGGTGTGCTCGCGCTGTCCCGCCTGCTGTCCCGCAGCCGCTGGCGCACCGGCGTGGTGGCCTTCACGTTGGTCGGGCTCGCCGCGACGATGGTGCAGTTCGTCGCCGACATCGTCGAAGGGCTGTTGGCCGCGGACCGGGCGGAGATGTCCAGGCTCGGCGCGCAATTCAAGGACATCCCCGGCGTGGAGGTGGCCTTCTACGACGTCGTACCCCAGTTCTTCTTCCTCGGCCTCCTTGTGCTGACGGGCATGCTCGCCGCCCGACGGCGGCTGCCGTGGTGGAGTGTGCCGCTGCTCCTCGCCGGCATCGTCCTGCCGGCGGTCACTCTCGATCTGCTTCCGATCGGCGGCCTGTGCATGGCGCTGGCGTTGGCCCCGGCGCTGCCGCTGGTGCGAGAGCGCGGGGAACGGACCGAGTCGCCCGCGACCGTCCGCTAAGGACTCGGGGTGGCGCTGGCCCCCTTCGGACCAGCGCCACCCGTCGAGCCACTACTTCAGAGCGAGGGTGCGGGCGTCGGCGGCGATGACGCTGGCGACCTCCGCCGGCACCAGCTTGCCGGCCTGCCGGTCGGCGTAGGTGGCCAGCTCGGCGTACTGGGCGTGGGCCAGCTTGGTGGTCATCGCCGTGACGGCGGCCGGGTCCGCGCCCGAGGTGAGGATCAGGTAGCCGAGGCCGGCCTGGCTCACCGTCACGGTGAAGGTGCTGGTCGCGGTGGCGGTGCCCTCGGGCCCGGTCGCCTCGGTGGTGATGGTGTGCCGGCCGGCGGTCAGCGTGGCCAGGTCGAGCTTGCGTCCGGCGGCCGACTTCTTACCGTCCAGCGTCACGGTGACGGTGTCCGCGTTGGTCGCGGCGACAGCGATCACCGGGGACTGCGCCCGGTCCAGCCGCGCCCCGCCGGCCGGCGAGGTGATCCGCACGGTGGGGTCGGCGGGGGCCCGCTGGACGAACGCCGAGTTCCAGCCGACCAGCTCGGCAGCCCGGTTGGTGATGATCGCGTCGGTGCCGATCCGCTCCAGCCGCTGCCACAGACCGGCGGAGTCCATCGTCCAGGCCATCACGGCGACCCCGGCGGCGTGCAGCGGGGCGAGCACCTCCGGCTTGGCCAACAGCGCGTTGCCGTCCGGGTTGTACGCGGTCAGGTGCAGTTCCTTCGCGATCGCCACCGGGTCGGCGTCCACTGTGCCGCGGAGCAGGCCGAGCGGCAGCTCGGGAGCGATCTCGTAGGTGTACTTCAGGGCGTCGACCTCGAAACTCTGGATGAAGACCCGGCCCATCATCTGCTCGTCCCGGATCACCTGGATGATCGTGGCGACCTCGTCGCGGGTGTGCTTGCCCTTGATCTCCACGAGCAGGTTGCCACCCCGCGTCCGCAGGTCGGCGAGCTGCTCCGCGAGGGTGGGCACCCGCTCGCCGACGTACTGGGGCCCGAACCAGGAGCCGGCGTCGAGCGCCTTGATCTGTGCGGCGGTCAGGTCCCGGATGTTGCCGGTGCCGTCGGTGGTCCGGTCGACGGTGCCGTCGTGCAGGATGAACGGGATGCCGTCCTTGCTCGGCTGGACGTCGTTCTCGATCCAGTCGGCGCCGCCCCTACGGGCGATCTCCTGGGCGACGAGGGTGTTCTCCGGTGCGGCGGCGGACGCGCCCCGGTGGGCGATCACTGTGAACGGGCTGCCCTCCGGGCGGAGGTAGCCGTTCGGGGCCAGCTCGGTGACTGTGACGTCGTCGTACGACACTGTCGCACCGTTGACGAAGAGCCCCTGGACGCCGTCGGCGGAACGCTGGAGGCTGCTGGTCCGCATCGCCTCCCGCCCGTCGAAGATCCAGCGGGCCTGGTTGCCGTGCACCTCGACAGCGACGCGCACGTCCCGGCCCGTGCCGGCGGCGGACGGGGCGGAGGCGGTGTTCGTCACGACCCAGGCGTTGGCAGTGGTCCGCTGGGCGAATTCGAGCCCGTTGGCGGCGGTGGTGCCGCTGCGCATGGTGGCGATCCACCAGGGGGTCGCGCCACTGGCGGGGACGTCGATGCCGAGCGAGGCCCAGCGGGTGGCGGCCGATACCGACTCGAAGCGCATTGTCGCCTCGAGGCGGAAGTCGTTCAGGTGCCGACCGAAGGTGATCTTGTTGTTCTCGCTGGAGCTGGCGGAGGTTCCGTACAGTCGGCCGTTCTCGACCTTCCAGGCGCCGTCGACCGCGTGCCAACCGGCGGGCAACGACCCGGCCGAGAAGTTCTCCGAGACGACGACGCTGCCCGGCTCGGCGGTGGCGGGTGACGAGGTCGCGACGGCGACCGCGACGGCAGCGCCCGTGACGGCGAGAGCGGCGGCGGAGGCGGCGGCCCGGGTACCCAGGGCGCCGAGGCGTGACCCGGCGTGGCGAGGCGACGGTGATGCGGGTAGGACAGTCATGGACGCGACGGTACGAAGCGCGCCCGAACTGATGATCAATCAAGCATGGCGGCCGCCGGAACGCCTGGTGTACCGCGCTCGATCCGAGCGTCCCGGATTGGTCAGTTCGACAGGCCGGAGCAGGCGACCCCGTCGATCGTGCACGCCTTGGGGGCGGAACCGGTCAACGATCCATTGACCCGGAACGTCACGGGGACCGAGGCGTTGCCGGGCACCTGGCCGGTGTTCGGGTCCGGCACGAACGTCCACACCGCACCGTCCCGGCTGACCTGCGCCCCCTCGACCCCGCTGACCCCCAGCGACTCCCGGGGCAGGGTGACCACAAGCGTCCACCCCGGCGCCGGGACCGCGCCGGGATTGCTGATCGTCACTGTCGCGCCGTAGCTGAGCAGGGCGTTGTCAGTGATGGCGAAGGCCGCGCCCAGGGCCGCCGGGGTGGGTTCGGCTGTCGCACCGGTCGGCGTGGGCCGGGTCGACGACGTGACGGCCGGTGGGACCGAGGAGGCCGAGGCGGACGGGGCAGCGGTCACCGCCGGGCTCGTGAGCGCCGGTCGCGCCTGCGCCCGGGGGGTGGCGGACGGGGACGCTCCCACCTGCTCGACGGACGGCGGCGGGTCGAGGGTCACCGGCGTCATCTTCTCCGGCGTACGCAGCACCCCGACGATGGACACGGCCGTCGCGATCAGCACCCCGAGCGCCGCGACGACGGCCACCCAGGTGGCCCGCGAGACGTCCTCCCGACCGGTGAGCACCCGCCGCGTGGCCCTGACGAGGGCCACGACTCGATCCAGCAGGATGATCGCCACGGTACGGCGTGGCTGGGGTGGTGTTGCCGGCACTGCCAGTCTCTCCTTCAGTTCGTCGCAGGGTGCGTGCCCACGATCCGTCCGGGTCGCGGATGGCACCTGCCCGGTCACAACCCGCGAAGCCCGACGAGTATCGCCTCGAGCAGATCCTCGGTCGGCAGCTCAGACAGCATCGGCGGTTCGTGCGTCTCGATCAGCCCGGCCGCGAGCAGGTCACCGAGCAGCACCCGGACCGTCCCCAGCGGAAGATCCAACTCGGCGCCCACCTCGGCCACCGACACTGGATGGTGACACAGCTCGACGATCCGCGCCTGTTCGGGGAAGAGCGGTGTGGGAGGCATGACGCCCCTCCGAGCGACGACCAGCGAGATCAGGTCGAACTGGCCGCGTGCGGGGGCGGTGCGCCCCCCGGTCATCGTGTAGGGCCGGGCCACCGGGCCCGCGTCGTCGTCGTACCACGCCTCGTCAGTGGTGCCGCTGGTGTGCACCAGTGTCCCCGATCGTCACCGAGGAGGCCGGGCCCAGCGTGATCGGCAGGTGCTGCTCGGCCTGCCCCACGAAGAGCGCCACCTCGTACGCCATGTCACCGACCTCGACGTCGTCACCGGCGATCCGCACGGTGAGGATCGTCCCGTTCGGGATGGTGGCGATGAACAGAAACGCTCGCGACATCTGCACCACTACCTGACGCAGCTGACCCGCGTCACAGGTCCGGGTGGCGGCCAGCCCCAACGCGATAAGTCCGGCGACCACGCCGGAGATCTGCTCGGCCAGCTTCGCCCCCACCCGCCGCGAGCCACCGAGCGGCAGCCCGTCCGGTGAGAGCACCACGGCGAACTCCGCGCCGTGCACCCGGTCGACCAGGTCGTTCAGGGCGTCGGTCAGGCCGTCCTCGGTGACCACTGCAGACGTCATTGTTGTCTCCTTGCTGTTTTGGCGACCGGCAACTCGACAGTGTCGAGGCTGGTCCTGCCGTGTTCCGGGCCGGTCGGCCCGGGGTGGCGGACCCGCGTCGGCAGCGCGCCGTTGCCGTTGGGGTCGGTCGGGGTGGCGCCGGCGCGGGCCGGTGGGTACGGGCTGTCGGGTGGTGCGCTTGCCGGTGTGCGGCCGGTGTCGGTGACCGAGATCAGCCGGGAGGGTAGGAGCACGACGGCGGCCGTCCCACCGCGCCGGCTGGGGCGCAGCGAGACCTGGGCGCCGCAACGGCCGGCCAGGACGGCGGCGGCGTACCAGCCGGCGAGGCCCTCTGGCGGGCCGTCCGGTGGCGGGTTGCCGAGCAGGTGGTTCGCCTCGACCAGCGCGGCGGCGTCCAGGCCGGGTCCGTCGTCGACGACGAGGACGGCACACCCCTGCGGTCGCTGTTCGCCGCTGACCCGGACGGTGGTCTCCGCCCCGGAGAAGGCCAGAGCGTTCTCGATCAGCTCCGCCAGCAGGTGGATGACGTCAGTGACGGCCGACCCCGCGAGCGACCACGGCCAGTGCGGCGCGATCAGGACCCGGTGGTAGTCCGGCACCTCGGCGACCGCGCCGCGCGCCACGTCGAGCAGGGGCACCGGGCGTCGCCAGCGGCGGGCGGGTGTCGCGCCGGCCAGGGTGATCAGTTTCTCCACGTTGCGTCGGACCCGGGTGGTGAGGTGGTCGAGTTGGAACAGCTCGCCGGTCTCCTCGGTGGATCGTTCCCGACGTTGCATCCCGTCCAGCAGGCTGAGCTGGTCGCGCAGCAGGACCTGGTTGCGTCGGGTCAGCCCCAGGAACAGCTCCCGCTCGGCGTCGCCCCCCGGCGTCGCCGGTTCCTGAGCCGGGGCCGGCGTGTCCGGCACCGGAGCCGGAAGGTCGGCATTGGTAGTGGTCAACTCGTCGGTCAGGCGTCGGACGGTGCCCGCCCAGCTCAGCAGGAGCACCAGCACGACGATGAGGCCGAGCCCCACGACGGCCCCGGTACGCGCGATGAGCACTGCGGCACCGGGGGTGGCCCGCTCGACGCTGCTGCGGGCGGTGTTCGTCACCAGTGCCTGCAGCGCGCCGAGGGCGGCGTCCGCCGCCGCCCGCCAGCCCTGGATGGTGAGACCGGCCAGGGCGTTGGCGGTGCCGGCCTGCAGCAGCAGCCGGTCCTCCAGCGCGAGCAGGGCCGCGAACTCGGGGCCGGTCGCGAGGCGCTGATGCTCGGCCTGGCCGTCGGGCGGAAGGCCGGCCGTGGCCTCGGTGCGCGCGTACCGCTGGATGCTGACCAGGGCGGTCAGCCGGCGCCGCTCGTCGACGCCGAGCCGTGCGCCGGTCAGGGCCGCGCTGACCAGCGTGTCCTCCCGGGCGAGCGACTCCCGGGCGCGGGCCAGCGCGATCACCGCGCGGGTGTCGGCGGCCAACCCGCTCTCGTACGCGCCCCACTCCGGGCCGTACACCCGAAAGGCGACGTCGATGACCTCGTCGTACCCGTCGACTGCCGCGCCCTGGTCGAGTCGGCCGGTGTCCACCTGGGATCGGGTCGTGCCCAGGCCGTCCAGCCGTCGGACCAGCTCGCCGGCCCGGTCGCGCACGCTGCCGGCGCTGAGCAACCGGAGGTCGCGGCCCCTGGTGAACTCGCGGATCTCGGCGGCGGCCCGGTCGGTGCCTTCGCGGGCCCCGACCAGCGCGGGCGTCGTCTGCTCCGTCCCGGCCATCGTCTCGACGGTGATCCGGCGTTCCGTCTGAAGGCCCAGAATCAGGCGGTCGATGGGCTGGCCCAGTGTGTCCGCCAGCGCCCGGACGCGCAGTAGGTCGATGGCATCCTGGCTGGACACGTAGGCCGCGTACGACCAGAGCGTGACCAGCACGGCGGCCAGCACGGCCAGCCTGGTCCGGATCAGCCGAACCTCGTCACGGGTCATCGGGTCGCCCGCTGCGGCCACGGTTGACCGGCCGTGTCGCTGGCCCGGTCGGCGACGAGGGTGCGCAGCAGCGCCAGTAGTTCGGTGCGGTTGGCGCAGTTGAGCCGGTTGCGCATCCGCGCCACGTGGTGTTCGACGGTCTTGGCCGAGATGAACAGCCGATCGCCGATCTCCCGGTAGGTCAATCCGGCCAGCACCAGCTCGGCGACCTCGTACTCGCGGTCGCTGAGACCATGCTGCGTCGGACCGGCGACCCGTGCCGTGCTCGCACCGGTCGTCGGTGTCTGCTCGCTCTGCCCACCGGAGGGCCGCCCCTGCAACGCTCGGGCGCACTCCAGCAGGGTGGTCATCGCCCGTCGGTCCGCGGTGCGGATGGCCGCCTGGCCGGCGAGGCGGGCGCCGTCCCAGCACAACCCGGTGTCGTGCAGTCCTCGGGCCGCGGCCTCCACCCGGGTCGGGTCGACGACCCCCCGGAGCACCTCCACCCAGCTCTCCGCGGCGGCGGCGACCACTGCCGCGTACCGGCTGTGGCCAGCGGCGGCGAGCAACGCCGCGACGTGTTCGTCGGCGGTCGTCGGCTCGCCGGTCAGGATGGCGGCGTGCAGTCCGCTCCAGTGCAGCGGCACACTCCACAGTGGTGGGTTGTCGAGGCGGTCGAGCAGCGCACGCCCCTGGTGCAGGTACGGCTCCAGCCGGGCCAGGTCACCCAGCCGCGCGCCCGCGATGGCCAGCTCACCCAACGGCAGCAGGGTGAACAGGTCGACGGGGTGCCGCACCACGGCCTCCAGCGCCTGCCCCCAACCCCGCTTGAGCGCCCCGAGGTCGCTGTTGCGCCGGCCGACGCCCATCCGGATCGCGGCGGCGAAGAGCTGGTCGCGTGACTCCAGTGGTCGCCCGTCGAGCGTCACTGTGGCGAGCCGCTCACCGGCGGCGTGGATCTCGCCACGGACCATCAGGATCCAGGCCTGCAACAGCCGGTGGCGGCGGGCCATCAGTGGGCCACCGACACCGGCCCCCAGGGCACGGTGCAGCACCCGCTCGGCGATGTCCAACTCACCGCAGTGCACGGCCGTCAACGCGGCGAGGGCAGCCGGGCTGTCCGGCAGCAGGGCCGCCCGGCCGTCCGGCTCCAGCAGCGCGGCGGCCTGCACGAGCGCGGACAGCGCGGCGGTCGGCGGGCCGGTCACGCTCTCCCGTACACCGTTGGCCATCAGTCGGGCGGCGCTGGCGTGCAGGGTCGGGGGTTCACCCGCCGGGTCACCCGCCGGTGACTCGCTGCGAGCGGCCGGGTCACCGGTGGCCAGCCCGCCGACGATGGCGAACGCCGCCGCCGAGGCGGTGCCCGACCACCGGAACAACTCGACGCTGCGACCGACATGACCACGGTGGGCCAGGGCGGTGGCGGCGACCACTGCCGCCTCGGAGCGCTCCGGGGGAGCGGCAGTGGCCAGGAGTCGGTCCGCCAGCCGAAGCGCGTCGTCGAGGTCACCGGCGAGCGCGGCGGCGAGCGCCTGCCGCGCGTTGGGTGGCTGCCCGGCCGCCGTGGCCGCCGCGAACAGTTCGGCGGCGAACGCCGGCTCGTCGGCCAGCGCCTCGTCCGCCGCGGCGGCCAGTGTCGCGGCCGGGCAGTCGCCGAGCGCGCCGACCGCGAGCAGCGAGCGGACCAGCGGCAGCACCGCGCCACCCCGAGCGAGCTGCAACTCGGTGAGCCGCCGCCAGACCGCTGTCCGCTCGGTGCTGGGGCTGAGCGTCGCGACGGCCCGCCGGACGATCGGTGCGAGCCGGCCGTCCGCGCCGAGCAGCCCGGCCGCCCGGGTCGTGGCGATCAGTTCGTCCACTCCCGCCGGGTCCCGGCCCAGCAGCGCACCGAGCATGCTCACCGGCAGTGCCCCGCCGGCCGCGAGAGCGAGCAGCAGCCGTCGTACCGCGGCGGGCTGGACGTCCAGGTCCGGCCCGAACTCGAGGATGACGGACCGGGGTGGGTCCACGGTGCCGGTCCGGGTCTCCGCGCCGACCAGGCCGTGGGCCAGCCGTTCCACGTCCCGGGGTACGCCGGCAGTCTGCGTGTGGACGAAGTCGACCAGGTCGGCGGCGCGGCCCAGCTCGGGTGTGGCGGCGAGATAGGCGGCGGTCTGCTCCCGGGTGAACGGCGTGAGCAGCACTGCCTGCCCGTCGCGTCGCAGGGCGTCGACCAGCTCACTGAACGCCGCTGACCGGGGCGACGGGCGGTGGGCGACCACCAACCGATGTCGCCGGCCGGCGGCCAGACGCAGCAGCGCCTCGGTCCGTGCGTCGTCGAGCAGGTGCGCGTCGTCGACGAGCACCACGGTGTCGGGGTCGACCGGCTCGTCCGGCTCCGGGGCGGTCGTGCGGACGGCGATCCCGGCGCGTTGGTGAATGCGCTCCAGCTCGGCGAGGAGCGCTGTCTTTCCGTGACCGGCCGGGCCGGCGACGCCGACGGCGAGCGGGCCGGTCGGGTCCTGCGCGACAGTGTCCAGCAGCGCCTGCAACCCCTTGTCCACTGTCAACCCTGGTGCGGCGAGGTCATTCATGATCATCGGGCTTATCCTTCGCGTCCACGGCCGCGGGCCAGCGCCAGGCGGGACGGCTTCGGCAGTTCCAGTGGGAGGACCCGGACCGGGGGCCGCGGTGGCGGATCGCCCGGAACGGTGTGATGGGCACGACGTGGTGCCGGGAGGGTGGCTCGCCCGGCGCCGCTGACCGGTGCCGGAACGCGGGCCGGCGGCGGTTGGCGAGGGCGTGGTGACACCACCTGACAGGCGGCCATCGCCGCCCCGGTGGCAGCGGTCAACTGTGCGTCCGGCTCCACCTCGACGGGCACCGGGAGGGCCGCGCCGATCAGCTCGGTCACGAGCGGGACCCGGGTGGAGCCGCCGGCCAGCAGCACGCCGTCGAGCTGCGCCGGAGTCAGGTCGGCACTGCGTACGGCCCGGAGCAGGAGGTCGACTGTGGCCTGCACCGTCGGGCGGATCATGGCCTCGAACTGTGCCCGGGTCACCGGCACCCGCGCCGGGCCGCTCGGCAGGGTCAGCACCACGTCGGCGGTGAGGTCGACTGTCAGCACCCGCTTGACCCGGTCACACTCCGCGCGCAGCCCGCGCAACGCGACCTGGGCCCCGCGACGACCGGTCGCGGCCAACTCCCGGGCCAGCACGGTACGTGCGTGCTCGGCGAGCGCCTCGTCGAAGTCGGCGCCACCGATCGAGTCGAGACCCTGCGGGGTGCCGAACGTCTCGTACGTGCCGCGCGGGGTGCGGCGCACCAGAGCCGCCTCGAAGCTGTTGCCCCCGAGGGCGTAGACCACCGCCGTGCTGCCCGCGAACCCGCGGGCGGCGTGGCTCTCGGCGACGGTCACAGTGCGGGGCAGCAACGTCACGTGCCGTAGGCCCAGGTCCGACAGTGCCCGGTGCAGCACCTCCCGTCGGTAGGGACGCCACCCCGCCGGGTGGCTGAGCACTATCGCCTCGGCCGCCCCACCCTCCAGGGCGTGGACCCGCTCCACCACCCACGCCGCCAGCTCGGCGGTCAGCGTCTGCGGCGCGCACGGCTCGCCGCCGAGCAGCACCGGCACGTCGTCGCCGATCCGGTGGACGAAGTCCCGGGTGGTGCGGCTGCCGTCGTCGGTCACGGGCTCGCCGACGCGCAGCGAACCGTCCTCGGCCAGGCACAACACCGACGGCATGAGAGGTGAGCCGGCGCTCAACGGGACGGCCTCGGGACGGGTCCAGGTCGCGCCGCGTCGCCGTGCGACGGCGGCGGCCGTGTTGCTGCTTCCGATGTCTATCCCCAGGACGTACGGCATCGTCTCTGTCTCTCCCCGTGAGTCGGCCGGTCGGTGGCGATGGCCTCGGCTGCCCCGACGACCCACCCCCGGCGAACCCCGCGGGCTCCTACGTTCGTACCAGAGATCAGTCCCTGGTCGGGACCCTAATCTCGCCGGGACGGTTTCCCCCTGTCCCCCTAACGTACGAGGTGGGGGAGCCCCTAGTTCAACCGGCCCGGATGCGGGTTCAGCCCCGATGCCCGGGGGCGACCCCCGGCAATAGCGTCGTCACCGTCGACGTACGACACCCCGCCAATGCCACATCCGAGGAGAACCGGCACATGGACTCGCAGCAGACGCTCCACGACTTCGTGCTCGACCTACTGACGAACCCGGACGCGCGGTCGGCCTTCGACCTCGACCCCGAGGGCGCGTTGCGGGGTGCAGGGCTCACCGACATCACCGCCGCGGACGTGCAGGACGTCGTACCG
Organism: Micromonospora sp. NBC_00362; assembly: GCF_026342155.1. NCBI lineage: Bacteria > Bacillati > Actinomycetota > Actinomycetes > Micromonosporales > Micromonosporaceae > Micromonospora > Micromonospora sp. NBC_00362. Next base: position 363,692 of record NZ_JAPENH010000001.1, read on the forward strand.
CTGGTCGTCGACTACGCGCCGGGTGCGGGCCTCGCGCCGTTGGCCTCGCCGGTCGAGCAGCTCGGTCTGAACCCGCTGCTCACCGACACCACCGACGTGGTGGGTCAGTTGCAGAGCGTGGCGCAGCAGATCAGCGTCACCAGCTCGCCCAGTGGCGTGGACGTCAAGGCCGGCGTGCTCGGCGCCATCGCTGTCGACCCGTCGACCGCCGCCGCCGGGGTCACCGTGCTGCCGGGCATCGGTCTGGGCGTCGGTCCGTACGGCCTCGACACCGACCTGGCCGGTGTCTCCGACGTGGCGCACACCCTCGACGCCGACGTGGTGCAGCCGGTGGACGCGATCGCGGACCCGGTGCTCGGTGACGTCACCGGCACCGTCGGCGACCCGAGCGGTCTGCTCGGCGTCACTGACTCGAATCTGATCGGCGGCGACCTGACCGGTGGTGTCCTCTCCGGCACCCATGGTCAGCTCGGTGGGGTCGTCAGCTCGCTGGGTGTCGACGACACCCTCAACGGGCTGGGCCTCGGGCATGGCGACGGTGTCGTCGGCGGGGTCCCGCCGCTCGACGTGCCGTCGACTGTGGGCGGCGTGACGCACCAGGTGGACAGCCTCCTCCCCGGTGTCACCGACACTGTCGGTGACGTGACCGGTGGGGTCACCGACGGTGTGCTCGGCGACTCACACGCCTCGTCCGATCACGGGCTGCTGGGTATCACCGGCGGTCTGCTCTGAACCGGATCTCCGGTCGGAGCGGAGGGCCGGATCGTCTCGGGCGATCCGGCCCTTCCCGGTTCCACATCCGGTCCCTCTTGATAATTAAGCCGAAATCCGCACACTTGGTGCGGTGATGGCCGGGATCTGGTTGGACGTGCTGGATGAGATCGCCCGCACGTGCACTGCACACGGTCGCGGTGACCTACTTCAGACGGTGCGGCAGAAGCGCGCGCAACTGCTGGACCCGACGCTGCGCGTCCTGGTCATCGGCGAGCCGAACCAGGGCAAGAGTCAGCTGATCAACGCGATCATCAACGCTCCGGCGTGCCCGGTCGGCGACGGCCGGACGACGGTCCTGCCGACAGTGGTGCGGCACGCCGAGGCCCCCACCGCGGCGGTGGCGCAGGCGCCGCAGCCAGCCCCGGGGCACCCCGCCGGCACCGCCGACGCGGTGGCCGTCGAGCGGACCCCGGTGGCGCTCAACCAGGTCGCGGCGGGCGTTGCCGGCCTGGTCGGACGTCGGCCGGGCGGCGGTCCGGCGTACGTCGAGATCGGACTTCCCCGTGCCCTTCTCGGTGCCGGGCTGGTGCTGGTGGACACTCCCGGCACCGACGAGGTCGCCAGCATCGGCGCCGCCGCCACGGTCGCCTCGCCGGCCCGCGCGGACACCGTGTTGCTGGTCTCCGACTCCACTCGGGAGTTGTCGGTCGCCGAGCTGAACATGCTGCTGCACATCATGCGCTCGCATCCGAACGTGGTGGTGGTGCAGAGCAAGACCGATCTGGTCGCGGACTGGCGTACGGTCGCCGAGCGCAACCGGCAGCACCTGGCCGAGGCGGGGGTTCCGGCGACGCTGATCCCGGTCTCGGCGGCGCTGCGACTGCGCGCGGCCGCGGCCGACGACCGCGTGCTCAACGCCGAGTCGGGCTTCCCGGCGCTGATCGCCCGGCTGCAACGTGATCTGGCCGGCAAGGCCGACCACCTGGCCCGGGCTGCGGTGCAGACGGTGGCCCGGACGGTGGTGGAGCAGTTGGCCGCGCCGCTGCGCGCCGAGTTGGCGACCCAGGACGTCGAGGAGCAGTCCGGGCCGATCTCCCGGCTGCACGCGGCGCAGCGCGAGGTCGACGAGCTGCGCCGGTGTTCCACCCGGTGGCAGAACACGTTGACCGACGAGATCACCGACCTGCTCGCCGACCTTGAGTACGACCTGCGTGACCGGACCCGACAGATCCTGCGCGCGGTGGACGAGGCGTTCGACACGGCCGACCCGTTGGTCGCCTGGGACACCTTCCAGGACTGGCTGGAGCGGAGCCTGGTGGAGGCGGCGGAGGCGAACCACGAGTGGCTGATCCAGCGCTGTGACTGGATCGCCCGGCGGGTGGCCGCCAACTTCGACAGGTACGGCTACGACGTCCTGCCGCCCTGGTCGATGACGATGCCGGACGACATCGGCGAGCGGATGCCCGAGCTGCAGCGGCCGACGATCGACCGGTTCACCACCGGTCAGAAGCTGTTCACCGGCATGAAGGGCTCGTACGGCGGCATGCTGATGTTCGGTCTGGCGACCACCCTGGCCGGCATGCCGATGATCAATCCGGTCTCGGTCGGCATCGGGGCGCTCTTCGGCGGCAAGAGCATCCGGGACGAGAGCAAGCAGTTGCTCCGCCGTCGGCAGGCGACGGTCAAGACGGCCATCCAGCGGCATGTCGACGACTTCTTCGTCCGAATCATTCGCGACTGCCGCGACGCCGCCCGGCAGGTGCAGCGGATGCTGCGGGATCACTTCACGGGGCTGACCGAGGAGCTGCAGGAGGCCATCGTGCAGTCGTTCCGCAGCGCGAAGCAGGAGGCCGACACCGACGCCTCGGTGCGCGAGCAGCGGCAGCGCGAGATCCGGTCGAAGATGACCCGGTTGGCGGCGGTGTACGAGCAGGCTCAACAGTTGACCGGTGCCCGTTCCGCCCCGCTGCTGCTGGAGCCTCAGGCATGACAGTGGGGGTGCGACTGGACGAGGCGGCGTGGGGGTTGCTGCACCAGGCCATCGAGCTGTACCAGGACAATCCCCGGGCCGTCGCCGAGCTTCGGCAACAGGTGGCCCGGTTGGAGCAGCCGCTGCGGATCGCCATCGTCGGCCCGTGGCGGTCGGGCAAGTCGACGGTGCTCAACGCGTTGATGGGCGAGGAGGTAGCGCCGGTCGAGCGGGCGGACGGGGCCTTCACCTGGTACGAGGACGGGGCCGCGCCGCGTGCCACCGCCTACCCGGTCGGGCAGCCGCCGCAGGAGTTGGCGGTGGTGAAGTCGGCGACCGGGTTGCGGGTGGATCTGGGCTGGGGTGCGGGGGAGGTACGGGACATCGTGGTGCGGTGGCCGACGCGGGCGCTGCGGCAGATCACGCTGATCGACACCCCGGCGGTCACCGCCGGCGCCGAGCAGGGCCGGGCGCCGGTGTTGGAGCGGGTGCTGCGCGACTCGGACGCGGTGTTGTACCTGACCCGCGACGGTCGCGACAGCGACCTGCGGGTGCTGGAGTCCGCACGGGACAGTGCCGTCGGACAGTCCGCTGCGGTCAACGTGGTCATGGTGTTGTCCCGCGCCGACGAGACCGGCGGCGGCCGGATCGACGGTCTGCTCACGGCCCGTCAGCTCGCCCGCCGGCACTACCGCGACCCGAGGGTGAACGCGCTCAGCGTCAACGTCGTGGCGTGCAGCGGCATGATCGGCCTGGCCGGCCGGATGCTCGGTGAATCCGACTTCGCCGCGCTCGCGACCCTGGCTCAGGTGCCTCGGGCGGAGCTGGACACCCACCTCATCTCCGCCGACCGCTTCCTCCGCGGCGAACTGCCGGTGCGGCTGGACACCGAGGTGCGCGCCGCGCTGCTGGGTCGGTTCGGGGTCTTCGGTGTCCGGCTGGCGGCCACGCTGGTGCGCAGCGGGTTCGACAGCCGGGTGAAACTCTCCGCGGAGTTGATTCGGCGCAGCGGTCTCACCGAGCTGCGTGAGTCGGTGACGCGGTGTTTCATCGATCGCCGCGACGCTCTCAAGGCGCGGTCCGCGCTGGCCGCTGTGGAGGCGCTGCTGCGGGCCGAGCCCACCCGGGGCTCCGCCGAGCTGGTCGGCGCCGTGGAGCAGATCCTCGCCGGCGCGCACGAGTTCCGCGAGCTGCGCCTGCTGGTGGCGCTGCGGAACACCCGGTTGGGGTTCGACGCGGAGTTGGCCGCCGAGGCGCAACGGCTGGTCGGCGGCGACGGGGTGGGCCTCGCGGCTCGGCTCGGTGTCGAGCATGAGGCCGACGTGCGGCAGCTCTGGGAGGTCGCCTCCGACGCGCAGTGGCGGTGGCGGGACCGGGCGGAGGATCCTCTGCTCCCGCTGGCGCAGCGGCGCGGCGCTCAGGTGGTCGTCCGCAGTTGCGAGGGGATGATCGCCGAGCTGGTCGCGGGCGGTCGCTGAGCGTCCGATCGCCCGTTTCGCGGCCGTCTTTCGAGGTGGGGGCACCCGGCATTGGCCAAAACCGGAAGTGTTGGTTAGCCTAACCTAACTTTCGGGCCGGATGGCTCGCTTCTCTTCGAAAGATCGGGAACCTCACCATGCACTCATGGCGTCCGGTCCTGGCCGTCGCGGCGCTGAGCGCCGTGCTCGGCGGGCTCACCGGTTGTGGCAACGACACGGGCACCGGTGACACCGCCGCCGCTGCCACCGCCTCCGGCCCCTGGTCTTTCAACGACGGCTCGGGCAAGGTCGTCAAGGCGGACAAGACACCGACGCGGATCATCGCGCACGCCGGCGAGGCCGCGGCGCTCATGTCCTTCGGCATCAAGCCGGTCGGCGTCTACGCCGACGAGTCGGTCAAGACCGACCCCAATCTGAAGAACCTCGACCTCACCGGGATCCAGATCCTCGGCGAGGAGTGGGGCAAGATCGACGTGGAGAAGGCAGCCGCCCTGCGGCCCGACCTGATCGTCGGCGACTGGTGGCCGGCCGAGAAGGCGCACAGCGGCATGGAGGAGGGCGTCGACGAGAAGAGCAAGAAGCTCGCCGAACTGGCCCCCGTCGTCGGTGTCACGCAGGGCAAGTCCATCGTCGCGCTGGCCGAGGGGTACGAGGACCTCGCCGAGAGCCTCGGCGCCGACGTGGCCAGCCCACAGATCGCGGCGAACAAGAAGCGCTTCGAGGACGCGGTGACCGCGTTCAAGGCGGCCACCTCGGCCAAGCCGGACCTGACGGTCGCGGCGATGTCGCCCTCGACGGAGAAGGTCTACGTCGCGAACCCCGAGTACGCGCCCGAGCTGCTGGACCTGCAGACCTGGGGCCTGAAGGTGATCAACCCGGCCAGCCCGGACCCGGCCTTCCCGTACTGGGAGAACCTCAGCTGGGAGAACGCCGACAAGTACCAGCCGGACCTGATCCTGTGGGACGGCCGATCCTTCACGCCCACCGCCAACGCCGAGTGGAGCACGAAGCAGCCGACCTGGTCCAAGATCAAGGCTGCCAAGGTCGGTGCCACCGTCTCCTGGCCGGCGTTCTGGCTGCACACCTACGGGGACTTCGCCACCGAGCTGGACAAGCTGACCCAGGCGGTCAAGGCCGCTGATCCGAATGTCGGCAACTAACCAGATCGGGACGCGCACCTCGACGGGAGGCGTGCGGCGAGCCTCTGCCCTCGGGCCGGGGCTCGCCGTCCTCTGTGCGGTCCTCGCCCTCGTCGGCTTCCTGAGCGTGACAATGGGCTCGCGGTCGATCGGGCTCACCGAGGTGCTGCACGCCCTGTTCAGCCTCGACAGCGACGGACCGATCAGCAGCACCGTCACGCTGGAGATGCGCGTACCCCGCACTCTGCTCGGCATCCTTGTCGGCGCCGCGCTCGGGGTGGCCGGGGCGATCCTGCAGGGCGTCACCCGCAACCCGCTGGCGGACGCGGGGATCCTGGGCATCAACTCCGGGGCCGCCGCGTTCGTGGTCCTGGCCATCACCGTGCTCGGGGTGCGCGGCGTCGGTGTCTACGTCTGGTTCGCGTTCGCCGGCGCGATCGCGGCGTTGGCCCTGGTGTACGCGGTCGCCTCGCTCGGCCGGGAGGGTGCCACCCCGGTGAAGCTGGCTCTGGCGGGCGCGGCGGTCACCGCCGGCCTGGCGTCGGTGACCAGCGGGGTCGTGATGACGAACGTGGACGCCCTCAACGAGCTGCGGTTCTGGCAGGTGGGGTCGCTCGCCGGTCGGTACACCCCGATCCTGGCCGGGGTCGCGCCGTTCCTGCTGATCGGCCTGGCCGCGTCGTTGGGCTTCGGGCGGGCCATCAACGGCCTCGCGCTCGGCGAGGACGTCGCGCGTGGCCTCGGCCAGAACGTGACCCGTACCCGCGTGGCCGCCTTCGCCGTGGTCGCGATGCTCGCCGGGGCCGCCACCGCGGCCTGCGGACCGATCGTCTTCGTCGGGCTCGTCGTACCGCACCTGGCGCGGTTCATCTGCGGCCCCGACTACCGCTGGATCCTGCCGTACTCGATGCTGCTGGCGCCCATCGTCCTGCTCCTCGCCGATGTGCTCGGCCGGATGGCCGCCGCCCCCGACGAGGTTCAGGTCGGCGTGATCCTCGGGCTGATCGGCGCGCCCGCGTTCATCGCGATCGTGCGCTACGGCCGACTGTCGGAGGTCTGAGCATGGTGACGACAACGACAACGACAACGACAACGACCGACCGCCGCTCCGCCCCGTCCGGCACGGCAGCGGCGCTGCGCGCCAACCGGAGGCGTCGAGCCGGCCGGTCCATCGTGGTGACCTGTGCCCTGACCGTGACGGTCACCGCCCTCTTCGTGCTCACCATGATGGTGGGCAGCTTCCGCATCGGCGCCGCCGAGGTGATCGCCTCGGTCCTGCACCTGTCCGACAATCCCAGCGTCGACTTCGTCGTCCGTGGCCTGCGGCTGCCGACCGCGGCCGCAGCCCTGACTGTCGGGCTCGCCCTCGGCGCGTCCGGCACGATCTTCCAACAGTTGCTGCGCAACCCCCTCGCGTCCCCGGACTTCGTGGGGATCACCTCGGGGGCAGGGCTGGCGGCCGTCACCGGGATCGTGCTCCTCCAGGCCGGCGGGCTCGTCGTCAGCGGTCTCGCTCTCGGTGGCGCGGTCGCCGCCGCACTGGCGATGTACCTGCTGGCCTGGCGCGACGGCGTCAGCGGCTACCGCTTCATCCTCATCGGCATCGGGGTGGCGCTCTTCTTCGAGGGCCTGGTCGGCTACGTGCTCAGCCGGGCGCAGCTTTTCGAGGCCCGCCAGGCCATGCACTGGCTGATCGGGTCGGTCGGGCAGGCCAGCACCACGGAGCTGTGGGTGCTCACCGGCGCCCTGATCGTCCTGCTGCCGGTCGCCACGTTGCTGCAACGGCCACTGAGCGCCCTCGCACTCGGTGACGACGCCGCCCGGATGCTGGGTGTCCGGGCCGAGCTCAGCCGGGCCGGGCTGCTCGGCACCGCCGTGGTGCTGGTGGCCCTGGCGGTGTCGGTGGCGGGCCCGATCGCCTTCGTCGCCCTGGTGGCCGGGCCGATCGCCAACCGGCTCCTCGGCCCGGCGGCCCAGGGGGTCCTGCCCGCCGCCCTGGTCGGTGCCGCGCTGCTGCTCACCGCCGACCTCGTCGCCGTGCACGTGCTGCCGACACCGTTGCCCACCGGCGTGGTGACGGGTGCGGTCGGCGCGCCCTACCTGCTGTGGCTGCTGGCCACCACCAACCGACAAGGAGCGGGTGGATGACCCGACTACGCGCCGAGGGTCTCACCCTCGGCTACGACGACCGGACCATCGTCGACCGCCTCGACGTCGCAGTGCTCGACGGCAAGGTCACCGCGATCGTCGGTGCCAACGCCTGCGGCAAGTCCACCCTGCTCCGTGGCCTGGCCCGACTGCTGGCACCGCGCGACGGCGCCGTCTTCCTCGACGACAAACCCCTCGCCGACCTGCGTAACGTCGACGTGGCAAAGGTGCTCGGGCTGCTCCCGCAGACTCCCGTCGCGCCCGACGGCATCACCGTCGCCGACCTGGTGGCCCGTGGCCGCTACCCCCATCAGGGGTGGTTTCGACGGTGGAGCAACGACGACCACGACGCCGTCGCCCGGGCTCTCGACGCCACCGGCACCGCGGACCTGATCGACCGTCCGATCCGGGAGTTGTCAGGTGGCCAACGCCAGCGGGTCTGGGTCGCCATGGCCCTGGCACAGGACACCGACCTGCTGCTGCTCGACGAACCCACCACCTACCTGGACATCAACCACCAGGTCGAGCTGCTGCGGCTGCTGCGCAAACTGAACGCGGAGTCCGGCAAGACCATCGTCATCGTCATGCACGATCTCAACCTCGCCTGCCGTTACTGCGACCACCTCATCGCGATGTCCGGCGGTGCGATCGTCGCGGAGGGAGCGCCGGTCGACGTGGTCACCGGCGACCTCGTCGAGCAGGTCTTCGGTCTCAGCTGCCTCGTCGTACCCGACCCGATCGCTGGCACGCCGATGGTCGTCCCCGCGTAGCCGGCCTCGAACGCGGATGAGGGACGGCCGTGGCGGCCGTCCCTCGATCGCGTCGCGCCGGGATCAGCGCGGCTCGTACGTCTGACAGTCCGCGATGTCCTGACCCGGACCCACCCGGATGGACGGTGCGTGGCACTCCAGCTCGGCATTGTGCTGGCAGTCGTCCCGCTTGCAGGCGCCGACCTGCGCTATGACGCGGTCCAGCCCGCCCTTCGCCGAGGTGTCGATGAACGTGGCGCAGCTGGCGTTCTGCTGCCCGATGGTGATGGCGAACGCGTGGCAGCCGTCGTGGTTGTAGCCGCAGTCGGTGACAGTGCACTCGTGTACCCGCGGCATCTCCAGCATGTCGGTCATGGCGATCTCGCTTCCGTCGGTGGTGCCGGGTCACCGTGATACCCGGCCTCGACGGGACAACTCCCTATCAGCCGCCTCTTTTCGGGATGTTTTGCATAGGCCAGCCTTGCCTAACCGCCGACGAGGGCGGCGATCGTCAGCGCGCGTGCCGGGCGCGGCAGCCGCGCGGGTGCCGAAGCAGTTCCTCGATCCGCGCCCCGAGTTCGACCGGATGCCGCAGTGGTGCCCGGAAGTTCAGCCGGACGTTCCGATCACCAGTGCCCAGCTCCAACCGGAGTACGACACCGTGGCGGTCCAGGCGTACCGGCCGGACCTGCCGGACGCCCTGAAGGTGGCGGGCGGGGATCAGGCGGCTCAGCCCTTCGACGGTGTGCGGGTGGTGGTGGTCGAGGTGGCACAACAGATCCGCCTCGACGGCGGCCAGCGGGTCGGGTTGGGCGGTCGCGAACTCGTCCGGGTCGACGCACGCGGTGCGACCGTCGACGGTCAGCTCGGCGGTGGCGAGGTCGAGGACCGTCACCAGCTCCTGATCGCTCCCGGTCGTGTCGGCCTCGGTCGCCAACCAACCGGTGAGCGTGGCGCGCCCGCGCACCCGGTCGCGGACCGGGGTGGGCGCCAGGTCGGTCACCTCGACCATCGCGACGGTCTCCCGCTGGTGCGTGAGGTGTTCGGCCAGGTGGCAGCCGACTGGTAGGTCGATCCGCAGCCGCCCGTCGCTCATCACGAGGTGTCGTCCGACGACGTACGCCTCGACGCCCGGGATGTGCAGGGTGAGGGAGTCGGCGGCGACGAGCATCGATCGGATTCGGACACCCGCGTCGTCAGTGGAGTCCGCCGTGGTGGTCGAGGGCTTGCTCAAGGCGATCATCTCCTAATAAGGTTAGGCTTACCTTACTTGAGAGGCGAAGCATGAATCAGTCCCGTCCCAAGGTCAAGCGTTCCCGTGCCCTGGGCCTCGCGCTGACCCCGAAGTGCGTGCGCTACTTCGAACGCCGCCCGTTCCCGCCGGGGCAGCACGGCCGGGCCCGACGCACCACCAGCGACTACAAGGTCCGGCTGTTGGAGAAGCAACGGCTCAAGGCGCAGTACGACCTGCACGAGGGCCAACTCCGGCGCGCCTTCGACCGGGCCGTGCGCCGGCCCGGCAAGACCGGTGAGGAGCTGATCGTCGAGCTGGAGAGTCGGCTGGACGCGCTGGTGCTGCGAGCCGGTCTCGCCCGCACCATCTACCAGGCCCGCCAGGTCGTCACCCATCAGCACGTCACTGTTAACGGCCGTCGCCTGGACCGGCCGTCCGCGCGGCTGCAACCTGGTGATGTCATCGAGGTGGCGCAACGCAGTCGGGGCAAGGCTCCGTTCGTCGTCGCGGCGGCCGGGGCGCACGCCCCGGAACGTCTCGCCCCCTACCTCGAGGTGAGCCTGTCCAGCCTGACCGCTCGGCTGACCCGGCTTCCGCTCCGCTCGGAGGTCCCGGTGGTCTGCGACGAGCAGCTCATCGTCGAGTACTACTCACGCTGACCGGGGGTTGGGAAGGGTCCCGAGTGCGGGCACCTGCACCGGGGCCCTCCGCGGATGGATCGCGGCCCGAAAACCGTTATTCGATCTCACTTCGCACGGTCGCCCCTGACCTGCGGAGATAACGCTCTCACGGATGGTGGGGAAGTGCTTGACGCGCCCGTGATCCGGACGCAACGATGCATTCACATATCTCGTCCCACCACCGCCAGGCGTGATCGGCGCACGCCGTCCCTCGCACCGCGAAAGGACCCCACTGTGCGCAGATCCCTGAGATCGTGGCTCGGCCTCGCGCTGAGCGCGATCCTCGTGGCGGGCGGCATCGTCGCCTCGCCACCCACGGCCAGCGCCGCACCGTTCACCGTGCTGGTCTTCAGCAAGACCGCCGGGTTCCGGCACGGATCCATCACCCCGGGCATCGCCGCGATCCAGCAGCTCGGTGCGGCCAACGGCTTCACCGTCGAGGCCACCGAGGACGCCGCCCAGTTCACCGACGCCAACCTGGACCGGTTCGCCGCGGTGATCTGGCTCTCCACCACCGGCGACGTGCTCAACGCCGCCCAACAGGCCGCGTTCGAGCGCTACATCAGCGGCGGCGGTGGGTACGTGGGCGTGCACTCCGCCTCCGACACCGAGTACGACTGGCAGTGGTACGGGGGACTGGTCGGGGCGTACTTCGCCTCGCACCCGGCCGAGCAGAACGTCACAGTGAAGGTCGCCGACCAGGTGCACCCGTCCACCGCGACGCTGCCGCAGCGGTGGACCCGGTTCGACGAGTTGTACAACTACCGCACCAACCCCCGCGGCAACGCGCACGTACTGGCCACCCTGGACGAGAGCACCTACACCGGGGGGAGCATGGGCGCCGACCACCCGATCTCCTGGTGCCAGAACTACTCCGGCGGCCGAGCCTGGTACACCGGCCTGGGGCACACCGACGCGTCGTACACCGAGGCGAACTTCCGTCAGCACCTGCTCGGCGGCATCCGGACGGCCGCCGGCGCTGTCGACGCCGACTGCGGCCCCACCGTCACCAGCAGCTTCCAGCAGGTGGAGCTGGCCAAGGGCGCGGCCGAGACCGGTGAGCCGATGAGCCTCACCGTCCTGCCGGACCGGGGCGTGCTGCACACCTCCCGCAACGGCGTGATCCGGCACACCGACGCCGCCGGCAACACCAAGATCGCCGCCACCCTGCCGGTCTACACCGGCGACGAGGAGGGTCTGCAGGGCATCAAGGCCGACCCGAACTTCGCCACCAACCGCTGGGTGTACGCGTACTTCGCGCCGCCACTGAGCACTCCCGGCGGTGGTGCGCCCGCCGAGGGCACGCCGGCCCAATTCGCCGTCTGGGAGGGCGTCAACCGGCTGGCCCGGTTCACCGTCAACGCGGACAACACCATCAACCTGGCCAGCGAGACGTTGATCCTCAACGTGCCGACCAGCCGGGGCATGTGCTGCCACGTCGGCGGTGACATGGACTTCGACGCGGCCGGCAACCTCTACCTGTCCACCGGTGACGACACCAACCCGTTCGACTCGGCCGGCTTCACCCCGATCGACGAGCGGGCCGGACGCAACCCGGCCTTCGACGCGCAGCGCACCTCGGCGAACAGCAACGACCTGCGCGGCAAGGTCCTCCGGATCAAGCCGAGCGCGGCCGGCGGCTACACCATCCCGGCCGGCAACATGTTCGCCCCGGGCACCGCGCGGACCCGCCCGGAGGTCTACGCGATGGGCTTCCGCAACCCGTTCCGGATGAGCGTGGACAAGGCCACCGGCATCGTCTACCTCGGTGACTACGGTCCCGACGCGGGCACCGCCGACCCGAACCGGGGGCCGGCGGGCAACGTCGAGTTCGCCCGGATCGACCGGCCCGGCTTCTACGGCTGGCCGTACTGCACCGCCCGCAACGACGCCTACAACGACTACACCTTCCCGTCCGGGCCCTCCGGGGCGAAGTTCAACTGCGCCGGCGGGCCGGTGAACAACTCACCGAACAACACCGGCATCACCCAGCTGCCACCGGCCATCTCGGCCTGGTTGCCGTACGGCGGCTCCGGCTCGCCGCCGGAGTTCACCGGCGGTGGCCTGTCGCCGATGGGCGGGCCGGTCTACCGGTACGACCCGAACAACACCTCGCCAGTGGCGTTCCCCGAGTACTACGACGGGACCTACTTCGCCGGTGAGTTCGGTCGCCGCTGGATCAAGAACATCAAGCTCGACGCGTCCGGCCAACCGCTGAAGATCAACCCGTTCCCGTGGACCGGCACCCAGGTCATGGACATGGAGTTCGGCCCCGACGGCGCGCTCTACGTGCTCGACTACGGCACCGGCTGGTTCAACGGCGACGCCAACTCGGCGCTCTACCGCATCGAGTACGCCCGCGAGGGCAGAGCACCCATCGCGAGGGTGTCCGCCACCCCGACCAGTGGCAGCGCGCCACTGACAGTCGCCTTCTCCTCGGCCGGCACCCTCGACCCGGACGGCGACCCGTTCACCTACGCCTGGGACTTCGACAACAACGGCACCACCGACTCGACAGCGGCGAACCCGAGCTTCACGTACACCACAAACGGAACCCGCAGCCCGACGCTGACGGTCCGGGACACCACCGGCAAGACGGCCACCGCGAGCGTGGTCGTCACCGTCGGCAACAGCGCCCCGGTGGTCACCGTGAACACCCCGTTGAACGGGCAGACCTTCACCTTCGGCGACGCCGTGCCGTTCTCCGTCACCGTCACCGACGCCCAGGACGGTGCTATCAACTGCGCCCGGGTAAAGGTGAACTACGTGCTCGGCCACGACTCGCACGGCCACCAGCTCGGCAGCGTGCAGGGCTGCACCGGGGTCATCCAGACCTCGGCGGACGGCGAGCACGACACGGCGGCGAACATCTTCGGCATCATCGACGCCGAGTACACCGACCTGGGCGGTGGTGGCCAACCGGCGCTGACCACGCACACCCAGGCGGTGCTGCAACCACGGGTACGTCAGGCCGAGCACTTCGGTGACTCGTCCGGCGTCCAGATCGTCGCCGGGGCAGCCGGGCACGGCGGCGCGGCGGTCGGCTACATCGACAACAACGACTGGATCTCGTTCCGCCCCTACAACCTGACCGGCGTCCAGTCGTTCAGTGCCCGGGTCGGCGCCCCGGCCGGTGGCGGCGGCACGTTGGAGCTGCGGGTCGACTCGCCGACCGGGCCGTTGGTCGGTTCGGCCACCGTCGTGTCCACCGGCGGGTACGCCAATTTCGCCACTGTCACCGGTGGGGTCACCGCCCCGACCGGCACCCGGACCCTGTTCCTGGTCTTCAAGGGCACCGGCCCGTACTTCGACATCGACGAGTTCACCCTGTCCACCACCCCCGGCGGTCCCGGACCTGACCCGGACCCGGACCCGGATCCCGAGCCGGGTGCCAACCTGGCCCGGGGCAAGCCGGCGCGCGCGTCCAGCTTCGAGGGCGCGTTCACGGCGGCCAACGCTTTCGACGGCGTGGCGGGTACCCGATGGGGCAGCGCCTTCGGTGACCCACAGTGGATCGACGTGGATCTCGGTGCCACGTCCGCCATCAACCGCGTCAAGCTGACCTGGGAGGCGGCGTACGGCAGCGGATACCAGATCCAGACCTCACCGGACGGCGTCACCTTCACCACCATCCGTACGGTGACCGGTGGTGACGGCGGCGTGGACGACCTGACCGGGCTCAGCGGGTCCGGCCGGTACGTCCGGCTTCTCGGCACGGCCCGGGGGACCGCCTGGGGCTACTCGCTGTTCGAGTTCGAGGTGTACGGCGGCACCGGAACCCCGACAGGCGGCAACCTGCTGCTGAACAAGCCCACGTCAACGTCCAGCAACGAGGGGGCCGACGTGTCCGGCGCCCAGGCGGTCGACGGCAGCCTCACCACCCGCTGGTCGAGCACGTTCTCCGACCCGCAGTGGATCCGGGTGGACCTCGGCAGCGCCACGGCGATCGGCCGGGTCAAGCTGAGCTGGGAGGCGGCGTACAGCAGCGCGTACCAGATCCAGACCTCGAATGACGGCACCACCTGGACCACAGTGAAGACGGTGACCGGGGCCGACGGCGGCGTGGACGAGCACACCGCCCTCGGCGCCAACGGTCGCTACCTGCGGATCAACGGCACGGCCCGGGGCACCGGATACGGCCACTCACTCTGGGAACTGGAGGCGTACGCGAGCTGAACCACCACCCGAGTCCGCCCCCACTGTCGATTCGGCGGTGGGGGCGGACTCGTCGTGCAGATCACCAGTCGGTCAGACCTACCCGAGCCGTTCGATTGGCTGGCCCGGGGAGCGGTGTGGTTGGTGGAAGACGTGGAAGCGTGGATCATCGAGCACCGGCCCCTCCAGGCGCGAGGCGCTGACCCGGACGCACCCGGTGTCACGGTGCTGCGGCGCCGTTGCGCGAGGGCTGCGCCATCCGAGGTCGGTGCCAGACCGGTCAGGTTAAGCCTGTTCACAGGACTCGCACGTGCCTGCTCGAAACCGTTTGCGGGCTCAGACGGTAGGGACTGTTCCGCCATCGATCACGTACTCGGCGCCCACGATGGCCGAGGCGCGGTCCGAGACCAGGAACCCGACCAGGTCGGCGATCTCCTCGGTGTTGGCAAACCGTCCCAGGGGTACGCCTCCGAGGGAGTCGTAAATGCTCTGCTTGGCTTGTTCGCGGCTGATCCCGTTGCCCTCGGCGATTCGGTCCACGAACCTCTCGTAGGCCTCCGTCTCGATGCCGCCGGGGCTGATCGCGTTGACGCGGACGCCGCGCGGGGCGAGCTCGTTGGCGAGCCCCTTGCTGTAGGTACGCAACGCGGCTTTCGCTGCCGCGTAGGCCAGGGACGCGTCGTACTGAGGAAGTTCACGCTGGATCGAGGTGAAGTGCAGCACGACCGCCGAGCCGGACTCGATCATCGCCGGTAGGAGGGCTCGGTCGAGCCGCACCGCTCCGAGGAGGTTCAAGTTCAGCTCGATCATCCACTGCTCGTCGGTGATGACCGCGAACCCACCGGACGGCGTCGAGGCACCTCCGACGACGTGTACCAGGATGTCCAGTGCGCCGCCGGTCTCGGCGATCCGGTCGGCCACCGCCTTCGCGCCCTCGACCGTCGAGGTGTCGGCCTCGATGAACCGGTCGGGGTGCTCGTACCCCTCGGGCATCGTCCGGGCCGTCACGTAGACGTCGGCACCCATCTCCCGCAGTCTCTCGACGACGGCCTTGCCTGAGCCCTTCGATCCGCCCGTGACCAACGCACGGCGTCCATCGAGACGATCGCGATCTGAAGTAGGCATTCGCTCTCCCCTGAAGATTGACGTGGTGGGGGTCTTGTCAGGATCCGTGGTTGGCGATGACGAGTTCAGTGACGAGGTCCTCACGAATCGTGAACCGGTAGTCGAGTTCGGCGACGCCGCCTGGGAAGGTTCCCTCGAGCCGCAGGGTCACCACCCAGTGACTGCTGTCGATGCGGGCAGCGCCGATCTGCTTGGTCGTGTACTCGAACTCGGAGCCGGCGTCCCGCAGGAACGCGTAAATCTGCTCTCGGCCGCGGAAGGACTCGCCCTGATCGACGGCGACCGCGTCCTCGGCGAAGAACGACGAAGCCGTGTCGGCGTCGCGAACGACGTGAGCGGCGAGGAAACCGCGGACGGTGGTTGGCAGTGGATCGGACCGGAGGTCGTTGTGGTGTGTCATGAGCCCACCGTGTGGCCTCGCGGTGCAGGAAGGTCAAGCGCTGGACTCTCCCCCTGGGGGAGCCTTCATACTGCGAGGGTGCTGACGATCGGGGAGTTCTCGCGCCTGACCCACCTGAGCGTGCGGACCCTGCGTCGGTACCACGAGAGCGACCTGCTGGAACCCGCAGTAGTGGACGAGACCTCCGGCTACCGCTACTACACCATCGAGCAGATCCCGACCGCCCAGGTGATCAACCGGCTCCGCGAACTCGACGTCCCCCTGGGCGACGTGCAGCGGATCCTGCGGTCCCCGGACCCCGGTGTCCGCGCGACCCTGATCGCCGACCACCTCCAACGCCTGGAGGCCGAACTCGACCGCACCCGAGCCGCTGTCGCGTCGCTGCGCCGCCTGCTCCGGCCCGACCCCGCGCCGATCAAGGTTGAGCTTCGTGCCGAGCCCGCCCGCACGGTCGCGGCGGTGGCGGCCGTGGTCGACGAGGGCGAGGTCGAGGCCTGGTTCGCGGGCGCAATGGCCGAGTTGGAGGTGGCAGTTGGCGACGCGGTGACCGGTCCACCGGGTGGCACCTACGACAACTCCCTGTTCGAGCAGGGCCGCGGTCACGTGTTGGTCTACCTGCCGACGGCCGCTCCACCTCATACCGGGCGGGTGCACGCCGCGACCCTACCCGCCGCGGAACTGGCAGTGGCCACCCATGTTGGCGAGCACGATGGCATCGAGGTCACCTACGGCGAGCTCGGTACCTGGGTCGTGAAGAACGCCATGTCGGTGGCGGGGCCCGTGCGGGAGGTCTACCTCGTCGGACCTCGGGACGCAAGCGATCCAGCCGCGTGGCGCACCGAGATCGGGTGGCCGGTGTTCCGAGTGACCGGAGTGGGTGGGCGGACCGACGGTCGAGAACGTCACGGTGGTTAGGCGAACACCACTCATGTGTACGTCCCGGCTAGTCGTCGGCGACGGCCACCGGCTCCGAGCCGATGCAGCGCACCTTCAACTCGTACTCCCGGGTCGGCCCCTGGAACGTGACCTCGACGTCGTCGTCCGGGCCCCGGTCCACGTCGCGGACCCGGTAACCCTGCGCGGGCGCCCAGGAGACGAGGCGTACGCCGCCGACGCCGCACTCGGCGACTGCCGTGCCGCCGTCGGTGGCGAACCCCCGGCGGGCCCCGGAGCTGGCGCTCGGTGCGGGGCCCGTCGTGCCCGGTGTAGCCGAGGCGGTGCCTGTGGTGCCCGGCGCGGCCGGGGCGGTGCTCGTGGTGGGCGCCGGCTCCGGTGCGGCGAGCGCCCGCTCGATTTCGGCCTCGCTGCGGACCCCGCCCGGGGTGCCGGTGAGGCTCTCGCCCACCAACCGGATCGCGCCCAGGCCGATGAGGGTGGCGATGGCGGCGGTGGCCACCCAACCGGTGGCGACGAGGATCGAACGACGGCCCATCCCCTGACTATCCCCGATCCGTCCTTGTCGTTTGCACATCCGTTCGCTAAGGCGTGGTTAACGTGCGCGGCGCTGCCAGTCGCAGCGGTTAGCCTGCCAGCTGTGGCCCGCCTGTTGCTCATCGAGGACGACCTGACGATCCGTACCCCGCTGATCCGGGCCCTGCGCGAACGCGGCCACGCGGTGGCGGCGGCCTCGACCGCGATGGCCGGGCTCCGTGACGCGCTGGAGGACCGGCCCGACCTCGTCGTGCTCGACCTGGGCCTGCCCGACCTGGACGGCCGCGAGCTGCTGCGGATGCTGCGCGCGGTCAGCTCGGTGCCGGTCATCGTGGCCACGGCGCGTGACGACGAAACCGAGATCGTCCGGGTGCTCGACGCGGGCGCCGACGACTACGTGGTCAAACCGTTCACCGCGGCGCAGCTCGACGCCCGCGTCCGGGCGGTGCTGCGGCGGGGTCCCTCCGGCGCCGACGGGCAGGTCCCGGCGCTCGTCGTCGGCGGGCTGCGCGTCGACCCCCGGGCGCGGCAGGTGACCCTGGACGGGGTCGCGGTCGAGTTGACGCCCCGTGAGTTCGATCTGCTGCACCACCTCGCCGGCCGACCGGGCCAGGTGGTCACCAAACGTGAGCTGCTCACGGAGGTGTGGCAGATCCCGTACGGCGGTGCCGACAAGACCGTCGACGTGCACCTGTCCTGGTTGCGTCGCAAGTTGGGGGAGAACGCCCAACAGCCTCGCTACCTGCACACCGTGCGTGGTGTCGGGGTGCGTCTCGAAGCCCCGGCGGCGCAGCCGTGAGGGCACGTCTCGCGCTGCTGGTCGCCGCGGTCAGCGTCCTCACCCTCATCGCGTTCCTGGTGCCGTTGGCGCTGCTGGTCCGCACCGTCGCCGAGGACCGGGCCACCGTTCGGGCCACCGCCGACGCGCAGAGCCTGGTGCCGGTGGTCGGCACCGCCGACGCGGCGACCATCCGGCTCACCGTCGAGCAACTCGCCGCCGACTCCGGTCGACCGGTGAGCGTCTTCCTGCCCGACGGCACGGTGCTCGGCGCCCAGACACCACGTACGCCCGCTGTGGCCCTCGCCGCCCGCGGACAGAGCCTCACCGGCGAGTCGGCGGCCGGCCGGGAGGTGGTCATCGCCGTGCAGGGTCGGGCGGACGGCACCGGGGTGATCCGGATAGCGGTGCCGCAGCACGAGTTGACCGCCGGAGTCACCCGGGCCTGGCTGGTGCTGGCGCTGCTCGGCGTGATCCTCGTGCTGATCGGGCTCCTGGTTGCCGACCGGCTGGCGCGCACCCTGGTCCGGCCGATCAGCGACCTCTCGGCAGTCTCACACCGGTTGGCCAACGCCGAGCTGGACGCCCGGGTCACGCCGGCCGGCCCGCGCGAGCTGCGCGAGGTGGCCGGCGCGCTCAACCATCTCGCCACCCGCATCCAGGTGCTCCTGGTGCAGGAGCGCGAACAGGTCGCCGATCTGTCCCACCAGCTGCGTACGCCGCTGACCGCATTGCGGCTGGAGGCGGAGTCGCTGCGTGACCCGGACGACGCCGCCCGGATCACCGCCGCCGCCGACGGGCTCGAACGGGCGGTCACGGGGCTGATCCGGCAGGCCCGGTGGCGGCACGCGCCGGCGCAACCGGCCTCCTCGGACGCGGCGGCGATCGTCGCCGACCGGGTCGCGTTCTGGTCGGTGCTGGCCGAGGACACCGGCCGGGCCGTCACCCTCGACCTGACGCCCGGCCCTCTGCCCGTCGGTGTGGCCGCCGACAACCTGACGGCGGCCGTGGACGCCCTGCTCGGCAACGTCTTCGCGCACACCCCCGACGGGACGCCGTTCGCCGTCCGGCTGGCCCGTGCGGCGGGCGAGGCGGGCGAGGTGGTCCTCACGGTCGCCGACGAGGGCCCGGGCATGCCCGCCGGGGCGATCCGGCGGGGTGCCAGCGCGGCCGGGTCCACCGGCCTCGGCCTGGACATCGCCCGGCGCGCCGCGCAGGCCGCCGGGGGCCGGCTGGAGTTGCGGGCCGGCCCGCGAGGCGGCGCGCAGGTGCTGCTCCGGCTCGGGCCTCCGACGTCGCCGCGGGACGCATAGCCGCTGCGGTGCCGGGTAGCTGCCAGTCATGGCGCGGTATACGAAACCCGAGCTCAGAGAGCAGATCAAGGAAGAAATCAAGGCTTCCGACAAGGGCGGCCGGCCGGGGCAGTGGTCGGCGCGCAAGTCACAGCTGGTCACTCAGGAGTACAAGAAGCGCGGCGGCGGATTCCTGGGCGAAAAGGACGAGCGGCAGAAGTCTCTCCAGCGCTGGGGCAACGAGAAGTGGCAGACGAAGGAGGGCGACACCCGTGCGCGCAAGGGCGCCACGACGAGTCGCTACCTGCCCCAGAAGGCCTGGGAGGAGATGTCGGAGAACCAGAAACGCGCGACCGACACGAAGAAGCGCGAAGCGTCCCGATCCGGCAAGCAGTACGTCGCCAACACCGGGCCGGCCAAACGGGCGCGTCGGGACGCCACCACGGCCGGACGGATGACGGAGATGTCGGTCGCGGAGGCGGCCAAGCTGGTCCGTGGCCTCGACACGCGACAGCTCAAGACCGCGCTGCGCAACGAGCGCGCCAGCAAGGACCGCAAGACGCTCGTCCAGCGGCTGGAAGCGGAACTCAACCGGCGCGGCTGACCCGGCCCCCGACCGCCTTAACCCGCCCTTAGCGTCCGGACAGCGCGGTGCTATCCCGATCTGGCCGATCCTCGAAGTCGACAACCGAGGAAAGGTGGACACCACGATGAAGCGCACCAATCTGCTTCTGGCGTCGGTCGGCGGTTCGGCGGTGCTGGCGGTGGCCGGGGTCGCGCTCGGCGTCAACGCCGCGAACGACTCGCGGACCGGCGGCACGGCACTCGCCGCGGCAACCGTCGCGCCGACGGCCACCGACGCGCCGGCAGCCACCGGTACGCCGTCGGCCGGCACCCCATCGGGTACGCCGTCGACCGGCACCCCGTCCGGTACGCCGTCGACCGGCAGCGCGCCCGCGGGCAGCGCGGTCGACGAGAAGCGCGCCGGTGAGATCGCGCTCGCCAAGGCCGGCGGCGGTCAGATCGTCGAGGTCGAGGCCGAGCAGGAGAACGGCCGACCGGTGTGGAGCGTCGAGATCGTGGCCGGCGACACCGAGCACGAGGTGGACGTCGACCGGGACAACGGCTCGGTGGTCAAGGCCGAGCAGGAGCCGGTCGACGACGACGACAACGACGCCGACGACGCTGACGACAACGACGCCGACGACGTTGACGACAAGGACGACGACGACGACGACAACGACTGACCACGGTCGCCGCTCATCCCGGGTGCTTCGGTGGGGTGAGCGGCGGCTCGCTGTGACGCGGTGGTCGGGCTGCCCACGTGGGCAGCCCGACCACGCGTGCGTCAGATGGCGACGCGTTGCTCCTGCACCGTCGGCTGGTCCTCGGCGAACTGGGTGCGGTACAACTCGTGGTAGCGGCCACCGGCCGCGAGCAGATCACTGTGACGCCCGCGTTCGACGATGCGTCCCGCCTCCACGACGAGGATCTGGTCGGCCGCCCGGATGGTGGAGAGCCGGTGCGCGATGACCACGCTCGTCCGGCCGGTCAGCGCCTCGGCGAGGGCGTCCTGAACCGCCGCCTCCGAGGTGGAGTCGAGATGCGCTGTGGCTTCGTCGAGGATGACCACGCGCGGACGAGCCAGCAGCAGGCGTGCGATGGTGAGCCGTTGCCGTTCCCCGCCGGAGAGGCGGTATCCGCGCTCGCCGACGACGGTGTCCAGCCCGTCGGGAAGTGACCGGATCAGGTCGTCGAGTCGGGCCCGCCGGAGCACATCCCACATCTCGTCCTCGGTCGCGTCCGGCTGGGCGAACGCCAGGTTGGCGCGGATGCTTTCGTGGAAGAGGTGCCCGTCCTGGGTCACCACGCCCAACGCCGTCCGGATCGACTCGGCCGACAGCTCACGTACGTCGACGTCGGCCAGCTTCACCGCGCCGTCCTCGACGTCGTAGAGGCGAGGCACGAGCTGCGCGATAGTCGACTTGCCCGCCCCGGAGGAGCCGACGAGCGCCACCATCTGCCCCGCCTCGGCGCGGAACGACACCCCGTGCAGCACTTCCTCACCGCCGCGCGTATCGAGCTTCGCCACGTCCTCCAGGGACGCGAGCGACACCTTGTCCGCTGAGGGGTAGCCGAACCGGACCCCGTCGAACTCGACCGCGACCGGTCCCTCCGGAAGTGGCCGGGCGTCGGACCTGTCGAGGATCAGCGGCTTGAGGTCGAGGACCTCGAACACCCGCTCGAAGCTGACCAGCGCGCTCATCACCTCGACCCGAGCACTGGCCAGTGAGGTCAGCGGTGCGTACAGCCGCGACAGGAGCAGCGCGAGGGCGACCACCGTCCCGGCGTCGAGGCTGCCCCGTAGGGCGAAGAGACCACCCAGCCCGTAGACCAGGGCCAGTGCCAGCGAGCCGACGACGGTGAGCGCGGTGATGAAGACCCACTGGAGCATCGCGGCACGGACGCCGATGTCCCGGACCCGACGGGCCCGCGCCGCGAACTCGGCGGACTCCTCGGCCGGCCGCCCGTACAGCTTGACCAGCGTGGCACCGGGTGCGGAGAAACGTTCGGTCATCCGGGTGCTCATGGCCGCGTTGTGCTCGGCCGCTTCACGCTGCAACTGAGCGAGCCTCGAACCCATCCGACGGGCCGGGAGAACGAAAATGGGCAACAGGACAAGCGCCAGCAGCGTGATCTGCCACGAGAAGGTCAGCATCACGGCCAACGTCAGCATCAGCGTGACGGCGTTGCCGACCACGCTCGACAGGGTGTCGCTGAAGGCCCGCTGCGCGCCGATCACGTCGTTGTTCAGGCGGCTGACGAGTGCACCCGTTCGGGTCCGCGTGAAGAACGCCACCGGCATGCGCTGAACGTGGTCGAAGACAGCCGTGCGCAGTTGGACGATCAACCCCTCACCGATGCTGGCGGAGAGAAATCGCGTCACCAGACCCAGCCCGGCCTCGGCGAGGGCGATCACGGCGATCAGTACGGCCAACCGGATCACCACGCTGCTGTCGGCGCCGTCGACGATCGCGTCGACCACCCGACCGGCGAGCACGGGCGCCGCCACCGTGAGGACCGCCGTCACCACACTCAACAACAGGAACCTGACGATCAAGGCGCGGTGTGGCCGTGCGAACTGTGCGATCCGCTTCAAGGTGGCGCGGGACAGCGGCCGCTCATCCTGCGCGTTCATCGCGTGGTGCAGGGACATCCACGCGGTAACTTCCATGCTCATGCGTAACCTCCGATATTGGAGGCTAGGACCTCACCCGAGCTTGAGGTCAAGTCGCCACGCGAGGCTGTGGCTGCGGGTCGTTCACGTTGGCCGTAGTCAGGGACCGCAGCGGTGCCGTCGACATCCGGTACCGCGCTCGACGACGACGACCTCGCGGCCGTGAAGCACTGGCCCCGTGGAGGTTGTTCCACGAGCCGCCGTGGGTCGCTGCGGGCCGCTGCGGGTCGTCGTGGGCCGCCGCAGGCGGCGTAGGCGTTCTGTATGCGTTGCGGATTGTGGTTGGCCGTCGCTGGCGGTCGGAGTTGTTGCGATTCGTCGGGCGTCTGTTGGCCGGCGGCGGCGTCATCTGGCTCGTAGGCCGACGCGGCTTTGCGGCCGGGCGCGGGCGGTCGTAAGCCGTTGCGATTCGTCGGGTGCCTGTTGCCCGGCGGCGGCGTCATCTGGCTTGCAGGCCGACGCGGCTTTGCGGCCCGGCGCAGGCCGTCGTGGGCTGCTGCGGGTCAGCGCGAGCCGTTGAGAGCAGCTCTCTTCTTGACCCAGCCGGCATGCGCCCGACGCGCCGCTCAACGCTTCGGCCTTCACGCGGGGGGCCTGGCCAACCAGCCTCCTAGGATGCCTTAGGCGGTGTGGGGTGGCCGACGGTGTGGGCCCGACACGGGTGATCGTCCTCGACTGGCTGCTCTTACGTTCGTCGGTGGTAGTGGTTGCGGCGGGGGAGTTGTTCGGGGTCGAGCCAGGCGGGTGGCACGAATTCGGGGTGGCCGTCGTGGCCGAGTTGGATGATCCAGTCGCTGTGGTGCAGGTGGCGGTGGTGGTGGCCGCAGAGCAGGACGGCGTTGTCGAGGTTGGTGGTGCCTCCGTCGGCCCAGTGGTGGATGTGGTGGGCGTGGCACCAGCGGGGTGGTCGGTCGCAGCCGGGGAACGCACAGCCGCGGTCGCGCAGCACGAGGGCGCGTCGCAGCGGCCCGGTGATGAGTCGGCGTTGTCGCCCGACGTCGAGGACTTGGCCGGTGCCGCCGAGGACGGTGGGCAGGATGGTGGCGTCGCAGGCGAGCCGGCGCACCGTGTCCGGGGTGAGCTGTAGGCCGATGTCGAGTGCGCCGGCACCGAGTTGCCGGGTCAGCGCGTCGTAGGTGGTGGTGACGACGATCTGGGCGGGGTCGCCGCCGCTGTCGGGTAGCTCGCCGCTTCGGAGGGCGAGTCGGCACACGTCGGCGAGGGCGTCGTGGCGGCGTTGACCGGGCGAGCGGGTGTCATCTGGTCCGGACGGGGCTGTCAATGGGTCGATGGTGGCGCGGAACAGGCCGGCGGTTTCGGCGTCGAGGGTGCCGGTGAGCCGCAGTCGGCCGTCGGTCTGCTCGGACAACGTGAGGTGCCGGTCGCGGGCGGCGCGGCGTGCTTCGGCGTCGAGGGCGGCTTGGGCGGCGGCGTCGGCGATGTCGGGGGCGACGTGGTCGAGGATGCGGGTGCCGAGCTTGCGCAGGTGGGTGGCGTCGAACTGGCTGGCCCAGCCGACGAGCACACCGACGGCTTTGTCGGCGGTCTCGGCGCCGGTCGACGTGTTCACGGTGGTGGCGGTGTCGGTGATGACCCGGGCCTGGTCGACGCTGATGTGCCCGTCGGCTAGCGCTTGTCGGATCCCGGGGTTGCCGGTGTCGAGGGCGGTGGCGAGGTCGATCAGGCGGCGGGCGGCGGGGATGGTGAGTCGCAGTCGTTCGCGCAGCCAGACCGCAGTGGAGGAGGCCCCATGCGCGCGGGGCGTGCCGCGGCCGTCGAGCTCGCGGACGAGGGTGAGTTTGACGGCGGCGAGGCGTTGCTCCAAGCGGTGCGCGGCATCGAGTGCGGCGATCAGCTCGGGCTCCGGCAGGGCCCAGGCGGGGGCGTCGACGCAGGCCGCGACCGCGTCGTCTGCCAGCGCCAACTCCTCGACCATGACCCGAGACTAGAACAGGTGTACGACAATTTCACTCACCATGATCGATTTGATCGGCTGGTTCCCGAAGGGCTCATCGATGCCGAACTCAGCCAGATGGTGGCCGTGGTGGGCGTGCTGCTCGGCGGTGCCGGGAGCTGGTATCGACAGCGCCTGGCATCAGCGAGGGCTGCGTGTCGGCGGCTGCCGGTCCCTGGCGTGACCGAGGACTGCGTGTCGGCGGCGCTGGCGGTGCGCGACATCAGGGAGGGCTGCGTGTCGGCGAGGCTGCCGGTCGCCCGGTATGAGCGAGAGCCGGGCGCGTCGCTAGGGATACGGCGAGGGCCGGGCGCGTCGCTGGGGATACGGCGAGGGCCGGGCGCGTCGCTGGGGATACGGCGAGGGCCGGGCGCGTCGCTAGGGATACGGCGAGAGCCGGGCGCGTCGCTAGGGATTAGCCGGACGGGCGTTGAAGGGCCTTGGCCCAAGTCATGACGTGATCGACGGAGTCGCGCGTGAGGCCGATCGTCGGGTCGGCGGTGATCAACAGGGTTGGGCTGCTGCGTGCTGCCGCCCAGCTGTTGGCTTGCGGCGTGTGGAGGTCGTCGATCCAAGCCGCGGGCCGTTGCTGGGCGTAGGCGGCGATGGCCGGAATCTTGTCGCTGGGGTGGAACGGCGCGGGTGGCATGGTGATCACGGGCAGAGGAGCGATGCGCAGGAGTGGGGCGAGGAGTTGGTTGGCCTCGTCGTTCCAGCTCGTGGCCCAGGCGATGTCCAGGACGGCGCTCGCCTCGGTGATCCAGGCGCCGTGGAGGAGGTTGACACGGACGGGCTCTTCGCCGGGGAACAGGTGGTGCTCGGTGTAACCGGCAGGTGGTTGAGGGGTCCCGTAGGGGGTGAGGACACCATCGACGTCGAGCAGGAGCAGGGGCCGGTTCACTCGGAGGATCCTGCCGTAAATGGTCCACCGATGGTGACCGCGAGATGCGTCAGCGGCCAAGGCCCGCCCGCCAGGACCGGCCGGGCAGACGCCAGGCGGCCGGGCAGGCAGCAGGCGGCCGGTCAGGAAACGGGCAGGCGCCAGGCGGCTGGGCACGTGCGGGCAGCCACCAAGCGGCCAGGCAGGGACAGGAGTAGGCGCCAGGCGGCGGGGCGTAGGGATGGGGGCCGGGTGGCGGGACCGCCGGCGATCGCCGACGACCCCGCCACCACTCCAGCCGCTCAGCCGATCCGGAACTGGTCGCCGTACACGGCGAACACCAGCGGCGTGTTCAGGTTGAAGTTGCCGTTGTTGAGGAACACCCGCTGGGCGGTGTCGACGCGGGAGGTGTCCGAGTGGGCCACTTCTTTCTTCATCTCGACGACCCGCTCGTCGAGGAACGCGTTGAGCCAGGTCCGCTCGTCGCCGCCCTGGGCTGGCGGCTTGGCCCGGTTCAGGGCGCGGTTGCGGATCTGGCGCATGCCCTCGTACCCGTGCATGACCGCCGCGTCGTAGTAGGCGAACTGACCGAGCGCCCGGACCTGGTCGTTCTTCCCGTCGCGTACCGATGGGTTGAAGTAGACCCGGTCGCGTTCGGCCTCCTGGGCGGCCTGGAACACCGAGTCGGTGGCCGCGGTCCGCCAGTCGCGGGGGAAGTTGGGGTCGAGGCCGGCGTGCGACGGAGTGCCGTTGACGGTGCGCAGCGCCGGCAGGTAGCCGGCGAGTACGTTGCCCGGCTTGGTGCGGGTGTACGCCTCGACCAGTTCGAGCATGTCTCCGGTGCCGGAGCAGAAGCCGATGATGCCGGCGGTGTAGCCGCGCCCGTCGCCGATGTCCTCGATGTAGGAGAACTGTGCGCGCCAGTCGAGTGAGGAGTTCTCCGCGGCCGAGACGAGCTGCATGGCGACGTTCTTCTTCGCCGGGTCGTCGAGGTTGGTGCCGGTCGGGGTGGTGGGCGTGGGGGTGGGGGTGCTGCCGCCGCCCGGCAGGGTCCACCGCTGGTTCGTGGTGCCGCCGCAGGTCCAGATCTGCAGCCGGGCGCCGTTCGCGGTGCTCCGGTCGGTGACGTCGAGGCACTTGCCGGAGCCGGAGTTGACGAGCGCGCCGTTGCTGGCGGTCCACTTCTGCGCGGCGGTGTTGTTGCAGTCGTACAACTGCACCTTGGCGCCGTTGGCTGTCGACGCGGCGGTCACGTCGAGGCACTTGCCGAGTGCCCGGATCGAGGTGTCGGAGTTGCCGACGGTCCACGTCTGGGCCGCGCTGCCGTTGCAGTCGTAGAGCTGGACGGCCGTGCCGTTGGCCGAGCTGGCGCCGGCCACGTCGATGCACTTACCACCGAGGCCGGTGATCGGGCCGGCGGTCGCGGCGCTCGCCGACGGCAGGCCGTAGCCGACGGCGGCGACGCCGACCAGCAGTGTGCCCACGACGTAGGCGGCTGTTCTCTTGTGAACCATGGGTGTTCCTCGGGGAAGGGGCGGCGTGCCGCCGGCCGGTCGGTTCGCGGTGCCCTACGGCGCCGAACCGCCGCGCCGGGCCAAGCATCAGGAAACTGTATTAACAGATACCAGTACGTCGATTCCTCGTCAATCGACGACCGCGAGGCGTGACGGCGTCTGTTCATCCCGTCGTTGGCGGGACGTACCCGCCGGTGGCTATCGTCGGGCCGTAACTGATCAAGGGGCCGGTCCGTCGGAACCAGCACCGTCCGACGGACAGAGAATGGTCATGGAGTCGAGTCTGCGCGCTCGGGTGCGAGCCGGTGACCCCGGCGCGTTCGCCGAGCTGTTCGACACGTACGCGCGCTCGGTGTACAACCACGCGTTCCGGCTGACCGCCGACTGGGCCACGGCGGAGGACGTCATGGCCGCCACGTATCTGCAGGCCTGGCGTTCCCGGGAGCGGGTCAGCGAGGAGGGCGGGTCGCTGCGGCCCTGGCTGCTCGGCGTCGCCACCAACGAGGCCCGTAACCACACCCGCAGCAACCGTCGCTACCGTAGGGTCGCCGCAGCGCTGCTCGCCTCCGACTTCACACTGCCCGACCACGCCGACGAGGTCGCCGGCCGACTCGACGACAGCCGACGCATCGCCGCCGCCATCGACGCGTTGGCCCGGCTGCGCCGACCCGAGCGCGAGGTGCTGACCCTGTGCCTGTGGGAGGGCCTGGACTACGAGTCCGCGGCGCAGGCGCTGGGCGTTCCGGTCGGCACTGTGCGCTCCCGGCTGTCGCGGGCCCGCGCCCGACTCCGTACCCTCGTCGACGCCCCGCCGCGCGCCGCACGGCCGCCGGTCGTGGACGCCTCGCTCGTGCGGGAGGGCAGCCAGTGAGCGCGTCGGACCCGGCCGAGTGGGCGAAGATCGTGCCCCACCCCGGTGACCACGACCTGCCGGCGGGCCGGCACGAGCTGCACCGCGCCCGCCTGCTGGCGGCGATCGCGCAGGAGCCGCGTACCCGAAGGAGGGCCTTCGTGTCGTTGCGGCCCGCGCTCGCGGCGGCCGCGTTGGTCCTGGTTGTCGCGGGGATCGGCGGAGGGCTCGCGGCCCGGTCCGGCGACACGCCCCCGGCCGCGCCCCCGTCACCCGAGGCGACCCGTCCGGCCGCTCGGCCGGCGCCGCCGGGCACGGCCGCGAAGAACCGTGGGTACGGCACGGTGCGCCAACTCACCGACACGGCCGACCTGGTGGTCCGCGGCGAGGTGGCGTCGGTGACGGACGGGCGGGCGGTCTACCGGGTGGCGGAGGTGCTGTACCGCGCCCCGGGTACTTCGGTGCCCACCGAGATCATGGTGGCCGCGGAGTTGGCCGGGGCGGCCGGCCGACCGACAGTCCTCTACCTGGGCCTCGTTGACCCGGGTGCGCGCGTCTACCATCCGCTCGGCGGCGAGTTCGGGATCTTCGACCTCGCCGCGGAGACGGCCACCAGCCGGTCACCGGCGATGTCGGTGACCGGTCTGCGGACCGAGGACGCCACCGCGGCGGGTCGTGCGTTCGTCACCACGTTGGCCGAGCTTCGTCAGCTCGCGCGCGAGCGGCGCTGACCCGCGGAAAGCTGAGCGCGAGAAAAAGAAGCCCGAAAAAGAAGGGAACTCGGTGCCCGGGACGCACAGATAGAAGGCGTAAGCAGTGCCGCGTTCCGGGCGAGACGGCCCGGGACGGCACCGAGACGCAAGGAGCGTTCCATGGCAGTCGACCTTCGCCGTACGCGGCCGCTGTGGGCCACGGCCGCCGCCGTGCTGTCCGCCGCGGTCCTGTCCGCCTGCGGCAGCGGCGGTGGCGCCGACCCGGCCGCCGCGCCCGCCCCGAGCAGCGCCGCCCCGAGCAGCGCCGCCACACCGACCGAGGTCGCGCCCCCGCCGATCAAGGGCAAGCTGCGCGGGTACGCCACGGTGCGGCAGCTCAGCGACACCGCGGACCTGGTCGTACGCGGTGAGGTCGAGGCGGCCGGATTCCGGGTCGACGAGGTGCTGCGCGCGACGACCGGATCGACAGTGCGGGCCGGGGCGCGGATCACGCTCGCCCCGCTGCCCGACGGCGTGCCGGACATGGCGCACATGTCGAAGCTCGAGGCCGGCCAGGTCGTGGTGCTCTACCTCGCCCAGGACCCGGCGGCCCCGACGTTCCGGACGCTCAGCGGCGACTTCGGCGTGTTCGACGTGACCGGGTCCGACGCGGAGGCCGTCGCCACGACCCGCTCGCAGACCATGGCCGTCAGCGGCCTGAACGCCGAGGACCCGGCCGCGTCCGGCCACGGTTTCCGCACCACCCTCGGCCAGCTTCGGGCCGTCGCCGCTCAGGCCAGGTAGGACGAGTGGGCACGCGGACGGCACCCGCCGAGTGCCGTCCGCGTGGTCACTGTTCCCGGTAGGTGGCCAGGTCGAAGTCGGCGTGCACGCCGTCGCCGCCCAGGTCCTGCACCCACAGGCCGAGAAACGCCCCGGTGAAGCCCCACGCCGCCGGCTCGCCGTCGATGATCAGCGCGGCGTGCTCGTCGGACAGGATGGTCGCGTCCAGCTCGACCGGTAGCCGCTGCCAACCGGCGCCGAGGTCGTAGTCGAAGCGCACCGCAGGCCCGTCGAAAACGGCCCGCAGGCCGACCCGCGTGACGCCGTCGACGTCGACTGTCAGCTCCGGGTACGCGGTGCGCCGCCCGTTGTCGGAGCTGAGCAGCTCCAGCACCGTCCGGCTGTCGTCGGCCCGGGTCAGGTAGAGGTGGTGCCAGTTGAGCGTGTTGTAGTAGGCGGTGATCCCGGCGAGCTGGCGGTGGTCGGCCGGTTCGAACTCCACAACGGTCTCCAGCGAGCACTTCCGTGCGCCGACGCGTCGCCCGACCAGGCTGGGTGCCTGTCGACCGACCGGCGACTGCCCGCCGTGGACCCGCAGGTACGACGGGCGGGTGTGCAGGTCGACCCAGTCTGGGGTGGCTGGTCGACGCAGCGTCGACCAGCACCGGCCCAGCTCGGGGGCGTCGAAGTGGTCCGTCTCGGGCTCCGCCGGCCAGGGGTGCGCGGGCAGGTCGGGTGCGATGACGTCGTCCGCGGGCACCCCTCCGGCGATTCGCGGCCAGCCGCCCGACGGCCACTCGACCCGCTGGATCGCTGTCTCCCGACCCAGCACGCAGTTGCCCAGCGGGGAGTATGGGCGGCCAACCAGGTGGGCCAGGTACCACTCGCCGTTCTGCGTGTGGACCAGGCTGCCGTGACCCGCCTTCTGCAACCGCAGGTCGGGCCGTCCGAAGGAGGTGAGCAGTGGCCCGTGCGGGTCCACCTCGTACGGTCCGAACAGCTCCCGGGACCGCGCCACGGTGACCTGGTGCTCCCAGCTGGTGCCGCCCTCGGCGGTGATCAGCCAGTACCAGCCGTCGTGGCGGTACAGGTGCGGACCCTCGGTGACACCGACCGGGGAACCGGTGAACAGGATGCGAGGGCTGCCGACCAGACGGCGTGCGGCCCGGTCGTACTGCTGGATCTCGATGCCACCGAAGCGGTCGCGGCCGGGCCGCCAGTCCGCGCTCATGCCCAGCAGCCAGGTCGTGCCGTCGTCGTCGTGGAACAACGCCGCGTCGAACCCGCGCCCGTGCAGCTTCACCGGATCGGACCAGGGGCCGGTGATGTCCTCGGCGGTGACCAGGAAGTTCTGCGGATCCCAGTAGCCGCTGGCGAAGCTGGCCACGTCGCTGTAGACGAGGTGGAACTGACCGTCGTGGTACGTCAGGTCGGGCGCCCACACCCCGTTGGAGTCACCGCATCCGCGCAGATCGAGCAGGCGCCTCTCGGTGATGACCCCACCCAGGCTGCGCCAGTTCACCAGATCACGCGAGTGGTGCACGAGCACGCCCGGATACCACTCGAAGGTCGAGGTGGCCAGGTAGTAGTCGTCGTCGACGCGCAGGATCGACGGGTCCGGGTGGAACCCGGCGAGGACGGGATTGCGGATCGACCGGGTAGCGGTCGCCACGTTAGCGATGTCGGTCGACACGAGCACTCCTCTGGACGGGCTGTCTGGAACTTCCGGAAAAACATCGTCCCGGATCACTGGAAGCCCTGCTTACGCTAGCCGGTCTTTTCGCAATAGGACAGAGGTCTTGACCGCTGGGACAACAGCTCGTAGCGTGCCGGCCATCGATCATCATTACCGGCGAAGCATTGAAAGTTTCGGAGATCCATAGCTCCGCAGGGGGGACCGTGGGCACGGAGAACGGCCGAAACGTCACCATCGCCATGATCGCGCGGTTGGCCGGAGTCTCCGTGCCGACCGTCTCCCGGGTCATCAACGGCCGCTCCGACGTCGCCCCCGACACCCGGGAGCGCGTCGAGGCGCTACTCAACCGGCATGGCTACCGCCGCCGCTCACCGTCCCGGCGTACCGACGCCGCCCTCATCGACCTGGTCTTCAACGACCTGGACAGCCCATGGGCCGTGGAGATCATCCGTGGGGTGGAGGACGTCGGCCAGACCAGCGGCGTCGGCACCGTCGTGTCGGCCATCCACTGGCGCATCTCCTCGGCCAAGCAGTGGCTCGACAACATGCGTACGCGCTCCACCGAGGGAATCATCTTCGTGACCTCGATGGTGAACCCACCGTTGCAGGCCGAGCTGCGCCGGCTCCACCTACCTGTCGTCATCATCGACCCGGCCGGGGTCGACCCGCAGGAGTCACCCACCATCGGCGCCACCAACTGGGCAGGCAGCCTCAGCGCCAACCAGTACCTGATCAGCCTCGGCCACCGCCGCATCGGCTTCATCGCCGGCCCGCCGCACCTGATGTGCAGCCGGGCCCGGATGGACGGCTACCGGGCGGCCCTCGGCGCCGCCGGGATCCCCATCGACGACGCCCTGATCCGCCCCGGCAACTTCTACCACGAGGCCGGCTTCACCGCGGGTACGCAACTGCTGGCCCTGCCGGACCCGCCCACCGCCATCTGCGCCTCCAGCGATCAGATGGCGCTCGGCGTCTACGAGGCGGTCCGCAAACGGGGTCTGCGGGTGCCCGACGACGTCAGCGTGGTCGGCTTCGACGATCTGCCGGAGGTGCGCTGGTGCTCGCCACCACTGACCACCGTCCGGCAACCTCTGGCCGAGATGGGCATGCTGGCCGCGCGGACCGTGCTGCGCCTCGCCAGCGGCGAGAGGACCGAGAGCCCCCGGGTCGAACTCGCCACCGAGCTCATCGTCCGCGACAGCGCCGCACCACGACGCTCGTGACCTCCGTCAGTCGACGCGCAACGCGTCGTCGACGCCCGTCTCCCGGCGGCCGAGGTGCGCCGGATCCCGACCGGAGAGCAGCTCCAGCGCTGCCTTCACGCACGCGCCGTTCTCCCGGGAGGAACTGAACCACCACGTCTGGGCGTACTGCTTCGCGCTGTCGTCTCCCACGCCGTTGGCGTCGATGCCGAGGCGCCGGCACAGCGCCACGGCGCGCGGAAGGTGGAAGGTCTGGGTCACCACAGTGGCTTGCCGCACCCCGAAGATCCGCTCGGCCCGCGCACACGAGTCGTACGTGTCGAAGCCGGCGTAGTCCGGCACCACCTTGTGCGCTGGCACACCCCGCTCCACCAGCCAGT
Organism: Micromonospora sp. NBC_00362; assembly: GCF_026342155.1. NCBI lineage: Bacteria > Bacillati > Actinomycetota > Actinomycetes > Micromonosporales > Micromonosporaceae > Micromonospora > Micromonospora sp. NBC_00362. The sequence continues at coordinate 396,173 of NZ_JAPENH010000001.1, forward strand.
TCCGCATCGCGGCGGGCTCGTTGTAGTCGGCGTTCATGTTGTCGCCCGACACGAGGATCGCCCGCACCTTGCCGGTGTCGAACAGCCGCCGCGCGATCTCCAACCGGGCGGTGAGGACGGGTGAGGGCGTGCCGTCGGCGTCCACCTTGGTGCCCAGGACCAGGGCGACCGGGGCGTCCGGCACCTCGGCCTCACCGTAGAGGTGGCCCTCCGCGGTGTCACGGATCCACGACACGCTGGCCACCGTGCCGCCGGTCAGCACCACGATCCCCACCGCGAGCGCGACGACTGTGCGACGGACCAACCGCCGTTGCTCCCCGTACCACCGTCTGGCCGCACCGAATCGTCCCCGCATGCCGCAAGGCTATTCCGCCCGCGCTCACGACTGTCGTCCGCGTACCCGCACCGCCCCGACCAGCAAACGAAGACCGTTGTCTATGGACAATCGCTCACTGTTAGCGCTAACGTGACGGACAGTCGTCGATCCTCGACGGATTTCGGGCCGCTGTGACGGAGCTGTCGCCATTGGCCCGAGGCGTGCTGGACGACGATCGTGGCGTGGGGCGGGTGGCACGTGGCCGGCGCGAGACGGCCCGAGACCACCATCGGGCGACCCGCGCGTCACGCGGCCGAGGCATGAACGGCCACCGGGATTCCAGGGCACCAGAGCAGCCGGAAAGTCGTGCGCCGACAACCGGTTCCGCTCACCTGCCCAGCGGACGCCGATGGGCAGGAGTCCGTACCTGGGCCGCCCTGATGGCGACCGTCGGCCCCCGCCCTGGCCGCCGGGTCGCGTCCCGCTGTTCGGAGTCCGGGCCCGAGCAGCGGGACGCCACCCGCACGAGCAACCGACGGGGTACGCCAAGACGTCGGTCAGCGCGTCAGCTTCGGGTCCACCGCTGGCTGTTCGTGCCGTTGCAGCTCGACAGCACCGCGGGGGTGCCGTTGGCGGTTCCGGCGGCGTTGGGCGTCAGGCACAGGCCGGACTGCACGCCGGTCACAGTGCCATCGGTGTTGACGTTCCACTGCTGGTTGGTGCCCCCGTTGCAGTCCCAGATGATCACGCGGGTGCCTGGCGAGGTCCCGGCGCCCTCGGCGTCCAGGCACTTCGTGCCGTACACCTGGAGTTGTTTCGCGGCGGTCGAGGTCCACTGCTGGTTGGTGCCGCCGTTGCAGTCCCACAACGTCAGCTGGGTGCCGTTGGTCTGCGACCGCGACGGGACGTCCAGGCAGCGGTTGGCACCGTTGTTGCGCAGTGGCGCGGCAGCGCCGCCGGGTGGTGGGGTGGTGGGGCTCGTGGAATCGAAGCCGAGGAACCGGATGGCCTGGGCGGCGTCGAACGGGATGGAGTGGCCGTACCCCTGGAAGCTGATCGCTTCGATGGGCGCCGTGCCGCCGGTGCCTCCGTACCGGGTGCGGGTGGCGCTGGTCTGCGGGGAGTCGGTGAAGCTGGGGGTCTGCGACACGCCCTGCACGTTGGTCCACTGCTTGATCTGCTCGGCGAAGTTGACGTAGCTCAGCGTGGTGTCCGTGGTGCCGTGCCAGATCTGGAACCGGGGACGCTTGCCGGAGTAACCGGGGTAGGCGTTGCGGACCAGGTCACCCCACTGCTGCGCGGTCCTGACGATCCGTCCGCCGGAGCACTCGCTGTTCCACTCCGCGCCGTTGGTGGTGGCGAAGCACCCGAACGGGACCCCGGAGGAGCTGAACCCGGCGTGGAACAGGTCCGGGTAGAGGCCGACCATGACGTTCGTCATCATCGCGCCGGAGGAGAAGCCGCCCACGCCGATCCGGTTGGCATCGACCGGGTAGCGGCTGCGGACGTGGTCGACCATTGACTTGAGGCCGACCGGGTCGCTGCCGCCGTCACGGCGCAGGGCCTGCGGTGACGAGACGTCCCAACACTTGCTGCTCCGGGTCACCGACGGGTAGATCACGATGAAGCCGTAGCGGTCGGCGAGGGTGCTCAGGCCGAAGCCGCTGTGCACCGCCGGACCGCTGCCGGTGCAGTAGTGCAGAGCGAGGAGCAGGGCCGGCTGGGTCGCGACCCGATCCGGCACGTACAGGTGCATCTGGAGGTTAGTCGGGTTGGTGCCGAAGTTGGTCACCTGGGTGAGCGTCGCGGCCGACGCCGGGGTGGCGACCGTGACCACGGCCGTCGTCGTCGCCAGGGCCGTCGCCAGCGCGGCGGCCAGCAGTGCGATCCTTGATCTCATCGGCGGTTCCTCTTGTCGTGAGTCGGGGACCCGGCGGCAGCGCGGCGGTCGGTGGAGGCGGTCGACGACGGCGCCGGTTCAGCCCGAGGCGCGCGACACCCGCATCGACTGTGAGCGATAACATGCCGTTCGTCAAGCCGTAACGTATGACGTCTGCGGGTGAGTGTCAGTGGGCCTCGTTCAGGGCGCGGCGAGCGCGGCGAAGACGGCGCCTGACACACCTTGAGATTGCCGAACCGGCAGTGCCATTGTGGTACGTCGATGAAGAGCCGCGCGCGGGGCTGACGTCCGTCCACTGGGCAGCCGGGATCCAGATGTGATCTTCGGCGGACGGTGACACAAGCGATGGACCAACCAGGGTCCGCCGTCCACGAGATCGCCCGTCACCGCGTCGCACCCTGACCGGCCGGGCGGCTCATCTGCGCGAAGGAACCCCGCCCATGCGTAAACCGAAGACCCGAACAGCACTCCTGACGGGCCTGCTGCTCGCCACGAGCGCGCTCGCCGGCGTCAACCCACCGACCGCCAGCGCGGCGGCCGACCCGGTCACCGTGACCGTCAACACCCGCGCCGGTCTGGCGACAGTGCCGGACACCGCCCTCGGCGTCAACCACGCCATCTGGGACTCGAACCTCGGCACCGCCGAGACGTCGGACCTGCTGCGCGATGCTGGCGTGCAGATGATGCGCTACCCCGGCGGCTCGTACGCCGACATCTACCACTGGAAGGACCACACCGCGCCCGGCGGCTACGTCGCGCCGGGAACCGACTTCGACACCTTCATGGCTGCGGTCCGGCGCGTCGGCGCGCAGCCGATGATCATCGCGAACTACGGCACCGGTACGCCCGCCGAGGCCGCCGACTGGGTGCGGTACGCCAACGTGACAAAGGGCTACGACGCGCGTTACTGGACCGTCGGCAACGAGAACTACGGCAACGGCCACTACGGGTCCGCGTGGGAGGCCGACGACCACCCCGACAAGAGCGCGACGCAGTACGCGAGGTTGGTCGTCGAGTACGCCGACGCGATGAAGGCGGTCGACCCCAGCATCAAGGTCGGAGCGGTGCTGACCATGCCGGGCAACTGGCCGGACGGGATCACCGCCGGCAGCGACCCGGGCCCGTGGAACCAGACAGTGCTCTCCATCGCCGGCCCGAAGATCGACTTCGTGGACGTGCACTGGTACCCGGGCGGCACCGCCGCCGAGTCGCTGGCCCGCGTCAACCACCTCCCCGACGCCACCTACCTGCTGCGGCAGCAGCTCGCCCGGTACGCCGGCGCGAACGCCGACCGGATCGGCATCAGCTTCACGGAGCTGAACGTCGACGCCGGCCGGAACACCCAACCGGCCGCGCTGTTCCTGGCCGACGTCTACAGCGGTCTGCTGGAGAGCGGCGTCTTCACCGCTCACTGGTGGAACGTGCACAACGGCATGGGCACCGTGACGCAGGTGGCCGGTCAGACCGACTACGGCGACTTCGGGATGCTCTCCAGCGGGGCCTGCACCGAGGACGGCTCGGCCTGCCAACCACCGCTGAACACACCGTTCGCGCCGTACCACGGGCTGAGCATGATGAAGCTCTTCGCGAAGACCGGCGACCAGTTCGTTCGCGCCGGCACAGACGAGCCCCTGGTCACCGCTCACGCCGTCCGCCGGAGCAACGGTGACCTCGCCGTGCTGCTGGTGAACAAGGACCCGGACAACGACCACCCGGTCACCATCGACTACGCCGGGTTCACCCCGTCGGGCGTCGCGCCGACGGTGTCCACCCTCACCAATGGCGCCACCGGCATCGTCACCAGCCAGTCCGGCTCGGCGACCAGCCGGACGCTGCCGGCGTACTCGTTGACAACGCTGGTGCTGCGCCCGGCCGGCGCGACGGCCGGTCGGCCGGCGGCACCGGGCCAGCCGAGCGCGAGCGGTGTCACCGACCGCGCGGCGACGATCACCTGGCCGGCGTCCACCCCGGGCGCCGACCCGATCGCCAAGTACGAGGTGCACCGGCAGCACGGCGCGGTCAGCGAGCAGCTCGGCGAGACGACGACCACCTCGTTCACCGTCGACAACCTCGTGCCGGGCAGCAGGTACACAGTCAACGTGCTGGCCCGCGACACCGCCGGACGGGTCTCCTGGGCCTCACCGCCGCTCACCTTCGCCACCGGCAGTCCCGCCGCCAGTGCGTGCACCGTCCGCTTCAGCGCCAACAACGACTGGGGCAACGGCTACATCGGTGGCGTCGAGATCATCAACAACGGGTCCAGCCCGATCAACGGCTGGACGCTCACCTGGACCTGGCCCACCGGTTGGCAACAGGTGAGCAATGGTTGGAGCGCCACCTGGGAGCAGGTCGGCACCGCTGTGCGGGTAACACCCACCACCGACAACCGGCAGATCGCCGCCGGCGGCACCGTGAGCGCCGGCTTCGTCGGCGCGTACGGCGGGCCGAACGTGCTGCCCACGGCGTTCACCCTCAACGGCACCATCTGTAGCACCGGCTGACACCACAGTGGTGGTCCGGCAGACCCTTTCGTCTGGTCGGCCGGACCACCACGTGCCACCGTCCGATCGGCGGGCGGGGTGTCACGGCGAGCCGGCGCTGTCGAGTCGACGGCGCAGCTCGGCGATCTCCACCGGATTGTCCTCGGTGAGCTGGCGCAACGCCCGCAGCCAGGTGCCCCGGGCCGCCTCGACGTCACCCGCGTCGTGCAGGACGTCGCCCAGCCGGGTCAACGTCTCGGCCACGCCCCACCGGTCATCCGACTGCTCGTAGAGTTCCAGCGCCCTGCGGTAACAGACGCAGGCCTCGTCGGAGTCACCCCGCTGGTGGTGGACGTAGCCGAGGCTGTCCCAGGTCTTGGCCGCTCCGGTCAGGTTGCCGACCTCCTCGTGCAGAGCGAGAGCGCGCCGGCAGTGGTCGGCGGCCCGATGGTTGTCGCCAAGGCGGGCGTGATCCCAGCCGATCGCGTTGAGAGCCTTCGCCCGTCCGACCAGGTGACCGACCTCGCCGAAGAGGACGAGGGCCCGCTCGTCGCACTCCAGCGCCTCCCGGTGCTGACCCTGCCCCTCGTGCACCCAGCCGAGGTAGAGCGCGACGTACGCCTCGCCGGCGAGGTCGCCAAGCCGCCCGAACAGCTCGCCGGCGCGCCGCAGGTGGCCCAACCCGTTGGTCACCTCGCCGAGCTGGTGCAGCGCCAAGCCGAGATCGCGGTGGCCGTGTGCCTCCCCGACGAGGTCACCCGCCCGCCGCGCCGCGGTCACGGCGGTGCGCTGGGCCGAGGCCAGATCCGTCCATCGGGACAGCCTGCTGAGGTAGGTGGCCACGGCCCAGGCCAGCCGCCAGGCGTGACCGTCCAAGTCGGATTCGGCGGCCTGGTCGATCGCGGCGAGGAGCACGAGCCGTTCCGCGTCGAGCCAAAGCTGTGCCTGCTCGCTGTCGGTGAACGAGGCGACGGCTGTCCCGGCGGCCGGCGGTGGTAAATCGATGCGGTCGCGATGCGGCTCGATCGTCAGCGCGGCAGCGTGAGCCCCGTGCAGCCAGTGGTCGTACAGCCGGCGCACAGCGGATGCCCGTTCGCTGTCGTCCAGCAGCTCGCCGGCGTACGCCCGCAGCAGGTCGTGGCACGCGTAGCGATCCGGACCGGTCAGGTCCACCAGGTGGGCCCCGAGCAACTCGTCGAGCGGCTCACGTACCTGCTGGACGGGAAGCCCGACGAGGCTGGCCACCGCCGGCAGGCTGACGTCCGGGCCGGCGTACAGCGCGAAGAGGCGGAACAGCGCGGCCGCTGGCGCGCTCAGCGCCCGGTAGGACGCGGCGATGACCGACCGTACGTCGGCAACGGCGTCGCGGTCGGCCAGGGCGTCCAACCCATGGTGGTGGTCGGCGAGTTCGTCGGCCAGGTCCTGAAGCGACAGGGCCGGATTCGTGGCGGCCCGGGCCGCCACGATCGACAGGGCGAGCGGCAGACCGGCGCACGCCCCGACGATGCTGCCCGCCGCGTCAGCCTCCGCCGAGAGCCGGTCCCGGCCGAGCCGGCCGGCGAGGAGGTTGAGGGCCTCATCCCGGCTCAGACAGCCGAGCGGCAGAGGACGGAGCCCTTCGGTCGCCACCAGGCCCGACATCTGATTCCGGCTGGTCACCAGTACCGCGCAACCGGCCGAGCCGGGCAGCAGCGGGCGGACCTGATCGGGATCCCGGGCGTCGTCCAGCACGATCAGCATCCGTCGGTCGGCCACCAGGCTCCGATACAGGCCGATCTGGGAGTCGAGATCGGCCGGCACAGCGGTCGGGGCGACGTCGAGCGCGTCCAGAATCGCGCGTACCGCGCCACCCGGGGTCATCGGCGGTTCGGTGGGGTGGAAACCGCTGAGGTTGACGAAGAGTTGACCGTCCGGGTACCGGTCGAGGTGGGTGGCTGCCCAGTGCAGCGCGAGCCAGGTCTTGCCGATCCCGCCGGTGCCGCTCACGGCCACCGCGGTACCGGTCGTCCCACCGCTCGTCAGCAGGGCCGCGTCGAGCTGCGCCAGATCATCGGACCGGCCGGTGAACGACCCGGACGGCATGGGCAGTTGTCGGGGGACAGGTGACCCGGTCTGAGGGGGGTCCGCCGCGACCTCCGGCGCCAGGATCGACCGGTGCAGCTGCTGGAGATGCGGGCTGGGCTCCACGCCAAGTTCCTCGACCAGCAGGTCCCGAAAACGCCGGTAGTGCTCCAGCGCCTCGGCCGACCGGCCCGCGCCGGAGAGCGCGAGCAACATCTGGCCGGCCAGGCGCTCGTTCAACGGTTGCCCCGGCACGAGCCGCGACAGGTCCGCCAGAATCTCGTCGTGGTGGCCGACCCGCAGCGCCGCATCGATGCGTTCGAGTTCCGCTGTCAGCTTCTCCTGCTCCAGATCCGTCCGCACGGTGTCGAGCCAGAACGCGTCCAGCCCGGAGAACGGGTCGCCGCGCCAGAGGCCGAGTGCCTTGTCGAACAGGGCGAGGCGGTCGTCCTCGGACCGCTCGGCGCGGGCCTCGTCACGCAGATGGCGGAAGCGGTGCAGGTCCACCGCCATCTCGTCGACGGCCAGCAGGTAACCACCGGACCGGCGCGTGATCGCCGCGTCGGGAACATCGGCCAGGTTGCGGCGCAAGCGGTACAGGTAGCCGTAGAGGGTGTCGCGGGCGCGCTGCGGTGGGCTCTCACCCCAGACCCGGTCGATGAGCTGGTCGACGGAGACCGCCCGGTTGACGTCGACGAGCAGCGCGGCCAGGACGCATTGCTGTCGGGCATGCCCGAGGGTGACCGGGCGATCGTCGACTGTCGCCACGACGTCCCCGAGCAAACCGAATCGCACCGCCACTCGCATCTCCTCACCCAGGCGCCGTCTATGTCTTACCCCGGTTCCACCAGCGGATACCAGGTCCGTCCCAGACCGGCCCCAGACCCGACGTCGATAGTCGATCGGGACAGCCCAGGACGGGCTGGCAACGAGATGGAGGAGAACGACATGGGATGGCTGAAACGACCACTCGTCGTGGTCGCCACGACCGCGGCGGTCCTGGTGGGCACGGGCGGCATCGCACAGGCCGGCACCGACCGGGTTGCCACGGTGTCCGGCGCGAAGGTGACGTTCACCAGTTACGGCGACTCGTTCTCGGTCTGCGACACCGAGACCGACGGGTTGAACGTCTACAACGAGTACAAGTACATCCGCAAGGACGGCACTGTCCAGCGCGACCTCGAGTACAACGGCCTCGGAAGCGGGACCTGCGCCTCGTACGACCACAACTTCGGCGAGGGCCGCAGCGTCACCTTCCGTGCCTGCCTCGACATGCCGGGAATCATCCCGGATCCCTGCAGCAACTGGGCGGTGGGTGTCGCATGAGGACGCTCGGAAAACTCAGTGTGGTAGCCGTCGCCGCGACGGCGACGATCCTCGCGACCGGAACCAGCGCGTACGCCGGGACCGACGCGGTGTCCGAGGTCACGGGCTCGTCGTCGCGGTTCATCAGCTACGGAGACAAGTTCGAGAACTGCGACACGTCCTCGGACGGCCTCATCTCGTACGTCGCGTTCGAGTACGTCCGCATCGACGGATCCCTACAGACCGGCTCGCACTACAACCCGGGAAGCAGCGGCGACTGCTCCCAGTGGAACCACAATTTCGGTGAGGGGCGCACCGTCCGGTTCCGCTCCTGCGTGGACCAGCCGGCCTGGGCCACCGACACCTGTGACCGGTGGCGGAGCGGGGTCGCCTAGCGCCGGGTGACCTGGGCGTCGACCACAACAACAGGTCACTGCCCCGCGCGAAGGACGCTCAACGGCCCGTCCCCGACCGATGCCCGGTCGGGGGCGGGCCGGCCGGCGGACGGCAGGTTCAACCGACCTGACGGACGGTGACGGTCGCCGAGCCGGTCTCGTCGGCCCACGGGTCCAGCACGAGCGTGTACGTGCCGCGCTTCGGCAGCGGACCCGTCTCGAACCGGCCGGACCCGCCGATGACGCAGCCGCTGCCCATCGCGTCGCCGTCCGGGCCGGTCAGGAGCAGGACACCGCACCGGTCGGGCAGGCTCCCGGCGGTCACCTCGACGGTGACGCGTCGACCCGCGTCGGCGGGAAACCTCAGCCGGCTCACCGCGCCCGGTCGGCTGACCGTCAGTGTGGCGGCCCGGCCGTCGGCGACGGTGTCGGCCTCGTCGTCGTGCGCGTCGCGTAGCCGCACGTTCGCCGAGCCGGTGTCGGTGGAGGTCCCGTCGACCTCCAGCACGTACCGGCCGGTGGCCGGCAGGACGAACCCGTCGACATGCCCCTGGCCGCCGATCACGCAGCCGCTGGTCACCTGTTCACCGGCCGGGTCGCGCAGGCGCAGCAGGTTGCACCGGTCCGGCAGTGTGGCGTCGGTGACCTGGACGAAGATCTTCTGACCGGCGCGGCCGTCGAAGGGCAGGCGGCTGATCGCACCCGGTTGGGCGAGCGTCGCCCGGACCGGGGGCCCGTCCAGCGTGAGGGTCTTCTCCTCGTCGGTCACCGTGACGACCCGTACCGTCGCTCGACCGAGGTCGGCGTCCCACGGGTCGAGCACCACCTGATGGTCGCCGGTGGCGGTCAACGTGGTCGTGTCGATGAATCCGATGCCGGAGATGACACATCCGGTCGCCAGTTGACGGCCCTGCGGGTCGAGCAGCAGCAACACCCCGCAGCGATCCGGCACGGTGGCGGCGGGCACCTCCACGAAGATCTTCTGACCGGCCCGGCCCGGCACCTTCATCGCCGCCGTGGCGCCGGCCCGGGTCACCGCCAGGTCGACGTCACCGGCAGCGGGCGCGTCGCGCTGCGCGCGGGCGGCGTCCTCGGCGAACGCCACCTGCCCGGTGAGGCCGACGTCGAGCACACAGTCGGCGAGGATCTGCGGATCGGTGACACCGGCCCGCCGGCAGACGAGTTCGGCGGTGGCCCGGTTGGGCAGGTCCCCGACGGTGAGCAGCCGGTCCGGGAAGCGCCGATCGGTGAACGTGCCGGTGTTCTGCCCCGGCTCGTAGTCGAACAGCGACAGTTGCGCCTCGACGCGCCAACTGTCGGCGAAGCCGGGGTACAGCGCCTCGAACGTGGGCGGCTGCGCCACCCGCTTCCCGCCACGCACGGCCAGGTCGTCGCCGGGGTCACCGTCGTGGTCGCCGAGCAGACCCTCCAGCGTCCCGGCCCGTGCGGTGGGCGCGCTGACGCTCACGCTCAGCCCCCACACGCCGATCGGCTGCGCGGTCAGTCGGGCACCGTCCGGCCACTCCACAGTCACCGTGCCATCTCCCCAGGTGGTGACGGTGCCACCGGGCGCCAGCTTCACCCCGTCGGGCGCGGACACCGGCGCGGCGCCGTTCACCCGGACCGCCGGGCCGTCGGGTGTGACGTACACGCCGACCCGGTCACCGGCCACCCGCACCGCGACGGCCGAGTTGACGGCCACCACCGAGCTGGCCGGGAACATCGTCTGTCGTACCTGGACCTCGAAGTCGTCGGTCGTCGAGCGGGTCAGCACGAACTCCCCGGCGGCCTGGAAGTCGTACCGCAGGCCGTCGTAGGTGAGCAGGTGCGGGTCGCCGTTGCTGTTCGCGCACCGGTAACCCTTGCCGATGACCGAGATCGAACAACCACCACCGCCGGCAGGTCGGGGCTTGGGCCGGTCGCAGTCCTTGCCGTTCGACGGCAGCTTCACTCCGCTGTACGTCGTGCGCAGCGGCACCCCCACGGCCTTGCGGTACGCGTTCTCCGCCAACACCGCGTGCACCTCGGCGGGGTCCACGGTGCTCGCCTGTTGACCGCCCTGCGTGCAGAACTGGCCCCGGTCGGTGTCGTTCACCTCGTCGAGGGCGTGGTTCATCTCGTGGATGAGGGTGGCGCACTGGTCCTCGGTGAAGCCGGAACCCTCGTCGTCCAGCTTCCGCCCGTCGTTCTCCGGCACCCAGTTGATCTGTACGTCGCTACCCGGGACGTATGTCGTGGTGCTGCTCTCCGAGCCGAGGATGGGTCTGCGTACCTTGATCTTCTTGCCGGAGCGTTCCAGCTCGTCGAGCACGGCGCCGTTGCCGGAGCCGCGGATCTGTCCGACGCAGCCCGCGTACTCCGTTTGCAGGTCGGCGTTGACGCTGACCACGGCGGACGCCGCCTGTGGGGCGAGCAGCACCAGGACGCCCGCCAGCACAACGCCCATTCGCACCCGGCTCCGCAACCCGGTCACCCGCCCTTCACCTCGAACGCGACAGTGCCCTGCTCGGCCGTCGCGGCGCAGGCATCCGCCGGCACACCGCGCAGCGGCGCTCGCAGGTAGCCCAGCACCAGCCGGTACGCCCCCGGTTGGTCGACCGGCCACCAGGTCACTGTGGCTCCACCCCGCCCGTCCGGCGCGCTGGTGGTCAGCGCCGCGCCGACCGGGCTCTGCGGGTCGCTGCCCAACATCAGCTCCACCGACCCACGCGGCGGTACCTTCACCAGGTTCTCCACCAAATACGCGGTGAAGTCCCGGTAGTAGGCGGCGCCGCCGACCGCGGGGGCCACCGCCGTGCCGTCGCGGGTCAACGACATGACCGTCACCGCCCCGTCCGGCACCCGACTGAGTTGGCACTCGGCGTCGCGGTTGTTGACCAGTTTCAGCCGCAGACTGATCTGCTCACCCACCCGGTACGACGGTTGGCCGGCACTGACGGTCAGGCCGACCGTCGCCGTGCCGCCGCTCGGGGCCGCTGACGGGCGCGACCGTCTGCACCCGACCGTGGTGGCCATCAGCAGCAGGGCGAGACCGCCGGCGAGCACCGCCGTCCCTGCGCGGGGTACGCCCATGGGCCGCGAGCCTCCTCCGGGTGCCGAGGGTCGGCACAGATCCCGGCCAGCCTGCGCCGCAGGGTGCCGGGAGCGCTGTCGTGATCCGGCCCGGTGGATGTCCGCTAGCCGACCAGCGGGCGAATCCCCGTCTGCCCGGTCGTCCGTGCTACCGGTGCTCGTGTCTGCCCGGGGTGTGCCCGAAGGCCCGGCGGAAGACGTCAATGAACGCGCTGGCAGAGGACCATCCACATCGATGCGCCACCGCGGTGACCGGAACCTCCTCGGCCAGCATCACCAGAGCACGGTGCAGCCGCAGTTGGGTACGCCACTGCGGGAAGGTCATGCCGAGGTCGGAGCGGAACAGGCGGGACAGCGTACGGTCACTTCCGCCGACCTGCCTGCCGAGCACGGCCAAGGTGCGGTTGTCGGCCGGGTCGGTGTACAGGATTGCGCAGAGTGCCTTCAACCGGGGCTCGGTGGGCGTGGGCAGGTGCACGGGCTCCGTGGCCGAGGACCGCAACTGGTCGAGCAGGACGGCCCGCAGCCGTGCACGCGCGGGGCTGTCATCCTGGGGGGCGCGGGTGTAGGCGAGGATTAGCTCGCGCAGCAGCGGCGCGACGGCCAGCACGGTCGGCTCCGTCAGATTCAGCGGGTCATCGGTCGCGGGCAGGCCGATCAGGTGCAGTTCGAGTGCGCCGTGGGCCTGGTGCGCGTGCGCGGTTCCGGCGGGCACCCAGATGGCGCGGCTGGCGGGGACGACCCAGGCACCCGCATCGGTGGTGATGGCCAGCACACCACGGGCGGCGTAGACGATCTGATGGTCGTCGTGGCGGTGCACGTCGATCACGGACCCGGACGCCAGCTGCTGGGCGCGAGTCGGTGCCACCGGCCGGTGGCGGATTCTCGTCATTGGTTGGCAGGCTATCGGAAGCCCGACAGGTCGGGGAGCGGCGAGCATGGCGGCGTGCGGAGAAACAGAACGATCATCTTGCTGTCCGTCGGGCATGGGTGCGTGGACGTCTACCAGGGTGCTGTCGCCGCGCTCGTACCGTTCTTCATCGCCGAGCGTGCCTACACCTACGCGGCGGCCTCCGGCGTGGTGCTCGCCGGCTCGCTGCTCTCCTCGGTGGCGCAACCGCTGTTCGGTGCCCTGACGGACCGGTGGGCAATGCCCTGGTTGTTGCCAGTGAGCACGATCCTCGGCGGACTGGGAATCGCGTGCAGCGGGATCACCGGTTCGTACCCGTTGACGCTGGCGTTCGTGGCCGTCTCCGGGATCGGAGTCGCGGCGTACCATCCCGAGTCCGCCCGGGTCGCGCGGATCGCCAGCGGCGGAAGCCACACCGGGATGGGTTGGTTCTCCCTCGGCGGCAACCTCGGCTTCGCCGTCGCGCCCATTCTGGTCGCCGCCGTCGTCGCCAGCGGCGGTCTGCGACTCACTCCGCTGCTCGTGGTGCCGGCCCTCGCGGGCAGCGTGCTGTGCCTGCCCGTGCTTCGCGCGCTGCGCCCGACGAACGGGGCCGGCTCCGATACCCCGCGATGGGTCGGGACCGACGACAGGGCCTCGTTCGGCCGGCTGTCGCTGGCCGTGGTCTGCCGCTCCATCGCATTCGCCGGTCTGAGCACGTTTCTGGCGCTCTACGCGCCGCAGCGCACCGGCGGGGGAACCTTGGCGGGAACGGCGGCGCTGGTGGTGCTCTACCTCGGCGGAGCGGTGGGTACGGTGCTGGGAGGCAACCTGGCTGGCCGCTGGGACCGGGTCACCGTCGTGCGCTGGTCGTACCTGGTGAGCATCGTCGCCGTCGCGGGGGTCGTGCTCGTCCCCGGGCCGGCGTTCTATCTGTTCGTGGCGCTGACCTCTGCCGGGCTCTACATCCCGTTCTCTCTCCAGATCACCCTTGGCCAGGACTACCTCCCGACCCGCGTCGGTACCGCGAGTGGCATCACACTGGGCCTGACCGTCAGCGTCGGCGGCCTGGTCAGTCCACTCATCGGCGGTGTCGCCGACGCGATCTCGCTCCAGGTTGCCCTCGCCCCGCTGATTCTGATGCCCGCGCTGAGTTGGCTGCTCTTCCGTACGCTCCCCGAGCCGGCCGTGCCGAGGCGCTGAAGCATGGCTCGACGGGCCACGGGCGACGAAACCACATCGTGACCGTGAAGATCGTGTGGAAACATGCGCGACGTGGCTGACGAACACCTCTGGTACGCGCTGCCAGTCCTCACCGGTCGAAGAATCCGGCTGGAGCCGTTGACGCTCGAACATGCCTCCGGCTACCTCGCGGCGGCAGGCACCGAACCCGACGACGCCGAAGTCTTCCGCTGGCAAAGTCCACCCGGCGGCGCGCTGCTCCAACCCGTCACCATCGAGGACGCGACCCGGCACATCACCACCGCGCTCGCCGCCAGAGCCACCGGCACCAGACTCCCCTACGCCCAGGTGGATACACGTACCGGTGAGTTCGTCGGAACGACATCGTTCGTCGATCCGCAACCCGCTCTGTTGGCGCTGTCCATCGGCTACACCTGGCTCGGCCGGACCTGGTGGCGATCGGGCCTGAACACGGATTCAAAGCTCACCATGATGACGTTCGCGTTCGAAACCCTCGGCGCGGTCCGGATCGCCCTGCAGACCGACATCAACAACATCCGGTCTCAGCAGGCGATCGAGCGATTGGGAGCGTCCCGCGAAGGCGTACTGCGCAAGCACCGGCGCCGGGCGGACGGTACATGGCGTGACACCGTGCTGTACTCGATCGTCGATGACGTCTGGCCAGCGACGAAGGAGAAGTTGCTGGCACGGCAGGCGGCGCACGAGCAGAACTAGCGATCTATTCCGTCGACAACTCTGACCTCTTGTCCTCCCACCAGCCGCGTCGATACTGACGCTCCGCTGTGGAGACAACTACGCTAAGGAACGCTCACCGGATCGGATCGAGCTGGCGAAGCGTTCCACGTCGGATAGCGGCGTGGGTAGCTGTGGGGGAGTACGAATGGCCGACTTGCCGCACCCGCTCGCCGCGTTCATCGTGGCCGAAATTCGCCGTGCCCGAGGGGCCTCCGGGATGACCCAGGATTCCTTCGGTCGGGGCGCCGGCTTCAGCGCCTCGCACGTCAGCGCGGTGGAGAGCGAGACGCGGGCGCTGACGATGGACTTCATCAAGGGCGCCGACCGGGCGTTCAAGAACGGCGGGCTGTTCGAGCGCATGGTGGGCAAGCTCGGCGCCCCGTCGTGGTTTCTGCCGTGGTTGGACGCGGAGCGCACGGCGACGCAGCTCAGGTGCTTCCAGCCGAGCCTCGTTCCGGGCCTGCTCCAGACGGAGAGCTACGGCCGCGCCGTCATCCGCTGCAACGACACGCTGAGCGACGACGAGGTCGAGAAGCGGCTCGCCCACCGGATGGACCGGCAGGAGACCCTCACGAAGGCAACTGCCCCTCACTTCGTCGCCGTCATCGCCGAGGCGGTGCTCCGCCGCGCCGGCGCGGACTTCCGCGACATCATGGCGGGGCAGATCAAGCAGTTGACCACCCTCGCCGAACGGCCGAACATCAGCATTCACCTGCTGCCGGACGAGGTCAGCATGCACGTCGGCCTGACCGGGCCGTTCAGCCTGGCCCGGCTGCCCGACCACAAGTGGGTGGCCGAGATGGAGAACCAACTCGGCGGCGTCGTCATCGACCGCGACGACGATGTGGATACCCTCGTGTCGAGGTGGGAGATGGTTCGCAGCGAGGCGCTACCCCGCCAGCAGTCGCTGGATCTGATGAAGGAAGTGGTGACGTCATGGACCTGACCGGCGCTACGTGGCGCAAGTCCACCCGCAGCGGCTCCGGCGGCGGCAACTGCGTCGAGGTCGCCGATAACCTGCCCGGCATCGTGGGCGTGCGGGACTCCAAGGACCCCGAAGGTCCGGCGCTGGTCTTCGGGCCGGTGGCCTGGCGGGCCTTCGTCGCCGAGGTCGCCCGGCGGCCATAACCCCAACCCCGAACGCGCAGAAGCGCCCGCCCCCAACTCAGGGGACGGGCGCTTCACCGTGCGGGAGTCGGTTAGCTCACCACCGACCGCAGCGGCACCTTCGCCTCGCGCAGCGCGCGTACCAGATCTCTTGCGAACGGGTGTTCGTCCACCTGGAGCCCTTGCGGGTTCGGGATCACGACGTACGCCGAGCCGTTCTTCTCGGACGCCTGTGCGTCGGTGGTGAAGCGTTTGACGATCGCCCGGGCGCGGGGCAGGTCGCCGGCCGCCACCTGGATGGTGATCGGCCGCCACCCGCCGCCCAGGTCCGGCGGCACCGGCGCGGCGGCGGCGCCGGCGCGCGCCGCGTCGACGCCGGCCGGACGCCGGGCGTCGGGCGCGGCCGTCGGCGGGTAGAGCAGCGCGTTGGCGACCAGGTGCAGACCATTCTCGTTGTACGCGCGGAAGAGCGGATTGAACGCGAACAGCACCGCCCGACCGGCGCCGGTCGGCTCGTCGACGACCGCCGCGGTGCCCTTCAGCGTCTCCGCCCCGACTGTGAAACCGTTGGCCCAGAAGGTGTCACCGGTCGGGTAGGTGAGGACGTTCGTCCCGGTGGTGCTCGGGGTGAGGATCGGGTCGCTGTTGTTGAACTCGAAGTCCTCCGCCGGGCGACCCAGCGCCACCGGGCTGTCCCGGTCGACGTCGACGCGCAGGTGCGAGCCGATCACCAGGTAGTCCGCGGGTTTGGTCTTCTCCGTGGTCGAGGTGAGCCCGGCGGCCCGGGCGACCCGGGTGCCCTCGTTGCGCAGCCCGAGGTAGGTGTGGCCCTGGCCGATCCAGTCACGCAGGTTGGCCTGCCCGGCGGCGGTCAGAC
This sequence comes from Micromonospora sp. NBC_00362, assembly GCF_026342155.1. Lineage (NCBI taxonomy): Bacteria > Bacillati > Actinomycetota > Actinomycetes > Micromonosporales > Micromonosporaceae > Micromonospora > Micromonospora sp. NBC_00362. The sequence continues at coordinate 412,513 of NZ_JAPENH010000001.1, forward strand.
CGCCGGTGGCGCTGCCGCCGTCCGGCACCAGCAGCACCGTACGCCCGGTGAACGCCTCGGTGTTGTCGTTGATGTCGGCAGTGGTGACTGGCTTGAGGTCGAGCCCCCACCGCTTGCCGAGTACGTAGCGGGCCTCGCCGTGTGAGCCGGAGGTGGTGGAGATGCCGGTGCCTTGGAACAGCCCCACGTCGGGCAGGTCGAGGCGGGTGCCGGAGGGCCGACCACCCGGGGTGAGGCTGACCCCGAGGGATTCGGCCAGCCCGTCCACGGTCCGGTTCACAGTGGCGGCCGGGATGGCGACAGTGCTGGTCGTGAGGTCACGGACCAGGGGTACGCCACGGCCGAGCAGGCTGAAGGTGAACTCCGCGGCGGCGGCCGAGTCGAGCGGGTACGTGTACGAGCCCCAGGGCCACGCCGCACCGGTGCGACCGCCGGAGACCTTGCGCACCAGTTCGGCCCTCGGCCGGACGGAGTCTCCGGTGTAGATGGTGTTGATGCCCATCAGCAGCGGGTTGCTCCAGGACGACACGTCGTAGAAGTACGGGAACGGCACGTACGGGTCCTCGCCCATGAGGGCCTGGATCCAGTGCTTCTGGGGCTGGTCCATCGGGATCCAGTACGCGCCCTTGGGCACCGTCACGTTGGTGGCGCTGCGCCCGCCGAAGACCCGCGCGGTGGGCACCCGGGTCGCCTTCTGCACCTCGTACACCTCGACGTCCATCCGGCGCAGCCGCTCGACGAGTTGGCGGACGTCGGCGAGCTGCCGGTCGGGCAGCAGGAAGTACGAGCGGATGGTGAGGTCCGGCACCGGGAACTGGACCTCGTTTGTGGGTTGCACCACCTCGTTCGGTTCGAGGGTGCCCGCCCTGCCCTGGGCGAGCGCGTCGGTCCAGATGTCGAAGTAGCCCTCCAGCACCTCGCGCTTGTTCGCGGCGGCCCAGCCGAGCGTCGACCACTGGGTGTGGAACTGCTGCTGGACCCGGTCGGCCACCGCCGACGCGCTGCCCTTCTCGTACGTCATGCCGGCCGCGCCGAAGCCGGTGGTCGGCACCGTGTCGCCGTAGCCCATGAAGAACATGTCGTACGTGTCGTAGTTGAAGTAGCACTCGGTGAAGGCGTTCTCGTCGCAGGCCCCGTTGAAGCCGAAGCCGACCTTGTTGGCCTCGCCGATGCGGTTGATCCAGTCCACCGCCTCACCGGCGATCTCGTGGTGGATCGGGTCGGCGTTGGGCGGGAAGAAGTACTGTCGGCCGCCCATCTCGTGTGCGTCGACGAAGACCTGCGGCGGGTAGCGGCGCAGCAGTTCGAGCTTGCCGTCGGTCTCCTGCTGGGTGCGGGCGAACCAGTCGCGGTTCAGGTCGAAGCCGAACTCGTTCTGCCGGCGGGTCGCGTCGCGGCCGTCCGGGTTCTGGGTGGGGACGATGATGGTGACCAGGTTGTCGTTGCGCTGGGCGACAGCGCAGGACAGGCCCGCTGCCAACTCGTACAGCGTCTTGAGCGCCGCGTCGGCGCCGCTCTTCTCGCCGCCGTGCACGTTCGCGGTGACCCAGACGATGGCCGGGCTGTCCTTCGCCGTCCGGGCGGCCGTTCGCGCGCTGGTCCGGCGCGGGTCGCGCAGGTCCCGGATGTCGTCGGCGATCTCGCGTAGCGCGGCGGGCCGCACGTGGCGTTCGTTGGACACCACCGCGTACGGCAGCGGCTGGCCGAGCACGCTGGTGGTCATCACGCCGGTGACGACCCGGTTGGAGGCGCGGTCGACGGCCCCGAGGTAGGTCCGGACCTCGTCGTTGGTGACGACCCGCTCCTGCCCCGTGCCGAGCGGGAAGCCGAGCACGGCGTCCGGGCTGGGCACTGTGGTCAACCGGGCGGTCGGGTCGTCGCTGCACCGGGAGGGCTGGGCGGCGCTCGCGGCCGGTGTGCCGCCGAGCAGGGGAGTCATGCCGAGCAGGAGCGTGATCGTGGCGGCACTCGCCAGCCGCCTGGCGGGGGCCATCCGGAACGGACGCATCGATGGGACCATGAGTCGTGTTTCCCCTCTCGGGAACAACCGCGCAGTGGCCGGAGCCTATGAACCGCCGATACGACGGTCAAGGGTTGATCGATATTGCTGACTACTCGGCGTGCCGGTCCCGACGCGGAGTGGCAGGATGGTGGCGTCGGCTTGTCGTCGTCTGGGAGGAGGAGACGTGCCGGAGATGATCACGCTCTCGGTCCATCCGGATCTTCCGTCCGCCGATGCTCGGCGTTCGCTGGCGTCCTGGCTGCGCGCCGAGGATCGGCTTCGGGAGGGGGTGACCACGACGCCCCCCGACGGGATGTCGGCGGACACCCCGGACGAACTGCGGGTGGCGGCCAGCGACGCGGGCACCGCCATGGTGCTGGTGCAGGCGATCGCCGGCTGGCTGACCCACCGCCGCGATGATGTGACGGTGAAACTCACCCGGCCCGACGGATGGTCGGCCGAGGTGGACGTGCACCGGGCTCGCGACATGGATCAGGTGACAGCGCTCATCGAGGCTGCGGTGCGTGCTCTGGCCGATCACCAACCGTCGGTCGAGACGAACGACCGCTGAGCGGCCCCGACCTCACCAGGTCGACCGCGCTGCCCGCACACGACGGCCGCTCGCGGGCCGATTATCCACCCGGGCGACGATGACCGATATCGATCGCTGCACGGACGCCCGGCCAGGCGCTCCGAAGTGGATCGATGTCGGGTTCTCGACCCAGCGCTACCGCCCGAATCTCCCTGCCCGGACAGTGCACTGCGCCGGAGGAGGTGGGGACGTTGGGGCAGCCGACGGGCGAGACCGTCATGATCCGGGAGTGGTTCAGTGTGCCGCGGGTGTCCGCCGAGAACCGGGCGGCGGTCTACGGTGGACGCACCCAGGATCCGCGGGTGGAGTTCGTCGCGCTGACCGTACGGTACTGGGTAGACGCGCACGCCACCCGCTCGATGACCCGCGACCGGGTGTTGCAGGCGATGACCGGCCGGATCTCCGCCGACAACGTCTGGGACCTGGTCGCGATGCTGGCGAGGCTCAGGCTGGCCGAGGCGTTCTTCGACCTGGCCGCCTCCGACGTCGACACGGATGGCGCGTTCCGACGATTCCTGCTCGGCCTCGACCCCGCGCTGCTCGACGCGATGCGCCACTACGCGGCCTGGAACGGCATCAATCCGAAGCTGTTCCTCGACGGCTTCCTGGTGGGCGTCGGGGAGTCGTTCGCGACGGTGGTGGTCGACCTCGGCAAACTCGTGCAGCTGGTCGGTCGCCTCCAGCAGGAGCAGTTGACCACCCTGATCGTGCTCACCGTGGACCCCCGGGCCGGTCTGCAACGGCTCGCCGAGCAGGCCACCGTCGTCCGCGAGGCGCTGGCCGGCGTCGTGGCCGCGCTGGACCCGAGCACCGTGCCCGAGCGGCTGCTGACGCTCTGGCGCGGCTGGGCGGCAGAATTCGCGCGGCACCTGGAGGAACTCGACCCGTTCGCCGCCGGCCGGCTGCTCGGCAGGATCGCCGGCGACCTGTTCCAGGTGCTGACCGGCCTGGTCCAACTGGTCCGGCTACTCGGTGGCGTGGCGGTGCGCGCCGCGATCCGGTACGTGCCGCTGCTGATCGTGGGCGCCCGGGAGGCCGCCGCCGAGGTCCGTCTCCTGACCACCCAGATCGCCGCGCTGCTCGTCGCGATCGGCCGGGCGGCACTGCTGGCCACACCACAGGTAGGCCTGGCCGTGCTGCGTACCCTGTTTCCGCCGAAGGTGCTCGACGCGTTGTTCCGACAGGGCCGGACGCTGCTTGTCGACGCCGAACTGACCCTGACCGTCTTCAACCAGGCCGCGCACGCCGAGGCGTTCGCCGGGGCGGGTGCGGGCGCCCGACTCGGCGCGCTGATCAGCGCCGACGGCAAGCCGGTCCTGATGGCGTGCATGTCGGAGACGGTGTCGTCGGCCGGTCGCTCGGCCAGCCGAGCGGAGCTGAACCAGGCGCTCGACGAGATCATCAAGCGGGTTGAGGACCTGCGCGAGCTCAAACCGCCCAAGGCCCCCCGCGACATCCGGGCCGCCGCGGTGCGGGCCGCCATCGCCCGTCAGCTCGAGCAGCGCCTGACCACCGTGTTCAACCGGGCGTTGCAGACCGCCGCGTACGAGGAGTTCCGCGCGCTGCGCAAGGCCGGGCAGGCGCAACCCTGGCGGCTCGGCCAACAGGTGCACCGGCGGATGGCGGCCGACACCGCCCAGTTGGTCGCTGGTTCACCGGGGTTGCAGCCGTTCGCGGAGAAGTCACTCGCCACTGTCGTCGAGGCGGTCCGCGCGGCCAACCCGGAGCTGGCCGCTGCCCTGCGCGGCTCCGACGCGGTGCTACGGCAGACGGTCGCCCAGCTCCTGCTCAGCCACCCGGACCGGGACCTGCTGCTGCGCCTCGTCGGGTTCACCCGGAGCCCGTCCGCGGCCGGCGCGGAAAAGGCGTTGGCCGCCCACCTCGCCGAGCGGTTCGGCTGGAAGGCGTCCACGACCGTCGGTGAGCTTCGCAGCGACCTGCTGTTGGTCGACTCGGAGGCGGCCCGGGTCACCAACGTGGACTGGACCGCGTCGACGAAGCTGGAGCGCTTCGAGAAGACGTGGGGCACTGTCGCCGACGACCTCGGCGAGGCGTTCGACGGTCGCTGGGAGGCGATCGCGGACGCCTACCAGCGGGCCAGGAAGGGCGGGGTGCCGGCTGAGGTCGTCGCCGGCCTGGAGGAGCTGACGGCGCACGCCGTGCGGGAGACCGTCGTTCGGCAGGCCGCCCTCAGCCAGCTGTTCCCCGGGTTCTTCGTCACCTCGCACGAGATGACGTACCAGGGCCTGCAAACCCTGTTCAAACTGCCACTCTAGAGGAGCACCGATGGGTGAAGTCGTCGTCGCCGACGCGGACCTGGCGACGCTGGGGTTCAGCACCGCGCACTCCGACCGCTACGTCTACTCCAACTACTTCGTGCCGGTCCAGCTCACCTTCGACGACGGCGAGACGCCCCTGCTGCCGTTCTACGTCAAGCAGGCGCTGATCGAGGCGATGCGGTACGGCGGGCTCTCCCCTGACCGGCTGCCGCACCTGCTCAAGGAACTCGGCCTGTCGGGGCTGTGGAAGGCCAACGACATGGACGCCGCCGAGGCGGCGCTGCCGGGGCAGGACTCGGGCATGACCAACCGTGAGCCGCCGGCCCGGCGCCAGAGTCTCCTCGGTGACCAGGAGGCGGAGTTCGTCGCCGGTCTGCTCCAGTCCGACGTGGGCATCGCGTTCCTCGACCGGACCCGGATCCGGCCGGTGGGCTTCGCGCTCGGCGAGCACGTCTACGCGCTGGCGCTCGCGCCCGGCGAGGAGGCGGTGCTGGAGCAGCGCACCTACACCAAGCGTGAGCTGACCCTGGAGGAGCAGGACGAGACGGAGAAGCAGACCGACGTCGAGCTGACCAGCGCGCTCACCACGGAACTGCAGGAGGGCTTCGAGCGGCAGAAGTCGCTCACCGACACCTGGGGGCTCAACGCCAGCCACACCGGCCAGTACACCAGCCCGACCGGCGTCTGGGGCACCTTCAACGCCAGCCACACGATCGGCTACACACGCAGCGTGACGGCGGCCAGCCAGGAGACCAGCCGCCGTGCGGTCAAGGACAGTCAGACCGCCACCTCCAAGGTCGCCGCCCGCTACCGCACCCAGCACAAGACCGACTTCAAGTTGGTCAGCGAGACCGGCATGGAGTCGACCTCGAAGCGGACCGTACGCAACCCCAACCGGGCAACGCCGATCACTCTGCACTACTTCAAGGTGCTGCAACGGCTGGAGCTTGCCCACGAACGCTACGGCGCCCGGGTGTGCTGGGCGCCGACGGTGAAGGACCCGGCGCTGGCGTTCGCCAAGAAGATCACCGACGGCCGCCAGCGGATCAGAGACAACGCTCTCGCCGCGCTGCCCACCATGCCGGTCAAGCCGGTGCCCCCGGCGCCCGGCGTGCCGGCCGCCGTGGAGACCCGCACCATCTACTCCCCGGTGGTCACACTCGACAAGTGGGGATTCACCGGCGACATGAGCGCCGACTACGACATCGACGTCGCCTTCGACAGCGGGTGGGAGTGGGACGGCGACATCGAGGCCATTCGGCAGAACCTGACCCTGATCACCCGCCGGCCGCCGTCGGGCATCGCGGCTCGGGTGGTCGGCGTTCCGGTGGTCACCGACGCCAACGGTCAGCCGGCGCTGCGGGTACGCATCCACGTCGGCGCGGCCAGCTGGCTCGCCGGTCCCGGCGCCGACGTGCAGCTCGCCGCCACGTTCCGGCGTACCCCGACGCTGGTCGCCGAGAACGCCGACGACGCCGCCTACAACGCGCTGGTAGCGGGCTATCTGACGGACCTGCAGGACTGGCAGGACAAGCGCGACGGTGCGCTGGCGGCGGCGGAGGAGGCCGCTGACGAGTTCGAGGCGCGGCTGCGCGGCGGGTTCTCGCCGGTCAACGAGATGGTCTCGCAGATCGTCGAGGCGCACTTCCCGGCCAGTGTGCGGGACGAGGCGTGGGAGATCGAGTTCTGGCACCGCGTCTTCGACTGGGAGCGCGCCTCGTTCGTGTCGTACCCCGGCTGGTGGTCAGCCGGTGACGCCCGCGCCCCCGAGCGCGACCCGAGTGACTTCCTCAACGCCAGCTGGGCGAAGCTCTACCTTCCGGTGCGGGCCGGTATGGAGCTGGCCGCGCTGCGGTGGATCTTCGGCAAGGCCGTGGCGACCCGGCTCGCGCCGGCCGTGGAGCAGCAACTGGCCGCGTTCGTCGACGAACTGGGTGCGTTCCGCACCAGCCACCTCGGCACCGGCGACGAGATGCCGGACCTGACCAGCGAGTGCCAGGAGGTGCCGGAGCGGGTCTACTGCCTGGCCAAGTGGGCCGAGCTGATGCCCACCGACGGCACTCACCTGGAGGTCGTGCAGGGTGCGACCACCGCGGCCGACGCGGTGACCAGCAAGGAGATCGCGGACGCGGAGGCTCTGCGGGCGGCGCTGCTCGACGGCGAGGTGCAGACCAACCGGCTCAAGACCAGGGCGTACGACCAGATGACCGGGGTCGCCGACGTCGACGTCCACCTCGGCACGTCGGGTAACAGCAGCCCGACGGCGTGACACGGCGGCCCGCCGCCAGCCGAGGAGTCGGCCGGCGGCGGGCCGGGTGGCACACGTACGGCTACCAGGTGGTCAGGCCGAGGCCGATCGTCTTGGTCAGCGTGGCGTTGTCGTCGTCGCCGTCGAGCGACCAGATCATGGCGCCGGCCAGGCCGGCCCGTCGGATGTAGAGCGTCTTCTGCAACACGACCGCCGGGTCGTCGTACGTCCACAACGTCGTACCGTCGAACAACCAGGCGTGTCCTGCGCGCACGTCGCGGTGCACCGTGTAGCCGTTACCGGCCAGGGTCTTCAACTTCTTGTAGTCCTCGTACCCGGCCTCGAAGGTGGCCGGCGCGGGCCCGGTGGCCGGCTGGAACAGGCCGTTGCCGCCGCCGGTGATGCCGGTCCAGCCGCGACCGTAGTAGGGGATGCCGAGAACGAGCTTGTCCCGCGGCGCGCCACGGGCGATCCAGCCGTCGATGGCCACCTCGACGGAGAAGTCCGGGTTGTCCGGGGCACCCGCCGGGACGCGAAGCGCCGACTGCTGGTTGGCCCGTGCGTCCCAGCCGCCGTGGAAGTCGTACCCCTGCACTGTGGCGAAGTCCAGGTACTTGAAGATCTTGCGGCCCTCGTAGCCGGCGTCCATGGTGGCCGGGCTGGCCGGCAGGAACGCGGTCAGCGGGTGGTGCGCGCGGGTCGTGCGCCCGTACGCGTCGAGCTGCCGGCGGAACTCGGCGAGCAGCTTGGTGAAGTTCTCCCGGTCCTCCGGGCGGATGACGTTGCCGGGCTCACCCTCCCAGTTGGGCCACTCCCAGTCGAGGTCGATGCCGTCGAAGACGCCGGCCCCGGCACCGGGGCCGCCGGCGGCGCCGTCACCGCCGGGCAGGTTCCCCTTGAGGTAGAGGTCGATGCAGGACGTCACGAACGCCTTGCGGGAGGCGTCGGTGCGGGCAGCGTTCGAGAAGTACGTCGACCAGCTCCAACCGCCCAGCGAGATCAGCACCTGCAGTTTGGGGTGCTTGGCCTTGAGCTTGGCGAGCTGGCCGAAGTTGCCGTTGAGCGCCTGGCCCGGTGCGTCCGCGACACCGTCGACGCTCTCCTCGGCCGGGACGGGACGCTGGTAGTCGGCCCAGGCGTCGCCCTCACCCGGCCCACCGTCCACATAGCAGCGGCCATCCTCGCTGACGTTGCCGAAGGCGTAGTTGAGGTGGGTGAGGCGACTTGCCGCCCCGGAGGTTTCGAGCTTCTTGACCGGGAAGGCTCGGCCGTAGATGCCCCACTGGGTGAAGTAGCCGACCCGGTGGTAACCGGTGCGGCGCTGGTGGTTGTCACCGGCGCTGGCGGCGGTGGGCGGAGCGGCGGTGACCAGCACTGTCGCCAGGGCGACGACGGCGGTGAGACGGCGGTGGCGGAATGGTCGCATCGGCACACTCCCACGAGACATCAAGCAGAATTAGTAAAGACACTTATCTGATTGATGAAGTTAAGCCGATCACCCTCCGGGGTCAAGAGCCGTCCAGCCACATGGGGGATTGTGACGGCGTTACCGGGTGGTAACGATGTTGTGCCATGGACTCCGCCGTGACTCTGATCGGACTACCCGTCGCCCTCGGCATCATCATGCTCGGTCTGGGTCTCGGACTGACAATGGCGGACTTCCGCCGGGTGGCCCACCATCCACGAGCCGCCGTCATCGCCCTGGTCTGCCAGGTGCTGGTGCTGCCGGCGCTCTGCTTCTGCCTCGTCCTCGCGTTCGACCTGGCACCCGAGCTGGCCGTCGGCATGATGCTGCTGGCCGCGTCACCGGGTGGCACCACCGCCAACCTCTACAGTCACCTGTTCGGCGGGCACGTGGCCCTGAACATCACCCTGACCGCCATCAACTCGGTGCTCGCCGTGTTCACCCTGCCGATCCTGGTCAACCTGTCGGCGGCGTACTTCCTGCCCGACGGCAGGAGCATCGGCCTGCAGTTCGACAAGGTGCTCCAGGTCTTCGCCATCGTGCTCGTCCCGGTCGCGATCGGCATGCTCATCCGGGCGCGGATGCCGCACCTGGCCGAGCGGCTGAACCGCCCGGTCCGGATCATCTCCGTCGTCGTACTCGTCGCGGTGATCGCCGGCGCGGTGCTCGGCGAGCGGGAGAACATCGCCGACTACTTCGTCTCGGTCGGCCTGGCCGTGCTCGCCTTCAACCTGCTCAGCCTCGCCATCGGCTACGGGGTGCCGCGCCTCGCCGGTGTCGACCGGAGCGCCGCGACGGCCGCCGGTTTCGAGATCGGCATCCACAACAGCACCCTGGCCATCACTATCGCGCTCAGCCCGGCGCTGCTCAACAGCACCCAGATGGCGATCCCGGGCGCCGTCTACGGCATCGTCATGTTCTTCACCGCGGCGGCCTTCGGCCTCCTGGTGACCCGCGTCGGCGCCCGGTCCGCCACCGCTCTGACGCCCTGACGGCCGGTGCCCTGTCGCCCCGACGGCAGCCGTCGAGGCGACAGGGCTGACGGCAGCGGTCAGCCGACCTGGTTGTTGTCCTTCTGCGCGCCCCAACCGTGCCAGCGGTCGATCTCGATCAGGGCACTGACCCGGGCACGTTCCCGGCGTGGGTACGCGTTGCCCGTGTAGTGCTTCGACAACCGGTCGATGTCCGCCAGGCCCTCGTCGGGGCGCAGTTCGGCGACGTGCCCGATGATGCTGACGTGGGTGTACCAGCCAGCCTCGTCGAGCACGGTGAGGGACACCCGGGGGTCGTTGCGGACGTGCTCCAGCCGGCGGCGGCTCTCGTCCATGTTCACCAGGATCCGGCCGTCCTCCCACAGGTACCAGGTGGCGGCGGAGACCGGTTGGCCACCGTTGCGAAGGGTGGTCATGACGGCGGGGTTCGGCTTCTGGAGCATGGCGACCGCGGCCTCGGGAAGCGGTGGCTTGGACATGAAGTCTCCTCGTCGCGACAACGTTTACCCCTGCACGTTACGCACCCGCCCGCCCGATCGCGCTCGGATCGCGATCGCGGCGCGGCGGGCCGAGCCCACCCGGCTGCCGGGCTGACGTCGCCTGCGGCGAAGATGTGGTCATGAGCGAATCCACACTGCCCAGGCGTGTCGTCGTCACCGGCGCCACCGGCAAGCTCGGCCGTGCCGTGGTCGCCCACCTGCGCGCCGTGGGCGTCGACGTGCTGGCTGTGGACCGGGCCGGTGGCCGCGACCCACGCGACGTGAACGGCGAGTTCCTGCTTGTCGACCTGACCGACTACGGGCAGGTGGTGGAGGCGTTCACCGGCGGCGCCGACGAGCACGCGGGCGGCGTCGACGCGGTCGTGCACCTCGCGGCGATCCCGGCCCCCGGGCTGATGTCGAACGCGACCACCTTCGCCAACAACTCCGCCGCGACGTACAACGTGTTCGCCGCGGCCCGTGCGGCCGGGATCAAGCGGGTCGTGTGGGCGTCCAGCGAGACGGTGCTCGGGTTGCCGTTCGACACCCCGCCGCCGTACGCGCCGGTCGACGAGGAGTACGCGCCGCGGCCCGAGTCGACGTACTCGTTGAACAAGGCCCTGGAGGAGGAGATGGCGCGGCACTTCTGCCGGTGGGACCCGGAGCTGGTCATGGTGGGGTTGCGCTTCTCCAACGTCATGGACGTCGAGGACTACGCGCCGTTTCCCTCGTTCGACGCCGACCCGCAGCTGCGCCGGTGGAACCTGTGGGGCTACATCGACGCCCGCGACGGCGCCCAGGCGGTCGAGCGCGCTCTCGCGCACGACCAGCCCGGTGCCGACGTCTTCGTCATCGCCAACGCCGACACCGTCATGAGCAGGTCCAGCGCCAGCCTGCTGGCCGAGGTCTACCCGGGCGTCGAGGTCCGTAAGGAGCTGGGTGAGCACGAGACGCTGCTCAGCATCGACAAGGCCCGCCGGGTGTTGGGGTACGAGCCGCAACACTCCTGGCGGGACCACGTCGACGTGCTGTAGATCAGCGCGCCGCCTGGTAGGCGCGGCCGACGGCGGTCGCGCTGCTGCCGGTACGGAACAGGCCGGTCTGGTCCTTGTCGGTGGCGGGCAGGCCGAACCACGCGTACCGCTGTAGCCAGGACAGGCCACCCAGCATCCGGGTCGCCGCGGTGAGGAACGCGGCCTGCTGTGCCTGGCTGGGGAAGCGGACGCCGTTGGAGAAGTCGATCAGGGCGAACTCGGTGAGCCAGATCGGCAGCTTGTACCGGTCGTGCACCGCCTGGAGGTACGACCGGAGCTGGTTGACAGCGTTGGCGGTGGTGAAGTCGCCGCCGTACCAGTGCAGGGCGATGAAGTCGACGCGGTAGCCGCGCTGCTTCGCCCCGGCCATGAACCGGTCGAGCCACTCGCCCGGCCGGTCGCCGCCCCAGGCCACCGCCGGGCTACCCAGCGGAAGGCCGGTGGCCTGCAACTGCGGCCACAGCTCCAACGCCTGCTCGACCGTCATCTCCGCCTGACCCTTCAGGTCCGGCTCGTTGAACCCGAGCAGGTAGCGGCCGTTCTTCTTGGCCTGTTGCAGGTTGGTGGCGGTGACGCTCTTCGCCCCCCAGATCATCGGGACGAACTCGGCGCCCTTCGGGCTGGTGACGCCCGAGTGGGCCACGTCCCAGGTGTAGTACCAACTCGCCCCGGAGTTGGCCAGCGCCTGGCTGACGCCGTCGAAGGTCCACACCCCGACGCCCTTGCGTTTCGAGGTCGCCACCGGGGCTGCCGGGGCGACCGGACGTCCCGTTGTCGGCTTCGCCGTCGGCGGCGGCGTCGGTGACGCCCCCGCCGGGCTCGGCGTGGCGGTGGGCGTGGTCGTGGTGGGTTGTTCGCCGGGTTGCGGGCTCGTGGGTGGCGGCGCGTCGAGCGCCTGCGTCGCCGCCGGGGCGGGCGTCGGCCCGGTGGGCTGCACCACGACGATCACACCGGTCACCAGTACGGCGACCACGGCGGCCACGAGGAGCGGCCACAGCAGACGCCTCGCGCCGATCGGGAGGCGGCCGAGCATCCCACGTCGGGCTTCCGCGTGGACGCCCCGGTTTCCCCTCGCGGCGTCCGCTTCGCCCTGGCCGGTTGCGCGCATCGTCTCGACTCCCTCGTGTGTGGTCGCAGCACTGTTCCATGCTGCGGTGGCGGGGGAACCCGCCAACGCCTCACCTCAGGAGACTCGCCGGCGGTAGCCGGATAACAGTTTCGTCAACTCCGGCCAGCCCGAGACCGCGGGCGCCGGGGTCGGTCGGCTGACCTGACGCCCGCAGGTCGTACCGTCGGGGTCCTGCCCAGCACGCGGCCGGGACGGTACGACGCGGGACGGCCCGGTCAGTGCCTCAGCGTCGCCGACGGTGACTCCCCGAACCGCTTCCGGTACTCGGTCGCGAACCGGCCGAGGTGCACGAAGCCATGGTGCAGGGCAACCGTCGTCACGGACGCCCCCGGCGCGGCCGAGCGGAGCGTGCGGTGCGCCGCGTCGAGCCGGCAGGCCCGCAGGTACGCGGTCGGGGTGGTCTGCAACTCACGGCGGAAGCAGTCCTGCAGTGTTCGTACGCTCACCCGTAGCGCCTCGGCGACGTCACCCACGGTCAGTGCCTCCCCGTGGTGTTCGGAGATCAGGGCGCAGGCCCGGCGGACGAGACGCCCGGGGTGGGCGTGCTGGCCCGGCTCGGACAGCAGGTGGGAGTGGCTGTGCTGATGGGCCAGCAACAGCTTGCCGATGAGCCCCTGTTCGAAACGGGCGGCTACCTGCGGGTGGTCGAACAGGGACGCGTCCGCCGGCTGGGACAGCTCGTCGGCGAGGAACGCCACCCCGCGTGCCCACGCCCGCGCGGTCGGCGTGGTCATGAGCATGCCGACGTCGAGGCGGACCGGGTCGTCCACCGGGTGGCCCAGCAGGCGGGCCAGTTCCCGGTCGACGGCCCGCCGGTCGGCGTAGAAGATTCGGTGGGGCGATCCCTCGGACCACCGCATGTCCGAGGAGTCGTACGGGGACAGCACCGAGGCGACGTCGCGGGTCGAGGTCACGCTGTGACCGGCATGGTGGACCATCGTGCTGCCGGCGCTGGGGATCTGGACGAGGTAGAAGCTCTCCAGCGCGGGCGGTTGGATGCGCACCGCCTGCCCGTAGTCCAGGTCGATGACGCCCACCCCGCCCGCCCGGCGAGCCGCCATCCGCAGTCGCACGCTGTGCACACCCGCCTGCGGGGTGAGCCGGTGTGGACAGAAGACCCGACCCACCTCGGCGCGAGCCCGGTCGACGTCGTCCGTCCGGACCGTCACCGCATCCATCCGACACCTCCCGGGCGTCCCGTCGCGCTGACCGTAAGGCGTGACCGGGCCGGACCAGACCCGAAAGCCGTCGACCCGACAGGAAAAGGGTGCTGTCGCGTACCGCGGACAGCGTCCGCGTCGAGCGGATAGCGACCTTCCCGGTCTGCTCGCTAGCGTGCGACCACCGCGGGCGGTCAGCGCCGGCGCCGTTCGTTCGTTCGTTCTTCGGAGGAGACCATGAGGATCGCCGTCGTGGGTGCCGGATTCGCCGGTGTGAGCGCAGCGAAGGTGCTGCGGCAGAGCGGATTCGACGTCACAGTGTTCGAGCGCGCGCCCGACGTCGGCGGGGTGTGGAGCCGCACCCGGCGATACCCCGGCCTGCACACCCAGAACGACAAGGGCACCTACCACCTCTCCGACCTGCCGATGCCCGCCGACTACCCGCAGTGGCCGTCGGGAGAACAGGTCCAGCGGTACCTGGAGAGCTACGTGGAGAAGTTCGGGCTGGCCAGCGCGCTGCGCCTGTCCACGGAGGTCGCCTCGGCCGAGTTGGTCAACGACGAGACCGGGTGGCTGGTGACCTCGCGGCCGGCGGGCGCCCAGGCCCCGCTGACCGTGGAACGGTACGACCACCTGATCGTCGCCAATGGCATCTTCTGCGACCCGTTCGTTCCGTCCTTCGACGGGCAGGCGAGCTTCACCGCCGCCGGAGGGCGCGTCCTGGCGACGGGGGAGTTCCACGACATCGAGGCGGCCCGGGGTAAGAACGTCCTCGTGGTCGGGTACGGCAAGTCGTCCTGCGACGTGGCGGTCCCGGTGAGCGAGGTCGCCGCCCAGACCCATGTGGTGGCGCGCGAGCTGCTCTGGAAGATGCCCCGCAAGCTCGGCGGTGCGCTCAACTACAAGTACCTGCTGCTCACCCGGATGGGTGAGGCGCTCTTCCGCTACCTGCACCTGAGGGGCTTCGAGCGGTTCCTGCACGGCCCGGGGAACGGTCTGCGCCAACGCATGGTCGACAGCGTCGGCTCGGTAGCGACCCGGCAGTTCAACCTGCGCGAGCTGGGTCTCGTGCCCAAGGGCAGCTTCGAGGACATCGCCCGCAGCACTGTCAGCCTCGCCACCGAGGGCTTCTTCGAGCGGGTCACCGACGGCCGCATCGCCGTGCACCGGGAGCAGGTGATCACCGAGTTGCTGGTCGACGGTGGCCGGCCCGCCGCCCGACTGGCCGACGGCACGGTGCTCCCCGCCGACCTGGTGATCTGTGGCACCGGCTTCCGCCAGCACGTGCCGTTCTTCGACGACGCGTTGCACGCCCGGCTCCAGGACGACGCCGGCAACTTCATGCTCTACCGGCAGATCCTGCCGATCGGCGTGCCGAGGCTGACGTTCGCCGGCTACAACTCGTCGTTCTTCAGCCCGCTCAGCGCGGAGATGGCGGCGGTCTGGACGGCCGCGTACCTGCGGGGTGGTCTCACGCTGCCGACCGAGGTCCGGATGCGCGACGAGGTGCGCGCCCGGCTGTTCTGGATGGCGAAGCGCACCAACGGACGGCACGCTCGCGGCACGAACATAATCCCGTTCTCGATGCACAACGTCGACGAGGTGCTCGACGAGTTGGGGCTCAACGTCGGCCCGCTGACCCGGGCACGGCAGTGGCTGTTCCCCGTCGACCCTGGCTCGTACCGCAGGGTGACGGCACAGATGATCCGGCGTACCGCCGATCCGGTATCCGCCATCAGCGACGGAGACCCGATGAAGATGGATAAAATACGCAGATAGGGATCAAGCGGGGCCGGTCGGCGAGGGAGGCTCGGGGACGATGGCAGCGGAACAGGGTCACCACAGTGGTGTGCCCGTGCCGGCGGCCCTGGCCGGCTGAGCTGTCTCGCCGTCCGTGCTGACGCGCACCGAGTTCTTTCGTGGGCTTGGGGAAAGCAAGAGTCCTCGCTCGGCGACCGTCCTGGAACTGCTCTTCGACATCGTCTACGTCTTCGCGCTGGCCCGCCTCGCCGGGCGGGTCGCGGACGACCTGACCATCGTCCGGCACACACTGCTGTCCGAGGCCGGCCAGACCGTCCTGTTCTTCACGGCGATGTGGATGATCTGGTCGCTCAACGCCCTGCTGGCGAGCACCTACGACCCCCGACGTCCCGATCTGCAGGCAGTGCTGCTGGCGACGATGTTCGGCACGCTGGTGCTGGCCGTCACGTTGCCGCAGGCCTTCGGCCAACGCGGCGTCGTCTTCGCCTGCACCTACGTCGTCATCCAGGTCGGCCGACCGCTCTTCCTGGCGTTCGCCCTGCGGGGCCACCCGGCGCACACGTTCTCGCTCCGGGTGCTGACCTGGCACCTGGCGTCCAGCGTGCTCTGGATCAGTGGCGGCATCAGCGGCGGTCTCGGTCGAGGCATCTTCTGGACCATCGCCCTCGCCATCGAGATGATCGGCGCCGCCACCACCTACCCCCTTCCCCGAATAGGCCGGAGACAGCTGAACAGCCTGAGGGTCACCGTCTCGCAGGAGCATCTCGCCGAGCGGTACAACCAGTTCTTCATGATCGCTCTCGCCGAGGTGGTGCTCGAAGCCGGCGCCGCGGTCAGCTTCCCGGGCTTCACCACCGAGGGAACCATCGTCCTCGTCGCCTCGTTCGTGGTGGTCGTCTCGTTCTGGCGGATCTACTTCTACCACGTCAGGTCCGGCCATGCCTCGACCCCGAGCGGGGAGGGGATCCAGTTGTCCCGGTGGGCGAGCTACAGCCTGCTGCTGATCGTCGGTGGCATCATCTGCACCGCCGTCGGCTTCGGTCAGGTCATCGAGGATCCGCACCCGCCGATCGACTGGGCTCTGGTGGCCATCATCTTCGGCGGCCCGGTGCTGTTCCTGATCGGGCGGAGCGCCCTGGAGCGGGAGGACCGATCCGCGCCACGATGTCGGGCGCTGTACTACGGCGCGGTGGCGCTCGCCGTGGCGGCTCCGCCGATGGTGCTGCTCCCGCCGGTCGCCGTGGCGGCCGTCGCGGCGGTGATCCTGGCCGGCATCACCGTGTACGACCAGCGTGCGCACAAGCGTGGGGCGGAGACCAACCCGACGCTGTGACGATCCGTTGCGAGCCGGCGACCCCTGCGCGTATGGTCGTCGGGCACGCCGTCGAGCTGGAAGGAGGTCAGAACAATGTCCGATGTTCTGCGCCCCCTCCGCGCTCCGGCGTCCGCGCGGATCTGATCCGGGGCGCGCGCTTCCCGGAGGACCAACCCATGACTGATCTGGTCATCCGTCCGCTCGTCGCGGGCGAGGAAAACCTGTTCGACTCCATGCCTGATCCGCTGCCGCAACTGCGCCAGGTCGCCTACGCCGACGGGATCGCCGGCGGCGGTTACCGTCCCGAGCGCACCTGGGTCGCTCTCCGTGCCGACCGGGTGGTCGGTCGGGCAGCCTGGGTCCTCCCGCCGGGCGCCGTCGGTGCCCCGTGGTTGGAACGGTTCGACCTGGACGCCGAGCCGGAGGTGGGCGCCGAGCTGCTGCGCGCCGCCCACCAGGCACTGGGCGGTCCCGGTCTGTACCACGCCGCGCTGCCGGCGCACTGGCGGCGTCGGCCCGAGGTGCTGGCCGTGGTGCGGGCGCCCATGGAGGCCGCCAGGCTCGCCGGGCTTGTCGAGCGGGGGGAGCGGCTCCGCTGTTCCTGGACGGGCACCCCCCTACCGGCGTCCTCCGGACGGTACGACTTCCGCGCCCCCGTCGACGTCGCGGAGGTCAAGGCCCTGGTCGCCAGGGTCGCCGAGCCGGACGTACTGACCGGCGTCGAGAACGCACTAGCGGTCGGCGGCGTCGACCTGGCCACCGATCCGCTCGCCTGGCTGGGCGACGCCCTCGACGGATGGCGCGTCGCGATGGACGCGGGTAAGCCGGTGGGCCTGGTCGGAACGGCCGGCGACGCCTGCTTTCCACTCATCGCCTATCTCGGCCTGCTCGACGAGGCCGTCCGACCCGAGTTGCTGGCCGAGGCGGTCCGGGTGCTGGCCGCCGGCGGTGCCCGCGAGGTCATCGCCGACGTGGACGCCCACCGGGTGGCGGTGCTGGCGGAGTTGGAGCGGACCGGCTTTCGGCAGTTGCGCTCCCGGGTCGTCTTCGCGCCGCCGAACAGCCAGGAATAGCTGACCGGGTGCGCCCGGTCACCCGGGCGCACCCCCTCAGCCGGCGTCGAGCGCGGCCCCTGTCAGCATCTGCCCATGCCGGAGATCATCGCGCTCCTCGTCGGCGGGTTGGCGCTTGCCGGGGCGGCGGTCGCCGGGCTCTACCTCTGGCCGGTGGGCCGCCGTGGGCTACGGGTTCCGCCGGCCCGACCGCTCGACTTCGACACGGCCACCCGTGCCGCCGCGGCCATGATCGCCGCCGAGACGGCCGATCCGGAGGTGCGACCGGAGTCGCGTAGTCGCCTGCTGAGCCACGGCTCCCGGACCGGCCGGGCCGTGCTGCTGTTGCACGGGTACACCCTCGCGCCCGAGCAGTACGAGGGGCTGGCCGAGAAGTTCTTCGACAGTGGGTACAACGTCTGGGTTCCCCGGGCGCCCCAGCACGGGACCGTCGACCGGCGGGCCCACCACCGGGTCGAGGCCGGTGAGCTGACGACGTACGCCGCGCAGGGCTGGGCCGTCGCGGCGGCGCTGGGAGACGAGGTCGGCGTCGTGGGGATCTCCGGCGGTGCCGTGCTCGCCACCTGGCTGGCCCAGGTGCCGGGCAACGTCGTACGGCATCTGCTGTTGCTGTCGCCGTTCTTCGGTCCGAACCCGCGACAGGCGCCGGCCTACGCGGTGAAACCGCTCATCGTGCTGTACGGGCGCCGCGTCCTCCGGGACCGCGTCACGTCACGCGGATACTCCCTCGCCGCCGTCACCCAGTACCTGACGATCGCCCGTACCCTGCCGAACCCGCCCCGGCGGACCGGTCTGCGGACCGCGGCGGTCGCGATCAGCCCGCTCGACGGCGTGGTGAACCTGAGGGCAGCGGTCGACGTGCCGCGCCGGATCGCCGACGCGAACGCGATACCGCTGCGGGTGTGCACCCTGCCGGCGGCGCTTGGCGTCGAACACAACACCCTCAACCTCGCTGCCCTGGGCGCCGACGGTGACGAGTGGCGCCGACGGTACGTCGCCCTCTACGAGGGCGAGCCAGCGCCGACGAACGACGCCCCGACCCATCGGTAACCCCGCCGCCCCGCCCCCGCCCCGCCCCCGCCCCCGCCCCGCCCCGCCCCGCCCCCGCCCCGCCCCGCCGATCTTGCACTTTTGGTTGTCGACATGAGTGGGACGCCCCTTATGTCGGGACAGCAAGTGCAAGATCGCGGGGCAGGGGGTTGGGGGCCGGCGGCGTGCTGCGCGCGAGGTTCTAGGCGGCGGCGCTGTTGAAGACCGGTGGGGCGTAGCCGACCGGCTTGTCGCCGATGCCGAGGCCGGGGCTCACCACCCAGGACTGGTACTGCGGGGTGAACATCACGTAGGGCGCCCCGAGTTCCGGCGCGCTGGCCTCGTCGAGCCGGCGACGGGCATCGGCCGGGATCTCGACGTCGAGCGCCTCGAAGTTGCTGCTGACCTGTTCGGCGCTGCTCGCCCCGATGATCACCGAGGCGACGGCGGGCTGGGTGGCGACCCAGTTGATCGCGACCTGGGCCATGCTGCGGCCCAGGTCGGCGGCGACGCTCTCCAGAGCCTCGATGACCTTCCACTCGCTGGCGCTGACCTGGCGACCTCCGGTGCCCGGGTTGGTCAACCGGCCGGTCCCGCTCAGGCCGTCACCGGTGCGCCGGTACTTGCCGCTGAGCAAGCCGCTGGCGATCGGGCTCCACGCGGTGAGGCCCATGCCCATGGTCTGGGCCATCGCTACGTACTCCGCCTCGATGCCCCGGCTGACCAGGGAGTACGGCAGCTGAAGGTTGATCATCGGAGCCAGCCCGTGTGCCTCGGCGTAGCTCTGCGCCCGCGCCGCGTACCAGGCCGGTACGTCGGAGAGCCCGGCGTAGCGGATCTTGCCCGCGCGGACCAGGTCGTCGAGGGTGTGCACGACCTCCTCGACCGGGGTGATCCGGTCCCAGGTGTGCAGCAGGTACAGGTCGATGTAGTCGGTGCCGAGCCGGCGCAGCGAAGCCTCCACGGCCCGCATGATGTGCTTGCGGCCGTTGCCGCTCGCGTTCGGGTCGCTCGGATCGACGGTGTTGGTGAACTTGCTGGTGAGCACGAGTCGTTCGCGGACGCCGGCCCGGTCGATCAAGCGGCCGAGGATCTTCTCGCTCTCGCCGGCGGTGTAGAAGTCCGCCGTGTCGATGAAGTTCCCGCCCGACTCCAGGTACTGCCGGAAGATCGGCTCGGCCTCCTCCTCGGTCTTGCCGTACGCGGCGTGGAACCCGTCGACGCCGAAGTTCATGGTGCCCAGCGCCAGCCGGCTCACCCGCAGACCGGACCGCCCGAGCAGGTAGTAGTGGTTCACGGTGGTGCCCTCCCGATCGTGGTGTCGGCCCGCTGCGGGCCGCGCGTTCCCGACCTTTGCTCGGCAAAAATGGACCTGCAAGTCCAAAAACCGAGATAGGTTGGACCCGCAGGTCCGAACCCAGGAGGTCGCATGACACGGGCGTTGACCCGCAAGGGCGAGGCGACCCGGGCGCGGATCGTCGCCGGGGCCGCCGCCGAGATCCGCGAGCGCGGCGTCGACGAGGTACGCCTCGAGGACGTGATGGCCCACACCGGCACCAGCAAGGGCCAGCTCTTCCACTACTTCCCCGACGGGAAGGAAGGGCTGCTGCTCGCGGTGGCCCAGCACGAGGCGGACCAGGTGCTCCTCGACCAGGAGCCGATGCTCAGCAACCTGACGTCCTGGCCGGCCTGGCTCGCCTGGCGCGACCGACTGATCGAGCGGTACCTCGCCCAGGGGGTGAAGTGCCCCCTCAACGGTCTGCTCGGCCAGACCGGCCGGCGAGCGCCTGGCGCGCAGGCCATCGTGACCGGGCTCATGTGGCGCTGGCAGAAGGCGATCACCGAGGGCATCCGGCACATGCAGTCGACGGGCGACGTCGACCCGGACCTCGACGCCGACCGGGCCGCCGCGGCACTGCTCGCCGGCATCCAGGGCGGTGTGCTGCTGCTGCTCTCCACCGGAAAGATCGACCACCTCGAGGCCGTCCTCGACCTCACCATCGACTCGCTGCGGGCAGGCCCGCGGACGGGCGGGAGCTGAGCGGGGGCCAGCGACGCCGAGTTATCCTTGCGCCCGAGTTTTCGGAGATCGGAGCAGACGTGGCAGGTGACGACGACATCTCCGGGTGAGCACCCGGACCGGCCGCCGACGAGCGCGTGATCGCGCCCGTGTCGCCGCGGCCTCCGTCGTCATGCCCTGCTTCCATCGGGGTGCCGATGTGCGCCCCGGATCGTCGTCTCCGAGGTTCCCCATGTCTGTTCGACCTGCTCTCATCGCCCAGGACCTCGTGCGGGTCCGCGGCGACCGCCGGGTGCTCGACGGCGTCTCCCTGACCGCCGCGCCCGGCCACCGGATCGGCCTGATCGGTGAGAACGGCACCGGCAAGACGACACTGCTGCGGGTCCTGGCCGGCGTCGACGTACCCGACTCCGGCACCGTCACGCGCCCACCGGACGTCGGCTTCCTGCACCAGGAACTGCCGTTGCGGGCATCGACCACCATCGCCGCCGTTCTCGACGACGCGCTGCGCGAGGCCCGTGCCGACCTCGCCGAGCTGGACCGGATCGGCGTCGCGCTCGCCGACTCGCCGCAGGGCACTGAGCAGCACGACCGGCTGCTGGCCGCGTACGGCGAGGTGCTGGAACGGGCACAGGACCGCGACGCCTGGGACGCCGACCGGCGTGCCCGCACGATCCTCGACGGCCTCGGTCTCGGCGGGCTGCCCCACGACCGCGTGGTGGGCGCGCTCTCCGGCGGGCAACGTGGCCGGCTCGCCCTCGCGGCGATGCTGGTCCGCCGGCCGAGCGCGCTGCTGCTCGACGAGCCCACCAACCACCTCGACGACGCGGCGGCGGCGTTCTGCGAGGACCAGCTTCGTGCCATGCCGGGGGTGGTAGTGGTCGCCAGTCACGACCGGGCCTTCCTGGACGCGGTCTGCACCGATCTCGTCGACCTGGACCCGGCGGTCGACGGGCCGGTCCGCTTCGGCGGCGGCTACACCGCGTACCTGACGGCGAAGCGGGCCGAGGCGCAACGGTGGCGACGGCGCTACGACGACGAGCAGGCGCTCCTCGCCGAGCTGCGCGAGGCCGCCGCCGTGACTGGGCACCAGGTCGCCCACGGCCGGGGCCCGCGCGACAGCGAGAAGATGGGGTACGGGCACACCGCCGGCCGCGTGCAGAACCAGATCTCCCGTCGCGTCCGCGACGCCGCCCGTCGACTGGAGACGATCGAGCGCGACCCCGTTCCGGTGCCGCCGGAGCCGTTGCGCTTCCACGCGCCGGCGCTCGCGATCGGCGACAGTGACGGGGTCATCGTCACGGCGGACCGGCTGGAGGTTCCCGGCCGACTGCGGGTGGCGCACCTGGTGCTCAGGTCCCGCGACCGGCTGTTGGTGACCGGCCCCAACGGCACCGGCAAGTCGACTCTGCTCGCCGTGCTCGCCGGTCACCTGGTCGGTGCCGGAACGCTCTGGCGACGACCGGAGCTGCGGGTCGGCCTGCTCGCCCAGGACACCGTCTTCGCTGACGCGCGGCGGACGGCCCGGCAGGTCTTCGACGCGGCCGTCGGCGTGGAGCGAGCCGATGTCGTACCGCTGTCGTCCCTCGGGCTGCTCGCCCCGGCGGACCTCGACCGCCCGGTGGCCGACCTGTCGGTGGGACAGCGCCGTCGGCTCGCCCTGGCGGTGCTCGTCGCCGATCCGCCGGAGCTGCTCCTGCTCGACGAGCCCACCAACCACCTCTCGCCGACGCTCTGCGACGAGTTGGAGGACGCCCTGGGCGTCGGCCCAGGTGCCATCGTCGTGGCCAGCCATGACCGCAGACTCCGCTCCCGCTGGCCAGCCCGAGAGCTACCCCTCCCGCTGGCTCCCACCTGAACGGTTGATCATGAAGTTGTTGCCCTCCGCTGCGGCGTGTCGTGGCAATAACTTCATGATCAACGGGGTGGGGGCGGGGGTGGGTTCGCTGGTACGGGGGGTTGGAAACGTTTTCGTAACGGGGGGTTGACCTCTCCGCCGCCTACGGAGCAGACTCCCCGGAAACGTTTACAGCTATCGGGTGGAGGTGCCGGACGTGGGTCGTAAACGTTTACAGGAACCGGCGGACGGTCGGCCCACGGTGCACACCGTCGCCGCCCGCGCCGGCGTCTCCATCGCGTCCGCCTCGCGGGTGCTCAACGGCGTCGGCGGCAGCCCCGAGACGATCCGCAAGGTTCGCGAGGCGGCCGCCGAGGTGGGCTACGTGCCCAACGCGATCGCCAGGTCGTTGCAGTCCCAGCGCACCGGCCTGATCGCGCTCGCGGTGGAGGACATCGGCAACCCGGTCTACGTGGAGATGATGCGGGCCATCGAGGCCGTGGTCGCGTCCTCCGGGCGGCAACTGCTGGTGCACGCCACCGGCGGGCGGATCGACAACGAGACCGCTCTGCTGCGCCGACTGGCCAACCGCTACGTGGACGGAATGATCGTCTCACCGATCCGGGTCACCAACGACCACCTCACCGCGCTGGTGGACAGTCCGGTGCCGGTGGTGGTCGTCGGCCAGCTCGACGCGGACGCTCCGATCGACAATGTGCGTACCGACTCCCGGCACGGTGTGGCGCTGGCAGTGGACCATCTCGTCGCCACCGGTCGACGGCGGATCGGCTTCGTCAACGGCCCGCTCGACACCGTCCCGGGCGCCGCCCGCGACGCCGGATTCCGGGCCGCCCTGGCCCGACACGGCATCGGACTCGACGACGAGCTGATCGAGGTCGGCGACTTCCAGTACGCGGCCGGCCGCGCCGCCACCGAGCGACTGCTCGCCCGCGCCGACCCGGACGCCCTGGTCTGCGCCAACGACCTCATCGCGGTCGGCGCACTGCACGCCCTGCTGGTCGCCGGTCGTCGGGTGCCACAGGACGTCGCCCTGGTCGGCATGGACGACACCGAGCTGGCCCGGATGATGTTTCCCCAGCTCTCCAGCGTCTCGCTCGGCTCGGCCGAGCGTGGTCGCCGAGCCGCCGAACTGCTCCTGCAACGCATTGCCGACGCCACTTTGCCGCCACGGCGCGAGCAGGTGCCGCCAAGTCTCGTCGTACGCGCGTCCAGCGCCGCGACTCTGCCGGGCCCTCGACCTGCCACCGGCCCGGCAGGCCCACCGACCACCCACCCGTCCAGCGAAGGGGTGACCGCATGACCACCCTGGCCGAGCGACCGGACGTCGAGCGGGCCGAGCCGGCCCGCCGGCCGAACCGGTTCCGCTCCGACCGCACCACCATCTACCTTCTGTTGCTGCCGTCGCTGCTGCCGATCCTGGTGCTGTCGGTGTTCCCGCTGTTGCGCGGCATCTACCTCGGCTTCACCGACGCCCGGGCCGGTCGCAACGTCGAGGTCAGCTTCACCGGCCTGGCCAACTACCGCGACCTCCTCGGCGACGAGCTGTTCTGGAACTCGTTCAAGATCGGCCTGCTCTGGGCGGTCGGGGTGACGGTGTTGCAGTTCCTGCTCGCCCTCGGGCTGGCGCTGCTGCTCAACCAGCAACTGCGGTTCCGAGGTGTGGCGCGGGTGCTGGCCGTCGTGCCGTGGGCGATGCCGCCCGTCGTGGTCGGCATCCTGTGGAAGCTCGTCTACCACCCCGACGCCGGCCTGATCAACGAGTTCTTCCACCGCATCGGCGCCGACGGACTGCGGACGAACTGGCTGGGCGACTTCAGCACCGCCCTGCCCGCGGTGATCATCGTCGGAGTCTGGGCGGGCATGCCGCAGACCACAGTCGTCCTGCTCGCCGGCTTGCAGGGCGTGGGTCGCGAGCTGCACGAGGCGGCGGCGGTGGACGGAGCCAGCACCTGGCACCGGTTCCGGCACGTCACGTTGCCCGCGCTGGCGCCGGTGATCGTGGCGATCACCTCGCTGGACTTCATCTGGAACTTCAACTCGTTCGGCCTGGTCTACGTGCTCACCGCCGGTGGACCGGGCGGCAAGACGATGCTGCCGATGCTGTTCGCGTACGAGGAGGCGTTCCGCTACGGCAACTACGGCTACGCGGCGGCGCTTGGCAACGTCATGGTCGTGATCATCATCGCGTTGCTCGCTGTCTATCTCCGTCGCCGGCTCAGGGAGGCGAACTGACATGTTCGGAAAACCGAGCCGCACGAGCCGGACGCTGCAGTACCTGGCGCTCGCCGGCTACCTGATCTTCCTCGGGTTCCCGCTGGTCTGGCTGCTCTCCACGGCGTTCAAACCGCCGCGCGAACTGGTACGCCTGCACCCGACGTTGATCCCCGACAACCCGACAGTGCAGAACTTCGTGCAGGCGTTCACCGAGCAGGAGCTGGGCCGGGCGGCGCTCAACAGCCTCCAGGTCTCCCTCGCCTCGGCGGTGCTGACCGTGCTGATCGCCATGCCGGCGTCGTACGCCCTCGCCCGGTTCCGCTCCAAGCTCGGCACCGCCGCGCTGGGCTGGGTGCTGCTGTCCCAGCTCTTCCCGTTCGTGCTGCTGATCATCCCGATCTTCCTGGTGCTGCGGCAGGTCGGCCTGGCCAACACGCACGCCGGGCTGGTGCTGATCTACGTGGTCTGGGCTTTGCCGTTCGCGCTGTGGATGCTGCAGGGCTTCGTCCGCAACATCCCCAGGGAGCTGGAGGAGGCCGCCTCGGTCGACGGCGCGACCCGGGTGCAGGTCCTGCGACGGGTGGTCTTCCCGCTGCTCGCTCCGGGCCTGGTCGCGACAGCGCTGTTCTCGTTCATCTCGGCCTGGAACGAGTTCTTCTTCGCACTGGTGCTGATCAAGACCCCGGAGCTGGCCACCCTGCCGGTGGCGCTGGCCCGGTTCGTCGGCATCGAGGGCACCGCCCGCCTGGGACCCCTGGCCGCCGGCTCACTGCTGGCCACGCTGCCCAGCCTGATCTTCTTCGCGTTCATGCAGCGCCGGCTCTCGTCCGGGTCGCTCGCGGGCGCGGTCAAGGGCTGAACCGTCCCCCCAACCACCACCACCAAGGAGGTAATCCCCCATGCTCCGTACCCGATTCCGTCGACTCGCGGCGGCCGCCGCGGTCACGGTCATCGGCCTCGGCGCGCTCACCGCGTGCGGTGCCGGCGGCGACGACGAGGCCACCTCCGGCCCGGCCAAGCTGCGTTTCCTCAGCCTCGCCTGGCAGAAGGAGTCTCTGCAGGTCAACAAGGATCTGGTCGCCAAGTGGAACGCC
This sequence comes from Micromonospora sp. NBC_00362, assembly GCF_026342155.1. Lineage (NCBI taxonomy): Bacteria > Bacillati > Actinomycetota > Actinomycetes > Micromonosporales > Micromonosporaceae > Micromonospora > Micromonospora sp. NBC_00362. The sequence continues at coordinate 438,257 of NZ_JAPENH010000001.1, forward strand.
GAGCACCCGGACATCCAGGTCGAGTACGTCCAGGGTGACTGGAACTCGGTGCACGACCAACTGCTCACCTCGTTCGAGGGCGGCGACGCGCCGGACATCGTGCACTACGAGGCGTCCTCGATCGGCGAGTTCAGCAAGCAGGGCTACCTGGCCGACCTCTCCGACCTGGTCTCGGACGACCTGAAGGGGCAGATCGACAAGGGCATCTGGGACACCGCGACCGTCGACGGCAAGGTCACCGGTGTGCCGTTCCTGCTGGAGTCGCAGGTCGTCATCGCCAACAAGAAGCTGCTCGACGCCGCCGGTGTCGCCGTGCCGCCGGCCGACGGCGGCTGGACCTGGGACGAGTTCCAGGCCAACGCGCAGAAGCTCACCAAGCCCGGCCAGTACGGCGCGGCCTGGGCGCTGAAGTCGCCGACCAACCGGGTGCTGAACCTCGCGCTCAACTACGACGGCACGTTCTTCTACGGCGACGGTGGCCGCACCGAGGTGAAGGTCGGCGACGCCGAGAAGGAGATCCCGAAGCGGATCCACGACATGCTCTACACCGCCAAGTCCGCCTCCCCGGAGGCACTCGGCATGAGCGGCGCGGACACCCTGCCCGGCTTCTTCGGCGGCAAGTACGCGATGCTGCCCGGCTCGGTGTCGCTGCGCCAGCAGATGGTCGAGCAGGCGCCAGCCGGCTTCGAGTGGGTCACAGTGCCCCCGATCAAGGGGCTCTCCACCAAGCAGGCCGCTAACCCGCAGACGCTGTCGATCTCCGAGGACAGCAAGCACAAGAAGCAGGCCGCGCAGTTCCTGGAGTACTTCCTGAACCCGACCAACATGGCAGCCCTGGCCAAGGGTGACTGGTTGGTGCCGACCGGCAAGCAGGCCAACGAGGATCTGGTCAAGCTCACCGCCGGCAAGCAGGGCTGGGACGTCGCCGCGGACAGCGCCACGGACCTGACCGTCGCCCCGTTCCAGCAGGCCGACGGCTACCCGGAGTGGAAGACCAAGTACGCCACCCCGGCCCTCCAGCAGTACTTCGCCAACAAGATCACCCTCGATCAGCTCGGCACGCAGCTGGTCGACGGTGGCAAGCAGGTTCTGAGGTAACGACATGTCACTCTTGCTCGACACATCGGTCGGTTGCCTGGTCGGCGCCGCGGTCGGAGACGCCCTGGGTGGCGCCACCGAGACGGCGCTGCCCGAGCAGATCCGCACCCGCTTCGGCGGCTGGGTCGAGGGCATCGTGCCCCCGTACCACGCCGACTGGGCCACCGCACGACCCCTCGCGCCGTACCACAAGGGCGACGGGCACATCACCGACGACACGTTGATGACCCACGCCCTGGTCCGCGCGTACGCGGCCAAACGGGACCACCTCGACGCGTACGACGTGGTGGAGCTGCTGGTTCCCGACCTGATCGAGCGGGTGGTGTACATCCCCGACCTGGAGCGCGACGGGGTGACCTTCCACCGGCTCGCGGCCGCCGAACGGTGGCTGGTCACCCGACTGCACCACGCCCACGCGGACCCGCGCGAGGCCGGGGTCGGCAACATCGTCAACTGTGGCGCGGCCATGTACATGGCCCCGGTCGGCATCGTCAACGCGGGCGACCCGGCCGGGGCGTACGCCGAGGCGGTGGAGATCGCCGGCGCGCACCAGCACAGCTACGGGCGGGAGGCCGCCGCCGTGTTCGCGGCCTCGGTCGCGGCGGCCGCGACCCCCGGCGCGGGCGTCGAGGACGTCGTGGCGGCGGCGCTGGACCTGGCCCGCGATGGCACCCGCGCGGCCATCGACGCGGTGGTCAAGGAGGCCCGAGGCCACCACGACTGGAAGCAGGCCATCCCGGCGCTGCGGGCCGCGGTCGCCCCCTACGACACGGTGGGGGAGGAGTACCGCAGCCCCGGCCTCGGCGCGCGGCGGCCCAGTCGCCTGCACGCCATCGAGGAGCTGCCGGTGGCTCTCGGCATGCTCGTGGTGGCCGGCGGCGACTTCCGGGCCGCGGTGCTCGGCTCGGTCAACTACGGCCGGGACGCGGACTCCACAGCCACCATGGCCGCCGCCATCGCCGGGGCTCTCGGTGGCGCCGACGCGGTGCCGGCGGAGTGGTCCGACGTGGTCGCCACCGCCTCCAGGACCGACCTGGTGGAGCCGGCCCGGGTCCTGGCCGCGGTGGCCGGCGAGGTCTTCGAACGCGACCAGGCCCGGTTCGCCCGCCGGGCGGAGCGGTTCGCCGGGCTGGCCGTCGGTGCCACCCGGGGGGTTGGGGGCGAGACCCGGTGAGAATCACCTGGGTTCAGCCCGAGGACCTCCTGCCGCACGAGCTGGCGGCCAGCCGGGACGAGGGGCGCGACGTCGCCGCGATCGCCCAGCGGTGGACGGCGGCCGGCGGGGACCTGACCCCACCGGTCAGTGGGGCGTCGGCGACCCCGGCGTCGCCGCAACTGCGGGCCCTCGCCACGGAGCTGCTGGACGCCGCCGACGCGGTGCCCGCCGTCGACACCGCCGACGAGGCCGACGACCTGGCCACGCTGCGCGCCGGATGGCCGACCAGCTGGTCGCTGCCGACCGAGGCGGCGTACGACAGGCTGCACGGCGGGTGGCTCGGCCGGGCGGTCGGCTGCCTGCTCGGCAAGCCGGTGGAGAAGATTCCCCGCGAGGGCATCCGGGAGATCCTCACCGCGACCGACCGGTGGCCACTGCGCGACTGGTTCACCGCGAAGGGACTCCCGGTCGAGGTGGCCGCCCGCTGGCCGTGGAACCGGCGCAGCGCGCCGACCAGCCTCGCCGAGAACATCGACGGGATGCCCGAGGACGACGACCTGAACTACGCGTTGCTGGCGCTGCGCGTGCTGGAGACGCACGGTCGGGGCTTCACCAGCGCCGACGTGGCGCAGGCGTGGCTGGACTGGCTGCCCGGCGGGCGGGTCTTCACCGCCGAGCGGGTGGCGTATCGCAACCTGCTGCTCGGGTACCCGCCGCCGCAGAGCGCCCGCCGGCACAACCCGTTCCGGGAGTGGATCGGCGCGCAGATCCGCAGCGACGTGTACGGCTGGGTCAACCCCGGCCGGCCGGACCGCGCGGCCGAGCTGGCGGTGCGGGACGCGACGGTCAGCCACGTCCGAGGTGGGGTGCACGGCGCGCTCTGGGCGGCGGCGCTGGCCGCCGCCGCGCCGGTGGCCGACACAGTGGACGAGGTGCTGGACGCCGCCGAGGCGGTGCTGCCGCCGGCTAGCCGGTTCGCCGCCACCGTCCGGGAGGCACGCGCCCTCGGCGCGGGCACCGACGACTGGGAACGCGTGGTCGACGAGCTGTACGCACGACACGGCCACCTGCACTGGGTGCACGTCCGCAACAACGCCGCGCTGGTGGCCGCCGCCCTGGCGTACGGGCGGGGGGACCTGGAACGGTCGATCACCGCTGTGGTCAGCGGCGGCTGGGACACCGACTCGACCGGCGCGACAGTCGGCGCGGTGACCGGAGCGCTCACCGGCGCGTCCGGGCTGCCGCCGCGTTGGGTCGCCCCGCTGCACAACCGGCTGGCCAGCAGCATTGGCGGCTTCGACGGGATCGGCTTCGACGAGCTGGCCGAGCGGACCCTCGCCCTGGCGCAGCCGCCGACGGAAGGGAGCGTGGCATGAGCGCGCGGGTGGCGGTGGTGGGCAGCAGCAACCTGGACCTGGTGGTCACGGCGTCGCGGCTGCCCCGCCCTGGTGAGACGGTGCTCGGCGAGAACTTCCGGACCGTACCCGGCGGCAAGGGCGCCAACCAGGCCGTCGCCGCCGCCCGGGCCGGCGCGGCCTGCGACTTCGTGGGAGCGGTCGGCGACGACGAGTTCGGTACCCGGATGCGGGCCAGTCTCGTCGACGCGGGAGTGGACGTCAGTGGCCTGCGGACCGCCGCCGGCCCCTCCGGTGTCGCGTTGATCGCCGTCGACCGGGACGCGGAGAACTTCATCCTGGTCGCGCCCGGCGCCAACGGCACGCTGACCGAGCTAGACGCTGACGACCGGGCGACGATCGCGGCTGCCGACGTGTTGCTCCTGCAACTGGAGGTGCCGCTGACCGCGGTGCTCCAGGCGGCGCACTGGGCCCGGGCCGACGGCACCACAGTGGTGCTGAACGCCGCACCCGCCGCCGCGCTGCCCAGCGCACTGCTCGATCTCGTCGACGTGCTGGTGGTCAACGAGCACGAGGCGGCCGTCGTCGCCGAGGTCGCCTCCGACGACCCACCGGTGCTGCTCGACGCCCTGCTGAAGCTGGTGCCCCGGGTGGTGCTCACCCTCGGCGCGCGCGGGGCCGCGTACGCCGATCGACACGGCCTGCGTCTCGCGGTCCCGGCGCCCCAGATCGACGCGGTGGACACCACCGCCGCCGGTGACGCGTTCACCGGCGCGCTCGCCGTGGGCTGGGCCGAACGCGGCGGCGCCAGCAGCGAGGACACCGTCACCGCCAGCCTGCGCTGGGCCTGTGCCGCCGGCGCGGCCTGCGCCCAGCGGCCCGGAGCGTCCACCGCCCTGCCCGACCGGCCGGCCATCGACGCCCTCTACGACGCGACCTACCGAGGTGCACAGTGAGCTTCAACCCGTACGTCCCGCGCCCGATCGACCGGCCGACCGAGGTGCCGTTGGGCGGGCACGCCGACCTGAGCACCCTGGACGAGGCGAAGATCTTCGCCGCCCCGACCGACAGGGCCGACTGGCCGGCCTGGCGGGAGCAGATCGCCCGGTGGCGCGTCGACGCCCGGCACCGGATCGGCTACGGCGGCGAGCACTACGACGAAATCGCCGGTGACTGCTTCAGCATCTGCCTGGCCTGGCTCTGGGACGAGACGCTCTACGACCACGAACGCGGCGTCTTCACCGTCGACGAGTTCCTCGACGCGGCCGGGCGGGACTTCGGCGGCTTCGACGGGGTGGTGCTCTGGCACGCGTACCCGGTGATCGGCCTCGACGACCGCAACCAGTTCGACTGGTACCGGGACGTACCGGAGCTGCCCGAGGTGGTGCGCGCCTTCCAGCAACGTGGGGTGAAGGTCTTCGTCGACTACAACCCGTGGGACACCGGCACCCGGCGCGAGCCGGGCAGCGACGCCGAGGAGGTCGCCACGCTGGCCGGCAAGCTCGGCGTCGACGGGGTCTTCCTGGACACCCTCAAGGAGGGTGCCGGGGAGCTGCGCGCCGCGCTGGACACGGTGCGCCCCGGCATGGTCCTGGAGGGCGAGAGTCGGGTGCCGCTGGCCCGCATCGCCGACCACGCGATGTCCTGGGCGCAGTGGTTCGCCGACTCCGAGGTGCCCGGCGTGCTGCGGGCGAAGTGGTTCGAGCGACGGCACGTGCTGCACCACACCCGGCGCTGGCACCGCGACCACCTCGACGAGCTGCACTCCGCCTGGCTCAACGGCGTCGGCGTGCTGGTCTGGGAAAGCGTCTTCGGCGTCTGGGTCGGCTGGAACGAGCGGGACCGCGCGGTGCTGCGGGCGATGCGCCGGGTGCAGGCCAGCCACGCGGCGTGGTTGCGCGCCGAGGACTGGGTGCCGCTCGCCGACCATCCCGGCGACGGCCAGGTGTACGCGTCCCGCTGGACGCACGACGACGAGCCGCTGTGGACGGTGGTGAACCGGGGCGCGGACCACGACGGCCCGTGGCTGGTCACCGACCCGAGCGCCGGCCGACACTTCGTCGACCTGGTCACCGGTGCCGAGTTGACAGTCACCGAGACCGCCGACGGTCGACTGGCGGTGGGTGGCCCACTCCCGGCCGGCGCGATCGCGGCCGTGGCGCGCGGACTCGCCTCCGCGCACCGGCACGAGCCGCCGACCGGCGACCCGTCCTTCCCGGCCCGAGCCGCGGTGCGCGTCCGTACGCCGTGGACGCCGCTAGCGCAGGTGCCGCCGGGCCTGGTCGCCGTCGAGGGCGGCCGGCACGAGCTGGTCGTCCGGCACCGGGTACGGGAGACCGGGCTGTACGGCGAGGCGCCCTACGTCGACGAGTGGAAGCCGCTGCCGCCTCGGCTGCACCACAGCGGCACGCTGCGGCGCAGTGTGCGGCTCGGCCGGTTCGCCATCGCCGTGCACGAGGTCACCCACGGCGAGTACGCCGAGTTCCTGCGCGCCACCGGCTACGTTCCGGTGCGCCCGGAGCGGTTCACCGCCGGCTCCGGCCCGGCCGACGCCCCGGTGACCGGGGTCGAGTTGGCCGACGCGCGGGCGTACGCGACGTGGGCCGGGCTGCGCCTGCCCACCGAGGACGAGTGGCAGGTCGCTGCCGAGGCGGGACTGCTCGTACGGCGGGAACCGCTGGTGTGGAACCTGACCGAGAGCGAACACTCCGACGGCCGTACCCGCTTCGCCATCCTCAAGGGTGGCGCCCAGTACCGGGCGGAGGGCTCCGACTGGTACCTCGACGGAGGCCCGCAACCGGCGGACGTGTCGGTGAAGCTGCTGCTCACCGGCGCCGGTCTCGCCCGCTCCGAACAGGTCGGCTTCCGCTGTGCGGCCGACCTGCCGGAGGTGACCCGGTGACCGCGCCACTGCACGGCGTCACTGTCGTCGACCTGGCCACCCTCTTCGCCGGGCCGCTCGCGGCGGCGTTCCTCGGTGACTTCGGCGCCGACGTGATCAAGGTGGAGCATCCGGCCAAGCCGGACCCGTCGCGGGGGCACGGCCCGGCCCGCGACGGTGTCGGGCTGTGGTGGAAGGTGCTCGGCCGCAACAAGCGCACCGTCACCCTCAACCTCTCCGACCCGGACGGCGCGGAGCTGCTGCGCCGGCTGCTCGCCGACGCCGACGTGCTGGTGGAGAACTTCCGCCCCGGAACCCTGGAGCGGTGGGGGCTCGGCCCGGCCGAGCTGCACGCCGTCAACCCCCGGCTGGTGATCACCCGGATCAGTGGGTTCGGGCAGGTCGGCCCGTACGCCCGCCGGCCCGGCTTCGGCACCCTCGCCGAGGCGATGAGCGGTTTCGCGGCGGCCACCGGGGAACCGGAGGGGCCGCCCACGCTGCCCCCGTTCGGGCTGGCCGACTCGGTGAGCGCGCTCGCCGCCGCGTACGCGGTGATGCTCGCCCTGCGGGCCCGCGACGTCACCGGCGCCGGGCAGGTGGTCGACCTCGCCATCATCGAACCGATCATGGCGATGCTCGGGCCGCAGATCACCTGGTACGACCAGCTCGGCTACGTCCAGCCCCGGCTGGGCAACCGGTCCAACAACAACGCCCCGCGCAACACCTACCGCTGTGCCGACGGGCGCTGGGTGGCGGTCTCCACCAGCGCGCAGAGCATCGCCGAACGGGTGCTGCGGCTGGTCGGCCGCGGCGAGCTGATCGACGAGCCGTGGTTCGCCACCGGCAGCGGCCGGGCCGCCCACGCCGACGAGTTGGACGCGGCGGTGAGCGCCTGGGTGGCGCAACGGGACCGCGACGAGGTGGTGGCCGCGTTCGAGGAGGCCCAGGCCGCCGTCGCTCCCGTCTACGACGTGCGCGACATCCTCGCCGACCCGCAGTACGCCGCGCTGGGCACCGTGCGCACAGTGCCGGACGAGGAGTTGGGCGAGGTACGCATGCAGAACGTGCCGTTCCGCCTCGCCGAGACGCCCGGCGAGATCCGGCACGCCGGTCGGCGGCACGGCCAGGACACCGACGCGGTCTTCGCCGCGCTCGGCCTGAGCGCCGAGGAGCTGGCCGCGCTGCGCGAGCGGGGGGTGCTCTGATGCTGTTGAGCTGGCTCTACGTGCCCGGCGACCGCCCGGACCGGTTCGCCAAGGCGGTCGCCTCGGGTGCCGACGCGGTCATCCTCGACCTGGAGGACGCCGTTGTCGCCGGGCGCAAGGCGTACGCCCGGGACGCGGTCGCCGAGTTTCTCACCGAGGCGCACCAGGTGCCCGTGCAGGTCCGGGTCAACGAGCTGACCGGCCCGGACCTCGATGCCGACCTGGCGGCGGTGGCCGGCCGGCCCGGGTTGGCCGGGCTGCGGCTGCCGAAGGTCGAGTCGGCCGCGACACTGGCGGCCCTCGCCGAGCGGGTCGACGTGCCAGTGCACCCGCTGATCGAGTCGGCGGCCGGGTTGGAGGCCGCGTACCCGATCGCCGCTGCCCACCCGGCGGTGGCCTCGATCGGGCTCGGTGAGGCCGACCTGCGCTCGGATCTGGGGGTAAGCGACGACGACGGTCTGCTCTGGGCGCGCGGCCGGGTGGTGGTCGCGGCCCGCGCGGCCGGTCTGGCCCCGCCGGCCATGTCGGTGTACGCCGACGTCGTCGACCTCGCCGGTCTGGCCGCCTCCTGCGCGGCGGGCCGACGGCTCGGCTTCCTCGGCCGTGCGGCGATCCACCCGCGCCAGCTCCCGGTGATCGTCGACGCGTTCCGGCCGGCCGATCGGGAGGTGGCCCGCGCCGCGGAGCTGCTGGCCGCCGTGGCGGACGCGCACCAGCGGGATTCGGGGACCGTGGTCTTGCCCGACGGCCGGTTCGCCGACCGGGCGATGGTGGCCGCTGCCCGCCGTGTCGTGGACCTCGCCGCCCGCTACGCCGCCTGAGCCTCGCCGGCGCTGTTCCGTCCGGTCGAGGCTGTCCTGCTCGCGGCGGAGCCCGTCAGCGCTCGCGGCTGAGCGCGCGCTGCTGTCTGGGGTCGAGATGATCGAGCCGTTCGAGGTCGGCGGTGCCGGACCGGACCACTGCCGCCGCCAGCGCCACGGTCGCCGGCTGGACTCCGCTCTGCTGCTCAGCGGTGGCGATCCGGACCGACTGTGCGAGATGCGCCCGCAGGTGCCCGGCGAGCAGACGGTGAAACGGCTGCCCGCTGGCCGCCCGCAGCGCGGTCATCTCCTGCGCGGTGGCCATGCCCGGCATGTCGTGCCCCTCGTGCGGATTCGTCGTCGGGGCCGCGGCGTCGGCCAGTAACCGGCGGGCGCGGTCCAGGTCGGCGCGCCGGGTGGTCGCCACCTGGGTGGCCGTCTGCCGCCAGGCCGGGTCGGTGGTCCGCGCCGGCACCAGATCGAGGACGGGCAGCAGGCGTTCGGTCATCGCCACCGTCAGTTGCAGCCAGGCGATGTCGGTGGGGTTGAACGCCGTACCCGTCGGTGTCGGCGCGGTCGTCGCCGGCGGCGCGGTCACGGGCGGTGTGGCGGTGCTGGTCGCGTCCCGTGGCCCGCCGCCGCAGCCGGCGACGAGCAATACGGCGATGAGCACCGTGGACGCCGTGGGCTGGCGCATCCGATCTCCCTTCCCAACCAGTGCGGCGGGCCCGGGTGACCGGACCCGCCGCCGTGGTGTGGAGCTGTCGCTCAGATCGGTCGGCCGTCGTGACCGCACTTGATCACGGGACGGATGCAGTCCTGGACCCGGCGGGCAAGCTCCGCCACCGGCCAGGCGTTGAAGAAGTCGCCGTGCATCGTGTAGCCCGGCCCGGAGGCCAGCCGGAACCGCGACGGGTCGCCGGTCACCGGGTACCGAAGCACCTGGCGCAACTTCGGCACGTGCACCGGGTGGGTGCTCGGGCAGGCCTGGTTCACCGGGTACGCCAGGTGGCTCTTGTGGTCGGGCGAGTCGAGGTCACGGCCGTTCCAGCACTGCGGGAAGTCCAGGTACGACTCCAGCATGGTGCCCGACGGGCAGTTGACGAAGTCCTTCGACGGCGGCACGTGCCCGGCGTGCAGGCAGGACCAGCGGGCGATGCTGTCGTTCGGCCCGGTGGCCTTCGCGTTGCCGGCGACGAGCCGCAGCCCCAGCGGGAACGGCTGGGTGTTCGCGACGACGTCGGCGCGTACGCCCTCGCCCAGGTAGTAGAACGTGGCGATCGCCGGTTCCACCGCGACGTTGTCCCGATACAGGGTCGGCACCCAGTACGACGAGACGTCCACCCGCGGGTTGCAGGTGGTGGGCGAGTTGACCAGGTCCGGGAGGGTGGTCCTGGCGTTCGTCACGGTGCTGCCGAAGAAGCTGTGCATGTGCGACGCACCGGGCAGCCCGGGGAAGACGATCGGGTCGTCCGGCAGTCGGTGGCTGTAGGTGCAGTCGGCGGGGAACTCGGCGACCCGGATGGCGTTGGCGCCGAAGTCGGCGCCGGCTTGGCCGGGGGCGGCGTCGGCCCGGTTGGTGGTGGACACCAGGAACGTGCCGAGTAGCACCAGCAGGGCGCCGATAGCCGTGGCGACGCGCAGGCGGCGGGGGATGCCGGAGAGGGGTGCGGCCCTGTCCATCTCGTGACTCCTGTCGGGGGACGGGTCAGGGACAGCTCCGGCGCCGCCGCCGAAGGCATCGGAGTTGTGCCTGGCCAGACTTGGTGGTGGCCGGTTGGGCCGGTGCGAGAGAGCGCTCTCACTGCCCCCCAGCCTCACGCTGAAGTCGACAATTGTCAATACGTGCCGCAGATGGTGGAAAGACGACGAAGGGCCGGGCCCCGTGGTGGGGGTCCGGCCCTTCGTCGTTCGTGGTGGTGGGGGGTCAGCTGGTGGCGTAGCCGCGGGTGGCGATCCAGTCGGCGAGGTGCTCGACGCTGATCCAGTAGGAGGCGGTGTTCGGGTCGGCGGAGTCGGCGATCTTCACCGTGTCGCCGTTGTCGTGGTAGCCGACGACGCTGATGTAGTGCCCGCCCTCGTAGGAGTGGGTGACACCGTCGGTGTCGGTGCTGGTGCCGGCGATGTTCGCGACCACGGCCCGGCCGTCGTCGACGGTCTTGACGATGTCGGCGCGCAGCTTGTCGGTCTGCGTGGCGTCAGCATCCGGGGTGCTGATCTCCACCGACCGGTAGGCGTCAGCCTTGCCGGTTTCCTTGTTCAGGACGGGGGTGATGTCGTTGATGGAGTTGGTGCCGGCCTCGGTGGTGCCCATCTCCTTGGCCATGTCGTCGACGTTGATGTTCTTGCCTTGCACACTCAGGGCGTTGCGGGTCGCGGCGGGCCCGCAGTAGTAGAAGTTCGGCTGCGCCTCGTAGCGCACACCCAACTCCCGCTCACCGTGACCCTTGCGGTCGGTCTGGGTCTGCGTGGCCGGCTTGCTGGTGGTGGGTGCGGCGAAGGCGGTGGTGACGGGGCCGGCGATGGCGCCTCCGGTGAAGGCGAGGCCGGCGGCGGTCAGGGCGGTCTTACGGATCAGATCGGTACGCATGATGGCGTGCTCCTCTGCATCGGGGGTGTGCCCGCACGGCACTCAACAGGGGGGTGGCGCGACCGTGCGGGAAAGCTTGTGCCCGGCGACCCGCAACAGGGGGGTCGGCGTCGGGACGGGGTGTAACGGTTCGCGGTGGCGGGTCATTCCCGCAGGGTGTCGGCCGGTTGCGGTGCTCGGCCGGACGGGGGGTGTAACCGGGGCGGCCTGGCGGGTGTTCCCGGCGGCTGCCGCGCCCGGCCGCCGTTGTGGTGCTCGGCGGTGCGGGGGGTGTAACCGGGGCGGCCTGGCGGATGTTCCCGGCGGATGTTCCCGGCGGCTGTCTCCCGGCGGGAGGGCCTGGCGGGAGGGCCTGGCGGCTGTGCCGGCGGGGCCGGCGCAACCGTGACCCGGACTGTTGCGGTGGTCTGTCAGGTATAACGACCCGGCCCGGCCACCGATTCCGCCGTCGGGGTGGCCTCAACCACCCGACACGCGACGTCAAACCCGACAAAACACCCACCCTGTCGGCCCGCCAAACCCGACACGGCGGCCACGGCGACCTGATCCACTCGGGTTCCGACAGTCGCGGTGTCCGGGTGCCGGGGACACCCCGACATCATGAAAGTCGAGTCGATCAAGCCGGTCTGGGCCATTCGGCGCGCCCACGACCGGCCTAGGGCGTCGTGTAGCCCGGCGGCCCGGTTCGGGTTAGCGCGTCGTTTGGCCCGGTCCGGGTCAGCGGGCCCTGCGAACCCGACGCAAGATCGTGCTCGATCCAGGAAGCAGGCCCTTCCCCATCCCACGAGGCCACTACAACCAGGATCGAGCACGATCATGCGGACCTGGGCAGGCGCCGGCCGGTCCGACGCGGCGTCAGTGTGCCGCGAACCCGGCACGGCGGACGGGTGGCGGCTCACCGGCACCTGCGGGGCGGCACCTGCGGGGCGGCACCTGCGCGGCGACACCTGGCGGCGGCACCTGCGGGGCGGCACCTGCGCGGTAGCACGCGCGGGGCTACGGCCGGCGGGGTGGTCCCGACGTGCGGGTGGGGCAGCCCGAACATGTCGGACTGCCCCACCCGGGAGCACAGGGACGGGATCAGAACCCGAGGACGCTCCGCCCGCCGACAACCGGCAGTCGCAGTTCGCTGTCGTTCGGTGCGACCCGCAGCTCGGTGCCGCCCAACGGCAGCAGGGTGTACTCCTGGTCGCTGGAGAAGACGACCACGCCGATCCGGTGTCCCGCCGGGAAGATGTAGTCCTTCGGCTCCATGGTCCACCGGTAGTCGTACAGCTTGCCCTGCTTGACCGGCTCGGTGCGCGCGGCGCTCTTGCGGTTCTGCGGGTCCATCCACCCTCGCGTCACCACGGTCGGGGCGGCGGTCGACCCGGCCGGGCCGTAGTCGACCAGGTACGCGGTGAGGTTCGCGTCCGGCTTGTTGTCGATCGCCATCCGCAGTCGCATCTCCGGACGCCCGGAGATGCGCACGCTCTGCGTCAGCTCGGGGGAGCGGTAGGCGAGTCGGTTGGCGCTCGCGGTGTCCGGGTTGGACACCAGGGTGTCCGGGTGGATGGTCCGGCCCTCGTCGACGAAGCTCTGCTCGACCTTGGCCTTCGGCGGCTTGCCGGTGGTGAGCGCGCCGGGTGCGGTGCCGTCGGTGGCCGCGAAGCGCAGGCCGACCTCCCGCGCCGCCGGGTCGGGCCAGTTGGCGTACGTGGTGTAGGCGCGGTCCTCGCGCTGGAGCACCGCCGTCGGCTCGTCCATGATGCCGTTGCGCACGTTCCACAGCCAGAAGTCGAACCAGCGGTTCTCGGTCTGCTTGTAGGTCCACGTCTGGCCGCTGGGCAGGGTCACCGAGGCGCTACTGCCGGGACCGCCGTGGCCGCCCTGGTGCAGCCAGATCTTGCGGGGCACGTCGCGCTTGGCGAGCTGGTCCCACCAGCCGGCGAAGTGTTCGGTCTTCACGTTCCAGTCGTTGAGGCCGTGTACGACGAAGACGCTGGCCTTGACGTCGCGGGCGTCGAGGTAGTCGCGGTCGCGCCAGAACGTCGAGTAGTCGCCGGTGACCCGGTCCTGCTTCGCGGTGATCTCCGCGAGTTCGTCGGCGCACTGCCCCTCGGCGCGGGCCTGCCCGGCGGTGTACTGGGCCAGGATGTCGAGGTCCTCGCCCTGGAACGTCCCGGGCGCGACTACCAGACCGTTGGCCCGGTAGTAGTCGTACCAGCTGCTGATCGCGGAGACCGGCACGATGGTCTTGAGCCCCTTGACGCCTGTGGTGGCCACCTGGTTGGGCAGCGTCCCGTTGTAGGAGACACCGGTCATGCCGACGGCGCCGGTGGTCCAGCCGGCGGTGACCGCGGCGCCGTTCGCGTCGTACCCCTTGGCCCGGCCGTTGAGCCAGTCGATGACCGCCTTGGTGCCGAGCGTCTCGGCCTGGTCCCCGCTGGTCGGGCAGCCGTCCGAGTCGCCGGTGCCGACGCTCTGGCCGAGCACCACCGCGTACCCGCGGGGCACGTAGTAGTCGTCCAGCGAGCCGGGCAGGTTGGCCTTGGCCTGGGCGCGTTGTGCGTCGGCGTCGAGGGCGCGACGCCCGTCGCGGTCGGTCAGGCCGTTCTGCGGCAGGTCGTCGACCAGCACGCTCGGGTACGGCACGTCGCCCCAGGTGCCCTTGCGGTACGGGCTGTGCTCGAAGATGACAGGCACCTTGAAGCCCTGGGTGGCGGTCTCCCGGGGGCGGGAGATGTCGATCGCCACCCGGTCGGGCCGACCGTCGTGGTCGGTGTCCACGGTGGTCTGGACGAACACCCGCTCCTCGATCGCGTCGGCGAGCGAGAACACCGGTTGGGTCATGCCGTCACTGACCACGATGCCGGTGGGCGTGGTGGGCGTGGGCGGGGCGGCAGCTGCGGGTGGGGCTGCGCTGAGGGCCAGAGCGCCGGACACGCCGACGCTCAGGAGTGCCAGATGACGGGGTCGACGCATGCGCGTCTCCCTTCGGTTGGGCTGGTCGCCGGGGGTCGGCAGGGGCCAATCTCGAAGATCCATTCGTGGTCATGCTAGGTCCGCCGGGGCGTCCCGTCGATCCCCTCGCCTGTCCACCGTGGTCGGTCAGCGGGGGTCGGTCAGGGGGTCGGTGGCGTCACCGCGATGATCAGGTGGGCGCGCTGGTCGCTGGCGTTGCGGTAGAGATGCGCCAGGCGCGAGTCGAAGGTGACCGACTCGCCGGCGGTGAGGGTGTACGACTCACCGCCGATCTCGGCGACGACCTCGCCGGTGATGACGATCGCGCATTCGGTCGACGGGTGCGCCCACGGTTCGGCCGAGCTGGCGTCGCCGGGTGCGAGGTGGGCCTGGAGCACCTCCAGGTCGCCGCGGCCGGGGGTGAGTCGTTCGTAGGTGATCTGGCCGGGTGGCGCGGCCAGTCTGGTCCGGGCGCCGACGCGGCTGACGTGCACGGGTGGCGCCTCGGGCTCGGAGAACAGCTCCGCGATCGAGGTGTCGAAGACCTGGGCGAGCTTCCGCAGGGTGGAGAGGCTGGGGTCGGTCGCGCCGTTCTCGATCTGACTGAGCAGGGCGGGGGACACGTCGGCGGCTGTGGCGAGCTGACGCAGCGTGAGGGAGTGCTGCTGACGCAGATCGCGGAGTCGGTCACCGAGCATGTGTCCTCGTTCCAAATACAGTGTGGCTGAATCTTGATTGACCAAACTATACGGCCATGTTTAGGATCACTAAACATCAGGCGGCGATGTTCAGCTCAAGTGAACAAGCCGCATCGAGGCGCGAACCGGACGCCTGCCGCCCGGTCTACATCCAACCCCGAGACGACGCCCCCGAGAAGCCCGCGACGCCGTCATCCCATCGGCCCGGCCGATGCGTGGTGTCGCCCGCCGGACGTCGACGCCCCGCGGATCCCGCACGGCGGGCCGCGCGATACGAAGGTAGGAACAGCATGTCGGTGTCTCCCCGCCGGCTCCTCGCCGGAGCGTCCGCTCTGGCGACGCTGGCCGTCCTCTCCGTCAGCGCCTGCAGCGCCGGCGGCAGTGGTGGAAACGCGAACGGTACGGCGAAGACCCTCACCGTGAACACCTCGTTCGTGCTCAAGACCCTCGACCCCGGCCGGGTCTACGAGGCAACCGGTCTGACCGCCGTGCACGCCCTCTACGACACCCTGCTCACCTTCAAGGGTTCGGACGTGAGTAAGCCGGTCCCCGCGCTGGCCGAGTCGTACCAGGCGTCGCCGGACGCCACGACGTTCACCTTCAAGCTGCGGCAGGGCGTGACGTTCGCCGACGGCAGCCCGCTCACCGCCGACGACGTCGTCTTCTCGCTCAACCGGTTGAAGAACATCAAGGGCAGCCCCGCGGTCACCGTCAGCGGCCTGACCGTGACCAAGACCGACGACAGCACAGTCGTGGTCGCCTCGGCCACCCCCGACCCGAACATTCCGGTGGTGCTGTCGATGCCGTCCACAGCGGTGATCAATTCCAAGGTCGCCAAGGAGCACGGCGCCCGCGACGGTGCCGACGCCGCCCAGGGCGACACCGCGCAGCAGTACCTGGACACCAACTCCGTCGGCAGCGGCCCGTACGTGCTGAAGTCCTACGACCCCTCGTCGCAGGTGGTGTTGGAGGCCAACCCGAAGTACTGGGGCACGAAGCCGCAGTTCTCCCGGGTGGTGCTGCGCAACATGGATGTGCAGACCCAGAAGCTGACCATGCAGCGCGCCGAGGCCGCCGAGATCTCCCTGGACATCTCCGGCAAGCTCCTCGACGGACTGCCGGGCACCCTGCAGACCTCCGGAGTGCAGGACACCGTCTACTTCCTCTTCCTCAACGCCGACCCGGGCGTCTCGGCGGTCACCTCGAACCCGAAGTTCAACCAGGCCCTGCGCGCCGCGATCGACTACCAGGGCATCGCCGCCCTGTACGGCAAGGGCGCCGCCCCCGGCGCCGGGCTGGTCGCGCCCGCCTTCCCGGGCGCGCTGCCAGCCGGCGAGGAGTCCAAGCGGGACGTGGCAAAGGCCAAGGCGCTGCTCACCGAGGCCGGCCTGACCAACCCGACGGTGAAGTTCACCTACCCGGCCATCACCTACAAGGGTGTGGACCTCGGCACTGTGGCCACCAAGGTGCAGGGCGACGCCGCCGAGGCCGGCATCAAGCTGGAACTCAACCCGCAGCCGCTGACCACGTTCCTCGACGAGATGCGCGGCGGGAAGTCACCCCTCGGATTCACCCCGCAGAGCCTGAACTACCCGGTCGCCGACTCACTGATCAACAACATGGCACCGGGCCAGGCGACCGCGCTGCGTTCCGGCTGGACGGTCGAGCGGGCCGACCCGGCAGTGGTAGCCGCCGGCAAGAAGGTCACCGCGACCCTCGACCTGGCCGGCCGGGCCACCGCCATGCAGGAGTGGCAGCGGCTGATGAACGCGTCCTCGCCGTACCTCGTGTTGGCCAGCAACTCCTCCACCGTCGTGGCGACCACTGACCTGACCGGGGCGGACTACACCGCCGCCGGTTGGCAGGTGGACGTCGCCGCGGTCGGCCGCAAGTAGTCCCGACGACATGACGACAGTCCACGACGGTGAGCCGGGCGCGGTCGCCACGACCGCGTCCCGGCCCCGGGGTGCCCACCCGCTGCTGACCTTCCTGGCCAAGCGGGTGGCGGTCACCGCCGGCCTGCTGCTCGGCGTCACAGTGGTGACGTTCGGTCTGGTCAACGTGGTGCCCGGTGACCCGGTCACCGCCAACCTCTCCGACCAGGCGCTCAACGACCCCGCCGCGGTGGCCGCCTTCCGCGAGAAGTGGGGCCTGGACCAGCCGCTCTGGGCCCAGTACCTGCACTACCTGGGCAACCTGCTGCACGGCGACCTCGGCCAATCCCAGCAGACCGGGCGGGCCGTCCTGGACGACCTGCTGCACTACGTGCCGGCGACCCTGGAACTGGCTCTGCCGAGCATGGTGCTGGCGCTGCTCATCGGCACCGGGGTCGGCATGCTCGCGGCGGTCCGCAACGGCCGGTTCACCGACCAACTGGTCCGGGTCGGCGCCCTGCTCGGGCTGTCAACCCCGCCGTTCTGGCTGTCCCTGGTGGTGCTCTACGTCTTCTTCTACCAGCTCGGCCTGGCCCCCAGCGGCGGACGACTCTCCACGGACTTCAGCCCGCCGCCCACCGTCACCGGCATGTACACCGTCGACGGGGCGCTCGCCGGGCAGTGGGACGTCGCCTGGGACGCCGCCCAGCACCTGTCCCTACCGGTGCTCGTGCTGACCTCGCTGACGGTGGCGATGCTGGTCCGCTTCGTCCGCTCGGCGATGCTCGAGGTGCTCCAGCAGGACTACATCCGGGCCGCGTACGCCAAGGGTCTGCCGACCCGGGTGGTGCTGCGCCGGCACCTGCTGCGCGCCGGCCTCGTCCCGGTGGTCACCGTCTCCGGCCTGGCGTTCGCCTCGCTGCTCTCCGGGACGGTGCTGGTCGAGAGCATCTTCGGCTGGCCCGGCGTCGGCCAGTACGCGTACCGCAGCGCCACGGCGCTGGACCTGCCCGCGATCCTCGGCGTCAGCCTCTTCGTGGCACTGGTCTACACGCTGGTCAACCTGACCGTCGACCTGCTGTACGGGCTCATCGATCCGAGGATCCGGTTGTCATGACGACACGTGCAGACCCGAAGGCGGAGCAGGCCCTGGGCCGACGCCGCTGGCTCGGCCGACTGCGTGGCGGCTCGACCAGCCGACCGGTCTGGCGTCAGCCGGTCACAGTGGTGGCGTTGACCATCCTCGGTGGGTGGTTGCTGCTGGCGTTGCTCGCCGACGTCGTCGCACCGTACGACCCGCTGGCGCAGAGCGCCGACACGTACGCGTCGCCCTCCGGGGCGCACTGGTTCGGCACCGACTCGCTCGGCCGCGACATTCTCAGTCGGGTCGTCCACGGCGCCCGCCTGTCCATCCCGCTGGCCCTGGCGATCGTTTCCCTTGCCCTGCTTGTCGGCGGGCTGCTCGGGCTGGTCGCCGGATACGTCGGCCGGTTCGTCGACGAGGCGCTGATGCGCCTGACCGACCTGGTGTTCGCGTTCCCGCAGATCATCCTGGCCATGGCGGTGACGGCGGCATTCGGCCCGAACACCCGCAACGCCGTGCTGGCCCTGGTCATCGTCTCCTGGCCGGTCTACGCCCGGGTGATCCGCAGCGCCGTGCTGAGCATGCGCGGCGACGACTATCTCAACGCCGCCCGCCTGCTCGGCGTCGGGCCGATCCGGGCGTTGCGCCGCGACGTGCTGCCCAACAGCATCGGCCCGGCGATCGTGCTGGCCACCCTGGAGCTGGGCAACGCGGTGCTGCTGCTCGCGGCCCTGTCGTTCCTCGGCCTGGGCCCGCGCCCGCCGGCCGCCGAGTGGGGCTCGATGGTGGCCCTCGGCGCGCAGGACCTGTCGATGTGGTGGGTCAGCGTGTTCCCCGGCCTCGCCATCCTCACCGTGGTGATGGCCTTCAACGTGCTCGGCGACGCGCTGCGCGACCGGCTCGACCCCCGCTACACGAAGGGACGCTGAGGTGGCACCGCTGCTCGACGTCGACTCCCTGGCCGTCACTCTGCCCTCACCGCGTGGCCCGCTGCCGATCCTGCACGACGTGTCGTTGACAGTCGACGAGGGGGAACTGGTCGGCATCGCGGGGGAGAGCGGCTGCGGCAAGAGCCTCACCGCGCAGACCCTGCTCGGGCTGCTGCCCCCGGGGGCTGCGGTCACCGGCTCGGCCCGGTACGCCGGCACCGAACTGCTGAACCTGGACGCCCGGGGCTGGCAGCGGGTCCGTGGCGCCGGCATCGCCATGGTCTTCCAGGATCCGAGCGCGGCCCTGCACCCGATGCTCACTGTCGGGCGGCAGCTCACCGAGCACATGCGGGTGCACCTGCGGATGGACCGTCGAGCTGCCGGCCGCCGCGCGGTGGAGCTGCTCGATCAGGTTCGCATCCCGGACCCGGAGCGGGCGCTGCGCGCGTACCCGCACCAGTTCTCCGGCGGAATGCGGCAGCGGGTGGCCATCGCCATCGCGCTGGCCGCCCGGCCCCGACTGCTGATCGCCGACGAACCGACTACCGCCCTCGACGTCACGGTGCAGGCCGGCATCCTCGCCCTGCTGGAACGGCTGCGCGCCGAGACCGGGCTGGCCGTCGCGTTCATCACCCACGACCTCGGGGTGCTCAGCGCCCTCACCACCCGTGGCTACATCTTCTACGCCGGACGGGTCGTCGAGACCGGCCCGACGGGCAGCCTGCTCACCGCCCCCACCCACCCGTACACGGCCGCGTTGCTCGGCGCCCGACCGCACGGCACCCAGACCGGCGGGACGTTGCGGCCCATCCCGGGCGCCCCGCCGGCACCCGGAGAGGCGCCGCCGGGCTGCCCGTTCCAACCCCGCTGCGAGTACGCCGAACCGTCCTGCGGCGAGGCCCCGCCCCCGCTCACCCCCGCCGGAGCCGACCGATCGGTGGCCTGCGTGGTCCGTCCGCACCTGGAGGTGGCCGCGTGAACACCACAGCGCCCGCGCGACTGTCCTTCACCGACGTGGAGGTCGAGTACCGCTCCCGAGGGCGTGGCCGGGTGCGGGCCGTCGCCGGGGTCAGCCTGGAGGTGTCGCCCGGCCAGATCGTCGGGCTGGTCGGCGAGTCCGGCTGCGGCAAGTCCACACTGGCCCGCGTCGCGGTCGGGTTGAGCGCACCGAGCGCCGGCACCGTCGAGTACGCCGGCCGACCGGTCACCCCGCTGGGCTGGCGGCCCCGCTCCGGCGCCGAGGTCGGCCTCCAGATGGTCTTCCAGAACCCGTACGCCTCGCTGAACCCCCGGCGCACCATCGGCTCCCAACTCCTCGACGGCGTGCCGGCCGCGGTCACCGGGTCGGCCCGCCGAGCCCGGGTGCACGAGCTGCTCGAACGGGTGGCCATGCCGACCAGTGCCGCCCAGCGGTATCCGCACCAGTTCTCCGGCGGTCAGCGGCAGCGTCTGGCGATCGCTCGCGCGCTCGCCCCGGAACCCCGGATGATCATCGCGGACGAGCCGGTCACCGCGCTGGACGCCTCGTCCCAGGCCCAGGTGGTCAACCTGCTCGTCGGGCTGGTCCGCGACCTCGACATGGGCATGCTCTTCATCTCCCACGACCTGGCGCTGGTGCACGAGATCGCCGACGTGACCGCCGTGATGTACCTGGGCCGGATCGTCGAGGCCGCACCCACCCGCGAGCTGTGGCGCGAGCCCCGACACCCGTACACCCGGGCGTTGATCGACGCGGTGCCGCAGATCGGGACCACCCCGCGCCTGCCCGCCATCCTCGCCGGGGAGGTGCCCGACCCGGCCAACGCGCCCACCGGGTGCCGTTTCCGGCCACGCTGCCCGCACGCGTTCGCGCCCTGCGGGGAGCAGCCACCCACAGTCGACCTGGGCGGCCGCAGCGTCGCCTGCTGGCTCACCGACTCCGCGACGGCCCCGACCGCCGCGCGCTCACTCTGAGGACGCCCATGCGCAAGCCCACCGAACAGGTCCTGGTCAATCTCGCCCTCTACGACGGTGTCCAGGACGCCCTCCAACCGGATCGCGGCATCTGGATCGACGCCGAGGGGATGATCCGTGCCGTCGGTCAGGTCGACGACGTCCTCGCCGAGGCCGGCGCGGCCCGCGTGGTCGACCTGGGCGGCGAGCACGTCATGCCGGGTCTGACCAACATGCACGTCCACCTCTCGCTGGGGCTGCCCGGCCACCTCGCCGACACGGTGCACGGCGCGAACCTGGCCGAGCTGGTGCTGCTGATGGCCGACTCGGCCCGGCGCACCCTGCACTCCGGTGTCACCACCGCCCGCCTCGTCGGGGAGAGCCGATACGCCGACTTCGCCCTACGCAGGGGGATCGAGGCCGGTGCTGTCGACGGCCCGCGCATCTTCACCGCCGGGCACGCGCTCTGCTGCACCGGCGGGCACGGCTGGGACGCCGACGCCCTGGAGGCCGACGGCGCTGACGGGTTCCGGCGGGCCACCCGCGAACAGCTCCGCGCCGGCGCCGACCTGATCAAGGTCTGCATCTCCGGCGGGATCGCCGGCCAGCACGAGGCGATCGACACCCCGCAGCTGCTCGACGACGAGATGGCAGCTGTCATCCGCGTGGCGCACGACTGGGGGCGCAAGGTCACCGCGCACGCCGGCCCGGCCGACTCGGTCCGCCGCGCCGTCGAGCTGGGCCTCGACTGCGTCGAGCACGGGTACGAGCTGACCGACGACGTCACCCGACTGATGGCCGACCGGGGTGTCTGGTACGTGCCGACGATCGTGGTGAGCCGCTGCGAGCAGTTCTTCCGCGACTCCGGGGTGCCCGGCTGGCTGATGGACCGGGCCCTCGCGGCCGGTCCCCGGCACTGGGAGAGCCTCCAGCACGCCATCCGCAACGGCGTGCCGATCGCCCTGGGCAGCGACATGCCCCCGCACGCCGGCTACGACGAGACCACAGCGACCGTTCGCGAACTGGAGTTCATGGTGGACGCGGGGATGCCCGTCGCGGACGCGCTCAAGGCCGCCACCACCCGCCCCGCGCAGTGGCTGGGTCGTGCCGACACCCTCGGCACCGTCGAGGCCGGCAAGCACGCCGACCTGCTGGTGCTGCGCGACGACCCGACCCGCTCGGTCTCCGCGTTGCGCACCCTGCACGCGGTGCTGAAGGGCGGGGTGGCGTACCGCGACGACCACGGCCGGCTCGGCGTACCGCGATGAGTAGCATCACCCAGGTCGCCGACGGGTACCTCGACGCGCTCGCCGAGCTGGACCCACAGGCGGCCGAGGCGGTGGGGCGTACGCCCGCGTCGCACGTCCCGGATCTCTCGCCGGAGGGGTTCGACGCCCGCGCCGAGCTGGCCCGACGCACCGCGACGGCCGCCGCCGCGGCGACCACCCACGGCCCCGGTGAGCGATCCCTGGCCGATGCCCTGCTGGACCGGCTGGCCAGTGAGGTCGACCTGTACGACGCGGGCTTCACCACCCGACTGCTCGCCCCGCTGGCCACCCCGGTGCACCTGCTCCGGCAGCTCTTCGACACCCTGCCCCGGCACACCGAGGACGACTGGGCGGTGGTCGCCGTCCACCTGCGCCAGGTGCCCGAGGCCCTCGCCCGGTACGCCGAAACGCTGCGTCGGTCGGCGCAGCGCGGACAGTTGGTCGCCCGCCGGCAGGTGCTCGTGGTCGCCAACCAGTGCATGGCCTGGACCCGCGCGGACTTCTACGGGCGGCTGGTGGACGGCTACTCCGGCGGCCCACTCGCCGCGCAGCTGCAATTGGGTGCGCGGCTGGCGACCGCCGCCACCGCCGGTTTCGCCGCGTTCCTCCGCGCGGAGCTGGCACCCGCCGCATCCGCTGTGGACGGTGTGGGCGGCGACCTCTACCGGGTCACCGCCCGCAGCTTCCTCGGCGCGACGGTCGACCTGGACGAGGTGTACGCGTACGGCTGGGCGGAGTTGGCCCGCACCGCCGCCGAGCTGCGGACCGTCGCGGGCGAGTTGGGCCACTCGCGGGTGGCCGCCGCGCGGGCGGCCCTGGACGCCGACCCGGCCGGTCGGGTGGCGGCCGGGCCCGCCCTGGAGGAGTGGCTGCGCCAGCGCACCGAGCAGCTGACTGATGCCCTCGACGGCACCCACTTCGACATTCCGTCCGCCACGCGCCGGGTGGTGTGCCGGATCAGCCCCGCCACGTCCGGGGTCATGTACTACACGCCTCCCGACCCGGCGTTGACGCGTCCCGGCGCGATCTGGTGGTCGGTGCCCACTGGCGAGTCGACGGTGCCGGTGTGGCGGCACGTCGGCACGCTCTGCCACGAAGGGTTGCCCGGCCACCACCTGCAGCACGCCGTCACCCTCACCACCGCCGCCCTGCACCCGTGGCAGCGCACCCTCTGCCAGGTGCACGGGTACGCCGAGGGGTGGGCGCACTACGCCGAGCGCCTCGCCGACGAGATCGGCCTGTACGCCGGCCCGGCCGAGCGGCTCGGCATGCTCGACGGACAGATGTGGCGGGCCGCTCGCGTGGTCATCGACCTGGGCCTGCACCTCGGGCTGCCGATCCCGGCCGGCAACGGTTTCACCGAGGAACGCCGCTGGACGCCCGCGCTCGCGGTGGACGTCCTCACCCGCGTCGCCGGCCTGGACGCCGAGACCGCGCGCTTCGAGGTCGACAGGTATCTCGGCTGGCCGGCGCAGGCCCTGGCCTTCAAGGTCGGCGCGCGACTGTGGCAGCAGGCCCGCCGCGACGCCGAGCGCCGCGAGGGTGCGGCCTTCGACCGGAAACGCTTCCACCACACCGCGTTGGCGCTCGGACCCATGGGACTGGATCCGCTCCGCGCCCGCCTGGCCGACCTGCCCTGACCCCCCGCACCGCCGTACCCGATCGGAAGTGACAGCCGATGAGCGATGAGCTCCGCACCACCATCACCGACCTGTACCGGTCCCTCGGCGACCGGCAGGCCTTCGACGCGCACCTGCACCCCGACCTGACGTTCTGGGAGTCCGACGCCGACGGACTGCTGTCCGGCCTGCCGGCGCTCGACGACCTGCGGGACCGGCGGGCGACCCGGGCGACGGGGCCGGCGCCGATCTCGGTGGCGCCGGAACACCTGGGTGCCGACGCCTGGGGCGACACCGGTCTGGTCCGCTACGTGCTGCGGGCCCGCTTCGCCGACAACCGGCCGGACGAGTGCTTCCGGGTGACCGACGTCCTGCGCCGCGAGGACGGCTCCTGGCGCATCGTGCACCACCACGCGGAGGCCGTGCGATGAGCGCCGAGGAACCCACCACCGACCTGTACGACCTGCGGATCGTGGTCGAGCGGATCGAGGGCCGCTCGGTGTGCGGCCTGAAACCGGGCGACCACATCGACCTGACCGGCTCCAACCGACTCACCATCCCCGCCGGGGGGCACTTCTGCCTCTACGCCCTGGCGGCGTGCCTGCCGTTGCTGCCGGCGAAGCAGCGGGCGCTGGCCGAGGGCGACTGGATGGCCCGGGACAGCCACGTCGCCTGCCCGGACCCGGACGAGCGGCTCATCATGCGCATCGAACGAACCGGCCTTCAGCGCATCCCCACCGAGGAGTTGACGTGAGCGCTGGGCTGGTCGGCATCGGCCTACAGTCCGACAAGTCCGCCGACGAGTACGCGGAGCTGGCCGAACTGACCGAGCGGCACGGCTTCGACGTGCTGTCGGTCTTCGGTGACCTGATGTACCAACCCCCGATCTTCCCGCTGCTGGTGGCGGCCCGGCACACCCGGCGGATCCGCCTGGGCGCGGCGTGCCTCAACCCCTTCACCATGCACCCGGTGGAGGTCGCCGGTCAGGTGGCCGCGCTGGACCTGGCCTCACGGGGCCGGGCCTACCTGGGCCTGGCGCGGGGCACCTGGCTCAACGAGATCGGTGTGCCGCAGGTCCGTCCGATCCGGCGCATCGTCGAGACGGTCGCCGTCGTACGGCTGCTGCTCGCCGGTGACGACAGTGGTTTCCAGGGCGGGGAGTTCACACTCGCGCCGGGCACCTCGCTGCGGTACACACCGGCCCGTGCCGACGTGCCGGTCCTCGTCGGCACCTGGGGGCGGCAGACCGCACGGGCAGCGGCGGGCTTCGCCGGCGAGGTCAAGGTCGGCGGGTCGGCCAACCCGGCGATGGCCCGGATGATGCGCGCCTGGCTGGACGACGCGGCGGTCGCCGACCCGGACGGCACCGGTGTCGTGCTCGGCGCGGTCACCGTCGTCGACGAGGACGGCGCGCTGGCGCGCCGGGTGGCCCGCCGTGAGGTGGCCATGTACCTCGCGGTGGTCGCCGCCCTCGACCCGACGATCGAGGTGGACCCGGAGCTGCTGGGCCGGATCAAGCAGCACGTCGGCCGGCGGGAGGACGACCTCGCCGGCGCGCTGATCGGCGACGACCTGCTCGATCTGTTCGCCTTCTCCGGCACGCCCGAGCACGTCGCCGGACAGGCCGCGGCGGTGTTCGACGCCGGGGCGAGCCGGGTGGAGTTCGGCACCCCGCACGGGTTGACGCCGCACGGCGGCATCGACCTGCTCGGCAGGCGGGTGCTCCCACTGTTACGGGCGTGAAAACCTCCTCGTCGAAGGCTCCCCGAAGATCGTTCACCTGCATATGATCTTGCCGGAGTCGTCCGAAGAGGCGGCTTCGTCCACATTAGACGAGGAGCGACATGCTCAGGAAAACGCGATGGCTGTTGGCCGTCGCCGTCACGGCCACGACGCTGACCGCCCTACCGGGCGGCGCCGCCACGGCCGGACCCAGCGACATCGGTCGGACCGGCGCACCCGCAGCCACGGCCGACGGCAAGACGCACACCGTCACCCTGCTGACCGGGGACGTGGTGACCGTACGAGACACGGGATCGGGCTGCCCACAGGCCACGATCCGGCCGGCCGACGAGAACGCGGTGATCCACCAGAGCTGCGGCCCCGACGGTCACCTGCACGTCATCCCCGCCCGCGTCGCGTCCCAACTCGGCTCGGTCCTCGACCCCGACCTGTTCGATGTCACCACGCTGATCGCCGACGGCTACGACGACGACAACGCGGCCGAGCTGCCGCTCATCGTGCAGCCCGCCACCGCGTCCGCCCGGGTGGCCGCGCTCGGTGACGTGCTGTCGTTGCCCAGCATCGGTGCGGTCGCCGGCCGCGTACCCAAGAAGAGCCCGGCCACGGCGAAGCTCGCCACCAACTCGCTGCTCGCCGGCGCGAAGAAGGTCTGGCTCGACCGCAAGGTCCGGGCCACCGCCCTGACCGGCGGTGGGCGACCGGCCGGCCTGGACCGCAACCTGGGCCAGATCGCCGCGCCGGACGCCTGGAAGGCCGGCTACACCGGCAAGGGCGTCCGGGTAGCGGTGCTCGACACCGGTGCCGACTTCACCCACCCGGACCTGGTCGGCCGGGTCGCCGACCGGGCCGACTTCACCGTCGAGGGCGGTGACGCCGTCGACCACAACGGCCACGGTACGCACGTCGCCTCGACCATCGCCGGCACCGGCGCGGCCGCCCACGGTCAGCGTCGCGGCGTGGCACCGGACGCCAAGCTGGTGGTCGGCAAGGTTCTCGACGACAACGGCTTCGGCGACGACTCCGGCATCATCGCCGCCATGGAGTGGGCCGCCACCCGGGCCGACGTCATCAACATGAGCCTCGGCGGCAGCGACCCGGACGACGGCAGCGACCCGCTGTCGCTCGCCGTCGACGCTCTGAGCAAGTCCACCGGCGCGCTCTTCGTCATCGCCGCCGGCAACAGCGGCGGCGCCATCTCCTCGCCGGGCTCGGCCGCCAGCGCGCTGACCGTCGGCGCTGTCGACCGCAACGACAAGCTCGCCGACTTCTCCAGCCGTGGGCCGCTGGTCACCAGCAACGTGGCCAAGCCGGAACTGGTCGCCCCCGGCGTCGACATCGTCGCCGCCCGGGCCGCCGGCACCAACCTCCAGGACCCGATCGACAGGTACTACGAGGCCATCAGCGGCACCTCGATGGCGAGCCCGCACGCGGCGGGCGCCGCCGCGCTGCTCGCCCAGCGCCACCCGGACTGGAGCGGTGAGCGACTCAAGGCCGCCCTCGTCGGCGCCGCCGACCCGCTCAGTGGCATCGACCCGTACGCCGTCGGCGCCGGTCGGCTCAACGCGGTCCGGGCCCTCGGCGGCACCACCAGCAACCAGCCGGTGGTCAACCTCGGCACCTTCGCCCACCCGCAGTCCGGGACCAGCGAGACGAAGCTGACCTGGACCGGTGAGTCGACGGCCGTTCTCGACCTCGACGTGTCGATCGTCAACCACGACGGCCAACCGGTGCCGCGCGGCGCGGCGTCGCTCTCGACGACCCGGCTGACGCTCAAGCACGGCGCCACCGCCGCGGCGACCCTGCGGGTCAACCGTGCGGCGCTGGCCGCCCGACCGGGCTTCTACCTGGCCACCGTCACCGCCCGTTCCGGCCGCAAGCTGGTCGCGACGACCCCGGTGAGTTTCTTCGTCGAGCAGCCCAGCTACGATCTGACGATCCAGACGAAGCCGATGCCGGGCCTGAAGGACGGCGCGGAGAGCTGGATCAACCTGATGGTCACCAACCTCACCGACCCGGTGATCTACTACGGCGGCGCGGGCGGCACGCCCGGAGACACCTTCACGGTGCGGGTGCCGGCCGGCCGGTACGCGATCCTCGGCGCGTCCGTCGCCTACTACGTCGACAGCGACGTCCTGGAGACGACGCTCGCCGCCGAAACCGACCTGGAGGTGCGCGGCGCCCGAAGCGTGACGCTCGACCCGGCGCGGGCCAAGCCGGTGACGGCGACTGTCGACGGGGTGCCCACCACGCCCACCCGGACCGACCTCACCAACGTCCAGACCGCGCCGAACGGCCTGTCCTGGTGGCACCAGATCAGCGGGTACGGGGCGAAGACGACGGTCCGCACCACAGCGCTGCCCAAGCCCACCGTCGGCTCCCGGCGCACCTGGGCGGCGGTCAACCTGGACTCGCCGGCCGGCACCGCTACGCCGTACCGCTACAACCTGGTGCACGAGTACGCGGGCGGCGTGCCGACCGACCCCGCCTTCCGGGTGAACATGGCCGAGCAGGCCACACTCGCCCGGATCGAGGAGCGTTTCCACCAGGTGGACTCGGAGGGGATGGTCACCCAACTGATCCGCAGCGGCTTCACCGCGGACGGGGTGCCGGTGACGCAGACCCACGAGGGCAACCTGCCGCCGTACCGCACCGACTACCTCTCGGCCGGCTACCGCTGGGCCGACGAGGGTGTCTACGGTGGTCTGTCGGCCCAGGAAGCCCCCCGCACCTACCAGCCGGGCAGCCGTCAGACCAAGGTCTGGGCGCGGCAGCCGCTGCACTCCGGCTGGTACGACGACCCGGCCGGCGTCGACCACAGCTGCGCCACCGCGCCGGCACGGACCCGGGGCAACCTGCACATCGACCTGGTGTCGCTGACCGACCAGCACCAGCGGGCCGACTGCCTCCAGGGCTCCGCGATCGGGGTGAACCGCAAGCTGTCGTTGTACCGCAACGGGAAACTGGTCGAGGAGCGGGACCGCCCGCTCGCCGACTTCACAGTGCCGCAGCAGGTGGCCGACTACCGGCTGACCCTCGACGTCGACACGAGCCTGATCCTGCCGATCTCCACTAAGGTCAACACGTCGTGGACGTTCCGGTCGGCCGGGCCGGACGGCACCGGGAGCGTCCCGCTGCCGCTGCTCGCCGTGGACTACGCGCTGCCGATGGACACCAACAACCACGCCACCGGCGGAACGGCGGAACTCGCCGTCCGGCAGATGCGGGGCATCAAGGCGCAGAAGGTGACGTCGTTCCAGGTCTGGACCTCGACGGACGACGGTGCCACCTGGAAGTCGGCCTGGGTCACCGGCAGCGGCGACAGCTACCGGGTCGCGCTGCCGACGGCCGTCGCCGGGCAGCCCGTGTCGTTGCGGGTGAAGGCCGCAGCCAACGGCGGTAGCGGAATCGACCAGACCATCATCCGGGCGTACCACGCCGGCTGATCGTCGACACTGTGGTGCGGCCCGGCTCCGGCCGGGTCGCACCACCTCGCCGTCGGAGCGGTGCTCATCTCGGGGTGGCTCGTGGCGCTCTCCTGGCGAACACGCGACGAGGTTGCCTGACCGTTGAGGCGGTTCTCGTCGTAGGCAGGTGACAGCATCACGTCATGGCCACAGCGAAGCAGCCAGCAACCGTTCCGACCGCGATCAGCGTCAACGACTTCCTGGCCAGCATCCCCGACGAACGTAGGCGGGCCGACGCAGGGCGGCTCCGCGCGATCATGGGTGAGCTGACCGGGGAGCCGGCGGTGATGTGGGGCCCGAGCATCGTCGGCTTCGGCAGCTACCACTACACCTACGAGAGCGGGCGTAGTGGCGACGCGGCCCTGGTGGGGTTCTCGCCGCGCAAACAACACCTCGTCCTCTACCTCACCGGCGACGGTCTCGAGGAGCGGGACGCCGCGCTCCTTGCCCGGCTCGGCCCGCACCGCGCCGGAAAGGGGTGCATCTACCTGAAGCGGCTCGACGACGTCGACGAGCGCGTGCTGCGGCAAATGGTCGAGCGGACCGTCCAGGCGCACAGGGGCGTCGACCGGGCCAGCCGCCGATGAACCGCCGACGTCACTGGCCCTCCCAGACCGCCTTCGCCCCGGAGTCGCCGGTGCGCACCACGTAATACACGGTGACGGCGGCGGCCACCAGCGACAACACCTGCAACGCCAGGGTCAGCGGCCGACCGGGCCGTCCATCCGCGCTGGCGTCGGCGGCCCTCGGCGGGACGAGCCGGACCAGCGCCAGGGCCACCACGCCCAACCCGATGCTGGTGTAGAGCGTCATGTCACCGAACTCCTGGTGGGCCTCCAGCTTCGGCAGGAACTCGGGGGTGACCCGGTTGGCGGCGCGCAGCCGCTCGAGGAAGGCGTCGCCGGAAAGCTTCGTCAGCAGGGCGGCGACCGGCGCGCCCACGGCGAGCAGCCCCAGCACCCACCGGGTGTGCGGCCGGATCGGCGGGACGAACGCGTAACCGACAGTCAGCACGGCCAGCAGCGGCACGAACGCGACAGCGGCGTGCAACAGCAGAGGGTGGGCCGGGATGCCCATGAACTCCTCGAACATCGGCGTCTCCTCCGGTGGCATCGGCCTGGACGTTGATCGTCCACACAGGGACGCTATCGGTACCACGCGGGCGTGTCATCCCGCCGATCGCTCAGGTCGCCGCCGCACGGACGCCGAGGCCGACCAGCAGCACGCCGGTCAGCCGATCGAGCAGTCGCCGCACCGATGCGGTGCGCAGCAACCGGGCGGCGGCGCCGGAGACGACCGTCCAGCCGGCGAGCCAACAGGTGGCAAACGCGGCGTGCGCGGTAGCGAGCAGCAGCATCGGCACCAGCACCGGTCGGCCCGGTTCGAGGAACTGTGGCGCCAACGTCAGGTAGATGGCGGCGGCCTTGGGGTTCAGCACGTTGCCGAGCAACCCTTGCAGGTACGGGTGGTCCACGCGCCAGGGCAGCCTTCGGGCGGAAACCGTCGGTCGCCGTCCCGGCCGCACGCGACGGCGTGACGCGGACCAGAGCATCCAGAGCCCGAGCCCGACCAGATAACCGGCCCCGACCAGCTTGACCACCCAGAACGCCTGCGACGAGCGGAGCACAAGCGCGGCCAGGCCGACAGCGGCCAGCGTGGCGTGCACGTAGAGCCCGGTCACCGTACCCAGGATCACCCACCAGCCCTGCCGCCGCCCGCCGCTGGCGACCCGCGAGACGACCAGGGTCAGGCTCGCGCCCGGCGTGGCGGTGATCGGCGCGACGGCGAGCAGGAAGCCGAGCACCGCGACCCCGTGCACGCTCAAACCACCACCCGGTAGTGGGTGGTGAGCAGCCCGGCGTCGTCGTACACGTGGAACGCGACGCCGGGCGGTTGGGTCTGGGTGGTCAACGGGCCCTCGCCCTCCCACGGCATCCGCAGCGTGGAGACCACACCAGGGGCAATCCGCAGTGGACGGCCCGCGAAGGTGCTCGCGGTAGCGGTGTGGAAATGCCCGGTCAGCACCGCGACGACCTGCGGGTGGGCGGCGACGAGTTCGGCCAGGGGGTCGGCCGGCAGAAGCCGCATCGGGTCGATGACCGGGTGGTGCAGCACCACCGGCGGGTGATGCAGGGCGATGAACGTCGGCGTTGCGGCCGACACCGAACCCAACTCGTCGGCGAGCCAGGCCATCGTCTCCTCGTCCAGGTGACCGTCGTCCGCGCCGGGCACTGAGGAGTCGGCGAGGAGGAAGACCGCCCCGGCCACGTCGTGGCGGGCGTTGATCGGGCCGGTGCCGCCGCGGTCGTCCCCGAGCAGACCCTTGCGGTACGCGTCGCGCACGTCGTGGTTGCCGGGGCAGACCATGACCGGCAGCGGGGAGTCGAAGAGCCTCGCGGCGGTCTCGTACTCGGCCACCTCGCCGTGCTCGGCGATGTCCCCGGTGATCAGGATCGCGTCGACAGGTCGCGGCAGGCCGTGCAGGTAGTCCATGACCCGGGCGGTCCGCTCGGCTGACCGGGGATGGCTGTCGAGGTGGGTGTCACTGAGATGCGCGATGACCAGCACGAAGGCCCTCCTAATGGCTATTGGTGTCGAAGCCGTTAGGGACGCTACTCCGGGTCAGGTCGGCCACCGCAGCGCGATAGCCGCCGCGGTCAGCTCCGCGAGCGCGGCAGGCAGTCCTTCTTGTACTTGAGACCCGACCCACACCAGCAGGCGTCGTTGCGCTCCGGCGGCCAGGCGATCCGTGCGCTGGGCCGCGCCGACACCTCGGCCGCGTAGCCGGCCCGGACCGCCGCGTCGGCCGGATCGCCGCCGCGCCGACCGGCGAACGCGGTCAACCCGGCCACCGTCGCGCCGAACACGCCCAACCCCGCCTGACCGGCACCCCGCAACCGAACCAACTCCGTCTCCAACCGGCCCCGGTGAGCGTCCCAGTCCGGCCCGTACACCTCGGTGAGGGCGGGGTGCTCGGCGAGCAGGCGATCGAACTCGGCCCTTGGCCAGAAGAGCAGATCCGACTCGGCGTCCCGACGCTCCCCGGCACGACGCACGAGCTGGGTCTCCAACCGGTCCGCCAGGTCGTCCTGCCGGTCGTGCGGCAGGTTCAGATTCCGGCGTACCCGATGCCGTTGCTGCAACAGGAAGAAGGTGACACCGGGCGCGTCCGGCGGACCGAGATCGACCACCGGGTCGATCGTGGTGCTGGCCGGCCCGGACGCGGCGGTCGCGCGTTCGTTGAGCACTGTGTCGACCGCCTCGCTCAGCCACGTCTCGGCGGTCGCCGAACGCCCACCGGCGTCCAGCGCGGCACTGACGTAGGCGGGAGCGTCGGGCTGCACGAGCAGCAACGGGCGCAACGCGGTCAACTCCGCCATCGCCTCGTCGTCGCGCCCACCGGCCCGGAACAGGGCGCGGACCCGCAGCGCCCGGGCGAACCCGGCCCGAGGATCATCGCCGGACGGATATGCCTCCAGGGCCTGCTCCGCGTACCGCAGCGCGGCCTCGGGCCTGGCCCGGATCTCCGCGATCTCGGCGGCCAGCGTCAGCGCGTCCCCGGCGTCGTCCGGATCCTCCAGCCGGCCCTGCTCGGCGGCCTGCGCGAGGGTGGCGGCGACACCGAGCGGATCGGCCGTCCCGAGCGCCGAACGGCGAAGGTCGGCGAGGTCAGCCTTGGTGAGTATCTCTCTCGTCGGCACGATCTCACGGTACGTCGGGGTGCTCACGGTATGCGGGCAGATCACCTGTTACGCCGCTCTCATGCCGCCCGGGGGCGGACTACGACCACGCGCCGGCCGCCGCAGCCCGGGTGGCGTAGGTGTCGAAGTCGAGCGGGTCCCGTCCGAGAACCCGACGCACCCCGTCGGTCGGTTCGGCGAGATGGCCCGCCCGCATCCCGGCGAACAGGGCGTTCAGCGCCGTGGCCGTCTCCGCCGGATAACCCTCGGCGAGCAGCTCGACGTGGTACTGCTCCGGGGTGAGTTCCACGTAGCGGATCGAATGGCCGGTCACCCGGGCGATCGTCGCCACCGCCTCGGCGAAGGTGAGCGCACGAGGACCGGACAGGTCGTACACCTGTTCGTGGTGACCGGGCGACGTCAACAGGGTCGCGGCCACATCGGCGACGTCCTGGACGTCGACGAACGGCTCCGGCGTGGCGCTCATCGGCAGGGCCAGCCGACCGTCGAGCAGTGGTTGGCGCCACAGGTCCTCGCTGAAGTTCTGACTGAAGTTGTTCGCCCGGATGATCGTCCACTCGATGCCGGACTTCCGCACCGCCTCCTCGGCGGCGAGCATGCCGGGGGAGAAGTCACCGACCCGGTCGATTCCCCGGCCGGAGAGCGCCACGAACCGGCCGACACCCGAGTCGACCGCCTGGGTCACGAAGTCGGCCGCCAGCGCGGGGTCCTCCGGCGCCAGCAGGTAGACGGCCGAGGCGCCCGCCAGGGCAGGTCGCCAGGTGTCCCGCCGCGACCAGTCGAACCGCACCTCACCGGAGCGAGAGGCAGCCCGGACGCGCCGGCCCGTCGCCCGCAGCGTCTGGACCAGCCGGCGACCGGTCTTGCCGGTGCCGGCCATCACGAGAATCGAAGGTGCGTCAGTCGTCATGACCACGAGTCAACGCGCCCGGTCGAGGGCGGGACATGTCCTGTCGTACGCCAGGCATGTCCGATCGTCCGCGGTCCATCCTCCGCGATCTATCGTCGGTGACATGGACCCGTTCGACAATCTGCTGCGCGGTCTGCACGCCGACGGCGCGGCCTTCGGCCGGTCGGTGCTGACGCCGCCTTCGGCCCTGCGGTTCACCGACGGCGCCCCGCTGACGCTCTGCGTCCCGATGCGCGGCGAAGGCTGGATCTCCCATCCGGAGAGCGACAAGCCTCGCCTGGTCCGGGTCGGCGAGGCGGCCACCGTGCGTGGGCCCGCGCCGTTCGTGTTCGCCGCCGAGCCCCGGTCGAGCTTCGAGCCCGGGGAACTGCGAGACGTCCGGCGCGGCCAGACCGGGGTGGCCGACCCGGTCGGCGCGGACCACACCGACCGCCTCGTGCTGCTGGTCGGGGTCTACCACGTCCGGCGTCGAGTGCCCCAGCGGTTGCTGGGCGCGCTGCCGCCGGTGCTCGTCGTGCCGGAAGACCAGGACTGCGCCGCGCTGCGCGACTACCTGGACGCCCAGCTCGACGCGGGTCGGCCCGGACGCCAGGTCGTGCTGGACCGCCTGCTGGACTGGTTGTTGGTGTGCACGGTGCGGGACTGGTTCGACCAGCCGGAGGCCGAGGCGCCCGGCTGGTACCGCGCGCTGAGCGACGACACGATCGGCCCGGTGCTGCGCGCCATGCACGACGCGCCGGGCCGGCCGTGGACCCTGGCCAGCCTGGCCGCGCAGGCCGGGGTGTCCCGGTCCACGCTGGCCAAACGGTTCACCGCGATGGTGGGCGAACCGCCGCTCACCTACCTGACCGACTGGCGCATGACACTGGCCGCCGACATGCTGGCCGAATCGACAGCGACCGTCGCCGCCGTGGCGCGTCACCTCGGGTACGCGGACGCGTTCGGCTTCAGCGCGGCCTTCAAACGCGTGCACGGCATGAGCCCCAGCGGGCATCGACGGCTCACCCGGGTCGACACCACGGCGGCCTGAGCGGCTGCTCTTCAGGCCCAGAGCCG
This sequence comes from Micromonospora sp. NBC_00362, assembly GCF_026342155.1. Lineage (NCBI taxonomy): Bacteria > Bacillati > Actinomycetota > Actinomycetes > Micromonosporales > Micromonosporaceae > Micromonospora > Micromonospora sp. NBC_00362. The sequence goes on from NZ_JAPENH010000001.1 coordinate 472,563, forward strand.
GTCGACGAGTGGTCGCAAAACCAACCAACCACTGTCATCTGCCGTCAACCCGTCGTCGGTAGCGTCCGGTCGCCAGTTTCCCGACCAGGTCGCACAAAGGCGGAGTTATGGGCACCGTGGATCGCCGTACGTTCCTCAAGGCGATGGGAGTTCCCGCGATCGGCGCGGCGCTCCCGATGGACCTCAGCAAGGCGCTCGCCATCCCGGCGAACAACCGGACCGGCTCGATCAAGGACATCGAGCACGTCATCATCCTGATGCAGGAGAACCGTTCCTTCGACCACTACTTCGGCACCCTGCGCGGCGTACGCGGCTTCGGTGACCCCCATCCGGCGACACTGCCATCCGGCAAGGACGTGTGGCACCAGCCCAACGGGACCGACGAGCTGCTGCCCTTCCGCCCCGAGGTGAAGGACCTCGGCCAGACCTTCCTGCCGGACCCGCCGCACGGCTGGAACGACGGGCACGCCGCCTGGAACGACGGCCGGTTCGACGGGTGGGTGCCGAACAAGGGCGTCACGGCGATGACCTACCACACCCGCCAGGACCTGCCCTACCACTACGCGCTCGCCGACGCCTTCACCGTCTGCGACAGCTACCACTGCTCCCTGATGGGTCCGACCGACCCGAACCGCTACCACATGTGGAGCGGCTGGGTCGGCAACGACGGCAAGGGCGGCGGCCCGGTGATCACCAACGCGGAGGCCGGCTACGACTGGTCCACGTACCCGGAGCGGCTGGAGCGCAACGGCGTCTCCTGGAAGATCTACCAGGACGTCGGCACCGGCCTCAACGCCGCCGGGTCCTGGGGCTGGACGAACGACCCGTACATCGGCAACTACGGCGACAACTCGCTGCTCTACTTCCACCAGTACCAGAACGCGCAGCCGGGAACGCCGCTGGCCGACAAGGCGAAGACCGGCACCGAGGTCAGGACCCAGGGCCGCGACCCGGAGGCGCTGCTGGCCGACTTCCGCGCCGACGTCGAGGCGGGACGCCTGCCGGAGGTCTCCTGGATCACCGCCCCCGAGGCGTACACCGAGCACCCGAACTGGGAGCCGGCCTACGGCTCCTGGTACATCTCCCAGGTCATCGACATCCTCGCCTCGAACCCCGAGGTGTGGAGCAAGATGGCGCTCTTCATCACCTACGACGAGGAGGGCGGCTTCTTCGACCACGTGGTCCCGCCGACGCCCCCGCAGACCCGCGAGCACGGCCAGTCGACAGTGCCGACCACCAACGAGATCTTCCCCGGCGACGCCGACCACCCGGCCGGGCCGTACGGCCTCGGCATCCGGGTGCCGATGGTCATCGTCTCGCCGTGGACGCGCGGCGGCTACGTGAACTCGCAGGTCTTCGACCACACCTCACTGATCAAGTTCCTGGAGGCGCGGTTCGGGCACGGCCGCCCGGACCTGATCGAGCAGAACATCACCCCGTGGCGGCGGGCCGTCGTCGGCGACCTGACCACTGCCTTCGACTTCCGGCACCCGAACCGCTCACGCGAGGTCAGGCTGCCCGACACCGACGACTTCAAGCCCGACGAGTTGGTCCGGCACCCCGACGAGGTGCCGGTCCCGCCGGCGGACCAGCGGCTGCCGAAGCAGGAGCACGGGGTACGCCCGGCGCGGCCGATCCCGTACACCCTGCACGCCGACGGGCACCGCGGCGACGACGCGTTCCGGATCGACTTCCGCAACTCCGGCGGGGCCGCCGCGGTCTTCCAGGTCCGCCAGGCCGGCAGCGCGGACGCCCCACGCAGCTACACCGTCGAGCCGGGCAAGCACCTGACCGACACCTGGCCGGTCACCCCCGATTACGACCTGTCGGTACACGGACCGAACGGGTTCTTCCGCCGGTTCACCGCCGGTCGGTCCCAGCTCGACGTCACCCCCGCCTACGACGAGCACGACTACAAACTGGCCCTCACCCTCAAGAACCGCGGCTCGAAGCGGGTCGAGGTGACCGTCCGCGACGGGTACAAAGCTCGACCGGTCACGCTGTCGCTGCGCCCCGGCGAGACCGAGCGCGTCACGTGGGCGCTCGCCCGCACCCACGGCTGGTACGACCTGACGGTCTCCGTCGCCGGTGACGCCGACTTCGCGTACCGGTGCGCGGGTCATGTCGAGAACGGCAAGGACAGCATCAGCGACCCGGCCCTCGGCGGGCTCGTTTAGGGCGTTCCGACCCGGCGGGGGATGACGCGCGCGGTGGTCGGCGGGGCCATGGTGGTGAGCGTTATGACTCAGCGGTATGTCTATACCGCAGAGTCATAACGCTCATCACGGCCTCCGCCCGTCGGGACGTCCACTGCCGGCGCGGCCACGGCGCGGGCGACGCGGTCGCCGAGCCGACGTAGATGGTCGACCAGCTCCACCGGCTCGTGGACCGTGAAGTCGCACCCGAGCAGCGTGAGCCGGAAGGCGAGCCAGTCGACTGTGTCTTCCGGGCTGTGCCATCGGCACGACGCGTCGTCGAGCGGCGTCAGTGCTCCGGCATGGTCGCCCAGCCGGGCAGTCGCCTGCTCAGCCGGCATCGCGAGCGTCGCCACCGCCCGGAACACCGGTGCCAGGCTGTGCATCTGGTCGGTTACGAACGCGGACGCGTCGTCGGTCGGAAGCTCGCGGGGCGCCACCCGTACCCCGGTTGTGGTGGCCTGTTCGATGCGGTCGACGCGGAACGTGCGCCAGTCCTCGCGCTCGTTGTCGTAGGAGACGACGTACCAACGGCGGCCCACCACGACGAGGCGGTGCGGTTCGACGAGCCGCCGGCTGACGCCGCCGTCGCCGTTGGAGTAGTCGAAGCGGACCCGCTCGTGTGCCGAGGCCGCCGCCGCGAGGACGATGAGCTGCGTCGGATCGACAAGCGACACCGCCGCCGCGGTCGACGACACGGTGGCCGCGGCGAGGGTGCCGACATGGCGGCGCAGCCGCGGCGGCAGCACCTGCTGCAGTTTGGTGAGCGCCCGCACCGACGCCTCGGCGATGCCGGCGACCGGTTGCCGGGCCGCTGTGTGCAGGCCGACGGCGATCGCCACTGCCTCCTCGTCGTCGAGCAGCAGCGGAGGCATCGCCTTACCCGCGACCAGCCGGTAGCCGCCCAGTACGCCCAGGCTGGCCTGGACCGGATAGCCCAGCTCACGCAGCCGGTCGATGTCGCGGCGCACGGTCCGCGGGGTGACCGCGAGACGCTCGGCGAGTTCGCTGCCGGGCCATTCGCGGGGCGTCTGCAGAAGGGAGAGCAGTCGTAACAGGCGGGCCGGTGTGTCGCGCATGCTCCCATGATGCGTTTCGATCTAGGACAGTTGCCAGCCTAGATCGGGTCTACCGTCGTCCATCTCAGTGCGCCGAAGCCGCACCTGAAGAAGGAGACAAACCGATGAAGGTCGTTCCCGACGGATACCACACCGTGACCCCCTGGATCATCTCGCCGGGGAGGACGGGCGCACTGATCGATTTCATAGTCGGCGTCTTCGACGCCACCGAACTGGCCCGCATGGAAGTGGACGGTGTGATCGGCCACGCCGAGGTCCGGATCGGCGACTCGGTCGTGATGATGTTCGACAAACCCCAGTGGCCAGCCACACCCGCCTTCCTGCGTCTCTACGTCGCCGACGACGCCGAGGTGCTCAGCCGGGCCGTCGAACGCGGAGCGAGCGTTGTCACCGAGCCGACCGAGCTCTTCTGGGGCGACCGGGTCAGCCGCTTCCGCGACCCGCTCGGCAACCTGTGGTGGATCCACCAGCGCGTGGCCGAGCCCACCGAGGAGGAGATGGGTCGACGGCTCGACGACCCCGAGTTCGCCAAGGCAATGGAGTACGTCCAGAGTGCCGAGTTCGCTCCCCACGGCTGACGTTGGTGTAGAGGTCACCAGGGCCTCGCCCCGGATGGCCGGGTCGGGTCCGTCAGAACTCCTCGTACACCGCCGGGTCCTGGTCGGAGAGCCGCCCGTCCGGGCGGCCCAGCGCGGTGATGGCCTCGACCTGCGCGTCGGTGAGCTTGATACCGAAGACGTCCAGGTTCTCGGCCTGCCGCTGCGGGGAAGCGGCCTTGGGTAGCGGAATCACCTGACGGGCCACGTGCCAGGCGAGGATCGTTTGCGCCGGGCTGACGCCGAGCGCGGTCGCGATCTCCACGACGACGGGGTGTTGCTGCAGGTCGTTGCCATGGCCGAGCGGGCTCCAGCCCTGCACCAGGATGCCGTGCTCCCGGTGGTAGTCGATCGCCTCCTGCTGTGGAAAGTACGGGTGCACCTCGATCTGGTTGACCACCGGGGCGACGCCGGTCTCGGCCACCAGCCGCTCGATGTGCTCGGGCAGGAAGTTGGAGAGCCCGATGTGCCGAACGAGCCCACGCTCACGCGCCTCGATCAGCGCCCGCCACGCCTGCACGTACAGGTCGACCTTCGGGTTCGGCCAGTGGATCAGGTACAGGTCGACGCGGTCGAGGCCGGTGCGGAACACACTCTCCTCGATGGTGGTCAGCGCCTCGTCGTAGCGGTGGTGCCGTCCCGGCAGCTTCGAGGTGACGACCAGCTCGTCCCGCACGTCACCGGCCGACCGGGCCGCCCGACCGACAGCGCCCTCGTTCTCGTAGTTCACCGCCGAGTCGATCAACCGGTAGCCCGCCCGGATCGCCTGACCGATCGCGTCGACACCCGCCGAGCCGTTCAGCCGGTACGTGCCGAGCCCGATCGCCGGCAGGGTGGTGCCGTCGGCTGCCGCAAGATGGGGAATCGTCATGATTGGGACCCTACCTGCCCGAGTTGCGCGCCGACGGTGGCTCGATGTCGAGCGCACACGACGGAACGGGCAACCCGGAAGGCAGAAAACGGCGGGATTCAGCAGACGCGCGTCCGCCAACTCACCTTCGTCACCGTCATGGGAACGTAGAAGAATCCGTCACCAGGAGGAGCGCAGTCCGTGCCGGTGAAAGTCATTCCTTGGGTGGTGAACGACCAGCTAATCTCGGCGTTCCGGTTCGTGTAGTTGTAGTAGTTGAAACCCGTGATGTTGCCGCTCCACTCCGTGGTGGTCACCAGGGACGGAGTCGCCGTAGGAACCCCGTTCGGGTGATCCCAGTGGGGCCAGACGCAGAATGTGCCCGGCTGGCAGTTCCCGGGCGGGTAGACGCCGGCCCCCGACTGGGCTGCCGCCGAGGCAGGAGGGGCAACAGCCAGCACACCTGCGATGACCCCGGCGATGGCGAGGGGTTTCAACAGCACGGCTACCTACTTCCATTGATAAGGATGAATTGACTCAAGCTACCGCGGGAAAGTTGCGCCGTCAACCACCTGCGCTACCGCCCAGGTGGACGGCCGCACCATTCGCAATAATGTGGGCAATGCGTCACGATCGCCGCAGCTTGCGACGACAGCAGGACCACCGGTCGGCGGCAGGAGTCAGGGCGACGAGCTGCTCCCGCACCGCAGGCCGTGGCACCTACGGCCACTGACGGCAGGACGCCAGCCGGGAACCCGGCCGCCGGCCGATTCGGCCACCTCCGAACGCCTCCGCGACTCGGGTAGTAGGCGACCGGCTCCGCGTTCGGGCCGCTCGGCGACAGCGATCAGCGGCGGGTTGGTTGACACGGGGAACATAATCGATGCAAGTAAATATAGGCCTGGGCTGAACGAGCTCCGGTCCCGTCCCTGAACGCCGTTAGGAAGGGAAGCTCATGCGCAGATTTACCAGCCGAATCGCTGTGGGTCTCGCCGCCGCCCTGGTCACCACACTGGCCGTGACGACACCGGCGTCGCCCGCAGCCGCTGTCGAGACGCTCAAGGTTCCCGACACCGGCCTCGTCTTCTACCAGGCCTACACGCAGATCATCGTAGGCAGGCAGGCCACGCCCGACGGTATCTGCCGCCCGGTCCCGGCTAAGGCGATCTGGGCGATCGGCTGGAACGGCTTCGGTTCCGTCTCTGGCTACCGGACCTCCGACTGCACCGGCGCTGCGTCCGAGCTCAACAACTTCCACAGCTGGCCGTACGAGGGCTACTACCTCTCCTACCGGGCCGGTTGACAAGCGTTCCCGGTGGTCGATAGCGGACGGCCACCGGGAAAGCACCGACCCGGAATTGCCCGGATCACCCCGCCGGCCAAGCAGGCGACGCCGGGACGTCGCCGGGCTGGCCAGAGTGACACACGTCTGGCAGGCGATGGTGCCGCTAGTTAGGGGGCCTCGTCGGGGTAGTAGTGCTCCGGGTCGGGGATCCGGGTTCGGCCAGTGGACCAGATACAGGTCGATCCGATCGCGGCCGGTTACCGGGTGATCGCCCGCTCAGTCGAGGAACCGCCGCTCAGCAGCGGGTCGGTACGCCGCTCGGTCTCGGGCAGATTCATCGCGGCGGCCAGGAGATTGGCGAGCCGACGGCTGTCGTCCAACCCTTGCCCCTTGCCGGCCCAGTCGTCGAAGGTGAGCCTGATGTTCTCGTCCGTCGTGATGATGTCCAGGACTGGGCCTCGCTTGTCGCGTTCGCGGAATCGCACGTAGCGAACGTCCGAGAGAGGGAACTCGCGCTCGATCGTGCCTTGTTTGCGAACCGAACTCTGTGCCGATATGAAAAGACGTGCGGGTGTCACTCCCAGGTAGGCGTCCTCGCCGACGAGGCGGTCGAGGTTGACATCGGCGATGGCCAGCAGGGGTTCCTCGCCAGGCACGACCCATCGGAGGATTCGCAGCACCTCATCTGGCACAGCCTCGGCGAAGACGGTGAGAGGCGGATCCAGCGGAGCGGTCTGGGTGTGCACACGGTTGCGAAGAATTGCCACCCGCTCGGCCAACGCCTCGGCCATGTCGACAGCGGATTTGATGTCCTGGCGCTTCGCGGTGAACGGCAGACTGAACTCGGCCGGAAGTTCGGCGATCAGACGACATTGACGTTCAAGACCGGCAAGCAGATCCGCCACGTCCTCCATGACTTGGGTGTGCTCACGCTGAGTCTCGGCGACCAACTCGGCCAGCAGGCCTTCGTTCTCGGCGGCATGGGCCTCGTCGCGGCTGATGTGTCCCGCGCGCAACACCTGGAAGCGATACCAGGACCACTCCGCCATGAGCATGCCGTGAGCGTCGGCGAGAATCTGGTCGACGTTCTTCTGAACGTAGGTGCGACGGCTCTGCCCGTCAGTATCGAGCGCCGTGATGTGCCGACGGACGAGCGACGTGAAGAGGTGTCGTTGCTTGCGCAGGTCTGCGTCCCTGGTCGCGATGGAGGCGAAGACGTGGTCGTTGACGCCGCTGGCCGCCTGGGCCTCACGTACGGCGCGCAGCGTCGTCTCATGCAGGCCGAGCAGCGTCGCCCACTGATCCTCGTGCAGCGCCCGAAGAACGTCACGAGTCAGTTGGACGTTCTCGTCCAGTCGACGTGAGATCGACGCCAGCTGCACCTGCAGTGCCAGGAGTGCGGCGGCCGGCCCGAGAGCGCTGAGGATGGAGGCGGTCTGCGCCCCTGTCACGGGTGCCCAGCGCACCAGGTTGGCGATCTTCCCGTTGGTCGTGACGAGTGCACCCAGGTTCCAGCCGCCTGACGTCATCGGTTGCGCGGTCTTGAGCACCTGCAACGTCTCGGGCGCCAAACGCACGAGCCCCTGCACCGTGGTCGCACCCTGTGCACCCTGCGCCGCGAGATTGCCGATGCCCGAGGCCATCGCGAGCTTGTCGGTAAGGCCTTGGTTTGCGTGAGCGCTCATCATTTCGAAAGGGATCACGTCGAAGCCGATGGGCGGCTGGTCCCCGAAGAGCACGGCCAATCCCGGCTCGATCTCGACGAGGCTGACGGTCGGCTCGTCGTTGGGGAGAACCGTGGCGTCGAGGGTGCCGTTGTCAACGAGTGTGGAGAGTTCGTTCTCGGATGCCTCGGCTTCGGGTGCCATCCCACGTCCTTCATGATCGACAGCGAGAGCATCACATTACGTGTCAACGTGGTCACCCTGGCTCATCCGGAGCGGTACCTGATTTCGCGTAAGGTCCACACGCGAGTGACTGAACAGATCACCTGCGGGTCGTGGGCTCCAGTTGTGCGAGCAGGGTGCTCACCTCGGTGTGTAGGCGCCGCAGCTCCGCTGCGCCAGGGGCAAGCTCGTAGCAGTGGTGGTGCGTGGCGGCGGAGAGCGTCACCCAGGCGAACGCCACGCGACGAGCGGTCTCGCGGCCCGGACCAAGCCGGCCGCGCAGCATCAACTGCTTCGCGCGGCCCTGCCGGCACGCCGCCACGGCCGGCTGCACGCGCCGCCAGTAGCCGTCGACACCGGCTTCGAGGGCGAGCCGGATCATGCAGGCGCAGGCCCGCGGCCACCAGCCCGCGGTCACCGCCGTGGTGCCGAGCAGCCCGGCCCCGCGCAGCAGCTGATCGGCCGCCGCCAGGCAGCGCTGCGGCGTCGGCGCGGTCACGACAGCGCCGCCACGAGGAGGCGGGCGTCCGCGACCAGGCCGGGCAGGTCGGCCAGGTACGCGCCGTGCACACCCTCCCGACATGCCTGGTACGCGTTCACCGCACGTCGTCCGTGCCGGCGGCCCAGCCAGCCAAGCACGTCACCACCCTTCTCGGCGTCGTCGAACACCGCCAACGCGACGGTGGTGGCGACCCGTCGGGATGCCTCCTCGATCGCCTCCTCGATGTCGGTGTGCCGAACGCCTCGGGCCACCCGGTTCCGCCAGACCGAGCGATGGCATGCCGCCTCGACGGCAGAGCGGCACAGCTCCGCGACCACCGGCCCGCGCACGTCGGCGGGGATCTCCTCGTTACGCGCCAACGCGTACGCGTCGTCCAGGTAGCGGGTCACCGGGTCGGAGCCGGGCCGCAGCGTCACCACCGACTTCTCCGCGCGGGTCACCTCGATGATCCGCGCCTTGCCGAGACCGAGACGGCGGACCGCGTCCGGCAGCCGGGTGTCGTGGGTGAAGACGACCACCTGCCGCTGCTCGGCCAGCTCGGCGAGCACCCGCGCGAGACCGTCCACCTTCGACGGGTCCATGCTCTGCACCGGGTCGTCGACCACTATGAACCGGAACGGGCTCTCCGGGGCGCAGCTGCGGGGCAGGAACGTCGCCAGCCCGAGCGCCTGCATCTCACCCTGGCTCATCACACCCAGCGCCGTGCCGTTGTCGGCGCCGTCCACGCTGACCGGGAAGACCACCCGCCGCCGGGTGTTCGCGCCTTCCAACGTCATCGACCCCAGCTCGACGTTGCTCTCCTGCCGCAGCTGCGCCCAGATTCGCTGTGAGTGCCCGGCAAACGGTGCGACCCGCTCGTTGCGGATCGTCGCGCCGGTGTCCTTCAGCCAGGCGCGCGCGGCCTTCAACCGGGCCACTGTCGCCTCCCGCGCCGGCAGTCCGCCGACGGTGGCCACCCACTCGCGCACCTCGGCCGCCGCCGCCCGCCAGCCAGTGTCGCGCTGCCGCAGAAACCCCTCGGCGTACGCGCGGGCCGCGTCGACCGCCGCCACCACCGCCGGGTACCGCGCGGCCAGGTGGTCGGCCAGCTCGGCCGGCTCCCCGGGTACGCGCCGCAGCACCGCAACGGCGTCACGCAGCACCCCGGCCGTCGGCTCCAACCCGGGGCCCTCGGGCACAACGAGGTCGTCGATGAGGTGGTGCGTCTGCCGCAGCAGAGCCGTCAGCCGGGTCGTCGCCGTCTGGGCGGCGACGCTGCGCTGCCGCAGGTTGGTGAGCGACTGCGCGGCGGCGGCCCGCCAACCACCGTCGAGGGTGCCGGTGGCGCAGACCGGGCATGACCCGTCGCCCTCGTCCTGGTGATGTTCGAGGGCGAGGCGGAGCAGCTCGGCGCTCCGCAGCGCGGCCCGGGACCGGCCACCGTCGTACCGCCGGGCCTCGACCGCCGCCTCCCGCAGCTGACCGGCGAGCCGGGTCACCTCGTCGACCGGCGGCGGGGCGAGGGCGGCGAGCGCCCGGCACAGCAACACCTCCCGGTCGGTGGTCGCCGCGTCCGGCTCGTCGAGGATCGCCGTCACCGCCGCGAGGTCGACCGCGCCCCGGCCACGCAACAGTGCGGCGGTCCGCCGGGCCCGGTCGTCGGCGATGCCGTCGAGCATGGCGATCAGGGCGGTGCGCTGTGCGCGTACCTCCTTGATGGTGTTGTCGTGCGGCCGGGCGGCGCGCAGCAGACGCTGGTCGGCGTCGGTGAGCGCGTCCAGCCCGAGGATCGCGAAGAGCGCGTCGAAGAGCTGACTCTGTGTTCCGGCGGCGAGCTTGCCCAGCTCGGCGGCAGTGAGGAACGGCCGGTACAGCTCCAGCGAGCGGGCCAGACCCAGCTCGGAGAGGTCCGCGTGCCGGCCCCGTACGCTGGTGACCGTCACCTCGGCGTCGACCAGCGCGGCCCCGACCGGCCAGGCGCGGTGCACCCGGGTCGGCGTGGCCACCCCGTCGACGCGCAGCTCCACATCCACCCAGCACGGGTCCGGGTTGTGCAGGTTGCGCCACCCGGTACGCCAGACGCTGGTCTTGTCGGCCCACCGGGCGCTGTCCCCGGTGAGGGCGAGTTCGGCGGCCTCGGCGAAGCTGGACTTGCCGGAGCCGTTGCGGCCGACGACCAGTGTGAAACCCGGCCCGGGGCCGATCTGGATGGTCCGTTCCGGGCCGACGCCACGGAACCCGGCGACGGTCACCGACTTCAACCAGATCCGTTCCGCCGGGCCGTCGTCGGTGGGGGAGCGGGGGTCGAGCCGGGTAGGAGTGCCGGCGAGCGCGGCGGTCAGGTCGTCTTCGCCGGTAAGGGCGGCGAGGACGAGTTCGGCGGTCTCGGTCGGGACGTCGTCAGCGGCGGCCAGTCGCTCGAAGATCAGCTCGATCAGCGGGGCGGTGGTCTGTGCGGGCTGGGTCATGGTCGTCTCCAGGCGTGTGGTGTCCGCGGGCCGACGGCTCGTCGGCCCGCCCGGGGTGAGCGGTGGATGTCGGTGCTGCGGCTCAGCGCGCGGGGCGCCACTCGCCGCAGCTCTGGGAGCTGAAGGCGTAGTCGGAGGAGCGGATCGTCACCTGCACTCGGCGGGCGCTATTGGTGAAGTAGTTGTCGATCGTGTGGCCGGAGCTGTCCTGCCGTTCCCAGTAGCAGCCGTCGACATCCGTGGTGACGTACGTGCCGGGCTTGATCTCCTTACCGACGCGGAACGTGCCCTCGTCGAAGATCCGACCCTGGGCTGCCAGGTCCGCGTCGACCTGCCCGCGCTTCACCGTCTCGCGCCACTTCTTCGCGTACGGGTAGCTGGGACAGAGCAGGAGGGCTGCGTTGATCTCGGGGATCTGCTCGCTGCTGGCGGCGAAGCCAGCTTCCAAGTACGTGTCCTCGGGGTCGACGGCGGCACACATCTCGTACAGGGTCGCGATATCCCCGTCGTCGTACTTGGACGTCGTCAGCGCGGCCTTTTCGGTGTCGGTTACGGGCTGGATCTCCGTCTGGGCATCGCAGGACGTCGGCTTCGCCGCCCACACCTCGCTGAAGTCCGGCCGGCCGTCCTTGCCGGGCCGCACCGTGAGCAGCGCATCCCAGTCGTTACCCGTGTCGCACTCAAAGCTGACCGGCGGCTGCTGCGGGGTGTTCTTCGGGTCGTCCGGATAGGAGTCGCTGGAGTCGGGGACAGCGTCGCCGTCCCGGTCGGGAGGAGGAGGCGTTGGCGACGTCCTGGGGGAGGCGGACATGCTCGGCGTGGCGGTCACCGGCGTGGCGGTGGAGCGCTTCTCGTCGCCGCAGCTGGTCAGCATCGTGGCCAGTAGGGCAGTGGTGAGCAGCGCGCCGGACGCGCGGACAGCTCGGTGCAGGCGGATGGTGCAGGCGAGCGCGTCGTACGGCTCAGAACGGGCCATTGTCGTCTCCGCAGGGAGGAAGGTCCGCGGCCTGGAACCAGGCGGACCGGAGTGACGGGGGAGTCAGACGCTTTCGAGCTGATGACGTAGACGAATCAGTAGGCAGGGGTCAGCACCAATCGGCGTTCTGTCCTCCGCAGAGGGCTAGGTGCCCCGACCGACGCTGTGAACAGGCGGGCTGTGAACAGCCGGGGCGGGCGTGGGATGCCCGCCCCGGGCGGTGGGGGGAGATCAGCCGAGGGCGACGTCGACGCCGCCGGAGAACATCGAGTCGTGCAACTCGAGCTTGGTGAGCTTGACGTTCTTCGGGATGTCGAAGACGACGACGCCGGTCACCTGGTTGCCGGGGTTGATGTCGTTGAGGAACGTTTCGGCGTTCTTGTTCGCGTAGATCGCCGCGCCGGTGTCGGCGGAGTACTCGGTGCCGTCGGCCGCGTACGCCTTCTGGCTGCCGCCGTCGAGCATCTGCGCTTCCTTGCCGATGTTCTTCACGTTGAGCGTGACCAGGCAGAACTGGCCCTGCGCCTTCGCGCCGAGCAGGTCGCTGCCGATCTTGGCGACGCCGCACTTGGACGACTTCACAGTGAACTCGAACTTGCCGTCCCGGGCCGCTTCGCCCACCTTCGCGGTCTTCGCCGGCGCGTCCTCACCCTTGTCGCCGGCGCTGGAGCTCGTGGGCTTGTCGGCGGCGCCGGAGCCGCAGCCCAGGGCGATGAGGCCGGTGGCGAGCAGGGCGAGAGTGGTGGTCTTGCGCATCGTTGTCCTCCTGAAGTGAGTGTTGCGGGGTCAATAAGAGCATCGTCCGACAACACTGTCAACAGACAATCTCATGCTTGACAGGCGTGCGAAACTTTCGGCGTGGAGAACCCGACGATCACGGCAGCGGAGATCGCCCGGCTCGCCGGTGTCGGTCGCGCTGCGGTCAGCAACTGGCGTAAACGGCATCCCGACTTCCCCGCCCCGGTGGGCGGAACGACGGCGAGCCCCGAGTTCGACCTGATCCAGGTCGAGCAGTGGTTACGCACCCAGGGCAAGCTCCCCGAGCTCGCCACCGCCGACCGGCTCTGGCGACACCTCGCCGCGGCCAGCGACTCCCCGGCCGCCGGCCTCGCCGCCGTCGGCGCCCTGCTGCTGGCCCGTCAACGCGGCTCCCGCAGCGCCAGCATCGACGGCCAACTCACGCCGCTGCTGCCCGACGTCGACGCCCTCGCCGACGAGTTGGGCCCGCAGGGCGCGTTCGACGAGCTGTGGCAGCGGTTCTCCGCACCAGGGCCCGGCCGCCCCTTCGCCACCCCCGACGACCTCGCCGACCTGATGATCGGGCTCGCCAACGTCGGCGGCGGCTCAGTGCTCGACCCGGCCGCCGGCTCCGGCGCCATCCTGCGAGCCGCCGTCCGCGCCGGCAGCACCTCCGTGTACGGGCAGGAACTCGACGACGACCTCGCCCGGCTCGCCGGCCTGTGGCTGGCCCTGCACGACGCACCCGGGGAGGTCAGCACCGGTGATTCTCTGCGCGCCGACGCCTTCGCCGGCCGCGCCGTCGACGCCGTCGTCTGCCACCCACCCTTCGGCGCCACCAACTGGGGCGACGAGGAACTCGGCCACGACCCCCGCTGGATCGTCGGCACCACACCCCGCACCGAACCCGAGCTGGCCTGGGTGCAACACGCCCTCGCCCACGTACGGGTCGGCGGGCACGCCGTCCTGCTGATGCCACCCACAGTCGCCAGCCGCCGCGCCGGCAAACGCATCCGCGGCGAACTGCTGCGCCGAGGTCACCTGCGCGCCGTCATCGCGCTCCCACCGGGCGTGGCGGCGCCGCACGGCGTACCCCTGCACCTGTGGGTGCTGCGACGCGCCGCGACCGACGCACCGCCACCACCACGGGCGCTGCTGATCGACGCCGCAAACGGCGACCTGGCCGACACCGCACCGCGCGTGCTGGCCACGTGGCGGACCTTCGTTGCCGCCCCCGACGGCGACGTCGAGGAGGCCGGCTTCGCCCGCGCGGTCCCGGTCATCGAGCTGCTCGACGAGGAAGTCGACCTCACCCCCGCACGCCGGCAACCCGCCGTCGTGGGCGAGGCTTCCGGAGAGCATCTGGTACGCACCAGAGAACGACTGGCCGCCATCGTCGGCGAGCTGCCGGCGCTGCTGCCGCAGGTCACGCCCGCGCCCGACGGGCCGGACGGCCTCCTCCGCACCGTTGGAGAGTTGGCGAAGACCGGGGCGCTGCAACTGATCGGTCCGGTCCGCGCCGGCACGTCCACACCCGCACCCGACGGGCCGCCGGTGCTCACCGTGCAGGACGTGCTCGCCGGGGTAGAGGCGTCCGGACGGGTCGACGACCGGTTCGGACAGGAGATCCCGCTTGCTGTCGGGGACGTGGTGGTGCCGATGATCGCGCGGCACCTCACCGCCCGGGTGGTCACCGCCGAGGGGGCGCTGTTGGGGCGCAACCTGTACCTGTTGCGGCCCAATCCGGCGGCGTTGGATCCGTGGTTCCTGGCCGGTCAGCTGCGGACGTCGGCAAACGAGAAGCAGTCGTCGAGTCTCTCGGGAACGATGCGGTTCGACATTCGACGGGCGCAGGTGCGGCGGCTGTCGCTCGACGAGCAGCGGGCGCATGGAGACGCGTTCCGGCGCCTCGACGCCTTCGAGTCGGCGATCCGGCAGGCCGCCTTACTGGGAGCGGAGCTGGCGCAACTCACCGCCGACGGGTTGGCACGTGGGGCCCTCCGGCCAGACGCCGACCTCCGATGAGGCGGTGCCTCGGCTGTTACCGAGGCGACCGAACGTGATTCCGGTCGTCGTCCCGGAGCACTGAGTCCCCGCTCGGCGAACCTGATCGATCGCTGTCGAGCCTGCGCTCGACGGCTGAGGGGCATCGTTCATCGCGATCGTGGTGCAGAGTGGTGGGCTCGGCGTCGGTCGAACGATGGCGCTGAGGTGCGTAGTGGGGAGGTTGGGAATGCTGGGCCAAGATCCGGACGCGGCACAGGAACTGATGCATTCCTGGACGGCCGAGCTGTCGGCACGAGCTCAGGCTGCGGCCGAACTGTCAGACCGGGTCGCGACCATCGCGGCGTCGGCGACCGGCGCGGACGGTGCGGTGCGCGTGACGGTCGCCGCCTCGGGGGCGCTGACGGACCTTCGGTTGGACGACCGCGTTCAGCGGATACCCGGTGCCGAACTTGCCAGCATCATCATGGCCACGATCGCCCGTGCACAGGCCGGGTTGACCGAGCAGGTGAGCATTGCGGTGCACGACACCGTGGGCGTCGACTCCGAGTCCGGGCGGGCGGTCACCGACTCCTTCGCGAGGCGGTTCCCCAGGCCCCCTGACGAGCCCGATCGGTGGGAGCGGGACGCCAGAAATGGCTGGTGACGCTGGAATGCAGATGTCGGTGGAGGCGGTGATTCGGCACGCCGCAACGGTCAACGGCACCGCCGACAGCATGGAGGCCGCTCGCGGAGCGGCCGCGTACGTGCAGATGGGTGCTGAAGCGTACGGGCAGATCTGCGCGTTCCTACCTCGGTTGATCGACCCGGTTGCGGACAGGGCGGTGACGGCGTTGGGAGAGTCCGCCACGGCACTGCGTGAGGCGGCAGCCAACCTACGAGCGGTTGCTGCCGCGACCGAAGCCGCTGACGCGGCGAGCGCACGACGACTTGCCGACAGTGCCGGCCGGTTGGAACTGCCGCTGTGACCGACATGGCGGCTAACCCGCTGGTGGTGCAGCGCCAGGACTCGACCCAGTGGTACACCGGGCTCGGGTTGGTCGAGGACCTCGCTGACACCGTGTCGGGCATCGAGTCGGGAAGCTGGATCGACTCGACGATCGGTGGTGTCGCCACGTCGATGGATGCGTTGGCCACCGTGCTCGACCCGCTCGGCTCGCTGGTCAGTTGGGGCGTCGGCTGGTTGCTCGAACACGTCAAACCGCTGTCGGATGCGCTGGACTGGCTGGCCGGCGACCCGGATCAGATCGACGCGTACGCGTCAACGTGGCGCAACGTCGCGAAGCAGAGCACCGATGCGGCCACTGATCTGCAAACGGCGATCTCGTCGCAGCTCTCCGAGTGGGAGGGCGCCTCGGCGCGCGCCTACCGGGCGGACATCTCTGGCCAGGTGCGGGCGATGGAGGGCATCGCACGGGCTGCCGACGGCATCGCTTCGTTGGTGGAGGGCGCCGGGCTGCTGGTGGCGCTGGTCCGCGAGTTGGTCCGGGACCTGATCGCGGACTTCGTCTCGGTGCTGGCGGTCCGGCTGCCGCTCTGGCTGGCCGAGACCGGCGCGACGTTGGGCTTGGCGACTCCGCTGGTGATCTCTCAGGTCAGTAGCCTGGTGGCTAAGTGGGCGGCGCGGATCGGCAGGTTGATCAGCGCGCTGATCAGCAGCCTGCGTCGGCTGGTCCCGCTGCTCCGACGCTTGGGCGACCTGATCGACGAGCTCAATGGCCTACTGCGGCGGGCCGCTCGCACCGACCCGGTCAGCCCGGCCAACGGCACCGCACCCGGTGGGCGCCCTGCGGCCTCGGGAGACCCGGACCTGGACTCGATGGGGCGTCGGTCGGACTGGGAGGATCCCTCTGCGCATCCGCAGGCGCCGCCACCGCCGGACGCGAACCTCCCGGCCGGGGATCCGGTCTACCACCGCCCGAACAGCACCGCCATCGGCTACGACAGCGCCACGATGCGCAATTTCGACGCCGTGGCACCGATCCCCGGCCATCACGATGTGGTCGTACACGGCGAACGCACCGGGCTGTTCCGGCCCGGCCTCGTGGGCGCTGACGGCGCCGACCACCCCGCCAACTTCACCCACCCACAGCAGGTCGCCGATGCCATCCGCGCCAACCCGCACTACGACGGTGGCCCGGTACGGCTGGTCTCCTGTCACACCGGCACCGTCGCCCCCGAAGCCGGCGTGCCACCAGCGGCGCAACAGGTCGCTGACGCCCTCGGGGTGCCCGTGACGGCGCCGACGGACGCGGTCGGTGTCGACCGGTATGGTCCGGTGGGGCAGACCCCGATGATCCGGGGTGACGGAGAGTGGAAGACCTTCTATCCGAACGGTGGGCGTTGATGGGCGGCGGTCAGCTGAGGGTGGCGGGGATGTTCCGCGAATTCGGGCCGGTCCGCTCCGCCGAGCCGCAGGAGAGCATCTTCGACAACGTCGCCGATGAGGAACTGCCCGACCTCACCCAGGTTGTCAGCTACTTGAACTCGGGACACGTCCTCATCGATGTAATGGACGTCGCCAACGATGCCTTCGACTCGACCCGGCAGGTGATGAACGGCTCGACCGTTTTGACCGACGGTGACTGGCTCTGGCGGAAGGACCTCGCCTACTACGTACGGCGTCACCGCGTCACATTGCCGGCGGACTTCCTCGCGCTCATCCGCGAGCGTGACTACGTCGTCCCTTCGCGGGGCGTGCCGGAGCTGACGGCTTGTTCGCGGCAGGCCCGCGACCTGATGTTCTGGAACAGCTGACACGCTTTCTGGTGTCGTCAGATATCCGACGGCGGCGCATCGAGCCGTCTGAAGTATGGATTCAACGTCTCATAGGAACCGCCATTCGGACGCTTCCTCGTCGAAAGTTCAACGTTGTACGGTCATGCGTCTGCCAGGCGTCGAGCCGACAGGCCAGACGAGCAATTTGGGTCTGTGTCATCGTGAGGGGGACGAATGACGCTGGGCAGAATCGGCGGCTATGAACTGGTGCGGCCGCTCGGCTCAGGCGGTATGGGCGACGTGTTCTTCGCGGTGTCGCCGACCGCCGAGCGGGTCGCCGTCAAGGTGATCAAGCAGCACCTCATCGAGGCGCCGACGGTGCGCGAGCGGTTCGCCGCCGAGGTCGACAGCCTCAAGTTGGTCTTCGGCTCCCGGGTGGCCCGCCTTGAGGGCGCCGACCCGTACGCGAACCCGGCCTGGCTCGCCGTGGAGTACGTTCCCGGCGCCACGCTGCGTCAGCACGTCGACGCCCGGGGGCCGCTTCCCCTGCCGCTGGCCGCCATGGCCGGCGCGATGCTCGCTGAAGGCCTGGCCAAGGTGCACCAGGTCAAGCTGCTGCACCGCGACCTCAAGCCGCAGAACATCATCCTCGGCCCCGACGGCCCCAAGCTGATCGATTTCGGCCTGGCGGTGCTGATCGAGCGGGACGACTACCTGACCGAGCCGGGTGCCCTGGTCGGCACTCCCGCCTACATGTCGCCCGAGCAGGTCAAGGGTGAGCGGGACCTCACGCCGGCGGTCGATGTATACGCCCTTGCCGCGACACTGGTCTTCGCGCTGACCGGGCGTGGGCTCTACCCGCCGACGAACTCCTGGAATCTGCTGCTGCGCATCAGCGAGCCGAGTGACCTTCCTGACCTGTCCGGGGTGCCGGCGGAGCTGGTGCAGTTGCTCGGCACGATGCTCGCCTTCGACCCCACAGCCCGACCCGGCCTGACGGACGTTCGCGCCCGGCTGCTGGCGGTCGCCACCGCTGCCAGCGGCAAGAGCGTCCACGCCCTGCGCCAGGAAGTCGCCGAACTCACCTACGACGGTGGCACGGAACTGCTGGTCCCTCCGGACCTGGATGATCCGCAACAGGACCCGGAGGGCACGCCGGTCATCGAGGCGGACACCGTACCGGTGCCGGAGACGACACCCACGAAGGTCGACGCCAAGCGGCCCAACGCGCCAGCCGATGTGACGTGGCTCGTCGACAAGATGCGCCGCCAGTACGCCCGCCGCTCGACCCTGTAGGAAGGCACCACCGATGACCACCACCCAGGCCGCGACCTTCGCCCCGGGCTCCCGCATCGTCGTCCGCGACGAGGAATGGCTGATCCGCAGCGTCAAGACCGGCACCGCGGACGGCACGATGGTGAAGGCGGTTGGCGTCTCCGAGTTCGTGCAGGACGTCGAGGCGACCTTCTTCACCGACCTTGAGGACATCACGCCGCTGGTGCCCGAGGAGACGGACCTCATCCAGGACACCTCGTCGCGGTTCCGGCAGAGCCGCCTCTTCCTGGAGGCCGTGCTGCGGCGTACTCCGCTGCCGCGCACCGAGCGCGGGTTGGCCCTCGCCGACCGGTTCCTGCTCGACCCGCTGACCTACCAGCAGCGACCCGTCGAACTGGCGCTGTCCGGCCTGCGGCCGCGGATCCTGCTCGCTGACGTCGTCGGTCTGGGCAAGACCCTGGAGATCGGGCTGATCCTCGCCGAGCTGATCCGCCGGGGCCGAGGTGACCGGATCCTGGTGGTCTCTCCCCAGCAGGTCCTCGAACAGTTCCAGCGGGAGCTCTGGACCCGGTTCGCGATCCCGCTGGTCCGGCTCGACTCGACCGGCATTCAGCGCATTCAGCAGGAGATCCCGGCCGGGCGTAACCCGTTCACCTACTTCAAACGGGCCATCATCTCGGTCGACACCCTGAAGGACGCCGGCCAGTTCGGCCACCACCTCGACGCCACCACCTGGGACGCAGTCGTCATCGACGAGTCGCACAACCTCATCAACAAGGGCACCCAGCGCAACGAGCTGGCCCGCCGCCTGGCCGCGAAGACCGACGCGCTGCTCTTGGCGAGCGCCACCCCGCACAACGGCGACAAGGAGTCGTTCGCGCAGTTGATCTCGCTGCTCGACCCGGCGGCGATCGCCAACGAGAAGGACTACCAGGCCAGCGACATCGCGCACCTCTACCTGCGCCGCACGAAGATCAGCCCGGAGGTACGCGACCAGATCGGTGACCGCTGGGCCGACCGCGGCCCGTCTGAGGCTCTGCACTGCACAGCGACCACGATCGAGGAACAGATCTTCGACGAGCTGACCGATGTGTGGCTGGCCGGCAAGTGGACCGACGAGCCAATCACGGGGCAGCACCGACTCTTCCCGTACACCTTGTTGAAGTCGTTTCTGTCCTCGCACCGGGCGTTGCACGAGACGGTGACCAACCGGCGCAAGAAGGCCACCGGCACCGAGCGGGCGGCCCTGGACCGGCTCGCGGAGCTGACCTCCGCGATGACCGACAGCGACTCCAGCAAGCTCAAGGGCCTGGTCGACGAGTTGAGGAAGATCGGCGTCGGCAAGAACAGCGCAACCCGGGCCGTGGTCTTCTCCGAGCGGGTGCCGACCATCAAGTGGCTCGCCGAGGTAGTCCCCGGAATGCTCGGCCTCAAGCCGAACGCCATCCGGGTGCTGCACGGCGGTGTGGCCGACAAGGACGAGCAGACGATCCTGCAGGAGTTCGAGCTGGCCGGCAGCGACGTCCGGTTGCTCTTCACCGGTGATGTCGCCTCGGAGGGTGTCAACCTGCACCAGCAGTGCCACCACCTGATCCACTACGACATCCCGTGGAGCCTGATCCGGATCGAGCAGCGCAACGGCCGTATCGACCGCTACGGGCAGAAGCACCAGCCGCAGTTCCGCGCGCTGATCCTCACCTCCGACCGCGAGGACGCCAAGGACGACCGAACGGTCGCTGAGAAGCTGCTCAACCGGGAGGAGACCGCCCACCGCAGCCTCGGCAGCGTCGAGGCGGTGACGGGCCAGTACGACGCCAAGGCCGAGGAGGACCGGTTGGTCCGGGACCTGCTCGCCGGCAAGTCGGTGGACGAGTCCTACGAAGCTGCCCACGCCGAGGTCGACGTGATGGCTGACCTCTTCGGGGAGGTCGGTACCGCTCCCGTAGCGGAGGACGTGCCCCAGGCGAAGGTGCCGAAGCTCTTCGACTCCACCCAGGACTTCGTCGACGCCGCCCTCTACGAGATCTACGAGGACCGGCCCGAGGATCACATCGACCTGCGCCGCGAGGACGAACTGATGACCTTCCTCGCCCCTGACGACCTGGTGCACCGGCTCACCGACCTGCCCCGCACCTACCTGCGGGCGCATCGGGAGGGTGAGGACCTCCGACTCAAGGTCACCTTCGACCGTGCGCTCGCCCAGCGCAAGCTCGACCAGGCCCGGCAGAGCAAGACCCCGATGTGGCCGGACATCGCCTTCCTCAGCGACGTGCACCCGATGGTCGACTGGCTGGTCGACAAGGTCCTGATCCGGCTGGGTCGCCAGCAGGCCCCGGTGCTCACCGCCGACGTGACCGCGCCGACGTTCCTGATCCAGGGCGTCTACGCCAACCGCCTCGGCCAACCCACCGTGGTCCAGTGGATGGCCGTCTCCGACCTGCCCGCGTCGCCGACGATCCGTCCCATGGACGAGGTATTGCGGGAGGCCAACGTCGGACCGGTGATGGTCAACCGCGCCGAGGCCATCGCGATCGACCAGCTCAAGGATCTGCTGCCGGAAGCCGTCCAGGTCGCCCGGCAGTATCTGGAAGGCAAGCGCGCCGAGTGGGCCGAGGCCAACGCCGAGCCGTTGCGGCGGCACCGCGAGCAGCTGAGGACCTTCCAGCAGGCCAGCATCCTCGATGAGCTGCCCGCCGCGCATCGGGAGAAGCGACGCCAACGCGTCGACACCACTGTCCAGGAGCAGCACGACCTGCTCGACCGCCTGGAAACAGCCGGCGACCCGCTGCTGCGGGTGCTCGCCGTCCTCGTACCGTCGCAGGAGAGTACCGCATGAGCGAGCGTAGCGAGCGAATCATCAGGCTGAGTGCGATGGTGCCTCAGGGCGGCACGGAGCGAAGCGGAGTGCCGGCATGAGCTTCGAGTCGCTGACCAACCGCGGCGAGTACCTCTCCGCGCACTACCTCGCCGAGATCCTGCCCACGACCCTCAAAGGCGGTCTGCTCAAGCAGTGGGCCGAGACGGAGAAGTCTGGCGAGCCGACGCCGCGCACCGGCCTGCGCGGCATGCGCCGGCAGTACTTCGACGCCAAGACCGAGCTGACCGACGTCGAGTTCTTCGACCCCGAGCGGCTGCGCAAGCAGCACCAGGACGTGTTGCGGGCGCTGGGCTTCGACCCGCAGCCGCAGACCATCACCGTCGAGCGCAACGGCCAGGAGTACGAGGTCAAAGTCGCCCACGCCGAGCTGACCACCGCACACGGCATCATCGCACTGGACTGCGGTTGGGCGGTCGACACCGAGGCAGCACAGGACCCGGACGACGCCGGCCGCCTCCTCGACCCGCTCACCCTGTCGACCACCGAGACCATCGAGACGGGCGCCAAGCTCGCCTCCCTGCTCTTCGCCGCCGACAGCCCGAAGCCCCGCTACGTGCTGATCCTCAGCGGCGGCGTGATCACGCTCGCCGACCGCACCGTCTGGGGTGAGGGGCGCTACCTGGCCGTCAGCCTCGACACCGCGTACGCCCGCAACGACGACAAGGAACTGGACGTCGTCGCCGCGCTCTTCGGCGCCGACTCGCTGCGCCCACCCGCCGAGGGCGGCACCGAACCCCTCGCCGACCTGGTCGCCGGCTCCCGCCAGCACGCCGTCGGGGTGTCCAGCGAACTCCGCGAGGGCCTGAAGGTCTCCGTCGAACTCATTGCCAACGAGGTCCTCGACCAGATCCGCCGTGCCGGATACCAGCCGCAGCAGGTGATGGACCTCGACGAGCTGGCCAAGGAACTTGGCCGGGAGTCCCTGCGCTACCTCTACCGGATCCTGTTCCTGCTCTACGCCGAGGCCCGCCCCGAACTGGGCGTGCTGCCGGTCAACGACCCCCAGTACGTCGAGGGCTACAGCCTGGCCCGCCTCGGTGACCTCGTCTCCCGCCGCCTCGCCCCCTCCGCCGAGGACGGCACCCACCTGTACGAGTCACTCGACCTGCTGTTCCGCATGGTCAACGAGGGACACCGCCCGCGCGGCGGCGCGGACGTCGAGGACAAGGCCAGCGAGGGGGAGGGGCTGCGCTTCGAGCCCATGCGCTCCGACCTGTTCCTGCCGGAGAAGACCAAGCTCATCGGCCGGCTCATCGCCGAGCCCGGCAGCGACCCTGACGACGACCAAGCCCCGAAAATCGACACGCGGCTGCGCAACAAGGTCCTCTACGAGGTGCTGCGCCGGCTGATGCTCACCAAGGGCGGCAAGAAGCGCCGCGGCGGCTTCATCTCGTACGCCCAGCTCGGCATCAACCAGCTCGGCGCGGTCTACGAGGGCCTGATGTCGTACACCGGTTTCGTCGCGACCGAGCAGCTCTACGAGGTCGCCAAGAACGGCGACCCGAAGGACGGCTCGTGGATGATCCCGGCCTCCAAGGTCGACGAGTACGACGATGGTGTCTTCGTCTACAAGGAGGACGCGTACACCGGGGTCCGCAGCCGGGTCTGTTACGAGCCGGGACAGTTCGTCTACCGGCTCGCCGGCCGGGACCGGCAGACCAGCGCCTCCTACTACACGCCGCAGTCGCTCACCGAAGTCACCGTCCAGCTCGCCCTCAAGTACCGGCTCGACCAGGACGACACGATCACCCCGGCCCGTGAACTGTTGGACTGGACGATCTGCGAACCGGCGCTCGGCTCCGGCGCGTTCCTCAACGAGGCGATCAACCAGGTCGCCGCCGAATACCTGCGCCGCCGGCAGAAGGAACTGGACGTCACCCTCGACCCGGAGGACTACCACCTCGAACTCCAGCGGGTGAAGGCGTACATCGCCCTGCACAACAGCTACGGCGTCGACCTCAACCGCACCGCCGTCGAGCTGGCCGAGGTGTCGCTCTGGCTCAACGTCATGCACGCCGGCCTCCAGGCACCCTGGTTCGGTCTGCACCTGCAACGCGGCAACTCACTCATCGGCGCCGGCCGCAAGACCTACGGCCCGAAGCAGCTCGCCGACAAGTCGTGGCTCACCACCGTCCCGAAGGAACAGCCCTTCCGGGACGGGCCGATCGACGAGGGCACCATTCACCACTTCCTGCTCCCCGCCGACGGCTGGGGCGCGGTCGCGGGCGAGAAGGAGGCCCGCGAGCTGGCGCCGGCCGAGACCGCCCGACTAAAGGCGTGGCGTACGGCGATGAAACGCACGCCGTCCGCCAAGGGGAAGAACTCACAGGTCCAGCGGTTGCAGGCCCTGGCACGACGGGTCGAGTTTCTGTGGGGCCTGGTGCAGCAGCGGCTCGACATCTCGGAGCGGGAGATCCGCCGTGACATCAAGGTCTGGGGCGCTGACGACCTGCCGCCGGTCACCGAGGCGGTGCTGCGGGAGGAAATCCTCGCCGACCTGACCGCGCCGGGCACGCCGTACTGGCGGCTCAAGACGCTGATGGACGTCTGGTGCGCGCTGTGGTTCTGGCCGCTGGACAAGGTTGGGCTACTCGACGGCTCCGACCCGGCGTACCCAGCCACGCCGGTCCAGGTCTCGCACATTAAGGACGAGCCGGCGTACGAGGAACCGGCCGTCTACGAGACCGCGGACATCTTCGGCAACGTGCAACCGCAGCAGATAAAGATGCCGACGAAGGCAACCGGCACGAGGCGGATGACGGTGGCGGAGCAGCTTCGCCAGCAGGTGCCGCTGTCTAACCTGGATGACTGGCTGACCTTCGCCGAAGCGCTCGTCGGACGCAGTGACGTGGACGAGAACACTGAGCGGTTCTACGGCCGAAAGTTGACCAGCCTGAGCGAGATGAGCGACTTCGAGCGGAAGCTCGACGCCGTGATCGGCGTCGACTCGCCGTGGACGCTGTCAGACCGTTTCCCCTGGCTGCTGGCTGTCGACCAGATTGCCGAGCAACAGGGCTTCTTCCACTGGGAACTCAACTTCGCTCAAGCCTTCGCCAAGGGCGGCTTCGACCTCCAGGTCGGCAACCCACCCTGGGTGCGGCCGCGATGGCAGGAAGATAGCGTGCTCGCGGAGGGCGACCCCTGGTTTGTGTTGACCGCCAACGCCCCGCCGAGCGAGTGGCACCGTCGAAGGCTTCTGACCGCGAGAGCCGATGGCTTCTTCGCCCAAGAGTTCACCGCCAACACCGGGTATGTCGCCTTCTACTCAGCTCCCGCGACCTACGGCTTGCTCGCGGGCACCCAGCCGGACTTGTATCGAGCATTCGCGTGCCGTGTGTGGTCTAACCTGGCCCGGGTGGGCATAGCTGGCCTAATCCACCCCGACAGCCACTTCAACGGTGCGCGAGAGGGCAGATTACGTGCGGCGGCTTACGAGCACCTGAGGCTCCATGCACACTTTCAAAACATGCGACTACTATTCGGGGAAATCAACTGGCGACAGGAGTTCGGTATCCATGTATACGGGCCAGCGCGGGACCACATTGACTTTACGCATGTTAGCTGGCTCTACGCGCCCGAAACGCTCGTTGGTTCTCTAGAGCACGACGGGCATGGCCCCCTGCCGGGGATGAAAGCGGAAGGAACATGGGATCTGCGGCCGCATCGCGGCCGGCTTATCACCGTTGATGAGTCGGTGCTCGCTGAGTGGCGAATGGTGGTAGGTGACCTTGACGTTGCTGTCTGCCAGACGAGGCTGCTTCAACCGATCACCTTAGGCGAGCAAGGCGCTATCGCCGCGATGGCGAAAGTGCGGCAACGCCTTATCGATCGAAAGTCTCTTATTGCAAGAGGCTTCGATGAAAAGGGGGCAAAGGATGCCGGACTTATTGCATGGCAGGGTTCAGACCCGCACGACTGGTCTGAAGTCATCTTGCAAGGTCCACATTTGAGTGTTGCCACTCCTCTAGCCAAAAATCCCAATATTCCCTGTCGGAGCAACAAGGACTACGAGCCGTGGAATTTGACGGATGTCGTCGGAGATGCGGTCCCACGGACGAACTATCGGCGGAGTGTTGGCCGAGCTGCCTACCGACAAGCGCAGGATACATGGAATGGGCGACCTTACACCGACTACTACCGCCTAGCATGGCGCGAGATGGTGCCGCTCACGACGGAACGAAGCCTGTTTGCAGCCATCATCCCCCCAGGGCCAACGCATATTCATGCCGTCCGGTCAATGGTGGTTGGTGATGAACGAGAGACGGCTCTGCATGCGGCATTCTGGGCAGCTTTGCCGCTGGACTACCTTCTTCGCATCACCGGTCGTGGCCATTTGGATGTAAACAATGCAGGGGCGATGCCTGCGCCTGACCCCGAACATCCGCTCGCCGCTGCGGCGCTCCTGCGTGTTCTGCGGCTGAATTGCGTCACGCAGGCGTACGCACCGCTCTGGCAGAGACTTTTCGACAAGAAATGGGAGGTTGAAGATTGGGCAGTACAATGGCCCGCGCTTCCCGAGGCGCAGGTCCTTGGAGAAGTCGACCGCGCGTGGACCTGGCAACTTCCACTCCGTACAGAGCGGGCTCGCCGATCTGCTCTGGTTGAGCTCGATGCGCTTATCGCGGTCTGGCTCGGAATCGGTGACGATGAGCTGTTGTCTATGTATAGCGCACGGTTCCCAGTTCTGAACGAGTATGAGTCCGCCATGTGGTTCGACGGCAATGGGCGCAGGATAACCAAGGACTACTACGCGCGCGGCGTCAACCAGCCGAACGAAGCATATGGGCAATTAGTGGCTTACCTTGATGATCCGGATCACAACCCGCCGCTGGAGGGATACTCCGCGCCCTTCGTGAAGGCGGATCGGGAGAAGGAGTACCGGCAGGCACATGAGGTGTTCAGCAAGCAGCTTCAGGGTGCGATTGACGTGGGGCAGTGGCCGTCGTAACCCGTTGGCATTATCGGAACTCTCAAAAGGGGGAAGCTTTTGGCGTTCTTGTGGTAGGTCGTGGATGACTTCAAAGACATTTACTAAGATTCATGTAGCGTATTCAGCTCGACTTTCGCTGGGGAAGGTATCGATCCGGGCCGACAGGCGCTCTTCGCCGTAGACCACCTGTGTGACGGTGACACCTACACCCGTTCGCGGCCGGGTTCCCCGCCGGTGTCGCCACTGCTTGGCCGCTACGTGCAGGAAGCGATCGCCCTGCTCGCCGCGGTCGCTGAGTACCTGTCTACTCCGATGGGGAGCATTCGGCGACTGGCGGACTCAATTCTGGACGACACGCTCATTGAGCTCGACTGCGTGGCAGACCCGAAGCCGTACTGCGAGCCGGACCGCATCAGCGGCACGACAAGTTTATGGCGGGTGTCCAACGGTGTTCGTTGGCGCAACCCTGAGAGCCGGCGCAGGCGGTCCACCCGGCGAACGCGGAGATATGGCGCAACCGGTGGTCATTATCGACCAGGTGCCCCAGCCGTCAGCGGAACGCGACCGCCTGACCCAAACACGACGGTCGGGGGATCGGCGGCCCGCGCTTCCGTCTGATCTAGGGCTCAGCGACAAGACTTGGTGGATCTGACGAAAGTGGTCCAGGCTGCGGGTAAGAAGGTGAGGGCTGGCCCGGCCGGGTCCTTGCTGTCGCGTACCGCGACGAGGCCGGGCAGGTTGTCAGCGACCTCAACACAGGCACCGCCGTTGTCGCCGCTGCGGGTGCTCTTGCGCCACACGGCGCCGGCCAGTTCAGCCATGATGGACCTCTCCGACGATCTTGTTGATCAGTTGCTTCGATTGTTGCTCATCGAGAGCCAGAGACGTAAGGCTCGCCCACACCTTCTCGTAGGCGGCGATCTCCTCGGGCCGGTCGAGGTACAGGGCACCCGTTAGCGACTCGCTGTAGACGACGGACGGCTCCGGGACGACTCGGTTGGTCAGCGGGAAGTCGAGCACCATGAAGGTGCCGGCGAGCGCGCCGTAGTGCGCCCCGACTGATAGCGGCAGGATCCGGATGGAGAGGTTCGGTAGGCCGGCGAGGTCGTTCAGGTGGCGAAGCTGTTCGACCATCACCGCCCGGCTGCCGATCTGCTTGATCAGCAGCGCCTCGGCGAGCACTGAGCTGAGCTGAGGTGCCTTCGGCAACCGACGCCGTAGGAGGCCCTGTCGCTGGAGCCGGATGCTGATGTACTGCTCCAGCTCTTCTTCGCTCATGTCGGTGCGGTTCTGAAAGACACCCCGGGCATACGCCTCTGTCTGCAAGAGACCGGGGATCAGCGATTCGTCGTACCCCCTGAGCCGTGATGCGGCGGATTCCAGGCCGACGTACAGCTCGAACCAGTCGGGGACGGCGTCGCCGTACGAGTGCCACCAGCCCTTGGCCTTGGTCTCGGCGGCCAGGGCGGTGAGGGCGCCGGTCAGATCGGGCGTCGCCCCGTACAGCTCGCACATGGCCTTGGCGTCGAGGGTGCGGACCGGGCCGAGGCCGGTCTCGATGCGCCACATCTTCTGCCGGCTCCACTGCATCGCCTCGGCCGCGCCGTCCAGTGTCATCCGCGCCTCGGTGCGTAGCTCGCGCAGCGCCCGCCCGAGCTGCCGTCGCGGCACTGTTGATCCCATGTCGTCGGCCATCGGCTCCCGCCCTCTCCGTGTTGCATTTTGTTACATCCGGACGCCATCGGTGAAACGCGCGGCCGTTGCGCCCGGGAATCAATTCCATTGGGTGCTGCCACGCCAAGAAACTACGCCTCTGACCATACAAGGCACCCCCGACAGCAGCCATGAACGCGCAATTCCCACGCGCGCTTATTCGGCGTACTGTCGGGGGTGGAATGGGGTGGGTCAGGTTTTGAGTTCGTGGCGAATCCGGGCCAGGCCGCAGGCGACCAGCATGCCGAGAATGACCAGCCCGGCCCTCGTCCAGGGCACGTCCCTGCTCGGTCGGACGCCGATGGAGACCGCCACCGCCAGTTGAGCGGTGAGGACGAGGCAGATGACGACGTTCAGCGCCCGGTAGCCGACCCCGTAGAGCGACCACCAGGTCACGGTGCCGAACACGGCCGGGACGACCATCAACAGGCTGAGCCCGATCAACGGCGTGGCGAGCTTCCACCGCAGCAGAGGGCTTGTAGCCCAGGGCGATGTCTGTCGGATCATCTGTCGATCACCACGGGAAGGCCAGCATGCCGGGGACGCCGCAGGCATCAACCATCGGAGCGTTCATCCGTCGGATTCTGCCAAGCACGACCGGTTCGGTGGTGCCGGGAAGTAGCGGCGAGGTGGGCGTAGGGGCCGTCTCACCCGCCGTCGTTGAGGACCCGGACGACCAGGACGGTTCCATCCTGGCCGAACGAGTACAGGCTGCCGTCGGCCGGCGACGCCGCCCGCCTGCCGAAGAAGATCGGCGCATTCCTCAGGTAGGCGCTGACCTGGCCTTCGGCCAACTCGCGGTAGAGGCGGCTTTCCACGCCTCGGAAGACCTCCAGGACCCTTCCCTGGCCCAGGGGTGCGCGATGCCGGGTGCCCTCCGCGGAGAGCCCGTCGGGTAGCGCGAATGTCGCTGCGCTGCTCGTCGCCCACGCGGGGTCCAGGTTGAACAGCCCTGGCTGAAATGCCGGATCCTCCGTCCCTCGCTGGCGGGGAGTGGCATAGCCGCTGGCGGCGGCGCTGTTCCCGGCGAAGAGCAGGGCGGTGGCCGCCACGGCGCGGGTCAAGATCTGAGTGAACCACCCACGCTGCTGCTCGGGGATGTCGAAGACCTGGGGTGCACCGGACGGCAACTCCTCGGCCAGATCCGGATCGGTGATGATCTCGTCGGCGGGCGACGGTACGTCCTCGGGTGCCTGTCTCGCTTCGGGCTCCGGAGGGGAAACCGTGCGCGGTCGCCAGTACTGGTCCTCGGGGGCGGTGCTCAACAGACCGTCAAGCTCTTCGTCGTCGCCGGACCACAACTCGTCATCGCCAGGCGGGTCGAGCACGTAGGCGGTGATCCCGGCCTGGGTGAGGTGCGAGGCGACCATCAGCGACGGCGGGTGGCTCCCGCCCACCGACAACGCCTCCACCTGTACGGCGGCTCGGGCGAGCTGCCCGTGGATGAAGCTCGGCGGACCGTGAGTGCCCTTGCACTCCAGAATCACAATCTTCATCCGCCTGTGTCTCCTCGTGGCGTGATGGCCGAGCAGGATGTAGTCCGGCCGCATCTTGGTCCGCGAGACCGGCTGCACTGCACCGCCGCCATCCACGAAGCCCGCCTTCAACGCCACCTCTGCGTCAACCGCGTGGAACGTCCACCCTCGATACTGTTTGCGTAACAGACGCTTGGCGACCACGAGGGCCAGGCCGATGCCCAACTGCTCGGACTGGGTCACCTTGTGGTGATAGACGACCTCGTTGGCATCCGGCGTCAGCGCGAGACGCCCACCGTTCTTGGTGAGCGTGGCGCAGTAGCGGACAGCGGCCCAGTGCCGAGCCACCTGCGACAGTGGGGACGCGGTCAACAGTGTGGTGGCGACCCCCAGCTCATGGAGCACCTGCGCGGGCGTGGTCCGTATCCCGCCGCTGCCGACGTCCACCGGGGTCAACGTCTTGTGGTGCCAGTACGCCTCGCGCGTCTTGGCGTGTGTCGTGGCGTACCGGAGCACGTCGTCGACGAGTTCGGGGGAGGAACTGAGCGCCAGCAGCGACGGGTAGCTCAGCGACTTTACGAGCGAATCAATCTCCACGCCCACCCCCGGTGCTGACGCACTGCACGAGACAGGCACCCAGAGTGATTGAAGAATCTCGGAGTGTCAATGTCACGCGAGTGCGCCAGCTCGCTACGCGGGCAACCCGAAATGCGGAGAGAAGTCGGCGTGCACGATGAATTGCTCGGCTCGGCGGCGGGTCACAACGAGACGATGACCGGCTGGACCTGGATGTTCTTGGTCAGCTGCTGCGGCGAGGGGACGGGTGTGCTGATGCTGACAGACGTGTTGTAGCCGTAGATGACGACCCTGTCGAGGTGGTTCGCGACCGGCCAGTTCGACTCCAGGCGGACCGCCATCTGAGTGGGGAAGTTGGTCACCTCTTCGGCGCACGACCGGATCAGGACGACGCTCGGTTTGGCGGTCAGGTGGGTGGCCAGCATCCGGGCCAGCTTCTTGTAGGTCCAACCCCAGTCCTTCGCGCCGGCCTCGGCGTCGCCGATCTCCTCGTCGTTGCCGTGCGCGCGGATGCACAGCGGCTCGCCCGCCTGCACCCCGGCCAGGTAGGTGGCCAACTGCCGATCCGCCTCGGCCTGGGTGAGGCCGGCGTCGATGGGCAGGAGAGCACCCCACGCTGCCGCACCGGAATCGGGTCCTTCAGAATTGCCGCGTGTTCTTGGATCCTGCGTCGCCACGATGAACATAGACATTCTCCTTCGCGCTAACCGCCTTGTATGGACCGATGAAAGCAGATCAGTTGGTGGTCGAAGAACCAACCTGTCTTCTATCTGGCTTGACGGCTTCAAGTTGAGCGAAATCCCAATAGTGCAAATTGCGTACCGTCGCAATTAAATTTTGCCAGTTAGCGGCCAAATGCCGCAAGGATGGCTCCTTCTGGCCTGCCAATGCGGCGCGTCGTCCGAAGTGGACGTAAGGCTGAGGTGACCTACGAGCCGGGTCGATAGGTTGGTCGGTATGGCGTACCGGAACTACACGGCCGATGGCAGCTACTGGACGGTTCGCAAGCAGGGATCCATCTACTGGGTCGCCCGCATGCGGCGCGTCAACGGCTCCTACGAGTGGTTGGACACCTGGGGCGGCTACGAGCGCGCCGGTGCCGCCGCTGGTGCGGCGGCACAGCTCGCCTACAACCAGGCCCGGGAAGACGTGCTCAAGGAACTGGTCGGAACGCTGCACACCGCGTTGGACGGGGCCGGTCTGGGTGCGTTGCCCACTCCCGCTCCGGTGCGGCCCCCCGACCGGTCGCAGCTTCCGGCCGCCGTCGAACTGGACGAGCCTGAGGACTGACCGCGGGTAGGCGAAGGCGAATGCTGCTGGTGGAGGCGGGACATGCTGTCGAAGTGAGACAAAATCTGCTGCCCGCCACCCTCGCCCGCGACGGCGTCGTCCTGATTCAGGAGGCGTCAGTTGCCGAAGTCAGGGCGCTCCTCGACCGCTGGACGGTCCCGGTCGGCCATCCTCACCAGGTCGCGGAAGGACTGACCGTCATCGCGCCCCGAATGGGCACCGGCGATGGTGACAACAACGAAGCAGGCTTCACCGAGCTGCCGCTCTTGCCGCACACCGATCGCAGTCTGCACGCACAGCCACCGAGTGTGCTCGCCACACTGATGCTCGCTCCGGCGAGGGCAGGGGGCAGCGCCACCCTGGTGGACGGCAGCCGGGTGCTGACGCTCGTCCGCCATTGGGCCGAGGATGCCACGATCGCCGAATTGCGGCTGAGGACGGCGACCGGTCGATCGGGCCCACCTCTCGTCGAGTTCACCCCGGGCCACGCCCGAATCCGCTACCGCGACGACCGGGTTGCCGGTCCGTACAGCGCGGACGGACGTACGGATCTTGTGGCCGAGATCCGTCGTCTGATCGTCGATACGACACGATCACTGCATCTGGGCTCGGGTGACGGCTACCTCGTTCACAATCATCGCTTCATGCACGGGCGAACAGCCTTCACCGGGGACAGGAGCATCGTGCGGTTCCTGGCGCGCGTCAACAGCGACCATCCGTACGCGTGGCTGAATCGGGGGTTTCCTTTTGCGAGTTCCTAAACCACGCCCGACAGAGTCGTCATCGCAGAGCCGAGCCCACCTCGTCGTCGCGCTGTCGCGGGTGCCGCCACCGTCCGACGCCGCCTTTCCGCAGGCGATCCGAACCGTCATCGAGGCGTACCCGGACCCCGAGTCGCTGCTGCGAGCCGCCCTTGACGATCGAACCATCCGCGCCCGATCCCGGTTCGCGGCGCTCTACGCGCTTCTGCTGCGGTTACGACGCGAAGAGCGCCACGCTGAATACGGCTCGGTCGTCCGAGATCACGAGGACGAGTTTGGAGCTGAGCCCTACTTCCATACGTTTCGGGCGATCGTGGCCCGAGCCAAGGGTGACCTCGCCTCGCTTCGCAGCTCGGTCGAATACTCCCGTCAGGCGGTCGCCTCCATGCCCGACGTGGCGGCGGTGGTCCACCAGTTGGCCGCCTTCTGGATCGAATACCTCGAACGTCTGGAGGACCCCGGCCCAGCGCGTGACCTCGACGAGGTGGAGCGGCACGTCGACCGGGCGATCACCTTGACCCAGGGCCGTATCGCCCACTACTACGAGACAAAAGGGCGGGTGCTGGCACTGCGAGGGGAGTTCGAGGCGGCGAGGACTGCCGTCGCTCAGGCCATCGAACTTGAGCCACGCACCTCCCGGGACCACCTGCGCCGGCTCACCCAGTACCAGTCGAGTCGTATTCGGATCGATCTGATGCAGGAGCGCGCCCGATGGGCCCAGGCCCACGCCCGCTTCCGCACCGAGTTGACCGAGTTCAAGGGCCAGCAACTGCAACTCCTGGGTCTGCTGGCAGCCGTGGTGGCGTTCATCGCCACCGCCAGCAACATCGCCAGCCAGAGCAGCGGTGTGGAGGGCCTTCGCCTCATGCTCGTGGCGTCCGGTGCGATCAGCGTCGTTTTCGGTACGTTTTCCCTCGTCAACAACAGCCGCGTTCGCCGGGTGATCGCAGCGGTCGTCATCGGGTGCGCGATGATCGGGGCGGGAATGTTCGTGCCGGCCTCGTGGATGTCATGAGAGTTGGACCAGCCATGAAGGTAGGAGAAGCGATTACCTCCGCCGGTGGTGCGCGGGCGAACGAGGACCGTGTCGGCCACCGCGGCACCCTCGCCTGGGTCATCGACGGTGCCACCGACGTGTACGACGACACCGCGCTGCCCGCTGACAGTGACGTGCAGTGGCTTGTCGACCGCATCGGTGAACGGTTGACCGGAGCCGGCCTCGATGAGTACCGAGGCCCGGCCGCCGCACTGCTGACGTCGATCGCCGATGACGTGGCCCGCGAGCAGGCGGCCCTGTCGTTCCCTGCGAGCAGGGTGCCACCCGCCTGCTCCATAGCGGTCTGCGTCGACCAGGGCACCGGCTACGAACTCGCCCGCATCGGCGACGCCACCGTCGTTGTCGACGGCGCTCACCCGACGGTCCTGTCCACCGGCTACTTCGATCGTCGTGAAGCTGCGGCGGTGGCGACGAACGATCGCGAGGCGGACCGGGTCGTCGCGGCGATGCACCAGCGCCGGCTACACACGATGACCTCCGGTGATGCCGAGTCGGTCTTCTCCGGGCACCCGAATCGCCAGCTTCGCCCACACACCGCTGCCGGCGAATGGATGAACACCGACTGCATACTGCTCTGCACCGATGGCTTCGCTCGTCTGGTCACCGACTATGGGCTCTACCGCTCATGGACCCAGGTGGTCCCCGACGCGCGCGATCGAGGGCTGCACTACCTGGAGAAGCTGATCCGGGACGTGGAAGACGACCCCGACAGTGGCGGCGGCCGGTTCAAGCGGGCCGACGACATCGCCGCCCTCCTGCTGGCCCCGAACTGACGCCGCACACATGGAAGGGCTTCCCGCATGACGGAACGACCGCCGTACCTGGTCGAAAGAAACCCGGGGTATTTCGAGTACCAACTACCGATCTCGGTCAAGCTGGTCATCGATCACCACGGCCGAGTGCCACTGCTACGCAACGAGCGTGACGAGTGGGAGTTGCCCGGCGGCAAACTCGAAGTAGGCGAGACGCCCGAGGACGGCGTCTGTCGTGAGGTCGCCGAAGAGCTTGGGCTGACCATCACCGAGGTCGACATCATCGACTCCTGGATCTACGAGATCACGCCGATCCGGCACGTGTTCATCGTGAGCTTCGGCGCCACCTACGTCGGCGACGAGGCCCTCGTCTACTCCGCCGAGCACAAGGAGCTTGGCGTGTTCACGTACGACGAGGTGCCTCATCTGCACATGCCCGAGCCCTACAAGCGGACCATCCAGCGCTGGCACAAGCGTCGGCTGACGACGTAGCGGGTTTGCCTGCGGCGGCCCCGAGTCGGACATAGTTTGGCCGCCCCTTGGTACGCGGGGAGGCGGTGAGGCGGGTGGTGGACACTCCCAACTGGTGCAGCCCCTGCGCGTGAATGGTCGACATCCCGCCCTTGCCGACGTCCAGGGGTAAACCTCTTGTGATGCCGGTGTACGCCTCGCGCGTCTTGGCGTACCCGAGCGCGTCGTCGACGCATTGGTCGGAGGAGTTGATCGCCGGTAGCGACTGTTGGCTCAGAGATCGCACGAGTCATTGCGAGAGTCGTTCGACCTAAGTCAGTGGCGGACGGACAAGACGCCATGCCTTCGTGAAGCGCGACAGCGCGCGTA
Source organism: Micromonospora sp. NBC_00362 (assembly GCF_026342155.1). NCBI lineage: Bacteria > Bacillati > Actinomycetota > Actinomycetes > Micromonosporales > Micromonosporaceae > Micromonospora > Micromonospora sp. NBC_00362. The sequence goes on from NZ_JAPENH010000001.1 coordinate 507,386, forward strand.
GCGAACGCGGAAGAGGATGGGATTTCGGAGGGTCAACCGGTCATCTCGTTGACGAAGTAACCGATCACACCACCCATGGCTAGGGATACCGCGTTGATCCAGACGTCGTCACGCTTGCGTTGCCAGAACGTTGGCGACTGCGCCCGCGTACTCGTGTAGATCACTGTTTCGGTTTCCCAGCGCAGGAGGGGTGTGCCGAGACCAGGGAAGCGGAACCGAAGCACGCTGATGATCGAGGCACCTAGTAATGTGACCACAGCCGCTCCGAACTCAAAACGACGACACCGACGGATGATCTTGCTGGCCTCGCCCAGTGCCCCCTTGTCACGCAGGGTTGGTGTGGTGATCTCGACGGTGTTGGTGGCGCCGAGCTGCAGGCGCACTCGTCCGTCATCGCCGACGAGGGTGAACTGCGCGATTTCCTTCAAACCCTGCTTCAGTAGTGCGTCGAAATCCTCGTCGACGTCGTCCAACTCGTAATCATCAGCCGTTAGCTTCGGTGGCTTGTCGCAGCACTGAGACAGGAGCTTAACCAGCTCGGACGCGTCGTCACGCCACATCCTTACCGGGCCGAGTTCGATGCTGAGCACCTCTGGTGCGGTTCTTTTCAGGGCCACAGCAGAACTCTAGATTTTACCGACGTGCGGGGCGATCCACCAATCGTCTATGTCGGGAAGTTACTTGAAGGGTTACAAGGAATACGGCTCGGTCTGATCCGCGAGTGACTCGTCCGCTTCCTCGGACAGATGCGCTTGGTCGTAGAACCACTGCAGGTGCTCCACGAGGGCCGAAGCGGCGGCGTGGTCGGCGAGGACGGTCAGTGGGATGCCGGGTCGAAGTGTGAGTTTCGCGGCGGCGATTCTCACGCCGGGAAGCTGATTAAGTCGTTGCCGGAACTGTTCACGCAGTGTCACGTCGTCAAACGGCAAGCGACTGGCCATGTGCTGGAAGACCACCTCAACTTTCCCACTGGGGTAAAGGGTCACCGGCCAGATGTCGCCGTCACGGTGGCCACGTTCGCGGGCCATTAGGAAGCAGGATGTCTCCGCTCCACCGCCGTAGAGGAGCGTGCCACCCATCTCGGTCCATCGGTCGAGCAGTGTCAGCGTGGCTCCGGCGACGACCGGACCTTGCAGTACCCCGAGCTGCTCGGTGAAACGTTCTGCGAGGGACTGCCCATCACCGGGTCGAGGTTGGGGCAGCCGCCGGGGCAGTTCGTCTGGGGCTAGGCCGGTCAGTTGTGCAAGCTCGTCGAGGTCGATGCGTTGGCCTGGGTCGGCCCGGCCATGCTGATCGAACAAGACGCCTTCAGCTTTCAGCACCGAGACCGGGTCGTCCGTGCGCCCGTCGGGCCAACGGAAACCACCGGCCTTCGTTCCCTCAGCCTGCAGCACACGGTGGGCGTTGGGAACTGGAACGGCGCGTAGCCGATTGCCGACCGGCTGGGGTGCGGTGCCGATCAACGCTGCCAGGTCTCCGTATGTCGTCCAGGAGCCGGCCGGCATCGCGGAGAGTGCCGCTTCCATAAGATCCCAACGGACCTCGGACTGATCGACCGTCGGCCCGGTTGGTCCTGGCCAAAGATTGATGATCCGCTCGGCAAGGGCGTCGGCGCGGGCATGAATCTGCGGTCGCCCCCAGCGCTCACAGGCGACGATGTCCCGAGTGAGACGTACGCCGCTCTTGGCTAGGTCGACCCGCTTCACGGCGAAGGGACTATTGCCCAATTCGGCGTTGTACCCGGTCAGCGTGAGGTTGCCCAACGTGTGCTTCAGGGCGTCGTGCACCTCAATGACGTTCTCGTGCGGTTCGAGGTCCGCAGCGAGCATACGCTGCCACTCTGGACCCATGCTCTGCGGCAGGACGTGCTCGATGGTCAGCTTCGCCGGAGAGACCGGCTCCTTGCTGTCGTACGACTCCTCCAACCAGCGCAGCACCAGCGAACGTTGCGATGCCCTTCCGTTGGTGTAGAACGGCAGGGAGCGTACTGCGTGGCGTACATCGGCGTCCGTCGCGTAGTACTTGCGGCCGGCCGACAGGTAGGCGTGTACCGCCTGGTCTACCGGTAGGTCCTTGTTCATCTCGGTGACGATGGACAGCAGATTGCGGTTGATGTTCGCGGTGGCCCGGCCGATCAACAGCCGCCGGACGAGGAAACTCTCCACGTACCGCATTGCCGACGCGACTTGCGCGCTGGTTGCAGTGCCCAGGCTGCGACGATCCAGCAAGTGCAGCAGGAGCGGGTAGACGGTAGTCGTGCCCCAGGTGTGCAATCGCTCCAGCCGGAAACGTACGTCCGAGTCCTGCTCCTTGTCGGGATGCAGGATGATTTCCAGCAGCCGGCCGAGACGACCGAATCGACGCACCTCGGCCTCGATGTCATCTTCCGTGCCGAGCCGGTCGAGCCGCGCCTGCTGCCGCGCGTAGGTGTCGCCTTGCGTGATTCGCGGGTCGCGCTGCACCAGGTCCAACCAGAACAGGGTCTCCAACTCCGTTGAGTTGAACCGCTGCTGCAACGGCAGCCAGTGCGCGTCGTACACGGTCTTGCTGCGGTCTGGCAGACGCATGAACAGGTAGTTTCGCAGCAAGTCGGCCTGGGTCAGTTTGAGGCCGGTGTTGTTCAGCGACTCGAAGATTCGATAGACGTTGTCGTCGGGGTGCGCGATCACCGAGACCAGCGCTAACCCGAAGAGCACCGCATCTTCCAGGTCCTTGACCTGTGTTGCGGCGGCCGGAGCCGCCAGCCGGTCGCGGAAGAACTTGTAGGCTGCGCCGACCTCACCCCCACCGGCCTGCGCCGAGGAGTCTACGCAGGCCAGATAAGCGTCGAGGTCGGCCTGGGTGGGGACGAGCTTCAAGCGGCGCTCGGGCACCCACTGGTTGATCAGATACTGGCCGGTGAGTCGGTCGCGGTGGGTATCGTCTTCGGTGGCTACCCGGTGGTCCCGGATGGCGCTGAGCAGAATGGACAGGGTCGTCAATCGCTGTTGGCCATCGACCACCAAGAACACCCCAACGCCCGCAGGGCCGTTGTTGGGGCTGGGTGCCAGCACCAGCGACCCAATGAAGTGGGTCGTTTTTGGGTTCGCGGCCCTGTCCTCGGCTAGCCGGACGAGGTCGTCCCACAACCGCTCCAGTTGGTGGCCCTGCCACGAGTAGGTGCGCTGGTAAAGGGGCACCTGATACTGCTTCGTGCCTTCGAGTAGTCCCTGCAGGGTGGTCTCTGCCGCTGCGACCATCGGGTAGCCGTCACCTCATTCGTTCCGGAGCCGTTCCGGCACGCGATAATAAGGCGGATCACAGAGAGCCGTATACCTATTCATCGCCGCCCGTGAGAGTGGTAGGGCTGCATAGCCGGATGTAAGCCGTGGTGAGAGCGTGTTTCTCGGCGCCCGCCCTGGAACGTGTTTGTCGCGAATCCGACTTGCCCGCTGATCGGGCTGTCGGGCAGGTCAACCCCGGTAAGGGGTGAAGTAGCATGCGGCGGTGATCCGCTCATGAGGCCGACCATCGCCGCCGACACCCTGCGTCGAACCCTCACCCAGTACCTGACCACCACCTTCGGCTTGACCGAGGACGGCGTACGCCAGGGTCTGGAGGGCTTTCTCTCCCACCCGGAGCAGGGCATCTTCCGCGGCCCGTACCTGCGGATCCGCACCCCTTTCCGCCCGGCGGAGGGCGACTGGCGGGCGAATCTGGATTGGGCGCCCGCCGACTTCACCCCTTACCTGCACCAGGCGAACGCGTTCGCCCGGTTGTCGACGAAGGGCAAGGCTGCCGAGCCGACCCTGATCACCACCGGCACCGGCTCGGGTAAGACGGAGTCGTTCCTGATCCCGGTGCTCGACCACTGCCGGCGGCAGAAACAGCAGGGGAGGGCCGGCGTCAAGGCGATCCTGCTCTACCCGATGAACGCCCTCGCGACCGACCAGACGTCTCGCATCAACGAGTTGCTCTCCGACCCGGCGCTCAGCCAGGTCACCGCCGGTCTCTACATCGGTGATGTCGCGGCCATCGAGTACCCGCATGTCTTCACCAAGCGGTCGGAGATGCGCCGCACGCCACCGGACATCCTGATCACCAACTACAAGATGTTGGACCTGTTGCTTCAGCGCGCCGACGACCTGCCGCTGTGGGAGGGTGCCGAGCCGGCGTACGTGGTGCTGGACGAGTTCCACACCTACGACGGCGCGCAGGGCACGGACGTGGCGATGCTGCTGCGCCGGCTCGCCGCCGCGCTCGACCTCGACGAGCCGGAGCGGCCGCTCGGGCCGATCTGTCCCGTGGCCACCTCCGCCACGCTCGGTGAGGGCGGCGGGCGGGACGGTCGTACCGCGATCCGCGAGGTCGCCGAGCAGGTCTTCGGCGTCGCCTTCGACGCCGGGTCGCTGGTGGGGGAGGACCGCTACGAGGCCGGCGAGTTCATCGCCAGCCAGGACTTCAGCCTGCCACTGCCCACCCCGGAGCAGCTCGCGGCCGTCGACGACCGCGACCCCGAGGAGATGATGGCCAAGGTCGCCGAGCTTGTCCTCGGCGAGCGCTGCCTCAATGACCCGGCACGCCTCGGTGGCCTGCTCCGTCAGCATCCCTTGACGAAGGCGGTGCTCGACTCGCTTCAGACACGGCCGTGCACCCTCGACGAGATCATCGACGTGCTGCCCCGCAAGAACGCCACCGGCTGGGGCAGCGTGATGAAGACCCCGCCCGAGATCACGGCGAAGGCTCTCGCCCGGTTCGTCGGCCTGCTCTCCGTGGCGCAGAACCCGGAGGCTCCCGGCCGCCCGCTGCTCAACATCGAAACCCACCTGTGGGTACGCGCCGTCTCCCGAATGCTGCGCGGCACCTCCCGCGAGGCCGCCTTCGGCTGGTACGGCGAAGCGCCGCGCGAGCTGGACCCGTACGCCACCGACGCCGACGTGGTCGTCGCCGACAACCGCTACCCACGGTTACCGGCCATCTACTGCCGGCACTGCGGCCGCTCCGGCTGGATGGCATTGTCGCCGGAGAAGGACCCGCAGGAGCTGGAGACCGACCCGGACAAGATCTACCGCGCCAGCGTCGGTCGGGACAAGCGCCGGGTCCGCGCGCTGATCGCCGCGACCGACGACGAGGTACGTCAGCGCTCCCGTGGCCTGCTGGTCTTGGAGTACGGGCGTCGAGTGCGCCCCTTCGACGAGCAGCGCGATCGCAAGCCCACGGACGACGCGATCGTCGTACTCGGTGACGTGCTCGACATCGACGGAGCCGAGAAGGACCGGTGCCCGTCCTGCGAACTGGACCACGGGATCCGCTTCCTCGGTGCCGGCCTGGCCACCCTCGCCTCGGTGGCGATCACGCAGCTTTTCACCGGTGGCGAGCTTGACGAGGCCGAGAAGAAGACGCTGCTCTTCAACGACTCGGTGCAGGATGCCGCGCACCGGGCCGGTTTCGTCGCGAACCGGTCCTACTCGTTCTCGCTGCGCTCCCTGCTCGCCAGCCGGCTTGAGGCCGGGGAGTCGATCGGGCTCGACGACCTTTTCGCCAGGATGATAGAGGCGGCGGCGCAACCGGAGATCCTCTCCACGGTCGTGCCGCCGGACCTGCACGATCAGCCCGGCGTCGACAGCCTGCTCGCCGGTGAGCACAGCGGTAGCCGGGAAACCTGGGAGCTGATCAGCGAGCGGCTTGTCTTTGCCACCGTTATGGAGACCGGGCTGCGCTCCCGGCAGGGCCGCACCCTGGAGCTGACCCGTAGCGTCTCCGTCGAGGTGGCCCTCGACGATCCGGCGCGGGCCGCCGCGATATGCCGGGACGTCCACCTCACCGGCCCCGGTCACCTGGCCGGAATGGCGCCGGACGACGCCCGATACCTCGCCTTCCTCCGCGGTCTGCTGGAACGGCTCCGGACCCGGGGTGCGGTGTTCCACGAGTGGCTGGTGCCGTACCTGAAGCGCGGCGGCACCCGGTGGCAGATCTGGGGCGGCCGGCCGGCAGGGATGCCCGCGTTCCCGAAGGGCCTGTCCGCGCCCGCTTTCCTGCTCGCGACGCCGAAGTCCCGCTCGGAGTTCGACGTGATCACCGCGCGCGGCAACTGGTATCAGGACTGGACGTCGCGCTGCCTTGGCCTCGACTCCGGTGACGCTGCCGGCTTCCTCAGCCAGCTGCTGCCGGCCCTCGCCGCAGAAGGCGTGGTCGCCGTTGGCGACACCGAGGACGGCAACACTGTGTACGGGCTGATGCCCGGCCACCTGCGGGTGACCCGACTCGACGACGCTTCCGCCGTGACCGCCGGAGTCGGCTGCGACACCTGCCACTGGCAGCAGACCGAGCACCCCGACCGGGTGGCCGACTGGATCGGCCAGCCGTGCCGGCAGTACCGCTGCCGCGGCCAACTCCAGGCCGCCCACGACGACACCGCAGCCGACGACTACTACCGGCGGCTCTACCTGGACAGCCCGGTGTTCCGGGTGGTCACCGGCGAACACACCGGCATGCTCACCCGTGCACAGCGGGAGACGGTGGAGAAGCAGTTCCGCGAAGGCGAGCGCTACACCGACCCGAACGTGCTGTCCTGCACGCCGACACTGGAGATGGGCATCGACATCGGCGCCCTCTCCGCCGTGGTGCTCGCCTCGCTCCCGCACGGTCCGGCCAACTACGTCCAGCGGGCGGGCCGCGCCGGCCGCAAGAGCGGCAACGCGCTCGTGCTGACCCTGGTTGGGCGATCCGAGCGGGATCGCTACTACCTCACCGATCCTCGTGACATGATCGCCGGTCAGATCGTCCCGCCCGGCTGCTTTCTCTCCGCCGTGGAGATCCTGCGCCGCCAGTACCTCGCCCACCTGATCGACCTGGCCGCCCGCGGCCGTCTGGCCGGAGTGCTGCCGATGCCACGGCGGGCGCACGTGCTGTTCGGCCCGACGGGTTGGCTGACGGGCCTCGCCGAGGCTGGTCGTCGAGACGGTAGCCGGCTGGTGGAGGACTTCCTGGTCCTCTTCGGCGACAAGGTCCTGCGGGCCGCCGCCGACCAGCTGCGCGAGTTCGCGGTGGACGGCATCGTCCACCGGGTCAAGGAGGCCGACGAGGTCTGGGAATTCCGGTTGGCCGACCTGCGTCGACGGATGCAGGAGCTTGCCACCGCCCGGGGAACGCTGGTGCCCAGTGACCCGGACCACGCCCGCGAGATCAAGATGTTGAAGGCCGAGGAGGGTGCGGTCCGCCGCCGCCTGCGAGAGGTCAGCGCGGCTGCCGCCCACGGCACCCTGGTCGAGTTCGGTCTGCTGCCCAACTATGCGCTCATCGACAGCCGGACCGACCTGGAAGCCACCCTGACCTGGGAGGACAAGACCGACGGCGACCGTCGGTTCCACAGCGAACTCCGGGAGTACGCGCGCCCCGCCCGGCAGGCGTTGGTCGAGATCGCACCCGGCAACAGCTACTACGTGCGGGGCTACAAACACGAGATCTCCGGGCTGGACGTCGGTCCGGCGGACCGGCCGGCGTACGAGCAGTGGCGGATCTGCGCGCAGTGCGGCTACGTCCGCACACACCTTGCCAAGGAGGACACCAGCGCCTGCCCGCGATGCGCCGACCCGGGCATCGCCGATCACGGACGACTGTTCCAGGTGCTCCAACCGACCCGGGTGCTCAGCCGCGACAAGCGCGACGACGCCCGCATCCGCGACGACAGCGATGACCGGGACCGGCGGTTCTACGCCACCGCTGTCGCCGTCGACGTGGACCCGGCGAAGGTCGATTCGTCCTGGCGGCACGCTCATGACACGTTCGGTGTCGACTACAGCCGGCACGCGATGATCCGGCACTTCAACCTTGGAGCGCAGCGCTACGACCGGGCGGCTGAACTCTTCGCGGGTGAAGAGGTGCGGATCAATCGGTTCCACACCTGCACCGCATGCGGCGGGACCACTGTTGACGGCGTCCCCGCGGTGAGTCAACAACTCGCCGCGGAGGCCTCCGGATCGACCGTCGTGAAGGGCGCCGAGCACCACCGGCCCTGGTGCCCGTACCGGCGCTCGCCCGCCGCTGCGGACGCCCACGTCGATCTGATCCTCGCCCACGAGCTGGAAACCGAGGCGCTGCGCATCCTGATCCCGGCCGCGACGGCAGTGGTGCAGGAGCGCATCGCGTCGTTCGCCGCCGCTATCCGTCTCGGCATCGCCGCACAGTACGGGGGCGACCCGGCGCACCTTCAGGCTGTGTCGGCAACCATGCCGGACGGGCAGAGCGACGGAACGCGGAACTTCGTGGTCGTCTACGACACTCAGCCGCAGGGAACCGGCTATCTGCACCGCCTCGCCAAGCCGGAGGAGTTCCGCGCGGTTCTGGAACTTGCGCGGCAGCGAATCGCCGACTGCATCTGTCGAAACGAAGGCAAAGCGGTGTGTCACCGCTGTCTCCTACGTCACGCGCGTAACGAGCACTTCGCCCTGATGAGCCGCGACGAGGCGTTGGGCATGCTGGGCAAGCTCCTCGACACCTGGGACGTCCAGGAGGGCACCCGCACGGACGAGATCTCGCTGATCCACCAGGTGGAGAGCGAGTTGGAGATGCGTTTCCTCACCAAGTTGCTGGCGCTTGGCGAGACACCCAACTCGGGCCTGCGGATCGAACCGCGCACCGATCATGACGGCGCCCGCATCGCCGACCTTCGGTTCGTCCGCGACAACGGCCAGAGCGTCACCCACTGGCAGATGAAGCTGCAGAACACCGTTCGAGGCACCCGCCCTGACGTCCACTTCAAGCGCCTCGACGCCCCCTCACCGGAGGTGGCGGTCTATCTGGACGGGTTCAAGTACCACGCCTCATCTCAGTACAACCGGCTCGCGGACGACGCCGAGAAGCGGGCCCGACTGCGCGCCCACGGCTACCTGGTCTTCGCGGCCACCTGGGACGACGTCAAGACCTGGGGGAGCGCGGAGGGGCAGGGGCGGTGGATGCCGTACGGCGGACTGAGCAAGCAGACCGCCAGGGACAAGTTCCGCGGCATGGTTCCCGGCGCGGATCCCATAGAACTTGAGGAGACGATCTGGGTCAACCCGATCGACCAGCTCATGCGCTTCCTTGCCGATCCTGACCTCACCGGTTGGCAGCGGCGGGCGGAAGCCGCCCTGTGGGGCATGCTCAAACAGGCCCGAGACAAGAGCGCCACCGACTCCGCTGGCGTCGCGGAAAGGTTGACCGCCGCTCTGCGTGGAGGATCCCTGCCCGCCTCCACCGCAGGGCACATCATGGTCGCCCTATCTCAGGACAACGCAGGCTGCCCGGTGACGGTCGTTCTCGACGCGCGCAGCAGGCCGTTGCCGACGATGTCGGCTCTCGCGGTCGTCGACGACCTGCCGGCCGCTGTTGCGGGCGAGGGGCACAAGGAACGCTGGGCCGCCTGGCTGGCGTGGGGCAACGTCATCCAGTTCCTCGGCAATGGTGGCGGCGATGCAGGTCAGCTCACCGTGTCCACACTTGAAGCGTTCGAGCCGGCCTCGATGGCGGTCACCGAGGGCACCGGGTTCGTGCTGGCTCAACGCGCGTTGCCGCTTGACGAGGAGACGGCAACGTGGCTTGGCGTCGCGACACAGCCGGCGGCCGCCGATCCCGAAACGCTCGACACGGAGTCGCCGTGGCGGGAAGTTCTGCGGTACCTGGACCCGGCCGAGAACACCCTGGATCAGCTGGTCCAGCAGCTCGCGCGGCAGGACCTGCCCGCACCGGTCGTCGGCTACGAGCTGGGCGACCAGGGCTGGCAGGCTGAGTTGGCCTGGCCCGACCGGCGAATCGCCATCGTGCTCACCGGTCCGTCCGACGACCCGGAGACGGAAGATCGCGACCGGGCGTACGCGGAAGCCGGCTGGCACGCCCGCACCGCTCGGGAATGGTCGGCTGACGAGTTGGCGGCAGAGATCAAGGCGACAAGCGGGGGAGAACGTCGATGAGCACCGAAGCAACAACCCTGCGGATGCTGGACCGCGCCGACAAGGAGGTCATGAAGCTCACCCGCGCCGACATCGGAGCGGTCTACGAGTTCATGCACAAGTTCCGGCACAACCCGGAGAACCCGGGGCTCAACCTGAAGGCGCTCAACAGCGACTCCCGGCTGATGTCCGCCCGGGTCAACAAGGACTATCGCGCGCTGCTGCTGCACATCTCCGAGCGCGACTACCTGCTCGTCGCGGTCAAGCACCGCGGTGAGGTGTACGACGACCTATCCCGGTACGCGTACCGCATCAACCGGATCACCGGCGGCATCGAGGTCATCGACATGGCGCCCGTTGGTGACAGCATCATCGGTCGGGTGGTGCCGCCGGATGTGGAACCGGAGCCCGCGCAGAAACCGCTCTTCGACACCTACACCGACGCCCAGCTGTTGGAGCTCGGCGTATCCGAGCCGCTGCTCCCACAGATCCGGGAACTGACCACTGAGGCCGAGCTGCTGGAACTGCTGGACAGGGCGCCGCAGCTCACCACCGACGTGCTCTTCGCGCTCTTCGACGGCACCCCTTACGACGATGTGCTGCAACAGGTCACGGACCCGGTCCGCGCCGACGAGCCGGTCGACCCCGAGGACTTCGAGGCGGCAGTGGAACGGCCAGCCACGCAGGTGACCTCCGACGACGAGGCGTTGCAGGCGATGCTCGGTGAAGCCTTCGAGCGGTGGCAGATCTTCCTGCACCCCACTCAGCGCAAGCTGGTCGAGCGCCGCTACAACGGCCCGGCACGGGTCGGTGGTGGCCCAGGCACCGGCAAGACGATCGTCGCCCTGCACCGCGTGGCGCACCTCGCCCGGCAGTTGCCAGACGGAGCGGACAAGCCGATCCTGCTCACCACCTTCAACCGGAATCTGGCGGCCGACCTGCGGACCCGGCTCATGGCGTTGGGCGGGCAGGAGCTGGTGTCGCGCGTCGACATTGTCAACATCGACCGGTTGGCCAGCAGGGTGGTGGCCGAAGCCAAGGCAGGTGGCAGCCGCCGGGTGGTGGACGACAGTCGAGTCCTTGAGCTGTGGGACGAGTTCCTCATCGAGACCGGCGAGACCGCCTGGGAGGCGGAGTTCCTCGCCGCTGAGTGGACCCAGGTGATCCTCGGTCAGGTGCTCAACTCGCGGACGGACTACTTCAAGGCCCGCCGTCCCAATCGCGGCCGCAGCCTCTCGCGGATCGAGCGGGACCAGATCTGGCAACTGACCGAGCGCTTCACCACCTGGCTGGAGAACCGCGGCGTCTGGACCTGGCGCCAGGTGGCACAACGGGCTGCCCGCATCGAGATGGACCGTACGGCCCAGAACACCGGCGTCGCCGGCGAGTCGTCCGGCGGGTTCTACCGGCCGCGCTACCGCCACGTGGTGGTCGACGAGGCACAGGATCTCAGCGCCGCCCACTGGAAGATGCTGCGTGCCATGGTCGCGCCAGGCCCGGACGACATGTTCCTCACCGGCGACACCCACCAGCGCATCTACGACAACCACGTCACCTTGAGCAGCCTCGGCGTCAACATTCGCGGTCGGTCGTCCCGGCTCACCCTGAGCTACCGGACCACACGGCAGATCCTCGCCGACGCCTTGCAGATCATGACCGGGGAGGTGTACGACGACCTCGACGGCGGTGAGGAGGATCTGGCCGGCTACCGATCGCTGCTGCGTGGCGGCCGCCCGGTCTTTCGCGGTGCCGGGACGTGGGCGCAGGAGCGGGACCTGATCGTCGAGCAGTTGCACAGTTGGGGCAGTCCGACGGACGGTTCGGTTGCCATCTGCGTACCGACCAAGGACCTGGCGGCGGACGTCATCAGCCGACTGGAGGCTGATGGCCTGGAAGTGGTGGAGATCGGCCCGGACGGCCCGAAGCGCCCTGACGGCGTGCACATCGGCACGATGCACCGGTTCAAGGGCCTCGAGTACCAGCGCATGATCATCGCTGGGGTCAGCGACGGCCTGGTGCCTCGGCAGATGATCAGCAGATACCGGGACTCTGACCCGAAGCGCTACCAGCGTGAACGCCAGCGCGACCGGTCGTTGCTCTTCGTCGCCGCCACCCGTTCCCGCGACGAGCTTGCGGTGTTCTGGCACGGCACGCCCAGTCCGTTCCTGACCGGGCGGCTCGTACAGCGACAGCTAGCCTGATTGCCGCTCCTGCTCAGGCGGGTCGGCGTGCGATGCGTGGGAGGCTGTAGGTGCAAGCGGGGGATCGTGTCGGTGACCGGTACGAGTTGACGTATCCGGTCGGTCGCGGAGGAATGGGTCAGGTCTGGGCCGGCTTCGACGAGCGACTTGACCGGCCGGTGGCGATCAAGTTTCTCCGGCAGTTGGAGGTGCCGGAGGACGAGCGTGAGACGGCGGGCAAGCGCTTCCGGCGGGAGGCGAGAGCGACAGCCAGACTTGACCACCCCGGTGTGCCGGCCGTGCACGACCTGGGCATACACGGTGAAGATCTCTTCCTCGTCATGCAGCTCGTGCCGGGAATCGTCCTTGCCGACCACATCGCCGAGCAGGAACGACTGCCTGTCAGCGAGGCGGCGTCCATTGCCGCCCAGGTCTGTTCGGTGCTCGTGGCCGCCCACGCCGCCTCCCTGGTACATCGCGACCTGAAGCCCCAGAACCTCATGATCACCCCGGCGGGGGTGGTCAAGGTGCTCGATTTCGGTGTGGCGGCACTGCTCGGCCCGGCCGAAGCATCCCGACTCACCGTAACCGGGCGGACGCTCGGGACCCCCGCCTACATCGCACCCGAGCAGGCCCAGGGTGGCCCTGTCGGGCCTGCTGCCGATCTGTACGCCTTGGGCTGCATCCTCTTCGAGATGCTTGGCGGGAACCCTCCGTATGAGGCGGCAAACGCCCCGGACATGATGCGCCGTCATATCGATGCACCCATTCCCATCATCACCGAGTACCGATCGGACGTTCCCGATGACCTGGCGCACCTCATCTACTGCCTGCTGGCCAAGGACCCAGCGGAAAGACCAGCATCGGCCGGTGAGGTTCGTCAGCTCCTGATGCCTTTCCTCGACGACGGCGACTCTCCGGGGCTATTGGCCGCCCGAACGGACAACACGCTCTCCAGCACCGCACCGCACACCGCCCCCGTACCGGTTCCGCCGCAAAGATCCCCGCAGAACCTGGTGGAGTTGCGGGCGCAGGCGAGGGAACTCGCCGAGAACGAGCGTTTCGTGCAGGCAGCCGAGACGTTGGAGCGGGCCCTCCGCAAGGTGCCGCAAGGTGGCGAGGGGATCACTGCCGAGATCGTGGCGCTACGAGTGGATCTCGCGAACCTCTTGATGCTCGCAGGTGACTTCCGGCAGGCCCGTCACGCGTTCGCGGCGCTGGCCCGGGACCTCGATCAGTCGGACGAGGAGCAGGATCTTGTCGAGGAGTGCCGACACCAGGTGATGGCCTGCCAGCTTGAGATGGGCGAATCCGCCGACGCCACCGGTCCGCTCTCAATCTGCTAACTCACCCGGAGCAGTCTCCGCCCCGTCCTGGCAGCCTTCCGCCAACCGCTACAGCTCACGATCGGTCCAAGCCTTCGGGTATCCCCGCGCTCTATCGTTCCACCCCGCAACACGGAATCACCCGCTCCTGCAACTCACCTGAATTGCAGCAAAGAAAGTCAGTGCAGACCGGTGAAATCACTGCCCGAGACATTGCGTCTCGGCTGCCACCCATCGCAGGCTGATACCAGCACGGCGGCCGGCCGGTCCCCCCGAACGGCCGCCGTGCTTCCCCGAACAACCCTCGCTGAGCAGCCGTGATGCCGTACCGCTGAGAGAAGCTGCGCTGTCAGGGCGGGGTGTGTCTGCCGCACCGGATGAGCGAGCCGGCCCCCCCCTGTCCACGATCAGGAAGGTGGATGGACATGGAGGCTCGCAACCAGCGACCAACCCCAGCCGGCGGTGGCGCTGCCTACCGCTCCGCCGCGTACACAAGTCTGCTGCCGTGGCAGGTGCGTGAGCGCCGCTTCGCGCCGACCCGGCTCGGGCGTCGCGGTCTGAACCGCGACGACGTGTACGCCTTCCTCGACCGGGTCGCCGTCGACATGGTCGCCGTCTACGCCGCCCTCGCCGAGAGCCGTCGCGAGACGGCCCGGATCAAGGCCGGGCTGCGTCGCTGGCAGACCGATCAGGCCCGCGCCCGCAACGAGCGGGACCAGAGCCGATGAGTCAGCGGTACATCATCCACCTGCCCGTCGTTGCCACTGACCTGCCCGCCGCGCAGCGCCTCGCCCGGGTCATCGGCCGCCCGATGCTGGTGCTGCCGATGGCCGACCCGGGCGAGACCACCGTCTCCGAGGAGGACCATCAGCTCGTCCGGTACCGGGTCTTCTGCGATCTGCGGCTGCCCGGCGGCCGGCGCTGCCTGCTCGGCGACGGCCACGACGGCGCCTGCGCCCGGCGGCTATGGAGGTGAAGAACCGCTTGGGAGTCGAGGGGCCGAGCACCCGACCCGAGGAATGCGAAACGGTGTCTGATTATGGACAACTGCCGGAATCGACGCCGCTGGTTGGCCTATCGACGCAAAACATGTCGTCATCGGCGTCACCTAGTCCTTAGTGGAATGAATGTCAGGCGTACGGCCAGCCGGTGGGCAGCCTTTGCCTGATTGTGTTGCTCGACTGACGGTCGCACCGTAACGGGCGGGCCCAACGTGATCGCGGCAAGCGAGACGAGTGGTGGGTTGTCCGACGGGAGAGGGAACGGATGCAGCCGGGACGGTTGTGGGTGGAGCTGTGGCAGTTGCTCGCGGTGACGCCAGGTCAGAACAAGCGGCAACTGCTCGCCGGGCTGCATCGCCTCGGACGGGCTGAGCTGACCACGACGGATGTCAACCGGACGCTGTACGCCAGGCCGGCGACCTTCGATCATGACGACGCCACGCCACCACGTTGGCGACTGACTGCGGCAGCGGTACGGAGCGGGGCAGCAATTCCTTCTCCGGCACCGCGGGCACTACCCAGGTGTTACGTCGGCAAGGATCCGCGATCCTGGCAGACCGAGGCGTTCGATGCGTGGGTGAGCAATGGCCGCCGAGGCGTGGTGGAGGCTGTCACCGGCACCGGCAAGACCACCGTGGGGGTACTGGCGGCCGCGGCGGCGCTGGATGCCGGCGAGAGGGTGCTGGTGCTCGTCCCCGGGCGTGAATTGCTAGACCAGTGGTACGAGGTCTTACGGAGCAGTCTCCAGGGTGCCCGCGTGGGTCGGCAGGGGGACGGCCATGCCGACGAACTCACCGATCACTCGGTCGTGATCGCCATCGTCAACTCCGCAGCGAAGTACGAGATGCTGCCGCCGGGTATGCCGGGCCTGCTGGTCGCCGACGAGGTACACCGGTATGGGGCGCGGTACTTCGCCCAGGCTCTCGAGCCGGCTTTCGGCGCTCGGCTCGGCTTGACCGCGACGTACGAGCGTGATGACAACGGGTTGTCCGAGCACCTCACGCCGTACTTCGGCGACGTGGTGGCGGGCTGCACCTACGACCGCGGCCTTGCCGACGAGATCCTGGCGCCGTTCCGTATCGCCTTCGTGAAAGTTGACTTCAGCACCGACGAGCAGGAGGCCCATGACGAGCACGACAGGCGGGTGCGGACGTTCCGGCGCCGCCTGATCCTCGACCACGGCTGCCCGGCGGAGCCGTTTGGTGAGTTCATGGCGTCCGTCAACCATCTTCGTGAAGGCGGCAGCGGCAACTCGCGTGCGGCCTGGGACGCACGAGGCTACCTGGATGCCTTCAGCAAACGTCGTCAGGTGCTGGCCGACTGTCGGAACAAGCACGAAGCACTCGCCATGTTGGTGCCGGTGTTGGCCACGGCGGAGCGCGGGTTGGTGTTCGGCGAGACCAAGAGCAGCGCGGTGCGCGCGGCGGGCATCCTGCGGGCGAACGGTGTGCGGGCGATGGAACTCACCAGCGGCATGGATTCCCTGACACGCAAGCAGCGCTTGGCGGCGTTCAAGGACGGGCAGATACAGGTGTTGAGCGCTCCGAAAATCCTGGACGAGGGAATCGACGTCCCGCAGGCGGACGTCGGCGTCATGATGGCCGGCAGCCGAAGTAAGCGCCAGATGATTCAGCGCATGGGTCGGGTCATCCGCCCCAAGGTAGACCGGCGCGCGGCTACATTCGTCATCCTGTACGTCAAAGGCACAGCCGAGGATCCGGAGGCCGGTGCTCACGAAGGCTTTCTTGAGCAGGTCAGCGATGTCGCCCAAGAGACCGAATGGTTCGACAGGTCAGCCGCTGGCGCGGACCTGCTCGCCTGGCACCTCTGGGGCAGGCTGGCGACCCAGCCCGCCGGCTCCCGGCTCTGACCGTCGTCGGCTGACGCCGCATCGGCGACGCATGGTCGGCTGCGGCTCGAAGGCAGCCGGTAATGTCGTCGGTGCCCCTGGACTAGTACTCAGGAGGTCCACCCCGTGCAGCGGTTCGCCTTCACCGACAGCTCTTCTAGGAGAATTGCGACATCCAAGAGCAAATCAGGGCTGGCGTGCGCAAGGCGATGGACAAGTCTCAGCTGCTCACTATCGCCGAGCAGCGCCCCTTCCTGCCGTCTGTTTTCGACCCTCAGTAGGGAAAGGACCTCGCAATGCCTGCCGCCGACTACGCTGCCTGCAAGTACAGCATCACCCTGCAGACGGGCGATTTGGTCGTCCTGCATGTACTCCGTGCACTGGCACAGCATTGCTATCAGGGACGGCACCCGCAGATCTCGTGGGGAGGTACGACCGCCAACTCTTGGCGCCTCAGCGGTGGAAGGGCGACCCTCCGCTTCAAAGCGCCTGCTGAGCGGAGCCTGTTCCTCAAGGAAGCTGAGCGTCTTCTGCCATATGGGATCTGGAAAGTGGAGGGTACAAGCGACAATGACCCCGCGTCCCCCCAGCGGAGATGACCAACTGACTCCGTGAAGGTGACGGTGGATCGTCGGCGGAATTGCGACACGAGCCCTGGATGTTGAGGAGACGGAATTCGGGGCCTACGAAGCGTCCAGCTTGATGGCGTGCGTCCAAAGCGCGACGTCGAGAGCCCGTAGGGCGAGTCTCGAATGTCGACTCTGCTTCCGCCCTCCTCTGCCAGGTCGGCGCCTCTTGGTACGGCCGCCGAGCGGCGCTGTACTGGTTGCGATGGTGCTCATCATCAAGTAGACGGCGGGCGGCGGCTGGGCGCAGCCGGACGCTGAGCAATGTCACAGCGAACAGGTCGGCAGCCGTGATCTGCCCCGGCTCGTTCGGTAAAACGGTCCTGTAGGTCGCCCCGGCGAAGTTGCCCGTCGGGTCGTAGTAGCGGCTGAGCAGGTGTCGCACCAGAGCGAGACGTACCCGGCATTGGCTGCGGGCCGTGCCGTGAAGACGATCCGTAGGGTCCGCTGCCCGCAGTTCGGGCAGGCAAGATCTGACGCCGCTGGCAGCGCACGGTAGACGACGTCGTACGCCGTCTGCCACTCATCAAAGGTGGCCATCGCGCTGCACCACCTGATCGGCCCGGAGCGTGACCATGGCGACGGTGCGGCCATCGGTGTCGGCAAACTCGACTTCGTACATAGGCGGGGAGCCGTCGAAGACGTCAACGACGCTTCCTACCGCGCCCGCAGACAGTTGTTCACTCGGCCGGGGCTCTCGGAGCTCGACCACGTCATACAGCTTCAACGCGTCATCCTTCCTGGCGGGAACTGGTGATCGTGCGGTCGGCGGCAGAGCCGCGGGGTCGCATTGGCTACCCAGGGTCGTGCGTCTCGGGAAACCCTGCGGAATAGGTGGCGTCCACCAACTCCTGAAGATTGCGGATGACGTTGACCTTGTGCTCGGTCTCCGGCAGTTGCTGCTCGCCAGCCGTCACCAGCCCGTTGCGCCAGTGGCTGACGATCTCCCGCTGTGTTACAGCGGGCAAGTCGTCGATCCACAACGACCCGAGGTCCGCGATCTTGCACTTTCTGTCGCGACAAATGACGCAAAGACCCGCATCTCGACGACCGAAAGTGCAAGATCGGCGCAGCCGGGGGCGGCATCCGTATCATCTCGGCATGACGCGGTTCAGTCGGCGGGCGGTGTTGCTGGCTGGCAGTGGGCTGCTCGTTGGCTGTTCGCGGCGGCCCGAGGCGGACCCGGTCCACCTGCGACTGGCGACCGGGCCGGCGGGGGCGGTCTACCGGCGGATCGGCGGAGCGCTGGCCGAGCACATCTCCGCGCAGGTGCCGGGTGTCACTGTGACCACAGTGCCGAGCGGGGCGTCCACCGACAACATCCGAATGCTGCGGGCCGGTGAGGTGCACCTGGGGCTGACCAGCCTGGACGCGCTGATCACCAGCGACGGCAGTGCGCCCGGAGGGCTGTCGGCGATCTGCCGGCTCTACGACAGTCATCTGCATCTCGTGGTCATGGCCGGTTCGGCGATGGGCGAGTTTCGGGACCTTGAGGGCAAGCGGGTGTCCCTCGGTGCCCACGACTCCGGCACGGAATTCACGTCGTTGCGGGTCCTGAGGCTCGGCCCGCTCAAAGCCGACGGCCGGAACCTCAGCCAGGCCGAGTCGGCGGCGGCACTGCGCGACGGGACGATCGACGCGATGTTCTCGCTGACCGGCGTCCCTACGCCCGCCATCACCGAGTTGGCGCAGCGGCACCCGATCCGGTTGATTCCGTTGGACGCGCAGGCGGACGGGCTCTTCACGGCGTACCCGGGGCCCTACGCCCCGGCCATGATCCACGCGGCTGCGTACGACGGCGTCCCGGCGACGCGTACCGTCGCCGTACCGAACGTGTTGCTGGCGCGCGACGACCTGCCTGACGACCTGGTCTATTCCATCACCGACACGGTCTTCCGGCACACCGGGGCGATCACCTCCGCTGGTCGCGATGGCGCCGAGGCCCTTCCGGAGGCGTGGCAGATCAACGTGCGTACCGGGATCTCCACCGCGTCGGTCCCGCTCCACCCGGGTGCGGCGGCCTGGTTCCGCGACCGCAAACGCTGACGCCGCAACAGGGGCCGGAGCGTCAGACCGACGCGGACGCGTCGGACGGTGAGGCAACCTGGGGAGCGACCGGCAACACCACCACCGCGGCGAGCCCGTGCCCGGAGCCGTCCGGACGCGGCAGGCCCTCCTCCAGCCGCAGCTCACCCCCGGCCGTCCCGATGAGGTCGGCGCAGATCGCCAGGCCCAGCCCGGTCCCGGACACGTTCTGGTGCCGAGGTGAGCGCCAAAAGCGTTGCAACGCCTGGGCCCGCTCGGATGCGTCGATGCCTTGACCATCGTCGCGGACGGCGACCGTGACCACGGCTGCGTCGCCCGCGCTAACCGGTGTCACCGGGAGACCAGCACCACCGGCGGGGACGACCTGTGCGGTCACCTGCACGGCCTGCGCGTCGGACAGCCGTAACGCGTTGCTGATCAGCTCGTCCAGGATGCTGCCCAGACCGCCGGGCGGCTCCAACAACCGCAACCCCGGGGGTACGTCGACAGTCAGGCTCTGCCCGGCCGTGGCCGTCAGGGCACGCCACCGGTCCACCCGGGTCGCCAGCACCTCGTCGAGGTCCACCGGCGATGCCGTGCGCAGGCTCTCCATCCGCGCGCTGGCCTGCAGCGAGTTCAGCATCCGCTGCATCGCCTTCAGCTCGTCGACGGCGACGTCGTACACCTGCTGTCCGTCGCCGTCGGACCGCAGGTGTGGTGCGAGGCTCTCCACCGCGAGCCGGAGGCTGGTCAACGGGTTGCGTAGCTGGTGTGACGCGTCGGAGACGAAGGCGCGCTGTCGCTGGGCGGCGTTCTCGACGGCGTCCATCATGGTGTTGAACGACCGCGCCAGCCGCCGCAGTTCGATGGGGCCGGCCTCGGCGTCGGCGCGGATGGTCAGGTCGCCCTCGGAGATCCGTGAGGTCGCCGCGTCGAGTTTCCGCACCGGGCGCAGCACCCACGCCGACACCGGCCAGGCGACGGCCGTCAGCGCGAGCAACGGCAGCAGCCCGAGCCCGGCCAGCCGGGCCCAGCGTACGAGGATCAGCTCGCGCGTCCGGGACAGGTCGGAGATCGTCACCACCGCGCCGACGACCTCGCTGTCCCGGCCGACCGGCTCCGCCACGACGAGTGCGGAGTCGTCCCACGGCGCCCACTCCCAGGACGGTTCGGAGCGCGCGCCGGCAAGCGCCGCGGTGACGATCCGGGGCAACGCCGCCTCGGCGCGCGCCGCCTTCTGGTACTCGTCGGCCGGTCCGAGCAGCACCGCGCCCGACGTGTCGATCAGCGCGACCGGGATGCCGTAGAGCTCGTGGTACCGCGTCAGCTCCTGCTGTAACGCCTCGGTACGGCCGGTCGACAGCGCGGTTTCGGCCAGTGAGGCGAACCGGCCGACGTCGTTGAGTCGGTTGACGTACGTCTCCTGCATCTCCCGTTCGGCGACTGTGATGCTGAGCGGCACCCCGAGCGCCGCGACGAGCAGCACGGCGAGGGGGACCAGGACGACGAGCAGCCGGCGGTGCACGCGGTCAGCCGATCAGCTCCGGCTGGTCGGCCAGCAGCCGATAGCCGACGCCGTGGACGGTCCGGATGACCACGTCCGGCCCGAGCTTGTGCCGCAGCGCCGCGATGTGGGTGTCCAGGGTGCGGCTGGACGACTCCCAGGTCGCGCCCCAGATCTGGTCGAGGATGACGTCACGGCTCACCACGTTGGGTGCCCGCCGGGCCAGGAGCAGGAGTAGTTCGAACTCCTTACGGGTCAACGGCACGAGCGCGCCGTCGACGGTGACCTCGCGGGTGCCGACGCCGATCCGCATCGGGCCGAGGACGAGCGGCTCGTCGGTCTGGCCCAGAGCGCGAGCGGCCCGGGTGCGCCGCAGGACGGCGTCGATCCGGGCGAGCAACTCGGGGATGCCGAACGGTTTGACGATGTAGTCGTCGGCGCCGGCGCGCAGGCCACGAACCCGCTCGTGCTCCTCGGACCGCGCGGTCACCGCGATGACGGCGGTCTGCGGCTGGTCACGTAGCTTGCGGATCAGGTCGAGCCCGTCGCCGTCGGGGAGACCCAGGTCGACGAGGACCACGTCGGACGGAGCGGCGCGCTCGGCCTCCGCGGCGGTGGCGACACGGTGAACCTCGAAGCCCGCCTGGGTCAGGACGGTCACCAGGCCCCGCGCCACGCGGTCGTCATCCTCGATGACGGTTATCCGCATACCGGCGAAGTGTACGGCCCGGATCGGTGCTCGTGCCGGCCCGGGTTCTTGGGATTTTTCTGACACCATCCGGGCCCCGACCAGCCGAGACTGGGGGCCACTGACGCGCCGAGGGATGTCCATGCGTTGATAGGGAGGTCGCCGTATGCGAACGACCAGCAGGTACCGGGCCACCGCGCGGCTGATCGCCGCGATCGGTGTCGTCTCGCTCGCCGCCGCCTGTTCGGGTAACGGGGGTGCCGCCGGCGGAGGGGACGCCGCGAACTATCCGGACGAGAACATCACTATCGTCGTGCCGTTCAGCGCGGGTGGCCCGACGGACACTGTCACCCGGATGATCGCCGGGCCGATGGCCGCGAAGCTCGGCGGCAAGATCGTCGTCCAGAACGTCGAGGGTGCCGGCGGCACTGTCGGCGCCGGCGATGTCGCGCGGGCCAAGCCGGACGGCTACACGGTGCTCATGCACCACATCGGCATGTCGACGGCGCCCGCCCTCTACAAGAGCCTGGGCTACAAGCCCCTGGAGGACTTCGAGACGGTCGGGCTCGTCACCGAGGTGCCGATGACGATCGTCGCGCGTAAGGACTTCGCGCCCGCGACGCTGCAGGACCTGGTGACCCACGTGAAGGCGAACGCCGACAAGGTCACGCTGGCCAACGCCGGTATCGGCGCGGCGTCGCACCTGTGCGGTCTGCTGTTCCAGAGCACCACCGGTGTGAAGCTTCAGGAGGTTCCGTACCAGGGCACCGGACCCGCGCTGACCGACCTCGTCGGTGGCCAGGTCGACTTCATGTGCGACCAGACGACAAACACCAGCGGCCAGATCGCCGCGGGAAAGGTGAAGGCGTACGCGGTCACCACACCCGAGCGCGTCAAGAGCCTTCCCGACCTGCCGACCACCACCGAGGCCGGGTTGCCGCAGCTGACGGTCAGCGTGTGGCACGGTCTCTACGTTCCGGCCGACACACCGCCGGAGATCGTGCAGAAGCTGTCCGAGGCGTTGAAGGTGGCACTGGCCGACCAGGCGGTCATCGACCAGATGGCCAAACTCGGCACCGCGCCGGTCCCGGCCCAGGACGCGACCCCGGACGCGCACCGGGCAAAGCTCGACGAGCAGCTCGGCACCTGGGCGAAGATCATTGCCGACTCCGGGGTGAAGGTCTCCTGAGGTGGAGCGCCGACGGTCGTTCCCGGACGTCCTCGCCGGGGGGATCTTCGTCCTGATCGGTGGCGCATTCGTGGTGGGGGCGCTCGGCTACGAGCTGGGCACCCCGACCCGGATGGGCCCAGGCGCCTTCCCGCTGCTGGTCGGCGCGGCAGTCGTCGCGCTGGGCCTGGCGATCGCCGGCAAGGGCCTCGTCGCCGGTGAGGTGATCTCGTTCGGGCCGATCCCGTGGCGCGCGGTCGCCGTCATCGTGCTCGCGGTCCTGTTCTTCGGGTTCACCATCCGGCGACTCGGGTTCGTACCGACGACGGCGGTGACCGCACTGCTCACCACCCTGGCCAGCGCCCGCGTACGGCTGCTCACGGCGGTGGCTGTGGCCGCCGGGCTGACAGTTGCCAGCACGCTCATCTTCGTCGTCGGACTTCAGCTGCGGATCCCGCTGTGGGGCCCCTGGCTGGGCTTCTGACGCGGCATCCGGATTGAGGCATGGAACTCCTCGACAACCTCGCGCTGGGCTTCTCGACGGCCCTGCTGGTCCAGAACGTCCTCTACTGCTTCGTGGGAGTGCTGCTCGGGACCGCTGTCGGTGTGCTGCCCGGCATCGGGCCCACGGCCACCGTGGCGATGCTGCTGCCGATCACGTTCAGCTTCGAACCGGTCACCGCGCTGATCATGCTGGCCGGCATCTACTACGGGGCACAGTACGGCGGCTCGACGACCGCCATCCTGATCAACCTGCCCGGTGAGTCGTCAGCGGCGGTCACCGCGCTGGACGGGCACGAGATGGCCCGCCAGGGCCGGGCCGGCCCCGCCCTGGCGGCCGCGGCGATCGGGTCCTTCGTCGCGGGTACGGTCGCCACCGTGGCGCTGGCCGCCGCGGCCCCGCCGTTGGCCAGTGTCGCGTTGAAGTTCGGCCCGGCCGACTACTTCTCACTCGTGCTGTTCGGCCTGATCGTGTCGATCGCGCTGGCACGGGGCACGGCGCTTAAGGCACTGGCGATGATCGCGCTCGGCGTGCTGCTCGGCACTGTCGGCCAGGACATCTACACCGGAACGCCCCGCTTCGTGTTCGAGCAGCGCGAGCTGTACGGCGGCATCGACTTCGTGTCGGTCGCCGTGGGCCTGTTCGGGGTGGCCGAGATCCTGCGCAACCTGGAGAACGAGCAGACCCGCACGGCAATCGTCAGCAAGGTGACCAACCTCTGGCCGACCCGCGAGGACCGGCGTCGCATCGTCGCCCCGATCCTGCGGGGCACCGGTCTCGGCGCCGCGCTCGGTGTGCTGCCCGGCGGCGGCCACGTGCTGGCCTCGTTCACCTCGTACGCCGTCGAGAAGCGCATTTCGAAGCGGCCGCAGGAGTTCGGGCGGGGCGCGATCGAGGGCGTCGCCGGCCCCGAGTCGGCGAACAACGCCGCCGCGCAGACGTCGTTCATTCCGCTGCTCACCCTGGGCCTGCCCGCCCACCCGGTGATGGCACTGATGATCGGCGCGTTCATCGTCCACGGCATCACCCCGGGCCCGAACGTCATCAACGACGAGCCGGCGCTGTTCTGGGGCCTGATCGCGTCGATGTGGATCGGCAACGTGCTCCTGCTGCTGCTGAACCTGCCGCTGATCGGCCTCTGGGTGCGCATGCTGCGCATCCCGTACCAGGTGCTCTTTCCGATGATCATCCTGTTCGCCGCGATCGGCACCTACTCGCTGAACTCCAACGCGTACGACGTCTACGCCATCGCGTTCTTCGGGATCCTGGGCTACGTCCTGATCAAGTGCGGGTGCGAGCCGGCGCCCCTGCTGCTCGGCTTCGTCCTCGGCCCGCTGCTGGAGGAGAACCTGCGCCGGGCGCTCATCATCTCCCGCGGCGACCCGTCGGTCTTCGTGACCCGGCCGATCTCCGCGGCGCTGCTGGCCCTGGCGCTCGTCGCGCTCGTCGTCGCCGTCCTGCCGACGATCCGACGGCGCCGCGCCGTCGTCTTCGCGGAGGAGGAGTAGCAATCCGGACCACGTGACGGTCAGGTCGACGAAGATTGTTCCCGTGACGAGCGACAACACGCCCCGGGGCTGGACCAGCCGGACCGTCTGGGACAGGCGGTTCAACGCCCCGTTGCGCTCGTTCCTGCGTACCGAGACCGGCGGCGCGCGGGTGGTACTGATCGCCGCGGTGGTGGCTCTGGTCTGGGCCAACCTGCACGTGTCGTCGTACGAGTCGGTCTGGGAGACCTCCTTCTCGATCCAGCTCGGCGACTGGCGCGTGTCACACGACGTGCGTTTCTGGGTCAACAGCGGGCTCATGACGTTCTTCTTCCTGGTCGCTGGGCTGGAGCTGCGCCGCGAGTTCGACATCGGCGAGTTGCGGGAGCGGCGTCGCCTGGCGTTGCCGATGCTGGCCGGGGTCGGCGGCATGCTCGTACCGATCGCCATCTACCTCGCCATCAACGCCGGGCACACCACAGCGGCGGGCTGGGGCGCGGTGATGGCCACCGACACCGCGCTCGCGCTCGGCGCGCTGGCCGTCTTCGGGCCACGCTTCTCGGAACGGCTGCGGGGTTTCCTGCTGACCGTCGCCGTCGTCGACGATGTGGTAGCGATCGCGGTGCTGGCCATCGCGTACCCGCACCACCCCTCACTGACGGCGCTGATCGTCGCGGCGGCGATCTTCGGCGTCGTGCTGCTCGTCCGGGGCTGCGGGGTGCGGTTCGGCCCGGTCTACGCGCTGCTCGGGGTGGCGGCCTGGCTCGCCGTCTCGATGTCCGGTGTCGACCCGGTCGCTGTGGGTCTGGTGATGGGGTTGCTGACCTACGCCTACGCTCCCGGCCGAGGCGACCTGCAGCGGGCCAGCGACCAGTTCCGCCTCTTCCGGGAACAACCCACCCCGCAACTGGCCCGGATGGCCCGAGCCGGGCTCACCTCGGCGCTGTCGCCGAACGAGCGGTTGCAGACGCTCTACCACCCGTTGGCGAGCTACGTGGTGGTACCACTGTTCGCGCTGGCCAACGTCGGCATCGTGATCGACGGCGACCTGCTGGCCCGGGCCGTGACCTCTCCGGTCACGGTCGGCGTCGTGGTCGCGTACGTCGTCGGCAAGCCGGCCGGGATCGTGGCCACCGCGTGGCTGGTGACCCGGCTCAGCGGTAACCGGTTCCGGCCGCCCGTCGGGTGGGTCGCCGTCGCGGGGGTCGGCACGATCTCCGGCATCGGGTTCACCGTCGCGCTCCTGATCGCCACCCACGCCCTGAGCGGCCCGGCCCTGGACGAGGCGAAGTTCGGCATCCTCGTGGCGACGCTCGGCGCGTCAGTCGTCACCTGGCTGGTGTTCCGCGCCGTCGGCCGGCTCTCGCCGGCGCGGCGGACGCGTGCGCTGCTGGGCGTCACCGAGGGGATCGTCGACCTGATGCTGCCGGTCGATCCGGATCGCGACCACATGCGGGGGTCGCTCGATGCGCCGGTGACGGTGGTGGAGTACGGCGACTTCGAGTGCCCCTACTGCGGGCAGGCCGAGCCGGTGGTCCGAGAGTTGCTGGCGGACTTCGCCAACGTCCGGTACGTCTGGCGGCACCTGCCGCTCACCGACGTCCACCCGCATGCTCAACTCGCGGCCGAGGCCGCCGAGGCGGCGGGGGAGCAGGGCGCGTTCTGGGAGATGCACGATCTGCTGCTCGCCCACCAGGACGCTCTCAATCCCACTGACGTGCTCGGTTACGCCGAACAGCTCGGCCTGGACCTGGACGGGTTCCGCGAGCACATGGTGAAGCGGATGGGCGTGGACCGGATCGCCGAGGACGTCGACTCCGCCGACCTCAGCGGCGTCACCGGCACCCCGACCTTCTTCATCAACGGCCGGCGGCACCACGGCGCGTACGACATCGCCGCGCTCTCGGCGGCGGTGAAGTCGGCGTTCGCCAGCGCGAAGCTCCGCCCCGAGTACCACCCTCGGGACCCCGGCCGCCGCGAGGCCGGTCCGGCGAGCTGACCGCGTGGCCGTCACCGCGCCATGCGGTCGACGAGCGCACCGGTCACCTCCCGGCGCCCTCCGACAGTCGCGGCGTCGCCGGATCAACGGCGTCCGCCGCCGTGACTGCCGAGCCCGCCTCCGCGTCGCGGGGTGCGGAGGTGTTGGCCGGCTCCTTTGGAGCTGAATCGTTTGCGACATCACCGGCGGCGCTGCCGGCCGAGGGCTTTCCGGGGCGCGGCCGGGAGGGGGACAATCCGCGACCTCGACCTGATCATCCGCTCCGCCGCCTTCCAGCCGGCAGGAAGAAGCGGCAGGCATTCGGTCTGATTCGTTTGCGGCATCAGCTCCAAAGGCAGCGCGCCATCCCATACAGTCCCGCAGTCCCGCAGCCCAGGGCCCCGCAGCCCAGGGCCCCGCAGCCCAGGGCCCCGCAGCCCAGGGCCCCGCAGCCCCGCAGCCCCGGGCCGCGGGGCCCGCGCCCACAGCCCTCGGGGCCGGCACGCTTCAGCCCTCCAGGCCTCAGCCCTGCCCGCCTCAGCCCTGCCCGCCTCAGCCCTGCCCGCCTCAGCCCCGCCCGCCCCGGCCCTGCCCGCCGGGGGCCCCGCAGCGCGCGCGGCCCCGGGCGCCCCCGGGGCGTTCAGGTGACCGGGAGGGCGGCGAGCCGGTTGGCGCGGCGGCCCGCGACGGCCACGACGACAGCGAGGGCCAGGGCGATCAGGAAGAAGACGTCCGCGCCGGTGAAGGCCGCGTGGAAGCCCGCCGTCGGGTCGGTGGCGGAGCTGGCGCGGGTGTACGCGATGGTGAGGATCGCGATGCCGAGCGAGCCGCCGAGTTGGTGGGCGACGTTGACGAGGCCGGACGCGGCGCCGGCGTCCTGTGGTTCGACTCCGGCGACGCCGCCCTGGGTCATCAGGATGATGGCGATGCCCTGGCCGATTCCGATCACCAGCAGGGGCAGTAGCACGTCCGGGAAGTAGCTGGAGCCGGTCGAGATGCGCGACAGCCACGCCATGCCGGCGAGCGCGAGCACGAGGGACGCCACCAGCAGGATGGGGCGGCCGAGCCGGTTCTGCAGGGGCCGGATGGCGTACACCATGGCGAAGAACATGCCGGTGATGGGCACGTACGCGAAGCCGGTCTGGAGGGCGCTGAGGTGCAGCACCTCCTGGAGGTACTGGCTGAGGAAGTAGAAGGTGGAGAAGGTGGCGCCGACGATGAGGATCCGCCCGGCGTACGCCCCGGAGCGCTCCAGGCTGCGGAAGAGTCGCAGTGGGGTGATGGGCTGTGGTGCCCGGTGTTCGATCAGCACGAAGGCGGTCAGCAGGACGGCGCCGAGACCCAACGAGACAACGGTCCCCGGTGCGCTCCAGCCGGCGGCTGCGGCCTGGATGAAGCCGTACACCAGGGCGGTCATGCCGCCGGTGGAGGTCAGCGCCCCGCCAAGGTCGAACGCACCGGCGCGGCGTTCGGTCTCGACCAGGAACCGTGGTGCGAGCAGCGCGATGGCGATGCCGATCGGCACGTTGACGAGCATTCCCCAGCGCCAGGAGAGCAGGTCGGTGAAGACGCCGCCGATGACGATGCCGACGCTGCCGCCGGCGCCGATGACCGCGCTGTAGAGGGCGATCACCTTGGCTCGGGCCGCCGGTTGGGGGTGGTCGGCGACCAGTAGCGCGAGCGTGGAGGGCACCGCGAGCGCGGCGGCGAGGCCCTGCACGACGCGGGCGGTGATCAGCCAGCTGCCGCTCGGGGCGAGGCCGGCGGCGAGGGACGCCGCGGTGAACAGGGCGATCCCGGCGAGGAAGACGCGGCGGCGGCCGAGCAGGTCACCGGCTCGGGCGCCGAGCAGGAGCAGTCCGCCGAATGCCAGGACGTAGGCGTTCTGCACCCAGGAGAGCCCGGACGGGGAGAAGCCGAACTGCCGCTGCACGTGCGGCAACGCGGTCGTGATGATCGAGGTGTCCAGCGTCATCATCAGCTGCGAGCCGAGGATGAGCGCCAGGGCGATCCCGCGACGGGGAGCGGGCATGGTCCGCCTTCTTTCGGGCTAGACTGATAGGAGACCTCCGAATAAGTGGAGGCGTGCTATCACTCTAGTGATAGTCGGCCTCCGGTTGCTAGCGCTGGGAGACATCGCATCGTGACGGCCCTCACCCACCTGCGCGTGGCCCGCCCGCACCGGGCCGACGCCGCCCGCAACTACGACGCGATCCTGGCGGCGGCCCGGGTCGCCTTCGCCGAGCAGGGCGCGGAGGCTCCGCTGGAGGAGATCGCCCGCCGCGCCGGAGTGGGTATCGCGACGCTCTACCGCAACTTCCCGACCCGGGAGGTGCTGATCGAGAACGTCTACGTCACCGAGGTCGAGGCGGTGTGCGCGACCGCCGGGGAGGCCGAGAGCCTCGCCCCCCGCGATGGCCTGTACGCCTGGCTGCGGCGCTTCGTGGAGTACATCGGGGCGAAGCAACCGCTGGCCGCCGGCCTGAACCGGGAGTCCACCGCCTACCTGGAGTGCCGGCGGGCGCTCTACGCGGCCGGTGGGCCGCTGCTGGAGCGGGCCCAGCGGGCGCGCGAGGTGCGCGCCGACGTGACGATCGACGACGTCATGCGCCTGGCCAGCGCCATTGCCTCCGGGCACTTTCCCCGGGCCGACCAGCGCGATCACGTCCTCACTGTCGCCCTGGACGGGCTGAGCGCGCAGCCGGAGTGACCTCGGCGGTCGGCCCGCGCCGCGATGTCCGAAGTGGAACAGCTGCGGAACGTGTTCGGGGAATCACGATGGACTCGGACCCTTGACTCTCGGGAAACATCGGGCCACCATCTGACAACGTTGTCACAGACCCCCGCCATCTGACAACGTTGTCATGTCTGGAGGCAAGATGTCCGACCCATCGCCGATTTCCCGGCGTACCTTCCTCTCCGCCGGCGCGACGCTGCTGGCGTCGGTCGGGGTGACCGCGGCCCTCCCGGACGCCCTCGCGTCCGCCGCCGGGCCGACGCCGACCGCCACCCCGACCGTCACCGACCTGGCCCGGTACCGCCCGGTGACGGTCTCCTCGACCGACTACGCGCCGACGCCGGCCGCCTTCGCCGTGGACGGCCTGCCGCAGGTCGGCGTCCGGGGGAGTGGATGGCGTGCCGCCGTCGGCGATCCACAGTGGATCTCAGTGGACCTGCAGGCGCCGTGCCGGATCGAGGCCGTCTCCCTGGTCTTCGAGGCCACGCTCACCGACGGGCCGTTCGACGGCAACTACACCGACACCGACGGTGACGAGATCCTCTCCAGCGCCGCGACGGCGTACCGGATCGAGGTCTCCACCGACGGCAGTGCCTGGCGGTCGGTGTACGAGACCAGCGAGGGCCAAGGCGGGGCACAGACCATCAAGCTGCCCGAGCCGGTCACCGCCCGGTGGATCCGGATGACCGCCACGAAGCGCTCCAACAGCAACCCGGTGGGCCTCAACGGCTTCCAGGTCTACGGCGTGCCGCTCGCCGGCCGGCCGAAGGCCGAGGGCTGGACCAGTTGGGAGGGCGGCAACACCGGCCCGGCACCCGAGCTGCGGGTCGCCGCCGACGGCACGGTGCCGCTGGAGTCGGGCTGGTCGCTGACGATGGACGACTTCGCCGGCACCGCCGACGGCGCCGAACTCTCCCGTGCCGGCGTCGACGTCCGGTCCTGGCTGCCGGCGACGGTACCCGGCACCGTGCTGGGCACACTGGTCGAGCAGGGACACCTGCCCGACCCGGTGGCCGGCTTCAACAACATGCGCATCCCGGAGGCGCTGTCCCGGCACACCTGGTGGTACCGGCGCGCGCTGCGGCTGCCGCGTGACCTGGACACCTCGGCCGGCCGACGGATCTGGCTGGAGTTCGACGGGATCAACCACGAGGCGACGGCCTGGGTCAACGGCATGCGGGTCGGCAGCGTCAAGCACCCGTTCGCGCGGGCTGCCTTCGACATCACCGACGCGTTGGCCGGTCACCGTGGCGAGCACGTCCTCGCCGTCCGGGTCACCCCGATGCCGCACCCGGGCACCCCCGGCGACAAGGGCCCCGACGGTCGTACCTTCCTCCAGTCGGCCCACCACTACCTTGACGCGCCGACCTACCTGGCGGTGTCCGGGTGGGACTGGATGCCGGCCGTCCGTGACCGGGTCACCGGCCTCTGGGACCACGTCCGCCTGCGCAGCACCGGCGCCGTGGTCATCGGCGACCCGCACGTACAGACCACGCTGCCCGACCTTCCCGGCACCGACACCGCCGAGGTCACCATCCGGGTCCCGGTCCGCAACGCGGCGGCCAGCGCCACCACTGTCACCGTCCGCGCGGAGTTCGACAAGGTACGCGTCGAGTCGACAGTGACCGTCCCCGCCGGCGGGAGCACCACTGTCACCTTCACGCCGGAGCGTTCCCGCGCGCTGCGGCTGCGCAACCCCCGGCTCTGGTGGCCCAACGGCTACGGCGACCCCCACCTGTACGACCTCACGCTCACCGCCACCGTCAAGCGCGCGGTCAGCGACCGGCGTGCGCTCCGCTTCGGTGTCCGCGAGTTCGCCTACGACTGGCACCAGCCGATCGTCATCTCGCCCCCCGGCAAACCCGCGCTGGAGTTCGTCGACGGCGCGGCGACCCAGACGGTCACGTTCGACAGGCAGCACGCCCGGCACGTGCGCATCCAGGCCGGCCAGCGCGCCACCGGCTGGGGCATCTCGATGTTCTCGTTGTCGGTGGCCGACGGCACCGGTCCGGATCTCGCCCTGCGCCGCGACGCCACCGCGTCGTCCTCGGAGAACGACGGCAACGGGCCCGGCAAGGCCGTCGACGGCGACGCGGCGACCCGCTGGGCCTCGCAGGCCGAGGACGACCAGTGGATCCAGGTCGACCTCGGCGCGGCGGTGGACTTCGACCGGGTCACCATCGTGTGGGAGCAGGCGTACGCGCTGGACTACCGCGTGCAGGCCTCCGTCGACGGGGACGCCTGGAACGACGTGACGTCGGTCAGCAACGACACCCCGCTGGGCAGTCGGGCCACCCAGGTCGAGACGTTCGCCAGTCAGACGGCGCAGCACCTGCGCATCCAGACCGGCGCGCGGGTGACCTCGTGGGGCGTGTCCATGTGGGCGCTCTCGGTGCGGCGGCAGGCCGAGCCGGACGTCGACCTGGCCCTGCGCCGGACGGCGACCGCGTCGTCGTCCGACGGCGACTCGAACGGCCCCGACCGGGCCGTCGACGGCAACCCCCGCACCCGGTGGTCGTCGACCTTCGAGGACAACCAGTGGATCCAGGTGGACCTCGGCGCTCCGGTCAGCTTCGACCAGGTGACAATCGTCTGGGAGCAGGCGTACGCCCGCGACTTCGTCATTCAGGTCTCCGACGACGGGCAGCGCTGGACCGACGTCAAGGCGGTCAGCAACAAGATCACCGAGCTGAAGATCACTGTGAACGGTGTGCCGGTGTTCGCCCGGGGCGGCAACTGGGGCTGGGACGAACTGCTGCGTCGGGTGCTGCCCGACCGGCTGGCCGACACGGTCGAGATGCACCGCGACATGAACTTCACGATGATCCGCAACTGGCTCGGCAGTAGCAACCGGGAGGAGCTCTACCAGGCCTGCGACGAGCAGGGCATCCTGGTGTGGAACGACTTCTGGCAGGCCGGGGCGTTCCTGCCCAACCCGCCCGGCTACGTCGACATCGCCGCCGACACCATCCGGCGGTTCCGCCACCACCCGAGCATCGTCGTCTGGTGCGGCGCGAACGAGGGGGACCCGCCGCCGATCGTCGACGCCGGGCTCAAGCAGGCCGTCGCCACCGAGCACCCGGAGATCCTCTACATCCCGAACTCCGCCAGCGGCATCGTGAGCGGGCGGGGGCCCTACGGCTGGGTCGACCCGACGACCTACACCGACAAGACGATCTACGAGGCGGACTCGTTCGGCTTCCACACCGAGATCGGCATGCCAGTGGTGTCGGTGACCGAGAGCATGCGCAACCTCGTCGGTGACGCGCCGGAGTGGCCGATCGGTGAGGTGTGGAACTACCACGACTGGTCGACCATCGGTAACCAGCGCGTCGGCACGTACCAGGCGGCGATCGACGCGCGGCTCGGTGAGTCCGAGTCGCTCGACGAGTTCGCCACCCGGGCGCAGTTCGTCAACTACGAGAGCCACCGCGCCATGTTCGAGGCGTGGAACGCCAACCTGTGGCAGGACGCCACCGGTCTGCTGCTGTGGATGTCGCACCCGGCGTGGCACAGCACGGTCTGGCAGACCTACGACTACGACCTCGACGTGAACGGCGCCTACTACGGCGCCCGCAAGGGATGCGAGCCGGTCCACGTCCAGGCCGACCCGGGTACCTGGCAGGTCCGGGTGGTCAACCACACTGCCGCCCCGCTCAGCGGAGTCACTGTGAGCGCCCGACGGTACGACCTGAACGGCCGGTCGTTGGGTTCGGCCCAGCGTCAGCGGGTGGACGTGGCCCGCTCGGCCACCACGGCGGTCTTCCCGCTCGCCGCGCCGGACGGCGGCGGACTGCACCTCGTGCGACTGGAGTTGCGGGACAGCCGCGACCGGCTGCTCACGGAGAACACCTACTGGCGTTACGACAAGGCCGAGCAGTTGCGGGCGCTCAACGACGTGCCGAGCACCCGACTGTCGACGTCGTCGAGCACCGTACGCGTCGTGGACCGGCGCAACACCGTCACCACGACGGTCCGCAACCAGGGCCGTACGGTCGCCGCGTTGGTGCGGCTCGCCGTACGCGACCAGCGCGGTGAGCGGGTCCTGCCGGCCCGCTACGACGACAACTACTTCTGGCTCCTGCCGGGGGAGAGTCGCGAGGTGCGCATCTCCTGGCCGGCGCGGTCGGGCCTCGCCCGCCAGGTCACGGTGACCGCGCAGGCGTACAACTCCTAGGAGTACGCGGTGGGAGGCGGCGCTGTGCGGCTCCGCTTCCCACCGTGGACCCGTGCGCTGCCACCTGATGCGGGCGTTTAGATCCGTTACCGCACCTCGGCTCGGGACCGATACCCATGCTGTACGTGTGACACGGTCCGGTTCCACGTCCGGCGCGGTACGGGTCGCGTTCGCGTTCTGGATCACGCTCGTGGGCACCACGGTGCCGACGCCGCTCTACCCGCTCTACGAGCTGGAGTTCGGCTTCTCGTCGTTGACAGTGACAGTGGTCTACGCACTGTACGCGCTGGGAGTCGTCGTCGGGTTGCTGGTCTTCGGTCGGCTCTCCGACCAGATCGGCCGACGTCCGGTCATCCTCATCGCGCTGCTGCTCTCGGTCGCCGCCGACGCCGTGTTCCTGGCCGCCGTGGACCTGGCGATGATCATCGTGGGTCGGATCCTCGCCGGGCTGTCCGCCGCGCTGATCATCGGTGCCGCGACCGCGGCGTTGGCGGAGCTGATCGACCCTCGGCACCCGAAGCGGGCCGCCACCGTGTCGATCTTCGCGAACCTGGGCGGCCTGGCCGCCGGCACCCTGCTGTCCGGGATCGTGTCGGACGTGGCACCCGATCCACTCCGGCTGCCCTGGGTGATCGTGCTGATCCTGGCGGTGATCGCGATCATCGCGCTGCGGGGGGTGCCGGAGACGGTCCGGGAACGTTCGCCGGTGACTTTGCGGGTGCAGCGGTTGCACGTGCCGGCGACCATCCGCGGGGCCTTCGTCCGCTCGGCGCTCACCGCCGGCGCGGGCTTCGCCGCCCTCGGGGTGCTCACGTCGGTGAGTGGGCTGTTCCTCGGCATGGTCCTGCACGAGACCTCGCACACCCTTGCCGCGCTGGTGGTCTTCGTGGCGTTCACCGGCGCCGCGTTCGGTCAACTGCTGACCCGCGTGCTGTCCTCGCGCGCCGCGCTGGCCAGCGCCTGCGCCGGCCTCGTCGTGGGGGCGGGCCTGCTCGCGTTCAGCATGTGGATGGCGTTGCTGGCGACGCTCATCGTCAGCGCGGCGATCACCGGTGTCGCGTCCGGGGTGGCGGTCGGCGACGGCATCGCGACGATCACGATGAAGACCGAACCGCAGCACCGGGCCGAGGCGGTGTCGACCTTCTTCGCCATCCTGTTCGCCATGCTCGGTGTGCCAGCGGTCGGGGTCGGTCTGCTGATCCAGACGATCGGCCTGCGCCCGGCCGGCGAGGTCTTCAGCGCGGTGGTGGCGGTGCTCGCGCTGGTCGTCCTGCTCAGCCTGGTCCGGGGCGGCCGGACACGGCCCGCGGGCTGATCACCGGCGCGGCCAGTTCAGGGCAACCGGCGTGCCTGGCGGGCCATTCACGGAGGTCTTGCGGCGGTCATCGTATACAACATACGCTCCCCGAATCGCCCACCTGAGGAGCTCTCCATGACGAACCTCTCCGTCCGCGACACGAACCCGCCCCGCAGCCGGGTGCTCCGGGCCGCCGTGGCGGCGGCCGCCGTCGTCTGCACTGTCGTCGCCTGCTCACCGGTGTCGAACAACGAAGGCGGCGACCAGTCCGGCGGCGACCAGGCGGCAGGCCAGGATTCCTTCGGTACGCCCGCCGACCCCGCCGCCGTCAAGCAGGGCGGCAAGCTGGTCATCGCCCTCTCCGCCGAGCCCGACGCGCTGGACCCGACGCTGTCGAGAAGCCTCTACTCCCGCTACGTCTTCCAGGCGATGTGCCAGAAGCTCTACGACGTCAACGAGCAGGCGCAGGTCGTACCGCAGCTCGCGACTGCCCTGCCCACCACGAGCGGCGACGGCCGGACGGTGACCATTCCGCTGCGGCCCGGCGTGCGCTTCGCGGACGGCACGGCGTTCGACTCGGCCGCGGTGAAGGCCACCCTGCAACGCCACCTCACCAACGCCCGGTCGGCGCGCAAGAGCGAACTTGGCCCCATCGACGGCGTCGACACCCCTGACGCGCAGACAGTCGTCCTGCGGCTGAAGCAGCCGTTCGCACCACTGCTTGGGGCCCTCGCCGACCGGGCCGGCATGATCATGAGTGCGCAGGCGCTGCGGACCAAGGGCGACGACTTCGCCTCGGCGCCGGTCTGCGTCGGCCCCTTCAAGTTCGCGAAGCGGGTGCCGCAGAACTCCATCGAGGTGGTGCGGGACCCCAACTACTACGACGCGAGCAAGGTGCACCTGGACGGCATCTCGTGGCGGATCCTCACCGACGCCAGCATCCGCGCCGCCAACCTGCGCTCCGGTGACGCGCAGGTCGCCGACTCGGTCTCCACCCAGGACGTCGCCTCGCTCCGGCAGGACGCGGCGGTCTCCGTCCTCCAGTCGCAGTCCCTCGGCTACCAGGGCCTGACCATCAACGTCGGCAACGTCGACGGCGTCGGCACCGCAGCCAAGCCCATCAACCGCCCCCTCGCCCAGAACGCCAAGGTGCGACAGGCCTTCGAGCACGCCATCGACC
Source organism: Micromonospora sp. NBC_00362 (assembly GCF_026342155.1). Classification (NCBI taxonomy): domain Bacteria; kingdom Bacillati; phylum Actinomycetota; class Actinomycetes; order Micromonosporales; family Micromonosporaceae; genus Micromonospora; species Micromonospora sp. NBC_00362. The sequence goes on from NZ_JAPENH010000001.1 coordinate 543,015, forward strand.
GCAAGGCCCTCGTCGACGCGGTCTTCAACGGTCTGCACGCCGCCGCCTGCTCCCCGATCTCGCCGGCGAGCACGTTCTCGTCCCCCGAGGCGCAGACCTGCCCGGCGCACGACCCCGCCAAGGCCAAGCAGTTGCTGGCCGAAGCCGGCGTGCGGACGCCGTACACGGTCACGATGCTCGCCTCGAACACCCCTGACACGCTGCGTCTCGCGCAGGCGTTGCAGTCCATGGTCAAGGACGGCGGATTCGACCTGAAGATCAACCCGGTGGAGTACTCGTCGCTCCTCGACGAGCAGGACCGCGGCAACTTCGAGCTGCTGCAACTGGGGTGGAGCGGCCGGATCGACCCGGACGCCAACATCACGAACTTCGTCGGCACCGGCGCCAGCCAGAACGTCGCCGGCTACAGCAACCCGCAGCTCGACACAGTGCTGACCCAGGCCCGCCAGGCCGGTGACGTCGAGGAGCGCAGGAAGCTGTACGGGCAGGCGGTCGCACTGCTCCAGCAGGACGACGCCCTGATCTACCTCTACCGGCAGCGCAACCTGACCGCCGTCAGCAAGCAGATCCAGGGCCTCCAGGTCTACCCGGACGGCGTTATCCGGGCCGCCTTCGCCGGCTTCGGCAAGTAGGCCGTCGTGGCCCGATACCTGCTCACCCGCGCCTGGCAGTCGGCGCTGACCCTGCTGTTGTCGACGATCGTGGTCTTCGTCGGCGTACGGGCGCTCCCCGGCGACCCGGCCCTCGCCCTGGCCGGGGAGGACCGGTCGCCGGAGGCCCTGGAGGCCATCCGTCGGCACTACGGGCTGGACCAGCCGCTGCCGGTGCAGTTCGCCCAGTACGTGGAGCGCATGGCGCAGGGCGACTTCGGGGTGTCGATCCGCACCGGCACCCCGGTCTCCTCGATGCTCACGACAGCCCTGCCGGTGACCGTCGAGCTGTCCGTCCTGGCGATCCTCATCGCGGCGGCGCTCGGCGTCGGCGCCGGGGTGCTCGCGGCCGTCCGTCGTGGACGTCCGGCGGAGTGGCTCGCCAACGGTCTGGCCCTGATCGGCCTGTCCGTGCCGCACTTCTGGCTCGGGCTGCTGGCGATCCTCTACCTGTCCGTGGCGACCGGGCTCTTCCCCGCCTCCGGCTTCGTGCCGATCCTGGAGGACCCGGTGGACAACCTGCACCACATCGTCCTGCCGGCGGTGATCCTCGGCACCGGCCTGGCCGCCATCATCATGCGGCAGACCCGCTCGGCGATGCTGGACTCGCTCTCCTCCGACTACGTCCGGACGGCGAAGGCCAAGGGCCTGCGACCGCGCGCCGTCATCACCCGGCACGCCCTGCGGAACAGCCTCATCGTGGTGGTGACCGTCGTGGGTCTCCAACTCGGCGGGCTGATCTCGGGCGCTGTCGTCACCGAACAGATCTTCGGGCTGCCGGGCTTCGGCAAGATGACCATCGACGCGGTGTTCCAGCGGGACTACCCGGTGATCCAGGCCGTCGTCCTGCTCACCGCGGCGGCCTACATCGTGATCAACTTCTTCGTGGACCTGCTCTACTCGGTCATCGATCCACGCATCCGGGTGACGGGAGATCCGGCATGACCGTCCTCACCGTACCGATGGCGGAGACCGGCACCGCCGATATCACCCGGCGTACCCGGGTGCTGCGGCGGCTGCGGCGCAACCCGCTCGCCGTGGTGAGCTTCGTCGTGCTCGCGCTGGCGGGTGTCATCGCGCTGCTGTCGCCCTGGCTCGCGCCCTACTCGGTCGACCAGACCGACTTCGCCCGTACGTTCGCCCCTCCCGGCACCGCCGGGCACCTGCTGGGCACCGACGACCTCGGCCGGGACGTCCTCTCCCGCATCATGCTCGGCGCACGGGCCTCGTTGCAGGTAGGGCTCCTGGCGGTGGCCACGTCGCTGGTCATCGGGGTGCCGCTCGGGCTCGCCGCCGGCTACTTCCGGGCCTGGGACGCGGTGATCTCGCGCTTCACCGACCTGCTGCTGGCGTTTCCGTTTCTGATCATGGCGGTGGGGTTGGCGGCCATCCGCGGTGCCAGCCTCGGCAACGCCGCGGTGGCCATCGGCATCGCCCAGATCCCCGGGGTGATCAGGGTCGTCCGCTCGGACACGCTGCGCCTCAAGTCGCTGGACTTCGTCGCGGCGGCCGTCGTGGACGGCGCGAGCGACCTGTGGGTGCTCGCCCGGCACATCCTGCCGAACGCGACCTCGGTGATCCTGGTGCAGGCCACTGTCGCCATCCCGGCCGCGATCCTCGGCGAGGCGGTGCTGTCCTTCCTCGGCCTCGGCATCCAGCCCCCGTCGCCCAGTCTCGGCACCATGCTGGCCACCGCCCAGCAGTTCGCCGCCCGCGCACCGTGGGCCGCCGTCTTCCCCGGCGTGGTGATCATGGGTCTGGCGCTGGCGTTCAACGTCTTCGGTGACGCCCTGCGCGACGCCCTCGACCCGAAGGGAGACCGGCGATGACCACCGCCTCCGCGCCCGTGCTGGAGATCCGCGACCTGTCGGTGTCGTTCCCGACCGAGACCGGCACCGTCTCGGCGGTCGACGGAGTCAGCCTGGACCTCGCGGCCGGGGAGATCGTTGGAATGGTGGGCGAGTCGGGGTGCGGAAAGAGCGTCACCGCGATGAGCCTCGCCGGGCTGCTACCCGGCAGCGCCCGGGTCAGCGGATCGGTGCGCCTGGACGGCACCCAGCTGGTCGGGGCCCGCGAGTCGGCCCTGCGTCGCGTCCGTGGCCGGGAGATCGCCTACATCTTCCAGGAACCGATGACGTCGTTGAACCCGGTGCTCACCGTCGGACGGCAGATCGGCGAGGTGCTCCAGGTCCACGAACGGATGTCCCGACGGGCGGCGCGGGCCCGCGCCGTCGAGCTGTTGACGCTCGTCGGGATCCCGTCCGCCGCCCAGCGGGTCGACAACTATCCGCACCAACTCTCCGGCGGCATGCGCCAGCGCGTGATGATCGCGATGGCGGTGGCCTGCGGCCCGAAGGTGCTGGTGGCCGACGAGCCGACCACCGCGCTGGACGTCACCGTCCAGGCCGGCATCCTCCAGGTGCTGCGGGACCTGCGCGACCGGCTCGGCACGAGCGTCCTCATCATCACCCACGACCTCGGCGTGATCGCCGACATCGCGGACCGCGTCGTCGTCATGTACGCGGGCCGGGTGGTGGAACGGGCGCCGGTGGACGACCTGTTCGCCCATCCCCGGCACCGGTACACGGCCGGGCTCCTGTCGGCGTCACCGCAGCCGGGCCGGCACGCCGGCACCGACCGGTTGACCGAGATCCCCGGGCTGGTGCCCGTCCTGGCCAGCCAACCCGACGCCTGCACCTTCGCGGATCGCTGCCCTGCCGCCGACGAGCAGTGCCGGGCGGCCGCCCCGCCGTTGGAGGATGTCGGTGGCACCGACCATCTCGCGGCCTGTTGGCACCCCTGCACAACGGCACCGACGGCAGTTCAGGAGGCGAACCGATGACGCCGCAGCCGAACGCCCTGGAGATCGCGGACCTGGTGATGCACTTCGGCCCGGTGCGTGCCGTGGACGGGGTGTCCCTGACCATCCTGCGGGGCCGGGTCACGGCCCTGGTGGGGGAGAGCGGTTCCGGGAAGTCGACAGTGGGCCGATGCGTGGTGCGGCTCGTCGAACCGACAGCGGGAACTGTCCGGATCGCCGGCACTGACGTCACCCACCTGTCCCGACGGCGACTGCGTCCCCATCGCGGCGCGGTGTCGATCGTCTTCCAGGACCCGGCCGCGTCACTGGACCCGCGGATGCTGGTGGGCGAGATCGTGGCCGAGCCGCTGCGGCTGGCCGGCAAGCGGATCTCCCGGCGCGAGCGGGATGCGCGCGTCGCCCCCCAACTCGAACGGGTGGGCCTGCGCGCCGAGGTGGCCCGCCGCTATCCCCACGAGCTGTCCGGCGGGCAACGCCAACGGGTCAGCATCGCGCGGGCCCTGATCTCCGAGCCCATGCTGCTCATCGCTGACGAACCCACCAGCGCGCTCGACGTGTCGGTGCAGGCGTCGGTGCTCAACCTCCTCGCCGACCTGCAACGCGACATCGGGTTCGCCTGTCTCTTCATCACCCACGACCTCTCCGCTGTCGAGTACCTGGCCGACGACATCGCTGTCATGTACCTGGGTCAGCTCGTCGAGACCGGTAGCCGCGAGCGGATCTTCGCCCGGCCCGCCCACCCGTACACGCAGGCGCTGCTCTCCGCCGCGCCGGTGGCCGACCCGGTGCGTCAGCGCCTCCGTCAACCGGTGCTGCTCGGCGACGACCTGCCGTCCGCGCTCGACCCACCGTCCGGCTGCCGGTTCCGGACCCGGTGCCCGCTCGCCTTCGACAGGTGCGCGACGGAGGTGCCGGCGCAGACCGCCGTCGGCGACGGCATGGCCGCGTGCCACCTGGTCCGGCCGGACGGCACCGGTCCCGACGTTCGTACCGCAGATCCCAGTGAGGTGTTGTCATGACGTTCACCACCCGACCCACGTTGCAGGGCACCTTCGGCATGGTGTCCTCCACCCACTGGCTGGCCAGCCAGTCGGCGATGGGCATCCTGGAACGCGGGGGCAACGCCTTCGACGCGGCGGTCACCGCCGGCTTCGTCCTGCACGTCGTCGAGCCGCACCTGAACGGGCCGGGCGGCGAGGTGCCGGCCATCGTGGCCACCGCACGGGATCCCCGACCGAAGGTGCTGTGCGGGCAGGGGCCGGCGCCAGCCGGCGCCACCATCGCGCACTTCCGGTCCCTCGGGATGGACCTCATCCCGGGCGCCGGGCCGCTCGCGGCGGCCGTACCCGGCGCGGTGGACGCCTGGCTCCTGCTGCTGCGCGAGCACGGCACGCTCACCCTCGCCGAGGTGCTGGAGCCGGCGATCGGCTACGCCGGCGCCGGACACCCGCTGGTGGCCCGGGTCGGTGACACGGTGGCGGCCGTCCGGTCGTTGTTCGAGGAACACTGGCCCACCTCCGCCGCGCTCTGGCTGCGCGGCGGCCGACCACCGGCCGCGGGGGAGTTGGTCACCAACCCGGCGTACGCGGACACCCTGCGCCGGCTCGTCGAGGCGGGACGGGCGGCCGGCGTCGACCGGGAGGCCCAGATTGAGGCCGCGCGCCGGGCCTGGAGCACCGGTTTCGTCGCCGAGGCGATCGACGCGTTCAGCCGGCTACCGTTCCAGGACTCCAGTGGCCGCCCGCACGCCGGGCTGGTCACCGGCGACGACCTGGCCGCGTACTCGGCGAGCTGGGAGTCGCCCGCCACCCTCGACTGGCACGGCTACTCGGTGGCGAAGACCGGTTTCTGGGGTCAGGGCCCGGTGCTGCTGGAGTCCCTGGCCACCGTTGACGCGCTCGACGACGCGGGCGCGTACGACCCGACGACCGCGGCGGGCATCCACGCCCAGGTCGAGGCGCTCAAGCTCGCCTTCGCCGACCGGGAGGCCTGGTACGGCGACGGGGCCGACGTGCCCGCCAAGGCGCTGCTCTCGCCGCAGTACGCGCGGGAGCGGGCCGCCCTGATCGGCGATCGCGCGTCGACGGAGTTGCGGCCGGGGCGTCCGGACGGGGCGCAGCCGCGCCTGCCCGCCCACGTTCAACAGGGCGCCGGGCGGCGTACCGGGCCGACGGATGCCACCACGGGAGAGCCGACGGTGCAGTCGGACGGGGTGACCCGGGGCGACACCTGTCACGTGGACGTGGTCGACCGCTGGGGCAACATGATCTCCGCTACGCCCAGCGGCGGCTGGTTGCAGAGTTCCCCGACGATTCCGGAGCTGGGCTTCCCGCTGGGCAGCAGGTTGCAGATGTTCTGGCTGGAGGAGGGGCTCGCCTCGTCACTGGCGCCGGGCCGCCGCCCGCGTACGACGTTGAGCCCGACGATGGTGCACCGTGACGGTCAGCCGGTGCTGGCCTGCGGCACCCCCGGTGGCGACCAGCAGGACCAGTGGCAGTTGCCGTTCCTGCTGCGGCACCTCGTCGGTGGGAAGAGCCTTCAGGAGGCCATCGACGCGCCGGCGTGGCACACGGTCAGCCTGCCGGGGTCGTTCTATCCCCGCGACATGGAGCCCGGTGTCCTGGTGGTGGAGGACCGGCTCGACGAGGGTGTGCTGGAGGCCCTGCGGGCGTACGGGCACGAGGTGCGGGTCACCGACGGGTGGAGCCTCGGTCGGCTCTGCGCGGTGACCCGTGACCCGGTGACGGGAGTGCTGGCGGCCGGTGCGAACCCCCGGGGGATGCAGGGCTACGCGTGCGGCCGGTAGCTGGCGCCATGGCCGCGCGCCCGTCAGCGGGCGCCGTAGCCGCCTTCGGCGTTCTCGTAGGCCGCTGCGGATGCCGCGTCGAGGTGGTCGAGCGCGGCCCGCTCGGCGCGGTCACCGTCGCCCGACTCGATGGCGTCGACGAGTTGGATGTGCTCGGCCCACGAGTGTGGCGCGCGTTCGGCCGCCCCGAGCCGGAAGACCCACTGGACATGGAGGTAGAGCGACTTGGCGATCGACGACAGCCAGGGGTTTCCGCTGATCTGGAGGATGCGCAGGTGCAGCGTGCTGTTCAGTTCGGCGACCCGGGCCAGGTCGTGGCGCTGCGTCGCCTCGCGGCCCTGGTCGAGCAGGGCACGCAGGGACGCCACGTCGGCCGCTGTGGCCCGCTCGGCGGCCAGCCGGGCGGCCAGCGTCTCCAGGCGCTGTCGCACGGCGAACATGTCGGTGATGGTCCCGCTGCTCGGTGAGGCGACTACGGCTCCCCGGCGGGGGAGGATCACGACGAACCCCTCCGCCTCGGCGACGCGCAGTGCCTCCCGGACGGGGTTGCGGGAGACGCCGAAGTCCTCGGCGAGCCGGTCCTCGGTCAGCCGTTCCCCGGGCAGGTAGTCGCCGTCGATGATGGCGGTCCGCAGCGCGGCGAGGACCTGATCGCGTAGCGGCAGGTGCTGCGCGCCGAGCTTGTCCCGTAGGTCTTCAGCCACCTGGTCGCCTCTCCGTGAACGTGTCCGGACAAAGTGTATACGAAGAACAATTACTGGAAGGTGGCCGACAGTGTCGAGCACAGCGCCCCGCGTCACCCACCCTCGCGTCGCCCCGCGCCGAGACGAGCGCCTGCTGCGGCGACGGCAGGCGCTCGTCGTCGTCCTCACCTTCCTCACCGGGAGCGCCGACGCTCTCGGTTTCCTCGCCCTCGGCGGTGCCTTCGCCAGCGTGATGACCGGCAACATGGTCCTGCTCGGGCTCTCGGCCGGCCGGGGTGAAGCCGACCTGGCGCTGACGTCGGGCTGCGCCATCGTCAGCTTCATCGTCGGTGTCCTCGCGGGCGCCCGCGTCGTCGGCTCGGCACAGCCCGACGATCCGGTCTGGCCCCGGCGAGTCACCTGGGCGCTGGTCCTGGAGCTGTCGGTGTTCGTCGTGTTCGCCGTCGTCTGGGAGATCACCCTGCACACGCCCGACGCGGGTGTCCACCTGGCGCTACTGATGCTGTCCGCGGTCGCCCTGGGCGTGCAGAGCAGTGCCATCCAGCGCTTCGGCGTGTCCGGCCTGTCCTCCACGTACCTGACCGGCACGCTCACCAGCCTGATCGCCGGGGTCGCCGCGCGCAGCCCGTGGGCCAGCCTGCGTCCCAAGGTCCAGGTGCTGCTGGCCCTCATGGTCGGCGCGGCGGTCGGCGCCCTGGTCGCCCTGCACCTGCCTGTCGTCGCCCCGGCCCTGCTGATCGTGCCGCTGGTGCTCGTCATCGCCGTGTCCGCGCGGATGCGGGCCTGAGCGTCAGACGCCGCGAGCGAACAGGGCCAGCCGTACCCGGTTGGGGCTGTCGGTCTTCGTCATCAGGCTGGTGATGTGGGTCTTGACGGTGGTGACACCGATGTGGAGCTGGTCGGCGATCTCGGTGTTGGACAGGCCCTCGGCGACCAGGTTGAGCACGTCACGTTCCCGGGCGGTCAGGCCCGGCAGGGCCGGCGGCGACCCGGGGCGGGCGCGCACCGCGCGCTGCACGAGGCGGCGCAGCACCTCCGGGCTGAACGGGCTGTCGCCGACGGCGGCCCGTCGGATGCCGTCCAGCAGCTCGGTCGGGGGCGCGTCCTTGAGCAGGAACCCGCACGCTCCGGCGGTCAGCGCGGGGTAGAGGTGGTCGTCGTCGCCGAACGTGGTCAGCACCAGGACGCGGGTGGCGGGGCGTTCGGCGAGGATCCGGCTGGTGGCCGTGATCCCGTCGACACCGGGCATCCGCAGGTCCATGACGACGACGTCGGGGAGGAGCCGCCCGGCCAGCGGGATCGCCTCACGGCCGTTGTCGGCCTCACCGACGACCTCGATGTCGGGTTGGGCCTCGCAGAGCATGCGCAGCCCGGCCCGGATGAGGTGCTGGTCGTCGACCAGCAGCACCCGGATCACGCCGGCTCCGGCGCGGGCGACCCGGCCGGGGCCTCCCGCTCGCGGGGCACCGACCCGACCGGCGCGTCGGCTGGTGCGGCGGCCACGGCCGGAAGGACGGTACGCACCCGCCACCCGGCGCCGGTCGGGCCCGCCTCCAGCCGGCCGCCGAGGACCTCGACGCGTTCCCGCATTCCGGTGATGCCGTGCCCGCCACCGGCCGGCACGCCCGCCGGCAGCCCGCCGCGTCCGTTGTCGGTGACCTCCCAGTGCACGCAGCCGTCCCGGACAGCGACCACGAGGTGCGCGAGCGCGGACGCCCCCGCGTGTTTGGCCACGTTTGTCAGCGCCTCCTGGGTCAGTCGCAGCACCGCCATGCCGCGTACCGCGTCGAGTGAACCGATAGCCGGGTCGAGATCGGCCTCCACAGTGACACCCGCCTGCCGGGCCCGGTCGATGGACGCGCCGATCGCCGCCGGCAGTGCTGACGGTTCGATAGCGGTCAACGCCGCGTCGCCGCGTACCCCGTCGGGGTTGCGCAGCACCGCTACCAGCCGGCGCAACTCCGTGAGGGCCGCGGTGCCGGTGCCGTGCACGTCGTCGAAGACCTCGCCCACCCGGGGGTCCAGGTCGGTGAGCACGTGCCGGGCCACGCCGACCCGCAGGACCATCGACGCCACGTGGTGCGCGACGACGTCGTGCAGCTCGCGGGCGATGGCGCCGCGTTCGTCGGCGCGGGCCGCACGGCTCTCCGACTCGTGCTGGCGTTGCTCGGCCACGGCCCGCTCCACGGCCTGCCGACTCAGCTCCCGGTTGGTGCGGATGACGAGGCCGAGCAGCACCGGCACACCGACCTCCAGGGCCAGGCCGACGACGCCCGAGGCGACCTGGCCGACCGGGTCGCCGACCGAGTCGGTCAGGTCGACCACGACCAGCAGCGCGGTGGACAGCCAGATGGTCCGGGGGCGGCGCGCTCGCATGGTGATCTCGAGCAGGGCCCAACTCGCGCCGACCTGGTTGATGGTGAAGTCGTCGACCAGGCCGATCGCGACCGTCAGCAGGGTGGCCTGTGCCACCAGGTTGACCACCGGCCGACGGTGCGCCGCCAGCGCCACTGTGAACGCGAGGACCGCGAGGATCCACTGTGTCGTCGTGGGCGTGCTGGTCGAGCGCGGAACGAAGAGCAGGTAGCACAGCCCACTGAGATCGAGCAGTAGCATCCGCACGAGCGAGTCCCGCATGTCGAACAGTCGCCCCGGCCAGCTCACGGTGGTCAGCCTAGGTGCTGCGGGCCGGTGGCGGCGGCCGTCGGCCGCCGCCACCGGATCCGGACCGCGAGGTACGCGGCCAGGCCGAGCGGTCCGAGCAGGATGGTCAGCACCAGCACCGGAGCCATCACCAGCGCCGGCACCCCCCGTTCGCGGCTGTCCAACCACGCCCACCGCCCGACGAACAGGTCGAACGCGATCATGTGCGCCCAACCCGCCGCGGCCCCGTTGGAGGTGCCGAGCAGGTCGCGCACCCCGGCCAGGGTCGGCGACGCCACGGCCGGCAGCACCTCTCCGAACGCCGGGAGCACCAGCAGCGCGTAGATCACCACGACCGGCAGCACGATCAGCGGCGAGGCGATGATCCGGGCGGTCCACGACCAGCGCGGCAGCAGGATCATCAGCGCCCAGAACGGCGCTGCCACCGCGAACGTCAGGGAGAAGAGCGTCGCGGTCACGCGGCCAGCGCCAGTTCCGGGCGACGTCGGCGGGCCAGCACCAGGCCGGTCGCGGTCGCCGTCGCGACCACCAGGGCCGCGACCGCGGCGAGCGTGACGGCGTCCGGCCGCAGCAGCGGCTGCTCGCGCAGGGCTTGCCAGGTCAACAGCACGGTGAGTACGCCGTACGCGCTGCCCGCGACGACCAGCAGCCGGGCGCGGGTGCGCTCGCCCAACCGCGTCGCGAACCGGCTCAGCAGGATCGCCAGGATCGGCAACGCCTGGAGGGCGTGCAGCCCCACGAAGTGCCCGATCCGCAGGTCACCGCCGGTGGTGCTCCAGCCCACGATCGGCAACCCCGGTCCACCGTCGGGCACGCCGACGCTGTGCGCCCCAGTGATTCCCTCGATCCCCGGGTCCTGCGTCGGCAGCGCCATCGGCACTGCCGCGAGCATGCCCAGCAGGGACAGGCCGAGCCCCCACCTGACGGCGGTCGCGGCGACCCGATCGGGAATCCGCTGGATCATCACGACGATCGCGATGACGAGGTGCGCGAAGAACAGCACCATGATCGCCGCGCCCATCGCCGCGAACAGCGCGGTGTTCAGCGGTGTGCTGTCGTTGAAGTGGCTGGTCTGTCCGCGTATCACCTGGCCGACGATCAACGCGTTCTCGACGACCGCCACCGCGACGATGACGACGACCGCCCTCTCGACGGCCCGGCTGCGTCGCGGCAGCAGGGAGAGCATCCAGGCGAGCGTCGCGCCGTACAGCACGAACGACACCGCGAACTTGAACGGCTTGAGCCAGATCGGCGCCCCGGTGAGGACGCGCGGGTCGACGAGGATGCCGACGACGGTGACGACGCCGAGTACTGCCATCACGGATACCAGGATCATCAGTGGGCGGTTCCAGCGCGTCGCCCTGCGCACATCGGTAGTCATGTCTGTAGATGTTCGTGGCCGTGCCCGCCGATCGCGTCCGACCCCGAGCCCCGGTTGCGGCCGGTGGTCGGAGCGCGCCTCCTCCCTGGGTAGGAGACGAAACCCGTCGGGGCCGCTCGGTGGTACTGGCACAATGGCCGGCCTGCCGACCGGACCGGGAGTGACGATGACGACCAATGCGGACCGTGTCCAACCGAACGAGACCACAGTGCCGCTGCTGCACTGCGCGGCCCCGGAGGAGACCCTGGCGTTCTGGCGGGCGCTCGGCTTCGAGGTGGCTTTTGAGCAGCTCAAGCCATATGTGTATCTGGCGTTCACCTGGAGTGGGTTCCAGCTGCACTACGGCCCGGCGCCGAAGGATCTCGACCCGGCGAAGGAGCATTCCGGCGGCTGCCTGGTGATGGTGGACGCGGTGGGCTCGTACCACGCGGTGTTCGCCGAGGCGATGCGCCGCAGCTACGGCAAGGTGCTGGTCAAGGGTCTACCCCGAATGACCCGCTACCGCGCCGGGTCGTCGCGGTTCAGCATCGTCGACCCGTCGGGCAACTCCATCGTCTTCATCCAGCGGGACGAGCCGGAGGACGTGGAGTACGGCGGGTCGGAGGAGCTTGACGGGCTGGCCCGGGTGCTCGACAACGCGCGGATCCTGCGCGAGTTCAAGATGGACGACCGGGCGGCCTACCGGGCGCTCGACTCGGGGATGCGCCGCCGTGCCGAGGACGCCCCGGTGGTCGAGCGGGCGATGGCGCTGGCCGGCCTGATCGAGCTGGCCATCGCGTTGGACAAGGCCGACCGGGTGCCCGAGTGGGGCGCCCGACTCCAGGCGCTGTCCCTGACCCCGGAGCAGCGGACACTGGTGGCGCAGTACGTCGCCGACCCCACCCTCCTCGAACCGTGGTGGCCCGAGGTGCGCTGACCCCGGACCTCCCCCGCTCATCGGGCTTGTGCCGCTGCGCTGTGGCGGAACAGCGCCGCCACGCCGGCGAGCATGACCAGTAGCAACCCGGTGAACCAGTTCATCGCCGTGCCGGCGCTGACGGCCTGGGTGGCGACGCCGATGCCGACGGACGGCAGGATCATCCCGAGGTAGCCGATGAGGAACAGCCCGGCCAGGGCCTCGCCGCGCTGGGCGGGCGCGGCCATCGCCGCGACGGCGCCGACGGCGGCCTTGAAGAGCACGCCGGCGCCGATGCCGGCGACCACCCCGCCGACCAGGAACACCGGGAGGCTGGCGGTGTGCATCCCCACCAGCAGGACGGGCACGCCGACGGCCTGGGCGAGCAGCCCGAGGCGCACCTTCGCCGGGGCGGCCAGCCGGCTGGTGAGGGTCTGCGCCACTGCCGCGCCGCCGAACACGGCGAACACGATCGCGCCGGCCAGGGCCCGCGACGGAAGGTGCAGGGCGCCAGCGACGAAACCCGGGGCGACAGAGGTGAACAGGCCGAACACGGCGAAGGAGGCGAACCCGGCGGCTGCCGCGGCCAGGTAGCCGGCCCGGTCCCCGTGGTCGGCGCTGATCCGCTGTGGCCGGTAGGTGGGCTTGACCAGCCGCTCCTCGACGGTCTCCGGGGTCAGGGCGACCGCCACGATGCTCGCCGCCAACAGGACGGCGAACACCAGGTACGGCGTACGCAGCGGCGCGTCGACGTACTGGGCGAGGACGCCCGCTACCAGCGCGCCGACGCCCAGCCCGCCGATGTTGGCGGCGGTGGAGACCATCTCGAAGCGCTGGCCCGACGAGCCGGGCCGGTGCGCGGCGTGCAGCTCTTGGAGGTACGCGGTGGCGGTCGCGGTGATCAGGCCGATGCCCAGCCCGCTCACCAGCCGGGCGACCAGCAGCACCGGCAGGGACGGGTCACCCAGGAACAGGGCGGCGGCCACCAGCTCCAACACCAACGCCGGGATGAGGATCTTCTTGCGGCCGACCCAGTCCGAGACGTGACCGGCGAGCAGCAGGCTGATTACCACGCCCACCGCGTAGACCGCGAACACGATAGTGCCCATGAACGTGGAGAAACCGTCCCGCGCCATGTAGAGCGGGTAGAGCGGGGCAGGCACTGTGCAGAACGCCATCGCGGTCAGAAACGCCAGGGCGATGGCCCAGAAGCCACGGCCGTGTCGGCGGGACGAGCCGTCGCGGCGGTCGGACGTGGTGGGGCCGGGTGTCAGGGTCGACAAGGACATGACCCCACTGTTGCCTCGCCCAAGCATCAGGTCCAACGAAAGTTGATGCTCGCGACGATCGCGATCGGTGATACTTGGTGGTGTGGAGCTCCGCCAACTTGAGTACTTCGTCGCAGTGGCCGAGGAACAGAACTTCACCCGCGCCGCCGCCCGCCTGCACGTCGTCCAGTCCGCCGTCTCCGCCGCGGTCAAGACCCTCGAACGCGAACTGGGCGCGTCACTGCTGGACCGCAACTCCAAGCGCGTACGCCTCACCGACGCCGGTGCCGCGCTGCTGCCGCGCGCCCGGATCGCCCTCGACGCGGCCCGCGACGCCCGCGACGCGGTCGCCGAGGTGCACGGCGGCCTGCGCGGCACCCTGCGCATCGGCACGATGACCTCGATCAGACTCCTGCACCTGCCGGCCCTGCTCGGCGAGTTCCACCGCCGGCACCCCGGAGTGCTGCTGCACACCAGCGTCGCCCCGCACGGCTCCCAGGGGCTCATCGACGCCCTCGCGGAACGCCGGCTCGACCTCGCGTTCGTCTCGCTGCCCGGCACACCTCCTGCGGAGATTCACCTCACCGAGCTGGCCAGCTCGGCACTCGACCTCGTCGTCCCGGACGACCACCCGCTGGCGACCCGCGAGGCGCTCACCCTCGCCGACATCGCCGGGTTGGACTTCATCGACTCCCCGGTCGGCTACGGCAACCGGGCCGTGACCGACAGGGCGTTCGCGGCCGCCGGCCTGTCCCGGCGCGTCACGATCGAGATCCCCGACATCGCCACCGGCGCTGAACACGTGCGCCACGGGCTCGGCATCGCGCTGCTGCCCCGCTTCGCCGTCGCCGACGACCACGGGGTGCGCCTGCTGAGCGTCACCGGCGCCGACCTGAACTGGACGGCCTCGCTCGCCACCCCGGTGGACCGGCCGGTCGGGGCCGCAGCCCGTGCGCTGATCAGCCTGACCGCCGAGTTCCTGCCCTGACGGTCCCGGACGTCCGCTTCGCTCCTATGCCACCTGCGTCCACACGTCCGCTCATTCCACAGAACGGCACGAAATTACCGCTTTAGGGTAAGTGAGGCATACCCACCTAGCTGCTCCGATAGCTTTCGAAGGAGAGGAAAACTCGTATTCCTCCCTTCGGGTGCATAAGGAGTCAGTGATGAAGCGCAGTGTCGCGCTCGCGGCAGCCCTCCTGGCAGGTCTGACCAGCATCGGATCGATCCCCGGGGCCGCCTTCGCCGATGGCGGCGGCCCCGGGTACCACGACGACCGCAAGGGGGGTGATTACCACCACGGCGACGAGGGAGCGGTCTTCGTTCAGACCAACAAGGCCGAGGGCAACACCATCAAGGTGTACGACCGCGACGAGGACGGCCGTCTCACCAAGGCGGGCGAGTACGAGACCGGCGGGCTGGGCGGCTTCACCATCGGCGCGCCGCTCGACGCACTGGCCTCGCAGGGCTCCCTGACCTACCACCGCGGACTGCTGTTCGCTGTCAACGCCGGCAGCAACACCGTGACGGTCTTCCGGGTGGAGGGCACCAAGCTGCACAAGCTCCAGGTCATCTGGTCCGGCGGCCTGCTGCCGGTCAGCGTCGCGGCCCGTGGCGACCTCGTCTACGTCCTCAACGCCGGTGGCGAGGGCTCGGTGCAGGGCTTCGAGCTGCACAAGGGCCGACTGTCGCGGATCGAGGACGCCAACCGGTCGCTCGGGCTGCACAACGGCAACCCGCCGGCGTTCGGGACCGCCCCGGCCCAGGTCAAGATCGACCCGGACAGCGAGTTCGTCCTGGTGTCGACAAAGGCCGCCAACGTCATGTTCAGCTACGAGATCGGTCGCAACGGCAAACTGTCCCGCAACCCCGTCATCAGCGACGCGGGCAACGCCCCGTTCGGCTTCACCTTCGACAGCGAGGACTCGCTGCTGGTCACCGAGTCGGGCGCGAACGCGGTCAGCCGGTTCGAGCTGGAGGACGACGGCGCGCTCGACCAGGTCGGCCCGTCGGTGCCCAACGGCCAGCAGGCGACGTGCTGGATCCAACGCGTCGGCGACTACTTCTTCGTCGCCAACGCCGGCAGCTCCACCATCAGCTCCTACCGGGTCAACGACGACGGCAAGCTCGAACTCGTCAAGAACGTCGCCGCGGACACCAACGGCGGGTCGATCGACATGACCACCAGCGACGGCTTCCTGTATGTGCAGAACGCCACCGCCGGCAACGTGCAGGGCTACAAGGTGCACGAGGACGGGTCGCTGAATCTCGTGACCACAGTGGAGGGTCTGCCGAAGTTCGCCGACGGCATCGGCATGGAGGGCATCGCCGCCTCCTGAGCGCGCCACCCGCTGGTCCCGGTCGTTCGTCGACCGGGACCAGCTCTCGTCGTGTCACGAGGCTGAGGCCGCTCGCGCGGCTTTCCCCCGGTCCGTACCGACCGGCCTGCGTGGGCTCGGTCGACCCCCGCCCGGTCGAGCCCCGGCTACCGGACCCCTGAACGACGAACGGCCACAGAACGTGTGGACGAAGGCCAAAGCGGCAATGGTGGCGGCCCCGGATGAGCGGGGTCACTGCATCCTGCCGGGGCCGCTACTCGAGGCTGGCCAACTCCTCCGGCGACAGGACCAGAGCCCCGGCGGCGAGGTTCTCAACCAGGTGATCGGGGTTGCCGGTACCGGGGATGGCCAGCAGGTGCGGGCCGCGGCTGAGGGTCCAGGCGATCCGTACCTGTGCCGGCGTCGCGCCGTGCGTGCGCGCGATGGCCTCCACTGCCGCGTTGGCGGCCACGCCGCCGGCCTCACGTCGGTCGCCGGCGAGAGCGAAGAACGGCACGAATGCGACGTTCTGCTCACCGCAGGTACGCACGAGCTGATCCTGCGTACGTCGGGTGTCGACACCGTACGTGTTCTGCACGCAGACCACCGGGGCGATCGCCTGCGCCTGCGCGAGGTGGTGCGGACGGATGTTGGACAGGCCGAGATGCCGGATGAGTCCGGCGTCACGGAGCTCGGCCAGCGCGCCGAAGTGCTCCGCCACCGACTCCAGTCCGTCTTGGCGCAGGTTCACGACGTCCAGATGGTCGCGGCCGAGTTGGCGTAGGTTCTCCTCGACCTGTCCACGCAGCTGATCCGGTCGGGCCAGCGGCAGCCACTCTCCCGAGGGGTCGCGGCCCGGTCCGACCTTCGTGGTGATGACCAGATCATCGGCGTACGGCGACAGTGCGCTGTTGATTAACTCGTTGGCCGACCGGAGCGGCGAAAAGTAGAACGCCGCCGTGTCGATGTGGTTCACACCGAGGTCGACCGCTTGGCGTAGCACCCCGATGACCCGCGCGCGGTCGCTCGCCGCGCTGCCGTTACCTGTCAGGCGCATTGCGCCGAATCCGATCCGATTGACGCTCAGGTCGCCGAGCGTCCAGGTACCCGCAGATTCCGCACTGATCATGTTGGTGGGCATTGGGCGAACTTAGCCACCGCCGCTGACCTGCGCAGTCGGGCGTCTGCCCGATACCGATCGGGAAGATCCACTGTTAGGTTATTTATCGTGGGAAGCGCGTTGCCGGCAGTGCAGTGACAGCCCGCAGATCATTCGGGTCCTGACCGCGTTCGCGTTTCGCGCTGGCGACAGACCGCCGCGCGCTAGGACGCCAACCGCTCGCGCGCGGTGCGTGTCGGCCGGGGGAGTTCGGCGCTGCCGTCCGACGTGTTGATCTCCGACCAGACGGCGTCGAGGGAGAGGCCGAGGACGTCGGCGATCGCCGCGATGGTCGGAAAGGCGGGGGTGGCTATCCGGCCGGACTCGATCTTTCGAAGGGTCTCTGGCGAGACGCCCGCGTCCAGCGCGGTGAGGAGCATCGAACGCTCTCCACGGGCGCGACGCAGGAGCGCGCCGAGGCGCTGTCCGCGTTCGAGCTCTTCGGGAGTGAGCGGCAACCTGACCATGACCCGATTCTAGTACCGGGATAATATGGCCGGGATACTTATTGGTCGCCCGAGGAAGGCGCTGCATGATCGAGATCCTGAGCCCCACCGACGTGCTGCGAGCGAAGGACACCGGAGCGCTGGTCGCCGGCATCCTCCAGTCGTTGAAAAGCCGCTGCGTGGTCGGCACCAACCTCCTGGACATCGACCGGTGGGCGCAGGCCATGATCACCGAGGCCGGGGCGCAGTCCTGCTACGTCGACTATGAGCCGTCCTTCGGGCGTGGGCCGTTCGGCCACTACATCTGCACGTCGGTGAATGACGCCGTGCTGCACGGGTTGCCGTACGACTACCCGCTCGCCGACGGCGATCTGCTCTCGCTCGACCTCGCCGTCTCGCACTGTGGAGTCGTCGCGGACTCGGCCATCAGCTTCATCGTGGGCGACACGCGGCCTCCGGAGAGTCTCGCGCTGATCGACGCGACCGAGCGCGCGTTGCAGGCGGGGATCGCCGCCGCCGGCCCCGGCGTTCCCATCGGTGATCTCTCCCACGCGATCGGCTCGGTCCTCAAGGCGGCGGGATTCTCGGTCAACACGGAGTTCGGCGGCCACGGCGTCGGATCGACGATGCACCAGGACCCGCACGTCTCCAACACCGGGCGCCCCGGTCGTGGCTACCGGCTACGCCCGGGGCTGCTGCTGGCGCTGGAGCCGTGGGTGATGGCGGACACCGCCACGCTCGTCACCGACGCCGACGGCTGGACCCTCCGCAGCGCGACGGGCTGCCGGACGGCGCACAGCGAGCACACCATCGCCATCACCGACGACGGCGCGGACGTGCTCACCCTGCCGACGACGCCCTGACCCGTACGAGACGATCGACGCCCTCATCGGTCAGCCGACGACGGGCCCACGATGGACGATTAACCGCCCACCGAAGGGGCACGTCCCTCCGTGGCACCCTGCCGGGTCGCGTTCAGAATGAACCGATCGGTCATATTTTCCGTGATGACGGTCAGGGTCACCCACCAGAGTCACGGAGGCACGATGTCAACGGTTCGAACTGGTCCGGTCATCGGACTGCTCGTGCAGATCGTCCTGCTGGCGGTGCTGGCGGAGACTGTCGGTCTGGGCACGGCGGGCTGGGTGGCGGGGCTGGCGTACGGGGTGGTCCTGTGTGCCCTGCTCAGCCGGGGGATGTCCCGCTCGGGCGCGGGTGCGCTCAGCCCGGCCGACCGGGTGACCCTGAGCCGGGCGATCCTCGTCGGCGGCGTGACGGCCCTGGCCGCGGACTCGTTCGGCCGGTCGGCGCCGGTCACAGTGATGGTCGTCCTCACCAGCGTGGCGTTGGCCCTCGACGCCGTGGACGGGTACACGGCCCGCCGCACCGGGACCACCAGCGAGCTCGGCGCGCGCTTCGACATGGAGATCGACTCCTTCCTGGTCCTGGTGCTCTGCCTGCACGTGGCCCCCACTGTGGGTGGCTGGGTGCTCGTGATCGGCGCGATGCGCTACCTCTTCGGCGCCGCTACCTGGGTGTTGGAGTGGATGCGGGGATCCGCGCCGCCGCGGTACTGGAGCAAGGTCGTCGCCGCGATCCAGGGCGTGGCGTTGACGGTGGCGATGGCCGACGTGCTGCCCACACCGCTGACGACAGTGGTGCTGGTGGTTTCGGTGGCGCTGCTGGTCGAGTCGTTCGGGCGTGACGTCGCCTGGCTCTGGACGACCCGGCGCCTCCGCCGCACCGTCATCCACGGCGCCCCGGGCGCGATGGTCCAGCCGGCCAGCTCGGCCAGCCACAGCGCCCCGAGCGCCGGAGTGGGGCTGGCCGAGCTGACCCCGGGTACTGCCGATGGCCTGCCGTGGTCGGACCGTCCCACTGTCGCCGTGGTCCGACGCGGGATCGCCCGCGTCTGAGCCGCCCGGATGCCGCGCCCAACAAAGATCATGGAAGGATGCCCGGGTTGTCGCTCTTGACGCGTGTACGTCAGCTGCCGAGCCAGGGACGGAGGGCGATGAGGGACGAGGCCCCGGACGGCACCGACGACGGCACCGACGTCGAGGATCGGCCGAAACCTTCCATCGCCGCCCGGCTGACGACAGTGCTGGCCGCGCTGCTCGTGCTGCTCGTCCTCACCGTGCCGTACGACTTCGGCCGGCTCAGCCCGGCGGCGTTCGCGCGGGTCCCCCTGGAGGCGCTGCTGGTCGTGGCCCTCCTGCTCGCCCTGCCGTCTCGTGGCAGCCGACTGGTCGCGACGCTGGCCGGCGTGGCCCTCGGCCTGCTCGGCCTGTTGAAGCTGCTCGACCTGGGGTTCACCGCCTCGCTGAGCCGGGCGTTCGACCCGGTGCTCGACTGGGCGCTCCTCGACGAGGGGTTCGCCTTCCTCAGCGAGTCGTACGGTCGACCCGCCGCCATCGGCGTCGCCATCACCCTGGCGGTGGTGCTCGTGGGCCTGCCCACACTGGTCACGCTGTCGATGCGGCGACTGCGGCGGCTGGTGGTCCGGCACCGCACCGGGACCACCCGGATCGTGGCCGCGCTGGTGGTCGTCTGGGTGGCCTGCGCCGCGTTCAACGTGCGGGTGGTCGAGGGCGTGCCGGTCGCCGACACCTCCGCCACCACCCTGGCCAACGGGCACGGCTTCCAGGTGCGCCTGCGCCTCGACGACCGCGAGACGTTCGGCGCGCTGATCGAGGCCGACAGGTTCGGCGACACCCCCGGTGACCAGCTACTGACAGCGCTGCGCGGCAAGAACGTGGTGATCGCCTTCGTGGAGAGCTACGGCCGCGACGCCGTCGAGGACCCGGAGTTCGCGCCGCAGGTGGGTTCGGTCCTCGACCGCGGCACCAGCGAGCTGAGCGTGGCGGGTTTCGCCGCGCAGAGCGGCTTCCTCACCTCGCCGACCTTCGGTGGCGGCAGTTGGCTCGCGCACGACACGCTGCTCTCCGGCCTCTGGATCGACAACGACCAGCGGCACCGCACCCTGCTGGCCAGTGACCGGATGACCCTCAACGGCGCCTTCCGACGGGCGAACTGGCAGACCGTCGGCGTGATGCCCGCCGTCACCAGGGCGTGGCCGGAGGGTTCCTTCTTCGGCTACGACCGGTTCTACGACGCCAAGGCGCTCGCGTACCGTGGCCCGAAGTTCAGCTTCGGCACCCCGCCCGACCAGTACACACTGGCGAGCTGGCAGCGCCTGGAGCAGACCAAGCGTGACGGCAACGTGATGACCGAGCTGGCTCTGGTGTCGAGTCACGCGCCCTGGACGCCTGTCCCGCCGCTGCTCGACTGGGCCGACGTCGGTGACGGCGCTGTCTACCGTGGGGCCGGCGCGGGCCGGTCGGACGAGAAACGCCGCAATACCGGCCAGATCCGGGCGGACTACCGAAAATCCATCGAGTACACCCTCGGCACGCTCATCTCCTACGTGCGGACCTACGGAGACGACGACCTCGTGTTCATCGTGCTCGGTGACCACCAACCCGCCGCTGTCGTCACCGGCGAGAACGCCAGCCACGACGTGCCGATCTCGATCATCACCCGTGATCGGGCCGTGTTGGACCGGATCTCCGGGTGGGGATGGCAGGACGGGCTGAAGCCCGGGCCGCAGGCGCCGGTCTGGCGGATGGACGCCTTCCGGGACCGGTTCCTGACCGCCTTCGGACCGTAAACCGGCCACCTCTCTCACGGACTGGACCCAGACAGATGACGGCTACCACCGACACCAGGATCGCCGCGCTCCGGACCGACCCGGCCCTGTCCCTGCTGCACCGGTCGCTGGACGTCTACTACGGCGATCCCGAGCGGGACGCGAGGATGGACGCGTTCTACTCCCGATTCGTCGGCGGCGGGGACCTCGTCTTCGACATCGGCTCCCACGTGGGCGACCACATCGCGAGCTTCCGCCGTCTCGGTGCCCGGGTCGTCGCCGTGGAACCGCAGCCGCTGTGTCTGCGCGCCCTACGGGCGATCTACGCCGATGACGACCAGGTGACACTTGTCGACGCGGCGTGTGGCGCGCTCCCCGGGCGTACCCGGTTGCACGTCAACTCCGCCAACCCCACCGTCTCGACCGCCTCACCGGACTTCGTCCGGGCGGCCAAGGGCGCGGGTGGATGGGAGGGCCAGGTGTGGGACACCGACATCGAGGTCCCGGTGGTCACCGTCGACGCGCTGATCGAGACGTACGGCGTGCCGACCTTCACCAAGATCGACGTTGAGGGTTTCGAAGCCGAGGTGCTGGCTGGCCTGAGCCGCCCACTGCCCGCGCTGTCGTTCGAGTTCACCACCATCGCGCGCGCGGTCGCCGACCGGTGTCTCGATCGCCTGACCGCGCTGGGCTTCGACGGCTTCGACGTCGCGGTGGGCGACGACAAGTCGATGACGTTTCGACGGTGGATGTCCGCGAGCGACCTGGCGACGCACCTGCACGACCTGCCGCACACCGCGAACTCCGGCGACGTGTACTGCGTGTCCGGAACCCGGGCGGCAACCACCGAGAGCTGATCGCGGCACTCGTCACCGCCTCGGTCCACGGTGACCGACACTGGGCCCGACGATCAGATGATCGGCCGCTGGCGGTGGGACGAACCAGCGCGGGATGATCGACGTTCGTCTCGACGCCGAGCCGAGCCACGCGATCGCGGGGAAGAGGGTGACGCCGATGACCCCGACACAGCTGCGCGCGTACGTCGCCGTGGTCCGACTGGGCTCGGTCAAACAGGCCGCCGCGGAGCTTCGGGTCTCCGAGTCGGCGGTGTCGCTGCACATCGCCCAACTGCGCAAGGAATTCGGCGACAAGCTCTTCGCCCGGACGGCGGCCGGCCTCGCGTTCACCCCGGGAGGGCTGCGGCTTGCCAGTCGCGCGGCGGAACTGCTGGGCCTGCAGGACCGCACCATGCTGGAGGTCAGCGCCGCGACGCGCGGCCGACGGATGCTGCGGGTCGCGGCGTCGAGCCTGTTCGCCGAGTTCGCCGCGCCGGGACTGCTCGAACTCTTCGCGAAGCGGGCCGCCGACCTCGACGTCGAGCTGAGCGTGCGCAACCCGGGATCGTTCGGGTCGCTGTTGTTGACCCGCGCCGCGGACATCGCGATCGGGCCGCAGCCGTCGGTCGTCGACAGCGCCATCGGCTGCCGGCCGGTGATGAACTACCGGCTCGTGATCGCCGTCGGCGCGGAGCATCCACTGGCCGGCCTGGCGGCGTCGCCGGGGCAGCTGCGGGAGCAGACCTGGCTGCTCGGGCCGTCGGCCGCCACCGAGTGGGGCGCGGTCCCGGCGCTGCTGCGCCGGCTGGCCGTGCCGGACGATCGGCAGCAGATCTTCCAGAGCCACGCGGCCGCGCTGGGGGAGGCCAAACGGGGCAGGGGGGTGGCACCGGCCCTCGCGTTCACCGTCGCACCGGACATCCGTCAGGGCCAGCTCGGGCAGGTGGTGGGGCCGCACGCGACGATGGAGGCGGTGTGGCATGCGCAGGTGCTCGCCACCCCGGGTGCGATGTCGGCCGCCGAGGAGCTGTCGCGCTTCGCGTCGACGCCGAGGGCGATTCAGGCGATGATGCGCGGCGCGGGCGTCAGCGTCGGCCACTTCCGGCCGTCGGTGCACGTGACGCTCTGGAGCTGACGGGCGACGACCAGCAGGTCCTGGAAGGTGCCGGCCGGCAGCATCCGGTCGCAGTAGGGGAGTGCGGCGGCCATCCCGCCGACGCGGGGGGCGAAGCCGGGTGCGCCGGCGCGGGGATTCAACCAGACGATCCGGTACGCGCGGCGGCTCAGCCGGGCCATCACCGCTGCCAGGTCGGCGGGCGGATCGCTGTCCCAACCGTCCGACCCGATCACCACCACCGCCCCACGTACGGCCTCCGCGTGGTGGGAGGTGAGCAGGGCACGCAGGTTCGTGGCGATCCGGGTGCCCCCGTACCGGTCGGTCACGGCGGCGCTGGCCTGCCCGACCGCCTCGGCCGCCGAGGTGTGTCGGAGCACCACTGTGAGCCGGGTCAGCGTCGTGGCGAACGCGAACACCTCCGCGTCGGCGACCACAGCGAACGCCCGCATCAGATGCAGGTACGCGGTCGCCTGCGCCCGCATCGACTCGCTGACGTCACAGAGCAACACGACCCGGCGTGGCCGCCGTACCGGGCGCGCGCGGACGACCTCGACGGGCTCCCAGCCGGTACGCCGGGCTCGGGCGATGGTGGCCCGCAGCGCGATCCGGGCACCGGACGAGCCGACGGTGTGCCGCCGGGTGCGGCGGGTCGGCCAGTCGGCGACGGCCGCGCGCAGGGCGTCGCCGAGCTGCGTGACCTGTGCGGCGTCGAGTTCGTCGAACGGACGGTCGGCGAGCCCGGTGTGGGCGCTGGGGCGACGCTCGGGCAGTCGCAGCTCGGTGTCGTGTTCCGGTGTCTCGGCGACCGTCGGCGGCAGTGTCGCCCACGGCAGCCCGCCGCCCGGCCCCGCGTCGTCGGTGTCGGCCGGCACCCGGACGTACACGTCGTCGGGCCCGTCGGCCGGGGGTGCGGACCGCTGCGGTCGGGACAACGGTGGAGGGTCCGCGAAGATCGCCGCGAAGACCCGGTCGAACGCGGGGACGTCGGTGTGCCGTCGCACCAGGCTGATCCGGGCGGTCCAGTAGAGCGACGACATCGAGTCGGGTGGGCTGGCGGCGAGCGCCCGGACGAAGTCGTCGACGGTGGTCAGCCCGGCCGGGATGCCGGCTCGGCGCAGGCGTCCGGCCAGCGCCACAGCGAACGCGGCCCGGTCGACGCCGCGCAGCACGCCCTTGCTCACCGGCGCGCGACAAGCCAGGCGATCACCGCGCCGACCGCGACCAGACCGACGAGCACCGGTACGAGGCGCTTGGTGACCGACCCGCCGGCGATGCTGAGCAGGTCGAGCGCCTCCGGCTCGGCGGTCGGCGCGACACGTACGGCATCGCCCGACGGCCTGACGCCCGACGGCGGCGAACCTGGCCCTGGCGGAACCGGCGACGACCCGGCGGGTGACGACACGACCGTTGACGGCTCGACGGGTGAGGCTGCCACGGCGGCGGTGCTGGGCGTTGTCGCGACCGCCGTGGCGGACGCGGCCGGAGTTGGCTCGGGCGGCGCGGTGGACGCCGCAGGGGTGGGCTCGGGCGGCGCTGCGGATGCGGCCGCCACAGGTTCGGCGTCGGAATGCGGCGCCGGCGGTTCGGCGGCGAGCTTGGCCTCCAGATTGGCGACGAACTGGGCCAGCAACTTGCCCGACACCTCCTTGATCATGCCGCTGCCGAACTGGGCCAGCCTGCCGGAGATCTTCAGATCGGTGTCCACACTGACCACCGTCCGGTCGCCGTCCGGCCGCAGGTGCGCGGTGACCAGCGCGGACGCCGTACCGGCCGAGCGGGCGTCCCGGCCCTTCGCGTCGATCACCCCGCGGTACGCGGCGTCGTCCTTCTCGACGAACCGGGCGGTGCCCGCGAACTCCGAGACGACCGGTCCGACCTTGACCCGCACCCGGCCCTGGTAGACGTCGCCGTCGACGTCGGTCAGCTGGGCGCCCGGCAGGCACGGCGCGAGCCCTTCCAGGTCGGTGAGCACCGCCCAGGCCCGTTCGATCGGGACGGTGACCGCGAACTCGTTGGTGATCTTCATGGCGGACTCTCCTGGTAGGCGCCGAGCGCGGCGGCGACCACGGCGCGGTCGTCGGGGGTCTTGGCGATGGTGCCGATGGTCTGGACGACACCGTCGGCGGCCAGATCGGTGACGCCCAGCACGGACAGCGCGCCCACCCAGTCGATGGTCTCCGCCATCCCGGGCGCCTTCTCCAACTCCCGGTGGCGTACGCCGCCGATGAACTGCACGGCCGTCTGGATCAGCGGCTCGGTCGCGCCCGGTACGGCCCGGCGGACGATCTCCACGGCGCGGGCCGGTTCGGGGAAGTCGATCCAGTGGTACAGGCAGCGGCGGCGCAGCGCGTCGTGCAACTCCCGGCTGCGGTTGGAGGTGAGCACCACGACCGGTGGCGTGCGGGCGGTGAAGGTGCCGAGTTCGGGGATCGTGATGCCGGCCTCGCCGAGGAACTCGAACAGCAGCGCCTCGAACTCGTCGTCGGCCCGGTCGATCTCGTCGATCAGCAGCACCGGCGGGACCGGCCCACTGTGGCGTACGGCCCGCAGGATCGGCCGTTCCTGGAGGTACTCGGCGCTGAACAGGTCCGCGTCGGTGAGCCGGGTGTGGTGCGCCTCGGCGAGTCGGATCGCCAGCAGTTGCCGCTGGTAGTTCCACTCGTAGAGCGCCTCGCCAGCGGTGAGCCCTTCGTAGCACTGCAACCGGATCAGCGGTGTCTCCAGCGCGCGGGCCAACGCCTTCGCGGCGGCGGTCTTGCCGACCCCCGGCTCGCCCTCCAGCAGCAGGGGTCGTCCGAGGCGCAAGGCCAGGAAGAGGGCCATCGCCATGCCGTCGTCGACGAGGTAGTCGACGGCGTCGAGGCGGTGGCGGACGGCCTCGGCGTCCTTCATGCCCCGCCCGCCAGCAGGCGCTCGTAGTCGGCCCGGGTGTCCACGTCGATCGGCACCGGCCCGTCGACTGTCACCTCGGTCACCGGGTGGCGCCCGGAGTGCAGGAGCTTCCAGACGGCCTTGTCGCCGTGCAGGTCGTACAACTCGGGCAGCACCTCGCGGCCGAAGCGGAAGGGATGACCCAGGCCGTCCGCGTACCGGCAGACGGCCAGCGGGGTGCCCGCCGCGGCGACCCGGCGGACGTCCTCGGCGCGGACGCCGGGCTGGTCGCCGAGGAGCAGCACGAGCGCGTCGGCGCGCGGGTCCACCGCCCGTGCGGCGGTGCGCACCGACGACCCGCAGCCGGTGCTGAACGCCGGGTTCTGCACGACCTGGCACCCGGTCAGGTCCACCCGGTCGCGGATGTCGCCCGCCGCGCCGCCGAGGGTGACGAGCAACTGGTCGAAGCCGCACGAGCGGGCCAGGTCGAGTGTGGCGTCGAGCAGCGTCCGCCCTTGGTACGGGAGCAGTTGCTTGGCCTCACCGAACCGCGCCGACGCTCCCGCGGCGAGCACCACGCCGGTCAGGAACACCTGTCACGCCGCCGAGTAACTCGCGAGGCAACCGGCGCAGCAGAACCAGAAGTCCTGCCCGCCGAGGCGCGCGTGCGGCGTCTCCGCCCCGACCAGCACTGTCATCCCGCACACCGGGTCGACGGCCTGCTGCGGTCGGGCGGCCGGCGCGCCGGAGGCCGCGGCCAACCCGTCCACCCGGATGGCCCGGACCACCTCGCCCATGATCGCAAGGGCGATCTCCGCTGGTGTTCGTGCGCCGATCTCCAGCCCGGCCGGGGTGTGGACGCGGGCGCGTTCCGCGTCGGTGAGGCCCAGCTCGTCGAGCAGGGCCACTCCGCGTCTGCCGCTGGCGACCACCGCGATGAACCCGACGCCGGCGTCGAGCGCGGCCCGGATCGCCTCCGGCTCGCCAGTGCCCAACCCGGCCACCACCACTGCGGTGCAGCCGGTGCTGTCGTCGGCGGCGACGACGTCGAAGTCGAGGAACCCGGCCAGGGTCGCCACGGCGGCGCTGATCGGGGTGTCACCGACCACGCGCAGCGCCGGGGCCGGCAGCATCGGCCGGAGGAACACCTCGATCGCCCCACCGGAGTGGCACGGGTTCACCACCACCCGCGCCCCCGGCGTGTCCGGGAACGGGGTCGCGCCCTCCGGCAGCACCCGCAGTAGCAGGGCGGTGCCGTCGCGCAGGGTGTCGAGGGCGGCGGCCCGCACCGAACTCTCCGCGCACACCCCACCCACGAAGCCCTCGATCGAGCCGTCCGACCGGATCACCGCGTCGTCGCCCGGCCGGGCCGACGTCGGATCCTGCGCGCGCACCACTGTGGCGTGGACGAACGGCTCCCGGGTGTCGGTCAGCTCCCGGGCGCGTTCGGCGATGGTGGTCATCCTCGGCTCCTCAGATCGGCGGCCGGGCCTGGCCGCGCATCGCGTCCCAGACCCGCGACGGCGTCAGCGGCATGTCGGCGTGGCGGACGCCGAAGGGCTTCAGGGCGTCGATGACCGCGTTGACGATCGCGGGCGGCGACCCCACTGTGGCTGACTCGCCCACGCCCTTCGCGCCGATCGGGTGGTGCGGCGACGGCGTGACGGTGAAGCCGGTCTCCCAGTCGGGCACTTCGAGCGACGTCGGGATCAGGTAGTCCATCAGGGACGCGCCGAGGCAGTTACCGTCCTCGTCGAACGCGATCATCTCCATCAGGGCCATGCCGACCCCGTCGGTCAACCCGCCGTGCACCTGCCCCTCGATGATCATCGGGTTGATCCGGGTGCCGCAGTCGTCGACAGCGATGAACCGTCGGACCGTCACCTGCGCGGTGCCCGGGTCGATGTCCACCACGCAGATGTACGCGCCGTGTGGGTAGGTCAGGTTCGACGGGTTGTAGCAGATCTGCGCCTCCAGGCCACCCTCGATGCCCTCGGGCAGGTCGCCCGCGCCGTGCGCGCGCAGGGCGATGTCCTGGATCGTGACGGACCGGCCCGGGTCACCGGCGACGTGGAACGCGCCCTTCTCCCACTCCAGGTCGGCGACCGACACCTCGAGCATTCCCGAGGCGATGATCCGGGCCTTGTCGCGGACCTTGCGGGCCACCAGGGCCGCCGCGGCGCCCGAGACGGGCGTCGAGCGGCTGCCGTACGTGCCGAGGCCGAACGGGGTGTTGTCGGTGTCGCCGTGCAGCACCTCGATGTCCGCCGGGGGGATCCCGATCTCCTCGGCGACGATCTGCGCGAACGTCGTCTCGTGCCCCTGCCCCTGTGACTGCACGCTGAGGCGTACCACTGCCTTCCCGGTCGGGTGGACGCGCAGCTCGCAGCCGTCGGCCATGCCCAGCCCGAGAATGTCCATGTCCTTGCGCGGCCCGGCGCCGACGGCCTCGGTGAAGAACGCGATGCCGATGCCCATCAGCTCGCCCCGGGCCCGCTTCTCGGCCTGCTCGCGGCGCAACTCGTCGTAGCCGGCCATTTCCATCGCCAGCCGCATCGTCGGCTCGTAGTTGCCCGAGTCGTACACCCAGCCGGTCTTCGTCGTGTACGGGAACTGCTCCGGTTGGATGAAGTTCTTCAGGCGCAGCTCGGCAGGGTCCATGCCGAGTTCGTCGGCGAGGCAGTCGACGATCCGCTCGACCAGGTAGACCGCCTCGGTGATCCGGAACGAGCAGGCGTACGCGACGCCGCCGGGCGCCTTGTTGGTGTAGACCGCCGTCATCTTGCAGTAGGCGGCCTCGATGTCGTAGCTGCCGGTGAAGACCCCGAAGAAACCGGCCGGGTACTTCACCGGGGCGGCGGTGCCGTTGAACGCGCCGTGGTCGGCCAGCACGTTGGTGCGGATGCCGAGGATCCGGCCGTCGCGGGTCGCGGCGATCTCCCCGCGCATGATGTAGTCGCGGGCGAAACCGGTGCTGATCAGGTTCTCCGAGCGGTCCTCCATCCACTTCACCGGCTTGCCGGTGACGATCGAGGCGACGATCGCGCAGACGTACCCGGGGTAGATCGGCACCTTGTTGCCGAACCCGCCGCCGATGTCCGGCGAGATCACCTGGATCTTGTGCTCGGGCAGGCCCGCCACGATGGCGTAGAGGGTGCGGTGCGCGTGCGGGGCCTGGGTGGTCGACCAGAGTCGCAGCTTGCCGTCGACAGCGTCGTAGTCGGCGACAGCCCCGCACGTCTCCATCGGCGCCGGGTGTACCCGGGGGTAGACGAGATCCTGGCTGACCACGACGTCCGCGCGGGCGAAGACCGCCTCGGTGGCCGCCTCGTCGCCGGTCTCCCAGTCGAAGCAGTGGTTGTTCGTCTTGCCGTCCAGATCGTCGCGGATCAGCGGTGCGTCCGACTCCAACGCCCGGCGCGCGTCGATCACCGGGTCGAGGACGTCGTACTCGACGTCGATCAGCTCCAGCGCGTCACGTGCCGCGTACCGGTCCTCGGCGACGACGAAGGCCACCTCCTGGCCCTGGAAACGCACCTTGTCGGTGGCGAGCACTGCCTGTACGTCGTTGGAGAGCGTCGGCATCCAGGCCAGGTTCTGCTGCGCCAGCATCGCCCCGGTCACCACCGCCTTCACCCCCGGCGACGCCTCGGCGGCGCTCGTGTCGATGCTGACGATCCGGGCGTGTGCCACCGGCGACCGGAGGATCGCGAGATACAGCATGCCGGGCAGTTGGACGTCGTCGACGTACCGGCCGCGCCCCCGCAGGAAGCGCGGGTCCTCCTTGCGCAGCATCCGGCCGTACCCGACGGGCTTCTGGTCGTTGTCGTGGAAGGTGTCCACGCGCTCGTGCACGGTGGTCATGCGACGGCCTCCGCGGGTTGGCCGGCGTTGTCGATCTCGCCGGCCTCGGTCGATTCGGTGGTCTCGGTGACCTGGGCGGCGGCCTGCGCCTCGGCCACGGCGGCCCAGCGGACCGAACGCACGATGGTGGCGTAACCAGTGCACCGGCAGATCTGACCTGAGATCGCCTCCCGGATCTCCGTCTCGCTCGGGTCGGGGTTGCGGTCGAGCAGCGCCCGCGCGGTCATCATCATTCCCGGGGTGCAGAAACCGCACTGCAGACCGTGGCACTGCATGAACCCCTGCTGGATCGGGTCCAGCTCGGCGCCCTTGGCGAGACCCTCGACGGTCCGTACCTGGTGGCCGCCGGCCATCGCCGCGAGCACCGTGCACGACTTCACCGGCTCGCCGTCGAGCCAGACCACGCAGGTGCCGCAGTTGCTGGTGTCGCAGCCCCAGTGCGTGCCGGTCAGACCCAGCACATCGCGCAGGAAGTGCACCAGCAGCAGCCGGGCCTCGATCTCCCGGGTGACCTCGACGTCGTTGACGGTCATGGTGACCTGCATGCTCAGCTCCTCGCCCGTTCGACGGCCCGGCGCAGGGTCCGCCGGGTCAGCTCGGCGGCCAGATGCCGCTTGTAGTCCGCGCTGCCGCGTTGGTCGGTCACCGGGTCGCAGCTGTCCGCCGCGATCGCCCCGGCCTGCTCGTAGAGGCTCTCCGAGGGTTCCTGCCCGCGCAGCGCCGCTGAGATGGCCGGGATGCCAGTGGTGTTGGGGCCGACCGCCGCGAGCCCGACCCGGGCGTCGACGATCGCGCCGCCGTCGAGCCACACCGCAGCGCCGGCCGACACCACGGCCCAGTCGCCGGCCCGGCGCTCGACCTTGGCGTACGCGCTGCCGCAGCCGGGCCGTACCGGTAGCCGGATCTCGACCAGGATCTCGTCGTCAGCGACTGCCGTCTCGTACGGCCCGACGTGGAACTCCTCCATGGACACGACCCGCTCCGCTCCGCCCGGACCACGGATCACGCACCGCGCGTCGAGTGTCGTGCAGACCGCCGACAGGTCCTCGGACGGGTCGGCCTGGCACAGCGAGCCGCCCAGCGTGCCCCGGTTACGCACCACCGGGTCGGCGATCACCCGTTCGGCGTCGGCGAAGATCGGAAACGCCGCCGCCAGCACTGGTGATTCGAGGAGTTCCCGATGCCGGGTCAGCGCACCGATGCGGATCTCGTCGGGGCCCGCCTCGACGTAACCCAACTCGCCGTGCAGGTCGTTGATGTCGATCAGATAGTCGAAGTTGGCCAGCCGGAGCTTCATCATCGGCAACAGGCTGTGCCCGCCGGCGATCAGGCGGGCAGTCCCGCCCAGCCGCTCCAGCAGGCTGATCGCATGGTCCACACTGGTGGCTCGCTCGTACTCGAACGGTGCCGGCACCTGCATGTCGCACCTCCGCAGTCCGGCAAAATCTCTGCCCGGCGGTGGTCAAAGTCAACGGCGACCTAAGCAACTGCTTAGGTCGCCGTTGACGGTGCCGCCGGGGCTCGCGGATCGTGCGGCCATGCGGGACATCGTCGACGGGCTGGCCGGCTGGCGTGCCGAGGGCGTCGCGTTCGCCGTCGCGACGGTCGCGCGGACCTGGCAGTCCGCGCCCCGGCAACCCGGGGCGGCGATGGCCGTGTCGGCGCACGGCGACGTGGTGGGCAGCATCTCCGGCGGCTGCGTCGAGGGCGCTGTCTACGAACTCTGCCGGACCGCGATCCAGACCGGCACGGCGCACACCCAGACCTTCGGCGTCAGCGACGACGACGCGTTGGACGTCGGGCTGACCTGTGGCGGCACCATCCAGGTCCTGGTGCAACCGAGCGTCGCGATGGCCGAGTTCGACGAGGTCCTCGCCGCGATCCGCGACGGCCGTCCGGTCGCCACCGCATCGGTCGAGAACGCCCAACTGGTGATCTGGCCCGATCGGGTCGCGGGCAGCCTCGGCGCACCCGACCTGGACGACGCGGCGGCCCGGCAGGCGACCGGGATGCTCGCCCTCGGCGTCACCGGCACTATCCACCTGGGCCGCCAGGGGCAGCAGCGCGGCGACGAGGTGGCCGTGTTCGTCCAGTCGTACGTGCCACCACCCCGGATGATCATCTTCGGTGCGATCGACTTCGCCGCCGCGATGGCCCGGATCGGCACGTTCCTCGGCTACCACGTCACTGTCTGCGACGCCCGCCCGCTGTTCGCCACCCGTGCGCGTTTCCCGGACGTCGACGATCTCGTCGTGCGCTGGCCGCACGCGTACCTGGAGTCGACGACAGTCGACGACCGTACTGTGCTCTGCGTCCTGACCCACGACCCCAAGTTCGACGTGCCGCTGCTCCAGGTCGCCCTCGCCACGCCCGCCCGCTACATCGGCGCGATGGGCAGCCGGCGTGCCCACGACGATCGGATGCGCCGGTTGCGCGAGGCGGGTGTCCCGGAGAGCGCGCTGGCCCGGCTCTGCTCACCCATCGGGCTGGACCTGGGCGCGCGGACACCGGAGGAGACGGCCGTGGCGATCGCCGCCGAGATCACCGCCCAGACCTGGGGCGGTACGGGTCGCCCGCTCAGCGACCTGGCGACCCCGATCCACCACAGCTGACCCGACGTGAACCCTCCGATCATCCGGGTACCCTCCGCGGATGGACCTCGATGATCTTCCGCTTGCCGAGTTCGCGTTTCCGGGGCCACTGCGGGACAAGCTCGTGGGCGCGATCCTGTCCGGGGCGAAGACGTCGACGAGCGGCCTGCTGGTCGGGTACGAGTGCGCGAACGAGCCGCTGCCCGAGGTGGGTCAGGTCTCCGCAGTGGTGGACTCCGCCGGCCGTCGGGTCGCGGCCATCGAGCTGACCGACGTACGGGTGGTCCGGCTCGCCGAGGTCGACCTGCCACACGCCCTGGCCGAGGGGGAGGGCGACGAGTCGGTGGCGCAGTGGCGTGCGGGGCACGAGGCGTTCTGGCACAGCGCCGAGGTGCGCGCCGAGCTGGGCGACCCCGACTTCACAGTGGACGACGACACCCTGGTGGTGACGGAGCGCTTCCGACTGGTGCACCTCGCCTGAGCGGCCTCGCCCACTGTGGACCGCTGGGCAGCGGGCCACGCCGTCTGGCAAGGTCACCTATGCTCGGCGCGTGATCCCCCCGGCACTCGAGATCCGTGGCCTGGTCAAGACCTTCGCGGCGCATCGCGCGGTGGACGGCATCGATCTGACCGTGCACCCCGGCACCTTCCACGGCATCGTCGGGCCCAACGGCGCCGGCAAGTCCACCACCATCGGGATGGCCGTCGGTCTGGTCACCCCGGACTCCGGGCAGATCCGGATCCTCGGCCACGACGCGCTGCGCGACCGCCGCCAGACCCGCGCGCTGACCGGCGTGCTGCCCGACGGCCTCGACTTCCCCGAACGCCTCACCGGCGCCGAACTGCTGCGCTACAGCGCCGGCCTGCGCGGGCTGCCCCGGGCCACGGCCACCGACCGTGCCGCCGAACTGATCGACGTGCTCGGCCTGGCCAAGGGCGCCGGCACCCCGCTGGCCGACTGCTCCACCGGCACCCGCAAGAAGCTCGGCCTCGCCCAGGCGCTGCTGCACGCGCCCCGGCTGCTCGTGCTCGACGAACCCTTCGAGGCGGTCGACCCGGTCTCCGCGGCCACCATCCGCCAGGTGCTGCGCCGGTTCGTGGCCGGCGGCGGCACCTGCGTGCTGTCCACCCACTCGATGCTGCTCGTCGAGCAGATGTGCGACGAGGTCACAGTGATCCATCAGGGTCGGGTGGTCGCCGCCGGGTCGGTCGCCGAGGTCGCCGCCGGCAGCAGCCTGGAGGACCGGTTCGTCGAGTTGGTCGGCGCCGAAGCCTCCGGCAGCGCCGGCCTGGACTGGCTGACCGGGCCACGATGAGCGCGGAACTGACCGCCCCCGGCCGGCTGGGCGGCACCCTCGGCGCGATCGCGGTACCGGCCCGGATGCGCGCGACGATGCTGCGTCGCTCGCTGCGCGAGCACCCCGGGCCCACTGTCGCCGGCCTGGTCGGTCTGCTCGCCGCCGCCTGGTTGATCCGGTACGCGCTCCGTGGCGACCAGCACACCCTCGGCCTGCTCGCCGGGGCGTGGGTCCTCGGCTGGATCGTGTTGCCGCTGCTGCTCGGCGGCGGGCGCGGCCGGGTCCGCCCGGCCCACCTGCGGTTGGAGCCGATTGGCGGGGTGCCGGCCGCGATCGGTCTGCTCGCCGCGTCGGCGATCGGCGTCGGCCCGGCCGTCTCGCTGGTGGCACTCGCCGCGCTGCCGGTGCACGCCGCCCAGTACGGCACCGTCGCGGTCCTCGTCACCGCCGGGGGCGCGGTGCTGCTCTGGCTGCTCGGGCTGATCGGCTCGGCCATCGCGCTGGAGGTCGTCGGCCACGCCGGCGGTCCGGCCGGGGCGCTGCTCACCGGCGTCTTCACCGGCACGGCGATGGGAGTCGCCGGGTCGCTGTGGGCGGTCTTCCCGTGGGTGTCGGTAGTGCTCGTGGCAGCGCCGCAGGAGGTGGTCCGGGCCATGGCGTACGTGCCGAGCGCCTGGCCGGTCGCCGCCGTGACCGGGCCAACCGGGCAAGGGGTACGCAGGATGGCGGGCCTGGTCGTCATCGTGGCGCTCTGCGCCGCCGCGTACATCATGCTCGTCCGACGGGTGATCGCCGCCGGCGCGCCGTTCCGGCCGCGCCGGACCACCGCGCCGTCACCGGCCACAGCTGAACGCGAGTGGCTGGGGTGGGTGCCGGCCGCGACGCGGGCGGTCGTCGGCCGTGAGCTGCGTTCCTGGACGCGGCATCCGCTGCGGTTGCAGTATCTGGCGTTCGCTGTGGTGTACGGGGCGCTGCTCGCCGGACTGCCGCTGCTGTCCGACGTGGACCTGCTGCTGCCGTGGGCCGGGCCACTCGCCGTGCTCGGCGCGGCGGCGATGTCCGCCGGGTTGGTCGGGCTGGACGGCACCGCGTTGTGGCTGCCGCTCACCACGCCGGGCGGCGAACGGGCCGAGGTCCGGGGCAGGGCCCTGGCGTGGCTGGTACTGGTCACCCCGATCGGGGTGCTGCTCACCGTCGCGGGCATCCTCCTCGCCCCCGACGTCGACCCGCTGGCCGCGCTCTGCACCCTGCCGGCCCTGCTCGGCGCGGGCGCGTCGGCGCCGGTGTGGGTGTCGCTGCTGCGCGTACGCCCGGTGGCCGACCCGCGGCATCCGACCGCGGCCGACAACCCGACCGACATCGTCAGCGTGCTGGTCGCCATCGCGGCTGGGCTGCTCGCCGCCGCGCCGGTGCTCGCCCTGGTGGTCTGGGGTCCGCCGGAAGCGGCACCGCTGCTGCCGCTGGTCGGCCTGCTCGGAGGCGCCTCAGCCTGGTGGGGTGGCCTGTGGCTGGCCGACGAGCGGCTCGCCCGCCGTGGCACGGCGGTGCTCGCCGCGGCCGGTCAGCGGAGCCGGCCCCCGGAGACGGTGCTCCCGCTGACCTGGGACGTGCAGTGGTATCGGGAGAACACGTCGACCGCGTGGGCGCTGGGGTTGCTGACAGTCGGATGGATCCCGGTGATCCCGCAGGGGTTGATGCCGCTGGCGTTCGGGATAGACAGCGGGTGGATCGTGGCGGGCCACCTCGATGGGGGCGCGCGTACGACGGTGGGGTTGGCCATGGTCGGGCTGGGCGTCGCGATGCTGCTCACCGGCCTGGTGCTGTGGGATCGCCGACCGCAACCCGGCGGCGCTGCCCAACCTGCTCCCCCCGGGTGACGGTCCCGCGTACGCGGGGTCGCCCGCCTACAGCAGCGCGAGTTGGCCCTCGACCTCATCTGTGTGTGGCTCCCGGAGTTGCCAGAGCCGGACCACTCCGAGGCGGGCGTCGTGCGTCAACCACCGTCCCTGTCCGCCCGCGGACCGGATCGAGTTCTGGGGCATGTCGATGCCGTAATCCATCACGGTCTGCGGGCGCAGCGTGCGGGTGGAGAGTAGAAGATGTTGCTCGGC
The DNA here is from genome assembly GCF_026342155.1 of Micromonospora sp. NBC_00362. Classification (NCBI taxonomy): domain Bacteria; kingdom Bacillati; phylum Actinomycetota; class Actinomycetes; order Micromonosporales; family Micromonosporaceae; genus Micromonospora; species Micromonospora sp. NBC_00362. The sequence goes on from NZ_JAPENH010000001.1 coordinate 578,464, forward strand.
GTCGCCCTGATCGGTCGCGACGCCGACCATGACCCAGTCGTCGGATACGACCGCCGCGGCCTCGTGAATCCGGTAGTCGTCGGAGTCGCCGAACCCCGGGATGTCGTCGAAGTGGCGCTCGACCCGCACGCTGTCATCGGCGACCTCGCGTACCGACATCCGGCCGCTGCCGTGCGGCATGGAGAGAAAGAAGACCCCACTGGCGTTCAGGTCGGCCAGGCAGCCGTTCAGGGTCTGCACGACGACCTGCTTCCTGTCGACTGCCGTCAACCAATGGCTGAGGCAGGTCTCCGGGCCCACCGCGATGTGCACCCCGACGCGTCCCTGATCGGCGTGCGGGACGACAGTGGCTGCACCCTCGATGGTCTGGAGTGGATGATGCCGGCCGACTTCCGAACCGCCTGCGGAGTCCCATGCGACGACATGGTCACCGGAACCGTCGGGCACGAACAGCCAGACAAGGCCGTCACCGGCCAGGTGACAGTGTGGTTGTGGCCATCCGGTCGACAGTGCTGCACCGTGCTCGGCCGACCACTGAACGCGGCCGTCGGCACTGCGGACCTGCATCTCACGTAGCCCCACCAGCGCGAACCGCGACCGGTCCGGTGCCACGCCGACAGCCAGGATCGGATCCGCGTCGGGGCTCACCACGTCCCACGCGAGCGCGACGGTCAGATCCGGGTCCAACACCCGCAGCGAGTGACGGTCCCAGACCAGCGTCCCCGCGCCGGCCACCCACTCGACGAAGCTCGACGGCGTCACGACCGTTTCGGCGATCAGTAACGGGCGCACGGCGTGAGCCTACGCACCACGAGGAGCAGAGCGTTGGGTGGTCGCCCTGACGAACCGTGACAGCCGGCCCTGGGATGTCGGCTGCGGGCTGCACTGGAAAAGATCGGTCAAGGTCGCAATGACTGTCCCCAGCTTGATTGGGCGATCGAGGTGACCGCAGAGGCGGCGGCGTTGATGTTTCAGAAGCGCTGATTCGGCCGTCCGCCGATCGTTGTCCGACAGCGCCTTTGAGTGGAGTCGTCAGGATCTCCGCGCCGTGGCTGGTCTTCGTAACCTTGGTCCGCCAGACTGCGCGGTATGGGTGATCGTTGGCGCCGGTGGGCGTGGGTCGGAGTGCTCGGCATCGGGCTGATCCTTTATCTGGCGGTGCTGCGGACCCTCGTCAGCACCAAGAATCCGAACTTCGTACCGGCGTTGATCCTGCTCGGGGCGACGTTGGTGCCGTTGACCTTCCTGACGTTCGCGCAGGCCCGGACCGGGCGGTGGCAGGTGCCGGCGTCGGTGTTGGTGACATCGGCGTTCTTCGGCGGTGTGATCGGCACTGTGGTCGCCGGCACCCTGGAGTACGACACCCTGCGCGGCCTCGGCACCCTGCCGATGGTGTTCGTCGCGTTGATCGAGGAGTCGGCGAAGCTGATCGTCCCGGTGGTGCTGCTGTTCACGGTGGTGGCCCAGCGTCGTCGCCGGGTGCCCTCCGACGGGCTGATCATCGGCATCGCCGCCGGCATGGGGTTCGCCGCGCTGGAGACGATGGGCTACGCCTTCAGCGCGCTGCTGAGTTCGCAGGGCAACATCGGCGCGGTGGAGCAGACGCTCTTCATCCGGGGTCTGACGGCGCCCGCCGGTCACACCGCCTGGACCGGGCTGACCGCCGGTGCGCTCTGGGCGTTGCTGGCGAGTCCGAGCGTCGCTCGGCTCTTCGGGTTCATCGGCACGTTCGTGGGTGTCGTCGTCCTGCACACCCTCTGGGACACGTTCTCCGGTTCGCTGGTCTTCGTCGTGTTGGCGATCATCAGCATCGGCTGGTTGTTCTGGGAGCTGCGCCGCTACCGGACCTTCGGCGACCAGCACATCGGCCAGCTGCAACCGCACTGATCAGAGTCGTACTCCATGCCTCTCCCGGCCCGCACCAAAAGGCTGGGGGAGGCTTGACTGTTCGTGATCCCGCTGCGACCGGGCCGGCACCTCATCTAACGTCAGAGTGTTCATATTTGGCGGGATTGGTCGGGAAGGTGCGGCGATGGGGGTGCGCAGCTGGTTCGAGGGCTGGCCGGTCTATCGCCAGCTCACCGGCACCGACCCGCTGGGCCGGGGTGCGGCGGCGAAGTCCGACGGGTCCCGCGCGCTCACCGCCCGCACCGATACCGCCGACTCGGTGGCCCGTTCGGTCTGCCCGTACTGCGCTGTTGGGTGTGGTCAGCGGGTGTTCGTGAAGGACGGGCAGGTCAGTCAGATCGAGGGTGATCCGGACAGCCCGATCTCGCGGGGTCGGCTCTGTCCGAAGGGTTCGGCGAGCAAGAGCCTGGTGACCAGCCCGCTGCGGCAGACAACGGTCCGCTACCGCCGGCCGTACGGCACCGCGTGGGAGGACCTCGACCTCGACACGGCGTTGAACATGATCGCCGACCGGGTCCTGGCCGCCCGGGACGAGACCTGGGAGGACGTCGACGCCGAGGGTCGACCGCTCAACCGGACGCTGGGTATCTCCAGTCTGGGTGGGGCGACGCTGGACAACGAGGAGAACTACCTCATCAAGAAGTTGTTCACCGCGATGGGGGCGCTCCAGATCGAGAACCAGGCCCGTATTTGACACTCCTCCACCGTCCCCGGTCTGGGGACCAGCTTCGGTCGTGGCGGCGCCACCCAGTACCAGCAGGACCTGTCGAACTCCGACGTCATCGTCATCCAGGGTTCGAACATGGCCGAGGCACACCCGGTGGGCTTCCAGTGGGTGATGGAGGCCAAGCGTCGGGGCGCGAAGGTCTTCCACGTCGACCCGCGGTTCACCCGAACGAGCGCGCTGGCTGACTCGTACCTGCCGATCCGGGCGGGCACCGACATCGCGCTGCTCGGCGGGGTGGTGCGCTACATCCTCGACAACGAGCTGGACTTCCGGGAGTACGTCGTCGCCTACACCAACGCCGCGACCATCGTGACCGAGGAGTACGCCGACACCGAGGACATGCACGGCCTCTTCTCCGGCTTCAACGACGACAACGCCACCTACGACCAGGCCAGTTGGCGGTACGAGGGTCACTCGCAGAACCAGACGACCCGCGACAGCGAGACACAGCGGGAGACGGCGGCCGGGCTGGAGAACGAGTCACACGGCGCGCCCGTCGGCGGCGAGACCGAACGGGACGAGACGTTGCAGCACCCGCGCTGCGTCTACCAGATCCTCAAGCGGCACTTCGCCCGCTACTCACCGGAGATGGTGGAACGGGTCTGCGGCATTCCGCAGGAGAAGTTCTTCGAACTGGCCCGTGCGTGGACGGAGAACTCCGGCCGGGACCGGACGGGCATGCTCGTCTACTCGGTGGGTTGGACGCAGCACAGCGTCGGCGTGCAGTACATCCGGACCGGCGCGATCATCCAGCTCCTGCTGGGCAACGTGGGCCGCCCGGGTGGCGGGGTGATGGCCCTGCGCGGGCACGCCAGCATCCAGGGGTCCACCGACATCCCGACGCTGTTCAACCTGCTTCCGGGTTACCTGCCGATGCCGCACCACGCCAATCACCCGACCCTGGACGAGTGGGTGGACAGCATCGCGCACCCCGGGCAGAAGGGCTTCTGGGGCAACGCCCGCACCTACGGCGTCAACCTGCTCAAGGCGTACTGGGGCGACGCGGCCACCGCCGACAACGACTACTGCTACGGGTACATGCCGCGGATGACCGGCGATCACGGCACCTACCAGCAGGTGCTCGACATGATCGACGGCAAGATCAAGGGCTATTTCCTGCTCGGGCAGAACCCGGCGGTCGGTTCGGCGCACGGCCGGGCGCAGCGGCTCGGCATGGCCAACCTCGACTGGTTGGTCGTCCGCGACCTGTTCATGATCGAGAGCGCGACGTTCTGGCAGAACGCGCCGGAGATCGAGACCGGCGAGATCGCACCCGAGCGGTGCCGCACCGAGGTGTTCTTTTTACCGGCCGCCTCCCACGTGGAGAAGGAGGGCACCTTCACCCAGACGCAGCGGCTGTTGCAGTGGCGGGAGAAGGCCGTCGAGCCGCCAGGCGACGCCCGCTCCGAGCTGTGGTTCTTCTACCACCTCGGCCGTGTCATCCGGGAACGGCTGGCGACGTCGACGAAGCCGCGCGACCGTGCGCTGCTCGACCTCGCCTGGGACTACCCCACGCACGGTCCGCACGCGGAGCCGAGCGCCGAGGCGGTGCTGCGCGAGATCAACGGGTACGACGTGGCGACCGGCCGGCCGCTGTCGTCGTTCACCGAGATGAAGGACGACGGCTCCACGGTCGGCGGTTGCTGGATCTACACCGGGGTGTACGCGGACGGCGTCAACCAGGCGGCCCGCCGCAAACCCGGCTCGGAGCAGTCGTTGGTGGCACCGGAGTGGGGTTGGGCGTGGCCGGCGAACCGGCGCATCCTCTACAACCGTGCCTCCGCCGACCCGGACGGCAACCCGTGGAGTGAGCGCAAACGCTACGTCTGGTGGGACGCGGACAAGAGCGAGTGGACCGGCTACGACGTTCCGGACTTCGAGAAGACCAAACCGCCGTCCTACCGACCGGCGCACGACGCCTCGGGTGTGGCGGGAATTGCCGGCGACGACCCGTTCATCCTTCAGGGCGACGGCAAAGGCTGGCTGTACGCGCCGACCGGCGTGCTCGACGGACCGATGCCCACCCACTACGAGCCGGTCGAGTCGCCGATACGCAACCCGCTCTACCGACAGCAGGCCAACCCGACCCGCAAGGTCTACACCCACCCGATCAACACACTCAACCCGAGCCCGCCGCAGGAGCACAGCCAGGTGTTCCCGTACGTGTTCACTGTCAGCCGGCTCACCGAGCACCACACCGCCGGTGGGATGAGCCGGACGGTGTCACCGCTGGCCGAGCTGCAGCCCGAGATGTTCGTCGAGGTGTCGCCGGAGTTGGCCGCCGAACGTGGTCTCACCCATCTGGGTTGGGCGCACCTGGTCACCAGCCGGGCGGCGGTCGAGGCGAAGGTGCTGGTGACCGACCGCGTGACGCCGCTGCGAGTGGATGGCCGGATCATCCACCAGGTCTGGCTGCCGTACCACTTCGGCTACGAGGGCCTGGTGACCGGCGACTCGGCCAACGACCTGTTCGGCATCACCCTCGACCCCAACGTCCTGATCCAGGAGAGCAAGGTCGGCACGTGCGACGTCCGACCGGGACGACGCCCCAGAGGACAGGACCTGGTGGACCTCGTCGTCGACTACCGGCGGCGGTCGGGGAACCTCGTCCACCGGTATCCGCCGATGGTCACGACCGACGTCGCCGACAGCAGCAGCGACCAGGAGGCCTGACCGATGCCCCACGCCAACGCCCTGTACGGGCCGCTGGACCCCGCGCCGGACGCCGGCTACGAGGACCCGCCGCCGCGGATGGGGTTCTTCACCGACACCAGCGTCTGCATCGGCTGCAAAGCGTGCGAGGTGGCCTGCAAGGAGTGGAACGGCGTCCCCGAGAGTGGGCTGGACCTGCTGGGCATGTCGTACGACAACACGGGCGCGTTGACAGCGAATTCGTGGCGGCACGTCGCGTTCGTGGAGCAGCCCCGCTCGGCCGGTTGGGCGACTCCGGCGTTCGCGGGGGAGCCGGACGGGCCGGCGATCAGCCCGGTGACGGCGGCGGTCGGCGCGCGTACCAGCACCGACACTGGAACGGACCCCGGCCTGGACACCGGCTCGCCCGCCGCGGCGGCCCGCATGTCGGGCGGCCCGGAGTTTCTGGGGATGCCGGGCGCGCAGCCGCCGGGGAGGGGCTCGGGCGCGGAGGGACGGACGGATTTCCGCTGGCTGATGATGTCGGACGTGTGCAAGCACTGCACCCACGCGGCCTGCCTGGATGTCTGCCCGACAGGTTCCCTGTTCCGGACGGAGTTCGGCACCGTGGTGGTGCAGGAGGACATCTGCAACGGCTGCGGTTACTGCATCTCCGCCTGCCCGTACGGCGTCATCGATCAACGCAAGGACGACGGTCGGGCGTGGAAGTGCACGCTGTGCTACGACCGGTTGGGCGCGGGCATGACCCCGGCGTGCGCGCAGGCGTGTCCGACGGAGTCGATCCAGTACGGGGAACTGGACGAGTTGCGGGAGCGGGCCGCCGCGCGGGTGGCGAAGCTGCACGAGCGGGGCGTGCCGGAGGCGCGGTTGTACGGGCACGACCCGAACGACGGCGTCGGGGGTGACGGCGCGTTCTTCCTGCTGCTCGACGAGCCGGAGGTGTACGGGCTGCCACCGGACCCGATAGTGACCACCCGCGACCTGCCGGCCATGTGGAAGCGTGCCGGCCTGGCGGCGATGACGATGGCGGTCGCCACGGCGGTCGCGTTCCTGGGCAGGCGGCCATGACCCGCGGCGGTGAACAGCTCACGGTGCCGCCGGCCGACTTCGCCTCCTACTACGGCCGACCGGTACTGAAGCCGCCGGTGTGGAAGTACGACATCGCCGGCTACCTGTTCACCGGAGGCCTTGCCGCCGGAAGTGCGCTGATCGGCGCGGGCGCCCAGCTGACCGGACGACAGGGACTGCGCCAGGTGGGCCGTTGGACCGCCCTCGGCGGCGTCGCCGCCAGCACGTACCTGCTGGTGCACGACCTCGGCCGGCCGGCCCGTTTCCACCACATGCTCCGGGTGGCCAAGGTGACCTCGCCGATGTCGGTGGGCACCTGGATTCTCGCGGCGTTCGGCCCACTGGCCGGTGTGGCAGCGGTCGCCGAGCTCGCACCGCTGCTTCCGCAGCACGGCGTGCTCGGCCTCGCCCGTCGGATCGCACCGCCCATCGGCAACGTCGCCGGCCTGGCCGCCGCGGCCACCGCGCCGGCGCTGGCCACGTACACCGGGGTGCTGCTCGCCGACACGGCAGTGCCGTCCTGGCACGACGCCTACCCGTCGCTGCCGTTCGTCTTCGCCGGCAGCGCGCTCGCCGCCGCGTCCGGGGTCGGACTGATCGCGGCACCGGCCGCGGAGACCGCCCCACTGCGACGACTCGCCCTGGCCGCCGCGGCCATCGAGTTCGGCGGAGGTCACCAGCTGGAGCGGCAGGGCCTCACCAGCGAGCCCTACACGCACGGGCGTAGCGGCCGGCTGGTCAAGGCGGGCCGCGCCCTGCTCGCCGTGGGCGCCGCCACCGCGCTGGTCAGCCGACGTAGCCGAGTCCTGGCGGCGATCTCCGGCGCGGCCCTCGTGGCATCGTCGATCGCCACCCGGTTCGGCGTCTTCGAGGCGGGACGGGTGTCGGCCCGCGATCCGAAGTACACGGTCGTGCCACAACGGGAGCGGCTCGCCCAGAAGCAGTCGGCGACCGGGCTCTGAGCGGATCGACGCAACGGAAGGCGCCCCTGCAAGGGGGTGCCTTCCGTTGCCATGTCAGAGAGGTCTGGCCGGGACGGCCGCCGCGGGTCAGCCGGTGAACAACTTCGCGGCGGTGATGGCGGTCTGCACGATGCCGTACCCGAGTAGCACCGCGACCAGCAGCCACGACAACCAGAGCCGCCCGGTCTGGTTACCGACGCGCGGCGGCGCCGGCGGCTGGCTGTCCCGCCCGAGAGCGACCGGCTCGGTGACGGTGGCCTTCGCCACGGGCGAGGTCGGCCCTCGGTTCGGTTCGTGGAACCGCTCGGGCACGGAACGCACCAGCAGGTTCGCGATGAACCCGATGGCGAGGATGCCGACCATTGTGAACAGCGCGGGCCGGTACGCCGCAGCGGTGAGGGTGCCAGGCTTGCCCTGCGTGTCGAGGATCCCATTGACGATCAGCGGGCCGGCGACACCCGCGGCCGACCAGGCGGTGAGGATCCGGCCGTGGATGGCCCCGACCTGGAAGGTGCCGAACAGGTCACGCAGGTAGGCGGGCATGGTGGCGAAGCCGCCGCCGTAGAAGGAGATGATCGCGGCGGCGATCAGCACGAAGACAGCGGTAGCGGAGTGCCCGGCCACGGCGAGGAGCAGGTACAGCACCATGCCGACGCCGAGGTAGACCATGTAGATGGGCTTGCGGCCGATGAGGTCCGACGTTGTCGACCAGACGAACCGCCCAGCCATGTTGAACAGTGACAGCACTCCCACGAAACCGGCCGCCGCCGTCACCGAGACCGTGGTGGCGGTCCCGTTGTCCCGGAAGAAGTCCTGGATCATCGGGCTGGCCTGCTCCAGGATGCCGATGCCCGCTGTGACGTTGCAGAACAGCACGATCCACAGCAACCAGAACGACCGGGTACGCACGGCGTTCGACGCCGACACGCTCGCCGTCGTCACCAGAGGCCGGGCGGCGACGCTCGCGGGGTCGAACCCGGCGGGCCGCCAGTCCGGGGCTGGAACCCGGACGTTGAACGGGCCGAACATCATGATCACGAAATAGCCGATGCCGAACGTGACGAAGAGCGCCACGAGGGCATGTCCCGACGCCACGGCGGCCGGGTTGTTGGGGTTGTAGCCGGAGTCGTAGAGGGAGAGCAGTTGGCGCGCGAGCGGGCCGGCGACCAGGGCGCCGCCGCCGAACCCCATGATGGCCAGCCCGGTGGCGAGGCCGGGGCGGTCCGGGAACCACTTGATCAGTGTGGAGACGGGCGAGATGTAGCCGATGCCGAGCCCGATGCCGCCGATGACGCCGTACCCGAGGTAGAGCAGCCAGAGTTGCTGGGTCGCGATACCGAGCGCGCCGACCAGGAACCCGACGGCCCAGAAGCACGCCGAGACGAACATCGCGCGGCGCGGTCCGTTCCGCTCCACCCAACGGCCACCGACCGCCGCCGACGAGCCCAGCATGACGATGGCGATACTGAAGATCGCCCCGATTGCCGTCTGGCTGACGTCGAAGTGCGCGATGAGGGAGTTCTTGTAGACGCTCGTCGCGTAGACCTGGCCGATGCACACGTGCACGGCCAGTGCCGCGGTCGGGATGAGCCAGCGGCTGTATCCCGGGGGAGCGACAGTGTGCCGAGGATCGAAGACCGACAGCATGGGCATCGTCCACACCTCCTGCGGCTGAGTGGGCCGCGACGTTGCCGAGCTGTCCGACCCGGCAGTTGGCCGAGAGGCGCCGCCGCAGTGGCGGCCCGGCGCACGTCTGGCGTCAGCCGTTGACCGGCTCGATCTCACGTTACGTGGCAGCGGGTTCACACCATGTCGTTACCGAGAAACGCGAAAGCGGGGGGCGGGCCAACCGGCCCGCCCCCGCTCTACTGGCGTACGGCTCAGTGAATCGCGACCTTTGCGGCCGCCTCCTCCTGGGCGCGTCGTTCGTCCCCGCTCAGGGTGTGCAGCGGCTTTTCCTTGATGAACAGCACGACGATCAGCGCGAGCAGCGCGATCGGCGCGCCGACGAGGAAGAGGTCAGCGGTGGCGATGCCGTACACGTCCTGCACGATGCGCAGCACCGGCTCGGGCAGGGTGGACAGGTCGGGCACCTCGGCGGAGCCACCGCCGGCGGTCGCCGCCGGGCCGAGGCGGTCTGCCGTCAGCGAGGTCACCCGACTTGCCAGGACCGCGCCGAGGGCGCTGACCCCGATCGCGCCGCCCATGCTGCGGAAGAACGTCAGCACGGAGGTGGTGGCACCGAGCTCGTGGGCCGGTACGTCGTTCTGCGCGGCGAGCACGAGGTTCTGCATGAGCATGCCGACGCCAACGCCCAGCACGGCCATGTAGATCGACAGCACGAGGACGCTGGTGTTGGCGTCGATGGTGCCCAGCAGCAGCATCCCGACGGTCATCACCGCGGCGCCGGCCACCAGGTACGCCTTCCACCGGCCGTACTTCGTGATGAGCTGGCCCGCCACCGTCGACGAGACGAGCAGACCGAAGATCATCGGAAGGCTCATCAGGCCCGCGACGGTGGGCGACTTGCCCAGCGAGATCTGGAAGTACTGGGACAGGAAGACGGTGCCGCCGAACATCGCGACACCGACCAGCACGCTGGCGATGGTGGCCAGGGAGACAGTGCGGTTGCGGAAGATGCTGAGCGGGACGATCGGCTCCGCCGCCCGCGACTCGACGACCACGGCCAGCGCCAGCAGAACCAGACCGCCGATGACCATCACTGCCGTCCAGCCGGAGGCCCAGTCGAACTTGTTGCCGGCCAGGGACGACCAGATCAGCAGCGTGGAGATGCCCGAGGTGATGAGCAGGGCGCCCAACCAGTCGATCTTCGCCTTGCGGCGGACGACCGGCAGGTGCAGGGTGCGCTGGAGCAGGGCGATGGAGATGATGCTGAACGGGACGCCGATCAGGAAGCACCACCGCCAGCCCAGCCACGACGTGTCGACGAGCAGGCCGCCGATGAGCGGACCGGCGATGGTGCCCACACCGAAGACCGCGCCGAAGATGCCGGCGTAGCGGCCCAGCTCACGCGGCGGGATCATCGCCGCCATGACGATCGTGGCCAGCGCTGTCATGCCGCCGGCGCCGATGCCCTGGACGACCCGGCTGAGCAGCAGGACCTCGACGTTCGGCGTGAAGCCCGCTATGAGTGAACCCACCACGAACAGTCCCAGCGACAACTGGATGAGCAGCTTCTTGCTGTACAGATCGGCCATCTTGCCCCACAGCGGCACCGTCGCCGTCATGGCGAGCAGTTCGCTGGTGACGATCCACGTGTAGACGGTCTGGCTGCCGTTCAGATCCGCGATGATCCGCGGAAGCGCGTTCGCCACCACAGTGGAGGCGAGGATGGACACGAACATGCCGACCATCAGGCCGGAAAGGGCCTGCAGAACCTCCCGACGCGACATGCGCGTGCCGACGGCGGCGGTGTCGGCGGGCGGGACGGTGGTGGTCATTGACGCTCCCTTGTCGGGTTTGTGGCCCAGTGGCTGGCCCCGGAGCTGATGCGGCGGGGCGGGGCGGGGACCTGCGGGTCAGGAGGGGGACGGCGGATCCGGCAGGCCGGCGGCGATCGCGGCGAACGCCTCGTCGACGAAGTCGTGCAGGGGCCGGGCGTCGTCGCCGGCGGCCCAGCGCAGCATCGCGGTGCGGAAGGCGGCACCGGCGACAGCGACGACCAGCGGAGGGTGCCCGTGGTCGGGGCCGACGCCGAGGCGGGTGGCGACGACCGCGACCATGGCCTGCTCGGTCGCGCTGTTGCCGGCCACCAGTCGGGGCAGCAGCGCGGGGTTCTGGGCGATGACCGTCAGTCGCAGCCGCCACAACTCCCGGTCGGCCTGGATCGAGTCGACCGACTCGTCGAGGGCGACCCGCACTGCCTGCAACGCTGACACCTGCGTCGGGGCGGCTGCCAGTCGCGCCACGACCGGGTTGCCGTCGAGTGCCGGATCGTCGGTGAGGGCCTCGTCCTTGCAGGTGAAGTAGTTGAAGAAGGTCCGCGAGGACACGTCAGCGGCCTCGCTGATCTCCTCAACAGTGACGTGCTCCAGGCCGCGTTCGGCGACCAGCCGCAACGCGGCGGCGGTCAGCGCGGCGCGCGTCTGCGCCTTCTTGCGGTCGCGACGTCCGGGCGCAGCGTGGTCGGTGTCGGTCACGCCGGCGAGATTAGGAGCGAACTTGCACAGCCTGCAAGTTTTTAGACTGTGAAGTGATCTTCCTGACTCGTGACAGGGACGCAGTCCGAGGGATCCGGTCGTTCGGTGTGGGGCACGACGCCGGTGGTCTCGAGGATGAGCGCGGCGACCAGGTCCGGATCGTCGCTCATCGGCACGTGCCCGCAACGGGGCAGCGTCACCACCCGTGCCGCCGGCAGGCCGGCCCGGGCGCGCTCGGCCTGGTGGACGCCGAATATCCGGTCACAGTCCCCCCAGCCGATGGTCACCGGCACCGTCGCGTCGGACAGCCGAGGGCAGTCGAAGCGATAGTCGCGGGCGGCTCGGGCCACGGCGTTGAAGCCGACCCCGCGTCGCAGGGCGAGCGCGTCGCCCAGCGCGCGCTCGACATCCAGCAGTGTCGGGCGGGCCATCAGCGGCGCGAAGCACAACGCCCGTAGGTACGCCGAGCGCAGTGCGACCCGCATGACCGGTGTGGGCAGGTACGAGTTGGCCCGCAGCATCCGGAGGATGGCCAGTGCCCGGCGGCGCTCCGCCGCTGTGAAGAAGCCGGCGGGGGAGAAGGCGGTGACCGAGGCGACCGCCCCGGTGGTGGCAAGCTCCAGGGCGATCGCCCCGCCGAGGCTGTAGCCGGCGACGTGCGGACGCTCCAACCCCCACTCGGTCAGCGCCGGCAGGACCCCGGCCACTGTGGCGGCCATGTCGGCGGGCATGCCGGTGCCGGGCACCGGGGAGTTCCCGAAGCCGGGCAGGTCGAGCGCGATCACCTCGTGGTGGGCGGTGAGCCGGTCGAACACCGGCTCCCACGCCTGATGACGGTGACCGATGCCGTGGATGAGCACGAGCGGCTCTCCGCTGCCCGCACGCCGGAAATGAATGCTCATGACCGCTCTCCCACCGACGTCCTGCCGAAGGAACGCCCGAGCTGGCGTACCTCGTCTTCCATCTGGCCGACCATGGTCTGACCGCCGAACCGGGTGATCAACGCGTCCGAGAGGCCGCTCAGCACCACCGGCCGCAGCGCCTGCACCAGGGCGAGCGACCGTGGCACGTACACCTTGCGCTTGCGGCGCTCGATGCCGTGGAGCAGGGCGTCGACGCACTGCTCCACGGGCACGACGGTGGACAGCGGCCACGGCAACCGGCGCAGCGTGGTGCGAAACGACGGCAGGTCGTCACGGATGTCGCGGACCAGGTCGGTGTCGATCCAGATCGGATGCGCCGTGCCGACTGTGACGCCGCAGGAGCGGGTCTCCAGGCGGAGCACGTTGGCGAACTGCTCCACGCCGGCCTTGGACGCGCAGTAGGCGGCCATGCCGGGCATCGCCGTGAAGGCGGCAGCCGACGAGACGATCAGGACGTGGCCCCGGGCGGCGGTGACGTGAGGCAGCGCCGCGCTGACAGTGCGGATCGTGCCGCAGAGGTTCACCTCCACGGTACGGACCAGCGCGTCGACCGGCCCGACGGCGACGGTGCCGAGGTTCGCGATGCCCGCGTTGGCCACGACGACGTCGATGCCGCCGAAGCGGTTGATTGTGGAGGCCACCGCAGTGTCCAACGCCGCCTGATCGGTGACGTCACACTCGTACCAGTGCGCGTCGAGGTCGGCGCTGAGCTGTTCGAGCAGTTCGCCCTCCAGACCGACCAGGGCGACCCGGGCTCCGCGGGCGACGGCCTCGCGGGCCAGTTGCGCCCCGATGCCGCGCGCCGCGCCGGTGATGAGCATGGTCTTGCCCGCCAGGTCAAAGCGCATCGGCGTGCTCCCGCTCCGATTCGTTGGGCGTGTTGCCGGTCGGGGCGATCTGATAGTCGGCCGGGCGGAACCGGCGCATCCGCATCCGGAAGCTGGTGGCGAAGCCCGGCCAGATGGTGGTGTTGCGACCGGTGGTGTCGAGGTACCAGCTCGAACAGCCGGTCTGCCAGACGGTGCCGGCCATCTTCTGGTCGACCCGCTCGGTCCAGCGCCGTTGCGCCCGCGCGGTGGGCTCGATGGCCTGGATGCCAGTGGCCCGCATGTGACGCAGGGCCGAGAGCACCAGATGTAGCTGCGCCTCGATCATCAGCACCACCGAGGTGTGCCCGAGCCCGGTGTTCGGGCCGAGCAGGAAGAACAGGTTGGGGAAGCCGGCGATGGTAGTGCCCCGGTACGCGTGCATGCTGGGGGTCCACACGTCGCCCAGGCTGCGCCCGCCCCGACCGTGGATGCGCCGTACGACGGGGGAGTCGGTGACGTGGAAGCCGGTTCCGAGGATGATCGTGTCGGCCTGGTGGTGGACGTCGTCGTCGGTGACGAGACCGTCCGGCACGATCCGGGCGATGCCGGCGGTGACCACGTCGACGTTCGGTCGGGTGAGCGACGGCCAGTAGTCGTTGGAGATCAGCACCCGCTTGCAGCCCATCGCGTAGCGGGGGGTGAGCTTCTCCCGCAGGATCGGGTCGGGAACCTGACGCCGAAGCGTACGCACTGACAGGCGCGAGGCGAGGCGGTTGACCGCGGGGTGCAGGAAGCCCAGACCCATGCTTTCGCGTACCAGATAGAGCCCTGCCCGGGCGGCCCGCTGTGCGCCGGGCACGGTGCGGAACACGGCCTGCTCGACAGCGCTGATCCGGCGCGACATCCTCGGCATGATCCAGGCGGGGGTGCGCTGGAAGAGCGTCAGCTTCTCGACCGTCGGCTGAATCTGTGGCACGAACTGGATGGCTGATGCGCCGGTGCCGATCACCGCGACGCGCCGGTCGGTCAGGTCGTGGTCGTGCCGCCATCGGGCGGAGTGGAACACGGTGCCGGCGAACTCGTCGATCCCGGGCAGGTCGGGGACGGCCGGGTCGCTGAGCGGGCCGGCGGCACAGATCAGGACCCGGGCGCTGTGGTCACCGCCCGAGGTGCGCAGCAGCCAGCGTTGGCGCTGGTCGTCCCACCTCGCCTCGCGCACCTCGTGGCGCAACCGCAACCTCGGGCGTATCCCGAAGCGGTCGACGCAGCCGCGCAGATAGTCCCAGATCTCGGGCTGGCTGGAGAACGTGTTCGACCAGCCGGGGTTGGGGGCGAAGGAGAACGAGTAGAGGTGTGACGGGACATCGCAGGCGCAGCCGGGGTAGCTGTTGTCACGCCAGGTGCCGCCGACGTCCGCTCCCCGGTCGAAGACGAGGAAGTCGCTGAAGCCGGCCCGCTGGAGGCGGATGGCGGCGCCCAGGCCACCGAAGCCGGCGCCGATGATGGCAACGTCTGTCTCCATTCACTCCTCCGTGAGCTCGGGCGCGCGAGTCGGGTCGGCCACTGGCGGCCAGGGCGGATCGCCCACACCGGTGATCCGTACGCCGCCCCACGGATCGACCTCGGCCAGTCGGGCCGCCCGGACGCGGTCGGCGATGCGCACCTCGACGTCGCGCCGGCCGGAGCGCAGCAGGTGGGCCACTCGTGGCTCGGGCTCGATGCGTCCGCCCCAGTGGAAGCGGCCGTCGACCGGCTCCCACCGCCCGCTGAGGTGCACCCGGACCGCGCTGCCCTCGACACCCGCCGGGCCGTGGTAGCTCACGGCACGATCCGCTCGTGGGCGCGGGTCAGCTCGTGCGGCAGGTCGGCGCTGGCCCGTACCCCCTCGATGCCACTCCACAGCAGAGCGGTCAGGTAGTCGGTGAGGGCGGCCCGGCTGATCGGCTGGCCGTGCGTGGTCCACCAGTCGCCGACCGCCTGCACGAAGCCCACCAGGCCGTACGCCCAGGGTTCGGCGGGACCGGCGTCCAGGCCCAGCGTGCGGAGCCGGTCGCCGATCACCCGGGCGAGCCCGGCGGCCACCTGCCGGCTGGTGCCGGCGATCACCTGGTGGATGCCGGGGTCGCCGGACTGGTGTATCAGGAACCGGTAGAGCCTCGGCTCCGACTCGATCACGCCCAGGTAGGCGTCGATCGTCGCCTCGACCAGGCCACGTTCCTCGCGGACCTGTTCGATGGCGGGCGCGATGGTGTCGACCATCCGGGCCGCCACCACCTCGCTGACAGCGACCCAGAGCTGCGACTTGTCGGCGAAGTAGCGGTACAGGACCGGTTTGCTGACGCCCGCGGCGGCGGCCACCTGTTCCATGTCGACCTCCGGCCCGTGCCGCAGCAGCGCCTGCACGGCGGCACCGACCAACTGCTGCCGTCGTTGCTCGCGATGGTCTGCCCAGCGGTCTCGGCGGCCGTTGCCCTTCGCCTTCGGACTGCCGTCGGGGGGCGTGGCCGGCGGGTCGGATGCATTGACATCGGTGAGCGGCAATTGCATGCTACTACTCGTAACAGTTACTGGTCGTCACGTCAATATGGAGGAGCCATGGAGGCGGCGGAAACCGGGCGTGCGGCAATCGCCGAGCGACTGCTCACGTCCTCACTGCGGACCAGCTACGACCCCACCGTGGAGATCGACTGGGACGCCCCGCACACCCCCGGCGCCTACTGGCTCCCGCCGCGGCGCAGCAGCCTCTACGGCACGGCGCTGTGGGAGCAGCTCAGCGAGGAGCAGCGCGTCGAGCTGACCAAACACGAGGTGGCCAGCGCGGCCAGTGCCGGGCTGTGGTTCGAGACGATCCTCATGCAGATGCTGATCCGGGAGTACTACCGCGCCGACCCGACCAGCCGGCAGGCCCAGTACGCGTTGACCGAGGTCGCCGACGAGTGCCGGCACTCGATCATGTTCGGCCGGCTGATCGAGGCGACGGGTTGTCCGGTCTACCGCGCCAGCGCTGTGGACCACCACCTCGGGCGTTTCCTCAAGGCCACCGCCAGCGGCCCTCGGATGTACGCCGCGATCCTCATCGCGGAGGAGATCCTCGACGCGTTCCAGCGCGAGATCATGGCGGACGAATCGCTCCAGCCGCTCATCCGGATGGTCTCCCGCATCCACGTGGTGGAGGAGGCGCGACATGTCCGGTTCGCCCGCGAGGAACTGGCGCACGCGGTCGCGGCCACCGGTCCGGTCGGCATGGCGTACGCCCGACTGTTGGTCGGTCGCGCCGCCTCCACGATCGCCAACCGCCTGATCCATCCCGACGTGTACGCGGCGGTGGGCATTCCGTCGGCGGTCGGTCGGGCCGCTGCCCGCGCCAACCCGCACTGGCGTGCCACCCTGCGCTGGTCCGCGGCGCGGGTGCACGCCAACCTGGCGGACGTTGGCCTGGTGGCGGGGCCGGGGCGTCTGCTGTGGGCCCGGGCCGGGCTGATCTGACCCGTTGTCCCTCAGGGGGCGGCGTGGGGCGGGCCGTCCCGGCCGGACCCCACGCCGCCCGTGTGGCTCACTCGCTGCGGGCGAAGCCACCCTTCGGCGCGATGATCTCCAGGTTCGTTCCGTCCGGGTCGTTGAAGTACGCGACCTCGGTGCCGACCGCCGCTGGCGGCTCCACCTCGCCCGACGCGAACGTGTACGGCTCTCCGAGGAACTCGAACCCGGCCTCGCTCATCCGGTCGTAGACCGCGCGCACGTCGTCCACGTGGAAGCACAGGTGCATCGAGCCGGGCCGGTTGGCCGCCACCTGGGCGGCGTCGCCGACCGGCTCCTGGAACTGGATCAGGTCGATCCCGAGGTTGTCGAGGTTGAACGTGGCGTACCGCAGCTTCGTCGTCGGCAACCCCTGTGACTGCGCGAAACCGGCGCCGTGCATGCTCTCGTCCCGAACGACCGGTTCCGCGCCGAGCAGGGCCTGGTAGAACGCGACCGAGCGGTCGAGGTCACTCACCGCGATCCCGACGTGCGCGGCCTTCTTCAGCCCGATGGACACGGTCGAGGGATTGGGGAATGCCATCCTGACTCTCCTTACCAGCGCTCTTCGTCGCCTGTGTTGATGCTGATCTTCCTGGCGTACCCAGGGCGAGATCAGTTCATGCGACGTCGCTGTCAGGCCCGCTCGACCCGCGCCTGCTGGTGATCGGTCAGCCGCAGCCCCACCCCGCGAACGACATCGATGGTGGCCCCGGTGCCCAGGTCGTGCAGCTTGCGGCGCAGCCGCTTGACCAGCGACTGCACGTCCGCCTTGCGTTCGCGCCCCTCGTCACCCCAGACCGACCGGTGCAGCTCGGCGTAGCTCCAGACCCGGGCCGGCTCGGTGATCAGGCAGGTCAGCAGGTCGTGTTCCAGGCGGGTGAGGTCGATCTCACGTTCCCCGCAGCGGGCGCTGGAGCGGGCCGAGTCGATCACCAGGGCGGCGACCGGCGTCGGCTCGGACGGGACGGCCACCTGCTGCGGTGCGGCGATCAGCCGGCGCAGCTCGTCGAGGTCGGCGACCAGCAGCAGCGGTGCGATGCCGTCGAGAAGCTCCGCGAGCCGGATGCGCTCGGCCGGCGACGGGGTCACCGCGATCAGCAGCGGGAACGGCTCGTCGGCCGGATCACCCCTGTTCACCGTTGCCTCGTCCTCGGCCACCGCACCACCCGGGATCGATGGGCATCCCTGCCCAGCTCTCGTCACGGTTCTGACAATGATTGGCAAGCGTGCCGCCAGCCGGGGCAACTCTTAGCGACAAGTTGCTCACGGCAAGTTCTTGATCGTCCGTTCTTCTCGATCATAGTGTCCACTCGGGCAACCGGCGTGACCCGCGCGGTGCATGGGGGAGGTCCACCATGGCCCATTACACCCTGGGTCGTTCTGAGGGAGGCAGCACCGATGTTCAGACGTCCACAATGGCGGCGCGCGGCCAGATCTTTGGTGAGCGCCGGCGCGGCGACGATCCTCGCCGCGACATGCTTGGCCACGATCAGCTCGGGCGCGCAGGCCGCGCCGGGCGGTGCGATGGGGGCGGGCGCCCAGACCGGGGACAAGATCCGACCGGAGCTCGCCAAGCAACTCCAGGCCAAGAGTGAAGGGGACTTCTGGATCCGGTTCAAGGACCGGGCGGACCTGAGCAAGGCCAGCGCCATCAAGGACTGGTCGAAGCGTGGCACGGCGGTGGCGGACGCGCTGCGCAAGACCGCCGCCGCGAGCCAGGGCAAGATCCGGGCCGACCTCGACAGCTCGGGTACCAAATACCAGACCTTCTGGGCCACCAACGCCATCAAGGTGAACAGCGGTTCGCTGGCGATGGCCCAGAAGTTCGCCGGGCACTCGGAGGTCGAGGGCCTCTACGCGCCGGTCGCGTACAAGGTGCCGGAGACGACCAAGGGCACCGACGAGAAGACAGTGAACGCCCTGGAGTGGGGCATCGCCAACATCAACGCCGACGACGTCTGGTCCCAGTACGGCGTCAAGGGCGAGGGCATCACCGTCGCGAACATCGACACCGGGGTCCAGTTCAACCACCCGGCGCTGGTGAACGCCTACCGGGGCAACAACGGCGACGGGACGTTCGACCACAACTACAACTGGTTCAACGCCGCAAACGCCACCGGGGCCTGCGCCACCGCCCCGTGCGACGGCGACGGCCACGGTACGCACACGATGGGCACCATGGCCGGCTCCGACGGCGCGAACCAGATCGGTGTCGCCCCCGGGGTCAAGTGGATCGCGGCGAACGGATGCTGCCCCAGTGACGCCGCTCTGGTCGAATCCGGTCAGTGGATGCTCGAACCGCTGGACCTCAACGGTCAGAACGCGGACGCGAGCAAGCGCCCCAACATCATCAACAACTCCTGGGGCACCCAGGATCCGTCCAACGAGCCGTTCATGGAGGACGTGACGAACGCCTGGACCGCGTCCGGGATCTTCGGCGCCTGGTCCAACGGCAACAGCGGGCCGGCCTGCCAGACCAGTGGCTCGCCGGGCAGCCTCGTCAGCAACTACTCGACCGGCGCGTACGACAGCAACAACAACGTCGCCGGCTTCTCTGCCCGCGGCGCCGGTCAGAACGGCGAGATCAAGCCCAACATCTCGGCCCCGGGCGTGAACGTCCGGTCGAGCATCCCGGGCAGCGCCTACGGCAGCATCAGCGGCACCTCGATGGCCTCACCGCACCTCGCGGGCGCGATCGCGCTGCTGTACTCGGCCGCGCCGTCGCTGGTCGGCGACGTCAACGCGACCCGCGCGCTACTCAACGGCGCCGCGATCGACAAGGCCGACGACCAGTGTGGCGGCACCGCCGCCGACAACAACGTCTACGGCGAAGGCCGACTGGACGCCCTCGCGTTGCTCAACGCCGCCCCGACCGGCGACATCGGCACGCTGACCGGCACTGTCACCGACGCGACCTCCGGTGCCCCGATCGCCGGCGCGACGCTGACGCTCACCGGCGCGTCCGAGCGTGAGCTGACCACCGGTGCCGACGGCACGTTCTCCAGCCAACTCCCCATCGGCGACTACCAGGTCGCCGTCGCGGCGTTCGGGTACGCCAGCACCACCAAGACGGCAACGGTCGCCAAGGGCGCCACCACGACGCTCAACGTCGCCCTCACGGCGGTGCCGAGTGTCAACGTCACCGGAGCGGTCACCGACGGCTCCGGCCACGGCTGGCCGTTGTACGCGAAGGTGACAGTGACCGGCGTGTCCGGTGTCTACGACTACACCACCCCGTCGAACGGCCGCTACAGCATCAAGCTGCCGGCCGGGCAGACGTACACCCTGAGGTACGAGCCGCAGTACCCGGGCTACCAGACCGTCACCAAGGAGGTCGTGGTCGGCTCGGGAAACGCCACCGCCAATGTCGCCGTGCCGGTGGACAGCAGCGTCTGCACCACCGCGCCGGGGTACACGACCGGCTCCGACGGTGAGTACGAGACCTTCGACGCCACGACCACGCCGGCCGGCTGGACAGTCGTCGACAACGCGGGCAGCGGTCAGGTCTGGACGTTCACCGACGACGGCGACCGGGGCAACCTGACCGGCGGCACCGGCAACTTCGCGATGATCGACAGCGACAACTACGGTGCCGGCACCAGCCAGGACACCTCCCTGGTCAGCCCGGTGGTCGACCTGACCAGCGTCACGGCCCCGGTCATCCGGTTCAACCAGGACTTCAACCAGCTCAACGACGACACCGCCGACGTGGACCTGAGCATCGACGGCGGTGCCACCTGGACCAACGTGCTCCGGCAGGAGACCGACGTCCGGGGACCGAAGCTGACCGAGATTCCGATCCCGCAGGCGGCCGGCCAGGCGCAGGTGCAGGTGCGGTTCCACTACTACGACGCCTCGTACGAGTGGTGGTGGGAGGTCGACAACGTCCTGATCGGCAGCCAGGTCACCTGCGTGCCGGTCGACGGCGGTCTGGTCGTCGGCAACGTCCGCGACAAGAACGACGACAGCTACGTCAACGGCGCTACCGTCACCAGCAAGGACCGGCCCGCCGAGAAGGCCGTCACAGTGGCGACCCCGGACGACCCGGGGCTGGCCGACGGTTTCTACTGGATCTACTCGTCGCTCACCGGCGAGCACCCGTTCACGGCGACCGCCGGCAACTACGTCAGCCAGACCAAGCCTGTCGACGTCGAGGCCGACTGGGCGACCACCGCGAACTTCCAGCTCGCGGCCGGTCGACTGGCGGTGACGCCGACGCAGCTGAGCGCGACGCTCCAGATGCCCAACGGCAAGACCAGCAAGTCGTTCACGGTGACCAACACCGGCGGCGCGCCGGTCGAGGTCAAGTTCGGTGAGCGGGACAACGGGTTCGAACTCCTGCGGGCGGACGGCTCAAAGGTCACCCGCCAGCAGGTGCTCGGGTCCAGCGGCGCACCGGAGCAGCGGCTCACCGTACCGACGTCGTTCGCCGCCAGGGCGTCCGGCAAGGAGGCCAAGGCCGCTGCCGCGGCGGTCGGCCCGCAGGCGGCGCCGTGGACCGACATCGCCAACTACCCGGCCACGATCATGGACAACCGGGTGGTGAACCTGGACGGCAAGGTGTATTCGCTCGGTGGCGGAGACGGTGAGGCCTCCACCACCAAGAACTACGCCTACGACCCGGCCGCGCAGACCTGGACGGCTATCGCCGACCTTCCCGGCGCTCGCAACGCAGTGACAGCGGGCGTGGTGAACGGCAAGATCATTGTCAGCGGCGGCTGGGGCGACGCCGGCCCGGACTCCGCCACCTGGTCCTACGACCCGGGGGCCAACACCTGGACGGAGCTTGCCGACAACCCGGCACCGCGGGCCGCGGCCGGTCAGGCCGTCGTCGACGGCAAGCTGTACGCGGTCGGTGGCTGCACGACGGCGGCCTGTCTGCCGATGTCGAACAGCGTCGTCCGGTACGACCCGACCGCTGACACGTGGGAGACGATGGCCAACTACCCGAAGTCGGTGGCCTTCGCCTCCTGCGGCGGGATCGACGGCGTCCTCTACTGCACCGGCGGCAACGACGGTTCCGTCGCGCAGAAGTCCAGCTACGCCTTCGACCCGGGTGCCAACACCTGGACCGCCGTCGCCGACGCGCCGGCCGACAACTGGGCCAGCTCGTACGCCGTCGCCAGCGGCAAGCTCCTCGTCGTCGGTGGCTCGCAGGGTGGGGCCATCAGCAACGCCGGCTTCGCCTTCGACCCGGCCGCCGGTTCGTGGTCCAACCTGCCCAACTCCAACACCGCGCGGTACCGCGGCGGCGCGGCGTGCGGCTTCTACAAGATCGGCGGCTCGTCCGGCAGCTTCAACGCGGCTCCGGACAGCGAGGTGCTCCCGGGCTTCGAGGGATGCTCCGAGTCGGCGGCCGACGTCAGCTGGATGACCATCGACAAGTCGGCGGTCACCCTCGCACCGGGTGCGAAGGTCACTGTCACCGTCGGTCTGACGGCGAACGTGGACCAGCCGGGCACCTACGCCGGCGCGGTCGCGATCTCCGAGAACACCCCGTACTCGGTGGCGCCGGTCGCGGTGACCATGACCGCGAACCCCCCGAAGACCTGGGGCAAGCTCATGGGTACGGTCACCGGCACCAGCTGCCAGGGTGCGACAGCGCCGCTCACCGGCGCGGTCGTGCAGGTCGACTCGTGGGCGGCGTCGTACACCTTCGCCACCGACGCGGAGGGCAAGTACGCCTACTGGGTGGACCGCCGCAACAACCCGCTCACGATGATCGTGGCCAAGGACGGCTGGAAGCCGCAGACCCGTCAGACCAGGATCGACACCGCCAATCCGACGGTGGAGAACTTCGGGTTGGCGCCCATCAAGTGCTGACGCCTGAGCACTAGCCGAAGAGATCCGGCCCGCCTGGTCCCCGACCAGGCGGGCCGGACCGCGTCCGGGGTGATCAGACGGGAGCGAGCCGGAAGCCGACGCCGCGTACCGAGTGGATCGTCGCCGTGGCGTTGAGACTGGCGAGCTTGCCACGCACCCGGCGGATCACCGAGTGCATGTCGGAGCCCCGGCCGAGGTGCCGGTTGCCCCAGACCTCGAGGTGCAGGCGCTCGTAGGTCCAGACCTGACCGGGCGCGTGCACCAGGCAGAGCAGGACGTCGTGCTCCAGCCGGGTCAGGTCGATCTCCTGGTCGCGCCAGCGCAGCACCCGGCGGTCGGAGTCGACGGCCAGATCCGGTGGTGGTGGCTGTGGGCTCGGCGCCACCTCGGCGAGCGCCACAGCGGTCGGGGGAGCCGGGGCGGGAGGTGCCTCGACCACCCCGAGGAACTCTCGTGCCTGGTCGACTGTCGAGACGATCAGGAAGGCGTCACTGCCGCCGAGCAGCCGGGCCAGATGTCGCCGCTCGGCCGGCGAGGATGCGATGCCGATGACCAGGCTGGCCACTGGAATTCCCTGCATGTGCCAACACCTTCCGGTTCCCCAACTCACTCCGGATGGATTTTTCGCGCCGCCGACCGAAACATCGATCGGCGTCCTGACCCTAGTGGTGGCTGATCTCGGCTGGGTAAAACATAGTTGCATGTAAGCATGTGAATCCCACGGCGCCGTTCAGCCCACCCGGCTCCACCGCCGACGATCCGCTTTTCCGGAAGCGGTGGGGGTGGTTGTGACAGAACCAAGACAATCCGAGCATGGGGTACGGACCTTCCGGGGCGAGCATGGTCGCCATGTCCATCGGATCGTTGTACTCCGTCGGGCGGTCGACGCCCGGTCCGGCGCGACCGCTACCCCACGCCCGCGCGGCGGTGCCGCTGGGGCTTCGACTGCTCGTGGCGGCGCTGTCCGGTCTCGTTGCCCTGACCCTCACCGCCGCCGTCTTCGTGCGGACGTACCCCGGGCAGTGGCTGGACGGCGTGCTCCTGCCGCGCGCCGAGCGGGGCGGAGGGTACGAGCAGCAGACAGTGCTGGTGGGCCCGGCCAAGAGCGTGCTGGCCACCTTCGGCAGCCCGAGCCTCATCGCGGCCCTGCTCGGTGTGGTGCTGCTGGTGGGTGTGCTCCGCCGGCGGCTGGTGGCGGGGGTCGTCGGTGTGGGCCTTGTCGTCTGCGCGGTGCTGCTGGCCGGCGCGGTGAAATCGGAGCTGCCCCGCCCGGATCTCCAGATCCTGAGCTCCACCACTCACAACAGCTTCCCCAGCGGCCATGTCGCGGCGGCGACCGCCCTGCTACTGGCGTTCATGCTGGTCCTGCCCGGGTGGGCCCGGCGCTGGCTGGCGGCGCCGGGCGCGGCGGGTGTCTCGGTGATCGCCTCCGCCACGATGATCGCGGGCTGGCACCGGTTCAGTGACGTGCTCGGTGGCGTACTGCTGGGGGTGACAGTGTTCTGCCTGGCGGCGGCAGCGTTGGCGACCTGGTCCGACGGCCGCGACATGACCGGGGGTTCGGACGGTGGCAGCCTCTGGCGCAGGCTGGCCGAGGCGGGGGTCGGGCTGGTCGTCCTGGTCTGGGCGCTGCTGGTGGTTGTTCCCGGTCTGGCCGCGTCGGTGCAGCGCGGCCTGTTGATCGCCATTGTGGCCGCGGCCGCGTCGACGATGTTCCTGGTGGGCGCTGTGGTGTTCCTGGTGCGTTCGACGGATTTCGCGGTGCCGCTCTCCCCGCGGAGCCCCACGCAGCCACCGCCAGCGACCGAAACCCGAAAGATCTCATGATGGGATACTTGACGACATGTCCCAGGTGCTGTTGATCGAAGACCACCAGACGGTGCGCGACGGACTGCAGTTGGCGCTCACCCGACAGGGCCACACCGTGCATGCCGTGGGCACCGGTGAGCAGGGGTTGGAGCGGCTGCGCACGACCCCGTCCGATGTCGTGGTCCTCGATCTCATGCTGCCCGGGATGGACGGGTTCGAGGTCTGCCGCCGGATCCGGCAGCTCGGCGACCTGCCGATCATCATGCTCACCGCCCGCAACGACGACATGGACGTGGTCGCGGGCCTGGAGGCTGGCGCCGACGACTACGTGGTCAAGCCCGTGCAGGCCCGGGTGCTGGAGGCGCGCATCCGCGCGGTGCTGCGCCGGACCGGTGGCGACTCGCGGCGCGGCGGCGAGCGGACCGGCCTGGAACAGCACGGTGAGTTGACCATCGACCGGGCCGCGCTGGTGGTCAGCAAGGACGGGACGCCGGTCAGCCTCGCCCCGACGGAGCTGCGGCTGCTGCTCGAACTCTCGCACACGCCGGGCCAGGTTCTCAGCCGCCAGCAACTGCTGGAGGCCGTCTGGGAGCACGGCTATCTCGGCGACTCGCGACTCGTGGACGCGTGCGTCCAGCGGGTACGCGCCAAGATCGAGGCCGATTCGTCGGCACCGGTCTACATCCAGACCGTGCGTGGTTTCGGATACCGGTTCGGGCCGCTGTGACACAGTGGCGCCGGGTCGGCGCATGGGTCTCGGGTCTACGGGTCCGGCTCGTCCTGGCGTTCGCGCTGCTCGGCGTGACCACGACGGTGGCGGTGGCTGGTGGCAGCTACTTCCAGGCTCGGACCGTCATCCTCCAGCAGGCGCAGGACGCCGCGGTGATGTCGCTGACCGACCAGCTCACCAAGGTCTACCCGATCGCCCAGCTGCCGCCGACCCAGGACGACCTCGAAGTGTTGGCCCAGCGCCTCAGCGACCGGGAGAGCTTCGCTGTGGTCGTGTACCGGGACATGCGGGCACAGGGCGGCTCCGAACTCGCCGACCCACTCACCCCCGAGCTGCGGCAGGAGGTCCGTGACGGTCGCATCGCCTGGCAGCGGGTCTCACTCGCCGGGGAGCCCGCGCTGCTCATCGGTACCCAGTTGGCGCTGGAGCGCCCGGACGGCACGTCCCGCCCGTCCGGGGTGGAGGTCTACTCGGTGCGCAATCTCGTGCCCGAGCAGCAGAGCATCGACCAGCTCGCCACCAGGGCGTGGTGGACCGGCGGGTTGTCCCTGATCCTCGCCGTCCTGCTGGCCCTGCTGTCCGCCCGCGGCGTCCTGCGACCCGTCCGCGACCTCAGCCGGGCGGCGCGCCGCCTCGGTGAGGGCGACCTGAGCACCCGGCTGACGGTCCGGGGCGCCGACGAGCTGGCGGATGTGGCACGGACCTTCAACGACACCGCGGGCACGCTGGAGCGGCAGGTCGGCGAGCTGCGGCGGTTGGAATCCGACGCCCGGCGCTTCGTTGCCGACGTCTCGCACGAACTCCGGACGCCGCTGGCCGCGATGACGGCGGTCACCGACGTGCTCGACGAGGAGGCGGAACACCTGCCAGGGGACGCGGGCCGAGCCGCACGGCTGGTCAGCCAGGAGACGCAGAACCTCACCCAACTGGTCAACGACCTCATCGAGATCAGCAGGTTCGACTCCGGCACCGCGCGGCTGGCCCTGGACGACGTGGACGTGGCCGCGGCGGTGACAGCGACCCTGCGGATCCGCGGCTGGCTGGGCCGGGTACGAACGGAGTTGCCACCCGGCATCGTGGCCCGACTCGACCCCCGCCGACTGGACGTCATCGTCGCCAACCTGGTCGGCAACGCCTTCCGGCACGGTGCCGAGCCGGTGTCGGTGCGACTCGGCGCCGACCCGGACTGGGTCACCATCGAGGTGGCCGACCGGGGGCCCGGACTGGACGCGGAGGTGTTGCCGCACGTCTTCGACCGCCTCTACAAGGCCGACACCGCGCGAACCCGCTCCGAGGGCAGCGGCCTCGGCCTCGCCATCTCCTGGGAGAACGCGCGGCTGCACCGCCACGGCGAGCGTCGGGGGAGTCTCGTCGCGAGCAACGGCACCCACGGCGGCGCGGTGTTCACCCTCCGCCTGCCCCGCGAAACGGCGGACACCGGAGGTGCGCGGTGACCGGCCGACGAACGGGCCGCGCACTGCTCGCCGGCGGACTGCTCCTGACGCTGCTCGCGGCGGGCTGTGGGGTACAACCCAGCGCTGTCATCACCGGTCGCCCGCCGATCAGCGGCCCCGCCCAGGGCACCTGGCTCTACCTGCTCGGGCAGGGCGAACTGGTGCTGGTTCTCCGCCCGGTCAACACGGCCCCGTCGCCCGCCGCCGCGCTCTCGCTGCTCGCGGCCGGTCCGCAGGAGAACGAACGCGCCCAGGATTTCACCAGCGACGTTCCGGCCGGCCTCGACCCGGTCACCGTCACGGCGGGAGCCGGTCAGGCCGGTGACCTCACGGTGCGGGCGAACATCGCCGCGCAGGCGTTGTCAGCGCACGCGGTCGACCAGATCATCTGCACGACGGTCGCCGCCGCGGCGCAGGTCAGCGCGACGAACACCGCCACCACCGTCGCCATCGTCGGGTCGGACGGCGCCCGAGGGCCCCGGGCGTGCCCGATCAGGTGACCGGGCACCAACTCACACCAGGTGGTCGACCGCTCGGACCGGCCGGGGCAAAGCGCTGTGGTGGCCGTGGTCCTCGTCGGCCAGCGCGCCGGCGATCAGGATGTCGATCAGGGCCGCGAACTCGATGCCGGCCTGCTGCCAGATCTGCGGGAACTGGGACGCGGCGGTGAAGCCGGGGAACGTGTTGACCTCGTTCACGATGGGCTCGAGCGACCCCTCGGTGGGCAGGAAGAAGTCGACCCGCAGCAGTCCACGGCAGTCGAGGGCCTGGAAGGCGCGAATCGCACGGTCCTGGAGCACCTCGGTGGTCGCCGCGTCGAGTGGGGCGGGAATCTGGAAGATCGCCCCGCCGTCGTACTTCGCGTCGTAGTCGAAGAAGCCGGCACCGGTCACCCGGATCTCCAGCGGCGGGCCGGCCTGTACCCGGCCGTCCGGGTGCTGGAGGACCGCCACGTCGATCTCGCGTCCCCGCGCTCCCTGCTCGACGAGCACCTTCGGATCGACCTGGCGGGCCTGCTCCAGCGCGGCGGGAACTCCCGCCCAGTCGTCCACCCTGACGACGCCCAGGCTCGACCCGGCGCGGGCCGGCTTGACAAAGACCGGCAGCTCCAGCCGGCGCTGATCGTCGGGCGACAGGGCCTCGCCGGGACGCAGTGTCACTCCCGGGCTGACCCGCAGGCCCTCCGCCGCGAGGAGCCGCTTGGTGACCCCCTTGTCCATGCCGGCGGCGCTGGCGAAGACGCCGTTGCCGACGTACGGCACGCCGAGCCACTCCAGCAGCGACGACACGGTGCCGTCCTCGCCGTACGGGCCGTGCAGGGCCGGGAACACCACGTCCTGGGCACGCAGGACGCGCAACGCCGCAGGCAGGGGCGTCGGTCGGCCGCCGACGTGCCACCCGCCGTCGCGGTCGATGAGCACCTCGGTGACCTGGTACCGCTCACGGTCCAGGTGGGCGAGGATGCTCGCCGCCGAGCGGCAGGACACGTCGTGCTCGCCGCTCTGCCCGCCGTACAGCACTGCCAGTCGGGTTGTCATGAGTTCCGTGCCCTTCCGTGGAGGTGCTCGCGGGCCACCCGGGCCCCGATGCCGGTCAAGATCTCGTGCGGGTTGGTGTCGGCCCAGCGGGCCCACTCGACCACCGTCGGAGGGTGCTGGTCGCCCTCGGCCGGGCCGAACACCACGACCGGGTCGCCGATCGTCACGGGAAGATCCCCGGCGTCGACCACGCACTGGTCCATGGCGATGCGCCCGACGATCGGGCACCGCCGGCCGGCGAGCCACACCGAGGCGCGGCCACCCGCGGCCCGGGGCAGCCCGTCGGCGTAACCGAGCGGCAGCAGCGCCAGGGTGGTCGGTGTGCCGGTCACGTGCTCGGGCCCGTAGGAGACGCCAGTGCCGGCCGGCACCCGCTTGACGTTGACCACGCTCGTCCGCAGGGTCATCGCGGGGTGCAGCTCGAACCCGCCCGGACCGCTCACGCCGAACGGGTCCACGCCGTAGAGGGCGATCCCGATCCGGCAGAGGTCGAAGCGGGTCCGCGGTGCGCAGAGCGCGGCCGCCGAGTTGGCCAGGTGAACGAGATCAGGATCCAGGCCAGCCGACCGTGCGGTCCGCAGCGCCTCCTCGAAGTTCGCCACCTGACGGGGGAGCGCGGGGGCGCCCGGCAGGTCGGCGTCGGCGAGGTGGGACCACACCCCGCGCACCCGGATCCCACCCTCTCGCTCGTACTTGCGGGCCCAACCGACCAACTCGGGCCAGTCGTCCCCGGCGGCCCCGTTGCGGGACAACCCGGTGTCCGCCTTGAGCTGCACCGTCGCCGGCACGCCGAGCAGACGGGCCGCGTCGGCGACGGCGTGCAGGTGCGTCGTCGTGGACACGCCGACGTCGACGCCACTCTTGATCAACATACCGAAGTCGTCATCCGGGCTGTGCAGCCAGCTCAACGTGGGTGCTGTCACACCCTCCTCGCGCAGGGTCAGCGCCTCGGCCGTCGAGGTCACTCCCAGCCAGGACGCGCCGGCGCGCAGCGCGGCCCGGGCCACCTGCACCGCGCCGTGGCCGAACCCGTCGGCCTTCACCACGGCCATCAGTCCGGTGCCGGTGACCGACGCGATCGTCCGCACGTTGCTGGCGATCGCGTCCAGGTCGATCAGGGCTTCGGCGAGGGCGCTCATCCGGCCGCCTCCACCCGTCGCGAGCCGGGCAGCGCGAACAGCCAGCCCGCGCGGGCCGCCAGCAGCCCGCGGTGAACGGCCAGGCTCAGACCGATCACCAGCCCGCTCAGCAGAACCGGATAACCGAGCACGATCAGGCCCTGAGCGGACCCACCCAGCCCGGAAACCGGTGCGAGCAACAGCCGGTGCAGCAGGGCCAGGACCGGCATGTGAATGACGTAGATCGGCAGGGTGATGCGGCCGAGCCTAGCCAGCGGTTCGCTGAGCGCCGACCACCGCGACAGCCGGGCAGCGGCGGTTATGCCGAAGATCACTGCCACCACGGAGACCGCCGGCCACACCCCGAACCACTGCTGGGCGCCGGTCACCGCCATCGCGGCGAGGGCCAGGACGTAGCCACCCGAGGTGAGCAACAGCCGGCGGCGGGTGGCGGTGGCGGCCCACTGCTGAATCTGCGGCCGCAGGTACAGGCCGGCGAGGAAGAAGACCAGGTTCTGGTAGAGGCCGGCGCGGTTGCCCGGGGTGTCGAGCAGGCCGGCGGCGGCGACGGCGGACAGCGCGGCGGCGGGGACCAGGACCAGCGCCCGGGGCACCCGGCGGGTCAACGTGGCGATCGTGAAGTACAGCGCCAGGGCGTACAGGTACCAGAGGTTGGACGGCGTGATGGTGAGCTGCTCCAGCACGCCGAGCGCCGAGGTGGCCCGGTCGGTCGGCAGTTCCGGCGCGGCGGCGAGGACGACTGTGTGGATCAGCAGCCAGACGGCGTACAGGTAGAGGAACCCGGCGACCCGGCTGCGGGCGACCACCCGCCACGGCCGCTGGGCGGCGTTCGCCGCGAAGAGGCCCGAGATGGTGAAGAACAACGGCATCCGCAGCGGGAGGAACTGCTCACCCAGCATCCCCCAGAACCCCGGCACCGGTACGCCGATGTGCCAGTCGATCTGGAGGTAGTCCTTCACGACGACGTGCCACAGGACGACGAGGATGATGCAGACGCCCTTCGCGGCATCGGCCCACTGCGCCCGGTGTGATCCGGCGGCGGGTGCGGTCGCGGAGGCAGAGGTGGGTCCGGTCCGTTGGCGGTGGCGGAACCGGACGCGTGGCGCGTCGGGCTCCGGCTCGGCGGGCCGGGATTCGGTCGGAGAGAGCTGTTGGATCACCCACCGAAAGCTGCCAGCCGGATATCCGCACGTGATCCACGAATTGTCACGGTCCGGTAATGGACGCCGTCGGACCCGATCCGTGGGCGGTTCCGAGCCGCCCCCGGCGGAAGCCAGGCGGCACTAGGCTCGGTGCGGAGGTGTCGAACATGAAGCTCGGGCTGCACTACTGGAACTACTCGACCCCGGCCGACCCGGCCGCTATCGCACCGACCCTGGCGCAGACGGCGACAGTCGCCGAGCAGGCCGGCGTCGCGTCGTTCACTGTGATGGACCACTTCTTCCAGATGGACGCGGTGTTCGCGGCCGAGGAGCCGATGCTGGAGGCGTACACCACGCTCGGCTACGTCGCGGCCATGACCCAGCGGATGACGCTGGGCGTACTGGTCACCGGGGTGATGTACCGCTACCCGGGGTTGCTCGCCAAGACCGTGACGACCCTCGACGTGCTCTCCGGCGGCCGGGCCCGCCTCGGCATCGGCGCCTCCTGGTACGAGCGGGAGCAGCTCGGGCTGGGTGTGCCGGTCGTCCCGGTGGCCGAGCGGTTCGAGCGGTTGGAGGAGACGCTGCGCATCTGCCTTCAGATGTGGAGTGCCGACGACGGCCCGTTCAACGGAAAGCACTACCAGCTCGCCGAGACCATCAACTCGCCGCAGCCGTTGAGCCGCCCGCGACCGCCCATCATGATCGGCGGTGGCGGCGAGAAGAAGACCCTGCTGCTGGTGGCCCGGTACGCCGACGCCTGCAACCTGTTCGGCCGCGGCGGTAGCGACGACGTCGCGCGCAAGCTGGATGTGCTGCGCGGGCACTGCGCCGCCGAGGGCCGCGACTACGACACCATCGAGAAGACGGTGGTCGCCGCCCAGGCGCCGCTGGACGACACCGACGCGTTCCTCGCCGAGGTGTCCGAGTACGCCGCGCTCGGGGTGAGCGAGGTGCAGGTGACGCCGGATCGGGACCCGATCGAGTTCGCCCGGCGGCTCGGTGACGAGGTGCTGCCCCGGCTGGCCGACATCGACTGAGCCCGCCTCGACCGGCGCGGGTGCCACCGTGAACACATAGCCAATTCCTGGTGGCTCAACGGTGCGCCCGCGCCGTCTGTGGCTCCACAAACGACGTTGCCGGCGAGGATGAGCCGAATCACATACGGTGGTTCGCTTCTACTGCCGGAAATTGTTCGACGACGTGCCAGGTAGCCTCTCCGGGTGTCGCAGATGTTGCCGCTTCTTGTTACCGATCGGTATGACGTCGTCGAGCTCATCGGCCAGGGCGGAATGGGTCGAGTGTGGAAAGCCCGCGACCGAATGCTGCAACGGGACGTCGCCATCAAGGAAATCGTTCCGCCCCCCGGCCTGACCATTGAGGCGCGACAGGAATTGCGGGTCCGCTCACTTCGGGAGGCCCGGGTAATCGCGCAACTCGACCACGTCAACGTCGTCCGGGTCTTCGATGTGCTGTTGAGCGCCGACGGCGACCCGCAGATCGTGATGGAGTACGTGCCGTCCCGTTCGCTGCACGACACGATCACCACCGACGGTCCCGTCCCGCCGGTGCGGGCGGCCGAGATCGGGCTGGCCGTGCTCGGCGCGCTGCGCGCCGCCCACCGCGCCGGGATCATGCACCGCGACGTCAAACCGGCGAACATCCTCGTCGGCGCGGACGACCGGATCGTGCTCACCGACTTCGGCCTGGCCACCGCCGTCGAGGACGTGAACCTCACCCTCAGCGGTGTGGTGCTCGGCTCGCCCGCGTACGTCTCTCCCGAACGGGCCATGCGGGGCACTGTGGGTCCGGAGGGGGATTTCTGGTCGCTCGGCGCGACCCTGTACGCCGCCGTCGAGGGCCAGTCGCCGTACGCCCGGCCGTCGAGTCTGATGAGCCTCACCGCTCTGGTCACCGAGCCGCCGCCCGCGGCGCGACGGGCGGGACCGCTCGCGCCGGTGCTGGCCGGTCTGCTGCGCAAGGACCCGGCCGAGCGGATGGACGCCGACGCGGCCGAGCAGTTGCTCCGGGCGGCGCTGGACGGCACACCCCGGCCGCCCATCGCGGTGATGTGGCGTCCGGCGCCCGCCGCGTCAACGGCGATCACGGCCCATCCGATCGACGCGTCCGACGTACCCCAGTCGTCGGCCCCGGTGGCAGCGGATCGTGCCGGTCGGGGACCGGCCCGCCGACGGCGGACCTGGCTTCTCGGTGGCCTCGCGGCAGTGGTCGCGCTCGGCCTGGCGGTCGGGGTTCCGCTGGCCACCCGCCGTGCGTCGCGGCCGGCCGGGGGAGGGGCCGAGTTGGTGGACGCCGCAGTGCCGGGTGCGCCGTCGACGCCCGGTGCCGCATCGACGACCGCTGCGCTCCGACCGATCTCGTGGTCGGTCTACCGGGACGGCAGCGGCTTCTCGATGCCGGCGCCGCGCGACTGGCAGATCGTCCGGCGCGGGCAGCGGGTCGAACTGCACGAGCCGGGCGGCGAACGGATGCTGGTCGTCAGCCAGACCGACTCGCCGCGCACCGACCCGTTGGCCGAACTGGCCGGCCCGGCCGTCGGTGAGCGGTACCGCGACTACCGCCGGGTCGAGCTGCTCGCCGTCAACTACCAGCTCAAGGCCGCCGACCTGGAGTGGGTTTACACCAGCGAGGCGGGCACCGCGATGCGCGGGCGCCAGCGCACCTTCACGACGGAGAAGCGTCAGGGTTACAGCATCGCCTGGTTGACACCCGAGTCCGCCTGGGCGGTCGCCGGGACGGACGCGTTCCGGGAGATCACCGCGGGTTTCCGGCCGGCGTCGACGGCGGGTGGGGCCACCCCGTCGGCCACGCCGGACCGTCGAGTGTCACCGACCCCGAGCGTGCCCCCGACGCGGTCGGGCAGCCGGCTCGTCGGGGTGGCGAGCAAGCGGTGCCTGGACGTCAGCGCGCCGGAATCACCCGACCCGGTCCGGCTCGGGATCTGGGACTGCCGGGACGACCGCGCCTCCCACCAGCTCTGGGCGATGCGCTCGGACCGGAGCATGCAGTTGGGTGGGCGTTGCCTGGACGTGCTGTCCGCGTCCAGCGACGCCGGAGCGGCGATCCAGCTCACCACCTGCAACACGACCCCGGCGCAACAGTTCACACTGAACGAGGCCGGGCAACTCGTCAACGCGCACAGCGGACTGTGCCTGGGCACTGTCGGCCAGAGCACCGCGAACGGCGCGATGATCGAGCAGCGCAGCTGTAGCGCCGGCACGAGCCATCTGCAGTGGACCCGGCGATAGCGCCCGGACACCGACGAGGGTCGTCCTCCTGGTGACACGGAGGACGGCCCTCGTCGGTGGTTGGGTCAGGCGACCGCTGCGGGGAACCGCTCCCAGACGCGGTGCGCGGCCATCAACTGCTGCACCGCGGTCAGGGCCTCGGCGCCCGAGCCCGCCGCCACGACGCCCGGGGTGCCGGCGACGCCGGCCTGCTCCAGCACCGTGACACCTGCGCCCCAGGCACCGATCGCCTTGGCGTGCCGCCAGCACTCCTCGACGAGCAGCAGCACGCGGGGGTCCACGGTGGCCGGTTCCGGCGTGCCCGCCTTGGCGTCGCGGGCCGGTAGGGCATCCGGTGCGGGCGCCGGCGCTCCGGCCAGCAGGACCGCGTCGAACTCGACCGATCGGCCGGTGGCGAAGGTGCGCTGCACCGACAGGTCGCCCACCATGCCGCCGTGCGGGGCGATCAGCAGCGGCACCATGCCGGCGCTGAACACGGCCCGGCGGACCTCGTCGACGCCGTCCAGGTCGCCGGAGGGGTCGACGACGATCCCGACCATCCGGCCGTCGCTCGGCCACTCCCGACCGACCTGCGACAGCGCCGGGCTGGGCGTGACGTCGGGGAGCGGCACTGTCGGCTGGGGTGCGGGCAGGCCCAGGCCGGTGGCGACCTGCTCGCACAGCACCGGGTCGATGTTGGCGAGGCTCCGCAGCTGACGCTCCTTGATCGCCTGGTGGTAGCACTTACCCAGCTCGAAGGTGTACGCCCGGATGATGTGTTCCTTCTCGACCGGCGACATGCTCAGCCAGAACAGGCGGACCTGGCTGTAGTGGTCGTCGAACGAGGCCGGGTTCGCGCGTACCTTCGGCGCCTGCGCGACAGTGACCGGCACGTCGACGAAGGCGTGCTCGGCGTCCCCGGCGGGGAACGGGTTGCCGCCGTCGAGCGAGTTCGGTCGGTACGGCGCGACGCCGGCGTGCACGGCGTGCTGGTGGAAGCCGTCGCGCAGCATGTCGTTCACGGCGGCGTGCGGGCGGTTGATCGGGATCTGCGTGAAGTTCGGCCCGCCCAGCCGGGTGAGCTGCGTGTCGACGTACGAGAAGAGCCGGCCCTGCAACAGCGGGTCGTTGGTGACGTCGATGCCCGGGGGCAGGTGACCGAGGTGGAAGGCGACCTGTTCGGTCTCGGCGAAGAAGTTCGTCGGCGTCCGGTTGAGCACCAGCCGCCCGATGGGCTGCACCTCGGCCAACTCCTCCGGCACGATCTTCGTTGGGTCCAGCAGGTCGATGCCGGCGAAGGTCTCCTCCGGAGTGTCCGGGAAGACCTGGATGCCCAGTTCCCACTCGGGGTACGCGCCGGCCTCGATGGCGTCGTAGAGGTCGCGGCGGTGGAAGTCCGGGTCGATGCCGCCGATCAGCTGGGCCTCCTCCCAGGTCAGCGAGTGCACGCCCAGCTTCGGCTTCCAGTGGAACTTGGCCAGCACCGTCTCCCCGGCCTCGTTGACGAGGCGGAAGGTGTGCACGCCGAAGCCCTCCATCGTCCGGTACGAGCGCGGAATGCCCCGGTCGGACATGTTCCAGATGGTGTGGTGTTGCGCCTCGGTGTGCAGCGACACGAAGTCCCAGAAGGTGTCGTGGGCGCTCTGCGCCTGCGGGATCTCCCGGTCGGGGTGCGGCTTGCCGGCGTGGATGATGTCCGGGAACTTGATGGCGTCCTGGATGAAGAAGACCGGGATGTTGTTGCCGACCAGGTCGAAGGTGCCCTCGTCGGTGTAGAACTTCGTGGCGAAGCCACGGGTGTCGCGGACGGTGTCGGCGGAACCCCGCGAACCGAGCACCGTGGAGAACCTGACGAAGACGTCGGTCTCGCGTCCCTTCTTGAGGAAGCCGGCCCTGGTGACGGCCTCGGCGGTGCCGTACGCGGTGAACACCCCGTGCGCGCCGGCGCCTCGGGCGTGCACCACACGCTCCGGAATGCGCTCGTGGTCGAAGTGCGTGATCTTCTCGCGGAGGTGGTGGTCCTGCAGGAGCACCGGGCCGCGCGGGCCGGCCTTGAGCGAGTGGTCGGTGTCGCGCAGCCGCGCCCCGTTCGCGGTCGTGAGGTAGGCCCCCTGCTGACCGTTCGCGATCGTCGGCGCGCCGGTCTGCGCGCCGGTTGGCGTGCGCGTCTGCGGTGCCCCCTGTTCCGGCTTCGGCGGCAGCGGGTCGTGCGGCGTCGTCGGCTCCTCGAGCGGCGGTGGCGCGCTCCCCGGCGCACCGGGGATGTCCGGGGTGAGGGCGTCGGCGATCTTTCCTGAGGCGGTCTTCACGACGTTCTTGACTGCCTCGGCGGGCTTGCTGGAATCCACTGAATGAACCTCTCCATGGCGCGTGTGCGGGCCGGCGCCTGCCCTGCTACCCCAGGTCAGAGGGTCGAAACACGACTCATCTCGGCATCCTGCGCCGGGACTGGTGATTTCGCCGATGCCGGGATCGGCCAAGCAGCCAAAACTGACATACGTCGATATCCCTCGACTTTAGGGAGTGCCCGACGTGTCCTCACCAACCACCACCCGTCCCCGTTCCGTCGCAGCCCGCGCCACCCGGCTCGCCTTGGCCGCCGTCCTGGCCGCCGGTGGCATCCTGGCCGGATCCCCCGGCGCCGCCCAGGCCGCCGGCCCGTACGACAGGGGCCCCGCCCCGACCACAGCGATCCTGGAGGCAAGCCGCGGCCCGTTCGCGACGTCCTCGCAGAGCGTGTCCTCGCTGAGCGTCACCGGCTTCGGCGGCGGCGTCATCTACTACCCGACCAGCACCAGCGAGGGCACCTTCGGCGCCATCGCCATCTCGCCCGGTTACACCGCCGCCTGGTCCAGCATCAGCTGGCTCGGACCGCGCATCGCCTCGCACGGCTTCGTGGTGATCGGCATCGAGACCAACAGTCGGCTGGACCAGCCGGCCAGCCGGGGTCGGCAGCTCCTCGCCGCGCTCGACTACCTCACCCAGCGCAGCTCGGTGCGGACCCGGATCGACAGCAGTCGACTTGCTGTGGCCGGTCACTCCATGGGTGGCGGGGGCAGCCTGGAGGCGGCCTCGTCGCGGCCGTCCTTGCAGGCCGCGGTGCCACTGGCGCCGTGGAACACGGACAAGAGCTGGTCCGAGTTGCGGGTGCCCACGCTGATCGTGGGCGGGGAGAGCGACAGCGTCGCGCCGGTCTCGTCGCACTCGGTGCCCTTCTACAACAGCATCCCGGCCTCCGCCGAGAAGGCGTACCTGGAGCTGAACGGGGCGAGCCACTTCTTCCCGCAGAGCACCAACACGCCGACCGCGCGGCAGATGGTGGCCTGGTTGAAGCGGTTCGTCGACGACGACACCCGCTACGAGCAGTTCCTCTGCCCCGGCCCGAGCGGCTCGCAGATCCAGGAGTACCGCAACACCTGTCCCAGCGCCTGACGGCGGTCACGGGGCGGTCGCCGCTGGCGGCCGCCCCGTCCACGTGCGTAAAGGGCCATTGAAGGTCTTGACGCCAAACCCGAGAAACGTACACTGCGAGTGTAAATAAACACCCGCCACGACAGAGGGATGGGTGATGGAGCGCGGCCTCGAACTGCACCACATCGGCGTCCGTTTCGGCGGCCTCACCGCCCTCGACGACGTGTCCCTGCGGGTGCCACCCAACCGGGTGGTCGGCGTCATCGGGCCCAACGGCGCCGGCAAGACCACGCTGTTCAACGTGATCTGCGGCTTCGTCGCACCGGAGACGGGTTCACTCACCCTCGACGGCCGGCCGCTGCGGCCACGGCCGCACCGGCTGACCCGGCTCGGCATCGCCCGGACCCTCCAGGGCACCGGCCTCTTCGCCGGGCTGAGCGTGCTGGAGAACGTGATGACCGGCGCTTCGCACACCGCCCGTGCCGGCTTCGTCCCGGCGTTGCTCGGGCTGCCGGCCAGCGACCGCGACGAGCGCCGGCTGCGCGGGGACGCGCTGGCCATCCTCGACGAGTTGGGCATCGCCGAGCACGCCGGAGCCGCGCCGACCACCCTGCCCTTCGCCGTACGCCAGCGGGTCGCCCTGGCCCGCGCGCTCGCCGCCCGGCCCCGGCTGCTCCTGCTCGACGAGCCGGCCGGTGGCCTCGGGGCGGACGACATCGCCGAGCTGGCGGAGCTGGTCCGGCAACTGCCCCGACGGGACACCGACCCCTGCGCCGTGCTCCTGGTCGAGCACCACATGGACCTGGTGATGGCCGTCTGCGACGAACTCGTGGTCCTCGACTTCGGCCGGGTCATCGCCGCCGGCACCCCGGACGAGATCCGCGACGACCCGGCGGTCACCGACGCGTACCTCGGTGCCACAGTCGAGGAGGAGGTCTCCCCATGAGCGGCACCGACCTTCTCGTCGTGCGAGGGCTGGTCGCCGGTTACGGCGCCGCGCCCGTGTTGCGGGCCATCGACCTCACCATCCCCGCCGGCACGATCGCCGCTGTCGTCGGCGCCAACGGCGCCGGCAAGACCACCCTCCTGCGCGCGCTCTCCGGCATGATCCGCCCGGCCGCCGGCCAGGTCCTGCTGGCCGGTGAGGACCTTCGCGGTACGCCGGTGGAGCAGCTCGTCCGACGCGGCATGGCGCACGTCCCGGAGGGCCGGGGCGTGATCAGCGAGCTGACCGTCGACGAGAACCTGCGGCTGGGCGGCCTGTGGCGGCGCGACCGGGCCGACGCCGGGCGGGCCCTCGACGAGGTCTACCAGCTCTTCGAGCCGCTGGCCCGACGCCGCCGGCACCTCGGTCACCAGCTCTCCGGCGGCGAGCGGCAGATGCTCGCGCTCGGTCGGGCCCTGGTCGGCCGCCCCCGTCTGCTGTTGCTGGACGAGCCGTCGCTCGGCCTGGCGCCACGGGTGGTCGCCCGGACCATGGCCCTGCTCCGCCAACTGCGTGACCGGACCGGGCTGACCGTCCTGCTGGTCGAGCAGAACGTGCGCAGCGCGCTCGCCGTCGCCGACCAGGGCGTCGTGATGTCCCTCGGTCGGGTGGTGATCGCCGCCCCGGCGGTGCAGCTACGCGACGACGTCGACCTGCGCCACGCGTACCTCGGTTTCTGACCACCACCATCTCGTCCCCCGGAGGGAGGACTGTTGGACCGCTTCGTCTTCCTCACCGTCGACGGCCTGTCCCGGGGCGCGGTGTACGCCGCGTTCGCGCTGGCCCTGGTGCTCATCTGGCGGGCGGCGCGGGTCGTCAACTTCGCCCAGGGGGCGATGGCCGTCGCCGCCGCGTACGTCGCCTACACGGTCAGCACCGCTACCGGTTCCTACTGGCTGGGCTTCGTGGTCGCGATCGTCGCCGGCCTGCTGCTCGGTGCGCTGGTGGACCGGGTGGTGATGCGGCACGTCGACCACGCCTCACCGCTCAACCCGGTGATCGTCGCGCTCGGGCTGGTGCTGCTGATCCAGGCCGTGCTCGGCATGGTGTACGGCAGCGAGTTCCGCCCCGCCGAGGCCCCGTTCAGCCGGTCCGCCCTCACCGTGGGCGGGGTCGCCGTGCTGTCCCCGTACGACCTGTTCGTCTTCGCCACGATCGGCGTGGTGGTCAGTGGCCTGGCCTGGATGTTCGCGCGTACCCCGGTGGGGTTGCGGATGCGCGCGGCGGCCTTCGCTCCGGAGGTCTCCCGGCTGCTCGGGGTCAATGTCGGTGGGATGCTGACCCTCGGCTGGGCGCTCGCCTCCGGGGTGGGCGCGTTGGCCGCCATGCTGGTCCTACCGACCGAGCTGGGCCTGCACCCGCACGCGATGGACCTGGTGTTCGTCTCGGCGTTCACCGCGGCGGTGGTCGGCGGGCTGGACAGTCCACCGGGGGCGGTGGTCGGTGGGCTGGTGGTGGGGTTGCTGCTCTCCTACGTGAGCGGCTACGCCGGCAGTGACCTCACCCCGCTCGCGGTGCTGGTCCTGCTGCTGGCGGTGCTGCTGGTCCGGCCCGGTGGGCTGTTCGCCCCGGTCGCGGCGAGGCGGGTGTGAGCGCCACGAGGGCGGCAGTGCCGCCGAGGGAGCAGCTCGACGACCCGGGCGGCCGACCGGTCGACAGCCGACGCGGCTCCACACTGCTGCGCCACCTCGCCGTGGTGGCGGCCGCCGGGCTGCTGCTGGTGGCGGTCAGCTACTCCGTCGAGCCGTTCCGCAACTTCCAGCTCGCCACGGTGGCGGCCTACCTCTGCGCGACCGCCGGGCTGACCGTCCTCACCGGGCTCAACGGTCAACTGTCGCTCGGACACGGCGCGCTGATGGCCACCGGGGCTTACACGGTGGCGCTGTGCCAGACCGCGTTCGCCGACCGGGGGATGACCGGCGGCTGGCTGTTGCCGCTGTCGTTGGCTGCGGCGATCGTCAGCACCGTCGCGGTCGGCGCGGTGGTCGGTGTGGCGGCGGCCCGGCTGCGCGGCCCTTATCTGGCCGGGGTCACCCTCGCGGTGGCAGTGGTGGTGCCGGCGCTGGCGGTCACCTTCGACGGCGTGTTCAACGGAGAGCAGGGGCTGTCGGTGCCGGTGGAGCCGCCACCGCTGTCGCTCGGCCCGTACTTCCCGTACGAGCGGTGGCAGCTCTGGGTCACCGGCGCGGCCACCCTGCTCGCGTTGCTGCTGTTGGCGAACCTGATCCGCAGCCGGTACGGGCGTACCTTCCGGGCGGTCCGCGACGACGAGGTGGCGGCCCGTCTGGCCGGCATCCACGTGGCCCGCACCCAGGTCCTCGCGTTCGTGGTCAGCGCCGCCACCGCCGGGCTCGGCGGTGCGCTGCTGGCGGTGCTCGCGCAAAGCGTCTCACCCGGCGCGTTCTCGCTGACCCTGTCGCTGTTCCTGCTGATGGCCGTGGTGATCGGTGGCCTGGGTCGACTGACCGGTGCGCTGTGGGGGGCCGTCCTGCTGGTCGCCCTGCCCGATCTGACCCACTCGGTGACCGAGATGCTCACGCTCTCGCCCGCTGTGGCGCAGCGGCTGGAGGGCAACCTCCCCCTGGCGATCTTCGGTCTCACCCTGATCGTCGTCATGATCGCCGCCCCCGGCGGTGTGCAGGGTCTGCTGTCGCGTCTCGGCCGGGCGTTGCTGGCCAGGCGGCCGACCCGGCGTTCCTGAGCTGTCCTCGGTCCGGCCTCGGCCGGGCGCCCCACCACCACACCGTTCCCCACAGAAAACCGGACCGAGAAAGGTCGGTGTTTCCCATGCACCGTAAAGCGCATCGCGGCCTCGCGATCGCCAGCACCCTTGCCCTGCTCATCACCGCAGCCGGCTGTAGCGGCGACGACGGCCCCGGCTCCGGCGGTGCGTCGGTGCCGGGCGTCACCGACACCGAGATCGTCGTCGGCACCCACATGCCGCTGACCGGCCCGGCCTCGGCCGGCTACTCGAAGATCGCCCCGGCGACGAAGGCCTACTTCGACTACGTCAACGCCAACGGCGGAGTGCACGGCCGCACGATCACCTACAAGATCATGGACGACGGCTACAACCCGGCGAACACCCAGCAGGTGGTCCGTCAGCTCGTCCTCCAAGACAAGGTCTTCGCCGTCCTCAATGGTCTGGGCACGCCGACGCACACCGGTGTGCTCGACTTCCTCAAGAGCAACCGGGTGCCCGACCTCTTCGTCGCCTCCGGCAGCCGCAGCTGGGACCAGCCGGACAAGTACCCGGGCACGTTCGGGTTCAACCCGGACTACACGGTCGAGGGCAAGATCCTCGCCAACTACGCGAAGACGAACCTGGCCGGGCAGAAGGTCTGCTTCCTCGGTCAGGACGACGACTTCGGCCGGGACAGCCTGGCCGGCGTGGAGAAGGTGCTCGGCGCCGGTGCCGTGGCGGTCAAGCAGACGTACGTCACCAGCAACACCAACGTGGCGCCGCAGATCGGCGCGTTCAAGGCGGCCGGCTGCCAGGTCGTCGTGCTCGCCACAGTGCCCGGCTTCACCGCGCTGTCCGTCGGCACGGCGGCCCGGCTGGGCTTCAAGCCGCAGTGGCTGGTCTCCAACGTCGGCGCCGACCACCCGACCCTGGCCAAGCAACTCGGCGCCGCGGCGCCGCTGCTGGAGGGAATGGTCGGCACCAACTACCTGCCGATGCAGAACGACACGGCGAACCCGTGGGTCCAGCTCTTCACCAAGATCAACAAGGAGCACAACGGGGACGCGCCGTTCGACGGCAACACCGTCTACGGCATGTCGGTCGGCTACCTCTTCGTGCAGACACTGCTCGCCGCCGGCAAGGACCTCACCCGGGAGAAGGTGCTGGAGGCCGTGCAGAAGGGCGGCTTCCAGGGCCCCGGGCTGGTGCCGCTGCGCTTCTCCGCCACTGACCACTCCGGGTACGGCGGCCAGCGGTTGAGCCGGGTGAGTGGGGGAGTGCAGAGCTACTTCGGGCCGGCGTACGAGACCGACGAGGCGGATGGGGCGGTCAACGAGTACACCGCCACCCCGGCCGCGCCACCGGCGAACGGGGTGCCGACCGTCTCCTGAGGCCCCGCAGCCCCGACGTCCGACCGGGCGTGGTTCCCCTGACCACGCCCGGTCGGACTGCTGCGCGCGTGCTGCCGGAGCGGTCTGCCGCTCGATCGCCGCAGGCGTTGACCGATACCGATAGACGCTCTTACTATCTGCACCGTGAATGCATATTCGGGCCGACTCGCGGACCGGGTCGCCATCGTCACCGGCGCCAGTCGCGGGATCGGTCTGGCCATCGCCCAACGCCTCGTCGCCGAAGGCGCGCGGGTGGGCGTGACCGCCCGCCGCCCCGAAGGGCTGGCCGAGGCGGTCGCCACCCTGGGCGGTCCGGCACACGCCCTCGCGGTGCCGGGCCGGGCCGACGATCCCGAGCATCGGGCCGCCGCGGTGAGCCAGGTCGGCGCGGCGTTCGGGCCGGTGGATCTGCTGGTCAACAACACCGGCATCAACCCGGTGCACGGCCCGCTGGTCGAGCTGGACCTGGCCGCGGCCCGCAAGATCCTCGACGTGAACGTTGTCGCGGCGCTCGGCTGGGTGCAGGAGGTCTGCGCCGCCGGCATGAGCCAGCGAGGCGGCTGCGTCGTCAACGTCTCGTCGATCGCCGGGCTCGGCCCGTCGCCCGGAATCGCCTGCTACGGGGTCAGCAAGGCCGCGCTCAACCACCTCACCGCCAGCCTCGCCGTGGAACTGGGGCCGACGGTCCGGGTCAACGCGGTCGCCCCCGGCGTGGTGAAGACCCGCTTCGCCGCCGCCCTCTACGACGGGCGGGAGGCCGAGGTCGCCGCACGGTACCCGCTCGGACGCCTCGGTCTGCCGTCGGACGTGGCGGGCGCTGTCGCCTTCCTGGCCTCCGACGACGCCAGTTGGATCACCGGGCAGACCATCGTCTGCGACGGCGGCGTCTCGCTGACCGGCAGGGTCGGATGACGGCGTCGGCGGAGCGTCCGGAGCCGCTGATCAACGGCTGTCTAGACTCGGCGGTGCGTCGGGGGACGCCGTGGCGGTG
This sequence comes from Micromonospora sp. NBC_00362, assembly GCF_026342155.1. NCBI lineage: Bacteria > Bacillati > Actinomycetota > Actinomycetes > Micromonosporales > Micromonosporaceae > Micromonospora > Micromonospora sp. NBC_00362. The sequence continues at coordinate 621,536 of NZ_JAPENH010000001.1, forward strand.
AGGGGGCGAGGGCGGATGGACGCAGTCGATGTGGCGGGCCGGGTCGACGGGCGCACCGCCCGCGCCGAGCGCACCCGCGCGGCCATCGTCGAGGCGCACCTCGCGCTCATCTCCGAGGGCGACCTGCGTCCGACCGGGGAGCGCATCGCCGAGCGGGCGGGCATCTCGCTGCGCACCCTCTGGACCAACTTCAAGGACATGGAGACGCTCTTCGAGGCCAGCGGCGCGGAGGTGCTCCGCCAGCAGGACGCCGCCTACCGGCCGATCTCACCGGGCCTGCCGTTGGCGAAGCGGGTCGACGCGTACTGCCGGCAGCGGGCTCGACTGCTCCAGCTCATCGCGTCGTCGGCGCGGGCCGCCCAGATGCGTGAGCCGGTCTCCGAACAGCTGCACCGCAACCGTCTCAAGCACATCGAACGGGTCCGCGACGAGGTCGAGGAGCTCTTCGCCGTCGAGCTGGCCGAGGCCGGGGCGGGACGGGAGCAGTTGCTCAACGCCCTGGTGGCGGCGAGCACCTGGCAGGCCTGGTCGATGCTGCGCTACGGGCTCGGTCTCGGCGTGGACCAGGCCCGCGCGGTGATGGCCCGGACCGTGGGCGCCCTGCTGGCCGAGGTCGCGCCCGACTGATTCCGGCCCGGCCCGATATCGACCCCTCTTTCCATTCGGTTTCCGATGGGTAACACTGGCAGGCATGGTTACTGCATCAAGAGTGCAACTAACCGTGCTGCGTGGCCGGGACGACGAGTGCCGGGCTGTCCGGAGCCTGCTCGACGGCATGACCAACGCCGGCGGTGCCCTGCTGTTGCGCGGAGAGCCCGGATCGGGCCGTACGGCAGTTCTCGGCTACGCCCATCGGCACGCCGAGAGTGACTGCACGGTGCTGGCCGGCAGCGGGCTCGCCGAGGAGGCCGCCCTGCCGTACGCCGGCCTGCAACGCCTGGTCGACCCGGTGCTCGACCGGGCCGCCGGGCTCCCCGGCGAGCAGCGCCAACTGCTGCGGCGCGCACTGGCCGGGGAGAGCTGCCCGGCCGACCGGCAGTTGACCCTGTCGATGGCGGTGCTCGGGCTGCTCGCCGCCGCCGCCCGGGACCGGCCGTTGCTCGCCACCATGGACGACATCGACCGAGGTGACCCGCAGACCGCGCAGGTGCTGGCGTTCGTGGCCCGCCGACTGCGGCACCTGCCGCTCGCCGTCCTGCTCAGCGCGGACGTCACCGCCAACCTCGACGGGATACCGGCACACCGGCTGCGCGCGCTGACCGAGCACGAGAGCCGCGCCGTCCTCACCGATCGACTCGATCGGCTGTCCGGGCGCGAGGGCGTCGACCGGCTCCCCGACCGGCCAGCCGCGTCGGCCCTGACCGCGTTGGCCACTATCGGCGGCGGCAATCCGCAGGCCCTGGTCGACCTCGCCGATGTGCTCACCGCGGGGCAGTGGCGGGGTGAGGAGTCGCTGCCGGCAGCGCCACCGGCGGACGGAGCGCTGGGTCGCGCGTACCGAGCCCGGCTGGACCGGCTGCCCCCGGAAACCCGACGGGTGCTGTTGCTCGCCGCGCTCGACGAGGACGGCGAGCCGGGCACCCTGATCCGGGCCGCGGCGGCTGCCGGCGCCGAGGTCGAGGCGCTCGCCCCGGCGGAGGTCGCCGGCCTGGTGCGCGTCGAGCAACGAGGCGTCACCTTTCCGCAGCCGCTGGTGCGCACGATGATCGCGGCCAGCGCGCCGCTCGCGGAGCGCCGCGCGGCGCACCGACTGCTCGCCGAGGTGCTGGTCGCGGACGGGCAGCGGCTGCGCCGGGCGATGCACCTCGCCGCCGCGACGGCGGGTTCCGATCCGGTCCTCGCCGCCGAGCTGGAACAGGCGGCGGTCGGCGGATCCGACGGCTGGGCCGCCGCCTCGGTGGCCCTTCGGTGGGCGGCCGAACTGAGCGACCGGCCGAGGCTGACCGCCGCCCGTCTGCTGGCCGCCGCCCGATACGCCTGGGCCGGGGGGCAACCCGACGAGGCCCGGCTGCTGCTCGACCGCCTGCGCGCGGTCTGCGTCGACCCGGTCGTCCGAGGCCGTGCCGACCTGCTCCGCGGCGAGCTGGAGCTGCGCTGCGGCACCGCGTCGAGTGCGTCTGCCACTCTGCTGGCCTCCGCCGCGGCGGTGGACGGCACCGACCGCGCCCTGGCGTTGACCGGGCTGGTGCGGGCCGGCGAGGCGGTCTGCTTCACCGGCGACCAGTACCGGTACGCCGAGGTCGGCCGGCGGGCACTGCCGTTGCGGCGCCCGGACGACCCGCCGGCCCTGGAGGTCATGGGGTGCCTGATCGCCGGGGTGGCGGCGACCCTGCGGGGCGACCACGAGCGAGCCGGGCCCGCGCTGCGCCGCGCCGTGGTGCTGGGCGACCGGCTGACCGGTTGGGCGTTGACCCCCACCGCGCTCAGCTGCGCCGCGGCGGCCGGACTGCTGGTGGCCGTGGACGGCGCGGCTCACCGGCTCGCCGAGCGTGCCGTCGAGCTGGCCCGGGAACGGGGTGAGCTGTCCATGCTGTCGCGGGCGTTGGAGCTGCGGGCGGTCGCCGAGTACTGGCTGGGCCGACACGAGGCGGCGGCGGAGACCTCCCGCGACGGGCTGCGCGTCGCCCGGGCGACCGGGCAGGTCAACTGCGCCAACGTCCACCTGGGCATGCTCGCCGTCCTCGCCGCGATCCGGGCCGATCGGGAGACCAGCCTGCGGCGGATCCGCGAGATCGGCGAGTCTCCGACGCCGGGCAGCCGCCCGCACGCGCTCGCCGCGTGGGCCCTGGCGGTGCTCGATTTGGTCGACGGTCGGCACGCCGAGGCCGCGGAGCGGTTGGCGTCGCTGGCTCGGCTCGGCACGCGTCGGGGGCAGGTCCTCGTGCAGGTGATGGCGACCCCGTACCTGGTGGAGGCGGCGGCGCACCTGGCGCACCGGCCGGCGGCGACGGCCGCGCTCGCCGCGTTCGACAGGTGGGCCAGCAGCACCGCGAGCCCGTTGCGCCGGGCCCTGTCCGCGCGGTGTCACGCACTGCTCGCCCCCCGGGGCGGTGCCGAGGCGGAGCGGGACTTCCAGGCGGCGCTGCGCCTGCACCCGACCGAGGCCGGCACGTTCGAGCGGGCCCGCACCGAACTGCTCTTCGGCCAGGAGCTGCGCCGCAGTCGACGCCCTCGCGACGCGCGCACGCACCTGCACCAGGCCCGCGAGATGTTCAGTTTGCTCGGGGTGGAGTGCTGGGCCGAGCAGGCCACCACGGAGCTGCGGGCGGCCGGGGAGTCGATCGGTCCGCCGGACTTGCCCGCGGCGCGGTTGTTGACAGGCCAGCAACTGCGGATCGCCGAGCTGGTCGCCGAGGGCGCCACCAACCGGGAGATCGCCGTCCGGATGTTCCTCTCCACCCGCACTGTCGACCACCACCTGCGCAACGTGTTCCATCGGCTGGGCATCCGTTCGCGGACCGAGCTGGCCCGCGCGTTCACCGCCGAGCGGCACGTCGGTCTGGCCTCCGACCGGTGAACGTCCGGTCTGGACGCGTTTAACTATCACCGCTAGTTTGAGCGTCATGGACCTCACCCTCTCCGCCGAGCAGGCGGCGGTCCGCCAGCTGGCCGCCGAGTTCGCCGACCGCGAGCTGCTGCCGCACGCGGCCGCCTGGGATCGCCGCGAATCAGTCGACCCCACCATCGTCGGCATGCTCGGTGACCTGGGCTTCCTGGGGCTGACCATCGCCGAGACCGACGGCGGTTCCGGCGGCGACCACCTCGCGTACTGCCTGGTCCTTGAGGAACTGGGCCGGGGCGACTCGGCGGTGCGCGGCATCGTCTCGGTCTCCCTCGGCCTGGTCGCGAAGTCGATCGCCGCGCACGGGAGCGCGGAACAGCGCGCCGAGTGGCTACCGAGGCTCTGCGCCGGCAGCGCACTCGGCTGCTTCGCGCTGACCGAGCCGGACAGCGGCTCGGACGCGGCCGCCCTGCGCACCCGTGCGGTCCGCGACGGCACCGACTGGCTGCTCACCGGCACGAAGACGTTCATCACCAACGGCACCACCGCCGACGTCGCGCTGGTCTTCGCCCGCACCGGCGGCCCCGGGCACCGAGGAATCAGCGCGTTCCTGGTGCCCACCGACAGCCCGGGGCTGACCCGGCGGGAGATCCACGGCAAGCTCGGCCTGCGCGGTCAGGCCACCGGCGAGCTGGGCTTCGACGAGGTGCGCGTGCCCGACACGGCCCGCCTCGGGGCCGAGGGCGCCGGATTCCGGCTGGCCCTGGCCACCCTCGCCAAGGGTCGGATGTCGGTGGCCGCCGGCTGCGTCGGCATCGCCCAGGGCTGCCTCGACGCGGCGGTCGGTTACGCCGGGCAGCGCACCCAGTTCGGCAAACCGATCGCCGGGCACCAGCTCGTCCAACAACTGCTCGCCGCCATCGCTGTGGACACCGCCGCCGCCCGCTTACTGGTGTGGCAGGTGGCCGATCTGATCGACCGCGACCAGCCGTTCGCCACCGAGGCGTCGATGGCCAAGCTCTTCGCCAGTGAGGCCGCCGTCCGCGCGGCCAACAACGCGGTCCAGGTCTTCGGTGGGTACGGCTACATCGACGAGTATCCGGTCGGCAAGTACCTACGCGATGCCCGGGTGGCCACCCTCTACGAGGGCACCAGTCAGATTCAGCAACTCCTCATCGGCCGCGCGCTCACCGGCGTCAACGCCTTCTAGCTGTAGGGAGATCCGGCATGAGAGTCTTCACCTCGTTCGAGGAGTTGGCCGCCGCGACCGGCGAGAGCCTCGGGCCCGGTCCGTGGCAGCGCATCGAGCAGAGCCGCGTCGACCTCTTCGCCGACGCCACCGACGACCACCAGTGGATCCATCTCGACCCGGTCCGAGCCGCGGCGGGGCCGTTCGGCGGGACGATCGCCCACGGGTACCTCACCCTGTCGCTGTTGCCGGCGTTGGCCGGCGGGCTCTACCGGGTCGAGGGGGTGGCGATGGGCGTCAACTACGGGCTGAACCGGGTGCGCTTCCCCGCGCCGCTGCGGGTCGGCGCCGCCGTACGCGCCACCGCCACCATCGCCGACGTGTCGCCGGTCAGCGGCGGTGTGCAGTTGGTCGTGACGGTCACGGTGGAGAGCGACAGCGGCGGCAAGCCCGTCTGCGTGGCCGAGACCGTGAGCCGGCTCTACCGCGCCGTGGAGCAGTGACCCTTCCGGGTGCTGACAGGGCGGCGACGGATCCCGTCGCCGCCCCGTCACCGCACCGCCCTAGCGGTCGAGGCGGAAACGAACTGGTCTTGTTCCTCGAGCTGGTCGCCAGAGTGATAGGGAAATCGTAATCGAATAAAATCCCCCTCGCCTATCCGGGATTGCGTGACACCCCCCGATTCCAGGACGACGATCGGTGCTGCGGGTAACAACGCCGATGCCGTTTCTGGTGTGCATCACACACCCCCTCCCGGTCCTCCTCCGTGTCGTCGATCGCGTCGGATCATCGAACGTGGCCGCGCGCCTAGTTGCGCTGTGGCCGCTACCCGACAGTCGTCGATCGGCTTCCACGGAACTAGATATAGTCCCTGATGGATTGTTTGCCAATCATGTCGCCAGGCTGACAAACAACTCTGTGACGGGGGACAAGGTGGGAAGACCTGAGCGGCCGCTCGACCCGGAGGCAGGCGAGTTGGAGCGGTTCGCGCTCGACCTGCGCCAACTGCGGACGAAGGCAGGTTCGCCGACCTACCGTCAACTGGCCCGACGCGCGCACTTCTCGGTGACCACCCTGGCGAAGGCGGCCAGCGGCGAGACCGTGCCAAGCCTTCAGGTGACACTGGCGTACGTGGCCGCCTGTGAGGGCGATCCGGCCGAATGGACCCAACGGTGGCACAGTCTGATCGCAAGCATGACGTCCGCCGAGACGGTGGGGGGCAGCCGCGGGCCGTATTGGGGTATGGCAGCGTTCCAGCCGGAAGACTCGGAATGGTTCTTCGGACGTGAGCGCCTGGTGGCTCAGCTCCGGGAAATGCTCACCCGCCTCCGGTTCGTCGCGGTTTTCGCCCCGTCCGGTGCGGGAAAGTCATCCCTGCTCCGAGCGGGTCTGATAGCGGCAGTGGTCGACAATCCCGCCAAGGGTCAGCCGGCCTGGGCCACGGTGCTGATGACGCCGGGCGAACATCCCATCGAAGAACTCGCGTTCCAGCTCGTCAGTGAACCGGACCTGGCTCGTGACACGGCCCAGCGTCACCTGGTCGATGAGCCCGCCAGCATCCGCGCGACGATTGAGCAGATTCTTGATGCCCGTCCATCGGGATCGACCATGCTCATCGTGGTGGACCAGTTCGAGGAGCTCTTCACGCTCTGTCGCGACGAGGGGGAGCGGTCGGGGTTCGTTGCCGCGCTGCTCGCCGCGGCGGAGGTCCCCAGGGTCCGCGTGGTGCTGGGAGTGCGAGCCGACTTCTATGGTCGGTGTGCCGCCTACCCGGCCCTGGTGGCCGCTCTCCACGAGCACCAGCTGCTGATCGGCCCGATGGACGAGAAGGATCTGCGTCGGACGATCACCGGCCCTGCCGAGCGCGCCGGGTTGCTGGTGGACCCGGCGTTGGTGGAGATGGCCGTGGCAGACGTTGGCGGCCAGACGAGTGCGCTGCCGCTGCTGTCCCACGCGCTGTTGGAGACGTCGCGCCTGCGGCAGGGCAAGCGGATCACACTGGCCCACTACCGCGAGTCGGGGGGTGTGAACGGCGCCATCACCCGCACTGCCGAAGGGGTGTACGCGCAGTTCGATGAGGGGCAGCGAGGGCTGGCACGGGACATCTTCCTGCGCCTGACCGCCCTCGGTGACGGCACCGAGGACACCCGACGCCGGGCACCCCTGGCCGAGTTGGTGGGCGGGGCAGACCCATTGGCCGCGGCCGAGGTGCTGGGCAGGTTGACAGCCGCGCGGCTGGTGACGGCGGACGAGAAGGGCGTCATGGTGGCCCATGAGGCCCTGATCCAGGAATGGCCCCGGCTGCGTCGCTGGCTGACCGAAGATCGGGAGCTGCTGCGCTCGCACCGCAGGCTGACGGAGGCTGCCGCCGAGTGGGATCGGCACGACCGCGTGGACGGATTCCTGTATCGGGGGGTTCAGTTGGCGCTCTGGGCAACACATCAGGTGCTGGACCTCAGTGACCTGGAACGGGACTTTCTGGAGACCAGCCGTGCGCGAGAGAGTCGGCGCCGGGCAGCCCGACGGCGCCGGACCAGCGTGGCGTTGACCGGGCTCGCGGCAATCGTTGTCGTGGTGAGCGTCCTCGCGGTAGTGGCGCTCGTGCAAGCGGACCGGGCGGCGGCCGAACGAGACCTCGCTGTCTCCCGGCAGCTGACGGTCGAGGCCAACAACCAACTGCGGATCGATCCGCAGCAGGCGCAGCGCCTCGCCCGACGCGCTCTGACCACACGCCCGACCGTCGGTGCGGAGATGGTGCTCCGCCAGGCCGCCGTCGATGACCGACTGCAGGCGATTGTGCCGATGAGCAGCAAGAAGGCATTGGGCGTGGCGTTCAGTCCGGACGGGAGGCGGGTGGCCGCCACCGGGGCGGACGGCGAGGTGCGGGTGTGGACCTGGGCCGGGCACGGCGTCTCCGGACCAGGTCTGGCTCTCACCGGCGGACCCGAGGGACAGGTCTGGAGCCCGATGTTCAGCCCGGACGGGAAGCGACTGGTCACCGCCGGCTCGGACGGCACCGTCCGGATCTGGCAGGTCGATGGAGGCGCTGGGCCCGTCGTCCTCCGCGGGCACGAGGGCCCGGTCTGGGGAGTGGCCTTCAGCCCCGACGGACGGTCGGTCGCGAGTGCTGGCGAGGACACCACAGTTCGGGTCTGGGATGCTCACGGTGGCGGCCGACCGGTGGTGCTGCGTGGGCATACGAAGGTCGCTGTCGGTGTGGCCTTCAGCCCCGACGGGCGCCGGTTGGCCAGCAGCAGCCACGACACGACGGTACGGCTCTGGGATCTGGCCGCGCGATCCACCAGAAGGATCCTCACCGGGCCACGAGAGGCCACCAGGACGATGGTGTTCAGCCAGGACGGCACCCGCCTGGCCTGCTCCAGCACCGACGGTACGGCCTGGGTGTGGCCGCTGACCGGATCGGCGGCCCCGGTGGTGTTGCGTGGGCACGAGGGCACCGTGGAAGGGCTCGCGCTGAGCCCGGACGAGCAGTGGATCGCGACCACCAGTGACGATCTGACCGTACGGATCTGGAACGCCAACGGCGCCGGTGACCCGTTGGTGCTGCGCGGCCACACCAACCGGGTCTGGGCGTTGGCGTTCAGCCCGGACGGATCCCGGCTGGTGAGCGCGGCCGATGACGGCACGCTACGGATCTGGGACGCGGGCAGCGATCGTCTGATCCTGCGGGGCCACGAGAAGGCCACCTGGTCCGCCGCGTTCACCCCGGACGGGCAGCGGGTGGTCAGTGGCGGCGAGGACGGCACGGTACAGGTCTGGAACCTGGCCACACCGGCCGAGCCTCGGGTGCTCGGCCGGCACGACGGCGACGTCTACGGTCTCACCGTGAGTCCGGACGGGACGAGTGTGGCCACGGGCGGCCGCGACGGCAGCGTACGAGTCTGGGACCTCGCCGGCAGACACGATCCTGTGGTGCTTCGCGGGCACGAGAAGCAGGCGTGGATCGCCGACTTCAGCCCTGACGGCCGTCGCCTGGCCAGCGTCAGCAACGACGGGAGCCTGCGAATCTGGGACCTCACCGGCCAGGGTTCCCCGGTGGTCCATCGAGTCGCCGAAGAGATCCGATACGCCGCCTTCAGCCCGGACGGCAGGAAGGTCGCCACCGCTGGTGCGGAGGGCACACTACGGATCTGGGACGCCTCCGGCACCGCCGAACCACTACTACTTCCCGGTCACGAGGGACTGGTATGGGCGGTGGCCTTCAGCCCGGACGGACAACGGGTCGTCAGTGCCGGCTTCGACGGCACCGTGCAGATCCATTCCGTCACGAGCGGCAGCGCGCCGATGGTGTTGCGAGGACACGAGGGTCCCGTCTGGCACGTGTCGTTCAGCCCGGATGGGCAATGGGTCATCAGTTCTGGAAAGGACGGCACCGCTCGGCTGTGGCGCGCGTCGGAGGCCGCGCAGTCCGTGACCGTCGGCGGATTCGGCGCCTCCGTGGAGACCGTCGACTTCAGCCCGGACGGCCAGCGGCTCGTCTCGACCCATGACGACGGCACCGTACGAGTCTGGCCCTGCCGCGCGTGTGCCCCGGTCCAGAGCCTGCTGGAGCCGTGACCACGGCCGTCCATCGTGGCAACTCACGGTCCGAAGTGGATGTGTGAAGCCCAGAACTGCGGTTTGTGGGGATGACGCTTCCGCACGGCGTGGATCGTGTGATGCAGGGCTACCGCGGGTGGCAGCCCTCGTGTCAGGTTGCGGTAGAGATGCCAGGCCACGAACGGTGCGAGTACGTCGGAGATCGGCCACAGGGTGGCGATGGTGTGTACGAAACCCGCGATCTGGAATGCCGAGGCGAGGTGGACCGGCTCGTTGAGCAGCCGCGGCGAGACGACCCCGGTGGTGCAGGCGGAGAGATACGCAAGCCAAGCCCGAGGCGCGTCGGCACTCATGAGCTGTCCCACGGTCAGCACGTCGTCGTGTAGTTGCAGATAGCCGGCCGCCGGGTCGTCGAAGTCCGCCACGGCGTGGCAGGCGAAATGCGCGATCGTCGTCCCGGGTAGCGCGGCCAGCACCGCTGCCGGGTTGGCACGGTCGCCCACCAGCGGTTCCGGCACGGCGCCGAGGATGCGTCGCACCGCTTCACACTCGGCTTCGGCGAGGGCCAGCGGCGCGTACCCGTCCCCGACGGGAGAGTTGCTGCCGACGAGGAGCACGCCCGTGCCGTCGATCGTGTCCGGCCGGCCACGCTGGTCCAGGGAACGGACGGTCAGCGTGTACGACGAGACCACCCGGTCCAGGGTGATCCGGCGCGCCGGGTCCCCCTCGTCGTCGTCATGGTGGCCTGCCGCGTGCAGCGGCAACATCGACAGCACGTCGGTGGGCATCCAGCAGATCTGCGGCCAGGCCTCGTCCGCGCCGATCGCGGTGGTGTGCCCCAGCGCGTGCAGGACCGGCTCCATCGTCGTGTCCCACAACCACGCGAGTACCGCGCGCACCCCGTCGGCGTCGTACTCGTGGTCGGGACCGGGGTCGACCGCTCGGAGGAACCGGTCGGCCTGCTCACGTAGTCGATCCTGCCGGAGCTCGGGCAGCGGAACGTGGTCGGCCGTGTCCGCGGTCAGAATGAGCGCGGCGCACCCGTACGGGGTGACGTTGATGGCCACCACTGTGCGTTCACCGACGACCGCGCGCAGGTCGCCTACAGTGGGCGGCAGCCCGAACCGTTCGTGGCCGGGCAGCGCCCGGATCCGGTCGAGAAGGTCGCGCCATTGCGATGCCAGCTCCCGCGGCTCGTACCCGCCGGGTCCGGCGGTGTGGTCCCGGCGGTGGCTTTGGGCGAGCAACCACCGTAGCTGCTCGACGTCTTCGGCGATCGACGGATGGTCATGGCGCAGGCCGGTCAGATCGTTGTGCGCGTCGAGCGCCTGACGGACGAGGAACGCCCTGCCGTTCTCCAGCCGCTCCCAGGCCGCCTCGAGCCGCGGCGGATCGGCGGCGAGCTCCATCCAGGCCGCGAGTGGTCCGAGACCCTGGAGGTCTTCCAGGTGACGCAGCCGGTCGGCTTCGCTGAGCCCCTCTTCCACGAGCTGCGGCAGCAGGCCGGTGACCAGTTCGACGGCCTCCCGGACCTGGCCGAGGTCGCCTGCCACAGCGGCTCGTTCCGCCCACGCGCGTGCCGATCGCGCCTGCTGCGCCGGCTGTGTGCGCGGGGCGAGGGCGGCATCGTGCCAGTACCGCATCGCGTATTTCGGCGTCTCCGGATCGGGCGAACCAGCCATGCCCAGGTCGAAGAGATTCGCCCAGTCGGCGCGCAGGCTGGCGTTCCCGGGGTCCAGGTGAAGCGCGGAGATGAGTGCTTCCGCGGCGAGCTGCAGGTCATCGGCGGACGATCGGGTCAGCGCGCGCCCGACCAGCGCCTCGGCCAATACCGCGAGCCACTGTGGGCGGTTGACGTCCTCGACGGTGGTGGCGTTCACCGCCCGCAGTGCCGCGTCGACGGCGAGGTCGATGTCCCCACCCAATTCTGGCTCGCTCGCCGTCAGCAGGATCCGGGCGAGTGTGGCCTGCCCCGCCGCGTGGTCGGCGGCACCGGGTGGTGCCAGCGCCGTGACCTCCGTGGCGGTCGTGATCGCGGCCGCTAGCGTAGCCGGATCGGCGTCGTGCTCGTACTGGGTGTGCAGCCGGGAGGCCAGGGAGATGAGGTGACCGATGCGGGCCGGGTCGTCTGCGGGCAGCGTCTCGGTGACTTCGCGGGACACCTGTACGGCTTGCATGAGGTCATTGCCGTTGCCCGTGTACCTGTACCGCTCGGTCAGGATCTCGGCCAGGGCGGTGAGAAGCTCGACCCGGCTCCCGGGATGGTCAGTGGGTGTCGAGGCGATCGCCCGACGGGATACGGCAGCGGCCAGGTCGAGGTCGCCCACGTCGCTGCTGTACCGAAACCGGCCGTGCAGCGCCCACGCATAGGAGAGCATGGCGATCACCCGGTCCGACCCTTCCGCCGGGAGACCGGTGACCGCGTCCCGCAGTAGCGTGACAGCTTCCTCGATGTCGTCGCGGCTTCCCTCCACCTCCGAGCGCAGCAGCAGGGCGGACGCCAGTTGTACCCGCCGCAGGTCGGAGGATGGGCGCGGCGTCGCTCTGTCTTCGGCCTGAGAGACGGCCCGGCGGAGGACGGCGATCGCCTCTTCAAGATCGGCTCGCTCGCCCGACTGCTCGAATCTGATCAGGAGGGCGCCGCCGAGCATGCTGAGAAGGGTCGAGCCGGGCTGGGTGCCGTCGGCCTCCGCAGCCTCAATCTCGGCGCGGCTGCTCGCTATGAGCCGAGCCGCGGCGCCGTCGTCCTCGGCCGAGCCGTGGTAGAGGCCTAGCGCCACGTCGATGATCGCCATCTTCTCGGGTTCGGCGGCAGCCGCTCGCACGGCCCGAGCTGCGGCCGCGCCGTCCTCGGGACGCATCGAGAGCCGGTAGCGGTGCTGGAGGATGATCGCCACCCCGCTCAGTAGCTGGGAGCGGACGGTCGGGACTGTTCGGTCGGCGCAGCGGCGGGCGTCGTCCAGTACGGCCTCCAACCCGTCGTCGCGTCCGGTGGTGGTGTACCTGACGGCCATCGCCCCTACGTGGTTCACCAACAACGATGGTCGATCCGGGTCGTCCTCGTCGCAGAGGTCGACGGCTTGGCCGGTGGCCTCGACGGCGCCGTCGATGTCAGCCGTACGGCGAGTGATGCCGAACAGCAGGGTGCGGATCCGGCCCAGGTTACTCAGCGCCTTCATGCGGTCACGACCACCCGGCTGGGCCGCCGTGACCGCACGGTGGCCGTACTCCGCGGCCTCCTCGATGTCCGCGGGTACGGTGCGTTGCTGAAAGCGTTCCAACAGCGCCGCCGACAGGCTCATCAACGCTCCGAGAAGCTCCGGATCGCTGGGATCCGTGCCGTTCAGAGCCTGGCGTGCCAGGGTTACCGCGTCGTCCCCGTCGCCAGCCGCTCCAGTGCGCTCGAAGCGCATCCGAAGAGTGACCGCCAGCGTGGAGAGGATGCGGTTGTGATGCGGCGACGGCAGGTCCGCCGCGATCCGCAGCCCTTCGATGGCCTCGTCCAGGTCGGCGGTCGCGCCACTGGCCTCGTATCGGATGACGAGGCCGTTACTCAGGTTGAAGAGCGCCGCAGCGCGCGGTTCCGGCATGTCGCCAAACGCCGCCACCGCGGTCCGGCCGATCTCGATGACCTCGTCCAGGTCCGCGGCGGAGCCGTTGAGGCGGAATCTGTGCTGGAGTTGGGTGGCGAGGTTGGTCAGTGAGGCGGCCCAGTGCCGTGAGCCCTCAGGCAGGGTGCCGAGGTACGAGCGGAGCAGGCCGATCAGCCGGTCGAGGGCGGCCGGATCGGCCCGGGTGTGGGGATCAAGCATCAGCCGTCTCGCCTCGGCGCCCCAGGCCGCTGGGTCACTGTCAGCCACGCCGGGGTCGGCGGCGGTCATGGTTCGCAGCAGCTCCCGCAGTGGCTCGGGCACCAACTGTTCCCGGTCCGGCATCAGGCGGCCCAAGGTGACCAGCGCTTCCGTCATGTCGGCCTGGGCGAGCCCGGCCTGGTACGCCCACCACATCGTCATCGCGTGCAGGTACTCCGACAGTTCCCCGCGATCCGTCATTCCGGCTGCGATGGCGTTTCGCGTCATGGTGCCGCTGTCGATGCCGAGCGCCTCTTCGAATGCCAACTGCTCGCGGATCTCGTCGGGCAGAGGTGTACCGGTTACCGTCTGCCAGCGTTCCTCCAGCGCCCCGAACCCCACCGCCTTTGCGATGGTGATGAGGGAGGTCGCCGGTGAGTCGAGAATGGTCCGGCCGTGGACACTGTGAAAGTCATCGAACAGAGCGACGCCACTGATCGCGTCGTCCAGCGCCTGACCAGTGTCTCCACGCGACATCCCGATCTGAGCGAGCAGACCGTAGGTGCCAGCGAGCGCGCCGCGATCCAGTCTCTGCGCCTGGACCAGCCCCTCCCGGACGACGTGCTCGGCCGCTTCTTCTTCGTGGCGGCGCAGATGGAGCCGACCGAGCGCGTGGCGTCCACGGAGGATCAGCCCATCCGAGTCTCGCTCCTCGCCTAGAGAGATGATCTTGCGAAACCAGGTCTTGGCCTCGTCCGGCCGATCCTGCTGATCGAGTAGCTGACCGAGGTTGTCGTAGCCGTCCGCCATTGCGCGGGGATCGCCGACCTGCTCGGCGACCTCGACGAACTGAGTCTGCCAGTGCTGCGCCTCGGCGGGTTTGCCGCGCCTCTGGGTGACGAGGCCGAGCAGCCGGCAGACATCGCCGTACCTGGTTGTCTCGGACTTGTGCAGGAACAGTTCAGCGGAGCGCCGATAGAGCTGCTCAGCGTCCTCAAGCCGACCGCGTTCCTCGAGAACCTCACCCAGATTGCGATAGACGGCGGCGGTGCCAATGCGGTCGTCCATGGCCAGATGCGCGTCCAGGGCCAGCCGCAGCCAATGCTCGGCCGCACCGAGACGGTCCCGCTTTCTCGCCACGATCGCCAGCGACTGCAGTCGGATGGTCTGGGCGGCCCGATCCCCTGCCCGGGTCACGATGTCGAGTGACTGCCGGTAGAGACGTTCCGCCTCCTCGAGATCGCCTTGGTTCTCCGCGACGAAACCGAGCTGATGGTACGTGTTGGCGCGTTCCGATTCGTCCATGCCGACCAGCGCCCGGCGGTACCACCGCTCTGCGTCGTCCCAGCGCTGGCGGGTCTCGGCGACCCGGCCGAGTTGGTGTTCGAGCACCCGCAGACTCTTCGTGAACTCGTCGCGTGCCGCGATGGCGTCATGCACCTGCAGGTAGAGCCGTTCGGCGTGATCGACGTCGCCGGCACGCAGCCACTTGCGGGCCTGCGCCATCATCTGCTGGTGCCAGAGGGTGCCGGCCCTGCCGCCGAGCGGAGGCGGCCATCCTTCGTCGCTGTCGAGCGCGTCGCGGCAACGCTCGAACCACAGCAGGGACTCCGCGTACAGGCACCGACTGTCCGCCAGCTCGTCCAGCGGTTGGTAGATGGTTGCGGCCATACCCCAGTCGCCGTCCGCGAGCGCGCCGCCGACTACCGTGCCGTAGGTGTGCCGCTGGAAGTGGATCATCCAGAACGTGAGTTCGGGGTCCTCGCCGGCCAGGTCGTGCTTGAGGAGCATAGGTCCGATCTGCGCGTAGATGTGGTACAGGAAGCGCGAGGTCGTTCCGTGCTCCGCCTCGTACGATTCAGCGGCCTCCACCCGCCAGGCCAGGTCCAGGTAGCGGCGGACCGCGGGGTCGAGCAGGTAGAGGTAGCTGCCGGCGTAGCGATACAGGCCGGCCCGGCTCGCCTCCTCCAGAATCGGTTTCCACACGTCGGCGTCACGATCGGCGATCCGGGCCGGGATGTGCCCATGACGAGACACCAGGCCAAGCGCGTCGAGGTCGGCGTAGTCCCGAAACAGGCTGGTCACGACGAGCTGGCGCCGCGCGTGCGGGCTCAACTTCGTCAGGGCGTACGCGAACACCCACGGCAGCGACGTCTGTTCCTCGGCGGGTAGCGCTGTCACGAGGCCGGATTCGGCGAGGAACTGCTCCGGCGTTCCCGACTGCAGCAGGGGTACGGCCAGGCGCAGGCTCAACGGGTTGCCGCCGATTCGTCGCATCACCTCGAGAAACGCCGGCCGGGACCGTGTCGCCTCCGACAGTTGTCGTTCGGTGAACTCCATCGCCTCGGCCTGGCCGAAGCCGCGGGCTTCGATGCGGGTGGCGTCGACGATCCAGTCCTCGGTGGTGCGACTGGTGATCACGACGGTGCTGCCGGTCTCCGTCAGCCGGCGGACAAAGTCGGCGAACTCACCGGCCTCCGCGGCGGTGAGGACCGGGGTCGTGCAACCCGGGTCGGGCAGCGAGTGGGCGATCTCCAGACCGTCCAGGAAGATCAGCATCGGCCGATCGGACAGCGCGGTCAGCACCCGGTCCACCCAGGCGGCGCGGTTGCCGGGACGTAGCGGCTGATGGTCACGTCCGTGGACCTGGCGGCTGAGCGCGGCGGCGAGGTGCGCGGCCGCGAACGTCGGTGCCCCAGACTCGATCGGATGCCAGAGCACGCGCTCGTATCCGGCCGTCTGCCCCGTGGTCACCCACCACCGTCCGAAGGCCCGGGCCGCCTCGCTCTTGCCCGAGCCGGATGGTCCGTGCAGGATCACCGGTCTCTTCTGCCGCGCTGCGGCCTGGGTCGCGGCGATCAGTGAGTCGCACCCGACGGGATCGGACATCGAGTGCAATGTTCCCGGGCGGTTGCCGCGAGCGTCTCGCAACTCGTTCAGCTTCTCGTCGGTGCGACCGGGCTCGCGATCGGTGCGTGCCCGGGGAATACGTGGGTCGGCGCTGAGGAAGAGCGCAGGCAGCAGCCGGTCGGCGCGCCGCCGGACGACCGAGTCGGGGGTTCCCTGAGCGAGACGACGGCGGCCTGCGGCGACCGCCTCCGTCAGATGCCCTCCGCTGAGCAGTTCGTCGTAGACGGTCAGGAGGAACTCCGCCGCGGCCGTCGCGTGCAGTGCCGAACCAAGGGTGATGACCGCCTTGGCGCCATCCTCGACGATGCGCACCGCCTGGGCCCTGACCGCCTCTCGGCTCGCCGGGTCGGACCGACCACCGGGAAGCACCACGATCGGTACGCCGAGCGCGCCGATGCCGTCCTGTATCGGCACCCCGTCCTCGACGTGGATGAGGTGAAAGGGCCGGCCCGCCTCAGCTTGTGACCGCACGTGCGCGACCACCTTTTCGGGATCGGGTCCATGGGGGGTGTAGTAGGCCTCGATACCGACCGGCGTCCGCAGCGCGCCGAGCCGATCCGCCACCTGCCGAGCCACCAGCCGATGCTGCCCGCTGCTGTCCGGGTCGCCGAACAGGACGATCACACGCAACTGCGCTCCCGGCAGATCTACCGGCGCTGGCGGCGGCGTCGGTGGACGGACCTCGCCGGCGATGGCTGTCTCGGCCTGTCCGGCCCGGACGTCGCCGATCTCGAACGACGTCCGCAGGTGATCGTCGAGATACCACCGGATGAGCTCTGCGGTATCCGGGCTCCGCGGCACTCCGGCCAGTTCGTCGTCACTGTGGACAGTTACCCGCTGAGCCATGGCGCGCACCCCGACTGTCATCAGAAGGCGTCGTGCGGATCCTCTGCCAGCTCATATTGCCCGCTGCGGGCGGCTCCCACACGACTGGAGCACAGTCGGGTAACCGCCAGATCAACCGTAGCGAGCGGCATCATCGATCGTCGGACGCGCTCAAGCCCGAGCTGCGTGGAGCACCGAGCCCAGCCAGCGCAGCTGACGCCGCACGTGCACGGCCTCCCCGCCCTCATGGCCGTTGAACGGGTAGACGTGCATCTCCCGCTCGGGCGGGACCGACCTTCCGTTCGCCGCACCGTAGTGGTTGTAGGCGGCGAAGGCGGTTCGCGGCGGGCAGACGGTGTCGCGTCCGCCGACCCCGAAGTGCGCGGGCGCCGTCGCCCGACGCGCGAAGCTCACCCCGTCGACATAGGACAGCGTGTGCCACACCGCCTCCTCGGCCTCCCGGTGCACCGCCAGGTACCGGGCGATCTCGCCGTACGGCGCGAGGTCGGTGAGCGCGACGGCCCGGCGCATGTCGCAGAGGAACGGGGCGGTGGTCAACACCGCGCTGAGTTCCTCGACGAGACCCGCCACCGCCAGGGCGATGCCGCCGCCCTGGCTGTTGCCCACCACCGTGACCCGGTCATCGTCGACCCCCGGTAGGGCGCGGACCGCCTCGACCGCCCGCACCGCATCGGTGATCAGGCGGCGGTAGTGGTAGGTGCGCGGATCGAGGATTCCCCAGGTGACCGGCCAGGGCCCGCCCGGCGCGCCGTGCGGGTCGGGGGTGTCCCCGGCGCCGTGCTGCCCCGCCTGGCCCCGGTTGTCCATCAGCAGGTGCGCGTACCCGGCCACCGCCCACGTCGGCCGTTCGTGGGGCAGGCCGCGCCCGCGACCGTAGCCGGCGTACTCGACCACCGCCGGCAGCGGCTCTCGAACCCCGGCCGGGCGGGTGTACCAGGCGCGGACCGGGTCGCCACCGAAGCCGGCGAACGTGACGTCCCAGGAGTCGAGCAGCCGCAGGTCGGTGGGTTCGGGGCGGACGTCGACGAGTACCGGCACGGCGGCCGCCTCGGCGAGCGTGGCCCGCCAGAACTCGTCGAAGTCGTCGGGTTCGGCGACCTCGGGTGCGTACCGCTGGAGGTCGTC
Source organism: Micromonospora sp. NBC_00362 (assembly GCF_026342155.1). Classification (NCBI taxonomy): domain Bacteria; kingdom Bacillati; phylum Actinomycetota; class Actinomycetes; order Micromonosporales; family Micromonosporaceae; genus Micromonospora; species Micromonospora sp. NBC_00362. Next base: position 639,459 of record NZ_JAPENH010000001.1, read on the forward strand.
GACGGTGGAGGCGGAGTGGGGCACGGGTCCTCGCAGGGGCCGGGGTCAGTACGGGTGGGCGGGCGGCGCGGTGCTCTCCCGGACGACAAGCTCGGTCACCAGGTCGATCCGGCTGGTCGCCGGCTCGTTCCCCCTGGTCAGGTCGAGCAACATCTGGGTGGCGATGCCGGCCATGTCGCGCAGCGGCTGGTTGATCGTGGTGAGCGCCGGGTCGGTCCAGGCGGAGACCGGCAGGTTGTCGTACCCGATCACCGAGAGGTCCTCGGGCACTCGCAGGCCGCACTGACGGGCGGCCCGGAGCACACCCATGGCCTGGATGTCCGACCCGGCGAAGATCGCCGTGGGTCGGTCCGGCCGTTGGAGCAGTCGCAGCCCGTGGGCGTGCCCCGCTCCGGCGGAGAAACTGCCGTAGCGGATCAGCTCGCGGTCGACCACGATCCCGGCTTCGTCGTGGGCCGACTGAAAGCCGGCGGCGCGGGCTCGGCTGCACAGCACGTCGGGTGGCCCGGAGATGATGGCGATCCGGCGGTGCCCCAGCTCCAGCAGGTGCCGGGCGGCGAGCAGGCCGCCGTTCCAGTTGTTCGACCCGACGGTCGGCACGGACGCCGAGGTGGCGCTGTCGGTGTCGACGACGACGAACGGTATGCCCTGCCGGCGCAGGTGCTGCTGCTGGGCCTCGGCCAGGTGGGAGAGGACGAACACCACGCCCAGGGGGCGGTCGGCGAGTAACGCCTCCAACCATCGTGCCGGCGGGCGGTGCGCGCCGTCGAGTTGGGCGATCGACAGCCCGATGCCGGCCGCGGAGGTCACCGCCTCGACGCCCCGCAGGATCTCCATCGCCCAACCCGTGTCGAACTCGTGGAACACGAGGTCCACCCGGCCGCCGCTTGTCGCGTGTCGCCGTGCGCGGCGCTGGTACTGGTGGCGGTCGAGGCTCGCCTCCACCCGGGCCCTGGTGCCGGGGGCGACGTCGCCGCGTCCGTTGAGGACCTTGGACACGGTCGCGACCGAGACGCCGACATCGTTGGCGATGGTCGCGATGGTGGTGGAGGCGGGTGGGTCGAGCGGGCGGTGCTCTGTCATCGCGGCCTCATACAACATTCGAAAGTTTCGGGCGACCTTAACATGACGAGACATTCACGCCAGTAGGTGTCGCAGTCGGGCTGCGCATTCGAGCGGCATTGCGAGGCTTGTCGGCGACGGAGCGCCAATCGTGGGATCACCGTGTGCAGGAAACAACCCCTGGTGGTCCGATTGAGACTCTTGACAGGCATCGATGGGGCACTTAGGTTGCCGAAAAGGTTACGCAGGTTTCCGGAAAGTTTCGGATCGTGGGAAACGTCCGCCACAGACCTGGTTCCACCAGGGCGCGGGGATGTGGCCGGAGCTAAGGGGTCAGGGGATGAGAAGTCAGTCGCTCGGGGACGGTGGCGCCGCGCCGTGGCGTGATCAGCGGCTGTCGCCGACCGAGCGGGCCGAGGCGCTTCTGCCATTGATGTCCCTCGAAGAGAAAATCGCCCAGCTCGTCGGGGTCTGGGTCGGCGCCGACGCCAGTGGCGAGGGCGTCGCACCGCACCAGTCGGACATGATCAGCGAGTTGCCGCAGTGGAGCACTGTCATCCAGTACGGGTTGGGCCAGCTGACCCGCCCGTTCGGCACCGCCCCGGTCGACCCGGTGTCCGGCGCCCGGTCGCTGGCGGCCTCGCAGGCGCAGATCGTGGCCGCCAGCCGGTTCGGCATTCCCGCGCAGGTGCACGAGGAGTGCCTCACCGGGTTCGCGGCGTGGCGGGCCACCGTCTACCCGACCCCGCTGAGCTGGGGCGCGTCCTTCGACCCCGAACTGGTCGAGGCGATGGCCGACCGGATCGGGCGGTCGATGCGCGCAGCCGGTGTGCACCAGGGCCTCGCCCCGGTGCTGGACGTCACCCGGGACTACCGCTGGGGCCGCACCGAGGAGACGATCGGCGAGGACCCCTACCTGGTCGGGACGACAGGTGCCGCCTATGTGCGGGGCCTGGAGCGGGCCGGCGTGGTGGCCACGCTGAAACACTTCGCCGGCTACTCCGCCTCCCGAGGCGGACGCAACCTCGCGCCGGTGCCGATGGGGCGCCGCGAACTGGCCGACGTCATTCTGCCGCCCTTCGAGATGGCGCTGCGCCTCGGCGGCGCGCGCTCGGTGATGAACTCCTACGCCGAGATCGACGGCCTACCCGTCGCGGCCGACAGGGGGTTGCTGACCGGGTTGTTGCGTGACGAGTGGGGCTTCACCGGCACCGTGGTGGCCGACTACTTCGCCGTACGGTTCCTCCAGACCCTGCACGGAGTCGCCGGAGATGCCGCCGACGCGGCCCGGCTCGCCCTGCGGGCCGGGATCGACGTCGAGCTGCCCACGGTTGACGCCTTCGGTGAGCCGCTGGTGGAGGCGGCTCGCCGTGGCGAGGTCGACGAGGCGCTGATCGACTGCGCGCTGCGTCGGGTGCTGATCCAGAAGATCGAGCTCGGTCTGCTCGACGAGGGCTGGCAGGAACTGCCCGACGACGTGGCGTCCCTGCGTCTCGACGACGAGGCCAGCCAGGACATCGCCCTTCGCCTCGCCCGGGAGTCGGTCGTCCTGCTGCGCAACACCGGCGTCCTCCCGCTGCCCATGGGTAGCCGGGTCGCCCTGGTCGGTCCGGTCGCCGACGACCCGATGGCCATGCTCGGCTGCTATTCGTTCCCCAACCACGTGGGCGTCAACCACAGCGACTTCGGGCTCGGCCTGGACATCCCCACACTGCGCGACGAGTTGGCCCGACGTGTCCCGCTGCTCACCCACGAGCCGGGCTGCGCCATCACCGGCGAGGACACCTCGGGCATCCCGGCCGCGGTCGCCGCCGCGGCCGCCGCCGACGTGTGCGTGCTGGCCGTCGGCGACCGGGCGGGAATGTTCGGCCGGGGCACCTCCGGTGAGGGCTGCGACGCCGTCGACCTGCGACTACCCGGCGTGCAAGGCGACCTCGTCCGCGCCGTCCTCGCCACCGGCACCCCGGTCGTCCTGGTGTCGATGGCCGGCCGCCCGTACGCGCTCGGCCCGGAGTTCGACGACGCGGCGGCCGTGGTGCAGGCGTTCTTCCTCGGTCAGCTCGGTGGGCAGGCGCTCGCCGAGGTGCTCACCGGCGCGGTCGACCCCTCCGGGCGGATGCCGGTCAGCGTTCCCCGCGACGCCGGCGGGCTGCCGAGCACCTACCTGGCGCCACCGCTCGGCCGGCGCAACAAGGTCTCCTCGATCGACCCGACCCCGGCGTACCCGTTCGGCCACGGGCTGAGCTACACCACCTTCGAGTGGTCCGACGCGACGGTGGTCGAACCGCGCGAAGATCCGATCGCCTGGCCGGTCGACGGCGAGGTGCGGGTACGGATCACCGTCGCCAACACCGGTGAGCGGGCTGGCACCGAGGTCGTGCAGCTCTACCTGCACGACCCGGTCGCGCAGACCACCCGTCCGGTGGTCCGGCTGATCGGCTACACCCGGCTGCCGTTGGCGGCCGGTGAGGTGGCGCACGTGACGTTCGGCGTACCTGCCGACGTGGCGTCGTTCACCGGGCTGACCGGCCAACGGATCGTCGAGCCCGGCGACGTCGAGCTGCGCTTCGGCCGATCGAGCGGCGACGTGGCGGCGGCCCTGCCGCTGCGGCTGGTCGGTGCCGAACGCCAGGTCGGTTTCGAGCGGGAACTGCTCACCTCGGTGCGGATCGAGCCCCTCGTGGCCGTTCCACAGTCGGCATAGGAGGCCAAGGATGACATCCACCCTGCGGCCACCGCCGCCGGCGCCGCCGAGTTCTCCGCAGCAGGCGCAGAGCCCTGCCCCGCGCTCGCCACGACGCCGTCGCAGTTGGCGGCAGGCGCTGCGCCGGGACTGGCAGCTCTACTCCCTCGCCATCCTGCCGCTGCTGTTCTTCCTGGTCTTCCGGTACCTGCCGATGATCGGCAACATCATCGCCTTCCGCCGTTTCAAGCCGGGCGGCAGCATTTTCGGTGAGTACTGGGTCGGGCTGCGCTACTTCCGGATGTTCCTCAGCGACCCGACGTTCTGGGAGGTGTTCACCAACACCCTGGTGCTGGGGACGCTGACCCTGCTGTTCTGCTTCCCGCTGCCGATCGTGCTGGCGCTGTTGCTCAACGAGGTCCGGGCCCGCCGCTTCAAGCGGTTCGTCCAGTCCGTGTCCTACCTGCCGCACTTCCTGTCGATCGTGATCGTGGCGGCGATGGTCATGCAGTTGACCTCGATCGAGGGCACTGCCAACCAGATCGTCAGCCTGTTCGGTGGCGACCCGGTGGCGTTCCTGCAGAAAGCGGAGTGGTTCCGCACCATCTACGTCTCGTCCGAGGTCTGGCAGACCGTCGGGTGGGGCACGATCCTCTACCTCGCCGCCCTCACCACCGTCGACGAGGACCTGTACGAGGCCGCCCGGATCGACGGCGCCGGCCGGCTGCGGCAGACCTGGCACGTCACGTTGCCCGGCATCCGTCCGACGATGGTGACCCTGCTGATCCTCAACATCGGCAGCTTCCTGGCGGTCGGGTTCGAGAAGATCCTGCTGCTCTACAACCCGTTGACGTATCCGACAGCCGATGTGGTCTCCACCTATCTGTTCCGGATGGGCTTCCAGTCGAGCAACTTCAGCTACGCGGCCGCCATCGGCCTCTTCGAGGCGGTGATCGGGCTGATCCTCGTCCTGTCGGCGAACGTCATCTCCCGTCGCACTGTGGGGACGAGCCTGTGGTGACCCTCGGTACGAAGATCGACGCCCCGAAGACGCGCGGGCCGGTGGACAGCCGGGGTTACCGGATCTTCCGGGTGGTCAACACGATCGTCCTGCTCGGCGTCGTGGTCGTGACGCTGTATCCGTTCCTCAACATCGTGGCCCGGTCGCTCAGCGAAGAGGCGTACATCATCGCCGGCAAGGTGACAATCGTCCCGCGTGGCTTCGACCTGACCGCGTACAAGCTGCTGATGTCGGACGCGATGTTCTGGACGAACTACCGCAACACAGTGGTGTACACGGTGGTCGCCACGCTCATCTCGATCGTGCTGACCACGTGTTACGCGTACGTGCTGTCGAAGCCGCAGCTCAAGGGGCGCCCGTTCCTCATCGGTGTCGCGCTGTTCACCATGTTCTTCTCCGGTGGCCTGATCCCCAACTACGTGCTGGTCACCAGCCTGGGCATGAAGAACACCATCTGGGCCGTGGTGATCCCCAATGCCATCAGCGTGTTCAACCTGCTGGTGATGAAGGCGTTCTTCGAGAGTCTGCCGAGCGAGCTGGAGGAGGCCGCGGCCGTCGACGGGCTGAACACGTACGGCACCCTCCTGCGGATCGTGCTGCCGCTGTCGAAGGCGATCATCGCGACGATGGTGCTCTTCTACGCGGTGTCCTTCTGGAACTCGTGGTTCACCGCGTTCCTCTACATCGACCGCCAGGATCTGCTGCCGGTCACCGTGTACCTCCGCAACCTGATCGCGGGCGCCACGAGCGCCGAGTCGGCCGCGGCCGACGCCGACAAGGTCCAGGCCGCGGCCACCCTCCAGGCCGTGACGATCGTGCTCACCACCCTGCCGATCCTGGCGATCTACCCCTTCGTCCAGCGGTACTTCGTCCGCGGAGTGATGCTCGGCGCGGTCAAGGGATGACGCCGGCGCCACACCGCTTCCCCAACGCAACCCCCCACCACCGAAAGGACGAGCCATGCTCCACAAGACGTGGCGCCGCGTGGCAGTAGCCACAGCGGGTCTGCTTGCGCTCTCCCTTGCCACCGCCTGTTCCGAGGACCCCGGTGAGTCGACTGACCTCTCCGAGAACCGGGTCGGCGCGATGGCCAACTACGGCGTCGGTGACCAGTTCAAGGCCACCGAGGCGCTCTCGTTCTCCACCCTCTACAACAACCACACGTTCTATCCCCTGAAGGAAGACTGGCTGTTCTGGTCGGAGCTCACCAAGCGGACCAACGTCAAGATCGAACCGGTGGCCGTGCCGCTGAGCGACTACGAGCAGAAGCGCAGCCTGCTGATCGGCGCCGGGGACGCCCCGCTGATCATCCCGAAGACGTACCACCCGCAGGAGAACGCGTTCGTGTCCTCCGGGGCGATCCTTCCGGTGAGCGACTACCTGGATCTGATGCCCAACCTCAAGGAAAAGATCACCAAGTGGAACCTCAAGCCGGAGATCGACAACCTGCGGCAGTCCGACGGTAAGTTCTACCTGCTGCCCGGCATGCACGAGAAGCCCACCCAGGACTACACGGTCCTGGTGCGCACCGACATCATGCAGGAGCTCAACCTGGCCGTCCCGAAGACCTGGGACGAGCTGTACACGGTGCTCAAGGCGATGAAGGCGAAGTACCCGAACGTCTACCCGTACTCCGACCTGTTCAGCAAGCCCAACCCGACCGGGGCCCTGCTGAACATCCTCGGCTCGGCCCACGGCACCCAGGCCGGCTGGGACTACCAGCACGCCACCTGGGACCCGGCGGCGAAGAAGTTCAACTACACCGGCGCTTCCGAGCAGTACAAGCAGATGCTCACCTACCTGCACAAGCTCGTCGCCGAGGGCCTGCTCGACCCGGAGAGCTTCACCCAGACCGATGACCAGGCACGGCAGAAGCTGGCCAACGGCAAGTCCTTCGTGGTCACCGGCAACGCGCAGACGCTCGTCAACAATCACCGGCCCGACCTGGCCAAGACCCTGCCGAGCGCGAAGATGGCCAAGATCCCGCTGCCGATCGGCCCGGCCGGCGAGATCAACCCGTTCCCCCGGCTGGAGAACGGCATCATGATCTCCTCGAAGGCCCGGGAGAGCAAGAACTTCGTGGCCATGATGCAGTTCATCGACTGGCTCTGGTATTCCGACGCCGGCATGGAGTTCGCCAAGTGGGGTGTCGAGGGCACCACCTTCACCAAGGACGCCTCGGGCAAGCGTTCGGTCACGCCCGACGTCGACTTCCTCGGGGTCAACCCGAAGGGCACCAAGCACCTGCAGAAGGAGTTCGGCTTCCAGAACGGTGTCTTCTCCTACGGTGGCACCCCCGACCTGGTCCGTGGGTTCTTCTCGCCGGAGGAGTTGGAGTTCCAGAAGGTGATGGACGCTCGCACGCCGAGGCTGGTGCCCCCGCCCGCTCCGTTGACCGACGAGGAGCGCGAGCAGGTGTCGCTCTGGGAGACTCCGCTGAAGGACTTCGTCACCCAGAACACGCTGAAGTTCGCCCTGGGCCAGCGCCCACTGAGCGAGTGGGACGCGTACGTGGCCGAGCTGAAGGCAAAGAACTCCGACCAGTACATCGACCTGGTCAACAAGGCGTACGAGCGGTTCCAGAAGAACAACGGCTGATCAGCGGAGTCCGGTCGGGCGGCCTTGTCGCGGCCCGACCGGACTCCCGCGACCACGGATCAGCTGAGTCGACCGGAGGGAGCGAGCGTGAGTGGCGCGACTCAGACCCGGCGACAGTTCGGCGACGGACCACTGTCGCGGATCACCTCGCGCGTCTACATCCTGCTCGTGGTCGAGCTGCTCCTGCTGCTCACCACGTTGCCCGCCCTGCTCCCACTGCTGTTGCTGGGCCGCGACCCCAGCAACCTGCCGCTGGCCGCGCTCCTCCTGGTGCCGATCGGCCCGGCGATCTCCGCCGCCCTGTACGCCCTGCGCCACCAGCGAACCGACCTGACCGACCTGCACCCGGCCGCCCTGTTCTGGCGCGGCTACCGGGCCAACGTGTCCGGCGTGCTGCGCGTCTGGGTGCCGACGCTGCTGTGGCTGACGGTGCTCGCCGTGAACCTCGCGTACCGCGGTGCGGTGGGCCTGTCGAGCTGGTGGGCAGTGCCGCTGGTGCTGATCGGAGTGGGCGTGACGCTCTGCGCGGCAAACGCCCTGGTGATCACCTCGCTGTTCGACTTCCGCACCCGCGACGTGTTCCGGCTGGCCGTGCACTTCCTCGTGCGTACCCCCGGTGTCTCCCTCGGCAACGCCCTGCTGCTGGCCGCGACGGCCGGGATCACCGCGGTCTTCTCCGAAGCGGTGCTGATGCTGCTCGCGTCGATCGCGGTGCTGGCGTACCTGCGCATCAGCGATCCGATGATCCACCTGATCCGGAAGGAGTTCACCTCATGAGCCTGCCCCTCAGCGCCAAGGTGCCCTTCGGGGGCGACTACAACCCGGAACAGTGGCCCGAGGACGTGTGGAAGCAGGACTACCGTCTCTTCGACAGCGCACGGATCGACCTGGTCACCCTCGGGGTGTTCGACTGGGCGCTCACCCAGCCCGCCGAGAACACCTACGACTTCGCGCTGCTGGACAGGATCGTCGAGCGTGCCAGTGCCGAGGGACGCGGGATCTGCCTGGCCACCGGCACCGGAGCTCACCCACCATGGTTGGCGAAGGCGTACCCGGAAGTGACCCGGACCGACTTCGAGGGCCGCAAGCACCGCTTCGGCCAGCGACACAACTCCTGCCCCAGCTCGCCGGTCTTCCGCCGGCTCTCCACGGAGCTGGCCCGCCGGGTCGCCCGCCGCTACGCCGACACCCCGGCGGTGCTCGCCTGGCACGTCGGCAACGAGTACGGCGGCGCCTGTTACTGCGGGCTCTGCGCGGCCGGCTTCCGGAACTGGCTGCGCCACCGCTACGGCACCCTCGACGAGCTGAACGAGGCCTGGTACACCACCTTCTGGTCACACACCTTCACCGACTGGGACGAGATCGAGCCGCCGTCGGCGCTGACCGAGCACTGGCGCGGCCCGGATCACACGGCGTTCCCGGGCATCACACTGGACTACCTGCGGTTCACCTCCGACGCGATGCTGACCAACTTCCGCGACGAGAAGGCGGCCATCCGGGAGTCCAGCCCGACGCTGCCGGTGACCACGAACTTCATGGGCATGTACCGGCCGATCGACTACCACCGCTGGGCCCCTCACCTGGACTTCGTCTCCTGGGACAACTACCCGCCCGACGACGAGTCGGCGGCCCGGATGGCGCTGACCCACGACCTGATGCGCGGGCTCAAGGGCGGCCAGCCGTTCTGGCTGATGGAACAGACCCCGAGCTTCACCGCGTGCCGCGACGTCAACCCGTTGAAGCGCCCCGGTCTGATGCGGCTGTGGAGTTGGCAGGCGGTGGCGCACGGCGCCGACGCGGTGCTCTTCTTCCAGCTGCGTGCCTCTCGTGGGGCCAGCGAGAAGTACCACGGCGCGGTCATCGGGCACGCCGGTCGCTCCGACACCCGGGTGTTCCGGGAGGTATCCGAGCTGGGCGCCGAACTGGAACGGCTCGGCCCGGCGTCGCTGGGCGCGCGGACCCCGGCCCGGGTGGCGCTGCTGTTCGACTGGGACAGCTGGTGGGCGTTGGAGCTGTCCGACGGCCCGTCCCGGCTGGTCCGCTACCAGCAGGTAGTGCTCGCGTACCACCGGGCGCTCTGGGACGCCGGTGTGGACCTGGACGTCATCGCGGTGACCGCCGACCTGTCCCGCTACGACGTGGTCGTGGCCCCGGCCCTGCACCTGCTCAAGGGTGACCTGCCGCAGCGGCTGGAGGCGGTGGCGACGCGCGGCGGGTCGGTGCTGACCACCTACCTGTCCGGCCGGGTGGACGAGAACGACCAGGCGTTCCTGATGGACGTACCGGGCCCGCTCGGGCAGCTCATGGGCGTCCGGGTCGACGAGTGGGACGCCCGCGGCCCGGACGTGGTCAACACGGTCCACCTCGGCGACGGCGCGGATCAGCTCGACGTCGACGCGCGGCTGCTGTTCGAGCTGGTGATTCCACAGGGCGCGCAGGTCATCGGCACCTACCAGGCCGACTTCTACGCGGGCACCCCGGCGGTGACGCGCAACTCCTTCGGCGCCGGCGACGGCTGGTACGTGGCGGCCGGACTGGACCAGGCCGGGGTGTCCTGGGTGGTGCGGCAGGTGCTCGCCCGGCACGACCTGCTCGGGCCCTACCCGGACGTGCCGAACCTGGAATCCGCCGTGCGGGTCGCGGCGGACGGGTCGCGGCTGCTGTTTCTGCTCAACCACCGCGCCGAGCCGGTCGAGGTGACCGCCCGGATCGGCGGCGTCGACCTGCTCACCGGCGACCGTACGGCGGCCGGCGGCGCGCTGCGGCTGCCGGCGTACGGGGTTGTCGTGCTGGAGGAGGACCGGTGAACGCCGAAGAGTCGGTGGAGTTGGAGCAGCTGATGTTCGTCGAGGAGCCGATGGACGGTGGCGAGCCGCGCGTCCATCCGGCCTGGCTGCCCCCGGAGGCGTTCCGGTCGCTCGGCGCGCGCCGCATCCTGCTGCACGGCGAGGGGTTGCTCGTCGACACCGTCCTCAACGAGGTCTCACGCGCCTGCGCGCGATACGGCGGGAGGGTGTGGCATTCCCCGTCCTGGGACGTCGACGTCGACCTGGTGCTCGCCCTGCGCGACGCCCCTGAGCTGCCCAACCCGGCGGTGGAGGCGGCGCGCGCGGCAGGTGAGGCGGCGCTGGTCGAGCTGGGCGACGGCGGGACGCTCGGCGACGAGGGTTTCGTGTTGGCGCGGGCTGGCGACGTGACAGCGGTGCTGGCCGACGCTCCCGCCGGCCTGCTGTACGGGCTCTTCCACGTGGTCCGGCTCTGCGCGGCGGCCTTCGACCCGGCTCGCCCCCCGGAGCGGCATCGGCCGGCGCTGCGCCGACGCATGCTGAACCACTGGGACAACGTGGCAGTGCACCCGGTGATGGGCCAGGTCGAACGGGGGTACGCGGGCGGCTCGATCTTCTGGCGGGACGGCCGTCCGCGCGGCGACCTGGCCCGGGTGCGGGAGTACGGGCGGCTGCTGGCCTCCTGCGGGGTCAACGCGATATCGGTGAACAACGTCAACGTGGCCCGTACCGAGGCGCTGCTGCTCACCGAACGGCTCGGCGACGTGGCCGAGATCGCCGACGCGCTGCGCCCGTACGGCATCCGGGTGCACCTGTCGGTCAGCTTCGCCGCGCCGGTGGTCCTCGGTGGCCTGCCGACCGCCGACCCCCTGGACGAGGCGGTGCGGGTCTGGTGGGCCGCTACCACCCGGCGGGTGTACGACCGGATCCCGGACTTCGGCGGCTACCTGGTGAAGGCGGACTCGGAGGGGCAACCCGGCCCGTTCACGTACGGCCGTGACCACGCCGACGGGGCGAACCTGCTGGCCGAGGCGCTCGCCCCGCACGGGGGAGTGGTGCACTGGCGGGCGTTCGTCTACAACCACCACCAGGACTGGCGGGACCGGTCCACCGACCGGGCTCGGGCCGCGTACGACCACTTCGCCCCGCTCGACGGGCGGTTCCGCACCAACGTGGTCGTCCAGGTGAAGTTCGGCCCGGTGGACTTCCAGACCCGCGAGCCGGTCTCACCGGTGCTCGCCGCGATGCCGGCGACCCGGCTGGCGGTGGAGTTGCAGGTCACCCAGGAGTACACGGGCCAACAGCGGCACGTCTGCCACCTCGGCCCGTGGTGGGGTGAGGTCCTCGGTTTCGCCCCCTGGGGGCCGGGCGGGCGGACGATCGCCGACGTGGTCACGGGCGAGTCGGCGGCGGGCGGCGGGATGGTCGCCGTCGCTAACGTCGGCGACGACCTCTTCTGGACCGGGCATCCGTTGGCGCAGGCCAACCTGTACACGTTCGGCCGGCTCGCCTGGGACCCTCGGCGGGACCCGACGGCCGTCCTCGACGAGTGGATCACACTGACCTTTCCGCCGTCGGCGACCGCCGACGCGGAGCTGGTGCGGCGGACCCTGCACGAGATCATGGACGACTCGTGGCGCACGTACGAGCGCTACACCGCCCCGCTGGGCGTCGGCTTCATGGTCAACCCCGGCGACCACTACGGACCCGGCGTCGACGGGTACGAGTACACGCGGTGGGGCACCTACCACTTCGCCGACCGCGACGGCGTCGGCGTGGATCGCAGTCGCGCGTCGGGCACCGGTTTCGCCGGCCAGTACCCGCCGTACTGGGCGCAGGTGTACGAGTCACCCGAGACCTGCCCCGACGAGCTGCTGCTCTTCTTCCACCATGTGCCGTACGGGCATGTGCTGCGTAGCGGCTCGACAGTCATCCAGCACATCTACGACACCCACTTCGCGGGGGTCGAGGAGGTGACGGTGATGCGACGGAAGTGGCAGACGTTGACCGGCATGATCGACCCGAGCGTGTACGAGCGGGTCGCCGAACGCCTCGACGAGCAGGTGCGCTGCGCCACCGAGTGGCGCGACCAGATCAACACGTATTTCTTCCGCAAGTCCGGGGTGCCGGACGAGCGAGGGCGGGACATCTACTGAGCGGCGGTGGGGGAGGCCCGACCATCCGGTCGGGCCGCCCTCGTGCCGCGCGCCCCAGCCGGCCTGGCAGGTTCCGAAAACGTCCCGATAATTTATCGCGGCCCGTCGGTGCTGACCATGCCCGTCGATGGCCATTCCGACGCAGGTGACCGCCGGAACCGTTGCGGCGAAAGGTTTCCGGAAGTCTTGACAATCGAGGGTGCTCGATCGAAGCTGACATGGTCACGCGAGCCGCGGTCAAGGTCGGGCGAAGGGCAGTCCTCGACTTAAGTCCCCTTCCACGCGCCTTTTTCGCAAGGGATCGCGACGATGACACTGAAGACGAGAATGCTTGGCGTCGTCATGGCGGCCGTGACACTGGCCGCCGCCGCCTTGACGTTCGCCACCCCGGCGTCGGCGGCGACGCTCACGCAGGTGACGAACTTCGGCACCAACCCCACCAACCTGCAAATGCACCTGTACGTCCCGGACCGGGTGGCGACCCGACCGGCGATCCTCCTGGCCATGCACTACTGCACCGGGACGGGCCCCGCATTCCACTCGGGCACCCAGTACGCCTCACTCGCCGACCGGTACGGGTTCATCGTGATCTACCCGTCGGCAACCCGCAGCAGCAAGTGCTGGGACGTCTACTCGCCGCAGGCGTTACGCCGTGGCGGCGGCAGCGACCCGGTCGGGCTCATGTCGATGGTCGACCACGTGCGGCAGCGCTACTCCGCCGACCCCGCGCGGATCTTCGCCACCGGCACCTCCTCCGGCGCGATGATGACCAACGTCATGCTGGGCGTCTACCCGGACGTGTTCGCGGCGGGCGCCTCGTTCGCCGGAGTCCCGTTCGCTTGCTTCGCCACCGGCGGCACCTCGGAGTGGAACAGCCAGTGCGCCAACGGGCAACTCGTCCGGACCGCGCAGCAGTGGGGTGACCTGGTCCGGGAGGCGTACCCCGGCTACACCGGCCAGCGGCCCCGGATGCAGATCTGGCACGGCACCAACGACGAGACGCTGCGCTACCCGAACTTCGGCGAGCAGGTCAAGCAGTGGACCAACGTGCACGGGCTGAGTCAGACCCCGACGTACACCGATTCCCCGCAGTCGGGCTACACCCGCACCCGGTACGGAGGCAGCGGTCCGTTGGCGCCGGTCGAGGCGATCAGCATGCAGGGTGTCACGCACAACATCCCGGTCGACGCCGCGCAGGTGATCCGCTTCTTCGGGCTGGACGGCACCGCGCCGCCGACCACGCCGCCGCCGACGACTCCGCCCCCGACCACGCCGCCCCCGACCACGCCGCCCCCGACCGAGGGCGCCTGCCGGGTCGGCTACACGGTCAACGCCTGGAACAGCGGCCTCACCGCGAGCGTGGCCATCACCAACACCGGTGCCACCGCCGTGAACGGTTGGGCGCTGACCTTCACGCTGCCCACCGGGCAGCGCATCACCAGCGGCTGGAACGCCCAGTACGCCCCGGCGAGCGGTGCGGTGACCGCCCGCAACGTCTCCTACAACAACACCATCGCCCCGAACGCGTCGGTCGAGATCGGCTTCCAGGCCACGCACGAGGGCGGCACCGGCAAGCCCACCTCGTTCGCCCTCAACGGTGCCGCCTGTTCGGTGTCCTGATTTCCCTTCCCACCCCACCACCCCCAGAAGGAGTCACACAATGAGAAGTACGAGATGGAAGGCGGCATCCAGAGCCGCCATCGCGCTGGCCGGCGCGGGTGCCCTCGCCGCCGGCATGGCGCTGTTCGCGACGGCACCCGCGGCCGCCGGGACGACGCTCGGCGCGTCCGCCGCCGAGAAGGGTCGGTACTTCGGCACCGCGGTGGCCGGATTCAAGCTCTCCGACAGTGCGTACACCACGATCTTGAACCGTGAGTTCAACATGGTGACCGCCGAGAACGAAATGAAGATGAACGCCACCGAGCCGCAGCAGAATCAGTTCAGCTACGGGGCGGCGGACCAGATCGTCAACCACGCGCGCAGCCGTGGGATGAGCGTGCGAGGTCACACGCTGGCGTGGCATTCGCAGCAGCCCGGCTGGATGGAGAGCATGAGCGGCAGCGCGCTGCGGCAGGCGATGCTCAACCACGTGACGCAGGTGGCCACCCACTTCCGGGGTCAGGTCGTCGCGTGGGACGTGGTGAACGAGGCGTTCGCCGACGGCAGCTCCGGAGGCCGTCGCGACTCCAACCTCCAGCGCACCGGCAACGACTGGATCGAGGCGGCGTTCCGGGCGGCGCGCGCCGCGGATCCGGGCGCGAAGCTCTGCTACAACGACTACAACACCGACAACTGGACGCACGCCAAGACCCAGGGCGTCTACAACATGGTGCGCGACTTCAAGGCCCGTGGCGTGCCGATCGACTGCGTGGGTTTCCAGTCGCACTTCAACAACGAATCCCCGTACGTGAGCAACTACCGCACCACGCTGTCCAGCTTCGCGGCGCTCGGTGTGGATGTGCAGATCACCGAGTTGGACATCCAGGGCGCTTCGGCGAACACGTACCGCAGCGTCGTCGAGGACTGCCTGGCCGTGGCCCGCTGCAACGGCATCACCGTGTGGGGCATCCGCGACAGTGACTCGTGGCGAGCTTCGCAGACCCCGCTGCTGTTCAACAACAACGGCTCCAAGAAGCCCGCGTACGACGCGGTCCTCGCCGCGCTGAACAACGGCACCACGCCGACGGACCCGCCCACGGACCCGCCCACCGACCCGCCGACCGATCCGCCCACGACTCCGCCTCCGGGCTCGGGTGGCTGCACGGCGACGGTGTCGGTGAACCAGTGGACGGGTGGTTTCGTGGCCACGGTGAAGGTGACGGCCGGTTCGTCGGCCATCAGCGGCTGGACCGTCGGCATCGGTCTCCCGTCCGGCGCGACGGTCACCAACGCGTGGAACGCCAACCGCAGCGGTAACACCGGCACGACGAACTGGACGAACGTGGCGTACAACGGCCGGGTTGGCGCCGGACAATCCACCGAGTACGGCTTCCAGGCCAACGGCACCGCCGGAAGCCTCAGTCCCACCTGCTCAGCAAGCTAAAGCCCCACCGGCCGGTGCGGAGGCGGCTTCCGCCCCCGCACCGGCCCACCCCAGCCTTCGTTGATCAAGAGGTTTGCGTCATCCTGCCTGGCCTGTCATGACGCAAACCTCTTGATCACCGGGGGCGGGCTAGCCGTCGATGCGGATGATGTTGCGGATCTTGTTGGACGCGTCCAGGGCGGCGACCTTGTACGCCTCGGCCAGCGTCGGGTAGTTGAACACCGCGTCGACCAGGTAGTCGATGGTGCCGCCGCAGCCCATCACCGCCTGCCCGATGTGGACGATCTCGGTGGCGGCGGTGCCGAACACGTGCACCCCGAGCAGTCGGCCGTCGTCGGGGGAGACGAGCAGCTTCAGCATGCCGTACGAGTCGCCCACGATCTGACCCCGAGCCAATTCGCGGTACCGGGCGATGCCCACCTCGAACGGTGTCGAGCTTTCGGTGAGCTGCGCCTCGGTCTGCCCGACGAAGCTGATCTCCGGGATCGTGTAGATGCCGATCGGTTGCAGGCCGTGCATCTCCCGGATCGGCTCGCCGCAGGCGTGCTGCGCGGCCAGCCGGCCCTGCTCCATCGAGGTGGACGCGAGCGCGGGAAAGCCGATCACGTCGCCGACGGCGTAGATGTTCTCCACCGAGGTGCGGTAGTTGGCGTCGACAGTGATCCTGCCGCGTCGGTCCGCCTCCAGCCCGGCCGCCTCCAGCGCCAGGTCGTCGGTCTGACCCTGCCGCCCGGCCGAGTACATCACCGTGTCGGCGACGATCTTCTTGCCGCTCTTGAGGATGCACAGCGCCGCCGTCTGGTGCTTCTCCACGGCGGCGACCTCCTCGCCGAAGCGGAACGCCACGGACAGGTCGCGCAGGTGGTACTTGAGTGACTCGACGACCTCGTCGTCGCAGAAATCCAACATCCGCTCGCGGCGTTCCACCACAGTCACCTTGGTGCCGAGGGCGGCGAACATCGAGGCGTACTCCATGCCGATCACGCCGGCGCCGACCACGACCATGCTGCGGGGTACGGCCTGGAGGTTGATGACCCCGTCGGAGTCCACGATCGTCCGGTCGTCGAAGTCGACGCTGTCCGGACGGGCCGGGCGGGTGCCCGCGGCGATGACAATCTTGTCGAAGGTCACCTTGGACTCGCGGCCGGAGCCGCCGTCGACCCAGATCGAGTGCGCGTCGGCGAAACGCCCGGTGCCGGTGATCATCGCGACCCGGTTGCGGGCCAGTTGGTTGCGGATGACGTCGGTCTGCCTGGTGATCACGTGCTGGGTCCGGGCGGCCAGGTCACTGACCGTGATGTCGTCCTTGACCCGGTAGCTGCTGCCGTACAGGTCCCGCTGACTCAGGCCGGTCAGGTAGAGCACTGCCTCGCGTAGCGTCTTGGAGGGCACGGTGCCGGTGTTGATGCACACCCCACCGATCATGTCGCGGCGCTCCACGATGCCGACTCGCCTGCCGAGCTTGGCGGCGGCGATCGCGGCCTTCTGACCGCTGGGCCCGGAGCCCAGCACCAACAGGTCGTAGTCATACACAGGCGTTAGCGTCGCAAGATGTCGCGGCGCGCGCCAGACCCCGGAGTCGAGCGTTATTCGTCTGCCACAGTGCAGAGGCCGCCGTTCAGCGTGATCTCCTCCGGCAGTTGCGTGCCGGAGGCGACGAGCCCCAGCGACACAGTGCCGCCGGGCGGGATCACCGCGTTGCGACCGGTGTCGCGCACCCGCAGGTAGCTGTTGTTGAGGCGGTCGACGACCTTCGCGCCCCAGATGCCACGGACCTGCTGGCTGGCCCAGAACCGCCACGTCATCGTCCAGCCGTCGATCGCCGTGGCGCCGGTGTTCTCCACGACGAGGTGCGCCACGAAGCCGTCCGGCCACTGCCGCACGTCGGACCGGACCGTGCAGCTCGGGGGCGGCGGCAGGGTGGTCACGGTGACCGGTGTGGACAGGGGGGACAGGTTTCCGATTTCGTCGCGGGCCTGCACGACGAAGGTATACGTGGTGTTCGGCGTCAGCCCGCTGATCTGGGCACTGTTCACGGGCGGGTACTGGTAGACCTCACGGACCCGGGTGAGTGTGCCGCCGGCGTCGACCCGGAACACCTCGTATCGGTCGAGCGCGACGTTCTCCACCGAGTGGGCCCACCGCAGCCACACCTGTGTGGCGGCGACGTCGTACGCCACCGGTTGGCCCGGCGCGCTCGGTGGTTGGTCGTCGCCCGGTGGCATGGTCAGCCGCAGTGTCGGGTTGGACACCGAGCTGTTGCCAGCCGCGTCCAGAGCCCACACCGAGAAGGTGTACGTGCGCGACGGCCGCAGGTTGGTGATCCGGATGCTGTTGGTGTCGGTCGAATACTGGGCGCCGGAATCCTCGAATCGCGCGCCGACCGGGTAGCGGACCACGCCCACGTCGTCGGTCGAGGCCGCCCAGGTCAGCTCGACCGAGGTGGTGTCGATGGCGACGACGGTGATCGGGCCGGGCGCGGTGGGCGGTGTGGTGTCGTCGGCGGCGTACGCCGGCGTCGCGCCGGCGGCGACCAGGGTTGCCGTCAGTGCGGACGCGACCAGCGCGGCGGCCTTCGACCGGATTCCTTGACTTCGACGTTCGCGCACGATGTATACCCCCGACTCCGGCCGCCCACCGCTTCCATCAATCCATCCCCGTCGATACTAGGTCACTGTGGTTCGGCAGGCTGCCCCGCCGGGCTCGGCCGCCGACCTCGGCGCGCGCAGTCGCCCCAGGGCTGGTGGATGTGTGCCGCTCGTTGCCTTTGGAGCTGAATCGTCTACGACATCGGTGGCCACCGGTGCCGCTGATTCGTTGACGACATCAGCTCCAAAGGCAACGAACAAGGCACCAACCCGCCCGCGAGCCGCCGCCCGCGAGCCGCCGCCCGCGAGCCCGATCTAGCCGACGAGGCGGCGTTCCCACGCCCAGGCGGCGATCTCGACCCGGTTGCGGGCCTTCAGTTTCATCTGCACGCTCGCCAGGTGGGTCTTGACAGTGCCGACGGCGATGAAGAGTTGGGTGGCGATCTCGGCGTTGGTCAGGCCCCTGGCGACGAGCTTCACGACGTCGAGTTCCCGTGGCGACAGGCCTGCGTCGTCGCGCGCCGGGGCTGGCGAGCTGAGGTGCTCCAACAGCCGTACCGTGATCGAGGGGCTGATCAGCGCGTCGCCGGACACTGCCGCGCGGACCGCCTCCACCAGCAGGGCCGGGCCGGAGTCCTTGAGCAGGAAGCCGCACGCGCCGTTGGAGAGCGCGGTGTGCACGTACTCGTCGAGGTCGAAGGTCGTCACGACGACAACCCGGATCGGGTCGGCGACGCCCGGGCCCGCGAGCAGCCGCAGTGCCTCGAGACCGTCGAGGCGGGGCATCCGGATGTCCAGCAGCACCACGTCCGGGCGCAGTCGTCGGGCCAGTTCGACGGCCTGGACGCCGTCGGCGGCCTCGCCGACCACCTCCATGTCCGACTGGGCGCCAATGATCATGCCGAAGCCGGTCCGGACCATGGCCTGGTCGTCGGCGATCAGCACCCGGATCACCGCGTCACCGCCACGCGGAGCGGGAACGCCGCGTCGAGCACCCAGCCACCGGCGACGCCGGGTCCGGCGGTGATCGTGCCGCCGAGGGCGCGTACCCGCTCGGTGAGGCCGATCAGACCGAAGCCGTGCCCCCGGGCCGGCGCGGTGCGCGGCGACGCGCCGTCGTCGGCGACCCGGACCAGCAACCAGTCGGGGGTACGCCGCACGGCCACGGCAACGGACCGCGCGTCCGGCGCGTGCTGGCGGGTGTTGGTCAGCCCTTCCATCACCACCCGGTACGCCGACGTGGACACCTCCACCGGCAGTCCGTTCAGGTCGCCGTCGATGTGCAGTCGTGCCGGCGCGTTCGCCGCGCCGTTGAACCCGGTCAGCAGCGGCTCCAGTTCGGTCACCCCGGCCAGTGGAGCCAGCGGCGCGTCCGGCGGGGCGTCCGGGTTGCGCAGGATGCCGACCATCCGCCGCATCGACGCCATCGTCTCCGCGCCGGCCCGCTCGATCTGTTCCAGGGCGACGATCACCCGTTGCGGGTCCTGCTCGGCGACGAACCGGGCGCCCTGTGCCTGGACCACGATGCCGGTGACGTGGTGGGCGATGAAGTCGTGCAGATCCCGGGCGAACTCGGCACGTTGCTCGGCCCGGACCAGCGCGATGGCCCGCTCCCGGCCGGCGGCCATGATGCGCAGGTAGAGCCCCACCCCGGCGGCGCCGGCCGCGGCGAGCACCTGGAGCAGGCCGAAGATCACCAGCAGGTTCTCGGTGCCGACGCGCAGCGGCATCGCGGCGACGGCGAGCCCGCCGGCCACCGCGGCCCACGGGGTGAGCCGCGGCGCGCCCCAGCGGCTCACCACGAAGACCACGCCGATCAGCCCTGCCGACTCGGCGAGCCCCCAGGTGCGGGCGAGCAGGATGCCGCCGCCTCCGGAGAGGAGCACCACCCCTGCGGTCACGGCCAGTGAGGCGGTGGCGAGTGCCAGCGCGGCCAGCGGCAGCCGGCGGGAGCCCAGCCGGTGCACCGGCAGCCACAGCGGCACCGTCGCCACCGCCAACCCCATCGGCACCAGCAGGAGCAGAAGAGTACCGATGCCGGAGTTATCCGCCGTGCTGGCCGCGAAGTCGAAGAGGGCGAGCAGGCCGAAGGCCACCAGCCCGGCTGCTTGGGCCAGGCGTACCCACAGACGTCGAAGATCCGGCGTGCTCATGGTGACCCAGCGTAGCCAGCTGGGTGGAGGTGGCGGATCGGCCAAAAGGCAGACCCGGCACCGGCGATACCCGGCCCCGGGCCGATGCGCGCACCCGCCGGTGGCGGCGACGCTGTGCCGGTCACCACGCAGCCACTGGAGGAACGATGACAACCCACGCCCCGCCGGAGACCAGCCACGCCGCGGTCGCCGCGGTCGACCTGGTGAAGGTGTACGGCAGCGGCGACACCGCCGTCCGTGCCCTGGACGGGGTCTCGGTCGGCTTCGGCCGGGCCGAGTTCACCGCGATCATGGGCTCGTCCGGGTCCGGCAAGTCGACACTGATGCACTGCCTCGCCGGCCTCGACACTGCCACCTCCGGTCGCGTCCTGCTCGGCGGCACGGAGCTGACCGGTCAGTCGGACCGGACGCTGACGCGGGTACGCCGGGAGCGGATCGGGTTCGTCTTCCAGTCCTTCAACCTGCTGCCGCAGCTCACCGCCGCGCAGAACATCACGCTGCCGCTGGACCTCGCCGGTCGGCAGCCCGACGCGGAACTGCTCGCGCACCTGGTGCGGGTGCTGGGCCTCGGCGACCGCTTGAACCACCGGCCCAGCGAGCTGTCCGGCGGCCAGCAGCAGCGGGTGGCGCTGGCGCGGGCGCTGGTGGCACGGCCCGAGGTGGTCTTCGCCGACGAGCCGACCGGCAACCTCGACTCCCGCTCCGGGGCGGAGGTGCTCACCATCCTGCGCGACTCGGTACGCGACCTGGGCCAGACCGTCGTCATGGTCACCCACGACCCGATCGCCGCCGCGTACGCCGACCGGGTGGTGCTGCTCGCCGACGGGCGGCTGGCCGGCGAGATCGACAAGCCGAACCAGGTGTCGGTCACCGACGCCCTGCGTGACCTGGCGGCCCGCCGATGAGGGCGACGGTGCTGCGTACCCAGACGACCGCCGCGGCCCGGCGGCCCGGCCGGCTGATCCTCACCGGCCTGGCGATCCTGGTCGCGTCGTTCGTTGTGTTCGGCACCGTGCTGGTGCAGCAGATCACCGAACGGACCGTGCGGGACAACCTCAGCGGCACCCCGGCCGTCACCGACCTGGTGATCGGCACCGTCGACGTGCCGCCACCCGCAGTGGCCGACGTGCGGCAGATCCGAGCCGTGCCCGGGGTGGCCGAGGCGGTGGCCCGGGTCTCGACGGGGGTCTCCATCGGCGAGGGGTACC
The DNA here is from genome assembly GCF_026342155.1 of Micromonospora sp. NBC_00362. NCBI lineage: Bacteria > Bacillati > Actinomycetota > Actinomycetes > Micromonosporales > Micromonosporaceae > Micromonospora > Micromonospora sp. NBC_00362. The sequence continues at coordinate 660,757 of NZ_JAPENH010000001.1, forward strand.
TCAACCTCCAGTCCGATGCGGGTACCGGCCCGCTGAGCACGGTCCGGGTGATCGAGGGCAGCTACCCGGATCAGCCCGGCGAGATCGCGATCACGCCGCGTACCGCCGAACGGCTCGGGCTCTCGGTCGGCACCACCACCAGCGGCACCGGCGGTGAACTCACCACGCCCGCCCCGCTCACAGTGACCGGCCTGGTGGAGAGCGGCGTCGACGCCGGCTACGACGCGTACGCCCCGGACAGCGCCGTGATCGCCTGGGCGCGCCTGACGACTGTGGAGCGCGTCGACGTGCGGGTGGCCTCCGGCACCTCGACCGACGCGGTCCGCCAACGGGTGACAGCAGCGGTCGCCGGCCAGCCGATCCGCTCCGGCGCCGAGGTGCGCGAGTCTGAGGCCCAGGCGGCGGCCCAACAGGTCGGGAGACTCTTCATCCTGGTCGGCATGTTCGTCTCCATCGCTGTCGTCGCTGCCGCGCTGGTGGTCACCTCGACCTTCCGCATCGTCTTCGCGCAGCGGATGCGGCAGCTCGCGCTGCTGCGGGCGGTCGGCGCGAGTCGGGCCACCCTGGTGGGGGCCCTGACCGCCGAGGGAGCCCTGACCGGGCTGGTCGCCGGCGTCGTCGGGGTCGCCAGCGCCCTCACTCTCGGGTACGCGCTGCCGGCGATCCTGCGCGCCACCGGCCACGAGGTCTCCTCGCCGGGCCTGCCACTGGCGGAGGCGGTCACCGTGGTGATCGGTGCCGTCGTAATCACCGTGCTGGCCGTGCTGGCGCCGGCGCTGTCGGCCGCCCGGGTCTCCCCACTGGAGGCACTGCGGGCGGCGAGCGTCACCGCCGGCCGTCGCGGCATCGGTGTGCCGCGTCTGGTCTTCGGGCTGCTCCTGGCCGTCGGCGCGGTTCTGGCGGCGGTCGGGACGATCAGCCAGTTGCCGAAGCCGGAGCAGTCGGACTACGACCCGTCGATGCCACTGTTCCTGCTGGTCGGGTCCGGCGCGTTGGCGTTCTTCGCGCTGGTGGCCCTCGGCCCGCTGCTGGTGCGCCCGGTCCTGGCCGTGGTGGGTTGGCCGCTGCGTCAGCTCGGGCCGCTCGGGCGGATGTCGGTCGGCGGGATCGGCGGGACGCCGCGCCGCGCCGCCGCGGTCTCCGTCGTGGTCGCGCTGGGCGTGACCCTGATCTCCGGGGTGGTCATCGGCGGCGCGTCGCTGCAGATCCTCGCCGACCGCGAGATGGCGCTCTCGGCCCCCACCGACTTCGAGGTCACCAGCAACGGTGGGACGCTCCCGCCGGCCGTCGTGACCCGGGCCGAGGCGGCACACGGCGCGCTGGCGAGGGTGGTGCCGTACCGGATGGTCGGCGACGCCACGCTGCTGCGCGGCGCCGACAAGCTGGGCGACGTCGAGTCCGGTTATCCGACGAGCGACCTGAACCTGGCCGCGCTGCCGAGCACCGGCGCCCTGGACGTGGCCCAGGGCAGCCTGACCGATCGTGGCCCCGGCCGGATCGTGCTCAACAGCTGGGTCGCGCGGGACGCGGGTCTGCGGGCCGGCGACGCTGTCACGCTCGCCGTCGCCACCGGCAGTGTCGACGTGCGGGTGGCCGCGGTCCTGCCCGGTGACGGGCCGCTACACGCGGGCATCCTCGCCGATCCGGCCGACCTGGACCGGCTCGGTGTGCCGGCCGCGTACAGCGGTCTGCTGGCCGACGCGGCCGGCGCCGGCGAGGACGGTCGTACCGCCGGCGTGCGGGCGCTGCGGCAGGCGATCGGTGGCAGCGACGGGGTGGGCCTCGCGGTGCTCGCCGACGAACGGGACCGCAACGACGCGTTGGTGCGCACCCTGGTCTGGATTGCTGTCGGTCTGGTCAGCCTGACCGTGCTGATCGCTGTGGTCGGCGTGGGCTCCACGACCGCGCTCTCGGTGGTGGAGCGGGTACGCGAGTCCGGGTTGCTCCGGGCGATCGGGCTGTCCCGGACCGGTCTGCGCACCATGCTGACCGTCGAGTCCGGCCTGTACGGGGTGATCGGCGCGACCATCGGCCTGGTGCTCGGCATTCCGTACGCCTGGTTGGCGGTCCAGACCCTCGGGATCGAGGCTCCGCTGACCGCGCCGCTGCTGCCGCTGGCGGGGCTCTTCGTGGTGCTGGTTGGGCTGACCGCGCTGGCCGGGGTGCTACCGGCCCGTCGGGCGTCGCGGGTCAGCCCGGTGGAGGCGCTGGGGGCGGACAACTGAGCACCGTCGTGGGGTGGCACCGCATCGTGGCGCCACCCCACGACGGCTTGGTCAGTTGGGGTTGTTGGCGTGGGTCAGCGTCTCCCAGGCGACGAAGAGGTTGTTGGTGCCGGCCGGGCGTTGTTGCAGCGTGAGGGTCTGGGTGTTGGTCATGACGTTGCCCAGCCGGGTGCTCATCGCGTTGAAGCCGACCTCGGTGATCGGCCCGAGGCCCCGGGTGAGGCTGCCGCCGCAGAGCCACGAGGGTGGCGCCTCGCCGAGCTGGTAGCGCGAGTGGAAGCCGAGCGCCTGACGCAGCCGCTCACCGACCTGTGGGTGCAGGTCCCGTCCCTGGATCCGTGAGGTCTCCGCGACGTGCGAGATGGCGGAGATCCCGTACCCGGTGTGGACGAAGTCGCGGCAGGTCTCCTGGGCGAGGCCGGCGACGAAGGTGGACTGGCCCTGCCAGTAGCCGATGATCTCCGCGCTGGTGTCCAGGCCGCTGCCGGGCATCGTGTACGGCAACGCGCCGTCGCTGGGCAGGTAGACGAAGGCACGGGTGCGGTTGAGGAAGCGGCTGACCGCCGCGTCGTAGGCGGACCGGTCCTCCAGGAAGACCGAGATGCCGACGGCGGCCTCCATCATGGTCAGTTCCCAGTTGCCATTGCTGTTCGACCCGTTGCGCACCACCGGCAGGTAGACGTTGCGCAGCATGGTGGCGAAGCGGTTGGCGTTGGGCCAACTCGTGTACGTGTACTTGATGATCTCGGCGGCCCGGGGCCAGACCGAGGCGGCCCAGCCGGTCTGCAGTGGGGCGTTGCTGCCGGTGTGGGCGGTGATGGTGGCCGACCACGCGTCCATGATCTGGATCGACTTCTGCGCGTACCGGGCGTCACCGGTGACGTACCAGGCGAGCGCGTCGGTGTACGCGGCGATCGCGTCCTCCCGCTCGTCGGTGCAGCCGTTGTTCGGGTTGGAGTAGGAACCGCACTCGACCACCGAACGGGGCGCCGGGGTGCGCGACAGGGAGGCGTACCGGCTGCCCATCATCTGGTTGTAGGCCGCCGCCCACGGCTGCGCGCCGGCCTGCACCCGGCCACGGACGAAGTCGAGCTGGCCTCGGCTGACCAGCACGCCCGGGTGGGTGAAACCACCGGAGGGCGGCGGTGTGGTGCCGCCGCCGGTGGGCAGTGCCCAGGTCTGGTTGGCGGTGCCGGTGCAGCTCCAGATCTGCAGCGGGGTGCCGTCGGCCGAGCTGGGGCCGGTCGCGTCGAGGCACTTGCCCGAGGTCGGGTTGACCAGTTGCCCGGCGCTGGGCGACCACTGCTGTGCTCCGGTGCCGTTGCAGTCGTAGATCTGCACCCGGGCGCCGTTGGCGGTGCTGGCGGCGGCGATGTCCAGGCACCTGCCCAGCGCCCGGATCGTGCCGTCGTCGGCCACCGTCCACTGTTGTGCCGTGGAGCCGTTGCAGGTGAAGAGCTGCACCGGTGTGTTGTTGGCAGGGTTCGCGGCGGCCACGTCGACGCACTTGCCGCCGTACCCGGTGATGGCGCCCGTCGCGGCCGCCGCCGCGGGCGATGCGCCGACGATCAGGCCGGTCGGTACGGCGAGCAGGGCCGCGGCGAGCGCGGAGGTCAGTCTGATGCGGGGGCGGCGGGGCAGGAGCCCGGCCGATCGTCGCGCCATGTGGGGGGTCCTTCCGGGCGGCGAAACAACTGTAAAGCGTGTTAATCATTACAGTCATACACACCGATATCAATGTCTTCGTCGCCACGGATGCCGTTACGGGTGCATGGACGCACCCTTGAGCACCTTGTCCACCACGTTGCGCGGCGCATGCAGCGCCAGGCCCACCAGGTCGAGCTTCTCCCGTCCGACCGCCTGCACAGCGGCGCGGTTGTCCCGGTCGTTGCCGGTGGCGAACAGCTCGGACGTGAAGATCGCCAGCCGCAGGCCACGGGCCAGGGCGCGCGAGTGCGCACCGGCCACCGTCGCCCGGTCCCCGGCGAAGACCAGCACCGGCTGGCCGAACATCGGCAGGTAGCTGGTGCCGTCCGCGTCGCAATACTCCTCGCCGACAAGCTCCGGCAGCGTGCTCGCGATGCCGCTGACCAGGAAGGCCGTGACGTTCAGCCGTTGCCAGCTCGCCAGGTCGTTGCGGAGCAGTACGGCGATCTTGGTGGGAAAGCGGATCGGTTCGGTCATGCCGTCGAGCCTGCCCGCCCCGACGCCTGTCGGTCTTGTACGTTCTTAGCGTGGACACCCGCCGGGCGGGCTCGCACGTCAGCGCGTGGCGACCCGCGGTAGCCGGGGTCGCCGAGGTCTTCCACGCCCACTTCGTCGACCACGCCTACCCCCGGCACATCCACGACGTGTGGACGCTGTTGATCGTCGACGACGGCGCGGTCCGCTTCGACCTGGACCGGCACCGGCACGGCGCGCTGCGCACGTCGGTCACCCTCCTGCCGCCGTACGTGCCGCACGACGGCAGCTCCGCCACACCGGACGGCTTCCGCAAGCGGGTCCTGTACCTCGACACCTCGGCGCTCGACGCCGAGCTGGTCGGCCGGGCCGTCGACGAACCGGACCTGGCCGATCCGCAGCTGCGCGACCGGATCCACCACCTGCACCAGGTGCTCGCCACACCCGGCGACGAGTTCGAGGCCGAGAGCCGGCTGGCGTTCATCCTGGACCGGCTCCGCCGTCAGCTCCGCCAGCGCTCCCCGGCAGGTGTCCTGCCTCCTGGACGCGGCCTCGCTGTGCGACTACGGGAGCTGCTCGACGCCCGGACCGTCGAGGGCGTCACGCTGGGGGAGGCGGCGGAGCTGCTGCACGCCCACCCGACCCACCTGGTCCGGACGTTCACCCAGGCGCACGGTGTGCCACCGCACTCGTACCTGACCGGCCGTCGGGTCGAGCTGGCGCGTCGCCTGCTCCTCGCCGGGCAGCGGCCCGTCGAGACCGCCGTCGCGGCCGGGTTCTTCGACCAGGCGCACCTGACCCGCCACTTCCGGCGTTACCTGGGCGTCAGCCCGGCCCGCTATCCCCGACCGAGCTGATCGCCGTCAGACGAGCTGACCGCCGATGACGGCGAGCAGGCGCAGCTTCTCGTCGCTCGGCGACCCGGGTACGGCGGTGAAGACCAACAGTGTCTGTGACTGGTCGGGATCCACCAGCGTCTGGCAGTGCAGCTCCAACGCCCCGACCTCCGGGTGCACGAAGTGCTTCGGTGGGCAGTAGCCGGCGGGCACCGGGTGCTCCCGCCACAGTTGCGCGAACTCCGGGCTCCTGGCCAGCAGGTCGTCGACGACCGCGGCGGCCCGCGAGCCGCGCCCGTCGCGGGTGTACGCCGCGTGCAGGTGCGCCACGAGCAGTCGACTCTGCGTCTGGTGGTCCTGCGCCGGGTGCAGCTGCCGTGCCGTCGGGTCGGTGAACCAGCGGTGGTGCGCGCTGCGCGCCAACCCGGTGTACCGGGTCTCGTCACCGAGCAGGGCGACGGCCGGGGCGGTCTGCGCCAGGGTCTCGCCCAGGTGGTTCACCACCTGGGCCGGGGTGTCGTGCATCCGGTCGAGGATGCGCATCATTCCCGGGTTCACGTGGTCGGCCCGCACCGCGCGGCGCGGAACGGCGTGACCGGCGAGCTGGAACAGGTGGTCGCGTTCGGCGAGGGTGAGCCGCAGGCCCCGGGCCAGGGCGGCGAGCATCTGCTCCGAGGGGTGCGGTCCGCGCTGCTGCTCCAACCGGCTGTAGTAGTCGGTGGACATCCCGCTCAACGTGGCGACTTCCTCGCGCCGTAGCCCTCCGGTACGCCGACGGGGGCCCCGGGGCAACCCGACGTCCTCGGGCTGGAGCGCCTCGCGGCGGGTGCGCAGGAAGCTGGCGAGTTGGGCGCGGTCCACGGGTGTCTCCGATCGGTGGGTGCCGGTGGGCGGACCGGCACATGGATTGCAACAGACCATCCCTGCCCCGGTGTTCCACCCCGCGCCCCGGCCCCGCCCCGCCCCCGCCCCGCCCTTTGATCTCGCGATCTTGCACTTTCTGTCGAGACATAAGGGTTGTAACACCCCATGTCGGCAACCGAAAGTGCAAGATCGGCGCGGGCGGGGCGGGGCGGGGCGCGCGGGGCGGGGCGGGCGCGGGGGCGGGGGCTGGTGCGGTTAGCGCTGGATGGACTTGGTTTCCAGGAACTCCTCCAGCCCGAAGCGGCCGAACTCGCGGCCGTTGCCGGAGTGCTTGTAGCCGCCGAACGGGGCGAGCGGGTTCCAGTGGCCGGCGTTCACGTCGACCTGGCCCACGCGCAGCCGCCGGGCGATCGCCAACGCGTGCTCCGGCTCACCGAAGACGCCGCTGGTCAGGCCGTACAGCGTGCCGTTGGCGATGGCCACGGCCTCCTCCTCGTCGGCGTAGGGGATGATCGTCAGCACCGGGCCGAAGATCTCCTCCTGGGCGATCGCGGAGGCCGGGTCGACGTCGGCGAAGATCGTCGGCTGGACGTAGGCCCCGACGGTCAGCCCCTCGGGCCGCTGCGGGCCGCCGAACACGAGCCGGGCGCCGTCGGCGATGCCCCGCTCGATGTAGCCGACGACCTTTTGCCGGTGGGTCTCGGACGCCATCGGGCCGATCCGGGTGGCCTCGTCGCCCGGGTCGCCGACGGTGTACTGCTTCGCGGCCTCGACGGCCAACGCCACGACCTCGTCCTGGCGGGAGGCGGGTACCAGCATCCGCGGCCACGCGCCGCAGACCTGACCGCCGTTGCTGAACGCCATCATGAGACCCCGCTCGACAGCGGCGGGCAGGTCGGCGTCGTCGAGGATGATGTTCGCGCCCTTGCCGCCCAGCTCCAGCGCGACCCGCTTGACGGTCGCCGCGGCCACCGCGGAGATCCGCTGCCCGGCCCGGGTGGAGCCGGTGAAGGAGATCATGTCGATGTCCGGGTGGGCGGAGATCGCCTCGCCGACGGTCGCGCCGGTGCCGTAGACGACGTTGAAGACACCCGCCGGTACGCCGGCCTCGGCGGCGGCCTCGGCGAGGACGCGCGCGGTCAGCGGGGCGTTCTCGGACGGCTTGAAGACCATCGTGTTGCCAGCGAGCAGGGCCGGCGCCAGCTTGGAGACGATCTGCTGGAGCGGGAAGTTCCACGGCGTGATCGCGCCGACGACACCGATCGGCTCGCGGACGATCAGCGAGTTGCCGACCTCCTCGGTCCAGGCGAAGTCGTCGGCCAGGCCGGCGACGGACTCGACCACGGCGGCCGGGAACGCGACCTGGGCGGTCCGGGACATACCGATCGGAGAGCCCATCTCGGCGGTGATCGCCTGAGCGATCTCCTCCGTGCGGGCGGCGAGGCCGGCGCCGAGGCGGCGCAGCACGTCCGCCCGGTGCTGCGGGGTGGTCGCCGACCAGGCCGGGAAGGCGGCTCGGGCGGCGGCGACGGCGCTGTCGACGTCGGCGGCGGTGCCGGCCGGGGTCTCGGCGACGACCTCGCCGGTGGCCGGGTTCACGACGGGAAGGGTGCCGGCGGAGCCGGTGACGGTCTCGCCACCGATCCAGTGGCCGGCGACGGTGTAGGTGGAAGGTGTCATGGACCGACCGTCGCACCGCCGCCGAACCCCAACCAGGTGCGGTTTATCCACGGTTCCGCGATCCCTGGCTGGGGCTCGGCCCCCTCAGAGCGCGAGGACGATCCGGCCGGCGGTGGTGCCGGCGTCCTGTCGGGCCCAGGCCTCCGCGATGGCGTCGAACGGCACTATCTCGTGGTCGACGGTGAGCCGGCCGGCCGCCGCGTGCCCGGCCACCACTGTCAGCGCGGCGGCCCGCTCGGCGGTCGACAACCCGTTGTTGGTGTAGCCGATCATCCGCAACGCGCCGCTGCGCAGCACGGCGGACTCGATGGGTGCTGTCGCGCCGGCCGCGCTACCTAGGTTGACCAATCGCCCACCCGGGCGCAGCACCCGCAACGCCGCCGCGGCCGGGACACCGAAGACCGGGTCGAGGACGAGGTCGACCGGCCCGTCGGCGGCGTGGCGCAGCCGGTCGGCCATCGACGCGACATCGTCGTCGGGGAGCAGCGGGACCGCGACGGCGGCGCCGAGTTCCTCGGCGCGGGCCCGCGCCGCGGCCGACCGGGCCACGGCGATGACCCGGCGGGCGCCACCGAGCAGGGCGAGCTGGACGGCGGCCTGACCGACCACACCCCCGGCGCCGAGCACGATGACCTGTTCGCCGGCCGCGAGGCCGCCGGCGTGGGTCAGCGCCGCGTGCGCGGCGACAGCGGAGAGGCCGAGGGCCGCGAGCAGGGTCAGCGGTACGCCGGCCGGCAGCGCCACCACGTCGACGGTGGGCACTGTGACGGTGGTCGCCATGCTGCCGTCGACACCGGAGCGCATCCCGGCCGACGTGCCGAACCAGACCGCGGTGCCGTCGGCGAGCCGACCGACCCCCTGCACACCCGGCACGTACGGGGTGCTCGGCGGTCCGAAGTAGCTGGTGCCGCTGGCGCAGAGCACGTCCAGCGGGGTGATCGGCACGGCCTCGACGGTGACCGCCACCGCACCGTCGGCCGGTACGGGCACCGGCCGCTCGGCGATCGTCGGTGCGGCGCCGCAGGTGGTGAGCACAGCCGCGCGGATCACGTCGCGATGTCCGGGTAGGGCATCGAGAAGTGGGCCAGTCGCGCGCCGTAGGACTTCTGGTATTCCAGCGGCTGCGTGTTGTCCCGCTCGAAGAGGGCAATGAAGAGGGTCAGGGTGAGGAACGGGTGCGCGCCCAACTCGAAGAGCTTCACGTGGTCGTGGGTGGCCAACGCCTCGCGCTCCACGTCGTCGAAGCGCAACCAGGTGCTCGCCTCGCCGGTGTGGCAGTTCAGCACCGTGTTGGCGCACTCGGCCTCCCACCAGGCGACCAGCTCACGCGGCTCGCTGCGGTAGCGCTCGACCAGTTCCGGGTCCCGGTCGACCATGAAGAGGAACTTGTTCAGCAGATACTTGCTCATGCCGGCGCTCCGTTCGGGTACCAGGTGAAGTACGCCTCCATGGTGTGGAACAGATCGAGCGTGTCCACGTAGTCGGCCTTCACGCCGGCGCCGGCCACGCCCATCATCAGCATGAAGTCCATGAAGCCGTGGGTGGCGTTGCCCGGCGAGTGCAGGCTGTCCAGGGTGACCTCGCGCAGGCACTCGTCCAGGTCGCCGTTGGCGATCCACTCGACGGCCCGCTGGTCGAACTCCGGGTCCGGGCCGTGCGGGCCGAACTGCCGGGGGCCGCCCAGCTCCAGTGAGAGGTGGCCGGTGCCGATGACCGCCACCCGCAGGTGCGACGGCCACGACTCGACGATGTCGCGGATGCTCTGGCCGAGCTGGACGAAACGCTTCGGCTGCGGCAGCGGCGGCGCGAAGATGTTGGTGTAGATCGGCACGATCGGCAGGTCGGCCTCGGGCCGCAGCGTGATGATCGGGCAGGTGATGCTGTGGTCGATGCGCAGCTCGTTGCTGAACGCGAGGTCGAAGCCGGCGTCGAGCCCGGCCCGCAGGATGTGCCCGGACAGGTCCTCCTGGCCCTTGAGCAGCATCCGGGGCAGCCCGAACTCGCGCTCCTCGTTGTACCAGTTGGCGTCGTAGTGGGGCGCCTTGCCGACCAGGAACTGTGGCATGTTGTCCAGCCAGAGTTGGTGGAAGTGGTCGGAGCCGACCATCACCAGCACGTCGGGCCGGGCTCGGGTCAACGTCTCCCGGAACGCCAGGATCTTGCGGGTCCACTCGTCGGCGAACGGTGGCCGATCCTCGCCGGTCGCGGTGCTGGCCCGGTAGTAGAAGGGGTGGTGGGTGGAGGCGATGACCGCGACGATGGAGGCCATTCCCGCTCCTTTCGGGGGTGGAAGAGCAGATCAGGGTTCGTAGACGGCGTTGCGGTCGACGGTGCGGTAGATGTCCATGCCGAGCGGTCGTCGTCGCTCCTCGGCGAGGTGCCCGAGCAGCCCCGCCGCGCGGGCCAGCAGGGCGAAACCGCGCAGCATCTCGACCGGGAGCCCGAGGTCGGCGAGGGCCGCCCCGCAGACTCCGGCGCCGTTGAGCGGCAGGGTGCGGCCGAGCACCTGCGGGTGGACGCGTCCGATCGCCTCGAACAGCCGCAGGTGCGGGCCATGCAGACCCTCCTCGGTGGCGATCCTGATCAGCACGGGGGTGCGTGGGTCCTGCTCCTTGTGCACGGGGTGCCCGAGCCCGGGGACCAGTCGACGCTCCCGCTTGGCCCGGGTGACCGCGTCGAGCGCCACCGCGTCGTAGTCGGTCACGTCGCCGGCCTGGGCGAGCGTGTCGGCGAGGAAGCGTCCACAGTCCTCGGTGACACCGAGAAAGCGGGAGCCGCCGCCGAGCAGGCCGGCGGCGAGCGCGCCCTGCAACGACTCGGGCGCGGACAGGTACGTCAGCCGGGCGGCGATCGCCGTCGGCGTGAAGCCGTGGTCGGCGAGGGCCACCAGCACCGCCTCGAAGACCCGTACCTCACCCAGGGTGGGGCGGCGGCCGGCGACCAGCCAGTACGCCAGCTCGCCGAAGCCCACAGTGCCCATGAGGTCGGCGGCCAGGTCCTGCCCGAGCAGGGAGATGGTGGTCGGGTCGGAGGTGCCGATCCCGGTGGGGAAGCTCAGTTCTTCAGCCACGCGCGGATCTCCTCGCCGTGTTCGTCGAGCCCCGGCGGCGGCAGCTCGTACCGGGCCGGGGTGTCGGAGAAGGTGATGGGGTTGCGGACACCGGGCACGTCTCCGACGGTGACGACCGGGTCGAGGCCCAGCTCCTCGGCGAGCGCCACACCACCGTCGATGGTGTTGATCGGCGCGCACGGGACGCCGGCGGCGAGCAGGTCCCGGAACCACTCGTCAGTGGTCCGCTTGGCGAGGCGTTCGACAAGCAGCGGCCGCAGTTGTTCCCGGTTGGCCGTGCGGTCCTGGTTGCGGCCGAAGCGCCTGTCGTCCGGCAGGCCGGGCAGGTCGAGCACCTGGCAGAGCTTGCGGAACTGCCCGTCGTTGCCGGCGATGACGATCAGGTCGCCGTCGGCGGTGGGCAGTGGCTCGTACGGGAAGAGGCTGGGGTGCGCGTTGCCCATCCGGAACGGGACGGTGCCGCCCGCGACGTAGCCGCTGGAGTGGTTGACCAACCCGGACAGCGCCGAGCTGAGCAGGTTGACCTCGACGTGCTGGCCTCGTCCGGTCTCGCCACGGTGGTGCAGCGCGGCGAGGATGCCGATGCTGGCGTGCAGCCCGGCCATCACGTCGAAGACGGAGATGCCGGCCCGGTACGGCGATCCGTCCGGGTCGCCGGTGAGGCTCATCAGGCCCGAGATCGCCTGCACCATGAGGTCGTAGCCGGGGAAGTCCTTACCGGCGCCGGTGCCGAAGCCGCTGATGCTCGCGTACACGATCTTGTCGTTGTTCGCGGTGACGGTGTCGTAGTCGAGGCCGAACCGGGCGAGGCCACCGGGCCGGAAGTTCTCGATCAGCACGTCGGCGCGGCGGGCCAACTCCTGCGCGGCGGCCAGGTCGTCGGGTTTCCTGAGGTCCAGGGCGACCGACCGCTTGTTGCGGTTGATGCCGAGGTAGTACGTCGAGACCCCGTCGCGGGTGGGCGGCATCCAGGTGCGGGTGTCGTCGCCACCGGGGCTCTCCACTTTGATCACCTGGGCGCCCAGGTCGGCCAGGAGCATCGTCGCGTACGGCCCGGCGAGGATCCGGGAGAAGTCCGCGACGAGCAGGCCGGCCAGTGGGCCTGTCGAATGCTGCACCATGTTTCCGCCCGTTCTGCGGACACCTGTCCGCCGGGACAGCATGCGACGCCGCACGGTGCGTGTCAACGGTGTGTTCGTCGATCGGGACCACCCTCTTGACACGCTTCGTGACCGGGACCACACTTGCGCCACTCGGGCTGGCCGCACAGCGGACAACGGTCCGGATTCCCCTCGTACTCCGAAAGGAATGGGTGGCGAATGAGCGCAACCGACCGGCCGGTGGTCTTCCGTAACGGCCTGGTTCTCACCATGGACGACGCGCGCACGGTGCTGCCCGGCGCCGACGTGCTGGTCGTCGGCGGCCGGATCGCGCAGGTCGGCGTCGGCCTCACCGCACCCGACGACGCCCTGGAGATCGACGCCACCGACGGCATCCTCATGCCCGGCATGGTCGACACCCACCGGCACCTGTGGCAGACCGCGATGCGCGGGTACGGCGCCGACTGGACCCTGACCCAGTACTTCGTCTGGTACTACCTCGAGTCGGGCAAGCTGTTCCGGCCCGAGGACGTCTACGCCGGCAACCTGCTCGGCGCGATCGAGGCGATCGACGCCGGCGTCACCACCACTGTCGACTGGTCGCACGGGTTGCAGACACCCGAGCACGCCGACGCCGCCGTGGACGCCCTGGAGGCGGTCGACGGACGGTTCGTGCTCGCCTACGGCAACATCCAGCAGGGGCCGTGGGAGTGGGCCACCTCGCCGGAGTTCCGCGACTTCCACCGCCGCCGCATCGACGGTGGCAAGCTGGCCGGCTTCCAGTTGGCGTTCGACGTCACCGGTGACCCCGCCTTCCCGGAACGGGCCGCGTTCGAGGTGGCCCGTGAACTGGGCGTCGCGGTGACCACCCACGCGGGCGTGTGGGGCGCCACCAACGACGACGGCATCCGGCTGATGCACGAGAACGGGTTCATGAACCCGTCCACCGTGTACGTGCACGCGGCGACGCTCACCCAGGACTCGTACAACCGGATCGCCGCGACCGGCGGCTCGGTCTCCGTCTCGACAGAGAGTGAGCAGAGCGCCGGCCAGGGTTACCCACCCACCTGGCAGTTGCGCCACCACGACATCCCGGTGTCACTGTCGATGGACACCAGCGTGTGGTGGAGCGGCGACCTCTTCTCCGCGATGCGGAGCACGCTCGGCGCGGACCGCTCCCGGGAGCACCTGGAAGCGCACGCCAAGCAGGAGACCATCAGCCACTGCCACCTGCGCGCCGAGCAGGTCGTCGAGTGGGCCACCCGAGGCGGCGCCCACGCGCTCGGCATGGACGCCACCATCGGCGCGATCACCCCCGGCCGTCAGGCCGACGTCGTCCTGATCAAGAACGACGCCTCGCCGGCGATGTTCCCGATCCTGAACCCGCACGGTCACGTCGTCTTCCAGGCCCAGCGTGCCGACGTGCACACGGTGCTGGTGGGCGGCCGGGTCGTGAAGCGCGACGGCCGCCTCGTCGGCGTCGACCTCGCCGCCGCGCGGGCCAGGGTGGCCGCGACCATCGACCACCTGCGCGAGACGATGGGGGAGGAGGCGTGGCAGCGGGGAATGAACCCGGACGTCCCCGAGACCGCGATCCTGGAGAACCCGTACCAGTACACCGAGTGGGACGCCGGGTCGGCGCAATGGAAGCATTAAGGACATGAGTGACAACGGAAGGGGCGCCGGGCCCGACTTCATCGAGGCTCTCGCCCGTGGCCTCGACGTCCTGCGCTCCTTCCGTCCCGCCTGCCCCTCGATGACGCTCAGCGAACTCGCCGCCGCCACCGGCCTGGCCCGCCCCACCGTCCGGCGCATCCTCATCACGCTCGAATCGCTGGGCTACGTCCGCGCGGTCGGCCGCGGCCACACCCTCACCCCGCGCGTCCTGGAGCTGGGAATGGCGTACGTCAACGCGCTGAACATGTGGGACGTGGCCCGGCCACACATGGAGAAGCTCGTCGCGCAGACCAACGAGTCGACCTCGATGGCCCAACTCGACGGCAGCGACATCGTCTACGTCGCCCGGGTGGCCGTCCCCAAGATCGTCACGCTTGGTGTCACCATCGGCACCCGCTTTCCGGCACCCGCGACGTCGATGGGCAAGGTGCTGCTCGCGGCCCTCCCGCCGGACACGCTGGCGACCGTCCTCGCCGAGCCCAGCCGCTCCGGCATCACACCGCGCTGGCAGCCCGCGCCGGGGGACCTCGACGCCGTGCTGCGCGAGGTCCGGGCGAAGGGCTGGGCGCTCGCCGACCAGGACCTGGCACCGGGGATCAGGTCCGTTGCCACCGGCGTACGCGACGGCGACGGGCGAGTCGTCGCCGCCATCAACGTGACAGTGCACGCCGCCGAGACCTCGCTGGAGACCCTGCGCGAGGAGCACCTACCGAGGTTGCTGCGCGCGGCCGCCGACATCGGGCACGACTGGGCGCTCACCGCCGCCGTTCCGGTGGCCACGGCCTAGGGGCGTGACCTACCGATCCTGAGCTTCGCGCGTCGTCCGGGACAACACGGACACCCGAGCCGATGTCATAGTGCCGCGATGAAGGCAGACCTGCACAGTTACTTGAAGGGCGGCCGCGAGTCGCTGCTGTGGAAGCTCGACGGGCTCGGCGAATACGATATTCGGCGTCCGTTGACCCCGACCGCGACCAACTTGCTCGGTCTGGTGAAGCACGCGGCGGCCATGGAGATCCTCTACTTCGGCGTCGTGTTCAGCCGACCGTTCGAGCAGAAGCTGCCATATGTCGGCGACGAGGCGGAGACCAATGCCGACATGTGGGCGAGCGCGGATGAGACCCGCGAGGAGATCGTCGCACTGTACGGTCGCGCGATCGCCCACGCCGACACGACAATCGATGCCCTTGCCCTGGATGAGGTAGGCCACGTGCCGTGGTGGGGCGATGCAGCGGTCACGTTGCACCACGTCCTGGTCCACGTCATCGCGGAAACCCAACGGCACGCCGGCCACGCCGACATCGTCCGTGAACTCATCGACGGCACGGCCGGGCTGCTGCCCAGCAACGACAACCTGCCCCACGTGGACGAGTCATGGTGGCTGGACCACCGCCAGCGAGTGGAGCAGGCTGCCCTCGACGCCGGCAAGCGCAGCAGCTAGGTCTCTGCCGGTCATGGCAGCCAGTTAGCCGGTCTGCTGCCTGGGCCGGTCTGCCGCGGATCGATCATGGTGACTGAAGTGTCGTATAGCTGTACTAGGTTCGGGTCGTGGTCGAAGAGTTGACGCAGGCAGAGGGCGCCATCGCGGCCTGCGCCGATACGCCCACGTGGGCACGACCCGAGGACGAGTTGATCGCCGCACTCGACACCGCTCACCGCATCGAGCAGCGGCTCGCGGCGGTGAAACTGGCTCTGATCCGTGAGCTCGACGGCCGAGGCGTCCCCACCGCGCAGGGCGCCTCCTCCACTGCGGTCTGGCTCCGCGAACGGTTATGCCTCACCATCCCGGCCGCCCGCCGCCTCGTCGACCTCGCCGAGGTTCTGGACACCGGCAACCCTGGGATACGCCACGCACTGGCCGATGGCCACATCGCCGTCGATCAGGCCCGGGTCATCGCCGACACGGTCGACAGCGTGCAGACCGCCGCCGGTCCCGAGGTCGCCGACAAGGCCCTCGGCGTGCTCGTCGAGTGGGCCGGGCAATTCGATCCCACCCTCTTACGCAAACTCAGCACCCGCATCCTCGACCACGTCGCACCCGACATCGCCGACGCCGCCGCCCAAGCAGCCCTGGACGCCGAGGCCCGCCGTGCCGCCCGCGACCGCCACCTCACCCTCTCCACCCTCAGCGATGGCCGGCTGCGACTCACCGGCATCCTCGACACCGAGACCGCTGGGCTGCTCCGTGCCGCCATCGACCCGCTCAGCGCACCCTCGGGCCCTGACGACCAGCGCTCTCCCGGGCAACGCCGGCACGACGCTCTCAGCGACGTGTGCCGCCTCGTCCTGCGCACCGGCGAGTTGCCCGAGCACGGTGGTGATCCCGCCCAGATCGTCGTCACCACCAGCTACGACGGGTTGACCCGGCAACTCGGCAGCGGTGCCCTCGACACCGGCCTGCGCCTCACCCCCGAGGCCGTGCGCCGCCTCGCCTGCGACGCCGCCATCCTCCCCGCAGTCCTCAACGGAGCCGGCCAACCACTCGATCTTGGCCGACAACGTCGTCTCATCACCGGCTCCCTCCGGCGAGCCCTGGTGCTGCGGGATGGGGGCTGCGCCTTCCCGGGCTGCGACCGACCACCGCGCTGGTGCGACGCCCACCACATCAACCACTGGGCCGACGGCGGCGACACCAGCCTCGCCAACGCCGTCCTGCTCTGCGGCCACCACCACCGGCACCTGCACCACAGCGACTGGGCGGTGCGGCTGGCAGGCGACGGCCACCCCGAGTTCGTGCCACCGGCCTGGCTCGACCCCGAACAGGTCCCCCGCCGCAACCACTACCACCGACGGACGTGAGCATCACCAGCACACACGATCACCCCGGTCAGCAGGCCGTTCGAGTGGCCAGCCCCGCACGCCCCACGGCCAGTGGGCCGATGGAGTGCCCACCCGGCACGGCCCCACGCCTGCGGGTCCGACGCGGAGGGAGGCGCGCAACCAGGGCCCGGCACGGCCCCATTCCCGCGCGTCCACCGACCCGGAGGGAGGCGCGCAACCAGGGCCCGGCACGGCGCCGCCGGTCAACGCCGGTCCGACCCCGCCAGGCGGACGGGACTCACCCCACTCCCGCGCGTCCACCGAGGCGGAGGGAGGCGCGCAACCAGGGCCCGGCACGCAGCTCCGCCGCGATCTCGTACCCGACTCCCTCGTGCGTGCCGGGGGGTAGCGCGATTCTCGGTTCGACATCGCCGCTGTGCCGTGGGTGGACGTGCCAACCCTCACGACGGTGATCGCTTGGCAGCCGCACAGCCGCACAGCCGACCCCCGGGCCGCACTGGGCGAAACACCTAGCTCGCGACTCTGCCGGCTGATTGCCACCCCGACGTCCGGCCACAGTCGCACGGCCGATCGGATACGCGGTCGGGCCGTCACGAAATCCGGCGGCGAACCGTCACAGCTGGCGGTTAGTCTTCCTCCGCGCGCCGTCGTCCTGGCACGTCGCGCCCCGCGCCCGGTTGGCGCGGCATCGCCGCCACCGCCCACCGTCGGCCGGCTCAATCGACTTCAGGAGAGTTAGTGACACAGCAATCCCTCGCGACATCGGACAAACTCGACGGCGCGGTGCTCAAGGTGGCGGGCGTCGTCGTCATTGGCGCGATCATGTCGATCCTCGACGTGACTGTGGTCAGCGTGGCGCTGCCCAAATTCCAGAGCGAGTTCGACGCGTCCTACGCCCGCGTCGCCTGGACCATGACCGCCTACACCCTCGCCCTCGCCACAGTGATCCCGCTCAGCGGGTGGGCGGCGGACCGGTTCGGCACCAAACGGCTCTACATGGTGGCGCTGGCCCTGTTCACTATCGGGTCGGGCCTCTGCGCCATGGCCGACACGATCGGCGAGCTGATCGGCTTCCGGGTCCTGCAGGGCCTCGGCGGCGGCATGCTCATGCCGCTGGGCATGACCATCATGACCCGGGCGGCCGGGCCGCACCGGATCGGCCGGTTGATGGCGGTCCTCGGCATCCCGATGCTGCTGGGGCCGATCGGCGGCCCGATCCTCGGCGGCTGGTTGATCGACACCGCGAGCTGGCACTGGATCTTCCTGATCAATCTGCCGATCGGCGTGATCGCCCTGATCTACGCGCAGGTCGCGCTGCCGAAGGACGCGCCCGAGCCGTCCGAGTCGTTCGACTTCGTCGGCATGCTCATGCTCTCGCCGGGTCTCGCCCTCTTCCTGTACGGCGTGTCGTCCCTGCCGGAGGCGGGCACCTTCGCCGAGGCCAAGGTCTGGGCCCCGATGCTGGTCGGCGGCGCGCTGGTGGTGGCGTTCGTGCTCTACTCGTTCAAGCCCCGGCACCCGCTGCTCGACCTGCGGCTGTTCCGCAACCGCAGCCTGACCATCGCGTCGGTGACGATGTTCGTGTTCATCATCGCGTTCATGGGCGCCGGCCTGCTGTTCCCGAGCTACTTCCTGCAGGTGCGCGGCGAGTCGACGCTTGCGGCCGGCCTGCTGATGGCGCCGCAGGGCATCGGCGCGATGATCACCATGCCGATCGCCGGCACGCTGGCCGACCGGGTGCCGATCGGGCGTACGGTCCCGTTCGCGCTGGGGCTCATCGTCGTCGGGTTCTTCGGTTTCACCCAGGTCGATCCGCAGACCTCGTACTGGCTGCTCGGTGGGTCGCTGTTCGTGATGGGTCTGGGCATGGGCGGCACGATGATGCCGATCATGACGTCGGCGCTGCGGACATTGTCGGCCAACGACGTGGCCCGCGGCTCGACGCTGGTCAACATCCTCCAGCAGATCGGCGGCTCGGTCGGCGCCGCCGTGATGTCGGTGATCCTCACCAACGAGCTGAACGGCTCCCGGCCGATCCCCGGCCTGGTGGACGAGAGCGGCAAGCCGGTCACCGAGGCCGGGCTGGCCATCGCCGCCCAGCAGCGGCCGGAGCTGCTCCAGCAGATGCCGGTGGACCCGTCAATCATCGAGCGTGGTCTGGACTTCGCCGCCAAGTCGTTCGCGAGCACGTTCTGGGTCGCGTTCGCCCTGGTCGTGCTCACGATCATCCCGGCGGCGTTCCTGCCGCGCCGACGTCAGCCGGCGCAGCTCGACGACCCGCAGGGCGAGCAGGTCAGGACGCCCGTCGTCATCCACTGACCGCGCCCGGCCGCGCTCGGCACCCGGTGAGGTGCCGAGCGCGGCGGGTACGGCGTCAGCGCAACGGACCGTCGCCCGGTCCGTTGGGGTCCTCGACCAGGTGGATCGCCGCTTCCTCCGCGCTGGCGGCACCCGCGTCGATCCCGGCGTCCCACGCCACCGACTCGGCCTCGTCGTCCTCGCGGACGCCGTCGTCGTAGGCGACGAGACGGCCGGCGCGTGCTTCCGTCTCGTACCCCCGGCGGGTCAGCTCGTCCTCGTCGTCGCCACCCTCGGCGTACGGGTCGACATCCGGCACCTCCTGGGCGAGGTGTTGCGCCAGGGACTCGCCCGCCCGTTCCTCGGCCGGCGTGGTGCCGAACCGGTTTGCCGCCGTCCAGTGGTCCTCGGCGATGATGCCGGTGTCGAGGGGGTCGCCGACCCGGTCGTCGTCGAGGGTGTCGGAGGCGTCCAGGACTCCGTCGTCCTCGGCCACGTTCCACTCGTCGACGGAATCCATCCGTTCGGTCTGGCTCACGGCGGTCTCCTCTTCGTCACGGTGCAGCAAAGCGCTCAGCCTATGACCGTGCAACGCGCCCGTTCGCCGAGGTCTGCCCGCTGTGACGAACGGACCTCGCGGCGGGCGGTGCCACTGTGGGTCACCGCTTCAGCAGTTCCGCCACGGCGTCGGTGAACTCCACCGGCTGCTCGATGTGCGCGAAGTGTCCGCTTCGCTCCAGCGTCACCAGCCGCGAGTCCGGAAGCCCCGCGTGCAACTGCTCGGCCCAGCGGGGGCCACAGATGAAGTCGTACGCCCCGACGATCACCACGACGGGCACGGTGATCTCAGCGAGGTTCTCCCGCACGTCGAAGGGCGTCGGGTCCTGCGCGCCGGCCGGCGTCGCCCAGATTCGGACGGCCGCCTGAAACGGGGCGAACTCGGTCTGTCGGCCCCAGAAGTCCGCGAAGTACACCGGCAGGGCGGCGCGCAGAGCGGCCCCCAAAGAGTCGTCGTCCGTCGCGCCGCCGATCTGCGCGAAGGCACCCGGGACCGCCGCCGCCTCCGGCCGGTCCGGGTGCCGCTGCGGGTAGGCGGCGAGGCCGGCCATCGCCTCGCCCCAGAACTCGGCGCCGGTGACGGGCGAGGTGTCGTACAGGGCGAGGCCGGAGATCCGGTCCGGGTGGGCCAGCGCGTAGCGCTGGACGACGAAGCCGCCGTGCGAGTGCCCGAGGAGGTACACCCGGGGTTCGCCGAGGTGTTCGACGACGGCGTGCAGGAACCGGACGTAGGTGTCGAGACGGTAATCGTCGGGGTTGTCGAGCTGCCCCGACGCGCCAGTGCCCACCGGCTCGACGTAGACCATCGTGAAGTGCGTCTCAAGGCTGGGCGTCCGCAGGTAGGCCCACTCGATGCCCGGCCCGCCGGAGTGCGCCACGCAGACCGGGCCGGTGCCGGCGACGTGGTAGACCTGCCGAACGCCATCCACTGTGAACGTGTGGGCACCCGGTGCGAGGGCGCTGACGTCGTGGCTGGTGAAACCCATGAACTATCTCCCGATCCGAGACCCGCGCGGCGTCGGCCGACACGGCAACTGGTGCATGACGCGGACCAGATGCGCGGGTCGAGGGAAAAGTTCGCTCGTCGGAGGAGTTTTTTCAGACCAGCGCGGGGACGGGGTGGAAGAGGGTGAGTTGGCGCACCCGGCCCTCGCGCAGCACCTGCAACCACAGCGCCGCGGGTGGGCAGTGCTCCGGGTCGTCGGGTGGGCTGATCAGGTCGGTCTCCCAGATCAGCACGTCGCCGCTGGCCACCACGTTGCGCAGCCGCTGACGTACCCCGGCCGTCAGGTCGCGGTCCATGCCGTTGATGGCCAGATCACGGCCACCGCGCGGGCCGCCCGGCACGATCATCTCGGCGTCCGGCCACCAGCTCTCGCGGACCACCCGCTCGAAGTCGCCGCCCATCGCCGTGGTGATCATGTCGCGGCCTTCTCGCCACCGCGAGTCGTTCGAGGCGGCGACGTCAGTGTGCGCGGCGTCCGCCGCCGTCCGCAGGCCGCCGGCGAGCGCCCGACGGGCGTGGCTGAGGCGGCTGCGGACGGTGCCGACCGGCACGCCACACACGGCCGCGATCTGCTCGTACGAGGACGCGTCGCTGAAGTACCGCAGCAGGGTGACGAGCCGGTCAGGTTCGGACAGCTGCCCGATGGAGTGCCACACCCAGTCGCGCATCGCGGCTCGGTCCAGTGCCTCCTCCGGGGTGGGTGTGTCGGCGGGGCGGGTGAACCACTCGGGTTCGGCGACCGGGACGGCTCTGGGCCCGCGCAACGCCATCCGGCTGTTGTTGCGGACGATGGCCCGCAACCAGGGGCCGACGGCGCTCGGGTCGCGCACCTCGCCGATGCGACGCAGGGCGACGACCATCGTGTCCTGCACCGCGTCCTCGGCGTCCGGCCCGTAACCGAGGACGCCCAGCGCGACAGCCCGCATCCCCGCCTCGTGCCGGGCCAGCAGCGCGCCCAGCGCGGCCGCGTCTCCCGCCTGCGCGAGCACTACCAGCTCTCCGTCGCTCTGCGTCACGCGTACGTCCTCTCGCAAGTCCCGGAGCGTCCCATCTGTAGGGCTTTGGGCGGCTATTCCGGTGTCCATCGCCGCTACCAGCCTACGACGTGTGAACGTCTCGGTTCTGAGCCAATGCTGCGGGAGGGGCGAGGGTCACCGCCCCGAGGCCGACGACGGTTGCCGGAAAGTGACACACGCCGGTCGTAGCCTGGGCGGCATGAGGACCTGCCGTGTCGAAGCCCTTCGATGGTGCGTGGTCGGCGTCCGCGCGTTCTTCGCGGGTCTGCGATGACCGAGCTGAGCTGGGCGCAGGTGTCCGCCCGACGACTACAGCGACACCGGCTGTGCCCACCGGCGGCGGGCGCGGCACCGGACGCCGGTGGGGTCGCCGACGTGGTGTCGGCGATCTGCGGCGCGCACGCCCAGATCGCGTCGGCCGCCGAGTTGTCCATCGGGCTGCGGGTGCCGGGCACGACCCGCGCCCTGGTACGCCGCGCACTGTGGACCGACCGCACCCTGGTCAAGACCCGTGGGCCACGCGGAACCGTGCACCTGCTCGCCGCGGCGGACCTGCCGATGTGGGTCGGCGCGCTGACCGCGTTGCCGGCCCCGTCCTGGGAGCGGAGCGTGGTCCTGCTGACGCCCCGGCAGACCGAGCAGGTCATCGCGGCCATCGCCGACGCGGTCGCCGAGGCCGACCTGACCACCGCCGAGCTGACCGAGGAGGTCGTCGCCCGTACCGGCCCGTGGGCGGGTGACCTGGTCATGGAGGCGTTCCAGGACAAGTGGCCCCGGTGGATCGCCGCGATGACCGCCGCCACCCGGGCCGGATTGGTCTGCTTCGGCCCGAATCGCGGTCGGGCCAGCACGTACACCAGCCCGACCCGGTGGCTGCCCGACTTCGCGCCGATGCCCGGTCCCGCCGCCCTGGCTGCCCTCGTCCGCAGCTACCTGCACGCGTACGGGCCGGCCACCCCGGCACAGTTCGCCCGGTGGCTGGCGGTGGCGCCGGGGTGGGCGACGTTGCTGTTCGACTCGCTGGACCTGACCGAGGTGACGGTGGAGGGCACCCGGGCCTGGGTGGCCGCCGACGACACCGAATTCCCCGACGACCGGCCGTCCGGGTTGCGGCTCCTTCCGTACTTCGACGCGTACGCGGTCGGCTGCCACCCCCGCGAACGGCTCTTCCCCGGTGCCGCCGCCGAGCGGGCGCTCGCCGGTGGCCAGGCCGGCAACTATCCGGTGCTGCTGGTCGACGGGGTGGTCGCCGGCGTGTGGCATCAACGCCGCTCCGGCCGCGCGATCCGGGTCACCGTCGAGCCGCTGCGGACGCTCGGCGCAGCCCAGCAGCGGGCGTTGGCGGAGGAGGTCGAGCGGATCGGCGAGATCCTGGACGGCAGGGCGTCGCTGACCATCGGCACCGTCAGCGTCGGTCCGCACGCCTGAGGCCACGCCGGCCCACCGCCTGGGCCACGATGAGAGCGTGCACCCCGAACCGGTCGACCACGCGCCCCGGCAGGCGTTTCCCTGGGCGCTCCTACGCCAGCGCTGGGAGGACCTCACCTTCCTGCACTGGGCCGTCGCTCCGGAGGTGGTCGCGCCGTTGCTGCCCGCCGGCACTCGTCCGGACACACTGCAGGGGGTCAGCTACGTGGGGCTGATCGGCTTCCGGATGGTCGGGCTGGGCTTCGGCCGAGGCCCGGGGGTGCCGTACTTCGGCACCTTCTGGGAAACCAACGTCCGGCTCTACTCCGTCGATGACGCCGGCCGGCGAGCTGTCGTGTTCCGGTCGCTCGACGCGTCCCGTCTGCTGCCGGTGCTGGTGGCGCGGGCGACGCTGCGCCTGCCGTACCTGTGGTCGTCGATGCGGTTGGATCGCGACGGTGACCGTCGCACCTACCGCTGCCGGCGGCGCTGGCCGGGGCCGGCGGGCGCGACGAGCCGGATGGTGGTGCGGGCGGGGGAGCGGATCGTCGAGCCGACCCCGCTGGAACACTTCGTCACCGCCCGCTGGGGGCTGCACACCCGGGCGTACGGGCGCACGCTGCACCTGCCGAACTGGCATCCGAGCTGGCCGCTGCACCGGGCCGAGGTGCTGCACCTGGATGACGAGTTGGTAGCCGCCGCTGGGCTGCCGGCACCGGTCGGGCCACCGGTCAGCGTGCTCTACTCGCCAGGTGTCGCGGTCAGGTTCGGCCCGCCGGTGGCGGCCCGGTCACGTGGTGCCGGGCCGCCGGAACCTCAGTAGCGGCCACCCTCGGGTGCGGGCAGCGCGTCCAGGTCGGCCATGTCCTCGACGCTGAGCCGCACGTCAGCGGCCGAGCAGTTGTCCACCAGGTACTTCGGGGTCTTGGTGCCGGGAATCGGGATGACCTGGTCACCCTGGGCGACCACCCACGCGAGGGCGACCTGCGCGGGGCTGAAGCCGGCCCGGTCGGCGATCTCCCGGACCCGGGCGACGATGGCGAGGTTGGCGCGCAGCGCGTCCTGCTGGAAGCGCGGCAGGCCACGCCGGAAGTCGTCGGCGGGCAGGTCGTCGAACGAGGTGAACCGGCCGGCGAGGAAACCGCGCCCGAGCGGGGAGAACGGCAGGAAGGCGATGCCCTGCTCGCCGCAGTACGGCAACACCTCGGTCAACGGGTCACGCGTCCACAGTGACAACTCGGACTGCACCGACGCCACCGGGTGCACCGCCTGGGCCCGCGCGATCTGCGCGACGGTCACCTCGGACAACCCGAGCTGCCGGGCCTTACCGGCCGCGACGACCTCGGCCATCGCGCCCCAGGACTCCTCGATGGGCACCTCCGGATCGACCCGGTGGAGCTGGTAGAGGTCGACGTGGTCGGTGCCGAGCCGGCGCAGGCTCTCGTCGATCGCCGAACGGATGTGCTCCGGGCGGCCGTTGTTGCCGATCTTCGGTGAGTTGCCGGGGCCACCGGTGGGGGAGGTGGCCACCAGGCCGACCTTCGTGGCCAGTACGGCCCGCTCCCGGTGCCCGCCGGACAGTGCCCGCCCGACCAGCTCCTCGTTGGTGTACGGCCCGTACACGTCCGACGTGTCGATCAGCGTCGCGCCCAGGTCCAGCGCCTGTCGGATGACGGAGATCGACGTGTCGTCGTCGCGAGGGCCGGTGATGTCGTAGCCGTGGCTCATGCCCATGCAGCCGAGGCCGATGACGCCGACCTCGGGTCCGGTGCTGCCCAACGTGGTGGTTCGCATGCGCCCCACGCTACGACCGGACGGGCGGACCCGCACTCGCCGTGGCGGGGTGCGGGTGTTCCCCGGGCACGTGACGACTCTCACCGGAAGTGGACTCGGGAGTCCGGTACGGTGGGCGCTAAGCGGACCTGCGAGTCCGGATATGACCGACGGCGACCCACGAGGAGCCCCCATGAACCCGGTACGGATCAGCGACGCCCTGCGCGCTGTGGTCTTCGAGCCGACGCGCGACCTGACCGACGCGCTCGACGAGTTCTACGCCCCCGACTACACCCACCGCAGCGACGGCGAGACCCTCGACCGGGCCGGATTCGTCGCGATGGTGACCCAGGTACGCGGTCAGATCGCCAGCGGCACCGTGCTGGTCCTCGACGAGCTGCGCGACGGTCTCCGCTACGCCGAACGACACGTCTACGAGATCACCCTGGCCGACGGGTCGACCGCCAGACGGGAGATCGCCGTCTTCGGGACGTACGCCGAGGACGGCCGCTTCCGCCACCTCAGCGAGACGGGTTTCGACCTGTCCGCCTGAACCGTCTCGACGACCAACGCAGGAGAGAGAGCCATGCCCCGCCTTGCCGACCCCGACCCGAACGCGATTCCGGCCGACGTCCGCGACGTCCTGTCCGCCCTGCCGCCCGACCCGATGGTCAAGATGCTGACCCACTCGATCGGCACTGTGAACCTCTTCATCCAGCTCGCGAGGGCGCAGTTCACCTCGTTGGAGCTGCCCGCCCGCTCGCGGGAACTGGTCATCCTCACCGTGGCCGAGTACACCGGGTGCGAGTTCGTGGCAGCCCAGCATGGCCCGATGTCGGCGGCGGCCGGCGTCGACGAGCGCACCCGGGAGATCATCAGCAGCCGGGACATCGACGACCCACACCTCTCCGGTCATGACCGCACGCTCATCCGGTTCGCCGCCGAGGTGGTGCGGTCACCGCGCGTTCCCGATGACCTCTTCGACCAGGTGCGGCACATCCTCAGCGGGCGCGAGATCGTCGAGGTGCTCCAGGTGATCGGCTACTACTGGTCGTTCGGCCGGGTGGCCACGGTGCTCGACGTCGAACTCACCACCGTGTACGGCGACGAGCCGCTGCTGACCGACGAGACCGAGCGGGCAGACTGAGGCCATGACTCCACCGACGCCGAGCGACAGGGATGCTCCCCACCGGCGTCTGGACGCCCGTCGCAACCAGGAGCGGGTCCTCGCCGCCGCCCGGGAGCTCTTCAGCGAGCAGGGTCTGCAGGTGACGGTGCCGCAGGTGGCGGAGCGGGCCGGGGTGGGCCGCGCCACTGTGTACCGCAGCTACCCCAGCAAGGAAGACCTGATCGTCGCGGTCGTCCAGCGGCAGTTTCAGGAGCTGGAGCAGCGCACCCGCGCGGCGCTCGACGGCGTCGACGCGTACCGGGAGTGGTGTTCCTTCGTGCCCGACCTGTTCGGACGCCTCGCGCGCGACCGGGTCCTCGCCGACGCGTTCTTCGAGGGCAGGCTGGTGCCCGCGGCGCGCATCCTGGATCTGATCGGGCAACTGGTGGCGGCGGCCCGAACGTCCGGCAAGGTCCGCCCGGACGCCGGGGAGCTGGACATCCGGGTAATCCTGTGCGGCGCGGTCCGGCAGCTCATCGTGCTCGACGAGCGTGACCCGGCGGTGTGGCGCCGGTACGCCGACCTCGTGCTCAACGCGCTGCGCCAGTGACGGCCAGGGCTGACACTGGGAGAAAGCTCGGCCGACGTGTCGAGGACTGTCGCGCCGGCTTCGACAGTGGGTTGCGGGCCAGACAGTGGGCCTCGCCGACGAGCCGGCACGGCACGGACCGAGGAGTGGATCGATGACGAAGGTGACGACCTGGGCGACGATGTCGTTGGACGGCTACATCGCGGACGCGTCCCACGGTGGCTTCGAGTACCTCTTCCAGTGGTACGAGAACGGCGACGTCGAGACGCCGACGGCCGACCCCGAATTGACCTTCCGGACCTCCGCCACGAGCGCCCGGCATCTGCGGGCTCTCACCGAGCGGACCGGCGCGCTCGTCGTCGGCCGGAGGCTCTTCGACATCACCAGCGGGTGGGGTGGCCGGCATCCGTTGGACGTGCCCGTCGTGGTGGTCACGCACAGCGTGCCGGAGGGCTGGGCGCCCGAGAACGACTCCTTCGTCTTCGTCACCGACGGCATCGAGAGCGCCGTCGCCCGGGCGACGGCGCTCGCCGGCGACAAGGAGGTCAGTGTCAACGGCGGCACCATCGCCGCCCAGGTCGTCGAGGCCGGCCTGCTCGACGAGGTGCACATCGACCTCGTCCCGGTCCTGCTCGGGGCCGGCATCCCGCTCTTCGCCAACCTGAAGATCGCGCCACTTCAGCTGTACGGTCCGTTCAGCGTCGTGGAGGACGACGGCGTCACCCACCTGGCCTACGGGGTACGCCCAGCCGCCTGAGTGCCGCGGGGACCGCTGCCCCGCCTTGCCCCCATTGGCATTGATCGATATTGTGCGCGCAGGCGCCGCCCCGCCTCAGACCACCACCGTCGATCCGAAGCGGGTTCCGCATGCGCACACTGAGACTTGTCACGACCCTGGCCGTCGCCAGCCTGCTCGCCGGTGCGGTGGCAGCGGTCGCCGCCACACCGGCCAGCGCGGCGACCGCCGTGTTCTCCGTGACGAACAACTGGGGCAACGGCTACCAGGGGCAGGTCACCGTCACCAACGACACCTCCGCACCGATCACCAGCTGGCGGGTCGAGTTCGACCTGCCGTCCTCCTCGACCGTCAGCCAGTCGTGGAACGCGCAACAGACGACCTCGGGCAGCCACTACACCTTCGCCAACGTGTCCTGGAACGGCACCCTCGCCGCCGGCGCCTCCACCTCGTTCGGCTTCCTCGTCAACGGCACCGGCACCCCGGTGAACTGCACTGTGAACGGCGCGTCCTGCGCCGGCGGTCCGCCCCCGACCACCCCGCCGCCCACGACCCCGCCCCCGACCACGCCGCCGCCGACCACCGGCACGCCGGTCGAGCGGCACGGGCAACTGCGGGTCTGCGGCACCACCATGTGCGACAAGTCCGGGGCGCGGGTGCAGCTGCGGGGCATCAGCAGCATGTGGCTCAACTGGGAGACCGCCCCGTACGCCGAGAACCTCTCCGCGTTGACCTGGATGCGCGACAACTGGAACCTCCAGGTGATCCGCGCGGCCATGGGCGTGGAGCCGGCCGGGGCGTACCTGAGTGACCCGTCCAAGGCGCGCGCCCAGGTGGAGACCATCGTCAACAACGCGGTCACCGCCGGGGTCTACGTGATCGTCGACTGGCACGCGCACGAGGCGCAGAACAACCAGTCGCAGGCGGTGGCGTTCTTCGGTGACCTGGCCCGCCGGTACGGCCACCTGCCCAACGTCATCTGGGAGCCCTACAACGAGCCGCTCCAGGTCAGTTGGACCAACGTCATCAAGCCGTACCACCAGGCGGTGGTGTCCGCGATCCGCGCCGCCGATCCGGACAACATCGTCGTGCTCGGCACCCCGACCTGGTCACAGGACGTGGACGTCGCCGCGGCCAGCCCGGTCAGCGGCACCAACCTGATGTACACCCTGCACTTCTACTCCTGCACGCACGGGGCGTCGCTGCGCGCCAAGGGTGACGCGGCGATCCGCGCGGGTCTGGCGCTGTTCGTCACGGAGTGGGGCGCCAGCAACGCCGATGGCGGCCTCGACGGCCGGGCCTGCCTGCCGGAGGCGCAGTCCTGGGTCGACTGGATGAAGGCGAACGGTATCTCCTGGACGGCCTGGAAGCTCGACGTCGGCACCGACACCACAAACCTGCTCAGCCCGGGGGCGCCGGTGACCGGTGGGTGGACCAACTACTTGCACGGCCACGCGCCGTTCGTGGTGGCGAACATGAGGTGAGCCCGGCCGCTCCTTGACTGGGATTGATCGAATCGAGGCTGCTGGTGTCGGGGTGTCCAGGCCGGCGGGACACCCCGACATCACCGGCAGCCATCACTACCGCGCCACGGCCACCGTCGGAGGGTCACTGTGTGAAGGCCCGCCGGTAGGCGGTAGGGGTGGTGGCGAAGGCCCGCTGGAAATGCGCACGGAGGTTGGTCGCCGTGCCCAGGCCGGTACGCCGTGCGACCTCGTCGATGGTGATCCCGCCATTCTCGAGCAGGGTGCAGGCGGCGCGCAGCCGTTGCTGGATCAGCCACGCTCGTGGGCTCATCCGGAATCGACTTTGGAAAGTGCGGTGCAGCGTGCGGCTGGACATCACACCCTGCCGGGCAAGGTCCGCGACGGTGATCGGGCGGTGCAGGTTGCCGCTCGCCCACGTGATGACCCCGGCCAACTCGTCGCCCTCACCCGGAACGCCGACCGGGATGAACTGGGCCTGACCGCCGGCGCGGTGCAGCGGTGTGACCATGTGGCGGGCCCGTTGGAGGGCGGCAGCCTGCCCGTGGTCGCGTCCGACGAGGTAGAGGCACATGTCCAGACCGGCGGCGAGCCCGGCGCTGGTGATCACCTCGCCTTCGTCGACGTACAGCGCGTTCGCGTCCACGAACACCAGTGGATGCTCGTGAGCGAGCGCGTCGGCGTGCGCCCAGTGGGTCGTCGCGCGGCGACCGTCGAGCAGACCGGCCTGGGCCAGCGCGAAGGCACCGGTGCAGATCGACGCGATGCGGACGCCACGACGGTGTGCCTGCCGCAGCGCATCGAGAGCACGCGGCGGCGCCGGGCCACGGCGGAATCCGGGCACGATCACCGTGTCGGCATCGTCGAGCGCGTCGAGCGTCGCGGCGACCGTCAGCTCCAGGCCTGCGGTGGTGGTGGTGACCGAACCACCGTCCAGTGCGCACACCGTCATCGCGTACCGGCCGTGGCCCTCGTGGCCGAACACCTGCGTCGCGATGGTCAGATCGAAGGCGACAACAGTGGGTAGGGCGAGGACGGCGACTCGATGCGTGGCGGGTTTCTTACGCATGATGGCAAGGATGCCACTCGCCGCCGCCCGGTCGGCAGGAGATTCTGGGCCGTATGCGCATCGAGATCGTGGTATTCGACGGCTTCGACGAACTGGACGTCTTCGGGCCGTTCGAGGTGTTGTCGATGGCCGGCTTCGACGTGGCGCTGGTCGCCGTCGAACGGTCGGGGCTGGTCACCAGCATGCGTGGTGTCCAATTTCAGGTGCCCGAGGTGCTGGGTCAGGCCGACGGCGTGATCGTCCCAGGTGGCGGATGGCTGAACCGGGCCTCCGAGGGTGCCTGGGCCCAGGCGCAGCGCGCTGTGCTGCCGGCGAAGCTGGCCGCACTGGCGCCATCGGCGCGGTGGACGGCGTCGGTGTGCACCGGTGCGCTGCTACTCGCCGCAGCCGGCCTGCTGACCGGCCGGCGGGCGACCACCAACCGCAACGCGTACGACGAGTTGCGCGCCCACGACGTCACGGTCCTCGACGAGCGGGTGGTCGACGACGGTGACCGGGTCACCGCTGGCGCGCTCTCGTCCGGGCTCGATCTGGGGCTGTGGCTCACGGAACGGGAACTCGGCGCCACCACTGCCGACCGGGTCGCCGCGTCCATCGAGTACCGGGCTCCGCGCCGCTGAGCAGCACGGACAGAACGGGCGCGTCACCTTAACGCGCCGGAAACACCCCCGGTACCAACCCTGGGAACGCTCGTCGGACAGCCAGACCACCGACACGCGAACCGGGGTGACCATGGCCGACAACACCACGAACGCGCCGACGTACGACGAGCCGGTGGGCCGGTCCGGCAACGGCCGGACGCTGCCCACCCCCCGTACGAACCCGCTCCTGTCGCTGGACGACGGCGACCCGGCGGACCTGGCCACGATCGGGGTGGAGGAGGAGTTCCACGTCGTCGACCTGCACACCCGGGAGTTGGTGCCCCGCGCCGGGGAGTTGCTCGACCGGTTGCCGGCGGCCTCGTTCACCGCCGAGTTGCACCGCAGCGTCGTGGAGACCAACACCGAGGTCTGCCGCACCCTGGACGAGATCCGCGCCGAGCTGACCCGGCTGCGTCAGGCGGCCGTCCAGGTCGCCGACCGGGCCGGTCTGGGCATCGTGGCGGCCGGTACGGTGCCGCTGCGCGCCGACGGCGACCCCAGCGTCACCCCCACCTCCCGCTACCGGCGGATGCTCGACGAGTACCAGATGCTCGCCCGGGAGCAGTTGATCTGCGGCGCGCAGGTGCACGTCGGCGTCTCCGACCGGGACCTGGCGGTGGCGGTCACCCGTCGGGTCCAGCCGTGGCTGCCGGTGCTGCTCGCCCTCTCCACCAGTTCGCCGTACTGGATGGGCCAGGACAGCGGTTACGCCAGCGTCCGGTCCCTGGTCTGGCAACGCTGGCCCACCGCCGGAGACCCGGGCGAGGTGACCAGCGCCGCGGACCACGAGGCGCTGGTCGCCGAGCTGATCTCCTCCGAGACCATCACCGACCCCGCCATGATCTATTTCGACGTCCGACCGTCGGCGCACGTGCCCACAGTGGAGCTGCGGATCACCGACGCCAACGCCGACGTGGAGACCATCGTCCTGCTCACCGGTCTGTTCCGGGCGCTCGTCCGGCGGGAGGTCGCCGCCCTGCGCGCCGGGGTGGAGCGCACCGCCGTACGACCACCGGTGCTGCGCGCCGCCGTGTGGCGGGCCGCCCGCTCCGGGTTGGAAGGTGACCTGCTCGACCTGCCCCGGTCGGCCCGACCGGTGCCGGCCGCCCAGGCGGTCCGCCGCCTGGTGACCGACCTGCGCCCACAACTGCGGGCGACCGGGGACTGGGAGCAGGTCAGCGAGCTGACCCGGTACGCGCTGGAACGGGGCAGCTCCGCCGCCCGGCAGCGGCGGGCGTACGAGCGACGGGGCCGGTTGGCCGACGTGGTCGACCTGTTGCTCGACGAGACCCGGGGCCGGGTCCGCGGTCCGCTGCCGGGTGCGCCGACACCGCCAGTGCTGCCCACGTACGCCGACGCCGGCGACGAGGTCTTCGGACCGGCCGGACCGCAACCGGCGTACGCCCCGATGCTCGCGGCCCTGCGCCAACTCGGCGCCGGGGCCCTGCGTCAACGCGAACACGACCGGGACGAGGAGCAGCGGGCCCGCGGCGTGACGTTCAGCGTGGCCGGCGAGGCGAGCACCCGGCTCTTCCCGGTCGACCTGGTGCCCCGGGTGGTGCCCGCCGCCGACTGGCGGACCCTGCGTACCGGCCTGGTGCAACGCGCCCGCGCCCTCGACGCGTTCCTGCGCGACGTCTACGCCGACCGGGCCGTGGTGGCCGACGGCGTGGTGCCGGCGTGGGTGGTGGAGTCCTCACCCGGGCTGCGCCCGACCGGGGCGCTGATGGGCCGGCGGGGCACCCGCGCCCAGGTGTCCGGCACCGACCTCGTCCGGGACCCGGACGGCGGCTGGTACGTGCTGGAGGACAACCTGCGGGTGCCCTCCGGGATCGGCTACGCGGTGCAGAACCGTCGGCTGACCCAGGCGGTGTTGCCGGAGCTGCCGGTGCCGGAGGATCTGCTGCCCGCCGACGAGACGCCGGCGATGCTGTACCGGGCGCTGGTCGCCGCGGCGCCCGCCGCGGCCGACGACCCCGCCGTGGTGGTGCTCAGCAGCGGCCCCGGTGACCCGGCGTGGTTCGAACATCGGCTGCTCGCCGACGAGATGGGTGTCCCGTTGACCGAGACCAGCGACCTGCTGGTGGAGGAGGGCCGGGTTCGGCTGGTCCGCGAGGGCTGCCGCCGCGAGGTCGACGTGATCTACCTGCGGATGGACGAGGAGGCGCTGCTGCACGCGCCCGGGGCGGACGGCGTGCCGCTGGGGTGGCCGCTGCTCGCCGCCGTGCACGCCGGGCGGCTCACGCTGGCCAACGCGCTGGGCAACGGTGTCGGTGACGACAAGGCGCTGTACGCGTACGTGCCGCGGCTGATCGAGTACTACCTGGGCGAGAAGCCGCTGCTCGGGGACGTGCCGACGTACCTGTGTGGGCTGCCCGAGCAGCGGGCCGAGGTGCTGGGTCGGCTCGACGAGCTGGTGCTCAAGCCGGTCGACGGGTACGGCGGTGACCGGGTGGTGATCGGCCCCCGCGCTGAGGCGGAGGAGTTGGACGCCGTCCGGGAGCAGATCCTCGCGGCCCCGCACCGGTGGATCGCCCAGGAGATGATCGCGCTGACCACCCACCCGGTCTTCGACGGCACGGCGCTGGCTCCTCGCCATGTCGACCTGCGGGCGTTCGTGTTCCTCGGTGACACCGCCGAGGTCGCGCCGGTGGCGCTGACCCGGGTGGCGCCGGCCGGCAGCATGATCGTCAACTCGTCGCGCGGCGGCGGGTCGAAGGACACCTGGCTGCTCGGTGGAGCCGACGAACCGTCGGCGTAACCGACGCTTGACCCACCCGTCATCGGGACGCAACCCGGTCCGCCAAGCCTGGACCGGTCAGCGGCCCTCAGCGGATCCAGCCGATGGAAGGTGTGTGCCATGTGCGGTATCGGAGGCGAGTTCCGCCTCGACGGGGCGCCACCGGACCTGGCCGCCGTCGAACGGATGCTTCCCGTCCTGGCCTCCCGCGGCCCGGACGGCGAGGGTCGGTGGCACCGGGGGCCGGTGGCCCTGGTGCACCGCCGGCTGCGCATCATCGACCTGTCCGAGGCGGGCGCCCAGCCGATGGTCGACACCGAGCTGGGTCTGGCAATGGTCTTCAACGGCTGCATCTACAACTACCGGGAGCTGCGCGACGAGCTGACCGCCGCCGGCTACTCCTTCCGGTCCACCTCGGACACCGAGGTGATCCTCAAGGCGTACCACCGGTGGGGGACGGCCTGCGTCGAGCGGTTCTACGGGATGTTCGCCTTCGCCCTGGTCGAGCTGGCCACGCACACCCTGGTGCTGGCCCGGGACCGGCTCGGCATCAAACCGCTCTACCTGGCCGAGGGGCCGGGCCGGGTGCGTTTCGCCTCGACCCTGCCGGCGTTGCTCGCCGCCGGTGACGTGGACACCGACCTCGACCCGGTGGCGCTGCACCACTACATGAGCTTCCACTCGGTGGTGCCACCGCCGCGCACGATCCTCGCCGGGGTCCGCAAGCTGCCGCCGGCCACCGTGCGGGTCGTCACCGCGGACGGCCGGAGCGCCGACACCACCTACTGGCGGCCGGAGTTCAACCGGGCCGCAGCCCCCGCCATGTCCGCCGACGAGTGGCAGGAACGGCTCATGGCGGCGTTGCGCACCGCCGTACGACGGAGGATGGTCGCCGACGTGCCGGTCGGCGTACTGCTCTCCGGCGGTCTCGACTCCAGCCTGATCGTTGCCCTGTTGGCCGAGCAGGGCCAGACCGATCTGGCCACCTTCAGCATCGGTTTCGAGGCGGCGGCGGGGGAGAGCGGCGACGAGTTCCACTACTCCGACCTGGTCGCCCGCCACTTCGACACCGACCACCAGCAGATCCGCATCGGCGCGAAGCGGTTCGTCCCCGCCGTGCACCAGGCCATCGCGGCGATGAGCGAGCCAATGGTCAGCCACGACTGCGTCGCGTTCCACCTGCTCTCCGAGGAGGTCTCGCAGCGCATCACAGTGGTGCAGTCCGGGCAGGGCGCCGACGAGATCCTCGCCGGCTACGACTGGTACCCGCCGATGGCCAACGTGGCCCGCGCGGACGCCGTCGAGGCGTACGCCCGGGTGTTCTTCGACCGTCGCCACGACGCGCTCGGCGGGCACCTGGCGCCCGAGTGGATGCTCGACCACGACGCCAGCCTTGAGTTCGTCGCCGCGCACTTCGGCGCACCCGGCGCGGACACCGCGCTGGACTCGGCGCTGCGCCTGGACAGCCTGGTGATGCTTGTCGACGACCCGGTCAAGCGGGTCGACAACATGACGATGGCCTGGGGTTTGGAGGCCCGCGTGCCGTTCCTCGACCACGAGGTGGTCGAGCTGGCCGCCGCCTGCCCACCCGGCATGAAGCTGGCGCAGGGCGGCAAGGGGGTGCTGAAGGCCGCGAGCCGGGGCATCGTCCCGGACGAGGTGATCGACCGGCCGAAGGGTTACTTCCCGGTGCCCGCCATCCGGCACCTCTCCGGCCCACTGCTCGACGACGTGCGGGACGCGCTGACCGCTCAGGCGGCGCGCGAGCGGGGCCTGTTCCGCAAGGACTACCTGGAGGAGTTGCTGGACGCGCCGAACGCCCGGCGGACCACGCTGGGCTCCAACGCGCTCTGGCAGCTGGGGCTGCTGGAGCTCTGGTTGCAGCGGATCGGGGTTTAGATGAGCGTACGGATTGAGCCGCCGCGCACCACCCGGCGGCCCCGACCCGCGAGCCACCGGCCGGTGTCGCCGCCGGTGCCGATCAGTGAGGACTTCGCCCCCGCGCCGTCCCCCGACGGCCGCCGGGTGGCGTTCCTCTCCGACCGGGCTGGCACGCCCGGCGTCTGGGTCTGTCAGGTCGACGCGGATGAGCCCGTCGCGCTGCCCGTCGGCGACGAGCCGGTCCTCGCGCTGAGCTGGTCCCCGGACGGCCAGTGGTTGGCCTGTGTCGTCGCCCCCGGTGGCGCGCCCCGCACGGAGCTGTGGGTGCTGCGCCCGGACGGCACGCGACGCCACCAGGTCGCCGGGTTCGGCCGCCGCAGCGCCGCGCTGGCCGGCTGGCTGCCTCACGGCGCGGTGCTGGCGGTCACCGAGACCGACGAGCACGGGCAGGCCCTGCTGGTCGACGCGGCCACCGGGCACCGGCGGGTGCTCGCCCAGGGCGACCTGCTCACCCTCCTGGACGTGACCCCGGACGCCGGCACCGCGCTGCTGCGCCGCGGCCCTCGTAACGCCCGCTGGCTGGAGGTGCTCGACGTGGCCACCGGCGTGCGACGGCGGCTCTTCCCGGACACCGGGCGGGGCAGCACCGACCAGGGTTGGTTCGGCCCGGACGGCACGAGCGTGCTGGCCCGCACCGACGCGTTCTCCGAACTCGCCGCGCTGGTACGGGTCGACCTCGCCCGACCGGAGCAGCCGCCGACCCGGCTGGCCGGACGACCGGATGCCGAGTTGGAAGACGTCACGCCGAGCGCGGACGGGCAGCGCGGCGCGTTGCTGTGGAACACCTACGGCGGGCGCAGCGAGCTGACCCTGCTCGACTTCGCCAGCGGTGTGCAGCGGGCCGTCGCCGCCCCCGGCGAGGTGCTCGGCGACGTCGTCCTCGCCGCCGACGGCGGTCTGCTCTGCCTCACCGCGCAGGGGCCGGTGCAACCACGGGAGGTGTGGCTGGTCGACCCGTCGACCGGGGCGCCGCGCCCGCTGCGACCGGACACCGGCCCGCGTACGGACGATGCCGGTGTCGCGCCGCAGCTGGTCGACCTCCGGGCCCGCGACGGGCTTCCGCTCTCCGGCTGGCTCTACCGCCCGGCCGGGCCGGGTCCCTGGCCGACGGCGATCAGCCTGCACGGTGGCCCGGAGGCGCAGGAGCGTCCCGGCTACAACCCGCTGTTCCAGGCCCTGGTGGCCCAGGGCATCGCGGTCTTCGCGCCCAACGTCCGGGGGTCGTCCGGGTTCGGCCGCTCGTTCGTCGCCGCCGACAACCTCGCCGGCCGCTACGGCGCGATCGCCGACGTGGCGGCCTGCGCCGACTACCTCGTCGACACCGGCGTCGCCCGGCCCGGCCAGCTCGGCGTTCTGGGCCGCTCCTACGGCGGTTACCTGGTCCTCGCGGTGCTGGTGAACTTTCCCGGTCTGTTCGCCGCCGGGGTCGCCGAGTGCGGCATCTCCGACTTCCGGACCTTCTTCGCCGGCACCGAGCCGTGGATCGCCGCCGCCGCCGTCAGCAAGTACGGCGACCCCCAGCGGGACGCCGACCTGCTGCGCGACCTCTCCCCGCTGACCCACATCGACCGGCTGGACGTGCCGCTGCTGCTGATCCACGGCGCCAACGACACCAACGTGCCGGCGGGCGAGTCGGCGCAGGTCGCCCAGGCCCTCGCCGACCGCGGTGTGCCGCACGGGCACCTGGTGCTCGCCGGGGAGGGGCACGACTTCCTCTCGCGGACCAACGCCGAGGCGGCCCGTACGGCCACCACCGGCTGGCTGACCCGGCACCTCGCCGCGACCGCGACCGTCGTCGGCTGAGGCGTTATCCTGCGCCGGTGGAGGTCGCGGCGCAGGGCGAGCGGTTGGCCGCGGAACTGGGTCGCTGGCTGGCCGAGGTGACCTTCGTCGACCTGGACACCGACGAGGTCACCGCGCGGGTGATCGACTCGGTGGTGCGGTGGGCCGAGGCCCAGGGCTGGCGGGTCTACCGGCGCGCGCCCAGCGTGCTGCCGTTGCCACCGCCGCTGGAGCAGCGGCACTCGGTGCTCGATGTGGCGTGTGCCCGTCCGGACGGTCCGCCCGTCGTGGTGGAGGTCGACCACACCGACCGGGCCCGTACGGTGCAGAAGTTGCGCGCGGAGGCGGACGCCGGCCGGATCCCGATCTGGGTGCGGTGGGGCGTCGGGCGTTTCACAGCGCCGCCACCGCCGGTGCGGATGGTGACCGTCGAGGTGACCCGACGGGCCGGTCCGGCCGGGCGCGGACGGCTGCACAGCCGCGGCGGCGACCGCCCCGCCCCAGCCCACTCGACCGGCGCCGGCATGGTGACCCCGCAGGCGCTGCCGATCCCGTTGACCGACCCGGCGCAGGGCCCGACCGACGACGCGGGTAAGAGCATCGAAAGCGAATCGTAAGGGGCCTCCGGCAGAGTTCTGGGTGTCACCGGAGAACACGACAAACACCCAGGAGATCCCGATGCGCAAGCTCGTCAACTCGACCTACATCACCCTCGACGGCGTCATCGACAACCCGATGTGGACCATGCCGTACTTCGACGAGGAGGCCGCCAGCTTGGCCGGTGCGCAGACCGAGGCGGCCGACGCGATGCTGAT
Organism: Micromonospora sp. NBC_00362; assembly: GCF_026342155.1. Lineage (NCBI taxonomy): Bacteria > Bacillati > Actinomycetota > Actinomycetes > Micromonosporales > Micromonosporaceae > Micromonospora > Micromonospora sp. NBC_00362. Next base: position 698,134 of record NZ_JAPENH010000001.1, read on the forward strand.
GGGCCGGGCCACCTACGACGGCTTTTCCTCCGTCTGGCCGAACATGGATGAGAGCGACCCGACCACTGGCGCCGCGTACTTCAACAACGTCAAGAAGTACGTCGCCTCGACCACCCTGACCAACCCCACCTGGAACAACACGGAGGTGCTCCAGGGCGATCTGGTCGAGGCGGTCACCGCGCTCAAGGCCCAGCCGGGCAAGAACATCATCCAGTACGGCTTCGGCTCGGTCACCACCCAGCTGATCCGGGCGGGCCTGGTGGACGAGGTCCGGTTCTGGATCCACCCGGTGCTGGAGGGCGGCCCCAGCCTCACCGCGCCGCTGACCGACGTCAAGGCGTCGTTCGACCTGGTCGACACCCGGGTGCACAAGAGCGGCGTGATCGTGGCCTCGTACCAGCCGAAGGTGGCCTCCTGAGCACCGGTCAGAGCTGGGCCCGGGCCTCGCCCGGGCTCAGCCGCGCGCCCTCGGCGAGCAGCGCCTCGAAGCGTTCCGGCCCGAGTTCAGCCCGCAGTCGTGTGGTCACCCGGTCGGTGTCGTCGCGTTCGGCCGGCGCGGCGGGGGACTGCGTGGCGAGCCGGGCGGCGGCCGCGGCGCCGAGCAGCCGGGCGGCGACCTCGGGGGAGCGCACCGCCGCCGCCATCCCCTCCAGGGGGCCGACCGCATCGCGCATCGTCGCCATCACCTCGGCGACCTCGAACGCCTCGATGTGCAGGGCCAACGCGGCGTCCGGGTCGCCGCCCTGCTCGACGGCGTAGCCCAGCTCCACCAGCACCATCGGCAGGTAGAGCGCGGGTTGGCTCTCTCCCCGACCCAGGTCGGCGAGGTGGCTGAGGTGGGTGACGGCCAGATCGAGCTTGCCGTCGCGGCGGGCGGCCAGCCCGAGGCTCATCTCCGCGAAGATCAGTGCGCCGGGCGAGCCCTGCTCCACCGCCAGGTCGTAGGCGCGTTCGGCCAGTTCCCGACCCTGAGCGTAGTCGCGGGTCTGCACGGCGAGCCAGGCCAGCCAGGACAGCTCGGCGCAGACCTGCGGCCACAGCGCCAACTCCTCGGCCCAGCGCAGCCCCTCCCGGTGCAGCGCGAAGGCGCGCTCGTGCTCGCCGCGCATGTCGGCCAGCCCACCCACCCACTCGGTCGCCCGGAGCCGACCCCACCGGTCGCCGAGGTCGGCGAAGAGCGCGGCGCTGCGGGTCGCGGTGCGCTCCAGTGTGGCCTGGTCGCCGTTGGCGTGAGCGATGTGGGCCACCGAGGTGAGCACCGCGGCCTCGGTCCACGGGTCGGCGGCGGCGGTCGGCAGCAACTCCGACGCCAGGGCCAGGTCGCCGTGCTCGATCACCGCGTTGGCCGCGAACCAGGCGGCGTGACCGCTCGGGTCGGCGGCCACGGCGGCGCGTACGTCGTCCGGCGCGATCACCTCACCCTGCGACAGGGCGAAGCCGACCCGCCAGGGTGCCGCGCGGGCCTCCTGCTCCGGGTCGCCGGGCACGGCCAGTGCCCGCCGTGCCTCGGTGAGCCGGCCGCGCAGGAACCAGTACCAGCTCAGTGCGACCGCCAGGCGCAGCCCGCCACCGTGCGTCAGCGCCGAGCGCAGGTTCGCCAGCTCGGTGTCGAGCAGCGCTAGCCACCGCTGCTGGTCGGCCCCGCGCAGCCCGGGGTCGGCGCGTTCGGCCAGCTCGGTGTAGTAGGTGGCGTGGCGCCCGCGTACCTCGTCGGCGTCGGTGAGGCGTTCCAGGCAGAACGCGGCCACCGATTCGAGCAGCCGGTAGCGGGGGGCCGCGCCGGAGTCGTCGAGCACCACCAGCGACCGGTCCACCAGCCGGGCGAGGGCGTCCAGGTCGGTTCGGCAGACCTGTTCGGCGGCCTCCGGGGTGCAGCCGTCCGGGAACACCGCCAGTTGGGCGAGCACCAGACGGTCGGACTCGTCCAGGAGGTCCCAGCTCCAGCCGATCACAGCGGTGAGCGTCCGCTGCCGTGGTGGCACGTCCCGCTGCGCGGTGGTGAGCAGCCGGAACCGGTCGTCGAGCCGGTCCACCACCCCGCGTACGCCCAGCGCGCGGACCCGGGTCGCGGCCAGCTCCAACGCCAGCGGCAGACCGTCGAGGCGGCGGCACAGCTGGGCCACCGCCGTCGCGGTCTGCCCGTCGAGGCGGAAACCGCGCTGCTGCGCGGCGGCGCGGGCGACGAACAGCCGGGCCGCCGCCGAGCGCCGGACCGCGTCCAGGTCACCGTCGTCCGGCACCGGCAGCGGGGGTACCTCCCAGAGCAGCTCACCGGTCAGCCCGAGTGGCTCTCTGCTGGTGGCCAGCACGCTCACCCCGGACACGTCGCGCAGTAGCCGGGCGACCAGCTCGGCGACCGGTTCGATGACGTGTTCGCAGTTGTCCAACACGAGCAGCACCTGCCGGTGCCGCAGGGCTGTGACCACCCGGTCGGCGGGGGACTGGGTCGTTCCCGCGGCCTCGTGGGCGCCCAGAGCGCCGAGCACCTGTTCGGCGACGCTGGCGTCACCGGCCGGGAGCGGGGCCAGCTCGACCAGTCGGACACCGTCCGGGTAGGACGTCGCGCGGGCCGTCTCGGTGGCCAGCCGGGTCTTGCCGACGCCGCCCGGCCCGAGCAGCGTGACCAGCCGCTGCCGGGGCAAGAGCGTCAGCAGCTCGGCCAGCGCCTCGTCCCGCCCGATCAACTCGTCGAGCGGGGCCGGCAGATCGTTCCGGATGACCGCCGCCCTCGGCGGGGCGTCCAGGCCGGCGTCCTGTTCGAGGATCCTGCGGTGCAGGGCGACCAGCTCCGGGCCGGGGTCGAGGCCCAGCTCCTCGGCGAGCCGGGCCCGCAGCTCGGCGTAGCTCTCCAACGCCTCGGACTGGCGGCAGGCCGCGTACAACGCGCGCAGCTGCACCGCCCGCAGGCCTTCACGTAGCGGGTGTCTGGCGACCAACTCGGCCAGGTCCGCGGCCACCAGGTCATGCTCACCCCGGGCCAGCCGGGCCTGCGCCAACCGCTCCTGAACGACGAGGCGCTGCTCGGCGAGGCGGGACGCCTCGGCCCGCACGAACTCGGCGTCGGCCATGTCGGCGTACGCTTCGCCGCGCCACAACGCGAGGGCCTCGGTCAGCCGTTCGACATCGGCGCAGCGGGCCAGCTCGTCGAAGCGGCCGACGTCGACCGCGTCGACCCGCAGCAGGTAGCCGGGTGGCCGGGACTCGACCAGCTCACGGGCGCCGGGCTCGGCGTCGTTGAGCGCCTTGCGCAGTTGCGACACCCGCACCTGAAGGGCTCCGGCCGGATTGGCGGGGGCGTCGTCACCCCACAGGTCGTCGATGAGGCGGTCCGCCGAGACCACCTGGTTGCGGTTGGCCAACAGATCGGCCAGCAACGCCCGCACCTTGGTGCCGGGCACCACCACCGGCTCGCCGGTGTCCGTGGTCACGGCGAGCGGCCCGAGCACCCCGAACTGCACGGCGGTCATCCTAACCGCGCGGCGCTGACCCGGAGCGCGTCCGCCGGACGCCGCCGCGGTGTGGTTCAGCCGGCCGAGCGCAGCAGCGGCTCGGGCTCGGCGTCGCCGAGCAGCGCGCGGGCCTGCCGGGCCAGCAGGTGGTGCTGGGCCGCGCGGGCCAGCTGTTCGCCCATCTGGGCGTGCCTCACCGCCTCCTGGTGTCGGTCGGCCGCCCGGTACGCGGCCGCCAGGCCGAGGTGCGCGTTGACCTCGGCTCGGCGGTAACCGATCTCCCGGCCCAGCCGCAACGCCTGGTGCAGCAGCTTGAGCGCCGGTGCCGGGCCGTGCAGGCCAAGCGCGGCGGTGCCGAGGGTGGCCAGGGCCTCCGCCTCGACCCGGCGTCGACCGATCGCGCGGGCGATGCTCAGACACTCCTGGGCGAGGCCCTGCGCCTTGACGTGGTAGCCCAGGTCGACGTACGCGGCGGCGAGCTGGTCAAGATCGGTCGCGAGGCCGTAGCGGTCGCCCACCTGTCGACGCAGCACCACGGCATGGGTGAGGTGCAGCACCGCCAGGCTGGGCCAGCCGAGCGCGCGCACACCGACGGCGAGGTTGTGCAGGACGTTGGCGATGTCGTTGCGCGGCTGCTCGGTGACGTCGAGGGACGTGTAACCCTCCAGCGCCGCCTGCTGGGCCTGGACCGCGTCGTGCACCTGGCCCAGTTCCAACCGGACGACGCCGAGGTTGCCCAGGCAGCTCCACTCGGCGTGCCGGTTGCCCACCTCGCGGTAGAGCCGCAGTGCCTGTGCGTAGCACTCGCCCGCCTCGGTCAGCTGGCCCTCCTCCCGGTGCACGATGCCCAGGTTGTTGAGGATGGACGCCTGCCCGGCACTGTTGCCCAGACGCAGTTGGATGGTCAGAGCCGCCCGGAACCGCCGCCGCGCGTCGGCATAGTTGGCCCGGCTGGCGCTCAGTGTCGCCAGACTCGACTGCATCGCGGCCACCCCCGGGTCATCGCCCTCACGTTGGGCCTGAGTCAGGCCCAACTCGACGACCTCGCGCCATTCGCCGTGCGCCCCGGTCTCCTGGAGGTAGCCGCGCATCCGGTCGGCGAGGTGCCAGGCGATCTCACGTGGGCCGTGCTGCGCCACGTGCCGGATCGCGCTGAGCAGATTGGCGTACTCGGCGTGGAACCAGCTCGGCGTCTCGGGCTGCGCGGCCACCGCCGTACGCCGGACCGAGCCGGCGGGTCGGGGCAGGAACGCCATCCGGGGGTAGTTGCGCCGTGCCAGCGCGTCGGCGATGGCCAGGTACCCGTGGAACAGTCGACCCAGGGCTTCGGCGCGCTGATGGACGGTGTCCTCGTGCTGGGACTGCTCAGCCGCGTACAGGCGGATGAGGTCGTGGGTCACGAACCGACCGCCCCGGGCGGGGCGGACCAGGTGACTGCTGGTCAGGGTGCGCAGCATGGCGTCCGCAGTGGACCAGTCGACGTCCGCCAGCGCCGCGAGGTCCTCGGTGGTGAAGCAGTCGGTGGGGGTCGACCCGAGCAGTCGCAGCGCGCGCCGTTCGGCGCCGCCGAGCCGTTGATAGGACGGTGTGATCGCGGCGCGCAGCGCCACTCGGGGGTCGCCGGGCACGGAGAGGCCACCGAGCCGGTCTCCGTCCCGCAGTCGCCGCACGTACGCGCGGGCGTCCTCCGGGCCGGTGGTGGCCAGGTTGGCCGCCGCGATCCGCAACGCCAGCGGGAGGTTTCCGCAGAGCGCGGCGAGGTCGTGGACGACGTCCGGTGCCACACTGAACCCGTGATCCCGGAACACCGCGACGAGCAGGTCGGCCGCGGCGTCCGGGCTGAGCGGGTCCAGACCGACGGCCCGTCCACCGTGTAGCGCCACCAGGGCGCCGAGCGTGCTGCGGCTGGTCACGATCACCGCGCAGCCGCCGGCGCCGGGCAGCAGCGGCTCGACCTGCTCCGCTGATGCGGCATCGTCCAAGACGATGAGGACGTGGCGACCGGCGAGCGCCGCCCGAAACGCGGCTGCCCGGGCGTCGGCGGTGGCGGGTTGGGCCGCCGGGGGCACGCCCGAGTAGGTGAGCAGCTCGGACAGGACGTCGAACGGGCGAGCCTGATTCCTGTGCTGACCGCGCAGTCGCGCGTACCACTGGCCGTCGGGAAACTCGTCGGCGAGCTGGTGACCCAGGTGGACGGCGAGAGCGGTCTTGCCGATGCCCGGAGCGCCCGACACGGACACCAGCGGTAGACGTCCCTCGCTGGCGGCGGTGACGATCGAGCGTCGGATGGCCTCGACTGTCGCGACACGACCGTGCAGTACGCCGATGTCGGCCGGGAGCAACGACATCGGAGGCGCCGCGGGGGTGGCCGTGGCCGCCGCCGGAGGTGGTCGCCAGCTCAGCGCGGGGTCGGCGCGGAGCATGCCGTCGCGCAGCTCCCGCACCGCCGGCCCCGGGTCGACGCCCAACTCCTCGGCGAGGATCGTGGCGAGGCGATGGAAGGCATCGAGGGCTTCGGCCTGCCGCCCATCGCGATACAGCGCGAGCATCAGCTGCGCCCACAGCCCCTCGCGCAGCGGGCTGCGTCGGGTCGCCCGCCGCAGCCCGGCGACGATCTCGGTATGCCGGCCGAGGGTCAGCTCGGTGTCGAAGTAGACCTCGCTGGCGCGCGCCCACCGCTCGGTCAGCGCCGGCACGTCCTCGCGGTGCAGCACCTCGGAGTCGACGTCCGCCAACGGGTCGCCGCGCCACAGCGCCAGGGCCTCCCGGAGCAGGTCGGCCCGGCGTTGTGGATCGGCGGTGCGACTCGTCGCCACGAGCGCGTCGAAGCGGGAGAGGTCGAGGGCGGCCGGCGGCAGCTCCAGGAGGTAGCCGCTGGCGTGCGTCGCGATCAGCTCGCCGGGAGGGCCCTCGATGGTCAGGGTGCTGCGCAGCCGCCGAACCAGCGAGTGCAGCGCGGCTCGCGCGTGGATGGGTGCCCCCGTGCCCCAGACCCGATCGACGAGCGCGGGGACGCTCACCGTCTCACCCCGGTTGAGCAGCAGCGTGGCCAGCAGCGCCCGCTGCCGGTTGGCCGGGACGGGGATGGTGCGGCCGTACCGGGATACGCGCAGCGCGCCGAGCACGGCGAAATCCCACTCCACGAAAGCCCCCAGCGTCGGCCGACCAGACGCCTCGCGACGTCGACCGGCAGCGACGGTAACACGACGGTCCGACACGGCGGTGTGGACGTTGACGCACGGTGACCGCCCAGCCGCAGGGTGCGTGACAGTGCGGTGACAGCGCTTCGACGACGCCCGCTGCGACAGTTCCCTCGGCGACGAGGAGGAGCAGGTGACGCAGATGGAGTTCCGCATTCTGGGGCCGATTGAGGCCGTCCGGGCCGGTCAGTCGGTGCGGCTGGCCGGTCCGCAGCAGCGCTCGGTGCTGGCCGCGCTGCTGCTGGCACATGGCCGGATGGTGTCGGTGGGCCGGCTGGTACGCCTGCTCTGGGCCGAGCAGCCGCCGACGACCGCGCGTACCCAACTGCGTAAGCGGGTCTCCGAGCTGCGGGGGGCGCTCGGCGCCGATCGCATCCGCTCCTGGCGCGACGGTTACGCGGTTCGGTTGGAAGCGGGCGAGCTGGACCTGGACCGGTTCCTCGACGAGGTGCGGCGGGCCGCAGTGCTGCGCGACGCGGGCCGGCCGGCGGAGGCGTCAGCCGCGTTGAGCACGGCTCTCGAATGGTGGCGCGGGCCGGCGTTGGCCGACGGCACCGAGGAGCTGACCGATTCGGAGGCGCCGCGACTGGAGGAGGCACGGCTCGCCGCGATCGAACAGCGGGTGGCCGTGCGGTTGGACCTGGGCCACCACCCGCAGGTGGTTGGCGAGCTGGTCGCGTTGGTCCGGCGGCATCCGTTCCGGGAGCGGCTGCGGGGGCAACTGATGCTCGCCCTGCACCGCAGCGGACGTACCGCCGATGGCCTGGGTGTCTACCGGGACTGGCGAGCGGAGTTGTCGGCGCAGCTCGCCATCGAGCCGGGGCGGGAGCTGCGCGACCTGCACCGGACGCTGCTCGGTGGGGATGTCTGCCGCTGAGCATGGTGGTGCCGGGCGGGGGCGCTGCGGCCCCCGCCCGGCTCGGTGTCACGAGCAGGCGAAGCCCCAGTAGTGCGAGCTGATCTGGTTGTCGGCGGGGGTGCCGTCGTCGAACGCCTGGTAGCCGAGGGTGAAATCGGCCCAGTAGTCGCCGCGCGACAGGCACATGCTGCCACCGGTGAGGAACGCCCCGGTGCGCATCCGTACCGCGTCGTAGTCGTGGTAGACACCGTTGTTCCAGACCGACGTGGCGATGTTGTCGAAGCTGTAGTCGCCGCCGCAGTCCCACTGGCCGGTCGTGGCGGCGCCGCCCGGGTTGACCCAGTTGCTCGCGTTGCCCGCCCACGCGCACCAGCGGCCACCCCAGTAGGCGTGCTCGTAGGCGTAGAAGTAGCCGTCGGCCGCTGCCGCGGTCCGCGCCCCGTCCTGTGGGGTTCTCCGGGGCAGGTCGACCCGCTCGGCCCGGCCGTCGCGATCGGTCGGCGCGGCCTGGCTGACCGATCCGAGCGCGCCCGGTTGCGCGGGGGATGCGGCCGCCGGTGCGCCGGCCAGCAGCGTGGCGAGCATCGCGCCTCCCGCCAGGACCAGGTGGATACGTCTCATCTCATCCTCCTTCTCGCCGGGCGACCATCGCCTCGGCGTTCATTGGTGCTCGGCGGCGACCACGGCCCGGGCCGTGGGGAGCGCCCCGTGCTCCAGCCGGTTCTTCGCCGCCACGTCCTGGTGGTACGCCGCCGTCAGCTCGTCGCCGTGGCGGGCGTCCAGCGTCCGTGTCGTCGCGGCGAGGCCGTTCTGGGCGCACCGCGCCTCGGCGACCGCCGCGGCGATCTCGTCCGCCCGCCCCCGGGTGCCGACGCTCTCCCGTAACCGCTCGGGGGTGTCCGCGGTGTGGCCCTGCTGCCGCAGGCACCGCGCCCACGGTCGGAGCGCGGCCGTCCACGCCGGATCGGCGAGGACCCGCCGCTGCCGCAGGTACGTCAGGTCGGTGACCACCTTGCTCGACCGGTACCACTCGGCCAGGTCGCCGTAGAGCCGGCGCTGCGTCTCGGATGTGCATCCCTCGGCGCTGCGCCGCATCACCCCGCCGGAGGGCCGCGCCTCCAGCCCTTCCGGGCGGGCGCCGTTGAGCGCGGCCAGGAACGCCTCCCGGCGCTCGGGGGACAGGCCGCTGACGTAGCGCTGGTTGGGGTCGGTGCGCCGGCGGGCGTCGACCGCCTTCACCAGGTCCGAGCCGAAACCGTGTTTCCGCGCCCACGCGATGTCGTCGACGACGTACGGGAAGGAGAGCAGCTCGTCTGCCGGTGGCGACGTGCCCAGCCACAACTGGAATCCCGCGCGGACCATGCAGTCCCGGGTGAGCAGTGACTCGGCGCGCACCAGAAGCCGCCGATCCTCGGCCGTGACGGGCCCGGACGGGCCCGGATCGGACGACGGCGCGACGGTCAGCGCCGGTGCGGCCGAGGTGGAGCCAGACCGGGCACCGGCGATCGACGACGCGGCCAGCGGCAGTGCCAGGGCGAGGGTGACGATGACGACGATCGCCCGCCGTCCGGGCCGGAACGCTCCGGGTGTTCCGCGTACTCGCATGAGCCGAGCAGACCAGCGCGGTGTTCCCTTTTCGTACCGTCGCCGTACCGTGAGCGCCTGGCCCGCCAACATTCGCGGTGCGGCGCTCGTGGCGTGCGGCCGCATTTACGGGTAGAAACATCTCAACCCCTTCCGGCCCGGCCCTACCTCCGGCGGCAAGGGTCAGAGAGCGCTCTCACCGCCCCCAGCTGCGCCGGAAGTACGCCCGGCCAGCGGAGAGGACGAACCACATGACAACCCCGTCCCGAGACGTGCGCCGGAGATCCGGTCGCACCCTCCTGCTCGCAGTGGTGTTGACCACCGCCACCACGATGACCAGCACGGGGGCCAGCGCCGGCCGCCCGACGCACGGCGCACCCGACTTCGGCCCGAACGTGACGATCTTCGACCCGTCCATGCCGGTCGGCGAGATCCAGCAGACCCTCGACGCGGCGCACGCTCGGCAGGTCGACAACGAGATGGGCACCGAGCGGCACGCCTACCTGTTCAAGCCCGGCACGTACGGCACGGCCGCGCAGCCGTTGCAGGCCAAGGTCGGCTACTACACCGAGGTGTCCGGCCTGGGCGCCTCGCCCACCGACGTGACAGTCAACGGCAAGCTGGAGGTCTACAACCGCTGTCTGGCCGACGGCGGCACCGGCAACTGCCTCGCACTGGTCAACTTCTGGCGCACCCTGTCCAACCTGTCGCTCACCATCAACGCGGCCGGCCAGGACGACTGCCGGTCGTCGGCGAACTTCTGGGCGGTCTCCCAGGCAGTGTCGATGCGCCGACTGAACATCGGCGGCGGCGGTCTGTCTCTGATGGACTACTGCACCGCCGGCCCGCAGTACGCCAGCGGAGGGTTCATCGCCGACTCACGGCTGCCGGCCACTACCAACGGGTCGCAGCAACAGTGGCTGACCCGCAACAGCGAGGTCGGTAGCTGGTCCAACGCCGTGTGGAACCAGGTGTTCGCGGGGGTCGAGGGCGCGCCGGACGACGCCGCGTTCCCCGACCCGCCGTACACCACTCTGGAGACCACCCCGCTCAGCCGGGAGAAGCCCTACCTCTTCGTCGACGGCAAGGGTCGCTACCAGGTGCGGGTGCCCGCCGCGCAGCGCGACAGCCGGGGCGTCTCCTGGGGTGACGGCATCACGCCGGGGCGCACCATCGGGATCGGCGACTTCTTCGTCGCCAAGCCGTCGGACTCGGTGCGCGTCATCAACAGCCAGTTGGCGCGAGGCAAGCACCTGCTGCTCACGCCCGGCACGTACGGCATCGCGCGCAGCATCGAGATCCGGCGCCCGAACACAGTGGTGCTGGGGATCGGGCACGCCACGCTGACCGCCGTGAACGGCGCGATCCCGCTGGACGTGGCCGGTGTTCCCGGGGTGATCGTCGCGGGTGTCACGATCGACGCGGGCCTCGTCGAGTCGCCGGTCCTGCTGCGGGTCGGACGTGAGCACGGCCGCGACGCGAGCAGCCCGCACAACCCGACCACCCTCTCCGACGTGTACTTCCGGGTCGGCGGCCCGCACATCGGGCGGACGAACACCGCGCTGGAGGTCAACAGTGACAACGTGCTCATCGACCACACCTGGGTGTGGCGCGGTGATCACGGCGTCGAGGGCTTCACCGAGGGCGTCAACGGTGACACCGACCGCTGGCGTACCAACACCGGTCGCTACGGGGCCGTCATCAACGGCGACCACGTGACCGCCACCGGCCTCTTCGTCGAACACTTCCAGCGCCACAACACGGTCTGGAACGGCGAGCACGGCACCACGATCCTCTACCAGAACGAGCTGCCGTACGACCCGCCGACGCAGGCCGACTGGATGAAGGGCGCGGTCGAGGGCTGGGCCGGGTACAAGGTCGGTGACCGGGTGCGTCACCACACCCTGTACGGGGGTGGGGTGTACGTGTTCAACCAGAACAACCCGTCGATCCACACCGAGAACGGCTTCGAGGTGCCGAACCGGCCGGGGGTGCGGCTGCATCACATCATGACCGTCAACCTCAGCGCCGGCACGATCGACCATGTGGTCAACGGCGTCGGGGACGCGGCCGACATGACCAGGGTCGGCGCTCCGGTCTACCTGACGCAGTACCCGACCCCGTAGCGGGGATCGGGCGTACCGACGGGGCCGGAGCCGGCGATGGCTCCGGCCCCGTCGTCCGTGGTGGGGGCGTCAGCAGAGGAAGAATTCGCGTCGACGGTCTTGAATTCCTATCGAGTCGGTAGGAAAATACGTGAATGCCGGTCGGTCCGCTCCTCACCTCGCGTCGGGTCGTCGACCTGATGCGAACCGCCAGTGAGCTGTGTCCGAGCGCACCGGGCACCGACTGAGCACCGCAGCACCGCACCCCTCTTCCGGCCGCACCGCCGGCTCACGCGTCGACTCGTGACCCGGCGCGGCTCCGCACGCCCGTCACCGCGCTTCTGACCGATCCGGCACCGCCGGCTCGGCTCACCACCATGGAGGTACGCCATGACATCCGACCAGCCACCGCCCACCCCGCCGACGGCCGGTGCGTCCCGGCTCGCGTTCAACGAGGACTGGGCGGCGACCATCCTCGGCCTGGCCCTGCTCGCACTGGTCCTGCTCGGTGCCATCCCCGCCGGACTGGTCCCCTGATGACCGCCGACGCGACCCGCACGGGCACCGAGGCCGCCACGGTCGGCGACGCACGCGTCGACGAGCCGCCCGCCGAGGACGTGATCGAGCGCGACACGTCGTCGACCACCGCCGATCCTGTCGAGCCGACAAACGCGGCGCGTGACGGGGCATTCTGGGCGTGGACGGCACTCGGCCTGCTGATCGTGGTCGGTCTCGCCGCGCTCACCCGCTACCTGGAGCAGAACGTCCCGGCCTGGGCCGAGGGCACCGCCATCGAGGACGTCGGAGCGGCTGTCGAGTACCCGGTCTACGCGATCCTGCTCGGCCTGCTCGGCAACGTCGCCGTCACAGTGCTCGGGTGGCGGGACCGGATCACCGCCGCGTTCCGAACCGAGTTCTTCATCAAGACCGGTCTGGTGCTGCTCGGGGCGTCGATCAACCTGGCCGTCATCGCCAGCGCCGCCGGCCCGGCGATCGCCCAGGCGATCCTGCTGATCAGCGGGGTGTTCCTGTTCACCTGGTGGTTGGCCGGCAGGTTCGGCCTCGACGACAAGTTGCGGGCGCTGCTCGCGTCGGCGGTGTCGATCTGCGGGGTCAGCGCGGCGATCGCCGCCGCCGGCGCGGTGCGGGCCCGTCGTGAACAGTTGGCCTACACGGCGAGTCTGGTCATCGTCTTCGCGCTGCCGTCCATCTTCATCCTGCCCTGGTTGGCCGACGTGTTCGGGCTCTCCGACGCGGTGGCCGGCGCCTGGATCGGTGGCAACATCGACACCACCGCGGCGGTCACCGCGGCGGGTGCGCTCGCCGGTGAGGAGGCGCTCCAGATCGCCAGCATCGTCAAGGTCACCCAGAACGCCCTGATGGGCGTGGTGGCGGTCGCGCTCACCGCGTACTTCACCCTGAAGGTGGAACGACGGCCCGGCGCGGCCCGACCGGGCCTCGGTGAGCTGTGGACGCGGTTCCCGAAGTTCGTCCTCGGCTTCATAGCGGCCTCGGTCATCGCCACCTGGTATCTCGACGCGACTGGCGCGGACGGCAAGGCCACCATCGCCGTCGTCAACGACCTGCGCGTGTGGTTCCTGATCCTGGCCTTCGTCAGCATCGGCCTGGAGGTCCGGGTCGCGTCGCTGCGGGAGGCGGGCTGGCGACCGGTGGCGGTGTTCGCCAGTGCCACGGTGTTCAACCTGGCGTTGGCGCTCGCCCTGGCGTCCCTGCTGTTCCGCAACTTCTCGGCCTGAGTCGGCCGGCCGCCCCTGCGGACGGTGGTGGGGCCGGAGCCAGGTTGGCTCCGGCCCCATCGCGATCAGCGGGGTGGTGTCGTCGAGGTGGTCGGCGCGCGGTGGGACCGACCCGACCGGGTGTGCGAGGTGGGCGTCTTCACCGGGTCGAACGGAAGATCCTTCCTGGTCCGTGCGGGTGCCGCCAGGAACGACGCCGCCGTCTCGGTGGGCCGCTTGGCGCGGCGCGGCACGGCTGCCGTGACGGGGGTGTTCTTCGCCGACCGGCTGTGCCGGGCACCGGCCTTGTGCCGGCCGGTGCCGGTGCGCGCCTCGGCTCCCGCGACTGTCACCGGGCTGGGGATCAGCACGGGGAGGGGGCTGGCGGTGCGCCCCGCGCGCCGGTGCCGGGCGCGTCCGCTGCCGGTCTTGAACCCGAGCGCGGGCCGTTCCACCAGGTGCCAGGAGAGCACGGCGCACACGAGGGCACCGAGCAGGCTCAGCACGATGTAGCCGAGCATCCCGAATCGGGCCCCGCCGAGCAGCGCGATCATCTGCTGCACCGGGAAGCCGTAGATGTAGATGCCGTACGTGTAGTCGTGCCGGCGGCTGATTCCGGACAGCCGCTTCGGCAGCGCGACGGCCGCGAAGAGCACCAGGTAGGCGAACGCCGGCACACCCACAGCGAAGAACCCGCCCAGCCACAGCGAGCCGACCAACGCGACGCCGGCCAGCACGCCCAGCTCTCTGGTCACCGGGATCCGGTGCGCGTACAGGCGGGCGGCGGCGCCGAGCAGGAACAGGAAGCCGAGCATCAGCGTCCAGTCGGCGGCGAACGCGCCGAGCAGGGGGAACGGCCCGATCGCGCCGTGTTGCGGCGGGCGGGAGCTCCAGGTCGGCGCCGTGAAGAAGTCCCGCAGGACCAGGGCGTAACAGACGGCGGTGAGGACGAGTACCGCGCGAGGCGCCCGGTGCAGCACCGAGGTCACCACGAGGATGCCGACGATCCCGTAGAACGCCAGGTCGTACCGCAGAGTCCACAGTGAACCGTCGAATGCGCTCGGCCCGCCGACGATCTGGCCGTACGGAGTGTCGGCCAGCAACCCGGAGATGGGGAACTGCTCCATCGAGGCGAGGAAGTTCGTCGTGACGTAGTCGAAGGGCCCCTCAGGGTGCCCCCAGAACCCGTCGAGGTTGCCGTTCTCGTACAGCGCCGCCAGGGGGGCGAAGACGAACGCGGTGACCAGCAGGCAGGCCCACAGCCCGGGGAAGACCCGCAGCAGGCGGGCGCGGACGTACTGGCGCAGCGTGGAGCGCAGCGCGCTGTCGGTGATGAGGAATCCCGAGATCAGGAAGAATCCGTACAGGCAGAGGGTTCCGAGGTCGCTCTGCCGGCCGAAGGTGGCCGCGCCGAGGTTGTGCTGGCCGAAGCCGAGCGGGCCGGCGTGCGCGATGATCACGCCACAAGCCATCGCCAGGCGCAGGACGCCGAAGGCGTTGTGCTGGGCGGAGTATCTGCCCTGCAGCGTCGCGGAACGCTGCCCGTTCAACTTCGCCTGCACCTGGGAACTCCTCTGATCACTGAACTGTGTGGACCGACGGATCGGAGCGCTGCCGATCGATGTGCCAATTATCAGTGGGTAAAGGAGGTTTGTCCGGAAATTGGGATGATTGTCCAGGTTGGCTGCCGTCAGCCGATGGCGGCGGCGGTGCGGCGACGCTGCACCACCCGACGGGCCGGTACGTTCAGCAGCCCCGCCAGGGCGACGACGGAGCGGTCACTCGCCCGCCCGTCGCCGAACGGCGAGCCCACGACGGCGGCCCGCCCGCTGGCAAGGTGGCGGAGCCCCGCCGACAGGAGCAGTTCGGGATCTGTGCCCACCAGCTCGCCGCGGCCCGGCGTCAGGGCCTCCGGACGTTCCGTGGTATCCCTGGTGACCAACAACGGCACCCCCAGGGTGGCGGCCTCCTCCTGGAGCCCGCCCGAGTCGGTGACGACCAGGTCGGCCGCCCGCAGCAGCCCGACCATCTGTGGATACGGCAGCGGTGGCGTGACCCGGGCGTTGGCGACGCCCGCGAGGCCCGTGGTGACCTCCGCGCTGAGCTGCGGGTTCGGGTGGGTGACCATCACGATCTGGGCGTCGGGGCACGCGCGCGCCAGGCGACGGAGCCCATCCACGGTGGCAGCCACCCCCTCGCCCCAGTTCTCCCGCCGGTGCACAGTGGCCACCACCAGCTTGCGGGCCGCGTCGACCCAGTCCGGCGCCTGGGCCATGCCGCGCTCCACCAGGTCGTGAAGGGCGTCCACGACGGTGTTGCCGGTCACCACTATCGCGCTGGAGCGAATGCCCTCACCGATGAGGTTCGCCCGAGCCGCCGGGGTCGGCGCCAGGTGCAGCGCCGCGATGCGGGCGAGCATCGCGCGGTTGGCCTCCTCGGGGAACGGTCGGTCCAGGTCGTTGGTCCGCAGCCCGGCCTCCAGGTGGACGACCGGGACGTGCCGCCAGAACGCGGCCGTCCCGCCGGCCAGGGCGGTCGTGGTGTCCCCTTGCACCACGACCGCCGCTGGACGGTGGTGTGTGAGCAACTCGTCGATGCCCGTGATCAGTGCCGCCGCCAGTTCGGCGAGCGAGCCGCTCCGCCGTTGCGGGCGCAGGCTCACCTCCGGGCGGAGACCGAACGGGGCGAGTGCCTCGGCGACGCGTCCCGGCTGTTGACCGGTATCCGCCACCCGTACCGTGAACCTCGGATCATCGAGGAGACGGCGGATCAGAGGCGCGGTCTTCACTCCTTCCGGCCTGGTGCCGGCGAGGATCAGGACCTCTCGCGGTGTCGAGCTGCTCGCACACATGTCGGGTCAGCTCCTGGCAGCCGCGCGGCGACGCCGGTAGAGCGAGAACCCGCCGGTGGTGCCGGCCACGAGCGCGCCGAGACCGAGTGCGAGCGGTGCCCCGGCGAGCGGGATCACCGGAATGGGGGGCGCGACCGCGTTGGCCCCGCAGCTCGACGTGCCGATGGTGACCCCGGCCAGCGCTCCACCGAGCGCCGTCAGGTTCAGCGCCGTGACGGTGAGTTGGCCCACGCCGGAGCTGGACTGGCCGTTGAGGGTCAGGTCGATCAGCCCCGGGATGCTCAGGCCGGTGTTCGGCGCCGGGTTGACCGGCAGGGCGAGCAGGGTCGTCTCGATGCCCAGGATCGTCGAGACGATCCGGGCGTTGACCAGGCTCGCGGTGCCGGTCGCCGAGGGGCTGCTGGTGGCCTGGCACGACGAGTAGATGGCGTCGGCGACGAGTGCGATCGTGGCGAGGCCGCTGGTACCGAGGGTCAGCGTCACCCCGGCGCCCGGCGTGACGAGGCACGACCCGCCGGGTCCGATGGTGATCGAGCCGCCGGTGCCGAGCACGCCGGCGCAGGCCGCCGAGGTGCCGTCGTTGAACGCCCGGACGCTCTGGCCCAGCACCCCTGCGGTGATGACGGTCTGCCCGCCGAGCACGCCCAGCGGCGGATTCTGGTTACCGGAGATCGACTCGGTGGTGCCGTCGTTGGTGGCCGACGCCGTGCCGGAGCTGGCGAGGCCACCACCGAACAGGCTGATCTGAAGGGCCGAGGCGGAGGACTGGGAGGTGTCGGCCATCGCCGGAGAGGCCGCCAGGACGACCATGGCGAGACCACCGGCCAGCACCGCGGCGGTGCGGGCGAGACCGGATCTAACTCGTGGCATAGATGTCTACTTTCTGGTGTGGGCGGTTGCGGGGCGGTCTGTGGTGGGGGTGGCGAGGTGCGAGAGGTGGCTGAGATGCCGGGGCGGTCGGATCGACCGGGGTCCGTCGTTGCGACGCGACCGGCGTGCCGGTTGGCCCCGACTCGGCTGGGCCGGCACGGCGGCCCGACCCACTGCCGCCTGGCCGACGGCCACCCGGCCCACGGCCCGAGCCGGAGCCGGCTGCGGATCGGCGGCACGGGCGGTCTTCTGCCAGTCCGTGCGGGCCGTCACCATGCGGGCGAAGGCCAACCAGACCGCCAGCGACTGGGCGTAGCTGTACAGCCAGTGGCAGACGCCGAGCAGCAGGGCCTTGGAAATCGACAGCTGCGGCTCACAACGGATCCGGTAGACGATGCCCCACAGGGCGAACGGTCCGATGCCGAAGACGAGCACCAGCGGGGGTACGCCCCAGCCGCCACTGCTCCACCAGCCGCGCAGTCCGCCGGCGGTGTTGTCGATGTAGTAGGACATCACCACCAGGCAGGCGACGTAGATCGGTGTGCCGAGCAGTTGGGTCCACGGCGCGGCCAGGAAGTGGGCGATCTCCAGGGTGGCCGAGTTGCGGATGCGCGGCGAGCGCAGCACCCTGCCGAGGTAACGGCCACACTGCATCGACCCCTGGGCCCAGCGGGTGCGCTGCCGCACCAGCGGGCGGATCCGGGTCAACGCCTCCTGGGCCACCCAGCTCTCCGGGCAGTACTCGGTGCGGCCACCGGCCAGCAGGATGTGCAGGCCCAGCTCGAAGTCCTCCAGGAGGGCGCCGTGCCACGGTGTGCCGTGCTGGTCGGCGATCTCGTTGAGCAAAGACAGCCGGGTGAACTGCCCGTTGCCGCCCATCGCCACGCTGCCGGTGCGTCGCCGCAGCGACTGCATGGCGGCGATCGGGGCGCGGAACTCCATGTCCTGTAGCCGGATCAGCAGTCGTCCCCAGCGACCGACCTCGGTCGGCTGCGCGTACCGGCGCGGCGCGCACTGGAGCATCCGCACCTCCACCTGGACCGCGCCGACCTGCGCCGAGCCGAAGTACTGACGGCCGGAGAGGGCGACCGGACCCTGGGGGTCGAGTCGGCTGTCCGCGTCCAGCACCCCGACGATCACCCGGGTACGGTCCGCGTTGCCGGGCAACGACTGCTCGATGCGTCGCCAGGCGGCGTTGAGGGCGGCGCCCTTACCCTGTCGCGCGTCCGGCAGTTGACGCTGGACCACGTGCACCCGCGGTTGGTCGGTGAACGCGGCCAGTTCGGCCAGCGTGCCGTCGTCGGAGGCGTCGTCGACGCACCAGACGGTCGCTTGCGGGAAGTCGCAGAGCAGGCGCCGCACGGTCTCGCCGATGACCGACGCCTCGTTGCGGCACGGCACGATGATGTGCCAGTCGAAGCCGTCCGGGCTGCCGCCCCGACTACGTCCACTCTTCAGGTGGAACACCAGGATGCTCAGCACGTACGCGCAGAAGCTGACGCACAGCAGGAACGCCGCGGTGTTGAGCAGGGCGAGCGACTGCGTCTCAGTGGACACCGGCGACCGTCCCGGAGATCCGCTTGGTCCGGCTGACCAGGACCACGAAGAGGATGGTGACGGCGATCAGACCGGCGGTCGTGATCACCGAGCCGATCAGCACGTGGCTGCGTTCGTAGCCCAGCTTGAAGCCCCAGGTCTGCATCGAGACCACCACCGCGCCGAGTCGGAGCTGGTTCACGGTGACCAGCAGCACGACGGCCATCGCCAGGGCGTTGAGTCCACGCGTCAGTGAGATGCGGCGGAACCCGACCAACGTCGACGCGAGCACGATCGGCGGGATCAGCAACATGGCTACCGAGCAGCCGCTGGAGACCATGAAGCCGACCCAGCGCTCGTCCAGTGGGAAGATCACGGCCGCGCCGATGGATTTGGTGTCCGCCAGCCCGACGGCGTTGACGAGATGAGCGTTCAGCCATGCCTCCGCGCTGGCGATGTCGTGCCACCGCCAGAGCATGGCGACGGCGGCGGCGACTCCGATCAGGCCACCCGCGCTGGCGCGCAGCCACGACCCGCGTCGGGCACCTGTCATCGCTCGCGGCCCAGCATGGCGACGAGCCACAGTGCCAATCCCAGCACTACCAGCCCGACGCCGACCAGCAACCAGGACTGGACAGCAACCCCGGTGGCGGCAAGGCCACCTCCGATGTGTGGCCCCTTGGTGGGTACTCCGTACATGTCAACTCCCTCGCTCACTCGAAGGCCAGAATGGCATCGCAGAATCGGGCAAAGAGTATAAAGCGGCATAGAGACCCTAAAGAGTGATTAAATGCTTCATGAGTGGGCAGGCGGGTGACTCGAACGGCTACATCCCTTGCCCCGCAACAGGTTCAGCGTCCCGAGAGTTCGTGCAGAGGTGGTAAAGATGGTGACCGGTATCCCCGGCCGCACGCTCACGCCGGCGCCGTCGAGGTGGCGGGCGATGGCCGGCTGGAAGAAGGCGGGCCTCGCCCTGCTCCTGATGTTCGGCGTGCTCTGCGCGGGCCTCGTCACCGTCGGCTTCGGCCTGAAGCACAGGTACGAGAGCCGCGTGCAGCGCGAGGACATCCTCGGTCAGGGCACCCACGACGACCGCCGGTGGGAGTCGGGGCCGCTCAATCTCCTGCTGCTCGGGTCGGACTCCCGCGACGGCGAGCCGGACCAGGCCCTTTACCCCGGGCAGCGGTCGGACACCATCATGCTGGTGCACGTCAACGCCGCGCGGGAGGCCGCCACCGTCGTCTCCATCCCCCGGGACAGCTACGTCGAGGTGCCCGCGGCGGGGCAGACCTGGGCCGGTGGTCCCAACAAGATCAATGCCGCGTTCGCGTTCGGCGGGGCCGCGCTGGCCGCCGAGACGGTCGCCACGCTCACCGGGCTGCCACTCGACGGCGTGCTGGTGGCCAACTTCGCCGCCGTCCGCAAGCTGGTGGACGCGGTGGAGGGGATCAACGTGTGCCTGCCGTACACCGTCAAGTCCTCGGACACCGGCGCCACCTGGCCCGCCGGCTGCCACGACCTGGACGGCAAGGCGGCCGACGACCTGATGCGGCAGCGGCACGGTGTGCCCGGCGGAGACTTCGGCCGCATCTACGACCAGCAGCTCGTGGTACGTGCCCTGGCCGAGCGGGTCACCGCGACGAATCTGCTCACCAGCCCGACCCGACTCGACCGGGTGCTCACCACCGCCGCCGAGTCTCTTGTCGTCGACCGCGACCTGAACCTCACCGACCTCGCCCTCGTGCTGCGCAAGGTGAAGCCGGAGACGGTCCAGTTCGTCACAGTCCCGTTCAGCGACGCGAACCTGCAGACCCCGGCCGGGTCCGCCGTACGCCTGGACGAGGTCCGTGCCCCGGCGCTCTTCGCCGCCCTGCGCGAGGACCGGGTGGCGCAGTGGGTAGCGGCCAACCCGCAGACGCCACCGGCCAACTGAGCACTGGTACGAAGACGGCGGGTGGGAGGTCCTGAGACCTCCCACCCGCCGTCACTGTCGGCCCAGGTCTAGCGCGACCGCCGCCAGTAGCGGCAGGTCCAGTCCACCTGGTGCAGCTCGTCCTCGATGCCGTGCTCGGCGCGGAAGTCGTCGACGGCCTGCTTGCAGCCGCGCACCGCGTGGTAGTCGTCGATGATCACGTAGCCTCCGACGGAGAGCTTCGGGTAGAGCGAGCGCAGCGCCACCATCGTCGAGTCGTAGAGGTCCCCGTCGAGACGCATGACCGAGATCTGTTCCACCGGCGCGGTCGGCAGGGTGTCCGAGAACCAGCCCTTGAGGAACCGGACCTGGTCGTCGAGCAGCCCGTAGCGCTCGAAGTTCGCCTTAACCTGCTCCAACGACACCGCCAGGAACGGCACCTGCCAGAGCGCGTCCTCGACGTCCTCGACCCGGTGGGGAGCCGGCTTCGGTAGGCCGCGGAACGAGTCCGCTACCCACACCGTCCGGTCCCGGTCGCCGTAGGCGCGCAGCATCCCGCGCATGAAGATGACCGCCCCGCCGCGCCACACACCGGTCTCGATCAGGTCACCGGGCACGCCCCGCTCCAACACGTCCTTGACGCATCGCTCCAGGTTGTCCAGCCGCCGTAGCCCGATCATGGTCTCGGCCTCCGGTGGCCAGTCCCGGCCGGTGGCCCGCGCCTCCGCGTCGAAGGGGAACTGGAGCACCAGCTCCAGGCCCTTACGTTGCAGCAGGTGCCGGCCGCGCTGGAGGATCCGGCCGTGCAGGGACCCTTGGCGTGGGTGGTAGGGCATCCACGTCTCGCGGAAGACGTAGCGGGTCAGTGCCTTCTTGAGCAGATCGCAGTAGAGGGCGCGGGGGTCGTCCAGCGACGGCTCGGACGCCTGTGTGGGTATCAACATCTCACTCATCGGCCTATCTCCTTGTCAGTGTCGTTCGTGGCCAGCTGGGCGGGCCGCCTGTCGTGGGCGGGCCGCCGACCGTCGCTCCGTCCGTCGTCAGCCCCGGCGTTCGGCGTCGCCGACGGCTACCGCCCGTCGCAGCACGATGGGCCCGGTGGAGGGCTGTTCCGCACTCGGCCGCCCGGCGGTCAGCAACTCCTGCCCGAAGACCGGCCAGTGGTCCGTCAGGTGGGCAACCGGGGTGTCCGGGGAAGGCTCCGGTGGCGCTGCCTCCGCCACCGGCGACCGCCAGACCGTCTCGGGTCGGGCCAACGGTCGGCCGAGAACAGCCGCCACGGCGGGACCGCCGCCCCAGGCCGGAGCCGCGGGCTCGGGCTGGGCGGTGCGCGTCGGCACCTGCTCGGGCTGGTCCGGGACATCGGTCACCACCGGATTCGGCTGGGTGATGGCATCCTCGATCCGGGTCGGTCCGGCCGGCGCCTCCGTGGACGCCACGCTGCCGTACGCGGTGCGCCCGGCCGTCGTCCTCTCGACCGGCTGACGCTCGGCCGTCGCGCTCTCGGCCGTCGCACTGCCCACCGGCTTGCGGTCGACGGGCTTGCGGTCGACCGTCGTGCCCTCGACCGTCCTACCCTCGACGGTCCTGCCGGCCGGGGCCGACTCACCCGAGCTCTGTCGGCGGTGCCGTCCGGGCGGTCCGGACTTGTCCTCGACCAGGGCGCTGACCAGCTCACGGATGACCGCGCCCTGGGCGCCCGCCTTCGTCGCCGGCAGCGCCAGGGCATCCTGGGCCGCGCCCGGCACCAGGGCCGGTTGCTCGCTGCTCGGCCGGTGGTCAGTGCGGGGCACCGCCCCGATCACCACGACACCGGCCAGCGGCAGCCCGAGCTGTTGCACGAGCCGGGCCGCCCGGGTGCTGTCGTCCAGGTTCGTCCTGCCGGCGCGGACGACAAGCAGCACGCCGTCCGCGTGCTGGGCGAACGCCGAGATCTCCCGTCCGGCCAGGATCGGCGGCGCGTGGACGATCACACAGTCCTCGTCCTCGCCCAGCACGTTGAGCAGCCCGCCCAGCTCGTGCAGGGCCTCCGTGTCGGCGCCCTCGCGAGGCTCGGCCGGCAGCACGGTCAGGGTGGGGAAGTCGACCAGGCGCACCGGCGGGCACTTCTGGGCCAGCACCTGCTGCCAGGTGTGCGGCGCCTCCGGGAAGTGGCCCGACAGCACCGGGTCCCGTACCGCCCCGTCCACCAGTGTGGCCCGACAGTGTTCGTCGGCCATGCCGAGACCGAGCAGGGCGGTCACCAACGCCTTGCCGTCGTCGTCGTGTGCGCTGGTGACCAGGATTCGCCGGCGGGGCAGGGGAGCGGTGAGCACACTCAGCGTCGAGATCGTGGCACGTACCGCGTCGGCGACGTTGGTGCGGCCGTACAACGCGGCGGCGTGATGGCGGGCGAAGCGGCGCGGCAGCTTCGGCAACACCCCGATCACCGGCAGGCCCAGGCGTGCCTCGATCTGGCCGATGTCGCGCAGCCGGCTGTCGAACCGGTCGCGCAGGATGGTCGCGCCCCAACCGGCCAGCAGCCCGGCCAGGGCCCCGAGCACGCCGTTGAGCAGCGGCTTCGGGAAGGCCGGCCGGGCCGGCGGGCTGGCGGTGTCGAGAACCCGCGCGTTGATGCTCGTGGAACCGCCCATGTCCAGCCGGCCCAACTGCTGACTGACGGCGCGGGAAGCGGCGTTCGCGATCGCGGCGGCCTGCGTACCGGTGCTGGCGCTCGCGTGCACGGTGATGATCTGGAGGCCGAGTTCGTACTCGCCGCTGACGTGACCGAGCACCGCCCGCTCGGGCAGCTGCAGCGAACGCGCCGCCTCCAGCGCGACCTCCCGCGACCCGACCAGTCGGGCGATGGTGGGCGTGAGGTTCTGGGCGAGGGCCAGATCGGCAGGTCTGTCCTCGTCGGTCTGCTCGGCGCTGACCAGCACGGAGGCTTCCGCCTCGTAACGCGCCGGGAGGAGCTGTGTCACTCCCTGCGCGGCGGCCAGGCCCGCGCACAGGCCGAGCAGCGGTACGCCCACCCGGCGCCAGGAGGCACCGAGCAGACCTTTGACATCTATCGACGCGCTCATCAGGCGATCGCCTCTCTGGTTGGGTGCCCGGCCTCGGCGGGCGATGTGCGGAGGGACCGGGCCGGGGACCGCAGCCCGCGCCAGGTCGTGCAGAGGGTCTCGGCGATCCGGTCCCAGCCGAACTCGGCGCCGGCACGGGCCAACCCCCTGTTGGCCAACTGCCCGGCGAGCGCCGGGTCGTCGCGCAGCCGCGCGAGGCGGGCGGCGAGCACGGTGACGTCGCCGGCCGGAAAGACGAGACCGGCGTCGCCCACCACGTAGGGGATCTCGCCGACGTCGCTGCCCACCACGGGTACGCCACACGCCATCGCCTCGACCAGCACCCGGCCGAACTGCTCGCGCAGCGGGATGCCGATCCACGGCAGGGTGTTGCGCTGCACCACCTCGACCGATGGCATCGCCAACACGTCCATGTCGTTGAGCAGCGTGGGCAGTTCGGCGTGCCCGGCCCAGCCGTGCCGGTGCACCCGGCCCGGTCGGCGCGCGGCGGCCCGCTCGATCTCGGCGCTGAGGCTGCCGTCACCGACCAGCGACACGTCGCAGTCGATCAGCTCGGCGGCGCGCAACAGGTCGACCACGCCCTTGTGCGGCTCGAACCGCCCGACGAACCCGACGGTGAACGGGCGCGCGGCCGGATCGGTGGGCAGTGGTTGGAACGTCCGGGTGTCCACGCCGAGCGGCACGATGGTGGCCGGGCCCCGGTAGCCCTTGATCCGCAGAACGTTCAGCGCCGCGGGTGTGATCGGGAAGGCGTGGTCGACGGACAGGTAGGACTGTCGCTCGATCCGGGGGAACGGCACCGGAAAGCGGGTGACCACGTTCTGCGCGGCGTACAACGTGGTGGGCACCCCGGCCCAGCAGCGTTGACGCAGCCGCAGCGCCTGCCAGGTGGTGAGGTACGCGGCCTCGCCGATGACGTGCAGGATGTCCGGGCGGGCGGTGGTCACGTCGTGCTGGCCGGGCAACCGGAACAGCACCGAGGCCATGTGCCCGGTCAACGACTCACCGAGCAGGTGCGGAACGACGTGGTACCGCAGCCGGTGGTGTCGACGGGCCAGCCGGGCCAATTCGCGGCGGGTCCCCGGGGACACGTCCGCGGCGAGCACGGTGAGGGTGACGTCCGGCTGTTCGCACAGAACGTCGAACAGGTCCGTCCAGTGTTCGGTGCGCTTGCCGACGACAGTTGTCAGGACGTGCATCACGCTCCTCCTCTCGTTTCAGGTCGGGTGACCGCGATCCGGCCGACGCGGGTCCAGGCCCGCAGCCGGGCCTTCCCGGCCCGGGGTTGCACTGGCATTCGCGCCCCGGCCAGTCCGATACCGATCAGTGCGCGCAGGAGCACCACGCCGCGTACCGCGCGCAGGGTGCCGGCGCGGTGGCGGGCGAAGAACCGCAGCATGCTGCGGTACAGGTGAGGCCAGATCCAGGCCGGGTCGGAGCTGCTCGCCCCGCCGGTGTGCACGGCGGTCACCGAGGGCACGTACAGCACCTCGGCGCCGCGCCGGGCCGCCTGGAGGCACAGCTCCTCGTCCTCGTAGTACAGGAAGTAGCCCTCGTCGAGGCCGCCGATCGCCACGAACAGCTCGCGGCGCACCGCCAGGCAGGCACCGGAGAGCCAGTCCACTGCCACCGGCTGCGCCCCGCGCACACAGGCGTCGTACGCGGCCCGGCGCTGCCGGCCGCTGAGCAGCCGTCGTAGCGACACCGGCACCAGCGACCCACCGAACCGGCTGGCCAGCACCGTGCCGAGGGATTCGAACCGGTGGGCGCTGATCGCGACCCGGCCGTGCGCGTCGGTGAGCCGTGGCCCCGCGATGCCCACCGACGGTCGGTCGCGCAGCACCCGGGCCAGTTCCGCCACCGCGCCGGGGGTGACCACGCAGTCCGGGTTGACCAGGAGCACGACGTCGGTGTCGACCCCGGCCGCGGCCCGGTTCACGGCGGTGGCGAATCCGGTGTTGGTGGGGCTGGCGAGGACCGTCACCTCCGGGAACCGGCTTCGGACGAGGTCGACGGTGCCGTCGGTGGAGGCGTTGTCCACCAACCGCACCGGCACCCGCGCCTGCCGCAGCGCGGTCAGGGCGGCGACGATCTGTCCCGCCGAGTTGTGGGTGACCACCACTGCGGTGGCGTCGGCCGCGCTCATGCCGCCACACCCGTTCGGGTCAGGGCGCCGCGCAGCAGCGGTGGCCGGGCGGGTCGCCGTAGCCGCGCCCCCTCGTGGTGTGCCGTGAGGAGGGTCAGCGCCGGCAGCAGGCCCAGCTCCCAGTGCCCGTCGGTGGGCGCCGCGAAGAGGGCGGCGGCCAGGAAGCCGCAGGACAGCGCCGCGAACGGCAGCGTGATCCCGTCCCGGCTGCGCAGGCCGACGCGGATGCTGCGCAGGATCGGCCAGAGGACCAGCAGGAGCCCGACCAGCCCGAGGTTGGCAAGGACTGTGACGTAGAAGGCGTGGTACACCGGCCCGACGTCGGTGAAGGTGAAGCCGGACAGGTAGATGTCCGGCGTGGTCTGTCCGAGGCCGGCCCCGACCAGCGGCTGGTCGGCGAAGACGCCCAGACCCACCTCGGATTCCACCCCCCGGTAACCGGCGGACTGCTGGAACCCCTTGGTGATCTCCGTGGCCCGCTCCCGTACCCCTGGCTGCAGGGCGAGGATCGCGGCGACAGCGACCGCCGTGGCGGCGGTGGCGGCCAGGCCGGCACGGACCGTGCGGCCGCCGCGCACCAGCATGATCAGCCCGGTCAGCGCCGCGGCGAGCCAGATCCCCCGGTACGACGCGAGGAGCACGTCGACGGCGAAGAAGCCGCCGAGCAGGAGGGCGCCGGCCCGACGCCAACCCCGCACCCGACCGGCGATCCAGATCAGCGCGGGGATGGCCATGAGGGTGATGAGCCCGCCGTGCCGCCCCGGTGCCGCCACCGAAATGGCGGTGAAGACCCCCGCCAGCACCACGTACAGGATGCCGGCGGCCAGGATCCGACGCGGCGTGGTGAGGGTGTGGGTGGCGACGAAGAAGTACACCGGGATCGTGGCCACCTGGTACGCGGCGACCAGCACCTCCGCCGGGAGGTTGCCGACGGCCAGGCCGTAGGTGGCCGCCACGACTGTCAACCCGACCAGGACCAGCATTCCCACGTCGGCGGCGGTGCGCCGGATGCCCCGCTCCGCCCCGAGCCAGTGGCGGGCGGCCAGCGCGGCGCCGCCGGCGGCCAACAGCAGCACCTTCACCGCGATGTAACCGCGCACGTCGCCGCCGCTGAGCAGGGCACCGACAACGGCGCCGCCGATGATGCCGACCGGCAGGACGGCCCAGGGCCAGAGCAGGAACGCGCCGAAACACAGCACTCCGATGGCGGCGGCCAGGCCGACCGGCCCGGGCAGCAGGGTCACCACTGTCACCACACCGCCCAGCGCGGCGCCGGCGAGCACCACACCGGGCGCGACGATCGGCACTCTCATCGCGGCAACCCCGCCAACAGGGAACGCAGCTGGACGCCCCGTGCCGACCAGCTGTTGCGGGTGGCGACCTCCCGGCGTCGGGCGGCGTCGTCGGGCGCGTCGGCGCGGTCCAGCGCGTCGGCCAGCGCCGCGGCGAAGCTCGCCGGGTCGGCGGCGAGGGCGATGGTGTCGCCCAGTGCCTGCAGCGCCGGCAGCGGCGTCGCGACGACGGGTTTACCGAGGGCCAGATACTCGAAGCACTTCTTCGGGTGCACGTAGTCGATCAGCCCGCCCACCCGGTAGGGGATGATGGTGACGTCGCAGGCCCGCAGGATGCCTGGCACGTCTGCGAAGCGGACGGCGTCGACAAGCACCACGTTGGACAGTCCGGCGAGCGGGGCACGGCCGGCCCGGGTGGACGGACCGATCAACACGAACGTCCACTCCGGATGGGCGCGCGCCACAGTGGCGACCAGGTCCGCGTCGAAGGCCCGGGTGTCGACCGCCCCGCTGTAGCCGATCAGTGGTCGGCGCAGGCTGAGCAGCCAGGGCGCGACCGGGCCGTCCGGCGAGAAGCGGTGCGGGTCGCATCCGTTGGCCAGCACCACCGGTGCCGGGTCGGAGGCGGGCATCCGGTCGGGTAGCGCGGTGGAGGAGGCGAGGACGAGGTCGGCGGCGCCGACGGCGGAGCGCAGCGCGCGGCGCAGGTGCCACCGGTTCCAGGGTCGGGTGAACGTCCAGTCCAGGTCGGTGGCGTCGTAGACGACGGCGGAGGCGCCCAGCCGGGCGGCCACCGGCGCGGCCAGGTCCTCGTCCAGCCAGAGCAGTCGTACGGATGCCGCCCGCCGCTGGAACCAGCGGCGCAGCACCCGCGCGGCGAGCCAGCGGTTGACCCGGTTGACCGGGGGCAGGTGCCGGCCGAACGGCAGCAGCGTCGGCGCGGCGCACTGCCACAGACCGTCGGCCACCTGCCGAACCTGGACCCGCCAGCGCGGGAGGTGCCCGGCCGGGTC
Source organism: Micromonospora sp. NBC_00362 (assembly GCF_026342155.1). NCBI lineage: Bacteria > Bacillati > Actinomycetota > Actinomycetes > Micromonosporales > Micromonosporaceae > Micromonospora > Micromonospora sp. NBC_00362. Next base: position 725,752 of record NZ_JAPENH010000001.1, read on the forward strand.
GACGAAGAGCACCCGGTGGTCGACGGTCAGCTCGCGGGCCAGCGCGTGTTGCCGGTGGGCGCCGTTCGCCCACGGTGTGCCGCTGAAGATGACCACCCAGTCGCTGTCGTCGGCGGGCGTCACGACCGCTGCGGCCGCCGGTTGCAGGGTGGTGGTGTGCTCAGCCACGGCCCGACCGTTCCATCGGACGTGGCGCTCCGGCGGGCAGCAACTCGTCCTCGCCGAGGCGGCCGAGCACCGGGCGGGCGCGCTCGTCGTCGAGTCGCAGCAGGCGGGCGCCGGCGTGTCGGTCCAGCCAGCCACGCAGCGCACCGGCCGCGATCCGCCGGTTGATCCAGTTGACAAGCGGCACCGCACCACCCAGCGGTAGCGCTGTCGGCGCGACGGCGTGCCAGGCCGCCGAGCCGATCGGGGTCACCTCGCACCGCCAGCGCGGCCGACGTCCCGGCGGGTCGACGAAGAGCAGCCGTTGCCCGGGCGCCAACTGCCCCAGCACCGTCGAATGCCCCTCGACGGACCAGCGGGTCCGGCTGAACAGCACCACCCAGTCGCGGGTGTCACCGTCGGGCAGCGGGCCGACGTCGCCGCGCAGCGCGGCGAGCAGGTCGCCCAGGCCCAGCTGTACGGACCGACCGAAGAGCCGCTTGACCAGGTGATCGGCGATCAGCGCGGCCCGGAACACCGGCAACCGGTACCGGGGCTGGGTCAGCCGCAGATACCCGACCAGGCTGCCCAGCAGGTGTCGGAAGCGGATGGTCGGCCCGAGCAGCCGGCAGGACGCGCCCCGGCTGTGCGTCACCACGGCGTCCGGGAGCATCCACAGCTGGTGCCCGGCCTGGTCGAGCTGCCGCGCGAGGACCGCGTCGTTCCAGTAGACGGGGAACGTCTCGTCGAAGATGGTCTGCTGTCCGAGCACCGCGCGGCGCAGCAGCATGCAGCTGCCCGAGGCGAGTTGCCGGGGCCGGCTGAAGTCCTCGCCGCGCATCTGGAACCGGTGCAGCGCCTGGCGGAACCCGGGCAGCCGGCGCAGCGCGGTCACCAGCGCGATGGTGGCGGTGAAGCTGGGCTGTTGGACGTAGTGCTGCTGGAAGGTGCCGTCCGGGTTGAGGTACAGCGGGCTGACCCCGGCCACGTCCGGCCGCTCCCGCAGGTGCTCGACCATCCGCGACAGCGCGCCCGGGTGGAACCGGATGTCGCTGTTGAGCAGCAGGATCAACTGCCCGTTCGCCCGGCGGTACGCCTGGTTCACGGCGGCGGCGAACCCGGTGTTGTGGTTGTTGCGGATCAGCCGGACCCGGGGTTGGTCGGCGAGCATGTCCGCCGAGCCGTCGGACGAGCCGTTGTCGACGGCCACCACCTCGTAGTCCAGGTCGGGGTCGACTGTCGACGCCAGCGACTCCAGGCACTGCCGGGTCTGCTCGCGGGTGTTCCAGCTGACCAGCAGCACCGACAGCAGCGGGGAGCCCATCAGGCCACTGCCCGGTCGTCGCGCCGGGCGAAGATCCGCAGCAGGTCGCCGAGTTGTGGGTGCGTCACCCGGGGTGAGCGGCTGGCGGCGACGTCGGCGACCAGCAGATCGCGGGCGTTGCGCAGCCGTGCCGCCGGCTGCCAGTAGAACCGGGAGAAGACCGTGTCGTGGAAGATCACCCGGAACCCGGACTCCACAAGCATCCGACTCAGTGTGTCGGGCGTGAAGTGCCAGCGGTGGTACGCGGGAGCGATGGCGGGCCAGTCGGTGCCGAGTCGGTTGGCGGCGGCGGAGGCGATGTTGGGTACTTCGAGGGCGAGCCAGCCGCCGGGGGTGAGGGCGGTGTGCGCGGCGCGGAGGAAGGCGCGGGGGTCTTCGACGTGTTCGAGGACGTGGAAGGCGCAGACGACGTCGGCGGTGAGTGTGGGTGCGATGGTTTCGAAGTAGCCCTGGCGTACGGGCATGTGGAGGTGGTCGCGGGCGAAGCTGGCGGCGGCGTGGCTGACCTCGATGCCGCTGGCGGTGATGCCGGCCTGGTGGGCGGCTTCGAGGAAGTAACCTCCGGCGCAGCCGGCTTCCAGCAGGACTGTGGGGTGGACGCCGGACAGCAGCCAGCGCAACCGGCGGCTCGCTTCGAACCGGCGCTGACCGGCGGAGGCGAAGTAGTCCTGGTAGCCGTCCGTCGTGTAGTAGGCCTCGTCGTACAGCTCCTCCGGGGCCGGGGCGCTGCCAGCGGTCCAGACGAAGCCGCAGTCCGGGCAGCTCCACAGCAGCTCGCCGAGGGTCGGCGAGTGCCCACCGGCGCGGCCGCAGAGCTGGCAGCGGACCAGCTCGATCCCATCGAGTTTCATCAGGTGCTCCGTCCGGTTCGTGGCGCCCGGGCGATCACCCGGAGTAGGTCGCCGAGGCGTGGGTGGGTCAGCCGCGGTGAGCGGAGCCCGAGCACGTCGGCGGGGAGTAGATGTCGTGCGTGCCGCAGTCGGTAGGCGAGCGGCATGTAGTAGCGGAAGACAGTCGTGTCCTGCCGGACCACCTCGAAGCCGAGGTCGGTCACCAGCCGGACCAGGGTGTCGGGGGTGAAGTGCCAGCGGTGGTAGCGCGGTTGCAGGCCCGGCCAGTCGGTGCCGAGTCGGTGGGCGGCGGCGGAGGCGATGTTGGGTACTTCGAGGGCGAGCCAGCCGCCGGGGGTGAGGGCGTTGTGTGCGGCGTGCAGGAAGGCGCGGGGGTCTTCGACGTGTTCGAGGACGTGGAAGGCGCAGACGACGTCGGCGGTGAGTGTGGGTGCGATGGTTTCGAAGTGACCCTGGCGTACGGGCATGTGGAGGTGGTCGCGGGCGAAGGCGGCGGCGGCGTGGCTGACCTCGATGCCGCTGGCGATGATCCCGGCGCGGTGGGCGGCTTCGAGGAAGTAGCCCCCGGCGGGACCGGCTTCGAGCAGCACCGTGGGGCGGACTGTGGAGAGCAGCCAGCGCAGCCGCCGCCGTGCCTCGAACCGGCGTGGCGCGGCCCGGAAGTAGTCGTCGTAGCCGCCCTCGGCGAAGTAGTCCTCGTCGTAGCGTCCGTCCTCGGCGGCCTGCTCCTGCGCGGTCCAGCTGAAGCCGCAGCCTTCGCAGCGGCGCAGCAGCCCGCCGAGTCGGGGCAGGTGGGCCTGCCGTGGCCCACACAGCACGCACCGCGCGGTGCGGTGCTCGACGCTCATCGCGGACCGCCAGTGCTCGGCGACAGCACGGCCGTCGGCGCGCGCAGCAGCCGGTGCAGCCGCATCCGGTCGCTCGCGCCCAGGTGTCCGCCGGCGATGAGCAGCGTGCCGGCGATGAGCAGGGTCAGACCCGCCCGGGATGACACCGCGAGGGCGGCGTCGAGTCGTCCCGGGCCGTCCGGCAGGAACTGACTGGCCGCCGCCGCGACCAACCCGGCCGCGACGGCGGCGGCGAGCGGCGGCCAGATCGCCCGCACCAGCGGGGCCAGCGGCCGGGCCGTGGCGGTGTGGAAGTAGACAAGGAAGTACCCGGTGCTGAGCACCACCGCCAGCGCCGTCGACAGGGGTACGCCGAGCGGCCCGCACAGCAGCAGCATCGGCACGGTGAGGACCAGATTGAGGACGACGGAGAGCAGCACGTAGCGCGTTTCCAACCCGGGCCTGCCCTCGGCGCGGGCGGCGATCGTCGCCGCCCCGGTGATCAGGTTGAGGGCGTACGCGGGCGCGAGGATCATGATGTTCGCCGCCGCCCAGGGGACCTGGTGGCCCAGCCAGAGCCGGACCAGCGGATCGGCGCTGACCATCAGCGCCGCGGTGGCCGGGGCCAGGAACAGCGCGAGGTACCGGGTGGCGGCCAGGTAGAACCGGTCCAGCCAACCGGTGCCCCGGGAAACCGTGCGGGCGACCGCTGCGGGGAACAGCACGACGAGGGCGAAACCCGGGGGCAGACGGAGCAGGTTGAGCAGGCGACTGCCCAGGTCGAAACCGCCGGCCACGGCGGGGCCGAAGGCGCCACCGAGGACGAGGCGGTCGAGCTCCACGTTGACCATGCCGGCGCCGCTGGAGACCTGCACCCGCAGGCCGTAGCCGCCGATCCGGCGGATGTCGGCCAGGTCCGTTCGACCCCATCGGGGGGACAGGTCCGGGCACTGGCGGTGGGTCGTCGCGGCGAGCAGGAGGGTGCGGATCGCCCCGGTCGCGGCGGCCGAGGCGGCCAACGCCACCAGGCCGCCACCGAGGCGTACCACCAGGATGGCGAGGGCGGCCGCGAGGATCGCCGTGCCGGCGCTGATCGCGGCGAGCGACCCGTACCGTTGGCCGCCTTCGAGCACGGCCCGCCACGGCAGTTCCACGGCGCCGGCCACCAGGCCGACGACGAGCCACACGGTGGCCTGCCACGCCTCGTCGGCCAGGTCACCGAGGCGTAGCAGCCCGACGAGCCACGGCCAGCCGGCGCCGAGCGCCCCGAGGGTGAGCAGGCCCAGCAGCACTGCCCAGCCCAGCCCCAGCCCGAGCAGCCGACGTACCAGGTCCCGGTCGGCCGCGCTCTCGGCTCGGGCGACCTCGCGGACCAGTGCGGAGCCGAGTCCGAGGTCGATCAGGGCGGCCATCGCCAGCAGACCGGCGAGCACTACCCAGATCCCGAACTCCCGCGGCCCGAGCCGTTGGTAGATGACCGGCACCGAGACCAGCCCGGACACCGCCATGATCACCCGCGCGGCCAGCATGCTGGCCGTGTTGCGGGTGACCCGGGTTTCGACCGCGTGGGCCGCACTAGCCACGGGGGAACCCCCGGAACAGTTCGACCACTGTCAGCAGGAGCAGGGTGAGGTCGACCCGCATGGAGCGGCAGTTGAGGTAGAGCAGGTCACACCGGAGCTTGTCCTCGACGGTGGCCGCGTATCCGCCGGTGAGCTGTGCGATGCCGGTCAGTCCGGGCCGGATCAGGTGCCGCAGGTCGTAGTCGGGCAGCCGGTCGAAGCCGGCGATGAACTCCGGTCGTTCCGGGCGGGGCCCGACGAGGCTCATCTCGCCGCGCAGCACGTTCCAGAGCTGGGGCAACTCGTCCAGCCGGGACCGTCGCAGCCAGCGCCCCAGTCGGGTGATCCGGACGTCGTCCGGCAGGGCCAGGACCGGGCCGGTGGTCTGCTCGGCGCCGACCCGCATGGTCCGGAACTTGACCACCCGGAACAGTCGGCCACCCGTGCCGACGCGTTGCTGGAGGTAGAACGGTGGGCCAGTGAACGACACCACTGCGGCGATCACCGCGATCAACGGAATCACCACGACGGCACTGAGCAGGATCACGCTGAGGTCGAAGAACCGCTTGAGCCGCTCGCCACGGGGTCGGCGGGTGCCGCCCGATCCCAGCCGAATCCACGGCAGCCCACCGAAGCGCGCCATGGCCGGTGCTCGCAGCAGACCGTAGACGGGGCGGGCCAGCACCATGATCTCGACGCCGGCACTCATGCAACTGGTGATGATGCGATCGTCGATGCTCTCCAGGGAGTGCTTGAGCAACAGGAGTCGAGGGCGGACGGTGGCCAGCACCCTGGCGAGTTCCTCGGCGCGGGCCGGCACCGGGAGGCGGACGGCCACGTCGAACTCCTCGTCGAGGCGGTCGGGCGTGGTGGTCGCGTCGTTCGCCTCGAGCACCACCACGCGGGCCCGCCGTCGGTGCTGGTCGGATCGGACCTGCTCCTGATGGGCGAACAACTCCTGAAGCTGGAGCGGGATCTCCGGACGTTCTCGCGGTTGGGACCACGGTGCCTCGGCGAGGTCGTGCGGGGCCGCGCTGTCGTTGCCTGGCATCGGAGCTGAGTCCGCGGTCACGGGTCCCGGGGTCTTTCTCAACGCGCCGACCTCCTCCTCCGTCAGGTGCTTCGAGGGCATGCGGACGAGCACCCCGGGAGTAAGTTACTAGTCACAAATGCCCCAATAGTCCCGGATGGATAAAAACAGGACGTCTTGCTTTGAACGTCGCATTTCAGCCCAGACCGTTGGGCGAAACACACCTTTAGTGGGTATTTGGTGGGTTACGGTCGTGCCCGGTCGTCCGGTTGCCGCTGAGGGCCGACAACCCCGTCGTTCCAAGGAGTTCCACATGGACCAGCCAGTTGTTGCCGCCGGTGTCGACCCGCCGACGGACCTGATTCCCGGGCGCGTGCTGGTGACCGGCGGCGCCGGCTTCATCGGCAGCCACGTGGTCGCCCGGCTGATGCTGATGGGCAGCCAGGTCCGGGTGCTCGACAACTTCTCCACCGGCCGGATCGAGAACCTGGCCGACGCCGCGTACGGCGGACTGACCGAGGCCGACGTCGTCTCGGGTGACATCCGTACGCCGGAGGGCGTCGACGTCATCCACCAGTGGCAGCCGGACGTGGTGGTGCACCTCGCCGCGCAGCCGAGCGTTCCCGCGGCCCGGCGGTCGCCCCTGTACGACGCCGACGTGAACGTGTTCGGCACCGTCAACGTGCTGGACGCCTGCGCCCGCGGCGGCGTACGGCTGGTGATCAACGCGGCCAGCAGCGCCATCTTCGGCAGCGTCCCCGCCCACGACCTGCCGGTCCGCGAGGACTACCCGATCGCCCCGGTGAGCCCGTACGGCGTCAGCAAGGCCGCCGGCGTGCACTACCTCGACTGGTACGGGCGTCAGCACGGCCTGCCGTACACCTCGATGGTGTTCGGCAACGTCTACGGGCCCCGCCAGGAGGGCAGCGACTGCGGCGTGGTGTCCCTGATGGCCGACGCGCTGCTCGGGGGCCGGCAGGTGGTGATCTACGACGACGGCACGCAGACCCGGGACTTCATCCACGTCAGCGACGTCGCCGAGGCGATCGCCGTCGCCTGCCACCACCCCGGGGTGGGTATGGTCAACATCTCCTCGGGTCGGCAGACGAGCGTCAACGAGGTGTACGACACCGTCCGGGAGGCGTCCGGTGTCGGCAACGCGGCCCGTTACGAGCCGTTGCCCTGGCCCGGCGAGGTGCGCAACATGGCGCTGGACACCAGGAAGGCGCGCGAGTTGCTCGGGTGGTACCCGAAGATCGGCTTCACCGAGGGCGTACGGATGACGGTGCGCGACGCCCGCCGTCGCCAGGCCGGCAGCCAGATCCTGTCCCCGGCGCGGGCGTTGGAGCGCGCCGTCAGCGGCTGAGGCCTCAGCGCGTAATTCCCGTCATCTGATCGGGATTTTCATTGATCAGTCTAACTCTTGCGGGTCGGCATCCACTGCTGCCACGATGGCCGTCAATGCCTTCCGTCCCGAAGGAGTGGTCGTCATGGCGGTCTCCCGCCGCAGGTTCGTCACATCGGTGCTGGCCGGGTCCGCCCTCGCCACCGCCTCCACCACCGAGCTGCTCACCAGCATGTCCAGCCCCGCGCAGGCCGCCAGTCCTCCCGGGGACGTGGTCGGCAAGGTGACGGTCGGCTACCAGGGCTGGTTCAGCGCACCCGGCGACGGGGCGCCGATCGGCGGATGGTGGCACTGGGGCCGCGACCGGTTCCAGCCGCCCTCACCCGCCAACACCACGATCGTGTCCTGGCCGGACATGCGCGAGTACACCCGCACCTATCCCACCGCCTACCCCAACCTGGGCAACGGCCAGCCGGCCACCCTCTTCTCCTCCTACGACCAGCAGACGGTGGACACCCACTTCCGCTGGATGCAGGAGAACGGCTGCGACACCGCCGCGCTGCAACGGTTCAACCCGATGGGCGACGAGGGCCCCACCCGCGACGCGATGACCCAGAAGGTCCGCTCCGCCGCCGAGCGGCACAACCGCAAGTTCTACATCATGTACGACGTCACCGACTGGCTGACCTTCCAGTCGGAGATCAAGACCGACTGGACGACGAAGATGGCCGCGCACACCGCGTCGTCCGCGTACGCCCGGCAGAACGGCAAACCGGTCGTCTGCATCTGGGGCTTCGGCTTCAGCGAACCCAGCCGACCCTTCACCCCCGGGCCCTGCCTGGAGGTCATCAACTGGTTCAAGGCCCAGGGCTGCTACGTCATCGGTGGCGTACCGACCTGGTGGCGGCAGGGCATCGAGGACTCCCGCCCCGGCTTCCTCGACGTCTACCACGCGTTCCACGCGATCTCGCCCTGGATGGTCTACCGGGCCAGGACCGTGGAGGAGCTGGACTCGTACTACAACAACGTCAACGTCGGCGACATGGCCGACTGCGCGGCGCGCGGCATCGACTACCTGCCCTGCGTGATGCCCGGCGACCTCGCCGGGGGCCACCGCAAGCACGGCGACTTCTACTGGCGGCACATCTACAACATGGTCCGGCTCGGCTCCCAGGGCCTGTACGTGTCCATGTTCGACGAATACAACGAGGGCAACCAGATCGCCAAGACGTCCGAGACCCAGGCCACCACCCCGGCCGGCGCGAACATCCGGGCCCTCGACGAGGACGGCGTCGCCTGCTCCTCCGACTACTACCTGCGGATCACCGCCGACGGCGGCCGGATGCTCAAGGGGCAACTCGCGCTCACCGCCGTACGCCCCACCCCGCCGATGGTCGGCACCCCGCCACCGGTCACCGGCAACCTGGCCGCCGGTCGACAGACCTCGGCGAGCAGCCAGGGCGGCGGGTTCCCGGCGTCGAACGCCGTGGACTCGAACGCCGGCAGCTACTGGGAGAGCGGCGGCGGCTCCTTCCCGCACTGGTGGCAGGTCGACCTCGGCGCCAGCCACCAGGTCAACAAGCTCGTGGTGCGGCTGCCCGCCGGCTGGGGCGCGCGCACCCAGACCATCACCGTCCAGGGCAGCGTCGACGGCAACTCCTTCGCCACCATCGCCGGGGCCTCCGCGTTCGCCTTCGACCCGGCCGCCGGCAACACCGTCACCCGCACGCTGACGACCACCACGGCCCGCTACGTCCGCCTCAGCATCAGCGCCAACACCGGCTGGCCGGCCGCCCAACTCGCCCAGGTCGAGGTGTACGCCGGCACCACCGTCCCGGACAACCCGCCCACCACCCCGAGCGGCCTCACCGTCACCGGCAAGACGTCGACGAGCGTGTCCCTGGCGTGGACGGCCTCCACCGACGACACCGGGGTGACCGGTTACCAGGTACGCCAGGGCGGCACCGTCGTCGCCACCGTCACCGGCACCACGGCGACGGTGAGCGGGCTCAGCCCGTCCACCGCGTACACCTTCACCGTCACCGCCCGCGACGCCGCCGGCAACACCTCCGGCGCGTCCTCGGCGGTCACCGTCACCACGGACGCCGCCGCAAACGCGGACCTCGCCCGGGGCCGACCCACGTCGGAGAGCAGCCACGTCCAGAGCTACGGGTCGGGCAACGTGGTGGACGGTGACGCGAACAGCTACTGGGAGAGCGCCAACAGCGCGTTCCCGCAGTGGGTGCAGGTCGATCTGGGTTCCTCGCGCACTGTCGGTCGGGTGGTCTTGAAGCTGCCGCCGTCGTCGGCGTGGGGCAGCCGGACGCAGACTCTCGCCGTGCAGGGCAGCACCGACGGGGGGAGTTTCGGGACGCTCGTTGGGTCGGCGGGGCGGACCTTCAACCCGGCCACTGGTAATCAGGTGACGCTGACCTTCAGCGCTGCGCAGGCGCGCTACGTTCGGATCACCGTCACCGGCAACACCGGCTGGCCGGCCGGGCAGCTGTCGACGCTGGAGGTCTACGCCAGCTGATCGGGCGTGGGCGGCCGCCGGGGGAGCGGCGGCCGCCCATCTCATCGCACGGGCGCAAGCCGCACATCGCCAAGGCCAACGTCGAGGCGGACAGGTTCACGTGAGCTGCCGCAACGAGAACCGTCGAGGTCCCAGTGCTTCGTGACGACTGCGCATTCTCGGGTGACTTCGCCTCCAAGCGCTCGATGAGCCTAAAGCGCGGTGGTCAGCTGAGGCGCCGGATGAACTGACGGTCTCGGGCGCTGACCGAAGCCGTCGGGATGGCCGCTCGGAGGACGACATGGCTTGACGAGCAGCACGTTGCCGGCCGGGTCGGTGATGAAGGCCGCAGCGGCGGCGTAAAACGAAGCCAGGTTGGCGTACCACGTGGCGGGCTCCGTCCAGGTCACCTTGGTGACGCTAGCGGACTGGTCCAGGTGAAGCTCTAACGCCGAATGGATGCCTGAAGCGTGCTGCGCCAACTCCCGACCCCAGTCGCAGGCGGCGTCGGTGCCCCCAGCGCGGGCGTGAGTCACGGCCCTCATCCCACGATGGTGATCAAGAGATTTGCGGGACTTTTGAAGGTCAAACTTCCCGCAAACCTCTTGATCACGAAGGTCGGCGCGGTAGCCGAGGTCAGGGCGATCACCGGGGTCAGGGCGACCGCCGGGAGTGGGCGGTGGGAGTGGGCGGTGGGTGGGACGTTGCTGCTTCAGGCTGCTCTGGCCGCCGCTGGCGGCGGCCAGAGCAGCCGAGCTGACGAGCTGCGGACAGTGTCGCGCCGGCTGAGGTTCGGTGTCGGCCTCTGGCGCGTACCGTGATCGCCGATGTTGCCCGCGCGCGACCGGCGCCGGCCGGCGTGGCGCGACTGGCCACTGTGGTCGGCCTCACCCGCTGATGGACGCGCGCCAGCGCAGGTCGTAGGCCGGGTGGACGGTGCGTAACGGCAGGGTCAGTGCTCCCAGAGGTCCTCGGTGCGGAAGTACCTGGCGGTGAACGTCTCTTCCAGGGAGCCGGTGTCCGTCTCATCTGTCCACCAACCCGGCCAGACGTCGACACCGGAGGGCTCGCTGATGTCGGTCAGGACGGTGGAGCACCGGTGACAGCGCCGAGGCGCCGAGTCCCGGAATCGCCCGCCGCAGTCGCATCGCCGTAGTCGCGCCTCAAGTGCCGCCATCAGCGTGGGGTAGGCCCTGTCCTCGGAGGGGAGCGCGTCCGCGATGGTCCTGAACGTCTTGTCGTAGTAACCGACATCCACCCGCATCGGGCAGCTGTCGCAGTAGAGGAAATAGCAGTCCAGCAGTGGCGAGTGGTCGAGGCGGTGGAGGCGTTCGTGGCACTCCGGACAGGTAACGTCCTCGCCGTTCAGCCAGTTGTCGTCGTCTTCGTCCGGTTGGCTCACTGGTTGATCTTCCCATGGGTGTCACGTGGAGGAGCGGCGGCGATTCGCGTTTCGGCCCGGGTGGCACCGGCCCGCTGTGAGACTGGGCGAGTCCGGCACGTCGGTGCATCGGCGCTGGCCGACTCGACTTTGCGAGGTAGGGAAGATGTCCAACGACAGCGAAATTCGTCCCTTCCGGCTCGACACGCCGGAGGACGTGATCGCCGACCTGCGTCGCCGGATTGCGGCTACCCGCTGGCCCACCCGCGAGTTGGTCACCGATCGATCCCAGGGTGTGCAGCTGGCGACGATCCAGGAGTTGGCCCGCTACTGGATGACCGATTACGACTGGCGTGCGTGCGAGACGACGCTGAATTCGCTGCCGCAGTACACGACGAACATCGACGGCGTCGAGATTCACTTCATCCACGTACGGTCGCAGCACGAGAACGCCCTGCCGCTGATCATGACGCACGGCTGGCCGGGCTCGGTCGCCGAGCTGCTCGGGGTCGTCGGCCCGCTGACCGACCCGACGGCGCACGGCGGCACGCCCGAGGACGCGTTCCACCTGGTGCTGCCGTCGTTGCCGGGCTACGGCTTCTCCGGCGAGCCGACCGAGCCTGGCTGGGATTCCGCGCGGATGGCACAGACGTGGGCGAAACTGATGGACCGCCTCGGGTATTCGCGTTACGTCGCACAGGGCGGCGACGTCGGCGCGGCCGTTACGGACGCCATGGGACGTCAAGCACCCGAGGGGCTGCTCGGCATCCACGTCAACCTGCTCGCCGGGGCGGTCGGCATCAAGGACAAGCTGCCGGCGAATTCCGAGCAGGAACGTGCCGCGCTCGAGGCGCTCAAGCTGTTCTCGATGGACGGTTTCGGCTACTTCCTGGAGCAGTCCACCCGGCCGCAGACGATCGGCTACTCGCTGCTGGACTCACCTGTCGGGATGGCGGCCTGGATGCTCGACCACGACACGGACAGCTACTACAAGATCTCCCGCGCGTTCCTCGACGGTGAGCCGGCCGGCGGTCTCACCCGGGACAGCATCCTCGACAACATCACGCTGTACTGGTTGACGGGCACCGGTGCTTCGTCCGCCCGGTGGTACTGGGAGCAGGGGCGGTTTCAAGCAGCGGCCCAGGCGGCCGGTCAGGCTCCGCCGCCGGTCACGGTGCCGGTCGGCTTCACCACGTTCCCCGGCGAGATCTGGGCCGCTCCGCGTAGCTGGGCCGAGGCGGTCTACCCCGGCATCGCGTACTTCAACGAGGCTGACCGCGGCGGGCACTTCGCGGCGTGGGAGGAGCCGGAACTCTTCTCCGCCGAGGTGCGGGCCGCGTTCGGGCCGCTGCGGAAGACCTGACGGCCTCACCCGCTGACGGACCAGCGCCGGCGCCAGTCGTCCGCCGGGTGGATGGTGCGCACCGGGTCGGGCACCGGCCCTCGGGGCTGCCACTCGCGGGGGTAGCCGAGGGAGACCTCCTCGAAACGCACCCCGTCGTGGACGGTGGTGCGGGGGATGTGCAGGTGCCCGTAGACCACTGTGGCCGCGTCGAAGCGCAGGTGCCAGTCGCTGGTGCGGACGGTGCCGCACCACTGGGCGAAGACCGGGTACAGCAGGACGTCGGTGGGTTCCCGCACCAGCGGGTAGTGGTTGACCAGCACCGTTGGCAGCGCCGTGTCGCGTTCGGCCAGCCGGCGTTCGGTCTCGGTGATCCGGGCCGCGCACCACGCCTCCCGGCTCGGGTACGGGTCGGGGTGCAGCAGCGCCTCGTCCGTGCACACCACACCGGCCGCGTACGCCAGGGCCAGCGACTCCTCCTGGGTGCGCGCCTCGGGCACCCGGAAGGTGTAGTCGTAGAGCACGAAGAGCGGGGCGACGGTGGCCGGGCCGCCGTCGCCGTCCCACACCGGGTACGGATCCTCCGGGGTGAGCACCCCCAACCGCCGGCACATCCGCACCAGTTCGCGGTAGCGCTCCTCGCCGCGCAGCGTGACCGGGTCGCGCGGTGGTGTCCACAGCTCATGGTTGCCCGGCGCCCAGACGACCCGCGCGAACCGACTGCTCAGCAGCCCGAGTGCCCACTCGACGTCGGCGAACCGGTCGGCGACGTCACCGGCGACGAGCAGCCAGTCGCCCTCGTTGTCCGGGTGTAGATCCTGCACGAATGCGCGGTTCTGCGGGTGCCCGACGTGCAGGTCGCTGACGGCCCGCAGCCGGGGCGGAAGTTTCACCCCCCGAGGTTAGGACGACACGGGCGGCCCGCGGAAGCTCTGCGCCTGCCGTTCGCGCCCGATCTGAGGGCCCGCATATCCGGCGACCCGACGGGAAAGCGCGGGGGGTCCGACAGCCCGAGACCGGAGCAGGAGACAAACATGCCTTTCATCACCGTGGGGACGGAAAACTCCGCGCCCATCGACCTGTACTACGAGGATCACGGTTCCGGTAAGCCGGTGGTGCTGATCCACGGCTTCCCGTTCAATGGCGCAACCTGGGAGAAGGAGACGCGGGCGTTGCAGGACGCCGGATACCGGACGATCACCTACGATCGCCGCGGTAACGGTAACTCCGCCCAGCCGGCCTTCGGGTACGACTACAACACGTTCGCAGCGGACCTGGACGTGTTGATGACCGAGCTGAACCTGAACGAGGTGACCCTGATCGGTCACTCGATGGGCACCGGCGAGGTGGTCCGTTACCTGGGCAACTACGGCTCGCAACGGGTCAGCCGGGCGGTGCTGCTCAGCCCGCTGCAACCGATGCTGGCCAAGGCGAGCGACAACCCGGAGGGCGTCGAGCGGAGCCTGTTCAAGGGCTTCCAGGACGCCATCATCAAGGACCGGTTCGCCTACCTGACGTCCTTCTGTGACGCGTTCTTCAACCCGGACCAGAACATGGGCAAGCGGGTCAGCGAAGAGGCGTACCGGGCGCACTGGCAGATCGGCGCGATGGCCTCCGGTAAGGCCACCCACGACAGCGTGAACGCCTGGCAGGAAGACTTCCGTCAGGACCTGCCGAAGATCGACATTCCGGTGTTGATCGTGCAGGGTGACCAGGACCGGGTGCTGCCGTATCCGGTGACCGGTCAGCGGCTCGGGCCGATGATGCCGACCGGCACGCTCGTCACGCTCAAGGGCGCGCCGCACGGTATCCCGTGGACCCACGCCGACGAGGTCAACAAGGCGGTTCTGGACTTCATGAAGCAGCCCGCCAAGGCTCGCGCCTGACCCGTACCGGTAGCCGATCGGACGCCCGCGCCGTGAGGCGCCGCGACACCCGGCCCACGGTTCGCACCGGGGCCGGGTGTCGTCGTCGGTCAGGGCCGGCGGGCCACCACCGCGCCGTTGGCGCCGGGCGCGTCGAACGGCACGGTACGCACGTCGACGAAGCCGGCGTCGGTGAGCCACGCCGCGTACTCGGCGCCCGAGTAGTTCCGGCCGCCCTCGGTCTCGACAAGCATGTTCATCCCCATCAGGGCCGCCTCCGGCGGTCCGGTGCGTTCGTCGTTGAGCAACAGCTCGCAGACGACGATCGCCCCGCCGGACGGCAACGCCGCGTGGCAGCGGGCCAGCAACGCCCGGTTCGTCGGCTCGTCCCAGTCATGCAGGATCATGCTGAGCAGGATGACGTCGTGCCCGTCCGGCAGCGCCGGGTCGGCGAGGAAGTCACCGGCCACCGCGTCGATCCGCCCGGTGAGCCCAGCCTCGGCGATCCGCTCCCGGGCGCGCACGCAGACGTGCGGCAGATCCAGGACGGTCGCCCGCAGCTCGGGCAGGCGTCGGCAGAACTCGATCGGGAACGCGCCCGCGCCGCCGCCCACGTCGAGCAACCGGCGATGCGCGGAGAAGTCGTACGCGTCGGCCAGCGCGCTGGCGGTGAAGCTCGACGTGGAGAACATCGCGTCCCAGAACTGCGCCAGCATCTGGGGGTCCTCGGTGTCGAACATCGACTGTTGGGCCTCCGGGTCCCAGGTCAAGGGTCGATCCGTGCGCAGGGCGTCGCCGATGCGGTGCCAGGGCAGGTAGGTGCGCAGGTCCGAGTAGCGGACCTGCGCCCCGAAGTAGTACGGGCGGCCCTCGACCAGGAACTGCTCGGCCAACTCGGAGTTGCGGTAACCGTCGCCGGCCTTCTCCAACAGGCCGAGCGACGCACTGGCGGCCAGCAGCAGGTCAGCGGGCCGGTCGGGCAGCCCGAACTCGGCGGCAGCCTGCTCGACGGTCATCGTCCGCCCGCCGGCGAGCCGGGTGAACAGACCGAGTTCGACGCCGGCCGCGAGGGTCTTGAACCCCCACACACCGGCCACCAGACGCATGAGGGGAGTCGGGGTGATCACCACGACATGAGATCACACATCACACGTTTCCACGATGGACGCTCACGCCCGGAGCAGCGTCACCATCCCTGCGGCCACCAGCACCCCGGCCCAGAGCCGGTCCACGTTGAACCAGGCCCGACGCAGCACACCGACCCCGAGCACCGGGACCGGCGACCACGTGGACGTCCCGTTCGCCGGCGTGGCAGCGCCGCAGCCCGCCGCATCCCGCTGACCGGCTGCCTCCGGCTAACCGGCGATCGTCCAAGCCACAAGTGCCGGCAGGGTCAGTAGGTAGGCGCTGCCGCAGAACCGGAACGCGCTGTCCGTGGCGCGACCGGACAGTCCACGACGGCCGGTGAGCACCTCCAGCGGAGTCGTGCCCTCGTTGTCACCGCCGTCCTCGAAGGTCAACGCAGACACCAGGAGCAGGACGTCGGCCGCGATGAGAAGGGGCCACGCAGACGGTGGCGCGGCGAATCCGGCGTAGATCAGCGGCCCCAGCACGATCGCGGGCACGATGCCGAGCGAGAAAGCGCTCACGATGGTCGCGATGATGGCGTACCAGCCGAACGTCGTCAGTCGCAGAAGCACAGCCAGTCCGACGACCATGACCTGAACGACACCCATTGACACCGCAGTCACCCTTCTACGACCGCATCGCGTACCGCGAGCTGGTCAAACCTGACCCGCGTCCTCGTCGGAGCGGCGTCCCCGCTGGTCTGCACCGTCAGAGTGGCTGTCGGGCTGGGCGTGTCCTCGACGATGACCACGTCCGTCACACCTGCAGGCAGGTCGGCAGGCCATCCGGCATCGTCGGTCGGGTCACTGGTCAGGAGGCGCGCGGCACGCCCCTTCAGGCCCGTGTCGGTAGCCCGCACCGGCCGCCACACCATCAACGCCGGCCGGGGAGGCTGGTTGACGGGCACATGCGAAGGCCCGGCCGTGCTCGCTGGCGCCCAGCTGCCGTCCGGCTGTCGGCGGCGCCTGGGCCGGTCACTGACCGATCCACATATGCAGGAGGCCTTCCCTGTCCACGACGCGGCGCTCGGAGAGCTCGGCGAGCAGCTCCAGATGAACGGGTCCGTCGACGATCTCGGCCTGGTCGGGGCGCAGCGCCCCGCCGAGACCCAAGGCCGGGACAAAGCCATAGATGGTGTTGGGGCCCACCGGACCACGCAGTGCGAATATCCGATCGAACAACGGCTTCCTGTCGGCGCCGTGAAGGTCAACGCTGCGGCGGTCCTGGGACATCAACAGCGCGTAGAGCCGGTCATCGCGGCGATCGTCCGACATCGCGCGGTCCGCCCGATCCGTGTGGACCACCCACCCGTACTGCGCGCTGATCGTCAACCGTGAGCCTGTCTGCTGCCCCCACACCTGCACATCGCCGAACGCGCTGCGGCTCACGGCAATCCATCGTTCTTCTTCCGGTAGGGCAAGGCCGTTGGTCCACGCGTCGACCGCCGGCTGCCACACCTCGGGATCACACAACCAGAACGATCCGTTACCGAAGCCGGCGAATCCGTACGTACGCCAGTGCCGCTGATCTGCCGGCGAGCTAGCCGGGCAGCATATGGCGACTCGCCAAGGTACACCCACGGCGTACCGTGTGCCGGCTGCGATTCGCGCCGTCGGCACCAGTGGGGTGGAACTGACCGGCTGGCGGGAGTAGGCATCGCCCGCACGAAACAGGCTTGCCCGGGTCAGCCGGTGAACCGCTGGCCGACCCGCCGCCCCGCGAGGCTCACCACAGTGCTGCCGGCCGCCATGCCGACCAGAACCAGAATCCCCCCGACCACCCACAACCCGCTGTCGTCGGTCGACGCGGCCCGCCACGACCACACCGCCGTGAACGCCACAGTCATCACCGGCGCCACCAGCCACGGGCTGAGCCGCGTCCCGGCGAGCGCGGCCAGCAGCACGAGCGTCAACACACAGCCGATCACCTGCCACGGCTCGTACGGGCCGCTGCTCGCGCCGGTCTGCGCGTCGACCGTGTACCGGGTGTCCCAGCCCAGCCAGAGGATCCACGCCCCGACCGTGGCCGCCGCCAGGAACAGAACACCGAGCAGTGCCCGGGTACCCCTCGTCGCCGTCATCCGGTGATCATCCCCTGCCTACCGCTCCACCGGAACACGGACCGGTAGCCAACCAGATCCCTGATGGACTGTTGCCTCGGTCGGTGGCGATCCTCTACGGTCTGCTCAGCGGTGGGCGGTGCGGTCCGCATCCGACCCGACACCGCCGGATGCCCGTCGTACGGGCCGGGATGGTGGAGTCCCGGGTCGCCCCGTCGGCGGTGACCCGGCGGTCGTGTGACTCCCAGCTCGTCCCCGGGCGCTGATGCCCGGCGTGGCTCCTTGCGGAGCCGACGACGAGCCGGGGCACGCCGACCCACCGGGAGAGCCCCGTGTTCCTCAGCCCGCACGAGCAGGACCGCCTGCTCGTCCACGTCGCGGCCGATGTCGCCCGCGCCCGCCGCGAACGCGGCCTGCGCCTCAACTACCCCGAAGCCGTCGCGGTGATCACCGCGTTCCTCCTCGAAGGGGCCCGCGACGGGCGGTCGGTGGTCGACCTGATGTCCGCCGGCCGGGCGGTTCTCGGTCGCGACGACGTCCAGGACGGCATCCCCGAGCTGCTGAGGGAGGTGCAGGTGGAGGCGACGTTCCCGGACGGCACCAAGCTCGTGACGGTGCACCACCCGATCCCGTGATCCCCGGGGAGATCCTGCCGGCGGCGGACCCGGTCGAGATCAACGTGGGTCGTCCGGTGACCACACTGCTCGTGGTCAACACCGCCGACCGCCCGGTGCAGGTCGGCTCGCACTACCACTTCGCCGAAGCCAACCCGGCGCTGTCGTTCGACAGGGGCGCGGCCTGGGGCCAACGGCTCGCCGTTCCGGCCGGTACCTCCGTCCGGTTCGAGCCGGGCATCAACCGCAGCGTCGACCTCGTGCCACTCGGCGGCGCACGCGTCGTGCCGGGCCTGCGCGCAGAGTGCGCGGGACCGCTGGACCCGTCGCCGCACGCGGTCACGGCCGACGGGTCGCCGCGGTGAGCGCCGTGCGGCGGGACCGCTACATCGACCTGTACGGCCCGACGACCGGTGACCGGATCCGACTGGCCGACACCAACCTGCTGATCGAGGTGGAGACCGACCACTGCGTGGGCGGCGACGAGGCCGTCTTCGGCGGTGGGAAGGTGATCCGCGAGTCGATGGGACAGTCCCGTGCCACCCGCGCCGAGGGGGCACTGGACACCGTCATCACCGGCGCGGTGGTGCTCGACCACTGGGGAGTGGTCAAGGCCGACGTGGGGCTGCGCGACGGGCGCATCGTGGCCCTCGGCCGGGCCGGTAACCCGGACACCATGCCCGGTGTCCACCCCGACCTGGTCATCGGCCCGTCGACCGAGGTGATCGCGGGCAACGGGCGGATCCTCACCGCCGGCGCTGTCGACACCCACGTGCACTTCATCTGCCCGCAGATCGTCACCGAGGCACTGGCCAGCGGCATCACCACGATGGTCGGCGGCGGCACCGGGCCGGCCGAGGGGACCCGCGCGACAACCGTCACCCCGAACGCCTGGCACCTGGCCCGGATGCACGAGGCGCTGGACACCATGCCGGTCAACGTGCTGCTGCTCGGCAAGGGCAACACCGTCTCCAGCGAGGCCCTGTGGGAACAACTGCGGGCCGGTGCGGGCGGTTTCAAGCTGCACGAGGACTGGGGCACCACACCGGCGGCGATCGACGCCTGCCTGCGGGTGGCGGACGCCTCCGGGGTCCAGGTGTCGATCCACACGGACACGCTCAACGAGGCCGGCTTCGTCGCCGACACCCTGCGGGCGATCGGTGGACGGGCTATCCACTCGTACCACACCGAGGGAGCCGGTGGCGGGCACGCACCGGACATCATCACCGTGGCCAGCGAACCGAACGTGCTGCCGTCGTCGACCAACCCGACCCGGCCGTACACCGACAACACCCTGGCCGAGCACCTGGACATGTTGATGGTCTGCCACCATCTCAACCCGTCGGTGCCGGAGGACCTGGCCTTCGCCGAGAGCCGGATCCGACCGTCCACGATGGCCGCCGAGGACCTGCTGCACGACCTCGGCGCGATCTCGATCATCGGTTCCGACTCGCAGGCGATGGGCCGGGTCGGCGAGGTGATCACGCGGACCTGGCAGAGCGCCCACGTGATGAAGGACCGGGTCGGCGCGCTGCCGGGCGACGGGCCCGCCGACAACCACCGGGCCCGACGGTACGTGGCGAAGTACACCATCTGCGCCGCGATGGCCAACGGGCTGGAACGGGAGGTCGGCTCGGTCGAACCGGGCAAGCTCGCCGACCTGGTGCTCTGGGACCCGGCGTTCTTCGGCGTCCGGCCGCTGCTGGTGATCAAGGGCGGCATGATCGCGTACGCCCAGATGGGCGACGCCAACGCCTCGATCCCGACACCGCAGCCGATGCTGCCCCGGCCGATGTTCGGGGCGTACGGCGCGGCGGCGGCCGCCACCAGCCTGGCCTTCGTGGCCCCGGCGGCGCTGGACGCCGGGCTCCGCCTGGACGTGCGTCGTCGGGTGGTGCCGGTGAGTGACGTACGGTCGCGGGGCAAGGCCGACCTGCCGGAGAACAACGCGATGCCGCGCATCGAGGTGGACCCGGACACCTTCACGGTACGGATCGACGGGCAGGTGGTGGAGCCGGACCCGGTGACCCGGCTGCCGATGGCCCAGCGGTACTTCCTGTTCTGATGGCGACGCCGAGCCTGCTGTTGTTGTTGGCCGACGGGCGCTTCCCGGCCGGGGCGCACGCGCACTCCGGTGGTCTGGAGGCGGCCGTCGCCGCCGGCCGGGTCACAGACCTGGCGTCGTTGGAGGCGTTCCTGGCCGGGCGACTGGCCACCGCCGGTCTGGTCGGCGCGGCGTTCGCGGCGGCCGCACACCGGGTGGCGATGCCCGAGACGATCGGCTCGGCGCACCCGGCCCGGTCCGCCCGACCGTCGGACGCGCCGGCTGAGTCCGCCGCTCGGTCGCGGGCGCTGGCTCGGCTCGACGCGGAGCTGGACGCGCGTACCGCCGCCCCGGCGTTACGGGCGGTCTCGCGCCGACAGGGCCGGGCGTTGCTGCGTGCCGGCCGGACCATCTGGCCGGACGCCCCGTTCGCCGATCTGCCCGCGACGCCCGGTGGGGCACACCAACCGCTGGTGCTCGGGCTGCTCTGCGCCGCGGCCGGGCTGTCCCGCGTCGAGACCGCCACGATCGCCGCGTACGGGACGCTGACCGGGGCGGCCAGCGCCGGCGTACGTCTGCTCGGCCTCGACCCGTACCAGGTCCAGGCCCTGCTGGTCGGCTTGGCCGACGCCTGCGACGGCACGGCCGCCGACGCGGCGCGGGCCGCCGACGACCCACCGGAGCGGCTGCCGGCCGCCGCCGCTCCACTGGCCGACATTCATGCCGAAATCCATGCCACCTGGGAGGTGCGTCTCTTTGCGTCCTGACACCGTTGTGCCGAGCGCTGTGCCCGCCGTCGAACCGATCACTCCGTCGGCGGCCACGCCGCCAGCGGCCATACCACCCCATGACGAGACCGTTCCGCACACCCATCCGGAGCCGGGGGTGGACCCCCATCCGCCGTTGGCGCGTGCCGGCCGTGCCCTGCGGGTCGGCATCGGCGGACCGGTCGGTTCCGGTAAGACGGCCCTGGTGGCCGCGCTCTGCCGTGCCTTCGCCGACGAGTTGCGGCTCGGCGTGGTGACAAACGACATCTACACGACCGAGGACGCCGACTTCCTCCGGCGGGCCGGCGTGCTGGACCCGGCCCGGATCCGCGCGGTGGAGACCGGTTGCTGCCCGCACACGGCGATCCGCGACGACATCGGCGCCAACCTGGACGCCGTTGACGAGTTGGCCGAGGCGGTCGGCCCGCTGGACCTCGTCCTGGTGGAGAGCGGTGGGGACAACCTGACCGCGACCTTCAGCCGGGGGCTGGTCGACCGGCAGATCTTCGTGGTCGACGTGGCGGGCGGGGACAAGGTGCCCCGCAAGGGCGGGCCGGGGGTCACCGCCGCCGACCTTCTCGTGATCAACAAGACCGACCTGGCGCCGATGGTGGGTGCCGACCTCGCCGTCATGGATCGAGACGCGCGGGCCCGGCGCGGCGACCTCCCGACCCTCTTCCTGTCCATCGTGGGAGACCCCACGGCAACGTCGGTCGCGGACTGGATCCGGCACGAGTTGACCCACCACGCCGCCCTGCACCCGCTGGCCGTGCCGGTCGGCCCGGCCTGATGCGAGCGCTCGCTCGGCTGGTCGCCCGGGCCGACGGTCGGGGCGGTACGGCCCTGGTCGAGCTGCACGGCGAAACGCCGTTGCTGCTGCGCCAGACCCCGACCGACGGTGGTGTCGCCACTGTGCACCTCGTCGGCGGGGCGGCCGGACCACTCGCCGGAGACGATCTGCGCCTGGAGATCGAGGTCGGGCCGGGCGCGGCCGTCCGGGTGCACAGCGTCGCCGCGTCGATCGCCCTGCCGGGTCGCGCGGGTGCCGTCTCCCGGATGGCGGTGCGGGCGGTGGTGCACGCCGACGCCACCCTGCACTGGCTTCCGGAACAGTTGGTCGCGGCGGCCGGCTGCGCGCACCTCGCCGAGTCCCGGATCGAGCTGGCCGCCGGCGCGAGCCTGCGGTGGCGCGACGAGCTGATCTGCGGCCGGTACGGCGAGGCGCCCGGCGGCGCCGTCGTACACACCCGGGTCGACTACGCGGGTCGACCACTGCTGCGTCAGTCCCTCGCGGTGGGACCGCAAGCGCCGGGCTGGGCCGGCCCGGCGGTCCTTGGCGGCGCCCCGGCCACCGGATCGCTGCTGGTGGTCGACCCCTCGCGACCCGCCGAACCGCCAACGGCCGAGGGTAGCGTCGCCCGGCTGCCATTGGCCGGCGGCCCCGCCACACTGTGGACGGCCACCGCTCCCGACGCGCACACCCTGCGCACCCACCTAACGATCTAGGAGCCGCTACCGGGCCGAGTGCCGGTCCTGCCGGTCCTGCCGGTCCTGCCGGTCCTGCCGGTCCTGCCGGTCCTGCCGGTCCTGCCGGTCCTGCCGGTCCTGCCGGTCCTGCTGGGCCTGCCGGTCCTGCTGGGCCTCCTGGTCCTCCTGGTCTTGCTGGTCTTGGCGCAATGCCGTCTTGGCCCTGCGCGACGCCACCATGGCCCGTGTGCCCCGCGGCGGCCGAGCGGGGATTGGCCTCGACCGCCGAGACCGTTTCCGAGGCCAGGTTTGGTGCAGAGCACGACGGTGCCGGCCGGCGGACACTCCAGAGAGCGTGATGTCTGTGAGTCATCACGATGACTCACAGACATCACGCTTCCTGCCGTGTGGGGCGGGAGGTCGGGCCGCGCTCACGGCCGTGCCGAACGAACCGCGAGCCCGAACGCCCCGCGAGCCCGAACGCCCGGAGCCCGAACGTCCGCGAGCCCGAACGCCCCGCGAGCCCGAACGCCCCGCGAGCCCGAACGCCCGGAGCCCGAACGTCCGCAAGCCCGAACGCCCGGAGCCGAACGCCCGGAGCCGAACGCCCGGAGCCCGAGCGCCCGAACGCCCGGAGCCCGGAGCGGGGAGCCCGGAGCGGGAGCGGGGAAGGGGAAGGGGAGCGGGAAAGGGGTCAGCGGTGTGGGCCGGCCGCGTCGGCGTGCACTCGTTGCCGGGCCGGGTCGAGGCGGTCGATCAGGTCGTCGAGCTGGCGTACGAGGTTGGCGGCCGGGGGCGTGCCCGGCTCGCTGGTCTCCGCGACGCCCATCTCCGTGATGCCCAGTTCGGCGATGCTGGCTCGGACCCGCTCGTCCAGGCGGGCGTGCTCACGGCGGCCCCGAGCGGTCAGGTACGCCCGGATGCGTCGGCGGTCGATCGGATCGATCCGGCGGAAGACGAGGTTGCGGTCGACGAGTTGGTCGACCAGCTTGGTGAGGGTGCCCGGCGGCAGCGACGCCTCGGCGGACACCTCGCTCATCGGGTGGCCCTGGCCGTCGGCGAGCAGGCAGAGCACGCGCCACGCCTCGATGCTGATCGCGTCGTCGGCCAGAATGGCGCCCAGCCGGCGGGAGAGCAGCCGTTCGGCGCGGGTGAGCGAGCGCAGCAGGTCGGCTGGCATCCCGGGCACGTGTGACATGAAACTCCCTGGGCCGGTGGCCCTGTCATGGTAGCGAGTCGTCCCGGTCAGTGGTGAACGCTGGTCTTCCGTCGTGGGCCGGGCAATCATGTGCTCATGTCCGCGCCGGCACCGCCGTGGCTGACCGTCGACCGTGCCGTGGTCAGCATCGCGCTGGTCTATCCGATGCGCGGGCCGGCCGGCATGTTCGGCCCCACCTGTGAGCTTTGCGCGCAGCTCGCGGTCGAGGAGATCAATCGGTGCGGTGGCGTGCTGGGCCGGGAGGTTCGCCTGGTGCCGGTCGACGGTGGCGCACCGCCGGCAGAGGTGGCCGCCGAGGTCGAGGCGTTGGTGTCGGTGGGGGCCGTGCAGGGAGTGACGGGGTGGCATATCTCCTCGGTGCGCCAGGCGTTGGCGCCCCGCGTCGCGCACCGGGTGCCGTACGTCTACACCGCACTCTACGAGGGCGGCGAACACACCGAAGGGGTCTTCCTGACCAGCGAGACGCCGGATGCCCAACTGTGGCCCGCGATGCGGCTCCTCGCCGGGGAACAGGGTGTGCGCCGCTGGTTCGTGGTCGGCAACGACTACGTGTGGCCGCGCCGTACGTCCCGGGCCGCCCAGCGGTACGCGCTGCGCGCCGGTGGGCAGGTGGTGGGCCGGCACTTCCTGCCGTTGGACGCGCACGACTTCACCGAGGTGTTGCGCCGCATCGAGCACAGTGACGCGGACGCCGTGTTGATGCTGCTGGTCGGTGCCGACGCGGTGCGGTTCAACCGCGCGTTCGCCCGATCCGGCCTGGACCAGCGCTGCCTGCGGCTGAGCACCCTGATGGACGAGAACATGCTGTTGGCCAGCGGCGCCGGCGCGACCCGGAGGCTGTACAGCACTGCGGGCTTCTTCGCCGGGCTGGTCACCCAGGAGAATCTCGACTTCCACGGCGAGTTCGCGCGGCGTTTCGGGGTGGAGGCGCCGCCGCTGGGCAGCCTGGGGGAGTCCTGCTACGAGGGCGTCATGCTGCTCGCCGCGCTGATCGGCCAGGCCCGCACCCTCGACGTGCGGGCCATCGAGACGGCCGCCGACACGGTCACCTATCAGGGGCCGCGTGGGCGGTTGCGGCTGCGTCAGCGGCACGTCCGGCAGCGCATCTACCTGGCCGAGGCCGACGGGCTCGACTTCACAGTGCTCGCCCAGCTCTGAACCGGGGGGGCAGTCAGCCCACCCGACCCTTGACAGCGCCACCCGATCCCGTCCTAAGATGCTTCCTGCGTGAAGTATCTGGCCACGGGGTCAGGTCTCACCATTGCGTGCCCACCGTTGGCGGATTCGTCCGCCAGCCATTGTGGTGGCACTTATTCTGCGTCTTTCCGAACGGCCGACACCGTTTCCTCCCCAACGGTGTCGGCCGATTTTCGTGCGCGCCTCGACGGCCCCTCGGAAACAGTCAATTAAGGACTGGGAAACACCGGCGCAATCATGCCGGTCGACGCTTTCGGTGCCCATAACCGATCCGGTGCCCTGCGCGACGTCCACCCGTCGACCTTGGCACCGCCCACGTCAGCTCCATCGGACCGCACCGACCGTCCTAACGCCACTTGAGTGCACCGCAGGGAGAGTAGATGTCATTATTCCGGGGCCGCCGCATCCTGGCGGGTGCCATGACCCTGGTCGCCGCGGCCGCGTTGACCGCGTGCGGCAGCAAGACCACCGACGAGGGCGGCGCGACCGGCGTCACCGCCGACGTCTCCGGCGACACCGTCAAGGTGGGCCTGCTCAACTCGCTCTCCGGGACCATGGCGATCAGCGAGGTCACCGTCCGCGACTCCATCATGCTCGCCGTCGAAGAGATCAACGCGGCCGGCGGTGTCCTCGGCAAGAAGATCCAGCCGGTCGGTGAGGACGGCGCCTCGGACTGGCCCACCTTCGCCGAGAAGGCCGAGAAGCTCATCTCCGAGGACCGGGTGGCCGCCGTCTTCGGCTGTTGGACGTCGGCCAGCCGCAAGGCGGTCAAGCCGGTGTTCGAGAAGAACAAGGCGTTGCTGTTCTACCCGGTGCAGTACGAGGGACTTGAGCAGTCGCCCTACATCTTCTACACCGGAGCGACGACCAACCAGCAGATCGTTCCCGGACTTGACTACCTCAAGTCGCAGGGCGCCAAGTCGGTCTATCTGGTCGGTAGCGACTACGTCTTTCCGCGAACCGCGAACAAAATCATCAAGGCGTACGCGGCCGCGAACGGGATGACAGTGCTGGGTGAGGATTACGCGCCGCTGGGCTCCACCGAGTTCGGCACCATCGTCAACAAGGTCAAGTCGTCCGGCGCGGACGCGGTGTTCAACACGCTCAACGGTGACAGCAACGTGGCCTTCTTCAAGGAGTACAAGTCGGCGGGTCTGAGCGCCGCCGCGATGCCGGTGGTGTCGGTGTCGATCGCCGAGGAAGAGGTAAAGGGCATCGGCACCCAGTACCTGGAGGGCCAGCTGACGGCCTGGAACTACTACCAGACCACGCCGGGCGCGGCGAACTCGAAGTTCGTGGCCGCGTACAAGGCGAAGTACGGCGCGGACAAGCCGACCAGCGACCCGATGGAGGCCGCGTACGTCAGCGTGCACCTGTGGAAGGCGATGGTCGAGAAGGCCGGGGCCTTCGATGTGGAGAAGGTCCGTTCCGCCTCGGACGGGATCACCTTCGACGCGCCGGAGGGTCTGGTCACCGTCGACGGCAAGACCCAGCACATCGCCAAGACCGCCCGGATCGGCAAGATCGGCGCGGACGGCCTGATCACCGAGGTGTGGAACTCCGGCAAGCCGGTCGCGCCGGACCCGTACCTCAAGACCTACCCGTGGGCGAGCGGCCTGAGCTGACGACGCCGGCCCGGGCGGAACGCGTTGCCGCGCGCTCCGCCCGGGCCACCCGACCAGCAGTTCGGAGTACCCACAGTGACAGTCCTCTTCGGTCAACTCTTCACCGGCATCAGCATCGGCGCGGTGCTGCTGCTCATCGCGCTCGGCCTCGCGCTGACCTTCGGCCAGATGAACGTGATCAACATGGCGCACGGTGAGTTCATCATGGCCGGCGCGTACACCACCTATGTCCTGCAACAGAGCATCACCGGCGCCGGCCTGTCGCTGGCGGTCGCGCTGCCGGTGGCGTTCGTGGTCGCCGGCACCATGGGTGTCCTGCTGGAGGTGCTGCTCATCCGCCGGCTCTACGCCCGGCCGCTGGACACCCTGCTGGTCACCTGGGGCGTGTCACTGATCTTGCAACAACTGGCCCGGGACATCTTCGGCAGCCCGAACGTGCAGACCCGCGCGCCCGAGCTGCTCACCGGCAACGTGGCGCTGCCCGGCGGGCTGACCATCGCCAACAACCGGCTGTTCATCCTGGCCCTGGCGCTGGCCGCCGTCGCGGCGCTCACCCTGGCGCTGCGACTCACCCCGCTCGGGCGTCGTATCCGCGCTGTGGTGCAGAACCGCGACCTCGCCGCCGTGTCCGGCATCGCCACCTCTCGGGTCGACCGGACGACCTTCTTCCTCGGCTCCGGCCTGGCCGGGCTCGCCGGGGTGGCCCTCACCCTGCTCGGCCCGATCGGCCCGACCATGGGCACCAACCTGATCATCGACGCCTTCCTGGTCGTCGTGGTCGGCGGGATCGGCCAACTCAAGGGCAGTGTGATCGTCGCCTTCGCCCTCGGCGTGCTCCAGGCCACCGGGGAGTACCTGACCACCCTCAGCGTCGCCAAGGTGATCGTGTTCGTGGCGATCGTCGCGTTCCTCCAGTGGCGGCCACAGGGCCTGTTCACCCTGCGGACCAGGAGCCTCGCATGACAGCCGTCACCCCCGCGCCACCCGACACCGCCGTCCGCCCGGCGCCCGCCGGCGCCGTACCACCGGGCCGCCCCGCCGGCCGCTCACGGATGCGGACGCTGGCCGGCTTCGCCTTCGGCGCGGCGCTGCTGTTCGCCGTCGCCCCGCTGGTGTTGTCGGACTTCCGGTTGGCGTTGCTGGCCAAGTACCTCTGCGTCGCCATGGTCGCGGTCGGCATCGGGATCGCCTGGGGCCGGGGTGGGATGCTCACGCTCGGCCAGGGTGTCTTCTTCGGCCTGGGCGGCTACGCGATGGCCATGCACCTCAAGCTCGCCGACGCGGGTCCGGGTGGGATGCCCGACTTCATGCAGCTGTACGGGCAACTCGACGAGCTGCCGCTGTGGTGGCGGCCGTTCGCCAGCCCGTGGTTCGCGTTGCCCGCCACGGTGCTGCTGCCGATGATCGTCGCCTTCGGGCTCGGCTCGCTGGTCTTCCGTCGCCGGGTCCGCGGCGCGTACTTCGCCATCCTCAGTCAGGCGCTCGCCGCCGCGATGGTGATCCTGCTGATCGGCCAGCAGGGCACCACGGGTGGCACCAACGGGCTCACCGACATCAAGGGCTTCTTCGGCTACGACCTGGACGACCCGGTCAACCAGCGGATGGTGTACTTCATCATCGCCGGGACGCTGCTGGCGTTGCTCGCACTGGCCCGCCAGCTCATCCACAGCCGCTACGGCGAGTTGCTGGTGGCGGTTCGCGACGGTGAGGAACGGGTCCGCTTCCTCGGCTACGACCCGGCGTCGGTCAAGCTGGTGGCGTACGTGGTGGCGGCGGGCATGGCCGGGCTGGCCGGTGCGCTGTTCGTGCCGGCGGTGGGCATCATCTCGCCCGCGCTGATCGGCATCGTCCCGTCGATCGAGTTCGTCATCGGCGTCGCGGTGGGCGGCCGGGCGACACTGCTCGGTCCGGTGCTCGGCGCGGTGGCGGTGGCCTGGGCGCGTACCGCCCTCTCCGAGCGTTTCCCGGGCACCTGGACGTACCTGCAGGGGTTGCTCTTCGTGGTCGTGGTGGCGTTCCTTCCCGGCGGCCTGGCGTCGCTGTGGGCCTTGGCCCGCCGCCGTGACGTCGACGCGCAGCCGCTGCGGCGCGGGCGGTTGTCGCTGGGCCGACGACGCGCCGAGCGGACGGAGGTACCGGCGGCATGAGCGGCGAGCGGTTGGACGGGTTGTCCGTCAGTGACGTGCGGGTCAGCTTCGACGGTTTCACCGCGGTGGACGGCGTCTCGTTGGAGGTGCCCGCCGGCGACATCCGGTTCCTGATCGGGCCGAACGGCGCCGGCAAGACCACACTGGTCGACGCGATCACCGGTCTGGTCCGGGCCACCGGTTCGGTCCGGTTCGGTGACGAGGAACTGCTCGGCCGGCCGGTGCACCGGATCAGCCGGCTCGGCATCGGGCGAACCTTCCAGACCTCGACGGTCTTCGAGGAGCTGTCGGTGTTGCAGAACCTCGACATCGCGGCGGGCGCCCGACGCAGCTGGGCGACACTGGCCCGCCGTCGCCGAGGTGTGCCCGACGAGATCGCCGCCGCGCTGGAGACCATTGGTCTGGCCGAGCGGGCCGCGGACCTCGCCGGGACGCTCGCACACGGCCAGAAGCAGTGGCTGGAGATCGGCATGCTGCTGGTGCAGGACGCGCGGTTGCTGTTGCTGGACGAGCCGGTCGCCGGGATGAGCCACGAGGAACGCGACGCCACCGGCGCTCTGCTGGAGTTGGTGAGCCGGGATCGCACTGTCGTCGTGATCGAGCACGACATGGACTTCCTGCGTCGTTTCGCGCGCAGCGTCACAGTGCTGCACGCCGGCCGGGTGCTCAGCGAGGGCACAGTCGCGCAGGTCCAGGCGGACCCGCGTGTGCAGGAGGTCTACCTTGGCCACCCGGTCGACGCCGGGTCGGCCCGTACCGGCCTGGAGGCATGATGCTGACGCTGCGCGGGGTGCACGCCGGGTACGGGCGTTCTCGGGTGCTGCACGGGGTCGATCTGGCGGTTCCGCCCGACGGGGTGGCCGCCGTGCTCGGGCACAACGGCGCTGGCAAGAGCACCCTGCTGCGGGTCGCGGCCGGGCTGCTGCGCCCGAGTGCCGGCACCGTCGAGCTGGACGGCGAGGACGTCACGCGCGCCGGACCGCACGAGCGGGTGGCGCGGGGGATGGCGTACGTCCCGCAGGGTCAGCAGTGCTTCCCGCACCTGACCGCGGCGGAGAATCTGCGGCTGGTCGCCGACGGTCGGCGCGACGGGGCGGTGGCCACCGCGGAGGTGCTGGATCTGTTTCCGGCGTTGCGCCAGTTGCTGCGGCGCCGGGCCGGGCTGCTCTCCGGCGGCCAGCGCCAGCAGTTGGCCATCGCCCGAGCTCTGATCACCCGGCCGAGGCTGCTGATGCTCGACGAGCCGACCGAGGGTATCCAGCCGTCGGTGGTCGCGGAGATCCAGGAGCGGATCGTCGAGTTGACCCGGCAGTCCGGGTTCAGCGTGCTCCTCGTCGAGCAGCACCTGGGCTTCGCGCTGCGGGTGGCGGACCGCTACCACGTGTTGGAGTCCGGTCGGGTCACCTCGCACGGCGACGGGGGCGTCACGGCCGAGCGGGAGGTCCGGGCGGCGTTGGCGGTGTGATCGGGGTGGCGTCGGTCAGGTTCTCGGTGCGGGCCCGGTCGAGTCGCGGACGACCAGCAGGTGCCCGGTAGGGCGGCGGCGAGGGCGTGTCGTGCGCGGCTTGAGCGCGAGGGTGAGTGCCGTGCGGCCCATCTCGGTCATCGGCAGGCGGATGGTGGTGAGGCTGGGCGCGAGGTCGGCCGCCACGGAGACGTCGTCGAAGCCGACCACCGACATCCGCGCGGGCACCGGCACGCGGCGGGACCGCAGCGTCGACAGCACGCCCATCGCCATCACGTCGTTGAGCGCGATGATCGCCGTCGTCTCCGGATGCTCGTTGAGGATCTGCTCGGCGGCGGCGCGTCCACCGCCGCGGGTGAAGTCGCTGTGCACGACGGCGAGGTCGGCGGGGGACCGCCCGCGCTGCCGCAGGGCCGACGACACCCCGGCCAGCCGGTCGGCGACCGTGGTGAGGCCGGCGCTGCCGGCGGCGACAGCGATCCGCCGGTGGCCGAGGTCCATCAGGTGCTGGGCGAGCGCGTGGCCGCCGGCCTCGTTGTCCGGCAGGACGGCGTCGACGCCGAGCGCGTGTCGTCCGATGGCGGCTGCCCGTCCGCCGTGGTCCTGGAACGCGGCCAGTTCGGCGCGGGCCGCGCTCTCCATCCGTGGGTCGTCGTAGCCGGAGCCGCTGATCAGCACGATGCCGACCCGTTGGGCGATGAGGTGGCGCAGCTGTTGCAGCTCGTAGTCGGGGTCGCGGCCGGACTGGCAGATCTGCACCAGCAGCCCCTGCTCGGCGGCGAGTTGGATGACCCCGGCGGCGATCTCGGAGAAGTACGGGTCGTCGACCTGGTGGACGATCAACCCCACGGTGGTGGTGGCCCCACTGGCCAGGGTGCGGGCGTACGGGTTGGCCACATAGCCCAGCTCACGGGCGATCTGCCGGATCCGGTCGGCGACCTCGGCGCTGACCCCCTCGCGGCCGGCGAGTGCTCGGGAGGCGGTCGCCAGGGAGACGGCGGCGTGTTCGGCGACGTCAACGAGGCGCGGCCGCCGGCTGGCCCTGGGCATCCGCAATCCTCCGAAAACATTCATGCCGCCCGATCTGTTGCGAGCGACATCGATCGAAGCCTAGGGTACGTAAGCGCTTACGTAAGCGCTTACGTGACCGGCATCCGGCATGCCGCGAAACGAGGTGACAGCCATGTCCAGGGCCCGACGAGCGGCCGTCTCCCTCCTGGCGATCGGCGCACTGACCGGCGCGAGCGCGCCACCGGCGCAGGCGGATCGCAGCATCCCGTCCGACGTCCACCCGGCGCTGCGCGCGCACCTGGTCGCCGCGTACGACTTCGACCACCCGGTGCCCGGCGACCCCGCCCTGGAGCGCGACCAGGGGCGTTCCGGCACCGAGATCGAGCTGATCAACGGCGGTGTCGCCATGCGGGTGCCGGACCGCGCCTACCGGGGCAGCCGCAACGCGGTACAGACCCGGCAGGTCGCCCCCGCCGTCGCCGGCAACGACGACTGGAAGGCCGGCACCTGGTCGGCCAGCGGGGTGCGGACGCTGCGGGCCTTCAGCGCCACCGCCGGCACCACGGTCATGGGCTGGTTCAAGCTGAACATGGACAGCCCGCTGCCCAACTCCACCACCGCCGACCCGGACGACAGGTACAACGCGATCGGCCTGGCCGGAGTGCTGACCGGCGACTCCGACGGCCACGGCGTCCGCGCCCTGCTGGAGCTGATCGACGTCGACGGGGAGTTGCGTCTCGTCGCGCTCGGCCGGCGGCTCGACGGCGGCAACTCACAGACCTTCGCCGCCACCCGCGACTGGCGCGAGCTGCTGCCGGTCGGGGAGTGGGTGCACCTGGCCGCCACCTTCGACTTCACCACCGGCGCGCTCGCCCTCTACCGCAACGGCGAACCGGTCGACGGCTTCTACACCCGCGCCGACGACCCGTGGCTGGTGTCCGGGCCGGGCCCGCACGTGACCACCGCGTCCGACCCCCGGGGCATCAAGATCGGCGGTAGCTTTCCCCAGGACACCCTGGAACGCAACCCGTGCGACTGCCGGATGGACGGCCTGATGTTCCTCGACAGTGTGGTCTCCGCGAACGACGTGCGGAGGCAGTACCGCCACCTTGCCCGCTGACCACCCTCGGCACCGTCCCACCGAGAAGGAGACACGCGTGCGCACCCTGCACCGCCGCGCCGGCACCGTCCGCCGGCCCACAGTGAGGGCCGGCCTCACCGCCCTCGTGCTGATCCTGTCCACACTGGTCGCCGCGCCGGCACGAGCCGCCGACGCGGTCGACGACCCGATCCCCGACATGCCGGTCCAGTCCCGACTCGGGCTGGTCCTCAGCGAGTACGCCAGCTTCCCGCAGTCGTACCCCACGCCGGCGCCGACCGACGCGCGGCTCATGCGTACCGCCCGGATCAACACCATCATGGAGGTGCCCGACGGCTCCGGCCGGCGGGCGGTGCCCGACCTCAACGGCAGCCTCTACCTGGTCGAGGGCGGCGTGCCGCACGTCTACCTGGACGTGGCCGCGACGTTCGCGCCGCGGTTCTTCTCCGGTCGTGGGCTCGGCCAGGGCTTCGGGTACGTCGCGTTCCACCCGGAGTTCGGGGTGAACGGCCGGTTCTACACCATCCACACCGAGTTGGCGTCGACGACGACCGTCACTCCGGACTACGCCCAGCCCAACACGCTCTTCCACGGCGTCATCACCGAGTGGGCGGCGACCGATCCGGCCGCCGCCACCTTCGCCGGTACGCACCGGGAGGTGCTGCGCATCGGCTTCGGCGGCCAGGTGCACGGCATCCAGGAGATCAACTTCAACCCCACTGCCAAGCGCCACGACCGTGACTACGGCCTGCTGTACCTGGCCGTCGGCGACGGTGGCCAGGGCGCCCGCAACACCGACCCGCAGAACCTGGCCCTGCCGCACGGCAAGCTGCTGCGGATCGACCCCCGGGGCACCAACTCCGCGAACGGGCGCTACGGCATCCCCGCCGGGAACCCGTTCGTCGGCCGGGCCGGCGCGCTGGGCGAGCTCTACGCAGTGGGTTTCCGGGACCCACACCGGTTCAGTTGGGATCGGGCGACCGGCCGGATGTACCTCGGGCACATCGGCGAACACGCCGTCGAGGCCATCTACGAGGTCCGTGCCGGGGACAACTTCGGCTGGAGCGAGCGCGAGGGCTCCTTCGTCTTCGACAAGGCGGCCACGAACCCCTGCGACCGGCTGCTCCCGCTGCCCGCCGACGACGACAGGTACGGCTACACCTACCCGGTCGCCGCGTACGATCACGACCCCGCCGCCGGCTGGAACTGCACCGACGACGTCGGTGTCGCGGTGGCCGGCGGCTTCGTCTACCGGGGGCGGGCGCTGCCCGCGCTGCGCGGCACGTACGTCTTCGGTGACCTGGTCGACGGCCGGGTGCTCTCCACCGAGGCCAACGAGATGCGCCGGGGCCGGGGGCTGGCCACGATCCACCAGCTCGCGCTCTTCGACGCGGCGGGTACCCCGGTCCGGATGCGCGACCTGTCGTCACCGGGCGCGCCCGGTGACCCCAACCGGGTGGACCTGCGCTTCGGCACCGACGCCGCCGGTGAGCTCTACGTCGTCGCGAAGGCCAACGGAAAGGTCTGGAAGGTGACCGGTACCCGGGAGTTCGCCAGCGGTGACGTCGGGGACGTCACCCTCCGTCGCACCGCCGCAGCCGCGAACTGGGCGCCGGTGACGCCGGCGAAGTGGCAGTTCACAGGCGACCAGGTCATCCTGGCCGAGGCCGGGGAGAGCCGGCCCGGTCCGCGCCGGCCCTTCGAGTACGCCGTGCTGACCAACGGCCCGGCGTGGTCGTCGGTGCGGCTCGACGCCCAGGTACGACTCGACACGCCGGTGGAAATCACCAACCGGGACGTGATCATCGTCTTCGGCTGGCGCTCGGACACCGAGTTCTACTACGCCCACCTCTCCACCGACAACACGATCTATCCGCACAACGGCATCTTCAAGGTGAACAACGCCGACCGGGAACGCATCGACCACCAGTGGAACGGCCGCTCCCGAGGCGCCAACCCGGCGATCACCGACGCCGACTGGCACCGGGTTCGGGTGGTGCACCTGCCGTCCACCGGTGAGATTGCCGTCTACGTCGACGGGCACCGGGACCCGCTGCTGACCGCGAAGGACACCACGTTCGGCTCGGGCCGGGTCGGCTTCGGCTCGTTCGACAACGTGGGGCGCATACGAAACCTGACCGTGACCGGCACGCCGGCCTGAGCCGAGTGGGGACGGCGGCGCTCGCGCCGCCGTCCCACCGGGTCATCCGCCGACCTGGCCCGCGGGGTCCGGTCCGCTTCGTAGACTTCCTGCCATGCCGGAGATCGTCGAGTTGCTGGCCTCGCCCGTGCACCGCTTCCTGGGCCGGCCCGCCGACGGCCCGGCCCCGGCCCCGCCCGGTGAGCTGGTCGACGCCGTCCGGATCCGGGCCGGCCTCGGCATCGTCGGCGACCGGTACTTCGGCCAGCAGGCACACCGCGACGCCAGCGTCACAGTCATCGCCCAGGAGTCGCTGCCGGTCGGCATCGGCCTGGCCGAGGTGCGGCGCAACATCCTCACCACCGGGATCGCCGTGGACGAGTTGATCGGCAGGGTGCTGGTGCTGGACTCCGGCGACGGACCGGTCAGCCTGCGGGTCAACCGGGCGGCCCGACCGTGCGCCTGGATGGACGTCACCGTCGGCCCGGGAACGTGGAAGGCACTGCGCACCACCGGCGGCATCCGCTGCACGCCCCTCAACGACGGCACCCTGCGCGTCGGCGCGATCGACGCCGTCGTCAGCTGAGGAAAGGATTCGACGGTGCCGGCTCGGCTGGCCGATTCGGCGAGGTGACGCTCTGGCGAGCTGGCGCGTGGTAGAACCAAACCGCGCATCGGCTCGCAGGTCTCCGGGCAGCCGGGGGCAATGCCGGACGGGACCTCATCCGAAACAGAGGTGGTGCGTTGAACCTCGAGCTGCGGCAGCTCATCGAGGAGCTGCGGGCTGAGCTGGCCGATGTGCCGGACAGCCTGGCCTACGCCGAGTTCGGTGAGGGGGCGGCCATCGACGCCGTACCGGCGGGGCTCCCGGCCGACCTGCGGGACCTCCTGCTGGTGGCCGACGGGCTGCGGACGGGTCGGGTCGAGCTGGCCTCCTCGTCGACCCTCGCGGGGATGCAGTACCACCTGGACTACGCGCCGGACTTCTCGTCCATCCCGCAGGACCGGGCAGGCTGGCTGGTGGTCGGCGTCCGCAGCGACGAGCCGATCTTCATGGATCGTGGCACCGGAGCGATCTGGTACTTCCCACCCACCGGCACCGAGTGGTTCATGTCCGACGCGTTCGAGGAGCTCGCCCCCGACGTGGAATCCTTCGTGGACTACTACCTGCTCGGGCCGGGCTACGCCGACCTGACCCCCGCCGACGACCGGTGGTTCGCGTTCCTCGACGAGCAGGGCCTGCTCGACGAGGACGACGAGGACGGCAGTTGAGTCAGACCGGGCTGATGTGTGCGGCCAGGACCCGCCAGCCGTGCGGGTCGTCGTGGACCCACGTCCGGGTGTAGCGCAGCCGCGCCGCGAACGGCGCCCCCTCGGAAAAGCCGGACACCCGGCCCAGGAAGAACGTCACCCCCGTCTTGCCCACGACGAGCAGGTCCAACTCCTCCTCCACCAACTCCTCGACGACCGTGCGGCGATCCCGGTGAGCGGCCAGGTCATCCTGCTTGCTGTGGGTACGCCCGTCCGGGCCGATGGCGATCAGCTGGTCGACCAGCAACTGATCGAGGGCGGCGACGTCACCGGCCCGTTGGGCGGCCTGCAGGGTGCGCTCGGCGTCGAGCAGTTCAGCCTCGCGTGCGCTGTCCGGCATGGTGGCGTCCTCCCGTTCTGTCCGACCCCGGTGCCACCGTCGGCCCGGGCTGTCCGCATTGTGGCAGCCAACCCGGCGCGGACGGGGGTGGATCGCCGCCGACGTTCACAGACCCAGGCGAATCCGTACGACTGTCTCCCCGGGACTGGCGAGCACGGCGACTTCGTCACAGATCTGCTCCACGATGGCCAGCCCGCGACCCCGTACCGAATCGGCGGCCGGCATGCTCCGGCCGAACGCCCGCGTCGGCCCCTGGTCGACCACGTCGCAGAACAGCTGACCCGACTCGGCCCAGAGCCGCACCCAGCCGCCGCCGGTGGTGTGCTGCAACGTGTTGGTGGCCAGCTCGCTGACCGCCAGCGTCAACAGCTCCGCCCGTTCGGCCGACAGGCCACGGGCCAGCGCCCCGGCGCTGACGAACGCGCGCAGCGCTCGTATGTCGGTAGCGACCTGATACGCCATGGTGTCCGCGGCGTGGGTGGGGACACTCTGCTCGGCCACGGTCTCCCGTCGCTCGCCCGGCATCAGCCCGCCCGATGCGGCTGCCCGGCCAGCGGCACCGCGTTCCGCGCGGGTGTCGTGGGCGTGCGAGCCTCGAAGTGCGCCATCGGGCAGCAGGAACCCTTCTCGTAGCGACAGCCGTTGTCGCCACATCATGTCACCCACTGCCCGCTTGACTGTCTCGTCCGTTCGGCGGTTGATCACCTGCGGGCCGGCCCGACCAGCGTCGCGGCCCCGGCGGCGGCACTCGCCGTCAGGGACGGATGTCCAGAGCGCCGATCAGCCCGTCGCGCAGCGTGAACCGGTACCGCAGCTCGATCGGGCTGCCGGGGAAGTCACCGGACACCCGGGTGATGGCCAGGTACGAGTCGCCCGCCTGCGACGTGACCCGGACCGGTTCCGCTGTGTACGAGTAGGCGTCCATCGTCTTCTGCCGCCAGGCGCGGATCGAGGCCCGCCCGTCGTACAGGCGGTCCTCGTCGGCGACGCTCGCGGTGTCCGCGAAGCAGGCGACGAAGGCGTCCAGGTCCCGGTCGTTGACGGCCCGGAAGTACCGGTCGATCACGTCGGGCAGGTCGAGGGCCATCTGCTCCTCCTGCGGCACGGGCCGCCGTCGGGCAGCCGTCGGGTTCCCGGTCCGACCTCACCGTACGAGAAGCGGGCGGCACCGCGCGGAGCAACCAGCAGAACCATTCCCGCTGCGGCCGCCGGGTTTGCTGCCGGTGGGCCCGGGTAGCCACGCGTTTCCGAAAGCGAAGGGCGGGGGCATGGCCGAGCTGGCGTTCGTCGACAAGGTTGCGGCACGGGCGGGTCTCCCGCCGGAGCAGGCACGCCCGCTCACCGAGGCGGTCCTGCGGACCCTCACCGAGCGGCTCAGCGGCGGGGAGGCGGGCGCGTTGGCCCCCCACCTGGCCGGCGAGCTGAGCCCGCTGCTGGTCAAGGCCGCCGAGCCGCCGGAACCGTTCGGCTACGACGAGTTCCTGCGCCGGGTGGCCGACCGCGCGGGGATCGACCGTCCGGCCGCCGAGCGCGGCACCCGCGCCGTGCTCCAGACGATGCACCGGGTGGTCGGGCACCGCGAGTTCGAGGACGCCCTGGCCCAACTCCCGGCGGACCTGCGGGCACTGGCGCAACCGCTGCCGCACGGTCCCTGACCGACGCCCCCACCGCCGCGCGCCTCGGGCGTCGGTGACCGTTCGGTCCCTGGCGCGCCGCCACGACACCGGATCTACTGTGCGTTACCGATCGAACGCGCAGTGGTGGTGGTCCCGCGCCCGTCCGCCGGATCGTCGCCGCTCCGATCCGAGGAGCGTCCCCCTTGGCGTCCATGGTGTCCCCGCGTCCCCTGCTGACCGCAGCGACGACAGTCGTCGTGCTGATCACCCTCGCTCCCGCTCCCGCCACCGCGTCCCCGCACAGCTATCGGGTCGTCGACCTCGGCACCCTGAGCGGGGGTGACGGCGCTGCGACGGCGATGAACGACCGCGGCGACATCGTCGGCTGGAGCACCGTCGCCAGCGGAGCCCGGCACGCAGTGCTCTGGCGCCACGGTGTCATCACCGACCTGGGCGTGCTGCCGGGCGACACGGATTCCAGCGCCGTGGACGTCAACGAGTTCGGTGACGTGGCGATCACCTCCTTCGGCTCGGACTACCTGACCCGCGCGGTGCTCTGGCGCGACGGTCAGCTCCACGACCTGGGCACCCTGGGCGGGGAGAACAGCGTGGCGATCGGCGTCAACGACCGGCGGCAGGTGCTCGGCACCAGCGAACCGGCCGGCGAGATGCCGCACCGCTTCCTGTGGCGCGACGGTGTCTTCACCGACCTGGGCCTGGAGTACTTCTACGAGTTCACCGCCGACGTCAACAACGCGGGCGACGTGGTGGGCGGGTTCAACGTGCCGCCGCAGGACTACCCGTGCACCTGCGTCGGCGGTCTCCTGCGCAACGGCGTCTTCACCCAGATCGGCAGCGAGGCCGTCGGGGTCAACAACCGGGGCCAGGTGGTGGGCGCGGCGAACGGGCGGGCGTTCCGCTGGCAGAATGGGACGTTGACCGACCTCGGCACGCTCGGTGGCTACTGGAGCCGCGCCACCGCGATCAACGACCGGGGCACTGTGGTGGGCCAGAGCACCACCACAGCGGCGTGGCGCCCGTTCCTCTGGCGCGACGGGGTGATGACCGACCTGACCACCCGGGGCGTGTGGGAGACCGACTCGATCGAGGACATCAACATCCGGGGCCAGCTCGTCGGCGCCCGGGGGAACCGGCCGGTGCTGTTCCGCTGAGCGGCGTTCCTCGCACCACGGACGGGGCGGGGCGCGGCCTGACCCGCCGGTCAGGCCGCACCCCTTCGTCCGAGGTCAGCCGGTTACCCCGCTGCTGACCACCCACTTCTGGTGTGCGCCGCCCGCGTACGTGCCGAGCTGGATCTGGGTGCGGTCGGCGCTGCTACCGCCGGCGGCCTCCATGATCTTGCCGGACTGCGGGTTGCGGATCGACCCGTCCGCCTGCGGCTGCCAGACCTGCGCGCCGGTGCCGTTGCAGGTCCAGAGCTGGATCTTCGTGCCGTTGGCGGTGCCGGCGTTGTCGATGTCCAGGCACTTGCCCAGCACCCGGTACGTGTCGCCGACCTTCGTCCACGACTGCGCGGCGGTGCCGTTGCAGGTCCAGAGCTGGATCTTCGTGCCGTCGGCGGTGCCCGAGTTGTCGACGTCCAGGCACTTGCCGCCGACGCCGGTGATGGTGCCGCCGGTCGGTGGCGGGGGACTGCCCGGGATCGAGTTGAGCGTGTACCACGCCTCGGTGCTCCACAGAGACTCGCCGCTGGTGGAGGTGAACGGGCGCGGCGAGCGCAGGTGCACCACCCGGCCGGCCTTGCGACCGGGCACCGTGAGGCTGACCTTCTTGCCGTCCGCCGAGAGGGTGGCCGACGTGACGGTCAGCGTCTCCTCGTCGATCTTCGGGCCGCCGTAGTTCGACGTCGCCACGTACCGCCACTGCTTGAGCTTGTAGCGCGCGGCCAGCTCGGCGGCGGTCGCCGCCGACACCGGCTGGGTGTACTCCACCTCGAAGCCGGTAGTGGTGGCGCGCATCGCGAGCATCTCGAACGTGGTGGCGGTGTTCGGGGTGAGCTTCTGCAGGCCGTACGACAGCTTGCCGGTCTGGCCCCAGTTGCCGCCCGCGCCGAGCCCACCGACGTAGATCGCGCCGTCCGGGCCGACGTTGACCTCGGAGACGCCCGCCTCCAGGCCCTGGGTGAGCCGGAACAGCGCGCCCTGGTACTCGCCGTTGACCTTCTCCACGTTCGCCCGTTGCAGGCCGCCGTAGGTCACGTCACCGATGACGAACTGGCCGGCGTAGCGACCGCTGGTCAGGTAGAGCGGCG
The DNA here is from genome assembly GCF_026342155.1 of Micromonospora sp. NBC_00362. Classification (NCBI taxonomy): domain Bacteria; kingdom Bacillati; phylum Actinomycetota; class Actinomycetes; order Micromonosporales; family Micromonosporaceae; genus Micromonospora; species Micromonospora sp. NBC_00362. The sequence goes on from NZ_JAPENH010000001.1 coordinate 765,456, forward strand.
TGCTGGGCGAGTTGGCGATCTCGTTCTGCGGCATCCAGAGCACCGGCTGCGTGACCGTAGCGGTGTCGAACGGGCCCGCCGGGTTCGTGAAGTGGTTGAAGAACCGGCCCTGCTTGACGTGCACCAGCTTCGACGAGGGCAGCCAGCCGCCCTGGTTGTCGGTGACGAAGATGCCGCCCTCCGGGCCCCAGCCGATCCCGTGTGGCGTCCGCAGGCCGCCGGCGACGTAGCTGACCGCGCCGGTGTCCTTGTTGACCTTGAGGGTGGTGCCGCGGTTGGTGGCCGGTTGCGGGTTGGTGGTGGCGCCGCCGGAGTTGATCGACACCGACAGGTTCAGGTAGAAGAACCCGTCCTGGTAGAGCAGGCCGAACGCGAACTCGTGGAAGTTGCCGCCGTACGGCCAGGTGGCCACCGTCTCGAGGCGCTCGGCCGCCTCGTCACCGCCGGTGTTCACCAGCCGGGTCAACCGCTGCTTCTCGGTCACGTAGACCACCCCGTCGACGATCTTTAGCCCCATCGGTTCCTTGAGGCCGCCGGCGATCTTCTTGGTGGTCACGTTGCCCGGGGTTGTCGACCCACCGGTGTTGCCGAGGATCCAGACCTCGCCGTCCTGCGAGCTGCCGGACTGGTCGCTGCCGCCCCAGGTGCTGATGACCAGCCGGCCGTCGGCCAGCCAGTCCATGCCGGTGACCTTCGGCTGGAAGCCGCTGGGCCGCAGGTTGGTCACTGTGTAGCCGGGGTGCACGCCGGTCAGCGGCAGGCCGTCGCCGGGGGTGTCGGAGACCCCCTCGCACTCCTTGCGTCCGGGTGCTGTCACCCGGACCACGCCGGCGTCGGTGCTCAGCGCAGAGTTCGGTACGACCACGAAGGTCGACGAACCGGGGGTCTTCCACTCCAGCGTGATCTGCTGCCCGCCCCCACGCTCGAAGTGGTCGATGCGCAGCGGGTGCAGGCCGGCGGTGAGGGTGACCGTGCCCTCCTTCGGCGGGGTCGCGCCGTGCAGCCCGTCGTGGTTGATCACCACGGCGTTGTCGATCGACAGCTTGGAGCCGTCGTCGCTGCTGAGCCGGAAGGTGTAGCTGCCGGCCTGGGTGGTGGTGATGTTGCCGAGCACCTGCGAGACGAAGTTGTCCTCGAAGCCGAAGTCGGCCGCCGAGGTCCAGTTGACCGTGGACATCAGCTTGTCCACGTTCGGGGTCTGGGCGGGCTTGAGCGTGCACAGCTCGGACAGCGGCACCTGCACGTCGAAGACGCGCAGCGTGACGCCCGGTTCCTGCGCGGGGGCGGCGTTGGCGGGGACGGCCCAGAGACCGGCGGCGAGGACGAGTGTCAGCGCACCCAGGACGGGATGGTGGAGTCGGCGTAGCAGGCGTGTGCCCATCGTTCCTCCAGGAGGCAGTGGAGTGTCCGACGGCCGGCGTGGATCAGCGGTGACGATGACCGTCGGCCCGGCTCCGTAACGTCCTCGACGCCGACGAGTGACATTGCGGAAACACCGGGTGGATGGCTCGGAACATTAAGGCGTTTCGATTGGACTGTCCATGGCTTCGCCTCGATACATCAAAAGTTCCCAATGTCCGTGCGAAAGTTCGCGATAGTACGCGAAGAATGCCCGACTATTGCGCCGGCCTACCGCCGTCCGCGCCGCTGCGGGCCACCGCTCCGATTGCCGGTCTTCCGAGTCGGGTTGGCGGACTTGCGGGTTGCGGCTCCGCCTCGGCCCGCGCCGCCGGCGGACCGACTGTCCGCAGTGGAGGCTCCGCGTACCGAGGGCCGACGGCGAGCCGCCACCAGCACGATCGCCGAGACCACGACGACGATCAGGGCCGGGACCAACCAGGCCGGGAACCCGCCGTCGCGCTGCTCCTTCGCGGCGTCAGCCGGCTCGCTCGCCGCAGCGCCGGTGGGGGCGACGGAGCTGCCGGTGGCCCCAGGATTGGTCGAGCCCTCGCCCTCGGCCTGGGCGAGCAGCGCCGGATCCGGCCCCGCCGTGGGCACCGACCAACCGGCCGGGGCCGGCGTGCCCGGGCCCTGGTAGTCGAAGGTCACCTCGCCCCGCACCGCCTCACCGTCCGAGGCGACCGAGAGGTAGCTGGCGGTGTAGCGGCCCTTCGCCGGCCAGTGCGCGACGGTCACCATCGCCGGGAAGCCGGTGTGGTAGAGCCGTGGCTCGAACACACCGTTGACCATGAAGTACTCGGTGACCGGCTTGTCCAGTCGCTTCGGCTCACCGTAGGACCACCCGTTGTCCACTCGCGACCCGTCCGGACCGCTGATGGCGAAGTGCGCGTTGGACGCCGGCTTCTCGGTGAAGTACAACGCCAACCGGGTCAGTGGCTCGCGTACGACAGTGCCCTTCAGCGGGGTGGAGGTCGCCAGCTGGCCGTGCGCGGACGCCGGGGCGACGGGCAGCAGCAGCGACACCACCACTGTCGCCGCCAGCGCAGCCACGACACGGCTCAGAACCTCACGCACAGTGACCAGCTTCGATCGCATTCGTTCATCATGGTCATTTCCCCCGCACCGAACAAGACGTAGAGTTCTCCTCCCCGACGATCAACCCGACACCCGTCCCCCTCGCGTCGTTCGGAGTTCGCCCGTGTTCGTCAGTACCCCCGCCGCCCGGACCGCCGCCACCCTCGCCGCCGCCACCCTCGGCGCCCTGCTCCTCGCCGGTTGCGGGCAGGACGACGACCCCTCGGTGGCGACCCCCTCGCCGGCACCCACGTCCGTCGCCCCGTCGGGGGCCACCCCCACCGCGTCGACCCCGACGGCCACCGGCACGCCCAGCGCCTCCGCCAGCACCGACGCGGTGGACAAACAGATCACCGTCACGATCGCGAAGAAGCGGGTCGATCCGCCCACTGGACGGGTCACCGTCAGTAAGGGTCAGATGGTTCGGATCACCGTCACCTCCGACGTGGCCGACGAACTGCACGTGCACGGCTACGACCTGGGCGCCCGCCTGCCGGCCGGCACGCCCGGCTCGGTGGAGTTCCGCGCCGACAAGACCGGGCTGTTCGAGGTGGAGACGCACGAGTCCGAGCTGGTGCTCTTCCAGCTCGTCGTCCGCTGAACGAGATGACGGTCGCTCCCACGCTGCTGGCACACGGCGTCGGTGGCCGTCAGGACCTGCCGATCACGCTGCCGCAGCTCGTCGTCGCCGCCGCGCTGACCCTCGTCGTCACGTTCGTGGCGCTGGGCCTGCTCTGGCGCGAACCCCGGCTCGACCGGGACGCCACCGGCGGTCGCCCGGTGCCGCAGTGGCTCGCCCGACTCGTCGACGCGTCCGCGTTGCGGTGGGCGCTGCGCGGGCTCGGCCTGCTCGCCGCCGCCTGGTTCTGCCTCGGTCTGCTGGGCGGGCCCGACACCGCTGACAACCCGACCGCCGGCGCGCTCTACGTGCTGCTCTGGGTCGGGCTGGCCCCACTGTCGCTGCTGCTCGGCCCGATCTGGCGGGCGGTCAACCCGCTGCGCACCGTGCACCTGCTCGCGGCGCTGGCGACGCGGCGCGACCCGAACCGTGGGCTCCGTGAACTGCCCGACAGCGTCGGATGGTGGCCGGCCGCCGCCACACTGTTCGGGTTCGTCTGGCTGGAACTCGTCGCCCCCGACCGGGCCACCCTGCCGGTCATCACCGCCTGGCTGGCCGGATACGCGGTGGTCCTGTTGGCCGGCGCGGTGCTGTTCGGCGCCGGCTGGTTCGACCACGCCGACCCGTTCGAGGCGTACAGCACAGTGATCGGTCAACTCGCCCCGCTCGGCCGGGCCGCCGACGGCGTGCTGGTCTGGCGCAACCCACTCGACGGGATCGCCGGCCTGCGACCCCGCCCCGGGCTGGTCGCCGTGGTGATCGTGCTGCTCGGCTCGACCATGTTCGACAGCCTCTCCAACGCGCCGGGCTGGTTGCGCTTCAGCCAGGAGAACGGCCTGCACCCGGCGGTCACCGGCAGCGCCGGTCTGAGCCTCGTCATCGCCGCCGTCGCTGTGGCGTACCTCGCCGCCACCGGTGCCGCGACGCGCATCGGTCGCGCCGACGCCGCCGAGGCCCGGGGGGTGCCGGGCGAGATCGCCCACTCCATCGTGCCGATCGCTGTGGGGTACGTGGTCGCGCACTACTACTCGCTACTGATCCTGGAGGGCCAGCGCACCGTCGCGTTGCTCTCCGACCCCCTGGGCACCGGCGCCAACTGGCTCGGCACCGCCGACTGGGAACCGCAGACCGCGCTGATCACGCCCTCCGGGGTGGCGACCCTCCAGATCACCGTCATCATCCTCGGACACCTGCTCGGCACGCTGCTCGCCCACGACCGCGCCCTGTACCTGTTCCCCCGGGCCCGGGCGGTGGCCGGCCAACTACCCCTGCTGGCACTGATGGTCGCCTACACCGTCGCCGGTCTGCTGCTGCTCTACGCGGGGTAGCCCCGCCCGGGCTCCGACCCGTGCGTCATGATGGCCCGTGGACTCCGATCTTCAGCGCTACCTCGACGAGCTGATCAGCACCGCCCGGGACGTGCTCGGCGACGACCTGGTCGGCGCGTACGCGGCCGGCTCGGTGGGGCTCGGGGCGTACCAGCCAGGCCGCAGCGACGTGGACGTGGCGCTGCTCAGCGCCGGGCCGCTCACCGACACCGCCAAGCAAACGTTGGTCGCCCGGCTACGGCACGAGGCGCTGCCCTGCCCCGCGCGCGGACTGGAACTGGTCGTCTACGACCGGGCGGTGGCCGCCTCCGGCACCCCGGAGCCCGGCTTCGAGGTCGAACTGAACACCGGGGCCGGCATGCCGTTCCGGCGCACCCTCGACCCCGCCGACCGCCCGGCCGCCGACGGCCGATTCTGGTACGGCCTCGATCGCAGCATCCTGCAGCAGAGTGGACTCCCACTGCTCGGCCCGCCGGCCGGAGAGGCCTTCACCGACCTCGCCCCGGCCGACCTGCGCCGCCTGCTCATCGAGGCGCTGTCCTGGTGGCTCGCCCTGCCCACACCGCCGGCCGACCAACCCGCGCCCGGCACCGAGGACGCCGTACTCGGCGCCTGCCGGTCACTGGTGCGCCACCGCGACGGCGTCTGGCTCGCGAAGGTGGCCGCCGGGCAGCGGCTGATCGACGCCGGCGACCCGGCCGAGGTGATCCGTCAGGCGGTCGCCGCGCGGCACGGCGGGCCGCCGCCCACCGGTGCGCAGGCCCGCGCCTTCCAACGACGGGTACGCGACGAGATCGCCGGGTAGCCGCTTCGCCGCTGCGGGGCTGGGCCGCGCGGCGCTCAGCGGACCGGGCTCGCCTTCATCGAGGCGAAGAGCAGGTTGAGACCCTCGGTCATGGTCGGGTGGGTGATGATCGCGTCCCGAAGGGCGGTCCACGGCATCCCGGCGAGCATGGCCATCTGCACCGAGGTGATCACCTCACCGGCCTCGGCGCCGAGCAGCGCCGCGCCGAGGATCCGGTCGGTGCTGGTGTCGACGACCGCCTTCCACATGCCCTGGGTCTGACGCAGGGTGCGCGCCCGGGGGATGGCGGCGACCGGCAGGTGGGCGACCTGGATGTCGTACCCGGCGCGGCGCGCCTCGGTCTCGGTCAGCCCGATCCGCGCCAGCTCCGGGGTGGTGAAGACGGTGTACGGGATCAGCCGGTCGGCGGTGCTGCGCTGGCCTCCCGCGAGGTTCGCCCGGATGATTCGGTAGTCGTCCAACGAGACGTGGGTGAACTGCGGGCTGCCGGCGACGTCCCCGGCCGCCCAGGTGCGCTCGGCGCTGGTGCGCAGGTGCTCGTCGACGTCGACGAAGCCCCGCTCGCTGAGTCGTACGCCGGCCACGTCCAGGCCGAGCCCGTCGGTGACCGGCTCCCGGCCGGCCGCCACCAGCACGTCATCCCCGATCACCACGCTGCCGTCGTCCAGCGTCACCCGCAGCGAGTCATCGGCCTCCCGGTCGACCCGCGCGACCGCCACACCCACCCGTACGTCGATGCCGTCATCGAGGAAGACGCGCGTCACCGCGTCGCTGACGTCGGGGTCCTCGCGGGTGAGCAGCCGTGGACCACCCTCCACCAGTGTCACAGCGCTGCCGAACAGCGCGAACATCTGCGCGAACTCCACCCCGACGGTGCCGCCGCCGAGCACCACCAGCCGGGCCGGCAGCCGGTCCAGGTGCAGCAACTCGTCGCTGGTGAGCACCCCGGCCTCGGCCATCCCGGGCACCGACGGCAGGTGGGGGCGGGTGCCCGTGTTGATCACCACGTCGCTGCCGCGTAACAGTCGCTCGCCGCCGTCGGCGAGTGCCACCCGTACGGTTCGTGGGCCGACGAACTGGGCCTCGCCGATCACCAGGTGCAGGCCGGAGTCGAGAAACTGCTGCCGGTTGGCGGCGACCATCCCCTCGACCACGTCCTGCTTGTGCGCGCGCAACAGGTCGATGTCGACCCGGCCACCCTCCACCGTCAGGCCGAGCGCCGACGCGTCCCGCAACTGGCGGGCAGCCCGCGCGCTGGTCACCAGGGCCTTCGTCGGGATGCACGCGACGTTGATGCAGCTACCGCCGATCATGCCGCGCTCGACCATGGCGACCCGCTGCCCGGATCGGGCGACGTCCATGCTCAACGTCTTGCCGGCCTTGCCGCCACCGACGACGAGCAGGTCGAACTCCTCCGGTTGGTCGGTCACCGGGCGCTCCTCTCGGTCACCGGCCAGGCCGGCGGCCACCGCTGGTGCGCGGCGGCCAGCCCAGCCTGCCAGCTCAAACGGGCACCGCGACCCGGTTCCGCGCAGAATCCGCCCGGGCCGCCCCCATTCCGCGATCTTGCACTTACTGTCGCGACGTAGGGGGCATTCCGCGCATCTCGGCGACCGAAATCGCAAGATCGGCGGGGACGGGACCCGGGCCCGCGCGGATTCGCTTCGGGCCCGGGTTCGATCGCCGCTGAGGTCAGTGCCGGACGGCGCCGTTCTCGCTGGCCGGCTGCCCGAAGGCGAGGAACGGTACGGGCGTCGGTGCGTCAGTGCCGATGTGCCGAGGGAAGGTCGGCTCGGCGTCGTCGGCGCTCACGTCCCGGGCTGCCGTACGGTCGGAGGCCACCGACTCGTCCGCCACCGCCGGTGCGCCAGCATGCTCGTCGTTCACCTGCTCGGCTGGGGCCTGGTCGCCGTTCGCCTGCTCGGTCGGGGACCGGTCGCCGTTGGCCTGGCCTACCGGGGTCAGGTCGGCGTAGCCGCTCTGGACCGGGCTCCGGTCGGCAGGCGCGGCGTTGAGCGGGGCGCGGTCGGCGGTGGCGCGATCGGCGTCCGCGTCGTCCACGGCGGGTCGCTCGGCGGAGTACCGGTCGACGCCCACGCGCTCGACGGTGAGCCGCTCGACGCCTACCCGCTCCGGGGCGGGCCGGTCGGCGCTGGAGCGGGAACCCACCATCGGGTACTCAGCGGTCTCGGTACCGCCGGCTGCCGCGGCCATGACCGCGGCGGCGGCGAGGTCGGCCACCCGCTTCGCCTCCCGCTGTACGCGGGCGCGGACATCCTTGGCGTGCCGCTCGGCGGAGTCCCCGGCACGCCGGGCCTCGTCCAACCGGGCACTCTCGGCGGTCAGGTCCCGGCGGACCTCACCGAGTCGCTGCTGCATTCGGGACAGCTCGTTCTCCAGCGTCTCGCCCTCCTGGCGGATCTCGGCGAGCTGCTGGCGGCCGGTGTCCAGCTCGGCGTTCAGCTCGGCGGCCTCCTGCCGGCGCTCCTCAAGCTCCTTCTGCAGGGCGGCGAGCTGCTGCTGATGGCTGGCGGCCTGCTCGTCGGCGCGGTTGCGCAGCTCGGTCACGTGCTGCTGCGCCTCGGCCAGCAGCGCGGCGATCTGCTGCTCGGTCGCGCTGCGCTCCTCGGCCAACTCCTGCTCGGCGGCGGCCTGCTGTTCGGCGATGTCCTGCTCGGCGGCGGTACGCCGCTCGTTGACCTCTCGCTCCACGGTGGCCTGCCACTGGGCCATCTCCTGCTGGTGCTTGGAGCGGGCCGACTGGAGTTCCTGCTGGATCTGGGTACGGGCCGACTTCATCAGCGCGTCGGCGGCCACCCGGGTCTGGTTGAGCTGCTGTGCGCTCTGCTCGGTGATCCGCTTGGCTTCGTGCTGGGCGCGTTCGTGCGCGGCCTCACCGTCGGCCCGTAACTGCTCGGCGTGCTCGCGGATCGCTGTCAGTTCAGCTTCGGCGTGGGTGCGCCGTTCCTCGTGCGCCTGCTCCTGCTCGGCCCGCCGGGCGGCCAGCTCCTCGGCCAGATCCTGACGTGCCTGCGCGGCCCGCTCACGGGTGTCGGCGAGGATCCGCTCGGACTCGCTGCGCAGCTCGTTGGCCCGGTCGGTGGCCGACTCGGTGATGATGCCGGCCTGCTTTTCGGCGAGCGCCATGATCTCGCCGACCATCGGGCCCAGATCGTGGAACGAAGCGCGGTCCACCTGCACGGGTTGCTCCTGAAGCTCAGCCAGTTCGGCGCGTAGCCGCTGCACCTCGGCGGTCAGTTCACGGACGCGGACGGCGGAGCGCCCGTGCTCTCCGCTCAGCATGGCTATCTGGCCGTCGAGCTGCTCCAGGTGCCGGTCCACCTGGCGTTTGTCGTATCCGCGCAGGGCGAGCTCGAAGCTCGGCCGGGAGGCCGCATCGTCGCGTGCTGCGTGCGGCTCAGCGCCGATGGACATGCACCATCCTCCGTACGATCGGGGCGTCAGGGTCGGCGGTCGCCTGCCCCACGGGCCGTCAGTGTGGCGCAACGCTACCGCCGACCGGACCTCATGCGAAGTCCTGCCCCACCACCTCTCACGTTGCCGTCCCGCGTTCCCCCGATCCCGCGCCGATCATCGACTCGCGGTGCCGGAAAGGTGGTGCTCCACCACCTTTGTCATCCACCACAACTCCATGATCGACGCAGGTCACCTCGGCGCGAGGTCAGCGTCGGCGGGCCACCAGGACCGCGTCGTGGTGGGTGATGTCCTCGCCGTTCGGGTTGGTGACGAGGCGGGAGCGTTCCTCAGCCGCCAGCACCTCCCAGTGGGCCGGCTCCAGATCGGCGGCCACGTCCTGAGCGGTGTACATCATGTCCGGCATGTGCATCCGGTGCGCCGACCCCCACAGATCCGACGGGTGGTGCCCGACGATCAGCAGGACACCGCCCGGTGCCACCGCCGCGGCCAGCCGGCCGAACAACTCCCGCCGCTGCGCCGGGGGCAGGTGCATGAACTGCGCGGACACCAGGTCGTACGCCTCCTCGGTGGGCGGCTTGTCCCGCAGGTCGGCGTGGGTGAACTCGATCCGATCGCCCACGCCGGCGGCCTCGGCGTGCGCGGCGGCCCGGCTCAACGCCGTGCTGGAGATGTCCACCGCCGTCACCTGCCAGCCGCGCTCGGCCAACCACACCGCGTCGCCGCCCTCGCCGCTGCCCACGTCCAGCGCGCGCCCCGGGGCCAGATCGGTGACCTCGGCGACCAGCTGCGGGTTCGGTCGGCCACTCCAGACCGACGGCCGGGACTGGTAGCGCTCCTCCCACGCCGGCTCCTCGAACGTCGTGGCCACCAACTGCCGGTACGCGGCCACCGCGTCCCGGGTCTCCTCGGCGATGAGATCGGCGTTGATCGCCGCCGCCGCGTTCAGGCCGGCCCCGGCGGACGTGATCACCTGACCGCGAATGTCGGCCACGTTGCCCGCCACCCAGACACCCGGGACGGTCGTCGCGCCGGTGGCGTCGGCGGAGATCTGGGCGCCGATGACGTGCTCACCCATCATCACCTCCTCCGGGGCCAGACCGAGCCCCACCAGCACGTCGGAGCGGGGGGTCAGCCGCGTCGCCACCACTATCGCGTCGAGCGCCACCACCCGGCCGTCGGCGAGCCGTACACCGGTCAGCGCGTCGTCGGTCACCTCCACCGCGGCGACCGGGCCGGGCACCACAGCGATGCTGCGGGCGGCGAGCCGCTCGGCGGTCTCCGCGTCGGGTGCGGGGGAGTCGTGCAGGAGGAGCAGCACGCTGGAGCTCCACTGTCGCCACATCTCGGCCTGGTGCACGCTCAGCGGGCTGGTCGCCAGGACGCCGATGCGGCGGTCCCGAACCTCCCAGCCGTGGCAGTACGGGCAGTGCAGCACGTCACGACCCCACCGCTTGGCCAGGCCGGGCACGTCGGGCAGTTCGTCGGTCAGACCGGTGGTCACCAGCAGCCGGCGGGCCCGCACCGAGTCCCCGCCGTCCACGCTCAGCCGGAACCCGTCGTCGTCCCGGGTCGCCGCCCGCACGCGTCCGGTGCGGAACTGCCCGCCGTACCCGGCCACCTCGGCCCGTCCGATCGCGAGCAGCTCGCCCGGCGGCGTTCCCTCCCGGCCCAGGTAGTTGTGCACCCGGTCGGCCGGCGCGTTGCGCGGCTCACCGGAGTCGATCACCAGCACCGACCGTCGGGCCCGGCTCAGCGCCAGGGCCCCGCTGAGCCCTGCGGCGCCGCCGCCCACCACCACCACGTCGTATGTCTCGTCCACCGGTATCTCCCTCTTGCTTCGTCGGCTGCGCCCACCATCCGTCGCCGCCGGCAGGGTGGCAACTATCCTTGCCGTTATGGCAAACGAGGACAGCGCCGCCCTGGCGGCCGTCGGCCCCCGGCTGCGTGCCCTACGTCACCAACGCGGGACCACGCTGACCCAGCTCGCCGACCTGACCGGCATCTCGGTGAGCACCCTGTCCCGGCTGGAGTCCGGGAGCCGTCGCCCCACCCTGGAGTTACTGCTCCCGCTGGCGAGGGCCTACCAGGTGGCGCTGGACGAACTGGTCGACGCCCCCGCCACCGGCGACCCCCGGGTACGCCCCAAACCGATAGTCATCCACGGCGTGACGTACCTGCCGCTGACCCGCCGACCGGGCGGTGTCCAGGCCTTCAAGCAGATCTTCCCGCCGGACCCGTCCGCCGGGGGCCGAATCCCGCAGGCTCACGAGGGGTACGAGTGGCTCTACGTGCTCTCCGGCCGGCTACGCCTGCTGCTCGGTGACCGCGATCTGACGCTGACCCCGGGAGAGGTGGCCGAGTTCGACACCCGCATCCCGCACCTCTTCTTCAACCCCGGCCCCGGCACCGCCGAAGCCCTCAGTCTCTTCGGGCCGCAGGGGGAGCGGTTGCACGTCCGCGCCCGCCCGGCCAGGCCCGACAAGCACCAGTAGCCCCGGACGCGCCGCCGTTCAGGTGGTGTAGTCAGCGTTGATCCGGATGTACCCGTCGGTCAGGTCGCACCCGTACACGGTGAAGGCGCCGGCGCCGATACCCAGGTCGACCTCGATCACCACGTCGTCGCCTTCGAGGTGGCGCCGCAGCCGAACCAGCGTCTCCTCGGTGGCCTGCGCCGGATACACCTCGATACCGCCGAAGCCGATCCGGACCCGTTGCTGGTCGATGTCTTCGTCGTCCTCGCACTTGCCGACCGCCATGGCTACCCGGCCCCAGTTCGGGTCCGCGCCGTGCACGGCTGTCTTCACCAGCGGCGAGTTGACGACGGCCTTGCCCACCCACTTGGCCTGCTCGCCGTCCCGGGCACCGCTGACCCGGACCTCGATGAGTTTGCTGGCGCCCTCGCCGTCGCGGGCGACCATCCGCACCAGATCCAGCGCGACCGTATACAACGCCTGTTCGAACTCGTCCAGATCGACCGGCCCGGCCAGGCCGTTGGCGAAGACCGCCGCCGTGTCACTCGTGGAGGTGTCGGTGTCGATGCTGACCGCGTTGAAAGTGCGGGCGATGACCGACCGGAACACCCGGTCCAGGTCGGCCGGCTCGATGCGGGCGTCGGTACAGAAGAAGGTCAACAGGGTCGCCATGTTCGGTTCGATCATGCCGACGCCCTTCGCGACGCCGACGATGCTCGCCGCTCCGCAGCTGGCCCGCACCACCTTGGGCGTGGTGTCGGTGGTCATGATCGCCCGGGCGACCCGGTCGAAATCGGCAGGCGGAAAGGGCCACCGAAGCTCGGCCAGGCGCTGTCGCACCCTCGGCATCGGATACTGCTTCCCGATCACCCCGGTCGAGGCGATGAGCAGTTCGTCGTCGTCCAGCCCGGCGGTGCGAGCCACTGTGGACCGCACCTCGCGGGCGTTTTCCAGCCCTTCCTTGCCGGTGGCCACGTTCGCGTTGCGGGAGAGCACCACGACGCCGCGGGCGGACGATGTCGACGCCGCCGAACGGCTGAGCAGGACGCTGGGGCCGGCGAACCGGGAGCGGGTGAACACCGCGGCGCTGACCGCTGGCACCTCGGAGACCAGGGCGGCGAAGTCGTCCTCGTCATCCTTGAGCCCGGCGTTCGCGACCACCGCGCGGAACCCCTGCGGAACGATCATGTACTGCTCCATCCTTCTCGTCTCGGCCCGCTCCTGGCCCTCGAACCCAGCGGCGGCCCGACGTCAAGGCTCACACCAGCTCGGACACCTGTCGCCTGTCGGTCACCGGGGGAGCGGACCTCCGGACGCCGCCACGGCGCAAGCCGAAGCACATGGACGGGCAGTCACAGCGGCCAGCCCTTCGTGACCCACGGTATCAATGAGGTAGCTGGCCGACGGATGCCCGGCTGCGGCATCCCAGGGGGCGGTCCGCCGCACCGTGGTCCGACCGGATGGCCTCGGAGCGAGGCGGCCGGGCGCGACGCGGTGGCGGTGACGTGCCGCGAGGGCCGGACCGGTTCGCCTCCGGTCCGACCCCCGCGATCAGGTCCGCGCTAGGCGCGGATCCTGCGCTGCCGGACGACCAGCAGCAGCGCCGCGCCCAGGAGCACCGCCAGCACGCCGGCGCCCATCCAGAGCCCGGCCGGGAACGACGTACCGGTCACTGGGAGCTTTCCCTTCACCGGAATGGTGATGGTGGACTCGGGCGAGACCGGCGCCGGGCCGTCCGGCGGGGTGCCGGTCGCCGTCGCGGTGTTGCGCAGCGACCCGTTGTGGTAGTCGGCCTTGCCGACCGTGTACGTCGCCGTGCAGGTCACCGCGGCACCGGCCGCGAGGGTGACGGAGCCGTTCGGGGTCCGCTCCGGACCACAGGTGATCGGGCCGAGGTTGGCAGCCGAGGCCGGCGCGGTCAGCGCGTCGGTGATCGTCACCCCGGTCAGCGACACCTGACCGGTGTTGGTGACCACGAACTGGAAGGGCACGTGCTGCCCCGGTCGGACGATCTTGTCGGTGCTGCTCGACTTCACCACGGTGATCGCCGCGCCACGGGTGGCTGTGACCTCGGCGGAGGCCGGCGCGGAGCGTACCGGTGCGGGTGGGGCCTGGCCGGGGATGGTCGGCGGCGTGCCGGCCGCGACGGCCGTGTTGGTGATTCGGCCGGCCTCGACGTCCGCAGCGGTGACCGCGTAGGTCGACGTGCAGGTGGTGCTCGTCCCGGCGGCCAGGCTGACCGCGCCGTTGGCGACCGGCGGCGTGCCGCAGGTGATCGCCCCGGGCGTTCCGGTGCCGGAGAAGTCGGTCTCGTCGACGGTCACCGCGCTGAGCGCTGTGGTACCGGTGTTGGTCACCACGAACCGGTACGTGACCACATCGCCTGCCGAGGACACCACTGTGGGCGTCACCGACTTGGTGATGGCGATCGCCGGGTGCGGGATCGGGATGTCCACGGGCGACGGTGGGGATACCGGCGGCGGTCCGAACGGGGGCGTACCAGTGGCCGTGGCGACGTTGCGCAGCGACGAGCCGGCGAAGTCCTCAGCGGTCACCGTGTAGGTCGTCCGGCACTGGATGGAGGCGCCCGGTGACAACGTCACAGCGCCGTTCGGGATGTTCTGCGGACCGCAGGTGATCGGCCTGAGCACACCACGCTCGGACGGCGGCAGCACCGTGTCGTTGACCGTCACGTTGGTGAGGGTGAAACCGCCGGTGTTGACGACCAGGAAGGTGTAGGGCACCTGCTGGCCCGGCGCGGCGATCGCCACAGTGGTCGTCGATTTGATCACCTCGATGTCGGCGACGAGGCCGGACTCCGGGATGGTCAGTGTCGACGGCGGCGAGTCGACCGGAGCGCCCCCGCCCGGCGGTGTGCCGTGTGCGGTGGCGACGTCGGTGACGCCGTTGTTGTCGAGGTCGGCCTGGGTGACGGTGTAGGTGGCGGTGCAGGTGGTGCTCGCGCCGGGCGCCAGGGTGGTGACCGGGCAGGTGATCGGGCCGAGGTCGGCGTTGGAGGACGGCGGGGTCTGCACGTCTGTCACGTTGACGTTGGTCAGCGTGAGCCCACCGGTGTTGACCACGTGGAACCGGTACGGGACCTGCTGACCGACCGCGGTGATCGCCACCGTCGTGGAGGTCTTCACGACCTGGATCGCGGCGATGACTCCCGCGTCCGGAATGGTGAGCGTCGCCGGCGTCGAGTCGATCGGCGTGTCACTGCCGGCCGGGGTGCCGTGTGCGGTGGCGACGTCGGTGACGCCGTTGTTGTCGAGGTCGGCCTGGGTGACGGTGTAGGTGGCGGTGCAGGTGGTGTTCGCGCCGGGCGCGAGGGTGGTGGCGGCGCAGGTGATCGGGCCGAGGTCGGCGTTTGACGACGGCGGTGTCTGCACGTCTGTCACGTTCACCGAGGACAGCGTCACGGTGCCGGTGTTGGCCACCAGGAACCGGTAGGGCACCTGCTGCCCGACCGTGTTGATCGAGACGGTGGTGGACGACTTCAGCAGCGAGATCGACCGGATCAGGTCGGCCGCCGGAATGGTCAGCGTCGAGGGCGTCGAGTCGATCGGGTCGTCGCTGCCGGCCGGTGTGCCGTGTGCGGTGGCGACGTCGGTGACCTCGTCGTTGTCGAGGTCGGCCTGGGTGACGGTGTAGGTGGCGGTGCAGGTGGTGTTCGCGCCCGGGGCGAGGGTGGTGGCGGCGCAGGTGATCGGGCCGAGGTCGGCGTTTGACGACGGCGGGGTCTGCACGTCGGTCACGTTCACGTCGTTGAGCGTCACGCCGCCGGTGTTGGCCACCAGGAACCGGTACGGCACCTGCTGACCGACCGCCGTGATCGACGTGGTGGTCGACGACTTCACCACTGAGATGCCGGGCACGACCACGTCGCTCGGGATCGTCAGGGTGGCCGGCGGCGACTGTACGGGCGGCCGACCGCCGGGTGGTGTGCCCTGGGCGGTCGCGCTGTCCCGGACCGAGCCGAAGTCCAGGTCGGCCTGGGTGACGGTGTAGGTGGCGGTGCAGGTGGTCTGCGCGCCGGGGGCGAGGGTGGTGGCGGCGCAGGTGATCGGGCCGAGGTTCGCGTTGGATGACGGCGGTGTCTGCGTGTCCGTGACTGTCACTCCGGTGAGGGTGAACCCACCGGTGTTGACGACGTGGAACTGGTACGGCACCTGCTGCCCGACAGAGGTGATCGACGGGGTGGTGGAGGTCTTCAGGATCGCGATGGAGGCGACCAGGCCGGTCTCCGGAATGGTGAGTGTCGAGGGCGTCGAGCTGACAGGTGCGCCGACCGTTGGGGTGCCGTGCGCGGTGGCGACGTTGGTGACGCCGTCGTTGTCCAGGTCGGCCTGGGTGACCGTGTAGGTGGCGGTGCACAGGGTCTGCGCGCCCGGTGCGAGTGTGGTGGCGGCGCAGGTGATCGGGCCGAGGTTCGCGTTTGACGACGGCGGTGTCTGCAGGTCGGTCACGTTCACGCCGGTCAGGGTGAATCCGCCGATGTTCAGCAGGTGGAACTGGTACGGAACCTGTTGCCCGACAGTGGTGATCGATGTGGTGGTCGAGGTCTTCAGGATGGCGATCGCCGCGATCAGACCGGCTTCGGGGATTGTCAGCGTCGAGGGCGGCGAGGTGACCGGCGTACCGCCGCCGGGCGGGGTGCCCCGTGCGGTGGCGACGTTGGTGACGCCGTTGTTGTCCAGGTCGGCCTGGGTGACCGTGTAGGTGGCGGTGCAGGTGGTGCTCGCGCCGGGTGCGAGGGTGGTGGCGGCGCAGGTGATCGGGCCGAGGTTGGCGTTCGACGACGGCGGTGTCTGCACGTCGGTGACGGCCACGTTGGTCAGGGTCAGGCCGCCGGTGTTGGCGACCAGGAACCGGTACGGCACCTGCTGCCCGACCGAGGTGATCGAGGTGGTGGTGGACGACTTCACCACGGTGACGGCGGCGGTGAGCGCCGGCGCCGGGATGGTCAGGGAGTTCGGGTCGGAGACGACCGGTGGACCGGTGGGTGGGCTGCCCTGTGCGGTGGCGACGTTGGTGACGCCGCCGTTGTCCAGGTCGGCCTGGGTGACCGTGTAGGTGGCCGTGCAGGCGGTCTGAGCCCCTGGCGCGAGCGTGGTGGCGGCGCAGGTGATCGGGCCGAGGTTGGCGTTCGACGACGGCGGGGTCTGCACGTCGGTGACCGAGATGGCCGTCAGCGGGACGCCGCCGGTGTTGACCACGTGGAACGAGTACGGCACCTGCTGACCGACGCTGGTGATCAGCGTGGTGTTCGACGACTTGATCAGGGCGATGTCGGCGGGCGTGGCGCCGGCGCAGGAGAGCGTGGTGCTGAACGGGAAGTAGTGGATCTCGCCGCCGCGGTGGTCAAGCGTACGGGTGATGACGCTGCCCTCGGTGTTGCTGGAGGAGAGGTCGGTGAGGCTGGCGTTGGGGGCGTAGATGGTGCCCTCGACGGTGGCGGCGTTCGGGGTGAGGGTGAGCGCGGTGGCGGTCGGGAAGTTGAACAGGACGTAGCGCGCCTGCGGCCCACCGATCCCGGCGAAGTTCGGCGCGGTCCAGGCGAACGTGTTGCCCACGCCGCTGGTGTCCACGTTGACCAGCAGTGGCGTGTCGGCGGTCGGCTGGCTCGCGAAGGTCAGGGTCTGGATGTTGGCCAGGTCGGCGGCGGTCAGGTTGAGCACGTTCGTCACGCCTGGGGTCAACGTGACGACGGCGTTGCTGCCCGGCGGGATCGGGCGGGGCAGCACGTCGCCGTTCGGCGTCCGCAGCACCACTGTGTTGTCGCAGGTGGCCAGGCCGGCCGTGGTGTCCCGGAAGGCGGCGAACGCCCCGGCGAAGTTGATCGGCGAGGTCGGCCCGACGCTGGCAACCGGCTGCCGGGTGACCAGCTCCACCCGGGGTGAGGCGTCGTAGTCGTTCGCCGGCAGGATCCGGGTGTTGACCTGGGCGCCGTTGTTGTCGGTGTTGCGGACGAAGGTGCCGGTCAGGTTGCCGACCTTGGCGTAGCCGTTGGAGAGCACCTGGAGGCGGCTGCCGCCGACGCTGCCGGCGAAGTTGACCCGTCCACCCACGACCAGGGCGGTGGGGTTGGCGTCGCCGGGCACCACGAACGATCCGGCGGTCGCGCCGGCGAGCTGGTAGTTGCCGAAGGTGAGGTCGCCGCCGACGGCGAGGGTTCCCTCGTTCTCGTCGTTGTTCACTGTGGCGTTGCCCTCGGTCATCACGCCGAAGCTCAGCGCCTCGGCGACCGGGTCGACGGGGCCGATGGCCTCGTCGACGGCGGCCAGTACCGGGTTGATCGGGGTGGGTGCGCCAGGCGCCGGCACCAGCAGACCGTTGACCGTCAGCACGCCCGCGACGGCGGCCAGCGCCGTCGCCCGTGACCTGCGGCTACCCCACCACGAAATCCTCATCACGCCCCCGTTGGTTCGAATGTGCCAGGGGAGCTTATAGGGGCAAAAACACCCTTATGCCGCGTTTGTCCGAATGGTGGCCCTGCCGGGCGGGCTTCGAACTGTGCGCACCGAACTTCCGTGTTTATGATCGACAACCCCCGACCGGGGCCCGACACGGCCGATCGATTCGGTCCGGAGCAGAGCTGAGGTGCGCGACGGTGATCCGCGAGGCGTACGCCTGCTGGGTGCGCGAACCCGGCGTGGCCGAGATCCAGCCGGTGTCGCTGACCGCCCCGGGCCCCGACGAGGTGCTGGTCCGGACCCGCTACTCCGGGGTCAGCCGGGGCACCGAGACGCTGGTCTTCGCCGGCCGGGTGCCCGCCGACCAGTACGCCACGATGCGCGCGCCGTTTCAGGAGGGCGAGTTCCCCGGCCCGGTGAAGTACGGCTACCTCAGCGTCGGCGTCGTCGAGCAGGGCCCGCCGGAGCTGCTCGGGCGAACGGTGTTCTGCCTGCACCCGCACCAGAGCGCGTACGTCGTGCCGGTGAGTGCCGTGGTGCCGGTGCCGGAGGGTGTGCCGGCCGCCCGAGCGGTGCTCGCCGGCACTGTGGAGACGGCCGTCAACGCCCTGTGGGACGCGGCGCCGCTGGTCGGCGACCGGGTCACAGTGATCGGCGCGGGCATGGTGGGCTGCTGCGTCGCGGCGCTGCTGGCTCGGTTCCCCGGCGTGCACGTCGAGTTGGTCGACACCGACGCCCGCAGGGCCGGCGTCGCCGGGGCCCTCGGCGTCGACTTCGCCAACCCGGCCGACGCCAGTGGCGACCGGGACCTGGTCGTGCACGCCAGCGCCACCGCCGCCGGCCTGCAACAGTCGCTGGACCTGCTCGCCCCGGAGGGCACCGTCATCGAGCTGAGCTGGTACGGCGACCGCCCCGTGCAGGTGTCACTGGGCGGGGCGTTCCACTCGGGTCGACTCAGCGTGCGCAGCAGCCAGGTCGGCATGGTGGCACCCGCCCGACGGGGACGGCGCAGTTACGCCGACCGACTGGCGCTCGCCCTGGACCTGCTCGACGACCCGGCCTTCGACGCGTTGATCACCGGCGCCTCGCGCTTCGCGGAGCTACCCGACGTGCTCGCCAGACTGACCTCGGGCGACCTGCCCGCGCTCTGCCACCTCATTACCTACGAAGACGGAGAGTGATCGTGTTCAGCGTGACCGTTCGGGACCACATGATGATCGCCCACAGTTTCCGAGGTGAGGTGTTCGGGCCCGCCCAAAAGCTGCACGGCGCGACGTTCGTGGTGGACGCGACGTTCCGCCGGCCGGACGTGGACGCCGACGGGATCGTGGTGGACATCGGCCTGGCCACCGAGCAGCTGCGGGCCGTGCTGAGCGAGCTGACCTACCGCAACCTCGACGACGAGGCGGCCTTCGCCGGGGTGAACACCACCACCGAGGTGCTGGCCCGTACGGTCGCGGACCGGCTGGTCGAACGCGTGCACGCCGGTGAGCTGGGCGCGGGGGCGCGCGACCTGACCGGCATCACTGTCACCCTGCACGAGTCGCACATCGCCTGGGCGAGCTACGAGCGGTCGTTGTGACCGAAGCGGGCCGGGCGGTGCACGTCGTCCTGCCCGGTGACATCGACGATCCGGCCACGCCCAGCGGCGGCAACTCCTACGACCGGCGGATCTGTACCGGTCTGGGCGAGCGCGGCTGGTCGGTGCACGAGCATCCGGTGCCCGGCACGTGGCCGCATCCCGATCCGGCCGACCGGGCGACGCTGGGCGGGGTGCTCGCCGCCGCGCCCGACGACGCCGTGGTGCTGATCGACGGCCTGATCGCCTCGGCCGTGCCGGACCTGCTCGCCCCGCACGCCCGTCGGCTGCGCCTGGTGCTGCTGGTGCACCTGCCGCTGGACGACGAGCCGGAGGCCCGCGCGCTGGCCACCGCCCGGGCCGTCGTCACCACCAGCGAGTGGACCCGCCGAGCCCTGCTGGCCCGCCATCCGGCCCTCGCCGGCCGGGTCCGGGCCGCGCCGCCCGGGGTGCGGCCCGCGCCGCCGGCAGCCGGCTCGGCGGCCGGTGACCGGTTGCTCTGCGTCGCGGCGGTCACCCACCACAAGGGGTACGACGTGCTGGTCGACGCGTTGGCCACGCTGGTCGGCCGGCCCTGGACGATGCTCTGCGTGGGCACTCTGGCCCGCGAACCGGATCTGGTGCAACGGCTGCGCGACCGGTTGACCGGAGCGGGCCTCACCGAGCGGGTGCGACTGGTCGGCCCGCTGACCGGCGCGGCGTTGGACGACGCGTACGCCGCCGCCGACCTGCTGGTGCTGCCGTCGAGAGGCGAGACGTACGGCATGGTCGTCACCGAGGCGCTGGCCCGCGGCCTGCCGGTGGTGACCACCGAGGTGGGCGGGCTGCCGGAGGCGCTCGGTCACGCGCCCGGCGGTGACCGCCCGGGACTGCTGGTCCCACCCGGTGACCCGGCGGCGCTGGCCGCCGCGCTGATCCGCTGGCTGGACGACGACGCGCTACGCGCCCGGCTGCGGCGGGCCGCTCTCGCCCGGCGCGACACCCTGACCGACTGGCCGGTGACCACCGGGTTGCTGGCCGGCGTGCTGAAGGAGGTGGCGGAATGACCGCCGAGGAGACCCTGCCGTTCGCCGACTGGCTGCGGTTGCGTGAGCCGGCCGACGCGGCGGCGCGCGCCGAGGACCTGCTGGATGCCGTCCGGGCCCGGCTGACCGGCGACACCCCGACGGTGATCCATGACCTGGGCAGCGGCACCGGGTCGATGAGTCGTTGGCTGGCCGCCCGGCTACCCGGACCGCAGCACTGGGTGCTGCACGACCGGGACGCCGACCTGCTGGCCCGGGCCGCCGAGGGCATGCGGGGGGTGACAGCCGCCGACGGCGCCCCGGTCACCGTCCACACCCGCTGCGGCGACCTCACCCGGCTGACCGCCGACGACCTCGCCGACGGTTCCCTGGTCACCGCATCCGCGCTGCTGGACATGCTCACCGCCCAGGAGGTCGAACGGGTGGCGGCCGCCTGCGTCGGCCGGCCAGCCCTGTTCGCCATCTCGGTGACCGGGCGGGTCCGGTTCACCCCGGCCGACCCGCTCGACGAGGCGGTCGAGGCCGCGTTCAACGACCACCAGCGGCGTACCGTCGAGGGCCGGCGGCTGCTCGGCCCGGACGCCGTCGCCGCCACCGCCGCCGCGTTCGCCCGGCTCGGCGTCGACGTGCGGGAACGGCTCAGCCCGTGGCGTCTCGGCCCGGAGCAGTCCGACCTGACCGCCGAATGGTTCCGAGGATGGCTCGGGGCCGCCTGCGAGCAGCGCCCCGACCTGGCCGAACCCGCCCAGGCGTACGCCCGCCGCCGGTTGGCCGACGCGGCTGCCGGCCGACTCACGGTGCTCGTCGAACACACTGACCTCCTCGCGGGTGGATGAACCGTTCACGCCCTGGGTACGTGCACTAGGGCAAGTGGACGATCTTCAAAAAGGAGGCCGGCGCCGATGTTCTGGGCCTGGGCACGAGTGGTCGGCGGGGTGGGTCTGCTCGCCGTCCTGCTGTGGCAGGTGGGCAGCGGCCCGTTCCTCGCCGGAGTACGACTGATCGACGCGTCAGCGTTGGCTGCGGCGCTGGTCATCGGGGTGCTCACCACTGTCTGCGCGGCGTGGCGGTGGAGCCTTGTCGCCGGCGGCCTCGGCGTACGCCTGCCACTGGCGACCGCTGTGGCGCACTGCTACCGGGCCGTGTTCCTCAACGCCACACTGCCCGGCGGGGTGCTCGGCGACGTGCACCGGGCGGTACGCCACGGCCGCGACGCCGGCGACGTGAGCCGGGGCATCCGCGCTGTGGTCTGGGAGCGTGCCGCCGGGCAGGTGGTCCTGGTCGGGGTCGCGCTGGTGGTGCTCGCCGCCTTCCCGTCGCCGGTCCGGCCGTACCTGCCGGTCGCCGCCGCGCTGCTCGTCGCCGGCGGGCTGGTCGTCGTGCTGCTGGCCCGGGTCCTCCCGAACGGTGGCGGGTCGCGCTGGGCGACGGCACTGCGTACCGCCGTGGCGGACGTACGGTCGGGCCTGCTGGCGCGGCGCACCTGGTTCGGTGTGCTGGTCGCCTCGGCCGTGATGGTCGCCGGTCACCTGGCCACCTTCCTGGTGGCGGCGCGTACCGCCGGATCGGACGCCCCGCTGTCCCGACTGCTGCCGTTGACGTTGCTCGCCCTGCTCGCCATGGGCCTGCCGTTGAACGTGGCCGGTTTCGGGCCGCGCGAGGGGGTGGCGGCGTGGGTGTTCGGCGCGGCCGGCCTCAGCGCGGCCGAGGGCATCGCCACCGCCACCGTCTACGGCGCACTGGTGTTGGTGGCCAGCCTGCCCGGGGCCGCCGTGTTGCTGGCCCGTCGGCGTCGAATTCCGGTCGCCGCTCGGGAAGCCGCCTCCGGCGGCGGATGTTGAGTCGGTTGTGAGACGGTACGCGTCGCCGGACGGCGGTGGCGCCGGACAAAGGAGTCCCATGCCCGAAGCATTGCCGGTTGCCACGATCCGCACGCAGGTCACGGTGCCGCTGGCGTTTCCGGATGGCTACACCACGACAGCCCGGGTGTTCACCTTCAAGGGCCTGGTGGACGGTCGGGAGCACCTGGCCCTCGGCCTCGGCGACTGGGCGGGAGCCCTGGACCGGCTCGCCGCCGGGGGAGTAGCCCCGCTGGTCCGTCCTCACAGCGAGTGCCTGACCGGCGACGTGTTCGGCAGCCAACGCTGCGACTGCGGGCCGCAACTGCGCGAGGCGGTGCAGCGGATCGCCGAGACCGGCGGTTTCCTGCTCTACCTCCGGCAGGAGGGCCGTGGCATCGGCCTGTACGCCAAACTCGACGCGTACGCGTTGCAGGACGCCGGGTTGGACACCTACCAGGCCAACGTCGCGCTGGGCCGGGGCGAGGACGAGCGGGACTACACCGCCGCCGCGCAGATGCTGGCCACGTTGGGCGTGCCGCGGGTCCGACTGCTGAGCAGCAACCCGGACAAGGCCGAGCAGTTGACCCGGCTCGGCGTGGACGTTGCCGAACGGGTGCTCACCAGCGTCTTCCTCTCGCCGGCCAACGCCGAATACCTGGCGGCGAAGGCGGCCAAGGCGGCGGAGGTCGAGGCGGCCGAGGCAGTCGAGGCGGCGGATGTGCTCGCGGGCCGGGCGCCTGAGCGGCCCGTCTCCCGATGAGTTGGCGGCCGGGCCCGACGCGGCCGTACGTGCTGCTGAGTTGTGCCGCCTCCATCGACGGGTACATCGACGACGCCTCCGAGCAGCGGTTACTGCTGTCCAACGAGGAGGACCTGGACCGCGTCGACGCGGTCCGGGCCAGCTGCGATGCCATCCTGGTCGGCGCCGGCACCGTCCGACGAGACGATCCTCGGCTGCTGGTGCGCTCCCCGAGCCGCCGGGCCGAGCGGGTGGCGGCCGGTCGACCCGCCTCGCCCACCAAGGTCACCCTGACCGCTCAGGGCGACCTCGACCCGAGCGCCCGCTTCTTCACCGCCGGTGATTCGGCCCGGCTCGTCTACTGCGCCACTGGCGCGCGGGACAAGACCGAGGAGCGGGTCGGCCGACTGGCCACCGTGATCGACGCGGGTGAGCCCGTCGACCCGGGGTGGTTGCTGACCGACCTGGCCGGGCGGGGCGTACAACGGTTGATGGTGGAGGGCGGCGGGACGGTGCACGCCCAGTTCCTCGCCGCGGGTCTCGCCGACGAACTGCACCTGGTGGTCGCCCCGTTCTTCGTCGGTGACGGCCGGGCGCCCCGCTTCGTCGGCGAGGGTCGTTTCCCCTGGCACCCGGGTCGCCGCGCCCGTCTGGCCGAGGCCCGCCAGATCGGCGACGTGGTCCTGCTCCGCTACGCCCTCTCCGACCGCTGCCCCACCAACCCCGCCGCCCGCCCCACGGACCCGCCCGCCCCTACCGGTCCCACGCGTTGATCATGGGGTTGGCGGGTGATTCGATCTCCACGGACCCCGCCAACCTCATGATCATCCCGACCGGGTGGGTGGGGTGGCGTTATTTGTGTGGACGGTGGGGGTGGGTTCGGACAGGATTTCCGGATGTCCGTACCGAACCTGGCCCTGCTGCGCTGGCAGTTCGACCTGACGTGGTCGCTGTTCGAGTACCACCTTGAGCGACTCGACTATGCGGACTTCCTCTGGGAGCCGGCCGACCACTGCTGGTCGGTGCGGCAGAGCACCGACGGCACCTGGACCCCGGACTGGGCCGACACCGAACCCGACCCGGTCCCGGTGCCGACGATCGGCTGGCTCACCTGGCACGTCGGCTGGTGGTGGACGGTGGCGATGGACCATCTCCGGGGTGGATCAGCCCGGCAGCGCACGGCCGTTGTCTGGCCGGGCGCGGGCGAGCCGAGTGTCGCCTGGCTGCGTGGACTGCGCACCGAATGGCTGGGTCTGCTCGACCAGTTCGGCGACAGCGACAGCGACCTCGACCGCATCGCGACGTTCCCCTGGCCGGACGGGACCGACCACACCGTCACGCACACGATCGGTTGGGTCAACTCCGAACTGATGAAGAACGTCGCGGAGATCGGTCAGCTCCGGCTGCTCCGCGCCGCACGCACCGATCGGGGCGGCCCGGCTGCTCGACCGTAGTACTTTCGCCACACGAGTGCCGTGACGAAACCGGAGGCGGCGTGCTCAGTGCCCGGTGTGTCGAGTGCGAGGCGGACCTGCCCGTCGGCACCGGCCGGGGGCGCCCGCGCCGCTACTGCTCCCGTCGCTGCCAGGCCCGCGCGTACCGCAGGCGTCGAGAGCACGGCCCCACCAGCAGCCCACGTCGTATTCGGGACCTGCCCGCGCCGACCGGCGGCGACCCGCGCCACCGGTTGGTCGCCCTCGCGGTCGAGCTGGCGGACGCGGGCGGTCTGGACGCCGTCTCCCTGCGGGTCCTCGCCCAACGCGCCGGCCTGCCCGCCCACGCCGTCTACCGGCACGTCCGGAACCGGGTCGATCTCCTCGCCGCGATGGCCGAGCAGATCACCGCCACCCGCCCGCCCGGCACCGCGCCACTACCGCGCGATCCGCGCCAACGGCTCGAACGGCTGGCCGGGGACGAGTGGGCGATGTACCGCGGACATCCCTGGCTGCTGGCCATCCTCGCCACCGACCGGCCGCCGACCGGGCCGGCGGTACTCGCCATGGTCGACCGGGTGGTGACGGCGTTCACCAGCGCCGGGTACGAACCGGCCGAGGCGTTCCGCGCCTACCTGGCGCTCAGCGGCTACATCCAGGGCATGGCCCTGCTCATCCGGCGTGACCCCGAGGACGACACCACCTACCACGCCTGGTGGTCGGCGACCCTCACCCGGCTGGAGCGGACCGGCCGTACCCGGGACCGACAGTGGCTGGCCGCGGCCGGGCAGACCACACCTGACGCCGACCTGGACACCTGGTTCCAGTTCGGCCTGCGCGGGCTGCTCGACGGCCTGTTGCACAGCCCCACTCGGTAGGGTGGCCGGCGTGCCGCGACTGGAGATGATCACCAAAGACAACGTGGAGGCCGCGTGCCGGGTCAGCGTGCGGCCCGACCAGGAGAAGTTCTCGTCTCCGGTCGCCTGGTCCCTCGCCGAGGCGTACGCGCAGCCCGAGATCGCGTGGCCGCGACTGATCGTCGAGGATGACGAGATCGTCGGCTTCCTGATGGGCTTCTTCGACATCGTGTGGGACCCGGCCCAATCGGACGACAGGCGCTCGGGGCTGTGGCGGCTCAACATCGCCGCCGAGCACCAGGGCCGGGGGTACGGCCGCTTCGCGGTACAGGCCGTTCGCGACGAGGCCCGCCGACGTGGGCACGACCGCGTCTACACGACGTGGGAGCCGGGGCCGGATGGCCCGGAGCAGTTCTACCTGAAACTCGGGTTCCAGCTGACCGGTGAGACCAGCGAGAACGAGGTGGTGGGCGTCCACTCCACGCACTGACCGGAGGCAGTGGACGACCCTGGACCGAGTGATCAGGGGTGCGGCGGGGCCTGCGTACGATGCGGGGTCGAGTTCCCCTCGTCGCGGCGGAGGTATCGGGCAATGGCAGGCCAGCACGAGGGTTTCGCCCTCGGCATCGACCTCGGCACGTCCAACACCGTCGCGGTGCTGCGCTGGCCGGACGGGCGGACCCGTCCGCTGCTGATGGACGGTCAACCGCTCAGTCCGTCCGCCGTCTACGCCGACCCGGACGGCACCCTGCACACCGGCTGGGACGCCCGCCGGTTGGCGCAGGCCGACCCGGCCCGGTTCGAGGCGAACCCGAAGCGTCGGGTGGACGAGCCGACAGTGCGGCTCGGCGACCGCGCGTACCCGCCGGCCGACCTGCTCGCCGCGGTGCTGGCGGCGGTCGGCCGGGCAGCTGTGGGCGCCGTGGGTTTCCTGCCGCCGGCCGTGGTCACCTGCCCGGCCGCCTGGGACGCGACGCGGCGACAGGTCCTCGCCGACGCGCTGCTGCGGGCGGGCTGGCCGCAGGCCGCCGAGCACACCCTCGCCGGGCCGACGCCGCCCGGCACCCGGCTGCTGCGGGAGCCGGTGGCCGCCGCCCGCTACTACACGCAGGTGCTGCACCGTCCGGTGCCGGTCGGCGGGGCGATAGCGGTCTTCGACTTCGGTGGCGGGACGCTCGACGTCGCGGTGCTGCGCAACGAGGGCGCCGACCCCTGGGGTGACTCCGGCTTCAGCGTGGTCGCCGACGGTGGCCTGCCCGACCTGGGCGGTCTGGACCTCGACGCGGCGCTGGTGCGGCGGGTCGGCGAGTTGGTCGATGAGCGGCACGCCGCGCAGTGGGCCCGGCTCACCCGACCGGCGGATCCGGCGCAGCGCCGCGACCAGGTCCGGCTCACAGACGAGGTACGTGGTGCGAAGGAAACCCTGTCCCGGTCTACGGTCGCCCCGGTCGCGGTGCCGGGAGTGGCCGAGACGATCCAGCTGACCCGGGCGGACGTCGAGCGGGTGGCCACGCCGCTGCTGCGCCGGGCGGTGCAGCGGGCCCGGGAGGTCATCGCCGCCGCCGGGCTGCGCCCCGATCAGCTCGACGGGTTGTTCCTCGTGGGCGGGTCGTCACGAATCCCGCTGGTGGCCCGCATGCTGCACGCCGAGCTGGGGATCGCGCCGACCGTGCTGGACCAGCCCGAGTTGCCGGTGGCCGAGGGCGCCCTGACCGACCTGCCGCTGCGCAAGCCGCTACCTGCCCCGGCGTACGCGGGAGCGCCGCTCGCGCCACCCGCGCCGGCTCCGGTGAGCCCGCCCGCGCCGGCTGGATCGCCCGCGCCGGTCGTACCGTCGCAGCCCTGGCCGGGGTCGACCCCGCCGGCGGGGCCGCCGCCCAGGCCGGGCCTGGCCGGCGCCACCCCGACCCCGGCCGGCGGCGCGACAGGCTGGCGACGGGCGCGCTGGGTGGTGCTCGGCGCGGTGCTGGCCCTGGTCGGGGTGGCCGCCGCGGCGACGCTCTACCTGACCCGGGACCGCTATCCGGATCTGACGTTCGACTCGCTGCGCGAGCTGTCCCGGCTGTCGGCTGGCGCCGAACGGCCGCTCGACATGTGGACGGCGGTGCTCGACGACCGGGCCTACCTCGCGTTTCCGCTGCCCGACGACCGGCTGGAGGTGGTGGCCGTCGACGCGGGCGACGGCCGCGAGTTGTGGCGCGAGCAGACCGACGTGCGGGCCGACGACTGGGAGACGATCATCGCCGTCCCCGGGGCGGTAGCGGTCCTCGCCGACGCACCGGGCGACAGCACCCCCCGACCGCTGGCCGTCCTCGACGGTCGTACCGGCGAGCAGCGCTGGCAGCGCGTACTGAGTGGTGACGACGACGTCTACTTCGCCGACGACACGGCGGTGCTGGTGGACCGGGCCGCTGACGAACTGGTCGGCCTGCGCCTGACCAACGGCTCGGCGAAGTGGACGCAGCCCAACCCCCGCGGCCAGTACGCCGGTGGCCGTACCGTGGTCCGGCCGGTCGGCACCGACGCGGCGGCGGGCGGACCTGCCTTCCTCGACGGCACGCCCCGCAACCCGTGGACGAGCAAGGGGCGGCGACTCGTCCAGGTGGGTGCGGACCGGTCGGTGCGGCTGCTCGACATGGCATCCGGCGCGGTGCTGCGCCAGTGGGGGAGCGTCGCCGACCTCGACGATCTGGTGGTCGCCCACGAGGACCGCCTGTACGTGGCCGCCAACGAGGGCGGTTACCAGCTGCTCGCGTACGACCTGGGTTCCGACGCCGAGCCGGTGGTGCTGCACCGTTCCGGCAACGACGAGTACCGCCCGAAGGAGCTGGTGGCCTGCGGTGAGCGGCGGGCCTGCCTGTTGCAGGTGCCCAACAACGACGCGGCGCGCACCGAGGTGGTGGCGGCCACCGAGGGTGAGGGCATGATCAGGTGGTCGGCGCCGGGCGTGACCGGCCTGATTCCGTTGGGTGAGCAGGTGCTCGCCCAACGGGAGTTGCCGGAGCCCACCGTCACCGTTTTCGACGCCGCCGGCAAGCCGGTGCTGCGCGACCGGGGCGGGGTGGCGGTCCGCCTGGACGCGGGCAACCTGCTGGTCTTCGCCAAGGCGCCCAGCCTGGTCGCGGACAACCGGGTGCTGGCTGGGGTGTGGGCCGAGTCCGGGGAGGTCGACGAGTTGGGTGAGCTGAAGGACGTGCGCAGCTCGTCCTGCTCGTGGAACACCCACGTGATCGCCTGTGGCGCGGAGAAGGACTTCGTGCTGTACCGCTTCACCGACGACTGACGTCGTCGGCCCACCGGTCAGCTCGTACGATGCTCCGGTGAATCTTCGAGGTACGGTCCGCGCCGATCGTCCGTTGGTGGTTCTTGCCGTGGGCGAGGAGGCCCGCTACCTGCCACCCGACCTGCCGGTCCTGCTCACCGGCATGGGCAAGGTGAACGCCGCCAGCGCGGTGGCCGCGGTACTGGCCGCCGGGCCGCGCCCCGCCCTGCTGCTCAACCTGGGTACGGCCGGCGCGTTGCGCCCCGGGCTGGCCGGCATCCACGAGGTCGCCACAGTGCTCCAGCACGACCTGGACACCGAGCTGCTGCGCACGCTCACCGGCGAGACCTACGGGGCGCCGCTGTCGCTGGCCGCCGAGGGCGCGGTGCTCGCGACCGGTGACACCTTCGTGGCCGACGACGCCGAGCGGGACCGGTTGGCGCAGCGCGCCGACCTGGTCGACATGGAGGGGTACGCGGTGGCCTGGGCAGCGGCGCAGGCCGGCGTGCCGTGCCGGCTGGTCAAGCAGGTCAGCGACGAGGCGGGCGATGGTGCGGCCCGGACCTGGCAGGAGTCGGTGGACGCGTGCGCCCGGGACCTCGCCGAGTGGGCCGGTCGACACTGTGCCTGACTAAGCAGGGGTCAGTCGTCGGGTTGCCGCATCCGCAGGCCCGGTGTGGTCTCCCGGGCCGCTCCGGGAATCAGGATGTGCGCCGCCAGCGTGAGCGCCACGACGGCGGTGACCAGCAGCGGCGGCCAGCGGCCGGCCCACGGCAGCGTGAGCAGCGGCAGGGGGAGGCAGAGCATTCGCCGCCACGGCACGAGCATGGACACCAGCAGGGTGAACAGGGCACGGCCGATCACGAACAGCGCGGGGCCGCCCAGGATCAGTAAGAGCCACCCCACCGGCGTGGTGCCGGTCGGCCGGGTGACGACCAGGTCGAACGAGGCCGCCGTGGCGACCACCCCGGCCAGCATCACCAGGTGGGTGTACGGAGCCACCCGGGCCGGCCGGCCCGACTTCGGCCCGGCCCCCGCCTCCAGCAACTCGCCGGCCCGGAAGACGTAGACCTGCCAGAGCAGCAGCATGATGGCGAACGCGCAGAACAGCGCGGCGACCCGGAGCCCGGCCAGCGGGCCCCGGCTGACCTGCAGCGTGGGAACCAGGATGATGTCGCCGAGGGCCAGGATGATGAACTGCTGGTACCGCTCGCCGAGATGCGCGGTGGTCCGCTCGTACTGGTCGAAGGGCACCCGGCCCAGCCGGGGCGTGGGGTAGCGGGCCGCCGCGGAGAGCAGGTCGATAGTGATGGCGATGGTCCAGAGGGCCCAGCTCACAGTGCCGGACACCGCGCCGGTGATCCAGAAGACGCCGGACACCACGAACCAGAAGAAGAAACGGGTGGCCCGGACCATGGCCGCCCGATGTCGTTTCCGGTACAACGTCGTGACCAGGATGATGCCGCGGATCACGTGCGTGCCGACGTAGGAGATCGCGAAGACCATCGCGTGCCCGTCGGAGACCATCGGCAACGACGCCGCCATCCCCACCGAACCGACCATGGCGACCATCAGGATGGCCTGGATGGGGCGTTGCTGCGGGTCGTAGAACTCGGTGGTCGTGGAGGTGACCGACCAGGTCCACCAGATCGCGGTCAGCATCAGCAGGACCATCGCGGCGCCGGACCAGTTGTGGGTTTCCGCGAGCAGGGTCGAGGTCAGCGCGAGCGAGGCCACGAAGACCACGTCGAAGAGCAACTCCAGCAGCGTTGCCCGGGTCGAACCGTCCGGCCGGCGTACCAGTGCCGCGGTGCCTCCGGTGGTCATGCCCGGCCTCCCGCCGTGTCTCCGAGGATTATCGGCGGTGCCGGCGCGGCCCGTCCCGGGATCGGCGATTCCCGCCGGCCGGGGAGGGGCAGGGGTCAGTCGGCGGGTTGCCGCAGCCGCAGGCCCGGCGTGGTCTCCCGGGCCGCACCGGGAAACAGGATGTGACCGGCCAACCCGAGTGCCACGATCGTGGCCACCAGCACCGGCGGCCAACCGCCGGCCCACGGCAGCACCAGCAGCGGCAGGAGCTGCCAGGCAACTCGCCGCCACGGCACGACCCACGACACCGCCATGGTGAACAGGACGCGGCCGACCACGAACAGCGTCGGACCGGCGATGATCAGCACGAGCCACGGCACCGGCGTCGTTCCGGTCGGCCTGGTGACGACCAGGTCGAAGGTGGCGGCAGTGGCGGCCACGCCGGCCAACATGACCAGATGGGTGAACGGAGCCAGCCGCGTTGCCCGGCTCCCCTTGGACCCGGCCGCCACCAACAACTCGCCAGCGCGGAAGACGTAGATCTGCCAGAGCAGCAGCATGGTGGCAAAGGCGCAGAGCAGGGAGGCGAGCCGGAGGTGATCGAGGTGGCCCCGGCTGACCTGCAACGTCGGCAACAGGATGATGTCGCCGAGGGCCAGGATGATGAACTGTTGGTACCGCTCGCCCAGGTGCTCGGTCGTCCGCCCGTACTGCGCGAGCGGCACCCGACCCAGCCAGGGTGTGGGGTAGCGGGCCGCCCCGGCGACCAGGTCGATCGTTATGGCGATCGTCCAGAGCCCCCAGTTCGGAGTCTCTGACAGCGCGCCGAGGACCCAGAAGACGCCGGATGCCGTGAACCAACAGAGGAACCGGGTGGCCCGCTCCCTGGCCGTCCGGTGCCCCTGCCGGTGCAGGGCGGTGACCAGAATGACGCAACGAATCACGTGCGTGCCGACGTACGAGATCACGAACAGCATCAGGTGCCCGATGCTGACCATCGGCAGCGAGGCCGCCATCCCCACCGAGCCGACCATGGCGATCATCAGAATGGCCTGGATCGGGCGTTGCTGAGGATCGTAGAACTCGGTAGTGGTCGTGGTGACCGACCACGTCCACCAGACCGCTGTCAGCATCAGCAGCAGCTTGGCGCCGCCGGACCAGGAGAGCTCTTCGGACAGCAGTTTCGATGTCAGTGCGAGGGCGGCCACGAAGACCACGTCGAAGAGCAACTCCAGCAGTGTCGCCCTGGTCGACTGGTCCAACCGGCGTACCAGCGCCGCATTCCCCTTGGTGGTCATGCCTGGCCTCCCGCCGCGTCTCCGAGGCATTATCGGCGGCCCCGACACAGGCCGTCCCCGGATCGGTGATTCCCGCCCGTCGGGGAAGAGGGCGTCCGGAGGTTGCCACGGTGTCGGGCGCCGGGCGATGCTTTGCCGCATCCGTCAGTCTCGATCTCTTCGGAGGTTCGGATGCGCCGCTTCCCGCTGGTCGCCCTCGTCCTGACCACCCTGCTGCTCGTCGCGCCCGGCGCGGCGCAGGCCGCCGTCCCCGACCGGTCCGCCGCGCCCGCCGCCGATCCGACGGCCACGCTGACCGGGGTACGCACCCCGGGCACCGCCTGGGGTCTCGACCCCGCCACCGGCCGGATGACCCTCACCGTCGACGACACCGTGGCCCCCGACGAACTGGCGGCGCTGCGGGCGGTGACCGACCGGGCCGGAGTGCTGCTTCGCCGCGAACCCGGAACGCTGCGCCCCCTGATCGCCGGCGGGCAGGGCATCTACGGCGGCGGTGGCGCGCGCTGCTCGCTCGGCGCCAACGCGCGCAGCGGCAGCACCTACTACGTGATCACCGCCGGGCACTGCACCACCGCCGCCGCCACCTGGTACGCCGACAGCGCCCAGACCACAGTGCTCGGCACCCGCACCGCCACCAGCTACCCCACAAACGATTACGGGCTGATCCGCTACACCGGCCGGATCGCCCACCCGAGCGCGGTCTACACCTACCCCGGCCTGCTGACCATCAACGGTCCCGGCAACGCGTACATCGGTCAGGCGGTGTGCCGCAGCGGCAGCACCACCGGCGTGCGCTGCGGCACCGTCACCGGTCTCAACCAGACCGTCAACTACGCCACCGGCGTGATCTACGGACTGATCCGCACCAACATCTGCGCCGAGCCGGGGGACAGCGGTGGACCGCTCTACGTGGCCTCCACCGGCAGGATCCTCGGCATCCTCTCCGGTGGCACCGGCAACTGCACCGCCGGCGGCACCACCTACTACCAGCCGATCGCGGAGGTGCTGGCCGCGTACGGGCTGACGTTGCCCTGAGACGTCGAGGTGTGACGCGCGACAGGTTGCCCGTCCCGCGCGGGACACCTAGGCTCGGCGACGCCCAGCACCCCCGCCGCGAGGACGTGTGCCCGATGCCGACCGCCCCCCGACCTGACCAGCCGAGTGCTCCGGCCGGCCTTCCGTCGATCGAGGTGGCGGCCGTGGGGGAGACGATGGTGGTGCTCTGTCCCGCGCCGGGTGAGCCGCTGGAGAGCGCCGAGCGGGTCGCCGTCTCGGTCGGTGGGGCCGAGTCCAACGTGGCCGGTTACCTGGCCCGCCTGGGACACCTGACGACCTGGGTGAGCCGGGTCGGCGACGACCCCTTCGGTCGGGCCGTCGTCCGGCACGTCGCCGCCGCCGGAGTCCGCGTCGACCAGGTCTGCGTGGACCCGGCCGCTCCCACCGGCCTGTACGTCAAGGACCCCGGCCCGGAGGGGACCGCCGTGCACTACTACCGGGCCGGGTCGGCGGCCGCCCGCATGGACCCCGCCACGCTGGCCGACCCGGCGCTGGCGGGTGCCCGGGTGCTGCACCTGTCCGGAATCACCCCGGCGCTGTCCGCGTCCTGCCGGGCGCTGGTCGAGCATGCGGTGACCGACCGGCCGCTGGCGCGGGCGTTGGTCAGCTTCGACGTCAACCACCGGGCCCGGCTGTGGTCCGCCGAGCAGGCCGCGCCGGTGCTGCGTGACCTCGCCAACCGCTGCGACCTCGTCTTCGTCGGGCAGGACGAGGCGGAAACCCTCTGGGGCGCCACCGACCCGGCGGCCGTCCGTGAGCTGTTGCCCGATCCGGAGACCGTGGTGGTCAAGGACGGCGCGGTGGGCGCGACCGCGCTGGTCCGCGACGCCGAACCGGTCTTCGTTCCCGCGCCCCGGGTGACGGTGGTGGAACCGGTCGGCGCCGGGGACGCCTTCGCCGCCGGCTATTTGGCCGGGCTGCTCCGCGGCCTCGACCCGGTGCGGCGGTTGCGCCTCGGTCACCTCGTCGCGGCACAGGCGTTGACCAGCAGCGGCGACAATGCCCCCGTCCCGCAGTGGGCCTGGTTCGAGAAACTCATCGACGCCCCCGCCGACGCCTGGTCGCCACTCGACCCGACCGACCCGGGCGCGACGACCTGAGCCGGGCCGGCGGATTGCGACCCGACCAGCAGCAACAGTCCCACCGCGACCTCGGATGGAGTGCACCATGACCACACCGGACTTCGACCACATCTTCGGCGGCGCCCGGGTGATGGCGATCCTGCGCGGCCTGCCGGTCGCCGAGACCGTTCGACTCGCCGAGCGTGCCTGGGATCTCGGCATCGACGTGGTGGAGGTTCCGGTGGCCACCGCCGACGCGGTGCCGGCGCTGCGGGCCGCCGTCGAGGCGGGGGCCGCGCGTGACCGGATCGTCGGCGCCGGCACCGTGCTCGACGTCGACCAGGTCGCCGCGGCGGCCGACGCGGGCGCCCGGTTCACCGTCGCGCCCGGCCTGGACCTCGCGGTCGCCGACGCCGCCGCCGCGCGTGGCCTTCCGCACCTGCCTGGTGTGGCCACCCCCACCGAGGCCCAGCAGGCACTGCGGCACGGCCTCACCTGGCTCAAGGCGTTCCCCGCGATCTCCCTCGGCCCGGCCTGGTTCAAGGCCGTCGCCGGCCCGCTGCCGCAGGTGCGCTTCGTCGCCACCGGCGGCCTCGACGCCGGCAACGCGGGAGCGTTCCTGCAAGCAGGCGTACGCGTGGTGGCCGTCGGCTCCGCCCTCTCCGACCCCACCCAACTGGACGCCCTAGCCAAGCTGACCCGCAGCGCCCTCTAACCCCCCCGCCCCGCACCCCAACCACCCAGCCGCGATCTTGCACTTTCTGTCCCGACGAAGGTCGCGAATCGGGGCACATCGGTGACCGTAAGTGCAAGATCGACGCGGGTGGTGAGAGGCAACGTGGGGCACGCGTGGCGGGGTTGCGCCATGGCGTAAGTGCGCCGGGGTGCGGTGCGCGGTGGGGGTGGGCTCTGCGTCGATGCTGTGGTGCGTACCACTTCTCGACACAAAGAGGTCATCGTGGCTCTGTCTCACCGGCGCCGCCGATCCGGGCTGATCGCCCTCGGCGCCGCCCTCACCCTGGCGGCCGGGTTCACCCCACCCGGCGCGGGAGCGGCCGCCGCCCCGCCGAACAACCCCGACCGACCGGCGGGTCAACCCCCGGCCGCCGCCGGACGCGCGTCCACCGTCACCCTGATCACCGGTGACACCGTCACCGTCACCACAGCGGCGGACGGCAGCACGGTGTCGACAGTGCGCCGGCCGGACGGCAGCACTCCCAGCTTCCACCGCACAGTGCGCGACGGCGACACCTACGTCTACCCGGACGCCGCGCTGTCCTATGTGACGAGCGGTGTGCTGGACCGGCAACTGTTCAACGTCACCGACCTCATCGCCGACGGTTACGACGACGCGCACACCGACGCGCTTCCGCTGATCGTCACGATGACCGACGCGGCGGCCCGCAACCGCACCCGCCCCACCGTCGACGGCGCCGAGCTGGTTCGACAGTTGGACAGCGTGCAGGGCGCGGCGCTGACCCGCCAGCGTGCCGCCGCCGACCGGTTCTGGACCGCGCTGACCGCCGGTTCGACCCGGCGTACGGGTGACGCCCCGACCCTGGCCAACGGCATCGCCAAGGTCTGGTTGGACGGTCGGGTGCACGCGGACCTGGCCGAGTCCACAGCGCAGATCGGCGCGCCGAAGCTGTGGGCCGAGGGCAACACCGCCACCGGTGTCGACGTCGCGGTGCTCGACTCGGGTGCGGACGCCGAACACCCGGATCTCGTCGGGCAGATCGCCGAGTCCAGCAGCTTCGTGCCCGAGGAGCCCGACATCCTCGACTACAAGGGCCACGGCACACACGTCGCCTCGACGATCGCCGGCACCGGCGCCGCGTCCGGTGGCGCCGAGCGGGGCGTCGCCCCCGGCGCCCGCCTGCACATCGGCAAGGTGCTCAACAGCGAGGGCAGCGGACAGAACTCGTGGATCATCGCCGGCATGGAGTGGGCGGCCCGTGAGCAGAAGGCCCGGGTGGTCAGCATGAGCCTGGGCGGTGAGGCCACCGACGGCAGCGACCCGATGAGCCAGGCGGTCGAGCGACTCAGCGCCGAGACCGGCGCCCTCTTCGTGATCGCCGCCGGCAACAGCGGCCCGGCCACCATCGGCAGCCCGGGTGCCGCCAACTCCGCGCTCACGGTGGGCGCCGTCGACGCCACCGACCACCTCGCCGACTTCTCCAGCCAGGGGCCACGCGCCGGCGACGGCGGGCTCAAGCCCGAGATCACCGCCCCCGGCGTGGACATCCTGGCGGCCCGCTCGCACCTCGTGCGGGGCGGCTCCGGCGACTACACGCTGATGAGCGGCACGTCGATGGCCACCCCACACGTGGCCGGCACGGCCGCGCTGGTCGCCGCCGCACACCCGGACTGGACCGGTCAGCGGATCAAGGAAGCGCTGGTCAGCACGGTCAAGGCCACCCCCGAGTACACCCCCTACGAGGCGGGTGCCGGCCGGGTCGACGCGGTCGCCGCCGCGCACGCCACAGTCTTCGCCACCCCGAGCGCCTACTCCGGCTTCCAGGCGTGGCCGCAGCAGCCGGGCACGAGCGTCGACCGTACGGTCACCTACACCAACCTCGCCAGCGCGTCGGTCGAGCTGAAGCTGGCCCTCGACGCGGCCACCGCGCCGGCCGGACTGTTCGCGCTCTCCGCCGACCGGGTCACAGTGCCCGCCGGCGGCACCGCCACCGTCACGGTGACCGCCGCGTACGACAAGCTGCCGGTGGAGAAGCAGGTCAGCGGCATGATCGTCGCCACCGACGACACCGGCGCGGTGCGCGGGCGCACCCTGATCGGCGCCGGCAAGGAGGGCCAGCGGCAGAACCTGACGCTGGTCGCCAAGGACCGCGACGGCAAACCGCTCGTCGGCAAGGTCATCCTCACCGCCGACACCCTGTTCACCGCCGTGGACCTGCCCGAGAGCGGCACCGCCACGCTGCGGCTGCCGGTGGGAAGCTGGAACGGTTGGATCTCCGCGGACGTGCGCGGCGCGCACGGGCCGCACTCCAAGGGCATGGCGATGCTCAGCTTCACCGACGTGAACCTGGACCGCGACCGCACCGTCACCCTGGACGCGCGGGCCGCCCGACAGGTGCAGGCCCGGGTGCCGCAGGAGGCCACCGCCAGCGCGCTGCGGATGGACATCCACCGGTCCACGAAGAACGGTCTCACCGAGAGTCAGGTGCTGCCCGACGACTCGTACGACAGCATGTGGGCGTTGCCGACGAGCCGTCCGGTGACCGACGGCGAGTTCGAGTTCGGTGCTCGGTGGCGGCTGGAGCAGCCGGCGTTGACCGTTTCGGCGGGCGGTCGCTCGTACGACGATCTGTTGGTGAAGCGGGCTACCCCGGCGCTGCCGGCCGGTCGTCGCCAGCTGGACGCGGTCTACGTCGCCGACGCGTCGGCGACGGGACTGGCCAAGCGTCCGGTCCGGGACCGGGCCGTTGTGGTGCGCCGCAGTGACAGTGTGGACATCGCCACCCAGGCACAGGCCGCAGCGGCGGCCGGGGCGAAGTTGCTGCTCGTGGTGAACGACGGCGTCGGTCGGCTCCAGCCGTGGGACGAGGCACCGTGGAGCCCGGAGAGCCCGGCCCCGGTGACAGTGGCGACCCTCGGCGCCGACGAGGGTGGGCAGCTCATCGCCGCGCTGGAGCGGGGCGCGGTGCGGCTCACCGTCGAGTCGCATCCGGAGACCACCTACCTGTACGACGTGGCGCACCACTGGACCGGCACGGTGCCGGCCGACCCCACCTACCGGCCCACGAAGCGGCAGCTGGCCCGGGTCGACGTGGAGTTCCGCAACTACCGGCAGGGCAAGGCGCTGGAGTTCCGTACCGACGTCTGGCGCGGCTGGGCGTCGAGCAACCAGGAGCCGGCCCCGGCGCAGGGCCGACGCACCGACTGGGTGAGCGCCGACCAGCGGTGGATCGACGACGCGTTCATCGCCGGCGAGACCGGTCAGCACCTGATGGCGGTCGCCACGTACCCGGCCAGCAAGCCGAGCGCCGTCACCTGGTTCGGGCCGATCCAGCGACCCCGGATGGGCGGCAACTACGTGCCGGTCCGCTACCTGGACACCGTCTACCTGCCCGCGCCCGGCTGGGGCGACGGGGGCGGACACATCGGTGAGGCGTACGCGAACTACGACATGGTCAACCGGACCACCCTCTACCAGGGCGACAAGGAGCTGGACTGGGGTAACGCCGAGTACCTCCAGGTCTCCGGGCTGGCGGGGCAGCGACTGCCGTACCGGCTGGTGGTGGAGAACGACAGGGCCGCGTGGACCAACCCGTACTCCCGGCAGACCCGCACCGAGTGGGGCTTCCACTCGGCGGTCACCGGGGAGGAGTCGGCCGAGGTGCTGCCGATGATCCAGCTCGACTACCAGGTGGCCATCGACTCCGCCGGCAAGGCGTCGCGGCGGGCACCGTTGACAGTTGTCGCCTCCCACCTGCCCGACGTCACGGGCACGATCGGCGCGGTGACCGTCGAGGTGTCCTACGATGACGGGGCGACCTGGCAGAAGCAGCGGCTGACCCGGCACGGCGACGGCTGGCGTACCTCGTTGGCGGCACCGGCGAAGGCCGGCTTCGTGAGCCTGCGCACCACGGCGCGGGACACCGCCGGCAACACCGTGAGCCAGAGCATCAGCCGGGCGTTCGGCCTGCGCTGACAGCACTGCGGCCGGCCGCCGCTCGGGATGCGCGAAACACCCCGAGCGGCGGCCGGTGCCGTCAGTGGCGTTCCTCGGCGAGTTGGTCCCAGTCCGTCACGACCGGCAGCAGGTCGCCGCCCAGCCAGGCGGCGCTCTGATCGTCGTGGTGTGGGTCGCCGGGAACCCCGCAGGCGCCCAGCGGGACGACCCAGCGGCTGTCCGAGCGGCGGGCCAGGTCCCAGACGAAGCGCGCCGCCGGCCCCCGGAAGCACCAGTGGGTGACCCCGGGCACGCTGGAGGTGGCCAACACGCAGTCGTGGTCACCGTCGAGCCGGGGACCGGGCCCGGTGTCCGGGCCGGGCAGGGCCCGCCACGCCGCCAGCCGGTGCAGGTCCCCCCAGGGCACCGGCTCGGCCGCCGCGTCGGCGACCTCCTCGGCCGCCGCGCGTACCAGTGCGGTGATGTCCACATCGGGCAGGGGGGTCGCGCCGAGCAGGTGCTCCAGCGCGTGACCGACGCGCGGCGTCAGCGCCAGCCAGGGCGCGAACACCTCGGGGTACGCGGGCAGCTCGGCCAACGCGGCCAGCGCCGGGTGGGCGGCGATCCGGCGTACGACAGCCGCCCGCAGGATGGCGTAGGCCGCCGCGTCCGTGCTGTCGGCGGCCATCCGGCGATCCCAGCGTAGTAGTCGCTCACGCAGCGCGCCGGCGGCCGGACCGAGCCCCGTCGACTCGGCGAGGACTGCCAGCAGCGGCCCGGCCGAGCCCAGGTACGTGTCGGTGTGCACCGAGGCCATCTCGTCGGCCGTCCAGGCCGGACGGGCGTCGAGCAACTCGGCGATGCGATGCGCCCGGTGCGGTGGGGCGAACTCCACCCCGAGTGGCGCCGCCAGCCCGCGCTCGTTGGCCATCACCGAACGACCGACCACCTTGGCACGGGGCATCGGCGCGTGCCAGCCCTGCCAGGCGTACGCGGCGTCCCATCCGGGGACCACCCGCCGGCCGTTTTCGGGGTGTCGTACCGGCACCGCGCCGGCGACCCGGTGCAACAGCCCTCCGGCGGTGTCCGCCGCCTGCACCACGTTTACCGGCTCCACCCAGTGCCGCAGCGCGTGGTCCACGTCGGCCACGGTGCGGGCGCGCAGCAGCTCCGGCAGCGTCGCGAAACCGAGGTCACCCCGGACCCGGGGCGGGTAGCGCAGGCTGACCGCCGTCCCGTCGTCCGGCCCACCGGCGATCACCGGACCACTGTCGGTCTCCACCACCTCGACCTCGACCGGGTCGGCCCCGGCCACCTCGATCGTCTCGACGTGGCGGTGCGCCGGTCGCCAGCCGTCCGGGCCGAGCGCCTGCACCCGGGGGCCGTCGCGGCGCAGCCGCTCCGCGTACACGTCCTGGTAGTCGGCCATCGCATTGGTGATCGCCCAGGCCACTCCGCCGGTGTGCCCGAAGTGCGCGATGCCCGGCACTCCCGGCACCGCCAACCCGACCACGTCGTACTCCGGGCAGGCCAGCCGGATCTGCTGGTAGACACCGGGATCCTCGATGAACCGGTGCGGATCACCGGCGAGCAGCGCGGCCCCGGTGCCGGTGCGCTCGCCAGCCAGCAGCCACCCGTTGCTGCCGGCCACGGCCGGCCCGTCGGTGGCGAACAGATCGACCGCGTCCGGCCCGAGCCGCTGCGCCACGTGCTCGCGCCAGAGCTTACCGGGGAACCCGGCGAACAGGATGTGGTGGCCCAGCCAGACCGCGAGCGGCGTCCACGGCTCCCACCGACCCGGGCGCAGCCCGGTGGCGGCGAACTCCGGTGACCGGGCCGCCCCGGCGGCGAGAGCGGCGTTGACGCCGTCCACGTAGGCGCCCACCCACTCGGCGGTCGCCGGGTCCAGCGCGGCGTGGCAGCGGCGTGCGGTGTCGTCGAGCCGGACCTGCCGGACGAACCGGTCCCAGTCGAGCGCGTCGGGCCCGAGGAACGCCGCGCTGGTGCCCTGGGCGCGGTGCCGTTCCACCTCGATCTGCCAGGCCCTGTCGTACGCGGTCACCCGGCCCTGCGCCGCCGCCAGCGTGAGCGGGTCGTCGGCCCGCAGGTGCGGCACTCCCCACGCGTCGCGGAAACGCCGCTCGCCGCCGTGCTTGCTGGTTCGCTCGCTGTGCTCGCTCATGCCGGCTCCGGGACCACTGTGGTGGCGCGGCGTCGGGCCGCGGGGACGACCAGCGGGGTGCCCGTCTCCGGGTCGTCGATCACCCGGCAGGGCAGCCCGAACACCTCCGCCACCAGCTCGGCGGTGACCACCGACGCCGGCTCCCCGGCGGCCACCACGCGTCCGTCGCGCATCGCGATCAGGTGGGTGGCGTAGCGGGCCGCGTGGTTCAGGTCGTGCAGCACCGCGACAAGGGTGCGGCCCTGCTCCTCGTGCAACCGGGCGCAGAGGTCCAGGATCTCGATCTGGTGGGCGATGTCGAGGTACGTGGTCGGCTCGTCGAGCAGCAGCAGAGGCGTCTGCTGGGCCAGCGCCATGGCGATCCAGACCCGCTGCCGTTGCCCGCCGGACAGCTCGTCCACCGCCCGGTCGGCGAGGTCGTCGACCCCGGTCGCGACCATCGACTCCTCGACCACCCGTTCGTCCTCGCGGGACCACTGCCGCAGCAGCCCCTGATGGGGGTAGCGACCCCGGGCGACCAGCTCGGCGACGCTGATGCCGTCCGGTGCGATCGACGACTGCGGCAGCAGGCCGAGCGTACGGGCCACAGTACGGGCCGGCAGGTCGTGAATGTCCCGCCCGTCCAGCAGCACCGCACCGGCGCTGGGGCGCAGCATCCGGGACAGGGCGCGCAGCAGCGTCGACTTGCCGCAGGCGTTCGGCCCGATGATCACGGTGAAGGACCTGTCGGG
The DNA here is from genome assembly GCF_026342155.1 of Micromonospora sp. NBC_00362. NCBI lineage: Bacteria > Bacillati > Actinomycetota > Actinomycetes > Micromonosporales > Micromonosporaceae > Micromonospora > Micromonospora sp. NBC_00362. The sequence continues at coordinate 806,511 of NZ_JAPENH010000001.1, forward strand.
CACCGCCACTGTCAGGTTCTCGGCGATGGTGCGCTGGTCGTAGGCGAGGGTCAGCGCGGTGCCGCCGAGTCGGGAATCGCCGGATCGCATGGGTGCTCCTTCGAGGGCGTCACTGGTGTTCACAGCCGGCCCGCCCGACGTTCCATCGCCAGCAGCCAGACCAGGTAACCGCCGCCGATCACGCCGGTCACCACGCCGACCGGGAGTTGGTGCCCGGCGAACGCGCGCTGCGCCACCAGGTCGGCCCCGACCAGCAGCGCCGCGCCGACGGCCATCGACGGCAGCAGGTTCGGGCCCGGGGCCCGGGTCAGTCGTTTCGCCACGTGCGGGGCGACGAGCGCCACGAACGACACCGGCCCGGCGGCGGCCGCCGCGAACGAGACCAACAGCACGGCGGCAGCGAGCAGCACCAGGCGCAGCCGGCGCACCGGCACGCCCAGGCCGCTGGCCGCGTCGTCGCCCAGCTCCATCATCCGCAGCGCCGGGGCGCAGCCGACGAGCACCAGCGGCGCCACCACGACCAGGACGGCGAGCAGCGGCCCGGCGTTGGCCCAACCCCGCCCGTCCAGACTGCCGGTGAGCCAGAGCACCGCGCGGGCGGCTTCCATCAGGGGCGCCCGGGTCAGCAGGTAGCCGTTGACACCGGTCAGGATCGCGGACACCCCGATGCCGACCAGGATGAGCCGGAAGCCGTGCACCCCGCGCCGCCAGGCGAGCGCGTAGATCACCAGACCGGTGCCGAGACCACCGACGACCGCCGCGCCGGCCAACGCCAGGCTGCTGCCGCCGAGGACGACCACCACCAGCGCCCCGGTCGACGCCCCCTGGGTGAAGCCCAGGATGTCCGGGCTGCCCAACGGGTTGCGGACCAGCGACTGGAACACGGTGCCGGCGAGAGCCAGGGCCGCACCGACCAACAGGGCGGTGACCAGCCGGGGCAGGCGCAGCTCGAGCACGATGAACTGCTCGGCCACGGTGCCACCGCCGGTGAGCGTGCGCAGCACGTCCGCCGGCCCCATCGGGTAGTCACCACTGCCCAGGGCCACCAGACCGAAGCCGGCCGCGAGCACCGCCGCGCCAGCCCCGACGCCCAACGCGCGGGGCCGGAACCGCAGCGACAACCCCCATGAAGTACGAATGACAGTCACGCCATCGCTCCGCTTCGCTGCGCGCTGGCGCGACGCGCCACAATCCTGAGCCTGCCGGTTCGCTCGCTCCGCTCGCTCACGGTCGCGCCACCGGTCGGCGGCTGACCAGCCACAGGAAGAGCGGGCCGCCCAGCACAGCGGTCACCATGCCGGCCTGGAGTTCTCCGGGGCGGCCCAGCACCCGGCCGAGGACGTCGGCGCCGAGCAGCAACGCGGGCGCGAGCACCGCGCAGTACGGCAGCAGCCAGCGCAGGTCCGGACCGGTCAGGGCGCGGACCAGGTGCGGCACGAGCAGCCCGACGAAGACGATCGGCCCGCACGCGGCGGTCGCCGCGCCGCAGAGCAGGGTGACGGCGACGATCACGGCGGCGCGGATCAGCGCGGGGCGAGCGCCGAGGGCTCGCGCCGCGTCGTCGCCGAGCGCCAGCGCGTTCAGCGGACGGGCGGCACCGAGCGCGACCAGCAGCCCGATGAGGATGAACGGCAGCACCCGGGTCACCGTCGCGGAGTCCGCGCTGGCCAGTGAGCCGACCGTCCAGAAACGCAGCCGCTCCAGCGACGCGGTGTCCAGCAGCATCACCGCGCTCACGTAGGAGTAGAGGGTCGCGTTGAGCGCCGCCCCGGCCAGCGCGAGTCGGGCCGGGGTGGCGCCGCGTCCGCCGCCGACGGCGTAGACGAGCGCGGTCACCGCCGCCGCGCCGAGCAGCGCGAACCAGACGTACCCGCCGACGGCGGTGACGCCCAGGAACGCGGCGGCGGTGGCGACGGCCGCGGACGCGCCGGCGTTGATGCCGAGCAGCCCGGGGTCGGCGAGTGGGTTGCGGGTGAGGGCCTGCATGACCGCGCCTGCCACGCCGAGGGCGGTGCCGGCGAGCAGCCCGAGCAGGGTGCGGGGCAGGCGCATCCGGTGCACCACCGCGTACTCGGTGGCGTCGCGGTGCAGCAACCCGGACCAGACGTCGGCGAGCGGCATGGCCTTCGCGCCGACCGCGATGCTGAGCACCACGATCACCGCGAGCAGTGCGACGGCGGCGACCAGGCCGGCGGCGCGGGCCGCCCGACGGCCACGCCGGCCCGGGGGTACGGCCGTTTCCCTGGCTGGCACGGGCGGTGCCGGTCGGGTGACGGTGGGTGTGGCGTCCAGTGTGGGCTCCGGGGTGGTGGCGACACGACGTACCGCTGTTGACAATGACCGAGGTTAGGCTAACCTAACCCCGCTGCCCTGGTCGACCCCGGCCAACCCTTGATCGAAAGACAACACCATGCCCGATGCCCTGTCCGCCCGCCGCCTCTCCCGCCGCGGCCTGCTGGCCGCCGGTGGCGCTGCCACGCTGGCCACCCTGCTCGCCGCCTGTGGCAAGGACGACGCCGCGAAGCCCGCCGCCGGCAACGGAAGTGGGCCCTGGTCGTTCACCGACGACCGCGGCACGAAGGTCGAGGCGGCGGCCCGTCCGGCCCGCGTGGTGGCCTTCACCGGCGTGGCGGCGGCCCTGATCGATTTCGGTCTCGACAAGCAGCTGGTGGGCGTGTTCGGTGAGACCAAGCGCGCCGACGGCACGGCCGAGCCGCAGGCCGGCGACCTGAACGTCGAGGGCGTCGAGATCCTCGGCAACGTGTGGGGCGAGTTCAGCCTGGAGAAGTACGCGGCGCTGCGCCCCGAACTGCTGGTCACCCACATGTACGACCCCGACGCGCTCTGGTACGTGCCGGACGAGAGCAAGGCCAAGATCCTCCCGCTGGCGCCCAGTGTGGCGATCACCACCGCCCGGGTGCCGATGACCAAACCCATCGAGCGGTACGCGGCGCTGGCCGAGTCGCTCGGCGCGGACCTGTCCGCGAAGAAGGTCACCGACGGAAAGGCCCGCTTCGACGCCGCCGCCGAGGCGGTCCGGGAGGCGGTCAAGGCCAACCCCGGGATCAAGGTGATGGCCTGCTCCGGCAGCCCGGACCTCTTCTACGTCTCCAACCCGAAGGTCAGCACCGACCTGATGTACTTCGCCGAGTTGGGCGTCGACATCGTGGTCCCCACCAAGCTCGAAGCCGGCGACTACTTCGAGGCGTTGAGCTGGGAGAGCGCCGGCAAGTTCCCGGCCGACCTGATCCTGCTGGACAACCGCAGCACCACCCTGCAGGCCAAGGACCTCACCGCCAAGCCCACCTGGCAGCAACTGCCGGCGGTCACTGCCAACCAGGTGAGCCCCTGGGACGCGGTACCCCGCTTCTCGTACGCCGGCTCCGCGCCACTGCTGGAGAACCTCGCCACCGCCATCCGGAACGCGAAGAAGGTCAGCTGACGCCATGAGTACGAGCGCCGCACCGATCGCCTCGCAGTACCGCTTCTACGCCGCGCACGTCGTCCGGGCCCACCGGGTGGGCGCCTCGCTGATCCGGGTCACGTTCGGTGGCGCGGAGCTGGCCGACTTCGCAGGCGGCGGCCGGGACCAGAGCGTCTCGCTGTTCTTGCCACACCCCGGGCAGCACGCCCCGGTGGTCCCGGTCGAACAGGGCGAGGACTGGTTCGGCGGCTGGCGGGCACTGCCGGCGGACGTCCGCGCCGTGCTGCGCTCGTACACCATCCGGGAGCACCGCCCGGCCGACACCGAGATCGACATCGACGTCGTCAGCCACGGTGACACCGGCCCCGCCTCCCGCTGGGCGGCCCTGGCCGGCCCCGGCGACCGGGTGCTGCTGCTCGGTCCGGCGGTGCCCGACAACCGCAGCGTCTGCTTCCGCCCGCCGGACGGCACGGACCTCGTGCTGCTCGCCGCCGACGAGACCGCGCTGCCGGCCACCGAGGGCATCCTGGCCTGGCTGCCCGCCGGCACCCGGGTGCGCGCCTGGATCGAGGTGCCCGACGCCGCGGACATCACCGACCTGCCCACCGAGGCCGACGCCGAGATCAGGTGGATCGTGCGGGGCAGCACACCGCCCGGCAGTGACCTGCTGGTCAGCTCCCTTCGTGCCGCCCGGCTCCCCACCGGCAGCGCCCCGTACGCCTGGATCGCCGGTGAGTCCGGCGTGGTGCGGGCGCTGCGCCGGCACCTCGTCGACGAGCGCGGCTTCGACCGCCGGAGGGTGACCTTCGCCGGCTACTGGCGACGCGGACTATCCGAAGAGGACCTGCGTGCCGAGGCGCTTGCCGGCGCCACCGCCTGACTGACGACCCCAACCGATCGGCAGCACTGCCCCGAGGCGCACCGCCGCGCCGGGGAGGGTTCCGGCTGCCCCTCGTCGAGAACGTGGAAGGACATTCCGTGACCGTGCCGACGTACCCCGTCGAGACCACCACGCCGCCACCGGCGTCAACCGCCGCGCGGGCCCAGCTGCTGCACGGCGGCTCGGTCGAGCAGTACCGCCGGACGATCGCCGACGGCGTCGACCGGGTCGCCCGCCGCGTGGCCACTGTGGACCGCCCCGGCACCGGAATCACGCCGGCCGAGCTGGCCCCAGTGGTCGACCGGGTGGACCTGGACCGTCCGCTGGGCGACGCCGGCGCCGCACTGGACGAGCTGGAGAACGTCTACCTGCGCGACGCCGTCTGGTTCCACCACCCCCGCTACCTGGCCCACCTCAACTGCCCGGTGGCCATCCCGGCACTGCTCGGTGAGGCGGTGCTCACCGCCGTGAACTCCTCACTGGACACCTGGGACCAGAGCGCCGGGGCCACCCTCATCGAGCGCCGGCTGGTCGACTGGACGGCCGAGCGGATCGGCCTCGGCCCCCTCGCCGACGGCATCTTCACCAGCGGCGGCAGCCAGTCCAACCTCCAGGCGCTGCTGCTGGCCCGGGAGGAGGCGTGCGCCGACGCCATCGGCCCGTCGGCGCGCGCCGAACTGCTGCCCCGGTTGCGGGTGCTCACCTCCGCCGCCGGTCACTTCAGCGTGCAGAAGTCGGCCAAACTGCTCGGCCTCGCCCCGGACGCGGTGATCGCGGTACCCACCGACGCCCGGCGACGGATCCGGCCGGCCGCCGTCCGTGAGGAGATCGCCCGGTGCCGGCAGGCCGGGCTGGTGGCGATGGCCGTCGTCGGGACGGCAGGAACCACCGACTTCGGTTCGATCGACCCGCTGACGGACCTGGCCGGGATCTGCGCGGCAGCCGGCGTGTGGCTGCACGTGGACGCCGCGTACGGCTGCGGTCTGCTCGTCTCGCCGACGCGCCGGCACCTGCTCGACGGCATCGAGCGGGCCGACTCGGTGACCGTCGACTTCCACAAGTCGTTCTTCCAACCGGTCAGCTCCAGCGCGCTGCTGGTTCGCGACCGGCGGACGCTGCGGCACGTCACCTACCACGCCGACTACCTCAACCCGGCCCGGATGGTGGAGCAGCGCATCCCCAACCAGGTCGACAAGAGCATGCAGACCACCCGCCGGTTCGATGCGCTGAAGCTCTGGCTCACCCTGCGGGTGATGGGCCCGGACGCGCTCGGCGGGCTCTTCGACGAGGTCGTCGACCGGGCCGCCGACGCCTGGCGACTGGTCAGCGAGGATCCGCGCTTCGAGGTGGTGACCCGCTCGGAACTGAGCACAGTGGTGTTCCGCTACCTGCCCACCGGCCCCGGCCGGGAGTTGGCCGACGCCGCCAACCTGCACGCCCGGGAAGCCCTCGCGGCGTCCGGTCTCGCCGTGGTCGCCGGGACCCGGGTGGACGGCCGGCACTTCCTGAAGTTCACACTGCTCAACCCGGAAACCACAGTCGACGACGTCGGGTACGTGCTCGACCTGATCGCCACCCATGCCGGCCAGTACGTGCACGACCACGTCGACGCCGACCTGACCTGCCCCGTCGGCTGACGCCGATGAACCTGCCCTGTCGGCTGACGCCGTGACCACGAACCCGCGCCTGGAGACCTCGATGTCCACCCACGACTTCATCGCCATCGGGTTGGGCCCGTACAACCTGGGTCTCGCCTGCCTCACCGCGCCGATCGACGAACTCGACGGCGTGTTCCTGGAGGCCCGGCCGAGCCTCGCCTGGCACCCCGGCATGCTGCTGGAGTCGGCCCGGTTGCAGACCCCGTTCATCGCCGACCTGGTCAGCCTCGCCGACCCGACGTCGCCGTACTCCTTCCTCAACTACCTCAAGGAGATCGGCCGGCTCTACCCGTTCTACATCCGGGAGAGCTTCTACCCGCTGCGCAGCGAGTACGACGCGTACTGCCGGTGGGCGGCGGCGAAACTGCCGAACCTGCGCTTCGGCCAGAGCGTGACCACTGTGGAGTACGACGCCGCCGACGAGCGGTACGTGGTGCGGGCCAGCACGGGCACGGGGGAGACCGTGGAGTACCGGGCCCGGCATCTGGTGCTCGGCACCGGCACCCCGCCGCACCTGCCCCCGGCCGTGGCCGACCTGCCGGGCGACGCCGTGCACAACTCCCACTACCTGGAGCACCGTTCGGCGCTGCGCGCCAAGCGCAGCATCACAGTGGTGGGCAGCGGGCAGAGCGCCGCCGAGATCTACCACGACCTGCTCGGTGACATCGACCGGTACGGCTACCAGCTCAACTGGGTGACCCGGTCGCCGCGGTTCTTCCCGCTCGAATACACCAAGCTGACGCTGGAGATGACCTCACCGGACTACGTGGACTACTTCCACGCGCTGCCCGAGGCGACCCGCTACCGGCTGGAGTCCGAGCAGAAGGGCCTGTTCAAGGGGATCAACGCCGACCTGATCAACGACATCTTCGACCTGCTCTACGCGCACAGCGTGCACGGGCCGGTGAACACCCGCCTGCTCACCAATACCGAGCTGGTCAGCGCCGAGCACCAGGACGGGCAGTACACGCTGGGGTTGCGTCAGGTGGAGCAGGAACGCGACTTCGCCCTGCGTACCGAGGGGTTGGTGCTGGCCACCGGCTACCACTACCGGGTGCCGGAGTTCCTCACGCCGGTGTCAGACCGGATCCGCTGGGACGCGCACGGCCGCTTCGACGTGGCCCGCAACTACAGCATCGACCACAGCGGGCGGGGCATCTTCCTGCAGAACGCGGGCACCCACACGCACAGCATCACCTCACCGGACCTGGGCATGGGCGCCTACCGCAACTCCTGGATCATCAGCGAGCTGCTCGGCCGGGAGCACTACCCGATCGAGAAGAGCATCACCTTCCAGGAGTTCGGGGTGTCGTCGTGACCAGCGTCTTCACCCGCGTCGACGAGGGGCTCGGTGAGTTCGCGCTGCGGCCGCTCGATCCGGACGCCGACGCGGCGCTGTTGCACACCTGGGTGACCCACCCGAAGGCGGCGTTCTGGATGATGCAGGACGCCGACCCGGCCCAGGTCACCGAGGAGTACCGGCGCATCGCCGAGCACCCGCACCACGACGCGTACCTCGGCCTGTGGCGGGGGAGTCCCGCCTTCCTCGCGGAGCGCTACGACCCGGCCCACGTCGAGCTGGTCGGCCTGTACGACCACCAGCCCGGTGACGTGGGCATGCACTTCCTCTGCGCGCCGGTCGACGCGCCGGTGCACGGCTTCACCCGGGCGGTGATCGGCACCGTCATGGCGTGGCTCTTCGACGACCCGACGACCCGACGGGTGGTCGTCGAACCGGACGTGCGCAACACCGCCGTGCACGCGCTGAACGCCGCCGTCGGCTTCACCGTCGTCGGCCCGATCGCCAAGCCCGAGAAGGGCGCGCTGCTCAGCGTCTGCACCCGAGCACAGTTCCAGGCCGCCGCCGACAGCGTCGCCGCCGACCGCGCCGCTGCCACCCGAACCGAAGGAGCCCCGGCGTGACCACCACCGCCGTCCCCACCCACCCGCCCGTCGCCGCCGCCGCGCACAACGCCTCCGGCGACCCGGTCGGGCACCTCACCCCGCAGCGCTGGGCCAGGGCCAACCGACTGCTGGTCCGCAAGGCGCTCGCCGAGTTCACCCACGAGCGGCTGCTCACCCCGGAGGCCGTGGCCGGCCCCGACGACCGGCAGTGGTACGAGGTCCGCAGCGACGACGGCACCGTCACCTACCGGTTCGCGGCGCGGGTGCTCGCCCTGGCGCACTGGCAGATCGACGCGGACAGCATCACCCGACACCGCGACGGCACCTCCCTGGCCCCGGACGCGGTGGACTTCATCGTCGAACTGCGCGACACCCTCGGGCTCTCCGCGCGGGTGCTCCCGGTCTACCTGGAGGAGATCACCTCGACGCTGGCGGGTACGGCGTACAAGCTGGCCCAGGCCGCGCCGAGCGCCGCCGAGCTGGCCGAGGCCGACTTCCAGACCATCGAGACCTCGATGACCGAGGGCCACCCCTGCTTCGTGGCGAACAACGGCCGGCTCGGCTTCGGCGTCGACGAGTACCACCGGTACGCCCCGGAGGCCGCCGCGCCGGTGCGGCTGGAGTGGCTGGCCGCGCACCGGGACCACTCGACGTTCAGCAGCGCCGCCGACCTCGACTACGACACGCTGATCGAGAGCGAGCTGGACGCCGAGACCCGGGCCCGGTTCGCGGCCACGATGGCCGATCTCGGGCTGGACCTCGCCGACTACCACCTGATCCCGGCGCACCCGTGGCAGTGGTGGAACAAGCTGGCGGTCACCTTCGCCGGGGAGCTGGCCGAGCGGCGGCTGGTGCACCTCGGCCCCGGGCCGGACGTGTACCTCGCCCAGCAGTCCATCCGTACCTTCTTCAACGTCAGCGAGCCGAGTCGGCACTACGTCAAGACCGCGCTGTCGGTGCTGAACATGGGCTTCATGCGGGGATTGTCGGCCGCGTACATGGAGGCCACCCCGGCGATCAACGACTGGCTGGCCGACCTGATCGCCGCCGACGAGGTACTGACCGGCACCGGCCTGACCGTCATCCGGGAACGGGCCGCTGTGGGTTACCGGCACCGGCAGTACGAGGCGGCCACCGAGCGCACCTCCCCGTACCGCAAGATGCTTGCCGCCCTGTGGCGGGAGAGCCCGGTGCCCGAGCTTGAGCCGGGGCAGCGACTGTCCACCATGGCCGCGCTGCTGCACGTCGACGACGAGGGCGGCTCACTGGCGGCGGCGCTGATCACCCGGTCCGGCCTGGCGCCCGAGGTGTGGCTGCGTCGCTACCTGGACGCCTACCTGACCCCGCTGCTGCACAGCTTCTACGCCCACGACCTGGCGTTCATGCCGCACGGCGAGAACGTCATCCTGGTCCTCGACGAGCAGGACACCGTCCAGCGGGTGATCTTCAAGGACATCGCCGAGGAGATCGCGGTGATGAGCGACACGGTCGAGCTGCCGGCGGCGGTGGAGCGGATCCGCGTCGAGGTGCCCGACGACACCAAGCTGCTGACCATCTTCACCGACGTGGTGGACTGCTTCCTGCGGCACCTCAACGCGGTCCTGGTCGAGGCCGGCGTGCTCGCCGAGGACGACTTCTGGCGAACTGTCGCGGCCTGCGCCGCCGACTACTTCGACCGGGTGCCGCACCTGGCCGAGCGGGTCCGCCACTACGACCTGTTCGCCCCGGAGTTCACGCTGTCCTGCCTCAACCGGCTACAGCTGCGCAACAACCAGCAGATGATCGACCTCGCCGACCCGTCGGCGGCGCTCCAGTTCGTCGGCACCCTCACCAACCCGCTCGCCGCCCACGCTCCGGCCCGGTGACCGCTATCGCGTTTGGTCAGCGCGCACGCCAACGGGTGCAATAGGAGGATGGGAGTTCTGAGTACCGCCAGCCTGTTCGCCGCCACACTGACCACCGGCCTGACCGCCGGGCTGTTCGCCGCCTTCGCGTACGCGGTCATGCCGGGTCTGGCCCGCACCGACGACCGGACGTTGGTGCTCGCCATGCGGCGGATCAACGAGTCGATCCTCAACCTGTGGTTCGCTGTGTGCTTCGGCGGCGCGCTGCTGTTCACGCTGCTGGCGGCGGCGCTGCACCTGGGGGCCGAGCGTCGGGCGGTGCTGCCGTGGATCGTCGCCGGGCTTCTGCTGTACCTGGTGGTGCTCGGCGTCACCGCCGTGGTCAACGTGCCGCTCAACAACGTGCTGGCCCGCGCCGGCGACCTCGACGACGCCACCGACCTCGCGGCGCTGCGGGCGCGCTTCGAGGTCACCTGGGTACGCGCCAACGTGGTCCGCGCCGTCGCGTCGACAGGCGCCTTCGGGTTGTTGGCGTGGGCGCTGGTGGCCGAGGGCCGGCTGCTCGGCTGAGGCCGGATGAGCGACCGACCGGGCCGGCGTCGGCTCAGTCGGTGGGCTCTGCCGTGCCGGCCCCCTGGAACGCGCGGGCCAGCTGGGCGAGGTCGAAGCCCTCGAAGTGCTGGAGGAACCGGCGGCGTACGGCGGCCAGGTGACTGGGCCAGGATTCCTGTAGGCGGGCGTAGCCCGCGTCGGTGAGGACGGCGTTCCAGCCGCGCGCGTCCTCCTCGCACCGTTCCCGCCGGACCAGGCCCTGCGTCTCCAGCCGGATGATTGTGCGGGTCATGCCGCTGAGGGAGAGGTGGCAGAGCGCGGCGAGCTCGTTCATGCGCATCCGCCGGTCTGGTGTCTCGGAGAGGTTCATCAGCGCGGTGTACTCAGTGAGCGGTAGCTGACGGTCACCGACCATGTCCGCGTCGATCGCGCGGGGCAGGACGTGCATCACCTGGCCCAGGGCGCGGACCAGGGATTCCTCTTCTGAGGTGAGGGGTTGCGGCGTCGCTGCGGAGGGGTTGGACATCCTCCTATCATACTTGTTTGACTGAGCAAGTGCTTACCCTCCGTGTGATCACGCCCATAGGCAACATATTTGCTTGACCAATCAAGCAGCGGTTAGCGTTCCGGTCGTCAGGCAAGGACCTCTGAAAGGCGCCACACATGACCAGGATCGGGATCATCCTCGGAAGCACCCGCCCGGGGCGTAACGGCGAGGCCGTCGCCCGCTGGGTGCTCGATATCGCCAAGCAGCGCTCCGACGTGGAGTACGAGCTGATCGACCTGCTCGACTACCAGCTGCCGCACCTCGACGAGGCGTACCCGCCCTCGATGGGCCAGTACACCCAGCCGCACACCAAGCGGTGGGCCGAGACGATCGCGTCGTTCGACGGGTTCGTCATCGTCACCCCCGAGTACAACCACTCGACCTCGGGCGCCCTGAAGAACGCCATCGACTTCCTCTACGCCGAGTGGAACAACAAGGCCGTCGGCTTCGTCAGCTACGGCTCGGTCGGCGGGACGCGCGCCGTGGAACACCTGCGTCTGATCTCCGGTGAGCTCCAGATGGCCGACGTGCGCTCGCAGGTCGCCCTGTCGCTCTTCACCGACTTCGAGAACTTCAGCGTCTTCAAGCCCAATCAGTTCCACCAGGACTCGCTGACCGCCACGCTCGACCAGGTGGTGGCCTGGAGCACGGCGCTCGCTCCGCTGCGCAAGGCCTGAGCGTCTCGCGCCTGTCGGAAACGGCCGTGGGGGATCCCACGGCCGTTTCCGGGCGTTCAAGCACCGTCTCGGCTCACCGTGTCGCAACGCCCACGGCCAGCGTCGGAGGGGGTGCGTTCACTACCCTTGGCGCGATGAGCCGATCCGCCGCCGCTGGTCGGGCTCCGCTCTGGCGGGACCGGACCTTCGGCACGTACTGGGTCGCCCAGTCGCTCTCGGCGGCCGGCGACTCGTTCGCCTTCCTGGCGGTGCCGCTGCTGGTGCTCCAGGCGACCGGGTCGGTGGCGCGGATGGGCCTGCTCACCGCCGTCGCGGGCGCGGCGTCCGTCGTCGCCGGGATCTTCGGTGGGGTGCTGGTCGACCGGTACGACCGCCGCACCCTGATGGTCGTGGCGGATCTGACCCGGCTGGTGCTCTACGCAGTGGTGCCACTGGCGTGGCTCGCCGGCCCGCAGGTCTGGCTGCTCTTCGTCGTGCTGCCCATCTGCGAGGCGGCCGGCATGCTGTTCCAGGTCGCCGCGGTGACAGCGATCCGCAACCTCGTGGACTCCGACCGGATCACCGAGGCCAACGGCCGGTTGCAGGCGACGTACGCGGCGGCGGCCGTCCTCGGGCCGCTGCTCGCCGGTGTGGTGGCGGCCCGTTTCGGCCCGGCCACCGCCATCGCCGTCAACGCGGTGAGCTTCGCGCTTTCGGCGGCCGGCCTGTGGCTGATTCGACTGCGCCCCGTCCAGGTGGACGAGGGAGTGGCCCGGCAACGCCCGCTGGCCGAGTTCCTGGCCGGGGCACGGTTCCTGTGGCGGCAACCCGTGCTGCGCGCGCTGACCGTCCTGTTGTCGGTCTTCATCTTCCTCACCTACGGCTTCGTCGACGTGTTGATCTACCACGTCACGCACGACCTCGGCGGCTCCGAGGGCACCGTCGGCACGGTGCTCGGCCTGGCCGCGCTGGGTACTGTCGCCGGCGCGCTGCTGGTGGCGCCGCTGCGCCGCCGTCGCGGCTTCGGCCCCACCTGGATCGGCGCGCACGCGATCTGCGGTTTCGCCGTGGCGGGGGTCGGCATCGCCACCACAGTGCCCGCTGTCACCACGCTGACCGCCGTGTACCTGTGCTGTCTCAGCGTCGGCGGGATCTGTTCGATGTCCCTGCGCCAGGAGATCACCCCCGATCACCTGCTGGGCCGGGTCACGTCGGCGTTCTGGAGCACGCACTACGCCCTCGGTCCGGCCGGCGCTGTCGTGCTGACCTGGGCCGCCGGCCGCTACGGTGCTCCGGCGGTGACGCTCGCGGCGGGCGCGGGATGCCTGCTGGTCGCGGTCGGCGGCCTCTTCACCCCGATCCGCCGAGCCGGCGCGGAGCCGGCCGCCGGGCAGCCCGGACTGCGCCCGGCCCCGGCCGGCGGCACCGCTGGTTGAGACGGCGGCACCGTTGGTGGGGAGCGGCGGCACCGTTGGTGGTGACGGCGGCACCGTTGGTGGAGACGCTTTGGAGCTGATGTCGTAGACGATTCAGGCGGTGGGGGCGCTCCAGGCGGTGGGGAAGATCCGGACGGCCCGGCCAGCGGCCGATTCGTTTGTGACATCAGCTCCAAAGGCGCCGACCACCACTGTGGCCTCCTGAGCGAGCGGACCGGGCGCGGTCAGAACTCCTGGTACACCACGTGCAGGCCGACCCGGCCGAGGGTGGGGTGACGGAACGCGCCCGGCACGGTGCCGATCACCGCAAAGCCCTCCCGCAGGTACAGCCGCACCGCAGAGGTGTTGCTCTCCGCCACGGCGTTGAACTGCATGCCGGCGTACCCCTGCCGGCGGGCCCAGGTGAGGGCGTCACGGCACAACGCGGTGCCCACGCCCCGGCCCCGCGCGTCGGCGGCGACCATGAAGCTGGCGGTGGACACGTGCGCGCCCGGCCCGGGCCGGTTGGTGCCCATCTTCGCGGTGCCGAGCACCCGCTCACCGTCGACCGCCACGACGGTCCGCCCCGGCGGTGCCTCGACCCACATGCCGTACGACTGCTCGGCGGTCATCGCCGGGTCGTAGGGGAACGTCTCCTGTGCCCGGATCACCTCCTCGATGATCGGCCACACCTGGGACCAGTCCCGGTCGACGAACTCCCGAATCAGCACCTGGGGAGGTTAGGCCCCGGCAGGAGCCCCGGACAATCCGTTATCCGCTGGTGCATCTGCGCGGCCTACCCGGTGCGAAGCATGGATCGTGACGAGACGTCACGGATCCGGTCGCTTCGACGAAAGGCCCGCTGATGAAGATCGCACGAATCGCCGCCCGGATGGCGGTGGGTGCCATGGCCACCGCGCTGGCCACCACCGCTGTCGCCGTACCGGCCGCTCAGGCCACCGGCAAGCCCAAGCCGCTCGGCACGACGTCACTCGCCCAGGTGCTCACCCGCGACAGCAGCGGCTTCGACCGCAACTCGCGTGACTTCGACGTGCTGACGGCGGCCGTGCTGGCCGTGTTGGAGGCCAAGCCGAACTCTCCGGTCAAGGTGCTCACCGACGGCACCGTGGCGCTGACCGCGTTCATCCCCACCGACGCCGCGTTCCAGCAGTTGGTCCGCGAGATCACGCAGGCCCGGAAGCTGCCGAGTGAGAGCGCCGCCTTCACCGCCGTGGCCGGGCTGGGCATCGACACCGTCGAGTCGGTGCTGCTCTACCACGTGGTCCCGGGCGCCACCATCGATCGCAAGACGGCGGTCCGGGCCGACGGCACGGACCTGACCACCGCGCTCGGTTCGACAGTCGAGGTCGACGTGCGCACCTACCTGTACTTCTTCCGTCAGGTGCGGCTGGTCGACGCCGACACCAACGACCGTGACGCGCGCGTCGTCTCCTACGACGTCAACAAGGGCAACCGGCAGATCGCGCACGCCGTGGACCGGGTACTGCGCCCGATCGACCTGCCCTGACCCGAAGGGTGGCGTCCGACCACGTGCCGGACGCCACCCGCGCCGGGGCGTCAGCCCGAGGCGAGCGCGGCGAGTTCCTCGTCGAGCAGTGCCGCCAGCCGGGCGGACCGCCCGGGATGGCTGCGCACGGTCATCCCGCGGCTGGGCATCTCCACGGTCATCAGCAGGTACAGGTGCAACCGGTAGAGGCCGAGCCGGCGGCGTGCCGAGGCGTTCAGCACCAACGGTTCGGCGGCGTTGGCCTGGTAGCCGCGCAGCAGGGGGTGCTCCGGTTCGTCCTCGACGCGTCGGAAGAGCAGCGGCGAGACCAGGTCCAGCAGTGGGTCGCCGTAGAGGAACCGCTCGCCGTCCACCAGGCCGCGCAACCGCAACCGGCCGTCCGCGTCGGGCGCCGCCAGCACGTTGCCGTCCCAGCAGTCGAAGTGCAGCAGCACCGGGCGGCGCACCTCGTCGAGCACGTCGGCGTGCCGCCCCACCAGCGCACGCAGGTGCTCCGGGGTCACCGGCAGTCGGACGCCCCAGTCGGCCGCGTCGGCCAGGAGCGCGTCGAGCATCGCCGTGAACGCCGCCCGCCAGGTCGGCCCGCCGGCCCGATCGTCGTCGTACCCGAACCGTTCACCGGTCACCCGGTGCAACGCGGCGAGAGCCACCCCGAGGTCGTAGCGCGCCGGGCCGTCGTGGACCGCGACACCGGCCTCGGCCAGGTCGGACAGCGACCGGCCGGGCAGCATCGCGGTGACCAACCACTCGCCGTACGCCGGGTCGGCGCCGCGCCAGAGCACCGGGGGGACGGGCACCTGCGGCGCCCGCTGCGCGACGAGCCGAAAGTACCGCTCCTCGGCAGCGCACAGCCCGCGCTCGTAGCGTAGAAGCGGCGTTCCGGCCGGCGGAGCCAGTTTCAGCACCACCCGACTGTCGTCGTCGAGCA
Organism: Micromonospora sp. NBC_00362; assembly: GCF_026342155.1. Taxonomy (NCBI): domain Bacteria; kingdom Bacillati; phylum Actinomycetota; class Actinomycetes; order Micromonosporales; family Micromonosporaceae; genus Micromonospora; species Micromonospora sp. NBC_00362. The sequence goes on from NZ_JAPENH010000001.1 coordinate 821,848, forward strand.
GCGCCCACCAGACCGTGGCGTACCCGCCGCCGGCCAGCGGACCGGCGTCCCGGACCCGGGTGTGTGGCCCGAATGACGCACCGACCAGGTACGCGACATCGGCGCGCGTGAGGCGGCGCTGGGTCGGGCTGGCACCGGTCACGACGTGGCGTCACCTCGCCGCGCGCGTGGCGCGGAACCCGCTGTGGCGCGGGTGGACAGTGGGACGGGACCGGCGGTGTCGCGGCGGACCAGTTCGGCGGGGAGCACCTCGACCCGGGGCGTCGGGGCGCCGACGCCGAGCACCAGGGACATCGCCCGCACACCCATGTCGACAAGGGGCAGTCGCACTGTGGTCAGCGCCGGGGTCACGTCCCGGGCGATCGGCATGTCGTCGAAACCCAGCACCGAGATCTGCTGCGGCACTGCCAACCCACGCGCGCGCAGGGTGGCGAGCGCGCCGATGGCCATCGAGTCGTTGAGCGCCACGATCGCGGTCAGCTCCGGGTCGGCGTCGAGCAGTCGGGCGGTGGCCTCGGCGCCGCCGTCGCGGTCGAACTCCGCGTACCGGATGCGCCGTTCGGGCAGCTCGCGGCCCTGCTCGGTGAGGGCCTGCCGGAGGCCGGCGAGCCGGTCGGTGGTGGTCGTCAGGATGCGTGGGCCGGCGACCACGCCGATCGCCCGGTGCCCCAGACCGCACAGCTCCCGCCCGGCGAGGTAGCCGCCGGTCCGGTTGTCCGGCATCACCGCGTCGCCGGAGTGCTCGTGCCGGCCGATCACCGCCACCCTCCCGCCGGTTGCCTCGTACGCGGCGAGCTTCTCGTTGAGTTGTCGGGTGAACGCCTCGTCGTGGTAGCCCGAGCCGGCCAGGATCAGCGCCGCCACCTGGTGGCCGCGCAGCAGCTCCACGTACTCCAACTCGCGGTCCGGGTCCCGGTAGCTGTTGCAGATCATCAGCAGCCGGCCCTGGTCGGTGGCGACCCGTTGCAGCCCTCGGGTGATCTCGGCGAAGTATGGGTCGGAGACGTCGTGCACGATCACGCCGACAGCGCTGCGGTGCGAGCGGGCCAGCAGTTGGGCGTGCGCGTTCGGCACGTACTGCAACTCGGCGACGGCGGCGAGCACGCGTTCGCGCAGCTCGTCGGTGACCGGCTTGCTGCTGCCGTTGATGACGCGGGAGGCGGTGGCGGGCGAGACGCCCGCTCGGCGGGCCACATCGGACAGGGTCGCCATGGCCCGCCCCCTCGATCTGTTGACGGCGTTTCGTCGTGCCGGCTAGCGTCACCGTACCGCAGAGAAAGCCCTTTCCCGCAGGGAGGCCCGGCCGTGTCCGATCGCTTCGCGGTACTTCAACTTGACGACCTTCCCGCCCGACGCTGCTCGTGTGGGACCACCCGCCGGGGTTTCATCGCCGAGAGCGAGGGCCAGGCCAGCGTGCATCTGCTCCAGGTGCAGGACGCGGTGACGCACCACCACCGGATCGCCACCGAGTACTACGTCGTGCTCGCCGGTGAGGGCGAGATCGAGCTGGACGGGGTCCGTCACCCGGCTCGGCCGATGTCCGCGTTCCTGATCAAGCCGGGCTGCCGGCACCGGGCCATCGGCGACCTCACAGTGCTGCTGGTGTCTTTGCCGGCCGCTGACGACGCCGACGAGTACTTCGATGCGTGATCGGTCGGCGCCGCTGCCCGGCGGGGTCGGGGTGTCCCGGCTGCGCGTCTACGACACGGTGGCCCCGGACGGCCTGGTCGGCGGCACCCCGCACGTGCACCTGTGCTGCACCGAGGGGTACGTGGTGACCGGTGGCGAGGGCGCGGTGCAGACAGTGACCACTGCCGGCTACCGGGAGACGCCGCTGCGGCCGGGGGTGGTGGTCTGGTTCGAGCCGGGCACCGTGCACCGACTGGTAAACGGTGGCGGGCTCAGCATCGTGGTGCTGATGCAGAACAGCGGCCTGCCCGAGGCCGGCGACGCGGTGTTGACCTTCCCACCCGAGGTGCTGGCCGACCCGGCCGCGTACGCCGAGGCGGCGGCGTTGCCCGACGGGGGAGCGCCGGGCGCGGACGTGCTTGCGGCGTACCGCCGTCGTGATCTGGCGGTGACCGGCTTTCAGGCGCTGCGCTCCGGTGGGCCGGCGGCGCTGGCCGCGTTCCACGCCGCCGCGGTCGCCCTGCGCCAGCCGCTGCTGGCGCGGTGGCGGCAGCGGTGGGAGGCCGGCGCGGGTCGTGCCGCCGCCGACACCGCCGCGCAGCTCGACGCCCTGGAGCGGGGGGATCCCGGCCACCTGGGCGACGCCGGGGTGTTCGCGGTCAACGAGCCGGTCGAGCGGGGCCGGCTGGGTATGTGTGGCCTTCTCGACACCTACCCGGCGGCCGGCTGAGCGTCCCTTCGGGACGGCCGCTGTGGTCCCCAGGCATCGGTGGAAACAGATCGAGGAAAGGCCTTGCCCGGCGTGAGGGGGCCGCCTACGCTCCAGGAAAGCGTTTGCCTGATCCGCCGACCGGCCCGGTCCATGGGCGTCGTGCCGGGCCCCGAGGAGGTTCCGCGTGACCGAGAACTCTTTGGACACGGCGGGCCGGCAGGCCGCCGCCGACCAGGCCAGTGGTGCGCGAGCAGCCGCTGCCGGGCCCGGCAGCGGCGGTGCGGACGGCCTCGACGGAAGGGCTTCGTCCACTGTCGTGACGACGCCACCCGGCGGCGGGCGTCCACCCCGGCCCACGCTCGGTCGCCGGGCCGTGACCTTCGCCGACTCGCTCTGGCGCCCGGCGTTGGTGCTCGCGGTCTTCTTCGCCGCCTGGTGGTTCGTGGCGGCCCGCGAGTACGTCCCGAACTACCTGGTGCCCACCCCCGGCCAGGTGTGGGAGACGATGACCACCCAGTGGTCCGAGCTGGCCCGGCACACACTGGTGACCCTCTACGAGACGGTGCTCGGCTTCGTGCTGGCCGCCGCGTTGGGCCTGGCCACGGCGGTCGCCATCGCCTACTCCCGCACCCTGGACAAGGCGCTCTACCCGATCGTCCTGTTCGCACAGGTCATCCCGAAGATCGCCATCGCGCCGCTGCTGGTGGTCTGGTTCGGCCTCGGCCTCACCCCGAAGATCATCCTGGCGGTGCTCATCGCGTTCTTCCCGGTGGTCATCTCCGGCGTGGCCGGACTGCGCTCCACCGACCCGGAACTGCTCGACCTCGCCGCAACGATGGGCGCCGGGCCGTGGCGCACCTTCCGCAAGATCCGCTTCCCGAACGCGTTGCCGCACCTGATGGCCGGCCTGAAGGTGGCCGTCACCCTCGCCGTTGTCGGTGCCGTGGTCGGCGAGTTCGTCGGCGCCAGCGAGGGGCTCGGCTACGTCCTGTTGCTGGCCAACGGCAACCTCGACGCCCCACTGCTGTTCGCCGACCTGATCCTCATGTCGGCCATCGGCATCGTCCTGTTCGTCCTGGTCGAGATCGCCGAGGCACTGCTCATTCCGTGGCACGCCAGCCGACGGGCCGGCGTGTCCCTCACCACCTCCTGACCGACCCCATCACGGAGGCACCGATGAAACGCACCGCCACCACCATCCTGGCCACCGCCGCCCTGCTCCTCGCCGCCACCGGCTGCGGTGGGGACGACCCCGGCGGCAGCACCAACGCCGACGGCAGCAAGCAGGTCACCCTCACCCTCAACTGGGTGCCCTACGGCGAGCACGCGCCCTTCTACTACGGCCTGCAGAAGGGTTACTACTCCGCCGAGGGCATCGACCTGAAGATCCTGCCCGGCAACGGCTCGGGCAACACCGTCAAGCAGGTCGCCCAGAAGCAGACCGATTTCGGGTGGGCGGACAGCCCGGTGCTGCTGAAGTCGGTGGCCAGCGGCATGCCGGTACGCAGCCTCGGCGCGTACCTGGAGAAGGGTCCGTCCTCGGTGGAGTTCTTCACCGAGGAGAACATCAAGACCCCGGCAGACCTCAAGGGCAAGACCGTCGGCGGCACCCCCGGCGACGCCCTCTACGCGACCTTCCCGGCCTGGCTGGAGAAGAACGGGCTCAAGAAGGACGACGTCAAGGTGGTCAACGTCGACGCCGCCGGCAAGATCGCCGCCCTGGCCGAGGGCAAGGTCGACGCCATCATGGGCTTCTTCCACGACCAGGCGCCGACCATCGAGAGCAAGACCGGCAAGAAGGTCGACGTGCTGCTCTTCGCCGACTACGGGATGAACCTGCTCGGCACCGGCCTGATCGCCAACACCCAGACCCTGCAGAAGGACCCGGAGCTGGTCCGCAAGTTCGTCCGGGCCACCCAGAAGTCCTGGGCCGACGCCGCCCGGGACCCGGCCGGCGCGGTGAGCGCGATGACGGCTCTGGCCGAGAACGAGCCGGCGCCCGAGGTGCTCACCAAGCAGCTCACGCTCAACATGCCACTGATCGGCGCGGACGGCCCGCCCGGGGTGAACACCGAGGCCCAGTGGACCGAGACCATCGACCTGATGTCCCGCTACGCCGAGCTGAAGGACCCGGGAGCGCCCAGCGCGTACTGGGACTCCTCGTACGCGGCGCAGGGGTGACCCGGTGACCGCCGCGCCGGCAGCCACCGGCACCGCCATCGGGATGTCCGGGCTGACCGTCCGGTTCACCACCCGACGGTCGCAGACCACAGCGTTGGACGACGTGTCGCTGGACATCGAGCCCGGCGAGTTCGTCACTATCGTCGGCCCGTCCGGCTGCGGCAAGTCCACCCTCCTGAAGATCGTCGCGGGGTTGGTCAAGCCGACCAGCGGTGACGTGTCGCTGCTGGAACGCCCGGTGCGCGGCCCGCAAAAGGAGATCGGCTTCGTCTTCCAGAAGGCCGCGTTGCTGGAGTGGCGCGGTGCCCGGGCCAACATCCTGCTCCAGGCCGAGATGCGCGGCATGGACCGGGCGCAGGCGGCCCGCCGCGCCGACGAGCTGATCGAGATGACCGGCCTGACCGGCTTCGAGAAGGCGTTGCCACACGAGCTGTCCGGCGGCATGCAGCAGCGGGTGGCGCTCTGCCGCGCGCTGCTGCACTCCCCGCCGGTGCTGTTGATGGACGAACCGTTCGGCGCCCTGGACGCACTGACCCGCGAGCAGATGAACGCCGAACTGCACCGGATCTGGCGGGAGACCGGAACCACTGTGGTGCTGGTCACCCACTCCATCGCCGAGGCGGTCTTCCTCGGCACCCGGGTCGTGGTGATGAGTCCCCGGCCCGGCCGGATCATCCGCTCCTTCCCGGTCGAGCTGCCGGCGCACCGCGACTACGCGCAGGTGATGTCGGATCCCCGCTTCGACCGGCTCGCCACCGACCTGCGTGGGTTGCTCGGCAGCGCGGCCGCCAACCACTGAGCGCGGATCGGCACGACCAGCACGACGGAAGGAACACCATGACCCGCAGGTCGATCGGCATCATCGTCAACGGCGTGACCGGACGGATGGGCTACCGGCAGCACCTCGTCCGGTCGCTGCTGGCCATCCGCGAATCCGGCGGTGTGGCGTTGGCCGACGGCACCACCGTCTGGCCGGAACCGGTCCTGGTCGGGCGCAACGAGACGAAGCTCCGGGAACTCGCCGAACGGCACGGGCTGACCGACTGGACCACCGACCTGACCTCGGCGCTGGCCCGCGACGATGTCGAGATCTACTTCGACGCGCAGGTCACCCAGCAACGGGAGAAGGCGATCCGGCAGGCCATCGAGGCCGGCAAGCACATCTACACGGAGAAGCCGTTGGCCGAGGACACCGCGGCGGCTCTCGACCTGGCCCGGGCGGCGGACGCGGCCGGTGTCCGCACCGGTGTCGTGCAGGACAAGCTCTTCCTGCCCGGCCTGCGCAAGCTCAAGCGCCTCATCGACGGCGGCTTCTTCGGCCGGATCCTCTCGGTGCGCGGCGAGTTCGGCTACTGGGTCTTCGAAGGCGACTGGCAGCCGGCTCAGCGGCCGTCGTGGAACTACCGGGCCGAGGACGGCGGCGGCATCGTGGTCGACATGTTCCCGCACTGGCACTACGTGCTGGAGGAGCTGTTCGGCCGGGTCACCGCCGTCTCCTGCGTGACCGCCACCCACGTGCCCGAACGGGTCGACGAGGCCGGTCAGGCGTACGCGGCCACCGCCGACGACGCCGCGTACGCCACCTTCGAACTCGACGGCGGGGTGATCGCGCAGATCAACTCCTCCTGGGCCGTGCGGGTGTACCGCGACGAGCTGGTGGAGTTCCAGGTCGACGGCACGGAGGGCAGCGCGATCGCCGGCCTGCGCAACTGCCGGGTTCAGCACCGGGCGGTCACTCCGAAGCCGGTGTGGAACCCGGACCTGCCGGCCACCGAGGACTTCCGCGCCCAGTGGGCCGAGGTGCCCGACAACGAGGAGTTCGACAACGGCTTCAAGGTGCAGTGGGAGGCGTACCTGCGGCACGTGGTGGCCGGCGAGCCGTTCCGGTGGGACTTCCTGGCCGGCGCGCGCGGCGTGCAGCTCGCCGAGCTGGGGCTGCGCTCCGCCCGCGAAGGTGGTCGCATCGAGGTGCCGGAGCTGCGCTCATGAGCGCCGAGGTCGTGCTGCCCGGTGGACGGCGGCATCGCCTCGCCGGGGGGAGCGGCTTCACCCGACCGGCCGCGCCGGCGACCAGCCGGATCGCGTACGCCGCCGCGCACGTGGTCGCCGATCCGGGCGCGGAGAACGTGCCGGGCGCCCCGGCGGCGGTGGACTGGGACACCACCCTCGCCTTCCGGCGGCATCTCTGGTCGTACGGGCTGGGGGTCGCCGAGGCGATGGACACCGCCCAACGGGGGATGGGGCTGGACTATCCGGCCACCCGGGAGCTGATCCGGCGCAGCGCCGCCGAGGCCCGCGCGGTCGGCGGGCGGATCGTCGCCGGGGTCAACACCGACCAGCTGCCGGTCGGCCCGGCCACACTGGCGGCGGTCACCGCCGCGTACGCCGAGCAGCTCGACGACGTCCGCGCCGCCGGCGCCCGACCGGTGCTGATGTGCAGCCGGCACCTGGCCGCCGCCGCACGCGGTCCGGACGACTACCTGCGGGTCTACGACGAGCTGCTGGGCGCCGCCGACGAACCGGTGGTGCTGCACTGGCTGGGCCCGATGTTCGACCCGGCGTTGACCGGCTACTGGGGTGCTGTCGACCTGGACCTGGCCACCGACACGGTGATCGAGCTGATCAAGGCACACGAGTCCAGTGTGGATGGAATCAAGGTGTCGCTGCTGGACGCCGACCGGGAGGTCGCGTTGCGCCGCCGCCTGCCGGCCGGGGTACGCCTCTACACCGGCGACGACTTCCACTACCCGGAGCTGATCCGGGGTGACGAGGTGGGTCACTCCGACGCGCTGCTCGGGGTGTTCGCGGCCATCGCGCCAGCAGCCGCCGCCGCGCTGGCCGCCCTGGACCGGGGGGACCTGACGGCGTACGACGAGCTCTTCGGGCCCACAGTGCCGCTGGCCCGGCACCTGTTCGCGGCGCCGACCTGGCACTACAAGACGGGGATCGTGTTCCTGGCCTGGTTGGCCGGGCACCAGGACCATTTCACGATGGTCGGTGGCGCGCAGTCCGGTCGGTCTCCGGCGCACCTGGCCACCCTGCTCACCCTTGCCGACGCGGCCGGGCTGCTGCCCGACGCCGACCTGGCCGCCGCCCGCGCCCGAGCGCTGTTCACCGTCGCGGGGGTGGCCCAGTGAGCGCGAGGAGTGAGCCGGCTTTGCGAGCCCCGCAGTCGGGAGCGAAGACCAGCCCAGTGAGCCTCGCGCGGTTCTCGTTCAACCAGGCCACCGCCCAGCGCTGGCCGCTGCCCGAGGTGGTGGCCGGATGCGTGGCGGCCGGTGTACCGGGCATCGGCCTGTGGCGGGAGCCGGTGGCCGAGTACGGGTTGGCCCGCTCGGCGAAACTGGTCCGCGACGCCGGCCTCGCCGTCACGTCGCTGTGCCGGGGCGGCTTCTTCTCCGCCGACGACTGGCGGGCGGAAAACCTGCGCGCCATCGAGGAGGCCGCCGCACTCGGCGCTCCGGAGCTGGTGCTGGTCTCCGGTGGGCTGCCCGCCGGCAGCCGGGACGTCGACGGCGCGCGGCGTCGGGTCGCCGACGCGATCGGCGAACTGGCCCCGCACGCCGACGCCGCCGGGGTACGGCTGGCCATCGAGCCGCTGCACCCGATGTTCGCCGCCGACCGGTGCGTGATCGCCACCCTCGGCCAGGCGCTGGACATCGCCGAGCGGTTCGACCCGGCGGTGGTCGGCGTGGTCGTCGACGCGTACCACGTCTGGTGGGACGACATGGTGTACGCGCAGATCGCGCGGGCCGGCGCCCGGATCGCGGCGTTCCAGGTCTGCGACTGGGTGACCCCGCTACCGGAGGGGGTGCTGCTCGGCCGGGCGCTGCCCGGTGACGGCTGCATCGAGCTACGTCGGTTGCGCGAGGCGGTGGACGCGGCCGGCTACGTCGGCCCGATCGAGGTGGAGGTCTTCTCCGCCGAGGTGTGGGCGGGTCCGGGCGCGGAGGTGCTCGACGCGGCGATCGCCGGCTACCTACGCCACGTTGCCTGACCTTCCCGAACGGCGCTGGCCGGCGGCGGTCGGCGCCTGGCTGGGCATCGGCACCGCACCCGCCACCCTGGTGCTCGGCGCGGCGATGGCCGCCCGACACGGCGGTGCGGTGCCGGTGGCCGGGCTGCTGGTCGGCGGGACGCTGATGGCGGCCCTGCTCTGGGGGCAGGGCCGGATCGGGCTACGCCGGCCGCTCGGCGACGGCGGGACGTTGACCGCCGTGCTGCCCGCGTACCTGGGGGACACCTCGCGGCTGCTGCTGACGGCGGTGCTGGCCGTGTCGATGATCGGGTGGAACGGGTTCAACGTCGGGCTCGGCGGGGCCTCGCTGGCCGCGTTGACCCACCTGCCGGGCTGGGCCGGGCCGGTGCTGCTGGAGGTGGCGGTCCTCGCCGTCTCCTGGGCGCCGGCCCGGCTCGGCAACCGGGTCGCGGTGGTCACCACGCTCAGCGCGGTGGTGCTGGTCGGCTGGTGCCTGACGGTGCTGCCACCACCCGGTGCGCCGGTCCGCCTCGCCGGCGGCGGGCTCGCCGACGCCGCCGCGCTGATCGGGTACGCGGCCGTGTTCGCGCTGCGCGCACCGGACTTCAGCGTGGGCCTCTCCCGAAGGCGGGACCTGGCCTGGTGCGTGGGGCTGCTGATCGGGCCGGCGCTGCTCGGGGTGCTCGCCGGGGCCGGCCTGTGGCTGCGGACCGGCTCGGCCGACGTGGTCGCGCTGCTCGCCACCGGCTCGGGGCTGGCCGCGTACGCGAATCTGTTCGTCGCGGTGGCGGTCTTCGCGGCGGCGCTGACCACCACGTACTCCGGTTCCCTGGCGTTGCGCGGTCTGGCTCCCCGCCTGCCGGCGCGGGCGGCGATGCTTCTCGTCGCGGTGCTCGGTGGGATGCTGGCGGTGGCGCGGTTCGACCGTCTGGTGCTGCCCTGGTTGACAGTGCTGGCCGCCGCGTTACCGGTGCTGGTGGTGCCGATGGCAGTGGAAGCCGCGGCACGTCGGCGTGGTCGTGTCCCGCGTACCGTGCCCGCCTGGTGCTGGATGCCACCGGCGCTGCTCGCGGTGGCCTGCACGCTCGCCGGGGTGGGTGTCGCCCCACTGCTCGGACTGGCCCTGGCCGCGGCGTGCACCGTGCTCTGGCGGCGACGAGGAGACGTAGCCTAGGCCGCAGCGGGGATGGTGGCGTCGATGAGGTGCGGGCCCGGCTGGTTCAGCGCCGCGGAGAACTGCTCCGCGAGTTGCTCGGCGGTGGTGGCGCGGGTGGCGGGCATCCCGAACGCGTTCGCCAGCCCGACGAAGTCGATCTGAGGGTTGGTCAGGTCGAACAGCGGATTGGCGTCGGGGTCGACAGAGCCCGGCTGCTTGCTGAAGTAGCCCCACTCCTGGCGCAGGATCGCGTACCCGTGGTTGTTGAGGATCACGTTGGTGATGTTCAACCGCTCGCGCACCTGGGTCCAGAGCGCGGTGGCGGTGTACATCACGCAGCCGTCGGCCACCAGCGCCACCACCGGCCGGTCGGGTGCGGCGACGGCGGCGCCGACGGCCAGGGGCAGGCCGTCGCCCATGGCGCCACCGGTCTGCATGAGCACGTCGTGTCGGGGAGCGCCGGCGGTGGCGGCGGCGAGGGCGGTGCCGGAGCTCACGGACTCGTCGATGATGATGGCCCGTTCGGGCAGGAGTGCCGCGATGACGTCGGCCCAGTTCTGCACTGTGAGTGCGCCGGTAGGTAGCGCCGGTCGGTGCGGGTCGGTGACCTGGGCCGTCGCGTCCGGTGCCACCAGGTCGGCGAGCCGGACCAGCGCGGCGACGGCGTCCTGACCGACCTCGGCCAGGACGTGCGTCTGGGCGCCCTCGGGTACGAGGAGACTCGGCTGGTCGGGGTAGGCGAAGAACGAGACCGGCGCCTTGGTGCCCGCGACGACGACGTGCCGCGCCCCGTTCAGTTGGTCGAGCACCTGGTCGGGATAGAAGCCGAGCCGGGGGAACGCCGGTAGGCCTGCCCCTCGTTCGACTCGGTTGGAGTAGAGCTCCTGGAAGACGCGTGCACCGGTCGCCGCGGCGATCCGGCCCGCTGCCAGCAGGCCCGCCTCCCGCAGAGCTGGTCCGCCGATCACCAGTGCTGTCGTCTCGCCGCTCCGCAGAGCCTCAGCGACCTGGGTGATCGTTCCCTGGCCGACGGTCGGCGCCGGCCGGGGCCGCACGGGAGCGCCGGCCGCGCCTCCGTCGGACCAGGACACGTCCGCCGGCATGATCACGGTGGCGATCTGGCCGGGTGGCTCCATGACGGCGGCGAGGGCGGCAGCGGCGTCCGGGCCGGCGCCGGCGGCGTCCTCGGGGCGGCGGACGGGACCGCGCAGCCATCCGGCGAGGGCGGCGATGTCGGAGTTCAACGGTGGGTCGAAGGCGGTGTGGAACGTCGCGTGGTCCCCGACGATGTTCACCACCGGCGAGTTGGCGCGGCGGCTGTTGTGCAGGTTCGTCAGGCCGTACGCGAGACCGGGCCCGAGATGCAGCAGCGTCGCGGCGGGCTTGCCGGCGATCCGGGCGTAACCGTCGGCCGCGCCGCTGACCACGCCCTCGAAGAGAGCGAGTACGCCGTGCAGCTCGGGAACCGACTCCAGCGCTCCGACCAGGTGCAGTTCGGTGGTGCCGGGGTTCGTGAAGAGCACCTCGACCCCGCCGTCGACAAGCGTCCGCAGCAGTGCTTCCGCGCCGTTCACGCACGTCACCCCATCGCCGGTCGGATCAGCAGTGATTCGATACTAAGCTCGTATTTCGGACCACCGATGCTAGGTTCCGGCAAATAGCCCGGTAGGTGAGGAGGCGATCCGATGGAACGGGGATGGAGCGAACGTGGCTACCCTCGTCTGCTAGCTAGTCGCTCCGGTTCGTGGCCACCCAGTCGCGGGAGGCGGTGAACTTCTCGACCGGTTCGCCGAGGACCGACCACGGCCACTCGGTGACCATCCCGTCGAGCAACGCGAACACGTGCGCGGCCGCGTCGAACTCCTCGGCCAGTTCGAAGGTCAGCGCGAAGATCGCCAGCCGTGGCGCCCAGCCGGGACCGGCGGGAATGTAGTCCGGGTGGAAGATCGAGTTTTCCGCGGCGGTGAGAAGCTCGGCGCGGACCTCGTCCGAGTCGAAGTACGCGTTGCCCTCTTCCACGTCGGTGGCCTCCCACCTCTCGAAGTGGGCGACGGCCACCAGTTCGTGCAGGAGGCTGTTGGGTCCGGCCGCCGCGGCGGCGCTCCGCGCGAAGTCGAACATCTCCTCGTGGCTGCCGGACCACTTCTTGCACAGATACTGCAACCGCTGCTCGTGCGCGACCACGTGCCCCGGGTGGAGTCGCGTCACCGCTTCGAAGCGCTGCTGAGCCTCCGCCGCCCCGATGCCCAGGCCCCGTGCGCTGGTGACCAGCCAGGCTCGTGCGGTGACGTTGTCGGGTTCCTGGGCGAGCACCTTCTCCAACAACGCTTCGGCGTAGTGCAACCGCTCATGGAACGCCTTGAACTGGGCAGCGGCGGTGTACTTGGCCCGCTTGCCGCCGCGTGCCTCCCACGCCCAGTGCACCGCGTGACAACCGGCGACCAGCACGGGCAGCGTCGACTCGGGCTCGGCGTCGATCCAGTCGCCGATCCAGTCCTGGATCCCGTCGACCCCGCCGACCGCCTCCATGAGGTAGGCCATCTCGTCCGGATCGGCGGCCATGGTGAGCAGTTCCCGGGCGAACTTCCACCTGCGCTTCTCCAACGCCCGGATCAGGGCCTTGCGGTGCGGGTCACCATAGGTCGGGTCCAGGGCCGGGGCCTTTGACCGCTTGATGAATGACCACATGCCACCGAACCCCCATGTCGTACGCCAGGTGGCCGCTGATACTAGATGATCACGCGGCCGGCGGGCTGACCGGTGCGCGCCTCGGCGGTGGCGGAGCCGACTCGTGGGGCTGGGCGGCATCGCCGAGGCGTTGTGATCTTATACGCACCAGTGATCCGTAACACCGCGCAAATCTTCGATTAACCGTCGTGGACTTGGGTGGGGGAGCGCTCCCAGTGCGGGTCGCGACCAATGAAAGACGCTCCACAAGGGAGCAATCGAAAGGAGCCTCGTGGCTACAGGCACGAGCGGAAACAGGCTGCGAAGACTGGCGATACCTACGCTGGTCGTCGCCCTGATCACCGGTACCACCGGTGTCGCGGGAACGGCGTCGGCGGCACCCGCTGGATCGCCAAGTAACGGCAGTGGCGCCGGCTACTTCACCGCTGGCTCCGACCGGAAGGTCATCCTGACCGACGGGGCCGACCGTCGACCCGGCGGCAACCGTGCGACAACGCCGAAGGCAGCCGTCGACGAGACCGGCTCCGGCATGTACGTCGTCGAGTTGGCCGAGGACCCGTTGACCACGTACGCCGGTGGGGTGTCCGGTCTGGCGCGGACCCGCCCCGCGGCGGGTAACCGGCTGGACGTGACGTCGACGCCGTCGCAGGCGTACCGCCGGCACCTCGACACGCGGCGGGGCGCCGTCGCCGCCGCGGCCGGAGTCACTGTCAACGCCGTCTACACCACCGCCTTCAACGGGTTCTCGGCGAAGCTGACCGCCCAGCAGGTGAGCACGTTGCGCGCGGACAAGCGCGTCCGCGCCGTCACCGCCTCGCGGGCCCTCGGCACCCCCTCGGCGCCGCCCACCGCGACCGCCGCGACCGCCGCCAACCCGACGCCCGCCACCTCGAGTGACGCGGACCAGTCGGCGCCGACGGACCGCTCCGGCCGGCCGGCCAAGCCCGGCCCCGGCACGGGCGCGGGCATGGTGATCGGCGTCCTGGACACCGGCATCTGGCCGGAGAGCGCGTCGTTCGCCAAGACGATGCCCGCTCCCGCGAACTGGCACGGCACCTGCCAGACCGGTGTGGCCTTCGTGGCCGAGCACTGCAACGGCAAGATCGTGGGTGCCCGGTACTTCGCCGACTCGTGGCTCGCCGGCGGTGGTTCGGTGCCCGAGGGCGAGTTCCTGTCCCCCCGCGACGCGTCCGGGCACGGCACCCACACCGCCTCCACGGCTGCCGGCCTGCCGATCTCGAACGTCACGATCGACGGTCGCCGCTTCGGTCCCGTCTCCGGGGTGGCGCCGGATGCTCAGATCGCCGTCTACAAGGTGCTCTGGGGTGGCATGGGCTACGACGCCGACATCATCGCCGGCATCGACGCGGCCGTCGCCGACGGCGTGCAGGTGCTGAACTTCTCGATCGGCTCGCAGCTCGGCGACTGGGAGGCCAACACCCCCATCGGCATGGCGTTCCTCAACGCCTCGCTGGCCGGGGTCTTCGTCGCGGCGTCGGCCGGCAACACCGGCATCGTGAGTGGGGCCATCAGCAACGCGGCACCCTGGGTGACCACTGTCGGCGCGGCGGTGACCAAGCTCGACGAGGCCACCGCCAAGCTGGGCGACGGCACGAAGCTGGTCGGCGGTTCGCTGGACGCCCTGCCCGGCGGCGGCGCACTGCCGCTGGTCTTCGGCGATCAGGCCGGCTCGCCGGATCTGGGCGCGGTCTACTGCGAGCCCGGCAGCCTGGACCCCGCCAAGATCAAGGGCAAGGTGGTCGCCTGCGCGCTGTCCGACATGTTCGGCTCCGCCGCCGAGATCAAGGCCAAGGGCGGGGCGGCGATGATGGTGTTCGACCCGGTCGGCAACTACCGGATCAACTCCATCTTCAACTTCCCGGTGGTCTACCTGCCGACCGAGAAGCAGGCCGGCACGCTGTTCAACTACCTGATGCGCCACCCCACCGACGCCACCGTGTCGTTGCGCACCGGCGGTGACGGCTCCAGCGTCCCGGGCATACCGAGCGTGGCCGACTTCTCCTCCACCGGCCCGGACAAGGTGACCCTCGGCGTCTTCAAGCCCGACCTGGTCGCGCCCGGGTCGAACATCATCGCCGCGGTCTCACCAGCGGGCAACTTCGGGCGACAGTACGACGCGTACTCCGGCACCTCGATGGCCTCGCCGTACGTGGCCGGGGCGGCGGCGATCCTGCGCGCCACGCACCCGGACTGGTCACCCGGCGCGGTCGCCTCCGCGCTGCGCACCACCGCCACCGACACCGTCGGCACCAGCAACCCCCTCGACCAGGGCAGCGGCTTCATCAACCTGCCCCGGGCCACCGACCCGGGACTGGTCATCGAGCCCACGGCGGCGGAGCTGATCGAGTTCAGCGAGACGACCGAACCCGACGGCAAGGCCCTCAACCTGCCGGCCATCTCGTTGCGCGAGTACGACGGGACCCGCCCGGTGACCCTCACCCGCACCCTCACCAACGTGGGTAAGGCGCGGGAGACCTACCGTTCGTCGGTGTCCGGTCTGCCCGGCATGAAGGTCACCGTGTCGCCGGCATCGGTGACCCTGGCGCCCGGCACGTCCGCGACGGTCACCATCACGCTGCGTCGGGGCAGCGCGCCCTGGGACCGTTACGTGACCGGGTCGATCACCTGGCAGGGTAAGGCGCACAGCGCCCGGATCCCGGTCGCCGCCCGCCCGTGGGGCATCTCGGCCCGGCCGTACGCGGACGACGGCGAGGAGTTCGCCCGGATGGCCAACGGCGCCTTCGGCATGGTCCAGCCGGGCTTCACCGGCCCGCTCGTCGGTCGCAGCACCGGTTACACCCCGATGCGGCGCACGTCGTACTCGATGCCGGCCGGCGTCTACGGGGGCGTGTTCGACCCGAGCGCCACCGGAGTGAAGACTGTCGACTTCACGGTGCCGGCGAACACCGCCGGCATTGTCGTCGAGGCCAACACCGCCGATCCGAACACGAACCTTGATCTCTACCTGTACAAGGGCGACACCCTCGTCTACAGCAGTGACAGGTTCTGGACCAGCGCCGAGCAGGCGTACAAGTTCCTGCCGGAGCCGGGGCGCTACACCGCGTACGTGTTCGCACAGTACCCCGGTGGTCCCGTCGTCGACTTCGAGCTGGGCCACGCCATCATCGGCCGAAACGCCACGTATTCGGGTGCCACCCTCACGCTGCCCTCCACCTCGGAGCGCGGTCAGGGCTTCAACTTCACGCTGAAGCCCAACAAGCCGCTGGCCGAGGGTGACTTCTGGGCGTACACCGAGTACCGCACCAACGGCACCGTGGTCCCCGGCAACCTCGTCTACACCCAACAGAGTTCCTGGCAGTAACCGTTCAACCGAGCGTGGGGCGGTGCCGAGGTGCACCGCCCCACCGACGGTGACGCCGTGGTCACGACCTCAGGGCAGCGGGTACGCGGTGAGACGGTCGGCGAGCTGCTTCGGGTGGCTGAGCGACACGCAGTGCCCGCCGTCGATCTCGTCCGGGACGACGCCGAGGCGGTCAGCGGCAACCCGGCGCTGGAAGTCCGCCGGGAAGAACCGGTCCTCGCGGGCGAGGAGGACCGTCGTCGGCACGTCTGGCCAGGCGTCCAGGGGCCACGGCTCGTCGCCCTCCGCGCTGACCTGGTCCCGGCTGTGTGATGCTGCCTCCGCGACGACCTCGGCCGGGACACCGTTGTAGAACTGCTGCTCCTCACTGAGCCCCTCGGCGCTGCGGTAACCGGTGTTGGCCCACCAGTCACCGGGCCTTTCACCGGGCTTGGGGACCATTGGTGTGAGCAGGACGAGCAGCCGCACCGGCAGCTTGTCGGCGATGAGCGGCGCGGTGAACGCACCGTACGAGTGCCCGACGACCACGAGATCGCTCCGGTCGCCGATCGCGTCGACGACCGTCTGGCAGAACTCGGTGAACCCCGCAGATCTGTCCTCGATCGGCAGCTCCGGTACGACCACGTCGTGGCCGCGGCTGGTCAGCTCGGGGACAAGGAGATGCCAGTCCCAGGCGCTGCCCCCGCCGCCGTGGATCAGAACGAATGTCGCCATGCCCCGAAGCCTCACACACGGGTATGACACGCACCTCTGTCGATGAGGATGCACCGGATACGGACGACGAATGCGCTTCGGGACAGTCACATCGAGGTTCAGGTCAGTAGGGTGCCGTCGATGGGGCACCGGCCACCCCGGAGGTAGTCCTCGGCGTGGCCCAGGTGACGTCTACCGATTTCGAAGGAAGCCCGCCATGAGCAGCCCACGCGAGACGTTCCTCCGACTGGTGAACGGAGTTTGCGACGGTCCGTACGAGGACTTAGCCGACCTGTACGCCGAACAGACCCTTGTCACACATCCGTTCCACCCGCTCAACCCGCCGTCGCTGCGTAGCCGCAACGAACTGCACGAGCATTTCACCGCGCCGCCTCCCGTCACCCGGACGCTGGTCCGTAAGCCAGTCGACGTGACGATTCATGAGACTGCGGACCCGGAGGTGATCGTCGCCGAGTTTGCCTATCAGGGGCGGGTAGCCGAGACAGGTGAGGCGTTCACTGTGCCCTGCGTCTTCGTGATGCGTATCCGCAATGGGCTCATCATCGAGTCCAGAGATTACATCGACCCCATCGCGAGCGCGCGGGCCTGGGGTCAACTCGACAGCCTCCTGACCGCACTCCGTCCCCAAACAAGCGCCTCCATCGAGGGCGCAGCCCGACCCTGATTCGCGCCCGACGCCCTGCGCACGCATCTGCCGCGGCGAGGTGACGCGCTCCTCGGCGGCTGATGACGGCGCCGAGGAACTCCGGGGCCTGGGCGATCGGCGTGGTAGCGCCGGCGGGCGGGACGCTCCCGCCCGCCGGCGACCTGGGTCAGGTGACCGTGATGGTGAGGTTGAGCGAGCGGGTCTCCCCGCTGGTGTAGGTGACCGTCACCCGGGCGGTGTAGGTCCCCTTGCGGGGGTAGCTGTGCGCCGTCGACCGTAGTGTCGCCCCGTGCGTGATGGCGCTGTTGTCGCCGGAGTCCCACGCGTAGTCGGTGATGCTCTGCCCGGACGGTGCCGTCGCCGTGGCGGTGAGCGTGGTGGTCAGCGGTGCGACGCCGCCGGTCGGGTTGGCGGCCAGGGACAACGTCCCGCCCGGCTCCTGTTTGACGCCGGCGCCGTTGAACCGCAGCCAGTCCAGGGCGAGCAGGTCCGGGGTGCCATTGACCTGGGCGGCGTTGACGAACTTCGCGTACAGCGTGGTAGTGCCGGTGGGCTTGTTGGTCAGCGTGACGGTGGGGGAGACCAGGTTGTCCCACCCGCCGGTGGAGCCGATGGTGGCCGTGCCGATCAGCGTGCCGGTGGGCGAGCCGGTGCGCAGTTCGATGGTGCCGCCGAGCCCGCCGTTGGTCACCCCGAGCGTCACCGAGCCGACGTTGCGCAGGTCCGCCGGCCCGAACGCCACCCAGTCGTTGTGGTCGACCTCGCCGAGCCGCTTGCCGGCGCGGGCGGTGGCCCGATCGTTGACAGTGACGCCGGACTGGGCGCTGAAGTGCTCGGCCTCCTTGCTCTTGGGCTGCAACTGCACGCGGGTCGAGCCGGTCAGCGCCGGTACGCCGCCGGTCGCGCCACCGTCGGTGTACTGCGCGGTGATCAGGGTGTAGAGGTTCTGCCCCGGTCCGTGGCCGTCACCGGCGTCGGCCTCAGTGGCGAGTAGGCCCGAGCAACCGGTGTAGACGTCCAGCGGGTGGGCGTGCGAGTCGTGGCCGAGCTGCGTCTGCACCGTCACCTTGGCGCAGTCGATGGTCGTCTCCTCCGGGTCGGTGACCGTCACCGTGTACGGGATCTTGTCGCCGAAGTCGAAGAACCCGCCGTCGGGCACTGTGATGGTCACCGTCGGTCGGGTGTTGCCGACCACCACGTCGGTGACCGCTGTGGCGGTCAACCCGTTGCCGCTGTTGCGCACTGTCAGCCGGGCGGTGTGCTTCCCGGCCGTCGAGTAGGTGTGGCTCGGGTTGGCGGCGGTGGAGTCGGTGCTGCCGTCGTTTGTGAAGTCCCAGGCGTAGCTGAGCGCCGACCCGTCACCGGCGGACGACCCGGCGGAGGAGAACGTCACAGTGAGCGGCGTACGTCCGGTGTCGGGGGTGGCGGCGATCTTCGCGGTCGGTGGCCGCCCGTTGGCGACGTAGTCGATCCGGTAGATGCCCGCGCCGGCGTTGCTGCCCCCGCGACCGCTTCCGGTGCCCTCGCCGAAGTCGATGACGTAGAGCGAACCGTCCGGGCCGAACTCCGCCTCGAAGGGCTGGATCCAGCTCATGTTGCCGAAGATCCCGTTGATCGACTGGAGGTCACCCACGGCGGTCGGGCCGAAGCGCGCGTTGCTGAAGCTCTGCGCCGTCTTGTGGATCGACAGCGTCTTGAACCACCTGCGGGTCAGCTCATAGGTGATCCACTTGCCCTCGAAGTACTCGGGGAACTTCGTGGTGCGGGTGTTGGCCGGGTCGTAGTCGTAGACCGGGCCGCTCATCGGCCCGCCACCGCCGGTGCCCAGCTCGGGGAACTGGGTGGAGGCGGAGTACGCGTACCAGACCAGCGCGGACTTCGCCGCCGGCAGGGTGGTCAGGCCGGTGTTGTTGGGTGAGTTGTTCACCGGCGCGGCGCAGGTGAACTTCGCCCCCGAGGTGTTGGTGGCGAAGTTGTAGTCGTTGAAGGGAATGTTGTTGCCCACGCAGTAGGGCCATCCGAAGTTGCCGGCGCTGGTGATCCGGTTGAACTCGACGGTCCCCTCCGGACCGCGGTTGGGGTCGGCGGCGCGGGCGTCGGGACCGTAGTCGGCCACCAGCACCGCGTTGGTCTGCGGTTCGATGGTGATCCGGAACGGGTTGCGCATGCCCATCGCGTAGATCTCCGGCCGGGTCCTCGCGGTGCCGGCGGGAAAGAGGTTGCCGCTCGGCACCGTGTACGTACCGTCGGATTGTGGGGTGATCCGCAGGATCTTGCCGCGTAGGTCGTTGGTGTTGCCGGCGGTGCCCTGGGCGTCCCAGGCGGCGCGGCCGGCGCGTTCGTCGACGGGGGTGTAGCCGCTGGAGGCGAACGGGTCGGTGTTGTCGCCGATCGCCGCGTAGAGCCGTCCGGCCGCGTCCATGGCCAACGACCCGCCCATGTGCGAGTTGGCCCGGCCCTCGCCCCGATAGGTGGGGATGGTCAGCAGGCGTTTCTCCGAGGAGAGCGCGACGCTGTTGTTGGCGACGGTGAACCGGGACAGGTTGAGCTGTTTGAGGGTCTTGTCCGACCAGAGCAGGTAGATCCAGCCGTTGCTGGCGAAGTTGCGGTCCAGGGTCATCCCGAGTAGCCCGTCGGACTGGTCGGTCATCGCCGAGGTGTAGGCGAAGTCCAGCAGCGTGGTGACCTGGAGGGTGTCGGAGTTGACCACCTTCAGCGCGCCGGTGCGCTGGATGTAGTAGACCTTCCGGTCCGGGCCGACGGCCAACTCGAAGGGGTCGGCTAGGTTCTCGGTGACCAGCCCCACCCGTTCGAAGTTGCTGGTCTTGGTGGCCGAGCAGTCACCGGCGACCGCGCCGGCCGCCCACTCGATGCCGTAGCGCAGGTGTTCCAGGAAGGTCGGGCTGCTGAACTGGGAGCTGGCGTGCCCTCCGGCGGTGAACCAGGACCGGCCGCCGTCGTAGCGCTGACACCAGGAGTACGCGTGGTCGACGCCCTCGTCCAGGCCGTTGATCCCGTCGCGCACCTTGATCTGGGCGAGGGTGTGCACGTTGCCGGTCGGGTTGGTCCGCCAGTTGTACCACTCCTCGCTCTGCTCCCAGAGTTCCGGCAGGTTGCGCGTCGAGGGGTGCGCCCGGTCGAGCACCTTGACCCGGCCGGGGAAGGTGCCGCCGGTGGACGAGAAGTCGGGGTGGTAGTCGAAGATCGTGCCGACCAGCCCCTCGTACCACTGCCAGTCGCGTTCGCTGGCCGAGGCGGCGTGCAGGCCGGCCCAACCACCGCCGTTGCGGATGAACGTCTGCAACGCGGCCCGCTGGCTGGCGTTGAGCAGGTCACCCGAGGTCGGAAGGCTGTTGGTGTTGTTGAAGACGAGAGCGTCGAAGGTGGCGAGGTTGGCGTCGGTGAAGGCAGCCGCGTCGGTGGTGGCGACGACCTCGAAGTTGTGGGCGGCGCCGAGCTGCTGGATCGCGGCGATGCCGGCCGGGATCGAGTCGTGGTAGAAGTTGGTGATCTTGGAGAAGACCAGCACCCGGAAGCGCGGGGCGGCCTCGGCGGGCAGGGCGGTGGTGGTGCTCACCACTGTGGCGATGGCGAGCAGGATCAGGCAGAACGCACGGAGGTGTCGGGGCATGGGGGCGCTCCCTGTCGGACGGTGAGGGGTCGGAAAGCGCTTTCTCGCTGCCCGCATCACGGTACTGACAGCCAGTGATGACCGTCAATAGCCTCCTGGTAAGCGGTTTCCCGCTCCGGCGGCGTCCGCGCGTCGGCGGGCCCCGCAGGCCCATGGGTACGGCTCCAGATGTCCTCTGGATGCGCCCGGTGACTGTGTGGATGCGGCGTGTCCCGTCGACCTGGGGAGGTCTCGTGACGGTGCCGTCCACGTCGGAATTGCCTGAGGGCCGTGGTGCCGACCGGATCGACACCACGACTGTGCATCCGGCTCGCCGCTACAACTACTGGCTCGGCGGCAAGGACAACTTCGCCGTCGACCGGGAGTCCGGCGACCAGATCGCGGCCGTCTACCCAGGGGTGCGCACGCTCGCCCGGGAGAACCGGGCCTTCCTCGGCCGGGCGGTCCGCTTCCTCGCCGAGGAGGTCGGCGTTCGGCAGTTCCTCGACATCGGCACCGGCATCCCGAGCGCCGACAACACGCACGAGGTGGCCCAGTCGGTGGCCCCCGACTCCCGGGTGGTCTACGTCGACAACGACCCGATGGTGCTGGTCCACGCCCGGGCGCTGCTGACCAGCGACCCGGCCGGCGCCACCGCCTACCTGGATGCCGACCTCCGCGACCCGGAGAAGATCCTCGCCGACCCGCAACTGCACGCCACCCTTGACCTGTCCCAACCGGTGGCGCTGGTGCTGATCGCCGTGACGCACTTCCTCACCGACGACGACCGCCCACACGAGCGCGTCGCCCGCCTGCTCGACGCGCTGCCGTCGGGCAGCTGGCTGGCGCTGACCCACTTCACCACCGACCACCTCCCCGCCGAGATCGTCAGGCGGATGGAGGCCGAGTTCGCCGCGGGCCGGATGAAGCAGGACGCCGTCTCCCGCGACCGCGCCGAGTTCGCCCGCTTCTTCACCGGTCTGGAGCTGGCCGAACCGGGCATCGCCCCGGTCACCCAGTGGCGGCCGCAGGTGCCATTGGAGCAGCGTCCGCCCCTGGCCGACGCCTCCATCTATGGCGCGGTGGCCCGCAAGCCCTGACCGGTCGTGCCGAGATGCCCGAGCCGCACTGGGCGCACGGTCACGTCTTACGCGTCAGGATCCGAGGCCAGGAGCCGGTCGAAGACACGTCGGTCGCCGTCGGGGTGTCGCCGCCAGGGCGTCGGGCGTTGAGCCACGGGCCGGGCCGTTCCTGGGTCAGGCAAACGGCTTCGGGTCGAAGCTGATGCCGCCCCGTTCGGCCATCCGGAGCACTCGATTGCCGTAACGCGGGGGTTGGCGCAGGTAGAGGGTGTAGCCCGACGCCTGGAACCTCAGGTCCAGGTCGCGCCCCTCCAGGTGCCAGCAGGGCTCCCCTGACCGTGCGGGGGCCTCCTGACGCAGGCCTTTCAACTCGAACGGCAGACAGATGGAGTGCAAGCCGCCGACGATGTCCCACACGTTGTGGAAGATCAAGGTGGCCGGCGCTACCCAGAAGTGGATTTGCCGCATCGGCCCCGGATCGATCCGGCGCACGATGTAGTCGAGGTCGAGATGCAACGTCAAGGCCGACGGTGCGGTGGGATCGAGGTCGTCGTCCTCGCGATAGTCCCCTGTCGGATCTTCGATCGGACCCTCGTCGTGGGTGACGGCGAGCGCGTGAATTCGGCAGTAATCCCACGAGGTTTCCACCAGGTCCTGATCTGTCAGGGTGGCCTTCCGGAGACCGGACTCACTGTGCACATCCGTCGTCATGAAACGATTATCGCCAGTCGCGTCGACGGCGCCAGATGTCATTCTGTGCGTGCGGGCTCCGCCGGCCGGGTGAAGAAGCGGACGATGTCTTCCGCCGCGGTAGGGGACAGCATCATCGCCTGGACTCGTGCGGACATCTCGGCGATCGGCTGAATCCTGCTGAACATCGACTCCTCGTACGTCCGAATCGCGGAATTCGGGTCGGCGGGGTGGGCGGCGAGCTGGCTGGCGAGTTCTGCGGCGTCGAGCATGGCCTGGTTCGCTCCCTCGCCGACCGGTGGCATGAGGTGCGCGGCGTCGCCGATGAGGGTGACGTCCGGCCGGCTGGTCCAGCGCGTACCGATGGGCATCGCCTCGATCACGCGTGGCGTCGGCGCGCTCTCGGCGGCCTTGACGAGTGCGGTGAGTCGGGGGTTCCAGCCAGCGAACAGGTCCAGCAGTGCCTCCGTGGTGCGATACGTATCCAGGGGCCGGTCCTTTTCGCGCAGCGAGATCCCGACCCGGAGGTTGCCGTCGCCGAGACGTTGCGCCGCCAGAATCTGGTTCACCCCGACGCACCACAGGTTCCCGGGGCCGACCAGTTCGGCGAGATCGGGGTGACGTCTGTCGACGTCGGCGACGTTCAGCTCCACGAGCGTTGCCACGTAGGACAGTTCGACGTCGGTCAGCAGTGGCCGGACGACCGATCGCGCGCCGTCCGCGCCGATGAGGATGTCACAGCTGGCTCGGTGGCCGTCGTGGAATGTCAGTTCCCAGCCCTCGTCGGGTCGGGGGGTCGCCGCGACGAGCCGGTGGCGCCAGGCGACCGTGTCGCCGGGAAGGGAGTCGAGTAGGAGATCACGCAGTGCGCTCCGGTCGATCTCGGGACGTCCGGAGAACGAGCCGGGTTGGGGTTCGTGGTGCACCAGGGTGCGTCCGGTCGGGTCGAGGATGCGGTGTTCCTCGCCGTCGGGCCGCGCCTCCGACCGGAACCGGCCGGCGAGACCCGCCTCGGCCAGGGCCAGTTGCCCGGACTCCGGGTGCAGATCGAGGGCGCCGCCCTGGGGTCGGGCGGATCGGCTTGCTTCCCGGTCGTACACCACGGCGTCGATGCCGTGTCGGTGCAGGATCCGAGCCAGCGTCAACCCGCCGAGTCCGCCACCGGCGATCGCAATTCGCGTTCTCACGGCGCTACCGTACACTGTATTGGTGGATACACCGTACGGTAACGAGCCGCTGCCCGTCTGGGAGCGGCCCGAACCTCAGCCTCGGGCGGTGCCGGTGCCGTTGAGCCGCGAGCGGATCGCCGCTACGGCGATCCGGCTTGCCGACGCGCACGGCCTCGACGGGCTGTCACTGCGCAAGATCGCTAAAGAGCTCGGAGTCGGTCCGATGCGGCTCTACGACTACGTGATCAACAAGTCGGAGCTCCTCGATCTCATGGTCGACGTCGTCTATTCCCGGATCGCCGAGGTGGGCGAGCGCTCCGGGTGGCGCGACACAGTGCTGGCCATCGCCCACGCGACCCGCGCTGCCGCCCTTGAGCATGAGTGGTTCTCCGACGTGCTCGGCGGACGGCCGCACCTGGGGCCACACGCGCTCGCCGTGGGCGAAGCGACCGCCGCGGCGCTCAATGCGGCCCCCGGCGTGGTGGACATCGACGATCTCCAGCGGGCCGTGGGCGCCCTCAACGCCGTCATCATCGGATCGGTCCGCAGAGAGGTCACCGAACGACGCACCGCACGTTCCACCGGCACCGATGAAGCCGCCTTCCAGGCCAGCCTCGGCCCCTACCTGACGCGCATGTTGACAACCGGCAGGTACCCCACAGTGGCCCGGCTCGTCATCGACGGCGCCCACCTCGACGCCGAGGAGACCTTCCACCACAACCTGACCACCATCCTGGACGGCATCACCCGCCGACGCTCGACCTGATCCGTGCGCTGCGGCCAGCGGCTCACCAGTCCAGACAGGAGCCCACGAGTGGACGTCAGCCTGGCGACGAGCGCCGGCAGGGCCGATCGGCCGAACGAGGACTTCGTCGGCGCGGTTCCCGACGCTGCCGTCCTGCTCGACGGCGCCGGCATTCCGGGCGCCGAATCGCTCTGCTCCCACGGCGTCGCCTGGTACACACACCGCCTCGGCGGCGCGCTGCTCGGCCACCTGTCGCGCGGCGACCGGCCAGATCTCGCCGCGATCCTCGCCACCGCCATCGGCGAGATCGCCGCCGAGCACGGCGACACCTGCGACATCACAGACCCCGGCAGCCCGCAGGCCACCGTCGCGATGGTCCGCGTCCACCAGGACCGCTTGGACTGGCTCCTGCTCGCGGACTCCTTCCTCGTCATCGACCAGGCCGACGACGGCCCGCTGGTGATCACCGATGAGCGCGAGATGACCGCCCGGCGGGAATGCGCGGCGCCGCTGGCCGGCATTGCCCAGGAAACGCCGGAGTACGACCGGGTGCGGGCCTCCTGCGTCACCGCGCTGCGTGCCCGCCGAAACCAGCCGGGCGGCTACTGGATAGCCAAGGATGACCCGCGCGCGGCGCGGGAGGCGGTGACCGGCAGCCGGTCCCTCGCTGACCTGAACGGTGTCGCGTTGCTCAGCAACGGTGCCAGCCGCATCGTCAGCCCGTACGGTCGGACCGACTGGCCGGGCGTGCTGGACCTGCTTCGGGCCAGCGGGCCGACCGGCGTCATCGCCCGCGTCCGGCAGGCCGAGGCGCAGACCACCGGTGGCGCGGAGGCGCACAGCCCGGACGACGCCACGGTGGCCCACTGCACGCACCTGCCGCGGTGAGCACCCGCCCGTGCCGCCAGAGCGTGCTCAGCTTCAGGCGTGAGACGGGGGAGCTGCGACAGGGGCTCGGTCGTCCGACCCCTCCGGCAGGGTGATCGGCGCCGCGATGATTCGGCTGGGCACCACCGGCGCGTCCCGGCCGGTGCCCCGCCGGCTGTCACCGCCAGAGGATTCCTCGTGGTAATCCTGCTCCACGTTGACCGACCAGACGTCGTGCGTACTCCCGGTGGCGATGTTCTCGGCGGTGAGCATCGCGGTCAGCATCGAGTGGTCCTGGTTGTTGTAGCGGTGCATGCCGTTGCGACCCACCGGGTGCACGTTCGGCACCGCCTCGGTCAGCCAGGCCCGGATCACGTCGACGTTGTGCTGGTAGCGCTCGTCGTACACCGGGTAGGCCTTGGGCATGCGCACGACGTAGCCGGCCTCCACCACGCCCTGTCGAACCAACCCCAACCGCTCCAGCTCCGCGGTGGCGAGGGCCACCAGGTCGGCATCCGGGGTACGCCACATCTCGTCGTCCTCGAACACGAAGTACTCCAGGCCCAGGCAGGTGCGGCCGTCCTTGACGAGGTACGGCGACCAGGAGCCGAAGTTCTGGATCCGGCCCACCCGTACCCCCGGGTCGTGCACGTAGATCCAGTTGTCAGGGAACGAGAACTCCGCCGGCACGACCAGGGCGACCGTCAGGAAGTCGCGGTAGCGCAGGTCGGCCGCGCAGGCCAGCACCTCCGGCGGCGCGGGCGGGTGCAGCGCGGTCACCAGCTCCGAGATCGGCATGGAGGAGATCACGTGGTCGGCTGCTTCGGTACGCTGCCCGCCCGCGCCGTTGACCGTCACGCTGATCGCCCGCCGGCGGGCCGGGTCGCGGTGCACGGCGGTGACCCAACTGCCGGTGGACACGTGCCCGCCCCGCTCGCGGACCTGCTCGGCGCAGCGCTCCCACATCATCCCGGGCCCGTACTTCGGGTACTGGAACTCCTCGATCAGGCTGGTCACATCGGTGCGCCGACGCCGGGGCAACAGCGCGTTGCGGATCGCCGTGGCCAGCGACAGGTTCTTGATCCGCTGCGCCGCCCAGTCGGCCTGCAACCGGTCCGCCGGCATGCCCCAGACCTTCTCGGTGTACGTCTTGAAGAAGATCGAGTACAGCCGCCAGCCGAACCGGGCCGACACCCATCCCTCGAAGTGTGACTGGTCCCGTGGCGGCCGCAGTCGCGCGCGGGCGTACGAGCCAAGGCAGCGGACGGCCTCCGGCAGACCCAGATTGCGCAGCGCGTTGACGGCGCTGAGCGGGTAGTTGAACAGGGCGCCCCGGTAGAAGATGCGGCTCATCCGGGGCCGGGTCAGGAAGTCCTCGTCCGGCAGGATCTCGTGCCAGAACGCCTCCACCCGGGGCACCTTGGTGAAGAACCGGTGCCCGCCGATGTCGAACCGCCACCCGTCGCGCTCCACTGTCCGACTGATCCCGCCGACCACCTCGTCGGCCTCGAACACCTGCACCGACCGGCCGTGCCGGAGCAACTCGTACGCCGCGGTGAGCCCGGCCGGCCCCGCACCGATGACCACAGTGCCGTTCTGCTCGCTCATGCTGACGCGCTCCCTGCTCACCGCCATGGTTGAGGCGCGGCGTCCACCCGCTCTGGGCAGAATGTCACACTTGGTGGTAGTTGGTCCTCGCTTCGGCGGGGAGCGCTGCGGCGTACCACGAGAAGAGCGACTTCCCCGCGCGGCCGGCGGACCGGGGGAGCGGGGAAGTGGGGCGGATGGACCGGTGGCGCAGCGGCGCGGCGACGCTTGCCGCGCGGGCGGTCGCGGCCGGTCGCGGTGGAGCACGCCTGGCCCGCCGGGTGCCGGCGCCCTGGCCGTACGTCATCGGCCTGTTCCTCGGCGCGAAGCTGCTGCTCACCCTGGTCGGCCTCCTGGTCCTTCACGCCTGGGACGGCGTCCCCGGGGCCCCGCCGCCGGACGAGGCGTTGATGTGGGCGCAGCAGCGGGAGATCTCCGGGCACCGGTGGATCTCCTTCTGGTTCGCCTGGGACTCGCTGCTCTACCTGCGGCTGAGCGAGCTGCCCCTGAGCGGGCCGTGGCGAGACTTCGGATTCCCGCTGCTGTACCCGTTCCTGGCCCGGCCCCTCGGCACGGTCCTCGGCGGCGACAACGCACTGGCCCTGTTGGTGATCAGCAACGCGGCGTTCCTGCTGGCGCTCTGGTACGGCTACCGGCTGGCGGAGCTGCTCCTCGGCGACGCGTACGCCGCCCGCCGGTTCACCCGGTACCTGCTGCTGCTGCCGACCGCGTTCCTGTTCCAGGCCGCGCTGACCGAGTCGCTCTTCGTCTGCCTCGCGCTGGCCACCTTCTACTACGCCGAGCGACACCGGTGGCTGCTGGTCGGCGTGATCGGCTACTTCCTGGCGATGAGCCGCTCCGTCGGCCTGCTCGTGGCGCTGCCGCTGGCCCTGGTGCTGCTGCGGCAGCATGACTGGCGGCTCCGGCCGCGCGCCCTGCTCGGCTACCTCCGGATCGGCTGGCCGTTGCTGCTGCTCCCCGCCGGGTGGTTCACCTTCATGGCGTACTGCCGCTGGCGGGGCGGGGACTGGTTCGCCTACCAGCACGCCCAGGAGACCGGTTGGGGCATCGAGGTGCAGAACCCCGTTCCGGTGCTGCTCGACGGGTTGACCGGGGAGCCGCGCGACGCCGCGCGGGCGTGGTTCGCGGTGGCTGTCCTCGCCGTGCTGGTCGCCGGGTTCCGCCGCCGGGAGCTGGCCTACCTGGTGTACGGCGTCCTCATGGTGCTGGTGCCGCTGTCGATGGGCCCACCGGTGTACAAGAGCCTCCTGCGCTATCTGCTAGCCGCCTTTCCGGTGGCGCTGGTGCTGGCCCGCTGGGCCCGCCACACCAGCGTCGACGTGTGGCTGACCGCAGCGCTCGCAGTGGTGCAGGGCGTGCTGTTCGTGCTCTGGCTCAGCTACTGGACCCACATGATCATCTGATTGACGCTGCCGTCAGCCGGGCAAGAGGTACACGATGACCGAGCCACGGGTGCGCCTCGACGACCTGGGCACCTGGTTGATCAAGGGCAACGCGGACCTGGTCGACCTCAGCGCCCGGTTCGCCAGTGAGCCACTGGTGACGAGCTGGTGCGTACGTCCCGGCTACCGGGCGCGGTTGATGTGCGCCGGGCAGCCGGTGGTGTTCTGGGCCAGCGGCAGCCGGGGCCGACTGCCGTACGGGGTGTGGGGCGTCGGGCGGGTCACCGGGGCGGCCGAGCCAGGCGCACCGGGACAACCGTGGTCGGTGCCGCTGGATCTGCCCATCCTCGCCGAACGGAACCGGGTGCCCCGGCGGCTGTTGCGCGCCGATGACCGGCTCGCCGCCCTGGAGGTGTTCCGTCAGCCGCAGGCCGCCAACCCCTCCTACCTGACCGTGGCCCAGTTCGCCGCGCTGCGGACCCACCTGCCGCAGTGAGCGCGGAGGGCGGCCGTGCCTCGACCGAGGGGCCTGTGCGAGCCTCCTACGGACGTGAGAAGCACATTGAGTGGAGGCCCGGTGTTCGCCCTGCCGCTGACCGAGGACGTCGAGCTGCGTCCGCTGAACCCGTGGCGGGCCGAGGAGTTCCTCGCCCACCTCGACCGGGCCCGCGAGCACATCCAGCCCTGGGTGTCACCGTCCTTCGTCGCCACCGACCTGCCGTCGGCCCGTGCGGTGTTGCAGCGGTACGCCGACCTCTGGGCCGGCGACAGCGGTGGCATCTGGGGGCTGTGGTGGCGGGGCACGCTCGTCGGCGGGGTCATGTTCGTGTCGTTCGACGTGACCCGGGGCGTGTGCGAGGTCGGTTGCTGGGTGGAGCCGGCGGCGCAGGGCAGGGGCCTGGTCGCCCCGGCGGTGCGCCGGATCGTCGACTGGGCGGTGCGCGAGCGCGGCATCCACCGGGTGGAGTGGCGTACCACCGCCGACAACACCCGCAGCAAGGCCCTCGCCGACCGGCTCGGCCTGCGCCTCGACGGCACGCTGCGCCAGGTCAGCCCGGGTCCGCACGGTCGGATCGACATCGAGGTCTGGTCGGTGCTGGCCGACGAGTGGTCCGCCCGCCACGCACCGTCCACTGACGACAGCGAATAGTTGTCATACCCGCGCGGCACCATGCATCCATGGCCGTCCCCGCGCTCACCCCTCATTCCGACCCGCCGCGTTCCGTGCCGCTGCGTGAGGCGCGCACCCGGTTCAGCCAGCTCATCGCGCTGGCCGAGCTGACCGACGCGGTCACCGTCGTCACCCGCGACGGCGATCCCCGCCCGGTCGCCGCGATCGTCCCCGCCGCAGCCGCCCGCAGCGGCGCCCAGGCCCGCGCCGACGCCGACCGGCTCGCGACGGTCACCGCCGGCTGGGCCCGCCGCCTCGAGGAGCAGCACCGACGCAGCACACAGCGGCACGCCGCCGAGCTTGGCGCGGTCCGCGCGGCGCTGGCCGAGGTGTGGGCCGAGCTGGACAACCGGGTCGTCCCGGGCAGCGACCCGACGCTGGCCCGGCTGCGCGCCGCACACGCCGACCTGCTCGCCGGCTGACTCGCGTCCGCACCGGCGCGGCGGCGTTGGCTGCGCCCGCGTGGCGTTGGCTGCGCCCGCGTGGCGTTGGCGGCGCCCGCGTGGCGTTGGCGGCGCCCGCGTGGCGTTGGCTGCACCAGCTGAGGCGGGTGCCGCGCCGGGTGTGCGGCCGTATCGTGCCGGCTGACGGGTCCGCGCTGGCGGGCAAGCCGGTCGGCGTCCGCGCGGGTCGGCGTCCGCGCGGGTCGGCGTCCGCGCGGGTCGGCGTCCGCGCGGGCCTGCGCTCCGCTGCGGGCCGGCGTTCGCGCGGGCCGGCGTTCGCGCGGGCCGTCGTCGTCGGGTCAGCCGGTGGCCGGGTACGCGTGGGTCTCGGTCGCCTTGACCGCCACCCAGACCCGCTGGCCGGGGATCAGCCGCAACTGGGCGGCGGCGGCCGGCGTGACGTCGGCGGCCACCCCGATCGGTCCGTCCAGTTGCACCCGCACGTTGTCACCGTGACGCTGGACGCCGGCCACTGTGCCCGCCCAGGTGTTCCGTGGGCTGCCCGCCGGTGGAGCCGGGTGCAGAGCCACCGCGGCCGGGCGGAACGCCACGAACGCCTCACCGTCCAACCGGTCGGCGACAGTGAGGGTCAGCTCCGGCGACACCCGCACCCCGTGCCCGTCGGCGCGACCCCGGTACAGGTTCAGCCCGACCAGCCGGGCGACGTAGTCGGTGCGCGGGCGGGCGGTGACGCTCGGCCCGTCGCCCTCCTGCACCACCCGGCCACCCTCGACGATGACCAGTCGGTCGGCCAACGCCAGCGCGTCCAGCGGGTCGTGGGTGACCAGCACCGTCGCGCCCGCGTGCGCGGACAGGTGCCGGTGCAGCTCCGCGCGGGTGTCCAGCCGGGTGCGGGCGTCCAGCGCGGCGAGCGGCTCGTCCAACAGCAGCAGCGACGGTGCCACGGCGAGCGCGCGCGCCAGCGCCACCCGTTGCGCCTGACCGCCGGAGAGCTGCCGCGGCTTGCGCTGCGCCTGCGCGTCAAGCCCCACCCGGCCCAGCCACTCCTGGGCCGTGGCGCGGGCGGCCCGCCGCTGGACGCCGTGCCGGCGCGGTCCGAAGGCCACGTTGTCCACCGCGGTGAGGTGCGGGAAGAGCAGGTAGTCCTGGAAGACCACGCCGATCGACCGGCGTTCGGTGGGCACCCAGGCACCGGTCGCCGGGCGGTCCAGGTCGACGTCGTCGAGGGTGACGTGCCCATCGGTGAGGGGATGCAGCCCGGCCAGCGCCCGCAGCGCTGTGGTCTTGCCGGCGCCGTTCGGGCCGAGCAGCGCCACCACCTCGCCCGGCGCGACCCGCAGCGGCACGTCGAGCCGGAAGACGCCCCGGTCGACGACGAGGCGCGCGTCGAGAAGTCGGTCGCTCACGCGGTGGTCATCCAGCGGTCTCGCAGCGCCACCAGGATGCCCACCGACACGACGAGCAGCACCAGGCTGAGCACGATCGCGGACTCCAGGTCCGTCTCCAACGCCAGGTAGACGGCGAGCGGCATGGTCTGCGTCCGACCGGGGAAGTTGCCGGCGAAGGTGATGGTGGCACCGAACTCGCCGAGCGCCCGCGCCCAGCAGAGCACCGCCCCGGCGGCCAGACCGGGCGCCACCAGCGGCAGCGTGACGTGGGTGAAGGTGGTCCACCGGCTGGCGCCCAACGTCGCCGCGGCCTCCTCGAAGCGGTGGTCGGCGGCGCGTAGCGCACCCTCCACGGCGATCACCAGGAACGGCATGGCGACGAACGCCTCAGCCAGCACGACACCCATAGTGGTGAAGGGCAGGGTGATGCCGAACGTGCTGTCGAGCCAGCCGCCGAGCAGGCCACGCCGGCCGAAGACCAGCAACAGCGCCACCCCACCGACCACCGGCGGCAGCACCAGCGGCACGGTGACCAGCGCGCGTACCAGCCGACGGCCGGGAAACTCGACCCGGGCCAGCACCCAGGCGAGCGGCACCCCGAGCAGCAGACAGAACGCGGTGGCCAGGGTGGCGGTCTGCACCGACAGCCGCAGGGCGGTCAACGCGCCCGGCTCGGTGAGCCGCTCCGGCAGGGTCGTCCACGGTGCCCGGATCAGCAGCCCCGCCAACGGCAGGACAAGGAACACCAACCCCAGCCCGGCGGGGATCAGCAGCGCCGCCGGCACTCGACCCCGCCGTCGAGGCGCGGCCGGGCTATCGCGGGGTGCGTTGTGGTCGTGGACCTGACTCACGGCGCCTGGAACCCCGCCTCGGCGAGGACAGCCTGCGCCGGCGCCGAGCGGACGTACGCGACGAAGGCCCGTGCCCCGTTGGGATTCGGCGCGTCCTTCAACGCGACGATCGGGTAGTCGTTGACCGCCCGCGCCGACTCGGGAAACTCCACACCCGTCACGTCGGCGCTCGCCGCCCGCGTGTCCGTGCGGTAGACCAGCGCCGCGTCGACCTCGCCGAGCTTCACCTTGGCGAGCGCACCCTTGACGTCTCGTTCCAGGGTGACCGGCGTCAGCGCGACGCCGGCCGCGTCCACTGCGGTGCGGGCCGCCGCGCCGCAGGGCACCTGACTGGCGCAGAGCGCCACCTTCACACCCGGGCTGGTCAGATCGGCCAGGCCGGCCACTGCCTTCGGGTTACCCAGGGGCACCGCGATCACCAGCTGGTTGCGGGCGAAGACGCTCGGCGTGCCGTCGGCGTCGCCGGCCTCGATGACAGGGGCCATGTTCGCCGGGGCGGCCGAGGCGAACACGTCCGCCGGTGCGCCCTGGGTGATCTGGTTGGCCAGGGCGGAACTGCCGGCGACGTTGAGGGTCACCCGGCTGCCCGGGTTGGCAGCCTCGAAGTCCTTCCCGATGCGGGTGAACGACTCGGTCAGCGAGGCGGCCGCGAATACGGTCACCGGGCCGGTCACCCGGCCGTCCCCACCGCTGCCGGTTGCCCGGCCGTCGCCCGAGCCGCAGCCGGTCACCGCCAGGCCGGTCGCCACCAGGACAGCCACCGCCGTACGCCTGCTCCGCGCGACCGTCCGCGTGTTCATTCGCGCAACCGCCTCCGCGTTCACCCGCGCGTTCGTCTCCACCTTCATCTGGCCGACCGTCTCCGCCTTCATCTGGCCGACCGTCCGCGCGCCGGGGCGGGCGCGGCCCGCTCCACCACGACGGTGGTCGACTTGATCACCGCAACGGCCACCGACCCGACCCGCAGGTCGAGTTCGTCGACGGCCTCCCGGCTCATCAGCGACACGACCCGGAACGGGCCCGCCTGGATGTCGACCTGGGCCATCACCGTGTCTTTACGGACGTCGACGACGATGCCGCGCAACCGGTTGCGGGCCGAGGAGAACTCGGCGCCCGCATCCGGGTCGGTGGCCTGAGCGCGAGCGAACGCCGCCAGGTCGACGCCGTCGACGACCCGGTGGCCGTGCTCGTCGCGCGCGGCCGTCAGGCGCCCGGCGTCCACCCAGCGGCGAATGGTGTCGGCGCTGACGCCGAGCAGGTCGGCCGCCTCCCCGATCCGGTAGGTCGTCACCCGCCCACCCTAATGCCCGCATCTGCTAGGGAAGAAGCCCGGAACAGGCAGCAATCGCGTGGATCAGGCGTGCCAAGGCACGCAGTTGCGTCCTGCTGGGCGTCTCAGGACGCCACGGCTCCCCTCGGGGCGAGCCCGCAAGATCGCGCTCGAACCACGAAGTAGTGGTGTCGGCGATCGATGAGGCCACTACATCCTGGTTCGAGCACGATCTTGGCGCGGGGCGCGGGGCGCGGGGCGCGGGGCGCGGGGCGCGGGGCGCGGGGCGCGGGGCGCGGGGCGCGGGGCGCGGGGCGCGGGGCGCGAGGCGCGAGGCGCGAGGCGCGAGGCGCGAGGCGCGAGGCGCGAGGCGCGAGGCGCGAGACGCAGGGCGGCCCAAACCTTGCTCCCGGGCGGTCGGGACGGGTGTCCGTCGTCAAGATCCGCGCAACATCAGGGATGTTGCTGCCTCTCCCGCGTCGAAGGCAGCAACATGCGGGAAGTTGCTCAGATCTGGGGGTGTGCGGCGGGCGGGCCCGCGTGAGCCCGCCCGCCTCGACGGTCAGCAGTTGCGGAGTTCGGGGGACTGGTTGAGCAGTTGGCCACGGATCGACACGAAGCGGCGGTAGCGCTCGCTGTCGACGGCCGACGGGCGGAACGCGGCGACGCGGTGGCAGTTCTGGAAGGCCAGGCGTACGCCGAAGTGCCGCTCCAGGCCACCGCGGATCGCGTCGCTCGCCAGCGCGCGGAGCAGTTGACCCCGGTCGGCGTCGGTGGGCGGCGGGACGACGTTGTCGGCCAGGTCGGCGTCGCCGGCCTGCAGTTCGGCGACCACCCGGCTGACGGTGGCCCAGGCGTACGGCAGCGAGTCGCGGACGCAGGCGATGAACGCCTCGTCGTCGATGGGGCCGCGTTCGGCGGCGTCGAGCAGGGCGGGCGGGACGGTGAGTGACATGGTTCTCCTCCGCTTCAGCTAATGATTACCGTTTTCAACAACGGCGTCGACTGAGCAGACCACGTCTCTCGGACGACGTCAACGATGTCCCGGCGCGCCACGCCGCGACCGCACGCAGGCACATGCGAACGCGCCTGCGAAGCGCCTGCGCGAAGGCGCCCGCGGGAGCATGCGTGCGGAGGCGCCCGCGAGAGCATGCGTGCGGAGGCGACCGCTCGCAGCGCGTGC
This sequence comes from Micromonospora sp. NBC_00362, assembly GCF_026342155.1. NCBI lineage: Bacteria > Bacillati > Actinomycetota > Actinomycetes > Micromonosporales > Micromonosporaceae > Micromonospora > Micromonospora sp. NBC_00362. Next base: position 856,316 of record NZ_JAPENH010000001.1, read on the forward strand.
GACGGCGCTCGCGACGAGAGCCCGCGAAGGGCCTTGCGAATGCGCCGCACGTTGAGAGCGCGCGGAGGACCCGTGGCGGCGTCAGGGCCGGCGGGGGTGGCCCTTGAGGTGCCGGCCCAGCTCGCGGGCGATCTCCCGGTTGGCGTCGCGCTCGGCCAGTGTCTGCCGCTTGTCGTAGGAGCGCTTGCCCTTGGCGAGGGCCAATTCGACCTTGGCGTAGCCGTTCTCGAAGTACATCGACAGAGGAACGAGGGTCACCCCGCCCTCGCGGACCTTGTCCAGGATCCGGTCGATCTCGGCGCGGTGCAGCAGCAGCTTGCGGTTGCGGCGCGGGGCGTGGTTGGTCCACGTGCCGTAGGTGTACTCGGCGATGTGCAGGCCGTACAACACGATCTCGCCGTCGCGCTCGTGCGCGAACGCGTCGACCAGCGAGGCCCGCCCCTCGCGCAGCGACTTCACCTCGGTGCCGACCAGCACGATGCCCGCCTCGTACGTGCGCAGCACTGTGTACTCGTGCCGGGCCTTCTTGTTCGAGGCGATCAACCGGCGGGCGGGTGGCGTGGACGGGGTCACCAGGCGACGATATCCGGCCGCCGGAGCAGTCGTGCCGGCCGGCTCAGTCGCGTGCCGGGCGTGCGGGGAGCAGTCGTGCGCTGAGGTCGCGTACCGCCTCCCCGAACGCATCCTGCGACTCGCACGGCCAGTGCCCGAGGATCGGTGGTGGAACGCTGTCGCTGGGCGCCGGCACCACGTCCTGCGGGTCGGTCAACCTCCGGTCCACGGTCGCCGGCGGACCGGTCAGCGTCTCGGCCTCCCCCGGGCGGTGGGACGCGAAGATCCACCCGCCGATCGGGTCGGTGTCGCGCCACAGGTTGATCCAGCGCCAGCCGATCCGTTCGCCGATCTCCCGCAGCGCCGGCTCGTCGGCGTAGGCGGGGAACAGCCGGGAGTACAGCCGGCCCAGCGGTGACCCATACGTCAGCAGGGCCACCCGCTCGGTGATCCGGGTGGGCAGTTGCAGGACCGTGGCGGCGAGCAGCACCGAGCCGTGGCTGTGCCCGGCCAGCAGCACACCCTGCCCCTGTTCCACCAGGTAGGTGATCCGCTTGGCCAGCTCCGGCACGGCCCGCTCGGCGTAGCAGGGCGGCGCGAACGGGTGCGCCGCCCGGGGCCAGAAGGTGCCCAGATCCCAGAGCACACCCACGTACCGGCGGAACTGCGCCGTCCGGTACGCGAAGATGCCGCCCACCACCAGGCCGAGCAGGATCGCGGCGATCACGTAGCTACCCGAACCGATCAGGAAGTTGACCATCCCTTCCGGCACGCCGATGTAGCGCTGCGCCACGTCGCCGGGTGGGAGCTGGAGCAGGCCGAGCACGCTGGTGGCCAGGCCGAGCGCCGCCAGGCCGGCGTACACCACGGAGAGCGGTTCCAACCGTTCGGTGAAGCGGGCCCGGGCCACGGCCTGCTCGACCCGCCGCAGCCGGGCCGCCGCGCGTGGCGGCGCCTCCGGGAAGTCGGCGGCCACGATCGCCCGCGCGGCCCGTCGCCGCCCGCGCCGGGTCAGCCTGGTGACCAGGCCGGCCACCAGCAGTGCGGTCACCACGGCCAGGAAAAACCCGAAGATCGCCCATTTGTACGCCAGGGGAGGGCTTGTCTCCAGGCCGTCCGCTGTCGTCCCCTTGCGATCGAGCAGGTCCGCCACCCGGTAGACCAGCTCGGCCGAGAACGCCACGGCGAGCCCGGCCGAGATCGTCATGAAGACCGGTGCTCCCAAGGCGCGGATGGGTGACCGGCTCTGCCCGCCGCCCCGCCGCCAGATCACCAGCGCGGCGAGCGCTACCACCAGCACCGTCTGGCTGACGAACAGCCAGGCCACGATCGCGCCGTAACCGGGTAGCGCACCACCTTGTGGCCAGGGTGCCGGGCTGATGACGACGTGCACGATCACCAGCATCGTCAGGCCGCAGGCGATGGTGCGTAGCCCGCGGAAGGCCCCGTCCACCCGTGGCGACGGGTCGGTGCGGTCGATGCTCGGCACCACGGTGACCAGGACCAGGCAGGCCAGCAGCACCGCCGCGGTGGCCGTCAGCAGGGTCACCATCACCCACGAGCGGTGCTGGCTGGCTCGCGCGGCCAGCAGGCTGGCGCTCAGCGTGGCGAACGCCACCGCGACGTGGACCGAGCGCAGTCGACCCACCAGCGGCTCGCCGTCCCACTGGCCGACGGCGCTCAACTGGTGTTTCGACGTCGGGGTCGACGGCGTCCGGAACGCGTCGAACGAATGGCCCGGGCGAGCGCCCAGCCACCAGACGAGCCCGATGGCGGCGACCGGCACGAGCGCCAGCACACCCAGGCGCAGCCCGGCCGGGCGCCCGCCGAGCCAGGACAGCCAGTTCCGGCCGGCCAGGCACGATGGGGTGTCCATGCAGCGCCAGGCGATCAGGTCCAGCGCCACCCCGACGATGGAGAGCACGTAGAGCATGGTGAGGGTCAGGGCGAGCACCCGGCACAGTGCCATGAAGCCACGCTGCGAGACGGTGTTCGCCGGGCGCATCCAGAGCGCCACGTTGCAGAGCATGAACGGCAGCAGGAAGACCAGTGACAGCGTCCGCACGGCCGTGCCGGACGGCAGGTCACTCCAGCGGTACGCCTCCAGCGTCACCCCGTCCGTCCCGGTGGAGTCCGGATAGCCGGGGCGCGGTCGGTAGAAACCTCCGCTGCGGTCCCCGGCTACCTGGTGCACGTACGGCCGGTCCAACACCTGGTCCGCTCCCGCGCCGGAGACACCGTGCACGCGCAGCTCCACGATCCCGCGTGACGTCGTCGGTCCGGTCGGTGTCGCGTCCGCCATGGGCCCCCCGAGGTGTGCGCGGCAGCCGGGCGGGGCGTCGATGGCCGGCCACCCACACGGCTCCCCGGCTTACCCGCCTGTGGGGCGGTCAACCGTGAGCCGGGCCTCGGCGATGGTGCGGTCGACCCTCGGCAGGTGATTTCATGGCGCCATGGCGAACCCGGTGATCCTGACCGTCGACGACGACCCCGTGGTGTCCCGGGCGGTGGCCCGGGACATCCGGCGCCGCTACGGCGACCGCTACCGGGTGTTGCGGGCGTCCTCCGGGCCGGAGGCGCTGGACGCCCTACGCGAGGTCAAACTGCGCGGCGAACAGGTGGCGCTGCTGCTGGCCGACCACCGGATGCCGGAGATGACTGGCGTCGAGTTCCTGGAAGCGGCAATGGACATCTTCCCGGCGGCCCGCCGGGTGTTGCTCACCGCGTACGCGGACACCGACGCCGCGATCGAGGCCATCAACGTGGTCGACCTGGACCACTACCTGCTCAAGCCCTGGCACCCGCCGGAGGAGAAGCTGTACCCGGTGGTCGACGGGCTGCTGGAGGCGTGGGCGGTCACCCCGGACGCGGCCAGCGCGGAGATCCGGGTCGTCGGGCACCGCTGGTCGGCGCCGTCGTTCAAGGTCCGCGACTTCCTGGCCCGCAACCTGGTGCCGTACCGGTGGCTGTTGTCCGACGATCCGGAGGGCGTCCGGTTGCTCGACGCGGCCGGGGCCACCGAGGCGGACGTGCCGTTGGTGGTGACGGCGGAGGGCAAGGCACTGGTCGCCCCGAGCGAGGCCGAGTTGGCCGCGCTGGCCGGGTTGACGGTGGTGCCGGCGTGTGACTTCTACGACCTGGTGGTGATCGGCGGCGGCCCTGCCGGTCTCGGGTCGGCCGTGTACGGCGCGTCGGAGGGACTGCGCACGGTGCTCGTGGAGCGACGGGCGACCGGCGGTCAGGCCGGGCAGAGCAGCCGCATCGAGAACTACCTGGGCTTCCCGGACGGTGTCTCCGGCGCGCAGTTGACCGATCGGGCTCGGCGGCAGGCGGTCAAGTTCGGCGCCGAGCTGCTCAGCGCCCGGGAGGTGGTCGGTCTCAGCGAGGCCGGTGGTGCCCGACTGCTGCGCTTCGGTGACGGCACGGAGATCGCCGCGCACACGGTGGTGCTGGCCACCGGCGTGTCGTACCGGGTGCTCGACGCTCCGGGGCTGGCCGACTTCACCGGGCGGGGGGTGTTCTACGGCGCCGCCGCCACCGAGGCGCCGAGCTGCGTCGAGCAGGACGTCTACATCGTTGGCGGGGCCAACTCCGCAGGCCAGGCGGCGGTCCATTTCTCCCGGTACGCGTCGCGGGTGCACCTGCTCATCCGTGGTGCGGACCTGACCGCATCGATGTCGCGTTACCTGATCGACCAGCTGGAACGGATCGACCGGATCACCGTGCACCCGCACACCGCTGTTGTCGGCGGGGCGGGGGAGGACCACCTGGAACGGCTCACCCTGTGCGACACCCGTACGGGGGAGGCCCGCTCGGTCGACGCCTCCTGGCTGTTCATCTTCATCGGCGCGGAGCCCCGCACCGACTGGCTGGACGGGGTGCTGGTCCGCGACGACCGTGGTTTCATCGTGACCGGTCCGGATCTGCTCGCCGGAGGGCGGCGGCCGGCCGGCTGGTCGCTGTCGCGCGACCCGTACCACCTGGAGACCAGCGTGCCGGGCGTATTCGCCGCCGGGGACGTGCGGGCCGAGTCGGTCAAGCGGGTCGCCTCGGCCGTCGGCGAGGGTGCGATGGCGGTGTCTCTGGTGCACCGCTACCTGGAGGCCCAATGAGCCGGTTCCGCGAGCGAAGGAGTCCCTGTGAGCGCGAGGAGTGAGCCGGGTTTGCGAGCCCCGCAGTCGCGAGCGAAGGAGTCCCTGTGACCACCGAGTCTGACCGGCTGACACCGGCGCAGTTGCGCACTCTGTTCCTGTTCGAGGCGCTCGACGACGGGCAGCTCGACTGGCTGGCCGAGCACGGCCGGGTCGAGCAGCGCGCCGGCGGCACCCTCGTGTACGGCGAGGGTGAGCCCGCTACCTGCTTCTTCGTGCTGGTGCGCGGGGCGGTGGCGTTGAGTCGCCTGGTGCGCGGCGACGACGTCGAGGTCAGCCGGACCGACCAGCGCGGCGTGTACGGCGGGGCCACTCAGGCGTACCTGGGCGACCAGGTCGAGCAGATCTACCGCAACAGCCTGCGGGCGGTGACCGACGCGGAGTTCTTCGTGCTGCCGGCGGAGGATTTCGCGTACGCCCTGCGGTCCTGGTTCCCGATGCCCATGCACCTGTTGGAGGGGCTGTTCTTCGGGATGCGGGACAGCCAGGCCATCGTCGGTGAGCGGGAGCGGTTGCTGGCCCTCGGTTCGCTTTCGGCGGGGTTGACCCACGAGCTGAACAATCCGGCCGCGGCGGCGGTGCGGGCCACGTCGGTTCTGCGGGACCGGGTCGCCGGGATGCGGCACAAACTCGCCATGATCGCCGACGGGCGGCTCGACGGGAGCGCCCTGCACGGCCTGGTCGCGTTGCAGGAGGAGGCGGTCGCCCGGGTGGCCACCGCGCCGAAGTTGACCCCGATGGCCACCGCCGACGCCGAGGACACCCTCACCGACTGGCTGGAGGACCATGGGGTCGGCGGGGCCTGGGACCTGGCGCCGATCCTGGTCGGCGGTGGGCTCGACGCGGCCTGGCTGGCGCAGGTCAAGGCAGCGGTCGGCGCCGCGGACCTGGAGGCGGCGGTGCGTTGGCTCACCTACACCGTCGACACCGAGCTGTTGATGCGCGAGATCGGCGACGCGGTCACCCGGATCTCCGGGCTCGTGGGCGCGGCCAAGCAGTACTCGCAGCTGGACCGCGCGCCGCACCGGGTGGTGGACGTGCACGACCTGCTCGACGCCACGCTGGTGATGTTCAAGGGCAAGATCCCCGCCGAGGTCAAGCTGGTCCGCGAGTACGACAGGGACCTCCCACCCGTCCCGGCGTACGCGGCCGAGCTGAACCAGGTGTGGACCAACCTGATCGACAACGCGTTGGGCGCGATGGGGGAGAAGGGTGTGCTGACCGTCCGCACCGGACGGGTCGGCGACCAACTGACTGTGGAGATCACCGACACCGGGCCGGGCATCCCGCCGGAGGTGCGTCCGCGCATCTTCGAGCCGTTCTTCACCACCAAGCCGGTCGGCGCGGGCACCGGTCTGGGGCTGGACATCTCGTACCGGATCGTGGTGCACAAACACCACGGCGACATCCGGGTGGAGACCGAGCCGGGCCGCACCACCTTCCGGGTCCTGCTGCCGATCACCGAGGGGCCACCGGACGGGCCACGCGACGCGCCGACTACCTAGAGACAGTGGATGGTCGCGGGCAGTAGTCTCGGGCGGCGTTCGTGATCCCCGCCCTGAGGAGGGTCCGTGGAGTCGATGGCCCGCCAGCGCACCGCTGCCGAGGACGACGACCGACCGATCGACCCGGCCGGTGGCAGCTCAGTGCTGCCGGAGCTGGAGGACGCCGCCTGGATGCACCACGCGAGCACGTTCGCGCACACCAGCTTCTGGGCGGTGGCCCGGCGGCTGCCCCGACTGGTTCGCGAGGCGGTGGCGCTGGCCTGGTCCACCAACCGTATGGACACTCTCGCCTCCATCGGCCTGAACGTCGCCGCCGGGGTGATGACAACCTTCGGCCTGCTCGCCACGACCTCCGTGCTGCGGGAGCTGTTCGCCGCCGGGCCCACCCCGGACCGGGTGCGTTCAGCCCTGCCGGCGCTGATCGTGGCCGCAGCGGCCGTCTCGGCGCGCGGCGGCCTCACCATCGCGGCCGGTTGGGCCCAGGCCCGGCTGACCCCGCAGATCAACTACCAGGTGGAGCTGCGGCTGTTCGAGGCCACCACAGCAGTCGACCTGGCAGCGTTCGACGACGCCGGGTTCGCCGAGGAGATGGACCGGGTGCGCGATCGAGGGATGGGGGAGGCGGCGTGGATCGTCGACCACACCGTCAACCTGGTCACCGGCGTGGTCGGCATGCTCGCCACCGCCGTGGCGGTGACCGTCATCCAGCCGCTGCTGCTGCCCTGCCTGCTACTCGCCGCGGTGCCCCAGGGGATTACGGCGGTGCGGATGGCTCGCCGGGAGTATCTGGCGATGCTGGCTCGGATCACCCGCCGACGGCGGATGTGGATGCTCGCCCACCTGATGGCCAACCGGCACACCGCCGCCGAGGTGCGTGCCTACCAGATGCGCGACTTTCTGCTCGCCGAGTACCGCGGCGTGATGGCCGTCGAGACCCGCGCCCAGCTGCGGCTGGTGCGGGCACAGACCGGCACGCGGGTGGTCGGCGCGACGGTGGCGGGGCTGGCCACCTTCGGCGTGTACGCGGTCCTCGGCGGCCTCCTGCTGGGCGGAATGGTCGCCCTCGCCGCCGCGGCGACCGCCCTGCTCGCCCTGCAGTCCGCGCGGACCAGCCTGGGCGTCGCGGTCGTCGCCACGAACTCACTGTACGAGGACGCCCTCTACTACCAGGACTACCGCGATTTCCTGGCCCGCGCCCATGCCCGGGTGCCGAGCGGCGGCGACCGGGTAGCCGACGCCGTCGACGTGATCGAGGTGGACGAGGTGAGCCTGAGCTACCCGGACACCGACACCCCGGCGGTGGACCGGGTCAGCCTGACCATCCGGCGCGGAGAGGTGATCGCGCTCGTCGGTGAGAACGGCTCCGGAAAGACCACCCTGGCCAAGCTGATCGCCGGGCTGTACCGGCCCACCGGTGGGGTGATCCGGTGGGACGGCGTCGACGCCGCCGAGCTGGACCCGCGTGCTCTCGGCGCCCAGGTGGCGGTGATGACCCAGGAGTACTGGAAGTTCCCCTTCACCGCTGGTCAGAACATCCGCGTCGGACGGCACGACCGCCCACCGGGGCGCTCCGGCCCCACCGTTCAGGAAGCGGCCGACGCGGCCGCCGCGCACGACATGATCATCGGCTTGCCGCACAGCTACGACACCCTGCTCGACCGCGAGTTCAAGGACGGCCATGAGCTGTCCGGCGGGCAGTGGCAGCGGTTGGTCGCCGCCCGGGGGCTCTACCGCGACGCGGCCCTGCTGATCTGTGACGAACCCTCGGCGGCACTGGACGCCCGCGCCGAACACGCCCTGTTCCAACACCTGCGCCGCCACCCCGACCGGGCGGTCGTCCTGATCACCCACCGGTTGGCCAACGTCCGGCACGCGGACCGGATCTTCGTGCTCGAGCGGGGCCGCCTCGTCCAGCAGGGCAGTCACGATGAGCTGATGGCGGCCGGCGGCCTCTACCGGGAGCTGTTCGAACTCCAGGCCAGCGGCTACCTGACCGGCACCGACGAGGTCCACCCTCGATAACAGCCAGACACCCCGTCCCGTTTCGTCCCGCAAGATCGTGCTCGATCTTCCGCCGCTGGGCCGCCGGCGAATCGGGCGGTTGGCGGGGTCAGACGGTGGGGTCAGGCGTGGTGGGCGGGGGTGAGGAAGTCGGCGAGTACCCGGGTGTGGGTGGAGAAGGCCAGCTCGACCGGGTCGGTGAGCACCAGCCACTCGGTCGCCTCCTCGGTCGGCGCCGACGGTGGCAGGTCCTCGGCCGCCCGCTCGGGCAGCACTCCGAAGACCATCATCGTGCCGCCCGCCGGCGCCCCGTGCACAGCGAACAGGCGGGCGTCCTCGGCCGCCGCGATGAGGCCGGTCTCCTCCCGCAGCTCCCGCACGAGTGCGTCGGACCACTCCTCGCCGTACTCGATGAAGCCGCCGGGCAGCGCGAGCAGGCCGCGGGCCGGCTCGATGTCCCGGCGGACCACCACCACTCCCAGGCCCTCGGCGGTGCGGACCGGCAGCACCGCGACCGCCACCGGCAGCGGGTTGCGCCAGACGGTCTCGCCGCAGACCGCGCAGACTCGCGGCCATCCGGCGGCCGGCGGGTAGGCGGCGCCGCAGTAGGAGCAGTGCGAGTACGGCGTGCCGGTCATGCCGCAGCACGTTACTCCGATCCCCGCCCAGCCCGTCGCGCCGCCGCCTCGCGCCCCGCCCAGCCCGTCATGCCGCCGTCCGCCGCCGCCCCGCCTGCCGAGCCGCCGCCTCGTCTCGCGCTCAGGCCGCCGGGTCGCCCGTGTAGAAGGCGGTGGTGCGTTCGGCGGCGGCCTTCGCCTCGTCGGCGTCGGTGCCGGCGGCGATGCTCGCTTCGCACCACAGCTGGCTGCTCAGCTCCATGGCCCGTCGTCCCTCGGCGGACGCGGTCCACTCGGCGCCCTGTTCCGGGGTGATCCCGCTGCCGTCGGCGGCCAGGTGCGAGGCGAGGCCGAGCAGTCCGAGGTCCCAGCCGACACCGACCGCGCCCGGCCCGAACTGGGCCCACCGGTCCTGGTCGACGTGCGCGATGTGGTCCAGGTCGAGGCGGGCCCGCTCGTCACCGACCGGGGTGACGCGCACCTCGATCCAGCTCACCTCGCCGCCCATTTCCCAGGTGGCGGTGAAGCGGTGCGGCGGCTCGCAGCTCTCGACGGTGCCGTGGGCGTTGCCCTGGAGCTGGTACGTGCCGCCCAGCCGCAGGTCGCCGGAGATCGGCAGGAACCAGCGCGGGATGCGCTCGGCGCTGGTGCAGGCGTCCCACAGATCCTCGGCCGTCGCCTGGTAGGTCTGGCTGATCGTGGTGACCCGCGCCTCACCGGCTTCGAGGTTGCGGCTGCCGACCTTCCGCTGGACGGCGTTGATCTGCTCGGTGGCGTCGAACATCAGGTGTTCCTCTCATCGGGTGGATCGGCGGGCCCGCGCAGCCGACGCTCACGTCGGCCCCGGGCCAGCTCGGTGGCGAGTGCCGCCAGGGGTGGGGTCCAGAACCGGCGGAAGTGATCCAGCCAGCCGTCGACCTCGCGCAGTGGGCGTGGGTCGACCGCGTAGAGCCGCCGGGCTCCCTCCGGCCGCACTGTGGCGAAGCCGTTGTCGCGCAGCACTTTCAGGTGTTGGGACACGGCGGGCTGGGAGATGCCGAACTCCTCGCGGATGACCGCGCTGACCGCGCCGGCGGTCTGCTCGCCACCGGCGAGCAGTTCGAGGATGCGGCGCCGGACCGGATCGCCCAGCACGTCGAAGGCGTGCACGACGACAGTTGTATCACTGACGGCTTATTTAAGCCAAGTCTGATATTCCGATGAGCTTGTCCAGCCGGATCGGCAGCTCCCGGATCCGTACGCCGGTCGCGTGGTGCACGGCGTTGGCGACCGCCGCGGCGGCGCCGACGATGCCGATCTCGCCGACGCCCTTCACCCCGGCCGGGTTCAGCTCGTCGTCGCGCTCGTCCAGCCAGTACGCCTCGATGGACTCCACGTCGGCGCAGCCGGTGATGTGGTAGGTGGCCAGGTCGTGGTTGACCCAGTCGCCGTACCGCTCGTCGAGCAGGCCCTCCTCGTGCAGCGCCATCGACAGCCCCATCGTCATGCCGCCGATGAGCTGACTGCGCGCCGTCGTCGGGTTCACCACCCGCCCCGCCGCGAACACCCCGAGCATCCGGTTCAGCCGTACCTCGCCGGTGTCCGCGTCGACCCGCACCTCGACGAACTGCGCCCCGTACGCGTACCGGGGCAGCGCGGGTTGCCCGCCCACCTCCTCGGTGGTGTCCGCCTCGGCGGTCACCTCGCCGGTCGGCGGCCCGCCGTCGCGCAGCTTCTCGCGCAGCGCCTGCGCGGCGCGTATCACCGCCCAGCTCCAGCTCGCGGTCCCCATCGAGCCGCCGGCCAGCGCCGCCGTCGGCAGCGCGCTGTCCCCGATGCGGATCTCCACCCGCTCCGGCGGCACTCCGAGCGCGTCGGCGGCCACCTGCCAGATCGCCGTCCGGGCGCCGGTGCCGATGTCGGTGGCGTTGATCTGGACCAGGAAGCTCCCGTCGGGCCGGGCGGTGGCCATCGCCGTTGACGGCCGGGCTCGGGCCGGGTAGCTCGACCCGGCCACCCCGGTCCCGATCAGCCAGCGTCCGTCGCGTCGGGACCGGGGCGACGGGTCACGGCCGGACCAGCCGAACCGCTGTGCGCCCTCGCGCAGGCAGGCCACCAGGTTGCGGCTGGTGAACGGGCGTCCCTGGTCGGGGTCGACAGCGGTGTCGTTACGGACGCGCAGCTCCACCGGGTCCATGCCGACGGCGATGGCCAGCTCGTCCACCGCGGACTCCAGGGCGTACGCGCCGGGGCACTCACCGGGGGCGCGCATCCAGAATGGCGTGGGCACGTCGAGGCGGACCAGCCGGTGCGTGGTGCGGCGGTGCGGTGCGGCGTACATGCTGCGGGTGTAGACGGCGGTCTGCTCGGCGAACTCCCGGATGGTGGAGGTCTGGCTGATCGCGTCGTGGCAGATGGCGGTGAGCCGGCCGTCGGTGTCGGCGGCGAGGCGGACCCGCTGGATGGTGGGGGTGCGGTAGCCGACCGGCCCGAACAGTTGCTGGCGGGTCAGCGCCAACTTGACCGGGCGGTCCACGTGCCGGGCGGCGAGGGCGGCCAGCACCACCGACGCCTTGGCGTACCCCTTGCTGCCGAAGCCCCCGCCGACGTGTTCGGCGACGACCCGGATCGACTCCGGCGGCAACTCGAACAGCTCGGCCAGGGTGGCGCGCACCGGTGTCGCGCCCTGGGTGGAGTCGTGCACCAGGAGCCGCCCGTCGCGCCACTGCGCGGTGGTGGCGTGCGGTTCCATCGGGTTGTTGTGGTACGCCGGCGTCCGGTAGGTGACGTCCACCCGCACCGGGGCGGCCGCGTACCCGGCGTCGAAGTCGCCCTCGGCGGTGTCCGTCGGATAGCTGGGGTTGACCTGGTCCGGCTTGTACAGGCCGGGATGGCCGTCGGTGAGCACTGTGCTGTGCGGGCCGGTGTCGTAGTCGATCCGGACCAGTCGGGCGCCCTCGCGGGCCGCCTCCAGGCTGGTGGCCACCACCACGGCGACGTACTGCCCCCGGTAGTGCACAGTCGGCTCCTGCAACAGCCGCAGCTCCGGCTGCGGGCCGGGCGCCATCCGAGGCGCGTTGCCGTGGTGCACCACGGCCAGCACGCCGGGCGACGCCAACGCCTCGGTCGTGTCGATCCGGGTGATCCGCCCCCGTACCACCGCCGACGGCACCGCCCAGCCGTAGGTGACCCCGTCGATCGGGTACTCCACCGCGTACCGGGCCGTGCCGGTGACCTTCGCCGGGCCTTCGAGGCGGGGGTACGCCCGGCCGACCGCCCCGGTGCTCACGACGACGCCAGTTCGGTGAGCGCCCGCACGGTGATGGCCCGGGTCAGGGGCAGCTTGAAGCCGTTGTGCCGTAAGGGGCGCGCCTCGGCCAGCTCCGCGTCGGCGGCCCGGGCCGCCAGCTCCGGGCTGAACGGACGACCGCGCAGCTCCTCCTCGGCCCGGTACGCCCGCCACGGCCGGTGCGCCACCGCGCCGTACGCCAGACGCACGTCGCGGACCACGTCCCCGTCGAGGTCCAGCACTGCGGCCACCGAGCCGGCGGCGAAGGCGAACGAGGCCCGGTCGCGCACCTTGAGGTACGTCGAGCGGCGCGCGGCCGGTAGGGGCGGCAGCCGCACGGCGGTGATCAGCGCGCCCCGGGCCAGTGTGGTCTCCCGTTCCGGATGGGTGCCGGGGGAGCGGTAGAAGTCGGCGATCCGGACGTCACGGGGGCCGTCGGCGTCGTGCACCTCCACCACCGTGTCGAGGGCGGCCAGCGCGACGGCCAGGTCGGACGGGTGGGTGGCCACGCACTGCTCGGACCAGTCCAGCACCGCCAGGTCGCGGTTCTGGCCGTGCAGGGCGGCGCAACCGCTGCCCGGCTCCCGTTTGTTGCACGCCTTGCCGGTGTCCTGGAAGTAGACGCAGCGGGTGCGCTGCAACAGGTTGCCGCCGGTGGTGGCCATGTTGCGCAGCTGCCCGGAGGCGGCGGCGAGCAGGGCGCGGGCCAGCACCGGGTAGTCGCGGCGTACCACCGGGTGGGCGGCGAGGTCGCTGTTGCGGACCGTCGCGCCGATCCGCAGCCCACCGTCGGGCAGCTCCTCGACGGTGTCGAGCGGAAGCCGGGTCACGTCGACCAGCACGTCGGGGCGTTGCACCCCGAGCTTCATGAGGTCCACCAGGTTGGTTCCGCCGCCCAGGTAGGCGGCCTGCGGTTCGGCCGCCAGCACGGCGACCGCCTCGGCCACGTCGGCGGGCCGGTGGTAGCGGAACGCCCTCACGAGGACGCCGCCGTCTCGCGCACGGCCGCGACGATGTGCGGGTACGCGGCGCAGCGGCACAGGTTGCCGGCCATCCGCTCGCGGATCTCCGCGTCGGTCAGCTCGGCGGCCGTGTTCAGGTCGTCGGTGACAGCGCTGGGCCAACCTCGGGAGACCTCGTCGAGCATGCCTCGGGCGGAGCAGAGTTGCCCGGGGGTGCAGTAGCCGCACTGGAACGCGTCGTGCGCGATGAAAGCGGCCTGCAACGGGGACAGCTCGTCCGGCCCGGCCAGCCCTTCGACGGTCACCACCGACCGGCCGTCCACGGTGACCGCGAAGACCAGGCAGCTCTTCACCCGCCGGCCGTCGAGGAGCACCGTGCAAGAGCCGCACTGGCCGTGGTCGCAGCCCTTCTTCGCCCCGGTCAGGTCGAGGTGCTCGCGCAGCGCGTCGAGCAGGGTGGTGCGGTTGTCCAGGGTCACCTCGCGGGACGCGCCGTTGACCTCGACCGTCACCCGGGACGAGTGGCGCTCGTCGATCGTCGTCGCGTTCTCTCCTCCGCCCTGCACCGGCCCAGACTAGCTTTGTCAGTATATTCCAGGGCGAATAACGCAAAGCCCTTCGTACGGGGGTGATGCCGGTGACGGCCGGGCTGCTGCTGGCGGCCGGCGCCGGGCGGCGCTACGGCCGCCCGAAGGCGCTGGTCGAGCTGGACGGCGTGCCGCTGGTGCGGCGCGGGATCACGCTGCTCAGCGACGGCGGTTGCACGCCCGTGCACGTGGTGCTCGGCGCGGGCGCCGACGAGGTGCCCGACCTGCCCGGCGGGGTGCCCGTCCGGCACGACGGTTGGTCCGACGGACTGGGCTCGTCGCTGCTGAAGGGCCTGGCCTCGCTGCCAGCCGCCGCGCCGGCCGCCGTCGTGGTCCTCGTCGACCAGCCGCTGCTCAGCCCGATCGCGGTGCGCCGGGTGCGCGCGGCGTACGCCGACGGTGCGGTCATAGCGGTCGCCACCTACGCCGGCCGGCGCGGGCACCCGATCCTGCTGACTCGACGAACCTGGCCGCTGCTGAGCGGGTACGCCGTCGGCGACCGGGGCGCTCGCGACCTGCTGCGCGACCGACCGGACCTGGTGGTCGAGGTGCCCTGTGACGACGTCGGGTCCCCGGTCGACGTGGACACCCCGGCCGACCTGCCCCGGATCTGAGCGCCGCCGAGCGGCCGCCCGGGGTCGACACCCCGGGCGGCCGCTCGCACCGCCCCCGTTCAGGCCACCGGCGTCGCGGTGCCGGTGGTGCGGGCGAGCCGCTGGTGGGCGCGGATCAACTCGGCGTAGCGCAGACCGCTGGCCTTCATCGTCCGACGCTGGGTGGTGTAGTCGACGTGCACGAGCCCGAAGCGCTTGTCGTAGCCGTACGCCCACTCGAAGTTGTCCAGCAACGACCAGACGAAGTAGCCGTCCAGGGGAACCCCTCGGGCCACCGCCGCCGCGCACGCGGCCAGGTGCTGCTCCAGGTGGTCGGTGCGTTCCTTGTCCTCCACCGTGCCGTCCGGGGTGACCTCGTCCGGCCACGCCGAGCCACTCTCGGTGACGATGATCCGGCTAGGCCGGTACTCCTCGTGCACGTCGACGAGTAGCCGCTCCAGGCCCGCCGGGTACATCTCCCAGCCCATCGCGGTCTCCACCGAACCGGGCACCGGCACCTGCCGGGCGTACGGGGCCGCGCCGGTCGGGTCGTCGACCACCAGCTGACGGAAGTAGTAGTTCACCCCGAGGAAGTCCGTCGGCGTGGCGATCACCGCCAGGTCGTCGCCACGTACCGGCGGCTCGACCCCGTAGGTGGCGATCATGTCGGCCGGGTAGCCACGCCCGTGGATCGGGTCCAGCCACCACCTGTTGACGTGTCCGTCCGCCCGGCGGGCCGCCGCGACGTCCTCGGGTCGGTCGGTCGCCGCCTCGATCGGGCTGAGGTTGACCACCAGACCGACCGAGGCCGGCCGGGCGGCGTTGGCGCGGATCGCCTGGGTGGCCAGGCCGTGCCCGAGCAGCACGTGGTGCGAGGCGTGCACCGCCCGGGTGAGGTCCCGCTCGCCGGGGGCCATGTTGCCCTCCAGGTGCCCGATCCAGCACACGCAGAGCGGCTCGTTGACGGTGCACCAGTCGGCGACCCGGTCACCGAGGCGGGCGGCAACCACCGCCGCGTAGTCGGCGAACGCCTCGGCGGTGGCGCGCTCCGGCCAACCACCCCGGTCCTGCAGGACCTGCGGCAGGTCCCAGTGGTAGAGCGTGACGAACGGTCGGATCCCGTCGGTGAGCAACGTGTCGACGAGCCGGTCGTAGAAGTCGAGCCCGGCGGCGTTGACCCGCCCGACGCCGTCGGGCATGACCCGGGGCCAGGCCACCGAGAAACGGTACGCGTCCACGCCGAGTCGGCGCGCCAGCGCCAGGTCCTCCGGCCACCGGTGGTAGTGGTCGCACGCCACCGCGCCGGTGTCGCCGTTGTCGACAGTCCCGGGGGTCGCCGAGAAGGTGTCCCAGATGGACGGCGCCCGGCCGTCGACGTCGACGGCCCCCTCGATCTGGTACGCCGCCGTGGCGACACCCCAGAGGAAGTCGGGTGGCAGCTTGGACAGGTCGGGCACGGGTCGGTTCTCCTCTGGGTGTGGATGACTCACTTGACAGCGCCGGCGGTGAGGCCGGCGACGAAGTAGCGCTGTAGGGCCAGGAACCCGACGACGACCGGGATGCTGACCACCAGTGAGGCGGCCATGATCTGGTTCCAGTAGACGTTGAACTGGGTGGAGTAGCCCTGCAGGCCGACGGCCAGGGTGCGGCTGCCCTCGTCGGTCATCACCGAGGCGAAGAGCACCTCGCCCCAGGCGGTCATGAACGCGTACACGGTGACCGCGACGACACCGGGCACGGCGGCCGGCAGGATGACCTGGAACAGGGTGCGCAGCGGCCCTGCGCCGTCGACCTGCGCCGCCTCGTCCAGACCCCGGGGGATCGAGTCGAAGTAGCCGACCAGCATCCAGATCGAGAACGGCAGCGAGAAGGTCAGGTACGTGATGATCAGGCCGGTGCGGCTGGCGTACAGCTCGATGCCTGTGGCGTTGCCCAGGTTGACGTAGATGAGGAACAGCGGCAGCAGGAACAGGATGCCGGGGAACATCTGCGTGGACAGCACCGTGACCGAGAAGAGGCCCCGGCCGCGGAACCGGTACCGGCTGACGGCGAACGCGGCGAAGATGGCCACCGCCACCGAGCAGATCGCCGCGATGGTGGACACCACCAGGCTGTTCACCAGGTACCGGGCCAGCGGCACGGTGCTCCACATGTCGATGAACGGTTGCAGGGTGGGCCGGCTGGGCCACCAGGTGAAGCCGTTCTGCACGTCCTGCAACGGCTTCGCCGCCGAGGTGACCATGACGTAGAGCGGGATGACGACGAAGAGGGTGAGCAGGGTCAGCACGATGCGCCGGCCCCAACGCTCACCGGCGGTCTCACGCATGGTCGTCCCTCCGACGGTTGGTGATCAGCAGGTACGCGGCCGAGACGACCAGCAGGAACAGCAGCAGCGCCACCGACATCGCCGACCCGGAGCCGAAGTCCCAGGTCTTGAAGGAGCTGCGGTAGATGTGGATGGAGATCAGGTCTGCCTGCTCGGGCGCGGAACCGCCGAACAGCACGAACGGGGTGTTGAAGTCGTTGAACGTCCACAGGAACAGCACCAGCAGCAGCACCAGGTTGACCGGCCGCAGCATCGGCAGGGTGACCGAGCGCAGCCGGCGCCAGAACCCGGCGCCGTCGATGGCGGCGGCTTCGTACAGCTCACCGGGCACGTTCTGTAACCCGGCCATGAGGCACAGGAACGCGAACGGCCAGTTGCGCCAGACCGACACCACCAGCAGCGACCAGAAGCTGTTGTCGCCGATCAACCAGAACGGCCGTTCGTTCATCAGCCCGAGCTGGTCCACGAGTACGTGGTTGACCAGGCCGGTGTCGCGTTGGAGCAGGAAACTCCAGGTGATCACGGCGGCGTAGACCGGCAGCGCGTACGGGGTGAGGAACAGCGCCCGCAGGATCGCGCGTCCACGGAACGGCCGTTGCAGGACCACCGCCGCCGAGATGCCGAGCAGCCAGGCGAACCCGACCGAGAGCAGGCTGTAGGCCAGGGTGATCCAGAACGAGTGCAGCAGTTCCTTGCCGGCGGCGCTGTTGAGGTCGAGCGTCGCCCGGTAGTTCTCCAGCCCGATGAAGGGCGCGGTGGACCAGTCACGGATGTGGAACTGGGTCAGCTCCAGCAGGCTCATCCAGACCCCGACCACCATCGGGATCACGTGGATGGCGAGTTCCAGCACGACGGCCGGTGCGAGCAGCAGGTACGGCAGGAGCGAGCGGCGGGGGCCGCGGGGCCGGCGGGCCGGCCGCCGGGCCGGCGACCCGGCCCGGGGTTCGCGTCGGTCGGCGTCCGGCGCGGTGGTGCTGGTTGCCATCGGGGTCCTCTCGGAGGCGGTGGCCGTGGTCGGGCTCAGCGCCCGACCACGGCCACCGGTGACGCCTGGGTCAGCGCATCTTCTGCTGCGCGTCGGTCAGCTTGGCCTTCACCGACGCCTCGGTGACCGGCTTGCCGCTGGCCGCGTCGGCGAACAGCTCCTTCATCGCGGTGCCGACCAGGGTCTCGAAGGTGCTCTCATCGGGGACCTGCGGCAGCGGGGCCGCGGTGGTGACAAGGGTCTCCTGGATGGTCTTCTGCTCGGTGGCGCTGAACGCCGGGTCGGAGGCCGCGGTCTTCACCGCCGGCAGCGAGCCGTACGTCTTGTTGAGGATCGTCTGCTCCTCGTCGCTGGTCATGAACTTCACGAAGCTCAGCGCGCCGTCTTTGTTCTTGGTGTGCTTGAAGACCGCCATGTTGATCCCGGCGACCATGCTGTTGACCTTCTTGCCGCCAGCCGGCGGGCTGGCCAGGAACGGCACCGGGGCCACCCCGTACGCGTCGGCGGGCATGTTCTGCGTCTTCAGGTTCGACCCGGCGGACTGCCACAGCAGCATGGCGGCCTTGCCGTTGGCGAAGTCGGAGACCGACTGGTTCTGCGCGTACTCGGCGTTGCTCGGGTTGGTGATCTTGTCGGCGGCCATGAAGTCGATGTACCGCTTGATCGCCGAGACGTTCTGCGGGGTGTCGAAGGTCGGCTTGCCGGCCGAGTCGAACCACTCGCCGCCGTACTGCTGGCTGAAGGTGAAGGCGTGGTGGGCGTTCTCCGACGGGTTGGCCCCCTCGATAGCCAGGCCCCACTTGCCGCCGGTGCTCAGCTTCTTGCCGTACTCGGCGAGCTGCTCCCACGTGGTCGGCGGCGCGGTGATGCCGGCGTCGGCGAACGACTTCTTGTTGTAGTACAGGCTGTACGCCATGCTGTAGAGCGGCACGGCGGCCGGCGGCTTGCCGGGGGCGCCGGCGGCGGCGAGCGCGGCGGGCACGATCCGGTCCTTGCCTCCGACGGCCTGCAGGGCGGCGTCGTCGAACTCGACCAGCGCGCCGGTGGCCTGCAGCGACGCCGACCAGGTGTTGCCGATGTTGACCACGTCCGGGCCCTTGCCGGAGGCGGCGGCGGCCAGCAGGCGGTTGAGCAGATCCGACCAGGGGACCACCTCGACGGTGACCTTGATCCCGCTCTGCTTCTCGAACTTGTCCAACTCCGGCTGGAGAATGGTCTTGTCGGCCTCCAGGCTGGCGCCCTGGTTGCTGGCCCAGTAGGTGAGCGTCTTCGGCGATGCGGCGGAGTCGTCGCCGGAGCCTCCGCAGGCGGTCAGCGAGGCGGCCGCCAGTACGGCGGCGGTGAATATCCCGAGGTGTCGTCTCGACACGGGTCAGCCCTTCCGGTGCGTGGTGGGGGTCCGCCGGCCTTCGTCACCGATAGGGGTCGGGCGACGGGGGCCGGCTGCGGACAGGGTTCGGGGGTGCGCCGTCGGGGTCCGTCGGCGTTTCCCGGGAGTTACATCACGGCTTAATTTATGTCGTCATTAAAGTTGCTGGCCGGTGGGTCGTCAAGCACGAGGCGGTTACAGTCGCCTCGAACGGCCGACGGGAACGAGGTGACGAGTGGAGCTGGCGCGTGCCACCAACCGCAGCGTGCGGTTGCGCAACCGGTCCGCCCTGCTGACCAAGCTCTTCCTGGACGGCCCGCTCACCCGGCAGGACCTGGTGCGCAGCACCGGGCTGAGCCAACCCGCGGTCAGCAACGTGGTGGCCGACATGATCGACGAAGGGCTGGTCGCCGAGGTCGGCGCCGCCGAGTCCGACGGCGGCCGGCCCAGCATGCTGCTGCGGATCGCGCCCCGCTTCGCCTTCCTGATCGGCGTGGACGTCGGCGAGACCCGGGTCCGGGTGGAGCTGTTCGACTTCGCGATGACCCTGTTGGCCAGCGTCGAGTACCCGCTCGACCCGGCCCGCACCGAGCCCGACCTGGTGGCCGGGCACGTGCTGGCCGGCATCGAGGCGGTCACCGGCCAGGCCGGGGTGGCCCCCGGCGACGTGCTCGGCGTCGGCATCGGTGTCTCCGGCGTGGTCGAGCAGGGCACCGAGGCCGTCGTGCACGCCCAGGCCCTCGGCTGGGACCGGGTGCCGCTGGAGCGTCTGATCGGCGCTGGCACCGACCTTCCGCTGCACATCGACAACGGCGCGAAGACCCTCGGCCAGGCCGAGATGTGGTTCGGCGCCGGCCGTGGCGCCCGGCACGCCGTCTTCGCGCTTGTCGGCTCCGGGGTGGGCGCGTCGGTGGTGACCAACGGCGCCACCTACCGGGGCGCGTCCAGCAGCGCGGGGGAGTGGGGGCACACCACCCTGGTGTACGGCGGCCGGGTCTGCCGGTGCGGCGCGCGCGGGTGCCTGGAGGCGTACGTGGGCGCGGAGGCGATCATCGACCGCTACCGGGAGGCGCGCCGGGGTCGACCGGTGCCGGGCGACGATGAGGAGTCCCAGATCGCCGCGCTGGTCGCCGCCGCCGAGACCTCGGCCACCGCCCGACGGGTGCTGGAGGACACCGCCGGGTACCTCGGCGCCGGGGTGGCCAACCTGATCAACCTGTTCAACCCGGAGCGCGTGGTGCTCGGCGGCTGGGCGGCGATGGCCCTCGGCGACCTGCTGCCGGCCGTGCGGGAGGCCGCCGGTCGGCAGGCGCTGCGCCAGCCGTACGAGCAGGCGTCGATCGAGCTGTGCCGGCTCGGGGTGGACGCGGTGGCGCTGGGCGCGGCAACCCTCCCGATCGCCCGCTTCCTCACCGAGGGTGGCGTCCGCCGCTGAGCGGGAACGACTGCTGCGCCGTCGGCAAATTACCCAAAAAGAATCCTCGGGATAAATAACGAAGTTATAGATCGATGTCTTGACGCCGTCGCAATCTCGCCGCAACACTCCTACGAGAGCGCTCTCCGACCCGCGACGCCGCATCGGCGGCACCACCCACGGCGCCACGGGGCGAGCCGATCCCATCCACGCGGCACCCCCTCGTAGCCCCCTATCGACAGGCGATGTCATGACATCTCGTGCAACATCCGTACGCCCGCGTCCTCGACGCGTCGTCCGGCATCTGCTGGTCGGGCTCACCGTGGCCCTGGTCGCGGCGCTCACCCCGACCGGTGCCACCGCGCCCGCGCAGGCCGCACCCACCCTGCTGTCCCAGGGCCGCCCCGCCACCGCCTCGTCCAGCGAGAACGCCGGCACCCCGGCCTCCGCGGCCGTCGACGGCAACACCGGCACCCGCTGGGCCAGCGCGTTCAGCGACCCACAATGGCTCCAGGTCGACCTGGGCGCCCGGGCCACCATCAGTCAGGTGAACCTGCTCTGGGAGGGCGCCTACGGCCGGGCCTTCCAGCTCCAGACCTCCGACGACGGTGCCACCTGGACGACGATCTACTCGACCACCACCGGCACCGGCGGCACCCAGAACCTCACCGTCACCGGCGCCGGCCGCTACGTACGCATGAACGGCACCGCCCGGGGCACCGGCTACGGCTACTCGCTCTGGGAGTTCCAGGTGTACGGCGAGACCGGCGGCAGCACGCCGACCTGCGGCAGCACCAACGTCGCGCAGGGCGGCCCGGCGACCGCCTCGTCCAGCCAGGACGCCGGCCTCGCGGCATCCGCGGCGGTCGACGGCAACCAGGGCACCCGCTGGGCCAGCACCGCCAGCGACCCGCAGTGGTTGCGCGTCGACCTCGGCAGCACCCGCACCATCTGCCGGGTGGTTCTCACCTGGGAGGCCGCGTACGCCCGGGCCTTCCAGCTCCAGACCTCGGCCGACGGGGCCACCTGGACGACGATCTACTCCACCACCACGGCCACCGGCGGCACGCAGTCCCTCACCGTCACCGGCAGCGGGCGCTACCTGCGGATGTACGGCACCGCCCGGGGCACCGCCTACGGCTACTCGCTGTGGGAGCTGGCGGTGAACACGACCGGCGGCACCAGTGAACCCCCGGTCGGCACTACCGACCCGTACAACCCCAACCTCGGGCCGAACACCTACGTCTTCGACCCGAGCACGCCGACGTCGACCATCCAGAGTCGACTGAACACCCTCTTCACCCAGCAGGAGACCAACCAGTTCGGCCCGCAGCGCCACGCGGTGCTGTTCAAGCCCGGCAACTACACCGCCGACGTCAACCTCGGCTTCTTCACCCAGGTCGCCGGCCTCGGCATGAGCCCCGACGACGTCAACCTCAACGGCCACGTGCGTGCCGAGGCGTTCTGGTTCGGCGGCAACGCCACCCAGAACTTCTGGCGGGCCGCCGAGAACCTGTCGGTCACCCTGCCCGCCGGGCAGACCGTGGAGCGCTGGGCGGTGTCCCAGGCGGCGCCGTACCGGCGGATGCACCTGCGCGGCGCGCAGAACCAGATCCAGCTCTGGAACGGCGGCGACGGCTGGTCCAGCGGTGGCCTGATGGCCGACACCCGCATCGACGGCCTGGTCGTCTCCGGTTCGCAGCAGCAGTGGTACTCCCGCAACAGCGAGTTCGGCAACGGCTGGACCGGCTCGGTGTGGAACATGGTCTTCCAGGGCGTCAACGGCGCTCCCGCGCCGAGCTTCCCCAACCCGTCGCACACCGTCATCCCGCAGACCCCACAGATACGGGAGAAGCCGTTCCTCTACGTCGACGGCACCGGTGAGTACCGGGTCTTCGTGCCCGCGCTGCGCACCAACTCGACAGGCACCAGCTGGTACAACAAGACCCCGGCCGGCTCGTCCATCTCGCTGTCGCAGTTCTTCGTGGTCCAGCCCGGCACCAGCGCCGCCACCATCAACGCGGCCCTCGCCCAGGGGCGGCACCTGCTCTTCACCCCGGGCGTGCACCACGTCACCGAGCCGATCCAGGTCAACCGGGCCGACACCGTCGTCCTCGGTCTCGGCCTGGCCACCATCCAGGCCGACAACGGCGCGGTGGGCATGCGGGTGGCCGATGTGGACGGTGTGAAGGTGGCCGGCATCATGTTCGAGGCCGGTACGACGAACTCGCCGGTGCTGATGGAGGTCGGGCCGTCCGGCTCGTCCGCGAGCCACGCCAGCAACCCGACCTCGCTGCACGATGTGTTCTTCCGCATCGGCGGGCCCCACGTCGGCAAGGCCACCAACACGTTGACCGTCAACAGCGACAACGTGATCGGCGACCACATGTGGCTGTGGCGGGCCGACCACGCGGCCAGCGGCGTACCGACCGGGTGGACGCTGAACACCGCCGACACCGGGCTCACTGTCAACGGCGACAACGTCACCATGTACGGCCTCTTCGTCGAGCACTACCAGAAGTACCAGACCATCTGGAACGGCAACGGCGGGCGGACGTACTTCTACCAGAACGAACTGCCCTACGACCCGCCCAACCAGGCGGCCTGGATGAACGGGTCGACCCGGGGCTACGCCGCGTACAAGGTGGCCGATTCGGTGACCAGCCACCAGGCGTTCGGGCTGGGCAGCTACAGCTACTTCAACGTCAACCCCGCCGTCGTGGAGGAGCGGGCCTTCGAGGTGCCCACCAACCCGAACGTGCGCTTCACGAACATGGTCACCGTCTCGCTCGGAGGCGTCGGCACCATCAACCGGGTGATCAACAACGCCGGTGGCACCGCGAACGCGGCCAACCAGCAGGTGTACCTGACCACCTATCCCTGACCGGGGCGCCCGCGCCGGCCCGGTCCTCTGTGACCGGGTCGGCCGGGTAGCACCCAGGGCCGTGGCCGGCCCGGTCCCGCCGAGACCGGGCCGGCGCGGTCGTGCCGCTCAGCCAATCAGCACCTCGGCCGCCGCCCGTTCACCGGCGAGCACCGCGCCCTCCAGGTAGCCACTCCAGCGGGTGGCCGTCTCGGTGCCCGCCCAGTACACCCGCCCCACCGGCGTCCGCAGGTGCGGGCCGTACGTCCGCCACGTGCCCGGGGTGAACGCACCGGAGAAACAGCCCCGGGTCCACTCGTCGGCCGACCAGTCGTACTCGACGAGATCCACCGGGTCCTCGGCGCGCGGCCCGACCACGCTGGCGAACGCCTCCAGGAGGCATCGTCGACGCCGCGCGGCGGACATGCCGCGCAGCGTGGCGGCGTCGGTGGAGTAGCTGAACCCGGTCAGCACCCCGATCGGTGAGGTGGGGGTGGAGTTGTCGACCGTCTCGGTGAGCGGACCGGCGCTGGTGGTGGCCACCCCGGAGCGCCCGTCGGCACGCCAGAACGGCTCCGGGTAGACGGCGTGCACCTTCAGCGCCGAACCCATCGGCATGCGCTGGGTGAGCCCGTCGCGCAACGGGGGCAGCGGCGGGTCGTACCGGATCCGGCCGGCCAGTGCCGGGGCCAGCGCGACCACCACGGCATCGCCGTCGACGCGCCCGGTGTCGGTCCACGCCGTCGCGCCGGCGGCTGTCTGTTCGATGGCCCGCACCGGCGCGGCCAGCGTCAGCGCGCCCGGCGGCAGGGCGGTGGCCATCCGTTCGGCAAGCGCCGGCGGCCCGCCCACGATCCGGTCCTGCTGCGCGCCGCCGGCCATCCCCAGCAACGGCCCGGTCCCGCCGGCGCTGCGCAGGTAGAACAGCAGGTGCAACAGGGACAGCTCGTCAGCGCCGGTGGCCAGCAGCCCGCCGGCGAGCACCCGCCCCAGGTAGTCGGCGGTGTCGTCGTCCCCGGCCGTGGCGGCGAGCCACCCGCCGAGGGTCGTCCGGTCCCACAGTGCGGCCTCCGGCGTCGCCCAGGGTGCGGCCGGGTCCAGTCGTGCGGCGTACTCGTCGAGCAGACCGAGCACCCGGCCCACCTGTGCGGGCGGCTCGGCCCGGGGCGCACCGGCCCAGAGCACCGTGGGCGCGCCGACCGATGCCGAGGCGAAGGTGGCCAACCCGTGCTCGGCGACCAACGCGTACATCCGGTCCTGGGTCGGCCCGATCCACTGCGCCCCCAGGTCGAGTTGCGTGAGCTCGGGCAGCCATCGGGTCAGCACCCGACCGCCCACCCGGTCTCGGGCCTCCAACAATCGCACCTGGGCGCCGGCACGGGTGAGCGCCAGCGCGGCGGCGAGCCCGGAGAAGCCGGCGCCGACCACGACCACCCGCAAGCCGTCGACCACACCGGGGTCTACCCACAACCGTCGCAGGCATGGCTACCAGCCTGGTCGCCGCACTGAGGGACCGTACGCCTGTCCTGCGTCCTTTGCTCTGCACCCGCCGAGGCACCACCCGTGTCTGCGCACCGTCGCCTCCGCGGGTGCAGAGCAAAGGGCAGCCCGACGCCGGGGGCCCGGGTCGGCCGCCGGGGCAGTGTCGCGTCGGCGGGTGCAGAGCAAAGGGCACGCCAACGCCGGGGCCGGCCCGGCCACCGAGAAACTTTCCGCCGGCCTGTCGATTCGGGCAGCGGCCGATCGTGTGGAGGATGAGAGGTCGGCGACGGGCCGGCCGTCCGTGAGGAGGAACGATGACGCGCTACCTGCTCAGCATCCACCAGCCGCAGGGTGAGCTGCCGCCGGAGCCGGAGTTCCTGGCCGGGGTGATGCGTCAGCTCGGCGAGCTGCGCGACGAGTTGGCGTCCACCGGGTCGTGGGTCTTCGGGCAGGGCCTGCACGGCCCGGAGACCGCCACCGTGCTGCGGCCTCGCGACGGCGAGGTGCTCATCACCGACGGACCGTTCGTGGAGGGCAAGGAGTACCTGGGCGGCATCACGATCATCGACGTGCCGGACCTGGACGCCGCCCTGCACTGGGGTCGCCGCTACGCGCTGGCCACGACCCTGCCGATCGAGGTGCGCCCCTTCCACGCCGGGGCCGGCGACTGACAGTGCTCGACGTGGAGGCGGTGTTCCGCGCGGAGTACGGCCGTGCGGTTGCCGTCCTGGTTCGCCTCCTCGGCGACATCGACCTCGCCGAGGAGGCCGTCCAGGAGGCTTTCGTCGTCGCGGCGGCGCGCTGGCCGACGACCGGCCTGCCGCCCAGTCCGGCCGGCTGGATCATCACCACGGCCCGGAACCGGGCGATCGACCGACTGCGCCGCGACGCGTCCCGTGTCGACCGGCACACCCAGGCGGCCCTGCTGTACGCCGCCGACAGTCCCGCCGAGGAGGGACCGGTGCACGACGACCGGCTACGGCTGATCTTCACCTGCTGCCATCCGGCGCTCGCCCCGGGCACCCGGGTCGCGCTCACCCTGCGGCTGCTCGGCGGACTGAGCACCGCCGAGATCGCCCGAGCCTTCCTGGTGCCGGAGCCGACCATGGCGCAGCGGTTGGTCCGCGCCTAGTCGAAGATCCGTAACGCCGGGATCCCGTACCGGGTGCCCCGTGACGCCGACCTGCCCGGCCGGCTGGACGGCGTCCTCGCGGTGCTCTACCTGATCTTCAACGAGGGATATACGGCCAGCGCCGGCCCGCACCTGGTCCGCGCCGAGTTGTGCGCCGAGGCGATCCGGTTGACCAGGCTGCTGGTGGAGCTGATGCCGGACGAACCGGAGGCGCTCGGCCTGCTCGCCCTGATGCTCCTGACCGAAGCCCGCCGGGCGACGCGGACCACCGCCGACGGCGAGCTGGTGCCGCTGGCCGAGCAGGACCGGCGCGGGTGGGACAGCGCCTTGATCGCCAAAGGTCAGGCCCTGGTCCGCCGCTGCCTGCGCCGCGACCGGCCCGGCCCGTACCAGATCCAGGCCGCGATCGCCGCCGTGCACACGGCCGGGCGGAGCGCCGCCGACACCGACTGGGCGCAGATCCTTCAGCTGTACGACCAACTGAGGGTTGTCGCCCCCAGCCCGGTGGTGGCGCTGAACCGGGCCGTCGCGCTCGCCGAGGTGTCCGGTGCGGCGGTCGCGCTGACCGAGGTGAACCGCCTCGACCTGGTCGGCTTCCACGTCTACCACGTGGTCCGCGCCGACCTGCTGGCTCGGCTCGGCCGGGGCGGCGAGGCCGTCGAGGCGTACCGGACGGCCGTCGCCCTGACGGACAACGCGGCCGAACGGGCCTTCCTCACCGCACGCGCGACGGCCCTGGCGACGCCCTGAGGGCGGTTTGCCGCAGGGGCGGCCGGGAACCCGAGGCACCGCCGTAGCAGGGGGATGGGGAGGGGCCATGGCGTACCGACCGACAGTCGTCGACACCGCGCCCGACCTGTCCACCCTCACGCTGGGCGTGGAGGAGGAGTACCTGCTGCTCGACCCGGACAGCGGCCGGAACCTCCCTGTCGCCGACCAGGTGCTAGCCGCGCTGCGCGGCCCCGCCCGGGACCAGAGCCGTCAGGAGTTCCGGCACAGCATGGTGGAGATGGTCACCCCGGTCTGCGCCGACCTCACCGAACTGCGCGCGCACCTGGTGGCACTGCGCCGCTCCGCCGCCGAGGCCGCCACGGCGGCCGGCGCCCGACTGGTGGCGGTCGGCGCCACACCGGTGGCCGAACCGCACCGGACGGTGCCCGACGAACCGCGCTACCACGCGATGTCGCGCCGGTACGGCCCGGTGGCGCACGACCCGGCGGTGTGCGGCTGCCACGTGCACGTCGGGCTGCCCGACCGGGAACTGGCCGTGCAGGTCTGCAACCACCTGCGGGTGTGGCTGCCGGTGGTGCAGGCGATCACCACCAACTCGCCGCTGCACGACGGGTACGACACCGGGCACGCCAGTTGGCGCTCGATGCAGTTGGAACGCTGGCCCAGTATCGGTCCGACGCCGTACTTCGACTCCGTCGCCGACTACGACCGCACTGTCGACGAGCTGATCGCCGCCGGCATCATGCTCGACGCGGCGATGGTCTACTGGTACGCCCGACCGTCGTCGACCTACCCGACGGTGGAGGTGCGGGTCGGTGACGTCTGCACCGAGGTGGACGACGCGGTGCTGGTCGCCGCGCTGGTCCGCTCCCTCGTGGCCACCCTCGCCGACGACGTACGTGCCGGGGTGAGCGCCCCGAACGTCAGGGACTGCCTGGTCGCCGCGGCGCACTGGCGGGCCGCCCACGACGGTCTCGACGGCGAGCTGATCGACCTGCGTGCCGGCGGGACCCGCCCCGCCTGGGCACTCGTCGACGAGCTGATGGCGGTGATCGCCCCGGCCCTGCTGCGCCACGGCGACCTCGGACAGGTGTTGGCGCAGCTCGCCCGACTGCGTCGCGACGGCACCGGCGCCACCCGGCAGCGGCGAGTGCTGGAGCGCGCCGGAGACCTGCACGCGGTCCTCGACGACCTGGTCGCCCGCACCGCCGCCGGCTGACCCCCGGCACTGCCCACCGGGGTCAGCGGATGTCGTGGGTCTGTAGCCACAGCTCCAGCAGGCCGAGTTGCCACAGCTTGTTGCTGCCAGCCGCGGCCTCCGCCCGGTCCGGCTCGGCCAGCAGATGTGCCACGTACTCCGGGCGGAACAGCCCGCGCTCGCGCGCGGCCGGCGCCTGCAACGCCTCGGCCACCAGCTCGCGCACCGGGCCGTCCACATTGCGCAGCGCCGGCACCGGGAAGTAGCCCTTGGGTCGGTCGACCACCTCGGCGGGCAGCACCTCACGGGCGACCTCCTTGAGCACGCCCTTGCCGCCCTGGCTGACCTTGTGCTCCGGCGGGCAGTGCGCGGCCAGGGTGACCAGGTCCTGATCGAGGAAGGGCGTACGCACCTCCAGACCCCACGCCATGCTCATGCTGTCCACCCGCTTGACCGGGTCGTCGGGAAGCATCAGGTGGGTGTCCAGGCGCAGCACGGCGTCCAGCGCGGTCTGCGCCCCGGGCGCGGCGAGGTGCCCGGTGAGCAGGTCCCGGCTGGCGTCGTGCTCCAGCGCGTACGCCGGGCCGACTATGCGGCGCAGCTCGTCGTGACCGCGGTCGAAGAACGCGGCGGCGAACGTCTCGGCGGCGCCGTGCCGGGGCGCCTCGACCAGTGGCTGGTGGTAGCCGTAGCCGGCGAACACCTCGTCGGCGCCCTGACCCGACTGGGCCACCTTCACGTGTTGCGCCACCTGCTCGGACAGCAGGTGGAAGGCGACCACGTCGTGGCTGCCCATCGGCTCGGTCATCGCCAGCACGGCCCGTCGGACGGCGGGCACCAGATCGTCGTCGGCCAGTCGGATCCGATGGTGGTCGGTGTCGTACGCGCGGGCCACCAGGTCGGAGTAGTGGAACTCGTCGCCGGACTCGCCGTCGCGGCTGTCGAAGCCGATGCTGAACGTCCGCAGGTGTTGCTGGCCGGCCTCGGCGAGCAGCGCCACGATGAGGCTGGAGTCCAGTCCGCCGGAGAGCAGAACCCCCACCGGCACGTCGGCGACCAACCGTCGGCGTACCGCCGCGCGCAGCGCGCCGCCGATCGCGGCCCGCCAGTCGGCGGCGTCCATCCCCGCGTCGGCGGGCTCCCGCACGTAGTCGGGTCGCCAGTAGACCTCCTCGCGGCTGCTCCCGTCCGCCTCGATGACCCGCAGGGTGGCCGGTGGCAGCTTGCGCACGCCACGCAGTACCGTCCGCGGCGCGGGCACGATAGAGTGCCAGGACAGGTAGTGGTGCAGCGCCACCGGATCGATGCCGGTGTCGACGTCACCGGCCCGCAACAGCGCGGGCAGGGTCGAGGCGAACCGCAGCCGCCCAGGTGTCTCGGCGAGGTAGAGCGGTTTGATGCCGAGCCGGTCGCGGGCCAGGATCAACCGCCGCCGGACCCGGTCGACCAGCCCGATCGCGAACATGCCGACCAGGTGGTCGACGAAACGTTCACCCCAGTGGGCGTACGCCACCAGGATCACCTCGGTGTCGCTGGTGGAGTGGAAGGCGTACCCGGCGCGGCGCAACTCCTCGCGCAGTTCCGGGTAGTTGTAGATGCAGCCGTTGAAGACCAACGCCAGGCCCAGGTCGTCGCGGACCATCGGCTGCCCGCCCGCGTCGGACAGGTCGATGATGGTCAGCCTGCGGTGCCCGAGGGTCACCCAACCGTCGGCGAACAGACCCTCGTCGTCCGGGCCGCGTGAGCGCATCGCCTCGGTCATCCGGGTGACCGCCGCCGCGTCGGGCGAGCGGCCGTCGAACCGCGCCTCCCCGCTGATCCCGCACATCAGCCGGGCCTCCCGTCACCTCGCCCCGACCGGTGTCGGCCGGTCCCGCCGACCGGACGGGGCCGCTGGCTACCCGTGGGCGGGGGGAGCAAACCCGTCAGCCGCGCAGGGTGCGCAGGATGCGGGCCAGCTCGGCGCGGTCGGTGTCGTTGAGGTGGCCGAAGAAGCGGTCGGCCTCGGCCCGGCGCGCGGCCCGGATGGCGGTGCTGACCCGGTCGCCCTCCTCGGTAAGCGCGACCAGCGTCGCCCGACGGTCGGCCGGGTCGGGTCGGCGTTCGACCAGCCCTCGGGTCTGGAGGTCGTCGACGACCTCCGTCGCCGAGCGGGGCGCGATGCGCAGGTGCTCGGCGAGGGTGCCGGGGCGTACCTCTCCGTGCCGGGCCAGCACGCCGAGGGCCCGGGACTGGCTGGGGGTGACGTCCCAGGGCGCCAGTGAGTCGCGGCTCTGCCGGCGCAGACGGGACGCCACGGCCCAGAACGTCTCCGCCAGGCTCTCGTCGTCGGCGCTCTCGACGGTGTGCTCGGTCACCGGAATACGGTAGCAGGATATGTGGTTGCTCCCTCATGATGAGGTAACCTCAGCAATATTGTCGACGAAAGGTAGTGCCCCCTTGGAACCCACCCCGAAGGGCCGCGACCGCGGCCACCGCACCGTCAGCGCCGAAGAGAAGACGCAGGCCCGTCAGGTGTCGCTGCGCCGCATCGGTCGCCTGTTCACCCCCCACCGGCCCGCCCTGGCCGCCGTCACCGCGATCATCGTGCTCTCCTCGATCATCGCGATGGCCACCCCGTTCCTGCTGCGTGCCGTGATCGACCGGGCCCTGCCGCAGGCCGACGTGACGCTGCTGGTCTGGCTGGTCGTCGGCATGGTCGCCGTCGCGGCGGTGACCTCCGCCCTCGGCGTCGTGCAGACCTGGATCTCCACCCAGGTCGGCCAGCGGGTCATGCACCGGCTGCGCACCGACGTCTTCAGCCACCTCCAGCGCCAGTCGCTCGGCTTCTTCACCCGCACCCGCACCGGCGAGGTGCAGTCCCGGATCACCAACGACATCGGCGGCATGCAGTCGGTGGTCACCTCCACCGCCACCGCCGTCGCCGCCAACCTCACCACAGTGGTCGCCACCACTGTCGCCATGGTCGCGCTCTCCTGGCAGCTCTCCCTGGTCTCGCTCGTGGTGCTGCCGCCGGCCATCTGGCTCACCCGTCGGGTCGCCCGGATGCGCCGCGAGATCACCGCCCAACGGCAACGCGAACTCGCCGACCTCAACGTCACGGTGGAGGAGGGGCTCTCGATCAGTGGCATACAGCTGGCCAAGACCCTCGGCACCGGCCCCGCGCTGATCGACCGCTTCACCGCCTCCTCGGCCCGCCTGGTCGACCTGGAGTTGCGTAGTGAGCTGGCCGGCCGCTGGCGGATGGCCTCGATGAGCATCATCTTCGCCGCCGTACCGGCGGTCATCTACCTCGCCGCCGGGCTGCCCGGCACCGCCGGCACGCTGAGCATCGGTACCCTTGTCGCCTTCACGGCCCTGCAGGGCGGCCTGTTCCGACCGCTGATGGGCCTGCTCAACGTGGGTGTCTCGCTCACCGCCTCGCTGGCGCTCTTCGCGCGGATCTTCGAATACCTGGACCTTCCGGTCGACGTGGCCGACCCCACCGAGCCGGTCCGTCTCGACCCCGCCCAGGTACGCGGCCACCTGCGCCTGGAAGACGTCACCTTCGGCTATCCGGGCAGCGACACCGCCGCCCTCGCCGGGATCACCCTCGACGTGCCCGCCGGCACCAGCCTCGCCCTGGTCGGCGAGACCGGCTCCGGCAAGAGCACCCTCGCCGGGCTGGTCAGCCGGCTGCACGACCCGACCGCCGGCCGGATCACCATCGACGGCGTCGACCTGCGCGACCTGCGCCTGGCCGACCTGGCCGCGATCGTCGGCGTGGTCAGCCAGGAGACGTACCTGCTGCACACCACCGTCCGGGAGAATCTGCGCTACGCCCGGCCGGGGGCCACCGACACCGAGATCGAGGACGCTGCTCGTGCCGCCCAGATCCACGACCTGATCGCCGGGCTGCCCGACGGGTACGACACCATGGTCGGCTCACGCGGGCACCGGTTCTCCGGCGGTGAGAAGCAGCGCCTCGCCATCGCCCGGACACTGCTGCGTGACCCGCGCATCCTGGTCCTCGACGAGGCCACCAGCGCACTGGACACCGAGACCGAACGCGCCGTACAGCGGGCCTTCGACGTGCTCGCCCAGGGGCGCACCACGATCACCATCGCCCACCGGCTCTCCACGGTCCGCGACGCCGACCAGATCGCGGTGCTCGACCACGGTCGGATCGTCGAGGCCGGCACCCACGCCAGCCTGCTGGACCGCAACGGCCGCTACGCCACGCTGGCGGCCTGAACACCGGATCACAACCGTCTCGAAACAGTCTCGGAACTGTCTCGTTACGGCGCGGTCAGGTGGCGGTAGACGGTGGCCCGCGAGACACCCAGCGCCGCGGCGATGGCGTCCACGGAGTGGGTGCCCGCCGCGTGCATGCGCCGAGCCGCCTCGATCTGCTCCCGACCCAGCGCGGGCGGCCGTCCCGGCCGCCGACGTCGGCTCGCCGCCCCGCTGGCCGTGCCCGCTGGTATCGCCGCGGTCGCGCTCCCCGGGGTCGCGTCTGAGTTCCGCCCGGCGGCGCCCGCGTGTGGCCTGGCTGCGGCGTCCGTGTGTGACCCGGCGGCGTCCGTGCGTGTCCTCGCTGCGGCGTGTGCGTGTGACCCGGCCGAGGAGTCCGTGCGCGGCTCGGCCGAGGTGTCCGCGGGTGGGCCGGCCGCGGTGTCCGCGGGCAGCGGGGCCAGTAGTCGGCGTGCGCCGTCGAGCATGTCGGCGCGCAACACCTCGTCGGACACGTCGGTGAAGAAGACGACCGGATCGCTGCACGCGCCCACCGCCTGGACCGCGAGGACCCGCTCGCGGCGCCCAGCGTTCGGTCCGGCGATGAGGTCATTGGCCCGCATCGCGACCTCCATCAGGCGGTGGTACGTGTCGCCCCGACCGATCAGCGCGATGTCGTGGAAGAGCATGCCGAGCGGCCGGCGGTGGGCGAGCATGATGTCCAGCCAGCCCTCCAGCACCGTCCACCGGGCCCGCTCGGTGGGCTCTGTCCGTGCCGAGTCGAGCAGCGCCTCCAGGTCCGCCACCAAGGGCTCGACCAGGGCGGCGAGCAGATGCTCCTTGGCGGGGAAGTGGTACAGGATCGCGGTCTTGGAGAGCCGCAGCCGCTCGCCGATCTGGCGCAGCGAGGTGCGCTGGTAGCCGTGTTCGGCGAACAGGTCGAGCGCGGCGCGCAGGATCCGGGTGCGGGTGTCGTCCGCGGGATCGGCGGTCATGCCGGCAAGCCTAGCGACGTCCTGACCGGTGGGCACGATCACCATTGATTCGACTGACCGTTGGTCAGTACAGTGGTGATGGTCGACGTAGCCAACGGCAGGAGGGGCCATGCCCGTCATCGCGATCGGCAACCTGGTCAAGACGTTCGGCGCCATCCGGGCACTCGACGGGTTGGACCTGCGCGTGGAGCAGGGGGAGGTGCACGGCTTCCTCGGGCCCAACGGCTCCGGAAAGTCCACCACCATCCGGATCCTGCTCGGGCTGCTCCGCCGCGACTCCGGTGACGCCCAGGTGCTCGGCGCCGACCCGTGGCGCGACGCGGTCCGCCTGCACCGCCGGCTGGCGTACGTGCCGGGCGACGTCAACCTCTGGCCCAACCTCACCGGCGGGGAAGCCATCGATCTGCTCGGTCAACTGCGCGGCGGCCTCGACCGGCGTCGCCGCGACGAGCTGCTGCACCGCTTCGACCTGGACCCGACCCGCCGTTGCCGCACCTACTCCAAGGGCAATCGGCAGAAGGTCGCCATCGTCGCCGCCTTCTCCTCCCCGGTGGAGCTGTACGTGCTCGACGAGCCGACCTCCGGCCTCGATCCCCTCATGGAAGCGGTGTTCCAGGACGAGGTCCGGCGGGTCAAGCAGGCCGGCGCCACAGTGCTGCTCTCCAGTCACGTGCTCGCCGAGGTCGAGGCGCTCTGCGACCGGGTCAGCATCATCCGCGAGGGCCGCACCGTCGAATCCGGAACCCTCACCGAGCTGCGCCACCTCACCCGCACGGCGGTGACCGTCGAGACCGCCCGCCCGGTCAGCGGCCTGGACGCGCTGCCCGGCGTGCACGACGTGCACGAGGTCGACGGCCGCACCCACCTGGAGGTCGAGCCCGCCCACCTCGACGAGCTGCTCGGCCAGCTCATCCGCTTCGGCGTCCGCGCGCTGACCAGCACACCACCCACCCTGGAGCAGCTCTTCCTCCGCCACTACGGCGACGACCCCGCTGCTGCTGCATCTGGTGCTCCCGCCGCCGGCTTCTCGGACGCCGACTTGCAGGCTGACGCCTCGCAGGGCGGTGCCCGGTGAGCGCCCTCACCGGCACGACTCGACTGGCCCGGCTCGTACTGCGCCGCGACCGGATCCGCCTCGCCATTTGGATCCTCGGCACGCCCCTGCTCGGTTACGCCCTCGCCGGCAGCGTCGCCGGCATCTACCCGGACCAGGAGGCCCGGCTGGGTTACGCCACCACCTCGGCGTCCAGTCTGGTCGCCCGCGCCTTCAACGGCCCCATCCACGGCACCGACCTCGGTGCCGTGGTCGTCGCCGAGACGTACGTGACGCTGGCCCTGATCGTCGCGCTGCTGAGCACCTTCGCGGTGACCCGGCACACCCGCCAGAACGAGGAGACCGGCCGGGCCGAACTGCTCGGCGCCAACGTGGTCGGCCGCTACGCGCCGCTCACCGCCGCGCTGCTCGTCATCGTCGCGGCGAACACGGTGGCCGCCGTGCTGCTCGCGGTCGCGCTGGTCGGCGCCGGTCTGCCGCTCGCCGGCTCCGTCACGGCGGCGGCCGCGATCGGCGGCGTCGGGGTCGCCTTCACCGCGATCGCCGCGGTCACCGCCCAGCTCTCCGTCACCTCGCGCGGCGCCAACGCGCTCGCCGCCGCCACCGTCGGGCTCGCCTTCGTCCTGCGCGCCGCCGGAGACGTCCTCGGCGAACAGAGCGCCGACGGCACCCGCGTGCGCAGCGCCTGGCCGTCGTGGATCTCCCCACTCGGCTGGGGCAACCAGGTACGAGCCTTCGACGGTGAACGCTGGTGGGTGCTCGCCCTGCCCGTCGCGCTGCTGCTCGCCGGAGTGGCGCTGGCGTACACCCTCGCCGAGCGACGCGACCAGGGCGCCGGGCTGATCGCCCCCCGACGCGGCCCGGCCACCGGAGCGCCACGGCTGCTCAGCCCCACCGGGTTGGCCTGGCGGACGCAGCGCGGCACGCTGCTCGGCTGGGCTGTCGGGGTGGCAGTGCTCGGCCTCTCCATGGGCGTCGCCGGCGACGAGTTCAACGACATGATCGGCGCGAATCCCGCCGCCGCCGAAGCGATCAACGCGATGGGGGGCGGAGCCGACCTGATCAACGCGTACCTGGCGGCGATGCTCGGCCTCTTCGCCCTGACCATCGGCGCGTACGTCGTGCAGGCCCTACTGCGCGTACGCGGCGACGAAGCCGACGGGGTGCTGGAGGCCGCCCTCGCCACGGCGGTCAGCCGTACCCGCTGGCTCGGCACCCAGGTGCTCGCCGCGACACTCGGCGCGCTCGCCCTGCTGCTGCTCGCCGGCGTGACCACCGGCCTCGGCTACGGCATCGTCACCGGAGACCCGCTCGGCCAGGCCGTCGAGCTGGGCGGCGCCGCGCTGCTGCGCCTACCCGCCCTGCTCGTGATCGCCGGCGTGGTGACCGCGATCTTCGGGCTGCTGCCCCGCTGGTCGGTAGTGCTGTCCTGGACGGCGCTGCTGGTCTTCCTGCTCCTCGGGCAGCTCGGCGCCGTGCTGGAGCTGCCGCAGGCCGCGCTCAACGTCTCGCCGTACACCCATGTGCCGGCCGTGCCCGCTGTCGACCCGGCGGTGCTTCCCCTGGTGGTGCTGGCGGCGGTGGCCGCGGCCCTGCTCGCGGTCGGCGTGGCCGCCTTCCGGCACCGCGACGTCCCGTCCTGAGCCACGGCTCGGGCGTCCCGATGATCGCTGGCAGCTGAGCGACTCGACACGCCGACGCCAGCCCTGCTGAGCTGCCACCGATCACCTGAACTAGCACAGGTAAGTTCCGGCCGGGCGTTTTACACAGGTCGGCGGCTGTCCACAGAGGGCCGGCTGGTGCGGTTGCGGAGGGCTGGGGTAAAGCTTCACGGTTCCGTGCGTGAACTCGGTGCTTCGGGAACTCGTGGAGCTTGGCGGTGGGCTGGTGACGCTCGGGGCGGCCGGGCAGGTGGTGCCGTCGTGGACGCTTCAGCAGGCTTGCCGTAACGGCGAATTGGTACGGGTGCTGCCCGAGGTGTTCGTGGCGGCGCACCTCGTCGGTGGGCGACCCGGCGCTCCGGCTCTGAGTCGGCTCGACCCTGCCCTGAGCCGGCGGGCGGCTCTTGCCTGGGCCGGCGGCTGCGGCGCGCTCAGTCATGTCAGCGCGCTCGCCGTATGGGGACTGCGCCCCGAGGTGGTTGGTGACCTCGTGCACTTGAGCGTGCCGGCGAGCGCGAGCGTGCGCACCCGGCCCGGGGTGATCGTGCATCGACGCCACGGCCTGACCATCGAGCCGCCGCAGGTGATAGTTCGGCGGGGCCTGACGGTCACCCGCCTCGAACAGGCACTCGTCGACTCGTGGCCGACGATGCCGCCCGCCGACCGACGGGCGTCGGTGATCCGAGCGGTCAACGACTGGCTGACCACACCCGAACGGCTGTCGGCAGCCCTGGAGCGGGCGCCGAAGCTGATCGACCGGGCGGCGCTCCGGCATCTGCTGACGCAGCTTGCCGACGGCTGCCGCAGCCCGCTCGAGATCTGGGGACACGAGCACGTCTTCACCGGTCCCGGAATGCCGGCGCTCCGCCGGCAGGTGCCGGTGCGTGTCGGGCGCCGCCTGGTGTACCTCGACATGTTCGCCGAGCGGGAACGGGTCAACATCGAACTCGACGGGGCCACCACCCACGGCAGCCCAGACCAGCGGGAGATCGACCTGCGCCGTGATGCCCTGCTGGCGGCCGTCGGGATCCTGGTCGTTCGCTTCGCCCACCGCCGCCTCGTGCACGACGTCGACGAAGTACGCCGGGAAACCCTTGCCATCTTGGCGACCCGCCGAACTGACGCGGTGGGCAGAGGGTGAGGGGGTTGCCTGGTGCTGGCAGCCTCGAGCGCGTGAGCGACCTTTTGACGCAGCTTCCGGCGCTCCTCGGCGTCCTGGTTGGCACCCTGGGCACGATCCTCGCCACCTCCCTCGCCGACCGCGCCCGGTGGCGGCGAAGCCAGAGCGTCCGCTGGGACGAGCGACGGCTCGACGCGTACGTCGACTACGCGCACGCCCTCAAGGAGAGTCACGCGGTGGCGCTGCGACTGACGGCCGACCACCGGCCGGGATCGCGGAGCCACCCCATCGACCGCGAGGAGGGGCTAGTCCGGCTGGCTGAGGCGGACGCTCGGCGCACCATCGTCTGGGAGAACCTGCTGCTGCTCGGCGACGAGCCGACTGTCGCCGCCGCCGCAGACTGGCGGGACGCGATCTGGCAGGTCGAACGGCTCGCCCGGGGAATCGTCGAGCCGCCATCGGACGTGGCGGAAATGCTGACCCGCGTGGACGAGGCCCGCGACGGGTACTACCGGGCGGCCCGGCACAGTCTCGGGGTGCACGGGGGGTCGGTGGAGCAGTCCGCGACGCTGCGGCGGGCGTTGGTCGACCGGTCCACCGCGAAGCCGGAGGTGCCCGCCAACTGAGCGCGGCGGTGCCGGGGGCTCGCTGCGGGCGCTCCCGTATGGGACGCCGACCGCGACGGGTACCGGACACCATCGACGGCCGTGCAGGGGGTTTGTCGCACGCTACCGCGACACTGAGGCTTTCCCGACCGGGGAGGTGCCTCGTGCCGTATGTCAGGTCCCACACCAGGAAGGGTGGCGCACGGGTTCGGGCGCATTACCGAAGACGGCGCACGGGCAGCATTCGGCGCAGATCGACGGTCCGCCGCGTGGCCGGTGGCGGCAGATCTGCCAACGGCTGGGCTCTGGCGCTGTGTGCCGTCGTCGCTTTCGTGCTCCTCCGCATGGTCATCGATTTCGTTCAGCGGCATCCATACTGGTCCGCTCTCCTGGTGAGCCTCGTCGTCATGGCGGCGGCCACGGTGGGTCTCGTCGTGTCGAAGCAGCGTGCCCGCGAACGGGCCGACCAGGCCCAGCGGGACAGGCTGATCGCGGTGACGGACACGATGAGCGGACCCGAGTTCGAGCAGTGGTTCGCCCGGATCCTGGTCGCGTCCGGGTTTCGGGACGTGAGGGTGTGCGGTGGTTCCGGCGACCGGGGAGCGGACGTCCTGGCGATCGCCCCCGACGGCCGACGCGTCGTGGTGCAGTGCAAGCGGCAGAGCCCTAACAACCGGGTCGGCAGTGCCGCGATCCAGCGGTTCGCCGGCACCTGTCGGGACATCCACGGTGGCGAGATCTGCATGCTCGTGACTAACAGTTTCTTCACCGCGGGCGACGGTATTCAGATAGCCCGACAGCTCAACATCACGCTCGTCGACCGGGATGCGCTGGAAATGTGGGCCTGGACGGGGAGACCAGCGCTGGGGTCCATCGCGGGAGGCGGATCGCATTGACGCCCACGCCGATTTCCCGACAGCGTCCGTAGTCCCAACGGCGTACTGTCCCGGGTCAAGCATGGGAGGAGTCGGATGAGTTTCCTGCAGCAGGCAGAGCAGTCGCTGGACACCGAGCGGTTGTTCGAGGCCGACACGAAGGCGATGGGCTACCTTCCCAACTACACCAGGTTGTTCGCCCAGAGTCCGGCGGTGTACAGGGCTTGGCAGCAGCTCAACGGTGCGGTGAAGGCCGGGATGGAGCTGCGCCGATATGAGTTGGCGACCCTCGCCGCAGCCAGGGCCCTGAAATCCTCCTACTGCGGCCTGGCACATGGAAAGGTCCTACGCGACAAGTTCTTCGACGCGCCAACCGTCGCCGCCATCGCGTCGGACCATGGCAGCGCCGGTCTCTCCGCGCAGGAGGTCGCAGTCGTCGCCTTCGCCGGAAAGGTCGCGGCCGATGCGAACTCCGTCACCGAGGCCGACGTCGTGGGGTTGCGCGGCCTCGGTCTCGATGACGCGGACATCTTCCACGTGATCCTCGCCGTTGGCGCCAGATGCTTTTTCAGCACCGTCCTTAGCGCTGCCGGGGCTGAGCCCGATCCGCAGTACGACGAGAGCCTGGACGTGGATCTGCGGCGGGCGCTGAGCTTCGGCGGCTAGACCCAGAGAGAACGCACCAACCGGGCTGTCCCAGCACCAGAGGGCGAGCGCCGACTTGTCGAGGAGGTAGCGCTCGCCGCTCGCAACGCCCGCGCGGCGACTTCGCCTTCGGTAAGCCCTGGGACGGAATCGCCCAGGCGCTTGTCGCCATCGGGCCTGCAGATCGTTTCGGCCACGTCCATCAGCAATCCGACACCATCAATGGATGCGGACGGCGCGCAGGCCCGTCTGGCAGCTAAGGAATCTCGCTGAAGCGGCGGAATGCCGGGGTCCGCACCTCGTGCGGCGTCTACCTGCCTGGGTGGCCGGCGGGATAGGGCTGGCCACCTCGATACACCTGAGCCACGACGATCCTCTCTGAGGGCAGGCGGGAGCGCGGGAGGTCCGTGTGGTGGGTCTGGAAGGGCGGTCGTCCGCTCGGGGGCCGCCTGCTCCACCGCCGCTCTCAGATGATCTACCATTCTGCAACCTGACCGGCTGGTGCTCGGTGATTGCCCCACTAGCAGGGTGTCCGTCGTGACGCCCCATGTGGCACGGCGGCTGACGCGTGTTCAGGGCGGATGCCCATTCGACGGAGATCGCTGGCGGATCGTCGCGGTAGCGCCGCCCGTTGTCGGGAGTCGAACCACACGCGCCCATGCGAGCCTCTACTTTCACGAACTTCGATGTCCTGGTCTCGGCTCGGCGTGGCGCCGTTATGCACTGTGGACAGTGATACGAGGAGGCTTCATGCGCGGACGCAGATGGGCGACCCTGGTGACGGCGGTGGCGCTGACATTGGGCGGATTGGTCGGGGCCAGCGCTACTCCGGCTGCGGCGGATCCG
Source organism: Micromonospora sp. NBC_00362 (assembly GCF_026342155.1). NCBI lineage: Bacteria > Bacillati > Actinomycetota > Actinomycetes > Micromonosporales > Micromonosporaceae > Micromonospora > Micromonospora sp. NBC_00362. The sequence continues at coordinate 896,066 of NZ_JAPENH010000001.1, forward strand.
CCGGGCGGGACGTTGCGCAACGTCTACTCCGACGGTCAGTTCTGCAACAGCTATGGCAGCGAGGGCGTTCGGACCGGCCTGTGGAGCCGGTACTACTGCGAGTACCGCCAGTACGGCCCCAACGCCCCCGGCTTCTACTTCCTCTGGACCTTCACCTCCTAGCGCGTAGCTGCTCGGACGGGCGCTCTCGGGCCCATCGGCCGCCGCCGGGTCGACCAGACCGGCGGCGGCATCCCTGCTGGACCGGCTGCTCGCCGAAGCCGGCTTCGAGCTGCGCTGGGACCGCGACAGGTACGTCCCACCGCCGCCGCAAGCCGCCTCGTCGTCGGTGTCGATCCTGCAGCGGCGGCCGTCGGTGACCGCCGCGCCGAGCCGGCGGACGGCCGAGTCGCCGGAGTTGGCCAAGCTCGGGGCGTACGTCGAACAGGCGTGGCAGCTCACCGTGCCGGCGCTGCGCGCCTCGTTGTCGACCGCGACTGGGCCGGTGCCGCTGCACGACGCGGCGGTGCTGGCGCGGTACCGGGCAATGGACCGGCTCTACGAGCTGGCCGACGCGGCGCGCGGTGGGGCGGGGGGCGTGTGGGTGCTCTGTCGGATGGAGGGCCCGGCGCTGCTGCCCAAGCTGGACGGTGCGGTGGTGCGGGTGGGCGACAACGAGTGGATCGGCTTGCCGGACGCCTGGGTGGTGAACGCCCACCGCAGCGTTCTGGCCTGAGCAACCGATTCGGCCTGGTCGGCCGGGCCGGTAGGTGAAGTGCCCGGCCGACCGGTCAGTTCCTGATGGCCGTCTCCCGCCTGCCCCGTCCGGTCCGGTCTCGTCGACGGGACCGGACCGGCCATACCCGACGGTAACTCATTCGAAGTTCTTGATGTCGCTGCGTGAGGCTCCGTACGGTGAGCCTCCACCCGCCGCACAGTGAGCGTGGCTCAACCGTCAGCGCCGATGCGGCATGGATCGACAGAAGATCAGTCTCAGCCCCTCGGCCACCACGGATGGCCTGTGTGCGATGGGAGCACGTCAATGGAATGTGTCATGCCGCTGATCTATTTCCTCGGCTTCTTCATCGGCCTGATTTACGTGCGAGCCAGGGCGGGTCTCGGGCAGGGCCGGATCAAGATCATTGGTGAGGGCGGGGTCGGTCTGGAATGGTTCGTCGGGTCCCTGCTGACTCTGATGTTCTGGCCGGTCAGCTTTGTTGTCTGGCTTGCCCGGGGTCGCCCGGAGCCACGGATTGTCTTCAACGACAAGGCCAGGGAGCGGCGTCGGCGCGCCGCCGGGATGTAAGAGGACCAGGGTATGTCGAATCACCGCGGCCGTCCGGGCAAACTGCCGCCTGGCACCGCCGCCATGCTGGCGGACTTCGCCCGCTACGAGTGGTACGGCGAGCGCAGCGGCATCGGGCCCGAACAGGCGTGGGGGATGCTGTCGACGCTGCTGCCGCTGAGCCAGTCCGACCCGGCCGGCCTGACTGCCGCGCTCGCCTGGGAGGTGACCCCACAGGGCGGATGGTCGGCGTACGGGGCGAGTCGGGTGGTGGCCGAGCTGCTCGGCCTCGGCTTCGAGGGTGACGACGCAAAGGTCGTGCTGGACGGTGGAATCCGTTTCCTGCGCCAGAACGGCGTCCCGCCGCTGCGGGTGCGTGGTTACGAGTGGAACCGGTGGGTCGACACCGGCGGCGATGTCACCAACTCGCTCCCGACGATCCCGCCGCCGCCGCCGGAGCGGTCCGGGCTGCGTGAGCTGGCACCGGGCGAGGTGCGCCACGTCGCCACGCTGACCGCCGACCGCGATTCGAACACCCTCCACGTGTGCCGGGACGACTCAGGGGCGTACCTCGCTCTGATCGACGCGCGGTACAGCGACGAGGACCCGACCCGCTCCCGCAGCCAGTGGAAGCAGGCCGCCTCGCTCTACGAAGTCTTCGTCAATGTCGGCCTGGCGCTGCAGTCACCGCCCCACTGGGTGAGCGCAGAGCTGGAGCCCTACATCCCGCTTCCCCGACCGAGCATCTGACGACAGAGCAACCATGCCTGGCTATGACCCGAACTGCGACAACTGCATGAAGTACGGGACCTGCCGGGGCACCGGTGTCGTGCGGCGTACGCGCCTGGACCGGGGCAACGCTTACCACATCGACGAAACCTGCCCGACCTGCCGCGGAGTCGGTGGCAAGTCCGCCGCCGGCAACCACAACCACCGCTGACGGTTTAGGACTGTGGATCAGCAGGCAGCGGTGCGACTCACTCGGTCTCCGGCAACGCCGGTCGCTCACGAATACTGAGCAGGTTCGCCCAGCTCCGAAGGCCCCTGACCTGGCCAGCCGGACAGACCAGGGGCATCTACGGCTCGGCGGTTGTCAGGAACAAGTTCCCCATTGACAGTTGTGGCCCGAGGGCTTCCGCCTGAGCCCTTCAGCCTCCTTGCACCACGCGCACTTCGATTTGCCTGCCTTGACGCATGCACAGCCCATCGTTGCCTCCTGTTTCACTTCGCCGCGCGTCATCCGCGCCAGTTCTTCTCGAACACCAGCCGCCACGCCTGCTTCGTGTCGGCGTCGAATCGTTCCAGGCCGGTATTTCGCCGCCGGCGGATGTCATCCCGCCACACCGTTTTCAACGGACCTTCTCGAACACGCTCTCAGCGGAGACGGCGCCCAGGGGTGCGAGTGTTGGATGGTCGTTCAGAGGGCAGCGCGCCTTTATCTGCCGTCACAGAATACTGATCGACAATAGGCACCCTATCGGCCTTTCGAGTGACGTCCTCCGGCTGGATGCAGCCGCCCAGCCGACGCGTCACGCTTCAGTACCGGTCGGCCCCGGTGAGGAGTTGCTCAAGGCGGTCGGCGGTCGAGGTCACGAGCGCCAGTGGCCGTTCGAACTCGTTGATGTTCAGGTTGAGCAGCGGCACGGCGTGGCGGAACGTCACCATGTCGCCCAGGACGGACATCCCACCGCAGACCGTGTTTCCGATCTCGCGCAGCGCCTGCACCACGTTGACCGAGTGCAACTCCCCGAAGGACGACTCGATCTGCACCCACTCCTCGGACCCGTCCGCCAGGGTGACATGCCAGAGCAGCACTACCTGCGAACGGAGGTTCCCGGTCTCGAAGACGAGCTTGATCAGGTCCTGCTGGTCATCGGAAATCTTGTAGTTCGACCGTACGTAGGATTTGAGGTCGGCCCAAGTCGCCATGTTGACCCTCCTATGCCGTTTCTTGGCGGAGAAGGCGCTCATGCGTCAGAACTAATTGCTCGGTCGCACCGGCCTTCTGCCCATCGTTCGGGGCAAAAGTGAGTGCACTCCACTTACGGGGAAACCGCAACCCCTGATTCACGCGCTATACAAGATCTGTCAATTCGACGACGACTTTCGGACGAAATTGCGTTGGAGCTTCGGTGGGCTCAATCGGCCGCTCGGTTGCCGTCGTCCGGACATTGCGGCTGTCCATCGCCATTGTGGCTGGAGTGGCCGCGGTCGCCGGGCCGACCCGAGGTCAGCCGTTCGTAGAACGCGCGGCAGCGATTTTTCCAGTCCAATTCCGCCTCGCTCGTCAGGCAGCGCGTGAGCAGGGAACACACGCCGTCGACGACCTCGGGATCGGTGATGCGCTGCTCGTACGTCTCGAGGGTTTCGGCCAGCCGGCGGCGGGCACCGGACTCGACAAGTTCGAGCGTCGCCATCGCGCGAACGGCGGCGGGCAGATCGATGCCGACCAGCGCCGGGATGAGGCGTCTGGCGACGCCGACGTCGGCGGCCCGGTTGGCCACCGAGATGCAGTGCGCGAAGAAGTCCGGATCGGCGGGCCGGGGTGCGTAGAGCTGCGGTAGCAGCTCGATCGCGAGTCGCTGTACGCCCTGCTCCATGCTGGACATCAGCGCGATGATGATCTCCTCGTCTGCGGCACGGTGCGCGGCGAGCACGCGGATCGCCTGCTTACGAGCGATCTTGTTCTCGAACTCGTCGACCGCGATTTCAGCGCCGACCAGTAGTTCGGACCGGCTAAGCCGAGTGCCCTCATTGAACAGCCGGACCACCGCGGCCCGCTTGTTGCGTTCCTCCATCTGGCGTAGGGCCAGTTCTGTCAGTCTGGACAGCTGACTCTTGAAGCGGTCCTTGAAGCCCCCGTACGAGAACGGGATGATGGTCAGCCGTCGCTCTGACTCCACCTCGCTGAGGATGTCGACAAGCTTCTGCTTGTCGGGGTCGAGGATTCCGGCGGCCTCTCTGGTGAGAGTCTTGTACACCTGGTAGGTCCGATCCAGGCAGAAGACCAGGGTCGGCTTCCCGATGGCCAGCGCCTCCCGCAGTTCCGTCCTCCACGTGATCTCTCCGTACGCCTCGACGATGACGAACACGCACACATGTGCATGCTGCACGGTGTCGCGCGAGTTGGTCTCCCAGCTTGCCTGCGCATGGTTGACGTGCAGGATGTCTCCGGACAGGTAGTGCCAGACCTCCGCGTCAAAGCCGTTGGCGACGTGAATGAAGTCCTCGCGGTAGCGCTCTGTGTCGTGGGCGCCGCACAACATGATTCGGAGCATCAGCCCACCGCCCGCTTCCCTACGCGCCGATGCGGAACTCGAACAGCGCCGCGGGGATGAGGTTCCACGAGAACTCCCTTCTGCTCTACCTGTCCACACCGGACTTGGCGCAGCACTTCGCATCGCTTCTGGACGGAGCTCGAGGGCGCTGAGGTGGCTGGCCGATGGCCTGCCCATCGGCGAGCGCAGCGGCGGTAGTGGCAGCGCGGGTCGCACAGAGTGACCGGATCACGAGGGGCGACCGTCGGCTTGTGGCTGATCGGCGGCGTGGGAATGCAAAGTCTTGTCAGCTTCGTGACGCAATGTCAATGACATGTACCGGACAGTGCCTCTGCCGATTGTTGCCCGCTCCTCCGGGGGGACCCGCCCGAGTGGCCTACCTCCCCGCTACCTGACCCGAAACGCCGCAACAGCCCCACCGAACTACAGACCATCGAGTGATCATGAAGGGGATGAATCAGGGGCCGAGCGAGTCTGTTGGGGTGGGACGGAGGCAGAGGGGGTCGGGTCGGGGTGGTGGCTGAGGAGTTCGTTGATCCAGCGTGCGGCGTCCTGTTGGGCGGTGAGCATGTGGTCACGGGCGTCGGTGATGTCCTGGTCAGCTGTCTCGTCGACGTGTTCGTTAAGGATCGCCGTCCACCGACGGCTCAGCTCCTCGGCGTACCTGGCCTGCCGGAGCTGCTCGTCGAACTGGTACTCCAGCTTGACCAGCCGGTCGATGTGCGGCTTGAGTGCCGGCAGGATCCGGTCGTCGAGCCGGACGGCGGCGTCGGGTCGGCAGGTGATGACGACCTCGCCCCGCCGGTAGCGCCAAACGGGATCGTCGGCGAGCGCCCGCTGCAACGCCACCTCCAGGTCCGCTGCCCGGTTCGGCGGCAGGTCCCGGCCGGCGTCGGCGGCCAGCCGGGTCAGCCGCTGGATCGCGTTCGGTTGGAAGTACTGCACGTACCAGCTCAGCACCTCGGACCGCAGGCTCGCCGGTGACGACCAGGCGAACGTGGCGCGGATGTAGAACGAGTACACGTACCCGCGTGCGGGGACCGCGATCAGCCGGGGTGCGTCGCGTTGTTCGACGAGTGGACCGGACGGCGACGGCGCGGCAGCGGAGCCGACGGGCGCCTCGTCCTGAAGCGCGGCGACCAGTCGATCCCAGCTACGCGCCCACCACCGCCAACCGCGCACACCGCCGTCGCGGGCGATGGTCAACCCGCGTACACCCCGGCGCCGCCACCGGTCCGCGGGCCTCGGCCTCCCGTCGGGGGCGTCCGTCATGGCACCCCTCCACGGTCACGGATCCGCGTCTCACGCTAACAACCGGTGCCCGATATGCCTGCCGCCACGCCGTCACCGAGCAGACGGCATATCGACACCAACCAGACTGGTGATCATTCGGGGTTCACCCACCATTGCGGAGCAGTTGGGGTGCCGAGGGGTGTTGTCGTCGACCGGCAGCGGTGAGACTAGGTTCGGTCCGACAATCATTCGGATCGATGGATTGGATGGTCTGGAGGCAGCCTGTGTCCACCCTCGTGTCCCCGCTGGCCACGCTCGGCGCGATCCGCCGGCGTACCACCACCCTCGCACTGCTCCTCGCCCTGGTCGCCGCCGCGCTGGTCGGCCCGTCCGTGGTCTCCCCTCGATTGACCGATCCGGCCTCGGCGGCGGTCTACAGCTCCTGCACCATGAGCCGCTGCGCGGACGCCCGCACCGCCCGTTCGGGCTGGTCCGCCAAGGGGTTCCCGACCAGCCGAGGCTGGTACTCCTGGAGCGGCGGGAAGTCCAACTTCGCCGGCGGCCGGTTCTACAACTACGAGGGTCAACTGCCCACCAACGCCACCTACCACGAGTACGACGTCTACCCGCGCACCCAGGGCGCCGCCCGGGACGCGTACCGGATCGTGGTGAACCGCAGCACCGGGGTCACCTGGTTCTCGCCCAACCACTACACCGACTTCTACCGGCTCTGACCGACCTGGGGCCGGCCGGCCGCAATCGGTCGGCCCCGCCGCGGGTCGTCGTACCGATCAGATCAGGAGGAACGTGATGGTCGCCGAGCACGAGGGTCGGGTGCCCGATTGGCTGATCGTTCGCCACGGCGGCGGCCTCGACGTGCCCGGCGCTGTGGTGTTGCCCGGAGCGACGACACGGACCAGGGCCGGGTTGTTCGCCGCGCTCGCCTCCGTACTGGCCCTGCCGGCGTACCTGGGGGAGACCTGGGACGCCCTCTCCGACGTCCTCCGGGACCAGCTCGACGCCGGTCCGCTTACGGTGCTGATCACCGACGCCGGCCAACTGCTCGTCGATGAGCCGTCCGATCAGTACGGTCGGCTGCTCGCCGTGCTCGGCGACCTCGCCACCAGCGCCCCGCACCCGTTGCGCGTCGTCCTCGACGAGGCGGTGCCCTCCTGACCGGTGATTCGAGCCCGCCGTCGGCGGCGGTGCCCGGCGGTGCGGGCGGGTGCCACCCGCACCGCCGGTCATCACGGATCAGTGCGTCGCGGGCGGGATGCTCTGCTCGTACTGGAAGACGTTGTGCGGGTCGTACTTCGCCTTGATCTTGCGCAGGCGCGGGAAGTTGTGCCCCCAGTAGGCCTTCTCCCACTCGGCCATGCCGATGTTCGGCACGTTCACGTAGGCGCCGTCGACGTAGGGCCGCAGCGCCTGGCTGAACTCGGCGATCCAGGTCTGGGCGATCGGGGTGATGGCATCGCCGCTGTCGGGTTCGCCTCGTTTGCCCCAGCCCGCGCCGGGCTCCGAGTAGAAGAGCGCGTCGCGGTGCGGGAACGCCGAGCCGCCGAAGGGCTCCTGTCGTTGCGCTCCCCGGCCGAAGGCCTGGGTGAAGAAGTTGCTGTCGGGCGAGGGCGCCTTCTCCATGAACTCGCGGACGATGCTGACCGCCTTCTCCGGAAACGGCTCGCGGGTGAACTGGGAGAAGAACTTCCAGTTCGCCGGGTCGTCCTCGCTCGGGGTCTGGAAGCCGGCGTAGACGTCGCCCCAGTTGCCGGTCTGCACGGTGACTGTGGGGTTGCCGATCGACAGGATCGGCGCCAGCAGCTCCCTGGCCTCCGCCTCGGATCCGTCCGCCAGGACCGCGAAGAACAGGATCTCGGTCGGGTGGACCTCGACCTGGCTGCCGAGGCGCGGGTCGGTGAAGGGTGCGACGCGCTGCCAGGTGTCGAAGACCTCGTGCAGGTCGTCGAGACCGGGCCAGGTCACCTGCAGGTACGCGACGCTGGTGACCGGAGCGACCTTGTAGGTCAGGGAGGTGACGATCCCGAAGTTGCCGTTGCCCGCGCCGCGCAGCGCCCAGAGCAGGTCCGAGTAGTTCCACGGGTCGACCTCGAGCACCTTCGCCCCGTCGGCGCCCGCCGCCACGACGATCTCCGCGCCGATCAGGTTGTCGCAGGCCATCCCGAGGTAGCGGGTGAAGAAACCGAGACCGCCGCCGAGGGTGGCGCCGGAGAGGCCCACTGTCCCCTCCGTGCCCGTCGTCGCCGCGAGGTCGTGCTCCCCGAGGGCGGTCACCGCCTCCGACTGGGTGAGCCCCGCGCCGACCTTCGCCGTGCGGGTGGCGGTGTCGATGTGGACGTCCTTCAGCTCGCTGACGTCGATCACGATGCCGTTGTCGACGTTCGACCAGCCTTCCAGGTTGTGTCGGCCACTGCGTACCCGCAGCGCGACGTTGTGCTGCCGCGCCCAGGTGAGCGCGTTGACCACGTCCTGGGTCTCCTGAGCGAAGACGATGACCAGCGGATAGTGCACGAACAGCTCGTCCCAGCCGAGGCTGGCCTCCGCGTAGTGGGGGCTCTGCGGGCGGACGATCCGGCCGGTCAGCCGCGCTGGCGGGAACTTCGTGTCGGAAGGCCAACCGGGACCGTCGGCCGCGACGGCCGAACTGCCGGTGATCACGCTCGGGATGGCGACCGCCCCGGCGCCGACGGCCGTCGCCCTGAGCAGGTCACGACGGGAAAGGTCGCGCATGGTCCGAATCCTCTCGATTGGTGACACGCCCGAAAAGTGAACCGAGAGGGGCATTTCCTCTCATCTGGCGCAAACCAACCGTAAGGCCCGAAGCTTCCCGGCAGATCTGAGAACTTGTCACGGAACCCGGTCGGGTGATCCGGAAACGGGTCAGTGCGGGGCGGGCTGGTCCAGGATGGCGCTGAACCGCTCCTCGGCGAGGTCCAGCTGGCCGAAGATGTGCCGCTTCACCGCAGGCGACAACGGGGTGTCCGGCCGGCCGATCAGGTCCCGGAACAGCGGCACCAGCGGCCGGTACTTCCGGGCCGACGAGATCACCTTCGGCCCGACCGTGTGGATCACGCCCACCCCGTTGTCGGTGAAGTCCGACACCTTGATCACCCGGGCCCAGGGCTCCCGGTCCAGGCTGACCGCCAGATGCTCCCGGTACTGCGCGTTGCGGTCCCGCTCGGGGTCGTACACCGGATTGGTGACAGCGGCGACCAGGGTGGCCACCCGTGGCCCGAACCGCGCGGCCAGCGCGGCCAGCGCGGCCCCGGTCGGGTCGGTGCCCGGGTCGCCGTCGGCCAGCTCGACCGGATGGTCCTCCACCGCGTCGTGCAGCAGACCGGCGACGATCACGTCGACGTCCCGCACCTGGTAGTGGTGCATCAGTCTGATCGCCACCCGCAGCAGGTGGTTCAGGTACGGCTCGCGCACGCGTCGATCGTCGCGGTGCAGTTCGGCGGCGAGATCGAGCGCGGCGGTCAACCGCGCCCGGGCTGCGTCGTCGAACTGCTGGACCTCCAACCGGAAACGTTCCAGCAGGCCCGGTTCGCCGTGGATCTCGGTGATCGCGTGCATCGGCATGCTACCCAGGTGCGGCGGGAACTCCATGCGTCACTTATAGCCGATCTTCACCTGATCGATGAGCCCGTACGTCGCCGACCCGACCGCGACCGCGCCGCGCGCCGCCGCCGCGATCGTGCAGTTCCGGTCGTAGATGTGAGTGGATCGTTCTGTGTGTCGGGACAGGAAGTGCAAGATCGCGGAGCCGTTCGGCGGGTTAGATCGGCAGCCGGTCGGCGCCGGCCAGCGGGTTCACCAGGAGGGGGACCAGCGGTGCCGGCAGCACGGGGTCGCGGCGCAGGGTGGGCGTCCACCCCGCGTCTCCGGCCAGGTCGGGGTCATGATTCGCGTTGTACGCCGCCAGCAGGTCGACCGGTCGGGCCGCCCCGCCGCCCTGGCGGACCCAGGAGCCTCGCTCGGTCACCGCGGTGCCGCCCCAGTCGTAGAGCAGGTCCGCCGGGTCGACCGCCGCGTCCAGTGTGAAGAAGTTGTTCTGCGCGTAGATCGCCGACTGGACACCGACGCCGAGCGCGTACTGGAAGTCCTCCCCGCCGACTTGGTAGTGGTTGTTGTAGATGTCGACCTGACCGAAACGCACCCGGGGCAGCCGTTGCAGGACGCCGTCGAAGAGGTTGTGGTGCAGTGTGACCCGCAGCCGGCCCACGTCCGGGCCGACGGTGTTGGACGAGCCGATCAACAGCAGCTTGTCCCGACCCGTGAAGCGGTTCCAGGAGGCGGTGACCAGGCTGGCGGTGTGTGTGACGTCCAGGGACCCGTCGTGCACCTGGTACGGCCGACCGAAGTACACCGGCTGGGCGCTGTCCGGGTTGTCGCCGTCGGTGAAGGTGTTGTGGTCGACCCAGACGTTCTCGCTGCGGCGTACCGAGATCTGGTCGTACTGGCTGTTCCAGTTGCCGGCGTCACCGTCGGTCGGCGACCAGGCGGGGAAGCAGTCCCGGGCGTCGACCAGGGTCAGATTGCGCACGATGACGTTCGACGCCCGGTCGATCATGAGGGTGAGGCCGGTCAGTCGAGCGCCGCGCAGCCCGACGATAGTGGTGTTCGGGCCGACGTTGATCTGAGTCTGCCGGGTCTGGTTGGTCACCGAGCGCACCCGAGCCTCCTCCAGCGGCCCGCTCGGTGGCACCCGTCCCCACACCGCCGGGTCGTACGCGGCCAGGTAGGCGTCCAACCGGTAGGCCGGGTCGGCCAGGTCGTCGCAGCTCAGCGGTGTGCCACCGGGTCCTTCGAAGCCGTCGATGGCGCCGTCGACGTAGATGAGCTTCGGGGTGGCGTCGGTGGCGTTGCCGGCGTTGTCGCCGCCCAGCGCGGCGACCAGCTCCGCCCGGTCGTGGACCACCCGGGTCCGCTCTGGGGTGGCCGCCGAGCCGCCGGTGGTGCCGGGGCCGTCGGCCGCCCAACCGTCGCGCTCGGGCAGCGTCTGCCGGCCGAGGTGGTCGGCCAACCAGGAGAGCCGGTCGGCGGACGGGACGTCCGGACGGGCAGCGGCGGCGGCCGGCGCGGCGCCGAGGAGAAGGGCGACCACTGTGGCGCCGCCGAGGATTCTGCGCATCGACTCACTCCGTTCGTTTGTGGTGGAGGTCCGTCCACGTGGTGTCTGCCGTTATCCGGCCAGCTCGGCGCGGTACGCGCCGGACGCCCACGGCACCCCCAGTTCGCTGGGCAGCGCCCCGCGCTCGGCCGCCCGGCGCAACACGTCGACGACGCCACGCAGGTGGCGGACCCGCTCCCCGCCCTCGCCGAGGGTGGTCACCAGCTCGCCGTCGAGCAGTCGGGGCTCCGGCGCGGGCCGCAACGCGTCCAGCAGCGCGGTGAACGGTGCGGTACGGGCAAGCGGTGCGATCAGTGGCACGCCCGACGGGTCGAGCCGGTGGGCGAGCAGGTTCTCCAGCAGGCCCAGCCGCCCCGGCACCCGGCGGGTCACCACGTCCCCGGGCAGGCGCAGCCGGTCGGTCGGGTACTCCAGCACCGCCTGTCCCGTCGTACCGGTCACCACCACCTCGCCCGCCACGAACTCCTCGGCGGCCAGGGTCACCGCCACCAGCACCGGCGGCCCGGCGCGGAACCGGACCCGCAGCACTGCGGTGTCCTCCACCTCGATCGGCCGGACCCGATAGCGTTCCACCTCGATCGCGACCGGCCACGGCGTCGCCCCGGCGAGCGCCTCGGCGATCGCCAGGCACTGCATCACCGCGTGCGCGAGCGGGTTGACGAGCGCGCCGTCCAGCACCGGGCGGCCGTCCACACTTCGTCGACCGGCCCAGGGGGAGCGGGTGTAGTAGGCGTCCGGCCGCTGCCAGGCGGCGATGGTGGAGATGCCGGTGACAGTGCCCAACCGGCCGGCGGCCAGCGCGTCGGTCAGCGCGGTGAGGGCCGCCGAGCCGACCGCCTGGAAACCGACCTGGGCCACCCGACCGGCGGCGGTGAGGGCCCAGGTCAGCTCCTCGTGCTCGGCCAACGACAGCACCGGCGGTTTCTCCAGCAGCAGGTCCGCGCCGGTGGCCAGGGCGTCACGGGCGATCGCCAGGTGGGTGTGCGGCGGCGTGCAGATCACCACCACCTCCGGTCGGGTGGCGGCGAGCATCGCCCGGTGGTCGGTGAACACCGCCACCCCGGGCGGCACCGGGGCGGCCGGGTCGTCCTCCACCGGTCGGACGTCGACCAGGGCGACCAACCGCAACCGACCGGCGTCGTGCAGGGGCGCGATGACCCGCCGGTGCCAGCGACCGTGCCCGTTCGCCCCGATCACCGCCACCCGGGGCGGCCGGGTTGCCCCGCTCACCGCCGACCGGTCCGGGTGGACCCGGTCACCGGGCACCGGCCAGTGTGGCCTCGACGCCGTGCCGCTCCAACGCGGTCAGCCAGGCGATCACGTCGGCGCGGACCTCGTCGTCCTCGGCCACCTCCATCGGGATGACGTCGCGCAACGCGAAGACCGCGTCGACAGCGCCCGCCGGGCTCTGCGCCCCGGCGTCCAGCGCGGCCCGGATCGGCCCGGCCAGTGGGTCCTGGAACGGCAACGGCCGGCCGTCGTCGGCGTACCCCAGCGCGAAGCGCAACCAGGACGCCACGACCAGCGCGCCCCAGCGCGCGGACCGCCCGGTCGCGCGCAGGTCGGCGATCGTGTGCAGGACGCGCTGCGGGAGCTTCTGGGAGCCGTCGATCGCCACCTGGAGGGTGCGGTGGTGGATCGCCGGGTTACCGAACCGGGCGAGGGCCTGCTCGCCGTAGTCGACCACCAGCACCCCGTCCGGTGGGGTGAAGCTGGCCGCCACGTCCTCGGCGATCAGCCGGCGCAGCACGTCACGCAGGTGCGGGATCTCCAGCGCGTCGGCGATCGTCTCCCGACCGGCCAACGCTCCGAGGTACGCGATGGCGGAGTGCACCCCGTTGAGGGCGCGCAGCTTCAACCGCTCCCACGGGCCGGCGTCGTCGGTGAGCACCGCCCCGGCGAACTCCCAGCCGGGCCGACCGCCGGGGAAGTCGTCCTCGATCACCCACTGCGCGTACGGCTCGGCGGCCACCGCGGCCAGGTCGGTCACGCCGAGCGCCCGCCGGGCCGCCTCGATCGTCTCCGGGGTGCTGGCCGGCACGATCCGGTCCACCATGGTGCCGGGGCAGGTGACGTTGCCGGCCACCCAGTCGACCAGCCCGGCGGGCACCCCGCCGGCCCGGCCGACCGCCTGGTCGAGCATGCCGCGCAGTCGTCGACCGTTGGCCGGTAGGTTGTCGCAGCTCACCAGGGCCACCGGCCCGGCGTCCGCGGCGGCCCGGGCGGCCAGCCCGCGCAGCAGCAGCCCCGGCACCGTGGTCGGCGACGCGCCGCCAGCCAGGTCCGCGGCGAGCGCCGAATCCGGGGACAGTCGGCCGGTCACCGGGTCGAGTTGGTACGCCTTCTCGGTGACGGTCAGGGTCACCACGCGGACGGCCGGGTCGGCGAGCAACGCCACCACGGCGTCCGGGTCGCTGGGCGCGTGCCGGACACCGCTGAGGGCGCCCACCACGCGGGTGGAGCTGCCGGCCGCGGAGAGGGCGCTGACGCTGAACAGGTTGTCCTGCGCGGCGATCGCCTCGACCACGGCGCTGCTGCGCGGGGCGACGGCCACGATGCCCCAGTCACCCCCGGCCGCGCCGACCGCCGCCTCGGTGAAGACGGCCTGGTGGGCCCGGTGGAACGCGCCCAACCCCAGGTGTACGACGCCGGTCGGCACGGTGCCCGGCCGGATCAGCGGGCGGGCCTCGGCGGGCAGGCGGCGCAGCATGCCCATGCCGAGCCGGGAGGCCCCGACGGTCACCGCCATGCCGGACCGTCCGGGAAGCGGAACTCGGCGATCGACGCGGGCTTCATGGTGGCGCTGTAACCGGGCCGTTCGGGCAGCAGGTAGCGACCACCGCGGGTCCGCACCGGGTCGACGAAGTGTTCGTGCAGATGGTCGACGTATTCGATCATCCGACCGTCCAGACCGGTGCCCACCCGCAGGTAGTCGAAGATCGCCAGGTGCTGGACGTACTCACAGAGGCCCACGCCGCCGGCGTGCGGGCAGACCGGCACGCCGAACTTCGCCGCCAGCAGCAGCTCGGCCAGGACCTCGTTGACGCCGCCGACCCGGCAGGCGTCGACCTGCATCACCCCGATCGCCTCGGCCTGGAGCAGCTGTTTGAAGATCACTCGGTTGGCGGCCACCTCCCCGGTGGCCACCCGGCACCGGCCGGCGGTCAACTCGGTCACCGCGCGGGCGATCCGGGCATGCCCGAGGATGTCGTCGGCGTGGGTGGGCTCCTCGATCCAGTACGGGTCCACCTCGGCCAGCGCCGCCATCGCGGTGATCGCCTCGTCGACGTCCCAGACCTGGTTGGCGTCCATCATCAACAGCGCGTCCGGGCCGATCTCCTCCCGGATGATCCGGGCCCGCCGCAGATCGTCGGCGAGCGGGCCGCCGACCTTCATCTTCATCGCCCGCCAGCCGTCCGCGTACGCCTGCCGGGTCAGCGCCCGCACCTTGTCGTCCGGGTAGCCGAGCCACCCGACCGAGGTGGTGTACGACGGGAAACCGTCACGGTCGAGGGCGGCCAACCGGTCGGCCAGCCCGTCGCGTCCCTTGTCGAGGATGGCCGCTGCCTCGTCCGGGGTGAGCGCGTCGGTGATGTGCTTGAAGTCGACGCTGGCCACGAGGTCGTCGGTGGGCAGGTCGGCGAGGAAGCGCCACATCGGCTTGCCGGCCAGGGTGGCCCGCAGGTCCCACACCGCGTTGACCAGCGCGCCGGTCGCCATGTGGATGACGCCCTTCTCCGGGCCCAGCCAGCGCAGCTGCACGTCGGCGCTGAGCGACCGCCAGAACGCCACCGGCTCGGCCGTGATCTCCTCGATGGTGCGGCCCTGGACGTGGTGGGCCAGGGCACGCACCGCCGCGCAGGTGATCTCGTTGCCTCGGCCGTTGGTGAAGGTGAACCCGGCGCCGGTCGGGCCGGCGTCGGTGCCCAGCTCCACGTACGTCGCCGAGTAGTCACCCCGGTTGATCGCGTCGGAGCCGTCGCCCCGGGCGGCGGTGGGGAACCGCACGTCGTGCACCTCGACGGAGGTGATGGTGACCGTCATTGAGCCTGTCCTCCGAAGTTGAAGACCCGCTTGGGCAGCCGGTACGCCAGGTCGACGATGGTCTCGGCGGCCTCGTCCATCGGCAGCCGGTGCTCGGCGACGAGCCGGGCCAGGAAGCCGGCGTCCACCCGGCGGGCCACGTCGTGGCGTACCGGGATGGAACAGAACGCCCGGGTGTCGTCGACGAACCCGGTGGTGTTGTAGAAGCCGGCGCTCTCGGTCACCGTCTCCCGGAACCGGCGCAGCACCTCAGGGGAGTCCAGGAACCACCAGGGCGCGCCGAGCAGCAGCGCGGCGTACCCGCCCGCGAGGGGTGCCAACTCGCGGGTGAAGGTGTCCTCGTCGAGGGTGTAGAGGACCAGTCGCAGCCGGGGGTCGTTGCCGTAGCGCTCCAGCAGCGGCGCGAGCGCGTGGACGTACTCGGTGGCCTGCGGGATGTCGCCGCCGACGTCGCGGCCGTGCCGGGCGTGCAACCACCGGTTGTGGTTGCGCACCGCGCCGGGGTGCAGTTGCATGACCAGGCCGTCGTCGAGCGACATCCGGGCGAACTCCACGAGCATGTGCGCCCGGAACGCCTCCGCGTCGGCGGCGTCGGCCTCGCCGCGCCGGCCCCGGTCGTAGAGCCGTTCGGCCTCGGCCGGGGTCAGGTCCAGGGTGCGCGCGGTGGGGTGGCCGTGGTCGGAGGAGGTGGCGCCGGCGGCGATGAACGCGGCGCGTCGGGCCCGTAGCGCCGCCAGGTAGCCGGCGTACGTGCCGGTGTCCTCGCCGGCCCGATCGCCGAGCCGGTCCACATTCGTCGACCACCCCTCGAACTCCATGTCCACCACGTCGTCCGGGCGGAACGTGGTGACCACCCGACCGCCCGGCCCACCCCACCCGTCGGCGGCGAGCTTGGCGTGCTGCGCGAGATCGTCCAGCGGCGACTCGGTGGTGGCGAGGACCTCGATGTTGAACCGCTCGAACAGCGCCCGGGGCCGGAAGTCCGGCTCGGCGAGCCGGGCCGCGATCTCGTCGTAGAGGGCGTCGGCGGTGCTCGGGCCAAGCGGGGTGTGCACCCCGAACACGGTGCGGAAGGTCTGCTCCAGCCAGAGTCGCGACGGGGTGCCCCGGAACAGGTGCCAGTGCGCGGCGAAGCGTCGCCAGATCACCCGGCCGTCGGTCTCCACCGGGCTGCCGTCGCGGGTGGGCACACCCAGATCCGCCGGGGGTACGCCCTGACTGAGCAGCATCCGGGTCAGGTAGTGGTCGGGCACGATGAGCAACTGGGCCGGGTCCGGGAAGGGGCGGTCCTCGGCGAGCAGGGCCGGGTCGACGTGCCCGTGCGGCGAGATGATGGGCTGCTCCGCCGCCAGGGCGTACAGCTCCCGGGCCAGCGCGCGCTGGCCCGGCTCGGGCGGCAGGAGCAGGTCGGTGTGGTCGAACGTGGGCACGGAGTGGGGCTCCTCGTCTCCTGTGTCAGCGGGGGGTGAGCAGATCGGCGACGCGGACGGGTTGGCCGGTCTCGAAGGACCGGTTGGCGGCCAGACCGGTGAGCAGTGCCAACGCGCCGTCGTCGGCGGTCGCGGCGCGGCCCAACGGGTCGGGTTGACCGCCGAGGAGCACCCCGGTCATCCGGGCGTCGGCGCCGCCATGCCCGTGCCGACTGCGACCCTCCACCGGGATCTGCCGGGGCGGGGCCCAGAACGGGCGCAGGGTAAGCGTCGCACCACCGCCCTCGGCCGGCGCCTCGGCGCCGTGCAGGGCGGCGCCCTTGACCGCGCCGGCGGTGCCCCTGTCGACGTAGTCGTTCTCGGCCACGTCCAGCTCCAGTCGGCCCCGGCTGCCGTTGACCATCACCCGGTAGCCCTCCCAGGGCGCGTACGCGGTGAGGTGGTAGGTCATCGTGGCGCCGGTGGAGTAGCGGGCCAGCACCGCCATGTCGTCCTCGATGCTCACACCGGGCGCGAAGACGTTGCGGTCGCGCTGGTAGCCGTCCTCGGCCTCGGCGTCGAGGTACAACTCGCGCAGCCGGGGGTGCGCGTCCAGGCGCAGGGCGAACGGGTCGTCGGTGGCGGCGGGGGAGCCGTGCGCCCGGTCGTAGTCGCGGGCGTAGCCGTGCCGGCGACCGTCCTCGCCGTAGAAGAAGAGTCGGCCGGCCGCGTACACCTCGACGGGCGTGGCGGCCAGCCACCAGTTGACCAGGTCGAAGTGGTGGCTGGCCTTGTGCACCATCAGCCCCCCGGAGGTGGCCTTGTCGCGGTGCCAGCGGCGGAAGTAGTCGGCGCCGTGGCGGACGTCGAGCAGCCACTCGAAGTGCACCGAGCCGATCTCGCCGACCGCGCCCTCGGCGAGCAGCCGGCGAACCTGTTCGTGCAGCGGGTTGTAGCGGTAGTTGAAGGCGACAGTGACCCGCCCACCGGTCTCGGTGACCGTGTCCAGGATCCGCCGGCAGCGGGCCACGTCCACTGTCATCGGCTTCTCGGTGACGACCTCACGACCGGCGCGCAGCGCGGCCACCACGTACTCGTCGTGGGTGACGTCCACGCTGGTGACCAGGACGACGTCGACGCGCTCCTTGTCCAGCATGGCCGCGAAGTCACCGGCCGGGTACGTGGGCACCGGGCGGTGGCCCAGCTCGGCCAGCCAGCGGTTGTGCGCGTCCATCCGGGCCTGGTTGACGTCGGCGAAGGCGACCAGCTCGGTGGTGTCGGCGTGGTCGAGCACCAGCGCCCGGACGAACATCTCTGCCCGCGCGCCGGTGCCCACGACGGCGTACCGGACTCGCCCGGCGGCTCTCGGTGACATGCGGTCGCCTCCCGTGATCCTGCAAAGGTTTGCAATGAAGTAATCACGATCGATCCGTTCGCGTCAACGACGACGGCGGGATCGGCGTCATTTGTCAGTGTTTGAGGGGCGGCAGGTGACCAAGAGGAGTGTGGGTGCAACGAAGCCGTAATCATTGACCGTTGACACTGGCGCAACCGTTTGCATTAATGGGCCACACCTGCGTGACCGCCACCACATCGGACGAAGGGGCCGCCGTGCCAGTCACCATCCGGGACGTCGCCCGCGCGTCCGGTGTGCACATCTCCACCGTGTCCCGCACCTTCTCCGCTCCACACCTGGTCAACCCTGAGACCCGGGTCCGGGTGCTGGCCTGCGCGGAAGATCTGGGCTATCGGCCCAACCGCGCCGCCCGGGCACTGATCACCGGGCGGACGCACAACATCGGGCTGATCATCGCGGACATCGCGAACCCGTTCTTCCCGCCGCTGATCAAGGCGGCGGAGAGTCAGGCCCGACACCGCGACTATCACGTCTTCGTGGCCGACACCAACGAGGACCCGACCGCCGAGGAAGAACTGGTCCACGCGCTGGCCAAGCAGGTGGACGGGGTGCTGCTGTGCAGCCCTCGGATGAGCAACAGCCTGATCGAGCAGCTCAGCCGCGAGGTGCCACTGGTCGTGGTCAACCGCCAGGTGACCGGCCTGCCCTGCGTGCTGATGGACGTCGGGCAGGGTGCCCGCTCGGCGATCGAGCACCTGGTGGGCCTGGGGCACCGCAGCATCGCGCTGCTCGGTGGCCCGCGCAGCTCGTGGACCAACCGGGAGATGCGCCGTGCCGCCGGCGCGGCCGCCCGAGCCGGCGGCGCGGAGCTGACCATGCTCGGCCCCAACGCGCCCACCGAGGTCGGCGGTTCCGCCGTCGCCGAGCAGGTGCGACGCAGTGGGGTGTCGGCAGTGCTCGCCTACAACGACCTGATGGCGATCGGCCTGATCGAGGGGCTGGACGCGCTCGGGGTCCGGGTGCCGCAGGAGGTGAGCGTCGTCGGGGTCGACGACATCACCCTGAGCCGGCTGACCCGCCCCAAACTGACGACGGTGGCCACACCCACCGGGGCCGCCGGCCGGACGGCCGTCGACATGCTGCTGCAACAGGACATCGAGTCACCGCGCGGTGCGCGGGGGTCCGGTGCCGGCACGGCGCTCGGCGTCCGTCGTACCACCGCACAGGTAATGCTCCAGACCGACCTGGTCATCCGCGACTCGACCGGCCCGGGCCCGTACGCCCGACCGGCACGTCCCCTGGCCGCACCACGTGGCCCGGGCCCGCATTGCCCTGCGGACCCGGGCACCCCGACTGCGGCCACCGGTGACGCCGTCGCCTCCTAATGCCGAGGAGTGAGCGCACATGCACCCCGCAACGCCCCCCACCACTGCCGCGCCCGTCGGGCGCGCCCACCGTACCCCGCTGCCTCGGCGGCGCCTGCTGCGTGGCCTGCTCGCCGTGACTGTCGCCGCACCGCTGATGTTCGGCGCCGCCGCCTGCGGAGACGACGACGGAGGCGCCGCCGACCCGAACGCCCCGGTCAAGCTCTCCATCTTCTGGTGGGGTGGCGACGCCCGGGCCAAGCTGACCGAGGACGCCCTGGCCCTCTACACCAAGAAGCACCCGAACGTGACCTTCGAAAAGACCTGGCAGGCCAACCAGGGCTACTTCGACAAGCTGGCCACCCTCACCGCCGGCGGCAACCCGCCGGACCTGTTCCAGATCGACGACAACTACCTCGCCGAGTACGCGGCCCGCAACACCACGCTCGACCTGACCTCGTACCAGGAGTCCGGAAAACTGGACACGTCCAAGTTCCCGGAGAGCCTCTGGCAGTACGGCGTGGTCGACGGCAAGCTCGCCGGTCTGGCCGCCGGGGAGAACACCCAGGGCCTGGTCTACAACAAGACGCTGTTGACCACTAACAACCTGCCCGAGCCGACCACCGGGATGACCTGGGAGCAGCACATCGCCTGGGCCGAGCAGGTCACCGCCAAGACCAAGGTGCCCGGCACGCAGGACCCGAGCGCCGACTACAAGGCGTTCTGGGTCTGGCTGCGCCAGCAGGGCAAGGACCTCTACAAGGGCAAGGAGCTGGGCTTCACCGCCGAGGACGTGACCAAGTGGTTCGACCTGTGGAAGGGCGCCCGGGACCGCAAGGCCACCCCGAGCGCCGACGTCATCCACGAGGGCAACTCCAGCGACGTCACCAAGCAACTGGTGGTCACCGGCAAGTCGGCGACCTCCTGGGTCTGGGCCAACCAGATGCCGGACCTGAAGAAGAACACCAAGGACGAGCTGGGCGTGATCGCCTACCCCGGTGATCCGAGCGCGCAGTGGGCCCGAGCCTCGATGTACTGGTCGGTGTTCAAGGGCAGCAAGAACAAGGACGTCGCGGTCGACGTGATCAACTTCCTGAACAACGACCAGGAGGCGGTCAAACTGCTCGGCACCGACCGCGGTCTGCCGTCCAACCTCGACCTGCGCCGCGTGGTCAGCGACGACACCACCGACCCGGCCATGAAGCAGTCCATCGCCGTCGAGGCGGAGCTGACCCAGAAGTTCGGCAAGTCACCGCAGGTGCCGATCAAGGGCCACAGCAAGGTGAAGTCCGAGCTGATCAAGGCCGCCGAGAACGCGCAGTACGGCCGGGCCACCCCCGCCGAGGCCGCCGCCCAGTTCATCGAGGCGTGCAAGTCCGCCATCGCCTGACCGCGCCGCGAGGCGAGGAGAGGAGCTGTTCGTGGCGTTGACCACGGCACCCGACCCGACCCGACGCGGCCCCGGATCCGACCGGGCCCACGCTGAGAGGCGTGGGCCCGGACGCTTCCGGCACAGCGAAGGTCTGGCGGGGTACGTCTTCCTGTCGCCGTGGCTCATCGGCCTGATGGGTGTCACGGCAATCCCCATGGTGCTCTCGCTCTACCTGAGCTTCACCAACTACGACATCCTCACCCCCTTCTCCGAGGTGGAGTGGGTGGGGCTGGCCAACTACGAACGCATGTTCACCGCCGACCCGTCGTACTGGCACGCGGTGCGGGTCACACTGACCTTCGCGCTGATCGCCGTACCGCTGAAGCTGGCCGCGGCGCTCGGCGTGGCGCTGCTGCTCAACCGCGCCTGGCGCGGCGTCGGGCTGTTCCGCGGGCTGTTCTACCTGCCGTCCCTGCTCGGCGGCAGCGTCGCGCTGGCCATCGTCTGGGTCAACATGTTCAACCGCGACGGGGCGTTCAACTCGTTGCTGAGCCTCGTCGGCATCACCGGCAAGCCGTGGGTCAACGACCCCGACTGGGCCCTCGAAACACTGATGGTGCTGGCCATCTGGCAGTTCGGCGCACCGATGGTGATCTTTTTGGCCGGGCTCAAGCAGGTGCCCACCGAGCTGTACGAGGCCGCGTCGGTCGACGGGGCCGGCCGGTTCCGTCAGTTCCGCAACGTCACACTGCCGATGCTCTCCCCGGTCATCTTCTTCAACCTGGTGCTGGAGACCATCAACGGCTTCCAGGGCTTCACCGCCGCGTTCGTGCTCAGCAACGGCACCGGCGGCCCTGTCGACTCCACCCTGATGTACACGCTGAACCTCTACATCACCGGCTTCACCGACCTCAACATGGGCTACGCCTCGGCGATGGCCTGGGTGTTCCTGCTCGCCATCGCGGTCATCACCGCGATCTTCTTCAGCACCGGACGGTTCTGGGTGCACTACTCCGACGGGGAGGACCGGTGATGGTGACGGTGACCCCGACGACCGCAGCGCCGACCGCGCGCCGACGACCCGGCGGACGGCCCGTGCTGCGACTGCTGATCCTGGTGGCGATCGTCGCCGTGGTGCTCTACCCGCTGATCTGGATGGTGGGCACCTCGCTGAAGTCCCAGGAGGAGATCGTCAACAACGTCGGGCTGCTGCCCGAGCGTTTCACCCCGGGCAACTACACCGCCGGGTGGTCCAACTTCGACGTCAGCTTCGGTCGGTTCTTCCTCAACAGCGCCATGGTCAGCCTGCTCACCGTCATCGGCAACGGGCTCTCCTGCCTGCTGGCCGCGTACGCCTTCGCGCGGCTGCGGTTTCGGCTACGCGGCATGTGGTTCGCCGTCATGATCGGCACGCTGCTGCTGCCGCAGCACGTGCTGATCGTTCCGCAGTACATCCTGTTCCGCACGCTCGGGCTGGTCGGCGGCGACTGGCCGTACCTGCCGCTGCTCATCCCGCAGTTCCTGGCCACCGAGGCGTTCTTCGTCTTCCTCATGGTGCAGTTCATGCGGGGCGTCCCCCGGGAGCTGGACGAGGCGGCCCGCATCGACGGCGCCGGCCCGTTCGGCATCTTCCGGCACATCATCCTGCCGCTGAGCCGCCCGGCGCTGGTCACCACGGCGATCTTCTCGTTCATCTGGACCTGGAACGACTTCTTCCGCCAGCTGGTCTTCCTGTCCCAACTGGAGGACTACACCGTTCCGGTCGCGCTGACCCTGTTCATCGACTCGACCAGCCAGAGCGCGGTCGGCCCGATGTTCGCCATGTCGGTGCTGTCGCTGCTGCCGGTCTTCCTGTTCTTCGTCGCGTTCCAGCGGATGCTCGTCGAGGGGATCAACACCAGTGGCATCAAGGGCTGAACCCGTGGACACCGGCGGGCGGCGGGACTGGCGCGACGTCGCCCGCGACGCCGCCGACCTGGCGTTGCTGGGCATCCTGCTGACCCTCGCGGCGGTTCCCCTGCTCACCGCCGCCGCGGCGGCGGGCACGGCCAGCGCGGCGGTGCACGACTGGACGCGTACCGGCAGTTGGCCGTCGGCGCGCACGACACTGCGCCGGTTCGGCCGCGCGGTGCTGCCCGGTGTCCCGGTGAGCCTGCTCGCGCTCGCCAGCGCCGTGCTGCTCGCCGCCGACCTGGCGGCGCTGGCCACCGGCCGGGTGCCGGGCGGCCCGGCTGCGCTGCTCGTGACGGCGCTGATCGCGGCCGGCCTGGCCGGGTACGGCGGGTTGGTCGTCGTCGAGGTGGGCGGCAACGGGGGCGGGCGGTGGTGGGCCTCGGCCCGCTCCGCCGCCCGCGCCTGCCTCGACGTGCCCACCCGCTGGGCGGCGCTCACCGGTGTCGTCGCGCTGGCCGGGCTGCTCACCGTCCTGGTCACCCCGGTCGCGGTGCCGATCCTCGCCGGCTACACGGTGGCCGCCCTGCACGCCGTCACCGTCCGCCGGCCGGTGTCGGTCGCCGTCGTCGGCGGCCGGCAGAGACCAGCCGACCCCAACGCCCGCCGGCGGGTGTCGGTCGCCGTCGCCGGCCGTCGGGAGCTGCCGTGAGCGGGGAGCCGGTTCGGTTGACGGTCGGGACCACTGAGGTGGCCGAGTACATCCTCGACCCGGCGCTGGACGCGCGACACGGGCCCCGACCGTACCTGCACCCGGTACGCACGCTCGGCGGAACGGTGGTCACCGATGCGCTCCCCGCCGACCACGTGTGGCACCTCGGGGCGTCCCTCGCGGTGCAGGACGTCGACGGCAGCAACCTCTGGGGCGGGCGCACCTACGTCCGCGACGTGGGCTACACGTGGCGCGACGACCACGGCGTCATCGCGCACACCGGTGAGGTCGAACGGTCCGCGGGCCGGTACGCGCACGATGTCGAGTGGCGCGACAGGGCCGGCGGGGTGCTGCTGACCGAGCGGAGGTGGCTCGCCGCGTCGGTGGTCGCGCCGGACGCCTGGCGGCTCGACCTGGAGTCCGTCCTCGTTGCCCCGGAGCACCGGGAGATCCGGTTGGGCAGCCCGGCCACCAACGGCCGCCCGGGCGGGGCCGGCTATGGCGGGTTCTTCTGGCGGGCCGCCGCCGACGGCGATTCGGCGGTGTTCACCGCCGACGCGGCCGGGGAGGAGACTGTCAACGGCAGCGCGGCGCCGTGGCTCGCGCTGACCGGCGCCGGGTCGGGTGGCGGGGCGTACACACTGGTCTTCGCGGGCCTCGGCCGCGGCGACCGGTGGTTCGTGCGGACGAGCATGTATCCGGGGGTCTGTGTGGCGTTCGCGTTCGACCGCCCGGCGGTGGTGCCGGCTGGTGGGAGCAGGCACGGCCGATACCAGGTGTGGGTGGCCGACGGAACCCTCGACCGGAACGGTGTCGACGCCCTGGTCACGACGGTGCCAAGACCACTCTGAGCGGGGCTCCGAGCCCGAACACCCCTCGTTGACCATGAAGTTATTGCCACGACACGCCGGGCGGAGTGGCAACAACTTCATGATCAACGGGGTGAGGAGCTGGTGCGGGTCGGTAGGGCTGCGGTTACTCGGACGGCTTTGACGATCGCCGGGATCGAGCCGATCAACAGCACCAGCCCCCAGACGATCGCGATGATCGCGAAGATCAACGCCGCCACGTCGTCGACGATGCTGACCAGGATCACCGGCACCAGGTTGTGCAGGAACTCCAGCACGACGGTGCACAGCAGTGTGGTGAGGATCAGCAGGACGAGACCCTTGTTCTGCAGGAAGCGCGGCTGGGCCAGCACCAGCATCCCGGCCCACACCAGCTTGAGCAGCAGCACCAGCCCGAGCAGCACCGCCGCCTCGCCGACCGGGAAGAACCCCCACAGCGCCAGGTACGCCAGCGTGCCGAACGGGACGGCCAGGAACAGCGACACCATGATGGACAGCTCCACGAACGCGACGACCAGCGCGACCAGCCCGACGATGATCAGGATGATCGAGAAGATCAGGCTGGCGACGCCCTGCACCCGACCCTGGACGCGCTCGGGCAGCAGCAGGCCCAGGCAGAACAGCCCGGTGCTCCAGACCGCCACGGCGTCGATCAGCGCCAGGTAGCCGGTGCCCCGGCCGGACGGTTCGCTGACCCCTGACACGTCGTCGATCTCCACGTCCAGCGCCCCGGCGCTGTCGGCGAGGGCCGCGTCGGCGTCGGCGCCGCCGAGCAGCAGCCCGGCACCGAGCTCCACCCCGATCGCCAGGACGATGGCGAGCATGGCCAGCAGCAGGAACGGCTTGCGCAGGTCACCCACGGCGGCACCTTCCTCTCAGCCCGGGTCGGGTCAGGACGTGGCCACGACGACAGTGCAGCCGCCCAGGCCGGGGCAGACCAGGCCCACCTCGGTGGCCTGGTCGACGGCGATCTTCGCCACCGCGCCGGTGCCGTCCGCCGCCGGCTCGACCTCGTCGCGGATGGTGAGGTCGGCGTCGCCGGGCGCCCGGGCGACAACTGTGAACCGCGCCGCGCTGCGCAGCATCAGGGTGTGCAGCCCGCCGGGGTCCGCGATGCGCACCACGCAGCTGCCGGAGAACGTCAGCCGGCCTGCGTCGTCGGCGCAGTCGGCGCTGACCGTCGCCGGATCCACGGCGGAACGCTCGCCGCCCAGGGCGCCCAACCGCTCGACCAACCCGTGCCGGGCCTCCGGATCACCCGGCTGGTTGCGACCCGTGCTGACCGCGACCACGAACAGCGCCACCAGCAGGACGGCGAACAGCCCCAGCAGCGCCTTCTGCCGACCACTCATCGCGCCACGGCCTTCGCCACGATCTCGGTGAACCGGATCTCGTCGACGCCCGCGAAGTAGCGGTTGGTGCCCTGCGTCTTACCAACCACCAGAAGCGTGACCTGGTGGGGGCCCTTGGCGAGCTGGACCGTGCCGACGTCCAGGAACTCCGTCTTGCGCACTGTCGGCGTGAAACCGAGGAACGTGCCGCCAACCTGGTTGCCGTCGATGGCGAAGACGGTGTTGGCGTAGTCGAGGGAGGTGGTGCGTACCGCTGCGAAACGCCAGGTGCCGTCGGCCGGGATCTGCACCGTCACGGTGACCTTGTCGCCGATGGCAAGCCCTTGGAAGAACAGCTGCCTGTCGCCGGACCAGGTCACTCCGCAGCAGTTGGGTTGCGCCTCCACCTTCGCCCCGTTCTTCGCCGGGGAGTCCACCACCGCCCCTGGCACCAGGCTCTCCGCCTCGACGGTGACCACCCGCGGCTCGCCGGGGGCCGGCTCGCCGTCGCGGGTCAGCAACACCACCCCCACGGCGACCACCACCAGCACCAACGCCGCCGCGGCGGCGATCCACAACCACGGGGTACGCCGTGGCGGCGCGACCGCCCGCACCTCGTACGTGACCCGGCCGCTGGAGCGGGAACTCTCCTCCGGCGCGGTGTTCGCCGAGTACGCGAACCCGGTCATGTCGTAGCGCCGAGGCGGGGTGCCGGCCGGCACGGCGAGCTTGACCAGGAACGACACCGAGCCCTGGCCGGGTACCACCCGTTGGGGTTCGGTGACGGTGAACCACGCCCGCTGCGAGCCGTCACCGGGCGCCACGTCGAACACCACCGTGTCCGGCGCGTTGCCCGGGTTGGAGACGGTGAACGTCAGCTCGCCGCTGTTGCGCGGGTCGACTGTGAACTGCTCGGCGGCGGCGACGACCGCCCACTCGGTGGTCATGACGACTCCTCTTCCAGGACGATCTCGACAGTGGCCGAGGCGGGTTTCTCCGCCTCGACGATGCGGGTGATCACGGCGAGCTGACCGGCGGCGGCGACCGGCACCCGCACCACGACGTGGAACGGCTGGTCGGCGGGCTCGTCGATGCCGAAGCCCGACATCCCGGTGGCCAGCTCCAGGGCCCGGCACATCCCGTACGGGGTGCCGCGCCATCGGGCCAGCAGGGCGGCGTTGGCCACCAGGTCGCGCAGCCGACCCACCGGCAGCGGCAGCGGGGTGTCCGGTCGGGGCGAGGCCACCACGTGGTCCATCGCCACCCAGCGGGTCAACCGCACGACCAGCCCGTCCGGCGCCCGGTACGGGTCGAACAGCGCGTCCACCTCGGCGAGGATCGCCTCGTCCGGGGCGTGCAGCCCCTCCATCACGTCCAGCAGCGCCCAGAGCACGCTGCCGGGCACGCAGGCCCGCTGATAGGCGGCGGGCAGCAGCCGTTCAATCGCCGAGCGTCGCATCCTGGCGCACCACCTCGATGTCGTGCTCGCCGGAGCAGAGCAGCCAGGTATCGGGGACTGTCACCACGTCGGCGGTGGCCTGGTTGGCGCTGGGCGTCCAGGTGACGGCGTCGGCGCTGCGGTGCACGCCGCGTTCGCCGCTGGCCAGGATCAGCCGCTCCGTCGCGCCGGTGCCGCCGGGCGCGGCGCTCCCGGCCGTCGGGCCGCTCACCGCGATGGCGTCGACCGGCACGAACCGGGTACGGTCCCGCAACGGCAACCCGCAGTTGACTGACACCGCCTGCCACTGCGGCTGGGCGGCCAGGGTGTCCAGCCGCAGCACCCCGCCGCTCTGCGTGGCCGCCACCGCCTGCTGTCCGGCGAACGCGAGGTCCCGGCAGGTGCCGCCGCTCCACCCCGCCTGCATCGACTGCCACTTCACGTCGGACTCGAACAGCCGGGTGCGATGACAGCCCTGGCCGGGTTTCTTCGGATCCGGCTCGCCGGCGCCGCTCCACAGCAGGGTGGCCGGGCCGTCGTACTGCACGGCGAGGACCCGGTTGTCCACGTTGGCCAGACCGACGTGGGTGAAGCTGCCGGGTCGGCCGCCGCTGGTCGACAGGTACACCCCGAAGCTGGCTTGCGCGGCCACCGCCACCCCCGGCGCGCCCCGCTCGGAGACGAACGTGCGGACCGCGTAGAAGCCCCGGTCGGCGTCGGACGGGTCGACCAGGATCTGCAACGGCACCGCCCCGGGCAGCAGCGACACCTCGTACAGGCCGGTGTCGGTGGCGGCCAGCAGCGCGCCCGCGCCGTCGCGGTCCAGCCAGGCCACGTCGGAGATCCGCGAGTCCAGGTCGGTGAGCAGCGACCACGTCTCGCCCAGGTCGGTGCTCAGGTGCACCCGCGAGCCGCCCGAGGCGCGCAGCGTCACCACTGCCACCGAGCCGGGACGCGCGACGATGCCCGGCCGTACCGGCGCGGGCGCGGGCGCCACCCGCAGCACCGTCTCGTCGTCGAAGCGACCGGCAGGTTCCCAACCCGCGCCGCCGTTGCTGGAGCGGAACAGCACCGGGCCGCGCCCGGCGTACCAGGTGCGCGGCTGGTACTGGTCCACGGCGAGGGCGCGGACGCCGGCGTCGGGGGCCTCGTCGACCACGAACCGCACCGACTCGACGTAGCGCACCCCCGGCTCGGCGTGCTCCAGCAGCCGGTACACGTTGGACGCCCGCAGCGGCTCGCCGAACGGCCAGCCGGTCGGGTTGAGCGCGGTGGGCAGCGGACTCAACGTCTGGTGCAGCCGGTCGTGGATGCGGCGACGGACCGCGTCCACGTCCTCCTCGCGGCGGACCACCACCCGGGCCCGCACGGACACCGCCTTGAACCGCGCCCAGGTGGCCCGGGAGCGGATGCCGAGCATCCGGCGTTCCTCCAGGTCCGCCTCGACCCGGTGCCGTGCCTCGGGCACCTCGTGCTCGCGCAGCACCGCAACCGGTAGCCGACCGCCCGGTCGGGCCGCCTCGGGCACGTACGGCACCAGCACCACCTCGACCTCCCCCGGCCGGGCGAAGCTGTACACCGCCGCGCGGGTGAACGCCCGCGCCCGCGCCACCGCGCCGGAGCTGGTCGCGAGGACCTCGAAGTCGCGGGCGGTGACCGCCCGCTGCTGGGCGAAGAACTCGTACGGGCCGCGCAGCAGCACCGACTCGAGCGCCTCCATGTCCCGACCGCCGGCCGCCGGGGCGGGGTTGTCCACGCGTACCCCCGGTAGTGGGTCACGCAGGCTGGTTAGCGTGCCCGCCGCCACGTTGCCGGTGGGCCCGCCACCGGCGCGGTACCAGAGCCGGATCTGCCGTCCGGCCGGCGGCACCGCCGCGACGGTCACCGGCGGCACGGTGCTCGTCGGTGCGGTCGCGTCGGCGGTGACCTCGCCGGGCGGGGTCGCCCCGGCGGGGGGTCGCAGGTCGAGGGCCGGGGCGAAGATGACAGTGCCGGAGCAGCGGTCGACCAGGTACGCCTTGGCCTGCGGGCCGAGCCCGGCGAAGCTGTCCACCGGCTGCCAGATCTCGAACGTGCGACCGTCGTGCTCGCGGGCCGCCGCGCCGAGCTCGACGGTGCCGGCCGGCACCTCCACCCCGAGCAGCAGGTCCAGCGCCTCGGCGGTGTGTGTCAGAGGCGCGTGCGCCGCGCGCAGCACCTGCCCCGGCTGGCCGGTGCCCACCCCGAGCAGCTCCGCCTCGACCGGTTCGCAGTGGTGCATCCGTACCGTCACCGACGTCTCGTCGGCGGGCAGCGACGTCGGCTCGGTGGTGACGAAAACGACCGGCCGGGGGTCCGCGCCCCGGGCCGCGGCGACCCGCAGCCCGGCCGGGATCCGGACCGCGCCGCGGTCGGTGCCGGTACGGGTGAACCGGACGTCCGCCCAGGCCGCCGTCGGCGCGTGCCGGGTGACCCCGAGCAGGTTCAGGAACGAGACGTACGCCTTCTCCGGCAACTGGTTCAACCGGTAGATCATCACCTCGGTGAGGTGCGCGAACGTCTCCACCAGCGCCATGCCGGGGTCGTGCGCCGACAGGTCGGTCCACGCTGGGCAGGACTGCCGGATCCGTTCCCGGGCCTCGGTGACCAGGTCGAGGAAGCCGCGATCGTCCAGGTGCGGCACGGGCAGCGTCATGACGCTCCTCCCTGGGCGGGCTCGTCGACCGGGAGTAGATCCACTGAGAAGACCAGTTGCCCGGGTGTCAGGCTGGCCCGCACCCGGTAGTCCAACCGGATCACCAACCGCCACGCGTCGTCCGGGTCCGGCCCGGCGTCCACGTCGATCACCTCGACGCGGGGCTCCCAGCGGGCGATGGCCTGCCGGACGTAGTGGATGGCCAGACCAGCAGTGGTGTCGTCGTTGGGCGCGAAGATCAACCGGTGCAGCCGGGAGCCGTACCCGGGTCGCATCAGCCGCTCGCCCGGCGTGGTCGACAGGAGCAGGAACAGCGCCTGCCGGACGCTCTCGTCGCCCTCGGTCATCGCCAGGCCGCCGGCCGCGGTGAGCGCCAACCCGCCGGCGCGACCGGCGTCGAAGCCGGCGCCGACGAAGCGGAAGGCCCTCATCGGTCCGCCCCCAGGAACTGCTGGCGGGGGTCGCGCACCGTGTGCTTGACCAACCCTGGCGGTGTGCCGTTGGTGAACCCCTCCAGGTGCGACAGCACCACCCGGTGCCCGTCGACGCGGACCCAGTCGCTGTAGCCGACCCGGACGGTCAGCGTCGTCGTGCACGGCTTGATGGTCGGGCCGTAGTTCGGGCAGGCGACTATCTTGCGTCCCTCCGGGTCGTCGTCGACGAGCACGGGCACACCGGTGACGGTCACCCAGTGCCGCGAGGGTCGGTTCTCGACCCGGCCGTCGTGATCGCAGGTGATCACGGAGTCACTGTGGATCCAGCGCATCAGCCGCCTCCTTCATGGTGGGCGCGGGCGAGCGAACGGGCCTGCTCCGCCGCGGTGGTCGGGTCCTCGGTCGATTCGGCGTGCAGGAAGTCCACGCTGCGGGCGCGCACCACCATGGCCCGGCCGGGTGCGGAGATCACCAGGTCGGA
Source organism: Micromonospora sp. NBC_00362 (assembly GCF_026342155.1). Classification (NCBI taxonomy): domain Bacteria; kingdom Bacillati; phylum Actinomycetota; class Actinomycetes; order Micromonosporales; family Micromonosporaceae; genus Micromonospora; species Micromonospora sp. NBC_00362. The sequence continues at coordinate 926,344 of NZ_JAPENH010000001.1, forward strand.
CGCCGCGTGCAGGGTGGCCAGGTCGGGGGTCAGCTCCAGGAAGCTGCCTCCCTGGGTGCCCAGCCGCAGGCTGCGCCGCACGTCGTCGACGACGATCGACTGCCCGCCGGCGGTGCGCATCGTCCAGCGGCGGGCCTTTCCGTCGTCGATGCCCGCGTCGTACGGCTCGACGGCGCCGAACAGCGAACCGAGCACGATGCCCGAGGCCGGCTCGCCGCCCGGCAGCACCACCAGCACGGTGTCGCCCGGATCGGGCAGCGCCACCAGACCCTTGCCCGGCCCGGCGCCGGGGCAGAGCACGGCGAGCCAGCCGGCGTCGAGGTCCCCGTACGCCGGCAGGGTCAACCGGACCCGTCCCAGCCGGTCCGGGTCGGCGACGTCGGTGACGCTGCCGAGGGTGACCACCGCGCCGCCGGTCGGGGTTGTCGGGGTGGCCGGCGGCACCGTGGAGAAACGGGTCAGGTGCCCGTTGCCGTCCACCGTGTGCACCACCTCGGTCAGCACGTACGTCCCGGCGACCGGGTCGGGCACCCCGCCGAGGTCGACGCGACGGCCCGGCCGTAACGCCGGATCGCCCTCGGCCACCCCCTCGGCCGTGGCCAGCGCCGCCGCCCGGGTGTCCAGCCGGGCCTGGGCCAGCGCCGCCAACTCGTCGTCGCTGCGGCCGGGCTGGTTCACGGCGGTGCGAACGCCGTCGGCACCCACGTCCGCCGGATCCGGGCGGTCGTCGGCGGGCCGCCCGCAGCGGGCCGCGTCGACCTGCTGGCTGATCACCTCGGCCCGCTGCGGATGCCAGCCCAGGGCCGCGCTGGCACCGCTGGCCTGGTCGGTGTTCATGGACAGGCGCACCGTGTGCACCCCCGCGCCGAGCGCCAACGCGACCGGCTCCCCGTAGCCGGCGAGGGTGACCAGCCGGACCGTGTCCCCGTCGGCGGCCAGGTGCAGCCCGGCCCGGCCGGTCACCTCGCGCAGCAGCTCCAGATCACTGTGCCGGTGCTGAAGCAGCCGCTCCAACCGAGGGCCGTCGACCTCGGCGTCGACCGTCAGCCCCACCGCGCCGCACAGCTCCCGGGCCAGCTCGACGGCGGTCACCGAGGTGAAGACCCGCAACCCCTGCCGCTTACGCAGCCGGTGCAGCGCGTCGTACGCCCGCAGCCGCAGCACCGCCGCCCCGTCGGCGGCGTACTCCACCTCGACGCAGGTGACCTCACCGGTGAACAGGGCGTCCGCGTGGTCGGCGAGCCGTACGTCGAGCGCCGTGCCGGGGCGTACCGCCGGGTCGAACGCGCCGGTCCCGGCGGTGGTGGCGAGCACCAGCTCGGCCTGGGTGGGCTGGTCGAGCCGGGCCGCGACCCGCACTGAGCGGACCCGCTGACGAGCCGCGCCGACCAGCTCGGCGCCGTCCAGCAGGACGATCAACGCCCGGGGCGCGACGCTGGTCATGGCGTACCCCCCGGGCTGGTGCTGGTGGCAGTGGGGCCCGACGGGCCCCAGGCGGCGGGCGCGGTGGCGATCGAGGCCCCGACGAACGACGCGCCGGCACCCGCCGCGCCGGCCAGCGCCCGCGCGGCGCCGGTCACCGCACCCACCACCGATCCACCGCTCGGCGCGCCGGGTGGTGGGACGGCGAGGGTGGTGCCGGCCGGCACGGCCAACGGATCGGTGATCCGGTTGTGGTCGGCCAGCAGCCGCCAGCGCAGCGGCGAGCCCAGCGCGTCGTTGGCCAGCAGGTCGAAACGCACACCGGAGCGACCCGGCTCGGCCGCGCCGTCACCGGCGGCGATCACCGCGCTGCCCGGCGTGGCGGTCGGGGTGCTCGCGGCGGCCAACTCCTCGGCGAAGCCGGCCTCGGCCTGATCGGCCGTCTCGGCGGCGCGGACCAGCTTCAGCCGCAGCCAGGACCGGCGTGGCGACCCGGTGCCGGTGAACGCGTCGAACCGTTCCGCCACCGCGATGATCACACCCGGCACGTTCCAGGTCTTGCCCCAGACCAACCGGACCAACGGCGGTCGCAGCCAACCATGCTCGGCCGTGGAGTTCTCCGCCAGCATCCACAGCGGACGGGTGAGCACCCGGACGTCGGCCGGACGCAGTTGCGCCTCCACGAAGTCGACGTCGAAGAGCAGGTCCAGCACCAGCTCGGTACGGCCACCGCCGGTGAAGACCAGCGGGTCGTCGGCCAGACCGGCCCCGGTGAGCTGCCCGCCGCCGGCACCCCGTTGGCGTACGCCGGCGAGCCGGGTCACCTGCACGGTCTCCGGGTTGAGCAGGCAGTCCACCCGAACGCCTGAGGAGTCGATGAGGAAGGCGACGCGTTCCATCAGTCAGCCGCCTGTTCCCGGTCCAGTCGGGTCAGCTGGGCGGTGTCCACCGCCGTGCCGGCGACAGACCACAGCGCGGTGTCGTCGGGCAGAGCCGGCCACGGGTCGACGCTCCGCGCCACCGCGCTGGGCGGCGGCCCGTCAATGCCGGGCGCTCGTCCGCCGCTGGCCGTTCCCGTACCGGCGTCGCGCGGCGGGGCCGGTGGCCGGGGTCGCGCCGGTTCGCCGGGCAGGGCCAGCCAGGGTCCACCGTCAGCGAGGCGATCCAGGTCGCCGTGTGCAGAGGTCGACGGGTTCCCGGCGCTCGTCGCCGTGTAGCCGGTCCAGGCCGGGTCGATCCCGTCCCGGTTCGACCTGCTCACGGGGCGGTGCGCGACCACCGCGTCCACTCCCGGCGACCGGGCCGCGCTGGGTGCATCGCCACGCAGGTGACCGCTCGGGTCCTCCCTGGGCGAGGGCTGACCGTCCCCGTCGCCCCGGAACCCGTCGCGACCACCGGAGAGCCGGTCGGCGGTGGGTCGTACGGGAGACGAGTCGGCGGAACGCCAGTGGTCGACCTCGCCGGACCACAGAGCTTCCAGGGGCGGGTGTGAGGTGGTTCGGGTGACTTCGGCCTCCGCCCGGTGCGGGCGGACGCTCGGCGAACTGTGCTGCCCGAAGACCATGGAGGGGATCGGCTGTCGGGGTCCATCCGACCGGGGCAGCTCGCTCGCGTCGGCGGCCGTGGGGTCGAGGGCTGTGGTGTCGGGGTTCGTGGTGTCCGGGTTCGTGGTGTCGAGCCGGGTCGTCCGCCGTTCCGGAGGCACCTCCGCGCTCGGTCTCACCGACCAGGTGGATCCGGCTGGCGGGCGCGACGCGTGCGGCCAGGTGGATCCGGCCGGCGGGGTTGTCAGGTCCGAGCCGGACGAAGGCGTCCCGCTCGCACCGGAACCACCCGCGTCCCCCTCGTTGCCGAGCCTGCCGGATCTGCTGGACCTGCCGGACCCGTCGGACCTGCTGGACCTGCCGGACCTGCCGGGCCTGGCGTTCGCGGCCGGGTCCGCACCGTCGGCGTCGACCCGACCGGTGGATCCGCCCTGCCCGTCGCTGTGGGCCCCGACCTCGGCGATGCCGGTCGGGGACGGGTCGAGCTCCAGGTCATGCAGCAGGCCGGGCGCGTGGGCGGCGACCAGGTCCAGCCAGTGCCGCGGAGGCTCCCCGAAGCGGCGTGGGGCCACCACGGGCGTCTGCGTCGACGGTGGAAGCTGCCCTGCGGGCTCGACCCGCCCGGCGAGGCGCTGCACCGCCCCGGCCGCCGAGCGCAACCGGCCGGCCAGCCAGCTACGCGGGCGTCGGCGCGGTGGCACCGCCGGTCTCCAGCTCCAGGCCCTCGTAGCGCAGGGTCAGCGAGGCGATGGCGATCTCGTGGCTGAGGGTGTTGAGGTGTGCCCCGCGCCACCGGGTGGGCCAGGCGTCGATCAGGTTCCAGCGCAGCACCTCGGCCGTCCCGACCGAGTCGAGCAGCACCACCGAGACGTTGCGCCGGTTGAGGGTGCCCTGGGCGGTGGCGTTCACCCAGTCCCACAACTCTCGGGAGGCGGTGAGGCCGAAGTGCAGCGTCACCGGCTCGTACTCGGCCTGACCGGGCACCATCCGCATCCGACCCAGGCCGTGCTCCCGGTACGGCTGCCCGGGGATGTTCACCTCCAACCCGGTCATCTCGGTGAAGTGGCCGTTGGTGACGCCGTTGATGAGCAGTCGGAAGTTGTAGGCCCGGTACGGGTCGACCGGGGCCCCGGGTTGCGGGGTGGCGGTGGTGGGCATGTCAGCCTCCGATCGTCTCGGTCTCGGTGCCGCCGGCCCACTGGCTCAGCTTGAACACCACGAATTCGGCGGGCTTGACGACCGCGATGCCGATGTGGGCGATCACCATGCCCGCGTCGCGGACGTCCGGCGGGTTGGTCTCCTCGTCGCACTTGACGAAGAACGCCTCCTCCGGGCTGCGCCCCAGCAGCGCGCCGTCGCGCCACACCCGGGTGAGGAACGCCCCGATGTCGCGTCGGATCGAACGCCAGAGGGTGAAGTCGTTGGGCTCGAACACCATCCACCGGGTGCCGTTGGCGATGGCCTGCTCGATGGCGATGCTGAGGCGTCGGACGTTGAGGTAGCGCCACTCGCTGGCTTCGGCGGCGAGCGTACGGGCGCCCCAGACGCGGATGCCCTCACCGGCGAAGTAGCGGATCACGTTGACGCCCTTGGGATTGAGCACGTCGTGTTCCGGTCGGGTGACCAGGTAGCCCAGGTCGACGGCGCCGCGCACCGGTTCGTTGGCCGGTGCCTTGTGCACTCCGCGCAGGGCGTCGGTGCGGGCCCAGATGCCGGCCAGGTGCCCGCTCGGCGGGGTGAGTTCCAGTTCGCCGCTGATCGGGTCGCGTACCCGTAGCCAGGGGTAGTAGAACGCGCCGAACTCGGACTGTCGCGGCCGGTAGGCGGCCCCCTCGTGGCCGCCGGAGCCGCCCGGCTGGGCCGCGCTGCCGCCGGGACCGCCGGCCGCGCCGCCTCCCGTACCCTCGGCGGGCTTGGGCGGTTTTCCGGAGGACGGGGTGGCCACCCGGGTCAACGCGGAGATGTCGTCGATGTCCGGTGCCGGGTCGCAGATCGCGACCATGGTGCGGGTGCGCTCGGCCATGCTGAGCAGCGCCTCGTGGGACACCACGTCGTGGAAACCGGGCGCGGCGATGATGGAGATCTCGTCGACGGCCTCCAGCAGTTGCAGACCACCGCGCCGCTGCCCGGAGCCGGTGATCGCGCCACCCTCGCCGACGTTGACCACCCAGCAGCGCGCGCCCCCGTTGTCCAGGAAGCCGAAGACCGCGCGAGCCAGCGGGGTGCTCTCCACCCGCTCCCCACCGGCGAAGAGCCGCAGGAACTCCGTCCAGTTGTTGACCGGCACCGCCTTGCCCAGGTGGGCGGAGCGGTCCGGGGCGACGCCGACGAAGGCGGCGATGCTGGTGCTCGCCGGCCCAATCGGTCGGGCGCCGCTGGGGACCTCCTCGACGTAGATGCCGGGGGAGAAGTAACTGGGCATCGGTCCTCCTGTGCCTGTGGGTGTCAGTGGGTCGGTGGCGCGCAGACGATGACGATGTCGTCCTCGGTCGGGTCGACGTCGGCGGTGAGGACGAGCCCGCGTCCGGTCAGCCGCAGCCGGACCGGGCTCGGGTGCTCGGGGTCATGCGGAACGCCGACGATCAGGAACCGGCCCTCGGTGTCGGTGTGGGTGGCGGCCCCGGTGGCGGGCAGCTCGACCCGCATCGCGGCCAGTGGCTGCTCCTGGGGGCCGATCACCCGCCCACCGAGGCTGCGCACGTCGAGTTGCCGCAACCGCAGCGGTTGCAGCACCGGCGGCGCGGCCGGAGTCGGGTGGTCCACCTGTGCCGCCACGTCGATCAGCAGCGCCGGGCGGGGCGCCGTACCGAACGCCGTCCACAGTGGTGGGTCGCCGGCCTCCAGCACGACCGGGTAGTTGCCGTCGCTGGTCGCGGCGGTGAGCACCCGGTCCAGCCGGGGCAACCCGGCCGGACCGGTGACGCAGAGCAGGTGGCGGACAGTGAACCGGTACGGTTCGCGGACCGCGCCGCTGGAGCGGGTCTGCCGGGCAGGGCGCAGGTCCATCGGCCAGAGGGTGAGTCCGTCGGCGTCGTCGCACGCGCGGGGCGGACCGACCGGGACCGGTTGCCCCGCCGCGCTGGTCACCCAGGCGACCAACTCGGCGGTGGCGGTCTCGATCGGTCCGCGCCCGTGGGTGGTCATCGCGGCGGCGTCCCCTGGATCCGGTACGCGATGGCCTCGTTCCACACGTGCGGGTAGACGCCGATCTCGAAGTATCGGGTGAAGCGGTTGATCGGCGCGTTGGTGTGGTCGTGGTAGAGCAGCCACACCGGCGCGATGGTGAACAGGACGTAGTTGGCCAGGACGAGGGGGATGTAGAGCGGCCCAAGCAGGCGACCCTGGAAGATGTGCACGTCCTCGTGCCGCTGGATGCCGGAGCTGGAGCCGGCGCAGACGGTGCCGATGGTGGTGGCGTAACGGGGCGAGACCCCCTCCACCACGCTGACCCGACCGCTGTTCAGTGACGTGGGCCGGTCCAGTGAGTGCCCGAAGATCAGGTGCACGGTCAGGTAGATGGCGCCGACGACAGTGTTGAGCAGACTCCAGGTGTGGTCGACGACGAAGAGGAAGATGCCGCGGGCGTCCGAGCCGTACACCCCGGCGGAGGCCACCGACCAGCCGAAGACCGTGCCGACCACCAGGCCCACGACGGCGCCGATCAGCAGCCCGATCGAGCCACCGGCGAGGAAGCCGAGCAGGGCGGCGAAGCCGACCTGGATGGCTGCGCTGAGAATTCCGAAGACCATGACGACACCCCTCAGACCCAGGAACGGAAGACTCGGGGCTCACGACCGCTCGCGACCTGGGTCGGCGTCGCCTGTCGGTTGCCGGGCGGGAACTGGTTGACGCCGAGCGCGGCGGAGAAGATGACCAGCGCGTTGAAGAACGCGATGATCCACTTCTCGGCGCCGGCGTCGTCGGCGAACGCCGCTGTCAGGTAGGACAGCAGCAGCGCGATGGCGATGGCGATCCACTTGCGGAGTTTGTCGCCGCTCGGGCCGATCAGCCCGCCGATGACGTTGGTGGCCAGCAGGGTGGCGGCGCTCGCGCCGGCGATGGTCCCCAGGGCTGCCCAGGTGAAGAGATCGTTCATGACGATCCCCCTTCTGCGATGGTGCGACCGGGATGTGGTGGTGGTGAGGTCCGATGCCCCCCACGGGGAGCACCGGGGCCGGTCGCCGTCGTTTCCGGGGGCGGCCGGAGCCGGGCGTGGCCGGCTGAGCCGGCCACCAGATGGATCAGCCAGGCCCCGGGGCGCCGGCGGGCGGGCCCGGCGGCGGGGTCGGACCGGGCGCCACCGGCGCCGCGGGGTGACGGCGGCGCACCAGGAGTACGCCCACCGCGGCGAGCAGCAGCAGGAGGAGGACACCGCCGACGACGAGCAGCCAGGGGAATTCGCCGTCGTCCTCCTCGCCGGCGGCAACCGGCGAGGTGGACGGTCGAGGTGGCGCCTCGGCCACCGCCCGCAGTTCGGCTGGCTTCTCCTGGTTGGGATCGACCTTCCAACTGACCGAACGGCCGTTGACGGTGCCATTGCTGTCGATCACCCGTCCGGGAAATGTCACCGAGATCTCGAACGACATGAGCTTGAGGAACGCCTGTTGGTTTTGCGGATTCTGCTCCGCAACCTTTCCGCCATATTTCTTCGGATCCAGCGGCAGCGTGAAGCGGTAGAGATCGCCATCCCTGACCAGTTTCACGCTCTCGGTGTCGAAACCGGCCAGCGGCGCCTTGCGGTAACTGATCTGGGAACCGTAGAAAGTGTCGTCCTGGTAAAGGGTTTCCTCGCCCGCCGGTAGGGCGGGGATGTTCTGCCGCAGCTCGGCGAAGGCGACCGGCAGGTTCTTGTTACGACCGCTCAGCACGGACTTCTGGGCCGTCAGGAGGAGCTGCCCGTCGACCGTGTCGTCGGCGTTGACGGTCAACCCCATGTTGAGCTGCATGCAGCCGCTCAGCGCGGCGAGAAGAACGAGGCACACCGCGACGCGGAGTGCCCTACCGCGGTTGACTCTCCTGTTCATGGGGTCAGTGTGTGTGATCGCTTTCACTATCAGCAGTCAGCGATCGGTCACAACGAAGTCGCCGATTGTACCGGCGCGCTGTCGTCTTTGATTGGCCCCCACGAGGACCCGAATGACTATTCTGGAGCTTTGGGGCAACGATGGTTCCTCGTCGGCCGTAGTCTGGTCCGATGAGAATTGTCGCGTGCGTCCTGCTGGTAGATCCCGACGGGCAGCTGCTGTTGCAACTGCGCGACGGCGACGCGACGCACCACCCGAACGTGTGGGGGCTGCCCGGCGGCCACGGCGAGCCGGGGGAGACGCCGGAGCAGACCGCCGAGCGGGAGTTGTTGGAGGAGACCGGCCTGCGCGCCGACGGTCCACTGCAACCGGTCGCCGTGCAATCGCTGCCCGAGCTGGCCCGCGAGAAGCACTACTTCCTCGGCAGCACCAGGGCCCGGCAGGAGGACGTGGTGCTCGGCGAGGGCGCGGCGATGCTCTTCGTCCCCGGTGCCGAGGTGCTCGACGGTCGTCAGTGGACGCCGGGCACCGTGGAGGTGTTGACCGAGTTCCTCGCCTCGGCGGAGTACGCCGCCCTGGCCACCGGCCGGATCGCTGGGCCAGCTCAGCCCGCCGGTGGTCGCCAGTCCGCGTAACGGGCCATGCTGCGCAGGGCGACCCGGCCCGGGGTGAGCCGCAACGCGATGGTCCGCATCGTGAGGGCAATCGGGTTGTGCAGCTGCTGTCCGAACCGGCCGGCGACGTAGGAGGCGCGGGCAATGGACTGACTGCGTGGTCGACGCTGCTCGTCGTACGCGGCCAGGGCGGCGGGCACTCCCTTGGCGCCGCTGGCGCAGACCGTTCCGAGCACCACCGCGTCCTCGATGGCCTGCCCGGCGCCCTGCCCGAGGTTGGGTGTCATCGGGTGGGCGGCGTCGCCGAGCAGCGCCACCCGGCCCCGGACGTACGAGGGCAGCGGCTCGGCCAGGTAGTTGATGTCGTTGCGCAGCACGACGTCGAGTGGGGTTGCCGCGAGAAGCGCCGGGATGGGGTCGTGCCAGTCGCCGAAGCGCTCCCGCACGGCTGCCAACTCGTCGGGGGCGTGGCCGCCGGGCGGGGCGTTCAGCGCGCCGTACCAGTAGAGCTGACCGTCGCCGATCGGCACCATGCCGAACTCGGCTCCCGGCCCCCAGGTGATGGCGGCCGGGATCGGATCGGGAAAGGCGATTGCCGCCCGCCACGTCGTCGATCCGGCGTACACCGGGCCGGGGTGGTGCGGCCAGAGCTGGGCGCGCACCCGGCTACGCAGGCCGTCGGCACCGACCACCAGATCGGCGGTGAGAGTGTGGGGGCCGTCCGGCCCCTGGTAGCGCACCTCGGCGTGGTCCGGGCCGGGTTCGACGTGCTCCACCACGGCGTTTGTGTGCAGGGACGACGCCGGCAGGGCCTCGCGCAGGATGCGGTGCAGCGTGGCCCGGTGCACGCCGAGCGCCGTGGTGCCCAGCTGCCGGATCATCTCCGAGGCGTCCACCCGGGACAACCATCGCCCGTGCCGGTCGCGGATCCCACCGGGTGCCTCACCGTGTCCACCCCGGCGCAGGGCCGGGCCGAGGCCGAGGGCGTCCAGCGCGCGTACGGCGTTGGCCATCAGGCTCAGGCCGGCGCCGACCTCGCGCATTTCGGGGGCGCGCTCCAGCACGGTGACCCGCCACCCCTGCCGGTGCAGGGCGAGCGCCGCGCTCAACCCGCCGATGCCGGCGCCCACCACCACCGCGTGTGAGTCGTCCATGTCGATCCTCCTTCTACACCTGTAGAAGAGTGATACTACCTCCGGACCACCAGAAGGGAGGAGTGCCATGACGGCGCGGGAGAACCGGATCGCGACACTGACCGACGCGGCCATCGAACTGATCGCCGACGGTGGCATGCGAGCCCTGACCCACCGGGCGGTCGACGGCCGCGCCGGAATGCCGCCGGGCACCACCTCGGCGTACCTGCGGACCCGACAGGCGCTGATCGAGGCAGTCGTCGGACGGCTCGCCGAGCGGGACCGGGCCGACCTGGCCGCGTACGACCTGCCGACCGGCCCGCCACCCCCGACGCCTGCCCCCCGGCTCGACAGCGGCGACCTCGACGCCCTCGCGGGCGGTGTCGCCGAGGTGCTCGACCGCTGGCTGAGCACCGGACGCAGCCGAAGCCTCGCCCGCTACGCCTGCCTGCTGGAGGCGGTGCACCGGCCCGAGCTGCGCGGCATCCTGCAACACGGCACCGGCCTGCGGGTGCAGGCCCGGGACCTGCTGACCCGGGCCGGGGCCACCGACCCCGACCGGCAGGGCGACCAGTTCGTGGCGTTCGTGGACGGGCTGCTCTTCGACCGGCTGGCCGGCGCGGGCGCGCTCAGCGCCCCACCGCCCGGCACCGCGGCCAGCCGGGCCGACCTGAGCGCCGCCGTCCGTACGCTGCTACGCGCCCTCACCGGAAGCTGACCCGGCCGGCGCCGGTCGGCGAGCGGGCCGTCAGGCCTGACGGTGTGGGCCTGACGGTGTGTGGGCCCGGCTGCGTGCGGACCCGACGGTGTGCGGGCCTGGCTGGGTGTGGGCCCGTCTGCGCGCTGGCACCCGGCCGGGTCGCGAGCAGCCCGGTGATCAGGTCCGCCGCGTGATGGGAGACGATCGCCCCGAGATGCCGTGGGCCGCCGGCATGGTGTCGTGGGCCGGCCCTTTGGAGCTGAACCGCTTACGACATCGCGCCTGATTCGTCTACGGCATCAGCTCCAAAGGGCGAGCGGACAGGGTGCTGCGGTGAGCTGGCGGTGTGCCGGCGTGAGCTGGTGGCGGGTGTGGTGAGCTGGGGCCGGGGCCGGGGCCGGGGCCGGGGCCGGGGCCGGGGCCGGGGCCGGGGTCGGGGTCGGGGTCGGGGTCGGGGTCGGGGCCGTGGCGGCGGGCCGGGCGGCGTGGGTGGGTGGGTGGGGGAGGTTGGGCGATGGTGCGGTTCAGCGGCCTGCGGACGGCCGGCGGGCGGTTGCGGCACGGCTGGCGGCCGGTGCTGGAAGCGACCGTCGCGGCGACCGTGGCCTGGCTGCTGGCGACCCGGTTGCTCGGGCACCCGCAGCCCTTCTTCGCGCCAGCCGCCGCGCTGATCGTCCTCGGGCAGGCCCGGGGGCAGCGCATCCGCCGGGCCGTCGAGGTCGTCCTCGGGGTCGCCGCCGGGGTGCTCGTCGCGGACCTGGTGGTGCAGGCGCTCGGCCCGGGCAGCACCTGGACGGTGTTCACCGTCATCCTGCTCACAGTCCTCCTCGCGGTGGCCTTCGGCGCCACCGGCGTGACGCTGGTGCAGGCGGCGGTCTCCGCGCTCTACCTGGTGGTGGTCGCACCGCCGGACGGCTCGTTGGTGCCGTTCCGCTTCGTCGACGCGCTGGTCGGCGGCGCGGTCGCCCTCGCGGCCAGCCTGCTGGTCGACGCCCGGCATCCCCTCGCGCCGCTGGTCGCCGAGGTGCGGCGGACCTTCGACGAGTTGGCCGGGCTGCTCGGCGGGATCGCCGACGCGTTGGACGACCGCGACGAGCCGGCGGCGGTCGCCGCGCTGCGGCAGGCGCGGGGGATGGACGCCCGGGTGGACGGACTGCGCGACGGTGTGCTGGCCGCCGGTGAGGCGCTGCGGCTCAACGTCCGTCGACGTCGGCACATCGGTCGGCTGCGTTCGGTGGACGAGTCGATCCGCCAGATCGACTACGCGGTCCGTAACGTCCGGGTGCTGGCCCGTGCGGGCGTGACCCTCAGCCGGCTGCACACTGCGGCCCCGCCTGAGCTGGGCGCCGCCCTGCGGTCACTGGCCGAGGCGGTCCGTCAGGCCGGTGCCGCCCTCGCCGCCGACCTGAACGGGCAGGAGGAGACCGCCGACCGACACGCCACCCGGGCCGACGAGTCGGCGTTGGCAGCGGTACACGCCGCCGGGCAGCTCTTCGGTCCCACGCAGACCCTGCCCCTAGTGATGATCATCGGTCAGGTCCGGGCCACGGCCATCGACCTACTGCGCGGCGTCAACCCGGAGGACGACGCCGCCGTCCTCGCCCGCGTCGACGACGCCCTGGGCCTTCCGCCGGTCTGACGTCCACACCGCTCAACTGTGGTTCCCTGCCCGTGGGGGATGGGCGGTGAGCCAGACGATGGCGGAATCGCGGATCGGTGCGGGGATCTCGTGGCCGCCGGGGAACTCCTGGTAGGTCACGTCATAGCCGAGGTCGTGAAGGTGGGGAACGAGGCGACGGCTACACACGTCGATGGGCAACACCCGGTCGTCGACGCCGTGCGAGATGAAGATCCGTGGCCGACCGTGGGTGACCGGTGGCGCGGCGAAACCGGGGGAGAAGGCCAGCACCGCGTCGACCAGATCCCCGTTCCCCAGGCCCAGCGACAGCGCGTACGAGGCGCCGTCGGAGAAGCCGCCGACCGTCACGTCGGCCACTGGGTAGGTGTCGAAGACGGTCGCCAACAGCCCGTCGATGCGCCCCACGTCCGCCCCGAAGCCGCCGGCGATCAGGTCCCAACTGGCCGCTGACGAGTCCGGGGCGACCAGCAGCAGGTGCTGCGCGTCCGCGACCGGCAAGAGCAGGTCCAGCCCCTGTCGCGCCGAGCCGCCCGCACCGTGCAGGAGCAGCACCAACCGGTAGGCCGAACCGTCGCTGGCGGGCTCTGGGGCGTACCCCAGGGCCAGCCGGCCGCCATCGGGGCCGGCCATCGGCACCAGCCCGGTGCGGCCCGGCGCCACCGGCGGGTGGCGGCGGGCGGTCAACCGGCCGTCCCGGGGGCTCGGCGCCGGGTCCCAGTGCGACGGCGCGGAGTCGGACACGGTTCGGCGCTCCTCGCGGTGGACGAAAGGTCCAACGCGGTTACCCGGCCCGTGCGGGGTTAACCGTCGGCGTGCTCGATCGAGCGTCGACTCAGGCGCTGGCCCGCGCCACCAGGGCGGACGGGAAGAGGGTCACCGGAGCCGCCGGGCGCCCATCCAGCAGGGCGGTGGCCGCGGCGACGGCGATCCGCCCCACCGGATGACTCGCCGTGGTCAGCGCCGGGGCGGTCATCCCGGCCAACGGAATGTCGTCGAAGCCGGCCACCGCGACGTCGCCGGGCACCCGCGCACCGGCGTCCCGCAGGCCCGCGATCACGCCGAGCGCGGTGTCGTCGCTGATCGCGTAGATCGCGTCGATGTCCGGCCAGCGGTTGAGCGCCTCGCCGGCCGCGGTACGGCCGCGGGCCGCCCGGAAGTCCCCGGGCAGTATCCGCTCCGGTAGGCCAGCCTCGGCCATGAGCCGGCGGTACGTCCGCACCGGGCGTTGCGCGCAGGGCAGCCAGCGGGGGCCGGTCACCATGGCGATCCGGCGCCGACCCGAGGCGTACAGATGGCGCAGCACCTCCTCGGAGCCGGCGGCGTTGTCGACGTCGAATGACGGCACTGTCGCCGAGCCGACGCCGATCGAGACCACCCGACCGCGTAGCGACCGGGGCACCGCCTCCAGCAGTTCCTCGGTCGTGTTGACCAGGATCACCCCGCACACGCTGCGATCCCCGTCGAGTTGGTCGAGGCTGCGGGGGTCGCCGAACGGCAGCCAGTACAGCGCCACCCCGACACCGGCGGGCGTGCACACCCGGGCGGCCGAGCCGACCACCTGGTGCACGTACGGATCGTCCAGCACCGCCGCGCTGGTCCCCTGGACGGCCACGACCAGGCGTACGCCGCCGCCGCGGACCAGCGCCCGGGCAGCCGGATTGGGCACGTAGCCGAGCTGGTCGACGGCTGCCGTGACCTGTCTCCGGGCGGCCGGCGAGGCGAACCCGGTGCCGGCGATCACCCGCGACGCCGTGGACCGGGACACCCCGGCGACCCGGGCCACGTCCTCGAGAGTGGCCGGTCGGTGTGCCGCTGTCGTCATCGTCGCCTCCCGCGGCGGCCCGTCCGGTCGGACCAACGCCTGCTCACATCATGCCCCGGCCGGACCAGCAGCGGTAAGGGGCGGTTCCCGGTTGTGGTGGTAGCGCTCTCAGGTGTGCGATCGTGCCAGGAGATCACCCCGAGAAAGAGGACCCACCCTCGTGAGCGCCCCCACCAGTCGACCCGTAGCCCCGGACAACGCCTCGCCGACCCTGCGGGCGGTGCGGCTCGCCCGCAACGGCGTCGCCGTCACCTTCACCCTCAACGGGCTGGCCGTCGGCAGTTGGTTCTCCCGCGTCCCGGCCGTCCGGGAGGCGTTGGACCTCTCCGCCGGCCGACTCGGGTTGCTGTTGCTGGCGATGAGCGTCGGCGCGCTGCTCGCCATGCCCACCTCCGGCCTGCTCGCCCAGCGGTTCGGTGCCGCCCGCACCGTCACGATGGCCACCGTCCTGGTCGCGGTCGGCCTGACCGTGGCGGGGTTGGGCGCCACGATGACCGGGTCGTTCGCCATCGTCGCCCTGGGACTGGTCGCCCTCGGCTACGGCTCCGGCGCCTGCGACGTGGCGATGAACGTCGAGGGCGCGGCGGTGGAACGGCGGCTGGGCCGCACGATCATGCCCCGGTTCCACGCCGGGTGGAGCCTCGGTTCGGTGGCCGGAGCGGCGCTCGGCGCCGGGGCGGCCCGGTTCGACGTGTCGGTCGGCGCGCATCTCGTCGCGGTGGCGGTGGTCGTGTTGGCCGGCACCGCGCTCGCCGCCCGGAAGTTCCTGCCCGTGGGCAGCGACCACACCGGCGACCCGGCGGACGCCACCCCGGCCGCCCGTCGCCGAGCGCAACTCGCCGCCTGGCGGGAGCCGCGCACCCTGCTGATCGGCCTGTTCGTGCTGGTGGCGGCGTTCACCGAGGGTGCCGCCAACGACTGGCTGGCCGTGGCGTTCATTGATGGACGGGATTTGAGCGAGGCCGCCGGCGCGGCGGTCTTCGCGGTCTTCGTGGTCGGCATGACCGTCGGCCGCACTGTCGGCACCATCGCGTTGGACCGGTGGGGTCGGGTGCCGGTGCTCAGCGGCACCATCGGCCTTGCCGTGGTCGGCGCCGGCCTGGCCGTGCTGGCGGGCTCCGGGCCGGTGGCCGTCATCGGCGTCGCGCTGTGGGGCCTGGGTGCGTCGCTGGGCTTCCCCGTCGGGATGAGCGCGGCGGCCGACGACGAGGCGCACGCGGCGGTGCGGGTGAGCGTGGTCGCGGTGATCGGCTACACCGCGTTCCTCGGTGGCCCGCCGTTGCTGGGGCTGGTCGGCGACGAGGTCGGCACCCTACGCGCGCTGCTGGCGGTGCCGCTGTTGCTGCTGCCGACCCTGCTGCTGGTGCCGGTGCTGCGTCCGCCGCACTCCGCTGAGACCGCTCCGTCGGTGGTTAAGAACTGACCCACCTCGCCGCCGGGCGGTAGCGGGTGCGCGGCCGACTGCGCCGCGCACCCGCGCCGGTTACGGTCGCCCGCTCAGGCCCGCACGACGTGCACGACGATGTCCTGACCGTCGCCCACGGTGCCGGGGAACCCCTCCGACAACGTGTCCACGACCGTCAGTTGGAGCGCGAGGGTCTCGTGCGCGATGAGCTTCTGATGCGTGGAGAGCGCCGCCGCGACGTCCGCGGGGGCGGCGATCGACACCGTGATCCGGTCGGAGACCTCGAAGTCGGCGTCGCGGCGGGCCTGCTGGATGATGCGGACGACGTCCCGTGCGACGCCCTCGGCCGCCAGTTCGGGGGTGATCTCGGTGTCCAACGCGATCGTCGCGCCGCGCTGGGACTCCACTACCCAACCGGTGCGCGGCACCTCCGTGATCAGGATGTCGTCCAGGCCCACCTCGACCTGCGCGCCGTCGACCGACAGTGGGTACGTCCCGTTCGCCCGGACGCCGTCGACCAGGTCCCGGGGGGTCACGCCGGCGATTGCCTTCGCGACGTGCTGGGTACGGTTGCCGAACCGGCGGCCCAGGGTCCGGAAGTTCGCCTTGACCTGCACGTCGATGACCCCGCTCTGGGCATCGAGCGGCTGGAGGACCTTGACGTTCAACTCGTCGCCGATGTCGTCCAGCAACGCCTGCGGGAGGACGGTGCCGGCCGGCAGACCCACGAGCGCCCGGCTCAACGGCTGGCGGATCCGCAGGCCGCTCGCCTTACGCGCGGACCGGCCCGCCTCGGCCAATGCCCGCGCCGTGGCCACCTGGGACGACAACTCCGTGCTGATCACTGTCGTGTCGGGTGTGGGCCAGGTCGCCAGGTGCACCGACTCGGGGGCCGACTCGGCACCGCGCCGGACGACCTGCTGCCACACCTCCTCCGTGACGAAGGGAATGAACGGCGCCAGTAGCCGCGTGAGGATGTCGAGGCACTCGTACAGGGTGGTGAGGGCGTTGGGATCGCCCTCCCAGAAACGCTGCCGCGACCGCCGTACGTACCAGTTCGACAGGTCGTCGATGAAGTCGGCGAGCAGTCGGCCGGCGCGCGCCGTGTCGTAGTTCTGCATCCGTTCGTCGACGGCGGCCGCGAGGTCGTGGACCTCGCCGACGATCCACCGGTCCAACACCGGTCGCTGGGCGACCGGCTGCGCCAGGTGCGGCGCCCACGTCGAGTTCGCCGCGTACAGGGAGAAGAACGCCGCGGTGTTCCAGTAGGTCATCAACACCTTGCGGACGATCTCGTCGAGTGGGCCGGGCCCGATCCGGCGCGGCGACCACGGTGAGCCGGAGCAGGCCATGAACCAGCGCACCGCGTCGGCGCCGTGGGTGTCCATCAACGGGATCGGCAGCAGGATGTTGCCCAGGTGTTTGCTCATCTTGCGGCCGTCCTCGGCCAGGATGTGTCCGAGGCAGACGACGTTCTCGTACGGGGACCGGTCGAAGACCAGCGTGCCCACCGCCATCAGCGTGTAGAACCACCCCCGCGTCTGATCGATCGCCTCGCAGATGTACTGGGCCGGGTAGGTGCGCTCGAAGATCTCCCTGCTGCCCGGCACGTGGGGGTAGCCCAACGACGCGAACGGCATCGCCCCGGAGTCGTACCAGGCGTCGATCACTTCGGGGACGCGGGCGGCGACCTGGCCGCAGTCCGGGCAGGCGAAGGTGATCTCGTCGACGTACGGGCGGTGCGGATCCAGCTCGGACAGGTCGGCGCCGGCCAGCTCCCCGAGCTCGGTACGGGAACCAACAGCCGTGATGTGGTTGTCCGGGCATCGCCAGAGCGGCAGCGGGGTACCCCAGTACCGGGAGCGGGACACCGCCCAGTCGATGTTGTTCTTCAGCCAGTCGCCGTAGCGGCCGTGTTTGATGTGCTCCGGGAACCAGTTGGTGTTCTCGTTCTCCCGCGTCAGCTCGTCGCGGACCTCGGTCGTCCGGATGTACCAGGACGGCTGCGCGTAGTACATCAGCGGGGTGTGGCACCGCCAGCAGTGCGGGTAGGGGTGCTCGAACGGCTCGTGCCGGAACAACCGACCAGACCTATTGAGGCGGTCGATGAGCAACGCGTCGGCGTCCTTGAAGAACACCCCACCGACCAGGTCGATGCCGTCGTTGAACCTCCCGTTCGGGGCGACCGGGTTCACCAGCGGCAACCCGTACGCGCGGCAGACCGCGAGGTCGTCCGCGCCGAAGGCCGGCGCCTGGTGCACCAGGCCGGTGCCGTCCTCGGTCGTCACGTACTCCGCGAGGACCACCCGGTGCGCGTCCGGGATGTCCACCAGGTCGAACGGCCGCTCGTACCGCAGACCCTCAAGGGCCGACCCCGGTACGGTCGCCAGGATCTCCGCCTCCTCGCCGAGGACCCGCCGGGTCAGCGGTTCGGCGACGACGAACGTGCCCCGCTCGGTGCGGGCCAGGGCGTACGTCACAGTGGGGTGTACGGCGACGGCGGTGTTGGATACCAGGGTCCACGGGGTGGTGGTCCAGATCAGCAGGTCGACACCGCTGTGACCGGCCACTTCCCCGCGCAACGGAAACCGCACGTACACGGAGGGGTCGGTGACGGTCTCGTACCCCTGCGCCACCTCGTGGTCGGACAGGGTCGTGCCGTCGCGGGTGCAGTACGGAGCGACCCGGAAGTCCTCCACCAGTCGCCCGCCGTCGTGGATCTGCTTCAGTGACC
This sequence comes from Micromonospora sp. NBC_00362, assembly GCF_026342155.1. Taxonomy (NCBI): domain Bacteria; kingdom Bacillati; phylum Actinomycetota; class Actinomycetes; order Micromonosporales; family Micromonosporaceae; genus Micromonospora; species Micromonospora sp. NBC_00362. The sequence goes on from NZ_JAPENH010000001.1 coordinate 944,381, forward strand.
ACCAGACGCTGTCCACGTACTCCGGGGACATGGTCTGGTACGGGTGCTCCAGGTCGATCCAGTAACCCATCCGCTCGCTGAGCTGGACGAACTCGTCCACGTGCCGCAGCACCGAGGTGCGGCACAGGGCGTTGAACTCCGCGACGCCCATCTTCTCGATGTCGGGCTTGCCGCTGAGCCCCAGTTCCTTCTCCACCGCGAGCTCAACGGGCAGGCCGTGGCAGTCCCACCCGGCACGGCGTGGCACCGAGAAGCCCCGCATCGTCCGGTACCGGGGGAACAGGTCCTTGAAGACCCTCGCCTCGATGTGGTGGGTGCCCGGCGTGCCGTTGGCGGTCGGCGGACCCTCGTAGAACACCCACGGCGGACCGTCGGCAGTCTGCTCCAGACTCCGGTTGAACACGTTGTTTGCCTGCCACCACTCGATGACCGCACGGTCCATCCCACCAAGATCGATCTTGGTGGGTAGTGGCACGAATGGCGACTTCGACGGACCGTCCGGCACCGACGTTCTCCCTACACTCCACGTCCGCTCGCGCGGGCATCTGCTCACTGCCCACGCGGGGACGAAGCGCCGGGCGTATGGCCAGGACTCCGCGGTACCACCCCGCTTGCGCCTCGATGGTGCGGGCGCCGCTCAATTTCACGACGTGACGTGCCGCGACGTCCGGTTCTACTGAGGCGGTCGAACTGCCCGTTCTTCCGGAGGCTCCCCGGTGATGGCCGGATCGGTGCCGATGCCGCCCAGCATAGCTGTCCGTGCGCGGAGCCAGTGGCCAGAGCGCTAGGCGTGCAGCCAGACGCGGAGAGGGCCGGTGGTGGTGAAGCCAGCGGACAGCGCCGACGTCAGGTCCGCTGTGGTTTCGTAGCCGACCAGCGGCGCGTTGGGCATCGTGGCAGACACCGCGCGCCAGACGTCCCGGGAGTTGTCGGTGCGGGTGAACAGGTTGGAGACGCCGTACGGGCCGTCGCCGCTGAGCACCGCTCCTCCGGTGATCACACCCCGGTCGTCGTGGCGGGCGAGCACCCGTACGCGGGGGTCGGCCAGGAGCGCGGGGCGGAACAGCTCTCCACCGCCGTGGGCCGCCGCCCAGGCCACCAACTCGTCGGGTGTGGTGACCGGGGTCAGCGGCGTGTCCACAGGCGGTGCCGACGTTGGCCGGTGGATCCACTGGGCGTCGAAGAGCACCCGGAACCCGTACCCGGACAGGTCGAGGTCGGCGAAGCTGTCCTTCACCGACGCGCCGGGCCCCGCGTCGATCCGGGCCAGCAGGGCCTCGGCGTCGACGCCCGGCCGCACTGTGACCGCGTCCGGGTACCACTGTGGCGAACGGTGGGGGACCGACCAGGCGTCGGCGTCGGTACGGCCGACCAGCCCTTGGCTGCCGCAGACGATGTCGCACCATTCGGCGTTGTTGCGGGCCGCCGTCCGCATGTCCTCCAGCACGTCGGGCAGCCTAGCCGGCCGGGGCACTGGCTCAGGGGGCGTAGACCAGGTCCATCGTGTCGGTGTGCCCGGACCAGCGCAGGTCGAGGCGCCAGCAACCGGCCTGCGGCAGGTCGATGATCGACGGACCGGGGCCACCGGCGACCTCCCGGATCACCCGGGTGTCCGTGCCGTCCAGTCTCGCGGTGATCACCAGGGTTGCCGGCGCGGTCGGGTCGGGCGAGGTCGTGGCGGCGCGGGCCACCCAGAGGATCTTGTTGTTCGACCCGTCCGTCCGGACCTGCCGCAGCGGATGGGCGAACAGCACCGCCACGATGTCACCCTTCGCGCCGAAGACGTGCGGAACCCGCGCGTCCCCGCTGAACCCGGCGTCCGCCCAGTCCGGCAGGGACCCCGTCTCGACCCGCGCCGCGCAGGCGGTCGCGGTGCTCGCCGTGGTGGCCGCACCCGCCGTTGGCGCCGCTCCGCTGGTCGTGGTCGTGCACCCCGCCAGCAGGACCACCGAGGATGCCAGCGTCAACCTGCCCCAGGAAACCATCTCACCCCTTCCGGTACGCGTCGACGACTCGTCCACCCTTCCGACACCGCCCACGCCCGCCGGGTTCCTAGCCCAGTGAGCGCGCGATCTCGATCGCCTCGGCCTTGGTGAGGGTGCCCTCAATCCGGTAGCTCACGTCGTCGTCCTGCCAGATCAGGGTCGAGCCGGCCAGTCGGGCGGTCTCCCGGCGGATCTCGCCCGCCCGGTCCACGTAGGACAACGCGTGCGGGCCGTCGACCCAGACGGCGAAGTCGCCGTTGACCTGGACCCAGTTCGCGCCCGGCGGGCTGACCTCCTTGTGGAAGGCCAGGTCGAGGTGACCGTCGAACGCGTCGACGCGCAGCGCGCCCCCGTCGTAGAGCAGCGTCGCCACCCGGTACCGGCCCGTGGCGTCGGGGTCGGCGACCAGCACCTGTTCGGGCGTGCCCAGCATCGCCGGCAGGCGGATCGGGAACCGTACCGACCGTTGGGCCTCGTCCAGGGCGACGGTCCGCTGCCCGGGCAACGGCGACGCGGTGCCGGCGGGCGGCGTCGGGGCGGGCGAGGTGGCGATGCTGACCCCGGCGAAGCGCAGCAGCCCCGTGACGGCGTCGGCGATCGCGGCCCGCGTCGGCGGCAACACCGCCACCAGCAGGGCGACGAGCGCCACCGCGGCGAGCGACCGCCACCGGCGCCGCCGGGGCGACGGCGTGCCGAGCCGTACGCGGACGCGGGCGGTCACGTCGGGCGGATCGGGGGTGTCCAGCCAGGTGGACAGGTCGCGCAGTTCCCGTTCGAGGTCACCCATGCCGGACCTCCGCACTGTCGAGCAGGCCACGGAGCTTCGCCAGCGCCCGGGACGTACGCGACTTCACAGTGCCCCGGGGCCAGCCCAGAGCCGACACCGTCTCCTCCTCGGTGAGATCGAGGAAGAACCGGCAGACGATCACCTCACGGTCCCGTACCGGCAGTTGTCGCAGCGCCTGTACCAGCGACGCCCGGCGCTCACCGGCGAGGACCCCGCCGACCGCATCGTCCTCGGCGATCTCGGACGTCGGGTCCGCTGCCGCCGCCCGCAGCACGAGCCCGTCGCGCCGGCCACGGGAGCGGTGCAGGTTGCGGGTCTCGTTGGCGACGATCGCGAGCAGCCACGACCGGAAGGACGCGTCACCCCGGTATCGGGACAGCTTCCGGTACGCCTTCACAAACGCCTCCTGGATGACGTCCTCGGAGTCCGAGCCCGCGCCGAGCAGCACCGCGGTCCGGTACGCGGACGCGGTGTGCCGGGCGACCAGGAGGTTGTACGCCTCCAGGTCACCTGCCCGAGCGCGGGTGACGAGCGCCTCGTCGTCCAGGGGAGCCTCCGTTCGGATCACACTCATGACACCGCCCACCCGCCGCGGGTTCCACGGGGATTTCCCGACGTGGGTCAGCTCTCTCCCATCCGGCGTGCAGCGTATTGCCAGGAACCGGTGCTGCACTGGAGGGACGTCGAGGAGAGGGGCGGGCATGAGCTGGTTCAACCGCCGGTCACGGGGTGCCGAGGCGACCCCGACGAAGCTGGACCGGGAGGCGACCCGCGACGACCTCGCGGCGCTGGAGGCGTTCGTGGCCACCCGGCGCGGGGTGGAGTTCTACCTGGAGCCGGAGACGACCGCGACGGACACCACTGTGGTGGCGATCGCGCACGACGGCGAGTGGATCCGCCGCCGTACCGGAACGCCGCGCGCGGCCGGGTCCATCGCCCGCAAGCACGCGGTGCCGCTGTACGAGGCGGCGCGCACCGGCTACCCGGAACGGATGCGGACCTGGAGCCGGGCCCACCCGGAGCGCCATGCCCGCTGAGGCCAGGTCAGTGCGGCTGGGCCGGCGCGGGTTCGTGGAGAGCGGTAGCGCGGGCCTGCACCAGTCGGAATTCGGGTGAGGTGACAGTTCGTACCGTCACGGTGAGCACCAGGACGCAGAGAGCTGCTCCGCCCCAGAAGACCGCTCTGACGCTGACCAGTTCGGCGGTGAGGCCGGCGGCCAGGGCCCCGAGCGGCATGGAACCCCAACTGGTCAGGCGGCTGACCCCGCTGTAGCGCCCCATCATCTCGTCGGGCACGACGAGTGCGCGCAGCGAGCTGTAGGTGACGTTCCACGCGCCGGAGCCGGCGCCGCCCAGGACGGTCGCCGCGGCGACCAGCCGGGGGGACGAGGTGATGGCCGGTGTTACCAGCAGGACGGCGAAGCTCGCCATCGACGCGGCGAGGACGACCCGCCGTCCGAGGCGGCGGGTGAGAAAGGGTGCGGCGGAGGCTCCCACCACGCCGCCCACCCCCAGGGCTCCGATCAGCAGGCCGTATTCCGCGTGGCTCAGGTTCATCGGTCCGGGTGCGATCGCGTAGACGGCGATGACCGCCATCCAGGCCGCCCAGCACCCGCTCGCCGCACCGGCCACCAGCAGCAGGGACCGCAGAATTCTTGCCTGCCACACGTACCGGATGCCCTCGCGGATGTCGACGCGGAGGCCCGGAAGCTTCGCCCTCGGTCCGGGGTGACCGCTGCTGCGGTAGTGACCGGTCATGACTGCCAGTGCGAGTAGTGCGCCTGCGTAACCAACGCCGCCGGCACCGAGTGCCACGGCCAGTCCGGCGGCGGCGAGCAGACCACCCAGCGGGGGCCCGATGAACTCGTTGGCCGCGGTCTCGGTCGCTGTCAATTTCGCGAACGCGGATTCCATGCGACTGCGGGGTATGACCATCGGCACGACCGACATCCGGGTGGTGTCGGCGAACACCTCGGCGGTGCCGAGGAGCAGCGCACCCGCGTACAGGCCGGCCAGCGGGAGGGCGTCCACGAGGACGGCGCCCACGAGCACGGCGAGGACCAGGGCGCGCGCGGCGGCCATCGTCATGATCAGGCGCCGGTGGTCCACCCGGTCGGCGAGGGCACCGGCGGGCAGTGCGAACAGCAACCAGGGCAGGGTGTTGGCCAGGGTGGCACCGGCGACCAGCGCAGGGGAGTCCGTCATCGAGACGGCCACCAGAGGCACTGTCAGCTTGACGACGCCGTCAGCCAGGTTGGTGATGGCGGCACCGGCCCACAGGGCGTTGAAGTTCCGCGTGCTCACTGTCGTCGGGTCGCCTGGTTGGGTGTCGCTGTGCATGGCCAGGAGCTTGCGACATCCTGCGGCACCTCCCTAGAGTTTCGACTGGAGGCGAAACGTGGCGGTGTTCCTGGTCGACGCCGAAGTGATGGCGCGGGCGCGTTTCGGCACCTCGCAGCTCACCGAGACGTTGGGGGCGCTGAATATCCTGCGCCGGGCTCAGCCGCTTCCGTGGCATCGGGTCTGGCGGGACCAGCACGTCGATGCCTTCCGGGGCTATCTCGACGGTGACCCGGTGACCCGGGCCATTCTGGCGCACGCCATATCGTCCTCCTGGATGGCCGACTTCCTGACGGTGCCGCCCGCCCGTCCGGACATGACGCTGGACGACGAACTCGTGGAGCTGGAATCGCTGCCGGATGACCGGATCCGTGCCGATCTGGCCCACGTACGTTCTCCGCTGGCTGCGGAACTGCGCGGTTCGGGGTTGGCGAGCCGGACGGCCGCTCTCCTGCGCTGGGTCTGGCACCACACCATTGAGGCGGATTGGCCGCGCCGGCAGTCGGTGCTGCGCGCCGACGTGGTGTCCCGGATCTCCCGGCTGGGCCGGGACGGATGGTCCGGGGTCCTCAACGACATGAGGCCCGGCACGCGCTGGCTGGGCAACGGCCGGCTGCAGGTCGAGGAGCGGCCCTACCCACCGTCCGACGTGCGCGGCGGGACGCTGACGTTCTTCGCGGCCCACTGCCGGGGAGGCTGGATCTCCTGGAGGTTGCCCGACCGCTTCGGGATCGTCTATCCGGTGACGGGAATCTTCGCCGAGGCGGCTCTCACCACCCCGGATCCACTGCGCCGCCTGCTCGGGAACGCGCGGAGCACGATTCTGGTGCAGGCGGCTGAGCCGGTCAGCACCACGGCCGTGGTCGCCGCGACCGGGCTGCCGCTCGGTACCGTCGGTGGTCACCTGCGCGTGCTGACGGATGCCGGTTTGCTCCAGAAGCGCCGGTCAGGCCGGGAGGTCCTCTACTGGTGGACGGATGCGGCACGGACGCTGGTGGCCGGGGCCTCATCGTTCTGAAGGGTCACGGCGTCAGGTGCCCGCACCCGGTGCCGGAGAGCGTTTGCCGCCTGGATCAGGCGCCCTCGACGGCCGAGCGGGCCTGCTCGAGCGTCATCGGCTCCCGCCGCCGACGTGGCGTAGCTCGACCCCGACCGGCAGCTCGTCCAGGTCGGCGAAGGTGCGGGTCGGCGGCAGGATGGCGAAGTCTTCCCAGGACGCCATCGCGCGTGCGCGGGCTGAGAAGCTCGGGCGGAGGCGGGCATCGGCGCGTATCTGCTCCTGCAGGTAGGGGTGGCTCCACGGCCGGGCGGCCTCGGCGCGCAGCAGCGCCACGGCCGTCTCGTGCCCGACGATCTCCACGCCGGGCCAGGCGCAGGCGCCCCACACGTGGTCCCAGTGATGGTGGGTGTAGACCAGCCAGCGCGGCTCCGGAAGCCCGGCGGCGGCCAGCGCGGCCTGGATCTCGCGGGCGTGCGCGGGGCTCTGCCCGGCGTCGATCATCACACTGCCGCGTTCGTCGGCGACGACGGCGACACCGGCCTGGACCGCCTCCGGGTCGGGATCGCCCGGATACTGCCAGACACGGCCCGCCAGGTGATGGAACTGCGGGGCGACCATGATGATCGACCTCCGAGATTGATCGCGGACACTGGTGTGGCGTTCGCCGATCCTAGGTGAGGGTGTCGGCCGGCACCGCCCTGCCGGAGGATCGGCGCAGGTCAGGACTCGTCCGGCCACCTTTGCTCTGCTTACCTATAGGCGCCGGTGACGCTCCGTGTCTGGTGCACATAGGTAAGCAGAGCAAAGGACGTCGCACATTGATCTGAGGCATTCCGTCGCGCGGAGTCGCGCTCGTATTAATCGTTGAATCTCGATGAGTCCCGTCCGCCCGGCGGGGTCGGACCGGCGTTGACCGGCGGCGCGGCGGTGTGGCAGCATTCGCGGCCTGACGGCAGTGAAGGAAGTCGGTGCGAATCCGACGCGGTCCCGCCACTGTCACCGGGGAGCGATCCCCCCTCGTGAGTCACGGCCGTGTGTCTGCGGTTGGAAGGCCGGGGGAGAGCGTCGATCCGGAAGCCAGGATACTTCGGCCGTCGGGACGTACCCCAGGGCGTGGACACCCGAGGAGGACCCGATGACGCACGGCGTCTCATTCATCGACGACTATCGTCGTATCGCGCTCCAGGCAGTGCGTTCCAAGGACACCGGCCACCGGCACCGCTGAGCTGATCGCCCGGCGCTGTCCGGCCCCGACGCATGCGTCGGTGCGCCGTTCGCGCGGGCCGTCGTACCGGCTGACGCCGTACCCACTCGCATCGCCCCGGTCACCCCCGTGAGGGTCCAGGGCGTCACTTTCCGGAGCATGCCGTGCGCATCCTGCTGCTGTCCACCGCCGACACCGACCTGCTGGCCGCCCGCGCCAGCGGCGCCGACTACCGGTTGGCCAACCCCGCCCGAGTCGCCGCCGAGGAGGTGCCCGCCCTGCTCGACGGGGTCGCCCTCGTCGTCGTACGCCTGCTCGGCGGTCGGCAGGCGTGGGCGGATGGCCTCGCCGCGGTGCTCGCCACCGGCGTGCCGACGGTGGTGCTCGGCGGCGAGGCGCTGCCCGACGCCGAGCTGATGGCCATCTCCACGGTGCCGTCCGGGGTCGTCACCCAGTCGCTGGTGTACCTCGTGGAGGGCGGTCCGGACAACCTCGGGCAGTTGGCCCGGTTCCTCTCCGACACGGTGCTGCTCACCGGCGAGGGATTCGCCGCACCCGCGCCCACCCCGGCGTACGGCGTGCACGGCGAACACCCCGCCGACCCGGACCGGCCCACAGTGGGAATCGTCTTCTACCGGGCACACGCCCTCGCCGGCAACACCGACTTCGTCGACGTGCTCGCGGACGCGGTCCACAAAGCCGGCGGTAACCCGCTGCCGATCTTCTGCGGCTCGCTGCGCGGGCTGACCGCGGGCGCCGGCCCACTCGGGCTCTTCGCCCGCTGTGACGCGCTGCTGGTCACTGTGCTCGCGGCCGGAGGTGCGGTCGCCGCCGACGCCTCCGGTGGCGGCGACGAGGACGCCTGGGACGTCGGCGCACTGGCCGCCCTGGACGTGCCGGTCATCCAGGCGCTCTGCCTCACCAGCACCCGCGCGCAGTGGGCCGACAGCGACGCCGGCCTGTCCCCGCTGGACGCCGCCATGCAGGTGGCCATCCCCGAGTTCGACGGCCGGATCGTCACAGTGCCGTTCTCGTTCAAGCAGATCGACGCCGACGGGCTCTCGGTCTACGCCGCCGACCCCGAGCGGGCCGCCCGGGTCGCCGGGATCGCGGTGCGCCACGCCCGGCTGCGGTACGTGCCGCACGCCGACAAGCGGGTCGCCGTGGTGCTCAGCTCGTACCCCACCAAGCACTCCAGGGTCGGCAATGCCGTCGGATTGGACACGCCGGCCTCGGCGGTCCGGCTGTTCGCCGCGCTGGCCGAGGCCGGCTACGACCTGGGTGACGCGCCACCGCCCGGCGACGGTGACGCGCTGATCCACGCGCTGATCGCCGCCGGTGGTCACGACGTGGAGTGGCTCACCCCGGAGCAGTTGGCCGCCGCCGAGGCCCGGATACCGGGGTCGACGTATCGGCGCTGGTTCGACCAGGTCCCGGCCGAGCTGCGGGAGCGGATGCGGGAGCACTGGGGTGAGCCGCCGGGCGAGCTGTACACCGAGGGCGGCGACATCGTGCTCGCCGGGCTGCGCTTCGGCAACGTGGTGCTGCTGATCCAGCCGCCCCGCGGCTTCGGGGAGAACCCCATCGCCATCTACCACGACCCGGACCTGCCGCCCAGCCACCACTACCTGGCCGCGTACCGCTGGCTGACGGCGCCCGCCGCGGACGGTGGCTTCGGCGCGGACGCCGTCGTGCACCTGGGCAAGCACGGCACCCTGGAGTGGCTGCCCGGCAAGGGCCTCGGCCTGGCCGCGGACTGCGCGCCCGACGCGGTCCTCGGCGACCTGCCGCTGGTGTACCCGTTCATCGTCAACGACCCCGGCGAGGGCACCCAGGCCAAGCGGCGAGCGCACGCCGTGGTGGTCGACCACCTGGTCCCGCCGATGGCCCGCGCCGAGACCTACGGCGACCTGGCCAAACTGGAACAACTGCTCGACGAGTACGCGACAGTGCAGGCCCTCGACCCGGCCAAGGTGCCCACCGTGCGGGCCCAGATCTGGGACCTGGTGCGCGCCGCCGAGCTGCACCACGACCTGCACGCCGAGGCGATGCCCGACGCGGACGACTTCGACGACTTCGTGCTGCACCTCGACGGGTACCTGTGCGAGGTCAAGGACGTCCAGATCCGCGACGGGCTGCACATCCTCGCCGACGCGCCCACCGGCGAGCCCCGGGTCAACCTGGTCCTGGCGGTGCTGCGCGCCCCGCAGATCTGGGGCGGCGCCCGGGCCCTGCCCGGCCTGCGACAGGCACTCGCCGTCGCGTACTCCCTCGACGAGCAGGAACTGCTCGCGTCGCCGGGACAGCGACTGGCGCTGCCCGCGGCGCTGACCGACGTGGTGGACGGGCCGGCCGGCACCGCCGCCGACGCGATCGACCTCATCGAGGCCCTCGCGCGGCGGCTGGTCGTCGGCATGGAGACCCTGGGCTGGGCCGTGGACACTGTCGACGCCGTGGTGGCCGAGGTGACCGGTCGGTCGATCCCGGACGTCGCCGCGGTGCTGCACTTCGCCGCCACCGAGCTGGTGCCCCGACTGGACCGCACCACCGACGAGCTGACAAACACCCTCGGCGCGCTCGACGGACGGTTCGTGCCGCCCGGCCCGTCCGGCTCACCCACCCGGGGCCTGGTCAACGTGCTGCCCACCGGCCGCAACTTCTACTCCGTCGACCCGAAGGCCATCCCCAGCCGCAACGCCTGGGACGTCGGGGTGGCCCTCGCCGACTCGCTGCTGGCCCGGCACCTCGCCGACACCGGGGCGTACCCCCGCTCGGTGGGGTTGACGGTGTGGGGCACCAGCGCCATGCGGACCCAGGGCGACGACATCGCCGAGGTGCTCGCGCTGCTGGGCTGCCGGCCGGTCTGGGACGACAGGTCCCGGCGGGTCACCGGCATCGAGGTGGTGCCGACCGCCGAGCTGGGCCGCCCCCGCGTCGACGTCACGGTGCGCATCTCCGGCTTCTTCCGCGACGCGTTCCCGCACGTGGTGGCGCTGCTCGACGACGCCGTCCGGCGGGTCGCCGCCCTCAACGAGCCGGACGAGGAGAACTACCTGCGCGCGCACGTCGCCGCCGACCTCGCCGAGCACGGCGACGAGCGGCGGGCCACCGCCCGGATCTTCGGCTCCAAGCCCGGCGCGTACGGCGCTGGGCTGCTGCCCCTGATCGACGCCCGTACCTGGCGCAGCGACGCCGACCTGGCCGAGGTGTACGCGGTGTGGGGCGGCTACGCGTACGGCCGGGGCCTGGACGGGCGGGAGGCGCGCGCCGACATGGAGCGCTCGTTCGCCCGGATCGCGGTTGCGGTGAAGAACCAGGACACCCGCGAGCACGACATCGTCGACTCCGACGATTACTTCCAGTACCACGGCGGGATGGTGGCGATGGTCCGCCATCTCACCGACACGTCACCGCAGGCGTACGTGGGTGACTCGGCGATGCCGCACGACGTGCGTACCCGCACGCTGGGCGAGGAGACCCGGCGGGTGTTCCGGGCCCGGGTGGTCAACCCGAAGTGGATCGCCGCGATGCGTCGGCACGGCTACAAGGGCGCGTTCGAGCTGGCGGCCACAGTGGACTACCTGTTCGGCTACGACGCCACCGCCGGCGTGGTCGACGACTGGATGTACGAGCACCTGGCCGCCGCGTACCTCTTCGACGACACCACCCGGGAGTTCCTGGAGAAGTCCAACCCGTGGGCGTTGCGGGGCATCACCGAGCGGCTGTTGGAGGCCGCCGACCGGGGGCTGTGGGCCGAGCCGGAGCCGGCCACCCTCGACCGGCTGCGCGACACGTACCTGGCCAGTGAGGGCGATCTGGAGGACCGGGCATGACCGCGACCTACCCGTTCAGCGCGGTGCTCGGCATGGCCGACATGCGGCTGGCGTTGCTGCTCAACGCGGTCTCCCCGGCGATCGGCGGGGTGCTGGTCCGGGGCGAGAAGGGCACCGCCAAATCCACCGCCGTCCGGGCCCTCGCCGCGCTGCTACCCCCGGTGCGCCAGGTGGTGGGCTGCCGCTTCGGCTGTGACCCGGCCGAGCCCGACCCGGCCTGCCCGGACGGCCCTCACCCCGCCGACGCCGCCGCCGAGACCCGTCCGGCCCGCCTCGTGGAGCTGCCGGTGGGCGCCGCCGAGGACCGGGTGGTTGGCGCGCTGGACCTGGAGAAGGCGATCGGCGAGGGGGTACGCGCCTTCGAGCCGGGCCTGCTCGCCGCCGCGCACCGGGGCGTGCTCTACGTCGACGAGGTCAACCTGCTGCACGACCACCTCGTCGACCTGCTGCTCGACGCGGCGGCGATGGGCCGCAGCCACGTCGAGCGGGAGGGCGTCTCGGTCAGCCACGCGGCCCGGTTCCTGCTGGTCGGCACGATGAACCCGGAGGAGGGGGAGCTGCGCCCGCAGCTGCTCGACCGGTTCGGGCTCACAGTGGAGGTGGGCGCCAGCCGGGACCCGGAGATCCGGGTCGAGGTGGTCCGCCGCCGGCTGGCCGCCGACGCGGACCCGGTTGGCTTCGCCGCCCGCTGGGCCGACGCCGACGCGGAGATCGCCGGCCAGGTGGCCGCCGCCCGCCGCCGACTTCCCGGGGTACGACTGCCGGACGCCGCGTTGCGGCAGATCGCCGAGGTGTGTGCGGCGTTCGACGTGGACGGGATGCGGGCCGACATCGTCACCGCCCGGACCGCCCTCGCCCACGCCGCCTGGCACGGCCGGGACCGGGTCACCATCGACGACGTCCGGGTGGCCGCCCGGCTGGCGCTGCCGCACCGCCGCCGCCGCGACCCGTTCGACACCCCGGGGCTGGACGAGAAGCGCCTCGACGAGGCGTTGCAGCGCGCCCAGGACGCCCACCCCGACGACCCGGACGACGCCGGCCCCGACGACAGTGGCCCGGACGGCGGCGGCCCGCAGGGCGGCGGCCCGGCGGGTGACGGAGGCCCAAACGGGGGCGGCCCAAACGGGGGCGGCCCGAGTGGCGGCGGAGCGCAGGGCGGCAACGGCGTCGACGAGGGTGAAGCCGGGTCGACGGAGCACTCGACGGCGCGGAACGGCGCCGGCCCCGAGGGGCGCACCGACGGCTCGGACGACACCGGCGGCTGGCCGCAGCACCAGCAGGGCGACGGCGGCCAGAACTCGCGTCCGCGCGGTGGCCGGCAATCGGCGACCGGTGCCGACGACCCGACCGGCGGCGGGGAGTCCCAGCCGGTGGCCGTACCCCGGGGTGGCTTGAAGGCGCGGGTGCTCACCGCGCCCGGCGTGGGTGACGGGGTGCCGGGCCGACGGTCGCGGGCCCGCACCGGGCGGGGCCGCACCACCGGCGCCCGGGTGCCGGCGGGCCGGGTGGGCGCGCTGCACCTGCCGGCCACGATCCGCGCCGCCGCGCCCCACCAGGCGGCCCGGGGCCGGGTCGCCGGCCCGCTGCGACTGCGCCGGGACGACCTGCGCGAGGCGGTTCGTGAGGGGCGCGAGGGCAACCTGGTGCTGTTCGTGGTGGACGCGAGCGGCTCGATGGGCGCCCGACAGCGGATGACCACAGTGAAGGACGCGGTGCTCGCCCTACTCACCGACGCGTACCAGCGGCGGGACAAGGTTGCGGTGATCGCGTTCCGCGGTGGCGGCGCCCGGACCCTGCTGCCGGCGACCTCGTCGGTGCTGGCCGCCTCGACCCGGCTGGCCGAGCTGCCCACCGGCGGGCGTACGCCGCTGGCCGAGGGGCTGCTCGCCGCCGCGGACCTGTTGCGGGTGGAGCGCCTGCGCGACCCGAAGCGCCGCCCACTGGTCCTCATCGTCACCGACGGGAGAGCCACGGCAGGCACCCGCCCGCTGGACCGGGCGGCAGCGGCGGCCGGCATCCTGGCCGCCACGGGGGCTCCGTGCGTGGTCGTCGACTGCGAATCCGGCCCGGTCCGACTGCACCTGGCCGCGCGCCTGGCCACCCAGCTGAACGCCCCAAGAACCCCCCTCGAAGCCCTCACCCACCCCCACTCCCGCGATCTTGCACTTTCTGTCGCGGCATAACGGACCAAGAGCGCATATGACCAACAGAAACCGCAAGATCGCGGGAGTGTCCGCGGGACGGGGGACGGACTGATGCCGCAGGGACAACCGAGTTCGGTGCCCGCTGACGGGTTGACGACCCGGCAGCGGCGGCACCGGCCACTGCTGATCGTCCACACGGGACAGATGAAGGGGAAGTCGACGGCGGCCTTCGGGCTGGCGTTGCGGGCCTGGACCGCTGGGCTGCCGGTCGGGGTGTTCCAGTTCGTCAAGAGCGCCAAGTGGCGGGTGGGGGAGGAGAACGCCTTCCGGGCGCTCGGCGAGGTGCACGAGCGCACCGGCCAGGGCGCGCCGGTGGCCTGGCACAAGATGGGCGAGGGCTGGTCCTGGATCCAGCGCGGCGGCGACGCCGACCACGCCGCCGACGCCCTGGAGGGTTGGCGGCAGATCCAGCGTGACCTGGCCGCCGAGCGCTACGGGCTGTACGTGCTGGACGAGTTCACCTACCCGATGAAGTGGGGCTGGGTGGACGTCGACGAGGTGGTCGCCACCCTGGCCGACCGCCCCGGCTTCCAACACGTCGTGATCACCGGTCGGGACGCCGACCCGCGCCTGGTCGCCGCCGCCGACCTGGTCGCCGAGCTGACCAAGGTCAAGCACCCGATGGACGCCGGCCAGAAGGGCCAGAAGGGCATCGAGTGGTGAGCGCGCACTGGGCGCTGCCCCGGGTGGTGGTCGCCGCCCCGGCCAGCGGCCACGGCAAGACGACTGTGGCCACCGGGCTGCTCGCCGCGCTGCGTCGACGGGGCCTGACGGTCAGCCCGCACAAGGTCGGCCCCGACTACATCGACCCGGGCTACCACGCCCTCGCCGCCGGCCGACCCGGGCGCAACCTCGACCCGTTCCTGGTCGGGGCCGACCGGATCGCCCCCCTGCTGCGACACGGCGCGAGCGTCCCCACGCCCGCCGACATCGCCGTGGTCGAGGGCGTCATGGGCCTGCACGACGGTGCGGTGGGCCGCCGCGACTACGCCTCCACCGCGCACGTCGCCCGGCTCATCGAGGCACCCGTGCTGCTGGTGTTGGACACCACCGCGCAGGGCCGGTCGGCCGCCGCCCTCACCCTCGGCATGGCAGCGTTCGATCCGGCGGTACGGATCGGCGGGGTGATCCTCAACCGGGTCGGCTCACCCCGGCACGAGACGCTGCTGCGCGACGCCCTCGCCGAGGTGGACGTGCCAGTGCTCGGCGCTGTCACCCGCGCCGCCGAGGTGGCCGCGCCGGCCCGGCACCTCGGACTGGTGCCGGTCGCCGAGCGGGCACCCGAATCCGTCGCGATCGTCACCGCGCTCGCCGAACTGGTCGAGGCCACTGTGGACCTCGACGCCGTGCTCGAACTGGCCCGGACCGCCCCGCCGCTGACCACCCCGGCCTGGGACCCGGTCGCCGCAGTCGGCGGGCCGGCCGGCGTCGAGCGACCACGCGTCGCCCTCGCCGGTGGTCCGGCCTTCACCTTCTCGTACGCGGAGACCGCCGAACTGCTCGCCGCGGCCGGCGCGGACGTCGTCACCGTCGACCCGCTGCGTGACGCGGCGCTGCCCGCCGGCACCCGGGCGGTGGTGATCGGCGGCGGCTTCCCCGAGGCGTACGCCCAGACGCTGGCCGACAACACCGCGCTCCGCGCCGAACTGGCCGACTTCGACGGGCCGATCGTGGCCGAGTGCGCCGGACTGCTCTACCTCGGGCGGTCCCTCGACGGCGTACCGATGTGCGGCCGGCTGGACCTGACCGCCCGGATGACCGACCGGCTCACCCTTGGCTACCGGGAGGCCCTCGCCGTCACCGACTCCCCGGTGGCGCGCGCCGGCGAGCCGGTTCGCGGCCACGAGTTCCACCGCACCACCACCGACCCGGGGCACGGCGACGCGTCGGCGTGGCGCTGGAACGACACCGAGCACGGCTTCGTCACCGGTCGGGTGCACGCGTCCTACCTGCACACCCACTGGGCCGGTCACCCGGACGCCGCCCGGCGACTGGTCGAGGCGTGCCGATGAGCGCCGACGCCACGCTCACCGGGGTCGGCGTCGGCCCGGGCGACCCGGAACTGCTCACCGTCAAGGCGGTGCGGCTGCTGCGCGAGGCCGACGTGGTCTTCGTACCCGTGATGGCGGACCGGGTCGCGCCCACCGTGACCGCCGGCCCGACGCCGCCGGGCGCGGACGTCGGGCGGGCCGAGGCGACAGTGCGCTCCCACGTCACGCCGGAGCGGCTGCGCCGGCTGCCGTTCGCGCTGGACGACCGGGGTGGGGTCACCGCGCGTCGGGCGGCCGCCTGGGACGACGCCGCCCGGGTGGTGGTCGAGGCGATCGACGCGGGCGCGCGGTCCGTCGCGTTCGCCACCATCGGCGACCCGAACATCTACTCCACCTTCGGTTACCTGGCCCAGAGCGTCCGCGCGCTGCGCCCGACGGTGCGGGTGGCGACGGTGCCCGGCGTCACCGCCATGCAGGAGCTGGCGGCCCGCAGCGGCATCCCGCTCTGCGAGGGACGCGAACCGCTCACCCTGCTGCCGGCCACCGCCGGCCTGGCGCTCTTCGCCGACGCCCTCGCCGGGCCGGGCACCGTCGTCGCCTACAAGGGCTGGCGTCGGCACCCGGAACTGCTCGCCGAGCTGCGCCGGCAGGGTCGCCTCGCCGACGCCGTGCTCGGACGCAGCCTGGGGCTGCCCGGTGAACGCGTCGGGCCGGTCGGCGACACCGAGCACGACCTGCCCTACCTGTCGACGCTGCTGGTTCCGGCCCGCCGCGAGCACCGAGGAGGAAAGCTGTGACCAGCGACGGCAAGGTGTGGTTCGTCGGAGCCGGCCCGGGGGCCGCGGACCTGCTGACACTGCGGGCCGCGCGGGTCATCGCCGAGGCGGACATCGTGATCTGGGCGGCGAGCCTGGTGCACGCCGACGTGCTCGACCACGCCCGCCCCGGCGCGGAGATCGTCGACTCGTCGCAGCTACCCATCGAGGGTGTGCTGCCGCTCTACCGGCGCGCCGCCGAGCAGGGGCTGACCGTGGCCCGGATCCACTCCGGAGACCCGGCCCTGTGGGGCGCGGTGCAGGAACAACTGGACGTGTGCCGGGCGCTCGACCTGGCCGTCGAGATTGTGCCCGGGGTGTCCTCGTTCACCGCCGTCGCGGCGATCGTCGGGCGCGAGCTGACAGTGCCCGAGGTGGCCCAGTCGGTGATCCTCACCCGCCTCGAAGGTGGCAAGACCCCAATGCCGCCCGGCGAGCGGGTCCGTGACTTCGCCCGGCACGGCACCACAATGGCGCTGTTCCTGTCCGCCGCCCGCTCCGGGCAGGTGCAGGCCGAGCTGCTGGCCGGCGGCTACCCGGAGAACACCCCTGCCGTGGTGGCGTACCAGGCGACCTGGCCCGACGAACTGGTGGTGCGATGCACCGTCGGCACGCTGGAGGCGACGGTCAAGCAGCACAAACTGTGGAAGCACACCCTCTTCCTGGTCGGCCCGGCCCTCGCCGCCGAGGGCACTCGCTCGCACCTCTACCACCCCGGGCACTTCCACACCTTCCGCCGGGCCGAGCCGGCCGCCCGCGCCGAACTGCGTCGCCAGGCCGGCGCCCGTACCGGGGGGACCGCCACACCGGGGCACACACCATGACGTACGCCGAGCCGCCGCTGCGCGAGCCGGACCTGCCGCGTACCGCGAAGGTCCGGCCCACCGCGCTGCGCACCGGCTGGACCACCGGCGCGTGCGCCACGGCGGCGGCCAAGGCCGCTGTCACCGCGCTGGTCACCGGCACCCCCCAGCAGGAGGTGGAGATCGGCCTGCCCGCCGGACGTCGGGTGCGCTTCCCGGTGGAACGCTGCGAGGTGACCGGCACCCCACCGGTCCGGGCCGAAGCGGTGGTGGTCAAGGACGCCGGGGACGACCCGGACGTCACCCACGGCGCCGAGCTGACCGCCACGGTGAACTGGACCGACGTCCCCGGCCTGCGGCTGGCCGGTGGTGCCGGCGTCGGCACCGTCACCAAGCCCGGCCTCGGGCTCGCAGTCGGCGGCCCAGCGATCAACGACACCCCCCGCCGGATGATCGGCGAGGCGGTGGCCGAGGTGGTCGACCTCAGCGAGGTCGGAGTCCGGGTGGTGATCAGTGTGCCCCGCGGCGAGATCATGGCCCGCAAGACCACCAACCGTCGGCTCGGCATCCTCGGCGGCATCTCGATCCTCGGCACCACCGGCATCGTCCGTCCCTTCTCCACCGCGTCGTGGCGGGCCAGCGTCGTGCAGGCCGTGCACGTGATGGCCGCCCAGGGCGAGCCGACAGTGGTGCTCTGCACCGGCGGGCGTACCGAGCGGGCCGCCCGCGCGCTCCTGCCCGACCTGCCCGAGGTCTGTTTCGTCGAGGTCGGCGACTTCACCGGGGCCGCGGTGACCGCCGCCGTGGGCGACGGCATGACCGGTGTGGTCTTCGTCGGCATGGCCGGCAAGCTCGCCAAACTGGCGGCCGGCATCCTGATGACCCACTACACCCGCTCCACAGTGGACCTCTCCCTACTCGGCGCGGTGACCGCGGAGGCCGGCGGTGACCCGTCGCTGGTCGCCGCCGTGACCGAGGCGAACACCGGGCGGCACGCGTACGAGCTGTGGGAGGCCGCCGGGTTGCTCGCCCCGGCCGGCGACCTGCTCTGCCAGCGGGTCCGCCAGGTGCTGCGGCGCTTCGCCGGGCCCACGGTCACCGTCGACGTGGCGATGGTCGACTTCGCCGGAGCGCACGTCGTCGCCTCGTCCGGCCGGTGGCCCCGGTGAGCGGCGTGACGGTGGTCGGCCTGGACGCCGCGGGCGCACCGCCGCACCCCGCGCTCGCCCCGGTGCTGGCCGCCGCCGGGCTGGTGGTCGGGGCCGCCCGGCACCTGGCCGCGGTGCCCGTACCGGCCGTCGCGGACACCGTCGCCCTCGGGCCGCTCGCTCCCGCCCTGCGCCGCCTCGCCGAGGCCGTCGACGCCGGGGTGTCGGCCGTGGTGCTGGCCAGCGGCGATCCCGGCCTGTTCGGCATCGTCCGGCGGCTGCGCGCGGCCGGGCTGCCGCTGCGGGTGGTGCCGGCGGTGTCCAGTGTGGCCACAGCGTTCGCCCGCGCCGGGCTGCCCTGGGACGGCGCCGCGGTGGTCAGCGCGCACGGGCGCGACCCCCGAGCCGCAGTGAACGCCTGTCGGGCGCTGCCACTGGTCGCGGTGCTCACCGCGCCCGGCGCCGGCGCGGCCGAACTGGGCGCCGGCCTGGTCGGCTGGTCCCGCCGTCTGCTGGTCGCCGAGCACCTGGGCACCGCCGCCGAACGGATCCGCGCGGTCACCCCCGAGCAGGCCGCCGCCGAGACCTGGGCCGACCCGCACGTCCTGCTCAGCCTCGCCGCCCCCGACGCCACCGAACCCGCCCCCGACGCAGCGGACCCCGCACCCGACGCCGCTCCTCTGGTCGCGCCCGGTGGCATGCGGTCGGACAACCAGCCCGCCGCCGCGCCAGCCGGAGGCTGGGCGCTGCCGGAGGCCCGGTACGCCCACCGCGACTCCATGATCACGAAGTCGGAGGTGCGCGCCCTCGTCGTCGCCCGCCTGCGCCCCCGCCTGGGTCGGCTGATCTGGGACATCGGGGCGGGCAGCGGGTCGGTCGGCATCGAGTGCGCGCTGCTCGGCGCGGCAGTGCTCGCCGTCGAACAGGACCCCGGCGCCGGCGCGACCGTCCAGACCAACGCCGCCGCTCACGGCGTACACGTCCGGCTCGTTACCGGACGTGCGCCGGCGGCGCTGGCCGGCCTCCCCGAGCCCGACGCGGTCTTCGTCGGCGGTGGCGGTGTCGACGTCCTCACCGCAGTGGTGTCCCGCCAACCCGAGCGGGTGGTGCTCACCCTGGCCGCACTGGACCGGGTCGCACCGGCAGTGGGCCTGCTGCGCGCCGCCGGCTACACGGTCGAGGGCAGCCAGCTCTCCGCCGCCCGCCTCGCCGACCTGCCCGGCGGGTCGATCCGCCTCGCGGCCACCAACCCGGTGGTCGTCCTCACCGGGGAGGGCCAGTGACCGACCAGAACCCGCCCGCCCGGATCGGCCTGGTGGCGGCCACCGCCGCCGGCCGCCGGCACGCCGACATCCTGACCGCCGCCTGGCCGCACGCCCGGCTGGTCGAGGGACAGACCGTCGCCGACGCGCTGCGGACCGCCTGGGCCGGGTGTGACGCGGTCATCGCGTTCCTGGCCACCGGGGCTGTGGTGCGGATCGTCGCGCCGCTGCTCGACGACAAGCGCACCGATCCGGCGGTGGTGGTCGTCGACGAGGCGGCCCGGCACGCCGTGGCGCTGCTCGGCGGGCACGCCGGCGGGGGCAACGACCTCGCCGAGCAGGTCGCCGCCCTGCTGGACGCCCGACCGGTGATCACCACCGCCACCGACGCTGTCGACCTGCCGGGGCTGGACACCCTCGGCTGGCCCGTGCAGGGCGCTGTCGCCACGGTGTCCCGGGCCATCCTGGACGGCGAGCCGGTCCGGCTGATCGCCGACGCCGACTGGCCGCTGCCCGCCCTGCCCCCGAACGTGCGCGCCGCTGACGAGGACCCGACGGACACCGGGTACCGGCTGCTGGTCACCGACCGGGTCGTGTCACCCGACGAACGGACCGCCGTGCTGCGGCCGCCGTCGCTGGTCGCCGGCGTGGGGGCGAGTCGGGGCGTACCCGCCGCCGAGGTGGCGGAGCTGCTGCACCGGGTGCTGGCCGAGGCCGGCCTCGACCCAGCGAGCCTGCGCTGCCTGGCCACCGCCGACATCAAGGCCGACGAGGCGGGCATCCGCAGCACCGCCGACGCGCTCGGCGTACCCCTGGTGACCTGGCCGGCGGCGCGGCTGGCGGCGGTCGACGTGCCGCACCCCAGCGAGGTGGTCCGGGCCGCGGTCGGCACGCCGAGCGTGGCGGAGGCCGCGGCCCTGCTCGGCCCGGACGGCCGGGCCGACGACGCGACGCTGCTGGTGGGCAAGACCGCGACGGCGATGGCCACCGTCGCGGTGGCCCGGCACGCGCCACGCGGCCGGCTCGCCGTCGTCGGCCTCGGGCCGGGCGCCGCCGACCTGCGCACCCCCCGCGCGGTGGCCGAGCTACGTCGCGCCGCCGTGGTGGTCGGCCTCGACCAGTACCTGGAGCAGGTCCGCGACGTGCTCCGCCCCGGCACCCGGGTGCTCTCCAGCGGGCTGGGCGCGGAGGAGGCGCGGGCGCGCGCCGCCGTTGCCGAGGCCGCCGCCGGCCGGGCGGTCGCACTGATCGGCTCCGGCGACGCCGGGGTGTACGCGATGGCCAGCCCCGCCCTGGAGTACGCCGACGAGCGGATCGACGTGGTCGGCGTGCCCGGGGTGACCGCGGCGCTGGCCGCCGGGGCGCTGCTCGGCGCACCGCTCGGCCACGACCACGCCTATGTGAGCCTGTCCGACCTGCACACCCCGTGGGACGTCATCGAGCGGCGGGTGACCGCCGCCGCCGAGGGTGACTTCGTGACGCTCTTCTACAACCCGCGCAGCCGGGCCCGCGACTGGCAGCTCGGCAAGGCGCTCGGCATCCTCGCCGCGCACCGGCCACCGGACACCCCCGTCGGTGTGGTGCGCAATGCCAGCCGCCCCGGCGAACAGGTGCACCTCGCCACGGTGGCCACGCTCGACCCGGCCATCGTCGACATGTACAGCGTCGTGGTCGTGGGCAGCAGCGACACCCGGCTGGTCGCCGGCCGGATGGTCACACCCCGGGGGTACCGATGGCGCTCGTGACGATCGACGCCTGCCAGGGCTGCGGCGCCTGCCTGCTCACCTGCCCCACGCACGCGATCCGCCCGGTCGCCGGTGGCCTCACGGTCCGCGCCGACCTGTGCACCGGCTGCCTGGAGTGCCTGGAGATCTGCCCGGTCGACGCGATCCGCGTCGTCGAGCCCGACCGTTGTGAAGGAGCCCGATGAGCCGGGTGGTGCACCCCATCGAGGCCGAGTCGTACCGCATCCTGCGCGAGCGCGTCGACCTGTCGCACCTGCCGCCGCTGAGCCGCGCGGTGACCGAGCGGGTGGTGCACGCCAGCGCCGACCTCGCGTACGTCGACGAGTTGGTGTGCGACGAGGCCGCCCTGGAATCGGGGCTGGCGGCGCTGCGCGCCGGGTCGCCAGTGGTCACCGACGTGGCGATGGTCGCCGCCGGAATCACCCGCGCCGGCCTGGAACTGGTCTGCCCGGTCGCCGAGCCGGCCGCCGCCGCGCTGGGCCGCTCGGCCGGCATCACCCGCTCGGCGGCGGCCGTCCGGATCGCAGTGGAGCGGGTCGGGACCGGAGCGGTCTGGGTGGTCGGCTGCGCGCCCACGGCGCTCGTCGAACTGCTCACAGTGGATGCCGCACCGGCGCTCGTCGTCGGCCTGCCGGTCGGCTTCGTGGGCGCCGCCGAGTCGAAGGCGGCGCTGCGGGCCAGCGGCCTGCCCGCCGTGTCCAACGTGGGGGAGAAGGGTGGCTCGGCGGTCGCCGCCGCCGCCCTCAACGCCCTGCTCTACGTCGAGGAGAAGTCATGACCGGATTGGTCATCGTCGGGCACGGCACGCGCAGCGCGGCCGGGGTCGAGCAGTTCGCCGCTCTCGTCGAGCGGGTCCGCGGTCGCGGCGACATCGGCGACGTCGAGGGCGGCTTCATCGAGCTGTCCCGCCCGCCGCTGACCGACGCGGTCGGCGCGCTCGTCGCCCGGGGGCACCGGGCGCTGGTGGCGCTGCCGCTGGTGCTCACCGGCGCCGGTCACGGCAAGGGCGACATCCCCGCCGCGATGGCCCGGGAGCAGCAGCGCCACACCGGGCTGAGTTACCGCTACGGCCGCCCGCTCGGCCCCCACCCGCTGCTGCACGAAGCCCTCGAACAGCGCATCGACGCCGCACTGTCCGGCGCCGGCCGGGCCGACACGGAGCTGTCCGGCGCCGGCCGGGCCGACACGTGGGTGGCGTTGATCGGTCGGGGGTCCACCGACCCGGACGCCAACGCCGAGGTCGCCAAGGTCGCCCGCCTGCTCTGGGAGGGACGCGGCTACGCGGGCGTGGAGCCGGGGTTCATCTCCCTGGCGCAGCCGTCGGTGCCGGCCGTGCTGGAGCGTCTGCGCCGTCTCGGCGCGCGGCGGATCGTGGTGGCTCCCTACTTCCTGTTCGCCGGGGTGCTGCCGGACCGGATCGTCGCCCAGTCGGCGGAGTTCGCCGCCGCCCACCCCGACCTGGACGTCCGCGTCGCCGAGGTGATCGGCGACTGTGACGCCCTCGCCGACCTCGTCGGGGAGCGGTACGCCGAGGCGTTGGGCGGGGACATCCGGATGAACTGCGACACCTGCGCCTACCGGGTGTTGATGCCCGGCTTCGCGGACAAGGTGGGTCGCCCGCAACGCCCGCACGACCACCCCGACGACCCGGTCGGCCACCATCACGATCACGGGCACGACCACCACGACCACGGGCACGCATACCACGGGCACGACCACGGCTCGGTCGCCGTGGTCGGCGGCGGGCCGGGGCCCGACGACCTGATCACGGTACGCGGAAAGGCGCTGCTCGACGCGGCGGACGTCGTGGTGGTCGACCGCCTCGCCCCGCAGGGGTTGCTCGCGGGGCTGCGCCCCGACGTGCTGGTGGTCGACGCGGCGAAGGTGCCCCGTGGCCCGTCGATGGCCCAGGAGGCGATCAACGAGGCCCTGGTGTCGCACGCCCGCGCCGGTCGCCGGGTGGTCCGGCTCAAGGGTGGTGACCCGTACGTCTTCGGGCGCGGCCACGAGGAGGTGCAGGCCTGCGCGGCGGCCGGGGTGCCGGTGACTGTGGTGCCCGGGGTGAGCAGTGCGCTCGCCGCTCCGGCTCTCGCGGGCGTGCCGGCGACGCATCGGGGCGTGGCGCACGACGTCACTGTCGTGTCGGGGCATCTGCCGCCCGGGCACCCCGACTCTCTCGTCGACTGGGCGGCGCTGGCCCGAGCCCGGGGCACCGTCGTGCTGCTGATGGCGGTCGACACCATCGCCAAGATCGCGAACGTGCTGATCGAGCACGGTCGCGCCCCGGAGACCCCCGTGCTGGCCGTGCAGGACGCCGGGCTGCCCGCCCAGCGGTCGGTGCCCGCCCGGCTGGACGAGATCGGCGCCGTCGCCGCCCGGGAGGGCATCGGCCCACCCGCTGTCTTCGTCCTCGGCCCGGTGGTGGCTCTCACCACCACCGGGCCGACGGCCTGACGATCACTCGCTGCGGGCGGTCTCCGGCCCGGTGATGCGTTCCAGCAGCGGCAGGGTGGAGGCGATGACGCCGAGGCAGGCTGCCAACCCGACCACGACGATCACGTAGAAGCCCGGCTGCGGCGCGACGAGGGTGTAGCCCATCTGTGCCCGCAGGAACAGGTGGGCGGCGAGGAGGCCCATGCCGATGGCGACGGCGGCGACGGCGAGCATCGGCACGGCGCTCTCCAACGCCACCACCCGGCGCAGGACGCGCACCGGAGCGCCGCTGAGGCGCAGCAGGCTGAACGGGCGTCGGCGTTCGGTGAGACCGCCGATGACGCTGACCGCGAGGCTGCACCCACCGAGCGCGAGGCTGGCGATGATGATGACGTTTGCCAGTTGTTCCCAGCCGCGTAGCGTGTTGGCGAACTCCGACTCGAAGTCACCGGGCACGTTCGGCGCCACCCGGAAGGCCGGCAGGGCGGTCTCGAGCACGGTCCGCGAGCGCTCGATGGTGGCGGCGGAACCGTCCGTGTCGACGACGATCGACATCACCGGCAGCTGTTGGAGTTCGCCGAGTGGAACCGATGCGGCGGGCCAGACCCTGGTGGACGACGCCGACTCCCGGAAGGGGATGAGACCCGTCGCTACCTCGGCGACGGTGGCGCCCTCGGCGCACCGGCCGTACGCGCTCGGGATCTCGGCGCACGCGATCAGGCCGGGCTCGCTGGCGCTCATCCAGTCCGGGTTCTCGCGCACCGCGAAGGCCGACCGCACGCCGGTCATCGAGCGTAGGTCGGTGAAGAGCGAGTCAGGCGTCGCCGGTGCATCCTCAGGAAGGTAGAGCGACACCTGTCCCGCCTCGGTCGAGCCGACCGGTGCCGGGCCGCGGTTGGCGACGATCGTGGTGATCACGCCGACGGACACGCTCGTGACGAAGAGCGCGAGCATGATGCCGCTGATCGCCCGGAAGCCGGCCTTCGGGTTGTCAGCGAGGCGACGCGCGGCGATGAGCGTGGCCGGGCGGTTGGCGTACCGGGCCATCACCCGGGCGCCGACCATCGTCAGCCACGGGCCGGCGAAGACCAGGCCGGCCATGATGAGCAGCAGTCCGGGCAGGAACACCGCGGCCTGGCCGTCGGACGTCTCGGGCCGGAAGCCGATGGCGAAGAGCAGCACGGCGACGCCGAGCACCATCGGAATCAGCCGGTACGCGCGCGGCGCCCGGGGTGTGACCCGCCGGGTGACGCCCAGCGGCGAGATCCGTACCCGGCGCAACGAGACCTGGGCCGCCACGGCCGCGCCGGCCGGGACGCCGAGCGCCACGAGCAGGACGTCCAGCAGGCCCAGCGACATGTCGCTGGGGAAGAACGGCATGCCCGTGAACGGGATGCCAGCCATCGGGCCGCGGAAGGCGTAGAACAGGCCGAAGCCGACGGCGGTGCCGACGACGGCAGCGGTAGTCGCCTCCACCGCCGCGACCACCGAGATCTGCCTCGGGGTGGCGCCGACCAGGCGCATCGCGGCGAAGCGCTGCTCCCGGCGGGCCGCGCTGAGCCGGGTGGCGGTGCCGACGAAGATCAGCAACGGGAACAGCAGCCCGCCGGCGATCACGCCCAGGATGAGGTTCATCGTTGTCTCGGGGAGCGCGGGGGTGTCGCCGACGCGGGTGAGCTTCGTGGCGGCGGGCAGCGCGGCCACTTCGTCGGGGGTGCGACCCATGATGACGAGCAGGGTGTCCGGTGAGGTAAGTGCGGCCGGGCCGACGGTGCCGACGGCGCGCCCCGGATAGCGCTCGCCGAGTTCGTCGGCCGGGTGAGCGGCCAGCAGGTCGCGCAGGGCGGGGGAGGCGTAGTACTCCCCGGGGCCGGGCGTGCTCGGGATGCCGGTCGGAGTGGGGGCGCTCGGCCCGGTGGCCGCGACGTCGATCCGAATGATCTGCTTGCCGTGGAAGTAGTCCTCGCGCGTCGACCACCACAGGGGATCGGCGTCGCCGCCCGTCGAGGCGTTGGGATAGACCGACGCGTACCGGGTGAGCTGGGAGTTGACAGCGTTGACCCCGGCGAGAGTGGTCAGCAGCAGACCGCTGCCGACCGCGACGGCGGCGGCGATGACGATCAGGCGGGTGAGCGCCTCACGGCCGCCGGCCACGGCGAGGCGGAGCCCGAAGCGGATCACGAGGCGATCCGGTCCGGCGCGTTCACGCGCCCGTCGCGGACCATGACCTCGCGGTCGGCGTACGCCGCGATCCTCGGCTCGTGGGTGACCAGGATGACGGTGGTGCCCTGCTCGCGGGCGGCCCCGACCAGCAGGTCCATCACCTGCTCGCCGGTGAGCGAGTCGAGCGCGCCGGTCGGCTCGTCGGCGAAGAGCACCTGCGGCTCGGCGACCAGGCCGCGAGCCAGGGCGACCCGTTGCGCCTGCCCGCCGGAGAGCTCACCCGAGCGCCGCTGCTCCAGGCCGTCCAGCCCGAGGCGCGCGAACCAGGCTCGCGCCCTGGGCAGCGCCTGCTTGCGGTGTACGCCGCTGAGCAGCAGCGGCAGCGCGACGTTCTCCACAGCGGTCAGCTCGGGGACGAGTTGACCGAACTGGAACACGAAGCCGAACCGGTCCCGGCGCAGGCTGCTGCGCTCGGTCTCGGCCATGGCGTGCACCCGGGCCCCGTCGAAGAGGATCTCGCCGGAGTCGGGCACCAGGATGCCGGCCAGGCAGTGCAGCAGGGTGGACTTGCCCGAACCGCTGGGGCCCATGACGGCGAGGATCTCGCCCGCCTCCACGGCGACGCTGGCGCCGCGCAGGGCGGGGGTCTGACCGAAGGAGAACTCGACGTCGCGCGCTTCGATCACGACGCTCACGGCCGTACCTCTTTCCGCAGGGCGTCCAGGCGGGCGCCGGTCATCTCGATCCATCGGAGGTCGGCCTCCAGGTGGTAGAGGCCGTGGTCGGCGAGCAGCGCGTCGACCAGGCTGCCGGCGCGCTTGATCTCGGTCAGCTCCCGCATCCGGTGCAGGTGCGCGCTGCGCTGGGTGTCGAGGTATTCGGCGGCCGGGCGGTCCAGCATCAGCGCGAGCACGACCTTGGCGAAGAGCACCGTCTGCAAATGCGGTTCCGGGTCGACCGGTTGGGTCAGCCACTGCTCGACCTCGGTCGCGCCGACGTCGGTGATGATGTAGCGCTTGCGGTCGGGGCCGGAGCCCGGGGCGACGTCGCTGATCACCACCTTGCCGTCGCGGGCCAGTCGGCTCAGGGTGGAGTAGACCTGGCCGAACGGCAGTGGCTTGCCCCGGCCGAAGAAGGCGTCGTAGTCGCGCTTCAGGTCGTAACCGTGGCTGGGCTCGCGTTCGAGGAGTCCGAGGAGGGTCAGTGGCACGCTCATGCCAGCAGACTACACCGAGGGTATACCTCGCGTATATACCCTCGGTGTGTGGTGGATCGTCGCTGGTCAGGCGTTCGCTGGGGATGGAGACGGGCGCGCTGCGGCTGGTGTGCGGTCAGCCGATCAGGGCACGGGCCACCGCGTAGCCGACGGTAGCCGCGGCGAGCCCGGCGGCCACGCTGCCGAGCACGTTGGCCAGCGCGAGGAGCCGATGACCGCCAGTGGTCAGCCGCAGCGTCTCGTAGCTGAAGGTGGAGTAGGTGGTCAGCGCGCCGCAGAACCCGGTGCCGAGCAACGCGCTGACGGACGGGCTGGCCGGCCACCCGACCAGGACGCCGAGCAGCAACGACCCGGACACGTTGACGAGCAGCGTCCCCCAGGGGAACGCCGAGCCGTGCCGGGACTGCACGGCCCGGTCGGTGAGGTAGCGCAACGGCGCACCGACGGCCGCGCCCAGGGCGATGAGCAGCACTGTCATCGGGTCACCCGACGCAGCAGCCCGGCGGTGACGGCGTCGCCCACGGCGACCGCGACGAGCGCCCCGAGCACCGTCGCGGCGAGGTACGCCAGCGCGGTGCCCGGTGCGCCCGCGACGATCGCCTGCTGGACGTCGACCGCGTAGGTGGAGAAGGTGGTGAAACCACCGAGCACCCCGACCCCGAGGAACGGACGAGCCAACGGGGGGCCGCCGTCGAGGTGCCCGAGCACCGCCATCAGCACGCCGATCAGGAGGCAGCCGGACGTGTTGATGGTGAACGTGGCCCAACCGAAGCCGGCCGGTGGGTGCGGAACGGCGTGTTGCAGGCCGGCCCGGGCCAGCGCGCCGAGCACCCCGCCGGCCGCGATCGCGGCGAGGATCGTCGCGGGACGCGCGGTCAGCTCGCGGCGGTCGGCGGGGACGCGCAGGTCGACGTCGGGGTCGGTACGCGGCTCGAACGGCTCTGGCACGGCTCCTCAGCCTAGTGCCGGCGACGGCGACGTCGGTCACCTCCCGGTGAGGGCGGCGTCAGCGCGCTGCTGGCGAGGGGTGGCGTCAGCGCACTGCCGCGACAACGGCGTCCGGGCCGCCTCGCCAGACCGTGCCGACCTCGCTGAAGCCCGCCACGGTGAGCGCGGCGAGGTGCCAGGAGACCGGCGGGTTCCACTCGGGGCTGTGCCCGGTCGGGTAGATCTCGTGTCGTTGGGCGACCAACGGGGCGAGCGCCGGGTCGGCGCCGGCCCGATCCCACCAGTCCGACCAGGACAGCATCGAGCCGGCGGCGTACCGGGCGTTGCGCCGGTCCCGGGCCCGGTCCATCAGCCGCTTGGTCAGCTCCGGCAGGGTGTCGTCGGGCATGTGGTCGGCGTTGACGAAGACCCCGCCCGGTCGCAGCACGTCGCGCAGTTCGGCGTAGAGCTGCCCGAGCCGCTCGGCCGGCAGCCAGTGCAGGGCGGTGGCGGTGAGCACGGCGTCGTAATCCTGGTGGGGGAGCGTGGAGCGCCACTCGGGGGTGCCGAGGTCGGCCGTGATGATGGTGGCCCGCTCGGCCAGTGAGGCGCCGGCGATGGCGAGCAGCGCCGGGTCGAGGTCGACCACTGTCGTCTCGGCGGCGGGGAAGCGCGCCAGCGTCCGCAGCGAGATGCTGCCGGTGCCGCCGGCCAGGTCGAGCACGCGCGGCGGCCGGCCGTCGAGGACCGCGTCGACGGTGTCGAGCATGGCGGTGAACCGGTGTTCCCGGTCCGGGAGGTAGGCCTCCTGCTGGCGGTCCCAGCTCTCCTGCCAGGCCCAGGGATCCACGATGTAAGGACTCATGACGATCAGGCTAGTTACGGCACGAGCGCGTTGTCCAGACCTTGTTGCACATGTTTTGCAATTGCGAGAAGATGGCAGGGCGATGATCAGAGCGACGCCGGGTCGGGCATCCGCCCGGCCCGGCGTCGTCTTTCCGGCGAGGTCAGACCGGGGCGTCCACCAGGCTCGCGTCGGCCCGGGACGGCTCGTCGCGGCGGGCCAGCCGTAGCGCGCCGAGGAGCACGCCCAGACCGATGAGGGTGAGTGCGGCGCCGGCCCAGATCGGCGAGGTGTAGCCGAGTCCGGCGGCGATGGTCACCCCACCGATCCAGGCGCCCAACGCGTTGCCGAGGTTGAACGCGGCGATGTTCGCCCCGGACGCCAGGGTCGGCGCCTGGTGGGCGTACCGCATGATCCGCATTTGCAGCGGCGGCACTGTGGCGAAGCCGAAACCGCCCATCAGCACCAGCGCGACGATGGTCAGCGCCGGATTCGTGGCGGTCAAGGCGAAGCCGACGAGCACCACTGTGAGCACCGCCAGGACGGTGACCAGCGTGCGCGACAGTGACCTGTCGGCCGCCCGGCCGCCGAGCAGGTTGCCCGCGAAGAGCCCCACGCCGAAGAGGACGAGCAGCCACGGCACGGTGCTGGTGGCGAAGCCGCTGACCTCGGTCAACGTGTAGGCGATGTAGGTGAACGCGCCGAACATCCCACCGAAGCCCAGGACGGTGATCACCAGGGAGAGCCAGACCTGCGGGTGGGTGAAGGCCCGCAACTCGCCGCGCAGCCCTCCGGCCGGGCGGTCGGCGTTGGCGGTGTCGGCCGCCGGGATGAGCAGGGCCAACCCGATCAGGGCGACCACCCCGATGGCGGTGATCGCCCAGAACGTCGACCGCCAGCCGAAGTGCTGCCCGAGGAAGGTGCCGAACGGCACGCCGAGCACGTTGGCGATGGTCAGGCCGGCGAACATCATGGCGATGGCGCCCGCCCGTCGGGCCGGTGCGACCAGGCCGGCGGCGACGACGGCGCCGATGCCGAAGAACGCGCCGTGGCAGAGCGCGGCGACGATCCGGCCGGCCATCATCACGGCGTAGTCGCCGGCGATGGCGGAGAGCAGGTTGCCGATGATGAACAGCACCATCAGGCCGAGCAGCACGGGTTTGCGCGGTAGGCGGGTGACCGCCGCGGTGAGAGCGACGCCGCCGACGGCCACGCTGAGCGCGTAGCCGGAGATCAACCAGCCGGCCACCGGCTCGGTGACCGCGAAGTCGGCGGCCACCTCGGGCAGCAGCCCCATGATCACGAACTCGGTGAGCCCGATGCCGAAGGCGCCGATGGCCAGCGCGATCAGGCCGGGCGGCAGGGACTGTGGGCGTACGGACATGGTCTTCCCATCGGGAGGGGTCAGATATGCGGCGCGTGCAACTACGCGCGCCGGCAACGAAATACTTGCACGCGCTTCATATCGGCGCAAGCGTGGTAACCTGGGGTCCGTTCAGATCACACCGAGGAGGGCCGGCATGGGCATCGCCGACGACGCGGTCGAGATCCGCGCGCAGGGCTGGCGCACCCTCGCCGCCCTGCACGGGCTGATCGAGACATCCCTGGAGCGGGCCCTACAGGCCGGCCACGACCTCTCCGTCGTCGAATACACGGTGCTCGACGCGCTTTCCCGCCAGGACGGCTGGCACATGCGGATGAGCCAGCTCGCCCGCGCCGCCGCGCTCTCCGGCAGCGCCACCACGCGGCTGGTCACCCGCCTCGAACAGCGAGGGCTGCTCACCCGCATCCTCTGCGCCGACGACCGGCGCGGCATCTACACCGAGCTGACCCCGGCCGGCTCCGAGCTGCTCGCCCAGACCCGACCGACCCACGACCGGGTGCTCGCTGACGCGCTCGCCCAGGCGGAGGCCACCCCCGAGCTGGCGCCGCTGGTCGACGCCCTGCACCGGCTGCCGGCCACCCGCTGACCGCCCCGCCGGGCCCGGCGACAGCGGGCGTACGGTACCCGCAGCCCCACCGGGACCGCCGCGCCAAGGAGGCAGCCGATGCAGGACCGCACCCCTCGTCCGGAGGAGCTGGAGCCGATCGAGCGCGCCGGCATCGACGAGCTGCGCGCCCTGCAACGCGACCGACTGCGCTGGTCGCTGCGGCACGCGTACGACAACGTGCCGCACTACCGGCAGGCGTTCGACGCGGCCGGGGTGCACCCCGACGACTGCCGGGATCTCGACGACCTGGCGCGCTTCCCGTTCACCGGCAAGGCGGAGCTGCGGGAGAACTACCCATTCGGCATGTTCGCCGTACCCCGGGAGCGGGTCGCCCGCCTGCACGCCTCCTCCGGCACCACCGGCCGGCCGACGGTGGTCGGCTACACCCGCGACGACCTGCGCACCTGGGCGCGACTGATGGCCCGCTCGATCCGCGCCTCCGGTGGCCGCCCCGGCGACCGGGTGCACGTCGCGTACGGCTACGGGCTCTTCACCGGCGGCCTCGGCGCGCATTACGGGGCCGAGGAGCTGGGCTGCACCGTCATCCCGGTCTCCGGAGGCATGACCGAGCGTCAGGTCATGCTGATCCGCGACTTCGAGCCCGAGGTCATCATGGTCACGCCCAGCTACCTGCTGGCCATCGTCGACGAGATGCGCCGCCAGGGCATCGACCCACGCGCCACCTCACTGTGGGTGGGCATCTTCGGGGCCGAGCCGTGGACCGAGGACATGCGCCGCGAGATCGAGCAGCAATTGGACATCCACGCCGTCGACATCTACGGGCTGTCCGAGGTGATGGGCCCCGGCGTGGCGACCGAGTGCGTCGAGACCAAGGACGGGCTGCACCTCTGGGAGGACCACTTCTACCCGGAGATCATCGACCCGGTCACCGGGGCGGTGCTGCCCGACGGCGAGCGGGGTGAGCTGGTGTTGACCTCCCTGACCAAGGAGGCGATGCCGGTCGTGCGCTACCGCACCCGCGACCTGACCCGCCTGCTGCCCGGCACCGCCCGCCCGATGCGCCGGATCGAGAAGATCACCGGCCGCACCGACGACATGATGATCCTGCGGGGGGTGAACATCTTCCCCACCCAGATCGAGGAGCTGATCCTGCGCACCCCGCAGCTGTCACCGCACTTCCAGTGCGTCCTCGACCGGCGCGGTCGGCTGGACACCCTGACGGTGCGGGTGGAGCGGCGGGCCGACATCGACGTAGACGCCGCCGACCGGGCCGGCGACGCGCTGGTCCAGTTGGTGAAGAACACCATCGGGGTAAGCGTGGCGGTCGACGTCCTCGCCCCCGACACCGTGGAGCGGTCGATGGGCAAAATGCGCCGCATCGTCGACCAGCGACCGTCCGGCTAGTCGCTGCCGACGTTCCGGGTCCTCGGCAGTGGCAGTGGTCGACATAGGATCGTGCCCATGCGCGTGCTGGTGGTCTCCGCCCCGCTCGTCGGGCACGTCTTCCCGCTGGTGCCGCTCGCTGTCGCGCTCCGCGACGCCGGCCACGACGTGCTGGTGGCCACCGGCGGCGGAGCCCTGGCCGCCGCCGACGCTGGTCTGCCGGTGCACGACATCGCGCCGGGCTTCGAATTCGGCCGGATCGCGCTGCGGGTCTTCCCCCGCCATCCGCTGATCGCACGGGCGGAAATGGCCGGCACCGCCGGCACCCGGGGCGCCGGCCTGCTGTTCGGCGCGCTCAACGACCAGCTCACCGACCCGGTGGTAGCGCTGGCCACCCGGTGGCGGCCGGATCTGGTGCTGTACGAGCCGTTCGCGGTCGCCGGTGCGGTGGCCGCCGCCCGGCTCGACGTGCCGGCCGTACGCCAGGAGAACGCCCTCTTCGACGGCCGGGACCTGGTCCGCGCCACAGTCGTCCGACTCGGCGCCGCACTGCGCCGCCACGGCCTCACCGAGCTGCCGGCGCCGGCCGCCGCCCTCGCCGTGGCCCCACCCAGCGTCGCCACGCAGGGCGGCTGGCCGATGCGCTACACGTCCTATGTCGGCGGCGGGGAACTGCCAGCCTGGCTGCGTGAGCCGGGTGAGCGCCCCCGGATCCTGGTCACCCGCAGCACCCTCACCGGCCCCGGCGACCGGGGGCCGATGCCCGCCGTGGTGGCCGCCGCCGCCCAGGTGGACGCCGAGATCGTGCTGGTCCGCCCCGACGAACGTTCGGCCCGCTCGGTGCCCGGCAACGTACGGGTGGTCGGCTGGATTCCGCTCGACGAGGCGTTGCCGGCGAGCGCGGCGCTGGTGCACCACGGTGGTGCGGGCAGCGCCTTCGGCGCCCTCGCCGCAGGCCGGCCCCAACTGGCCACCACGGGTCCGGGGGACCGGCGGCACAACGCCGAGCTGGTGGCCCGCCGCGGCGCCGGCCTGGCGCTACGCCCCCGGGACATCACCGCGCGGGCACTGACCCAGCTGCTCACCGACGAGCGCCTGCGGACCGCTGCCACGCAGGTCAGCCGCGAGATCGCCGCGATGCCGCCACCGACGGACCTGGTCGCGCGGCTGGCGGCACTGGTCTGACTCTTGATTCGCGGGTGACGTCGTGACGACGGACCGCAGGGATGGCGTGCCCACCCCGCGCCCACAGAGGTTGAGGACACATGCGCACCACCACGATCGGCGACGTGAAGGTCCTGCTGCCGGACCTCGAACCGGACGACCTCGACACCACGACTGACCTTGACGGCGGCCTCACCGAAGCCCTCGTCGAGGGCGCAGCGTGCTAGCTGAACCCACTGGCAGCCCGGACACGATCCTCGTCTGCGTCCGGGGCAACTCCGGCTCCGGCAAGAGCAGCATCGCCCGCGAGCTACGACGCCGGCACGGCCGGGGCTGCGCCCTGGTCGAGCAGGACTACCTGCGCCGCATCCTGTTGCGCGAGCGGGACAAGCCCGGCGGGGCAGCACCGGCGTTGATCGCGCAGACCGTTCGGATCGCCCTCGACCACGGCTACCACGTGGTGCTGGAGGGCATCATGCACAGCAGCCGCTACCGCAGCGTGCTGACCTCCCTGCGGGACGACCACCGCGGCCGGTCCCTGTTCTGCTACCTCGACGTGTCCCTGGCCGAGACCCTGCGCCGACACCTCACCCGCCCGCAGGTCAGTGAGTTCACCGCCGAGCACATGAGCGGCTGGTACGCCGCCCACGACGTCCTGGACTGGCCCGACGAACTCGTCCTACCCGAGACCACCGGACTGAACGAGGCCGTCAAGGCCATCGCCACCGTGGCCGGGCTACCTCAGACCGGCCGAGACGACGACCTGCCTCCGACCGTTCCGTCCCCGTAGAGCAGCTCAGCCGGCTACCGATGTCGCCATCCGGCGCACCGTTCGCCACCATCAGCCCCGGGTGGCTACCCGACGACTCGACCACGATCATGGTCCCCGTCCGCGTGGCCACACCGGACGGCCGGTCGGCTGCGGCAGGATGACCGGATGCGACACGTCGTGCTGTTCCACTCCGTGTACGGGCTGCGACCCGCCGTGCGCGCCGCCGCCGACCGGCTGCGCGCCGCCGGGCACCAGGTCAGCACCCCCGACCTGTACGGCGTCCCGGCAGCCGACACCGTCGAGGACGGCTTCGCGCTGCTCGACAAGATCGGCCACGAGGTGGTTCTGGACCGGGCCCGGGCCGCGCTGCGTGACCTGCCACCGGAGACGGTGCTCGCCGGCTTCTCGATGGGCGCCGGGGTGGCCGGGGCGCTGCTGGCCGAACGCCCCGCCGCCGCCGGTCTGCTCCTGCTGCACGGCACCGGCGGCGACCCGGACGCGGTCCGACCCGGGTTGCCGATGCACCTGCACCTCGCCGACCCCGACCCGTACGACGCGCCGGACGAGGTCGACGAGTGGCAGCAGGGCATGACCGACGCCGGTGCCGACCTGGCGGTCTTCCGCTATCCCGGCGTGGGTCACCTGTTCACCGACCCGGACCTGGCCGAGCACTCCCCGGACGCCACCGCGGCGGTCTGGCCGCGCGTGCTGGCCTTCCTGGCCGCCCGCTGAGCACCCGTCCCGCGGACCGCGCTCGCCCACCACACCGGATGGTCGGCCGCGCGTGCTCGGGTCAGGTGGACAGAGGTTGCGGGGCACCTACGGCTTCAGCACGATCTTGCCTCGCGCATGGCGGGATTCACTCAGCTCGTGGGCGGCGGCCGCCTCTTCCAGCGAGAACATGGCCGCGACCGGCACTGTGAAACGACCCCGCTCGGCGAGTTCACCGGCGGCGGCGATTCCGTCGAGTGCCGGTGTGTCCGCGCCGGGGCCAGAGCCGCGCGACAGGTGCACACCGTAGGCAGCAGCGTTGATGTCGGCGATGCTCACCACCCGGTCCGGGCTCGCTACCAAGCCGACCAGGTCTGGCAGCGAACCGGAGCCGGCACAGTCGAGTACGACATCCACCCCGCCGGGCACCAGAGTGTGGACACGCTCGGCCAGCCCGGGGCCGTAGGTGGTCGGGATCGCCCCGAGCGAGGCGACGAACTCGTGGTTGCGGTCGCTGGCCGTGCCGATGACGGCCGCCCCGCGAGCGACAGCGAGCTGGATCGCGGTCGTACCGACCCCGCCGGCCGCGCCCTCGATCAACAGCGTGGTGCCGTCCTTGACGCCCAGCAGGTCGAGCACTCGGGTGGCCGTCTCGATGTTGCCCGCCGCGCCGCCGGCCTGCTCCCAGGTCAGGGCGGCCGGCTTCCGTGCCCACGCGGCCAGGACGGCTTGTTCGGCGTTCGCTCCGCCCATCTGGGCGTAGTCCGTGATCCCGAAAACCTCGTCGCCTACCCGAGCCGTGGTCACCCCGTCACCGACCTCGTCCACCACGCCGGCAGCGTCGACACCGGGCACGTGCGGCAGGCGGAGCGGAATCCACTCCTGGAATCGGCCGGCGCGAACGTAGGTGTCGGCCGGATTGACACCCGACGCCCGAACGGCCACCCGTATCTGGCCGGGTCCGGCATGGGGTTCCGGTGCCTCCGAGACCTCAAGGACACTCGCGGGACCGTACTTCGAAAATTGCAAAGCCCTCATGCAGACGGACGCTAACGCACGCCGCTGTCCGCCTCGCTAAAGTGAGAGCCGTGACCGATCGTTTGCCTCACGCTCTTCGCTCCGACGCCCTGGACAACCGCGAGCGCATCCTCGACGCCGCCCGCGCGGTCTTCGCCGTTGACGGCCTGGACGTGCCGATGCGGGAGGTTGCCCGGCGGGCCGGAGTCGCACCCGCCACCCTGTACCGCCGATTTCCGACCAAGGAGATGCTGGTCACCGAGGCATTCACAGAACAGATGTACGCGTGTCGCGGCGTTGTCGACGAGGGCCTTGCCGATTCGGATCCATGGCGCGGTTTCTGTCTCGTGATCGAGAAAATGTGTGAACTGCACGCACGCGACCGAGGCTTTACCGCAGCTCTCATATCGACCTTTCCCAAAGCAGTTGATTTCGAGGCGCGCCGTGAATACGCGCTCAGAGCGATCGACGAGCTGGCCCGCCGCGCCAAGGACGCCGGTCGCCTCCGCCCCGACTTCGTCCTGGACGACGTCATCCTCGTGCTCATGGCCAACAGCGGTATCCACGCGACCTCACCGACTACTCAGGTCAGCGCCTCGCGGCGCTTCGCCGCGCTCGCCATCTCGGCGTTCCAAGCCTCTCCGGACATCTCGCCGCTCCCGCCCGTGGCGCGGTTGGCACCGCCGGCGTCGGTATCCAGAGGCAGCCAAGTGGGCTAGCAGTCCCGGCGACCCGGCCGGCTGGGATCCCGGCCGGCCGGGTCACCGGATCGATCATGTGCAGGGGTGAGGCGGAGTTTCGCCGACCTCGCTCAGCGGACGCTGGCGCCGATGCGCGGGGGCGTGGCGGTGCCGTGCACCCGCTTGGCGTGACTGGCGAACAGCCGGGGCGCGATGATCGGCATGAGTAGCCGGGCCGGCAGCGGAGCGTGCGCCAGCACGGCCTTGACCACCTCCGGGTCGCCCTCGTACATGGCAATGCCGAAGGCCAGCGGGAGCTGCTTCTTCGGGGACTTGCTCATGCCGTGCTCGCCGAGCTGCATCCACTCCCGGGCGGTGACGTGCCGTTGCGCCAGCGGCAGGATCTTGCTCTCCTCCAGGGCCATGTGCTCGATCAGCGCGGCGCGTAGCTGCTCCAGGGCGTCCGCGAGGTGCTCACCGCCGCGGGCGGTGCGGCGCCACTGGGGGAGGAGGCCGACCACCGCCGCGTGGGCGTCCTCGATGGCGTGGTGCTGCGCCTCCATGGTGGGCACGATCGCCGCGGCCTCCGCGCCGCCGCGCTCCAGCAGCAGGGGCCAGAGCAGCAGGTCCTCGCCCTCGTGGTGCAGGTGCAGGATGTGGCAGAGCATCTCGGCGTGGGCGCCGACGACCTCCGCGCGCGTGGCGTCGCCCGGGGTGACGTCGCGGACGAGCTGCGGCAGCAGGCTGAACTCGCGACGGAGCGCCGAGTGCGCCATGTACATGTCGCGTACGTCGGCCATGGCTTCGCGGTGGTTCTGGTTCAACGGTGACCTTTCCGAGGGATCAACTGGCACAGATCTGTTGATCATGCTCGGTGCCACTTGGAACCGGCTTGGAATCCACCAACCCTGACGGTCAGCGGACCATCGCCGCCGTCGCCTCGGCCAGCCAGTGCGGCGACTCCCACCGGCGGGCGACCCGCGCGGCGAGAGTGAAGTGCAGGGTCGCCTCCTCGGTGCGGCCCACCAGCCGGAACA
Source organism: Micromonospora sp. NBC_00362 (assembly GCF_026342155.1). Lineage (NCBI taxonomy): Bacteria > Bacillati > Actinomycetota > Actinomycetes > Micromonosporales > Micromonosporaceae > Micromonospora > Micromonospora sp. NBC_00362. Next base: position 981,797 of record NZ_JAPENH010000001.1, read on the forward strand.
GCTCACCGAGGGTCAGCGCGACCGGCCGCACCACCGCCGCTGTGGTGGAGAAACCGGCCAGTTGGTCGCGTACCGGGAGCAGCGCGTCGATCACGGGGTGGGCCAGGTCCCGTCGACCCAGCGCCACGACGACCATCCCGCGCACGCTGAGCAGCGCCGACTCGAAATAGTCCGGGCGGTAGGTGTGCCGCCCGATCGGCATGGCCCGCGCCTCGTCCAGGCGTCCGCTCCCGATCAGCGCCAGCGCCAGCAGGTCGTCCACGATCGGGCCCAACGACCCCCGTACCCGCCGCGTCGCCTCCAGGTGCTCACCGAACCGCCCCTGGCTGATCAGCAGGGTGCCGGTCGAGAAGTAGTGGAAGGCCTCGGCGTGCAGCGAACCCTGCCGCCGCATCTGCACGGCGACCTGATCGTAGTGCCGCCGCGCCGCGTCGAAGTCGCCGGCGATGTGCGCGAGGGCGCCCAACGAGCACAGGTTGATCGTCTGCGCCTCGTTCAGCTGGTACGTCTCGGCCAGCCGCCCCTGCCGGGCGACGCTGAGGCGCAGTTCGTCCGGCTCGTTGAGCGCGGCAGCGCAGTGGCCCAGCGCCTGCTCGGCGACCGAGCGGTAGGTCACCAGCCCGTGCTCGTCGGCGAGGTCACGCAGCTCCAGGGCGAAGGCCCGGCGGTCCGGCGCCTCCCGCTCGTAGCTCATGGTGCGCAGCCGCGCGGCCAGCCCGAGAGCGCGCAGCTCGGGGTCGTCCAGCCGCTGCGAGAGAGTCAGCGCCTCCCGTCCGGCGGCCACGCCTCGCGGATCGGACTCGCCGTCCAACTCCGTGGCCAGCGCCTCCAGCAGCCGGCAGCGGGCGACCGGGTCCAGGTCGTCGGCGCGCAGCAGTCGGGTGAGCAGTTCGACGACCCGGTCGTCCACCACGCCGTACTCGTGGGTCAGCCACGGGGTGGGGACGGTCCACGCGGTGAACGCCGCGACCAGCAGGTCGTCGCGGCCGGACGCCGCGGCGACGTCGACCGCCCGAGCGCGGGTCTGCCGGGCGGCCGCCACCGCGCCGGCCCGCGCCTGGGCGCGCAGCAGCCGCCCGAGCAGGTCGACCCGGAGCGCGTCGCGGTCCCCGGCGACAGCGGCGGCGGCCTCGACAGCGTTGCCGAGCAGCTCGATCGCGGCGTCGTACGCGTACCGCCGCTCGGCCAGCTCGGCGGCCCGGATGGCGTAGTCGACGGCGAGCGGCGCGGTGTCGGCCGACGCGGCGCGGGCGTACTGGTGGGCCAGGGCGGGGTAGTCGTCGGGCCGCATCCGACGGGTGGCGGCGGCGATCCGCGCGTGCAGGCGGGTGCGGCGCAGTTGTGGCAGGTCGGTGTAGATGGTGTCGCAGACCAAGCCGTGCACGAACCGCACCCGCCCGGGCGCCGGTTCGGTGAGCAACCCGGCGGCCAACCCGGTTTCCAGCGCCCGCAGGACGGTGCCCTCGTCGGTGCCGGCGGCGTCGACGAGCGTTCGCACCTCGGCCTCCCGCCCCACGGCCGAGGCGAGACGCAGCACCGAGACGGCCGTCGACGGGAGACGGGAGAGTCGTCGGCGCAGCACGTCGCGTACGCCCTCGGGCACGTCGGAGGTGGCCACGAGCGTGCCCTCGGCGGCGAGCAGTCGCGCCGACTCCCGGACGTAGAACGGGTTGCCGCCGGTCCGCTCGGCCAACGCGGCGACCGTGTCCGGGTCGACGGTGCTGCGGGACAGCGCGCCGAGCAGCCGTTCGACCTCGGACGTGCTCAGACCGCCCAACGGGATCCGCTGTGGTGACCGGCGGGCCAGGACGGCCATCGTGTCGGCGAGCCGCTCGGTGTTGTCGGCGGGACGCAGCGCCGCGACGAACAGGACGGTGCCGGTGGTCATCTCGGTGACGCTCTGCAACAGCAGCAACGTCTCCGCGTCGGCGGCGTGCAGGTCGTCGAGGATCACGGTGACCGGTCTGCGGGCCGCTGCGGCGTCCAACCAGGCGCCGACGGCGCGGTGCAGCCGGAACCGGCCGGCGGTGACGTCGCCGCCGGGCTCGCCGTCGCCCCCACCGAGCAGCGGGGCGAGCGCCGGTGCGCGGTCACCCGGGGGTGCCTGCTCGGCGAGTTGCCGCAGCGCCTCGACCCAGGCCCAGGCCGGCGGGGCGCCCTCGACCTCGGGGCAGCGGCCGACGGCGACCAGCCAGCCGTGGGCGGTGAGCTCGCCCCGAAACCGGGTGAGCAGGCTCGTCTTGCCGGCCCCGGCCTCGCCGCTGAGCAGAGCGACTCGCGGCCCGTTCGCCACCGTCTCGGCGGCTGTCTGCCGGAGCGCCTCCAGCTCGGCCTCCCGGCCGACGAAGACCTCCTCCGACGCCTGCCGCTGAACGCGTACCGCTGTCGCCGCCACCGGTGGCAGCAGGTCGAGTCGCTGGCCCAGGATGGCGGACTCCACCTCGACCAACGCCGGGCCCGGGTCCAGTCCGAGCTGGTCGGCCAGGGTCGCCCGGGCCCGGCGCAGCGCGGCGAGCGCGTCGCCCTGCCGACCGGTACGCCACAACGCCAGCGCCAGCAGCCGCCAGCTCTCCTCCCGCAGCGGCGCCTGCCGGGTCAACAGCTCCGCCTCCGGCACCGCCTCGGCCGCGTCGCCGCAGCGCACTGTCACGTCGAGCAGCAGTTCCCGGGCGCCGAGCCGCAGCTCCTCCAGCCGCAGCACCTCCGGCTGCGCCCACGGCTCACCGGCGAATTCGGCGTACGCCCGACCGCGCCACAGATCGAGCCCGACGCTGAGCAACCGGCGTGCCCGGCCCGGGTCTACGGGGCCGACCGCACGCGCCTCGGCCAGCAGCGTCTCGAACCGACCGGCGTCGACGGCGTCCGCCGGCAGCCGCAGCGCGTAGCCCGGTGGCGCGGTGACCAGGACCCGGGCCGGCGTTCGTCGCTCGCGGGCCGGCTCCAGGAGGCGGCGCAGATGCGAGACGTACGCCTGGAGGGAGGCGATCGCCCGGGGTGGCGGGTCACCCCGCCACAGATCCTCGATCATCTGCCCGACGGAGACGACCTCACCGCGGGCCGCGAGCAGCAGTGCGAGCACGGCGCGTTGGCGGGGGCCGCCGAGGTCGACCGGCCCGCCTGTGTCGACCTCGACCTCAAGCGGCCCGAGCACCCGTACCAGCATGACGGACCAATCCTAGTCGCGCTGGTGGGCGGTTCATCCGCTCCCACGGGACACCCGGCAGCCAGCACGTGGCAGGCGCGCGCTGCTGGCCTCGGCGTCCGTACCGGAGGGCCACTGCGGCACCCGGCCCGCCGCCGACGAGGGGCACCCGGCGAGAATGCGGCGTGGAGTTTCTCTGTTACCACAGTGACCGGCCCGGCTCGGCCACGTTGCGCGACGAACTGTTGCCCGAGCACTGGTCGTACATGGACCGGTACGCGGCGGGAATGATCGCCCGCGGCCCGACCTTCGTCGGCGACACGCCCACCGGCAGCGTGCACATCGTCGACGTGCCCGACCGGGCCGCCGCGCGGGCATTCGCGTTCGAGGAACCCAACTACCAGGCCGGTGTGTACCGGGACGTGCTGCTGCGTCGGTGGCGCAACACGCTGGGCCGCACCATGTGGGACTTCCCCGGCGGCCGGACCGGTGGCAACCGGTATCTGGTGCTCGGGCTCGGCGCCGGGCAGGCCGTCGACCTGGCCGTGCCGCCCGACCCGGACGAGTTGATCGCGTACGGGCCGCTGCTGGCCGACGACGGCGTCACCTGGCTCGGCACCGCCGCGCTGCTCCGGGCGCCGAACCCCGACGCGGCGCGCGCCATCCTGACGGCCGACCGGTACGTCGACATCGAGGTGCATAACTGGCAGTTCGGCGGAAGACCGTCCTGACCTGTCCCGATGCCCAGAGTCAGGCAGAGGCGGGCAGGCCGTCCAGTGGGCGGATCAACGGTGGGCGGGGTACTGCCCGCACCACCCCGGCATCGGCGGGTGTCCAGTGCCCAGCCGAACTCGTCGGCGCGGATCGGATCGGCGTTGCGGCCCGTCCGATGTCCCGGGACAGGTCACCGCCCGCACCGCGCGGAGGTCGGGTCGCCGGCGTCGGCGGTACGTCGCCCGCCGAGGCGACGGCTCGGAGCCGGCGTGGGCCCTCCGTACGGTTGGCGTCGGAACCCGACGCGGCGGGACGGGTGGCCTTCGTCGGGATGGGGCTGCGTCGCCTCGGCGCGGTCGGGCCGGTGGCACCGCCCGGCCCGGTCGAGGCCAGCGCCGCGAAGACCGCGTCGAGGCGGCCGGTCCGAGCGCCGACGGTGTCGAGGCGCACGATCTCGGCACTCCTCGCCGCCGAGCCGTTGACCGCACCAGCGGGCGGGTTGGCGTCCCGGTGCACGGTGTCGAGGTGCGGCGCGCCTGCGAGTCGGTGTTGGAAGACGGCGCGCAGGGCGCGGGGCAACCGCTCGGCGGCGACCTGGCGCAGCGCTGGAGCGGCGAACGCGTACCCGTCGACGTGATGGGGGAGCAGCAGCCCGGCGGCGACCAGCGTGCGGAGCGCGGGTGCGGACCGGCCGGGCGTCCAACCGAGTGCCCGGTCCACGGCCGCCCCGGAGATCAGGCCGCCGAGGGTGCCGGCGGCCATCAGCACCGCCCGCCGCTCACCGTCGAGGTGGTCCAGCTCCGCGCCGACGGCCCGGCGTACCGCCTCGGGCAGCGGGAGCGCCGCCGGGTCGGCGCCGTCCACCAGCGACGTGACGTACGCCGCCGCGTGCCCGGGGCGTCCTCCCACCAGCGGCAGCAGCCGGTCGACCAGGGCCACCGGCTGCCCGGCCCGCGTGAGCAGGTGGCGCAGCAGCCGTCCGGACTGCACAGTGGCCAGTGGTCCGATCGTCATCTGACGGGCCGGACCGGGCCGGGTGTCGGCCCATTGCGGCTGGTGCACGGTCAGCAGGGCCAGCGGCAGCCCGCGCTCCGTCGCCGCGCCGAACAGCGCGTGCAGGAAACGGCTCACCGCGGGTGCGGCCCGGTCCAGGTCGTCGACGGCCACGATCAGCGGCCGGTGGGCGGCCAGCCGCAGCAGGACCTCGCGGCAGATCGACGCGCCGGCGAGGGCGGCGGCCGAGCCGTCCGGGGTGGTCAGCATCCGCTGGAGCGCCGGAACCGCGGTGGCCACCCGGGTCGGCGGGAACAGCGGCGTCAGGGCGGCGACGAGCCGGTCGTGGACCGCCGCCGGGCCGTCGCTGTGCCGGATCCCGGCGAGGCCGCGGAGCAGGTGCGCGACCGGCGCCAACACCTGATCGGGGTACGGCTGACAGTGCGCCACGCACCAGCGGACCGACAATCCGTCCACCGTGGTCAACCCACGGGTCAGCTCGTGCAGCAGCCGGCTGCGGCCGCTGCCGGTGGGGCCGACCAGTGAGATCCACCGTGGTGTCCGGGTTCGGATGGCCGCGCCCACCTGGTCGCGGATGGTCGCCAGTTCGCGGCGTCGACCGATCAACGGGCCGTCGTGCCGGTCGGCGCCGGGGCGTACCGGACCGACGGCGTGCCAGACCGGCACCGGCGGCACCCGGCCGGCGACCGGCACCGGCGTCAGCTGACGCTGGGTGATCAGGCCGGCGGTGGCGCGCGCGGTGGCCGCGCAGAGCGCCACGGCACCGGGCGCGGCGTACTCCTGCAGGCGGGCCGCAGTGGTGATCACCGCGCCGCTGGCCACGCCGTGCCCACCGGTGACGACGTCGCCCAGGTCGACGACGACCTCGCCGGTGGCGACACCGACCCGGACACGCAGCCTGATGCCGTCGACCATGGGCCGTCGGTCCAGCGCGGCCTGGATCTCGAGCCCGGCGCGCACCGCCCGGTACGCGTCGAAGCCGTCGGAGTGCCGAGCGCCGAAGAGCGCCATCACGGCGTCGCCGATGTACTTCTCCACCACCCCGTGCCAGCGGTGCAGCACACCTGCGACGGTGTCGAAGTAGGCCCGCTGCAACGCTCGGACGTCCTCGGGGTCGAGACGGTCCACCAGGGCCGTGGAGCCGACGATGTCCGCGAAGAGGACGGTGACGACGCGCCTCTCCTGGGGTACCGGCCAGAGCGGGGTGACGGTCCGTTGCGTGTCGACGATGATGCTGGTGGTCATGGGTGTCGCACCGGCCTTTCTTCCCGCTGTTGCCTGATCACCTCCGGAGATTGGCATTAGTGGGCCGACGGGGGATCTGCCGAACGACGTATGTCGGCCACCTGCAACCTTTAGTCGCAAAGTCGACGCGAGGAGTACCACAAGCGATGGGCGGCCGTAGAACGGTGAGGGGCACTGTGATTAGGCTGCGTGGCATGGCCAGCGATGTGGACACCGCACCGCTCGTGGGCCGGGCCGAGCTGGTGCAGACGGTTCGGTCCGCGTTGCTCGGCGACGCCGCGCACGGGCAGACCGCGGCGGTCTTCCTGACCGGCGAGAGCGGTGTGGGAAAGACCCGGCTGTTGGGCGAGATCGGCGACCACCTACGGGAGCGGGGCGCCGTCGTGCTCACCGGCAGCTGCCTGGACATCGGCGACGCCTCCCCGCTGCACCCGCTGTTGCAGGCGCTGCGCCGGTTCGACACCGAGGTGTCCGCTTCGCCCGCCCGCACCTCCTCGGCGGTGCGAGGTCTGCTGCAGATGTTCGCCGACGAGACCGCCGGCCCGGACGGCGCTGGCGCGTTGCTGGAGCGGGTCTCCCGTGGCCTGCATCTGATCGCCGAGGGTCGCCCGCTGGTGCTGATCCTCGACGACCTCCAGTGGGTCGACCGCAGCACCCGGCAGCTCCTGCTCTACCTGCTCGCCGGCTTGGGTGATCTTCAGTTGTCGGTGTTGGCGGCGGTGCGCGCCGAGTCGTTGCAGGGCGCGCACCCGTTGCGCCGGGTGCTCACCGAGCTGCGTCGGCTCCGCACGGTGCGGGTGCTCGACCTGGCGCCGCTGGGTCGGGCCGACACCGAGACGCTCGCTGCCGCTGTGGTCGGCCGGACGCTGACCGCGGACGCGGCCGAGCAGGTGTGGCAGCGCAGTGGTGGCAACCCGTTCGTCATCGAGGAGTTGGCCCGGGATCTGCGCGACGGCCGCGACGGCCTGTCCGAGACCCTGCGGGAGATCTTCCTCGACCGGGTCGACGCGCTGCCCCAGCACGCGCACGCCGTGGTGCACGCGGTGGCCGCCGGGGTCGAGCCGGTGCAGCACTGGCTTCTGGCCGAGGTGCTGCGGATGCCGGAGGACGAGCTGATCGCCGCGGCGCGGGCCGCGGTGGCGCACCGGCTGCTTGTCGGCGCCGACGAGGGTTACCGGCTGCGGCACCGCCTGGTGGCCGAGGTGCTGGCGCACGAGCTCCTGCCGGCCGAGCGCTCCGGGCTGCACCGCCGCTACGCCGAGGCGCTGACCACGGCGCCGGGTGAGCTGCACCAGGCCCGGCTGGCGCACCACTGGCGGCTGGCCGGCGAGCCGGCGCGCGCTCTGCCGGCGGCGGTGGCCGCCGCCCAGGAGGCCGAGCGGCTGCACGGTTACGCCGAGGCGCACCGGCACTGGTCGGCGGCGTTGCAGTTGGCCGCCGAGCCGGGCCCGCTGACTGTGGACCGGGTCGAGTTGCTCGAGAACGCCGCCGAGGCGGCCCACCACTGCGGGGAGCACGCCCGCGCGTTGGCCCTGCTGGAGGAGTTGGCCACGCTGCGGGGTGGCGAGCCGAGCTGCGCGCTGCACATCCGCCGGGCCCGTTACCTGGCCGCCGCCGGTCGCTCCGCGCTGGCCGAGGAGGAATACCAGCGGGCGCTGAAGGCGGGGGACTGCTCCCCTCGGGACCGGGCGAGCGCCGCCGCCCGCCTGGCCGAGCTACTGCTGCACCTGGGTCGCTACGCCGACGCCGGTGAGCGGGCCCGCGAGGCGCTCGCGTTGGCCGAGAACGTGGCGGGCTCGGCAACCGAGGTGGTGCTGGCCAGTTCGGCGTTGGGCTTCAGCGACGCCTGTCTGGAAGACCCGGACGCCGGTCTGGCGGTCATGCGCGACGCCCTCGACACCGCCGAGCGTGCCGGTCAGCCCGAGGACGTGGCCTGCGCGTACCTGCACCTGGCGGAGCTGCTGACCGGGCCGCTGAACGTCCTCGAAGAGGGCGTGGTGGTGGCCCGGCGGGGCGCCGAGCGGGTGGCCGAGCTGGGGCTGGGTCGCACCTGGGGCACCCGGCTGCTGGCCATCGCCATCAACGGGCTGTTCCGGGTGGGCCAGTGGGCCGAGGCGGAGAAGGTGGTGGCGGCGGCCCTGCGGCACCGACCGTCCGGTGCGGACGCCGTGGAACTGCTGCTGGCCCGGTGCCGGCTGTCGGTGGGCTACGGCGACATCGAGGCCGCCGGTCGGGATCTCGACGCGGTGGCGACCCTGCTCGCCGGCGGCGGGGCGCGACACGTCATTCCGTTGCTCACCCTGCGCTCCGGGCTGGCCATGTGGGAGGGCCGGCACGATGTGGCGCGGCAGGCGGTGCAGCGCGGCCTCACCGAGAGCCGTTCCGACGACGTGATGATCCTCTCGGCGCTGGTCTGGCACGGCCTGCGCGCCGAGGCCGAGGCGCACGCCAGCCGCACGGTGGAGGTGGACCCCACGGCGGTACGCCGGCTGCGGGAGGTGGCCGAACGGGTGGCCCGCAAGAGCGCCGGTGCCGCTCGGCCGGTGCGCTCGGTGGTGGAGGGCTTCCTGGCGCTGTGCGCCGCCGAGGTCAGCCGCCTCGACGGCAGCGATCCGGAGCTGTGGGCCGCGTCGGCGGCCGAGTGGGATCGACGCAATCACCCCTATCCGGCGGCCTACTCACGGCTGCGGCAGGCCGAGGCGCTGCTGGCTCGGCGCAGCCGGGTGGCCACCGCCGGCAAGCTCCTGCGGGAGGCGTACCGGGTGGCGCAGGGCTTGGGCGCGGTGCCGTTGACCTCGGAGATCCGCGAGCTGGCCGGGCGGGCCCGGGTGTCGCTGGACGAGCGCGACAGCAGCACCGGTGCCCGCGGCGTCCCGGTCGAGGCGTCCGACGACGAGTTGGCGGCGCTCACCGCCCGGGAGCGGGAAGTGCTCGCCCTGGTCGCCGAGGGGCTGACCAACAGGGAGATCGGTCAGCGGCTGTTCATCAGCGAGCGGACCATCGGGGTGCACGTGTCGCACATCTTCGACAAACTCCAGGTCCGTACCCGCGTGCAGGCCAGCGCGATCCAGTTGCGCAACCAACGGGCCTGACCCATCACTGCGTACGTATCCCGGCGCGTGTTCGCGCCGGGATACGTCGTTTTACTGATCCGGCGGGCGGGTGTCGGCTGAGAGGCTGGGCCGCGTCGACGACGGCACGGGGGATGCCGCCGACCACAATGGAGGAGAAATGATCGAACCGGTCTGGGGGCCCGTTCACCGGGACATCGTCGACCTGCTCGCCGATCATCCCGCGGACGTGCCGGCCGTGGTCGATCATCTGACCAAGCTCCAGGACATGCTGGTCCGGTTGCCACCGTTGGAAGACAGTTGCCCCCTGGCCGACTTCAACAAGCTCTACCTGACCATCACCAGCAGCGTGCTGGACGGGCTGTACGACGACCGCTTCGTCGATCCGGTCTTCCTCTCCCGGCTCGACGTCGAGTTCGCCGCCCGGTACTTCGACGCGATGCGGCTGTGGACCGACTCCAGCCCCGGCACCCCGAAGGCGTGGTCGTGCCTCTTCGAGCGGATGCGGGGGCCTGATGCCCGCCCGCTGCCGTCGGCGGCGGCCGGGGTGAACGCGCACATCAACTTCGACCTGCCGTTCGCCCTGGTGACCACGTTCGACCACCTGGAGTCGGAGCCGGTCGACGGCAGCGACCAGCACCACGACTACCTCGAGATCAACAACATCTTCGCGGACAAGATCCCTGGCCTACGTCGGGGCTACCTGGAGCGGTGGCAGCTGCTCATCGACATGCTCAACGGCGACATCGACGACTGGTACCAGGGGGAACTGGTCGAGTACACCCGCGATGTCGCCTGGCGCAACGCGCAGAAGATCTGGCGGTGCCGGCACGATCCGGACGCCCGCGAGTGTGAGCGCACACGGTTGGACGACAACGCCGCGGCGCTCGGCCGGTTGCTGCTCTCGCCCCTCGGGGCGTTCCTGCAGTAGCCGGGACGGGGGGCCTCCGCGCTCCGCCCCGTGGGGGGCGGCGGAGCGCGGGGGCGCGTCCCACCAGTTCCACCCCAGCGTGCCCGCCCGAGGTCGGGCCGGTCACGCAGGGGGACAGCCGGTCGGCCCGGGGGGTGTCGACCGTCTGCCGCCGTCGGCCGGCCCGGGGGGTGCCGGCCGGCGGTGGGGGAGCGCCGAACGGGGATCAGTTCCACGGTGTGCGGATCCGGGGGTGTCGGCGGGCTCGGATCGGGTACGCCCGCGCCATGACCGTCCTGGCCCGGCGCCGGCCCGCCGCCCGCCCCCGGCCCGCGCGGCCCGGCCCCCTGCGGCCGGGCGGCCCGGTGTCGCGACCCACCGCTCGGCCCGGCGCCCGATGACCGGCGTCGTGGCCCGGTTTCCGTTCCGCTTCGACCCGGTGTTCCGCCCAGTGCTGGCGCTGCTGGGGGTCCGCCCGGCGACGGCCTGGGTCGCCGTCACCGAACGGGACCTGATGATCCGGTACGGGCCGTGGCGGCTGCGGACCGACCGGGACAACGTCACCGCCGTCGAGCTGAGCGGGCCGTACCGCTGGTGGCGGGCGATCGGCCCACACCTGTCGCTGGCCGACGGCGGTGCGACCTTCGGCAGCAGCGCGGCCGGCGGGATCTGCCTGCGCTTCGGCGTACCGGTGCCGGCGCTCGTGCCCGGAGGGCGGCCCCGGCACCCGGCGGCCACGGTGACCGTCGCCGACCCACCCGCGCTGGCCCGGCTGCTCGCCGTCGCGGACCTGTCCTGAGCAGGCCCAACAGGTACCCGGTTCCGCCGATCAGGCGCCGGGTCACCGCCTACCGTCAGATCAGGACCTGTGAGGGTGGGACTGGCGATGGCTGACGAGCACCGGGCGAAACCACGGCGCTGGAACGGGCGCCGCCACGCGCCGAGCGGCCCGGACCCGGCGCTGCGGGCGGCCCGCGACCCGGCCCGCCCACACCGGGGCGGCCGGCACGGCGTCGTGGTGCCCGAACGCGTGGCCACCCCGGCCCGCTCGGCGCCGCCGGCCAGCCCGCTGCGCCGGTGGCTCTTCCAGCACCAGGTGCAGCCGCCCGGCCCCGAGGCGACCGAGGGACAGAACCGTCGGCACGCCTGGTGGCAGGTGATGTGCCTGACGGGCGTGGACTACTTCTCCACGCTGTCGTACCTGCCTGGCATCGCGGCGGTGGCGGCCGGGGCGCTCTCCCCGCTGGCAACCCTGTTGATCGTCGTGCTCACCCTGTTCGGCATGCTGCCGATGTACCGGCGGGTGGCCCACGAGAGCCCGCACGGTCAGGGCTCGGTGGCGATGTTGGAGCGGTTGCTGCCGTTCTGGCGGGGCAAGATCTTCGTCCTCGTGCTGCTCGGCTTCGTGGCCACCTCCTGGATCATCACGATCACCCTCTCCTCGGCCGACGCCACAGTGCACCTGCTGGAGAACCCGTACCTGCCGGACGTCCTGCACGGGTCCGTGGTGCCGGTCGTGGTGACTGTGGTGCTGCTGCTCATCCTCGGTGGGGTGTTCCTGCTCGGGTTCCGCGAGGCGGTGGTGGTGGCCATCCCGCTGGTCGCGGTCTTCCTGGTCCTCAACGCGGTGATCGTCGTGGTCGCTGTGGCCCGAATCGTCGAGGACCCGGGCATCGTGTCGAACTGGACGGCCGCGGTGACCTCGACCGGTGGCGGCCCGGGCGGGGTGCTGCTCACCGCCGTGTTGGCGTTCCCGCTGCTGGTGCTGGGGCTGTCCGGTTTCGAGACCGGGGTCAGCATGATGCCCCTGGTGGCGGCCGACGGCCCGGACAAGCAGGCCCGGCTCGCCGCCCGGATCCGTAACACACGTCGGCTGCTCACCACCGCCGCGTTGATCATGTCGGTGTACCTGATCTCGACGACCTTCGTGACCACGGCGCTCATTCCGGCGGAGGAGTTCCGGCCGGGCGGCGGCGCGAACGGGCGGGCGCTGGCGTTCCTGGCGCACACCTACCTGGGGGAGGTGTTCGGCAGCGTCTACGACGTGAGCAGCGTGCTCATCCTCTGGTTCGCCGGCGCCTCGGCGATGGCCGGGCTGATCAACATCGTGCCGCGCTACCTGCCGTCGTACGGCATGGCGCCGGAGTGGGCGCGGGCGGTACGCCCCGTGGTGATCGTCTACACCGTCGTCAGCGTCGCCATCACTATCGCCTTCCGCGCCGACGTCAACGCCCAGGCCGGTGCGTACGCCACCGGGATCCTGGCCATGATGGTGTCCGGGGCGGTGGCGGTGACGATCTCCGCGGCCCGTCATCACCGGCGTGGCTCCGCGATCGGCTTCACAGTGCTGACCCTGGTGCTGCTGTACGCGTTGCTGGAGAACGTCATCGAACAGCCGGACGGCATCACGATCTCCGCGCTGTTCATCCTCGGCATCATCGTGGTCTCGTTGGTCTCCCGGGTCACCCGGACCACCGAGCTGCGCGCCGAGCGGATCGAGTTCGACGAGGCGGCCCGTCGGTTCATCACCGAGTCGCTGGCGCACGACGGGCAGTTGCACCTGATCGCGAACAAGCGCCAGAAGGGGTCGGTGAAGGAGTACACGATCAAGGAGCGTGCGCAGCGGGGGATGAATCCGGTGCCCGGGGCCGCGGACGTGCTGTTCCTGGAGATCGACGTGGTCGATCCGTCGGAGTTCAGTCAGGTGTTGCGCGTGCACGGGATCGAGGTGGGCGGCTTCCGGGTGTTGCGGGCCAACAGCCCGGCCGCGCCGAACGCGATCGCCGCGATCCTGCTGGCCCTGCGGGACGCCACCGGAGTCCGGCCGCACGCGCACTTCGAGTGGTCGGAGGGCAGCCCGATCGCGCACCTGGCGCGCTACCTCATCCTGGGCCGGGGAGACACCCCGCCGGTGGTGCGGGAGATCATCCGCCGGACCGAACGGGACCCGCTGCGTCGACCCGGCATCCACGTCGGCGGGTGAGCTCGGCGCCGACGTGGCCGCCATAAGGGCTGGCCCCTGGGCCTGGAGCGGGCCCCAACCGCTGTTTCGGGCGGATTCGACCCTGCTGTGCCGGGGGGCGGCGGAAGGGGGTGCCCAAGCGCAATCGCAAGGTTATTCACGTTCGCCTGCCTTGTCACATTTGACCGTCGTATCGTCATTTCGGTGGCGGTAGGGACGTTAGCCACCCCGCGCCTGTTTTGGGGGCGGCCGTGTCAGATGCACGAGGGGCAGGGAAGTTCTATGTTCACGTACCGAGCGAGTCGACGCCCAGCGCGGCCCAGGCGGCGGTCCCGGTGGTTCTTAACCGGTGGTCTGGTGGCTGGCGGCATGGTGGTGGCGACGACGGGTCTGACCGGCGTGGCGGCTGCGGCGGCCGACCGGGTGACGGTGCCCTGCGACTCCGACCGGCTCATCGCGGCGCTCGTCCGTGCCAACGCCGAGGGTGGCGGCGAGCTTCGCCTGGCGCGCAAGTGCACCTACACCCTCACCGAGGCATTCCAGCAACCCGACGATTACGACGGCGGCATCCGGGACGCCCGCGAGGCTGCCGACACCGCGGAGAACCCCGGGGACGCCGAAGCGCCCCCGCGCGATCCGAAGGACGACAAGGCCGGTCTGCCTGTCATCTACCACGCCATCACCATCCGGGGGGAGGGCGCCACCATCCGGCGCGACCCAGACGCCGAGGAGTTCCGGTTCTTCACCGTCCGCGATGGTGGTGAGCTGGACCTGAGTGACGTCGTCCTCAAGAACGGCCGGTCGGCAGCCGAGGGGGGCAGCATCCACGTGGTCCATGGAGCCGCCGCCGCCGTGCGGCGCACGACGATCATCGGAAGCACCTCCCGCTCCGCCGAGGGAGGCGGTGGCGCGGTCTTCAACGACGGCAACATGACGATCAGCGACAGCACCTTCGTCGGCAACCGCGCCATCGGCAAGGAGGGTAAGGGCGGAGGGCTGCTCAACGGTGGCGTGCTCACCCTGGACAAGTCGAAGTTCTTCGAGAACACCGCCGCCAGCTACGGCGGTGGGCTCGGCAACTACCGGGGAGCGGCCGAGGTCCACCGGAGCACGTTCGCCGACAACAAGGCGGCGCAGGGCGGGGGCTTCGCCAGCTTCTCGGCGCGCAGCAAGGTCTCGGACGTCCGGGTGATCGGTAACACCGCCGAGGTCGGCGGGGGCATCGCCAACTCGGACGCGGTGCTCTACCTGCGGGGCATGACGATCCGTGACAACACCGCCACGGTCAAGGGCGGCGGCATCTCCACCTTCCAGGGCCTGCTTCCGCTCGACGAGAGCACCATCACGCACAACACGTCCGAAGGCGACGGTGGTGGGATCTACTCCGAGAAGTCCAACCTGCTGGTGCGCCGTAGCGCCGTCAGCCGCAACGACGCCGACAAGAAGGCGGGCGGCATCTTCGTCACCATGGGCCAGGTCTCGCTGTTCAAGAGCCGGGTGGCCGACAACGTCTCCGACGTGCGGCCTGGCGGCCTCTTCGTGGACAAGGCCCAGGCCAAGGTCGATGACGAGACCGAGATCAGCGGCAACGAGCCCAGCAACTGCCTGGACAGCACGGCGCCGGTTCCCAACTGTTTCCGCTGACCACGTCAGCAAGGTGGCCCGCCGGGTGGCGGACACCGGTCCGGAACGCACCCGGCCCGCAGGAGCGATCGACCGATCGCCAGTGGGCCGGGTGCGCCGGCTGTACCCCTGGGTGGAGCTGATGGTCATGCGGGTGACGGCCCGGCGGCGAATGCTCCAAACCAGCCTCCTGGCCCGCTCGTCGGCGAGCGGATGGTCCGCTCTCAGCCCATCGCGCGCAGACGGCCGGAGAGGTCGCCGGCGAAGAAGTCGAGGAAGCCGTCCGGGTCGGGGCCGGCGTTCTGCAGGACGATGTGGTCGAAGCCGGCCTCGACGTACGACCGGACCTTGGCGACGTGCGGCTCCGGGTCCGGACCGACGGCGAACAGCTGCCGGATGTGCTTCTCCTCGACGTACGCGCTGGCCGCGTCGAAGTTGACCGGGTTCGGCAGCTCGCTCATCACCTTCCAGCCGGTGACCATCCATCGGCTCGTCTGCAACACCGCCTGCACCGCCTGTTGCTCGTCGGTGGCCCAGGCCAGTGGCACCTCGGCGTAGCGCGGCCCCGAACCCTGGGCGCGTCGGTAGTGCTCGACGATCGACGCGTCCGGCTCGGTGGCGAACAGGCCGTCGCCCAACTCGGCGGCGAGCCGTGCCGACACCTCACCGCTGGCCGCCACCGCGATCACGGGCAGAGTGTCCGGCAGATCGAAGATCCGGGCGTCCTCCAGTTGCAGGTGCCGGCCCTCGTACGACTGGTAGCCGCCCTGCCAGAGCAGCCGGATGATCTCCAGCGCCTCGCGTAGTCGCTCGTGTCGCCCGCGCACGCTGGGGAAGCCCTGGCCGACCACGTGCTCGTTGAGCCGCTCTCCGGCGCCCACCCCGAGGGTGAACCGGCCGTCGGAGATCAGCGCCATGGTCGCCGCGGCCTGCGCGATGATCGCCGGGTGGTAGCGGACGGTCGGGCAGGTGACCCCGGTGGCCAGGCGCAGGGTGCTGGTCTTGGCCGCGATGGCGCCGAGCACGCTCCAGGTGAAGGACGAGTGTCCCTGCGCGTCCAGCCACGGGTGGAAGTGGTCGCTCATCTCGACGAAGTCGAAGCCGGCCCGCTCGGCCAGGACAGCCTGTCGGATGATGTCCTGCGGGCCGTACCCCTCGGCGGCCAGCTTGTAGCCGATCTGCATGCCCACACTCCCGATCCCGTTCGCTGACTGAGGCATCGGCGGTTCCCGGCCTCGGCGCGGACAAACGCCGGTAAGTCGCACACCAGCCTCCTAGGATGCCTTAGGCGGTGTGCGGTGTGTGGCGGGAGGCACCAACGGACCGCCTCCCGCCACCGGGCATCTCACCGCACCAGCAGATCGATGACTCCCGTCAGGTCCTCCTCGCCACCGCCCTCCGCCAGGCGGCGGCGCATCAGGTCGAAGTAGGGGCGGAGCAGTTCGGGGCTGACGCCCTGCTGCTCGGCGGTGCGCAGAAAGGTCGGCGTTCCGGCCACCTGCATGGCGAGAGGGGAGACGACCCCAGTGGTGTAGTCCCCGCTGCGCAGTTGGTCGGCGGTCTGGTGCACCGCCGGGACCATCGCGACGAGCCAGTCGGCGAGCAGTGGGGCGAGCGCCGCCGGGTCGATGTCCTCCCGACGGATCAGGGCGAAGGCGTGCGCGGCCCCGGCGAACATCCCGTACATGGCGCTGAGCAGAGCCACGTCGTGCAGGGCCGCGAAGCCCGCGTCCTCGCCGACGTAGGTGGTGCCGACCGGGACGCCCAGCGTCTCCCGGTGCCGTTCGAACAGCGCTCGCGAGCCGCTGTAGAAGACGTATGCGCCGGCCGCCGGGACGCCGATCATCGGCGGGACAGCCATGATTCCACCGTCCAGGTAGCGGGCGCCGCGGCTGCGGGCCCAGGCCGCGCGGGCGCGGGCCTGGGTAGGGGTGCTGGTGGTCAGGTTGACCAGGTCCCGGCCGACCAGGTCCACACCGGCCAGCACCTCGTCGACCGAGCTGTCGTCCAATAGGCAGACGACGACCAGGGTGCTCGCCGCGACCGCCTCGGCGGCGCTGCCCGCGACCCTCGCCCCGTCGGACGCGAGCGCTGTTGCGCGGGCAGGGGTGCGGTTCCAGACGGTGAGCGGGTAGCCGGCGGCAAGCCAGGCGCGGGCCAGCGCCGTACCCATCGCGCCGAGTCCCAGCATCGTGACGGAAGGTTTCTCCACAGTGTTCGGTTCCATGCCGATTAGGCTGGTCATCGGCCCTCAGATGATCAAGTACGCACTTCGGAGTGCGTACTCACCAGGGGGTGAGCGAGCACGTCGGAGGGGTGGTTATGGCGACGGTGAACCGGCCGGGCACCGCGGACGGACACGCGTGCGGTATCGACACCGCGATGGAGGTGATCGGCGGCAAGTGGAAGGTGCTGATCCTCTGGGCGCTCCACGAGCACCCCCTGCGTCGCTTCGGCGAGCTGCGTCGACTGCTTCCGGGGATCACCGAGAAGGTGCTGGCCTCACACCTACGGGAGATGGAGGCGGACGGCGTCGTGCACCGCGTCTCCTACGACGAGGTGCCGCCCCGCGTCGAGTACTCGTTGACCGAGGACGGCACTCGCCTCAACGAGGCCCTCGAGCCGCTGGCCGCCTGGGGACGCGACCGGTCGACAGTTGCGCGGTCGGGGGAGGAGACGGGCTAGGGCCTGTTTCATAAGAACTGGCCGGCCTGCGGCGGGCCCGAACGACGACCGGCGGCGTTGCGGTTTCGTCCGGATACAACACCGGTATCCGAACGAAACCGCGCCTTGCCGGATCGCCGCCCGGACTCCGCCTCGGCTCGACCGCCCTTATGAAACAGGCCCTTGGGCTCCGGAGCGACCTCGCCGAAACCGCGCCGGCCCGTGCCCCCACTGCGGGGGCACGGGCCGTGGTGCGTCTGTCGTCTACTTGGAAGGCTCGGGCAGCTTGCAGTCGACCTTCGGGTTGGCGCCGATGTAGTTCAACGGCCCGGCCACGATGGTGACCAGGATGGTGCCGGCCTCGGCGCAATTGGTGTCGTCGCCGCTGTAGTAACCGCGCTGGCCACCGGCGATGGCGCCGATCACCAACCAGATCACGACGATGACTCCGAGAATCGAGGTGCCGCGCATCGCTGCCTCCTGAGGTATGTGGTGGATCTGAGGTGCAGCCGTTGTACCCAATCGGGTCGCGCGGCTAACGGTTGCGTGCTACGACCCCCCGCGGATCCCCCATCCGGCCGATGCCGTCCGCCGTTGTGTACCGCCCGGGCATCCGCCGCCCGCACCGGGTAGCGCCTGTCGGCTATCGGATCGGCGACCGACCTCGCCGTCATCCGGGTGAGTGGACGTAGAACTGCCTCACGGCCCCGCCGAGGAGGACTCATGGACGCCCCGACACCGCCCCTCTACATCGACCGCCCCGAGGACGTCGCGGTCGCGGCCCGCGCGCTTGCCGGCGGCGCGATCGTCGCGGCGGCGTTCGCCAACTTCTACGTCATCGTGACGCGTCCCGACGCGGCCACCGTGCGCCGGGTCAACCTGGCCAAGGGCCGACCGGTCCAGCAGGTCGGCAGCATCACCACAGCGATCGGCCGGATCCCCGGGATGTTCGACTGGACGCGGATCTCGCCGCGGTTGCCGGTCGGCCGGGTGCGGGCGCTGATGGACGCCCTCTACGGGGCCGGGCCGTTCGGCTTCCGCGGGCCGGCCGCGGACCGGCTTCCCGACCACCTCACCCAGGTCGACCAGGGTTTGCGGACCACCCAGGTGATCGCACCAGGGCTGACGTGCCCGTCCAACGCCTTCTTCGAGCGGGCGCTCGCCGAGACCGGAACGGATCACCTCTACATCACCTCGGCGAACCGCTCCCGGCATCTCACCGGCGCTGCCGAGGAACCGGCGCACTGGAAGGCGGGCGCCCTCGCCGCCGACTTCGCCCATCTCGACGATCTGGTGGTGCTGGTCCACCGGGACGAGGCCGCGGCCCGCGCCGCGTACCCGGGCTACCTCACCACCTCGGTCACCCTGCTTTCGTTCCACGCGCCGGAGGGTGACCTCGAAGAACCGCCGGTGCTCACGGTGGACCGGCACGGATCGCTGCACCTGGACGACGTCCGCCGCGCCGCCGCGCCGCTCGGCCTGCAGGTGCGCCTGGCCGGAGGTGCCCGGGAACGATTGCAGGTCCGTGGGTACGCCGGGGCACTGGTGTGAGCGGCTATCGCATCGGCCTGGTGGTGCCCAGTTCCAACACCACAATGGAAACCGAGATCCCGGCGATGCTGCGCCGGCGTGAGGCCGTTGATCCGACGGTCCGCTTCACCACCCACGCCAGTCGGGTACGGCTGCGTCAGGTGACCGCCGACGAGTTGGCCCGGATGAACCGCTCCGCCCTGCGGTGTGCCGCCGAGCTGGCCGACGCCCGCTGCGACGTGCTCGCGTACGCCTGTCTGGTGGCGGTGATGTGCGAGGGCGCCGGCGCGCACGAGCGGGCCGAGCGGCGGTTGGGCCGCGCGGCCGGTCGCGCCGGGCACGACATGCCGGTGGTGACCAGTGCCGGCGCGTTGGTCGCGGGGCTGCGGGCGCTGGGTGCCCGCCGGGTGGCCCTGGTCGCGCCGTACCTGCCGCCGTTGACAGCGACCGTCGTCGCCTACCTCGCCGCGTACGGCGTGCGGGTGACCGACGCGGTGAGCCTCTGCGAGCCGGACAACGTGGCGGTAGGGCGCATCCCCGCGGAGCGTCTGGTCGAGCTGGCCGGTCGTCTGGACGTGACCGGCGTGGACGCCGTGGTCCTCTCCGCCTGCGTGCAGTTGCCGTCACTGGCGGTGGTGCCGCTGGTGGAGGCCGGTCTCGGTCGCCCGGTGCTCACCGCGGCGACGGCGACGGTGCATCAACTGCTCACCGGTCTGGGTGTCGAGCCGTACGTGCCCGACGCGGGTCGGCTGCTGGCCGGCCCGATTCCGCAATAAAAGGCGGGTGTGGTTCAGTGCGGGGGTGACGGGGCCTCCGGCGGCTTGCCGTGGCTACGCCGGAAGTCCGCGTAGGCCACGCCGACCAGCACCAGCAGCCCGCCGAGGGAGGCGAAGACCGGCGGCAGGTACAGCACGCCGGGGGCGATGGTCAGCAGCGCCAGCACCCCACCGGGTCGCGACCACGACACCCGGCTGAACACCTCGTACTCGAACGAGGCCCGGCCGGCCAGGAACAGAGCCGGGCCGCCGAGGATCACCGCCAGCCAGGCCGGCGGCGTCCGCCCGGTCGGCTCGTGCAGCACCAGGTGGAAGCCGGCCGCCGTGGTGACCACGCCGGCGATCATCAACAGGTGGGTGTACGGCGCGCTGAACAGGAATTTGCTGGGCGACCGGGCTGCCTGGATCGCTGTCGGCAGCAGCTCGCCGGACTTGTGCACGTAGATCCGCCAGAGCAGCAGCGTGGTCAGGAACGCCACAGCGAAGGCCCCGATGTTCTCGGCCTCGTTGTGCTCCATGCTGAACATGGTGCCGATCGTCAGGATGGCGTCGCCGAGCGCGATGATGAAGAACTGCTGGTAGCGCTCGGAGAGATGCTCGGCGGTGACGTTGCGCTGCTTCTCGGGCACCACCCCGAGCCCCGGCACCGGGTACGCGAGGCGGAAGCCGGTGTAGTCGATGACGAGCGCGATGGCCCAGCACGCGATCCGGGCGTCCCCGCTGACGAAGGCGCCGATGAGCCACGGGATCGCCGACACCGCGAACCAGACGAAGATGCGGGCCGCCCGACGCTGGGTCTGCGGTTCGCGGCGTACCGCAGGCATCAGGAACAGGCCACGCCCGAGGTGGATCGCCACGTAGGTGCCGGCGAAGACGAGCCCCCGATCGTTGAACGCCTCCGGGATCGCCGTGGTCATCAGCAGCGCGCCGAACATCACCGCGCTGATCAGCAGCTTGATCTCGGTGCGTTCCGGGTTGTACAGGTCGGTGACCAGCGTGGTGATCGCCCAGGTCCACCAGACGGCGGCCAGCATGATCAGTGCCTCGGCGGCGCGGTGCCAGTCGAGCTGGTCGACCATTCCCCGTGAGATGAGCGCCAGCGCGACCACGTACACCAGGTCGAAGAAGAGTTCGAGGAGGGTGACCCGACGTGGGCCCTCCGGGTCGCGCACCGGCGGACCGCTGGCCCGTGGCGATCCGGGCTCCGGCGCGGCGAGGTGCACGGGATACTCCTGCGGAACCGCTCGACTCGATGGACCTGTCCGGTCCACCTCTGCGGACGGTAACGGGCGGGCGAGCCCGGCATCCCGCGTTCGCCCGCTCGTCCCCCGACCGGGTCGTGTCGGGTGGTTACCGCGCTTGCGGGGATGTCGAGGGCTTCTCGCCGCCGCGAGGGGCGGCGAGGGCGTCGACGAGGCGGCGGGCCGAGCCGGCCAGGTTCCATCGTT
Organism: Micromonospora sp. NBC_00362; assembly: GCF_026342155.1. Taxonomy (NCBI): domain Bacteria; kingdom Bacillati; phylum Actinomycetota; class Actinomycetes; order Micromonosporales; family Micromonosporaceae; genus Micromonospora; species Micromonospora sp. NBC_00362. Next base: position 1,002,896 of record NZ_JAPENH010000001.1, read on the forward strand.
GGGCGAGCTCGAGCAGCCGGTCCGGGTCGGCCGGCGCGCTCGGCAGCGCGGTGGGCAGCTCCGGCAGGGGCACGTCCAGGGCGACCCGGACCACCGTCGGCGCGACGCCCAGGTAGTCGCGGGCCGCGACCAGCTTGGCGCGCAGGCCCGGTGCGAAGGACGAGTCGGAGTCGTCGAGCGCGGCCAGGATGCCGGCGATGCTGCCGTAGCGTTCGATCAGCCGGGCGGCGGTCTTGTCGCCGACGCCGGCCACCCCGGGCAACCCGTCACTCGGGTCGCCGCGTAGCGCGGCGAAGTCGGCGTACCGGTCGGCGGGCACACCGTAGCGGGCCCGTACGGCGGCGTCGTCGCAGTCGTCGAGCTTGGCGACGCCGCGCCCGACGTAGAGCAGCCGGACCGGTCGGGCGTCGTCGACGAGTTGGAACAGGTCCCGGTCGCCGGAGACCACCTCCACCGGGCCGGGCTGGGTCACCGAGAGGGTGCCGAGCACGTCGTCCGCCTCGTAACCGGTCGCGCCGACCGCGGTGATGCCCACAGCGGTCAGCACCTCCAGGATCATCGGCACCTGCGGGGAGAGGGTGTCCGGAACGATCTCGCCGCCCTGCGGGGCGACCCGGTGCGCCTTGTACGACGGCAGCAGGTCCACCCGCCACGCCGGGCGCCAGTCGTAGTCCAGGGCGCAGATCATCCGGTCGGCGCCCCGCACCCGGATCAGGGTGGCGAGCATGTCGAGGAAGCCGCGCACCGCGTTGACCGGGGTGCCGTCCTCAGCCTTTGCTGCGGACTCCGGTATGCCGAAGTAGGCCCGGAAGTAGAGGCTGGCTGCGTCGATCAGCAGGATCGGGGGTCGGTGTGCCACGCCGGACAGCCTGGCACAACCGTCCGACGATCTGGTGTACGCCCGGCCGCCGGTGGTGTCAGCGTCGCTCGTCGGGCCGGTAGACGGTCTCCCGTCGGGCCAGGCGCTGCACGACGTAGCTGGTCACCAGCAGCAGGATGGCGACCACCACCTCGACCCAGGCCGCGACGCCGTCGGCGACGGTGACGCCGATGACCAGCAGGACCAGGCCGACGAGTGCGAGGACCCCGGCCCACAGTTGGCGGCGACGGCGGGTCGCCGCCCGGTTCGCCTGGTTCCCTGCCACGTCGGTCCTCCCGGTCGGGTCGCCCGCGCGGGCGTCCCGATCCCAGGCTAGGGGCCGCGGGGACGCGCGGGGCCGGAAATTGCAGGCGGAGCACCTGCCGGCCGGTGTGCCGAAGTCGTGACGAGGTGGGCAATCGGGTGGCGACGCAGCGTCGATGTCGTCAGCGAACGGCACCGGTCGACGGCGGGGTGTGAAATCGCCGTTGTGACAGAGAAGAGGAAATTCTCTGTCACGCCGCTGATGTCGTTCGGGTCTGAGACCGCGTGCCGCTGACGGTGCGTCCACGCCAGGGTGCCCCGGTCACCACCTGGGGCGGTGCGGCCAGGCCCGCTGCGGCATCTCCGCATCGGTTCACCGGCGAGAGCCGGTGTTATCGCTTCTGTCATCAATCCATCACCTTCAGTGACGGCTCTTTCGTGTCTGCCGATGGAAGGCTGTCGATGGCCATCCGACCCGCCGTGTCAGCCGTCGAGGGCCGAGCCGCCCACCAGGGGCAGACATTCCGCCGTTCTTCTTCAGAAGAGGTGTCACATCATGCGAGATGGATTCGCGGATCGAACCAACGACGAGTTCCTGCAAGAGGTGCTGAGCAAGGTCAACGAACTGCGGGCGCGGCACGGATCGTCGTTGCTCACCCTCGACCTGGAGCTCGTGGAGTACTCGAAGTCGCGGGCGTCCTTCATGGCCGAGAAGGGCAATCTCACCCACGAGGGTCTGCGACCGGACACCGGTGAGAACGGGTCGTGGGCGGGCGCCTCGACTGGCCCGACGGCAGGCTCCGGGACCGCTGCCGTCGACTCCTGGTACAGCGAGATCAGCAACTACGACTTCGCCACGGGGAAGGCCATCGACTCCACGAAGGCCATCGGGCACTTCACCGCGCTGGTCTGGAAGAACACCACGAAGCTGGGCGTGGGGCGGGTCGCCGGCCAGGGCGCGAAATGGTGGGAGACCTTCATCGTGGCCAACTTCTCGCCGCCCGGAAACATGGGAGGCCAGTACGTGATGAACGTGACGCCCGCGAGCTGAGACGCCGACCCCCGGCGGGCGTACCGGTGGTGACCGGTGCGCCCCCGGGGGTTGCCCCCGAACCGCCCTCAGGGCCGAGGCGACGGGCATGCCCGCCCCGCCCCGGCCCGTTCGTCGACGGGAATGTCGCCGTCCCCCGTTCGTCAAGCCGGCGAGTTCCAATCTGGAACGGACTATAGTCGGACGGGACCAATGGAGGTAGCGGGTGCGGCGAGAGGATCTCGCCGATGCGGACTGCGGCATCGCGCAGGCGCTCGGCGTACTGGGGGACTGGTGGACGTTCCTCATCGTGCGTGACGTCGCCGGCGGGACGACCCGCTTCGACGGGCTGCAACGCGAGCTGGGTGTCAGTCGGCGGGCGCTGACCGAGCGCCTCGGCGCGCTTGTCGAGCACGGTGTGCTGGAGCGCCGCCCGTACTCACGACACCCGCCGCGCTACGACTACCTGCTCACCGCGAGGGGCGAGGGGCTGTTGCCGGTGCTGATCGCGCTGCAGGAGTGGGGAACGAGGCATCTGATGGGCGACGGTGACGTGACCGCGACGGCCGACGCGGGTTCGGCCGAGGCGCGCCGGGCGCACGACCTGGTCGGCCGACGGTTGCCCGATGTCGTCCTGACCGCCGCCGACGGGCAACCGGTGGCGGTGGCCGCGACGGGTGCGTGGACGGTCCTCTACCTGTTCCCCGGGGCGTACGCGCCGGGAACGCACGGCTATCCGCCCGGCTGGGCGGAGATTCCCGGCGCCCGGGGGTGCACCCTGGAGTCGACCACCTACGCCAAGCGTCATCCGGACTTCGTGACCGCCGGCGTGCGCGTGTACGGCATCAGCACCCAGCGGCCCGACCAGCTCGCCGATTTCGCCGCGTACGCCGAACTGCCCTTCCCGTTGCTGTCCGATGAGGACGGCCGGCTGGCCGCCGGGCTGCTGCTGCCCGTCTTCCGCGCCGGTGGGATGACCCGGTTCAAGCGGCTGACCCTGCTGGTCGACCCGCAGGCGGTGGTGCGAGCCTTGCAGTTCCCGGTCTCCGACCCAGCGGGGTCGGTGGACGAGATGCTCACCCTGGTCCGCGCGCACCAGGTGTGAGCCCCCGCTGGGGGAGCTGTCCCAGGCAGTCCCGCCGCGCCCCCGAGGTTGGCCCTCAGTCGGTTGCCGCGTGCCGCAGTGCGGCGAGCAATCCGTCGAGCGCCGGCTGGCCCAGCGATGTCTGCCGCACCGCCGCCTGGATCGCCCGTACGGGTTCCGGGTTGCGGATCTTGCGCATCACGACGCCGGGGTGCCGGTTGGCCAGCCCCAACTCCGGAATCAGACTGACGCCCAGGCCTGCGGCGACAAAGCCCTGCGCGGTGGCGTAATCCTCGCTCCGCGCCACCACGTTCGGCTGGAAGCCGGCCGCAGCGCAGCCGTCGAGGATGACATCGAGGCACGGGCCGGGACACTCGCTGCCGACCCACGGCTCACCAGCCAGATCGATCAGGTCGACGACCCGCTTCGAGGCGAGCCGGTGCCCCTTGGGTAGGGCGGCGCGATAGGGGTCGTCGAGCAGGTGGACCAGGTGGACGCCCTCCGGTGGCCGATCCGCGGATCTGACCACGATGGCCAGGTCGATCCGGCCCTGCGTCACCGCCGGCAGCGGGTCGGCGGGGTCGGTCATCCTGAGGTCGACCCGGACGCCCGGGTACGCCTGCCGGAGCCGAGCGAGCGCGGGTGCCATCAGGGTGGCTCCGGCGGTGGCAAAGTAGCCGATCGCCAGCCGCCCGGTACGCCCGGCCCGCAGATCGGCCAGCGCCGTCTCCGCCTCGGCCAGTTGCTTGCCGATGATGGCCGCGTGTTCGGTGAGCAGCCGTCCGGCAGCCGTCGGCCGTACGCCCCGGCCGACGCGCTCCAACAGCGCGATCCCGGCCTCCTTTTCGAGGGCCGCCACCTGCTGGCTGACCGCGGACGGGGTGTACCCGAGATCCGCCGCCGCTGCGGTCACCGAGCCCGTGGCAACCACCGCGCGGAGGACCTGCATGCGGCGTACGTCAATCATGTAGCTGAGCTTAACGGTCTCTGAAGAACCTTTCACTTGTCCTGTCGAGTCCGCTCCGGCAGCGTTCATGTCGATTCGACCGGGAGGCAAGAAGTGAACATTGGCGGACGTGGCGCGTTGGGACGGATGGCCGTGCTCGCGCTGCTGTGGGGCTCCGGCTTCCTCTGGATCAAGCTGGCCCTGAACAACGGTCTGACCCCCCTGCAGATCACCTTCGCGCGCTCCGCGCTCGGCGCGGCGGTCCTGCTGGGCCTGGCCTGGTCCGCACGCCAGCGAGTGCCCCGGGACCGGACGACCTGGTGCCATCTCGTCGTGGCCGCCTTCTTCTGCAACGCCCTGCCGTTCTTCCTCTTCAGCCTCGGCGAGCAGACCGTCGACTCCGGGCTGGCCGGCGTGCTGAATGCGACCACGCCGCTGTGGTCTCTGCTGATCGGCATCGGGATCGGGGCAGAACGTGGCCTGGGCCCGGTCCGCCTGGGCGGGCTGCTGCTCGGCTTCGCCGGTACCTTGCTGATCTTCGCCCCCTGGCATGCGGCCGGGCTGCTGAGCTGGGGCACTCTTGCCCTACTCGGCGCGGCGGCGAGCTACGCCGTCGCCTTCGCCTACATGGCCCGAAAGCTCACCGGGAGGGGCACCGCCCCGATCGCCCTCGCCGCGGCCCAGCTTCTCACCGCCACCGCGCTGAGCGCGCTGGCCTTGCCAGCCGGCGGGATGACACCGCCGGAATTCAATCCGAAGGCCGTGATCGCGGTCGCCCTTCTCGGCATCCTCAGCACCGGATTCACCTTCTACCTCAGTTACCGGCTGATCGCGGACGAGGGGGCGACCAGCGCCGCCACCGTCGGGTACCTGCTGCCGATCGTCTCGGTGGCGCTGGGGGCGATCGTGCTCGATGAGCAAATCGGTCTGCGGGTCATCGCGGGGATGGTCGTCGTGTTCCTCGGTGTCGCGATGACCCGGCGACAGCAGCCTCCGCGATCGGTCAGCGAGGATGCCGCGACACCCGGCACCCATACCGCCCCCACCAGCAAGGCCGCTGCCGGATGACGGCGGTGCCGCGAACCCAACCACCGGATGAACGGATCATGCAACCCAACTCCCCGTGGCGAAACTCCGACTTCCGCGCCCTGTTCACCGCGACGAGCCTCAGCCAACTCGGCACCAACGTCGGGTACGTCGCCGTCCCGCTCATCGCCGTGTCTGCCCTCGACGCCCGTCCCGGCCAGGTCGGGGCACTGGCCACCCTGAGCACCGCCGCCTTCCTCCTCATCGGTCTTCCCGCCGGGGCCTGGGTGGACCGGATGCGCCATCGGCGCGTACTGATCACCGCTGACCTGGCCCGAGCCGCGCTGTTCGCCCTCATCCCGCTGGCCTGGTGGTGGGACGCCCTCACGCTCTGGCAGTTGTATCTGGTCGTCTTGTTGAACGGCTGCGCCACCGTCTTCAGCGATGTCGGCGCGCAGAGCGTGTTGCCGCGAGTCGTCGGCCGTGACGGCCTGGTCCAGGCGAACGCCGCCGTGGTGAGCCTGATGGCGGTCGGCAACATAGCCGGGCGGGGCGCGGGCGGGGCGCTGGTCCAGCTACTCAGCGCGCCCGTGGCGGTGGCGTGCGCGGCCGTGGGCTACCTGGCCTCGGCCCTTCGGCTCACCGCCATTCGCCGTACCCCGGCGTCGGCCGGGACGGGGCAAGCGACCCGGTTGAGCACACAGATCGCCGAAGGGCTGCAGCACGTCTTCAACAACCCGGAACTACGGGCCCTCGCGCTCACCGCAACCCTGTCCAACCTCGGCTCGCAGATCATCAATACCATGCTTCCGGTGCTGTTCATCCGGGAACTCGGCCTCCCGGCCGGCGCGCTGGGCCTGTTCTGGGCGGTGGGCGGGGCCGGCCTGCTGCTGGGATCCCGCTGCGCTCGCCCCATCGCCGGACGGCTCGGCTACGGCCGCGCGCTCGGTCTCGTCGGCCTGTGCCTGGCGCCCGCCGGACTGCTCGTACCGCTCATCGACCGGGGCCCCTGGTTATGGCTCGCCGGGACCGGATGGCTGCTCGCCCTGTTCAAGACGGGCATGGACAACGTACTCGGCGTCAGCCTGCGACAGCGGATGACACCGGACTCCCTCCTCGGCAGGATGAACGCCACCTTCCGCTTCCTGCTCACCGGCGCACTCGCGATCGGCGCCGCCGTGGCCGGACTGATCGGCGAGTTGGCCACCGCGCACGCCACGCTCTGGGTAGGGGGTGCCGTGCTGACGGTGGCCTTCCTGCCCGTGTTTCTCTCGCCCCTTCGCACCCGCCGCGACTTGCCAGAATCGCCGGCGGGCAAGAACGACGGCGCCGATCAACGAACCGGGTCCCTGGCGCTGGCCGGTGCGAACCGTCCGGTGGCTGAAACGCCGGGTCTGTTGTCCGGTCCACCATCGCCGAACACTGACCGCGCCATGATCAAGTAATTGGCGAGCTGGGACAGCAACCCCAGCGCGGGGCCGGTTGAGGAAGGGCCTCTTGTTGACGTACGTACGTCAACAAGAGGCCCTTCCTCAACCCTTACCGTCAGGCCGGGAGCGTCCAACGCTGGTTGGCGCCGGCGAAGCAGTCCCAGATCTGCAACCGGGTGCCGTCGGCGGAGCTGTTGTCGCTGGCGTCGAGGCACTTGTTCGACTGCGGGTTGCGCAGCGTGCCGTTGGACTGCGCCTGCCAGACCTGCGCGCCGCTGCCGTTGCAGTCCCAGAGTTGGACCTTCGCGCCGTTGGCGGTGGAGCCGCTGGTGATGTCGGCGCACTTGCCGAGGGCGCGCAGCGTGCTGTCGCTGGCCACGGTCCAGGTCTGCGCGTTGGTGCCGTTGCAGCCCCAGAGCTGGACGGCGGCGCCGTTGGCGGTGCTCGCCGAGGCCACGTCGACGCACTTGCCGGCGATCCCGGTGATCTGACCGGTGCGACCGGTCGGCGGCGGGGTGGTGCCGCCCATGATGGTGTCGTACATGGCGCTGAGCAGTGAGGTCGAGCCGCTGGTGTCCTGCGACAGCTCCCAGTTCATCACGCCGCCGGCGTTTGCGAGGGCCCACTGCGTCTTGCGCTTGACTGTCGGAATGCCGTTCCAGCACTGCTGGCTGCCGCCGATGGTGGCGCAGTCCCGGTTGGCGTTCGCCGGGTCGAGTCCGACCAGGTACGAGTAGTTGTAGTAGACGGGGCGGCTGTAGAACGGGATGCCGAGGACTGCCTTGCTGGCCGGCAGGCCGCGGGCCTTCCACAGGTTGATGCTGTTGATCGACCAGTCGTAGTTGGCATGCGGGCTGCCGCCGTCGTACGCCATGATGTTGAGCCAGTCGACCTGGTTGAACACTGCCGTCTGGACGCCCTGGACGCTACCGCCCTCGCTGACCACGGCGGCGGTGAGCAGCTTGCCGCGACTGTGCAGGGCGCTGCTGAGCTGCGTCATGAGCGCCGTGTAGTTGTTGGCCGAGGCGCCCGGGTCGGGGTACTCCCAGTCCATGTCGACGCCGTCGAGGTTGTACTGGTTGACGAAGTTGATCAGGTTGTTGACGAAGTTGGTGCGGCTGGTGGCGTTGGCGGCGAGCGTCTCGAAGGCCGAGTCGTTGCCGTCGTTCCAGCCGCCGACGGCGATGGAGACCTTGACGTTGTTGGCGTGCCCCTGCGAGACCAGCGAGGAGAGCCGGGCCCCGTCCACCCCTTGCAGGGTGCCGTTGCTGTTGGGCAGGACGAAGGCGTAGTTGATGTGGGTGAGCTTGTTGTACTGGATGGTGTTGATGTTGCCGGCCCAGGAGGGCATGTAGCCGACGCTCTTGAAGTTGTTCGGCAGCACCACGGCCTGCGCGGGGGCGCTGGTGACGGTGAGGGTGGCGCCGGCGGTGGCCAGCGCGAGCAGGCCGGCGGCGAGGGTGCGGCGCAGTGGTGAGGACATCGGGGGCCTTCCCGTGGGCGGGGGACGACACCCGCCCGCGCAGGGTTGTCGCGGGCGGGGGGTGCGGGGACGCAGGGACGGGTGGGCCTCGAGGCAGCCAAATCTTAAAGAGTGTTAACTGTCCGCGTCAATCAACGTCGATGGATTTTCCGACGATCGGTGTCGATATGGGGTTTGCCCAAACGACCGTTAAGCTGACGGGGTGGGACTCGACGAGCTGTATCCGCCGGATCGGTTGATCGCCGCGCAGCGCGCGACGGCCGCCGCCGGCCTGGACGCCCTCCTGCTCACGCCCGGCTCCGACCTGCGGTATCTGACCGGGTACGACGCCCACGCGGGGGAGCGGCTCACCTGCCTGGTGCTGCCCGCCGAGGGTGAGCCGACCCTCGTCGTGCCCCGGCTCGAACGCCCGGCCGCCGAGGCGTCCCCCGCGCCGGCGACCGGAGTGCGCATCGTCGACCACGTCGACGGCACCGACCCGTACCCTCTGGTCGTCGCCGCCCTCGACGGCCCGGTCGCCGCGGTCGGGCTCGCCGACCGGATGTGGGCCGAGCAGGTCCTCGGCCTGCGCGCGGCGCTGCCCGACGCCGCGCAACGGCTCGCCGGGGAGGTGCTGCGCGAGTTGCGGATCCGCAAGTCCCCGGCGGAGGTCGCGGCGCTCGCCGAGGCTGGCGCGGCGATCGACGAGGTGCACCTGCGGATGGGCGAGTGGCTGCGCCCCGGTCGCACCGAGGCCGAGGTCGCCACCGACATCGCCGCGGCGATCCGCGCCGCCGGGCACGTCACCGTCGACTTCGTCATCGTGGCGGCCGGGCCCAACGGCGCCAGCCCGCACCACGGCACCTCCGACCGTCCCATCGGCGTCGACGAGCCGGTGGTGGTCGACATCGGCGGCACCATGGCGTCGGGCTACCGCTCGGACTGCACCCGCACCTACCTGGCGGGCGGGTCGGCGCCAGCCGACTTCCTGGACTACTACGCGGTGCTGCGCGACGCCCAACGCGCCGCCGTCGAGGCGGTGCGCCCCGGGACCACCGCCGCGGCGGCCGACGCCGCGGCCCGCGCGCCGATCGCCGCCGCCGGCTACGGTCCCGCGTTCCTGCACCGCACCGGCCACGGCATCGGCCTGGACGGGCACGAGGAGCCGTACCTGGTGGCCGGCAACGACCGACCCCTCGACGCCGGCATGGCGTTCTCCATCGAACCGGGCATCTACCTGGCGGGCCGGCACGGCGCCCGCATCGAGGACATCGTCGTCTGCACGACGGACGGCGTGCAACGGCTCAACACCACCCCCACGGAGCTCATCGCGCTATGACTGTCGACCGGATCCTCCCCACCGACGAGGCCCACGACCTGCTGGGTCTCGCCACCGAGCTCGCCGACGGCGAGCTCGCGCCGAAGGCCGCGGCCTTCGAGGAACGCGCCGAGTTCCCCCGCGAGGTGCTGCGCACGCTGGGCCGCGCCGGCCTGCTCGGCCTGCCCTACCCCGAGGAGCACGGCGGAGCGGCGCAACCGTACGAGGTGTACCTGCAGGTGCTGGAGATCCTGGCCAGCCGCTGGCTCGCCGTCGCCGAAGCGGTCAGCGTGCACACCCTGTCCTGCTACCCGGTGGCGGCGTTCGGCAGCGACGAGCAGCGCAAGCTGCTGCCGGACATGCTCGGTGGCGAGTTGCTGGGCGCGTACTGCCTCTCCGAGCCGCAGGGTGGCTCGGACGCGGCGGCGCTGACCACCCGGGCGGATCGTGACGGGGACGCCTACCTGGTCTCCGGCACCAAGGCGTGGATCACCCACGCCCACACCGCCGACTTCTACAACGTCTTCTGCCGCACCGGAGGGCCCGGCCCGAAGGGGATCTCCTGCCTGCTCGCCGACGCGGGCACCGCCGGCATCGCCCCGCAGGCGGCCGAGCGGACGATGGGGCTGCGCGCCTCCCCGGTGGCGCAGATCGCCTTCGACGAGGCGCGGGTGCCGGCCGACCGGTTGATCGGCGGCGAGGGGATGGGCTTCACCATCGCGATGTCCGCGCTGGACTCCGGCCGCCTGGGCATCGCGGCGTGCGCTGTCGGGCTGGCCCAGGCCGCCCTGGACTACGCGGTCTCCTACGCCCGGGAGCGGCAGCAGTTCGGGCGCTCCATCATCGACTTCCAGGGGTTGGGGTTCCTCCTCGCCGACGCGGCCACCCAGATCTCCGCCGCCCGCGCGCTGACCCTGGCGGCGGCCCGGCTGCGCGACGCCGGCCGCCCGTACTCGATCGAGGCGGCCAAGGCGAAGCTGTTCGCCACCGACATGGCGATGCGGGTGACCACCGACGCGGTGCAGGTGCTCGGCGGCGCGGGTTACGTGGCCGACCACCCGGTGGAGCGGTACATGCGTGAGGCGAAGGTGTTGCAGATCGTGGAGGGCACCAATCAGATCCAGCGGATGGTGATCTCCCGGGCGCTGGCCAAGGGCTGACGACGGCACGCGGTGGTGGGGCCGCGGTGGGTGCGTCACGGCCCACAGCGGTCCGCCACTCGGGTACCTCGTCGCCGTGCGACGGTTTTCCCGGTAGGTTGCACGCCGTGGAGGAGATCGACCGCGCTATCGTCGCCGCGCTGACCGCCGACGGCCGTCTGTCGTACACCGACCTGGCCGAGCGGGTGGGGCTGTCGGTGTCCGCCGTGCACCAGCGGGTCCGTCGGCTGGAGCAGCGCGGGGTGATCAAGGGGTACGCCGCCCGGGTGTCGTTCGAGGCGCTGGACCTGCCGCTGACCGCGTTCGTGGCGATCCGGCCGTTCGATCCGTCGCAGCCGGACGACGCACCGGAGCGACTGGCCCACCTGCCGGAGATCGACTCCTGCTATTCGGTGGCGGGGGAGGACTTCTACCTGCTGCTGGTGCGGGTGGCCAGCCCCACCGACCTGGAGCGGGTGCTCCAGGAGATCCGCACCTCGGCGAACGTCACGACCCGGACGACTGTGGTGTTGTCCACGCCGTACGAGAACCGGCCACCGAAGATCAGCTCTGCGGCACCGAGTCGGTCGCGGTCCCGGGCGCCGGAGGAGCCGGCTGGTTCCACCGCAGGATGACCTGCCGGCCGTGTTCGTGACCGAGCGCGCTGACCGTGGCGGTGTCCAGGCGTAGCCGCCCACCGGCGGACGGGGGCAGGCCGATCCAGCGGGCGCCGAGCACCCGCAGGCTGTGCGCGTGCCCGACCAGCGCGACGGTGCCACGGTCGAGCAGGGGAGTGACGCGGGCCAGCACCCGGTCGAGCCGTTCGCCCACCTGCGCGGGGGACTCGCCGCCGGGGCAGCCGTCGGTCCAGATGTTCCAGTGCGGATCGTCGTCGTGGATGTCGACGGTGGTGCGGCCCTCGTACTCGCCGTAGTTCCACTCGCTGAGGTCCTCGTCGACGGCGTCGACGGTGAGCCCGGCCAGCTGCGCGGTGCGCAGCGCACGGGAGCGGGGGCTGGTCAGCACCGTGACGAAGCGCCGGCCGGCCAGGAACGCGGCCAGGGTGCGCGCCTGTCGCTCGCCGTCGGGTGTCAGCTCCAGGTCGGTGTACGAGGTGTGCCGCAGGCTGGCGCTCCAGGTGGTCTCGCCGTGCCGGATCAGCAGGAGCTCTCCCATGCGGTCAGTTAACCATCGTGGGGCGGTGCCGACAGGAGACCCTCCCACTACCCATCTTCCTAGGATGCCTTAGCGGGTGTGCCGACCGGCACTGCCGGTTTCGGCACCCGGAGACCGGGCAAGCGAGCCAGGACAACCGCCAGACCGAGGAGGCGCGATGAGCTTCACCGAGAAGGCAAAGAACAAGGTTGAGCAGATGGCCGGCGCCGCGAGGGAGCGCGTCGGCGACATGACCGACAACGAGCGGATGCGTGGCGAGGGCGCCAGCCAGCAGAGCGACGCGCGCGCCAAGCAGGCCGGTCAGAACGTCAAGGACGCTGGTCGCAACGTGAAGGACTCGTTCACGAAGTGACCTGAGCGGTCCACGGGTCCCCGGGCGCACCGTCGCCCGGGGACCCGTCGTGCTGCGTTCCCTGGTGCTGGCCGCGTTGGCCTCTTTCCTGCTGGGCGTGGCGGTCACCATGAACGCCCCGCTCGGCCCTGCGTGGCCAACTGCGGTGGCGGCCTCGGCACCCTCTCGGGCGGGAGAACTCTTGGTGAGCCATATACCTGGGAGTCATATTTATGCCTCTGAGGTATATCGCTTACCGGAGCGGCACCGCCCCGACGCGCGACGCGCGCAAGGCCCGCGTCGCCAGGGGCCACTGCCTGCTCTGGACGAGGTGGGCGAGGTGCGTCCGCCGGCGTTCGGGACGGTGCGCGCGGGACAGTGAGGCGCTTTCGCGTCTGCGATGATCTGCGGCGTGATCCGACCCCGCCTCCGCCCATTGTGGTGCGGCGTACTGGTTGCGGCTGCCGTTGTCGGCAGTGTCGCGTGCACGGCCTCCCGGGTTCCACCGCCGGAGGGGCCGGTCTTCGTCGGCTCGTCCGCCTCCGCGGCCGCGCCGTCGGCCGGCGCCTCGCAGGCGGTTCCGACGCCGACGGCTCCCACCACCCCACAGAGTGCCCCGACGCCGACGGTTGCGGCTGCTGTCCCGGGGGCGACGCGGGTGGGGAGCAGGGCGCCGGTGGTGGATCACGGGCCGCGCACCGGTGCCACTGTCGCGCTGACCTTCGACGCGGACATGACCGACGGGATGTTGGCCAGCCTGCGGGCCGGGCGGGTGAAGTCGTACGCGAACCTGCGCATCCTCGACCTGCTGGAGCGCGAGCAGGTGCCGGCGACGTTCTTCCTGACCGGCAAGTGGGTCAAGCGGTATCCGGACGTGACCCGGCGGATCGCCGGCAACCCGCGCTTCGAGTTGGCCAACCACACCTACGGGCACGCGGCGTTCACCGCCGACTGTTACGACCTGCCCCGGCTGCCGGTCGACGAGCTGGCCGGCGATGTGGCGAAGACGTTCGAGGTGATCGCGCCGTACGGGGGTCGGCAGACCCGGTACTTCCGGTTTCCGGGGTTGTGCCACGACGCGGCGGCGTTGGACGCGTTGGCGCCGCTGGGTGTGACGGTGGTCGACGGGGATGTGGTGAGCGGCGATCCGTTCGCGACGGCGTGGAAGCCGTTGGTGCGGGCGGTGTTGGACCACGTACGCCCCGGCTCGGTGGTGATCATGCACGTGACCGAGGCGAACGCGGCGATGACGGATGAGGCGTTGCCGCACATCCTGGCCGGGTTGCGGGAGCGAGGGCTGGTGCCGGCGCCGTTGTCCGAGGTGCTGGCCGAGGGCTGAGGCTCAGCTTTCCTGCACGTCGTCGACGGTCAGGACGATCTTTCCGCGGCGGGATCCGTGCTCGGCCGTCTGGTGCGCGTCGTCCGCCTTCTCGAGCGGGAAGGTCGCTTCGATGGGCACCCTGAACCGGCCCTCGGTGAACAGTTCGGCTGCGGCGGGCAGGCCGTGGCGGCCGTCGGGTTCGCCGGCCAGTTGCCCCATGGACAGTCGGACGCCGTGGGTGGGCGCGGTGAAGTCGGCAAGGGTGAGCACCGCTGTCGGGTCGCCGGTGAGGTGGAGCAGTTCGGGCAGGGACCCGGCGCCGGCGACGTCGAGGGCGCGGTCGATCCGGGTCACGCCCAGGGCGTCGAGGCGGCCTGTGAGGTCGGGGCCGTAGGTGACCGGTGTCGTCCCGAGCTGGCGGAGGAAGTCGTGGTTGTCGGCGCGGGCGGTGCCGATGACGTGGACGCCGCGGGCGGTGGCGAGTTGGACGGCGGTGCTGCCGACGCCACCGGCGGCGCCGTCGACGAGGAGCGTCATGCCGGGCCGTAGGTCCAGCACGTCGAGGGCACGGGTGGCGGTCTCGATGCTGGTGCCCGCCGCGCCCGCCTGGGCCCAGGGCATGGCGGTGGGCTTGTGCGCCCAGAGCTGTAGTACCGCGAACTGTGCGCTCGCGCCGCCGAGTCTGGCCAGCTCGACTATGCCGAAGACATGGTCGCCGAGGGTGACCCCGTCGACGTCGTCGCCGATCTCGTCGACGATGCCGGCCGCGTCGACGCCGGGGATGTGTGGCAGCGGCAGTTGGGCGCTCATCGGGGTGCGGCCGGAGCGGAGGCCGATGTCGACGGGGGAGACGCCGGCGGCCTGGACGCGGATGCGGATCTGGCCGGCCCGGGGCCGTGGCGCGTGAGTGGTCCCGAGGTGCAGTACCTCGGGGCCGCCGAACCGGTCGTACTGCACGGCGAACATCAGGGGCTCCTCTGCCTGGGAAGACGGGGTGATGGTCGTACCGTAGGCCGGAAACGGAGCGGCCGTTCCGCTGTGGGGTCAAGTGAGAGGGAGGGCGGTCGGAGATGTCTCAGATGCAGCGTGCCGATGCCCGGTTCAACCGTGACCGGGTGGTGGCGGCGGCACGGGAGGCGTTCGCGTCGGCGGGGCTCGAGGTGCCCATGCGGGAGGTGGCGCGACGGGCGGGGGTAGGTGTGGCGACCCTGTACCGGCACTTCCCGACGCGTACGGAGTTGGTCGCGACGGTCCTGGCCGAGCGGGTGGACGACTGCGGTGTGCGGATGCGCCGCGCGCTCGACGACCCGGACCCGTGGCGGGCGTTGTCCGGCGTGGTGCGCGAGTTCGCCGAGCGGCAGATCCACGACCGGGCGCTCAACGAGGCGTTGTTGGGGCCGGGTGAGGTGAGTGCGGCGTTTCAGCGGGAGCGGCGGGAGCACGCGCAGGCGTTGAACGTGCTGGTCGGGCGGGCCCGGGCGGCGGGTGTGCTGCGCGACGGCGTCGACGTGGACGACGTGCGGGCCGGCCTGCTGGCCATCGCGTCGCTACGGCGGTTGCCGGCTACGACGAGTGCCCAGGTGATCGGTAGGGTCGCCGATCTGGTGCTCGCCGGTCTCCGCGCCTGACCGGTGCGGGCTGTTACGGTTGTCGTCACACCGGACATGGACTGGATGTGAGCTCAGGGACAGAGCAGGACGAGGACCGCTTCCGGCGGGTCTACGCCGAGGACTTCGAGGCGCTGTTGGCGTACGCGTTGCGTCGGGTCGCGCATCCGGAGGATGCGGCTGACGTCGTCGCGGAGACCTTCCTGGTGGCGTGGCGTCGCCGGCAGGACATTCCGGAAGGCGGTGAGGCTCGGCTGTGGCTGTACGGGGTGGCCCGGCGGGTGTTGGCCAACCAGCACCGTGGTGGTGTTCGGCGGCAGCGCCTCGGTGAGCGGTTGCGCCAGCAGATCGTGGTTTCGGTCGCCGATCCGGGGAGTGAGGTGCCGGAGCGGCTTGCGGTTCGGGCGGCGTTGGCGGGTCTGGCTGAGGTGGACCGGGAGGTGCTGATGCTGACCGTCTGGGAGGGTCTGCGGCCGCATGAGGTGGCTGCGGTGCTGGGGGTGGGTTCCACCGTGGTTCGGACCCGGTTGTTGCGGGCGCGGGCGAGGTTGCGGGGGCTGGTTGGTGACGACCCGGGGCCGCCCGGACATGTGCTGGATGTGTTGACCGCGCCTACCCGTACGGAGGACTGATGAGCGGCGATGAGCGTGTTGACCGGCTGGTTCGGGATGCCGACCCGGGTGGGCTCGGTGGCGTCGGGGACCTCGCAGGGGTGAAGCGAGCCCTCTTGGAGGAGATCGTGTCCGAGTCGGGGGTCGAGGGCGGTGCCGGTATTGCGCGGCGGCGGTTGCGGGTGCGTCGCTTCGCGGGCGTGGTGACGGCGGCAGCGGTGCTCATGAGCGTCGTGCCGGCCTCCATGGTGTTGCGGGGGCAGGCCGAGGGCGGTGGGGTTTCTCCGATTGTCACCCCGGCCGAGGGGGTCGTCTTTTCGCCGTTGGTGCTGGGGGCGGCGGAGCGGAACCCGCGGCTGCTGATCGATCGGCCTGGCTGGAAGGTGACTGATCTGTCGGGTTTCACCGAGGAGCTGGGCATGATCCGTTTTCGCCGGGGTGAGCGGGAGTTGGAGATGAACTGGTTTTCGGCGTGGGTGTACACGTATCGCTATTCCGATCGGCTGGCCGACGGTCCTCCGAAGTCGGTGCGGGTCGCTGGTTGGCCGGGTGATCTGTTCCAGAACCTCAACGGTGATTTCACGGTGCTGTTGCGTCCCCACGACGACGTGGTGGTGGAGATGAGCACCTCCGGGAACTGGTCGCGTGAGGACCTGGACAGGGTTCTCGCGGACATCGTCCGGGTGGACGCGCGGACGTGGTTGGCCGCGCTTCCGGCGGAGATGGTCATGCCGGTGGGGGAGAGGGCGGCGAAGGTGCTCGCCGATGTGCCGCTGCCGCCCGGGTTCGACGTCGCGGCGCTGGAGGACATCGGCGTGAGTGACTCGTACCAGTTCGGTGTGGGTGTGACGTCCCGGGTCGGCTGCGGGTGGATCGCGGAGTGGCAGCGGGCGAGGGCGAGTGGGGACGAGGCCGGGGTGCGGCGGGCCGCCGACGCGTTGCGGAGCAGTCACGGGTGGCGGGTGCTGCGGGACATGGACAAGGCCGGCGACTGGCCGGAGGTGTTCTGGGAGTACGCCGACGAGATTTCGGCTGGGACCCTGCGACCCTCCTACGTCCCGGGCTTGGGCTGCCAGTGACGGAAGACAGCGGCGCCCCCGGGAAGACCACCCCGGGGGCGCCGCTGTCGGTGGGTCAGTCGTCGCGGTGGTCGTGCCACCACTGCTGGCCGCCCTCGGGCAGGGTGTCGATCGGGTCGTAGTAGGCGTAGCGCTTGTTGAGCGCCTCCAGGTCGGCGGATTCGATGGAGGTGCGGTAGTTCTTCGTCCAGTAGGAGATGCCGCGTTCGCGGTCGTAGTCGGTGAGCATGTGCACCCAGCGCTTGCCGACGAAGGGGACGTCGCAGACGATGCGGGGGGTGGCGTAGCCGGGCAGGTAGCCCATGATGTCGTGCTGGAGTTGTTGGGCGTGCCAGACCGGAACCCGCCAGTGTTCGGCGTTGGGGATCATGTCGCACATGTAGAAGTAGTACGGCAGGATCCCGGCTTCGCCTTGGAGGGCGAAGCAGAGGTCGAGCAGTTCCGGGGTGGTGGCGTTGACGCCGCGCATGAGGACGCCCTGGTTGCGGACGTCGCGGACGCCGACGTCGAGGGCGGTCTGGGCGGCCTTGGCGACCAGTGGGGTGAGCGACTGGGCGTGGTTGACGTGGGTGTGGATGGCGAGGTTGACGCCGCGGCGGGCGGCGGTGCGGGCCACCCGCTCCAGGCCCTCGACGACGTCGGGCTGCAGCCAGTGTTGGGGTAGGCCCATGAGGGCCTTGGTGGCGAGCCGGATGTCGCGGACCGTGTCCAGTTCCAGCAGGCGCATGAGGTACGACTCGAGGTTGCGCCAGGGGACGTTGGCCACGTCGCCGCCGGAGACGACCACGTCGCGGACGCCGGGGTGGGCCTTGAGGTAGGCGATGTGGGCGTCGTAGCGGTCGACGGGCTTGAGGGTGAGTTTGAGTTTGTCGACGGCGGGGGTGGAGTTGCCGACGAGGTCCATGCGGGTGCAGTGCCCGCAGTACTGGGGGCAGGTGGAGAGCAGCTCGGCGAGGACCTTGGTGGGGTAGCGGTGGGTGAGCCCTTCGGCGACCCACATGTCGTGCTCGTGGAGGCTGTCGCGGCTGGCGTAGGGGTGTGAGGGCCAGTCGGTGCGTCGGTCGGAGGCGACCGGGATCATGTAGCGGCGGATGGGGTCGGCGAGCAGCGCCTCGGTGGTGAGGGTCGCGAACGGCACCATCGTGTTGATCATTTGTGGTGGCACCAGCATGGACATGGTGGCCAGGGCCAACTGGTCGGCCTCGAGGTCGGCGTAGAAGGTTTCGTCGATCAGGTCACCGAAGACGGCGCGGAGCTGCTTGATGTTCTTGACGCAGTTGACGCGCTGCCACTGGGCGGATTCCCACTGGTCGCGGGTGACGTGGCGCCAGCCGGGGAAGCGGGTCCAGTCGGGTTCGACCAGGGGGCGGCGGTGGTATTCGTAGGGCTGCCCGGCGGTCGGTGTGGCGGCCGGGACGTGACGGGGGTGCGGGATGGTCTGGGTCACGGCCCCTCCTCGGTGTTGCGGCTGATCATCGAAGCCCGAAGGCTACTGGAAAATATTCGGTACAGAAACTAGTCTGCCGTAAGTTTTCCCGTTACGCGAGCCTTGACCGGGGCTTCGGACGGCTGTCAGGGGGAGGTTGGCGTGACGTCACCGGTGGGACTGCACCGCGTCGTGCAACCGGCGGGGGTGCTGCCGCAGGCGGCCTGGCGCCTGGACACGTCGGCGGCGATCGCGCCGAACGAGGTGCGGATCCGGGTGCAGCGGCTCAACCTGGACGCGGCGAGCTTCCGGCAGTTGTCCGAGAAGCACGGCGGGGACGGTGACGCGGTCCGCGCCGAGGTGCTGGAGATCATCGCGACCCGGGGGAAGATGCAGAACCCGGTGACCGGTTCCGGCGGGATGTTGATCGGCACGGTCGAGGAGGCCGGTCGGCGGTCTCCGCTGGGGCTGAGAGCGGGGCAGCAGGTCGCGACGCTGGTGTCGTTGACGTTGACGCCCCTGGTGATCACCGATGGGTTGGCCCGTTGGGACGGGCGCAGCGAGCAGGTGCCCTGCGACGGGTGGGCGATCCTGTTCGCGCGCTCCATCGCCGCTGTGCTGCCCGACGGCGAGGACCCGCAGTTGTCCCTCGCCGTGCTGGACGTGTGCGGGGCGCCCGCGCTGACCGCCCGGGTGGTGTCGCGCTACGTCGAGGAGCGTCGGCGTAGCGGTGATCCGACGCCGGTGCGGGTCGCGGTGATCGGTGGGGCGGGTAAGAGCGGGTCGCTGTCACTGGCGGCGGCGCGACGGGCGGGCGCCGCGCGTACCGTCGGGGTGGTGCCGGTGGCGGCCGAGCGCGATGCGCTGACGGCCGCCGGTCTGGCGTCGGTGGTGGCGTTGGCCGACGCACGTGACCCGGTGGGGTTGTCCACCGCGGTGACCACGGCGCTGGGGGTGCCGGCGGACGTGACGGTGGTCTGCGTGGACGTGCCGGGGTGTGAGCACGGGGCGGTGCTGGCCACCGCCGACGGCGGGACGGTGATCTTCTTCTCGATGGCGACGAGCTTCTCCGCGGCCGCGTTGGGCGCGGAGGGGTTGGCGGCGGATTTGACGATGCTGGTGGGCAACGGGTACGTGCCGGGGCACGCGGAGTTGGCGTTGGGGCTGCTGCGGGCCGAGCCTGGGGTGCGTCAGCTGTTCGCGGCGCGGGTCGCGGCAGACTGAGGTCATGACGAACCCCTCGACGTTGTATCGCGGCGGCGTGCTGCACTGCCCCGCCGACCCGAGCGCCACCGCGCTGCTGGTGTCCGGTGGGCGGATCGCCTGGTTGGGGACCGACGGTGACGCGCCGCCGGCCGACCGGGTGGTGGACCTGGGCGGGGCGTTGGTGACGCCGGCGTTCGTCGACGCGCACGTGCACGCCACCGACACCGGGTTGGCGTTGTCCGGGTTGGCGTTGTCCGGGGTGCGTTCGGCGGGGCAGCTGCTCGACGCGGTGGCGGGGTTCGCGGCGGGTCTGCCGGCGGACGCGGTGGTGCTGGGGCACGGCTGGGACGAGTCGGGTTGGTCGGATCCGACGTTGCCGGACGCCGCGGCGCTGGACCGGGCCGCCGGTGGCCGGCGGGTGTACCTGTCGCAGGCGTCGATCCACTCGGCGTTGGTGTCGTCGGCGTTGCTGGCGGCGTGTCCGCAGGCGGCGCAGGTGGCCGGGTACGACGCGTCGGGCTGGTTGCGGCGCGACGCGCACCACGTGGTGCGGGCGGCGGCGCAGGCGTCGGTGAGTCGGGCGCAGCGGGTCGCGGCGCAGCGGGTGGCCCTGGGTCACGCGGCGTCGTTGGGGATCGCGGCGGTGCACGAGTGTGGTGGCCCGGAGATCTCCGACGAGGAGGACTTCACCGGTCTGCTGGGCATCTCCGGCGCGGGGTTGCCGGAGGTGTACGGGTACTGGGGTGAGTTGGGTGGCGCGGCGCGGGCCCGGGAGTTGGGCGCGGTCGGCGCCGGTGGGGACCTGTTCGCCGACGGGGCGTTGGGCTCGCGCACGGCGCACGTGTCGCGGCCGTACGGCGACGGTGACGGCTGCGGGCACGGGTACCTGTCGGTCGAGCAGGTGCGCGATCACCTGTTGGACTGCGCGGCGCACGGCATGCAGGGTGGTTTCCACGCCATCGGTGACGCGGCGATCGGCACCGTCCTGGACGGGTTCGCGGCGGCGGCGCGGACGGTGGGGGTGGAGCGGTTGCGCGCGGCCCGGCACCGCATCGAACACGCGGAGATCATGAGTAAGGCGTTGATCGCGCGGTTCGTGGAGTACGGGGTGGTGGCGAGCATGCAGCCGGCGTTCGACCGGTTGTGGGGCGGCGCGGGCCGGATGTACGAGACGCGGTTGGGGTTGGACCGGGCGTTGGAGTCGAACCCGATGGGTGCGATGCACTCGGTGGGGGTGGCGTTGGCGTTCGGGTCGGATTCGCCGGTGACCGCGCTGGACCCGTGGGGTTCGGTGCGGGCGGCGGTGGCGCACCACAACCCGGCGCAGCGGATGGGTGTGCGCTCGGCGTTCGCGGCGCATACCCGGGGCGGGTGGCGGGCGGTGCACCTGGACGTCGAGGGGGTCCTGGCGTTGGGTGCGCCGGCGACGTTCGCGGTGTGGTCGACGCCGGCGGGGGTCGAGCGGGGTCTGCCGGTGTTGCAGGCCGAGGACCCGGAGGCGCGGGGTCCGGACGATCCGACGCCGTTGCCGGTGTGCCGGCGTCTGGTGCTGCGTGGTGAGGTCATCTACGAGGAAGGGTCATCATGACCGGAAAGCTTGATCTTGATCCGGTGCTGGTGGCGCGGGCGCGGGAGTTGGCGCGTCGGGCCGGGCAGCCGGTGGTGGACTTGGCGCGCAGCCACACCACGGTGTCGGTGGAGCGGGCGGTGCTGCGGTTGGCCGGGGTGACCGGCGCCGACCCGGATGGCATTCCGTGGGTGAACCGGCTGGTCGACGCGGTCGCCGCGGACGTGGGGTTGGGTCACGGGGTGGCGGTGCCGGTGTTCGACGCCCTGGTCCGTGAGGGCAGCACCGACGTGACGTTGCTGGCGCAGAAGGCGGCCGCCGGGTCGGTGCGGTTCGCCCTGCCCACCGGGAGGGCGGCCACGGCGGCCCGGTCGGCGGCGCGCAAGGCGGTCGGCGCGGGCATTCGGCGCATCGACCGGCGGCGCGCCGAGCGGGACCGGCTGGTGAAGCGCCACGGCGACCCGGCGCAGCGACCGTGGATCTACCTGATCGTCGCCACCGGTGACATCTACGAGGACATTCCGCAGGCGCAGGCGGCGGCGCGCGCCGGCGCGGACGTGATCGCGGTGATCCGGTCCACCGGGCAGTCGTTGCTGGACTACGTGCCCGAGGGCGCGACCCGGGAGGGGTTCGCCGGCACGTACGCCACGCAGGAGAACTTCCGGCTGATGCGCGCGGCGTTGGACGAGTCGTCGAAGGAGGTGGGCCGTTACGTGCGGTTGACCAACTACGCGTCCGGGCTGTGCATGCCGGAGATGGCGACGCTGGCCGGGTTGGAACGCCTCGACATGATGTTGAACGACTCGATGTACGGGATTTTGTTCCGCGACATCAACCCGGTGCGCACGTTCGTCGACCAGCGGTTCTCCCGGCAGGTGCACGCCCGCGCCGGGATCATCATCAACACCGGTGAGGACAACTACCTGACCACCGCCGACGCTGTCGACGAGGCGCACACGGTGACGGTGTCGCAGTTGCTCAACGAGTTCTTCGCCCACGAGGCGGGGCTGGCGGACTGGCAGTTGGGGTTGGGGCACGCGTTCGAGATCAACCCGGAGGTGCCGGAGTCGTTCCGGTTGGAGTTGGCGCACGCGTTGCTGGCCCGGGAGTTGTTCCCCGACGCCCCGTTGAAGTGGATGCCGCCGACGAAGCACATGACCGGTGACGTGTTCCGGGGCAACCTGCTCGACGGGTTCTTCAACCTGGCCGGCGCGCTGACCGGTCAGGGCATCCTGCTGGTGGGGATGATGACCGAGGCGGTGGTGACGCCGTGGTTGTCCGACCGGGACATCGCCCTGCAGAACGTGCGTTACGTCCTCGGCGCGGCAGGTGGGCTGCACGAGGACTTCGTGCCGGCGCCGGGCGGGTTCATCCGCCGCCGCGCCAACCAGGTCCTCGGTGAGGCACTGGACCTGCTGGAGCGCATCGGGGAGCAGACGCTGCTCACGGCGATCGCCGAGGGCACCTTCGGGATCATGAAGCGGCCCGCGGACCGCGGCAAGGGCCTGTCCGGGGTCGCCGCGCACGAGGCCGACTACTGCAACCCGGCCACCGACATCCTGGAGGCCGCCGCGTGAGCAAGCAGATCGTGCGCCCGTACGGGGACACCACCGGTGACGGGATGGTGCAGGTGTCGTTCACCCTGCCGGTGACCCACGACAAGCGCGCCGAGGGCGCGGCGGTGCAGTTGGCCAACAAGATGGGCATCGACCCGGCGATGGTGGTGCACGCCAAGCCGATGGGCGACGGGTTCACGTTCTTCGTCGTCTACGGGCGGGTCAACCACCTGGTCGACCTGGGCGCCGTGCAGGTGGTGGAACGCGACTTCGCGCTGCTGTCGGCGAAGGACGTCAACACCGTGATCAAGCAGCGGTTGCGGCGCAAGCTGTCAGTGGTCGGGGCGTGCATCGGCACCGACGCGCACACGGTGGGCATCGACGCGATCCTCAACGTCAAGGGCATCGCGGGGGAGAAGGGCCTGGAGTACTACCGGGAGTTGAAGGTCACCAACATGGGCGCGCAGGTCAGCGTGCCGGAGTTGGTGGAGACCGCCCGGGCGGAGAAGGCCGACGCGGTGCTCGTGTCGCAGGTGGTCACCCAACGCGACGCGCACCTGCACAACACCCGGGAGATGTCCGCCGCGTTCCGGGAGGCGATGCCGGCGGGGCGGCGTCCGCTGCTGATCGTCGGTGGTCCCCGCTTCGACGAGTCGATGACCGACGAGTTGGGCGTGGACCGGATCTTCGGTCGCGGCACCACGCCCGGCGAGGTGGCCAGCTACCTCGTGCACGCCCTGATCACGCAACGGAAGGCGATGGCATGACCGACGCACGGCTCGGGTTGACGGTGACGCACCGGCGGTATGTGCCGTACTCGCACGCCCACTACGCCGGCAACCTCGTCGACGGGGCGTACGCGCTGGGGTTGTTCGGCGACGTCGCCACCGAGGTGTGCATCCGCACCGACGGTGACGAGGGCCTGTTCGCCGGGTACGCCGATGTGCGCTTCCACGCGCCCGTGCACGCCGGGGACGTGGTGGAGGTCACCGCGCGGGTGTCGCGGGTGGGCACCCGCAGCCGCACCCTCGAACTGGAGTGCGCGGTGGTGTGCCGGGGCCGCCCGGACCGCTCCGCGTCCGCCGCGGAGGTCCTCGACCCGCCGATCGTGGCGGTCACCGCGACCGGCGCCGTGGTCGTCCCCGCCGCCAGCGTGAGTCGCGAGGAGTGAGCCGGGGTTGCGAGCCCCGCAGTCGCGAACAGGGAAGCTCGTGACCCTGGCGGTCTGCGCCGACGTCGGTTCCACGTACACGAAGGTGGCGGTCGTGGACCTGGCCGCCGGTGTCCTGGCCGGTGCGGCGTCGGCGCCCACCACTGTGGGCACCGACGTGTTGCACGGCCTGGACGCCGCGGTCGCGGCGGCCACCGCCGGGCTCGGCGTGCGCGACGTGCCGTGGTACGTGTGCTCGTCGGCCGGTGGTGGGCTGCGCCTGGCCGTGATCGGCTACGAGCCGCTGGTCACCGCGCAGGCCGGCCGGCGGGTCGGGTTGTCCGCCGGCGCGCACGTGGTGCACGTCGCGGCCGGACGGCTCGGCGCCGCCGACCTGACGGCGTTGCGGGCGGCCCGCCCGGACGTGGTGCTGCTCGTGGGCGGCACCGACGGCGGCGACGCCGACACGGTCACCCACAACGCCACCCGCCTGGCCCGGGCCCGGTGGCGCCGGCCCGTGGTGTACGCGGGCAACGCCGACGTGCGCGAGCAGGTGACCGGGCTGCTGCGTGACGCCGGGGTGCCGGTCACCGACGCCGACAACGTCCTGCCGCGCATCGGGGTGCTCGCCCCGGCGTCGGCGCGGGCGGCGATCCGCGCGGTGTTCCTGCGCCACGTCATCGGTGGTAAACGACTGTCGCGGGGTGCCCGGTTCGCGCGGCTGGTGCGGGCGGCCACCCCCGACGCGGTGCTCACCGGTGTGGAGGTGCTCGCCGACACCCTGGGCGGTGACCTGGCCGTCGTCGACGTGGGTGGGGCCACCACCGACGTGTACTCGGTGCTCACGCCCGACGAGCGGGCCACCGGGCCGGGCCGGGAGGTCGCCGGCAGCCTGTGGCGGGCCCGCACCGTGGAGGGCGATCTGGGCATGCGGTGGAGCGCCCCCGGGGTGGTGCGGGCCGCCGCGGAGGAGCGGCTGCTCACCGACGGCGAAGCCGACGACCTGGGTGCCGCCGCGGCGCGGCGGGCGGCCGACCCGGCGTTCCTGGCCGTCGACGACGTCGAGCGGGCCGTGGACCGGCGCATCGCCACCCTCGCCGCGACGGTGGCGCTGCGCCGGCACGCCCGGGGCGCCGCCACCGGTGAGCGGGCCGGGAGGGACCTGCGCGACGTGCGGATGCTGGTGGGCTCCGGTGGGGTGCTGCGGCACTCGCCGCCGGACGTGTCCGGGCAGGTGCTGACGGCGGTCCTGGCCGACCACGCCGGCGGGTGGGCGCTGCCGCGCGCCGCCGCGGCGGTGGTCGACGCCGACTACGTGTTGGCCGCCGGAGGGCTGCTCGCCGAGGAGCACCGGGGGGCGGCGCAGGCGCTGCTGCGTCAGCATCTGCGGACGCATTGAGACTCGCCGACCCGACACGCCGTGTCGCAACACACGACAGGCCGGCTGCGGGTTGACAACCGACGGGGGTCGGCACGTACCGTCTTTGAGTCCTACCACGGGAAGCGGCTGTTGTTCGCTTCGTCCCTTCGTCCGCTGGCCGAGCGACATTTTTGAGCATCATCGTCGCGGCGGCCAGGTCCAGCGGGCGGGGGTCGGCGGGGCGGCGCGAACCGGCCGCGGTTACCGGTGTACGGGCAGGGTGAGGTGCACGGCCAGTAGACAACGGCCCGGCGGGGGCAGCCAGTCCACGTCCGGTCGGTCCGAAGGTCGTCGTGCCCCATCCTCGCCACACCGGCCGGGAAGGGCCTGGGAGCATCGGGGCGCGGCGCGAGCCGCGCCCCGATTTCATGTCCACCGGGCGGTTCGTGCCCGACGGCCCGACGGGTCCGGTGCACCCGCCAGCCAGGTAACCTTCGCCCCGTGATCGAGGTGAAGCGGTGACGACCCTGGACCGGGATGAGACGCACACCCCGGCGGCGCTGCCCCGGCCGGTCGTTCCCGGTCGGCCGCTGCCGCTGCGGGTCGCCGTGCCCCTGGCCGTGGCCGCCGGGCTGGCCCTGCTGGTGGCGTTCCCCCCGTACGGGGTGTGGCCGCTCGCGCCCGTCGGGGTGGCGTTGCTGGCCGCCGCCGCGCATCGGCGGCGCTTACGCGCCGGCGCCGGCCTGGGCTTCCTGACCGGGGTGGCGTTCTTCGCCCCGCTGCTGGCCTGGACGAACCTGCACACCGGCTACCTGCCGTGGGTGCTGCTGTCGCTGCTGCAGGCCGGCTACCTGGCGTTGCTGGGGGTGGCCACCGCCTGGGTGTCGCCGCTGGTCGACCGCGCCCGCTGGGCGTGGCCGGCGCTGACCGGGCTGCTCTGGGTCGGGCAGGAGGCGCTGCGCGACCGCACCCCGTTCGGCGGGTTCCCGTGGGGGCGGTTGGCGTTCAGCCAGGACGGCTCACCGCTGCTGCGCCTGGCCGCGCTCGGCGGCGCCCCGCTGGTCACCTTCGTCGTGGCCCTCATCGGCGGGTTGCTGGTCACCGCCGCCTGGCGGGGCTGGGTCACCGCCCAACGCCGGGCAGCTGAGCCCACCACCGCGCCGGGCGACGCCACGCCGGGCGCTGACGGCCCGCTGGACGGCCCGGCACGCCCCGGGGGTGCGGCGGCGCGGCCGTGGACGCCGGTGGTCGTACCGGCCGTCGTGGCCGTCGCGCTGACCGCCGGGGGCCTGCTGGTGCCGGTGGCCACCGCCGGGTCCGGCGACACCGTCACAGTGGCGATCGTGCAGGGCAACGTGCCCCGGCTGGGCCTGGACTTCAACGCCCAACGGCAGGCGGTGCTCAACAACCACGTCGACGCCACCATCGAACTGGCCGAGCGGGTCGCCGCCGGGCAGCAGCGGCGACCCGACCTGGTGGTGTGGCCGGAGAACTCCAGCGACATCGACCCGCTGCGCAACCCCACCGCCGGTGCGCGGATCTCCCAGGCCGCCGACACCATCGGCGCGCCGATCCTGGTCGGCGCGGTGCTGCTGGGTCCCGACGCCGGGCAGGTCCGCAACGCGGGCATCCTGTGGCGCCCCGGCACCGGCGCGGACCTTGGGCAGCTGTACACCAAACGCCACCCGGTGCCGTTCGCCGAGTACGTGCCGCTGCGCGACGTGGCCCGGATGGTCAGCAAGAAGGTCGACCTGATCCGCAACGACTTCGTACCCGGAAGCACCCCGGGCGTGGTACGCGCCGGCCCCACCGTGCTCGGTGACGTGATCTGCTTCGAGGTCGCCTACGACGAGGTGGTCCGCGACACCGTCACCGGCGGGGCGCAACTGCTGGTGGTGCAGACCAACAACGCCACCTTCGACGTGGCGGAGGCCCGCCAGCAGATGGCCATGGTGCGGCTGCGGGCGGTGGAGCACGGACGGCCGGCGTTGATGGCCTCCACGGTCGGGGTGTCCGGGTTCGTCGCACCCGACGGGCGGGTAAGCGATGCCACCGGGTTCAACACCCGGGAGGTCGTGGTGCGGCAGTTGCGGCTCGACGACGGACGCACCCTCGCCACCCGCCTCGGCTGGTGGCCCGAGGTGGCGCTCGCCGCGCTGGCCGCGGCGGCCCTGGTCGGCGCGGCGGTGCTGCGCCGGCGGCAGCGGGTCAGGCCCGGATAGCAACAGCCGGTACGCCGGCGGGAGCGGAGGAACCGTGATCCAGGCGACCGATACGATCCGACGCGCGGACGAGGTGCCCGGGGTGGGCCGGGTGCTGGTGGTGATCCCCACCTACAACGAGGCCGACAACATCGCCGTGATCGTGGGCCGGGTCCGGCGGGCCGCCCCGGCGGTGCGGATCCTCATCGCCGACGACAACAGCCCCGACGGCACCGGCGCGATCGCCGACGCCCTCGCCGACGGCGACGCGCACGTGCAGGTGATGCACCGCCAGGGCAAGCAGGGCCTGGGTGCGGCGTACCTGGCCGGGTTCGGGTGGGCGCGCGAGCGTGGCTACCAGGCGGTCGTGGAGATGGACGCGGACGGCTCGCACGCCCCGGAGGACCTGCCGGCGCTGCTGGACGCCGCCCGCGACGCCGACGTGGTCATCGGGTCCCGGTGGACCAGGGGCGCGCGGGTGCTCAACTGGCCGCTGCGGCGGCTGTTGCTGTCGCGTGGCGGCAACCTGTACGCGCGACTGGCGTTGGGCATGCCCGTCTCGGACGCCACCGGCGGTTACCGGGTGTACCGGATCAGCGCGTTGGACGCCATCGACCTGGAGTCGGTGACCTCGCAGGGCTACTCGTTCCAGGTGGAGCTGTCGCGGCTGGCGCACCGGGCCGGGGTGCGGATCGTGGAGGTGCCGATCACCTTCGCCGAGCGGGAACGCGGCGACAGCAAGATGAGCCCGAAGATCGTGGCCGAGGCGCTGTGGCGGATCACCGCCTGGGGGGTGCGCGACCGGCGCCAGGCGGTGCGCCGGGGCCTGCACGGCACCGCCACCGGCCAGGCACGGTGGCCGTGAGCGGGTCAGGCACGGTGGCCGTGGGCGCGGCCGTGTCATGCTGGATGAGCGAAACACGTCCGTGGTGTCCGCAGGAATGGCGATGAGGTGAGATGCGCGGAGGACTGAGGTTCGTACCGTTGGCCCTGTTGCTGGCGGTGGTGCTGGAGCTGGCGGTGTTCGTCGGCGTGGGGCGGGCGCTGGGGTTCGGCGCGGCGGTGTTGCTGGTGTTCGCCGCGTCCCTGCTGGGGTTGGTGCTGCTGCGCCGCGAGGGGATGCGCGCCTGGCGTGGGTTCCGCGCCGCCGCGGCGGCCGGGCAGCCACCGGGTGGGCAGGTGACCGATGGGCTCGTCGGGTTGGCCGGCGCGCTGTTGCTGGCGGTGCCCGGCCTGGTCAGCGGGTTGGTCGGGTTGCTGCTGCTGGTGCCGCCGGTGCGTCGACTGGCCCGCGCCGGGGTGCGCCGCGCCACCGAGCGGCGGGTGTCGTCGATGGTCGCCGGTGACCTGTTCGGGCCCCGCACGGTGCGGGTGCGCCAAGGTGCGCCGCAACCCACCCCGCAGCCGACTCCCCAGCCGGAACAGCCGGTGGTGGTCGACGGCGGTCGCGCCATCGAGGGCGAGATCGTCGAACCCGGCCGGCACTGAGACCAGGCCAGCTACCCCGCTGAAGACAGACACGACGGCGCCCCCGGGGAAGACCCCGGGGGCGCCGTCGTCGTGCGTCGTGCGGCTCAGGCGCGGCCGCGGCGGGTCCGAACCTCCTGCAGGCGCTCCTCCAGGATGTCCTCCAGCTCGGCGATGGAACGCCGCTCCAGAAGCATGTCCCAGTGGGTACGCGGCGGCTTGGCCTTCTTCTGCTCCGGCTCGTTGCCGTCGACGAGTCGGGCGACGCTGCCGTCGAACTTGCATTCCCAGGTCGTCGGGACCTCGGCGTCGACGGCGAACGGCACCTCGAACTGGTGGCCCTTGGCGCAGAGGTACTCGCGGGTCTGACGCGGCGCGAGCTCCGTGTTGCGGTCGGATTCGTAGCTCACCGCGCCAAGGCGGCTTCCGCGCAGCATACGCTCGCCCATGATCGACTTCCCCTCGTTCGTGGTGCTGGTCTTCTGGGTGTAACGGTGCGTCCCCGTCGAGCCATTCCCGCCCGAGGGCGTGAGGCGTCCACGGGTGGGCCGGGACCAAGGGTAACCGGCCGGGACGCTCACCCGGTGAGGTGATCCCCAGGCGGGTCGGGACAACGGTGTGTGTCCGCTGCCACCGGGGAGGTTAACCGCCCGAGCCTACCGAAGGTTGCGCCACGATCATCAGGTGGCGTCGCCGGGAGTGGCGGCGCCGAGGCGGGCCAGCGCCAACGCCAGGTCACTGACCTGGTCACCGAGCTGCGCCACCCGCCGCTGGGCCAGGTCCCGGTCGGTCTCGGCGGCGTCGAGTCGTACCGTCAGGGCGGTGCGGTGACCCTCGGCGGTCGCCGCGGCCTGCCGGGCCACGCTCAGCTCGGCGGTGAGCGTGTCGCGCTGGGCGGCCAGGGCCGCCACCTCCGCGCGCAGCCGCGCGGCCAACTCGGCGGCCTCCTGCCGGGCGTCGTCGGCCTGCCGGGCGGCGACCTCGGCGCGGTCGCGGGCCCGGTCGGCCTGCTCGCGCGCCCGGGCGGCGTCGGCGGCCTCGGCGCGGGTCCGCGCCGCGTCGGCGCGGGACTGCTCGATCTGGCGGCGGACGTCGTGCACCTCGGCCTGCCACCGACCGGCCCGCTCGGTCGCCTCGGCGGCGGCCCGGCTGGCCCGCTCGGCCTCGGCGCGTAGCGCGTCGCGTTCCACGCCCAGGTCGGCCACCCGCTGCCGTTGCGCGTCGCGTTCCGCGCGCAGGTCCCGCGCCTCGACGCGGGCCTGGTCGCGGTCGCGCTCGGCCTGGGCGCGCAGCGCCTCGGCGGCGCTGGCATCGTGGCGCGCCTGGTCGCGGGCGGCCTCGGCGTGCCGCGCCCGCTCGTCGGCGGCGGTGGCCTGCCGCTGCGCCAGCTCGGCGCGCTGGCGGGCGTCGTCGGCCTCGGCGCGGGCCTCGCGGGCCTGCTCGCGGGCGCGCGCCGCGTCGGCCGCCACGGTCTCGGCGTCGTCGCGGGCCTCGTCGCGTTCGGTCTGCGCCGCCGCGATCTCGGTGGCGGCCTCCGCGCGGACCTGCGCGAGCTGGCGCTGCACACCCACCGGGGACAACTCGGCGTGCAGCGACTCGGTCAACGTCTCGACGATCTGTTCGAGTCGGTCCACCGCCTCCCAGGTGCGGGCGACCTGCCCGGGCAGACCGGGGGCGTTGCGGTGGCGCATCCGGCTGTTGCGGGAGGCGCGCTGGCAGGCGCCGTCGTTGTCGCGGCAGTAGCGAAACGGTCGGCCCGCGCCGACTCGCTGCGGCACCGGCGCTCCACAGTGGGCGCACGGGCGGGTCTCGGTGGTGCTGGGCTGGGCGTCCATCGAGGGCGAAGTCTAGTGCCGCCCGATCAGCTCGCCGCCCGGGCCGTCGCGTCCAGGGTGTAGCGGCGTTGCAGCAGCAGCGCCGCGAGCATCGTCACCGCCGGCAGCAACCCGAAGCCGTAGCGGACCGCAGCGAGCGCGGCGTCCGGCTGCACCGGCGACTCACCGGCCGTGGACGCCACGAAACCACCCACTGTCAGGCACAGCGCGTACGCGTACGGGCCCAGGGCCGCGCCGGTGGCCTCGGTGGCCGTCCACACCCCGGTGTAGGTGCCGGCCCCGGTGCTGCCGGCGTTGCTGGCGGCGCGAATCACGTCGGGCAGCATCGAGAACGGCAGCAGCTGCATGCCGGCGAACGCCACCCCGAGCACCGCCACCGCGGCGACCAGCACCGGCAGGCCGGCCGGTCGGCCCACCGCCAGCACCACCGAGCCGATCGCGAACGCGCCCTGCGCGCCGAGCAGCGCCCGCTGTTTGCCGACGCGTCGGGCCACCACCAGCCAGGCCGGGGTGACCAGCAGCGCCGGCGCCACGAACGCGGCCACCAGCACCGTGGTCAGGCCGGGGGCGCGCAGCTCGTACTCGGCGTAGTAGGGCACCCCGGCGAGCACCAGGTGGGTGGTGGTGGACATCGCCAGGTACGCGGCGACCAGCCACCGGAACTGCCTGTCGCGCAGCGCCGTGCGCAACGCCCGCCACCCACCGTGCCCGGACGCGGCGCTGGCCGGCGCGGACCCGCGCAGCCGGGCGATGCCGGCGACACCGACCAGCATGGCCACCAGCATCCCCACGGCCAGGACCACGCCCATCCGCTGGTAGCCGTCCCGTGTCGCCGCGTCGCCGCCGGTGAGCAGCGGGGCCAGCAGCCCGGAGACCAGGATGCCCAGGGTGAGCACCACCATCCGGAACGCCATCAGCCGGGTGCGTTCGTGGTAGCCGATGCGCAGGTCGGCCGGGGTGGACAGGTAGGGGACCTGGTAGGCGGCGAAGAGCAGGTTGCCGGCGATGAAGAACACCGCCACCCACGCCGCCGCCGGCGCGCCGGTCAGGCCGCCGGGCACCGCGAAGAGCGCGGCGAACGCGACAGGTAGGGCGCAGCCGAGCAGCAACAGGCGACGACGGTCGCCGCGTCGGGTCTGCTCGACGTCGGCGCGGTGCCCCACCCAGGGGTGCAGCAGCACGTCGGCGATCTTCGGCAGCAGCAGCGCCAGGCCGGCCAGCCACGGTCCGACGGCCAGCACGTCGGTGAGGAAGTAGAGCAGCAGCAGGCCGGGCACCGTCACCCAGACACCCATGCCGAGCGAGCCGGCCGCGAAGCCCGCCAGGGGGCCGCGCGGCAGGGTCGCGTCGGTGGCGGCCGCGGGCCGCCGGTCCAGCCCGGTCATCGCCGCATCCTCTCCGCAATCCAACGGTTGCTGGATTCTAGGGGCAGAATGGCGGTCATGACCATGCCCCGCCGCCGCCCGGGTCGGCCCCGCCGTGACGAGACCCGGCCGACCCGCGAGGTGGTGCTCACCGCGGCGACCGCGCTCTTCGCCGAGCGGGGCTTCGACGCCGTCGGGCTGCGGGAGGTCGCCGCCGCCGCCGGGGTCGACGTCGCCACTGTCGCGCACCACACGGGTACGAAGGCGGCGCTCTACGACGCGTGCTTCGCCCGGGTGTTCGCCGCCGAGCGGGACGTGCTGACCGAGGCCGCCGAGCAGGCCCGCGCCGCTCTCGACGCGGGTCCGGACGCGGCGCGGCGGGCCTTGCACGAGCTGGTCGACGTCTTCGTCGACTTCCTGGAGGACCGCCCCGAGACCACAGCGCTGTGGCTGCGCCGCTGGTTGGAACCGCAGCGGCACGCCGAACTCGACCAGCGCTACGCCGACCCGTTGTACCGGCTGGTCGCGGAGCTGCTCACCGCCGCCGCGGCGACCGGCGCGCTGGCCGAGCCGACCCCGCACATCACCGTGCGCAGTCTGGTGTGGGCGACGCACGGGCACGTGGTGGCGCTGGCCGCGGGCGCGCCCGGGGCTCGGGAACGGCGCGAGTTCCGGGCGTTCGTGCATCGCCTGCTCGACGGGCTGTACGGACCGCCGACCCCTTGACGGGCCGCCGCCACGCGACGATTATCCATCGGACGTTGGATTAATGGGGGCGGCAATGGGCGTACCACAGCGGGTGGCGGTGATCGGGGCCGGCGCCGCCGGCCTCGCCGCGGTCAAGGCACTCCGCGACGCCGACGTGCCAACTGTGGGCTTCGAGGCCGCCGAGCAGGTCGGTGGCCTCTGGGTGTACGGGGCACCCGACTCACCCGCGTACCGCACGCTGCACCTCAACACCAGCCGTGGTCGTACCCAGTTCGCCGACCACCCGATGCCGACCGACTGGCCCGACTACCCCGACCACCGTCGTGTCGCCGGTTACCTCGCCGACTACGCCACCCGCTTCGGGCTGGCCGACACCATCCGGCTGCGTCACACCGTCGAGCGGGTCACCCAGCACCCCGACGGCACCTGGACGGTCACCGCCAGCGGTCCGAGCGGCCCGGTCGAGGTCACCGTCGACGCCGTGGTCGTCGCCAACGGGCACAACCGGGTGCCCCGGCTGCCCGACCCCGGCTACCCCGGCACCAGCACCGCCGAGCAGATCCACAGCCACGACTACCGGGGCCCGGAGCAGTTGGTCGGCAGGCGGGTCCTGGTCGTCGGCGGCGGCAACTCCGCGATGGACATCGCCGTCGACGCGTCGTACGCCGCCACCCGGACCCTGCTGTCGCTGCGCCGGGGCGTCTGGGTGGTGCCGAAGTACCTGCTGGGGCGCCCTTCGGACACTCTCAACGGGGCGTTGGCCCGCCGGCTGCCGTGGCGTCTGCGCCAACGCATCAGCCAGACGATGCTGAGCACCACAGTCGGCAACCCCGCCCGCTACGGGCTGCCCGCGCCGACGCACGGCTTCCTCCAGGACCACCCGACGCTCTCCGACGGGTTGCTGTCGCGGCTGACCCACGGTGACGTCGAGGCCCGACCCGGCGTCGCCGCCCTCGACGGCGACCGGGTGGAGTTCACCGACGGCCGCAGCGACAGCGTCGATCTGATCATCTGGTGCACCGGCTACCGGGTGGACGTCCCGTTCCTCGACCCGGCGCTGCTCGCCGGAGGCGCCGACACCCTTCCGTTGTACCGGCACGTGTTCCACCCCGACGCCCCCGGGCTGAGCTTCGTCGGGTTGATGCAGTCCACCGGCTCCGCGTTCCCGCTGGTCGAGGCGCAGGCCAAGCTGATCGCGGCGCACCTCGCCGGCCGGTACGCGCTGCCGGACCCGGAGCGACAGCGCGCCGCGTGCCGGGCCGAACTGCGGGCCGCGACCGCCCGCTGGGGTCAGCGCCGCCCGGCGATGCGGGTGGACTTCGACGTCTACCTGGCCGAGCTGGCCAGGGAGTTGACCGCCGGGACCCG
Organism: Micromonospora sp. NBC_00362; assembly: GCF_026342155.1. NCBI lineage: Bacteria > Bacillati > Actinomycetota > Actinomycetes > Micromonosporales > Micromonosporaceae > Micromonospora > Micromonospora sp. NBC_00362. The sequence continues at coordinate 1,036,787 of NZ_JAPENH010000001.1, forward strand.
CCGCGCCCGCTCCGGCGCGACGCCCCGGGTAAGGGCACCCCGGTGAGGGACCGAACACTTGCCGGTCGGCGGGTGCTGGTCACCGGGGCGAGCGGGACCTTCGGCCGCCACCTCGGCGCCGCCCTGAGCGCGGCCGGCGCCCGGGTGGTGGGGCTCGACCTGCACGCCCGTCCCGACGACGACGTTCCGGTGCTGGGCTGCGACCTGACCGACCCGGACGCCGTGCCGGCGGCGGTGCGGGCCGTCGTCGACCGACTCGGCGGGCTCGACCTGCTGATCAACAACGCCGGGGTCGGTGGTCCCGCTCCGGCCGAGTTGCCGCCCGACGAGGTGGTCCGCCGGCAACTGGAGGTCAACCTGCTCGCCGCCTGGCGCACCACCGCCGCCGCGCTGCCCCCGCTGGTCACCGCACGCGGGCGGGTGATCTTCGTATCCAGTCGGATGGCGGTGCTGCCGCTGCCGCTCGCGGCCGCGTACGGGGTGAGCAAACGGGCCCTGGTCGCCTACGCCGACGCGCTGCGCCACGAGGTGGGCAGCCACGTCGGGGTCAGCGTCGTCTACCCGAGCATGGTCGCCTCCCCGATCCACGACAGCACCGCCGAGGCAGGGCTGTCCCTGCGAGGAGTGTCGCGCCCCGAACCCGTCGAAGGGGTGGTCGCGGCGATCCTGCGGACCGCCACCGCCCGACGGGCACCCCGGGACGTGGCGACCACCGCACGCGGCCGGCTGGAGATGGCCGTCGGCCGGCACGCTCCCGCCCTGGCCGACCGACTGGTCCGCCGCACCCTCGCCGCCCGGCTCGCCGCCGGTGACCTGGACGCCGCGCCACTGGCCGCCGGGATGCTCGGCCGCCACCGGGGGCACTGAGCACCGGGTCAGGGCGTGGCGACGGCCGCGCGCGACCGGTCGGCGGCGATCCGCACGGCCAGCGCCGCGAGCGCCGTGCCGGTCACCCACCGCTGCACCCGCAACCACACCGGCCGGCGGGCGAAGAACCCGGCCAGCGAGCCGGCGCTGAGCACGATCAGCGCGTTCACGCTCAGCGCCACGACGATCTGGGTCAGACCGAGCAGCAGGCTCTGCGTGGCCAGATGCCCCCGCGTCGGGTCGATGAACTGCGGTAGCAGCGACACGTAGAGGATCGCGATCTTCGGGTTCAGCAGGTTGGTGACCAGGCCCATGGTGAACAGCCGCCGGGGCGGGTCCGGCGGCAGCGGCGCGGGCGTGAACGGCGAGTGCCCGCCCGGACGCAGTGTCCGCCAGGCCAGCCAGAGCAGGTAGCCGGCGCCGGCCAGCTTCACCACCGCGTACAGCGTCGGCACCAGGACGAAGACGGTGGCCAGGCCGGCGACCGCCGCCGCCAGGTAGACGCCGAAGCCGGCGGCCACCCCGAGCAGCGAGACCAGACCGGCTCGACGGCCCTGCGCCACCGAGCGGGACACCAGGTAGACCATGTTCGGGCCGGGCGTGAGCACCAGCCCCAACGCCACCAACGCGATACCCAGCAGTGCACCAGTACTCACCACGACGCTTCCCCCGTTCGGTAGTCCCCACACCGACCGTAATCGGGATGAACATCCCACCCCAGGGCCACCTGACAGGCCGTGGCCTGCGATCCGTGGTGATCCACTCACGTTCGGCGCAACGGCGCCACAGTCGGCGGGAATGCGCGCCGTCGCGGACGTGCTGACCCCTGGCAAGTGCGTGTCGCCGGCCGGAGGCGGCGCGTTACGGTGGCCAGGGAGGTGCCGCACGGTGACCGAGGCGTGGGAAGCGTCAGTGGAGGCGAAGATTCAGGACGCCGTTCAGCGCGGCGAGTTCGACGACCTGCCCGGCATGGGCAAGCCGATCCCCGGTCGGGGGGCGCCGTACGACGAGGCGTGGTGGATCAAGAGCTTCCTGGAGCGCGAGGCGCTCCCCAGCGACCTGCTCCTGCCCACGTCGCTGCAACTGCGCCGACGCATCGAGCAGGTCCCCGACGAGGTCCGTGACCTGCCCACCGAACAGTCCGTCCGCGACTTCGTGGGGCAGCTGAACGCGCAGATCGTGGCGTGGCTGCGCTTCCCCGACGACGGCCCCCGGGTCGCGGTGCGCCCGGTGAACGCCGAGGACGTGGTCCGCCGTTGGCGCGCCGAACGTGCCCGTCCCACGGTGACGACGACCGGCACCGAAGCGGCGGTCGTTCTGCCGCCGACGCGCCGGCCCCGCCGTAGCTGGTGGCGTCGGTGGCGCCGTCGGGGCTGACCCCCGGCCACTGCCACGGCAGACTGTGCCGATGATGATCGAATCTCGGTCACCCGACATGCCCTCGACGCCGGGTGTCGTCCTGCGGCAGTGGTGCGCCGACGACCTGGATGAGCTGGTGCGGGCGTACCGGGATCCGGTCCTGCGCCGCTGGACCAGAACTCCGGTGACCACCCCCGCCGAGGCCCGACGGTGGTTGGACGGCGCGCTGCGCGACTGGGCCGACGGGCGGCGGTACACCTTCGCCGTCCTCGACGAGCAGGCCGACGGCGCCCCGCTGGTGGGCAACGTGGTGCTCAAGGGGGTAACGCCGCAGCGTCCGGCCCCGGAGGTCGGCTATTGGACGGCGTCGTGGGCACGCGGCCGCGGCGTCGCCCCGCGTGCGGTCACCGCGCTGAGCCGCTGGGCGTTCGACAGGTTCCCCGAGGTGACGCGTCTCGACCTGCTGCACCAGGTGGACAACGTCGCGTCCTGCCGGGTGGCGCAGAAGTGCGGCTTCGTGTTCCAGGAGGTGCTGCCGGCCCGGCCGCCCTTCCCACTCGACGGCCACCGGCACTCGCTGCATCCCGGGTAGCCGGGCAGCCCATCCCCGCGCCGACCGTCCGCACCTGTCGCGAACGGATCCGAACAGGTCCGAACGCCTGCTCCCGGCCTCGACGACGCGAACGCGGATACGGTCGGGGCCGAGCGCCCAGATGACCGCCGGCGCGGGAGGGACGGGGCGACGTGACCGAGCGCGCCGCGACGTACGCCGAGGTGTTCGCGGTACGCGAGTACCGCCACCTGTTCGGTGCGTACCTGCTGTCCCTGGCCGGTGACCAGCTCACGGCCGTGACCGTGGCGTGGCTCGTCTTCAGCGAAACCGGCTCGGCCGCGCTGGCGGCGGCCGCGTACGCCAGTTCCTACCTGGCCTGGCTCACCGGCGGACCGCTGCTGTCCGGCCTGGCCGACCGGTTCCCCCGGCGAAGCGTGATGATCACGTGCGACCTTGGCCGCGCGGCGCTCATCCCGCTGGCGGCGCTGCCGGGCCTCCCCGCGCAAGCCCTGGTGGTGCTCCTCTTCGTGGTCAACCTGATGCGGCCACCGTTCGTGGCGGCGCGGGCGGCGTTGATGCCGGAGGTGCTCGACGACGACCGCTACGCGGTGGCCAACGGCGTGGACAACATCTGCGCCCAGGTCGTGCAGGTGGTCGGCTTCGCCGTCGGGGGGAGTCTGGTGGCGGTGCTGTCGCTGCGCGGTGCCCTGCTGGTGGATGCCGGCACGTTTCTGGTGTCGGCACTTCTGATCGGGATCGGTGTGCGTTCGCGCCCCGCGCCCCGACCGCGGTCGAGCCCGACCGGTGAGGCCCGGGCGGTTGGCCTGCGGGTGATCTTCGCCGATCCCCGGCTGCGGTCCTACGTTCTCCTCCTGTGGACGGCCAGCGCCTTCACCTACGCGGCCGAGGGGCTGATGGCGCCGCTGGCCCGACAGTACGGTGGCGGCGCCGCCACCGTCGGGCTGTTGCTGGCGGCGGCGCCGTTGGGGATGTCCCTCGGCGGGGTCGCGCTCACCCGGTTCTGTCCACCGGCGGCCCGGCCACGGCTCATCCTGCCGTTGGCCGCGATGTCGGCCGGCGTGCTGACGGTGGCGTGGCTCGTCCCTCCGCTGTGGATGATGCTCCTGTTGTTGGTGCTGGCCGGAGCCGCGAGCGCCTTCGCCATCCCTGTGAACGCGTTGTTCGGCCGGGCGGTGCCGACGCAGTACCGGGGACGCGCGTTCGGGGTGGCCATCACCGGTCTCAGTGGGCTGCAGGGGACGGCGATGGTCCTCGCGGGTCTGGGTGCCGAGCGGTGGCCGGCCACCACGGTGATCGGGTTCAGCGGATTGGCGGGCGCGGTGGCGGTTCTCGCTGTCGTGCCGCTGTGGCCACGGCGGCACGACTCCACACCTGCCACGTCCGAGTCTCCGGTCGAACAAGCCCGAACGACTCCGAACGCCGACACCGGTACCGCCGAAGCAGTCCGTGGCCGACGCTGAGGTCACCTGGCGGGCACGGGGGCCGTCACCGAGCAGAGAGGAGACGGGCATGCGCAGCGTTCGCAACCGTGGCATCAGCTGGACCTGACCCTGACGCTCCAACCGGGTGGTCGCCCGGCAGGCGACCACCCGGCCCTCACCGTCGGTGCGAGTCAGTCGACCGCGGCCCGCCAGCTCCAGGAGGTGCGCCGGGCCCGGCTGGGCAGCTCACCGCGGCCGGTCATCCAGAGCAGCACCTCGGGCGCCGCCCCGGGCGGGGCGTCCGGGAAGAGTCGCCGCAGCACCAGCGCGCTCAGCCGCTGCGGCGGCTGCCACGGCACGCCGAGACCGACGGTGACGTCGTGGGTGTGCAGCACGGTCTCGGCCACGCCCATGGCGGCGAAGCCGGCCGGATCGCACGCGCCGAAGTGCCAGGCCCGCGCCTCCGGCCCGGCGGCGTCGACGGCCGCGGCGAGCAGACCGGCGCAGGCCCGCACCACTGTGAGCACCTGCGTCGGGCTCGCGTCGGGGGAGACCCGCAGGTCGTACGGCAGATAGCCGTCATCTGGGCGGCCGGTGACCTGGCCCGCGTACGCGAGGAGGTCGTGCGCGACGTGCGCCGCTGTGGTCCAGCAGCTCCAGCTCAGCGAGCCCGCCGGCACCGACCAGTCGCGTTCCCGGTGTGGCAGCAGCACCCGGGTCATCTCGTCGGCCGCCTCCCGAATGTCGGCGCCGGTCACCGCCGACATTCGCCAACCCTCCGGGCAGCACCGGGCGTGGAAACCGCGTTGTGGGTAGAGACAGTCGAAGCATGCAAGAATCCATCCTCGCATATGGGGGGAGGCGAACGGAGTGTTGCCCAACCTTGTGGTGGACACGACGGTGCTGCCCCCGGCGGACCGTTTCGCGTTCTGGTATGCCCTGGTCGCCCAGGAGACCGCGCCGGCGCACATCAGCAGCGGCCATCTGGACAACTTCGTGGCCTACGCGCAGGCCATCGATCTCGGCCGCATCCGGATGACCTCGCTGCGCTACCCGTCGCTGGACTCGATCCGGCCCACGACACTGGTCCGCCGAGCCGAGGGGGACGTGTATCAACTCGCGCTACCACTGACGGGTCACAGCACCTTGATCCAGGACCGCACCGAGTCCACGCTGGAAGCCGCGAACCACTTCACCCTCTTGGACACCGCACGGCCGCACGTCGCCCGGCATCGCGCGGACGGTCTCGGTCCCGCCACCTCGATCACCGTGCAGATACCGCACGCGGCGCTGCCGCTGGCGCCGGACCGCCTCCGCCGCCTCCTGGCCACGCCGATGCCGTCGCACCTCGGCGTCGGCGGGCTGTTGGCCCACCACCTGCGCAGCATCGCGGCGCACCCGGAGCAGTTCGAGCCGGCCCAGGCCGAGATCCTGGGCGGGGTGGCGGTGGACCTGCTCACTGCCGCGCTCGCTCAGTACCTCGACATCGAGGACACCCTGTCACCGGAGGCGCGGCAGACCGCACTGCGGGCCCGGGTCGTCGACTTCATCGACCGCCACCTCGACAGTGACGAGCTCAGCCCTCGCAGCGTCGCCGCCGCCCACCACATCTCGCCGCGGTCGCTGCACCGCCTGTTCGAGGCGGAGTCGACGACGGTTACCGAACTCATCCGCGCCAAGCGCCTGGAGCAGTGCCGGCGTGATCTCGGCAACCCGCTGCTGCGGCAGTCGATCCAGTCCATCGCCGCCCGTTGGGGTTTCCCGGACAAGGCCCACTTCAGCCGCCTCTTCCGTGCCCACTACGGACGTTCGCCCCAGGAATACCGCACGGGCGTCGCTCGCCGAGATCGGTGACCGACCCGACCGCTACCGCCGACGGTCGGTCGGATCGTCCTCGACGAAGTCCCGGACCGCGACGCGGATGCTCTCGCCGTACGGGTCGTCCGGTAGCCGTTTTAGGTGTTCACGGGCCAGGGCGAGGTTCTCCCGGGCCGGGCCGACGTTGCCCAGACGCCGGTGGCAGTCGGCCAGGTTGAGGTACAGCGACGGCAGGAACGCCTGGACCTGGAGCGAGGACAGATACCGCTGGGCGCGTTCGTCGGTCAGGTCGGACACGGCGGCCAGGGCACGTTCGTCCCAGGCCAACTCCGCCTCGGTGGTGTCCTGCAGGTCGGCGAGGTAGTGCGCCAGGGTGCAGCGGTGCAGGGCGTCACCGGTGGGGCCGAGTTCGTCCCACAACACGGTGAGCAGCTCACGGGCTCGGGCAGGTGCGCCGCTCTGGCCGAGCTGCACGGCCTCGATGATGCGGGTCATGGTCGGGTCGACGGTCGCCTGGTCGGTCATGTCGCCGATGGTCGGGCCTCAACCCGGTCGAGGGTCAACTCCGGACGAAAGTCGGGCTGGCCGAGCGGAGCGCGGCGTCGATCGCGCACCCGCCGGGCGGACGACGCTGGCCGAACCAGTTGACCTTGCGCCTGAATGTCAGCAGGGTGTTCTCTACCCGGCGGAGGAGGCAGATGCGGCGGCGAGACTACTCAGGACCCGAGGACCTGATCGCCATGCAGCGTGCCGTCCAACGCTCCTGGACACCGGCGAGCCGATGGCACATCGGTGACCTCGCCTGGCAGCGCAACGCGGCGCCGCGGTCAGCCTGGCCTGCCTGCACGCGCTCCGGGCAGCCGGCGCCACCCGCGCCGTCGTCTACCCCCGTGGGACGCCGCCTACCCCGTGCCCGGACACCTTTACCAGCGGCTCGGATTTCGCCCAACCGCGCGAACCGCCACCCACTGTCGTTCCGCCTGAGCCAGAGCCCCACCACAACTCCGGCCACACCCGACACGAGCGCGAACGCGGTAGCGGTGACCTTCGCGACGGTGCTGCCCGACCTCCCGGGGCTCACCGACGCCGAACGCGCGCTGATGGCCGAGTGGCTTCACCGATCGCTGACCCACCCAACGCCGTGATCACCTGGCGAGGAAACGACTCGACGGGATCACGTTGGGGGAGATAGCTTGCAGTCGACCGTGACACCGCCCGAGGAGGTGAGACCCATGAACGTTGTAGCGATGTGGGTACTCCCTCTTACCGTCATGGTCGGGCGATTGACGTAGGTGTCGCCGGGAGCGCCTTGCCAACACGGCACTCCCGAAAGGCAACACCTATGTACCCTCCGCAATTCAGCGCCGAGCCCCCGTCGACCGATCGCACGCCCCGCACGTACGACGTGATCATTGCCGGCTGCGGGCCGACCGGTGCGGTGCTCGCCGCCGAACTACGACTGCACGACGTGCGGGTCCTCGTCCTGGAGAAGGAGACCGAACCGGCGTCGGCCGTCCGGATCGTCGGCCTGCACATCCGCAGTCTCGAGCTGATGGCGATGCGCGGGCTGCTGGACCGCATCCTCCCGCACGGGCGGCAGCGTCCGGCCAGCGCCTACTTCGCCGCCATCGCCAAGCCCGCGCCCACTGGCCTGGATTCCCGGTACGCCTACCTGCTGGGTATCCCGCAGCCGGTCATCGAACGGCTGCTCGAAGAGCACGCCATCGAACTGGGCGCGCAGGTCCGGCGCGGTCGGGCGGTTGCCGGGTTCGAGCAGGACGACGAGGGTGTGACAGTCGAGCTGGCCGACGGGGAACAGCTGCGCTCGCGCTACCTCATCGGCTGCGACGGCGGGCGCAGCACGGTGCGCAAACTGCTCGGCGTCGGCTTTCCCGGCGAACCCGCACGGACCGAGAGCTTGATGGGCGAAGTGGAGGTGGGCGTTTCGCAGGAGGAGATCGCCGCGAAGGTGGCCGAGATCCGCGAGACCCACCAGCGGTTCTGGCTCCGGCCCGCGGGCGTCGGGGTCTACAGCGTCCTGGTTCCCGCCGTCGGGGTCAGCGACCGCGCCGAACCGCCCACCCTCGACGACGTCAAACGCCAGCTGCGCGCCATCGCCGGGACCGACTTCGGCGTGCACTCCCCGCGCTGGTTGTCCCGCTTCGGCGACGCCACCCGGCTGGCCGACAGGTATCGGGTCGGGCGGGTGTTGCTGGCCGGCGACGCGGCGCACATCCATCCGCCCATCGGTGGACAGGGCCTCAACCTGGGCGTCCAGGACGCGTTCAACCTCGGCTGGAAACTGGCCGCGCGGATCCGCGGCTGGGCGCCGGAGGCACTGCTGGACACCTACCAGGCCGAACGCCGTCCGGTCGCCGAGGCGGTGCTGGACAACACCCGCGCCCAGACGGAGCTGCTGTCCACCGAACCGGGCGCCCAGGCCGTACGCAGGCTGCTCATCGAGTTGATGGACTTCGACGAGGTGAACCTCCATCTGCTGGAGAAGATCACCGCCATCGGTATCCGCTACGACTTCGGCCCCGGCCCCAACCTGCTCGGTCGCCGTCTGCCCGACCTGGACGTGAAACAGGGCCACCTCTACGGTCTGCTGCACCGCGGCCGCGGTCTGCTGCTGGACCGCACCGAACGCCTCACCGTCGGCGGCTGGTCGGACCGGGTCGATCACGTCGCGGATTCGACTGCGGCACTGGACGTTCCGGGTGTCCTGCTCCGCCCCGACGGCCACGTCGCCTGGATCGGCGACGGCCAGCGGGACCTGGACGACCACCTTTCCCGCTGGTTCGGCGAGCCCGCCCACTGATCTCAGGCCACCGGCCTCGGCATCGAGGTGAAAAGTGTGGCCCAGACCAACCATCGGCGGACGGGCTCGGGGCGACGCCCCGAGCCCGGTCACTCAGGTTTGGTGGAACCGCCAACGGGTCGCGGTCAGCCCGTCCGGGCCGTAGCCGAAAGCCCGGACGGGGGAGACCTCGTAGAAGGCATACTCGGGCGATCCCGGCAGACTCTCGTCATGGACTCGTCCGTCCCTGATGGCGAACGTCCAGTCGTACTTTGTCGCGGAGGCGGCGGCCACCCGGCGCAGCGCGGTGCCGCCCGAAACCTGGTGAGCTCCACCGCTGACCACCAGGTCGAGGTCGTCGCTGCTCACCGTGATGACAGCGCGGGGGTTGCGGGCCAGGTTCCGGCTCTTGCGGGAGGTCGGGCGGCTCGCGATGCGCGGCACCCCATCCACCAGCACCACCATCACCGGCGCGGCATGTGGGCGGCCGTCCGGTCCGACAGTGGACAGCCAACACTTGTGCGCGGACTCCAGACAGGCCAATGCCTGGCTCCAGGGCTTGAGTGTCGCCAGGTCGGTGTTGAAGGGTGTTGCATCGTCCTGCCGGAAGAGAAGCTCAGCGACTGGCGTGTCGACTGTCATGACGCATCATCTGTCGTGTCGTACTCGTCGTGCAGCCGCCACCACTGGTAGGGCTGGGTCTGCGGCCAGCCTTCCGGCGAGTCCTCCCAGGTCTCCTGTCGGCCGTATGGCGTCAGGTCGAGGAAGGTCCAGTTGCTGCCGAGGCGTTCCACGCCCCTGGCGGTGGTGGTGTAGGTGCGGAAGATCCGGTCCTCGGCACGGAGGAAGACGTTCAGCGCGAATCCGTCGCCGGTTCCCATGTCGGCGTTGAAGCTGTTGTTCAGTGACGAGTACCAGGGCAGGGTCCAACCCATTCGCCGCCGCAGCGCCAGCAGGTCGTCCAGTGGGCCATGGGACGTCAACGCCAGGGTGACGTCGCGGACGTTGAGGTGGGCCGGGTGCCCGACGTTGTCGGTGAACAGCGAGCAGCCGGAGCAGACAGCGTCGACGCCGTGCCACATGAAGGTGTACACGATGAGCTGGCGGCGGCCTTGAAACAAGTCGGTCAGACTGACAGGCCCGGACGGGCCCTCGAACACGTAGTCCTGCTCGACCGGTGTCATCGGCAGCCGGCGACGTGCCGCGGCTACCGCGTCGAGCTGGCGGGTGAGTGCCTTTTCGTGGACGCGCAAGGTGTTCACTGCCTCTTGCCAGTCCTCGGTCGACACGATCGGCGGATGGTTCATGCGGGCCTCTCTCGGCTTCCAGACGCGTGTGGAGGGGGCAAAGACCAGTCCGTTCCTTAAGGAGATGGACTGATGCGACGCTAACAGAGTCAGTTCCCTGAAGGAACCATCTTGCGTATCGTGGCGTCATGCAGCGAACGCAGTTCGGCGCCATGGCGTGCTCGATCGCCCGCACCCTCGACATCATCGGTGAGCCGTGGTCTCCGCTGATCCTGCGGGACGTCTACGGCGGCACGCACCGCTTCGAACAACTCCAGCGCGGACTCGGCATGTCCCGCAAGGTGCTCGCCGAGCGGCTGAACTGGCTGGTCGAACAGGGCGTCCTGGCCCGGCGTGAGTATTCCGCCCGGCCGGTCCGGCACGAATACCTGCTCACCGACAAGGGGCAGGAGCTCTGTGATCTGCTGCTTGTCATGGTGCGGTGGGGTGACCGGTGGACGGCGGGCGAGGCCGGCCCGCCGGTGCTCTACCGCCACCACGCCTGCGGCAAGATTAGTCACGTGGAACTACGGTGCTCGGAGTGCGAACAGCCCATGCGGGCTACGGACATCGATCTGTTGCCCGGGCCCGGAGCCGACCCAAGATCTTGACCATCGGATCGGTCAACACCACCGTGATCCGCATGCGGAGCGGGTCCCATCGACGGCGGCCACCAGCCAGCACACTGCGAGCAGCCGCGCCGGGCGGAGGTCGGCCCGGGCGTCGACGAACACGGCGTGGGTGGGCTCGGTAGGAGTCCGGGCGCAGGCGATGCTGGCTGCGGTGCCGCACGCGCAAGGTCGACGCTGGGCGGCCTATCTGATCAGGTGTCATGGAGGATCAGCCGATCGGCATTCGCGGTGATCCACCTCGCGTCGCGTCGGTAGAGCCCGACGTGACCGCGAATGTCCTCCTGGCCCTGATCAGCCCGCGCCTCGGTGAAGACGGCGAGGTCGTGTAGCCGAAGGGCTGCGACCTGAAGGACGTGAGCAGGGCCTTGCTCCGAGCCGTAGGCATCACAGAGCACGCGCAGCCGACGTGCCCGTTCGCCCAGGTCACTGCCGATTGCGTCGCCGTTGTCGGGATGGGCCAGCGGCACCAGTCGGTAGGCGAGGTAGGCCAGGTCCCACGACCGGGGACCGGGAGAGGCCGTGTCCCAGTCGATGACTCCGGTGAGCCGCCGGTCGGTGAAGACCATGTTGTACGGCGCGAAGTCGTTGTGACAGATGACCTCAGCTGGCTGCCGCACCGGGAACTGCCACACTCCACCGACGGTGTCGAAGCTGGCGCTGGCCTGGTGAAGTTGTCCGAGGTAGACACCGGCATCGGTGAGGACGGCGTCGCTCCAGATCCAGTCCGGCAACGGGTACCGCGGCACGATGCCCGGCAGGTACGAGACGCTGTCGCGTCCGTGCTCATCGGTCCCGAGTGGCTGCGGAGCCCAGGTGACGCCGTGCTCACGCAGATGTCGTAGCAGGCGTTGAATCGTCGGGCTCCAAGCCCCGGCACCGCGCCGAACGGTGGCACCGACACGTGTCGCGCCCCCCATGTTGCCCCCGGGTAGCGCTTCCTCGTGCTCGCCGACCGCGTTCGCGCCGTGGTCATCCATGCCCACATCCTCAGCGCGTGAGGTCCGCGAAGCCAACGCGTTCTTGAGGCGGAGCTGACGCTAGTGGCCGGGGCCAGGGGAGCCAAATACTGGATTGTAATTAACGATAATCCGTTAATTACCTGGGACGAAAGGCGCGAAACGTACAGGCACCATAATGACAGTTATGCTGCCTAACGGCTGAGGATGGTGTAAGTCCCAGACAAGCCGACTGTCCTGTCCCGACGGGCTTAATGTGAGCCGCTGCTGGTGAGGCGTCTGCCAGGATGATTTCCACGATCCGTGGGGCGTGCTGCGCTTCCGGTCCTGAACGGAGGAACGACGTGGGCCTCGTGCGGGGGCAGTTGCTTGACGACGTCGCTGACATGGTTCCGACGCTCCCCGCCCCGCAGTGCGTACGGGTGGCCGTGGACGGGGTCGATGGGGTGGGTAAGTCCACGTTCGCCGGCGAGATGGCGGCGGTGCTAAGCGGCCGGGGACGTCCTGTCGTGCACGTGTCGGCCGACGACTTTCATCACCGTCGTTCTGTGCGGCGTCGCCGGGGCCAGGATTCGCCGGAAGGCTTCTGGCTCGACAGTTACGACTACGGAGCCCTCGTCCACAACGTGCTGGAGCCGTTCGGTCCCGAGGGCTCTCGCCGTTACCGTCCCGCTGCCCACGATCTTCGGACCGACGAGGCCCTGGACCTTCCGTGGCGGGCCGCGGCGCCGGGCACGGTACTCATCGTCGACGGGCTGTTCCTGCACCGTGACGAGTTGATGGAGTTCTGGGACTTCTCCGTCTTCCTTGACGCGCCGTTCGCGGTCACCGTCGCACGGATGGCCCGACGCGACGGCTCGCATCCGGATCCCGAACATTCCAGCCTCGGCCGCTACGTCGGCGGCCAGCGGCTGTACTTCGCCGCCTGCGCGCCGCACGAACGCGCGGACGTCGTCATCGACAACCAGGATGTGAGCCGACCGGTCCTCGCCAAGGCCGACATCGGTCGACGATGATCGAGATGAGTGAGAACGAGCCGAGCCGGGACGCTGGTTCTCATGGGCAACGCGATCGCCGTCATTGGGTGGCTGAGGAGAGCGGATCGATGAAATTTCTTCTCACGTCGTCGGGCATCTGCAACCCCAGCATCTCCGACGCGCTCGTCGACCTGCTGGGCAAACCGATCGCCGAGGCCACAGCCCTGTTCGTCCCCACTGGTGTCTACCCCTTCCCCGGCGGAGGCGAGAGGGCATGGAAGGCGATCCACGGCCGACCTTCGATCCCGCTGTCTGAGCTCGGTTGGAAATCCCTGGGCGTGTTGGAGCTCACCGCGCTGCCGACCATTCGAGAAGAGAACTGGGTCCCGGCGGTGCGGGGCGCCGATGCCCTCCTGGTCTGGGGCGGCGATGTGCTGTACCTGACCTACTGGATGCGCCAGTCGGGCCTGGCCGACCTCCTGCCGTCGCTGAGTGACACGGTTTATGTGGGGGTCAGCGCCGGGAGCATCGCGGTCACCCCGTACAACTGCGACGCCGAATTCGACAGGCAATTCGTCCCCGACGGCAGCGACATGGCGCAGGGTGCCGACCGGGCGCTGGGACTGGTGGATTTCACGCTGTACCCCCACCTCAACCATCCGGACATGGAGGACACCGAGCTGTCCGACATTCAGAAGTGGGCGTCCGGAATCCCGGTCCCGACCTACGCCATCGACGACAACACCGCCATCAAGGTGGTCGATGGCACCGTCGAGGTCATCTCCGAAGGAGACTGGAGACTGATCGACCCCTGACCGAGACGTCCCGTCAGACACCGACGCGAGCGCGCTTGCTGGTCACCGGATTGCGGGGGCGCCTGCTACCGCGGCAACCGCACTGCTCCTGATCCTTCAGACCGAGTTGCGATACCCGTCGGGTACGACGCCGCAGTTTCGGCAGGCCCTTCCCGGGCGGGAATCCTCGTCGCCGCAGACCAGGCATCGTCCGGCCAGGTCGACCCCTGCGGCGTACGCATCGAGCACCCGCCCCACCACGATGGAGAGCACTTCGGTGGGATGCTTCTGCGGATCGGGGCAGTAGGCGATGTCGTGGCAACCCCACGAGTCCCACGGATGCGGCGTTGTGGGGGTTCGTCGGCCTGCCTGTTTCTGCAGTCGCCGCTGGGCCGCGAAGGCGACTGCCCTTGCCAGCACCAGAGCGCGGGCTGTCTCGAGTTCACCGAGGGCCCGGACCAGCGACGGGGGATCGGCTTCGATGTCGCGGGGGATGCGGTGCCGGGTCGCCAGGTGATGCCAGGTGGCGTGGAAGCCGTACGGCGCGAAGTGGTAGAGGCAGTCCCGTAGGTGCGACCGGCGCCGTCGAGGGCTGAGGCTTTCGTCACGCACCCGGCGGGCGGTCACGGGGAAACTGGTCATCTCAGGACGATCGCTACGAGCGGCCGTACGCGGCGCGGGCCTGGGCTACCTCGGCGGCCTCACGTTCACGCCACCGGCGCTGGGCCTCCCGGTTGCAACTGCGACAGACCCGACGGTACCGGCCGGTGGCCTGGTCGATCTCACGGTCGTGGCCGTTGCGGCACTGTGCCACCTGGTTGCGGCTGCGGCAGGCCTCTGCCCGGCTGAGCTGGCGCAGATGTGTCGGCTCGATACAGTCGGCGGCGCCGCAGGTCTGGTCGACGTCGAGGGCGGGGTCGTACCCGCCGACGAGGACGACGTACGCGGCAATGTGCGCCCAGGCGCGGCCGGCGACCTTCTGGTGCACCCCGCGTCGCCGCCCGTAACCTTCGATGACCAGGCAGCCGTTCTCGGTGCGATGTGAGCGCTCCAGCAGGTGGGAGCGCAGCGACTCCTCGGTGTGGTACCGGGACAGACCCTTCACGACCGAGAGCACAGTGTCACCGTACCCACGTCCTGCGGCGTCGTCGAACGACGCCTGCGTGCCTGCTCGGCGGCCAGTCGGCGTCACCGACATCCTGTGAGGCCGGTGACGCCGACGACCGTCTCAGGTGCGGATGCGGTAGTGCAGGTGGACGACACCGCTGCTGAATCGGTGATTGCCCAGTAGCTCCAGGTCAAGGCGGGTGCCGCTGGGCAACCCGGGCTTGCCTCCGCCGGTGAGGATGGGATGGATCAGCAGGTGACACTCGTCGATCAGCCCGGCCTGGAATGCCTGCGCCGCGAGATGTGCGCCCCCGATGGTGAGGTCACTGGTGGCCGAGGCTTTCACGGCGCGTACCGAGGCGGGGTCGAAGCTCCGTTCGAGCCGGGTCCTGGCGGTCGAGGTCGCGTCCAGGGTGGTGGTGTAGACGACCTTGGCCGCTGCCTGCCAGACGTCGGCGAAGTCGGCGGTGAGCTTCGAGTGTGCAGCCAGGGCAGGGTCGGTTTCCCAGAGGGCCATCGACTCGTACAGACGCCGGCCGTAGAGGTAGGTGCCCATGGGCCGAACCAGGTCGGTGATGAACGCGAGGTACTCGTCGTCGGGTGGGGTCCAGTCGAACCTGCCGTGTTCGTCCTCGATGTAACCGTCGAGGGACACGTTCGTCACGTAGATCAGCTTGGCCATGGCGTTACACCTCGACGTGCACTGCGACGGGGTGGGCATTCCGCAGTGTGGCGTCCAGTTTGGAGAAGGCCTCGTTCCAACCCTGGTCGGCGGGGCCGACCACCCGCCCCGGGAGCCACTGACGGATCTCGAGGCGCGTCCGTCCATCGGCCTCGTCGTGGAACTCGACCCGCATCCTCGTCTCGTGCGGCTCAATGCCCTCCGGCAGTTGCCCGGTGACGTGCGCGACGCCGTCGAGCAGTTCGCCGTCGACGACGTCGGTGAGGTCGACGTGGACGGCGACTCGAAGGCCGGGTTGGGTCGGGAAGACCTCGGTCCACCGCTGGTAGCCGCCAGGCCGGACGTCGAAGTCCATCTCCTCGCGGGGCAGTGAGTTGCCGATCGGCCCCCACCATGCGGCCAGGTGGTCCGGGTCGGTGAAAGCCCGGTAGACCAGCTCCCGTGGCGCGTCCACCACGCGTGAGATGACGATTGGCGGCTTGTCGTTGTCCATCAATTCTCCTTGTCGTGAGGCTTGCTCGGCGATTCGGTGTCGGGAATCGCCGCGCCGTGGGCCGTTCGATCCGTTGGGCGACCAGCGGCCTGGACGGCCGCGAGGTGGGCGTCGAGGCGGGTGAGGGACGTATCCCACAACCGCCGGTAGCGCTCGATCCACTCGGCCGCTTCGCGCAGCGGGGCGGCCTCGATGCGACTCATCCGCAACTTCCCCGACCGGGTGCGTGAGATGAGACCCGCGCGCTCAAGGGCCTTCAGGTGCCGCGACACCGCCGGCATCGAGATCGGGAACGGAGCGGTGAGCTCGGTGACCGTGGCGTCGCGGTCGGCCAGCTCGGCGAGGATCGCCCGTCGAGTCGGGTCGGCGAGCGCCGAGAACACCGCGCTGAGTTGATCGCTGCCAGACACCAGAGCCTCCCACCTCACTTAACCAACACGTTAAATGTAGTGCCGGCTGAACGCCTGTCAACACGCCGAGACATCGCGGTGACCACCGCAGGTAGGCGCAGCCTCGTCGAGGTGCCGGCGGGCACCGACTCGGCGGTGGCTGCCGGCACTGGGCAACGCCGGGCTCGCGGTGTGGCTACCGCTGTCCTGGCGAGCGGGCCTACGGCCGGGAGAGACCGTCGCGGTGCTCGGTGCCGCTGGCGTCGTGGGACGCGAGGATCAGCTCCGCAACGGCGTCTGGACGGTCGAGCGGAACGAGATGGCCGCTGCGCGCGACGAGCGTTCCCGTCAACTCGTCGGTGACCGGGGCCAACTGGTGGTGCAGGAGGTCGCCGACCGTGTTGCCGCCGACGGCGAGGGTGGGCACGGTCAGCCGTCCCGCCGCGAGGATCGCTGCCGCGTTCTGCTCCGCCGCCCGGTAGTAGCCGAAACCGCGGCGCAGTGCCTCGCGGCCGGTGTACGCGTGGACGAACGCGTCCCGGATCTCCGGCGGCACGCCCCGGCGCTCGTAGGTCCCCGCCGTGAGGAACCAGTCCAGGTATTCGCCCTCGTGACCCTCCAGCACCGTCTCGGCCAGCCCGGGGGCCGAGTGGAAGCCGAACCACCACGGCGGCGTGGCGAATCCGCCCGGCAGGCCGGGCAGCACAGCCTCCATGAGGACCAGTCGGCGGACGCGGGTCGGGTGCCGTACGCCGAGCAGGAAGGCGGCGGGCACGCCGGCGTCGAGGGCCACCACATCCGCCCGGTCCAAACCGAGTGCGTCGAGCAGCCCGAGCATGTCGTCGGCACCGGTCGCGGCGTCGAAGCCAGCTGCCGCGTGGGCGCTGTCGCCGAGCCCGCGTAGGTCGGGCGCGATGACCCGCCGCCGGCTGGCGATCAGCGGCAGGACGGAGCCCCACACCTGCCAGGTGTGCGGCCAACCGTGCATCAGCAGCACCGGCGGGCCGGCACCGTCCAGCGCCACATTCAGCTCGGTGCCATTCGTTGGGATCCGTCGTATTTCCATCTCATCCTTACCGGTTACCATCGGTTACCTACTCAATCATGGAGAGTGGCGAATGATCGGACAAGACGGCACTTCACCGACACCTGGTGAGCTGGAGGTAACCGGGGATCTCTTCAGCCCGGCCTGCCCGACCCGGGAGCTGCTCGACCGAATCGGCGACAAGTGGACGTCGATGCTGATCAAGGTGCTCGCTGAGGTCCATCCGGGCGAACTCGGGTTCGCCGAGCTGCGCCGCCGGACGCCCGGGGTGTCGCACAAGATGCTCTCGCAGACCTTGCAGAGCCTGCGCCGTGACGGCCTGGTCACCCGCCGCGTCGAGCCGACAGTGCCCCCACGCGTCTACTACGCCCTGACCGATCTGGGTGTCTCGTTGGACGCACCGCTGGCAGCGGTACGCGCCTGGGCTGAGCACCACATGGCTGCGGTTGGTAGGGCCCGCCGCCGTCACGACGATCAGGTGGCCGCCGACCTGGCTAGCTGAGGTGCGCCCATGCCGGTAGCCAGACCTCGGTGCCGGGTGCCCGCACCCGTCGGGAGCCGAGGTGGTCGCGGAGCGCGGCCAGCGCGGGGTGCGGGTTGTCGTCGCGCCAGATGAGGGACATGGGATAGATCGGGGCCGGGTCGCGCACCGGCACGCGTCGGAGGTCGTAGCTGTCCGGCCAGAGGTACCGGGTGCGCTCGCCGGCGAGGGTCGCCAGCTCCGTGGAGTCGGCGATCTCGGCCAGCAGCGCCTCGTTGCCGAAGACCGGTCCGACCAGGTCGATGGTGAGGCCGAACGCGGCGGCGAGTTCGTCGTAGTAGTCGGCCCATTCGGTGCCGGGGGCCATGCCGGGCATCCAGATGCGGTGGTCGGCAAGTTGTGCGGGCGTGACGGTGCGGGCGTTGGCGAGCGCGTGGCGGGGGCCGACCAGCAACTCGTGGTGCTCGTCGATCACGCGCGTGGTCCTGATGGCGGACGGCAGGTGGCGTGCGGCGACGGTGACGGCGTGGAAGGTGGCGTCGACAGTTCCCGCCTCGACGGCGGCCATCGCGGCGTGAACGTCGGCGTCGAGGGTGACGACGTCCAGCTCGATGCGGGGATGCGCGCGGTGGAAGTCCTGCAGCAGCACCGCCGGTGCGATCCGTCGGCTGTGCACGTCGACGCGCAGTGCCCGGCGGCCGGGGCGTACGGAGGCGTCGGCGCGTGCCTCGGCCCGCAGCAGCTCGCGGGCGTGCGGCAGGAACGTCTGACCGTCGACGGTGAGGTGGGTGCCGCGCGCGGTGCGGGTGAACAGCCGTACCCCGAGGTCCTTCTCGAGTGCGGCGATGCGCTTGGAGACGGCCTGCTGGGTGATCGACAGTGCCGTGGCGGCGTCCTGGAACTGGCCGGCGTCGACGGCGGCGACGAAGGTGCGGACGGCGTCGAGATTCACCCGCCGAACCCTACTGACACAACGTCTGGTTGTGGCTCACCGCCCATGCGGTTGTTTGATCCATGGTCCCCGGCCTTGCTGTGATCACACCGGTCAACGGCAAGTTGTCGGGAGCGGGAGGTGTGGGCTTGTCAACGAGACGTTCCCTGGGACGGCCGTTCGGCTGGTTGTGGGCGTCGTACGCGGTCAGCGCCTACGGCTCGGGGCTGGGATTCGGGGCGTTGCCGTTGATCGCCGTGCTGGTGTTGCGGGCCAGCCCCGCCCAGGTGTCCGTGTTGGCCGCGCTGGGGCCGGCGGTGGGCGCGCTGATCGCGTGGCCGCTCGGGCCGTGGGTGGAGTTCCACCGCAAGCGGCGGGTGATGATCGCGATGGACCTGGCCCGGTTCGTGGTCCTGCTGACGATCCCCGTCGCGTACGCGCTGGACCGGCTCAGCTTCGGGCAGCTGCTGGTCGTCTCGGCCGTGCTCGCCACCACCAAGATCGCCTTCAACGCGGCCAGCGGCGCCTTCCTCAAGGCCCTCGTGCGGCCGGACGACCTGCTGGTGGCCAACGCGCGGTTCGAGTCGACGACCTGGAGTTCGATCGCGCTCGGGCCGCCGCTGGGCGGCGCGGCGGTCGGCCTGTTCGGGCCGGTCGTCACCGTCGTGGCCGACGCGCTCAGCTACCTGCTCTCCGCGGTGGGCCTCACCGCCATCCGCGGCCACGAAGACCACCCCCGGCGCACCGGCGCAGGCCGGGTCCGGGCCGGGGAGCTGTTCGACGGCTGGCGGCACCTGCTGACCCACCCCGGTCTGCGGGCGCTCTACCTCAACCATTTGCTCGTCGCCGGGCTGATCATGGCCACCGAGCCGCTGCTGGCAGTGCTCCTGCTCGGCGAGCTGGGCTTTCCGCCCTGGCAGTACGGCCTCGCCTTCGCCCTACCCTGCGTCGGCGGCCTCATCGGGTCACGCCTGGCCCGTCGGGTGGTGGCTCGGCACGGCCAACACCGGATCATCCGCACCGTGGGCACGCTGCGCGCGATCTGGCTGATCGGCCTCGCGTTCGTCCAACCCGGCGTGGTCGGTCTCGCCACGGTGATCGCCGTCGAGTTCGCGATCATCATCAGCATGAGCCTGTACAACCCGGTGCTCGCCACCTACCGCCTTCAACAGACTCCGAAGGATCGCATCGTCCGTACCCTCTCTGCCTGGTCGATCGGCAGCAGCGCGGCCATCGCCACCCTCAGCGCGCTCGGTGGGCTGCTCGCGCAGGCCACCAGCCCACGTACGGCGATCACGGTCGCGGGGCTGGTGATCCTCGCGAGCCCGCTGCTGCTGCCCCGGCGCCCGGGCGCCGATCGACGGACACCGGCGCACCGGGTCTACGGGCGCTGCCACTGTCGCAACACGGCGTCGGCCCGGCTGATGGCGCGACTCGGCATGCGGCAGGAGGCACGCCACGTCGAGAGTTACCTGTTTCGGGGGGAGTGGGCCGACCAGCTCGTCTTCGCGATCCTGGCGCACGAGTGGCGGGCCGGGACCAGCACGTCGCAGGGTGGGACGCGCCAGTAACTGGATACGGCCGAGAGCGCGGTATCGCCGTACCCGCGCGTCGCGGCGGCGGTCGATCGCCGCCGCGAGACGCGGGGTGTGCCCAGTCAGGCCCGGCGCGCGAGCCACTCCCGGTAGGAGGTCGGCGCGATGACGGCGTCGTCGCCTGCGATGAGGACGTCGCCGGACATGGCGGCGAACATGCCCGCGCCGTTGTCGGTGGTGACGGTGCGCTGGTCACCACCGGCGGCGAGCGTGATCCGCCCGAGCTCGTCGAGGGCGAAGACATCGGGCCCGGCGACGTTGCGGATGCCGCGCAGCGGCCCGCCCATGCTGACCTCGGCGACGGCCTGCGCCACGTCGGCGGCGGCCATCGGCTGTACCGGCGTGCTGGGCAGGCGGACGGTGGTGTCGTCGGCCGTCCAGGACAGGATCGACTCGATGAACTCGAAGAACTGGGTGGCGCGGACGATCGAGTACGGAATCGGACCGGCCGTGAGGATCTCCTCCTGGAGGCTCTTGGCGCGGTAGTAGTCCAGGTCGGGCACCTGGTCGACGCCGACGATGGAGAGGATCACCGCGTGGCCGACGCCCGCGCGAGCGGCTGCGGCCAGCAGGTTGTCCATGGTCGTCTGGAAGAACGCGGGCGAGGCCTCGTCGAAGGTCGGCGAGTTCGTCAGGTTGACGACGACCTCGGCGCCAGCGAGCCCGTCGGACAGGCCCTGCCCGGTGAGCAGGTCCACTCCGGTGGACGGCGAGAGCGGCACCGCCTCGTGCCCCGCGGCCTGCAGGATCTTGACGACCTGCGACCCGATGAGGCCGGTCCCGCCCAGTACGGCGATCTTCATGTCATGCACCTTCCCGTGACGGCGTGGTCCGACTGCTGAGGTTCAGCAGTTACTCGGACCTTCCTTGTCCGAGTAACTATACTCGGACACAATGAGTCCGAGTATCGGGGTGACTAGGGTGACGTCATGAAGATGTCCGGCGGGGTCGAGTGGGCGCTGCACTGCTGCGTGGTGCTCACCGTCAGCCACACGCCCGTTCCGGCGGCCAAGCTGGCGGAGCTGCACGACGTCTCCAGCAGTTACCTCGCCAAGCAGCTCCAGGCGCTCGCTCGCGCCGGCCTGGTCCACTCCGTGCAGGGCAAGTCGGGCGGCTACGTGCTGACCCGCGCACCGGAGAGCATCACCCTGCTCGACGTGGTCCGGGCCGTCGACGGGCCCGGCCCGGCCTTCGTCTGCACCGAGATCCGCCAGCGCGGCCCGTTCGCGACACCGGCCGACGCCTGCACCACGCCGTGTCCGGTGTCCCGCGCCATGTGGGCGGCCGAGGCCGCGTGGCACCAGGCGCTCGCCGCGGTCACGATCGCCGATCTCGCCCGCGACGTCGATGCCACCTCCGGCCCCGAGGCCCTGGTCGGCATCCAGGCCTGGCTGACCGGCGGAGCCTGACCCCGACCCGGCGCAGCCGGGTGAGCACTGTCAGCCGGTGTGGCGTACCTCGGTGTCCCAGATCTGCGCCCACGGACGCCGCAGCCCCCGGCACACGTGGATCGGGCCGCCGTTCTCGTCGTTGTCGACCTCGACGCGCTGGTCCACCCGCCCGGCGAGGGTGCACTGCTCGAACCAGGTGGTGAGCTGGTCGGGGCGCTCCCAGCCGACAGCGACGACCACGTCCGCGTCGGCGGGCGGCCGACCGAAGTCGACCATGCTGTTGTGCCCCGAGTACGCCCGGGGCAGACCCCGGGCCGGCCCGTAGCGGGCCACCGCGCCGGCCTCTCCGTAGTTGCCGGTGAGGACGACCGCCCGCGAACGCTCCTGCGGCGGCAAGCCACGATGGACGACCGCGAGAGAGTCGGCGAACTCGGGCCAACCGATCGTCTCGCCGGCGTCGTAGTTGACGTCGACCACGAAACCGGGCAACCGGTCGGCGGGCAGCACCGGCAGCAGCAGCACGACGTTGGGCAGCAGGAACGGCACCACGCCCAGCGCGAGCAACCCCCGACGCCACCAGAACGACCCGCGCGAGGCCCACGCCACGGTGACCAGCGCGCCGGCGCCGGTGAGGACCAGCAACAGCGGCGCGTCGTAGTAACCCTTGCCGCCGGCGATCAGCACGACGCCGACCACCACCAGCCACGCCGAGCCCACCGCCCGGTAGGCCCGCCACGCCGGTCGGCGAAGCAGCGCGACGAGGCCGGCGATCCAGATCGGTACGGCGTACGGGCTGATGATGACGAAGTGGAGGGTGAAGGCCTCAAGGCGGCCACTGTAGGAGCTGTCACCGTCGGAGATGGACCCGGCAACGCCGAGCTGCGGAAAACCGTTTGTAGCCTGCCAGATCAGATTCGGCGCGGCCAGCAGCACGGTGATCCCGGCGGCGGCGAGCACCCACCGGTCGCGCAGCAGTCGACGCGGCCCGGCGATGAGCACTCCGGCGACCAGGCCGACGGCCAGCAGCGCGGGCAGCAGCTTGCTGAGCATGCCCACACCGAGCGCCAGCCCGATGCCCAGCGCCCACCGGCTGTCACCGGTGCGCAGCAACCGCACCGCACACCACGCCGCGACCAACCAGACCAGCAGGTCGACGGTGGTGGTGCTGAGCAGGTGACCACTGGCGAGCACGATGCCGGAGAGCGCGGCGAGCACCGCCGCGAAGAGCTGCCCGACCCGGCCACCGCCCAGCTCCCGGGCGATGGCGGCGACCAGCAGCACCGCGGCGCCGGCCAGCACCGCCGACGGGGTCCGCAGCACCACCAGGTTGCCCGGGGCGATCGTGTCGAGCAGCCGGGCCAGCACCGGGACCAGGGGCCCCTGATCGACGTAGCCCCAGTCCAGGTGCCGACCGGCGAGCAGGAAGTACAGCTCGTCGCGGTGATAGCCGTAACGGCCCGCGAGAAGCAGCAGCGTCACGGTGGTCGCGGCGGCCACCAGCCACGGGCCACGGGTACGAGCGCCGGGCTCCGGCGCCCGCCCCGACGGCGGCGACTGGGTCGGCCGCTGAGGTCGGTCGATCTCGATCGCGGGCTCGCTCACCCGCTCATGATGACCTGCGGCGTCGCCGCGTGGGTGCCCCAACCGGCGTTCGGCACTGTCCCGAATGCGGGTGGCCGAGGCGGGTGCGAAGATCAGCTTTGTCACTCGGACCGAAAGGACGATATGCGCTATCGCACTCTGGGCAAGACCGGCACCGTGGTGTCCACCCTGTGTCTGGGCACGATGACCTTCGGCGCGGAGACCGACGAGGCCGGCAGCTTCGCCCAACTGGACCGGTTCGTCGAGGCCGGCGGCACCTTCATCGACACCGCTGACGTCTACTCCACCGGCGTCTCCGAGGACATCATCGGGCGCTGGCTGCGCAGCCGACCCGACCTGCGTGACCGCCTGGTGATCGCCACCAAGGGCCGGTTCCCGATGGGCCCGGGGACCAACGACGCCGGCCTGTCCCGGGTGCACCTCACCCGCGCCCTGGACGCCAGCCTGCGCCGACTCGGCGTCGAGGCCGTCGACCTTTACCAGGCGCACGCCTGGGATCCGCTGACCCCGCTGCCGGAGACGCTGCGGTTCTTCGACGACGCGGTCAGCGCCGGCAAGATCCGCTACGCGGGGGTCAGCAACTTCACCGGCTGGCAGTTGCAGAAGGCCGCCCTGCTCACCCAGCACCTCAACCTCACCCCGATCGTGACCCTGCAACCGCAGTACAACCTGCTGGCCCGGGAGATCGAGTTCGAGTTGGTGCCGGTCTGCGAGAACGAGGGCATCGGCATCCTGCCGTGGTCACCGCTGGGCGGCGGGTGGCTGACCGGCAAGTACCAGCGCGACACCACGCCCACCGGCGCGACCCGGCTCGGCGAGAACCCGCAGCGCGGCGTCGAGGCGTACGCGGGTCGCAACGCCGAGGAGCGCACCTGGCGGGTGCTCGACGCGGTCCGCCAGATCGCCGAGGACCGTGGCGTGTCCATGTCGGCGGTCTCGCTGGCCTGGCTGGCGGCCCGACCGGCGGTCACCTCGGTGATCCTCGGCGCGCGGACCACCGAGCAGCTCGACGACAACCTGACCGCCGCCGACCTGGTCCTCGACGCCGAGCAGATGCGGCTGCTGGACGAGGCGAGCGCCCCGCTGGTGGGCGACTACCCGTACGGCGCTGCCGGGGTGCGTCAGCGCGGCCGTGACCTGCCGGCCGGATCATGACCTCGTTCCCTGAGCCCACCGACCCGGCCGGCAGCCGCACCGAGGTCTTCCTGCGCTACCTGGACTACTTCCGCGAGTCCGCGGTGGCCAAGGTGTCGGCGCTGGCCGAGCCGGAACTGCGGCGCAGTCGGCTGCCGTCCGGGTGGACCCCACTGGAGCTGCTCACCCACCTGCGCCACGTCGAGCTGCGCTGGATCGAGTGGGGTTTCCAGGGCCGGGACGTCGCCGAGCCGTGGGGCGACCGTCGCGACGACCGCTGGTACGTCGCCCCCGACGAGACCCGGGCGGATCTGGTGGCGGCGCTGCGGGCGCAGGGCGCGCACACCACGGCCGTGGTGACGGCGCACGACCTGGCCGAGATCGGCGCGCCGGGCCCGCGCTGGAGAGGCGCGGACCCGGCGTCGCTGGAGCGGGTGCTGTTCCACCTGGTGCAGGAGTACGCCCGTCACCTGGGTCACCTCGACGTCGTCGCCGAACTCGCGGGCGGCCCGACCGGTGAGTGAGGCCGTCGGCCCGATAATGGGCTGATGCCGCTGCTCGTCGCACCAGCCCTGCCCGCCGGGAGCCTCGCCGCCCAGGAGCAACCCCACCTTCCGGTACGACCCGGGCTGGCCCTGCGGCCGTGGCGCGACGACGACGCTCCGGCCGTCCGGGCCGCCTTCGACTGTCCGCGGATCCAGCGGTGGCACGTCCGCCGCATGGACGGCGACGACGAGGCGCGGGCGTGGACGGCGCAGTGGGTCGGTCGTTGGCATGACGAGACGTCGGCCAGTTGGGCGATCGTCGACGCCGACGACCGGCCGTTGGGTCAGGTGGGGTTGCGGGGCGTGCTGCTGGTCGAGGCGTCGGCGCAGCTGTCGTACTGGTTGGTGCCCGCCGCGCGCGGCCAGGGTCTCGCCACCGAGGCGCTGCTCGCCCTGACCCGGTGGAGTTTCACGCGGGCCGGTCTGCACCGGCTGGCCCTGGAGCACTCGACGGCCAATGCGGCGTCGTGCCGGCTGGCCACGCGGGCCGGCTTCGCCGAGGAGGGCGTGGCCCGCGGGTCGGTTCGCCACTCCGACGGCTGGCACGACATGCACCTGCACGCACGGCTGCGCACCGACGGCCCGATCTGATCAGATTGTCGGCGCGGGTGGCGTCGTCGTCGGCGTCGCACCATCCTCGTCGGCCCGTCGGATCGCCCGTGGCAGTCGCAACGCGACGACTCCGGTAGCCACCAGCCCGCCGATGCCCGCGACCATCAGGGTCACCGGGGCGGACGTGGCGTCCAACAGGACACCACCGGCGAGGTAGGACGTCGCGGCGGCGACCCCGATCGCACCGTACAGATTGCGGAAGACCCGGCCGAGCATTCCCGCTGGCACCGTACGTTGCAGCAGCGTGCTGGAGGCGACGTCCATGGCCGCCAACCCGAACCCACGGACGGCTTGCAGCCCGATCGCGGCGGCGACGGCCCAGGCGAGCCCGGTCAGCAGGTTGCCGACACTGCTGACGGCGAAGCCCGCGATCAGCAGCAGCGGCATCGATGCCCGCGAGCCCCATCTGGACAACATGGTGTATCCGGCCACCAGTCCGACACCGACAGCGCCCAGCAGCAGCCCGACAGCGGATTCACCGACGTGGAAGGTCTTCTGGGCCAACAGCACCAGGGCCACGTCGTCGACCCCGTTGAAGGCGACCACAGCGGTGAAGCCAAGGAAGATCACCCGCACCGTCGGAACACTCAACAGATAACCGATGCCCGCTCTGGCCTGTCGCAGCAGGGACGGCTGGTGCCCATCGCCGGTGGCCGGCGGAAGTGAGGGGAGCGTCGCGAGCAGCACGGCCGAGACCAGGAACGACACGGCGTCGACGAGCAGCACGCCACGCAGTCCGACCAGCGGGAACAGGGCTGCGGCGAGCAGGGGGCCGACCGCCTCCGCCGCGTTGGAGCCGAACCCGAGGGTGGAGTTGGCGGTTTCCAGGCCACTGTCACCGACCAGTGCGGGCACCGCCGCCCGAGACGCCGGTTGGAAGAGCTGCGAGGCGGTGGCGCGAATCGCGACGAGTGCCAGCAGCACCGGCAGCGAGGGCATCGTCAGCACGATGACCAGCAGGACCACAG
Organism: Micromonospora sp. NBC_00362; assembly: GCF_026342155.1. NCBI lineage: Bacteria > Bacillati > Actinomycetota > Actinomycetes > Micromonosporales > Micromonosporaceae > Micromonospora > Micromonospora sp. NBC_00362. The sequence goes on from NZ_JAPENH010000001.1 coordinate 1,063,246, forward strand.
CTTGGATGAGTTCGCAGACGACCATCAACCGTCGCAGATTGAGCCGATCGGCGAGGGCACCGGTGAAGGGACCCAACAGGGACGGAGCGAAGTCCCCGACAAGGAGCAGAAGCGCGACTGCCAGCCCCTTACCCGTCGTCTCGGCGACGTGGAAGATCAGTGCGACAAGGCTGAGTGAATCGCCCGCGTACGAGACGAGCCGTGCCGAGAAGAGCGTTCGGAACGGCCTGTTGCGGCGAAGCAGCTGGGTGGGACGCAACGGCGCAGCGCCTGCCGTGGCGAACGCTGCGCCGGACATCTCGACCTTCCCCTGTCGTCAAGGGTTGCGGTGAGGCGTCGTGCCGCCGATACACACGCCGGGTGACACCGTTCACCGACCAGCCCGTAGGTGAAGGTAGCCATCACCGCGTCGGTGAGCGCGCTATTTACCATTGCTGGGGAGCTGATTCAGGAAGCGACCGGGACGTTGGTGGTGGTCCCGTTGTCGTCGGTGACCCGTACCTCGGTCGCGGTCGCGGGCAGGAGCGCCGCGTTGCGGCCGGCGTCCTGCCACTGGCCGTCGCCGACCCGGTAGCTCAGCGCTGACCCCTCGGCGGCGACGAGAACGCCCTGGTCGTCGGGCAGTCGTAGCCGCACGGGTAGGGGTGCCGACCAGTCCGCGGTCGTGCTGGCCACCGCCTCGAACGGAAGGTACCTGCGGGCGAGCAGTGCGATGACGCGGGACGGGTCGTCGTCGTACTGGACGGTTTCCACGAGGAGCCGTTGGCCATCGGGGGTTGCCCCGTAGACCCACAGGAGGGGAGAGCCGTTGTGCGTGTGCGCTCCGACCGGGTCGATGTATTCGGCGAGGGCTTCCGTCGGCGCGTTCACCTCTTTGGCAGCCGGGTCGGTGCCCCAGACCTGCTCCGCGCCGGGCAACGTGTGGCGAAGAAGCGGTGGTGCGGGCCGATCCTTGTTGTCGGGGAAGTAGATCTCGCTCGTGCCGTCGATGTGAATCACGTTCTGCCGTCCAACGGGAATCCTGGAGAGCGCGACGGTGAGCTTCGTGCGCTGCGGCGACACCGACAACACCGCCGCACCGTCCTGGAATGCCACCGGCTCGAAGGTTCGCTCGACCTTGCCATCTGGCTTGTACCGCAGTTGCGGGGAGAACTGCACCGGTTGCCCGAAGTCCAGCACAAGGAGCACGTCGCGCTGCGGTCCGAGCAGCACTGCCTGCTCGAGGCCGTCTGTTTCGCTGTCGGTGGCCTGCGTCAGGGTGCGGACGCGCGGGCCGCCGGCTGTGGGTTCGACGAACCCCACCGTCGTGCCGTGTGCGGTGGCGTGGGCGACGTAGGCGGCCGGGCCAGCAGGCGTTCCTCCTGCCCACACCACGTGCGGCTCGCCGCGCGTCCGATCTCCGACCTCCTTGATCCGGCGCTGCCACACCTGGCGGACCTGCCGCAGGTATCCCTCGTCGGCGGCCAGATCACCGCGAGTGGGCTGGTCGAGCAGCGGTGACGCGACAGGAGCATCTCCGGCGTTGCCGGGTAGGTCGAGGACGCCAGCCACGGGCACGGCCACCACGACCGCGCAGACCGCCGCCAACACGGCTCGCCGGCGCACCACCCGCCGCCGCCCACCCCGACGCACCTCAGCGAGCAGGCCCGGTGGGCTGACCAGGTCATCCGTCGCGCGGTGCAGGATGCCGCGCACGTCACTGTCGTTCATGGTCATCGCGAACTCCCGGGTCCAGTGATGGGCATGACGAGGTTCGATCCGGCCAGCGCCTCTCGCAGCCGAGCCAACCCACGGGAGGCGTGACTCTTCACCGCGCCCTCGGAGCAGCCCATCGCCGCCGCGACGTCGACGACCGGCAGGTCTTCCAGGTAACGGAGCACGACAGCGGCCCGCTGCCGAGCCGGCAACGACCGCAGCGCCCCGACGACCAGCTCGCGAACCGCCACCACGTCGGCGTGGTCCCGGGCAACCCCGTCGTGGTCGCCCAGCGACTGTTCCGGACGCCGGGAACGCCACCGCCACCGGTTGATCGACCGATTGACCAGCGCACGTCGCGCGTACGCCTCCGGGCTGCTCTGCACCCGACGCCAACGCACGTACATCTGCTCCAGCACCTCCTGAAGCAGGTCCTCCGCCGCGTGCCGGTCTCCGGTCAGCAGGAAGGCAACCCGCAACAGCACCCCCGACCGTGAGCGAACGAAGTCGTCGAACTCCGCCCCGCGCGAATCCCTCATCTGACCTCCCGGCCTCGTCAACCAGCAAGACACCGGGTGGGCTCGCGAGGTTTACCGGTCCGGCAACTCTGCCCGGGTCGGACCCGGTGGAGGGCCGGTGATCCGGGTGGCGCGGGTGGTGGACGGCCAGCGGTCAGTACGGGCAGCTGCGCCCGTCGCGCACCATCTGCGCGTACTCGGGGCCGGTGATGCGCAGCCGATCGGTCTCGGTGCCGTCCTTGGCCCGACAACCGTTGAACGGACTGAGGTAGACCCAGGTGTAGGCCGAGTCGTCAGCGCGCCCGGTCACCTCGAACGGCTTGTCGCCGGGCGCCGAGATCACCATCGTCTGGCGTCGTCCGTCGGCCAGGTAGTCCAGCTCCAGTCGCCATCGGCAGTGCTGCTTGGCGCTGAGCGCTCGTACCTGGATGACGTTCTTCTCACCCTTGGGCAAGGTGATCTTGTGGCTGGCGAAGAACGGGGCACCGGCGTCCTCGCCATCCGGGTCGTCGACGAGCATGCGGGGATTCGGCCGATCCACGTGTGTCACGAGGACGATCTTCTTGGAGTCGCCCTGGGATTCGTTGGGCTCCTGGATCCCGGTGAGTGGGGGACGGCAGGGCTCGACGAGGACGGGCCGGAGGTCGACGGCCTCGGCGGCCTCGTCCCGGGTGCCGACGAGGGTGATTTCCCAGGTGCTCCGTTCGATGTCGACGGCGCCGGCCTCGACGGTCGGGTCGTCCGGCCGCTTGGCGTCCAGGCGAGCCAGGTCGGCGCCGGCGGGGTAGACGTAGTCGAGCGCGCCCTCCTGTGGGTAGGGAACGTGTTTGAGGTCCAGGACGACGACCGGCCCCCGGCCAGCCAACTGCTCGGCCAGCTCGTTCGCGGGCTTCCACTGGTTGATCGCGCCGAGGACGACGGCGCCGAGCCAGGTGGCGACGGCACCGACCACGATCGTCAGCAGCCAGGTGACGGGACGCTTCCACCAGGCGATGGTTGCCGGCGCGGGGGGCGGCGCGGCCGCGGTGACGCCCTTACGGCGACGCGGGGGCTTGTTACGTGGACTCATGGGCCGGAGTCTCCTGCGTATCGATGGACGTGTCGGTGTCGAGGAGCCGACGGGCCAGCAGCACGGGCAGCGCGACGAGCCAGCCCCAGGCCGCGCCGAACCGCAGCGCCGAGGTCAACTGCAGGCCCAGGGACTCCCAGGGGGCACACCCGGTAGGGGAGTCCGAGATGGCGCAGCCGACGAGGACATCGGACGTCGCTGTCAACGCGGACGCCGTGATCGTGGCACCCCAACAGACCACGACGAGCCCGAGGCGGTGCCCGGAATTCGGCAGGCCGCCGACCAGCGCCCAGAGCAGGAGCCACAGCACCACCAACAGGGCGAGGGCGAGCACCGACCTGTGCGCCCAGAGGTCCATCGACAGGGGATTCGGATCGATCTCGTGGGTCAGCCGGTACTCCACGTCATCGCGTGTGCGTGGCGGCGGGGACAGGGCGGGGCGGGACAGGAACACAGACAGCAACGCCAGGAAACCTCTCCCCGAGTAGCTGTCCCACACCGCCTGGGTGCCGTTGATCAGCATGAGCACCAGCACCGGAAGAACGCCGGCCAGGGCAAGGTTCGGGCCGCGTCCTCGCACGTCGCCGAAGAGCGGAACGCGGGCCGCTGGCGCGCTGTCGGCAACCCGGGCCTGAGCCTCGCCGTCACCTTCGTCGGTCTTAGTCCTGAGCCGGTCCAGCAGCAGTATCGCCAGGCTGGCGCAGCCCACCAGGGAGGCGTTCGTGCCCGCCAACAGGCAGCCGAGAAAGAGGGCGTCGGACGTCCAGCCGGTCAGCGTCAGGTGTGCGCTGGCGAGGAGCGTGGAATGGTCCAGTGCCTCGTTGGCGTACCAACCGGTGGGGGCGGTGTGGACGCGGACCACGAGGGTGGCCCACCAGAGCAGGTCCCCGACCGCCGTGGCGGTGAGGGCCGCGGCCGCGCCGACCATCGCCGCCACGAACGGGTGCGTCCGCCGGGTGACCAGGCCGCAGGCCAGGTACGTCGAAACCCCGACCAGCAGGATCACGACCCAGCGGATCAGCGGCGTCACCGCGTCCATCATCGGGGCGGTCATGGGGTCGAGGGGGGCGAAGAAGACAACCCCCTTCGCGACGAGGGTCCGGAAGTCGACGGCGGTCCGCGTGACGGTGATCGGCCCCGACATGGAGTTGACCTCGGCGGTGACCCCCAGGTACATCAGGGTGGCGCCCACCGCGGCGAGCACGGCGACGACGATCCTGAATGGTCGGCTCATCGGGCCGGCCTCATCCCGGGGCCTGTCGTCACGCCGTCAGTCTCCCGCATCGTGCTGACTCGTACCGACCCGCGGAGGTGGTTGACGACAGCTCAGCGGGCCTCTGCCCAGCCGACGAAACGCGGGGTCAGATCGGGCAGCGCGACGTCCGGGTTGAGCTTGGTGAGATCGTCGGTGGCTTCCTCCTGGACCTTCGCCAGGTGGATCAACAGACCCGGCCGATCCTCGCGGTACTCGCCGAGCAGGCGCAGCTTCGCGGCCGAGCACGGCCACAGGGTGCCGCAGACCGGGCAGCGCCACGACGGGCGCAACGGGGAGTGCTTCGGACGCTCGGGCATCAGCCGACCCCGACTGTCGCGCACCGTCGAACCGGTGTGGGGACGCTCGCGGCGGCGGTCAACAGGACCACGTCTCCGGCTCTGAGAGCGCTTCGTACTTCGTTCCGCACAGCTTCTCCTCCTCGTCGCAGCACCGTCTACACCGCACTGTGCCGGGGGTTGCTGGACAAACACACAGCGTTAACTAATCTTCTCGGAGCAGCGGATTTGTTCCCGGGGAGGGACGGCATGAACCACGCCTTTGTCGCGGCGCTGGCCGCGGCGGGTCACACCGCCGAGAGCCTCGCAGGTCAGCTCGGTGTGCACCCGAAGACCGTCGCCAGGTGGGCAAACCCGGGGCACATTCCCCAGAGCCGCCACCGTGCGACAGTGGCGGGGCTGCTGGCAAAGGACGCCGACGCGCTGTGGCCGGACGTGGTCCGTCGCCGTGAGCCGGTGTGGTTCCGGCCGTGGGTCGACCTCGAACGCGAGGCTGTGACACTGCGGTCGTTCCAACTCGCGTGGGTGCCTGGGCTGCTGCAGACCGAGGCGTACGCCCGGGCGACCCTGGCCGGTGGGGTGCTGACACCGGAGGCGGTCGCCGAGTTCGCCGAGGCGCGGATCAACCGGCAGGCGATCATCGGCCGGGGAGGCGGCCCGCTGCTGATCGCCGTGTTGGACGAGGGGGTGTTGAGGCGGCGTGTCGGCGACGACCGCACCTTGATGGCTGTGCAACTCGCGCGCCTGCTCGGGCACGCCGAGACGGGCAGCGTGCAGCTCCACATCGTCCCGACGGACGCGCCCAGCTACCCCGGGCTCGACGGACCGTTCACCATCGCCGACATGCCGGACGGGTCACGGGTCGCGCACGTCGACAGCGCGGCACAGGCGCAGATCCTCGATCAAACGTCGGATCTTGTTAGCCTGGAACGACGGTGGGAGCGTATTCGCGGCGAGGCCCTGCCCCGAGGGTGTTCGTTGGAACTTCTCAGAGAAGCGGCAGCATCATGGACATGACCGGTGCGCGGTGGCGGAAGAGCACGAAGAGCGGCGGCAACGGCGGTGACTGCGTCGAGGTTGCCGACAACCTTCCGGGCGTGGTCCTGGTCCGTGACACGAAGGACCGCGACGGCGGCACGCTGACGTTCAGCCCACGGTCGTGGCGTGGCTTCGTCGCGATGGCCCGCAAAGCCGGCTGACCAACCACATCGTACAAAGGCTCCCGGCGCTGGCCGGGAGCCTTTGTCGTGGGTGGGCCCGGCCGTCGCTCACCCACCCATCGACATTCGAACTGATCAACGGACGGCAGCGGGGTCGGCCGGTTGCGATTGCGGGGTCGCCGGCCAGGTGAGTCGGCGTACGCCGGGCACGAGGGCGGTACCCGCGCAGGCGGCGAGGACCAGCAGGCCCGCGACGGCCAGCGGGACGGGTGCGCCGAACGTGTCGGCGGCCAACGGCGCCAGGGCGTAGCCCAGCGGCATGGCGCCCAGCGACACCAGCCAGTCGTACGAGGTGACCCGGGCCAGGACCTCCGGCGGAAAGTGGTGCTGCACGACGGTCTCCCACACCGGGTTGAGGTAGCCGAGGGCGGTCAGCGCCACCGCGTAGGCGGCGATCACCGCGGGGGCGGGCGCGGCGACGGCGAGCAGGAACAGCGGGGCGGCGTAGCAGGCCAGCCCGAGGTTGGCCAGCAGCACCGGCCGGTGCAGCCGGACCCGCCCGGCCAGCAGCGATCCGGTGAGCATCCCGATCGCGCCGGCCTGCAACAGCAGCACCCAGGTCGTCTCGCCACCCAGGCGGTCGATGGCGACGGCCGGCCCGAGGGTCATCAACACGGCGGCGGCGCCGTTCCACACGCCGTGCCCGAGCAGGCTGGTCCAGAACCAGTCGCGGGCGCGTACCTCGCCGAAGCCGTGTCGCAGGTCAGCGAGGACGGAACGGCGCGGCACCGGCACGTGGCGGACCCGCACCAGCGCGAGCAGCATGGCGCTGAGCGCGAATGACGCGCCGTCCAGGATGAACGCCCAGCCGGGTCCGGCGGCCCAGACCAGCGCGCCGGCCAGCGCCGGGCCGGCGAGGCGGCTGGTGTTTGCGGTGATCCCCATCAGGGCGTTGGCCCGCTGCCGGTCGGCCGGTTCGACGGTGCCGGCGACCAGCGGGGACGCCGTCGGAATGGCGAACGCCGAGGCGGTGCCGCCGAGCGCGGACGCCACCACCACGGCGGTCAGTGACGGGTCGCCGCCGAGCAGCTCCACGCCGACCGCGAGCTGCGTCGCGCAGCGGACCAGGTCGGCCAGGAGGGCGACCCGGCGGGCGTCGAACCGGTCGGCCACCACGCCGCCGAACGGCAGCAGGACCAGCCTGGGGACGACCGCCGCGGCGAGGACGACGGCCAGCGCGCCGGTGGAGCCGGTGGCCCGCAGCACGGCCAGCGCCAGTGCGGCGGGCACCACCGCGTCGCCGAGAGCGGAGATGGTGCGACCCAGGAACAGCAGCCGGAAGGAGTGGTTGCGCAGTGGGTGAGCCATGCCCACAACATACTTCGACATCGAATATTTCGGCAACGAATATTTCGGCAACGAATATTTCGGCGCTGAGGTAAGCTGGCGCGGTGACCACCACTCCGGACGTCGTCGACCGGCACATCGAGCGTTGGCTGCCCGTGGTGCCCGACCTCGACGCGGACGTCGAGGGGGCGGTGACCAGGATGATCCGACTGACCCGGCATCTGCGGGCCGTCAAGGAGCGGGTCCTGGTCGACCTCGACCTGCCGGCCCACGAGTACGACACCCTGCACGCCCTGGCCGGTCGCGGTGGCCGGGCCGCACCTTCTGACCTCGCCGCGGACCTCACGATGGCCCCCGCCTCGATCACCGCCCGGGTAGACACGCTGCTACGGCGGGGCTTCGTCCGCCGGATTCCGTCGACAGTCGACCGTCGACGCGTCGACGTGGAACTCACCGAGGCGGGTCGGGCAGCGTGGCGCGGGGCGATGGAGGTCCAGGGCGCCGAGGAGCACCGCCTGCTCGGCGCGCTCACCGCGACCGAGCGGCGACACCTCTCCGACCTGCTGCGCCGGGTGCTGCTCGTCGCCGAACAGCCGCAGACCGACTGAGAGGGCCAAAAATCGCCTGGCGGTCCGCGTACCGCTGATGCGAGGGTGACCGGCGTGACTGCGCATGTGCTGGCCGGGGCCCTGGCCGACGACGGACGGCGACGGATCTTCGCGGCGATCGTGCTGGGTGCTACCAGCGCGACCGAGGTCGCCGAGCGGACCGGCCTGCCGGCGCGGGTGGTGCTCACCGGGGTCCGCCGGCTCACCGACGCGGGCCTCGTCACCGGCGCGGACGGCGCGCTCGCGCCCGACGAGGCGTCGCTGCGGGCCGCCGCGCGCGACAGTGGCCCGGCCGTCGACGCCGAGCCCGGCGTCGACCCGGTGCTGCGGACCTTCCTGCGCGCGGGCGTCCTGGTGAGTCTGCCGGCGCAGCGGGGTCGACGGCGGGTCGTGCTCGCGCACATCGCCGAGCAGTCGTTCGAGCCGGGCACCCGCTATCCGGAGCGGGCCGTCGACGACGCGCTCAAGCCGTGGTGCGCCGCAGGCGGGTCGGATCACGCGACGCTGCGCCGGTATCTGATCGACGAGCAGTTGCTCACCCGCGAGCACGGCGTCTACCAGCTGCTCTGATCGTCCGCCGCGCGACCGTGCTGTCCTTCGTCGCCGTGCTCGGCGTCGAGGGCACCGGCGGCGCCAGGCTCGCCCTCGACGCGACTCACGTGGCACTGGCGGTCGCGTTGATCGCCCTGCGGCCCCGCCCGCGCCGGTAGGCGGCCCGCTGCTATTCCCCCCGCCCACCTCGTGTCGCGCTGACCACCGGGTGGGCGAAATCCTCGGGAGTTGATGCGCCGAGGTTGCTAGCATCGCCGTCATGGCACGAGGTATCTGGTCGCAGAAGGTCCGCTCCGCCCGCTGACGGCGGCGCCCTTCCTCTGCTGAATTCGCGCTCGCCGTCCCGGTTCCCGCCGGGCGGCCATCAGCTGCTGCCCGGCTCCATCGCGAGCTGCGGAGCACCGTTGAACCTCACCCCGAACCCCGAAACCATGTCCCGGCCCGTCGAGGCCGGCAGCGCACACGTGCGCGCCACCGACGTCACAGTGACCCGGGGGTCCCGTCGCGTCCTGACCGACGTCTCGGTCACCGTCTCCGCCCGGTCGCGGGTGGCGGTCGTCGGCGAGAACGGTCGTGGCAAGACGACACTGCTGCACGTCCTCGCCGGGCTGATCACGCCGGACGACGGCACCGTGCAGCGGGCCGGCACGATCGGCCTGGCCCGCCAGGAACTGCCCACCCGCGACGGCGAGACGGTCGGCACCCTCACGTCCGAGGCGCTGGCCGCGTCGCTCACCGCCCTCGCCGCGCTGGACGAGGCGACCCTCGCCCTGACCGCTGGCGATCCGGGCGCCGAGGACCGCTACGCCGCCGCGCTCGACGCGGCCACCCGCCTCGACGCGTGGGACGCCGAACGTCGCGTCGACGTGGCACTGGAGGCCCTCGGCGCCTGCACCGACCGCGACCGTCCCCTGGCGACCTTGTCGGTGGGCCAGCGCTACCGGGTGCGGCTGGCGTGCCTGCTCGGCGCGCGCCACGACGTGCTGCTGCTCGACGAGCCGACCAACCACCTCGACGCCGACGGCTTGGACTTCCTGACCCGCCGTCTCCGCGAGCACGACGGCGGTCTCGCGATCGTCAGCCACGACCGGGCGCTGCTGCGCGACGTCGCGGACCGGTTCCTCGACCTCGACCCCACCCACGACGCGAAGGCACGGCTCTACGCCGGCGGTTATGACGCCTGGCAGGACGCGCGGCGCCGCGATCGGGAGCACTGGGAGCAGGAGTACGAGCAGCAACAGACCGAGCGTCGACGACTCCAGGACGCGGTGTCGAAGGCCCGCGACCGCCTCTCCACCGGCTGGCGGCCGGACAAGGGGACCGGCAAGCACCAGCGCCAGTCCCGCGCGCCGGGCGTCGTGCAGGCCCTGAACCGGCAGCAGGACGCGCTCCAGGCACACCGGATCGACGTACCGAAACCACCGCCGACGCTGCGAATGCCGGACCTCGGCGTGCGGCAGGGCGCGCCGCAGGTACGCGCGCAGGGCGTCGCCGTCGACGGGCGGCTCGCCAACCCGGTCGACCTCACCATCGACGGCGGCGACCGGCTGCTCGTCACCGGGCCCAACGGCGCAGGGAAGTCCACACTGCTCGCGGTGCTCGCCGGAGCGCTCGAACCCACCCACGGGTACGCCTGGACGGCGAGGGAGGCCCGGGTCGCCCGGCTCACCCAGGAGGCCGCCGGGCAGGCCTCCGATCTCACCGCCGACGAGGTGTACGCCGGCCAGGTGGGACGACTGGTGTCGCGTGGGGTGCTGCCCCCCGCCGAGGCCGTGTCGCTCGGATCGCTCGGGCTGCTGGACTCCGCCGCGACGCGTACGCCCGTCGGGCGGTTGTCGCAGGGGCAGCAGCGCCGCCTCGACCTGGCACTGGTGTTGGCCGGGCGGCCCACGCTGATCCTGCTCGACGAGCCGACCAACCACCTGTCGTCGACACTGGCCGACGAGCTGACCGCCGCGATCCGCGCGACGAGCGCCGCCGTCGTCGTCGCCACCCACGACCGGCAGTTGCTGCGGGACCTGGCCGACTGGCCGCTGCTCCGGGTCGGCGACCCGGCGACCCCGGGTACGCGAACCGGGGCGACCGGATAAAGCCGTTGACCGGGCGGTGATGATCAACAGGTGACCATTACCGCCCGGCCCACCTGGACGACCAGCACCAGCCGGCCCGAGCACCCCGACGCGGTGCTGCTGCTGCGCGAGTACATGACCGAGATGGTGGTTCGCTATCACCGTCGCCCGGCAGTGCCCGGCGAGGTCGACGCGGCGTTGGCCGAGTTGCCCAGCGACGACCTGACCGCGCCGGGCGGGCTACTCCTGCTCGCCCACCACGGCCCCGACCTGGCCGGCTGCGCCGGGCTGCGCTGGCATTCGGGCTGGGCCGAGCTGACCCGGGTGTTCATCCGCTCCGAGCACCGCGGCGCCGGTGGGGGCGCGGCGCTGCTGGCCGCCGTCGAGGAGCAGGCCCGCGCGGCCGGGGCGGACCGGATCCGGCTCGACACCCGGCACGACCTGGTCGAGGCCCGCGCCCTGTACGCCCGGCACGGCTACGCCGAGATCCCGGCGTACTCGCGGGGCCCCTACGCCGAACACTGGTTTGAGAAGCGGCTGTCCGGAGCGGTTGACGTCGGCGCGCGGACGCGCTAAATAAGAAGAGGAAGTTGAGTCAACCCGGCTCAACTCATTACCTTCGGCCAGGAGAACCGAGGAGGTATGACCATGTTGATGCGTACCGACCCGTTCCGCGAGATCGACCGGCTCGCCGAGCAGTTCTTCGGTACGGCGGCACGTCCCGCGACGATGCACCTGGACGCCTACCGCGACGGTGACCACTTCTACGCGGCGTTCGACCTTCCCGGCGTCGATCCGGACACCATCGACTGCACTGTCGAGCGCAACGTGCTCACCGTCCGCGCCGAGCGTCGCCGGCCCGTCGGCGACGGCGTCGAGCTGGTCGCCGCCGAGCGCCCGATGGGCACCTTCACCCGACAGCTGTTCCTCGGCGACACGCTCGACACCGACAAACTGGAAGCCGGGTACGAGAACGGGGTGCTGACACTGCGCATCCCGGTCGCCGAGCGTGCCAAGCCCCGCCGGGTGACCATCCAGGCCAACGGCGGCGCCCGGCGAGAGATCAACGCCTGATTCGACACGGTAACGGGTGGGACCGGCGCGCCTGCAGGCCGATCCCACCCAAGACTGAGAGCCTTTTTCACATGGTGTTCTCCGACGCTCCGGTGCTCGCCCGCCCGTCCGCGCCACCGGCGCTGCCGAGCGGGCCGGTCGAGGTCACCGAGGCGTGGCTGCGCAACCGGCGGCTGTCCGAGCACACCCGCGACGCCTACCGACGCGACGTCACCGGCTGGCTCCGCTGGTGCGCCGATCACGACCTCGACCCGCTGCGGGCCACGTTCCTGCACGTCAACGAGTACGCCCGCGCGCTGGAGAGCAGCGTCGGCGCCCGCAGCGGCCGCCCACTGACCCCGGCGACCGTCGCGCGTCGACTCTCGGCGCTGTCCAGTTGGTACGACTTCCTGGTCAAACTGAGCGCTGTGCCGGCCAACCCGGTCTCCGGCGCCGACCGCCCCCGTGTCGACCGGGACCACTCCGTCACCGTCGGGCTCACCCCCGAAGAGGTGGACGCCCTGCTCAGCGCCGCCGACGCGGACACCGGCGCGACCGCCGTACGCAACCGGGCGGCGCTCGCGCTCCTCGCCGACCTGGGCCTGCGGGTCGGGGAGCTGATCTCGCTGGACCTGACCGACCTCGGCACCGAACGCGGCCACCGCAGCGTGCGCTTCATCGGCAAGGGCGGCAAACAACGTCGCCGCGCCCTCACCCCCGGCACCGGGCACGCCCTGGACGCCTACCTGGCCCAGCGGGCCGCCGCCACCGGCGTGCCGGTGCCACAGCTCACCGGCCCGCTGCTGGTCACCGCCAGCGGTGCCCGACTGGACCGGCACTCGGTGTTCCGGATGGTCCGTCGGCTCGCCCGCGCCGCCGGCATCCCAGCCTGGGCGAAGCTGTCCCCACACTCACTGCGGCACGCCTTCGCCACCACGGCCCGCTCGGAGGGCGTGCCGTTGGAGGACGTCCAGGACGCCATGGGCCACGCCGACCCGCGCACCACCCGCCGCTACGACCGGGACCGGCACAACCTCGACCGCGACCCGGCCTACGCGGTGTGGGCGGCCCGGTCACGTCGTCGCGGCTGAGCGCTACCCGCCCGACGTCGGGTTGTCGATCAGCGGCAGACGTCCGGTTTCGGTAACCCGTCCGGGTTGACGAGAGTGACGGCCATGCTGATTCCTTCTGTCGTTGTGGCGGGCTCTTCTCAGCTCTGCGGGCGGGGGCAGATGCAGAACGGCTGCCCGATCGGGTCGAGGAGCACCACCCACCGCTCGCCGCCGGGCTGGAATGCCGGCTTCGACGCCCCAGCGGCGACGAACCTCTCCTCCGCCGCGGCCAGGTCGTCGACGTAAAGATCCAGGTGGTAGCGCTTGTCGCCGGTCTGGTCCGGCCAGGAGGGTGGTCGGTATCCCTCGACCAGCCCGAAGCCGATGGAGACGCCACCGGAGCTGATCATCGCGTATTCGGGTTGGCTGTGGGTGACCTCCCAGCCCAGCGCCTCGTGGTAAAACGCGGCGTGGCCGGCGGGATCGGAACTGTCGAGGTTGACCATCGCGAGGTCGGCAGAGGCTGTCACGCCGGCAGTATGCCGGCGGGGGCCGACAACTTCGCCCCGCGAGTAGAGGTCAGGGGACGTCGAGGGGCCAGAACGTCACGCGGGCCGTGCCGTCGCGGCAGATCAGCCCGGCGCCGACCCGGCGGCAGTCGGTCACACCCGCCGGGAGCACCGCGGACACCCGATGACCCTCACGCCCTACCGTCGCGACCAGGGAGCGCCTGCCGTCCGCCGCCAAACCCAGCACGACCAGGGGTTCCGTGGTGCCCCGTGGGCCCCCCACGGTGCGCCAGCGCGCCCCGGCCGGCCACGTCCACACCCGCGCCCCGGTGCCCGCGTCGATCGCCCAGCGTCCCTGCTCGTCCTGCCCGCAGAGCAGACCCTGGCAGGGCCGCAGGATCAGCTCACCCGGCTGCGCCGGCGATCGCCAGCGCGGCATCAGCCCGGGTAGGTCGTAGCCGGTCAGCGCGACCGCGCCGCCGTTCGGGTGGCGTAGCACCAGGTGCGCGCCGACGAGCTGCGGATTGTCCGGGCCGTAGTCGGCCGGCGGAAGCTGTCCCCGCCCGCGTTCGGTGCCGTCACGGGCGTCGAGCACCCGGACCAACCCGTCGTCCTGCACCAGCAGCACCCGCCCGGGCACGCCGGGCAGCGCTCGCAGCACCGCCGTGGAGGGCAGCGGGACCGACCACCGGGTCGCGCCGGTGCCCGGGTCGACGCCGTGCACCGTGCCCTCGACCCGCCGACCCGGTTCGGCGGCGCTGCGCACCTCGCGCACCGCGACCGCTTCGTTTCCGGCCGCGTACACGCGCTCGGGTCGCCGCCACACCGGCTGGCCGGTACGCAACGACCGCGCGGTGGTCACCCGCGCCCCGAGCGCCTGGTCACGCTCGACCAGCAGCAACAGGTCACCGGCGACCTCCGCGGACCACCCGGCGGCGGGCGGCACTGTGACCCGCCACCGCGGCGGGCCGTCCGGCGCGGCCGAGTCGTAGGCGCTCAGCGTCGGCGGGTTCGGTTCGGGGTCGACGACCAGCAGCAGCGGCCCGGCGCCGAGCACTGTCGCCCGGGCGGGCACCGCCGGCCCGACCTGAGGCGTCAGGCGCACGGGCGGGGCGGAACCACCGAGCAGGACACAGGCCGCCACCAGCACCGCCACCCACCACCGGCGGGACACCTGCGGTGGAGGCGGGTGTTCCTCCAGGGGCGCGCCCCGGTCGTCACCCAGCTCGATCAGCACCGACATGGGCGCTTACCCGTCCGCTCGCGCCGGCCGGTCAGCAGAGCAGGTCGAGGTGGTGGTGGGCGTCCTCGGCGATCTCCTCGTGCCGCAGCCAGCGGCGCGCCCACAGCCGGGCGGCCAACTCCGCCTGCTCGTCGCCCCACGCGGCGTGCTCGACGAGCAACGCGGTGGTCAGCGCGTACGCCAGGCGCAACGCCAGACCGCGGGCGCCCGCGAGCACCGCCGACGCAACCGGGTCGACGGTCACCGCGGCGATGGTCTCCCGCAACTGCGTGGCGGCGGCGGCCAGGGTGTCGGCCAACACCGGCGACAGCGGCCGCGCCAGGTCGACGGCGGCGGTCAGCCGGCTCAGCAGCGGCGCCCCGGCGTCCTCCCGGGTCAGCGCGCGCAGCACATCCAGGGCCAGCACATTGGTGGTGCCCTCCCAGATCGGCAGCACCTGGGCGTCGCGCAGCAACCGGGGCACGCCGGTGTCCTCCACGTAACCGGCCCCGCCAAAGCTCTCCACGTACTCGCTGGCGGAGCTGACGGCCAGCCGGCCGGTGGCCAGCTTCGCCAACGGCGCCACGACGCGCAGCTCGGCCGCGGCCTCCGGGTCGGCGCCGACCTCGACCCGCCCGAGCAGGGCGAAGGCGTGCCCAGCGAGGGCGAACGCGCCCGCAGCGTCGACGGCGAGGGTGCCCAGGGTGGCCCGGTGCAGGGGCGAGGACACCAGTGGGCCGCCGGCGACGTGCCGCACCTCGGCGTACGCGCGGGCGTAGGCGAGACCCCGTCGCATTCCGCCGGCCGCCGCCGCGGCGTTGTGCACCCGGGTCACCACGACCAGGGTCATCGCCCGAACCAGACCGGGCACCGCCGGGTCACCCAGCGGGAGGGCGTACGCGTCGCGCAGGCCGATCTCGGCGGTGGGCAGCGCCCGGGTGCCGAGCTTGTCCTTGAGCCGGTGCACTGTGACACCCGGCGCGGGTGCGCCCGGCGCCGCGCCGTCGGCCAGCGGTGAGTCGACCGCGTACCGGGGAACGAGGAACGGGGCGAGCACCCGGCTGCCCCGCCCGGCGCCCTCCGGCCGGGCCAGCGCCACCGCCATCGCGGCGTCGGCGGCGGAGCAGAACCATTTCTCCCCGGTCAGCCGCCACGAACCGTCCGCCGCGGGTCGGCCGAGCGTGCTGGAGCGGCCCAGATCGGAGCCGCCCTGCGACTCGGTCATCCACTGCCCGCTGGTGATCGCCGTGGCCGGGTCCGTGGAGATCAGCCGGGGCAGCCACGCGTCGCGGACCGTGGCGTCGACGTCGGGCATGCTGAGCAGCGCCGCCGCCCCGTCGGCCATCGCCACCGGGCAGGAGAACGTCGCGGACTCCGGCCCGTACAGGTGCAGCAGGGCGTGCTGCACGACCCGCGCGGCGGCACCCCAGGTGCCCCGGGCGTCCGGCAGGTAGGGCAGCGCCACCACGGCGTGCCGGGCGGCGGCGGCGCGTTGCGCCTGCCAACCGGCGGAGGTGTCGATGCGGTCGATCCGGGCACCCCACGGGTCGTAGCGGACCAGCGTCGGCGGGTGCGCCTCCGCGTCGGCGTGCGCCGCGCGCAGTGGCCCGATGACGTCGGCGGCCAGGTCCGCGAGACGGCCCTTCGCGGCGGCGTGCCCGCCCGGGCCGAGGTGACGCTCCAGCCAGGACCGCAGCAGGCCATCGCCGGCGTACGGGTCGACGGGGGGTGGTACCGGCTGCACGAAGCGGCTCATCGATCGGCTCCTGGCACTGCTCGGGGGTGTGCGCCGACGGTAGACGATGCGGGGCCGCCGCGAACAGGGCACACCCGCCCATCGGGCGCACCCAGTTTCCGGCTTGTCGCCCGTCAGCGTGAGCGTCTTCTCTACGGTCGGTAGTCGTGGGTGCGGGCCAGTCGTGGAGCCGACCGGCCCGGCGTCACCGCCCGATGCGCACCGGGTTGGCGTTCGCCGGGTTCGGCGTGGCGCTGTGCTGCGTGGGGGTGGCCGGATTGGGCGCCTGGAACCTGCAGACCGTCCGGCAGGCCGCCGGCCCGATCCGGGAGACCGCCGACGGTTTCCTCAGCGAGGTGGCCCTCGGCGACAGCGACCGGGCGTACGAGCGGCTCTGCGAGGACGCGCGCAGCCGCTGGAGCGCTATCGGCTTCACCAGTTGGGTGCGGACACCACCGATGGTCACCGACTACGAGATCACCGACGTGTCGGTCGCCACCCGCAGCGGCCGACCGCACGGCACGGTGACAGTGAAGGTGACCCGCAGCGGCGGGCTCAGCGAGGAACGGCGTCTGCCGGTGGTCCGTGAGGACGGGAACTGGCGGGTGTGCGGTGACCCTTTCTAGGCCCCCGGTCGCCGCCCCGACACGCCCACAGCTGCTGCGCCCACGCGAGGGGGTGCAGCCGACCACCTCGACGGAACTCTTCTTCGACCTCGTCTTCATCTTCAGCATCACCCAGTTGTCGCACTACCTGCTCGCGCACCTGGACTGGCGGGGCGCGGGGCGTACCGGCCTGTTGCTGGCGCTGGTGTGGCTCGTCTGGGTCTACACCACCTGGCTGACCAACTGGCTGCAACCGGACCAGGGGCCGGTGCGGACGATGCTGATCGGGGTGGGGCTGGGCAGCCTGCTGTTGTCGGCGACGATCCCGGAGGCGTTCGGCTCCACCGGCCTGCTCTTCGCGCTGGTCTACGTCACCGTGCAGGTGGGCCGCACAGTGTTCGCGTTGTGGGCGGTGCAGGGCAGCCCGTGGTTGGTGGCCGGATTTCAGCAGTCGCTGCCGTGGATCACCGGGACGTCGGTGCTCGTGGTCATCGGTGGCCTGGTCGGCGGTGCCGCCCGGGACGCGGTGTGGACGGCGGTGATCGTGATCGAGGTGGTCGGCCTGTCGATCGGCTATCCGTTGCCACGACGGGGGCGCAGCCGACCCGAGCGGTGGATGGTGGAGGGTGGGCACCTGGCCGAACGGTGCGCGGCGTTCGTCCTGATCGCGCTGGGGGAGTCGATCCTGGTCACCGGCAGCACCCTCACGTCGCACGTGGACCTGGTGACGTCCGGGGCGTTCCTGCTGGCGTTCGGCGGTTCGGTGGCGCTGTGGTGGGTGTACTTCGCCCGCTCGGCCCCGGCCGCCACGGAGTTCATCGCCCACGCCGGGGAGCGCACCGGGGCGTTGAGCCGGGTCGCGTTCAACTTCCTGCACCCGGTGATCGTCGCCGGTGTCGTCGTCACGTCGGCGGCCGACGAGCGGTTGCTGCGGGAGCCCGGCGCACCGGCCACCACTGTCGACGTACTGCTCACCCTGGGTGGTCCCGCGCTGTTCCTGACCGGGCACGCCGCCTACAAGGCGCTGTTGTGGCGGACCCTGCCGATCAGTCGGGTCACTGCGGTGGTGGTCCTGCTGGCGCTGATGCCGGTCGGTGTGGTGCTGGAGGCACCCGTCGCGGTGTGCGCCGCTGTGGCGTTGGCGGTGACTGTCGCCGTGATCCTGACCGACCGGTTCCGGTCACTGGCGGCCGCGCGGTGACCGGCGCGTCGCCAGGACGCGGTCCACGTCATCCGCAGTTACTGCGCCCGCGCCGTGGCGTGGAGCGGACCACCTCCACCGAGCTGTTCTTCGACCTGGTCTACGTCTTCACGATCATCCAGCTGTCGCACTACCTGGCCGAGAACCTCAGCTGGCAGGGCGTCGGACGGACAGCGGTGCTGCTGAGCCTGATCTGGCTGGTCTGGATCTACACGGTGTGGGCGGGCAACTGGCTGCACCCGGACCGGACACCAGTGCGGGCCACGCTGCTGGTGGTGACGCTGGGCAGCCTGCTGCTCGCCGCCGCGCTGCCCACCGCCTTCGGCGACAACGGTCTGCTCTTCGCCCTCGCGTACGCGGCGGTGCAGGTGGGTCGCACGGCCTTCTCCCTGTGGGCGATCCGGGGTGAGCCCTGGCTCGGCGACAGCTTCCGGCAGTGTTTCGTCTGGATCGCCGGTACCGGGACGCTGGCGGTCGTCGGCGGGCTGGTGGACGCCCCGGCCCGGGAGCTGATCTGGATCGCGGTGATCGTCGTCGACTCGATCGGGCTGGCGACCGGGTTTCCGGTGCCCGGGATGGGGCGCAGCAGGCCGGAGCACTGGCGGGTGGAGGGCGGGCACCTGGCCGAACGCTGTCAGGCGTTCATCCTCATCGCGCTGGGGGAGTCGCTCCTGATCACCGGTGGGACGCTGACGCAGCGGTTGGACCGGGTGACCATCGCCGCGTTCCTCCTCGCGTTCGCGGGTTCGGTGGCCCTGTGGTGGGTGTACTTCGACCGGGCGCAGGCCAGCATGGCGGCGTTGGCGGCCGCGGGTGAACGGGCCGGGCGGCTCTCCCGACTGGTGTTCAACTATCTGCACCCGGTGATGGTGGGCGGCATCGTCGTCACGGCAGTCGGTGACGAGCGGCTGCTGCACGATCCCGGGGAACCTGTGGGCTGGGCGAGCGCGCTGGTCGTCCTTGGCGGTCCCGCGTTGTTTCTGGCCGGTCACGCCGCGTACGAGATGGCGCTCGGTCAGGCCGGGGTGGTCGCCCGGGTCGCGGCGACGCTGCTGCTGCTCGCGCTGTCCCCGGCGGCGGTGGCGTTGCGGGCGCCGATCGCGGTGGCCGCCGGGGCGGCGCTGCTGACCACGGTCGGGGTGATCGTGGTTGACCGAATGTCGGCGCGGCGGGCCGCTCAGTCGCGGGGGCCGAGGTCGCCGCTGCGGTAGTGCCGGCGGCAGAGCACCTGGTAGCGCACCTCGGCGGTGTCGACGGTGTCGCCGATGACGACCTGGGCACCCTCACGGACGACCCGGCCGTCGACGACGCGGGCGTTGAGCAGCCCTTCGCGGCCGCACCAGCAGAGCACCTCGACCTGGATGCGGGCCACCTCGTCGGCCAGCTCGAACAGGCGTTGCGCGGCGGGGAACAGCCGCGAGCGGAAGTCGGTGGCCAGGCCGAACGCGAACACGTCGACGTCGTAGCTGTCGACCAGCTCGGCCATCTGCTCGACGTGCTCGACGGTGTAGAAGCACGCCTCGTCGCAGATCAGGTAGTCGACGCGTACTCCGTCGGCCCACCGGCCGCGCACCAGGGCCCGCAGGTCCAGGTCGTCGGTGACCTCGATGGCCTCGTGGGCCAGGCCGATGCGGGTGGTGACCTGCGGTCCCAGCGACCGGTCGATGCGGGTGGTGACCAGCCCCCGCCGACCCTGCCGGGCGTGGTTGTAGTTCATCTGCAACGCCATCGTGGACTTGCCGCAGTCCATCGGCCCCCAGAAGAACTTCAACGCCGCCGCGTGCACCGGACGTCCGTCGAGCCCGCGCGCGGCCGCGCACCCGGCCGGGGCGTGCGGCTGGCCGGGGAACGGGTGGGCCAGGCAGGTCGGGGCGGTGGCGGCGTCGTCGGTCACGGTCGGGCAGCCTAGCTGATCGACCGCATCTGATCTGTCGGGCGCGGGACGCGTGCTCAGAGCACCCGGGGTGGGGTGTTGCCCGCGGCCACGATGGCCCGGCGGATCGGCACGGCGGCGAGGAGCAGGAAACCGACCACGAAGAAGATCAGCAGTGAGACCAGGCCCACCCGGTAGGAGGAGGTGAGCTGGAACACCAGGCCGAAGGCGAGCGGCCCGAGCCAGCTGGTGCCCTTGTCGCTGATCTCGTAGAAGCCGTAGTACTCGCCTTCCTTGCCGGCCGGGATGAGCTGGCTGAACAGCGACCGGCTCAGCGCCTGGCTGCCGCCGAGGACCAGGCCGATGGCCGCGCCGAGGACCATGAACGGCAGCGGCGCCTCGGCGGGAAGCCGGAACGCGGCGATGATCACACCGGTCCAGAGCACCAGGCTGAGCAGCACTGTCTTCCAGGCGCCGATGCGCTTGGCCAGCGCGCCCAGGCTCAACGCGCCGCCGAAGGCGAGGAACTGCACCAGCAGGATCGTGATGATCAGGGTGCTCTGGTCCAGGCGCAGCTCTTCGGTGCCGTACTGGCTGGCCAGGGTGATGACGGTCTGGATGCCGTCGTTGTAGACCAGGAAAGCCAGCAGGAAGTACAGCGTCAGCGGGTACGCCTTGACCTCGCGCATGGTGCGGGCGAGTTGCCGGAACCCGTCGGTGAGCACGTTGCCGCCGCTGGCCAGGGCCGCGACGCTGGGGCGCTCGCGCAGCCACCGCAGCGGCACCAGGGTGAACAACGCCCACCACACGCCGGCGGACACGATCGACCAGCGGGCCAGGTCCAGGGTGCGTTGCGGGTTGTCGCCCTCGTCGAGCAGGGTGATCGCGACGAGGTTGAGGGCCAGCAGCAGGCCGCCGCCGAGGTAGCCCAGCGCCCAGCCGCGACTGGAGATGCCGTCGCGTTCGTCGGGGCCGCCGAGCTGCGGCAGGAACGAGTTGTAGACCACGATCGCGGCGCCGAAGGAGATGTTGGCGACCAGGAAGAGCGCCCCGCCGAGCAGGTAGCGGTCGCCGGTGACGAAGGCCATCGCGATGGTGGCGCCGGCGCCGGTGAACGCGGCGCCGCCGAGCAGCCGCTTCTTGTGCGCCGACCGGTCGGCGATCGCCCCGATGACCGGCAGCACGAACACGGTGAGGAACACCGACAGCGAGATCAGGTACGGGTAGTAGGACCCGGCGGCGATCTTGATGCCCAGCGGGTAGACGGAGCCGTCGCAGGAGTCCGCGCCGAGTTCGCAGCCGGCCGCCAACTCGGCGACGGTGGTCAGGAACGGGCCGAGGAACACGGTGATCACGGTGGTCTGGAACGCGGAGTTGGCCCAGTCGTAGATGTACCAGCCCCTGCGTTCCCGGCGGGTGCTCGCCGGAGGCGGGGTGTCGTCCACCGTGGGGGTCACGGTCTCGGCCATCGGGGGTCCTTCGATGGTCAGGCGGCCCAGTGGCCGCGGCTGCGGTAGACGTCGCGCAGCACGCCGACGTGATCGGTCATGATGCCATCCACGCCACGATCCAGTAAGTCGTGCATCTGGGCGGGTTCGTCGATCGTCCAGACATGCACCTGCAGGCCGATGCGGTGGCAGTAGTCGAGGAACCGGCGGTCCACCACCGGCACCCGCCCGTAGCGTGGCGGCACCTGCGCGGCGACCACCGACGGGGGCAGTCGCAGCGGGCGTCCGTGCAGGGAGGCGAGCCGAAGCCGGGCGACCCCACGCATGCCGAGGCTGGTGGCGACGCGCCCTTCGGTGAGCGCGCGCAGCCGGGTCAGGCGCGCGTCGCTGAACGAGGCGAGCAGCACCCGGTCGCCGGCGCCGGCCCGGGTCACGGTAGCGACCGTCGGCGCGACGCCGCTGTCGGCCTTCACGTCGATGTTGAAGCGGACCTGCGGCCAGGCGCCGAGCACCTCGTCGAGCCGGGGTACGACGGCAGCGCCGCCGACGCGTACCGAGGCGAGGTCGGCCCAGCTCATGTCGGCGATGCGGCCCGCCTCACCGGTGACCCGGAGCAGCGTCGGGTCGTGGAAGATCACCGCGACGCCGTCCGCTGTGGCGTGCACGTCGGTTTCCACGTACCGGTAGCCGAGCCCGATGGCCCGGGCGAACGCCTCGGTGGTGTTCTCGTCGCCCTCGGCGGCGCCGCCACGGTGGGCGAACGCCAGCGGCGCGGGCGCGTCGAGGTAACCGAATCGGGTCAACACGCGACGCAGTATGCCCTCGGTTGGTGGAGCGCGGATGGCCTGCCGGCGAAAATCAGGCCCGTGGCGCCGGCTGCCACCCCCACCGCGCCGATCTTGCAGTTTCGGTCGCGGATACGCGTGGAACGTTCCTTGTGTCGGGACAGCAAGTGCACGATCGCGAGAGGGTGCGGTCAGCTCCAGTCGGTCTGGTGGCCGTCGTGGCGCAACAGGTCCAGCAGTTCGGCGTCGCTGGGCCGGTGGGCGCGGGTGAGCGCGGCGGTCAACTCGTCGACGCCGACCGGGTCCGGCCCCTGCACCTCGACCGCCCGTACGGTGGCGCCCTCGGTGCGGTAGAGGGCGATGGACGGGTCACTGTTGTCGGTCTCGTGGGTCACGATCAGCGTGCTCCCGCCGCCCAGGTCGGTGCAGGTGCGCAGCCGTGGCGAGCCGCAGTCGACGCCGTCGGGTAGCCCGCTCGCGGGGTGCGGCACGCGCAACCGCCAGAGCACTGGCACGGCGCGGCCGTCGGCGGTGTGCAGCGGGTAGGCGACGTCCAGGCCGCCACGTTCCAGCCAGCCGACGGCGCCGGAGCGGGTCACCTCGTCGGGGATCAGCAGCTGATCGCGAGGCCACGGTGACGACCGCGTCAGGTCGGCGAGGTCCCGCTGGTCCTTGGCGTGGTGGTGAGCCGTCCGCAGCCCGGCGTAGCCGATGCCGGCGACGACGACGAGTACCACTGCGACGAGGACGAGAGGGCGGCGCGACACGTGATCATTGTCCCCGTCGCCGGGTCGGCTCAGGTGCCCGGGCACCTGAGCCGACCCGGTCAGCGCCCCAGGAGCCGCAGCGTCTCGTCCCAGAGGACGTCGGCGTCCCTGTCATCGAGGGCGTACGTGAGCACGCCGCTGCGGCCGTCGGCCCGCTCGGCGATGACCGGGGCCTCGTTGCCGTCCTCGAAATAGCGGCCGGTCACGCCCTCGACCTCGGGGCTGGCGGCCAGCAGGACCGAGGTGGCCGCGCCCTGCTGGGGGGTCTTCCAGCCCGGCGGCACCTCCAGGCGGTTGCCCTGCTCGTCGAGCGCGCCGACCCAGCGCAGTTGCGCGTCGTCGAGGTGGCGTTGCAGGTTGGTCATGATGCCGCCGGGGTGCAGGGCGTTGGCGGTGATGCCGTCGGCGGCCCATTTCCTGGCCAGGGCGACAGTGAACAGGATGGTGGCGGTCTTCGACTGGCCGTACGCCGACCACGCCTCGTAGGGGCGGGTGGTGAAGTGGATGTCGTCGAAGACGACCGGGGACTGCTGGTGGGCCGACGAGCTGACGACGACGACGCGGGCGCCGTGCGCGGCGACCAGCGCGTCGCGCAGACCCAGGGTCAGTGCGGCGTGACCGAGGTGGTTGATGGCGAACTGCGCCTCCCAGCCGTCGGCTGTCCTGGTCAGCTCGGGCACGGCCATGATGCCGGCGTTGTTCACCAGGATGTGCAGTGGGCCTGTCCAGCCGGCCACGAAGGCGTCGATGGAGGCGCGGTCGGCCAGGTCGAGGTGGTCGACCCGGACCTTGCCGGGTGCCCCGCCGGCCGTGATGTCGGCGGCGGCGCGCTCACCGGCGGCGGTGTCGCGTACGGCCAACGTCACCTCGGCGCCGGCGTCGGCCAGCGCTCGGGCGGTCTCCAGGCCGATCCCGGACGCGCCGCCGGTGACGATGGCTCGTCGGCCGGTGAGGTCGATGCCGTCGATCACCTCAGCGGCGGTCGACTGGGCCGAGTACGGGGTGATGATTCGTGACATTTCGGGCCTCCAAGGGCGCGAGATCGTGGCGGTTCGGTGAGGGGTGTGTCAGCGGTGCAGCAGCCGCAGAGCCCGGCGCAGCCGGTCGCGGAACTCGTCCCTGGAGGTCGAGGTCGACTTCCAGGTGAGCGCCGCGGAGAAGAGCAGGTCCATGACGTCGTCAGCGGTCCGCCCCTCGTCGAGCAGACCGGCCGGGGCGACGGCGTCGATGTGGGCTCGCAGTGCCGCTTGAGCCCGCACCTGGTAGTCGTGGAACATCGAGCCCAACTGTGGCTCGCTGTTCTCCAGCAGGTCGTTGAGATCGCGGGCCATCTGGGTGTCGATGTACGCGCCCATCAGGGCGTCCAATCCGGCCACGACCCGCTCGTCGAAGCTCGTCGACTGGTCGGCGAGGCAGGCTTCCATGGCGTGCTGGGCGCGCTCCATGACGCCCTGCATGGTGGCGCGGTACAACTGCTCCTTGTTGGGGAACATCAGGTACAGGCCCGGTCGGGAGATGCCCGCCGCCTTGGCGACCGCCTCCATCGACGTCTTCTGGAAGCCGTAGCGCCCGAACACCGCTACCGCCGCCGCCAGGACGGCGGCGCGCTTCGGGTCCTCGACAGACGCTTCTACTGTGCTCACGGTAGACAGATTAGACGATTTTCCAGAAGTTGTCTAACGCGTTCGCGAGATGGGCGTCAGGTCGAGCGGCGGCGGTGCGCCCGGGTGAGGTCGCTGGGACGGTCGGGGTCGACGTGGCGGGGCAGGTCCGGCTCGTCGGGGCGCAGCGGGGCGAGGGTGTCGGTGAGCGCGTCGATGATGCGGTCGGTGGCACGGCGGGCCGCACCGGGGTTGGCGGCAGCCGTCTCGCCCAGGTCGACGGGGGTGCCGAAGTGCACCCGGATCACCGGTCGACGCCACAGCGAACGGCCGATGCCGCGCAGCATTCCGCGCGGCGCCTGATACGGCAACACCTCGTGCGAGCCCCACTGGGCGACCGGGACGACCGGCGCGCCGCAGGCCAGGGCGAGGCGGGCGGCGCCGGTCTTGCCGCGTTCGGGCCACAGGCCGGGGTCCAGGCCGATGCGCCCCTCGGGGTAGATGAGGATCACCGAGCCGCGCGCGACGGCCGCCGCGGCGTCGTCGAGGGCCCGGTGCACGGCACTGGTGCCCCGGTCGACCCGGATGTGTCCGGCGTGGCGCATGGCGGCACCGAACACCGGGACGCGGAACAGCCCGGCGGTCGCCATGATCCGCGGCGCGACGCCACGAGTCTGGCAGGCGGCGGCCATGACCACCGGGTCGAACGGGCTGATGTGGTTGGCGGCCAGCACCAGCGGGCCGCGACGCAGGTGCGCCGGGACGTCGCCGGTGACCTCGAGGCGGGCGAGCAGGCCGACCAGGCCCCGGGCCAGCAGCAGGGCTGCGCGCCAGATCAGCGGCGGCTGCCAGGCGGTGTGTGCGGTGTCCATCAGCGCGCCATCGTCGCACGCGCCGGCGGGGCCGCGAGGGCGGGTCGGGTGATCAGGGTCATTGGCCCCGGGAGGGTGCGGGCCGCCCAACCGTCTACGACGAGCAGTAGTATTTACTACGTCTCGTAGTACGGATGGCTGGGGGTTTTCAGGTGGACGCGTTGGACGTTGCCCGCTGGCAGTTCGGTGTCACCACCGTCTACCACTTTCTCTTCGTGCCGCTGACCATCGGCCTGTCCGTGCTGGTGGCCATCCTGCAGACGATGTGGCACCGCACCGGCAACGAGCGGTACCTGAAGCTCACCAAGTTCTACGGCAAGCTGTTCCTGATCAACTTCGCCATGGGCGTGGTCACCGGCATCGTGCAGGAGTTCCAGTTCGGCATGAACTGGAGCGACTACTCCCGCTTCGTCGGTGACGTCTTCGGCGCACCCCTGGCCATCGAGGCGCTCGTCGCGTTCTTCCTCGAATCCACCTTCATCGGCCTGTGGATCTTCGGTTGGGACCGGCTGCCCAAACGGGCGCACCTGGCCAGCATCTGGGCCGCCGCGATCGGCACCAACCTCAGCGCGTACTTCATCCTCGCGGCGAACTCGTTCATGCAGAACCCGGTCGGCTACCGGATCAACCCCGACAGCGGGCGCGCCGAGCTGACCGACTTCCCGGCCGTGCTGACCAACAAGGTCGCCCTGATCACCTTCCCGCACACCCTGGCCGGCTCGTTCCTGGTCGCCGGGTCGCTGATCGTCGCCGTCGGCCTGTGGCACGTCATCCGCAACCGCGACTCCGCCGACGCCGGCGCGTACCGCTTCGCCACCAAGTTCGGCTCCTGGGTGGTTCTGGCCGCCTCCGCCGCCGTGCTGTTCACCGGCGACATCCAAGGCAAGATCATGACGGACGTGCAGCCGATGAAGATGGCCGCCGCGGAGGGCCTCTACACCACCGAGAGCCCCGCCTCGTTCTCCGTGCTGACCATCGGCAGCCTGGACGGCAGCCGCGAGGTGTTCGCCATCAAGATCCCGTACCTGCTGTCGTACCTGGGCACCGGCGACCCGAACGGCACGGTGCACGGCATCAACGACCTGCAGGCCCAGTACGCCACCCAGTACGGCGCGGGCAGCTACACCCCGATCATCCCGGTCACCTACTGGAGCTTCCGCTTCATGATCGCCTTCGGGATGGCGGCCGGCGCGATCGCCCTGCTGGTGCTCTGGAGCCAGCGCAAGGGCCGCACCCCGAGCAGCAGATGGCTGCTGCGCGCCGGGCTGGCCATGCCGGTGCTGCCGTTGCTGGCCAACTCCTTCGGCTGGATCTTCACCGAGATGGGCCGGCAGCCGTGGATCGTCTTCGGCGAGATGCTCACCCGCAACGGGGTGTCCCGCAGCGTCTCGCTGGCCGAGGTGCTCACCTCGTTCACCGCCTTCACGCTGATCTACGCCACTCTCGCCGTGATCGAGGTCAAGCTGCTGCTGCGCTACGCCAAGGCCGGCGTGCCGGACGTCAGCGAGCAGCCCCCCACCGACGACACCGACGACGCCGAGCGCCCGCTCGCCTTCGCCTACTGATCCCGGAGCCCATCGTGGAACTGACCACCATCTGGTTTCTCCTCGTCGCCGTGCTGTTCACCGGGTACTTCATCCTGGAGGGCTTCGACTTCGGCGTCGGCATGCTGCTGCCCGTGCTCGGTCGCGACGACCGGGAACGCCGCGTCCTGATCAACACCATCGGCCCGGTCTGGGACGGCAACGAGGTGTGGCTGATCACCGCCGGTGGCGCCATGTTCGCCGCGTTCCCCGAGTGGTACGCGACCCTCTTCTCCGGCTTCTACCTGCCACTGCTGCTGATCCTGCTGGCCCTGATCGCCCGGGGCGTCGCGTTCGAGTACCGGCACAAGCGCCCCGAGGCGTCCTGGAAGCGCCGGTGGGACGCGGCGATCGTGGTTGGCTCGCTGCTGCCGGCGATCCTGTGGGGCGTCGCCTTCGCCAACATCCTGCGCGGCGTGCCACTGGATGCCGACCACGAGTACGTCGGCGGCCTGCTGAACCTGCTCAACCCGTACGCCCTGTTGGGCGGCGCGACCACACTCGCGCTGTTCCTCACCCACGGTGCGGTGTTCCTCGCCCTGAAGACCACCGGCGACATCCGCGAGCGCGCGGGCGCGCTCGCCGTACGCCTGGGTGTGGGTGCCGCCGTGCTCTCGGTCGGGTTCCTGACCTGGACGTTGAGCATCCGCTCCAGCGCGGCCGCCGTCGTGCTCGCCGTCGGCGCGGCCCTCGCCCTGCTCGGTGCTCTGGCCGCCGCCCGGGTACGCCGGGAGGGCTGGGCCTTCACCGGCACCGCCGTGGCGATCGGTCTGGCGGTGGCGACCCTGTTCGCTGCGCTGTTCCCGAACGTGCTGCCCTCCACCCTGGACACGGCCGGCACGCTGACGGCCACCAACGCCGCGTCCACCCCGTACACCCTGAAGATCATGACCTGGGTGGCGGTGATCTTCACTCCGATCGTGCTGGCCTACCAGGGCTGGACGTACTGGGTGTTCCGCAAGCGCATCGGCGTGGCCAACATCCCGCAGCACTGACCGACTCGACACCCCGCCGATCTTGCAGTTTCGGTCGCCGTGATGCGTGGAAATGCCCCGTATGCCGCGACAGGAACTGCAAGATCGCGTGACTAGTTGATCATGATGCGAGTAAATCGGCCTTAGGTGCGCGGCCGTGTCGCTACGGTGTGCCGATGCCCGCCACCGTGCACGTACGCGAACTCACCGCCGACGACCTCGACGCCGCCTGGGAGCTGGGCCGGTTCGCGTTCGGCTCCGACCCGCAGCGGCCCGCGCCGGCCACCGCCACGCCCGCCGGCCTGACCCGTTACGGCGCGTTCGACGACAGCGGTCGGCTCGTCGGCAAGGCCGTCGACCTGCACCACGACCAGTGGTGGTCGGGCCGGGCGGTGCCGGCAGCCGACGTCGCCGGGGTGGCGGTCGCCCCCGAGGCCCGGGGCCGGGGCGTGGGCCGTGCCCTGCTCACCGCCCTGCTGCGCGGGGCCCACGCGCGTGGCGCGGCGGTGAGCGCGCTCTATCCGACCGTCGCCGCCCCGTACCGGGCCTGCGGATGGGAGACCGCCGGGGTGCTGCGCACCGTCGATCTGAGCACCGCCGCTCTGCCCCGGCACCGGCCCGCGTCGCACCTCACCGTGCGGGCCGGCACGGTGGTCGACCTGCCCGCCGTCGCCGACCTGTACGAGCGCGTCGCCCGGTACCGCAACGGCATGCTGACCCGCCGGGGTGAGCTGTTCGACTTCTTCGCCGCCGACGGGGGTCTGCCCGGCGACGGTCTCACCCTCGTCGAGGCCGACGGCGACCTGGTCGGCTACGCCACCTGGCAGCGGGGCCGGGGTTACGGCGCGGATTCCGTGCTCACCGTCGACGAGGCCCTGGCCGTCACCCCCGAGGCCGCCCGGGAGATCGTCGGGGTGCTCGGCAGTTGGGCCAGCGTCGCGCCGACCCTGCGGCTGTGCCCCCTCGACGGGGACGCGGTCAGCGTTTACCTGCCGTTGGAGTCGGCCCGTGACCACGAGCGGGACCTGTGGATGCACCGACCGGTCGACGTCGCCCGCGCGGTGAGCGCGCGGGGGTGGCCCGCGCACGCCCGGGGTGTTGTCGACTTCGGCCTCACCGACGCGCTCGCCGACTGGAACTGCGGCACCTGGCGGTTGACCGTCGCCGACGGCGCCGCCGAGCTCACCCGCGTCGACGGCGAGGCCGACCTGCGGTTGGACGTGCGCGGTTTCGCCCTGCTCTACGCCGGGGCCGCCCTGGCCCGCTCGGTCGCGCAGGCCGGGCTGCTGCACCACAGCCCGGGTGTCGACCCGGCCGCGCTCGACCTCCTGGCCTCCGGCGGGCCCGCGCAGTTGCTCGATTACTTCTGACCGGCTGCCGACGGTTTCCGCCTCCGACGTGGGAACCCGACGTCGGCAGCGGACAGATACAGGTGTGACAGCCGAGATGCGGGCCCGGATCCGGGCCGGAGACACCGATGCGTTGGGCGAGCTCTTCGATGAGCACGCCGACGCGGTTCATCGACATGCGCTGTGGAGCGGAAGCGATCCGGCGCACGCCGAGGACGTGGTGTCGCTGACCTTCCTCGAAGCGTGGCGGATCCGCGAATCCCTGCGCCCGGACGGGGACAGCCTGCGGCCGTGGCTGCTCGGGATCGCGACCAACGTCCTGCGCAATCGCCGACGGGCAGCGCGCCGGCACCGGGAGGCGTTGCGGCGGCTGCCGGTACGCGACACCGTCCCGGACTTCGCCGACGCGGTGGTCGACCGGATGTACGACGCCGACCAGGTGGCCGCCGCGATGGCGGGACTGCGGGCATTGCGCTGCGCCGACCGGGAGGTGTTCCTGCTCTGCGTGTGGTCGCAACTGGACTACGCGGCGGCGGCCGAGGCGCTGGGCGTACCCGTCGGGACCGTGCGCTCCCGGCTGTCACGGGCCCGGACCCGGCTGCGAGCACTGGCGCAGCAGGAGCTGGCCGGCACCCGGATGACCCCCGTCGAGCAGGGAGAGTACCGATGACAGAGCCCACCGCCCCGCCCGCGCCGGCCCTGCCGGCGATGCGCCGACAGGCACTGCGGCATCATCTGTTGACCGAGATCCGGCGGCCGTCGAAGCGGCACCGACGGATAAGGGTGCTCGCGCCCGTGGCGGGCGTCCTGACCGTCGCCGTCGCGGCCGGGATGATCGCTCAGCCGTGGTCGCCCGACAGCGCGCCACTGATCGTCCCGGTCGAGCAGGGGGAACGCCTCGGGGCGTCACTGCTGCTGAACCGGATGGCCGCGGTGGCCACCGACAAGCCGGGGCCACCCTCCGGCGAGGGCGGGTACGTCTACATCAGGAGCCGGGGCGCGTTCGCCGAGCTCGGTGACGGCCCGGCGCGGCTTCGACCGGTGCACGAGCGGGAGATCTGGATCCCGCGGCACGAGCGGGGTGACGGCCTGCTGCGGCAGCCGTTCTTCCACGCGCCGATCATCGGTGTGATCCCGCAGCGCGAGACGCTCACGGACGTGACGCCGAACGCGGCGCTGGTCGACCTGCCCGAGGACCCGGACGCCCTGCTGGCGAAGCTGTACCGGGAACGCCAGCAGCGGGGCCGGGGCAACAGCCGTGACGGCGCGGCGTTCACCGCGATCGGCGACATCCTGCGCGAGTCGTTGGTGCCGCCGGTCACGAGCGCCGCGCTCTACCGGGCCGCGGCGAAGATCCCCGGGGTCGAGGTGGTGCGCGGGGTCGCCGACGCGGCCGGGCGGCGGGGGATAGCGGTCGCGCACACCGAGCGGAGCCGCCGCGACGAGTGGATCTTCGATGAGCAGACCTTCGACTACCTCGGTGAGCGCAGCTATCTCGTGGCGGACACCGACGACGGGCCGGCCGGAACGGTGCTGGGCACGACCGCGGTGCTGCAACGGGCCGTGGTGTCGGAGCTCGGGCAGCGCCCGGCGCGCTAGGTGCTCCGGGCGGCCGGCCCCAGGGCTCACCGTCCTGGGTGCCGGTCGCCCGGTTGCGGCGTCCGGTCACCGCCAACACGGCCTCGGCGCGGTCAGGCCGGGATCACCGCCAGCTCGGCGTTCGCGCGCTGGGTGACGATGGTGAGCACCCGCGCTGCCGTCCTGGCCTCGTCGGCGGGGATCTCCGCGTACAGCCGGGCGCTGAGGTCGGCGACGGCGGCGACGACGCCGCGCTGCGTGGCGCGACCGGTGTCGGTGAGCGTCAGCCGCGGTTCGTCGCCTCCGGCCGCGCCGTCGGCCCGCGCGAGGTCGGCGTCGACGAGTTGGTCGACCACCTGGCGCACGGCCGACTCGTCGATCTTGAGCGTGTTGGTGACCCGGTGCGTGAGGTGTGCGCGTTCGACCGGGCCCTGGGCGAGGACGTGCAGCGCGACCACCTGGTTGAACGTGACGCCGAGGGGGCTGATGGCCCGTTCGAGCAGGGCCCGGGTGGCGTAGTGGGCGTGGCCGATGACCTGGCCGTTGAGGGCGGGGATGGTGGACATGACGCCTCCTTCGATACGTTGGCTGAACCAACGTTGGTCCCGCCAACGTAACACCCGATCGTGGGTCGCACCAACGATTACTGCTAGGCTGCGCCCCATGGACAACGCGGCCCCGCAGTCACCCGCCGGGCTCAGCACCACCCCGAGCTGGCTGCTCAACCAGACCGCCGGACACGCCGCCCGCCTGCTCAGCGAGGGCTTCGCCGCGCACGACCTCCGCGGCTACCACTACCGCCTGCTGGCCACCCTGGCCCAGGATGGGCCCGCGAGCCAGGCCGACCTCGGCCGTCGCTGCGGCATCGACCGCAGCGACGTAGTGGCCGCCATCAACGACCTGGCCGGCCGAGGGCTCGTGGTGCGTGCCCCCGACCCGGCCGATCGCCGCCGCAACGTCATCAGCGCCACCGACGCCGGCGCCGACGAGGCCCGCCGGATGGGCGTGACCCTCGAACGCGTCCAAGCCGACCTGCTGGCCCCGCTGTCGGCCACCGAACGCGAGCAACTGACGCGACTGCTCACCCGACTGCTGCACCACCACAGCCGGCACTGACCCGCCTCAGCGGGCCTCGCGCAGCTCCGCCAGCCGGGCCTCGATCTCGGCCAACTCGGCGCGCAGCTTCTCGGCCTGCTGCTCCGCCTCGGCCCGCTCGGTGCCCAGGATCTGCTCCACCGCCTCCTGCACCCCCGGCACGTCGACCAGGGCCACCATCTTCAACGCCTCCGCCGGCTTCACCACGTACGGCTTCGCCAGTGCCTTGCTGCCCTGCTGCGCGGCGACGGTCCACTCACCGTCGGCGTACGCCAAGGTCACGGTGAGGCCCGCGGGGCCCTTCGGCTTGACGGCCTTGACCGCCCGCCGCGCCGGCGGCTTCTCCGTCTGCTCCACCTTCGGCTCCTCCTGTCGCTGCGCGGGCACCCGCGGCGTGTCCAACACGAACTCCGGTGCGGCCACCGCCGGCGGCTCGGGCTCGGCCTCCGGCTTCGGCTCCACCACCCGACGAGTGACACCCTTGGGCGCCACGGCCAGGTCGGCGGGGGAGAACGGCAACTCGTCGCGACCGAAGCGCACCACCACGAACTCGTCGGACACCTCCGGGTCGGTCAGCTCGATCACCTGACCGACCTGACCGGCGATCTGCCCCGCCGCCGCGGTGAACACCACCCGCGGTTTACGCCCGGCCGCCAACGACTCCCGGATGCTCTGCACCTCGCTAGTGGACAAACCCTGGCCGGCATCCATCACAACCCTCTTCCGTACACCTGTTTGATTGCTGTCTTGATACCAGCCGACTGCGACACCCGCCGCACGGGGCTCACGCCCGCTCAGCCGCCCAGCGCCCGCAGCGCCCGGTCGGCGTGCTCGTTCATGCTGACCTCGCTGTGGATCACCTCGATGACCCGCTGGTCCGTGCCGATGACGAACGTCATCCGCTTCATGCTCAACGGCCCCAGCGGCACCCGCCGCTTGACGCCGAACTGCTGCGCCACCGCGCCGTCAGCGTCCGACAGCAGCGGATAGTCGAAGCCGTGCAGCTTCGAGAACTCGGCCTGCTTCGCCACCGGGTCGCGGCTGATGCCCACCCGCGTCGCCCCCAACGCCGTGAACTCCGCCGCGAGGTCACGGAAGTGGCAACTCTCCGCCGTGCACCCCCGGGTCATCGCCGCCGGGTAGAAGAACAGCACCACCGGCCCAGCCGCCACGAACTCCGACAGCCGCCGCGGCGTGCCCGTCTCATCCAGCAGCTCGAAATCCTGCACCACGTCGCCGACACCCACACCCGCCACCGCGCACCTCCATCGTCTGATCGACAGCG
This sequence comes from Micromonospora sp. NBC_00362, assembly GCF_026342155.1. NCBI lineage: Bacteria > Bacillati > Actinomycetota > Actinomycetes > Micromonosporales > Micromonosporaceae > Micromonospora > Micromonospora sp. NBC_00362. Next base: position 1,096,402 of record NZ_JAPENH010000001.1, read on the forward strand.
CGGTGAGCGTAAGCGATCACGCCCAGATCGCCGCCACCTCGTCGGCCACCACGTCGGCCTGGGCCCGCCCGGCCCGCGCCGCGCCCGCGCGCCGAGCCGGGTCCAGCACGTTGCGGCCGATCGCCGTGCGCGCCGCCGCGTCCGGCGTCAGCACCACCACCCGCGACCCGGCCGACCGCAACGCGTCCACCTGCGCCGACAGTCGTGGCATCGGCCCGAACGCCGCCGACGTCGGCGCGAGCACCAGCACCCTGCGCGCGTCCGCCGCCAGGTCCGCGTTCACGCTCGAACGCATTCCACCGTCGACGAAGCGGCGTGCGCCGATCGTCACCGGCGGCCACACCCCGGGCACCGCGCAACTCGCGCCCACCGCGTCCACCAGGGACACCCCGCTGTCGCTGTCGAACACCACGAACTCACCGGACGACGCGTCCACCGCCGTGACCAGCAGCCGCCGCCGCGGCCACTCCCGGTCCGGCAGACGGGCCTCGATCACCGCCCGTCGCGACGCCTCCGACTGGGTACGCGCCGCCACCGCCATCGCCCCGATCCGCGCCCGCGAACGCACCGCGTCACGGGTCCGCCCACCGGCCCAGATCAGCCGCGCCAGCGTCGCGAAGCCCAACCGTGCCGCCAGCTCACTCGACGGCGGCGCCAACTGCTCGCTGTAGAAACGCTCAACGGGCAACCCGGAGCACACCTGCGCGCCGACCATCGAACCCGCCGACGTGCCCACCACCAGATCCGCCTCGGTGACCGGCACGCCCCGCTCGACCAACCCGGCCAGCAGCCCCAACTCCCAGGCCACCCCGGTCACCCCGCCACCGCCGAGCACCAACGCCCGCTGCATGTGACCCTCCTCTCGACGACCGACCCGCGCCGGTCACGGTAGCGTCGGCACGACCATCGCGCAGCGGTCAGACCCCCCGGGAGGCACAGTGGCACCCGTCACCCTCGTCACCGGCGGCGGCCGGGGCATCGGCGCGGCCACCGCCCGCCGGCTCGCCGCCGCCGGTCACCACGTCGCCCTGTGCTACCGCCGCGACGAGGCCGCCGCCACCGCCGTCCTGGCCGACCTGCGGGCCGCCGGCGCACAGGCCATCGCGGTACGCGCCGACACCACCGACCCCGAACAGGTGCACACCCTGTTCGACGCGGCCGCGCAGCTCGGCCCGCTCACCGGCCTGGTCAACAACGCCGGCGTCACCAGCCTGATCGGGCCGTTCACCGAGCTGCGTGTCGAGGACCTGCGCCGGGTCGTCGACGTCAACCTCGTCGGCTACATCCTCTGCGCCCAGCAGGCCGCCCGCCGGCTCACCGACGGCGGGGCGATCGTCAACGTCTCGTCGGCGGCCGCGACCCTCGGCAGCCCGGGGGAGTACGTGCACTACGCCGCCGTGAAGGCCGCCACCGACACCCTGACCGTCGGCCTGGCCAAGGAACTCGCCCCGAAGGGCATCCGGGTCAACGCCGTGGCCCCCGGCATCGTGCGCACCGACATCCACGCCGACTCCGGGGTGCCCGACCGCGCCGACTCCGCCGTCGGTCGGATCCCGCTGGGCCGCGCCGGCGAACCCGACGAGATCGCCGCCGCCATCGCCTGGCTGCTCGGCCCGGACGCCTCGTACGCCACCGGGACCGTGCTGCGCGTCTCCGGCGGCCTCTGACCACGTGTCCACCCGGTCGGAAACCCGCCGGGCGTCCACGCCGTCGGAGACCGCCGGATCCGGCTCAGTGGGTGAACAGCTTCGCCGCGGTCACCACGGTCTGGGCGACCCCGTAGCCGAGCAGCGCCGCCACCACCAACCAGGAGATCCACAACCGAGTCTGCTGCCCGGGTCGGCTGTCCTCACTCATCGCGTACCACTCCTCTGCGTCGTCGTGTCCTCGTCCACGTCCCGATCCGCGTCCTCATCGGCGCCCTGTTGCGCCCTCTGCTCCGTCGACGGTTCGTGGTAGCGCTGCGGGACCGGCCGCACCAGCAGGTTCGCCACGAAGCCCACGGCCAGCACAGCCACCATCGTGAACAGCGCCGGGCGGTACGCCGCGGCCGTCAGCGAGCCCGGCTCGCCCTGCGCGTCGAGGAACCCGTTGACGATCAGCGGGCCGGCGATCCCCGCCGCCGACCACGCGGTCAGCAGCCGACCGTGGATCGCACCGACCTGGAAGGTGCCGAACAGGTCCCGCAGGTACGCCGGCACTGTCGCGAAGCCACCGCCGTAGAACGACAGGATCACGCACGCCAACAGCACGAACAGGGCCGTGGAGGTCTGCCCGACGAGCGCCAGCAGCGCGTAGAGCACCATGCCGACACCCAGGTACACCAGGTAGATCGGTTTGCGGCCGATGATGTCCGAGGTGGACGACCACACGAACCGCCCGGCCATGTTGAACAGCGACAGCAGACCCACGAACCCGCCGGCCGCCGCGACGGTCACCGCCGAGGTGCCGTTGTCGCGGAAGAAGTCCTGGATCATCGGGCTGGCCTGTTCCAGGATGCCGATGCCGGCGGTCACGTTGCAGAACAGCACGACCCACAGCAGCCAGAACGAGCGGGTCTTCACCGCGTTCGCCGCCGACACGTTCGCCGTGGTGACCAGCGGCTTCGCCGCCACACTGGCCGGGTCGAAGCCGGCCGGCCGCCAATCCTGCGCCGGCACCCGCACGTTCGCCACCCCGAACATCATGATGACGAAGTAGCCCAGGCCGAGGGTCACGAACAGCCACACCAGGGCGCTGCCCGACGCGGTCGACCCCGCGTTGGCCGGGTCGTAGCCGGCGTCGTAGAACGACAGCAGTTGCCGCGACAGGGGAGAGGCGACCATCGCGCCACCACCGAACCCCATGATCGCCAACCCGGTGGCCAGCCCCGGCCGGTCCGGGAACCACTTGATCAGGGTGGAGACGGGGGAGATGTAGCCGATGCCCAGCCCGATGCCGCCGAGCAGCCCGTAGCCCAGGTACAGCAGCCACAGCTGCTTCGTGGCGATGCCCAACGAGCCCACCAGGAAACCCGCCGCCCAGAAACAGGCCGAGACGAACATGGCCTTACGCGGCCCGTTCGCCTCCACCCAGGTCCCGGCGACCGCGGCGGACAACCCGAGCATCACGATCGCGATGCTGAAGATCACCCCGATCGCCGTCTGGCTGGTGTCGAAGTGGGCGATCAGGGAGTTCTTGTAGACGCTGGTCGCGTAGACCTGACCGATGCAGAGGTGGATGGCCAACGCCGCCGGGGGGATGAGCCACCGGCTGTAGCCGGGCGGCGCGACGGTGTGCCGACGATCGAGTGCGGAAAGCATGCGCTGCTTCCTCTCCGATGAGGACGAGAAACGTCGCCCCCAACGTGCCCACAGCACTCGTAAGCGGCAAACCTCACCGTCGCCGGACGGTCGTTCCGCTGAGCTGAGCGGTCAGTCAGCGTCCGCGCGACGGGCGCCCGTTGGAGGCCGGCGCGCGGCCGGCCTCCAGCGGCGCACCGGCTCAGGCCGCGACCGCCGCCTCGGCGACCCGCTCGGCGTCGGGGCGCAGTTGTGGGGTGGCGAGCGAGATGGCCAGGTTGACGATCGCGAAGACGGCGGCGATCAACAGGCCACGGTGAAACCCGTCGACCAGCGCCTGCTGCTGACCGGCGCCGCGGCTGAGCGCGTCGGTGACGTGGGTGACCGACAGCGTCGTGACGATGGCCAACCCCAGCGCGCCGCCGACCTGGTACACGGCGGTGACCACACCGGACGCGGCGCCGGCCTCATGGTGCTCGACGTCGGAGATCGCGGAGATCTGGGCGGGTACGCCCAGCGTGGTGATACCCAGACCGAACAGCAGCAGGCCGGGCAGCAGCTCGCCGGCGTAGGAGCCGGTGGCGCTCGCCCCGCTGAGCAGCAGCAGGCCGATCACGCTGAGCAGCGCGCCGATGATCTGCAGGGTGCGGGTGCCGAGTCGGTGTACCAGTTGGGTGGCGAGGGCGGCGCCGGCGATGGCCGTCGCGCCCATCGGCAGGAACTGCAGGCCGGCGGTCAGCGGCGAGGCGCCGCGTACCTGCTGCAGGTAGATCGCGGTGAGGAAGAACATCGACAGGAACGCGGCGCCGTTGAGCGCCAACGCCCCACTGGAGACACTCAGCGCCCGGGAGCGGAACAGCCGCAGCGGTACCAGCGGCGCGGCCGAGCGCGCCTCGACGCCGACGAAGACCGCCAGCAGCGCGACCCCGCCGATGAGGGTGGCGAGCACCTGCGCCGAGCCCCAGCCGGCGGACTCGGCCCGGACCACGCCGAACACGACGGCGAGCAGACCGGTGGTGCCGAGGACCGCGCCGAGCGCGTCGAAGGTTCGGGGGCCGGGCTGGGAGTGCCGTACGGCCGCCACGAAGGTCGGCACGATCGCGACGAGGGCGATGACGATCGGTACGTTGACGAAGAAGACCCACCGCCAATTCAGCGCGTCGACGAGCAGGCCGCCGGCCACCACGCCCAGGGTGCCGCCGAGCCCGGCGAGGGCGCCCCAGATGCCCATGGCGATGTTGCGTTCCCGTCCGTGCGCGAACGTGACGGTGAGGATGGCCAGCGCCGCGGGGGAGAGCAACGCGCCGCCCAGGCCCTGCACGGCGCGCGCGGCGATCAGCAGGCCGGGCGAGGTAGCGAGTCCGGCGAGCAGGGACATGGCCCCGAACAGCGCCAGACCGACGATGAAGATCCGGCGGGCGCCGAGCAGGTCCGCGGCGCGACCGCCCAGCAGCAGGAAACCACCGAAGAGCAGGGTGTACGCGCTGATCACCCATTGCAGGTCGTCAGCGGTGAAGCTCAGATCGGCCTGGATGTTGGGCAGCGCCACGTTCACGATCGTCACGTCGAGGATGACGATGAACTGCGCTACCGATAGCACCGCCAGCGTTGCCCAGGGACTACGTCGCATGCCTACCTCATCGGAGAGAGGGCGTCGCACGACGCGGTATACGCCGTACATCTACAACGTATACCGCCTTGTGTACGTAGTACACTGGGCTGGTGGTCAGTATGAGCAAGGACACCCCGCAGCGTCTCGACCCCACCGCGATCGTCGCGAGCGCACTGCGCATCGCCGACGCCGAGGGCCTGTCCGCGATCACCATCCGTCGGCTGGCCCAGGAGCACGGCGTCACCCCGATGGCGCTCTACCGGCACTTCCGGGACAAGGGCGACCTGCTCGACGCGCTCGCCGCACGCCTGCTCGCCAACATCCGCCTGCCCGAGCCGACCACCGCGCCCTGGGACGAGCAGGTCCGCGCCATCCTGGCCGCCTGCCTCGCCGCGCTACGCCCACACCCCACCGTCGCCGGGCTCGTCCCCACCCGCATCCTGCTGTCCGAGCCGGGTCTGATCCTGGTGGAGCGCATCCTCGCCCTGCTCCACGGGGCGGGCTACCCCCCGGAGCAGGCCACCGAGATCGGCAGCCAGGCCCTCTGCTCCCTGGTGACCCTCGTCGCCACCGAACCTGGCGGAATGGGAAGCACCGACCCGGACACCCGCGACGACGCCATCCGCGCCAAGCGGGCCGCGCTGCAGGCGTTGGCACCGCAGCGCTTTCCGCACATCCTCGCCGCCGCCGACGCACTCACCCTCTGCGGCGACCGGGACGGCTACTACAACCTGGGCATCGAGTTCGCCGTCGCCGGCATCCGCGGCATCCGCCCGGCGACCCGCACCACCGGGTGATCCCACCCGCACCGCTCACCAGCGGTGCGGGCGTGACCGGCCCGGCCCTGGCCCGCCGCTACCGCAGGTCCGGCAGGTGCCAGCCGCCAGCCAACGCCTCGGCGTCCGCCGGACCCCAACTGCTCTTCTCGTACGACTGCACCGCCGTCGGCAGATCCAGGATCGGCTCGACGATGCGCCACTCCTGCTCGATCGTCTCGGCACGCGCGAAGCGCAGGTGCTCACCGTCCATCGCGTCGTCGAGCAGCCGCTCGTACGCCTCCTGCCGGCGACCGAGAGCCGCGCCGAAGTCGACGGACAGATCCACCGGACGGCTCGCCACCTCGGCACCCGGGCTCTTCGCCTGGATCGACATGGTGATGCCGTCACCGCGCCCCAGGCGGAAACGCAGCAGGTTCGCGGCCCTCGCCGTGCCCCGCTCGGCGGGGATCAACGAGCGCTGCGGCTGCTTGAACTCGACCACGACCTCCGTCGCCGTCCCCGGCAGGGACTTGCCGGTGCGCAGGTAGAACGGCACGCCCGCCCAGCGGGGGGAGTCGACAGTCAACCGGGTGGCCACGAACGTCTCCGTGTTCGAGCCCGCCGCCACGCCCGGCTCGTCGCGGTAGCCGGCGTACTGCCCCCGGACGGTGGACTCCGGCGACAGCGGCGCGACCTGCCGCAGCACCGCGGCCTCCGCCTCCCGGAACGCCGCGGTGTCCTCGCTGGCCGGCGCCTCCATCGCGATGAGCGCCACGACCTGAAGGATGTGGTTCTGCAACACGTCCCGGGTCGCGCCCACCGTGTCGTAGAACCCGGCCCGGCCCTGGGTGCCGAACCCCTCGGCGAGGGTCACCTGGATGTTGTCGATGTGCTCGCTGTTCCACAGCGGCTCGAACAGCCGGTTGGCGAACCGGAAGGCGTAGAGGCTCTCGACGGCTTCCTTGCCGAGGTAGTGGTCGATGCGGAACACCCGCTCCGGCGCGAAGGCCGCGCCGAGGGTGCGATCCAACTCGCGGGAGGACTCCAGGTCACGCCCGAACGGCTTCTCCACGATCACCCGACCCCGGTCGGCCAGACCCACGGCCGCCAGGCCCTCGACGACGGAGCCGAACACCGCCGGAGGTATCGCCAGGTAGAACAACGGCCGCTCGGCGTCGCGCAGCCGCTCAGCCAGCCGCTGGTAGGTCGTCGGGTCCGCGTAGTTGCCGGAGATCATCGAAAGGTTGTCCGCCAGCCGATCGAAGGTCTCGTCGTCGATCTCGTCATTGGCCTCGGCAACCGACTTGCGGGCCATGGTGACCAACTGCTGATCATCCCAGGGGGAGCGCGCCACGCCGATCACCGGAACGTCGAGGCGGTCGCGCCGGGTCAACTCGTACAGCGCCGGAAACAGCTTCTTCGAGACGAGGTCTCCCGTGACGCCGAACAGCACTACCGCGTCTGAGCGCACGTGCATGGCACTTCCCATTCGATCATCCGAGCCTGATCTTCCGAACGGACAACGGCACGACCCACTCCAGGAATTCCCCAGCGTGCGGCGTACGTGAGGTCGGCGACAACACTGTCTCGACAAGCCCTTATGTTAAGGAAGGTTTACAGTACAGGCGAAACGCCGGTAGCCTGCGACTCTAATCGACGAAGGTCGATCACCACGAGGCCTGGAGGTACCGTGCGTCGCCGACACACCACCACACGGCTGCTGGCCCTAGCCGCCCTCGCGCTACCAGTCATCCTGCCCACAGCGCCCGCCACCGCCGCGACACCCACCGCACCAACCCGACACCTCAGCGACGTCATCCCCGCACCCGTCGAAATCCACCCCGACGCGCACAACACCTTCCGGATCACCCCCCTGACCGTCATCCGCACCACCCCAGGCTCAGCCGCCGCCCGGCACATTGGTCACCAACTCGCCACCACACTGCGCCCCGCCACCGGCCACCCCCTGCCCGTCCTGCCCGCACGCTCCACCCCGCTACCCGAGATCGCCCTGCTCATCGGCGGCGCCGACGACCGCATCGGCCAACAGGGCTACCAACTCGACGTCACCCGCCCCAGCGTCACGATCCGCGCCAACACCCCCGAAGGGCTGTTCGCCGGCACCCAGACCCTGCGCCAACTGCTCCCCGCCGACATCGAGGCACCCGACCGGCAGAGGACCACCTGGACAGTCCCCGGCGGACGAATCGTCGACTACCCACGCTTCGCCTACCGCGGCGCGATGCTCGACCTCGCACGCCACTTCCACACCGTCGACGACATCACCGCCTACGTGGACCTGCTCAGCCAGTACAAAATCAACTACCTGCACCTGCACCTCACCGACGACCAGGGCTGGCGCATCCAGATCGACTCCTGGCCCCGCCTCACCACCGTCGGCGGCGGACCCGGAACCGGCGTCGACGGCGTCGGCCCCGGATACCTCACCAAGGCCGACTACAAGGCCGTCGTCGCCTACGCCGCCGCACGACACATCACGATCATCCCCGAGATCGACATGCCCGGGCACACCAACGCCGCCCAGTCGACGTACCCCGAACTCAACTGCGACGGCGTCGCACCGGCCCCGCGCACCGACATCGCGGTCGGCTACAGCTCGCTGTGCATCAACGACGAACTCACCTACCGCTTCGTCGAGGACGTCATCCGCGAACTCGCCGCCATCACCCCCGGACCATTCCTGCACGTCGGCGGCGACGAAGCCCACGCCACCACCGACGATGACTACCGCACCTTCATGGACCGGGTCCTGCCCCTGGTCGCGAAGTACGGCAAGCGCGCCTCCGGATGGAACGAGATCACCCAGGCCGACCTGCCCACCGACGCCGTCGCCCAGTTCTGGGGCACCGGCACCACAAACGCCAGCCTCGCCGCGGCCGCCGCCCGCGGCAACAAGGTCATCATGTCGCCGGCGAACAAGGCCTACCTCGACATGAAGTACGACGCCAACACCCGCCTCGGCCTCCGCTGGGCCGGCCTGATCGAGGTGTCCGACGCCTACGGCTGGGACCCCGCCACCCGCGTCACCGGCGTCGGCGAGAACGCCATCCTCGGCGTCGAGGCCCCACTGTGGTCCGAGACGCTACGCACCCTGGACGACATCGAATACATGGCCTTCCCCCGCCTACCCGCGATCGCCGAACTCGGCTGGTCCACCACCGCCAGCCACGACTGGGAATCGTTCCGAACCCGGCTGGGGGAGCAGGCACCCCGCTGGCGACTGCAACAGGTCGACTTCTACCCGTCCCCGCAGGTGCCCTGGATCTGACCCGCACCCCCGTCGCACGCTGATCGTGGGCGCCGGCCGGGTCGGCCGGCGCCCACGAGCCTCAGCGACCGCAGGCGGCGTCCAACGCCTTCAGCGGCGGGTCGAGATCCGGCGCCTCGATCTCGGTGGCCTTCGCACCGGCCAGGTGCTTCTCCACGCCCGCGGCCAGGGTCTCCAACGCGGTCCGCACCTGCACGTCGGCAGCAGTCGGCGCCGCCGTCTTGAGGTCCTGCAACAGCGCGGTGTAGTGGCCGCGAACCTTCGCGCCCGCCTCCTTGGCACTGACCGGCTTGTCGATCGCGGCGATCGCGTCGTCGGCCATCGCGACGTAGTGCTTCTTGACAAAATCGAGACTCGCGTCGCAGACCTGCTTGCTGTTCGCCGCCACGTCGACGGTCGGGCTGGGCGCCCCGGTCGGCGACGGCGCGCCGGCCCCCGTGCTCTCCTTCTCGGCAGGCTGGCAGCCCACAGCGAGGCCGACGGTCGCGACCAGGCCAACCACAATACGGAAAGGCTTACTCGTCAAGGTGTTCCCCCGTGGTGATGTGCGACCCCGCGGTTCGCGGTGAACGCGCGGCGGCCAGAGCGCACCACTGTAGACACCGGACGGCCATGACGCAGACCAGTTTCATGTCCGGCGTCCCGGCCCAACCTCGCACCTACACCGTGATCGACGCGGCAGGGCACCACCTGCCGCACGAACAACCCACCCTGCTGCGATCACTCACCCAGGACTGGCCACGCCGTACGCGGACCTGACTGCCCAAGCTGGGGGAGCGGGTCCAGCGCTGGTTCAGACTGGTCAGACACCAACGCTCTGCCGCTACCAGCGCGGTCACTGACGTGTTTCACCACGACGCGTGAGTGGTGCACGCTCACCTTGAAGAGCGGCAGTCAACTGATCCAAGCCCAGCGAACCCAACTCCAGCGCCTGACTATGGAATGCGCGCCGGTCACCGGGAAAGGACGACCGGCCGGCCAGCCACACGCGCTCACCCACCTTGTAAGCCAACGCCTGCCCTGGCCGGCCCAGGTAACGCGCGAGCTCGGCGGATGCGTACGGCCCCTGATGACAGCGGTCCCGCAACAGCTTTAGCGCCGCGTCCGCCGTCCACGCGGCTCCGTCGTCACAGGGCATCGGCAGTCGCAGGTGCAGGCCGATGTCGAGCACGACCCGCGCGGCACGCAGCAGCCGCATGTACAGGTACCCCATTCGAGCACCCGGCTGCTCGTAGAGCCCAAGCTCATCCATGAACCGCTCGGCGTACAGCGCCCAGCCCTCCTGGCTGCCGGAGAGGCCGCCGAGCAGGTTGAGTCGCTGTCCCAGGCCACCCCGGCAGACCTCGGAGCCAAGGTGGAGGTGATGACCAGGAACTCCCTCGTGATAGGCGGTGCTGTAGGCGTACCAGGTGGGAAAACTCGCTGCGTCCTCGGGGACGGACCACCAGACCCGACCCGGCCGGGTCAGGTCCCGCGACGGCCCGGTGTAGGCAATGCCGGACGACGTTGTCAACCGCGACTCGATGTGCCGAAGCGGGGCGGGGATGTCGAAGTACACACCATCCAGTCGCTCGGTGGCGGCCTCCAACAGCTCCTGCAGCCACGCAGCGAACGCCTCCCTGCTGTGCAGGGCACCCGGTGCGTCGGGGCTGTTGAGCCGGGCAAGCGCCTCTGGCACGCTCCCGCCCAGGGCCTTCGCCTCCGCGATCAATTCAGCCTCTGTCGCTCTGAACTCGTCCCAGCCCCAGTCGTACAGCTCGCGCAGATCAGGCTGGGCCGCGAGGAAGGTACGCACCCAGAGTGCGTACCGCTGCTGACCGAACGCTTCCTGCTCAACGGCCCGCGGTGCCAGGTCCGCGGTCAGCATCCCAACCAGTTTCTGGTACGCCTCTCGCGAGCCCGTCGCTGCAGCCTGCAACGACGCCCGCTGACGCCCCTCGCCGTAGCGATCCACCAGGGCGACATCGTCGTCGATCCAGTTGCGGCAGCGCTGCGTGACGAGCTCCACCTGACGCCGTGCCGGCACATTGCCGCGCTCCGCGGCGAGTAGGAGGCTGCGGGCGTACCCGTCCAGGGCGGCGGGGATCGCGGCCATACGTGCGCCGACACGAGCCCAACCCTCCTCGAAGGCCGCGCCCTCGGCACCGCGGACGGGAACCGCGGCCTCGACGGCCTGGCGGATGAGCTGGAGCGGACCGGTGGCCGCGGCGTGCAGTTCGCGCAGGTCCTCTCCAGCGTCGTGAAAGGCGAGACGCGTACGCAGCCGCTCGGCGAGGTGGGCGTGCAACGGGCCCGCAGCCGGAAGAGCATCGCCCAAGCTTTCGAGCTCGCGCAGGGCGCGGGCTGCGAGGTCGGCGCGGGCCTGGTGGCCCTCCGGGCCGTAGTCGGTAAGCCCGTCGACATCCTGCTCGCCAGCGTCGACGACCGCTGTGCAGGGGTCGAGGCCAGCCGTGTCGCACAGGAGTCGATCCGCGAAGTCCTCGATCACGCCGCCAATGCTAGGACCTTGCCCCAGCTGCCGTGGTGCAGAAGCAAGCTGGTGAGAGTGGCGCAGGACGAATGAGAACTGACATCAGTCTGCTCGGCTGCTTCGACCCCACCGAGGCGCGATTCGATAATGCCTATTATGTAAAGTAGCGCGTTCCGAGGGTCCCCTCTCGGCCTGGCGACAGGGGTCAGTCGCGCATCAGGCCGGGCGGACACGCGTCCTCGTCCGGCCCGACGAGGCGCGCGTTGACCAGCGGGTTGCGTCGCAGGATCGTCAGCACGGCAAGGCTGGCGCCGACGTCGGCCCAGGTGTCGTCCCACAGGGCCGAGACGAGCCAGGAGCGATCCGCCGGGAAGAACAGGTCGGGCAGCGCGCCGTCGCTGCCGCGCATGTGACCGACACGCCAGGCGAGAGCCTGTTCCGGTCCGGCCTGGACCAACACGTAGGACCAGTCGTCGTAGAGGGACACCCTCGCGGCGTGCGGAAAGACGACGTCGTGGGCGCCGGTGTCGAGAAAGCCGAGCCACCAGGGCTGATCCGACGTGCACGACACCAGTTCGTCGATCACCGCACGTTCGTGGGCGTGGAACTCGACATCCTCTGGCCGGTGGAACGTGCCGTACGCCTCGAACACCGGCGGGATCGCCGTGGTGACCGACAGACCCTGCGTGGTGCGCCCGGCGAGCCAGGCGACGTCGCTGGCCGTGCCGATCCGCCAGTTGCGCCCGTCCTTGCTGACGTCCCTGGGCTCCGTCGGGATCGTTGTGTCCCGCGTCCCGCTGTCGACGGCGGCGGGTGACGCGTATGGAGCCCACCCGACTCGGCCAGCGGCCCGCCACTGGTGCCCCTCGGAGCAGACCAGATCCGTCGGACCGTCGAGGTCCCGGTACACGATGGGTGTGCCGGGTCGACCGCAGGTGGGACACGTGGCGGCGAGCGACGTCATGCCGCGCACGTTACGTGCTTCTCGGTCAGCTCCAGCCGTACTCGTGGCGGTTCGGGATGAGGTCCCCCTCTCCCCCTGGCTCACCGCTTCCCGGATACGCGAAAATGCTGCATAATATCCCTTATGCATGACAAACAGGACGAATCGCTCGTAATGCTGATCGAGGAGTTCCTGATCGCGCGGGCCACCCGCAAGCCCTCCCCGCACACCCTGGCCGCGTACCGCAGGGATCTGCGCACGGTCGCGGCTCTGGTCGCGGAAGGTGCCGCCCCTCCCCTACCCCTGGACGCCCTGTCGATCACCGACCTCTCCCCCCGGGTGATGCGCGCGGCCTTCGCCCGGTTCGCCGGTCCCCGGGCGCCCGCGTCGGTGCATCGGGCCTGGTCCACCTGGAACAGTTTCTTCACGTTCCTGGTCGCTGACGGGTTCGTGGCGGGCAACCCGATGCCGGCGGTCGGGCGGCCTCGGGCGCTACTCCCCCAGCCGAAGCCGCTGCGCGGCGCGGACACCCCCGAGGTGCTGCTCGCGTCCGCCGCGCGCGAGGACGGTCGTCAACGCGACCCGTGGCCGGAGCGCGACCTGGCGGTGTTGGCGGTGGCGCTCTGCGCCGGGCTGCGCCTGTCGGAGCTGCTGGCGTTGCGCGTCGACTCGCTCGGCGGTCGGCCCGGTGAGCGGCGGGTCGAGGTGGCGGGCAAGGGTGGGCGGCCTCGGGTGGTGCCGATCGAGGCGGATCTGGACCGGGTGCTGCGGGACTACCTGGACAGTCGGGCGCGGCGCTTCGGTTCGCGGTCGGTACGCCCCGACTCGCCGTTTCTGGTGGATCGGCGTGGTGAGCCGTTGCGCCGTGGTGGCCTGCAGTATCTCGTCGAGTCGTGTTACCGGCGGGCCGGCATCGGCGACCGGGTGCCGCGTGGTGCGCGGCTGCACGCGCTGCGGCACACCTTCGCGACCCGGTTGGCGGAGGACGGTGCGAGCGCGGCGGAGATCATGCGGTTGTTGGGGCACGCATCGTTGGCGTCGTCGCAGACGTACATCGAGGTGACGGCCGGGCAGCAGCGTGACGCGGTCCGCGCCAACCGGACCAACCGCGCACTGGCGGGTCTGGTGCCGCCGGAGTGAGGGTGGTCAGTGTGCGCGGTGGCCGGTGCCGTCGGCGGTGACGGGCAGGGGGCCGAGGACCGCGTTGATGATGTGGATGCGGGCGTTGGTGGCCTGGTAGTCGGCGCAGACCGTGTCGGCGCGGTCGCCGAGGCGGGCGGTGGGCCCGGTGCGGGTGACGGTGACGGTGACGCCGTCGAGGGTGGTGGCGGTGCCGGCGGTGGTGAGGTCGGTGATCGGGTGGGCTCCGGTGATGAGGTGGGCTTTCAGCAGGGTGCGGAGCTGGTCGGTGTGGTGGGTCATGAGGTCGTCCCAGTTGTCCTCGGAGAACGTGGCGGCGAAGGCGTCGTCGGAGGGGGCCAGGAGGGTGACGCCGTCGCCGGCAGGCAGGTCGGTGAGGACGCCGCTGGTGCGCACTGCCGCTTCGAACGTGGTGAGGGTGGGGATCCAGCGCAGCGCCTGGTCGACGGGTTGCCCGGCGAGGAAGCTCGGGTTGCCGGGGTCGGTGCCGGTGGGCAGGGCGGCGCAGAGTGGCCCGGTGGGCTGGGGTGCGGTGCTCGCGGGCGCGGCATCCGTGTGGGGAGCTGCGGGGCTGCCGGTGCAGGCGGCGAGCAGCAGGGTCGGCACGAGCAGGCCGAGCGTCCGTCGGACGCGCCGAGCGCCGTGGGGTCGTCGGGGTTGTCGCTGTGGGGTGGCGGGGTGCGACACGGCGGCCTCCACGGGTGCGGGGGTTGCTGGTGAGGTGCCGGGCGGCGCGGGTGTGGGGCCCGCGCCGCCGGCGTGATGGCTCGCTAGTTGTCGGTCACAGTGCCGCGCACTGGCTGGTGCGGGGGCCGTGCACGGTGTTGGCGATGCCGAGGTTGGTCGGGGTGGCGCTGTTCGCGGTGCAGTTGAGTGGACCGCGGATGGTGGTGCCGGCCAGTACGGGTGCGTCGGTGCCGGTGGTGTTGCCGGACAGGTCGGCGGGGCCGGCGATGGTGGCGTCGATGATGGAGATCGTGTCGGTGGTGGCGATGCGGACCGGGCCGTTGATGGTGCTGTCGGCGAGCAGGATGCCGGCGGCGCTGGTGGCGGTGAGTGGGCCGCTGATTGTCGTTGCTGTCGTGACGAGTGCCGCGCCGGCCCGGACGGTGACCGGGCCGTTGATGGTGGCGTCGTCGGCGCAGGTGAAGCCGGTGACGGTCAGGGGTCCGTTGCGGCGGCCGGTGAGGGTGGGATAGACGCGTTCGCCGTCGGTCAGCTTCTCCACGCCCTTGCCGTCGAGGAGCAGGGGGATGAGGCCGCGTTCGGGTTGGTTGAGGGGGACGTAGTGTTCGTCGCCGATGGTGATGACCTTCCAGCCGTGGGCGGCGATGCGCTGGGCGACTGTGGTGCCGATGCCACCGGGTCCGTCGGTGCGGGCGCCGTTGTACTGCGCGTCGGTGAGTTTGTAGGCGCAGGGCGGGGTGTCGAGGATCAGGTCGGCGGGGGGCGCGTCGAGTGGTGGTGGGCTGTCGCCGGGGTGCGGTGCCGGGTGGGCGGGGATGGGGCGGGAGCCGCGGAAGACGAGTCGGCCGGTGTTGGCGGCTTGGGATTCGATGGCTTCGCTGCGGGCCTTGAGGATGTCGGCGCGGTCGGCGCGGTGGTAGTCGAGGAACTGGTGGAACGTCCACAGGGCGGAGTAGGTCTTGCGGCGTCGGTTGTTGGCGGTGTTGCCCTCGTCGGGGCGGGTCTGGCCGCCGGAGCTGCGCAGTTCCAGCAGGGAGTTGGTGACGTTCTTGAGTCCGAGGGTGTTGCGCAGGATGGTTTCTTCGCTGAGGCCGACGTTGCCGCCGCCTTCGCAGCCGTAGGGGCAGGCCCACCAGCCGGCTTCGGCGCCTTTGGCGTACATGTGGCCTTCGATCATGTCCTGGGACTGGTCGAAGATGGGTTGGGCGACGTTCTGGTGCCGTGGGGGCAGCATCGGCAGGTCGCCGGCGCGGGAGTTGCCGAACTCGTGGCCGTCGTAGCCGGCGACGGGTCGGTAGTCGCGGACCATTGTGATGTACGCGGTGGTCTCGGGTTGGCGGATCAGGGAGTAGTCGCGGTTGAGGTCCTGGCCGGTGGAGTTGCCGCGGGTGTTGTTGGCGCGGCCGTCTCCGTTGATGGTGGGGACGATCAGGACGGTGGTGTGGCTGAGCAGGTCGGTGATGCGGGGGTCGGTGCTGAAGGCGAGTTGGCGGGCCATGATGAGGCAGGCTTCGCGGTCGCCGGGTTCGTTGCCGTGCACGTTGCAGTTGATGGCCACGGGTGCGGTGGCGGCGACGGCTTGCGGGGTGGCCGCCGGGGTGGGGTGGCCGATGACGAGCATGTTGATGGGTCGGTTCTGGACGGTGCGGCCGAGTTCGACGACGCGTACGCGGTCGCTGAGGGCGTCGATGGCGGCGGTGTAGGCGTACTCGTCGGTGTCGCTGGTGTACTGCGCGGCGTGGGTGGTCTCCCAGCCGGTGCGTAGGTGCTCGCCGGGGGTGGTGGGGTTGCCCCAGGGTGCGGTGGTGGTGGCGGTGACTGGTTCGGAGTAGGGCTGTTCGGTGGTGCCGGTGCGGGCGCGTACGCGCCATTGGAAGGTGTCGCCGGGGTTGTAGCCGGCGTCGGCGAAGGTGGGTGCCTGTTGGTTGATCTGGCGGTTGGGTCGCCAGATGCCGACGATGGTGGGTGTGCCGGTGGGGGTGTTGTCGGCGTCGACGGGGGTGCGTTCGATCTGGTAGTCGGTGGCGCCGTCGACGGGTTGCCAGGCGAGGGTGGTGTATCCGTCGGCCTGGTGGGCGGTGAGGGCGGTGACCTGGTCGGGTGGTGCGGCGTTGTGGGCGTTGGCGGGGGTGGCTGCGGTGGTGAGGGTGACGGCGATGAGGGTGGACACGGCGATGAGGGTGGGTCGCTGGCGTCTCATGTGGCCTCCGACGAGTTGATCGTGGCGCGTGTCGACCAGCATGGTTGTCGAAGTCCGTCGATGCAATGATCTTGAGGGAATCTTGCGACTTGGCGGTCCGCTCCCCCGCCGACCTTGATCGACTCGGCTTTCAGGAAGGCGCGGTGTCCGGGGCGCGGGGATGCCCCGGTTCAGGAAGCCGGGGCAGCGGCAGGCCGAACGGTCGGCGCGGTGAGGCGTCGCGGTCAGCGGGCGTGGCGCAGGGCCCAGTCGAGGGCGACGTCGGCGATGCGCTGCCAGCCCTGCTGGGCGGGCAGCAGGTGCGCGTACCCCTCGAAGAGCTCGACCTCGGTGAGGGTGTCGCCCTTGTAGTGAGCGGCGTTGGCGCGTTGCACGCTGGGCGGCATGATGTGGTCTTCCGAGCCGGAGATGAACAGCAGCGGCGCGCGCTGGTCGTTGTGGTAGTTGACGGCGATGTCCTGGGGGCCGGGCAGCAGGTTGGCCAGGACGCTGTCCCAGAGGATGCCGCCGGCGGCGGGGATGGCGTAGCGCTCATACAGGGCGCGGGCGGTCTGCTCGTCGAAGGTGTTGGTGAACGCGTAGTTCCACTGTTCGAAGGTGAACCCGACGGCCCGGTGCCGGTTGGCGGGGTTGCGCAGCACCGGGAAGGTGGAGCGCAGCTGCGAGAAGGGGATGTTCCGGACGCCTTCGGTGGGTGCCGAGTTGAGCACGACGGCGCTGGTGCCGTAGCCGCGGTCGAGCAGCACCTGGGTGAACGCCCCGCCGGCGGAGTGGCCCATGAGGATGGGTGGTTTGGGCAGCGCGTCGAGCACTGCGGAGAGGTGCGCGATGATCTGTGGTGCGGTCAGCGTCTCCAGCGGGCTGGGGTCGGCGTTGATCGCCTCGACCTCGCCTTCCAGCCCGGGGTACGTGGGAGTGAGCACCCGCAAGCCCTTGTCCTGGTAGTGGGTGACCCAGTGTTCCCAGCTGCGGGGGGTGACCCAGAACCCGTGGATGAGGACGATCGTGTCCGGCGTGTCGCTCATGGTCAGCTCCCTGTGGTGTCGGGGGTGGCGATGGCGCGACAGCGTGGTGTCGGCGAGCCCACCCTAGACATTCGTGAGCCGCGATGCGGCCGGTTGGGCGATGATGTTCAGCCGAGGTCGACCAGCAGGGGGCGGTGGTCGGAGATGGTGGAAGCCGGTGCGGTGACAGCGCGTACGGGTGGGAGCTGGTCGAGGGCGTGCCGGTCGGCGAGGATGTGGTCGAGTTGGACGCGGGGCTGCCCGGACGGGTAGGTGGGGCGGCGGCCCAGGGGGTGCCAGCCGGAGATGAGCCGGGCCGCGCCGGCGGGCAGGTTGAGGTCGCCGAGCAGGACGCGGGGCCCGGGTAGCGCGCGCAGGGCACGGACGGTCTGACGTAGTTGGCGGGCGTTCCAGCCGGGCACGAAGGACAGGTGGGTCGCGGCGACGGTGAGGGGGCCGTGCGGGGTGTCCAGGACGGCGGCGAGGACCACGCGGGGTTCGTCGTGCAGCAGGATCAGGCCGCCGCGGGGGCCGGGCACGTAGACCGGTGAGCGCACCGGCGCCGGCTTGAGTCGGGTGACCTGCCAGCTGCGTACGGGGTGTCGGCTGATCAGCCCGATGCCGTAGCAGGGTTCGCCGTGGCCGTCGTCGTCGTGGCGCAGGGGGCGGAACTGTTCGCCGGGGGTGCCGACGACGGCGGCGGCGAAGCGGTGATGCGGTGCGCCGAGGGCGCGGGCGGCGATGGCGGTGAGGTCGAGGTGGCCGCTGCGGCGTTGGTCGCGGTCGACCTCCTGAAGGGCGAGCACGTCGGCGTCGAGGGCGCCGATGGCGGCGGCGAGTCGGTCGGAGTCGACGAGCCCGTCGGTGAGGGACCGTCCGTGCAGCAGGTTGAAGGTGGCCAGGCGCACTCCTGCACCTTACGTGCCCGTGGCATGGTTGCCCGGTGGTGAAGGTCTTGCTGTGTTCGATGCTGGTGTTCGTGGCGGTCGGAGCGTTGGGGGTGTGGTTGCGGCGTACGCGGGGTCGGTGACCGGGTGAGGCTGGCCACTCGGGTGCCGCCGGGGCGCGTCGGGTGGGCAGACTTGCTGCCCGTGGACGCCGTGACGCTGAGTACCCTGCTGGCCGCCGCCGCGATGGCCGGGTGGGTCGATGCCGTGGTCGGTGGTGGCGGGTTGTTGCTGCTGCCGGCGTTGTTGGTGGCCGCCCCGGGGTTGCCGGTGGCCACCGCGTTGGGCACGAACAAGTTGGCCGCGATCTTCGGTACGGCCACGGCGGCGGCGACGTACGCCCGCAGGACGACAGTCGACTGGCGGGTGGCGGGCCCGGCGGCGGGGTTCGCGGTGCTCAGCGCGGGTGTGGGCGCGGCGCTGGCCGGGGCGGTCCCGGCGTCGGCGTACCGACCGGTCGTGCTGGTGGTGCTGGTGTCGGTGGCGGTGTTCGTGCTGCTGCGTCCCCGGATGGGGGTGGTGGCGGTGCCGGCGAAGCGCACCCCGCTGCGGGTGGCGATGGTGATCGCGGTGGCCGGGGTGGGGATCGCCCTGTACGACGGGTTGATCGGTCCGGGCACCGGCACGTTCCTGGTGTTGGCGTTCACCGCCCTGGTGGGCGCGGATTTCGTGCACGGCTCGGCGATGGCGAAGGTCGTCAACGCGGGGACGAACCTGGGCGCGTTGGTGGTGTTCGGGGTGACCGGGCACGTGTGGTGGTTGCTGGGCGCGGGCATGGCGGTGTGCAACATCGCCGGCGCGGTGCTGGGGGCGCGGATGGCGTTGCGCCGCGGTTCCGGGTTCGTGCGGGTGGTGTTGCTGGTCGTGGTGGTGGCCCTGGTCGCGAAGCTGGGCCACGACCAGTGGGTGAGCTAGCCGCGGCGGCTGGGTGAGTCGAAGCGCCCGGCGCGGATCTCGCGCAGGGCCCGGCGGCGGGTGTCGCCGCGCAGGGTGTCGACGTAGAGCCGCCCGTTGAGGTGGTCGGTCTCGTGTTGCAGGGCGCGGGCCAGGAATCCGCTGCCGGCGATGGTCAGCGGCTCGCCGTGCTGGTCGACGCCGTGGGCGGTGGCGTGCAGGGCCCGCACGGTCGGGAAGTACAGCCCGGGAATGGACAGGCAGCCCTCCTCGTCGTCCTGCAGCTCGTCGGACAGCTCCAGGGTGGGGTTGATGAGGTGGCCGCGGTGCCCGTCGGCGTCGTAGACGAACACCTGGGCGCTGACGCCGATCTGCGGTGCGGCGACGCCGGCGCGGCCGGGGGCGCCGAGCAGGGTGTCCATCAGGTCGGTGACGAGGGCCCGCAGCTCGGCGTCGAAGGTGGTGACCGGTTCGCATCCGGTGCGCAGGACTGGGTCGCCGATGATCCGGATGGGCCGCATGGTCATGGGGTTCAGCGTATCGCCGTGCGGTGCCGCGGTCAGCGCCCGGCCAGGGTGGCGCGGACCGGGGTGGTCTTCGCGGCGGCCTCGGCGACCTCGGCGCGTGCGTCGCTGTCCCAGGTGATGCCGCCGCCGGCCCAGGTGTGCAACCGCTGGCCGTCGGCGGCGGCGGTGCGGATGGTCAGGCCCAGGTCGACGTGGCCCGGGGCGACCCAGCCCAGCGCACCCATGCTGGCGCCCCGCCCGACCGGTTCGAGGGCGCTGATCTGGGTCAGGGCGGCGAGTTTCGGGGCGCCGGTGACGGAGCCGCCGGGGCAGGTGGCGCGCAGCAGGTCGGCGAGGCCGAGGCCGTCGGCGGCGGCGGCGCGGACTGTCGACTCGGCTTGCCACAGGTCGCACCAGCGGCGCACGGCGAACAACTCGTCGACGGTGACGGTGCCGGTGCGGGCGATGCGGGCGAGGTCGTTGCGTTCCAGGTCGACGATCATGATGTGTTCGGCGCGTTCCTTCGCGCTGGTGAGCAGTTCGGCGCGGCCGGTGGCGGTGGCCGGGCGGGTGCCCTTGATCGGTCGGGTGATCACCTGCCCGTCGGTGACCTCGACGAGGGTTTCCGGGGAGGCGCAGCCGATGGCCCAGCCGTCGCCGGTGAGGACGCCGCCGTAGCGGGCGCCGGGGAGCGCGCCGAGGCGGCGCAGGGCCGGCAGCGGGTCGCCGGTGTAGGGGGCGGCGGCGTGGCCGACGATGTTGCTCTGGTAGACGTCGCCGCGGCCGATGGCGGCGCGGACCGCGTCGACGGCGGCGGCGTGCTGATCGGGGGTCCAGCTCTCGGCCCACTCGCCGAGCCACCACGGCGGCCCTGCGCCGGGCCGGGTGACCCGGGTGGGGCCGTGCTGGTAGACGACGACGGCGAGGTCGGGCAGGGTCGGCGCGGGCTCCGGCGCCCCGGTGGGTGCGCCGGCCAGCAGCGCCCCGGCGGCGGCGGACAGGTACAGCGCCGCGCCGCAGACCCCGGTGCCGTGCTGGCCGGTGGCGGGTCGGGTCAGGTCGTGCAGGGGCAGGCCGTGGGCGGCGAGGAACTCCTCGGCGAGGGCCGCGGGGTCGCCGCCGTCTCCGCGGGACCAGTGCAGGCGGGCGCGTTCGGTCAGCGCGCCCCGGCAGGCGGCCGGCGCGGCGGGTACATCGATCGATGCCGCCGGGCCGCGATAGGCGGCCGAAGCCACCGGGCCGCGGTCCGCGGCCCACGTAGCCGGGCCGCTGTCCGCGGCATCCATAGCCGGGCCGCTGTCTGCGGCATCCACGTGTGGGAGCGTTTCCACGCCGTACGGTCCAACCTTCCTCATCCGTTCAGTGGATTTCCCGTGCACCAGGCGGGCACCTGCTCGATGCTGGACACTTTCGCTTGGTACTGTGCGTCACTGGTCATGTGAACCATGACACAGTGCCCCCACAGTCCGGAGAACCCGATGTGCCAGCACCAACCGACCTGCCCCTCCGCTGAAGCTACCGACCGGGAAGCCGCGCGGGTCCTCGCCTGCTTCCGTGAGCAGGGCTGGAGCCTGCTCTGCAACGGTGTGATCGTCTTCGAGGACACCGGCGAGCTGCTTCCCGACGGCAGCAGCATCGCACCGCACCGCGGCCCCGCCCGCCACGCCCTCGTGGCCTGACCGACCACTCAGCGTCACCGTTTAGCCGCCGTCGACCCAGGCTAGTCCCCCGGTAAGGGACGTCCCCGCCCAGGTCGCAGCGGCTGCCGGGGCAGGCCGTACCGCCCGCCCCGGCGCGCCGTCGTCAGTCCTCGAACGCCTCCGGCGACGGGCACGAGCAGACCAGGTTCCGGTCGCCGTACGCGCCGTCGATGCGCCGCACCGGCGGCCAGTACTTGCCGGCCCGGTCCACCCCGGCCGGGTACGCGCCCACCGACCGCGGGTACGCGTGCGACCACTCGTCACCGCTGACCATCGCCGCGGTGTGCGGCGCGTTGCCCAGGGGGTTGTCCCCGAGCGGCCACGCCCCGGAACCCACCTGCTCGATCTCCGCGCGGATCGCGATCATCGCGTCGCAGAACCGGTCCAGCTCGGCCAGGTCCTCGCTCTCGGTCGGCTCCACCATCAGCGTCCCCGCCACCGGGAACGACATCGTGGGCGCGTGGAAGCCGTAGTCGATCAGCCGCTTCGCCACGTCGTCGACGCTCACCCCGGTCGCCTTCGTCAACGGCCGCAGGTCGAGGATGCACTCGTGGGCCACCAGGCCCTTGTTGCCGGCGTACAGCACCGGGAAGTGCCCCCGCAGCCGCGCCGCCACGTAGTTCGCCGCGAGGACCGCCACACCGGTGGCCCGGGTCAGGCCCTCGGCGCCCATCATCCGCAGGTACGCCCACGGGATCGGCAGGATCCCCGCCGACCCGTACTTCGCCGCCGAGATCGCCGGCGTGGCGTCGACGTGGGCGCCCAGCGGGTCACCGGGCAGGAACGGCGCCAGGTGCGCGCGGACCGCCACCGGGCCCACCCCGGGGCCACCGCCGCCGTGCGGGATGCAGAACGTCTTGTGCAGGTTCAGGTGCGACACGTCCGCGCCGAACTTGCCGGGCTTGGCGAACCCGACCAGGGCGTTGAGGTTCGCCCCGTCGACGTACACCTGACCGCCGGCGTCGTGGACCTTCGCGCACAGCGACGCGATGCCCGTCTCGTACACGCCGTGCGTGGACGGGTACGTCACCATGATCGCGGCGAGCGCGTCGCGGTGCTTCTCGATCTTCGCGTCCAGGTCGACGAGGTCGACGTTGCCGTCGTCGTCGCAGGCCACCACGACGACCCGCATGCCGGCCATCACCGCCGACGCCGCGTTCGTGCCGTGCGCCGACGACGGGATCAGGCACACGTCGCGGTGCGTCTCACCCCGCGACGCGTGGTACGAGCGGATCGCCAGCAACCCGGCCAGCTCACCCTGCGAACCGGCGTTGGGCTGCACGCTCACCGCGTCGTAGCCGGTCACCTCGGCCAGCCACGACTCCAGCTGACCGATCATCTCCCGGTACCCGGCGGTCTGCGCGTCCGGCGCGAACGGGTGGATGTTCGCGAACTCCGCCCAGCTGACCGGCTCCATCTCGGTCGTCGCGTTCAGCTTCATCGTGCATGACCCGAGCGGGATCATGCCCCGGTCCAGGGCGTAGTCGAAGTCCGACAACCGGCGCAGGTAGCGCAGCATCGCCGTCTCCGAGTGGTGGCTGCGGAACACCGGGTGGGTGAGGAAGTCGCTGTCGCGCCGCAGGTCGACAGGCAGGGCCGCGTCCGCGTCGCCGTCGAACGCGGGCACCCCGAACGCCTCCCACACCTGCGCCAGGTGCGCGTCGGTAGTGGTCTCGTCGCAGGACACCCCCACCCGGTCGGCGTCGACCAGCCGCAGGTTGACACCCCGCTGCGCGGCGGCCGCGACGACCCGCGCCGCACCGCCCGGCACGGTCGCGGTGACGGTGTCGAAGAACGCGACGTCCGCGACGTCCACCCCACCGGCGCGCAACCCGGCCGCGAGCCGGGCCGCCATCGCATGGGTACGCGTCGCGATGTCCCGCAGCCCGTCGGGGCCGTGGTACACGGCGTACATGCCGGCCATCACCGCGAGCAGCACCTGCGCGGTGCAGATGTTGCTGGTCGCCTTCTCCCGCCGGATGTGCTGCTCACGGGTCTGCAACG
Organism: Micromonospora sp. NBC_00362; assembly: GCF_026342155.1. Lineage (NCBI taxonomy): Bacteria > Bacillati > Actinomycetota > Actinomycetes > Micromonosporales > Micromonosporaceae > Micromonospora > Micromonospora sp. NBC_00362. Next base: position 1,119,837 of record NZ_JAPENH010000001.1, read on the forward strand.
CCAACCGGTAGGCCGGGTTGCCGTCCGCGTCGCGCGACACCCCGACCAGGCGTCCGGGCAGCATCCGCTCCAGGCCCGAGCGCACCGCCAGGTAACCGGCGTGCGGCCCACCGAAGCCCATCGGTACGCCGAAACGCTGGGTGGTGCCGGCGGCGATGTCCGCGCCGATCTGCCCCGGTGCGCGCAGCAGCGTCAATGCCAGCAGGTCCGCCGCGACGGTCACGAGGGCGCCGACGGCGTGCGCCGTCTCCACGAGGCCGGCGTGGTCGCGCACCGCCCCGGACGCCCCCGGGTACTGCAGGTGCAGGCCGAAGAACTCCGCCGGCACCTCGTCGCGCTGCACGTCGAGGACCCGCACGTCGATGCCGAGCGGCTCGGCCCGGCTGGTGATCACGGCGATGGTCTGCGGCAACGCGTCGGCGTCGACGACGTACACCCGGCTCTTGCTCTTGGAGGCCCGCCGCGCCAGGGTCATCGCCTCCGCCGCCGCGGTGCCCTCGTCGAGCATGGAGGCGTTCGCGGTGGCCAACCCGGTCAGGTCGGTGACCATGGTCTGGAAGTTCAGCAGCGCCTCGAGGCGGCCCTGGCTGATCTCCGGCTGGTACGGCGTGTACGCCGTGTACCAGGCCGGGTCCTCCAGCACGTTGCGGCGGATCACGGCCGGGGTGTGCGTGCCGTGGTACCCCAACCCGATCATGGAGACGGCGACGGTGTTGCGCGCCGCGAGGGCCCGCAGCTCGGCGATCGTCTCGGCCTCGGTGGCCGGGTCGGGCAGGTCGAGGGTGCCGTGCCAGCGGATCACCTCGGGGATCGCGGCGTCCATCAGCTCGTCGATCGAGTCGTGCCCGACGACCTCCAGCATCCGACGCTCATCGTCGGGGCCGGGACCGATGTGACGGGTGGCGAACTGCTCTACGGTCATAGGGGGCACTCCCGGGGCGAGGTCGACGTGTCGGCCTCCCCCTCTGTCGCACCCACAGGGCGCTCCACAGTGCCTGCCCACGAGGTCCTTTTGCCTGAGAGGTTCCGGGGAGGATTTGCCCCTTCGGCGCCGCCCTGAGTGCTGTCGGGCGGTCTCTCCCACGTGGGTGTTACCGGCGCGCTCAACGCTACCAGCGTCGGTGTTTCCGGCGGATGTCCTACCCCCGGGCCCTCAGGGCCCCACCGTCACACCTTGAGTGGGGCTCCAGTGGCGACCCGCGCGGCGAGCTGCGGCAGCACCGCGCCCAGCGGCGCGTCGACGCACACTGTGGCGTGGCCGTCACCCCGGGTCGACCCCTGGTTGACGATCGCGACCGGGATGCCCCGTTTCGCGGCCCGAATCACGAACCGGCGCCCCGACATCACCGTCAACGACGACCCGAGCACCAGCAACGAGCGGGCCTGCTCCACGGCCGCGAAACACCGCGCCACCCGCTGCGCCGGCACCGTCTCACCGAAGAACACCACGTCCGGTTTCAGCATCCCGGTGCCGCAGATCCCGCAGTCCACCGGCCGGAACGCCGCCACCTGCTCATCAGGGAGATCAACATCACCGTCCGGGTTGATCGCGGCGACGCGGGCCACGAACTCCGGGTTGGCCTCGCGCAGCCGCCGGTGAAGCTCCTCCCGGGAGGTCAGGTTGCCGCAGTCCAGACAGGTCACCTCATCGAGGCGGCCGTGCAGCTCGATCACCGACGGGCTACCGGCCGCACCGTGCAGACCGTCGACGTTCTGGGTGATCACCGTGTCGACCAGCCCGGCGTGTTGCAGCCCGGCCACCGCACGGTGCCCGGCGTTGGGCGCCGCGCCCGCGATCAACCGCCAGCCCAGGTGACTGCGCGCCCAGTAGCGCCGCCGGGCCACGGGATCACGGGTGAACGCCTGGAAGGTCATCGGCGTGTGCCGCCGCGCCACCCCGCTGGGCCCCCGGTAGTCCGGAATACCCGACTCGGTGGACAGGCCGGCGCCGCTGAGCACCACCACCCCACCACCGGCTACCAGTGAGGCCAACGCGTCGAAGCTCTCCATCACCTCTCCATGCTGCCTCAACCGGCTCGCCAACGCCGAGCCCCGCCCCGGGTGGCGGCCCCACCCGGCGCGGGGCCCCGCCGACCGCTATACCGCGACGACGTCGGCGACGACGCAGGCGATGTTGTCCGGCGCGCCCTCGGCCCGCGCCAGATCGATCAGCGCCCGCACCGTGTCCCCGGGATCGGCCGTCACGGCCAACGCCGACCCCAACTCGGCCCGGCCGACGACCGCGGACAGCCCGTCGGAGCACAACAGGTACCGGTCACCCGGCAACGCCCTCCGCAGCGCCAGGTCCGCCTCGACCTGCCGGCCGCCACCGAGGGCACGCACCAGCACCGCGCGCTGCGGATGCGTCGCGGCCTGGTCCCGGTCGAGCCGGCCCTGATCGACCTGGGCCTGCACCCACGTGTGGTCCTGCGTGAGCAGCGACAGCTCACCGCCGCGCAGCAGGTAGGCCCGGGTGTCACCGACGTGCACCAACGCCAGCCGGGACCCGCTGAGCAGCAGCGCGGTCAACGTGGTGACCGGCTGGTCGGTGTCGGTGGCCAACGCGTGCACGGCGCGGTCGGCGTCGCTCACCGCGCCCGCCAACATCGTCAGCAGGTCGGTCGCCGGCACGTCGGCCAACGTCAACGGCTTCAGGGCGTCAACGGCGGCGGCGCTGGCGGCCGCGCCGCCGGGCCCCCGCATACCGTCGGCCACGGCGAGCAACCGCTCGTCGGCGTACGCGGTGTCCTCGTTGCTGTCGCGCACCAGGCCGGTGTCCCCACCGGCGGCGCAGCGGACGACAACTGTGGGATTCGGGTCAGACATGGTGGCGCCCCCTTCAGACAGGTGGTCCACGAGGAGGGTGGCGAGCCGGGCGCGGGCCGCGGTGTCGGCGCTGACCTGCCGCCAGTACGCGGTGACCGCCTCAGCCGCCGCCGCCGGCTCCAGGCCGCACACGACCCGGATCGTCGCCAGCGGCATACCGAGCCGACGCAACTGGGCGACCAGCCGCGCCACCGGCAGCTGAACCGGGTCGTAGAGCCGGTAACCGGACTCCGGATCGACAGCGGCCGGCACCAGCAGCCCCACCTGGTCGTACAGGCGCAACGCCTTCGGCGTCAGCCTCGCCGCCCGGGCGAACGCCCCGATGGTCATCAGCCCCACGTCGACATCCTCCTCGCGCCGGTCACGGCGACCGGCACCCACCAGGCTCAGGGTTACCCGAAGGTCAAGGTCAAGCCGGTGACGCCGCCCGCACCCACGGCGCCGGTAGGTTGGGCGCATGCGCGTCGTCATCGCCGGAGGCCACGGCAAGATCGCCCTACTGTTGCAACGCCACCTCGTCGGGCGCGGCGACACCGCCGTCGGCCTCATCCGCAACCCCGAGCAGACCGCGACGCTGCGCGCCGCCGGCCTCATCCGCAACCCCGAGCAGACCGCGACGCTGCGCGCCGCCGGCGCCACCCCCGTCGTCTGCGACCTGGAACACACCCCGCCAGAACAGGTGGCCGAACACCTGCACGGCGCCGACGCGGTGGTCTTCGCCGCGGGCGCCGGCCCCGGCAGCGGCGCCGCCCGCAAGGACAGCGTCGACCGGGCCGCCGCCGCGCTGCTCGCCGACGCCGCCACCCGCGCCGGCGTCCACCGCTACCTGCTCGTCTCCTCCATGGGCGTGGACACACCACCCGCCCCCGGCACCGACGACGTGTGGGCGGCGTACCTGCGCGCCAAACGCGCCGCCGAGGACGACCTGCGCGGCCGCGACCTGGCCTGGACGGTGCTGCGACCCGGCCGGCTCACCGACGACCCACCCATCGGGCGGGTCACCCTCACCCCCCACGCCGGCAGTGGCGCGATCAGCCGCACCGACGTCGCCCACGTCCTCGCCGCGCTGCTCGACGAGCCGCGCAGCACCGGCGCGACACTGGAGCTCGTCGACGGGCCCACCCCGATCGCCGAGGCCATCCGCGCCGCCGCCCGCTGACCGACCCGCCGCGCCGAGGAGAGAACCCATGGACCCGCAACCACTGGACTACCGCTTCACCGCACCCATCGAGAAAGACGGCGCGTTCGCCACCTACGTGACAGTGCCCGACTCCGCGGACCTGCTCGGCACCCGACGCGCCGTCAAGGTCACCGGCACCATCGACGGGCACCCGTTCAACGCCACCCTCATGCCCTCCGGCGCCGGCCCTCACTGGCTGCCCATCCGCGCCGCCCTGTGCAAGACCATCGGTAAGAGCGCCGCCGGCACCGAGGTCACCTTCCACCTCGAACAACGGCTCAGCTGACCACCCGCCGCACCGCCGGTCGCCCTCAACCGCCCGGGCGGTGCGCGGCCACCAACACCGGCCCGCCGGGGACTGTCGGAAAACGCCGAACGTCACCCAACCCGGCCCCCGCCAGCACCTCCGCCATCCGGTCGGCGTCGAAGGCGTTGCCGCCGTTGCGCACGGCGTTCCACCGGTCGACGGCCGCCCGCAACGGATCCCCCGCCGGCGGATTGGTGCCAGCCACCAGCCAACCACCAGGTCGCAGCGCCTGCACCAACCGGGGCAGCGCGAGCGCCAACGTCTGCTGGGGAAGAAACGGCGCCGGCACCCAGACCAGGTCGTACCCGCCCGGCTCGGCGACCTCCGCGACGTCCTGAAGGCGCAGCGTGATCCGATCCGCGACATCGCGGGCCTCGGCCAACTCCCCGACCGCGAGGTCCAACGCGCGTTGCAGGACGTCGATACCCACCACCGACACCCGGGGCAACGCGCGGGCCAGGGCGACAGCCAACCCCGCCACTCCGGTGCCCACGTCCAGCACCCGGGCGTCCGCCGCGTCCAAGCGCTCCGCCAGCCCCGCCAACTCGGGCACCACCCGGGTCGCCAACGCCCGACCGGTCGCCGCCGACGCCCGACCCTGATGCAACAACACCTCGTCGTCCACCTGCGCCCAGCCGACCCCACCCCCACCGGAGGGCTCCTGCGCCGCCGCGGCGACCGCCTGCCGCAGCGAACTCAACCGCGCCTGCACCGCGCTGCGCCCCGTCGGCCCGTCGGCAGGCACCAGCGACGGGTGCGCGACCGGCGTCCCGCCGTCCCAGGACAACAGACCGGCGGCCTCCAGCACCGCGCTGCGGTGCGGCGACGCCGCGAGGACCTCGGACAGCGGAGCCGACAGGGCGTCACTCATGGTGCCGACCGCGGCCGCCAGCGCCCACGCCGACGCCTCCAACGCGGCCAGCGGATCCGCTGACCCGCCGGATGGGGACGGTGATACCGACACGACGGCGCCTCTCCCAGGGGCGGGCCACGGGTCAGCCCCGCCTGACCCCTTCGACTATGCCACCGCCGCCAACGCGCCGGGTGGCGTCCACGTCAGCGCACCCCACCCGGCGACTCAGCGCTGCTGATGCCGAGGCAACGCCGACTGACCCACCACGCCACCCACGAACGGCGCCCCCGGCGTCTCCGCCGCGATCCGATCCATCGTGCGCGCCAACTGCTCACTGCCGTCGTCGAGATGCCGCGCCGCCGCCTGCATGTGCGACACCATCATCTCGCCGAAGATCCGCAACGCCTCCCGGGTCGCCACCGTGTCGTCGAAGCTCGACCCCGCCGCGCTGCGGTACTCCGCCACCGCCCGCTCCGCCTCCTGTTTCGCCTCCGCCTCCGCCGCGTGCAGGTAACTCTCGTACTGCACCCGGGCGTACTCGGCGACCCGACGCGCATAGTCATGGGCCTGCGCGATGATCTGCTCGGCCTCCCGCTGCGCCGCCGACAGCAGATTCACCTCCCGCGCCGCCGGGACCTTCGCCGCCGCCCCCGTACTCGGAATCACCCCGTGCCGGTGCAACTCCACCCGGTCGGTCAGCCGCTCGTTCTCCGCCCGTAACGTCGCGATCTGCGTCGCCAACAGGTCCAACTCGTCAGCGACCTGCACCCGGAACCGGTCCACGTCAGCGTTGTCGTAACCACGCCGGGCGAACGACGCCGCACCGAACTCCCACCGCCGAACCCGATCGGCGGTCATCCGCACCTGCACACCGCCGGAAACCTGCATCCCGTCATACCGACTGATCGGCGTCGCACTCACCTGTGCCCACCTCCCGAGGTGTCACCCGCAGCCGACTGCTGCACCGCCGTCCGCCACGCCGGGCCGTACCACTGCGCGCCCAGGCCCTCGTGGTGCACCTGACCCTCGTGGTAACCCGCCTGCACCAACGTCCGCACCGCGTGCGACACCATCTCGTCCGACCCACACACGAACACGTGCCGGGACCGCCAGTCACCGTCGGCCAACGCCCGGTCCACCGCCTGCACGAACTCCCCCGGCCGGTGCACGTCGGCACCGACCACGTACGTCACCGTCAACCACGGACACGACGACGCCAACTTGTCAATCGCATCGCTGTCGTAGAACTCGCTACGGGACCGGGCCCCCACGTACAGGTCCACCCGCCGACGAGAACCCTCCGCGGCCACCTGCTCCACCAACGCCTTCACCGGCGCCCAGCCGGTACCCGACACCAACAGCAACAGGTCACTGGAGCCCGCCGACCACAACCCCAACCGGTCCCCCACCGGCGCCGCCAGGTGGATCCGATCCCCCACCGCCGACCCGTACACCAGCCGCGACGACACCGCGCCACCCGGCGCGGCCCGCACATGCAACTCCAACGTGCCGTCCGCCCGCGGCGCGTTCGCCGGCGAGTAGTACCGCCACGACCGCACCGACGGGTGCGACACCCCGATCGACTGACCCGGCGTGAACGGCAACAGATACTGCGGACGCACCGTCACCACCGCCACGTCGAACGCCCGCCGCTCATGCGCCACGATCTCCGCCACCCACCACGGCGGATTGACCGACTCAGCGGCCTGCGCGGCCTCCATCATCACCTGGGCGACCAACCCGTACGCGGCCGTCCAGTCCGCAGCCAACTCGTCGGTCCACTGCTCGGCGAGGAAATGCTGCAACGTCGCCACCAGCGCCTCACCGACCGCCGGATAGTGCTCCGCGCGGACCGCGAACTTGCGGTGATCCGCGCCGAGATCCTGCAGGAAACCCACCAACCGATCCACCTGGTCCACGTTGGACACGATGTGACCCAACGCGGTCACGAGGCGGTCCCGCTGACCAGCCATGTTCGTGGGGAACATCTGCCGCGTCTCGGGATGGGCGAGGAACAACGTCGAGTAGAAGTAGAGCGGCACCTGGTCGCCGTGACCGGCGACCACCGACCAGCTCTGCTTGAGGCGAGCCGCGTCCACGCTCAGACGCCCGACCTGTTCCCGGCAGCCACCACCTGGTCCTGCACCTGCCCCAACACTGTCTGCACCTCGGCGATGATGTCCGCCGGCACCCCCAGCTCGGTCAGCGTCACCGTCAGGTGCTCGCCCACCTTCGCGAAGTGCCCCACAGTGATGTTCAACGGCTGGTGCGCCTCGGCCAACCCACGACCCGTGTACTCGTTCGGGCCACCCAGCACCACCGTCAACATCAACGCCAGATGCCGCCGCTGACCCGCCATGTCCACGCCGACGAAATAGCCCGCCAACTCCGGGTCCGCGAGCACCTTGTCATAGAACAGCTCAACCGCCGCCTTGACCGAACTGGCACCGCCAATGCGGTCGTAGTGCGAGGCGGGAGCAGTCTCTTCCGTAACCGTCACGGTCGTTCCTTCCGGGGGGTGAAGGGTCCAGAACCGTGAGGGACCATAGCGTGTCAACCGCCCCCGGTCAGCGCCCCCTTATCGGATTCCCGACAACACGCCGACACGGTGCGTCACCACTACCGATGGGTATCTCCACAATGGGCCACCGACACGACACCCACGGTATCCACAATGGACCGACACGGCCGACAGACCCCCGCCACCGTCACCGACGGTCGCGAGAAAACAACCGGAAAAAAACCGAAAGACCGAACCGTCAGCCGGCGCGCCGACGCGCTCGCCGCGCCGCCAACTCGTCACCCACCGGATCCGGGCCCGACACCACCGACGGCTCCACCGGGCCACTCGTCGCCGGCTCCGCCGGCAGATGCGACAACGACCCCTGGATCTCCTTGAAAGCCCCACCGATCGCGATCCCGAAGACCCCCTGGCCACCCTGCAACAGGTCGACCACCTCCTCCGGAGACCGGCACTCGTACACCGTCGTCCCATCCGAGATCAAGGTGATCCCCGCCAGATCCTCCACACCACGCGACCGCAACGCCTCGATCGCCTTACGGATGTTCTGCAGGGACACCCCCGCATCCAACAACCGCTTCACGACCTTCAACACCACCAAGTCCCGGAACGAATACAACCGCTGCGTCCCCGAACCCGAAGCGTCACGAACGCTCGGCACCACAAGCGTCGTCCGCGCCCAGTAATCCAACTGCCGGTAACTGATGCCCACCGCGTGGCAGGCCGTCACACCCCGGTAGCCAACCGAACCGTCACCCTCAGCCGCCACACCTGGCGACGAGGCACCCGACTCGTCGAACTCTGCACCCGGATCGGAATCCCGCGGCTCGTGCATCCGGACAACCTCCCCGTCAGTGTGGCGACGCATCGTTTCCGGGACGCGCACCCCTCGACATGGAAACCCTATCGCCACCGTCAGGGGTTACCACGGAGGAACCGACGCGACACGCCGCGCAGCCACCGAGAAAGATCACCAACCGAGCCCAGGCACACCTCAGCCCGCGAAATCCTCCGGACGCACCTGCTCCAGGAACTCGCGGAACTTCTCCACCTCGTCCTCCTGCTCATCAGGGATAACGATCCCCGCCTCGCTGAGGACCTGCTCCGCACAACGAATCGGCGCACCAACCCGCAACGCCAACGCGATCGAATCGCTCGGCCGCGCCGACACCCGCACCCCATCACCGATCAACAGATCCGCGTAGAAGACGTTCTCCTTCAGCTCGGTGATCTCCACCGCCTGCAAGGGCGCCTTCAACGCCGCCAACACATCCCGCAGAAGATCATGCGTCAACGGCCGGGCCGGCTTGACCCCCTGCTGCTCATAAGCGATAGCCGTCGCCTCGACCGCGCCGATCCAGATCGGCAGATACCGGTCCCCCTCGACCTCCCTGAGCAGGACGATCGGCTGGTTGCTGGGCAGCTCCACCCGAACTCCGACCACGCTCAGCTCGCGCACCGCCGCCTCCGTGTCGTTGTCACCTACGCCGCACCGCGCCCTTCCCTGCACGGTACACGGACCGCAACACGGCCGTCCCATGCGCTACAGCACCACGCCCGCGCCGAAAAGGGGTTACCCCGGCAAGCCTACGGCACGCTTCCCGGAAGAGATCTTTCCGCTCAGCCACCACCCACCGGGCACCCTCACCGACCCAACGTCGACCGCAGCCCCACCCGCACCAACGCCGCGTGCAACTGCTCCGACAACGCCACCAACTCCCGCGCCGTCTCCGCCGCCCGCGCCCGCGCCGCCGGATCACTCTGCCGCGCCAACGGGGCCACCAACTGCGCGAACAAACCGACCTCCCGGTCCGCCGCCGTCCGGTAACCCCGCAGGTGCCGCGGCTCCAACCCGTACGCCGCCAACCCCGCCACCGCCGACGCGATGATCAGAGCATCCGCGTCATACCAACCCGGCGGATCCGACACCAGCACACCGAGCCGCTCCAACTCCACCAACGTCGACTCGTCAACCCCACTGCGCGCCACCAGATCCGCCCGGCCGAGCCGCACCTGCGACGACTCGGCCGGCTCCGCCAACTCACGACCCGGCACCGCACCATCGGGACCAACCGCCACCAACGCCGGCCGCGACCGCCCCGGCTGCTCACCGGACGAATCCCACTGGGCCAACTGCTCCCGGATCACCCGCAACGGCAGGTACTTGTCCCGCTGCGCGGTCAACACGAACCGCAACCGCGCCACATCGTCCCAGCTGTACTTCCGGTAACCCGCCGCCGTCCGCTGCGGCTCGACCAAACCCTCGGCCTCAAGAAACCGCAGCTTCGAAATCGTGGTATCCGGAAAATCCACCCGCAACTGCCCAAGCACCTCACCGATGCTCATCAGCGGCTCAGACCGAGCCGCCCCGGGTGACATGGAGGCCGCAGGCTCGTTCACCCCCGGCCGGCCTCCTCCTCCGGGCGCGGACCGGCGATGAACACCACCCGGAACTTACCGATCTGGACCTCGTCACCATTGCTCAACGTGGCCGCCTCAACCCGCTCACGATTGACGTACGTGCCATTCAGGCTGCCCACGTCCCGCACCGTGAACGTCCCACCATCACGGTGGAACTCCGCATGCCGACGCGACACCGTCACGTCATCCAGGAAGATGTCACTGTCCGGGTGCCGGCCACTGGTCGTCACATCGTGGTCCAACAAGAACCGGGCGCCCGCATTCGGACCTCGACGAACCACCAGCAGCGCCATACCCGGCGGCAACGAACCGGACATCCGGCTCGGCACCACATCGGTATCCGGCCCCTCCAGCACTTCGTCGAGCGAACCGAGATTGAGCGTCGAAGTGACGTCGAGTGGGGGGAACTCGTCGTCTGGCCGCGTCATGGGACCACCTCACGGATCTGTTCGGTCGGCGTCGGGTAATGGCGGGTCTGGCCGCCGGGCACTTGAACACCCGGCGGCTGGCTCCCCGTGCCCGGGAAGGCAATTCCGCAACGCTCAACTATTGGGTTCTCGGTCGACTGGGCGAGCCTAGCCAGCGCCGAAATGCAGGGCAACCGGACGCGCGCAGACATCCCACGCACCGGATCAAGCACACTCAGCCTTCGGTGATCTTCTGATACGCGGCCGCCGTCAGCAACCCATCAGTCGCAGTCGGATCATTCGGCGTGATCTCCACCAACCAACCCTCACCGTACGGATCAGTATTGATCAGCTCAGGAGTGTCAGCCAACGCGTCGTTGCGCGCCGCCACCGTACCGGCCACCGGCGCGTAGATCTCCGACACACTCTTGGTCGACTCGATCTCACCCAACGAGTCACCGGCCGCGACCACCGCACCCGCCTCGGGCAACTGCACGTACACGATGTCACCGAGCGCGTCCTGCGCGAAGTGGGTGATGCCGACCCGGACCGAAGCCGTGCCGTCACCCGCCACCCACTCATGCTCAGCGGTGTATCGCAGATCCTCGGGAATCACCAGACGCGTCCTTCATCCATCGGTGCCCCGGACCACCCGGGTCCGGCGCGGCCGCGCCGGTCAGGAGACCGGACGGGCGTGTTCCAACTTGATCGGCACGTGCAGCGCCGAAACCTCGGCAACCTCACGCTCCCCAAACGTCACGTTACCGCCGGCACCCCGGACCGACGCCACCACCCCACCAGGAATGTTCAACGCCGTACGCATCGTCGCCGGATCACCGATCACCGTGATCGTGTACGGCCCCGACAACCGACGCCCCTCCACCATCAACGACCCGTTGTCATCGAGGAAGTACGTCGACGCGATGATCCGCACCGTCGCCCGATCCCCACCGGAAATCTGCATCGCCTCGGCGCCCGCACCACGCAGCTCCTGCACCGCGTCCAACACCCGGTTCGCCGAGATCGCCTCCACACCCGCCTCGAACTGCACAGTCAACCCGGGACCCACCGCCGGCAACGTCCCCGCCAGGATGCCCAACTCGTCCGCCCGCCGCGTCGCCTCGTCCAACGCCGCCTGACGACCCTGCTCACCCGAACGCAACTGCCGCTGACTGTCCTCCAGAGCCCGGATGTCCTGCTGCAGGCGGTTCTCCCGCGCATCCAGATCCGACAGGATCCGGACCAGGTCCTCCTGCCGGGTCGCCCCCAGCGTCGGATCCGTCGACGTCGTCTTCAACTGCACGACCAACGTGAACCCCAGCAACGCCAACAGCGCGGCGATCATCACCCCGGCCGCACTCCACCGGGACCGACCAGCCACCACCGGCGCCGCCGACTCCTGCACCGGCTCCGCCAACCCGTCAGAACCCGCGACCGGCCGCTCCCCCGACCGCGACACCGCGTTCAGGTCCACCGTCGCACCATCGTCGACCGGCTCCACACCCGGCACCGCCACCGGCTCGTCATCCGACGGCTGCGCCGGCCCCTGCGGCGCCAACGGACTCAACTCATCCGGATCCGGCGCATCCGGCCGCGGATCCGGCTCACCCGCCGGCCCACCCGGCCGCACCGGACCCGCCGGCTGCGGCCACCCGGTCCCCGTGTCGGTCTGCTCGTCACTCATCGCAACCCAACCTACGCCCGGAACAGGTGCCGACGGATCGCCGCCACGTTGCCGAAGATACGCACACCCAACACAACGACCACACCCGTGGACAACTGCCCACCCACCCCCAACTGGTCACCCAGATACACGATCAGACCAGCCACCAGCACGTTGGAAATGAACGACACCACGAACTGCTTGTCGTCGAAGATGCGGTCCAACCGCGCCCGCACCCCACCGAACACCGCGTCCAACGCGGCCACCACCGCGATCGGCAGGTACGGCTGCAACGCCGCCGGCACCGTGGGATCAAGCCACACGCCCAGCACCACACCGGCGAGCAACGCCAACACCGCGATCATCGGCCACCTCCGGAGGGGCTCACAGTCGTCCCCGGACCGGACGACCCGGGACTGCCGGAACGGACACCCGACGCGGAAGGGCTCGGACTGACCGACGGCTTGGCGTAGCGTAGCTGCGGCTCCGGCGCCGCCGGCAGGGTGAGGTCATCCGCCTCTCGCACACCGAACGACAACCCCGTCCCCTGCGCGACCTTCCGCATCAGCGCCGCGTTGCGGCTGTCCTCGAACTTGCGCCGCATCGAACCCGGCCCGATCGCCGACACCTCGTACGGCCCGGTCACCGGCCGGAAATCCACCAGCATCGCCTCACCCGCCGACCGGATCGTCGACGTCGACGTCAACCGCTGCCCGTTGATGGCGATCGCCTCCGCGCCAGCACTCCACAACGCGTTCGCCACACCCTGCAGGTCGCTGTAGAGCACCCGCGGCGGCCCAGCGCCGGCACCGGTGACCGCATCCGCCTTGTCCGGCGCATCCGCCAACCGCACCACCACACCATCACCGCGCACCCGACCCAGCCCGGTGCTCGCCTCCAGGTTGCGCAACCGGGCGGCGGCCGACCCGCTCAACGCCGCGTCCCGCTGCCGACTGACCTCCTCGCGCAGCTGGTCCGCCTGCGTGGACAACCGATCGGTCTGGCTCTCCCGCTCCTTGATCTGCGCCACCAGACCCGAACGGGCCTGGCTCCGCCCCGGCTCGTCCGCCATCGTCTGCCGGTACGCGACAGCGAACAGGAAACCGAGCATCACCACCACGACCAGGCTCACCGACCGGGCCGGCAAGGCCCGCCACCCGCGCGCCGGAGCCGACTCCACCGAGCGTCGACGGGCGGCAGCCGCGTCCGCGTACCCCGGATCCAGCGGGTTGCGAAACAGTTCGGTGAGGAAATCCGGCGCGTACACCCGGTCCTGGCCGGGCTTTCCCAGCCGAGGCGCGCTCACGCCGCCGCTCCCGGGCCCCGCGCCGCGCGCACCAGCCGAGCCGCCTGCACGACGTACATCCCGCCGGCCACCCAGTACAGGACCAGCCCCCACCAGGCCAACGCCCAACCGATGGCGCTCGCCGCCGTCGCCACGTCGCTCGCCGCGCTCGCCAACAACAGCACCGGGAACGCCGCGAGCAGCAGGAACGTGGCGGTCTTGCCCACGTAGTGCACCGGCGGCGGCCCGTACCCGTAGCGACGCAGCACCGCCAGCGAGGCCAGCAGGAGGACCTCACGGGCCAGCAGCGCCGCGGTGAACTGCCACGGCACCACCTCCCGCGCGGTGAAGGCGACCAGGGTGGCGAGGATGTAGAGCCGGTCGGCGAGCGGGTCGAGCAGCTCGCCCAGGCGGCTGACCTGGTGCAGGCGGCGGGCGATCCAGCCATCGACCCAGTCGGTGGTGCCGCCGATGGCCAGCACCACGACCGCCGCCACGTCGGCCCGCGCCACCAGGAACAGGTAGAGGAAGAGCGGCACGCCCAGCAGCCGGCCGAAGCTGATCAGGTTGGGCAGGGTGAGCACCTGGTTGCCGGGAGTCTCGTCACCGGTGTCCCGCGGTTGCTCTGCCCGAGCCTGCCGACGCGACACCGATCCTCCTCCACGGCACGCGGGCCCCCGGCCGGCGGCGGGCGCGGCTGAGGGTCGTACGCGCTGTCGGGCCGACCAGCGCCGGCTCTCCCCTGCGGCCCCGGGCGGGGCCCCCTCCCCTGATGCGGCCCGCGATCTCGATGATCGCGGGCCGGGTAGGTGCGCTGCCACTATATCGGGCTCCCTCTCCGTGGCCGGGCGCCGCTGCGGGCTGTCGGCGCGGCTGTGCCGCACTGTGGCGTGGATCACCACGCGTAAGGCGTCCTAGGATACTGGTGGAAGAGGGGGCGGCGATCAGGCCGTCTGGACGGCGGGATCGATGTGCTGCTCGGGCGCCGAGGTCGCCGCCCGAGCGAACCCGGCCAGCGCCAACAACAGCTCGTGCTGCTTCCGCGCCGGCATTCGGTCCAACACCGCCTGCACCGCGCGCTGCCGCCGCTCGGCCAACTCCCCCAACAGGGTCAGCGCCGCGGCGGTCGGCACCAACCGCACCTCACGCCGGTCACGCGGATCGGCCACCCGACGCAACAGCCCGGTCGCCTCCAACCGGTCACACAGGCGGCTCGCCGACGAGGGCCCCACGTCCAGTAGCTCCGCCAACCCGTTGACGTTCGTCTCCGGACGACCGCAGATCAGCGTGAGCACCCTCAGCTGGGTGGGCGGCACCTGATGCCGCGACGCGGCCGACTCCAGCACGGCGATCAGCGTCCCGGCGGCCGCGTCGATCGCCGCGGCGAGATCCGCAGGTCGCTCCACCTGATGTCCCCTGCCGTCGTCGCGCTGGTGCCCGCCCGGCAACGCGGCGGCAAACCTCACCCCGTGCCCCGTTCGCGCGGACCGTGCCAGTCCAGACAGACCACGACGGCGTCGTCGTGCAGATCGGAATCCGCGTGATAGGCGTGCAGTTCGCGCATCACCGTACCAACCGCCTCGGCCGGCGGCTGCAGGCGCGTGGCGCGCATGGACCGAGCCATCATCCGCTGCCCGTACGGCTCCTGACCCGGCGGCTCGGCGGCCCACACCCCGTCACTGACCACGAAGAGCCGGTCACCCGGGGCGAGTTGCACCTCCTGAAGCTCGTAGCGGGTCTCGGCGAACATGCCCAGCGGCAGCTGCTGATCCAGCTTCACCGGCTCGACAGTGGACCCGCGCATCCGCAACAGATGGGGAGAGCCCGCGTCGACCGCCCGCACCATGCCGAGGCTGGTGTCCACCTCCAGCAGCAGGGTGGCCACGTACCGGGCGCCCCGGTGTTGGTAGAAGACCGTGTCCGAGGCCAGCTCGGCCTGCTCCACCAGGCCGCCACCGGAGCGACGCGCGTTGCGCATCGCGTTGACGGTGACGGCGGTCAACAGGGACGCCGCCAGCCCACTGCCCTCGCCGTTGAGCACCGTCACGGTGAGACGCTCGCCGTCCAACGACCAGTCGAAGTGGTCGCCGCCGACGGTGTACGCCGGTTCGAGCTGGCCGGCCAGATCGAACGCGTGGTGGGACACACCACGACCGGGCAGCAGGTCCCACTGCATCTCGGCGGCCATCGTCAGTCGCTCCCGACGGCGGGCCCGCCGGTAACGGTCGGTCTCCCGGTCCGCCGCGCGCATCGCCACGGCCAGGGTGCCGGCGATGTCCGTCGCCCGACCGGTGACCGTCGCGTTCGGTGCGGTCGGAAGCTCGATCAGCAGCACACCCAGCCGTTCCCCCCACACCGTCAAGGGCAGGTAGAGCCGGCAGGGGCCTTCACCGTCGCGGACCGGTTGCTGGCTGCTGAAGCAACGCTGCGCCATGGTGTGGCAGGCCAGGAAGCCGCCCGCCGGCAGGTCCGGGTCCAGCACCGGCCAGAGGCCGCTGATCCGGTAGTCGGCGACGAAGACGTCGGTGCGCAGCGCGCCCATCGCGGACCGGATCGCCCGGTCCGCCGCCTCCGCCAACTGGTCCGGCGGAGCCTCGCGCAACGCGCGCGACACCACGTCCGGCGCGTCTACCATTCGTCGTCCTCCCCAGAAGCTTGCTATAGGGCAAGCATCATACGGACGCCCCCGGACGGGTGATCGGCGCGGTCAGTCAGCCGCGCGGGTCGCGAGCACACCATGGAACGCGTCGGGCACCCGTGCCGGCGGGCCGTCCGGCCGCCACTCGGCGACCGGGACGATCCCGTCCGCCGTCGGCGCCCACCGACCCAGCAGGGGCGCGAACGCCGCCGGTGGACGCATCCGGAACTGCGGACCCATCATGGCCAGCGCCTGCGGGTGGCCGGCGAGTTCCTCGGTGTCGAAGTCCACAGCGAGCAGGCTGCCCGGCGCCGCGGCGGTGTACAGCTCGTCGAGGGTGTGGATCAGTGTGGCGTCGTCGAGGAACGCGGCCAACCCCAGGAAGACCACCCCGACCGGCCGCCGACCCCAGCCCGGCACGAAACGGTGCAGCTGCGCCGGGTCGATGGTGCCGATGTCGGTCGCGTCGCCGAAGCCGTAGCCGGCCCGGTCGCTGCCGGCGAGGATGCCCTGTCCCAGTCGGATGGTGACCGGGTCGACGTCGGTGTAGAGCACAGTCGCGTCGGTGGCGACCTCGTGCACGTTGCCCATCGTCGGCACCCCGGCGCCGAACACCAGGAACCCGTCCACGCCGTGGGCGGCCATCGCCCGCACCGCCCGGCCCAGGAACGCCCGCAGCTCACGGAACACCGGCGCGCACGGCCCGTACGCCTGCTCGAACGCGTTCGCGGCGGCCACGTCCACGGGGAAGTGATGGTGCCCGCCGAGCCAAAAGTCGATCATGCGAGCGGTGCTCGGCTGGTCTGGTTCACCCATCGGCGGCGCTCCCTCCCCGGTCGTCGCCAGCGTACCGACCGGGACGCGCTCAGCGGTATCGCGGCGCGAGGGCGTCCGGGACCGCGATACTGGCCGCGAGCGGAGGTGGGCGGTGAACTCGGCGAACAACGCGGCGGTGGTGGTCGGCGTCGACGGTTCGGAGTCGGCGCTGCGCGCCGTGCGCCTCGCCGCCGCCGAGGCGGCGCGCCGGCACCGACCGCTGCGGGTCGTGCACGGTTTCATCTGGCCGCTGCTGCACGTACCGGTCTCCCCCGCCCCGGACGCGCCGCCCGGCGGTGGGCTGCGCCACCGGGCCGAGGAACTCGTCGAGGCCGCGGTGGGCGAGGCCGAGGCGACGGTGCCCGGGTTGTCGATCTCCGGCGAGATCATCGACGGTGAGGCAGCCGCGGTGCTGGTGGGCGAGTCCCCCACGGCCGCGCTCATAGTGCTCGGCGATCGCGGGCTGGGTGGGTTCTCCGCGCTGCTGGTCGGCTCGGTCGCGGTGCAGGTCGCCGCGTACGCCGACTGCCCGGTGCTGGTCGCGCGCGGAACGCGACGACCCGACGAGCCGGTCCTGGTCGCGGTGGACGGCTCGGACGCCTCCCGGCGGGCGGCGGACTTCGCCGCCGAGACCGCCGTGTCGCTCGGCGTGCCGCTGGTGGCGGTGCACGCCTACCGACACCCCGGCAGCAGCGGCCCGGGCGACATGCAACCCCTGGTGTACGACGAGGCGACGCTGCGCGGCGAACAGGAGCGGATGCTCGGCGGGTGGCTGACCGGGCTCACCGACGACCACCGGGGTCTGCGGTTGACCTGCCAGGTGGTGCATGGCCGACCCGGCACTGTGCTCGCCGAGGCGTCCCGCTCCGCCCAACTGGCGGTCGTTGGTGGGCGCGGGCGCGGCGAGGTGACCGGGTTGCTGCTGGGGTCGGTGAGCCAGTCGATGCTGCACCACGCGCAGTGCCCGGTGGTCGTCGTCCGCGCTCCCCAGTAGCGTGCCGGGGTTGGTCCGCCGCCAGACGGGTAGACGGCCGCGGTACGCCCAGCGGACGGTGGGCAGCACCAGGTGCCCAGACCGACGAAGGAGGCACAGATGCCAGGACCACGGCCGGGCAGTAACGCGTACGACAAGCAGCGCGCGCGGTTGCGCAACGCGATCGACGACTCCGGGCGCCGAGTACCCGACGGCAAGGCCAACCAGGTCGCGAACCGGATCCTCCAGGAGGATCGCGGTCAACGGGGCGTGGTGCGCGGTGAGCGGACGTACGGCCCGAAGAGCGAGCGCGAACCGGGCGACCCGAAGTGAGGACTGTCGACGTGGCCGACGGCGCCATCGCTGGCGCCGTCGGCAGTACCGCGTTGAACGTGGTCAGCTTTCTCGACATGGCGCTACGGGGACGTCCGGAGAGCGACGTCCCCCAGGAGACCGTCGACCGGCTGGCCGGGATCGCGCACGTCAGCCTTGGGTCCGACGGCCGGGCGGCCAACCGCCGCTCTGGCCTCGGGCCGCTGATCGGTTACGGCCTGGGCGTCGCCGCGGGAGTCGGGTTCGCGCTCTACGCCGGTGGTCGACGTCAGCCGTTGCCGGTGGCCACCGGCCTGCTCGGCGCGGGCGTGATGACCATGACCGACGGGTCGATCACAGCGCTCGGGATCAGCGACCCGCGTACGTGGAGGCGCTCCGACTGGATCTCCGACATCATCCCGCACCTCGCGTACGGACTGGCGGCCGCCGCCACCTGGAACAGGTTGCGGCGGCCGCCAGTCCGCGGTCGCTAACCCAACGGTCAGCGGGTGTCGCTGTCGTCCTCGGCCACCGGCTCTCCGGCCGGGCCGTACGGCGACACCTGCCCCTTGGGCACCGGTCGACCGGCGTCCCCGCGCGAGGACCCACTGTTGAGCGGGTGTCCAGTCGGCGTGGGCCCCTTGCTGTCCTGGCTGGTGGCGCCCTTGGCGTTGCGGCGGAACTCTTCCTGCTGCGGATTGACCACGGGTGTCTCCCTTCCGGGTACGGGGGGCGGATTCGACCGCCTCCACGCCTCGGCATACCCGCCCGCCCCGACGGCATTCCGGCCACGGTCAGCGGCACGACGGCTAGCGGGTCCTCAAGTGGGTAACCCGACGGGGTGGGCAATGACCGACGTGTGGTGCGGGTGCTGCTCGACCGGCGTGGCCGCACGTACGCGGAGGAAGCCGGCATCCGGCTCGCCGACCGGCCGGGACCGCTGTATCAGCTGCTGGTGCTGACCACGCTGCTGAGCACCCGGATCCGCGCGTGCATAGCGGTGGACGCCGCGCGAGAGCTGTTCGCCGCCGGCTACCGCACCCCACAGGCCATGGAGGCGGCCAGTTGGCAGGAGCGCGTCGACGCGCTGGGCCGGGGCCACTACCGCCGCTACGACGAGCGGACCGCCACCATGCTCGGCACCGGCGCCCGACTGTGCCTGGACCGCTGGCACGGTGACCTGCGACGCCTGCACCGGGAGGCGCAGGGCGACCCGGCCGGGCTGCGGCGACGGCTCACCGAGTTTCCCGGCATCGGCCCCACCGGCGCGGACATCTACCTGCGCGAGGCACAGACGGTCTGGTCGGACGTGCGCCCGTACGCCGACCGTCGGACCTTGGCCGGGGCGAAGCGGCTGGGTCTGCCGGGGTCCCCGGATCGGCTTGCCGGTCTCGTCGACGAACCGGACTTCGGCCGGCTCGCGTCAGCGCTGGTACGGGTGGCGCTGGGCGAGGAGTCCGCCGGTGAGGTCACCCGCGTCGCCGCCCGCTGAGGCGCTCACTTGACCGTCTTGTCCCCCGGACGGGTCAGGTGCCACACCAGCAGAGCGGCGAGCAACGCCAAGACCACCACCCCGCCGGAGATGCCACGGCCCTCCTCGGGGCTTCGGCCGGCGCTGCCGAAGTAGATCACCGCGAGGCCGGCCAGCACCGTGACGAACGTACGCAACCCTCGGTCCTTCACGTCTGGCACCGTAGGCGTACCGCGTTCCCCGCTTCGTCGATTTAGGTCTTTTGTCAACCTTCTGGGTGACCGCTCAGCAGTCAGCCTTCTGGGGTGACCGCTCAGCGCTCGGTGACGAACCCGCAGAGCCGCACCCGGCGCACCGCCCGGTCGGCGACCTCCACCACCTGCAGGGTCAGCCCGGGCAGGCGCACCGTCTCACCAGGGGCATCGGGCAGGTGCCGCAGTCGGGCCAGCACCAGACCAGCCACCGTCGTGTAGTCCCGGGACAACGGAAAGCTCAGCCGTACCCCCAGGTCGGGCAGGTCGTGCAGCGGGAAGTCACCGGGCACCAGCAGCGACCCGTCCGGTTCCCGGACGACCCCGCGCACGTCCCGGTCGGTCTCGTCGTACAACTCGCCGACCACCTCGGCCAGCAGATCCTCCATGGTGACCATGCCGTCGATGCCCCCGTGCTCGTCAACCACCAGGGCCAGTTGCTGATGCTCCTGGCGCAGCTGACGCATCGCGTCGGCGACCGGCAGGGTCACCGGCAGCAGCAGCGGCGCCCGGACCCGCTCACCCACCGGGGCGGTGCCGGCCCGCACCAGGTCGCGGATGTGCACCACCCCGAGCACCTCGTCCAGGCCGCCGGGCCCGGTGACGGGAGCGCGGGACCGCCCGGCAGCGGCGAGCTGTCGGACCCCCTCATCGGCGGCCAGAGCGGCCGGCAGCGTCGTCACCTCCCGCCGGGCCACCAGGATCTCCCGCAGCGTCCGGCCGGCGATGTCGAAGGCGCCGGTCAGGATCTCCCGCTGCTGGGCCGACAGGCCGCGCTGGCTGGCCAGCATCTCCCGCAGCTCCTCCTCGGTCATCTCCTCCCGGTTGGCCCGCGGGTCACCACCTGCGAGTCGCACGACAGTGTCGGTGGCCCGACTGAGCAGCCACACCGCCGGCCGGGACACCCGAGCCAGCAGATCCAGCGGGCCGGCGCTCAGCAGCGCCCAACGCTCGGCCCGCTGCATGGCCAGCCGTTTCGGGGCCAACTCCCCGAGCACCAGCGTGACGAACGTCAGGAGCACTGTCACCAGCAGCACCGCGGCGGGACGCGCCGCCCCGCCGAGGAAACCCAACGGCCCGACCAGCGGAGAGGCCAACGACACCGCGGCCGCCGCCGAGGCCAGGAACCCCGCCAGGGTGATGCCGAGCTGAATGGTGGCCAGGTAACGGTTCGGGTCCCGGGAGAGCTGCACCAACCGGTCGCCGGCGCGGCTGCGCCGACCCAGCCGCCTCAACTGCCCCTCCCGCAGGGTCACCAGTGCCATCTCGCTGCCGGAGAGCGCGGCGTTGACCAGCACCAGCACGGCCACCAACGCCAACTGCCCGAGCTGACCGCCCATCGCGTACCCCCGTCCGCCGCCTGAGGTCACTCAACCGCAGCGGGGCGCGGCGCGGGCCCGGTTTGCGACCGCGCCCCCGCTCAGTCGACCTCCAGGTCGTCCAGCGAGATGGCGTGGGTCATCAGCCACCGGGCCAGCGCCGACATCCCGAACAGCCACAGCGGCACCGACTCGGTGGGGCCGTTGGTGGCGTAGATGGCGAAGCGCAGGTCCGGCGCGCGGTACGCCTCGATCCGCCACCGGTGCTGCCGGTCCCGCCAGACCGCTGAAGGGTCCATGGCGTCACCGTAGGTGACCGACGTCGACCTCGGGGCCGGTTGGCCCGGCACCGGCTCAGCCCGGCACCACAGTCGTCCCGAACACGATGCGGGCGACGGACACCAGAAGGCTGATGCCGACCGCGGCGAGGATCAGCCAGCCGACGCCACGCCACCCCGAGCCCCGGCCGGGCACCGGCACCGGCGGCGGTCGCCACAGCTCCCGGTACGTCCAGGCCAGCACACCCACCCCGAACGGCAGCAGACCCACCCAGAACCAGAACCACCGGGTGCCCGCCAGCGGCGGCGCGCCACCGATCAACCGGCCCAGCCACAGCACGGTCAGCACACCGGCGAGCAGAGCCGCAGCGTTCCCGATCCGCTGCCCGGGGCCCCCGTCCACGCTGCCCGCGGCGGAGATCGTGGCGAGCTGGGCGTCCCGCCAGCTCGGCGCGGCGCCCACCGACGGGTCTGGATCGGCGAGGTACGAATCCCCGGCAGGCGGTGCGCCGAAGGTGTACCGGCTCTGGCCGTTCGGCACGGTCCAGACGAGCATTCCGCCGTTCGTCGCATACTGCGGTCGGGACCGGCTCCCCCAGTGCGCGCCGTCGTCCGCCCAGCCGGACGCCCGCTGGAATGCCACCACCTGGCCAGTCGCCAGATCCCGGTCGAGCTGGGCCTCGGTCGACTCGCGGGGCTCGACCCACCACGCCAGAGGTGCCCACAGCACCCACAGCACCGGCAGCGCCCAGCGCAGCACCACCGGGACGACCGCACGCCACCCACCACCGAGACGCCGCGACGGGGACGGGGACACCTCGAGCATTCCGCCACGGTCGCACCTCAGCGCAACCCTGTCAGCCCCGGAAGGCGTACGCGCTCAGGTGACGACGATGCGGGCGTCGTCGGGCAGCCGACGGGTCGCGCCCCGCCGGTCCAGCAACTCCAGCAGGGGCACCGCCACCCTGCGGGTGGTGTCCAACGCCTGCCGGGCCGCGGACAGCGTGAACGGCTGCGGCAACCCGGCCAACACGCGGACCGCGTCGTCGAGCACGTCGGGCAGCAGCACCACGTTGTCGGCCAGCCGCAGCAGGGCACCGGCCCGCACCGCGGCGCCGATCTCCCGGGGGCCCAAGCCGAGGTCGACGAGGCGGTCCGCTTCGGGGGCGCGGAACGGCCGGTCGCCGTACTCGGCGCGGACCCGTTGCACGGCCAGGGCCACCGGTTCAGGCAGCGCGTTGGCGCTCGCCGCCCCGACCCGACCGGCGTGAATCCGCAACGGCGGCCGGACCAGCGCCTCGACCAGCACCCGGTCGGGCAGGGCGAGGCGTTGACGCAGCGCGTCCACTGGCATCCCGGCCTCCAACGGGTGTTCCCGCGCGTGCCGGGCGACCTCCTCGGTCAACTGCTCACCGAGCCGCCGCCAGTGTGCGGGGTCGGCCAACCAGTCACCGGCCACCGGCTCGGCGTATACCGGCCCGTCTCGCATCGGCTCGGCGTGCACCGGCAGGTCTTGCACCGGCACACCCATGCGGATCAACGCGCCGGCCCGGATCAGCCGGCGACGGCGCAGCTCCCCCGCCAGGTCGGGTCGACCGTCCAACTCGGCGAGGACCTGGGCGCGGGCGGCGGCCGCACCCCGTCGGCCCAGCGGTGGAGGTGCCACGTCCAGCACCCGTACCCCGCCGCTGACGTGGTGGCGGCCCGGGTCCCGCAGCAGCGCCCGGTCACCCACCAGCAACGGCAGTGGGCGGGCCAGCCGCAGCCGGACGGTGTCCGGGCCGAGTGGACGTACCCGTACCGGCACCGCCGCCGACCCGACGTGCAGGGTGAGGGTGGCCGGCAGGTCGGCGGCCGGGTCGCCGGCGAGCCGGACGTCGACCAGGTCGGTGTGGTGAAACCGGCCCGGGGTGAGCAACGCGTCGCCCCGGCCGAGCCGGTCGCGGGGCGTACCGCGCAGGTTGACCGCCACCCGGGCGACCGCCGCCGCCTCCGGTCGGGCCTCGCCCAGCGAGTGCAGGCCACGGACCCGGACGGGTTCGTCGGCGCCGGCCAGCTCCAGTTCGTCGCCCACCCGCAGGCGGCCGGCGCCGAGGGTGCCGGTGACGACGGTGCCGCTGCCCCGCACTGTGAAGCTACGGTCCACCCACAGCCGAACCGGGTCGTCCACCACCGGCGCGGGCAGTTGGGCGGCGAGCTGGTCCAGGGCCGCCCGCAGCTGCGGCAGGCCGGCGCCGGTCAGGCCACTGACCGCCACCGCCGGCACCGCGCCGAGGCTGGTCTCGGCGATCTCGGCGCGGGCGCGGGCCGTCGCCGGCCCCGGGTCGGCAAGGTCCGCGCGGGTCACCGCGAGCAGTCCGTACGCGACGCCGAGCGCGTCGAGCGCGGCCAGGTGCTCGGCGGACTGCGGCATCCAGCCCTCGTCGGCGGCCACCACGATCAGCGCCGCCGGAACCGGGCCGACCCCGGCGAGCATGTTCGGCACGAACCGCTCGTGCCCGGGTACGTCGACGAAGGCGACGGTGCCGCCGGACGGCAGCGTCGTCCAGGCGAAACCCAGGTCGATTGTCATCCCCCGGCGCCGTTCCTCGGCCCACCGGTCGGGTTCCATCCCGGTCAACGCCCGGACCAGTGTCGACTTGCCGTGGTCGACGTGCCCGGCGGTCGCGACGACGAACACGCTCAGTCCTCCCCGGGTACGCGCAGCACGGCCTCACGGACGGCCTCGTCCGCGTCGGCGGGCACACAGCGCAGGTCGAGCAGGAGCCGGCCGCGCACCACCCGACCGAGGACCGGCGGGTCTCCGGTGCGCAGGGGTGCCGCGTACCGCTCGGGCAGGCTCAACGCCCACGAGTCCAACTCCACCCCCGGGGCGCCGCCCCCGCCGACCACCGCGACGGCCGGCACCACCTCCGCCTTGCGGCCGTCCGCGCCGAGCCGGTCCCGCAGCCGCTCGACCCGTTCCCGCAGGGCACCCGGGTCGGCGTGCAGCGCCACCTGGGTCGGGGTGGCCGGTTGGTGCACTGTGGCGGCCAGCGCGGCCAGGGTGAGCTTGTCCACCCGCAGCGCCCGCGCCAGTGGGTGGCGACGCAACCGCTCGATCACCTCGACGTCACCCAGCAGCAGCCCCGCCTGCGGCCCACCGAGCAACTTGTCGCCGCTGGCGGTGACCAGCGCGGCGCCCGCGCGCAGGGTGCTGGCCGCGTCCGGTTCGTCGGGCAACAGCGGGTCGGCGGCGAGCAGCCCGGAGCCGATGTCCGCGACCACCGGCACCCCGAGTGTGGCCAGTTGCCGTACCCCGACGGCGGAGGTGAAGCCGGTGACCCGGAAGTTCGACGGGTGCACCTTGAGCACGAAGCCGGTCTGCGGGCCGAGCGCGGCGGCGTAGTCGGCGAGGGTGGTGCGGTTGGTGGTGCCCACCTCGCGCAGCCGCGCGCCGGTGCTCTCCAGCAGGTCGGGCAGGCGGAAACCGTCGCCGATCTCGACCAGTTCGCCGCGGCTGACCACGATCTCCCGGCCGGCGGCCAACGCGGTGGCGGCCAGCACCAACGCGGCCGCGCCGTTGTTCACCACGTGCACGGCGCCCGCGTCGGGCACCGCGGCGGCCAGCGCGTCGAGCGCGCCCCGGCCCCGGCGGGCCCGCCGGCCGGTGGCCAGGTCCAACTCGACGTCGGTGTGTCCGGCGGCGGCCACCACCGCGGCGACAGCGGCGGACGACAACGGCGCCCGACCCAGGTTGGTGTGCAGCACGACACCGGTGGCGTTGAGCACCACCCGGGGGCCGGGCGGGGGCAACGCGGCGACCGCCGCGTCGCGTACCTCGTCGGGGTTGAGCTCACCGCGGCGGGCGCGGCCCTGCGCGTGGGAGACGATCGCCTTGACCCGCTCCCGGCCGAGGGTCACGGTGGCGGCGGCCAGCACCGGGTCGGCGAGCAGCGTGTCCGTACGGGGCACCCGACGTCGCGGGTCCACCGGGCCGTCGCCCATCACGTCATCTCCTGCGAGCGGTGTGGCGGAGACGGACGGGAATCGAACCCGCCTGGCCCGGGTCCCGGACCACTCCGGTTTTGAAGACCGGGAGGGGCACCAGCCGCCTGAACGCCTCCACCGGACATTCGATCACACCGCGGGCGGGACCGCCCGGTCAGCTGGAAGATCCATGCCGTTTCGCCGTGCCTCGACCCGTTCGCGCTGCGGCACCACCGTGTACTGGGGGTCGCGGGCCGAGGCGACGCCACCGTAGAAGATGCCGAACCGGGTCAGCACCGACGCGGCCAGCAGCGCGGTCCCCGAGAGCGCCCCGACCACCCGACTGCGCCGGCCCAGCAGAGCACCCGTCACCCCGCCGACAGTCAGCAGCCGCCCCGCACGCAGCAACCGACCCGGCCGGCCCAACCGGTAGGGCTCGCTGAGCAGGCCGAGGCGGGTCTCCACCCGATGCGCGCCGTACAGCTCCAGGGCCGCGCCGGCCACCGCCATCCGGCGGGCCGGCCCGGCCTGGGCCGGCGGCGCGGCGAGCAGACCCACGCCGGCGCCGCTGGCCAACGCGCTGCCCGCGAAGATCACCGGCAGCTCGGGGTACGCCTCATGCCAGGACGGCACCGCCGTGTCGGCCAGCAACACCCCGGTGTACGTGGCCAGCGCCGGCGCGGTGCCGGCGGCGAGCAGCCCAGCGGCGTGCCCGATCGGCGGCAACGCCCGGCCGGCCAGCCCGAGCAGACCGTGCCGGGGCAGCACACCGGCCGCCTCGGCGATCGCGGCGAGGCCCGCCGCCGGCCCGTACGCGGTGAGAATCCAGGTACCCATCGACATCGGCGAGGTCGGCTTGGCCACCCGCAGCATGTGGTGGAACCGCGCCGGCCGGCCCAGGTCCTTCACCAGGAAGACGGCGCTGGCGCTGACGGCGGCCAACGCGGTGACCCGACCGGCGCGCCGCAACGCGGGCCGGCCGGTGAGCTGCCCGCCCGCTGCCAGCAGCGACGAGCCGGCTGCCAACCCGCCGGTGAACAGGTACGCGGCGATGTCCCACTTCCAGACCGGCCCCTTCAGAACGGGCCGACCGTAGTAGGACGTGAACTCGGCCTCCGGCACCCGCAGTTCCTCACCGCCGCCGCGCCGCCTGCCCCGCCGGCCCTGCCGGCCCTGCCGGCCCCCGGCTTCGGTGCTTCGCCGCGGCGTCAGGTCGCCCCGGCTGCTGCTGGCGGCGGTGCCCGTGTCGTCCGGATGGTCGCCACCGCTCGTGGCCGCCGCGCCGCTCGCGGTGCGGGGGCGGTCGTCGCTCACCCGTGGGCGGTCGCCGCCCTCGGCGGCGAGGCGCTCCCGGAAACGACGGAACCGGTCGCCCACGGGGCCGGGTGGGGTCATGAGGAACCTCCGACGAACGCGGCGACGGTCGCCGCCGCCATGGCGAGAGCGGCGAGGCCGGCGCGCTTCCACATCTTCGGCAGGTCACGCGTGGTCACGACCGGGTCGGGCGGCAGCCCGTACACCTCGGGTTCGTCCAGGAGCAGGAAGAACGCCCCGTCACCGCCCACGCCGTCGTTCGGGTCGTGCCCGTACAGGCGGGCCTCGGGGACCCCCCGGTCGTGCAGCGTCGCCACCCGCACGGCGGCGTGTTCACGCAGCTCCTCCAGGGGCCCGTACTGGATCGACTCGGTCGGACACGCCTGCGCGCACGCCGGAGTCATCCCCGCGCCCAACCGGTCGTAGCACAGCGTGCACTTCCACGCCCGACCGTCGTCCTTGCGCTGATCGATCACCCCGTACGGACACGCCGAGATGCAGTACCCACACCCGTTGCAGATGTCCTCCTGCACCACCACCGTGCCGAACTCGGTGCGGAACAACGAACCCGTCGGACACACGTCCAGGCAGGCCGCATGCGTGCAGTGCTTGCAGACGTCCGACATCATCAACCAGCGGAAATCCGTGCGCTCCTCGACGCCAGTGCCCCGGCCCGGAGGCTGGACCCCCGGCATACCCAGGAACTGCGGCCCCCCGCCGACCGGCTGGGCAGGGCCGGCGGCGACCGGCGCGCCGAGGACGTCCGCCGGTGCGGCGCCATGCCCGGCCGGGCGGGGCTGCTCGATGAACGCGACGTGTCGCCACGAGTTCGCGGTCAACGCGCCGGTGTTGTCGTACGACATGCCGAGCAGGTCCAGGCCGCTCTCCGGGACGCCGTTCCACTCCTTGCAGGCGACCTCACAGGCCTTGCAGCCGATGCAGACGCTGGTGTCGGTGAAGAACCCCATCCGGGGCGGCGCGTTCTCATAACCTGCCTCGGGCGCCGGGTCCAGCGGGCCGTACAGGCTGTTCGGGTCAGGAAGCACCGTGCTCCTTCCCCTCGTCGTCGGTGGTCACTGCCGGCGCGTGCTGGCCGGGGACGATCCCGGCGCGCCGCTGGTAGTCGGCCACCAGGTCGAGCAACGCCGGGCCGGTGGGACGACGGCCCGGCCGCACGTCGCAGGTGCCGACCTTGCTCTCCTGGATCAGCACGTTCGGGTCCAGGCTGATGCCGAACAGGTCGTTGGCCGAGTCGCCGGTGACCAGACCCTCGAAACCGAAGTGGTACGGCAACCACACCTGGTGGATGATCCGACCGTCCACCCGCAGCGGGGTGAGCCGGTCGGTCACCAGCACCTTCGCCTCGATCACCGCACGGCCGCTGACCAGATGCGCCCAGCCCAGATGCGTCAGCCCGACCTCGCCGGCCAGGGCCGGGGACACCTCGACGAACATCTCCGGTTGCAGCTCGGCCAGCGGTGACACCGTCCGACTCATCGCACCGGCGGTGTGGTGCTCGGTGAGCCGGCTGACAGTGAACACGTACGGGAACACCTGGCCGTGCTCCTGCGGCGGGCTCGGGTTCACCGAGTTCACCGGGTGCGCGTACATCTTGCGGGTCGGGTTGGCCTGCTGACCGTAGAGCGGGTTACGCACCGGCGACTCCACCGGCTCGTAGTGCGTCGGCAGCGGCCCGTCCAGGACACCGCTGGGCGCGTACAGCCAGCCCTTGCCGTCGCCCTGCATGACGAACGGGTCGTCGCCCGCGATGCCCTCCGGCCCGGACGCGCCGGCCGGCGGCCGGTACGACGGTGGCTTGGTCTTCTCGAAGTCCGGCACGTCGTAACCGGTCCACTCGGACTTCTCCGCGTCCCACCACACGTACCGCTTGCGCTCGGACCACGGGTTGCCGTCCGGGTCGGCGGACGCACGGTTGTAGAGGATGCGCCGGTTCGCCGGCCACGCCCAACCCCACTCGGCGGCCACCCAGTCCTGCTCGTGCCGGGACTTGCGCCGAGCCGCCTGGTTCACCCCGTCGGCGTACACCCCGCTGTAGATCCAACAACCGATCGCTGTGGAGCCGTCAGCGCGGGCCTCGGCGAAACCGGACAGCGGGCTGCCGGTCGCCACGTCGTACCCGTTGATCTCGCGCAGCACCGCCTCGGCGCTCGGCTCCGCGTACGGACCGTGCGTGGGGTAGTCCCAGGTGAGGTCGAGCAACGCGCGGTCGCGCGGCAGCGGCGAGTCGGCCAGCTTCTCCCGCAGTTTGCGGCCCAGGTGATAGAAGAACCACAGCTCGGAGCGGGCGTCGCCCGGCGGCTCGACGGCCTTCTCCCGCCACTGCAACAACCGCTGCGTCTGGGTGAACGTGCCCTCCTTCTCCACATGCGACGCGGCGGGCAGGAAGAACACCTCAGTGCGGCACTCCTCCGGCACGATCTCCCCGGTGGCGACCTCCGGGCCGTTCTGCCAGAACGTCGCGCTCTCGATCATGAAGAGGTCCCGGACCACCAACCAGTCGAGGTTGGCCATCCCGAGCCGCTGCGCACGACCGTGCGCGGAGCCGACCGCCGGGTTCTGCCCGAGCAGGAAGTATCCCTTGATCTTCCCGTCGATCATGTTGAGCACCTGCTGGTAGGTGCCGTGATCACCGGTCAGCCGAGGAAGGTAGCCGTAGCAGAAGTCGTTCTCCGGTGTCGCCGCGTCACCCCAGTACGCCTTGAGCAGGCTGGCGGCGAAGGACCGCGCGTTACCCCAGAACCCCTTCTGCCCCGGATGGCGAATGCTGTCCACCCACTCGTCGAAGCTCGGGTGTTCGGCGTGGTGCGGCATCGGCAGATAACCGGGTAGCAGGTTGAACAACGTCGGAATGTCGGTCGAGCCCTGAATGCTGGCGTGGCCACGAAGCGCCATGACCCCGCCACCCGGGCGACCCATGTTGCCCAGCAGGAGCTGGATGATCGCGCCGGTGCGGATGTACTGCACACCCACACTGTGCTGCGTCCAGCCGACAGAGTAGATCAGCATGCCGGTGCGGTCCCGGCCGGAGTTCGCCGTCCACGCCCGCGCCAACTCCAGGAACTGGGCCTGCGAAATACCACAGACCCGCTCCACCATCTCCGGGGTGTAACGGGCGAAGTGTCGCTTGAGGATCTGATAGACGCAGCGCGGATGCTGCAACGTCTCGTCGCGCCGGGTCTGCCCGCCCACCGGCGCGCCGTGCGACTCGTGCGTCAACCCCGCGGCGCTGTCCCGCTCCTGGGCGGTGTGCCCACTGCCCGACGAACCCTCGTGCCCCTCGTACTGCCAGCTGTCCTGCACGTAGGTGCCGGTCTCCGGGTCGAAGCCGGAGAAGAAGCCGTCGCCGTCCTCGGTGTCGCTGAACTCTTCGCTGACGATCGTCGCCGCGTTGGTGTAAGCGAGCACGTACTCCCGGAAGTCCAACTCGTTGTCCAGGATGTAGCGCACCACCCCGCCGAGCAGCGCGATGTCGGTGCCCGCCCGGATCGACAGGTACTCATCCGCGACCGCACTCGTCCTGGTGAACCGTGGATCGACGTGGAAGACCTTCGCACCCTTGCGCTTGGCTTCCATCACCCACTGGAAACCCACCGGGTGCGCCTCAGCCATGTTCGAACCCTGGATGACGATCACGTCAGCGTTGGCGATGTCCTGCTGGAAATCCGTCGCACCGCCACGACCGAAGCTGGCCCCCAGACCGGGGACGGTGGCGGAGTGTCAAATACGGGCCTGGTTCTCGATCTGGAGCGCCCCCATCGCGGTGAACAACTTCTTGATGAGGTAGTTCTCCTCGTTGTCCAGCGTCGCCCCACCCAGACTGGAGATACCCAGCGTCCGGTTGAGCGGCCGGCCCTGCGTGTCGACGTCCTCCCAGGTCTGCTCGCGGGCGGCGAGGATCCGGTCGGCGATCATGTCGAGCGCGGTGTCGAGCTCCAGATCCTCCCACTGGGTCGAGTATGGCCGGCGGTAGCGGACCGTGGTCTGCCGCAGCGGGCTGGTCACCAGGCTCTTGCTCGCCGAACCCTTCGGACAGAGCCGACCCCGCGAGATCGGGCTGTCCGGATCACCCTCGATCTGACTGACCTGCCCGTCCTTCACGAACACCCGCTGACCACACCCCACAGCGCAGTACGGGCAGACCGAACGAGCCACGCTGTCGGCGGTATCGGTGCGGGCGGTGAGCGCGCGGGACCCGTCGGACTTCGCCGCCGCACCCCGGCCCAGCGGGTCGGTGCCGGTGAGCTGGCGATAGACCGGCCAGCCCTCGATGAAGGTCCGTAACCCCAACGCCGACACCCCCTCCCGCACGAGCGACCCTCTGAAGATAGGTCAACTGAGACAGGTTCGCGAACCGAGGACGCACGACAGCGCGCCCCCGGCCGGTGGGCCGGGGGCGGCGCTGGTGTCGGTGTGCAGGTCGCCTCTCGGCGAGTGGCACGACGCGGCTCCAGCCGAACGGTATTCCGCGAAGGCGATATTAGGTGAGGCCCGGGGACACTGAGTCACACCGACACCCTCCACAACCAGCCCGCACCCCGCGTTGTTCCCCGGCTCCACCCATCCGATCCTCGCCCGGCCGTCCCACCGCGTGGCGGTAACACTGCCCCGCCGGGTCGCTCCGCCGCCGGGTCCCATCGCTGCCGGGCCCATCGCTGTCGGGCCGCCCCGCCGCCGGGTCCCATCGCTGGACAGCGGTCGCCTCACGACCACAACACCCGCCAACGCGCCACCCTTCGGGTAGAACCCACGAGATCTTGGACAGTTTCCGTTACGGCAGAACGGAAACTGTCCAAGATCTGCTGGTGGCCCCCGACCGGACCGCGCCATCCGCTTCTGGCAGCGCGGCATCCGCTTCCGGCGGCACCCGGCGGCGCGGCGATCCGCGACCAGCGACTATGTGTCTGCCGCACACGGAGACGGAAGTGCCGCTGGCCGGCACCCGGGTTTGCGGGTGCCGGCCAGCGGTCGGTGTCCTGCCGTGCCGTGCCATGCCGTGGTGCGGTGCTGGGTGCTTGTGCTGGGTGCTTGTGGTGTGGCGTTGTGGTGCTGGTCAGCTGTTCCAGTGCTGGGCGACGAGGTCGGTGGCCTGCTGCTCCCACTGGGCGTAGGCGTCCGGGTACGCCGACACCTGTACGGTCTGCGCGGCGTCGGTCAGGGCCATGTCCTGCCACCCGTCGACCTGCTTCAGGCCCTTGAGGAACGCGGTCGTGGAGTAGGCGGGGTCGGTGATCTGCTCCGGCGTACCCCAACCCGAGCTCGGGCGCTGCTGGAACAGGCCCAGCGAGTCGTGGTCGTTCAGGTCGCCCAGGTGACCCAGGTTCTCCAGCTTCGACTCCTGCAGGCTCGTCGCGATCGAGATGACCGCGGCCCGCTCCGGCAGACCGGCCTTCTTCGTGGCGGCGATGATCGCCTTCACGTTCGCGGTCTGCTCGTCGTTGAGGCTGATGCGCGACTGGTCGCCCTGCGGCTTCTGCGCCGCCGACTGCACGGCCACCGCGACCGGCTTGGCATCCACCGGGTTGGCGTGGGCGGCGATCGGGCCGGCGAAGACACCGCCGGCGAACGCGAGACCAGCAACAGACAGCATGCTCTTACGGAAGATCGTGTTCATGGGGGTAGCTCCTTCGGGGGTAGAACACCCACACCGCCAAAAAGGGGGAACGGCAGTGACGGGTGTGAGCACCTCGTCCGGCGCTGCATCAAACGGGGAAAAAGTCTTGGGGGGTGACACCCTGTGGGGCGTCGGGTCGGCGACCTGCCGAGCCGGGGGGCTCGTGGCGCCGGGACCCTGTGCAACGACCCGGGGGCCGCGGTCATTCCGGGGTCGGCCCACCTACCGGCACCCTCATCGAGGCGGCGCCCGACGGTCGTTCGTGGGGACTGCAACGACCGGGTGGAGGCTGGCATTCCAACCTGCGCGACCAGCCCTCAGGGTCGGGCCGCGGGCCGGTGGTACTGCGATCGTCAGGGTATGTAACGACCCCGGCCCGGCCATCATTCCGGCCTGAGGGTGCGCCCAGTCACCACCCACGAACGGACAAACCACCCACAACCACCGGGCCGACAGCGCCGAACCGACCCTCACCTACGGGATCCACTCAGGTTCACTCAAGTCGGGCCATCCCGGACACCCAGCACACCCCGACGGCCGCAAACACAAGTCGATCACGACCGGGCCGAGCACGCGAAGCACACACAAACCGGACAGACTTCGCGGCTGAGCAGGGCCATGTCGGCGCGCCTGGCGCAGCGGGTTGGGATCGACCTGAGCGACACCGGCTCTGGTGGGCGTTACCCTGACACCATGCAGGCCGTCTCCCCCACCGCGACCGGCGTGGCCTTTCTGGCCCGCCCGGGTCGCCCCGCTGTGGTGGCGCGGACGCTCGCCGAGCTTGCCGGCCCCACCCGAGGTGTGGTGGAGCTGCCGGTACGGCTGATGTGGAACGCCGAGCGCACCTTCGACCTCGGCGACCCGGACCAGCTGCTCTGGATGTACGAGAACGTGCTTCGCGAGACCACTCGGGCCGAGGATCTGCGCGCTCTGATCAACGGGCGGACACTGCGTCGGGTGTGGCGACTGCTCAACCTGCCTCGGGGCGTACGCCAGGCGTGGGAGAGCCGGCACCGCGGCCTGCGCGCGGCGTGATCGAACCTCATCTGCACGAGTTCTACCGGGAGGTGGCCCGGGTGGCGCTTGCCGCCGCCGGGCCGTACCGGTTCGTGCTGGGTGGTGGGGTGGCCTGGGCGGCGCACGGGCTGGTCGCCCGACCGACGGAGGACGTGGACCTCTTCGCGGACGTGGAGGGTGCCGCGGCGGCCGCGTCCGCCGGGGTGCGGGTGGCCCTGGAGCGGGCCGGGTTCATCGTCAGCGACGCCGACCCGGACAGCGAGCTGGCCGAACTGTTCGACGGGTACGAGCAGGACATGAAGGATTTCGTGGTGAGCCGCGACGGACGGCAGATCCGGCTCAGCCTCGCCCGGTTGGACCGCCAGCAGAGCCCGGTGGTGATGGACCTGGGTCCGGTGATGGACGTTCGTGACCTGGTGGCGAACAAGATCGCGGCGTTGGTCAACCGTCGGGAGGTTCGCGACTTCATCGACGTGGCCGCAGCTCTCGACCACTACGACGTGACCGAGCTGTTGGTGCTGGCACGGCAGGTCGACCCGGCGCTGGACCCGGACGACGTCCGCGCCGCCGGCCGCTACCTGGACCGACTCTCCGACCAGCGTTTCGGCCGCTACGGCCTGGGCGGCGCCGACGTCGCCGAGATCCGGCAACGCTTCGCCGCCTGGCCACGCTGACCGGGTGGGCATCCCGAGCGGACGCCCACCCGCCGGCCTGTCACTTGGTCGGTCGACCGCCCGTGACCCCCAGGATCTCGCCCGTCACGTAGCTGGACTCCTGCGAGGCGAAGAAGACGTACGCGGGCGCAAGCTCAGCCGGCTGCCCGGGACGCCCCTCCGGGGTGTCGGTGCCGAACTGCTTCACCTTCTCCTCCGGCATGGTCGACGGGATCAGCGGCGTCCACACCGGCCCCGGTGCGACAGCGTTGACGCGGATTCCCTGCTCGGCCAGGTCGGCGGCGAGGGCCTTGGTGAAGTTGGCGATCCCCGCCTTGGTGGTGGCGTAGTCCAGCAGCTGCGGCGACGGGTCGAACGCCTGGATCGACGACGTGTTGATGATCGCCGACCCTTCGGCCAGGTGCGGAATGGCGGCCTTGCAGAGCCAGAACATCGCGTACAGGTTGGTCTTGAACACCCGGTCGAACTGCTCGCTGCTGATGCCGAGGATCCCCTTGTCCTGCGACATCTGGTACGCCGCGTTGTTCACCAGGATGTCGAGGCCGCCCAGGTCGCGCACCGCCCGGTCGACCAGTTCCTGGCAGTGCGCCTCGTCGGTGATGTCACCGCGTACCGCGACGCCCCGCCGGCCGGCGGACTCGACCAGCCGGATGGTCTCCCGGGCGTCGGCGTCCTCCTCCTCACCGAGGTAGGAGATGAGCACGTCCGCGCCCTCCCGGGCGAAGGCGATCGCGACCGCCCGGCCGATCCCCGAGTCACCGCCGGTGATCAGCGCCCGCTTGCCGTCGAGCTTGCCGCTGCCCCGGTACGACTCCTCCCCGTGGTCGGGCTTGGGGGTCATCTCCCTCGTCGAGCCGGGCGCTGACTGCTGCTGTGCGGGTTGACCGGACTGCTGGCCGTACTGGCTGGTCGGGTCCTGCTGGGTGTGCTGGTCCTCGCTCACTGAAACTCTCCTCGCTGCGCGCGGGAAGCGGGGCTTTCCCGCGAATGCCGTCCCTGACGGCCCTACCCTGCGTCGGCCTGCGGAAACCGCTGCATCGATCGGGGCTGCCGTGGCGGGAGTGCCGGGTGCTGGTTATGGTGCGCAAGGCGCTCACGAGGCGCGTCCACCCCATGGAAAGGCACGTCATGACCTCTCCCTCCGGCCCGTCGCGCCGCCAGGTGCTCGTTGCCGCCGCGGCCGCGGCGACCACCCCGCTGATCGCCGCCGCGCCCGCGCAGGCGGCCGGCGCGGCCCGGCCGCGCACCTGGGACCTCACCCTCCTGGGCACGTCGGACACGCACGGCAACGTCTACAACTGGGACTACTACCGCGACGCCGAGTACGACGACAGCAAGCAGAACGACATCGGCGTGGCGAAGCTGGCGACCCTGATCAATCAGATTCGTCGGGAGCGGCGCGGCAAGGCGACGCTGGTGCTCGACGCCGGCGACACGATCCAGGGCACGCCGCTGGCCACGTACTACGCCAAGCAGGAGCCGATAACCGCCACCGGGGAGAAGCACCCGATGGCACGGGCCATGAACGTCATCGACTACGACGCGGTGACGCTGGGCAACCACGAGTTCAACTACGGTCTGCCGTTGCTGGACCTGTGGATCCGTCAGCTCGGCTTCCCGGCGCTCGCCGCGAACGCCGTCAACGCGAGGACCGGCAAGCCGGCCTTCCTGCCGTACGTCATCAAGAAGGTCTCCCTCGGTTTCGCCGCGCCGACGCTGCGGGTCGGCATCCTGGGGTTGACCAATCCCGGTGTGGCCATTTGGGACAAGGGCAACGTCGAGGGCAAGCTACGCTTCGACGACATGATCGCGACCGCCGCGAAGTGGGTGCCGATCATGCGGGCCCGCGGCGCGGACCTCGTCCTGATCTCGGCGCACGGCGGCGACAGCGGCACCTCCAGCTACGGCCCCGAGCTGCCAAACGAGAACCCGGTGACGCTGATCGCCCAGCAGGTGCCGGGGATCGACGCGATCCTCTTCGGTCACGCGCACAACGAGGTGGTCGAGCGGTTCGTGACCAACGAGCGCACCGGCACGCAGGTGCTGCTCTCCGAGCCGTCGAAGTGGGGCCAGCGGCTCACCCGGATGGACTTCACCCTCACCCGTGAGCGCGGACGGTGGGCGATCACCAAGAAGGCCGCCACCATGCTGAACACCAACACTGTGGTCGAGGACCCGAAGGTGCTCGCCGCCGTGCGGGCCCAGCACCAGAAGACCATCGCGTACGTCAACCAGGTGGTCGCGCAGTCCACTGTGGAACTGTCGGCGGCGGCGTCGCGCTACGAGGACACGCCGATCCTGGACTTCATCAACCACGTGCAGACCGAGGTGGTCGGCGCGGCGCTGGCCGGCACGGCGTACGCGGACCTGCCGGTGCTGTCGATCGCGGCGCCGTTCAGCCGGACCGCCGTCTTCCCGGCCGGCGACGTGAAGATTCGCGACGTGGCCGGCCTGTACGTGTACGACAACACCCTCGAGGCGGTAGTGCTCAGCGGCGCCGAGGTGCGCGCCTACCTGGAGTACTCGGCGAAGTACTTCCGTACGTTCGCGCCGGGCGCCCCGGTCGACCCGGAGCAGATCAGCGACCCGGCGGTGCCGGACTACAACTACGACGTCTTCTCCGGCCTGGACTACGACATCGACATCTCCAAGCCGGTCGGGCAGCGGATCACCCGCCTGGTGCTGGCCGGCACCGACACTCCGGTGGCGGACAACGCGCAGTTCGTGGTGGCGGTGAACAACTACCGGCGCAGCGGCGGCGGCAACTTCCCCGGCATCGTGAAGACCCAGGTCTACAACGCGCAGCAGGAGATCCGTCAGCTGCTCATCGACTGGGCGCAGGCCAAGGGGACGATCGACCCGGCCGACTTCTTCCAGCCCAACTGGCGTCTCGTACGCGAGGGCGTGCCGGTCTTCTGACCGCAGCGCTTCACGAACGGGCCGTGGGTGGCGACACCCGCGGCCCGTTTCGCGTTTCTCAGCCCTGCACGTTCCAGCGGATCGGGTCCTCGGACTCCTCCGGCCGGTCGCGCCCGGGATCGGTCTCGGTCAGGGCCACCCGCTCGTCGGGCCGGACGGCGGGCGGCAACTCCCCGAACCGCGCGTGACGCAGAAACTCGTACTCGTCGTCGGTGAACGGCTGCTCGGTCATCAGCACCTCCCCTGCTCCCGTTGTGATTGTCCGGCGATCGCGCCGGTCGACACCAGTAGCCGGACGCACACCCTCTAAGGCATCCTAGGATCCTGGGTGAGCGGTGGTGGCCTGGCGCGACGGATGGGACAACCGGTCGAGCACCGCGAGCGCCGCCCGGATCGGGCGGCGGCCCAGCATCTCGTCGAAGCTCGCCCGCCCCTGGCAGAACTGCACGAACATCCGCCAGCCCGGCGGGGTCGCCAACAGGGCGTGGAACACGTCCGGGCGACGGGTGAACACGTCGAGCAGCCGGAACCCCGCCCGCATCTCCGGCAGCAGACGCTCGGCCACCGCCCGCTCGTACCCGGCCAGGTCACCACCCGCGGCCGCAGCGCCGGCCAACTCGCCGGAGCGCAACGCGAAGCTGATGCCCTCCCGGCTCCACGGCTCCAGCAACCCCGCCGCGTCCCCCACGACCAGCACCCGGCCGTTGCGCAACGGTGAATCCTCCGCGCGGCAACGGGTCAGGTGACCGGAGTCGTGCTCCGCCGGCAACCCGGTCAGACCCAACCGGTCGACGAACCTCCGCAGGTAGTCGCGGGTCCCCTCCCCCGCACCCCGCGCGGCGATCACGCCGACGGTCAGCCGGTCGCCCTTGG
Source organism: Micromonospora sp. NBC_00362 (assembly GCF_026342155.1). Lineage (NCBI taxonomy): Bacteria > Bacillati > Actinomycetota > Actinomycetes > Micromonosporales > Micromonosporaceae > Micromonospora > Micromonospora sp. NBC_00362. Next base: position 1,157,756 of record NZ_JAPENH010000001.1, read on the forward strand.
GAAAGACCCAGGCGTACGAGCCCGGCATGTCGCCCCAGTCCAACAACAGCCGGCCCCGCCACCGCTCCTGCTCGGCGGGCGGCACCGGAATCTCCAACTCCAGACCCAGATCCACCTGCCGGTACCGCACTCCGACGTGCCGCCCGGTCACCCCCGACGAGCCGTCCGCCCCGATCACGGCACGAGCCGCGATCGTCGTACCGTCGGCCAGCCGCAGGCGTACCCCCTCGGGGTCCTGCTCGATCGCGCGGACCGCGACCCGCTCCCGCAGTTGCGCGCCGGCGGCGACCGCCGCCTCGCGCAGCCGGTCGTCGAACTCCTCACGGCGCACCATCGTCACCACCGGACTGCCGTTGCGGCGGGTGAACTCCCGACGGCCGTCGCGGGTGAACGTCACCCGGTCCACCCGGTCGTGCGCGGGCACCTCGATCCGATCCTGAACGGCCGCCAGCGAAGTGCCGATCAGTCCACCACCGCAGGTCTTGTACCGCGGGTGCACGGCTCGCTCGACGACAAGGGTGGAGACGCCAGCACGGGCAGCGGCGTGCGCCGCGGACAGCCCCGCGGGGCCAGCGCCGACAACGACGAGATCCCAAACGATCACGGAAGCAGCCTAGGGCACCTTCCTCGCCCGACCGCCGGACCCGCCCGCCGTCGCGACCGCCCGATCGGGTGTGCATCTTCGGGCACCGAGGGGGTAACCGGCGCACGGCAACCGCCACCGCAGTGGCGGACGAGCACAAGGAGGAACCATGCAGCAGGTGCAACTGTCGGAGGCCGAGCAACGGGTGTACCAGGCGGTCACCACCCTCGAGGCACGCGGGCAGGTGCCCTACCCGGACCTGATCGCCGAGGAATCCGGGCTGACCGCGGAGCAGGTGGGCAGCCCCCTGCACCTGCTCACCGAGAAGGGCCTGCTGCATCGCGAGGACTCACCGATGGCCGGCCTCGACTTCGGTCCCCGGTTCTGCGCCCGCCAGATGGCGTGACCGACGGAACCAGCCGGCACGGTTCGCCCCCCGACGACCCGGGTAGCGGTCAACCATGCATGACCGAGGGTCGACGGGGGGCGCGGTGAGCGCGGCGCAGACGCCGCAGCCGGTGACAGCGGCCGAGAACCGACGACGCTGGCAGGCGGTCGGCGTCGGACTCGTCGCCGCCTTCATGACGCTGCTCGACGTGAGCATCGTCAACGTGGCCGTGCCCTCCATCGACCGGGCACTGCACGCGTCGTCGAGCGACCTGCAGTGGATCCTCTCCGGGTACGCGCTCACCTTCGGACTGGCGCTGGTGCCCGCCGGCCGCTTCGGCGACGCCCGCGGCCGGCGCAACGCGTTCGTCTTCGGCATCGCGCTGTTCACCATCACCAGCGCGCTCGCCGGGCTCGCCACCTCCCCGACCTGGCTGGTCCTCGCCCGACTTCTGCAGGGCGCCGCCGCCGGCATCGTCAACCCGCAGGTCATCGGGCTGATCCAGCAACTGTTCCGCGGGCCCGAACGCGCCCGCCCGTTCGGGCTGCTCGGCGCCACCATCGGCATCTCCACCGCCGTCGGGCCGCTGCTCGGCGGACTGCTCATCGCCATCGGCGGCGAGGAACACGGCTGGCGCTGGGTGTTCTTCGTCAACGTGCCCGTCGGTGTCCTCGCGGTGATCCTCGGCTGGCGGCTGCTGCCCGGCCGCCCCAGCGGCCAAGCCGGCTGGCATCGACTCGACCCCGTCGGCGTCCTGCTGCTCGGCGTCGGAGTGGTCCTGGTCCTGCTGCCACTGGTACAGGAGCAGCAGTGGCAGACCCCCTGGAAGTGGGCGCTCATCCCGGTCGGCCTGGCGGTGTTGGTCGCCTTCGGGCTCTGGGAGCGACGGTACGCACGCCACCACCAACCCCTGTTCGACCTCCGGCTGTTCAGCTTCCAGTCGTACACCCTGGGGTCGATCCTGGCGCTCGTCTACTTCGGCGGCTTCACCGCGATCTTCTTCATCTTCACCCTGTTCCTACAGATGGGCCTCGGCTACAGCGCCCTCGTCGCCGGCCTGGCCATCACCCCCTTCGCCCTGGGCTCCGCCGCCGCCGCCGTGCTCGGCGGCCGCATCGTCAACCGCTTCGGCCGACCACTGGTCGCCATCGGACTGCTCACCGTGGTGGTCGGACTGGCCGCCACGGTGATCGCACTGCACCTCTTCCCGGACGCCCCGGCACCCTGGGTCACCGCCGGCCCGCTGCTCGTCGCCGGCATCGGCAGCGGGCTGGTGATCGCCCCCAACCAGACGATCACCCTCTCCGAGGTGCCGGTCGGGCAGGCGGGCAGCGGCGCCGGCATGCTCCAGACCGGCCAGCGGATCGGCGCCGCCGCCGGCATCGCCGCCGTCGGCTCGCTGTTCTTCTCCACGCTGGCCGACAGCCGCGGGGACTGGACCAACGCCTTCGAACAGTCCCTCATGCTCGCCACCGGCATCATCGCGCTCGCGCTGATCACCGCGCTGATCGACATCTGGCGGAGCCACAACCACAAAACCTGATCGGGGTACGCCGCTGGCCGGCACCCGGGGTTGCGGGTGCCGGCCAGCGGTCGGTGTCGTGCTGTGGTGTTGTCGTGCGGTGCGGTGGTGCTGGGTGCTTGTGTTGTGGTGTGGGTCAGCTGTTCCAGTGCTGGGCGACGAGGTCGGTGGCCTGCTGCTCCCACTGGGCGTAGGCGTCCGGGTAGGCCGAGACCTGTACGGTCTGGGCGGCGTCGGTCAAGGCCATGTCCTGCCATCCGTCGACCTGCTTCAGGCCCTTGAGGAACGCGGTGGTGGAGTACTCAGGGTCGGTGATCTGCTCCGGCGTACCCCAACCACTGGACGGGCGCTGCTGGAACAGGCCCAGCGAGTCGTGGTCGTTCAGGTCACCCAGGTGACCCAGGTTCTCCAGCTTCGACTCCTGCAGGCTCGTCGCGATCGAGATGACCGCGGCCCGCTCCGGGAGACCAGCCTTCTTCGTAGCGGCGATGATCGCCTTCACGTTCGCGGTCTGCTCGTCATTCAGGCTGATACGCGACTGGTCGCCCTGCGGCTTCGGCGCCGCCGACTGCACAGCCACCGCGACCGGCTTGGCATCCACCGGGTTGGCGTGGGCGGCGATCGGGCCGGCGAACACACCACCGGCGAACGCGAGACCAGCAACAGACAACATGCTCTTACGGAAGACCGTGTTCATGGGGGTAGCTCCTTCGGGGGTAGAACACCCACACACACCGATCGGGGGAACGGCGGTGACGGGTGTGAGCACCTCGTCCGGCGCTGCAACAAACAAAAAAGTCTTGGGGGTGACGCTGGGGCGTCGGGTCGGCGACCTGCCGAGCGCGGGGGGCTCGTGGCGCCGGGACCCTCTGTAACGACCCGAGGGCCGCGGTCATTCCGGGGTGGCCCACCTGCCGGCACCCTCGTCGAGGCGGTGCCCGACGGTCGTTCGTGGGGGTTGTAACGACCGGAGGGCCGGGGTCATTCCGACTTGCCCTCAGGGGTCGGGCTGCAGGTCGGTGGTACTGCGATCGTCAGGGTATGTAACGACCCCGGCCCGGCCATGATTCCGGCCTGAGGGTGCGCCCAGTCACCACCCACGAACGGACAAACCACACACACCCACCGGGCCGACAGCGCCGAACCGACCCTCACCTACGTGACCCGCTCGGGTTCACTGAAGTCGGGCCATCCCGGACACCCAGCACACCCCGACGGCCGCAAACCCGAGCCGACCACGACCGGGCCGAGCACGCAAAGGCCGAAAGACGGACACCATGCCCTGGGCTGGGGCCCTCACCGTGACCGCCTTGAAGGCCGTCCGCCGGTGTCACCCACCCCACCCGGGAAGAGACTGTCGCCGGTGAAGAGGCGCGGGCCGGGCTGAGTCTCGACGCGTCGGCCGTACCCAGGTGTGTCGACGTCGACATCGGCGGGCATGGCCGTACCGATCATGGCCCGATGAACGGCGTTGGCGGGCCGCCCTCTCTCTGAACAGGCTGGCGCCCGTCGGAGTGTTCCGACGGGCGCCAGCTTGAGTGCTGTCCGGGCGCAGCCCGGTGGTGTGGATTAGTGCGCCGCGCCACCGAAGCGCTGGCGGCGACGCCAGGCCAGGGTCAGCAGCAGCATCACGGCTCCGGCGCCGACCAGGCCGCCACCGAGCTTCATGGGCGTGCCGAGGCTGTCACCCGTGACGGGCAGCGGCTGCTTCTTGTGCAGCACCCGCAGCTCGGTGGTGGCGGTACGGCCGGACTCCCGGCCCGTGGCGGTGAAGGTCAGCAGACCCGTCACCGACGGCTTGTAGCTCTTGGTGAAGCGGCCCTGGCCGTTGGTGTACGCCGTGAAGTGCAGGGGCGCGCTCGCCTGGTAGGCAACCGGAGCCATGGCCACGGTGCTGCCGTCGCTGCGGCGAGCCGGAGCCGCACCGCCGGCCGGAGCGGCCTGCGGAGTGACGGTCACGTTGATGTCGACGGTCTCGTTCGGGCCGAAGTTGGTGCCGGTCAGCACCACCGTCTCGCCGAGGTAGATCGTCGGGCGGTTGACGGTCAGCGACGCGGCGGTCGGCGGGTACGGCGGTGGTTGCGGCGGATCGGTGGTCGCGGTGGGCTGCGGCTGCGGCTGTGCCGCCCCCGCTGCCGTCGGCACGGCCACCACGGCCAGGCCGACCGTGAGCGCCATGATGATGCGGGATAGCCGCATGATTGGTTCCCTCCTACTGATCACAGCTTGGTGCGGAATGAACTTGGGTGGTCCAGGGGCTGGCGGTGGGGGTCAGCCACAGCTCGGCCTGTCCGACGCCGGTCTTGGCCGTCAGCACGGTGACCTCCAGCGCCCTCTCGGCGCCGGGCCCGACGTCGACGCTGGCCGTGGCCACCTGGCGGCGGCGTTCCGTGCCGCTGCCAAGCGCCGTCTCGGCCCCGTCCAATCGGGCCTCCAGCACCGCTCCACCAGCCGGGCTGAAGATCGACACCAACGTGCGGGCGGTGTACGGATCGCCGGCCAGGCCGAGGCCGAGCACGGATTTGCTAAGTCCGGACTTCGGCGCCGTTGAGCGCAGGGTCACCCGTAGCCGAAGCTCACGGCGACCGTCCGACCGGCATTCGCCGACCATCAGGTTCGCCGTCGGCCGCAGGTAGTAGCCGAGCTTCGCGCCGCTGCCGTCGTTGAGGAACACGCCGACGGTCGGCACGGTGTCCTGTTCCGGAAGCGTCCCGGCCATCCGGCTCTCGCCGAATGTCCGCTGTTCCTCAGGTCGGGCACTCCAGAACAATATCCGGCGTTCAGTGATAGCACGGTCAAATGCGGACAACAACACCCGCGGGTTGACATTCTTCTTGAAGAAGGCGTCAAACACCGCCGACGCCGACGCCGCGAAGAACTCGTCCTGCTGTTTGACGTCGAGGCGCTGGTAGCTGTCGTTGAGCAGGGTCTGCACTACCTTCTCGCTGGCGAGCGGGACACCGCCGGGCACCAGCACCGGACCGGTCGCCTTGAGCAGGTAGGACAGCACCACCGGATCGACGGCGAGCACGCCGTCGACAGTGGCGCCGGTCTTGCGCCGGAACATTTCGCGGTACAGCGTGGCGGCGGTCGGGAAGTGCGGGGACAGATTGACGTCGGCGGGGTAGATGCCGGGCAGGTCCGTCCAGAGGGCCCGGGTCTCGGCGGGCACCTTCAGCGCCGGGGTGAACTGACCGAGCGAGGACGTGCTGCCCTGCTTGCCCATCTTGACCTTGCCGTTCTCCGCCTCGATCATCGCGTACGCGCCGAACATGCCGCCGGTGGCGCGCAGCTCGGCGAGGTTCTGCGAGACGAGCAGGTAGCGGCGAGGGCCGTTCGCGCCGAGCAGCGGCGGGAGGAGGCGGGCGCCCTGGTCGGCAGCCGTGGTGAGGCTGGCCAGCCGGTCGATCTCGTCGCGCAGGTCGCTCAGCGCCTGCCGGATCTGGCTGACCAGGCTGTCGGCTGGCACCGCCGCCAGGTTCTGGCGGGTCCGTTGCACGGACTCGTGCACCCCGGTCAGCTCCGTGGAGACGGCGGCGAGCCGGGCGAGGTCCACCCCGCCGCCGGTCGGCACCAGGCTGGCCAGGTCCGTCCGGAGCAGGGTCGGGAACGCGTGCCGGGCCAGGTCGTCGATGGCGACGGCGATCTGCGCGACGGCGTCGAGGTCGTCGCCGGCGATCGGCGTACGCCGTCCGAGCTGCCAACTGGGGTCGGCCGTTGCCGAACGGGCCGCGCCGGCCTGCTCCTGGAGGGCGGCGAGCGTCCGCAGGGCACGGTCGGTGTCCCCACCGACGATCTGGGCGCTCAACTCTCGGGCCAGGCCAGCGGCGTTGAGCAGGTGAGTGCGCGCCTGCCAGCCGCGGAAGCCGATCCACCCGGCGGTCGCCAGTAGCAGCGAGCCGACCACCAGGGCGCCAAGGAGCGCCCGTCGCAGTCGGGCCCTCCGACGACGCCGGGAACGGCTCCGCCGCCGGATCGGACGTTCGCTCACCGTCACACCTAACTCCCATTCGCGGAACCGGACAGAAGGTCGATTCCCTGACGTTCTTAACACGCCTGAGGGAAGTTCGTACCGTTATTGCATTTCTGGTCCTTTAAGCGAGTTTCCTTCGCAGTTACGTGGCCGGCTCTGCGACCCGCCCGGCCGCCTCGTGCAGCAGCCGTTCGATCTGGTCCACGCCCGCGGGCAGCGACATCTCGCGCAGGTACGCGGCCCGCCCCCGGCGACCCATCTCGGTGCGGCTCGGCGGCGGAATAGTGGCTGCCAACCAGAACCTGTCGGCCAACGCCGCCCAGTCCTCGGGCGGGCAGGACAAACCAGCCCGAACCCGTTCGACCAACTCGGCCGTGTCCCCACCGGCGGAGGCGATCACCGGCGCGGCGCAGGACAGCGCGGCCTGGAGTTTGCCGGGTACCGTGCCGCGCAGCTCCGGAAGGTCGCGCGACATGACCAGCTGATAGTCGGCGGCGGCGTACAGCTCGGGCATGTCGACCGGCGACCGCCGCTCCAGGAAACGGACGTTCTCCGCGCCCAGCTCGGCGGCGAGCCCCCGCACCCGCCGCTCCGCCGCGCCCGAACCGACCAGGACGAGATCCATCGTCCGGTCCAGTGCCGCGGCCGCACGGACCGCGGTCTCCAGCCCCTGTCGCGCCCCGATGGTCCCGGCGTGCATCACCACGCACCGACCGTCGCGACGGACCAGCTGGCGGGCCGCCGCGCCTGGCGTCGCCGGGTAGAAGATCCGCTCGTCGGTCCAGTTCAGCACCAGCCGGACCCGGGTCGGGTCGGCGCCGGCGGCGACCACCAGGTCCCGCATCGACGGCGCCGCGACCGCGATTCGCGCCGCGGTCCGGTAGATCCGGGTCATCGTGCTGCCCATCCGCGCCGCCCAGCGCCCCTCGCCCCCCTCGTCCGCGCCGTCGCTGGTCCAGACGTCCTGCACGTGCAGGACCGCCGGCACCCGCCCGAGCAACCGGAGCACCCCGGCGGCGGCGAACGTCGTCGCCGGCAGTTGAAAGACGTAGAGCGCGTCCACGTCGCCCAGGAACCGGCGGGCGACCAGCCCCGCGCTGCCGGCGAAGGAGAGGTAGCTGGCCATTCGGCCGCCGACGGACGCGGCACCCCCGGGGTACCGGGGCACCCGTCGCACACTCAGCCGTTGGCTGTGCGTCTCGTGGTGCCACCGCTGTCGCCAGCCGGGATAGACGTGGCCGCCGGGGTAGTCCGGAAAGCCGGTGAGAACCCGTACCTCGTGCCCACGCGCGGCCAGCTCCTCGGCGAGACTCCCCGGGATGAACGCCGGCTCGGGCGGAAAGTGGTACGACAGGATGCCGATCTTCACCGGTGCGCCCCCGTCCCACAGGGATCGCCGACGATCGGCGCGGCACCACGACCGGCCGGCGTACGGCGCGCGTACGATGCCGACAACCCCTCCCCGCGCGGCCACCGGCGTCGACGCACCGCCCCCGCGGTGCGCGCTTCGGTGTCCGTACCGATGAGAGGGGCACCGATGGCTGATCGCGTGTTGTTCGTCTGCCACGCCAACCTGTGCCGGTCACCGATGGCCGAGTACCTGGCCCGCCGGCTGCTGGCCGACCGACCCGTCGAGGTGGTCAGCGCCGGCACCGACGCGATCGACGGGTTGGCCATGCACCCGTACGCGCTGGAGGTCGTGACCGAGAGCGGCACGGACCCGGCGGCGTTCCGGACCCGGGGATTGCGCCCCGAGTATCTGGTCGACGCGACGCTCGTGCTCACCGCTACCCGACGCCAACGCTCGGTCTGCACCGCGTTGGCACCGGGAGCGCTGCACCGGACGTTCACGCTGCGCCAGTTCGGCCGGCTGGCCGCGGCGGCCGAGCCGCCCGCCGACTCGGCCGACGACCCGCTGCGGGCGGCGATCGCCGCCGCCGCCCAGGCACGGGGACGGCTGCAACCCGCCGCCCCTGACGAAGACGACCTTCGGGACCCGATCGGCGGTACCGCGGCCGACTTCCGACGCTGCGCCGAGGAGATCGAACGCTCGCTGCGACCCCTCGCCGCGCTCATCGGGGCAGCCGGGTGAGTTCCTGGGTGTGGTCGGGGACGCCGTTGACCCCGTCGGCGGTCGCGCTGTGCCGGCCGGACGCGGCCCGGTCGGCCGGCACCGACGTCTCGGCCGTCGAGGCCACCACCCGGTAGGCCTCGTACTGGTACGCCTCGGCCTTGGCCACCTTGGCCATGTTCAGCACGCAGCCGAGCAGCCGGACCGAGACCGAGTGCAGTGACCGGGCCGCCGCGGCGACCTGGGTCCGCGAGGTACGGCCCTGCTGGGTCACCAGCAGCGCGCCGTCAGCCTGCACTGCCACCACCACCCCGTCGGTCACCGCGAGCAGCGGGGCGGTGTCGATGATCACGATGTCCGCCGACTCGCGCAGCGCCAGCAGCAGGTCCGACATGGCCTTGGAGCCGAGCAGCTCACTCGGGTTCGGCGGGGCCGACCCGCTGGGCAGCACCAGCAGCGACTTGTCGCCCCAGCGCTGTACGACGTCGCCCACCTTCACGTCGCCGACCAGCACGTCGGTGAGGCCGACGCCGGCGTCCAGGCCCAGGTAGTCGTCGACCTTCGGGCGGCGCAGATCGGCGTCGACAAGAAGCACCCGCCAGCCCGCCTCGGCCAACGCGATGGCCAGGTTGCAGGAGAGCGTGGTCTTGCCCTCGCCCTGCAGGGCGCTGGTCACCGCGATGACCCGGGCCGGCTCATGGACGTCCACGAAGCGCAGGTTGGTCCGCAGCTTGCGCACCGCCTCGGCGCGCGCCGAGGTCGCGGCGTCGCCCACGATGAGCGGAGCGCTGCGCGCGTTGGCCTCGAACGGAATCTCACCGAGCAGCGGGCTGCCGGTGGCGCGTTGCAGGCCGGCGGCGTCGCGCAGTCGGACGTCGGCGACGCCGCGCAGGATCGCCAGGCCGATGCCGAGGAGCAGACCGACCAGCCCACCGAGGGTGAGGTTGCGGACCGGCTGCGGCGAGACGGGGTTGGCGCTGACCCGCGGGCCACTGACCACCTCGATCTTGATGGGCGCCTTGCCCTCCGGCGTCGTCTCCACCTTCTGTACGAGTTCGACGAACTTGTTGGCGAGGCTCTCCGTCACGCGCAACGCGCGAGTCTGGTCGGTGTCGGTGACCGATGCCCGCAGCAGAACGGTGCCGGTCTCGGTGGAGGTGCTCACCCGGCGCTGCACCTCGTCCGCGGTGAGGCCAACCGGGGTCTCGGCCACCACGCTCTGCGCCAGCCGGTCGCTGCTGAGCAGGTCGGCGTACGACTTGACACGCTGCTGGAGGAAGAGCCCGCCCTGGTAGGCGTCGGTGACGCCGGTGTTGGGGGTGGTGACGAAGAAGGTCACCGAGGCGACGTACCGGGGTTGGGCCCGTACGGTCAGGAACGCCGAGACGCCGAGAGCCACCATGACCGTGACCAGCGCGACCCACCAGTGCCGACGCACGTGGCGCAATTGGCGGAGCAGGTCCATCAGGAGCGCCCCCGTGCCGGTCCGGTTACGGCAAAGAACTTCACGAAAACCCCCAAGGTCGTCTCTAAACTCGTGAAACCATTAAAGCCGTTCATACGGCTTATGTCCGGAGTTACCTATATTCCGGCGGCGAGATGTGCGCCCGCATGACCAACCCGACAAACGTCCAATCGGCAGCGGCGACAACGGGGAAAAGTCGAAGACCGATCGGACAGCGTCCGATCGGCCCAGCGGTCGCCGCCGACCGCGCCGCCGGATAGGGTCGACAGCGGTGTGCCGGGAAGTCTGGTCGGCGAGTGGATTCCTGCCGTCCCGACTCCTGTAGGTGAGCCCGAAGTTGACCATCCCCACCCCGCCGTCCGGCCCGCGTCCGCCGAAGACCCGGCTGTTCTCCCGATCGTCCTGGCCACAGGCCCGGCACCTGGCCGACGTGCTGCGCACCGAGACCGTCGGTGGCGCGCTGCTGCTGTCAGGTGCCGTGATCGCGCTGGTCTGGGCAAACTCCCCGTGGTCCGACTCGTACGCCCGCCTCGGTGAGGTGGTGCCCTGGCCCGGCGCGCCCTGGCACCTCGACCTGAATCTGGCCACCTGGGCGGCGGACGGCCTGCTGGCCATCTTCTTCTTCGTGGTGGGCCTGGAGCTCAAACGGGAGTTCGTCGCCGGTGACCTCCGCGACCCGCGCCGAGCCGCGCTGCCGATAGCTGCCGCGCTCGGCGGGATGCTGCTGCCGGCGCTGATCTACGTGGCGGTGGTGCTGAGCGGGGGCGGGGAGGGCCTGCGCGGGTGGGCCATTCCGACCGCCACCGACATCGCATTCGCGCTCGCCGTGCTCGCTGTGGTCAGCTCACATCTGCCCCAGGGCCTCCGCGCATTCCTGCTCACCCTCGCGGTGGTCGACGACCTGTTCGCGATCACCATCATCGCGATCTTCTACACCGCCGATTTCCACCCCGTGCCGCTACTCGCCGCGTTCGCGCCGATCGCGCTCTTCGCGGTGCTGGTGCAGCGGGGACGCACCTGGTGGTGGGCGCTGATCCCGCTCGCGATCGCCGCCTGGACACTGATGCACGCCTCGGGCGTGCACGCCACTGTCGCCGGTGTCCTGCTCGGCTTCACGGTCCCGGTGCTCGCCCGTCGGCCGGCTGGCCAGCCGGCCACCGCGAGCGCGGAGGCGGGCGAGGGTGGGCTCGCCGCCCGCCTGGAACACCGCTGGCGGCCGGTGTCGGCCGGCTTCGCGGTGCCCATCTTCGCCCTCTTCGCCGCCGGGGTCACCCTGCGCGGCGCCGACCTGGGCGCCCTGCTGAGCGACCCGATCGTGATCGCCATCGTCGCCGCCCTGGTGTTCGGCAAGAGCATCGGCATCTTCGGCTCGACGTACCTGCTGGCCCGGTTCACCCGCGCCGAACTGGACGAGGACATCACCTGGGCCGACCTGCTCGGGATCGCCCTGCTGGCCGGCGTCGGCTTCACCGTCTCGCTGCTCATCGGCGACCTGGCGTTCGGGGCGGGTAGCACAATCGACGACCGGGTCAAGGCGGCCGTGCTGCTCGGCTCGGTGATCTCCGCCGGGTTGGCCGCCGCGGTGCTCAGCCGCCGCAACGCGGCGTACCGGAGGGTGGCGGAGAAGGAGCGGCTGGACGCTGACGGGGATGGCGTACCCGACGTCTACCAGCACCCCGACGCCCGCTGAACGCGCCGACGCGCCGGGGTTGACGCGAAGCGTCGAGGGGTGGCGCGGCGCGGCGAGCGCGGGTTCGCCGTCGTGCCGCGCCACCGCACCACTGGCGCGGGTTTGCGCTCAGTGGCGACGGTCGGCGGGCGGCAGGTCCTCGGTCTCCTCGACCAGCGCCTCGGCCGTCGGCGCGGTGAGGTCGTCGCCCGGCACCGCCACCGCCTCGACGCGATCCTGCTCGTCGGGCTTCCCGCCAGGCGGCGGCTCCGGGGCGGTGGCACCGCCGGCGTAGCCGTACTCGTTCGGTTCGTCGTGCCGGCTCATGTGGTCATCCTCCCGCTTTTCCCGTTTCACCTGTCGAGGCCAACGGTAGGTGGTGATCGTCCTCGGCGCAGCGCGCCGGGGATTGTCGGCCGGACCATGGGGGTGGGTGGCTGAGCGCCGCCCCGAGCAGCTGACGCAGGGCGATGATCGCCACCGCGCCGGCCAGGCCGTTCCAACCCGGTTCGCCGGCGAGCCGGAGCAGGCCGGCCGCGCTGAGCAGATCCAGCAGTACCCGGACCCCGCTGCGCAGCGCCCCGGTGGTGAGTGTGGTGAGCACCCCGGCGACCAGCGCCAGGGCGGTGACCACCGTGACCAGGATGCCGGTCACGATTGGCGCTCCCCCTCGGCCACCTGACGCTGCTCCTGGCGGATCTCGCGGCCCAGGAAGTAGTTCAACGCCGTTCGGATCGTCGCGATGGCGGCCAGTTGGCCGATCTGCGTGAAGGACGGGGACACCGCCGTGCGCAGCACGTCGGCCGCCAGCTGGAATTCCAGGCCGAGGGTCAGAAAGCGGCCGAGCGAGAGCCGGATCGGCGTGAAGCGGGCGGCGCTGCGGTGTCGCAGCCCTTCGACCACGAACCGCACCGCCGCCCACACCGCGCCAACGAAGATCACCAGCGCGCCGGCCACCTCGACCACGGCAACCAGCACCTGGTCGCCCTGGCGCAACAACTCGGCCGGCTCCACCCCGGGCCGTTACCCGCCCTCCGAGCAGCTAGTCGGCGCTCAGGTCAGCTCGTTCACCGCTTCCAGGATCAGCCAGAGACCGGAGATGGCGAAGAGGATCGCGGCACCGTACTTGATGGTCTTCTCCGGCAGCCGCCGGCCGAGCATCCGGCCGACCAGGATGGCCAGCGCGTCCGCGGCCACCATGCCGAGGGTGGAGCCGAGCCAGGTGCCGAACCAGCCGTACTTGGTGGCGAGCGTGATCGTGGCGAGCATCGTCTTGTCACCCAACTCGGCGAGGAAGAACGCCACCGACACCGCCACCAGCACGGTCCTGTTGGTCTTCTCCGCCTTGCGCTTCTCCTCCTCGGTGAGCTTGTCCCCGCGTAACGTCCACGCACCGAACCCGAGGAACGCCACGCCGGCGACCAGGGAGATCCACTCGGTCGGCAGCACCGCCCCGAGGCCCGCGCCGATGGCGACCGACGCCAGATGCACCACCGCGGTGGCGACAGTGATGCCGATCAGCACCGGAATCGGTTTGAACCGCGTGGCGAAGGTCAGCGCCATCAGCTGGGACTTGTCCCCCAGCTCGGCGACGAAGATGACGCCGAAGCTGACGACCAGCGCGGCGAAAAATCCCTCCATGACGTCCTTCCCGTTCACGCCGGGAGGAGGTACAGGGGCGCCCTCGACCCGGCTGCAACAGCCTGAGTCGAAGGTCTCGCCCGCCCCGAGAAGAACCGGGGCCGCGTGGCCGGGTGCGGAACACACCAGTATGTCGACCACGACATTGGGGGCTACTCCCCTTCGCGTGATCAGCCTATCGGATCACCGTCCGGCCCGGCCGAGCCGGGTGAACAGGCTCACCGCGCCCGCGCCAGCGTGACGCCGAACAGCGCGTCCGGGTCGGTCCAGAACTCCGCGGTGGCGAAGCTGGCCGCAGCCAGCTCCGCGGCGATCCCCTCCCGGTGGAACTTCGCCGAGACCTCGGTACGCAGCTCCTCCCCCGCCGCGAAATCGACTGTCAGCCCCAGCACCCGCACGCTCATCGGCCGGGTCGCCCGCAACCGCATCTCGATCCACTCGTGGTCCGGATCCCACACGGCGACATGCTCGAACGCGGCCGGGTCGAAATCGGCGCCCAACTCCCGATTGATCACGTGCAGCACGTTGCGGTTGAACTCGGCAGTGACCCCGGCGGCGTCGTCGTACGCCGGCACGATCACCGACGGGTCCTTCACCAGGTCCGTGCCGAGCAACAACCAGTCGCCGACCTCCAGCGCGGCGCGCATCGCCGTCAGGAACTCGGCCCGCTCGGCGGGCAACAGGTTGCCGATGGTGCCGCCGAGGAACACCACCAACCGCCGACCGCCGGTGGGCAGCCGGTCCAGTTGTCGGGTGAAGTCCCCCACGATGCCCCGCACCCGCAGGCGGGGATAGTCGGCCGCGATCTGGGCGGTGGAACCACGCAGCGCACTGACCGACACGTCGAGAGGGACGAACGTGCCCAGCCCACCGCGGCGGGTGAAGGCGTCCAGCAGCAGCCGGGTCTTCTCCGACGAGCCGGAACCCAACTCGATGAGCGTCTTGGCCCCGGTCAACGTCGCGATGTCGGGAGCGTGCGCGGCCAGCACCTCCCGCTCGGCCCGGGTCGGGTAGTACTCGGGCAGTCGGGTGATCTCCTCGAAGAGTTCGCTGCCCCGAGCGTCGTAGAACCACTTCGGCGGCAGCCACTTCTGCCCGGCGCTCAACCCGGCCCGGACGTCGTCGCGCAGGCCACGCTCCAGGTCACCCTGTTCGAGGTAGATCTCCAGGGGTTCTGCGGTCATCGGTTCGCTCCTCTGTTCGATCAACCATTGCGTGCCTGCCCGGCGCGGCTCACCGGGGTCGGCAGTGGACGTACCAGCACCTCACCCGCGGTGGCGACGACGAGGTGCCCCTCCGGCACCGACCGCCACCCGGGATCGTCGTCGTGTGGCTCGGAGGCGAGCAGCACCGAACCCGGCGTCTGGCGGACCGACAACGCGTGCCCCGCCACGCTCGCCACCACGTGGTGCCCGTCGGTGAGCAGCAGGTTGAGCCGCGACCCGGGGGCTGCGGCGACGACGTCCGTCACCGTCCGCCCGACCGCCTCGACCGCATCGGCACCGGCGCGCAACCGATGCCGCACCAGCGCCCAGAGCAGCGCCGAGTCGGTGGTGGCGTCCAGAGTGAGCAGGTCACGCACCGGCAGACCGGCGGCGAGGGGCACCACGGCGTCCGGCCAGCCGCGGACCACACCGTTGTGGCTGAACAGCCACCGCCCCTCGGCGAAGGGCGCCGCCGCGCCGTCGAGCACCGCCATTCCGACAGTGGCCGAGCGCACCGCCGCCACCACCGCCGCGCTGCGGGTCACCGCCGCCAGTTGGGCGATGGTCGGGTCGCTCCAGATCGGCTGCGCCCGCCGGTACCGCACCGGCTCACCCTCACCCGGGTACCAGCCGACACCGAACCCGTCAGCGTTGATCGTGCCGCCGCCACGCATGTCACGGGGCGCCCAGGACTGCCGCACCAGCGAGTGCGGAGGATCGAACAACAGCTCGGCCAGGGTGACCGGCGGCCCCAGGTAGGCCAGGTGGCGACACATCAGCGCCCCCGGCCCGCCGCCGGGCCGCCGGTCGTGCGGCGACTCACCGGTACGACTCGTCCGGTCGCGCGTCCCTGGCGCAGCGGAAACCACTGAAGATCTGCCGGCGGATCGGATAGTCCCAGTTACGGAAGGTGCCCCGGCAGGCGGAGCGGTCGGTGCCGAACGAGCCACCGCGCAGCACCCGGTAGTCGCCGCCGAAGAAGACCTCCGAGTATTCGCGATAGGGGAACGCGGCGAACCCCGGATGCCCGTCGAACGCGGTCGAGGTCCACTCCCAGACGTCGCCGATGAGCTGGTGCACACCCAACGGCGACGCGCCGGCCGGATACGCGCCCACCGGCGCCGGACGCAGATGGCGCTGGTCGAGGTTGGCATGCGCCTCGGTCGGGTCGTCGTCCCCCCAGGGGTAACGGCGCGACCGCCCGGTCGTCGGATCCCACCGGGCCGCCTTCTCCCACTCCGCCTCGGTCGGCAGCCGCTTGCCGGCCCACGCCGCGTACGCCTGCGCCTCGTACCAGCACACGTGCACCACAGGCTCGTCGGCGCGGACCCGCGTCCACTGACCGAAGCGCCGATACGACCAGTCGTCGCCGTCGGAACGCCAATGCATCGGGGCGCTGAGCTGCTCCCGAACCCGGTGCTCCCAGCCGACCGGGCTCCACCAGCGCTGCTCGGTGTAGCCGCCGTCGGCGATGAAGGCCGCGTACTGGCCGTTGGTCACCGGGGCGGCATCGATGACGTACGCCGGGAGGTCGACCCGGTGCGCCGGACGTTCGTTGTCCAACGCCCACGGATCGGTGTCGGTGCCCATGGTGAACTCGCCGGCCGGCACCAGCACCTCCGCGCCGACCCGGACCGACGGCTCGGGCGGCGCCGGGGCGTGCAGCACCGCCGGCCCCGAGCGCAGCTGGTGGGTGGCGAGCATGGTCTCGTCGTGCTGCTGCTCGTGCTGCACGATCATGCCGAAGGCGAACCCGTCGGCGACCAGCGGTCGCTCGGTGAAAGTCACCGCGTCGAGCAGGTCGTGCACCTTGTCCCGAACGGTGGCCAGGTAGGCGCGCGCCTCCGCGGGCGGCAACAGAGGCAACGCGGGGCGGTCCCGGCGCGGCTGCTTGAACGCGTCGTACAACTCGTCGATGTCACACCGGACCGGTTCCCGGCCCCCGACGTCCCGCACCAACCAGAGCTCCTCCTGGTTACCGACATGGGCAAGGTCCCAGACCAGCGGCGACATCAGCGGTGAGTGCTGGCGCGTCAGGTCGACGTCGTCGACCACCTCGGTCAGCAACGCGGTACGGGCGCGCGCCCGCGCCAACTCCACAGCGATGTGGTCGCGCAACCGCTCGCCGTCGACCCGGCCCGCCCGCGAGGCTCGCCGAACCGGCTCACTCCTCGCGCTCACTGGGCCGTCCTCGGTTCGCGACTGCGAGGCTCGCAACCCCGGCTCACTCCTCGCGCTCACTGGGCCGTCCTCGGTTCGCGACTGCGAGGCTCGCAACCCCGGCTCACTCCTCGCGCTCACTGGGCCGTCCTCCGTTCGCGACTGCGAGGCTCGCAACCCCGGCTCACTCCTCGCGCTCACTGGTCTCTCCTCTCTGCGGCGGCCAGCCGCTGGCGTATCCCTCGCCGGATCTCGTCGTGAGTGCTGGCCGGCAAGTCCAGTCGGGGCATGGTGCTCAAGGCCAGGTCGAGCAGGGCCGCCGCGGCGGCGGCCAGCGCCGGGTCGGCCAGGCCGTGCCGAGCGGCGGCCGACCAGCGGTGCGCGACCGGCGTGGCGATCGTGTACGCCTCGCGCACGGTGCCCGGGTCACCGAACAGGGCGGTCAGCACCGCCAGTGGCAGCCGCCAGCGGCGACCGGGTTGGGCGTCCAGGTAGCGCAGCTCCAGGTAGCCGCGCGGCCGCACCGGCGGAAAGAGGGTGCTGACGTGGTAGTCGAGGTCATCGGTGGTGGGCGGTTGTGGCAGCGCGCCGTCGAGCCAGTCGGCGAAGGTCACCCCGGGCGGCGCGGCCCAGTCGGCGCCGCGCCGGCGCAGACAGAGCAGCGGCGCGGCGAGCACGTAGCTGATCCAGGTGTCGGTCGGATCGTCCCCGGCCCGGGAGGGCGACCAGACCGGACGGGTCCGAGCCGGGTCGATGGCCAGCCAGGCGGCCATTCGGGCGGACGCCCAACCGGTGCGCCTCCCGGCGTGTCGAGCGGCGGAGGCGAACGCCGCGAGCAGTGGGGGCCCGACCGCGTGGGCCGCGGCCCAGCGGTCGGCGACCTGGTCCGGCTCACCGGCGTCGAGGCAGATCTGCAGGCCGGCGGTGCTGTACATCATCGTGCGGCCGGCCGGGCCGTGGCGGTCGAAGGCTCCGCGCATCGCGCGGTAACGGGGGGTTTCCACCACCGGGCGGGGCCGTCGGTGGGGGTCGATGCCGCTGCTGCCGAGGATCAGCCCGGCGGCGGCCAGCAGGTCGGTGACCTGGGCAATGTCGGCTTCGGTGGCGCGGATCAACGCGGCGACCGAGGGGCGGGGCGGGGTGGAGATCTCCAACTGGCCACCCGGCTCCAGGGTGACCATGCCGCCATGTCGCAGCGGCTCGGCTGGGCTGGTGGCATCCAGCGTGGCGGGGCTGTGCCGCCCCAGCGCCGCCCGCAGCCGCGCCGCGTCGACGGGGTGGGCGGGATCGGCGGCGTCGTGCACGGTCCATTCCAGTTCGACGCCGGTGTGAGTGGGTGGGCCGGTCTTGAAGCAGATCCGGGCGAGGTGTCGGACTGCGGCTGCGGACTCGCGCAGGATGGCGCTGCGGTCCAGGTCGGATGACGTCACCAAGGGTCGGGCCCCCTCTCCGTGTGCCGGGTCCGGCACACTGTGCCACCGTAAACCCACCCACCGACACCGTCGGGGGCGTGCACGGTGCCACCAACCTCTGTCTAACAGACGAATTTCCGAAGCAGGGCGGAACCAAACCGCTCCCACCACCGACCGGTTAGCCGTCGGCGGGGTGGCCCGGTCGCGGCGGTGACGGCGGGGCCTTCCCCGATGGGGACGGCTTGCCCTTCGCCGACTCGGAGGGCGTGACCTTCGCCGGCTCGGACGGCTTCGTCTCGGGAACCAGCCGCTGGCAGTACGCCTCGACCTCGGCCGGGCCGCCGGCGGCGGTCACCAGCTTCTGGAAGGCCGGCGTGCGGAGCGCCTTCTCCCGCTGCTCGGGCTTCTTCGCCCGCCACGCGCGGCACAGTCCGTGCACCTGGCCGACGGCAGTGGGACTTGCCGGCGGCGTGGCGGTGACGGACGGCGGCGCACCCGGAGACGACGGGACGCCGGCGCCTACCGACCGGCCGGGCTCGGCCGACCGGGATGCGCCCTGGTGCGGCGAGGGTGACGGGCGCGACGGTGCGGGTGCGACCGGGTCTGGCCCTCGATCCCGGGTGACCGCGGCGAAGGCGGCTCCCGCGGTGGCGGTAGCTGCCACCGCGCCGATCCAGGCCACCGCGCCGGTGGTCATCCGGCGACGGCGTGGCCGCTGCGGCACGGCCGGCGACGGGTTGGCCCGGGCGGCCCGGAACGCGGCCACCGCGGCGTCCTCCCCGGCCAACTCGCCCGGACGGACGGGGCCGGCCGCCGCGGCGAGCAACGCGGCCACCGGCTCGGCCGGGGGTTCGCTCCGGGCGCCCAGGCGCGCCTCAGGTGAGTGCGCGTCCACGTCTGTGGGCGTGGCGGAGGGGGCCTGATCCAGCGTGGCGTCCACCCGGGCAGGGGCCGCGTCGAGCAGCCGCTCGGTGTCGGCCTGATCGGCCCGCCGGAACGGGTTCATCGGGAGTCCCCTCACGTCAGCCGTCCGCCGGTTCGACGTGCGATGCCCGCACTGCGGGGCCGTTCCCCGCACGCGGCGGTGACACCCCCTCGGTCCCGAACGAGGACTCGGCCGGGCTCTGCCGCTCCAGCAGGACCGCGAGCCGGCGTAGGCCACGGTGAGCGGCGGTCCGCACGGCGCCGGCCCGTCGGCCCAGCACCCGGCCGGCGGAGCCCGCGTCCAGCCCGATCACGGCCCGCAGCAGGACTGCTTCGGCCTCGCGGGGCGGAAGGGTGGAGATCAGCGCGAGGGCGGTCTCGGTACCGATCGTCTCGCTGGCCCGCTCGGCGGTGTCCGCGTCGCTGGCGAGCTCGACGAGCGCCTGCACCGGGACCGGGAGCGAGGGGCGGCGGCGCATCCGGCGCAGGTGGTCCATCGCGCGGTTGCGGGCGATGGTGACCGCCCAGGCCCGGAACTCGCCCCCGGTGAAGCCGGGCAGGTCACGGGAGATCTGGAGCCACGTCTCGGAGGCGACGTCCTCGGCGTCGGCCCCGACGAGCGCGGTCAGGTACCGCAGTAGCCCGGGCTGGAGGCTGCGGTAGAGGAAGCGGAACGCCTCCTCGTCCCCAGCCTGCGCGGCGGTCACCACCTCCGACAGGTCGGCGGTCATGCGCGGCCCACGCATCGTCCGAGGCGTGTCGGCCCGACCAGCCGGGCTGGCGCACACCACGCGGCACGAGTCGTCCGCCCGATCAGCACCAGCACCGCACCGCCCTCCACCGCTCTGATTCTGCCCGCGACAACGATTGTCGGGGCGGCGTGTCCGGGGCCAACGCCAGGGTGGTCGATCGGCGCGCTACGCGCCGAGGTAGCCGGGAGGGCCCGAGCCGGGCTAACGCTAAGAGGGGGCTCACGACGCGACAAGTCGGCGTCGTGTCACGGAAGAGTGACAATTATCAACCCGGCTCGACGGCGCGTCGTCGTAACGGCCAGTACGCAACAGACGCCAACCAGGCCTGGAGGCGGTTTCTTGCCACCATGGACGACCCGAGCGACGGAAATAGTCGCTTTTTGTGACAGCACACATCCACAGCGTCACGAAGGGCGAGCGTCCACACAGGTCAGGCCGGATCAGCCAGTCTGAACCAGCCGCCCGGCGGCCCTGCCACGGCGCGCCGCCCCGCGCCACTCTGGGTACGGTAATGCGGTGTTGTCATCGGAGGTCGTGCTCAGCGGTCGCTACCGCTTGGACGAACGTGTCGCCACGGGCGGCATGGGCGACGTTTGGCGTGCCTCCGACCTGATCCTCGGCCGGCAGGTCGCGGTCAAGGTTCTCCTGCCGGCGCTGGTCTCCGATCCCGATTTCATCGCCCGGTTCCGCGCCGAGGCCCGGATCATGGCGGCGCTGCGGCACCCCGGCATCGTGCAGGTCTTCGACTGCGGTGCGGACGACCTCCCCGACGGCGGGCGGGCGGACTACCTCGTCATGGAGTTCGTCGACGGCGAGCCGTTGTCCAAGCGGATCGAGGCGGCCGGGCGGCTCGACGTGGCCGAGACGATGTCGATCGTGGCCCAGGCGGCCGCAGCGCTCAACGCGGCGCATCGCGGCGGCATCGTGCACCGCGACGTCAAGCCCAGCAACCTGCTGGTGCAGGAGGACGGCACTGTCGTCCTGGTGGACTTCGGCGTGGCCCGCTCCACCGACATCACCAGCATCACCAGCACCAACGCGGTGCCGGGCACCGCCCTCTACATGGCCCCCGAGCAGGCCGCCGGCCGGCCGGTCAGCGGTGCCACCGACATCTACGCCCTGGGCGCGGTCACCTACTGCTGCCTGACCGGCAGTCCGCCGTTCACCGGCGACAATCCGCTCCAGGTCGCCGTGCGGCACCTGGACGATGAGCCGCCGGAGCTGTCGCACGACATACCGGAGGCGGTCCGCGCCCTGGTGTCGCGGGCCCTGGCCAAGGATCCGCTGGAGCGGTTCACCAGCGGAGCGGCGATGGCCGAGGCCGCTCGGACGGCGGTCACCGGCGGCGAGCCGCCGACGGCGATGGTCGGGCCGGTCGCGCTGCGCGACGCCGGACCGGGCACCCGCACGGACGTGCCGGCCGGCGCGGCGGTGGCGCGTGGGCGCCAGCGACGGCGGGGTCCGCTCGTCGGCGCGGCGGCGGCCATGCTGGTCGCGTTGGTCGGGCTCGGCGCGGCGCTGGCCGCGACGCGTCACGTCGGTGAGAACCCGGCGGTCAATCTGCCGGCCACCTCGCCGACGGTGGCGCCGAGCGGTCCCGTCGACCTGCCCGCGGCGAACGAGCAGATCACCAGCGTCGAGCCGGGCCGGCCGGACCGGCCGCGCGTCCCTGGCAACTCCCCGTCGGCCTCGGTCTCCGCCACACCGAGTGTGCAGCCGAGTGATACCGCCAACTCGCCGACGCCGACGGCGGGCGTCACCACGGCACCGCCGACCAGCGCGGCGCCCACGACGGCCGCGCCGCCGCCGACCAGCGCGCCTCCTGATCCACCCGCCACCTCCAGCCCGCCGCTCGATCCGGAGGTGCCGGCGGGCGGTTGAGCCGACCGCTGTCGCCGACCCCGGTCAGTCCCACCAGCACCGATATCCCCAAAACGGACTTACGACGCCGAAGACGCCTCTAGGCTCTCAGCAGGCTATTTACACCATCTGCCGCGGGAGCCTGGGTGAGCGCTGAAAAGCTGGTCGTGATCGGTCAGGGGTACGTCGGACTGCCGCTGGCCATGCGGGCCGTCGAGGCGGGCCTCGACGTGGTCGGTCTCGACGTCGATGCCGACCGGGTGAAGCGGCTCGCCTCCGGCGAGTCGTTCGTCGAGGACATTCCGGCCGACCGGCTGGGCCGCGCGTTGGGCAGCGGCCGTTACCACCCCAGCACGGAGTACACCGACGCTGACGGGTTCGACATCTGCGTCATCACGGTGCCGACCCCGCTGCGTGACGGGACGCCGGACCTGAGCTACGTCGAGCAGGCCGGCATCGGTATCGGCCCGTACGTACGCCCGGGCTGCACGGTGATCCTGGAATCGACCACCTACCCGGGCACCACCGAAGAGCTGCTGCGCCCGCTGTTGGAGTCGGCCAGCGGCCTGACCAGCCCCGGTGACTTTCACCTCGGCTACAGCCCTGAGCGGATCGACCCGGGCAACCCGACCTGGCGACTGGAGAACACCCCGAAGGTGGTCTCCGGTGTGGACCCGGCGGCGCTGGCCCGCGTTGACGAGTTCTACCAGCGCCTCGTGGAACGCACCGTAGCGGTGGACTCGACGCGCGTCGCCGAGCTGACCAAGCTGATCGAGAACACCTTCCGCCAGGTCAACATCGCACTGATCAACGAGCTTACCATGCTCTCGCACCACCTCGACATCGACGTCTGGCAGGCGATCGACGCCGCCTCGACCAAACCGTTCGGCTTCATGCCGTTCCGGCCCGGCCCCGGCGTCGGCGGGCACTGCCTGCCGATCGACCCGTGCTACCTGTCCTGGCAGGTCAAGCGCCGCCTCGGGCGACAGTTCCGGTTCATCGAGCTGGCCAATGACGTCAACCACGAGATGCCCGAACACGTCGCGCAGCGGATCATGGGAGGGCTGAACCGGGACGGCCGGGCTGTCAGCGGCGCCCGACTGTTGCTGCTCGGTCTGGCCTACAAGAAGAACACCGGCGACATGCGTGACTCCCCCGCCGTGGACGTGGCCCGTCGGTTGCAGGCCCTCGGCGCCGAGGTTCACGCCGTCGAGCCGTACGCCGAGGCGCACCAGATTCCCGCCGGGATCACAGTGGTCGGGCTCAGCGAGCGCGAGGTGCGGGCGGCCGACGCGGTGGTGGTGGTCACCGACCATGACACCTTCGACTACGACCTCGTGGTCAGGCACGCCCGCTACATCTTCGACACCCGCAACCGGTGCGTCGGCCCGATGGTCGAGCGCCTGTAGACCCGGCACCGCTGGCCGGTCCCGCCGCCGGGGAAGATGGCGGGACCGGCCGGCGGATGTCCGTCCGGTGGCCGAGGGTTGGACCCGGCCGGTCCGGACCGCGACCGGTTCACTGGTCGGCGAGCGCCTCGACGACCGGGCGGGACAGCGCCCGGCGCGCCGGCAGCACCGAGGCGAGCAGGGCGGCGAGCACCGCGACACCGAGGATCAGCCCGAGCTGACCGAGCGGCAGCACCACGTGGAAGTCCCCGCCGAGGCGGTCCAGCAGGGCCATCGTGGACGCGCTGACTGCGGTGCCGAGTCCGACCCCGAGAACCGCGCCGACCAACGCCATCAACACCGCCTCGACGGCGAGCACGGCCCGCATCCGCCCTCTGGTGAGCCCGACCGCCCGCAGGACGGCGTTCTCCCTGGTCCGTTCGACCACCGACAGGCTCAGGGTGTTCGCCACGCCGACCAGGGCGATCACCACGGCCAGACCGAGCAGCGCGGTGACGAAGGCGAGAAGCATGTCCACGGTGCCGGTGAGCATCTTCTTGTAGGCGCCCTGGTCCATCAGGTTCACCGTCGGGTAGCGGCCCAGCACCGCGGTGATCGCGTCGCGGGCCCGCTCGGGGCTCACCCCGGAGGCGGGGTCGATCTCGGCCAGGTAGCCGCGCTGGGTGGGGAAGAGCGCGGCGAAGTCCTGGTCGGACAGGTCGATGACGTGACCCGCGGGCACCTCATCGCCGGGCGTGTCGTCGGTGACCACGGCGGCCACCCGGAACGCTTTCCCCCTGACGGTCACCGGGGAGCCGACCTGCCAGCCGCGGGCCCGCGCCAACTCGTTGTGCACCAGCACCTGCCCCGGCCCGACCCGCTCGGCGTCGCCGGCCAGCACCCCGCTCAGCGTCCGGCCGATCAGCGCCGGGTGCGCCGCGCGGATCTCGACGTCGTCGACGACAGTGCTGCGCTGCTCGTGCACCACACCCAGTTCGGGACGGGAGGCGAGTTCACCGACGAGCGCGGCCGGCAGGTCCTGACCGATTCCGCTGACCACGAAGTCCGTCCCGATCTGGGCGTCCACGCTGCGTTCGATACCGTCCTTGGTGCTGCGCGCGCCGACCATGAACGCCGAGACCAGTCCGATACCGATCACCAGCGCGGTGGCCGTCGCGGCGACCCGCCGTGGATTGCGCACCGTGTTGTTGACAGCCAGTTCACCGATGGTGCCGAGCACTCGACGGACCGGCCATCCGAACACCCGGGCCAGCGCGGGGACGAGCACCGGCCCGAACAGCACGATCCCGAAGAAGGTGAGCACCCCACCGAGCGCCACCAGGAGCAGCTGACCGGCGCCAGCGGCGCCGGCCAGCGCTGCCACCCCGACCGCGAGGACCACCGCGCCGATGCTCAGCCGAACCCGACCAGCACTCCGGCTGGGCTGCACCGCGGCGTCGGTGAGCGCGGCCACCGGGGCGATCCGCGTCCCCCGCCAGGCGGGCAGCAGGGCGGCGCACACGGTGAGCCCGGTGCCGAGCAGGAGTCCGGTGAACACCGTCGAACCGGTCACTGTCAGCCCTCCGGTGACCGGCACGTCCAGTTGGGACAGCAGCAGCCGCAACCCGCCGGCGAGGGCCACCCCGAGCAGCACGCCGAGCGCGGAGGCGACCAGCCCCAGCACCGCCGACTCCAGGACTGTGGACCGGAAGACCTGTCCCCGGGTGGCGCCGATCAGGCGCAGCAGCGCGGTCCGTCGGGTGCGCTGGGCCAGCACGATCGCGAAAGTGTTGGCGATCACGAAGCCGGCCACCACGATCGCGACCCCTACGAAGATCAGCAGCAGCATGCGGAACTGGTCCACGTTGCGCACCGCGTCCTCCACCGCCTCGTCGAGGATCTGCTGGCGACTCTTCACAGTGGCTTCGGCGCCGGACACGGCGCGTACCTTCTCGGTCAGCGCCGCGACGTCGGCGCCCGGTCGGGCCGCCACCATGATCCGGCCGTAGCCCCGCTCGCCGGTGAGGGCCAGGGCGTCCGGACCGACCAGGCCGACGAACGGACCGCCGACGTCGCGGGCGGTGCCGGCCACGTCGACGGTGCCCACCAGGGTGTACGGGCGGGCCGCCCCACCGGTGGCGCCGATCCGGACCGCCGTGCCGAGCCCGAAGCCCTGCTCGGCCGCCGTCGGCGCGTCGAGCACCACCTCCCCGGCCCGGTCGGGCAACCGGCCGGCCACCACGTCGTACGAGCGCAGCGCGTCCTCGGTGGGGATGGCGACGAGCATGGTGAAGCCGAGCACCGGCCGACCGTCGGCGCCGACGATGCCGGCGGTGTTGGTCAGCTCACCGGCGGCGGCGGCCACCCCGTCGACCGCCCGCACCCGGTCGACCAGTGCCGGGGGCAACACCTCCCGGCCGGCCGAGTAGACCCCCAGGTCGGTGTGGCGGTCGAAGGTGCCGGCCCGCTCGTACGCCCCGGTCCGCATCCCGTCGACGAAGATCATCGTGCCGGCGACGAACGCGACGCCGAGCACGACGGCGAGCGCCGAGAGCAGCATGCGCAGCGCCTCGGCGCGCAGCGAACGCAGGGTCAGGCGGATCATGCGGGGCTCCCGGTGCAGGTGGCGGATCGGACCCCTCCGACGCTATGGCCGGCACCGGTCTGTCGATCTCCACCTGCGCGCTCGACCTGCGTGCGCCCCGGGTCGCGGTGCGCCCGCCGGTCGCTACGACCCAGGTCGTACGCGGTGTCATCCGCCGGGCGTGACCAGCCCGCTCTCGTACGCCAGGACCACCGCCTGGACCCGGTCGCGCAGCTGGAGCTTCGCCAGGATCCGCCCGACGTGGGTCTTCACCGTCGCCTCGGCCACGTGCACCCGGGCGGCGATCTCCGCGTTGGACAGCCCCTGCGCGACCAGCAGCAGCACCTCCCGTTCCCGTTCGGTGAGCTGCGCGAGTCGAGGGTCCGCGCTCGGGGCCGCGCCGAGCTGCCCGGCGAACCGGTCCAGCAGGCGCCGGGTGATCGACGGAGCCACCACCGAGTCGCCCTGGGCCACCACCCGGATCGCAGCCAGCAGCTCCTCCGGCGGGACGTTCTTGAGCAGGAAGCCACTCGCCCCGGCCTGCAGCGCCGCGAACGCGTCCGCCTCGGTGTCGAAGGTGGTCAGCACCAGCACCCGAGGGCCACCCTCGGGCCGCTCGGCGCAGAGTCGACGGGTCGCCTCCACCCCGTCCATGGTGGGCATCCGGATGTCCATCACGACCACGTCGGCCTCGGTGCGGGCGAGCACCCGCAGGGCGTCCGCGCCGTCGATCGCCTCCCCCACGACCTCCAGGTCGGGCTGGGATTCCAGCACCATCCGGAACCCGGCGCGGACCAGCGCCTGGTCGTCCACGATCACTACCCGGACCGTCATGCCGCGATCACCTCCGTTGCCGGCTCAGACGGTAGCGGCAGCCGAACCTCGACCTGCCAGCCCCCGGTCAGTCGGGGACCGGCGGTGAGGCTGCCGTCGTACACGGTCACCCGCTCCCGCATGCCGAGCAGGCCGTGACCGCCGGACGGCGCCGGGCTGACCAGCGGGCGGCCGCGACCGTCGTCGACCACCCGGACCGCCACGGCCTCGGCGGTGTACGACAGGACGACCTCCACACCGGCGCCGACGCCCGCGTGCTTGAGCGCGTTGGTCAGCGCCTCCTGCACCACCCGGTAGACCGTCAGCTCCAGGCCCGGCGGCAGCGCCGGTGGCGCACCGGTGACGGTGCTGCGCACGTGCAGACCGGCGTCGTCGAACCGGGCCAGCAGGTCGGGCAGCTCGGCCAGCGCGAGGCGCCGGTGCTCGGGATCGGCCGCCACAGCCAGCCCGTCGGCACCGTCGGCGCCGGCAGGACCGGCGTCGCGCAGAACGCCGACCAGGCGGCGCATCTCCTCCAGCGCCTGCCGGCCGGTGTCGGCGACCACCTTCACGGCGGTGCGCGCCTGGGCGGGGTCCCGGTCGAGCATGAACCGGGCCCCGTCCGCCTGGACGATCATCACGGCCATGCTGTGGGCCACCACGTCGTGCAGCTCACGGGCGATCCGGGTGCGCTCCTCGGCAACTGCCGCCCGGGACTCGGCCTCCCGCTCGCGTTCCAGGGTGGTGGCCCGCTCCTCGAGGCTGAGCACGTAGAGCCGGCGGGTCCGCACGTTCAGCGCGACCAGCCACACCGCCCCGGTGACCAGCGCATACCAGAGCGCTGTCACCCACCACTGGATGACGTTGGGCGTCTGCGCGGCGGCCAGCAGCACGCCGACGGCCGCGACCGCTCCGGCCAGTACGCCGTCGCGAAGCCGCCGGCCGTACTTCACCACGCTGTAGAGCGCGATCAGGACGGCCACGTCGTAGATGAGCGGACCCCAGCGGGCGATCACCTGGACCAGGGCGAGCGCCGCGACCGCCACCGTCACCGCGCTCGGATGGGTGCGGCGGAACAGCAACGCCACCGCCATCCCCAGGCCGACAGCAGTGGCCGCCCAACCGCCCGGCTGGCTCACCGCCGCGGCCAGGGAGACGAGCACCACCATTGCGGCGACGGCCACGTCGAAGGCGACGCCGCGCAGCGGGCGACCGAACACTGTGCGTCTCACGGTCACCCAGCGTACGTGCCGCGACGCTCGGCCCTCGTGCCCCGCGCCCGGGCTCAGCCGCCGAGGACCTCGCGCATGCGGTCGATCTCGACGGTCTGCTCGGTGGCGACGGCGTTGGCGAACTCGTTGAGCGTCAGGTCGGAGCCGACAGTGAGCAGGTTGGTGGCCATCTCGATGGCGCCCTGGTGGTGCTCGGACATCATCCGGACGAAGAGCCTGTCGAAGTCCGCGCCACGGGCCGCGGCGAGCTGCCGCATCGCCTCTGGCGACTGCATGCCGCGCATGGTGCCGTGGTCGTGGCCCTGCACCTCCGCCGGGAGGCCACGGGTCTGCAGCCAGCCGCGCATCATGCCCATCTCCGGCCCCTGGCTGGCCCGGATGCGCTCGGCGATAGCCCGGACGTCGGGGTCGGCGGCCCGGTCGGGGGCGAGCTCCGCCATCGCCAGGGCCTGCGCGTGGTGCGGGATCATCATCCGGACGAACCAGACGTCCAGCGAGTTGTGCGGGGCGGGACCGGCGTCGCGGACCTCGTGCGCCGGGCGGGTAGCCGCCGTCTCGCCCGGACGGCCGGGCGCGATGACGGTCAGATCGGTGGGGACGGGGCTGGCCGGCGGCGACGCGGCGGAGGTGGCGGGCGCGGAGACCGGCCGCGGTGCGCTCGTACCGGTGTCGCCGTCGAGGCGGATCACCATGAACACCACGAGCGGCAACACGAGAGCCAGTGTGACGACCGCCAGGATGCGTGCGCGCCGGTTGGTCATGGGCCACTCCCTGCAGTCGAGGTCACCGCGATGCTATCCATTGAAGAACCCGCTTTCATGTGATCCAGCTCACATCGACGTTCTTCGTCGAACGGTAACGTGTCAACCATCGTCTCCCCCTTGCGAAGGGCCCCCGCCGATGATCAGATTCCACAAGCCACGGTTACGACAACTGCGTGTCGTGGCTCTCGCCACGACCGGCCTCCTCGTCGCCAGCGCCCTCGTCGCTCCGGCCAGCAACGCCCAGACCGTGTCGCAGGCGGCCCCGGCCCCCGCGCTCACCAACACGATCCCCGGCGTCGACGAGATCGTGAGCAGCCCCAACCTGCGCCAGATCGCCAACGTGCCGAAGGTCGCCCCGCTGGACGCGACAAACAGCGACATCGCCTTCCAGGGCAAGTACGCGTTCGCCGGCAACTACAACGGCTTCGTCATCTACGACATCTCGCGGCCCAGCGCGCCGACGGTCAAGGCCCGGGTGCTCTGCCCGGGGTCGCAGAACGACATCTCCGTCCACGGTGACCTGCTGTTCCTCTCCACCGACTCGTCGCGCAGCGACGACTCCTGCAACAGCACCACGCAGGGAGCGGACGTGAAGGGCTCGTGGGAGGGCATCAAGGTCTTCGACATCAAGGACAAGGCCAACCCGCGCTACATCAAGTCCGTCGAGACGGCCTGCGGCTCCCACACCCACACCCTGGTGCCGGGCAAGGACCGCAAGGCCATCTACCTGTACGTGTCGTCGTACAGCCCGCGGGCCGAATTCCCGGACTGCCAGCCGCCGCACGACTCCATCTCCATCATCAAGGTGCCGGTGAAGAAGCCGACCGACGCGGCAGTGGTCGCGACGCCGAACCTCTTCCCGGACGGCGGCTTCCCCGGCAGCCAGACCGGCTCGGCCACCACCGGTTGCCACGACATCACCGCCTACCCGTCGAAGGACCTGGCCGCCGGCGCCTGCATGGGTGACGGCATCCTGCTCGACATCAAGAACCGCGAGGCTCCCCGGGTCATCAACCGGGTTCGGGACGAGGTCAACTTCGCGTTCTGGCACTCGGCCACCTTCAACAACTCCGGCACCAAGGTGATCTTCACCGACGAGCTGGGTGGCGGCGGGGCGGCGACCTGCAACGAGACCGTCGGCCCGAACCGCGGCGCGGACGCCATCTACGACATCGCCGGCCGCGGCAACGCCCGGACGATGACCTTCCGCAGCTACTACAAGATCCCCCGGGCGAACGCCGACACCGAGAACTGCGTGGCCCACAACGGCTCGCTCATCCCGGTGCTCGGCAAGGACATCATGGTCCAGGCGTGGTACCAGGGCGGCATCTCGGTGTTCGACTTCACCGACTCGGCCAACCCGAAGGAGATCGCCTTCTGGGAGCGCGGCCCGCTCTCGGCCGACACGTTCGTCGGCGGCGGCACCTGGTCCGCGTACTACTACAACGGCCACATCTACTCCAACGACATGGTGAAGGGCCTGGACGTCCTGGAGCTGAACGACTGGCGTACCTGGTCGGCCAAGCTGACCCGCTACCAGGAGCTCAACGTGCAGACCCAGCCCAGCTACCTGGGCTGGTAGGCGCCACGCACCACACCGGGCCCGGTCTCCGATCGTCGGAGGCCGGGCCCGGCACCGTTGCACGCCAGACTCGTCGGGGGCGGGCACGGTGGGGCCCGTCACCAGGACGGGGGTTGCGAACCGGCTGGCCAAACGCTGTGCCAACGTGAACAGACGTGACAGTTGCCGCCCCGCCCGAACCGACCACGCGTCGGCGGCCCCACCCGCTGGACCTGGTGGCGGCCGTCCTCGCCGTGGTCGGGGCGGCCTGCGCACTGAGCGGGCTGCTCCCCCGCGCGGAGACCACCGCCACCCTGCACCGGATCCTGCCGCTGCTGTTGTTCCTCGGCACCGTGATCGTGCTCGCCGAGCTGACCGCCGTGGCCGGTGTCTTCGACGTGCTGGCCAGCCGACTGGCTATCGCGTCCCGGGGCAGGTGGGCCCTGCTGTTCCTGCTCTGCGGTGCTCTCGCCACGCTGACCACTCTCGTGCTCAACCTCGACACCACCGCCGTGCTGCTCACCCCCGTGCTGCTCGCGCTGGCCCGGAACCTGCGGATCCCCGCCGCCCCGCTCGCCGTCACCACGGTCTGGCTGGCGAACACCGCGAGCCTGCTGCTGCCGGTGTCCAACCTGACCAACCTGCTCGCCGCCGACCGGGTCGGGCTGGCGCCCCTGGCGTACGCGGCTCGGATGGCATTGCCGCAGCTCGCCGCCGTGACGGTCACCATGGCCCTGCTCTGGTTCGGGTGGTGGCGCCGGGAGCGGCCCGCCGGCGGGCGTTTCGTCCCGCCGACCCGGCACGTGCCGGCCGACCCGGTGCTGCACCGTACGGCGCTCGCCGGTTGCCTGATCTTCGTCGCCGGCATCCTCGCCGGCGTGGAGATCGAGATCGCCTCCACCGTCGGGCTCGCCCTGGTGCTGCTCGGGTTCCTGGTCCGCTCCCCCGCCACGCTGCGCCCGGGGCTGGTCCCGGTACGCCTGCTGTTCTTCGTCACCGGCCTGTTCCTGGTGGTGCAGACCCTCGGCCGGCACGGGCTGGACGACCTGGTCGGCACCCTGGTCGGCACCGACGGTGGCGCGCTGGGCGCCCTGCGCGCCGGTGGCACCGGAGCGCTGCTCGCCAACGCGGTGAACAACCTGCCCGCCTACCTGGCCGGCGAGTCGGTGCTGCCGACCGGTGACCACACCCGCCTACTGGCCCTGCTGATCGGCACCAACGTCGGCCCGCTGGCCGCCCCCTGGGCCTCACTGGCCACCCTGTTGTGGTTCGAGCGCTGCCGAGCGGCCGGGGTGGCGGTGCCGGTGGCCCGGTTCGTGCTGACCAGCACCCTGCTCGCGCTCACCGCGACGCTCGCCGCGGTCGGCGCGCTGCTGCTGGTGAGCTGAGGGCTCAGTCGCGGTACACGGCGACCTGAAGTTCGGTCACGCCCTTCTCCGGGGTGTCCGGGCAGTAGTCGAGGTAGACCTCCCGGGCGAAGCCGTCGGTGCGGTAGCCGTTCTCCTCGATCCACCGGGCGAGCGCCTGCATGCTCGGCTCGACGTCGTCCATCGCACCGTGATGGATGATCGTCGCCGCGTTGCGCAGCTCCGGCAGGTCGCGCACCGTGACGTCGGACGCCGCGGACGGCTCGGCGTCGACGAGCACACCGGCGTGTACGACGACAGCGTCGCCGCCCGAGTCGGCGGGCTCGTACCAGGCGATGCCCGGACCCGTCGGCGTGATTCCGGCGGCGTCCAGTCGACGGAACAACTCCGGGTAGAGCGGCTGGATCACCGGGCCGATGTCCTCGCCCTGGTAGCTGGGCGCGACGGCGGTCAGCTCCGCGACGCGAACCGGCGCGATCTCCTTGAGGACGACGTCCTGGGTGGTCATCCGACCCTCCGACTCGATCATTCGGAGCCGCGCCTCGACAGCCGTGAGCCGGGCCGTGTCGGCGGCCAACTGTTCCGCCAGCTGGCTCCGGCGCAGCCGCAGCATGCCGCGCAGCTCGGCCACGTCGACCGCGTCGTCGACGATCGCTCGCACCTGTTCGAGGGTGAGGCCCAACTCCTTGAGGGCGATCACCCGGTTGAGCCGGCGCAGCTGGTCGGCGCGGTAGAAGCGGTAGCCGGTGTGCGGGTCGACGCTGGCGGGGGGCAGCAGGCCGATGCTGTCGTAGTGGCGCAGCATCCGCACCGACACCCGGCCGAGTCTGGCGAAGTCTCCGATGGTGAACATGGTCCCCTCACACTCGTCCCTGACACCGTGTCAGAGTCAAGCGTGGCGTGCGGGACGGCCGTCAGTGGCGTGCGGGGCGCGGGCCGACCAGCCGGCGGACCATCGGAGCGGCGTTCCACTTGGCCGCGCCGACCAGGTCGCGGGCGTGCTCCAGGACCGTGTAGTCGGGTCGGGTCAGCCCGTCGGCGATGGCCCGGTCCAGATCGTTCCCGCAGCGGCTCAGTACGGTGTCGAAGTCCCGACGGACCGGCTCCTGCAGGTCGTAGCCGAAGGAGCGGTGCAACCGGGCGAAGAGCGGCTTGTACAGCCGGACCCGCTCGTGCAACCCCGACGAGTACGACATCGGGTTCTTCGGACGGCGGAGGATGTAGTCGGGCAGCACGTCGGCGAACGCCCGCCTGACGATCCACTTCTCCTGCCCGTGGCGCAGCTTCAGGTCCACCGGCAACCGCATCGCCAGCTCCACCACGCTGAGGTCGAGGAACGGCACCCGGGCCTCCACGCCGTATGCCATGGCGGCGCGGTCGACGCGCTGCAACTCGGTGCGGCACAGGTTGCGGATCCGGTGCAGAAATAATCGGCGGGCCGCCGCCGGGGCGACCTGGCGGTACATCGGGTACCCGCCGAACAGTTCGTCGGAGCCGTCACCGGTCAGCACCACCTTGATGCCGAGGTCGCGGAGCCGCCGGAAGATCGGCACCGAGACGACCGCGTTGATGATGTCGCCGTACTCGGTCAGTTCGGAGATGCGGATGGCCTCGCGGACGTCGGCGAGCCGGATGTCACGCGGCTTCAGCTCGACCACCACGTGCGGCACGTCGAGGTCGGCGGCGAGCCGCCGGGCGTACGCCACGTCGGGGCTGTCGGCGACGCCGACGGTCACCGCGACGCAGTCCGGGTGGATGTCGCGCACCTGCCGCAGGGTCAACGAGCTGTCCAGCCCACCGGAGAGCACCACCCCGACGGTCAGGTCGGTCTCCACCCGCATCCGGATCGCGTCGCTGAGCGCGGCGCGGACCAGCAGCGCGGCCTCGTCCGGGTCGTCGATGACCGGCAGGCCGTCGCCGATGGTGAGCAGGTCGACGTACGGGCTCAGTCGCACGTGCCCGTCCGCCTCCGCCCAGCCGTGGTGCCCCGGCGGCACCTCGGCGATCGGGGCGCCGTGCCCGACGAGCGCCTTGACCTCGGAGGCGAGGTGCAGGCAGCCGGGTCGACGGGACCAGTACAGCGGCTTGACCCCGAGCGGGTCGCGGGCCAGGTACGCCCGGCCGGTGGTCCGTTCGACGACAGCGAAGGCGTACTCACCGCGGAGCCGGGTCACCGCCGCCTCGCCCCACTGCTGGAACGCGGCGAGCAGCACCTCGGTGTCGCTCTCGGTGCGGAAGGCCTGCCCCAGGCGGGTCAGCTGCGCCCGCAACTCCCGGTAGTTGAAGATCTCGCCGTTGAAGCAGAGCAGCCAACGCTCGTCGGTCGACGTCCAGGGCTGCACCGCCCGGTCCCGGTCGACGACCCGCAGCCGCCGGGTGCCGGCGAGCAGCCCACTCTCGGACCGGGTCTCGGTGACCTCACCGCGCGGGGCCAGGACGGCGAGCATCCGCCGGAAGGTGGCCGGGTCGGCCTCCGGGCCGATGCTCAACGCGATGCCGCACACCGGCTCAGACCCCCATCTCAGCCTCGTACGCCCGGCGGAGACGACGCCGGGCGGTGGGCGCGAGGCACAGGTGCCAAGCCTGACCCTCGTCGATCACGTTCAGCTCACCGGCCTCCTGCCGGCTCAGCAGCAGCTCCGCCAGGGCGTCGCGCGCGCCGAAACGCTCGAACCAGGCCAGCTCGACGTCGGCCGAGTAGCCGAGGCAGTGCCCGCTGGGCAGCATCGCCGCGTAGCCCAGGCGGCGCAGCCGGTACTGGTGCTCGGCGCTGCGGACCAGGCTGGTCACCCAGAGCGGCGGGGTGGCCGGCGGCGCGACGGCGCTGAACTGCCGTCCGATGTCGTTGAGCAGCGCCACCACCTCGCGCCGGGCGCGCCGGAACAGCAGGCCGGCGGTGCGCGGGGTGGCGTCGGGTCGCAGCCGGCGACGCAGCCCGCGGGCGGCCCGGCCCATCATCGTGGTGGGCTGCTCCTGGTAGCGGAAGCGCAGTAGGTCGCGGCGGCGCAACCACTCCAGGTCGACCAACTCGGGGCTGCCGTTGACCTGGTCGTCGGTGACGAAGGTCGGCGCGTCCTGCCACCACAGCACGTCGATGCGGGAGAGCAGGTAGATCCGGACCAGCGCGCTGAGGTCGGTAGCCGAGGTGCGGTCGTTCGGTTGGTAGCGGGCCATCTCCAGCAGCAACGTCTCGCGCGCGCCGATCAGCCCCTGGGGCGTGGCGTCGAGGACCGCGGCGAGTGCCGGCTCCCGCAGCCGTTCGTCGATGAGCACCTGCCGGGCCCGGGTGCTCGCCGCGTCGGCCAGGGCGCCGACCTCGATCAGCAGTTCGGCGACGGCGGCCCGGTAAGCGGGCAGGTCGGGGGCAGGAGCGGGAACGCGGCGCGGGGTCGCACCGGAGGGTCGACGGCGGGCCGGAGCGGTGGGCGACGGAGGCGAGCCGGGCTGCTGTCCCGGGCTACGGCTGGGCACTCGCATGACGGGTCCCTCTCTCCGGTCACGGCACTGGGTGGATCGCCCTGAAACACACCGTAATCATCGGGACCGGAACGGACCGAACATTCCTCCTATCTCCCCCCTAACGGAGCGTGGACGACGTACCCCAGGTGATCCTTGGGTTTGGCGCTCTGGAGCTGATGTCGTCAACGAATCAACGCCGCCGGCTTCGCGAGCGGGCCGTGATGCCCCGGTCAGGCCCGTGATGTCACAAACGATTCAGCTCCAAAGGCACCAACCAACACACCACCCACCGCCGCCCGCCGGCAGCCACCGTCAGTCGCCATCCGTCGGCACCAGAGCCTGCACCTCGGCGTACGACGGAAGTCCCACCGGTGTGGTGGGCCCGCCGTCGCGGACGGCGTCGGCGGCGGCGAGCGCGGCGCCCAGCGCGGCCCGGAACAGCAGCGAGCCGGTGCTGACCCGGGCCACCCCGGCGCCGCCCAACTCAGCCAACCCTGGGCCGCCGGGCTGGTACAGCGCGTTCACCGGAGCGTCGATCCGCTCGGTGAGGACGCGCAGGGTTTCCAGGTCGACAGTCCCGGGCACGAAGATCCCGTCGGCACCGGCCATCCGGTAGGCACGAGCACGGGCGAGGGTCCGCGGCAACGGGTCGTCCACCCCGAGCCACCAGGTGTCGGTGCGGGCGTTGACGAACAGCTCCGGCACCGCCGCCTTCACTGCCACGATCTTCGCAGCGGCGACCTCGGTGTCGGCGAGGCTGCCATCGGCACGCCCGTCCTCCAGGTTGATCCCGACCACGCCGAGCCCGGCCAACTCCGCCACGTACTCGGCGACCTCGACCGGGTCGTCGCTGAACCCGGCCTCCACGTCCACGCTGAGCAGCACCGGCAGCCGAGCCAGCCGGCGGGCCAGGGCGAGGGTCTCCCCCGCGGTGGCCGCGGTGCCGTCGGGAAGGCCGGCGGTCGCGGCAACCCCGAGGCTGGTGGTGCCGACGGCCGGATGTCCACGCGTGGCGAGCGCCGCCGCCGAGGCGTGGTCCCAGGCGTTGGGCAACAGCAGGGGGTGGCCGGCGTGGTGCAGGGCGTGGAACGCGGCACAACGTTCGATCATCGGACGCTCACCTCCAGAGTTGTCGGCACCCGCAGGGTCGGGTGCGGTTCGTGGCGCACCAGGGTCGGGCTGCGCCGGCACCTCTCCCGCAGCACGTCGAGCACCCCGCTGGCCAGCGCCAGGGCGTGCCGGTCGCCGGGGCAACCCCGCTCCCCCGTCCCGAAGGTCAACAGCCCGGCACCGGGCCGACCGGGCCGGAACGTCGCGGGCTCGGTGAACGCCTGCGGGTCACGGTTGGCCGCGTCGAAGCGCAGCAGCACCGGACTGCCCGCCGGCAGATCCTGCCCGCCCACCCGTACCCCGTCGACGGTGACCCGTCGGGTGGCCCGAACCGGTGGATCGAGGCGCAGCACCTCGGCCAGCAGGTCGGCGGTCGGTACCGTGCCCGCCGCTCGCGGAACCGCCGGGTTCAGCAGGTGATGGGCGGCGGCGCCGATCAGGCCGGCTGTCGCGTCGCACGCCTGGACCAGCAGACCGATCAGGTTCGCCAGTACCTCCGGCGGACCCTGCGGCGCGAGGGCCAGCAGGGCCGTCACCGCCCGGTCGGCCCGCGCGGTCAAGGCCGGGTCCACCCCCGGGTGGTACGCCGCCGCGACGACAACGACCGCCGTCCCGGCGGCTGCCGGATCAGCGAAACCGAGGCGATCGGCCAACGTCCGCAGCGGCACCGGCCGGGCCAGTTCCCGCATCACGTCGACGCGGTCGTCGGCGCGGTCGAGGACGGCCACTGTCAGCCGCGCCGCATCCAGTCGCAGGTCGTCCGGATCGAGCGGGGCCAGTGCGCTCACCGCTACCGCTCGACGGTCGGCGTGCCGTCGCGGTGGACTGAACCGGCTGACAGTGGCGCGCAGCCAGGCGAGGGTGCCGGGCGGACCGGTGTCGACGGCTGGCACCTGGAACGCCCTGTCGGTCAGCGCCGCGCGTACGTCGGCGTGCCGGGTCATCCACCAGCCGCTCTCCGGTTGGAACGAGGGTGGCCCACACGCCGGTGTTCCCGGAGCGGGCGCGATATGCGGCCAGTCGTCAGTCACCGCCCGACCGTAGAGCGCGAACCGTTCGCCCCACACCGAACGATCCCGGTGCGGTCACCCGCCGCTCGCCGGTCAGGCGCGGCCGCTCGTGGGTGGCGAACCCACCGGCGCGTCGAGGGTGTGTTCGGGGATGGCCAGGGCCGCGGCCAGGCCGGGGCGGCCGGCGGTAGTGAGACGGACGGCGCGGCCGCCGCCCTGGCTGATCCAGCCAAGGTCGGTGAGGCGGCGGCAGAGCGCCGCGCCGAGCGCCCCGGCCAGGTGCGGGCGGCGTTCGGTCCAGTCCAGGCAGTCGCGGACCACCGGGCGGCGCGCGGCGCGCAGCATGTCGACGGGTACGCCCAACCCGGCCACCCAGGCCCACCCGTCGGGCGTGAGCGCCAACCCGCTGGACCGGTCGAGTCGGCGCTCGGCCAGCAGCGCGTCGTACATCAGCACCCCCAGCCGCCCGGCCAGGTGGTCGTAGCAGGTCCGGGCGTACGCCAGGGAGGCGGTGGCGGTCGCCGCGCGCAGCGACCCGGTCGGTGTGGGCGTGGCCGGGGCGTGCCCGGCCAGGTCCTCGATCAGTTGGGCCACCGACGGCCCGGCCAGTCGCAGGTAACGGTGGCGGCCCTGCCGTTCCTCGACGAGCAGGCCACCGCGGACGAGTCGGGTGAGGTGGTCGCTGGCCGTCGACGGGGCGACACCGGCGCGCCGGGCCAGCTCACCGGCGGTCCACGCCCGCCCGTCGAGCAGCGCGACACAGATGCTGGCCCGGGTGCCGTCGGCCAGCAGAGCGGCCAACTCGGCCATCCCCCGACCGTCGGTGCCAACGCTCATCGCCCCAGTCTAGGAAAACGGCAGGCCGGCCTCCTTGCCCACTGCCCTACTCTGAAGGAGCCGCGGCGCCACTTCGGCAAGTCGGGGCCCTAGCGCCTGCACCACGGGCGGATAGAAGTAACCGGATGATCTGGACGAAGTTCAGAAGCGACCGCACCCCTCGCCGACTCCGTGCCGTGTCCGACCTGCGGTTTCCTGCCAGCGGACGTCAACATCTCAGGAACCGGTATCCCCATCTCAGCGACGACGACATCGTTCTCGTCGAAACCGCGACCCGGCAGTGGTTCCGGATCATCGCCCGCCAGCCCGACGCGAAGCTGTCGCTGCCGTCGGTGGTCGTGGACGATCTGTGGCAGGAGCTGACCCTCCACGCGCGGGACTACGCGACCTTCTGCGACGCCGCGTTCGGGCGCCCTCCGCACCCCCAGCCGAGGGCTGCGACAAGCGGCGACACGACCACCGCCAATCGTGGACCTCTCCTGCTCGCGACGCTGAGCTACGGCCGCCGGGACGAGGGTTGTGGCCCGACCGGCCTTCCGCTGCTCTTCCGGGTGGACCAGGAACTGGACATCCAGGATGGCAACCGCTACCTGGCCGACTGCGGAGGTCGCGGCGAATGCTTCCCGGTTTCCGGCCGGGTCTGCCTGCAACACCTCGCGGGGCCGGGCAAGCGGCCCAAACCACCCGGCATTCGCGGCGACCTGCCCTTCCTCGACGGCCGTCACGGCCACGCCGGCGGTGCGGGTGGCGGCGGTGGTGGCGAATTCAGTGGCGGGGGCGACGGTGGAGGCGGCGGTGGGGGCAGCAACTGAGGCTCCGGACGACGCGAGACGACCTCAGCCGCGGCCGGTCAGCGGGGTCACCGAGCGGTCCGTGCCGTCGTAGCTGCGAGCGGCGTCGAAGTCGCCCGTCGGGCGCTGCCCACCGGCGACGGCACGAGCCAACCGCAGGTCCGCGTTGCGGAACCGCAGGGCCAGGCTCAGGTGCGGCACCCACGTGTCGGGCGCATGCCACGGGCGGTGTCCGTCGGCCTCGGCGAGAACGTCCCAGACGGCGGCGTGCAGCGCGGTCAGCGCCGGAGTGGGTCGGACGAGCCAGACCAGTGGGGCGCTGCCGTCGAGGACGACGACCCGGTCGAGCGTCACCGGCACCGGCAGCGCGGCGTCGAACAGCTCGGCCAGACGGTGCTCGACCCCCGGCGGGAACTCGTCCACTGCGGCGAGGGTGAGGTGCGGCCGGTTGGTCGGGTGGATGTTGCGGGCCAGGCTGGGCAACCCGGCGGCGGCCAGCCGGCCCCAGACCGCCCGGACCGCGACCTCCAGGCCGGGCGAGCAGACCAGTTCCACCGTACGCACGCGCCTACGCTAGCCGGCGACCCTCCTGCTCGGCGGACGCCAACCGAAGTCAGAGCCAGCCGTTGTCCCGGGCGGTACGGACGGCCTCGGCCCGGTCGGCGGCGCCGAGCTTCTGCACGGCGGCGGAGAGGTGGTTGCGCACGGTGCCGGTGGACAGGTGCACCCGACGGGCGATCACCGCGACCGGGGCACCGACCTCCACCAGCCGCAGCGTCTCCAGTTCCCGAGGGGTCAGCGGGCACGGGGGCAGGGTCAACGCGTCGGCGGCCAGCGACGGGTCGACGTAACGCCCTCCGGCGTGCACCCGGCGGATCACGTCGGCGAGCGCCCCACCCGGCGAGCCCTTGGGCAGAAACCCTCGGGCGCCGGCGGTCAACGCCTGGCGCAGGTGCCCGGGGCGGCCGTGCCCGGTCAGCACGACCACCGCGCAGTCGGGTCGGACCCGGGTCAGCTCGGCGGCTACCGCGATGCCGTCCAGGCCGGGCATCTCCAGGTCCACCACTGCCACGTCCGGGCGGTGCGCCAACGCCGCGGTGACGGCTGTGGACCCGTCAGCGGCGTGTGCCACCACCTCGATGTCCGGTTCCAGGGCGAGCAGCGCGGCGACGGCGACCCGGATCAGGTCCTCGTCGTCGGCGAGCAGGACGCGGATCACGACGTCGCCGGCACTGTGGCTTCGAGGGTGAAGATCGCGTCCTCCCGGCGTACCCGCAACTCGCCCCCGGCAGCGGCGAGCCGGTCGGCCAGCCCGCGCAGGCCGTGGCTGTGCGCGTCCGGGCCGCGGTCGTCGGCGCCGTCGTTGGCCACCGTCATCCTGGCCACGTCATCCTCCCGTTCGATGCGGATCCGGCACCAGTCGGCCCGACTGTGCCGCAGCACGTTGGTGCTCGCCTCGCGCAGCACCGCCGCCAGCTCGATGGCGGCGGGCTGCGGCAGGTCCACCGGCAGTGGCAGAACCGTGCACCGCACCCCGCAGGAGCGCAGCACCCCCACCACCGCGGTGAGCTGTTCGTCGAGATCGA
Source organism: Micromonospora sp. NBC_00362 (assembly GCF_026342155.1). Taxonomy (NCBI): domain Bacteria; kingdom Bacillati; phylum Actinomycetota; class Actinomycetes; order Micromonosporales; family Micromonosporaceae; genus Micromonospora; species Micromonospora sp. NBC_00362. The sequence continues at coordinate 1,197,883 of NZ_JAPENH010000001.1, forward strand.
CGGCCCGATAGCCGTGCACGGTCTCCCGTACCTCGCTCAGCGCGGAGGCGGCCAACCGTTGCACCTCGGCGGCCTCCCGCGCGGCCCGTTCCGGGTCCGCCGGGGCGAGCCGGGCGGCGAGTTCGGCCTTCAACGCGATCACCGTGAGGCGGTGCCCCAGGACGTCGTGAACGTCGCGGGCGAAGCGCAGCCGCTCCTCGGCGGCGGCCAGCCGGGCCTGGGCGGCCTGGCCCTGCCGGGCCTCCACGAGCAGGTCCCAGAACCAGACCTGGAGCCCGTTGACGGCGGCCACCGCCGCGCCGATCCCACCGGTCACGGCGAGGTGGCGCGGAACGGAACCGCCGGTCCACAAGGCCACCGTCACCGACACCGCCAGGACGCCGACCGCGACCGCCAGCGCGGCGCGCCACCGCACCAGCAGCGGCGTCATGCCGATCAGCGCCGCACCGAGCCAGGCCCACGTCGGCCAGCTGCCGGCCGCCACCGGGCCTACCAGCGGAACGGTCGGCACGGCCACCCCGACCAGGCTCAGCTCGGCCCGACGCCGCCAGCGCGGGTCGAGCCACGGCGTCACGGCCGCGTACAGGACGACGGTCTGGGCGATCACGAAGGCGAGGATGCCGACCGCGCCGACAGTCACCCGGCCGGGGTCGGGCTCGCGGGTCAGGCCGACCGCCGGTAGCAGGACGCTCGCCCAGACGCCGGTGGCCAGTGACACCAGCGTCGCCCGCCGGGCGCGGCGCAGCCGGCGGTCCGCCCGGGGAGTCACCGCCTCGCTCGCCACGCACCGATCCTAGGACCGCCCGGCGCACTGTCCACCCGTGCGAACTGTCACGGTCGTGCCGTGCGGCCCGCACGGTTTTCCCGTGACGAACGGGTCTGCCGGCCACACCGGGGGCACCGGCAGGGTCGAGGCATGGAAAACACCCGGATGTACGCGGACAGCCTCACCGCCGTACCGTCGCCCGCGCCCCTGCCCACCGACGAGCCGACCCCCTCGGCCCCCACGCCGGCACCGACCGCCGCGGCACCGGCCAGCAGCAGGCGCCGGCTGCTGTGGCATCTGGGTGAGATGGCAGTGGCGATGGTCGCCGGGATGCTGCTGCTGGCACCGTTGTGGGAGCTGGCCGGCGCCGCTCTGGGCGTCGGCGACGCACTGGCCCGGCCTGAGGTCGCCGCACTGGTGATGGCCACGAACATGACCGTCGGGATGACGGTGGGGATGCGCTACCGGGCGCACCGCTGGCACGCGGTCGGCGAGATGGCCGCCGCGATGTACGTCCCGTTCCTGCTGCTGCTCGTGCCGTTCTGGGCCGGCCTTATCGACGCCGACGCGCTGCTGCTCGGCGGTCATCTGCTGATGATGCCCGCGATGGTGCTGGTGGCGGTCCGACACCGACACGAGGCGTCGGCGCCGGTACGCCGACACCGGGTCGTGGTGGCGCTCGCTCGCCACTGGCCGACCGGGTTGGCGCTGCTGCTGACCGTTGACATGTGGGTCGACCCCGGTGTGCTCAGCCCGTGGACGATGCTGGTGTTGCCCGGCGGCTACCTGCTGATCGGCATGGTTCGCCGCACGCTGGGCGGGCGGGGCGTGCTCGCCACCCAACTCGCCGGTCTGGCCGTCTGGGTCACCCTGACGCTGGTCGCGGTGCTGGCCGGCGGGCGGACCGCCGACTGGCTGGTGGCGTTCGGGTGGTTGGCGCACGCCGGTTGGGACGTGGTGCACCACCGCAACCGCCGGGTGGTGCCGCGCGGCTACGCCGAGTTCTGCGTGGTGCTCGACGTGGCCCTCGCCGCGGTGATGGTGCTGGCCATCCTGACCACCGACGCCTGACCCAAGCCGCCGCCGGGATCGTGGAACAGCCGCAGCACGAGCCCGAAGACAGCTCTTGTGGCGGTCGCCGCAACGGCCCGGACGGCGTGATGAAAGGCTTGGCACATGAGTTCCGCACCTGCACAGCACGACGCACCGATCGACGCCACCCCCGACGGCACCGACGAGGTGAGCGCCTTCACCGAGCTCGGGCTACGCGCCGAGCTGCTGGGCGCCCTCGCCGCCCTCGGGTACGAGGAGCCGACCCCCATCCAACGGGAGGCTATCCCACCGCTGCTGGAGGGTCGGGACCTGCTGGGTCAGGCGGCGACCGGCACCGGCAAGACGGCCGCGTTCGCGCTGCCGCTGCTGAACCTCATGGCGGCACACCGCCAGGGCGGCGACCCGGTGGCGCTGGTGCTGGTGCCGACCCGGGAACTTGCGGTACAGGTCTCCGAGGCGTTCCACCGCTACGGCAAGGACCTGGGCGCCCGGGTCCTGCCGATCTACGGTGGGCAGCCGATCGGGCGGCAGTTGCGGGCATTGGACAGCGGCGTCGACGTGGTGGTGGCCACCCCGGGCCGGGCTCTCGATCACATCGCCCGGGGCACCCTGCGCCTGGGTGGGCTCGCCACGGTGGTGCTGGACGAGGCCGACGAGATGCTCGACATGGGCTTCGCCGAGGACATCGAGGCGATCCTGGAGCACGCTCCGGCGCAGCGTCAGACGGTGCTCTTCTCGGCCACCATGCCGTCGCGCATCGACGGGATGGCCCGCCAGCACTTGCGCGAACCGGTGCGGATCGAGATCGGCCGGGAGCAGCAGGTAGCGGGTGAGGCGCCCCGGGTGCGGCAGAGCGCGTACATCGTGACCCGGGCGCACAAGCCGGCCGCGCTGGGTCGGGTGTTGGACGTGGAGTCCCCGACCGCGGCGATCGTGTTCTGCCGCAGCCGGGAAGAGGTCGACCGGTTGACCGAGACGATGAACGGTCGGGGCTACCGCTCCGAGGCGCTGCACGGTGGCATGAGCCAGGAGCAGCGCGACCGGGTGATGGGCAGGCTGCGGGCGGGCACCGCCGACCTGCTGGTGGCCACCGATGTGGCGGCCCGTGGGCTGGACGTCGAGCAGCTGACCCACGTGGTCAACTACGACGTGCCGTCCGCCCCGGAGTCGTACGTGCACCGGATCGGTCGGGTCGGTCGGGCTGGCCGCGAGGGCGTGGCGATCACCCTCGCCGAGCCGCGTGAGCACCGGATGCTCAAGACCATCGAGCGGGTGACCGGCCAGCGGATCACCATCGACAAGATCCCCACCGTGGCCGACATGCGTACCCGGCGGCTGGAACTGACCCAGGCGGCCCTGCGGGAGAGCCTCCTCGAGGACGACCTCGACCCGTTCCGGGTGATCGTGGAGACGCTGACCGACGAGTTCGACCTGATGGAGGTCGCCCTCGCTGCCGTGAAGCTGGCCCACGAGGTGACGTCGCCGGGCTCCGACGACGAGGAGGAGATCCCGCAGGTTCCGGTCCGTGGGCCGCGCGAGGGTCGACCGGAGGCCGGCGGCCGGGGCGGCGACCGGCGGGGCGGGGGCCGGCCACGCTCCGGCGGCGGCAACACCGTCCAGGTCTTCGTCGGCCTGGGTCGACGCGCCGGGGTACGCCCGCAGGATCTGGTCGGCGCGATCACCGGGGAGACCGGCATCCGCGGCCGGGACATCGGCTCGATCGAGATCGCCGACCGGTTCTCACTGGTGGAGGTGCCGCAGGGGGTGGCCGACGAGGTCATCTCCGGGTTGCGCTCCAGCACGATCAAGGGCCGCAAGGCCACAGTGCGCCGCGACCGCGGCGGTGACGAGCGCTGAGCACGACGTCGGCGACCGCCGGAGCACGACGGTCGCCGACGACAGGTCCGGCGAGGCGGCGGGAGAACCGTGAGCAGTCGCCGCCCCACCGGTGCTAGTCGATGTTTCCGTCGACCACGTTGTTGGCGCCGGCCAGCGACGCGCCACCGGACCGGTGGTCGTACGCCCGCATCACGTTGTTGGTGACGATCCAGTTGTTGCTGGTGCCGACAGTGACGATCGGTCGGTCCTGGCGGCGGGGTGTCGCGTCGTCGTAGAACTGGTTGCCGATCACCTGGCACAGGCCGGCGTCACGGCCCAGGATCCCGTTGGCGCCGTTGTCGTGGATGTCGAGCCCCATGATCCGGGTACGTGCGGATGAGGAGACCTCGATGCCGTTGGTGGCGTTGCGCCACAGCCGGCCGCCGATGAACTGGGTCCCCCAGACCCGCCGCAGGTCCGCGCCGCTGCCGGTGCCACTGGTGCCGTTCGACTCCAGGTAGACGTTCTGGAAGATGTTTCGATGGGCGGATTCGCGCAGCTCTACGCCGTTGCCCCGACAACCCCAGACATGCAGGTTGTCGAAGAAGCAGGCGCTGTCCAGCAGCCGCATCCCGGTCTGGCACTCACCGACCCAGACGTTGAGGAACTCGTTGTCGTACGCGACCTTGTTCACGAGGATGCCGACGCCGAGGCAGTCCTCGATGTTGATATCGGTGATCTTGTTGGCGTGGGCGCTGGTGTCGGCGTCAGTGCCGAGGAACTCGATGGCGTGGCTGCCCGAGTTGCCGAAGTGCAGGTGGTGGAAGGTCGACCGGGGGCCGCGGACTGTCAACAGCACGTTGGAGGTCCGCATGCCGTAGAAGTGCACGTTGGAGATTTGGTTGTACTTGCCGCTCGAGACCAGACGACCGGTGTAGCCCGGAGCCGGCTGGATGATCGCCGCGCCGATGTTCTCGCCGGTCCAGGTCACGCTCGTCGGGAAGCGGACCTCCGACCCGAGACCGAGGGTGCCCACCGGTTGGAAGATCTCCCCACCACCGGCCGGTAGCAGGTTCAGCGCGGTGGTGACCTTGTCCGACTCGTCACTGCCGTCGAGCCGGCAGCCGACCCTGGGGTCCCGGAGGCTGAGCGGGGCCTCCCGCACGGTCGTGACGGGCGGTGATCCGCCGTGTTCAGCAGCGGCGAGGGTGGCCACCGTCGTGGCCACCGCGGCGCCCGCGCCGCCGGCGAAGAGCAAGCGCCGGCCCAACCGTCGGCCCGGTGGACCTGACCGTTGTGGCACTGCCGGCGGTCCCGCATCAGGTGCGCTCACGATCGGTTCCATGCCTCTCCCCCGTTGAGTGCCACCTCGAGCGGCGGGCGGACTCCACTGTGCATTGTCGCGCGCCGGCCGGCACGGATCAGAGGGCGTACGGGCCGAAACGGCCCCAGGCCACCACGGCGGCGAGGACGAGCAGCACAGCGCAGGCGACCGCGCCCTGGATCTCGGTGCGACGCCCCTCCTGGGTGGCCTGCTGTTTGCGGGCGCGCAGGTGCACCAGCATGCCGCCGATCATGACGATGACCAGCCCGACGGCGGCGAGTGGGGTGAGCACTGTGGCGATGCCGGTGGCAGCGGGCAGTACGAGCCCGGCGGCGGCCAGCAGCTCGACCGCGCCGAGCGACTTGACCTGTGACGGCGGCACCGGGTCCACCCACCGCATCACGTCGCGCAGCTTGTCCTTGGGCTGGCTCAGCTTGGCCAGCCCGACGCCGGCGAAGACGGCGGCGAGCAGGATCTGAATGATCCAGAGCACCACGTTCACGGGGGTTCCTCCAGGGGGCCGCCTCGCGGCGGAGAGGTGGTTGACGGTGCAGACGAGACAGTAGACCTGCCCGGCGTACCGAAAGGGCCCCCGCCGTCGGAAGACGGCGGGGGCCCAATTGGTCGGAGCGTCAGACCGCGAAGAGCGCCGGACCGTCCAGCGTCTTCACGTCGGCCGGGCGCAACGCCAGGGCGAGCACGTCGGCCACGTCGGCCAGGGTGTGCACTGTCAGTGCCTCGCGCACCTCGGTCGGCAGGTCGTCCAGGTCGGGCTCGTTGCGCGCCGGGATGATCACCTCGGTGAGGCCGGCCCGGTGCGCCGCGAGCAGCTTCTGCTTCACCCCACCGATCGGCAGCACCCGACCGGAGAGCGTCACCTCACCGGTCATCCCGAACTCGGGGCGGACCGGGCGACCGGTGACCAGCGACGCCAGGGCCGTGACCATGGTGATGCCGGCGCTCGGACCGTCCTTGGGCACCGCGCCCGCCGGGAAGTGGACGTGGATCCGGCGTCCCGCGAGAGCGTTCGGGTCGATGCCGAACCGCCGCCCGTTGGAGCGCAGGTAGGAGAGCGCGATCTGCGCCGACTCCTTCATCACGTCACCGAGCTGGCCGGTCAGGGTCAGCCCCGGCTCGCCCTCCATGCTGGTCGCCTCGATGAAGAGCACGTCCCCACCGGCGCCCGTGACGGCCAGACCGGTGGCCACGCCGGGCACGGCGGTACGCTCGGCCGATTCCGGTGTGAACTTCGGCCGACCCAGGTAACCGGTGAGGTTGTCGGTGCCCACGCGTGCCGGGGTCGGGTCCGTCGCCAGCGTCACCGCCACCTTGCGCAGGATCTTGGCCAGGGCCCGCTCGAGCTGCCGGACGCCGGCCTCCCGGGTGTACTCCCCCGCGATCAGCGCGAGAGCCTCGTCGGCGACGCTGACCTCGTCGACGGTCAGCCCGGCCCGCTCCCGCTGCCGGGGCAGCAGGTGGTCGCGGGCGATGGCGACCTTCTCGTCCTCGGTGTACCCGTCGAGCGTGACCAGCTCCATCCGGTCCAGCAGGGGGCCGGGGATGGACTCCACCACGTTGGCGGTGGCCAGGAAGAGCACGTCGGACAGGTCGAGGTCGACTTCCAGGTAGTGATCCCGGAAGGTGTGGTTCTGGGCCGGGTCGAGCACCTCCAGCAGGGCAGCGGCCGGGTCACCGGCGTAGCCGGCGGCCAGCTTGTCCACCTCGTCGAGGAGCACGACCGGGTTCATCGAACCGGCCTCGCGCAACGCGCGGACGATCCGACCGGGCAGCGCCCCCACGTAGGTGCGCCGGTGCCCGCGGATCTCCGCCTCGTCGCGGACGCCGCCGAGGGAGACCCGGACGAAGTTGCGCCCGAGCGCCCGCGCCACGGATTCGCCGAGGCTGGTCTTACCCACCCCGGGAGGACCGGCGAGGGCGAGCACCGCGCCGGAGCCGCGACCGCCGACCACACCGAGGTTGCGCTCGGCTCGCCGGTTGCGCACCGCCAGGTACTCCAGGATGCGGTCCTTGACGTCGGACAGGCCGGCGTGGTCGGCGTCGAGCACCGCCCGAGCCGCGGCCAGGTCGGTGTTGTCCTCGGTACGCGTGCCCCACGGCATCTCGAGCACGGTGTCCAGCCAGGTACGGATCCAGCCCGCCTCCGGGGAGGCGTCGCTGGCCCGCTCCAGCTTGCCGACCTCGCGCATGGCCGCCTCGCGCACCTTCTCCGGCAGCTCGGCGGACTCGACGCGGGACCGGTAGTCGGCGGAGCCGTCCGGCTCGTCCTCGCCCAGCTCCTTGCGGATCGCGGCGAGTTGCTGGCGCAGCAGGAACTCGCGCTGGGACTTCTCCAGCCCCTCGCGGACGTCACTGTTGATCTGCTCGGTGACCTCCTGCTCGGCCAGGTAGTCCTTCACCCAGCCGACCAGCAGCTCCAGCCGGGCGGTGACGTCCGGCGCGGCGAGCAGCTCGGTCTTCTGCTCCAGCGTCAGCCAGGGCGCGTAACCGGCCGAGTCGGCCAGCTCGGAGAGGTCGGTCATCCGCTCCACGGCGTCGATGACCTGCCAGGCGCCCCGCTGTTGGAGCACTGAGGTCACCAGGGCGCGGTACTCGCGGGCGAGTTCCCGGGCCCGACCGGCGTGGGCGGGTTCGTCGAGTTCGGTCGCCTCGACCCAGAGAGCGGCGCCGGGACCGGGCACGCCGGAGCCGATCCGGGCCCGGGACAGGCCACGGATGACGGCGGCGGGCTCACCCTCGGGCAGCCGGCCGACCTTCTCGATGGTGGCGACCACGCCTACCGGGCCGTATTCGCCGTCGATGCGCGGCACGGCCAGCAGCTTGCGGTCGCCGGTCGCACGCGCCGCGTCGATAGCGGCCTGGGTGGTGGGGTCGAGGGTCACCGGGATGACCATCCCGGGCAGCAGCACGGCGTCGGTCAGGGGAAGTACCGGAAGAGTTGCCATCGAACACCTGCCATCGCGTTGAGTTGAGCGTGTCTCACTCAAGTAACAAAGCGTTCCCCTTGTTCCGCTCTGTGACCCAGACCACTCTTCTCCCCGGCCGTCGGGTCGCCCGGGACCGGCGGGCGACCCGACGAGGCACCTCAGGTGAGCTTGCTCTTCACCGCGTTCACCACCGAGCCGGCCACTCCGGGGTTGGTGCCGTACAGGCGAGGGTCACCCGGAGGCAGCACCGGTTCCGGCGCGTTCGCCAGCGGGTTGTCGTCGTACCGGAACTCGCCCTTGCCGTCCGGCGAGGGCCCGGACGCCCAGCGCCCCTGGGCGGCGTCGGTGCCCGAGGAGAAACCCAGGTAGGTGTAGCCGTACTCCTCGGTGAACTCACCCGAGTCCGGGAACGCCTCCGGCACCGGCATCTCCTCCAGCCCGTCCTCCTTGAGCTGCTCGATCGCCGCCAGCCACATGTTCTGGTGCATCGTGTCGCGGGCCAGCAGGAAGCGCAGCATCTGCTTGACGCCCGGGTCGTCGGTCATGTGGAACAACCGGGCGACCTGGAGCCGACCCTGCGCCTCGGCGGTGACGTTGAGCTGAAAATCGGCCAACAGGTTGCCGCTGGCGGTGATGAACGCGCCGCTCCACGGCACCCCGTTGGAATCGGTGGGCAGGGCCCCACCACCACCGTGAATGAAGTGCGCCGGGTTCTCACCGGCGTAGGTCGCGGCGCCTCCGGGGTCCTCCGCGATCCCCTCGGTCAGCGAAAGCGGCGCGTTGTCCAACAGCCGGGTGATCATCGTGACGATCATCTCGACGTGGCCCATCTCCTCCGTGCCGACGTCGAGCAGCAGGTCCTTGTACTTGCCGGGCAGTCGGCAGTTCCAACCCTGGAAGAGATACTGGTTGGCGACAGTCATCTCGCCCCACTTGCCGCCCAACACCTCCTGCAAACGACGGGCGAACGCCGCGTCCGGGCCGTCCGGCTTGGCTTCGAACTGCAGATCCTTGACGTGGCTGAACATCCAACCTCCTCGGTACCGGAAACAGGTAGCGAGGCCGTTCCCGCCCCGCTGACCCGAGCGGGCCAACCGGTGTCCCGCTCGGGTCAGCGCACCGGGCGAGCCACCGGCAGCAGCACCTCCAACGCCACTCCACGGGGCCGTAGCCGGTGCGCCCGTAACGCTCCCCCGTCCGTCGCGAGGAGCTGCCGCGCGATCCACAGACCCAGACCGGACATCCCGACGGCCGGCGCCGGACGCCGCAGCGCGACCAGCAGCGCATCATCGACCCGACCCTCGTCGGTGACCAGGATGCTCAGGCTGGGGCCGCGCACTGTCGCGTAGAGCCCGACCTGTCCGTCCGGCGGGCCGTGCCGCAACGCGTTCTGCACCAGGTTGACCAGGACTTGACGGGTTCGTCCGGCCGGTACCGGGCAGGAGGCCGCCCACCGGGTGGCCCGCGCCCGCCGGCGGCCGACCGGCACCAGCGCGGCGGCCTCCCGCAGGATGCCCGCCAGCGCGACGGCCGGCTCCGGTTGCGGAGTCGGCGTCAGCACGCCGGTGCCGGCAGCGGCGTCAAGCAGCAGGCTCTGCAGGTGGGCAGCCTGGTCACGGGCCAGCTCAGTGAGCGCCCGCCGGTCGTCCCCGGTCAGCTCCTGACGCTCGTCGGCCAACGCGCGGGTCAGCGAGGTCAGGGTGCTGATCGGCGTCCGGAACTCGTGGCACAACACCCGCAGCAGCAACTCCGAATCGGCCGCCGTCGGTTGTTTCCTGCCCGGTGTCGGCTCAATCGGGCGCAACCCTCGCAGCAGGTCCCGCAGACCGTGCCGTACGCGCATCCACCCGACTCCCCTCGTTCGGTGCGAACCCGCATGATCGGTACCCGCTGGGGAACGGCGCAGACATGCCGGGAGCCTCCACCTTGCGACTCGTCGTCGTGGACGATCACCCTCTTTTCGTCCGCGGCCTGGAGTTGCTGCTCCCGATCACCACAAACGGCCGCGCCGAGGTCATCGCCTCGACCGGCGACGCCGCCGCGGCGGCGGCCCTGGTCAGCAACTGCCGCCCCGACCTGGCCCTGGTCGACCTGCACATGCCGCCGCCGGGCGGCATCCGGGCGGTGGCCGCGATCCGGCGGACCACCCCACGGGTACGGGTGGTCGCGATGTCCGGTTCCGCCGACGCCGGGCCAGCGGTGGAGGCGCTGCGGGCCGGCGCGGAGGGGTTCCTGCCCAAGACCAGCGAACCGGAGGAGCTGCTGCCACCGCTGCTGGCGATCCTCGACGGCTGGGCAGTGCTGCCGGCCGAACTGCTGCGCGCCATGCTACGACCCACGCGCTCCCCGCCCGTCGACCTGGACGGCGAGGAACGGCGGCTGCTGCGGGGAATCGCGTCCGGCCGCAGCACCGTCGACATCGCCGAAGAACTGCACGTCTCCGAACGGACGGTGAAACGGATGACCGCCGCGTTGCTGCGCAAGTTGCGGGTCTCGAACCGGGCCGAGGCGGCTGCCGTCGCCGGCCACAGCGGCATCCTCGGGGAATGACGCCTCGACACCGAACCGATTCACGGTTTTGCTCGGTAACAGAATCGCGACGCGCCGAATGAATGGAAGGCATATTGTTGCGGATTACCGGGGTGGTAGGTCAGACTTTGGACACATCCCGCCGCACACAGGGAGTAATCGGCAATGGCGAGAAAAGTAATCACGGTCCTGACCGACGACCTCGACGGTGGGAAGGCCGACCGAACGGTTGAGTTCAGTCTCGACGGCGTGGCCTACACGATCGATGTCTCCGACGAGAATGCCGGCGTCCTGCGCAAGGCGCTCGATCCGTACATCAATGCGGGTCGGCGGATCGGGCGCGGCCCGGTGGAGAGCGCCCGTTCAGTCCGGCGACCGGGGCGACCCGCCGGCGCGGGAATGGATCGGGAGCAGAACCGGGCCATCCGGGAATGGGCCGTCAAGAACGGCTACAAGATTTCCGAGCGCGGCCGGATCCCGGTTGAGGTCGTCGAGGCGTACAAGAGCCGCTGACGCGACTCGACGGGGCCCCGCCGGAAACGGCGGGGCCCCGTCGTTTGTCCGGGCACCCGAAGTGAGGCGGTGGCCGACCACCCCGGGTTGTCGCCCCGGGTGGCCGGCCACCGTTGGTAGGTCAGCTCAGTTGACGTCGATGCGCACCGAGTCGAAGGCGGGGGTCTGGTTGGCCCGCTCCATCATCGGCAGGCGGTGCGAGCCGTCACCGGCCCAGACGGAGCACTGGGCGGTACCGGACTCCGGCAGGCCCGGAATCTGGATCGTCACCTCGTCGGGCTGGGCCCCACCGCGGCCGTCCTCGGTCGCGACGAAGAACGCCGGCACCTCCTGCGGCTCCGGCGGAGCGGTCAGGCTGTCCAGCATCCGGCACGCGGTGTGGAAGTGACCGCGGACCAGGCCCTGGTCGTTGAGGAGCGAGCTCTCCACGTAGTAACCACCCTGACCGGCGGCCAGGAATCGGTCCCGGACCAGGTTGCGGGTGCTGACCCGCAGGGTGAAGGGCTGGTTCTGGCCGACCTGCTCGGGGAACTGGGTGATCAGCAGCGACGGGTTGTTGGCCGCCGCGCCGACCTCACCGAATTCGGTGCTCACGCAGCGGTTGCCGTTCTGGAAACCGTCGTGCGGCTGGAGCCGGCTCTCGTCGCAGTCGTTGGCGAGCACGCCGAGCCCGGCGCCGGGTGCGGTGCCACCGCCGTTGTTCCCGCCACCGTTGTTGCCACCGCCGTTGTTGCCGCCACCGGGGGTGGTGGTGGGCGTGGTGCCGCCGCCGTTGTTGCCGCCCGTGCCGCCGGTGGGCTGCACCTGGCACTCGGCGAGCTGCGCGAGGCCCTGCGGCCGAGGTCCGGCCCGGTCGATGGCGGTCGTGATCCGGTCCAGCACGGCGCGGCGCTTGCCGGCCAACGGCTGGAGGATCGCGTTGCGGATGAACGCCTCACCCTTGTTGCCCTCGGCGGCGAGCCGGCGGTCCGCCTCGGCGATCTGGGTCTGCAACTGGGCGAGGTTGCGGTCCACCTCGGCTCGCGCCCGGTTCGGCACCTGCGGCAGCTTGGCCGCCACGTCCGGACAGGCGATGGCCGTGCCGGTACCCACAGTGCCGTCCTTGCCGTCCTCGCACTCGGGGACCGACTGCTGTCCGTCACCCCAGTGGTTACGCACCCACCGACCGTTCTGCCAGGTCCGGCTGGTCGAGCCGCCACCGGTCGGCGCGGTCGCGCCCGGGCTCGGCTCCACGCACTGCCCGGAAGCCGGACGTGGCTTATTTGTCCGCCGGTCCTGGGCCGACGAAATCTGAGTCACGGCGACAACTCCGCCGAAGACCGCGAGCGTGCCGACAACTGCCAGCAGACGCTTGCTCCGCGCGTTGCCGGAAGGCCGGCGCGCCCGAGTGGACCTGCGCATCGAATTGCTCTCCTTCTCGATCCGGTAGTGGATTTCTGCCCTCGGCGGACCGACGGATGTGAGGTGGCACGCCGCGGTGGCGACCCACCGTGACCTACCAGGTAATGCGTCGATGGCCGACGATGCCCTTTCCGCACCGTCTCCCGCGCCCGGTGGACGCGGATGGGGAGATCCTGTTCATTCGCGCAGGAGTACGGGGCGGCGGCCGGGAAGGTTCAACAGACGCACAGGAAATTGCCGCGACCCGACACGGGAGCCGGCGCGGAGCAGGGATCAGCAGGTGAAACGGGCGCTGGTCAGTCGGCGCAGAGGTGATCGAAGGCGAACCCGCCGACCAGTTCGTGGCGGCGCTGGCTCAGCGCGGCGATCTGCGCGGTCCACTCGGCGCGCGACAGCAGGTCGGCGACGGCGTTCTCTCGCAGTCGTTCCCCCACGGCGACGGCGGCGAGATCCTCGGCCAGTCGGGCCGCGTCGATGCCGCAGGAGAAACGGTGCTCGGTCACCGATACCTGCTCGATGAGGCACGCGTCGGGGCGTACCTGCACCCAGCTCCACCCCTGCGCCGGACCGTCAGCCCAGCGGACGTGCAGCCCTCGCACGATCGGGTCGGCCACCTGCCCTGCCACGTACGCCTCGACCGCCGCCGCGCGGGTCAGCGCGCCGAGGTCGTTGACCGGCCCGGTACGCCCGTCCGGCAGCCGGCCCAGGATGTCCCGAAAGCCCACCGGTGCCGGTTCGGTCCCGGCGGCGGTGGACCCGCCCGCGGCGTAGGCGCGCGCGTCGATCACGTACTCGACCAGGCGGCGGCCATGATCGGCGGCGTTCAACGTAGGCGACCCGATCCGCAGAACGGGCAGGCCGGCGGCCGCGCCCACCGCGTCCGTGAGTCGCTCCACGCGCTGCTCCGCCGTGCCGGGAGACGGCACCGGGCCGATCTGTACGGCGACGACCGGACGGCCGGTGTCGGCGGCGTAGACCACGAAGTCGAAGCTGGCGCGGCTCGCCGAGGTCCACTGGCTGCCGGTCACGCCGGGCGGGCGGCCCTGGAGCAGATCGCTGAGCCGGCGTGCCGCCAGGACCCGATGGCCGGCGCGGCTGAGCAGCGCGTCGCGCCCCGCCTCGGCGGGCATCGCCCGCAGCCAACCGCGGTCGTCGCTCCCGATGCTCGTCATCTGCCTGATCCATCCGCCGGTCGGTCGAGCCGGGCCGAGTCTAGGTGGTCGATCATGGGCCACCGACTTGCCCTGTGACGCGGATCACAGTAGCGCCGACGTTCCAGGAATGGCCGCCGGGTGTATCCAGCGACCGCCGGTACCGGACCGGCCCGGAGGTGACCATGTCGCGACAGCAGTTCGGCTTCCTCGCCGGGTTCCTCGCCGTGGCGGTCTGGGCGCTCGCCGGCGTCGGCGTGGCCGCCCTCGCCGTACTCGCCGGCCTGCTCGGCTGGCTGGTCGTCCGGGTGCTCGACGGCGACCTCGCGGTGACCGGTCTCGGCGACCGCCGCCCCGACGCTCGGCGGCCCCGATGACCACCCGCCCGTCCGCGAGGACGAACCCCGGCACCGGACTGGCCGCCGGGGCGACCGGTGCGGAACGCCCAGCGGGCGACACCGCGGACGTCGCGCGGATCGCGGTGCAGGCCGCCAGCCTCGTGCCGGGCGTTTCCGTCGTCCGCCCGGCGGCGGTGCGCCTGGATGACCGGTCCGTCGCACTCGACCTGCACCTGATCACCTGGTACGGACACAGCGTGCCGACGATCGCCGAAACGGTGCGGGCGGTCGTCACCGAGCGGGTGGCCGCCCAGACCGGGCTCAGCGTGGCGGTGGTGACCGTCACCGTGGACGATCTGCTCGTCCCCGGCGTCGACTCCTCCGGCGTCGGCACCGCCACACCGGAGGACGGCTGAGATGCGCACCGCCAACCGGGTCGCCTCGTTGCTGCTGGCCACCGCCCTGCTTCTCGGTGGTGCGGCGGTGGCCGTCCAGGCGCTCCTGCTCACAGCGCACCGACCGACACCGCTCGACACCAGCGGCTGGCTCGACGCGCTGAGCGGCACCCGGTGGGACGACCCCACCGTCCGGGTCGTGGCTGGCGGGGCTCTCCTACTGGGCCTGCTCATCCTCGTGGCCCAACTGCGCCGCTGGACGCCGGTCCGCCTGCCCGCCGACGAGCGCGACGGCTGGTACCTGCACCGGCGCTGTGTGGAACGGCGGCTCGCTGCCGCCGCCTGCGCGGTGCCGGGCGTCCGCCGCGCCCGGGTCCGGGTCCGACGGCGCGGCGGCCAGTGGCGCCCCCGGGTTCGCGCGACCGGCGACCCGGCGGCCCGGGCGGAAGTCGAGTTCGCCGTGCACCAGGAGTTGCGCCACCTCACCGCACCCCGCCCGGCCCGGATCGACGTCCGGCTGCTGCCTCGGCGACGGCCGGCGTGACCAACGCCGGGCACCGACTGCTGTGGACCATCATCGCGCTGCTGCTGGTCGCTGGCGGCGCGGCGGCGCTGACGGCAAGCCTCGGCACGTTGCCCGGTGCTGACCCGGCGGCGGTGCTGCTCAGCGTCGCGCTGGTCGACCGGTGGCGGTTCGCCGCGCCGTGGAGCACCCTGGCCGCGGCCGTCGCCGGAGCGCTGTTCGCGCTGGCCGGGCAACGCCTGCTGACCCGGGAGCTGCGGGGCCCGGACGGCACGCTGCGTGGCACCCTGAGCCACCCCGGACGTCGGCCGGGCCGAACCCGGCTGGCCACCGACGTCCTCGTCGACGCGCTGGTACGCGACCTGACCGGCAACCCCGGGGTGCGCCGGGCCCGGGTGGTGCTCACCGGCGCGCCACCGCACCCCGACGTGTGGATCCGGGTGGACCTCACCGCCGACGCGCCGACCGCCGGCGTACGCGAGCACGTCCGCGCCGCGGTCCGCCGATTCGCGGCGACGACCAACTGCCAGCCCGCGCACCTCGACGTGACCGCCCGCATCGAGCCGAGCCGCACCTGACGCGACGCCGACCCGAGGGGCATGATCGGTGTCAGCGGCGAACGGAGGTACACGGGTGCGAGTGGTGTCGCTGGTGCCGTCCCTGACCGAGGCGGTGGCGCTGACAGTGCCGGGAGCGCTGGTCGGGGCCACCGACTGGTGCAGCCACCCGACCGGTCTCGACGTGGCCCGGGTCGGCGGCAGCAAGTACCCCGATCTGGACCGGGTGCGCGCGCTGCGTCCGGACCTGGTGCTGCTGAACGTCGAGGAGAACCGCCGGGCGGACGCGGAGGCGCTACGGGCGGCCGGCGTACCGGTGCGGGTCACCTACCCACGGACCGTTCCCGGCGCGTTGACCGAGCTGGGCGACCTGCTGACCGAACTGGGTGCGCCGACGGAACCGGACTGGCTGCGGGCCGCCCGGCGGGCGTGGGCCACACCGCCGCGGCTGACAACGACCCGCCGCGCTGTGGTGCCGGTCTGGCGTCGGCCGTGGGTGGTGCTCGGTGGCGACACGTTCGCCGGTGACGTGCTGCGCCGCCTCGGCGTTCTCAACGCCTACCACGAGGATCCCGAACGCTATCCCCGCCCGAGCCTCACCGAACTCCGCGAACGAGAGCCCGACCTGGTGGTCCTGCCCGACGAGCCGTACCGGTTCACCGCCGACGACGGGCCGGAGGCGTTCCCCGGCGTACCGTGCGCCCTGCTCTCCGGGCGGCACCTCACCTGGTACGGCCCGTCCCTGGCCGAGGCGCCCGCGCTGCTCGCCGACCAACTGTCCCGGCCGGTGCTGGTCGGCTGACCCCGACCGCCGCCCGACGGCCGAGGACGCGGCCCGGCGGCTCAGCCAACGGCCCGGCGGCTCGGCCAACGGCCCGGCGGCTCGACCAACGGCCCGGCGGCTCAGCCGTCGGTTCGACGGTGGGCGGCCAGTGTGCTGGCGCCGATGGAGACGGCCAGGGTCAGCAGCACCACGGCCAGGGTCAACCAGACCGGCAGCTTGCCCACCGGCGTCTCGGCGAGAATCAGCTTCAGCCCGGCGAAGGCCAGTAGCAGCGCCAACCCGTACCGCAGGTAGCCGAAGTGGCGCAGCAGGCCGGCGAGGCAGAAGTAGAGGCTGCGCAGCCCCAGGACGGCGAACGCCGTGGCCGTCCAGACCAGGAAGGTGTTTGTGGTGATGGCAAGGATCGCCGCCACCGAGTCGATGGCGAAGACCACGTCGGTGGCCTCGATGGCGACGAGCGCGACAAGCAGTAACGTCGCCACCCGTCGGCCGCCCACCCGGGCGGTGAACCGGTCGCCGTGGTAGCGGGCGTCGGTGGGCACCAGCCGCCGGAACAGCCGGACCACGACGTTGCGTTCCGGGTCGACGTCCGGCTTTCCGCGTACGGCCAGCCGCCAGCCGGTCCAGATCAGGAACGCACCCAGCACGAACCCGGCCCAGGCGAGCCGGTCCAGCAACTCGGCACCGGCGAAGATGAACAGCAGCCGGAAGACGAGTGCCCCCACGACACCCCAGAACAGCACCTTGTGCTGATAGCCCGACGGCACCTGGAAGTAGGCGAAGAGCAGCGCGAAGACGAAGACGTTGTCCACCGAGAGCGCCTTCTCCAGCAGGTAACCGGAGTAGTACGCGATGGCCGGGTCACCGCCGAGGCCCCACCAGACGACCAACCCGAACAGCAGACCTGCGCCGATCCAGACGGCGCTCCACAGCAGCGCCTCGCGGAGCTCGATGACATGGTTGTCCCTGTGCAGGAGCACATCCACGGCGAGCAGCACCGCGATCACCGCGCCGACCGCCGCCCAGGCCCACAGCGGGACCGCGACCGTCGCCTCAGCCACCGACGCCCTCCGCATCGACCACCGCGCACCGCCCGTCAACCAGGCCGGCCGGCCCTTTCCGAGCCTAGGTGAACGCCCGACCCGGCATCAGACGGTCGAACGAAGTCGGTGCACGACCGGAGAATAGGGCGGCGAGGCAGGTTGCGGGTCCGCCGTACATCGGTGAGGGGTGATCCGGCAGGATCGACGGTGACCGGACACATCACCCAACACGGCAGGAGATCCCCGCATGACCCAGGCAGCAGGCGCCCAGTCGGGCAAGCCCGAGGTTGGTCCGATCGAGGGTGCACCGCCGGCCGACCTCGTGATCGAGGACATCACCGTGGGCGACGGCCCGCAGGCCGAGCCGGGCCAACTGGTCAGCGTGCACTACGTCGGCGTGTCGCACTCCACCGGCGGCGAGTTCGACTCGTCCTGGAACCGGGGCGAGGCGTTCGACTTTCCGCTCGGCGGCGGTCAGGTCATCGCCGGCTGGGACCAGGGCGTCGCCGGCATGCGCGTCGGCGGTCGCCGCCGCCTGACCATTCCGCCGCACCTGGGGTACGGCGACCGGGGCGCCGGCGGCGTCATCAAGCCGGGTGAGACGCTGGTCTTCGTCGTCGACCTGCTCGGCGTGAGCTGACCGATTGTCGGGGTCGCCGGCCAGGCCGGCGGCCCCGCGCCGGGTGCGACGGCGGCGGGCCCACCTCGTTGACCAGCGTCAGGCGGCCAGTTGCAGGTCCGTGGTCGCGACCACCGGACGACGCGCCGCCTCGATCGGCGAGGTCAGCTCCAGAATCGGCATCACACGGTGCAGCCCGCTGACGCGCAGCACCCGTGCCACCACCGGGCTCGGATCGACAAGGACCAGCTCGCCACCACGGGCCCGCACGCGCAGATGCGCCGCGAGCAGCGTGCGAATGCCGGCGGCGGAGAGCAGCCGCAGCCCGGACAGCTCCAGTTGAAGCACCGGGCGGGCCGGCGCGGACCACAGCGCGGACCGGAACGCGGCCACCGTGGCGATGTCGATCTCGCCCGCCACCCGCACGAGGACCATCTGGTCACCCACGCTGACCTGCACGTCCAGCCGGTCGCTGTGCTCTTCCATGCTCAGAAATCTAGCCCCCACCACCGACACTTTCGCCCCTCCACGGAGTGATTCCGGGTACGCCCAGGGGCATACCCCGAGGTACCCCACCTCCCTCTCGGGGTGGAGTCAGGGGCCCGGGCGGCGCGCCGACCTCCCCGGGGGGTGGAGTCCGAGCCCGCGCGGCGCGCCGTGAGTGCTCGGAACCCGGGGGTCGGCAGGCATTCGGGTGGAGAATAGGTCGATGCTGATCCCCCGGCCCCGGCCGCCCCGGCTGATCCGCCCCGTCCGCGAGCCGGCGACCAGCCCTCCGGCGCTGGCCGGCGCATGGGCCCCCACCGACCGCCGGCTCGACGAGGCTGAGTTGCTCCCCCTGCCGGCGGGCGCCGTCGGCCCCGAGGACGTGCTGATCGACGGCGCCGGGCGGGTGATCAGTGGCGACGAGGACGGTCGGCTCTGGTGGTGGCCGGTCGACGCGCGGGCCGGCACCCCACCCCACCTGCTGGCCGAGACCGGGGGCCGGCCGCTCGGCATCGAGCTGGACCCGTCCGGTGAGGCCCTGGTGGTCTGCGACGCGTACCGCGGGCTGCTGCGGGTCACCCCGGACGGCGCGGTACGCGAACTGACCGGCACGGCACCCCCGGTGCACCTGGCCAACAACGCGACGGTGGGCCGTGACGGCACCATCTACTTCACCGACAGCTCCGACCGGTTTCCGGTCTCGCACTGGAAGCGAGACCTGCTGGAGCACCGTCCCAACGGGCGGGTGCTGGCCCATCATCCGGGTAGCGGCCGCACCGAGGTGGTGACCGACGGGCTGTACTTCCCCAACGGGATAGCGCTGACCCCGGACGAGTCGGCGCTGATGCTGGTGGAGACCAGCACCCACCGTCTGCTGCGGGTCGAGCTCGGCGGCGGTGTGCGGGTCCTCGCCGACCTGCCCGCGTACCCGGACAATCTCGCCTCGGTGGGTGACGGAACCTACTGGATCGCGCTGCCCAGCCCCCGTGTGCCGATCGCCGAACGGCTGCTGCCCCATCCGCGGCTGCGCCAGATCGCCGCCCTGCTGCCCGACGCGATGCAGCCGCAGCCACGCCGCTACGGGCTGGTCGCGCTGGTCGACGACGCGGGGACGGTCCGCCGGACGCTGCACGGTCCGAACGGGCACTACTCGATGATCACCGGGGTACGCCAGCACGGCGACCACCTCTGGCTGGGCAGCCTGACCGGGTGCGGGGTGGCCCGCGTACCCCTGGGGTAAATGGCGACGGGGCCGGTCCGGCCCGTGGGGTGATGGCCGGGGCGGCGACGGGGCCGGTCCGCCGTGGTGGCGGGCCGGCCCTGTCCTGCCGTCAGTGGTGTCTCAGCGGCCGCTGACCGAGGGCGCCGGTGCGGGCGAGCCGCCGGCCACCGCGCCCGGGTGGGCCGGGGCGACCGGAGCGGGCTTGAGCCCGGGCGGCACCGGCAGGGCGCTGCCCCGGGCGAACTCGTCCCAGCTCACGTTCCACGCGGTCCAGCCGTTGCCCGGCTGTAGCTCCACCTCGGTGCCCTTGACGGTGACCAGGTCACCAACCTGCGTCACCCCCATCAACCAGTCGGCGGCGGTGGCGGAGACGTTCGCGCAACCGTGCGAGACGTTGGTGTTGCCCTGGTCCCCCTCCGACCAGGGGGCGGAGTGGATGAACTCGCCGCCCCAGGTGTAGCGCTGGGCGTCGTCGACGTCGACCACGTAGCCACCGTCCGGCTCACCCCGGGTGTCGAAGGTGACCCGCTCGTGCTTCTCCATGATCACCATCTTGCCGCTGGAACTCGGCGTACTCGACTTACCCAGGCTCACCGGGATCCGGCGGACCTGCTTGCCGTCGCGCAGCACCGTCATCTGCTTGGTGGCGTTGTCGATCTCCAGTGAGACCTGCCGTCCGATCTTGGACGTCGCGGTCCGCTCGGCGTCGCCGACCAGCTTCTTTCCGATCGGCAGACCCTCCAGACCGGCCCGGACACTGATCGTGGTCCCGGGCTTCCAGAAATCGGGGGCCCGGTAATAGACCTGACTTCCATCCTCAAGCCACGACCAGGCACCCGGTTGTGGCGGATTCGTCTTTACGAACAACCGCCGCTGGACATCCGCTCTGGCCTCTTTCGGAATTCCTGGGTCGAACGCCACCGTTACCGGCATCGCCGTGCCGTACGTCCGATTGCCGTTGAAATAGAGAGTGCTGGTGATCTGCGGTTTGGTCGATTTGGCCATCGTCGTGAACGTGGTGGTGCGCGTGGTGGTGGCGCCGGAGTCACCGGTCGCTGTCACCTCGGCGGTGTAGGTCCGTCGTGGTAGCAGCGGGGCGCTCGGCACCCAGCCGGAGCCGTCCTCGCGAGGCTCGGCGTTGACCTGCTTGCCCTTGTCGTCGGTGAGGCGTACGCCGGTGACCCGCCCGCCTGTGACCACGGTGCCCACCTCGGCGCTGACCGGGACGTCGCGGGCCTTGTCCCCCGGCGTCACAGCGAGCTCCGGTGGGGCGGCGTGCTTCTTGGCCGAGCCGGTCGCCGAACCCCGGTCGGCGGTGCACGCACCCAGGACGAGTGGTGCCGCCGCGATGGTTACCGCCAACAGCGTCAATCGCCGCCTAGACGTCATGTTCAGTCCCCCCGTTTTCGACTTCCCTCCGCCACATTCTTGCCCGCTTCAGCGGGCCATTAGCGCCATTCAGAAATAATCGGCGGCGCATTTATCGACGCATTTTCCGACAATGCTCCGCTTGGCCGGAACAGGGGTTCAACCGACCTGTGTCATGCGCTTTGCTCCGCTTGAGCGACGCAACGTCGACTGTCCGGTTGGCGGGGGACGGCGGCACTGTCGGCCCCGCTTCATGATCGAGTCGCCTTCACGGATGTCGTGGCATCCCGGTCGCCCTGACGCCGCGACGTCCAGGAACCCGAGTGGATCACGCCCCGGGGCGGGCCGGGCGGAACGCGCGCGGCGCGGTGGGCACGGGAAGTAGAAGGTCAGGCCGGGTGGCGCACCTCGTGGGCGGACTTTTGTCAGTTGAAGCGAAACTTCCGGCGAACGCGACAAAGCTTTGCCTTCGTCCGGAGGCAAGGGTAAGGTCTCGATCTAGATAGAGGGTTGCCCATTCGTCGATCAACTTGCCGCCACCTCTGCCGGGTCGCCGCGTTCCGCTCCCGATGGGTCCGGGCCGCACCCGCGCCGTCCTCACCGTCCAGCCGGAGCCCGCCTCCGGCCGGTTCGGCGCGCCCGGCGGACGGCAGTCAGGTCGACCGCCGCCGACGGCGTACCAGCCGTCAGGAAGGGACCACCACCATGGATCAACAACTCAACCGACCGGGGCCGACACCGGCGTCCGAGCCGGTCAGCCGGCGTGGAGTGCTGCGCGCCGCGACCGTCTCCGCGGCCGCTGTCGGCGCCGCCGGGCTACTCGGCGGCACTGCCGTCGCCGCGCCCGCCGCATCCACCGGGCAGGCCCAGGGCCGCCGCCGGGTGCCGGTGGACCGGATCAGCATTCAGCTCTACACGCTGCGTGATCAGCTCGCCGCCGATCTGCCCGGCACCCTGGACGCGCTGCGTCGGATCGGCTACCGGCGAGTGGAGCACGCCGGTTTCGTCGGACGCACCGCCGCACAGTTCCGGGCCGCGCTCGACGAGGCCGGGCTGCGTTCCACCTCCGGTCACGTCGGCATCCCGCAGCCGTTCGACGCGGCCACCTGGGAGCAGGCTCTCGCCGACGCCAACGTGGTGGGCTGCAAGAAGATCGTCCACCCGTACTTCGGTCGGGACGCGAGCGGTCAGCCGATCCGGGACCCCGCCGTCTACCGTGCCCTGGCCCGGGACCTGAACCGCGCCGGTCGGCTCGCCGAACGCGCGGGGTTGGACTTCGGCTACCACAACCACCAACTCGAGTTCGTGCCGCTGACCGGCGGCTCGACCGGGTTCGACATCCTCAGCTCGCAGACCGATTCCCGGCTGGTCCACTTCGAGCTCGACCTCTACTGGACCTGGCGGGGCGCCCATGACCCGATCGACGTGATCCGGGCCAACCGCGGTCGGATCCGCCAGGTGCACGTCAAGGACCTCGACGTCGAGGGTGGTTTCGCCGACCTCGGCGACGGCGTCATCGATTTCGGCCGCATCTTCGCCCACGAGCGGGAGGCCGGCATCGAGGAGTACATCGTGGAGCGTGACGACGCGGGCACCGCGCCCCGCTCCCCCGCCGACGCCCTGGACACCGCTCGCGTCGGCTTCGACTATCTCGCTTCACTTCGGTACTGAAACCACCCCGGGGGACTCACCTGATGAATAGGACCGCATTCGCGTCCGCCCTGCTGTTGGTGACGGCCGGTCTGGTCGTACCACAGTCGGCAGCGTCCGCAGCGCCAGCCGCGCCGCCGGACAGCAGCTTCCAGAAAGTGACACTGAACGACTTCCCGGGCGAGCCGATGAGCCTCGCCGTCCTGCCCGACCTGCGCGTGCTGCACACCTCCCGCACCGGTGAGGTCCGCATCCACGACCCGCGCACCGGGCTGAACACCCTCGCCGCCGACATTCCGGTGTACGAGCACGACGAGGAGGGGTTGCAGGGCGTCGCCATCGACCCGAACTTCGCCCAGAACAAGTGGGTGTACCTCTACTACTCGCCGCCGATGGACACTCCGGTGGACGACCCGGCGACCCCGGGTGTCAACGAGGGGGACGCGCCGGAGACCGGCACCGAGGCGGACTGGCAGCGGTTCAAGGGCGCGCTGCGGCTGTCCCGGTTCAAGCTGGACGGGATGAAGCTGAACCTCGCCAGCGAGCAGCAGATCATCGACGTGCCCACCGACCGGGGCATCTGCTGCCACGTCGGCGGCCAGATCGACTTCGACAGCAAGGGCAACCTGTACCTGTCGACCGGTGACGACACCAACCCGTTCGCCTCCGACGGCTACATCCCGATCGACGAGCGGGCCGACCGCCACCCGGCGTACGACGCCCAGCGCACCTCGGCCAACACCAACGACCTGCGCGGCAAGCTGCTGCGGATCAAGGTGAAGGCCGGTGGTGGTTACACGGTGCCGGCCGGCAACCTGTTCAAGCCGGGCACGGCGCAGACCCGCCCGGAGATCTACGCGATGGGGCTGCGCAACGCGTTCCGGTTCGCCGTCGACAGGCGTACCGACAACGTGTACGTGGGCGACTACTCCCCGGACGCCTCCAACCCGAACCCGGAGCGCGGGCCGGCCGGGCACGGCCGGTGGATGCTCGTCGACAAGCCGGCCAACTACGGCTGGCCGTACTGCGTGACGCCGACGATCGCCTACCGCGACTACGACTTCGCCACCGGCGAGTCCGGCGCCAAGTTCAACTGCAAGCGCCCGGTCAACGACTCGCCGAACAACACCGGCAAGCGCGTACTGCCGCCGGTCGAGCAGCCGGAGGTCTGGTACGCGGCCGCCCCCTCGGCCGAGTTCCCGCAGCTGGGCACCGGCGGCATCTCTCCGATGGGTGGCCCGGCGTACGAGTACGACGGGACCAGCACGTCGCGCACCCGCTGGCCGGCCTACTACGACGGGGTGCCGCTGTTCTACGAGTGGTCCCGCGACTACATCAAGGAGTTCCGCCTCGACTCCGACGGTGACGTGACGGACATCCGTCCGGTGGCGCCGTCGCTGGTGGTGGACAACCCGATGGACATGGAGTTCGGCCCGGACGGCGCGCTCTACGTCCTGGAGTACGGCGACGGCTACTTCGCCGAGAACCCGGACGCCCAGCTGTCCCGGATCGACTTCGTCCGGGGCAACCGGACGCCGATCCCGAAGATCAGTGGCACCCCGACCGTCGGGCAGGCCCCGCTGACCGTCGCGTTCTCCAGCGCCGGCACGACCGACCCAGACGGCGACAAGCTCAGCTACGCGTGGGACTTCAACGCGGACGGCTCGGTGGACAGCACGGCTCCGAACGCGAGCTGGACGTTCCCGGAGAACGGCTCGTACACGCCGACGTTGAAGGTCACCGACCGCACCGGACGGTCCGCCTCGGCGTCCCTGCCGCTGGTGGTCGGGCCGACCGCGCCGATCGTCGAGTTCGTCACCCCGGAGGCCGGGCAGCCGTTCCAGTTCGGGCAGACGGTCGCGTACGAGGTGAAGGTCACCGACGACCTGCCGGTGGACTGCTCCCGGGTGAAGGTCACCTACGTGCTCGGGCACGATGAGCACGGGCACCCGCTCTCCACCTCGACGGGTTGCTCCGGGACCATTCCCACCTTCCTCGACGGTGGACACAGCGGCGCGGACAACCTGACCGCAGTGTTCGTCGCGGAGTACACCGACGCGCCGACCGACCCGGGCGTACCCGCCCAGTCCGCTTCGGCGACCGTGGTGCTCGACCCGACCCCGGTGGCGGGTCTGGCCGGCTGATCAGCTCAACCATGACAGTGGCGGCGGCCGGATCCTTCCGGCCGCCGCCGCATGTCGTTCAGCTCCAGATCTCGCCGGCACCATCGCCGGGGCATCACGGACGGCGGCCGGTCAGCTCCAGTCGCTGTCCACGTGGTTGTCCCGCCACCGTCCGCCCACCGGCGGGGTGTCCAGTCGCATCCCCTCGTCGGCGTTGCCGGCCAGGTCGTTGTCCTCGACCCGGCAGTCCACGCAGCTGCCCCGCTCGGTGATCCACAACCCGTGTGTCTGGGTCGGGTTGTCGTGGTTGTCCCAGACCCGGTTACCTCGGATGGTGGCCGAGTCGAACGGCGCGTCGATGGTGATCCCGGCCCGCAGCTTCGGCGCGGCGGCCAACTCGTATCCGCATCCCGGCGGTGGCACGTCCCCGCTCCACGCGCTGAACGCGTCCGGGCGGACCGGGGCGAGGGTGAGTTCGTCGCCGGTGTTGGAGGCGACCATGGCCACTGCCTTCCCGACCCGCAGGACCTTGCCCCGGTGCCCGTCGTGCGGCCAGTTGGCCGACCTGTCGACCAGGCACCGCTCGCTGTAACGGACGGCGTCGCCGGTACCGCCGGTGCCCTCGCCGTACTGCCGTCCGTTGTTGCGGATCCGGTTGTTCAGGACCACCGCGTCGGTCATCTGGTGGTCGATCCGGATCGCGTCGAGGCCGTTGCCCCAGAACTCGTTGCTCTCGATCACCACGTCCCGGATCGAGCCCCGGTAACCGCGCCCGAGGTCGTGCGAGTGATAGCCGTGCCGGCCGTTGCCGCTGATCCGGTTGCCCCGGACGGTGTACGGGCCGGGGCTGTTGCCGATGCTGACCCCGTCGCACATGTTGCCGTCGATGACGCAGTCGGTGAGCAGCCCGCCTCGGCCGGCGACCGACGAGGTGCCCTGCGCGGACACGTCGAAGCCGGTCTCCAGGTTTCCGGTCATGGTGCAGGCGGAGACGATCAGACCGTCGGCGCCCCAGTCGGAGATGCCGAAGCGGTTGCCCTGGCTGTGGCAGCCGATGATGCGGTAGCCGCGCGGCGGCGGCCAGTAGTCCTTCTGCAGCTCCAGGAAGATGCCGTTGGTGCCGTTGGCCAGGGCGGTGCAGTTGGCGATGGTCAGCCGCTCCACCGTCCCCCAGCCGCCGATGCCGATCCCGATGCCGGCGCCGCCCATCTGCTCGCCGTTGTCCAGTCGGCCACAGCCGACCACCACCACGCCGTCGATCAGGGAGTCCTGGAGGAAGTCGCAGCCCAGCCCGGTGGCGGCGGTGTGGTGGATGTAGAGGTTGCGGAAGACGCCCCGCACCATGTACTGGATGCCGAGGCCCTTGGCCAGGTAGTTGTACTCGGCCATGGCGACGCCGGAGCCGTCGATCTGGAAGTCGGAGAAGGTGCAGTCGGCGATGTGCCGGTCCCGGTCGGCGCCGTGCTGCACTGTGGTCCAGAAGGCCAACGGGGTGGGGTCGGCCCGGTTGCCCTCGTTGCTGAGCATGAACCGGGTCGCCGCCGGGCCGGCACCGATCAGCGACACACCGCTGCGCCACACAGTGCCCGCGTCCCGGATCGAGTAGATGCCCGGCGGGCAGTAGATGACCCGGGCCCGTCCGTCCGAGGCGTACCCGGCGCCGAGGCGGTCCACGAGCGCGGCCAGCGCCGGCTGGTCGTTTGTCGCGCCGTCACCGGTGAGCCCGTACTCCAGCGCGTCGCAGTACAGCGGCGCGCCGGCCGAGGCGGGCCGTCGTACCCGGACCGAGTTCAGTAGCAGCTCGTTCGCCACGGCCATGGGCGGGCTCCCTTCGACGCGTTCGGTGCGCTCCGGCGGGGCCGACTTCCCGGTGACGCCGCCGGGAAACCCGGCCCGGTGAGGCCGCCGGGAATCGCCGGCCCGACGACACCGCCGCGGGGAACCCCGGACGTGCGCCGGCCCCGGCGCCGCACGGGCGGCGCCGGGGCCGAGGGGGTACGCGTCAGACGGCGGCGATCAGCAGAGCCGGTCGCTCCACGCAGTCGGCGACGTGCCGCAGGAAGCCGCCGGCCACCCCGCCGTCGCAGACCCGGTGGTCGAAGGTGAGGCTGAGCTGCGTCACCTTGCGGACGGCGAGCTGCCCGTCGACCACCCACGGCTTGTCCACGATCCGCCCGACCCCGAGCAGGGCCGCCTCGGGGTGGTTGATGATCGGCGTGGAGCCGTCGACGCCGAACACCCCGTAGTTGTTCAGCGTGAAGGTGCCACCGGTCAGCCGGGCCGGGGGCAGGCTGCCGGCCCGCGCGGCGGCGGTGGTCGCCGCCAGTTCGGCGGCCAGCTCGGCGGTGGTGAGCCGCTGGGCGTCGCGCAGCACCGGCACCAGGAGCCCCCGGTCGGTCTGCGCGGCGATGCCGAGGTGCACCCCGGCGGACTGGACGATGCGTTGCGCCTCGGTGTCGACCCGGGCGTTGAGCTGCGGGAACCGGCGCAGTCCGCTGAGGCAGATCCGGGCCAGCAGGGCCAGGATGCTCACCGGCGCGTCGGGTGTCGCGGCGTTGATCGCGGCGCGGGTCTCCAGCAGCCCGGTGGCGTCCACGTCGACCCAGATGGTCACCTCCGGGATCTCCCGCCGGCTGCGGGAGAGCTTGTCGGCGATCACCTTGCGGACACCGGTCAGCGGGACGATGACGTCGCCGTCCGCGACCGGGGCCGACCCGACCTGCGGGTCCGGCACGGCGGCGAGC
This sequence comes from Micromonospora sp. NBC_00362, assembly GCF_026342155.1. NCBI lineage: Bacteria > Bacillati > Actinomycetota > Actinomycetes > Micromonosporales > Micromonosporaceae > Micromonospora > Micromonospora sp. NBC_00362. The sequence goes on from NZ_JAPENH010000001.1 coordinate 1,225,235, forward strand.
CGGGCGGCGGGCGCGGTCATCGCGGCCTCCACGTCGGCGCGGCGGATCACACCCCCGGGTCCGGTGCCCCGCACCGTGTCGAGGTCGACGCCGTGCTCACGGGCCAGCCGCCGCACGATCGGTGAGATGACCAGGGCGGCAGCAGGCGGTGCCGGGTCGCCGGACGCCGCAGCCGCGCCGCCGGCAGCCGCGCTGGTCGGGCCGAGGTCGGCCGGTTCGGGGGCCACCGCCAGTCGGGGCCGACGCCGACGGCGGGTGGCGGAGCCGTGGCCGGTGCCGTACCCGATCAGCACGTTGCCGGAGCCGGCGCGCTCCTCCTCGCGGTAGGTGGCGTGCCCGGCGGGCTCGTCGCCCCCGTCCAGCGGCGCGATGGTGATCAACGGCTGGCCGACCGGGCGTACCTCACCGGCCGCGCCGTGCAGGGTGACAACCCGCCCGGCGTACGGGCAGGGCACGTCGACGACGGCCTTGGCGGTCTCCACCTCGACCACGCTCTGGTCGACGGTGACCACGTCGCCCACGGCGACCCGCCACTCGACGATCTCGGCCTCGCTCAGCCCCTCGCCCAGGTCGGGTAGGAGGAAGACCTGCGTCCGTTCGACGATGGTCATGCCGCCACCCAACGCGCGTCCGGCTGGTCGTCCCACTGGAGGCGGGCCACCGCGTCGAGCACCCGGTCCACGCCGGGCAGGTGGGTGTGCTCCAGCATCGGCGCCGGGTACGGGATGTCCAGGCCGGCGACCCGCAGCACCGGGGCGTGCAGCGCGTGGAAGCAGCGCTCCTGCACCCGGGCGGCGATCTCCGCGCCGACGCCCGCGAAGCCGGGCGCCTCCTGGATCACCACGCACCGGCCGGTACGGCGGACCGAGGCGGTGATGGTCTCGTCGTCGAACGGCACGATGGTGCGCACGTCGACGACCTCCAGGTCCCACCCCTCCTCCCGGGCGGCCTCGGCGGCCTCCAGGGCGACCGGCACCGCCGGCCCGTACGCCACGAGGGTGGCGTCGCGTCCGGGCCGGCGCACGACAGCCCGGCCGAACGGCTCGTTGCGGATCGGCAGAGACGCCTCGGCGCTGGCGAAGTAGAGCTTCTTGGGCTCCATGAAGACCACCGGGTCGGGGTCCTCGATCGCCTCGCGCAGCAGCGAGTACGCGTCGTCGACGGTCGCCGGGGTGACCACCTTCAGCCCGGGGGTGTGCGCGTAGTACGCCTCGGACGAGTCGCAGTGGTGCTCGACTCCGCCGATCCCGCCCGCGTACGGCACGCGGATGACGATCGGCACGCTCAGCGCGCCCCGGGTGCGGTTGCGCAGCTTCGCCACGTGCGAGGCGATCTGCTCGAAGGCCGGGTACGCGAACGCGTCGAACTGCATCTCGACCACCGGGCGCAGGCCGGACATGGCCATGCCGACGGCGAAGCCGACGATGCCGGCCTCGGCGAGGGGGGTGTCGAAGCAGCGGTTCTCGCCGAAGCGGGCCTGGAGGCCGTCGGTGATCCGGAAGACGCCGCCGAGCGCGCCGACGTCCTCACCGAAGACGACGACCCGGTCGTCGGCGGCGAGCGCGTCGGCGAGCGCGGTGTTGAGCGCCTTCGCCATGGTGGTGGCCATCAGGCGTCACCCTCCTCGGCGTGGGCGGCGGCCAGTTCGGCGCGGACCTGCTCACGCTGTTCGATCAGCTGCGGGGTGGGCTCGGCGTAGACGTGGTCGAAGAGGCTCAGCGGGTCGACGGTGGGCTGTTCGTTCATCCGGGTCCGCAGGTCCGCCGCGTACGCCTCGGCCTGCTCGGCGATCTCGGCGACCGCCGCGTCGTCGAGCACACCGCGGGCGCGCAGGTAGGTCTCCAGGCGGGCGACGGGGTCCCGGTCCCGCCAGGCGTCGACCTCGGCACCGTCGCGGTAGCGGGTGGCGTCGTCGGCGTTGGTGTGCGGCTCCATCCGGTAGGTGTGCGCCTCGACCAGGAACGGTCCCTTGCCGGCCCGGGCGTGGGCGACCGCGCGGGTGAGCACGGCGAGCACCGCGACGGGGTCGTTGCCGTCGACCTGCTCGCTGGGTACGCCGTAGCCGACGCCCTTGTAGGCCAGCGACGGCGCGGCGGTCTGCCGCGACAGCGGGACGCTGATGGCGTACTTGTTGTTCTGCACGAAGAAGACCACCGGCGCCTTGAACACGGCGGCGAAGTTGATCCCCTCGTGGAAGTCGCCCTCGCTGGTGGCGCCGTCGCCGATGAAGGCCAGCGCCACGGTGTCGCGACCCTGGTACGCCTCACCGTGCGCCAGCCCGGCGGCGTGCACGCACTGGGTGGCGAGGGGGGTGCACTGCGGCGCGGTGTGGACCTCGGTCGGGTCGTAGCCGCAGTGCCAGTCGCCGCGCAGCAGGGTGAGCACCTCGACCGGGTCGATGCCTCGGGCAACCAGCGCCATCGACTCGCGGTACGTGGGGAAGACCCAGTCGGAGTCGCGGACCGCGAGGACCGCGCCGACCTGGCACGCCTCCTGACCCCGCGAGGAGGGGTAGACGGCGAGCCGGCCCTGCTTGGTCAGGGCGGTCGCCTGGGTGTCGAAGCGGCGGCCGAGCACCATCCGGCGGTACAGCTCGCGCAGCACCTCGGCGGGTGGTTCGGGGTAGTCGGCGCGGGCGGGCAGCGGCGTGCCGTTCTCGGCGAGCAGGCGGACCGGCTCGGCGTCTGGCAGCAACGAGCGCGCCGGGTCGGGCGGGGTGACCGTTCGACGGGCGCGCGGGGATGCCCTGCGGACCGCCTGGGGAGTGGTCGTCACGGCGGAACCTCCTGGGACGTGTGGTGAGCCTATGCTTCCGCTTGTGGATGATTGACTCAAGATCGACACGGAAGGCGGGACGGTTGGCATGCGGAGGGCCGAGCAGTGAGCCAGGAGACCGCCGACGAAGCAAGCCGGGGCGCGGGATCGGGACGATCGGCCCGAGCCCTGGACGAGGTCGACCGGCGGATCCTCGACGAGCTGGTCCGCGACGGTCGGACGTCGGTGCGCACCCTCGCCGAACGGATCCACATCTCCCGCACCAACGCGTACGCGCGGGTGGAGCGGTTGCTCCGCGACGGCGTGATCACCGGGTTCCGGGCCCAGGTGGCACCCGAGGCGGCCGGGCTGGGCACCTCGGCGTACATCGCCCTGACCATCGAGCAGAACACCTGGCGGGAGGTGTCGGCCGAGCTGGCCCGGGTGCGCTACATCGAGCACGCGGCGCTGCTCGGCGGTGACCACGACGTGCTCGCGCTGGTGCGCGCCCCGGACAACGCCGCGCTGCGCGACGTGGTGCTGGGCCGGGTGCAGAGCATTCCCGGGGTGCTGTCCACCCGCACCTGGCTGGTCTTCGAGGAGTTCGACGGGGCCGGCAGCCCCTGGGCGTGAGCGCCGGGCTCAGCGCTCCGGCGGGGCCTCCAGCCCGTCGCGGTCGGCCAGCTCCAGCAGCGGTTCCAGCGAGTGCCGGTCACCGTCCAGGCCGGCGTGCGGGTCGCCGCGCTCGGCGAACCGGGCCGGCATGCTGAGCACGTCGAACTCCTCCGGACGGACCTGGTCCAGCTCCGACCAGTCCAGCGGCGCGGACACCAGCGCGGCCGGCGTCGGCCGGATCGAGTACGCCGAGGTCACCGTGTGGTCGCGGGCCATCTGGTTGTAGTCGACGAAGACCGGCCGGTCCCGCTGCTCGCGCCACCAGGTGGTGGTGACCAGGTCCGGCAACCGGCGCTGCATCTCCCGACCCAGCGCGAGCACCGCCCGGCGGCACTCACCGAAGCTCCACAGCGGCTCGATCGACAGGTAGACGTGCAGCCCGCGACCGCCGGTGGTCTTCGGGTAGCCGGTCATGCCCAGCTCGGCGAGGAACGCCCGCACCTCGTGCGCCACCGGCACCACCTGGTCGAAGCCCACGCCGGGCATCGGGTCCAGGTCGATGCGCAGCTGGTCGGGACGTTCCACGTCGGCGGCGGTGACCGGCCACGGGTGGAACCGCAGTGTGCCCAGGTTGGCCGCCCAGATGACCACTGCCAACTCGCTCGGCGCGACCTCGTCGGCGGTACGGCCACTGGGGAAGGTGATGTGCGCGGTCCGTACCCACTCGGGCGCGCCGGCCGGCAGCCGCTTCTGGTAGAACGCGTCGCCCCTGTTGGTCTGGCGGGTAGCGATCGTCGCGCCCTCGAAGACACCGCGCGGCCAGCGTTCCAGCATGGTCGGCCGATCCCGCAACGCCCGCAGGATGCCGTCGCCCACCGCCAGGAAGTAGCGGACAACGTCCAGCTTGGTCAGCCCGCGCTCGGGAAAGTACGGCTTGTCGGGGCTGGAGACGCGGACGAGCCGCTCCCCCACCTGGATCTCCTCCGCCGCCGTGGCCACGCCCCGAGAGTACGCGGCGGCCGGGTGATCAGCAGCGCACGAACCGCGATCAGCGGACATTGTTCCCCATCGAGGTGTCGCTGCGCTGTCCCGAACCCGACGGCCGCCCGGGCACCGACCGGCGTCGATCGCACTCCTTGACCCGGTCGGGCAGGATGGCGTCGTGCGCCAGCAGAAGACCGGATCGGGCGGGGCAGCCACCGTCCGGATCGACGACGCGTCGACCGAGGACATCCCCGCCCTGCTCGCCCTCGACGCGCTCTGTTTCCCGCCCGGCGACCCGGCGTACGAGCCAGCGGCGCCGAGCGAGATCGAGAACGGCGTCGCGGCCGGGCACGTCCGGGTGGTCCGCGCCGGCACGGAGATCGTCGGCTTCCTCCAGTACGAGTTGCCGAGCGCCCATCACCTCTACCTGAGTGGGCTCGGGGTGCACCCGGATCGGCGGCGCACCGGTGTGGGTGCGGCACTGCTCGACGACTTCGTGGCCCGGGCGCGGGCGTTCGGGGTGCAGCCCCACCCGACCATCTCCACGGTGACCAGCCCGGAGAACCTGGCCATGCTCGGGCTCCTACTGTCTCGCGGGTTCGTTGTGCGCACCATCGTGCCGGACTACTTCGGCCCGGGACGCGACCGCTACTACTGCCAGCACAAGTCACGGGTCGAGTACGTCGACGCCGACGAGCGCTATCTGATCCCGGTTGCCGCGTCGTCGCAGATCGCCACCCTGCTGGCCAGCGAGCAGAACGTCATCACCGGACTGGTGAACCTGCCCGCCGGGCCGGCCCTGGAGCTGTCCCGATTCGAGAAGGAGGACTTCGCGGCCCTGCAGTCCGACGAGAGCGCCGCCGGGATCGCCTTCTCCAGCGGCATCCTCGCCTCGATCGCGTTCGTGCTCGGCCTGTCGTTCGCCTCCCCGAACTATCCCGATGGGGTCCGGGTGCTGCTGATGTGCTCGGCCCTGGCCACCACCGCGTCGCTGATCATCTATGCCAACACCTCCGGTGAGCTGGCCCGGCTGCGAACCAACAGCTTCGGCAGGTACACCAAATGGGGCAACGTGCTGTCGGAGTTCGGCGGTGTCTTCCCCTTCCTCATCGCCCTACCTGTCACCTTCGCGAAGATCACCTCCTCGGTGGGCGTGGCAGTGGCGGCCGCGGCCCTCTTCGGCGCCGCTCTGCTCGTCTACGACAGGTCGACCTTCGCCATCTCGGCGCGCTTTCGACAAACCGTCAGCACAACCGCGCTGTCCGTCTTCGTCGCCGCCGCGCCGGTGCTGGGCGTCCTCGCGGTACGCCACTCCGCTCCGATGGTCCCCTGGGGCTGGACGGGAGCGGTACTCCTGGCCCTCGCCGCCCAGTCCTTCACGTACCTCTTCCGCCGACGCGACGAGTCGACGCTCCAGGCAGGGCTGCGTCCCTGGCAGAGCCGCCGCTAGGCGGCGGACGGCGGTCCGATTACCGGACGCTCGTGCCGGGTAGGGGGGCCGCATGGCGGAACTGGCAACCCTGTGGATCGTCCGGCACGGCGAGAGCACCGCGAACGTCGCGGCGACGCACGCCGAGGCGTCGGGCGCGGAGCTGATCGACCTCACCCACCGCGACGCCGACGTGCCACTCTCCCCGACCGGCGAGGAGCAGGCTCGGGCGACCGGCCGTTGGCTGGCCGAGCTTCCGGACGCGAGGCGACCGGACGTGGCGGTGGTGTCGCCGTACCTGCGCGCGGTGCAGACCTCGCGGCTGGCGCTGGCCGGCACCGACATTCCCGTGCACCGCGACGAGCGGCTGCGCGACCGGGAGCTGGGCGTCCTGGACGGGCTGACCGGGCACGGGGTGCGCCGACGGTACCCGGACGAGGCCGAGCGCCGGGAGCGGTTGGGCAAGTTCTACTACCGGCCGCCGGGCGGGGAGTCCTGGACGGACGTGGCGTTGCGGCTGCGGACGCTGCTGGGCGACCTGCGCCGCGACCACGAGGGTTGTCGGGTGCTGCTCTTCGGCCACGACGCGCTGGTCTTCCTGCTTCGCTATCTGCTGGAGGGGTTGACCGAGGACGAGCTGATGGCGCTGACCCGGCAGGACGTGATCGCCAACTGTTCGATCACCGAGTGGTCGGCGGACGGCGAGGACCGCCTGGCCCTCACCGCCTTCAACGATGTCGCGCACCTGCGTCAGCAGGGCGCCCAGCCGACCAGGGAGGACGAGATCCATGCCGAGCCGGTCTGAGGTGAAGGTGATCACCCCGGCGTTGTTGCGGGACTGGGCGCTGCCGGTGCCGGTCGGGGGAAAGGAGAGCCGGGGCACGGTGCTGGTGGTCGGCGGTTCCCGCTTCACGCCGGGCGCGGTGCTGCTCGCCGGGGTGGCCGCGCTGCGCGCCGGTGCCGGGGTGCTCCAGTTGGCCGCCGCCGAGTCCACCGCGGCCGCGCTGAGCATCCAGGTGCCCGAGGCGCTGGTGATCGGGTTGCCGGAGACCTCCGACGGCGCGGTGGCCGCGGATCGCGACGGGCAGCTCGGCGACCTGGTCGCGCAGGCCGACGTGGTGGCGGTCGGCCCCGGTCTGAAGGCGATCGACGAGACCAACCGCCTGCTGGGCCTGGTTCTGGAGGCGGCCCGTCCGGACACGTCGCTGGTACTCGACGCGTACGCCCTGGGTGCGCTCAGCCACGCACCGGACCTGCTGGTCGGCTCGGGTCGGCCCGTGGTGCTCACCCCCAACGTGACCGAGGCCGGGCACCTGCTCGGGCGGGAGCCGGGCGACGACCTGGACGCCGAGGCGGCCGAGTTGGCCGCGCGGTACGAGGCGGTCGTGTCGCTGTACGGGCACGTGGCCGCCCCGGACGGGCGAGGTTGGCGGGAGGAGAGCGGCGACGCCGGGCTGGGCACCTCCGGCAGCGGGGACGTGCTCGCCGGGTTGCTGGCGGGGCTGCTGTCGCGGGGCGCCGACCCGGCGCAGGCGGCCTGCTGGGGCTCGTTCGCGCACTCGGTGAGCGGCCAGCGGCTGATTCCGCGCTACGGCCGGATCGGCTTTCTGGCTCGGGAGTTGCTCGACGAGATCCCCCGCACCCTGGCGATGGTCTGAGGCGGTTTCACCTGTTTCCGCAATCGGCGTCGGGGTACCGGAACTCCACCAGCCGAGACTCTTCAGGGAGGTCATACCGGTGTCGACCGATGCCATCGTCCTGCTCAAAGAGGACCACAAGGAAATGCGCCGCCTGTTCAAGGCCTTCCAGGACGCCGAGGAGGGGCCGGCGAGCCAGCGGCAGAAGCTGGTGGACCAGATCCTGGAGGCACTGACCGTGCACACCTACCTGGAGAACGAGGTGATGTATCCGGAGGTTCGCCGGTTGCTGCCCGACCTCGAGGACGACATCCTCGAGTCGTACGAGGAACACCACGTCGCCGATGTGCTCTGCGCCGAGCTGGCCAGCATGGACGCCGACGACGAGCGGTTCAACGCCAAGACGACGGTGCTGATCGAGAACGTCACCCACCACGTCGAGGAGGAAGAGCAGGAGTGGTTCCCCAAGGTCCGCGACGCGCTGGGCCGCAAGCAGCTCCAGGAGATCGGCGAGAAGATGATCGCCTTGCGCGCGGACGCGCCGCGGACCCCCACCGCGCCGAAGGCGATCAAGAAGGCGCTCGATGCGGTGACGGCCTGAGGCACCCGCTCACACCGAAGGGCCCGGCACCGTGCCGGGCCCTTCGTCGTGCGTCACGGGTCAGGTGCCCGATCCCGGCTCGGCCATCCTGCGGTGCTGCTCGGACTTGAGCTTGTCCGGAATGATCTTGCCGGCGGCCGTCTGCACCTTGTTCATCAGCGAGCCGGCGGTGATCGTCTGATCACCCCTCATCATCGCCTCGAAGCCCTGCTCGGCGACCTTTGCCGGGTCGTCCTTCTTGCCCGAGCCCACCCGGGTGTCCTCCATGTCGGCCCGGTCGAAGAACTCCGTGTCGGTCGGCCCGGGCATCAGCGAGGTCACCGTGACGCCGGTGTCCTTCAGCTCGTTGCGCAGCGCCTCGGCGAAGGACTGCACGAACGACTTCGACGCGTTGTAGACCGCCTGGAACGGCCCCGGCATGGTGGAGGCGATCGACGAGGTGAAGAGGACCCGGCCCGCGCCCCGCTCGACCATCCCGGGCAACAGCCGCTTCGCCAGGTGCACCGTCGATCGCACGTTCAGGTCGACGATCTCCAGCTCGTCGGCGAGGTCCGTGCCGCCGACGAAGGCGCCACCGGCGCCCCGACCGGCGTTGAGCGCCAGCGCGTCCAGCGGCCGTCCGGTCGCGGTGACGGCGGCCACGAGTTCCGTCACGCCCTGCTCGCGGGCCAGGTCGACGCGGACCGACCAGACCTGCGGGCCCCCGTCGCGGCGCAGCTTCTGCGCGGCCGCCTCGATGCCGTCGTCCTCGGCCGCGATCACCAGGTCGAAGCCGTGCTCGACGAACTGCGCCGCGAGCTCGTACCCGATTCCGCTGGAGGCGCCGGTCACCAGGGCGAGCGGCCGGTCGGAGGTGGGTGTGGTCATGTTCTCGACTCCTTCTGTACGAACCCTGACCGCACCCGTGACGGTGCGGTGGTCTCCTACCGTGTGCCCCGCGACGCACCGCCCAATCACGTTGGCGGGGTCGCCTCCCGGAGGGCGGCCCGAACGGCCGGTTCCGGCCCGGTAGGATCCTTCCGGGCCGTTACTGGCGCGTGGGGATGGAGAACCATCGGGGAGCGGCCTCGTCACGTGGACGTTTGCCGAGCGCCTGGGCCTTCCCGCACGTCTGTTGGAGGTCGCATGTCCCGCAACGCCGAATCCACCGCATTCCGGAGTGCCCTTGAGGTGATCCGGGCTGTCGAGCCGCGGGTCGCCGACGCCATCGGCGCCGAGCTGACCGACCAGCGGGAGTCGCTCAAGCTGATCGCCAGCGAAAATTACGCCTCCCCGGCGACCCTGCTGGCCATGGGCAACTGGTTCAGCGACAAGTACGCCGAGGGCACCGTCGGCCGCCGCTTCTACGCCGGCTGCCAGAACGTCGACACCGTCGAGGCGCTCGCCGCCGAGCACGCCCGGGAGCTGTTCGGCGCCGCACACGCGTACGTGCAGCCGCACTCGGGCATCGACGCCAACCTGGTCGCCTTCTGGGCGGTGCTGGCCGACCGGGTGGAATCTCCCGCGCTGAAGAAGGCCCAGGTCCGCCAGGTCAACGACCTCACCGAGGCCGACTGGTTCGCGCTGCGCCGCGAACTGGGCAACCAGCGGATGCTCGGCATGTCGCTGGACGCCGGCGGCCACCTCACCCACGGCTTCCGGCCGAACATCTCCGGCAAGATGTTCGACCAGCGCAGCTACGGCACCGACCCGGCGACCGGCCTGATCGACTACGACCGGCTGGCCGAGGCCGCCCGCGAGTTCAAGCCGCTGATCCTGGTGGGCGGCTACTCGGCGTACCCCCGGAAGGTGAACTTCCGGATCCTGCGCGAGATCGCCGACTCGGTCGGCGCCACCTTCATGGTCGACATGGCGCACTTCGCGGGCCTGGTGGCCGGCAAGGTGTTCACCGGCGACTTCGACCCGGTGCCGCACGCGCACATCGTCACGACCACCACGCACAAGTCGTTGCGCGGCCCGCGCGGCGGCATGGTGCTCTGCCAGCCGGAGTTGGCCGACCAGGTGGACCGGGGCTGCCCGATGGTGCTCGGCGGCCCGCTGCCGCACGTGATGGCGGCCAAGGCGGTCGCGCTCGCCGAGGCCCGCCGGCCCGACTTCGCCGACTACGCCCAGCGGATCGTCGACAACGCGCAGGCGCTCGCCGAGGGGCTGCTGAGCCGGGGCGCCACGCTGGTCACCGGCGGCACCGACAACCACCTGGTGCTGATCGACGTGTCCGGCTACGGGCTCACCGGCCGGCAGGCCGAGCAGGCCCTGCTCGACTCGGGCATCGTCACCAACCGCAACTCGGTCCCGCAGGACCCGAACGGCGCCTGGTACACGTCGGGCATCCGGATCGGCACCCCGGCGCTGACCACTCGGGGCCTGGGCACCGCCGAGATGGACCAGACCGCCGAGCTGATCCACACCGTGCTGACCCAGACCACCGCCGGCGCCAACGCCGACGGCACCCCGTCGAAGGCGAAGTACAACCTGGACGCCGGCCTGGCCGACAAGGTGGCCCGGCAGGCCACCGATCTGCTGGCCACGTACCCCCTCTACCCCGGTATCGACCTGAGCTAGCCCCTCGACCGCGTCGATCATGGAGTTGTGGTGCCCGATCCGGGCTGGTGCACGACTGTCGTCCACCACCACGATCCCATGATCGACGCGGGGGGCGGGGGGGTCCTCAGTCCATCGGGCGCTTCAGGTGGTAGCGGTGGACCTCGGTGCTGCCCTGGACGTTGTTGACGTCCTCGGCGGCGGACACCAGCTCCCACCCCTCCCGGCCGGCGCGGTTGAGGTGCGCGATGGCGGTGTCGCCGTAGGCGGTGATGTCCTTGCGTGACCCGTCCGGGGCGTACCAGACGAACGAGACGTGAAAATTGCGGCCCTGTCCCTGATAGCGACGGACGAGCAGGGCGTACTCCCAGGCAACCATGCGGTTTATTATGACCGTCCAACCAGGACGGCGGCACGCGGGTCGTCGCGCATTGCCATCCGATGAACGCGGTGTGTCAACCCGCCCGGCGCGCCACCTCGTCGGTGATCAGCGCCGCGAGCCGATCCAGCCCGAGGTCGATCTGTTCCGGTGTGACAGCGCTGACCGACAACCGCAACGCGTGGACCGGCGCGGTGTCGTCGTAGAAGTGCGCCATCGGCGTCCACAGCACCCCGTAGTCGCGCCCCGAGCGGTCCAGCAGCGCGTCGTCGACCGGGAACGGCACTGTCACCACCACGAAGAACCCGCCGGCCGGCACCGTCCACCGCACCGCGGGTCGGTCCGGCCGGTCCGGCTGATCGGGAAAGCGCCGGGTGAGCCCGGCCACCAGGTGGCGCAGATTCCGTGTGTACGCGGACCGCTCCCGGGTGTTCGCGGCCACCAGGCTGCATCCGTGCTCCAGCAGCCGGCCGCCGATCACCGCCTGCGCGATCGGCGACGTGTTGACGGTGACCATGCTCTTGATCATGGCGAGTTGGTCGGCGAGCGGGCCGACCCGCCCGTCCGGGCCGGCAACCCGCTGGTCGGCGACGACGTAACCCACCCGTGCGCCGGGGAGCACGGTCTTGGCGAACGAGCCGAGGTAGACGACCCGCCGGCCGGTGTCCAACGCCTTCAGGGTGGGCGGGCGTGGTCCGTCGTCGCTGTGGAACAGGCCGTACGGGTTGTCCTCCAGCAGCAGCAGGTCCTCCTGCCCGGCCAGGTCCAGCAGCCGTTGGCGGTCGGCGGTGTCGATGCTGACCCCGGAGGGGTTGGCGAAGTCCGGCATGAGGTAGCAGGCGCGTGGACGCAGCCCCGCCGCCCGGACGCGGTGCACCTGGGTGGCCAGGTCGGCGAGGTCGACCCCGGCTGACCCACCGGCGACCGGCCACACCGGCAGGTCCACCAGCCGTGCCGCCCCGGTCAGCCCGACGTAGGTCGGGGCGACAGCGAGCAGCACATCGGTCGGCCCGGCCCGCAACGCCCGCAGCACCAGGAACATGGCCTCCTGGCAGCCGACGGTCACCACCACGTCCTCCGGGTCGACGGTGATCCCCTCGTCGACCGCGAGGTTGCGGGCGATCAGGTGGTGCACGATGCCCTTGGTCCGGCCGTACTGCAGCAGCAGCCGCCGGGCCTGCTCGGGTCGGTGCCCCAGGTCGTCGAGGAGGTGCCGGTGGAAGGTGTCCAGGTGCCGGTGCACCGCCGCGAGGTCGAAGAACTCCTCGTATGGCCGTCCGGCCGCGAGGGACACCGCCGCCGGGTAGCGCTCGGACACCTCGTTGAGGAAGTTCATCGAGGTCAGCGCCGGATCGCCCAGCGCGGGGTGCAGGTCGGCGACGGTCAGGTCGACCGGTTCGGGGGCGCTCACCCCTCAGCCCACCCCGAGGGTGCGCAGCTCGCCGGCCGCCACCACGTCGGCGCAGCCGGCCAGGGTGAGCGCATCGGTCAACTCGGCGACGAGCAGCCCCAACGCGTCCCGGGCGGCCGGTTCGCCACCGGCGGCGAGGGCCCAGAGCAGCGGCCGGCCGACCAGCACCCCGGCCGCGCCCAACGCCAGCGCCCGCAGCACGTCGGTGCCGCACCGGATGCCGCTGTCCAGCAGCACCTGGCAGTCGTCCCCGACCGCGTCGACAACCTCCGGCAGCATGGTGACGCTCGCCGGTGAGCCGTCCAGTTGCCGCCCGCCGTGGTTGGAGACGACCACCGCGTCCGCGCCGACCCGTACCGCCTCGGTCGCGTCGCGCGGGTCCAGCAGCCCCTTGACCACCAGCGGCAGGTCGACCTGCTCGCGCAGCCACGCCAGGTCGGCCCAGCGCAGCGCTGGCGCGAACGACGCGGCGGTGTGCGCGGCGATCGCGGACACCCCGGGGGCACCGGAGTGCGCCAGCGCGTCGCGACCGTCGGGAAGGTTCGCGGCGACCACCTCGGCCGGCAGCCGGAACGCGTTGCGCAGGTCCCGGGGACGTCGGCCGAGCACCGGGACGTCCACCGTGACCACCAGCGCCCGGCACCCGGCCGCGACGACCCGGTCCAGCAGGTCGCGGACGAGCGCCCGGTCGCGCAGCCAGTAGAGCTGGAACCAGACGTCCGCGCCGGCCCCGGTGACCTGTTCGATGGGGGTGCTGCCCAGCGTGCTGGCCAGGTACGGGATTCCGGCCGCGCCGGCCGCCGCCGCCAGACCCAGCTCTCCGTCCGGGTGCACCAACCGCTGGTACGCCATCGGCGCCACCCCGACCGGCATGGCGTACCGACGGCCGAGCAGGTGGGTGCCGAGGTCGACGGTGTCCACCCCGCGCAGCACCCGGGGCAGCACCGCGACCCGGTCCAGCGCGCGACGGTTCGCGGCGAGGGTCACCTCCGACGCGCTGCCGCCGGCCAGGTAGTCCCACACGTCCGGCGGCAGCACGGCCCGGGCGCGCTCGGCGTAGTCGGCGAGCGCCACGGCCGGCAGGTCGGCCAACACCCGCTCACCCATCGCCCGGGCCCGTCGCGGCATCCGGCTCGGCCGGCTCACGCACCCCGCTCGGCCTGGCCGGGAGCCCGAAGCGCTCGCGGAGGAAGGCCGCGGCGCTTTCCTGCGCGCGCCGCCCGTCGGTGAAGGTGCCCGGCATGGCGAAGAATCCGTGGATCATGCCCGGGTAGTGCTCCAACCGGGTGGACACACCGGCGTCGCGCAACCGCTCGGCGTACCGCTGTCCCTCGCCGCACAGGGGATCCAGTTCGGCGGTGATCACCAGCGCCGGCGGCAACCCGGACAGGTCGTCGGAGAGCAGCGGCGAGGCCAGCGGATTCTTGGCGTGCGCCGGGTCGGCCAGGTAGAGCCTCCGGTACCAGGCGACCGAACGGCTGTTGAACAGCGCCGGGTCGTCGTCCCCGGCCGGTTCGCCGCTCTGGTCGGTGTTCGGATAGACCAGCAGCTGCGCGGCGAGCGGCGGCCCGTCGCCACGGCTGAGCAGGGTGACCGCGGCGGCCAGGTTCCCGCCGGCACTGTCGCCCCCCACCGCCAGCCGGGTCGGGTCCACGCCCAGCTCCTCGGCGTGCCTGGCGATCCACGAGGTGGCGGCGTGGCAGTCGTGCACCGCCGCCGGGAAGGGGTGCTCCGGGGCGAGGCGGTAGCCGACGGTGATCACCTGACAGGGCACCGCGTTGGCCAGGCGCCGGCAGATGCCGTCGGCGGTGTCGATGCTGCCGAGCGTCCAGCCGCCGCCGAAGAAGTACAGCACTGTGGGCAGCGGACCCGAACCCGTCGGCCGGTACACCCGCAGCCGCAGCTCACCGGCGGGCCCGGGGATCCGCTCGTCGCGTACCTCGGCCACCGGCTCGACCGCGCCGCTGCCGGCGCGGATCGCGGCCAGGTCCGCGGCGCGCGCCTCGGACAGGGTCTGTGCGTACAGCGGCGGGGTGCCGGCCGCGGCACGGGCCGCCCGGTAGGCCGCCACCTCCGGGTGCACTGCCATGTCGCTCCTATCCACCGGTGCTGACCAGCAACGTGTCGATGCCGCGCAGAAACAGGCTGCCGCTGTACGTCGGCGTCTCGGTGACCGTCAGCGCGGGGAACCGGGCGAACAGCCGGGGCAGCGCGAGGCGGCCCTCCAACCGCGACACCGCCGCGCCGAGGCAGAAGTGCGGGCCCACCCCGAAGGCCAGCGGCGGGGGGCCGGAACGGGTCGGGTCGAAGGTGTCCGGCGCCGGGAAGCGGGCCGGGTCGCGGTTGGCGGCCCCGATCATGATGAGCACGTTGTCGTCAGTGGCGACCGGCACGCCGTGCAGCACGGTGTCGGCCGGCGCGGCGCGGGCCAGGAAGTGCACAGGGCTCGCCAACCGCAGCACCTCGTCGACGCAACCCTGCGCCAGCGTGGCGTCGGTGGGCAGCGCCGCGACGGTCTCCGGGTGGGCCAGCAGCAACGGCAGCCCGTTGCTGAACATGTAGACGGTGGTGACGAAGCTGGCGTTGAACAGCACGATCAGGTTGCTGACCAGCTCCTCCTCGGTCAGCTCCACCTCCCCGGAGTCGAGCGCCTCGACCAACGCGCTGAGCAGGTCGTCCCCGGGCACCCGGCGGCGGTGCCCGAGCAGCTCCCGGTAGAAGGCCCGCAACTCCCGCGCGGCGGTGTTGGCAGCGGCGAGCCGCTGCGGGGTCTTCCCCGCCACGTCCAGGAACTCGTCGATCCACTCCACCCGCTCGCGGTACCACTGCAACTCGGCGGCCGGGATGCCGATGAACTCGGCCATCACCAGGGCCGGGATCGGGTATGCGAAGTCGGCCACGAAGTCGACTACGCCCTCCCCGGCGTCCGCCATCCGGTCCAGCAGTTCGTCGACCACCCGCAGGATCACCGGTTCCAGCGCGCCGAGCCGGCGCGGCGTGAAGGTACGGGAGAAGACGTGCCGCATCCGAGTGTGATCGGGCGGGTTGACGAACATCATCGAGGTTTGGAAGGTCCGCAGGATCTCCTGCGCCTCCCAGCCCGGCGGCGGCTGTTTCGTCCACTCCGGATCGCGCAGCAACCCGTCGACGAGGTCGTAGCCGACAGCGACGGCGGCCACCGTCCGGTGCTCGGCGCGCGACGGCACCGCGCTGATCGGGCCGAGCCGGTGCAGGTCCGCGTACCACGGGTACGGGTCCTGTCTGCCCTCCTCGCTGTACAGGCCGGTGAGTATCTCGTCCACGTCCACTGCCAACTCCTCCCCCGCCGATGTCGGTGACCGGGGGCGGCGGGGATCACCCGCCGCCCCGGCCCGTGTCACAGGTCGAGCAGCCGCAGCGGCACGGCGTTCGCCAGTGCCTGGTTGCCGGCGTCGTTCGGGTGGATGTGGTCCCCCGAGTCGTACGCGGGCAGCAGTTGGCTGGGCCGTGCCGGGTCGCGCAGCACCCGGTCGAAGTCGAGCAGCCCGTCGAACTCCCGACTGCCGCGCAGGTACGCGTTCACCGCCTGGCGGGTGGCCTCCTTCTGCGGCGTCCACACGCCCGGCGCGCCGTGCCCCTCGTACGGCGTCAGCGTGGCCACCAGACTGGTCAGCCCGCGCTGCTGGAGCTGCTGGTTGATCTGCCGCAGCGTGCCGATGATCGCCTCGGGTGAGTCGTTCGACATCCAGATGTCGTTGATGCCCAGGTGGGTGACGACGGTACGCACCCCGGTCTGGCCGAACACGTCCTCGTTGAGCCGGGCCGCCGCGTTCGGGCCGAGCTGGTAGTAGCCCGGGTAGTTGCCGTCGCCCGGCTCGGTGCCCTCGTGGTTGAGCCGGTTTCCGGCCAGGCTCAGGTTGAGCACGCCGGGGGTGCGCTTGTCGGGCCGGTCGGCGAGCAGCCGGTCGGAGAGCAGGTCGGGCCAGCGCCGGTTGGCGTTGACGGTGCTGCCGTTGCCGTCACCGATGGAGTCGCTGAGCACCACCAGCGCGCCAGGGCTGCCCTTGCGCTGCACGTCGACCCCGGAGAGGAAGAACCAGCAGCAGGTGGGACGGGTGGTGAACCCCGTGCCCTCGGCCACCCCGGTCAGATCCCCGGCGCCGATGAAGTTGGCCTGCTGGGACTGCCCGTGGAACGTGGTCGGGCCGGTCGGCGTCGGGAAGTGCACTGTGACCACGAGGTCGCTGTCGTCCGCGACCGGGAAGGCCAACGGGTCGCTGAGCAGCTCGGCGCCCCGGTTCATGGTCGCCGTGGTGGCACCGGTGAAGGTCAGCGGGCGTACCGAGGCGGCGTCGATGTCGGAGAGGTCGTCGGGGGTCGCGGTGTTCGGCCGGGCGACTGTGGCGCGACCGACAGAGACCGCCTGCTCGCCGTAGAGGTTGCTCAGGCGGACCCGCAGCGCCGGGCCGCCCACTGAGACGTGCACGATCATCCGGACGCTCTGGTTGTTGAGGCCGGTGTTGGTCAACCCGACCGAGTTGCCCCGGGTGACAGCGGTGGCCCAACTGCCCGCCCACTCGGCGCGGTCGGGTCGGCTGGCGGCGGTGCCGGACGGGCCGGCGCTGGCGACGACGGCAGGTGCGCCGGCGACCAACAGCGCGGCCGCGGCGGCGATGACAGGCCATCTCTTCGGGGTTGCCGTTGCCATGGAACCTCCATCGTGTGGCAGCCCAGGGCCGTCCGCTGACGGCGCCCGCCTGGACGATGGTCCAGAAACCTAGCCGCCGCCGCTGACGGGCGTCAATCAACCTGATCGACGCGATCAAATGTCCGGCGGGCCGCTCGGACCGCCCGTCGGCACGGTTCCGACCAGCCGTTTCCCGCCTAGGCTTCCAGGCGGCGGCGGTGCGGTCGCCCGAGCGCGCCACCGTCGCGTCGTCACCGGGAGCTGCCCGGGGACCGCCGCTTTCTCGGATGGGGGCTGCCGGATGACTGACGGACCCGGGCACACCACTAGCTACGTGCACAGGGTGTTGGACCTCTTCGCCGAATTCGGCGATCGGGAGGCGTTGGTCGGCGCCGATCGGCGACTCACCTACACCGAGGCCGCCGCGCGGGTCCGGGCGATGGCCGCGACGTTGACCCGGCACGGCGTACGGCCCGGGTCGGCGGTGCTGGTGACCGTCGCGAACGCGGTGGAGGGTCCACTGCTGCAACTCGCCCTGCACCTCCTCGGCTGCCGGACGATGTGGGTCGCCCCGGTGACCGCGCGCCGGGAGGTCGACGAATTCATCCGCCTGGCCCGCCCGGACGCCCTGGTCTACGACGCCCGGGACCGGGCCAGTCTGGGCCCGGGTCTGGCCGCCGCGCTGCCCGGCACACCGGTCTGCTGTCTGGGCGCGGGCGGCGCCGGCCCCGACCTCACCGCCGACAGTGACGCCGACGTGGCGGAGCTGCCGGCGTCCGTGCCGGCGCCCGAGTCGTTCCTGCAGACCAGCGGCACCACCGGCAGCCCCAAGCTGGTGCACCACCGGGAGAGCTTCTACGCCCAGATCCTCACCCTGGCCGCCGACTTCCGCGCCGCCGGGTTCCCGTTGCTGCGGCACCTGTCGCACTCGCCGATGTGGCTGGCCAGCGGGCAGATCACCACCCTGTTCAACCTGTTCACCGGCGGGGTGCTGTTCCTGCGTGACGACTGGGACCCGGTGGCCTTCGTGGACACCGTGCAACGGGAGCGGATCAACTCCACCTTCGTCACCCCGCCGATGCTCTACGAGGTGTTGGACCACCCGGCGCTGGTCGGCGCGGACTTCTCCGCCATGTTCATGTTCAACGTGGGAGCGGGGCCCGCCGCGCCCGCCAGGCTGCGCCAGGCCATCGCGCGGTTCGGCCCGGTGCTGCGCATCGTGTACGGCCTCAGCGAAGCCGTCGTGATCACCGCGCTGCCCGGGTTGACCGATGACCCGGAGCACCCGGAGCGGCTGCGGTCCTGCGGTCGACCCTACGGCGACGTGCGGATCGAGATCCGCGACGACGACGGCGCGGTGCTGCCGACCGGCCGCGACGGCGAGGTGTGGGTGCGGACCCGACTGAGCTTCGCCGGCTACCACGGTCAGCCCGAGCTGACCGCGCAGACGCTCGTCGACGGGTGGGTGCGTACCCGCGACATCGGCCACCTCGACGACGACGGCTACCTCTACCTCGTCGACCGGGCGCACGACATGATCGTCACGCATCGCCGGAACTGGGCGATCTTTTGCCGTCCCATCGAGGACGTGCTGGTCGGGCACCCCCAGGTACGGGCCGCCGCCGTGATCGGCGTGCCGGACGAGACGGTCGGCGAGGTGCCGTACGCGTACGTGGTGCTCGGGCCGGGCGCGACGGTCACCGGGGCGGAACTGATCGACCTGGTGACCGCCGAACTCAACGAGATGTGGGCGCCGGCCGCTGTGGAGTTCCTCGACCGGCTTCCGGTGAACCGGTCGATGAAGGTGGACAAGCGGGCGCTGCGCACGCGGTACGCGGCCCGTCGGGCGGCGGCGGTCGGGGCGTGACCCCCCGCCGGCAACTGGTCGTCCTGGTCAGCGCCGACCTGATCTCCAACCTGGGCACCCGCATCTCGGTGGTGACCATTCCGTGGCTGGTGCTGGTCACCACCGGCAGCCCCACCAAGATGGGCCTTGTCGCGTTCGCCGAGACCCTGCCGTACCTGCTGTCCAGCGCGTTGGGCACGCCGTGGGCGGACCGGATCGGCCTGCGCCGTACCTCGATCCTCTGCGACGCGGGCAGCGCGGTGGTGATGGTCGTCGTGGCGCTGACCCCGTGGTTGGGCTTCGTCCCGCTGGTGGCGCTCGTCGCGGTGGCCGGCGCGCTGCGGGGCATCGGGGACCGGGTGAAGCACGTGATGTTCCGCCCGGTCGCGGAGGCCGCCGGAGTGCCGCTGATCCGGCTGACCTCCGCGTACGACGGGCTCAGCCGCGTGGTGACACTGTTCGGCGCCGCAGTGGGCGGTCTGCTGATCGCCGTCTTCGGGGTGACCGAGGCGATCCTCATCGACGCGGCCAGCTTCGGGGTCTGCGCGCTGCTCATCGGTCTCCTGGTCCGCCCGCCGGCCGTCCCGACGCAACCCGCCCAACCGGAGAGTTACCTGCGCGCCCTGCGGGGTGGCTTCAGTTACCTGGGCCGGGACCGGCCGCTGCTCGGCATGCTCGCCGTCATCTCGGCCCTGAACATGGTGGCCAACGCCAGCGTGGCCGTCTACATCCCGGTCTGGGTCGCCCGGGAACTGCCCGGCCCGAGCGGTCTCGGCCTGGTGCTGGCCGCGTTCTCGGCGGGTGCGCTGCTGGGCAACCTGGTGTTCACAGCGCTCGGGCCCCGGCTTCCCCGGCGGCTGACGTTCCTGGTCGGCGCGCTGGTCGCCGGCACGCCCCGGCTGGTGGCGCTGGCGATCAGCGACGAACTGCCTGTGGTGCTCGTGGTGACGTTCCTGTCCGGAATCGGCATCGCGGCGGTCAACCCGCTGCTCGGGGTGGCGCTCTACGAGCGGGTGCCGCCGGAGTTGCAGACCCGGGTGATCGGCATCGCCGGTTCGTTGGCGTTCGTCGGGTTGCCGGTCGGCGCGCTGCTCGGCGGCTGGTCGGTGGACGCGCTGGGACTCACCCCGGCCCTCCTGATCATGGCGGCGGCGTGCCTGGTGGTCACCGCGTACCCGCTGCTGAGCAGGGCCTCCGGCCCGGAGACACCGGCCCGGCCCACCCCCGTCACCACACCCTGACCGACCCCGACCTGCCTCGCGAGGTCCTACCGCACCGCTGCCCGCTCTGCCCGACGGGCCCGGCACTCGGGGTCGTCGCGGTCGGCGTCGGCTGCCGGCCGGGTCACTCCGGGCGGCAGGCGCGTCTGCCCGTTCACGACGGCGCACTGGATGTTCCAATCCAGGAGCAGTCTCGCCCGCTCGACGTTCGCCTCGGTCAAATCGACGCCGAGCAGGTCGACGCCGAACAGGTCCGCGCCCGTCAGGTCCGCGCCCGTCAGGTCCGCGTCGGTCAGGTCGGTACTGGACAGGTCCGCGTCGGTCAGCACGGCAGAACGCAGGCTCGCCTCGACCAGGCTCGACCCGGTGAGGGTGGCGTGGTCCAGTCGCGCCCGGTCCATCTGCACGTGCTGCAGGTCCACCCCGCTGAGGTTGGCGCCGCGCACGTCCGTGCCGATCAGTTCGACGTCGGTCAGGTTGGCGCCGGCCAGGTCCGCGTCGGTCAGATCGGCGTCGGAGAGGTTCGCCCCTTCCAGATTCGCCAGAGTCAGGTCCATTCCGGCCAGGTCCATCCGGCGCAGGTCGGTGCGGGACAGGTCGACGCGGGTCAGATCCGGCCGGCCGCCGATCGAGTCACTGTCGCCCAGCGCGGCCAGAGCGGCCTGGATGTCCACCGGGGGCAGTGCCAGGGTGTCCTCGACGGCGGCCGCCCCCGCGGCCTTGTCGCGGCGGGCCGGGGTGGGAGCGGACACCCCGCCGGTGGAGTGGACACGGACGAACGCCGACAGGATCTGCACCACGGCAGGACGGTCGGCCGCGGAATCGCGCATGATCCGTCGCAGGGCGTAGATGGCACCCAGGCGCACGTCCACCTTCTCGGCGCCGGGCTGCCCCAACTGTTCGATCGACGCGGTGAAACGATCGGTGATCTGCCCCTGCGCGGTGAGGCGTCGCTGCTCACGGTCGGCCTCCTGTTGCGCACGGTTGGCGGCGTTGGTGACGTACAGCCCGACGGCGAGGACGATCACCGACAGGATGCTCCCCAGGCCGAGCAACCGTTGCCACGGGTCCGGTCTGAGTTCCAGGGGGGCGCTCGGGGCCAACTCCAGCCGGGTTGTCGACGGTCGGCGGGGGTGCAGGGCGCGCGGTGCGACGGTAGCTGGCCGAGGCCGTCCACCGCGGGTTGGGCGAACGGGGGCTGCGGTGGGGGCACCGGCACGCCAGGCGGCGCGGACGGCGGCTAGTCGAGCGCGGATGGTCGCCACGACCTCCATTTGACCCGACCTGCGCTACCCCTGCTGTCACCCTCCTCCGGACACCGCGCAAACCGCTCGCCGCCTTCCGCGCCGCGCTCGGTCTCGACGACGCCACCTGGGCCCGAGGACGAGGCTGGGCCCTGTGGAAGGCCCTGATCACCCTGGACGATGAGGACCCGGCCACGGCCGAGTGGGCCGGGCGGGTGCTCGGCGAACTCCTCGCCGAGCACAGGTGGCGCGCTGAACCCGTAGAGGCCCCGGGCCGTCAGCGGCCGGCGGCAGCCGGGGTGGCGTGTTCGGTACGGCAGCGCGGGCAGCGCAGTCGCGTCCCGGCTGCCGTGCGGGGCACCCGGAGCCGCTGACCGCAGCCGCAGGTCACCACCGGGGCCGACGCCCGTAGGTATTCGTCCCGCTCCCGGCGTGGCCACCGGCCGTGGCAGCGGACGCACCACTTCGGTGGGTAGCTGTGGTAGTGGGCCAGGCCGAACGCGCCCGCGACCATCAGCGCGGCGGGGACCAACAGGCCGAGTGGCGCGAGCAGCGCGGCCGGCACTCCACCGACGCCGTCGGAGACCAGCGCGGCGACCACGGTGAGCACGACCACCGGCACGCCGAGCAGTGTGAACCCGAAACCCCAGGCGAAGGCCAGCAGGGACGGCAGGAACATCCACATGCCGCCGGGCGCCCAGCGGCGGACCCCGTACCCGCCGCAGCGTGGGCAGTTCGGCGAGGCGCGGTGCGGCACCGACCGCAACGCCTTCGGGGCCAGCCACTGAACGAGAAGCTTGAGGATCTCCTCGACCAGTTTCGACGCGAGGGCCTGAAGGAACGAACCGAGCATGCGGTCACCTCCGTCGCCGATGGATTCCACGGTCGGCCCACCGCCCATGGTGGGCGGTGGGTGCCAACAGCCGACACCAGCGCGCCGACGCCGCGTCGTCCACGACGCCTATCCGACAGCGTCCGCGCGTTGTTCGTCGGACGTTCGGCTGCTGGCCGCGCGGGCGTCGGCCGGGGACGGCTAGCGTCGGTCGTCGTCACCGCACCTGGAGGCCGCCGCGCATGACGTCGTCACCCACCCGCCGCCGCACCGCCGAGGTCACCGCCGTACGCCGGATCGGCGACAGCGCGCCGCACAGCGCGTTCACCGACCTCGTCCGGTACGCCGGACGTTGGTTCTGCGCCTTCCGGGAGGCCCGCACCCACCTCAGCGACGACGGCGTGATCCGGGTGCTGACGTCGACCGACGGCCGGGCCTGGACCTCCGCGACGGTCATCGCGCAGGCCGGCGCCGACCTGCGTGATCCGCGCTTCGTGACGCGACCCGACGGGCGGCTGCAACTGCTGGCGGCGGCCGCCACCGGCACGGTCACCACGACGTTCCAGACGGTGACCTGGCTCTCCACCGACGGGCACACCTGGGGCGATCCGACCCCGGTGGGCGATCCGGGCGTCTGGGTGTGGCGGGCGGCCTGGCACGACGACGCGATGTACGGCGTCGGCTATGCCACCCGGGAGCCGAGGTTCGCCCGGCTCTACCGCAGCACGGACGGCGTTGACCTGCGTCCCTGGGTGCCGACGCTGTTCGAGGACGGGTACCCCAACGAGTCCGGTCTGGTCTTCACGCCGGACGGCACCGCCCTCTGCCTACTGCGGCGGGACGCGGGCAGCGCGACCGCACAACTCGGCCGGGCCGTGCCGCCGTACCGGGACTGGACCTGGACGGATCTGGGTGTCCAGGTGGGCGGGCCGACGCTGCTCCGACTGCCCGACGGGCTGCTGCTGGCCGGGGTGCGCCTGCACGACGGTGAGATCCGCACCGCGATCTGCGTCGTCGACCCGGGCCGGGGCGAGCTGACCGAGCTGGTCGCGTTGCCGTCCGGCGGTGACACCAGCTACCCCGGCCTGGTCTGGCACGACGACCTGCTGTGGGTGAGTTACTACTCGTCGCACGAGGGGCGGACCTGTGTCTACCTGGCCGAGGTCAGCCTGACCGGCTGAGCCTGGCCGGGCAGCCCGGCGGTCGGCTAGCGTGCCGGCATGCCATCGACGCCCACCGAATCGACTGACCCGTACTGTCTGCGCCCCGGGGAGGCCGCCGAACTGCTGCACGGGCACCAGTGGCGGCGGTTCGTGGCGCTCGGTGACAGCGTCGTGGAGGGCATGTGTGAGCCGACACCGGGCTACCCGGACGTGCAGTGGGTCGACCGGGTCGCCGCCGAGTTGACGGCCGTGAGCCCCGAGCTGGCGTACCGGAATCTGGGTCGACGCGGGCTGCGCGCGCACCAGGTGCGGGCCACCCAGCTCGCCCCGGCGCTGGCCTTCGCACCGGACCTGGCGCTGGTCGTCTGCGGCGGCAACAACGCCTTTCACCCGGCGTACGACGCGGAGGCGGTGGACGCCGAGCTGACCGCGATGATCACCGCGCTGCGCGACGTTGGCGCCGACGTGATCACGGTGGGCATGTTCGACGTCTCGCACAGCCCGGCGGTGCCCGAGCACCTCCGGCGCGGTCTGGGCGAGCGAATGCGCCGCCTGTCCGCCCACACGGCCACCCTCGCCGAACGCCTGAGGACGATCCACGTCCACCTGACCGACCATCCTCTGACGGCCGACCCCACCCTCTACAGCACCGACGGCCGCCACGGCAGCGCCCGCAGCGACGCCATAGCGACAGCCCAAACCCTCCGCACCCTCTCCGGCCACCGTCCCCTTCGCGACCGACGCCGTTGATCATGAAGTTGTTGCCCTCCGTGGCGGCGTGTCGTGGCAATAAGTTCATGGTCAACGATGGCCAGGCGGGCCGGGGCGCGGTCAGTCGGTGAGGAGGATTCCGGTGAGGAGGACGCCGTGGGCCAGGTTGAGGATGCCGTCGCAGCCGGGGTAGCCGACCCTCGCCAGGCCACCAGAGGCGCGCCGACCGAACAGGTATGGGGCCAGGGAGTACGGGACGTCGGCGGTGACCGTCTCACCCGTCTCGATCTGGACGAAGTCCATCGACACCCGGTCGGTCGGCAGGTACTCCTGGAGGATGGCGCCGCCCTGGTCGACGGCGGCCCGCACACCGTCGGCCCAGTCCGCCGCGCTCAACTCCGGGCCGAGCAGGACACCATGCCCGGCCGAACCGTCGGCCGGCTTCGCCACCAGCGCGGCCTGCTCGGCGATGGCCCGGTCGAGCACCGCCGCGGTCAACGGCACCGTGTACGGCACGTGCCGGCGGATCAGTGTCTGGTCGTCGGCGGGCAGCCCGTCCACGTCCTCCCACAGCCAGGCGAACGTGGTCTTGTTGCCCAGCAGCCAGGCCGCCGCCGACACGAACATCGGTAGGGTGCCGGCGGCGAGGGCCACGGTCACCGCGTCCAGGCCGGCGGTCGGGGTGACCCGGTTGGGCACGAACAACCGGAACAACGCGTCGACCGGCGCGCCGTCGACGACCAGGCGGTTGTCGGCGTCCACTGCGGCCGTGGCGACCGGGGCGATGACCAGATCGATGCCGAAGTCGCGGGCCCGTACGGCGAGGGGGTCGAGGATCCGAATGAACGTCTGCGGGTCGTCGAGGCCCGGATAGTCGCCGTCGAAGTCCATCAGCAGCGCCACCCGGGCGCCGTCGGGCAGTCGCAGCTCCTCACGGATCGCCACGAACCGCTGGTCCAACAGCGACGGCGCGGCCCGCACCGGCAGGCCGTCGAGGATGCCGTGCTCCCGATAGAGGCCCTCGTACCGCTGGATGACGGTGTCGGCGTCGAACCCGCCGCCGAGGCTGCTGTCGATGTTGTACTCGACGAACTTCGGCACCCCGGCGGAGAAGATCACGTCCGGGCGGTACGCGGCCAGCAGCGCCTCGGTCAGCGGCTCGGCCTCGTCCAGCAGCCGGGTCTCTCCCGCCGGTACGCCGAGCAGCCGGCGCAGGTCACCGGCGGTGTCGGCCCTCCGACGGCAGGCGTCGAGGATGAGCTGGGCGAGCCGGTCGCAGACCCCGTTGAGTTCCTGCCAGGCGTCGGCGGTGAGCACCGGGGGTCGGGCCAACCGCCACTGCTTGTTGTAGGTGGCCCGGCCGTGGAAGACCTGCTCCCAGGCCGCCGCCCCACTGGCCACCATGGCCCGACGGGCCGGCTCCGGAAGGTCGGCCCAGGCCCGGTCGGCAGCCGGCCACGGATAGTTCGGGTCGATCATGATCCGTCCTTCAGTGTCAGGTGGATGGCGGTGGCGAGCTGGTCCCGGCCGGGCTGGACGGCCCGGTCCAGTGCCGGGGCGAACGGCAGCACCGCCCCGTCCGGGCGGGTGACCCGGCGCGGCGGGGCGAGCAGCCGGACCCGCTCCACCACGCTCGCGATGATCTCGGCGGCCATTCCGCAGGCACGGTTGCCGTCGTCGAGCACCACGAGGCGTCCGGTGCGGGCAACCGACTCGATGAGACCGTCGATGTCGAACGGGTACAGGGTGCGCGGATCGAACACCTCCACCGAGACCTGGTCGGCCAACTCCTCGGCGACGGCGAGCGCGTCGTGCACCAGGTGCCCGATCGCGACCACAGTCACGTCGTCGCCGAAGCGGTGGATCCGGCCTCGGCCCAGCGGCACCGGCGCCAGGTCGTCGACGTCGTCACGCACGTCCATCGCGCCGGCCGGCGCGAACACCACCACCGGGTCGTCGTGGCGGATCGCGGTGACCAGCAGCCCGTACGCGTCGGCCGGGGTGGCCGGCACGACAGTGACAACGCCGACGTGGGCGAAGAGGCTGTACGGGTGGTCGGAGTGCTGCCCGGCCCACCCGGTACGCGAGCCGGAGCCGGGCACCAGGTAGGTGACGGGAACGCTGCACTGCCCACCGGTCATCAGCGGGAACTTGTGCGCGTGGTTGACGATCTGCTCGAAGACCAGGAACAGCAGCGACGGGATCTGGAACTCGATCACCGGCCGCAGCCCGGCCAGCGCCGCCCCGGTGGCGAAGCTGGTGAACGCCTGCTCCGACAGGGGGGTGTCGCGGACCCGGTCGACGCCGAACCTCTTGGCGAGCCCGGTGGTCACCAGCGACGCCCCGACCTGGACGTCCTCGCCGAGCAGGAACACCGCCTCGTCGCGGGCCAACTCGTCGGCGAGGGCCCGGGTGAGCGCCCGGCGGTACGACAGTCGGGGCACCTCAGCCACCTCCGGTGCGGGCGGTCAGGCCGCTGGCGTACAGGTAGGTCAACGCGTCGGCCGGGTCGGGTTCCGGGCTGCCCAGGGCGAACCGCACCGCCGCGTCGAGGGTCGACTCGACCTCGGCGTCCACTATGGCGCGGTCGGTGTCGGTGAGGCGTTCGCCCTGGATGCGCACCGGGTCCCGGGCCCGACCACGGGTCACCTCGTCGGGTGGCCGGTAGTCGAGGCGTACCGCGTGTTCGAAGGTGTGGTGGACGTCGAAGCGGTAGGTCCGGGCCTCGATCAGCTCGGGGCCGCCGCCGGCGCGCATCCGGTCGACGGCGGCGCACGCGGCGACGCGTACCGTCTCGGGGTCCTGGCCGTCGACCCGCACGGCCGGGATGTCGAACGCGGCGGCCCGGCCGGCGATGCTGCCGGCCACCGCGCCGGCGACCGGCATGGTGGTGGCGTAGCCGTTGTTCTCGCAGACGAACAGCACCGGCACCCGCCACAGCGCAGCCAGGTTGAACGCCTCCAGCAGCATCCCCTCGTTGACCGCGCCGTCGCCGAAGAAGCTCACCCCGACGGTGTCGCGGCCCCGGCGGCGCTGCGCCCAGACCGCGCCCGTGATGATCGCCCCGGAGGCGCCGACTATCGCGTTGGCGCCGAGCACGCCGATGCTCAGGTCGGCGGCGTGCATCGAACCGCCCCGGCCGGCGTTGAGGCCGGTGACCCGGCCGCACAACTCGGCGAGCATCCGGGCCGGGTCGGCCCCACGGGCCAGGACGTGCCCGTGGCCGCGGTGGGTGCCGGCGAGCACGTCGTCGGCACCCAGGGCGGCGCAGACGCCGGCGGCGATCCCCTCCTGACCGAGGTACGGGTGGATGCCGCCGACGATCTGCCCGCCGTGGACCAGCTCCACCGCCCGTTCCTCGAACCGGCGGATCAGCCGGACCGTGCGGTAGAGCCGGACCGGGTCGGCGTCGGTCACGCCGGGCCCTTGATGGCGGCCAGGATGTCGTCCCAGAGTCGGGCCCGGGCAGCGAGGGCGGTGTTGACAGTGTCGGCGCACTCCTGCCACTTGGCGTCGTCGTCGCCGCACAGGTCGGCGAGCATCTGCATGGCCATCGGGGTGTGCTGTTCACCGTCGACCTCGATGTGCCGCTCCAGGTAGTCGACGAACGTGTGCAGCCGGTTGCTGTGCTCGTTGACCGAGACGACCTGGGTGAACATGTCCGGGATCAGATCCTCCCGGCCGAACGCGAAGGCCGCCGCCTGGCAGTGCACCGGAGTGGACTCGATGATCTGCCAGGTGGTCGCGGCGAACCTCGCCGACGCGGCCGGCACCCCGGCCTCGGCGAGCGCCTCGGTGACCGGTCGGCCGGCGCGCAGCAGGTCGATGAGCGCGTTCACCGCCGTGGTGTCCGCGCCCGCCTCGGCCATGCCCTGCACGTACAGCTCGAAGTGGCTGATGTAGCCGCCGCCCAGTTCGTCGCTCTCCTCGACCATGACGATGTCGTTGATGAGGCGGCGGCTGCCGGTCGGGCCGGTCGGGATCCACGGCACCGCGACGCAGGTCAGTTGCCGTTGCAGCGACTTCAGCAGGGACATGAAGTCCCAGACCGCGAAGACGTGGTGCCGCATGAAGGTGACCAGCGCCTCGTGGGTGTCGAGGTTGGCGTAGAGCGGGTGCTTGACCACGGCGTCGCGCCGGTCGGTCACCGCCCGCTCCAACCGTTCGATGCCCGGGTGCGTCTTACCCCAGTCGTACCGTGACATGTCAGCCTCCCTGCTGGGCGCGGTGGCGCCAGATGACCGGGCAGTAGTCGGGGTCCGCGTAGTCCGGCCGCCCGTCGTGGGTGCGGCGGACCAGCACGTCGTGGTTGTACGCGGCGAACGTGCCGTCGGAGAGCGCATACTCCCGCCAGGCGTTGTCGCCGTCCTGCAGGTGCAGCGAGATCGCCTGTCGGGGGCGACCGCTGACGTTGGGGCCGCTGCCGTGGTAGGTGCGGCAGTGGTGGAAGCTCATGTGTCCCTTGGGGATCACCATCGGGATCTTGCGGATCTCCGCGCCGTTGTACGCGGCGTTCTCGGCCAGCATCTCCTCCAGCTGGCTGTGGTCCCGGTCGGCGAAGTGCCGCACCACGGTGTCGTCCGCGCCGATCTCCCTCCACCGGTGCGAACCGTCGACCATCGTGATGGTGCCCATCTCCTCCCCGCAGTCGTGCAAGGGGATGAACGCGGTGAGCATCTTCTCCGACGACGAGGACGCCCAGTAGTGCTTGTCGAAGTGCCAGGGCACGATGTTGCTCGGCTCGCCGGAGATCGGCGGCTTGTAGATCAGCGTGGACTGGAAGACCCGGATCTCGTCGACCTGGGCGAGCCGGGCGGCGACAGCGCCGAGCAGCGGCTTGCGCAGGATCGCGCCGAGCCCGTCGTGCTCGTGGTGGACGTAGTCGTTGTGCCGCTGCACCGGGCCCTTGGAAGGCTCCCAGTAGGCCAACTTCGGTGGTCGTACCGGCAGCCGCCGGTCCCGCTCCCCGTCGTAGTAGCGCTGCGTGGCGGCGGCGAGGGCGTCCACCTCATCGTCGGTGAACACCTTTTTCGACAGGTACCAGCCGTGCTCGGCGTAGTGCCGCACGTCGTCGTCGGACGGCAGCAGCGCCTGCTCCTCGGCGGTCAACGTCGGCTCGTACTCCGTCGCGGTCACTGTGCCTCCTTGGTTCGCGACTGCGGGGCTCGCAAACCCGGCTCACTCCTCGCGCTCACGCCCCCACCCCCTGTGGCGTGGCCGCCACGGCGGCCAGTTCCCGCTCCTTGGCCTCGTAGAGCGCCTTGATGTTGCCGCTGCCGAAGCCCCGCGCGCCGCGCCGCTCGATCAGCTCCAGAAAGAGCGTGCGACGCACGTGCATCGACTCGGCGAAGATCTGCAACAGCTGGCCGTCGTGGTCGGAGTCGACGAGCACACCCAGCTCGCGCAGCCGGTCCAGTGGGGCGTCGATCCGACCGACCCGCGCCTCCAGGGCGTCGTAGTAGCTGGCGGGGGTGCCGGCGAAGCGCACCCCGCGCCGGCCCAGCGCCTCGACCGCGCCGACGATGTCGTCGGTGCGCAGCCCCAGGTGCTGCACTCCCCCACCGGCGTGCTGGTCGAGGAACGCGTCGATCTGCCCGGGCCGCCGGGTGCGGTCCGGTTCGAGCAGCACCACTGTGACCCGCCCGGACGGACTCTGCACCACCTTGGAGTTCATTCCCTGCCCGTCGACCTCGATGTGCTCCTCGAAGATCTGCGCGAAGTCGAACAGCGCCTCGAAGTGCCGGACCGTCTCGTCGAGCTGACCCGGTGGCACGCAGACCGCCAGGTGGTCGATCTCGGCGAGCACCGGCGGGTGGCCGTCCGCCGTGGACGGCGCCGCGATGATCGCGCCGGGCAGGAACTCGCCCCCCTCGCCCCGGCGCTGCACCAGCCGGTGCCGCACGTCGGCGAAGCCGTCCACCTCGGCGATCACCACCTCGGCGTCCGCGCCGGTGCGGGTGGTCGGCGGCGTCACCCCGATCGCGCCCCGACCCACCAGCTCGGCGTACGCGGCCGACACGTCGTCGACCTCGACGGCGACGACCCCGATGCCGTCACCGTGGCGTTGCACGTACCGCGACGCCGGATGCTCGGCGCTCAGCCCGGAGGTGAGCAGCAACCGGATGTCGCCGTGGCAGAGCAGCAGCGAGCGCTGTCCCGCCAGCCCGGTCTCCGGACCACCCTGGCCACAGATCTCGAAGCCGACGGCGGTGCTGAAGTAGAAGGCCGCCTGTCGGGCGTCCCCCACATAGAGTTCGATGTGGTCGATACCACGGATGTCCATGTCCCCTGAAACCCTTCCCACCCGATTCCCCCTGTGTTGCCGTCCGGGCACACCCCGCCCGGGTTGCCGCCTCGATCACCCCCTCGGCTCGGCGACGCGCGCCAGCAGCAGGCTCACGTTCTGGCCGCCGAACCCGAACGAGTTGGTGACCGCGTACTCCAGGTCGGCCTTGCGCGGCGCGCCACGGATGTGGTCCGCCGGGCAGGCCGGATCCGGATCGTCGAGGTGGTACGTCGGCGGCAGCAGCCCCCGACCGAGCGCCAACGCGGTGGCCGCCGCCTCCAGCACCCCGGACGCGCCGAGCAGGTGACCGGTGAGCGCCTTGGTGGAGCTGACCGGCACACCGCCGACGCCGAAGACGTCGGCCAGGGCGGTGGTCTCCGCGATGTCACCGAGCTTCGTGCCGGTGCCGTGCGCGTTGACGTAGCCGACCGCCGCCGCCGGCACACCGGCGCTGCGCAGCGCCCGGCGGATGCACGCCGCCGCTCCGGTGCCGTCCGGGCGGGGGGCGGTCGGGTGGTAGGCGTCCGTCGTCGCGCCGTGGCCGGCCACCTCGGCGTACCCGGCGACGCCGCGCGCCGCGGCGTGCTCGGCGCGTTCGAGCACCAGCAGCGCGGCACCCTCGGACAGCACGAACCCGCTGCGGGAGGTGTCGAACGGGCGACTCGCCCGGCCCGGGTCGGTGCCGGCGCGCGCCAACGCCCGCGCGTTGCCGAAGGTGTCGGCGAAGGTCGGGAAGAGCGGCGCCTCGCTGGCTCCACAGATCACCACGTCGACCTCTCCGGTCGCGATGAGCCGCACCCCGTCGGCGACCGCCTGGGCACCGGAGGCGCAGGCGGTGCCGACCGACGAGCTGTAGCCCCGAATACCGTGCGCGATGGCGATCCGCGCCGCCGGCATGTTCGGCAGGATCCCGGTGAGCAGGTACGGGCTGACCGCCGCCCGACCCCGGGCCGCCCGGGCCAGCACCTGCGACTCCAGTGTGGCCATCCCGCCGACCCCACCGACGATCACACCGATCCGCTCGGGGTCGACGTCGCGGCCCACCTCGATGCCGGCGTCGGCGAGAGCGTCGGCGGCGGCGAGCAGGGCGAGGACGACGATCCGGTCCAGCACCCGGGTCTCCGGCCCGGACGCGACTGTGCGTGGGTCGATGTCGGGCAGCAGGCCCGCCACGTCCAGCGACGTGCTCGCCGGGTGCCCCTCGGGCGGGCGGGTCAGCCCGGACCGACCGGTGGTCAGCGCGTCGAAGGTTTCCTCGACACCCCGCCCGACCGGTGTGAACAGACCCATCCCCGTGATCAACGCGGTCACGAGCTGGCCTCGGTGAGGTAGCGCTCGCGCAGGACCACCTTGCGGACCTTGCCGGTCACGGTGACCGGGATGTCGGCCGAGCGCACCGGCACGACCCGACGCAGTGTGGCGCCGACGTCCGGGCCGAGGGCGGCGCGGACCCGCTCGGTGCGGTCCTCGGCCTCGTCGGCGCCGGCGGCCAACTCCAGCAGCACGTCGGTGACGACCGCGCCGGTCTCGGCGACGATCACCACGGTGCAGTCGGTGACGTCCGGGCAGGCGGCGAGGATGCGCTCCTCGGACAGCGCGGTGTAGAAGCGCCGCCCGTCACCGGCGTCGACCGAGTCCACCGCCCGGTCCAGGTGGTAGTAGCGGCCGTCGGCGTCGGCGCGGACCAGGTCACCGGTGAGGTACCAGCCGCGCTGGCGGAAGCGGTAGGTGGTGACCGAGTCGTTCCAGTAGCCCCGGAACAGCGACGGCGAGTCGATGCCCAGGAAACCCACCTCGCCGACCGGCACCGGCTCGCCGTCGGCGTCGAGCACGGCGACAGTGGCGAACCGGTACGGGCGGCCGATGCAGCGGCCGTACCGGTCGGTGTCGGCGCGGTGGGTGATGTGGAACATCGAGTGCCCCATCTCGCTGGAGCCCAGCCCGTCGATGAAGACCGAACCGGGCACCTTCGCCACCCCGTCGCGGGTGACGGTGTCGTGCCAACCGACAGCGACGAGGCGGCGGATGTGCGGCTCGTGCGAGGCATCGCCGGTGTTGAACCACAGCCGCACCGAGTCCAGGTCGTACCCGGACAGGTCGAAGCGGGCCAGCTCCGCCCAGGTGACCGAGAAACCGAACACCCCGTCGGGGCGCCAGCGTTGGATGGCGTCCAGCACCCGCTCGCCGCCCTGCTCGGAGAGCAGGAACATCTGCGCGCGGTTGCCCAGCGCCTGGTTGACCATCAGCACAGTGGCGGTGTGCGGTGCGGGCAGCGCGTTGAGGATCCGGGTGGTGCCCTGCGCCTGCGGCATGGTGAGCAGGTGCCGGGTGGCAGCGAAGAGGCTGGCGTGCGAGTGCAGCACCGCCTTGGGCACCCCGGTCGTCCCGGAGGTGTGGGTGATCACGATCGGGTCGTCCGGGTGGTGCCGGTAGTGCGTCGGGGCCGTGTCCGGGTCACCCGTGCCGGCCTGCGCGGGGGTGCCGAGCACTGGTACCCCCAGGTCGTGCCCGGCCAGCAGCGCGGTGTGCTCGCCGTCGGCCAGCACACCGACGCCCCGCAGGCGGCGGATGTACTCGGCGGCGATCTCCGGGCGGAGCTTGCCGTTCATCAGCGCCGGGATCGCCCCGAGCCGGGCCAGCGCCAGGTAACTGAGCACCATGTCGGCGGCGGCGGTGGCCCAGACCGCGACCGGGTCGCGGGGGCGTACCCCGTGTTCGTGCAGCCAGGCGGCGCGGGCGGCGACCCGCTCGTCGAGCCGCCCCAGTGTCAGTGGCGTCTCGGCGGGGTGCCCGTCGACGGCGGTGTCGAAGGTCAGGCCGGGCCCGTCCGGGTCGGCGCCGTGCGCCAGTACCCGGGCCAGGACGTTGCCCGCACCCAGCTCGGTGTCGGCGGCCAGTGCGCCGCGCAGTCCCCGTGTCCTCATTGTCGTGCTCCTCCCCCCAGTAGCACCGCGACGGCCTCGGTCGGCCCGTCGGGTGCCTGTTCGATCAGGATCAGCAACACCTCGTCGGCGTCGCCGTCATCGCGCAGCAGGTCGGCCTCGGCGACACCGTCGGTGTATGGGTCGCCGGTCGGGCAGAGGCAGACCACCGGCCCACGCAGGTCCCAGCGGGCCGCGAGGTGCCCGGCGACGCTGTTGGGCACGGACTGGAAGAAGAACAGCGGGCCGATCCGCCCGCCGGCCTCGACGGTGGCCCGTACGTGTCGGGCGCTGGCGAGATCACCGCTGGCGCTGACCAGCACGATCCCCGTCCGCACTCCGGCGGGCACTCCCGCCGACCCGTACCCCCGCCGCAGACACCGCTCGGCGACGGCCACCACCACCGGCGCGAAGTCCGAGTGCACAAACCCCGGCACCCCCGCCGCGCCACCGTCCCCACCCTCAGGCCAGAAGGCCCGAGCCCGCTCCCCGGCCCGCTCCCCCGGCGATCTTGCGGTTTCGGTCGTCGTTTCGAGTCGTTGGTCGGATTCGTCGGGGCAGAAAGTGCACGATCGCGGGGAGTGGGGGGCGGTCATCCGACGCCGACCAGGAGAGCGGTGTTGGCGCCGCCGAAGGCGGCGTTCAGGGTCAGGGCATGGGTGGCTTCCGTCTTCTGCGGACGGTCCTTGACGACGTTCAGGGGGCAGGAGTCGTCGGGGCCCAGCCAGCCGGCGTTGACCGGCAGTTCGCCGTGGCGCAGCGCGAGCGCGGTGACCACCAGTTCGAGCAACCCGGACGCCTCCAGCGCGTGCCCGTGCACCGACTTCGTGGAGCTGACCGGGACCCGGGTGGCGTGCCCGCCGAGGGCCCGACGCAGGGCGGCGGCCTCGGCGGCGTCGCTCTGCGCGGTACCGGTGGCGTTGGCGTTGACGTAGCCGACGGCCTGCGGTGGCAGCCCGGCCCGGCGCAGCGCGCCGTCGACCGCGCGGGCCAGCCCGGCGCCGCCGGGTTCCGGCTGGCAGGGGTGGAACGCGTCGCCGGCCCGCCCCCAACCGACCACTGTGGCCACCGGATCGACACCGCGTCGTCGGACGGTGCTCGACTCCAGCACCACAGCGGCCACGCCGTCGCCCAGCAGCAACCCCCGGCGGCCGACGCTGAACGGGCGGACCGCCCCGTCGACCGCGAGGGCACGACCGGCGTCGAAGAGCGCGAACTGGTCCGGCTCCACCAGGTAGCCGGCCGCGACCACGACCCGCTCGACGTCACCCCTGGTGATCCGGGCTGTCGCGTCGGCCACCGCCGTGCTCGCCGACACGCAGGCGCTGGTGTAGACCCGGGTGTGACCGGACAGTCCACATCGGGCGGCGAGCTGACCGGCGAGCACTGCCGGCGTCGGGCCCACGGCCGGGCCGCCGTGCACGGCCAGCAGCAGGGCGCACCCGGCGCGCTGCGCGCGGTGAAGACCGGCCGCACGGCAGGCCGTGTCGATCGCGGCGACCAGCTCGTCCGCGAGCGGACCGACCTCGGGCACTGTGGCCGCCACCGTGACCCGGCGGGCGGCGGTGTCGAATCGTCGCACCTGTCCGAACGCCGGCACCCCGGCCAGCACACCGGCGAGCTGCGCGTCGGCGCCCCGCCCCAGGGCGCTGACCGCGTACACACCGGTGAGCTGGGCGACGCGCGCCTCAACCATCTGCGGAGGCGGTCAGCGACGCCCGGAACACCACCAGGGCGTCGTCGACGGTGCGGATGCCGGCCAGCTCGTCGTCGGTGAGGTCGAGCCGGCGTTCGTAGCGCTGCTCGACGAGGTGCACCAGCCAGGCAAGCTCCATCGAGCCGATCCGGTCGGACACCTCGGCAGCCGGTTTCGCGGTGAGTTCGGCGAGCATGGTCATCAGGTCAGCTCGCCCCAGATCGGGCTGACCGCTCATCAGCCTTTGTCGCTCGTCGCCTCGGTGACGCGATTGGCGACCATCGTGGTGAACTCGCCGACAGTCATGAGGGCGAGCTGCTCCGACTCGTCGTCGGCGAACGTCAGGCCGTACCGGTCCTCGACCCGGACGGACAGGTCGGCCAGGGCGAGAGACTCCAGGTCGACGCCGGACGGGCCGAGCGTGGTGTCGTCGTCGAGCCCCTCGACGTCGTAGTTCATGTCGGCGAGCTGCTCGACGACGAAGGCGCGGACCTCGGCTCTCATGGATACCCTCTCTGCGTGGCTCAGCTGACGGTGTCCGGTCGGGACACCGTCTACGTGTGGGTCGGCCGGGACACCGGCGGTCAGCCGGATCGGGCCGCTGTGCTGGTGCGGCGAGCGGGTGCTCTGCTGCTCGGTCACCCGGAGACCGGGCTGGTGCTGACGCACGACCGCGACGGACGGCCGGTCGTCCGGGTCGCCGAGGTGACCGGGTCGGTCGAGCTGGCGGTCAGCGTCAGCCGCACCGCCGGGCTGGTGGTGGTCGCCGCCAGTCGGGCCGGCGCGGTCGGGGTGGACGTGGAGCGGATCCGCCCGCTGCCGGCGCTCGCGCTGGCCCGCCGCTGGTTCCCGCCCACCGAGCTGGCCTGGTTGGGCGATCGGCCCGAGGCCGGCCGGACGGTGGACTTCCTGCGGTTGTGGACCGCCAAGGAGGCGGTCGGCAAGGCGCTCGGGCGGGGGTTGCGCGGCGGCGGGCTGCGCCGGTTGATGCCGCCGCCGGGGCTGCCGTTGCGACAGGTGCCCGGCGCCGAGCCCCTGCGGGTCGGTCACCCGCGGCTGGGCGGGGGCCTCGTCCTGGCGGTCGCCATACGGGCGAGCACGCAGGTCGACGTCGAGGTGGTGCAGCGGCCCGGTCACGGGGTGACCGCCGAACGCAGCGCGTCGGTCGAGCGGACCAGCTTGCCGGTGGTGGTACGGGGCAACTGATCGAGCAGGTGCAGCGCCCGGGGCCGTTTGTAGCCGGCCAGCCGCTCGGCGAGGAGCTTGTCCAGCGTCTCCTCCGACAGCGGGCCGTCGGGTTGGACGTACGCGGTGATGCCGTCGTCCCAGACCACCACGGCGGCGGCCACCCCGGTCAGCTCGGCGACGGTGGCCTCGACCTCGGTCAGGTCGACCTTCATCCCGCCGACGGAGACCTGCGAGTCGAGTCGACCGCGCACCGTGACCAGGCCGGTGTCCACATCGACGGTGCCGGCGTCGCGGGTGTGCAGCCAACCGTCGGACCAGCGGGTCGGGTCGCTCAGGCCGACGTACGGCGACGCCGGGCAGGACACCCACAGCTCACCGCCGGACTCGCGGACCTCGATCCCGGGGGCGGGGGCGATCGACGGTCGGTGTGACCCGTGCAGGTCGGTGCCGATCACCCCGACCTCGGTCATCCCGTACATGTTGCCCAGCGGCACCCCGTACCGGTCGGTGAACGCCCGGGCGACGGCGGCCGGGACCAGCTCGCCCCCGGTGGTCATCCGCCGCAGCTGCGGCAGTGGCCCGGTCGGGCGGGTGGAGGCGAGCAGTCCGATGTGGAACGGCACTCCGAGCACCGTGGCCGGTGTGGTGCCGGCGCTGATCGCGGCCAGCACGGCGTCGCCGCTGAGCCGCTCCGGCGGCACCAGTTCGACCCCGGCGTGCAGCCCGTAGAGCAGGCCACCGACCAGGCCGAGCACGTGCACCATCGAGGGCAGCAGGATGATCCGCTCGCCGGGCAGCGCCACCCCGTCGATCCGGGTGTAGCGGTGCACCTCGGCGACCAGGTCGGCGGCGGTGCGGCCGATCACCTTGGACGGGCCGGTGGAGCCGGAGCTGAGCTGGATCACGGCGTGGCCGCTGACCGCGGGGCGGTCGGCGTACCGGGTGACGCCCTCGGTGACGTCGACGAAGATCTTCAGCGCGCCGCCACCGGTTCGCACCGGAGCGACCACCACCTGCGGAGTCAACCGGGCCAGCGCCCGGTCGACCTCGTGGTCGGTGAGCCGGTGGTCGAGCAGGATCGCCTGCCCCCCGGCGCGCCAGGTGGCGAGCAGGTTCACCACGTACGCCAGCGACGGTGGCAACCGCAGCGCCGCGGCACCACCGGGGCGCAGTCCGGCGGTGGTCAACCGGTCCTGCGCGGCGGTGACCAGCCGGTGCAGGGTGGCCCGGTCGACGGGCTCGGGCAGACGGAGACAAACGTCGGTCGGGTGGCCGACGAAGAGGACTTCGTCCACCCAGCCGGGGTCGGTCGCCGTAGGATCTTCTGCCGTCACTGCCGTTCACCGCCCAGCATGAAAGAGGGCGAATCCGCCCATCACGTACGCTTGTCGGGGTGCTGCGGGGAACCATACGACCACCGACGGCGGCATTGCTAGATGCGAATGGATGGATCAAAAGCAGCGGCCAGCCGGATTGCCGACAGCCCGTTCGGCGGGCAGGATCGGGCGGCCGACTTGGCGGAGCGTCACCGAGGCATGACCCCTCGCACAACCGGCGGGCCGGTGTCAGCCGGACGGCCGATGGCGTCGCGGTTGTCCGCCGAGCCCGACGGCTCTCGGACGCTAGGCGGGTTTGATGCCGGCGAGGTGGACCAGCAGCTGAACCAGCCGGTACGCCTCGGCCACGTCGACGGCGTGGAAGGCGACCGTCCGGCCGCCGCCGACGCGGACCACACCCGGCACCAGGACGGCGAGGTCGACCATGTACGGGCCGTAGAGGTCGATCTCGACGTCCAACGGCCCGGCCATCGTCGCCGGGGGAATCGAGGCGCGCCGGGCGATCGCGTCGGCGGCGGCGCGGCGCAGCCGCTCCCGCGCCTCCTGCGGATGCACTGCCACCGCGGCGGCCTGCCCCAGGGTCTGCTTGACGGCGACGGTGACCGCCGAGGGCACCAGCTCACGGAATTCCGCGCAGGCGGTGTCGTCCCCGCTGAGCAGGACGACGGGCACGTCCAGGTGGCCCGCCATGGCGACGTTGAGGCCGATCTCGCCCAACGACCGGCCGGCCACCCGCACGTCGAGGACGGCGTCGCTTATCGTGTGGGCCAGGACGGCGGGCCCGGCACCGGCCCGAGCGTGATAGCCGACGAGCAGAACGGCATCCGTGTGCTCGTCCAGCCCCGCGAGCATGCCCAGCGGCCGGGGTTTGCCCCGCACGAGGTGAGCACGCCGGTCGAGGTCCTCCGGCAGGATGTTGCGAAACGTTCCGTGCGCGTCGGCGACCCACACCACCGCCTCGGGTTCGGCATCGAGGACCCCGGCGATCACCGCGTTCGCCTCGGCCGTCATCAACGCCCGGCCCCGCTCGTAGTCGTACCGATCCGGGTTCGTCTCGCTGGGGTGCACGACCCCCGAGATGCCTTCCAGGTCCACCGAGATCAGCACCTTCATGGCTCCAGGACCCTACGCGCTCCCGAGAAATACGGCCCGCCCCACCGCGCCGATCTTGCAGTTTCGGTTGCTGTGATGCGTGGAATGTCCATGATGTCGCGACAGTAAGTGCAAGATCGCGGAGAGCGGGCGGGGGCGGGGGCGGGGCGGGGAGCCGTCAGGCTAGGGCTGGGGTTTGGGCGTGGATGTGGAAGCGCAGCGAACGGGCGTTGGTGAAGCACTCCCGCATCGGGCGCACGAGGTCCCGGTGCTCCGGGCTGCGTTCCCAGTCTTCGAAGTCGGCCAGGCTCGCCCACTCACTGGTGATCAACCACTGCTCCGGGTCGGTCGACGACCGGCACACCTGGTCGACCAGGTGCCCCGGCACACCGCCGGCGACCAGGTGCCGCACCTGTTCGTACGCGGCGAGGAACTGCTCGGTGCGCGGTACCGGCACCCGTACCAGAAAGACCACCCGGGCCCGTTTGTCGCTCATCACGCCTCTCCCCTCATCGGCGCGGCCCCACGCAGGACCAGCGCGCTGTTGAACCCGTCGAAGCCCCGCGCGCAGATCAGGGCGAGTCGGTTTCGCGGTCGGCGGTGCTCGCGCAGGAAGTCCAGCTCGCAGCCCTCGGCCACCTCGTCCGGTCCGGCCGACGCGGGCAACGTGTCGTGGGCGAAGGCGAGCAGCGCGGTGGCCACGTCCAACGCCGAGCCGCCCTGGTACGCCCGACCGGTCAGCGGTTTCTGCGTGGTCACCGGGGGCGGCCGGTCGGCGAACACGGCCCGCAGCGCCTCGGCCTCGCTGCGGTCGTAACGGGGCACGCCGAGAGCATCGGGCAGCACCACGTCGATTCCGGCGGCGGCGACGCCCGCGCGGTCCAGGGCCAGCCGCATCGCCCGCGCGTACTGGGCCGGGTCGCCGCTGCTCTCCGCCGTGGTGTGCGCGGCGTCGTGGGTGGAGCCCCACCCGCTCACCTCGCCGTAGACCCGGGCGCCCCGGGCCAGGGCGTGCCCCAACTCCTCCACCACGAACACGGCTCCACCCTCGGCCGGCAGGTAGCCGCTGGCCGTGGCGTCGAACGGCCGGTACGCCCGCTCCGGGTCGGCGACGTCACTGAGCAGCCCCGAGCGCAGCTGGCAGGCGAGCGCGTACGGGCTCAACGGGCACTCGGTGGCCCCCGCGATCACGACCGGGGTGCCCCGGCGCACCGCGCGGGCGGCGTGCGCCAGGCTGTCCAGCCCGCCGGCCGACTCCGCGACCAGCACCCCGCTCGGGCCCTTGAACTGGTGGTGGATGGAGAGCTGCCCGACGCTGGCCGCGTAGAACCAGGCGATGGACTGGTACGCCCCGACGGTCCGCGACGTGCCGCCCCACAGCCGTTGCAGTTCCCGCTGACCGAACAGGTTCCCCCCGGACGAGCTGGCCAGGGTCACCGCGTAGCCGTACGGGTCGGGGGCCCGGTCGGGCAGGCCGGCGTCGGCCAGCGCCAGCCGGGTGGCGGCGAAGCCGAGGTGTGTCCACCGGTCGGTCTGCACCAACTGGCGACTGTCGGCGTAGGAGTCGGCGGTGAAGCCGGGCACCTCCCCGCCGAAGCGGGTCGGATAGCCGGCCGGGTCGAACAACGTGATCGGCCCGGTCCGGCGGGTGCCGGCGAGGACCGTGCGCCAGTGCGCGTCCGCGCCGATGCCGCTCGGCGCGACCACCCCGATGCCGGTCACCACCGCCCGGGCCGTCGCGCCGGCACCGTGCGAAGCGGCGCTCACGCCGCCACCGCGCCGAGCATCCGACGGAAGACCATCGCCGACTGGAAACCGCCGAACCCGCTGCCCACCGAGAGGGCAACGTCCACCGGGACCTCCCGTGCCTCATTGGGTACGTAGTCCAGGTCGCACTCCGGGTCCCTGGTGCTCCAGTTCGCCGTCGGCGGCACCACACCGAACTCGATGGCCAGGGCGCACGCGGCCATCTCGATCGACCCGATCGCGCCGAGCGAGTGCCCGACCATCGACTTGATCGAGCTGATCGGTATCCGGTACGCGGCCTGACCCAGCGCCCGCTTGAACGCGGCCGTCTCGTGTCGGTCGTTCTGCCGGGTGCCCGAACCGTGCGCGCTGATGTAGGAGACCTGTTCGGGCAGGATCCGGCCCTGCCGTAGCGCGTCGGTGACGGCGAGACCCATCTCCAGCCCGTCCGGCCGCAGCCCGGTCATGTGGAAGCCGTTGCTGCGACTGGCGTAGCCGGCCACCTCGCAGTAGATGTGCGCTCCCCGCCGCCGGGCGTGTCCGGCCTCCTCCAGCACCAGCACCGCCCCGCCCTCGGCCAGCACGAACCCGTGCCGGTCGGCGTCGAACGGGCGGGAGGCGTGCGCCGGGTCGTCGTTGTCCGGGCTGGTCGCCTTGATCGCGTCGAACGAGGCGACGGTGACCGGCGAGATCGGCGAGTCGGACGCGCCGGCCAGCATCACGTCCGCCTCACCGTCCACGATCATCTGGTGGGCGTACCCGATGGCGTCGATGCCGGAGGTGCAGCCGGTGGACACCACCTGCGCCGGGCCGTGCAGCCCGTGTCGACAGGCCACGTCCGCCGCGAGACTGCTGGGCACCAGCGCCTGATAGAGGTACGGGCCACCGCGCGCCCCGTCCACCAGCCACCGTCGACCGTGCTCGCTCACCGTGACGTACTCCTGCTCCAACGCCATCGTGCCGCCCACCGCCGTGCCCAGCACCACCCCGGCGCGATCCCGTTCCGCGTCCGTGAGCACCAACTGGGCGTCGGCCACCGCCTCGGCGGAACAGGCCAGCGCGAACTGCACGTACCGGTCGGCCCGGCGTCGCTCGGCCTCGCTCAGCCCCGCCGCGACCGGGTCGAAGTCGCACTCCGCCGCGATCTGCGACCGGAACGCCGACGGGTCGAAGAAACTGATCCGCCGGGTGGCGGTCCGCCCCTCGGTGATGGTCTTCCAGAAGCGGTCCCGGCTGGCGCCGCCCGGGGCGACCACCCCGATACCGGTCACCACCGTGCGGCGCCCGGTCATCGCGTCACCTCTGTTCGCGACTGCGGGGCTCGCAAACCCGGCTCACTCCTCGCGCTCACGACGTGCCCCGTTGCTCGACCAACTCGGTGTCGACGTGGCCCAGTTCGGGCCGGGGGGCGAGCGGGCCCAGGTGGAAGACCACCTCGGCCGGCTCGACGCCGGTGTTGCGCAGCCGGTGCCGCACATTCACCGGTACGAACAGCCCTTCACCGGCGGCCAGCAGCGTCGGCTGGTCGTCCAGGTCCACTGTGATCGCGCCCCGCACCAGGTACAGGAACTCCTCGCTGTACGGGTGGTAGTGCTCGGCGATCCGCTCCCCCGGCTCGAGCGTGGCCACCCCGAGGAAACCCGAGGTGCTGCCGACGGTGCGGGGGCCGAGCAGCACCCGCAGCTCACCGCCGCGACGGCGGTCGGCGGGTACGTCCCGTGCGGCGATCGGGCGGGTGCTCAGGTCACTCATCGTCGGCTCCCGTCGGTGCGTCGCTGGCGCTCGGGCCGCCCTGGTCGGCGCGCTGCCAGGCGATCCGCTCCACCCGGTCCTTGATCACCGCGAGTTGGATCACGCTGTTGGTGTTGATCCGCTCGGTCATCGCGGCGTTGTCGACCGGCGCGGTCGGCTTCATCGCGAAGTCCTGCGTCCAGGTCATCCGGGTGCCACCGGCCTCCTCGGTGTAGCGCCAGTGGATGCGCATGTACTCGAACGGCCCGGTCTCCACCCGGTGCGCCCGGACCTGCCTGGTCACCGGGTCGGCGGTGCGCTCGCTGACCCAGCTCCAGGACACCCCGTTCTCGTCGGGGTACATGGTGAGGCGGAACCGCACCGTGTGCCCCTCGCGGTGCAGGATCTCCACCACGGCGTACTCGGTGAACAGCTCGGTCCAGTTCGCCACGTCGTTGGTGACCTCCCAGACCAGCCCCAGCGGCGCGTCGATGACCACGCTGTTCTCGGTGTGCCCGGGCGGGTCGGCGCGCCGGGCGACCAGGTCGGCCACCGCCGGGATACTCAACTGTCCGGCCTGTTCGGGGATGACCACCTGCCAGCGGTCGGCGACGACCGCCGACAGTTCCAGCAGGGCGAGCGAGTCCATGCCCAGCTCCTCCAGAGACGCGGCGGGCGCCCGGGCCGCAGCGTCGGCGTCCAGCCCGCAGTGCGCCACCAGGATGTCGGTGATCTCGGCGGTCATCGGGCGACCATGGGTGACGGTCATCGGGTCCTCCTGTGGGTTGCGTCGGGATCTGCGGCGGGCGCGGTGCGCGGTGCGGGAGGGACGGTCGGCTCCGGCGCGGGCGCGGCGAGCAGACGGTCGACCAGGCCGGTGGTGTAGCGGCCTTTGCGGAATGCGGCGTCGTCGAGCACCCTCCGGACGAACGGGATGGTGGTGTGCATGCCCGGACCGGCGATATCGAACTCGTCGAGGGCACGTTCCAGCCGGTTGAGGGCCAGCTCCCGGTCGGGTGCCCAGACGATCACCTTGGCGAGCAGCGAGTCGTACCAGGGGCCGACCAGGTAACCGGCGCTGGCGTGGGTGTCCACCCGGGTGAACGGGCCGCCGGGTGGGGTGAACCGCTCCAACCGGCCGGGGGTGGGGGCGAAGCCGCGCGCGGGGTCCTCGCTGTTGACCCGACACTCCACAGCGACGCCGTGCAGGCGGATCTCCTCCTGCCGCCACCGCAGCGGCACGCCGGCGGCGATGTGGAGTTGCTCGTGCACCAGGTCGATCCCGGTGACCATCTCGGTGACCGGATGCTCCACCTGGATCCGGCAGTTGATCTCCAGGAAGTGGAACTTCTCCTCGGCGTCGACCAGGAACTCCAGCGTGCCGGCACCGACGAAGCCGACCTGGAGCGCACCCCGCAGGGCGGTCTCGGCGATGGTGTCGAGAACGGCGGCGGGCAGCGCCGGGGCGGGCGCCTCCTCGACCAGTTTCTGGTGCCGGCGCTGCACCGAGCAGTCCCGGGTGCCCAGGTGCACCCCGTTGCCGTGGGCGTCGCACAGCACCTGCACCTCGACGTGCCGCGCCTCGGTGAGGTAGCGCTCGACGTACACCCGGTCGTCGCCGAAGGCGGCCTGGGCGGCGGCCCGGGTCCGGGTGTACGCGCGGCGCAGGTCGCCCGGGTTGTGCACCACTGTCATCCCCCGGCCCCCGCCACCGGCGGCGGCCTTCACGATCACCGGGTAGCCGACGGCGTCGGCCACCTCGGCCGCCGCGGCGGCGGTCGGCACCGGCGCGACACTGCCCGGCGACAGCGGCAGGCCGGCGCGGCTCATCAGTGCCCGGGCCGAGGACTTGTCAGCCAGCGCGGCCATCACCGCCGGCGGCGGGCCGATGAACGTCAGCCCGTTGTCGGCGCAGATCTCGGCGAAGTCGGCGTCCTCGGAGAGGAAGCCGTAGCCCGGGTGCACGGCCTGCGCCCCCACCTGCCGGGCCGCCTCCACGATGGCGGCGGCGTTGAGGTAGCTGCGCC
Source organism: Micromonospora sp. NBC_00362 (assembly GCF_026342155.1). NCBI lineage: Bacteria > Bacillati > Actinomycetota > Actinomycetes > Micromonosporales > Micromonosporaceae > Micromonospora > Micromonospora sp. NBC_00362. The sequence goes on from NZ_JAPENH010000001.1 coordinate 1,269,292, forward strand.
GACTCGACGCCGGTCCGATCCGGACGGCCTGGTCGGCGAGGCGGACCGCCGCCGAGTCGGCGTCGGCGGCGGAGTAGACCACCGCCGTTCGCACACCGAGCTCCTTGCAGGCACGCAGCACCCGCAGCGCGATCTCGCCCCGGTTGGCGATCAGCACGGTCTCGAACATGGTCAACCACCCCGCGCCGTCATGCCGGGTCCAGTTCGACGATCGGCTGGTCGTACTCGACCGGCTGACCGTCCTCGACGAGGATCGCGGCCACCCGGCCGGCCCGGTCGGCGGTCACCTCGTTCATCAGCTTCATCGCCTCGACGATGGCCACCGGCTGGCCGGGGCGGACCAGGTCACCCACCGCGACGAACGGCCGCGCGCCGGGCTCCGGCGCCCGGTAGAAGGTGCCGACGATCGGTGCCCGCACCGCGGCACGCCCAGGCACCGGCGGCCGGAGCACCGAAGGTGAGGCACCGGGCTCCGGCCCGACCGCCGGTGCCGCCTCGGCGCGGGGCAGCGGTACGTCCGGTCGGGTCACGTCCTCGGGGTGCCACTCGACCTCCAGCACCGCCGGCCCGCTGCGCAGCCGGATCCGGCGCACCGGCCCGGCCAGCTCGGCGATCAGGTGCTGCGCCTGCCGGCGCAGTCCGGCCAGCGCCGCCTCGCCGTCCACCCCCACGTCGTCGGACGCGTCGACTGTCGACAGCGCCCGGTCGCCGGCGGTCATCGCAGGCCCGCCCGGACGCCGACGCGGTTCGCGCCGAACCGTCGGAATCGTTGCCGGCGCAGGCGGACCAGCATGGCCGGCGGCACGTCGAGCAGCGGCAGGAGGTTGGCCAGCAGCGCGGCGCGCAACCGGTGCGCGGTCTCCGCCGGGTCGTCGTGCGCGGCGCTCGACGGCTCGGACACGACCTCGTCGACCACCCCGAGCCGGCGCAGGTCGGGCGCGGTCAGTCGCAACGCGCGGGCGGCCTGCGGCGCCGCGGACCGGTCCGGCCAGAGGATCGCCGCACACCCCTCGGGGCTGATCACCGAGTAGACGGCGTTCTCCAGCATCAGCACCCGGTCGGCCACCGCCAGCGCCAACGCGCCGCCGCTGCCGCCCTCGCCGGTGATGACCGCGAGCACTGGGGTGGGCAGCACGGTGAGGGTGAGGATGTTCTCGGCGATGGCCGCCGCCTGGCCCTGCTCCTCGGCGCTCACCCCCGGGTCGGCGCCGGGGGTGTCCACCAGGGTGACCACTGGCAGGCCGAGGCGGGCCGCGAGGCGCATGAGCCGCAGCGCCTTACGGTGCCCGGCCGGGCTGGCCATGCCGAAGTTGCGGGCGACCAACTCGGCGGTGGTGTGGCCCTTCTGGTGACCGATGACCATGACGTACCGGCCGGCCAACCGGGCCACCCCACCCACGATGGCCGGGCAGTCCGCGCCGAGCCGATCGCCGTGCAGCTCCACGAACCCGTCGAAGACCGAGTCCAGGTAGTCCAGTGTGGTGGGTCGCCCCGGATGCCGCGCCATCCGGACGGTGTCCCACGCGTCGCGTATCGCCGGGGTACCGGCGTCTCCCTCGGCCGCCGCGTCCGTCGGCCGCGCCAGGACCGCGCCGTCGTCGGCGAGGCGCTCGCGGTGCGAGGCCGGCTCCTGCCGGGGTACGGGCGGACGCGCCGGACGGCCGGCGCGGGTCGCGGCGAGCAGCGCCGTCAGCCGTCCGCGCAGCGACCGCCGTTGCACCACCATGTCGACCTGCCCGTGTCGGAGCAGGAAGTCGGCGGTCTGGAAGCCCTCCGGCAGGGCCCGCCCGGTGATCTGGCGGATCACCCGGGGGCCGGCGAAGCCCATCCGCGCGCCACTCTCGGCGAGCACCAGATCGGTGTTGGTGGCGAACGAGGCGGCCACCCCGCCGTAGGTCGGGTCGGTGAGGACGCTCACGGTGAGCAACCCCGCCTCGCGCAACGCGGCGATGGCCTGACTGACGGTCGCCATCTGCATCAACGACAGCGCGCCCTCCTGCATCCGCGCCCCGCCGGAGGCGGTGATCAGGACGAGCGGCGTGCGGTCGTCCAGCGCCCGTTCGGCCGCCCGGGTGATCAGCTCGCCCACCGCGCAGCCCAGGCTGCCACCGAGGAAACGGAAGTCCATCACCGCCAGGGCCACCGGGTGCCCACCGATGGTGGCCGTGGCGCAGACGACCCCCTCGGCAAGACCGGTGCTGGCCCGTGCGCCGGTGAGCCGGTGTGGGTACGGCAGCACGTCGACGAAGTCGAGCGGGTCCGCCTCCGGCAGCCGGTCGGGCAGCAGGCGCAGGGAACCCGGGTCGACCAGTTGGCGCAGGCGTTCCGGCGCGCCGAGTCGGGCATGTTCGCCGCACTCCGGGCAGACGTCGAGGTTGCGGCGCAGCCGTTTGCGGTACAGCAGGCTGGCGCAGCCGGCGCAGCGGGACCAGAGCTGCTCTTCGCGCGGCGCGGTGGCCGTCACGACCGCCGCCCGGCGTCCGGGGCGTCGAATCGGTAGAAGCACCGCGCCATGGCGTCGCGCGGCGAGCGCCAGGTCGACAGGTACGGCGACACGTACGGGCGTAGGCGGTCGCTGACCCGGATGAACTCGGGGTGGTCACGAGCGGCCTCCACAGCGCCCTCCGCCGGCTGCGCGGTCTCGAGAAGGTGCACGTAGAGGTCGTGCAGTCGGTACAGCGAGCGGTGTCGGACACCGACCAGGCGCGGCAGCTCCGTAGCGTCCGACTCGGCGAAGATCTCGGCGACCCGCTCCTCGGCGGTCGGATCGACCTTCGCGACGATCAGCGATCGGTCCATGTTGGGCCTCCCCCCACAGCGTCCGGCCGGCGACGGGTGGCCCCCGGACGCGCTGGACGACTGCCGACACGATGCGCCGATCCTCGTCACGGCGGCGTCACCGTGCCGGGTCGGCCAGCGACGAATGGCGGTGACGCTGCGTTGACGCAACCTGTGTATCAGCTATGTGCCTGCTGCGCTTGATGCGCTAATGTTTATGCAGTTCAGAACCGATCTCGGGTTGACTGTCGGCAAGAGAAGGTCCACGCTGACATTGACGCAACGTGACCATCATTGATAATCTTCAGCGTGGTCAGTCCGGCGGCCTCGGCGGGCGGGGCCGCGCCCGGCCACGCCGTGATCGGCGGGGTCGACAGTGGCGTCGAGGGCAACCGATCCGGGACACAGCAGACAGTCGGGACGAGCGTTCCGCAGGGGGTGCCGCCGTGGCCGCTGATCCGTCCGTGCCGACCGCCGGAGACCCGCCCGAGGAGGGCGTCTCACTGCACCTGCTCGGAGGTTTTCGACTCCTCCGCGAGGCGGTGCCGGTGGTGGTGCCACGCGGCCTGCAACGGGTGATCGCGCTGATCGGGCTCCGCCCCGGCGCCACCCGCAGCCAGCTCGCCGGGCTGCTCTGGCCCGACGCGTCAGAGGAACGGGCGCTGTCCTCCCTGCGTACCGCCCTGTGGCGGCTGCGACAGGACCCTTGCTGCCCGATGACAGTGGCCAGCGACACCGTACGCCTCGGCCCGGCGGTTCGGCTCGACGTGGACGACCTGGTCGGCACCGCGGCCCGGGTCCGGGACGGCGACGACCCACGCACCGCCGCCGGGGCGCTCGCCGCCGGGCGGCACGACCTCCTGCCCGGCTGGTACGACGACTGGGTGCTGCTGGACCGGGAACGCCTGCGCCAACTCCGCCTGCACATGCTGGAACAGGTGGCGGGGCACCACCTGGCCGCGGGACGGCACGGCGAGGCCCTCGAAGCCGCGTTGGAGGCGATGGCCGCCGAGCCGTTACGCGAGACACCACACCGGCTGGTCGTCCGCATACACCTGGCCGAGGGCAACGCCTTCGAAGCCGTGCACGCCTTCTACGTCTACCGCGACCTGTTGCGCCGGGAACTGCGGTTGGAGCCGAGCCCCGCCATGAGCGCCCTGCTCGACGACACCCTCGCCCCGATCCGCCAGGCCAGCCGCGAGGCCCTCACCGACCGCCCGTCGCCCGCCGTTCGGCGTACGTGACGGCGACGCCCGTCACCGCCCGGTCGGCGTACGTGACGGTGATGTGACAGGCCCTGCGGCACGGTGGGCGCACAGAGCACGTGGCACCGGCCCCCGCGGGGTCGGACAGGCCACCGGCGGAAGGGGTCCCATGAGTCGTCTACTGATCGTCAGCCGGATCATCCCGGGAGCGGAGGGGCGGGTCGCGCAGATCTTCGCCGAGTCCGACGCCACCGACCTGCCCGGCCTGACCGGCGTCATGCACCGATCCCTGTACTGCCTGCACGACCTGTGCGTACACCTGCTGGAGACCTCGGACGACGTCGACCCGGACGCGCTCGCGGCGGCCCGCAACCACCCGCTCTTCCGACAGGTCAACGAGCGGCTCTCCGCGCACACGTCGCCGTACCTGCCGACCTGGCGTTCCCCCCGGGACGCGATCGCCGGCTGCTTCTACCGGTGGGACGCCGTCGAGGCGCCCACGGCCCGCCCGGCCGGCACCGACGCACCCGCGCCACGCCCGGCCGTCACCGAGGCGCCCGCCGCGCACCCGGCCGGCTGACATGTCCGCCGCGCCGCCGCACGTCCTGATCATCGGCGCGGGCACGGGCGGGCTGTGCCTGGCGCACGGCCTGCGCCGGGCCGGGATCAGCGTCGCCGTCTACGAGCGGCACCGCGACCGCACCGAGGGGCTGCTCGGCTACCGGGTCGGCATCGGCCCCACCGGTAGCAGGGCGCTGCGGGAGTGTCTGCCTCCGGAGCTGTTCGCCACCTTCCTGGCCACCTGCGCCCGGCCGCCGCACTACTTCAACGTCGTCACCCAGGGGCTCCGTCAGACCGCGTCGTTCGCGCTGCGGCCGAGCGCCGACCCGGTACGCACCGAACACTCGGTGGCCCGGATGGTGCTGCGCCAGGTGCTGCTGACCGGCCTGGAGGACGTGGTGCACTTCGACAAGACCTTCACCCGGTACGAGCAGCGCGACGACGGCACTGTCACCGCCCACTTCGCCGACGGCACCAGCGCCACCGGCGACCTGCTGGTGGCGGCCGACGGCACCCATTCCGCCGTACGCCGCCAGTACCTGCCGCACGCCGTCACCCGCGACGCCGGGACGATCAACATCGCCACCCGGATCCCGCTGACCCCGCACACCAGCGGTCTCATTCCGGAGCGGGTCCAGCAGGGCATCTCGCTGATCTTCGGCGTCGGCGGCATGATGGGCGTGCTGCACGTCATGGAGTTCAAGTGGGACGCCGAACGCGCGATCAAGCCGGGCGTCAGCGAGCCCGACGCCGCAGTGCTCCGGGACTGGCCCGGCCTGGCCCACGACACCACCACCGACAACATCAACCTGATCATCTGGAGTGCGGCCGACCGGTTCCCGACCGACATCATGGAACGCCGCGGTGAGGACCTGGTGCAGGTCGCCCTCGACCTCACCGCGAACTGGCACCCGCACCTACGGGAACTGCTCGCCCACGCGGACCCGGCCAGCGCCCTACCGATCAAAGTGTCCACGTCCGAGCCGGTGCCGCCCTGGAAGAGCAGCACCGTCACCATGCTCGGCGACGCCATCCACACCATGACCCCGGGTCGGGGCGTGGGCGCGAACACCGCGCTGCGCGACGCCCGCCTGCTCTGCGCGCAGCTCAGCCGCGCCACCGCCGGCGAAAAGACGCTGCTCCAGGCGGTCGCCGACTACGAGGCCGTGATGGCGCCGTACGGCTTCGCCCGGGTCGCCGAATCGCTGAACCGCAGCGGCACCAGCGGCGACGACCGGATGTACCGGCCGGTGGTGGGTCGGCTCGCGCTGCTCGGCGCGCGCGGCTACTTCGGAGTGACCAGCCGGGTGCCACGGCTCCGTCGCCGATTCGTCGACGACTTCCACACCTACGAGGGCGACCGGGACTGAACCCCGCATCGCCCGACCCGGGCTCGGCGTCCAGCGCCGGGCCCGGGTCTCATCGTTCCGGAGAGCTCTGCCCGACCAATCCATGCCTTGCCCGCTCCATGCCCGACCCGGTCTCGTCGGGTCGGGTTTTTCGGGTGATCGGGCGACGCTGTGTCACCCGGCAGGCACCGGCTGAGGTGGCTGTCCCACCCGCAACGCTGACGGCCGATCCTGCCTGTCGTCGGCAATACGCGTGTGCGAAGCTGCGGCGAGTTTTTCTCGTGACTTTTCCAACGACCTGAGAGGGAGGTTCGCCGTGGCGTGGTCTTTCGGACACTCGCTGATAGTGGTACTGGCACTGTTGCTGGGCTTGGCCGCCGGGTGGCTGCTGCGCGGCCGACGGGGCGTACAGGGCAATTCGATTGTGGATGGTGACCCCGTCGCCGGCCTGGCCGTGATCACCACGCCCACGCCGGCTGCCACCACCGACGAGGCCCGGCCCGCGGCCGCCGTCGACCCGGCACCCACCGCGGTCGCCGACGAGCCGGTGCCGGTCGACACGGTCAGCGCGCCCGCCGCGCTGACCGAACCGGACGGTCCCACCCCGGTGCCCGTGCCGGCGGACGCCCCGAGCGCCGTCGACCCGGCGGACATGGCGCTGACCGAGAACCCGCCGCCGGTGCCGGCCACCGAGCAGTCCGACGCCGCTGAGCTGCGGCAGGAGCCGGGCGTGGACTCGACCCCCGAGCCGGTCACTGTCGACGACCAGCCCGCCCCGGCGGCCGTGGTCGCCCCCCGCCAGCCCGCGGATGATCTCCCGCCGGCCGACGCGGCACCGCTGGACACGACGCCGGCCGACGATGCGGCGATCGACGCTGCGCCGGTAGCGGCCACCCCGGCCGACACCACCCCCGCCGACGACGCGCCGGTCGAGACCGCGCCCGTCAACAGCACGCCGATCGACTCGACGCTGATCGACGATGCGCCGGCCGACGATGTGCCGGCCTCCGTCGGTCCGGCCGACGACGTGGAGACCACGGCCACTGCGGCCTATGCCACGCCGGCAGAGACGTTGGCGAGCGCAGGACCGTCCGACGCCGAGCCGGTGCAGGCCGGTTCCGTGACCGCCGAGCCGGTGCAGGCCGGCTCCGTGACCGCTGAGCCAGTGCAGGCCGGCTCCGTGAACGCCGAGCCCGCGGTTGCCGCTGCCGTCGACGAGCGGGCGGCGGTGGCCGCGCCTCCGGTCCGCCCGACCGCCGCCGCGACCCCTCCGGTTCGTTCGGCCGCGGACACGACGAACAGCGGCGTCGACGCCGACCCGACCGGCCCGGCCGACGACTTCCGCCGGATCCAGGGGATCGGGCCGAAGATGGCGGCTGCGTTGCAGGACGCCGGCGTACGCACGTACGGCCAGCTCGGCGAGTTGGACGAGCCGGCACTGCGCGACCTGATCCGGGCCGCCGGCCTGCGCGCCGCACCTGGGCTGGCCAGTTGGCCGCAGCAGGCACGCGTGCTCGCCGGCGCCGGCGACGAGATGGCAGCGGTGCTGCCGAGTGGCAATCAGGCCTGACCGCCTGCACGTGAGCCCCCGGCAGCCGTCCACCGCGACGGCACGCCGGGGGCTCGGCCGTGGCTGCCGAAGATCCTCCGACGCCCACCGCGCGCAGTGATCGACTCGGCGTTCAGGAAACCGCGGTCCACCCGAGCGGGACGCCCCGACGTCCAGAACTCGAGTCGATCAGCCCGCCGGCAGCCGCTTACCCGCGCCGTCGGCGCACCGCGACTGGCACACGGCGGTTCGTGCACGGCGGTTTGTGCACGGAGACCGGCGCGCCTCCCCCGAGATCGCGCGCGATCCTGGATGTAGTGGTGTCAGGTGCGGCGAAGGCCACTACATCCACGATGTTGCGCGATCTTACGGGCGGCAGCCGACGCTGCCGAGCCGGAGCGCCGGCACCGCGGGGAGTGACGCCCGCCTCAGGCGCGCAGCTTGGCCGCGAGGTCGCCGATCGACGCCATCGCGTACCGCTGCATCCCTGGACCGAAGGTGATGCGTGTGGCGCCCTGCCGGCCCAGCTCTGCCACGGACTCCCGGTCCGGTCCGGCGGCCATGTTGATCGGCCCGGAGATGCCCTCCCGCAACTGCGGCAGCACCTGCGGTGGCGCCAGGATCGGGTAGACGCAGTCGGCGCCGGCAGCCACGTAGAGGCGGGCGCGTTCCACCGCCTCGGCCGGGTCACCCGTTCCGACCAGGAAGGTGTCGACGCGGGCGTTGATGAACAGGGAGTCACCCGCCTCCGCGCGCACTTCGGCCAGCCAGTCGGCGTGCCGCCGGGGGTCCTTGAGGGTGGCGTCCCCCTCCGAGTCCTCCAGATTGCAGCCGACGGCGCCGGCCTCCAACAGCCGTCCGACCAGCTCGCGGGGGGCGAGGCCGTAACCGCCCTCGACGTCGGCGGACACCGGAACGGACACGGCGCGGACGATGCGCGCGACCGCCGCGAACATCTCGTCCGGCGGGGTCGCGCCGTCCTCGTAGCCGAGCGAGGCGGCGACACCCGCGCTCGGGGTCGCGAGTGCCGGGTAGCCGGCGTCGGCCAGCACCCGGGCGCTGGCCGCGTCCCAGGGGCCCGGCAGAACGAGCGGGTCACCGGCGGCGCGGTCGTGGTGCAGGGCACGGAAGGTGGAGGCTGTCATCGTTGTGGTCTCCCGACGGGCTGCGGAGGGCGGACTCAGGCGGTGTGTCCGCCGTTGGAGTCAAGCACGACGCCGGTGATGTACGAGGCTGCGGGGCTGGCCAGGAACGCGATGCCCGCGGCGGTCTCGGCGGGGTCGCCTGATTGTTGACCGATCGGTCCACCATACGCTTGGTGGACCACCCGGTCAACAATCGCTACGCTGGTCACATGGCCAGGCCACGGCAGTTCGACGAGGAGCAGGTGATCCGCGCCGTCCGAGACCAGTTCTGGGACGCCGGCTACGCGGCGACCTCACTGGAGGACCTGGTCCGCGTCAGCGGGCTGGGCAAGGGCAGCCTCTACGGGGCCTTCGGCGACAAACACCGGCTGTTCCTGCGGGCGCTGCGGGAATACACCGACACCAGCGGCGGCTACCTGCGCGAGATGCTCGCCGCCGCTCCCCGCGCCCTGGACGCGCTGCGCGCGTTCGTCATGGCGCCGGTGAACGACCCGGGTGGTGCTGCCGCCCGGCGCGGCTGCCTCATGGCCAACAGCACGTACGAACTCGCCACCAGCGACCCCGACGTCCTCGCCGAGGCGCGGCGCACCTACGAGGCGACGACCGCCCTGGTCGCCGAGAGCGTCCGACGGGCCCAGGACGAGGGCGACCTGCCGCACGACGTCGACCCGGTCGAGACGGCGCGCGCACTGCTCGCCGCACAGCAGGGCCTGGTGTTCATGGGGCGGACGGGGCTGGACATCGACACCCTGACCGCCACGGCCCGCACCCTCGCCGCCAGGCTCCTACCGGACGCCTGACACCAGCCCGACGGGGCGGAGTTATTTGATCTTGCGGGTGGACCGGACCACGATGCTCTCGTACTCCGGGTGCTTGACCACCCAGTCGGCGATGAACGGGCAGATCGGCACGACGGTTCGGCTTCTGCTCCGCGCGTCGTCCAGCACGGCCCGCGCCAGCGTCGACCCGACGCCCTTGCCCTCGTACGCCGGATCGACCTCGGTGTGGGTGTAGGCGATGATCGGGCCGGTCAGCTGGTAGGTGACGAACCCGACGACCGCGCCCGCCTCGTCGCGCGCCTCGAAACGCTCCCGCGCCGGCGCGTCTGTCACGGTGAACTGCACCCGACCATCCAACCACCCGGCCCGACGGCGCTCGCTGCGAGGCCGGCAGGGGACGCGACCCCACGTGCATTGTCTCGGCCGAAACGGGAAACGCAACGCCGGGCACCGGGAGTACGCGACGCCGCCGGGCACACCGTGGGAGGGGACACGCCACCATGACGAATCCATCGACGGACGGCGGCTTCGCCGTCGTCGAGATGTTCACGTCCCAGGGCTGCAACAGTTGCCCTCCCGCTGAGGAGTTGCTGAGCGAGATCGAGCGCGACGCCCGGGACCGGGGCCAGAACGTCTTCGCCCTCGGGTTCCACGTCGACTACTGGGACGACCTGGGCTGGCCCGACCAGTTCGCGGACGCGGCGTACACCGCGCGGCAGGAGGCGTACGCCCGCGCGTTGGGTACCCGAGGTCTGTACACCCCGCAGATGGTCGTCAACGGCACCGCCGAGTTCGTCGGTTCCGATCGCCGCCGGGCGGCCGCCGCGATCATGTCCGCCATGGCCTCGACCGCCGCCACACCACTGGCGCTCTCCATTGCCAACCTGGGCAATGACCGGGTGATGGTGGACTACCGGACCGAACAGCCGCCGGAGCGCGCGGTGTTGCACGTGGCGGTCGTGGAACGGGAGTTGACCAGCGAGATCGCCCGGGGGGAGAACGCCGGGCGGACGCTGCGGCAGGACAACGTCGTACGCGCCTTCAGGTCGGTGGGCCTGGACGCCGAGCGGGGACAGGTGGAGCTGGCGACACCACCTGGTCTCGATCCGCGGAGCGCCAGCGTGGTCGGCTACGTCCAGGAGAGCGGCGAACGGGCGATCGTCGGCGCTACGGCCATCGAGCTGTCCACCGCGTAATCTCAGCCCATGCGGATGGTGCGGGGTGCGAGGCGGTTCGGTGGCTGACGCGGACGACGTACGCCGGGTGGCGTTGGCCCTGCCGCAGGCGGTGGAGATTCCCAGTGACGGCTTCGACTTCCGGGTGGCCGACAAGGGCTTCGTCTGGTCCTATCCGGAGCGGACGCCGGGCAAGCCTCGGGTGATCCGGTTCGACATCGCGGTGCTGTTCGTCGGCGACGAGGCCGAGAAGCAGGCTCTCCTGCTCGGGGAGCCCGAGATCTTCTTCACCACGCCTGGCTACCAGGGCCTGCCCCTCGTGCTGCTGCGTCTGGCGGCGGTCGACCTGGACCGGCTGACCGAGCTGGTGACCGACGCGTGGCGGATGCGCGTGCCGAACGCGCTGTTGAACGACAGTGAAGGCGAAGCGTTGAACGACAGTGCGGGCGAACCGCTGGGCGACCGTGCGGGCGCCGGCAAATAGCGACATCAGCACGCAACGGGTTGGACACATTGACGGGGATCTCGGTACTCCATTACCGTGGCCGAGAGAGCGCTCTCTCACCTGACCTTCCCCCCAATTCAGACGCATAGCGCTGGACCCGGCAAGGGCCGCACCCGGCGCGCGCGATGGAGGCACGATGAAACCTCCCGTCCCCCACCGCCGATGGGCCCTGGCCGCCGCCACCGCGCTGGCCCTGGTCGTCGGCGGCCTCACGATCCCGGTCACCCGCGCGGCCGAGGCCGCGCCCGTCGGCGCCGGCAGCTACACCACCACCCCGGTCGGCGCGCTCCCCAGCGGCTGCGGGGCGATGTCCAGCAACCCCCGGCAGTTCGCCACCGCCAACGCGCCCGCCGGGCCGATCCCCACCAACGACTGGTGGTCCTCACTGCTGTGGAAGCGCACCGACTGCTCGTTCAGTGAGCCGCTGCACGCCCACCCGATCTCGTACGACACCTTCGGCGACGGGCTGGGCTTCTCCGCCAACTCCACGCCCGCCATCAGCGGCACCGCCACCGGTGTCGGCGAGTTCCACTACCCGTACGTGCAGGACATCCGGGTCGGTGTGGCCGGGCTCGCCGCACCACTGGTGAAGGTCGACGGCTGGACGGACTGGACGGTCAGCCCGCACTGGAGCGACGGCACGCGCACCATGCGCGCGACCATCGGCCACGGTCTGCCCTTCGCGTACTTCCAGACCACCGGCGGGAACGCGCAGATCAGCACCGCCGGCACCCCCGACGTCTGGTCCAACAGCGGCGCCACCATCGGCTTCCGGGTCAACGGCCACGACTACGTCGGGTTCGCGCCCAGCGGCGCCAGTTGGACAGTGGCCTCCGGCCGGATCTCCTCCACCCTGGCTGGTCGCGGCTACTTCTCGGTCGCCCTGCTGCCGCCGACGTCCAGCGCGACCGAGCGCGCCGCGCTGGCAGCGACCTACGGTCAGTACGCGCACGCCCACGTGACCGGCACCCAGCTCTCGTACGCGTACAACCCGGCGACCAGCGGCCTGACCACCACGTACGCGTTCACCACTACCGCCCGCGAGGGCACCGCCACGCAGACGGTGGTCAGCCTCTACCCGCACCAGTGGAAGTCGCTGAGCGGGTCCACCGCGATCACGCCGACCTACCCGTCGGCGCGTGGCCGGATGAAGGTGCTCACCGGCGTCAACCAGTTCCGCACCGCCATGAAGTTCCAGGGCATCCTGCCGGAACTGCCGGCGGTCGGCGACGGCACCGGTGGTGACCTGTCGACGCTCACCGGGCACCTGGCCGCCACCCGCGCCAACCCGATGGACCAACGCGGCAACGACACCTACTGGACCGGCAAGGGGCTCGGCCGGGCCGCGCGGATCGCCGAGATCGCCGACCAGGTCAACGACACCACGACGCGCGACAGCGCGCTGAACGCGATCCGTAGCACGCTCACCGACTGGTTCACCGCGTCCAGCGGCAAGACCAGTCGGGTCTTCTACTACGACAACAACTGGGGCACCCTGATCGGCTACCCGGCGTCGTACGGGTCGGACCAGGAGCTCAACGACCACCACTTCCACTACGGCTACTACATCGCCGCCGCGGCGACGCTGGCGAAGTTCGACCCGGCCTGGGCGGCCACCAGCCGCTACGGCGGCATGGTCGACCTGCTGATCCGCGACGCCAACAACTACCGCCGCGGCGACACCCAGTTCCCGTATCTGCGCGACTTCGACATCTACGCCGGCCACGACTGGGCGTCCGGGCACGGCTCGTTCGGCTCCGGCAACAACCAGGAGTCCTCGTCGGAGGGGATGAACTTCGCAAGCGCTCTCATCCAGTGGGGGCAGACGACGGGTAACACCGCCATCCGTGACGCGGGCGTCTTCCTCTACACCACCCAGGCCGCCGCCATCCAGGAGTACTGGTTCGACGTCAGCGACCAGAACTTCCCCGCCGCCTTCGGGCACTCCACGGTCGGCATGGTCTGGGGCGACGGCGGCGCGTACGCCACCTGGTTCAGTGGCGAGCCGGAGATGATCCAGGGCATCAATCTGCTGCCGGTCACCGGCGGTCACCTCTACCTGGGCAACAACCCGGCGTACGTGCGGACCAACTACGCCGAACTGGTCCGTAACAACGGCGGACAACCGACGGTGTGGCAGGACATCCTCTGGCAGTTCCAGGCCCTCGGCGACCCCGACGCGGCGCTGGCGAACCTTCGCGCGAACCCGGGCTACACCCCGGAGGAGGGCGAGAGTCGGGCGCACACGTTCCACTGGATCCGTAACCTCGCCGCCCTCGGCAACGTCGACACGACGGTGACCGGCAACCATCCGCTGTCCGCGGTCTTCTCCCGCAACGGGGCCCGCACCTACGTGGCGTCGAACCCGACGGCGACGCCGATCACTGTGACGTTCTCCAACGGCACCACGCTCGCCGTGGGCGCCGGCAAGACGGCCACCACCGGGGCGTACACCTGGAGTGGTGGCAACGCGGCCGGCGGAGTCCCCCCGACGACGCCGACGGACCCCCCGCCGACGACCGACCCGCCGACGACCCCGGGCACACCCACGCGGTACCTGCTGCCCGGGGGTGGGTTGGGCGCCGCCGGTAGCGCGGCCACGACGACTGTCGCTGCGGCGAACGGCAACCACGACGGTACGCCCACCAACGCCCAGGTCTTCACGGCGACCGGCCTCAACCTCGCCTACGCGGGCGGGCAGACGGCGTTCGACCTGTTCGTGGACGCCGGGACGGCGGTCGGCAACGGCGTGCAGGTGCGGATCTCCTACGACCTCACCGGCAACGGCAGTTGGGACCGGGTGGAGACGGGGCGCTACTTCGCCACCGACCCGGTCACCGGCTACGAGCACTACACCCAGAGCGCCGGATTGTCATCGGCCACCGGCACGCTGGGCGCGCTGAGCAACGGCAGGGTCCGGGTGGAGGTCTGGTCGGCGATCGGCAACAACCCGACCACAGTGGGCATCGGCAACCAGTCGGTGCTGCGGCTCCCGTACTCCTGATCGACAGGCACGGCGCGACATGACGTCGGCCGGTGCGGAGGGCCACGAGGGGTCCTCCGCACCGGCCGACGTCGGTCGTTCAGTCGGTCATCGGGTGATCACGAGGCGGTGCAGGTCGGCGTGACGCCGGAGGCGCTGCCGGTGCCCTGGAAGCCGAACTCGGTGACCTGGCCCGCGCCGAGCCGGCCGTTGTAGTTCACGTTGGCGAACCGCACAGTGCCGGTGGAGCCACTGGCCGTCGCGCTCCAGGTGTTGGTGACGCTGGCACCACTCGGGAGCGTGAAGCCCACGTTCCACCCGCTCGTGCCGGCGGAGCCGGCGGTCACCTTCACGGAGGCCACGAATCCACCGGTCCACGAGTTCAGTGACACCGACGCCGAACAACCAACCGCCGGTGGGTCCGTCGGCGGATCGGTCGGCGGGTCCGTCGGAGGGTCGGTCGGCGGATCGGTCGGCGGGTCCGTCGGGATGGCCGGGCCGGCGTTGAGGGCGTTCAGGACGTTCGTGTACGCGGCCTTCTTGTTGCCGTTGCAGTCGAACAGCAGGGCGTTGTCCGAGCCACGCCACGAGTCGCAGTCCCGCACTCCCCACACCGTGATACCGGTGCAGCGCGAGACGTTCATGCAGGCGCGGGTGACGGCGCCGTAGATGTTGGCCTGGTTGCCGCCGGTCATCACGTCCAGCTCGGTGATCTGCACATCCACACCGAGATCGGCGAACCGCTGGAGGTTGGCCTGGTAGTCACCGGCCAGCGAGGTGCCCAGGTGCGACTGGAAGCCCACGCAGTCGATCGGCACGCCACGGGACTTGAAGTCCCGCACCATGTTGTAGATCCCCGTCGACTTCGCGTTGATCCCGTCGGTGTTGTAGTCGTTGTAACACAACTTCGCACCCGGATCCGCCGCCCGCGCCGCCCGGAACGCCGCTTCGATCCAGTCATTACCGGTGCGCTGCAGGTTAGAGTCCCGACGCGCCCCGGAGTTACCGTCAGCGAACGCCTCGTTCACCACATCCCACGAGTGGATCTTTCCCCGGAAATGCGTGGCGACCTGGGTGACGTGGTTGATCATCGCGCTGCGCAACGCGCTGCCCGACATGCTCTGCGCCCAGCCCGGCTGCTGCTGATACCACAGCAACGCGTGACCCCGCACGCTCATGCCATTGGCCTGGGCGTGACTGACCAGACGATCACCACCGGTGTACCGGAACTGGCCCTGCTGCGGCTCGGTGGCGTCCCACTTCATCTCGTTCTCGGCCACGACACTGTTGAACTCACGGTTCAAGACGGTCACGTAGGCGCTGGTGGACAGCTTGCCCGTCGCGACGGCGGCGCCGAAGTAACGGCCCTTCTCGGCCGCGGACGCTCGCAGGGTGGTGCCGGCGCTGGCCGAGGTGGTCAGCGCCATCGTCATACCCGCGGCGAGGGCGCCGGTGACCGCGACGGTCACCGCCGCCCGCAGAACTCTTCTGTGTTTCATGCGGATTCCTTGTCTGTGGTGGTGCAGCGATGGGGGCGCGGCGCCGAATCTGCTGCGAGATCGGAGACGGCAGCACCTGTCGCCGTCACGGCAGCAGTGCGGGAAGTCCTGACTCGACGTCCGGCATGCCCTGGGCGGACGTCGAAATCCGAGGGGCCACAGCGGGTTCGCCCGGTGAACCACAGGAGCGGCCGCCCTCAACCATCGACTGTGAGCGATAACATGCCGTTCGTCAAGTCGTCACCAGACGTACCGAACACGGGTCGCTCCGGTGGGACGCTGTCGCTGCCGGAGCCGTACGATCACGGCTCCGGCAGCACCCTCACTGGAACGAGGCGTCGTCGACCAGGAGGCTGTCGGTGCCCTCAGCCGTCTCCACGTAGAAGGCGGCGCTGGTCAGCGTGCCGCTCCACGACACGGTCGCGGTGCCGGTGAGCAGGGTCCAGCCGTTGACGTTCACCCCGACCGCCGGCGTCAGCTGGAGGTAGTTCGTCGTGCCATTCGCGGTCAGCGACAGCGTCGCCTTCGCCGACGGGGTGCCGCTCTGTGCTCGTACCCAGGCGTTCGTGGTGTAGCTCTTGCCGTTGGTGAGCTTGGCGGTCACGTCCTGACTGGGGCCGTTCCAGGCACCGGTCCGGCCGGTGATCGACAGCGATCCGCTGCCGCCGTGCGCGAGTGTGGTGTTCCTGGCGAGGGTGCCGCTGCCGTGCACACCCCAGCCCGTCGTGCCGTTCTCCACGTCGCCGTTGGTGAGCAGGTTGGTGGCGCTGCCGCCGCCGGTGCCGCCGAACTGCCACCAGTTGATGTTGAACAGGTTGCCGCTGCCGCCGGCGAAGCGCAGGTAGAGATCATGGGTGCCGGTCGCTCCGCTGACCGCGCAGGTGCTGGTGGTCCAGGTCTGCCAGCCGCCGGTGCCACCCACTGCGCAGGTGCCAACGGTCGGGCCGGTGGCGCTGTCGAGACGAACCTCGATCCGGCCGCCGCTGGTGGCCGACGCGACCCGGGCGCTGAACGAGGTCGCGCCCGCGCCGAACGCGACGCCCTTGACCTTGATGTAGTCGCCGTTCTCGATCCAACCGACGTTCATCCCGCCCTCGCTCGACGCCTCGGTCTCGATCCCCGAGCCCCACGCGATCGTCTCCGCCTCCTGTCGCACGTACGGGTTCAGCGTGCCCACCTGTGGGGCACCGGTGTTCGTCATCGTGATCGTCGGGAACAGGCCATTGCTGGTATAGCTGAACTTCTCCACAGCGACCGAGCGGGTGTAACCACTACCACCCGGCAATGCTCCGTTGTGATAGAAGAAATACGAACCACCCTGGAAATCGATCACACCCGCGTGATTGGTGAAGCTGGCACCCTGTCGGGGCATGATCGTTCCCCGATAGGTCCACGGCCCCGTCGGCCCGGTCGCGGTGGAGTAGGCGATGAACTCCGAGCAGCATTCCGCCGCGAACACGTTGTAGTACAACCCGTTGCGCTTGAACACCCACGGGCCCTCCTCGTACAGGGTCGGCCGACTCGCATTACCGTTACGAGTACCGAACCCCGCCGTCGTCAGTGGGATGCGTGTCGCGCTGCCGGAGAACGAAATCATGTCCGGGTTCAATTTCACGTACCACAGACCCGGGTTACCCCAGTACAGATACGCCTGCCCGTCATCATCGATGAACGCGTGCGGGTCGATTTCGTTGTTGCCGACCAGGGGTCGACCGAGTGCGTCGCGAAACGGCCCGGTCGGGCTGTCGGCCACCCCGACGCCGATGACCATCTGCCCGTTGGAGCGCTGGCGCACCGGCACGTACCAGTAGAACTTTCCGTTACGCGCAACGACCTGCCCGGCCCACGCGTTGGCGTCCGCCCACGCGAACGTCGCCAGATTCATCGGCGATCCGTGATCGGTCCAGTTCACCATGTCGGCGGACGAGTAGACCCGCCACTCACGCATTGTGAAATTGGTGGACCCGTCCTCGTCATGTCCGGTGTAGACGTAGACCCGGCCGTTGTGCACCATCGGCGCCGGGTCGGCGGTGTAGATGTTCTGGACGATGGGGTTGTCGGCCTTGGCCGTGCCCGGGATCAGTGCGAGGACGCAAGCCATGCTCGCCAGCCAGGCGATGGCGCGCCTGGCCCGGTGGGTGGCCCGGGTTGTGGTTCGATCTTTCACCTTCACGATTACTCCCACAGAGAGTGCGCCGTGCGCGATGTCTGACTCGGCGAGCCACCGCTGCCCTGACTGCCGCTCGAACGTGCCGTGCCGTCCGCACGCCGAGCAGTACGACCGGCAGCAGTGTTAGCGCTAACAGCGTTTCCCGGGCGCCTCCTCCCCCATCTGACCTGGATTTTTGTGCGGCGCGGGATGTCCGTCGTAACCACATCGCAGCATTCATGTATCGACGTTGACATCCAAGATTTACGATGCACCGTACTGAGCGACCGGGCGGGCGTCAACGGGAGGGCGCTCGCTCCGCACCCACCGCCATCCGTCACACACAGTCACATTTTGGTGGTCGCGAGCCGGGCAGGTGTCCGTTTCGGACCATAGCTGCCACCGGTGGCCCGCGCCCCGGGTCAGCTTGTCGCGGGATGAGTCAACGAGGCGCCCCGGGGGTTGCGGGTGTGTTAACGACGAACTATGTTAGCGATCACATCGATGTGCCGCGATAAGCGCTTGGGTGGGCACCCAGCGTCCACGGCGACCGCGTTCCCCACCACACCGCATCCGTTGTCGGCCCCGTTGCGGCCGACCGCCCCCGCCGCCATCGATGGCGGCCCCGACGTACCCGGCCACCTGGAGGTTCCCCATGCCACCCCCGCCCCTCAGCCGCCGCAACCTGCTTCAGGCCACCGGCGCCACAGTGGTGCTCTCCGCGACCGGCGCCGCCGTCACCCCCGGAAGCGCCTCCGCCGCCATCGTGCCCCCGGCCCGGGCCGACATCGGCGTCTCGGCGTACGCGTTCGACCTCGGTCAGGTGCGGCTGACCTCCGGCCGCTGGATGGACAACCAGTCGCGGACGCTCAACTACCTGCGGTTCGTCGACGTCGACCGGATGCTCTACAACTTCCGCGCCAACCACCGGCTGTCCACGAACGGCGCCGCCACCAACGGGGGCTGGGACGCGCCGAACTTCCCGTTCCGGACCCACATGCAGGGCCACTTCCTGAGCGCGTGGGCGTACGCGTACGCGGTGCTCGGCGACACCACCTGCCGGGACAAGGCCAACTACATGGTCGCCGAGCTGGCCAAGTGCCAGGCGAACAACGGGGCCGCCGGGTTCGGCGCGGGTTACCTCTCCGGCTTCCCGGAGTCCGACTTCACCGCCCTCGAGGCACGGACGCTGTCCAACGGCAACGTGCCCTACTACTGCATCCACAAGACCCTCGCCGGCCTGCTCGACGTCTGGCGCTACATCGGCAACACCCAGGCCCGTACGGTGCTGCTGTCCCTCGCCGGCTGGGTCGACACCCGGACGAGCCGACTGAGCTCCAGTCAGATGCAGTCGATGCTGGGCACCGAGTTCGGGGGCATGAACGACGTGCTCGCCGACATCTACCAGCAGACCGGCGACAGCCGGTGGCTCGCCACCGCGCAGCGGTTCGACCACGCCGGCGTGTTCGACCCGCTGGCCAACAACCAGGACCAGCTCAACGGCAAGCACGCCAACACGCAGGTGCCCAAGTGGATCGGCGCGGCCCGGGAGTTCAAGGCCACCGGGACCACCCGTTACCGGAACATCGCCAGCAACGCGTGGAACATCACCGTCGGCGCGCACACCTACGCCATCGGCGGCAACAGCCAGGCGGAGCACTTCCGGCCGCCCAACGCGATCGCCGGCTACCTCACCAACGACACCTGCGAGCAGTGCAACACGTACAACATGCTCAAACTGACCCGGGAGCTGTGGCTGCTCGACCCGAACCGGGCCGACTACTTCGACTACTACGAGCGCGCGCTGATGAACCACCTGATCGGCGGGCAGAACTCGGCCGACAGCCGCGGCCACATCACCTACTTCACCCCGCTGCGGCCGGGTGGCCGTCGGGGTGTGGGCCCGGCCTGGGGTGGCGGCACGTGGAGCACCGACTACAACTCGTTCTGGTGCTGCCAGGGCACCGGCCTGGAGATCAACACCAGGTTGATGGACTCCATCTACTTCTACAACGGCACCACGCTGAGCGTGAACCTGTTCACGCCGTCGGTGCTGAACTGGACGCAGCGCGGCATCACCGTCACCCAGACCACCAGCTTCCCGGTCAGTGACACCACCACGCTGACCCTGAGCGGCTCGATGAGCGGCTCCTGGAGCATCCGGGTGCGGATCCCGTCCTGGACCAGCGGTGCGACGATCTCCGTCAACGGCACCGTGGAGAACGTCACCACCACCCCGGGCAGCTACGCCACTGTCACGCGCACCTGGGCCGCGGGCGACACCATCACCGTGCGGCTGCCGATGCAGATCGCCGTCAAGGCCGCCAACGACAACGCCAACGTCGGCGCGGTCACCTACGGCCCCACGGTGCTGGCCGGCAACTACGGCAACACGGCCCTGAGCACCCTGCCCACCCTCACCGTCTCCTCGATCACCCGGACCAGCACCAGCTCGCTCGCGTTCACCGCCAGCGCCAACGGGTCCACCGTGAACCTCGCCCCCTTCTACGACGCCCACGGCTACAACTACACGGTCTACTGGAACACCACGGGTAGCGGTAGCGGCGGCGGCGGCAGCTACCGCCTGCAGAACGTCGGCACGGGCCTGGTTCTCGGTGTCCAGAACATGTCCACCGCCGACGGTGGTCTGGCCGTGCAGTGGAGCGACAGCGGCACCGCCGACCACAACTGGGTGGTCGTGACCGACGGCAACGCGGTCCGGTTCCGCAACGTCCACAGCGGCAAGGTGCTGGGTGTGGAGAACATGTCCACCGCCGACAACGCTCGCGTCCTGCAATGGGCGGACAACGGCACCGCGGACCACCGGTGGATCCTCGTGGACAACGGCGACGGGACCTACAAGATCCGCAACGTCAACAGCAACAAGCTGCTCGGCATCCTCAACGCGTCGACCGCCTGGGGTGCACAGGCCGTGCAGGATTCGGACAACGGCAGCGCGGACAACCGGTGGAGGCTGGTCCGCAACGCCTGACCTCCGTCCCGCCAAACGGGCTCACCGGCGCGGTCACCCGAAGGCCGCGCCGGTGACGCCGGGCGGGCGCCCGCCAGCGGTCGTACAGTGGGGAGGGTCCTGGCCCCAGTGAACGTGGCGGACGTGTCGGCTCGTGCCGCTTCCGCCCGGAAGGAGCACAGTGAACCGTCCCCTCCGCACCACGCTCGGCGGCGCGTTGACCGCCGTCATGCTGGCCACCGTCGCCGTCGCGCCGGCGCAGGCGCACCCCGTAGACCGGCCGCCAACCGTCCTCGCCCTCCCCGACGGGTTCCAGCCCGAGGGCATCGCCACCGCGGGCCGGTACGCCTACTTCGGCTCCCGCGCCACCGGTGCCATCCAGCGCGTCGACCTGGTCACCGGCCGGGGTACGACGATCGGCGCGGCCACCGGCACGCCGTCGCTCGGCCTCAAGGTCGACCCACGTGGCCGGCTCTTCGTCTCCGGTGGCACGGCTGGCGACGCTCGCGTGCTCGACACCCGCACCGGCGAGGTGCTGGCCCGCTACCAGTTCGCCACCGCCCCGACGTTCGTCAACGACGTCGTGCTGACCCGCGACGCGGCATACTTCACCGACTCGAACCGGCCGGTGCTCTACCGGCTGCCGCTCGGTCGCCGTGGGGCGCTGCCGCCCGCCGACGCCTTCAGCACGATCACACTGACCGGCGCGTACGAGCAGGTCGGCACGGGGGTGAACCTCAACGGCATTACCACCACACCGGACGGCCGGGCGCTGATCGTCGTCCAGTCCAGCACCGGCACGCTGTACCGGGTCGACCCGGCGACCGGCGCGAGCACAGTCGTGGACGTGCCGGGCCACACCTTCACCAACGGCGACGGACTTCTCCTGCTCGGCCGCACCCTCTACGTCGTGCAGAACCGCCTCAACCAGATCGCGGTGGTCCGGCTGAACCACGCCGGCACCGCCGGAGCGCTCACCAGCACCATCACCGATCCGAACTTCGACGTACCCACCACTGTGGCCAAGGCGCTCGGCCGGCTCTACCTGCCCAACGCCCGGTTCACCACACCGCCGACCCCCACCACGCCGTACACGGCCGTCGCGGTCCGCGCCCACTGAGCGAACCGAGGGGGTACGCGCCGGGCGCGTACCCCCTCGACCCACCGCTCTGATCTGAATCGCCGATTCGGCCGCCAGTAGGATCACTGGCGCCCCGGCGATGACTGTCACCTCATGCACCCCGGAGTTCGTGTGGCCGCCCGTCCGTACCGGTTCCTGCGCCGAGCCCTGGCTGTGGTCTGTCTACTCGCCGCCGCCGCGCTCCCGGCCAACCGGCCGACCGCCTCCCCGGCCGCGCCCACCGACGCCGCGCAGCCCACGGTCCTACGGATGCTCCAGCTGAACCTCTGCAACAGTGGCCGCGCCGGCTGCTACAGCGGTCGAGCGATGGCCAGGGCCGCCGAGGTGATCAGCATCGAGGCGCCCGACCTGGTCACCCTCAACGAAATC
Organism: Micromonospora sp. NBC_00362; assembly: GCF_026342155.1. Lineage (NCBI taxonomy): Bacteria > Bacillati > Actinomycetota > Actinomycetes > Micromonosporales > Micromonosporaceae > Micromonospora > Micromonospora sp. NBC_00362. The sequence goes on from NZ_JAPENH010000001.1 coordinate 1,291,450, forward strand.
TGCGCCGGCGACGTGTCCGACCTGCAGAGCGTGTTCCAAACCGTTCACCCAGGGCGGACCGTCGTGGCCGCGTTCCAGGCCGCCGGTGACCGCCCGAGCGGCGACGACACCCGCTGCCGTAACGGCCAACGGTTCGGCATCGGGCTGCTGACCCACGTGCGGACGCCAACCACCCCGCGCACCGTGTACGCCGGAACCCACCCGACGCAGGACCTCGGAGACCCCGAGGAACGAGCCTGGCTCTGCGTCGACGTCGACAGAGTCCTGCTCGCCTGCACCACGCACCTGTCGGCCACCGGCTACCGCGTCGCGCTCACCCAGTGCGAGCACCTGCTCGACACCATCCTGCCGACGATCGGCCGCGACGACGGGTACGAGCCCACCGTGCTGGGTGGCGACCTCAACCTGCGCGCCGGCCAGGACCCCGACGTGCGATCCTGCACCCCGCCGGGCCACCAGCGGGTCGACGACGGCCGACTGCAACACGTCACGGCGACCACCGACATCACGCTCTGCTGCCGCAGTCTGGTGCCCATGCACGGGACGACCGACCACCCCGGACTGCTGGTCACCCTCACGATCGACGGCAGCCGATCCGGCCGGCCGCCGGCCTGATCCGCCTCCTGAGCGGGCGCGGAGGCGGCCGGATCTATAAGGCCGTCAGCAACACGGCGCGGGCCGGCCGCACGACGTCAGCGCGGCGGTGTGTCCCGGCGGGACGGGAACGGAGTACCGGGCTGGCCGAGGGTGGAGCGGGCGCGCAACCCGACCGGGTCGGGAGCAGCGGCGGGCGCCGGGGCCGCCGGCTCCGAGAGCCGCCGCCCGTCCAGGTACGCGGTGGCAGCCCGGTCGTCGTCGGTCGGGGCGGCGAGCAGCGCGTAGAGCAGACCGACGACCCCGAAGATCACCGCCAGCACGATCGGCACCAGCAGGGTGCTCACCCCAGCGCCGGTCACCTCGCCCGTCCGTTCGTGGCGGTGCACCGACAGGGCGCTCATGCCGGTGAAGTGCATCCCGTTGACGGCGATCCCCATGACCAGCGCGGAGGCGAAGATCGCCAACCCCCGCCGGACGGTCATGGCGAGCCACAGCGCGACGGTGGACGCCACCACGGCGATGACCACCGAGAGCACGACCCGGACCGTGTCGTAGCCGAGGCTGCCGTTGAGGCGCATGGCGGCCATGCCGGTGTAGTGCATGGAGGCCACGCCGGCGCCGGTGAAGATGCCGCCGGCGATCAGGCGTACCGGATTCAGCCGGCCGGTGCCCACGATGGCCAGGCCGATGCCGACCGCCACCACGGCGATGGCCGTGCTGGCCGCGGTCAGCGGCACGTCGTAGCGGATCCGGGTGTTCTCGACGGCGAAGCCGAGCATGGCCATGAAGTGCATCGCCCAGATGGCGGTGCCGCCCAGCGCCCAGGCGGACAGCAGACCCCACCACGCCCGCTGACCGTTCGTGCGGGCCGTGCGGATGCGCCCGGCGCACACCAGACCGAGGATCGAACCGAGCACGGACAGCGCGTAGCTCAGCGCGGGCGTGATCCACCCGTACTCAAAGTGATTGATCTCCGCCACGGCGGCTTTCTCCCCATTCGTTACCCACGCGTCAACAAGACGCTTCGGCAATGATCAGGGGTGCCGTGATCAGGCGCAACAGTGCCCCCCGGGCCATCCGAGGCGTGCGGTTGCGGTAACCGTCCGCTGCGTCGATTCGACAGCCGAAAATGACTGAGCGTGACTGTCACGCTGACGTCTGGTACGCGAGGACACCTCGATTGACGGCCGCTATAGCCTGTCGAGCCGTCGACCGCAGCTCCGTTGTGGCACCGCCAGAGTCGGCAATCTGACCGAGCAGGTCGACGACCTGTCGGGCCCACCGGACGAAGTCACCGGCGGGCATCTCACCATCGATCTCGTGACCGCTGCCGAGCACCTTCGCCAGCGCCTCACCCCGAGCCCACCGGTAGACGGGCCAGGCGAAACCGAGATCCGGCTCCCGGGTCGCCGTCAGCCCCCGCGCCGCCTCGTCGGCCTCGATCTCCCCCCACAGCTTCAGCGTCTCGTCCACCGCGTCGGCCACCGGTCCGCGCGGCAGCGACGCCCGTTCGTCGACATCGCGGCGCGCCTCGAACACCACCACTGACACCGCGGCGGCCAGCTCGGCCGGGGACAATCCGTTCCAGACCCCCCGGCGCAGGCACTCGGCGACCAGCAGATCCGCCTCGGTCCAGATCCGGCCCAGCATCCGACCGGCGTCGGTGACCGCTCCGTCGCGGGCGAGGTAGCCACGCTCGGTCAGCAGCGCCACGATCCGGTCGAACGTTCGCGCAAGGGACCCCGTACGACCACTGACGCGCTCGCGCAGCTCCTCGGTGTCGCGCTCCAGCCGCCGACGCCGCTCCGCCCAGCGGGCGTGCTCCTCCCGCTCCGGGCAGGCGTGGCAGGGGTGGTGACGCAACTCGGTGCGGAGCTGGGTGATCTGGTGGTCCTCGCCGGCCACCTGCCGGGAACGGCCCCCGCGTCGACCACCGTGCCGATCCAAACCGGTGCCGCTGACCTCGGCGGCAAGATCCCGCCGGGCGCCCGGGGACCGGTGGTTGAAGTGCTTGGGCACCCGGATCCGGGCCAACACCTCGGCCGGAGTGGTGAAGTCGCCGGGGCTGACCCGCCCGGCCCAACGATCCTGGGTGAGCACCAGCGGCCGGGGCTCACCGAACCCACCGGTCGCCGGGTCCAGCACCACGGCCAGCCCGGCCCGCCGGCCCGACGGCACCCGGATCACGTCGCCGACCCGCAGCCGCTCCAACGAGGCCACCGCGGCGGCCTTGCGCTGGGTCTGCCCCTGCCGGGCGATCGCCTTTTCCCGGTCGGCGATCGCCACCCGCAGCGCGAAGTACTCGTCGAAGTCGCCGTGATGGCAGGCGGCCTCCGCGCCGTACGCCTCGATGGTCTCGGTGTTGCGCTGCACCTGCCGGGCCAGGCCGACCACCGACCGGTCCGCCTGAAACTGGGCGAACGAGGACTCCAGCAGGGCCCGAGCCGGCTCCGCGCCGACGGTGCCGACCAGGTTCACCGCCATGTTGTACGACGGCCGGAAGCTGGAGCGCAGCGGATAGGTGCGGGTGGACGCGAGCCCGGCCACCTGCCGTGGGTCGGTCTCCGGGGACCACACCACGACGGCGTGCCCCTCCACGTCGATGCCTCGGCGGCCGGCGCGCCCGGTGAGCTGGGTGTACTCCCCCGGGGTCAGGTCGACGTGAGCCTCGCCGTTGTACTTGACCAGCCGTTCCAGCACCACGCAGCGGGCCGGCATGTTGATGCCCAACGCCAGCGTCTCGGTGGCGAAGACCGCCTTGACCAGGCCGCGGACGAACAGCTCCTCGACGATCTCCTTGAACACCGGCAGCATGCCGGCGTGGTGGGCGGCCAGGCCGCGTTCCAGGCCGTCCAGCCACTCCCAGTAGCCCAGGACCGACAGGTCCTCGCCGGGAATGGCGGTGACCCGCGACTCGACGACCCGGCGGATTTCGGCCCGCTCCTCCGCCGAGGTGAGCCGCAGTCCGGCCGCGAGACACTGCTGCACCGCGGCGGCGCAACCGGCCCGGCTGAAGATGAACAGGATCGCCGGTAGCAGACCCTCGCGGTCCAGTCGGTCGACGATGTCCGGGCGCAACGGGCCACGCCAGCGCGGGCCGCGCCGGCCGGCACCGGGCCCGGCGCTGCGCCCCTCACCCAACTCCAGCCGCCGCGCGGTCTCCCGGGTGTAGCGGAGCAACTCAGGGTGCACGTCGTGCTTGCGGGCGGCGTCGGCGTCGTGGAACAGGTCGAACATCCGCTTGCCGACCAGCATGTGCTGCCACAACGGCACCGGCCGGTGCTCGCTGACCACCACCGCGGTCTCGCCGCGCACGGTGACCAGCCAGTCGGCGAACTCCTCGGCGTTGGAGACGGTCGCCGACAACGAGACCAGCGTGACCGAGGCGGGCAGGTGGATGATCACCTCTTCCCAGACCCCACCGCGGAACCGGTCGGCCAGGTAGTGCACCTCGTCCATCACCACGTACGCGAGGCCCTGGAGGGTGCTGGAGCCCGCGTAGAGCATGTTGCGCAGCACCTCGGTGGTCATCACCACCACCGGCGCGTCGCCGTTGATCGCGTTGTCACCGGTCAGCAGGCCGACCTGCTCGACGCCGTACCGGGCGACCAGGTCGTGGTACTTCTGGTTGGACAACGCCTTGATCGGCGTGGTGTAGAAGCACTTGCGCCGCGCCGGTGGGGTCGTCGCGTCGGCAGCGGGCACCGGGTCGTCGGGCCGCCCCCGCAACGCCAGGTGGACGGCGAACTCCCCCACCACCGTCTTACCGGCGCCGGTGGGAGCGCAGACCAGCACACCGCTGCCCCGCTCCAGCGACTGACACGCCTCCCGCTGGAAGTCGTCGAGGTCGAACCCCAACTCGAGGGCGAACTCGTCCAGCGCCGGAAACTGTGCGGCTTGTGCGGCCTTGCGGCGCGCCGCTGCGTACCGCTCGGCGGGGCTCGACATGGCACCAAGATTAGTGCGTGCCGCGTCATGTCACCCCACAAGGCCGTCCGGAGGCGCGGTCGGGGGCGGTCGGTAGGGTGCACGGCGTGCCGGACCATGCCGAACCGCCCCAGACCAGTCCGCCGGGCACCGCTGAGGCGCCCGCCGCCCGCCGGGCGTCCCGACGCCCCGTCAAGGGGGTGCTCTTCGACTTCCACGGCACCCTGGCCCAGGTGGAGGACCCCCAGCGGTGGGTGCTGGAGGCCGCGGCGGCGTGCGGTGTGACCCTGGACCGGGTGCGCGCCACCTCGCTGGCCGACCGGCTGCTGACCGCCGGGCGCGCCGGCGGGCCACTGCCGGCACGGGTGCCGCCCCGACTCGCCGAACTGTGGGCCGACCGGGACCTCTACCAACACGCTCACCGGGGCGCGTACACCGGATTGGCCGAGACCGTCGACGCCGGCATCGACGGCTTCGCCGACGCGCTCTACGAGCGGCTGCTGACCACCGAGGGCTGGCTGCCGTACGCCGACACCACCCCCACGCTGACCGCGCTGCGCGACGCCGGGGTGCCGGTGGCGGTGGTCAGCAACATCGGCTTCGACCTGCGGCCACACTTCGACGCCTGGGGGCTGACCGACCTGGTTGGCGCGTTCGTGCTCTCGTACGAGGTAGGGCGCTGCAAACCCGACCCGGCGATCTTCTGGCGGGCCTGCGGCATGCTGGGCGTCGACCCGGAGCAGACCCTGATGGTCGGTGACACCCCGGCGGACGCGGGCGCGGTGGCCGCCGGCTGCTCGGTGCTGGTGCTCCCGGCAGCCGAGCCGGGCCGGGAGAACGGGCTGGGCGCGGTGCTCGACCTCGCCCTGCCAGCCTGAACGACACCGCCCGATCCGTGCTGTGCCCACCGTTGGTCACAGCGGTGGGCACCGCCGCCAGGTAGCCGGAGCTGAGCGCCTACCGTCGTGCCCGTGACCGAGATCCTGCTGCCCACGCCCCGGTCGGGCGAGACACGACCGGCCCGGCGCGGTGGCGTCGCCGCCGTGGGGCTGGTGCTCGGCGGTGCCCTGTCGGTGCAGTTCGGCTCCGCAGTGGCCGCGCTGCTCTTCCCGCGTACCGGGGTGGCCGGCGCGGTGACCCTGCGGCTGACCATCTCGGCGGTGCTGCTGCTCGTGGTGTGCCGGCCCCGACTGCGCGGACACGACCGGCCGGCCTGGCTCGCGGCCGGCGCGTTCGGGCTGGCGTTGGCCGGCATGAACTCGCTGTTCTACCAGGCCATCGAACGCATCCCGCTGGGCCCGGCGGTGACCCTGGAGGTGCTCGGCCCCCTCGCCCTGTCGGTATTCTCCGCCCGCCGACTGGCCAGCTGGGGCTGGGCGGGTCTCGCCCTGGCCGGGGTGGCGCTGCTCGGCCAGGGCGGCTTCGACCGGCTGGACCCGGTCGGGGTGGCCTTCGCGTTCGGCGCGGGCGCCATGTGGGCCGCGTACATCGTGCTGAGCGCCCGGGTCGGCGGCCGCTTTCCCGGCGCGGACGGGCTGGCCCTGGCACTGGCCGTCGCCGCGCTGGTCACCCTGCCGCTGGGCATCGTCGACGGCGGCGCGGTGCTGCTCGACCCGCCGGTGCTGGCGCTCGGCGCCGCCCTCGCGGTGCTCGCCTCCGGGCTGCCCTACACCCTGGAGCTGCTGGCGCTACGGCGGATGCCCACCGCCACCTTCGCGGTGCTGATGAGCCTCGGCCCGGCCGTCGCCACGCTCGCCGGGTGGCTGGTGCTGCGGCAGGCGCTGACAGTGCTGGAATGCGCCGCCATCGTGCTGGTCATCGCCGCCAGCATCGGCGCGGTACGGGTCAACGCAGCAGCCGCAGGGCGCCCGGAACGGCACTGATCGTCACCGGCAGCCGCAGGGAGCGTTCCCCGTCGGCGTACGAGGTGATGCCCTCGGCGGCCAACTCCACAGTGCGGGCCCGGAAACTGCGCACCAGCGGGTGGCTGACGTGGGTGCCCTGGTAGATGCGCGGCTTCACCCGGACCAGGGTCCGCCGGTTGACCCGACCCGCCACCACCACGTCGAGCAGTCCGTCGGTCGGGTCAGCGTCCGGGCAGATCCGCATCCCACCGCCGTACGTGGGGCAGTTGCCCACCGCCACCAGCACCGCGTCCAGGTCGTGTGGCACCCCGTCCAGGCGCAGCGTGTAGCGGCGTGGGCGCAGCCGGGCCAGCTCGACCAGGATCGCCAGGTCGTACCGGCGCGGGCCGCGCGGCCAGCGCATCCGGTTGGCCCGCTCGTTGACGATCGCGTCGAACCCGGCCGCGAGGACCGCTCCGTACCAGCGCTCGACGCCGTCGACCCCGACCATCCGGGCCAGGTCGACCGGTTGACTGCGGCCGTCGCGCACCGCCTCGGCGATCACCGTCGCCGCGGCGAGGGGGTCGGCCGGGAAGCCGGTGTCCAGGGCGAAGTCGTTGCCGGTGCCGGCCGGGATCGGGCCGAACGGCACGGCGGTGCCGGCGACAGCCTGCAACGCCCGGTGCACTGTGCCGTCCCCGCCGACCGCCACCAGCGCGCCAGCGCCCTCGGCGACGGCGGCCCGGCACGCCGCCTCCGCCTCGGCGGGGCTGGACGCCGGCAGCAACCGGATCGGCCGTCCGGCGGCGGACAAGCCGTCCAGCAACCGGGGCAGCAACGCGCGGTGCCGTCCACGACCGGCGGTCGGGTTGGCGAGCACGGCGACCGGGCCGGGCAGGTGATCGTCTGCGGTCACGGGCAGCACCGTACCGGTCGGACACCCGCCGTTCACCAGGGGCAGGCGCCGTCACCATCAGTTCCGCCGCCAACGCGCGAGGTGACGCGACGACGCCGCCCCCGGCAAACGGGGACGGCGTCGGTGGAACCGGGCGGCGCGGGGCCGTCAGGTCATGTCGTCGTAGCGGCGTTCGATCGGCGCCGGTGGCGCGACCGGTTCGGGTACGCCGATTGGCGCCGTCGAGTCGACCCGCTGCCCGGCCACGACCGGGTCCGCGTCGAACTCCAGTGGCGACACCTCGTCGTCGTCGATACCGGCGTAGACCTCCTTGCCCCGCCCACGTCGCCGATCGTTGAGGAACGCGACGCCGACCGCGGCGAAGTAGAGCGCGGAGAGACAGAGCGCCAACGCGGTCATCCCGAACGGGTCCGGTGTCGGGGTGACCACGGCGGAGAAGGCGAAGAACACGAAGATCGCCACCCGCCACCAACTGAGCAACCGTTTCGCGCTGGCGATGCCCACGAAGTTGAGCATCAGCACGACGAGCGGGAACTCGAAGGCCACACCGAACAACAGGATCAGGTTGGTGACGAACGAGATGTACCGGGTGACTTCCAGGGTGGTCGCGATGTCATCGCCGGACACGTTCATCAGGAACTCGAGGCCCTTGGCGGTGACGAAGAACGCCAGCACCGCGCCGGCCGCGAAGAGCGGCGCCGCCAAGGCCGTGAAGGCGTAGGCGTAACGCCGCTCGTGCCGATGCAGACCAGGCGCGATGAAAGCCCAGAGTTGGTAGAGCCAGATCGGCGCCGCGATGATCAGGCCCACCCACAAGCCGATCTTCAGGTTCAGCAGGAAGAGGTCGGCCGGCCCGAGCTGAACGAAGAGGCACTTGTTGGTCTCCGGGTCGATCGACCCCGGCAGGTCGCAGTACGGCTTCGATAGCAAGATCCGGACCGGCTCGGCCAGCCAGATACCGAAGCCGAAGCCGATCATGATCGCCAGCGACGCGCGGAACAGCCGGTTGCGCAGTTCCCGAACGTGCTCGATGAGCGTCATCGAGCCGTCGGCGGCCCGCTCGAACGCCTTTGGGCCACGTTTACGCAGTGCGAAGGCCACGGTGGTGGGGCCCTTCGGTCAGTTGTCGCGGACGCGGTGCACCGGGTCGACGACCGGCTGCTGCGGCGGCGTCTGCTGGTACGGGGCCTGCTGCGGCTGGCCAGCGTACGGCGCCTGCTGCCCGGCGTGCGGCGGCAACGGCTGGTAGCCGGCCTGCGCGTCGGCCTTCTCGGCGAGGTCGCGGTCGTCGTCCTGCAGGCTCTTGGTCTCGGCCTTGATGATCCGCAGCGACCGACCCAGCGAACGGGCCGCGTCGGGGAGCCGCTTCGCACCGAAGAGCAGGATCAGCACAACCACGAGAACAGCGATGTGCCACGGCTTGAGGGCACCCATGAGAAGCTCCAGTCGCTCTGTGTCCGGGGGGTGGTACGCAGCCCATCGTACGTGCGGATCGGCTGCCCGCCACCCACTGGGTGGTGGTGGTCTGGGCGGGAGGGTGAAGTCTTGACCAACCCGCGATGATCCGTCAACCACCGCCGGGCGCGTACCCGATCAGCCGCGCTTGGCCCTGATCACCGCGAGTCGCTGGGAGGTGGTGTCGAGCCGACGTTGGACGTCCTCGGCGCGCTGTTGCAGCGCCTCGGCGGTCTCCCGCAGCGCCTCAGCCTCGGCGGCCCGCCGCTGCAACGCCACGGCGGCGCGGCGCAGTCGGGGCAGCCGGGCCAACACCGGGCGCACAGCCAACGCGAGCGCCACGAGGGGTAGCAGCACCACCGCGAGCACGATCCAGATCAGCACGGCGGTCAGCCTACTGGGTGCGGCCGGCCACCGCCGGGTCACCCGACGGCGCACGCTCCGGGACGCTCTCGGGCGGCCGGGGCACTGCCGTGGGCGCGGGCACGGCGTACGCGTCCAGCGCTGCGGCCGCCGTCGCCCGCACCTGCTCGGCCAACTCGACCGGGGCGACCACCGCCACCTCCGGGCCGAGGCCCAGCACGAACCGACGGGCCCACCCCAGGTCGGTGACCCGAAGGGAGACGAGCCACTGGTCGCCGTCGCCGGCCTCCACCCGCTCGCACGGGTAGTACTCGGTGATCCACCGCTCGCCCCGACCGATGCGCAGGGTGATCAACGGAAGGTCTGCCGAGGGGCGGAACACGCCCTCGGTGAGGTCGTGCGGGACGGCCTGCGGCGGCACCATGGCCGGCTCGTCCAGCTCGGTGATCGCGTCGATCCGGTCGGCGCGGAACAGCCGGACGGCCTCCGCGCGCCGACACCACGCCTCCACGTACGCCCGGCCGCCGACCATCAGCATCCGCAGCGGGTCGATGACGCGCTCGGTGGTCTCGTCCCGGGCTGCCGTGTAGTAGGTGATCCGCAGGGCCTTGCCGCCCTCCACGGCGGCGCGCAGCGCCTCGACCCGCGGGGTGTCCCCGGGCAACCGCACCGCCACCGGCGCGCCCACCAGGTCGCCGGCGGCCTCGATCTTGGCGAGGGCCCGTTCGACTGCCTCCCGGTTGGCCACCCCGGGCGTCTCGGCCAGCATCCGCAGCGCCACCACGAGGGCCAGGGCCTCGTCGGGGGTCAGCCGCAACGGCCGGTCGATGCCCGCGTCGTAGGTGATGGTCACCCGGTCGCCGTCGAACGCCATGTCGATCAGGTCACCGGGGCCGTACCCGGGCAGCCCGCACACCCAGAGCAGCTCCAGGTCCTCCCGGAGCTGGCGCTCGGTGACGCCCAGGTCACCGGCCGCCTCGGCGATCTCGATGCCGGGCCGGGCCAGCAGGTAGGGCACCAGGTTGAGCAGTCGGGCCAGCCGGTCGGCGGAGGCGCGGGAGCCGTTACGGGCGGCCGGGCGGGTCACCCGGCACCCCCGCTGACGGCCAACTCGTCGTGGCGCACGGCGATCTCCTTGAGTCGTTGGATGACCGCCTCGCGGACCTCCGGTGGGTCGAGGACCCGCACGTCCGGGCCGTAGCCGACGAGATGACCGGCCAGCCCGTCCGGGTCGGCGTACGGCAGGACCAGCAGGTCGCCGTCCGGCCCGGCGGTCACCTCCACCGCCCACCGGCGCAGCCCGGCGGCCCGCCCGGACGCCACCAGCACGGTGGCCCGACCGGTGCGCTCCACCGGACCCGACCAGCGGGCCACGTGGCTGATCAGGTCGACGTTGGCCGGCGGCTCGTACGCGCCGGGGGCGCCGGTCACCCGGACCGCGCCGACGACACGGGACAGCCGGAAGCAGCGGGTCGCCTCCCGGTCCTGGTCGTGGCCGACCACGTACCACCGGCCGCGCCAGCAGACCACGCCCCACGGTTGCAGCCGTCGCCGGCTGGGCGCGTCGCGGTCGGGCACCCGGTAGTCGAACCCCACCTCGCGGCGGTCCCGGGCGGCGGCGGTCAGCGGCGCGAACGCCGGGTCGACAGTGACCATCGGCTCCAGGCCGAGGGTCGCCTGCGGGTCCACGTCCACCCCGGCGGCACGCAGCTTGGCCAGCCCCGACGACGCGGCGGCGGCCAGCCCGGCGTGCTGCCACAGCCGGGCGGCGATGCCGACCGCTGCTGCCTCGTCCGGTTCGAGGAGGATGTCGGGCAGCGCGTATTCGCGGTGGGCGATCCGGTAGCCGGGCTCGGCGTCGAAGGCGCTCGCCGTGCCGGTCTCCAGTGGCACGCCCAGCTCCCGCAGCTCGGCCTTGTCCCGCTCGAACTTGCGCTGGAACGCCTCGTGGTCGCGCGCGTCGTCCGGATCGTGCTCGTAACCGGGCACGGTCGCGGCGATCTGCGCGGCGGTCAGGAACCGTCGCGTGGACAGGAGGCAGATCACCAGGTTGACCAGGCGTTCGGTGCGGGTCCGCGACACGCGGTAGACGCTAGCAGCCGACCCGCCCACACCGTGCACCCGCGCGGGCGTGCCGCACACTTGTTCGGATCGGGCCTCCCCCGGCGCGCCGCCGTCCGCGGTCATAGGGTGATTCTCATGTCGCAAGCGGAGGCCAGGCCCGAGAGCGAAAGCGTCGGCACCGTCGTCGTCGCCGGCGTCGCCAACCTCGCCATCGCGGTGGCCAAGCTGATCGCCGGGCTGATCTCCGGATCAGCCGCGATGCTCTCCGAGGCGGCACACTCGGTCGCCGACACCACCACCGAGGTGCTGCTCTTCCAGGCGCTGCGCCGCGGCGCCCGCCCGGCCGACCAGCGACGCCCCTTCGGGTACGGCAAGGAAAGCTACGTCTGGGCGTTCTTCGCGGCCATGTTCACATTCGTCGCCGGCGCCGGTTTCGCCGTCACCCACGGCGTCACCACGATCCTCGTGCACGAGCACAGCGGCGACTACCTCATCTCGTACATCGTGCTCGCGGTGTCGTTCGTCATCGAGTCGATCTCACTGGCCCGGGCCGTGCGGCAGGTCCGCCGCGAGTCGCGACGCTGGCGGACCACGCCTCGGCGGTTCCTGCGGCTGACCGCCGACACCACAGTCAAGGCGGTCTTCCTGGAGGACAGCGCGGCCCTGATCGGTCTGGTGCTGGCCGGGCTCGGCGTCGGCCTGTCGCACGCCACCGGCGACGAGGTGTGGGACGGCGTCGCGTCGATCCTGATCGGGCTCCTGCTGCTGACTGTCGCCGGGGTCCTCGCCGCCAACAACCTGTCGCTGCTGGTCGGCCGAGCCGTCCCGGAGCGGCTGCGCCACGAGATCGAGCAGGACCTGGCCGGGCTGCCCGAGGTGGAGCGCATCGACACCCTGTTGACCATGCAGCTCGGCCCGCAGGACATCCTGGTCGCCGCGAAGGTCGACTTCCGCGACGAGGCCACCGGCGCGCAGATCGAGGCCACCGCCGACGAGGCCGAGCGGCGGCTCACCGACCGGTACCCGGAAATTCGGTTCGTCTTCCTCGACCCGACCCGTTCGATGCCCGGCGCCACCGGCACCGCCCGGCACACCCAGGCCGGGCCGACACCGGACGCCGGCGGCCCCGAGCCGACCTGACCCGCACCCGGGCGCGGGCCGCCGGGCCCGCGCGGCTAGCGTGCCCGTCATGGTGCGATGGCGTACGGGGACGGTGGCGACGCTGCGACGGCAGTGGACCGGGGCGGTGGAGCTGGACGTCGACCTGCCCGACGGCACGCGGATGCGGGCGCTGGCCTACCCGGAGCTGGTCGGCACGCCCGAGCCCGGCGACCGGGTGCTGCTCAACGCCGGCGCGCTGCTGATGGGGTTGGGCACCGGCGGGTACGCCCTGGTGGTGGCCCTGCCGGACCGGCTGCCCTCGGACCCGCCGGACGTCGCCGACACCCGCGACGCCGGGCACCTGGTCAAGGCCCGCTACACGCCGTTGCAGCCGATCCTCCTCGGTGTCGACGAGGAGGCCTCTCCGCACCGCGACGTGCTGGCCGACGCGGACGACCTGGGCGGCCTGCCGGTGGTCACCGCCGACCTGCACTCGGCGCTCCCGGCGATCCTGGCCGGTATCCGGGCCGACGCCCCGCAGGCGCGGGTGGCGTACCTGCTCACCGACGGCGGGGCGTTGCCCGCTTGGTTCTCCCGCACCCTCGCCGGGCTGCGGGCCGAACTGGCCGGCACGATCACCGTCGGGCAGGCGTTCGGTGGCGACCTGGAGGCCACCACCCTGCACGGCGGTCTGCTCGCCGCCCGGTACGTGCTCCACGCGGACGTGGCGATCGTGGCTCAGGGACCGGGCAACCTGGGCACCGGCACCCGGTGGGGTTTCTCCGGCGTCGCCGTCGGCGAGGCCGTCAACGCGATCGCCACGTTGGGCGGAAGGCCGGTCGGCTCGTTGCGCATCTCCGACGCCGACCCCCGTCCCCGGCACCGGGGCGTGTCACACCACAGCCTCACCGCGTACGGCCGGGTGGCGCTCGCCCCGGCGGAGCTGGTGGTGCCCGAGGATCTGACGCCGTCCCTCGCGGCCGAGGTGCACGCGGCGTTGGCGCCCCTGGCGGCCCGGCACCGGATCGTCCGGGTGCTCACCGACGGTCTGGACGCCGCGCTGCGGGCCAGTGCCGTGCCCCTGTCCACCATGGGCCGTGGCCTCGACGCCGACCACGCGTACTTCCTGGCGGCGGCCGCCGCCGGCCGCCACGCGGTGACCCTCCTCCCCTGACCCAACCCCACCCCCCACCCCCGACCCCACCCCCGACCCGGTTGATCATGAAGTTATTGCCCGTCGCCCCGGCGTGTCATGGCAATAACTTCATGATCAACGCGAGCTGGGACGGGGTGGGACGGGTGGGAGGGGGTGGGAGGGCACCCGGGGGTGGGGGGTGGGTCAGGCCAGGAAGATCAGGGCTAGCCAGCCGCCCACGATGAGCGCCAGGGCCAGGGCCAGCACCCACGTCGGCACCGTGTAGTCACCGCGCCGGTTACGGTCGATCTCGGCGCGAATCTTCTCCCGCCGGCGTTCGATCCAGTTCTGCCGCTCGGTGCCGCGCTCAGGGCGGTCGGAAGGTCCAGAAGTCGTCATGGCGCGCTCAGCTTAACCGCTCGGCGCATCGGGCTGACCGGCCCCGTCGGCGCAGCGCACCGACGGGGCCGGCAACCGGTCACATGCTGGCGATCAGCCGCTCCACCCGCTCGTCGTACGCCCGGAACGGGTCCTTGCAGAGCACGGTGCGCTGCGCCTGGTCGTTGAGCTTCAGGTGCACCCAGTCGACTGTGAAGTCCCGACGCTTCTCCTGGGCGTGCCGAATGAATTCGCCCCGCAGCCGGGCCCGGGTGGTCTGCGGCGGGGTCTCCTTGGCCTCGAAGATCTCAGGGTCGGTGGCCACCCGGTCGACGTCGCCACGGCGCTCCAGGAGCCCGTAGAGGCCCCGGCCGCGGCGCACGTCGTGGTAGGCCAGATCCATCTGCGCCACCCGGGGGTGCGACAGCGGCAGGTCGTGCTTGCGCTGGTAACGCTCGATCAGCCGCAGCTTGCTGACCCAGTCGATCTCCCGGGAGACCGGCTCCAGGTCGCCGCTCTCCACCGCGTTGAGCACCCGGCCCCACAGCTCGACCACCCGCTTGGCGGCCTGGTCGCCGCCGCGTCGCTCGACGAACTCGGTGGCCTTGGCCAGGTATTCCTGCTGGATGTCCAGGGCGCTGACCTCCTTGCCGTTGGCCAACCGCACCTTGCGCCGGCCGGTGATGTCGTGCGACACCTCCCGGATGGCCCGGATCGGGTTCTCCAGGGACAGGTCGCGCATCACCACCCCGGCCTCGATCATCCGCAGCACGATGTCGGCGGTGCCGACCTTGAGCAGCGTGGTGACCTCGTTCATGTTGGAGTCGCCGACGATCACGTGCAGCCGCCGGTAGCGCTCGGCGTCAGCGTGCGGCTCGTCGCGGGTGTTGATGATCGGGCGGCTGCGGGTGGTCGCCGAGGAGACGCCCTCCCAGATGTGCTCGGCCCGCTGCGAGAGGCAGTAGACCGCGCCGCGTGGGGTTTGCAGGACCTTGCCGGCCCCGCAGATCAACTGCCGGGTGACCAGGAACGGGATGAGCACGTCGGCGAGCCGGCCGAACTCGCCGTGCCGGGAGACCAGGTAGTTCTCGTGGCAGCCGTACGAGTTGCCGGCCGAATCGGTGTTGTTCTTGAACAGGTAGATCTCACCCGCGATGCCCTCGTCGTGCAGTCGCTTCTCCGCGTCGACGAGCAGGCCCTCCAGGATCCGCTCGCCGGCCCGGTCGTGGGCGACGAGATCGGTCACCGAGTCGCACTCCGGTGTCGCGTACTCCGGATGCGACCCGACGTCCAGGTAGAGCCGGGCCCCATTGCGCAGGAAGACATTGCTCGACCGACCCCAGGACACCACGCGACGGAACAGATACCGCGCGACCTCGTCCGGGGACAGCCGCCGCTGCCCGCGATAGGTGCAGGTGACGCCGTACTCGGTCTCGAGGCCGAAGATTCGCCGCTCCATGGTGTGACATTAGCCGCCCGGAGGCCCGGTTCGTCACTGTCAGACCACAGGTCGTGCTCCGAGCGCGGTCACATACCGGTTGAGTGCGACATTCCGTCCGGACCGAGGCTCGCCACGAACCGCCGGCAACTGTCGTACTCCGGAAGCAGGCCCCGCTCGCGGGCCTGCGCCAGAGTCGGCGCCGCGTCGTCGCGCGCGGACAGCAATGGAACGTCGGCGGGCCACTCGATGCCCAACTCTTCGTCCAGTGGGTGCACCGCGTGCTCGCCGGTCGGGTTGTAGGTGGCCGAGCAGAGATAGCTCAACGTCGCGTCGTCGGTCAACGCGCAGAACCCGTGCCCCAGCCCCTCGCTGAGGTAGACCGCCCGGCGGTCGGTGTCGTCCAGCCGGACGCCCTCCCAGTGACCGAAGGTCGGCGAGCCCACCCGCAGGTCCACGATCACGTCGAGGACCGCGCCCCGCACACACGTGACGTACTTGGCCTGCCCGGGCGGGACGTCGGCGAAGTGGACGCCGCGCACCACGCCACGCGCGGAGACCGACAGGTTGGCCTGGGCCAGCCGCAGCGGATGCCCCACCACCTCGGCGAGCTTGTCGAAGCGGTACCACTCCATGAACATGCCGCGCGGGTCACCGTGCTGCTGGGGGCTGATCTCCCAGGCGCCCTCGATGCTCAGCTCCCGGATCTTCACCAGGAACCCCCGTCGTTGCCGGCCTGATCGGTGAGCAGACCGAGCAGGTAGTTGCCGTAACCGCTCTTGGTCAGCGGCTCGGCGAGCGCGCGCAGCTGCGCGTCGTCGATCAGGCCAGCCCGCCAGGCGACCTCCTCGACGCAACCGATCTTGAGGCCCTGCCGCTCCTCGACCACCCGGACGAACTCGGCGGCCTGCATCATCGAGGTGAACGTGCCGGTGTCCAGCCAGGCGGTGCCCCGATCCAGCACCGTCACCGCCAGCTCCCCGGTCTCCCGGTACACCTCGTTGACCGCCGTGATCTCCAGCTCGCCACGAGCGCTCGGGGTGAGCTTGCGGGCGATGTCCACCACCCGGTTGTCGTAGAAGTAGAGGCCGGGCACCGCGTAGCGGGACTTCGGGCGGGCCGGCTTCTCCTCGATCGAGAGCACCCGACCATCGGCGTCGAAGTCGACAACGCCGTACTCCTGCGGGTTGGCCACCTGGTAGGCGAAGACGCGCCCACCGACCGGGTCACCGTGGTCGGCGAGCTGCCGACCCAGACCCACGCCGTGGAAGATGTTGTCGCCGAGGACCAACGCCACCGACTCGGTGCCGATGAAGTCCGCGCCGAGGATGAACGCCTGCGCGATGCCCTCCGGGCGCTCCTGGCTGACGTACTCCAGCCGCAGCCCGAACTGGCTGCCGTCGCCGAGCAGCCGACGGAACTGGTCCTGGTCGTCCGGAGTCGTGATCACCAGGATCTCCCGGACCCCGGACATCACCAGGGTGGAGAGCGGGTAATAGATCATCGGCTTGTCGAAGACCGGCATCAGCTGCTTCGAGACCGCCCGGGTGATCGGCCAGAGCCGGGACCCGGTGCCGCCAGCAAGTAGGATTCCGCGCATCGGGGAAGCCTAGCCGCACCCGTGAACGTTGTGCGGGGGTCGCATACCAGGGGCCGCGCCGCCCGTCGCGTATACTTCCGGACCCGTGAGGATCCTCGTCACCGGCGGAGCCGGATTCATCGGGTCGGAGTACGTTCGCCTACTGCTGGGCAAGCCCCTCGGCAGTGCGGACGGCGTGCCGCCGCTCGAGCCGGCCGTCGTGACCGTGCTGGACAAACTGACCTACTCGGGCAACCTGGCCAACCTCGAGCCCGTCCGCGACGACCCGCGACTGCGGTTCGTGCAGGGCGACATCTGCGACCCGGTCGTGGTCGACGAGGTGGTGGCCGAGCACGACGTGATCGTGCACTTCGCCGCCGAGTCACACGTCGACCGCTCGATCGCGGGCGCCGCGCCGTTCGTCACCACCAACGTGCTGGGCACCCAGACGCTGCTCGACGCGGCGCTGCGCCACGGCACCAGGCGGTTCGTGCACGTCTCCACCGACGAGGTCTACGGCTCGATCGACGAGGGCTCCTGGACCGAGACCTGGCCGCTTGCCCCCAACTCGCCGTACTCGGCATCCAAGGCCGGCTCCGACCTGCTCGCGCTGTCGTACCACCGCACCCACGGCATGGACGTGGTCGTCACCCGCTGCTCCAACAACTACGGCCCCTATCAGTTCCCTGAGAAGGTCATCCCGCTGTTCGTCAGCAACCTGCTCGACGGTGGCACCGTCCCTCTCTACGGCGACGGCGGCAACATCCGTGACTGGCTGCACGTGCACGACCACTGCCGGGGCATCGCCCTCGTCCAGCAGAAGGGACGCGCCGGTGAGGTCTACAACATCGGCGGCGGCACCGAGTTGACCAACAAGGAACTCACCGGCCTGCTCCTGGACGCCTGCGGCGCCGGGTGGGACCGGGTCGTCCCGGTCACCGACCGCAAGGGCCACGACCGCCGGTACTCCCTCGACATCACCAAGATCAGCGAGGAGCTCGGCTACCACCCCAGCATCACGCTCGACCAGGGCCTCGCCGACACCGTCCGCTGGTACCGGGACAACCGCAACTGGTGGGAACCCCTCAAGTCCGCGCCGACCGCATGACCCGACTCCTCGTCACCGGCGCGGGCGGGATGCTCGGCCGGGACCTGGTCACCGTGCTGGGTGCACGGCCCGACCTCAAGGTGACCGCCGCCACCCGCGCCGACCTGGACGTCACCGACCGCGCGGCGGTCCACGCCGCCGTCGCCGGGCACGACCTGGTGATCAACGCGGCCGCGTGGACCAACGTCGACGCCGCCGAGGCCGACGAGGCCGCGGCGACCGCCGTCAACGGCCACGCCGTGGCCAACCTGGCCGCGGCGTGCGCCACCGACGGAACCCGGCTCATCCAGGTCTCCACCGACTACGTCCTCGCCGGCAACGCGGACACCCCGTACCCGGAGGACGCGCCCACCGCGCCGGTCAACGCCTACGGTCGCGGCAAACTGGTCGGCGAACAGGCCGTCGCGCGGCTGCTGCCCGACACCGGGTACGTCGTGCGCACCGCCTGGCTCTACGGCGCGCACGGCCCGAACTTCGTGGCCACCATGCTCCGACTCGCCGCCCAGCGCGACCACCTCGACGTGGTCGACGACCAACACGGCCAACCCACCTGGTCGTACGCGCTCGCCGAGCGGCTCGTCGCGCTCGCCGACGCGGCGCTGGCCGGGCACGCGGCGCCCGGCGTCTACCACGGCACCTGCGCCGGTCAGACGACCTGGTACGGGTTGGCGCGCGCCACGTTCACGCTGGCCGGACTGGACCCGGACCGGATCCGACCCACCACCAGCGACCGGTATCCGCGTCCCGCCCCACGGCCTGCGTACAGTGTGCTAGGGCACAGCCGCTGGGCAGCCGTGGGTCTACCCCCGCTTCCAGACTGGCACAGCGCCCTGGTTGACGCGTTCCACTCCCCCGCTCCACCCGCCCCGTGGAAGGTCGCATGAAGCTCACCCTCGTCACCGGCCTGACCGGCCTACTGCTCCTCGGCACCATCGTCGAGCTGTTGCGCCGCCGTCAGCTGCGCGAGAAGTACGGCATGCTCTGGCTCGCCGTACTGATCATCGTGATTCCGCTGTCCCTTTTCCCCCGGCTGCTCGACAACGTCGCCGAACTCCTCGGCGTCGCCTCCGGTGTCAGCCTGGTGCTCTTCCTCGGCATCGTCTTCCTGCTGCTGGTGTGCGTACACCTCAGCTGGGAGGTCAGCGCCCTGGAAGAAGAGACCCGCACCCTGGCCGAAGACTTCGCCCTGCTCCGCGCTCAGATCGACGCGGACCGGGCAGCCCGAGACGAACTGGTGTCGACCGATGGTTAACGGCAAGCGCACATTGATCATCATCCCCGCTCTCAACGAGTCGGGCTCGATCGCCGACGTCGTCGGCGAGGTCCGTGGCGAGCTGCCCGGCGTCGACGTGCTCGTCGTCGACGACGGCTCCACCGATCGCACCGCCGCGGTCGCCGCCGCCGCCGGCGCCCTGGTCGCCAAACTGCCGTACAACCTCGGCGTCGGTGGCGCCATGCGCCTCGGCTACCGCTACGCCCGAGACCACGACTACGAGGTCGCCATCCAGATCGACGCCGACGGCCAGCACGACCCCCGGTACGTGCCGAAGCTCGTCGACCTGCTCGACGACAACGACCTGGTCATCGGCGCCCGCTTCGCCGGTGAGGGCGACTACAACGTCCGCGGCCCCCGCCGCTGGGCGATGGTGATGCTCTCCGCCGTGCTGTCCCGGGTCGCCCGCACCAAGCTCACCGACACCACCTCCGGCTTCCGGGCCGCCAACCGGCGGGTCATCGAGATGTTCGCCGGCTGGTACCCGGCCGAGTACCTCGGCGACACGGTGGAGACCCTGGTGCACACCGCCCGCCGCGGCTACCGCATCCGCCAGGTGCCGGTCGCCATGCGCAAGCGGATGGCGGGCACACCCAGCCACTCCCCCGCCAAGGCGATGGTCTACCTCGGCCGCGCGTTCGCCGTTCTCACGCTGGCGCTCATCCGCCGGTGATCCGACGGCTACTGAGCCTGGTCCCGCCCGGCACCGTCGCTGTCGGTGCCGGGCTGGCCCTTCTCGGGCTCGCCTCCTACGTTCACCTCGCCGTCGCCGGCCACAGCCTCAGCCAGGCCGACTACTCGTCCCTGTCGGTGCTCTGGTCGATCGTGTTCACCCTCGGCATCGGCGTGTTCATGCCGATCGAGCAGGAGGTCGCCCGGGTCGTCGCCGCCCGACACAGCCAGGGGCTGCCCCCAGGGCCGGTACTGGCCCGCGGCGTCACCGTCGCCGCCGTGATGCTCGCGGTGCTGGTGTTGGCCGTCACCATCGGCCGTCAGCCGCTCGCCGACAAGCTCTTCGCCGGTGACGGCAACCTGGTCACCGTGCTGATCGGCGCACTTGCCGCGATGGCCGTCGCCTACGCCACCCGCGGCGTCCTCTCCGGTCTGCAACTGTTCCCCTGGTACGGCGCTCAACTCGGGATCGAC
Source organism: Micromonospora sp. NBC_00362 (assembly GCF_026342155.1). Taxonomy (NCBI): domain Bacteria; kingdom Bacillati; phylum Actinomycetota; class Actinomycetes; order Micromonosporales; family Micromonosporaceae; genus Micromonospora; species Micromonospora sp. NBC_00362. The sequence goes on from NZ_JAPENH010000001.1 coordinate 1,311,774, forward strand.
GGCGGCCTGCGGATCATCATGGTCGCCCTGCTCGGGCTGGCCGGAGTGACGTCGCCCGTCTGGTACGGGCTCGTGCTCGTCGCCGCCCCACTGGTCAGCGTCCTGCTCACACTGCCGCCGGTGCTGCGCGCCATCGGCGGAGGCCCGCCGGTGGCCTGGGCCACCCTGCTCCGCGGCCTCGGCCTGCTCACCGCCTCCAGCCTGCTCTCCCAGGTCGTGGTGAACATCGGCGTGATCAACGTGCAGCTGCTCTCCCCCTCCGACGCGGCAGCCGCCGGCGCACTGCTCTCCGCCCTCGTGCTGGTCCGCATCCCCCTGTTCGTCTTCGGCTCCCTGCAGGCGTCACTGCTGCCCGGCCTGGCCACCACCGCCACCACCGGCGACCAGGCCGGCTTCCACAGCCTGCTGCGCCGGGCGCTCGGCATCGTCACCGCGCTCGGTCTCACCGGCGCCCTCGGCGCCGTACTGCTCGGCCCATGGCTGGTCGGCACCCTCTTCGACGCACCCGGCGTTCTCGGCCACGGCGACTTCGCCTGGTTGGCCGCCGCCACGCTCGCCTACCTGTGGGCGATGGTGCTCGGCCAAGCCCTGCTCGCCCTCGACCGGCACCGCGCCCAGGCGCTTGCCTGGACCGCCGGCGTCGCCGCCCTGATCGCCGTGACGCTGATCCCGGCTCCGGTCACCCTGCGAGTCGAGCTGGCGTACACCATCGGCTCCGTCATCGTGGCCGCCACCATGGCCCTGCTGCTGCGCGGCGGCGTCCGCCGACCCACCACCCCCACCCGGCCGCTCGCCGAGGCCGTCGCCCCTGCCGCATCCGGAGGCATCCGATGACCCGACCCCGGGTGAGCGCCGTCATGCTCGCCTACGGCCCGGAGCCCTACCTCGTCGACGCCGCACGGGCGGTGTTGGCCAGCACCGACGTCGAGATCGACCTCATCGTCGTCGACAACGGCTGCACCGGGGACGGCATCGACATCGTCAAGGGCCTCCCCGGGGTGCGGGTGATCCGACCGGAGGAGAACACCGGCTATTCCGGCGGCTGCCGGGTCGGCGCGGCCGAGGCCACCGGTGACTGGCTCGCGTTCGTCAACTCCGATGCCGTCGTCGCACCCGACGCCCTGGCCAAGACCACCGCCGTAGCCGCCGAAGCGGGCGTAGGCGCGGCCATGGCGTCCATCCGGTTGGCCGACACCCCCGAGCTGATCAACACCAGCGGTAACCCGCTGCACTTCACCGGCCTCTCCTGGGCCGGCGGCAACGGCGAGCCGGCCAGGAACCACGCCGAGCGGCGGGCCGTAGCCTCCCTCAGCGGCTGCTGCTTCGTGATCAGCCGGCAGCTCTGGCGTGAGCTCGACGGCTTCGCCGCCGAATACTTCGCCTACCACGAGGACACCGAACTCAGCCTGCGACTGTGGCAGCGCGGACTACGACTGGAGTACGTGCCGGACGCCGTCGTGCGTCACCACTACGAGTTCTCCCGCAACGCCCTGAAGCTCTACCTGGTCGAGCGGAACCGACTGGTCACCCTGCTCACCGCCTACGAGGCGCGGACACTCGTGGTGCTCGCCCCAGCGCTGCTACTCACCGAGGCCGCCATGCTCACCGCCTCGGTCGTCGGCGGCTGGTCCCGGCAGAAGCTGCGGGGTTGGGGCTGGTTGTGGCGCAACCGCGACTGGGTTCGCGGCCGTCGACGGCAGCTACAGGCCGAACGCCGGGTGCCGGACGGGGTCATCGCGGAGCTGATGACCGGTCGAGTCACGCCCTCCGGTGTGCCGACCACACCCGGCCTGGGCGCGTTCAACGCCGTCGCCGGGGGTTACTGGGCCCTGGCCCGGCCCCTGCTGCGCCGAGGATGACCGCTGGTGCCGGCCCCGGACACGGGCCCGGCACCAGCGGGCAAGACCCTAGCGCTCGCCGCCCTCCGCGGGCCGGTCCTCCAGGTCCGCGGAGCCGGCCGAACTCGTCGGCTTGTGCCCCTCCGTGGTCGGCACGACCGGCTCGGCGGGACCGCCCGCCGACTCCGCCGACTGCCCCTCGGCCGCCGCGTCCCCGTCCAACAGAGCCGTCAGCGCGGCACCGGTGATCCGCCGGAACGTCCGTCCGATCCGCTGACGGTCCAGGACCGCCACCTCGAGCTGGTTCGCGGCGATCGTCCGGGCGGCACCGCCCTCACCACCGACGGTGCTCAGCGCCTGCACCGCCACCCTGACCGCCTCGCCCAGGGACATGTCCGCCCGGTGCTGCGACTTCAACACGCCGGTGATCGCCTCGGCCTGACCACCCATGGCCATCCGCCCCGGCTCGTCGTTCACCGAACCGTCATAGGTCAGCCGGTACAACTCGTCCGCCTCCGGGGTGGCACCGACCTCCGCCACGCAGATCTCCACCTCGAACGGCTTCGACTGCTCGGTGAAGATCGCACCCAGGGTCTGCGCGAACGCGTTGGCCAGGGCGCGACCAGTGACGTCACGCCGGTCGTAGCTGAGCCCATTCAGGTCGGCCATCCGGACACCGGCGCGGCGCAGGTTCTCGAACTCGTTGTACCGGCCGACCGCGGCGAACCCGATCCGGTCGTAAATCTCGCTGACCTTGTGCAGGGCGCTGGAAAGGTTCTCCGCGACGAAGAGGACCCCGCCGGAGTAGCTGAGGACCACCGCGCTGCGGCCCCGAGCGATGCCCTTGCGGGCCAACTCGGAGCGGTCGCGCATGATCTGTTCGGGAGAGGCGTAGAACTGCATGGCCACGTCGGCGGTTCTCCTTACGGCGCTGTGCTGACGACTGCTGACTGGTGAGGTGCGGGTCTCAACCGCCCGGGTTCTCCATCCGGCCGGCAACCACACCCTCGGCGATCGCCGCCGTCTCGGTGTCGGTCAACCGGCGGGTGCCCTCGGCGGTCGCGGTCATCACCACGGGGTAGATCCGGCGGGTCAGATCCGGCCCACCGGTCGCGGTGTCGTCGTCGGCGGCGTCGTAGAGCGCCTCGACCGCCAGCCGCGTCGCGTCGTCCACGGACAACCCAGCTCGGAACCGCTTCTTCAACGCGGACTTCGCGAACAGCGACCCGGACCCGATCGCGTCGTAGCCGGTCTCCTCGTACGGGCCACCGGTCACGTCGAAGCTGAAGATCCGGCCGGCTCGCGCCGGATCGGCGGCGGCCAGGTCGAACCCGGCGAAGAGCGGCACCACGGCCAACCCCTGCATGGCCGCCCCCAGATTGCCCCGGATCATCGAGGCCAACCGGTTGGCCTTACCGTCCAACGAGAGCATCGCGCCCTCGATCTTCTCGTAGTGCTCCAGCTCCACCTGGAACAGTCGCATCAGCTCGATGCCGATGCCGGCGGTGCCCGCGATGCCGACCAACGAGTACGCGTCGGCGGGGTGCACCTTCTCGATGTCGCGCTGCGCGATCAGGTTGCCCATGGTGGCCCGTCGGTCGCCCGCCATCACCACACCCTCGGCGGCCGCGATGGCCACGATGGTGGTCGCGTGCGGCGCCAGGTCGGCGGCCATGCCCGGCGGCAGCGGTCGCCGACCGGGCAACATCTCGGGGGCCACCCGACTCAGAAACGTCGTGAAGGAGGACGTCCCCGCGTTGGTGAACACATCTGGAAGACGCCCGGATGGATCAAAGCCCGCTGCCACGTGGTTCCTCTCAGGTACGTGATCGCCCTGGCCAGCCTCATGGGACTGTCACGGAACTGGCCAAGACCACCGTTGCAGTTGAAGCAGAGTATCCCGCGCACCCATCCGGTGCGATGATCGTGGTCCAGATGTTGCGGGTCGGCCCCGCCACAGATCGCGCAGACCCCGCCCTGCTCGGCCAGGAGCTCCTGAAACTCCTTCTCACCCACGCCGTACCGCCGCCGCAGGTGGTACTCGCGAGTTCCACCGTAGAGTCGCTGCGCTGTCTCCTTGCCACGGGCATTATGGCAGGGTTTGCAGTAGCTGTGCCGGCCGCTGGCTTTGGTCGTCGTGGTAGGAAAATCGTCGAGCGACTTGATCTGCTCGCAGTCCGGACACCACTTGAGACCCTCACCTACGAGCGTTGGCGACTTCTTCTGCGGAGCGACACCCCGCTTGCGTCGGCTCGCCTCCGACCGAATGGCGGCGCATGCTTTGCAGTAGAAAGCGAGGCCGTCTGCCCGCCGCCGATCACGGTGGAATTCCGTACTGGCCAGCGCTCTCTTGCATTGCGGGCACACCTTGTCCGAGGGGTACACCGAATCGGACATATGCCCCTATTCCCCCCCTTTTTGAACATAGCCTCTCACAAATTCCTCTGCGTTTTCTTCCAGGACGGAGTCGATCTCGTCGAGGAGGTCGTCGACGTCCTCGGTGATCTCGGCGTGCCGCTCGGCCACCTCGGGGTTGGCCTCGGTGGTGACGTCCTCGATTTCCTCGCCCTGACGGGACTTGCCGGACTGCGACTGACCGCCGCTGTCATGAGTGGCCATGGCTGTCTCCTCCACGATCGTCTGGGATGAAATCTACCCCGCGCAGGCGACAGAAAGCCCTCACGTCCGTCGTGTTCGGCTCGGGGGCGCCCGATTGCGGTAAAGCGGTCAGCTCCGGGGAGCCGACGCGTCGGCCAGGCCCGGGACCGGCACCGGCTCGGGCTCGGGCTGCCCCCTTTTCCGACGCCTCCGCCACTGGTGCCCCGCGCCGCAGGCGGGGCGTCCACTCCTTGAACCGCAACACCTGCTTCTCCACCAGATGCCGGGACAGGAACGCCAGGACGACGGTGAAGGCTCGGGGACGGCCTGGCATGCCAGAGTGATTCCCGGTGGAGGCACCGGGCCTCAGCCCCCGGTCAACGTCTCCAACAGGTCCTTGGCGCTGGCGCAGCGATCGAACAACGCCCCGACGTGCGCGCGGGTGCCCCGCTCGGGTTCCATCATCGGCACTCGGACCAACGACTCCCGGCCCACGTCGAAGATCACCGAGTCCCAGCTCGCGGCGACCACCTCGGAGGCGTACTGAGCGAGGCAGCGGCCGCGGAAGTAGGCCCGCGTGTCCTCCGGTGGCTCGGTCATCGCGCTGCGCGTCTCGTCGTCGGTGAGCAGCGTCTTCATCGCCCCCCGGCTGACCAGGCGGTGGTAGAGGCCCTTCTCCGGCCGGACGTCGGAATATTGAAGGTCGACGAGCTGGAGCTTGTGCGAGCCCCAACCGAGCTTCTCCCGCTCCCGGTAGCCCTCCAGCAGCCGCAGCTTGGCCACCCAGTCCAGCTCGTCGGCGCAGAGCATCGGATCCCGGCCGAGCCGGTCCAGGACGCTCTCCCAGCGGTCGAGCACGTCGATGGTCTGCTCGTCGGCGTCGGTGCCGTACCGGTCGTCGACAAAGGACCGGACCCGCTCCAGGTACGCCCACTGCAGGTCGAGGGCCGTGAGTTTGCGGCCATCACGCAGTCGCATGCGGTGCGTCAGGGCGGGGTCGTGGCTGACGGCACGCAGCTCACTGACCGGGTCGGCGATGCCGAGGTCGGCGCCGAGGGCCTTCTCCTCGATCATGGTGAGGATCAGCGCGGTGGTGCCCACCTTGAGGTAGGTGGAGATCTCGGAGAGGTTGGCATCGCCGATGATGACGTGCAGCCGGCGGTACTTGTCGGCGTCGGCGTGCGGCTCGTCGCGGGTGTTGATGATCGGCCGCTTGAGGGTGGTCTCCAGGCCAACCTCGACCTCGAAGAAGTCAGCACGCTGGGAGATCTGGAAGCCGCTCTGGCCGCCGTCCTGGCCGATGCCGACCCGGCCGGCGCCACAGACGATCTGCCGGGTGACGAAGAACGGCGTCAGGTACGCCACGATGTCGGCGAACGGCGTCTGCCGGCGCATCAGGTAGTTCTCGTGGGCGCCGTAGCTGGCGCCCTTGTTGTCGGTGTTGTTCTTGTAGAGGTGGATCGGTTGGGTGCCCGGGATGGTCGCGGCCCGGCGGGACGCCTCGGCCATCACCCGCTCGCCGGCCTTGTCCCAGCGCACGATGTCCCTGGGGGTGGTGACCTCGGGGGTGGAGTATTCGGGGTGGGCATGGTCCACGTAGAGCCGTGCGCCGTTGGTGAGTATCACGTTGGCCAGGCCGAGGTCTTCGTCCGCGAGGGCCTCGGCGGGGTCGTACGCGGCGCCGGAGTAGGTGAAGCCGCGGGCGTCGCGCAGCGGCGACTCCTCCTCGTAGTCCCACCGGGCCCGGCCGCCCCGGTTGAGTTCCGGGCGCGCCCCGTAGGCGTTGACCACCTGCGATGAGGTGACCATCGGGTTGGCTCCGGCCTGCCCGGGCACGGAGATGCCGTATTCGACCTCGGTGCCCATGATCCGTCTTACGCTCATCGACCTACCCGCTTCGCTCGCCCGACCCGGTCCCCCGTCAGGTCGAGCGTAGTCCGCCCTGAGCACCTGCACTCTGCAGGTGAGTGCCGGCGGGCCGGAACAGTTCGGTGGATTCGGTGTCGGAATGCTCAGCGGGCGGCGTCGGGTCGTCGGTCGCGGCGGAGCGGGTGGTCCAGACGAGCCACCCGAACAGCACCAGGCCGAGGCTGGCGCTCAGCAGCGGGATCACCGAGCCGACCACCGGGTGCCAGTCGCCGGCGAGGGGATTGAGGCTGCTCAGCCCGATGTTGGCGGGCAGGCCGTTCTGCCAGCGGACCATCGTGTACGCCAGGCAGAACAGCTGGATCGGCAGAAGGAGCAGCACGGCGAGTCGGGTGAACGAGCGGGCCCGGGCGACCTCGAAGCCGCGTTGTTCGGCGACCCACGCGGCGTAGAGCAGGACGCCGACCAACATGGGCAGCATGTACCGGCCCTGGGTGACGAAGCCGCTCTCGTTGACCAGGGCGATCTGCATGAGGGAGGGGACGGCCACGCCGCCGCCGAGCAGCACGAGCAGGCGCCACCGGTCGAGCCTGCTGCCCCAGACGACCCCGATGAGCAGCAGCGCCCCGGCGACGAGCTGCCAGATCACGTACGGCGGGGCTGGCATCCGGGTGTCCAGCCAGGAGGTGACCCCGACGATCTGGTCGAGGTAGCCCCGCCACCGGTCGGCCTCGCGCAGGGCCGCCTGCCCGTAGGTGAGCCGGTCGGCGGAGTAGTTGCCGAGGTCGGAGGTCTGTTGGCGGACGGACCAGGCGAGCACGGCGAGGATGGACAGCACGATGCCACCTGCCCAGAGCTGCGCGGCCCGGTCCCGCAGAAGGCCGAGGAGGTTGCTGCGGCGCAGCGGGAAGGCGAACGCGATGAAGGCTGTCGCCAGCCAGAGCGGGCCGGTCTGGCGCAGCACCGCGAGGAGCAGCGCGCTGATCCCGACGAGGACGATGAGACCGCGCCGTGGACCGGGTGGGCCGAGCAGCAGGGGGATGACCGCGCTGAAGAAGGCGATGCCCGCGGCGATCTCCAGGCCGTTCGGGTTGACCGCGCTGGCCATGTGCACGGCCATCGGGGTGGTGACGACGAGCAGGGCGCCCATCATGAGGCCGCGGCGGGATCGGTTGCGGATCACGACGTACGCGCAGGCGAGCAGCGCAGCACAGCACAGGGCGCTGATCATGCGGGCGAGCAGGACGCCGGACCAGCCGGGCCAGAGCACTGTGGGTGCGCCGACGAGTGCGTAGTAGGCGGGGAAGTAACGACCGGCCCCGGTGCCGGCGCGGGTCGGTGTGTCGTCGCTGCCGGGGGGCTGGGCGCAGGCCGCCGAGACTTCCTTCTTGAACTGCCAGCACTGCTCGCGGACGAGACCGCCGGGAACGGTCTGGAAGGCGCCCGTGCCCTTCTTCGCGTCGGCGGGCGGGGGCGCGATCTGCCCGGCGGCGACGCCGGCCGCTCGGACGATGTGCTCCCGCTCGTCCGGGGTGCCGTCGTAGGGGGTGGCCATCGACCAGGCGAAGATGATCAGGAAGAACGCGGCGAAGGCGAGGGCCCAGTGTCGTCGGCCTGTGTTCATGGTGGCCGCCGGGCTTCCGCCGGTGGCCGGCGGCGTCACTCTTCCGGGATCAGGCACGTCAACCTCGCGGCTCGCGCGGGCAGGCCCCGCTGGGTGGATGGACAGACGATAGACTCCCTCGTCGTCCTCACCGCTCCGGGTCCCCCCTTGGAGAACTCTTTGCTGTCACCTGTTGCCGATTCCGTCCGCCACCTGTCCCGACACAGCGCTGTGCGGTTCCTGGTCGTCGGGGGTCTGAGCGTTGCCGTGGACACGGGATCACTCTTCGTGTACCACGGAGTTCTCCGGATTGTCCTGCCGGTTGCCGCCGGCATGTCGTTCCTGACCTCGTTCTGGGTCAATTTCGGGCTGAACCGGGCGTGGTCGTTCGGCTCGTCCGCCCAGATGGTGCCGCAGGTGGGGCGCTACTTCGCGCTGGTCCTCGCCAACCTGACCGCCAACGTGGTGCTGGTATCCGCGTTGACCTGGGCGGGCACGCCGTACCTGCTGGCGAAGCTACTGGTGACGGCGTCGCTGTCTGCGGCGAACTACGTGGTGTCGAAGCGGTGGATCTTCGCCGCCTGACCGACGCCCTGGCATACCCGCAGCGAGGGTGCCCACCGGATGGTGGGCACCCTCGCCGTTGGGGTCAGAGGTACTGGCCGGTGTTGCTGGCGGTCTCGATGGACCGGCCGGCCTCGGCGCCCTTGCCGCCGGAGACGAGCGTACGGATGTAGACGATCCGCTCACCCTTCTTGCCGGAGATGCGCGCCCAGTCGTCGGGGTTGGTGGTGTTGGGGAGGTCTTCGTTCTCGCGGAACTCGTCGACGCAGGCGTCGAGCAGGTGCTGCAGGCGCAGCCCCTTGCGACCCGAGGTGAGGAACTCCTTGATGGCCATCTTCTTGCTCCGGTCGACGATGTTCTGGATCATCGCGCCGGAGTTGAAGTCCTTGAAGTAGAGGACTTCCTTGTCACCGTTGGCATAGGTGACCTCGAGGAATCGGTTCTCCTCAGTTTCCGAGTACATCCGCAGCACCACTGCGTCGATCATCGCCGCGACGGTGGCCTGGGGATCGGTGCCGTGTTCGGCCAGGTCGTCCGGGTGCAGGGGCAGCCCGGAGAGGATGTACTTGGAGAAGATGTCCTTGGCCGCCTCGGCGTCCGGTCGCTCGATCTTGATCTTCACGTCGAGGCGACCGGGGCGCAGGATCGCCGGGTCGATCATGTCTTCCCGGTTGGAGGCGCCGATGACGATGACGTTCTCCAGCCCCTCCACGCCGTCGATCTCGCTGAGCAGCTGCGGGACGATCGTGTTCTCCACGTCGGAGGAGACACCGGAGCCGCGGGTCCGGAAGATCGAGTCCATCTCGTCGAAGAACACGATCACCGGCGTGCCCTCGCCGGCCTTCTCCCGGGCGCGCTGGAAGATCAGCCGGATGTGCCGCTCGGTCTCACCGACGTACTTGTTGAGCAGCTCCGGGCCCTTGATGTTGAGGAAGAAGCTGGTGTGCTTCTCCTTGCCCTGCCGCTCGGCGATCTTCTTGGCCAGCGAGTTGGCCACCGCCTTGGCGATGAGCGTCTTGCCACAGCCCGGTGGGCCGTAGAGCAGGATGCCCTTGGGCGGGCGAAGCTGGTGCTCACGGAACAGGTCCGCGTGCAGGAACGGCAACTCCACCGCGTCGCGGATCTGCTCGATCTGCGACTGGAGGCCACCGATGTCGCCGTAGTCGACGTCGGGCACCTCCTCCAGGACCAGCTCCTCGACCTCGCTCTTCGGGATCCGCTCGTACGCGTACGCCGAACGGGGCTCGATCATGAGCGAGTCGCCGGCCCGGATCGCCGAGCCGATGAGCGTCTCGGCGAGGTGCACGATGCGCTCCTCGTCGGAGTGGGAGACCACCAGCGCCCGGTCACCCGGCCCGCCGTTCGGTCCCTCCAGGATCTCCTTGAGCATCACCACTTCGCCAACCCGCTCGTAACCGAACGCGTCGACGATGTTGAGCGCGTCGTTGAGCAGGACCTCCTGGCCACGCCGCAGGTCACCCACATCGAGCGAGGGTGAGACCGCGACCCGCAGTTTGCGGCCACCGGTGAAGACGTCCACCGTGCCGTCCTCGTGCTTGGCCAGGAAGACTCCGTAACCGCTCGGCGGTTGCGCGAGCCGGTCGATCTCCTCTTTGAGCGTCACGATCTGCGTGCGAGCTTCCTTGAGGGTGCTCACCAGCCGGTCGTTGTTCTCGGTCAGCCGCGCCAACTGTGCCTGGGTGGCCGCCAGCCGCTCTTCGAGCTGCCGGACGTGTCGGGGGCTTTCGGTCAACTTACGCCGCACCAGGGCGAGTTCCTCTTGCAGGAACGCGACCTGCGTGGAGAGATCGTGGGCTTCCTTCTCCCACCGTGCGGCGCGCGAGTCCGCGTCGTCGCTACGTGCTGCCACGTCCCACCTCCCCGGGGGGCTTGAACGTTCTGCCCTAACACTAGCCGCTATGAGGCCGATTCGGTCCCACGCAACACCCTCGTCACCGAACCTTGATCGCCAAGGGTGGCCTGACGGGCCGTTACCGGCGTTCGGGTACCGTCGGAGCGTGGCACGGGAGAACATGGGGGGTGCACAGGTGGCCGAGGTCGCGACCGACGAATTGCAGGTCTGGGTCGACCAGGACCTCTGCACGGGCGACGGGCTCTGCGTGCAGTACGCGCCAGAGGTGTTCGAGTTCGACATCGACGGCCTGGCCTACGTCAAGGGCGTCGACGGTGAGCTGAAGATGGCACCGGGCAGCCGGGTCGACGTCCCCGCGCACCTGCGACTCGAGGTGATCGACTCCGCGAAGGAGTGCCCGGGCGACTGCATCCACGTGGTGCGTGGCGACGGCGTCGAGGTCGCCGGCCCGGACGCCGAGGAAGACTGACCCACCGGCCGGGCCGCGAAGGCCCGGCCGGCACCAAACGGGGTACGCCTCAGAGCATCGGACGGCCGACCACCGAGGCGACCAACCGCGCGAACTCCTCCAACCGGGCGATCTGCCCGGCCCCGCCGTCGTCGAGGGTCTTGCCGAAGCGCAACGCGTCGTGCCGGGGTGTGCCGGCCATCTCCTCGCTCGGCGGCGCCTCGTCCAACGAGGTGAGCAGCAGGTAGACGTCGATGCTGTCGACCCGGATCTCGCCGCTCTCGGCACGGTTGAGTCGCCGCCGGCAGCCGACCTCGGTGACGGTGGAGACCGGTACCACCCGCAGCGACGAGGTCATCGAGCCCGGCGGGCCCTCCTCCGGCGGCACGTCCTCGCCGTGCCAGAGGATGAGCCGGCTGCCGTCGCAGACCACTACCTCCTGCCACACCCCGTTGACCTCGTTGACGAAGCGTTCCAGGGTGAAGCCGAGCACCGACGCGCCGCGCAGCACGCCGCCGAGCGCCTCCAGGGCGACGTCCGGGTCGCGCAGGTAGGCCCGCGCCGCCGACTCCAGGTCCTGATAGGGCGACCAGTCGGGAAAGACCGCGGGGAGGTCTCCACCGCCGTAGCCCGGTCGGCTCATGCCAGCGTCTCCCCGTGCTCGGCGCTGCCGACACCCAGCTCGATGGTCACGGCCTGTCCATCTCCCCCGCACCGTTGGGTTGCGCGCCTGCCGCCTGCGCGGCGGCGGCCTGTCGGGCCGCCTCCGCCTCGCGCAGGTCCTGGCGGCGCTGCGCGTACGCCTCGGTGCCCTTGCTGGGCTTGCGTCGGCGCGGCGGCGCGGTGACCCCCGGGGCCAGCTTGCGGGCGGACACCAGGAAGGCGGTGTGCGCGATCATCCGGTGGTCCGGACGCACGGCGAGGCCCTCGGCGTGCCAGTCGCGCACCAGGGACTCCCAGGCCCGCGGCTCGGTCCAGCCGCCGCGCTCGCGCAGCGCCTCCACCAGTTCGGAGAGCTGCGGTGTGGTGGCGACGTAGCCGATGAACACCCCACCGGGCACCAGCGCCCGCTCGACCATGTCGAGGGTCTCCCACGGGGTCAGCATGTCCAGGATGATCCGGTCGAAGCCGGTTTCCTGGCACTGCGCGACGTCGCCGACGTGCAGGTTCCACGAGGGGTGCGGCCCGTTGAAGAACGCCTCGACGTTGCGCTTGGCGATCTGGGCGAAGTCGTCGCGCAGTTCGAACGAGTGCAGCTCGCCCTCGGTGCCGACGGCGCGCAAAAGGGAGCAGCTCAGCGCGCCGGAGCCGGCGCCGGCCTCGAGGACCTTCGCGCCGGGGAAGATGTCGCCCATCGCCACGATCTGCGCCGAGTCCTTCGGGTAGATCACCTGGGCGCCGCGCGGCATGGACAGCACGTAGTCCGACAGGAGCGGCCGCAGGGCCAGGAACGCGGTGCCGCCGCCGGAGGTGGTCACCACGCTGCCGTCGGGGAGCCCGATCAGCGTGTCGTGCGCCAGGATGCCGCGGTGGGTGTGGAACTCCTTGCCGGGCTCCAGCGTCACTGTGTGCATCCGCCCCTTGGGGTCGGTCAGCTGGACCCGGTCGCCGGGCCGGAACGGCCCGCGGTGCACGGGTGTCAGCGCCGGGTTGGCGGGGTCGGCGGCGACGGTGGAGGGAGTTGCGGTCACGGTGTCATCTTCCGGTTGGGTTCGAGGAGCTGTGCCAGGTCCGCGATGTGCAGAATGCCGACGACATCTTCGCCTGACGTCACCACGTACTGTGCGCCCGGGTAGGTCTGTACGGCCTCCATCACCCGCTCGCCGTCCCACCCGACCGACAACGTGGGAAGGGTGCCCAACGACCGGGCGACGGCGTCCACCGCCAGCCACGGTCGGCGCTCGACGGGCACCGCGTCGGCGGCGGCCGGGTCGACCAGCGCCACCGGTCGACCGGTGGAGTCGGTGACCACCAGCGCGGCGGCGGGCTGCCCGCTCTCGGCGCGTCGGCGCTGAGCCTCGGCCAGCGGCGTACCGGTCGCCACCGGCCAGACCGGACGGGCCAGCCGGGTGAGGTCGATCAGCGGGAACCGGCGGCTGACCCGGGCGGCCCGGATCGACTGCCCGGCGCCACGCCAGAGGGTGACGGCGACCAGCAGCATCAGCGGCAGCGCCAGTGGCGCCAGCCGCCGCTCGACGGTGAGCAGCAGGACCAGGGCCGCGGTGCCGACGGCGACGGCCCGCCCGGCCCACCCGGCGACCTCGGTGCCGAGGTGCCGGTCACGGGTCAGCCCCCACACGGCGGCGCGCAGCGCCCGGCCGCCGTCGAGCGGCAGCCCGGGCAGGCTGTTGAACAGGGCCACGATGACGTTGCTGACCGCGAGCTGGAAGGCGAGCTGGTGCGCCACGGTCCCCTCGGGCAGGGCGAGCGTGGCGGCGACCGCCAGGACGCCGAGCACAGCGGAGACCGCCGGGCCGGCCAGCGAGACCAGCAGGTCGACGCGGGGCGACGGGGCGTCCCGGTCCATCTCGGTGTAACCGCCGAGCAGCTCCAGGGTGATCCCGCGCACACCGATGCCGTACCGCCGGGCGGTGAGGGCGTGGCCCAGCTCGTGCAGCAGCACCGAGCCGAGCAGCGACACGACGAACCCGAAGCCGATCAGGTAGCCACTGAGCTGCGGCAGGTCCAGTTGTCGGCGGGCGAATTCGCCGTACAGCACCGCGATGAGCACCGCGAGCAGGACCATGGAGCCGTTGAGGTACAGCGGCACCCCGAACACCTTGCCGACGTTCAGGCCGAGGCGTCGGTCCGGTCGGCGCGGCGGCCTGGTTGTCTGCTCCATCGCCACGATGCTACGGACCGTCGCTGTGTGGGGCGGGCGGCGGTCGGTGTCACACCGGTGCCCTAACCTTTGCCGACATGACGGCGGAATCGGTCACCACCTCCCAGCCCTCCCCCGCGGCGCAGGCGCCGCCGACGGTGCGGGCCTCGCTGTCCCCGTCGCGGGCGGCGGATTTCAAGACCTGCCCGCTGCTCTACCGGTTCCGCAGCATCGACCGGCTGCCGGAGCGCACCACCATCGAGCAGGCCCGGGGCACATTGGTGCACGCGGTGCTGGAGCGCCTGTTCGACCTGCCGGCCACCGGCCGCACACCGGAGGCGGCCGGCGACCTGGTGGCCCCCCAGTGGGACCGGCTGGTCACCGAGCAGCCCGAGCTGGCGGGGATCTTCGACGGCGCGGAGCCGGCCGGCCCGGTGGAGTTCCTCCGCTCCGCCGCCGGGTTGTTGCAGGGTTACTTCGCGGTGGAGGATCCGACCCGGCTGGAGCCGGCCGAACGCGAGAGCCTGATCTCCGCGGTCGTCGACGAGGAGTTGCTGATCCGGGGTTACCTCGACCGGCTCGACGTCGCTCCGGACGGCGCGCTGCGGGTGGTCGACTACAAGACCGGGGGCGCTCCACGGGAGGCGTTCGAGGCGCGGGCGCTGTTCCAGCTGAAGTTCTACGCCCTGGTGCTGTGGCGCACCCGGGGGGTGGTGCCCCGGGTGCTGCGGCTGCTCTACCTGCGCGACGCCGAGGTGTTGGATTACACCCCGGACGCCGACGAGCTGGTCCGCTTCGAGCGCACAGTGGTGGCGCTGTGGCGGGCCATCGAGCAGGCCACCGCCCGGCAGGATTTCCGGCCGCGGCCGAGCCGGCTCTGCGACTGGTGCAGCCACCAGGCGCTCTGTCCCAGCTTCGGCGGCACCCCGCCGCCGTTCCCGGTCGCCGCGGCGAACGCCGACCCGCTGCGCGACTCCCGGGCCACTGCGGTGGCGCCGGGCGCCGACGAGTGACGGCCTCCTGAGCGACGCGTACGCCCGGCACGGCGATGCAGCCCGCCGGGGACCACCTCCCGCACGCCGACGCCGCCGAGGACCCGACGGCAGCGGTGCCGCAGCGGTCGGGACACGGCGACCGGCAGGCCTCTACGGTGATCCGCGACGCACCGGCTCCGGTACGCGAGGATGACCGGTGCGCGCCACGACGTCGGCGGGACGGGAGACGACATGAACGATCAGGCGCCCTCGGCGCGGCCGGTGCGGATCCTGCTCGCCGACGACCAGCCGCTGCTGCGGACCGGGTTCCGGATGGTGCTGGGCGCCGAGAGCGACCTGGACGTGGTGGCGGAAGCCGGTGACGGCGTGGAGGCGGTGGAGCTGTCCCGCCGGCTGCTGCCCGACGTCGTGCTGATGGACATCCGGATGCCCCGGATGGACGGGGTGGCGGCGACCCGGGCCATCGTCGACGCCCGGCTACCGGTACGGGTGCTGGTGCTCACCACCTTCGACCTGGACGAGTACGTGGTGGGCGCGTTGCGGGCCGGCGCCAGCGGGTTCCTGGCCAAGGACGTGCCGGCCGAGGATCTGATCGCGGCGATCCGCACTGTCGCCGGCGGGGACGCGGTGGTGTCACCTCGGATTCTGCGGCGACTGCTGGACCGCTTCGCCGAACTGCTGCCCGACCCGGAGGCGACGCCGTCGGCGGCGCTCAACGCGCTCACCGACCGGGAGCGCGAGGTGCTCGTGCAGGTCGCCCGAGGGCTGTCCAACGCCGAGATCGCGACGGTCCTGTCGGTGAGCGAAACCACCATCAAGACGCACGTCGGGCATGTGCTGACCAAGCTGCGGCTGCGCGACCGGGTGCAGGCGGTGGTGCTGGCGTACGAGTCGGGGCTGGTCCGCCCCCGGGCGTAGTTCCGCCGGCCCGGGTACCTCACCCGGCGTACTCGAAGATCCCTCCGTGGGGGGACGGCTGCCGTTGCCGTCGTCACCTACCGTGACCGGAGATGGCTTGGTTCGGTTGACCCTCCTGTGGCGTCAGGTGCAAGTGTCGGTGCTGCCGCCCGCCGCCATGGGAAAAAACGGTCGACCGGCCGTCGACTCAGGGGCAACCCTGATGCGGCATGGGGGTGCACCCGCAGCGGGAAATCCGCGCCGGGTCCCCCCAGGGTCGGACGGGGCGGGCGTAGTCAGCACCGATGATTGAACAGTCGCGCCGGACCATCGGGGGGCGGCGTGCGTTTTCGGACAGACGGAAGAGGTAGATGACGTGACCGCGACGGTAGGCCAGCAGGCGCAGGCCGCGGCCCGGGCGAACGACGTGTGGAAGGTGTACGGCAGCGGCGAGGCTCAGGTCATCGCGCTGCGGGGGGTCAGCGCGGAGTTCGAACGTGGCCGCTTCACCGCGATCATGGGCCCGTCGGGTTCCGGTAAGTCGACGCTGATGCACTGCCTGGCCGGCCTGGACTCGGTGACCCGGGGGACGGTGTCGATCGGTGAGACGACGGTCACGGGGCTGGGCGACGCGGGGCTGACGAAGCTGCGCCGCGACAAGGTGGGTTTCATCTTCCAGCAGTTCAACCTGCTGCCGACGCTGACGGCCAAGGAGAACATCCTGCTGCCGCTGTCGATCGCCGGGCGCAAGCCGGACCCGGCCTGGTACGACACGGTGATCGAGACGGTGGGTCTGAAGGATCGGCTGGACCACCGGCCGGCGCAGCTCTCCGGTGGGCAGCAGCAGCGGGTGGCGTGCGCCCGGGCGCTGGTCTCCCGCCCCGAGGTGATCTTCGCGGACGAGCCGACCGGCAACCTGGACTCACGTTCCGGCGCGGAGGTGCTCAACTTCCTGCGTAACTCGGTCCGGGAGCACGGCCAGACCATCGTGATGGTCACCCACGACCCGACGGCCGCCGCGTACGCCGACCGGGTGGTCTTCCTCGCCGACGGCGAGATCGTCTCGGAGTTGATCGAGCCGACCGCCGAGACGGTGCTGGACACCATGAAGAAGCTGGACACCGCGGCCGAGGTGGGCAACTGATGTTCCGCGCGACGCTGAAGAGTCTGCTGGCCCGTAAGGTCCGGCTGATCCTGTCCGGCCTGGCGGTGGTGCTCGGGGTGATGTTCGTCTCCGGCGCGTTCGTGCTCACCGACACGCTGGGTCGCTCCTTCGACTCGGTCTTCGCCGACGGTTTCTCCGAGATCGACGTGAACGTCGCGGCGAAGCCGAAGGTGCAGGTCAACGAGATGGAGGGCGAGCAGACGGTCGCCCCGCTGCCGGCCGCGCTGGTGGACCGGGTGAAGCAGGTGCCGGGGGCGGCCTCGGCGACCGGTGTGGTCAACGCCGACGGCGCCCGGGTGATCGGCAGCAACGGCAAGGTCGTCACCTCGTTCGGTCCGCCGCAGTTGGGCGAGAACTGGACCGGCGAGAGCGAGTTGCTGAAGCTGCGCGAGGGGCGCGCGCCGCAGGCCGAGGACGAGATCGTCATCAACAAGGCGCTGGCCACGGCCGCGAAGGTGCAGGTCGGCCAGAAGGTTGGCGTGCTCACCGCGTTCGAGTCGAAGAAGCGGGACTTCACACTGGTCGGCGTCTTCGGTTACAGCGGTGACCGGGACTCGATCGGCGGGGTCAACGAGGTCTTCTTCACCACTCCGGTGGCGCAGCGGCTGATGCTGGGCGAGCCGGACGTGTTCAACAGCATCACCGTGCAGGCCGCCGACGGGGTCTCGGACGAGAAGCTGCGCGACGACGTTGCCCGCACCCTGGGCGCTGACTTCGAGGTGAAGACCGGCGAGCAGGTGGCCGCGGACGCCTCGGCCAGCCTGAAGGAGGGCCTGTCCTTCTTCAACAAGATCCTGCTCGGCTTCGCCGCGGTGGCACTGCTGGTGGGCACCTTCCTGATCCTCAACACCTTCTCGATCATCGTGGCGCAGCGGACCCGGGAGTTGGCGCTCATGCGCGCCATCGGGGCCAGCGGCCGGCAGATCATCGGTTCGGTGGTGCTGGAGGCCATCGCGGTGGGGTTGATCGCGTCGGTGCTCGGCCTCGCCGCCGGTATCGGGGTGGGCGCGCTGCTGGCGTTCCTGTTCGGCAAGCTCGCCGGTGGGCTCACCTTGGCCGGGATCGGCGTGCCGGCGGCCGCGGTGATCGGTTCGTTCGCCGTCGGTCTGGTGATCACCGTGGTGGCGGCGTTGCTGCCGGCGCTGCGGGCGTCCCGGATCCCGCCGATCGCGGCCATGCAGGACGTGGCCACCCCGGACCGGCCGTTGACCAAGATCACGGTGGCCGGGTCGCTGGTCACCGGCGTCGGCGCGGTGCTGCTGTTCCTCGGGCTCAGCGGCAACGCCGGCGGTCAGACGCTGTCGACCATCCTCGGTGGCGTGCTGTTCGCCTTCATCGGGGTGGCGCTGCTGACCCCGTTGATCAGCCGGCCGGTGGTGAGCCTGCTCGGCGCGATCTTCTCCTGGTCGGTGCCGGGCAAGCTGGGCCGGCTCAACTCCGGGCGCAACCCGCGTCGCACGGCGATCACGGCCGCCGCGCTGATGGTCGGCATCGCGCTGGTCACCGGCGTCACGGTGATCCTCGACTCGGCCAAGGGCAGCATCAGCGCGCTCGCCCAGGACACCATCAAGGCCGAGCTGGTGATCGCCGGGCAGCAGGGCGGCCCGCGTCCGCCGACCTTCGACCCGGGTGTGCTGGACCAGGCAAAGGCCCTGCCCGGTGTGCGGTTGGTCGACGGCGAGTACGGCGACATGGGGCGGATCGACGGCGAGAGCACCTGGGTGGCGGCGAGCAGCGACATCGCGTCGCTGCGGCAGATCTTCGGCGCGAAGCCGACCGCCGGTGACATCGACCGGCTCGGGCCGACCCAGATGCTGGCCAGCTCGGACACTGCCACGTCCCGTGGCTGGTCGGTGGGCTCCACTGTCAACGTGCAGCTGACCCGGGGCGAGGCACGCACCTACACGATCAGCGGCATCTACGAGTCGTCGCAGCTGACCAACCCGGTGACGCTGCCGGCGACCGCGGCGAAGGACTTCGCCATCCCGCAGCCCATCCAGGGCTTCATCCAGCTGGCCCCGGGCACCCGCGTGTCCGACGTGCAGCCGCAGGTGGAGGCGTTGCTCGCGGACAGCCCCGAGGTGTCGGTGGCGGACCGGGACGCGTTCATCAAGCAGCAGACCAGTTCGCTCGACGGGCTGCTCACGATGATCCAGATCCTGCTCGCGCTGGCAATCGTGATCGCCGTGCTGGGCATCATCAACACCCTTGCCCTGTCGGTGCTGGAGCGGACCCGCGAGTTGGGTCTGCTGCGGGCCATCGGCCTGCGCCGGTCCCAGACCATGGGGATGATCACCGTGGAGGCGGTGGTGATCTCGGTGTTCGGCGCGCTGCTCGGCGTGGTGGTGGGCACCGGCCTCGGCGCCGCTGTGGTCGAGGCCCTCAAGGACGAGGGCATCACCGACCTGATCCTGCCGTGGGGGCAGATGGGTGTCTTCCTCGGTCTCGCCGCCATCATCGGCGTGGTGGCCGCGGTGCTCCCGGCCGTCCGGGCGGCCCGGATCAACGTCCTGGGTGCCATCGCCCACGACTGATCGGCACTTCCGAGGCCCCCGGTCGCCGCGCCGGGGGCCTCGGCCTGTCCCATTCGCCCTCGGCCACCCGTGCGCGACTGCCAGGCTGGTGCTGCCGGCAGGGCGCCGGCCCGCCCGCGAGCCGGGCGGCCGGAGATCCGGGGCCGGTGACATGACCGATCAGGACGCGTACCAGCTGGCACTCGACAACGCCGAGCGGCTGCTCGGGCAGCCGTTGGTTCTGCCGCTCGGCGAGGGTGAGCCGGAGGTGGGGCACGACTTCCGTCGTCTCGCCACAGTGCAGACCTTCGGCGCGGCCTGGCCCCGGGAGGGCCTGGACCTGCGCAGCCGGTGTCTGGTCTCGGTGGCGATCGCCGCCGCCCTCGGCACCCACGAACCGCTGCGCGGGCAGCTGCGCATCGCGCTGACCTCGGGGGTGAGCCGGGAGGAGATCGTCGAGCTGTTCATCCACCTGGCCGCGTACGCGGGGGCGGCACGGGCGTTCGACAGCTACCAGGTGGTCGCCGCGGTCTTCGCCGAGCGCCGGTGACCCCGGCCGGTCGGGAGCCGAGCGGCGCCGACCCGCGCCGGGCGGGTCAGCCGGTCGCCGCTGCCCGATCGGTCAGCAGCGCCGCGAGCAGCGCCAGGTCCACGCCGGTCAGGCTTTCCACCTGGTGTACGCCGACAGTGCTCGGCAACGCCACCTCCGCCGGTACGGCCAGGACCGCCGCGCCCGAGGCGAGCGCGCTGGCCACCCCGGTCGGTGAGTCCTCGATCGCCACGCAGCGCTCGATCGGCACACCCAGCAGCCGGGCGGCGGTCAGGTAGGGCTCGGGGTGTGGCTTGGCCGCCACCACCTCGTCGCCGGCGACCACCGTGTCGAAGTTGTCCCGACCGAGGGTGTCCAGGGCGATCTCGACCAACGCCCGAGGGCTTGACGTGACCAGCGCGGTGGGGATTCCCGCCGCCCGGACCGCACGCAACAGGTCGAACGCGCCCGGCCGCCAGGGCAGGCCGGTGCGGAACAGCTCCAGGATCCGGGTGTTGATCCACGCCGCGCTGATCGCCGGATCCCGTTCGGGCTGCCCCAGGTCGTCGTGCAGGATGCGCATCGACTCGGCCATGGCGGTACCGATGATCGACTGGCGGGCCTCGACGGAGAGTTCTCCGCCGTACTCCTTGGCGAGTTCCTGCAACGCGACGTCCCACAGCTTCTCGCTGTCGACCAGCGTGCCGTCCATGTCGAAGAGCACAGCGGCGGGGTGATGGCTGCTCAGCGGAACCTCCAGGGTCGTGACCGACACGGGCGATCCTGCCAGCAGCCGCCAAGGCCGGTGGCGGCAACGGGCGCCAGGGTGATCCGGGCAACCCCGTTCAGCCGAGGTCGCACTCCTTCAGGGAACCCTCGTAACCCCGGAAGAACATGTCGGTGCGCTGCTCGGCGGTGCCGTGTGCCCCTTCCGCGAACCACGGCTGGTCCGGGTCGTCGCCGACCGCCGCCACCCCCTCCCGGAACTCGTCCAGGTCGCCCTCGGCGAGGGTCAGGGTCCCCGAGCGCACCGAGTCGCCGAGGTACGCCCCGGCCATGCAGTCGGCCTGCAACTCCTGCTGGATGGTGAAGCTGTAGTTGATGCCGAGCCGCACCTGGATGGCGTGCGCGTACTCGTGCCCGAGCAGGTAGAACACGAACGCGTCGCCGACCTGGCGGAACGCCGCCACCGACCAGGCGACGTCGTACGCGATGAAGTCGCCCTGCGAGCAGTAGACGGCGTTGTTGCGGGGCAACGACTGGCCGCCGCAGGACACCTCGCCGTCGCGCTGGTACGGGATGATCCGCCGGATCGGTCGGAACCGCTGCCCGGATTCCTTGAACTGGGCCGCCCAGTACCGCTCGGCGATTGCCTGCGCGTCGGCGACGTCCTGCTCGAACTCGGCGACGCTGGTGGTGCTGTCGGCCCGGGTGGTCCTCGGGCCCGGTGATGCGGCCGACGGGTTCGCCCCGGGGCGCTCGGCCTCCGGCTCGGCCAGTCCACCGCCGGCGCAGGCGAGGGAGACGAGGGCGGCGATCAGCAGAGCCGCCAGCGGGCCCCGCGCGTCGCGACCGAACCGTGCCCCCACTGTGCCTCCCCAGACATCGGTGCTCAGGCTGGTAGTACCCCGACGAGAGGACCGAAACGCCCGTCACCGGTTTCACGTACGGCACGGCCGGACGGTTCACCGGACCCGGGCGTGCCGATCGAGGCGGATCTGGACCGGGTGCTGCGGGGCGGATGGGCTGCGGCGCAGCGGGCCCGGTTGGCTGGGTGGTGTCGCACGGCGGGCGCGGGGCGCCGCTGTGGGGCCGCCACAATGCTCCGGGGCGGGTGTCGCCGCCCAGGAAAGGAGAGGCTCTGGTGCACGAGCTTGGCAGTCGCAGCCGACGTCAACCGGCGCCGGCGCACGTCGTGTGGCGGTCGCTGCGCTACCCGTACGAGGCCGGCAGCCGGCCCTGGTTGGAGTTGCGCGACGACGAGGTACTGCCCCGGGTGGTGGCGGGCTACGCGCCGATGCTGCTCGTGTGGTCGTCGCTGTGGCCGCGCCGACCGTTGGACCGGATCCGCTTCGACCTGACTCCCGGGCTGCCCGGCGGGGACTGCACGCTGCGCTGGACGCTCACCACCGACGGGGAACTGCCGTGCGAGAGCACCCTCGGCCACCTACGCCACCGCCTCAACTACCTGATCAACGACCGGCTGCGCCGCTCGTACGGCCAGTAGGGTCGCTCAACCACCCGACTCCCGACCGCGATGCCACGTGTCGCCTTGGTCGCCGTGCCGGTCGGCCTCGTACCGGTGCTGCCGCACCCGAGCGTCCCGCCCAGCCCGGGAGTCGTCGCCCCCGACCTCACCGACGCGCCCCCGCCGCACCACAACGCCAAACGCCACCCCCGCCACGACGACGAAGATCCCCACCACCACCCACACCACCGTCATCCGGCCACCCTAGGCCGCGCCCACCACCCCTGGTCCCCGGTGATCATGAAGTTGGTGTCATCCCACTCGGCGTGTCGTGACGCTAACTTCATGATCACCGGTTCGGGTGGAGGGAGGACCCGGCGTGGGTGGGGTGTCCGGGTGGGGAGTTGGGGTTCGACGTTTCCTGTGGGGCGCCGGGGTGGTGTCCTCGCAGGAGGAGGGGAAGAACCATGAAGTACATGATTTTGCTCTACGGGTCGCAGCAGGACTACGACGTGTTGTCGGGGCGGGCTTCCGACCGGCCGGCGATGTCGGCCGAGCAGATCGCGGCGATGCACAAGCACATGGAGACCTTCCACCAGGCGCTGGCCGAGTCCGGCGAGTTGGTCGACGCCCGGGGCCTGAGCGAGCCGGTGCACGCCCGTCGGGTGCAGGTGCGCGAGGGGGCGCCGGTGGTCACCGACGGCCCGTACCCGGAGACGCAGGAGGTCCTCGCCGGTTACACCATCGTGGAGTGCGCCAGCTTCGACCGGGCCACCGAGATCGCCGCCGGCCTGGTCGACCCGGACGCCCCCGGTGGGTACGTGGACGTGCGGCCGGTGCTCGACGGTGTCGAGGACCTGGCCGGCTGACGCGGTGCCGGAGACTCCCGCCGAGGACCTGCTGCGCGAGCTGGCGCCGCAGGTCCTCGGCGCGCTGGTCCGCCGCTACGGGCACTTCGACACGGCCGAGGACGCGGTGCAGGAGGCGCTGATCGCCGCGGCGGAGGGTTGGCCGCGCGATGGCGTACCGGAGAATCCGCGTGGCTGGCTGATCACCGTGGCGTCCCGTCGGCTGACCGACCTGCTGCGTCGCGAGCAGGCCCGGATGCGGCGGGAGGACACGGTGGCCCGGTGGGTGCTCCCGGAGCAGTGGCGTGCCCCCGCCGCCGACCGTCCGTCGGCGGACGCCGACGACACGCTCATCCTGTTGTTCCTGTGCTGCCACCCGGCGTTGTCGGCGGCGTCGCAGATCGCGCTCACCCTGCGGGCGGTGGGCGGGCTGAGCACCGCCGAGGTGGCGCGTGCGTTCCTGGTGCCGGAGGCGACGATGACCCGGCGGATCAGTCGGGGTAAGCAGCGGATCCGTGACAGTGGGCTGCGGTTCGCGCCGCCCACCGGCCCGGAGCGGGCTGACCGGCTCGCCGCCGTGCTGCACGTGCTCTACCTGATCTTCACGGAGGGGTACGCCCGCACCGCCGGGCCGGGGTTGGTGCGCGCCGACCTGACCGCCGAGGCGATCCGACTGACCCGTCTGGTGCGCCGGCTGGTGCCCGAGGACCCCGAGGTCACCGGGCTGCTCGCGTTGATGCTGCTCACTGATGCCCGAGCGCCGGCGCGGATCGGTCCGAACGGCGAGCTGGTGCCGATGGCCGAGCAGGACCGCTCCCGGTGGCGGGCCGACCAGATCGCCGAGGGGGTCGAGCTGATCACCGGGGCCCTGCCGCGCGGCGTGGTCGGGGCGTACCAGCTCCAGGCGGCCATCGCGGCCGTGCACGACGAGGCGCCCAGCGCGGCGGCCACCGACTGGGCGCAGATCACGGCCCTGTACGAGGTGCTCCTCGGGATGTCCGACAACCCGGTGGTGGCGCTCAACCACGCGGTGGCGGTGGCCATGAGCCGGGGCGCGCCGGCCGGGTTGGCGCTGCTCGCCGACCTGGCCGACGACCCTCGTCTCGCCGACGACCCGCGACTGCCGGCCGCCCGCGCCCACCTGTGGGAGCTGGAGGGTGAGCGGGTCACCGCGCGGGAGGCGTACCGGATGGCGGCGGCGCGCTCGACGAACCTGGCGCAGCAGCGCTACCTGAACGCCCGCGCGGAGCGCCTGGCGGGCGACCCGCCGCCCGCCGGCTGATCCGCAGGGGCCGTGCGGATCAGGGCCGGAGCCGCAGGCCCGTGCGGGTCACGGGCTGGCGGCCAGGAAGACGAAGGCGGCCATCAGCACCAGGTGTACGCCGCCCTGCAGCACGTTGGCCCGGCCGGGCACCACGGTGAGCACGGCGGTCACGGCGGTGAGCGCGAGCAGGGCGAGCTGGGTGCCGCCGAGGCCGAGCAGCAGTGGGCCGTCCAGCCAGATCGAGGCGATCGCTATGGCCGGGATGGTCAGGCCGATGCTGGCCATCGCCGAGCCGAGCGCGAGGTTCAGGCTGATCTGCACGCGGTCGCGGCGGGCGGCGCGGGCGGCGGCCAGGGTTTCCGGCAGCAGCACCAGCAGGGCGATGATCACGCCGACGAAGGCGTGCGGCAGGTTCGCCGCGGCGACACCGGCCTCGATGGTCGGCGAGACGGTCTTGGCGTCGCCGACCACCGCGACCAGCGCCACCAGCAGCAGCCCCAGGCTCATCAGCGCCGCGCGGGTGGTGGGCGGCTTGGCGTGCTCCTCGGCGTCGATCACCTGGCCCCGGCTGTCGACCGGCAGGAAGTAGTCACGGTGTCGGCCGGTCTGCACGAGCACGAACAACCCGTAGAGCGCCAGCGAGGCGACGGCGGCGAAGGCGAGCTGGGCCGGGCTGAACTCCGGGCCTGGCCGGGCGGTGGTGAAGGTCGGGATGACCAGACTCAGGGTGGCCAGGGTGATCACGGTGGCCAGAGCCCCGCCGGTGCCCTCCGGGTTGAACACCGCGACGCGACGGCGCAACGCCCCGAGCAGCAGGGACAGGCCGAGGATCCCGTTACAGGTGATCATGACGGCGGCGAAGACGGTGTCCCGGGCGAGCGACTGGGTCTTCTCCGGCCCGCTGATCATCAGCGTGACGATGAGGGCGACCTCGATCACGGTGACCGCGACGGCGAGCACCAGAGACCCGTACGGCTCCCCCACCCGGTGGGCGACCACCTCCGCGTGGTGCACGGCCGCGAGCACGGCACCCCCCAGCAGCACCGCGACCACCACGATGATCGGGCCGGGCAGGTTCCGCCCCCAGGTCACGATCAACACCAGGACAGCGAGCACGGGTACGGCGAAGGTCCAGTCGGTCAGGCGGGAGCGAAGCAGGGCGGCCATGCCGTACAGGGTGCCAGGTCAGGTGATCATGTGCCCACCATCGACGCATCGGTGCGGGGTGGCGGTGGTCCACAGCGGCAAAACCCGTAACTTATGGGTTACGCTTCAGGGGTGGATGAGGTGGCCGTCGCGATCGCGGACCCGGTACGGCGGCACATCCTGACCATGTTGCGCGCCGAACCCCTCTCCGCCGGCGAGATCGCCAAGCGGTTCACGATCAGCCGACCCGCCATCAGCCGCCACCTGCGGGTGCTGCGCGACAGCGGGTTGGTCCGTGACGAGCTGGTCGGACGGCGGAGGATCTACCGGCTCGACCCGGGCCCGATCGCCCCGCTGCTCGACTGGCTCACCGGGCTCACCACAGTCGACAGGTGGGGCCGGCACCTCGACGCGTTGGAGACCGAGGTCTATCGCACCCGCCGAGAGCGCCGCAGCCGCGGCCCGGCGGAGCACCGAAGGGAGCACACGGCATGACCCGCACACCCGCCGGACGCCTGTTTCAGACCGACACCGGCCACGATCTCGTCCTCACCCGGACCTTCCGCGCTCCGGCGGCGGACGTCTGGGCCAGCCTGACCGAGCCGGAGCGTACGGCCCGCTGGTTCGGCCCGTGGGAGGGCGACGCCGGGCCCGGACGGACCATCCGGGTCCAGATGGCGTACGAGGAGCAGCAGCCCTGGTGCGAGATGCGCATCGACGCGTGCGAACCGCAGCAGCGCCTCGCCGTGTCGATGGTCGACGACTACGGCAGCTGGCTGCTGGAGCTGTCGCTGACCGAGACCGACGGCACCACCGAGCTGCGGTTCGTCCAGCACCTCACCAGCGTGGAGGGCATCGCCGAGGTCGGCGCCGGCTGGGAGTACTACCTGGACCTGCTCGTCGCCTCCCGGGACGGTTCGCCCCGCCCGGAGTTCGACGACTACCACCCGGCGATGCAGCCCTACTACCAGGGGCTGGTCGCCACGGCCGGCTAGGGATCGAGGGCCCGCCGCAGCTTGGCGAACTCGGCGGTCAACGCCGGCAGCGGGAAGTGCGCGTTCAGGCCGCTGGGGTTCGGCAGCACCCAGACCCGGGCCGGCCCCAGCCGGTCCGGTCGCGGGCCCAGCGCCGCCTGCGGTCGGGCGAAGGCGATCCGGTACGCGGTCACCCCGAGGATCGCCACCCAGCGCGGCCGGTATCGCTCGGCCTTCACCGCCAACCCGGTCACACCGGCCACCAGTTCCTCCGGGGTCAGCTCGGCGGCGCGGGCGGTGGCCCGGTTACTCAGGCTGGTGATGCCCAGGCCCTGCCGCAGCAGCTCGTCGCGTTCCCACGAGTGCAGCTGGCGGTCGGTGAACCCGGCTCCGTGCAGGGCTGGCCAGAATCGGCTGCCCCGGCGGGCGAACGGCTCCCCCACGGCGGCCGAGTAGAGGCCCGGGTTGTAGCCGCAGAACAGCACGCGCAGCCCGGGTCCGATGATGTCCGGCAGACCTCGGCCGGCCGCCACCGCCACCTCCTGCGGGGTCGGCCGTCGCGCCGGCCCCGCACGCTCCGCGTCCATCCCACCGATCCTGCCGTAAGCCCCGGTGCCGGACCCGACACACGGCTTGGGACCCTCAACGGATGCAGTCAACCGACCACCTCGCCGCCAGCCGTTACTCGCGGATGCGCTGGAACACTCCGCTCTCGCCGGAGCACGCCGCGTTGCTGCTGCAACGGCTCGACGTCCGCCCCGGCGCGCGTGTGCTCGACCTCGGCTGCGGCTGGGGTGAGCTGCTGCTGCGGGCGGTCGCCGCCGGCGGTGTCTCCGGCCCGGTCGCGACGCGCGGCGTCGGCGTCGACACCGACGAGGCAGCGCTCGCCCGAGGACGGCGGCTGGCCGCGGGGCGGTCACTGAACCGGCACGTCGCCTTCGTGATGGGGGAAGCGGCGGCCTGGCAGGAGCCGGCCGACCGGGTTCTCTGCATCGGCTCGGCACACGCCTTCGGGGGCACCGAGGCCGCCCTCGACGCCCTCGGCGCAGTGGTCCGGCCCGGTGGGCGGCTGCTGTTCGGTGACGCGTACTGGGAGCGATCCCCCAGCACGGAGATCGCCGAGGTCTTCGGCCCGGAGGTGCCGACCCTTGCCGGGCTGGTCGAGGCCGCCCGCGAGCGGGGCTGGCGGTTGCTGCACCTGAGCACCGCCGACCAGCGGGAATGGGACGACTTCGAGTCCACCTGGCTCGCCGGCCGGCAGGAGTGGCTGCTGGCGTATCCGGAGGATCCCCGTGCGCCGGAGGTCCGGGCGGAACTCGACGACCGGTTGCGCCAGTACGTCGGCGGTTACCGGGGTGTCCTCGGCCTCGGTTACCTCGTCCTCGGCCGCTGACCGTCCGCAGTTGACGCCGCTGACCGTCCGCAGTTGACGCCGCTGGCTACGCTGCGCGTGGTGAGCGCCGGATCTCGTCTCGCCCTGCCCTGGCGGATCCTCGTCGTGGCCACCGCCGCCGTGCTGGTGTGGTTGTTCCTGGGCGTCCTGCTCGATCGTGACTACGACCGGCCCACCCATGCGATCGGGGCTGTCCTCACCACAGTTGTCGTCGTACCCCTGGTGGTCGTCGCCCGTCGCGTCCTGGACCGGCGGCCGTGGGCCGGCCTCGGGTTGCCGTCGCTGCGCGCCGGCTGGCGGCGTCTGCTGTTCGGCATGGCCTGCTGGCTCGTGCCCGCCGCGGTGGGGTTCGCGCTCTGCCTCGGTCTCGGCTGGGTTGAGATCAGTGTCCGGACGTCCGTCGGGGACGTGCTGCGGGTGGCGGCGCTGCTGGTCGTGCTGGTCTTCCTGAAGGAGGCGCTGCCAGAGGAGCTGATCTTCCGCGGGTACCTGCAACACAACCTCGCCACCCGGCTGCCCGCCTGGCAGGCCGCCGTCGGACAGGCGGTGCTGTTCACAGTGTTCGGGTTCCTCGTCGGGTCGGCGAGATCCGTCGACCGACTGGCGCTCTTCTTCGTCTTCGCGCTGCTGCTGGGCGCCTTCCGCGCCGCCACCGGCGACATCTGGGCCGGCATCGGCCTGCACGTCGCGTTCCAAACTGTCGCTCAGCTGTTCGGCGACGTCGGGGCGGTCTTCGACGTGGTCGGCGCGGACGTCCTGGGCGTGGTGGCCATGGGGGCCATCCCGTTCACAGTCAGCTGGTTGGTCCTGCGACACCACTACCGGGACCGCCTGAACTGGCGCGCCCTCGCACCCGAGCCGGCGCGTTGAAGGGCTGAAGCCTGGGCGTTTGACCCACCGCCCCGACCGGCGTGGGGAAGAGTGGCGGGCGAGAGCTGTCGTCGACCAGCGAGCGACGGCACGGCGTCGTGCGGAGGTTCTTCGGATGAGCGACACGTCTTCGGCCACGCCCGTTCGCAACGTGGTCCTGGTCCACGGCGCGTACGCCGACGGCTCGTCCTGGTCCGACGTCATCCCGCTGCTACAGCGGGCCGGGCTGACGGTCACCGCGGTGCAGAACCCGCTGACCTCCCTGGCCGACGACGTCGCGGCCACCAACCGCGCCCTCGACCGCCAGGACGGCCCGACGGTGCTGGTGGGCCATTCCTGGGCCGGCACGATCATCAGCGAGGCCGGCAACCACCCGAGGGTCACCGCCCTGGTGTACGTGGCGGCCCGCGCGCCGGACGCCGGCGAGGACTACAACGCGCTCGCGGCGAAATATCCCACGCCGCCGGCGAACGCCGGCCTCGTGCACCACGACGGGTACGCGCAGCTCAGCGAGAGCGCCTTCCTGGCCGACTTCGCCGGTGGAATCGAGGAGGCCCGCGCCCGCGCCCTGTACGCGGTGCAGGGTCCGATCGCCAAGGACCTCTTCCAGGGCCGCACGACCACGGCCGCCTGGCGGGATCGGCAGTGCTTTTACTCGATCTCCACTCGGGACCGCACTACAGCGCCGGAGCTGGAGCGGTTTCTGGCCGATCGGATGAACGCCACGACCATCGAGGTCGAATCATCGCATCTGGCCATGGTCACGCACCCGGAGACGATCGCCGACCTCATCCTGATGGCGACCCGCGGCACCCGCAGTCCCGCGTAGGGCCGCAGCGGTCGGACGCGCGACGGCCAGCCGGCAGCGCCACGAGGTGCCCGGCGAGCCGTTCTCGATCTTCGTCGGTGGCCATACACCGACCATACGTCATACGTCTCACCTCAGCAGTGCCGTCGGCCGTGCGCGGGCGCGCTCGGCCCGAGGCGCCTGGGCTTGACGGGGCGTAGACATCGGAGGTTTACTGCGTCAACGATGCCAGTCGATGAATTCTGATCGTCCAATGTGGGTGGTCTCCGTCATCGGCTGGTTTCAGCAAGCCCACCCCCGCACCCCCACCATCCCGCACCACCTCAGCCGAGCATCGGCGGCCCGGCTTCCGCACCACCGCCATCGCGGCCCCGGCCTGCCCGTGTGCACAGCCTGAGGTCGACGCTCAGCAGAGGAGCAAGACCATGCGTTCCCGTCCCCGCCTGTTGGCACTCGTCACCGGCCTGGCCGTCATGCTGGCCAGCCTGGTCGCACTGCCGACCCCCGCCTCGGCGGCACCCCTGACCAAGGTCCTGGTGTTCAGCAAGACCGCCGGCTTCCGGCACTCGTCCATCCCCAACGGCATCGCCGCGATCCAGCAGCTCGGCTCGGCCAACGGCTTCACAGTGACCTCGACCGAGGACGCCGCCCAGTTCACCACCTCCAACCTGGCCCAGTACCAGGCGGTGGTCTTCATGTCGACCACCGGCGACGTCCTCAACGCCAGCCAGCAGAGCGCGTTCGAGTCGTACATCGCCGCCGGTGGTGGCTACGTCGGCGTGCACGCCGCAGCCGACACCGAGTACAGCTGGCCGTGGTACGGCTCGCTGGTCGGAGCATGGTTCGACTCGCACCCGGCGATCCAGAACGCCACGGTGAAGATCGAGGACCAGACCAACCCCTCGACCGCCCACCTCGGCACCACCTGGGTCCGCTCCGACGAGTGGTACAACTACCGCACCAACCCCCGGTCCAGCGCCCGGGTGCTGGCCAGCCTCGACGAGTCGTCCTACAGCGGCGGCAACATGAGCGGCGACCACCCGATCACCTGGTGCAAGGCGTACGGCGGCGGGCGTGCCTGGTACACGGGCCTCGGCCACACCGAGGCGTCGTACACCGACCCGAACTTCACCCGGATGCTGCTCGGCGGCCTCCAGGTCGCCGCGGGCTCCGTGACTGCCGACTGCTCGCCGCGCACCACGACCCCGCCTCCCACCGCCAGCGGCTCCACCCTGCGGTCCCGCGCCAACAACCAGTACGTCAGCTCCCCCAACGCCACCACCGCGCTGATCGCCAACAAGACCTCGGTGGGCACCACCGAGCGGTTCGACCTGGTGAATCTCGCCAACGGCAACGTGGCGCTGCGCGCCAAGGGCAACGGGCAGTTCGTCGCCGCCGAGAACGCCGGTGCCGCCGCGCTGATCGCCAACCGGGCCACCGCCGGCTCCTGGGAGACCTTCCAGCTGGTCCGTAACTCCGACGGCACGGTGAGCCTGCGGGCCACCGTGAACAACCGTTACGTCGCCGCTGACAACGGTGGCGGGTCCCCGCTGATCGCCAACCGGACCTCCATCGGTCAGTGGGAGAAGTTCGACCTGGTCACCACCAACTGACCTGGTCCCCCCGCTCGTCTCCACCACCCCACCTGGTCGTGGTGCGCCCCCGCGCGCCCGTCCACCGGTCGTCGAGAAAGGACGATCATGCTCTCGTACCCCCGGCGCTGGCCCCGGGCGCTCTTCGCGGCGGTCCTCACCGTCGCGAGCGCGGCCCTCGCTGTGGCTGCACCGTCCACCGCCCAGGCGGCGGTGATCCCCGCCTCCGACTATCAGCAGGTCAAGCTCGCCACCGGCTCGGGCGAACTCGGTGAGGCCATGTCCCTGGCCGTCCTGCCGAACCGCTCGGTGCTGCACACCGCTCGCAACGGTGTCCTGCGGGTGACCGACGTGGCCGGCAACACCAAGGTCTCCGGCACCCTGTCGGTCTACACCCACGACGAGGAGGGGTTGCAGGGCGTCGCCGTCGACCCCAACTTCGCCAGCAACCGGTGGGTCTACCTGTACTACTCCCCCACGCTGAGCACCCCGTCCGGAGACGCCCCGACCACCGGCTCACAGTCTGACTGGGACCGGTGGAAGGGGCATCTGCGGTTGTCGCGGTTCACTCTCAACAGCGACGACACGCTCAACCTGGGCACCGAGAAGATCGTGCTTCAGGTCGCCAACGACCGTGGGCAGTGCTGCCACGTCGGCGGTGACCTGGACTTCGACGCCGCCGGTAACCTGTACCTGACCACCGGCGACGACACCAACCCGTTCGAGTCGTCCGGCTACGCGCCACTTGACGAACGGACCAACCGCAACCCGCAGTTCGACGCCCAACGCTCGGCGGGCAACACCAACGACCTGCGGGGCAAGGTGCTGCGGATCAAACCGCAGGCGGACGGCACGTACACGATCCCGTCGGGCAACATGTTCGCGCCCGGCACCTCGGGCACCCGCCCGGAGATCTACGCGATGGGTCTGCGCAACCCGTTCCGGATGAGCGTCGACAAGGCGACCGGTGTCGTCTACCTCGGGGACTACGGCCCCGACGCCGGGTCCACGAACTCGAGCCGTGGCCCCTCCGGTCAGGTCGAGTTCAACCGCATCGCGGCGCCCGGTAACTACGGCTGGCCGTACTGCACCGGCAGCAACACCAGCACGGAAACATACAATGAATACACCTTCCCGTCCGGGCCGTCGCAGTCCAAGTACAACTGCTCGGGTGGGCCGACCAACAACTCGTTCCGCAACACCGGGCTCGGCACGCTGCCTGCGGCGAAGCCGGCCTGGATCAAGTACGCGGGCGACTCCGGTTCACCGTCGGAGTTCGGCAGCGGCTCGGAGTCGCCGATGGGTGGGCCGGTCTACCGGTACGATGCCTCGCTCAACTCCAGCATCAAGTTCCCGGCCTCGCTGAACGGTCAGTTCTTCGCCGGTGAGTACGGCCGCCGCTGGATCAAGGCCATCGCTGTCAACTCCGACGGCTCGCGCGGGGAGATCTCCAACTTCCCGTGGACCGGCACCCAGGTCATGGACATGACCTTCGGCCCGGACGGCGCCCTGTACGTGCTGGACTACGGCACCGGCTCGAACAACCAGGCGCTCTTCCGGATCGAGTACATCGGTGGTGGCAACCGCAGCCCGATCGCTGTCGCCTCGGCGAACCCCACGTCGGGGGCCAACCCGTTGACCGTCAACTTCTCGTCGGCCGGCAGCTCCGACCCCGAGGGTGGCGCGCTCAGCTACCTGTGGACCTTCGGCGACGGCACCACGTCGACGGCGGCCAACCCCACCAAGACGTACACCACGAACGGCTCGTACAGCCCCACCCTGAAGGTCACCGACCCGACCGGCCTGTCCGGCACGGCGAGCCTGATCGTCACAGTGGGCAACACCGCACCCACGGTGTCCCTCACCGCGCCCACCGACGGCCAGCTGTTCACCTTCGGTGACACCGTGCCGTACCAGATCTCGGTGAGCGACCCGCAGGACGGCACCATCGACTGCTCCAAGGTGAGCCTGACGTACGCGCTGGGCCACGACAGCCACGCCCACCAGATCACCTCGAAGACCGGGTGCAGCGGCACGATCACCGTCCCGACCGACGGTGAGCACGACTCGGCGGCCAACATCTACGGGGTCTTCGACGCCGCGTACACCGACAACGGTGGGCTCACCACGCACAGCATCAAGACGCTGCAACCGAAACACCGTCAGGGTGAGCACTTCAGCGCCCAGTCCGGTGTCCAGGCCACCGACCACACCAATGCCGAGGGTGGCCGCACGGCCGGGTTCATCGAGAACAACGACTGGATCTCCTACCAGCCGTACAACCTGTCCAACGCGAACCGGTTCACCGCGCGGGTCTCGTCGGCCGGTGCCGGCGGCACCATCGAGGTTCGCGCAGGGTCGGCCACCGGGTCCCTGCTGGGCACCGCCACGGTGCCGGTGACCGGTAGCTGGGAGACGTTCGTCGACGTCTCCACCGCCATCAGCAACCCGCCGAGCGCGTCGACCACTCTGTACCTGGTCTTCAAGGGTGGCTCGGGCAACCTGTTCGACGTCGACGCGTTCACCTTCACCACCGGTACCAGCACCCCCAGCGGAGGGATCACGCTGCGGGCGCAGGTCAACAACCAGTACGTGTCGGCCGTCGGCACCAACCCGCTGATCGCCAACAAGGCGAGCGTCTCGACGTCCGAGCAGTTCGATCGGGTGGACGCCGGCAACGGCAACATCGCCCTGCGGTCGCGCGCCAACGGGCTGTACGTCTGCGCCGACAACGCCGGCGCCAATCCGTTGATCGCAAACCGCACGACGATCGGACCATGGGAGACGTTCCAGATCATCAACAACTCCGACGGGACTGTCGGTCTGCGGGCTCTGGCCAACAACCAGATCGTGGCCGCCGAGAACGCCGGGGCCGGATCACTGATCGCCAACCGGACGTCGGTCGGGTCCTGGGAGAGGTTCGTCCTGACCACCGGCTGATCAGCATGTGATGGGCCCGGCCTGGGCGGTTACCAGGCCGGGCCCTACCGTGTGAAGTAGGCGGCGCTCTGCTGGTCCGCGGGGTAGTAGGACTCGACAGCGATCTCCTCGACGGTGATGTCCATCGGGGTGCCGAACGTGGTGATGGTCGAGAACAGCCGCAGCTCGCGTCCACCGATCCGCAGGATCATCGGGATCACCACGTCGGCGTCGACCCGTTCGTCCGGCGGCTCCTGGGGCAGCGGGCTCAGCAGTTCTTCGTAGAGCGCCGTGAGTTCCGGGTCGGGCGCGGCGGCGAGTTGGCGCGAGATCCGGCTGCGGAACACCGCCCGTACGTCGGCCAGGTTGACGACCAGAGGGGCGAGCCCGCGCGGGTGCAGGCCCAGCCGAACCAGGTTGACCGGTGGCCGCAACAGGTCGGGTGCCGCGTAGGCGAAGAACGGGTCGACCGCGCGGTTGGTCAGCACGATGTTCCACCGGCGGTCGAAGACCAGCGCCGGATACGGCTCGTGCGCCCGGAGCACCCTGCGGACCGCGTCGAGGGCACCCGACAGGGCGGCGTCGTCGAGCGGGCGCTGCGCGTACCGGGGCGCGAATCCGGCGGCGAGCAACAGCTGGTTGCGATCACGCAGTGGCACGTGGAGCTGCTCGGCGAGCCGGAGGACCATGTCGGCGCTCGGCGTGGACTTGCCGGTCTCGACCAGGCTGACGTGCCGAGCCGAGACATCCGCGGCGATCGCCAGGTCGAGTTGGCTGAGCCCTCGACGCTTGCGCCACTGGCGCAGGAGTTCCCCGACCGCATACACGATCATGAGCCTACTCAACGTCGCCCGGGACGCCATGAAGTGCGATGTCATCGACAAGCGCACGAGGCCGGGGAAACACTTGCGGCCATGACCACCGAGAACAAGAGCATCGTCGGGCGGGCGTTGGCGGGGCTGGTCGACACCGGCGACGTCGACACGCTCGCGTCGTACCTGAGCGAGGACTTCACCCATCACCGGTCGGATTCGACGACCTCGACCAGAGCGCAGTGGCTCGCCGCGGTCCGCGCCGCGCTGGGCCCGACCGCCGGCATGCGGGTCGACATCCTGCACCTACTGGCCGACGGTGACAACGTCGTGGTGCACTCGCGACGCCGACTCCCCGACGGAGGGCCGGAGATCGTGGTCGTCGACATCCTGCGGGTCGCCGACGGACTGATCGCGGAGGTGTGGGAAGTCATCGAACCGGCGGCCCACACCGCCGCCAACGGCGCCTGGTGGCACGCGGGTGCCTAGATCGGGAAGCGGCCGTGGCGCCAGTGCCAGTGGCCGCCGGCCCGGAGGTGGTCGATGATCGCGCGTTGGAGCACCGTGCGGCGCGGCAGCTCGTCGAGCGGCGTGGTCAGGGTCCGGAACCCGAACCGCAACACCTCGATGTCGGCGTCCGGCCCCGCCGACTCGTCGTAGGGCGCCAGCTCGAACCGGCGCTGGAACCGCACGATGTTGGAGTCCTCCGGAAGGTACTGCCGCAGTTGCGGGTCGAGCAGCCACGAGGCGCAGGAGAACGCGGTGTAGCGCTCGTCGGGGAAATGCCTGGGGAAGAACGCGCGGGCCTCGTCGAGGGACGCCTCGACCGCCTCCGGGGTCAACGGCCCCGAATCGGGGACGTGCAGGCCGATGGCGCCGTCGCCACGCTGGTGCTGTAGCCGGCCCAGCTCGTAGACGCTGCCGCGTGAGTGCAGCGTCAGCCAGCTCTGCATGATCGGCCAGCCCTCGCCGCGCATCCGCCGGTCGATGGCGAGGTTGCGGCCCAGGTCGGCCAGGGTCACCCAGGTCACGGCGTCGGGGATGCCGTGGTCGCTGTGGTACCCGCGCACCACGTCGACCAAAGCCAGGTACGCGTACACGTAGAGATGGCGCCAGGCGGGGCCTCGCTCTCGGGGCAGCTCCGGGCCGGGCGACAGCCAGTCGTGGCCCGCGAGGTCGGCGCGGACCAGGGCGGTCGAGCGGTCGAGCAGCCAGCGCAGCTCCGGAGTCCAGAGCGGGGAGTCGGGGTCGGGCCAGCCCGCCATGATCTCGGCGGCGTCGTCCGGCGGCACGGCGAGCTGGTCGAGGAGCGCGGGCGCGTCGGCCTTGGCTGGCAACGGAGCTGACGGCCCGTCACCGGCGAGCCGGTGCACGCGGTCGACCTCCTCGACGGGCACCCCGAGCCGGGCGGCGGTGTCGTCCAGATCCACGCCGACGACCATACCGGCCGACGGGCTTCTCAGGAGTCCGCCGGCACCCCGGCGTCGAGCTGCCCGATCATCGGCGCGAGGAGGTCGTTGAGCTCCCGGGCCAGCACTGCCACGGCCCGGCGCGCCGCCGCGGCGACCTCGTCGTCCGGACCGTCCGGCGTCGGCGGCAGGTCGTCGAGCGGGACCGGCGCCTCCACCTGGAGCAACGCGCGTAGATGCGGGCGGCGCGTCTGGTCCTGCTCGGTGGGTGTGGTGAACTGGCCGAACATCTGGGGCCAGTTCTGCCAACCACGGTCGCGCTGCCACTGCTTGGTCCAGGTCAGCTCGGCCGGCCAGCGGGAGGCCACTGTCACCGCGCAGACCAGGCTGCCGTCCCACGGGCTGCGCGCGCAGGTCGCCGAGATGATCCGCCGATGCCACCGGACGAAGCCCGGCGACAGCTCGGTGGCCAGCCGCCAGGCGGTCACCGCGAACGCCACGGGCGCGAAGTCACCCCAGGTGTCGGCGAACTCGTCGATCCGACGAAACACCTCGGCCTCGTACCGGCCGCTCCCGTCGGTGCCGTGCTCGCGGTCGAACTGCTCGTCCAGCCAGAAGGCGCGCGGTTCCGGCATCCTCATCCCCGTTTCACAGCGGCGGTGTTCCGTACCTCGAACCTAGGCCAACGTCGGGGTTGCCGACGCCATCCTCGCCCGTTGTCAACCTGCGCCGCGGCGAGGTAGCCGCAACCCGCTCAGCCGACGAAGACGCAGAAGGGGTGCCCGGCCAGGTCGGCGTACACGCGCAGAGGCTCGTCCGGGTCGTCGACGCGGTCGTACAGCAGCCGGCCGCCGAGGCGCAGCACGCGCTCATGCTGGACCAGCAACCCCTCGACGCCCTCGCCACAGCGGCAGCGGCTTGACAAAGGGCGGGTTCCAGAGTGGACGATGCACCGTGCGAATTCTTGTGGTGGGTGGCAGTGGCCTGATCGGCGCTCACGTCGCGGACGTGCTTCGGGAGCGTGGCCATGCCGCGACCACTGTGGCGCGAACCGCCCAGCCGGGCATCGACCATCTGCTCGATGTCGGGGCCGCCTCGATCGAGCAACTGCGGTCCTTGCTCGCCGGTCACGATGGCGTCGTGTACGCGACCCGCACCGAGGAGCAACGGCCGCTGCCCAAACCGATCTACCCCGCGTTTCGCCGCGACAACGTCGACCCGGTGGTACGCCTGTTCACCGCCGCCCGACTCGAAGGTCTCACCCGGGGCGTCGTGATGGGCTCCTACTACACCTACTTCGACCGACTCCACCCGCAGTGGCGCCTCGCCGAACGGCACACGTACATCCGGTGCCGCCTGGAGCAGGCCCGGGAGGGGCGGGCCGCCGCTGGCGAGGGCCTGCCGGTCGCCGTACTCGAACTGCCCTTCGTCTTCGGTCGGGCCGGCGACCGACTGCCCAACTGGGCCGGTCCGCTGGACCGGTGGGCCCGCTCGCGTACCCCGCTGGTCGCCCCGACCGGCGGCAGCGCCGCGGCCTCCGCCCGCAGCGTGGCCGAGGTCGCGGTCGATGCCCTGGAGCAGGCCAGCGGCGCGGACATCCCGGTCGCCGACGAGAACCTCACCTGGCACGACATGATCGGGCGCATCGCCGACGCGGTGGGCCGACCCCGCCGAGTCGCGCGGATGCCGTCCGGCGCAGCGAAGGCCGCGCTGCGACTCGGCGGCTTGGCGCAGACCCTCGGCCGCAAGGAGTCGGGGGTGAACCCCAGCTACCTCGCCGACCTCCTGCTCGCCGACCTGTTCATCGAACCGACGAGCGGTCGACCGCTGGACCCGGCCCTACGCGAGACCTTCCCCATCGGCGCCGCCTGACTCCCCGTGGCGTCGATCGTCGGGTTGTGGCGCCTGCCGGGCGGCGATCTCGACGAACTCGTGCACCAGAGGTGACCGGTTGTCCTCGGCCCAGGCCAGGCACACCTGGTTGTGGCCGAGGTCGGCGACGGGCACGTGGCTGACGTCGGGTCTCGTGTAGAACGTCGCCGTCGACAACGGCAGGATCGCCATCCCGGCGTACGCGGCGACATGCTCCAGCTTCTCCTCCACGGAGTTCAGCTCGGGCCGGGGGCGGGGGTCGGGCTCCGTCGGGCGGTTCGGTAGGTCCCGCCACTCCGGCACCGCGTCCGGGTCCTGCAAGAGCCGTTCCTCGACCAACTCGGCGAGGTCGACCGACTCCTTGCCGGCCAGGCGGTGATCGGTGGGTAGGACGACGACGCGGGGTTCGGTGAACAGGGGGCGCAGGCGCAGGCCACGCTGGTCCACCGGGAGTCGCACGTAGCTGACGTCCGCGCGCCCCTCGCGGACGATCTCGGCCTGGTCGTCCCAGGACGTACGGACAACGTTGACGGCCAGGTCCGGGTGCCGCTGACCGATGGCACGGGCCTCGGCGGTGACGAGAACCCCCGGCATGAACGCGATGGTGAACGTCGGCCTACCGTGTGCGGCCCGTTGCACCCGCCGCCGCAGGGCCTCGGCCGAGGCGAGCAGCGGACCGGCATCGGTCAACAGCTGACGGCCGGCGTCGGTCAGCACGGTGGAGCGGCGGTCCCGGACGAAGAGCTCGGCGCGCAGTTCGTGCTCGAAGGCCCGGATCTGGCGCGACAGGACCGGCTGGGCGATGTGCAGCCGCGCGGCGGCCCGGCCGAAGTGCAGCTCCTCCGCGACCGCCACGAAGTAGCGGAGCTTGCGCAGATCAACGTCCACCCTGCCCCCGTCCGGTTCCGCTCCGGGCGGTTCCACGATACCCGCAAGGTATGACTGTAGTGATGCTCAACGGGCATCACAGGTGGTGAAAGAGGTCTTGGACACCGGCGGTCCCGGCGGAGCACGGTGGTAACCGTTCCCACCACCCGATCCGGAAGGACACGATCATGACCCTCATCGACCAGCGCGTCGTCGTACTCGGCGGAACCTCGGGGATCGGCCTCGCCACCGCCGCCCGCGCCGCCCGCGAGGGCGCCCAGGTCGTGGTCGCCTCCAGCAACCAGCGCAGCGTGGACCGCGCCCTCACGACCCTGCCGACCACCACCCAGGGGTACGTCGCCAACCTCACCGACCCCGACGCCGTGTCCCGGCTGTTCCACGATCTCGGGTCGTTCGACCATCTCGTCTTCACCGCCGGTGAACCCCTTGCGCTGATGTCCGTCGACGCCCTCGACCTCGCCGCCGCCCGGGCCGCCTTCGACCTGCGCTACTTCGGCTCGCTGTCGGCGGTCAACGCGGCGCTGCCGTACCTGCGCCCCGGTGGGTCGATCACCCTCACCACCGGCACCGCCAACCACCGGCCCAGCGCCGGCTGGTCCGTCGCGGCCAGCATCACCGGGGCGATCGACGCGCTGGTCCGCGCGCTCGCCGTCGAACTCGCCCCGATCCGGGTCAACGCCGTCTCGGCCGGCGTGATCCGCTCACCGCTCTGGGACTCACTACCGAACGACACCCGAGAGCAGATGTACGCGCAGCTCAGCGGGTCGCTTCCGCTCGGTCGGGTGGGCGAGCCCGAGGAGGTTGCCGAGGCGTTCGTCTACCTCCTGCGGGCGACCTACGCCACCGGCACGGTGGTGACCGTGGACGGCGGCACCCTGATCTCCTGAGCCCGCCGCCTGCCCGCTGCTGCTGCTCCTTCAGGTTCCGCATCACGTCAGGGATGTGGTGGCCTCCGCCGCCCGCGAGGCCCCTACATCCCTGACGTTGCGGGTGGGCTCGAGCTGCGGCGGCCGTCAGCGGAGCTGTTCGGCCAGGCCGACGATGATCCCCTCGGGGCCACGGACGTAGCAGAGCCGGTAGACGTCCTCATACCGCTCCAACTCCCCCACGAGTTCGGCGCCGTGGCCACGCACCCGGGTGATCACGTCCTCGATGTCGTCGACGGCGAACATGATCCGCCGGATGCCCAGCGTGTTCGCCGGCGCGTTCTTCGGTTCCCCGCCGATCGCCGTCGGCCGGTGGAACATCGCCAACTCGACCTTGCCGTGGCCGTCCGGGGTCCGCAGCATCGCGACCTCCTGCCGGACGTCGTCGATCCCGATGACACGCTCCACCCACCGCCCCTCGACCGGTCCTCGCCCCTCCAACTCCATGCCGAGTTCGACGAAGAACGCGATGACCGCGTCGAGGTCCTCGACAACGATGAGGACGTTGTCCATCCGCTGGATCGCCATGCTGGATCGCCCTGCTCTGGTGCGGTCACGGTGACCGCATCCTCCCCGAGGACGGAGCCGCTCAGCCGTTCTCGACATCCAGAGCGGACTGCCTTTTCGCGTGACGGGCCCGCTAGCCATCCATCAGCGTCCGCACTTCGGCGGGCACGGTGACCGCGGCGCGGGCGTTGGTCGTCGCTGGTCGCCATTGGCTAGCCTTCGACGGCCCGGCGACGGGCCAGGGACGTGTAGGAGGCCGGATGTTCGAGGTGACGGGACCCGTCATGACTGATGCTGGCATGCAGGTGCTCTGGAACCCCGAGGGCTTCGCCTCGATCGTCGACGACGACTCATGGGAACGCTCGTTGCTCAACGACGATGACATCCTCCAGCACGTCCTGGCCGGCGTGCTCGTGCCGATCAACCTGGGGGACTCGGCGTTCCAGTTCGTGGTCCGTGTCGGCGACTCCCAGCAGGCTGCGGACCTGACAGAGCGCGAGCAAGATCGTCTCGTCGTCGCATCGGAGCCGTACCTCATCACCTCAGCCGGGTCGCTCTACCTGAGCGGACTGGAAGACGTCTCCGCAATCCCGGACGAAAAGGCCCGACACGTGGCCGCGCCCGCCGGCCGTTACGCGGTGACGGTCAACCTCATCGACTGGGAGAGCGAGCCGGACTCGCGGGCACCGACTGGGGACCCCTCACCATGCGCGTTGCCGGATTTCGTCCTCCTGTTGACCGCGCCCACGTGGCCGGAGCCGGCCTTCCGTCAAAGCTTGCAGACGCTTCCTCCACCGCCCTAGCGTCGGCCGCACGGCGGCTGGAAGGTTGAGCAGGTGAGGCTGAAGAACGAGTCGGCGGCAGGGCTCGCCGAGGCGCGCCTGGC
Organism: Micromonospora sp. NBC_00362; assembly: GCF_026342155.1. Taxonomy (NCBI): domain Bacteria; kingdom Bacillati; phylum Actinomycetota; class Actinomycetes; order Micromonosporales; family Micromonosporaceae; genus Micromonospora; species Micromonospora sp. NBC_00362. The sequence goes on from NZ_JAPENH010000001.1 coordinate 1,352,786, forward strand.
TGAGTGGCGACGCGTCAACTACGGCGACTGGCGCGCGATGCTCGATGACAAGGATGCACGCCACGCCACCGGCGATGACGGCAGGCGGTACCGCGTGGTCAGCTACGCCCTTGACGACGGCGATGGGCGCATCCGCATGTCAGTCGCCGTGGATGACGGGACCTGGTCGGCCTTCGTACCGCTGGTGCGAGACGAGATCATGAATCCGGACGGCACATTCGTCGAGTGAGGGAGATCAGCTGTCTGGTGCCCCAAGCATCAGGGTGAGCCCTTCCTCAGCCGCCAGTACGGCACCGTCGAACTCCACCTGCGCGGCGGCCACCGCGGCTGCCCGGTCGTTACCTGGCCAGAAGTGGGTGAGCATCAGGCGGCGGGCACCCGCGCGGCGAGCCCACAGACCGGCTTCGGTGGGGGTCATGAGGTTACGGGTGGGACGGCTGGTCTCGCCGTCGTGGTCCGTCGCCTCGACGATGAACAGGTCGGCGCCACGGCCCAGTTCGGCCAACGCGGGAGTCGGCCCCGTGTCCCCGGAATAGGCCAGGGCAATTCCGTCGGCCTGCAGCCGGATGCCGGCGTTGGGCACGAAGTGCGGCAGGGACAGCCCGGTGAGGTCGAACGGCCCGACCCGGTAGCTGCCGGGTAGTGGGTGCAGGTCGAAGACCGCGTGCAGGTCGACATCGGGCTCCACGCCGCTGAGCCGGTCGAGCACGCCGGGCGGGCAGAACAACGGCAGCCGTGGTCCCCCCGATTGACCGTAGAACCGCATCCTGAACAGACCGTGCAGGTCGACGCAGTGATCCGGGTGCTCGTGGGTGATGACGACAGCGTCCACCGCACCGTCGGGCCAGTGCCTGAGCAACCGCGGCAGTGTGGCGTAGCCCAGGTCAAGCACTACGCGGAAGCCATCCCAGTCCACCGCGAAGCCGCTACAGGCCCGACCTGGCTCGGGAAAGGCACCGGAACTGCCGAGCACTGTGACCTGTCGCATCCATCCAGCGTGTCATCTGTGAGCGTTGGCGTCGGCGCAGCAGCACGGCCGTCACCAGGTAGCCAACGCCAAGCAGTGCTGCCAGCACGGCAGAAGCCCCCCAGGATGAACCCCTGCTTGGGTGTCTTCGCTGTCTGCCACCACGGGCTACCGACCGGTCCCACGTACTCAATCCTGCCCTTGTCACGGAGGCCTGGCAACGGCATCGTCCTTGGCCCTTGTCGCCCCCTGCTGAATGGGCATTCATTGGGCACTCGATGGCTTCGGTGGCTGCTCGCGGCCTCGGGCTGCGCTCCACTCGTCCGCGTTGCGACGCGTTGACACGATGACGTCATGGTGCCAAGCCCAGACGCGAGGCCGGACGAGACTCAGATCTCCGAACAGGTGCTCACGGCAACCTACGCGGTCGTCGCAGCTCGCCGGACCGCTTTCGACACAATGACGTGGCAGGTACCCGCCCTGGCCACCGCGGCTCAGGCGTTCCTTCTGACGCTCGCGCTCGGTCCGGAGACGGCGCGTCCGGCCCAAGCGGTGGCGGCCACCCTGGCTGCCGCCTTGACCGGCCTGTCCGCCCAACTCATGATCAAGTACCGGCGCCTGGAGTTGTCCGACAGCCGGCTGTTGGAGCGGATCGAGCAACAGCTGGGCTTGGACCAGATGCTTGGGCTGCCACCGCACTCGGCTGTACGCGAGCGTCTTGGAGACAACCAACCCTGGTGGGTTCGGCTATCGTCGTTCCGGCTGTGGCTGCTTGGGGTTGCGGCGTTCAGCATGGCCGACGTGGTGATAGCGATCGACGCGCTGGCGGGGCTTGAGCTTTTCCGCTAAGTCCGCAGCCGTTGCTGGCAGTCGCGTCCTCCGTCGTCCGCTGGTTGAGCGGGCCGCGCTGTGCGAATGATCAGTCCCGGTCCCACTCCGTCGAAGCGCTGAGCACGAGCGGGATGGTGTCGGCCAGCTCTTGCGGTCCTTCGATCTGCCACGCACGTACGCAGCAGCCGCAGCCCGTCTCCGCGATCGACGTCAACGACCCGCGATATCGCGCGATCCAACTCTCGGCGTCGGCCACCTCATGAGGGATGTCCACGCGAGCCATCATGCTGAATCGAGACATGACGAGACCGTAGCGGGAACGCACCCACTGCCCATCCGTCAGAGCTCAGCGACCTGTCGGATGTTCATCGATGCGGCCAGCCCTGACAATCGACTTCAAGACAGGCCCTGAGTCCCGGCTCCCGCGGCTACCACTGCCGACGCCATTCGAGGGCACCCCGATACGCCACGGTCGGGACGTCTCCACGCTGGACGTACAGCACCTCATCCTCAACCCACCAGACGTCGCCGGCACGAAGGAAGACGGGAGATGCCAACGTCAGGGCAACGCGACAGCCGTCGGAACTCCCGGGCAAGCCCTCCAGGGCGTCCACCAACTCCGCCCTGCCTGCCTTGACGGGCTCGGTCTTCACACGACCATCTTGCCGGTGCCCGGGTAGCCCGACGACCCCCTGAACCCCAGGCAACAACCACGACGCTTGACGCCCCGCGGTGTCATTCCTAGCTTTGTCGCTCATGAGCTGGACCACCGTCGGCGACGTGCTCCTGATCTCAGCCGAGGCGTTCGACGCGCGCACCGTCGGGACCACACCCCAGCGGGCGCTCGTGGACTGGCCACGGTGGAGCCCGACCTCGGCTCAACCCATGCGGACCAGGCCACCGGGCACAGCTCGGAGGCAGCTGACGGCCTGGTCCGGGCCGCCGACGGCCTGAGGTGCAGCTCGGGGGCCTGCCGCCGTTACTTGGCGTTGAAGTAGTTGGCCTCCGGGTGGTGGACCACTATCGCGTCGGTTGCCTGCTCCGGCATGAGCTGGAACTCCTCGGACAGCTCGACCCCGATCCGGTCCGCGCCGAGCAGATCCATGATCTTCGCCCGGTCTTCCAGGTCGGGGCAGGCCGGGTAGCCGAACGCGTACCGGCAGCCCCGGTAGTCGTTGTGCAGGATGCCGGCCAGGTCCGCCGGGTCGTCGTGCCCCAGCGGACGACCGTCGGGCAGGGTCATCTCGGCGCGGATGCGCTGGTGCCAGTATTCGGCGAGGGCCTCGGTGAGCTGCACGGAGAGACCGTGCACCTCCAGGTAGTCGCGGTATTCGTTGCGGGCGAACAGCTTCGCCGCGTACTCGCTGACCGGTTGGCCGACGGTGACCAGTTGCAACGCGACCACATCGAGCTGGTCGCCCTGGGGCCTGAAGAAGTCCGCCAGGCAGAGCCGCCGCTCCTGCCGTTGCCGGGGGAAGGAGAACCGGGCGCGCTCGGCGTGCCCGTTCTCGTCGAGCACCACCAGGTCGTTGCCTTCGGAGTACGCGGGGAAGTAGCCGTACACCACGGCTGCCTCAAGGACCTGGTCGGCGATCAGCCGGTCCAGCCAGTACCGCAGCCGCGGTCGGCCCTCGGTTTCGACCAGCTCCTCGTAGGAGGGTCCGCTGCCGCCCCGGACGCCGCGCAGCCCCCACTGCCCGGAGAAGGTGGCCCGCTCGTCGAGCAGCGCCGCGTAGTCGGCCATCGGCACGCCCTTGACGACCCGGGTGCCGAAGAACGGCGGGGTGGGCACCGACACGTCGGCGGCCACGTCGGAGCGGACCGACGAGTCGTGCAGCTCCGGCAGCGACGTGGAGACCATCGAGCGCTGCCGTTCCCGGCGCGCCCGCCGGGCCGCGAGAGCCGCCTCCCGCTCCGGGTCGATCACCGGGGCGCCACCGCGCTTGGCGGTCATCACCTTGTCCATCAGGGACAGACCCTCGAACGCGTCCCGCGCGTAGTGCACCTGCCCGGGGAACGTCGACCGCAGGTCGTCCTCGACGTACGCGCGGGTCAGCGCCGCCCCACCCAACAGGACCGGCCAGCGCTCAGCGACCCCGCGCGTGGCCATCTCGGCCAGGTTCTCCTTCATGATGACAGTGCTCTTGACCAGCAGCCCGGACATGCCGATCGCGTCGGCGCGGTGCTGCTCGGCGGCGTCCAGGATGGCGCTGATCGGCTGCTTGATGCCGATGTTCACCACCTCGTAGCCGTTGTTGGACAGAATGATGTCGACAAGGTTCTTGCCGATGTCGTGCACGTCGCCGCGCACTGTGGCGAGCACGATGCGGCCCTTGCCGCCGTCCTCGATGGTCTCCATGTGCGGCTCGAGGTAGGCCACCGCGGTCTTCATCACCTCGGCGGACTGGAGCACGAACGGCAGCTGCATCTGGCCGGAGCCGAACAGCTCGCCGACCACCTTCATACCGTCCAGCAGGATGTCGTTGATGATCGACAGTGGGGACCGGCCGCCGGCCATCGCCTCGTCGAGGTCGGCCTCCAGGCCATTGCGCTCACCGTCGATGATCCGCCGCTTGAGCCGCTCGTCCAACGGCAGCGCGGCCAACTCCTGTGCCCGGCTGGCTCGGGCGCTGGTCACGTCGACGCCCTCGAAGAGCTCCAGGAAGCGCTGCAACGGGTCATAGCCCTCGCGGCGCCGGTCGTAGACCATGTCCAGGGCGACCTCGCGCTGCTCGTCGGGAATCTTCGCCATCGGCAGGATCTTGCTGGCGTGCACGATCGCGGAGGTCAGGCCGGCCTGCACGCACTCGTGCAGGAACACCGAGTTGAGCACCTGCCGGGCCGCCGGGTTGAGCCCGAAGGAGATGTTCGAGATGCCGAGGGTGAAGTTGATCCCTGGGTAACGCCGGGCGATTTCCCGGATCGCCTCGATGGTCTCCAGGCCGTCGCGGCGGGTCTCCTCCTGCCCGGTGGCGATCGGGAAGGTCAGCGTGTCGATCAGGATGTCGGACAGGTCCATCCCCCACCGGCCGGTCAGGTCGTCGATGGTGCGCGAGGCGATGCGGACCTTGTCCGCCGCGGTGCGCGCCTGCCCTTCCTCGTCGATGCACATCACGACTACTGCGGCACCGTGCTCCCGGATCACCGGCATCACCCGCCCGTACCGGGACTCGGGGCCGTCGCCATCCTCGAAGTTCACCGAGTTGACCACGCACCGGCCACCGAGCATCTCCAGCCCGGCCTCGATCACCGCCGGCTCGGTGGAGTCCAACATGATCGGCAGGGTCGACGCGGTGGCGAACCGGCCGGCCAACTCGCGCATGTCCTGCGTGCCGTCGCGGCCGACGTAGTCCACACACAGGTCGAGCAGGTGCGAGCCGTCGCGCGCCTGACTGCGGGCGATCTCCACACAGGCCCGCCAGTCGCCGGCGAGCATCGCCTCCCGGAACGCCTTCGAGCCGTTGGCGTTGGTCCGCTCCCCCACCATCAGCACCGACGCGTCCTGGGCGAACGGCACCGGGTGGTAGACCGAGGAGACGCCCGCCTCGTGCCGGGGTTCGCGGGCCGGGGCGGTGACGCCGTGCAGCCGCTCGGACAGCACCCGGATGTGTTCCGGGGTGGTGCCGCAGCAGCCGCCGACCAGCCCCACGCCGTACTCGGTGATGAACCGCTCCAGGGCCTCGGCCAGCTCCACGGGAGTCAGCGGGAAGTACGCCCCGTCGGCGGTCAGCACCGGCAGGCCGGCGTTCGGCATCACCGACAGCGGGATGCGGGAGTGCTGCGACAGGTAGCGCAGGTGCTCGCTCATCTCGGCCGGGCCGGTCGAGCAGTTGAGCCCGATCAGGTCCACGCCGAGCGGCTCGATCGCGGCGAGGGCCGCCCCGATCTCGCTGCCGACCAGCATGGTGCCGGTGGTCTCCACCGCCACGTGACAGATGATCGGCACCGACTGGCCCAGCTCGGCCATGGCCCGCTTCGACCCGACCACTGCCGCCTTGACCTGGAGCAGGTCCTGGCAGGTCTCGATGATCAGCGCGTCCGCGCCGCCGACGATCAGACCCGCGGCGTTCTCCTGGTAGGCGTCGCGCAGGGTCGAGTAGGCGGCGTGCCCGAGGGTGGGCAGCTTCGTGCCCGGCCCGATCGAGCCGAGCACGAACCGGGGCCGCTCCGGGGTGCTGGCCGCGTCGGCGGCCTCCCGGGCGATCCGGGCGCCTGCCTCGGACAACTCGCGGATGCGGTGCGGGATGTCGTACTCGGCGAGGTTGGCGAGGTTGGCCCCGAAGGTGTTGGTCTCGACGCAGTCGGCACCGACGGCCAGGTAGGCGTCGTGCACCCCGCGCACCACGTCCGGGCGGGTGACGTTGAGGATCTCGTTGCACCCCTCCAGCCCGTCGAAGTCGTCGAGCGTGAGGTCCGCGGCCTGAAGCATCGTGCCCATCGCCCCGTCGGCGATGAGAATGCGATCAGCCAGCACATCCATCAATGAAGTCCGCACCCGTTCAGGTTAGTGCGATTCGGTCGGACTCCACGACTCTCCTCGAGCGATCCCCTATTGTGTCACGGGGATCACCCTGTCTGGTTCGTTCGGGTATGACCTGCTGCCGGAGCGGCCGACCGGCGCGGCCGACGGGCCGCACCCTCGCCCTGCACGTAGGCTGACGGACGTGAAGGACAACAGGGACGCCGCCGTGCCACACGGTATGACGACCGGGCGCGGTCCCGGCGCCAGCCGCGACGAGCAGGGTGAGGTGACGGCGTGACCGAGTTCGACGGACTGCCGGTGCTGCGGTCCCCGGTGGCGATCGCCGCGTTCGAGGGCTGGAATGACGCCGCCGACGCGTCCACCGCCGCGGTCGAGCACCTCGAGCAGGTCTGGAACGCCCGGCAGATCGCCGAGCTGGATCCGGAGGACTTCTACGACTTCCAGGTCAGCCGACCCACCATCACCATGGCCGACGGGGAGACCCGGCGGGTGGAGTGGCCGACGACCCGGTTCATGGTGGCCAGCCCGGAGGGCACCGACCGTGACGTGGTGCTGATCCGCGGCATCGAGCCGAGCATGCGCTGGCGGACGTTCTGCGAGCAGGTGCTGGAGATCTGCCACAGCCTGGAGGTGGAACGGGTGGTGCTGCTCGGCGCGTTGCTGGCCGACGTTCCGTACACCCGGCCGCTGCCGATCAGCGGCAGCGCCTCCGACGCGCAGGCCGCGGAGCGCTACCAGCTCACCCCCACCCGCTACGACGGGCCGACCGGCATCGTCGGCGTGCTGCACGACGCCTGCACCCGCGCCGAGGTGGACGCCGTCTCGTTCTGGGTGCACGTGCCGCACTACGCCAACAACCCGCCCTGCCCGAAGGCCACCCTCGCCCTGCTGCACCGGGTCGAGGAGGTCGTCGACCTGCCGGTGCCGATGGCCGACCTGGCCGAGGAGTCCGCCGAGTGGGAGCAGCGGGTCCGCAGCGCCGCCGAGCAGGACGCCGAGCTGGGCGAGTACGTCCGCGAGCTGGAGGAACGGGTCGGCGACGAGGGGATCACCCCGTTGACCGGTGACGAGATCGCCCAGGAGTTCGAGAAGTACCTGCGCCGCCGAGGCGGTTCGGCCGGCCCCACCGCCGGTTCCTGGTAGCACTGTTTCGCTGCGGGCCTTCGGACCTTTTCTGGTCCGGGGGCCCGTTTTCGCGTGTCCGGGGTGGCGCCGTCACACCCGCTGGGGCATCCTAGGAACCTAGATGTGATCAAGGAGGCGGGTGTGCAGATCAATCCCGGGGCCGCCGAGTTCCCGCACCGACAGATCGCCGCGCAGCTCAAGGCCCAGGTTCGCCGTGGGGACTGGGGGCCGGGCGAGCGGCTGCCGTCCATCCCGGCCATCGCCGAGATGTTCGGCGTCGCCAAGCAGACAGTGCAACGCGCCGTCGACCAGCTGCGGGTCGAGGGCATCCTGATCACCAAGCCCGGCTCCGGTACGTACGTCCGCGGCACCCGCCGCCGCCTCAACCGCCTCTCCCGAGGCCGGTACGGCGGCTTCCGCGGCTACCACACCGACCTGGCCGCCCGATACCGTCAACAGCTCGTCTCCGTGGGGCACGCCCCCGCCCCCGCCGAGGTGGCCGACGCCTTCGGCGTGTCCGACGGCACCAACCTGCTCTGCCGGCGGCACCTCGTCCGCACCGACGACTCCCCCGTCGAGGTGGGCGCCTCCTGGTTCCTGCCCCGCGACGCCGCCGGCACCTCGCTGGAGCGCACCGAGGCGTTCGGCCGGCCGCTCTACCAGGAGGCCGAGGAAGCGACCGGACGACGGTACGTCTCGGCCACCGACACGATCAGCGCCCGCCAACCGAGCCGGGAGGAGGCCGAGACCCTCCAGATCCGGCCGGACACACCGGTGCTACACCTGCTGCACGTCGCGTACGACGCGCACCGCAAGCCGATCGAGGTGTCCCAGGCGACCTGGCCCGGCCCCATGACCACCCTCACCGAGGAGTACAAGATCCCCGGCCCGACCCCCGATCCGGAACCCGACCCCGGCCTGGTCCTGGGCTAGCCCCCGCCCCCCGCCCCCTGCCCTGCCCTGCCCTGCCCTGCCCTGCCCTGCCCTGCCCGGCCCGGCCCGGCCCGGCGATCTTGCGCTTTCGGTCGTACTTACGTCCGTTTTTGCGCCTTTCGCTGGGACAGAAACTGCAAGATCGCGGGGCGATGGGCGGGCCAGGGCGACCCCTGCGAATTCTCCGATGTCGAAGCGCGCCACCACCGTTGCATCTATACACTCGGTATATATACTGCGGGTATATCGATGGTCGGGCGGCCCGGTTCCGGCGTCGAGCAACCCACTGGAGGATCAATGCCAACCGTGAGACGTGTTGGCGCACGGGGGATCACGCGCCGTGGCCTTGTCGGAGCCGCGTTGGCGGTCGGGGCCGGTGTACCGATGGGCATCGCCGGCCGCGCCCGGGCGGCAGCGGCCCGTTCAGGCCCGGTCCGGCTCACTCTCCCCCGGCCGACCGGGCCGTACCGCGTGGGTGTGGTGCCGCTGCATCTGGTCGACCGGTCGAGGCCGGAACCGCTGGCCGGGCCGGGGCGGTATCGGGAACTGATGGTCAGCGTCTGGTATCCCGCCCGGAACGAGCGGCGCTACCCGCGCTCCGAGTGGATGACCGCCGCCTCGATGCGCATGCTGCTGGAATCCGCCGGCTTCGACCCCCACGCCGCGCTGGCGCCGTTGACGGCCGGGCACGAGGGCGCCCCGGTGCGGCATCCGGGCCGGCGGTTGCCGGTGGTGCTGTACTCGCACGGCGCGGGCAGCCACCGTTCGGACACCACCATCGTGGTGCAGGAACTCGCCAGCCACGGGTACGCGGTGGTCACCGTGGACCACACGTACGACGGGTTCGGCGAATTCCCCGACGGCCGAGTCACCGTCCAGGAGGAAGACGTCGATTCGACCCCGTGGACCTACACCCGGGACGTCCGATTCGTCCTCGATCAGATCTCCGACCTCGCCGCCGGGGGCAACCCCGACGTCGACCAAGCGCTGCTGCCGACCGGGCTGGGCGCCGCCCTCGACCTGAGCCGGATCGGCATGTTCGGCTGGTCGAAGGGCGGCACCGCGACGGCCCTGACAATGGGCACCGACCGACGGGTCCGGGCGGGGCTGAGCCTGGACGCCCCGATGCTGTCGCAGCCGATGCCCTCCGCCGACCTGTACCGGCCGTTCATGCTGATGACGGCGGAGTTCACCCGGGCAGCGGAGCCGGCCGTCGCCGAGTTCTTCACGCACCTACGCGGATGGCGACTCAACATCCAGGCCGCCGAAGCGGTCCACTCGTCCTACGGCGACAACCAGTGGCTCGTGCCGCAACTGGCAAAGCTCATCGGCATGAGCGACGAGGATCTCCTCGGTTGGGTCGGCACGCTCGACCCCGCCCGCGCGGTCCGCATCGGGCAGGCGTACCCGCTGGCGTTCTTCGACCTGCACCTGAGGCACCGGGGCGGCCACCTACTGAACGGTCCGAGCCGGTCCTTCCCCGAGGTGGCGTTCATCTGACCCGATCGAGGGCGCGCCCGGGCCGAGCCTTTTGATCGACTCGGCTTCCTGGAAGTCGGGGTATCGCAGGGCTCCGGACACCGCGACTTCCTGGAAACCGAGTCGGTCAACGGCGCACGGCACGCCGCCCGTGGGCTGTCAGAGGCGGATGCCCAGGAGGGCGTCGACAGTGTTCGCGAAGAGGGCGGGCGCTTCGGGGTCGTCGGTGGCACCCGCGAGGGTCGCCTCGGCCCAGCGGTCGGCTACGGCCAGGGCTCCGGGGGTGTCCAGGTCGTCGGCCAGGCGTGCGCGTACCTCGGCCAGCAGCTCAGCCCCGGACGGCCCGGCGGGCGCGGCGGCGGCCCGCCGCCAACGGTCCAGGCGCTCGTGTGCGGCGGTGAGCAGGTCGTCGGTCCAGGTGCGGTCGCTGCGGTAGTGCCCGGAGATCAGCGCCAGCCGGACCGCCATCGGGTCGACCTTGTCGGCGCGCAGCCGGGACACGAAGACCAGGTTGCCGCGGGACTTGGACATCTTCTCGCCGTCCAGACCGATCATGCCGGCGTGGACGTAGTGCTCGGCGAACGGCGCCTGGCCGGTGAGCCGCTCGGCGTGCGCGGCGGAGGCCTCGTGGTGCGGGAACAGCAGGTCGTTACCGCCGCCCTGGACGTCGATCCGGTCGCCGAGCAGGTTGAGCGCGATCACCGCGCACTCGATGTGCCAGCCGGGTCGGCCCGGGCCCAGCTCGCCGCCCGGCCAGGACGGCTCGCCCTCGCGGGCGCCGCGCCACAGCAGCGGGTCCAGTGGGTCGCGCTTGCCGGCCCGGTCGGGGTCACCGCCGCGCTCGGGGAAGATCTCCAGCATCTGCTCGCGGGTCAGGTTCGACTCGTAGCCGAAGCGGGGCGTGGCGGAGATGTCGAAGTAGACGTCGCCGGTGCCGTCGTCGAGCCGGTACGCGGCGCCGTCCTTGAGGAGCACCTCGACCTTGTCGGCGATGTCCGGGATCGACTCGACAGCGCCCACGTAGTGCGCCGGCGGGATGATCCGCAGCGCCTCCATGTCCTCCCGGAACAGCGCCGTCTCGCGCATCGCCAGGACCACCCAGTCCTCGCCGTCGCGGGCGGCCCGCTCCAGCAGCGGGTCGTCGATGTCGGTGACGTTCTGCACGTAGCGCACCGGGCGGCCGGCGTCGCGCCACATCCGCTGCACCAGGTCGAACGTGATCATGGTGGCGGCGTGGCCGAGGTGGGTCGCGTCGTACGGGGTGATGCCGCAGACGTACATGCTGCCCGCGTCGGCCGGCTCACTCGGGTGGACGCCCTGCCGCGCCGAGTCGTACAACGCCAGTGGCTCGCCCCTGCCCGGCAGCCGTGGCACCTCGTGTCCCGCCCAAGACTCCATGGGATCAGCCTAGCCAGCCCGGCGACAACGCCGGAGCACCCCACGGGTGATCAAGATGACAGCGGGTCACATGGGCGGCCAGGGCATCGCCGGCCAGTCCTCCGGAGGCTGAGGGAAGCAGCCAGTCTCGCGCAGCCGGCCGACCCGGGCGGCCACCTCGGCCACCTCGCTGATCGTCAGATGGTCGGCCAACTCGGCACCGAGCGCACCGGCGACCTGCCCGGCCAGCGCGTCGAGCATCTCCACGGCGTCCGCGGGTAGCCGCTTACCGGCCCAACCCCAGAGCACAGTGCGCAGCTTGTCCTCCACGTGGAAGCTCACCCCGTGGTCCACGCCATAGATCCGGTCGTCGGCACCGACGAGCACGTGACCGCCCTTACGGTCGGCGTTGTTGAGCACCGCGTCGAGCACCGCGAGCCGGGCCAGCCGCGGGTCGTCGGCGTGGGCGAGGGCGTACGCCGCGCCGTCGTCGTCGCGGGCCGCGGCGATCGGGATCCAGCGCGGCGGCAACTCCCCGGCGGGCAGGAAACCGACAAGCGGTTCGGCGTCTTCCGGCTCGTCGATCCACAGCTGGCAGGAACCGGGGCCGAACGGACCGTCCCGCAGCACTGTGGGCGGCACCAGGTCCCAGCCGGTGGCCCGGGAGACCAGGTACGCCGAGACCTCCCGACCGGCCAGGGTGCCGTCGGGGAAGTCCCAGAGGGGGCGCTCGCCACGGACCGGCTTGTAGACGCACCGGGCGGTCAACCCGTCCAGGGTCAGGATGCCGCGCAGCGTCGTGTTCGACGCGTCGACCAGCCGACCCTCCAGGTCGAGGACGCCGTCACGCAGCAGCCGCAGCGCGGCGTCGCCGTCCTGGCGAGGCTGGAGGCCGGACGAGGTCACCGGTGATAACCGTTGTGCCGCGGGCAGAGGTGCCCGGCGGGGTCCAACGGTTGGCCGCAGAGCGGGCACGGTGGCCGGCCCGCGTTGACCACTCGCCGGGCCCGCTCGATGAACTGGCGGGTCGCCTGCGGGGTGAGCCGGACCCGGAGCCGATCCAGGTCCTCGTCCGGCTCGTCGTCCTCGTCGTCGTCTTCGTCGTCGTCCTCGTCGCCGAGCTCGACCTCGGGCTCCACCTCGCCCGCCGCGATCGCCTCGATCACCACTGTCGCGGTGTCCACGTCGAAGGCCAGCCCGAGAGTCCCGACCCGGAACTCCTCGTCGACGGGAGTGTCCAACGGCTCGTTGTCGCCGATCACCGGCGCCAGCTCGGGCAGGTCCACCCCGAAGCGACGCTGCGCCTCGGTGAGCAACTCCTCGAGCTTCTCGGCGAGTAGGGACACCTGGACCTTCTCCAGCGCGACGCTGACCAGCCTGCCGCCGCCGCGGGCCTGCAGGAAGAACGTGCGCTCCCCCGGCGGCCCGACAGTCCCGGCGACGAACCGCTCCGGCGGTTCGAAGGCGTGCACCTGGTGGGTCATACCCACGACCCTATCCGGCCCGCCTCGGCGTCGCGCACCCCACCGACGCGAATCGCCGCAGCGGCGGCGCGCCCGGCGTACCAGGGGCTATACCCGGGCGTGGCGGCCTTTCCGGCGTGCGCTGACGCGCCGAGCGCAGGAGGTGTCGTGACGCGCCTCACCGCGACGCACCCGCCCCACCACCGACTGCCGCGTCCGAGTCGGCCACGCGGTTCGCGCGCCGACGCCGCTTGGCCGGCGGCGGCACCAGCGCCGCCAGGTCACCACCGGTGTCGTTGAGTCGCACCAGAAAAGGACGCAACGGCGTGAACCGGATCGCCGTCACCGACGCCGGGTCGGCCACGATCCGCTGAAAGGCATCCAGGTGTACGCCGAGCGCGTCCGCCACGATGGCCTTGATCACATCGCCGTGGCTGCACGCCAACCAGACCGCCTCGGGCCCGTGCTCGGCGTTCACCCGGGCGTCCCAGGAACGCACCGCCGCCACGGCACGCGCCGCCATCGCCGCCATCGCCTCCCCACCAGGGAAGACCGCCGCGCTGGGGTGCTGCTGGACGACCGGCCAGAGCGGCTCCTTGGCGAGCTTCTTCAGCGGCTGACCCTCCCAGCTGCCGTAGTCGCACTCGATCAACCCGTCCTCGACGACCGGGGCGGCCTGCGGGAGCGCCAGCTCCAGCGTCTGCCGGCAGCGGATGAGCGGGCTGGTCACCACGGCGGCCAGCGGTACCGCCCGCAACCGCTCGCCGACCGCTGTGGCCTGGGCGCGCCCGGTGTCGTCCAACTCGACCGGTTGCCGACCGGCCAGGCCGCCGTCGGCGTTCGCCGTGGTTCGGCCGTGTCGCAGAAGAAGAAGGGTCGCCACGGGACCACCCTATGACCTGGGCACCGCGCCGGGCCGTCGTGGGCGGCGACCTGACGACTGCGGCCCCCGGCTCCGCCCGTGGGCGGAGCCGGGGGCCGGCGGCAGAGCGGTCAGGTGGCGTCGATGGTGCCGGTCAGCAGCAGCGCCAGGACCAGGGTGCCCAGCGCGACCCGGTACAGCACGAAGACGTACAGGGTGTGGTGGGCCACGTAGCGCAGCAGCCAGGCGATGGCCGCGTAGCCGATGCCGAAGGCGATGAGGGTGGCCACGATCGTCTGGGCCACGGTGGGCACCGACGTGCCCGGGGCGGACGGTTCGAAGACGTCCCCGAGGCTGAACACACCGGACATCACCACCGCCGGGATGGCCAGCAGGAACGAGTACCGTGCCGCCGCCTCGCGGGTCAGGTTGAGCAGCAGGCCGGCGGTGAGCGTGCCGCCGGAGCGGGACACCCCGGGGACCAGCGCCATCGCCTGGGCGAAGCCCATCACGATGCCGTCCTTCATCCGGAAGTTCTCCAGGGTGCGGGTCTGCCGCCCCCAGTACTCGGCGAACGCCAACACGAAGGCGAACACGATCAGCGTGGTCGCCACCACCCACAGGTTGCGCCCGGCGGTCTTGATCTGGTCCTTGAACACGAAACCGAACAGCCCGATCGGGATCGAGCCGACGATCACGTACCAGCCCATCCGGTAGTCGAGGCTGGAGCGGACCGACGTGTCCCGAATGCCCACGAGCCAGGTCCGGGTGATCCGCCAGATGTCCTTGGCGAAGTAGATCAGCACTGCCGCTTCGGTGCCGAGCTGGGTGACCGCGGTGAACGACGCGCCGGCGTCCCGGTCGAAGAAGATCGCCGAGGTGATCCGCAGATGCCCCGACGAGCTGACCGGAAGGAACTCGGTCAGTCCCTGGACGATGCCCAGGACGATGGCCTCGACCCAGGTCACTCGCCGACTCCCGAGAGGTCAAGAGCCTCGGCGACGGTACGCAGGGTCTGCACACCGCTGTCCCGGTCGGCCACGAAGAGGGTCACCGACAGCGTGGTGACGCCGGCCGCGGCGTACTCCCGCATCCGCTCGGCGATGCGCTCCTTCGGGCCGAGCAGCGAGGTGCGGTCGATGAACTCCATGGGTACGGCGGCTGCGGCGTCGCGCTGCCGCTTGGCCAGGTACAGGTCCTGCACCTCGCGGGCGGCGTCGCCGTAGCCCATCCGGGTGGCGAGCTGGTTGTAGAAGTTCTGCTGCCGGCTGCCCATGCCACCGACGTAGAGCGCGGCGTACCAGCGGACGAGTTCGGCGCAGGAGGCCACGTCGTCGCCGATCACCACGGGCACCGACGGCACCACGTCGAACCCGGCCAGCTCCTTGCCGACCTTGGCCCGCCCGGCTTGCACCGAGGCGAGTTGCTCCTCGGCGAACTCCGGGGCGTAGAACACGGCCAGCCAGCCGTCGGCGATCTCGCCGGCCAGCTCCAGGTTCTTCGGGCCGACAGCGGCCAGGTAGATCGGTATGTGCTCGCGGGGTGGGTGGAAGCCCAGCCGCAGGGCCTTGCCCGGGCCGTCCGGCAGCGGCAGCGTGTAGTGCTCGCCGTCGTACGCCACCTCCTTGCGGGCGATGGCCAGCTTGACGATGTCGACGAACTCGCGGGTCCGGGCGAGCGGCTTGGCGAAGCGCACGCCGTGCCAGCCCTCGGACACCTGCGGGCCGGAGACACCCAGGCCGAGCCGGAACCGGCCGCCGGAGAGCGCGTCGATCGTGGCGGCGGTCATGGCGGTGGCCGCCGGCGTACGGGCGGGAATCTGCATCACCGCGGCACCGACGTCGATCCGTTCGGTCTGGCCGGCCATCCAGGCGAGCATGCTGGGCGAGTCGGAGCCGTATGCCTCCGCCGCCCACACCACCGAATAGCCCAGCCGGTCCGCCTCCTGGGCCAGCGCCAGGTGGTCGGCCGGTGTGCTCCACGCCGTCTGGTATCCGAGACTGAGCCCGAGTCGCACTGGTCCTCCCCCATCCGTGGCACAGGTCGCCCCAGGTTACGCAATGCCGATAACGGACTCGATCACCGGCTCGACCCCTTTGATCCCCCCTCCATCGGGGCAGCCCGGGGCGGCGGAACCGGCAGAACCGGCAGAGATACGGGAGCGAGGATATCCGTGGCGGCAGGTTCGAAATAAGGTTCACCCATGCAACAGCGACCGCTCGGCCGAAGCGGGCTGGCGGTTTCCCGGCTCGCGCTCGGCACCATGACCTGGGGCCGGGACACCGACGCCGACGATGCGGCCGCTCAGCTGAAGAGTTACCTCGACGCGGGCGGCAACCTGATCGACACCGCCGACGTGTACGGCGACGGCGACGCCGAGTCGGTGATCGGCTCGCTGCTGGGCTCCCTCGTCCCCCGTGAGGAGCTGCTGATCGCCACCAAGGCCGGGTTGCGCCCGGGCAGTGGCCGACGTCGGGACGGCTCCCGGGGGCACCTGCTGCGCACGTTGGACGCGTCGCTGCGCCGGCTCGGCACCGACCACGTCGACCTGTTCCAGGTGCACGGGTACGACCCGGACACCCCCCTGGAGGAGACCCTGGCCGCCCTGGATCACGCGGTGGCCAGCGGCAAGGTCCGCTACGTCGGGGTGTCGAACTTCTCCGGTTGGCAGACCGCGCGGGCCGCCGCCTGGCAGACCGCCTGGCCGGGGCGGGCGCCGGTGGTCGCGTCCCAGGTGGAGTATTCGCTGCTGGAGCGGGGCGTGGAGCGGGAGGTGCTGCCCGCGTGCGACGCGCTCGGCCTCGGCGTGCTGCCCTGGTCGCCGCTGGGCCGGGGCGTGCTCACCGGCAAGTACCGGCACGGCCGTCCGGCCGATTCCCGGGCCGCGTCGCCGCACTTCGAACGGTTCGTCTCGACCTACCTGGAGCCGCGCTGCTCCAGCATCGTGGAGGCGGTGGCGACCGCGGCCGGTGGGCTGGGGGTGTCGCCGCTGGAGGTGGCGTTGGCCTGGATCCGGGACCGGCCCGGGGTGACCGCGCCGATCCTCGGCGCGCGGACGGTCGGGCAGTTGCTCGGCGCTCTCACAGTGGAGCGGATAACCCTGCCCGAGGAGATCACCACCGCGCTGGACGATGTCTCCGCGGTGCCGGTCGGCTACCCCGAACGCGACGGCTGACCGGCCGGCCGGGTCGCGGGTGGCCCCGCACGCCGGGATACGGCTGGCCCCGCATGCTCGGTCACGGCTGGCCCGGCGCGCCGGGTCATGGTTGAGGGCGCTGCCCGGGGAGGTCGTGGATCGCGGTCAGGAAGCGCGACTGGTCGTCGCGGAGCGCGGGCTGGGTGAGCCGGATCCACGAGCCGTCGTCGAAGACGATCGTGGACGTCAGCTGCACGAGCCCGGTCGCGCCGCGCTCCGAATCGACCCGGGCCACCCGGTCGCGTCGCACACTCCACAGCACCCGCGGCTGCCGTCGGTCGGGCCGGTCGGCGTCCGGACGAGGGCCCATCCGCAGCAGGTGCAGGTGGGTGTCGGTCACCGCCAGCGGGGTGCCGTTGTAACGCTCCAGAAAGAGCAGCAGGCTGCCGGCGAGGGTGGCGAGGTCGCCGCTGAAGACGAACCGGCGACGGTAGGCGATCTCGGCGAGTTGCTCGGCCAGCGGGCGGTACAGGCTGAGCCGGAACAGGGCGCGGAACGCCTCCTGCTCCTCGGTGAGCGGGATGGGATCCCGCTGCACCCGCTGGTGTGGTGGGGCCTGCTCCGGTTCGGCCGCCTCCGGCACACCGGTGGCGATGGCACCGGCCTCGCCGGGCAGCAGCAGCACGCCAGCGGCCAGCCGTACCGGCGTCAGCACCGCGTCCACCCAGACCACCGGGTTGACGATGTTGAGGAGCCCGAACAGCACCTTCGGGTCGAGGGAGTCGACGAACTCGTCGGCCATCACATCGGCGAGCTGCCGACCTGCCTTGTGGGTCTGCGGGACGCGGACCGGGCCGAGCCCCACATAGCGCAGCTCCTGCCCGGGCAGCAGCGGTGCGACGAGAGCGCGTTCGGGTTCGTCGCTGGTGCGGAACTCGTCGCGCAGCTCACGGGCCTTGTCCCGGGCGGCCCGCGCGCCGCCGAGCATCGCGTCGGTGAACCGACCGAGCCGGCCTCGCTCCCCTGACATCACGGGTTCCTCTCTACCGGCCCGCCGGCTGACCCGCCGGCGGCTGCCCGAAGACATTCTGGTCGATCCAGTCTGCCCCGCCCTGCACCGCCTGGTCGATCTGGTCGCCGACCTGTTCGCTACCGGGAACGGAAAGCCCACTGGTCAACGCGACAGTCCCCCAGGTGACACCGTGCACGACGGAGTTCGGCACGTTCCACGGCAGGTTCGTCGCCCAGTCCCGGGCGATCACCCGGGCCCCGTCGGCGACCCCGTGCGCCCGCAGCGCGGCGGCCCGTTCGAGGGCGCCCATGTCGAACGGGGCACCGGACTTGCCCAGCTTGTAGGTGCCCTTCGTGGGGTCGAAAATCTTGTGGAACCACTTGTCGGCCTTGCCGGCGGCGTGCCGCTTGTCGGCGTACTTCTTGCCGGTTCGCAGCTTGTCCTGCAACGTGACCAGCTTGTCGAGGTGTGCCTGCAGCTTGCGCAGGGCCAGCATGACCCGCTGGAGCAGGCGGATGACCTTCTGCAGGTGCGCCGCCAGTGGCCGGATGACCTTCAGCATCCGGGTGACGACGACCAGGGCCCTGGCCACTGTCACGCCCACGCCGACCGCCCAGGACGCCCCCATGGTCACCGGAGCCATCAGCAACGCCGTCACCAGCGTCACCAGGAGGAAGTTCACGAACTCCACGCAGAGGTCCACGAGCACGTCGTGCACGGTCAGCAGGCCGTCGGCGACACTGCGCAGGTATTCCGCGGTCGCGGCGAACTGCTCGGCGACGTCGAGGAGTTGTTGCTCCACCTCGGCCAACCGCTGGCCGTACGCCACACCGGACGGTGAGCGCCAGCCGGCCTGCGCGGACTCCCTGGCGCCGCGGTGCCCCTGGGCCAGGTCGCGCACCTGCGCGGCCAACGCGTCCCACTCGGCGGCCTTCGCGCGCAGCACGGCGGGCTCGCCGTCGACCATGTCGACGAGCTGGATCAGTGGCCAGGCAAGGGTCCGGCAGACACTGTCGACGGCGTCCTGCACCCCGGAGAGCGCGCTGTCCAGGCCGTTCCACAGTTGGACGGCGCTGCCGGCCGGACCGCTCATCCGGGCAGGCCCGACTGGATGGCCTTGAACCCGGCGTCGAGATCCCGTTCGTTGTGCTCGTACGCCTCGACAGTGTCGGCCAGCGCCGTGGCGACCCGGCCGAACGCGGCGTTCGCGGTGGCGAACAACTCCTTGCCGCCGGTGACCTGCTCGGCGTACTTGTCGCGGAGCATGTCGCTGGCGAACGGCAGGTGACCGAAGGCGTCCGACGGCACGTCGCCGGCCGAGACGATCTGCCGCTCCAGCGCGGCCAGCGAGCTGGTGACCTGCTTGGCGGCTGTCTCCAGTCGACGGACCGCCTGCACGTCGACATCGATATCCGGTGGCATGCCGTTCCTCCCCCATGAGTCGAGCGCACCGACGATACGATCTCCCGGCCGCCGGGCACCACCCGGTCGCACCATCCACGGGGAGGGATCTCATGACGGACCCGACGTCCGCGTTCGACGCGCTCGCCGGGCGGATCGCCGACATCGAGCGCCGGTTCGCGGGCCTCCGCGACGACCTGGCCGAGCTGTCCGGCACCGCTGTCGACGAGAGCGGGCTGGTCTCGGCGACCGTCGATGCCACCGGCGCGCTGACCGGCCTCACCCTCGCGCCCGCCGCCCTGCGCGTCGGCACGGAGGGGGTGGCCGAGCTGGTGCTCGACGCGTACCGGCGGGCTCGGGAGGTCGCCTCCGGGCACGTCGACGAGCACACCGAGGGGTTGGACGTCGCGCTCGGCGCGGGGCTCGGCGACCTGTTCGGGACGCCGGGGGACTTCTCGGCGCTGGGCCGGCTGGAGGAGACCGTGGCCCGGCTCGGGCGGCTGGACGACCGCCTGCCGGGCGCGCCGGCGTGACGTCGCCGTCGCCGACCTGGCCGGAGATCGCCGCTCGACTGCGGGACACCGTCGCCCGCTGCGACCGGGACACCGACCTAGAGCTCTCCACCGGCCCACGTGGGATCCGGCTGCTGGTGCGCCGCCGGGTGGTGCGGGTGATCTGCCCCGGCCACGACGAGGCACGCCTGGCCGCGCTCGGCTGGCACCGCCCGACCGGTGACGAGGGCTGGTGGTACGAGGCGGAGCGCACTCCGGAGCAGGTGCAGCGGCTCAGTGTGTTCGTGACCCGTACCGCCGCCGAGGTCTTGACCGACGAGCCGGGAAGGCTCTCCTGCCGGGCGCTGCCACCAGCCGCGCGGCCCAGAACGACCGCGCCGGCCACTCAGCCTGGACCAGCGGTGCCGGCCACTCAGCCTGGACCAGCGGTGCCGGCTACGCGACCTGGATCGGCGTCCGCCGTCGACGCGGAGCCGGCGGTGGTGGCGGTGCTCGCGGCGGCCGTCGGCCGGCGCGACCTGCCCGGCTACCTCGGAGCGCTGGCCGGCACCACGGTGTGCGTCCCCCTGGCCGGGGAGCCGACGCCGGACGCCGACTTCCCGTGGACGGTGGTCGGCGACGCGACCGGTGCGCCGCTGCTGCCAGTCTTTACCTCGCCGGGGGCGCTCGCCGCGTTCAGCGGAGACGGGGTGCCGTTCGTCGCGCTGCCCTGCGCGGAGCTGTTCGAGGACTGGCCGGACCCGTCCTGGGGGCTGGCGGTCGACCCGGGCAGCGCCCGAGCGGTCGCCCTGGCCGCCCCGGCCCTCGCCGCCCTGCTGACGGCCAACGCCCCCGCGGGCTGAGTTCGCGCCAAGGCGGGGCGACGACGAAGCGCACGGCACCCCCTCGTCGATCACGGAGGTGTGGTGAGCGACAAGGTCGCCGCAACAGGGCCAAATCAGGCACCAAAACTCCATGATCGACCCGACTGGGCCGGCATCTTCAGGATCTGCCCTCCCACCTGGGGCATCTCGGCGACCGAAACGCGAGATCGGCGCGACGGGGCACGGGGCGGCACGAACCGCCCGCGGTGGCGTCGTTGGTCACTCCGGAGGGGGTGGCGAACGGCCGCTGGGCTGGGCAGCATGGAGGCATGGACTACGAGTACGCGCCACTGCGGCTGCCGCCGAACGTCGACCGGTTGACCGCCACGGCGCAGTTGGCGATCCAGGCGGAGTTCTCCGGATGGGAGTTGGCCCGGGTGCGGCTGTACCGGGACGGCACGCGGCAGGTGGTGCTGCGTCGTCGGCGGGTCAACCAGCCGCAGCCGGGTCTGTCGTACTGACGACCGGGCGGTGCCGCCCAGGGCCGGAGTCGGCCTTGGGCGGCACCCGGCCTAGTGCTGGTGCCCGGCGTGGTCGTGGTCGTCGTCGAGCTCCAGGAACGGGTGCTCGTCGAGCCGACCGACCAGCCGGTCGTCGGCAGCCGGCTGGAACGGGCCGACCGCGTCGTCGTCGTCGAACGACTCAAGGTCGACCGGGGTGCCCACCTCGCTGACCATGACCACCCCGTCGAGCGGCTCCAACTCGGGGACGTCCAACGCGCCGAGCGAGCCGTCACCGCTCTGCAGCAGCTCCAGCACCGCCTCGCCCACGCCCTCCACCGGCGCCGGCTCGTCGTCTTCCGGGGTGCCTTCGCGGCGGGCAGCCTCGGCCACCCGCAGCAGCGCGGCGACGCTCGGCACCCGGTAGTCACGACGCTGACGCACCGAGATCACCCTGGGGTGCGGGTCGCTGGCCTCGGCGCCCTCGCCGCCGCCGAAACGCTCGTCGGCCTCGTCCGGGTCGATCGAGTCGACATCCCACGGCGTCACCTCGCCGAAGGCGTCGAGCAGCCGCTCGTCGTACGCGAAGGAGGCGTTGTTCAACGCCACGTACGCCTGCCAGACGTCGTCGTCGTCGACGCGGCCCTGCGCGGCGCGTACGGCGGCCAGGTGGTGGCGGGCCGCTTCGATCACCCGCTCGAGAGCGGCGTCCAGCTCACCATGCTGGTCGGTCATGTGGGGCAGTCCCTTCACGTTGGGAGGTTGCGCGCCGGCGGCCACCGCCGGACACGACTAGCAGGTGCGGAGGAACCGGTCGAGAACCCGCACGCCGAACTGTAGTCCGTCCACCGGAACGCGCTCGTCGATGCCGTGGAACAACGCCGAGAAGTTCAGGTCGGCGGGCAGCCGCAGCGGGGCGAACCCGAAACAGCGGATGCCGAGCTGCGAGAACGCCTTGGCGTCGGTGCCCCCGGAGAGCATGTAGGGGACGGGTCGCGCCCCCGGGTCCTCCGCGCGCAGGGCCGCCGACATGGCCTCGACCAGGTCACCGTCGAAGGTGGTCTCCAGCGCCGGCTGCCGCTGGACGTACTCGATCGCGATGTCCGGGCCGACCAGCTCGCGCAGCTGCCGCTCCAGCAGTTCGGACTGGCCAGGCAGGCTGCGGCAGTCGATGGTGGCGGTGGCCCGGCCGGGGATGACGTTGTCCTTGTAGCCGGCGCTCAACCGGGTCGGGTTGGCGGTGTTGCGGATGGTCGCGCCGATGATGTTGGCGATGGGGCCGAGCTTCGCGATGGCCGTCTCCGGGTCGTCCGGGTCCAACTCGATGCCGAGCAGGTCGGAGACCTCGGTCAGGAAGGCCCGCACGGTGTCGGTGACCACCACCGGGAAGCGGTGCCGACCGATCCGGGCGACCGCCTCGGCGAGCGCGGTGACGGCGTTGTCGTCGTGCATCATCGAGCCGTGGCCGGGGCGGCCCTTGGCGTGCAGCCGCAGCCAGTCGATGCCCTTCTCGGCGGTCTCGATGAGGTAGAGCCGCTGGCTGTCGTTGACCGAGTAGGAGAAGCCGCCGACCTCACCGATCGCCTCGGTGCAGCCGTCGAAGAGGCCCCGGTGGTTGTCCACCAGGAAGCGCGCGCCGTAGTCGCTGCCCGCCTCCTCATCGGCGGTGTACGCGAGCACGATGTCGCGCGGGGGCCGTACACCGGTGCGCTGCCAGTGCCGCACCACGGCGAGCACCATCGCGTCGAAGTCCTTCATGTCGATGGCGCCCCGGCCCCAGAGGTAGCCGTCGCGCAGCTCGCCGGAGAACGGGCCGACCGACCACTCGTCGGCGTCGGCGGGCACCACGTCCAGGTGGCCGTGCACCAGCAGCGCGCCCCGGCTCGGGTCGGTGCCCGGGATGCGGGCCACCACGTTCGCCCGGCCCGGCGCGGACTCGTGCAGGACGGACTCCACGCCCACCTCGGCGAGCTTCTCCGCCACGTACTCGGCCGCGCGGCGCTCGCCGACGCTGGTGTCGTTGTCACCGGTGTTGGTGGTGTCGATGCGCAGCAGGTCGCGGCAGAGGTCCACGACCTCTGCGGTGGGGTCGGGAAGGGCGGAGGCGGCATCGCTCGTCATCGCCTCTTCATACCAGCCCGAGGTGGTCGACGGGCCGGCGCACCGACGCGGACGGTCTGGCGCGGGTGTGCGGCCGGACCGGCGCGCCCGCGCCCCTCGGCTGACGCATCGACAGGTGTTCCCGGCCCCGCTCCGCGCGACCGCCTCGGACCTCAGTCGGAAACACGTCGCAAGAGCCGCCGTGTGGACCTCGGCTCAGCCACTGACGAACCGTACAGTCGAGGCTCTGGCGACGACTGGATGCGCCTGCCTCTCCGCCGCTCTACGCAGGGATGCGATGTGACAGAGTCCGCGCCGCGCCGCCCCCGAACCCACACCGTTCTCACCCGTGACCAGGCCCGGGCTGGCGTCCGAGGCCACCGCGTCGCGGTCA
Organism: Micromonospora sp. NBC_00362; assembly: GCF_026342155.1. Lineage (NCBI taxonomy): Bacteria > Bacillati > Actinomycetota > Actinomycetes > Micromonosporales > Micromonosporaceae > Micromonospora > Micromonospora sp. NBC_00362. The sequence continues at coordinate 1,376,164 of NZ_JAPENH010000001.1, forward strand.
CCGACGTCGGCGGCGCCACCCTCGTCGTCCGGTGCGACATCCCCCCGGGTGGCGCGTCCCGCCGGAGATCGCTCCGGCTGACCCGGGCGGCTCTCGAGAAGAAGCATCCGGGCCGCGACTGGCCGGACGAGCAACTGGTCCGGATCACAGTGCCCGACTGGCGGTGGCGCTACGCCCTGGCCGCGCTCTGCGTGCTGGCCGGCCTGATCGCGGAGGCGTGGCTGTACGCGTTCGCGCTGGCCCTGATCTGCGCGGCGCTGGCGGTCAGCGGCGCGCACGCCCGGTTGCACGACGTCGACCGGTTCGATCCGGCGGTGCGGCGCGGCTTCGCGGCCGCGCTGCGCGACAACCTGGCCGGCACCGCCCGACTGTACCTGTTGCCGCTGGGCGCGGTGCTCGCGTTGTACCTCGTGGCCGCGGCGGTGCTCGGATCGCTCATCGTTCCGACCGCGACGCAGGACACGATCCTGGCCACGCAGAACGTCCTGGACGACGCCGCCGACATGGTCGGCAAGCTGAAACTGCCCGAGTGGGGCCTGGCCCTCGTGCTGCTCGGGACGTGGCTGCTGACCTCCCTACTGACGGCGGCCGGCACTCCCGGTGCAGCGGGGGCTTGGCTCAACGGGATCGTCCGCGGCTACGGACGCTACAGCGGGCCGGCGGTTGCCACGGTTACCGCGCTGTCAGTGTTCACCCTGCTCACCGGCACCGTGGCCACCCTCCGTGGACGGGTAAAACTGGCCGCCGAGTGGACGACGGACGACTACCGGCACGCCGCCGCGGCGGTCGAGGAGCGGCTGGCCGGCCAGGTCCTCGACCAGGTGGTCCGCGCGCTGCGCGAGCAGTTGCCGACGGACTACCAGCAGGTGCTCGCCGGCACCGTCTCAGCCCAGGTGATCAGCGAGCTGGAGCGGATCCGGGCGGCCGACGGCGACCGGTCCCGCGACGACCCGGTCGTCGCCACCGAGGAGGATCGTGTCGCCCGCCGGGGCGGCCTGTCGGACCAGTCGGTCATCACCGTCTCCGGTGACGCCCCGGCGCTGCCGACTCCCGGCGATCTGACCGGCGAGGACGCCGAGACGGCGCGACGCTGGGCGGATACGGCGACGCCGGTCGCGGCGACCAGCGTCGCCACTGCCGGGGGCAAGGAAGTCCTCGTACAGATGCCGAAGGTCGCGACCGAACTGGCAGCGTGGAAGCGACTGGGCGATTGGGCCCAGGACCACCACCCGGCGGCCAAGCCACTGATCGACGCCGTCGCCGAAGCGTTCGATACCCAGGTGCAGGACCGGCTGCGAGCCCAGGTGCCGCCGCTCGTCAGGAAGATCTCGGCCCGGTCGGGCGAGTTGCAGGCGGCCATGAGCACGGCGGTCCGCGACCTCACGGCGACGATCGACATCCCCGCCATCGCCGGCCGGTACGCCGATCAGGCGCGGCAGGCCGTCACCGCCGCGCAGAACACCCTGTCGGCCCTCACGGCCAGGCGTCAGCAGTCGACGGCGCGGGCCGCTCTGCTCACCGAACTGCTCCAGGGGAACACCCACGAAAGGGCCCTCACGGACACCGCCAACGCGAGCGAGGCGGTGCGGCGCGCGGTCGTCGCGGATCTGCGTTCCACCATCGACACCACGACGGCGTCGCCCGATCTCCGTCGTGCGGCCGCCGTCACCCTGCACAACCTGTCGGGCCGCGGAGTCCGGGAGGTCACCGCCACCGACCTCGCCAAGGCGCTGCGGATCTGTGGCTGCGGCACCTGACCTTCCGTTGTTCCGGAAGGGACTTCCGGCGCCCGACCGAGCGCGCCACTGCCGTTCGTCGAGACCGAACTGGCAGCCCCGGCGAGGGTCGGTTTCGCCGTTGCCGCGTGCGGGTACCGCCGCCCACGACCGTACGTCCCTGCCGGAGCTTCCGCCCGCCAGTCGAGGAGGGCACCATGTCCGCTGTTCCCCTGCCGCCGCTGCCGCCCGCGCCCGCACCCGAGGAGGGTTACCGACCCGCCGGTCGCAGCATCGCCGACATCGTCGACCGGGAGCACCGGCAACTGCTGGAGCTGCTGGACCAGTTCTCCGGCCCGGAGACCACGCCGCAGGAGGGGTTGGCGGTGCTCACCGCAGCGCTGTCGCGGCACCTGTCCGCCGAGGAGCAGTACCTGCTGCCGGCGGCCCGCGCGGCGCTGCCGGCGGCCACCGAGCGGGTGGATGCGGAGATCAACGCCGACGCGGCCCTGCTGAGCGCTCTGAAGGGGCTGACGGACGAGGCGCTGACCGATGTCGCCGAGCGGGTCCGGCGGCATGTCGAGGGGGTGGGCGCGCTGGTCACCGAGCTGCGCGCTGTCGCGACCGAGGAGGAGCTGATCCGGCTGGGCAACCGGTTGGAGATCGCCGAGGAGGCCGCGCCGACACGACCGCACCCGGGCACGCCGGCCACGCCTCCGTGGAACCGGATCGTGGAGCCGGCGGTCGGGGTGGTGGACAAGGTCCTCGACGCGGTGACCCGGCGGCCGACGTACCTGACGGACCTGCCGGAGCCCCCGCGCGACCGGTGACCGGCGACCGCCGGCAATGCATTCATTATCACCGATCCGCTTGGGCTATTCCGCCAGCAGACGCGTAGTCCTACCGTCACCCTATGAACCTGGAGCTGCGTCACCTGCGGGTGGTCTGCGCGATCGCGGAGACGGGAAGTGTGACGAAGGCGGCCTCGGCGCTCGGCCTGGCTCAGCCGGCGCTCACCGCCCAGCTCCAACGCATCGAACGGACGCTGGGCGGCCCGCTGTTCGACCGGGACCGGCGCGGGGCTCGACCTACCGCGCTCGGTGAGCTGGTGCTGGCCCGCGCCCGGGTGCTGCTGCCGGCGATGAAGGGGCTGCAGGACGAGGCCGCCCGGCTGGCCGGGGCGGGCGACACGCCGCCGTGTTACCGGTTCGGTGGGGTGAACAGCCCGATCCTGGGTCGGCTGGTGCACCGGTTGGCGGCCGAGCAGCCACCCGCCCAGATCACCACGTACGCGTCCTGGTCCGTGGACGAGTTGGCGCAGTTGGTGGCCGGCGGTCGGCTGGACTTCGCGCTGGCCGGGGTGTGCGGCGACGCCAGTCCGTCGGCCGGGTTCGGGTTGAGCTGGCAGGAAGTGGCCGTCGACCCGGTGCTGGTGCTGCTGCCGGAGACCCATCCCCTCGCGGCGCAGGACGAGGTCCGCCTGGCCGATCTGCGCCACGAGCAGTGGGTCGCCGCGCCGGGTGACGGCTGCTTCGCCGACTGCTTCGCCGCCGCGTGCGCCCGCGCCGGGTTCACCCCCCGCAAGGTGTACGAGACCGACATCCGCGGCTGCGTCGACCTGGTGGAAGCCGGCGTGGCGGTGGCCCTGTGCCAGGCGACGTTCCGCCCGGTGAGCGGTCTGGTCACCCGTCAGCTCGCCGGGACGCCGCTGCGCTGGCGGCTGCTGCTCGGCTGGCATCCGGACTCCCCCGCCGCCCAGGGCGCGGAGCTGGTGCTGGGAACGGCCAAGGCGGCGTACGTCGACTCGTTGGTGCCGCACCCGGCGTACCTGGCCTGGCTGCCCCGCAACCCGGGATTCGGCGTCCGGCACCCCACCGGGGTCCGGCCGGGCTGAGCGGCCGGTATTCCCGGCCGTTGGCGGTGCGAACCGCCGTGGGCCGGGTATCTGGCGGACATGACCGACCTCTACCCGCCCGCCGACGACCGCGAACTGCTGCGCCAGGCGGCCGCCGCGCACACCGCCGCCACCCGAGAGGTGGAGGCGTTCCTGCGCCGGCTGCCGACGGTGCCCGACCCGGCCGACGTGACCGAGTACGCGAACCTGCTCACCCGGGAGGACCAGACCCGCGGCGACCGGGACGCCGCCGCCGACGCGGCGGGTCTGACCATCGCGAGCCTGGAATCCGACAAGGGCCAGTAGCGGGACGCCGAACGGTGCCGTCCCTGCCCGGGACGGCACCGTCGTGCGGTCGCTCAGCGTTCGACGAGCGGGTCGTGACCCAGGTCCAGCAGGGAGTGCCGCCAGCTGTCGTCGGCGTTGCCGCGCGACGGCTTGGCGTCCATCAGCTCGCGGATCCGCTCGACCGCCTCCCGCATCACCTCGATGTCCTCCGGGGTGAGGTCCACCTTGCGCTTGTTGAGCACCTTGAGGATCTCCCGGCCGGGCTGGGGCAGGTCGAGGTTCGGGTTCGGGCTGAACGACTCCTCCCCCGAACCTCTGGTCAGCAGCCACGTCCGCAACTGCTCCGACGGGACGTTGACCTCGGCGTGGAAGTCCTCCCAGAGCACTTCCACCTCGGGGTCGAGCCGCGCTTCGCGTACCATCAGGTCTCCTCTCCGGGCGGCGGCCCGGACGTCTCCGGGTCGTCCTGGTCGGTCTTCGGATGCAGGCCCTCCGCGGGGACCCGCGTGCGGCGGGGGTTCGCGGTGGGCGGCGCCAGGATCGGGTCGGGATGGTCGTCCTCGTCCCGGGGTTTCGCGGACTCCGCGTGCTGGTGCGGGTCCTCGTGTTCGTCCCTTCGCGCCGGCCCGCTCATCGCGGGTGTGTGGTCGTGGCGGCGGTGTACCCCCGCTCGCCCGCTGTCACGTCGAAGGTGAGCGCGCCGTCGCGGACGTCCACAGTGACCTTCTGCCCCGGCGAGATCGCCGACTCCAGCAGCATCCGGGACAGGTGGTTGTCCACCTCCCGCTGGATCACCCGGCGCAGCGGACGGGCACCGAACTCCGGCTGGTAGCCGTGCTCGGCGAGCCAGTCGATGCCGGCGGTGGTGAACTCGACCTGGAGGTCCTGGGCGTGCATCCGGCGGCGGGTCTCCTCCAGCAGCAGCGCGGTGATGTCGCGCAGCTGCTCGGCCTCCAGCCGGCGGAAGATGATGACCTCGTCGATGCGGTTGAGGAACTCCGGGCGGAAGTTCTCCTGCAGGCGACGCATGAGCCGCTCCCGCAGCTCGTTGCTCTCCTGCTCGCTGCCCACGTCCCCGGTGCCGAAGCCGACCGAGCGCTGGGCGCCGGTGATCAGCTCGGAACCGAGGTTGCTCGTCATGATCAGGACGGTGTTCTTGAAGTTCACAGTGCGGCCCTGGCTGTCGGTCAGCCGGCCGTCGTCGAGCACCTGGAGCAGGATGTTGAACACGTCCGGGTGGGCCTTCTCGATCTCGTCGAGCAGCACCACCGCGTACGGGCGGCGACGCACCGCCTCGGTGAGCTGACCGGCTTCCTCGTAGCCGACGTATCCGGGCGGCGCGCCGACCAGCCGGCTGACGGTGTGCCGCTCCTGGAACTCGCTCATGTCGACCCGGACCATCCGGTCCGCCTCGCCGAACAACGCCTCGGCGAGGGCCCGCGCCAACTCGGTCTTGCCGACACCGGTCGGGCCGAGGAACAGGAAGCTGCCCATCGGCCGCTCCGGGTCGGCCAACCCGGCCCGGGAACGGCGCACGGCCTCGGCGACGGCGGTGACCGCGTCGTCCTGGCCGACCACCTTCTGGTGCAGGTGACCCTCCAGACGCAGCAGCCGGTCGCGTTCCTCCTCGGTGAGCTGGCTGACCGGGATGCCGGTGGCCCGGGAGACCACCTCGGCGATCTCCTTGGGGCCCACCTCGGGCACCTGGGATCCGGAAGAGCCGTCGTCGCCGTTCGCGCGTCGGATGTCCTCCTCCAGCTCGGAGATCCGGTCGCGCAGCGCGGAGGCCCGCTCGTACTGCTCGTCGGTGACGGCCTGTTCCTTGTCCCGGCGTACCTCGTCGAGTTCCTGCTCCAGCTCGCGCACGTCGGACGCGGGGGTGCGGGTCCGTAGCCGCACCCGGGCGCCGGCCTGGTCGATGAGGTCGATGGCCTTGTCCGGCAGGAAGCGGTCGGTGACGTACCGGTCGGACAGCTCGGCGGCCGAGACCAGCGCCTCGTCGGTGAAGCGCACCTGGTGGTGGGCCTCGTACCGGTCGCGCAGCCCGCGCAGGATGGCGATGGTGTCGTCGACGCTGGGCTCGGGCACCAGCACCGGCTGGAAGCGCCGGGCCAGGGCTGCGTCCTTCTCGATGCTCTTGCGGTACTCGTCCAGCGTCGTCGCGCCGATCACCCGCAGCTCGCCGCGAGCGAGAGCGGGCTTGAGCATGTTGGACGCGTCCATCCCGCCCTCGCTGCCGGCGCCGCCGGCACCGACCAGGGTGTGGATCTCGTCCATGAAGATGATCAGCTCGTCCCGGTGCGCCCGGATCTCGTCGATCACCTTCTTCAGCCGTTCCTCGAAGTCGCCCCGGTAGCGGGTGCCGGCGACCAGACCGGCCAGGTCGAGCTGGACGACCCGCTTGCCGAGCAGGGTCTGCGGTACATCGCCGTCGCAGATCCGTTCGGCCAGCCCCTCGACGATGGCGGTCTTGCCGACGCCGGCCTCGCCGATCAGCACCGGGTTGTTCTTGGTCCGCCGGGACAGAATCTCCACTGCCTGCTCGATCTCGTCGGCCCGCCCGATCACCGGGTCGATCTGGTCGTTGCGGGCCAGGTCGGTGAGGTCCTGCCCGTACTGGTCCAGGGTGGGGGTGCCCCGGTCCGGCTTCGGCCCGGTCATCGGCCCGCGCTCGGCGTTGGCCGCCTGCAACGACTCGGGTTGGATCCGGCCGGCGGCCAGCATCCGCCCGGCCGGCGACTCCGGGTTGAGCGGCAGCGCCATCAGGATGTGCTCGGGGCCGATGTAGTTCGCGCCCATCGCCCGGGACAGCTGATGGGCGTCGAGCAGCGCCCGCTTGGCGGCGGGGGTCAACGACAGGTTCGGCGGCACCTCCCCGCGCGGCGCGCCGTCGCCCTTTCCGCCCAAGGCGTTGAGCAGGGTGTCCGGGTCGGCACCGGCCCGGCGTACCAAATCACGCAGCGGCTCGCGTTGCAGCGCCGCCCAGAGCAAATGGTCGGTGTCCAGGTCGCTGCTCTGCCGTTGCGCGGCGCGCCGGGCCGCGTCGGCGAGCATCTCCCGGGCGTCGGCCGTCATCAGTCGGGTGATGTCGACCCGGTGCGGCGGTCGGCGCCCTCCCTCGCCCCGGCCGAAGTACCTGGCCAGGAATTCGTCCCACGGGTCGGAGCCGATGTCACCGGGTCCCATCATGTCTGTCCTCCGCAGTAGGGCTCGGCACGGTCGGCAGGGGCTACCCGGCGCGCGCCCCGACAAACGCGGCAGGTGGCGGAGGACCGGCATTCCGGGAGTGGCGTCGGGTCAGGGCCGGGCGATGGTGGCAGGCTGACGGGATGGATGAGACCCCGCTGCTGATCGTGGATGGCGCCAACGTGGTGGGCTCGCGCCCGAACGGGTGGTGGCGTGACCGTGCCGGCGCCGCGGCCCGGTTGCGCGACTCGCTCGCCCCGGTGGCGACCATCGGGTTGCCGGCCCGGCTGACCGCCCCGGTGGAGGTGGTCCTGGTGGTCGAGGGGGCCGCGCGGGACGTGCCGGGCACCGACGGGGTCCGGGTGGTCTCCGCCGCCGGCTCCGGCGACGACACGGTGGTCGAGCTGGTGGAGGGCGCGCCGCGGCGTCGGCGGCTGGTGGTCACCGCCGACCGGGAGTTGCGCGGGCGGGTGACGGCGCTGGGCGCCGAGGTGTACGGCCCGCGCTGGCTCCGCGAGAATCCGACCAGCAACTGAGAAATTCTCGCACTGGGACTCCCACAGATCGGACTCCCGGCACTTCCGAGGGCCTTCCGGACAGGCGGGCAGGAACACCGACAGGGCGGATGTTCTTTCGGAACCGCCGATAGGCTCTAATGGAGATCTCCCCGCCCCCAGGAGGTTCCGCCGTGGCGAGCGTCGCCGAGTTGAAGGCTGCCATCGATGTCGCCCTCCAACAGATCGGAGACGGGCAGACAGCCGTGCAGGCGGCCGGCGAGAAGCTCTCCGAGGCACAGCAGACCCTGGCCGGGGCGCTGGAGGGCAGCGGGCACGAGACGGTGGAGGCGGCCCAGGCGTCGCTGACCCAGGCCAGCCAGGAGCTGGAGGAGTGTCTCGCCGCGACACTTGTCGCGGTGGAGCAGGCGCAGCTCTACGTCTCCACCCTGTAGGCCGCCATGTCCATCATCGAGGATGTCGGCGGGCAGGTCCGTGCCGCCACCGAGGAGTTCCCGGTGGCGCTGCTCGGGCAGGCGCTGGAGAAGTTCGGCCTGGCCGCGGAGCGGCTGCGCTGGGTACGACAGGAGTCGGCCAACCCCATGGGGGTGCCCGAGCTGTCCGCCGCCACCGAGCACGCCGAGAGCGCCGGCTACGCGCTGCGGGTGGCACAGGAGCAGTTGTCGGCCTACCTGACGGCGATCGGCCTCGGCGCGGACGGCGGCCCGGCGCCCCGCCCTGAGCAACGCGCACCCCGACACGACACGCCACCGGCATCCGGGCCCGCCGAGGTCGCGCCGGAGCCGGCCGAGCAGGTGCGAATGCGCCGCTGGTGGTCGGTGCGGGTGGCCGAGCTGACCGGCGGGCGCGAGGGCGCCGACGACGAACCCGACGAGCGGGTGGACGACTCCCAGGAACTGCTGCGCCGAGTGGTGGGTGGTGTCCGCTCCGGCGACCGGGACCGGCTCCGCAAGGAGCTGCGCCGGGCCCCGGCCGACGTCGGGCTGGGCATGGCGGCGCTGGCGCCGCCGCTGCTGCGCGAACTGGCCGGCGAGCTGCTCGGGCACCCGCCGCGCGCCACCGACCTCGGGCGGCTGCGCGGCGAGTTGGACGGACGCGTCCGCGACCTGCTGCCCGGGTTGCCGCCGCCGGTACTGGAGACGCTGCTGACCCGGGTGTGCCGGATGCCGCCGCCACGCGCCTCCGGGGAACCACCGCACGCCGCCGACTCCGCGGTGACCGCCGGGGTGGCGACCGGGCTGCTGCTCGCCCGCCTCGGCCGGGACCTGCCGGCCGGCGGCGCGGGAGAACCAGCGGGAGCGAGAGAACCGGCGGGCTCGGGGCAGCGTGGCGACGCGGGAAAGCCAGCGCGGGCCGGGCAACCGGCGGGCGCTCAGCAACCGGGCGGGGCCGGGCGGCCGAGCACGGCTCCCCGCGCAGGCGGTGTGGCACAGCGGCCGGGCACCGCCACCACGCAGCGCTCCGGTGGCCTGCCGCCGCCGCGCTCGGATGGGCTGCCGCCGCGCCCCGGTGGGCTGCCACCGCGCTCGGGCAGCCCCTGGCGGGACGCGCCGACGCGTCGGGGCTCCGATGGCTGACCGGCGCGGTCAACTGGCCAGCCGTGTCCGGGACACCCTCGCCGAGGCGTTGGGCGCCACCCGTACCCGGCTGTCCGCCGCCCAGGCCGACCTGACCGCCGGGCGGGAACGACTGGCTCGGGTCCAGCGGGCCGCGGCCGCCGTGCCGGAGCGGGTGGACGCCCAACGGGACCGCCGCATCGCCGAGATCGACGCCCGCTACTCCACCCGGATCGCCGAGCTGGCCCGGAGGGCCGCCGACGCGGCCCGGCAGGAGGCGCCCGGCTGCGCGGGGGCCGACTGGGCCGGGTGGGCGCCGACGCCCGCCCGCCGGGCCGAGCCGCCCGGCGCGCTGCGGGTCGGCACGGTCGGGATCGACGGCGTGGACCCGGTGCCCGCGCTGGTGCCGCTGCTCGACGCCGGGCACGTCCACCTCTCCGGGGACGACCGCGCCGGCTGCGACGCGGTGGTCTCCGCGTTGCTGCTGCGGGCCGTCGGCCGCGCCAACCCCGGGGCGGTACGACTCATCGGGTACGACCCGGACCAACTCGGCGGCGGACTGGCCGGGTTCGCCCCGTTGGGCACTGCCGGGCTGCTCACCTTCGTCGGCCCGGGCGGACTGGGCCCACTGCTGGACGACCTGGTGGAGCAGATCCGCCGTATCAACGAGACGGTCCTCGCCGGCGAGTACGCGTCACTGCGCGAACTGGCGGCGGCGACCGGCCGACGACCCGAGCCGTGGCGGGTGGCGGTGCTGCTCGGCGGGGAGGAGCTGAACCGGCACGAGCGCGGGCAACTGGACCGGGTGGTGCGGGCCGGCGCCGCCTGCGGCGTACACCTTGTGGTGCACGGTGTGCCGTTGCCGGAGGATCCGACGGTGACCCGGGTGGTGGCTGGGGTGTCCGGCGCGCGGATCGGCGGTTCGGCCGGGCTGCCGGTCCGACTGGACCCACAGCCACCGGCGGCGCTGGTCACCGAAACCTGCCGGGACGTCGCCGCCCGGGTGAACGCGGGCCCGCCGCCGACCCCCTTCACCGACCTGCTGCCCCCGCCCGAGTTGATGTGGCGGGAGGACTCCGCCGACGGGCTGACCGCGCCGATCGGCGAGGGCCCACAGGGCCGGCCGGTGCGGTTGACGCTCGGCGACTACCCACCGCACGCGCTGATCGGCGGGCCGTCCGGCACCGGCAAGACCAATCTGATCTTCGCGTGGATCGGCGCCCTCGCCGCCCGCTACTCCCCCGCCGAGCTGGAGTTCTACCTGCTGGACTTCAAGGAGGGGGTCTCCTTCGCGCGGTTCGCGCAGGGCCGGCGTGACCCGAGTTGGCTGCCGCACATGCGGCTGGTCGGCATCAACGTCAACACCGACCGGGAGTTCGGGCTGGCGCTGCTGCGCTTCCTCACCGACGAGTTGCGCCGACGCGCCGACGCGGCCAAGAAACACGAGGTGACCAAGCTGGCCGAGCTGCGGGCGGTCGACCCGACCGGGCACTGGCCACGCATCGTCGCCGTGGTGGACGAGTTCCAGATGTTGCTGGCCGGCCGGGACGTGGTAGCCCGCGAGGCGGCCGACCTGCTGGAGGACCTGGCCCGCCGCGGCCGGTCCCAGGGCATCCACCTGGTCCTGGCCTCGCAGGACGTGCGGGGCATCGAGGCGCTGTGGGGCCGCCCCGCGCTCGTCGCCCAGTTCACCCTCCGCATCGCGTTGCCCAAGGCGCTGCGCATCCTCGCCGAGCGCAACGACGCGGCGCAGTCGCTGCCGCGCTGGCACGCGGTGGTCAACGCCGAGTCGGGAATGGTCGAGGGCAACGAGGTGGCCCGCATCCCGTCGGCCAGCGACTGGGAGACCTGGAGCGGGTTGCAGCACCGGCTGTGGCGGATGCGAGCCCCCGACGCGGCACCGGCCCGGCTCTTCGACGGTGACGCGATCCCCCGACTGGCGGACGCCCCGGACTACCGGGCGCTTGCCGTACCGCCGGACGGGACCGTGCCGCGCAACCCGGTGGCCCTGCTCGGCGAGATCATCGACGTGCAGTCCCGCTCGGCGTCACTGCGGCTGCCGCGCGCACCGGGCCGCAACCTCGCTGTGCTCGGCACCCGCGTCGACGAGGCGTGCGCGGTGCTCGACGCGGCGGCCCGGTCGCTGGCCCGTCAGCACCCGCCGGGCACCGCCCGGTTCTCCATCGCCTGCCTCGACCCGGACGCCGACCCGATCGCCCGCGCCCTCTACGACGACCTGGCCGACGACGCCGCCTGGTACGACGAGGAGACCGTCGGCGAGCTGATGGCCGAGACGGCCGACGGGCTCGGCGGCCCGGGAAGCCCGCACTACCTGCTGCTGTTCGCTGTCGACGCGGCAGCGGGTGCGTTGGCCGTCCGCGCGGGTCGGCGTACCGGGCTGGAGCAGCTGCGCCGGATCATGCACGACGGGCCGGAACGACGCACCCACGTGCTGGCCTGGTGGCGGGGTGTGGCCCGGATGCGCGCCGATCTCGGTGGGCCGGCCGCCCGTACCGACCAGATCGGCGCCTGGGTGGCCCTGGACGCGCACGGCGGCGAGCTGGGCTCGTCGCTCTACCCGGGCACCGGCGGCCCGGACTGGTATCCCCGCCCCTGGCGGGGGCTCTTCTTCGACCGGGCGGTGCACCGCACCGGACAGGTGATCATCCCTTATGGACCGACGCGATGAACGAACCGGTGGCCAGTGAGACGTACGCGGCGCAGTTGCGGCGACTGGCCGAGCTGACGGCGCGGGTGGGTGAGCAGCGTGCCGAGGCGCACACCTGGCACGAGCGGCAGTGCGCCGCCGCCGAGCGGGCCGTCGCCGACGCGGTCGAGCAGCTCCAGAGCGCCGAGGAGGAGCTCGTCGCCGCCCGGGAGCAGCAGGAACGGGTCGACGCCGAGGTGGCGCACCTGTGGCAGCAGGTCCGCTCGCGCCTCGGTGCCCGCCGCCTCGGCGGCCCGCCCGCACCGGCGAACGGGGTGGGCGCCACCGACGCTGTGCCGCTGCTCGCCAAGGCCCGTGACCTGCTCGACCGGGCCGGGCAACCGGGCGAGCTGCCGGGCTCGGTAAATCCCCTGCTGGCGCTCTGCGGTGTGGGCGGCGCGGTGCTCGCGTACGCGCTGGGGGTCGGGGCGCGGGCGTTGGGCGTCGGGTATGGCGGCGACCTGGCGGTCGGACTGCCGGTGCTGGCGCTGGTGGTGACCCTGTTCGGGCCGTTGGTCGGGCTGGCGCCGGCGCGGGTGCTGGCCGACCGCCGGCACGCGGTGCTCGGCCCCCGACCGATCACCGTGGTGCTCGGGGCGGGCCTGCTGACCACCGCGTTGCTGCTGGCACTCGGCCGCTGAGCCGGTCGGAGCGTCCACAGAGGGTTGTCGAGAAGCCGACCGTCGGCGCGGCGAAAATCAGGGCGCGATCTTCGATACGGTACGTCAAATGGTCAGCTTCTTCATGAGTTACCGCTCCGACGACGATCACCCCGTCGCGCGCCTGCTCGATGACGTGCTGACCACTCGATTCGGCAGCGACAGTGTCGTTCGCGACGATCCCCGCGTGATCCTGCCCTTCGCCGAGCTTGGGCGCCGCCTGTCTGCCTCGGCGGCGCTCATCGTCGTGATCGAAACTCCCTCGCGCGGCGAGTCGGCAGGCCGCGTGGAGCGCCTACCGGGCTTCAGCCGCCGGACGATCGCCGCCGCCTTCAGACAGCAGGTTCCGGTCATTCCGGTGCTTGTGGACGACGCCGAACTGCCATCCGCGGGGCCCCTGCCCGAAGCGCGCAGACCGCTCGGCCAGCAGCACTACCGGCGGATCCATACGAGCAGCGTCCAAGCGGACATCGACCACCTGGTCGACGACCTCGCGACGGCCTTCGGTCGGGAGGCCGCACCAGCCGGGCCCGCGATCCCGCTGATCCTCAGCGTAGAGCCGGTGCGAGGGTTCATGCCGCCCCCCAGCCACGGGCCCTCGGCGGCGATCGTCTACTCGACCCGCACGGGTGATCTGGAGGCCGCCGACAGTGACCGGCTGAGGTGGTGGCACCCCGGGTTCGTGGCCCACTACTCGACGCGCTACGAGGTGGACACCAGTGACCACTCCATCGTCGTCAACCTCCGGCTCCCGGCCGGGACCGCCGCGTACCACTTCGAGGCGTCGATCACCGTCGGCCTCCGGGTGACCGACCCAGCGCTGATCGTCCGACACGCGATCACGGACGCCGGGGTCCTGGTCCGCGAGTTCCTGCTGGACACCTGCCGGCCGATCAGTGCGCAGTACGCCATCGACGAGATTTTCGCGGCCCAGACCGCCCTGGACCGACGGCTCACCGACGACGCCTCGGCGCTCGGCGGCATCACCCTCCACCTGAGCAGCACCCGGCTGTCCCTCGACGACCGCACCAGTCGCTATGTGCGCGAGCGCACGTCGAAGCGGCAAACAGACGCCATGCGCGAACGCGCCGAGCACCCCTTGGAGCGATGGGAGGCGCGGAGGCTGAGCCTCTGGGCGAATGTCCAGGCGGACCGTGCGGTGAACGTCGAAATCGGGGCGACACCGACGTTTACCGGACCACCGACCTTGCCCCACACGGCGGGCAGCGCCGCGCCCTGGCAGAGCGTGGGATCGGAGCCAGGGGCGAGACCTCCCTCCTCGGAGACCATTCCGAAAGCAGAGCGGCTGTTGGTGGCACGCGCACCCACGCAGGTCCCGGCGGGGCAGGATCTGAGCGTCGAGGTCCGGCTCGTCACCGAGGGACGATCGGTTCCCGCAGACGCCGTGGCGGCACGGATGCGGAGTTTCCTCGTCGCCGAGGCCGGCACACCGGTAACCGTGACCGTCCACGCGCCCGCCGGCCTGCACGCCGAGGGCCCACTCCAGCAGACCGTGCTGGTCACGCCGGACGACGATCCGGACCCGATCCGGTTCGGTTTCGGGGCGCGTACCCCAGGGTTGCATCGCGTCGACGTGACCGCCTGGGCCGGCGGCACGTTCCTCACCGAGGTTTCGGTCGAGGTCTCGGTCGCCGACGGTGGGCCGTTCCGCGACGGACAACCGAAGGTCGCGCCACTGGGTGCCCCGCGGGCACGGCCGGGCGAGGTCACCATGGAGGTCCGGTTCGACGGCAGCCGGTACACGTTCCAGTTGCGGTCCGACGCGGCGCTGTTCGCCCCGGTCGTCGAGTCGGTCACGAACACGCCCAACGCCGCGGTGGAGAACGCCATCCGAGAGATGCAGCAGTTGGCCGGCGGTGGTTCCCGCTACACCGCGGCGATGACCCGCGAGGTCATCCGGTCGGCGGGGATCCAGCTGTGGTCGGAGTTGGTGCCGGCCGACGTGCAGGACCAGTTCTGGCAGGTCGGCGGCGACATGAGCGCCTTCACGATCGCCACCGACCACGACGTGGTCCCGTGGGAACTGCTCTATCCGCTCAGCGCCCAACGCGATGCCGGTTTCCTGGTCGAGCAGGTCCCCGTGGTCCGTCGCACCTACGGTCAACACCGGAACGCGAAGGTCGGCCTGCGCAACCCGCGTTTCGTCGTGCCGGCGAAGGCTCCCACCGGCGCGCACGAGGAGGTCACCGCGATCCGCGCCATCCTCGGCGCGGCCCACAGCGAGCCCATCACCAGGGCCGACGAACTCCTCACCCTGATCAATTCGGGGGCGCTGGGAGCGACCCACTTCGCCTGCCACAACACCTTCTCGGCGGACGGCTCATACATCGACATGGACGGCGGCCGGTTCAAGCCGACCCTGCTCGCCGAGGCCAGCATTCGCAAACTGCTGGCGGAGACCGGTCCCCTCGTGTTCATCAACGCGTGCCGGAGCGCGGGCGTGGCCCCGACGTACACCAAGATGCTCGGCTGGGCGCAGCAGTTCATGTCGTCCGGAGCGGGCGCTTTCGTCGGCACGCTCTGGGCGGTGCGCTCGGACAGCTCGGCGCGCTTCGCGACAGCGTTCTACCGCTCCCTCGCCGACGGCGCCACGCTCGGGGCGGCCGCCCTCGCCGCACGGATCGAGCAGCAGGACGACCCGCTCGACCCGACCTGGCTGGCCTACACGGTGTACGGCGACCCGTTCGCCACCGCCGCCGTCTGAGCGGCCGGCAAGTCAACTCGTGCAGAAAGGTGTTGCGGCATGGACGTGACCGACTACAGCGTGCCCGTCGCGGAACTGGTGTCGGCGGTGAAGTACGCGGTGGAGCAGGCCGGCATCTCCACGACCGACGAGGGCCGGGATCTTCGGGTCGCCTCCGTTCAGCTGATCCTGAGCGCGGTCGTCACCACGAAGGCCGGCGGTGGCGTGGACTTCCGGGTCCCGGTGATCGGCTGGAAGGTGAAGGTGGGTGGCAGCCGCTCCCACCAGAAGACCCACACGATCGACATCACGCTCGTCGCGGAGGATCTCCAGGATCGGCACGAGCTGCGGCACAGCGCGGTCGCGGCGACCCTGGTGGACGCGATCACCACGATCCGCGCGGTGGTCGCCGCCGGCAGCGGCGGTGACGACCCGCTGGTGCTGAAGGCCGGCGCTGTGGAACTCGTCTTCGGGGTCACCGAGCAGGGCACGATCTCGGTCGGCGCCGAGGGCGAGCTGACCGACGAGATCACGAACACGCTCAGGATCGAGCTGGTCGCGGCCACCGCCGGGTAGCTCAGGCCGGAACCAGGACAGCCTCGCGGAGCAGTCGGCGGGCCAGGGTGACCCGGTCGGCGTCATCGGGCAGGCCGGGCAGGTCACCGACCCGGGTGACAGTGCCGGTGAGCACTGCGCGGACGGCCGGCTCGCAGGTCGCCGGAAGGGTGATGGTGCGGTCGAAGAGCCGCAGCGCCACCGTGTCCGAGTCGTGCGGCACCAACTGCCAGCGCAGGCCGGGACGCAGGGCGACCCGGGTGTCGGCGTCCAGGGTGGCCAGCGCGTCGGCCTGGGCGAGCGGTCGGATCGGCGCCGGGCGGGCGGCCGGCCAGGCCCGCTGCCGCAGTCGCGCGGCGACGGTGGCCGGGTCGGCGCGCAGCAGCCAGTCCCGCAACGCCTCCACGGTCTCGGTCAGCTCCGGCTCGATGGCGTCCGGGTCGGCGACGTCGGTGCCGAACGGCAGGCTGGCCCGCAGCCGCTGGTCCTCGGCGGCCAGCGTCAACAACTCCTCGACCAGGGCGTAACGGGTGAGCGCGCGGATGCCCACTGTCAGGTGCAGCGAGCTGGCGTCCTGCGCCTGCGCGCTGTGCAGCCACCCCCGGGGCAGGTAGAGGGCGTCACCGGGGGCGAGCACCACGTCCAGCGCGGCCGGGCCCTGCGCGGTGGCACCGACCTCGTCGGCGCGCCCACCCCACTGCTGCTTCTCCAGCGGGTCGGGCAGCACCGGCTGGTGGATCCGCCAGTGCTTGCGGCCGTCGACCTGGAGCACGAACACGTCGTGGGTGTCGTAGTGGGTGGCGAAGCCCTGGCTGCCGGCCGGGGTCAGGTAGGCGTTGATCTGCAACGGCTGGTTGAGCGCGAGGCCCAGGTCGCGGGCGAAGTCGACGAGCGGCGGCCAGATCCGGTGCAGCCCCTGCAACACCAGGGTCGCCCCGGACGCGTACTGCTCCAGGACCCGCTCGTCGAGCACCTGGTCGCCGATCTCGGCGCCCGCGCCACCGCCGCCGGTCCAGCGCGACGCCGCGACCAACTGGCCGTCCTTGGCGACGCGCAGGAACGGGGTACGCAGGCCGCGCCGGCTCAGCAACTCGTCGGCGTCGGCGGGGCTGAGCAGGTCGGTGAAGCCGGCCGGGTCGGGTAGTTCGGCGGCTCGGGACAGCAACGGGGTGTGCCCCCAGTGCGCGGCGGCGAACTTGGCCGGCTCGACCGAGACGCAGCGGGCCAGCGCCGCAGTGGCCTCGGGGGACGGAACCGCCGGGCGGCCGTGGTGGCCGCCCGGCGGGTCGAGGTAGGTCATGGCGAGCCGCTACCGGGCGCTGCCGTCAGCGCCGCCGTCCTGCTGGCCCGGGGTGGCACCACCGTCGGCGGGACCCTCCGCGCCACCATCGGCGCCACCGTCGTGCTGACCGGGGGTGGCACCGCCGTCGGCGGGACCCTCCGCGCTGCCGTCGGCGCCACCATCGTGCTGACCCGGGGTGGCACCACCGTCGGCGGGACCCTCCGCGCCACCATCGGCGCCACCGTCGTGCTGACCGGGCGTCGCGCCGCCGTCGGCCGGGCCCTCCGCGCCGCCGCCGCCGGTGGTCTGCATGTCGTCATCGTTGAGTGCCATCGGTACTCCCTCGGGTGTGCCGCCCCGCCGTACGCCGGGGTCCGTCGTGCTGCGGGTGGTACCCCACGCGCGATCTTCTCTAACCCTCACCGTAGACGCCGAACCGGGGCGACACGGGCAGTTCGCGGGCGGCGGCGGAGAGTGCCAGGATGGGGTGGTGATCCTGGTGGGCACGTCCGGCTGGCAGTACCGGGACTGGCGCGGCCGCTTCTACCCGCAGGGGCTGCCGCAGCGGCTCTGGCTGGAGCACTTCGCGGCCGGGTTCGCCACTGTCGAGGTCAACAACGCCTTCTACCGGCTGCCCGAGCGGGACACCTTCGCCGCCTGGCGGGCACGCACCCCGGCGGATTTCTGCGTCGCGGTGAAGATGAGCCGCTACCTCACCCACATCAAGCGACTGCGTGACCCGGCGGAGCCGGTGGCCCGGTTCCTCGGCCGCGCCACCGCGCTCGGTGACCGGCTCGGCCCGGTGCTGCTGCAACTGCCACCGAACCTGCGGGCGGACGTCGAGGCGCTGGACGCGACGCTGCGACTGTTCCCGGCGCAGGTGCGGGTAGCGGTCGAGCCCCGGCACCCCTCCTGGTGGACCGACGCCACCCGGGCGGTGCTGGAGCGGCGTCGGGCCGCGCTGGTCTGGGCGGACCGGCTGGGCCGCCCGATCGCCCCCCGATGGCGCACCACCGACTTCGGCTACCTGCGGCTGCACGAGGGGCGGGCACGGCCGTGGCCGCGTTACGGTCGGGCCGCGCTGCGGTCCTGGGTCGGTCGTCTGACCGACGCCTTCGGCGCGGACGAGCCGACGTACGTCTATTTCAACAACGATCCGGGCGGCGCCGCGATCGTGGACGCCGTGGCGTTCGCCGCGCTGGCCCGGCAGGCCGGACACCCGGTGTCGCGGGTGCCCACGACCGTCGCCGACGACTGAGCCCGCCCGACGTCGGTCGGGCGGGCTCGCGGTGTCGGGCTGTCACGGCATCATCGTGGCGAGGTCCTTGGGCATGGTGTCCTTCACGTCCTGCCACTCACCCTGGGTGACGTGGCGGCGCAGCGTGTCCAGCACCACCTGCGTCACCCGCTCCGGGCCACCCTCCGCGTCGTACGGGAAGCCCTGCCGCACCTCGTAGAGGAAGTCGTCGCGGTTGAGCTTGATCGGCACGTCCGACGGCACCCAGCCGTCGAAGTAGATGCCCCGCACCAGCACCGGCAACTGCTGGGCGAACTCCACGCTCTCGTCCACCGGCAGCCGGTCGCGCAGCAGGTGCAGCACCGTGCGCAGCGCCGCGTACGACTGGTTGCGCCGTTCCTTCGGCCAGCCGTAGGCGTTCTCGATGTCCTTGAGAATGAGGTTCGTCTTGTCCAGCGAGGACTCGAACGCCGAGATCATCGCGTCAGCCATCGGTCGACCCCCGTTCCGTGGTGTCCCACCGTCGGTCGTCGGCGCGGCGGGGCGGCCCCACCGGCCCACGGCGGGCCCGCACCGGGCTGCCCTGCGGGGCGCGCCGGGCGTTGTCGGCCGTGCCGACCACGTGCAGGACGGCACCACGCCGTCGATCCGTCACCACTCGAGCCGTCATCCCCGTCACCTCCGTGTCGTCTCCGGCGTCGGCCGTCGACGGACGGCCGTACCCACCGCGTCCACCATGCCCGCGCAGCGGGTGAGGCGGCCCCACCCGGATCGGGTGAGGTCAGTTGGCGTCGAGGAGGCCCGCGAGGGTCTTCGCGTTGGTCTGCGCGTAGTCGCGGTAGCAGTTGTTCATGAGCACGTGGGTCTGCCCGGCCTCGTCAGCCAGCTCGCGCAGCTTCGGCGCCCAGTCGGCCAACTCCCGCTTGGAGTAGTGGTAGCCGAACTTCTCGTGGATGTCCTTGCTGGTCCACTTGTCGCTGTGCCCGTGGAAGCGCATGACGGCGAGGTCCGCGGTGGCGGCCAGCACCGGAGGCAGCGACGAGCGGTGGCCCTGCGGCATGTCCACGCAGACGTACGGCAGTTTGTGCTCGCGCAGGAAGGCCAGGGTCTCGTCGGCGTTGTCGCCGTCGAACCAGGAGGCGTGCCGGAACTCGTACACCGGGCGCAGCGGCGCGCAGCGCTTCGCCACCTCCAGCAGGTACTGCTTGTTGGCCCGCTTGATGGTGAACCAGGGTGGGAACTGGAACAGCAGCGCGCCCAGCTTGCCGGCCTCGACCAGCGGGTCCAGCGCCGACAGGAAGCGCGTCCACACCTCCTCGTACGACTGCGCGGGCAGGTCGTCGGGGTAGACGTTCTTCTTGTCGGTCTCCGGGCGCAGGTCCTTGTAGAGCGCGCTGACCCGGGTGGGATGCCCGGTCAGCAGGCTGAACGCCTTGATGTTGAAGGTGAAGCCGGCCGGGGTGCGCTCGGCCCACAGCCGCGCGGTCGCCTCGGCGGGCGGCGAGTAGTAGGTGGCGTCCACTTCGACCAGCGGGAACTGCTTGGCGTAGTAGGCCAGCCGCTTCTCCGGGGTGTCGGCGGTCTGCGGATACCACCCCGAGTCCAGCAGTGTGCGGTCGGTCCAGGACGCGGTGCCCACGAGGATGTCACCCATGGCTGAAGTCCATCGCGTCGCGGACCGACCGGCAACCGCTGGGGTGGCTCAGGCCGCCCGCCGCTCGCGAGTCTGCTTGCACGTCACACAGGTGGTGGCGGACGGGAAGATCTCCAGCCGCTCCACCGGAATCGCCGCCGAGCAGCCCTCGCACCAGCCGTAGGTGCCCTCCTCGAGCCGGCCGAGGGCGTGCTCGTACTGGGCGCGGCGGTCGAGGATGGTCCGCAACAGGGACTGGGCGGTGTCCCGCTCGGCGGTCTTGGTGCCGCTGTCGGCCTGGTCGTCGCCGGCGGTGTCGCCGACCTCCACCAGCCGCAGCACCTGGCTCTGGAGCACCGCCTGGTCGTACTCCGCGGTCAGCTCGTCGTAGCGCGCCTGGAGCGACTGTCGGATCTGATCGATCTCCGTCTGGGACCGGGTCGTACCGACCGTGTCGTGGACGAGCATCGCTGCCTGCCTTTCCTGGGCCTGTGGCTCAAGGTGAACCGGGTGCCGGCGGCGCGGGGCCCCGGTCACTGTCGCGTTCGGTGCGCGGGCGGTCACCCGCGCTCTGTGAGCCGGGCGAGTACCCGCCGAATCAGCAGTGCAAACCGACAAATTCTCGGTTGTTGTCAGTCGTTCCCGCCGGGCTCCACGAGCGCCGGTCGGCGGGGGTCGTCGGCGCGTACCACGACGTCGGCGAAGCTCGCCGGGACGACCTCCTCGGCGTACCTGTCGAAGGCCGGCAGCGCCCACTGCTGGGCCGGCTCGGTGCGCCGGCGCAGCGCCGCCGGGGACACCTCCAGGTGGACGGTCACGTCGAAGGGCAGGCCACCGCCGAGCAGCAGCGAGCCGCTGACCAGGACGACACCGCCGGGGGCCAGGTCGACGTAGCGGGCGCGGCTGGCCCGGTCGGCGTCGGCGTCCCAGAGCGACGGAAGTAGCCGGCCGCTGCCGCCCGGACCGGCCGGGTCGAGCACCTCCCGGCGCAGCCCGGCCTCGTCGACCCAGGCCTCGTAGAAGGAGTCCGGGTTGGTGCGCCCCAACTCGAAGCGCAGCGACGCGGGGCGCAGGAAGTCGGTGGCGCGGACGTGCAGCACCGGGTGACCCTGGGCGCGCAGCGGGTCGACCAGCGCCGCGGCCAGGTCGTCGACGCCGGCGGCGGGGGCGCCGTCCACTGCCACCCGCAGCCGCGCGGGACCGGCGGCGGCGCGGGTCGCCGCGTCGGCCAGCCGGCCGGTCAGCTCGGTGACGAGCAGGTCGGGCGAGATGGGGCGGATGCGCACCGGACCATCCTGCCCCGCGCCCGGGTACGGCGGTGCCGCCGGTCAGCCGCTGCGGTCGATGGTGACCCGCGCGTCGTCGGCCAGCCGGTAGCCCACGCCGTAGACGGTGGTGACCAGCGGGACGTCCACGCCGACCTTGCCGCGAAGCCGACGCACGTGCACGTCGACGGTACGCACGCCGGCGTGCTCGTAGCCCCAGACGGCGTTGAGCAGTTGCAGCCGGGTGAACACCCGGCGCGGGTGGGCGACCAGATGCAGCAGCAGGTCGAACTCCAGCCGGGTCAGCGGCAGCGGCTCCTCGTCACGCAGCACCGAGCGCGACGAGGCGAGGATGTGCAGGGCGGGAATGGTCGGGCTGATCGGGCGGGACGGCGACCGGTTGGCGGGCGCCTGGTCGGGGCGGCGTTCGGCCGGGACCGAGCCGATGATCACGCCTTCGCCGCGCTCGAGCATCTCGCGAGCGGCCTCCAACAGCCGGCGCGCCGCCGGGGTCAGCGACTCCTCACAGGCCAGTGGGATGGACAGCGTCACGGTGAGCACGGGCGCTGCGGTGTTCGCCGGGCGACGCTGGCCGCCGGGAGGTCGACCGGGCACCGCGGGTTGGGACGTATGCCATCCGGCGCGCGACGAGGCGGGGCTGACCGACATGGTCCTCCTTGGGCTGGTCCGGGTATCTCCCCACGGCCCGGGACGCCGCTTCATCGATGCTTCCCGGCGCCTGGGCGAGGGTCAAGAGGCGGCTACGTTGCATGAATGTGACAATTGACGAACACATCGGAGCCAAATGCTCGCTCTGCGTACGAGGCCTGATGATTACAGCAGAGTCGTCGAGATGCCCCGTTACGGGGGTCCCCGACCGGTTCACCAGGCGGTCACATCGCCGCCGGACCAGGGCTCAGCTGCTGTGATCCACGCTGATCGGCGCCTCGTCGGCCAGCCGGTAGCCGACGCCGTAGACGGTGGTGACCACCTCCGAGCCGGCCAGCTTGGCCCGCAGCCGGCGGACGTGCACGTCCACCGTCCGGGCCACCGCGTGCTCGTAGCCCCAGACGCTGGAGAGCAGTTGCAGGCGGGTGAAGACCCGGCGGGGCCGCTCGGCCAGGAACAGCAGCAGCTCGTACTCGATGCGGGTCAGCGCGATGACCTGGTCGCCTTGGCGGACCATCCGCGAGCCGGCCAGGATGCGGACGTGGTCCGGTGCGGCGGGCGGCGCGGCGGGGCGCGGGGCCGGTCGCGGCCCCGACGCGGGGTCCTCGACGGCACGCAGTTGGCCCTCCCCCGACTCGGCCAGCTCGCCGAGCAGCTGCACCAGCCGGGCCAGCCGAGGGCTCAGCGGCCCGGGGACGAGGTCGAGGGTGATGGTCAGGGTCGGGCTGGTGCGCGGACGGGCCGGCGGGCGCACGCCGGGGTGGCGGCGCGTGGGGATGGCGACGACGGACATGGTGCCTCCTGAGTGGCGGTACGCGCGCCACGCCGGGTGTGGCGTGACGGTCAGCGGCGCGCCCAGCCGGCGTTGACCGGGGACGCGAGGGGAGAGGGGTGGTGCAGTGGGGTCGGGCCGAGGGCCGGCAGGCCCGCGATCCGCCAGGCCGCGAACCCACCGACCACATCGGTGGCCCGGTGCAGGCCGACGTCCTGCAACGCGGCGGCTGCCAACGACGAGGTGTAGCCCTCCTGGCAGAGGATCACCACCGGCAGTTCGTAGTCGACTGCCTGCGGCAGCCGGGCCGCGCAGCGTGGGTCGAAGCGCCACTCCAACACGTTGCGTTCGACGATGAGCGAGCCCGGCACCACGCCGTGCGCGGCCCGTTGCGCGGCGGGGCGGATGTCGACCAGCAGCGCTCCGGCCCGGTACGCCAGGTGCGCCCGCTCGGGGTCCAGCCGGCGCAGCCGGGCCCGCGCGGCGGCCAGGATCTCGTCGATGCCCCGGGAGCCCGGTGGCGGCACTGGGGCGGGACAGTGCTCGGCGGTTGTCTGCATTATCGGTTCCTTCCGGTGACAGGGGTTCTCGGTGTGCGCGGGCTACCAGGACCGGCCGGCCTCGGCGACCTCGGCGACCCGCAGCCGCCCGTCGAGGAGGTGATAGCGGGTCATCCGCAGCAGCGCCGGCCGGTAGACGTGCACGCTGACCGCTGGATCGACGCCTCGGTTGGTCACCCGGTGCACGTGCCGGGGGCCGAAGCGGCGGCCCGCGCCGGCCGGCAGCAGTCGGGGGCGTAGTCGACCGGCGCTGACCGTCTCCTCGGTGAGCGCGCCGTTGACCACTCGGAACGCCCCGGAGGAGCCGCCGTGGTCGTGCAGGTCGGTGCCCTGCCCGGGCAGCCAGCTCAGCGCCCACACCTCGTGCTCGTCGGTGACGGCGAGGCGGGCGTACCAACGCTCGGCGGGGTCGAAACGCAGCGCGACTGGCCAGCAAGCCGGTTCGGCCCATCCGGCGGCAACGGTGAGCAGGTCGGGCTCCGGACGGTGGTGCGTCATGGCGGTTCCTCGCGGGTCGTTCGGCGGGGTGCCCTCGTACTCTAGACGGCAAAGCCTATAGGTTTAGTAGGTAATTCCGTCTGATGGGACGCAGGGTCAGCCGCTCGGGTGAATCAGCGCAGCACCGGTGGGTCCGCGCGGTAACCCGGCAACGAGGGCCAACGCACCGTCAACACCACCGACGCCCGCTCGGCGAACCAGGAATGGTCCACCCCACGGGCCCACACCACGTAGTCGCCCGGCGCGGCCAGCCGCACCGTCCGGTCCGGCAACTCCACCCGGAAACACCCCTCGACGAGTACGAGCAGAGTGGTGCGCACCTCACCGGTCGCCCACCGCGACCGGGCCTGCCCGGGCGGATGCACGCCCCACTTCACCTCGACGTCGGTGCTGTGCCGGATCTCCCCCGGCGGCGCGAAGTGCCCGAGCAACCAACCAGCGTTGGTGGCGCCGTCGACGCCCGCGTTGCCCACGTACACCGTCTCACCCATCGGACCCTCCCCCAGCGCACCGGCCGAGCAACCTATCAGGACCGGTGTGGCTGGGGCGTGTCTCCCGGATCTGGTCGAGCCGAGACGAGGCCCCGACGGCGATCCGGCAAGGCGGCTGGACGGCGTCGTCCGCGCCCGTCGTAGGCCGGCGAAGATCCGAAAGACACGTCCTATCCTGGACCGGTGACCGAGAACCTCGACGCCGAGACGCTGGCGTTCGCGCACCGGATGTTCGACCTGGCCCGAGCCGGCGCCACCGACGAACTGGCGGCGCAGATCGACGCCGGCCTGCCGGTAAACCTCACCAACGACAAGGGCGACACACTGCTCATCCTGGCCTCGTACCACTCCCAGCCGGACACGGTGGCCGCCCTGCTCAGCCGCGGCGCCGACCACACCCGGGCCAACGACCGAGGTCAGACAGCGTTGGCGGCGGCGGTCTTCCGCAGCAGCACCGAAGCGGTCCGCGCGCTCCTCGCCGCCGGCGCGGATCCGGCACACGGCAACCCGTCGGCCGTCGAGACCGCGCGCTTCTTCGACCTGCCGGAGATGACAGAGCTGCTGCGCGTCGGCTGACACCGGCACGGCCGGCCGGTATACAGGGTCGGTGGAAGATCCTCTGCCGGAGCAGATGCGGGCCGCCGCGACCGCACTGCTGACCGCCCTCGACCCCGCCGCCCGCGAGAGCGCCGTGCACGCGTTCGACGACGAGGCGGCCCGACGCTGGCTGGAATACCGGCCCCGACCCCGACCGGGCGTCTGCCTCGCCGAGCTCGACGTCACCGCCCGCAAGGCCGCCCACCGGCTGCTGGCCACCGCACTCAGCTCCTCGGCGTACGCACAGGCGATGGCGATCATCTCGCTGGAGGAGGTGCTGGACCGGGCCGAGGGCTGGCAGCGCGGGCGACACAGTGCCGACTACTGGGTGGCCGTGTTCGGTGACCCGGCGCGCGACGACCGTTGGGCGTGGCGACTCGAAGGGCACCACCTGTCGGTGAACATGACAGTGGTGGACGGCCAGGTCTCCCCCGCGCCGATCTTCTTCGGCGCCAACCCGGCCGCGGTCCGCTACGCCGGCCGGCCGGTTTCCCGCCCACTCGGTGTGGAGGAGGACCTGGCCCGCGCCCTGCTCGACGCGCTGGGCCCCGCCGAGCGGGCCGCCGCGATCATCGCCGACGAGGCGCCGGCGGACATCATCAGCGCCACCCGTGGGCGGGTCGACGCGCCGTTGGAGCCCCTCGGCGTACCGGCGGAGCGGCTGGGACCGACCGGCCGCGCGCTACTCGACCAGGTGGTTGCCCTCTACCTCGACCGGCTGCCGCCCGAGCTGGCCATCCGGGAGGCGACCCGACTGGACGCCGGCCCGCTGCACTTCGCCTGGGCCGGCCCGACCCACCCCGGGCGGCGGCACTACTACCGGGTGCAGGGCGACGACCTGCTGATCGAGTACGACAACACCACCGCGGACGGCAACCACGCCCACACCGTGCTGCGCCGCCCCGCCAGCGACTTCGGCGCCGACGTCCTAGCAACCCACCACCAAACCCACCACCACTAACCCCGCCCTCACCCTCACCCTCACTCCCGCCCTCACCCCCGCCCCGCCCCACCCACGCCCTCGCCCTTTCTCCGCCGATCTTGCAGTTTCGGTTGTCGAATTGCCCAGTTCAGCGGCATTTGCGAGTGCCGAAAGTGCAAGATCGACGGGTGGGGGTGGGCCGTCAGGGGCGGGTGGCCTCGATGAGGAAGCGCTGGGCGTGGGCGACGAAAGGTCCCTCTCTGGCGATGCGGTGGTGGAGGTCGCGCAGTGGTGCGCGGTAGCGGTCGACAGTGAACCCGGGCACCGTCCAGATCACCTTGCGCAGGAACCAGACCACCGCGCCGATGTCGGCGAAGGTCGCCCGCAGCGTGGCCCGACGCAGGTCGACCACCCGCAGGCCAGCGGCCTCGGCGGCGGCGACCGCGTGCTCGGGGTGCCGCTGGGTCGGAGGCGGCAGCGGCCCGAGGATCGCCTCACTCAGCTCCCGCATGGTGCCGGCCCCGATCTGCTGCGACAGGAACGTCCCGCCCGGCCGCAGCACCCGCGCCGTCTGAACCCAGTCGGTACGCACCGGATGCCGACTGACCACCAGGTCGAATGAGGCGCCACGAAACGGCAGCGGCCCGTCCGGCGCGACCGCGACCACCGACGCGCCGACCCGGCGCAGGGTTCGTCGGGCAACCTCCACGTTCGGCGGCCACGCCTCGGTCGCCGTCAGCAGCTTCGGTGGACGAGGCACCTCGGCGAGCACCTCCCCGCCGCCGGTGTCGACGTCCAGCGCCGCGTCGGCCCGCGCCATCCGGTCGGCGACCAGCCGGGCGTACCCCCAGTGTGGACGCTCCTCGGTGGCCCGGCCAGCCAGCCAGCCGAAGCCCCAACCATCGACGGGCGCGGCGGCGGCCTCCGCGATCAAGTCCTCTGCGTCACGCTCAGCGGTCATGGCGCTCAGCCTTGCGGCCGCTCACCCGGCCGGCAACCCATTTGCCTGCGTCCGGCCGGGGCGTCCGCGGTGGATCTCAGCCGAGGCCGAGCCCGTGCTCCTCGAGGGCGGCCTGGAGGATCCCGAGCGCCTTCGGGCCCATGCCGTGCAGCGCGGCCAGGTCCGTCCGAGGAACGCCCGCGAGCTGGCGCAGCGCGGTGTAGCCGGCGCCGTGCAGGGCCCGGGTGGCGGGCGCGCCGATCTTCGGAAGCGTGTCCAGAGAGGAGGTCATCCGGGGATGGTAAACCGACCAGTCGCACGGTTACCGGCCCCGCGCACCAGGCCCGCCGACCGGCCGACCGCCCGGCTCACGGGTCGAGCAGGCCCTACGGGCGCGTCGGGCCAGGGCAGCAGGTCGAGCAGGCCCTACAGGCGGGTCGGGCCAGGGCGGCAGGGCGGGCAGCAGGTCGAGCAGGCCCGACGGGTGGGTCGGGCCAGGGCGGCAGGTCGGTCAGGGGCGGGCGATCTCGCCGGTGGAGCCGGCCAGCGCCTCCAGGCCGCCGGTCTCGGCGCGGCTGCTGTCGAACTGACGCATCAGGCGGGCACCCAGGTGCACGCCGACCCCGCCGACGGCCAGCGCGACCAGCTCGGTGACCAGGATCGCGACCGACGCGCCGCGCTGCGGGGAGTGCGACCGGACCAGGCAGGTGAGCAGGAACATCGCGGCCATCACCGCGTTCACCAGGTTGAAGGCGACAGCGGTGCGGCGGGTACGGTCGCCCGGCACGTCCCACAGGTCGACCATGCCGGCCACGGCGGTCAGCGCGGCGGCGACGAGGGCGGCGACGCCGGTCCAGTAGCCGACCTCCCCGAGGAACGCGGGCCCCCCGATCACGTCGGTGAGGTCGAAGACGGTGGCGCTGACGAAGAGCCCGAGCGGGAACGTCACCAGCATCGGTTGGATCGGTTGCCCCTGCACCCGCAGCCGGCTCTGCATCGGTCCTCCCCCGGGTCGGCGCAGCTCACCTGACCAGAGTGCTACCCGGGGCCGGTTGAGGCGAAACGATGCCGCCCGACTCGCCGCCGGCAGGGAGAACGGGCACCACGGCCGCCTGCCAAGGCCGGACGGCCAGACCGATAGCTGTAAACGTCTCCGGGAAGGTCACCCCCCGGCGCCCACCCGGTTGATCATGAAGTTATTGCCGCGACTCGCCGCAGCGGAGGGCAATAACTTCATGATCAACCGTTCAGGGTGGGGCCAGCGGGAGGGGCAGTCGATTCGGGTTTCAGGACGTCGGGGCGTGACACCCCGACTTGCTGAAACCGAGTCGGTCACCCCGTCGACGCGACTCAACGGCCCACGGGGCCCACGCGGCCGGCGGGCCGACCAGCCGACGGGGGCCACGGGAAGGACGCCGCCGGGGTCAGTTGTCGCGTTGGCGGGAGACCGTCCGGACCAGGCGCTCGGCTACCTCGCGCAGCGGGATGTCCAGCGACGAGGCGGCGGTACGCAGCACGTCGAGGGCCTCGGCTGGTGGGCATCCGCGCTGCGTCATGATCACGCCGACGGCCTGGCCCACCACCCCGTCGTGCAGGAGTGAGGCGTCCCGTTCACCGGCGAGGGTGAGCTGTCGGTTGCGGTCGCGGACGGCGGCGAGCAGCAGGCCGGCGTGTTCGGCGAGCAGCATGGCGGTCAACTGGTGTTGCGGGGTCAACAGGTCCGGCGCGGCGGCGTACAGGTTGATCGCCCCGATGACCTGGTCGTCGATGTCGACGGGTGCGGAGATCACCCCGCGTACGCCGAGGTCGCGGGCGTGCGCCGTCCAGGCCGGCCAGCGGGGCTCACCGGTCAGGTCGGCGGCGAGGATCATCTCGCGGCGGTGGATCGCGCTCAGCGCGGGCGTGTCCGGCCCGTGTCGAAGGTCGTCCAGGCCGGCCAGCCCCTCGTCGGAGGCGGCCACCCCGGCCGGCTCGCCGGCCCGCAGGGCGGTGAACCCGCACCAGCGCACCCCGGCGACGGCGTCCCGGGTGACCCGGACCAGGGCCAGCAGCGCCTCATCAAAGTCGGTCAGGGCGATCAGCCCGGCGGTCAGCTCCCGTAACAGCGCGGCTGCTTCCAGGACGCCGAGGGTGTGCACCACCGGTTCGCGCGTGTCGAGATTCACCGGTTCGCAGCCTCCGTGCCGTCTCGCGCCTGCCCGGCACGCATCGTCACCTGTGTCATCGTCTGCTCTCTCCCGACTCGACCGACCAGCCCTACTACCCTGGGAAACCTGGGTCGAAACGGCGTAAATCGGGGCCCCGGTCGCCCGCGGAGGCGCGGTCGGGGCCCCGATGGTCGATACGTCAGCGCGAGGCGCCGCTGAGCCGCCGCCCGATCGACGCGATCAGACGGTCGAGCTCGGACCCGAACGGGTTGTCGTGCACCAGGTACGTCCAGGTGGCGGTGGGCCGGACCAGGGTGCCGTCGTCGGGCTGCCAGTCCTCATCGAATTCGGTCTCGGTGAAGGTGGCGATGGTGCGGGCCTCGATCTCCGGGATCAGGTCGTTGAACGCCGGCACCGCGGCCCGGTGGAACTCGTCCAGCGGGTCGAGCCGGCCCAGCGCGCGCAGGTGCACGCCCTCGCGGACCTCCGACAGCTCGGCCAGGTGCTCGGCCCAGAGCCGGTCCAGGTGGTAGAGCGCGATCGACCGGGCGGCACGGGCGAGCAGGTCCTCGTCCATCTCGCCGGCCTTCTCGGGCTCCTTCTCCAGCAGCATCACCGCGGCCACGTCACTGGTCAGCAACCGCTCGCGGCGCGCGGCGAGCGCCTTACGCTGCTGCTCGATCACCACGCTGTAGCGCCAGGTGTTGCGGTGGATCTCGTGGTTGACGCCCTCGGCGACACGCTGGGCGTGCTCCACGGCGTAGTCGACCTGCTCGTCGGTCACCAGACCGTCGGCGTTCATCCGCGGCGAGGCCGGCACCGAGTCGGCGGCGTGCCGGACGACGAGGTCGTCCTCCAGGCTGACGAAGAAGACCGAGCCGCCCGGGTCGCCCTGCCGGCCGGCCCGACCGCGCAGCTGGTCGTCCACCCGGCGGCTGTCGTGCCGGCCGCTGCCGATCACGTAGAGCCCGCCCAGCTCGGCGACCCGCTCCTGGTCGGTCTGGTCGCTGCCGCCTAGGCGGATGTCGACGCCCCGGCCGGCCATCTGGGTGGAGACGGTCACGGCGCCGTACGCGCCGGCCTCGGCGATGATCGCGGCCTCTTCGTCGTCGTTCTTGGCGTTCAGCACGACGCAGGGCACCCCGGCGGCGTTCAGCCCGGCGGCCAACCCCTCGGACTCCTTGACGTCCAGGGTGCCGACCAGCACCGGCCGCCCCTTGGCGTGCCAACGCTGGATCTCGTCGATCAGCGCCTCGTCCTTCTCCGCCCGGGTGGCGTAGATGCGGTCCGGCTCGTCCTCGCGGATGCACGGGGTGTTCGGCGGGATCACCGCGACCTCGAGGTCGAAGAACTCCCGCAACTGGTCGCCGACCAGCACCGCGGTGGCGGTCATCCCGCAGACCTTCGGGTAGAGCGCGATGTACGCCTGCATGGCGATGGTGCCGAGCACCTCGCCCTCGGCGGTGGCGTCCAGCCCCTCCTTGGCCTCGACGGCGGCCTGGAGACCGTCCGGC
This sequence comes from Micromonospora sp. NBC_00362, assembly GCF_026342155.1. NCBI lineage: Bacteria > Bacillati > Actinomycetota > Actinomycetes > Micromonosporales > Micromonosporaceae > Micromonospora > Micromonospora sp. NBC_00362. Next base: position 1,406,470 of record NZ_JAPENH010000001.1, read on the forward strand.
CAACGGCGGCGCTGGGCCACCCGGCCGCGCATCTCGTCGACCAGTTCGACGGAGCCGTCCCGGACGATGTAATCCACGTCACGGTGCAGCAGGGCGTGCGCGTGCAGCGCCACGTTGACCGCGGAGAGCTGCGCGACGTGCTCCTCGTCGTACAGGTCGATGCCGAGCTTGGCCTCCATGGCGGCCAGGCCGGCGGAGGTGAACGCCACGCTGCGCCCGTCCTCGGCGACCGTGTAGTGCTTGTCCTTGCGCAGGCCGCGCACGAGCGCGGCGGCGGCGTGCACCGGGTCCTGCTCGCCCGGCACGGCGCCGGCCAGGACCATCGGCACCCGGGCCTCGTCGATCATGATCGAGTCGGCCTCGTCGACGATGGCGGTGGTCAGCGCGGGCTGCACCCGGTCTTCCACGTCGGTGACCAGCTGGTCGCGCAGGTAGTCGAAGCCCGCCTCGCTGACCGAGACGTAGGTGACGTCGCAGGCGTACGCGTCGCGCCGCTCCTGCGGGGTGGAGGCCTCGTTGACCCAGCCGACGGTGAGACCGAGCAGGGTGTAGACCGGCTCCATCCACTGGGCGTCGCGGCGGGCGAGGTAGTCGTTGATGGTGAGCACGTGCACCGGGCCGTTGCCGAGCCGGACGTGCCCGTACGCGGCGACAGTGGCGGTCAGTGTCTTGCCCTCACCGGTGGCCATCTCGGCGACCTTGCCGGAGAGCAGCGACATCGCGCCGAGCAGCTGCACGTCGTACGGCCGCTGGTCGAGGCCACGGCGGGCGGCCTCACGGCCGACGGCGCAGATCTCCTCGTAACCGACGGCGGCACCCGCGGCCGCGGTCAGCTCGGCGTCGTCGAGCGCGGTGAGCTCAGCCTCGCGCGCCTCGATCGCCGGGAGCAGTTTCTCCAGTGGAGCAAGATCCACGGTCGAGCCGGGGCGCTGGAGGAACCGCCGGAACTTGCTCTTGAACCGTTGCGACACACCCATGAGCGGCAACGGTACGCGATTCCGGGCGGCGCGCGCGGCCCGGCCGCCCGGCAAGTCGGCCTTCCTGGGGCGCGGTCAGCCGACCAGCAGCTGGTGGCTGGCGAGTTCCCGGTACAGCGGGTCGGTGGCGGTCAGTTCGGCGTGGGTGCCGACGGCCACCACCCGGCCGCCGTCGAGGACGACGATCTGGTCGGCGTCGACCACCGTGGCGAGCCGGTGCGCCACGATCAACAGGGTCCGGCGGACGGCCACGGCGTCGATGGCGCGGCGCAGCGCGACCTCGTTGCGGGAGTCGAGGTTGCTGGTCGGCTCGTCGAGCAGCAGCACCGGCGGGCCGGCGAGCAGCGCTCGGGCGATGGCCAGGCGCTGCCGTTCACCTCCGGAGAGCAGCACGCCGCCCTCACCCACCTGCACGTCCAGGCCCAGCGCGGTGCGCTGCGCCAGGTGGCCCAGGTTGACCTCGTCGAGGACGTCGCGCAACCGGTCGTCGGTGGCGTCCGGGGTGGTGATCAGCAGGTTCTCCCGCAGCGTGCCGGCCAGCACGGGAGCCTCCTGCTCGACGTAGCCGAGGCGGGCCCGCAGCGCGTCGCGGGGCAGGTCCCGTACGTCGGTGCCGTCGAGTCGGACCGCGCCGGCGCTCACCTCGTAGAAGCGTTCGACCAGGGCCAGCAGTGTGGATTTGCCGGCGCCGGAGGGACCGACGAGGGCGGTCCGGGTGCCGGCGGGGACCGCGAAGCTGACCTCGTGCAGCACCGGCTCGCCGCCTGGGTAGCCGAAGCCGACCCGGTCGAACTCGATCATCGGGGTCGGGCGGCGCGGGGTCGCCGTCGCGGCGGCGGACGCCGGGCGGTCGTCAGCGCCCTCCGCGGGCACGTCGAGGATCTCCTCGATCCGCTGCAGGGCGCCCAGGCCGGACTGCAACTGGGTGTACGCCCGCAGCACCTGACCCAACGGCAGCGCCAGCAGGAACAGGTACATGACGAACGCGACCAGGTCCCCGACGGAGATCGCCCCGGCGGCGACCCGCGCCCCACCGATGCCGAGCACCAGCAGGAACGCGCCCTGCACGGTGACCGAGCCGATCGGGCCGACCAGCGCCTGCACCCGGGCCACCCGCAGCCCCGCCGCGTAGGCCTCCCGCGCGCTGCCGGTGACGGTCTCCGTCTCCCGGCTCTCGGCGCGGCTGGCGCGGATGGTCCGGGCCGCCGAGATGGCCCGCTCCACCGCCGAGGTCATCTCGCCGATCCGCTCCTGGGCGACCCGGGCCAGCGCCCGGACCCGGCGGGCGAAGGTGGCGGCGAAGACCAACCCCAGCGCCACCCCGAGCAGGGTGACGCCGAACAGCAGCGGGTCGAGCAGCACCATGGCCGTGCCGGCGCCGACCACCGTCACCGCCCCGGTGACCGTCTCGAACAGCCCGGAGGTGACGACGGCGCGCAGCAGTGTGGTGTCCGAGCCGACCCGGGAGAGCAGGTCGCCGGTACGTCGGCGGTCGTACTCGGCGATGGGCAGCCGCAGCAGGTGACCGGCGAGCCGACGCCGGGTGCCCAGCACCACTCCCTCAGCGGTGCGTTGCAGCAGGTAGTCGCGCAGCCCACCGATCGCCGCGCCGAGCACCACCAGGGCCACCAGCACCGCCACCAGCCGGGACACGCCCTGCTCGGCGCCGATCCGCTCGAGCACCGAGCGGGTGAGCAGCGGTTGCGCCAACGACGCCGCCGAGCCGATCAGCGACAGCGCGCCCACCACCACCAGGGTGCCGCGATGCTCCCGCAGGTACGGCAGCAACGCGGCCAGGCCGACCGACCGGCCCGCGGGCTTGTCGCCGGCCGGTCGGTCGGTCGAGGTGTCGCCGGGAACCGGCCGGTCCTGCACGGTGCTCATGTCGCGAACGGTAGCCGCCCCCGGCACGCGGCGACGGCGGGTCAGACGGCGAGCACCACCTGAAGCTCCTGGCGACGACGGTCGGCCAGGCCGGTCAGGAGGGCGGGCGCCTCGTCGAACGGCACCACTGCCGAGACGAGGTGCTTGCGGATCCCATCGCCGTACGTCCTGAGCAGGTCGACGGTCTCGGCGGAGAGCCGTTCGCGGTCCCAGGTGGGTGCGAGCCCGCGCGGAACCCGGCCGATCTGGGCACAGCGCAGCGACAGCCCGTTGTGGTGGAACTCCTCACCGAGGCGGACCGCGTCCGCGCCGCCCTGGTAGAAGGCGAGGTCGATGACGGTGCCCTGGGGCCGCAGCAGCCGCAGGGCGAGGTGCAGCGCCCACGCCTGCCCCCGGCACTGGAACACCACGTCGGCGCCCCGGTCGCCGGCGGTGTGCGCCCAACGGGTCTTGAGCACCACCGCCGGGTCGTCAGCGTCGGGGTCGAGGGTTTCCAGGCCGAGCGCCTCGGCGACCTGGCGGCGGTGTGGGGTGGGGTCGAGCACCACCACCGACGCTGCGCCGTTACGCCGGGCGAACAACGCCGTCAGCAGCGCCACGACACCGGCGCCGACGACGGCGACCCGTCGGCCGCGTACCCCGTCGCCGAGCGTGCGGACGTCGGTGCCGTGCAGGTCGGCGGCGGCGTGCAGCAGACCGTTGGCGCAGATCGGCCCCATGTGCGCGACGTAGACGCCGAGCAGCGGGTCCAGGTCGTCGGGCAGCGCCACGAACCGTTCGGCGACCGGGTCGGCCAGCCAGCCGGTGCGGTGCCCGTACGTCATCGCGCCGACAGTTCCCACCGCGACGGCCGGGGTCTCGCTCTCCACCACCCGGCCGACCTGCATGTAGCCGAGTCGGGTGACCGGGTAGGGCGTGCTGGCCGCGCCCGGCTGGAACAGCCCCAGGTCGGCGTTCCAGGTGACGTTCAGGTAGGGGTTCGTGCCCTTGACGTAGCTCAGCTCGGTGCCGGCGGAGACACCACTGAACAGCGTCTCGACCCGGAACGTGCCGGGGCGCAGCGGGGCGGCGTCCTGCTCGATCAGGTCGACCCGGCCGGGACCGGTGACCACCACGACCTTGTCACGCATCGACTGTCACCCCCGTCGCGAGCGCCGCCGGCGCGGTCGCGGTGGCGAGCCGCACCGTGGTGCCGGTACGGGCCGAGTCGGACACCGCGAGGGCCAGGCGCTGGGTCGCGAGGGCCTCGGCGTACGGGACTCGCACGTCGTCGCCGATGCCGCGGACGGCGTCGACGAAGGCGCGGTCCACCGCCACCCGGGCGGCTTCGGGGTCGGCCGGGACGTGCCGTTCGCCGTCGGCGTCGCGGATCGACAGCCCGTCCTCGGTGATCGCGAGGGCCAGCCCGTCGGCGAGGATCTCCAGGCCGGCGCGGTGCTTCCAGCCCAGGACGCAGGCGGCGCTGAGCGTGCCGACCGCGCCGTCGGCGAAGCGCAGCGCGGCGGTGGTCACCGAGTCGATGTCGGCGCCGTCGACCGGCGGTGGGGTGCCGTTGCCGTACGCGGTGACCTCGGTGACCTCTCCGGCCAGCACGCGGATCAGGTCGAGCACGTGCGCGGCCTGCTCGACCACGGGCCCGCCGGAGCGGTCCCGCCGCGACCACCACGCCACCGGCGGCACCTTGTCCAGCCAGGCGCCGCTGACCATCCGTACCGGACGGTCGGCGAGCAGGTCGCGGGCCTGGTCGAGCACGCTCAGATAGCGCCAGTGGTGGCCGACGGCGGTGCGCAGCCCACGCCGCGCGACCAGGTCGGCGATCCGCTCGGCGGTGCTCAGGTCGACAGCGACGGGCTTCTCCACGAACATCGGCAGCCCGGCCTCGATCACCGCCTCCTCAGCGGGACCGTGCGCGAACGGTGGCACGCAGACGTACACGGCGTCCAGATCGACGGCCAGCAGCTCGGCGACGTCGGCGCAGGCCCGCCCGCCGTGCTGTGCGGCCAGCGCGGACGCGGCCTCCGGCGCGACGTCGGTGACCCCGACCAGCTCGACGTCGTCGAACCCGGTCAGCACCCGCGCGTGACGCTGTGCCACGCCGCCGGCCCCGACCAGACCCACCCGGCATTTCCGCATCCCGACACCCCTTCGAAGACGTTTCATGTGCGATGGGAGCAGTCCCCTGGGCTGTGCGCAATCAAACGTTCATCCCCCGGGAACGAATTGTCGTCACCTCTGTGATCAAGCTGTTGCCGAGAATGCGGTTAGCGCGTGACGAGAAATGGGAACAACCAAATTCGGTTTTTCCACGCACGAACGGAGGGGTGCCCGTGCGGGATATGACATCGAGTGTGTCGCCGGTGGTGGAGGCGTGGGCCACGTACCGGACGACATCCGCGGCGGACTGGCCGACCCGTCGGCTGATGCGCGCCAAGGGTGAGACCCGGGTCAGCGTGGTGCTGCCGGCGCGCAACGAGGAGGCCACGGTCGGCGCGATCGTGTCGACCATCCGGGAGCACCTGATGGATCGGGTGGCCCTGGTCGACGAGCTGATCGTGGTGGATTCCCGCTCGACGGACCGGACCGCCCAGGTGGCCCGCGCCGCCGGCGCGGAGGTGGTCAGTCAGGACGCGATGACCCGGGGGTTGCCCCGGCTCACCGGCAAGGGCGACGCGCTCTGGGCCGGGCTGGCCGCCGCCGAGGGAGACGTGGTGGCGTTCATCGACGCCGACCTGCGGGAGTTCCGACCGCACTTCGTGAGCGGGCTGCTCGGCCCGCTGCTGACCGACCCGTCGGTCGATTTCGTGAAGGGCTTCTACCACCGGCCCCTGGTGGGCACCGCCAGCGTGGAGCAGGACGGCGGAGGCCGGGTGACCGAGTTGATGGCCCGGCCGCTGCTCAACCTCTTCTGGCCCGAGCTGGCCGGCTTCGTGCAGCCGCTCGCCGGTGAGTACGCGGCTCGCCGGGACGTGCTGGCCCAGGTGCCGTTCGTCTCCGGGTACGGGGTGGAGACGGCCATGATGATCGACCTGCTGGACCTGGTCGGTCTGGACGCGCTGGCGCAGGTCGACCTCGGTGAGCGCAAGCACCGCCACCAGGACACCGCCGCCCTGGGTCGGATGTCCGCGCAGATCATGTTGACCGCCTGGTCCCGGCTGCAGCGGCGCGGGTGGGCGACCCCCGGGTTCACGCCGGAGGCGTTGCTGACCCAGTTCCGTCGCGGTGGTTCGGACACCCTGCCCAACCTGGACCGCGAGATCGTGGTCAGCGACGTGTCGATCGAGGAGCGTCCGCCGTTGGCCGAACTGCGCCACCGGGTGCCCCGCCGCCGGGTGGCCGCCGCGTGAGCGCGACGAGCCTCACCGTGCTGATGAACGCCGGCCCGTGGCTGTCGGTGCCACCGCCCGGCTACGGGGGCATCGAGAACGTCATCGCCACGCTGGTGCCGGAGCTGCGGCGACTCGGCGTACGGGTGGTGCTCGCCTCGGTGGGCAGCAGCACCCTGCCGGTGGACGAGCAGCTCTCGGTGTTCGCCGACGGGCAGTTCGCCGCGTTGCAGCGGCCGTACAACCAGGTCTGCGGGATCGCCCAGGCACACCTGGCCGGGGTGGTCCGGGAGCTGCACTCCCGCGACGACATCGACCTGGTGCACGATCACGTCGAGGCGGTCGGCCTGGCCACCCTCGCCGCGATGGGGCCGGCCGGACCGCCGACCCTGCACACCCTGCACTGGGACCTGGCCAAGCATCCGGCGCTCTACGGCAGCCTGGACGGCGGCGACCGGGTCCGGGTCAACGGCGTCTCCGCGTCGCAGCTGGCTCGCGCCCCACTGGCGCTGCGGGAGCACTCGGTGGGGCACGTGCACCTGTCCACGCCGCTCGCCGTCGACGCCGACCGGCGGCCCCGACCGGACAAGGGCGAGCACCTGCTCATCCTGGGCCGGATCAACCCGGGCAAGGGACAGGACGTGGGCGCCCGGCTCGCGCACCGGGTCGGTATTCCGCTGGTGCTGGCCGGCCCCGTCGGGCCGTACCACCGGCCGGCCGACCTGGCCGCGGCCGGCGACGAGGCCCGGCAGAACCCGGACGTGCGGTTCTTCCTCGACGAGGTGGCACCGCACGTCGACGGTGACCTGGTCCGCTGGGTCGGCACCGTGGCCGGCCAGGAGCGCGACGACCTGCTCGCCAGCGCCCGCGCGTCGTTGTTCCCGCTGCGGTGGGAAGAGCCGGGCGGCACTGCGGTCGTCGAGTCGCTGGCCCTGGGTACGCCGGTGGTGGCCACCGCCCGGGGCTGCCTGCCGGAGCTGATCGAGCACGGCCGCACCGGGCTGCTCACCACCGACGAGGAGGAGTTGGGCGACCTCGTCCTCGCCGCCGAGTTGCTCGACCCCGACGAGTGCCGGCGGGTGGCCGCGCAGCGTTTCACGCCCGCGGTCATGGCGCAGCGTTACGTCGAGCTGTACGAGCGGGTCCGGCAGTCGGCGAGCGCGCCGAGGTTGCTGCCGGCCTGACCGACGGCGGAGCCGGCCGGTTTGCCGGTCGCGCCAGCGGGTAGGCGGCTGCGCTCATGCCCGCCGCGCGACGAGGAGCCGGGAATGGTCGGACCGATGGCGCACTCGCGGGCCCGACCGAACCCGGCCGACGGCAAACCGCCGGTCCGTCGCGCGGCGGCGACGGTGGGGGTGCTGTTCCTGCTGGTCGGCGTGCTCGGCTTCGTGCCGGGGATCACCACCGGCATGGACGCGCTGCGCTTCGCCGGCCACGACTCGGGCGCGTTCCTCTTCGGCGTCTTCCAAGTGTCGGTGCTGCACAACCTGGTGCACCTGGCGTACGGGGTGGTGGGTCTGCTGTTGGCCCGGACGGTCACCGGCGCTCGGGCGTTCCTGATCGGCGGCGGCGCGGTCTACCTGGTGCTGTGGCTCTACGGGCTGGCGGTGGATCACGACACCGGGGCGAACGTGCTTCCGGTCAACGACGCCGACGGCTGGCTGCACCTGGGTCTCGGCGTCGGGATGATCGCACTGGGCCTCCTGACCGGCCGGCCCCGTCGCTGACCGCCGAGCCCCTGCCGGACCGGCCGATCGCGTCCGTGACCTGGGTGTTGCGCACCGTGACCTGCGTCGCCCCGCCGTCGGTCCCGGTTTCGTCGGGAGCGGCCTCGGGTAGTTGGCAGATCCCGACCCAGCAGCGAATTGAGGCGCCGATGTCGAGCGGGATCACCTGCGAGGTGCGTACCACGGCACCGGTGGCGGTCGTCCGGCTCACCGGCCCGCTGCACCTGGGCACGATGCGCTCGGTGCACCGGGCGCTCAGCGACGCGCTGGTCGACCAGCCGGAGGCGCTGGTCGTCGACATGGCCGGGGTGAGCGTGGAGGACCGGTTGGCGCTGTCCGTGTTCGCCGCGACCGCCCGCCGGGCCGAGGAGTGGCCGGCGGTGCCGGTGCTGCTCTGCTCCCCGTCGCCGGTCGCCGCACGATGGCTGGCCGAGTCGACCGCGTGCCGGGTGCTTTCGGTCTCCGCGGATTGCGCGGAGGCGACCCGGTTGGCCGGCACGACGTCCACGTTGCGGATGCGGGCCCGGCTGGAGCCGGTAGCCGGGGCCTGCCGACGGGCCCGGGAGCTGGTCACCGAGGCGTGTGCTCGGTGGAACCTGCCGGACGCGTCCGGCCCGGCCGCGTTGGTGCTCAGTGAGCTGGTGGGCAACGTGGTGCGCCACGCCGGCACGCCGATGCACGTGACGGTGACCCTGCGCCGGCCGTATCTGCACCTGGCGGTGGTGGACGGCAGCAGCGCCCAGGCCCGTGCGGGCGGGACGGACCTGCACGCCGAGGGTGGGCGAGGGTTGATGCTGGTCCGGGAGCTGACCCAGCGGTGGGGCAGCGTGCCGGCCGGTCAGGGCAAGGCCGTCTGGGCGATGCTGCCGGCAACCTGAGCGTTCGAGGCGCTTGCGCCCGGTACCAGCGTTCTGACCGAATTTACCGCTCTGGCCTGGTTACATGGTGCGAGGGTCGGGTAGGCACGCCCGTCCTTTCTGCCGTCACGACGGGGTGAGCAGCCATGCCCAAGCGGGTAACCACGGAACCCGGTCGCGATCGGGGCCCGGCGATCCTGGCACCGGCACGTTTCGGGGGCTTCCCGGGAGCGGTACGGGCGCCGATCCCCGGCAACTCCCTGATCAAGTTCCTCGCCACCACCGACCACAAGCAGATCGGCCTGCTGTATCTGCTGACCTCCTTCGGGTTCTTCCTGCTGGCCGGTCTGGAGGCGATGCTGATCCGGGCCGAACTGGCCCGCCCGGGGATGCAGTTCCTCTCCTCCGAGCAGTACAACCAGCTCTTCACCTCGCACGGCGCGGTGATGCTGCTGCTGTTCGCCACGCCGGCGGCGTTCGGGTTCGCCAACTACATCGTGCCGATCCAGATCGGCGCGCCGGACGTGTCGTTCCCCCGCCTCAACGCGCTCGCCTACTGGCTGTACCTCTTCGGCGGCCTCATGGTCGTCGGCGGGTTCCTCGCCCCGGGCGGCTCGGCGGACTTCGGCTGGACCGCGTACGTCCCGCTGAGCAGCGTCGAGAACAGCCCCGGCGTGGGTGCGAACATGTGGGTGCTCGGCCTGGTCGTCTCCGGGCTCGGCACCATCCTCGGCGCGGTCAACCTGATCACCACGATCCTCACCCTGCGCGCGCCCGGCATGACCATGTTCCGGATGCCGATCTTCACCTGGAACATGCTGTTCACCAGCGTGCTGGTGATCCTCGTCTTCCCGCTGCTGGCCGCCGCGCTGCTGGCGCTCTCGGCAGACCGGTTGCTCAACGCGCACGTGTACGACGCGGCCACCGGCGGCCCGATGCTCTGGCAGCACCTGTTCTGGTTCTTCGGCCATCCCGAGGTCTACATCATCGCGTTGCCGTTCTTCGGCATCATCACCGAGATCATCCCGGTCTTCTCCCGCAAGCCGCTCTTCGGCTACACGGGGATCGTGCTGGCCACCATCGCGATCACCGTGCTGTCCATGACGGTCTGGGCGCACCACATGTTCGCCACCGGCCAGGTGCTGCTGCCGTTCTTCAGCATCCTGAGCTACCTGATCGCGGTGCCCACAGGCGTGAAGTTCTTCAACTGGATCGGCACCATGTGGAAGGGCCAGCTCACCTTCGAGACGCCGATGCTGTTCGCCATCGGCTTCCTGGTCACCTTCCTGCTCGGCGGCCTCACCGGCGTCCTGCTGGCCAGCCCGCCGGTCGACTGGCACACCCACGACAGCTACTTCGTGGTGGCGCACTTCCACTACGTGGTGTTCGGCACAGTGGTCTTCGCCCTGTTCGGCGGCTACTACTTCTGGTGGCCGAAGATGACCGGGCGCCTGCTCGACGAGCGGCTCGGCAAGGCGCACTTCTGGACCATGTTCATCGGCTTCCACGGCACCTTCCTGGTGCACCACTGGCTGGGCAGCGAGGGCATGCCGCGTCGGTACGCCGACTACCTGCCCACCGACGGTTTCACCACCCTGAACACGATCTCCAGCATCTTCGCGTTCATCCTCGGCCTGTCCACCCTCTTTTTCATCTACAACGCCTGGAAGTCCTGGCGGTACGGGGCGGTGGTGACGGTGGACGACCCGTGGGGCTTCGGCAACTCCCTCGAATGGGCCACCAGTTGCCCGCCGCCGCTGCGCAACTTCGACCGGATGCCCCGGATCCGCTCCGAGCGCCCCGCCTTCGACCTGAAGTACGGCCCGCTCGTCGCCGATCTGGGCCGCGACCTACCGCAGCGCACCACCAAGCCGCCACAGCAGTTCGCCGAGGAGTTCCGGATGGAGCACCACGCCCCGGAGTCGCCGTCCGCCGAGGGCGCGCACGGCGCCCGCGACGCTGTCGACTACCAGCCGGCGCCGCGCTCCGGCGCCCGGCCGGTGGACGTGCCGGAGCCCGAGGGCGTTCGCCGGCCGAGCTTCGAGCAGAGCGACCCACCGCAGGACGCCGAGGACGCGCCGAAGCCGCACGAGCGCTGGCGCCACCCGCACAGCGACGGCAACCCCGAAGAGCACTGACCGGGGGTACGCGCGGAAGGGCCGACACCCAACGGGGTGTCGGCCCTTCGCTTGTCCGTGTGCGTCAGTCCCGGGCCGGCGACAGGCCGGCGGCGGTGAGCGAGCGGCGTACCGCGGGCTGGACCCGGGTCAGCCGCAGCGGCACCCCGGTCCGCTCCGCCGCGTCCCGACCGGCCATCAGCGCGGCGATCCCACCGGCGTCGAAGCCACCCGCGCCGACCAGGTCGACGACCACTTCGCTGGGCTGGCCGGTGACCGCCTCCAGCATGGCCCGGCGCAGTTGGTCCGCGCCGTCGCGGTCGATCTCGCCGCCGACTTCGACCACCACGGAGTCGCCGTTCTGTTTGACCGAGATCCGGGTCTTGCCCGGGTCGGGTTCGGCGGCGCCGTTCTGCCAGGGCGGCGGCGCGTCGGCGAGCATCGCCTGGCGCAGCCAGGTGAGTGCCCGCGACAGCAGCCGGGACACGTGCATCTGCGAGATGCCGAACCGGGCGGCGATCTCCGCCTGGGTCTGGTTGCCGTAGAAGCGCATCGCGAGGATCCGGCGTTCACGCCAGGGCAGTCGGTGCAGCAGGCCGCTCACCGTCACCCGGTCGTCGACGGATTCGAGGGCGTTGTCGGACTCGCCGACCAGGTCCCCGAACTCGGCGGAGCTCTCCCCACCCACCGGCGCGTTCAGCGAGGCCGGGCTGTAGCCGGCCGCCGACTCCAGGGCGGCGAGGATCTCCTCCTGCGGAGTCTCCAGTCGGGCCGACAGCTCGGCCACCGACGGGGCCCGGGACAGCTCGCTGGTGAGGGCGGCGGTGGCCTGCCCCACCTCGAGGATCAGGTCCCGCAGTCGGCGGGGCACGTGCACACCCCAGGTGCGGTCCCGGAAGTGCCGTTTGATCTCGCCCACGATGGTGATCGCGGCGTACGCGGTGAACGAGCCCCGTTCCGGGTCATAGCGGTCGACCGCGTTGACGAGCCCCAGCCGGGCCACCTGCTCCAGGTCCTCCAGCGGCTCCCCCCGCCCCCGGTAGCGGCGTGCCAGCCGGCCGGCGAACGGCAGCGCGAAGCGCACCAGGTCGTCCCGGGCCTCTCCCCGCCGCTCCGGCGGCAGCCCGGCGATCCGCGCCGCGTACGCCATCGCCGCCGCGTCGAGATCCTCCAGACCTCGATCGTTGGGTGGTGGTGGGGTCGTGGTCGTGGTCGTGCTCGTCTGTCCGAACATCCGCGCCTCCCTCAGGAAGGTCCCCCGCCCGGATCGGGAAACCGGTCGTGCGCGTGGTCGAGCCACGCACCGGGCCGGAAAGTGGGTCAGTGACTGGGATGCCAGCGGGCGACACCGCATCTACGCAGCGCAATCAGGCCGTCGCAGCCAGCGATGTTCCCGCTCCGTAGGTACTCAATCACGGGACCCCGGGTTCGCGAGGATGTTTCGGCGTGCTCCGTCTCAGGAGACCAACAACCCCTGGTGACCGCCGCTGTCGCGGAGCACGGCCAGTGCCTCGGCGACCCCCAGCGGGGGCGGCGCGGGCAGGTCGTACGGCTGGGCGCGCAGCACCTCGGTGGCCCGGCGGGTGGGCACCGAGGTGACCGGGTAACCCCGGGCGGTGGTGCGGTCCAGCGCCCGACGCCGCCGGCCGAACCCGGCCACGGCCAGCCACTGCGGCAGCCCGGCCAGCGCGGGTGAGCGCACCCCGGGCGGCTCGGGCAGCACGTCCACCGAGCTGAACGCCTCGCTGCCGGCGAGCCACCACTCGGCCTCGTCGACGTTGCGGCGGGTGGCGTTCTCACACCAGTACGGCACCAGCCCCGCCCGCACCACCTGCCACGGGTCGAGCAGTCGACCGCACTCCACCACCAACCGGTCACCGGTCTTGCCGGCGCGCCGCAGCCACCGCCGGTACAGGTCGGCCACGCCCGCGCTCAGCGCCGCCGGCCGGGGCACCAACACCCGGTGCAGCGGGTGCTGGTGCCGGGTGGACCAGTCCCGCGCGGCCAGTTCGAAGCCCGAGTCGACGCCGTGCTCGGCGTACGCGGAGGGCACTGTCACCTCCGGCGGCTCCCACCGGGTCGCGTCGCCGCCGGCGGAGCGCAGCACCTGCCGCAACGCGTGGCTGTCCGGGTGGAAGTCCACCGGGTCCAGCCCACTGCCCGGGCAGCCGACCTGGAAGCTGTGCCCCGGTCCACGCTCCAGCACCGGCCAGGTGCGCGCGTCGCGGACCAGCAGCACGGGGGCACCCGGCAGCAGCAGGTCGGCCAGGAACCGCGCGTACGCGGCCGGTAGGGCCCTCCACGCGGCGGTCAGCGACACGGTCGCCCCGGTCAGCGCGCCCCGGCTGGCCGGGCAGTGCACCTGGCGCAGGTGCAGGTCGGCGTTGCCGGCGAGCAACCGGGTGGCGAGTGCCGCGCCATGCTCCGCGGCGTCCGCCGGGCGGTCCACCCCGCCGTCGGACCAGTGCGCCGTCATCTCGAAGCCCGCCGGCAGCCACGGCACGCCGAGGGCCACCGCGAGGTGCGCGGCCGCGCCGTGCGGAGAGCCGATCAGCACCCCGGGGTAGCGGCGACGGGGGTACTGGTCGACGAACCAGCGGGCCACCCGTGCGGCGTCCACCTCGTCGATCTGGGCCACTGTGAGCGCGACCCGGCCGGCGGCGCGGGTGACCGCGGCACGGCGTACGGGCTCGGGGGCGCCGGGGAACCGCGACGTCGGCCCGGTGTGCCCGAGGTCGGCGCAGTCGACCCCGCGCAGCGCCCGGGCGGTGGCGGCGACCAGCACCCGGGCGGAGCTGCCCGCGGCCACGACCCGGTCGCCGGCGAGACCGGCGCCATCGGCCGTGAGCCCCTTGTGCACCTTGTGCACCGGCCCCACCTTGCCTCGTTCGCTCACCACGCGGCCCGGCTTCCCGTCCCGATGGGGTTCAAACGGGGCATCACCCACCCGGCGGCACATTCCGCTGGTCAGCGGGGTGCCCCGGTCATGACCGGCGTTCGGCGGCGCGGGTTTCGCCAGGGTCAGGACGGGCACTTCCGGGGCCATGCGCACCGACGACACCAGCGAGCCAGCCGCCGCCACGATCACCCCGTACGAGGACGGACCGCTGCTGGTCCGTGGCGACTTCGCGTTGGTCACCCCGGACGGGGAGCAGATCGACGCGCGGCGGGGCACTGTGGCGTTGTGCCGGTGCGGAAAGTCGGCGCTCAAGCCGTTCTGCGACGGCACCCACAAGGCGATCAACTTCCGCGCGGGCACCACCCGCGAGGGCTGACCCCACGTCGCCGCGGCAGCGTGCGGGAGGACGCGGAGGGGCCACACCAGAGGCACGTCCCCTTTGCTCTGCACCCGCCCATGCGCCAGTTACGGACCGTGCGTGGTGCGCGGGCGGGTGCAGAGCAAAGGACGGACCGGGCACGGCACGCCCCACCCGACAGTCGGGCGTCTATGCCTGCCGACCCCACACACCCGCGCGTGATCCGAAGGGCTTCCCGGATGCGCCAAGCCCCTCGGATCAGACGAGCGCGGGCGGGGCCACCTCGGGCGACGCGACAATCGAGACCGTGGGCGGCACGGCCGGCGTTGCGGTTGCGCGCAGCGAACTACGGCCGGCGGCCCAACTGTTCAGCAGGTGCACGGCGAACAGCCGGTCCACGGCGAGCCCGGCCGCCGCGCCGAAGAGCACATCGGGGGCGAGGGCCGGCTCGACGCGGACCAGGCCACCGCACATGTCGTGCGCGGCGATCTGCTCGTGCACCGCGTCGGCCTCGACGTGCTCGTCGTAGAAGCGGGTGGCCACCTCGTCGAAGCCGAGCCGGCGCAACCCGTTGCCGTAGCGACGGTTCGGCAGCGAGGAGGTCATCTCGAACGCGGCCAGGTGCCCGAGCAGCGCACCGCGCAACCGTCGGTGCAGCCCGAACAGCGACATCAGGTTGTTGGTCGCCAACGTCACCGCCGGCGCCACGTCGACGTGGGCGCCGTAGGCGGTGTCCAGGCCCAGCCGGTCGAGGGTGCCCCGGAACAGCTCGGCGTGCATCCGGTCCAGCCGCCCGTTGCCGTACTCGTCGGTCTGGATCTCCACGAGCGCGGCCTTGGCCGGACCGCCGAGGCGGGGCAGCGCCCAGCTGTGCGGGTCCGCCTCCCGCAGGTGGTAGACGGAGCGGTGGGTGACGAACTCGCGGAACTGGGTGAGGTCGGCGCGGCGTTGCAGCGTCGCGGCCAGCGACGGCCCGTCGTCGGCCGCGACCAGGTCGGCCAGGCCGGCCGCCACCCCGGCGGCGGGCACCGACGGCGCGCCGACCAGCCGACGCAGCGCCGCCTCGAAGACCCGTTCGCAGCGGGCCCGCAGCGCCAGCAGCGTCGGCTGCCACTCCCACGACTCGTCCACCCCGCGCCAGCCCCGGTAGTGCAGCTCGTAGCAGAGGAACAGCGTCAGCTGCAGGTCCTCGTCGGTGAACGGGTCCGTCGGGTAGAGGTCAACGCCGAGATCGACCGGCAGGTCATGCGGCGGGTGCCGCAGAGCCGCCACGACCGCCGCGGAGAGCGGACCCCGGGCCGTCGGCAGGGTCGCGGGACCGTAGCGGCGGTCGGCGGGCTCGGACATAAGACCTCCAGCGTCGTCGGGCCGCTACTGATGCCCTGGTCCAGGGTGGTTAAACGAGGTCGTCGGCGTTCGCGGTGACCTCCACCTGCTCGCGGACCTTCCGGGCCGGAGCGCCCTCGGCGTACAGGCCCCGCAGGTCGGCGAAGGCGGGCTCCGGCGGCGCCAGCGACACCGCAGGGTCGACGACCGCCTCCAGTACGCAGGGACGGTCCGCGGCGAGGGCCTCGTCCCAGGCCGCGCCGACGAGCTCCGGACGGTCCACCCGCACCCCGTGCAGCCCCAGCAGCCGGGCCCACCCGGCGTACGGCACGTCGGGGCGGCGGTGGGTCGGGTCGGACGACGGTTGTCGCCCGCCGCCCATGCCGTTCTGGTCCCGGTTGTTGAGCACCAGCACCACCAGCCGTGGGTCGTGCCACTGCTGCCAGAGGTGCGAGACGGTGATCAGTTCGGCGAGGCCGTTGAGCTGCATCGCCCCGTCACCGACCAGCGCGACCACCGGCTGGTCGGGCGCGGCCAGTTTGGCCGCCACCGCGTACGGCAGCGCGCAGCCCATCGAGCCGAGGGTTCCGCACAGCTGCGCGTTGACCCCCGGCGGCAGGGTGAGGTGCCGGGCGTACCAGTAGAGGACCGAGCCGACGTCGACGGCGACCGCGCCGGTGCCCGGCATCCGGGCCGACAACTCCTGCAGGACGAGCTGCGGGTTGACCGGGTCCGCGGCGGCGGCCGCGCGCTCGGCGGCGACCTCCCGCCAGCGGTCCACCGAACTCTCCACAGTGGCGCGCCACTGCTGTTCGGGCCGCCCGCGCAGTCGGCTCAGCAGCGCCCGCAGCGTCTCGGCGGCATCACCGACCAGCGGCACGTCGGCCGGGTAGCGGGTGCCGATCCGGCGACCGTCGATGTCGATCTGCACCGTGCGCGCCTGCTCGGGCATCGGAAAGTAGTCGGTCCACGGGTCGTTGGTGCCGACCATCAGCAGTGTGTCGCAACCACCCATCAGCTCGGCCGCCGCCGGGGTGCCGACCTCGCCGAGCACCCCGGTGTGGAACGGCAACCGCTCGTCGAGCACCGGCTTGCCGAGCAGCGAGGTGGCCACCCCGGCGCCCAGCCGGTCGGCGATCTCGATGATCTCGGCGGCCGCGTCCCGACCGCCCTGGCCCACCAGGATCGCCGTCCGCTGGCCGCCGCCGAGCAGCTGCGCGGCGGCGTCCAGGTCCACCTCGTGCGGCAGGACCCGGGCCAGCGGTTCGCCCGGGGTCGCCGTGATCACCCCGGCACCGTACGACTGCAGGTCGGGCACCAGCGCCTCCTGCAACTGCCGGGGCAGCACCACGCACGTCGGGCTGCGGGTCGCCGCCGCCGTCCGGAACGCCTGGTCCAGCAGCGCCCCCACCTCATCGGGGCTGCGGCCGTACCGGACGAACTGGTTGCACACGTCCCCGAAGAGCCGGCTCAGCCCGATTTCCTGGTGCGCGCCGCCGAGCGGCCCCGAGATGTCCTCCCCGACGATGGCCACCACCGGCTTGCTGTCCAGCTTGGCGTCGTAGAGGCCGTTGAGCAGCTGGACGGCGCTGGGCCCGTGGGTGGCGAGGCAGACCCCGATGCCGCCGGTGAACTTGGCGTGCCCGGTGGCCATGAACGAGGCGGTCTCCTCGTGTCGGGCCGGAATGAACGCCGGCTCGCCGCCGGTGCGGTCCAGCGCGTCGACCAACGGAGCGATCGCCTCGCCCGGGTACCCGAAGGCGCGGGGCACCCGCCAGGCCAGCAACCGCTCCACCACGACATCCGCGACCGTTCGGTCAACCATTGCCCCGCCCCGGTGTGCTGGGGTCGACGTAGCGCAGTACCGCGCCGACGCCGTCGGTGAGGTCGGGCGCCTCGTCGGCGCCGAGCACTGTCAGTGCCGCGTCCGTGCCGACGAGCGCCCGGACGAGCGCCGCGTCGGCGCGTACCTTCTGCGGGTCGGCCACCGACATGGCGGCCAGCTGCCCCGGGTCGACGGCGATCTCGGTGGGTTGCGCGCCGATCCACAGCTCACCGTTGGCCGACGGGTCGTCCACGATGAGCATCATGTCGACCTGGTTGCGTTGCAGGGCCGAGACGACGGCGTCAAGCCCGCCGCCCACGTCCTCCTGCACGCCGAACTTGTCCAGCGCGTCGCTGATCCGCTGGTCGGCGATCTCCGCGATGGTCTGCACCGTGAGGTCGTCCAGCATCGTCTGGTCGGCGCCGCCGGCCCGTGACCCGGCATCGGTACGGACCACCAGGTCCTGCCAGCGCTCCGGCATCTGGGCGGCGATCATTCCGGTGGCCCGGACGTCACCGGCGACCACCACCACGTCCGCGCCAACCCGGTCGGCCAGCTGCACTGTCGCCGCGGTGACGTCGCCGGCGTTCTGGTGCCACGCCTCCATGGCCGCCCGCTGGTAGCGCGACTGGGACCAGCCGCCGGGCTTCGCCCGTCGCAGCGGGTACTCGTCCCGGCCGGCGACGTGCGCTCGTCGGGGCACCCCGCCGGCGCTGACCGCCATCGCGTCGGCGCCGAGCCGGTCGGCGACCACACGCACCCAGGCGACCTGCTCGCCGCGCTGGGCGAGCAGCGGCATCACGTGCGGCAACGGGCCGACGTGGGCCAGGTCCCGCAGTGGCGGCGCGGACAGGTACTCGGAGAGCACCACCTGTCCATGGCTTGCGAAGAGCGCCAGGCCGTAGTCCCCGACCATCGGATCATGACCTCGGACCACCCGGTCCAGCGCGGCGATGCTCGCCTCGTCCGCCCCCTGTTCGGCCAGGCTGCGTTCCAGGGCACGCCAGCGTAGATCCAACGCGGGATGGGCGTCCTCCGTGTCCGCGGAGGCGTCCAGATACACCGAGCACCACGGCCCGGGACGGTCGTAGAGCGGGCGCAGGAAGGACAGCTGCATGCTCGACCCCTTTCCAGCTCGGCCCCCCGCTTACCCGGGTCGCCGGGGATGTCACCTCGCGGCCGTGAGCCCGTGACCAGGTTTCATTCACGTCGTTCAACCGAGGACGTCGATACGATCTGTGAACGCAAGCGGACTCTCGGTGGTGGAGATGGACAGCGGACTTGATACCCGACGGATCGTGCACCCGACGGAACGAATCGTCACCGGGCGGCTGATCCGCCTGCTCGACGGCTACACCCGTGAGGTACGAATCGGTCAGCCGGTGCTGGTGGCGGTGCTCGCGGCGGCGGCCTTCGCCCGGCTACCCGCCCTGCTGCTGCGCTCGCTCTTCTCGTTCGGCGGCGGCGGCACCCGCCGTCGCTGGAAGGAGCTGAAGCAGGGTCCGGAGTACCTGGTCACCCCGGTGCGGCTCCGCAACACCGCCGGTCAGCTCTGCGAGGTGGAGCTGCACGGTCACCTGCCGCAGAGCGCCCTACACCCGGCGGACCAGGTGCAGCTCACCCTGCGCGCGCAACGCGACCCGGAGCTACCGCCCCGGATCGAGCGGATCGTCAATCTCACCACCGGGCAGCTGCTGACGCCACGCACGGCGACGCTCTGGTCGCATCTCGGGCCGCCACTGCTGTTGCAGGCGTTCCTGGGCACGCTGCTGGTGGCCGGCATCGTGGCCTGCTCCGCGCTGACCTGATCGGCCCCGGCGGTTCAGCTCAACGGGGTGCGCCGACGGGTCGGCGAGTTCAGCCGACCGGGGCGGGCTCGCGGGCCGGCTGCCGGTCGACGCCGAGCATGCCGCGGCGGCGAGCCCAGCGCTCGAAGGCCAGTGTGGCGAACGGCGGCACCGCGCTGGCCAGGGCCACCGCGGTGGCCAGCAGGCTCCACCGGTGCAGCCGGGCCACGGCAAGCACCAGCAGGACGTACGCGACGAACAGGCCGCCGTGGATCGGCCCGAAGATCTTGACGCCCAGCTCGTTGTCCGGCGGGCCGTACTTGACCAGCATGCCGACCAGCAGGGCCAGCCAGGAGCAGGCCTCGGCGATCGCCGCCGCGACGAACAGCCGGGTCACCTTCTCGCGCATCCGCACGCCACCACCTCTCGGCCCGCAATGCTATCGGTCCGCTCTGGCTGGGCTAACGGGGCGGGCAGTTGGGTAGGAAAGGGTCCTCGGGTCTTCCCCCGCCCGCCGATCACGTGCGAGGTTAGGGGGACCAGCGGTGACGGGGTGGTGACCATGGGCGAGGACGTCGGCGTACGAACCTTCAGTCGAGAGGATCGAGCCCGCTACCGCGACAAGGTCCGCCGCTGCCTGGATGTCTTCGCCGAGATGCTGCGCGAGTCCCGTTTCGACCTCGACCGGCCGATGACCGGCGTGGAGATCGAGCTGAACCTGGTCGACGAGGCGTCGAATCCGGCGATGCGCAACGCCGACGTGCTGGCGGCCATCGCCGACCCGAGCTTCCAGACCGAGCTGGGCCAGTTCAACGTCGAGATCAACGTGCCGCCGCGCCGGCTGACCGGCACCGGCACCGCCGACTTCGAGGAGTACGTGCGCGCCAGCCTCAACGCCGCCGAGGTGAAGGCCCGCGCGATCGGCGCGCACATGGTCATGATCGGCATCCTGCCGACGTTGCGCCCCGAGCACCTGACCGCCGAGACGCTGTCGGCCAACCCCCGCTACAAGCTGCTCAACGAGCAGATCTTCGCGGCCCGCGGCGAGGACCTGCCGATCGCCATCAGCGGGGTGGAACGTCTGGCGGTCACCGCCGACACGATCACCCCGGAGGCGGCCTGCACCAGCACCCAGTTCCATCTCCAGGTCAGTCCGGCCCAGTTCGCCGACTACTGGAACGCCGCCCAGGCGGTGGCCGGCATCCAGGTCGCGGTCGGCGCGAACTCGCCGCTGTTCTTCGGGCGGGAGTTGTGGCGCGAGACCCGCATTCCACTGTTCCAGCAGGCCACCGACACCCGGTCGGAGGAGATCAAAGCCCAGGGGGTACGCCCCCGGGTCTGGTTCGGCGAACGTTGGATCACCAGCGTGTTCGACCTGTTCGAGGAGAACGTGCGCTACTTCCCGGCGCTGCTGCCGGTCTGCGATCCGGAGGACCCGGCGCAGGCCCTGGCGGCCGGCGAGGTGCCCAATCTGGCCGAGTTGCGCCTGCACAACGGCACCGTCTACCGGTGGAACCGCCCGGTGTACGACGTGTCACGGGGCCGGCCGCACCTGCGGGTGGAGAATCGGGTGCTGCCCGCCGGCCCGACGGTGTTGGACACCATCGCCAACGGCGCCTTCTACTTCGGGTTGGTGCGTGCCCTCGCCGAGTCGGACCGGCCACTGTGGTCGCAGATGTCGTTCAGCGCCGCCGAGGAGAACTTCACCAGCTGCGCCCGGCACGGCATCGACGCCCAGGTCTTCTGGCCCGGTCTCGGTTACCTGCCCGTCACCGAGTTGGTGTTGCGCCGGTTGCTGCCGATGGCGCATCACGGTCTGGACCGGTGGGGGCTCGACCCGGCCGAGCGTGACCGGTTGCTCGGCATCATCGAGCAGCGCTGCCTGACCGGCCGCAACGGCGCGACCTGGCAGGTGGAGACGCTGCACCGGTTGGAGTCGGCCGACCACCTGGACCGGCCGGAGGCGCTGCGCGAGGTGGTCCGACACTACGTCGACCTGATGCACAGCAACCGGCCGGTGCACGAGTGGCCGATCCCCTGACCACACCGGATGGTCGGCCCGGTCGGCGTGGGGCTCAGCCTCGCGGGGTGGGCACACCGAAGAGGTCGATGATGCCGCCGGGAAGCTGGGCGAGCAGGTCGTGTCGCTCGTCGTCGTTCAGCGCCTCGGCGACGGTACGCAACACCGCCTGGGCGTGTTGACGCACCTGGTCCGCGTTCGCGACCTGTTCGCGGTCCCCGACGTGCTTCAGGAACTCGCCGACGTCCCACCGGCGGCCCTGCGCGTTGCGGGTGACGGACCCGTTCAGGCGCTCCGGTAGCTGTGCCGCCAAGTGGTCCGCCTCCTGTCCGGCGAGCCGTTCACCGAGCACCGACAGGACGGCCTGTATGGACCGTACGGCCTCGTTCTCACCGAGGCCCGCGCGCTGTCGTACCGTGGCGATCATCTGCTCGTACTCCATGCCCCGCTCCTTCGGTCTCGTCGGCCAGCCGTCAGGCCTGCCTGCGGACGAACGGGGCGAGTTCCCAGGCTCCCTGGCGACAAACGGGGTCACGGGCGGATTCGGACTTTTCGCCATCGGTGGGCGGGGCCGCACAAACATGCCAGTCACGTCACTCGGGTCGCGAGCTGAGTCAGATCGGGCCAGGTCGGAAGCCCGGCCCGCTGCCGCAGGGGCACGCGTACTCGGTCGGCTGGCAGTGTCCCTTGTGGACCCCCATCGGGATCGGCGATCGTCGTAGGCTGTGGCAGCTCGCACGCATCGTCTGATCACGATGAGGGGACGCCGGTGGCCACTTCTGGAACAGACCCAGCCGCGATCGAGGGGCCCGCGCGGTTGCCCCTGTCCCGTCGACACATGCTGCGGATGGGAGCGGCGGCCGGTGGCGCGGTGCTCGTCGGCTCGGCGGGGGCCACGTCCGCGCAGGCTGCGCCGGCTGGCGCGAAGCGCGTCCTGCGGGCACCGGCGCTGGCAGCCGGCGACCGGGTCCGGGTCGTCTCGCCCGGCAGTACGCCCGACCCCACGAACATGGCCCGCGGCATCGAGATCCTGCGCAGCTGGGGCCTGGAGGTCGAGCTGGGCAAGCACGTCTTCACCAAGTACGGCTATCTGGCCGGCACCGACGCGCAGCGGCTGGCCGACCTGAACGCCGCCCTCACCGACCCGGGCATCCGGGCCGTCTTCGCCGCCCGTGGCGGTTACGGCACCCAGCGGATCGTCGACCGGATCGACGTCTCCGTTCTGCGCCGGGACCCTCGGGTGGTCGTCGGCTTCAGCGACATCACCAGCATCCACGGCAAGCTCTGGCGCGACACCGGCCTGGTGACCTTCTACGGCCCCATGGTCAACTGGAGTGACGCCCGCACCGGCCCCGAGTCGGCCGAGGCGCTCCGCAGGGCGGTGATGACCACCGCACCGGTCACGATCTCCCGGGACCCGGCCGAGACTGCCGCTTCCGTGGTGGTGCCGGGGCGGGCATCGGGGCCCCTGCTCGGCGGCTGCCTGACGCTGATCTCCACCTCGCTCGGCGCGGAGGACTCGCCGAAGTTCGACGGCGCGATCCTCTTCTTCGAGGACGTGGACGAGGCTCCGTACAGCATCGACAGCATGCTGACCGAGCTGCGCCGGGTGGGCGTGCTGCACAGGGTCGCCGGTGTGGTCATCGGCCAGATCACCAACAGTGTCGGTGAACCGGGCGAGTGGGACGCGGCGGCGGTGCTCAAGGACCGCCTGTACGACCTTGGCGTGCCGGTCCTGGGCGGGCTACGGCTGGGGCACGGCAACGGGCAGCTCACCGTTCCGCTGGGCTCGCGCGCCACTATCGACGCCACGGCAGGCACCCTGACGGTGGAGCCGGGGGTCCGCCCGCGCTAGGCCTCAGACCAGCGGCGTGGGTCCCCGGGGGGCGGGTCGTCGCGCAACCGGCTGTGCGGGTAGCCGTCGCGCCGGGTCGGGCTCGGCAACCGGCCGCAGCCGGCCCGGTACTGTGCATCCATGATCGACCAGCGGCCGACCCCACAGCCCCTCCCTGCCGAGCGTGTGCTGGAGCTTGCCGCGCCGATGCTTGCCGAGGTCGGTGGCGAGTGGCTGCTGACCGAAGGGCCGATGCTGCGGTCGGGATCGTTGGGTGTCCGGGTTCTTCCGTCGGACAGCGACGACTACCGCCACCTGGACCTGGAGATCCTGCTGAACGTCGACCGGCCGGACGTGCCAACGGTCGTCGACTGCACGCTTGGCCTCGCGGCTGATCCGGTCGAGGCGGCCCGTCAGGCGATCCAGGCGTGGATTGAGACCTGCCTGGTGACGGTCCTGGAGATGATCGAGCAGCAAGGGCGACTGGCGAACCACTTCAGGTCCGGTGACCAGGGCGGCTTCGCCGGCTGGCACGCGATAGTCGGCAGCGTGACCGGGTGGTCCGTTGACGGATCGCAGGCTAAGCAGGAGTGGTTCGCCGAGGCGATGCCGTGGTCCACCCTGGCGCCGGTGATCGCGGCCGGGCTCGACCGCCCGTACCTCAACGGCGTTCGCATGCTCCTCGGCCAGGGCGGTGACTCCACCGAGTGCGAGGTCCGGATCAACGGCCAGCGGCACGAACCGTCCGCCGCGGCGCTCGCCGCCCTGGACTGGCCGCGTACCGACCGTTTCGGCCTGGCACGCGCCTTCGTCCTCCTGGTTGGTCCCGACTAGTGCATTGATCGCAACGGTGGTCGGGCTGGTAGGCCGCCCTCGCGCAGTGCGACCCGGGGTGGTGGTCGGCTCCTGTGGAGCTGAATCGTTTGCGACATCAACTCCACAGGCAGCGCGCGACGCACTCCCCCGCCGGCGGGCCTGGCCGCCAGTCACACCTTGAGCAGCACCTTCGTGCAGTCGTCCTGCTTCTTCTGGAAGATCTTGTAGCCCTTGGGCGCGTCGCGTAGCGGCATCCGGTGGCTGACGATGAAGCTCGGGTCGATCTCGCCGCGCTGGATGCGCTCCAGTAGCGGCCGGGTGTAGCGCTGGACGTGGCACTGACCGGTCCGCATGATCAGCGAGCGGTTCATGAACGCGCCCATCGGGAACTTGTCGACGAAGCCGCCGTACGCGCCGACGACCGAGACCACCCCGCCGGAGCGGCAGGCGAGGATCGCCTGCCGCAGCGCGAACGGCCGTTCCGTCTCGACGCGCGCGGCCTGCTTGGCCCTGTCGTACGCGTACATGGCGGTGTTGCCGTGGTGGCCCTCCAGGCCCACCGCGTCGATGCACGCGTCGGGGCCCCGACCGGCGGTCATCTCGTTGAGGGTGTCCAGCACGTCGGCTTCCTCGTAGTTGATCGTCTCGGCGTCGATGTGCTCCTCGGCCAGCCGCAGCCGGTACGGGAACCGGTCGATGACGATCACCCGCTCCGCGCCGAGCAGCCGGGCGCTGGCCGCGGCGAGCAGCCCGACCGGCCCGGCGCCCCAGACGGCGATCACCTGCCCGGGTTTGATGTCGCACATCTCGGCGCCCATGTAGCCGGTCGGGAAGACGTCGGCCAGCATGACCGCCTGGTCGTCGCTGATCTCGTCGGGCACCTTGACCGGGCCGACGTCGGCGAACGGCACCCGGGCGTACTCGGCCTGGCCACCGGCGTAGCCGCCGAGCAGGTGCGAGTAGCCGAAGATGCCGGCCGGCGAATGCCCCATGATCTTCTCGGCGATGCCGGCGTTCGGGTTGGAGTTCTCGCAGACCGAGTAGAGGCCGCGCTGGCAGGACGAGCAGTGCCCGCAGGCGATCGGGAAGGGCACCACCACCCGGTCGCCGGGAGCGAGGTTGCGAACCTGCGGGCCCACCTCCACCACCTCGCCCATGAACTCGTGGCCGAGGATGTCGCCCTTGCGCATCGCGGGAATGTAGCCGTGGTAGAGGTGCAGGTCAGAGCCGCAGATCGCTGTGGTGCTGATCCGGACGATCGCGTCCCGGGCGTTCATGATCTTCGGGTCGGGTACGTCGATGACCTTGACGCTGTCGGCGCCCATCCAGGCGGTGGCCTTCATTCTCGGTCCCTTTCGGAGAGCTCGGACGGTCAGCGACGGGACGCCGGCAGCGGCTGGGCGGGTCGCTGCATGGCCTGTTGGCGTACGGAGATGCCGTTGGGGCTGCCCTCGGAGCGAACGACCTCGCCGGTTTCCAGCACCTGCTTGAACCGGCGCAGGTCGTCGCGGACCTGCTGCTCGGGTTCCTCGCCGAAGAGCTTCGCCACCGCTCGGCCGAAAGCGCCGGCCGGCGGCGCGTAGCGCAGCTCCACCCGCACCTCGGTCCCCCGGTCGCCGGGTGCGGGCACGAACCGGACCCGGCCGGCGTTGGGCACCCGGGTCCCCGGCAGCGATCGCCAGGTGATCGACTTGTTCGGCTGGTCGTCGATGATTTCGGCGTCCCACTCGACGCGGCGTCCGGCCGGACCACGGGCGATCCAGTGCGAGCGGCGCAGGTCGTCGGCGCGGACGGACTCCAGGTGCGCCATGAACCGGGGCAGGTTCTCCATGTCCCGCCAGAACCGGTACGCCTCGGCGGGCGACCTGTTCACCGTCACCGCGATCTGCATCCTGATCACCCGGGCGCGGGCCCGTCGAGCGCGCCCGACGCGTACGGCGGCGAGCACGTCGACGGCGGTGATGCCGGCGATGGCGAGGGTGGTCAGCGCGACCCGGCTGCGCCGTTCACCGCCGCGGTCAGCGAGGGCCCGCCCGAGCAGTGTGAGGTCCATGCCGTCGCCGGCCACCCGGCTCCAAACCCAGCCGGCCGGGCGACGGCCGCTGAGCAGGCCGGCGGCGCTGCCCAGCTCGCGCAGGCCGATGGCCGGAAGCACGGAGCGCGCGGCCGGGGAGTCGTCCACCCCCGCCATCCGGGCGATGGGTCCGGGCGCGACCAGCGCGCCCACTCCCAGGGCCAGGCTCAGCAGGCCGAGCGCGCTCGGCAGCGTCGCCGGCACCGGCCCGTCCAGCTCCGGCAGGAGCACAGTGTCGACACGACTCATGTCCGGTCCCTTCCGGTGGGCGTCGCCGCCCGGTTCGTCGACGGGGGCGGCCGTGGTCCCCGCCCCCGTGACGCTATGTCGTACCGGTGCCAGATGCGCCGGGTTCGGGGCAGAACATCCGTTGCGGCCGGTGTGGGCGGGAACGCGGTGCCGTGACGGTCGGCATCGCGACATTGACCGATTTGGATCACATGAACACCGTTACCGTCGGCCCAACCCGCCGTGCCGCCGGAAGGACACCCCCATGAGCCGGGCTCTCCTGCGCTATCTCACCGCCACCGTCGCCGTCGCACTGCTCGTCGGGGAGGCCGCCGCACCGGCCGCCGCGCGTACCCCCGGGTCGACCGCGCCCGGCGGCGTCCGCACCGTGGTGCGCGACGCGGCCACCGGCGCGCCGGTCCCCCGGGCCTGCGCCGCGCTCGTCCCGGTGGACGCCGCGGCGTTGTCGGCGGTCGGCATCGGTGAGGACCAACTCGGACGGTACGGGGGTTGCGCCGACGAGCAGGGCGTGCTGGTGACCGGGGACGTCGCCCCGGGGAGGTACCGGCTGCTGGTGAGCCCCTACGACAGGGCGGCGTACGGCATGCAGTGGGTCGGCCGGCACGGCGGCACCGGTGAACGCGAGCGGGCACAGGTGATTCAGGTGCGGCCCGGCGTGGTGACCAGCGCGCCGACCATCCGGCTCGACCCGCCGGGCACCGTCGTCGGAGTGGTGACCAACGCGGCGACGGGCGCGCCGATCCCCCGTGCGCTGGTCATGGTGGTGCCCTACGTGCCACACCCGAAGTACGACGACCACGGCCCGACCACCGACGAGGACGGCCGTTACACGATCACCGGCCTCGGCCCGTACCACTGGCCGGTGCAGTTCGTCGCCGCCGGGCTGGCCACTGTGTGGTCCGGTGGGGTGGGCGCTCGACAGCAGGCGCGGCCGGTGCGGGTCCGCGCCCAGCAGACGGCGACGCTGAATCAGGCGCTGCCCGCCGGGACACCGCTCACCGGGGCGGTACGGGTCGACGAGCTGCTCACCTACGGCCAGGTGATCGCGTTCGACGCGGCCACCGGGGACCTGGCCGGCGTGGCGGACGTGGGTGACGGTTACGCCCTGCGCCTGCTCCCGGGGCAGCGGGTGAAGCTGCGCTGCGACTGCGCGTACGCCCCGTCGGTCTGGCACCGCGACGCCGCCGGCTTCGACGCCGCGACTGCCGTGCGGGTCCGCCGGGCGCCGGTCGTGGTGGACTTCAACCTCGACTGACCGGATTCTGGCCGGTCACCGGAACCTTCTCCCGGGCCCGCTTCTCGCTCGCAAGTGAACAAGGGGGCACCACCCGGCGTTAGGAGTGCGCGGCAGCGGGTAGCCGGCATCCGCTCTTACCAGCGCCCGGAGGAGGTGGGGATGTCGGAGACCAGCGCCTTCTTCGAGCGGTTGACGGTCGCTGGCCAGGATCCACGGTTCAGCAAGGTCTGCGGCAGCGTGCGATTCGACATCCGCGACGACGGCAACCTGGAGCAGTGGCTGCTCGACATCGATCATGGCCGGATGCGGGTGACCCGAAGCGGTGGCCCCGCCACCACTGTGATCCAGGTGTCCGCGCAGCTCGCGGAGGCGATGGCGCGGGGCGAGGTCAACGGGCTGGCGGCGATCACCCGTGGCGAGATCATGGTCGACGGTGATCTCGCTCTGGCGTTGCGCATCGGGCGACTGTTTCCGCGAGAGCCCGGGCGGCTTCAGCGCGAGGATCCCGACGGTGGGACGTGACCGATGAGGGACATCGCGGGCACGGTGGCGTGCATCGACGGGAACACCTTCATGGTGTCCGACGCCAGCGGCGACGTGCAGTCGTCCCCGAGCACCCCGGTCGGCCTCTTCGCCGCTGACACGCGCTTCCTGTCCCGCTGGCGGCTCACCGTCAACGGCGAGTGCATGACCGCGCTGTCGGTGGACGACAGCCAGTACTTCGAGGTCACGTTCTTCGCGGTTCCGGGCGCGGCGGTGGACTACGTGGAGGCCGACGTGTCGGCCATTCGGCGCAGGCGCATCGGCCCGGACCTCACCGAGTCGCTGACGATCTTCAATTACGGCGAGCGGGACATGACGCTCGACGTACGTCTGGAGGTGGCCGCCGACTTCGCCGACATCTTCGAGATCAAGTTCGACGTCGGCGACAAGTCCGGCGAGCACTACACGCACGTCGGCCCGAACGAGTTGCGCCTGGGCTACCGGCGCGGCACCTACCGACGTGAGGTCGTCGTGTCGGCGAGCGAGCCCGCGGAGTTCGACTCGGGCGGCCTCCGGTTCGCGGTCCGGCTACGCCCCGAGCAGCAGTGGTCGACCCGGTTGCAGGCCGTCATGCTGGCGTTGCGTCCGGACGGCGTCGACCTGCGCGCCGCCCTGCGCGCCCAACGGCCGGACGACTCCACTCTGCCTGCGAGCGTGCGTGCCTGGGTCGCGGCGGCCCCGACCCTGGACACCGAGAGCGTCGGCCTCCAGCAGGTCTACCACCGCAGCCTGGTGGACCTGGCGGCGCTGCGCTTCGCCCCGCTCTCGCTCAGCGGCGCGAGCGTACCCGCGGCCGGGTTGCCCTGGTTCATGACCCTGTTCGGCCGCGACAGCATTCTGACCTGCTTGCAGACCCTGCCCGTCACCCCGTCGCTGACCCCACCGACACTGCGGATCCTCGCGTCGTTGCAGGGCGTCCGGACCGACGACGTGCTGGAGGAGGACCCGGGCCGGATCCTGCACGAGTTGCGCTACGGGGAGTCGGCCGCGTTCGAGGAGCAGCCGCACTCCCCCTACTACGGCACCGTGGACGCATCACCGTTGTTCGTGGTGCTGCTCGACGAGTACGAGCGGTGGAGCGGCGACACCGCGCTGGTGATGGAGTTGGAGCAGGAGGTCCGCGCGGCCCTGGCCTGGATCGACAGGTACGCGGACCTGACCTCCACCGGCTACGTCTGGTACCAGCGACGCAACCGCGCCACCGGCCTGGACAACCAGTGCTGGAAGGACTCCTGGGACAGCATCTCCTACGCCGACGGCCGGCTGCCGGGCTTCCCGAGGGCCACCTGCGAAACCCAGGGGTACGCCTACGACGCGAAGATCCGGGGGGCACGACTGGCCCGTACCTTCTGGGGCGACACTGCCTACGCCGAGCGGTTGGAGAGCGAGGCAGCGGCCCTGTACGACCGGTTCAACCGGGACTTCTGGCTTGAGGACCGCGGCTTCTACGCCCTCGCCCTCGACCACGACGGCACTCCCGTGGACAGCCTGTCGTCCAACATCGGGCATCTGTTGTGGAGCGGCATCGTGCCTCCGGAGCGGGCTGAACGGGTGGTCGAGCACCTGATGGGGCCGGCGCTCTTCTCCGGTTGGGGGGTGCGGACGTTCGCCGAGGGGCAGCGTCGCTACAACCCGCTCGGCTACCACAACGGCACGGTCTGGCCGTTCGACAATTCCTTCATCGCCTGGGGTCTGCGCCGTTACGGGTTCGGCAACGAGGCGGCCCGCATCGCCGAGGGCATCCTCTCCGCCGCCACCTACTTCGAGGGTCGGTTACCCGAGGCGTTCGGCGGGTTCGACCGCGACACCACCCGGTTCCCGATCCGGTACCCGACCGCCGGCAGTCCGCAGGCGTGGTCCAGCGGCGCCACCATGCTGCTGATCCGCACCATGCTCGGTATCAACCCGCACGAAGACCACCTGGCCGTGGACCCGGCGCTACCCGCCACCTTCGGACGGATCGCGCTCCTGGACATCCCCGGCCGTTGGGGCAAGCGCGACGCGTTCGCCCGCCAGCGCCCCGACCAGCGCTAGGGAGACGCTCAACTGACGGTGAAGCCGCAGCGGTTACGCGTCTCCCGGAGCCAGTCGAGCCAGGTCACCCACAGCTCGTCGGCCTCCCACTCGGCGCGCAGGTGCGTCGTCGACGCCCCGGCGTCCCACCACGACGTCCGCCCACCAGGAGATCGGCGTCAACGACCTGCCTGATCGTGAGGGCTGAACGGGCGGGGAGTGTGCGTGATGCCGTTGAGGACGAGCGTGAGTCCACGCTCGAATTCCTGGCCGGTGAACTCAGCCCCGACCGGGGCTAGTTCAGCGAGCGTCGGTAGAGCACCTTGCGCCAGCGCTTCGATGCGACGGGCGGCGGAGGCGGGATCCTGCTCGTGGCTGAGCGCGCCGGCTAGCTCGTTCTGCGCGATGCCAGTGACAAACGCCGAGACGGCGCGGAACGCGACGAACAGGTCGAGGCCGTCCAGACCTCCGCGAGCGAGGGCTGCCGCGAGCGCCTCGGCTGGAGCGAGGCTGGCTCGCGAGGACGTGCGACGGGTGAGGATGAGCGGGATGACCGCCGGGTGTGCGCGGAAGGTCCTCCACATGGCGGTGGCCACGGCTCGCGTGTCGGCCAGCCAATCGTCGGTTGGCTCCGGGATCTGGACGCGGGACGAGACGGCGTCGACCACGAGTTCCTCGAGGGCTTCGCGGCTGTCGACGTAGTTGTAGAGGGTCATGGCGCCGGTCTTCAGGGACGCCGCGAGGGATCGCATGGTGAGTCCGGCCAGGCCATCCCGGTCGACGATCACCAGCGCGTGCTGCTGGATGTCGGTGAGTGTGAAACGGGCTCTCATGCTGGCTCCTCCGACGACGTGCCCGACGTCACTTGACACGTACAGCGTACGCGAGTCACGCTTACGTACGTTGTACGTATCCGCATCGTCTCCCCATCAAGCCCATTTGAGACCGCCCGGCAAGGAGTTCCCATGAAAACCACTACCGCTCTCGTCACCGGCTCGACGAGTGGAATCGGCCGCGCCACCGCACTCACGCTCGCTCGCGCTGGTGTCCGTGTCATCGTCTCCGGGCGCAATGCCGAACGAGGACTGACAGTGGTGGAGCAGATCCACGCTGAGGGAGGCAACGCCGACTTTGTCGCCGCCGATCTCCGCGACGCGCAATCCGCTGGAGAACTCGCGGCCAAGGCCACCCAGGCCGCCGAGTCCGCAGGCGGAACCCTCGACATCCTCGTCAACAACGCGGCGATCGGAGCCGGCGGACCGACCGCGGGCACCGAAGAGTCGACCTTCGACGCGGTGCTGGGCACGAACCTGAAGGCGCCGTTCTATCTGGTCGCGAACCTTGCGCCCGCGATGGCGGCACGAGGCGGTGGAGCGATCGTCAACGTCTCCACCCTCGCCGCCGAAGTCGCCCTTCCGGGACTGTCGGTCTACGGCGCGAGCAAAGCCGCCCTGGACCTGCTGACCAAGAGCTGGGCAGCCGAGTTCGGCCCGCAGGGAGTGCGCGTGAACTCCGTGCGTCCCGGCCCGACCCGCACTCCGGGATCCGAAGCCCTGGGCGAGGGTCTGGAACAGCTCGCGGCCCAGGCCCCGCTGGGTTTCATCGCCGATCCCGAGGACATCGCGGCCGTCATCGCGTTCCTCGTCAGCGACGAGGCACGGTTCGTCACCGGCGTGATTCTGGACGCCGACGGTGGCCGCACCGCCGTCTGAGCGATTCAGCCTCCGTCGGCCTGCCGGTGGCCTCCCCCGGCCGTCCAGTCCTGTGGACGGCCGGGGAGGCTGTGCGCTCAGGCGCTGCGGAAGGTGCGCCGGTACGCGTCCGGGGGCACGCCGACGGTGCGGTGGAAGTGTCGACGCAGCGTCGCGGCGGTGCCCATGCCGGCCGCCTCGGCGACGGCGTCGATGCTGTCGTCGGTCCGTTCCAGCAGCTCCTGGGCGTGGCGGACCCGTTGCGTCGACAGCCACAGCAGTGGTGTGGTGCCGGTGACCGAACGGAAGTGGCGGGCCAGGTTGCGTGCGCTCATGTTCGCCTGCCGGGCCAGGTCCTCGACGGTCAGCGGCCGGTCCAGGCGGGCCAGCGCCCAGGGAAACAGGGTGGCCAGCGGGTGGTCGTCACGGGCGGGCACCGGGGTGGTGACGTACTGGGCCTGACCACCGGCGCGGTGCGGAGGCACGACCAGGCGGCGGGCGACGGCGTTGGCGACGGTCGAGCCGTGGTCGCGGCGGATCAGGTGCAGGCACAGGTCGATCGCGGCGGCCTTCCCGGCGGAGGCGAGCACGCTGCCGTTGTCGACGTAGAGCACGTCCGGGTCGACCCGTACCCGGGGAAAGCGGGCGGCCAGCGCCTCGGTGTGCGCCCAGTGCGTGGTGGCCCGCAACCCGTCGAGCACCCCGGCGGCGGCCAGCACGAACGCGCCGGTGCACAGCGAGACCATCCGGGCGCCCGCCCGGTGGGCCGCGCGGACCGCGTCGAGCAGGTCGGGGGGTACATCAGCGTCGACGTCCTCGACCGACGGGACGATCACCGTGTCGGCGCGAGCGAGCCGGTCCAACCCGTCGTCGGGCGCCAGCAGGAAACGGCCGATCCGGACCGGGCCGGGACCGCAGATCGCCACGTCGTACCAGGGGTCGGCCAGGCCGGAGGGATCGTGGGCGAAGACCTCGCAGGCCAGGGCCAGCTCGAAGTGCAGCATCCCGTCGGTGGCGGCGATCGCGACAAGGGCCATGTCCGAAACTGTACGGGAGTTGGCGTTTCCGACACTGGTCGGTCGCCGGCCGCTGCGGGAGGCTGGGTCCAGTCGATCTTCGAGGAGGCAGCGATGGGCCACAGCGTGGCGGTGTTCGGAGCGTACGGGCACACTGGACGGTTCGTGATGGCGGAGCTGAGCGAGCGCGGGTTCGAAGCCCTGCCGGTGGGCCGTGACCCGCGCCGGCTGGCGGCGTTCGGGCTCGGCTACCGGGTGGCGTCGGCCGACGATCCGGCCTCGCTCGACGCGGCGCTGAGCGGCGTGGACGCGGTCATCAACTGCGCCGGCCCGTTCGCGTCGACCGCGGCCGGTGTGATTGAGGCCGCGCTGCGCGCCGGGATCCCTTACGTGGACGTGGCGGCCGAGATCGAGGCCAACCTCGACACGTTCACCCATTTCACCGAGCGCGCCCGGGTGGCCGGTGTCGCGGTGGTCCCCGCGATGGCCTTCTTCGGCGGGCTCGGTGACCTGCTCGCGACGACGGCGATGGGCGACTGGACGTCGGCCGACGAGGCGCACGTCGCGTACGGACTGAACAGCTGGCACCCGACGGCCGGAACGGTCGCTGCGGGTGTCGTCTCCCGCGAGCGTCGCGCAGGCCACCGGGTCCGCTACACCGGTGGCCGGTTGGAGTACCGGTCCGGCGGGGAGCTGCCGAGGCTGGACTGGGACTTTCCCGCGCCGCTGGGCCGGCGCACCGTTCTCGGGGAGTTCACCATGGCCGACGTCGTCACCATCCCCCGTCACCTGGCCATCCCCGAGGTCCGCACCTACATGACCGTCGACGCCGCCACCGACCTGACCGCCGCGGCGGCGCCGGTCGCGGTCGACGGGCGGGGCCGGTCAGCGCAGACGTTCACTGTCGACGTCATCGTGCGTCGCGGCGACGCGCGCCGCCGCGTCGTGGCCAGTGGTCGCGACATCTACGCCGTCAGCGCGCCCCTGGCCGTGGAAGCGGTCGGGCGCGTCCTCGATGGTCGGACGAGGACCAGCGGCGTCGCCTCCGCCGGTGAGATGTTCGACGCGGCCGACTTCCTACGCGCGCTGTCGCCGACCATCCGCGTCGAACCGGTCAGCTACTGAGGTCGCGAATTCGACAGCAATTCGTTACGCGAAAATCGTAATCATCGAACCAGAACGGGGCGACGGGACTTAACGGAAACTTAAGGCTG
The DNA here is from genome assembly GCF_026342155.1 of Micromonospora sp. NBC_00362. Lineage (NCBI taxonomy): Bacteria > Bacillati > Actinomycetota > Actinomycetes > Micromonosporales > Micromonosporaceae > Micromonospora > Micromonospora sp. NBC_00362. The sequence continues at coordinate 1,440,257 of NZ_JAPENH010000001.1, forward strand.
TACGACCGAAAAATTGTCATCCGGAGCCGTCACGCTGGCTGCCAGGGCACGTGTCGACCGGCCTCCTTAATTCTTTCCCTGCGAGTTGATGAAGGCCCCTGACGTGCACATACTCCTTCCAACAGAGCTTTATCGTCGACTCGAAGGAAACCACTGGTAATGCGGACTCCCCCCGCGCACGTCGCACCGCCGGATCGGGCACGAAAGCGCCGTCGCCTCACTCGTATCACGCTCGCCTCCGCTGTCGTCGCCGCGCTGGCCGGCAGCGGCATCTACATCGCCGGCGCCCAGGCCGAAGAGATCGTCGTGCCCGGCCGGGTGCAGGCAGAGGCCTTCGCGGCACAGTCGGGGGCGCAGACCGAGGGCACCGGCGACGCCGACGGCGGCCGGAACGTTGGCTGGCTCGCCGGCGGCGACTGGCTGCGCTTCGACGGCGTGTCGGTAACTGGCGTCGACCTGACGGCCCGGGTCGCCTCGCACAACGCCGCCGGCGGCACTGTCGAGTTGCGCCTCGGCGCGCAGAACGGCCCACTGCTGGCAAGCTTCCCGATCGTCCAGACCGGCGGCTGGCAGAAGTGGACGACCGTCACCGCGAAGGCGTCCGCTGTGCCGGCCGGCGCGCAGACCGTCTTCGCGGTCATGACGAGCACCTCGACGTCGGATTTCGTGAACGTGAACTGGTTCACGTTCGGCCCCGCGACGGGCACGTCGCCGAGCGCGTCGGCCACGCCGAGCACGTCGGCCGCCCCTTCGGCCACGCCGAGTTCCACGGCCACCGCGTCCCCGTCGACGTCGACGTCCGTCCCGCCGAGCGCTCCGGCCGGCGGCTGGGTGCCCGTCGACCAGGCCAAGTGGAGCAAGGAACTGGCCGCTTTCGACGCCATCAAGCCGAAGGCGGTGCCGCCGGGCACCACCCGGGTGCCGGAGTTCCACACCGACTGCGGCGTCGCGAACTCCGCCCCGGACGACCCGATCGTCCTGCCGGGCCTCACGGGCGCCTCGCACATGCACACCTTCTTCGGCCCGAAGATCGACGCCTTCAGCACGACGGACAAGCTTTTCGCCGCGGCGAACACCTGCAACGCCCCGGGAGACAAGAGCGCCTACTGGACCCCGGAGCTGCGCAAGGACGGCAAGGCCGTGCCGATCAAGAGCATGCGCATCTACTACGGCTCGCGGGTCAAGGACCCGTCGACGGTCAAGCCCTTCCCGCCGGGCCTGGTGGTGGTCGAAGGCGACGCCAAGCGGCAGGTCGACACTCCGAAGAACGCCGGCAGCAACCAGTTCTGGTGCGCGGGCAGCGCCGAGATCGGCCGCAGCGCCGACGGCAACTGGCCGAGGTGCGCCCCCGGCGGCAACCTCATCTTCCAGCTCGTGTTCAAGGACTGCTGGGACGGCAAGAACATCGACTCACCCGATCACAAGTCGCACATGGGCGACCCGGTGAACGGCGTCTGCACCGGCAAGTACCCGGTGGCCGTGCCGGACCTCTCCTTCATGGTCAACTACGAGTCGCTGGGCGGTGACGGCCTCAGCCTCTCCTCCGGCAAGCCGTCATCGATGCACGGCGACTTCATGAACGCCTGGGAGCCGGAGCGTCTCGGCGACCTGGTCAAGTCCTGCCTCAACCAGAACGCCAAGTGTGGCGTCGACACGACCTTCGCCGGCGGCTGACCACCGCCTCCGCTGTCGACTGACGGCCCCCACGCTCAGGCGTGGGGGCCGTCGGTCATCACACCCGAGCTGATCGGGCCGCGACGGTCAGAGAACCATGCTGACCCCGTTGACCTTGCACGCGGCGCTGATCTCCTTGCCAACCTTCTCGAAGGCCGGGTTGTCGGCAGCGGTCGCCGGGTCCGCCGCGGCCGCAGCCTTGGCCGCCTCGGCGGCGAACGTCCGCAGGGCGTCGGCCAACTTGCCCTCGCCGGTCGAGGCGACAGTGGTCACCTTCTGCTCCAGACCGGTCAGGATCTTCTTGAAGTCCGCCGCCGACGCGTCGCCAGTCGTGGCGACCTTCACCATCTCGGTCCTCATTTCGTCGCTGGCCTTCTTCACCGCCTCGCAGAGCTGCTTGTCGGTCGCCGCGCCCGCCGCGGAAGACGAGGTCGGCGTGGCGGCAGCTGAGGTGGCCACCGCGGACGGGGCTGCGGAGGTGGGAGCGGACGTGGTGGGTCCGGCGGTCGTCGCCTTGTCACCGTCGCCGCAGGCGGCGAGGGCTGTCGTAACGGCAACGATCAACAGGGCAGAGGCAAGACGGGAAGATTTCACGGACGCGGACGATAGTCGAAGTCCAAAGGATGATCAATCCGCTCGACGCCTCGCCCGCGGTCGACGGCTCCACAGTGTTCGGTCAGGGCGAAGCCGCCGCACGGAGCGCGAGGACGGAGGTCGCCGTCAGTGCGACGGCGCGGTCCTCGTCGCGCGACAGGTCCCTGAGGGCGCGTACGGCCGTGCGCCCCGGGATGTCCGCCAACGCCTCGGTCAGCCGCCGTCGTGCGGATGGTGCGACACCGCTCCGTCCGAGGCAGGCAACGAGCCGGGTCGCAATCTGGTCTGCCAGCCCGGGATCGGCCGCCAGCAGGCTCAACGCGTCGGCGGCGTCGACGCCCTTGGTCTCCTCGACAACCATGTCGATCAACGTTGGTAGCGCGTCCGCCACTCCGCGCGCCCCGAGCGTCAGAGCCGCGTACCCGCCGACCACGACGTCGGGGTGCGTGAGGGCGTCCCGCAGCACGTCGGTCGCCGCGGCGTGCGGGATCTCGGCGACGGACTGAACGGCACGCCTGCGTACCTCGGCTTCCGGGGAGCCGAGACCCTCGGCCAGCAACGCCAACCCGCCGTCGCCGGACTGCGCCAGCGCCCAGCGCAGAGCTCCGGCGACGTTCGGGTCCGACTCACTCAGCACCGCCTCGACAAGTGCCTCCACCGGCACCGGCCCCTCACCGACCGAGGACAGGGCGGCGCGTTGGCGGGTACCCGCGCTTTCCGACCCCAGTGCTCGCAGGAGTGTGACGGCCTGAAGGACGTCCTCCCAGTCGGAGGGGTCTGCGGCACCGATCCGACGGAGTCGGGTGAGCAGCTCCGTCTCATCCGCGATGCGCAGTCGCGTTCGCCGGATGAGGTCGTTGACGAGTTCGGCGGGGGTGAAGCCGGGATCGTCGAGCGCGCGGCGGACGTCACGTAGCGACAGGCCCAACGACCGCAGGCTCTCGACGTGGAAGATCAGCCGGATGTCCTCGCTGGTGTACTCGCGATAGCCGGAACCGGTGCGACCAGTGGGCCGGATCAACCCGAGCGCGTCGTAATGCCTCAGCATGCGGGCGCTGACCCCGGACCGTCGCGCCACCTCACCGATCAACACCTGGCGTCATCCCTTCTCGTGCGTCGGACCGAGGGCGAGCACACGCTTCGCCGCCTCGATCGCGAACTCGAACCCGGCATCCGGGTCCTGCGTCAGACGTTGTGTGGCCACCGCGTGGGCGCGTACGCGCGGGTCGAGATCCGCCATCGCGGCGCGCAGGATCGGCATGATCACCTCGCCGAGCGCGATCAGCGCCCGGCTGAGGCTCAACTGCATCTCACGCCCGCCCCGCCCGAGCTGCGTCGACAACACCGTGGCCAACTCGGGCTCCCCACCGGAGGGTACGAGCGCGACCGCCGCGCGCCAGGCGCTGCGCGCCACCTCACCGTCGGCGTCGGTCAGCAGCGCTCGGGTGATCGCCGGCCAGGCTCGCCGGTCCCCGATCTTGGACAGCGTGTGCAATGCCTGACTTCGGGCCTGCGCGCGCTCCGAGTGGAGTTCATCGGTGAGCTTCGCAACGGTCAGTGCCGGTGGGTAGCGCAGGAGTGCCCAGCTGAGCATCTCGCGTACGGAGAACTCGGGCTCGACCGCGCATCGCTCGATGAGCGTGTCGATCAGCTGCGGGTCAGGGGTCGTACCGATCGTCAGTGCCGCGCGCAGCCGCACCGACGAGTCGCTGCTCTCCAGCCCTCGGAGAACCCTCATCGCGTTCATGTCCTGTTTCGGCGTGGTCATCGGAATCACCCCTTTCCGCCGCCAGTGAAGACCTTGTCACTGTGTCAAGGTCAACCCCGTCCTCGCTGGCTGTTACTCACGCCGGACGGGTACGGCGGTAGTAGGACCACCCGGCCAGCGGCAACGCGACCGTCCAGGCCAGCAGAAGCGGGAGACCGATCAGAACGCCGGTCGGGGTGAAGATGTCCTCCGCACTGGACTCCCGCAGGTCCGCGGCGAACTGCCACGGCAGGGTCGCGGAGTAGCCGATCATCAGGGCGGATCCCAGCACCGTCGGCGTCAGCGGCACCCACTGTGGCACCCGACGTCCGCGCAGCCACGGCACCCACCGGGGGAAGACCATGCCCCAGTCCTGAATGAGCCCCAGCGCCAGCGCGCCGCCGAGCCCGGCGAGGACGCACAGGAGGCCCAGGTAGAACGCGCCGGCCGGCAGCCCCAGGAACCCGTCGACGGGGTGGTCCCCCACCCCGGGCCCGCGACCGTGGTACCACTCGCGGAACGGGTCGGGATTGGCGAACAGCGGGATGCCGAGAATCCAGGGCACGTGCAGCGGGATGAACCCCAGTACGGGGGCGATCCACGCCACGTGTCCGGCTCGCCGGGCCCAGGGCGGCGGCGGGGCGGGCATGGCGTTCGTGAGTGGTGTTCGAGTCACGGCGTCGTCTCCATCAGCGGCGGGCGTTGGCACCCTGAGATCACCGTCGCCGAACGGCGCGACGAGCGGATCGCCGCGCGGAGGGACATCGCCTCCCCCGCCGTAGGGATGGTGTCTTTTCGTCACGACAGTTCGTGTGACGGAAATACTTCACGGCAGCGGGCTGCGCTCCGGAGGCTGGACACCATGAATGTGACACGGTTAGACCGACCGGAAGACGGCCACCCACAGCCCTCGCCCGGGGACTCCCTCGCCCGCATCACCGTCGTGGACGCACTGCGCGGAAGCGCGCTGCTGCTCATCCTGCTGGTCAACATCGCGTTCTTCAGCTCCGGCTACGACTTCCACCTGGTCGACGATCCGGCGCGCGGCGCCGTCGACCTGCTGATCGCCGGCGCGGTGGAGCTGTTCTTCGCGATGAAGGCGTACCTGCTGTTCGCCTTTCTGTTCGGCTACAGCTTCACTCTGCAACTCGAGTCGGCGGCTCGGCGCGGAGTGGCGTTCCGCCCGGCGTTCCTGCGCCGACTCTCCGGGTTGTTCGTCCTCGGCGTGCTGCACGCGGTGCTGCTGTTCCACGGCGACATCCTCGCCACGTACGCGCTGCTCGGTCTCGTGCTGCTCGCGGTCCGGCGGGTCGAGCCCCGCACCGCGCTGATCGCGGCGGCGTCCATCATCGGCGGCATCGCCGTGGTGGTCGGGGTCGCGGCGGTCCTCGGCGCCACGCTGGTTCCGGACGAGGCCGCCGCGCTCAGCGCCGGTGCGCGCTCCACGCTGGCTCTGGGTGGCGGCCTCGGCGATGTCGTCGTGGAGCACCTGCGGTCGATGCCGGCGATGATCGGCGGTCTCGTCGTGCAGGGGCCGCTGGCGTTCGCGGCGTTCCTCGTCGGCCTCGCCGCCGGCAAGCACCGGCTGCTCGCCACCGTGCCCGCCCACCAGGACCTGCTACGCCGGTGCGAACGGGTGGGTTACCCGATCGGTCTGGCCGGCGCCGTCGTGTTCGCGGTCGGTGGTTCCACGGCGAACCTGACCGGACTGATGGTCAGCATCGTCACCGCCCCGTTCCTGGCCGCCGCCTACGCCGCGACTCTGCTGCGCCTGTTCACGCGGTGGCCGCGCCTCGCGGACGTGTTCGCGCCCGCTGGGCGGATGGCCCTGACGAACTACCTGGCCCAGTCGCTCGTGTGCGTGCTCGTCTTCACCGGCGTCGGGTGGGGCCTGGTCGGCCGCACCTCGCCGGCACAGACACTGCTGATCGCACTGGTGATCGTCGCGGTGCAGCTGGTGGTCAGCTCGTGGTGGTTGCGACGGTTCCGCTACGGCCCCGTCGAATGGGCGCTGCGCGCCTGGTCCCACCGGGCGCGCCGCCCCCACTAGGGTGCTGACATGGTCGATCGGCACCAGGTGATGAACTTCCGGGTCCGGGCCCAGCAGCTCGACCGGGACGAGGGCACGCTCGCCGACACCGCCGTGCTGGACCTCGGGGTGCAGAACACCGGTCCGGACGGCGGGCGGTGGGCGCTGGCGGTACGCGGAGTCGACGTGACCGCGGTGTCCGACGCCGATCTGGTCCTGCTGTGGACGGTGCGGGGCGCTCCCCACCTCTACCGCCGGGCCGACGTCGCGACGGTGGCGGCCGCCGTCGAACCCCACTCCTCGGCCGACGCGGGCAAGCGCATCTACGACGCCGCGAAACCGTTGAAGGCCGCCGGCATCGACACCCTCACGGCCCTGGACGAGATCGCCGACCGGATGCGGGCCATCGTCAGCACGCCGACGGTCAAGGGGGACGTCTCCGGCCGCCTGGCCACCATGCTGCCCGAGCCCTACCTGCGGTATTGCCGCCCGTGCGACGCCACGCACCTCTACGAGATGCCGTTCCGGCTCGCCGCCCTGCGGGCCGGACTGGAGTTGCAACTCGACACCTCACCCCCGGTCCTGCGGCGCATCACCGGGTTCAGGAAAGCAGCCGCCGCGGGTGACCGCTTCGACCTCATCCGCGCGTATCTTCGCCTGCTCGGTCCGGCAACCCCGAAACAGGTCGCCGACTACCTCGACGCCCCGGTGAAGGACGTGAAGGCGCGCTGGCCCGACGACGTGATCGAGGTGACTGTCGACCGCGAGGTGCGCTCACTGCTGGCCGCCGACGAGGAGTCGCTGGAGTCCGCCGACGGCGCTGTCACCCGACTGCTCGGCCCGTTCGACCTGTTCCTCCAGGCCAAGGACCGGGCCACGCTGGTGCCGGACGCCGCCCATGCAAAGGAGCTGTGGCCGGTGTTGGGTCGCCCCGGCGCCGTCCTGGTCGACGGCGAGCTGGTGGGCACCTGGCGGCCCCGCAAGTCCGGCAGGGCGTTGACTGTCGCCGTCCAGCCGTGGCAGCGGTTGTCGGACGCCACGCGTAAGGCCATCACCGCGCAGGCCGAGCACCTCGCCGCGTACCGCTCCGTCTCCCTCAATGGCGTCGACTTCGGCAGCTAGTCTCCGGCGACACTCACTCCACCGCCCAGGCGATGGCGGGCGGGTGCACCCGAGCGCAGATCGGCTCACCGGCGGCATCGGTCAACCCGACCCGGCCGACCAGCGTCCCGGTGTCCTCGTGGGCGGCGCGCAGCAGCTCGGTCGGTACGTCGGTGAACATCAACTTCGCTCGTCGGAACATCGCGAAGCCGTCGTGGGTCACCGCGCCCCAGCTCAGATAGAGAAACCGCGCCCCTGGGCGGCCGTGCACCCAGGGGCCACCGACGTCGAGCGCACCGTCGACCTCGCGGCTGGACACCTCGAAGGACCAGGTGGCGTTGGCCGCGTCGGCCGGCACCTGATCGACGACCTCGGCCTTGCGCTGCACCCCGACGTGCACGTTGCCCCGCCGCAGCGCGTCGGCCTCCGCACCGGGACGCTGACCTGGGAGATCGCTGCCGTCGATCCTGATCCGCATGGCACCGACTCTAGTTAGTCGGCCGGTTGCTCGGCGGCGGTGTCGTCCTGGCCGTACTCGCCGCGGATGGGCAGGTAGTAGGCGGGCAGGAACGCGGCGATGATGGCCACACCGGCGATCGGCACGAACGCGCCGACGAGGATGCCGGAGCCGATCCAGACCAGGGCGAGCGCGAAGCGGCGGCCGATGGCCCGCGCACCGAGCGGCCCGAGGCCGGGGTCCAGCAGTTTGGCCCGGCGGAGGTGCGCCCACACGATGTTGAAGAGGGCCGCCGCCGTCCACAGTGTGCCGCCGTAGACGACGACCGACGCGCGCAGCCCCTGCTCCGCGCGCAACGCCTCGGCGAGCAGTGACGTGGAGAACGGCAGGAACGCGATGACCATCAGGAGCAAGGTGTTGAGGAACAGGACCCCTCGGTCGACGTGCCGGACGCGGTCGAACATGACATGGTGATTCACCCACACCTGCCCGATGAGCAGGAAGCTCAACGTGTACGCCAGGTACGACGGCCACAGCGCACCGAGCCCCTGGACCAGGCGCCCGAAGTCGTGAGGCGGTTGGATCTCCAGCACGAGAAGCGTCACGGCGATCGCGAAGACACCGTCGCTGAAGGCCAGCAACCGGCCCGGGCTACGGGTAAGCCGTGAGGTTTCCCTTGTGGGAGGCACCCCGGAATTATGCTATATGTCGGCTTTCCTTATCGGTACTGCCGACGGCCGTCCTGCGCAGGTAGGTCTCGGCCAACTGGCGAAGGCGCGTCCGGTCGAAGCTGCCCCCGTGGCCGGGATGGACGAGGGACACGTCGAGGTCGACGAGGACCTGCATGCTTCGCCGGTACGCGGCCACGTCGGAGTTCGGCAGATCGTCGATCAGGGCGCCCTCGTAGATGATGTCGCCCGAGTACAGGGTCCCGGTGTGCTCCTCCATCAGGGCGATGCTCCCCGGCGTGTGGCCGGGAAGGTGCAGCACTGTCAGCACCCGCCCGCCCAGGTCGACCCGGTCGCCGTCGTCGAGCAGGCGGTGCAGGGTCATCGGTGCGACGCGGTAGGCGGCCGGGTCGTAGGCGGGATCGGGCAGGACGTCGATCATGAGCTCCGGGATGTCTTCTCCGGCGGCGTCGATCCCGAGTTTGTCGAAGAGTTCCGCGCCGTACAGGCTCGCCGGTACGCCCGCCGCCAAGATCCCCGCCTCGGCGGGGTGGGCGGCCCGGTCCCCGAACTCCGCCGCCCCACCGACGTGATCCAGGTGCGCGTGGGTGAGCACGATCATCGGATCGCGCTCGAACAGGCCCGGAATCGCCTCCCGCAGGGCGACGACGCCAAGCCCGGCGTCGATCACGATGTCCCGATCGTCGCCCCGCAACCACCAGAAGTTCGCCGACAGTAGTTCGTTGACGTGCGGTTCCGAGATCCGGACGACGTCGCCGTCCACGTCGGAAGCGACTCAGATGATCGCGAAGAGGCGGTCGGTGGGGTCCACCACGGCGGCCAGCACCGCGCCCGGCACGAGCGCCGGATCGTCCGCGCGGATCGTGTCCGCCTCGAACGGGGTGAACCCCGGCCCGCTGATCCGCAGGCGGAGCTCCAGCCCGGGGTTCTCGCCGTCCAGGTGGTTCGCCACCTGGAGAACCTCTGCCGTCGCGGCGACGCCAGCCGCGGCCAGCCGACGCGTGTCGCGACGGGATCGGGCGACCACGCGCCAACCGAAGACGCCGAACCCGACACCGATGGCTGTCGCCAGGACGCCACCCACCAGCAGACCCCAGAAGTCCCTGGACGATCGTGGTGGGTTCAGTGTCACGGCGGCGACGAGCAGGACCGGTCCGGGTAGGCAGATGGCCAGGAAGACGATTCGGCTGAGCAGCGCGCCGATCGGGCCGACACGCGCTTCCGCTTCGCGAGGGGCACTCGTCACCCTCGCACCGTACGGCAGCGGCCGGCTGGTTCCCTCCACCGTCCGGGTGGGGCCGGGGAGGGTGAAACAGTCCGCGCCGGCACGCGGGAACGTCCGATCCGCCGATCCGTTCGAGTACGCCGTGAAAGACTCGCCCGGCTGGCGGAAGGGGCGGGGATGCAGCCAACCTGGCTCGTAGCGCTCTCGTGGGCTTCGCTCGCGGTCGGCGTCGTCAGCGTCGCTGTCGTGCTGGCCGACACCTATCTCCGCGGAAACCGTCAGCCGGTCCGGGTCATGGAGATCGTCTGGCTGGTGACCGTCCTCTACATCGGCCCGGCCGCCGTCCGCCTCTACTGGAACTGGGGCAGGCCCGAGGCGTTCTCGCGGCGGCGGCAGGAGGGGCAACCGCGACGGCCCCGCCGGGCCATCGTCGTCACCCATGTGTCCCGCTGCGGCGCGCACTGCGCTCTCGGGTTCATCGTCGCCGAGGTCGCCCTGTACGCCGTGAGATTCGACCCGGCCGAGGACCCTCTGTGGCTCGACTACGCCGGGGACTACCTGATGGCGGTGACGATCGCCGTGCTCTTCCGGTACTTCGCCGGGCCGGGTCGCAGCCTGACGAAGGTCAGGCACGCACTGTCGAACGTCGGCAGGATCGAACTGCTGACCATCACCGCGTTCGAGGTGGCGCTGTTCGTATGGCTGACCCTCGCGCATCGCGTGGTCTTGCCGGAACCGCCCCTGCGACCCGACAGCCCCACGTTCTGGTTCGCCGGTCAGCTCGGGCTGATAGCCGGCTTCGTCGCGGCCTGGCCGACCGCCTCCTGGCAAATCGGTCGAGGGCTGAGATTCGAGCCGCGCCGGCTCCCCGACGACTGAGCGGGGCCCGGCAGCCCCGGAGAATAACCAAAGGCAAGGAGATCACTCTCCCTGCCACTTCTAACGTATACCGCACCCGGGGGCTTGCGGCAAGACCCCGGTCGTGGCGCAGAATCGGCGGCCGGACCAGCACAAACGAGGTAACGGGGGCGCGACGTGGGTGTGTTGTCGATGGACGGGGATCACGCCGACCGGGCACCACTGTTGGATCTTCGAGAGGTCAACGAGACCCAGGTGTCGGTCGTCGGCGGCAAGGCCGCGCACCTGGGCGCGCTGTCGCGGATCGACGACATCCGAGTGCCGGCGGGGTTCTGCGTGACGACGACCGCCTTCCGGCGGATCATGGCGCGGACCCCGGCGATCGACGATCGGCTCGATCAGCTGTCGCGCCTGAGCCCGGACGACCGGGAGGCGATTCGCACGCTCAGCGCGCAGATCCGCCGCGGCGTCGAGGAGACCCCGATCCCGGGCGACCTGGCCGCCGCGATCACCGGCGCGCTCGCCCGGTTCGGCGAACAGGCCGCCTACGCCGTGCGGTCCAGCGCGACGGCGGAGGACACGCCCACCGCGTCCTTCGCCGGCCAGCAGGACACCTACCTGAACGTGGTGGGGCCGGAGGCGATCCTGCGGCACATCAGCCGGTGCTGGGCGTCACTGTTCACCGAGCGGGCCGTCATCTACCGCCTGCGCAACGGCATCGACCACCGCACCGTCCAGATGGCTGTCGTCGTACAGCAGATGGTTTTTCCGGATGCCTCCGGCATCCTGTTCACGGCGGACCCGGTGACGGGCAACCGGAAGGTCGCGACGGTGGACGCCAGCTTCGGCCTCGGCGAGGCCCTGGTGTCCGGCCTGGTGAACCCGGACGTCTTCACGGTGCGCGACGGCGAGGTCGTCGCCGGCACTGTCGCCGCGAAGCAGCGTGCCGTCGCCGCGCTGCCCGGCGGCGGCACGCGGGAAGTGGAGATCGACAGGCGGCGGCAGGAGCAGCCGGCGCTGACGCGGGCTCAGGTGGTGCGACTCGTGCGGCTCGGTCGACGGATCGAGGCGCACTTCGGCCGCCCGCAGGACATCGAGTGGTGCCTGGTCGGCGACGACTTCCAGATCGTGCAGAGCCGGCCGATCACCACGCTGTTCCCCATCCCGGCGGCCGATGACCAGGAGAACCACGTCTACCTCTCGGTCGGTCACCAGCAGATGATGACCGACGCGATGCGGCCGCTGGGGCTGTCCATGTGGCAGTTGACCGCCATGGCCCCGATGCTGGCGGCCGGCGGGAGGTTGTTCGTCGACGCCACCCGACTGTTGGCCTCACCCGCCAGCCGCGCCGGTTTCCTCACGATGGCGGGGCGCGACGATCCGCTGATGAGGGACGCGCTGGAGACCCTGATCGACCGTGGGGACTTCGTTCCGACGCTCCCGGACGGCGGCGCTCCCGGCAGGCCGACGACCGGCGGCGCGTCCACCGCGACCGAGACCGACCCGGCCGTCGTCACCGAGCTGATCGAGCGCAGCGAGGCGTCCATCGCCGCGCTGCGGCGCGACATCGCGACGGTGACCGGTACGGCGCTGTTCGACTTCCTGCTGGAGGCCTTCCAGGAGCACAAGCGGGTCCTCGGTGATCCGCTGAACATGCAGGCGATCATGGCCGGCATGGAGGCCACCTGGTGGCTCAACGACCGGCTGCACGAGTGGCTGGGCGAGAAGAACGCCGCGGACACTCTCACCCTCTCCGCGCCCGGCAACGTCACGTCGGAGATGGGGCTGGCGTTGCTCGACGTCGCCGACGTGGTCCGTCCCTATCCGGAGGTGGTGACGTTGCTCCAAGACGTCGCACAGGACGGCGTCGCGCACGACGACTTCCTCGACGAGCTGCCGAAGGTCGTGGGCGGGGCCGAGGCGCGCGCCGCCATCGAGGCGTATCTCGATCGGTACGGCATGCGCTGCGTCGGCGAGATCGACATCACCAGGCCGCGGTGGAGCGAACGCCCCGGCACGCTGGTGCCCGTGCTGCTGGACAACGTCAAGCTCTTCGAGCCGGGCGCGGCCCGGCGCCGCTTCGAGCAGGGCCGACAGCAGGCGCGGCAGCAGGCGCAGGAGGTGTTGACGCGCCTGCGGCCGCTGCCGGACGGGCAGCAGAAGGCCGACGAGACCGCGCGGATGATCGACCGGGTACGGGCCTTCATCGGCTACCGGGAGTACCCGAAGTACGACATCATCAGCCGCTACTTCGTCTACAAGCAGGCCCTGTTGGCCGAGGCCGAGCGGCTGGTGCGGGCCGGCGTGCTCACCGAGGCCGAAGACGTCTTCTACCTCACGTTCCAGGAGTTCCACGAGGTCGTCCGCTCGCACCGGGTGGACGACGAGCTGATCCGGCAGCGCCGGGACGCGTTCCGGTCGTACCAGACGCTCACCCCGCCGAGGGTGCTGACCTCCGACGGCGAGGCGATCACCGGGACGTACCGACGCGACGACGTGCCGGCCGGCGCCCTGGCCGGTGTGCCGGTGTCCGCCGGGACTGTCGAAGGACGCGCCCGCGTCATCCTGGACATGGCGCAGGCCGACCTCGAAGCGGGTGACATCCTCGTCACTGCCCACACGGACCCGAGCTGGACGCCTCTGTTCGTCGGTATCGCCGGGCTGGTGACGGAGGTCGGCGGGTTGATGACGCACGGCGCGGTGATCGCGAGGGAGTATGGCTTGCCGGCTGTCGTCAGCGTGCTCGACGCCACCCGGCTGATTCGCGACGGGCAGCGGATCCGCGTGCACGGCAGCGACGGGTACGTCGAGATCCTGCCCTGACCGGCGGCACCCTCAGGAGGAACGACGATGGCGGTTTCGGTCCGACGGCTGGCGATCGTGGTGGCGACGGCGTCGACGCTGGTGTCGTTGGCGGGGTGCGGCGGCGGCGACGACACAGAGGCGCGGACGACGTCGAGCCCGGAGGCGACCCTCGCCTCGCCGCCGGCCGCCGATCAGGAGTTCCGGCGGCTGGAGGAGCAGTTCGGGGCTCGGCTGGGAGTCTCCGCCGTCGACACGGGCACCGGCCGCACTGTGGAATACCGCGCCGACGAGCGGTTCGCGTACGCCTCGACGTGGAAGGCCCTCGCTGCCGCCGAGGTGCTCGACGGCACCACCGACGCCCAACTGGATCGCGTGGTGCGGTACTCGGCGCGGGACCTGGTGGCGCACTCCCCCATTACGGAGAAGCACGTCGGCGAGGGCATGAGCCTGCGTGCCCTCGCCGACGCCGCCGTGCGCTACAGCGACAACACGGCCAGCAACCTGCTGCTGCGCCACCTCGGCGGGCCGGCGGGGTTCGAGGCGAAGCTACGCGCGCTCGGCGACACGGTCACCGACGTCGCCCGCTACGAGACCGCGCTGAACGAGGGAACACCGGGCGACAGGCGGGACACCAGCACCGCGCGGGCCCTGGCTGGCGACCTCCGGGCGTACACAGTGGGGGTTGCCCTGGAACCGGCGGACCGCGACGTGCTGCGCGGTTGGCTGCGGGGCAACACCACCGGCGCGGCGTTGGTCCGCGCCGGGGTGCCGGCCGGCTGGGTGGTCGGGGACAAGACCGGGACCGGCGGGTACGGCACCCGCAACGACATCGCGGTGATCTGGCCGCCCGACCGGGCCCCGATCGTGCTCGCCGTGCTGTCCAGCCGCGACACGAAGGACGCCACCCCCGACGACGCCCTCATCGCCCAGGCCACCCGGGCGGTCGTCGCCCAACTGGGAGCATGAGTCGGTCAGGTCGCGGCGCGGTTGTCGTACGCCGTCTGGTGGCGACGGATCTCGGCGTGGTGGTCGGCGGACCAGGCCGCCAGGGCCAGGACGGTGGAGAGCAGTGACCTGCCCAGGTCGGTGAGGGCGTACTCGACGCGGGGTGGCACCTCGGGGTACGACGTCCGGCTGACGAGGCCGGTCCGCTGGAGGTGTTTCAGGGTGAGCGTGAGCATGCGTTGGGAGATGCCGGGGATCGCGTCACCCAGGTCCGAGTAGCGGACAGGGCCGTCGGCCAGCGTGCCGATGATCAGCACGCTCCATTTGTCGCCGACGAGGTCCAGGACCTCCCTGATGAAGTCGGCGTCCTCGTCGTTCCAGTGCGCGCAGGGTCCCGGGGCGGCCCGGACGTTCCCCCGGACGTTGGTGCGCCTGCGCCGGAGATCTCCTGCGCTCATCCTCGCCACCCCTCCGCGCAGCCCGCGCTACGCACATGAATGTACCTTTTGTGGCTCTCCGATTCTGACGCATCATGGCCCTACGAACAAGAAGTGAGAATCGAGGAGGAGAAACGTGAAGATCGAGTTCTGGTCGGACATCGTCTGCCCGTACTGCGGGCTGATGGACCACCGGCTCCACCAAACCCTGGACCGGCTCCCGTACGGCGATCAGGTCCAGGTGATCCACCGGTCGTTCCAGCTACATCCCGACCTGCCCCGAGCGGGTGTCAGTCAACGAGAGTTGATCACGATGGCGGGGGCGCCCGCGACGACAGTCGACCGGGTCCTGCGGCCCATCGAGCGGGCGGCCGAGGCGGAGGGTTTGACGCCCTACCACGCGGTGGACCGCACGCTCGGGCCGACAGATTTCGCCCACGAACTACTCGCCTACGCGACCGACCAGGGGCGCGGCGCCGAGATCTGGACGGCGATGTTCCGCGTGCACTTCGGGCAGGCCCGCAAGCTGTGGACCGTCGAGGAGGTCCTCGACTTCGCCGCCGAGGTGGGTCTGGACAGCGCCGGGACCGCCGACGCCCTGCGAAGCCGCCGCTACCGGACCCGCGTGGCGGCCGACCAGCGCGAGGCACAGCGCCTCGGCGCACGCGGCGTGCCGTTTCTCGTCTTCGACGGCCGCTTCGCCGTCCCCGGAGCAATCGGCCTCGATGACCTGCTCGCGGTCATCGACAAGGCGTGGACCGAGAGCCACCCGACGCCACAGCCGCTGCCGGTGGTCGGTGCGGCCGAGGGCATGTGTGCCCCGGACGGGTGTGCGGTGCCCGACCGCACCACCTGAGCTCGCGCCCCGTCACCATCGGCGACTCCGTGTGGTGGCCCCATCGACACGACGACCTTGGGCGACGCCGCACTCCGACGGCCACCGATCCGCCCCCGTTGGAGAACGTCACCCTCGGCGTGGGCTGATTCCCACTACCGCCAGGTCGAGCAGTCGGGTCGCGGCAGCCGCGGGATCGGAGTGGTGCTCGGTGGCCAGGGCGATGCCGGCGATCAGCGCGAGCAGATCGGTGATGGTCACCTCTGGTGCCACCGCGCCGGCCGTCGCGGCCCGGCGTACGAGCGGTTCGCCCGCCTCGGTGAGCTGCGCGGTGGCGCAGTGCTCGTGCGCCTCGGTGGGGCTGGCCGTGCAGTCGCGGGTCAGCGCGATGGCCAGCCCTCTGATGGTGGCGACGTTCCCGTTGACGGCGGCGAGCCAGTCCAGCAGCGCGGCCCGCGCGTCGGCGGCGCCGGACAGCTCGCGGGCGCGAGCGCCGAGGTTCTCGATCACGCCGCGGAAGACGGCGTCCAGCAGCGCGTGGCGGCTCGGGAAGTGTCGGCGCACCGTGGCCGAGCCGACTCCGGCGATGCGGGCGATCTGCTCCAGGGACGCGTCGGCACCATGCGAGGCGATCTCCTGCTCGGCCACGGCCAGCAGGCGCGCGTAGTTGCGCCGGGCGTCCGCTCGCTGGCTGGACATGCGTCACCTCACGGTTGCTAAGTGGCGGGGTCCGCCGTATCTTAACGGAGCATAAACGGCGGGCCCCGCCGTTTATGCTCCGCCCCGCGACAGGAGACTCCGCATGGCCACCAATTCCGCACCCGTCCTGGTCACCGGCGCCACGGGAAGGCAGGGTGGTGCCACCGCTCGGGCCCTGCTCGCGGCCGGCGTACCCGTCCGGGCTCTGGTCCGTGATCCCGCGACCGACCGCGCACGGGTGGTCGCGGCCCTCGGGGCGGAACTGGTCACCGGAGACCTCGACGATCGCGACTCGCTGGTCCGGGCCGCGCACGGAGCACGGGCCGTCTTCTCGGTGCAGATGCCCGCGATGACTGGCAACGGCATCAACTTCGACGGCGAGCTGACCCAGGGCGTCAACCTGATCGAAAGCGCGCTGGCCGCGAAGGTCCCACAGTTCGTGCACACGTCCGTCAGTGGCGCTGGCCAGCACACCGAGGCGCCCGGCTGGGCCGAGGGTCGCTGGGCGACAATGGAGCCCTACTACACCACAAAGGCCGCAATCCAGGATCGGGTACGCGACGCGGGCTTCGCGCACTGGACGCTCATCAAGCCGGGCTTCTTCATGGACAACCTCCTCCCCTCGGTGGCGTACCTGCTCCCCCGGGGCGTCGCCGGCGGCCTGGCGACGGTCCTCAAGCCACAGACCTCACTCTCCCTCGTCGCGGTCGACGACATCGGCCGCGCGGCCGCCGCGGCCATCGCCGAACCCGATCGGTTCCACGGAGTCGAACTGGAGCTGGCGAGCGACCACCTGACGATGACGGAGATCGCCAAGACGCTCTCCGACGCCCTGGGCGCCGAGCTGACCGCGCCCGACATGACCGAGGAGGAGGCGGTCGCCGCAGGGATGCCGGAGTGGGCCGGCATCTCCCACGAGCAAATGAACGTCCTCGGCCAACCCGCTCGCCCGGAGTACGCGCGGGCCCTCGGCATCCCCGTCACGACGTTCGCGGAGTGGGCGCGCGAAAACCTGCCTGAGCCGTCGGGTCGCTGACGAGGCGACGCCGCACTCCCGCGGAGGGCGCATCTCGCCGCTCGTGGGTCTGCTCGGGTAGCGTGCATCGAGCATGATCGCTAGCCTTACCGGTCCCTCCACATTGGACAACGGAAGGCCATTCATGAAGCGCAGAATGATGACCAGCCTGGTGGCGATGTTCGCCATGATCGCGGCGACGCTGATCGGCACCGGCAGTCCGGCGGCGGCGGCCTCCTCCGGCCCGTGGATTGTCCAGCCCTTCACGAACCTCTACTGCCTCCACCCGGCGGGCTACTCGTCGGCGCTCAACGTCGTCGTCGAGCAGCGCCTCTGCGAGGGCGGACTGAACCGCAACTGGATCTTCACCACGACCAGTTCGGGCTACTACCACATCTCCTACCGCAACGGCGGAAGGTGCATGGCCGTCCGCGGCGCGGTGACCACCGAGCGGGCGAAGATCGCCACGCAGGTGTGCGGCGACGCCCGCCTCAACGACCAGTGGCTGCCGATCAAGCTCTTCGGCTCCGGTGGTTCCGACTACTACCAGCTGAAGAACCGCGACACCGGCAAGTGCATGGCGGTCGAGGGCAACTCGGTGCAGAGCGGCGCCGACATGATGCAGTTCACCTGCTACACGACCTCGAACAACCAGGCCTTCACCTGGTTCTCCCCGTCGTAAGCAACGCCCCGCGGCCGGGAAGCGGGACCTCCCGGGGTCCCGTTCCCGGCCGGTGGCGCAGATCGCCGACAAGTGGCGCACATCGAGCATGATCGTTAGCCTTACCCGACTCTCCATTTTGGACAAGGGAAAGGCCCCTCATGAAGCGCAGAACGATGACCGGCCTGGTGGCGACGCTCGCCATGATCGCGGCGACGCTGGTCGGCACCGGCAGCCCGGCGGCGGCAGCCACCACCGGCCCGTGGGTGATCCAGCCCTTCACGAACGACTACTGCATCCACCCCGAGGCGTACGCATCGGCGAGCGGGACCGTGGTCGATCAGCATCTCTGCGACAGAGGACTGCTCCGCAACTGGAACTTCACCACTACCAGCTCGGGCTACTACCACATCTCCTATCGCAACGGCGGAAAGTGTATGGCCGTCCGCAACGCGTCGAAGACCGAGCGGGAAAAGATCGTCACGCAGGGGTGCGGCGACGCCCGTCTCAACGACCAGTGGCTGCCGATCAAGCTCTTCACCTCCGGGTTCGCTGACTACTACCAGCTGAAGAACCGCGGCACCGGCAAGTGCATGGCGGTGGAGGGCAACTCGACGCAGAACGGGGCCGACATGATGCAGTTCACCTGCTACACGACCTCGAACAACCAGGCCTTCACCTGGGGCCTGGACTAAGCAACGCCGTTGAGCCGCGCGGCGGGACCCCCCTCCGGGTCCCCCGCGCAGGGCGTCGTGCCCACCACGGACACTGCGTCAGTCGGTTGTCAGCCCTCGGGTCGCCAGTTCACTGAGGGACGCGGCGCTGTCACCGCCGAGCTTGGCGCGAGCCGCCGCCGGCTTGCGCAGCTCGAACACCTCCACGAGGAATGTCGGCGATGCGGACCGTTGGCGGATCGAGTCGACCTCCTGCCGGTCCGGGTTGAACGGCAGGAGCTTCCACTGGTTCGCGGTCTCCTGCCAGTCGGACGAGATGGCCGCCACTAGGCCGTCGAGCAGGCTCTCGTAGTCCTGCTCGCTGATCGGGCGGCCCATCCCGTATCGCTCACGCAGGGCGAGGATCTCGGCGGTGGGCGTTCCGGAGTACCTGCCGCCCTTGAGCCCGAGCCACCAGTGGGCGAAGTAGGCACCCTGGTAACCCTGGGCGAGGTAGCGGGATTTGTCGCGGTGCACCTCGATGACGAAGTTGTGCACCTGCGGGAACTGGCAGTCGAGCAACAGGACGGTCTCCGCGCTGGCAGGCCGCGCGAGTAGTGCCTCCCGGAGCTCGACGCCCTGCCCAGCCCGATAGGTCTCGCCCGACAGTCGGGCGGGCTCGCCGCCCTTGTCATTCAACTGCTTGCGGATCTGGAACGCGGCTATGCCGCAGTTGGCCCACCGTCGGCTCTCGTCGCGCAACACGATCTGCGGGTCGCCGGTCCGCCCCGTGCTCGCCACCGCCGCGTTGAGCTTCGCCAGTTCGTCACCGTCGACGACCTGGCCACGATGCCGTTGACCGGTATCGGTGGCCCGCAGGGCCTCCCGCCGCGCGTAGCTGGTCGCGGCGGTGATGGCCTCGGCCCACGTGCCGAATTTCTGACCGTCCAGCAGGGTGCTCTCCGACCAGCTCACCAACGCGCCGACCACCTCCCCCCGCAGCTCGGTGGGCAACAGCGGCTCGATCCTGGCCAGGATGTCGCCGCACGCCTTCTCATCGGTCTCCAGGTTGGGGATCTGACCGTCCGGTGGGTAGGTGTGCCGCTCCTCCGCGATGACCAACATCCGAGCCTCCACAGTCCCTTGTGTACCGACCGCCCGACGGCGAGCCGGGTTTCAGATTGAGCCATCCGTGAGCGGGCAGACACACAACGTCGGACTTCCGTCCCGGATCACGAGCACCGAGCCGGGCACGCCTCCCGCGAAACAATCAATGCGCAGGAGTGCTCGATCGCTCTGCGACGGGTTGCCCGCCGGTGGCACCATCGGTGCGTGAACGTTCGTCGTTTGGCGGCCGTCGACATGTACGGCAGCCGAGGAACCACCCGCCGACGGCGGATCATCCTGGCCGAATTCCTCGTCGGCGTTGTTGTCATGGTGACGTGGGGCGCCTGGCTGCTGTCGACCTCGAACGACCTCAGCGGCCGAGCGTTCGGCCTGTGGCTGACCGGCGCAGGTCTCAACTACGCCCCGCTGTCCATGTACGCGCTCATGCTGATGCGACCCGGCGCCCTCGACGCCGAACTGGCCGGCGTCGACACCAACGGGGAACTGCGCCGCTACACAGTGCTCCAGCTCTGGGTCTTCGTGCCGCTCTCACTCGTCGTCTTCACCATCCGCGACGCACTGGCCCGGCGCAGGGCAGGGACGACAGCCCCCTGACCACCTGACCGCCACCGCGCCTCCCGCCGGGCCACCGTCTGTGATCGACCACGGTCGCCAACCCCTGCCCGCGCCCGGACCACGTGCCCCCTGGCGCGGTCACGCCGCGACGGCGGCCCTGCCCACCGGGAACCGCACGCCGGTGAGGTCTTCCGAGACGACCCAGAGGCGTTGCTGCACGCTCACGTCGTAGGAGTCGGGGCTGGACGTGACCAGCCTCGGGTAGCCGCGCGCCTCACCCGGGCCGTCGGGGCCGTAGTACTGCCCGCCGAGGACGGACGGGTCGGTGGCGGCCCGCAGGGTGGGCAGCGCGCCCGTCGCCGCGGGCTGGGTGACCAGCGGGGCGAGCCAGGTGAGCGGTCGGCGGACGACGGCCGGGGAGTTGCGGGTCAGTTCGGTGTTGGAGATGCCGGGGTGTGCGGCTACGGCGACGGTGGTGCCGTGCGCGGCGAGCCGGCGCTGCAACTCGTAGGTGAACATCAGGTTGGCGAGCTTCGACTGGCCGTAGGCGGCGACCCGGCCGTAGGACCGTTGCCACTGCAGGTCGTCGAAGTGGATGGCGGCGCGGATGCGGTGACCGACGCTGCTGACGGTGACCACCCGAGAACCGGGCACCGGCAGCAGCAGGTCGAGCACCAGGCCGGTGAGCGCGAAGTGGCCCAGGTGGTTGGTGCCGAACTGCATCTCGAAGCCGTCGCGGGTGGTCTGCCTCGGGGTGTACATCACGCCGGCGTTGTTGATCAGCAGGTCGATCCGCGGGTACGTGGCGCGCAGGCCGGCCGCAGCGGCGCGTACCGATTCCAGCGAGGTCAGGTCCAGTTCCCGTACGGAGACGTCGCCGTTGATGCGGGCGGCGGCCAGCTTGCCCCTCTCCATGTCGCGTACGGCCAGCACGACCGACGCCCCGCGCTCGGCGAGCAGCCGGGCGGTCTCGAAGCCCAGCCCGGTGTTGGCGCCGGTCACCACTGCCACCCGGCCGTCCTGGCGCGGGATCTGCTGCTCGGTCCACTTCATCTCGGGCTCCTTATGTACCGCCGGTAACTTACACCCGAAAGGGTAAGGTACTGCCGGTACGCTGTCAAGGGACCGCCGGTACCTAAGCTAGGGTTGGTGTCATGACGTTCCAGCGGGCGCGCAGCGAGGAGCAGCGTGAGGTCCGGCGCCGGGCCATCCTGGAGACGACCTCGGCGATGCTCGACGAGATGCCGGTGGCCGAGGTGACCCTGAACGAGCTGAGCCGGCGGGTCGGCCTGGCCAAGACGGCGGTGCTGCGCTATTTCGAGTCCCGCGAGGCGATCCTGCTCGACCTGCTGGACGACCGGACGACGACCTGGCTGGCCGAGCTGGACCAGGAGCTGGCCCACGATGTCGACCTGCGCCGGTCCCCCATGGAACGGGCGGAGCAGACGGCCGACGTGCTCAGCCGGTCGCTCGCCACCCAGACGGTGCTCTGCGATCTGTTCGGCGCGCAGGGCGGGGTGCTCGAGCACAACGTCTCGGTCGAGGCGGTCCGCCGGCACAAGCGGGCCGCCCTGGGCAACCTCGCGGTGATGGCCGGCCTCGTCCGGCGGCACCTGCCCGAGCTCGGCGACAACGCCGAGCTGTTCTGCCTGAACGCCTTGATCATGGGTGGCGCGCTCTCCGCCTACACCTCGCCGCCGCCGAGCCTGCTCGCCGTCTACGAGTCCGAGCCAGCGCTCGCGGTCCACCATGTCGACCTACGGACAGCCCTACGGGTCGCCATCATCACATCGCTCGTGGGCATACTGCCGCGCTCCTGAGTCGGACGCCTCCCGTCGCTGCTCGAATCACTCCCGCACCCGCTGCTGCACAGCGAGGGCTGGTCGTTGCCGGGGGCGAGGACGTGGCGTACAACCCTTCAGGCGCACGGCTGGGCCGTCGTCGTCGGTGAGACGAGCGTGGCTTACCCGACGTCGACGGTGGCGCGCTGCCGTACGGCGGGGCGCTGCTGCTGCCGCACGGCGCGCAGGCCAAAGTAGGCGACCGCCCCCGAGGCCAGGTACAGCAGGGCCTGCACGTTGAGCACGAGTACGACGCTGAGCACGTCGCCGAGCAGGCCGGCCGCTGCCATGCCCAGCCCCTGCGAGGCGTTGAAGATGGCGAAGTAGACGCCGAAAGCGCGGCCCAGCTCGGTGTCGGGCACGCTCTGTTGGATCTGCGCGAAAGCTCCGCTGGCGTACGCGATGCCAGGCGCACCGACCAGGATGAACAACCCGACGTACCACTCGGGTTGACGGGTGAGCGTCGGTCCGTTCCAGATGACCAGGCTGATCAGTGCGAAGGTGGTCGCCCCGAGGCTCATCAGCAGTCGAGGACTGAGCCGGGCGCCCAGCAGGCCGACGATGAGCCCACCCGCCACGCCGCCGATCGCCTGGACGCCGCGCAGCACACCGGTGAGAGTGCCGTCGGCGTGCAGCGCGCGGCTGACGAACACCACGAAGAGCACCACGAACAGGCCCTGCGCGATGCCGCCCAGCGCCACACTCACGATCGTCATCCGGACGGCGCGGTTGCGCAGCACCGCCGTGAGGCCGTGTCGCCAGGCGGTGAAGAACGACGACGTACGGTCCGGGGTCGTCTGCTGTGCAGTTGCCTGGTGGGCGGCCCGGCGCCCGGCGGCGATCAGGGCCGCCGTGATCACGAAGGCAACGGCAGCGCCGACGGCCAGGTAGCGGGTGCCGTCGCGGGTGATGGCGAACCCGCCCAGCGAACCTCCGATGAGCCGTCCCACGCTGGTGTTGAGCGCTATCACGCTGTTGGCGCGTACCAGGTGCGCGGGCTCGACGAGGCGGGGCAGCGCGGCGTTGCGGGCGGAGTCGAACGTCTGCGTCAGCACCGCCTGGGCCCCGGCAACCAGGGAGATGACCCATAGGCGATGGTCGGGTTGACCGAGCAGCGGGAGCATCACAGCGGCCTGCAACGCGGCGACGCAGCTCATGAGCCGGAACCGGTCGAGACGATCGGCCAGAGCACCGGCGAACGATCCCAGCGTGATGCCGCACAGCAGCTCGACGAGGAAGACTGCGGAGGTGGTGAGCGCCGAGCCGGTCACCCCGAACACGTAGATCGGCAGCCCGGTGAGCAACAGCCAGCTCGCCACGCTGGAGAAGAGCCCGGCAGCCCAGATCAGGACGAATCCGCGGTGTCGCAGCAGGGTCACCATCTCAGATGAACTCCGCCGTGGGGTACGCCTGAAGGTTGAGAGTGACGGGCCGGGCATCGCTCGGGGGCGCGGTGCGCAACGGGCGAAGGTACGGCCGGATGACGGCGTCCAGGGTCAGGGCGAGATGCCGCAGCTCCTCCGGAGTGAGCGAGAGCGTGTAGCTGTGGAAGGTGGCGCTCTCCCGCCACTCGTCGGTCAGTTTGTGCTGCTGATTCTGGTAGCGCTGCAACGATCGGAACACCTCGTCGAGCTCCAGGGCGGTCAGCGCGTCGTTGATCTGCTGCCCCTCGGCATCGTCGGGGTCCGGGCGGAATTCGAGCCCGGTGGCGGCGGCGCGCCACGGTCGGTCACGCCGGTTGGCCCCCTCGGCGGGGACCCGCTCGATGAGGCCGTGCCGGGCTAGTTGATGCAGGTGGTAGCTGCAGTTCGATCCGGTGTCGTCAAGGGCCTCGGCGCACTGCGCGGCGGTCCTCGGGCCGGCGGCCAGCAGATAGCGCAGCAGCCGTAGGCGCAACGGGTGCGCGAGTGCGCGCAGCTTCGTGGCGTCCTGGACGCGCACCCGGCGTTCTGGCTCGTTCTGCTCCATCAGCACCCCTTAACGAAAGACTCCCTTCGATTATACGTCCGTGGAGCCTGTTCTCGCAAGAAGTCTTTCGCATCGGCTGAGCACAACGGCGGCCGACGTGCGGCCATCCGGAAGGCGCCGGCGCGAGCCACCGCGGGCTTGCACAGCTCGAGCCTGGTCGTTGGGCGGAAGGCTGCCCGGACGGTCAGGGTCGACGGAAACCCTGATAGGCCCGCCAACAACCCCAGCCGATCGTCGCGAAGCAGGCGACCCGCGCCGCCAGCAGGATCGGCAGGCCCAACCGGCCCCGATCGATGAGCCAGTCGTGCAGCCCCCAGAACAGGGCGGTGAACACGATCGCGGCCACCACGGCGACGGTCAAGCCGCTCACCACCTGCGCCCAGCGGCGGGTCGGCAAAACCCGAGCCAAGCCACGGCCGCCGTCGAGCCGGCGCCCGTCGTCATCGACCCCCGTCATGCCCGGCACCCTAGTCCTCTCCAGCAAGGCCCCTTGGTGAACGACGTCCGCCACGGCCCTACCGCCTGCGACTCGCACTCACGGCATGACGGCGCGTCCCCATCAGCTTGCAGACGTACACCGCCAATGATCGGATGCCGTCATGGTGAGGGCTGGTGGGGAATCCTCGACCTTCTACCGGGCCGCCGACGGCAGCGAACTGCCCCTGCTGGTCTTCGAGCCGGTCGAGGGCACACCGCCACGTGCTGGCATCGTCCTGTTCCATGGCGGCGCCCTCCGCGAGGGATCGCCCGACGGGCTCGCCCCGCACTGCCGAGCACTGGCGTCGCGGGGAATCCTCGCGGTGTCGGCCGGCTACCGGCTGCTCGGTCGGGGCGCGGCCGGCATCGACGACTGCCTCGCTGACGTACGGCGCGCGGTCGAGCGGTTCGGCCGGTTGGCAGCGTCGCGCGGGCTCGACGCGCCGCACCTGGCCTCGGGTGGCAGCTCAGCCGGCGCTCATCTCGCGATGCTCGCGGCGATGACCCCGTCCAGCACGGCACCGGAGTTCGGCATCACGGCCCTGGTGGCCCTCAACCCTGCGGGACTGGATCTGGGCTCCTTCGAGCCGAACGCGCAGCGCCGCCTCGCACAGGAGGTCGGTATCGCCGCTGACAGACTGATCGAGTACTCGCTGATCGAGTTCGTGCGACCGGGCAATCCACCGACGCAGATCCACCACGGCACCCGCGACGAGATCGAGCCGATCGGCTCGGTGCGGCAGTTCCGGGACGCGATGGTCCGCGCCGGCAACGAGTGCACGCTCCTTGAGTACGAGCACGCCGAGCACGGATTCCACTACCCCGGCACCGGCGGGCACTTCGACGACGTCATCGACGCCACGGCGCGCTTCCTCCTCTGCCGGACAGCAACGACCTGAACGGCGCGCGTCTCAGCTGGGCGGCGGCGGGCACTCCAGGACGGCTATCGAGTTCCCGGCGAACAGCCCCAGGTGCGGGTGCCCGGCGAAGATCTGGACGGCCTCGTCGTGTGAGCCCGCTTCCACGATGGTGTAGGCGATCAGGGCGTCGGTGAAGTCCTCGACACCTCGTGCCGTGACCCGCTTCTTCGCGTTCAAGGGAGCGCCGGGGTCGACGATGGCCTTCTCGTTGGCCTGCGCCCACGACGCCCACGCGTTCATGAACTCGGTCTGCTGCTGTTCGGTGAGTTCGGCCTTGTCGGCCTCGTCAGCCGCGCCGTTGAAGAGCGCCAAGAACCTACCCATCCCGGCATCTTAGTGGCGGCCCGCGTAGGCAGCCGAGTCGCAATCACGACCCCGGCCGAAATGCGGCCTTCGCGGCCCTCCATCGCCACGTTGGCAGTGCCGTCGGCCGCCACCGCGGGCCCGGCCGACCAACCCGTCGTCAGCGTCGCGGCGCAACCGGCCAGCCCGGCCAACGCGACTGCGGCCGACAACCCGTGCGCCGGCATCAGCGGCGTCTCGTCCCAGGCTGTCGGCGGCTGCCCGTACGGCGCCACCTGCGTCTACACCGACACCTACTGGCGGGACCTCGTCGGGTTCCGCTGCGGTTGCGCATTCCCGGCAGGCGGCGAGGTCGACTCAGGCTTCTTGAGACCGCCCCGCAAGAACGACCTTAAGAAACTTAAGGTCAACTTCTTGGAAGTTGAAGATTCTTGAGATACAACTTTAGGTATGACAGAACAGGCCATGGACTGGCAGGACCTGACCAGCCTGACGCGGGGCCAGCCGTTCGTCGTCGAGCGGGTGCGCCTGGCGAGCAACGGCGTCGCGATCGAGGGCGAGTTCGAGCCACCGCAACTGGCTCAGCTCAACGTCGATGACCAGGTCTTCGTCACGGCGTTCGTGCGCTGCCACGGTTCGATCAAGGAGATGGAACGCATCTTCGGGGTGAGCTACCCGACGATCAAGTCACGACTCAACCGGATCACACAGATGCTCGACTTCGTCGAGACCGACCCGGCGCCCTCGCGAGCCGACATCATCGACCGGTTGCGCCGCGGTGAGATCACCGCACAGGAGGCGTTGGCCGAGCTGGACGGCCGGACGTGATGCCGCAGTTGGTGACCGTCAAGGTCAACCGCCCGGACCGCCGGCCCGTCCGGGTCTGGGTTCCGGTGCTCCCCGTGGCGCTCGTGCTCTTCCCGGTCGTGGTCCTGGTCGTGTTGGCGGCGATCGTGGCCTGCGTCGTGTTCCGCATCGGTGTGGTGCGGGCCCTCAACGCCGCTTGGCGTGTCATCTCCGCGCTACCCGGCGCCCGCTTCGACATCGAGCAGGGCCACACGGCCGTGTTCGTGGCCATCCGATAAGGAGAGGTTCAAATGACCGAACAACGCAAGGACATCCTCGACATGCTGGCCGCCGGCAAGATCACCGCCGAGGAGGCGGAGCAGCTCATCGCCGCACTCGAACGGGACCAGGCACCGGCGACGGCGAGTCACGACGCCCGACCGAAGGGCAAGGTGAAGTACCTGCGGGTGATGGTGGACGCCACCGACAACGGCGAGCCGTCGCGGGTCAACGTACGGGTGCCACTGCAACTGCTGCGCGCCGGTGTACGGCTGGCGGCGCTGATCCCGCCGCAGGCCCTGGTCAAGGCCAACGCCTCACTCAGCGACTCGGGGGTGCCGATCGACCTGACGCAGCTCAAGCCCGAGCAGTTGGAGGCGCTCGTGGAGCACCTCGACGAGGTCACAGTGGAGGTGGATTCACCCGATGCCACAGTGCGGGTCTTCTGCGAGTAGGCGCCGCCTGATGGGACGGGCAGCGGAGGGAACCACTCGGACGGGTGGTCCCTCCGCTGGTCGTCGCGGTCCTCCGGCACGACGTCGGCTATTGCGCGACGTGGCGCCATCGGCGCGGTGGACGTTCGTCGGCGCCTGGCTGCTGGCGTCGTCGGACGAACCGTGCCAGCTAGACCAGCGCCCCGGGAACAGGATCAGGGTTGACCGGGATTGGCGCGCCGGAGCGCTCGGTCACCTGAGCGGGCTGCTGCCCCGCACCTCTGGTGTACGGATGGACGGGCAGCGTCGCGCCGAACCGCGCGAGGACGTTCTGGATGGGGTTGAAGCACATCTTCCCATCGGACTTCGCGATGACAATTCCCACCGCCCACACGTGGCCAGCCCCGTCGGACTGCCACACCGGCCCTCCGCTATCCCCGCCATCCACCGTCGCAGTGGTGCACAGCAGGTAGTCACGCACACCGTCAGGGTAGTTAACGGTTCTCCACTCGGTGATTCTTCCTTCCGTCCAGCCCGTCCTCCGACCCATCTTCCCGACCAACATGCCGGGACTGAGGGCACTGTTGTTGAAGTAGCCCACGACCCTGCCTGGGCTGCGTCCGCTCACCGGGTCCACAACGATTTGTGTGGCGTCGTCCCCGGCGTCCATGCGAATCAGTGCTCCATCAAAGGAGTTCGTTGTGTATATGTCACCGACTCGGTCGTTGCGGATCACCGTGCCGTATCGGCGATCGCTGCCGTACACGATGTCCCCGGTCCGGCCGTAACCCCAGCAGTGCCCTGCGGAGACCAGAAACATCCCACTCGACCCACGGACCGCGTAGCCGCCGGTGCAAGACCCCGGCGTGGTGCCCGGGGCATTAGGGTACATCGGATCACCAGGCCGATAGAGATAACCGGCCGCCTGCACCGGCGCCGCTCCCAGCAGCACCCCCACACAGATGATTGTCAGCGCCGCGATAGACGCTCTAAAAAGTCGCACCGGTACTCCGAACGTGAGGAATCGGCAAAGCTCGGCTTATGACGGCGCAGTCCGCATAAGCCGATGTTTAGGACGGACACCAGCATCACCGGGCGGGAACATCGAGTCAAGCTCATGTTCACGTTGCTGACCCGACAGTCAGAATCGCTCTGAAGCCTGCCCTTCCGGCATCCTCGGTCCGCTCTTCGTGCTGAGCCGTGTATTCAAAGGTTCACCACCATTGGAGTAGCGCGGCGATGGTGACCGTGGCCTGGAACGACGTTGCGGTCTTGTCGGAGCGGGTCGCGACGCTGCGGCACCGCTTGAACCCTTTGGCCTGCCGCCTGCCCTACTGTCGACGGCACTGTCGACGGAAGGAACCTCATGAACGAGAACGACCAGACGACGTTCCGTACGTCCGCCCGCCTCACCTTCGTGTTCATGCTGCTGATGGGCTTGCTGGCCTGGGTTGTCGTCCAAGCCGTGCTGGCACTCATCGCGGGCCGGTCGGCGGCCGACTACACGAGCATCGCCGTTTCGGGCGTCCTCTACGCCGTCGTCTTCAGCGCGCTCACGCTTGTGCTGCATCGCAGGAACTGGTCCTCGGTCGACGTCACCGGTCCGGCACTGGCGCTCGCAGAGAAGGGGCGAACGGCCGTCCTCCCGTGGCAGGTGATCCGGTCGGCGACGGTCCGCCGTCCTGGCCCGTTCGCCGTTCTTGAGGTCATCCTGCGCCCAGAAGCGGTCGCGCCATCCGCTACGACGCTTCGTCCTGGGATTCGCGCCGGTCAGCCTGTTTACAGGATCAACGTCGGACTGCTTCGGCCGGCGACGGGCGTCCTGCGTACCGCACTCGCCCGTCACCTGCCACCGGTCGCCGACCGTTCCTGACCTCCGCTCGCGACGTCACTGCGGCTACCGAAGACGGCTCACCCGCCGACCGGCTCGTCAGCCCTTGGCCTTGCTGCGACGAGCCCGCCCACCGGGCTTGACGTCGCCGCCGGCGAGCCGGGTGAAGGTGAGCATGTTCGCCAGCGCCACGGCGACGATCGCGACGCCGACCTGGATCGCGAGCACTACCCAGTCCCAGCGCAGCACCCACACCTTGACGCCCGCTCCGTCGTCGATTCCAAGCGCTCTGGCGACCACTGTGCCCAGCACGGCCGAGCCGACGCCGATGACGAACGTGGCGAAGAAGCCGATCCGCTGCCTCCCCGGCAGGATGAGCCGGCCGAGCAGGCCGACGAGGGCACCGATGAGCACCGCGCCGAGATAACCAGTTACCAGCATTGCTGTCTCTCCCCTCCAGCAGTGCCCAGGTACATGCCCGAATCTCACGTTCCCGGAAACCCCGCCCTGGCGGCGACCGGGCGCGGGATGGTGTCGAAGCGACGCCATCGGGAACGTCGATGGGAGTCGCTCGGAGGGGATCCGCGTCGTCCGAAGTGCTCGTGTTGGGCCCACTCGGCACGATGGGTAGCCTGCCGGCATGGCAAAGGTCGTCACGTACCTGGAGATGAACAACGCCACGGACCTGCGACCGGGAAAGGTCGTGCCGGAACTTTCCCTACGGCGCGTCGACGTTGGCCTGCCGCTCGTGCACGCCATCAATGGTCAGGTAGGGGCGCCCCACGGGTGGCGTTGCGCGTCTCGCACGAACGAGGAGTGGCAGGAGCTGATGCGGTCTCGTCCGCTGCGCCAGTACCGGTTCATCACCCTGAAGGACGAGATCGTGGGGGTGGCGAATGTGGAACCCCACCCGGACGGAGAGGTGGAGATCACCGCCTTCGGGCTGATGCCGGAGTATGTCGGGAAGGGTCTCGGCGGCCATGCGCTGACGCTGACCATCCGGCAAGCCTGGGACATGGTGGCCCTGGAGTCTCCGGCCGTACGCAGGGTGTGGCTGCACACCTGCTCGTTGGACCATCCGAATGCTCTCCGCAACTATCAGCGACGCGGCATGACTGTCTACCGCACCGAGGTCGAAGCCGAGTAGTTGTGGGCAGCTACGGTGCCCAGCCTCATCGCGGTCTGGCTGAGGGCTTGCGAACGGCTGGTCTGCTCGCGGGGGGCCACCGCGCGCAGCAGGCCGATGATCAGGCCGCGGGCGTGTCAGATCGGTCCACTACGCTGGCGGAACTTTCACACGTGAACGAAGGACGCACATGGCCCGCCCCTACAGTCCCGGACCGAAGCTGTTCGTCTTCGCTGCCGGTGATGGCAACGATCAACACGTCTCGGTGGGCGACCCCCAAGAGGCGTACGTAGCGTTCTCTGCGTTCTTCCGGGGGCGAGAGTCCGACACCTACACCATCACTGACGAAGCGGCGAAGCAGAGTTTGGTGCTCAGGCCTCGTCGGGGTGTGATCTCCCGAATCGAGGATGCCGACCAACCTCGGTCGGAACACCTCCAGGTCGACAGGGGCAACCGCTACCTTCCGAGCGCGATGCTGTTCTTCGAGAACGGATACGCCGGCCTCGACTACTTCGGCCAGTGGTTCCCTGACCTCTCCGACCTCGAAGCGTCACCGGAGACCCGCGGTGCCGCCCGCGCTGCCTCGTTCACGACGGAAGCAGCGGCGATCGAAAAAGTCGGCCGGATCTGGGCGGATTCGGGCATCGTCGACCCGAGCGACACGTACTACGTCTTCTTCGACTCGCATGACGTCGACGATGACCGCGCCGAACGAGCCGAGCTGCTCCAGTTGATCGCATTCCTCGGTCTCGAACGGGTCGACGCCCCGGCCGAGGCCGCCGGGGGCGAAGTCTGGGTGCGCACCGACCCACGCCTCGCTGTCGAATGTGCACGGTGGTCGTGAACAGATGACAGACATCGTTTTCACG
Source organism: Micromonospora sp. NBC_00362 (assembly GCF_026342155.1). Taxonomy (NCBI): domain Bacteria; kingdom Bacillati; phylum Actinomycetota; class Actinomycetes; order Micromonosporales; family Micromonosporaceae; genus Micromonospora; species Micromonospora sp. NBC_00362. The sequence continues at coordinate 1,471,198 of NZ_JAPENH010000001.1, forward strand.
CGCAGCGGCTGGATCCCGAAGGTGGTCCGCGAGGGCGGCGAGCTGAAGCTGACGCTCGCCGCCGGGGCCGACGCCAACCATGACCCTCGCACGTTCACGTTCCCGATCGGGGAAGCTCACCTCGCGGTGATCCGGGAGGACCTGGCTCGACACCTGCTGCTGTGGAGTGCGGTCCTTCCGCTGTGCGACGCCGCCGGAACCCGGGGCCAGCTCGACGAGAACGCCGCCGTCGCGCTCCTTGACCAGGTCCTGCTCTCCCCGCCCTCGGACGTCGACGCGCTCTTTCGGCGCATCCGGTGGGACAGGAGTCGTCTCGTCGCCCATGGCGCTGACATCGAGCTACTGGAGCGCGGTCAGGTCTGCGAGGCGATGCGCACGGCGACGGAGGTGTCGAACACGAAACGTGCCCAGGAGTATCACGCAAACCGCCGTCGCGCCGAGCGCGGAGTAGCACTCGGGCCACTCGACACTGAGATTCTGCGGTACACGGGCCAGTATCTGCATGGTGCGACGGTTCCACGGCGCAGCCCCGATGCCGTCGACCCCGCGCTGCTGCCCCAGGTCATGCGGGTTATCGCGACTGCGGAGCAGGCGTGCGCCGGGATGCAAATCGGCCTCGATCCGCGGCGGGGAAAGCGGGCCACTGACAAGCGCGACTGGGATCGGATGGCGGCGACTGTCGACGAGGCCGTGCGCCGCGCGTACCCCGAACTCGTCGATGACGCGGTGCGGACGGTGAGCTTTCTGATGTGCTCGGAGGCCGCGGACCGCTCCAAGAGCACACCCGTGGAAGACGACGACGAGGCCGCCGACGACCACGGTAAGACGGCCCTGTCGTTCACCGATGACAAGGGCGGCGAGAAGAAGTGGGTACGGGGCGGTCCTCGCACCGCCTCCGCCGACTTCTGGGAGTTCGTCGCCGATCGCTCTGCCGGGAACAACGAAGTGTTCACCATCGAGGACGAGGAGATGGGCGAGGGGATTCAACTCCACTTCTACGCCGACTCCATCGCCCGGATCACGACGGTGCGACCCGGGGAGGCCGGGTCGGACCCGGAGTACCAGGTCGAGTACAGCCTGGTCGACGGGATCGGCGGGTACCGGAAGCTGGTGAGCGCCTTCGTCCGCGGCGGCTGCGTCGCACTCGAACAACACGGTCCCTGGATGTCGGACGTCGCCGAGTTCGAGCGCGCGCGTCGTCGGCGCGACGCCCGGTAGTCCCAGAGGGAGGCCGGTGCCGAGGCCAGCGGCCGTCAGCGGGTGAGGCCGACCAACGTTAGCGACATCCATCAAGTACGCGCCCCGATACTCAGCCGGCAACCGCCGATTAGGAGGCCGTCGCGCCGCCGATGTTAGGTTCGCTGGCATGACCGGGCAGATCACGGCCGCGCAGTTCCACGCGGCCGACGGTGTCGAGGACTGGCGCTGCCTCTACCACCTGGTCTCGGCCCACTTCCCGACCGGCTCGCTGTCCAAGGGCATCGCGTTCGTCGATGAGATTGGCCGGCTAACCGACGAGGCCCAGCAGCAATACCTCATCGTCGACCTGCGCGGCAGCGGCGTCACGGTGAGCCTGAATCGGCGCGACATTCCGTTGGCCCGGCGCATCTCGGCCGCCGCCAAGGAGCTGGGCCTCCCCGCCGACCCGACCGCCGTACAACTCATCAACGTCACCCTTGACGCACTCGTCGGCGCGGACGTGCTGCCGTTCTGGCAGGCGCTGCTCGGCTATCGGCAGATTGGCGACGACTACCTGTTCGACCCGTCGCGCCGCGGCCCGGGCTTCGGTCTGCAACCGATGGACGAGGCGCGCCCACAGCGCAACCGCATGCACCTCGACATAGCCGTCCCGCACGATCAGGCAGAGGCACGCATCGCCGCCGCCCTGGCCGCCGGCGGCACCCTGGTCTCCGACGCGCACGCACCCAGGTGGTGGGTCCTGGCCGACGCCGAGGGCAACGAGGCGTGCGTCGCCACCTGGGTCGGCCGCGCATAGCAGGACGGCGACCTTTCAGCTCGTGAGCCCGACCAGCGTGGCGAGTCGCGCCACGCCGGCCGGCGCCGGCTGCGCGCGGGCAACATCGGCGATCACGGTACGCGCCAATGGCCGACACCGAACCTCGGCCGGCGCGACGCTGTCCGCGTCCACCAAGGCCCGTGCGGCCCCGCGCAGGTCACCCATCTGCAGGTACGCCCGCGCGACGTCCACTAGGTACGCGCCCCGATACTCGGCCGGCAACCGCCGCCACGCCTCCCGCCGAATCACCGTCCCGTGCCTTTGTAACGCCTCGATGGCATCACCCCGTTGCGCCGCCACGACCACCCGCGCCACGTCGACGGCGATCGGCCCGAAGCTGGTCCGGTGCACATCGTCGTACCCCCTGAGCCCGGCGGCGACCCCCGCAGCCCGGTCGATCAGCTCGTCGGCACGGCGGGTGTCGCCGCAACCGACGGCGGCCAGGGCGGCCTGGAGCAGCAGCGCCCCACCCACGGCCCACTCCCCCGCCGACCGCTGCGGCTCGCCCCTGCCCCCGCCCCGGTGATCATGAGGTTGACGGTCGAATAGATCTTCTAAAGGCCCGTCAACCTCATGATCACGAGGGTGTGTTGGGGTGGGGGTGATGCGGTTCGCGGCGGCGAACGTCGCGGCCAAGGCGAGGCTGTCGCGGCCCGAAGCACGCAGCGCCTGGGCCACCGAGATGGCCGCCGTCGCCGCCAGGATCCGGTCGTCGCCCGCGGTGGACATCGCCCGGTCGGCGGCCAACCAGCCGAGGTCGGCCTCACCGAGCTTCACCAGCAGCGATGAGGTGATTCGGTACGCCTGCACCAGCAGCTCCGGTGTCTGGGCGCCCTGAACGGTGTCGAGCAGACTCGGCAGGACCCGCACCAACTGCCCGTAGTGCGCGTGCTGGTAGCTCAACCAGGCGTACCCGACCTGCCTTCTCAGCTCGTCCGTCTCCCGTGGGGCTCGCGGGGTGTCGTAGCGGGCGAGCGCGGCCCGGATGTCGTCCACCCCGTCCAGGGGGCCGGCAGGCATTGGCCGCTGCTGGCCGAGCAGCACCTCCGGATCGACCCGCAGGACATGGGCCAGCTCCTGGATCACCGAGTACCGGTCCAGGGCGCGCACACCCCGCTCCACCTTGTCCACCCAACTCTTCGACCTCCGCAGCCGATCGGCAAGCATCTGCTGCGTCATCGACCGCCGCACCCGCCACCGCGCCACCCGCCGGCCGATCGGCACGTCATCGTTGGTCACGCCGCCACCGCCGGTCCGGGACCGCGCGGGTCGTGTCCTCCACGGGTACGCGCTCCGCGTCGACCTGCGTTAAGAGGCGTTGCTTGGCAGCCTCGCGCTCAGCAGCCTCCGACTGCCCACCCTTGCTCACCGGCTCGTCGCCTTGCACGCCCACCTCCGTCAGCTAGGACGGCGAAATATCCTCGCCGCCACCCACGAACTCCCTTGACCAGCGAAGCCGGCTGCCCTGCTGCAGACCAGGTGGCAAGCGATGCGTCCGATTGCGCTGCTCACGCGCGGGTTGCGCGGCGTTGTGCAGGGTCTTCAGAGGACCGAGCCAACCCATAGGCTCAATCACTAGTAGTAGTTGGCTGATGTCTGGAGGCGGAACCATGGCGCGACCGGTGACCAACGCACCGTTCGAGGAACTGTTAATCGCCGCCGGCTACGGTAACGCCCACGGCGCCTTTGCTCGCCAGCTCAATCACACCGGTCGCGGCCAGGGCATCTGGCGGTACGACGCCGCCAGCGTTTACTGGTGGTTGCGAGGTCGCAGACCTGGCGAGCACGTCCAGACGGCCATGGCAGAAACACTGGCCCGCAAGCTCGGTCGCTCCGTCGCGTTCACAGAGCTGGGCTTCGGCGCGGCGGACAGCACCGGAATGAGTGTCTACCCTGCGTCCGTCGATGGGGCGATCGATACCGCTGAGCAGATCTGGACGAGGCTGGCCAAGCACCTCAACCAACATGCCAGCGGGGTGTTCAACAGCGGCAGAGCCCTTGAGGCGGCGCTCGGCTGGCGGTATGACCTGCCAGACGAGACGGTCAGCCGCAGCGGCCGGCAACAGGTCACCTCGACCGACGTTCAATCGCTGTACGCGCTGGCGGACCACTTCATCGATTTTGATCGACGACACGGCAGCGGCTCTCCGCGCACCCGTTCGGTCATGGCCGACCTTCTCGTGCGTCAGGTCGCGCCAATGTTGCGCGGCGCCTATAGCGATACCGTGGGGCGCGACCTCATGCGTGCAGGGGCGACACTCTCCGGCCAACTCGCCTTCATGTCGTATGACGCGGGCGATCATGCCACCGCGCAACATCATGTGACCCTCGGCCTGCGGCTCGCGAAGGCAGCTAATGACCACCTTTACGGCGCCCACCTGCTTGCGAATCTCGCCACGCAGGCTGTGTTCTTGGGCCACGCCCGGGAGGCGGCCCGGCTCGTCGAAGCAGCCATTGACGGAGCCCGCCGTGCACCTGCCACAGTACTCGCTCGGCTGCATGCCACCGCCGCTACCGCGTACGGACAGTCAGGCGAGCGACGTGCCTGCCAGCTCGCCCTCGCCAGGGCTGAGCGTGCTCTCGACCAAGCGGGCACAGACCTCGGTCCGCGCTGGGTCGGCTACTTCAGCCCTGCCCACCTGGCCGGGACGGCGCTAAGGTGCCTCGGCGACCTGCATCTCTACACACAGGCGCTTCGACATGTTCCCGAAGCGCTCGCCCTGGGCAGCGAGAACACGCGGACTCGTGCCCTGCACACTGCCCTCATCGCGGTGACCCATGCGCGCGCTGGAAACACCGATGCCGCCTGCGACTGGGGCCGGAAGCTAGCGCAGCATAGTGCGGGCATCCAGTCGGCACGTGTTCAACAACGCGTCCGCGAACTCACTACTGCCCTCAGCCCGCAGCAGGCATCGCCCCAAGTCAAAGATGTCCTGCATACCCTCGCGGCCATGCCGGCAGCGATCTAGAGCGGGAGCACGCCCAGACAGTCGGCTAGCGTCACAGATGTGACCTGGACGGAACCCGCCACCTGGTATGCCAACCTGGCTTCCTTCTACGCCGCCGCCGCAGCCTTCATCACCGACCCGGCGGGCAACGTGCTGCTCGTCAAGCCCACGTACCGCGACCACTGGGCTTTTCCCGGCGGCTACGTGGACGAAGGTGAATTCCCACATGATGCCTGTGCCCGCGAGATCCGAGAGGAGTTGGGCTTTGCCCTGGCGGTGGGCGACCTGCTTGTAGTGGATTGGGCACCGCCAACTGGACAGCGACCCCGCACGCTCATCAGCTACACGTTTGACTGCGGCAACATCGTCGGACTGGACGGAATCAACTTGCCCCGGAATGAACTAGAAGACGTCGCCTTCTTCTCAGCGGAGGCTGCCAAGCTGCGTCTACCGGCCAAGGTTGCTCCCCGAGTCCTCTCAGCGATCCAGGCACGGAGAAGCCGCACCCCGATCTACTTAGCCGGCGGCTCGGACCCCCGTCAGGGCTTCGGATCGGCCTCCCGGGATTAGGTGAGAGAGCCGCAGGAGCCAACATAGCGCGGCAACTTCGTCGACTTTCTCGACCGTCAGCCGCTTGGTGCCCGCTGTTGTGACACCTGACGGACCTCGACACGCACGATCGCACGGCCTACATCGAGCACATCCCGCATCTGCGCGTCCAAAGGTCCGTCCTGTCTGCAGGTTAGCCGACTACGACAGGCACAAGCTAAGACGCAGCTCGATCATGAGCCGGTGTCGTAGGTGTTCTAGGGGCGACACTCCTGGTCGGACTTCATCCGTGCAAAACCAGATGCGGGAACCACCGATCGCACTCTGCCCAGCGCGGCTGCGATGAAATCTGTCAGCAATCCGACGTTTCTCGACTGGAAACCTAGGTCGACCTGAGCCAAGATGCTCGCTACGGTCGGGCTTGCCCTTCCTAGCGGCGCTGCCGCTACCGAGGGGATGACGCATGTCTAAGTGCTGCAGGACCTGAGGAGCCGAAAATCGATACCTCGGATAGCGCGAACCACAAGTTCACCTCAGCCGACGTGGAGCGCGCCCGCCGTGACGGATATGTACGCTTCTCCGGGTGGGGCCTGCAAAGCCTTCCGGCAGCGATCAGCGAGCTAGGCGATCTCGAGAGACTTTATCTTATCCACAATCGCTTGAAAAGCCTTCCACCTGGGCTAGGGCATCTAATCAATCTGACTGAACTAGACGTACGGAACAACGTACTCTCATCTCTACCCAAAGAGATTGGCGAGCTTCGAAAACTCGAAGAGCTTTACCTAGACGATAATCACATCACCGAACTGCCGCCCGAAATCGGGCAGCTTTCAGAGCTTCGCGAGCTTGATCTCGACGGCAACAAGATTGAAGTGCTCCCCAGCGAGTTGTTTCGGCTACGGAATCTTGAGCAACTCGATCTTCGAAACAACAAGTTAGCATTTCTCCCCCCAGAGATTGGTCACCTTACAAATTTGCGCCGGCTTTACCTCAGCAACAACAGACTGAAGGAGTTGCCGCCAGAAATTGGCCACCTTACAAAGTTAGACAAGCTTGAGCTAGACGGAAATTTGATAACTGAATTACCGAGAGAAGTAGCCCAACTGCTCAGCCGATCAATTTCCTTTTCGATTGCAAGGAATCCTCTGGCGGACCCATTGCCAGACCTAGTCTCGCGAGGAATAGATGCTCTTGATGCTTATCTTCGAAGCCTCGAAGACGCGGTGCCGCATTACGAGGCGAAGGTACTGATCGTAGGGGAGGGTGCCGTTGGCAAGACCTCACTCCTTGCCGCTCTGAAGGATGAGAAATTCGTAAAGAACCGCAACACAACCCATGGCCTTGAGATACACCCCCTCCTATTCAACCATCCTGACCTCGATTCTGAAATGACGGTCCGCGCCTGGGACTTCGGAGGGCAGGAAGTCTACAGAATCACCCATCAATTCTTCTTTAGTCGACGGGCTCTATACATTCTTGTATGGAACGCACGTAAGGGGCAGGAGCAAAGTGAGGTTGAGGGCTGGCTCAGCCGCGTAAGGCTGCGCGTCGGCCACGATGCGCGTGCCATCCTGGTGCCTACCCACTGCGATGAACGCAATCCCGAGATTGACTTCGAGCAGCTTAAGCAGTCATTCCCCAACATGCTGTCTGGACAGTTTCCGGTTGACAACCAGAGTGGATACGGCATATCAGCGCTTCGGTCTGAGATTGCAAAAGAGGCTGCAAACCTACCGCAGATGGGAAGGATGCTAAGTCCTCGTTGGATCGCTGCCCGCGATGATGTACTTGCCCGTTACCAAAGTGAGCCCCAGATATCGTGGGCTGATTTTGTTGAAGCATGCAAATCACAGCATCTTGATGAAGAGGAGACCATTACTCTTGCAGAGCTGTTGCACGACTTGGGGCACATTATCTACTACGGCGACGATGAAGGACTGCGCGATATTGTTGTCCTGAACCCAGAGTGGTTGACGAAAGCAATTGCCTACGTTCTAGAAGACGTCCCGACCAGAGAAGCTAACGGCGTCCTCGACCACGCTCGCCTCCGAACGATCTGGCAAGACCGAACCGAGGGCGAGGTCTACCCGTCAAGACATCATCCGTACTTCTTGCGCCTTATGGAAAAGTTCGACATTTCTTACCGGCTTGAGGAGCGCGAGAAGAAGAGCTTGATCGCCCAGCTTGTCCCTCATTCACGACCGGTCTTGCCATGGGTTTTCCGAACGCCAGTATCGGCTAACGTTCGAGTAGTGACACTGGTTTGCAAGTTGCAAGAATCGGCACCAGGTATCGTGGCTTGGCTTACCGTTAGACATCACAATTCGTCGACGGGTAAACATTGGCGAAATGGCGTCTTCTTGCGACACCCGACGTCAGCTTATGCATCTGAGGCTCTAATCGAGCTACAGCAGGACCGGCGACTTATCATGCAGGTTCGTGCACCGTCGCCGGACCTGTTCTTCAACGTTCTGCGGGATAGCTTGGAGCATATGCTTCGAGGACGGTGGCCCGGACTCCATTATCAGTTCCTTGTACCCTGCCCGACACCCGGTTGCACGGGAGAATTTCCACTTAACGGCTTGCTCAGGCGCCGGGAAGGAGGCAGCATTACGCGCGATTGCTTGGAGTGCGATCACGACCACGACATCTCTGTACTGCTTACCGGCTTTAACACCAGCCAAGTAGAAATTCGATCTCATCTAGAGGCCCTGCATGAGGAACTGGATGCAATTCACGCGAGCGTAGGGAGGATGGAGGGCAGTGTGCAGCGAGTGGAGGTGTTCGCGGCACAGAGCGCGGACTCTCTAAGAAGAGTCTTGAAGGTGGTCTCAGCTGAGGTATCTGATTGTCCACGCATGTTTACCCTGGCGTTGCCTCCTCGGAATACAGGGCCACTTGTACCAGCGGCCATGCTTCGTGAGCGTCGCCTAACTTTTCAATTAGTCTACCTGACCCTATGGTGCGAGCACCCAGGGGAGTGGCACCCTTGGCAACCCGCTACATACGAGCTTAAGCAGGAGAGAGAGTGGCTGGTAAGGATCGCCCCTTACGCGAACTTCGTACTCAAAACCCTGCGCTTGGCCGTCCCGATTGTTGGTGCGGTATCGGGGATTGCGCTTCCACGGCAAGCGGTAGACGACCTGTCGAAGCGAATCGAATTAATGAAGGTGCTTGCCGAGAAGCTACCGGCCGAGGTAGAGCGGCAGGAACGTTTGGGGGAGTTGCCGAAGAACGAACTCACAAAGCCTGAAGGACAAGCCCTCCGAGGGCTACGATCCTTGCTCTTCAAATATGACGAGAACCGGTCGTTCGGAGACCTGCGCAGGGTTCAAGCACCGTCAGGAGAACTGCTCTGGGTCTGCCCCCGCCATTATCACGAATATGATCCCGGATTGCCGGAATTGCCCAATTCACCGACGCGGTTACAGGATTTGGAAACTAACAGCAGCGAGCGCACGGGGCGAGTTGCAGCAAGACCGACTCCGCGGCAGCGAGCTTCCGAAGAGCAGAAGTCGAACCGCCAACCAGATCATCATTTGGCGGCCGTTCCTCTTCGTCCCGCCGTACCAGAGAATACATAGCGGTTACGCGCGAATCGTTGGCCCTTGAACGACAGGCCGAATCTCCGCATGCCCCTGCCGCTGACCAGGATAACCACCTTGGATCATGGGAAGACTTTCCATGATCACTGCTCTGCGCTCTAGCGGTGGGATCCAGAGCCGCACGACATCCGAACCTCGACCAACTTTGGACATGCCCCCGGCGCGCTGCCCGCACTCGCATTAGAGCGCCACGATCGCCGCAGTCTCCGCCGGCAACTGGATCCGGTCCCGCATGACCGTGACCCCCTCCCCCGTAGCCAGCAAAACCCGCCGCGCAACCCCGGGCAGCGACACCCCCTGCCCCCGCCCAGCCAGGTTCGCCACGACAAGCGTGTCCCCCCGCCGCATCACCAAGAACTGGTCTCCGTGCTGCACAGAGACAGCGTTCAACCGAGGATCCGACAGATCAGGAAGAGACCGACGCAACCCGATCAACCGCTGGTAGAACGCCAACATCGAAGCATGCTCAGGCTTGTCCAGCTCGGCCCAGTCCAACCGCGACCGCACGAACGTCTCCGGGTCCTGCGGATCGGGCACGTCCCCTTCAGGCCACCCGTGCGCGGCGAACTCCCGCCGCCGCCCGGTCCGCACCGCGGAGGCCAGCTCCGGCTCCGGATGCGAGGTGAAGAACTGCCAAGGCGTTGAAGCGGCCCACTCCTCCCCCATGAACAGCATGGGAGTGAACGGCGCCGTCAACAGCAACGTGGCCCCAACGCGCAGCAGTGAAGGCGACAGAGAAGCCGAGATCCGATCCCCGGTAGCCCGGTTCCCGATCTGGTCGTGGTTCTGTAGGTAGGCCACGAACCGGTGCCCCGGCACCCGAGGATCAACAGGCCGCCCGTGGTGCCGGTTGCGGAAGCTGGACCAGGTGCCGGCATGGAAGAACCCACCGGTCAACACGTCCGACAGCGTCTCCAGGGAGCCGAAGTCCCCGTAGTACCCCTGCCGCTCCCCCGTCAGCAACGTGTGCAGGGCGTGGTGCGCGTCGTCGTTCCACTGGGCGTGCAGCCCGAACCCACCCGCCTCGCGCGGGGTGATGACCCGCGGGTCATTGAGGTCGGACTCGGCGATGAGCGACAGCGGCCGACCCAGGTGCGTCGACAGCGACTCGACGGAAACGGCCAGCTCTTCCAGGATGGGAACGGCCCGCGAGTCGTGCAGGGCGTGGACGGCGTCCAGACGTAGGCCGTCGACGTGGTAGTCGCGCAGCCACATGAGCACGCTGTCGATGATGTAGCGGCGTACCTCGTCGGAGTGCGGGCCGTCCAGGTTGATCGAGCGGCCCCAACTGTTGCTCTGCTCGGCGAGGTAGGGCCCGAACTGCGGCGCGTAGGCCCCGGAGGGCCCGAAATGGTTGTAGACAACGTCGAGGATCACCCCCAGACCGCGAGCGTGGGCGGCGTCGACGAACCGTTTCAGGCCGTCGGGGCCGCCGTAGGGCTCGTGTGGGGCGTACCAGCAGACGCCGTCGTACCCCCAGTTGTGTTCGCCGTTGAAGGCGTTGATCGGGAGCAGTTCGATCAGGTCGACGCCCAGGGACACGAGGTGGTCGAGGCGGTCGATGGCCGCGTCGAAGGTGCCTTCCGGGGTGAAGGTGCCGATGTGCAGCTCGTAGAGGATGCTCCCGGGCAGTTGCCGGCCGGTCCACGCGCTGTCGGACCACGCGAAGTCGGCGTGGTCGTAGCGGCGGCTCGGCCCGTGCACTCCCGCAGGCTGCCACGGTGACCGGGGGTCGGGCAGTGGGGTTTCGTCGTCGTTCAGCAGAAAGGAGTAGTCGAGGCCGGCGTCGGGCACCTCGACCCGCCACCAGCCGTCGGCGGCGGCGCGCATCTCGTGGTCGGTGTCGCCGGCGAGGCGCAGCCGCACCCGCTCGGCGTCCGGCGCCCACACGCTGAATTCGGTCATCACGCAGCCTCCACGGAAGTGGTGGAAGGAGTCAGCAGAGCCACGGGATAGTCGGCCAGAAGGTCGTCCAGAGGGGTCTCCCCGCCACTGTAGACCCGGCCGGTGAACAGGTCCTTCATCTCGTGAACGGGAAGTGACAGAGCTGTGTCACACCACCCACCGGCGCGTGCCAGGCCCAGCGGCAGCCGGGTCGCCACGGCGATCGCGCCGCCCCGGTCGAAGGCCACCACGTGTCGGCCCACCGGCCCGTGCGCGGGCACCGGCCGGTAGGTGGTGAACAGCTCGGGATGCGCCCGCCGCAGCCGCAGGGTCCGCGACACGACGAGCAGCTTCGCCGCTCCGTCGGTGTCGACCGGGGGACGCCAGCCGCCGTCGATGCGTGCCAGCAGCTCTCGGCGTACGTCGAAGTCGACCGGGCGGCGGTTGTCCGGGTCGACGAGGGAGTTGTCCCACAGCTCGGTGCCCTGGTAGGTGTCCGGCACACCGGGCATGGTGAGTTGGATCAGCTTCTGCCCGAGCGAGTTGCACCAGCCGGCCGGGGCGATCGCGGCGGCGAGTTCGGTCAGCTCGTCGTGCAGGCTCGGGTCGTCGTACATCTGGTCGACCACTGCGTGCACTGCCTGTTCGAAGGCCGGGTCGGGGTCCGCCCAACTGGTCGAGGCCCCGGCCTCCCGGGCGGCCTTCTCGACGTACGCGTGCAGCCGTTCCCGCTCGATCGGCCACGCGCCGACGGCGGTCTGCCAGAGCAGGTGGGCGAACGCCGGGTCGGGCAGTGGCGCGTACTCCATCCAGGTCTTGACCTGCTCGGCCCAGCGGCCCGGCAGTTCGCTGAGCACGGCGAGGCGGGCGCGGACGTCCTCGCCGCGTTTGGTGTCGTGGGTGGAGAGGGTGGTCATGCTGGCGGGCCAGCGGACCTGTTGGGCGTTGGCGAAGCGGTGGAACTCCGCTGGCGGCACCCCGAAGTGGGAGGGGTCGTCGCCGACCTCGTTGAGCGCCACGAACCGGGTCCAGCGGTAGAACGCGGTGTCCTCCACGCCCTTGGCCATCACCGCGCCGGTGAGCTGCGGGAAGCGTTGGGCCAGCTCGTCGTCGGGGTTGCGCAGTCGGCGGGTGACAGCGTCCAGGGCGCCGGCCAGGTCGGGGCGGCGGCGGCCGGCCTCGGAGCGGGCGGCGGCGAGGTGCCGGGCGCCGTGCGGCGGGTAGCCCCGGTAGACGGCGAACGCTGCGGCCAGCTCGGCGAACGCCACGCGGGCCTGCTCGGTGGGCACCTCGGGGGCGAGGGCGGCCAGCCGGGTCAGCTCGGCGGCGAGCAGTTGGGTGGCGGCGGCCAGCTTGGTGGTGTGGGTCAGGTCCTCCCAGGAGGTGTGCTGCCCGGTGAGGCGGTTGTCCAGCGCGGTGAAGTCACCCTCGGCGTCGGTGTCGACGAAGAGCCCGCCGACAGCGGCCAGGGCGTCGTAGCCGGTGGTGCCGTCCACCGGCCAGTCCGGCAGCTCCTCGCCGTACTCCAGGATCTTCTCCACCACGAGCCAGGCGTCCGGCGCGGCGGCCCGCAACCGGGCCAGGTAGCCGGCCGGGTCGCGCAGGCCGTCCGGGTGGTCGACGCGGATGCCGTCGACCTCCCCGGCGGCGGCCCAGCGCAGGATCAGCTCATGGGTGGCGGCGAAGACCGCCGGGTCCTCCACGCGCAGACCCGCCAGGCCCGCGATGGCGAAGAACCGGCGGTACGTCAGCTCGGCGTCACCGCGCCGCCAGGAGACCAGCTCGTAGTGCTGCCGGTCGTGCACCTCGCGGGCGCTGCCGTCGCCGGTGCCGTCGGCGACCGGGAAGCGGTGCTCGTGGTAGCGCAGCTCCCCGTCGACCACCTTCAGGTCGTCGAGGGCAGCCGAGTCGTCGCCCAGCACCGGCAGTAGCAGCCGGCCCCGGTCCCAGTCGATGTCGAACCAGTCGGCGTACGCCGAGTCGCGCCCCCGGCGCAGCACGTCCCACCAGGCCGGGTTGGCGGCCGGTACGGCGACCCCGGCGTGGTTGGGCACGATGTCGACGACCAGGCCGAGCTGCTTGTCGCGCAGGGCGGCCAGCAGCCGCTGCCGGGCGGCCTCCCCGCCCAGTTCCGGGTTGACGGCCCGGTGGTCGACCACGTCGTAGCCGTGCTGGGAGCCGGGGGCGGCGGTCAGCAGCGGGGCGCTGTAGAGGTGGCTGACGCCGAGGTCGTCCAGGTAGTCGACGATCGCGGCGGTGGCGTCCAGGTCGAAGCCGGGGCGGACCTGGATCCGGTAGGTGGCAGTGGGAGGGGTGGCCGTCATGTCAGATCGTCCTCTCCAGCACGACGAGGGAGCGGTCCGGCACCCGGATGGTGCCGCCCGCGCTGATCACCGTGGCGTCGTCCGGCTCGGGTTCGGCGGTGCTGATCACCCGTTCCCACTTCTGGCCGTACTCGCTGCCGGGCATGGTGAAGTCCAGGGGCGCGTCGTGGGCGTTGAAGCAGAGCAGGAACGACGCGTCGTGGTGCTTCTGGCCGTACTGGCCGCGTTCGCGGATGCCTTCGCCGTTGACGAAGAGCGCCACCGAGCGGCCGAAGTCGTTGCCCCAGTCCTCGCCGGTCATCTCCCGCCCGTCCGGGGTGTACCAGGCCAGGTCGGGCAGCGGCTCGTCGATGCCGCGCCCGTTCACCGGCAGGCCGGTGAAGAACCGGCGACGGCGGAACACCTGGTGACGCTTGCGGAACGCGGTGAGCGTCTGCACGAACTCCAGGAGTTGCTCGTCGGCGTTGTCCCAGTCGACCCAGGCCAGCTCGCTGTCCTGGCAGTAGACGTTGTTGTTGCCGTGCTGGGTGCGGCCCAGTTCGTCACCGTGGCCGATCATCGGCACGCCCTGCGACAGCATCAGGGTGGCCAGGAAGTTGCGCCGCTGCTTGGCCCGCAACGCGAGGACCGCCTCGTCGTCGGTGTCGCCCTCCACCCCGCAGTTCCAGGACCGGTTGTGGCTCTCGCCGTCGCGGTTTTCCTCGCCGTTGGCCTCGTTGTGCTTGTCGTTGTAGGACACCAGGTCGTTGAGGGTGAACCCGTCGTGCACGGTGACGAAGTTGATGCTGTGGAACGGTCGGCGGCCGTCGTCCTGGTAGAGGTCGGCGGAGCCGGAGATCCGGGACGCGAACTCGGCGAGGGTGGCCGGCTCGCCGCGCCAGAAGTCCCTTACGGTGTCGCGGTACTTGCCGTTCCACTCCGTCCACAGCGGCGGGAAGTTGCCCACCTGGTAGCCGCCGGGGCCGACGTCCCACGGTTCGGCGATGAGCTTGACCTGGCTGACCACCGGGTCCTGCTGCACCACCTCGAAGAAGGTGGAGAGCCGGTCCACCTCGTAGAACTCGCGGGCCAGGGTGGCCGCCAGGTCGAAGCGGAAGCCGTCGACGTGCATCTCGGTCACCCAGTAGCGCAGCGAATCCATGATCAGTTGCAGCGAGTGCGGGCTGCGAACGTTGAGGCTGTTGCCGGTGCCGGTGTAGTCGACGAAGTAGCGGCGGTCCTCCTCGCTGAGCCGGTAGTAGCTCGGGGCGTCGACGCCCTTGAAGCTCAGCGTCGGGCCGAGGTGGTTGCCCTCGGCGGTGTGGTTGTAGACCACGTCGAGGATGACCTCGATGCCGGCCGCGTGCAGCGCCTTGACCATGCCCCGGAACTCCTGCACCTGCTGGCCGGTCCGGCCCAGCGCGGAGTAGCCGTGGTGCGGGGCGAAGAAGCCGATGGTGTTGTAACCCCAGTAGTTGCGCAGCCCCAGGTCGACGAGCCGGTTGTCGTGGATGAACTGGTGCACCGGCATCAGCTCGATCGCCGTCACCCCGAGCCGGGTCAGGTAGTCGATCATCGGCGGGGAGGCGATGCCCGCGTACGTGCCGCGCAGCTCCTCCGGGATGTCCGGGTGGCGCATGGTCAGCCCACGCACGTGCGCCTCGTAGATCACCGAGTGGTGGTAAGGGGTGCGCGGCGGCTTGTCGTTGCCCCAGTCGAAGTACGGGTTGACCACCACCGACTTCGGCATGAACGGCGCCGAGTCGGTCTCCGACATCCGCTCCGGCTCGTTCAGGTCGTAGTCGTAGACCGCCGGGTCCCACTCCACGTCACCGTCGATGGCCTTGGCGTACGGGTCGATCAGCAGCTTGTGCGGGTTGCAGCGCAGCCCGTTCGCCTGGTCGTACGGGCCGTACACCCGGTAGCCGTAGCGCTGGCCCGGTTCGATGCCCGGCAGGTACGCGTGCCACACGTAGGCGTCCACCTCGCGCAGCTCGACGCGGCGTTCCGCGCCGGTGTCCCACTCGTCGAAGAGGCACAACTCGATCCGCTCGGCCACCTCGGAGAAGATGGCGAAGTTGGTGCCCATCCCGTCGTAGGTGGCGCCCAGGGGGTACCGCTCGCCCGGCCAGACCTGCATGTCGCTCCTTAGACCATGGTTATGTGCGCACCGGCCGAGATCGCCCGCGCGCACGCAGGTAGTGCCCCCGGCCCGGACGCGCCAATCCATCCTTTCAGGCGACGGGCGAAAACCGCCCGTCTGATGCGCGCTACACCACTCGGGTGTCCTCCGTCACGATGACCCTTTTCGAGGTGCGTTCTCGGGTCCGATGGACTTTCCTTGTTCGGGGGCAAGCGTCCGCGTGCGTCCCGCCAGGCCCTCGGCCACCCCTTACACCTCTCGCTCCGCCGCCACTGACGCCGGCGCGCTTCACCATGCATGGACGGAGATTGATGTGACACTGCGGGTCGACGAGCAGCTCGCTGCCACCAAGGACCGGGCCCACCGGCCCACCCTGACTTCCCGGCCCCCCGCGCAGTCCGGTCCCACCGCGCAGCCCGGCACGCCAGTGCCGGCGCAGTCCGGCCCCGGGGTGCCCCCGCAGACCCGCCGCATCCTCATGCTGTCCTGGGAGTACCCGCCGGTGCTCGTCGGCGGTCTCGGTCGACACGTGCACGCGCTCTCCGTCGCCCTCGCCGCCGCCGGCCACGAGGTCACCGTCGTCACCCGCCACTCCGAGGGCGCGCCCCTGGAGGAGTACGCCGACGGCGTACGCATCCTGCGGGCCCCCGAGGACCCGGTGGCCTTCCCGCTCGCCACCGGCTCGCTGCTGGCCTGGACGATGGCCTTCAACCACACCCTCACCCGCACCGCCCTGCGCGCCACCCAGGCCGGCTCGTACGACGTCATCCACGCCCACGACTGGCTCGTCGCGCACACCGCCATGACGTTGCGCGACCACCTGGACATCCCGCTGGTCAGCACGATCCACGCCACCGAGGCCGGTCGGCACCAGGGCTGGTTGCCGGAGGAGATGAACCGCACCATCCACGGCGTCGAGCAGTGGCTCAGCAGCGAGTCCAACCGGGTGATCGTCTGCTCCGGGTACATGCGCGACGAGGTGAACGCGCTGTTCGGCGTACCGGCCGGACGGGTCGACGTCGTCGCCAACGGCGTGGAGCCGCACCGCTGGCGGGTGCCCGCCCGTGCCGTGGCCGCCGCCCGCGCCCGCTTCGCCGCGGACGGCCCGCTGGTCACCTTCGCCGGCCGCCTGGTGTACGAGAAGGGCGTCCAACACCTGATCGAGGCACTCCCCCGGCTGCGCGAGCGGCACCCCGGGCTGCGTGCGGTGATCGCCGGTGACGGCCCGTACCGCGCCGAGTTGGAGGCCGAGGTGCACCGCCGCGGCCTCGGCGGCATGGTCACCATGCCGGGCTTCCTGGGCGGCACCGACCTGCCGGCCCTGATGGCCGCGTCCGACTGCTTCGTCGTGCCGAGCATCTACGAGCCGTTCGGCATGGTGGCCCTGGAAGGCGCCGCGGCCGGCGCTCCCCTGGCCGTCGCCGCCACCGGAGGCCTCGGCGAGATCGTCGAGCCGGGCGTCACCGGGATGACCTTCCGCCCGCACGACCCGGACAGCCTCACCGACGCCGTGGACGCGCTGCTGTCGGATGCCGACCGTTCCCGCGTCATGGCCCGCCGCGCCCGCCGGATGGTCCACGACCAGTACGGCTGGGCAGCGATCGCCCAACGCACCGCCGCCAGCTACGCCGCCGCCATCCACCACGACGCCGCGTTCACCGCCGAACGCGCCGAGCAGCGGATGTCGCAGGGCCGGGCCCTCCCGGCGCTGCCCGAGGGCAACCTGCTCGCCGCCGCCGGCCTGCGCTGACCTTCGTCCTCCAGGCCCGACTCCGGCTCGGGCTCAGGCTCAGGCCGGGCTCAGGCCGGACTCGGACTCGGGCCGGGCTCAGGCCGGGCTCGGACTCGGGCCGGGCTCAGGCCGGGCCGGGTTCGGGCCGGGCCGGGCCGGGTTCGGGCCGGGCCGGGCCGGGCCGGGTTCGGGCCGGGCCGGGTTCGGGCCGGGCCGGGTTCGGGCCGGCCGGGTTCGGGCCGGCCGGGTTCGGGCCGGGTTGATCGACTCGGTCTTCTTGAAGTCGGGGCGTCCCGGTGCTGGGGACCCCCCGACTTGCGGTTGATCGACTCGGCTTTCTTGAAATCGGGTTGTCCTGGTGCTGGGGACTCCCCGACTTCCTGAAAGCCGAGTCGATCATGCGCTGAGGAGCGCAGCGCACCGCTCAGCGCTGGGCTGTTGGGCTGCGGTGCCGGGCGCGGTGCGCGCGGGCGCCGGCCGGGTAGCTCGCCGCTGGACGCCGGCCGCACCGCTCAGTGTCGGGCCGTCGGACCGCCGGGCCGTCGGGCCGTCGGGCCGTCGGGCCGCCTGACCGCCTGACCGCCTGACCGGGGCCGTACAGCTCGGTGGATGTCGATCGGGGCTGTCAGAATGTGCGGATGTCTCGCCCTGTCGACGCCCTGGATGCCAGCTTTCCGGTCGCCGCCTCGATCGCACTGGACCTGATCCGACGCCCCGAGGTGACCGAGCGGTGGTCAGACCCGAGTGCGCTGCCCCACCTGTCCGTGGGTGGCCTCGCGTGCCACCTGGGACGTCAGGCGGTCCGGGCGGCGGAGCTACTGCCGACGCCGACCGACCTGCCGGTGTTGGAGGCGGCCGACAACCATTACGAGCGGGCCGCCTGGGTCTCCGAGGGGTCTCCGGACAAGAACACGGTCGCCTCCGGCTCCGACGAGGCCGACGCCGCACGCGGGCCGGCCGACCTGCACGCCCGTTCCGCCCGGGCCTTGGCGGAGGTCGGCGACCTGCTCTCCCGGGGTGCCGCCCGTGAGGTCGTGCCGATCCCGTGGCAAGGCTGGGCGCTGCGGCGCGGCGACTTCCTGCTCACCCGTCAGCTCGAGATCGTGGTCCACTCCGACGACCTCGCGGTGAGCATCGGCGTCCCTACGCCGGAGTTCCCGGCGGACGTCTTCGACCCGGTACGCGACCTGCTGGTCCGACTGGCCGTGCGCCGCCGTGGCCAGTCCGCACTGATCAGCGCGCTCAGCCGCAGCGAGCGGGCCCAGGACATCTCCGCCTTCTGACCGGCCGCCCCGTCGGTGATCATCCGCCGCCCGGGACCGCCCCCGCGGGTGATCGACTCGGCTTCCTGAAGGGCGCGGTGTTCCGGCGCCACGGACACCGCGCCTTCAAGGAACCCGAGTCGATCATACCGACGCGGGGCGGCGCGGAGCACGGACACCGTGCCTCAAGGAACCCGAGTCGATCATGCCGGGGCGGGGCAGCGCGGAGCGCGGAAAGGCGGCAGGCCGCCGACCCGGAGGGGTCGACGGCCTGCTGGTGTAGCGAGGAGCGGGTCAGCGCTCGCCGAAGGGGACGTAGTCCCGCTCGGCGGAGCCGACGTAGACCTGCCGCGGACGGCCGATCTTGGTCTCCGGGTCGTTGATCATCTCGCGCCACTGGGCGATCCAGCCGGGGAGCCGGCCGAGCGCGAAGAGCACCGTGAACATCTTGGTCGGGAAACCCATGGCCTTGTAGATCAGGCCGGTGTAGAAGTCCACGTTCGGGTAGAGCCGACGGGAGACGAAGAAGTCGTCGGCGAGGGCGATCTCCTCCAACTCCATGGCGATGTCCAGCAGCGGGTCGGGCTTGGCCATCCGGCCCAGCACGTCCTGCGCGGCCTTCTTGACGATCGCCGCCCGCGGGTCGTAGTTCTTGTAGACCCGGTGGCCGAAGCCCATCAGCTTGACGCCGTCCTGCTTGTCCTTGACCTTGCGGACGAAGGACCGGACGTCGCCGTCGCCGGCGTGGATCTGCTGGAGCATCTCCAGCACCGCCTGGTTCGCGCCACCGTGCAGGGGGCCGAACAGCGCGTTCACGCCGGCCGAGACCGAGGCGAACAGGTTGGCGTTGCTGGAACCGACCAGGCGGACGGTCGACGTGGAGCAGTTCTGCTCGTGGTCGGCGTGCAGGACGAAGAGCATGTCCAGCACCTTCGACATCACCGGGTCGACCTCGTACGGCTCCGCCGGCACGCCGAACGTCATCCGCAGCAGGTTGTCCACGTACCCCAGCGAGTTGTCCGGGTACAGCAGCGGCTGACCGATGGACTTCTTGTACGCGTACGAGGCGATGGTGGGAACCTTCGCCATCAGCCGGACCGTGGAGATCTCCACGTGCTCGGAGTCGAACGGGTCCAGGCTGTCCTGGTAGAAGGTGGACAGGGCGCTCACCGCGGACGAGAGCACCGCCATCGGGTGGGCGTCCCGGGGGAAGCCGTCGAAGAAGCGGCGCATCTCCTCGTGCAGCAGCGAGTGCCGCCGAATCCACTCGGTGAACTCGGTCAGCTGCTGCTCGGTCGGCAGCTCACCGTAGATGAGCAGGTAGGAGACCTCCAGGAAGGAGGACTTCTCGGCCAGCTGCTCGATCGGGTACCCCCGGTAACGCAGGATGCCCGCGTCGCCGTCGATGTAGGTGATCGCGGATGAGGCAGCGGCGGTGTTGACGAAACCGGGGTCGTACGTGGTCATCCCGGTTTCCTTCAGCAGCTTGCTCACCCCGATACCGGCGGGGCCCTCGACCGCAGGATGCACCGGCATCGACAGCTGCCCACCGGGGTGATCGAGCTTGACTTCCGTCATGTGGTTCCTCGCTTCGCCGGCAGATCTACGTTGAATTGCCTTCGCTTCTACCGTAATTGCGGCTCGGGGGACAACGTCCGCCGTGGTTCGGCGGTGAGGTATGCGTCACCCGATTCCCGACCGGGCGGCCGGGAAACCCGGCATCCCGACAGTCGGGACCGGACCGGACCGACCCCCGAAGCCAGGTCACGACAGGGCGAGGCGTCGCAGCGTACCGTCTGTCGCGACCTGGAAGACGTCGAGCTGGTTGGTGCCGGCGTGGAAGAGCTTGTCGTCGGCGAGCAGCGCGGCGAACCGGCGTCCGCCGGGGTCGGCGGGCACCACCGGGACGACGGCCCCGATGCGGCCGTTGACGGCGACGGCGAGCAGTGTGCCGTCCGGGATCCGGTCCGGGACGTCGCCCCAGACGAGCGCCGGGAGGGTGCCGGTGTCCGGGTCCGTGGCGGTGAACGCGGCCAGGTCGGCGACCCGTGCGCTGCCGGCGGTGGGGCCGGCGCGTACCTCGGTGCCGACCAGGGGGTGGGGTGTCGGCAGGGGTGGCGGCGCGGGCACGCCACCGGGGAAGGTGACCGGTTCGCCGGGGCGGTCGTAGAAGTGCTTCGTACCGTCGGTGCGGGGGGTCTGCCGGGCGGAGCGCCCGTCGACCCGCCAGGGCAGCCGGACGCCGGCCTCGTCGGCCACTGTCGGCAGCAGGTCGACGTGTTCCCAGTTGCGGTCGTCCACCCGGCCGGTCTGTTGCCGGGGTTCCTTGACGAACGTCGGCACCCAGGCGACCTCGCCGGCTGCGGCCTTGATGGCGTCCATGCCCCGGCCCTGCGCGCCGGGGCGGAAGCTGACCCCGTGGTCGGCGGTCACCACGACGAGGGCCTGGTCGTAGAGGCCGTTGGCGCGCAGCGTCCGCAGCGTCTCGCCGATCAGCCGGTCGGTGTAGCCGAGCTGGGCGAGGTGCCGCTGCCGGGCCAGGTCGACCCACCCGGCGCCGTCGTTGGGCAGGTCCTCAGGGGCGTCGTAGCGCGCCCCGGACGGCAGGTACGCCCACGGGGAGTGCGGCATCAGCAGGTGCAGGAAGTGCAGGGTGGGCCGGTTCGTCGGCTTCAGCCCGGCGAGGAAGCTGGTGAACCGGGCCGGTTGGTTGTCGTCCAGGCTGTCCCAGCGGAACGTCGGGTCGGCCGGCACCGGTTCGGCGGCGTCCAGACCGGCTTCGGCGCGGGTCTGCTCGCGGTAGGAGTCCTCCGGGTCGACGGCGCTCTCCGTCGGCCCGGCGACCCGGCCGAGCAGCTTGCCGGTCTCCCGGACCAGCACGCCGAGCCCCTGCTCAGGGGTGACCGGCTGCTCGCAGCGACTGGGCGGGCAGAGCCGGGTGATGCTCTCCTCGGCGCGGACGTCGTACAGGCCGCCGAAGGCGGTGAAGATGTTGTCCGGGTACTGCGAGTAGTGCGGGGCGACCGGCTTGGCCGGGTAGCGGCCAGTGAGCATCGCCGGCAACGCGTTGGGCGTCCACCCGCTGACGCCGGTGGAGTTGCGGTACCAGGTGGAGCCGGCGGCCAGCTCGGCGAAGTGCGGGTACCGCCCGGCGTCGATCTTCCCGTCCGTGCCGAGCAGGCTGACCAGCGGCAGTTCGTCGAGGATCAGCATGACCACCGGCGGGTGCACGGCCGAGCCCTGCGCGGTGCCGGCAGTGCCGCCGTCGCCGCGCGGCAGGACCACTGCCGAGGTGGGTGAGGCGAACAGGAAGAGCGCCACGAAGGCCACCGGACCGGCGGCGGCCAGTCGCAGCACCCGGCCCGGCGCCCGCCACCGCCGGTGCGTGGCAGCGCCGGCGACTCCGGCCAGCACTGCCACCAGCAGCAGCGGTACGCCCCGAAGTGGCGTCACGTGTCGGCCCACCTGCACGGCGAGGGCGGCGACCAGCAGCCCGACCAGCGCGGTGTGGGTGAGGGCGCGGGCGGTCCGGCCGGCCAGTCGACTGAGGGCGCCGAGCAGCGCCACCGCGACTGTCGGGAGCACCGTCACCAGGGCGAGCAGCAGCAGGATCTGGGCCGGGTCGGCGCGGTGGAAGAGGAAGAAGTCGGGGCTGCGGCCGAGCACGTCCAGCAGTGGCTGGGTGACCACGAGACCGACCAGCGCGACGATCTCCAGCAGCCGGCCCAGTTCACCTCGCCAACCCCGGTCCCACCGTCCGGGGGCCGGCGGCGGGCGGTGCTCCGGGGCCGGCGGGGCGACGGAGGCCGGTTCAACCACCCATCACCGCCCGGTAGAGCGTGCGGGTGCCCGAGGGCAGTTCCAGCCGGTCGGTGATCCGTCCCCGGGCGGCGAGCAACGTCTCGAAGGTGTCGCGTCGGTAGTCCGGGAAGAGACCGGCGGGCTTGTTGGCCAGCAGCCGGGTCGCCATCGGGTCCTCCGGGTGGACGAACTCCACCACCACCGCGCCCCCCGGCGCGGTCAGCCCGGCCAGCCAGTCGACGACCTCCGAGAGCGGCACGTTGCGCCCGATCGCCAGGTGGTGCACCACGGCCAGGGCGAGCACCACGTCGGCGGACGCCCGCTCGGCGAAGCCGGCCCGCTCGACGCCCCGCCAGCCGCCACCCGGCGAGGGGTCGGCCAGGTCCAGCACCAGCGGCAGGATGCGGCGCTGGCCCTCGGAGCGCAGCTGTCGGTACAGCTCGTCGACGACGGTCGGGTCCTGCTCGACAGCGACCACGTAGTCGGCGTGCCCGGCCGCCAGCCGGGAGTACCGGCCGTCGTTGGCGCCGAGGTCGAGCACCAGGTGGGGGCGGGTGCCGGCGGCGACCGCGACGGCCACGAACTGCTCCTTCGCCACCCGGTCGCGGGCCGAGTAGCCGCAGGTGCGTTGGTAGTCCGACCAGTGACTCCCGGGCGGGCGGCGGTCCAGCTTGCGGACCAGTTTCTCGATGCCGCGTACGGTGGCGAGCAACAGCTCCCGGGAGAAGCCGGCGGCCCGCAGTTGGTCGCGTACCTCGGTGGTGCTGGCGGCGGCGTTGCGGTGCTGCATGGCCCCGTGCAGGTGCAGATGGGTCAGCACGCCGGGGCGCAGCCGGCGGGCGCCGTTGAAGAGTGGCCGTAGCTCGTCGGCCTCGATGCCGTCGACCCGGGCGCGCAGCCACGGTTGGAAGTCGACGCCCAGGTGGGCGGTGAGCATCAGCGGATAGAGCACTGTCTGGCAGAACTGCCGGTAGCCGGCCCACGGTTCGCCGTCGCGGACCGGCTCGAAGGAGCCGATGTCGATGAAGACCGGTTGCGCGCCGCGCCACTGGAGGTTGTACGCCGAGCCGTCCTTCGTGGTGAAACCCTCGCCGAGCGCGGCTGTCAGGATCTCCAGGTGCAGCAGGGCGGCGTCGCGCAGCATGCTGAACGACCACTCGTACGGGTGGGAGACGAACGGGATGCGCTCGTGGCGAAGCACTGCCGCCCACGGTGTTCCGCTAGCGGCCGGCACCAGGGTGGGCGGGGCGTCCTCGGTGGCGCAGACCTTGCGCGCGGCGACGAGCGCCGGGAAGAACGTGCTGCCGGTCAGTGCCCGCCAGTGCGCGGCGGCCTGGGGGTCCAGCCCGCGCAGCACCTCGTCGCCGACGTGGAAGACCCGGTTGGCGGGGTCGCGGAAGGAGGCCGGCTCGGGCCGTACCTCGGTGGGTGAGATCGCCATCGTCGGGGCTGGCCCGCTCAGCGCTGGTCGGTGGGTTGCCGGCGGAACCGGTCGACCAGCCGTCGCCAGTAAAGTTTCGCGGCGACCGCGGCGCCAGCCACCCCACCGACGACCGCCTGCACGATCAGGCTGCCGGACCCCGCGTCCAGGTAGGCCAGATGTTCCACCGATCGCTCCTTGCCCTCGCCGCCTCGACACCGGCGTCCCAGGGCGTACACCGATGAGGCTTTTGACCCAGAAAGCCGGACTTGTCCCTCACCGTACGCCGGTCGTCGTCGGTGTCGCGGGCACATCGGCGTACTCCCAGCCTCGCCACAGAATGTGGCCGGGACCGGCCGATTCCGCCGGTACGCTGCGGACGTGCGCTGGATGATCGTGGACGCGCCGCTGGACTCCTCCGGGGCCGGGCGCGGCGAGGAGCGGGCCCCTGCCGCGCTGCGCCGCGCCGGCCTGCGCGAGGCCCTGGCCGCCGACGACGACGGTCGGATCGACGAGGCACGACTGCGCGACCCCCACCGCGACCCGGCCAGCGGGGTTATCGGCGCGGCGGGCCTGGTCCGGGCCGGCGGCGCCATCGCCGCGCGGGTCGGCGCGCTGATCGCGGACGGCCACCGACCACTGGTGCTCGGCGGCGACTGCGCGATCCTGCCCGGCATCTGCCGGGCCCTACCCCCGGCGACCGACCTGTGGTTCGTCGACGCCCACCCGGACTTCCTCGACGGCACTACCTCACCGACCGGTGAGGCCGCCGACATGGACCTCTCGGTGGTCACCGGGAACGGCCCCGCCGCCGCCGTCGGCCCCGGCGGCGCGCTGATCGAGCCCGGCCGCGTCCACCTGCTCGGGCACCGCCCGGCCACCGACGAGAGCAGCCGGGTCGAGGCGGCCCGCATCGACCCGGCGATCCACCAGGTCAACGCCGCCGAGGTGCGGCGCCGGGGCGCGGCGACGGTCGGCGCGAGCCTGGCCGCCGACGGGGACGGACCCGCCTGGCTACACCTCGACCTGGACGTGGTGGACCCGCGCGACCTGCCCGCGGTGACCTACCCCGAACCGGACGGCCCGCGCTGGGCGGACCTGATCGCGCTGGTCACGCCGTTGGCCCGCGCCGACCGGCTGCTCGGGATGAGCGTGACCGACCTGAACACCGACGAGGACCCCGACGGGCGGCACGCCCGACGCGTCGTCGAGGTCCTCACCGAGATGCTGGTCAGCTGACCGGCGCCGGTGTGCCGTGCGCCGACTATGCGTCGGCTGTGGCATTCGGCAGCCGGACGGTGAACAGTGTTCGACCTGGACGGCTGTCCACCCCGACAGTGCCGTGGTGGGCCTCCACCACCGCCGCGACGATCGCGAGGCCGAGGCCGGTGCTGCCGTGCGCACGAGACCGGGAGCTGTCGCCCCGGGCGAACCGCTCGAACATCTCCGGTTGCAGCTCCACCGGCACCCCCGGCCCGTCGTCGGCGACAGTGAGCACGGCACTGGCGGCGTCGACGGCCAGCGTGGTGGTGACAGTGCTGCCGGGCGGGGTGTGCACCCGGGCGTTGGTGAGCAGGTTCGCCACCACCTGGTGCAGTCGGGCGGCGTCGCCGGGCACCCGGATCGCCACCTCGGGCAGTGCGAGCTGCCAGCGGTGCTCGGGACCGGCGACGTGCGCGTCACTGACCGCGTCCACCACCAGGGCGGTCAGGTCCACCGGTTCGACAGCGAGCGGCCGACCGGTGTCGAGGCGGGCTAGCAGCAGCAGGTCGTCGACGAGGCTGGTCATCCGGGTGCTCTCCGACTCCACCCGACGCAGCGCGTGTGCCACGTCGGCGGGGACCTCGTCACGGCCACGCCGGGCCACCTCGGCGTAGCCGCGGATCGCCGCGAGAGGCGTCCGCAGTTCGTGGCTGGCGTCGGCGACGAACTGGCGTACCCGGGTCTCGCTGGCCTGCCGGGCGGAGAGCGCGTCGGCGACGTGGCCCAGCATCCGGTTCAGCGCCGCGCCGACCTGACCGACCTCCGTGCGCGGGTCGGTGTCGGCGACCGGGACCCGGACGGCGAGCGCCACCTCCCCCCGGTCCAGGGGCAGCTCGGTGACGCGGGTGGCGGTGGCGGCCACCCGGTTGAGCGGTCGCAGGGTCGCCCGCACGATCAGCGCGCCCGCCACACCGGCGAGCAGCAACCCGACCGCGGCCACCCCGGCCTGGGCGGCGACCAGCGCCCAGACGGTCTCCTGGACGCCGGAGAGGGGGACCGCGACGACGCGTACCCGGCCATCCCAGTACTGCCGGGCCACGGCCCGGTAGTCGCCACGGTCGCCGAGGTCGACGGTGCGTGGTCTGGTGTCGACCGGCAGGTCCGCCAGCACGGCGACCTCCCCCACCGGGACGGACTGCTCGTCGGGGAACGGATCGGCGCTGGAGACGCTCTTGGTGAGGGTCCGGGCGCTGGTCACCCGGCCGTCGGTGATCTCGGCGACCACCGCGCCGGACGGTAGCCCGGCTGGGATGCCCGGTCCGTTGCCGGGAAACGCCGGCCGTCCCGGCCGGTCGCCCCGCATGGCCGTGGCGGGGGCCAACTGCGCGTCGAGCCGGTCGATCAGGAAGTGCCGCAGCGCCACAGTGGTCAGGCCACCGATGGCGACGCTGACCAACGCCAGTAGCGCGAGCAGGGCGAACACCAGTCGGGTACGCAGGGAGCGCCCGGCCAGCCACCCGCGGGCGGCGCGCAGCGGGCGGCGCCTACTCGGCGGGTTTGAGGACATAGCCCGCGCCACGCAGCGTGTGGATCATCGGCGCGCGGCCGGCGTCGATCTTCTTGCGCAGGTACGAGATGTACAGCTCCACCACGTTGGCCTGGCCACCGAAGTCGTAGTTCCACACCCGGTCGAGGATCTGCGCCTTGCTGAGCACCCGGCGCGGGTTGCGCATCAGGTAACGCAGCAGCTCGAACTCGGTCGCGGTGAGGGTGACGAGCTGGCCGGCCCGGCGGACCTCATGGCTGTCCTCGTCGAGGCTGAGGTCACCGACGGTCAGCACCGCCTCCTCCCGGGCGGCGATCGCCAGCCCGGAGCGGCGCAGCAGCGCACGCAGCCGGGCGATCACCTCCTCCAGGCTGAACGGTTTGGTGACGTAGTCGTCGCCGCCGACGGTCAACCCGGCGATGCGCTCCTCGACCGCGTCGCGGGCGGTCAGGAAGAGCACCGGCACGGTGGGGGCGTGCTCGCGCAGCCGGCGCAGCACCTGGAAGCCGTCCAGGTCCGGCAGCATCACGTCGAGCACCACGGCGTCCGGCTGGAACTGTCGGGCGGTACCCAACGCCGCCATTCCGTTGCCGGCGGTGCGGACCTGCCAACCCTCGTAGCGAAGGGCCATCGACAGCAGGTCGGTGAGCGTTGGTTCGTCGTCGACCACCAGCACCCGGACGGGTTCACCGTCGGGGCGACGCAGCTCGATCCGGCTCGGCGCGACCTGCCCGTTCATGACCATGGGCCCCATGGTGGCCGCCGCGCCTGTGCCGCGCCCCTGCGGAGGCTGTGCGCGAGCTGTGCGGCCGGGCCGACGCGACGCCGGCGACCCCACCGGTCAGCCCCGCCTCGTGGTCACTCGGACACCCCGTACGCGTCGGTGCGCACGAACCGCATGCTCCAGCCGCCGGCCTCGTCGGGCCGGTCGCGCTCGTAGAGGTGATCGGGACCGGGCTGCACCGGGCCCGTGCCGTCCGGATGACGCATGATCCAACGGTGGGGCGGGGCGCCGTCCGACCCGGCCGGCAGCAGCCGGACCAGGCCGTCCGCGGGCCCACCGACGAAGCGTACGGTGACCTCGCCCATCGTGGCGTCCCCTCCGGTGACCGTGCCGGCACAATCGGTGACACCGGCTCTGGCTCGCAAGCTACCGCACCTACCGCCGTGGCGCAGCGAGGTGCGCGGGGCCGTCCACCCCGAATCGGGCTACGGTTTGCCCAGCTCGGCGCTCGGGTACCGGCACCTGAGCACCCGCCGTCGGCGGGGCGAGGGCGAGGAGCGGTCGATGCGGATGCTGGACGGGCGGTACCGGCTCGAACAGCGCATCGGTGTGGGTGGGATGTCCGAGGTGTGGCGGGCCTACGACCAGGTGCTGGACCGGCCGGTCGCGGTGAAGCTCATCTCGCCCGGCCACGACAACCGGGACGGCCCGGTGGACCGTATCCGGGCGGAGGCCCGGTCGGCTGCCCGCCTGGAGCACCCCAACGTGGCCAGCGTCCACGACTTCGGCACCTCCTCGACGTGGCCCGGCCGGCCGGTGCCCTACATCGTCATGGAGCTGGCCGAGGGTGAGACGCTCGCCGTGCACCTGCGCGCCGGGCCGCTGGAGTGGCAGATCGCGGTGCGGGTCTGCGCGGAGGTCGCCGCCGCGCTGGCAGCCGCGCACGCCGAGGGCATCGTGCACCGCGACGTCAAGCCGGCCAACGTCATGCTCACCCCAGCCGGGGTGAAGGTGCTCGACTTCGGCATCGCCATCGCCGCCGGCTCTCCGGACCCGTTGCCGACCGGGATGGTGCTGGGCACCCCGGCGTACCTGGCGCCCGAGCAGCTGGACGAGGCGCCCGCCACCCCCGCGGCCGACATGTACGCCCTCGGCGTGCTGCTCTACTACAGCCTCACCGCCCGCCTGCCGTACCGCGCGACGACCTCGAAGGAACTGCTCGACGTACGCCGCCGTCGGCCACCGGAGCCGCTGCCCGACATCGCCGGGCTCCCGCCAGAGGTCGCCGAACTGTGCCACTCCTGCCTCGCCGACGACCCCCGGCACCGTCCGACCAGCCTGGTCGCCGCGCTGCTGCTGGCCGAGGCCGTGGACGCCCGGGTGTACGTGCCGATGACGATCCCGACGACCCGCCGGCCGGTCCCCACGTCGCCGTGGACCGAACGGGCCGCCGCCGAAGCCACCGAGGCCGTGGCGCTGGTGGACGAGCCGAACCTGCCCGCCGGGCGCTGACCGGACGCCCCGCGGCGTTTCGCCGGGCGGCGAAGGGGTAGCCGGCCTGGTGAGCGACGGGAGAAACGCGATGCCGGATCAGAGTTCCTGGCTGCGTGAGGCCACAGCGACCGCCGAGGGCGGTCACGTACGCACCGACGATGGCGGGCTCTCCACCGCGCTGGCCTCACCGCTGGCGCCGCACTGCACCGGGCTGACCCCGGAACAGTTGCTGGCCGCGGCCTTCGCCTCCTGCCTGCATCACGCGGCAGTGGAGGTGGCCGGGGAGATCACCGACGAGGCGCACACCGTGCAGGTCCGGGCGGAGGCGAAGCTCGGGCGGGACAACGACGGCCGATACCGGGCCGACGTCCACGCGGAGATCTCCTCAGCCGGGCTGAGCCGAGACCAACTGGCCGACCTGGTCGAGTACGCCGACCGGCTCTGGCCGTTCTCCAGCAGCGACACCAGCCGACACCGTCTGACCGTCACCCCGGCCGAGAACGGCCGACACTGACGCCACGCCCCACCGCGCCGATCTTGCACTTTCGGTTGCCGATGTGAGGGGAATGCCCCCCTATATCGCCGCAGTAAGTGCAAGATCGCCGAGGTGGGGCTGGGGCCGAGTGGTGGAGGGGCGCCTCGGTTGATCGGGTAGTTCTGGCGGTGGCGGTGGGTGCAGCGGGCGGAGTGGCGACGCGACCGTGTTCGCCGGGCAAATCGGGAATAACCGTCTGGCGTGATCCGCGAGGTTGATCAGCTTCGCGGCCGTTATGCCCGGTAGAGTCAGCATGATCAGGGCAAATTGTGGCGCATGCCACCGTACGGGCTGGTGGCATCGGGCATTCAGCTCTTTAGCCTCGTCAGGTGCATCCCGACGACCCCTCCGCCCAGAAGCTGACCGACGCGCCCCCGACCACCCCCTCGGACGACGCCGCATCAACCGAACGGACGATCGGCCGTCACCGCGCTTCCGAACCATCGCGGCGTGCCCTGCTGGGCTCGACCCCGGTGCGGGTGGCGCTGGCCACCGGTGTCACCTGCTGCCTCAGCCTCGTCGCGGTCGCCACCGCGCGCGGCAACCACGACACCCCCCGTACTGTCGAGCCGCTCGCCGAGGCGGTGGCCGACCGCGCCGCCATCGCCGACGAGCGCGCCTCCCGGTCGCTGGACCGCGACGCCGCCCCCGCCCGGATCCTGCCCAGCCCGACGGCGAAGCCCACGCCCACTCCCACCGCCGTCCGCAAGGCGCCCAAGAAGCCGGTCAAGCCCCGCCGCCCCCGGCCGGTCGCCGGCCTCGACCAGGCACAGATGGACAACGCGAAGATCATCGTGGACGTCGGCCTGGAGATGAAGATGCCGCGCCGCGCCCTGGTGGTGGCACTGTCCACCGCCATGCAGGAGAGCAACCTCTACAACCTGGCCAGCGCCGTCCTCCCGGAGTCGGCGGAGTACCCGAACCAGGGCAGCGGCTCCGACCACGACTCGGTCGGGCTGTTCCAGCAGCGGCCCAGCAGCGGCTGGGGCACCGTGGCCCAGTTGATGCGCCCGTCGTACGCCGCGCGGGCCTTCTACTCGGCGCTCAACGAGATCCCCGGCTGGCAGGACATGAGCGTCACCGCCGCCGCCCAGTCCGTGCAGATCTCCGCGTACCCCGACGCGTACGCCCAGCACGAGGACCGGGCGACCACTGTCGCGGCGGCGCTCACCGCCTGAGCCGGGCACCCGCGCCCGCGCGTCTCAGCGACGGCCCGGCGGTGGCTCCGCGCCCGCGTCCGGGCCACCGACCCCGACCCGGCTCTCCGTCACCCCGGCGGCTGCGGTGGGGGTGTCGGCGGGCACCTGGTCGGCGGTCACCTGGCTGAGGATCTCGTCCACCCGCACCTCGCGCCGTCGGCGAGCGTCCAGCGCCGCCTCGACGTCACGTCGGGCCTGCACGGCCTCCGCGTACGCCCGCTCCCGCACCCGCCGTGCCTCCTCGCGGGCCTCGTCGAGCTCGGCGCGGGCCTGGGCCAGGATCTCGGCGGCCTCGCGCCGCACCACGCCACCGGCGTGCCGGGGGGCGGAGGTGTCGCCCAGGTCGAGTCGATGCAGCAGCCCGCTGAGCCAGGCTGCCTCCTGGCGGATCTCGTCCCACTCCCGGGACGCACCGGCCGCGCCCTCGGCGCGCGCCGCGAGCCGGGACAACCGGATCGCCAACTCGTCCAGGCAGTAATCCACCTGCCGCTGGTCATAACCGGTCTCAACGACGGAGAACCTCATACTGTCGCCCCCCAGGCAGCTGCTGTTACTTCCCCACCTGGATCCTCGGCCGCGACCGCTCGCGCCGAGGGGGTTCGGGAAAAATGTTCAGCATGCGCGCAGGTGGCGCGGGCCTCAGATGCGCTTGGGCAGCACGACGACCCGGCCGAAGAACTCGTCGATGCGGCGGACCACGTCGTTGAAGTCGTCCAGGTCGATCGGCTTGGTGACGTAGGCGTTGGCCTGCAACGTGTAACTGCCGACGATGTCGGTGTCGGCGTTGGAGGTGGTCAGCACGACGATCGGAATGGTCCGCAGGTCCTCGTCCTGCTTGACCGCGCCGAGCACCTGCCGACCGTCCATCCGCGGCATGTTCAGATCCAGCAGGATCACGTCCGGTCGGCGGGCCTGCTCGTGCCGGCCCTCGGCGCGGAGAAACTCCATCGCCTCCTCGCCGTCACTCACCACGTCGATGATCTTCTCGACGTCGGAGTCCGCCAGCGCCTCCTCGATCATCAGCACATCACCCGGGTCGTCGTCGACCACCAGGATGCGTACCGGCTGCGGGCTGTCTACGCCCATCACTACCTGCCTCGGAGTCGGCGGGGACGGGACCCTGACGGTCACCGCGTTGGCGGGGAAATGCTGGCGGGGAAATCTAGCCCATCAGGAAGCGCTGCGGGACGCGGGGTCGACCGACTCCGGTTCGTAGCGCAACACGTCGGCGAGGCCGGTCACGCGCAGCACCCGTTCGACCCGCCCGTTGGCGCCGGTGAGCCGGAGCCACCCCCCGTCGGCCGCCGCCTGGTTGTCGCCCCTGACGAACACTGCCATTCCGGTGGAGTCGCAGAACGTGAGGTCGGTCAGGTCGAGCAGCACCCGGGTCTCGCCCGCCGCGGTGAGCCGGTCGATCGCGGCAGTCAACTCGGGGGCGGTGCTCAGGTCCAGCTCGCCCTTGAGCCGAAGGCAGGCGCCACCACCGTCGCGCTCGACGTAGTTGACGCTGAACGTCACCGTTCTCCCCCTCGCTCCACCCTGGGGTGGGACGTTTGCAGTCCGGCAAGTATACGCAGAGCTGACTCGTTGGCCGCCGAGCGCGGTGATGGATCCGGATGCCACCGGCGGGGTCGGTCAGCGGGCGGCACCGGGCAGCGCCGCGCGCCCCAGCGCCAGCGCCCTCGCCGCCCGGGGGAAGTCCCGCAACGCGGCCGCGTAGTGCTCCAGCGGCAGGACGACAGCCCCGGCAGGCACCCCACGACTGCCCAGGATCCCCGACAGCCACTCCACGAACTCGGTGAACAACGAGGGGTCGTCGACGTAGACCGCCGCGGCCAGGAAATCCACTATGTGGCCCAGGTCGCTCACTGTCGCGTCGAGCTGCGCGGCGGTGTACGCGCGCGCCGCCGGCACCCGCTCCCGCAGCTCCGCCAACGCGCTGTCGATCAGCTCACCGCGACGGCGAACCAGGCCGGCGTACTCGTCGTCGGCCAGGTGGGCCAGCCGCGCCGGCGGCGCCCCGCGCAGCGCCCGCTCGTCGGCGATCAACTCGGCCGCCGAGGGCGCGTCCGGCGCCCAGGCCACCCCGAGCCGGCGCGCCCACCGGCCGTCGGTGCCGAACCCACGCCCGCCGACCACCACCGGCACGTCCGAGCGGCGGCAGGCCTCGATCATCCGATGGGCGTACGGCAGGCGCATCGGTAGCGCGCACGCCAGCGCGACCGCGTGCGCGTCGTAGCGGTGCAGGTACGACACGAGGTGCGCTGCGGGGACGCTGGCGCCCAGGAACGTCACCTGCCACCCGCGTAACCGCAGCACCTCGGCCACCAGCCGTGGTGGCAGCGCGTGCCATTCGCCGTCCATGCAGGCGACCACGATCCGCCCGCCGGTCGGCCGCGGTTTGACGTGCGCGGAGACAGCCGCCACCACCTGCTCGCTGATGTGGGTGGCGGCGTGCTCCTGGGCGACGCTCCACTCGTTGCGCGCCCACCGCTCGCCCACCTCGGCCTGGGCGGGCGCGACCAGGTCGAGCAGCACCCGCTCCGCCGGTACGCCCGCGTCGAGCAGGCCGATCGCCAGGTCGGTAGCGGCGTACTCGTCGGCGTCGGCGAGGTGGCCCAGGTACCCGGAGTACGCCTCGCCGAAGTTGGTGATGGCCGTGGCGGCGGTCACGCGTCAGTCCCTTTCGGTCTGGTCGATGCCGGCGGGCACCGAGTGCAGGTGCCGCACGTTGCGCCCGCTCGGGCCGGCCGCCCGCAACGCCAGCACGGCGATGTCGTCGTGGTCGCCCTGCCCCAACCAGTCGCAGGTGATTTGCTCGACCCGTTCGGCCAGGGCCGGCGCGGGCATCCGATGGCAGCCGGTCAGCGCGTTGACCAGCCGCTCGGCGCCGAACTGCTCGTCGCCGCGCCGGCCGCCCCGGGCCTCGGTCACACCGTCGCTGTAGAGCAGGCAGGTCTCGCCCGGTGCCAGCCGCACTGTCACCTCCCCGACGCGGGGGTCGGGCACCACTCCGATCAGCATGCCGCGCAGCGGCACCGTCTCCACCTCACCGGAGGCGCGCAGCACCAGTGGTGGCAGGTGCCCGCCGCCGGCCATGGTGAGGGTGAGGCCGCCGTCGCGCTCCGGGCGGGCCACGCCGAGCACGATCGTGGCGAAGCGGCCCTGGCCGTGCGCCTGGGTCGTCTCCAGCAACGCGTCGTTGAGCAGCCGCAGCAACCGCGCCGGGTTCGACTCCAAGCGGTGAAGCGCCTGGAGGCACTGGCGCAGTTGGCCGGTGAAGACGGCGGCTTCGACTCCCTTGCCCGACACGTCGCCGAGGAAGAACACCGAACCACCGTCGGTGAGCCGGTGCGAGCCGTAGAAGTCGCCGCCGATGCGCAGCCCCGCCTGCGCGGGCCGGTACGCGGTGCCCCACTGCACGCCGGCGGCCTCGACCGGCTCGACCGGCAGCAGGCTGGCCTGGAGGGTGTCGGCCACCTCGGCCTGGTCGCGATAGAGCAGCGCGGTGGTCAACGCGGCGCCGGCGCGGGCCGCGAAGGCGCGAACCAGCTCCACGTCGTCCTCGTCGTACCAGCGGGTGGCGCGACGGGCCACCAGCAGCACCCCGACCGGCGCCTCGCGCCCCGGCAGCGGGACGACCCGGGCGGCGCTGTCCGTCGCGGCGAGCCCCGGCAGCCAACCGGCGTCGACCGCCTGCTCGACCAGCCAGTCCACCGCGTGCGGCTCGGCACCGGTCAACCCGTCGGCGATGGCGGTCGGTAGATCGCCGCCGGCCAGCACGCCGCTGTCCACCGTCGGCACCTCGTCGTCGGTGCGGGAGGCCCGCCACCAGCGGGCGCGCCCGGCCCGCGGGGCGAGCACCAGCACCGCCACCTCGGCCAGGGTCGGCACCGCGAGTCGGACGACCGCGGCGGCCGCCCGGTCGGGGTGCAGTGGGTTGCCCAGCTTGTCGCCGACCACGGCCAGGAACGCCGAGCGGGCTCGTTCGGCGAGCAGCGCGTCGGCGCGGCTGACGCTGTCGGTGACGTCCTCGACGTACCAGCAGCAGCGGTCACCGGAGAGCGGCACCGGGCGCGCGGTGAGCCGGCGCCCGCGATGGGTGAAGCTCCCGGGGACGCCTTCGCTCAACCCGGGCACACCGGCCGCGCCGAGCACCTCGCCGGGCGTCACCTCGGGCAGCAACCGCTCAGCCACCGGGCTGACGTGCCGCACGACGCCATCGGCGTCGCAGACCACCAGGCCCTCGCGGAAGTGCTCGACGACCTCTAACCAGTCGGGCGTGGCCTGCCCACTGTCGGGGGCCAGCGGCGGCAGGGCCGCGGTGGGGCGGCGAACGTCGGCGGACCACGCCGAGGGTCGTGTCGTGCTCGGCGTGGAGAGCCGTCCGTCGCCTGGGTCCCAGTCCCTGACGTCGGAAGCAGTCACCAGCTGAGCCTCACTCCTTGTCGTTCACCGAACCCGTGCCGGAACCGGCGTCCACTGTCAAAACTCTCCAGCCACCCTACGCCCGAACCCGGAAAGCGGCATCTCACGGCAGGTGGCGGGCACCGCCACCGCGAGGGCGTCGACGAGGCACACGGGAGCGTGTCGCCGCCCTGCTTTGCGTTTTGTCGCTGGACAAGGAGAATGGTGGGATGCCCGACCAGCTGTTGACCATCGAGACAACCCGGCTCGCCGCCGGGAACGTCCGACTCCGGCTGACCGGCGAGCTCGACTACGACAGCGCGCCCGAGCTGATCGCCGCAGCGGCCGAGCTGCGCGGCGACGACGACGCCCCGGTTCTCGTCGACCTGACCGGGGTGACCCTCTGCGACTCCTCCGGGCTCAGCGCGCTGCTGGTGGTGCACCGCGCCGCCGGGGCGATCCGCCTGACCGGGGTCAGCCCTCAGCTTCAGCGGATGCTGGACCGCACGGGCCTGAGTGAGTTGCTGGCCGAGGCGTACGCCGACGACGACGTGCGCGCCGTCGGCTGACCCGTAGGGCCACCCCCGGGGAAGCGAGACGGGGTGGCCCCCGACCCTGGGACCTGGGGTCGGGGGCCGGAGGAATGTCTAGGGTGCCGTCATCGGCTGGAGCCGGGGGCCGTCCTCACGCAGCTCGCCGATCGGGGTCGGGTCCACGTCCTCGGGCTCTCCCGAATCGGGCGTCTGGTACAGGTAGCGGACGAACTGCCCACCCGCCTCGTTGTCGTCCGCGCCGGGCCACTGACCGATGCAGTCCATCCCGATCACCTCGCGGCCCGTTCCGTCGGCCTCCTCCAGCAGCGCCCACAGGCTCACCGGGTAACACCTGGTGATCTCGGGTGTGAGCTGCCAGCGGGCGTACCAGCCGGGTCGGGCGGGGACAATCTCGACAACTTCCTTCATGACGACCTTCCTTCCGCGTACCTCGGAAGAACTCCGGT
Organism: Micromonospora sp. NBC_00362; assembly: GCF_026342155.1. Classification (NCBI taxonomy): domain Bacteria; kingdom Bacillati; phylum Actinomycetota; class Actinomycetes; order Micromonosporales; family Micromonosporaceae; genus Micromonospora; species Micromonospora sp. NBC_00362. The sequence continues at coordinate 1,506,970 of NZ_JAPENH010000001.1, forward strand.
CCTGACCCGATCGTGCGGCCCAGGTGGGTGAGCACCCCTCACCCCCGCCGGATGAAGCGTGGCGCGGGCCGCTCCGACCCGGCCGGCGGGCTCCGTTTCCTTCTCCGGGACGGCGGGAAGGCGACTCGCGCAGCCACGATCCCCAGCGGAAGGGATGCCAGCATGCGCAAGCAGATGGAGGGCGACAACCAGAGGCGTCGGGCACTGGCCCGGCAGGCCCGGGAACAGAATCGCCAGCCCAGTGAGATCGGCGCCAGCCTGAGCGCGTCAAAGCAGCTCACGAGCCTCGATGCGGGTAAGCGGGCCGGCCCGCCGGCGGCTGGAGCGCGCAAGTCGGACACCACGCGCGGGGGGCCGGCACCGCCGCCGGTCGGTAGCGCCGACAACCCGCGACCGCAGCCGTCCCCGCCGAGCGGTGCGGCCGGTGTGACCAGCATGGGTTACCACGACCTGGTCGACGAGGTCCGTCGTCGCGCCGGGGTCGACTTCAAGACCGCCAAGGTGGGCACCGAGGCGACCGTTCTGGTCCTCGCGTTCGCCCTGGAGGCCGCCGAGCGGCAGCGGCTGCTCGCCGCGGTGCCGGCGTCGCTGCACGACGTGCTGCCGGTCGACGGCATCGAACGGCACCAGGACCTGCCCGGGTTCCTGGCCGAGGTGGGCCGGATCAGCGGCAACACCCCGGAGCAGGCCCGGTACCAGGCCGAGGCGACGATCGCCGCGCTCGCCGAGCAGGACGGCGACCTGGTCGAGTCGTTGCACGTACCCGACGGGTTGCGCGACCTGCTGAACCCGCCGGAGGCCGGCGGCGGCCTGGTGGGCGCCTCCACCACCACACCCACGCTGGACGCCAACGAGATCAGCGCGGCGCTGGACGACCTGCCCTACTGGGCCGGCGACAGCCAGGGCCTCTACCGGGTGGTAGCGCTGCCGCCCGACAACCTGGACCGTGTGCTCGCCCGCCTTGACCGGCTGCGCCAGGACAACGGCCGCGGCCCGAGCATCGGGCGTCCGGGCGACACCGCCGCCGTGTTGACAGTCCGGACCAGCCAGGCCAACGGGGTCACCGCGCTCGACGTGGACCTCGCCCGCCAGATCGACGACGCGATCGACGAGGTGGGAGCCGGGATGGCCGGCGGCTGACCGGCCAGCACGACATCGGCGGGCCGGCGGGCCGGGGGCGACCCCGCTCCGCCGGCCCGTCCGCCGTGCCGGGTGCACAGTGGGCTCGGCTAGCGTGCCGGACATGAATCGCGCCGCCGACCGGCTGGAGCTGGTCGCCGACCCGGTCCGCCGGACCGGGCGGACACTGCTGTCCGCCGGCGTCGAGCAGTCGTACGTGGATGTCGAGGATCCCCGGCACCTGCACTTCGAGTACGTCCGGCGGATCGCCTCGGCGGTGGAGGTGGCGGCCCCGGCCGGCGCCCCGCTGAACGTCCTGCACCTGGGTGGTGGCGCGTTGACGCTGCCCCGCTGGCTGGCCGCCACCCGGCCCGGCTCCCCGCAACGGGTCGTCGAGCGGGACGCGGCGGTGGTCGAGCTGGTGGCCCGGGAGTTGCCGCCGCTGCCGCCGGAGGTGCGGGTGGAGGTCGCCGATGCCCGCGACGCTCTGACCGGCGCCCCGGACGGCCGGTACGACCTGGTGATCGCCGACATCTACCGCGCGGCCCGGATGCCCCGGCACGTGCGCACTGTCGAGTTCGCCGCCGAGGTGGCCCGCGTCCTGCGGCCCGACGGGTCGTACCTGGTCAACGTCACCGACCTGCCGCCGCTGGTCGGTACCCGGGTGCAGGTGGCGACCTTGCGGGCGGTCTTCGCCGACGTGTGCGTGGTCGGCGACCGGCGGATGTTGCGCGGCCGCAGGTACGGCAACCTGGTGCTGGCCGCGACCTCCCGCCCCGGTGGGCTTCCGGTGGCCCGGCTGGCGGTGGCCGCCCTGCGCGACCCGGTGCCCGGCGGGCTGCTGCACGCCGCCGCGCTCGACACGTTCGTCGCCGGTGCCCGCCCGGTCACCGACGCGGACGACAAATCCCGCCACTGATCACCGTTGTGCCCGCAATGCCGGGTTTCCGACGGCGGGCGCGGGGAAGGCCGGTCGGATGAGCGACGTCGACGATCGGGCGACCGGCCGCCGCACTCTGATCGTGATCGGTCTGGTGCTGGCCACCGCGCTCGCGCTGGGGTTCGTGTACGCGACCCGGCGGGTGCTGGTCTGGGCGGTGGTGGCCGCGTTCTTCGCCGTCGCGCTCAAACCCCTCGTCGACCGGCTGCAACGTCGCTTCGTCCGGCGTCGGGCGCTGGCCACCCTGCTGGTGTTCCTCGCCGCGTTCGTGCTGCTGGCGATCCTGGCGGCGCTCATCCTGGTGCCGTTGTTCGGAGAGTTGGGCCGCTTCGCCGACCGGGCACCCGAACTGCTGCGGGAGGCCCGCGCCGGACGGGGCCCGGTGGGGCAGGCGTTGGAGCGCACCGGGGCACGTCGCTACGTCAGCGAGCACTCCGAGCAACTGCGCGACCTCGGCAGCCGGCTGCGCCAACCAGCTGTCGGTGTGCTGCGCGGCGTCGTCGAGTCGGTCGCCGGGCTGGTCACTGTCATCGTGCTCGCGTACCTCATGGTGTTGGAGTCGCCGCGGATCACCCGCGGCCTACTCGCGGCGGCCGGGGACGGCCAGGGCGAGCGGCTGCGCCGGGTGGGCCGGGAGGTGTCGCGTACCGTCACCGGCTATCTCACCGGGAACCTGCTGATCAGCGTGATCTGCGGGGCGTTGACCTTCGTGGTGCTGACCCTCACCGGGGTGCCCTTCGCGGCGGTGATCGCCCTGCTGGTGGCGGTGGCCGACCTGATACCGCTGGTCGGGGCGACCCTCGGCGCGGTGATCGCGGCCGGTGCCGGTTTCCTGCACTCCCCCACCGCCGGGGTGGTGGTGCTGGTCTTCTTCGTGGTCTACCAACAGGTGGAAAATCACCTGCTCCAGCCGCTCATCCTCTCCCGCGCGGTCCGGCTGAACCCGTTGACGGTGCTGGTCAGTGTGCTGCTCGCGGCGGAGCTGGCCGGTCTGCTCGGCGCGCTGCTGGCCATCCCCGCCGCCGGCATCATCCAGACCCTGCTGCGCGAGTACGGCCCGCGCCGGCTGCGGCCCGCCCCACCGGCCGCGCGGGCCGCGCGGCCGGCCGGCTCCACCGACTGACCGTCGCGGCTGGCCTGCTCTTGCGACGACCTGGCCGGGCGGGCCGCCCTGCTCCCGACGACCTGGCCGGTGCCCGCTCAGCGGGACCGGGTCGCGACCTCGGGTGTGGTGCTCTCCAGCGGCACCGCGTTGGCCGGCACCAGCCCCAACTGGACCGCCGACCGGGTCAACGCGGCGTCCAACGCCCAGTCGGCGCTGACCCGCGTGCGGTTACCCGGCATCGCCATCAGGTGGTACGCCCGGGTGACCGCCTTGGCCGGCAGCCCAGCGAGGTTGATCTGCAACGGGTTCGCCGCCGCGTCCTTGCCGCCCAGGTCGACGACCCAGCCCAGGTCGTGGTGCTTGTACGGCTTGCGGCGGCCGAAACCGTACGACGCGGCGATGTTGTACGCCGCGCGCTTGCCCTGCCGCTGCGCGTGCTGGGCGGTCATCCCGCAGACCTTGCCCGGATTGACGAGGTCGGGCACCGCGGCGGCGTCACCGCAGGCAAAGACCTCTGGATAGCCGGGAACGTTGAGGAACTCGTCGGTGACCAGTCGACCCCGGTCGGTCCGCAGGCCCAGCTCGTTGACGAACGGGTCGGGGCGCACCCCCACACACCACACCAGGGTGCAGGTCGGCACGTACTCGCCGTCGGTGAGCTTCACCCCGTCGCACGTCGCCTCGGCCACCGAGGTACCCATCCGCACGTCCACCCCACGCCGGTTGAGCACCTTGTGCGAGGTGTCCGACATCCGCTTGTCCAACTCCGGCAGCACCCGGGACGCCACGTCGAGCAGCATCCAGCGGGGTCGGACGGTGAGCCGGGGCCGCTGGGCGTGCAACGCGTCGGTGAACAGTTGCCCGTGCGCCGCGACCTCGGTGCCGGTGTAGCCCGCCCCGACCACAACGAACGTGGACCGGGCCTTCTGCTCGGCCGGGTCCTCGGCCTGCTCGGCCAGCTCGATCTGCCGGACGATGTGATCATGCAGGTAGACGGCCTCGGGCAGGCCGCGGAAGCCATGCGCGTACTCGGTCACCCCTGGGATGGGCAGCAGCTTGTTGACGCTGCCCACGGCGAGCACCAACCGGTCGTACGCCAGCCGGTTCTTCTCCCCCTCGGCCTGGGTGAAGCCGACCCAGCGGTTCTGCAGGTCGACGTGGTCGGCCTCGCCGACCACCACCCGTACGCCCTTGAGCGTCCCGGTCAGCGGCACGGCGATCCGTTTGGGCTCGACCACCCCGGCCGCCACCTCGGGCAGCAGCGGCAGGTACAGGAAGTAGTCGGTGGAGTTCAGCACCACGATCTCGGCCCGATCCCGGGCGATCCGGCTCAACGTCTTCGCCGCGTGGTAACCGGCGAACCCGGCCCCCACGATCACCACACGAGGTTTCGTCATTGCGCGCCGTTTCCCGTCGAAGCCCGCGACAAACGTCCTACGCGCCAGCCGTGCTCAGCTGGGCTGAAGCCGGACGTGGCCGCTGCGACCGATCGCCTCCAACTCCCACTGTTGGCCGAACGCCCGGACCCGCTCGGCGGTGATCCGGCCCAGTTCCTCCGGGACGTCCGGATCGAGGACCAGCCGGCCGTTGACCGGGTTGACGCCGAGCATGGCGCGGATCAGGGCCAGCGGTGTGCCGGCCGCCCACGCCTGCGGGCTGCACGCGGTCGGATAGGGCACGGCGAAGAGTAGTCGCTCCCGATCGAACCCGCTGAGCGCCTCCGGCAGCCGGTGACCGAACTGTTCGGCCGCCTCAATCATCGCCAGGCTGATCCGGTTCGATTCGGCCCGGTAGCCGTACCGGGCCAGGCCGAGCGCGGCGATGGAGTTGTCGTGCGGCCAGACCGTGCCCAGGTGGTACCCGAGGGCGTTGTAGAGCCGCTCCTCCCGCGACAGCGTGCGAATGCCCCAACCGGAGAACATCTCCGGCGACATGAGTTGACGCACCACCGCGTCGGCCCGCTCCGGTGGCACGATTCCGCTCCACAGCAGGTGACCCATGTTGGAGGTCTTGGAGTCGACACGGTTCTTGTCGCCGTCCAGGGCGACCGCGTAGTAGCCGCCCCGGTCCTCGATCCAGAAGTCCTGGTTGAACCGCTCGTGCAGGGTGTTGGCCTCGTCGCGCAGCCGGCGCGCCAAGGTGGGATTGTCCAACGGACCGTCGAACAACTCGGCCAGTCGCATCTTGGCGTCGTAGGTGTAGCCCTGCAGGTCGCAGGTGGCCAGCGGGAGCACCGGAATTCGACCGTCGGCGAAGACGACGCCGTCCGGAGAGTCCCGCCAGCACTGGTTGCCCAGCCCCTCGGGCGAACGGGTCGCGTACTCGACGTAGCCGTCGCCGTCCCGGTCGCCGTACTCGTCGATCCAGCGCAACGCGGCCACCGCGTTGTCCCGCAGGTGCCGGACGGTGTCGTCGTCGCCCGTCCAGCGCCAGTACTCGGAGAGCAGGACCAACCAGAGCTGGGTGGCGTCGGCGCTGCCGTAGTACGGCCCGAACGGTTTCTCGCCGCTGCGGGTCAGCTCGCCGCTGCGCACCTCGTGCAGGATCTTGCCGGGCTCCTCGTCGGTGAAGTCGTCGCACGTCTCACCCTGGAGCCGGGCCAGGGCGAGCAGGGTGCCCTTCGCCAGCGCGGGCCCGGCGACCAGCGTCTGGTACGCGGTGATCAGGGTGTCCCGTCCGAAGACGGCGAGGAACCAGGGCAGTCCGGCGCCGGGGAGGAGAATCCGCTGGCCCTTGACCTCCAGGTCGAGCCGCAACGCCGCCAGGTCGTTGCGGGACTGCCGCACGGTGTGCTCCAACGCCGCGTTGTCACTGCGCAGCACCGCCCGGTCCTCCAGCCATCGGCGCAGCGGGTCGTCGGCTCGGCCGTGGATGACGTCGGCGATGTCGCCCCGGACCGGCTCCACCACCCCCATCCCGGGTGGCAACGGCACGTGCAGGTCGACCTTCCACTCCTCGCGAGGGCCCAGCTCCAGGTCCCACACCAGGTCGTCGCCCTCGATGCGGTCGGCCGGGGTCGCGCAACACACCCGGGTCTGCGCGGAGAAGTCACCACGTTGATAGGAGAAGCACAGCTCGGACCCGTCGGCGGCGTGGTCGCGGCTGATCTCGGCGGAGCGGTCCCGGACCCTCGACTTGACCTCGAACAGGTCGGCGAAGTCGGCGGCGACGGCCAGCCGCAGCTCCACCCGGACCGGCTCCAGCCGGAAGGAGACCAGTTCCACGCGCTCGTGAAACCCGTCGCCGACGTAGCGCAGGCGCCTCAGGCCCAGCGTGTTCGGCGGCAGTCCGGGCAGCTCCGGGTTGGTGAGCACGTACTGCGCCGAGTAGTGGTCGATCGTCTCGGCGCGCAGCACCAGCAGCTCGCCGCCGTTGACGGTCAGGCTCCAACCGCTGATCAGGCGGGTGTCCAGGTGGACGAGCCCACCGATGCTGCCCGTCGGCACGTCCCCGCACGCGTTGGAGTACAGGAACGTGGGCCCGCTGAGCACCGCTAGCGAGTCGGGGCCCAACTCGGGCGGGATGGCCCGCTGGTCGGCGCTGTCCGCCTCCGCGACGGACAGACCGGGGAAGGGGTTGGCAGGGGTCGCGCGAACGGCAGCCATGCACCCACCGTAGGAAGCAGGGTACGGGGCGTCATCACCCGGTCCGGGTGAAAGGTCCGGTGCTCGAACTAACGAGATCGCAACCCGTGTGTCGGCAACTCGCCGGCGGGGCCAGGGCGTGCCGGCAACGTCGGATCTTGGAACCAGGCCAAGGACTCAGCCTTCCAGGTAGGCGAGTACCGCCAGGATGCGGCGGTTGTCGTCCTCGGAGGGCTTGAGACCGAGCTTGGTGAAGATGTTGTTGCTGTGTTTGCTGACGGTTTTCTCGGTGACGAACATCCGGGCGGCGATCGCAGCGTTCGAGCGGCCCTGCGCCATCAGGGTGAGGACCTCATGCTCGCGTGGGCTCAGCTCCAGGAGCTTGGGGTCGGTGGAGCGGTGGGTGAGTAGCGCACTCACCACGTCGGGGTCCATAACGGTGCTGCCGGTAGCGACCTGCCGGACACTGGCGACGAATTGGTCGACGTCCGTAACCCGGTCCTTCAACAGGTAGCCCACCGCGCCCGCGCGATCTGACATCAGCTCCCTGGCGTAGATCTGCTCGACATACTGCGATAGCACCATGATGGGCAGCCCTGGGATCTGGCGACGGGCCTCGATCGCGCACCGCAGCCCCTCGTCGGTGAAGGTCGGCGGCAACCGCACGTCGACGATGGCGACGTCGGGGCGGTGCGTCGTCAGCGACCGGATCAGCGCGGGGCCGTTGTCAACGGCTTCCACGACCTCGAATGAGTTGGCCCGCAGGATCCTGATCAGGCCCTCGCGGAGCAGCGCGAGGTCCTCGGCTATCACGATACGCACGGCAGCGACATCCTCACCTCGGTAGGTCCGCCCGGCGGGCTGTCAACGGTCAGCGTGCCGTCGAAGGCCGCCAGGCGACGGACGATGCCACGCAGGCCCGTGCCGGAATCCATCGAAGCACCCCCACGGCCGTCGTCGGACACCAGCATCGTCAGTTCCCCGGCAGCGCCGCCCCGGTGGGGTGCGAACTCCACGGTGATCCGGATCTGCTGGGCCTGGGCGTGCTTGATGGCGTTCGACAGGGCCTCGGCGACGGCGAAGTAGGCCGCTGACTCGATCGGGGCCGGCAGCCGTCCGGGTAGGCGAGTCACCACAGTGGTCGGGATCGGATTGACCAGGGCCAAGGCCTTGAGTGCGCCATCCAGGCCACGGTCGGCCAGTACCGGCGGATGGATGCCTCGTACCAGGTCGCGCAGCTCGGTGAGCGCGGTGGAGGTCGACTCGCGGGCCTCGGCCAGCAACTGCTGGACGGCCTGCGGATCGGTGGGCAGTAACTGTTCGGCCAAGCCCAGGCTCATACCCAGCGACACCAGCCGGGCCTGCGCGCCGTCGTGCAGGTCGCGTTCGATTCGGCGCAGTTCACCGGCCTGGGTGTCGACGGTCTCAGCTCGCGAGGTCGCCAACTGTTGGACGCGAGCCCGCAGGCGCGCCTGTTCGGTGGGGCCGAGCAGAGCGCGGATCACCCGAGCGTTGAGGTTCGCGAGGCGCACCGCAGTGACGTACCAGAGCAGAAGGAAAACCGGACCGAGCGGTACCAGCCCGAACGACTGCGCGACGCTGTGCAGCCGGAAGCCCTCCCCCATCGGAGTGCGGAACACCTGAGAAGGCGTCAGCTGATAGATCAGCGGATAGATCAGGTATACGACTCCGAAGGCGAAGAACAGCAGCGACAGTCCGCAACTCAACCAAATGGTGATCGAGTTGACCACCAACCAGATCCAGTCCCGCCACGTCGCCGGGTCGCGCAGGATCGTCCAGAGCCGCACCGGCCACCCGGCGTCCGGCGTCGGCTGATAGGGCCGGGCGGGCACCGGTTCGCCGAGCCGGTCGGCGGCCCACTGGCGATGCTGGTCGGCGAACCAGCGCACCAGTACGGTCGCGAGCAGGGTCAGTGGGATTCCGGCGCCAAGCGCGGCGATCGATATCGAGGTGATCCAGAGTGTGGCCAGCACGGCACCGACGGCCGCGCCCGGCAGCAGCACCAGCGACCAGCCCAGCAGGCTCATCCGCTGCGCCAGGGCGGTTCCGCTGTTATCGGTCATCTCGTTCCCTCATTGCGCATCGTGCCGAACAGCCGGGGTGGTGATTCATGGTGGCCGGCGATCCGCGCTTCCCCACGTCGGTGTCCCCCACGTCGCGTGGGATCCAGCGACCGTGGTGTCCGTCCGTGGTCCACGGAGGCTCGCATCGCCGATCGGCGGCTCGATCGATCGACACCCGCACACACGCTACCCATCGCGTCAGCAGTTCCGGCCCGCTCCCCGAATCTCGACCACCACCTCGCCGTCATCGGGGATCCGGACCGTGTGGCTTGTCGCGCTCGCCTACGGCGCTGCCCCGGTCAACCAGGCTCGCCGGTCCTGTCAGCCGTCGGCCCTTACTTGAGGGTGGCGGTCATCTGTTCGATTTCCTTGAGCACCAGGGCTGGCTTGTCCTGGGGAACGTCGTGCGAGCTTCCCTCGGCGATGACGAGTGTGCGGTCGGGCCCCGCCTTGGTGAACGCCGCTGCCGCGTCGCGCCAGGCCTGAGCGTCCTGCGGAGATCCATCAAAGGGTGTCTTGTCCGACACGATATAGATGACGGGAACGCCGTCGGGCCAGGAGACCTTGTGGTACGCCTGGTGCGTGGGACCGAAGTTGTCGGCCGTGGCGATGAGCTGGCGGTTCGCCTTCGTCGACGGCGCCTTCTTGAGCTCTTCGATCTGCGGCGTGGTCAGCGCGACGAGGCGTTGGGTCTGGGTGTCGGTGAAGAATTGCGGAACGTTGGCATCGATGAGCACCGCCCCGGAGACAACGCCGGGGTTCGCGAGGACGAAGTAGTGGGCCACCTCTCCTGCCTGCGAGTGGCCCGCGAGGACCACGTTCTGGGTGACGCCGAGTTCACGCAGACCGGCCTGCAGGTCGGAGGCGGCGGCCTTGGGATCCCATGGGCCCTTCACCTCCTCGCTGGCGCCCAGACCGGCCCGGTCGTAGGTGATGATCTGCGATCCGGTGGCCTGCGACAGCTGCGGCACCAGGGCATCCCAGTACGAGGAGTCCTCGCCACCGCCGGCGTCCAGGACGATGGTGGGAGAACTTCCGGGCGTGACGTGGAAGGCAAGCTGATGCCCGTTGTTGGCGATCATATGCAAGCCCGCTGCGGGGGCCGCATTTGCCGGACCGGCCGCGCTTGTCGAGGTCGAGGGAACCGCGGCTACCGAACTGGCCGTGGGCGCGGCCTTCGGCGCGGCCGAGCCATCACATCCGGCGACTGCCGCAATCACTGCGAGGGGAAGGACGAGGGCCAGGGTGGCCCGATCGAACCGGGAGATCTTCTGCGTGGTCATGGAAATGAGCTTCCACGGTTGCTGGATCTTGCTCGATCCTGCTACCTCCCAGTCGGGTTGGGAGTTACCCCTACCCTCGCCAGGGGCACATCAGAACCCGTCAGGCAGGTGCCCGGTCCGGGTCGAGCGCACCAGCGCCCGCCGCACTGGCGTGCTCAGGCCGGGGTTGGTGCGGTGATCGCCCAGCGCTCGTGGTCGCGCCAGGCGCCGTCGATGAACAGGTAGTCCGGGGAGAAACCCTCCAACCGGAAACCCAACTTGCGGGCCACCCGCCGCGACGGCTCGTTGCCCGGTTGGATGTTCGCCTCCAGCCGGTGCAACCCGACCGAGGTGAACGCGTGGTCGATCACCAGGGAGACGCCCGCCGAGGCGTGCCCGGTCCCGCTGTACGGCAGGAACGCCGCGTACCCCAGGTAGCCACCACGCAGCGCGCCGAGCACGATCCCGCTGATGTTCACGTAGCCGGCGATCTCGCCGCTGGCCCGGTCGCAGATCAGGTAGCCGGCGCTGTCGCGGCGACGGATCCGGCGCAGATAGAGCTCGTACTCCTCCGGGCTGGCCGGCGCGGCCAACCAGGGGTGGTGCAGGTCCCGACTGCGCCGCGAGGCGGCGACGAACTCGTCCGAGTCGGTGGGCCGGGGTCGCCGGATCGCGGCAGGACCACCGGTACGCAGGTATCTCACGGCGGATCACTCTGACCGACCGGTGCCGCTGTTGTCCAACCGGCCGCCGCGTGCCCGTAGCGGCGCGGGCTAGCGGGACGTCAGCAGGCTGAACTCCTGGCCGTCGGGGTCGGCCAGCACGACTCGGCCTGCCCCCTCCTGGTCGGTGTCGACCCGGGTCGCCCCGAGCGAGAGCAGACGGTCGACCTCTGCCTGCCAATCGACGCCGACAGCCGGAGCGAGGTCGAGACGCACCCGATCCCTGCCTCCGTTCGGCATGTACGGCGGACCGCCCCAGGAAATCTTCGTGCCTCCGAGCGGTGACTGGATCGCGGTCTCCTCGTCCTGGTCCCAGACCAGCGGCCACCCCAGCGCCCGGCTCCAGAAATAGCCAACCTTCTGTGACCCGTCGCTGGCCAGCGCACCGACGAAGCCGCAGCCGGCGAGGAACCTGTTACCCGGTGCGATGACGTCGAACTCGTTGCCCTCCGGGTCGGCCAGCACCACATGATCGATCTCCGGGCCCTGGCCGATGTCCGCGTGCCGCGCGCCGAGTTCCAGTGCCCTGGCCACCGTCTGCCGCTGATCCTCCAGCGAACTGCTGGTCAGATCGAAGTGCATCCGATTCTGGACCACCTTCGGCTGCTGGTTCGCGGCGAAGCGGATGTGGAACTCGTTGTCGTTGGTGGGCAGGAGCAGGACGCCCTCGTGCGGATCGTCGGCGATGTTCCGCCCCAGGAGCCCGGCCCAGAACTGCGCGAGCCGCAGAGGCTCGCTCGCGTCGAAACTGATCGCGAACAGGTGTGCAGTCATCGCTGCGCTCATCTCCCATCGACCGGACGCCATGACAGCCGTCGGAGCGGGAGCCTAGAGGTGTGCCAGGTCGACCGCACCCGAGTTTCGGCGGGTCATCCTCGATAGGGCGGGGCGACACCCCAGCCCCAGCGCGGGACCGGCGCCTGCCGGATCGGGTCCGCGTCCGGCTGAGAATTGCCCACCGCCAAGCGGGTGCCCCACTCCAGGTAGCTCGCGAAGGCGGCGCGAAACTCCGGATCGCCGGGTAGACCAACCTCGTCGGCAGCGTCCATCATCAGGTTGACCCACCGCCGACGCTGCGCCTCGCTGATCGCCCTGCCCAGGTGCTGGCCGAGCATGTGGCGGTAGCCGCCGTGCTCCATCGTGTAGGTGGCCGGTCCACCGAAGACCTCGGCAAGCCATACCGCTACATGCCGGGGGTGGTCGGGGTGCATCTGCGCGAACATCGGCGCGAGCAGGTCGTCGGAGCGGACCAGGCGGTAGAAGGCCTCGCAGAGCCTCATGAACGCGTCGGAGCCGCCGGCCCACTCGTACAAGCTCGGCGGCGCGGCGCCACCGGGGCCGGCAACCGACGTTCGGGCGTAGTGCCGCATCTCCTGGATGTCCTCGACGTACGGCTTGATCGCGGCGAAGAACTGCCCGAACACCGGGCCACCCCGGAACCCTTTCCGGTGCTCGTCCGCCGACGTCCAGGTGATGCGCAGCAGGTAGCAGGCGGGGTCGTCCAGGCAGCGGCTCAACTCGTAGTCCACACACTGCGGCGCGGCGCGTAACGCGCTGGCGGCCCGCTCGTACGCCGCCTCGAAACCGTCCAGCCGTTCCTGCGGGACGCGGTACCTGATGTACTCGATCACCATGGCTACAGCTGAACACCCGCATCGGTGATGATCAAGTACGCACCTTTTGGTACGTGCCGAGGGAGGCCACGATGCCCAAGCGATACCACTGCCCGGTGGAGCTCGCCGTCGACGTTGTCGGCGGAAAATGGCGACCGGTGATCCTGGCCCATCTCAAGGAGGGCGTCCACCGCTATGGCGAGCTGCGCCGCCGGATGCCAGGGGTCAGCGAGAAGATGCTGACGCAGCGTCTGCGCGAGTTGGAGGCCGACGGGCTCGTCCTGCGGCACGACCACGAGACCACACCACCCCACGTCGAGTACCGGCTCACCGAGGAAGGCCTCAGCCTGGCCCCGGTGTTGCAGGCCCTGTACGACTGGGGCGCCGCGCGGGCCGCACGTACCGGTACCGCCATCGACGAACCCTCCGCTGCCTGATTCGACGCGCCGCACGCGGCCCGGCAGCAGTGGAAAGATCGTCGTCGGGACGTACGGCGTTGTGATCCACTGGCCCGGTGAGCCGAACCCCCTCGATCCCCCCGGCCGACGTCGACGAGCGACTGTCGCGGGAGCTGAACGTCTGGCTGTGCACGGTGCGGCGCGACGGGTCCCCGCACCTGACGCCGGTCTGGTTCGTCTACCTCTCGGCGACGTTCTGGGTCGGTTGCGAGAGTCGCAGCGTCAAGGTCCGCAACGTCGTGGCCGACCCACGGGTGTCAGTGGCCTTGGAGAGCGGCGACGCCCCAGTGGTGGCGGAGGGTGACGCCCACGTGCACCGAAGTGGATTCCCCAGCACCGTCGTCGAGGCGTTCGCGCGCAAGTACGACGGCTGGGACGTCGGCCGGCAGGTCGGCCCGGACGGCGAGCGGGCGCTGCTGGAGATCCCCGTCCGACGGTGGCTGTTCGCGGGCACCGCCCAGTGAGCCGTCGATGCGAGAATCGGCCGGTGGAGCACGAGCTGACGACGGCCCTGGCGGGCGTACGGGACGCGTTCGCCCGGTATCCGCGCCGTGCGGTGCTCGACGGCTGCCCACACTGCCGGGGTTCGGTGCTGGTCGACGAGCACGACCTGTTCTCACTGACCATCAGCCTCGGCAACACGGTCGGTGGCCGGGCGGACGTGAAGGCCCTACTCCCCGTACTCCTTGAGCGCCTGCTCGGGTCCGACGACCTGGAACCGGTCATCGTCCTGGGCAAACTACCCCGTCAGGAGTGGCGCACCTGGCCGCGGGTCGAGCAGGAGGCCGTCGACGCGTACCTCGACGCCGTGTGGCGGTCGTTGTTGGCGGATCACCCGTCGCGGCTCGGGTCGTTCACCGATCCGACGGACTTCCTCGACGCGGCTCACGCGGCCGGCGAGCCCGTCGAACGATTCCTCGACGTCTGGGACGCCACGGTCACCCCGTCGGCGGACCGGCACCTGGCCGAGATGGTCAGCAGACTCAACTTCACGAGTCAGAAGCCGAGCGCCCTGGGCGACTGGTTACGCCGAGAAGCGACCCGCGACCGCCTGCACCGCGCGTGGGAACGTGACTACGACGCACCGTGGGCCGACGACCTCGCCCGGGCCTACGACCTCCTCCGTGTCTGAACTGGCGTGCCGCCTCGACTGCGAGAGCCGGCGAACCATGGCGCCAGCCACGGGCTGAGCGCGACGAGACCAACGGCAAGGGCGGTGATGGCGGCCTGCCCGGTCCGGCCCGGGGTGACACCGGCCGCCGGGTCCAGCACGTAGTTGGCGTACCCGTTCGCGGCCGCGTCCGTCACCAGCACCACGCAGCCCAGCACGAGCCCCTGCATCCGGCGAGCGGCCAACAGCAGCGCCGCCAACGGATCGGCCAGGGTCAGGGACGTGAAGTAGAACGTCAGCCACCCGGGCAGGGCGAGCTGCGGCCCGAACTGGGGCAGGAGCAACTGCACCACGTGCACCCCGGTGCCGTAGACGAAGACCAGCACGGCCACCGCCACCACGCACCGGACCGCGAGCGGCACACCACGCCATCGACCAGTGCTCATCCGGCCATGTTGCCTCAGCCGGGCAAGCGTTCCGTCAGAGCGGGCCGGGGAACGTCTGTTCCATCGGCATCGGCACCTGGAGGTAGGTGGTGCCGCGCATGTCCAGCCAGGCCCGGTCCGGCCCGCGCACCAGGCGCACCATCACCTCCTCGCAGGAGGGGCAGCGGGCGACGAGGCCCGGAGCGTTCGAGTAGACGTGCAGGCTGGCCATGGAGCCGGTCGTCCCGCAGTTCTCACAGCGGCCCATCGCGCTGCTCAGGTCGACGGTGAACAGCTCACGCATCGGGCCGTCGAGCATGTTGCCGTCCAGGTACGACATCTCGGTCATCGAATTCTCCTCGGCACTGCGTGAGCGAGCGGGTGGTCAGCCGGTGGGGCCGAAGCGTTCGGTCTTGACGCGACGCGACGGGTGACCCAGGCCCACCAGCAGGTCGGCCACGGTCTCCACGAACGCTGTCGGACCGCAGACGTAGGTGAGTGGTTCCAGGTCCGGCGGCCACCCGTGCGTGTTGACGTCGGCCAGCCCGATCCGGTGCGGCTCACCGCGCCAGCCCTCGGGCGCCTCGCGGGTGTAGACGTACGCGACGTCCAGCCCGAAGTCGTCGCGGACCCGGCGGCGCAGCTCGTCGGCGTAGATCACGTCGCCGGGGGTGCGCACCGAGTAGATCAGCCGGAACGGCGCCTTGCTGCCCACCGCCCGACGGGCCCGGATCATCGCCATCAGCGGCACGATGCCGGAGCCGCCCGCGACGAGTTGCACCGGCGCGGTCTCCTCGGGCCGCCAGATGAACCAGCCACCGAGCGGTCCGCGGACCTCCACCGGGTCGCCGCCGCCAAAGACATCAATGAGGTACGGCGACACCTCGCCGTCGTGCACCCGCTGCACTGTCACCTCGATGCGCGGGCCTCCGGGCCCGTCCACGGCCGGCCCGGCGATCGAGTACGACCGGGCCGCCTGGTAGCCGTCCGGGGCGGTGAGCCGCAGGTCGACGTGCTGCCCGGGCAGGTGCCCCGGCCAGTCCGGCACCTCCAGCACCAGGGTCTGCGCGGTGGATGTCTCCACCCGGCGCTCCACCAGGCGGCCAACCTGCCAACGGTTCGGCGTCCGACGCTGGGTGCTCGTCGCCGCTGCGCGCTCAGTCACCCTGGTACCGCTGTTCGCGCCACGGGTCGCCGTAGTCGTGGTACCCGGCGGTCTCCCAGAACCCCGGCTCGTCCATCGTCTTGAGCCGGAGGCCGCGCACCCACTTGGCGGACTTCCAGAAGTACAGGTGCGGCACCAGCAGTCGCGCCGGCCCGCCGTGCTCGGCGGGCAGCGGGGCGCCGTCGAAGGTGTGCACCACCCACGCCTGACCGCCCCGCAGGTCGTCGAGCGGCAGGTTGGTGGTGTACCCGCCGTAGGAGTGCGCCAGCGCGAAGTGCGCCCCCGTGTCGACGTCGGCGAGCAGCGTGTCCAGTGAGACGCCCTGCCAGTTGGTGCCCAGCTTGGACCAGCGGGTGACGCAGTGGATGTCCACCATCGGCGTCTCCTGCGGCAGGGCCATCAGCTCCTGCCACGACCAGCGGTGTTCGCTGCCGTTCTCGGCGGAGATGACGAACTCCCAGGTGTCCAGTGACACCCGGGGCGTCGGGCCGGCCGAGAGCACCGGAAAGTCCTCGGTCAGATACTGACCGGGTGGCAGGGCCGGCTCCTGCGTTCGGGGCCGACCCTGAAAGCCCGGTGACACGATTCCCATTGCACAGTCGTACCACCCGCGCCGGTGGGGGCGGAAGCTTTCCCGCGTACCGTGTCGTCAGCCGGCGCGGCGCGGTCAGTGCCGCTCCGCGACGACCTTGCGGTCCTCGGGGAGGTCGCCACCGCGGGTGGCGCGCAGGCTGGTCACCGTGACCACCACCAGCACACCGATGATCACGCCAAGCGAGGCCAGGGTGGGGATCTGCGGCACGCTGTCCCAGATGCCGTGCGCCCAGTGCAGACCCAGCTTGAGGCCGATGAACGCCAGGATGACGGCCAGGCCGTAGCTGAGGTGCACCAGCCGGCTCAGCGCCGCGTGCAGGACGAAGTAGAGCGCCCGCAGGCCGAGCAGGGCGAACGCGTTGGTGGCGAACACCAGGTACGGGTCCTCGGTGATGCCGTAGACCGCCGGCACCGAGTCGACAGCGAAGACGATGTCGGTGGCCAGCACCGCGACCACCACCAGGGCGAACGGCGTGAGTGCCCGCTTCGCGCCCTGCCGGACGGTCATCTTGGTGCCGTGGTAGTCGTCGACCACCGGCATGACCTTGCGCAGCAGCTTCACCGACCGCATCTTGTTGATGTCGACTTCCTGCTGATGCCCGGACATGGCATCACGCAGCAGCTTCACCGCGGTGGCGATGAGGATGATCGCGAAGAGCAGGAAGGCGAAGTCGAGGGTCTGCAACGCCGCCGCGCCGAGGGCGATGAAGACGGCCCGCAGCACCAGCGCGCCGGCGATGCCGTAGAGCAGCACCCGCTGGGCGAGCACCGCCGGCACCGCGAACGCCGCCAACAGCAACATGAAGACGAAGAGGTTGTCGACCGAGAGCGACTTTTCCACCAGGTAACCGGTCAGGTATTCAACGCCCTGCTGGGAGCCGAATCGCCACCAGATCCAGCCGCCGAACGCCAGCGGCAGCGCTATGTAGAAGGCCGACCAGCCGATGGCCTCCCGCATGGACACCTCGTGCGGGCGACGGGTGACCAGGAAGTCCAGCACCAACAGCAGGAGGACCCCGATGATGGTGACCGCCCACAGCGTGGGCGTGCCCACCGACGACAGGTCACTGGCGGCAGACAGATACGACACTTGACTCATGTGGGGTCTCCTCGAACACCGTCATGTTCGAGGTCTCCTTCACCCACCACCTGGTGGGCAACCACCCGAGGCGCGCCGGGCGCGCCGTACTGACCGGAATGGTTCGTGGGAAGTACTCCCCTCGCACGACAAGGTTAGGCCAGGCGGAATCGCCGCGCCAAGCGGGACATCGATGGTTGCCCTGGTAAACCGCTGTGTGTGCCCGGTGCGAGTGCTGTCAGCCGCGGCGCAACGTCGCGCCCGGGGCCATCGCCTGCTCGACCAGGCCCCGATAGTCGCGTGGCAGTTGGGTCACCACGTCATCGAACTCACCGCCGGTGATCGCCTCGCGCAGGGTGGTGAAGACCGCTCGACCGGCGTCCTCCGCGGCGGGCTCCGGCACACCGGCGCGCAACGCGACCCGGGCGACGAACTCCGCCGCGCCGAACCGGTCCGCCTGCTCGGTGCTCGGGCTCGGTTTGAGTACCAGTTGCAGCGGTTGGGGCAACTGGGCGGCCAGGTCCAGGACCTCGCCGCCGGTCAACCGCTCGGCGAATGTCTCCAACACGGCCCGGGTCAGCTCGACCGCCCGCTCGGACGACGTGGCGGTGCGCTGGGAAACCTGGTCGATGAAGGTGTCGTAGTTCATCGCGTACTCCCTTGGACTCGCGTCGGCGCCTGCGGGTACCCGCGGTGGCCCAGGAGAAACGGCGCCGGAATCCTGCACCGGGCGGGCGTGACCGGCCGGCGGGCGGGTAACCGCCGCCGGTCGTCACCACATCGATGCCCGAGGGAGCCCACGCCATGGCGAGCTACGCCGACGTCCTGCAGTACCTGTCGAGCCTGGATTACCCGGCCGAGAAGGACGACGTGGTCCGCGAGGCCGAACGGGAGGGTGCCCCACCGGACGTGCTGAAGGCGCTGCGCGCCCTGCCGCCGGTCGACTACGCCAACGGGACCGAGGTGGCCCGGTCGGCCGGGATCGAGGCGGCGCCCGAGGTCGGCCCCGCCCAGCGGGCCGAGCAGGCCCGGGACAAGAAGCACAACCGGGTCTCACAGCACCTGCGCGGCATCTGACCCGGCGGTGGCGCCCACCACCCCGACCCGGGAGCGTCCCGAATGACCCAGACCGGTCCCGACCGGCCAGCGGACGTGCGTTTCCCGGCTGCGAAGCAGCTCGCCGTCGTGGCGGTGGTCGGCGTCATCGCCGGCTGCGTCTTCGCGCTGCTGTTGCCACTGCCGCTCGCCGCGCTGGCCGGCTGGGACGTGGGCGCGCTGAGCTGGCTCGTGCTGGTCTGGCACAAGATCTGGCCGATGGACGCCGAGCGGACCGCCCAACTGGCCGTCCACGAGGACCCGAACCGGGCGATCCGGGACGCCCTGCTGCTCGTCGCCTGCCTGGCCAGCCTGCTGGCCGTCGGGTTGGTCGTGGCCAGCGCACAGAGCGCGCCCCCCGGGATGGCCCGTGAGCTGCACAGCGGCGTGGGCGTGCTCAGCGTGGTGCTCTCCTGGTTCGTGGTGCACACCGTGTTCGCCGCCCGGTACGCCCGGATCTACTACACCGGCCCAGACGGCGGGGTGAACTTCAACCAGCCCGAACCGCCGCGCTACTCCGACTTCGCGTACGTCGCGTTCACCATCGGGACGACGTTCCAGATCTCCGACACCAACCTGACCAGCAACGAGATGCGTCGTACGGTGCTGCGCCACTCGATGGTGTCGTACCTGTTCGGCGCGTTCATCATCGCCGTGACCGTGAACCTGCTGGCGGGTCTGGCGCGGTGACGGCTATTGACGCCGCAGGCCCCGCAGTCCCCCGGAGCGCGACACGGGGGGAGCCGATCGAAGGGCCGGGACAGGCGGGCGCCCCTGGTCACGAACCGCGACCTAGGGCGCCACGCAAGCCTGCCCAGGCGGTGAACCGCATCCGAACCGGTCGCGGTCACCAGGCGGTGGAGGTCCGCTCGAACCGAGCGGCCAGCACTGCCGGGTCCAACCATACGGCAGAACATCCTCCGTTTGGTCAGAATTTGGGGAAGTGTGGGCCAGGGCACGTCACGGCCGACCGGTCACCTCCGCGTACCGATGCTCCAGGTCGACCCGGGCCAACGCCCCCACCAGCCAGGCCAACTGCTCGGACTCGCCAGTGGCCAGGCCGGCCAGGTCGTCCGCCGACCTGCCCAGCCCGAGCCGACGCGCGGCGGCCAGCGCCCGCCGATCGGCAACCGGGGCCACCTCCCGCCACAACGCCTGCGCCTCGCGGAGAAACAGGACGACGACCTGATCGTCCACGCCCGGAAGCGCGGCCAGCAGCGCCCGCTCCCGGACCGGGTCGTGGCGCGCCACCGCCCGCAGCCGGCGCAGATCACCCCGATACCGCTCGATCACCGTCCGAGCCAGGTCACCCAGCACCGCGGCCAGCGCGTCCACGTCACCGCGCTGGCCGCTGGCGCGCAGCACCCGGACCCGATCCTCGTGCAGCGAACGCGCCAGCCGGGCCGCGCTGTCCCACCCCTCGTCGCGCAACGCCCGCGCTCCGTCCAACGCCCGCCGGAAGTCACCACGACGGGCCAGCAGCACCGACAGGTACAACACCTGGAACAGGCTCGCCGGGTTGTTTGTCACCCGGAACCCGTACTGCTCGGCGAAGCCACGCCCGCTACCGGCGAGCCGGCGCGCCAGACGTTTACGGTCCTCCACCGGATTGATCAGACTGGTCGCCATGCCGGCGACTACCCGCGTCGGCGGCCAGCCACACACCGGCCGCACGTGCCCGTCAGCCGTGCAGGCCGCCGGTGCGGTCGCGGGCCTTGAGGCGGGTCGTGGGCAGGGCGGGTGCCGGCAGCGGCGGCGCCGAATCGTCGGCGACCACACCGAAGCGCCCGTCGCCGGCCATCCAGTCCTCCCGGGCGGCGGCGATCTCCTCGTGCGACCGACCCACGAAGTTCCACCACATCACCAACGGCTCCTCGAACGGCGTACCGCCCAGCAACAGCAGCCGGGCCCCGGCCCCGCCCCGCACTGTCAGCTCCCGGCGGCCCGAGCCCAGATAGAGCAGCGCCCCCGGCTCGAACCCGACCCCGGCCGCCTCCGCGGACCCGGACATCGCCAACACGGCGTACTCGAAATCGGGCCGCAACGCCATCGTCGCCGGCGCCTCGCCGCGCAGCTCCAACTGCACCCCCACCAGCGGGGTGTGCACCACCGCCGGTGACCGCTCCCCGGCGAACTCGCCGACCAGCACTGTGACGTCCAGATCGCCGTCCCGCCAGCGAGGCAGGTCGGCGTGGTGCGCGAAGTCGGCCGCTCCGGCCCGCGCCGGGTCCGGCAGCGCCACCCAGAGCTGCACGCCGTGCATCACCGGCGGATGGGTGGCCGGCGAGCGCTCCGAATGGGCGATGCCGTTCCCGGAGGTCATCACGTTCAGTTGACCGGGCACGATCGGCTGCACGTTGCCGAGGCTGTCCCGGTGCAGAATCTCGCCGTCGAGCAGCCAGGTCACCGTCTGCAACCCGGTGTGCGGGTGCGGCGGCACCTCCATGCCGGGCCGCTGCGCCACATCGTCCGGGCCGAAATGATCCACGAAACACCACGCGCCAACCATCCGGCGGGCACGCTGCGGAAGCAGCCGCCGCACCGTGGTGTACCGACCCAACGGCACGTCGTGGCCGGGCAACAACACACTCCCGGGATCGACGTCGGCCACGCCAGGCGGTCGGGTCTGCGCCAGCATTGATTCAGTACGCTCCACCGCCCGACTGTACGCGCACGCCCATTCGCGACCGCTGTGCTTTCAAGCGGGACGGGCGGGGTTCACCAGCGCGTGGTTCTCACGGCCGGTTGGCCCGGCGTGGGTTTACCGGTTGCTGGAGGAGACCAGCACGCTGTTGGCGCCGGCGACCAGGTCCAGGTACAGGCGCTCCGCCGACCGGTCCCACCCCGGCGTACCCAGCACCGAGCCCGCAGCCACCCCATCCCAGCGGTCGCCGCGTACCACCACCGAGCCGGCACCGGCTCCCGCCCGCACCCGTACCGGAGTCGCCCCCGGGACCCGGACGTCGAGCTGGCTGGTGCCACCGGTGAGTCGTACGGTCAGGATGCTGGAGGGCAGGTCTGAGCGCGGGCCGGTGGGGTTGCCGGTGCCGGTGCCGGCGGCGGTGATCGGTGGCAGGAGAATCTCGGTACGGCTGGAACCTCCGGCGAGTTCCACCCCCAGCAGCCGAGCCCCGGTCAGGTCCAACACCTGACTGCTCACCCCGCCAACGAGGTGGAGGCGCCAGGCGACCCGCTCGTTGAGCAACACCCGCACGGCCCGTGGCCCGCGCGTCCCGGACTCCACGAGGTCGAGCCGCACGGTCTCCCCCCGCACCGACGGTCGGCCCGCCACACCCGAGCCGGCCGGGGTACTGATCCGGTACAGGTCATCGCCCAACTCGGCCACCCGCAGCTCGAACGAGGACAGCCCATCCGCGAGCACGAAGGTGCCCTTCTGCCAACCCGCCAGCGGCGCTGTCAACGGTCGCTCGGCAGCAGCACCCGCACCACCGCGGCGACCCTCAGCCGCGTCCGGGTCGACGACGCCACCTGGGCGGGCGCCGTCACCGGGGTCGGTGCTGTCGGGGCGAGTGCCGTCGGGGCGAGTGCCGTCGGGGCGAGTGCCGTCGGATTGCCCGGAGTAGGTCATGCCAAGGTGGTCGGGATCGGCGACGATCACGGCCACCGCTGCCGCACCCAGGAGCAACACGACGGCGGCAGCCGCCACCAACAGGCGAGCGCCGGTGGACCACCGCCGCGGTGTGGCCTTACCGGACGGTTCCGGCTCTGACTCCGGTTCGCGATCCGCGCCGTACCCCACTGCGGCCATGCCTCTTCCCTCCGCCGGTCCCCGCCCAGGGGTACGTACCCGCCGGCCGATCGGATCACTCGGCGCCGATCACGTCACTCCGCTACGTCGCCACCGTAGATCTTGGACATTTTCCGTTCCGCGCGAACGGAAACTGTCCAAGATCTACGGACACCCGCCAATTCAGACGACGTCATCTGCTCCCGGAGTGTGCAAGGCGGCGTCCCCAGCCCGATGACCAACGACCAACGGCCCCGTGGCCCAGCGGTCGGCGGTCGGCGGTCGGCGGTCGGCGGTCGGCGACGCGGTCGGCGGTCGGTGAACGTTGGCGGCGACTGGTGTACGGCGAACGGCTAGAGCAGACAGGCCGCTGGCCGGCACCCCGGGTTGCGGGTGCCGGCCAACAGTCGGTGTCGTGCGGTGGTGCTGAGGCGCAGTGCTTCTGCGGTGGTGCTGTGACGCGGGTCAGCTGTTCCAGTACTGACCAACCAGGTCAGCGGCCTGCTGCTCCCACTGGGCGTAGGCGTCCGGGTACGCCGACACCTGCACCGTCTGCGCGGCGTCGGTCAAGGCCATGTCCTGCCACCCGTCGACCTGCTTCAAACCCTTGAGGAACGCGGTCGTGGAGTACTCAGGGTCGGTGATCTGCTCCGGCGTACCCCAACCCGAGCTCGGCCGCTGCTGGAACAGGCCCAGCGAGTCGTGGTCGTTCATGTCACCCAGGTGACCCAGGTTCTCCAGCTTCGACTCCTGCAGGCTCGTCGCGATCGAGATGACCGCGGCCCGCTCCGGCAGACCAGCCTTCTTCGTGGCGGCGATGATCGCCTTCACGTTCGCGGTCTGCTCGTCATTCAGGCTGATCCGGGACTGGTCGCCCTGGGTCCCGTGCGGGATCAGCTTGCTGGTGTCGGGCTTGTCGGCCTGCACCGCAACTGCGACGGGCTTGGCGTCGACCGGGTTTGCCACGTGGGCGATGGGGCCGGCGAAGACACCACCGGCGAACGCGAGACCAGCAACGGACAGAACGCTCTTACGCATGATCGTGTTCATGGGGGTAGCTCCTTCGGGGGTAGGACACCCAACCGCCAAGGGGGACGGCGGCCGGGTGTGAGCACCTCGTCCGGCGCTGCACTAACAAGGAAAAAGTCTGGAGGGCGTCGAGGTCGGCGACCTGCCGAGCGGGGGCTCGTGGCGCCGGGTCCCTGTGTAACGACCGGGGGGCCGGGGTCATTCCGGGGTTGGCCCACCTGCCGGCACCCTCATCGTGGCGGTGCCTGCGGTCGTTCGTGGGGACTGTAACGACCGGGTGGAGGCTGGCATTCCAACCTGCGCGACCAGCCTTCAGGGGTCGGGCGGTCGGTGGTGCTGCGATCGTCAGGGTATGTAACGACCCCGGCCCGGCCATGATTCCGGCCCCCGAGTGCGCCCGGCCACACCCCACAAACACCCGCCGACGGCCAAACCGACCCACACGGCAGCCGGCCACGGCGTCCAACCGGCCCGCACCGGGTGATCCACTCGCCTTCACGGAAGTCGGGGCATCCCGGATTCCCGGACACCCCGACTTCCTGAAGCCCGAGTCGATCACGAATGAAAGCGACCGGGGCATACCACCCAATGCCGGCAAAGTTCTCAGAGAGGCCCGGCAGGCGACCGCCGGGAAGGGGACGGCAACAGCCGGACGCCAGGGGCGGTTATTGGCCCGTCAGGCGGGAGCGCACTTTTGCGGCGCAGGCGTCCAGAGTCGTCTGCGCGTCCAGGCCGAGGCTTTCGATGGCCACCAACGCGGTGAAGGCGACGTCGGCCAACTCCGCCGCGACGTCCTCGCGGGTGTGGGTGACACCCTTGCGCGGATTCTGCCCAAGCAGGCCGATCCAGGCAGCCGAAGCCTCCCCCGCTTCCTCGGTGAGCTTGAGGATGCGGCAGGTCAGTTCGGTCTGCCCGGTGCCGTTCGCCGCGTCCAGCCAGCCGCGCGACGCTCGGGCCGCCTCCCAGATCGACTCGTCCACGACGACCAGTCAACCCGATCGGCCCACCGGCCCGAACGACCGGGTATGACTGGACCAGCCTGTTGACTGGCGGATCAGCGAAGCCATTGACACTGGTCGACGGCAGTTCTAGGTTCAGGACGCTACCGGCCGGTAGGCAACCGTCCCGCTGGTCGCCCCCGGGCGACGACCGTCCGATGGGGAGCATCGATGCTGTCCACACCCGTTCGTACCCTCCGCCGCCTGCTGGCCGCCGCCGCGACGCTGACCCTCGCGGTCGGGTTGGCCGGTGTCGCGCCGGCCAGCGCCACCGGTCGCGACGCGAGGGGCGGCGAGCCGCTGCCCGGCTACACCATCGAGAATCCGCCGTTGGCGCCGCTGGTCGTGGGTGGCAAGCCGACGGTGGTACGCCAGGGCGTGCACCGCCACGCCGGGTACATCATCGAGGTCCCCGCCCGGTGGAACGGCGACCTGGTGTTGTGGGCGCACGGCTACCGCGGCCAGGGCACCGTGCTCTCGCCGGAACCGCCGGCCTTCGGGCTGCGCCAGCGCCTTCTGGAGCAGGGGTACGCCTGGGCGTCGTCCTCGTACGACCGCAACGGCTTCGACATCCGCTCCGGGGTGCTGGGGACGAAGGATCTCGCCGACCACTTCGGGCGGACTGTCCGCCGACCGCAGCACACCTACGTCGCCGGGGTGTCGATGGGTGGGTACGTCATCGGTCGTTCGCTGGAGCAGTACCCCGGCTTCTACGACGGCGCGATGCCGATGTGCGGTGTGCTCGGTGATCAGACGTTGCTCGACTTCTACCTGGACTACAACCTGGTCGCGCAGGCGCTCGCCGGGGTGCCGGCCCATCCCACGCCGGCTGACTATCTGACCAACGCGGTGCCCCGCATCCAGGTGGCGCTCGGCCTGGCCGGGCTGACCCCCACCGGGCCGGACACCACAACGGAGCGGGGCAAGCAGCTGCGGGCGATCACGGTGAACCGTTCCGGCGGGCCGCGTCCGGGCGCCGAGGCCGCGTTCGCGGTCTGGAAGGACTTCCTCTTCTCGATCAGCGTGCCCACCGGGAGCGGCAACTCCCCCGCCCAGCGACCCGGTCAGCTGTCCACCAACCTGCTCACCCGCTACGCCCCGAACAGCCCGGTGAACGTCAACGCGACAGTGCAGCGGGTCGCCCCGGAGAACGTCGTGCAGCGGCTCCTGCCGACGCTGACCGAGGTGCCGCGGATCGCCGGTCGGCCCACCGCGCCGGTGCTCAGCCTGCACGGTCTCGGCGACCTGTTCGTTCCGTTCAGCATGGAGCAGGCGTACGCCACCGACGTGGCGCGCAACGGTCGCGGCAAGCTGGTGGTTCAGCGGGCCATCCGGGCCACGCAGCACTGCGAGTTCACCCCGGCGGAGGCCGGCGCCGCCTGGGACGACCTGGTGTCCTGGGTACGCACCGGCAAGCGCCCGGCCGGCGATACCGTGACCGACCCGGCGGTGGTGGCCCGAGCCGACTACGGCTGCCGGTTCAGCGACCGGGACGCGTACGCGGCCGGGGTCGGCACCCGCCGCCTCTACCCGGCCTGCTGAGGTACGCGGACACGAAGAACCGGCCGGCTCCCGTCGAAGGGAGCCGGCCGGCCTCGTGTGCGGTTGTCACCAGAGCTGCTGGACGATGTCCGCCGCCTGCTCCTCCCACTGCGCGTACGCGTACGGGAAGGCGGAGACCTGCACGGTCTGCGCGGCGGCGGTCAGCGGCAGGTCCTGCCAGCCGCCGACGTTCTTGAGTGCGGTGAAGAACGCCGTGGCGGCGTACTCCGGGTCGGTGATCTGGTCGGGCGTGCCCCAACCGGACGACGGACGCTGCTGGAACAGGCCCTGCGAGTCGTGGTCGTTGTACGCGCCGAGGTGCCCGAGGTTGTACAGCTTCGACTCCTGCAGCGAGGTGGCGATGCCGATCACCGCGCCCCGGTCACCGACGCCGGTCTTCTTGGCGGCGTCGACGATGGCCCGGGCGTTGGCCAACTGGGCGTCGTCGAGCGGTACGCGCGACTGCGCGCCCTCGATGCCGTGCGGGATCAGCTGGGCTCGGCTCGGCTTGCCGGCCGGCGGCTTGCCGGTGGCGGAGCCGGTGGTCAGGCCCGACTCGACGGGCTGGTCGTCCTGGCGGGCCGAGGTGGCGGCCTTTCCGGTGGCGCGGTCGATGGCGGCGACGGCGCCCTGGTGCGGTCCGGAGGTGACCGGTGCGGCGACCGCGGTCGGCGCGAGAGCCAGACCGCCGAGGGCTGCCACACCCGCCACGCTCAGCGCGGTCTTGCGGTACGAATCCTTAGCGATGGCGGGGAGCCATCGAGTGAAGTCGACCTTCACGATGGTTGCCCTTTCGATCGTGCGGAGTGCTCCGGGGTGAACACTCCTCGGGAGATGACCGCGGAAATGGGTTTGGGCTCCGGCGGTACGGGGGACACAACCGGGTTCACGTGTCGGGCATTCCGGAAATGCCCGAGGGTTGGCCTGGTGCGGTCCCGGTCACGGAGCGGATTCGGGCAGGTGGGGCTTGCGAGACATCAAGCCGGACACCCGTGACGGATGGTGTTTGCGGAACCGGGGGCAAGCGTCGGAACGCCAACCTTTGCTCTGCTTACCTATATGCACCGGCTACGTTTCGTGACCGCCGGTGAGAGACCTCCGTGGCTGGCGCAAAGGGCCCAGTCGCAGCTCGGGGGCCGTGGTGCATATAGGTAAGCAGAGCAAAGGGCCAAACAGGGTGATGGGGAGGCAGGCGGCTGGCGGTTCGTCGCTACCCTGAGTAGGCGCCTAGGCCAGCACGGTGGGTGAAGGTTGCCAGTCCGGCTCGCCCTGGCGGCCGAGAGCGTGGCGAGGCAGGCGGCGTTGGAGGATCTCGACGACCGCGCACCCGACCGCCAGCCGATGGCGCCGGGGTGAAAGTGACCCCCGGAAGCTGCCCGACTCAGCTGTCGCCGTCACCGTGGGACGACGCACCCCGCGTTCCGACACCCTCGTCCGGCGTGAGCAGTTCCTGGAAGATGGTGATCTGGAGGTCGGCGGGGGCAGCGAGGCGGGAGTTGAGCGACTGCCACGGCGTACGCGTCGGCGGCGCGATCTCGCTCGCCCCAGCGGCCACCAGTCGGGCGGTCGTCGCCTCCGTGTCGTCCACCTCGAAGGCCACCCGGATCCGCGGCGCGACCTGCCGACCCACCTCGACCTCGTCGACCAGGCGTTTCTGTGCGGAGTTCGCGATTTCCAGAGTGGCGCGGCCGGCGTCCAGGATCACCACCCGCGCATCCCCCTCGCCGCTGAACGCCGCCTCCTCCGGCAGGCCCAACGCGTCGCGGAAGAACTCGACGGCGGCCTCGTGGTCGGCGGCCTCCACCACGAGGCGCAGCTGACGGACGGCGGGGGCGGGCGAGTCGGCGGCCATGAGCGGGATCCTAGTGCGGTGTCCACAAACGCCCACCGGGTCTCCGGTGGGCGTTGTGGATCCTCGCCTTGAAGGGCGAGCGACTCCCCACCGGGTGTGGGGCGGGCCGCCGCGGGCGTCAGTGGCCGCGGTCCAGCCACTCCTGCAGGTGCGGCGCCTCCGCGCCGATCGACGTGTCGTCGCCGTGGCCGGTGTGCACGATCGTGTCCGCGGGAAGGGTCAGCAAGCAGGTACGGATCGACCGGACGATGGTGTCGAAGTCGCTGTACGAGCGGCCCGTCGCGCCGGGCCCACCGGCGAAGAGCGTGTCGCCGGTGAACACGGCGCCCAGCTCCGGCGCGTGGAAGCTGCACGCCCCGGGGCTGTGCCCGGGGGTGTGCAGCACCCGCAGCGTGGTGCCGCCCACCTCGATGCTCTGCCCGTCGTGCAGCTCACCGTTGGGTGGCAGGTGCGGGTGGACCATGTCCCAAAGGACCCGGTCGGCGGCGTGCAGCAGCACCGGCGCGCCGGTGGCCTCGGCCAGCTCGGGCGCCACCCGGACGTGATCGTCGTGGGCGTGGGTGGCCAGGATCGCCCGGACCTGCCGGTCGCCCACCAGGGCGAGGATCGCCGCCACGTCGTGGGGCGCGTCCAGGACGACGCACTCGCGGTCGTCACCGATCACCCAGACGTTGTTGTCCACGTCGAAGGTCTGCCCGTCCAGGGAGAACGTGCCAGAGGTGACCGCGTGGTCGACGCGGGCGGTCACGGGAACACCACCACCGAGCGGAGCACGTCGCCGTGGTGCATCCGGTCGAAGGCGTTCTCGACCTGGTCGAGCGCGATCTCCTCGGTGACGAACGCGTCAAGGTCGAGCCGGCCCTGCAGGTACAGCTCGGTGAGCATCGGGAAGTCCCGGCTGGGCAGGCAGTCGCCGTACCAACTGGACTTGAGGGCGCCGCCACGTCCGAAGACGTCCAGCAGCGGCAGCTCGATCTGCATCTGCGGGGTCGGTACGCCGACCAACACCACAGTGCCGGCCAGGTCGCGGGCGTAGAAGGCCTGCTTCCAGGTCTCCGGTCGGCCCACCGCGTCGATCACCACGTCGGCGCCGAAGCCACCGGTGGCGGCACGGATCGCCTCGACCGGGTCGGTCTCGGACGCGTTCACCGTGTGCGTGGCGCCGAATGTGCGGGCCCAGTCGAGCTTGCGGCTGTCGGTGTCCACAGCGACGATCGTGGTGGCGCCGGCGAGGACCGCGCCGGCGACCGCCGCGTCCCCGACGCCGCCGCAGCCGATCACCGCGACCGAGTCGCCCCGGGTGACGTTTCCGGTGTTCATCGCCGCACCCAGCCCGGCCATCACCCCGCAGCCCAGCAGACCCACGGCGGCGGGTCGGGCCGCCGGGTCGACCTTTGTGCACTGCCCGGCGTGCACCAGGGTCTTCTCGGCGAACGCCCCGATGCCCAGCGCCGGGGCCAGTTCGGTGCCATCGGTGAGGGTCATCCGCTGGGTGGCGTTGTGGGTGTTGAAGCAGTACCAGGGCCGCCCCCGACGGCAGGCGCGGCACACCCCGCAGACCGCCCGCCAGTTGAGCACCACGAAATCGCCCGGGGCGACGTCGGTGACGCCCTCGCCGACCTGCTCCACGATGCCCGCCGCCTCGTGACCGAGCAGGAAGGGGTAGTCGTCGTTGATGCCACCCTCGCGGTAGTGCAGGTCGGTGTGGCAGACCCCGCACGACTGAATCCGGACGATCGCCTCACCGGGCCCGGGATCGGGCACCACGATGGTGGTGACCTCGACCGGCGCGCCCTTGCTGCGGGAGATGACTCCCCGGACTTCCTGGCTCACTTCGCCTCCTGCTGGTGGTCTGCGGCGGGGCCGGGCGCCGGGGTGGGCGGGTATGCCACGGGCTCGGCGGTGGGCCCCCGGCGAACCTACCGCGACCACCACGGCCAGCCCAGCCGGCCCGGCGGGTTATCGCGGGCGGTGCGGGGTACGCGGGCCGCATTCGACCACGGCCAACGGGAGTGACAATGAAACTCGCGCACCTGCCGCTACGGGTCAGCATCGGCGCGTACTTCCTCAACTCGGGTCTGGGCAAGCGCACTCTGGAGGGCACCGCCGCGGAGGGCTTGCACGGCATGGCGGTCGCCGCCATGCCCCAGCTCGGTCAACTGGAGCCGGCGCGATTCGCCAAGCTGCTGTCGTACTCGGAGATCGCCCTGGGGGCCGCGCTGATCGCGCCGTTCGTCCCGGCGCCCCTGGTCGGGCTCGGCCTGACCGCGTTCGGCGCGGGCCTGGTGCAGCTGTACCTGAAGACGCCGGGGATGCGCGAACCCGGCAGCATCCGCCCGACCCAGCAGGGCGCGGGGCTGGCCAAGGACGTCTGGCTGGTCGGCGCGGGGCTGACCCTGATGCTGGAGGGGCTGACCCACGGCCGTCGGCGCCGCTGACCCGGCGGGCGGTCTGAGGGAGCTGCGGTGACCCGACCTCGGCCGGTACGGCCGTTCTACCGGCCGATGCGCCCACATCGTCGCGACGAGCCGCACCGCACCGCCACGCCGCTGGAACTCTTCTTCGACCTGTGCTTCGTGGTGGCCGTGGCGCAGGCCGCCGGCAACCTGCACCACGACGTCTCCGAGGGACACCTCGGCCACGCCCTGAGCAGGTACCTGATGGTGTTCTTCGCGATCTGGTGGTCGTGGATGAACTTCACCTGGTTCGCCTCGGCCTACGACACCGACGACGACCTCTACCGAATCACCACGCTGGTGCAGATCGCCGGGGCGTTGATCATTGCTGCCGGGGTGACCAGTGCGTTCACCGACGGCGATTTCACCGTGATCACCTACGGGTACGTGGTGATGCGGCTGGCCGCCGTCGTGCACTGGAGCCGAGCGGCGATCGGCGACCCGGCGCACCGGGCGGCGGCGACCCGCTACGCGATCGGCGTGACGGTGGTGCAACTCGGCTGGCTGTTGCGGTTGCTGCTGCCCGGCGAGTGGGGCATCGCGTCGTTCGTGCTGCTCGCTCTGGCCGACCTGCTGGTGCCGGCGGTGGCCGAACGGCCCGGGATGACCCCGTGGCACCCGGCGCACATCACCGAACGGTACGGGCTGTTCACCCTGATCGTGCTCGGTGAGGCGGTGGGGGCCGTCTCGTTGGCGATCCAGGACGGGCTCGACGCCGGGGAACACGACCTCTGGTCGCTCGCGGCGGCCGGCGCGGTCATCGTGTTCGCGCTCTGGTGGCTGTACTTCGACCGGCCGAACGAGGCTCCCGACCGGCAGCCGTACTCCCTGATCTGGGGTTATGGCCACTACCTGATCTTCGCGGCAATCGCCGCGGTCGGCGCCGGCCTGAGCGTGTCGGTCGACTACGAGCGACACCTCGCGCACATCTCGGAGAGGACCGTCGGGTACGCGGTGGGCGTCCCGATCGCCGTCTTCCTGCTCACGGTCTGGTTGCTGCACGTACGCCGACAGCAGCACGGCGCGGTGGTCGTCGCCTTCCCGGTCGTCGCGCTGCTGGCACTGCTCGCGCCGCTCGGCCCGGCACCGGCGTACGTACTCGCGGCACTGCTGGTCGCTCTGGTAGCGCTGACAGTGGTGTTGCGCCGCGGCGACGTCGGCACGAGCGCGGCGGTGGTCGACCCGGCCTGACTGCGGTCACACCCGGTGGCGGAAGCGGCGCCGATGATCAGCACGTCGACGTGGTCGGAGGCCATCGCGTTCCTCCATCCGGGGCGGTGATCGGACCCTAACACCGCACCCGAACGGCGGAAAGTCGTCGCGGGAGCCCTAGGACGCTCGGGTGAACGTCATGATCCAGTTGGTCTCCCAGGTCTGCTCGCCGTCGACCGAGAACGCCTGCTCCCAGCGGGCGGTGGTCGCGCTGATGCCGGACCAGATGAACCGGCACCGGACCGGCCGCCCCTCGTGTTGGTCGTCGGCGTAGAAGTGGCCCACCCCGTCTA
The DNA here is from genome assembly GCF_026342155.1 of Micromonospora sp. NBC_00362. Classification (NCBI taxonomy): domain Bacteria; kingdom Bacillati; phylum Actinomycetota; class Actinomycetes; order Micromonosporales; family Micromonosporaceae; genus Micromonospora; species Micromonospora sp. NBC_00362. The sequence goes on from NZ_JAPENH010000001.1 coordinate 1,538,455, forward strand.
CGAAGCGACCCACCATCGGTGGCAGTCCCAGGATCCCGTCGACGCTGCTCATCCAGTAGATCGACCACTCCTCGCGAGCCGGGTCGAAGATCCGGACAGTGGCACCAGCGGAGCCCTTGGTCGGGAACGTGATCTCGTCGAAGTGACCGCCACCGGCGAAGAAGCCGTGCGCCACCGACACCCCGGGGAACTCCTCCCACTCGTCCGAGCCGACCAGCCGCTTGCGCAGCCGCCGGTTGACGACGTTCCAGGTGCCCATGAAGAAATCGAAGTCGCCCATCAGCGGCCCACCGGCCCTTCCGCTCGCGTGTCACGCAGATAATCGGTCACATTCGGACTCTCCGGCAGCAGCATGTGCCGGACCCAGGCGGCCCGCTCGTGTTCCAGAACCGCCAACTCCCAGACACAGCCCACTGCCGGGCGGCGTAGGTGGACGAAGTGTGCCGGGTCGTCGTCGGGGCAGTCCAGCGCCGGCTGCCCGGCCGCGGCGACACGGACCTCCACCGCGTTGTCCCACACCCAGGTGTACGCCAGCAGATAGGCGCCGGTGTCCGCGCCCCGGTGCAGCACCACCCACCCGGCGGCCGGGGTGCCGTCGTCGACGACGTCGGCCAGCAGGTCGGGCAGCAGGTCGTACGCGGCCTTCTCCACCTCGGGTTCGATAGGTCGCTCCGGCTGGTCTATGTGGTAGCGCTTGAGTTGCCGGCCGCCGATCAGCACCGGTCCGGGCGTTCGTAGTTCCTTGTCGCGAAATGCCATGCCGGGACGGTAGGACGGGTCCCCTGACAACTAGTGTCAGTGAAGTGCGGGCTTCTCGACTTCTCTCCGTCCTGCTGCTGCTCCAGTCGCACGGGCGGTTGACCGCCGCGCAGCTCGCCGAGCGGTTGGCCGTCTCCGCCCGCACCATCTACCGGGACGTCGAGTCGCTGCACGCCGCCGGCATCCCGCTCTACGGCGAGGCCGGACACGCCGGCGGCTACCAACTGGTCGACGGCTGGCGGACCCGGCTGACCGGGCTGACCGCCGAGGAGGCCGACCGGCTGTTCCTCGCCGGGCTGCCCGGCCCCGCCGACGAGTTGGGCTACGGCGACGTGGTGGCGGCGCTGCAACTCAAGCTGCACGCCGCGCTCCCCGCGCCGCTGCGCGACCGGGCGACCCGACTGCAACAACGCTTCCACCTGGACACTCCCGGGTGGTACGCCGATGGCGACGCCTCCCCTGAGCTGGCCCGCACGGCCGAGGCGGTCTGGCGGCAGCACCGCGTCGAGGTGCGCTACCGCGGCTGGAACGGCGAGGTGACCCGGGTCCTGGAGCCGTACGGCCTGGTGCTCAAGGGCGGCCGTTGGTACGTGGTGGCCGACCAGCCCGGCCGGGGCGCCCCGGCGACCTACCGAGTCAACCAGATCCTCGCGTTGACCCCACTGGCGCAGGAGTTCGACCGACCGGCCGACTTCGACCTGCCGTCCTGGTGGCGGGCGCACGTGGTGCAGTTCCGGGCCCGGCTGCACCGCGACGAGGCCCACGTCCGGCTGTCCCCCGCCGGGCGGGAGCGGTTACGCGAGGTCGGCAGCGATCCGGTGGTGACAGCGATGGACACCAGCGCCGGACCACCGGACGCGCGGGGTTGGGTGACAGCGGTACTGCCGATCGAGTCGCTCACCCACGCCCACGGTGAGCTGCTGCGCCTCGGTGCCGACGTCGAGGTGCTGGCCCCGGTGGCGCTGCGCGAACGGCTTGCCGCCACGGCGGCCGGGCTCGCGGCGCTCTACTCCCCCGCCTGAACAGCTCCGATCGTCTCCACAGTGGAAGCGTCGTGGGCGTCGATTGTCGTCACGGTGTGCCACCCTGGGACGGTCATCAATGGTCACCGGAGGTGAGGGCCACGTTACGGCTACGCGCACTGGTCGCCGTCCCCGGCACCGGGCCGGTGACCCTCGACGTTCCCGCCGGCACGCTCGCCGCCCTGGTGGCGCCGCCCCGGTTCGGCACGGCGGTCGCCCGGGTGCTGGCCGGGCTGGCCCCGCCGGTGACCGGTCGCGTCCTCGTCGGCGACCGGGACGTCACCGGCCTGCCGCCGCCCCGCCGGCAGATCGGCTACGTGCCCGCCGGTGGCGCGCTGCTGCCGCAGCTCACCGTGCGGCGCAACATCGAGTACGGCCAGCGCAAACGCGAACGGGTGCACGAGGTGGCCAACGACTGGACGGCCACCGTCGTCGACCGGCTCGAGTTGGGGCTCTCCCTCGCCCTGCTGCCGCACCAGATCTCCGCCGCGCAGCGGTTCCGGGTGGCGCTCGCCCGAGCGGCGGCCTGCCTGCCCGAGGTGCTGGTGGTCGACCTGCCGGCCGGTTCCGCGGGTGACAGCCGCCTCGGTGACCTGATGCCCCGACTGTCACCACCGGACGCCCCGGGGGTGGCGGTGCTGGTCTGCACCGCCGACCCGGCCACCCTGGCCGAGATACCGGTGCGGCACGAGCTGGTCACCGAGCCGAGCGAGGCGGCCCGATGAGGCCGTCCACCGGCGTGAGTCGTCGTACGCTGCTGCGCGCCACCGCCGCGGGCGCCACCGCGCTGACCGCCGGCTGTTCCGACGGAACCCGGTCCGTGCAGGTCGCTGTGGTCTGGAGCACCAGCGAGCTGGACCGGTTCCGCGAGGTCGTCGCCGCCTACCCCGCCCCGGTGCAGGTGATCAGCGCCGGCAACGACATCGACGCGTTCCTGCGCGCCCGACACCTGGCCGGCACCAGCCCGGACGTGGCGATCCTGCCGCGCCCCGGCCTGGTCACCGAGTACGCCCAGCGCGGCTGGCTGAGCCCGCTACGCGCGTCCACCGAGTACGCCGTACCCGCCGGGTTGGGCGAGCTACTGACGGCCGAGGGTCAGCGCTACGGCGTCTGGGTCAAGGCGGCGCACAAGTCGCTGGTCTGGCACCTGCCCTCGATGCTGCCCGCGCAGCCGGCCAACTGGGACGCGCTGGTCCGGCGGACCCGGGAGCTCGGTGCGCTCGCCCGGCGCGACGGCGGGCCGGCGCCCCTGGCCATCGGCGCCGCGGACGGCTGGGTGCTCACCGACTGGTTCGAGAACGTGCTGGCCGACATGGCACCCGAGAGTTACAACGCCCTGGCCCGGCCGGACGCCGACTGGCAGGGCAGACCGGTGCGCGAGGCGCTGGACCGGCTCGCCGGGCTGTGGAGCATCAACGGGGCGTTCGTCGGCGGTGGCCGTCGTGCCCTGCTCACCCAGTACGAGGAGTCGGTGATCCAGGTGGTGCACACGAAGCGGGCGGTGATGCTCGTCGGCGCCGACTTCACCGCCGATGTCGCCGACCCGTTCCAGCGCGGCCCGGAGGCACCTGTCACGTTCCGGTTCCCGGGCGCCCAGCCGGGCGGCGGCCCGCTGATCGTCGGCGGGGACGCGGCGGTGGCGTTCGCCGACGCCCGGGGTGGGGTCGAGCTGGTCGAGTGGCTCACCCGGGCCGACTCGTTCCAGCCGTGGCTGCGCGCCGGCGGTTACCTCTCACCCAACACCACCGTCGCGATCGACAGCTACCGGGACCGCGTCGGCCAGGGTCTCGCCGAGGAGATGCGGGCGCCCGGCACCCTGCGTTTCGACCTCTCCGACCAGCTGCCCGGCGCGTTCACCGGCTCGGACGGGGTCGGCATCTGGCGAATCATGCAGGGCTTCTTCGCCGACGTCACCGACGGGGTCCGCGCCAGCGAGGCGATCCGCCGGGCCACCGGCCTGCTCGCCGCGGCGGCCCGCACCGCGGGGGGCGGCCGATGAGCCAGGTGCGGGTCCTCGGCGAGCTGGCGGTCCTCGACGACGTCGGTCCAGCCCGGCGGGGTCGGGCCTATCCGGCGGCGGGGGCCACGTCGGCCCTGCTGCTGCCGGCCGCGGTGCTGCTCGGCGGGCTGGTGCTGTGGCCGGTGCTGCGGACCATGCACGCCAGCGTCACCACCGACGGTCGCTGGGTCGGCGCCGCGCACTTCCGGACCGCGCTCGCCGCCCCGGGCACCGGCGCGGTGGTCGGCCGGACGGTCCTCTGGGCCCTGCTGGTGCCGGCGGTGGTGACGGCGCTGGGCTATCTGCTCGCCGCCGCGTCCCGCCGCTCCCAGGAGGGCGGCCTGGTCCGGTTGATCCTCCTGGTGCCGGTGGCGTTGCCGCTGGTCGTCACCGGGGTCACCTTCCGGCTGATGTACGACCCGGACCCGAGTCGGGGACTGGCCACACTGGTCGCGACCCGACTGACCGGCCGCTCGGTGGAGGACGCCCCGCAGTTGCTCGGGCCGGGAATGGTCACCGTCGCGTTGATGTCGGCGTTCGTCTGGGCCTGGGTCGGGTTGGCGGTACTGGTCTTCCGCTCCGCGCTCGACGCGGTGCCGCCGAGCCTCGCCGACGCGGTCCGCGCCTACGGCGGCACGCGCCGCCACGTGCTGTGGGACGCCCAGTGGCGGCCACTGCTGCTGCGCACGACCGCAGTGGTCTTCGCGTTGGTGGCGGTCGGCACCAGCCGCACGTTCGACCTCATCCTGGTGATGACCCCCGGTTCGGTCCGCGACGAGGCCTCGGTGCTGGCGCTGCGGATCTGGCAGACGTCCGGGGGCACCACCACCGGCGACGGCGCCGCGCTCGGCGTGGTGTGGCTGGTGGCGGTGATCGGCGGGATCATGGTGGCCGCGCTCTTCGTCCGGCAGGCCTGGCCCCCACCGCGCGTCGAGGCCGCACCCGACCCCGCCCCGGTCGCCCCGCCCCGGCGGGTGTTCCGGCTGCTCGCGGCGGGCGCCGCGATCGCCTGGCTGGTGCCGCTGGCGGTGCTGGTCGCCACGTCGGCGCACGGCCGAGTGGACGCCGCCGCGCGCGGCTGGTGGTCGGCGCCGCCGAACGGCGAGTCCTACCGCGACCTGGTCACCGGCACCGAACTGTGGCGCACGCTCGGCTTCACCCTGCTGCTGGCCACCGCGGTGACCGCCACGGTGCTGGTGGTCGCGCTGCTGGCCGCGTACCCGTTGGCCTGGTTGACCGGGCCAGCCGCGCAGGCCACCGGGCTGCTGCTGCTAGCTGCCAGCGTCGTGCCGATCCAGGTCATCGCCGGGCCGGTCAACGAGGTGCTGGGCCTGGTGCTCTCCTCCGGCACGGCCCAGGGCCTGGCCCTGGTGCACATCGCGCTGGGCGTGCCGTTCGCGGTGCTGGTGCTGCGCAACGCGTTCGCCGACCTGCCGGTGGAGCAGGTCCGCGACGCCCGGTTGGGCGGGCGTCGGTGGTGGCACACCCTGCGCCGGTTGGCCCGGCACAACCTGTCGGCGGTGGTGGCGGTCTCCGTGCTGGAGTTCGTCCAGGTCTGGAACGACCTGGTGGTAGGGCGACTGTTCGGTGGACCCGGGTCGTCGCCGCTCGGGCCGTTCCTGGCCGAACAGACCCGCAGCTTCGTGAGCAACAGTGGGGCGTTGGCCGCCAGTTCGGTGCTCGCCTCGGTCCTGCCGGTGGTGCTGGTGGTCCTCTCGCGGCGGCACCTGGTCGCCGGGCTCGTCTCCGGAGGCGTGCGGTGACCGGGCCGGGTGGATCGCGTGGTGGCTCACGCTGGCCGGCGCTGATCGCGATCGGCGGCGTGGTCGGCAGCGTCCTCGCCAACGTGGCCAGCAACCTGGCCGGCAATGTCCTCTCCGAGCTGGCGGCCAGCGTGCTCGGGCCGGTGACCATCGTCCTGGCCTCCGGCGGCGTCGTCGGTTACGTGGTGTACGAGGTGCGCCGCCGCCGGGGTGGCCGGGAGGTCGACCCCGAGCCGACGGAGGTGCTCACCACCCCCGCCGCCGGGGCGCCCAACCTGCCCTACACGGCCGAGTTCACCGGCCGTGAGGAGCACGTCGACGCACTGGTCGGCCTGCTCACCCGGGAACACGCGGTGGCGGTTCTGGGTCGACGCGCGGTGGGCACCTCGGCGTGCGCGGTGCAGGCCGCGAACGAGTGTCGGGAGGATTTCCCCGACGGGCAGTACTACCTCGACCTGCGGCGGCGCGGCCGACCCCGCTCGGCCCGGCAGGTGCTCACCGCGCTGGCCCGGATTCTGGGCACCGCCCCGCCGACCTCCGGCCGGCCGGACGCGCTCGCCGCCGCCGCCGACGCGCTGCGGGGCCAGCTCGACGGTCGCAAGATCGTCCTGGTGCTGGACAACGTCGACCGTCCCGACCAGGTCCGGCCACTGTTGCCGCCCACCGCGCGCACCTGCCGCCTGTTGCTTGCCGGCGGTCCGGCGCTGGTCGGTCTGGAGGGTGTGGTCGCGCACTGGATCGCCGAACCGGGCACGTCCGAGGCGGTGGAGCTGTTCGCGACGGCGGGCGGGGCCGCACCCGCCGCCCGGGTCCGTCGCGCCGACCCGCGCACCGATCCGGCGGTACGCGAGATCGTCGACCTGTGCGGGCGGCAACCGCGTACCGTCCGCGCGCTCGGTTACCGCACCGCTCAGCACGGCTGGCGGCACTCCGACGTGCTGGACGCGCTGCGCCGCGCGGTGCAGACGCCACCGCACCAGCGGCTCGCCGTCTCACCGGCGGCCCGCCTGGTCACCGAACGGGACATCGCGTACCGGGTGTTGCCCCGCCAGGCCCGACGGTTGTACCGGCTGATGTCGCTGGTCCCCGCCCCGGTGGACCGGCCCACCATCGCCGCGCTGGCCGGACGGCACCCCGACCTGGTGACCGCGCTGCTCGACCGGTTGGCAGCGGCGGCGTTCGTGGTCGGCGCGCCCGGCGACCGGTACGAGATCCGCCCGCTGCTGGCCGGCAGCGCCCGACTGCACCTGCGCGACGCCGATCCGGTCCGGGCCCGGGTCGCCGCGCAGGCCCGGCTGACCCGGCACCTGGCCCGCCGGGCCGAACGGCACGCGGCCAACCTGGCGGTGCTCGGCTCCCCGGGGGACCGGGAGTGGTCGCTGCCGCTGGACGACGACCCGTACGGCTGGTTCGACCTGCACCAGGAGCTGCTGCTGGCGGTGGTGCGGGTGCCGGCCGGCGCGAAGGAGACACTGCCCCGACGGGTCCGTCGGTGGTGGTTCCGGCTGGCAGTGGCGCTGTGTGGGTGGCTGGCGTACGCCGACCGGCTCGACGAGTGGGAGCAGGTCTGCCGCACCGTGCTGGCCACCCCGACCGCCGACGACCGTCCGGAGATCGCCGGGTGGGCGCACAACGAGTTGGGGGTGCTGCGTCGACGCCGGCACGACCCGCAGGGGGCGGCGGCCGCGCTCACCCTCGCGGTCAACGAGCGGGGGCGGCGGGGCAACGCCCAGGCGCGGATGAACCTCGGCCTGGCCCTGCTCGACCTGGGGCAGCTCGACGACGCGGTGGAGCACCTGGAGATGTCCCGTCGACACCGCTCCGGCGCCGACCGGGCCGGGCACGCCCTCACCGAGTTGGGCCTGGGCGCGGCCCAGCTGGCCCGGGGCGAACCGGACACCGCGCACCACCACCTGGTGCGGGCGGCCAACACGTTCCGGTCGGTCGGCGACGCGCGCGGGTACGCGGCGGCGCTGACGAACCTGGTGCTGGTGCACGCGGCGCTCGGCGAGCACCTGGACGCCGCCCAGGCGTGGCGGGCCGCTTTGCGCGAGTACGAGTCGGTCAACGACCCGACCAGCCGGGCGACGGCGCTGCTCAACGCCGGGGCGACCCTGCTGAGCAGCACCCCGGGGCAGGCGCGGACGGCGTACGAGCTGCTGTCCGAGAGCCGCCGGCTGCGCGAGGAGACCCAGCCGACAGCCGGGCTGGCGCGCACCCTGCTCTACCTGGGTGACGCCTGCGCCGCGCTGGGCGACCAGGCCGACGCGCGGCGGCACTGGGCGGACGCGGCGGCGGTGGCCGAGGAGGTCGCCGACGCCCAGGGGTTGGCCGCCGCCGACGCCCGACTGGCCCGGGTGACGTAGGTCGCTCGGGTTGGTCGGTGGCGCGGCTCTGGGAGACTCTGTGATCGTGGACGCGCTCTCGGTACGGGGACTCAGTCGCAACTTCGGCAACCTGGTCGTGCTCGACGAGGTGAGCTTCACGCTCCCGGCGGGCCGGATCGCTGTGGTGCTGGGCCCGAATGGCAGCGGCAAGACGACTCTGCTGCGCTGTGTCGTCGGCGCTGACCGGCCGGACGCGGGTGAGGTGCTGGTGCAGGGCCGCCGGGCCGACGAGACCGATCCTCAGGTGCGGGCGCTGGTGGCGGCCGCCCTGGACGACATCGACTTCTTCCCCGACCTGTCGGTCGTCGAGCACCTGGAGTTGGTCGCGTACGCCCACGGGGGTGACGCCGAACCGGTCGAGGAGGTCCTCGCCGAGCTGGGTCTGGAGCCGGCCCGCGACCAACTGCCGGTGACACTGTCCAGCGGGCAGCGCCGCCGCCTGGCGTTGGCGTCCTGTTTCGTCCGGCCCCGCCGGGTGCTGATCCTGGACGAGCCCGAGCAGCGGCTGGACGTCCGCGGCCGACAGTGGCTCGCCGACCGACTCCTGCGGGAACGCGCGGCGGGCACTGCCGTGCTGTTGGCCTCGCACGACCCGGAGCTGATCGACGCGGTGGTCGACGAGCGCATCGAGATCGGCAAGTGACCGCCGCGCCGGCCACGATCGCCGACACGCCGGTCGGGGTGCCGACCGCCCGGCAGGTGCGGACGCACCTGCGCAAGGCCCGCAGCCGGCACCACGACCATTCCCTCGGTGACGTGCTCGGCGACGCGTACGTCATGGTCCTGTTCGTGGGGATGTACGGCTGGTTCGCGATCAGCGCAAGCCGCGACCTGCTGGACTCCCCCACCGTGGGGCAGGCCGAGCCGGGCGTGCGGTGGTGGCTGGCGGTCGCCGCGCTGCTGGCCGGCGCGGGGCTCGCCTGGCGTGGTCTGCGCGCACTCGGCCCGCTGCTGGTGACCCCGGCGACGCAGAGCTGGGCGACCAGCGCGCCCATCGACCGGCGGGCCTGGCTGGCGCCGCGTTTCGTCCTGTTGCTGCTGGGCGCGTCGGCCGGCACCGCGGCGCTCGGGGTGGCAGTGGCGGCGCTCGGTGGGGTCAGCGAACCGTCCGCCCTGGGCTGGGCGGCGGCGGCCGGCGCCGGGTGGGGCGCGGCCGCGCTGGCGCTCAGCGTCGTCGCGCAGAGCAGCCGGTCGGGGCGACGCTGGCCGACGGTGGTCGGGGCGGTGCCGATGGTGGCGGCGGCCGCGATCACCGCCCTGGTGGTGCTCGTCGGTCGCCTCGGCGACGGGCTGTCCCGGCCGACGACGACGCCGACCGTCGCGTTGTTCGCCGCCGCGGTGCCCCTCGCGGGCCTCGGCATGATCCTCGCGGTACGCGCACTGCCCCGGGTCGACCGGGCCACCCTGACCACCGGCGCGCAGTTCGCCAACGCCGCCGCCACGGCGACCATCCTGCTGGACCCGAGCTTGCTCGCCGGCCTGGTGGAGAGCCGCCGCTGGCGCCGGATCGGCCGGGTTCGCAGCCGCCGGTTCCGGCCCGGCCCCGGCTGGTGGGCGCTGCTCCAGGCCGACGTACGCCGGTTGCGCCGCCACCCGAGCGCCGTGCTGATCTGGGCGGCGCTGATCGGGGTTCAGTACGCTGCCGCGCTCGCCCTGCCCGGGTTGGCCGGGGCCGCGCAGGTGGTGTTCGCGTACCTTGCCGCCAACCGGCTGACCGGCGGTCTGCGGTCGGTCAGCCGCTCGCCCGGGCTACGTCGGGCGCTCGGTGGCAGCGACAACCTGCTGCGCGGGATCCACGTGGTGGTGCCGGCTGTCGGCGCGGGCGTGTGGTGGTTGCTGACCCTGCCGTCCGTCGACCCGGGGCCGGCCTGGCTGGCGCCGACACTGGCGCTGGGGGTGGTGGCCGCCGCGTTCCGGGCCGGCACCCGCCCGCCGATCGACTACGGCGGCGCGACGGTCAACACACCGTTCGGGATGATCCCGGTCGACCTGATGCGTCAGGGGTCACGGGGGCCGGCGCTGCTCGCCGTGCTGGTCCTCGTCCAACTGTTCCTGGGCTGATCCCCAGCATGCCGCTGCCGATGGTCAACGGTGGCCGAGCGCGGCGGCGACAGCGGCGACGCCGTCGGCGATCTCGGTGGGTGTCCGGGCCGCGTAGCCGAGCACGAGGCCCGGCCGGTAGGGACGCTGGCAGTGCCAGGACAGCGGTTGCACCTTCACCCCGCGCGCCAGCGTCGCGGCCGCCAGCTCGGTGTCGACCACGGCGTCGTCCAGCGTGATCATCAGGTGCAGGCCGGCGGCGGCGCCGTGCACCGTCGCCAGTGGCAACGCGCGGGCCAGCGCGGCAATCATGGCGTCCCGCCGGCGGATGTGGCGGCGACGCAGCAGCCGCAGATGCCGCTCGAAGGCGCCGGAGGTCATCAACTCCGCCAGCACCAGTTGCGGTAGCACGGCGTTGCCCAGGTCGGCGTTGCGCTTGGCGGCCACCACGGCCTCGCGCAGCCGCGCCGGCACGAGCAGCCAGCCCACCCGCAGGGCGGGTGCGAGCAGTTTGGAGACGCTGCCGGCGTAGCAGACCTGCTCGGGCAGCAGACCACGCAGCGCCGGCACCGGAGGACGGTCGTAGCGGTGCTCGGCGTCGTAGTCGTCCTCGATGATCAGACCGCCGGCCCGCGCCCAGGCGACGAGTTGGCGGCGGCGGTCCCCGTCGAGCACCACGCCGGTCGGGAACTGGTGGGCGGGGGTGAGCATCACGGCTGGTGCGCCACTGGCGGTCAACTCGTCGACCCGCAGCCCGGCGTCGTCGACGCTGATCGGTGGGGTGTCCATTCGCCAGTTGTTCAGGTGCTGGCGCACCCCGAGCGAGCCCGGGTCCTCGACGGCGATCCGGTCGACGCCGGCGGCGGTGAGCGCCTGGGCGAGCAGCCCGAGCGCCTGGGAGACGCCGGCCACGATGATCACCTCGGCGGGGTCGACGCTGATGCCGCGGTTGCGGGCCAGCCAGGCGGCGACGGCCTGTCGCAGCACGGGTGTGCCACAGGGGTCGCCGTAGCCAAGGTCGGCCGCGGCGAGGCGGCGCAGCACGCTCCGTTCGGCGCGCAGCCAGTCCGCGCGAGGAAAGGCGGCCAGATCGGGTACGCCGGGCGTCAGGTCGATGGTCGCGTGCGCCGCGCGTAGCGCCTCGAAGATGTCGGTGCCTGGTGCCGGAGGGAAGGTCGTGACCGGTGCCGGCGCGGCGGCCGCTGGGGGTGTGGGCGCGGCCGGCGCGGCGACGACGACAGTGCCGGCCCGGCCCCGACCGGCGATGTGCCCCTCCTCGGTCAGGCGCTGGTACGCCTCGGTGACCACGCCCCGGGAGACACCGAGGTCGGCGGCGAGCACCCGGGTCGGCGGCAGCCGGTCACCGACCGGCACCCGTCCTTCGGCGATGGCGTGCCGGAGCCGGTCGGTCAGCCAGGCGGCGCGCCCGCCTGGTGTCGCGTCGGTGATGGTCAGGTGCAGGAAGTCGGACCCGGCCGATATGGACCTCTCGGACGCAGTCGCTTTGGCTCTGCCCATCGGACCATTGTGGCAGCAGAGTGAACAGGAGCCAGACCTGCCAACTCCGTCGGAGGACGATCGTGACCATCCCGTTCCTGATCACCACGCTGATCGTGGTGGTCACCCCCGGCACCGGGGTGATCTTCACGCTCTCCGCCGGCCTGTCGCGGGGTGCGCGGGCCGGGGTGCTGGCCGCGTTCGCCTGCACGCTGGGGACGTTGCCGCATCTGCTGGCCGCGATGACCGGGTTGGCCGCGCTGATGCAGACCAGCGCGGTGGCGTTCGAGACCGTCCGCTACCTCGGTGTCGGCTACCTGCTCTACCTGGCCTGGTCCATGGCGCGGGACCGCGACGCGTTCGCGGTGGCCTCCGACGCCCCACCCCGCTCGGCGATCCGGGTGATCGTCTCCGGGGTGCTCGTCAACCTGCTCAACCCGAAGCCGACGATGTTCTTCGTCGCGTTCCTGCCGCAGTTCGTGGACACCACGGCACCGGGCTCGACCCGGGCGATGCTCGGCTGCGGTGCGGTGTTCATGCTGCTCACCTTCGTGGTGTTCAGCGGCTACGGCATCTTCGCGGCCCGGGTACGCGACCGGGTGCTGACCCGACCCCGGGTCACCGACTGGCTGCGCCGATCCGCCGCCGGCACGTTCGTCGCGCTCGGCGTGACCCTCGCCCTCACCGAACGATAGGACCACAGTGCGGTTCGAACACTCTCCGCGGCTTCGCGACGCGTACCCCGACCTGGTCGCCGGTGTGGTGCAGGTCGCCGGGATCACCGCTACCGCCGACGTGGCGGCACGCACTGCCGCTCATCTCGCCGAGGCCCGGCGGCGGTTGGCCGGTGGGGCCGAGAGCGGGTTCCCAGAGATCCAGGCGTGGCGGCGGGCGTACGCGGCGATGGGGCTGCGACCTACCAAGTACCGGTGCGCCGCCGAGGCGCTGCTGCGTCGGCTGCGGCTGGACGGCGAGCTGCCCCGGGTGCACCCGCTCGTCGACCTCTGCAACGCCATCTCGGCCGCGTACGCCATCCCGGTCGCGGCGCTCGACCTGGACCGGGTCGACGGGGACCTGGTGGTCCGGCCGGCACACGGCGACGAGGCGTACCTGAGTTTCGCGGGCGACACCGAGCATCCCGAGCCGGGCGAGGTGACCTTCGCCGACTCCGCCGGTCGGGCACACGCCCGACGGTGGACGAACCGGCAGAGCGGCTGGTCGGCAGTGCGGGCGGGCACCTCGTCGGTGCTGATCGTCGCCGAGGCGCTGCACCCGGGTGGCGGGCCGGCCGTGACCCGGCTGGTCGCCGACCTCGCGACGGAGCTGGCCGAGGGGTGGTCAGCCCCGACGGCCACCGCGGTGCTCACCACCGCCGCACCCCGTTTCCGCACCCCGGCGGCGGACGACGACACGGGTCAGGCGGTGTCGCCGGGCAGCAGGTGACGGTAGCCGGGGATCGTCTCGGCGAACCAACCCGCGACACTGGCCAGGCCGCGGTCGTTGAGTTGCGCGTCGTGGATCGGGTACGCCGCCGCCGCGCCCACGGCGCCGGCGAACCGGATCGCCTCGTCGAGGCGCAGCCAGGACCCCTGGGCCGGGACGAGCAGGGTGCGCACCGGCTCGTCCGGCACGTGCAGGGCGTCGCCCGGGTGGTAGAGCTCACCGCCGATCAGGTAGCCGAGGTTCGGGCAGTCGGGCTGCCCCCCGTGGATCGCGGCGTGCCGGCCACCGTGCGCGCTGACCGGAATGCCGGCCGCCGTGAACCGCTGCCCCGCACGGACCCGGGTCACCGGCAGCGGGGCGAGATCCGGCAGTCGGGCGCCCTCCGGCGCGTACACGGGCACACCGAGACCGGCGAGCCGCAACACGTCAATGTGGTCGGTATGCTCATGGGTGACCAGGACGGCGTCCGCACCGACCAGGGCTCGCGGCTCGCTCCACGTCCCCGGGTCGACGACCAGCACCCCGCCGTCGTGCTCGACGCGGACACAGGCGTGCGTGAACCGGGTGATCCGCATCAGGCGACCGTACGCCGCCGGCGGACGAGCGTGGCCCCCGTGGCGGTTGGACCGGCCCCGCCGGGGTAGTGCGGCAGCATGCCTCAGCGATACGCGAACTACCCGAGGATCGCCGTCGTCACCGGCGCGGACTCCGGCATCGGCAAGGCCTGCGCGGTGGCGCTGGCCAGTGCCGGCTTCGAGATCGGCATCACCTGGTACGGCGACCCCGACGGCGCGGAGCGGACGGCCACCGAGGTCCGCGCGACAGGGCGGCGTTGCGAGGTCGCCGAGGTGGACCTGACCCGGCTGCCGGACGCGGCGGCGGTGGTGGACGAGTTGGCCGACCGGCTGGGCGGCATCGGGGTGCTTGTCAACAACGCCGGCACCGGGGCCTCGACGCCGTTCGTGGACACCGGGTGGGAGCAGTGGCGCGAGGTGCTCGCCGTCGACCTGGACGCGCCCTTCCTGTGCGCCCAGCGGGCCGCGCGACGGATGCGGGCCACCGGCGCCGGCGGGCGGATCATCAACATCACCAGCGTCCACGAGCACGCGCCCCGGGTCGGCTCCGCCGCGTACTGCGCCGCGAAGGGCGGGCTCGGGCTGCTGACCCGCGTGATGGCCCAGGAGTTGGCCGCCGACGGAATCACCGTCAACGCCGTCGCACCGGGCGAGATCGCCACGCCGATGACCGGTCAGGAGGATGTCGACCCGTTCACCCAGGAACGGCCCGGCGTGCCGCTGGGGCGGCCCGGCGACGCCCGCGAGGTGGCCGCCGTTGTCGCGTTGCTCGCCTCCCCCGCCGCCAGCTACGTCACCGGCGCCTCGTGGCCGGTCGACGGAGGCATGCTGCTGATGGGTCCCCAGGCCACGGCGTTGACGAACGACGACTGGCGAACGGTCTGAGCGGCGCCGGCGGGCGCCGTCAGCGCATCGGTGCGGCCGACGCCCGGACGATGTACGCGAACTGCACACCGAACGCCACCACCGCGACCAACACCCCGACCACTACCGTCAACGCGCCCCCGGCCCCGACGGTCGTGGCCACCAGGGCGATGCCGAGCCCGCTCAGCACCGCGTTGACCGCACCCACGAGTGCGGCAGTGGTCAACAGGAACTCCCACCGCCCCGGTCGCGTGCCGACCAGGTTCCAGGCCGTGCTCATGGCGTCGTCGGCCACCACCGCGTCGGCGAAGAAGTCGTGCTCGCCGGCGAGATTGTGTTGGTAGTAGGCCCGGATGCGTTGGATCCGCCGCAGGTCCAACGAGTTCTCCACGGTGGTTTCCACCAGCCGCAGAAACGTCAGCACCCCGAGGATGACCAGCGTCGGCAGCACCGCGGCCAGGTACGGCCGCACCAGCTTGTCGTTGCTGGCGACGAAGCCGAGGCCGATCAGTGCCGCCGAAAGGACGGACAGGAAGATGGTGGCGCGGCCGGTGGCCTCGGCGATGGTGCCGGCGCGGGACGTCTGCAACGCGTAGTGCTCGGTGGTCAGCACGGTGAGAAGCGCCTGCTCGCGTTCGCTCTCGTCCACCCCGCCACCCTCCGTGGTCGCACGACTCCGTTACCGTCACCCTATGAGCGGTGGAGCGGGTCCGAGCGGTGAACCAGCCGCTCGGAGAACGGGACAGCGCCCAGCAAAGCGGGCACGTATCCTCCGAACTCCGATGATCAGCAAGCGGCGGTGGGGCCGACCGACGGCGGAAGGGGACCGGATGCCCGGGTGGGCTGGTCGGGGCGGGCGGCAACGACGGGCCTTCGTCGTCGGTGGGGCACTCTTCGCGATCGCCGTCGTCATGCTGGTGGCCGCGTGGCGCAGCACCGGCTTCCTCAGCGACCTGCTGCTCAACCTCGGGGCCAGCGTGGTCCTCGCGGCCATCTCGTACGTCATCTTCGACCCGTTGTTCGAGGAGGCCCGCAAGGCGCGGGTGCAGGAGCACCTCAGCTTCGACCAGCAGGCGTTCGTAACGCGGCTGCACCGCTCCGGCCGTCGGGTGCGCATCCTCGACACCTGGACGATCCTGCTCGAGCAACGGCACCGCGAAGAGACCCTGAGCGCGGTACGAGCGGCGCTCGCCAACGGCGCCCAGGTGCAGTTGCTCCTGCTCGACCCCGACTGCACCGCCGCCCAGCAACGCTCCGAGGAGCTGGAACGGCAACGGGTGGACGTGCCCCGACAGATCCGCGCCAACCTGCGCCACCTGGCCGCGTTCGCCGACGCGCTCGACGCGCGGCTGCGCCACCGCCTCCAGGTCCGGCTCTACGACGCGTCCCCGTCGATCCAGCTCTACCAGTGGGACGGGCGGGCGCTGATCTCGTTCTTCCCGATCGGGAAGTTGTCGTTCAACGTGCCGCAGCTCGAGGTGGACATGGACAGCCCGTGGGGCGGGTTCGTGCACGCCCGGTTCGAGGAGCTGTGGGAGCACGAGCAGGCCACCCTCGACCTGGAGCGGTACTGGTCGGTCATGGTCACGCTGCGCCACGACGAGTCGGACGTGGTCGAGGTACGCGTGCCGTTCGTGACGGTCGACGGGCAGCACTACGTCGACTGCCGGGGGTTCCGGGTGACCGGGCCGCTGACCGTGCGAGCCGTGCTGCCGCCCCGCGCGCCGGGCGCGGCCCCCGGGGTGTTCGCGCTGGCCGAGCCCGCCGACGGGGACCGCACGCCGGTCGCCGTGGTGAAACGGCACTTCGACCAGAAGTACGGGCACGACGACGGCGAGCGGGACGTCCGCCGACTGGTGCCGCCACCGGGCGATGCCCGTACGCCGGCGCCCCGCCCCGCGACGGCCGGTGACACGCACGCACGGTGACCCCCGACCGACCCCGTGGGCGCGGCACAGGAAACAATGGTGGTCCAGCCTGATCATCAGGAGGACCGTCGGCGTGTCGCACCGCACCGCACCGCCGTCCGGGGCGGCACAGCTACGCGCCGACTGCGGACGCTGCTTCGGGCTGTGCTGCGTGGTGCCCGCCTTCGCCGCGTCGGCGGACTTCGCCATCGACAAGCCGGCCGGCTCGCCCTGCCCCAACCTGCGCTCCGACCACCGCTGCGGCATCCACACCGAGCTGCGACAGCGTGGTTTTCCCGGCTGCACGGTGTTCGACTGCTTCGGCGCCGGGCAGCAGGTCGCCCAGGTGACCTTCGGCGGGCGGGACTGGCGGGACGCGCCGGAGACGTTGCCGGCGATGGCGGAGGCGTTCGCGGTGCTGCGACCGCTGCACGAACTGCTCTGGTACCTCACCGAGGCGGTGGCGCTGCGCCCGCCGGCCGACCTGCGCGCCGAGCTGGAACGCGCCCGCACCGATACGCTGACGCTCACCGAGGGTGACCCGGCGCGGCTTCGCGCGGTGGACGTCGCCGACCACCGGAACCGGGTCAACCCGCTGCTGTCCCGGGCCAGCGACGCGGCCCGCGCTCCCGGCGGCGCCGACCGGCGGGGTGCGCACCTGCTCGGGGTGGACCTGCGCCGCGTCGACCTCCGCCGGGCCAACCTGCGCGGCGCGCTGCTCATCGGCGCCGACCTGCGCGGAGTGGACCTCGGACTGGCCGACGTCACCGGCGCCGACCTGCGCGGGGCCGACCTGCGGGGCGCGGACCTGCGGCGCACGCTCTTCCTGCACCAGACCCAGCTGGACGCCGCCCGGGGTGACACCCACACGGAGCTGCCGCAGACGCTCACCCGGCCGGCGCACTGGACGGCGCTGCCGCTCACCCCGGTCCGTCAGCCGACCCGCTCCCCCGCCCGTCGGGGTCGTCGCCGCTAGGAACGGCCCGACCGCCGCACGCTGCCGTCACCTCCTGGAAGCCGGCGTGGACCGGGCACTGTGGGCAGCGGGCGCGGTCGCAGAGCCGGCAGAGGTGGGCCAGGCTGCCGGCGTCGGCCACCTCGTCGTGCAGCAGGGCGCGGGCGATGTCGGCGAGCTGGGCGCGCTGCTCGACGGTCAACGGGGCGAGCAGCGCGGTCAGCACCTCCTGTCGGGCGCGCAGGGTCCGGGCGGCCGCCGCCGTGCCCTCGGTGGTGAGGTGCAGGGCGCGGCTGCGCGCGTCGGTGCCGGGACGCCGCTCCACCCAGCCCTGTTCCCGAAGCCGCCGGACCAGGTGCGCGACGCCGGGCTGGGTCAGCCCCAGCACCTGGCCCAACCACTCGGCGGTCACCCCCGGCTGGTCCTTGAGGACGACGAGCGCCTCGGCGAGCGCGCCGCCGGCACCGACGGACGCGCTGACCGACGACCGCATCCGCGAACCGACGTGCAGGGCGAGTGCGCCGAGCAGGTTCGGCGAGCCGTCCTCAGGTAAATTCATAACTTGTGAATGTACCTCGCCGGGCGATGTTGCTCATCATGTTGATGACGGTGGCGCAGCTCCCGGTCGCGCTGCGGCAACTGCTCGTCGTGCTGCTCGGTCACCAGAACACCGGCAGCTTCGCCACCGCCGGCGTGGCCAGCGCCGGCTGCGGGATCGGGCTGGCGGTCACCGCGCCGCTGGTCGGCCGACTCCTGGGCCGGCTCGGCGCCCGGCCGGTGCTGCTCGCCACCGGCCTCGCCCACCTGCTCGCCCTGCTCGGCCTGGCCGCCACCACCGAACCGGTGGCGTTCGTGGCGCTGGCCACCGCGGCCGGACTCAGCACGCCACCGGCGGTCGGCAGCGGACGCGCCCAACTCGCCCGGCTCGTCGCCCCCGCCGCGCTGGCCCGCGCGTACGCGGTCAACGCCGTCGGGCAGGAGGTGCTCTACGTGGGTGGCCCCCTGGCGGTGACACTGAGCCTGCTGATCAGCGGACCCACTGCCGCGCTGCTCGCCTTCGCGGTGATCGGCAGCATCGGGCTGCTCGGCATGGTCGCCGTGCTGCCACCGCGCGAGGCCGACCGGCAGCCTCGCGAGAAGGGATCCGCGCTGCCCGGCCAGGCCACCCGCCGCACCGTCGTCGGCACCCACGTCGGCTACATGATGGGCATCGGGGCGATGTGGGTGCTGGTGCCCGCGTTCGCCACCACCGTCGGGCACCCGGACCAGGCCGGGCTGCTGGTGACCATCTGGTCGGTGGGCAGCCTGGCCGGTGGCGTGCTGCTGGCGAGCCGGGGGCGGCCCGGCAGCCCGGCGGCGGCGTACCTGACGATGCTCGGCACGCTGGCCGCCACCTCGGTGGCGCTGCTGCTGCCGCGCAGCGTGCCGCAGATGGCCGTCGCGCTGGCGGTCTTCGGTCTCGCGCTGGCACCGTTCCTCGCCGTCACCGACGAGATCCTCGCCCGGTCCACCCCGGCGGTCCGGCTACCCGAGACGTACGGGTGGTTGCAGACGGCCGGGCAACTCGGCATCGCCGCCGGCTCCGCGACCAGTGGCGTGGTCAACGACCACCTCGGTAACACCTGGGCGTTCCTGGTGGTCGTCGGCGCGCTCGCGCTGGCGCTGGTCGTCGCGCTCAGCCGCCGCCGGACGCTGCGGCTGCCGTCCGCTGCGCCGCAGGCCGAGACGGTCGGGTCGGCGGTCCCCGCCGGCGGGTCAGGTTTCGGCCGGGACGACGCCGGGTAGCCAGCGCCGACGCGGACCGGCATCGACGGGGGGCACGGCGTGGGCTACCGAAATCGTCAAGGTGAGCAGCCGGGCGACCCGCAGCACAGCGAGGACGAGGCCGGCCAAACGCCACTGGTGCAGGTCGAGGCGGACACCGAGGTCCCCGCACCGGCGGACACCGACGTCCGGCCGGACATCGTGACCGAGCCCGACAACTCGGGTGTCGCCGGTGGTTCGTCCGGCAGCAGCGGCGGAGGTTCCAGCATGCCGGGGCACCCCGACTCCACTCGCTGACCGGGGCTCAGCGGCTGGTCAGCGCGCCCCGGGCCTCGGTCATGCCCTTGTTGGCGAGCCCGTCGGCCCGCTCGTTCTCCGGGTGACCGTTGTGCCCCTTGACCCACAGCCAGGTGACCTCGTGCCGTTCGCAGGCCGCCTCCAGCCGCTGCCACAGGTCGGCGTTCTTCACCGGCTGCTTCGCGGCGGTCCGCCAACCGTTGCGCTTCCACGACGCCAGCCAACTGGTGATCCCGTTGCGCACGTACGTGCTGTCGGTGTGCAACTCCACGGTGACCGGCCGGTTCAGGCTCTCCAATGCCTGGATGGCCGCCATCAGCTCCATCCGGTTGTTGGTGGTGGGCGTGGCCTCGCCGCCGCACAGCTCCCGCTCGTGATCGCCGTAGCGCAGCAGCGCACCCCAACCACCCGGACCGGGGTTGCCGCTGCACGCCCCGTCGGTCCAGATCTGCACGCCCCTGCCGGCCGCCGCGTCCACCATGCCCGGCAACCTACCGGGCGCTGACGTCGTCCTCCCCGCTCGGGGGGCCGGCGCGCCGAGCCGTCGGCGTCGAACCCACCACAGCGGGTGGGATGGCCGGCGCGGGCCGGGTGGGGCGTAGCCGGTCGCGGACGCGGTGTGCGGCGTCACCGGCGGTCGCGGCGATCATCGGCAACAGCCGGGTCGAATTCATGATCGCGACCTCCTCGGCCGCAGTGGTGCCGCCGTCGAGGAAGCGCAGCACCCGCTCGGCCGGGTTGCGGTCGAAGAGCCGGTCGAAGAACTCGGGACCGCCCACCCCGCCCCGGTCCAGCGCCCGCAGCGCCACCGCGTCCATCCAGCGGTGCCGGCGCGGGTACGCCGGCTCAGGCACCGGCGCGCGACCCGCGGCGAGGGCGCGGGCCACCTGGTCGGCCTGCCGGTACATGGCGGAGAAGGTGAAGCCGGTGGAGGGACGGGTCGCGCCACCGGCCGTGCCGAGCCGGACCACGCGGGGGGTGGGCCGGGCCGGGAACGGCGCGTCGGTCATCGGGATCACCCCGTTCTCCACCTCACGCACCCGCAGCCCGGTCGGATCCAGCCCGAGCAGATCCCGGTAGCCGGCCAGCGCCGCGTCGTACCCGGCGTCGGTCAGCAGGTCGGGCGAGAACTCGGTGTACTCGACAAGGGCGTAGCGGTCGCTCACCGGCAGCACATACCCGAAGGAGACGCCCCGGGGCGGCTGCGGGGTACGGAAGTCCATCAGCACCGCACGCGTCGGGTCGAACACCGGCCGGTCCGCCTCCAGCCACCACCCCCGGAAGTGCTGCAACCAGGTGGTACGCCCCGCTCGCGTCGGCGGGCGGGGACGGGAGTCGAGCACCCAGCCGGCCCGTACGCCGTGCCCGTCGCCGGTGCCTACCAGCACCCGGTCACCGTCGTCGCGCACCGTCTCGGCGGGCGCGACGATCCGGGTGGCGTCGAGGCGACGTTCGGCGTCGGCAGCCCGGTCGTAGACCGGGCCGGAGCGGAGCATGGCGTACCGCAGCGGGGTGAGGTCCAGGACGCGGCGTCGCGCCGCCGTCGCCACCTCGACCTGCTGCCAACTCGCGCTGAGCAGCGGGTCCAGGTCACTGTCGGGATGACCCCAGAACGCCCAGGTGCGGTCCTGACCGCGTCGGCGCACCGGGTCGACGATGGCGATCCGCAGATCCCGGACACCGTGCCGGTCCAGTGCGGCGAGCAGCAACGACGCGGCGCCGCCGCCACCGAGCAGCGCGAGGTCGACGTCGAGCGGCGCGGAGTCGGTCACCCGCACCACGCTGCCACACGATCGCACCCGGTCACCTGCCGCCACCGACGCCCAGATTGACAGGCAACCCGTTGGTTGCATAACTTGACAGGCAACCGAATGATTGCCTGTTGCGGGGAGGGTCGATGGACGACGCGTTCCGGGCGCTGGCCGACCCCAGCAGGCGTCAACTGCTGGACCGGCTCAACGAGCGCAACGGCCAGACCCTGCGGGAGCTGTGCGACGGGCTGGCCGGCACCCGACAGGCAGTCAGCAAGCACCTCTCGGTGCTGGAGGCGGCCCACCTCGTCACGACCGCGCGGCGCGGCCGAGAGAAGCTGCACTACCTCAACGCCGCCCCGATCAACGCCATCGCCGACCGGTGGCTCAGCCGCTACGACCGCGAGCGCGCCGCCACCCTGGCCGACCTGACCACCGCATTGGAGCGACAACCCATGGAGAGCCCGACCTTCGTCTACACCACCTACGTCACCACCACCGCGCAACGACTGTGGTCCGCGCTCACCGATCCGGCGTTCACCCGTCGCTACTGGGGTGGAGTCGCTCTGGTTTCGGACTGGCAGGTCGGGTCACCAGTGCTGTGGCAGGACGCACCGGACGGCGAGCCGCGCGACCTCGGCCAGCGGGTGCTCGTCGCCGAGCCGTACCGTCGCCTCTCCTACAGCTGGCACGGCTTCCAACCCGAGCACGCCGAGCACTTCGGCTGGACCGCCGAGGAGTTGGCCGCCCGGCTCGGTGAGCGCCGGTCGACGGTGACCTTCGAGATCGAGCCGCACAGCGGGTCGACCGTCCGGCTGACCGTCATCCACGACGACTTCTCCCCCGACAGTGAGATGCACCGGGCGGTCAGCGGCCAGCTCGACGGCAGCGGCGGCTGGCCGGAGCTGATGGCCAGCCTCAAGACCCTGCTGGAGACCGGCGAGCCGATGCCCGACCCGACCGAGACCCGCTGACCCGAGACGCGCCCTGGTCCAAGATCCGAACAACTTCCGGGATGTAGTGGCCTCCGGACCGCGCGAGGCACCTACATCCCTGTTCTTGTGCGGATCTTGGACCGGCCCGGACGGTCGATCGCGGCGGTCAGGCGGTGCATTTCCGCCGTCTGCGGCAATACCTCGCCATCGACACAGCGGCGACAGCCCGACCGGATGGACATCGATCGGAGCACCGGTGCCGGTCGGGCCGTCCGGGCCTTTCCGCAGCTCTCCCCGCCTTCGGGTGGACACGTGACGGCAACGAGGATTTCTCATTTTCACCTGATCGAGGACCCAACCCACCTAGTGTTGGGCACACCGGTGCTAGTCACGGAGTTGGCCACCCGAACGACGTCCCACGCAGTCAGCGGACGAAAAGTGAGGGAAGACGCGTATGAAGGTCTCAACAGCACTCTGCTCGGCGGCGCTCGGCGTGGGCCTCGGCACGCTCCTGCTGCCAGGCGCCGCACTGGCCGACACCACCGTGTCACCGGCCACCACCCCGGTCGGTGGGACCGTCGTGCTCACCGCGACGACCTGCAACCCGAAGTCGGGTGACGCCCTCTTCCGGGTCACCGGCCCCAACCGCGACCAGAACGTCCGATCCACCACGGCCGCCGCCGGCGGCGGGCTGAGCGCCGAGCTCTTCACCGCCGGGTTCACCCTGGGCACGTACACGGTCGCGGCGACCTGCGGCGACGGCAGTTCGGCCGGCACCGCCACCTTCGCCGTCACCCCGATCGGCGGCGCGCCGGCCGGCTCCGGTGGCGACAACCGTGACACCGGCGCTCTCGCCGCCGGCGGCACGCTGCTCGGCACCGCCCTCGCCGGCGCGGTGATCCTGATCCGCCGGCGTCGTCCGGTGTCCACTGTCGCCTGATCGGCGACCGTTCCATCCCTGAGACGGGTGCCCGCGCCGGTGACACCGGTGCGGGCACCCCGACGATCCGGTACGGAGGTGCACACGTGTGGTGGCGGCGGACCCTACCGGCAGTGGTCGCCCTGCTCGGCGTGACCGGGCTCGGGCTGATCACCGTCGGCCTCACCGCCGACCCGGCGCGGCCACCACGACCGTCGGCCGACGCGCCGACCCGCACCCACCCCGCACCGGACCTCGCTCCGCTGCCACCCGCCGCGCCGGTCCGGGTGCAGATCCCCGCCATCGACCTACGAGCCGACATCGTCCCCGTCGGCGCCGACGCCGCCGGGGTGCTGGAGGTGCCGCCACTGGACCGGCCCACCCTCGCCGGCTGGTATCGACACGGGGTCAGCCCCGGTGAGACCGGCAACGCCGTCCTGGTGGGACACGTCGACGCGCCGTCCGGCCCGGCGGTCTTCTTCGACCTCGGTCGGCTCCGCGCCGGGCAGCAGGTGCAGGTCACCCGCGCCGACGCACGGGTCGCCACGTTCACGGTCGACGACGTCCGGGCGTACCCCAAGGAGCACTTCCCCACCACCCTGGTCTACGGCCCGGCGGACGCCGCCGGGCTGCGCCTGATCACCTGTGGCGGCCGGTTCGACGCGACGACCGGCAACTACGTCGACAACGTCGTCGTCTTCGCCACCCGCACCGCCTGAACCGAGCCGCCCGCCCGATCCGGACCACAGGCCCGAACCGAGCCGCTGGCCCGAGCAGCCCGCGCCGCCTCCCCGCTGTCGGGAGCCGGACCCTGGTCGGCAGAATGCGGTGGCACCATCCCCTGATCGGGACGGTGCGCCGGCGACGGGGAGGCACGCGGTGGATCAGCGACCGGTACGGGACCGGACCGGTCGGGGCGTACGCGCCCTGGCCCGTCGACTGCTCGGACGGGTCGAGGGCGACTCCCCCACCCCCCGCCGGTCCAATCCGGACGCAGTGGTCGACTGCGCCGTCTACGTCAACGGCCGCCGGGAGCCCGGTCAACAGCACTACGCCGACGCGTACGCCCGGGCGCGACACGGCCGCGACGCCTTCGTGTGGCTGGGACTGCACGATCCCGGCCCGGCGGTGCTCGCCGCGGTCGGCCAGACCTTCGGCCTCGACGAGCTGACAGTCGAACAGGCGCTCGCCGACGGGCACCGGCCCACGGTGCAGCGCCACGGGCCGGTCACGCTACTGGTCCTGCGCACCGCCGGGTACGTGGAGCACGACGAGCTGACCGACACGTCCGAGGTGATCGACACCGGGGACGTCATGGTGCTGCTCGGTGACCGCTTCGCCATCACCGTGCGGCACGGCGCCGCCGGTGCGCTGCGCAGCGTCCGCGCCGACATCGAGCGCCGCCCCTCGCTGCTGGCCGCCGGCCCGTGGGCGGTGGCGTACGCGGTCTGCGCCCGCATGGTCGACTCCTACCTGGAGGTGGCCGGGCACGTGGAACGGGACCTGGAGCGGGTCGAGGAGGCGGTGTTCGCCCGCGACCGCAGGGCCGACATCCAGCACATCTACCAGCTCAAACGCGAGGTGGTGGAGTTCAAACGGGCGGTCCTGCCGTTGCAGGCGCCGATGCGTACGCTGCTCGAACCCGACGGACCGCCGCGTGCCCTGCACCGCTGGTTCGTCGACGTCGACGGCCGGCTGAGCCGGGCGGTGGATCGGGTGGCCGCGTACGACGACCTGCTCACCTCGATCGTCCAGTCGCGACTGGCGCAGCTCGCCGTCGAGCAGAACAACGACATGCGCAAGATCGCCGCCTGGGCGGCCATCGCGGCCACCCAGACCGGCATCGCCGGCATCTACGGCATGAACTTCAACCACATGCCCGAGCTGGCCTGGCGCTACGGCTACGCCGGGGCCCTCACCCTGATGGCGGCGGCGGCCCTGTTCCTGTACCGGCTGTTCCGGCGCTCCGGCTGGCTGTGAGGCCCGCCGACGGGCTGCTCAACGGTACGCGGAGAGGAAGGCGCGGATGCGGTCGCGGGGTTTGTCGGTCATCTCGGGGCCGTGGGTGAAGGCCGCGAGGTCGTAGTCCAGCTCCCCGAGGACGTGCGCGGTCTCCCGGGTCATCTGGAAGTCGCTGCACAGCCACTTCATCGGCCACCGGACGCCGAACACGTTGAACAACGCGTCCCCGGTGATCAGCAGGCGGGTCGGCTCGTGCAGGAGCGACACGTGCCCGGGCGAGTGCCCGGGGGTGTGCACCACCCGCAGGCCACCACCGACGTCGAGCAGGTCCCCGTCGGCCAGCGGCTGGGCCACCTCGACCGCCGGAAACCGGCCGCTGTTGAGCCGGGCGAACAGCCGGCCGCCGGTCACCGTCGGGTCGCTGACCGGCGCGCGACCCGCCTCCGCGTACGGCACGTCGGCGGCGTGCGCCGCGACCGGGGCCCCGGTGCGGCGGGCCAGTTCCGCAGCGCCGCCAGCGTGATCGGGGTGGGCGTGGGTGAGGACGATACGGACGACGTCCGCCGGCACCTTGCCCATCGCCGCGAGCCCGCGCACGATCCGGGCCGGTGCCTTGGCCAGCCCGCAGTCGACCAACGTGACGCTGCCGTCGTCGTCGACGAAGGCGTACGAGTTGACGGCCGCGCGGCCCACAGTGGGGATACGCCAGACGTTCGGGGCCAGTGGCACCGCAGGGGCTCGCGTCATGTCGCGAGTCTAGGAAGGATCGTCAACTGTCGTTCTCGACCGACCGGCGGTTCCCCTGAGTTGACGGAGGGCTAACCTCGCGCGGGTGATGTGGCAGCGGTACGTGGCGATCGGCGACAGCACCACCGAAGGGCTCGACGACCCGGACGGCGTCGGCGGCTACCGGGGCTGGGCCGACCGGTTCGCCCTGGCGGTGGCCCGCGCCCAGGGCGGTCTGGAATACGCGAACCTGGCCATCCGTGGCCGGACCACCGCGTTGATCCGCGCCGAGCAGCTCCAGCCCGCCCTCGACCTGGCCCCCGACCTGGCCACGGTGGTCGCCGGCATGAACGACGTACTGCGCCCCTCCTTCGACGCGGACCAGGTCGCCGGGGATGTCGCGGCGATGCAGCAGGCACTGGTCGAGCAGGGGGCCACCGTGCTGACCTTCACGATGCCGGATCCGGCGCCCGTGATGCCGTTGGCCCGGCCGCTGCGGGGTCGCATGCTGGCGCTCAACGAGGCGCTGCGGGCCGCCACCGCGCGGACCGGGGCCACCCTCCTCGACCTGGGCGCTCATCCGGTCTCCTCCGATCCCCGGCTGTGGAGCGACGACCGGCTGCACGCCAACAGCGCCGGGCATGAGCGGATCGCCGCCGCACTGGCGTACACGGCGGGTCTGCCCGGGTTCGACGACTCCTGGACACAACCGTTGCCCCCGGCACCCCGGCGGCGCCGCGGCGAGGTTTTCGGCGCCGAGCTGGCCTGGACCCGCCGGCACCTGCTGCCCTGGCTGGTCCGGCACCTACGCGGCCAGTCGTCGGGCGACGATCGGGTGGCCAAGCGGCCGGTGCCGCTGCCGGTGCCGCTCGACTAGAACGGGTGCGGCAGGATTGGCGACGTGGGTAAGGGTGCGGGACGTCGACGGGCGAACGCGACAACGGGACGGGTGTGCCCGTGCGGTTCCGGCCGGGCGTACGCGGACTGCTGTGCGCCGGCGCACGGCGGCGAACCTCCCGCGACGGCCGAGGCGTTGATGCGCTCCCGGTTCAGCGCCTTCGCCCTCGGCGACACCGGTTACCTGCTGCGCAGCTGGCACTCCTCGACCCGACCCGCTTCCCTGGAGCTCGACCCGGGGCAGCGGTGGACCCGACTGGAGATCGTGGAGACCGAGCGGGGCGGCCTGCTCGACGCCGCCGGCACGGTGACCTTCCACGCCCACTACCGGGAGGCGGGCCGGCCCGGCACGTTGACCGAACACAGCCGGTTCGTCCGCGAGGACGGCCGGTGGGTCTACCTCGACGGTGACCAACCCTGACGGCCGTTTGGGCGTAGGATGACGTCGGCGTAGTCCTGCGCCGCACCTCCCTCCCGGCGCTCACGCCGTCGGCAACGCGGAGGCAAAGGGGGCCGTGAGCCCTCGGGACGTGGTGCCACATGCCCCACTCCGGCGGGGTCGACGGGAGCGTGAGTCCCGGTGACCGTGCCGTTGACCGGGAGCATGTGATGACCACCCAGAGATCGTTCAAGGCCCGGGTCCGTGCCCGGATGGAGAAGACCGGCGAGAGTTACACCACCGCCCGCCGGCACCTGATCAATCGGACCGTCGAGCCGGCGTCCACCGCCGCGTCCCCTCCAGCACCCACCGAACCGACCGCCTCGGCTGCCGCCGCGCAGACCGAGCGGATCGCCGACGACCTGATCCGCGCCCGGACCGGCCGTGGCTGGGACGAGTGGTTCGCAGTGCTCGACGCCGCGTCCGCCACCGAGTGGACGCACACCCGGATCGCCCGTCACCTCGCCACCGAACACGAGGTGCCGGGCTGGTGGGCACAGACCGTCACCGTCGGGTACGAGCAGGCACGCGGCCTGCGCGCGCCGGGTCAACGGCGTGGCGGTGGCTTCGAGGCCAGCGCGAGCCGGACGGTTGCCGTGCCGGCACTGCGACTGTTCGAGGCGTTCGCCGACGAGACGGCACGCGCCCGCTGGCTGCCCGACGTCGAGGTACGCCTCCGCACCGCCACCGCGCCGCGCAGCTTCCGCGCCGACTGGGCCGGGGGCCCCACCAGGATCGTCGTCGGCATCGACGCTGTCGGCGAGTCAAAGGCCCGGGTCAACGTCCTGCACGAGAAGCTGACCGGAGCCGAGCAGGCCGCGGAGCTGAAGGCGTACTGGAGGGACCGGCTCGCCGTGCTGAAGGTGTTGCTCGAGACGGATGGAGACCACCGATGACCATGACATTCATCAACCTGCCGGTGCGCGACCTCACCACCGCTACCGAGTTCTACCGGGCGATCGGTTTCACCAGCGACCAGGCCGAGCCGGACGGCGACAGCGCGGTGCTCACCATCTCCGACACCACCCGGCTGGTGCTGCACCTCCGTTCGGGCTTCGAGGCGTACACCGGGGTCGCCACGCCGGACACGGCGACCAGCCGGGAGGTGATCGTCGGGCTGTCGGCGCCGAGCCGACGGCAGGTCGACGAACTCGTCGACCAGGCGGCGGTCGCCGGCGGGGAGTCGCTCGGGCCGGGGATGGCCAACGGGCCGATGTACATGCGCGGCTTCCGCGACCTCGACGGCCACCAGTGGTCGTTCCTACACATGGCCGGCTGACAGTGCGGCCCGGCGGCGGCCTCCTCGGACCGCCGCCGGGCCGCGGTCAGTCCGCCCCGCCCGGCACGGCCGCGGCCACGCCGGTGGGCACGGCCGTCCGGCGCCGGCGGTGGGTCAGTAGCACCAGCGCGACCACGAGGTACGCCCCGGCGGTCAGCGCGAACGCCACCGCGTTGCCGGCCGTCGTGGCGAGCAGACCGTAGCCGGCGTACGTCACGATGATCAGCACGTCGGTGGCCATCCCGGCCAGGGAGGTGACGGTGGCGCGGCTGGTGCCGGTGATCCGGGCCTGGAGCCGCGCGTCGGCCAGCACGGTGGCCAACTGCGCGGCGCCGAAGGCCACCGCGAGCAGCACGAACCCCGCCGGGTGCCGGAGCAGGGCACCTCCGGCCAGCGCGACGCCGACCAGCCCCAGCAGTGCGGCGTACCCTCGGCTGCCCAGCCGCTCCCCCGCCGGGGCGAGCAGCCCGCCGACTGTCACTCCGGCCCAGAGCAGCAGGAGCAGCAGGGGTACGGCCTGCGCCCCGACGCCGGTGTCCAGGGCCAGCAGCGGGGTGTACTCGTCCAGGGCACCCCAGTCGGCGGCGACCACGGCCACCAGCAGCACGGCGGCCCGTACCGGCGGACGGGTGCGGACCTGCGACACCCCGGCCCGCAGCGTGTCCCACCACCCCAGGTCACCATCGTCGTCCGGGCTCGCGGGCAGGGCGGTGTCCGGCTCGTCCGGCCCCGGTGGTGCGGCGCCCACCGGCCGGGCGGCCATCGCCGGCTCGGCGACCGGGGCGGCTGCGGTGCCCGGCGCGCGGTGTTCCGGGAAGCGGGTGGCGACGATCGTGGCGAGCACGCAGGCGAGCACGCTGGCCGCGCCGACCAGCGGGTACCCGCCGACGGCGAGCACCGGGCCGGCGAGCACTCCGGAGACCACCACGCCCAGCACACCCGCTGTCCGCGCCCGCCCGAGCACCCGGGCGTACCGGCCGACCGCGCCGAGCCGGTCCAACTCGGTCCAGACCAACGCCTCCAACGCACCGGAGACCAGTGCGCCACCAGCGCCCCAGAGCAGGAAACCGACAGCGAACGCCGGGTACGACGGCAGCAGCACCCAGAGCGCGAAACCGGCGGCGGCCACCAGCGGGGCGAGGCACAGCAGCAGCCGGCGGGACACCACGTCGGCCCAGGCGCCGGAGGGCACCTCGAACAGGATGCCGGCGGCGGACCAGATGACGAAGAGCGACGCGATCTGCCCCACCGACAGCCCGGTGTCGGCGAAGAACACCACGTACAGCGGGTAGAGCAGGACGAGGTCACTGAGGAACGCGTACCCGTAGAGGGTCGCCGTCAGCCGACGGACCGCCGGCTCGGGCACGCGCGGAGCGATGAGGATCATGGGGCCTTCCCGTGGGAGTGGAGACGGACACCGGACGTGCGGTGCCCGTGGTGGCCCACGGGATCGGCCGACGCTGCTGGATCAATGTCGCCAGGTCATGCCCGCGATGCTAGACAACCCGCGCGGCCCCGGCCAGCGCTTTCGGCGTGCCGAGCAGCGCGAACCGTGCCAGGTGAGCGAGGCGGGGGCGGACAACGAGAGGCGGGGCGGGATCAGATCGATCCCGCCCCGCCGCCGTACCGCTGGTGTCAGCGCCGGTCGACCGGCGGGATGACAGTGGTGGTCTCACTGTCGTCGCTGGTGCGCTGCCCGGGCACCGCGCGGTCGGTGCCGCCCGTGACCACCTGGGTGGCGTCGGGGTCGACGTTGGTGCCCACCACCTGCGTGACGTCCGAGTCGGCCGAGCCGCTGACCACCTGAGTCGTGTCGTCGGTCGCGGACGGTCGGGCCGGCGTCGGCGTCACGTCGTCGAGGGCACCGCGATTGACGGCCTGGGTGGCATCGGAGCTGACCGGGAAGTGGACGACCTGGGTGGCCTCCGGGTCGGTGGGCCGGGTCACCACCTGGGTGGCGTCGGCGTCGGCGGGTCGGGTCACCACCTGGGTGGCCTCCGCGCCGCTGGTGGTGGCCGACCGACGGGCCAACTCGGCCTCGGCGTCGCGGCGACCGGCTCGGTACGCCTGGGCGTGCTCGGCGATCAGCTGCGACTCCTGCTCGGCGCGGGTCAGCCACGACTCCCAGCGGCTCTGCATCGGACGGATCAGACCGCCACCGACACCGACGACGAGGACGCCGCCGATCGTGGCCAGCACGGCGATCAGCACCGGAGTGGTGACCGCGGTGGCCACACCGATCTGGTTCAGTGCCGCGATGACACCGAGACCGAGAATGAACACCGAGGCGATGGTGGCCAGCACCCGACCGTACGACAGGCCACCGAGCGCGCCGCTGATGATGTCCTTGACCGCGTTGGCGATGGCTGCGGCGACCACGACGATGACGATCGCGACGAAGGCGCGGGGCAGCCACGCGATCACCGCGCCGAGCAGGTCGGAGATCGGGTTCGGCCCCCAGATGCCGAAGGCGAGCTGAAGGGTGAACAGCAGCACCGCGTAGTAGACGAGCTTCGCGACGATGTCACTGGCGTCGTACCGGGAGCGGCTCAACGCGCGGCGGATGCCGCCGCGTTCGACGGCGCGGTCGAAACCCACCCGTTCGAGGACCTTCTCCACGATCTTCAGTACGGCCTTGGCGATCAGCCATCCGGCCACCAGGATCGCCAGGAAGGCGACGGCCTTGGGCAGGAAGAGCATCACCGAGCGGAGAGCGTCGCCCACCGCGTCGCTGACGTTGTCACTCATCTGGTCATTCCTTAAGTGGGGCAGCCGGAACGGTCAGCCCCGGACCTACCCCCGACCCGACGCGCGGAAACGCCGACCAGGCGGGGTCGCCCCTCACGACCGGAGTGCTGGTGAGCGAACAGCACGCGGCCGCGCGGATGTGGAGTGCCCCGAACCCGCCCTCGCCGTCGAGGATCTGTACGTGGTGATGAGGTGTGCGTGTTGCGGTGTTACCTGTCCTCGGTGCTGGGCTGCACTGTGCTTGGGGAGTCGAACCCCGCGCTGCCCACCGCGCGCCAAGAAGGGTGCCGGGTTTACAGCCCGGACCTGTGTGTACACGCCTCCACAACGGCTACCTGCTCCACATCGCTGCTGGAGTCATTCAGTCCAGCAGGTCAGCCTCCCAGTTGGTGCGCTGGATCCGCACCTCGAGCTCGCGGAGCTGCCCGGCGAGCCCGTCGGCGCGTTCCCGAAGCTCGGCGACCGGCAACGCGGCGAGCATCTTCAGCTCGGAGCGGAGCTGCCGGGCCGGGTGACCACGGCCGCTACCGGCGGCGGCGTCGGCGGCCGCCGTGATGGCCGCGTGCCGCAGTCGCAGGACGTCCCGCCGGGCCAACGCGTCGGTGAGCGTTCCGAGGTCGTCGACCGACACCGTGGCGTTGGTCCGGTTGATGCGCCGGATCAGCGTCTCCAGGTTGTCGAGGACCTGGTCCAGCTCGGCCATGAGCACAGTGGCGTCCTCCGGAGGCAGCTCGCCCTCCTGGTACCGGGCGCTGCCGTTGATCCGGGTCCGCAGCTGCTCGACCCGTCGTGCCGCCTCGGCGCGTTCGGTCAGCGCCTCACCAAGTTTCATCTTCCACCCCCGAGTCAGCGGCCAGGTTAGCGGATCGTTGATCTTTTCGCCGGCTGGTTTTCCGGCTGCCCGTTGGGGGTGGGCGCCCTCTAGCGCGCGGGCGAGTCTTGGCAATATTCTCCGGAGTACGTGCGGCCACTGGAGCTACTTTTCATCCCCCCGCCGTCGGCCGCAGGAGGAGATGCAATGCACGTCGACCATTCCGAAGTGGATCGCCGGACGCTGCTGCGGGCCGGTCTCGGCGCCGCCACGGTCGCCGTCGTCGGGAGCGAACTCGCCTTCCCAGGCGCGGCGCAGGCCGCGCCGGGCACCGACCTGGACTGGATCATCAGCTGTGACGAGTGGGCCGCCCGCCCGCCGAAGGACCCGCTGTCGGTGAGCGCCATCGCCACCAACAAGATCATCGTGCACCACATGGCGTTCCCGAACGTCACCGACTACTCCCGCGAGCAGGCGGTCAAGCTGGCCCACGACTGCCAGGACCTGCACATGGACGGCAACGGCTGGTCGGACACCGGCCAGCACTTCACTGTCAGCCGTGGCGGGTACGTGCTGGAGGGTCGCCGGGGCAGCCTGGAGCGCCTCGAAGCCGGCGACCGGCAGATGATCTCGGCGCACTGCCCGGGTGAGAACGGCCGGGCCATCGGCATCGAGAACGAGGGCACCTACGTCACCGAGACGCCACCCGAAGCGTTGACCGACTCGCTGGTCAAGCTCTGCGTCGCGATCTGCCGGCAGTACGGGCTGCACGCGCACGACATCTTCGGCCACTGGGACTTCCGCACCACCGAGTGCCCGGGCGCGGCCTTCTACCGGCAGTTCCCCGAGCTGCGGCGGCGGGTGCACGCCGCCCTGGGCACCAAGCTCGGTGACGTGCCGGCGCGCCGCTGGCCGGACCTGTGGCGTTTCGTCAATTCCCCCTCGGTCCGGGTGGTGCAGCACCTGCTCGCCTACCGGGGCTACCCGGTGACCGTCAGCGGCACGTTCGACGCCGCGACCGTCGCGGCGGTGCAGGACTGGCAGGCCCGCAACGGCATCGCTGTGGACGTGGACGCCACGCTCACCACGCCGACCTGGGAGACCCTCGCTCCGGAGCTGGACCAGCACGCCACCGGAGCGCCGGTCACGGCCGTGCAGGAAATCCTCGCCACCAAGGGGTACGCGGTCACCGTCACCGGGGCGTACGACCACGCCACCCGGAGGGCGGTGCAGGACCTTCAGGCGCTGCACGGTCTGCCCCGCAACGGCAAGCTCAGCACGAGCACGTGGTGCACGATCGTCGGCGGATCGGTCCGCGAGTCGTTCCGGCACCGCTGAGCGCGTGGTGGCGGTGCGGGGCGCACCCGCACCGCCACCAGCCAGCTCACCGGTTTGATCCGCCGCCCGGGCGGAAAGAACCCCGGGCATGACCTGGGCCCGTCGAGCCGTACCCGCTGTCGCCGCCGCCGTCGCGGCCCTCGCCGCGCGGGACCTGATCCAGCGCGACCACGCGCTGCTGCGCAACTTCCCGGTCCTCGGCCGCGCCCGCTACCTGTTGGAGACGATCGGGCCGGAGCTACG
The DNA here is from genome assembly GCF_026342155.1 of Micromonospora sp. NBC_00362. Lineage (NCBI taxonomy): Bacteria > Bacillati > Actinomycetota > Actinomycetes > Micromonosporales > Micromonosporaceae > Micromonospora > Micromonospora sp. NBC_00362. The sequence goes on from NZ_JAPENH010000001.1 coordinate 1,571,775, forward strand.
GCAGTACATCGTGGCCGGCAACAACGAGGAACGGCCGTTCACCCGCGACCAGCGCCGCTGGGTGTACGCGTCGGCCAAGCAGGAGAACAACTACTTCGGTTTCGGCACTGACAACGACATCGAGTACACCCCCGGGTACCCGATCATCAAGCACCGTACGTTCGGCCGTGCCGTGCCGCCGTCGTCACCGACCGCCGGTCACGACGTGCGGTTGCCCAGCGCGAAGGTGCTTGGCGCGGCACGGGGACGCGCCCGGGCGTTCCGACCGGAGTCAGTCGTCAACATCTCCGGGATGAGCTTCGGCTCGCTCTCCGGCAACGCCATCACCGCGCTCAACAAGGGGGCGGCGCTCGCGGGCTGCCTGCAGAACACCGGCGAGGGTGGCCTGTCGCCGTACCACCGCAACGGTGGTGAGCTGGTCTTCCAACTCGGCACCGCGTACTTCGGCTGCCGCGACGAGCACGGCCGGTTCAGCCTCGACCGGCTGAAGGACCTGGTCGCCGGCGCACCGGTGCGGGCGCTGGAGATCAAGCTGAGCCAGGGCGCCAAGCCGAGCCTCGGTGGGCTGCTGCCCGGGGCGAAGGTATCCGCCGAGATCGCCGCCACCCGGGGCATCCCGGCCGGTCAGGACTGCGTCAGCCCGTCCCGGCACGCCGAGTTCTCCGACTGCGACAGCCTGCTCGACTGGGTGGAGCTGCTGGCCGCCGAGACAGGACTGCCCGTCGGCATCAAGTCGGCGGTCGGTGACCTGAGCTTCTGGCAGGAGTTGGCCACCCTGATGCGGGACACCGGCCGGGGTGTGGATTTCGTGACGATCGACGGCGGCGAGGGCGGCACCGGCGCCGCACCACTGATCTTCACCGACTCGGTGTCGCTCCCGTTCCAGCAGGGCTTCTCCCGGGTCTACAAGATCTTCGCCGAGCACGGCCTGCACGAACAGGTGGTCTTCGTCGGCGGCGGCAAGCTCGGCCTGCCGGACAACGCCATAGTGGCGTTCGCGCTCGGCTGTGACCTGATCAACGTCGGTCGGGAGGCGATGCTGGCGATCGGCTGCATCCAGGCGCAGAAGTGCCACACCGACACCTGCCCGACCGGCGTCGCCACCCAGAACGCATGGCTCTCCCGGGGCCTGGACCCGACGTTGAAGTCGGTCCGGGCAGCCAACTACCTGCGGACGCTGCGCCGGGACCTGACCAAGGTCGCCGAGGCCTGCGGCGTCGAACATCCGGGCCTGATCGGCACCGACGCCGTGGAGATCCTGGACGGCCGCACCGGCTCCACCCCACTGCACCAGGTGTACGGCTACCGGCCGGAATGGGGACTGCCCTCACCCGCCGACCAGGCGGAGATCATCCGACTGATGGCCCCGGAGGCACCCCAGGGCGGCAGCGCCCCGCCCTCCGCCACCGCCGTCGGCTGAGATCGCGCCCGCCCAGCCAGCGTGGACAGGGGTCCCAGGCCCGGGGCAGCCTGCATGCCGGCGGCCGGGCCACCGGTCGCTCGGGTCGCAAGCCCCGATCGCGGATCGGCTTGATGACCGTGCGGCATCGTGATGACTCACAGACATCAAGCGTTTTCCCGCCATGTCCGCGAAGCGCCGCGATAAACGCGTGGAGCTGGCGACACGCCGCGTCTATGGTGGCGCGGTGCTGATCAGACGCGAGACACCCGCCGACGTCGACGCCGTTCGGGCGGTGCACTCCGCAGCCTTCGCCAAGGCCGACGGCGGTGACGGCGTGCCGGTCGAGGCGACCCTTGTCGACGCGCTGCGCGCCGACGAGGGCTGGCTGCCCGCGTACTCCCTGGTGGCGACCGATTCGGACGGCCACGTGGTGGGGCACGTGGTGGCCACCCGCGGCCGGGTGGGCGGTGCGCCGGTGGCGTTGGGCCTGGGGCCGCTGGGTGTGTTGCCCACCTGGCAGCGACGAGGGGTCGGCAGTGCGTTGATGCACGCGGTGCTCGGCGCTGCCGACGCGCGGGACGAACCCCTGGTGGTCCTGCTCGGGCATCCCGACTACTACCCGCGCTTCGGGTTCCGGCCGGCCGTCGAGCTGGGCGTCACCCCGCCGCAGCCGTGGGGGCCGCAGTACTTCATGGCTCGGCCGTCGCACGCGTGGCGCGAGTCGATCCGGGGCGAGTTCCGCTACGCCGGCCCGTTCGACGACCTGTGAACCGACCCGCTATCCGTCGGCGGCGTGCCACCGACCTGGACGGCTGCGTCGCGGCGCTCGCCGAGGTTCACCGGGTCGACGGGTACCCGCTGAACTGGCCCGCCGACCCGCACCGCTGGCTGCGCGAGCCGCACCCGGCGCGAGCCTGGGTCGCCGTAGACGCCGACGCGGCCGTCGTCGGACACGTCGCGGTACACCGGATCCCCGATCAGGTGGACGGGCCGCCCGGCCGACCGACGGCCGAGGTGGCTCGTCTCTTCGTAGCGCCGAGAGCCCGTGGGTTGGCGCTGGGCAGCGCGCTGCTGGACCGGGCCCGCCAGTGGGCGGACAAACGCGCAACGGACCTGGTGCTGGAGTTGGCCGGCGGTGGCACCGCCGCCGCCGCGCTGTACGAGCGCGCAGGATGGCGGTGTGTCGGCACCAGCACGGCACCATGGACCGCTTCCGACGGCGGCCCGGTGTCGCTGCGCCACTACACGCTGCGTCACCGCGCGCCGGGCTCCGACGTCGCACCGGCCAGCGCCGCGAGGCGACGGGCGAGCCGGCCTGCGGCCTCGCGCAGCTCGGGAGGCTCCAGCACCTCCATCTCGTGATCCAGGCGGGCGAGGTGCGCGGCGAGCCAGTCCAGGTCGTCGCCGCCGACGACCAGCACGCACCATCCGTCGCGGTCGTCCTCGACCCGCCCCACCTGTGGTGGGACCACCTCCCGCAACCGCTCCGGTTGGGCGTGCACCCGCACCCGGGCGAGGTAGCGGTACGGCGCACCGGTCACGGCCCGCTGCACGAAGGCGACCGGATCCGGGTGCTCGCGCGCCGCGAAACGCCAGGTCGTCGCCACCGCCGCCCGCATCCGGTCCAGCCGGAACGTCCGCCAGTCGGCGCGGTCGACGTCCCAGGCCATCAGATACCAACGGCGGCCGGTCGTGACCATCCGGATCGGCTCGACCGTCCGTTCCCGCTCACCAGCGTCCCGGCCGGGATAGTGGAATCGAACGCGTACCCCGTCCCGACAGGCGCGGGCGAGTGTCACCAGCAGCTCCGCGTCGATCTCGGCGACCGGGCCGATGAGGGTGTCGGTGGAGCCGTGCACCGCCCGCACCTCGGCGCGGAGCCGCGACGGCATCACCTGGTCGAGCTTCGCGAGGGCCCGCAGCGCGGCCTCGCTCGCCCCGGCGACAGTGCCCCCGGAGGCGAGCCGCAGAGACACCGCCGTGGCGATCGCCTCCTCGTCGTCGAGGAGCAACGGCGGCAGCCGGGTGCCGGCACCGAGTTGGTAGCCGCCGCCGACGCCCGACACCGCGTGCACCGGGTAGCCGAGTGTCCGCAGACGCTGCACGTCGCGGCGCACGCAGCGGCCGGTGACCCCCAGCTCGGCGGCGAGTTCGGCGGCCGTCCAGGACAGACGTCGTTGCAGCAGCGCCAGAAGGCGCAGCACCCGCTCGGTCGTCGCCTCGACGGTCACCAGTCGATCGTTGCACTGATAGCGGAACATCCCTGTCCGCTATCAGCGAGAGGCTGGGATCATGACCGACCAGAACAGGAAGCAGGGATCCGCCGTGACCCGCTACGTCCAGATCACGTTCGACTGCGCCGACCCGGCGGGGTTGGCCACGTTCTGGGCCGAGGCGCTCGGCTATCAGGTGCAGGCCCCACCCGGGAACTTCGAGTCCTGGGACCAGGCGCTGGAGGCGATGGGTGTGCCGCCGGAGAACCGCAACGACGCGTCGGCGGTGGTCGACCCCGAGGGCTCGCGACCACGGCTGTTCTTCCAGCGGGTGCCGGAGCACAAGCAGGTGAAGAACCGCGTCCATCTCGACGTACGCGCGGCCCCCGGGCTGGAGGGTGACGAACGGATGGCGGCCCTGGAGGCGGAGGCCGAGCGGCTCGCCTCACATGGCGCCAGGCGGCTCAGTAGGCACGAGCCCACTCCCCCGTTGGGCGCCGGTCATCTCATCATGGCCGACCCCGAGGGCAACGAGTTCTGCCTCGACTGACCGGCGTTCGCGCAGCTCACCGCCGCACTGGCCGGGCGTCATGCGAACATGTGTACGTGTCGTCCGGCGCCAGCATCCTGCACGCCGACCTGGACGCGTTCTACGCGTCGGTCGAGCAGCGCGACGACCCGCGCCTGCGTGGGCGGCCGGTGATCGTCGGTGGCGGCGTGGTGCTGGCGGCCAGCTACGAGGCGAAGGCGCGGGGCGTCCGCAGCGCGATGGGCGGCCAGCAGGCGCGAAGGCTCTGCCCGGACGCGATCGTCGTGCCGCCGCGGATGTCGGCGTACACGGCGGCGAGCCGCGCGGTCTTCGAGATCTTCCGGCAGACCACACCGCTGGTCGAGGGGCTCTCCATCGACGAGGCGTTCCTCGACGTGGGTGGGCTGCGGCGGCTGGTCGGACCACCGGCCGAGATCGCCGAACGACTGCGCCGGGAGGTCCGCGAGCGGGTCCACCTGCCGATCACGGTGGGAGTGGCCCGCACGAAGTTCCTGGCCAAGGTGGCCAGCGGCGTGGCGAAACCGGACGGCCTGCTGGTGGTCGCACCGGACGCCGAGCTGGCGTTCCTGCACCCGCTGCCTGTGGAACGGCTCTGGGGCGTCGGCCCGGTCACGGCCGCCAAGCTGCGCGAACGCCGGATCCGTACCGTCGGGGAGGTGGCCCGCCTCGGTGAGGCGGCGCTGGTGTCGCTGCTCGGGGCGGGCGCCGGCCGGCACCTGCACGGGCTGGCGCACAACCACGACCCCCGGGCGGTGCAGGTGGGGCGGCGGCGCGGTTCGATGGGCGCGCAACACGCGCTGAGTCGCGGCCCGCACGCCTCGACGGAGTTGGACGCCATCCTCGCCGGCCTGGTCGACCGGGTCAGCCGGCGGATGCGGGCGGCCGGGCGGTCCGGCCGCACAGTGGTGTTGCGGCTGCGCTTCGGCGACTACACCCGGGCGACCCGCTCGCACACGGTGGGTAAGGCGACGGCGGACACGACGCCACTGCTCGTCGCCGCGCGTACGCTTCTACGCACGGCACTGCCCGAGATCGATCGCCGTGGAGTCACACTGATCGGTGTCTCAGTGGGCAACCTCGACGACAACCCGGTCCAGCCTGAGCTGCCGTTCCAGCCGGACCCCGGGTCCGATCTGGACGCTGCGGTCGACGCGGTCCGCGACCGGTTCGGATCAGCGGCGCTCACTCGGGCGGTATTGCTCGGCCGGGAGCCGAAAGTGGAGATGCCACTTCTGCCGGACTGACCGATAAGCGTGCGCTGTCCACGGCCGAGTTGCGATCAGAGACACATCACAGCAGGTCGGCGGTTTAGCCGGCGGCTGACGGGTGACCCTTGGGGGGTACAGCCTGACGAGGGGGGCCCACCATGTCCGACGACACCAGCAACCGACCGAGTCGCACCGCCGAGCGTCCGCACGACGTGACCGACCCGCTGCTGTGGCAGTTGGCGATCGACGTGCTGAGCGCCCACGAGCCGGACGACGAGGGCCGGTGCCGCAACCTCCAGTGCGCCGGGCAGTCCTGGCCGTGCGCGGCCCGCACCGGCGCCGAGCACTCACTGCGGCTGGCCCGCAGCACCCCCGCCTCGGTCGAGGTGACCATCGACGGGACCGACAGCGACGACGCCGACACGGATGGGCGTCGCGACGCGGCGGTACCGGCTCCCCGCTGGGGCTGGAACGCCGGCCCGGTGGCGTCGCACCGAGGGTCGAAGGCCGCCTCCGCGGCGTGACGGGCCACCAACCCCTGCACTGATCCGCACCACGTAGGCGAGCGCTCGGTCGGTTGTCCGGCCGAGCGTTCAGCTGTCGTGGCGGAGCCAGGTGACGATGCGGCGCAGCAGCTCCTGATGCCCCGGCGACTCGTACGACCGGACGTCGTGGCCGAGTGCGTCGTAGACGATCCGGCTGCTCCCGACGGTGCGCGCCCAGACCAGCGGGTGGGTGTCGCCGCCCTCGTCGTGGACGTAGAGGGGCTCGACGTCCAGGCCGTCGACCAGCTCCAACTCGGTGTAGCGCTCGTCGTGAACCTCGAAGTCCCCGAGCCCGGCGCTGATCGGGTGTTCCACACCGCTGCGGCGGATGAGACTCGGGCCGATCGGCGGGTGGAAGGTCCGGCCGTGGGCCCAGACGGCGCCGACGGTGGAGCGCCAGCTTGCCAGCTGGGGAAACGCGATCGTGGCGCTGTGCACGGCGAGCAGGCTGCCGCCACGGGCCAGGAAGTCGTCGAGGACGCGGGCGAAGTTCTCGTCCTCGGGAATCGGGGTTGTGCGGTCCGCGCTCGCGTTCACCACCAGCAGGCGCGCGCCGCCGAGCGCGACCTCGAGCTGGTCGACGGCTGTCACGATCGCTACCGAACCCTCGTCGCCGATCAGCCGGGCCAGCGCGGCGCTGGTTTCGGCCAGCGGGTGCCAGGGGTCGGCGTGCGGGCCCTCCCCGCTGAAGATCACGGTGTCGACAGACATGCCGGTGCTCCGTTCATCATTTGGATTATTTTCGAAATCACGAAATGAAAGCTAGCATGGCGTCCATGAGAGCCCTGCATCATCCCGATCTCACCTCGGTCGACCTGGCCACCCTGCTCGGCGCCCTGGCCGACCCGGTGCGCCTCAGCGTCGTACGGCAGTTGGCACAGGCCGGCGGTGTCGTCTGCGGCCAATTCGACGCGCTGTCCGACGTCAGCATGTCCACGCTCTCGCATCACCTGAAGGTCCTGCGGGCCGCCGGCGTCCTCCGTGTCACACCGAACGGCAGTTTCCGTCGCCACGAATTGCGGGCCGACGAGATCAACCACCGGTTTCCGGGAATCCTTTCCGCGATCCTCGCCAACCTTGACCTGCCGGAGCGAGTGGGAGTGCCCGCATGACCGAGGCCACATCAGGCGGAAAGAAGCCGCCGAGCACGCTGGGCCTGTCCGCGGACGAGGTCCTGAGCACGACCCGCGCCGTCCGCAAACGTCTCGACCTGGGGCGTCCGGTCCCCCGCGACGTGATCGAGGACTGTGTGCGCATCGCGCTCCAGGCACCCAGTGGCCGCAACAGGCAGCGCTGGGACTTCATCTTCGTCGAGGACCGCGAGACCCGGGCGGCCGTCGCCCGACTGTGGCGACGCGGCCTGATGGCGCCGCCACCGGCGTCGGGCGGCACCGGGCCGGCTTTCAGCCGGATGGACTTCGCCTCCGAGCAGTGGGGTCGGATCGCCGGCAGTCTGGCGCACCTGGCGGACCACCTGCACGAGGTCCCGTTGCTGCTCATCCCCTGTCTGCGCGTCGAGTCACGCGCCGAACTGGACAGCGTGCGCGGGCAGGCGGGAGCCTGGGGTTCGGTGATCCCGGCGTTCTGGAGCTTCATGCTGGCCGCCCGGGAACGCGGGCTCGGCACCGCCTGGACCACCAGCCATCTCAGCTACGAGCGGGAGATGGCCGAACTGCTCGGCATCCCCTACGACACCGTCGTACAGGTCGCCCTCACTCCGGTCGCGTACACCCTCGGCACCGACTTCAAGCCCGGTCCGCGGGCCGACGCGGACGCGTTCGCCCACTGGAACCGTTGGTAGCGGCCCGCCGGCTGCGGGCTTCCCGGTGATCCGGGAACCCCGCAGCCGAAGGGGTACGCCTACAGGGTGCGCGCCAGCCGGTCGGCGAGCGTCCGGGTGAAGCGGGCCGGGTCGGGCAGCTCACCGCCCTCGGCGAGCACCGCCAGGCCGTAGAGCAGCTCGGCGGTCTCGGTCAGGGCGGCGGTGTCGCTGCCCTGCTCGTGGGCCTTGCGCAGCCCGGACACCAGCGGGTGACCGGGGTTGATCTCCAGGATTCGCTTGGTGGTGGGGATCTCGTGCCCCATCGCCCGGTACATCTTCTCCAGGGTCGGGGTGAGGTCGTGGGCGTCGCCGACGACGCAGGCCGGTGAGGTGGTCAGCCGCGACGACAGGCGGACCTCCCGGACGCTGTCCGTGAGGGTGGTGCCCAGCCAGTCGAGCAGCCCGGCGAACTCCTGTCGCTGCTGCTCGCGCTCGGCCTCGGCCTGCTGCTTCTCCTCGTCGGTGTCCAGGTCGATCTCGCCCTTGGCGATCGAGCGCAGTGGCCGACCGTCGTACGTGCCGACCCGCTCGACCCACACCTCGTCGACCTGGTCGGTGAGCAGCAGCACCTCGTGCCCCTTGGCCCGGAACGCCTCCAGGTGCGGAGAGTTCTCGATCGCGGCCCGGGACTCGCCGGTGGCGTACCAGATGTCGTTCTGGCCGTCCTTCATCCGCGACACGTAGCCGGCCAGGTCGGTGGGCTCGGCCGGGTCGTTGGTCGTGGCCACCGACAGGATGTCCAGCAGGGTGTCGCGGTTGTCGGTGTCGTCGATCAGCCCTTCCTTGACCACGGCGCCGAACTCGGTCCAGAAGGTGCGGTAGCGCTCCGCGTGGTTGGCCTTGAGGTCCTTGACCGTGGCGAGGACCTTCTTGACCAGGCGGCGGCGGACGATCTGGATCTGCCGGTCCTGCTGCAGGATCTCCCGGGAGATGTTCAGCGACAGGTCGTGCGCGTCGACCACGCCCTTGACGAAGCGCAGGTAGGTCGGGACCAGCGCTTCGCAGTCGTCCATGATGAAGACGCGCTTGACGTAGAGCTGGACGCCTCGGCGGCCCTGCGGGGAGAACAGGTCCAGTGGGGCGTGGCTGGGCAGGAAGAGCAGCGCCTCGTACTCGAAGGTGCCCTCGCCCTTCATGTGCACGACCTCGAGCGGGTCGGCCCAGTCGTGGCTGACGTGCTTGTAGAACTCGTTGTACTCGGCGGCGTCGACCTCGTCGCGGGGCCGCGCCCAGAGTGCCTTCATCGAGTTGAGGGTCTGCACCTCGCGGGTGGCGGGCTCACCGTCGGCGCCGGGGCGTTCGACGCTCATCCGGATCGGCCAGGCGATGAAGTCGGAGTAGCGCTTGACGATCTCGCGGACGGTCCACTCGGCGGTGTAGTCGTGCAGGTTGTCCTCGGTGTCGGCCGGCTTGAGGTGCAGCGTCACTGTGGTGCCCTGCGGCGCCTCGTCGACCGCCTCGATCGAGTAGGTGCCCTCGCCGGTGGACTCCCAGCGGGTGCCGCCGGTCTCGCCGGCCTTGCGGGTCAGCAGGGTGACCCGGTCGGCGACCATGAACGCGGCGTAGAAGCCGACGCCGAACTGGCCGATGAGGTCCTGCTTGGCGTGGGTGTCGGCGGACTCGCGCAGTTGGCGCAGCAGCTCGGCGGTGCCCGACTTGGCGATCGTGCCGATCAGCTGGACGACCTCGTCGCGGGTCATCCCGATGCCGTTGTCGCGCACGGTGAGGGTGCGGGCGTCGCTGTCGATCTCCAGGGCGACGTGCAGGTCGTCGGTGTCGGCGACGAGTTCCTTGTCGACGAGGGTGGCCAGCCGGAGCTTGTCCAGTGCGTCGGACGCGTTCGAGATGAGTTCCCGCAGGAAGACGTCCTTGTTCGAATAGATCGAGTGGACCACCAACTGGAGGAGCTGACGCGCCTCGGCCTGGAATTCCAACGTTTCGGCCTGGTTGCTCACACCGTCTCCCATCTCGGCTCGTGCGAAGGTTCGCGGAAAGGATACGAGTCGTCACCGGTCGGGGTGTGGGCGCGTCCGGGTCGTATTCCCGATCCGAGCGGCCGACCCCGTGACATAGCTGACTTTGCTCAACAGAAGTCAGGTCGGATAGCGTGACGGCCATGAAGATCGCTGGAAGCACCGCCCTCGTCACCGGCGCCAACCGTGGCCTCGGCCGGCACCTTGCCGCCGAACTCCTCGCCCGGGGCGCCACCGTCTACGCCGGCGCCCGCAACCCCGACAGCGTCGACCTACCCGGCGTGACGCCGGTCCGCCTCGACATCACCGACCCGGCCTCGGTGGCCGCCGCCGCCGAGCTGGCCGGCGGCGTGAACCTGCTGATCAACAACGCGGGCATCGACACCCGGACCGACCTGCTCGACGGCGACCTGGACCTCGTCCGGCTGGAGTTGGAGACCCACTACATCGGCACCCTGTCGACGATCCGGGCGTTCGCGCCGGTCATCGCCGGCAACGGCGGCGGAACGATCCTCAACGTGCTCTCCGTCCTGTCCTGGTTCGGCTCCCCGACCCACGCCGCCTACAGCGCCGCCAAGTCCGCCGAGTGGGCGATGACCAACGTGCTGCGCGTCCAACTGGCCGACCGGGGCGTCCGGGTCGCCGGCCTGCACGTCGGATACCTGGACACCGACATGGCCGCTGACATCACCGGCCCGAAGTCCGACCCGGCGGCGATCGCCCGCATCGGTGTGGACGGCGTCGAGGCCGACGCGTACGAGATCGTCGCCGACGACCTCAGCCGCCAGGTGCAGGCCGGACTGGCCGGCGGCGTCGCCGCGCTCTACCCACAGCTCCCCTGACCCACCACGCGACGGGTGACCCACCACGCGACGGGCCGCCACCGGAGAAACCGGTGGCGGCCCTTCCTCGGGTACGCGGTCAGCTCGCCTGCAACGTCACGTCATCGATCACGAAGGTGGTCTGCAACGACGAGTCCTCGGTGCCGGTGAACCGCAGCGTCACCGCCTGCCCGGCGAACGCGGCCACGTTGAGGCTGCGCTGCACGTAACCGGTCGCGGCGTTGAGATTCGAGTACGTCGCCAGGGTGGTCGAACCCGCCTGCACCGTGAGCCGGTCGTACGCCGTGGAGCTGGTGGTCTCGGCGGTGTCGATGTGCAGCCAGAACGACAGCGTGTACGTGGCGCAGCCGGCCGGCAGTGTCACCGACTGCGACAGGCTCTCGGTGCGGGTGCTGCCGAACCCGTTGAGCCACGCCTTGTACGACCCGGTCCGGGCCGGCTGGCCGCTGGCGTTGGTGATCACGCCCGAGGACGCGGTCCACGGCGTGCTGCCGCTCTCGAAGCCACCGTTTCCGACCACCTGACCGCCGGTGCAGGTCGGGGTGCCGCCGCCCACGGCGAGCTGCCACAGCGCGTACGCGACACCGTCGGCCGCCCGGTTCAGCACTGTGGCGCTGACGTTGGCGGTGGTGTCGCAGGACCGGTGGTAGCACGGGTCGTACGCGGAGTTGGCGGTGCCGCCCCACTTGGCGGCCTGGGCGCTGGTCTTGCGGGCGCTGGCGCCGGCGGCGTAGCCCGAGGTGGGGATGCCGGCCTGCTGGAAGTAGTAGTCGTCGGAGCGACCCTGGCCCTCGACGTTCTCCTCCGGTTGCAGGCCCAACGAGTCCCAGTACGCCTTCAGTGGCGCCGCCGTGGTCGAGCTGACCCGGTTGATGAAGTAGCCGCCGTTGGTCGAGCCGACCATGTCGAAGTTGTAGTAACCCTTGATGTAGCCGCGCTGGGTGGCGCTGAGCGAGTTGACGTAGAACCGGGAGCCGTTGAGCCCCTGCTCCTCGTCGGTCCACCAGGCGAACCGCACCCGTTTGGTCACCGTCGGGTTCTGCGCGGCCAGGACCAGCGCGTTCTCCAGCAGGGTCGACGAGCCGGTGGCGTTGTCGTTGATGCCCGGACCGGCCGCGACACCATCGAGGTGCGCGCCGAACATGACCACCTGGTCGGCCGGGCCGCCGGGCCACTCGGCGATGAGGTTGTTCGAAGGGTACCGGCAGCTGGAGCAGTACTGCTCGCTGACGGTGTAGCCGGCCGACTGGAGCCTGGTCTTGACGTAGTTGAGCGAGGCGGTGTAGCCGGCCGAGCCGGCCCGTCGGTTGCCACCGTTGCTGGTGGCGATGGCGTTGAACTGGGTCAGGTGCGCCTGGACGTTGGTGATGGAGATGTCCGGCGCGGCCAACGCGGCGGCGGACGCGGCGATCGGCCGGGTCACCGTCGTGGCGGTCGGAGGTGACGCGGTCGCCGTTTGGGCGGCCAACGGCACCGTCATCCCGGCGAACACGGCGAGCGCGATTCCCGCGCTCAGCGTTCTGCCTCTCATGGGGGCTCCTCGGGGTTGGAGAGATACCCGAGACACTTACAGATATCTATTTCCTGAGCATCGGTCGTTCGTCCCGAACCGCCGCCGGTTCGACGGTGGGTACCGGCGTCGGCACAGGTGAGTAGAGGTGTCAGGATGGGTAGGTAACGCGGCAGGGGTCGTCGGGCCCGGAACGGGGGCTTGCGATGGGGTCGGATCGAGCGTGACACGACCCAGCACTGACCTGTTCCTCGGCGGCGAGACCGGGCGGTTGATGGCACAGCTGGACTGGGCCGGCACCCCGCTGGGCCCGGTCGACGGTTGGCCGCAGAGTCTGCGCGCCGCCGTCCGGGTGGTGCTCTCCTCCCGCTATCCCATGCTGCTGCTCTGGGGCGAGAGCTACTCGCAGCTCTACAACGACGCGTACTCAGCGCTGATCGGCGACAAGCACCCCGCCGCGCTCGGCGACGACGTACGAGTGACGCTGGCCGAGGGCTGGCACGTGCTCGCCCCGCTGATCGAAAAGGCCATGGCGACCGGGGTGGCCAGCTGGGTCCCCGCCCTGCAACTGCTGCTGGAACGGTCCGGCTATCGCGAGGAGGCGTACTTCAGCGTCTCGCACGCCCCCGCCCGCGACGACGACGGCCGCACCGTCGGCGTACTGACCGTGTGCAGCGAGGTCACCCAGCAGGTGGTCGGTGAACGCCGGCTCCGTCTCCTGCGCGACCTGTCCGTGCTCGGCGACGGGCGCACCGTCGACGTGGACGCCACCGGCGCTCGGCTGATCGACGTGATCGACGGCCACCCCTTGGACGTGCCGTTCGCCGCCATCTACCTGCGCGACGGCACGGCGCTGCGCCGGGTCGCCTGCACCGGCAGCGACCAGGGGCACGCCCAGGCCCTGCCGGAATCCGTCGAGCTGACCGACCCGGGCCCGCCCGCGTACGCCTGGGGGCTGACGGACGCCGCCGAGGGCCGGGCGACCCAGGTGACCGACGTCACCGACCGGCTGCCGCTGCCCGCCGGCCCGTGGAACGACCCGGTCCGCACCGCGCTGGCGCTGCCGCTGCCCTCCGCCGACGAGGACCAGCCGCTCGGCGTCCTGCTCGCCGGGGTCAGCCCCAGCCGAGGGCTCGACGAGGCGTACCGCTCCTTCCACCAGCTGCTCGCCCAGCAGATCTCCGTGGCGGTGCGCAACGCCCAGGAGTACGAGGAGGAGCGGCGCCGGGTCGAGGCGATGGCGGAACTGGACCGGGTCAAGACCGACTTCTTCGCCAACGTCAGCCACGAGTTCCGTACCCCGTTGACCCTCATCCTCGGTCCGCTGACCGACGCCCTCACCGACGCCACCGCGCCGTTGGCGGCGGTGCAGCGGGAGCGGGTGGAGACCGGCTGGCGTAACGCCACCCGACTGTTGACGCTTGTGAACAGCCTGCTCACCTTCTCCAGCCTGGAGGCCGGGCGGGCGCGCAGCGACGCCCGGGTGGTGGACCTGGCCGCGCTGACCGCCGAGCTCGCCGGGGTGTTCCGGGCCGCCGTCGAGCGGGCCGGGCTGACCCTCGAGGTGAGCTGCCCACCGCTGCCCCGGCCGGTCGCTGTCGACCCGGTCAACTGGGAACGCATCGTCACGAACCTGCTCTCCAACGCGCTGAAGTACACGTTCATCGGCCGCATCCGGGTCACCCTCGACGCCGACGACGAGGAGGTGCGCCTCACCGTCGCGGACACCGGCATCGGCATCGCGGAACGGGACCTGCCGAAACTCTTCGAACGCTTCCACCGGGTGCGAGGCGCCCGCTCGCGCAGTCACGAGGGCACTGGCATCGGCCTGGCCCTGGTGCACGAGTTGGCCCGGCTGGAGGGCGGCGACGTGCGCGTGACCAGCCAGGTGGGCGTCGGCAGCAGGTTCACCGTGACGCTGCCCTGGTCGGCGGCGCACCGCACCGCGGTCACCGGGCCGGCGGTGGACGGGCGGGGTGACGCGGCCCGCGCCGCCGTCGAGGAGGCGATGGGCTGGCTCACCGAACCGGACGACGCGCTGACCGAGCCCGATCCCGCGTGCGGGGCGGCCACTGACGAGCTGACCGGCGCCCGGATCCTGCTCGCCGACGACAACGCCGACATGCGGGCGTACCTCACCCGGCTGCTCACCGGGCAGGGCTGGCGGGTGCGGGCCGTCACCGACGGCCGGCAGGCCCTCGACGAGATCCACAGCGATCTGCCCGACCTGGTCCTGACCGACGTGATGATGCCGGTGCTGGACGGCTTCGACCTGGTGCGCCGACTACGCGCCGACCCGACGACCCGGACGCTGCCGGTGCTGGTGCTCTCCGCCCGTGCCGGCGGGGAGGCCAGCGTGGAGGGCCTGAGCCTGGGCGCCGACGACTACCTGGTCAAACCATTCGCCGCGGCCGAGTTGATCGCCCGGATCCGGGCCAGCATCCGCCGAGCCCGCGACCGCGCCCCTGCCGTTGCCGTGGTCGGCGACCCGGCGACTGTCGCTGCCGCAGCTCCCCCGGCGCGAACCGCCCCGACCGGCCCCGTTGCGCCGACCCCGGCGGTCGAAACCGTCCGCGACGCGTCAGTGGTGGTGGAGGCGCCGCCCGAGCCGGACGGGCTGGGCGACCTCCTGGACGTCGAGTGGACGTACCCGTCCGTGCCCACCTCCGCCGCCGCGATGCGTCGCGACGTCCGGGGCGCGTTGGGCGAGCTGGACGTCGACCCGGACGTGCTGGAAGATCTCCTGCTCGCCGCCTCCGAGGCCATCAACAACGCCGTCGAGCACGCGCAGCGACCCAGCCGTCCGGAGGTACGGGTGCGCGTCCAGGTGGGTGGCGGACTGATCCGGATCTCGGTACGGGACTTCGGCACCTGGCGGGACCGCCGGCCGGCGATGGACCGGGGACGCGGCGCGCTGCTGATGAACGCCTACGGTGACGTGCGGCTGGTCTCCACCGCCGAGGGGACGACGGTGACCATCGAGCGTCGACTGGCCTGAGTGCCGGCGGCGCGTCAGAGTCGGCGGCCGCTGGCGTCGCGGGCGATGATGCCGTCCAGCCGCTCGCCCGGAGTGAGCCGCGCCGGGTCGAACCAGAAGATCAGCACCTGCTTGTCGCCACTCCATGGCGCCACTCGGGCGTCGACCTGCCGACCGTCGACGGTGCCGACGATCCGCTTGGCGGGGCCGACGAAGTAGCCGAAGGTGGGCACCGGCGCGGCGAAGCCCTCGTCGTAGCCGATCTGATGGAACCCGGCGCTGCGGTCGCTGCCGTAGACGTCGTTGACCAGGATGTCGGTGCTCAACGAGCCGTCCGGAGCCTGGCGACCGGCGGCCAGTCCGATGGACACCTTGGGCTCACCGGGCACTGACACCGCGACGACGTAGTAGACCCGACGCTCGGCGCCGTGCCGCACCCCGCTGTCCACGATCTGGCCCAGGGGCTTCGGTGGCGGCTCGTCGCGGCCCACAGTCGGCGGTGGCGTGGAGCCCAGCGACTTCTCCGCCCACGGCGAGACACCGACCGACGGTGGAGCGACGGCGACCGGCGGCGGGTGCTCGGTCGGCACCGGATCGCCCGACCCGGACACACCGACCGCCACCACGACGACCACCGCGGCCAGGCCGGTCGCGAGAGTCGCCGCCCCGGCTCCGGCGACGCGTCGACGGGTCCGCAACCGACGTCCCTCGCGCATCACGGAGTCCAGATCGAGCACGGCGTCGGAACGCTCGGTCGCCCGCATCGCGTGGCGGAGCCGATCCAGCTCGCTCATCGGTGCGCCCTCTCGTCGGCCGCGCGGGGCGCGGCGGTGCGCAGCTTCTCCAGAGCTCGCGAGCTGGTGCTCTTGACCGTGCCGACGGATACGGAGAGTTCCCGGGCCACCTGCGCCTCCGGCAGGTCGAAGTAGTAGCGCAGGACGACGATGGCGCGCTCCCGGGGGCTGAGCGCACCGAGGATGCTGATCAACCAGCGCCGGGTGGCCACGTCGTCGGCCACGTCGCCACGCCGCTGCTCCGGCACCTCGTCGGTCGGGTACTCCCGCATCGGCCGTCGCCACCCGTCGACCAGATGGTTGACCAGCGTGCGGCGGGCGTACCCGTAGGCGTCGTCGTCGTGGATTCGCGACCACGACGCGTAGGTGCGCACGAGCGCGGTCTGCGCGGCGTCCTCGGCCTGGTGGTGGTCACCGGTCATCAGGTACGCGGCGTGCACCAGTCGCGCGGACGCTGCGCGCGCGAACTCGACGAAATCGGCGTCACCCCGCGCCACCGCGAACCCTCCCCGTGCCACAGAGCTAGAGACGGGCGAGGCCGGCAAAAGGTTGAGCCCTGGGTCACATCAACTTTTCGGCACTGTCGCCCGTCTTCTCCTCCGCGCCGCCGCCGAGCGACGCGCGAGGGGAGAGACATGTCGACGAAGGTTACCCGCCGCTGGGGTACCGCCTCGATGGCGTCATTCTTGGTGGTGGCGCTGCTCACCGGGTGCGGCCTGCCCGCCGCCGGGCAACCCGCCACCGACCCGGTCGTCGCCGGGCCGCCGCCCAGCGATGCGGCGACACCTACCGGTCGGCCGACCGGAGCCACCGAGGTCCGAACCAGTTCCGCACCGGTCATCGCGGTCAGCTATCCCGCCACCGGTGGTAACCGCTGGTCGGTGGCGCCCGGCGAGACGACCCCCGGGCGCGCGACGGCCGGCCGGTTGCTGCGCTACCGGGTCGCCGTGGAGCGCGACATCCGGGGCCTGCCGGCGACTGACATCGCCACGGCGATCACCGCGACGTTGAACGACCCACGCGGGTGGATGGCGGGTGGAGCGTGGCGGCTGCGCCGGGTCGGTGCCGGCGAACCGACCGACTTCACCATCTACCTGGCGACCCCCGGCACCCGCGACACCCTCTGCCAGGACGTGCCGGACGCCTACACCTCCTGCCGCAACGGTGGCCGGGTGGTGCTCAACGTGG
This sequence comes from Micromonospora sp. NBC_00362, assembly GCF_026342155.1. NCBI lineage: Bacteria > Bacillati > Actinomycetota > Actinomycetes > Micromonosporales > Micromonosporaceae > Micromonospora > Micromonospora sp. NBC_00362. Next base: position 1,588,799 of record NZ_JAPENH010000001.1, read on the forward strand.
CGCGCTGGGTCAAGGGGGTGCCGGGTTACGGCGCGACAGTGGAGTCCTACCGGCAGTACATGGTCAACCACGAGGTGGGGCACAAACTCGGACACGGCCACGAGCGGTGCCCCGGGCGGGGTCGGCCGGCGCCGGTGATGCAGCAGCAGACGCTGGGCCTGCACGGCTGCACCGCGAACGCCTGGCCGTACCCGAAGGGCAAGGCCCGCTACAGCGGGCCGGTCGGGGCGTACGACGACGCGATCCCCAGGCGTGAGGGCGCCTACTCGGCATCGTGAGGACAGCGTTCCCTCAGGTACGCCGACGGCGCTCCTGGTCGAGTCGCTCATCCTGGCGGCCCATCTCGTAGATGGCGTTGAGGCTGGTCGGCAACCGGCTGACGTTCTCCGGCACCGGGCCGGGATCCGGTGCCGGGCCGGCGCCTGGTGCGGGGTCGAGGTCGGGTGTGGCGGCGGGGACCGCGGCCCGACGGCGCACGAGCAGCAGCGCCAGCACCGCGAGGACGGCCACGACCAGCAGGTACGACGCGGGCGGCCAGGCATTCCGGGTGGGGCTGGCGAGGACCGGCGGTGCGGTGGGTGCGGGGGCGTCGCCGTCGCGCCCGGGCACTGCGGCCTCACGGGTGGCGGTGCCCTCGCCAGTGGTGCGGCGATCGGGGGCGGTGGGTGCGGGGCGGCCCCCGGTCGAGCCGGCGGGCACCGGGATCGCTGTGGCCTCCGCTGGGCTGGGCTGACCGGCGGCCGGCGGCCGACTCGGCGTGGCCGCCCCGGTGGGGGTGGCGCTCGGCGGCGGAGCGGTGCTAGGCGTGTCACCGTTGAGCAGGTCGTCGACGATCTGGCCGACGCCGCCGATGATGTCGCCGAGCGGATCCGGGGTGGCCGACGGGGACGGCGCTGGCGCGAGGGCGAGGGTCAGCGCGAGGACGACGACGGTAGGCATGACGCCACCTCCGATGTGCCGGATATGCCACGCACCGTATCGCATCGTGGGATGGCGTGGGTGGCACCGGCACACCGGGGCGGGGGCGCGTGTGGTGCTCGCCCCCGCCCGCGATGTCGCTGATGGTCAGACCGGCAGGCCACCCACCTGAGTGGAGATCCACGATCGGATCGACGGCAGGTCGACGTAGATGGACGGGCCGGTGGCACAGGTGGAGTTGTTGTTGCCGGCCCGACTCGTGGCGCCGATCAGGTTCCACACTCCGTTGACCCGGCGCACCTGCGGACCACCCGAGTCGCCGTAGCAGGCGCCGGAGTTGCCGTTGGTGTTGTTGGTGCAGATCTCGTACGGGCCGTTGATGCCGGAGCACCGGCTGTCGGCCACGATGGACGTGTCGAGCTCGTTGGCCACGGCCGGAGCCGAACCGCAGCCCCGCGGGGCGCAGGTCTGACCCCAGCCGATGATCCGGGTGGCGGTGCCGACCGCGCCGGAGGTGCTCGGGATCGGGGCCGGCGCATACGTGACCGAGCTGGCCAGTTGCAGCAGCTTGACGTCGACGCTCGGGTGGTTGACCGCCCGGGTCACCCGCACCACGGTCCCGCCGCTGGAACGGTTGATGCTGCCCACCCGCACCGAGGACGGCGTCGAACAGTGCTTGGCGGTGACCGCCCAGTTGCCCTTGATCAGCGTGCCCGTGCAGCCGGAGACGTACACCATGAAGGGGTAGTTCTCCGTGGCCGGCCGGCCGCCGACCACCAGCGGGCTGATGTCGGAGTCGCCGTTCCAGGTGTACGTCGTGCTGGCCGGCGCGGCCAGGGAGCCGGCGAACAGCGAGTTCACCCGGCTCGCCTCGGCGGCGCTGGGGTTCGCGTTGCGGCAGGAGACCGGTGCGCTGCTGCCGGACATCAGATCGGAGCAGAGGCCGGTGCGCCGGTCCGGCAGGCCCAGGATGTGGCCGACTTCGTGGGTGGCGATGCGGGTGCGGTCGTAGCCCTGGTTGACGGCCGTGCGGCCCATCCAGATCCGGCCCGAGCCGAGGCCGGTCGGCTGCGCGCGGGGCCAGCCTTCGTCGACGTAGATGGTGATGCTGGCCGGGGTGCCGGCCAGGAGTCGGACGTTGCTGACCCGGCTGTTCCAGATCTGCGCCGCCTGGTCGAAGTTGGTGCGGAACTCGCCGGTCCGGCTCGCGTCGTAGTAGACGGTCCGGACGGCGGCGGCCGGCGTACCGGTGGCGAGCTGTATCCCGGCCGCCGCCAGGATCGCCACCAGCATGGCCAGCGCCGCGCGTCTCAGTTGTCCTCGGAACATCGGGTACTCCCCTGTGGTCGTCCGGCGACCGTCGCCACCGGTCCATCGATACACGCCGATATTAATGTGACGGCGGCCGATGTTCGGCATAGCGGAAGCGTCATACCGGCGACGTGCAGGCTGTTACCCAGCGGTTACGTCGCGGCGAAGCTCCTGTGCCGGGGCAGGACGACGGTGACGGCAGAGGGTCACCGGCAGCGCCGCCGCGACGTGACCCCCATACCGAACGGAGAAACCACAATGAGGATCAGGAGCGCACTGACCGCGTTGGCGGTCGTCCTCGCCGGGCTGGTCGCCAGCGCCGGCAGCAGCACCGCCGCGGGCACCACGACGGGAGCGGCGTACTGCGGGATCACCTGGGGCAGCGCGGAGAAGGCGGCCGGCACACTGAGCGACGCACCGCTGATGGACGTGCGGACCGGCCGGCACGACTGCTACGACCGGGTCGTGTTCGAGTTCAACGGTCCGGTCGACGGTTACGCGATCGGCTACGGCGAGACGTGGACCGAGGGCGAAGGGCTGGCACTGTCGCCGTACACCGCCGGCGGGGCGCTGCTGCGGGTCTCCCTGCGGGCCCCGGCGTACGACGACGACCACCTGGGCACCGTGCCCTACGCGGTCGGCGAGCACGTGGCGAACTTGCTGCGCTACCCGACGCTGCGCGACGTGGTGTTCGGCGGCAGCTTCGAGGGCTACAGCACCTTCGCCGTCGGCGTACGGGCGCGCTTGCCGTTCCGGGTGCTCGTGCTCGCCGGTCCGGGCACCCACAGCCGGGTGGTGCTCGACGTCGCCCACCAGTGGTGACCGGGGCGGGAACTCGACCGTCACCGCTCGCCAGCAGCCGCAGGCGACGCCGGTAGCGTCACGGTCGGCGTGGTGATCAGTGCGGCGGCGAACTCCCGTCCCGCCGATCATGGAGTTGTGGTGGGTGACGAAGCGACCGACAGTCGCCACGACGGGCACCACAACTCCATGATCGACGTTGACCTAAGCCTCGTCGGCCAGGTGCCAGACCTCGCGCATCGGGGCCCAGAAGTCCCCCGAGCCGGGCTCGGCGATCGACTCCTGACACGGGTCGGTCAGCTTCCACCACTCCTGCGTCTGCGGGTCCGCCGCGATCAGCCGCAGGTCGGCCTCGTAGTCGTCGCCCACGTACTCGTAGTAGCCGAAGAGCAGATCGTCGTGGAGGAAGATGGTGTAGTTGCGGAAGTTCGCCTCGCGCAGCGTCTTCTCCACGCTCGGCCAGACGGCGGCATGCAACCGCAGGTAGGTCTCCCGCTGCTCGGGGCGGAGTCGGATCACGCAGCCATGACGTTTCACGTCGTGCCCTTTCGTGTGAGCTGTTCCAGGGGTGCCGAAGGCACCTGAACGTAGCGGTTGGGCAGCGCCCGGAGGGGGCCAGCCGGCCGCCGATGTCGGCCGTTCCGCCAGGACTACGCACTGTGGCGCCGGGTCTACCCTCGGGTGATGGAGGGCCGCGTGCTGGTGGTCGAGGACGACTTCTCGATCCGGGAGGTCACCGCCCTCGGTCTGCGCCGCGCCGGCTTCCGGGTCGACACCGCCGTCGACGGGCGGCAGGCCCTGGCCGCGTTCCGCGCCCACCCCGTCGATCTCATCGTGCTCGACATCATGCTGCCGGGCCTGGACGGTCTGGAGGTCTGCCGGGAGATCCGGCGGACCAGCCAGGTGCCGATCCTGATGCTGACCGCGCGCACCGACACCATCGACGTGGTGGTCGGGCTGGAGTGCGGCGCGGACGACTATCTGCGTAAGCCCTTCGACCTGCCCGAGCTGGTGGCCCGGGTTCGTTCGGTGCTGCGCCGGATGAACGTGTCGGCCCCCTCGTCAGTCATCGAGGTCGGCGGCCTGAAGATCGACCCGGGCGGCTTCGTGGTTCGCCGGCACGGCCAAGAGGTGGCGCTCACCGCCACCGAGTTCCGCCTGTTACTGGAGCTGGCCCGCCGGCCCGGTCAGGTCTTCACCCGGGACCTGCTGCTGGACCTGGTCTGGAACCACGACTTCCTCGGCGACTCCCGACTGGTCGACGTGGCGGTGCAGCGGTTACGGGCCAAGATCGAGGACGACCCGACGCAGCCACTGCTGATCCGGACCGTGCGCGGCGCCGGTTACAAACTGTCGACGGGCTGACGGGGGCGGCGATGGCCGGACGCGGGGTGTTCCCCGGGCGCCTGCGGCGCCGGCTGACGATCGCGTTCGTCCTGGTCGCCGGCGTCTCGGCCGGGCTGCTCGCCGGCGGGACCGGGCTGCTGCTGCGCCAGTCCTGGTTGGACGCGTCGCTGCACGAGGCCGCCGCCGATGCCCGCTACCAACTCGTTCTCGCTGGGCAGTTCCTGCCGCTGACCGAGCAGCGCAGCACCGAACTGCTCACCAGCTTCGAGGCCAGCGGTCGGCACGTGCTGCTCGTCGACGGCCCGACCCGCGCCTCGCACCCCGCGTACGTCCCGGTGCTGGGCACCCGGTTGCGGGCCGTCGTCGCGGACGGGCGGCTCGGTTATCAGCGCTCCGCGCCGGCGGAGCGTCCTCGGCTGCTGGTGATCGGTGGGCGCATCCCCGGCTCGGCCGCCGAGTTGTACGTCCTGACCGTGGAGGACGACGTCGCTACCGACCTGGGTCAACTACGCACCGCGCTGGTGGCCGGCTGGGTGCTCGTGGTGTTGCTCGCCGCCGCGGTGGGGCACGCGTTGGCCCGTCGCACGTTGGAGCCGGTGGGCCGGGCCAGCCGGGCCGCCCGAGCGCTCACCGAGGGCCTGCTCGCCACTCGCCTGCCGGTACGCGGGCGCGACGAGTTCAGCGTCTGGGCGGCGACGTTCAACGAGATGGCCGAGGCACTGGAGTCGAAGATCGCGGCGCTGTCGGCCGCGCAGGCCCGCGAGCGGCGGTTCACCGCCGACGTCGCGCACGAGCTGCGTACCCCCGTGACCGCGTTGGTGGCCGCGGCGTCGCTGCTGCGCGAGCACCTCGACCAACTGCCCGACGACGCCCGACCGGCGGCCCGGCTGCTGGTCGGCGACGTGGTCCGGCTGCGCCGGTTGGTGGAGGATCTGATGGAGATCTCCCGGCTGGACGCCGGGCGGGAGCAGTTGGCCGTCGGGCCGGTCGACGCGTTGGCGCTGCTGCACGGCATCGTCGCGGCGCGCGGCTGGTCGCCGCGGGTGCGGGTCGCCGGTGATCCGGTCACGGCGCGCACCGACAGGCGTCGGCTGGAGCGCGTGCTGGCCAACCTGGTCGCCAACGCGGTCGAGCACGGCGGCGGCGAGATCACGGCCAGCGTGGCGGGCGCGGGCACCCTGGTCGCCTTCGAGGTCACCGACGAGGGGCCGGGGATCCCGGCCGAGCACCTGTCCCGCGTGTTCGACCGGTTCCACCAGGTCGATCCGTCCCGCTCCGCGCCGGGCAGCGGGCTCGGGCTGGCCATCGCCCGGGAGCACGCCGAGCTGCTCGGCGGCGCGCTGAGCGTGCGCAGCGAACCAGGCGAGGGCACCCGGTTCCGGCTGGAGTTGCCCATCGCCGGTCCCGCCAGCCCCCACGGTGACGACCTGTCGCCCCCGAACGACAGTGCCCGCCCGGGTCCGGTTGGGCGTACCGCAGGCACGCCGGGCGGTGTGGGGTGACCGGCCGCGGCGCGGTCGGGCTGGGCGCATCGGCGCTGGTCGCGTCGCTCCTACTCGGCGGCTGCGGCACTCCCCGCTCCGGTGATCTCGGCCCGGCGCCCACCGCGCCGCCGCCGAGCGTCGCACTCACCGACCGCCCGGAACCCACAGCGACCCGGGCCGTGGCACCGACGCCACCGCCCGCGAACCGGCCGCCGGGTCCCTCGACGGCGGCGTCCACCGGCACGCGCCGGCCGGATCCGGTGACCATCGAGCTGTGGTACGTCCGCGCCGGGCTGCTCGTGCCGACCCGGCGCACCCGGCCGGCCACTGTCGCGACGTCCCGGCTGGCGCTGACCGAACTGGCCGCCGGGCCGAGCCCGGCCGAGGCCGCCACCGGGATGATCACCCTGCTTCCGACCGGCGTCGAGGTCACCCGCATCGCCGACGGCGTGGCGACGCTGCGGGTGCCGTCCGTCGGTGAACCGGCCACCCGGTGGCTGCGCGAGGCGCAGGTGGTGTGGACGCTCACCCAGTTTCCCAGCGTGCGTCAGGTCCGCCTCGACGACGCCGCCCCGGTCGACCGGGCGGACTACGCGGACCTGCTGTCACCGATCGTGGTCACCGGCCCGATCCCCGGCGAGCGCGTCTCCGCTCCGCTCGTCGTCACCGGCACCGCCACAGTGTTCGAGGCCACTGTGAGCGTCCGGGTGCTGGACGCCGCCGGCCGGGAGGTGGCCGCCGGTTTCGGCACCGCCAGTTGCGGCAGCGGCTGCCGGGGCGGCTACCGCGTGGCGGTCGGCTGGCGCACGGTCCGCGAACAGAAGGGCACTGTCGAGGTGTACGAGGTGTCCGCCGAGAACGGCACGCGGATCAACACGATGGCGGTGCCGGTGGTCCTCGCGGCCCGCGACTGACCACCTCGCCCCAGAGGGTGTTAACCCGATGCGTCATCCATTTGTCGACGGCGACGCGCGGCGCTGACGTCTACCCGACAGCGCAGATCCTCGCCGGCATTTCCCGGGCCGGCGCGGCCACGCTATGAAACCGCAGGCCAGATGCCGTGGAGCCGGTGGGAACGTCTCCGACACGCCGGCAGCGCGAAGGCTCGTCGGGCTTGGCCGGACGGCCGTTCACGTGACCTTCGAGATTGACCTGGGTAGACATGTTTGCCAACGTGAGCGCGTCATTGCACACAGTCATATTCGCTGTTCAGCACCGTGCCGGCCGGGCGACTCAGGAAGTCGCACCGGTCGCCGCGGCAGCCTCACCATCCCTCACAGAGCGGAGATACATCATGTCCGGTGGCAGCCTTCCCCGTACCGGTATGGGCGTCGTCACGATCGGCGGCGCGGCCGGGATCGGCAGCTACGCCCTCCCCCTGCCGCTCACCATCGCCCTCACCGGAGCGACAGCCGTCCTCGTCGGCTTCATCATGATCCGGATGACGTTCCGTCGTAAGCAGTCGGTCGGCCAGTGACCGCGAGTGTCACGAAGGGTCGTGTCCTGTTCGCCGCGGCGGTCGTCCTGGCCGCCGCGGCGGCGTGGACCGCCCATCACGTCCTCGCCGTGATCGGCGCCATCGACGGAGGCGGTCACCGCTTCACCTTCGCGTACGCCGCCATGTTTCTGCTGCTGATCTGGCAGCTCGGCACCTCCTATCTGGAGAAGCCCGCAGTGGTCACCGACCGGATGCAGGGGCACCTCGACGGTCTGCACGTGGTGGGCATCGTGCCGGCGTACAACGAGGATCCGGGCGCGCTGCGGGCCTGCCTCGAATCCATGATCTTCCAAACACGCAGACCAAACACCATCTACGTGGTGGACGACGGGTCGAAGCTGACCGAGGGCTACCAACCGATCAAGAGGTGGTTTCTCGACGTCGCCCCCGTACACGGGATCATCGCCGCCTGGCACATCCAACCCAACGCCGGGAAACGGCACGCCCAGGCCGCCGCGGTGCGGTCGACACCGGCAGCCGACGTCTACTGGACGGTGGACTCGGACACCATCTCGGACCCGAACGCCCTCGACGAGTTGCTGAAGCCCTTCGCCGACCCGGCGGTGCAGTCCGTCGCGGGGGTGGTGATGGCCGCGAACGTGCGCAGCAGCTTCCTCACCCGGTTCACCGACCTGTGGCTGGTGACCGGGCAGCTCACCGACCGGTCGTCGCTGTCGGTGTTCGGGTGCGTGTGGGTGAACTCGGGCCCGATCGCCGCCTACCGCGCGGAGGTGGTTCGCGACAACCTCGGCGCGTATCTGACGGAGACGTTCTTCGGCCAACGGGTGCCCTTCTCCGACGACTCCCTCCTCACCCTCTTCGCGATGGTCAGGGGACGTACCGTGCAGCAGCCGTCGGCGTTCGCGTTCTCCCTCATGCCGGAGAACGCCGGGCACTTCTGCCGGATGTTCCTGCGGTGGATGCGCGGCAGCTTCATCAGGACCTGGTGGCGAGTCCGGTACCTGTCGTTGCTGTCGATCGCGTGGTGGCTGCATCTGCTGCGCTGGGCGGCGACTGTGGTCGCGACGGTGCTGTTCGTGGCGGTGGCGATCCTGTCGCCGATCATCGACCCCGATCCGAGGGCGATTCCGTGGCTGGTGGCCGTGCCGTTGATCGTCGGGTACGGGCAGGCGCTCCGCTACATGACGGTGCGACGATCGGACCAGTCGACGGCCTACCAGTGGGGCACCTGGCTCCTCACGCCCGTCGCCGTGGTGTTCGCCCTGGTCGTGCTGCGCGCGATCCGCTGGTACGGCGTCGCCACCTGCTGGCGCACCGGCTGGGGAACCCGCAAGAAGGTGGAAGTGGCGCTGGGTTCCTGACCGCGCGACCCGTGCTGATCCTGACACCCGGGCCGACTCCCCGTGAAACGTGACCGTTTCGCCGGCTGGATGCGAGGCAACTCACGAAACCCTGCACGATCAGCCAACCGCGAACTAGTGTCAGTACGACATCGTTTCGCGGGGGGTCGGGATGCTGGGTGGTCAGCAGGTGGGCGCGGGTGCCGGGGTGCCGGCAGCCCGGGCCCCGCGCTGCACCGACAGCGACCTGTTCACCGTCGTCATCGACACCCTGCGCGAGGTCGGCTTCGACCGGATGACCATCGACGCCGTGGCCGCCCGCGCCCACGTCAGCAAGGCCACCATCTACCGACGCTGGGACGGCAAGGCCGAGCTGGTCGTCGCCGCCCTGCGCGACCGGCACGTGGGTGTCCACAACCCGCCCGACACCGGCTCCCTCCGCGGGGACCTGATCGAGTTGCTGAAGGCCACGGCCGCGATCTGCACTGCCGACTGCGACCTCATGCAGGCGTTGACCTTCGCCATGCGGACCAACCCCGAGCTGGAACGCCTGGTGCGTCACCAGGTACTGCCGGCCGGGCGGGTAGCAAGCACCGCCATCCTGGTCCGGGCCGCCGCCCGCGGGGAGATCCCGCCGGAGGCCGGCGAGCGGGAGTTGTTCCACGATCTGGCGCCCGCGCTCACCATGTCCCGCATCGTCGCGCACGGCCTACCCGCCGATGACGCATTCCTCACCCAGGTCGTCGACCAGGTGCTGATCCCGGTACTCCGCTATCAGCACGACCGTCCGTCGCCGGCCTGATTCACCGATATTCGCAACACGGAAGGCTTCACCATGCCCGGAACCACCTCGACCGCGCCCGGCGCGCCCAACGCCGGGGCGTCGACAGGCGCACCGCACCCGCGGCGCTGGATCGCGCTGGCGGTCATCGCGGTCTCACAGCTGATGGTCGTCCTGGACGCCACGATCGTGAACATCGCGCTGCCGCAGGCCCAGGCCGACCTGGGGATCACCGACGCGAACCGGCAGTGGGTGATCACCGCCTACACGCTGGCCTTCGGTGGTCTGCTGCTGCTCGGCGGTCGCATCGCCGACTACTGGGGGCGTAAGCGCACCTTCCTGGTCGGCATGACCGGTTTCGCGCTCGCCTCCGCCCTGGGCGGTCTGGCCACCACCGGTGAGATGCTCTTCGCCGCCCGCGCGTTGCAGGGCGCCTTCGGCGCGCTGCTCGCCCCGGCCGCGCTGGCGCTGCTCACCGTCCTGTTCACCGAGGCCACCGAGCGGGCCAAGGCCTTCGCGGTGTACGGCGCGATCGCCGGCGGTGGGTCGGCGGTCGGCCTGCTGCTCGGCGGGGTGCTCACCGAGTACGCCGACTGGCGCTGGTGCCTGCTGGTCAACATCCCAGTGGCAGCCATCGCCATCGCGTTCGCGCTGCCGCTGGTGCCGGAGAGCCGGGCCCACGGCAACACCCGCTACGACGTGCCCGGTGCGATCGTGGTGACCGCCGGCCTGGTCTCCCTGGTCTACGGCTTCACCAAGGCAGCCGAGGACGGCTGGGACGCCACCGCGACGCTCGGTTTCATCGGCGCGGGCGTGGTGCTGCTCGCCGCCTTCGTGGTGATCGAGCTGCGCTCCAGCCACCCGCTGCTGCCGCTGCGGATCCTGCTGGACCGCAACCGGGGCGGCGCGTTCCTCACCTCGACGCTGATCGGCGCCGGCCTGTTCGGGGCGTTCCTCTTCCTGACCTTCTACTTCCAGGTGGTGCTGGAGTACAAGCCCCTCGAAGCCGGTCTCGCGTCCCTGCCGGTCACCGCCGGCGTGCTGATCGCCGCGGGCGGCGCCAGCCAGCTCATGCCCCGGTTGGGTGCCAAGCCGCTGATGGTCGCCGGTTCGGCGCTCGCCGCCGTGGGCATGCTGGTGCTGACCCAGATCGACGTGGACACCTCGTTCCTCACCCACCTGCTGCCCGCGCAGGTCGTCCTGGGCCTGGGGCTGGGCTTCACCTTCGTCCCGCTGTCCAGCCTCGCCCTGGTCGGGGTGCCGGAGCACGACGCCGGCGCGGCCAGCGCGACGCTCAACGCCACCCAGCAGATTGGTGGCTCGCTCGGCACCGCGCTGCTGAACACCTTCTACACCAGCGCGGTCGCCGCCTACCTGGTCGGACGGGCACCGAACCCGGTCAACCAGGTCGAGGCGCTGGTGCACGGCTACCGGGTGGCCTTCGCCTGGGGCGCTGCGCTGATCGTGCTCGCCGGACTGGCCACCCTGGTCCTGGTGAAGGTCCGCAAGGAGGACATCCCGACCGGCAACACCGTGCACATGGGCTGAGCCTGAGCGACGTGGCCGCCGGCCGGAGCGCCCCGACACCGGGGCGGGCCGGCCGGCGGCCACGTCCGGTAGCGTCCCGACCATCGTCGAAAATCCGTTTGAGGAGATCCATGTCGACCCCTGCTGACCAGATCATCACAGCTCTGCGCGCGGGCCACGAGGAGCTCGCCGCGCTCGTACGGGACCTCAAGGAGGACGACCTGCTCCGGCCGTCGGGGGCCAGCGAGTGGCAGGTCTCCCAGGTGCTGAGCCACCTGGGCAGCGGCGCCGAGATCAACCTGGCGACGCTGGACGCCGCCCGTTCCGGCGCGCCCGGCCCGGACGGGGACTTCAACCGTGGCGTCTGGGCACGCTGGGACGCGATGGCCCCGGCCGAGCACGCCGCCGGGTTCCTCGCCACGAACGAACGGCTGGTCGAGGCGTACGAGGCGCTGGACGCCGAGACCCGGGCCTCGATGCGGATCGACCTCGGCTTCCTGCCGGAGCCGGTCGACGTGGCCACCGCGGCCCGGTTCCGGCTCAGCGAGTTCGCCCTGCACCAGTGGGACGCCGAGGTGGCGTTCAACGGGTTCGCGGCGGTGACGCCGGGAGCGGTGCCGCTGCTGCTCGACCAGATCGGCGGCATGCTGGCCTGGACCAGCCGACCCCAGGAGCTGGCCGGCCGGGAGGCCACGGTGCTGGTCAGGCTGCACGCGCCCGAGCGGACGTTCGGGCTGCGGCTGGGCGAGAAGGTCGAGATCGTCGACGCGCCGGAGCGCCCCGACGGGGAGCTGGTGGCCCCGGCCGAGGCATGGCTGCGGCTGGCCACCGGACGGCTCGGTCCCCAGCACACCCCCGACGGGGTGCAGGTGACCGGCTCGGTGACCCTCGACGACCTGCGCCGGGTCTTCGTCGGCTTCTGACCAGCGGCCGTGCGGGCCGGTTTCCCCGGCCCGCACGGCACGTCAGCCCTTCACGCAGACCACCTGCTTGAGGTGCGCGACCACCTCGACCAGGTCCTCCTGCTGGGCCATCACCTCGGTGATGTCCTTGTACGCGCCGGGGATCTCGTCGACCACCCCGGCGTCCTTGCGGCACTCCACCCCGGCGGTCTGCGCGGCCAGGTCCTCGGTGCTGAAGGTCCGCTTGGCCTGCGCCCGAGACATCCGACGCCCTGCCCCGTGCGACGCCGAGCAGTACGCGTCGGCGTTTCCCCGTCCCCGCACGATGTACGACCCGGTGCCCATCGACCCGGGGATGATGCCCAGGTCACCCCGGCCGGCCCGGATGGCGCCCTTGCGGGTCACCAGCACGTCCACCCCGTCGTAGCTCTCCTCGGACACGTAGTTGTGGTGACACGAGATCGACTCGTCGAAGGACACCTGCGGGAAGTGCTCACGCACCACGCCGCAGAGCAGGGCCAGCATGACCGCCCGGTTGCGCCGCGCGTACTCCTGCGCCCACCAGAGATCCCGCCGGTACGCGTCCATCTCCGGCGTCCCGGCGAGGAACACGGCCAGGTCCCGGTCCGGAAGGTCGGCGTTGTGCGGCAGCCCCCGGGCCACCCCGATGTGCCGCTCGGCCAGTTCCTTGCCGATGTTGCGGGACCCGGAGTGCAGCATCAGCCAGACCCGCCCCTCGTCGGGGCCGCCCTGCTCCAGGCAGACCTCGATGAAGTGGTTGCCCCCGCCGAGGGTGCCGATCTGCCGCTGCGCCCGCGTCTCCAGCTGCGCCACCCGCCGGTCCAGGCCGGCGAACCGGCCCCAGAAGTCGTTCCAGCCGGCCTGCTCCAGGCCCCGGATCCGACGGGTGTCGACCGAGTCCTTGCGCTGGGCGAAGCCGACCGGAATGGTGGCCTCGATCGCGGCGCGCAGCCCGGCCAGGTCGTCCGGCAGGTCGGCAGCGGTCAGCGAGGTACGGACCGCCGACATCCCGCAGCCGATGTCGACGCCGACCGCGGCCGGCGAGACGGCCTGCCGCATCGCGATCACCGAGCCGACCGTGGCGCCCTTGCCGAAGTGCACGTCGGGCATGACGGCGACACCCTGCACCCAGGGCAGCGCGCCGATGTTGCGCAGCTGCTTGGCGGCCTGCGCCTCGATGGCGTACGGGTCGGTCCAGACCCGGACCGGTGCCCGGGTACCGGCGAGGGGGGTGAATCCCATCGTGGTCTCCTTCTGTCGTGCGGTGACCGTTAATGATCATATTTGGCGGCCAGCGGCGGTGCGCGGATACGAAAGGGCCGCCCGATCCCGGTGGGATGGGCGGCCGGCGGACGCGTCAGCGTCGGCGTCAGTCGCGCCACCCCGGCTCGTTGCGCCGCGATGGGCGGTAGGCACGGGTTTTGGCGGTGATCTGCAAAGGGGTGCCGGCGGAGAGCAGGCACCAGCGGGCGTCGGTGCGGACGCGTCGCGACATGGCGTACTCCCCTCGGGTGTCATCGGTTGACCTTGCACCGACGAGACTAGGAGGGCCACGGCACGTCCGCAATGGATATCCCCGCTAGCCGTAGGGCAGACTCGCGAACATGGTGGAGACCTCCGTGCGCCTGCTGCGGCTGCTGACTCTCCTGCAGGTGCGCCGGGAGTGGTCCGGCGCCGAGCTGGCCGAGCGGCTCGCGGTCACCACCCGCACGGTACGCACGGACGTGGAGCGGCTGCGGGTGCTGGGCTACCAGATCGAGTCACACCCGGGGGTCGCCGGCGGCTACCGGCTCGGTGCCGGGTCGGCGCTGCCACCGCTGCTGCTCGACGACGACGAGGCCGTGGCGGTGGCCGTCGGGCTGCGAGCGGCAGCCGGCGGCTCGGTGACCGGCATCGAGGAGACCTCGCTGCGGGCGTTGGCCAAGCTGGAGCAGTCGTTGCCGTCACGGCTGCGGCACCGAGTGGACGCCCTACGCTCGGCGACGGTCTCCGCCGCGGGCGGTGGCCCGACAGTGGACGCCGACACACTCACCGCCGTCTCCACGGCCGCGCACCGTCGGGAGCGGCTGCGGTTCGACTACGCCGGCCACGACGGCACGGTCAGCGTGCGCGACGTCGAGCCGTACCGTCTGGTCTACACCGGACGGCGGTGGTACCTGCTGGGGTGGGACACCGACCGGGCCGACTGGCGGACGTTCCGCGCCGACCGGATCCAACCCCGGGTGCCGACCGGCCCACGCTTCGCGCCGCGGGAGCCACCAGGTGGCGACGCGGTCGCGCACGTGCTGCGCGGCGTCGGCTCCACGGCCTGGCCACACCCCGCCCGGGTACGCCTGCACGCGTCGGCCGAGGCGATGGCGCAACGGATCCCCACCACGGCGGGCCTGCTGGAGGCGATCGACGAACGCGCCTGTCTGCTGCACACCGGCGGCGAGTCGCTGGGCAATCTCGCCGCCTTCCTCAGCACGCTGGCTGTCGATTTCGACGTGCTCGACCCACCGGAGCTGCGCACCGTCGTCCGGGACGTCGCCGCCCGGTTCGCTCGCGCCGCTCAGGTGTCGTAGACCCCGTCCCAGGGCGGATCGAACCCCAGGTCGTCGGGGAGGAACTCGGCGTGGTCCGCGCCGTCGTACTCGTGGGACCAGTCGACCAGCCCGAAGACGTGCCCGTCGACCTCGACCTGGAACAGCCGGACGGCGATGTCAGCGAAGACCCGGCCGGGCAGGGCGTCCAGCCACTCGGCGAGGCGAGCCTCCGCCCGATCGATCGAGGCTTCCTCGTCCTCGCTGGTGCCGGCGAACCAGATGTCGGAGTCGGTGTGCACACCGTCGGTGTCGAACCGGTGCAGCACCGCGTACCAGCGCTTGTGGCGGTACCAGTCGTCTTCGGCTCCGGCACCGTCCTCAAGGGTGGCGGTGACGGAGCCGAAGAACTGACCCTTGTCGTAGTGGCCGATCGTGCTGGTGCGGTAGTCGGGCTCGTGCGCGATCGGCACCAGGTCGGGAATCGCCATGGCCGAGAGGCTACGGCAGTAGATCTATGCCTGCGGCACCAGCCGGAAGGACTGCGCCGCGGTGCCGTTGCAGGTGTATTGGATGAGTTGGACGCTGTCCGCGGTGGACGCACCCGGGACGTCGAGACACTTGCCGCTGGAGCGGTTGACCAGGCGGTAGTAGCCGCCCCCCTCGGGCTCGGCCCGCCACTGCTGGTTGTTGCCGCCGCTGTAGGACCAGAGCTGAATCGGCGCCGAGTCGGCGGTCGACCGGTTCGTCACGTCGAGCACCTGGGCGCTGTTGTTGCGGTTGTTCACCCGCAGGTACCCGCCGCTGGTCGGCACGAACTGGTACTGCTGCGCGGTGCTGCTGTTGCACGCGTACTGCTGGATGGCGGTGCCGTTCGCGCTGGCCGCGGCCCGGGCGTCCACGCACTTGCCGCTGGCCCGGTTGACCGCTGTGTGCCAGGCGGTCGGCGAGATGCCGTCGGACGGCGGGGGCGTGGTCGGCGGGACGGTGCCGACGCCTGCCAACCAGTGCAGCCCGTCGATCAGCAACTGGTTCTGCTGCGCGCTGTCGAACGTCGACGACAGCCCGGTGTTGGTGCTGTAGTTCATCTCGTTGTGGCCGAAGTTGGCGTAGAGCATCTTGTACTGCCGGTTGCTCCAGACGAGCGGGTAGTAACCCCCGTACCAGGACTGGTTGGGGTCCGTGCCGACCGGGAAGCTGGACGGGTCGACCGAGGCGAGGATGTCGATGTTGGGGTTCTGCCGCAGGTCGTTGCTCCAGGAGTACCACTCGCTGATCGACGACGGGAACGTCGCCGGGAGGTTCCGGGTGGCGGCGTGGGTGCGGTTGTCGGCGCGCATCGTGACCCGGGTGGGTCCCCAGGTGTTCGTCTGGAACGAGCCGGTGCCGAGGAAGGTGTTGTAGTACCAGCTCCAGCTCGACGGGTTGGTGGTGAACGCGCTGACGTGGAAGCCGAACCACCCCCCGCCGTTCTGCACGTACTGCTGGAACGCGGCGCGCTGCGCGGCGGGCGGCGCGTCGTCCAGGAACATGACGACCTTGTACTGGGCCAGGTTGGCGGTGTTCAGCAGGCCCCAGTTGTTGGTGGCCTCCCAGGAGAAGCCGTGCTGGGCGGCGGCCTGCGGGAACCAGGCTCGGGCGTCCTTGACGAAGTCGATGTGCGCGGCGTCCCAGGTGCCGTTGTAGAAGGCCAGGACCTTGAACGTCGGGGCGGCCTGGGCGCTGCGTGAGGCGTTGACCGCGAGACCGGCGGTCAACGCGACGACCAGGGCGACGAACAACGACAGGATCCGTCTGGTACGGGAGGAGAGTTCTGCGATCACCTGATCGTCCCTTCGGTCGGGACGCGCGCCGCCGCGTCGATGTGCATCTGTTCACAAGGTTTACAGATAGATGGAAGGTTATGCGCTCCGGTTGGGCGGAGTCAATCGCGGGGCGACCGATCGGGTGGGATTCCTGCGGCAACGGGTACCCCGGCCGGATGACCAGCCCGGACGCCGTCGACGTCGACCAGCCGCTCGCCGTGGACGTACCCGCCGCGCCGCACGACGCCAGCGGCGAACGTGTGCCGACCCGCGATCTGGCCGGCCTCGCGCCGCCGGCCCGGTCGGCACGCCGCTGGACCCCGAGCCGGGTGGTGGCCACCCCCGCCGCGCTCGACCACCCACACGGCCAACGGATCGTCGAGCGGGTGCGGGCACTCGGTATCGAGGTGGAACACCTGCGCGCCAACCGGCTCACCGGGGTACGCGGGCAGACCGACCGGGAGACCTACGCCCGGGCCAAGTCGACGATGGCGATCGTGGTGAGCCCACCCGCGCGGCGCGTCCTGCAACCCATCGCGCCCAGCGCCGACTGGCGGGTCGACCTGGCCGAGGGCTGCCCCGCGCACTGCCAGTACTGCTACCTCGCCGGATCCCTGTCCGGCCCACCGGTGACCCGGGTGTACGCGGACCTCGACGACATCCTCACCGGGCTGAACGCGTACGCCGGACGTGGCACGGTGACCAGCCGCAACGCGCGGCGCGCCGACGAGGGCACCACCTTCGAGGCGTCCTGCTACACCGACCCGCTCGCCCTCGAGCACCTGACCGGCAGTTGGCGGCGCGCGGTGCAGCACTTCGCCGACTGGGACGCCCCCGTACAACTGCGCTGGACCACCAAGTACGCCGACGTGGACACCTTCGTGGGGCTGCCGCACGCCGGCCGGACCCGGGTCCGCTTCAGCGTCAACTGCGCCCCGGTCAGCGAACGGTTCGAGGGTGGCACCGCCCGGGTGCCGGACCGCCTCGCCGCGCTGCGCCGGCTCGCCCTCGACGGCTACCCGGTCGGGCTGACCATCGCGCCGATCATCGCGCTGCCGGACTGGCCGGAGCACTACGGCGAACTGCTCGATCACGTCCGCGCGGCGGTCGACGGGGTGCCGGACCTGGATCTGACCGCCGAGCTGATCACCCACCGGTTCACGCCGGGCAGCAAGGAGGTGCTGCTCGGCTGGTACCCGCGCACCCGACTGGAGATGGACGAGGAGTCCCGCACCCGTAAGCACGGCAAGTTCGGCGCGGTGAAGTACGTCTACCCGCGTGAGCAGATGACCGAGCTGCGCGACTGGTTCACCGCCGAACTGACAGCCCGCGTGCCCGCCTGCCGAATCCTCTACTGGACCTGACCTCGGGCCCAGGGCGGGTCAGCCGACCGAGGAGCGGGCGACCGGGGCGGCGAAGAACGTGTCCGGGTACGGCTCGTCGCGCAGGCTGTAGTGCCACCACTCGCGGTCGTAGTTGACGAACCCGGCGTCGGTCATCAGCCGCTGCAACAACCGGCGGTTGTCCCGCGCCGTCCCGGTGACGCGGGGGTCGGCGGTGTGCGCCCGCGAGTCGAAGCAGTCGAAGCCCGTACCCATGTCGATGCTGTTGTCAGCGAAGCGCTGCCCGCGCGGGGCCGTGCAGGCGACCAGCGGTTGCCCGACCCGGTACGGAGGTTGGCTGGCGGCGGGCTCGTCGACCAGTGTCAGGTCCAGGGTGCTGCCGCGGCTGTGCGCGGTGGGCGCGCCGATGTAACCGTCGGCGAAGAGCCGGTTCTTGGCCAGGTCCGGGTAGAACTCGGCCTTGGTCTGCTGCTCGTCGGGGCGCTTCGACCAGGCGACGAAGTCGTCCACCGCCGGTTGCGGGCGGTAGCAGTCGTACACCTTGAGGCTGTGCCCACCGGTCAGCGCGGCGTCCTGTACGCGGCGCAACGCCTCGGCCGCC
This sequence comes from Micromonospora sp. NBC_00362, assembly GCF_026342155.1. Taxonomy (NCBI): domain Bacteria; kingdom Bacillati; phylum Actinomycetota; class Actinomycetes; order Micromonosporales; family Micromonosporaceae; genus Micromonospora; species Micromonospora sp. NBC_00362. Next base: position 1,606,961 of record NZ_JAPENH010000001.1, read on the forward strand.
TGCCGGGTGAGCAGGCACAGCGGCTCGCGGTAGCCGGTGATCGGTCGGCCGACGAAGTTGTGCGGTGTGGCGTACCGGATGTCGGCGTGAATGCGCGGGTCGAGGTCGGTCAGCACCACGAACCCCGGCAGCGCGGCCGCCACGGAGGTGGACGGGGTCGGCGCGGGAGTGGGTGTGGGGCTCGCCGACGTCGGCTGCGGCGCGGCCGGCGCGGGGCGGGGCTCCGGCCGCGAGCAGCCGCCGAGCAGCGCGGCGAGCGCGAACACGACGGCCAGGCGGAAGCGCACGAGTCCTGTCTATCAGCCCGGCCAGGGTCACCATCCCAGGATCCCTGTGGTCCATCGAGCGAAAGTGACCGGAAAAAGTCCGGAACTTTTCCGCAACTCAAGCGAAGCTTCGATCGACCTGGCATGTCGTCAACCCCCGTCGGTGAGGCAAGATGACGCGTGGAACGGGCACGCCGTTTCGGGACACACGGTGGGCGACGCCTGGTGGTCGTTCCTCCGGCTCGGTGAAGGAGACGCGGGTGGGCGCGGACGACGGACGCAGGGTGACCATCACCGCGATCGCACGGGAGGCCGGGGTGTCGGTGCCGACCGTGTCACGGGTGCTCAACGGGCGCTCCGATGTGGCCCCGGACACCCGGGAGCGGGTCGAGGAGTTGTTGCGCCACCACGGCTACCGGCGTCGCACCAGCCGCAGCGTTCGCCGTGCCGGTCTCGTCGACCTGGTCTTCAACGACCTGGACAGCCCCTGGGCCGTGGAGATCATCCGGGGGGTGGAGGATGTCGGGCACGGTGCGGGCGTCGGCACCGTGGTCTCCGCGATCCACCGGCAGCCCACAGCGGCTCGGCAGTGGTTGCAGAACCTGCGCACCCGGGCCACCGACGGCGTCATCTTCGTGACCTCGCATCTGAGCCCGCCGCTGCACGCGCAGCTGCGTCGCCTCAACGTGCCAGTGGTGGTCGTGGACCCGGCCGGGGTGCCGGCCATGGACGTGCCGACGATCGGCGCCACCAACTGGGCCGGCGGGCTCGCCGCGACCGAACATCTGCTCGCGATCGGGCACCGGCGCATCGGTTTCGTGGCCGGGCCGACGCACCTGCTGTGCAGCCGGGCCCGGCTCGACGGTTACCGGGCCGGGCTGGAGGCCGCCGGGGTGCCGGTGGACGACGCGCTGATCTACCCGGGCGACTTCTACCACGCCTCCGGTTTTGCCGGCGGGACCGCGCTGCTCAACCTCGCCGACCCGCCGACCGGCATCTTCGCCTCCAGCGACCAGATGGCCTTCGGCGTCTACGAGGCCATCCGGCGCCGCGGGCTGCGCGTGCCGGACGACGTGAGCGTGGTGGGGTTCGACGACCTGCCGGAAGCCCGCTGGGCCTCACCGCCACTGACCACAGTGCGCCAACCGTTGGTCGAGATGGGACGGTTGGCGGCCCGGACCGTTCTGCGCCTGGCCCAGGGCGAGGGCATTGACTCGCCCCGGGTGGAACTCGCCACCGAGTTGGTCGTCCGGGACAGCACCGCCGCCCCGCTGACCGGGTCGCCCGCCTCGACGTGACGGCCGGAACTGCGTCGGAAACCGGTTGGACCGGTTCCGGTCCGTTCCCGAAAATTCCGGCGAGGTCCTGCCCGACCGAGCGCCCCCCACGGCGGGCGCGGTGAGCAACCGACGGTCACCCACCGCGCCGCGCTGTCAGTGGTGGTGCCAGCGGACGGCCTTGCGGATGGTCACCGGCAGTGCGGGCGCGCCGTCGACCGGCGCCGGGTCCTCGGCGGTCGGCGCCACTCCCCCGGCGGCGATCCGGTCCAACGCGGCCAGGCCGGCGCCATCGACCTCGCCGAAGATCGTGTAGTGGGGACGCAGCGCGGAGTTGGCGTAGACCAGGAAGAACTGGCTGCCGTTGGTGTCCGGCCCGGCGTTGGCCATGGCCAGCACGCCCCGGGCGTACACCCGGCGCTCCCCGGTCGGGTCGGTGGGCGCGGGCGGCAGGTCGGTCGGCAACTCGTCGCGATAGCGGTAACCCGGGCCGCCCTCGCCGGTGCCGGACGGGTCACCGCACTGCAGCACGCTCAGCGTCGGGTAGGCGGTGAGACGGTGGCACGGGGTGCGGTCGTAGAACCGCTTGCGCACCAGGTGCAGGAAGCTCTGCACCGTGCACGGCGCGGCGGCCCGGTCCAGTGTCAACCCGATCGGCCCGTGATTGGTCGCCAGTGTCACCCGGACACTGCCCCGAGACGGGGTGCGTCGCGGGTCGGGCGGCAGCGGCACCGGCCGGGCGGCGGGTTCGTCCGGGGTCTCGGTGTACGCGCACGGGCCGTGGGTGGTGCGCGGCGGTCGGGTGGCGGCGTCGACAGTCACGAGCGGCGCGGCGGAGATGCCCGCCGAGTCGGCCGACGGGCCCGGGGCGGCGAGCGCGGTGGCGGACGAGCCGACGACCAGCGCCCCGGCGAGCGCTGTCACCCCCGCGAGGCGGGTCAGGGCGCGCACCGGCCGGCGGGGTGCCGCCACTGCGGGGCGCGGTTCGAGTTCACTCGACACAGGGATCCTCCTGGACTGGTGGTGCCAGAAAGACCGGAGTCTATGGACGGCAGCGCCCGATGTCGATCCGTCAGAGCATCCGGCGGCGACGCCGCCACAGCAGGCCGCCCAACAACGCCACCACCGTCGCGCCGCTCACCGCGGTCACCGACCAGAGCCACTCCGAGCCGGTACGCGCGGGCCCACTGGCCGCCGCCGGCCGGGGCGCGCCGGGTGCCGCCAGCGCGGACGGCACCGCCGAGGGGGTGGCGGTCAGCTCGCCGGGCTCGACCAGCCGACCCACGGCGGCGTCCCGGGGCACTGTGAAACCCCAGTCCAGCAGGGCCGCACCCTGCTCCCAGCCGCGTACCGGTGCCGATTCGGCGCCCAGCAGTGTCACCACCAGCCGCCGCCCGCCGCGTTCCGCCGCCCCCACGTAGGTGTGCCGGGCCAGATCGGTGAAGCCGGTCTTGCCGCCGAGCGCCCCCGGGTACCGGTAGATGAGCTGGTTCTCGTTCTGGATCTCGAAGCCCTTGGTGCGTTGCGCCGGCTGGGGCGGAATCGACGTCTGCTCGGTCAGCGCGTACCGACGGAAGTTCGGCTCGGCGAAGCAGGAACGGGCGATCAGCGCCAGGTCGTACGCGCTGGTGAACTGCCCCTCGCCGTCCAGCCCGGACGGGGTGACCGCGTGCGTCTGGAGGGCGCCGAGGTGGTGCGCCTGCTCGTTCATGGCGCGCACGCCGGCGGCGCTGTCCGTCCCGCTGCCGAGTCGGGCCAGCGCGTTGGCGGCCTCGTTGCCGGAGTTGAGCAGCAACCCGAGCCAGATGGTCTCGATGGTGTACCGGCCGCCCGCGACCAGGCCCACGGCCGAGGAGCCGGGTTCGATGTTCATGTCCGCGTCGGTGACGGTGACCGTCTGCCTCGGGTCGAGCTTGGGCATCATCGTGGCCGCCAGCAGGAGCTTCTGCACGCTCGCCGGTGTGCCGTACTCGTGGGGGCCGCAGCCGCCGAGCACCTGGCCGCTGTCCAGGTCGGCGACCAGCCACGACGTGGCGGTGACCCTGGGTGGCGCGACGACGCCGGCCGGCACGACCAGGCCGGCCGTGTCCAGCGCCGCGCCGCCGATCGTCCGTTGCTCGGGAACGGCGGGTGGAGGCGACGGCCGGGGTGGGCGGGACGCCGCCGGCGCCGGGACCCGGGGGCAGCGCACCGTCGGCGCGGCGGACGCTCCCGTCGCACCGACCGGCACGGGAGCGAGCAGGACGGCGGACGTCGTGGCCGCCAGCAGCGCAGCTCTCATGTGCCCGACCCTAGTCAGGAAGATCGCCCGGCGGGACGGGATGCCGGTCAACTCGCGTCGCCGCGACCGCATAGGTAGTCGTGCAGCGCGGCGCTACCCCGCAGCCGGCGCAGGCTGCGGGTGTGCAGCTCCTGCTCGCGGCGGCCCAACTCGGCGCGGACCCGCTGGGCGCTCCCGGTGGTCCGCAGCTCGCCCAGCACCGCGGCGATGATCTCGAACGGGTACGCGCCCCGGCGCAGCAACGCGATGACCTGCGCCGCGCGAAGCTCCGCCTCGTCGTACACCCGGTAGTTGGTGCCCGGGGTGCGGCCCGGCCGCAGCAGCTCGCGCTCCTCCCACAGCCGCAGCTGTGAGGTCCGGACCCCGACCAGGGCGGCGACCTCGCCGATGCGGACGCCGTGGCGTGGCACGGGCCGGGCCGCGGGTGGGCTGGCCAGCACGGTCTCGAAGGCGCCGAGCACCCGTCGGATCTCGGCGCGTTCCCGGTCCAGCTCGGCATGGCCGCCGTCGAGCGCCGCCAGGGCCGCCGGCAGGTCACCCGTGTGCACCGCCGCCATGATCTCCCGGGTACGGCTCCAGCCGTGCCCCTCGGCCAACCGCCGCGCCACTGTCAGCGCTCGGGCGTGCTCGGTGGTGAAGATCCGGTAGCCGCTGGCGGTGCGGCGCACCGGAGGCAGGACCCCCAACTCGACGTAGTTGCGCACCTGCTGCACCGAGATCCCGACGGTGGCCGCCAGGTCCACGGCGCGCAGCCGATCCTTCGAGGCGACGTCCACGCGAGCCACCGTACCGCTTACGACGTGATTTGAGACTTTACGGGGCGTAGTGCTTCGGTGCGCGCTCGGAGTTCACCAGAACTGTCTACATGGGGATGAATGAGACAATGGAACCCGCCAGTGCCCGGCGGGGCAAAGTCCCGCCACGATTCCGTGAAGGGTTCGTATGTCGCAGCCAGCATGGTCCGCCGCCGACAGCCACGACATGATCGAGGTACGCGGAGCGCGGGAGAATAATCTCGCCGACGTCTCGGTCGACATCCCCAAACGCCGGCTGACCGTCTTCACCGGCGTCTCCGGGTCGGGCAAGTCGTCGCTGGTCTTCGGCACCATCGCCGCCGAGTCCCAGCGCATGATCAACGAGACCTACAGCGCGTTCCTCCAGTCGTTCATGCCGAACCTCAACCGTCCGGACGTCGACTCGCTGCGCAACCTCAGCGCGGCCATCGTCGTCGACCAGGAGCGGATGGGGGTCAACTCCCGCTCCACCGTCGGCACCGCCACCGACGCGTACGCCATGCTGCGGATCCTCTTCAGCCGCCTCGGCCAGCCGTCCATCGGCGGCGCCGGGGCGTTCAGCTTCAACCTGCCCGAGGGCATGTGCCCCACCTGCGAGGGGCTGGGCCGGGTCTCCGACCTCGACGTCAACGAGCTGGTCGACGTCGAGCGCTCCCTCAACGACGGCGCGATCACCGTGCCCAACTTCGCTGTCGACTCCTGGTACTGGCAGACCATCGTCGGCTCCGGCCTGTTCGACCCGGACGTCAAACTCCAGGACTTCACCCCGCAACAGTGGGAGGACTTCCTGCACAAGCCGGCCACCAAGATCAAGGTGGGTAGCAACAACTGGACGTACGAAGGGCTGGCGGTCAAGGTCAAGCGGCTCCTTCTGAGCAAGGACCGCGAGTCGATGCAACCCCACATCCGCGCCTTCGTCGACCGGGCGGTCACCTTCACCAGCTGCGGCGACTGCGGCGGCACGCGACTCAACGCGGCGGCCCTGTCATCACGGATCGCCGGGCTCACCATCGCCGACTGCTCGGCCATGCAGATCAGCGACCTGGCCGCGTTCGCCCGCACCGTCGACGACCCCGGGGCCGCGCCACTGGTCGCCAACCTCCGCGACCTGCTGGACTCCCTGGTCGAGATCGGTCTGGGCTACCTCAGCCTGGACCGCGAGTCGGCAACCCTCTCCGGCGGCGAGGCGCAACGGGTGAAGATGGTCCGGCACCTCGGCTCCAGCCTCTCCGACGTCACGTACGTCTTCGACGAACCCACCGTCGGCCTGCACCCGCACGACATCGCCCGGATGAACGACCTGCTGCTGCGGCTGCGCGACAAGGGCAACACCGTGCTGGTGGTGGAACACAAACCGGAGACCATCGCCATCGCCGACCACGTGGTCGACCTCGGACCGGGCGCCGGCACCGACGGCGGTCGGATCTGCTTCACCGGCGACATCCCCGGCCTGCGCCGCTCCGACACGCTCACCGGGCGGCACCTGGACCACCGGGTGACACTGCGCTCCGACGTGCGCCGGCCGACCGGGCAACTCGCCATCCGCCAGGCCGACCTGCACAACCTGCACGACGTGGACGTGGACATCCCGCTCGGGGTCCTCACAGTGGTCACCGGCGTGGCCGGCTCCGGCAAGAGCTCACTGATCCACGGGTCGCTGCGCGGCCGGTCCGGGGTCGTCATCGTCGACCAGTCCCCGATCCGCGGCTCACGGCGCAGCAACCCCGCCACCTACAGCGGGCTGCTCGACCCGATCCGCACCGCCTTCGCCAAGGCCAACGGGGTCAAGGCCGCGCTGTTCAGCGCCAACTCCGAGGGCGCCTGCCCGACCTGCAAGGGAATCGGGCTCATCTACACCGACCTGGCGATGATGGCCGGCGTCGCGAGCGTCTGCGAACGGTGCGAGGGGCGACGCTTCACCGACGAGGTGCTCACGTACACGCTGCGCGGCAAGAACATTCACGAGGTGCTGACCATGTCGGTCACCGAGGCGTACGCGTACTTCCCGCACGTCATCCTCGGTCGGCTGGTCGACGTCGGGCTGGGCTACCTCAGCCTCGGCCAGCCGCTGACCACCCTGTCCGGCGGGGAGCGGCAACGACTCAAGCTCGCCATCCACCTGGCCGAGAAGACCACCACGTACGTCCTGGACGAGCCGACCACCGGCCTGCACCTGGCTGACGTGGACCAACTGTTGGCCCTGCTCGACCGGATGGTCGACGCCGGAAACACGGTGATCGTCATCGAGCACCACCAGGCGGTCATGGCACACGCCGACTGGCTCATCGACCTCGGCCCCGGCGCCGGTCACGACGGTGGCCGCATCGTCTTCACCGGCACACCGGCCGAACTGGTCGCCACCGGCGACACCCTCACCGCCAAGCACCTCCGCGAGTACGTCAACCCGGCGGTGGTCGGCCAGGGCTGACACCGCCGGTGGCGCACCGGCGGCGGCGCACCGGCGGCGGCGGTGTCAGGTGACGTGGCGCAGCCAGCGCCGCTGCCAGGGGGTCTCCACCGCCTTCGGGTGGTAGCCGGCCCGCACCCACGGCACCGCCCGCTCGACCGGCAGACCGTCGAGGATCGCGAGTGCGGCCAGGGCCGTTCCGGTACGACCCACCCCACCCCGACAGGCCACCTCGACACGTTCACCGTCGTGGGCCCGTCGCAGCGCCTCCCGCAGGACGTCGAGGGCTTCGGCAGGGTCGAGCGGCACCCAGAAATCGGGCCACCGGATCCGTCGGTGCGGCCAGGCCGGCTCCGGACCAGGTGCCAGCAGCACGGCGAAGTCGGCGGGCGGGGCCGCGTCAGCGACGCGGCGTCCGCGCACCGTCGCCCCACTGGGGAGCACGAGTACGCCCGACTGCTCGGACCACGGCTGGGCGTCAGTCATCCGGACATTGTGCCGCGACGCTCTGACGGATGAGCACAGACAGCGCCGCCCCCAGCCGGTGGGCCGGGGGCGGCGCTGGTGTCGGTGTGCAGGTCGCCTCTCGGCGAGTGGCACGACGCGGCTCCAGCCGAACGGTATTCCGCGAAGGCGATATTAGGTGAGGCCCGGGGACACTGAGTCACACCGACACCCTCCACAACCAGCCCGCACCCCGCGTTGTTCCCCGGCTCCACCCAGCCCACCCATCCGATCGCACCGCCCGGCCGTCCCGCCGCGTGGCGGTAACACTGCCCCGCCGGGCCGCTCCGCCGCCGGGTCCCATCGCCGCCGGGCCGCTCCGCCGCCGGGTCCATCGCTGCCGGGCCGCTCCGGCGCCGGGCCGCTCCGGCGCCGGGCCGCTCCGGCGCCGGGTCCCATCGCTGCCGGGCCGCCCGCCGCCGGGTCCCATCGCTGGACAGCGGTCGCCTCACGACCACAACACCCGCCAACGCGCCACCCTTCGGCTAGAACCCACGAGATCTTGGACAGTTTCCGTTACGGCAGAACGGAAACCGTCCAAGATTTGCTGGTGACCGGACCGCGCCATCCGCTTCTGGCAGCGCGGCATCCGCTTCCGGCGGCACCCGGCGGCGCGGCGATCCGCGACCAGCGACTATGTATCTGCCGCACATGGAGACGGAAGTGCCGCTGGCCGGCACCCGGGGTTGCGGGTGCCGGCCAGCGGTCGGTGTCCTGCTGTCATCGTGCCGTGCCGTGCCGTGCCGTGGTGCGGTGCTGCGGTGGTGCTGTGACGCGGGTCAGCTGTTCCAGTGCTGGCCGACGAGGTCAGCGGCCTGCTGCTCCCACTGGGCGTAGGCGTCCGGGTACGCCGAGACCTGTACGGTCTGCGCGGCGTCGGTCAGGGCCATGTCCTGCCACCCGTCGACCTGCTTCAAGCCCTTGAGGAACGCGGTGGTGGAGTAGGCGGGGTCGGTGATCTGCTCCGGCGTGCCCCAACCACTGGACGGGCGCTGCTGGAACAGGCCCAGCGAGTCGTGGTCGTTCAGGTCGCCCAGGTGACCCAGGTTTTCCAGCTTGGACTCCTGCAGGCTCGTCGCGATCGAGATGACCGCGGCCCGCTCCGGCAGGCCGGCCTTCTTCGCGGCGGCGATGATCGCCTTCACGTTCGCGGTCTGCTCGTCGTTGAGGCTGATGTGGGACTGGTCGCCCTCCGACTTCGGCGCCGCCGACTGCACGGTGACCGCGACCGGCTTGGCATCCACCGGGTTGGCGTGGGCGGCGATCGGGCCGGCGAACACACCACCGGCGAACGCGAGACCAGCAACAGACAGCATGCTCTTACGGAAGATCGTGTTCATGGGGGTAGCTCCTTCGGGGGTAGAACACCCACACCGCCAAAATGGGGGGAACGGCGGTTGATGGGTGTGAGCACCTCGTCCGGCGCTGCAACTAACAACGGGGAAAAAGTCTTGGGGGGTGACACCGTGTGGGGCGTCGGGTCGGCGACCTGCCGAGCCGGGGGGCTCGTGGCGCCGGGACCCTCTGTAACGACCCGGGGGCCGGGGTCATTCCGGGGTGGCCCACCTGCCTGCACCCTCGTCGAGGCGGTGCCTGCGGTCGTTCGTGGGGACTGCAACGACCGGGGGGCCGGGGTCATTCCGGGATCGGCCCACCCGTCGGCACCCTCATCGCGGCGGCGCCTGCGGTCGTTCGTGGGGGTCGTAACGACCGAGCGCGGATCGGCATTCCAACCCGGCGCGACCAGCCCTCGGGGTCGGGCGGCCGGTCGGTGGTGCTGCGATCGTCAGGGTGTGTAACGACCCCGGCCCGGCCATGATTCCGGCCCACGAGTGCGCCCGACCACACCCCACAAACCCCCACCAACGACCAAACCACCCACACCCACCGGAACCCCTGGCGCCTAATCGCCCCTCACCCGCTTGATCCACTCGGGTTCACGGAAGGCGGGGCATCCCGGACGCCGGGACACCCCGACATCAAGGAACCCGAGTCGATCATGCCGGGCCCGGCCCCCGCGTGCCCGGCGTCCGATCCCGCATGGCTTGCCTGGTCCGCGCCTGCACGGCCCCAGACCCGCATGGCTTGCCCGGCCCGCACCTGCACGGCCCCTGATTCCGCAGGCTGGACCGGCCGCCGCGCCCGGCCTACGAGGATGCCCGCACTACGAGGGTGCCCGGCCTACGAGGATGCCCGGACTACGAGGGTGCCCGGACTACGAGGATGCCCGGCCTACGAGCCCAGGTAGCGCAGGATTGCGAGGATTCGCCGGCTGTAGCCCGTTGTGTGTACGAGGTCGAGTTTGTCGAAGATGGCGTTGACATGCTTCTCGACTGCGCTCTGCGATACATGCAGCCGCTGGGCGATGGCAAGGTTCGTGTGCCCCTGTGCCATCTCGTGCAACACGTCCCGTTCCCGCGGTGTGAGCCGACCGAACGGGTCGGGTCGGGTCGAGCCGGCCACCACCTGACGGACCACCTCCGGGTCGAGGGCGGTGCCTCCGGCGGCGACCCGGTCGAGTGCGTCGAGGAAGTCGTCCACCTGGGCGACCCGGTCCTTGAGCAGGTAGCCGACTCCCTCGGGACGGTCCGCGAGCAGCCGTCCGGCGTAACGCCGCTCCACGTACTGGGAGAGCACGAGGACTCCGGTGTCGGGCCACCGACGACGGATCTCCAGGGCGGCCCGTAGCCCGTCATCGGTGTGGTTGGGTGGCATTCGGACGTCGGTGACGACCACGTCGGGACGGGATCGTCCGACCGCCTCGACAAGCTGGTCGGCGGTCGCGACCGCCGCGAGTACCTCGTGCTCCTCGTCGGCGAGTAGCCGCGTCAGGCCCTCCCGGAGCAGCGTCGAGTCTTCGGCGAGGACTAGCCGCACGGCAGCTGCGCCAGCACTGTCGTCGGACCGCCGGCGGGGCTGGTCACCAGCAGCCGGCCGTCCAGCGCGGCGACCCGTCGCGCCAGTCCGGACAACCCGCGTCCGGTCGGTTCCGCCCCGCCGATGCCGTCGTCGTGTACGCGCATTCGGATCCACCCATCCCGTACTCCGATGTCGACAGTGACCAGGGTAGCGGCGGCGTGTTTCGCGGCGTTGGTGAGCGCCTCGCAGGCCACGAAGTACAGCACCGTCTCGACCTGCCGCTCGGGGCGGACGGGCAGCTCGCAGCGGATCCGCACGGGCACCTCGGATCCGCGGGCGACGATGGCCAGGACCTCGCCCAGATCGCTGTCGTCCAGTGCTGACGGGTAGACCCGCCACGCCACCTCGCGCAACTCTTCGATGGCCCGCTGCACGTCCTCGTGCGCCTGGGCGAGCAGTGCGTGTGTGCGGTCGGCGTCGCGGGCGCGCCGGGCTCTGCCGAGCAGCATGCCGAGGGCCACCAGCCGCTGTTGGAGGCCGTCGTGCAGGTCGCGTTCGATGCGCTGCCGTTCGGCGTCGACCGCGGCGATGACCCCGGCCCGACTGGTGGTCAGCTCGTGGACCCGCCGCGTCAGCTCCGCCCGACTTCCCGGCCCGAGCAGTCGTCGGGCCAGCCGGATGTCCAGCGCGGCGATGCTGGCAACGGCCTGAACGTTGAGCAGCAACAGCACCGCCCCGACGCCGATCTGGGACAGGGCGTCGAGGAGTGTCAGCTCTCCGCGCACCGCCGCGCGCAGCACGATCCCGGCCAGCACCACGCCGACGCCGAGCACGGCGTACGCCAGCAGGCCGAGCGTGCCGGGTAACAGTCGGGCGGCCAGGTACCCGAGCTGCCGCCGGGTCGCCACGGTGATCGGCGCGGGCAGATCCTCCGCGGCGAGCAGCCCGACGAGGCGGCGATGTTCCATCCGCACCAGCCGCCCCCCGTACCGGTCGGTCAGGCCGGCAACCCGATGGCCGGCCGCAGGCGCGACAGCGCGCACGCTGGATGCGGCGGCCGCGACGGCGAGGAAGGCGAACTCGACGGCGGCCGTCGCGATGCCGACGGCGACGCCGAGCGGCAGCCGAAGCCACCGCCTGCCGGTCCGCCGCTCCCCCACCATCTCGCCCGCCTTCCGCACCACGCCTCTTCTCCTGCTCTGCGTCATCTGACCCGCCCGCACGCGACCCCGGGGTGTGGCGCGTGGGGTGGAGGAGAAGAAGAGGGGGCTATCGCTCGTCCGAGGCCCACGAGCCGCTTCGGTAGAGGGTGCCGCGACCCCCCGGGTCGGGCATCCCGTCCAGTTCGCTCTGCTCGGGTTCGGTCGGCTCGGGGTTGCGGGCGGCGCGGCGGGCTTTCAGCACGCGGGACCCGACGAACCAGACGGCCGCCGCCACGCAGACCACGATCACCACTTTCTGAAGCGTGCCGACGTAGCCCTCGACGAGGTGCCAGTTGTCGCCCAGCAGGTAGCCGGCGAGCACGAATGTGGTGTTCCAGATCAGGCTGCCCAGCGTGGTGTAGAGCAGGAACGTGGTCACCGGCATCCGCTCCACGCCCGCCGGGATGGAGATCAGGCTCCGGAAGATCGGGATCATCCGGCCGAAGAAGACCGCCTTCACACCGTGCCGCAGGAACCACGCCTCGGTCCGGTCCACGTCGCTGAGCTTGACCAGCGGAAGCCGGGAAACGATGGCGCGCATCCGGTCGCGCCCCAGGGCCGCGCCGATCAGGTAGAGCGCGAGCGCGCCCACCACCGAACCCAGCGTGGTCCAGAAGATCGCACCGACCAGACTCATCCGTCCCTGCGCGGCGACGAACCCGGCCAGCGGCAGGATCACCTCACTGGGGATCGGCGGGAAGAGGTTCTCCAACGCCACCGCCAGGCCGGCACCCGGCCCGCCGAGTCGTTCCACCAGGTCGGTGACGTAGCCGACGATCCCGTCCTGTGGTGGCTCCGCTGCGGCGGCGGGGGTTCCGGTGGCGAACACGGCGTGGGACGTTCGAATCATGCGCCCACGTTACGAAGTCATCCTGAGAGCCGACCATGGGGCCGACCGCCCGACCGCGCGAGTCGACCACACCGGTGGGGGTGTGGAGAGCCGCACCCCGCTGCGGCTCGCCGTGGTCCAGCCGCCGTGCGTACCCCTGGATGTCGCGGTAAACGCGCGGGCGCACGCCGCCGCGGTCCGCGCGGCGCGCGCCCGAGTGGTGGTCTTTCCGGAGCTGTCGCTGACCGGGTACGAGTTGGACGCGCCGGTCGTGTCGGTCGACGACCCGCGGTTGGCGCCGCTGGTCGAGGCGTGCGCCGAGGCGGGTGCGCTGGCCCTGGTCGGTGCGCCGGTCACCGGTGACCACATCGCGATGCTGGCGGTTACCGGCGGCGGTGCGACGGTGGCGTACCGGAAGATGTGGCTGGGGGACGCGGAGGCCCGTCGCTTCCGGCCCGGCGACGCGCCGGTCGTGCTGGATGTGGACGGTTGGCGGCTGGGGCTGGCGATCTGCAAGGACACCGGCGTGGCCGCGCATGCGGACCGGACGGCGGCGCTCGGGATCGACGTGTACGCGGCGGGCGTCCTGGAGTCGGCCCGCGACGCCGCCGTGATAGACCAGCGGGCGCACCGGATCGCCACGGCGCACCGGGTCTGGGTGGCGGTGGCGAGCTTCGCCGGGTCGACCGGCGGTGGCTACACCGAGGCGGCGGGGCGCTCGGGTGTCTGGACGCCGGACGGCGAGGTGTACGCCCGCGCGGACACTGGACCGGGCGAATCGCTTAGCGTCAGCATCGGGTGACTGGGCGGTCGACGTCGGACCCATCCCCTAGCGTGCGGCAGTGTCACCGACACGAGGAGGAGCGCATGGCCGAGGCCACGACGACCGGCACGGTCCGCTCGGCGGACGGCACCACCATCGCCTACGAGCGCAGCGGCGCCGGTCCCGCGGTGATCCTGGTGGATGCGGCTGGCGGGTTCCGCGAGATGGGCCCGATGAGGTCGCTGGCTGCCCACCTGGCCGAGGAGTTCACAGTGCTGGCCTATGACCGGCGGGGCCGGGGGCAGAGTTCCGACACGTCTCCGTACGCGCCACAGCGGGAGGTCGAGGATCTACAGGCCCTGATCGAGGGCGCGTCCGGCGGTTCGGCAGCCCTCTACGGTTTCTCCTCGGGGGCGGTGCTGGCGCTCCTCGCCGCGACCGGCGGCCTGTCGGTCACCCGGCTGGCCCTGCTGGAGCCGCCGTTCACGCAGGACGAGCAGTCGACTGGCGATCCGGGCCTGGCCGCGGACATCACCGAACTGGTCGCCGCCGGCCGTCCGGGTGATGCGATGCTGCATTTCCAGCGCAGCATCGGTGTGCCCGCCGAGTTCGTCGACGGGATGCGCGACGGGCCGGGCTGGCCGGCCATGGAGGCCTTGGCGCACACCCTGGTGTACGACCTCACCCTGCTCACGGCCCTACCTGCCGAGGCACTGACCGCACTCACGATCCCGACGTTGGTGCTCGACAGCGCGCAGAGCGACGCACGGCTGCACGGCTGGGCACAGGGGGTGGCCGAAGCGCTGCCAGCGGGGCGGCACCGGACGCTGCCCGGCGAGTGGCACGGTGTTTCGGTTGACGTGCTGGCACCGGTGCTTGCCGACCATTTCTCCGGCCGCGCCGACTGAACGGCGACTCCTGGCACCTGTCGTACGTCTCGGGCAGGATCGGCCCATGAGCACCGTCCCCTCCCGACTGTCAGTGGTCACACTGGGAGCGCGCGATGTCGCCGCGCTGCGGTCGTTCTATCGGTCGTTGGGGTGGCCCGAGCTTCCGGCCAGTGACGACGGCTGGTCGGGCTTCCTGCTCGGTGGTGTGCTGTTGGCGCTCTACCCGCTGGCGGAGTTGGCCGCCGAGGCGGCGCCGGGAGTACCAGCGCCGGCCGGTGGCTGGTCGGGGGTCACGCTGGCCTGCAACGTCGACAGCCGCGACGAGGTCGACACGGCGTTCGGAGCCGCCGTCGCGGCAGGCGCGACGGTCGTGGCGGAGCCGACCGACCGGTCCTGGGGTGGGCGCTCCGGCTACATCGCCGACCCGGAGGGCAACCGCTGGGAGATCGCCTGGGCGGGCACCGCCCGCTTCGACGAGCGCGGTGCTCTTCTCTCCTTCGGCTGAGTGTGCTGTTTGCGCAGCGGCGATGACCTTGAAATGCTTCCGGGATGACCTCCTTTCCTCCGACCTTCGCCGATGATGTGGTCGGCCAGTCGGCCCAGGCGCAGTTCGAGGCGTTCATCGACGAGCACCGCAGGGCGCTCAACGGCTACCTGGACGGGCTGACCGAGGAGCAGGCGCGCCGGTCGTTGGTGCCGTCCCGGACGACGCTGCTGGGTCTGGTGAAGCACGCCGCGTTCGTGGAGAAGGTCTGGTTCGACGAGGCCGTCACCTGTCGACCCCGCTCGGAGATCGGCATCCCCGCCACGCCGGACGAGTCGTTCATCCTCGACGACGCCGACACGATCGCCACCGTCCAGCGCGCGCACCGGGAAGCCTGCGAAGCCTCCCGCCGCGCCACGTCCAGCCTGGGCCTCGACGACCTGCTTCGCGGCAACCGGCGCGGCCCGCTGCCGCTGCGCTGGGTCTACCTGCACGTGCTGCGCGAGTTCGCCCAGCACTGCGGGCACGCGGAGATCCTGCGCGAGCAGATCCTGGCCGCCGACTAGCGCCACCGCATGCCCAAGCTGGTCGCGCGCGGTGCGGCCCGGATCATCCCCTGGCCCACCCGCCGGTGTCGGCGAAGCGGCGCAGCGTCCAGCGGGCCGGCGGCCAACCGCCGGGGTCGTGGTCGGTGGTCCATTCGGTGATCGAGGCCGGTGGCACGTCCAGGTCGAACGCCCGGAAGACCGGCTGCGCGGCGAGCGCGTGGAACGCGCCCTCGACGGTCTCGCTGTGGCCGACCAGGACCACTGTGGAGCCCCGGTGCCGGTGGGCGATCTCCATGATCGCGCGGCTGACGCGGACCACCAGCTCGGCCCAGCTCTCGTTGCCCTCCTCGAAGGGTCGGAACACACCGCCGCCCGCCACCGCGTGGTCGGTGCGGAAGAGGGCGGTCGGCAGGCCGTCGGCGTACGGGGGTGTGTGCCAGGTGCAGAGACCACAGTCGGCCACTGGCCGGACGCCGAACGCCGCACCGATCGGTTGCGCGGTCTCGACGGCCCTGCGCAGCACGGACGAGTAGACCGCCACCGGCCCGTCGACGGCGACCTCGCCGGTGAGCCGGTTGGCCAGGTCGTGTGCCTGCTCGTGGCCGAGGGCGGTGAGGCCCCGACAGCCACGTGGCCCACCGATGATTCCTTCGAGCTGGTGGACCGACTCGCCGTGTCGCACGAAGATCAGACGTGTCCGCATCGGGACATCATGCCAGCGGTATCGACGGCAGTATCAGTCGTCCGTACGGCTGGTGGAGAAGGCGTCGGCCCGGCTGAGCAAAGCGTCCAGTTTCGCGCCCGTCTGCGCTGGTAGACGGTCCCGCCGCACCAGCTCGGCGATGTGGTCCCGTAGGTCGCCGACGCGCTTGGCGCGGTCCCTGGTGCGGCGGTTGAGGTCGGCCAGGTCGTCACGCAGATCTTCGGCGGTCTTCGGGTCGACGTCACCGCGGGCGACAGCGGTGGCGAGGACGGCGGCGAACTCGCTGCTCACCTCCCGGAAGCTGACCGGTAGCTGCTGCCCGATGGTCGGGGGCGCGGTGCTGGCGGTGGGGCGTGTTGGCGACGGTGCGGCCGGCGTCGGCGAGTGTGTCGTGGGCGCGGGAGCCGGGGCGGAGGTCGACGGCGCGGCCGCGATCTCGGCCGGGTCGGGTGTGCCCGGGTTGCCGAGCGGATTCTCCACGAACAGGACGCCGACGCCGATCAGCACGGCCAGCACGGCCGCGGCGAGCACGGCGAGAGGCCGACGCGACCGGCGTCGGGCCGGTGCGGCGGGTGCCGGGACGGGGCGGGCCACCATCGACCGGTCGATCAGGGTGGGCGGGTGGGCGGCCGGTCGGATGCGCAGCAGCTCGGTGGGTGGCTCGACCGGCTGACCGGCACCGAAGCGGCGGGCCAGGTGCGCGGCGCTCGGCCGGTCGGCCGGGTTGGCGGCCAGGCTGGCGACGGTCAGCTCGGCGATGTCGGCGGGAAGGCCGGGCACCCGCAGCGGCGGCACCGGGGTACCGCGCCGGTGCACTTCCAGCGCGTCCTCCCAGCTCTGCACGGGCAGTGGCGCCCGCCCGGTGAGGGTGCGGTAGAGCAGTGCGCCGAGGGCGTACACGTCGCTCGCCGGGTCGGGCGGGCCGGCGGTCAGCCGTTCCGGGGCGAAGTAGGCGGGGGTACCCATCAGGGGTTCGCCGGACTGGCTGTCGAGGCCGCCGAGCGCGGCAATGCCGAAGTCGAGCACCTTGGCGCCGGTGTCGGTGAGCATGACATTGCCGGGCTTGACGTCGCGGTGCACGACGCCGATGCGGTGCGCGGCGGCCAGCGCGGCGGCGATTTGCCCTGCCACCCGGACCGCCTCCGGCCAGGGCAGGGGCCCGGTCCGCAGCCGGTCGGCCAGGTTGTGACCGTCGACGAGTTCCATCACCAGGTACGGGACCACGACGCCGCCGGCCAGGGTCGCCTCGGCGTAGTCGTACACCTGGGTCACGTGTGGGTGGGTCAGCCGGGCGGCCGCACGGGCCTCGCGTTGGATGGTGGCCCGCAGCTGTGGGTCGGTGGCGAACTGCCCGGCGAGCACCTTGATCGCGACCGGCCGCCCGAGCACCTCGTCGTCGCCCCGCCACACCTCGGACATGCCACCGAGACCGATCCGCTCGTGCAGTACGTAGCGGTCGTGGAGGCGGAGAGTGGGCGTGAGCGGCGACATGGCTTCACCAGTCTGCCTGGCAACACCGCCGTCGACCACTCTGCGTGCCCGGACCCACACTGTTCGTCCCGTGCGTACCGGAATGGGATTGGTGCGGGTCAGGAGCAGCGCGGGGTGGCGGGCAGCGGTCGTGGCTGGATGCGGTCGGCGAGCCGGCGCAGGGCGAGGGCGGTGGCCTGCCGGGTCGGGGCGAGCAGGGCCCGGCGGGGGTGTTCGACCTGGACCGGAGCGTCCGGTCGGGCCGAGTTGACGTGCCGGTTCATGGCGTCGAGCGCGGTGATGTATCCGGTGGGAAGTTCCATGGTCAACTCCTCGGGACAGGTCCGGTGGAGCCCCGGACAATGAGTGCGGTGGGCAGCAGTACGTGACCGGCCGCGACGTCCGCGGGCGGGTCGAGCAGCAGTTCGGCGGCGATCCGGCCCTTCTCCTCGGCCGGTTGCCGGACGGTGGTCAGATTGGCCGCGGCGGCCTCGGGGACGTCGTCGAAGCCGGTCACCGAGACGGTTGGACGATCATGGGCCGGCCGTGCGGCCAGGGCGTCCAGCACACCGAGCGCGAGGACGTCGGAGCCGGCCAGCACGGCGGTCGGCGGCGTGGGTTGGTCGAACAGCCCGGCGATGGCCGCGGCTGCCGCCGGGCGACTGTTGCCGGGGACGTTGACCAGCGTCAGCTCGGCCCAGCCGACGCCGACCTCGGCGAAGGCGTCGGCGAACCCGCTGAGCCGACCTCGGGTGGTCGGATGCGGCACCTGGTCGACCCCGGTCACTGTGAGCGGGCCGGCCGGCGCGTCGGGCAGCACGGAGTCGGCGAGCAGCGCCACCCGACGGTGCCCGAGCCCTGCGACGTGCGCGGCGGCGCTGCGTGCGGCGGCCCGCTCGTCGATGCCGACGAACCGTTCGTCGTCGCTGGCGTCGTCGCGGGCGGCCGTGCTGACGAACGGCAGCCCGCGTTGGCGAATCACGTCCAACGCCCAGTCCTCGTCGGCGACGCAGTAGACGCAGAACCCGTCGACGGCGGCGTTCTCCACCGCCTGTCGGGCGTCGGTCACCGCCGGGGGCAGCGGCACCAGCAGCATGCTGGTGCCGTGCCGCTCGGCCGCCGCGCCGACGCCGGCCAGGAAGCGGACCGCGAACGGGTCGGTGAAGGCGTACGACAGTTGCGAGGTGAACAGCACCCCGATCGACCCGACGAAACCTCGGCGCAGGGAGCGCGCGGTGGGGTTGGGGCCGGGGTACCCGAGTTGCCGGGCGGCGTCCAGGATTCGCTCGCGCAGGGCGGCGGAGAGCTGGTCGGGGCGGCTGTAGGCGTTGGACACGGTGCTGCGCGAGACACCGACGGCGTCGGCCACGGCTTGCAGTGTTGGCTTCACCGGCACCTCTCTGCATCGATCCAGTCTGTATCGATACAGAGACTAGCTCGGCCGGTCGGCGTCGGTCAATACGTGCGCTGAGAGTCTTCCGCTGAGGGCTCGAGCGGTCAGGGCAGGCGGGCTGACTCCGGCCCACTGTCCACGGTCGTTGACCAGGCCAGGGCCGTCGCGGTCGGCAGTCAGGCCGGGTAGAGGTCGTCCAGCAAGTCGCCGAGGATCTCCGCCGTACGCTCCGGCGGCTCGGCCTCGACGCAGAGCCGCTCCATGGCCACCGCGTAGTAATCCAGATCGTCGCGCTTGTCCAGGTAGATGGCGCTGGTGAGCTGTTCGATGTAGACGATGTCCGGAAGCTCCTGGTCGCCGAAGCGCAGGATGGTGAAGGCGCCGCCAGCGGCGGCGTGGCCACCAGCGGCGAACGGGATGACCTGCAACCGGATGTGGGGCGACTTGGTCGCCTCGATGAGCGCGGTGAGCTGACCGCGCATGACCTCGGCGCCACCGATGGGCCGGCGCAGGGCCGCCTCGTCCACCACGGCCCAGAGCTGCGGCGGGTTCTGCCGGTGGAGCAACTGCTGACGCTGCATCCGCAGCGCGACACGTCTGTCGATCTCGCCCGGACCGGCCGCGCCGTGCCCGAGCAGCACGACCGCCCGGGCGTACTCCCGGGTCTGCAGGAGGCCGGGCACGAACTGCACCTCGTAGCTGCGGATCAGCGCGGCGGCCGCTTCCAGGCCCAGGTACGACTGGAACCAGGAGGGCAGCACGTCGCCGTAGCGGTGCCACCAGCCGGGGCTGTTGGCGTCCCGCGCGAGCTTGAGCAGCGCGTCACGCTCGTGGTCCTCGGTGACGCCGTAGAGGGTCAGTAGGTCGGCGACGTCGCGCTCCTTGAAGCCGACCCGGCCCAGCTCCATTCGACTGATCTTGGATTCGGAGGAGCGGATCTCCCAGCCGGCGCCCTCCCGGGTCACCCCGCTGGACTCCCGAAGGCGGCGCAGTTGGGCGCCGAGCAGCATGCGCAGCACGGTCGGCCCGGTTGTCGGGCCACCCTCGGCGGGAACCATCGTCACGTGCGGACCTCCGGACACCGACCCACGACGGCCGGGCGCCCCGGCCCGGCCGACGTGTAAGCATGCCATGGACCGACAGTGAGGTGAACTCCTCCGCGCCGGTGAATAAGTCCCGTCGCCGGGACGACCCACCCCCGGACGGTCAGTTGATCAGGTGGTCGAAATCTCCGTCCCGCGCACCGAGAACGAAGGCGGCGATCTCATCCACCGTGTAGATCAGCGCCGGCCCTTCCGGGTGTCGTGAGTTGCGGACCGCGATGCCCGCTCCCTCGGGCAGTTCGGCCAGTTCGACGCAGTTGCCGCTGGGGTTGCTGCGGCGACTCTTCTGCCAGCTCAGCGGAGGCAACTGGTGGATCGGTACGCCATTGGGTGGCTGCTGCATGGGGGCGTCTTTCTGTTACGAGCCCGCCGGTGGCCGTGGGAGGAGCGGTGACGGCGAGGAGGTGCGGTATCGACATTGGACGGTTCTGCACGTGCATCTGCTATTGCATCTGCATCCGACGGCGAGCATGATAACGCACATGATCGGTGCCCATCCGTTCACTTTGTGTTACCCCCACACGGGCAACGATCAGGCAAAACTGGGCCCGACGCGGCGTGCCGCGTCAACCGAAGGCTGGAGGCGGTCGCGGCGATGGGAGGGTTCGTGCCGGATCCGATGAGTGTCGCCTCCGGCGTCTGCGCGGCGGGCGCGCTGCTCTCCTCCTGGCAACTACGCCGGCGGGCGGTGCGCGCCGAGGCCGAGATCGGTCACCTCCAGGCAGAGCTTGCCGCCGAACGGCACGCCGCCAGTCACGACCCGCTCACCGGGCTGCCCAATCGACGCGCCTTCTACCGTCTGGCAGCCGCCCTGCTCACCGACGCCGCCGGCCAGCCGCTGATCGCCGTGGTGCTCGACCTGGACGACTTCAAGCAGATCAACGACCGGTACGGGCACGCCGCCGGCGACCAGGTGCTGATCAGCGTTGCCGAACGCCTCGCCGGCTTCGCCGGGGACAACCTCGTGGCGCGCCTCGGCGGCGACGAGTTCGCCGGGCTGCTCTCCAGCCCCACCGTCGACCGGCGCTGGATCGAGCACTCCACCCGCCGGCTCAGCGAGACCGTCGCCGCGCCGATCCGGCTGAGCGGGTGCAGCGTCCGGGTCACCGCGTCCGTCGGGCTCGCCCCGGTGAGCGGCCCGGCCCAGCTCACCGACGCGCTCAGCCGCGCCGACGCGGCCATGTACCAGGCGAAGAGCCTCGGTGGCACCCGATCGCCCCGCCAACTGGTCGACAGCGCGTTCCTCGGCGAGCGCTGACCGTTCAGCCCTATTCCGCGTGGTGGCCGCCCTGAACGGACGCCGGGCCCGCGACGCGCCGCCGGTCGAGACCGCGCAGTGCCGCATCGGCGAGGGTGACCAGACCCACCGGTGACAGCAGCCCTCGCACGATCCGCGCCGCCCGATCCCGGTCGGCCGCCTCGGCGTCGAGGTCCAACGCCTGGCGGGTCCAGTCGCTGAGGTCGTCCAGCGCGCGGACCGCGAGGAACCAGGCCAGGCGCACCAGGTCGACGTCGGTCCTGCCGTAGCCGGCGAGCACTGCCTGCTGCTGCTCGGCAGTGATCGGCGCGAAGGCGAGCACCCCGCCAAGGACGAACATGAGGTCGCACTCGGGCGGGGCGAGCACCGCGTCATCCCAGTCGATCAGCCAGACCCGCCCGTCCGCGCCGAGCAGCAGGTTGCCCAGGTGCGGGTCGCCGTGGCAAACGACGTTCGCGCCGGGCCGGTCACGCTGGTCGACGGCACGGTGCTCGACCTCGCGGATCAGCACCCCCAGCCGGTCGGCCGCCGCGGACCACACCCCCGCCAGCTCCATCACCAGCGGGTCCGCGAGGTCGACCGGGTCCGGGTCGCGCAGCCGCGCGGCCATCGCGCGGGTTGCGGTCACGATCGAGGGGTACGCGGCGCCGCCCGCCGGTAGCAGCCGGCTCAGGTCGTCGGTCACCGGCACCTCGTGCACGGCGGCCAGCACCTCGCCGTACGCGCGCCAGTGCGCGCCGGTCATCGGGCCGTCGAGCGCTCGCCGGTCGGAGACCCATGGGACCACCGAGAGGCGGCGGCCGTCGTTGTCGATCGACAGCCGTCCGTCGTCGGCCCGCAGCGGCGCGGCGATGCCCGGCACCCCCTGTTCGGCCAGGTACGCCGTCACGACCAGGCCGGCCGAGGTGCCGCCACCGCTCAGCTTGACCGCGTACCGAGAGCCGTCGGCGTCCCGAGCGAGCCACAGTCGGGCGTGCTGGTCCGCCCCGGAGGTGACCGGCTCCATCGTGGACAGGCGCAGGCCGAAGCCCGCCCGTACCTGTTCGGCCACCTGCCGTGCGACGTCCTGCACCATGCGGAACACCATGCCAGCGCTCCGGCCACCGACCCAGCGGTTTTGCCGGCCGCCGGGGCGTTCTGAGACGTCCTATCCGGGTATGGGAAACCAGTACCCGAATCATGACCGCCGAGAGGAACCGACGTGGCGACCATCAGCGCCCTCGTACTCAACTGCACCCTCAAGCCGTCGCCTGCGCCGTCGAGCGCCGATCAGCTCGGTCGGGAAGTGCTCGCCGAGTTGGCAGTGCAGGGCGTGGAGGGCGAGATGATCCGGGTCGTCGATCACGACGTGCGTTTCGGGGTGTCCACGGACGAGGGCGACGGCGACGGTTGGCCGGCGATCCGCGACAAGCTGATGGCAGCCCAGGTGCTCATCATCGCCACGCCGATCTGGCTCGGCCAACCCTCCAGCGTCTGCAAGATGGTCCTCGAACGCCTCGACGCCGAACTCTCCGAGACCGACGCCGAGGGCCGACTCCTCACCTACGGCAAGGTGGCCGGTGTCGCCGTTGTCGGCAACGAGGACGGTGCCCACCACACCATCGGCGAGGTGCAGCAGGCGCTCAACGAGGTCGGGTTCACCATCGCCGCCCCCGCCGCGACCTACTGGGTCGGGGAGGCACTGCAGACCGTGGACTACCGCGACGCCGGCCCCAAGCCCGACACCACCGGCCGCACCACGAAGGCCCTGGCGCTCAACACCGCACACCTGGCCCGACTCCTCGCCGACCAGCCGTACCCGCCGCCGGACACGAAGGGTGCCGCGGTCGGGCCGGGCCGCGAATAGATCTCGCCGCCAGGTGCCTCACTGTGGGGCTACCCCACTGCCGGGGTTGCTCGCCGCGCGGTCAGCGCCAGCCGTAGCCGGCGCGCAACGCCTGCCCGACGCGGTCGAAGCGGGGCCGGTCCAACACGGCGCCCTCCCGGCGGATGCTGTCCTCGCGCATGGTGAGCACCCGGTCCAGCCGGACCCAGCTCGGCCGGTTGTCGCGGTCCCACTCACCCGGCCCGAGCGCGAACCAGTGCCGCTGCCCGTCCCGCTCGCTCTGGCTGGACAGCATCAGCCCGAACAGGGTCCGGCTGTGCCGCCCGACGACCAGCACCGGCCGGTCCTTGCCCTGGCGGGGGTCGTCCTCGTACGGCACCCACGTCCAGACGATCTCGCCCGGGTCGGCCTGACCGTCCCGCTCCGGAGCGTAGGTCAGCTCCCGACGCTGCAGGGCGCTCACCTGACGGCGGCGGGCCACCTGCGCGGGCGCCGGCCCGGTACGCCGGGGCGACGGGATCACCGCACCGACCCGGGAGATACGCGCCGCGACATTCCTCAACAGACCAGCCACGGCGGGCAGCCTACCCGCCGCCGAAGAGGGCGGTACGACAGACTGGCTCCATGAACGAGCTGCCCCGTGACCTGCCGATCCTGGAGCGACGCGCGGTGCGGGTGGTGGTCACCGACGGCGCCGACCGGGTGTTGCTGTTTCACACCCGCGACCCGGACCACGCCCGGCTGGGCACCTGGTGGGAGCTGCCGGGCGGGGGCATGGATCCCGGTGAGACCTATCGCGACACGGCGGTGCGGGAGCTGCGGGAGGAGACCGGCATCGTGATCACCGCCGACGAGGTTGGTGCGCCGAACTGGCGGCGGCGGGCGAGCTTCCTGCACCGCCAGTTGCGGCACGTCCAGGACGAGGTTGTCGTCGCCGTACGGCTGGCCGGCCCCGGCCCGGACGTGGACGAGGCGCACCGGCTCGACTACGAGCGGGAGGACTACTTCGGCTTCCGCTGGTGGCCGTTGCCGGCGGTGGTCGCCAGTCGGGAACGGTTCTATCCCGGGCAGCTCCCCCGGCTGATCACCCCGTTCCTCGCCGGCGCGGAGATCGACGAGCCGTTCGAGCTGTGGTCATGAGCGGGGCCGGCGGGCAGAGTGGGGACATGAGGACCGATCTGCACGGGCCGCTCTCCGCGTACGCCGCGCGGCTGCACGCCACGGCCGGCGACGGACACCACGTCGCCTCCCCGCTCGGTGCCTGGCTGCTGCTCGCTGTCACTGCCACCACGGCCGACAGCGATCCGGCCGTAGCGGACAGAGCCGCCGCGAAGCTGGCGCAGGCGCTGGGCACCGACCTGCCGAGCGCGGCCGAGGTGGCCCGAACACTGTTGGAGGCGCCGCACCCGCTGGTCGGGTCCGCCACCGCGCTCTGGCACCGAACGGGGCAGGGCGACGGCGGGCCGGCGGCGTGGCGGGCCGCGCTGCCCAGCACGACCGAGGTCGGCGCACTGCCCGATCAGGCCGGGTTGGACGCCTGGGCGCGCGAGCACAGCCTCGGCCTGATCGAGACGTTCCCCCTGGAGGTCGATTGGGACGTGGTGTTCATCCTGGCCAGCGCGTTGGCCACCCGGGTGTCCTGGGCGAACCCGTTCGACGTCGCCGACGCACGCGCGCTCGGCGCCAACAGCCCGTGGGCCGGCCAACTACGGCGGGCACTACGCAGCCCGAGCCATGGCCACCACTGCGCCATCGTGTCCACAGCGCGGGCCGGTGACGTGATCGTGCACGCCGCACCCGCCGAGACGACCGACGGCGCGGGGCTGGTCGTCCTCTCGGTGGCCGCCGCGCCGCAGGTGCCACCGGCCGAGGTGCTGGCCACTGCGTACGACCTGAGCGCCGGCGCGGCCGACGGCGCGCCACCGGAGGGCAGTCGCGCGCTGTTCGACCTGCCGCTCGGCGAGACTCCGCTGTGGACGCTGACCGAGGAACGGGTACACACCTGGGCGCGCGACGGCCGCGAAGAGCGGCACACCGCCGTCCTGCCCTGCTGGTCCGCTCGGAACGACCATGACCTGACCGCCCCGGCGCTCGGCTTCGCCGCCGCGGTGGACACGCTCGCGACGGCGCTGGCGCTGCCGGTGGAGCGCTTCGAGGCATGGCAGACGGCGGTGGCCCGGTTCGACAGGTACGGCTTCGAGGCGGCGGCGGTGACCGGCATGGCCGGGATCACCAGCATGCCGCCGGAGGGCGTGGCCCGCACCGCCGAGCTGCGCTTCGGCCACCCGTACGCGGTGGTGGCCGTCGCCACCGACGCCGGGGCCGACGGCGTCACCGGCCCGTGGCACGGGGTGCCGGTCTTCTCCGCCTGGGTCGCCGAGCCCGAGGAGGTGTCCGAGGCGTGAGTCACCTCGCGGAGGACCAGGTGGCCGCTGTGCTCCGGCAGTGGATCGGCACGACCACCCCGAAGCTGCTGGGCGAGGGCATGGAGGGCGCGGTTTTCGAGGTCGACGACTCGCGGGTGGCGAAGATCTGGTTCGCCGGTTCGGCCGAGTCGTCCCGACGGGCGGCAGCGTTCCACGACGCACTGGCCGCGCAGCCGCTGCCGTTCCAGGT
Organism: Micromonospora sp. NBC_00362; assembly: GCF_026342155.1. Taxonomy (NCBI): domain Bacteria; kingdom Bacillati; phylum Actinomycetota; class Actinomycetes; order Micromonosporales; family Micromonosporaceae; genus Micromonospora; species Micromonospora sp. NBC_00362. The sequence continues at coordinate 1,632,433 of NZ_JAPENH010000001.1, forward strand.
GCCGCGGATCACGCAGGTGGAATCGGTGGGAGGCCGAGTCGTCACCATCGAGCGGCGGCTGACCGGCACGACAGTGGCCGCCGCGCTCGCGGCCGGCGCGGTGTCCCGCGAGGCCGCGTACACGATCGTTGTCGACATCGTGGCCGCGCTCGCGGCCGGCGGTGGTCTCCCGGCGGCCCGTGAGCTGGCCGTCCTGGGCGAGGTTGCCCCGCTGTTCAACACCGGGGAGGGCTTTCCGGTCGCCCTCGCGCGCCTCGCCGAACGCCGGGTCGAGCGTTTCCGACAGGTGCTGAGCGGGGCCGTCGCCGACTTCGACCGGAAAGCCGCGGCGCTCACCAGCCGTCTGGTCGAGGTGGACAGTGGCCGGCGGGCGGTGCTGCACGGTGACCTGATTCCGGGGAACATCCTGGTCGACGCCTCGGGTCGACCGAGCGCGGTGCTGGACTGGGGCTTTTTGACCACCGAGGGTGACCCGGCGTTCGACGCGGCGGTCACCGCCGCGATCTTCGACATGTACGGGCCTGAGGCGGCGCAAATCGAACGCGACCTCCTCGACCGGATCGAGGCGCGGTTGGGCTACGACCGCGGGGCGCTGCTCGTCTACCGGGCCGCCTACTCGCTGATCACGGCGAACGCCTACGACCCGACGGGTCAGGACGGCCACTTCGCCTGGTGCGTGGCGGCCCTCAACCGGGCCGACGTCACCAGGGCCCTCCTGGGCTGACCCCGCCGGGCCGGGTCAGAACCCGCCGTCGCGCGGCAGTCGCGCCACCATCTCCCGGAACTCCCGCACCGTCATCGCCGTTCGCAACGTGGCGAAGACGGCGCCCGTTCCGGCCCGGGCGGTGGCCGGGTCCACCCCGGCACGCTGTTCCACCCGACGAAGGAACTCCGTCGGGCCGGCCTCCATCGGGGTCGCGCCGGCACCGCCGACCTCCAGGCCCACCCCGCTGGTCAACCCATCGGCGCCAGCATCCGGGCCGAGGGCCCCGGCCGGAAGGGCCGTCGCGGCCGTATCCGAGGCAGCAGCGGGGGCCCCGGCCGGATCCGGGGCCGGGCCACTCAGGTAGCCGTCGACCTCGTTCGGAAGGTGCCCGACGAGGTCGCCGGGCGCGTCGCCGGTCACCCGCTCGGCCAACGTCTGGAGCACGGCGCGGGCGAGCACGGCGGCCTCCTCGGCCGGCAGGCCGGACCGTTGGGACACCGCGTCGATGAAGTACGGGAACCCGTCGCCGTCGGTCACGCTCGGCCGGTTACCCCTGGCCGGCCGCGACAAACTGCTGCTAGGTGAGCAGACCCTCGGCCCGCAGGTGGTCGAAGATGATCTGGTCGACCGGCGAGGTGCGGTGTCGGTCCGCGTACCCGAGCCAGGCCATCTCGGCGATCTCGCTGGCCGGCCGCAGCTCTCCCCGATAGTCGGCCCGGTAGCAGGTCATCCGCACGGTGATGCCGGTCGAGTGGCCGTGCGCCTGCGCGGTGAAGGTGCCCAGGTGCACGGCGCCGGGCACGTCGACCTCGACGCTCAACTCCTCGTCGATCTCCCGACGCAGGGTCTGCAGGTCGGTTTCGCCCGACTCGCGCTTTCCGCCCGGCAGGTACCAGACGTCCTTGCCCACCGACCGGGTGCTCAGCACCCGACCGTCCTCGACGAGGATCCAGGCCACCTTGTCGATCTCGCGCACGATGCTCCTTTTGCCGCCGCCGGGATCGGGGACGCTACCACCCGGCAGCGCGCTCAGTCGGCGAGCAGGTCGAGCAGCAGCGCGGCGGTCCAGCTGAACGCCGGTGAGCCCAGCCCGGCGCCGGTGTCCGGGTGGAAGTACTCGTGGCAGCCTGCGCCGGCGACCAGACCGATCATCGAGCGACCCAGCCCGGCGGCCAGTTCCGGGTGCCCGTGCTCGATCAGCCCACGCCGGACGAGCCAGCCGATGTTGAGCCAGCTCGGCCCACGCCAGTAACGCAGCGGCTCGAAGTCGGGCGCGGTGCGGTCGTAGGTGGGCAGCGGCCGGTCCATCCGACGGGCCACCCCGAAGCGCGCCGACCGGGCCTCGACGACCAGCGCGTCGGCCTGCCGGGTCGGCAGGTCGGGCAGGATCAGGGGGGTCAGCCCGAGCACGGTACGGGCGCTCACCAGGCGGTCGGTGCGCAGGTCACGGGGCTGGAACGTGCCGGTGTCCGGGTCGTACAACCGGCGCAGCAGGGCTTCGGTGACCCGGGCCGCGCGGGCCCGGTGCGGCCCGGGATCGTCGCCGACGAGCGCGGCGATCTCGGCGAGGGCGTGTTCGGCGGCCCCGAACGCCGCGTTGAACAGCGGGCACTCCACCAGGAACGGGTGCCCGGCGGCCAGGTCGCGGTCGGAGTAGCAGTGCTCGCGGTAGGCGGCGACGATCGCCAGGTAACGCGCGTAGTCCAGGTCCGTGGGGCGGTGCGCGGCGTCGGCGTGCCTGGTGTCGTGCCGACGGTACGCTCGCATGACTGCCGCCTCGGCCGGCACCGCGGCCATCGGCTCGTCCCAGGCCGGGCTGTTGTCCAATCCGGACTCCCACGGGTGCACGATGCAGACCAGCCCGTCACCGGCCACGTCCCGCCGGTCGGCCAGGTAGCGCTGTTGGGCGACCAGCGCGGGATAGAGCCGGCGCAGCGCGGCCAGGCCGGTGGGATCGGGCGCCCGCCGGTACGCCAGCAGCGCGGCGAGCGCGTGCACCGGCGGCTGGACCAGGCCGGAGGTGGCCACCGTCGGTGCTCCCGGCACGTCGGCCGATCGCCACATCTCCGGCCCCGGGAAGTACGCGCCGACCCGCAGTGCCGGGTTGAACACGATGTGCGGCACGCGGCCGTCGGCCCACTGCGCCCGGAACAGGCTGGCCAGCTCGCGCCAGGCGCGGTCGGGGCGGACCTGGGCCAACCCGATCGCGATGAACGCGGAGTCCCAGCTCCACTGATGCGGGTACAGCGTGCGCGAGGGCACTGTGTGGTCGTGCTCCCAGTTGGCGTCGAGCGTGTCGACAGCGAGCCGGCGCAGCCCGGCCGCGTCGGCCGGGCCACCCGTGCCGGCGGCGTCGGCGCGCGTCGCTCCGGCGTCGGCGGGCTCGCCGACGTTAATCGGCTCGGCGTCGGCGGAAGCGCCGACGTCGATCGGCTCGGCGTCGGCGGAAGCGCCGACGCTGGTCAGCCTCGCGTCGGCGGTCACGCGGCGGCCCGCCGGGGCAGTGCGTGCCGCAGCACCGTGGCGGCCTGTTGCAGGGCCCGGACCGGGTCGCCGCGCAGCCGGCACTCCAGGGCCAGCCAGCCCCGGTAGTCCAGCTCCAGCAGGGTACGCACCAGCGCCGGCCAGTCCAGGTGCCCGGCGCCGGGCTGGTACCGGTTGGAGTCGCTGACCTGGACGTGCCCGAGGTACGGCGCGGCGGCGCGCAGCGCGCGGTGCACGTCGTCCTCCTCGATGTTCATGTGGAAGGTGTCGGCGACCACCCGGACCGACGGAAGTCCGAGCGCGGCGCAGAGCGCCACCGCCTCGTCGAGACGGTTGACCATGTGGTCCTCGTACCGGTTGAGGGGTTCCAGGAAGAGGGTGACCCCCTCGGCCCGGGCGTGTTCGCCCAGCTCGCCGAGGGCGTCGAGGAGCACCTGCCGGTCGCCGTCGGGGGCCCGGGGCGGCTCGAACGGCGGCAGTCGTCGGGAGAACATCCCCCAGGCGGCCGGGGTCATCACCCCGACGCCACCCAGCTCGGCGATCACCGAGAGCTGGGAGCGCAGGTTGCGGACGGCGTCGGCGGACCGGGCCGGGTCGAAGTCGCCGATGAAGTGGTCCATCTCGACGCAGACGGTGGGCATCACCACCCCGGCGGCGCGGGCCCGGCGCAGCTCGGGCAGCCGGCGGGCGAACGCCAGGTCGCCGCGGCCGCGTAGTTCGATGCCCTGGTAGCCGAGGGCGGCCGCGAGCGCGTACTTCTGGATCAGGTTGGTGCCCGGCAGGAGTTGTTCCTGACAGGCCAGCGCGATGGTGGTCATGAGAACCTCAGCACGACTTGGAGGACGTCACCGGCGCCGCGGTCGAGCAGCGCGAGGGCGTCGGCGACCGCGCTGGCGTCGACGATGTGGCTGACCAGCGGCAGCGGGTCGACGCTGCGGTCGGCCACCAGGTCCATGAAGGTCTGCGCGACCCGGTCTCCGGTCCACCGGCCGGCCATGCTCGGCGCGGGGGTGGGCCCGGAGACCTGGGCGGCCACCAACTGGATGCGGTTGTGGTGGAACTCCTCGCCGAGGCCGAGCGCGTCGGCCTGGCCCTGGTAGAAACCGGCGGCCACGACCCGGCCGGCGTGGGCGGTGGAGCGGATCGCCTCGTGCAGCGCCGGGTACGCGCCGGACAACTCCAGGCAGACGTCGGCCCCCCGGCCGTCGGTGGCCTGGCGCAACACGGCGGCGGCGGAGGTGACAGTGGCGTTCACAGTGGAGTGTGCGCCGTATCGGGCGGCGTGCTCCAGCCGGTCGGGGACCGGGTCGACGGCCACCACCCGGGCCCCGGAGAGCACCGCGAGCCGGGTGGCGAGCAGCCCGATGACCCCCTGGCCGAAGACGCCGACCCAGTCGCCGAGGTGCAGGTCGCCGGCGAGCACGGCGGTCAGCGCGATGGCGCCGGGGCGGGCGAAGACCGCGGCGAGCGGATCCAGCCCGGTGGGGAGCGCCCGGACCGCGTCGGCGGCGAGCACGGCCTCGGCCCGGTGCCCCCAGATGCCCCAGACGAGCTGCCCCGGATGTCGGTCGGTGACCTCCGAGGCGACCTCGATGATTTCCCCGACCTCTTCGTAGCCGAAGCCGATCAACGGGTAGGGCACCGGCGTCTGTCGGGGGACGAACATCCGGGCGGCGTCGTCCCAGTCCTTGCTGAGCCGGGGATTGCTGCCCCGGTAGAGGGTCAGCTCGGTGCCGGCGGAGATGCCCGAGTAACAGGTGCGGACTCGGACCTGGCCGGGGCCGAGCGGATCCGGCGGGCAGGGCTCGAGGCTGATGCGTCGAGGCCCGGCGAGAGAGACCACCCAGTTGCCCATGTGTCACATCCCGGTAGCACTGGGCTCCAGGATAGCAAAAAATCGCGATATGTCTTGCTATTGATCAATCGAAGGTGTTGGATCCTTCATGTACCCTTCGAGAGGAGTGCCACCGATGTCAGCACCTCCGAGGCGGATACTCGCCACCACCCTGATCCTGGCACTGACCACGTCCACCCTGCTGGCCTGCGGCGACGACGAACCCGACAGCAACAGCAAGAAGATCACCGTGTGGAGCCTGGAGGACGTCGCCGACCGGGTCACCGCCACCAAGGCGATCATCGCCGACTTCACCGCCAAGACCGGGATCCAGGTCGATCTCGTGACCGTCAACGAGGACCAGTTCCCCTCATTGATCGCCGCCAACGCCGCCGCCGGCGACCTGCCCGACGTGGTCGGTTCGGTCTCCCTCGCCGGCATCCGTACGCTCGCCGGCAACGAGCTGCTGCACGCCTCGGCGAACGCGGAGGTCGTCGACAAGCTGGGCAAGCAGACGTTCTCTCCCCGAGCGCTGGAGCTCACCTCCGACGACGGCAAACAGCTCTCCGTGCCCAGCGACGGCTGGGGGCAGCTGCTCGTCTACCGCAAGGACCTGTTCGCCGCGGCCGGCCTGCCCGCCCCCGACACGTATGAGCGGATCACCGCCGCCGCGGCCCGACTGAACACCGGCGGGGTCGCCGGCATCACCGCGGCGACCGCCCCCAGCGACGTGTTCACCCAACAGACCTTCGAGCACCTGGCGCTGGCCAACGGCTGTCAGCTCACCGACGACTCGGGGAAGGTGACACTGGATTCGCCCCAGTGCGTCGAGGCGTTCCGCTTCTACGGTGACCTGATCCGCACCAGCTCGGTCAAGGGCGCCCAGGACGTGGACACCACCCGGGCCACCTACTTCGCGGGCAAGGCGGCCATGGTCATCTGGTCGCCGTTCATCCTCGACGAGCTGGCCGGACTGCGCAACGACGCCAAGCCGACCTGCCCCCAATGCCAGGCGGACCCGGCGTTCCTCGCGAAGAACAGCGGGTTCGTCACCGCGATCAAGGGCCCCAACGGCACCGAGCCGGCCCAGTACGGCGAGATCAGCTCGTGGGCGGTTCTCGACGGCGCGGTGACCGACCCGGCGAAGTCCTTCGTGGAGTACATGCTCGGTGACGGCTACCCGCGCTGGTTCGGCATGTCCCCGGAGGGCCGCTTCCCGGTGCGCAAGGGCACCCCCGCCGAGCCGGAGGCGTACCTGACCGCCTGGAACACCAGCCAGGCGGGCGTGGACGCGAAGAAGCCCCTCACCGATGTGTACGGCGACGAGGTGCTGGCCACGCTGCGCCGCAGCCCGGACACCTTCGGGCGCTGGGGCCTCAGCCAGGGGCAGGGCAAACTCGTCGGCGCCATGCTCGGCGAGTTGCCGGTGCCCAAGGTGCTGGGCGACCTCGTCTCCGGCAAGTCCGACGCGGCGGCCACCGCCAACCGCGCCACGAAGGACGTGGACGCCATCAAGGCGGGCGTCAATTGACCACCACCGCGCCCGGCCCCGGCCGCTCCCCCACCCGGGAGCGGCCGGCACCACCCCGGCGCCGACCACTGACCCTGCGCCGCCGCGAATCCCGGGCCGGGCTCGCGCTGGTCGCACCGACCCTGCTCGTCACCATCGCGGTCATCGGCATCCCGATCGTGTGGACGGTGGTGCTCGCCTTCCAGCGGGTCCGGCTGGCCACGCTGCGCAAGACCGGTCTGTTCGGCGAGTTCACCATGGACAACATCGACCGGGTGCTGAACACACCCGGCTTCGCCGAGACGCTGTGGGTCACGCTGATCTACAGCATCGGCGGCACCGTCGGGTCGATACTGCTCGGCCTGGTGGCCGCACTGGTCGTCCGCCGGCCGTTCCGGGGTCGCACCCTGGTCCGGGCGTCCATGCTGCTGCCGTACGTGGCACCGGTGGTCGCCGTGACGTTCGTCTGGCAGGTGATGCTCGACCCACAGCTCGGCATCGTCAACGCGTGGGGTCAACGCCTGCTCGGCTGGGACGCGCCGGTGCCGTTCCTCACCCAGGAGTCGACTGCGCTGGCCACGGTGATCGTCTTCGAGGCGTGGCGGTACTTCCCGTTCGCGTTCCTGTTCCTGCTGGCCCGGCTCCAGGCGGTGCCCGGCGAGTTGGAGGAGGCCGCCCGGGTCGACGGCGCCACCCCCACCCAACGGTTCCGGCACATCCTGCTGCCGCAACTGCTGCCGGTGATCGCCCTGCTGGGCGTGCTGCGCTTCATCATGACGTTCAACAAGTTCGACGACGTCTACCTGCTCACCGGCGGTGCGGCCGGCACCGAGGTGGTCAGCGTGCGGGTGTACGAGTTCCTCACCGCCCGTACCGACATCGGGGCCGCGGCCGCCCAGGCGGTCGTGCTGGCCGTGGTGCTCATCGTGTTCGTGCTGATCTATCTGCGCTTCTTCGGACGGAGGGTGGGTTGATGGACCGGGACGTGGTCGAGACGGTGAGCCTGCGTTGGCTGCGCCGCCTGGTGATCGCCGTGTTCCTGGTGATCACGGTCTTCCCCTTCTACTACATGCTGGTGCTCTCGGTGCGCCCCATCGAGCGGCTGCTGCTGGACCCCGGGGCGCTGGTGGTCGGCTTCGGTGAGCTGACCGTTGCCACGTACGCCGAGGTGCTCAAGGCCACCGACGACGGCGGCCAGGGTTTCCTCACCTTCATCCGCAACAGCGGGCTGGTCGCCGTCGCGGCGACAGTGCTCACTCTCCTGGTCGCGATCCCTGGCGCCTACGCGGTGGCCCGGCTGCGGTTCTTCGGCCGGAGGCAGGTGGACTTCCTGTTCCTGGCGGTCTACCTGTTCCCGTCGATCGTCATCGCGATCCCGTTGTTCGTGGTCTTCACCCGGGCCGGGCTGCGCGGCTCGCTGTTCGGTCTGGTGCTGGTCTACATCTCGCAGACGTTGCCGGTGTCGGTCTACATGCTGAAGAACTACTTCGAGACCATCCCGGTCAGTCTGGAGGAGTCCGCCGCCATCGACGGCGCCGGCCGGCTCGGCATCATCCGCCGTGTCAGCCTGCCCCTGGCGATGCCGTCGATCATGGCGGTCGCGCTCTACGACTTCATGATCGCCTGGAACGAGTTCCTCTTCGCCCTGCTGTTCCTGGTCGACAAACCCGACCGGTGGACGGTGTCACTGGGGTTGTCCCTGCTCGCCGACGGGGTGGAGGTCCCCAAGACCGTGCTGATGGCCGGGTCGGTAGTGCTCACCCTGCCCATCGTGATCCTCTTCTTCGCCAGCGAACGGCTGCTCACCGAGGGACTGACCAGCGGCGCGGAGAAGGGATGATGGTCTCGTCCGGGTCGCCCGCCCGGGCCCCACCGGCCCGGATACGGTGGCCTCATGGCCAACCCGACCCGCTGGGCTACCGACACCGGTCCCGAGCACTCACAGTGGTATATCGACCGGTTCCGCAAGCTCGTGGCCGAGGGTGCGGACCTGGCCGGCGAGGCCCGACTGGTGGACGCCCTCGTCGCGCCCGGCTCCCGCATTCTCGACGCCGGCAGCGGCACCGGCCGCGTCGGTGCCGCGCTGGCCGATCGGGGGCACACGGTGGTCGGGGTGGACGCCGATCCCGCGCTGGTGGATGCCGCCCGCGCCGACTATCCCGGCCCGACGTGGCTGGTCGCCGACCTCGCCGAGCTGGATCTACCGGCGCTGGGTGAGGCCGAGCCGTTCGACGCGGCAGTGCTGGCCGGCAACGTGCTCGCCTTCGTCGCCGTCGGCACCGAACCGGAGGTGCTGCGCCGGGTGGCAGCGCACCTGCGACCCGACGGCGTGCTGACAGTGGGCTTCGGCACCGAGCGCGGCTACCCGCTGACCGCGTTCGACGCCGACGCGGTCGCCGCCGGGCTGCGCGTGGAGCAGCGCTTCGCCACCTGGGACCTGCGCCCGTGGCGCGACGACGCCCCGTTCGCGGTCACCGTCCTGCGCCGCCCGGCAGACTGACCACCGTCCGCCTCCCGGCGCCTCCCGGCGCCTCCCGGCGCCTCCCGGTGCCTCCCGGTGCCTCCCGGTGCCTCCCGGTGCCTCCCGGTGCCTCCCGGTGATCAAGAGATTTCCGTCAGGCTCGCGCCAATTTCTGACGCAAACCTCTTGATCACCGCCGCCCCGTCGACGGGGCGGGTCATCCTCAGTCTGGGGCGGCGACGGCGCGGGCGGCGGCCGGGTCGAGGGTGGCGCCGGCGGGTACCAGGCTGACCAGCCCGGCCGGCAGCCGCACCGGCCGCACGTCGCGGTAGCCCAGCATCGGGAGCACCTCCCGGTCGGCCAGCACGTACCGTCGGCCCAGGTCGGTGACCACGGAGACCGCGCCGCCGGTCGCGCCGGGCGCCGCGGCGGCCTCGACCACCGCACCGCGGCCCGGCTCCACCACGACGTGGTCGGCCAGCACCGCGCCGCCGGTCGGCGCGGTGCGGGGCACCGCCGTCAGGTCCCCCAGCGGTACGCCCCAGCGCACCTCACCAACCCCGCCGTCGTCGCCGATGCGGGTGCAGAGCGCCCCACCGTCGCCGGCCGCGAGCCGGGGAGGGCTCGGTGGCGGGGCGTTCGGGCCGGTCGGAGCGAGATCAGGCACAGTGGGCAGCGCGGCGAACCGACCCAACGTCATCGGCACCGGCTCGACCTGCCCGGTGCGGGCCAGCAACAACCCCGCCTGCAACTCGGTGATGCCGGCCAGGCCGGCGTCGAGCGCCACCGCGTACTGCCGGCCGCCACCGGAGTTGCTCACCAGGTAGACAGTGCCGATCGCCGCACCCGGCACCCGGGTGGCGGGTCGGCCCAGCGCGGGCAGATCGAGTGGGGCGAGGTCGGTGCCGGCGGGCAGCGAGTTGAGCAGCGCCGGCGCCACCCGAACCGCCTGGGCCCGGGTGGTGGCGAGCGCCGCCAGCACCCGGCTCGGGTCACGGACGAGGTAGCGGCGCTGGTGCCAGACCAGGTGCAGCCCGCCGTCGGGGTGGCGCAGCAGCAGCGCGTCGTCGCCCAACGGCCGACCGCCGTCGGGCTCGGTGCCGATCAGCAGCGCCGAGCGGGGCGCCTCGACGCCCGTGCCGGCCGGGACCGTCGAGCAGACCGTCCACGCCGTGGCGGCCAGCCGGCCCGGGGCGGGCAGCGAGTCGGGTGCGTCGGCGATGCCCAACGGCAGCCCGCGCGGCACCCCGTCGATAGTGCGTCGGGACACCAGGACGGTCTTCGAGCGGTCGGCGCCGACGATGAGCAGCGCCGAGGCGTAGTTGAGCACCGGGTGCAGCTTCTGCTCGCGGTAGACGAACCGGGCGCCGGATTCCTTCTCCACGATCACCGCGCCCGGGTCGCGCCACCCCTTGCCACCACCGGCGAACAGGCCGTAGAGGGCGAAACCACCGAGCCCGATCGCCGCGACCAGGACGCTGGCCAGGCCGGCGCCGGCCAGCCGCCGAAACGGCGACTGGGCGGGGTCGGTCTCCCGCATGACCAGGGCGGCGACCGCCCGCTGGACGCTGAACTGGTAGGAGTGCAGCTGGTCCTGCCGCGACGGCATGAGTCCGTTACCTTTCGGTGCGCTCTAGTGAGCGCGTGATTGGTTGCCCCGCCTTGCGGTGGGGGCGGTCCCGGTCTTGCCGGCGGAGTGCGGCGTTGTGGTCACGGTCGATGACCAGGCCGCACGCCTCACAGTCGTACTCACGCTCGTGCAGGGCGAGCTTGGCTTTCACCGCGCCACAACCCGAGCAGGTTTTCGAGGACGGATACCAGCGGTCGGCCACGAGCAACCGGCCGCCGTTCCACCTCGTTTTGTATGCCAGCTGACGGCGGATCTCGGCGAACCCGGCATCAGCGATGTGCCGGGCCAGCCGCCGGTTGCGCAGCATGCCCGCGACGTTCAGGTCTTCGACAACGATGGTGCCGTGTTCGCGTGTCAGCCTCGTGGTGAGCTTGTGCAGCCCGTCGCGGCGCAGGTTCGCAACCCGCGCATGGGCCCGACCAAGTCGCCTCGACGCGCGTTGCCAGCGGTTCGAGGGGCGGCAGCCGGTGCGCCGGTGGGGCCCAGACTTCCGCGACAACACCCGACCGAGCGCCCGCAGTCGGGCCTGCGCGGCGACGAGGTGCCGCGGGTTGTCGACCCGCTCGCCGGTGGACAACACCGCAAGATGTTTGATTCCGACATCCACCCCCACCACCACATGCCTACGATCGGGCTCGACCCGAATCGCGCCTGTGGTGAACCGCACCGACGGTGTCCCACGGCGGCGGGACTTGAAGCGAGGGAAACCGACCCGCCTGCCGCCCCGCCCGCCCTGACGGGAAGCAGCCCAGTTCTTCAAGCCACGGGCGAGAGCATCCAGGCCGGTGTTGAACGCCTCTTTCGACACCTCACCCCACCACGGCGCCGCATCGGCCTTCGCAGCGTTCCACGCCTTGCGCAGCCCGGCGAGCGACCACGGCAGCGACGGCGTCAGCAACTCATCCGGCACCCCATAGGAGCGCTCCGCCGCGCGCTGGTCCATGACCGCCTTGACCCGGGCCAGCGCCCAGTTGTGCGCCACTCGCGCGGCCCCCACATGCGCCCTCACGGCGCGTTCCTGACCAGGGGTGAGGTCGAGAGCGAACCGGTAAGCCTGGATCGTCTTCACGTCGGATCCTCGATGACCACCTCGGCCGCGCGGCGAGCCGGTACGCGGGAACAGGCAACGTCCCGGACTCGTACCGCCGTCGCGTACGAGACGCCGGTAGCCGCCGCCCACTCCTTCAAGTTCACACCGCCCCTCTAGACGACCACTGAACACTCCTGACCGTCAGAACGCCAGCAGTTACTTCCCCTCCGGTGGATCGGCCGGGCACAGGATATGCGCTGCGTCGATGTCCGGTGGACCCTGCGTGGCCGCCCGTCGCGGGGCAACCGCTACCATCCGTGGACGAATCCGGCGGCGAGAGGGCACCCGTGGGCGCGCGTTTCGAAGAGCTGGCCTGGCGGGAGACCCCGATCGGCGCGATCAGTCTGCGCCGACGCCGGGACCCGGCACTCCAGGTCGAGGTGTACGAGGTCAAGCTCGACGACGAGTATCTGATGTCCAGCCTCTTCCCGGTCGCGGAGATCGAGCTGGCCCGGCTCGGGCTCGCCGAGGTGGCCGGTGACTCGCTCGACGTGGTGGTGGGCGGTCTCGGGCTGGGCTACACCGCCTGTGCGGCGCTGGGCGACCCCCGGGTGCGCTCACTGTTCGTGGTGGAGGCGATCGAGGACGTGATCGACTGGCACCAACGAGGGCTGCTGCCGTTCGCGGCGGGGCTCGCCGAGGACCCCCGGACCCGCTTCGTGCAGGCCGACTTCTTCGCGGCGGTGGCCGGTGACACCGGCTTCGACGCCGAGGTGCCCGGCCGGCGGTTCGACGCGGTGCTGCTCGACGTCGACCACTCCCCGCGCAACGTCCTGCACCCGAGCCACGCGGCGTTCTACCCGCCGGCCGGGTTGCGTCGCCTGGCCGCCCTGCTACGCCCCGAGGGCGTCTTCGCGCTCTGGTCGGACGACCCGCCGGACGCCGAGTTCACCGCAGCTCTCACCGAGGTGTTCGCGAGCGTACGCGCGCATGTCGTGCCGTTCGCCAATCCGCTGACCGGCGGGGAGTCGGCGAACACCGTCTACGTGGCGCGTACCGGCCCCTGATCGACTTCGGTATGCGGCGCGTGCATGGTGGCGGCCGGACGGGGAACGAGGAGCCGGGGCCGGCCGCACCAGGCGCGGCCGGTTACGGGAGGTCGACATGCGTGCGCTGCTCTGGGTTGTCGGCGTGGTCGCCGGCGTGCTGATCCTGCTCGGGTTGATTCTCGAGGCGGTCCGCTGGCTGATCATCATCGGTGTGATCGCGCTGGTGATCGTGATCGTCTGGGGCGTCGTCAAGGGGCGGCAGGCCGTGAGCCACCAGTCCCGCCGACGGTGAACGGCGGCGGGACCGGTCAGAACCAGTCCGGGCGCATGTCGAGCGTGGTCCGGTCCCGGCTCTCCAGCAGGTCGAACTGCGGGCCGGTCCGGGGCAACTCGACGGCGAAGAAGTAGCGGGCGGCCTGCCTCTTGCCAGCGTGGAACGCGTCGCCGGCACCCTCCGCCGGCAGCGCCAGCACCTGCTCCAACCACATCCATGCGATCACCACGTGCCCGACGGCCTCCAGGTAGGCGCTGGCGTTGGCCAGCGCGAGCACCGGGTCACCGTCGGCCCACAGTCGACGGGTGACAGCGCTGACCCGGTCCACCGCGGCGGCCAGCCGGTCCGCCAGCTCGGACGCCTCTCCCCCGACCTTGCGGGCCCGCTCGACAGTGTCACCGATCGTCGTGGTCAGCAGGGCGAGACCAGCGCCGCCCTGCATGGTCATCTTGCGCCCGAGCAGATCCAGTGCCTGGATGCCGTGGGTGCCCTCGTGGATCGGGTTGAGCCGGTTGTCCCGGTAGTGCTGCTCCACGTCGTGGTCGCGGGTGTAGCCGGCACCTCCGAGCACCTGGATCGCCAGGTCGTTGGCGGCGAGGCACCACTGCGACGGCCAGCTCTTGGTGATCGGGGTGAGCACATCCAGTAGCAGGTGCGCGCGCTCGCGGTCGGCCTCGGCCGGTGCGGTCTTCTGCTCGTCGAGCAGCCGCGCGCAGTAGAGCACCAGCGCCAGTGCCCCCTCCACGTAGCTCTTCTGGGCCAGCAGCATCCGTCGTACGTCAGGGTGGTCGATGATCGGCACCTGCGCGGCGGCCGGGTCCTTCGCGCCGACCGGCCGGCCCTGCGGCCTCTCCTTCGCGTACGCCAGGCTCTTGAGATAGCCGGTGTAGCCCAGCGCGGTGGCGCCCGCCCCGACCCCGATCCGGGCCTCGTTCATCATGTGGAACATCTGCGCCAGACCCTGATGCGGCGCGCCGACCAGGTGCCCGACCGCTCCGGCGCGGCCAGCCGGGGTGTGCGCGCCGTCGCCGAAGCTGAGCAGGGTGTTGGTGGTGCCCCGGAACCCCATCTTGTGGTTGAGCCCGGCCAACGCCACGTCGTTTCGCTCACCGAGCGACCCGTCCGGGCCGACCAGCACCTTCGGCACGATGAACAGCGAGATGCCCTTGACGCCGGGCGGTGCGCCCGGGATGCGCGCCAGCACCAGGTGGACGATGTTCTCGGCCAACTCGTGGTCGCCACCGGAGATCCACATCTTGGTGCCGAAGAGCCGGTACGTGCCGTCCGCCTGCGGCTCGGCGCGGGTCGTGATGTCGGCCAGCGAGCTGCCGGCGTGCGGCTCGGACAGGCACATGGTGCCGAAGAACCGGCCGTCCAGCATGGGCCGGACGTAGGTGTCCACCTGCTCGGGGCTGCCGTGCGCCAGCAGCAGGTTGGCGTTGCCCAGGGTGAGGAACGGGTACGCCGAGGTGGCCACGTTGGCGGCCTGGAACCAGGTGAAGCACGCAGCCGCTACGGCGTGCGGCAGTTGCAGGCCGCCGACCGTGGCGTCCAGCCCGGCAGTGAGCAGGCCCGTCTCGGCGAAGCTGTCCAACGCCGCGCGGACCTGCGGGATCAGCCGCACCCGCTGCCCGTCGAAGGTGGGCTCGGCCAGGTCGGCGGCGCGGTTGTGCGGGGCGAACTGCTCGGTGGCCACCCGCTCGGCGAGATCCAGGGCGTCGTCGAAGGTCTCCCGGGAGTGCTCGGCGTAGCGGGGGCGCTCGACGAGCTCGGACACCCGCAGCCACTCGTGCAGCAGGAAGTCGAGGTCACGGCGGGAGAGCAGGGTGGACGGCACGGCACTCCTCAGCGGGCACGGGGGCGGGTCGGGCCGGGGCGACGGCCCACTGTCGCCCCGCCCATCCTGGCGGATCGACGGGGCGCGCACCACCGGCGCGGGTGGGGTTCGACGAGCGGAACTTGTCACACCGACCGGTTAGCGTCGTTGTCCGTGACCGCACCCGGAGACGTCCCGCCCGAGGTTCTCGACCGGCTGCGGCCGATCTGTCTCGGGCTGCCGGAGACCTACGAGGAGCCGGCATGGGTGGGCACCCGCTGGCGGATCCGCAAGCGGACCATCGCCCACGTGCTCACCGTCGACCCCGATCGCCAGCCGGTGCACGCACGGGCTGCCGCACTCGATCAGCCCGCCTGCCTGCTGACCTTCCGGTCGCCACTCGACGAGATCGCCGGGCTCCTCGCCACGGGGCACCCCTTCTACAAACCGGACTGGAGTCCGAACGTGATGGGCATGGTCCTGGTCGAGAACACCGACTGGGAGGAGGTGGGTGAGTTGCTCACCGAGAGCTACTGCGTGATGGCCCCGAAGCGGCTCGCCGCCCGGGTCGGCCCCCCGGCACCGCCGATTGGGTGAGCGCCGGGGCGCCCTGCCGCCGGTTGAGCGTCGGTGTCCTGCGACCGGCGGTTTCGGCCGGCACGCTCCGGGGATACCGCGCCGGGCGGCAGTGGCCGTTCGTTGCCGGCTAACCGGACGGCCGCCGCCGTCGGTTACCGGCTGAAGCCGAGGCGCCGCCGAACGGGTGAGGAGCAGGTCCATGTCGTCGCTGCCCACCGAGGAGGATCACCGGTTGACACCGGTGTTCCAGGAGGACCGGGTGTGCACGGGCGTGTCCACAGTGGGCGAGCGGGTGTTCCTGAGCTACCCGTCGGCGGATCGGCCCGGCGTACAGGTGGTCGAGGCGCTGCCGGACGGCCGTCGTGTCCCCTACCCCGACGCCGCGTGGAACCGCGTCGACCAGCCGCCGAGCGGGGCGTTCGTACACGTCAACGGGTTGCGCGCCGGCCCGAATGGCCGGTTGTGGATCGTCGACTCGGGTTCGCCGCGGATCGGCGGCGCGCAGGTGCCGGGCGGCGCTCGGCTGTTCGCTGTCGACCCGGACGACGACCAGGTAGAGCGGGTCTACGACCTCGACGAGGCGGTGCACCCGGGCAGCTACGTCGACGATGTCCGCTTCAACGGCCGGGTGGCCTATCTCAGCGATGCCGGGGCGGCCGGCCTCATCGTGCTCGACCTCGACTCGGGTCGGTCGAGGCGGGTGCTGGACGGGCATCCGAGCACGGCGGGCGGCCCGGTGGTCGCCGACGGTCGCGTGCTGCGTGACCCGGACGGCGCCGAGGTACGCCTGCACGTGGACCAGTTGGAGGTGTCGCCGGACGGTCGCTGGCTCTACTACCAGCCGGCCTCCGGCGGGATGTCCCGGATCGCCACCCGCTGGTTGGACGACCCGTCGGTGTCCGCCGTCGAGCTGGCCCGGAGGGTCGAACGCTGGTGTGACACACCCAGCACCGGCGGCACTGCCATCGACGCCACCGGCACCATCTACCTCAGCGACCTGGAACGGCGGCGCGTCCTGGTCCTCGCTCCCGACCGCAGCGTACGGACACTCGTCGCCGACCCCCGGCTGGCCTGGGTGGACGCGATGTGGCTCGACGCCGATGCCCGGCTGTGGATGCCGGCGGCCCAACTGCATCTGACCGCCGGGCTCAACGGCGGGGTCTCGGCCGTCGACTACCCGGTCCAGATCTATCGGATGCCCGTTGAGATCGGGCCGCCCGCCCAAGACCACGCCTGAGTGCTCAATCCGGCGGTCCACAACGGGTCTCCCCGGCCCGGCTACGAAACCCGGTGGAGAGGTGCGGTCCGGTGGGCGAAGATCGCAGGGTGTCTGTTCCTGCCCGTCAGATCCGTGCTCGTTTCTCGGCCGACACGATCACCGTGTACCAGGCGTACCCACCGGAGATCGCGCTGCCGGCGGTGGCCGCCGGTCGCTTCGTGGCCCCCTTCAAGCGCGACCGGATGACCTGGATCAAGCCGTCGTTCCTGTGGATGATGTACCGCTGCGGTTGGGCCACCAAGCCCGGGCAGGAGCGCGTGCTGTCCATCGACATCACGCGGGAGGGCTTCGAGTGGGCGCTGGCGCGAGCCTGTCTGAGTCACTACGACAAGGGCCTGCACGGTGACCGGGCGACGTGGTCGCGGCAACTCAAGGCCAGCCCGGTCCGGGTGCAGTGGGATCCGGAACGGACACTGCACCTGAGCGCGTTGCCCTACCGGTCGTTGCAGGTCGGGCTGTCCGGCGAAGCCGTCGCCCGGTACGTCGACGACTGGACGGTCAGCGTCACGGACATCACCCCCGCTGTCCACCGCGTCCGGGAACTGGTGCGGGCCGATGACGTGCGGGCGGCCACGGACCACCTGCCGGCCGAACGAAGCTATCCGCTGCCGAGGCAGATCGCTGCCCACCTCGACGCCACCGGCTGACCGTTCGCGATCACCGGTCCCGGCCCGCGCCTGGTAGCGACGTATCGGGGCTGTCGGAGGGTGCCGCTAGGGTCCGCCCATGGCTGATTTCGTGTTGGTGGCGGGTGCGTGGCTGGGATCCTCGGCATGGGACGAGGTGGTGGCACCACTGCGGGCGGCCGGCCACGGCACCCACCCGCTGACCCTCTCCGGCCTCGCCGACCGGCGGAATGTGCCCGCCGGGCAGCAGACCCACGTTCAGGACATCGTCGACGAGATCGAGCGCGGCGACCTGCACGACGTGGTGCTGGTCGGGCACAGCTACTCGGGCATTCCGGTGGGTCAGGCCGCCGAGCGGATCGGCGACCGGTTGAGCCGGGTGGTCTTCGTGGATTCTGAGGTGCCGGTCGACGGTGGGTCGTTCGCCTCCGGCTGGTGGCAGGGGCAGGCCGCCTTCGAGGCGCAGATCGCCGAGAACAACGGTTACTGGGCTCCGCTCGGCCCGGCCGACGTCGACGGTCAGGGTCTCACCGACGAGCAGGTCGCCCGGCTGATCGAGGGCTCCACGCCGCATCCCGGGGCCACGCTGACCGAGCCGGCCGTGCTGACCCGGCCGTTGGGTGAGCTGCCGGCGACGTACGTCAAGTGCCTGCTCGACGGGCCCGAGCCCAACGACACGGTGGCGAAACTGCTGACCAGCGACCACTGGCGACTGGTCACCATGGACACCGGCCACTGGCCGATGTTCTCCCAGCCCGCCGAGCTGGCTCGGATTCTGTTGGCGGAAGCCGGCTGAGCTTCGCTTGCGAAGGCCGCAGAGCCAGGTCGGCCGTACGCCCGCAGCCCTCAGGCCGTGTCGATGGTCTGGATGTGGCGCACCGGTGACGCGAGCAGCCACAGCACGGCGAGCACGCCACCCAGGCCGGCGATGGCCAGGGTGGGCCGCAGCCCGATGGTGGTGCCCAACGCGCCGCCGACCAGCGCGCCGAGTGGTCGGATGCCGTAGTTGACGGCGCTGTAGGCGCCGGCCCGGCGTCCGAGCGCGTCGGCGGGTGTCACGGCGATGAGGAGGGCGTTGAGGTTCACGTCCATCAGCATCACCCCGACGCTGGAGACCAGCTCGATGGCCGCCAGCATGGCCACCTTCGTCCAGGTGGGTCCGGACACCAGGGCGGTCAGCGCCAGCGGCGCGGGGAAGAGCACCGCGCCGATCATGGCGGTACGGCCCAGTCCGATGGCGCGTGAGAGACGCGGCGCGAGCGCCGCGCCGATGAATCCGCCGATCGCCCCGAAGCCGAGGGCGATGCCGATCGCGCCGGCCGACAGGTCGAGTTCGCGGCTGGCGTAGAGCACCAGCAGCGCGCCGGCGATGAAGGTGAAGAAGTTGACAGTGCTGGTGCAGCCGAGGGCGGCCCGCAGCACCGGGTGCCGCAGTACCAGCACGAGCCCTTCGCGGACCAGGCCGAGAGTGGACGTTCGACGCGGCGGGGGCGGGGGCTCGGTCACCGGGATGCGGCTGAGCAGCAGCGCGGAGCCGAGGAAGGAGACCGCGTCGACGACGATCGCGACCGGCGCGCTGAGCGCCTGAACGAGGCCACCGCCGACGGCCGGGCCGGCGATGAAGGAGAGCGACCGGCTCATGCTCATCTTGCTGTTGGCGTCCACGTACGCCGATCGCGGCACCAGGCCGACGAAGAACGCCTGCCGCGCCATGGCGAAGAGCACCGCTCCGAAGCCGGTGAGCAGTGCCACCAGGTAGAGCTGGGTGAGGGTGATCGCGTCGAACAGGTAGGCCACGGGCAGGCTGAGCAGCACCGCGGCGCGGATCACATCGGCGATGATCAGCAGTCGCCGCTTGTGGGTGCGCTGGTCCACCCAGGCGCCCAGGAACAGGCCCAGCAGGTTGGGCAGCCAGATCAGCGCGGTGAGAACGCTGACCTGCACGGGTGTGGCGGTGAGCAGGGTGACGGCGATCAGCGGTAGAGCCAGTTCGCTGATCCGATCGCCGAAATGGGAGATCGTCTCGCTGACCCAGAAGGTGCGGAACCGCCGGTCTCGGTGCAGGGCCGGCGGGGGGCCGGTGTCGGCGGAGGCGTCGATGGCGGCGGTCACGACGTGGCCGCGTCGTCGTCGCTGGGCTCGGCCGGGGCTTCGTCCGCCGGCTCGGGCAGCAGGTAGCGCAGCATCCGGACGATCCGCGCGTCGGCCGGGGCCGACTCCTCTTTGCGTCGCACGTACGGGGCGATCAGCTCTTCGATGGACTCCTCCAGTTGCCGCAGCTCGGCGGCGGTGGCCACGAACCGGGTGTCGGCCATGCCGGCCAGCGCGCGCCACTCGGGGTGCAGTCGGGGCTCCTCGTGCAGCAGCCACTGCTGGGGTGCGTCGGCGTTGCGGGCGAACATCTCCGCGCGGAGCTGCTGGACGGCGGACTGCCCCTCGGTGCCCTCGGGGGCGGTGAACCGGAAGCCTCGGGCGACGGCCTGCCACCAGCGTTCCCGCTTGCTGGTGGCGCCATCCCAGTCATGGACCAGGCCGAACGTCGCGAGGTGCCGCAGGTGCCAGCTGACCACCGACGGCGTGGCGCCGACGTGCGGTGAGAGCCCGGTTGCCGTGGCCGGGCCCTGCCGCTGAAGGTGTTCGAGGATCGCCAGGCGTACCGGGTGGGCCAGCGCCCGCAGCGCCTGCGGCTCGGTGATCTCGAAATCCCCGTACGGATTCTTGAGAGACATGTTTCGAGAGTAGTCTCTCAGATTAGATCGGGGCAACCCCGAGCCGCCGCCGAGGCGCGGTGATCAGGCGATACCCAGCCGCGCCAGCGGCTCCACCAGCTCCCGCTCCTCGTAGCTGAGGTGCGACAGCAGGGCGTCGGTCAGCAGGTCCACCGCAGCGCGCAGCTCGGCGATGCCGTCCGGAGACCCGACGTACGCGACCAGCGCCCGATCGACACCCTCCAGCACGTCGTGGATGGCGTGATGCTCCTGCTCCAGCCGGTCGACCACCGGGCCGAGTCGGGGGTCCCGCGCCCGCAACCGGGGAAAGAGCGACTGGTCCTCGATGGTGTGGTGGGTGGTGACGATGCGGCAGTACGACTCGCAGTAGACGCCGAGCGTCCACCGGTTCTGCCGCATGGTCATCGTGTTGATGTGGGAGCGGGCCGCGCCGGCGTCGATCTCGCCCGCCGCCACCTGCTCGATCAGGTCATGGATCTGGGCCAGTTCGGCGCGCAGGCCGTCGTGGATCTGCACGAGGTGCGCGCCGGTGGCCTGCTCCTGCGGGGTGTAGGTGCGCTCCGGGTCGGGCGTCGGCCCGGTCGGCCGGGCCGACTCGTCCCACACCTGCTGCTCGCTTCGCCGTACGCCGTCGTCCGGGGTCGGCACCACGGCGAACGCACCACCGGTCGCGGTGGCGCGGCTCGCCCGCGCGGGCGGCGCAGCGACGGGCTCCGGCTCCGGCTCCGGAGCCGCGTCCCGGTCACGTTCGGCGGCGACCAGCTCGCGGACGGCGGGGGCCACCTCGCCGGCGAAGCGGCGCAGGTCGTCGGGGTCGTCGCTGCCCAGGATGAAGGTGCCGACACCCTCCTCCAGCGCCAGCTCAGCCAGCTCCTCGGCCCACTGCTCGGCGGGCCCGTTCAGCGGGCCGCGCCCGACGGTCGAGAACTCTCCGGCGATGTTGAGCAGCCGACGCACGTCCTGCGGGGACCGGCCGGCCTGCTGCGCGGCGTCGTCGATGATCGCGTTGCCCTTGGTCAGATCACCGGGCTGGAGGTAGCCCAGCGTGGGCAGCCAACCGTCGGCCCGACGACCGGTGAGCTGGAGCATCCGGGGCTTGTACGCACCCAGCCAGATCGGCACCGCGTGGGCCGGAGCGGGACCGCGCTTGGCGCCCACCACCCGGTAGAACTCGCCGTCGACCCGCACGCCGCCGCGCGTCTCGACGTCCCAGAGCTGACGGACGACCTCGATGGCCTCCTCCAGCGCTCGTACGCCCTGGCCGGGGGTCAGCCGTCGGCCGCCCATCGCCTCGATGGCATCCCAGAACGCCCCCGCCCCGAGGCCGAGGCTGATCCGGCCACCGCTGAGCCGGTCCAGGCTGGCCACGCTGCGGGCGAGGACCGCCGGCGGGCGCAGTGGCAGGTTGGTCACGTTCGCCGCCAGGTGCACCCGGTTGGTGCGGGCCGCGACGAAGCTCAGCAGCGTCCAGGTGTCGAGGAACGCCGGCTGGTACGGGTGATCCTGGAAGGTGACCAGGTCCAACCCGACCTGCTCGGCCAGGACGGCGACACCGACCGTGTGGTCCGGGTTGTCAGCGCTGGGCGTGACGAAGGAGCCGAAGACCAGGTCGTGGCCGTAGTCGCTCATCTGCGAGCCTCCCGATTTCCTCGACGCCTCGGACGATGCGTCGCAACCTTAACCTTATGCCACACAGAACATCTTCTGCCAACAAGGTCTGACTCACTGCGCTATTGTCGGGGCATGACGGGTGCCACTCACCGGCCGGACCGGCCCGATCCGCTCGACGACGACCTGGGCTGGATGCTCGGGATCGTCTTCCGCGGCTACGTCCGGGCGGCCGAGCACGCGCTCACCGACTTTCCCGGTGGCCCGCGCGGCTACCAACTGCTCACCGCGGCCAGCAACGGGCCGGCCCGGAACCAGGGCGCCATCGCCGAGGAGATCGGCATCGACCGCACTGTCCTCACGTACCTCATCGACGACCTGGAGCGGCCCGGGTTCGTCGCCCGGCGCGCGGACCCGGCCGACCGGCGCAACCGGCTGATCGAGGTCACCGACGCCGGTCGTGCCGCCTGGGAGCAGCGGCGGTTGGCACTGCGGCAGGTCGAGTCGCACCTGCTGGGGGCGCTCACGTCGACCGAGTCGGCGACGCTGCGGTCACTGCTGCAGAAGGTCGCCTGCTCGGCGCAGGCGGTGGACCCGTTGCGCGACCTCTGCGAGGTGGTCACCCAGGTGCAGGCCGAGACTACGACGGCGGCACCCGCTGCGCGCCGGACCGGCGCCGCGGCGGCGCGGAGCGGGCGGACCGCCACCCCCCGTGCCCGCCGCAGCAGGCCCGACTGACCTGCGGATACCGCGGGCGGGCCTGCCCCACACCGCCCGACGTCGTCAGTCGAGCGATGCCGGACAGGCCCGCGATGTCGCTACCGCACTCGGTCAGCGCACGTGCACGAAGACCGGGTTCGAGTAGAACCACAGGTCGTCCCACGGGCTCTCCAGCCCGTCGGCGAGCGGCTCGGCCTCGTCTGTGCTGGTGCCCCGCACCCGCGCGTAGGTGTCCGCCTCGACGTTGCGCAAGGTGTGCCGGATGACGTAGCTGTCGCCGTGCCGACGCCAGTCCCGCGGGCCGAACCGGGCCGCCACAGTGGTCGTGGGGTTGGTGTCGGCGTCCAGGCTGGCGCTCGGGCCGGTGATCTGGCCGACGATCAGGTCGACCCGGCGGACCTCGGGCCGGTCACCGTTCGCGTTCACCCCACCCAGCGGGCGGAAGGTGATCTCGATCTCGACATCGGTGCGGCTACGACGGCTCACCGTGATCGTCTCGCCCACCTCGGCGGTCCGGCCCTGGGACGTGGCGGTGACGTCGAGGCTGCGGATCAGGTCACCGGTGGTGACCCAGATCCGGCCGTTGCGCAGGCCGTCCATGATGTCGCCGTAGTCCTGGCGGGCGTGCACGTACGTCTTGCTGTACTCGCCCGGCCAGAAGTCGGAGCCGCCCCGGGTCCAGTGCACGTGTGAGTCCGAGGTCGCGGTGATCCACCAGCGCCGGCCCTCGCCGAGCAGTGAGTCCCACAGGCCGCCGACCCGGGCGGTCATCTGGTCGAAGCCGCCGTAGGTGGGGTGGTTGCCGTAGCCGCCCCGCTTGCCGCCGTTGAGCGGGCCGGCCTGGTGACCGGGCGCGCCCTCGAAGCCGATGTAGACGTCCGGCGCGGCATTGTTGCCGTTGCGGAACTCGCGCGGGGTGTCCTGACCGTAGACGCTGAGACCGGGCGCGGAACGGGACGCGTGGTGGGCGATCACCAGCGGCTTGTGCGGCATGCCCCGGGCCACCTTGAGGAACTCCACCATCTTGGCCTCGGTGTCGCGGGTCGGGTCGGTGGGGAACGCGTCGTACTTGGCGAACCGGCTCTCCAGCTCGAAGAGCTGCTTCGCCTCGTCCTCGTGACGCGGGATCATCAGCGTGTGGTGGTCCAGCGAGGGCGCGTCGAACTCCATGCCCCAGAACTGGAGCACCTCGGGGACCAGCTTGCGGGACCGCAGCAGGTCGGGGTACGCCTGCTCGATGTTCACCTTCGAGTGGGTCGGTCCACCGTGGTCGGTGCACATCGCCCAGGTCAGGCCGAAGTTCTTCGCCATGATGGCGTTGGTGACGATCGGGTAGACCGCGTCCGCGCCCTTGTGGAAGACGATCGGGGACTTCGTGGTGTCGAACTCGCCGCTGTACTCGGAGTGGATGTGGTGGTCGCCCGCACGCCACGCCCGGTTCTTGGAGTTGCCCCGGTCGGTCTTGTCGTCGTCACCCGGTCGACGGGTCTCGTCGGCCCAGGCCGCGCCGGAACCGACCAGTGGGCTGGCCGCGGCCAGCGTCGCGCCGACGCCCGCGTACTTGACCAGCTTGCGCCGGGACAGCTGCGCGTGCTCGGTCTCTTCGGGATGTCTGTCTCTCACCTGAGAGCCTCTCCTCGATCAAGCGAATGCTCTTTCGATCAAGGAGCCTCGGAGAAGGCGGTGAACAGCCGCCGTACGCAGCTGGTGCGCACGATGAACACCCTGCCCCGGCCTGCGCGCATCGTGGGGTGGGGCAGCAGCGGGTCACCCCGTGCTCGCACAGCGTCCAGTCGGGACCCGTACGACGTGTCCGGGTCAGGACACCGGACGACCGGTGCCCTGCCGACGGTCCGCTCAGATCCGGGCGCGCGGCAGCCAGCCCAGAAAGCGGAGCCGGACCCGGGGCAACGGCATCGTGGGCAGGTCCTGAGCGGCGGCGACGAGGCAGGAGCCGAGATAGACCGCGAGGGAGGCGCGCGCTCCACCGAACTCGGCGAGCAGTTGGCTCTGCTTGGTGGCGCAGGGCCACTCGCGGCCACATCCCGTGCAGGTCCAGCTCGGTGGGTTGGGGAGGTGCTCGGGCAGCTTGGCGCGGCGGTACCGACCGACGACGCTGTTGTCCGAGCGCACGTCACGTCGCCGTGCCGCGGGCCCTTCGTTGCGGTGGGCCACCGGACGGGCACCGGGCAGGTAACGCCCGACGGTGCCGAAGAGCACGCCGACGCGGATCAGGGCGTCCGGTCCGACGTGCTGGGTCAGCAACGCGGTCATCAGATAGTGCCCCAGCAGGTCGAAGGCGTCACGGTGCAGACGCAGGTCGCGGCAGAGGTCGACGAACTCCGGCGTGGTCAGTGGCACCCGGTCGTCGAGTGCGCGGCGCAGCACCTCGCGGAGCCCACGCCCGAGCCTCTCCAGCGCGTCCCCCTCGCCCAGACCCAGGCTGTCCTCGTCCGCCACCCGGGCCAGCGCCTCGGCGACGGCCAACCGAACGACGCGGTCAGGATCGGTACTGTCCAACGTTTCCCCCTCCGTGGGTCGGCCTCCCGGCAGTGACCCGGTCATCCTCCGACGAATCATGAACAAGATTTCGCTGTCGGCCACGAGGGTGGCTAGGACAGCAGACGCAGAACCATGTGGCGCACTAGTCGGAAAACGAAGTCGAGCTGCCGACACGTCGCGGTGATTCGCGGGACGGCACGTCGGTGATTGTCGTATGGTGACATTCCCATCTACAGATATTGCGCCTCAGCGTCAGTGAATGGTCAGACCAGATCCGACACGCTCAACCGGTCGCTGCCGTCCCGCTCGCGACGTTCCATCCCACCGCACCGCCGGCCAACGACGTGCCGGGTCACCGCCGAGCACCCCGGCACGTCCCGAACCTGCCGTCGGCACCCGTTCCAGCACCCGGCGGCACCTCCACCGGACGGAGACAGCGGATGACGTCATCGCCAGTGCAGACCCACCAGTTCGACAGCCGTGACCCGGCGGCCATCCAGGAATTCCTGTCCGCCGCGTACGACCCGAGACTGCGCATTCAGAGCAGGAACGGATACCGGCTCACCCACCGCCGCGTCGACACCGGCCCCTTCGCCATCGCGGCGACCCGCCAGACCGGGCACCTCGAGATCGATGCCAGCACACTCGGCGGGCTGGTCATCGGTCGCACCCGCACCGCACACGTCGATCGCTCCTGCGCCGGATCCGCCCACCGGTTCGGCCCCGGCGAGGTCTTCCTCGTCACCAGGCCGGAGGAGCCGTGCGCCGTCCGCTGGCATCCCGGTGAGGTGGAGCTCTGCGTACTGGACCTGTCGGTGCTGGCACAGGTGGCCACCACCGCGCCGGCCCGCCGGCCCGGTCGGATCGAGTTCACCGAGCTGGGTGCCGCGAGCACGGCCCTGGCCCGGCAGTGGCGCAACACCACAAGCTTCGTCCGCGACGTCGTGTTGAACAGCCCGGCCGCCGGGGCACAGTCGCTGGTGATCGGCAACGCCGCCCGGATGCTGGCCGCGGCCGCGCTCGCGGTCTTCCCCAACACCGCGTTCACCGAACCGACCGCCGCCGACCGGAACGACGCCACCACCGCCACGCTGCGACGCGCGATCACGTTTCTGGAGGAGCACGCCGAGCGGGACATCAGCGCGGCCGACATCGCCGGCGCCGCCGGGGTCTCCCTCCGGGCGGTGCAACTCGCCTTCCGCCGTCACCTCGGCACCACCCCCATGGCCTACCTGCGTCGGGTCCGGCTCGTCCGGGCACACCACGACCTGGTACGCGCCGACCCGCGCCAGGAGACGGTCTCGGCAATCGCCAGTCGGTGGGGATTCGCCAGCCACAGCAGGTTCACCGCGCGATACCACGCCAGCTTCGGGGTGCCGCCGCGCGAGACGCTGAACACCTGAGACCCGCACGGACGCCAACCAGCCAGGCGCCCGGTGTTCAGCGAAGGACGCGGGCAAGGCGTCGCACGGCCTCGTCCATGAGTTCGGGTGCGGCTGCCGCGTAGGTGAGGCGCAGGTGCGGGGCCGGGGGTTCGGCCGCGTACCAGGGCCGGCCCGGGAAGACGGCGACGCCTTCGGCCGCCGCGGCAGCGGCCAGTGCCGCGTCGTCGGTGCCGGCGGGGAGGCGTACCCAGAGGTGCATGCCGCCACGTGGAATCGAATGTGGAGTGAGGCTTGGCAGGTGCCGGCGTAGCGCGGTCAGCAACGCGTCACGACGTGTCCGGAGGGCCGTGCGCAGTGCCCGGCGATGCCGCGACCACACCGGAGAGGTGAGGAAGTCGATCGCCGCCTGTTGCAGTGGTCCGGCGACGAAGAAGTCGTCGAGCAGCCGGGCATCGCGCAGTCGCGCCCCGGCCGGACCACGGGCTCCGATGGCGGCGACGCGCAGCCCGGGGGCGGTCGACTTGGTCAGCGAGCGCAGGTAGATGACGTGGCCGTCGGGATCATCGCTGGCCAGTGGTGGCGGGGCCGGATCGTCGATGGTGAGGTCACGGGCGTAGTCGTCCTCGATCAGGAACGCCCCGGCGTCGCGTACGGCCTCGGCGACCTGCGCCCGGCGGTGCTCCGCCAGCGTCGCGCCGTGCGGGTTGGCGTACAGGGGCTGGCAGTAGAAGAGTCGGGCGTCGGTGCGGGCGAACGCGGCGGCGAGTTGGTCGGGTCGTACCCCGTCGGCGTCGGCCGGCACGGGCACCACCCGCAGCCCGGCCGCGCGGGCGGCGGCCAACGCACCCAGGTAGGTCGGCGACTCGACGAGCAGGGCGTCGCCGGGCGTGGTGAGCGCCCGCAGCGCGGACGACAGGGCGGCCTGTCCACCGGGGCAGATCACCATGTCCTCGGCGTGCAGCCCTGCCCCGGCCTCGCGGGCGAACCAGGCGCGCAGGTCCGCGCGCCCCTCGACGGGCCCACGCTGCCAGCTCGCGGGTTGGCGGGCGGCCCGGGTGAGGGCGGCGCCGAGCGCGGCGGCGGGCTGGAGGTCCGCGTGGAGGTAGCCACCGGACAGCGGGATCGTTCCGGCCGGCGTCAGCGCCAACAGCGCCCGCATCTCGTCCTGACCGAACCGGCGGGGCCCGAGCGCGACGGTCTGCCAGGACAGGTCGGGTACGCCCGGCTGGTCCGGCTCAGTGGCCACAAAGGTGCCTCGGCCGGGTCGCGCCTCGATCAGCCCCTCGGCCGCCAACTGGCGGATCGCCTCGGCGACGGTCACCGGCGAGGCCTGATGTCGGGCCGTCAGCTCGCGTACCGAGGGCAGCCGGGCACCGGGACCGGCGGCGGCGGCGAGACCCCGCAGATCTTGGATAACGCGTTGGGCTGCGTTACCGTTTTCCATGAGGGACAAGAGTAGCGCTACTGCCGGAAACACGGTAACAGCGGATCGGATCATCGGGCTCGGCCTCGGCGCCCTGGGCGTGCTCGGCTTCAGCTTGTCGCTACCGGCCACCCGGATCGCCGTGCAGCAGCTCGACCCGTGGTTCGTCGCCTTCGGCCGGGCTGTCGGCGCGGGTCTGCTGGCATGGGCGTACCTGTGTCTCACCGGCGCACGGTGGCCCACCCGCGGTCAGTGGCAACGGCTGCCGATCGTCGCGCTCGGAGTCATCGTCGGCTTTCCGTTGTTCACCTCGATGGCGCTTCTCACCCAGACCTCCGCGCACAGCGCTGTCGTCATCGCCGCACTGCCCGCGATGACGGCCGTGTTCGCGGTGCTGCGGGCCGGCGAGCGCCCACCGCCGCTGTTCTGGATCGTGAGCGCGGGCGGACTGCTGGCGGTTCTCGCTTTTCTCGGCGCCAGCGGCGCGGTACGCGGTGCCTTCACCCTGCCCGACCTGTTCCTGCTCGCGGCGGTAGTGCTCTGCGGCCTCGGCTACGCCGAGGGCGGCGCACTTGCCCGCGAGTTGGGCGGCGCTCGGACGATTTGCTGGGCATTGCTGCTCTCGCTGCCCGTCACCGTTCCCGTCACTGTCGTTGCCGCCGCAGCCGGTCCGCCGCGGGCCGATGCTCTCGGCTGGTCGGCGTTCGGCTATCTCACCGGGGTCTCGATGTTCCTGGGCTTCTTCGCCTGGTACGCGGGCCTGGCCCGGGGCGGTATCGCGCAGGTGGGCCAGGTCCAACTCGCCCAGCCGGTGCTGACCCTGGGGTGGTCGGCGCTGCTGCTCGGCGAGGTGGTCTCCCCCGCCTCGATCGCGGCGGCGCTGGTGGTGCTGGGATGCGTCGTGGCGACCCAGCGCATCCGCCAGAGCCCACGGACGGTGGTGGCGCGACGCGAGGCCGGCGCGAGATCGCGCTAGCCCCGGTCGCGCTCGCGGCTGTCGCGGGCGGTCTGCAACTCGGGCACCGAGGCCTCCAGCAGGTCGGCGAGGCCACGCAGTTGCTCGGCGACCCGGGCGCCGAGCGGGGTCAACGAGTATTCGACGCGCGGTGGGATCGCGGTGAGCACCTCGCGGGTGAGCATCCCGTCGCGTTCGAGGGTCTGCAGGGTCTGGGACAGCATCCGCTCGCTGACCCCGTCGATGCGGCGCCGCAGCGCGTTGAACCGGTAGCGGCCCTCGCCGAGCGCCAACAGGGCCAGCGAGGCCCACTTCGAGGTGACATCCTCGAAGGCCGCACGGGAGGTGCAACCCCGCGCGAACACATCGCTGACGAATTCCTGGGTAGGCCCCGCCGGGTCCTGGGCCGGCATGTCGCTCACCTCACCAGCCTATCCCATGCCGCCCATCAGTTAGTGCTGTAGATTCGTAAGTGCTTACTGATCGACCCCTACCCTCCGGAGGTTCCCATGCCCACCTATGCCGTCACCGGCGCCACCGGCCGGCTGGGCCGCCTGGTGATCGAGCAGTTGCTCGACAGCGGCGTACCCGCCGCCGAGATCGCCGCCATCGTCCGCAGCCCGGAGAAGGCCGCCGACCTGGCCGCGCACGGGGTCGAGATCCGCAAGGCCAACTACGACGACCCGTCGACACTGCCCGGCGCCGTGGCCGGCGTACGCCGCCTGCTGCTCATCTCCGGCGACACCCCCGGTCAGCGCGTCGCGCAGCACACAGCGGTCATCGACGCCGCCAAGCTCGCCGGGGTGGAGCGTCTCGTCTACACCAGCATCCTCAAGGCCGACACCACAGCGAACCCGCTGGCCCCGGAGCACAAGGCCACCGAGGAGGTCCTCGCCGCGTCCGGTCTGACCTACACCGTGCTGCGCAACAGCTGGTACACCGAGAACTACACCGACCAGCTCCCGCAGTACCTGGGGTCCGGCACGATCCTCGGCGCCACCGGCGGCAGCAAGATCTCCGCCGCCACCCGGGCCGACTACGCGGGGGCGGCCGTGGCCGCGCTGACCCGGGAAGAGGACGGCAACGCCGTCTACGAACTGGGCGGCACCGCGTTCACCTTCGACGAGCTGGCCGAGGCCGTCACCGAGGTCACCGGCACCACAGTCGTCCACCAGGACATGTCCGCCGCCGACCTGGCCTCGGCCCTGGAAAACGTCGGCCTGGATGCGGGCACCGCCGGTTTCGTCGCCGCGCTCGACCACTCGATCGCCAACGGCGAGCTGGCAACCGACAGCGACGACCTCAGCCGGTTGCTCGGCCGGCCGAGCACCCCGCTGCACGACGCCATCCGCGCCGCTCGGGCCTGAACCCGATCCATCGCCGAAGCGGGCGGCGGGGCCTCCGGTCGCCGTCGCCCGCCACACCGTGAAGCCGCGCACGTATCCTCGACGACATGGTGAGGCACGTCGATGAGCAACTCGCCCGGCCCGTCGGGTCGTCATGTCGGCACGCCGTGCGGTCCGACCTGGACACTCCGGCGTCGGCCCGGTGAGCGGCGGGGACTTCGTCGTCCGGGCCGCCGTGGCGCAGGATGACCCCGAGCTGGTCTTCGACGTGCTGTGGCAACTCGCCCCCGACGACGCACGGCCGGACACCGCCCGGCTCGCCACCGCCTGGCGCGACCTGCACGCCCAAGCCGGCCGCAGCCTCCTGCTGGCCGTCGCCGGGGACACCTTCGTGGGCACCCTGGACACCCTCGTAGCCCCCAACCTCACCCACGGCGCGCGACCGTACATGCTGGTGGAGAACGTGGTGGTCGCGCCCGGCTGGCGCCGTCGCGGAGTCGCCCGGGCCCTCATGCTGGCGGCGCTCGACGAGGCGACGGCGGCCGGCTGCTACAAGGTCCAACTGGTGTCGAACGCCGCTCGCACCGACGCCCACCGGTTCTACGCGTCCATCGGGTTCGCGCAGTCCGCTCTCGGTTACCGTCGATATCTCACCGCCGCGACGTGACGCCGGCTGCGGGCGCTCCCGCGTCCCGGCCGAGGCGAGGCGGGTCAGCCCACCTCGGTCGACTCCGCGAGCAGCAGGCCGGTCAGCAGACTGCGCACTGTCCGTTCGACGAGGTCCGCCCGGGGTGCCGGTCCGGAGGGCTGACGGAACGCCGCGACCAGGTGCGGGTACGCCGCGAGGTCCACCCCGGCGAAGCTGAACGCCCCGGCGGCGGACTCGCGGCGGGCAAAGAGGCTCACCACGCCGGTCATCATCGCGATGGTCTCGAACTTGGCGGCGGCAGGGCAGCGCACTGGTTCCAGGATCCGGATGCAGTTGTCGAACCAGGCCAGGCTCTGCGGGCCGATGCCGGAGGGCCGGTGGATCACGTCGAGCAGCCACGGGTGGGCGCCGAACAGTGCCAACTGCCGGCGGCCCAGCAGCACCATCGTCTCCAACCAGTCGCCCTCCACCTGCGGGTACGGGCGCAGCTCCCCCACCGCCCGGTCGGTCATCAGGTCCAGCAGGTCATCGCGGGACGACAAATAGCGGTAGAGGGATCCGGCGCCGGTGCCGAGCGCGGCGGCCACGGCGCGCATCGACACCGCGGCCAGCCCTTCGGTGTCGGCCAGGGTGATGGCGGCCACGACGATGGCCTCCCGGCTGTGCGCCGGAGCGGGGCCACGGCTGCCGCGTTCGGGCCTGCTCCAGATCGGCTGCCGGTCGGGGTCGCTCGCGGCTGTGTCACTCACTGATCTACTGTAAATCGCACACGGCGTTCCGATTTGTCGTCGCCGCACGGATCGCGTCGACGCGCAGCGAACACGTCACGCTGCACTGACGGCACTGTCGCGCAGCGTCATTGATCTTGGCTAGGGTGGTGGGCATGCCCGCACACCATCCGCACCGCCACGACGACGGCCGGAGGTGGGCCCCGGCCCCGGCACGCCTCATCGAGCCGGCCGACTGGTGACCGACGCACCCGTGCCCGCCCAGCGGGGCGGTCCGTCCACACCGCCGTCGCACCGCTCCGGATGGACCGGCCGTTGCGACCGGCTCGCCCGGTCACGGCCCTTCGAGATCGCCATCGTCGTGGTCATCCTCGCCAACGGCATCGTTCTCGGCCTGGAGACGTACGACGATCTGAGCCCGGCGGGCACCGCGCTGCACGGCCTGGAGCTGTTCTTCCGGGCCGTCTTCGTCGTCGAGATCGCCGTCCGGCTGGCCGCCTACGGCAGACGCCCACAGGACTTCTTCCGGCACGGCTGGAACGTCTTCGACTTCGTGGTGATCGCGGCGATCTTCATCCCGGGCCTGCACGGCGACCCGGCGCTGCTGCGGGTCGTCCGGGTCGCCCGCATGGTCCGCCTGGTGCGGTTCTCACCCGGTCTGCGGACCATCGTCTCCGCACTGTGGCGCAGCCTGCCGGGAGTCACCGGGTTCCTCGCCCTGGCCGTGGTGACGCTCTACGTGTACGGCATGGCCGGCTGGCTGATCTTCGGCAACAGGTATCCGGAGGAGTACGGCGACATCGGCCGCTCGCTGCTGACGTTGTTCGTGCTGCTGTCGCTGGAGACTCTGCCGGACCTCATCGAGCAGGGCATGGCGATCTCACCATGGACGCTGCTCTACTACGTCAGCTACGTGGTCATCACCGTCAACCTGCTGCTCAACATCCTCATCGCTGTCATCGTGAACTCCATGGAGGAGGCCCGCCGGTTGGAGATGACCGAGCGACTGGCTCCCGGGTACGACGAGGACGGCGACGGCGTACCGGACGAGGTGGACCGGATCGCGCTCACCCAACGGCTGGACGACCTGCGCGCGGTCATCACCGAGTTGGAGCGCGAGCTGCGCATCGACCGGGACGACGGGCACGGCCGACCCCACCGGGACAACGCCCGCGCCAGACGGTGATCCGACGCTCGCGCTGCGTCCACGAGTTCGGATAGTGTCGGCGGCGGTCCCATCGGCCTGCCGTGAGGGGTTCCGAGCATGACGACCAGTGTCGACAATGCCCAGACCGCCACCGATCCCCCGGACACGCTCGGCACGGTGATCGACGACGTGATCCGCCCGCAGGCGCCGATCGTCGACCGGGACGGGACCTTCCCCCGTCCGGGTGTCGACGCTCTCGCCGCAGCCGGCCTGCTCGGCCTGGCCTCCTCGACCGACGTCGGAGGCGCCGGCCACGGCCTGCGGGCGGTCGCCGAGGTGATCGAGCGGCTGGCCGCCGAGTGCGGGTCCACGGCGATGGTGGTGCTCATGCACTACGCGGCCACCGCCGTCATCGAGGCGCACGGCCCGCACGACGTCCGCGCGGCGATCGCCACCGGCGATCACCTCACCACGTTGGCCTTCTCCGAGTACGGCTCGCGCAGCCACTTCTGGTCGCCGACCGGCACCGCGACAGCCGCCGCCGACGACACCGTCCGCCTCGACGCGCGTAAGAGCTGGGTCACCTCGGCCGGCGAGGCCAACAGCTACGTCTGGTCGAGCCTTCCGCTGACCCGCGACACCGGCCCGATGACGCTGTGGCTGGTGCCGGCCGACAGCGCCGGCCTGAGCGTGACCGGCGACTTCGACGGGCTGGGTCTGCGGGGCAACGGCTCTCGGCCGATGACCGCCGACGGGCTCCGGGTTCCGGCGACGGCGAGGATGGCGGCCGACGGGGCTGGGCTCGACACCGCGCTCGGTGCGGTCCTGCCCTGGTTCCTGGTGCTCAACGCCGCCTTCTGCCTCGGTCTCGCCGACAGCGCGGTGGCCGAGGCGGGCCGACATCTCACCAGGACCACGCTCGCGCACACCGGCGCCGCCCTGCGCGACGCGCCCGTCACCCGACGCGACCTCGCCCGGCTGATGATCCGCACCGACGCGTTGCGCGCCTTCCTGGGTGACACGCTGACCGCACTGGAGACCGGCCGTGAGGACGCGACGCTGCGGGTGCTCCAGGTCAAGGCGCTCGCCGGCGAGACCGTCGCCGACGTGACCGATGGCGCGATGCAGCTCTGCGGCGGCAGCGCCTTCCGCAAGGAGTTGGGCCTTGAGCGCCGTTTCCGGGACGCCCGCGCGGCCCGGGTGATGGCGCCGACCACCGACGCGCTGCACGATTTCGTCGGTCGGCTCGCCACCGGGCTGCCGCTGCTCGACGAGGCCAACCGCTGATGCCCGCGCCAACCGTTCTGCTGGGCGCTGTCGCGTACGACCCCAAGGTGGTGACCATCTGGGAGGGCTTCCGCGCCTGGCTGCGCGGGCAGGGCCTGGACTTCGACTTCGTCCTCTACTCCCACTACGAACGACAGGTCGAGGACCTCCTCGCCGGGCGGATCGACGCGGCCTGGAACTCTCCCCTGGCCTGGCTGCGGGCTGAGCGGTTGGCGGCCGCCACCGGCACGGCCGTCCGCGCGCTCACCATGCGCGACACCGACCAGGACCTCACCTCCGTCGTGGTGGTCCGCGAGGACTCGCCGGTGCGCCGGATCGCGGACCTCGCCGGACGGGTGGTCGCCGTCGGGGCGGTCGACAGTCCACAGGCGACGCTGATTCCACTGGGTCACCTCGCGGCGGCCGGGGTCACTGTCGACGTACGCCGCTTCGACGTGGGTGTCGGCCTGCACGGCGACCACATCGGCGGCGAGCGCGACGCGGCCCGCGCCCTGGTGGCCGGGGAGGTCGACGCCGCCTGCATGATCGACGCCAACCACCTGGCGTTCGTCCGAGAGGGCACGCTACCGCCGGAGGGCACCCGCGTCGTGGCGCAGACCGCACGCTACGACCACTGCAACATGACGGTCCGCGCGGCGGAGTCCGACGGCGTCCGGCTCTTCGGCAGGCTGCTGCTCGGCATGTCGTACGCCGATCCGCAGGTGCGTCCGCTGCTCGATTTGGAGGGGTTGAAGGCCTGGCGGGAGGGCCGCACCACGGGGTACGACGCCCTCGCGGACGCGGTCGACGCCAGCGGTTTCTACTCCCCCGACGGGCGGGTGACGGCCACGGACTACCGGCCGTGAGCGCGGCATCGCTCGCCGAGGTCGACCTGGGTGATCTGGGTTTCGGCCGGGGCGCGCACCTGCTGGTGCAGCGCGCCCTGGCCGGGTTGCCGCCCGGCGGCCGGTTGGCGGTCTCCGGGCGCGACCCGGCGCTGCGCGTCCACCTGCCCGCCTGGTGTCGTGGCCGGGGCCATCGGGTCGAATGGCCGGACCGGGGCGAGGCGAGCGAGCTGGTGGCGGTGGTGGTCCGGGGGTCGGCGGATGACGACCGCTGGTTCGGGGCGGAGCGGGCCGGGCCGGCCCTGCCGTCGGCGCTCAGCAGCCGCCCACCCGCGCGGTGGGGGCTCGGCGCCCGGGGCGCGCTCCTCGAAGCCGGTGGTCCGGAGGCGCGGTTCGACCTGGACGACCGCGACCTGGTCTGGGCCGACATCGCCCCAAACCTGTACGCGCAGGCCGCCGCCCGACAGTGGGACCCGCAGACCGCGGTGCCGTGGGACGACCCGTTCGCGCTGCCGGCCGACGTCGAGGCGGCGGTGGTGCAGGTGATGACCTACCTGGTCGAGAACGAGCAGGCCGCCCTCGTCGTGCCGGCCCGGTTCGTGGGGCGCATCCACCCGCACTTTCGGGAGGTGGTGCAACTGCTCGCCGTGCAGATGGCCGACGAGGCCCGGCACATGGAGGTCTTCAGCCGGCGGGCACTGCTGCGCGGCGCCGAGATGGGCACGTCGTCCGCCGGCGGTCGGCAGTCGCTGTTCACCCTCGTCGCGGAGTCGGACTTCGCGTTGGCGTCGTTCCTGCTCTCCGTGCTCGGCGAGGGTAGCTTCGTCGATCTGCTTTCGTTCCTGCACGAGAACGCACCGGACCCGGTGACGCGTCGGATCTGTTGGCTCGCCATGCAGGACGAGCGCCGGCACGTGGTGTTCGGCATGGCACACCTGGAGCATCAGGCGCAGCTGGATCCGCTGCTGCGGGACCGGCTGCGGGCGGCCATCCACCGCCGTCACGACGCGCTTGTCGACACCGCCGGGCTCAACGCGGATGTCTTCGACGCGCTGGTGCTGCTCGCGGCGGGTGGTTGGCATCCGGACGACGTTTCCGCCGGCTTCGACCGGGTGCAGGCTCTGCAACACGCCATGGATCAGGGCCGTCAGCGCCGCCTCGTTCGCCTGGGTTTCCGGCCGGACGAGGCGGCGGCGCTCTCCGCCCTGCACACCCGCAACTTCATGTAGCCGATCCCCGCGCACGGCATGGCGTGCGCGGGGATCGCGGCAGGGCAGGTCAGCGAGCGCTGGTCACTGGCCGAGCAGGGTCCGGATCTGACGCGCGTAGCCGGCCACCGTGAAGTCCGGGCCGACGGAGTCCACCAGGACCAGGTCGTTGATGGTGTGATCGACGCGCAGCGACAGGATCGCCTGGTACTCGGGCGAGTTGTACCAGGTCTTGGCGGTTTCCGCGTCCGGGAACTCGATCAGCACGACCGAACCGGGCCAGCTGCCCTCGAGGACCTGCACCTCGGCATCCAGGACGAGCCACGTGGCGCCGTACGCCTCGGTGGTGGCCTGGACCTGCTCCAGGTAACGCAGGGACTCCTCGGTCGGCACTCCGCCCGGGATACGCAGGTGGTTGATCAGGTAGGTGCTCATGTCTCACTCCTCAGTTGCGGGGTGCTGCCTCCCGGCCGAAGGCGTACGACCGGTCGTCTTGAATTGGTTACGCGCTGGCGCCGGATGGGGGCGACGCGAGCTGTTACCGCTGGGGTCGGACGCGGATCAGGTGAGGATCCGGGCCGTGGTGATCGTGAAGAACTCCTGGAGAGCGGCCGAGTCGCCGGATGCCTTCGCCCGCGCTGCCGCGCCCTCGTAGCTGGAGACGACAAAGCCGGCGAGGTCGGTGGCCGGTTCGTCGCCGTGCAGTTCACCGGCGGCCCGCGCCTGCTCGATCGCCGTGGCGAGCGCGGCGACCCAGCGGCCGAAGCCGGCGTCGACGGCGTTGCGCAGAACGTCGCTGTGTGCCGGGATCTCGGTGGCGAAGTTGCCGAGCAGGCAGCCACGGTCGCCCATGGTGTCGCCGAGGCCGGTGATGTATCTCAGATGCCCGGTGATCCGCTCCAGCGGGGTGCCGCCCTGCTTCTCGTCGAGCATCTCCAGCCCCATCGCCGCGGAGTACCTCGCTACCGAGTCGAGAGCGAGGTCTTCCTTGCTGGCGAAGTGGTTGTAGAAGGTGCCCTTGGGCGCCCCGGCCGCGGCGACGATGTCCTGGACGCTCGTGCCGTTGTAGCCGCGCAGGTGGAACAGGTCCAGCGCCGCGTCGGACAGCCGTTGCCGGGTCCCGGCGGAGGCCGGCGACTTCGATCGTGGCATCTCGTGGCACTCCTCTCGTCCGTGGTTCCGGCTGACTGACGGACACCACGATATGACCGGTCGTCTCGGAATGCCAGTGATGTGACCACGGTCATCCCCCAGTACTCTGAAACGGTCATGAACAGGGATTCCAGCGCGATCCGTGAGGCGTTGCTGCGGCTTCGCGAGCAGACCGAGGCTCAGGCCACTGCCTTGGACGGTGACCTGCGGAGCCTCTTCGAGGCGTCCCGGTCGTCCAATGCCGACGACGAACACGACCCCGAGGGCAGCACGATCGCCTTCGAACGCGCGCAGCTCACCGCCGTCCTGGACGCCACCCGCCGACGCCTGGCGGAGCTGGACGTCGCGCTGCGACGGGTCGACGACGGCAGCTACGGCGTGTGCGAACGGTGCGCCCGTCCGATTCCCGCCGACCGGCTCGTCGCCCGCCCGTCCGCGCGTACGTGTGTCGCCTGTGCCAGCCGGCGGTGACGGCGCCTGCCTGCCTCGGCGGTGGTCCGCCCGACCGCACCTCACTGGGGGGACCGTCCGACTGCACGGGCTGCCCGGACGGCGGCATGGGGGGCGGCCGGGTAGCCGCCGGGCGAGGCAGGCGGCGGCGGGCACCGTCGTATCCGGTGATCAGCTGGCGCAACAACCTCCTGCCGGCGCGGCGTCGAGGGCGATGAGGCTGATCGGAGCGGACCGCAGCCCTCCGGAGATGCCGGTGGACAGTCCACGCCCCGTCGGTTGCGGCCCACAGCAGTCGTCGCCGCCCACCGAGTCGGCAGGGTTGCTGTTGCACACACCGGTCGCGGGCAGGTCGAGTTGGACGTCGCGGGCGGCGGCCCAGTCACCGGCCAGCGCGGCGACCACGGAGCGGACCTGCTCGTAGCCGGTGGCCATGAGGAACGTCGGCGCTCGGCCGTAGGACTTCATGCCGACGGCGTAGTAGCCCTGCTCGGGGTGGGCGAGCACGTCCACCCCGTGCGGCGGCACGGTGCCGCAGGAGTGCTCGTTGGGGTCGATCAGCGGGGCCAGGGCACGGGTGGCGCCCAGCACCGGGTCGAGGTCCAGCCGCAACTCGGCGGCGATGCTGTGGTCGGGGCGGAAGCCCGTGGCCGCGACAACACGGTCGACGGTGATCGACTCGACGGTGCCGTCGCCGTGCCGCAGGACCACGCTCACCCCGCCGTCCGTCGGGGTGAGCGCCTGCACGGAGAAGCCGGTGAGCAGCCGGATCCGGCCAGCGTCGACGTGCGAACGCAGCCGCGCGCCGAGCGCGCCCCGCGCCGGTAGGGCGTCGGCGTCCCCGCCGCCGTAGGTACGCGTCGGCGCGGCGGCCCGGATAGCCCAGGTCACCTCGGTGTCGGGCTCGACGGCGGCCAACTCCGCGAGGGACAGCAGGGTGTTCGCGGCCGAGTGACCGGCGCCGACCACCACTGTGTGCCGTCCGGCGAACCGGCCCCGGTCGGCGCCGAGGACGTCTGGCAGCGCGTGCTCCAGGTACGCCGCCGCATCGGCCTCTCCCCGCGCGCGCAGACCGGACGCGCCGAGGACGTTCGGCGTGCCCCAGGTGCCGGAGGCGTCGATGACGGCGCGGGCGACCAGTTCGTCGCCGTCGGCGAGGCGGAGCAGGAACGGTGCGGTGTCGCGCCCGGCGGTACGCAACCGGTCGAGGCCGAGCCGGCTGATCGCCTCGACGCGTGCTCCGTACCGTACGTGTGGCTTCAGTTGCGGCAGCTGCGCGAGGGGCCGGAGGTAGTCGTCGACCAGTTCCGCGCCGGTGGGCAGTGCCCCCGGGTCGGGGGCGACCCAACCGGCCTCGTCGAGGAGCCGACGGGCAGCCGGGTCGATGTTGTAACGCCACGGCGAGAAGACCCGCACGTGCCCCCACTGGCGTACGGCGGCACCGGGAATGTCGCCGGCTTCGAGGACGGTGAAGGGCAGCCCGCGTTCGTGCAGGTGCGCGGCGGCGGCGAGACCGGTCGGGCCGGCGCCGATGACGATGGTGGGACTGTCGTCCAGAGCGTTCATCAGTGGCTCCTCGGTGTGGTGGCCTGGCCCGTCTTGAGGGCCACGGCTGGTCAGGTGATGGTGGGGCTGCGACGTTCCAGCAGGACGACGTCGCGCCAGCGGTCGTGATGGCGGCCGACCCGCTCGCGTACGCCGATGACCCGGAAGCCGGCACGCTGGTGCAGGGTGAGGCTGGCGGTGTTCTCCGGGAAGACTCCGGACTGGATGGTCCAGATGCCGGCGGCCTCGGTGGAGGCGACCAGCGCGGTCAGCAGCAGCCGGGCGATGCCCCGGCCCTGGGCGGCCGGGTCGACGTAGACGGAGTGTTCGACCACACCGGCGTAGACCGTGCGGGTCGAGGTCGGCGAGACGGCGATCCAGCCGAGCACCACCCCGTCGCTGTCGACGGCCACGAAGCGGTGCGCGCTCAGGCGCGCGGCGTCGAACGCCGCCCAGGTCGGGGCGGTGATCTCGAAGCTGGCATTGCCGGCGTCCAGACCGGCCTGGTAGATCGCCAGGACCCGGTCGGCGTCGTCGTCGGTCATGGTGCGCACGGTGATGTCGGCCATCAGCGGGTTGCCTTCCGGAAGAGATCAGATGCCTGTCTCGACGTCCGTCGAAACAGACAGTTGCACACTGATTAGAGAAGTGTCAACCTAGAGGAATGTCGAATCAAGCAGGTCCGACCATGGACGTGTCGTGCTGCGTCCCGCTGGCCGAGCGACGCGTACCGGCCGAGGCCGCCGCTGTGCTCGCGCCCGCGTTCAAGGCCCTCGGCGACCCGGTGCGGCTGCAACTGCTGTCGATGATCGCCTCCGCCGAGACCGGGGAGATCTGCGTCTGTGACCTGACCCCCGCGTTCGACCTGACCGGTCCGACCATCTCGCACCACCTCAAGACGCTGCGCGAGGCGGGGCTGGTCGACGCCGAACGCCGTGGCACCTGGGTCTACTACCGCGCTCGACCGGCCATCCTGCGCCAGCTCGCCGCGCTGCTCACCGTGGCGCCGGCGACATGACGACGACCCTCCAGAGCGACTCGGCCGAGAGCGCGGTCGTCGGCCGCCTGTCCCGACTCGACCAGTTCCTACCCGTGTGGATCGGGCTCGCGATGGCCGCCGGCCTGCTCCTCGGTCGGCTGATCCCCGGGCTGAACAGCGCCTTGGACGCGGTGCAGATCGGCGGGATCTCGCTACCCATCGCGGTCGGCCTGCTGATCATGATGTACCCGGTGCTGGCGAAGGTCCGCTACGACCGGCTCGACACCGTCACCGGCGACCGCCGGCTGCTGATCTCCTCGCTGGTCCTCAACTGGATCGTCGGCCCCGCCGTGATGTTCGCCCTGGCCTGGATCTTCCTGGCCGACCAACCCGCCTACCGCACCGGGCTGATCATCGTCGGCCTGGCCCGCTGCATCGCCATGGTCATCATCTGGAACGACCTCGCCTGCGGCGACCGGGAGGCCGCCGCCGTCCTGGTCGCCCTCAACTCGGTCTTCCAGGTCGTCGCCTTCGGCCTGCTCGGCTGGTTCTACCTCGCCGTGCTCCCCCAGTGGCTGGGGCTCTCCGGCGCCGAGCTGAACGTCTCCGCGTGGGACATCGCCGGTAACGTGCTCATCTTCCTCGGCATCCCGCTGCTCGCCGGCTACCTCACCCGCCGCCTCGGCGAACGCGCCAAGGGCCGCGCCTGGTACGAGGCACGGTTCCTGCCCCGCATCGGCCCGGCCGCCCTCTACGGGCTGCTGTTCACCATCGTGATCCTGTTCGCCCTGCAAGGCGACGCCATCACCAGCCGACCCCTGGACGTCGTCCGCATCGCCCTGCCCCTGCTGGTGTACTTCGCGCTCATGTGGGCCGGCTCCTACGCCCTCGGCCGGGCCATCGGCCTCGGCTACCAACGCACCACCACGCTGGCGTTCACCGCCGCCGGGAACAACTTCGAACTCGCCATCGCCGTCGCGATCGGCACCTTCGGAGTCACCTCCGGCCAAGCCCTCGCCGGGGTCGTCGGCCCGTTGATCGAGGTACCCGTCCTCGTCGGGCTGGTCTACGTCTCCCTGTGGGCCCGCCGCCGCTTCTTCACTCCCCCGCAATCCGCGACCGCGTAACCGGAAGGCAACCCCGACATGAGCGACAGACCCAGCGTCCTGTTCGTCTGCGTCCACAACGCCGGCCGCTCCCAGATGGCCGCCGGCTGGCTGCGCCACCTCGCCGGCGACACCGTCGAGGTCCGCTCCGCCGGCTCCGCGCCGGCCGAGACGATCAACCCCGCCGCCGTGCAGGCCATGCGCGAGGTCGGCATCGACATCACCGACCAGACCCCCAAACTTCTGGAGTACGCGACAGCGGAGTCCTCCGACGTCATCGTGACCATGGGCTGCGGCGACACCTGCCCGGTCTTCCCCGGCAAGCGCTACGAGGACTGGACGCTCGACGACCCGGCCGGCAAGGGAGTCGACGCCGTCCGCCCGATCCGTGACGAGATCCGGGGTCGGGTGGAGAAGCTCCTCGCCGAGCTGAACCTCGCCACCCGACCGGAGGACAGCCCTCAACGGCCTCCGGCGTAGCTGGCGCGCTCGCCGAGCTCTTCCTCGATGCGGATGAGCTGGTTGTACTTGGCCGTGCGGTCGGAGCGCGACAGCGAGCCGGTCTTGATCTGACCGCAGCCGACGGCCACTGCCAGGTCGGCGATGATGGTGTCCTCGGTCTCCCCGGATCGGTGCGACATCACCACCCGGTACCCCGCCTTGTGCGCGGCGTCGACCGTCGCCAGGGTCTCGGTGAGGGTGCCGATCTGGTTGACCTTGACCAGGATCGCGTTGGCGTAGCCGCCGTCGATCCCGTCGCGCAGCCGGTCGACGTCGGTGCAGAAGACGTCGTCGCCGACCAACTGCACGCGCTCCCCCGCCACCGCCGTCAGCCGCTTCCAGCCGGTGATGTCGTCCTCGGCCATCGGGTCCTCGATCGAGCTGATCGGGTACCGGGAGAGCAGGTCGAGCAGGTAGTCGATGTGCTCCTCGACGCTGCGCTGGCGTCCCTCGCCGACGTAGTCGTAGACACCCGCGCGGAAGAACTCCGAGCTGGCCGGGTCGAGGCAGATCCGCACGTCGACGCCGGGCTGGTAACCGGTGTCCTCGATGGCGCGCAGCACGAACCGCAGCGCCTCGTCGGCGTCCGTGACGTTCGGCGCGAAGCCGCCCTCGTCACCGACGTTGGTGTTGTGCCCGGCCGCGGCCAGGGACGCCTTGAGGGTGTGGAAGACCTCCGCGCCCATCCGGACCGCCTCGGCGAACGTCCGCGCTCCGACCGGGGCGATCATGAACTCCTGGAAGTCGAGCGGATTGTCGGCGTGCGCTCCACCGTTGATGATGTTCATCATCGGCACCGGCAGCAGGCGGGTGCCGACGCCGCCGACGTAGCGGTACAGCGGCTGCCGGTGGGCCAACGCCGCCGCCTTCGCGGTCGCCAGGGACACCGCCAGGATCGCGTTGGCACCCAGTCGACCCTTGTCCTTGGAACCGTCGAGCGCGATCATCGTCTCGTCGATCAGGGCCTGGTCCTCCGCGTCGAGCCCGAGCACCGCGTCGGCGATCTCGCCGTTGACAGCGGCGACGGCAGTGCTCACGCCCTTGCCGTGAAAACGCGTCAGGTCCCCGTCACGCAGCTCGACCGCCTCGTTCGCCCCCGTCGACGCGCCGGACGGCACGGCCGCCCGGCCGGTTGACCCGTCGGCGAGGACCACGTCGGCCTCCACCGTCGGGTTGCCCCTGCTGTCGAGGATCTGCCGAGCCCACACCCGACTGATTGCCGTCATCGCACACTCCCTGTTCAAGCTGCCTTTTCGCAGCCAGACTGGCAGGAAACGGCGGCCCTGACACCGCGACGATGGACACGTTGACCCGTACCCCGGGGTGCGGGTTTAGGGTCGCGGGATGCGGGTGGGTGAGTTGGCACGCCGGACCGGAACCACGGTCCGGGCACTGCGGTACTACGAGTCGGCCGGGCTGGTCGTACCCCGGCGGCTGAGCAACGGCTACCGGGAGTACGACCCGATCGCGGTGCGGCTGGTGGCGCAGATCCGCGAGCTGATGGCGCTCGGCCTCACCGTCGAGGAGACCCGCCCGTTCGTCGAGTCGATCGCCGATGGTTCCGACGACACCGACGTGTGCGCGGCGGCGGTGGCCACGTACCGCAGCACCATCACGAACCTCCAGGAACGGATCGGCAAGTTGACCGCCCAGCGGGACGCGCTGGACGCACGCCTGGACGCCGCCGCGACCCAGGTCGTACCCGGCAGTCCCGCCGAAGGCGCCGACCCCACCGCGCTGGTCGGCGTCAGGTTGCCACCGCTGTCCTTCTACGGCACCGACGGCCGCCCGGTCGATCTCGGCGCGCTCGGGGCCGGGCGCAGCGTCATCTTCGTCTACCCACTGACCGGACGACCGGGTGTGGACCTGCCCAACGGCCTGCTGGAGATCCACGGTGCCCGCGGCAGCACCGAGCAGGCCGCCTGGTTCCGCGACCACCACGCGGAACTCCGCGCGGCCGGCGCCGCCCGGGTGTACGGCCTGTCCGCGCAGTCGACCGGGTACCAGCGGGAACTCGCCCACCGGCTGCGTCTGCCCTACCCGCTGATCCCCGACCCGAGACTGACCCTGGCCGAGGCGCTGCGGCTGCCGACCCGCGCCGCCGGCGACATGACGCTCTACGAGCGGCTGACCTTGATCGTCGCCGACGGTGCTGTCGAACACGTCTTCCACCCGATCCCGGACCCGGCGTCGCACCCCCTGCACGTGATGCGGTGGCTCACCAAGCGACGCCAGGCTCCCGGATCGGTCGCCGCCTAGAAGTCGTCGTCGAACGCGCCGCACCGCTCACCGTCCACAGTTACTTCTGCAACATGATCGATGCGGCGGATCGCCAACGAGATTTCTCAAAGACCGCGAGCTGGTCGAGGGCCATCCAGGCAAAGGTGTCTACGTCGCAGAAGCCCAGAGCTGAGCGCGCCGCTTCCTTGATCGATTGATGAGAAGTAGCCCAGCACCGTCGCGTTTAGACGGACTGGCTGTTCGCCAACCCCGCGCTACCTCGTCGATCATGGAGTTGTGGTGGGCGACAAAGTGCCCGCACAACACCAATCAGGCACCATAACTCCATGATCGACGAGACCGGACCGCCCCTTCCCCCGCGATCTTGCACTTCCTGTCGCGACATAACAGGGCATTGCGCGCATACCGGCGACCGAAACTGCAAGATCGGCGCGGACGGGGTGGTCCTCACTGGCAACGCGTGGGCCGAGGTCGCCGCCTAGAAGTCGTCGTCGAAGGCGACGGTGCCGGTCACCCCGACCTGGTACGCCGACACCCGCCGCTCGAAGAAGTTGGACAGCTCCTGCACGTCCTGCAACTCC
This sequence comes from Micromonospora sp. NBC_00362, assembly GCF_026342155.1. Classification (NCBI taxonomy): domain Bacteria; kingdom Bacillati; phylum Actinomycetota; class Actinomycetes; order Micromonosporales; family Micromonosporaceae; genus Micromonospora; species Micromonospora sp. NBC_00362. Next base: position 1,676,777 of record NZ_JAPENH010000001.1, read on the forward strand.
ATGAAGCCGAACGGGTTGCTCGAACCGTAGTGCGGCGCGATGCCGAGCTGGGCGAGGCGGCGGTCGGCGACGTGCTGGAGGTACTCCCGCATGTCGGCCAACGTCAGACCGGGCACACCGTGGCCCACCAGGTCCTCGGCGAACTGCACCTCACACTCGACCGCCTCGGTGAGCATCCGGCGAACCTGGTCGGCGAGGTCGTCGTCGAACAGGTCCGGCTCCTCGGCGCGGACGGTGTCGACGACGTCGAACGCGAACGCCATGTGCATGGACTCGTCGCGGAACACCCAGTTGGTGCCCGAGGCGAGGCCGTGCAGCAGCCCGCGGGAGCGCAGGAAGTAGACGTACGCGAACGCGCCGTAGAAGAACAAACCCTCGATGCAGGCGGCGAAGCAGATCAGGTTGAGCAGGAACGTGCGCCGGTCCTCGCGGGATCGCAGCTCCCGCAGGTCGGTCAGGGAGTCGATCCACCGGAAGCAGAACTCGGCCTTACGACGGATCGAGGGGATGTTCTCGATGGCCGCGAAGGCCTCGAAGCGTTCGGTCTCGTCGGGCACGTACGTGTCGAGCAGGTTGAGATAGAACTGGACGTGCACGGCCTCCTCGAACAGCTGGCGGGACAGGTAGAGGCGACCCTCCGGGCTGTTGACGTGCTGGTAGAGGTTGAGCACCAGGTTGTTGGCGACGATCGTGTCACCGGTGGCGAAGAACGCCACCAGGCGGCTGACCAGGTGCCGTTCGGCCGGCGACAGCTTGTCCAGGTCGGCGAGGTCGGCGTGCAGGTCGACCTCCTCGACCGTCCAGGTGTTGCGGATCGCGTCGCGGAACCGGTCGAAGAAGTGCGGGTAGCGCATCGGGCGGAGAGTCAGGTCCATCCCGGGGTCGAGCAGCATGTGCGTGGTCCTCGTGTCGGTGGTGCTGGCATCGGTGGTGGCGGCGTCGGCGGGAGTCACTGGCAGGCCTCGCACGACTCGGGGTTCTCCAGCGAGCAGGCCAGCGCCTCCGCGTCGACGACGACGGGTGCGACGGCGCTGACGGTGGCCTGCTGGATCCGCGTCGCGGGGCGCGAGCGCAGGTAGTAGGTGGTCTTCAGCCCGGCCTTCCACGCGTACAGGTACATCGAGGAGAGCTTGCCGATGGTCGGCGCGGCCAGGAACAGGTTCAACGACTGGGACTGGTCGATGAACGGGGCGCGGGCGGCAGCCAGGTCGATCAGCGCCCGCTGCGGCAGCTCCCACGCGGTGCGGAACAACTCCCGTACGCCGGCCGGCAGCTCGGCGATGTCCTGCACCGACCCCTCCGCCCGCTTGATCGCCGAACGAATCCGCTCGGTCCACAGACCGCGGGCCTTCAGCTCGCGTACCAGAGCGGTGTTGACCTGGAGGAACTCCCCCGACAGGGTCTCGCGCTTGAACAGGTTGGACACCTGCGGCTCGATGCACTCGTAGCACCCGGCGATCGAGGCGATGGTCGCGGTCGGTGCGACCGCCACGAGCAGCGAGTTGCGCAGCCCGTACGCCTCGACCCGCTCGCGCAGCGCGTCCCACCGCGCGGTCTGCGTACCCTCGACACCCCACAGGTCGGGCTGGAGCTGGCCTCGCGCGGCCCGGGTCTGCGGGTACGCCGGGTGCGCGCCGAAGTCGCGCGCCAGGTCGGCGGAGGTCTCCAGCGCGGTCAGGTACAGCTCCTCGCTGATCCGGGTGGACAGCTCGCGGGCGGCCGGCGAGTCGAACGGCAGCCGCAGCGCGAAGAACACGTCCTGTAGGCCCATCAGCCCGAGCCCGACCGGCCGCCAGCGGGGGTTGCTCGCCGCCGCCTGCGCGGTCGGGTAGTAGTTGATGTCGATGACCCGGTCGAGGAAGGTCACCGCGGTCCGCACCGTGGCGCGCAGCCGCTCCCAGTCGATGCCGCCGTCGGTGAGGTGTGCGGCGAGGTTCACCGAGCCGAGGTTGCACACGGCGGTCTCGGTGTCACTGGACACCTCGACGATCTCGGTGCAGAGGTTCGACAGGTGCACCACGTTGCCCGGCTCGGCGGTCTGGTTGCAGAGCCGGTTGGCGGCGTCCTTGAAGGTCATCCAGCCGTTGCCGGTCTGGGCGAGGGTCCGCATCATCTTCCCGTACAGCTCCCGTGCCGGAACCTGCCGCACGTAGCGGCCCTGCGCCTCGGCCTCCCGGTACGCGGCGTCGAACCGCTCCCCCCACAGGTCGGGCAGCTCGGGCACCTCGTGCGGGTCGAACAGCGACCACAGCTCGTCGGCCTCGACCCGGCGCATGAACTCGTCTGGAATCCAGTTGGCCAGGTTGAGGTTGTGGGTGCGCCGGGCGTCCTCGCCGGTGTTGTCCCGCAGTTGCAGGAACTCCTCGATGTCCGGGTGCCACGGCTCCAGGTAGACGCAGGCCGCCCCCTTGCGCCGGCCACCCTGGTTCACCGCGGCGACGCTCGCGTCCAGCGTGCGCAGCCACGGCACGATCCCGTTGGACTGCCCGTTCGTGCCCCGGATCAACGCGCCGCGGGAGCGGACCCGGGAGTACGCGATGCCGATGCCACCGGCGAACTTGGACAGGTTGGCGACCTGGGCGTACCGCTGGTAGATGGAGTCCAGCTCGTCGAGCGGGGAGTCGACCAGGTAGCAGGAGGACATCTGGGTGTGCCGCGTCCCGGAGTTGAACAAGGTCGGTGAGCTGGGCAGGTAGGCCAGGCTGGACATCAGTCGGTAGAAGCCGACCGCCTCGTCCGCCGTCCGGGCCAGGCCGCAGGCCACCCGCAGCAGCCAGTACTGCGGGGTCTCCAGCACCAGTCGGCTGGTGGGGTGGCGCAGCAGGTAGCGGTCGTACACCGTGCGCAGGCCGAAGTACTCGAACCGGCGGTCGCCGTCCGGGTCGATGGCGTGGTCGAGCGTCGTGGCGTGCGCGTCGACGAACGCGGCGGTGTCGTCACCGATCAGGCCCTCGGCGTGGCCGGCCCGGATCGCCGCGCTGAACGAGGTGATGCCCTGTCGACGCACCTCCTTGTCGACGTAGCCGGCCAGCAGCCGCGCGGCGAGGCGCGAGTACTGCGGCTCCTCGCCGATCATCTCGGCCGCGGTCTGGATGGACAGCCGGTCCAGTTCGGCAGTGGTCGCGCCGTCGTAGAGGCCGCTGATGGTGCGGGTGGCCACCCGCATCGGGTCGACGTCGGTCAGGTCGTCGGCCCACCGCTCGACCGCCCGGACGATCTTGTTCACGTCCACGGGTTCGGTGCCGCCGTCGCGCTTGCGGACCTGCATCGGCGTCCGCCGCAGGATCGCGTCGCCGCTGGCCGGGACTACCTCGGTGACTGTCACCACTCGCTCCTCGGAGTTCGAGACCTGGTGGTCCGGACGCGAGGAGACAGACACCGGCGGACGCCACGCCAGCACGGCGTGGGTCAGGTGGCGTCAGCCGTCCCACGCGGCCTCGGACCGCCGCCCACCCGGGTGCGGGTACGCGGCGCGCTGGCAGGTCTTCGGACTCGCGGGCACGACCGGACTCGCCGGTCTCCTACTGGCCGTCGCTTCCCAGGCCGATTGGTGGCCCAGTGCTGATGACGGCGGTCGTTCCCACTCACCGCTGCGGGACAGTCCCGGATTTCCACCGGGTTCCCTGTTGCCTCGACCGCCCCGGATGAGCGGCCGAACCAGCTGCGCTCGACACCATATATAGGGACACAGCCGTTGTCACACCCCACATGTCGGTCTCGGGCGTGTCGGCGACTCACTCGGTGACCACCGTCACCACCCCGGCCGACCACCCCACGCCGACCGAGGCCGGGCACCAGAGACCGGACTCTCCCCGCGCGTGTCGACAGTCGACAAAGATTTGATGTATCGAGGCCACGGCACCGTAGAGTGCTCCCATACGTCGACGTCAATGCCTTGGCGCGAGGGGGAACATCCAATCTCCACAACCCGCCACCCCCGCCACCTTCGCCCGTCTACCGGCACGATGGGCGACAAGGCGGAACGACCCTGCGGCGCAAACATCATATGTCTGTGGGCCTACGGTGATCGACATCGTTGACGGGCTGGAGCAGCCCTCCGTATACTCCCAGTGATCATCTGATCTTTAGCCGAGCCGGGCGAGGAGCGCATGCCGCAGATCACCGCCGTCACCGTCGAAGACGTCCGCTTCCCCACCTCCCTGACCGCTGACGGGTCAGACGCCATGAACAAGGACGGCGACTACTCGGCGGCCTACGTCGTCCTGCACACCGACGGCGTCGACGGCGCGGGCGCGCCACTCGCGGGGCACGGCCTGACCTTCACCATCGGCCGAGGCAACGACATCGTCGCCGCGGCGGCGGTCCACCAGGCACAGCTCCTGGTGGGCCTGGACGTGGCGACGATGGCAGCGGACATGGGCGCTGTCTACCGCCTCCTCACCTCCGACTCGCAACTGCGCTGGCTCGGCCCGGAGAAGGGTGTCGTCCACCTGTCCCTGGCCGCCGTGTTGAACGCGTCGTGGGACCTGGTCGCCCGACTCGCCGACAAGCCGCTGTGGCGGCTGCTCGTCGACATGTCCCCCGAGCAACTCGTCGACATCGCGGACCTGCGCTACCTGTCCGACGCGCTGACCCGCGACGAGGCACTGGCCATCCTGCGGGCCAAGGAGGGCACGAAGGCCGCCCGCCTCGCCGAGCTCGACCGGACCGGCTACCCCGCCTACACCACCTCCGCGGGTTGGCTCGGCTACGGCGACGACAAGCTGCGCCGGCTGTGCCAGGAGGCGGTGGACACCGGCTACGGCTACGTCAAGCTCAAGGTGGGCGCCAACCTCGACGACGACATCCGCCGATGCGCTATCGCACGCGAGATCCTCGGGCCGGATCGCAACCTGATGATCGACGCCAACCAGGTGTGGGACGTCGGTCAGGCCATCGACTGGGTCACCGCCCTCGCGCAGTTCACGCCACTGTGGATCGAGGAGCCGACCAGCCCCGACGACATCCTGGGCCACGCCGCCGTCCGCCGCGCCGTCGCTCCGATCGGCGTCGCCACCGGCGAACACTGCCACAACCGGGTGATGTTCAAGCAGCTGTTCCAGGCCGAGGCCATCGACTTCTGCCAGCTCGACACCGGCCGGTTGGCCAGCATCAACGAGATCGTCGCCGTGCTGCTGCTCGCCGCGAAGTTCGACGTCCCGGTGTGCCCACACGCCGGCGGTGTCGGCCTGTGCGAGATGGTCCAACACGTGTCGGTGCTCGACTACGTCGCGGTCTCGGGAGACCTCACCAACCGGGTCACCGAGTTCGTCGACCACCTGCACGAGCACTTCACCGATCCCTGCATCATCCGGGACACCGGCTCCGGCAGCGGATACGTCCTGCCCAGCCAGCCCGGCTACTCCACCCGGATGCGTCAGGAGTCGGTAGCGCTCTACCGCTTTCCCGACGGCCACTACTGGGCGGCGACAGACCCGACTACCGTGTCATCTCCGGAGGCGGCGTACGTGACTGCGGGTGGGAAGGCCACCCCCGCCGGCCGCTAGGGGGATCATGTCTCGCACTGACGAAGTGGTCAACGGTATCAAGCGGATGATCCTCGAAGGGCAGTTCAGGCCCGGGGACCGGTTGCCCATCGAGAAGGACCTCGCCGAGCAGCTCGGCGTCTCGCGTGGATCTCTGCGCGAGGGGATGTCGGCCCTGTCGATCCTCGGCATCGTCAACATCCGCCAGGGCGACGGCACCTACGTCACCAACCTCGACGCGCCACAACTGCTGGCGCCGATGGGTTTCGTGGTGGACTTCCAGGGCCAGGGCGACCCCCGGCACATCCACACCGTTCGCCGGCTGCTGGAGTGCGAGGCCGCCTGCCTGGCGGCGACCAGGATCACCGACGAGGCCCTGGCCCAGGCGGGTGACCTGCTCGACGAGGCGGCCCGGTTGATCGGCCAGTCACCGCCGGACCACGAGCGGATCATGGAGATCGACATCGCCTTCCACCGGATCATCTCGGTGCACGCCGAGAATCCGGTGCTCGTCGGCCTGATCGAAGCGTTCGCCGGGCGCACCATCCGTGGCCGGCTCTGGCGGAGTCTGCACGAGGAGGGCGCGGACCTGCGCACCCATCACGAACACGTGGCGATCCTGAAGGCCCTCGTGGCGCGCGACCCGGAGCGGGCGCGCACCCGGATGGCCAACCACCTGATCGGCGTGGAGGAGTCGTTGCAGGGGTTACCCGACGACGCCGACGCGAGCATCGTGACGGCCCGGTCGTGACGGCCGCCCCTCACGGCTGCACGTCGAGCAGCCCTTCGTCGTACAACGCCGTCCAGAGCTGATCTGGGACGTCGACACCGGCTCGACGCAGGGTCTCGGTCACCTGGGCCTCGTCCCGCATGCCGACCACTGTCGAGACGACGGCCGGGTGACGACGGACGAACGCCAACGCCGCCTGGGGCAGCGTGACGCCGTACATCTGACAGACCCGCGCTATCCGGCGGGCCTGGTCGATCACCTCTGCCGGCGCCTGCTGGTAGTCGTAGACGGCGTCGGGCGGCGGCATGTCCCGGGCCAGCAGCCCGGAGTTGTAGACCCCGGCGACCACCACACCGACGTCGTGGGTCTGCGCGACGGGCAGCAGGTCGGTCAACGCGCCCTGCTCCAACAGGGTGTACCGGCCGGCGCACATCACCACGTCCACGTCGGTCTCCGCCACGAAACGGGCCAGCATCGCGGACTGGTTCATCCCCGCCCCGACGGCCCCGATGACGCCCTGCTCCCGCAGCTCCACCAACGCCGGGATCGCCTCGCGGGCGGCCTGCTCCCAATGCTCGTCCGGGTCGTGCAGGTACACCACGTCGATCCGGTCCAGGCCGGTGCGCCGAAGGCTCGCCTCCAGGGAACGGCGTACGCCGTCGCGGCTGAAGTCCCAGACCCGGCGATGGTCGGCGGGGACGTCGAACCCCTCCGGATCCCGCCGGTGTGCCGTCTCCGGGGACGGCACGAGCAGCCGGCCGACCTTCGTCGACACCACGTACTCGCCGCGCGGGCGTAAGCGCAGGGCCGCGCCCAGGCGTCGTTCGGACAGGCCCAGCCCGTAGTGCGGCGCCGTGTCGAAGTATCGGATGCCGCCCGCCCACGCGGTGTCCACGGCGGCGGCGAACTGCTCGTCCGACGTCGCCCGGTAGAGATTGCCGCCCTGCGAGGCGCCGAAGCCCAGTGGGCTCAGCCGCAACGGCGACCCGACGGCGTTCGAGGTCGCCCGACGGCCGGGATCCTGCGCGCCCCGCTGGACGGCAGCCGTCACCGCTCGTCCCGATCCACGCTGGTGCTGCCGGTCATCGCCGCGACCAGGTCGTCGGTGGTGACCTCGTCGGCGCGGAGTTGGGCAGCGCGTCGACCGAGGCGCAGGACCTCGACCCGGTCGGCGATCTCGAGCACCTGAGGCATGTTGTGGCTCACCAGCACCACCGACATGCCGGCGTCGCGGGCACGCCGGACGACGTCGAGCACCCGCCCGGTCTGGACCACACCCAGGGCCGCTGTGGGCTCGTCGAGGATGACCACGTTTGTCGCCCAGATGATGGCGCGGGCCACCGCCACGCACTGCCGCTGCCCACCGGAGAGCATCGCGATCGGGGTGGTGACCCGGGGGATCCGTACGCCGAGTTCGTCGAGGGCGGCGGCAGCGCCGTGGCGCATGGCGCGTTTGTCCAACAGTCCGAGCCGGCCGAGTGGTCCGGAGCGGAGGATCTCCCGGCCGAGATACAGGTTGGCGGCCACGCTGAGGTCGTCGGCGACGGCGAGGTCCTGGTAGACCGTTTCCACCCCGGCCCGTCGGGCATCGACCGGAGTGGAGAACTGGACCGGACGGCCGCCGACCCGGATCTCGCCCTCGTCCGGCGGATGCACACCGGACAGGGTCTTGATCAGGGTGCTCTTGCCGGCGCCGTTGTCGCCGATCAACGCGACGACCTCACCGCGGCGGACCGTGAAGTCGGCGCCCCGCAACGCCTCGACGTGCCCGAACCGCTTGACGATGCCGCGTGCCTCAAGGACCGGCGGTTCCGTCTCGGTGGGTTGCTGGTCGCTGTCGGCGGTGGCCGTTGGAGTGCCGCCCATCACTGCACCGGCGGGTTGGCGCAGCTGGGCTCGAGCACCGCCTTGATCTCCGCCGAGTCGATGTTCTCCTTGGTGACGAACGTGACGCCGGTGTCGGCCGATGCCAGCGGCGCCTTGTCACGGAGGTGCTTGACCATCTTGTCGACGCCGAAGTAGCCCATCTTGAACGGGTTCTGCACGACCAGCGCCGAGATCTGGCCGTTGCGCACTCCGGCGATCTCGTCCGGGGCGGCGTCCCAGCCGATGATGACCACCTTGCCGGACTTGCCGGCGGCCTGGATGGCCTGCGCGGCACCGAGCACGCTCGGCTCGTTGGCGGCGAAGACGCCGGCGAGCTTGGGGTTGGCGGTGAGGATGTTCTCGGTGACCCGTCGGGCTTCGTTGACGTCACTGCGGCTCGGCTGCTGGCCGACCAGCTTCAGGTTGGGGTACTGGGCGAGACCGGCCTTGAAGCCGTCGACCCGCTCGGTGTTGGTCTGGGATCCGGGCTGGAACTCGACGAGCGCCACCTCGTGGTTGCCGGGGCCGAGTTCGGTGGCGAGCAGCTTCGCCGCCTCGGTCGCCGATGCGCGGTTGTCGGTGGCGAAGAGGGGCACGTTCGACGGCTGCGGGCTGGTGCCGGAGTCGATCATGGCGACCGGGATGTTGGCGCTGAGCGCCTTGTCGGTCGCCGGTGCCAGCGCGCTGGAGTCGGTCGCCGCGTAGACGATGCCGTCGACCTTCTTGGTGACGAAGTTCTGGATCAGGTTGACCTGGCCCTCGACGTCGGTCTCGGTGGTCACCCCGTCCCACTGGACGGTGACGTCCCCGGCGCGCTGCGCGGCGCACTCGGCGCCGGCCTTGACAGTGTTCCAGTAGTCGGCTCCGACCGCCTTGGGTACGACGGCGAGCTTCAACGGGCCGCTCGCGTCCTTGGTCGCGCCGTCGCCGCCGTCCCGGACCTCGACCCCGCCGCAGGCGCTGAGCAGGGCGGTCGCCGCGGCCGCGGCCAGGATCGCCTGCGCGCGCAGGAGTCGTCCTCGCGTCCGCCGGCTGGTGGTGGTGTGTGCCATGGTGTGTGTCCTTCCTCGTTCGGACTCTCGGAATGGCATGTCAACCCCGTGATTCCAGCCGCCGGCGGCGGTACTGGTCGAAGTAGACGGCGGCCCAGATGATCACGCCGACGATCACCTGCTGGTAGTGGATGCTGATGTCGAGCAGGACGGCGCCGTTGCGGACCAGGGCGATGAGGAACGCGCCGATGATGGTTCCGACGATCCGGCCCTGCCCACCGAACAGGCTGGCTCCGCCGATGACGGCGGCGGCGATGACGTCGAGTTCCAGCGAGATCCCGTAGTTGGGCTGGCCGGAGTTGACCCGGGACGCGGCGATCATGCCGCCCAGCCCGACCAGCACGCCGGCCAGCACGTACACCCCGGTGAGGTGCCGCCCGACCCGGATGCCGGAGCGGCGGGCTGCCTCCAGATTGGAGCCCATCGCGTAGGTGTACTGACCGAAGCGGGTCTGGGAGAGCAGAAAGGCGACCCCGACGGCAACCAGGACGGTGATCACCACGGCGAACGGGATGCCGAGGATCTGCCCGTTGCCGAGCAGTTGGAAGGATCGGGGCAGGCCGTAGACGCCGACGGCTCCGGTGATGATGAAGACGAGGCCGCGGCCCACGGACATCGTCCCCAACGTCGCGATGAACGGCGGAATCCGGGCCACCGTGACGAGCAGCCCGTTCAACAGCCCGGCCAACGCGCCGACGCCGATGGCGACAGCCGTGGCCGCCCAGAGCGAGAAGCCGAGGTCGCGCACGACCATCGCGCCCAACACGCCGGCGAGCGCGGCGACCGATCCCACCGACAGGTCGATGCCCTTCGTGATGATGACCATCGTCTGGGCCGTGGCGATGATGGCGATCACCGCCGTCTGGGCCCCGATGTTGAAGAGGTTGTCGGCTGTCAGGAAGTAGGGACTCGCGAAGGACAGGGCGATGAACAGGACGACCAGCGCGGTCGCGGCGGTGAACTCGGAGACGGCGTGGGAGATCCGTTCCCGGAACCAGTCGCTGAGTTCGCCGCGCTGCGTGCCGGCGGTTGCCTCGGCGCTACTCATCGTCGGACCTGACCTCCCCAAGCGTGGCGCCGGCGTCCGACGGGGACCCGCCGACGAGCCGAACGCCTGTGAGCGACCGACCCCGCTCGGACGGCGGTGCGGCTAGGCGCCCGCACACCCCTCGGAGATAGGTCGGATGTTTCCCACGATCAGGCGTTACCTTGCCACGCATTCACGTATGTTGCCAAGGTCTTGCGAGCATGTTTTGCCATCGTTACCTGCGCCATCGAAGCCATACGTCAGACCAAATCGACATCGACTGCCGCCGCTAGCATGTTATCGATAACATGCTATGTCCCCAGGTCGAAAAGGGCGCTGCCGTCTCAGGACGGGGCCAGCCGGTAGACCCGGCCGGCGGTCTGACGCCAGATCGCGGCCCGCTCGTCGTCGGACAGCGGGTCCAGCAGGTCACCCAGAACGGTGACCCAGCGGGTGTACGAGGTGGCGAGCAGGCACACCGGCCAGTCCGAGCCGAACATCAGCCGATCCGGCCCGAACACGTCGAGGGCGTACTCGACCGCGGGCCGCAGGTCGGACGCCGTCCAGGACCCGCCGTCCACCTCGGTCACCAGGCCGGAGAGCTTCGCCGTGGTGTTGGCCTCGGCCGCGAGCGCCCGTAGGTCGCGCTGCCAGTCACCGAGATCGGCACGCCCGAGCGGGGGCTTGCCGAGGTGGTCCAGGACGAACCGCACCTGGGGCATGTCGCGGACGAGCCGGACGGCCGCCGGCAGCTGGCTGTGGCGCACCAGGAGGTCGAAGGCGAGGCCGGCGGCACCGACCGCGGCGATGCCGTGCCGCACGTCGGGACGGTCGAGATAGGTCGGGTCGGGTTCGGACTGGACCAGGTGCCGGATCCCGACCAGTCGTTCGCCGCCGCGCGCCCTGCGGAGTCGGGCAAGGCGGCGGTCGACATCGGCGGCGCTCAGGTCGACCCAGCCGACGACCCCGGCGATGAGCGGGTCGTCGGCCGCGATGCCGAGCAACTCCGGCGTCTCCGACCGAACGGCGACGGACTGAACGACAACGGTCTGGGTGACCCCTGCGGCCCGGGTCGCCGGGGCGAGCTCGAGCGGCGTGAAGTCGTCGTCGATCGCGGCCATGGTGTGCGGATCGATCCAGGGCTGTGGGTGCCGCGCCCGGACCCAGAGGTGATGATGCGCGTCGACGATGCCCGGTCGTCGCGCGACGTCGCCGGTCGTCACGGGACCCGCCCTGGCGCGTTCTCGTCCACCTCACACCCCGCCCAGCCGCTGATCGAGCCCTCCGGGTCAACCCGGAGCCACAGAGTCGATCTGGCAGGTTGACCATGTTAGCGGTAACAGACTGTTGTTGAGTCCCGGAACGCGCGTCACGACCAGCTTCCGGCAGTGTCGCCTTTTGGTCTGACGAATCCACTGGCACCTGCGGCCGATCCGCCTCGTCGGCGTACCGGTATGTGGACGCGTTCGGGGCGCGGGGCCCGGGTTGACCGCCTGAGGCGGCACCGATACCGTCGACCCACTATCTGCGGCGACGCGAGGGAAGCCGGTGTGAATCCGGCGCGGTCGCGCCACTGTGAGCGGTTTCCCAACCACACCTGGGGGCCGCGAGCCAGGACGCTCGGTCGTCCGCAGCCTTGCGATGGGGACGCGTCATCCCTGGGGAGGTTCGTGTATTCATGTCTAGCTCCGCTTCCAGCCAGCCGGTGGTGCACCCCGCTGGCAGTGCCCGTCTGCTGTGGACAGCTCTGGCGACCGTTGCCGCACTCACCCTGCTGGCGTATCTCGTCGCCTTCGACCAGGGCGCGGTGTCGCGCAGCGGGATGTACCTGCACGAGTTGATGCACGACGGCCGGCACCTGCTGGGCGTCCCGTGCCACTGAACACCACCGCCGCTCCCCCGTTCCTCGCCGTCCTCGTCCGCGGGCTGCTGGCTGGCCTGATCGCCGGCCTGCTGGCCGGTGCGTTCGCGTACGTCGCCGGCGAACCGCACGTCGAGGCGGCCATCGCCATCGAGGAGGCGGCGGCGCACGCCGAGCCCGCCGCTGGTGCCCACGATCACGAGGACGCCCTGGTCGGCCGGACGGGTCAGCGCGGCGGGCTGTTCCTGGCCACCGGCCTGTTCGGGGCCGCGATGGGTGGCCTGCTGGCCACGGCGTACGTCCTGCTGTCCCGTCGGCGGCGCGGCGACGACGACGGACGGTCGGGTTTGCTGCTGGCCGGCGCGGCGCTGCTCGGCGCGGTGATCGTGCCGTTCCTCAAGTACCCGGCGAACCCACCGGCGGTCGGCGACCCGGCCACCATCAACCAACGGACCGTCACCTATCTGTTGATGGTGGTGCTCGGGCTGGTGGCCGTGTGGGCCGGGTCGCTGGGCTACCGGTCGGTCGGCGCCCAGGCGCCGACGTGGTTGCGCGCGGCTGCGGCCGTGGGCGGGTTCCTCCTGGTCACGGCAGTGTCGTACGTGGTGATGCCGTCCTTCCAGGAGGTTCCGGCGGACTTCCCGGCGACCCTGCTGTGGAGTTTCCGACTGGCCTCGCTCGGCACCCAGGTCGTGCTCTGGACCGGCATCGGCCTGCTGTTCGCGGCCCTGATGCACCACGAGCGGCGTCGCCGGACCGGCATCGCATTGCCGAGCACGTGACCGGCACCAGCCTCCGGCTGGTCGCCCACGGTCACACCGCCGCGCTGCGCCGCGCCCGCTTCGGCGGCGTCGACGACGGCCTGGACGAGGGTGGCCTTCGTGCCGCCCTCGCCCAGGCCCAGGCGGGCGCTGACCGGCGTGGGCTCCTCGGCGTGAACGCCACCTGCCTGTCCAGTCCCGCGGTGGCCGCTCGACAGACCGCCGACGCCTTCGGCCTGCTGCCGACGATCGAGACGGCGTTGGCCGACTGTGACTACGGGATCTGGTCCGGACGGACGCTTGAGGAGATCGCTGAATCGCAGCCACAGGCGCTGCACGGCTGGCTGTCCGCTCCGGACTCCGCGCCGCACGGCGGTGAGTCCGTCACGGCCGTGCGGGATCGGGTCGGAAGCTGGTTGGACGAGCAGCACCGAGCCGGCGGACGCGTCATCGCGGTCACCCACCCACTGGTGATCCGGGTCGCTGTGGTGCACGCCCTCGGTCTTCCGGTGGCAACGTACCGGCAGGTGGACGTGGAGCCCCTGGCCGTCGTCCGGCTCACCAGTCAGGGCACGCGCTGGCAGCTCCGACTGGGCGCGCCGCGAGCAGGTTGAGGTCGAACCGAACGCCGCGTCGGTGGGCAGCCCTTGCAGAACGCGTCGTGACAGCAGCAGAACCGCCTGTCCCCGCGACCAGCCACACCGCCGGCGAACCGGCCCAGCGTCGCCGTCGGGACGCGGCCGAGACCCGGCAGTTGCTGCTCGACGCCGCTCGCCAGCGCTTCGCCCGGGACGGCTACGCGGCCACCACCGTCCGGGACATCGCCGACGGCGCGGGCGTCAACGTGGCGCTGAGCCCGGCCGGGGGCTCGGCTCTGCCTCAGCCGACGCGGGTGTGGACCAGGGCGGCGGCGCGACCCAGGGCGGCCTTCTCGTCGGCGGACAGCGCGGGGTCGACCCGACGCAGACCCACGGCGTGCCGTAGTTGGCCGGCCCGGGGCGGCTCGGCGCGTCGCTGAAAGGCATCGAGGCCGTCCCGAGCTGGATCGGCGAGCTGCGGGTCCGTGCTGATCGCCACCTCGGCGAGGATGAGAGCGGTCATGGCCACGTCCAGGTCGGCCGGCCCTTCGGTCGCGTTGCGCCAATCGATGACCACCGGCCCGCGTGAGGTCACCATGATGTTCTGTGGATGCAGGTCGAGGTGCAGGACGCGGTCCGCCGGGTCGGCGCTGAACCGGACCGGCATGCTGTGAAGGCGGTCGTGCAGGCCCACGAGCAGGTCGGCGGCCGCGCCGATGCCGGTGCGCCCGGCGAGCGTCGACGCCAGGAGAGTTTCGCCGTCGAGGCGTTCGAGCACCAGGTCGGGTCCCTGGGCGTCGTACACCATGGGCACCGGGTAGCCGGCGGCCGCGACGTACGCCATCAACGCCGCCTCGGGCGCACTGTCCCCGCCCTGGCGGTAGCGGCGCAGCACCCGAGACGCGTCGAGCGCGTAGACGTCGGCGTCGCGCCCCGAGGCGAGCAGCGCGTGATCGGCCATGGCAGACGACGCTAACAGTGGATTGCACGACGAGCGCGTGGGGCGGGGCCGTGATCACGGCCCGCCCCACGCGGCTGTACTGTCCCCGGCTCGGTGCTAGCCGGTGACGGTGAACGGTCGGGACACCTTCGTCGCCGACGTGGCGCCGTTCAGCGTGACGCTGGTCGCGCCCGCCTTCGCCGCACCCGGAACGCTGACCGTCGCGCCGGAGATGACGCCGTCACCGTTCGCGCGCACGGTGCTGACCGCCAGTCCGGTCCCGAAGGCGATCGTGACCACCTCGTTCGGCGCGAACCCGGAACCGTCGACCATGATCGACGTGCCGCGCGGGCCCGAGGTGGTCAACAGCGCCACCCGCGGCTGGTAGGTTCGCGCCTCCGGCTCCCCGGTCACCTGGACGGTGGCCGTGGCCGGCGTACGCGAGGACGTGCCCGTCGCGGTGACGGCGTACCGGCCGGGTTGCGCGTCACCGGAGGTCGGCACCGAGGCGCGGACCGTTCCCGTCGCGGAGGCCGCGACCTTCATGATCCGACCCGGGTCGGTGCCGACGCTGACGGTCACCTGCTCGCCGGCGGAGAAGCCGCTGCCGGTGACGGTGATCGCGCCACCGGTGGCGACGGTGCCGGACGCGGACAGGGCGATCGCCGGCTGCGATCCGCCCCGAGCCACTGTCACGGTGAAGGACTGGGTGCTGCTCGACAGCGCGTCCCACGCGGTGACGCGCACCGTGTAGGTGCCCTCCCGTGCGTAGGTGTGCTGGCCGCTCATCGCGCCGGACGCGCCGATCGTCACGTCGTCCGGAACCGTGCCGTCACCCCACTGGACGCGGGCGCGGTAGCCCGTCGTACCGGGAACGCCGCCGGTCACCGCACCGAGGTTCGCCGCGAGGGCCTGCCCGGCGGTGGCCGTCTGGTTCTTCGGGGCGGCGGTCGTCAGCGCCGGGGCGGGCGTGCCGTCGTTGGCCACGGCGAACACGTGGATCCGACCCGCCGAGCGAGGGTCACCGGTCTGCGTCGGCAGGGTCACCGACACCAGCGTCTTGCCTGCCGGGATCTGGTAGGGCGCGGTGGCGAAGAGGAACGGCTGGGCGCCGTCGCGGCTCGTGCCCTGCAACCGGTACGCCGTCCGGGCCACGACGATGTTGCCGTAGGACGGGGTGCCGTTGGCGTTGCCGCCCAGCGTCCAGTCGCTCAACTGGATCGGAATGCTGGCCGTGCTGCCGTCACTGAACGTCGCCGTGCCGGTGGTGTTCTGGTTGCCCTGCGTTCCGGCGCCGATGAACGAGATGCTCTTCGCGTCCTGCGGAAGGTCGAGGACGACTGTCGCCCCGTTGCCGGTGGCGTTGTCCGGCTGCCCGGCCGGAATCACCGGCAGGGTGAACCGCAGCGCCGTTCCGGGGACCTGCTGTGCCTGGCCCTGGGTGGCACCACCGGCCGCCAGGGCGGCCCGCGAGTACGCCCACGACTTGGCGTCACAGTCCGCCGCCAGGACCCCTTCGTCACCGACGCAGACGTTGTCGAACGCGGCGGTGAGACCGGAGGCCGGGGCGTAGGCCACCTCGACGCCGACAGTCACGGAACTCTGGCTCTCGCCGTCGGTCACCGTGACGTTCGCCTGGTGGTAGCCGGGCGTGGCGTAGGTGTGCGACCCGGCGATGCGGTAGACGGCCCGCGAGCTCAACGTCACGGTGCCCGCGGTGACCGGCGTGCCGTCACCCCAGTCGACGGTGGCCTGGTAGCCGCTGGCGTCGCCGCCGGTGACGGTGCCCAGCGGCACCGAGACGGGTACGCCGGTGGTGGCGTGCACGCCGTCCGCGGCGGTGACGGTGATGTCGCCGCCACCGAGGTCGAGGTCACCTCCGGCGAGCAGCTCGACCTCGGCGAGGTTGGTCTGCGCGGCGCCGACGGTCTTCGTGACGGCGAGGCGGAACTGGGCGAACCGTCCGGACCTGTCGATCGAGTACGGGCGGGTCTGGTTGCGCCAGGGGAACACCTGGCCGGTGCGGGAGTCCACAGTGGTCCAGGTGAGGCCGTCGTTGGAGCCCTGCAGGCGCCAGTCCGCCGGATCGCCGGCAGCGGCCCCGGACGTGACCGTGTAGTACTTCGGCTTCTGCTTGCCACCACGGAAGGCCCAGGTGATCTGCGGGGTCGCCGAGGTGAAGGTCAGCTGCGTGGTCGACGAGTCGTCGAACAGCTTCGACGCGTCCTGAGCGCCGGTCGCGGTCGCGGTGCCGAGACCGGGGCCGGTGACGTCCTGCAACGGCTTCGGCGCCTCGTCACCCTTTGTCAGCGACGGCGGCGCGTCGTTCTTGCCGGTGCCCCACGACGACGGCTTGGGGCCCATCTGGAAGTCGATGGTGCCGCCCTTGGCGAGCGTCGCGACATCCAGGGAAAGGCCGCGCTGCTTCTTGCCGTTGACCTTCACGTCCTGCACGTAGACGTTCGCCGTGCTGTTGTTCGGCGCGTTGACGACGATGTCGCCGCTGCTGCGACGCACTGTCATCCGGGTGAACTGCGGCGAGCCGATCGCCCACTCGGACGACCCGGCCTGCAACGGGTAGATGCCCAGCGAGCTGAGGATGTACCAGGACGACATCTCGCCGTTGTCCTCGTCGCCCAGGTAGCCCTGGCCGATCTCACTGCCGACGTAGAGACGCCGCAGGATCTCCCGCACGGTCTGCTGGGTCCTGGCGGGCGCGCCGGCCACGTTGTACATGTACGGGATGTGGTGCGACGGCTGGTTGCTCATGCCGAGTTGACCCATCCGCACCGCGCGCGCTTCGAGCATCTCGTGGATGACGCCGCCGTACCCACCGGGGCGGTCGGCGTTCTCCGGGATGGTGAAGAACGCGTCGAGCTTGTCCCGCAGCGCCTTCTGCCCGCCGTACAGGTTGATCAGACCCTGGCCGTCCTGCTGAGCGGTGAACGCGAAGTTCCACCCGTTGGTCTCGGTGTAGACGCCGCCCCAGTCCAGCGGGTCACCGGCGAGGAAGTTGCCGGCGGCGTCGCGACCCTGGAAGAGCTTCGTCTTCGGGTCGAAGAGGTGGACGTAGTTGCGGGCCCGCTCCAGGAAGTACCGGGACTCCTCCTTGAGCCGGGCGCGCTCCGACTTGGGCGTGGCCGGGTCCTTGGCGAGCGCCGCACCCATGTTGCCGATGCCGAAGTCGTTGATGTAGCCCTCCAGCGCCCAGGACACCGACTCCCCGGTGGACGTCGGCGTATAGCCGAGGAACAGGGAGCTCTCGATGCCCTTACGCCCGACCGCGCTGCGCCCGGACGCGACGGTCGCGTCCTTGACGGCCGCGTCGTACGCCGCGAGCGGGTCGGGCAGCTTGACCCCGGTGAGGTACGCCTGGGCCAGCGCCACGTTCGCGCTGGTGCCGGTCATCAGGTCGGCGTAGCCGGGGGACGACCAGCGGGCGATCCAGCCGCCGTCGCGGTAGTGCTGGACGAAGCCGTCGGAGATCTTCGCGGCGACGTCCGGGTACAGCAGCGCGTAGGCGGGCCACACGGTGCGGTAGGTGTCCCAGAAGCCGTTGTTGACGTAGATCTGCCCGTCGACGACCTTCGCGCCGGTCCGGGTGGGGGTCGACGCGCCGGTCGGCGCCGAGACCGGGCTCGCGTACTGCCAGCGCGGCGCGGCGGCGGTGCCGGTGTTCTCCGACTGTGAGTTCGGGTAGAGGTTCAGCCGGTACAGGTTCGAGAACATCGTGACCAACTGCGACTCGGTGGCGCCGCGCAGCTCGACCCGGCCGAGCCGGTCCTTCCACGCGGCCGTCGCCTCGGCGTGGATCTGGTCGAAGCTCTTGCCGGTGACCTCCAGATCGAGGTTGCGGCGCGCCTGGTCGACGGAGAGGAACGACGTGGCGAGACGCATCGTCACCTCCCGCGAGCCGGAGATGTCGAAGGTGGCAGAGGTCGCGGCGGACGCCGTCGGCGCCCGGTCGAAGGCGCCGGAGACGAACATCCGGCTACGACCGGCCGACAGGCCGCTTCCGTTGTCGACCCAACCGGTCAACGTGCCGTCCGTGCCGATGGTGAACGTGCCGTTGTGGAAGACGAGGCTTCCGGTCGCCTGCCCGGTGGGGAAGGTGAACCGCATGATCCCGGCGTGGTCGGTGGGCGACATTTCCGCGACCAGGCCGTTCTGGAGCGTGACGCGGTAGAGGTCCGGCTGCGCCGTCTCGTCGTCGTGACTGAAGGCGAGCGCACGACTGGCTGGCTGACCGGTGAGCGGACCGCCACCGACGACCGGCATGACGGACATCTGGTTGCGGTCACCCATCCAGGGGCTGGGCTCGTGGGAGATCGCGAGGCCCTGGAGCATGGGCAGGTTGGCCTCGTTGTTGATCCGGTGGTACTCGTACTCCCACGAGTCGGAGGTCGCGTCGGTCACCGGGGTGAAGAAGTTGAACCCGTTCGGCACTGCGGTGATCGGCAGGTTGTTCCCGCGCGAGAAGCCGCCCGTCGAGTTGGTGCCCCGTCGGGTGTCGACGTAGTTGGTCAGCTTCGAGCCGTCGATGGACGCCGGCGCGGCCGTCAGCTCGATGTCGTCGAGCCAACCCTGGAAGCGGGTAGCCCCGGTGGCCTGCGGATTGTCGTAGGCGAGCAGGATGCGGTCGATCGTCTTGCCGCGCGCGACGGCGCCCAGGTCGGCCTGCACCAGGTTCCACTGGTCGGCGAAGAGCACCTTCGAGGCGCCCTGACCGGCGCCCGTGAGCGGGTAGCCGTGCTGGTCGACGGGCGATCGACCACTGAGGTAACTGCCGTCGGTGAAGTGCAGGTCGACGGCGGCGTAGGTGGACGGGTACCGGCCGTCTCCACTGGTGAACTCGGGGAAGAGCTTGTACGACAGTCGGGTCTCCGGCCCGACCGGGATGGTGACGTCGAAGAGCTTGTTCGTCGCGTACGACCGGCCGTTGCCCTCGGCACCGCCGGAGTAGCGCAGCGCGGCCAGTCCGGTGAACCCGACGTCCGGCTTCGTGGTGTAGCCGCCGTTCGGGCCTGCGGTCGCCTCGCTGACCATGGGGGTGGCCGGCGGGCGGACGTCTGAGCCGTCGCTGATGTTCCAGTCGGCGAGCTGCACGAGCGAGTCACCGGAGTTGGCGGTGATGTTGAGCCGGTAGAAGCCGTAGGCGTTCGGGTTGGTGATGCTGTACGTCTTGGTGGCGAAGCGCCCGCCGAATTTTTCGCCGGCACGCTTGTCCAGGTCGGTCCAGGTGCTGCCGTCGTTCGACCCCTGGATGACGAAGTCCTTCGGGTCCCGGGTCGGTGCGTCGTCGGCCGCGGTCAGCGAGTAGCGCGCCACCGTCGCCGGCTTGGCGAGTTGGTAGGTCACCCAGCCGGTGGACGCGAACACGAGCCACTTGGTCGACGGATCGTCGTCAGTGAGGTTCGCGGCGATCTCTCGCGGCGGGTTCTCGTCGCTCGCGGTCACGGCGCTGACCTGGCCGAGCAGGCTGCCGGGCAGCGTGGCGACAGTGCCGCTCAGGTTGGCCTGGACCGGCTTTCCGTTCGGGCCGACCTCCGCGGTGCTGGTGGCGGGCTGCGGGTCGCCGGACTCGAACGAGGAGGTGAAGTTGCCCGGCTGTGCGGGATTGGGGGCGGCGTTCGCCAGGGGCGCGGCGACGAGCAGGCCCAGCGGTAGCAGGGCGGCTGTCGTCGCCGCGATCAGGCGGGGTGAGAGGGAGCGCGCAAGGGGGGTGTGCGACATGAGGGACGGAGCCTTTCGACTCGAACCGGGTCGAGTACGTCGAACGTCTGGGCAGTGTGGATCGGGTGGCGGGTCGGAGCCCTGACATCGTTGTCATGAGAGTTCGTGAGCAACGGGAGCCAGGACGGGTGGACTGCCGCTGATAGTTCCGGGCGCAGCACGGCCGTGTCAACGGGTTGATCGCGCCGATACGGCCGCCGCCCTCACCGGGCCTCGGCGGCCGAGATGCCGGGCCTCGACGCCGTCCGCCGAGGCCCGGCCACTGTTCAGCAGTAGAGGTTGGCTCCGGCGGACACCCCGAGGATGCCGACGAACTGCTGGTAACGGGTGACGCGACTCTGCACCTGGGCGGGGTTTCCGCCGTTGCACTCGATCGAGCCGTTGATGCTGCGGATCGTCTGGCCGAACCCGGCACCGTTGACCATCGCGTTGTGGGCGGTCATCGTGCCCGGCCCGTTCTGGGTCATCCAGTACCAGATACCGGTCTTCCAGGCCACCGCGGCGTCGGTCTGCACCAGCCACGGGTTGGTCAGCAGCGGCAGGTTGAGGGCGTTGCCCGCGGCGTTGTAGTTGAAGTTCCAACTGAGCTGGATCGGCCCCCGCCCGTAGTAGGCGGCCTGCCCGGCGGGGCAGCCGTACGGCTGGCCGTAGTCGCAGTAGTGCGGGTAGTTCGCGGTGTTCTGCTCGACCACGTGCACGAGCCCGCCGGTCTCGTGGTAGACGTTCGCCAGGAAGGCCGCGGCCTCCTGACGCTGGACCGTGGCACTGCCGGTGCGCGCGAACGCCGGGTAGGCGCTGAGCGCGGCGACGAGCCCGGAGTACGTGTAGAAGGAGTTGCGGCCTGGGAACATCTGGTTGAACTGGGCCTCGGTGACCACGAAGCCGCCCGGGTTGGTGGGCGGCGGGGTGGTCGGTGGCTGACCGCCACAGGTGTAGGGCTCCCAGTACCAGGTGCTCACGATGGGGTCGTACCCCGGGTTGTCGTGCTCGGCGATGTAGTAGGAACCGTTCGTGTACCGCACGATCGCCCCGGTGGCGTACCAGGTCCCGGCGGTCCAGTTCGGGTAGCTGCACGTCCCCCCGGTGGGCGGCGTGGTGCCCCCGCCGCACGCGCCGAGATCCTCCCAGACACCGGTCGTTCCCGGCGGCGCCTCGTTCTGGGTCCACCACTTCGCCCGGTAGTTGCGGCCGCCGTGGGAGACCTGGGCGTCTCCCCAGTAGACGGCCGAGGCCTGCCACGAAGCCGAGCAGGCCGCCGCCGAGGCGGCGGTGGCCGGGATGACAGCGACCAGCCCACCGGCGACGATCAGTGCCGCCAGCGCGACCAGCGCGCGCAGTCTCGCCATGTGATCACTCCTTTCTGGAACCTCATCGGCCGAAACCCGAGCGGATATCGACCGCGATGACTGTAACATCTTCTGTTCACAATCTTTACTATTAAGCGCGACGGTGCGACGGTGGACCCGGCGCTCGGCGATCGATAGTTCCGGCCACTTTCCGGATCACGTAACCGGCAGATCCGCCAAATGACGTGATCGAGAGGGCGTCGGAGCTCCAGCGACGACCGGGGCCTTCCTGCACCGACCGCCGCAGAGCCTCCTGAGTTGTTCCGAGGATGTTCCGGAACTTGTTGACGCGTTGGAATTCTCGCTGTAATACTCCGATCCACTGAGGTCAATGCGATCGGCTTCGTTGCGGTTTCCGCTCCACCTACCCACTTGTCCACACCTGTCCGGACCGTGCTGCCCGCCCCGGGGCGCGTCCGGGCCTGCGCGAAGGGGCACCAGATGAGCAGGCTCTTCCCCCGCACGGCCCTGTGGTCCAGGCGGTTGCGCGCGGCGCTCGCCGTCCTGGCCACCGCCGTCGCCATGTGCGGCGTCGTCATCGCGGCCACCTCCACCCCGTCGAGCGCCGCCGCCTGCAACGGCTACGTCGGCCTCACCTTCGACGACGGTCCGACCGGCAGCACCAGCTCCCTGCTGAACGTGCTGCGCGCCAACGGCGTACGAGCCACCATGTTCAACGTCGGGCAGAACGTCCAGAACAACCGGTCGGCCGCGCAGGCACAGGTGGCCGCCGGCATGTGGGTGGCCAACCACAGCTGGAACCACGCCCACATGACCTCGATGAGCCAGGCTCAGATGCAGTCGGACCTCTCCCAGACCAGCTCGGCGATCCAGTCGGCCACCGGCAGCCGACCGGTGCTGTTCCGGCCGCCGTACGGCGAGACCAACTCCACGTTGCAGTCCGTCGCGTCGTCACTGGGCATGCGCCAGGTGCTCTGGGACGTGGACTCCCAGGACTGGAACGGCGCCAGCGTCAGCCAGATCGTGGCCAACGCGAGCCGACTCCAAGCCGGTCAGGTCATCCTGATGCACGACGGGATCCAGAACACCCGCGACGCCATCCCCCAGATCATGGCGAACCTGACCAGCCGCAACCTGTGCCCCGGCATGATCTCGCCGTCCACCGGCCGCGCCGTCGCGCCGGACGGCACCACCCCGCCGCCCACCACCACTCCGCCGCCCGCCGGCGGCACCTGCACCGCGACCGCCACGACCCCCAACGTCTGGGGCGACCGGTACAACACGTCGGTGACGGTCAGCGGCGCCAGCACGTGGACGGTGGTCGTTGCCATCACCTCGCCGCAGCGGGTCACCACCATCTGGAACGGCACCGCC
The DNA here is from genome assembly GCF_026342155.1 of Micromonospora sp. NBC_00362. Lineage (NCBI taxonomy): Bacteria > Bacillati > Actinomycetota > Actinomycetes > Micromonosporales > Micromonosporaceae > Micromonospora > Micromonospora sp. NBC_00362. The sequence goes on from NZ_JAPENH010000001.1 coordinate 1,699,492, forward strand.
ACCTGGGACAGCAGCGGGACAGTCATGACCATGCGGTCCAACGGCAGCGGCAACACCTTCGGCTTCACCACGATGACCAACGGCAACAGCAGCGCCCGCCCACAGATCCGCTCCTGCACCTCGGGCTGACATCGCCCAGGTTGAGACGTGCGCGGTGGGTGCGCCCGGCACCCACCGCGCACCTGCCTGCCCGCCGCACCTGGCCACTAGCCTGCACTGATGCGACACACCCTCACGCCCGGAAATGACAGCCTGCACGGCCACTTCTCCCCCGACTTCCCGCCGGTGCTGACCATCGACCCCGGCGACACCGTCACCTATCGCACCCTGGACTGCTGGTGGTCCGCCGGCCCGTACCCCGGCGGGCCGAACCGGGACCGACCCCGGGTCGCGCAGCACCGGCCCGACCACGGCCACGCGTTGATCGGTCCGGTCGCGGTCCGCGGTGCGCGCGCCGGCCAGACCCTCGCGGTACGCGTCGACGCGGTCGTCCCGGGCCGCTGGGGAACCACAGTGGCCGGCGGCTGGCCGAGTGCGTTCAACCAGCGCTACGGCGTGCAGGACCAACAGGTGGTGCACGCCTGGGCGCTGGACCCGGTGACGATGACCGGCCGCAACCAGCACGGCCACACGATCGCGCTGCGGCCCTTCATGGGAGTGCTCGGCATGCCACCCGCGGAGCCGGGGCTCCACTCGACGACTCCACCGCGCCCCTCGGGCGGCAATCTGGACTGTCGGGACCTCACCGCCGGCAGTACCCTCCTGCTGCCGATCCCGGTGGACGACGCGCTGTTCTCCGTCGGGGACGGGCACGCCGCCCAGGGTGACGGCGAGGTCGGCGGCACTGCGATCGAGTGTCCGATGGACGAGGTGACGTTGACCTTCGACGTACGCGACGACTTTCCGGTCACCGGCCCGGTGGCCCGTACCCCCGACGCATGGCTGACCCTGGGTGTCGGCGACTCCCTCGACGACGCCACGTTCACCGCCCTGAACTCGATGCTGACGCTGATGCAGCGACTGCACGGCCTCAGCCGCGCGGACGCGGCGGCGCTGGCCAGCATCGCTGTCGACGTGCGAGTGACGCAGATCGTCAACCAGATCGTCGGCGCGCACGCGGTGCTCCGCGACGACGCGCTGCGCTGGCCAGATCGGTGACCAAGAACGCTACGCCGAACCCCCCAGGGCGGGCGGTCCCCTCACCAGAGGCGAGCGTGTCGGCTAACGGTCAGTGCGGACCATTCTCACGTTATGGCATCTAATCTGGCTCCGGGTTTCCACAACCGACCAGGAGGCACAGTGCCGGTCACGATCGAGTCAAAGGATGACGCCGGTGCCGCGCTGGAGCGGGTGGGCTTCCTGCAGCAACAGGTGGACGCCGGGGAGATCGACCCTGCGGCGGCCGGGCCGGAAATCGTCGAGACCCTCAACGCCGTCGTCAGCTTCTTCGTCCTCATCGGAGCCACCGGGAATCTCTACACAGCGCTCGTCGAACCACTGATGCAGTGGAACATCTACTCTGTATCGCTGAAGTTCCTTCGGGGGCCGGAGAGTCCCGAGACGCGGAGCGCTCGGGAGCTTTTCGAGATGATTTCCGCCTTCTACCACAAGTGGGAGGTCCTCAAGACAGAGTAACGGCGGCCTCACACCTCAACCCTCGGCGACAACTGTCCGAGTCAGGTCGACCACCTTGTCGACCCGATGGTGCGGCGGGATCGACGACCGGTCGTCGAGAAGTGTCCGCAACATCGGCACCTCCGACAGTGGCCACTTGCAGGCCATCAACAGATCGTGATCACCTGGGTTGCGCTCCAGATGATTAGTGACCTCGATGAAGCCGCCAAGGTAGATGTGGTCCTTGATGTAACCGCCAGGCACGGACGTGTCGAGTAGCCCCCGCTTCACGCGGAGCGTGAGATCGAAGGCCTCGTCGGCAGTGGTATGCGGAAGAACAGCATCGAAAACGGTTCGAAAGCCGGCCCGCAGCGCCGTATCACAGGCAATTACCCGCAGCGCGTACCGCCGCATGACACCGGGATCTGTCATCCCCGCCTGCTGCTCGTGCCAGACCGCGAGGCCCTCCTCGGTCCCCAGGTAGCCGGGGATTCCGTGCGCCAGGAGATGCAGTGGCTGCCGCATGCCGTTGGCCGTGCGCAGCACGTGGGTACCGACCTCGTGCACGATCAGTCGCCGTACCGTCGTGGCGGTGAAAGTGACGCCACGCTTGACTCGCACCTGACGCCGCCGGCCGACCACACTCATCCGCGCTGCCATGCGGTCATTGTGATCAATGGTCCAATCGTCCAGGCCCAGCTCGGCCAGGACCCGGCCCATGACGGCTGCCACCCGATCGGAGCTCCACGTCGCTTCGGTGTCGACGGTCGGTGGCTGCTCTGCCAGGCGTCGGCGCGCGCCCGCCACCGCAGCGGCGGCAACGTCGCCGAACTGGCTCTGCGAGTAGCTCGTCATCGCCTCCGGGTCACGAGAACGCAGTGCCGCGAGACCTGCCCGCGCGTATGTCAACTCTCGGTCCAGGGTCTCTCGCCACGGCCCCGCCCCCGTCGACGCGGCCCGCGCCGCGTCGAGCGCGGCCGCGAGCTGGCCGGGTATCGGCGGGTATTCGAATAGTGGATCCACGGCACGGCCGGCGTTGTACGCGTCCAGAAACTCCGCGCGCACCTGTGCCAGGTTGGTGGGCGTGATGTAGTGGGCGTAGCGAACAGGGTGAACGGCGTCGAGCACCACCCGGGTGGCGTGGTTGACAGCATCCAGGTCGACGCCCATTGTCTGATCCCTTCGCGGCATGACGGCTGCATGAGATGCTCTCACAGAGTCGCGCCGGACGGACGTTCGGCGACAGCAACCGGACGATCAGCCACGGTTGAGGCATTGATGGGTCATTGCCGTCTCATGTCACCGTCACAAGAATGCTGGGAATGGATGTGCCCCAGCCACGTTCCACAAGTGACGGACCGGACGCCGACGTTTCTCCGATGGAGCGGCTGATACTGGCCGTCTGCACAAGCCGCACGCCCGCCGACGCAGGGTCGGTCGCCGATAAAACGGTCCGCGCGGATTTTCTGGAGCGGCTCGTCACCGGTCAGGTCAAGGAATTGGTGGGCGAGATCCGTACGATCCACCTCATCGGAGCGTCCATCGTCGGTGAACTGGTCCTGACCGGCCTCGACATCGGCTACCCGCTGACTTTCGACGGGTGCGAATTCGACCAGGCTCCCCGGCTCTGCGACGCCAACCTGCTGAGTCTGTCCCTCACCGACTCGACGATCCCCGGGCTCGACGCCACCGGATTGAGGGTCCGAGGCTCGGTCAGCATGGTTCGGGTCACCAGTACCGACACGATCGATCTGCGCTACGCCCAGATCGACGGCGTGCTGCACTTTCGGGAGTGCGATCTCCGTAGTTCCTCGCACGCGGTCCGCGCGAGCCAGATGGCCGTCGGAAGTAACGTGTCCTTCGCCAAGACCGCCGTCACCGGTCAGATTCGCATGATCGGCGCCCAGATCGGCGGAGCCGCCATCTTCCGCGGTGCGGAGCTGCGCAATCCGGGCAACGTGTGCCTGCAGGCCGAGCGTACGGAAATTGATGAGGGCCTCTGGTTCGACGCGGACGCCACACGACGAGCGGCCACCGTCGAGGGACGGATCATTCTCGACAACGCCAAGGTCGGTGGGTCCATCCTGTTGAGTGGCGTCGCACTGACCCACCCGCATCGGGGGTCGACGCGCAAGCGGCTGAAGGACCGCCCCACCAGCCTGCAGGCGTACGGGCTCAAGGTGACCAGGGACATCAGGTGTGACCAGGCGTTTCGGTCGGACGGGGCGATCGGTCTGTGTTACGCCAGCGTGGAGGGGGCGGTCTCGTTCGACACGGCGGCGTTCGCTCCCGGTGCGGCTGACTCAGCGGCGGACCCGAGCCTGGTCGACCTGTCCGGGACGTCTGCCGGAATGGTCGACCTCGACTTCGCACAACCCCCGGCGACGCTCGACATGACGAACGTGTCTGCCCGAGTGGTGACGGACAACCCGAGCACCTGGCCCGCAGCCATCGTGCTCGACGGGTTCGCGTACGACCGACTGAGCTCGCCCCAACCGGTCACCGTCCACGAGAGGATCAGGTGGCTCACCAGGGGCGACGCCACCTACCGCCCGCAGCCGTACGAACAACTGATCGCGGCGTACCGGCAAGCCGGACAGGAGCACGAGGCGCGTGTCGTCGGGTACCGGAAGCAACACGCCCGCGCGAAGGAGGTCAGAGGGATCTCAAGAATCTGGTCGGGGATCCTGTGGGCCACCGTGGGCTACGGCTATCGCACGTGGCTCGCGTCGATCTGGCTGATCGGGCTGACGGCTCTGGGGTGGTCCATCTTCACGCCGATCGGTGACAGCGCCATCGCCGCCGTGGAGAAGCCACCGCAGTTCCACTCACTCGTCTACTCGGTGGACCTCCTGATTCCGGTGGTGAGCCTCGGGCAGGACTCGACCTGGCGCTTCGACAGCGGCGCCCGATGGGTGGCCTGGGGCCTGATCCTGTCGGGATGGGTATTGACCACAGCCGTCGCGACAGCCATCGCGCGCGTCCTGCGCCAGGGCTGACCCGGGGTGGGCTGAGCCCGTCCTCGACGGGGCCCGGCAGGGGTCGCGGACCGGACCGACGCGCCGCTCGGGCCCAGCCGTCAGCGGCAGCCGATCCTGTCGGGGGGCACCGCTACCGTGTGGTCACTGTCGCCGCGCCGGCCGGATCGCGCCGCTCGCTGACCCTCGGAGGCCCCCCATGTCCCAGGAGACGACCTACCTCGAACTGTCCGAAGTGGACGGTGCGCACAAGTTCTACGAGGTCATCGTCGACAACACCACGCTGACGGTGCGCTACGGCCGGATCGGCGACCAGGGGCAGGTGAAGGCGAGTGCCTATCCGGACAACGCCCGGGCCCGGGCCGCCGCGGCGAAGAAGATCGGGGAGAAGGTCCGCAAGGGCTACGCCCCGGCGGTCCCCGGCGTCCGCCAGAAGCGCACCGTGTCGCGGCGGCAGATCGTGAGCACCCGCTCCACCGCCCACACCGCCCCGGTGCTCTGGCGCTACGACTCCGGCGCCCCCGCCTTCGGCATCTTCGTCGACGGGCAGCACTGCATGGTCGGCAACGAGCACGGTGTCATCACCACGCTCGACCACGACGCCCAGGTGCGCAGCCAGGTCCGCCTTCCCGACGGGGTGAAGTGCATCGTCGCCGACGACGCCTGGATCTACGCCGGCTGCGACGACGGCAACGTCTACGACCTGTCCGGCAAGGTGCCCCGCGTGGCGTACGCGATCGCCCCGGAGATCGACATCTACTGGCTGGACATCCACGACGGCGTCCTCGGCGTCTCCGACGCCGACGGCGGGATCACCGCCGTCGACCACGAGGACGAGTTCCTGTGGCGTCGGCCCGGGCGGGGGCGTTCGGCCTGGATGGTGCGGTGCGACGACGATGCCATCTATCACGGCCACTCGCAGGGCGTGACCGGCTACGAGTGGCGGACCGGCAGCGAGCTGTGGCACACCAATACCGGTTCGGTGCTCTTCGGCTGGCAGGAGCACGGCAGTGTGTTCGCCGGCACCAGCAGCCGCGAGGTGGTGCGGCTGTCCAAGTCGGGTCGCCACGAACGCACCTATCTGTGCGACGCCCCGGTCTTCTCCTGTGCCACCGCCGAGGGCGGCGAGTACGTCTTCGCCGGTGACAGCCAGTCCTCGATCTACTGCTTCGACGCGGCGGGCACCCGGCTGTGGAAGCTCGGCACGGGCTGCGGCTCGGCGTACTCCATGCAGTACCACGACGACCGGCTCTACGTCGTCACCACCGGCGGCCATCTGGCCTGCATCGACGCGAGCGAGCCGGCGATCCGCGCGGCGCAGGCCGGCAACGTGCCCCAGGTACGCGACGTCAAGGCCCCCCGCCAGGCGCCCCAGCCGGTGCAGCCGACGATCGTCGAGGTGACCAGCGACTCGGGCGCGGGCGTGGTCGTGCAGTGCCTGGACGATCGGGGGCGGCTGCGGGTTCAGGTGCTCTCCGACGGTTACCGGCGCGACTGGTCGGTGCAGTTCCCCAAGGGGATCCGCGAGCCGGGCGCCCGCTACCTGGTGACCGAGGTGCGCGAATCCAGCCGCGGCGGTTACTACCGCGCGTACGGCGACATCCGCCGGCTGCGCTGAGCGGCGGGCGCTCCGCCTCGCTACCCAGGGGTCCCCGGTCGCGCCCGTCCGTGTCGTAGGGTGCCGCCATGGCGCACCCCGTCCGGGCCAACGGCGACGCCAGCAGGGCCTGGTGGGCTGCCCCGCCGGCACGGCGGGTCAGTCACCTGCCGGGCATCGACCCGGAGCTGCTGCGGGTGGCACTCGACCCGCTGCCACCGGCAGCACCCGCGATCGTGCACTACCGGCCCACTGTGACGCGTCCGCTCGGTGACCTCGTGGACGTGGTGCTCGACCAACTGGACGCCGCGGCCCTCACGATGTTCCCCCGCTGGCTGACGGGAGCCGACCAGTTCGACAGCGAGGGCACTCTCGGCGTCGCGGCGGTACGGGCACTCGCGGCCCGTACCGCCGCCCGCTCCCGGCACTTCGGCCCGTTCCTGGCCGACCTCGCCGAGCAAGGGCTGCGCGGCCCGCGCCGCCCCGGCGGCCGGTCCCGCTTCGCCCCGGGGGTACGCGCCGCCGGGCTCGCCCGGGTGATCGCCGACGCGTACGACCGGGAGAGCTGTGTACTCGTCGTGGCCCTGCCCGACCTGGACGCCGAAGCCGAGCGGACGCTGGTGGCCGCCGCCGAGTGGCTCGTGCGGCACGGCGGCTTCACTGTGTGGTTGGCTGGCGGGCCGCTGCGCCACGCCGACCGGGTGCGCTCGGTGCCCCTGCCTCTGCCGGCCCGATTCGCCCAGCTGGCCAGCACGACCGAACGGATTCCGGCCCTCGCCGCCGAGCCGGAGTCGACGGTGCTGGCGTGGCCGCCGATCGCGGGTGTGCCGCGCGGTGACAGCGCCGCCGAGCAGGCGTTGGAACGTGCGCTCGCGCCGCACGACTGGGCGCGGGGCCGGCGGTGGAACCAGACCTACGAGTGGCACGTCCTGGCCACGGCGTACCGTCTGGATCTGTTTTGGCCCGCTGAGGGTCTTGCGGTCGAGGTGGACGGCCCGGAGCATCGTGGGCGAATCGCTTTCGCCAACGACCGGCGGAGAGACGTACAGCTGCAACTCCTCGGGCTGGACGTGCTCCGCTTCACCAACGAGCAGGTGCTCACCGACGCGCCGGCGGTGGTCGACGGGATCCGTCGGCTGCTGGCCCGGCGACGCGCGGGCGGCACGCACCCCCACGGAGATGAGACATCATGACGAGCCCGGCGGACGTCCCGCACCTGACGCCGAACCAGATCAACGCCCTCGTGGTGCTGATGGTCGAGGCACGCCGACTCACCAACGTCGAGCTGAAAGAGCTGGCCGGTTTCACGCTGACCGGCAAGGACAACACGAAGCTCGTCGACCTGGGCCTGGTGGACACCGATCGGACGCACCGGCCCTTCGCCCACGAGCTGACCGAGCAGGGCTGGCGGGTGGCACGTCAGCTGCACACCGCCGCGCCGCCGAAGCAGGGTGGCTCGACGACCCGGTCCCTGTTCGTCGTCCTGTCCAACCTGCACCGTTCGCTGGACCGGCTCCGGGTCAGCCACGGCGATTTCTTCAAGCAGACCGGGGCTACGGCCGCCCCGGCGACCAGCGAGCCGCTACGGGAAGTACCGGCACCCGCGGCGCCTGCGACGGCGGCGGCACCGGTGTCCGCGGTGCAGGTGGAGGCACTGGTTCGCTCGGCGTACCGGGATCTGGCCGCCGCGCCGGGCGCCTGGGTCGGCCTCGCCGACGTCCGCGACCGGCTCGCCGACACCGACCGGGCCACCCTCGACGCGGCGTTGCGGGCGATGGTCGGCCGGGAGGACGTCCGCATCATCCCGGTGGCGAACACCAAGTCACTGACCGCACGGGACCGGGCCGCGGCCGTCCGCATCGGGAACGAGGACAACCACGCCCTGGCGATCGGCCCGGCATGATCTCGGACGACCAGCGGGCCGCGCTGGAAGCGGTCAGCCTCAACCCGGCGGTCACCCCGGACGACGTCTGGCGACCCAGCGCGCACAACGTGCCGGAGCTGCACGAGAAGGTGGCCGCGGAGATCCTGCGCGGGGTGGCGCGGGCCCGCACCGACGACACGAGCATGCCGCTCGGCGTGGCCATGCAGGGCCGCGCGGGTGCCGGCAAGACGCACCTGCTCGGGGCGGTCCGCGAACGGATCCAGGGCGACGGCGGCTACTTCTTCCTTGTCGACATGGTCAGTGGCAAGACGTTCTGGGAAAGCGTGGCCCTGGCCCTGGTGGAGGGAATGGGCCGCCCCCACGTCGGCTGGGGCACCCAGTTGAAGACCTTCCTGCGTCGACTCACCCCCCAGCTCGGCCTGCCGGTGGAGGTCCGCGACGCGGTAGCCGGCGCCCGACCGGTGACCCGTGCGCAGCTCGACACCTTCATCTGGGCGCTGCGCGAGCGCGATCGGGAGGTCGGGCGGGACGCCCAGGACACCGCTCGGGCGCTCGTCCTGCACGGCGCCGTCGACTTCGAGGCACAGGACGTCGGTTACGCCCACCTGATCTCCGAGCCGGGTGACCCGGCCTCGCGGGCGGCGTGGGGTCTGAGCACCGCGATCCGCACCCCCCAGCAGGTCGTGCAGGACATCTCCCGGCTGATGGCCCTGACCCTGGACCCCACCGTCATCGCCGTGGACCAGCTCGACACGTTGTTCGCCCAGACCAGCACCTCACTGCTCAACCAGCATCAGGGTCTGGAGGACGGCCAGGCCAAGGTGCTCGGCCCGATCGCCGACGGCCTGCTCAAGCTCCGCGACATCACCCGCCGCACGCTGGTCGTCGTCTCGTGCCTGCCGGACACCTGGGTGTTGCTGACCCGCACCGCGCCCACCCCGGTCGCTGACCGTTTCCGTACGGCGGCCCTGCCGGACCGGATCCCCACGCCGGAGATCGGGCAGGCGATCGTGGCGAAGCGCCTCTCCGCCGCGTTCGCGGGCATGTACTTCGGGCCACCGCACCCCACCTGGCCGATCGCCCCCGCCGCCTTCGCCGACGCACCCACCCTGACGCCCCGCGCTCTGCTCCGCCGGGTGGACCGCCACATCGCCTGGTGCCGTGACCGCGACGAGGTGGTCGAGCTCGACCGGCTCATCGACGGCACCGACTCGACGCCGACGGCCAGCACCGCCCGTAGCGCTTCCGCCGAGGCGACGACTGACGAGCGCCGCCTGCACGAGTTGGACGCACGGTTCGCGGAACTGGTCGAGGCCGCGGACGTGTCCGCCGCCGTCAACCCGACGGGCGAGGACGAGCACATGCCGCCGCTGCTCGCCGCCGGCCTGGCCGCCTGGATCGCCGAGCAGGCGCCGACCGGCGCCACCTACAAGTACGACCCGCCGCCGGGGCGCAAGCCCGCGCTGCACGGGCGGCTCATCGAGGTGCTCGACGAGGCCACCGAGAACGAGGCGCACTGGTGCTTCCGGGCCGTCGCGCACCCCAATGCCGTCGCCGTCACCGCCCGGGTCAAGGCCGCCTGCACCCTCGCAGGGTTGGACCGGGACCTGCCACAACGTCGGCTGATCCTGCTGCGCAACGGTCCGTGGCCGACCGGGAAGCGTACGACCGAGGTGTTGACGGGCTTCGACGCGGCCGGCGGCCTGCGGTGTGCCGTACCGGAGGCGGACCTGCGGGTCTTCGCTGCGCTGCGGGTGATGGCGGCCGAACCGTCCACGGCCTTGCAGGAGTGGCTGGTGGCCCGCCGTCCGGCCAGCGGCACCGAGCTGTTCCGCGCGGTCCTGCCCGGGCCCGACGGGACGCGCGGCGGTGCCCAGCCGCCGACGCCCGACGACGACGAGCCACCGTCGGGTGGTCCCGAATCCGACCCGACGACCGTGTCGGAAGCCGACGTCCCCGCCGGTGCGGCGGCCGAGCCCGTACCCGCTGACCCGGCGGACCTCGTCGTCGGCGAGGGCGGTCGGGCCGTCGGGCTGGGGCGGACCGTCGACGGTGGTCACCCCTTCACGGTTCCCCTGGAGTCGCTGCGCCGCCACGCGGTCGTGTTCGCCGGGTCCGGCTCGGGCAAGACCGTGCTGATCCGCCGGCTGGTCGAGGAGTGTGCCCGCGAGGGAGTCTCCGCGATCGTGCTCGACCCCAACAACGACCTGGCCCGGCTCGGCGACCCGTGGCCCGACCCGCCGGGCGGCTGGGGCCCCGGCGACGCCGAACGCGCCGCCGACTACCTCGCACACACCGAGGTGGTGGTGTGGACGCCCCGGGTCACCGCCGGTCGGCCGCTGAGCTTCCAGCCGCTGCCCGACTTCACCTCGCTGCGGGACTGGCCCGACGAGTTCGACCAGGCCGTCCGCTCCGCCGTGGAGGCGCTCGCGCCACGGGCGGGCGTGGACCGCTCCAGCCGGCTCGCCCAGCAGGGCAAGGCCGTCCTGACCGAGGCCCTGCAGGCGTACGCGCGCAGCGGGATGGTGGGCCTGCCCGGCTTCACCGATTTCCTCACCGACCTGCCCGAGGGGGTCAGTCGGCTGGCCCGCGCGGGGAAGCTCGCCGAGGAGTTGGCCGAGGCGCTCAAGGCGGCGATGGTCACCGATCCGCTCTTCGGCGGGGTCGGCGCGCCGGCCGACCCGGGGCTGCTGCTGACACCGTCGGCCGGGCGGCGGGCCCGGGTGTCGGTGATCAGCTTCGTCGGCCTCACCTCGGATCAGGAGCGGCAGAGCTTCGTCAACCAGTTGCAGATGGCGCTCTTCGCGTGGATCAAACGGCACCCCGCCGGTGACCGACCGCTGGGCGGGCTGTTCGTGATGGACGAGGCGCAGACGCTCGCGCCCTCGACCGGCACCACTGCCTGCACCGCCAGCACGATCGCGCTGGCCTCGCAGGCCCGCAAGTACGGGCTCGGGCTGGTCTTCGCCACCCAGGCGCCCAAGGGTCTGCACAACCAGATCTCCGGCAACGCGACGACGCAGTTCTTCGGGCTGCTCAACGCGCCGGCGCAGATCGACGCGGCCCGGCAGCTCGCCGAGGCCAAGGGCGGGCGGCTGCCGGACATCGGTCTGCTGAACAGCGGTGAGTTCTACGCGGCCGGGGAGGGGTTCTCGTTCGTCAAGGTCCGTACCCCGCTGTGCCTGACGCACCACCCGAAGGCGCCGTTGACCCCCGAGGAGGTCGTCGCCCGCGCCCGCCCGGCTGGGTAGCCTGGGGCCATGATCTTCATTACCGCCAAGTTCCGGGTCCTGGCCGAGCACGCCGACCGGTGGCCGCAGATCGCCGCCGAGTTCACCGAGGCGACCCGGGCGGAGCCGGGCTGCCTGTGGTTCGACTGGTCCCGCAGCCTCGACGATCCCACCGAGTACGTGCTGGTCGAGGCGTTCCGCGACGACCAGGCCGGCGGGGCCCACGTCCAGTCCGCGCATTTCCGCACGGCCCAGGAGACCCTGCCGCCGTACCTGGCCGAGACGCCGCGGATCGTGAACGCCACGGTGCCGCAGGAGGACTGGTCGCTGCTCGGCGAAATGGCCGTTCCCGAGGGTCGCTGACCGCCACCGGTCAGCGGACCGCGACCGTCGTCAACGCAGCCGGTCCGCGCCCGCCGTCAACGCAGCCGGTCCGCGACCGTCGTCAACGCAGTCGGCGGGCGGTGAACCGGGCCGGCGGGTCGGCGATCACGTCCTGCGCCGCGATCAGCTGGATCTCCCGGGTGCCCGCCGCGAGAGTGGCCTCGAGCACGGCGTAGACGGAAGCGATGGTGCGTTCCAGCGCGGTCGCGGGTGAGCCGGTCGTCCACAGGTGGGCCAGGTACAGCGCCGCGGTGACGTCGCCCCCACCGTTCGGGTTGATCGGCAGCAGCGGCGTGGTCACCGCCCAGGCGCCCTCGTCGGAGACCGCCACCACCTCCAGCGAGTCCGGCGGCAGGTCGCCGTGGAGCACGCTGGTCACGAGGACGTGCCGTGGCCCGGTCGCGCGCACCACGTCGACCGCGTCGAGCACCTCGGCCAGCGAGTTCGTGGTGCGACCGGCGAGGAAGTCCAGCTCGAAGTGGTTCGGCGTGATGATGTCCGCACGGGGCACGACGGTGTCCCGTAGGTACTCCGGAATTCCGGGCCGGACGAACATGCCCCGGCCGGCGTCGCCCATCACCGGGTCGCAGCAGTACACAGCGGCCGGGTTGGTCGCCTTCACCGTCGCCACCGCGTCCAGGATCACCGCGCCCATCGCCGGGTCGCCCTGGTAGCCGGAGAGCACGGCGTCGGCGCTGCCGAGGACCCCGCGGTCCTCGATGCCCGCGATCACCTCCGCCACGTCCGCCGCCGGGAGCAAGGGTCCCCGCCACGCGCCGTACCCGGTGTGGTTGGAGAAGTGCACAGTCAGGACCGGCCAGACCTCGTGCCCGAGGCGTTGCAGCGGAAAGGCCGCCGCCGAGTTGCCCACGTGACCGTAGGCGACCGACGACTGGATGGACAGGATCTTCACCGGCCCATCATCGCCGCTGCGGCCGGCGGCGCACCGACGGCCCGCCGTTTCTGTCGGGTGCCCCACTCGCCGCCCACCCGGGACGGCACGAACGGGCGACCCGGACCGTGTCGTCCGGGCCGCCCGAGCGGTGGCGGGGCGACCGATGCGCTGGTTGGCCGTCCCGTCGTACGGTCAGCCGCCGAGGCTCGCCGCGGCCGAGGCGATCGACGAGGCGAAGTAGCTCACCTGGGTGTAGACACCCGGGTAGTTGGGCCGGGCGCAGCCGTTGCCCCAACTGACGATGCCGACCTGGATCCAGGCGTTGGAGGCGTCGCGGCGGAACATCGGGCCGCCCGAGTCACCCTGGCAGGTGTCAGTGCCGCCGCTGGCGTAGCCGGCGCAGATCTCCTGGGCGGGGATGAGGTCCCCGCCGTAGTTGGCGTTGCAGGTGGAGTCGCTGACGAACGGCACCGTCGCCTTGAGCAGGTACCGCTGCTGGCCGCCACCTTCACGCGCGGCGCCCCAACCGGCCACGGTGAAGGTGCCGCTGTCGTACGCGGTGGTGCTGGCGATCGGCAGCGTGCTCAGCCCGGTGACGGGGCTGGCCAGCCGGATCAGCGCCCAGTCGCGGCCGGCGCCGTTGTAGCCGGGGGCACGGTAGACGTAGTTGGACCGGACGGTGATCCGGCTGGACGACTGGAGGTCGACCGTCCCGAGCGTCGCGGTGATGCTGGTGTTGGTGCCGGTCCCGCCCACGCAGTGCGCCGCGGTGAGCACCAGCCGTGCGCTGTACAGCGCCCCGCCGCAGCCCATTGAGAGACGGACCATGAACGGGAACTCGCCCTGGGCGGCGCGGGTGCCGCCGACGACGTTCGGCGTCACGGGGCTGTCGGCCGCGGCGGCCGGCGCGGTGAGGGTGAGGCTGGCCGCGGTCACCGCGGCCAACGCGGTGGCCAGCAGGCCAGTGAGGGTACGCCAGCGAACCATGCATTCCTCCGCATCGGGATGGCACGCCTCGTGAGCGCACCGCAATCGAGATAGCGGTCATCATATTGAGGTTTATGGATCTAGCGGGTCATCCTCTCTGGGTCGTATCACCGGCGGTATGGATCACGCGGCGCGGGGCTTGTCGGCGACCGGTGGTCAGGCGTCCGGTGTGCCGGTGCTCTCGCGGCGGAGAAGCCGGAACGGTGTCTGCACTGTCAGCGGGCCCGCGACCTCCGCGCCCTCGATGCGCGCGACGAGGCGGCGCACCGCGAGACGGCCGATCTCCCTCTTGTCCGGGGCGATCGTGGTGAGGGTCGGGGCGGTGAACCGCCCCTCCTCGATGTCGTCGATCCCGACCACCGCGACGTCCTCGGGCACCCGGTGACCGGCCTCGGCCAGCGCCCGCAGCGCGCCGATGGCGACCAGGTCGTTGTATCCGAAGACCGCGTCCGGCGGTTCACCGAGGGCGAGCAGGTCACACATGGCGCGCATGCCGTCGCGCCGACCGAACGCGTCGGTGGGGGCGACCAACCGTGGTCGGCACGGCAGGCCGGCGGCCGCCAGGGCCTCCCGGTAACCCCGGACTCGAAGGTGGGCCGACTGCCGGTCACCGCCCGGGGTGGCGCCGATGAACGCGATCCGGCGGCGGCCGATGGCCACGAGATGCCGGATCGCCGCGTGGCTGGCGGCGACGTTGTCGATGGCGATGTGGTCGTGTGGCACGTCGTAGACGCCCTCGCCGATCAGCACGAGCGGGCTGCCGGCCGTGCGGGCCAGCACCTCCTCCCGCCCGATGCGCACCGGGCTGAGGATCAGGCCGTCGATGATGCGCTGTCGCGAGCCGTCGAGGAGCGCCAGTTCCGCCTCCCGGTCCGCTGCGGTGTTCTCCATGACGAGCGTGTAGCCGAGCGCGGCGGCCTCGGAGATGGCGATCTCGGCGAGTTCGGCGAAGTACGGGTTGGTCAGTTCCGGGACGGCCAGGGCGATCAGGCCGGTACGGCCCCGACGGAGATGCCGGGCGCCGAGGTTGGGGCTGTAGCCGAGTTCGTCGATCGCCTGCTGCACCCGTTGTCGGGTCCGCTCCCCCACCGGCCGGTACCCATTCACCACATTCGAGACCGTGGCCAGGGAGACACCGGCGCGCTGGGCGATGTCCTTCAGGTTGACGCCCATCCCCCACCTTTCGCGAATTCGACGGGCGGGCCGACCGGACATTGATGAACAAGCATTGACGGGAGGGTCGGCGCGGCTCTATAACGTTATACAGGTGATGATGGATGTCAATATGCCGGTCACCGTTGGCGTGTGGAGATCCCACCGACATCCGTCGCTGACGCCCGTCCCCCGTCAATGACCACCCGATGCCCACCATCCACGCGCTTCGGGCCTGGCTGCACCGCCCGCGGCGACTCGCCCCCCCGGAGACGGCATGACACGTCACGTCCCCATCCGCCCCGCACTGCCACTACTGCTCATCATCGCCCTGGTCGCCGGCGTTCTCGCCGCGCCCGCCCCGTCGGCGCACGCCGCACCGGCCAAGACACCACCCCTGGCCACCCCGTGGACCAGCCAGGCCCTGAACGGCACACCACTGCCCGAGTACCCGCGGCCCCAGATGACGCGGCCGGACTGGCTCAACCTCAACGGCGAGTGGCAGCTACGCCAGTCGACGACCGACGACGCCCCGCAGTTCGGCACCAGCCTGCCCGAGCGGGTCAACGTGCCCTTCCCAGTGGAGAGCGCCCTGTCCGGCATCCAGCGGGCCGCCAACGACAACCGCAACTACCTGTTCTACCGACGCACCGTCACCGTCCCGGCGAACTGGTCGGGCCGGCGCACCCTGCTGCACTTCGGCGCAGTCGACTGGCAGAGCACCGTCTGGGTCAACGGTGTGCGGGTCGGCGCGCACACCGGCGGCTACGACGCCTTCACCTTCGACGTGACGCCCCAGCTCACCACCGGGACGAACGAGATCGTGGTCAAGGTCTGGGATCCCACCGACACCCGGCAGAACGGCAGCCTGCCCGCCATCGGCAAGCAGACCAAGACACCCAGTGGGATCTTCTACACCCCCAGCTCCGGCATCTGGCAGACGGTGTGGATGGAGCCGGTGCCCGCCGCCTCGATCAGCAGCGTGGACGTCTACCCGAACCTGAGCAACAACACACTGCGGGTCCGGGTCTTCACCCGGGGCGACGTGAGCGGGCACAGCGTCCTCGCCGAGGCGTTGAACGGCGCCACAGTGGTCGGATCGGCCACCGGCGGCTTCACCGACTTCAGCGTGCCGGTGCCCAACGCCCGCCGCTGGTCACCCGACGACCCGTTCCTCTACAACCTCCGGGTGACAGTGCGCGGCACCACCGGCGCCACGGTGGACCGGACCACTCACTACTTCGGCATGCGGGAGATAACCACCGGCCTGGTCAACGGGGTGCTGCGCCCCAAGCTCAACGGCCAGTTCGTGTTCCAGGTCGGCACCCTCGACCAGGGCTACTGGCCGGACGGGCTCTACACCGCGCCGACCGACGCCGCCCTCGCCTTCGATCTGCAGAAGCACAAGGACCTGGGCTTCAACATGGTGCGCAAGCACATCAAGGTCGAGCCGCAGCGCTGGTTCTACCACGCCGACCGGCTCGGCCTACTGGTCTGGCAGGACATCCCGTCGCTGACCGCACAGGACGTCGACCCCACCGACGCCCAGCAGGCGCAGTTCGAGACCGAGGCGCGCGAGATCGTGGACGAGCACCGCAGCTCGCCCGCCGTCGTCGCGTACACGCCGTACAACGAGGGGTGGGGCGAGCGGTCCCTCGCCGACACCCGGCGGGTGGCACAGAACATCAAGAACCAGGACCCGACCCGTCTGGTCAACGCCCACAGCGGCCACAACTGCTGCCAGTCCCTCGGCAACCCCGGCAACGGCGACATCGACGACTGGCACGTCTACCTCGGGCCGGACTCACCCGCGCCGTCGAGCAGCCGGATCGCGGCACTCGGTGAGTTCGGCGGGCTGGGCCTGCACACGCCGGGCCACGAGTACAGCCCGAGCGGCGGCTTCTTCGCCTACGAGTGGCAGACCAGTTCGAGCGCCCTCACCGACCGGTACGTGGGTCTGGTGCAGGGCAGCCAGAACCTGATGCTGGGCAAGGGGCTCAGCGCCTCGGTCTACACCGAGATCACCGACCTGGAGGGTGAGCTGAACGGCTTCCTGACGTACGACCGGCAGGTGATCAAGATGGACCAGGCGCGGGTCCGCGCCGCCAACACCGCCCTGATCAACGCCTCGAAGGCCATCGGCGGCTCGGCGCCGGTGGCCCTGCCGGTCAACGCCCGGCGGTCGTTGCAGGTGACGACGCCCGGCTTCACCAACCGCTACCTGCGCCACCAGGACAGCCTGGCCTACACGGAGGTGGTCGACGCGGCGAGTTCCAGCCTGCTCAAGGCCGACGCCACGTACACCATCCGGCCCGGTCTGGCCGGCGCCGGTTGCTACTCGTTCGAGTCGGTCAACTTTCCCGGGCAGTACCTGCGCCACCAGAACTCCCGGGTCCGCAACTCGCCGGACGACGGCTCCGCGCTGCTGCGCGCCGACGCCACCTGGTGCGCCCGCACCGGACTGACCGGCACCGGCGTGTCGCTGGAGTCGTACAACTTCCGAGGTAGGTACCTGCGGCATTACAACGCCGAGGTCTGGCTCAGCAACGGCGCCGGCGGCGACGCGTACAACACGCCGACGTCGTGGACCGCCGACAGCACCTGGAACATCGCCGCACCGTGGGCACCCTGACCGCTGCGCGCTGACCGAGCCGCTCCACGAAGAAGACGCGCGGGGGTTCCGGCATGGTCCGGAAACCCCGCGACGCGCGGGCGATGCGGCGGGGCCGGCTCCGCCCGCCCGGGGCTCGGCCCTTCCGCCAGCGCCGACGTCTTCCGTCGCGGTCGGTGACCGGACCCCGGCGTCACTCGTCGTCTCGGACGTCGTTTCCCCGGTCATGAGCGAAAGCGGCGAGTTGATCGCACCGTCCGGCTGGGTCGACTTCACGGCAAGGACCGCGCCGCAACTTGCATCTGGCCAGGTTCACTCGGCTGTTGCAACACGCAATTACGCCGACCAATAAATAGACAAGAACCAATCTTGACTTGTACGGCCGGCCAGCGCACCGTAAAGAGCCAGAGGCAGATGCACGCCATTATCGGCCCGGCTGAAGTGGATCGCCAAATGGGGGCGCTGCCGGTTTCGCGCCGCGTGCATCAGGAGGCTTTCCATGCGGTTGAATCCGTTCATCGGGGTCTATCTCACCGATCCGGCGAGCATGTGGCGGCGCATTCTCGACGATCCTGACGGGGTGCACTACGCCGAGGATCTGGGCCTGTGGTTGATCAGCCGGCACGCGGACGTCCGGCGGGCCCTCGCCGACGCCACGACATTCGCCAACGCCCTCACCCTCGCCCCGGTCTACGAGGTGTGCCCACCGGCACTGAACGTCATCATGCAGATCGACGCGCCACCCACGACGGCCGCCGCGGACCCACCGGCGCACCCGCGCACCCGGCGGGCCCTACGGGCGACCTTCGCGAACACCGCCGAGCGGGTCGAGGCCGAGTACGGGGCGATCATCCGACGCCGGGTCGACCAACTGGTGTCCCGTCTCGCCGCCCGCCAGGGCGATCAGGTCGATCTGATCCCGGAGTTCGCGACCGAGCTTCCCCTGCTGGTGGTCCTGGACATCCTCGGGGTGCCCGACGCCGACATCGGGCGGATCCGGAGTTGGGCGGACGGGCAGATAGCCCTCATCTGGGGGCAGCCGGACCCGGCCGAGCAGGTACGCCTGGCCCAGGGCCTGCTGGAGTTCTGGCACTACTGCGAGGACCTGGTCCGCCAGCGGGTGGACAGTGGACACCGGGGCGAGGACTTCATCAGCCGTGCCCTGGACTACCGGGACGACGACGACAGCGTGCTGACGGTGCCCGAGGTGGCGAGCCTCGCCTTCAATCTCCTGGTCGCGGGCCACGAGACCACCGCCGGTTTGCTCGCGCACGCCCTCGACCAGGCCCTGTCGGCTCCCCAGCGCTGGTCGGCGATCACCGTGGACCCGGGGCTCGTCCCCGCCTTCGTGGGCGAGACGCTCCGGTTCGCGCCCGCCATCGACGGCTGGCTGCGGGTGACCACCCGGGATGTCACGGTGGGTGCCGTGACGATCCCCGCCGGCGCACGGTGCCTGCTGTTGATCGGAGCGGCGAACCGGGACCCGGCGGCGTTCCATGACCCGGACCGGTTCGACCCACACCGGGCCGATGTGGGCAATCACCTGTCGTTCGGCCACGGTCCACATTTCTGCATCGGTGCGGGATTGGCGCGACTGGAAGCCGGAATCGCCCTCAGCCGGCTCGCCGAATCCATTCCCGGGCTGAGATTGTCACCGGAGCAACATCGCTCGTACAAACCCAATGTCGCGTTTCGCGCGCACCGCACGCTGCTCGCGATAATCGATGTTCCGGCGCCCACGGACGTGCCGGCGGGACGGGAGGGCGCGACGGCCGAAGTGCACGCCGCCTGAGCGGGCACTGGCGCCAGCGGTGCTGACCTGCGGGCGGGCCGAGGGTGGGGTGGGCCGGCGTCGACCCGTTCCACCCGGGCACGTCGGTGCCGGCACCGGGTCCGGCGTGCACCTTTCCCGCTTTTCCCGACGATCCATACCGGTGAACGTCTTCACACCCATCGCTTCCTGGGTTAAGAATTGCCCTCTGCGAATGTTCGACTCATCGGCCAATCTCGATCTGGCGTCCGCCGCTGAATGCCCGTTCCACGAAGGTGAGCGCATGGAGCACACGTCCCCGTCGAGCTCGGCTCACTCTGCGGCCAGTCAGCGGTTCCGACGGGAGTTACGCGACTCCCGCGTCCAACAGGGCCTGACCCAACGAGCCCTGGCGGACCTGGTGCGGTTCAGCCGGGAGACGGTCGCGGCAGTCGAGTCAGGTCGCCGGTTCGGCAGCCACGAGTTCGCGCTGCGCTGCGATGACGTGCTCGACACCGGCGGCCGGCTGGCCGCACTGTGGCCGCAGGTCGCGGCCGAGCAATTGGCGGCAGACGGTCGCCGAGGCCCTCGCGCGCCAGAGCCGCCTCGACTGGATCGGCAGGTGCCGCGTCAGCGTGGACGGCGTGACGCGCGCGACCCGGGTGCCGTGGTGGACGCGATCGACGAGCTGCGTGAGCTGATCGGCCAGGTGCTCAACGGCCAACCCGAACCGGATGAACCGGAGCGGCGGCACCCGTCGGCCGAACCCCTCGACAACCAGCGCTGACCTGACGGATCCGACCCGACCTCGCGGCGTCACCGGTCGCTGACGTTGGGTACAGATGCTGGTACCGGCAGTTTGTACCACGGCCAGGTCTGGTCTACGAGCGCGGCTTCCGGCCGAATGGGACTTGCATTCGGCAATGTGCGGATAGACCGTCATCGACGAGTCGTGGGAGTCAATCTTGGCGTCGAGCACCCGGTCCCACGCGGCCAGACCCTACCCGACCCGCCGACGCGGTTGGAAGATCGCCGGCCGGATGCGCCTCATCGTCGCGGCCCCGCTCGTCGCAGTGATCGGCTTCGCCGGTCTCGCACTGACCGAGAGCGCACGCCAGACGGCCC
The DNA here is from genome assembly GCF_026342155.1 of Micromonospora sp. NBC_00362. Lineage (NCBI taxonomy): Bacteria > Bacillati > Actinomycetota > Actinomycetes > Micromonosporales > Micromonosporaceae > Micromonospora > Micromonospora sp. NBC_00362. The sequence continues at coordinate 1,719,700 of NZ_JAPENH010000001.1, forward strand.
GCGCCGGCGACCTGCAGATCCTGGCGCAGGTCGGTGCCGAGGCCGGCGACCTGGCCTACCGCCTGCAACGCGAGCGCATCGCCGCCGCCGACCTGCTCACCTACGCCCGGCCGGAGCAGCAGGACGCCTTCGGCGTGGAGATGGCCGCCACCGATTCCGCCGTCGCCCGCTACCGCGGACAGCGTGACCGACTGTCCACCGACAACGGCACCAGCTCCGCTCTCCTGCGGCGCATCGATGCTGCTCTGGACGGCCTCGCCCCGCTGCGTACCCAGGTGCGCACCGCCACGCACGCGTCGGTGTCGGCGATGACCTTCAGCTACCGCATCGCGATCGCCGACCTCATCAACCTCCGGGAGAACGTCTCACACGGCGTGGTGGACGCCCCACTCGCCGACGGGATCCGGGCCTCGGCTGCGCTGTCGAAGACGGCCGAGGCCATTGGTCAGCAACAGGTGGCCGTGCTGCGTGCCGTCGCGGGCGGGGAACTGACCCCGGCCATGCAGCAGGACATCACCGCGGCCCGCACCAGCTACACCGAGTCGAGCCTGTCGTTCCTGGCCCTGGCCCCACCCGAGTGGAGCATCTGGTGGGAGCAGGCCGGCACCGGCAAGGAGGCGCTGGCCCTGCAACGGATGCAGGACGAGGTGTCCCGGGCCCAGCCGGGGTCGCGGCTGAAACTGGAGACCGACGCCTGGGTGTCCACCACCCAGACGCGCGCCGCCCGGCTGGCCGACCTGCGCGCCCGGGTCGACGACGCGGTCCGCGACGACGTTCGGGCCGCCCACGCCGACCAGCGCCGCCGGGCCGTGGCCGAGGCGGCCAGCGTCCTCCTGGCCCTGATCCTGACCGCGTTGGTGACCTGGGCCGTCGCACGGCAGATCACCCGACGGCTGCGCCGGCTGCGCGACGCTGCCAACGCCGTTGCCTTCGAACAACTCCCCGCCGTGGTGGCCCAGCTCCAACAGCCCGGCAGCGCCGCCGTCGACCCACAGAAACTGGCCCACCAGCAGTCCAGTGCCGCCCTCGAACCGTCCAGCGACGACGAGATCGGCGAGCTGGGTCAGGCGTTCAGCGCCGTGCACCAGGCCGCCGTGCGGACCGCCGCCGAACAGGCCGTCATGCGCGCCAACACCGCCGACATCTTCATCCACCTCAGCCGCCGGGAACAGCGACTGGTCGACGCCGTCCTGGCCCAGGTCGACCTGGTCGAGCGGGACGAAACCGACCCCGACCGGCTCGACCAGTTGTACACACTGGACAACCTGGCCACCCGGATGGGCCGGATCAACGCCAGCCTGCTGGTGCTCGGCGGTGTCGGCGTGGGTCGCGTACGCCAGCGCGACGTTCCGCTGCAACAGGTGCTCCAGGCGGCGCTGTCCCAGATCGAGCACTACGCACGGGTCCGGCTCGGCATGATCGACGGGGACGTCGCGGTGGCCGCCAAGACCGTCGACGAGGTCGTGCACCTGCTCGCCGAACTCATGGACAACGCCACGACGTACTCGCCGCCGGGCAGCGAGACCTGGGTGAGCGGCCGGAGCCTGGGAGACCGCGTCATCGTCCAGATCAGCGACGAGGGTGTGGGGCTGTCCACGCAGAGGATGCAGCAACTCAACGAGCTGCTGGCCCGTCCGCCGGCGATCGACGTGGCCGCCGTACGGGCGATGGGGCTGGTCGTCGTGGGCCAGCTCGCGGCCCGGCTGGGCGCCACCGTCCAACTACGGCGCGGCCCCCGACGCGGCATCCTCGCCGAGGCGACACTGCCCGCGGCGATCATCCGGTCGCTGCCGCCGGAGGAGTACCTGCTCGCACCCGGCCGGCTGTCGCGGCGGGCGGCGCGGACGCCCAGCCCTCCGCCGCCGTACCAGCCGCGCCCCGAACCCACCGCCGGACGCCAGCCGACCGAACGGACCCTGCCGGCCGCGCCGGTCTTCCGACCGGCTCCCCCGTCCCCGGATCGGGGTGACGCGCCCACCGAGGAGTTGCTCATCTTCGAACAGGTCAACCACTGGTTCCAGAGCGATGTCGTCGACGGCCAGAACGGCCAGAACGGCCAGCAGTGGTCCAGCCCCGCCGACGACGCCTGGCGTACGGCCGCCCAGGCGCACACCCCCGAGGTCGCCACGACCACCAATTCCGGCCTGCCCAAACGACAGCCGCAACGGCACCTCGTGCCCGGCGGTGTGACGGTGCCGCAACAGCAGCAACGGTCCGAGTACCGCGACCCGGCGCAGGTGGCCACGGCGATGGCCGCGTACGCGCGCGGCGTGGCGAACCGACGGCGCACCCCGATCAACCTCGGTAACAAATGACGCGACAGGAGAGCACGTGACCGACCAACAGGATCTCGGCTGGCTGCTGGACAACTTCGCGGCGCGCGCGACCGAGGTCAGCCACGCGATCGCCATTTCCAGCGACGGCCTGATGGTGGCCGCCACCCGCGACCTGCCACCGGATCGGGCCGACCAGTTGGCCGCCACGGGTAGCGGGCTGGTCAGCCTGCTGCGGGGGGCGGCGGCCTTCTTCGACGCCGGCGCGGTGATCTCCAACGTCACCCAGCTCGAGGGTGGGTTCATGTTCTCCATGGCCTTCAACGACGGCGCCTCGCTGCTGGTGCTCGCCGCGCCCGAGTGCGACGTGGGCAAGGTCTCCTACGAGATGACCGAGCTGGCCAACCGCATCGGGGACGCGCTGACCCCCGCTGCCCGAGCGGCGCTCGCCCGCAGCCGCTGACCACCCCGGCGCCCCCACGCCGGAGACCCCTTCCCCTTCCTCTGGAGTTAGACATGCCTCTCACCACGCCTTGGCGCAGCCGTGCCCTCACCGCCGCGCTGCTCGCCGCCGTGCTGACCACCAGCACGGCCTGCGGCGACGACGCTCCGGGCACGAGCGCCGGCGGCTCGATAAAGATCGGCCTGCTCGCGTCGCTGTCCGGGACGTACCAGGCGGTCGGTACGGAGATCCGCGACGGCTTCCAGCTCTACCTGGACACCCACGACGGCAAGTTGGGCGGCCGGCAGGTCGACCTCATCGTCGCGGACGAGGGCAACGGCGCCCAGACCGCTGTTCCGGCGGCGACCAAGCTGCTCAAGCAGGACCGGGTGTCCGCGCTGACCGGCATCGTCGGTGGCGGCTCGGTCGCCGGAGTCACCCCCGTGCTCAACGAGACCAAGGTGCCACTGGTCGGCTCCAACGGTCGGCCGGAGCTCAAGGATGTCTCCCGGGTCTGGCACACCTCGTACCTCTCCGACGAGCCCGGGGCGGCGATCGCCCAGCACGTCCGCGACAACGTGAAGGGCTCCGTGTACGCGATCGGCCCGGACTACCAGGGCGGTTGGGACGAGCTGCGCGGCTTCACCGACGCGTTCGGCAAGATCGGCGGGAAGCTCGCGAACGCCGACGGCAAGACGACCTTCACGCCGTTCCCGGCCACCACCAACTTCCTCCCGTACTTCGCCCGCATCAAGGCCTCCGGCGCGGCGGCCGTCTACACCTTCTACGCCGGCAGCGCCGCCGTCGACTTCGTGAAGCAGTACGCGCAGTCGGAGATCAAGGACATCCCGTTGTACGCGGCCGGGTTCCTCACCGAAGGCGGCGTGCTCAACGCTCAGGGCGAGGCCGCCCGGGACATCTACTCGGTGCTCAACTACTCGCCCGACCTCGACAACGCCGAGAACCGCGCCTTCGTGGCCGCGTGGAAGGCGAAGCACGACGGTTCGCCGACGACCTACGCGCTGGCCTCGTACGACGCGGCGGCGGTGCTCGACCGGGCGATCGGCGCCGCCGGCAGCGACCCGACCCCCGAGGCCATCAACACGGCCATCGGCCAACTCGGCCAGATCGCCAGCCCGCGCGGCACCTGGCAGTTCTCCACCACCACGCACTCCCCCGTGCAGAAGTGGTATCTGCGGCAGGTCCGCCAGGACGGCCGGGCGCTGTCCAACACCGTCGTGGGCGACCTCGCGACCGTCGGCCGGTGATAGCGGTGGCGGCCGGCACGAACCGGATCGACCCGTACCTGATCCCGGCGTTGGACGGGGTCGCCTACGGGCTGCTCGTGTTCGTCGCCGCGTCGGGCCTGGTCTTCTGTTTCGGCGTCGCCAACATCCTCAACCTGGCGCACGGCCTGCTCTACGCGATCGGCGGGTACACCGCCGCGGCGGTGCTCGACGGCGGCTGGGCGAGCCTGGCGCTGGCCCTCGCCGTCGGTGTGCTGGCCGCCGCCGCGGCGGGGGTGCTCCTGGCCGGCCTGCTCACACCGGTCGCCACCGGCAATCACCTGAGTCAGGCGCTGCTGACGTTCGGGGTGGCGCTGGCCGGCGGCAGCCTGCTCGTCGCCGGCTTCGGGCCCGACAACCCGCAGGTCCAGGTGCCCGCAGCCCTGGAGGGGTCGGTGATGGTCGCCGGTCACCGCTACGCCGCGTACCGGTTGGTCTTCATCGTCGTCGCGGCGGTGCTCGCCGCCGCCCTCTACCTGGTGGTGCGACGCACCAGGGCCGGGATGCTGGTCCGGGCGGCCGTCGACGACCCGGAGATGGTCGCCTGTCTGGGTGTGAGTCCGGCACGGATCCGGGCTGGTGTGCTCGCCGCCGCCGGCGCGCTGGCGGGCGCGGCCGGTGTCCTGGGCGCGCCCATCATCGGCCCCGGCACGGGCACCGCCGACACGGTGCTGCTGCTGTCCCTGGTGGTGGTCGTCCTCGGTGGTCTCGGGTCGATGGCGGGCACCCTGCTGGCCGCGCTCGCGATCGGCGAGATCCAGACGCTGGGAGTGGCGTTGCTGCCGTCCGCCGCGCCGTTTCTGCTGTTCGCCGCGATGGCGGCCGTGCTGGCCGTGCGGGCGCGTGGCCTGGCCGGCAGGTGGAGGGCGGCATGAGGGGTGAGGTGATCCGCCGCGTTCGGGGCGGCATCGCGGCGCTCGTCCTGGTCGGTCTGGTCGTGGCGCCCTGGGTGGTCGACGACTACACCACGTCGATCCTCGCCCGGACGCTGGCGCTGGCCCTGGTCGGGGTGAGCGTGGCCCTGCTCACCGGCGTCGCCGGCATGCCCACCCTCGGTCAGACGGCGCCGTACGCGGCCGGCGCCTACGCCTGCGCCGTGGTCGGCAGCCGAGTCTCCGACGTCGGCGTCGTGCAGCTCGTCGTCGCGGCGGCCGCCGGGGCGTTGCTGGCCGCGCTCACCGTGCCGCTCGTCGTGCACGCCCGAGGGGTGATCGTCCTGATGATCACCCTGGCGATCGGTGAACTCGTCGTCATCGTCCTCGGGCGGTGGCGGTCGGTGACCGGTGGCACGGACGGGCTGGCCGGCATCCCCGCGGTCCGCCCGTTCTGGGGGCTCCCGGCGCTGGCCAACGATCAGGCCCGTTACCTGTACGCCCTGGTCGTCGTGGCCACGCTGGTCGGCGCGGTGCTGGTGCTGCTGCGTACCCGGGCCGGGTTGGTGCTGCGTGCCGGCCGCGACGACGAGACGCGGTTGCGGGCCAGCGGTCACCGGGTGGCGGTGCACCTGTCCGGCGCGCACATCGCGGCCGGGGCGATCGCCGGTGCCGCCGGCTCGCTGCTGGTCGTCGCCCAGCAGTACATCTCCCCCGCCGATTTCGGCTTCGACACGTCCGCGCTGCTGCTGCTCGGTGTCGTCATCGGTGGCACCGCCTCGGTGGGTGGCGCCCTGGTGGGTGCGGCGTTGGTCATCGCCGTCCGGGACTGGCTGTTCGGGGTGCTGCCCGGCCACGCGCCGCTGGTGCTGGGCGCGCTGTTCGTGGCGACTGTCTACCTGTTGCCGACCGGCGTCAACCGGGCCCGGGGTCGGCTGCGCCTGCCCGGCGTCCCGGCACGACAGCCGGACCGGCCAGCCGCCCATGATCAGGCCACCGTCGCGGAGTTGCACCGATGACCGGCCTGCTGGAAGCCCAGGAGATCACCGTGCGCTACGGCTCGCTCGCCGCACTCGACGGCGTGGACCTGCGCATCCACGACGGCCAACGGCACGCGCTGATCGGCCCGAACGGGGCCGGCAAGACGACACTGCTCAACGTGCTCGGCGGGTCCACCAGGCCGCAACGCGGCACCGTGCGGTTCGACGGACGGGACGTCGGTCGGCTCGGCCCGGCAGCCCGGGCCCGGCGGGGCATCAACCGCATCCACCAACGACCCGCTGTCTTTCCGACGCTCACCGCGACGGAGAACGTCGTGGTGGCCGCACTGCCACGGGTCATCCCGGGCCACCGGTGGTGGCCGGGCGGACGCCGCCGCGCCGCACGGCAACTGGCCGACCCGTTGCTGGACCAGATGGGGCTCAGCGCCGTCGCAGCGGTGCCCGCCGGGCACCTCGCGCACGGGCAACGACGCCAGTTGGAGATCGCGATGGCCCTGGCCGGTCGCCCCCGCCTGCTGCTCCTCGACGAACCGGCGGCCGGGCTGTCCGCCATCGAGGTCGGCCGGCTGGTCGAGTTGCTCCAGGCGCTGCCCAGGGCGGTCGCCGTGTTGCTTGTCGAACACCGACTGGACCTGGTGTACGCCCTCTCCGACACGGTCACGGTGCTGCGCGACGGTCAGACGTTGGCCGCCGGCACACCGGACGAGATCCGCACCTCGCCGCTGGTGCGGCAGGCCTACGCCGACGGGGTGGCCTGATGCTCACAGTGGATCGCCTCTGCGCCGGCTACGGCGGGGGAATCGTCCTGCACGAGGTCAGCCTGCGGGTGCGCCCGGGCAGCATCCAGGCCGTGGTGGGCCGCAACGGGGCGGGCAAGAGCACGCTCGTGCACACCATCGCCGGGCTGGTGCGGGCGGCCAGCGGTCGCGTCGAGATCGGCGGCGTGCACGTCGCCGGACGGCAACCACATCGCATCGCCCAGTCCGGCGTCGGTCTCGTCCCGCAGGGCCGCCGGGTCTTCTCCCGGTTGACAGTCGCCGAGCACCTGCACCTGGCGGCCGCGCCGTGGCGGGCCCGCACCTCCGGCGGCGAGGGCTGGACGGTCGCCCGGACCCTGGAACTGCTGCCGAGGCTGGCGGTACGGCTGCGACACCGCGGCTGCGAACTCTCCGGGGGCGAGCAGCAGATGCTGGCGATAGCCCGTGCGCTGCTCGGCCAACCCCGGGTGCTGCTGCTCGACGAACCATGCGAGGGGCTCTCGCCCGATCTGGCGGCGCGGGTCCGCGAACTCGTCAACCGTCTCGCCGCCGACGGCCTCACCGTGCTGCTCGTGGAGCAGCAACTCCAGCACGCCATCGAGCTCGCGGACCGGGTGGCGGTGCTGGAGTACGGCCGGGTGGTCTACGACCGGCCGACCGCGGAGGCCCGCCGCGACCCGGCCCCACTGGCGGCGATGTTGAGCGTCGCCGCCGTTGCGCCGCCCCCGGCCAACCGATCGACCCCTCGGCTCTGGGCCGACACCCCGTAGTCACCCGAACATTCTCGAGTCACCCGACCCTTTACGGAGAGGTAGACACCGATGACAACCGCTACGAGCGATGACAGGTACACGTTCGACAACGGCGCACCGGACGCCGTTCCCCAGATGCACGCGCTGGAGTCCTTCCTGGATCCGATCACGACGCGTCGGCTGGCCCGCCCGGTGCTGGAACCGGGTGCGACCTGCTGGGAGGTCGGGGCCGGTGGCGGCTCGATGGCCCGGCGGATGGCCCGCGCGGTCGGCGACGACGGGCACGTGCTGGCCACCGACATCGACCCCACCCACCTGGTGGCCGAGGCCAACCTGCACGTACGCCAGCACGACGTGCGCACCGAACCGCCACCGGGGGACGCGTTCGACCTGATCCACGCCCGGCTGGTGCTGCTGCACCTCCCCGATCGACGACGGGTCCTGCGCACGCTCAGCGGCGCGCTGGCACCCGGCGGGTGGCTGGTGGTCGAGGAGTTCGACTGCACCGCGCCGCAGCGGGTGCTGACCGCCCCAACCGACGACGCCGCGAAGCTCTTCGCGCAGGTGATGGACGCCATGATGGGTGTCCTGGAGGACCACGGCGCCGACCTGGGATGGGCGCAGGACGTACACACCGAGATGGCCCTCGCCGGTCTGACCGACCTGGACACCATCACCCACTCGCAGAGCTGGGCCGGCGGGTCGACCGGAACGTCGCTCTACGAGACCAACTCCCGCCAGTTGGAACCGGACCTGCTGGCGGCCGGGCTGTCGCCCCAGCAACTGCACGCCTTCCGGCGGCTGCTCCGTGACCCGGGGTTCGCCGTCATGTCGTACCACTTCGTCTCCACGCGGGGCCGCCGACCGAGCTGAGCAGGTGGACCACCGCGCGGAGCGCGGTCACGCCGTCCGTACCTCTCCCGCCGCAGCCCCTCCCCCCGCTGCGCTCCGGACAGCTCTACGACGGCGTCGACCGCACCGGCCGGGCTCCCCGCGAGGGAGCCCGGCCGGCCCATGTCCGTGGTGCCTCGCCCAGCCCCGCGATCTTGCACTTACTGTCCCAGCAAAGGGTGCATTTCGCACGTTTCGGCAACCGAAACTGCAAGATCGGCGCGGACGGGGCGCTCTCGGCACCGACGTTCGCCCGTGTCAGCCCGTGTCGGTGGCGTGTCGGGGCGGTGTCAGCGGGCCCGCGCAGACTGGGCGCATGACAGCTGACCTGGTGATCGAGGCCGAGGGCCTCGTGAAGACGTTTGGGAAGACGAGGGCGCTACAGGGCGTGGACCTCGCCGTGCCCCGTGGGACGGTGCTCGGGGTACTCGGGCCCAACGGCGCCGGCAAGACCACCGCCGTGCGCATCCTTTCCACACTGCTCACCCCGGACGGCGGGACCGCCCGAATCAGCGGTTTCGACGTGGTACGGGACGCCGAACGCGTTCGGCAGAGTATCGGCCTCACCGGCCAGTACGCCTCGGTCGACGAGGACCTGACCGGGCGGCAGAACCTGGAGCTGTTCGGCACCCTGCTGGAGCTGGGGCGTGCCGGCGCCCGGCGACGGGCCGCCGAACTGCTCGACTGGTTCGACCTGTCCGATGCCGCGAACCGTCAGGCCAAGACCTACTCCGGTGGCATGCGGCGACGGCTGGACCTGGCCGCCAGCCTGGTCGGCTCCCCCGACGTGATCTTCCTGGACGAGCCGACGACCGGGCTCGACCCGGCCAAGCGCGAGGACATGTGGGACGTCGTCCGAACGCTTGTCAACAACGGTTCGACGGTGCTGCTGACCACCCAGTACCTGGAGGAGGCCGACGCGCTCGCCGATGCGATCACGGTGATCGACCACGGCCGGGTCATCGCGCACGACACCCCCGAAGGGCTCAAGCGGGTCGTCGGCGGTCAGACCCTGGAGGTCCGGCCGTCCGATCCGGCTCAGCTGCCCCGCACCGCGGAGATCCTGACCCAGGTCGGCTCCGGCGCGCAGGCCGACGAGATCCGCAAGGGCGTGCTCGCGGTGCCGGTCACCGACGACGCGGCCCTGACCGAGAGCGTCGCGCGGTTCGCCACGGCCGGCATCGCGGTCACCGAACTCTCCCTGCACCTGCCGAGCCTCGACGAGGTGTTCTTCACCCTCACCGGGCGTACGGCATCTGAGGACGACACCACCCGCCCCACGGAGGTCGCGGCATGAGCACTCTGACCGACACCGCGCCCACGCGAAGCCGCGCACTCTCGACAACGGCGCCGAACCCTCGGCCGTTCCGGCTGGTGCGGCACTCGTTGGCGCTCGCCAAGCGCAGCCTCATCAAGACCTGGCGTACGCCCGAAGCGCTCATCGACGTCACCCTGCAACCGGTGCTGTTCCTCATCATCTTCGTGTACGTCTTCGGCGGCGCCGTCGCCGGATCGACCCACGACTACCTTCAGTTCCTGCTGCCCGGCATCCTGGCGCAGACGATCGCGACCGGCGCCATCGCGATCGGCGTCAACCTCAACACCGACATCGCCAAGGGCATCTTCGACAGGTTCCGGTCGTTGCCGATCCCCCGCTCCGCACCTCTGGTCGGCGCGGTCCTCGGCGATGTCGTCCGGTACGTCATCGTCACCGTGTCGACCCTCGCGATCGGCTACGTGATGGGTTTCCGGATCGACACCGACCCGTTCCGGGCGATCGCCGGGTGTCTGCTCGCTGTGCTGTTCGCGCTCTGCCTGAGCTGGCTGCCGGTGCTGGTGTCGATGAAGGTGCGGACCGCGGGTGCCGTGCAGGGTGTGATGTTCGCGTTGATCATGCCGCTGAGCTTCGCGTCCAATGTGTTCGTCGGCGCCGACACCCTGCCGGGCTGGATGCAGGCGTTCGTGGACGTCAACCCGATGACCCACCTGGTGGCGTCGGTGCGCGGGCTGTTCCTCGGCACCCCGCTGGGCAACCACGTGTGGTGGACGCTCGCCTGGTGCGCCGGCTTCGTCGCGGTGTTCATGCCGCTGGCGCTGCGGGCGTACCGCAAGAAGATCTGACCTACGCGAGCAGGTCGTCCATCAGCTCGCGGATCCGGCTGACGGCCGCGGCGGGTGGCCGCTCGCGCCACGCGGCAAGCAACGGCTCACGCTGCTCCTCGTTCCCGAGGATGGCGTTGAGCCGTTCGCCGTTTTCGAAGGGGAAGAACATCTCGATCTGGGTGCCGATCCGCTTCGCGAGTACGGCCAGTTCGCGGGCGGCGTCGACGTCACCCCGGTACGCCGCGAACTCCGCGCCGCCCGACGCCCACGCCCCGATCACCGGCAGGTCCCGTGAGGTCAGCGCGTCCTCGCGGGCGAGCGACAGCATCGCGGCCGCCTGGATGGTGGCGTCGGTGCCCGACACCCGCCCAACCTGGGCCACCCGCAGGTAGATGATGGCCGCCGTGGCCCGGAGCATCACGCGCGGCTGTGGCTGCGGCCCGACCCAGCCGGCGAGGACCCGCGTCACCTCGTCGGCGTGGGCGAGTGCCTCGTCGTACCGCTCACGCTGCCAGGCGAGGTGCGCCAGGCCCAGTAGCGCCTGCGCGGCGTCGATCTGCTCGGCCTGGCCCAGCGCGGCCGTCTCACCCAGTCGCCGCTCCGCCTCCGCGTCGCCGGTCAGGGCGAGCTGCACGTCCAGCCGTACCCGGATCGACCTGGCGTCCTGCGTGGCGCCGACCAACTCCATGTGCCGGACGCTGCGGGTCAGCCACTCGGCCGACCGGGCATCCCCGCCCGGAACCAGGAACTGCCCGACAGCACCCGCCGCCATCGCCATGCCCCAGTGGTCGCCGGCGGCCTCGAAGCGGTGGTAAGCCTGCTCGGCGTCGCTGATCGACGCTTCCGGCAGGCCGCCGTTCTCCCGTACCGCCGCGCGCGCGAACAGCCCCAGCCCCTGCACGTACGGGTCCGGGTGCGCGACCATCTCGGTAGCGCTCTTCAGGCTCTGCTCCACGTCGGCGGCGTCGAAACCGGGCAGTGCCGACGTGAGAGCGGTCAACCGGGACGACACCTCGCCGGGACGTTCGATCAGGAGCGTCCGCAGCGCCCGCCGGGCGAGCACGGCGGGCCGCAGGTCCGCGCTGACGCCGGCGTTCACGCTGATCACCACGCAGGTCCAGGCCAGCCGGTCGGCGTTGGGAAGTGGCCGGCCGCTGGCCGCGCCGCGCAGGATCGCCGATCGCAGCCGCCGCTGCGGGTCGTCGATGTGCAACAGCCCGCGCGCCCAGGCGAGGACCTCCAGGTGCAGGCCCCGCACCGACCAGAGGTGGAACAGCGCGGTGGCGACGTCGACGGAGGCGGGCTCGTCGTCCGCTGCCATTGCCCACCGCAGGCCCGCGACCAGGTTGTCCTGCTCGGCGGCGCAACGGTGCAGCGCCTCGACCTGGCCGGGGCCGATGAAGCGGGCGGCCAGCGCCACGGCCTGCTCCCGCGCCCACCTGACCAGGCCGGCCATGGCCTGATCCCGGGCACCGGCCGCGTCCAGCCGGGCCTCGCCGTACTCACGGACCGTTTCGAGCATGCGGTAGCGCGGCGGACCGTCCCCCTCGACCAGCGTCAACAGGGACTGTTCGACGAGGGTCGCCAGGCCGCGACGCACGTCCGGGGCCTGCGCGACGGCGGCGGCGAGGTCCGCTGTGAACGGCGCGGGAATGACCGCGACCCGCTGGAGCAGGTCGCGGTCGGCCTCGGCGAGCAGTTCCCTGCTCCAGTCGACAAGCGCCCACAGGCTCGCGTGCCGCTCAGGCAGGCCGCGCAGGGCGTCGTCGAGCAGCGCGAACCGGTCGGTCAGCCCGGCCAGCACGTCGTCGATCGGCATGTGCCGCAGTCGCGCGGCGGCCAGTTCGAGGGCCAACGGCAGGTTGTCGAGCCGGTGGCACAGGGCGAGCGCCCGCTCGGTGTCCCAGGTCGGTACGGCGCCGCCGGCCCGCGCCCGGGACTCGACCAGCGCGAGCGCGTCGGCGTCCGGCAACGCGGTCAGCCGGTGCACCAACTCGCCGACCAGGCCCAGTGGGGCGCGGCTCGTCGCGAGCACCGCGACCTCCGGCGAGGCAGCCGCGACCAGGTCCGCGACGACGACGGCCACCGCGTCGAGCACGTGCTCGCAGTTGTCCAGCACCACCAACCCGTCGAGGTCCGGCGCCACGGCGCGCAGCCGCTCCTCGGGGCTCAGGACCCGCCGTTCCAGACCCAGGTTGCCGCCGGTCGCCGTGGTGTCCGCGCCGCCGAGCGCGGCGAGCACAGTGGGCAGCACCTCGTCGGGCGAGCGCAGACCAGCGAGTTCGATCACGCGAACCGCGCGCCCACCCGCTGCCGTACGCCTGGCCACCTCGGCGGCGAGCCGGGTCTTGCCCGCCCCGCCGGTCGCCACGATCGTCACGACGGGTGTCTCGGCGAGCGCGTCGGTGACGGCCTTGACGTCCCGCTCCCGTCCGACGAGGCCGGCCATGGGGCGGCGCCACGCGGCGGGCAGCGTGATCCGGGCCTGTTGCCGGGGCGGCGCCGCGACGGGCGGTGCGGTGAGTTCACCGCGCAGCAACGCCAGGTGGACGCTCGTGATCACGGGCGACGGGTCGGTGCCGTAGCGGTCGGCCAGCTCGGCGCGCAGCCGCTCGACCACCTCCAACGCCTCCGCCTCCCGTCCCTGCGCGGCGAGCACCCGGACGAGCAGGGCGGCGGACGGCTCGTCCGGCGGTGTCCGCGCGACGAGTCGGCCCAGGTCGACCTCGTCGAAGGGGCCCACGCCGGCGAGTGCCGCCTGCGCGCGCAGCGCGGCGACCTCCGCGAACAGGCGGCTGTCCTCGGCGCTGACAAACTCCGGCACCACGGGGAACAGGGCCCGTGCCTGATCGGCCAGGTCGCGGGCGGCACGGACATCACCGCACCGGAGCACGGTGCCCGCCTGATCGACGAGCGCGCGCGCCTCGACCGCGTCGACGGTGATCTCCTCGGCGGGCAGCCGGTATCCGCCCGGCACCGCGACCACGGGCAGCCCGAGACGGCGTACCCGGGACACGAGCGCCTGGACGGCGCCTGTCGCGTCGTCCGGTGGCGCGCCGTCCCAGACGGCGTCCACGAGCAGGGTCACGGAGACCGCCCGCCCCCGCGCGTCGACGAGCGCGCGGAGCACCGCCGCGAGCCGTTCACCCCGAACGGGCTGGCCGTCGACGGCGAGTGGGCCGAGGGTCGCGATCTGCACGGACCCAGCATCCCCCACGCGCGCACCGACCCGACGACCACCGGCCCGCCAGGCCGGTCGCAGCCCCGAGGCCGGCTTGACAGGCCGTCGTTCGGTTAGGTTAGCCTAACCTCATGCAGAGCGAGTTGGCGTCGGTCAACGGGGAGCGCAGCCTGTCCGGCGTCGACCTCCGTCTGGGCTATCACGGTGTGCCGGTGGTGCACGGCGCCGTGATCGATCTCCGCGCGGGTGCCGTCACCGCACTGGTGGGGCCCAACGGCAGCGGCAAGTCCACACTGCTGCGGGCCCTGGCCCGGCTGCACCCGATCGAAGCCGGCATCGTGCACCTCGCCGACGGTGTCACGGCCGCCAGCCTCGCGGCCCGGGAGTTCGCCCGGCGGGTCACCCTGCTCGCTCAGAGCCGGCCGGTGCCCAGCGGTGTCACCGTCCGCGACGTCGTCGGCTACGGCCGCCACCCCTACCGGGGGCGCTGGCGCACCGAGGACCCGGACGGTCCCGCCGCCATCGCACGCGCCATGGACGTCACCGGCGTCGCCGCGATGGCCGACCGTCCCGTCGACGAACTCTCCGGAGGCGAGTTGCAGCGGGTCTGGTTGGCCGCCTGCCTCGCCCAGGACACCCCGGTTCTGCTCCTCGACGAGCCCACCACGTTTCTCGACCTGCGCTACCAGGTGGAGATCCTCGACCTGGTCCGTGACCTCGCGGACGATCACGGCGTCGCCGTCGGCGTCGTGCTGCACGACCTCAACCAGGCAGCCGCCGTGGCGGACGAGGTGGTCCTGTTGCAGCAGGGCCGGGTCCGCGCCACCGGCACCCCGGCAACGGTGTTCACCGAGAACGCCCTCACCGAGACCTACGGGATCCGCATCGAGGTGACCACCGATCCGGTCAGCGGATTGGTCACCACCCGCCCGGTCGGGCGGCACCAGATCCGCGCCCTGGTCTGAACACCCCCATCCACAGCAGAGAAAGACCGTCATGACCCGTACCCGTTTCACCGCCCTCATCGCCGTCGTGGCCGCGCTGACGCTCGGCGCCTGCGGCACCACCGAGAACGCCGCGGCCCCCGACACCTCCGCCTCGGCGTCCGGCGGCCCGGTCACCGTCACCGACAGCCGGGGCAAGGAGATCACCCTCAAGGCGCCGGCGACCAAGGTCGTCGGGCTTGAGTGGGGCGAGGTCGAGCTGCTGGTCAGCCTGGGCGTCATGCCCGTCGGTGTCGCCGACCCCAAGGGCTACGGCACCTGGGTCACCTCCGCGAAGCTCGACCCGGGCGTCAAGGACGTCGGGGTCCGCGGGGAGCCCAGCGTCGACGCGATCGTCGCCCTCCAACCCGACCTCGTCGTGATGGAGGACGACCGGGGCGCCAACATCGTCAGTCAGCTGGAGAAGTTCGTGCCCGTCGTGGTCGCCAAGGGCAGTGACGCCACCGACAACCTCGGCCGGATGCGCACCGACCTCAACATGATCGCGAAGGCGGTCGGCAAGACCACCGAGGCGGAGAAGCTGCTCGCCGACTTCGACGCCGCCATCGCCGACGGCAAGAAGAAGATCGCCGACGCGGGTGCCGCCGGCCGACCGTTCGCCATCGCCGACGGCTGGAAGGAGGGCAGCACCGTCAGCATCCGGATGTTCGGCACTGGCGCGCTGGTCTCCCAGATCGGCATCCAACTCGGCCTCACCAACGCCTGGACCGGCAAGACCGACGAGGTGTGGGGCCTGGGCCAGACCGACGTCGAGGGCATGACGGTCCTCAAGGACCCGAACACGCACCTCTTCTACAACGCCTCCGACGGCGACGACGTCTTCGCCGACGGTCTCGCCGGCAACGCCATCTGGAAGTCGCTGCCCTTCGTGCAGAAGGGCAACCTGCACAAGATGCCCAACGGCATCTGGACCTTCGGCGGTCCACTCTCCGGCAAGCAGTACATCGACGAACTCGTCAAGACGTACGCGGTGTGAGCGTGCTGAACGCGCCCCCACGCCCGGAGCCGGCCACCCTGCCGGCTCCGGGCGGACGCCCGGCCGTGCCCCGCATCGCCGTCGTCTTCGTCGCCGCGATCCTGCTGCTGCTCGTGGTCGGCGCGGTGCACCTCACCCAGGGCACCTCGACCGTCGGCGCCCTCGACCTGCTGCGGCTCGCGACCGGCGCCGACGACGAGGCGGCCCGCGTCCTGATCGCGTCCCGCCTGCCCCGGCTGCTCGCCGGGCTCGCCATCGGCGTGGCGCTCGGGTTCGCCGGGGCGGCGCTGCAGTCGATCGCCCGCAACCCGCTCGCGTCCCCCGACACCCTCGCTGTCAACGCGGGCGCCCACCTGGCGATCGTCGCCGTCGCCGCGTTCGGCGTCTCGCTGCCCGCGCTGCCGGCCGGTGGCCTCGCCTTCTGCGGCGGGCTGGCCGCCGCCGGCCTGGTGATGGCGATGTCCTCCGGTGGGCAGGCCGGCACCACCCGGCTGATCCTCGCCGGCTCGGCGACCGCGCTGGCGCTCGGGTCGGTGACCACAGTGCTGCTGCTCCTGTTCGAACAGGCCACCATCGGACTGTTCGCCTGGGGCAACGGCTCGCTGGTGCAGAGCGACCTGACCGCGCTGACCCAACTCGCTCCGGTGATCGTCGGCGCCGCCATCGTGCTCGTGCTGCTCGGGCACCGCCTCGACATCCTCGCCCTCGGCGACGACACCGCCACAGTGCTCGGCCTCGACGTGCGGCGCACCCGGCTGACCGTCATGGTGCTGGCCGTGCTGCTCTCCGCCGCGGCAGTCACCCTCACCGGCCCGGTCGGCTTCGTCGGCCTGTGCGCACCGGTGATCGTCCGGCTACTCGCCCCCGTGGTGCCGGGGGTGCACCGGCACCGCGTCCTGCTGCCGTTGTCCGGCATCGCCGGGGTCATCATCGTGCTCGGATCCGACGTGCTGCTGCGGGCCGTGATGGGCGGGCAGGCCGGGGTCGACATTCCCACCGGCGTGGTCACTACTCTGTTCGGCGCGGCGATCCTCATCTGGCTGGCCCGCCGGCACCGCGACGCCGGCCCCACCCGTCGTCCGCCCGGCGGGCACGCGGCCGTCCGCTCCGCCGCCTTCCACCGCGGCGTCGTCGCCGTCACCGCCACCCTGGCCGTCTGCGCAGTGGCGGTCGGCATGCTCGCCGGTGACACCTGGGTGCTGCTCGGTGACGTGGTCAACTGGGTCAACGGCACCACCGGGCCCGCGTACACCTTTGTGCTGGACCAGCGGTGGCCGCGCGTCGCCGCGGCGGTCCTGGCCGGCGCGGCGCTCGCGGTCGCCGGCACCACGGTGCAGGCGGTCTGCCGCAATCCGCTGGCCGAACCCGGCATCCTCGGCATCACCGCCGGTGCCGGCCTCGGCGCGGTCTCCCTGCTCACCTTCGTGCCACTGGCCGGGGTGTGGGCCGTTTCCGGCGTCGCCGGGCTCGGCGCGATGCTGGCGTTCGCCCTGGTCTACGGCCTGGCCTGGCGCGGCGGGCTGAGCTCCGACCGACTGGTGCTGATCGGTTTCGGTGCGTGGCAGGGCGGCATGGCGGTCATCACCTACCTGGTCGTGGCCTTCGACCCGTGGAACACCGGGAAGGCGTTGACCTGGCTGTCCGGCTCCACCTACGGCCGGATGCCCACCCAGGTGCTGCCGGTGCTGATCGCCCTGCTGGTGCTCACGCCGGCCGTGGTCGCCGCCCGCCGGGAGCTCGACCTGATGGCGCTGGACGACGACACCCCCCGCGTGCTCGGCGTCCGGCTGGAACGCACCCGGTTGATCGCGCTCGGCGCGGCGGCGCTGCTCACCTCCACCGCCGTCTCGGCCGTCGGGGTCATCGGTTTCGTCGGTCTGGTCGCCCCGCACGCCGCGCGGGCGCTCGTCGGCGGCCGGCACTCCCGGGTGCTCCCGGTGGCCGCCCTGCTCGGCGCGGCGCTGGTCAGCATCGCCGACACCTTCGGTCGGACGGTCATCGCGCCGGCCCAGATCCCCGCCGGCCTGGTCACCGCCATGATCGGCACCCCGTACTTCGTCTGGCTGCTGTGGCGCTCCCGCGCCGTGGCGAGCACCACCCGGTAGAGCCGCCCGAGTCGAGAGAGGCACCATGACCGAGACCCTGCCCATCGCCCCGTGGCGCGTGTTCACCGTCACCGTCCGGGCGGTACGCCGCCTGAGCCCGTCCTTCACCCGGGTGACCTTCACCGGGGCGGACCTGGACCGCTTCGCCGACAACGGTTACGACCAGCGGATCAAGTTGGCGATGCCGCTGCCCGGTCAGGACCGGGCGACCCTGCCGGACGGCGCGGACTGGTACGCGACGTGGCGGGCCCTACCCGAGCACCTGCGCAACCCGATACGCACCTACACGGTGCGTGCGGTCCGCCCGCACCTGGCCGAGGTGGACGTCGACCTGGTGCTGCACGGCGACAGTGGCCCGGCGACGCGCTGGGCTCGGCGGGCCAGCGTCGGCGACGAGATCGCGCTGGTCGGGCCGGATGCCGGCTTCGACGGCAACCACGGCGGGATCGAGTTTCGACAGTCCACCGGCGGCACGCTGCTGCTGGCCGGGGACGAGACCGCCGTGCCGGCGATCAGCAGCATCTGCGAGCGGCTCCCCCTCGACGCCCGGGGCACTGTCGTGCTGGAGGTGCCCGACGCCGCCGACGTGCTGCCGCTGCTCGCGCCGCCCGGCGTCGAGGTCCGCTGGCTGGCCCGGGGCGCCGGCGGCTACGGCAGCCGGCTGGTGCCCGCCGTCGTCGCGGCGGCCGGGGAACTGCTGGCCCCCGGCGTGTCGGAAGCCGCCCAACCCGTTGCGGACGTCGACGTGGACACCGAGATCCTGTGGGAGGTGCCCGAACAGGTGGCCTCGGCGCCGCTCTACGCGTGGCTGGCCGGGGAGGCCGGTGTCATCCGTAACCTGCGCCGGCACCTGGTCACCGAGCGGGGTCTGGACCGGCGGGCGGTGGCCTTCATGGGCTACTGGCGTCTCGGTCACGTCGACGCCGACTGACAGCGCCGCGAGGCGCACCACGCCGGGCGGCCGCGAGGTGCGTCGGAGGCCGTGAGGCGCGTACCGTTTCGGGTCGGACTTGGGGCGGGTCGGCTGGAGCCGGCACGGGATACGGGACGAGACAACGACGCATGACGGTGGACAACATTACCGAAAACGGTCAAGAGGGTATTGACCGAAGCCGGCTGGAGGCCTGCCTCAGCGTCTTCGAGGCGTTGGAGGCGCTGCCCTCCGACCATCCCGACGTGGTGCAGGTGCAGCGGGCCACCGCCCGGCTCTACAAGGTGATCAAGCAGCGGCGGCGGGAGGAGCGGCGCGACGCCATCCTCGCCGCCGACCGGGCGGTGACGGAGGCCACCGCCACCGGCGCTCCGGGGCGGATCGACGACGAGACGCAGGGCATTCCGCTCGCGTCCTCCGTCCCGGGCGAGACGGCCGGCTTCCTGCACAATCCGCGCGGCTGCTACGTCTGCAAGCAGCGCTACCGCGAGGTGGACGCCTTCTACCACCAGCTCTGCCCCTCCTGCGCCGCGCTGAACCGGGAGCGCCGCGACGCCCGCACCGACCTCACGGGCCGGCGTGCGCTGCTCACCGGCGGCCGGGCCAAGATCGGCATGTACATCGCGCTGCGGCTGCTGCGCGACGGCGCGCACACGACGGTGACGACCCGGTTCCCGCACGACGCGGTACGCCGTTTCGCCGCGATGCCCGACAGCGCGGACTGGCTGCACCGACTGCGGATCGTCGGGATCGACCTGCGCGACCCCGCCCAGGTGATCGCCCTCGCCGACGACGTCAGCAGTCAGGGCCCCCTCGACATCCTGATCAACAACGCGGCGCAGACCGTCCGCCGGTCCCCCGGGGCGTACGCGCAGCTCATCGCCGCCGAGGCCGCGGCCCTGCCGGACGGCCCGCTGCCGGAGCTGATCACGTTCGCCAAGTCGGACGGGCAGAGCGGCCCGGTGGGCAGCCTGACCGCCGGGCCACAGTCGACGGCGCTCACCCCGCACGCGCTCACCGCGCTGGCACTGACCAGCGGCTCGGCCTCGCCGGAACGGATCGCGGCGTCCACTGCCATCGACGCCGGGGGTCTCGTGCCCGACCTCGACTCGGTGAACAGTTGGGTCCAACGGGTCCAGGAGGTGGACCCGGTCGAGCTGCTCGAAGTGCAGCTGTGCAACGTCACCGCACCGTTCGTGCTGGTCAGCCGGTTGCGTCCGGTGATGGCCGCCGCGTCGGCCCGCCGCAAGTACGTGGTGAACGTGTCGGCGATGGAGGGCCAGTTCGGCCGCGGGTACAAGGGGCCGGGGCACCCGCACACCAACATGGCCAAGGCGGCGCTGAACATGCTGACCCGCACCAGCGCCGAGGAGATGTTGACCGACGGCATCCTGATGACCAGCGTCGACACCGGCTGGATCACCGACGAGCGCCCCCACCCGACGAAGATGCGGCTGGCCGACGAGGGCTTCCACGCCCCACTGGACCTGGTCGACGGCGCGGCCCGGGTGTACGACCCGATCGTCCGTGGCGAACAGGGCGAGGACCTGTACGGCTGTTTCCTGAAGGACTACGCGCCCTGCGCCTGGTGATCGCCCCGCAGGACGAGGATGATCGCCCGCACCAATAAGGAGAAGAACATGTCAGCTGACCGTGAATCGTGGCCGACGCTGGACGAGCTGCTGCGCGAGGAGAACGAGCTGGAGCTCGCGGGCCTGTCCGAGACCGACGCGTACGAGCTGGGGATGCTCGCCGTCACCGCCGCGACCGAGCAGCGACTGCCGGTCTCGGTGGGCGTGTGGCGGGCCGGGCGGCAGCTGTTCCACTGTGGCCTGCCGGGGTCGACGGCGGACAACGACGCGTGGCTGCGCCGCAAGGGTCGGGTGGTGATGCGGTTCGAGCACTCCTCGCTCTACATGGCGCGGCTGTGCCAGGACAAGCAGGTGACGCTGGCCGAGCGGTTCGGCCTGCCGGCCTCGCGGTACGCGGCGGCCGGGGGCGCGGTGCCGTTGCGCGTACGCGGCACCGGCGTGGTGGGCTGGGTCGGTGTCTCCGGGCTGCCGCAGCTGGACGACCACCGTTTCGTGGTCGACATCCTCCGCAAGCTCCCCCGCTAGAGCGCGTTCCCGGCGGCCTCGCAGGCGAGGCCGCCGGGTCACGCGCTCAGCGTGTGCGCCGGTTGGCGCGCAGGGCGCCCAGGAGCACGCCGGGGCGGGCCAGCGAGTGCGGGTGTTCGCGCATGGAGACCACGTCGTTGAACCGCCGCGCGGTCGCCACGTCCGTGACGGTCGCGGCGATGACCTGGCCGCTGGCCCAGCGGGAGAACCGGTAGCCGCGCGGGTAGGGCCCGTCGACGTGGGGCAACGCCAGGTCCGCCGAGGTGGAGAGCGACCAGGCGGCGTCGACCACTACCTTCTGGAGCGCGAGGTAGTGGCGCGCGGGCGCCCGCAGGTCCGGGCCGGACCGAAGGTACGTCGACAGGCAGGCCGCGTGCAGGGCCGACGCGGTCATGCCCTGCCCGTACACCGGGTTGAACGACGCGACGGCGTCACCGACGCTGATCAGGCCGGCCGGGAACCGCTTGAGCGCGTGGAAGTCCCGTCGTCGACTGTCGGCGTGGTGGTAGGTCTGGACGTCGCCGATCATCTCCTGGTCGGCGACCTCGCCGAACTCCGGTGGGAACTGCTCGCGCAGGCGGCGGACGAAGTCGTCAGCGGTACGCCCCGGACGGTCGTTGCCGTAACCGGCCATCATGGCCATCCACCGGTCGTCCTCGATGGCGAAGAACGCGGCCCCTGCCACGTCCATCGCCGTCCTCGGCGTGTTCAGGGCCAGCACGACAGTCGAGGGCGGGGTGACCTCCGGGCGGCGGAACAGGGCTGTCGCGTAGTTGAGGTGCACTGTCATCCGCCGGGTGACCGGCCGGTCCCAGTCGGCCTGCTCCAGCCAGTCCGAGAGTCGGCTGGACCGCCCCATGGCGTCCACCACGAGGTCAGCGCGTTCGACACCGGGCACCCCACCGACCTCACAACGGACGCCGGTGACCGTGGTGCCGTCGAACACGAGGCCGGTGGCGCGGGCGGTGATCGTCTTGACGTTGGGCAGTCGGAGCACCTGCTGGCGGATCAGCCCTTCCAGCAGCGGCCGACTGCCGGCCAGACTGTCGGCGTCGTCGGGGACGACGACCTTCAGACGCCCGTCGAGGTAGTTGCGCCGGGCCGCGGGCGGCGCCTCGACCGCTCCGCGCGCCAGTGCCTCGTCGCGGAATCCGGGAAACAGCCGCTCCAGCTGGAAGAGGCCGCCGGGCAGCAGCGCGTGCAGCTGCGTCCCCTGGGGTACGCCGGGCCGCGCGCCGGTCACCTGCGGGTCGTCCCGGTCGATGATGACGACGGTGTCGGCGTGGTCGGACAGCACCCGGGCGGCCAGGAGACCGGCGACGCTGCCGCCGACCACGACGGCCGTGCCCATCGTCGGGGACGGCTGGTCAGGGGGTCGATCCGCATTCAGCTCTGCGAAGACCCGGGACGGGGAGAGGGACATCGTGCTCTCCAAGGGGGTAACGGGGTGTGTGCCCTCCCCGGTCACTGTCCGCGACCGTGCGCGGACAGACCGGTGGACGGTCATTCGACGTTTTGCCCGCCGATCGTCGCACAACCACCTGAACGGCAACCGGCTGTGTCCGCCAGATGACGACCTGTTGACCGATGGGCCGGACGGGTCCGACGTTCGGACGGGTCAGGTGGCGCGTCTCCTGGCCGGCTGTCACGATCTCCGGCATGCCCGTCGCACGTCGAACTCTGCTCGGGATCGGCCTGGCCGCCGCGACCTCCGCCCTCACCGGTTGCGGTGCCACCGGCGCGCCGAACCCCGGTTCGGCCGGCTCTGGCGACGCGGCGACCGGGAAGGGCGCCACCGGCAGCCGGGTCGGATTTGGTCCGGCGGGAGACGCCGGGCCGCCGCTCAGGGCACCGGACGCACCGGTCGGCGGCAACCCACCGGTCCGTCAGGCCCCCTACGGGCAGGACGTGACCGCCCTGCTCCGGCGACACCTGCCCGCGACCCCGCAGACCGTGCAACACAAGGGTTTTCCCGGTGCGGTCGCTCTCGTCCTGGTGGGCGGGAAGGTGACCGTGCACACTGCTGTCGGTGAGGCGTTGCGGTATTCGGCGGGCCCGAAGCTGCTCGCGGCGAACCAGCGCGTCGCGATGCGCCCGGACTCCATCTTCGACCTCGCCTCGGTCACCAAGGTGTACACGGCCATCCTGCTGTTGCAGCAGGTCGACAAGGGACGTGTCGACCTCGGCGCTCCGGTGCGCGACTACCTGCCCGCCTTCACCGGCGCGGGCAAGGAGCGGATCACCGTCGAGATGCTGCTCACCCACACCAGCGGCCTTCCCGTCGGCGCCACTGTCACCGGCCTTCGCGACAACGCGGCCCGCTGGAACGCCGTGCTCGGTACGCCGCTGGTCTCCGGCGCCGTGCCGGGGAAGACGTTCCGCTATTCCAGCGTCGGGCTCATGGTCGCGGGCAAGATCGTCGAGAAGGTCACCGGCCAGCGGCTCGACCAGGCGCTCAAGACCCACCTGACCGACCCGCTCGGCCTGCGCGACACCGGCTTCAACCCGAACAGCTGGCTGTCGGCCGCCGCGAAGGCCAGCCGGCTGGTCGCCACCGACGCCCGCTCGTCCCGGGGGCTGCTCCGTGGCGTCGTCCACGACGACGTCGCCAATCACCTCGGTGGCGTCGCCGGTCACGCCGGCATCTTCGCCTCCGCGACCGATCTCGCGGCCATCGGCCAGCTGCTCCTCGACGAGGGCATCCACCGGGGTGAGCGGATCCTCGCCGCGGCGACGGTGCGCCGGATGCTCACCAACCACAACGCCGGCAAACCCGCCATCGACCCCGAGCGCCCCAACCGGACCTCGGCGCACGGCCTCGGCGTCGTGCTCAACCAGAGCTGGTTCATGGGGAAGCTCACCTCGGCCCGGGCCTTCGGCCACACCGGATTCGCCGGCCCCTCGCTGGTGGTCGCGCCCGACCGCAGACTCGTCCTGGCGCTGCTCACCAACCGCGCGCACCCCAACTGGAGCTGGTCGAACCCCGACCCGGTCCGCGCCGCCGTCGGCGACCTGCTCGCCACGAAGGTCAACTGACCGGAAGGTGTGGACCATCGCGTCCCACCCTGACACGATACTTGCGCTAGTAGTGCAAATACTTCGTCCGTCCAGGTGGAGGATCGATGCACACATCTCGCCGGAGCCTGCTCTCCGTGCTGGCCGGGGTCGCCCTCGTGGCCAGCCTGTCCGCCGTCGCCGTTCCCCGCGCCGCCGAAGCCGCCGCCACACCGACGCACCGTCCAGTGATCTTCGTACACGGCAGCGCGGGATCGGCGGCGCAGTTCGAGACCCAGGCCAAACGGCTGGCCAGCAACGGGTACCCGATCGACATCATCGAAGCCCACGAGTACGACTCCCCGAGCATCGCGACGATCCTGCCCCAGGTGTACGCGGGACTCGACGCACGGATCTCCCGCCTGCTGGCGGCCACCGGCGCGGACCGGGTCGACCTCGTCGCGCACTCGCTGGGCACCTTCGTCTCCCAGGGCTATCTCACCAGCTCGCCGGTGCGTGCCGCCCGGGTCGCGCACTACGTCAACCTGGACGGGCGCACCGCCACTTCCCCGCCGGGTGGTGTGCCCACGCTCGCCATCTGGGGCGAGGGTGACCCGGCCCGCACCGTCGTCGGCGCGACAAACGTGCACCTGCCGAACCAGTCGCACACCCAGACCGTGTCGTCGGCGGAGTCGTTCACCGAGATGTTCGGCTTCCTCCGGGGCCACGCGCCGCACACGACGCGGATCGTGCCGCAACTCTTCGGCACCGCCCGGGTCTCCGGCCGCGCCGTGCTCTTCCCGAGCAACGTCGGTGTCACCGGTGCCACCCTCGAGGTCTACCCGGTCAGCCCGCTGACCGGCGGCCGACTGTCACACCGGCCCGCACACCGGCTGCCGCTCGGCGGCGACGGCTCGTTCGGCCCCCTCCCGGTGCTCGCGACGGCCCGCTACGAGTTCGCCATCGTGCGCCCGGGCGCCGCGACGCACCACTTCTACTTCCAGCCGTTCCTCCGCTCGGACTCGTTCCTGCGCTTGGCGACCAGCGAGCCGGGCGAGGGCCTCAGCGGCCTGGTCGAGACCAGCGACCGGCACACGGCGCTCACCATCCAACGGCAGAAGGAGTGGTGGGGCGACCAGGGCGACGCCGGCGACCAACTCTGGATCAACGGCAGGGATGTCCTGAACGCGGCGAACGCACCCCGCGTCAAGCGGACGATCGGCATCTTCGCCTTCGACGACGGCAGCGACGGCGTCACCGACCTGACGGCCCCGCTGCCGGAGTTCTTCAGCCAGACCTTCATCACCGGCATGGACGTCTTCATCCCGGCGACGCCGGCACACCTCGGCCTGGTACGGATCACCGTGGGCCAACGCGGCGGCGGCCACGAGGTGATCAACGTGCCCAACTGGAGATCGAGCACCGATCGGGTGACGGTCAGCGTGGACGACTTCTGACCGCGTCTCGCGGACGGCCCGGCCGCCTCAGGTGGCCGGGACCGCTCGCACTCGTCAGACGGTGGCCGGAACCCGCTCGCGCACTCGTCGCCCGACGGCGAAACTGACCAGCCCCAGGATCAACCCGATGACCGCCAGAACGACGCCCACCCGAGCCGGCGCGAGGTAGCCGAATCCGGCGGCGATGGCGACGCTGCCCAGCGCGGCGCCCAGGCTGTTCGCGATGTTCATTGCCGACTGGTTGACCGCCGCGCCCATCAGTTGCGCTCCCGGGGCGACGGTGATCAGGCGTGCCTGCAGGACCGGACCGAGATACAGGCTGGTCGCACCGACCAGGAACGCGCCCACGAACAGGCCGACGCGGGTCGACGCCACGAGGCTGAACACGGCGATGCTCACGATCATCGCCACGAAGCCGATGACCATGCTCCGCTGCAGGTCGCGGTCCGCCAGCCAGCCGCCCAGGGCGTTGCCGACGGTCATCCCGAGACCCACGGCGACCAACGTCCACGGCACCGTCGCGGCGGAGAGGCCGGTGACGTCGGTGGTGACCGGTGCGATGTAGGTGTTCACCGCGAAGAAACCGGCAAAACCGACAGCGCCCGTCGCGGCGACCCACCAGACCTGCGAGGTCCGCAGCGCCCGCAACTCCGCGGCCGGCGAGCCGTCGACCGCCGCGGCGACCTCCGGGACGACCGCCAGCACCGCCAGCAGGGTGAGCACGAAGAAGCCGGCGATGACCAGGTACGCGACCCGCCAGTCGACCGCCTGGCCGAGCCGTGTGATGAGGGGTACGCCGACCAGGTTGCTCACTGTCAGACCGCCGAGCACCGTGGCGAAACCACGGGCCTCGTTACCGGGGCCCATCAGGGTCGCCGCGAGCAGACCGGCCGCACCGAAGTACGCGCCGTGCGGCAGCGCCGCCACGAACCGGGCCACCAGCACCAGGTCGAAGGTGGGGGCGAGCGCCGACGCGACGGTGCCGACGGCGAACAGCACGAGCAGCCCGAGGACGAGCTTCTTGCGGGGCAGGCGTGCGCTCAACGCGGCGATCAGCGGCGCGCCGACGACCACACCGAGCGCGTACGCGGTGATCATCCAGCCCGCTCGGGCGACGGCGTCCGACGACGACTGCGCGTACTCGTGCGGAAGCAGACCACGGGCGATGTCGGGCAGCAGCCCCATCGCCACGAACTCGGTGAGGCCGACCGCGACGCCGCCCAGTGCCAGGGCGGCCAGCGCCGCCAACCGTCGACGTCTACTCAACTCGATCACCGAAAAAATTTAGCAACAGCGTTGCGTAATAGGGTGGTGAGATGACTCGCGTCACTGCCGACGTCACCTTCCTACGCGGCTACAACCAGGCACTGGTCATGGCGGTGGGGCGCACGAATCGCACGTTCGAGCGCGCGACGGTGGTCGAGGCCACCGGCCTGACGCCACAAGCGGTCTCCAAGGTCATCGCCCGGCTGACCGCCGACGGCCTGATCCGCCCCGCCGGCGTGCGACGTCCAGGCATCGGCAAGCCCGCTGTCGTCTACGAACTCGTCCCGGACAGCCGGTACGCGATCGGCGCCCACGTGGCCCGACGCACGCTGCGGCTCGTCCTGGTCGACCTGGCCGGCGCCGTGCACCACTCGGCGGTCAGCCCACTGCCCCGCGACTTCACCCCGGAGCAGCTCCTCGACGCCCTGAGCGCCGGCATCGACACGATGGCCGGCATCGGCGACCTGCGGAGCCGGCTCACCGGGCTGGGCATCGGCATGATCGGCCCGCTCGACCACGCCAACGGCCTGGTCCGCGACGCCCACGGTCTGCGGCACTGGCACGACGTACCGCTGCGCGAGATCGCCGAGAAGCACCTCGGCCTCCCCGTCCACCTGGACAAGGACGTCACGGCGGGGATCACGGCGGAGGCCTGGCGGCACGGCGCGACGTTCGGCGACGCGGCCCTCATCATGGTCGAGTCCGGCATCGGTGGAGGCTTCTGGCTGGGCGGTGCGGCCCACCGGGGGGCGCACACCAACGCGGGCGAGTTCGGCCACACGGTCGTCGACCTGACCGGGCCCCGCTGCGTCTGTGGCCGGCACGGGTGCCTGGAGATCGTGCACCACCGGGCCACCGAGGCCGGAGACACCGCACACGCCGCCCGCGTGCTGGCCGTCGGCGTCGTCAACCTGCTTCAGACCCTCGACCTCGCCCACGTGGTGCTGGCGGGCGCGGACCTCCTCCGGCACCCGCAGACCTATCTCGCGGCGGTCACCGAGGCCGTCGGGGCGGACGCCCGGCGCGCGGACTGGCTCAGCACCACTGTGGCCCTGTCCAGTCTCGGCGCGGACGTGATCGCCGCGGGCGCCGCCATGCAGGTTCTCGACCAGCACTACGGCATCCCGGAGTTGGCCCATCCCCTGATCGTTGGCAGTTGAGCAGCTCGACACGCCGAACGGCGCCCTGCTGAGCTGCCACCGATCGCCGCGAGCTCAGATGCCTGCGACGGGGGTTCGCCGCGTCGCTACGCCACCGCGGCGTCGGTGTCCGTTCGGGTGCAACCGTTGGTCGGGCTCTCGCTGAGCGCGATGACCTCGTCGAGCCGCTTGCGCGCCTGCCGGAGCTGGGTGATCTGCCGGTCGATGCGGTCGCGTTCGGCACGGAGCATGGCCCGCGACTGCGGTGTGTTGACCTTCGCGTCGACGCAGGGCAGCAGGTCCAGGATGGTTCGGCTGGACAGGCCGGCGGCGTACAGCATCTGGATCAGATACACCCGGTCGACAGCGTCGTCGAGGTAGTGGCGCTGACCGCCGCTGCTCCGTGTGGCAGCCAGCAGGCCCTGCTCCTCGTAGTAGCGCAGGGCGCGTACCGACACCCCGGTCTTCGTGGCGAGTTCCCCGATCCGCATCGACCCCTCCCCCCAGCCGGTGACGCCAGCCACACAGCTTTCCCTCACGCGAACGTCAGGTTTTACCGTAGCTCGCGTACCGACTTCCCTGCACGGCACGGTGACTCACTGGCAGACGCGCCAGTCGCCGTCCTCCTTGACCAGCGCCACCCCCTGCGTGAACCTCGCACCGGTGGCCGCCTGGACCGCCTCGACCTGGACGGTCCCGGTGACCCGCCCGTTGTAGTTGTTGACGTTCACACCGGTGATCTCGTAACTGCTGATCGTCAACTGCGCGCTCTGGATCCGGGCGAAGTCCTCCTGCGTCATGGTGTCGCGCACCCGGTCGCACAGCCGCCCGTACGCGCTCGCGTAGTTGCCGGCCCGCACGTCGTCGAGGTAGGCCGTCGCGGCCACCCGGACCGGTTCGACGGACTCCTTGACCGAGCGGTAGAGCCAGAGGCCGACGCAGGTGCCAACCACGCAGCACAACGCCAGGAGGGCGCCGACGACGAGCAGGACCGTACGAAGCGTCCGGTTGGGCCTCGGGGCGGGAACCATCATCGGCTCGTACGTCATGACCCGGAGGGTAGGGCCGCCGGGCCAGCGGCGAGAGCCCGCCGGGCGCCCGGTGGTTCAGCCTCCGGAGGCGGACGGCCCCGGCGTCGGCACGCCACCGGCGACCGCGCGGGCGGGCGGCGCCGACGCCGGGGCCGGTCGCAGATCCGCGGGTACGGGCAGCGCGCTGCCCTTGACGAACTGGCCCCAACTGGTGTTCCAGGCCGTCCAGCCGTTGCCCGACTGGAGCCGGACCTCGGTGCCGGTGAAGGTGACCAGGTCACCGACCCGGGTGACGCCCATCAACCAGTCGGCGTTGGCCGCCGAGATGTTCGTGCAGCCGTGTGAGACGTTGCGGTGTCCCTGATCCGACACGGACCAGGGTGCCCCGTGGATGAACTCGCCGCCCCAGGTGAGCCGTTGCGCGTCCTCGACGTTCACCACGTAGCCGCCGTTCGGCTCGCCGCGCGTGTCGAACGTGGTGTACTGGTGCTTCTCCATGATCACCATCTTGCCGGTGGACGTGGGGGTACTGCGCTTGCCCAGGCTGACCGGGATCCTGCGGATCAGCTTGCCGTCGCGCAGCACGCGCATCTGCTTGGTGGCGTTGTCGACTTCGAGCGCCACCTGCCGTCCGATCCGGGACGTCGCGGTGCGGTCGGCGTCACCGACGTGGTTCTTGCCGATCGGCAGCCCCGCCAGGCCAGCCCGGACACTGATGGTCGTGCCGGGCCGCCAGAAGTCGGGAGCCCGGTAGTAGACCTGGCTGCCGTCGTCCACCCAGGACCAGGCACCCGGCTGCGGTGGGTTCGTGGTGACGAACAGCCGACGCTGCACGTCGGCCCGGGCCGCCCTGGCGATGGGCGGATCGAAACCGATGGTCACCGGCATCGCGGTGCCGTACGTCTGCTTGTCGGCGAAGTACAGGGTGCTGCTCACCTGCGGCTTCGTCGACGCCGCCGCGGTGGTGAAGGTGGTGGTGCGGGTGGTGGTCCGCCCGGAGTCGCCGGTGGCGGTCACCGCCGCGGTGTAGGTCTGCTGCGGGCGCAACGGAGCGCTCGGCACCCAGGCCGAGCCGTCCTCGCGTGGCTCCGCCCGGACCAGCGCGCCGGTGTCGTCGACGATGCGCACGGCGGTGATCTTCCCGCCCGTGACGAGCGGAGCCACCTCGGCGCTGAGCGGCACGTCCCGGGAGAGATCGGCGGGCGTGAGGGTCAGTTCGGGCGAGGGCACCACCTGCTCGGCGGGACGCACGGCGGCCTTTCGCTCGGTGGTGCACCCACCGAGGACCAGCGGTGTCGCCGCGACGGTCACCGCAACGAGCGCCATACGCCTTCGTAAACCCATCGAACGTCCCCCGGCTTCCGCGTGCTCCGTGGCGGCAATTCTCTCCGCGCCGACGGTGCCCTGTGCTGTTTCCGGAAATCACGCAACGAAGGTGGGAACGTTCGGCACGGCACGCGGTCCGGGTCCGTCCGTTGCGCTTCCCTTTCGTGATCCTCGGGGCATCGAAGCGTGATGCAGCCGTGGAATGCTGGCCGACATGCGCAGAAGACGACGTCAGTGGATTCTGCTCCCGCTGCCCCTCCTCCTCCTGACCGCCTGCACCCCACCGGATGAGCCGATCGCCGCTCTCGCCGTCCAGGATGGCCAGCCCGTCGGCGTACTGGTCACCTGCGAGGACAGGTACGCGCGCCTCGCGGTATTCGAGAACAACCATCAGGGTGAACCGGGCAAACGAACCCTGATCAGGTGGAGCATCGACGGCCCGCCCGCGAGCGAGATCGTGGAAGTCGCCCTGTTGGGTCAGCCGCCGGAGGGCTGGGAGGTCGCCGGCGTTGTCGGTACCCCAGCGGCCGAGGCGGGCATCGATCCGGACGTCGAGCCGCTCACCGAATTTCTGCCCGGGGTCACCTACACCGTCAGCGGGTCGAGCCGCCGTGACGCCATTCCGGTGGACTTCACCCTCGCGGACCTCCCACGGATCGGCCCGGACCAGGTGCTGGCGCCGCGCGGACAGGACTCGACGACTGTCGTGTCCCGGGAGACCTTCCTGCGCAAGGCACGGGACAAGTGTTGAGCAGGACGGCGGTCGCGGGGACCCGGCAGAGAAGCAGAGTGCCGCCGCAGCCGTCGATTACGGTTTTTAGAGGAAAATCAAAGAATTGAGATTGAGTCGACATCGCGGCGGCTCCGCAGAGCTGACCAGGCAATCGCTGAGCGCTATTTAAGGGAGAATTAATCGTTTCAGTGGGAAACGAGCAGGGGGCCGACTCGTATTCTTCGTGCTCGGAAGAAAGGTGCGCCCCCGTTGATAAATCTCCGATCCACCCCTCGACGCCGCCGTTCAGTCACCGCGCTGCTGCTGGTGAGCGTGGCGCTCGCCGGCGGATGCAAGGAGGCGCCGGGCACGCCCGGCGCGTCCGGCCCGTCCAGCGACACCGGCATCGGCTCGCCCGGCCCGGATGCGCCGACTGCCACCGCCCCTGGCGGCCCGTCGGCCACGTCGAGCGCCCCGGGCACCTCGGCAACCCCGTCCGCGCCGGGCAAGCCGGGAACGCCGGCGACCAGCGCCGCCCCGCCCACCGCGTCCGGCGGCTGGATCACCATCGACGCCGCCGCTCAGGCCGCCGCGACGAAGGCGTTCTTCGCGCGTAAGCCCAAGCCGGTGACCGGCAACCCCGTCAAGGTGCCCGAATTCAACGTCGGCTGTACGACCAGCCACCACAACAGCGACGACCCGATCGTGCTGCCGAAACTGGTGGGCGGCTCGCACAACCACACGTTCTGGGGCAACAGGTCGACCGATGCCAACTCGACAGCGGAATCGCTGCGGGCGTCCAAGGCGACCACCTGCAACTCACCGGACGACCAGTCCGCCTACTGGGTGCCGACGATGTACCAGAACGGCAAGGTCGTGGACCCGAAGGAGGTGACCGTCTACTACGGTTCCCGCTTGAAGGACCCGGGCAAGACCCAGCCGTTCCCGTTCGGCCTGCGAATGATCACCGGTAACGCCAAGAACCAGGTCGACACCCCGGACAAGCAGGGCAACCACTTCTGGTGCGCCGGCATCGGCGGCGAGATCGGCCGCAGCGCCGACAAGACGTTCCCGGTCTGCGCCAAGACCGCGAACATCGTCCGGCAGATCACCTTCCCGGACTGCTGGGACGGCAAGCACCTCGACAGCCCCGACCACAAGGCGCACATGGCCAACGGGGACCACACCGGGGCGTGCCCCAGGAGCCACCCGGTGCCCGTCCCCTCGGTGTCCTTCGTGATCTCGTACCCGTTGAGCGCGAACACGGACGGCATCACGCTCGCGTCCGGCACGTCGTTCTCCATGCACGCGGACTTCTTCAACGCGTGGAAGGACGAGGCGCTCGCCGCACGGGTGCGCAACTGCCTCGACCAGGGCGTCAAGTGCAACTCGGCCGGTAACTTCTAGTCGACGAGGCCCGACGGTGGCGGCCGGTCACCCCCTGGGGGCGACCGGCCGCTCTCGCGTGTGCCTCGCACTCGTGCTGACTCTGGGGCTGAGGGCGGCGCTTTGGCTAGCCCACCCTCTCCATGTGCTGATGAGCGGTATACCTCAGAGGTATGAATATGCCCCTGAGGTATACCCCTCACTGCCGCATCCGCCCCGACGGAGGTGACCGACGGTCACCGCCGGCCGCCGGCTGCGCGCCCACGCCCCAGCCAGGGTTGGACTCACTCGTCTAGAGCCGGGCGGCGCCCGCCTCGGTGGCCTCCTGCACCGCCGAGGTACGGCGGACCTCGGCCCGCTGGTCGCCGGCGTCCTCCCGATCCGGGCCGGCCACCCGGGCCGACCGGTTGGTGGTCGTGGCCGCCTGGTCGCCGGTCACCCCGCCGCGGATCCGGTTGTTGGCGGCCACCTGGGCGGCCGGGTTGTTGTCGGTCACCGTCAACTGGCCGTTGATGATGTTGTCGTCGACGGTGACGCCGCCGGTGGTGCTGGTGATGCTCACGTCCCCGCCCCAGTAGCCACCGGAGGCACAGCTGTCGAGCGTGCCGTTCGGGCCCACCTGCACGCCGGCCAGGTTGCCGGCGAACGTGGCCTTGCCGCGCACCGCGCTGCCGCACACGACGCTGCCGGTGGCGCTGTTGAGCACCGACAGCGTGCCGTCCACGAACGAGTCGTGCAGGTCGGTGTAGTAGGTGCCGGTGCTGCTGAGGTTGCGCTGCACCTGGGTGCCACCGTCGAGCCGGACCTCACCGGCGCCGACGGTGACGGTCCCGGCGACCGTCGATCCCTCGGCGAACAGGAAGCTGTCGATGGTCGCGCTGCCCTTCGGTCGCACTGTCACGTTGCCGGTCTGGGCGTTGGAGAGGAAGATGCCGTACCCGCCGGCGGCCAGCACCACCTGGCCGTCGACTGTGGTGTCGGTGGCGTCGAGGTAGCCGTCCGGGGACACGCGTACCTCGCCGCTGACCCGGCCACCGGTCACCACCAGGTTGCCGCCGGCCGCGACGGTGACGTTGCCGGTGATCGTGGTGCCGGTGAGCGCGCAGGACTCACCGGCGGGCACGAGCAGGTCGTTGGGCACTGTCACCGCGCCGCCGGTGCCGATGCAGTGGGTGACCAGGTCGGCGTGTGCGGTGGGCGCCACGGCCAGCACCGAGGCCGCGATGACGGCGCTCACGGTGGCGAGCTTGGCGACGGTACGTCCGGGCATCGTGGTTCTCCCTGTCGGTGAGGTTCGAGGACTCATGCGCCGACGTCCGATCGGGCCGCGGCCCGGACGATGGCGCCCTGCTGCCGCCGGTCGAGCGTGCCGCCGGTCACGAGCGCGGCGGTGACCGTTTCGACGTGTCGGACGAATTCGGCGTGGCCGGGGTAGTCGGCGTGTTCGTCGATCAGATCGTTGATGGTGCAGCCGTCGCCGGTGTCCGCGTTGGCCACACCGGTGTCGCCGCCGTCGATGATCACGGTGGCCCGGGTGTCCGAGTCGGGGCAACGGTCGGTGCCGTCGACCACCACTGTGAACGACGTCGACTGCTCGGTGGAGGAGTTCCCCGCCGTGTCGGTCGCCCGGTACCGCACTGTGTGCGCGCCGGGTGCGCGGACGGCGACCGGAGCGGTGTACGCCGTCCAGGCCCCGGCGTCGAGCGCGTACTCGATCTTCGCCACGCCGGACTCGGCGTCGGTGGCCGTGACGGTGACTGTCGCGCCGCCGACGTACCCGCCGTCGTCGTTGCGGTCACCGGCCACAGTGGCGGCGACAGTGGGTGGAGTCGTGTCCTCCGCCTGCGGTTCGACCACTGTGAAGTGGGACATCTGCTCCGCCGACGTGTTCCCGGCGACGTCGGTGGCCCGGTAGTGCAGCATGTGCATCCCGGCCGCGTTCACCACGATCGGGTTCGTGTACGCGGCGAAGGCCGCCCCGTCCAGGGCGTACTCGATGGTGGCGACGCCGGAACCGCTGTCGGTGGCGGTCAACGTGGCGGTGGCCGTACCGATGTAGTTGCCGTCGTCGTCGCGGTCGCCGGCCAGCGCGATCGCGACCACCGGCGCTGTGGTGTCGTCCTCCCCCGGCTCGACGATCCGGAACGCCACCGAGCCGACGGCGCTGGTGTTGCCGGCCTGGTCGGTAGCGCGGAACTGCACCGCGTGGTCGCCGATCGCTGTCACCCGCACCGGCTCGGTGTACGGCAGGAAGCTGGTGTCGTCGACCTGGTACTCGACGGTCTGCACCCCCGAGTCGGCGTCGGTGGCCGTCACTGTCACGGTGGCCGCGCCGAGGTAGTTGCCGTCCTGGTCCTGGTCGCCGGAGACCGCGGCGGTCACTGTCGGCGCGGTGGTGTCGCCACCGCCACCGCCGTCGGTGACCACCAGCTCACCGACCATCGAGCTGTGGCCGGGGATCGAGCAGAAGTACCGGTACCGGCCCGGCGTCAGCGTCACTGTCGCCTGGTGGCGGCCGTCGTTGGCGTCGAACGGGCTGGCCAGGATGTTGAGTGTGACGTCGTGGTTGTAGCCCTCGGTGCTGGTGTCGAAGGTCAGCGTGTGCGGCATCCCGGTGGTGTTGCCGGTGGCCGCGCTGTTCTCCCAGATGATCGTTGTCGCTCCGGCCACCGCCGTGGTGGGCGCGGACTTGTACTGGGTGATGCTGTCGTCGGCGGTCCAGGTCAACACCTGGTCGGCGGCGACGCGCGGGGCGGCGGAGGCGGGCGCCACTGCCAACGGGATCACCGTGAGCAGGAGCGCCGCCAGCGCGGCCGTCAGTCGTCGGGTCATCGTCACTCCTAGAGTTCCCGCGCACGGATGTTGCGGAACTCGGTCAGGTCGTTGTCACCGTGGTTCTGCAGGCCGATGAAGCCGCGCAGGAACTGCCGCAGGTCGGTCGGCGGGTCGCCGGCTCGCGACGACTGCTTGCCGGGCGTGTTGTCGAACTCGTTGATCACCACGCCGTTGCGGATCATCGTGTAGTGCTGCCCGACGGCGCGGATCTCGTAGTCGTTCCACTCGTTCTTCGGCGTCACGCCGGCCTGGGCCAGCGGCACCGGGTCGAAGTTGTAGACCGAGCCGGTCTTCTGCGGCTCACCGGTGTCACCGTCGTAGATCTGGATCTCGTGTCCGCAGTAGATCGCCATCCAGGCCGCCGAGGTCCGCGCCGACCCGACAGTGCCGCAGCTGTCCGGTGGCCGCTGGTCGAGGGGTGTTCGCAGGTCCGGGAACCGGATGAAGACTCCGGTGTTGGCCCGGCCGGTGCCTGGCGCGATGTCCCGGAACTGCAACTTCAGCGAGAAGTCGCCCAGCTCCTTGGTGTGCCAGAGCATGCCCAGGCCGCCGCTGGAGCGCAGTGACCCGTCCGGCTGGATGCCGAACTGTCCCGACGGCGCCTGCTGCCAACCGCGCAGCGACTCGGTGGTGCCGTCGAAGAGCGGCTCGTACCCGGTGTGCCCGTCCCGGCCGATCTGCGACGCGGCGGCCAGGCGGGTGAGGGTGCCGGCTTCGCGGGTGCTGAGCAGGTCGTCGTCCTGCAACGTGCGGGCGACCGCTGTGACGTGCCGGACGAAACCGTTGTGGTCGGCCCAGGTGCTCTCGTCGTCGATGAGGTCGTTGGCCGTGC
The DNA here is from genome assembly GCF_026342155.1 of Micromonospora sp. NBC_00362. Taxonomy (NCBI): domain Bacteria; kingdom Bacillati; phylum Actinomycetota; class Actinomycetes; order Micromonosporales; family Micromonosporaceae; genus Micromonospora; species Micromonospora sp. NBC_00362. The sequence goes on from NZ_JAPENH010000001.1 coordinate 1,755,370, forward strand.
AGCCCTGCCCGACGGTGCGACTGGGCACCCCGGTGTCGGTGTCGCCGAGCCACACCGTCGACCGGTCGTCGGGCACCGCGCAGCCCACCGTCACAGTGGTCTGCACCGTCGCCGTCTGACCGTCGGCGTACGTGACGGTGAGCTTCGCCGTGTAGGTGCCGACAGTGGCGTAGGTGTGCCGGGGGTCCGCCTCGGTCGACGTGGCGCCGTCGCCGAACTCCCAGCGGTGGCTGACGCCGCCGGAGCGGGAACCGGTGAAGGCGATGGTCAGTGGCTTGTTCTGCACGGCGACCGAGGCCGCCGCCGGTGCCGGGGTGGGCGCCCCGCCGGTGTAGGTGACCCGGATCAGCTTCTGGTTCGCGTGCAGGCTGAAGAAGCCGCCGCCGTAGTCGAGCAGGTAGAGCGCGCCGTCCGGGCCGAACTTCGCGTCCATCCAGCTCTGCAGCCGGTTGTCGCCGTTGCCACCGGGGATGATGGCCCGCAGCGACTCGGCGTACACCGGTGGGGCGGCCTGCGGCACGCCGGCCGGGTCGACGGTGACCGCGACCCGGTTGGCGGCGTTCGACTGGTCGCCGATGAACCACTTGCCGTCCCAGTGCTCCGGCCACGCCACGCCGCTGGTGGTGTCGACGAGGCTACGGTGGTACGTCGGGCCGGACATGATGGCCTGTCCGCCGCCGCGCAGGTACGGCTGCGTGTAGGTGGCGTCGGCCGCCACGTAGGTCGGCAGGCCGCTGCCGTCTGTCCGCTTCGGGAACACCGGGCCGCCACCGTCGGGCGAGTACCAGATCATGTTGTCCCGGGCCGCCGGGATGTCCTCCAGTCCGGTGTTGCGCGGCGAGGTGTTCTTCAGGTTGTCGCAGTCGTACCAGCCGGTCAGCACCGTCGCGTCGGTGTTGCTGCGGTCGCGGTACGGCTGCCGGTTGCCCATGCAGTACGGCCAGCCCTGGTTGCCGGCGGAGGTGATGATGGTGGCCGTCTCGTACTTCGCCGGGCCCAGGGTGGGGCTGGGCGACGAGGCGTCCGGGCCGACCCAGCCGGCGGTCAGCCACTGGTGCACCGGGTCGATCTGGAGGCGGGCGATGTTGCGTACGCCCATCACGTAGATTTCCGGCCGGGTCTTCTCGGTGCCCGGTGGGAACAGGTTGCCCTCCGGGATGGTGTATGTGCCGTCCGGCTCCGGGTGAATCCGGATGATCTTGCCGGCGAGGTCGTTGGTGTTGCCCGACGTGCGGCGGGCGTCCTGGAACGAGATCCCCTCGTACTCCTGGGTCCAGTTGTTGCCGGCGTAGCCCTGCGACCCCTCGGAGGAGTTGTTGTCGCCGGAGCCGACGTAGAGGTTGCCCTTGGCGTCGAACGCCATGCCGCCGCCGGCGTGGCAGCAGCTGTGGATCTGCACCGGGAACTGCAACAGGTCCTTGCGCGTCGCCTGGTCGACGCTCTGCGCCTGCCGGTCGTAGGTGAACCGCGAGACGGTCCGCTGACCGACCCGCTTCACCCGGTCGACCGAGTCGTGTGGCATCCAGTAGACGTAGAGCCAGCCGTTCTCGGCGAACGCGGGGTCGGGCACGATGCCGAGCAGACCCTCCTCGTTCTTGACCAACTCGGAGCCGCTGCCCCGGTTGCCCATCACCTCCAGGGTGGTGAGCAGCTTGACCTGCTTGGTGCGCGGGTCCCAGGAGTGGATGGTGCCGCAGCCCAGGCCGACCTTCGGGTTGTTCCAGTCCGCGATCGGGCCGCTCGGGCAGGCCGCCTTGCCGACGTAGAAGACAGTGCCGTCCGGCGCGATGGTGAGCCCGTGCGGCTCACCGATCTGGTCCAGCTGCCCGGTCTGGTTGGCGGCGGTGAGTCGCTCCACCTTGTAGTTCGCGGCGATGGTGGCCTGGCAGTCGCCGCGTACCCGACCTGTGGTCCAGTTGAGGGCGCCGGCGAGGTGCGTGCGGAACGCCTCCTCGCCGTAGCTGCCCTCGGTGTGGCCCATGCCGGTGTAGAACGACCGGCCGCCGTCGTAGTCCCGGCACCAGGACACCGGGTGGAAGGCGCCGTTGGCGGCCGCCCCCGGGTTGTAGTGCCGCTCCTCGACCTGGGCGAGCGTGTGCACGGTCCCGATCGGATTCGGGTCCCAGTTCTCCCAGCGGTCGGACCGGGTGAGGGTCATCGGCAGCGACGCGGTGGCCGGGTGCTTGCGGTCGAGGATGTTCACCACCGCGCGGTTCACCGCGGGTGGCTCCGGGGCGGTGGTGCTGCCGGTGAACAGGCGCAGGTCGGCGAGTTGGACCAGCGGTTCACCGCTGTTCGCTGTGACGTTGAGCCGGTAGCGCGTGAACTCCTGCGGCGCGGCGATGTCGAACCGCCGGGTCTGGTACCGGTCCGGGAAGGTCTGCCCGGTGCGGCGGTCGAGGTCGGTCCAGCTCTGACCGTCGGTGGAGCCCTGCAGGGTCCAGTCCTTCGGGTCCCGACCTGAGGAGTCGTTGGCCGACGTGAGCGCGTACCCGGTGATCTTCTTCGGTGCGCTCAACTCGTACGCCACCCAGGCGGTCGGCGTGCGGACGAGCCACTTCGTGTTGGCGTCGCCGTCGGTCAGTTTCTCCTTGGTCTCGTTGGGCGGGTTCTCGCCGCTGGCGGTCACCCGGGTCACCGGCTCGGCGACCGGGATGGCGCCGGCCGGGCGGGTGCCGATCAGCCCGGTGAACCAGGTGGAGTCGACCTGGGCGCGGGCGGCGTCGGCGATGCCGACGAAACCGCCGCCGGCCTTGACGTAGTTCTGCAGCGCCGACTCCTGGTCGCGGTTCAGTGCGGCGCCCGTCGCGGAGAGAAAGACCACGCTGCGGTACGCGGACAGGCCGGCCGCGGTGAAGGCGGCCGGGTCCGTGGTGGCCGTGACATCGATGTCATGAAGGGCACCAAGCTGTTTGATGGTGTCCACCGCGCGTGCGACCGGGTCCTGTTGCTCGGCCACGGGGCCGTGGAACACCAGGACCGCGGTCTGCTGCGGCGCCGCCGCCTGCGGGGCGGCCGCCGTTCGTGGTGCGGCCGCAGCCGCCGTCGTCGCCGGGAGCAGTGTCGCCAAGGCCGCTACCGCGGCAAGGGTTCGTCGTAGTTTTCTGGTCATGCCCGTCCCCACTTTCGGTTCGGTCAGCTTCCGTGCGTGTGGGTGTGGCCCTGGAACCGGTGGATCGCCTCCTCGGCGCCCGGCGGCATGCTGCCGTCGGCGTTGCGCACCAGGAAGATCCCGGCCATGCCGCCGTCGGAGTGCGTCTGCACGTGGCAGTGGTACATCCACGCGCCGGGTCCCACGCCCTCCCCGGCCAGCACCTGGAAACCGAACGAGCTGCCGGGGTTGAGGTCCTTGTTGTCGACCACCAGGCTCGGGTCGCTCGGCCCCTCCAACATCCCGGTGCGGTTGTCCGCCCAGCGGTGCGCGTGCAGGTGGAAGGTGTGGAACAGGTTGCCGTGGCCGATGGCGATCCACTCGACGCGCTCGCCCAGGTTCGCCTCGAACATCGGGGTCGCCGGAGCCATCTTGTTGTTGATCATCATGTCGTGGAACACCGCAGTGAACTGCTTCGACGGCAGGATGTCGCCACGCCGTCGGACGATCAGCGCGCCGTACAGTCCTTTCGCGACACCGCCGGTGCCGTGGTCGGTGCCCATCGCGTGATCGTGGTAGTGCCAGTAGCCGGCACTGCCCGGCATGTACCGCCGACCCGCCGCGGCCACCATCTCGTGGGAGCGCCAGACGTACGTCCGCGTCTCACCCGGGTTGTTGAACGAGGCGTTGAACGGGCTGCCGTCGGACTCGGTGCTGTAGTCCACCCCGTGCGGATGGATGGAAAGCCGCTGGTTGGTGGTGTTGACCAGGGTGATCTCCAGCGTGTCACCCTCGTACATCTCCAGGATCGGGCCCGGGACGGTGGCCTGACCGGGTGCCAGGCCGTACCCGAACAGGTTGCCGGGCAACTGCTCGGCGTAGATGGTGATCTTCTTGGTGACACCGGCGGCGGCCCGGGCGGGGCTGCCGCCGAACGCGGTGCCGATCGTTGGGGCGGACGCGCCCAACGCCCCGGCGGCGAGCGCGCCGGTGGCGATCAGCGATCTGCGGGACAGGTGGCGGTGAGGGCCACCAGCGTGATCGTCCATGGGTCTCCGTTCCCGACCGGGCGAAGACGCGACGAGGGCAGGGTGCATTGACCGCCGAGCACGGGCGGTGGCACGACTGAGGGTGAGGCTCGTCGCGGGCTTTGCTCGGAAGACTCAGAACTTTCGATGGATGACAGCAACTTATGTAATCCATCGACGAAAGTACAGGTCTGATTGCAAAAAGATTACCTTGACATCACGACGTCCGTCGATTGACATGAAGCTGACACGGAGCCCGTCGACCTGGTCGGTGGCGGGGCGGACGCCGCCGCCCCTCCCGGGCAGCGCACAGAGGAACGCCGGGCTGCCCTCGATGAGGCAGCCCGGCGGGGACGTACGGGAGGTGCTGTCAGAGGTGGTGGCGATCGTCCGCCGGCAGGCTGGGGGTCTGCGGCGGCGCGGACGCCTGGTCCGGCTGACCGAGCTGCGCGACGCGGGTCGGGTCCAGGACCCGGGCGAGGAACGCGCGGGTCCGTTCGTGCTTCGGCGCGCCCAGCACGTCCTGCGGCGGCCCCTGCTCGACCACCACACCGCCGTCCATGAAGACGACCCGGTCGGCCACGTCGCGGGCGAACGCCATCTCGTGGGTGACCACCATCATCGTCATGCCGTCCTCGGCCAGCTTGCGCATGACGGTGAGCACGTCGCCGACGAGTTCCGGGTCGAGCGCGGAGGTCGGCTCGTCGAAGAGCATCAGCTTCGGCTCCATCGACAGCGACCGGGCGATGGCCGCCCGCTGCTGCTGCCCACCGGAGAGCTGCGCCGGGAAGGCGTCGGCCTTGTCGGTGAGCCCGACGCGCTCCAGGTTGGCCCGAGCGATCCCCTCGGCCTCGGCCCGACCTCGCCGAAGCACCCGACGCTGGGCGATGGTGAGGTTGTTCAGGACGGTCAGGTGCGGAAACAGGTTGAACGACTGGAACACCATGCCGATGCCGCGGCGGACCGCGTCGATCTCGACGTCGGGGTCGGTCATCTCGACCCCGTTCACCCAGATCTTGCCGGCGGTCGGCTCCTCCAGCAGGTCGACGCAACGCAGCAGGGTCGACTTGCCGGAGCCGGACGGCCCGATGACGCAGACCACCTCACCCTGGCCGACCTCGAAGTCGATGCCCTTGAGCACCTTGAGCGGCCCGAAGGACTTGTGCAGGTCGCGGATCTCCACGGCGGGGCGGGATGGGGTGGTCGTCATCGGGGTCACCGGGCCTTGGCGTAGCGGAGTTCGAGGCGTCGTACCACCTGCGACAGCGGCAGGGTGATCACCAGGTAGGCGAGGCCGGCCACCAGCAGCGGCGTCGCGTTCACCCGGTCGTTGAGCATGTCCCGACCGAACTTCGTGATCTCGATCGTCTGCGCCGTCACCCCGAGCACGTAGGCCAGCGACGAGTCCTTGGTGAGCAGGATGAGCTCGTTCGTCAGCGGCGGGATCACGATCCGGAACGCCTGCGGGATGACGATCGTGCGCATGGCGGTGAAGTGCGACATGCCGAGGGTCCGCGCCGCCTCCATCTGCCCCTTCGGCACGGCCTGGATGCCGGCCCGGATCGTCTCCGCCATGTACGCCGCGGCGGTCAACCCGAGGCCGATCGCGATCGAACCGAACACCCCGCCCGGAATCTCGCGCTCCGGGAAGGCGATCGGGATGCCGTACCCGACGAGGAAGAGCACCAGCAGCGCGGGCAGACCCCGGAACAGCTCGATGTACGCCGTCGCCACCCAGCGGTACGGGGCCACCCGGGACAGGCGCATCAGCGCCAGGATGGTGCCGAACACGAGGCCGAAGGCGAACGCGCCCAGCGTGTAGAGAATGGTGTTGCGCAGCGCGACGGTGATGATCGTCGGGAACATCGACTTGATGATGTCGACGCGGAAGAACGCGTCGGCCAACCTGTCCCAGTCCGCGGCGACGAGCACCGTGGCGATGATGGCGATGAAGACCAGGTACTGGAGCCCGAGAGACAGCCGCTCCCGCTGGCGGCGTCGCAGCTTCACGTTCGCTCGTTGCCTTCCCGGAGGTTACCGACGTCGGAGGGCGCGCGGGACGCGCGCCCTCCGGTACTACACGGCGCTCAGGCGCTCGGCCGCTGTGCGGCTCAGGCGCTCGGCCGCTGTGCGGCTCAGGCGCTCGGCTGCTTACCGATCCACTTCTCGTAGATCGTGTTGTACGTGCCGTCCTGCTTGGCCTTGGCCAGCACCTCGTTGATCTTCTTGAGCAACTCCGGGTTGGCGTCCTTCTTCACGGGGAAGCCGTACTGCTCGCCGGTGTCGAACTCGGCGGCCACCTCGAACCCGCCCGGGTTCTTCTTCAGGTACTCGGTCCAGACCGGCAGGTCGTTGATGGCGGCCTCGACCTGGCCGTTGGAGACGGCCTGCTGGAGGGCGGCGAGGTCCTCGAACTCGACGAGCTTCAGACCCTTCTCCGCCTCGAGCTTCTTGGCGTAGTCACGACCCGTGGTGGCCGCCTGGACGCCGAGGTTCTTGCCCTTGAGGTCGTCGAGCGACTTGTACGTCTTGCCGGTCTTCACCAGCATCGCCTGGGTGGCGTCGAAGTAGGGGTCGGAGAAGTCGACGACCTTCCGCCGCTCCTCGGTGATGGTCATGCCGGCGGCTGCCGCGTCGCACTTGCCGGTGTTGAGGTCCTGGCCGGACTTGATTCCCTCGAACGGGGTGTCGATGATCGTCTGCTCGACGCCGAGCTCCTTGGCGACCAGGTCCATGATCTCGACGTCGAAGCCGGTCACCTTGCCGCTGGCGTCCTTGGACTGGAACGGCGGGTACGGCAGGTGGGTGCAGACGGTCAGCTTGCCCGCCGCGACCAGCTTGACGCCGCTCGCCTGGACCTCGCTGTCGTCCTTCTTCGCGCAACCCGCGGTCAGCGCGAGGGCGGCGACGGCCACGACGAGGCCGGCCTGACGGACGGCGTTGGGGAACCTCACGGCTGTGTCCCTCCGATTCGGCTTCCATTGCACAGAAAGCCAATTTGGTTCATAGACTTTGCGATAAGCGACCGTACCCGATCCGGCGCGTCGCCCCCAGATCACACCGGGACCGCTCGGTCGACCCCGCCCGGCCACCTCCGCCGGCAAACCCGACACTTGCCCCGCAACGTGCCTCAGCCACCGGTTCCCTCGGCCGCCCCGTCGGGGGTGAGGGCCCCTTCGTGGGGGTCTGTGTCCAGGAACACGTGCTGGTGGCCCTGGCCGGAATCGACGCTGATCTGATCGAGCTGGGTCGCCGCGACCGACCAGATCGTCGCGGCCTCGGCCGCCTGCCGCGCGGTGACGTCCAGCAGGGCCGCCCGTTGCGCGACCGGAACGCCGGCCGCCAGAGCGTAGGCGTCGACGGCCAGCGACGCCTGCTGGACAGCTCCGCGCAATCCTCCGCGCGCCACATTGGTGGCGGTGGCCCCCGACGGCGGGTCGGCGAACGGCTCGGCCGCCTGGCGCATGACCTCCTGCCACTGGCGTGCCTTCGCCGGATCCGGCGCACGTCCACCGGTCGTCTCCGTCTTGATGGCGGTCAGGACCGGGGCGACCTGGTCGCGGACCCGTCGGGCCGTCTCGATCAGCTCCACGATCTGCTGAGCGTCCCGCTTCGCCTCGTCCTGCTTGATGCTCGCGATGGTCGCCTCGGTGGCGTCCGGACGGCCCACCTGGTAGCCGACCAACCCACCCAGCAGCGCGGTGACCAGTGCGATCACCCCCGCGACGGCTACCGAGCGCACTGTTCGCTGGCGGCGCACGTCGGCCTTGTCCAGCTGGTAGGAGGGTCGGCCGGTACGGCGCGCCATCGGATCTCCTCACATCGATGGTGTGGGGCCAAAGATTAACCGGCCCCGTGACGTCCGTCGATAGTGCCGACCGGTGGGTCCGGCCGCCCGCCTGCACCCTCTCGTGCCGACTTGAGTGCTTTGGGTGTTTTGTCCATGTCTGGTGCTTATCGTGATCCTTGCGCCGCTGGCACCGGCCCACGACAACCAACCGCCCAGCACCGAGGAGGACACATTGAGCGAACCGACAGGGGTGGCAGTGGAGAAACCGAGCAGTCGAGGCCGCCGCCGCAAGCTGAAGGCCATCCTGGCCGGAGGAATCGTCCTCGGCCTCGGTGCCACGATCACCCTCGCCGCCTGGAACGACTCGGAGTACGCCACCGGCACGTTCACGGCGGGCACCTTCAGCATGGAGGGCAGCACCAACGGCACCACCTACGCCGAGCACAACACCGCCGGCACGGCGGCAGCGTTGACCTTCAGCACCGGCTTCGACGACATCAGCCCCGGTGACGTGGTCGCGGCACCGTTCGCCGTCCGGCTGACCGCCGCCACGACGTACGACGCGACAGTCACTGTGGCGTCAGCGACCCCCGCTCCACCCGCCTTCGTCGGCCTCACCTACGGCATCGCGACCGTCCCGGCCTTCGCCGACTGCAGCGCGACACCCACCACCCCGACCTGGATCGTGGCGCAGGGCACTCCGCTCAACTCGGTGGCCGGCGCGGTGCCGTTCAACCTGACGCAGGGCACCCCTCCCACGACGCCGGGCGCTCCGGTGAACCTCTGCTTCGTCGTCACGGCGGGGGGCACTCTGGTGCAGGGCACGTCGGTAACGGAAACCTGGCAGCTCTTGGCCGAGTCCGTCTAGGTGGTGGCCGTGGTCAACCGTCGGACGCCGGCCGGAACACCACGGCTTCGCCGGACCCGTGCCGTACTCGCTGGCGCCCTCGTTCTCGGCCTGGGGACGACGTCCACGCTCGCCGCGTGGACCGACAGCGAGTACGGCACCGGGTCGTTCGGTGCGAGCGTCTTCGGCACCGAATCGCAGACCGCCTCCAGTACCTGGGCCAGCCACACCCCGGTGGCGAACGCCGCGGCGCTGGCGTTCAACGCGACGGCGATGTCCCCCTCGGTGTCGTTCTACGCCTTCATCGACATCCGGACGACCTCGACGACGAACGTCGGCGGCACTGTCGCGCTGACGAGTTCGTCGAACAACTCCGGCGCCCTGTTGCCCGCGCTCGAGTACCGGGCGGTGCGGACCGCCACCACCAGCACCACGTGTGCCGCCGCCGCCTTCTCCGGTTCACCCACCTGGATCGTCGGGCCCGGTTACTCCGCCATCACCGCGGTTCCCGGCTCGCCGGTGTCGTCCCCCATCACCGTGCCGAGCGGCGCGACGCCGCAGCTGCGGTTCTGCTTCGAGGTCCGGGTCCAGGCCGGCGCCAGCAACGCGTACCAGGGCACGACCGGGATCGTCACCTGGGTGTTCACTGCCACGTCTACGTAAAGGATCTGCAGATGGTGGGACGCGAACGTCGACGGCACGGCACCCTCGCCCGGGTCGGCGACCTGGTGCTGACAGCGCTCGCCGTCGGTGGGTCGGCCTGCGTCGTCCTCGTCCCGCTGGCGTTCTTCTTCGACATCTCGCTCATCCTGTTCAAGACCGGGTCGATGGGCCCGACCATTCCCGCCGGGTCACTGGCCGTGGTGCGGGAGATCCCCGCGTCCGAGGTCCACGTGGGAGACGTCGTCACCGTCGACCGCACGCCGCTGGCACCGATCACCCACCGGGTCGTCGACATCGCCAACGGCGGCGGGCCCACCCGCCTGCTCACCCTGCGGGGGGACGCGAACGCGACCAACGACGCCGCACCGCACGCGGTGAGCCACGTACGGCTCGTGGAGTGGTCGGTGCCCAGGCTCGGGTACGCGGTGCGAGCCGTGTCGAACGTGTACGCCACGAGTCTGATCACGATCGGGGCCGCCGCGATCGTCACGTGGGCGTTCTGGCCGCGCGGGGGCGAGCAGGGGACCCGGCGACGCCGGCGACCGGATTCGGCGGTGCCGGACGACGCGGGGGCAGTGCCGGAGATCGGCACCCAGCCGAGCGGTCCGGGAGCGCACGGCGACTCGACGCTGGGGCGCATGTTGGTGGTGCTGGCGGTACTGCCGGGCGTCGCCGCCGCGGTCCTGGCGACGCCGGGCCAGGCCCGTGCGGACACCACCGAGGAGGTCATCCGGAGCAGGCACCTCACACTGGTCTCGATCGGCGACAACGATCGCATGACGAACCTGGCGCCGGACCAGCCAGTGCCCTGGCAGGTGGGCGTATCGGCACACGCGAGGCAGCCCGGTGAGGTGACCATCTCGCTCTCGGCGTCGGGCCCCCTCACCGTCCGACCGGACGGACTTCAGGTGAAGGTCGCCGTCTGCGCCATCCGGTGGGTGAAGGGTGCCTGCCCCACCGGCCAGGGTGAGCAGGTCCTCGCCGACGGTCCTGCCACCAGACTGGCCGCACACCCGATCATCATCAGCTCGATGCGCGCCGACCAGCAGCGTTGGGTGCTCGTCACCGCGAGCCTGCTCGCCAACTCGGTGGCCTCGGGGTCGGCGGACCTGATCGTCACTGCGACCGGGTTCGGCGACAGCGCATCGGCGGGCGGCACTGTCGGCCCGCTGCCGCGCACCGGAACCAACCTGTGGACACCGCTGCTGGCCGGAGGCGGTGCGCTCTTCACCGGTCTGCTGCTCGTGCGCGCCGCGCGCCGGTACCGCATCCCCGTGGGGCGGCCGTGAGACGTGCACGCATCCGCGCTCTGCCGGCCCGGCAGCGAACCGGTCACGTCCGGCGGCGCTGGCTCGCCGGTGCCACGGCCCTGCTGCTCGCCGGCACCGCCGTCGTGCTCCCACCGCCGCAGTCGACGCTGGCCGCCTGGACCGACACCGAGTACGGCCGCGGCTCGCTGCAGGCCGGCACCGTCAACCCACCGACCAACCTGCAGTGCACAGCGGGTCTGCTCACCCCGCCGACCTTCACCTGGACCCTGCCGGTCGGCGGCCTGACGCGCAGCGGCTTCACCTGGTCGCTGTCGGGCGGCTTCACCGGCGGCGGCACTCTCGGCCCCAGCGCCACCTCGATCACCCTCTCCGGGGCGCTGCTGTCCATCGGGAGCGGCACCTTCAACCTGGTGGCGAACGGCCCGGGCGGCTGGACGTCGACCCCGGTCACCGGCACGGTCAGCATGCTGACGGCTGTGCTCTACTCCTGCAGCGTGCCGTAGGCCGGGTAGCCCCACTCGGCCAGCGGCTTCTCCAGCACCCGTTCGATAGCGGCGAGCTGCGCCGGGCTGAGTTCGTCCCGGTACGCCTCCGCCCGGCCCACAGTGAAGTCGTAACGGGAGAAGCCCTTCTCGAAGGCTGTCGACCAGCTCAACCCGAGGAAGTCGAGCATCCGGCCGACCTGCTCGCGCGGCTGCTCGACCAGGTCCTCGTAGCGCACGTCCAACCACTGGTCGACCGGGTGACGCAGCCGGGCCTGCGCGAAGGCGTCCATCAGCATCTTCCAGCCCAGCGCGGCGAGCACCTGGAAGGAGCGACCGGACTCGGCCCACTCCTCGCGCAGGTCGGACGGGAGCGGGCCGTAGATCCAGTTGTCCGGCCCACGCCACCCGTCCCACCAGCCCATCTGGAGCCACGAATTGGCCACCGCCCGGCCGTCGCGCACCACGTTGACCACCCGCAGGTCCGGGTACGCGGCGTGCAGCAGGCCGGTCCGTGGCCATCCGGTGACGTGGTGCACCAACTGCTGGCAGCCCTGCCGTGCGATCCGCTCGTCGAAGAAGGCCCGCAGCCGCCGGGTCACGAACGGGGTCAGGTCCTCGGCGACCAGGTCCCGACACGGCCGGGAGAAGCCGGCAAGCACCTGCCGGTCGAGCAGGTGGTACGCCTCCGACGGCGCCACCCGCAGCCGACCCCGCTCCAGCAGTCGTCGACTGTGACGCAGCGATGTCATCCCCGCCGGGCGCGGCGCCGAACGCCGGTAGAGCGCGCCGTTGAACCTGCCCTTGGGGTTGAGCCGGGCCAGTTTGTCGTCCAGGCCGGAGACGAAGCCGACAGCGGGATGCCGGGAGAGCAACTCCTGGACCAGTGTCGAACCGCAGCGACCGGTGCCCACCACCAGTGAGAGCATCGTTCAGCCTTCCTGCCGGGTGGCGGGTGACGGAGAGACAGCCGGGTCCGCGGCGAGGCGGGCGGCGGGAGAGGTGGCCGCCGGGCGACGCAACGGGTAGCCGAACCGGGGCAAGACCACGGCGGTCAGCCCGGTCACCACGGCGTACGCGCGGGTGGGTAGCCCGGTCAGCCACTCGGTGTCGGCGACCACGTCGACAAGTCCGGTGCGGTGCCGCGACGGATTGCCGGCCACCGAGTGGGTGGGGGCGAGCCGCACCGTGGCCGGTGTCGGAAACGGAAGCTCGTCGGGGGTCGCGCCGACGAAGCCGGCGATCCGGGCGGTGACGCCGGCCGGATCGGCCACGAAGTCCTCGTACCGCACCCGCAGGTAGCGGCCCGGCGCACGACGGCGGTCGCCCCACAGCCGTACCGTCGCGGTGTTCCAGACCAGCCAGAGCAGCGCGGCCTTGCCGACCGGTGGCCGGCTCATCAGCTCATCGTCGGCGCGCCCGTCCAGCGGGCGTCGGCGACGCCAGGAGTACGCGGTGGCGCGCGGGTCGCGCACCACGTGCAGGACGTACAGGTCGATGCCGGGCAGGCTGCCGAGCAGGGCCCCGTACGGCGGCAGCTTGGAGGAGTCGACGATGACGCCGTCCGGGCGGCCGGCCAGGGCGTGTTCGGCGATCGAGGCGTAGAGCCGGGCCAGCTGCGTGTCGTCGGGGTGACCCGCTACCGGCGGCTGCCCCCGACGCTGGCGGCGCAGCAGTGCGGGCAGCCCGCGCAGCCGCAGCCGCTGGGCCAACCGGGCGGCGATCCCGGCCGGGTCGGCGTCGGTCAGGTCGGCGCGCACCCGGGCCCAGAGCGGGCAGTCGGCGACCGGGGATCCGCAGCCGCACTGCCGGTTCTCCAGGATCCCGCGCCGCCACAGGTACCGCAGCTCGCCCGCCGCGAAGAAGCCCGGCAACTGTCCCAGGACCGTGGTCACCAGTGTGCTGCCACTGCGACCACTGCCGGCGAGGTAGAGCACCCGTACCGGGCTCATCGGACCGCTCCCCCACCGGCGGTGCCCCGGGCGGCCCGCCGCCGCGACGGCAGCGCCTCGGCGGCCTCCGCGTACAGCCCACGGATCCGGTCCAGGTGCCGGTCCGGGGCGAACTGGGCGGCGATCTTCGCCCGGCCGGCCCGGCCCATCCGGTACGCCCGCTCCGGGTCGGCCAGGAGGTCGTTGAGCGCGTCGCCGAGGGCCGTCGGCGCGTCGGCGGCGACGACGCGGCCATCCACCTCGGGCTCGACCAGTTCGGGAAGACCGCCCAGGTCGGTGGCGACCACCGGCACACCGCAGGCGAACGCCTCCAGCACCGCCATCGGTTGGTTCTCGTGCCACCGGGACGGAACGGCGACCACCGCCGCCGACCGGATCAGCTCGTGCAGGCGCGGCTTGTCCAGACGGCCGTGGAACCGGACCCGGCCGGGCACCCGCCGCGCGGCGAGCGCCTCCAACTCCGGGCGGGCCGGGCCGTCTCCGGCGATGTCCACGCTGACCCCGTCCGGCAGCGCGGCGGTCGCCTCGATCAGCACGTCGACACCCTTCTCCGGCGCGAGCCGGCCGGCGAAGACGACACCGCCGCCGGGCGTCTGCTTGGCCGCGACGCCGGTCAGGTCGACGAAGTGGTTGACCACCCGCAGCCGGTCCGGGTAGACGCCAGCGCGGCGCATCACGTCGGCCAGGAACCCGCTCGGACTCACGAAGAGCTGCACCGGGTCGTACGCGTCGAACTGCCTGTGCAACCAGGACTCGACGGCGAGCAGGCCACTGCGCGACAGCGATCCGTCCTTGCAGCGGCGACGGGCCGCCTGCAACGGGCCACCGGTGACGCACGCCTGGCAGGGGCGACCCCGGTCCAGCAGTTGGTAGCTCGGGCAGGCGAGCTTGTAGTCGTGCATGGTCAGCACACACGGCACACCGGCGGCCCGGGCCGCGGCGAGCACCGACGGGGAGAGCTGGTGGTAGATGTTGTGCAGGTGCAGCACGTCCGGCCGAAAGTCGTCGATCACCCGGGCCAGCCCACGGCGGCTCGTCGGTGACCACAGCATCCGCCCGACGGCCACCGCGCGGGGCCGTACCCCGCTCGGCGTCGGCTCCAACTCCACTTCGGACGGGAACCGCGCGGCGTACGGCAGGGGCGACTCGTTCTCCGGGTGGCTCATGCCGAAGTAGGCGACGGTGTCGCCGGCAGCCCGCTGCAGGTCGGCGAGATCGAGCAGATACCCCTCCGCGCCGCCACGGCGGTAGAGGAACTTGTTCACATGCAGCACGCGCATCGACTCGCCCTGCTCACGTCGATCGGGCGATCCGGGCCCGGAGGTGATGACCGGGGTCTGCCCGCCCCGGCCAGGGCCCACGGTATGCAGGGCTGGTCGGCGAGTCCAGCTCACGTTTGGCATGTGGCTGAACGGGTGATCTTCGTCTGCCCGTGCGGTCCGCGGCCTGGCCTCCCGCCATGATCTCCCGATAGCCTGGCTGCCGCCGGTCGCACCCGCTCGGATGTAGGGCCGGGCCGGTGTCCGACGAGGAGGACCGTGGCAGCCGACGACGAGGTCTCCGCGCTCGCGTACACCGCGCGGCGGGTCCGGCGGCATCTGCGCTGGGCGCGTACCGAGGGGATCGGACGGCTGATCGAGGAGGACCGCCTCAACCCGATCGACCGGATCGGCACCGCCCTGGCGAAACGACGCTGGCGACGGCGGGCCGGCCGGACGCCCGGCTCGGCGATGCCGGTCTACCTGGTCGGTCTGCAACGCTCCGGCACGAACATGCTGGTCCGGGGCCTGGACGCCGCGCCCGAGGTCGAGGTCCGCAACGAGAACGACAGCACCGTCTTCCACCGCTTCCAACTGCGCCCCGACCCGGTGCTGACCGCCGCCCTCCACCGCAGCCGGCACGCGTACGTCCTGGTCAAGCCGCTCTGCGAGAGCCACCGCGTGGACGAGTTGCTGGCCCTGCCGGGGGTGACGCCGGGGCGAGCGCTCTGGGTCTACCGCGACGTCGACGACCGGGCCCGCTCCGAGGTCGCCAAGTTCGGTGACGCGAACCTGCGGGCCCTGCGCGCGATCGCCGACGGCAGCATCGGCCGCCGGTGGCAGGGGCAACGCCTCGACGCCGACACCATCGAGCTGATCCGGGCCCACGACCCGCAGGGGTTGGATCCGCACAGCGGCGCGGCCCTGTTCTGGTACGTCCGCAACGCGCTGTTCTTCCAGCTCGGCCTGGACCGGCGGGCCGACGTGCTGCTCTGCCGCTACGACAGCCTGGTCGCGGAGCCCGCCGCGCAGCTCCGACGGCTCTGCGCCTTCCTCGACTTCCCCTACCATCCCCGGCTGCACGCGCACATCGCCCCGCGCACGTCGCACGGCACGGCGAGCGACCGACGGCTACCGATCGACAGGCGCGTCCGGGCCCGCTGCGACGAGCTGACCGACCGGCTCGACCGCGCCGCGGCCGACGCCCGATCCCAGACGACGAAGGCGGTCGATCGTGGCTGAGACCGGAACCAGTACGGCGCCGATCTTCCTGGTCGGCTGCCAGCGGTCGGGCACCACGATGGTGCGCCTGGTCCTGGACTCGCATTCGCGGATCAGTTGCGGCCCGGAGACCCGGTTCCTGCCGGACCTGCGACGGATCGTCGGCCGGGACTGGGAACGACTGGCCCGCTTCGGTTTTCCGCGCGAGGACTGGCTACGCCGGATCCGGGACTTCTTCGGCGGTGTGCACGCCGACTACGCCGCCGCGCGGGGCAAGACCCGGTGGGCCGACAAGACCCCGCTGTACGCGATGTCGCTCGACTTCGTCACCGAGGTCTTCCCGGACGCCCAGATCGTGCACCTCATCCGGGACGGACGCGACGTGGTGGTCTCGCACCGCAAACGGTTCGGCTACTGGTCGGCGGTGAAGTGCGTGGTGAAGTGGCCGCGCTACATCCGCGCCGCGCGGGCGGTCGGCGCGACCCTGCCGGCGGACCGCTACTACGAGCTGCGGTACGAGCAGGCGGTCAGCGAGCCGGAGAAGGCGATGCGGGGCCTCTTCGAGTTCCTCGGCGAGCCCTGGGAGGACGGCATCCTCGACTACGACAGCAAGCAGCACGACGTGGCCCAGAAGTACACCACCGAGGCGGAGCGACGACGCGCGGCGGTGGGCGACACCGCGCCGATCTACGGCTCCCGGGTGGGCAGCTACCGCCGAGAACTCGACCCGTTCCTCCGTCTGCTGGTCTGGGTCTTCTCCGGTCGGACCCTGCGCACGCTGGGCTACCGGTGACCCGCCCGGGCCGGCTGCGCGCGGTCGCCGCCGCCGTCGCCGTCACGTTCCTGCTCACCACCGGCTGCACCGCCGGCGGTGACGATCCGCCGCCGGCCGCCACCCCCTCCGCGACGGCGGCGCCCGGAGTCGGCACGCCGGGGCGCACCGCCGGCCAGGTGAGCAACCCGTTCGGCGCGCACTGGGACTGGTCGCGGTACCAGCAGTTCGAGCCGTACCTGCGCCGGCTCGCCGGTTCGGCGACGTACGAGGAGATCTCCTGGTGCGAGATCGAACGGACCTCGGGGCAGGCCGACTGGGCCGGGCTCGACGAGATCGCCTCGCGCAGCCGGGAGCTGGGCATCACACTGCACCTGAAGATCCGCACGGGCGTGTGCTGGGCGACCGGTGGCACCGCCCGCTACACCCGGGGCGCGGCGAAGAAGACCGAGTCGGCGATGCCCACCGACCTCGGTGCGTACCAGCGGTTCGTCCGCTCCGTGGTGCAGCGCTACGGCCCGTACGGGGTGCGGGAGTACGCCATCGAGAACGAGGTCAACGCGCCGAGCTACTGGGCCGGCAGCCCCGAGGAGTACGCGCGGCTGGTCCGGGCCGCCGCCGAGACGATCCGCGCGACCGACCCGAAGGCGCGGGTGGTCGACTCCGGGATCAGCAGCGTCGCGTACGGCATGGGTGTCGCCGACCGGCTGGTACGCGCCGGGCGGATACCCGAGGCCATCGCCGCCTACCAGGCGTACTTCCACCGTCGGGTCGGCACCCGGGGGCAGCAGATCCCGGCGGTGACCGGAGAGGCGCAACTACGCCGGGCGCTCGGCACCGAGACCAACAGCCGCAGCCTGCGCTTCCTGGCGGTGACCGAGTCGCTGCTGACCGACCGCACCGTCGACGTCCGTCAGGTGCATTTCTACGAGCACTTCAACGGGGTGCCCCCGCTGCTGGACTACCTGCGCGCCACCACACCGCCGGGTGTGCCGATCCAGGCGTGGGAGGTCGGGCAGTTCTGGCGCGACGGCGACGGTGACCCGGCCAGCCGGGCGGCGGAGATGGTCAAGACGGTCACCCTGCTGGTCGCCGGCGGGATCGGCGAGATCAGTTGGCTGCCGTTGGCGTACAACCCGAACAACGCCGCCGGCAGCGAGGTCCGCTACGGCCTGCTCGAACCGGACGGCGCCGAACGGGACGCTGGCCGAATGCTGGCCGCCCTGGCCGACGCGGCCCGGGACGCCACAGTCACCCCGCTGCCCGCCCCGGTGGCCGGCAGGCTGCACGGGGTCGCGTTCGTCCGGGGCGGGTCGAGCACGCTGGTGCTCTGGTCGGCGTCGAACGCGCCGGTGACAGTGCCGGCGACACCGGGCGGAAAGACCGGGGTGGTGGGTTCCCCGCTGGGCGCGGCCGGCGACGGCACCACAGTGACCGACGTCCCCGTCCTGCTCCGCGCCGACCAGCCGGTGGACCGGATCCTCGCCGCCGTCCGCTAACGGGCCGGCCAGGGGTCGGGCCAGTCGAGCAGGGCGCTCAGGCGGGCGTTGTGCGGCGCGAAGTACGCGTCGAGTCGCTCGCGCAGAGCAGGGGTCAGCTGCGAGACGCCGTTGTCGACGCGACGGGTGTGCCGGGTGAACGCCTCGGGGGTGAAGGCCGGCAGGCCGAGGAAGCGCAGCATGTCGCCGTACGTGCCGGCCGGGTCGGTGTGCAGGTCTTCGGTCCGGGCGACGTGGATCCGCTCTCGCGGGACCTGCGCGAACCACCGGTCCAACTGCTCGGCGTAGCAGCCCCGGGCCGCGTACGAATAATTGCGCAACGCTCGGTGCGCGGCGGCGCTGTCCGGGCCGCCGCGCGTTGCCCGGTCCAGCCGCTCCTCCTCCGCGTCGAGTGCGTCGGCGAAGGACAGCGGCTCGACGCCGTACGAGCGGGTGTGCAGGTAGTGCGAGTAGGCCCGCTGCACCGGATCGCGCAGCAGAACGACGAAGCGGGCCTGCGGCAGGGTCGCCGCGACCCGGGCCGGCACGCTCGGATGGAACAGGTAGTAGGGGCTCGCCTCGAACGTGCGCTCACCCGGGGCGAGGCGTGGGAAGTGCCCCCGGTACCACCGCACCCCCCGACCGTGGTGGACGCTGAAGTACTGCAACTCCTTACCGCTGGCCACCCGGACCTGGGGGTGCGCGGCGAGGTGGTGGTACAGCGACGTGGTGCCGCAGCGCTGCCCACCGATCACCAGGAAGTCGGGCAGCGGACCGGGCTCTCCCGGCCGGGCCGCGCGCCCCCACGCCCGTGCCGCGCGTACCCCCCGACGCAGCCGGTCGGTGACCTGACGCCGCACGACGCCGGTCACGAGCGGACCACGGGGCGGCCGGCGCCCACACCGGCGCCGTCGGCGGGGTCGGCGGCGGCGCGTCGACCACCTCGGCGGGTCACCGAGCGCAACACCATGACGTCCTCCCGGCTGAGCCCGAGGGCGAGCACCACGGCGAGGTACGCCACCACGATCGCGGCCAGACCGACCACGAGCTGCCCAATCCCGCCCCCGACCAGCCACCGCACACCGAACCCGACGCCCATCGCGACCAGCGCGGCGACCAGGCCCTTGACCATGCCCGCCGTCACCGGCACGGTGTGCACCTGCGCGCGCACCTGCCAGACCCGGGCGACGTTCACCGCCGCCAACGACACCGCCCAGGCCACCGCCGCGCCGAGAATGCCGTACGCCGGGATGAGCCAGAGGTTGAGCAGGACGTTGAGCAGCAGGGCAGCGAGGTTGTCCAGCATGTTGACCGAGACCCGGCCGGACATGTTCAGCAGCGTCCCGCAGGGCCCAGTGGCGGCGTTGACGAGTTGGCCGAGCGCCAGCACCACAGTCACCGCCGCGCCGCCGGCCAGGCCCGGCCCGCCGACCAGGCGCAGCAACTGCTCCGGGAAGACCAGCAGCGCCACGAAGGCCGGCAACGACAGCCGGAGCACCCAACCGGTGGCGACCCGGTAGATCCGGCGGACCTCGTCCAGTCGACCCTGATGGTAGAGGTGCGCCAGGTGCGGACCGAACGAGGCGTTCACCGGCGCCAGCACGAACACCGCGATAGTGACCAGCCGGGTCGCCACGTGGTAGACGCCGATCGCGTCGGGACCGTAGTCGAAGAAGCCGAGCAGCAGCGCGTCCACCCAGATCAGCCCGGTGGACGACAGCGACGAGACCCAGCTGACGGTGGAGAACCGGAACAGCTCGCCCGGCCGGTACGCGGGCCGGGCGGCGGGCACCCGGCGCACCATCCGGGCGAGCGCCACGAGGGCGAGCCCGGCCGCGCTCCAGCTCGCCACCACCAGCGCCCAGAACGCGCCGGTCAGGCCCACTCCGAGGGCCAGCGCCAGCGCGGTGAGCACCAGCCGGGCGGCCGGCTCGTAGACCTGGCCGATGAGCGCATAGGCCCGTTGCGTGCGCCACCCCCGGGTGGCCGCGAGCGCGGCCTCACAGACGGTGGTGGCGGGTAGGCAGAGCGCCGCCAACCGCAGCCCGGTGGTGAGCTGCGGGTCGTGCAGGGCGTCGGCGAGCCACGGCGCGCCGACCGCCAGAGCGAGGGCGATCACTGTGGACGCCACGGCCGAGATGCCGAGCCCGAGCCGGATCGCGCCCCGGAGGGCGGCCGGCTCGTCGTCGGCGAGGTGCACCGCCACGAACCGGGTCAGCCCGGCCCGGAAACCGGAGAGCGAGAGCAGCCCCAGCAGCGACAGCACGGCGTAGACCTGGGCGTACCGGCCGAGTTCGCGTACACCCAGGACCCGGGCCAGCAGCAGCATGACCAGGAAGAGCGCCACCTGGCTGAGCACGGCGCCGCCCAGGTTCAGCACACCGCCGCGGGCCATGCCGCGTACCTGCTGGTCGCCGGCCTCCGGCGCGGCCGGCGACCGGCCGGTCACCTCGCGCACCCGGCGGCTCGTTCCGCGACGGTCACGGCCGTGCCGCGGTCACGGTCTCCGCCGGCGCCGAGGGGGCCGCGGTGGTCGCCACCGGGGCCACCGGCCGGGTGGCGGCACGACCCCGGGAGAGCAGTTCGAGTACGCCCACCAGCAGCACCCCGAGCAGCAGACCCGCACCACCCACCGGCAGGGCGGTGCGCACCAGCTCGGTCATCCGGCTCACCTCGTGCGCCTCGCCGATGCTGGTGACCTGCTTGGGATCGGCGGCCTGGGCCTGCGCACGCGCCGCCTGCAACCCCTCCCGCGCCTGGGACAGGGCGTTGGTCGCCGCGTCGCGCTGGGCGAGCAGGGCCTGGTAGTCGGGGAGCTTCGGCCCCAGCTCGTCGAGCTTCCTCTGGGCGGCGGTGATCGCGGCGGTCGCCGCGTCGACACCCCGGCCGTTGCCGACCGCCTGCATGGAGAGCTGCTGCTGGCGCAGGCTGGTCAGCTCACCCAGCGTGGCCTGGTAGATCCGGTCCGGCTGGGAGACCTTGTTCGCCTTCTCCCACTCACCGATGGCCTTGGTCGCCGCTGTGACGTCGGCGTTGGCCGCCTCGACCTCACCGGTGGCGATGCCAACCTGGGAGGAGAAGAGGAAGGCAAGCGCCCGGGTGGTGGTCGCGGTCAGCACCGGCGCGACAGTCGCCCGGTCGCCGGCGGTGTACGTCACCTCCAACTGGCTGCTCGCGCCGACCTGGCTGACGGCGAGCCCGTCGCGCAGCCGCTCCGGCGGCACCCCGGTGTCGGCGGCCACGTCGGCGAGGACGCGGGGCGAGGTGACCGCCGCGCCGAACGCCGCGACGAACTGGTTCGCCGCCTGCGTGCCGGTGTACTGCGTGCCGGCCGCGCCGCCCACCAGGGCCGGCGCCGCCACGTACGCGGTCCCGCTGAACTGCTGCGGCGCGAACAGGACGATGGCGGCCGCGGCGCCGGTGGCGAGCACCGGCACCCCCACGAGTACCCAGAGGCGCCGCCGGGCGACCCGCAGGTAGTCGACGATCTCCACTTTTTCCCCAATGCTGTCGTTCAGTCAAACCGGGACGGACGTGCCTCGTGGCTGCTCGCCGGTCAGGTTCGGAGCCGGTTGGCGGGCGATCACGCTGGCCGCCGCCGCGAACGCGACGAAGTACCAGAGGGTGACCACGTTGGAAATGACGTTGGAGGCGGCGCTGACCGCCAGGAACGCGGCGGCGCAGCCGGTGAATCCGACAGCGACGCCACGCTCGAAGCTGCCCGGAGGCGCGCGCCGCAGCGCGGTCCGGGCGGTGTGCAGAAAAGCGAACAGCATCAGCAGGTACGCCCCGAGACCGAGCAGCCCGGTCTCCACGTACGCCCGCAGGAAGTCGTTGTGCGGCTTCTTCGCCTCGTCGGTCTCACGCTGGGTCATGTTCGGCCCGATCCCGGTCACCGGGTTCCGGTCGGCGAGCGTGACGATCTCGGTCCAGTAGTCGATCCGCCAGGCCAGGGTGTTTCCGGTCGGGTCTCCGCCGACAGCGCGGGACGTACCGAGTTGGGCGAAGCGTTCGCCGACGGCGGGCACCAGTGCCACCCCGGCGACCGCCACCACGCAGAGAGTGACCAGCATCCGCTTGCTGCGATGTAGCGCCGCGACCACCACCAGCCCGATCGCCGCGCCGAGCAGGGCGCTGCGGGTGTTGGTGAGCAGCAGGAACAGCAGTGAGAGGGCGAGCAGCACCGCGAGGGACACCCGCAGTCGACGATCCAGGAAGCGGTACACCGCGAACCCGAAGATCACCATGAACATCAGGTAGCGGCCGAACGTGGTCGACTGGCTGAACGTGCCGCTGATCCGGGTGAAGTCGCCCTTCACCTCGGCCGGCGGGTTGCCGAGCAGCGACAGCACGACGGTGTAGCCCAGCGCCAGCACCAGGGAGGCGTAGCAGGCGAGCAGGACCCGACGGATCGCCGCGGTGTCCGGCATGAGCTGTTCCAGTACCACGAACATCACCACCACGGTGAGGATCCGCAGCGCCTCCAGCAGGCTGTTCGCCGGCCGGCTGGCACCGAGGGCGCTGACCACGCTGCTGGCGCCGACGAGCAGCATGGCCCAGCTGAGCGGGGAGCCGCGTAGCCGCCCGTGACGGCTGAGCTGTGCGGCCAGCCAGAGCCCGGCGGCGAGGAGGAACAGCACAGCGAGCAGTGTGGAGGGGTCCACCGCCCGGGCCGTTCCGGCGGAGTCGGCCTGGCCGGCGCTCGGGCCGGTCAGCTTGAACAGGTCGATGCAGGAGCGCACCGCGAGCATCAGCAGCACGTACCCGGCGAACCGGGTCAGCGCGAGGACGGCCACAGCGATCCCCGCTACCGCGGCGAGCGGCAGCACCATGCCCCTGCGGTCACCGGCCGCCATGGAGACGCCCGCGACCACCGCCACGACCGCGGCGGCCAGCGCCGCGCCGCCGGTGAGCAGGCGGGTCGGGTCGAGCCGCTTGGTCATGAGCGGATTGACCTGCTGCGTGTGTTGTTCCACTGATCCCACTGAACTGAATCGGCGCTGCCCGGCCGCTGCCGGGCGCGGCCAATCGATGTCCTCCCGGCACAAGATCGGTTCAATCTAGTCCTGTCACCCCGACGGCAGAAGGGGCCGTTGCACCGACTGCTCCGTCCCCCGGGGGGCTGATCCGACACCCCACCGGCCGACGCCGTCCGGTCAGTCGGCGGCCCCCGTGGGTCGCGCGCTGCCCCGGCGGCCCGGCTCCGGAGCCAGCCGGAGATAGAGCTGCTCCAACTCGCGGGCGGCGGTGTCCCAGCTGTACCTGCTGGTGATCCGCTCACCCAGCGCCACCGCACCGGCCCGTTCGCCCGGCAGGTCGGCGAGCAGCGACGTCAACACCCGGACCAGGTCGTCCTCGTCGCCGTCGCGGAACAACCGCCCGCCGGCGGTGTCGGACGTGAGCACCTCGACGTGCGGCGCGATGTCGCTGGCGACCACCGGCAGCCCGTACGCGGCGGCCTCCAGCAACGTCAACGGCAGTCCCTCCAACCGGGACGGTTGAACGAAGCCGGCGGCACCGGCGTACAGCTCGGCGAGCAGGTCACCGTAGGCGAACCCGGTGAAGACGATCCTGTCGTCCGCCCCGGCTTCCCGGCGCAGCCGGTCCACGAAGTCGTCGGTGAACGACGACCCGCCGACGATCGCCAGGCGCAGCGGGGTCTCGGTCCGGCGGAAGGCCCGGATCAGCAGGTCGGCCGCCTTCTCCGGCACCAGCCGACCGACCAGCAGCAGGTAGCCGCCAGGGGTCAGCCCGAACCGGTCCTGGATCTGACGGGTCCGCGCCGGTCGGGCCGGGTTCACGCCGTTGGGGATGTAGGTCGTCGGGCGGCCGAACCGGGCGTCATAGTGGGCGGCGAGCCCCTGGGAGACCGCCACCCGCTGGTGCGGAACGTACCCGCTGAACCAGTGGGCGCTGCCCAGCACCGCCCGCGCGGCGAGCCCCCATTTGCTCCGCTGGTTGTCCAGACCGTGCACTGTCAGCACCACGCGTGCCCGGGACAGGGCACGCGGAAGTGGGGCGACCAGGGCCGGCCCGAGCCCGTGGTAATGCACGATGTCGGGCCGCGCGGCCACCGCCGCCATGGTCGAGGTCGCCGCGTGCACGATGGCGTCGAGGTGTTTACTCGAGATCGTGTGGGTCTGGCGCAGCCGTACGCCCCGGTAGCCGTCGGCGGGTGTCTCGCCGTAGCTCCGGCGGCAGTAGACGGTGACCTCGTGGCCGTAGCTGGCGAGCCGGCTGGCCATCTCCTCCACGTGCCGTTCGATCCCGCCGTAGGTCGCCGGTATCCCCTTCTGGCCGATCATCGCGATCCGCAGCGGCCGCCAGACGGTGTCGGTGTCGGCGACGCCCGCTCGGGACCGCCGGGCGGGGACCACCCGCTGCCGGGGTATCGCAGGGCTTTCGGCGTGCTGGTCCACGTCCTCGGCCTGCAGGTCGGGATGGGCCACGTTGACTCCCTGCGTGACTAGGTCCGCGCCCGCCGCCCGGGCAGGGTCAACACCTTGCCATGGATGGGCCCGTCCGCCAGCTGATCAATGAGACAGGAAAATCATCCATGGGATTCGTCGCGAAGGGAATGGCACCGGGGTGACATCGAGGTGGACGGCGCCGGTGCCACGTCGAACGGCACGCAAAGGGCGACGAGCCCCGGTCGATCACGTGCGGATCGGCCGGGGCTCGTCGGTGGTACCTGTCAGGCGAGATCGAACCGGTCGAGCTCCATGACCTTGGTCCAGGCGGCCACGAAGTCGGCCACGAACTTGTCGCGGGCGTCCTGGCTGGCGTAGACCTCGGCGAGGGCGCGCAGCTGCGAGTTGGACCCGAAGATGAGGTCGACCGCGGTGGCGGTCCACTTCACCTCATCGGTGGCCAGGTCGCGGATCTCGTACACGTGCTCGTCGGACTTCGACGCGCTCCACCGGGTGCCCGGGGAGAGCAGGTTGGCGAAGAAGTCGTTGCTGAGCACGCCGGGCCGGTCGGTGAGCACACCGTGCTGGCTGCCGCCGACGTTGGCACCGAGGGAGCGCAGGCCGCCGATGAGGACGGTCATCTCGGGCGCGGTCAGGTTGAGCATGTAGGCACGGTCGACCAGCAGCACCTCCGGCTGGGTCTTCTCGCCAGCGCGCAGGTAGTTGCGGAAACCGTCGGCGCGCGGCTCGAGGACCCGGAAGGAATCGGTGTCGGTCTGCTCCTGGGTCGCGTCGGTGCGGCCCGCCCGGAACGGCACTGTCACCTCGACGCCGGCGTCCCGCGCCGCCTTCTCGACGGCGGCCGAACCGGCCAGCACGATCAGGTCGGCGAGCGAGATGGTCGCCCCGCCGGCAGCGTTGAACTCCTGCTGGATGCCCTCAAGGGTGGTGAGGACGGTGGCCAGCTGCTCGGGCTGGTTGACCTCCCAGCTGCGCTGCGGCTCGAGGCGAATGCGCGCGCCGTTGGCGCCGCCGCGCTTGTCGGTGTGCCGGAAGCTCGCGGCAGAGGCCCAGGCGGTGGAGACCAGCTGGTCGATCGTGAGACCGGACTCCAGGACCTTCGCCTTGAGCGCGGTGATGTCGGCGTCGCCCACCAGCTCGTGGTCGACGGCCGGCACCGGGTCCTGCCAGAGCTGCGGCTCGGCCACCCACGGTCCGAGGAAGCGCTCGATCGGGCCCATGTCGCGGTGCAGCAGCTTGTACCACGCCTTGGCGAAGGCCAGCGCGAACTGGTCGGGGTTCTCCAGGAAGCGGCGGGAGATCTTCTCGTACGCCGGGTCGACGCGCAGCGACAGGTCGGTCGTGAGCATCGTCGGCCGGTGCTTCTTCGCCGGGTCGAAGGGATCCGGGATGATCGCCTCGGCGTCCTTGGCGACCCACTGCTTCGCACCGCCGGGGCTGGTGGTGAGCTCCCACTCGTAGCCGAAGAGGATCTCGAAGAAGCGGTTGCTCCACTGCGTCGGCACGTCGGTCCACGTCACCTCGAGACCACTGGTGATCGTGTCGGCGCCCTTGCCGCTGCCGTGGGTGCTCAGCCAACCCAGGCCCTGCGCCTCCAGCGGAGCGCCCTCGGGCTCCGCGCCCACGTGGTTGTCGGCGACGCCGGCACCGTGGGTCTTACCGAAGGTGTGACCACCGGCGATGAGGGCGACGGTCTCCTCGTCGTTCATCGCCATCCGGCCGAAGGTCTCGCGGATGAAGTGCGCCGCCGCGGCCGGGTCCGCGTTACCGCGCGGGCCCTCCGGGTTGACGTAGATGAGCCCCATCTCGGTCGAGCCGACGCCGGCCGCCATCTCCTTCTCGGAGGCGTAGCGCTCGTCGCCCAGCCAGGTGTCCTCCGGACCCCAGAAGATCTCCTCGGGCTCCCAGACGTCCTCGCGACCGAAGCCGAAGCCGAAGGTCTTGAAGCCCATCGACTCCAGGGCGACGTTGCCGGCGAGCACGAGCAGGTCGGCCCAGGAGATCTGCTGGCCGTACTTCTGCTTGACCGGCCAGAGCAGCCGGCGGGCCTTGTCCAGGTTGGCGTTGTCCGGCCAGCTGTTGAGCGGGGCGAACCGCTGCCCACCGTCGCCGGCGCCGCCGCGGCCGTCCTCGATGCGGTACGTGCCGGCGGCGTGCCAGCTCATCCGGATCATCAGGCCGCCGTAGTGACCGAAGTCGGCCGGCCACCAGTCCTGCGAGGTGGTGAGGACCTCGACGATGTCGCGCTTGAGGGCCTCGACGTCGAGCTTCGCGAACTCCTTGGCGTAGCTGAAGTTCTCGCCCAGCGGGTTGCCCTTGGACGAGTGGGCGTGCAGCACCGACAGGTCGAGCTGGTTGGGCCACCAGTCCCGGTTGGTGCGCGGGCGACCACCGGTCTTCGGGGTCGGCGAGTCGATCGCCGGGTTCTCGCTCTCGCTGCCGTGCGCGGTCACCGAGTCGTGCGCGACCGGGCAGCCGGCCGCTGCCTTCTGGTCCACGCCCTGCGCACTGACGGGGCCGTTGTCCTGGGTGTCGCTCATGTACTTCCTTCCGAGCTTGCGGATCTCTGGGGCGTGCGGTCGGTCGCGCAGTCGGGGCAGGTGCCCCAGTAGACGACCTCCGCCTCGTCGACCGTGAACCCGTGGTCGCCCGAGGCGGTGAGACAGGGGGCGTGACCGACGGCGCAGTCGACGTCGGCGATGGCGCCGCAGGAGCGGCACACGACATGGTGGTGGTTGTCCGCGATCCGGGACTCGTAGCGGGCCGTCGCCCCGGCCGGCTGGATGCGCCGCACCAGGCCGGCGTCGGTGAGCACGCGCAGCACGTCGTACACCGCCTGGTGGGAGACAGTGGGCTGCTCCGCGCGGACCAGCGCGATCACCGCGTCGGTGCCGACGTGCGGGTGGTCGCGCAGCGCCGCGAGCACCGCCAACCGGGGCCGGGTCACGCGCAACGAGACGGCCCGCAGCTGCGCCTCGAAGTCGGACATCACGGGTACGAACACTAGCTCACTATTTTGGAACGAATCAAGTTTTGTGCCCTCCGAGGTGCCCCAACGGCGGACGATTCACCCGAGATTAACCTGCGGAAGGAAAAAAACCGGACAGCGATGTCGAGAAGCGCCTACCGGCTTCGTCCCCGCAGTGAACGCGACCACAATGGGTCGCAGCCAGCACCGAGGAGCACCACGATGGCGAAGTACCTGCTGCTCAAGCACTACCGGGGCACCCCGGCCACGGTGAACGACGTGCCGATGGACCAGTGGACGCCAGCGGAGATCTCGGACCACGTGCAGTACATGCGCGACTTCGCGGCCCGACTCGAGGGCACCGGGGAGTTCGTCGACGCCCAGGCCCTCGCCCCGGAGGGGACGTTCGTCCGGTACGACGGCGAGGGCCGCCCGCCGGTCACCGACGGCCCGTTCGCCGAGACCAAGGATCTCATCGCCGGCTGGATGGTGATCGACGTCGACAGTCACGACCGGGCCGTCGAGCTGGCTGGGGAGCTGTCGGCAGCTCCCGGGGCGGGCGGGAAGCCGATCCACGAGTGGCTGGAGCTGCGCCCGTTCCTGAGCGAGCCCCCCACCATCACTGAGTGACGGCTTCGATGGACGAGACGCTGCTGCGCAGCCTCACGCCGAGCGTCCTCGGGATCCTCGTCCGCCGCGGAATCGACTTCGCGGCGGCCGAGGACGCCGTGCAGGACGCCCTGGTCGAGGCGGTCCGGGTCTGGCCGGCCGACCCGCCGCGCGACCCGTTGGGCTGGCTGACCACTGTGGCGTGGCGACGGTTCCTCGACGCGGCCCGAGCCGACACCGCTCGCCGTCGGCGCGAGGATCTCGTCGACGACGAACCGGCGCCAGGGCCGGCCCCCACGGTCGACGACACGCTCCAGCTCTACTTCCTGTGCGCCCACCCGTCGCTGACGCCGTCGTCCGCTGTCGCGCTCACGCTGCGCGCCGTCGGCGGGCTGACCACCCGGCAGATCGCCCACGCCTACCTGGTGCCCGAGGCGACCATGGCGCAGCGCATCAGCAGGGCCAAGCGCACCGTGTCCGGGCTGCGGTTCGACCGACCCGGTGACGTCGCCACCGTGCTGCGCGTCCTCTACCTGGTCTTCAACGAGGGCTACTCCGGTGACGTGGACCTCGCCGCCGAGGCCATCCGGCTCACCCGGCAGCTCGCGGCCGCGATCGACCACCCCGAGGTGGCGGGGCTGCTCGCCCTCATGCTGTTGCACCACGCCCGGCGCGCCGCCCGGACCGGGCCCGACGGCAGCCTGGTGCCGCTCGCCGAGCAGGACCGCAGCCGATGGGACACCCGGTCGATCGCCGAGGGCGTCGAGATCCTGCAGGCGGCGCTGGCCCGCGACCAACTGGGTGAGTTCCAGGCCCAGGCGGCCATCGCGGCGCTGCACGCGGACGCGCCGACCGCCGCCGAGACCGACTGGGTGCAGATCGTGGAGTGGTACGACGAGCTGGCGCGCCTGACCGCGAACCCGGTCGTCCGACTCAACCGCGCGGTGGCGGTCGGTGAGGCCGACGGCCCCCGGGCCGGGCTGAAGGCACTCGCGGCGGTGGACGACGCACTGCCCCGGTACACGGCGGTGGCGGCGTACCTGCACGAGCGCGACGGCGACCTGGCAACGGCGGCGCGGCTGTACGCCGAAGCCGCCCAGCAGGCTCCCAACCTCGCCGAACGCGACCACCTGACCCGCCAGTCCGCCCGGCTCAACGCCCTGCTGCGTCGCTGACCCCGCGGGTAACGGCAGCGGCTGCCCGCGCCGCTCGGCACGGCCGGGGCGCCTGGTCCGGAAAGTCTCCGGAACTTTCGGCAACCCCCACCCCGACCGATGTTCAGGTGTTGCGACGCCGCAGTGACGGCTCCGGACTCTGATCGACTACTGACCTGGATGGATGTCGCTCCGGTGACGACAGCGGTGTTGCCACCCTGTTTCCGAAAATTGTTGACAAGGCGACGGCTGGGTTAATACGGTCGCCATCGACGGCGCTCGATTGTCGTCAGCACCGGCCACCACGACCCACTTCTCCGATCGTCGTGCAGGACGACCGGCCCACCACCACCGAGCGGTACGACGCCGTGGCCCTTACCCGACCACCGGCAGCCTGCCGAGGCGTACCGCGCCGCTGGCCCCCGCCAGCCGTCAGAGGAGGCAACAGTTCCATGACCGACACCAGCCACACCAAACCGAGAGGTCGCGGCCGCATGCGGCTGCTCCTGGGCGCCGCATGCGCCGCCGTCGTGGCCGTCGCCGGCACGATGACGGCCACCAACGCGTACGCCGAGGCCGACCGGACCCTCACGTCGAACCTCACCGGCACGCACAACGGGTACTACTTCTCGTTCTGGAAGGACAGCGGCAACGCCAGCATGACGCTGCGCGCCGACGGCCGGTACACCAGCAGTTGGGACCGGAGCACCAACAACTGGGTCGGCGGCAAGGGTTGGGCCACCGGCAACCGACGGACGGTCACCTACTCGGGCAGCTACAACCCGGGCAACAACAACACCTACCTCGCCCTGTACGGATGGACGCGCAACCCGCTCATCGAGTA
The DNA here is from genome assembly GCF_026342155.1 of Micromonospora sp. NBC_00362. Classification (NCBI taxonomy): domain Bacteria; kingdom Bacillati; phylum Actinomycetota; class Actinomycetes; order Micromonosporales; family Micromonosporaceae; genus Micromonospora; species Micromonospora sp. NBC_00362. Next base: position 1,785,230 of record NZ_JAPENH010000001.1, read on the forward strand.
CTACGTGGTGGAGAACTTCGGCACCTACAACCCGAGCAGCGGCGCGCAGCGGATGGGCACTGTCACCACCGACGGCGGCACCTACGACATCCTCCGCAGCCAGCGGGTCAACGCCCCGTCGATCGACGGCAACCAGACGTTCTACCAGTTCTGGAGCGTCCGTCAGCAGAAGCGCTCGAGTGGCACCATCACCACCGCCAACCACTTCGACGCGTGGGCCCGGGCCGGCCTGAACCTCGGCACCAACCACAGCTACCAGGTCATGGCCACCGAGGGTTACCAGAGCAGCGGAAGCTCCGACATCACCGTCCGGGAGGGCACCGGCGGCGGCGGCAACCCGACCACCCCGCCACCCACCGGCAACCCGGGGACCGGCAACTGCAACGCGACGATCTCCGCCGGCCAGCAGTGGGGTGACCGGTTCAACCTCAATGTCGCGGTCAGCGGCACCAACAATTGGGTCGTCAGCCTCGGCCTCGGTGGCGGCCAGAGCGTTCAGAACAGTTGGAACGCCGCCGTCAACGGCAACAGTGGCACCGTCACCGCGACGCCGAACGGCAACGGCAACAACTTCGGCCTAACGATCATGGCCAACGGCAACTGGAACTGGCCGACGGTCACCTGTCGCACCAGTTGACCCCGACTGGTTCCTGACACATCGCATCACTGGCGTGGCGGCTTCGGTCGCCACGCCAGACTGCGTTGCGCGGGCAACCTCCCGCCCGCCTACCGTCCATGACGGCGTCGGGCCGGCCCCGCTCGACGTGCCCTTTGCTCTGCACCCGCCGAGGCACCACCGGCCTACCGCTGCTGCATGGCGCTTCCGCGGGTGCAGAGCAAAGGGCGGCTCTTGCGGCACGGTCCAGCCGCGAGACAATGGTCGTCACCGCCGTCCGCTACGCCTGCGGCGCCGCGGTCTCTCCTCCGGCCGTCGATTCCTCCGCCGACGGTTGCGAGGTGGGGTCCGCCGCGGGGTTCTCCGTCGTCCCCGAGGTCGGCGGCGCTGTCGTTCCGTCTGTCGGGGCTGCCGTCGGGGCTTTCGTCGGCTCGGCGGGAGCGCTCTCGGACGTGGTGGGACCGGGCGCGTCCGTAGTGCTCCCACCGGACGGCGTCGACGGATCCACCGTCCCCTCGCCCCGGGTCGGCGTCGGAGTCGGAGTCGGAGAGCCGGGCGCCCGGACCGGCATGCCCGCCGAACTGCGGGTGGCCGGTTCACCGCCGCCGACGCCGGGGCCCGGTTCCCGCTCGGGCGGCACCGTTGGCGACACCGCTGGCGGCACCACGGGAGGCGTCGACGGTCGCCCGGTCGGGCCGGGCATGATCCCGATGGGATCGGCGAGCACCAGGACGGCAGCCGCGGCGGCCAACGATCCGAGAAGCACCGCGAGCGCTCTGGGCCCGGGAGTGACGGCCCGGTCCGCAGTGCCGCCGACGGCCGACCGCCGGGCAGCCGTGACCTCGGTTCGCACCCCGACCTCGGTCGCCCCGGTCGCGGTGGCCGGCAGGTGGTCCGACGGGTCCGCGAGCGTCTGCGCCGCCCTCGCCATGGCCTCCGCCGTCGGAAAGCGGTGGGCGGGATCCTTGGCCATCGCGGTGGCGACCACACGCCGGACCTCCGCCGGAACGTCCTCGGGCAGCGGCGACGGTTCCTCTTCGAGATGCCGCAGCGCCACCGCGACGGCATTCTCGCCCTCGTGCGGCGGCCGACCGGCAAGGCAGTGGTAGACGACAGCCCCCAGCGCATAGATGTCGATCGCCGGTGTGATCTCGTTCTTCGCTACCTGCTCGGGTGCCATGTACAGGGCAGTGCCGACGATCTGGTTCGCTCCGGTCAGGCTCGCCGCTTCCTGCGTCACCGCAACACCGAAATCGACGAGTACGACGTGCCCGTTCGGCTCGATGATCAGATTGCTGGGTTTGACGTCACGGTGGACGACACCGGCGTCATGCGCGGCCTGCAACGCACGGGCGGTCTGCGCGGCGATCGACATCGTCTCGGCCACGTCCAGCCGGCCGACCTTGGCGATCCGCTCCGACAGGGGCTGCCCCTGCACGCACTCCATCACGATGTAGGCGAGGGCCAGCGCTCCGGACTGGGACACCTCACCGTAGTCGTAGACCTGGGCGACACCCGGGTGACGCAGGGCCGCCATCGCCCGCGCCTCGCGCCGGAACCGCTCACCGAAGCCGCCGTCGGTAACCAACCGTGGTTGCAGCATCTTGACCGCCACGCAGCGGTCGAGGGTTTCGTCGACCGCCCGCCACACGTCACCCATTCCGCCGCTGGCGATGCTTTCGACCAGGCGGTAACGGTCTCCGACGACTTGCCCCACATTCGGCATAGCTTTCGGTACCCCGGACTCCCCGATCTCAAGCACAGCGAGGCCGGGCACCGCGCCGCGTCGGCGCACCGCAGGAGAAACCCGCCCCGCCGCTGCCGGCGGGGCGGGCTCGGCCGTCTACGGCCCGGTCAGCTGTTCAGCCTGGCGATCAGGGCGGTGGCCATGCCCTGCTCACCTCGGGCGTTGGGGTGGAACGGCGCGGCCGAGTTCTGCGGCACCAGACCTTCGACCCACCGGGTGCCGCTGCCCTTGCACGCGTCACGGCCGATCGACGGGGTGTAGACATCGGCGTAGGTGGCGCCGTTGGCGCTCGCGACGCTGGCCAGCATCGCGTTGAGCGACTTCTCGACGCCACGCAGGTACGGCACGTCCTGGTAGGCGATCGGAACGACCGGCCAGCAGCCGTAACCGCTGTCCGGCAGGATCGCCGGATAGCCGAGCACCACGACCCGCGCCCCCGGCGCGGCCTGCCGCACCGCCTGGACCACGGCGGTGATCTTCGGCGTGGCGGCGACGATCCGCGCCTGCAACTGGTCGACACCTCCGGCGGTGTACCGGTTCTTGCACGGAGATCCGAGCGGGCTGCTGACGCTCGCCTCCGCGCAGTCGCCGATGATGCCGGAGAAGCCGATGTCGTTGCCGCCGATCTGCACCGTCACCAGCGACGTGTTCGACGTGACCGCGTTGAGCTGCGGCGGCAACGTGATGCCCAGTTGGCCGCTACCGCCGTAGAGGATGTCGTCAGTGGTGGCGCCGGAGCAGCTCACGTCGGCGAACGACGACGAGCCCGCGGACGCCGCCACCAACGACGGGTAGTTGCGGTTGGACCGTAGGCAGTTGAGGTCGACCTGGGTCGGGATCAGCGGACCTGCGGTGTACGAGTCGCCCAGCGCGACGTAACGGCCGGTGGGCACGGCGGCGCTGGCCGGGGTGGCGACGGTGAGCAGCACGCCGGCGGTGGCGAGGGCGAGTGCGGCCAACCGGGTGGCTGCCCGCAGGCGGGGCAGGCGGGGACGGGTCATGGCGCCTCCCAGGAGGGGGATCAGGGTGGTGGTGCCCGAGATCCTGTCGCCGCAGCCACCAATCGTCAATATCGATAGCCCTCACTAAATGCCGGTCCGAAGTGTGGGATGAATCGGTGGCGGTCAATCCAGCGGTGCGTACCACTGGGCACCGGTGGCCCCGATCCGCCGGGACTGCTTCCCCGAAGCGCGCCTAGTTTCCGGCCGGCACCTGGTCCTTGATCTCGTCGTATCCGACCGGAGTCGGCGCCGCGCCCGGGGCGTAGATCACGCGAAGGACGCCGGTCGGGAACGCCTCCGACGCCACCAGTCGCAGGTGGTACGCCGCGTCTCCCTCGTCGAACAGCTTGCGGCCCTTGCGCGCGGCCACCGGATGCACCAGCAGACGCAGCTCGTCGACCAGGCCGGCGGCGAGCAGTTGCTGCACCACGGAGATCGAGCCGGGGATGAGGATTCCCCGGACGTCGGCATCGGCCTTGAGCGCGGTGACGGCGTCGATGAGGTCCCCGTCGATCAGCTCGGAGTTGCGCCAGGAGAACTCCAGGGGCTGGCGCGAGGCGACGACCTTGCGCATGTCGCCGAGTTGCTTGGCGAACGGCGCGTCCTCGCCACCGGCGGCCTCCCGGTCGGGCCAGGCTCCGGCGAAGCTGTCGTACGTCTCGCGGCCGATGAGCAGCACGTTGGCAGCGTCGTAGTCCTCGGTGACGGCGCGGCCCATGTTCTCGTCGAAGTACGGGAAGTGCCAGTCCGGGTCGATCTCGGCCACGCCGTCGGCCGAGATGAACAGCGTGGAGATGACAGTTGCCATCGCGGGGTCCCTTCGAGTCGGGTGATGTCGGTAGGTCGACCGGCGCATCGTCCCAAACTCGTCGGCCACAGGCCGCCCCCATGGTGCGTGTCGTACCCCCCGCTTGGTGCGGGGCCGACTCGCGTTCACGACGGTCGCGGCGTCAGGACGACCGGGATACCGCGACTTCCATGAACCCGAGTGGCGTGGTGCGGGCGGGCCCGGCAGGATGCCGTGCCCGCCCGTTGGTGGTCAGTCGAGCGTGATCACACCGGGCGCTGCAGGGTCAGCAGACCCGGCCGGTACGGCAGCAGGCCGTAGTCGCCCCCGGAGTTGGGGGAACGGCCCTGGTAGAGCAGTTGCAGGTTGCAGGCGTCGACGGTCATCGTCTGGTCGGCGTTGGTGCGCAGCAGCTCACCGTGGCTGATGTCGTTGGTCCAGGTGGCACCGCTGTTGGCCTTGCCGGCGAACGGGTTGCTCTCGCTGGTGGCCTGCGGCGTCCACGAGCCGCCCAGGCTGGTGGCCGTGAACGAGCGGAAGTAGCGACCCTGCGAACCGATCGCCTCGACGATCATGAGATAGCGGGTCTGGCCCTGGAGCTTGTAGACCTGAACGGCCTCGAAGAGGTTGTTGGTGGTGTCGCTCATGATGGTCGTGTAGTTGGAGCCGAAGCTGCCCGGGAAGTTGCCGATCGGCATGCTGGCCCGGTAGATCTTGCCGTTGTCCCCGGCGAAGAACAGGTACATGTTCTGGTCGTCACCGATGACCGCCTGGTCGATCGGGCCGGTGCCCGAACCGGTGATGCTTCCGCTGAACAGCGTCTGTGCCGCGGACCAGCCGTTCGGGTTGGTCGGGTTGGTCGAGGTCCGGTACGAGAACGCGGGCCCACCCCACTGGTAGGCGAGCACCCAGATGTTCTTCGGCGCGAAGTAGAACAGCGACGGCGCGACGGTCCCGTTGTTCATCGCGTTCTGGCTGGCGGAGGCCATCTGCGAGTAGTTGGTGAAGAGGCCGAAGTTCATCGAGCCCCACCGGGTGCCGTTGTCGTGGGTGGTGGCGTAGACGAGTTGCTGGCCGTTGTAGGGGGCCACGGTGAAGTCCTTGAGCGACACCCAGCCGGACTTCGGCTGCGCCAGCGCTCCCGTCGAGGACCACCGGTACGTCGACGGAAGGTTGCACGTCGGCGGGTTGGTCGGCGGATCGGTCGGCGGATCGGTGGGCGGATCTGTGGGCGGATCGGTCGGCGTCGTGTCACCGGTGCAGGTGACACCGTTCAGGGCGAAGCTCGTCGGTGCTGGATTGCTGCTCGTCCACGACCCGTTGAACCCGAACGACACAGTGCCGTTGGTCGGGACCGCAGCGTTGTAGCTCACGTTCTTCGCCGTCACCGCCGACCCGCTCTGCGTCAGCGACGTGTTCCAGGCCTGCGTCACCGTCTGACCGGCGCCGTACGACCAGGTAAGCGTCCAACTGCTCAACGGGTCACCCAGGTTCGTGATCGCCACGTTGGCGCCGAAGCCGCCCTGCCACTGCGACGACACGGCGTAGTTCACCGAACAACCCTCGGCTGCGGCACCGGCCGGCAGGGCCCCGACAACTGTCGACGACACCAGTAAGCCGACGCCGGCCGCAACCAGACCAACATTGGTGGCTCTGGATCTGGTCATATAGCACCCTCCTCGCGGGACGGCGGCCTATGCATTGGTGGTGGTCGCTGCGCGGTGACCGATTGTGAACGTTAACAGGCCGCGTCAGGTATGGTACGGGAGCGCTCCCATGCACTCAACAGTATCTATCTCCTGTTCTCACCTACGTCGACTTCACCGGTGCGGCTGGCCCGGCAGCGACCTTCCTCAGACGACGGTGAGGGTGAGGACACCAAACTGGTTACCCCGCTGCACGTAGTGCGGCAGATAGAGCTTCCACGTCACGCTCAGCTCGCGCCCGGCCCGCATCGAGGCCGGCACCTCGGCGACCATTTCGAACACGGCACTGTCGCCGGCGGGGATCTGCGGGAGCGCGCGGCAGTTCAGCCGGTACAGCTGGGCCGAGTTCACCGCGTCGTTCGTCGCGTCGCCGAGAGAGAACCGTTCCATCAGGTAGCCCGGGCACGGGTCCAGCACGAGGGGGCCGCCGGTCGGGTTGCCCAGCGTCACCCGGAAGGAGAGCCGCGACCCGGCGGCGGCGGTCGTCGGCCCCTGAACAGCGACGGTGAGCTTCTCGAGCGGCGAGGACGGGGGCTTCGACACCGTCACCGGCTCGGTGAACCCGCTCGCGGACAGCGTCCCCCGCGCGCGGGGGTGCACCCTCTCCCCCTGCGGACAGCCCGGACGCTCGTCGGCGGTGACCGGTGCGCGCAACCTGCCGCCGTCGTGCGGCAGCTCGATCGCGAGCTCCAACGACCCCTTCACGGGCTGACAGAACGGCCCGGACCAGTCCAGGCGCAGGCTGGCGTTGCCGCCGGCCGGCACGGCGACCACCCGGCTGCGGCCCTCCTCGTCGATGCCGTGGGTGTAGAGCATCGGGATCTCACGGCCGTCGGCGAGCATGGTCGTGGGTACCTCGCCCTGCAGCGTGCACTCGACAGTCGACGAGTTCCGCACGTCCACCTCGCCGATGAGCTTGCCGATGGCGGCGTCGAAACCCCGAGGCGTCTCACCGCCGGTGCCGGGCCGCGTCCAGGTGGTGAGCCGGCCGGTCAGCTGCTCTGCCCGGCACGGTTCGCTGCCGGCGGCCGGCGTTCTCGGCGCGGCGGGGCGGCCGTTGAGGTCCTCGCCGGTGATCTTCAGGTCGGCCCAGGGCGCGCTGCCGTCGGCGAGCAGCTCGGTGGGCGCCGGCTCCGCGACCGTCGGGTCCGAGCGACGTGGCTGGGCGTTCGGGTCGGCGCAGGCCACCACCGCGGTGAGGACGATCAGCAGTGGCACCAGTAGTCGACGCATGCCGTCACCCTCACACCAACGAACCGCACAGGCCTGAGTAGCAGTGCTCAGCGCCGGTCAATCTCCGGTGGGCGCGGGGCCCTCGGCGATCGCGACGGGAGTGCCGAGCTCGACGGTACGGGAGACAGTGCACAACCGATCGTGCGACTGCTGCAACGACCGGGGCAGCGCCGCGCGGGCCGCGTCGCCCTCCGCACCCTCGGGGAACGTGACTGTGAACTCGACCCGCAGGTTCCGCATCCGGTTTCCGCCGGCCTCGTCGCGGATCTTGTCACCGGTGACGGCGACGGCGAACCCGCTCGGCTCGGCACGACGACTGGTGATGTGGTCCACGTCGACAGCGGTGCAGCCGCCGATGGCGGCCAGCAGCAACTCCACCGGCGTGAAACTGCCGTCCTCGCCCGTGCCCAACGACACCGACCCGCCACGGGAGTTCCGCACGACGTAGTTGCCCAGGCTGGTGCGCTCGATCGCCACCGAACGGAAGGTGTCATCGGTCATGACAGAAAACTACAGGCCTCCGTGATCACGAGTACATGAGATGCAGCGTCATCCCGGCATCGGCGTGCGCCAGGTTGTGGCAGTGATTGGCCCACATCCCCGGGTTGTCGGCCCGGAACGCCACCTCCCACACCTCGCCTGGACGGACGTCGAAGGAGTCCAGCCACAGCGGGCTCCCGGCCACCGGCTCGCCATCGCGGGCCAGCACCAGGACGTGGTGGCCGTGCAGGTGCCACGGGTGCACGACCTGCGACCTGTTGACGATGGTGAACCGTACGACGTCGCCCAGGCGTACGACCTGCGGCGGGATGTCCGGGTCGGCCGCGCCGTTGACGGTGTGGGCGTACCGGGGTAGCAGTCCGCGCAGGTCGAGGCCGCGATCGAGGACGAGGGTGAACGTCTTGTCGAACCGGGACCAGGGCACCGGGGCGGTCGCGCCGTAGCCGAGCGGATCGAGCACCGGCCAGGCGCCGGTCGCCGTCGACACCGGGCCGGTCGAGTAGACCGTCCGCCCGTCGACGAACAGCGCCACCGGGGTCGCCGGCGCGTCGAAGACCAGGTCGTAGCGGCCCCCGGCCGGGATCAGCACGGCGGTGTCCACCAGCGGCGTCGGGCCGCGCAGGTCGACGCCGTCGATCGCGGCCACCCGGAACGCGGTCCCGGCCACCGCGTACCGGTGCGTCGTGCTGTCGGTGTTGATTAACCGCAACCGCACCGGCACGCCGGCGTCGAGCTTCTCCACTCTCGGCGCGGGCAACGGACGGCCCGCCAGGGTGTGCACCGGCACTGTGACGTCGAGGCCGGTCACCGGGCCCGGTCGCACCACCAGCACCCCGTAGAGACCCATCCGCACGCCGACGTCGGAGGCCGAATGCGTGTGGTACCAGTACGTGCCGGCCTGGTCGGCGCGGAACCGGTAGACGAACTCCTGCCCGGGCCGCACCGCCGCCTGCGTCACCCCGGGCACCCCGTCCTGATCGTTCGGCACGTCGTACCCGTGCCAGTGCAGGGTGACCCCGCGCCCGATGTCCCGGTTGCGCAGCGTCACCTCCAGGACGTCGCCGACGGTGGCGGTCAGCTCCGGTCCGGGGACCTGTCCGTTGAACGCCCAGGCCGCGACGTTCCGGCCGCCCGCGTCCACGGTGGCGGTTGCGGCGGTCAGGGTGAACCGCCGGGTGGGTTCGTCGGCGATCCGGGCCGCCGCAAGACCATGATCATGCGGTACGGCGGGCGCGGCGCCCGGGGCGACGGTCAGCCCGGTTCCGGTCAGCAGCGCCGCGACCGCCACCACGAGGGCCACCCGGGACACCGTCCGGGACGGGCGGGCACCGAGCGCACGCGCCGAGATCACCGTCGCCGCCACGACCCCGGCGACCGCGAGCAGCCCCGCCCCTGCCGACGCCGGATAGCCGTGCAGGACCGTCAGGAGCAGGGCGCTGCTCGTGGCGTACCCGGCGAAGAGCAGCGGAACCGCGACGGCCCGGATGTCACCCGGGGCCCGCAGCAACCGCGGACCGGCGACGCCCACCGCCGCGAGCGACAGTGGGGCCGCGATGAGGACCTTCTCCGCGGCGAACCACCAGCCGGCGCGGGCGAGGGCGGTGATCGTGATCGCGCGGGTGAGCGTGGCGAGCAGCGCGACCGCCGCCAGTCCCAGTGCGAGCGGGCGGCGGCGGGCGGCGGACGCGGCGCCACCGCCCAGCCAGGCGGCGGCCGCGAGGACCGCGATCACGAGGTCGGCCACGAGCAGCGAGCCGGTGGTCACGCCGGCTCTCCTTCCCGGGTGACCAGCCGGGCCGCTTCGGCGGGAGCCGGGGCGGTCAGCTGTCGCGCCGCCCGATGGACGCCGACCACGACGTGCACCGCGATGATTCCGTTGAGCGCGTGCAACCCGCCGATGGTCAGGCCGAGCGGGGTGCTGACACCCGACGCGTCGGTGGACGCCTCGGCCAGCATGGCGATGATCGGCTGGAGGACGACGAGGCCGATCGGCAGGATCGCCAGTCCGATGACCTTTCCCGGCGCCTTCGCCAGTGCGGCTAACACCGCGGTGAGCACTGTGAGAATCGGGATGACCGCCATGCCGTTGACGCTGTGCAGCGCGTACGCGTCCTCGCCTGCGGGTCTGGTGAACCCGCCCACGGCGGCGAGGACGAACTGCACGGCGAACGCGACGAGCAACACGGCGCTGACGATGACGAGAGCCTTGCGCATCGGTCTACCTCCTAGAGGCGCGCCGAGGCGAGAGCCCGGGCGACGTGATCGGTGGCCGTGATCGCCCCGTACGCGACCAACCGCACGAGGTCGGCGTCGGCGGGGTGGGAGAGCCGCCAGAGAGCGACGTCGCCCGGGCTGATGGCGCTGGGCGCGAACGCCGCCAGCAACGCGATCCGCGTCCCGATGCGGTCCGCGCCCGGCACGTCCCGGACCAGGTCGACGGCCCAGTCCGCGGGCCGGACCGGGAACCGCCCGTCCTCCCAGCGCACGGTGGCCGTGACGGTCTCGCGCGCCACGTCGCCCAGCAGCAGATCCCCACCCCGCACGGCGGCGTCGCGCAGCGACGCGTAGGCGACGCCCACCGGGCTGTCCCCCGCCCAGGCGGGAGGTGATGCCGCCGGGTCGGCGTCGAGGAGCGGAAGGCTTGCGCCGGGCTCCTTCGACTCCCGGGCCGCCTTGGCGTAGAGCCGGCCCCCGACCGAGCGCACCAGCGGGGAGCGTTGCAGGCCGCCGGGGAGCAGATCGGGGTCGAGCAACGCGGACACGACCCGGTTGATGAAGTGGAAGGCGAGCAGGGTGCCGGTGATCTCCGGGCCGTGGGTGCTGGTCCAGTCGGCGGCTCTGGGGCTGCGGCTCGCCTGCGCCCAGCCGGCGAGAGCGGCGTGCCTCGGCTCGGGGGGCGTCTCGCCCCGGGCGACGGCCTCGGCCAGCTTCGGTACGCCCAGCGCGTGCAGCAGCAGCACGTGGGCGTCGACGCAGAACTGACAGCGGTTGGCCCGGGACACCGTGGCCGCGACGAGTTCGCGGTCGACCCGGGGCGCGTCCCCGGCGAGCAGCGCCTCCCGCATCAGCGCCCAGGTCGCGGCCAGCACCTCCGGTACTGCCGAGAGCGCCTGGAAGGTCGGCAACGGCCCGAGAAAGTCGTCGCGCAACTGTTGGTAGACCGCCGCGGTGCGGCCGGTGGCCGCCCTCGGGGGCGTGGGGGTGAAGAAGCGGTATGTCATGGGCTCGATGCTTGCGGCGGCGGGCCGGGAAAACGTCGTGCCGCCGCAGACACTTGCCCTGCCGCTCATACCGCGACCGTGGTACGCCGCAGGTACCACGCGCGCGGGATGCTGCACCGACGACGGCCGTTCTACAGTGCGTCCATGCGCCGTGACCTCCCGTACGCCCTCGGCGGTCTCGCCCTCGGCGTCCTCCTGCTCGGCAACGCCGTGCTCACCCCGGACGCCGCGCCGGTCGAGGTGCTCGACGTCGCCCTGGTCCTGGCCACTGTGGTGGCCCTGGCGGCGTGCCGGCGCTACCCGGTGGTGGCGCTGGGCGTGGTCACCGTCGCCATGCTGGCCGTTCACGTCCGGGTGCACCCCGGGGTGTCCGCCGCGTTCCCCGTCCTCTGCGCGGTCTACGTCAGCGCCTGGCAGGGACACCGGTCGGCCGCCGCCGTGGCCAGCCTCGCTTTTCTCGGTAGCTTCCTGGCCCGCGACATCTCGATGGCGCCGGCCAACCGGCCAGGTCAACTGGTCGCCGAGCGGACGGCCTTGCTGCTCGGCTGGTTCGTGGCGGCCAACGTCGCCGGGCTGGTCGCGCGGCAGCGCCGGGCGTACCTGGAGCAGGTCGAGCAGCGGGCCTTCGAGGCCGAACGCACCCGCGAGGAGATGGCGTTGCGGCGCGCCGGGGAGGAGCGGCTGCGCATCGCCCGCGACCTGCACGACTCCCTGACCCACAGCATCTCGGTGATCAAGGTGCAGGCGGGGATCGCCGTGCACCTGGCCCGCAAACACGGCGAGGAGCCGTCGGCCACGCTGCTGGCGATCCAGGAGGCCAGCGGCGCCGCGATGCGGGAACTCCGCACGACCCTCGACGTCCTCCGCGCGCCGACCGACGGCGACCGGGTCGGGCTGGCCCGGGTGGACGAGCTGGCCGAGCGGACCCGGGCGGTCGGCGTACCGGTGCAGGTGACCGTCACCGGCCAGCGCGGGGACCTGCCCGACGAGGTCGACCAGGCCGGGTACCGGGTCATCCAGGAGGCCCTCACCAACGTGGCCCGCCACGCTGGGCCCGCGACCGCGCACATCCAGGTGGAGTACGCCCCGGCGGGGCTGACCGTCGCGGTCACCGACGACGGTCAGGCGTCGCCGGCTGAGCCGCTGACCCCGGGCGTGGGACTGCGCGGCATGCGGGAACGGGTCAGTGCCCTGGGCGGCACGCTGCGGACCGCCGCGCACGACGACCACGGGTTCACCGTACGGGCCACCTTCCCGCTACGGGAGTCGGAATGATCCGGGTGCTGATCGCCGACGACCAGGCGCTGATGCGAGCCGGCTTCCGGGCACTGCTCGACGCCGAGGACCACCTGAATGTCGTCGGTGAGGCGACCGACGGCACCTCGGCTGTCCACCTGTCCCGGTGTCTGCGCCCGGACGTCGTCCTGATGGACGTGCAGATGCCCGGCCTCGACGGCATCGAAGCCACCCGGCGCATCACCGCTGATCCCGACCTCGCCGCGATCCGCGTTCTCATCCTCACCAACTACGGGCTCGACTCCTATGTGTTCGCCGCCCTCCGCGCGGGCGCCAGCGGCTTTCTCCTCAAGGACGCCGACCCCGCCGACCTGCTGCACGCCGTCACCGTCGTCGCGCGCGGCGACGCGCTGCTCGCGCCGACCGTCACCCGCACACTGATCAGTGAGTTCGTGGCCGGCCCACCGCCTGCCGTGCCGACGGCCGGACGCGACGTGCTGACCGCCCGGGAGCAGGAGATCGTCGAACTGGTCGCCCGTGGGTTGACCAACGACGAGATCGCCGCGCGCATGGTGATCAGCCCGCTGACCGCCAAGACACACGTCAACAGGGCGATGACCAAGCTGCACTGCCGTGACCGGGCCCAGCTGGTCGTGTGGGCGTACGAGTCGGGGCTGATCACACCGCGTCGGCGGTGATCGCCGCCCCCGAGGCAGGAGTGGATCAGCCCCCCTTGGGAACATGAGGGAGGGTCGACGCACTAGCATTGCCGCCGTCCGCGACGGCTCTGCTGAATCGAGGCGACATGCGTTGGCTCCGTCGATTGCTGGGCGGTAGGCGAGTCCAGCTCGACCCGGGACGCCAGCAGGCGCTGCTGCACGACGTCCAGTCCCGGTACGGCCCCCACGCGCGGATCCGGTTCACCGAGCAGGTCGACGCGCTCACCGGTTCGCTCGACAGTGACGACGGCCTGGTGGTGGCGACCCGGATCGTGAGTCAGGTCGCCGACGAGGCCCACGTGGACCTTCAGGCCCAGGCCCAGGAGATCCACCGGCGGACGGGCCGGCGACTGCTGGTGCACCGCCGTAACTACCGGCCGCTGTGGAAGGAGGCGGGGCCCAACCTGCGCTGGCCGCTGTTCGCGTTGCCGTGCGGCTTCCACCCGTACGCGCAGGTGGCCGCCGCCGTCACAGTGGTCGGCAGCCGGGCGCCCCGGCTCGACCGGGTGACCGACCCGAACCCGCTGGTGACCCGCGTGTTCGAGGTGCTCGACCTGACCACCTCCGGCTGGGAGTACGGCCGGGTGCGGGTGGACACCGACGCCGCCACCCTGGCCGATCGGCTGATCGTCAGTGCCGGGCGGGTCCTCGCGGCCATGGACGACCCGCCGCGGCTGCCGCCCGCGGTCCGGGAGCTGATGCGTCGTAACAACACCGTCGCCGTGCACGATCCGGCCGGCCCACGGGCGGTCGGTGGGATCAACCTAGGCGCGCGGATGCGCGAGGAGTTCCTGGTCTGAGCGCCCTCGGGCGTTATCGTGCATCGTCCACGGCAAGGGCGAACACGACGGGACCGAGGATCACCCGATGGTCCCCACAGGCACATTGAACGGTGGCCCGGCTGAGCCGCACCTGCCGAACGCCTGACGCTCGGTCGGCGGTGGGCCCCGGTCGCACCGGGACCCGCCGCCGCCGGTCTGTCCTTAAGGCATGTCCTATCGCGTGCCGATGGTGACGGCGCGCCCGCCGGGCCGGTACAGCAGCAGATGGTCCGCGCTGCCGGTATGCCCGAAGTCATAGGCGACGATCCGGTCCTGGGCGTTGCGCAGGTCGAACCAGCCGACGCTGCCGACGCCCTGGTGGGAGACGTGGACCGCCGAGTACGTGTCGGTGGGGTCGTGCCGCACCACGTCCAGGTAGCCGGTGCCGGGCCGGTAGACGACGAGGTGGTCGGCCATGCCGGTGTGGGCGTAGTCGAAGGCGACGATGCGGTCCCGCCGGTCGGCGAGGTCGTAGCCGGCGATGCCGCTCGACGAGATCAGGTGCGGCCAGAAGGTGTTGCCGGCCCCGTGCCCGACGATGGTGACGAGCCCGGCGCCGGGGCGGTACAGCAGCAGGGCGTCCTGCTTGCCGGTGTGCGCATAGTCGTAGGCGATGACCTGGTCGTCCGGGCTGGTCAGGGCAAAGCCGTCGATGCCCTGATGCGAACCGACGACCGGCGTGAACGGCCCCGCGGCGCTGTGCTGCAGGATGAACAGCACGTTGTCGCCGGGCCGGTACGCCACAAGGTGGTCGAGCTTGCCGGTGTGCTCGTAGTCGTAGGCCACGAGCCGGTCCTTCGTCGACGCCAGGTCGTAGCCACCGATGCCGCTGGTCGAGGTGTACACCGGCCAGAAGCTGCCGTCCGACGCGTGGCCGACGACGTGCACAACGCCCGTCCCCGGCCGGTACAGCACCAGGTAGTCCTGCCGGCCGGTGTGCGCGAAGTCGTAGCTGATGATCTGGTCGTTGGCGCTGCTCAGATCGAAGCCGCCGATCCCGTTCGTGGACCTGAACACCGTCTCGAAGCTGGGCCGCTCGGCGCCGACCGTCGTCTTTCGCCGCAGCACGTACACGATCCCGGTGCCCGGCCGGTAGACCAGCAGGTGGTCGAGCTTGCCGGTGTGCTCGTAGTCGAACGGCACCACCCGGTCTCGGGGATCGGACAGGTCGTACCCGCCGATCCCGCCCTGCGACTTGAACGGCACCCGCAGGTCGGGGTTGGTGAACGCCAGGCTCAGGTCGTCGTAGAGCGTCACGTCCTTCTTGACGAAGCCCTGCTCCTCGACGATGCCGTACGGGTTGCCTTTGGAGTCGCGGTACGAGAACAGGACGAGCGGGCCGGTGTAGTCCTGCGCCTGCCACATCCGGACGCCCTTGACCAACTGGTCGCGTTTCTCCGACCACCACCAGGCGGGATTGGGGGTGATCAGCCCGTAGCCCCACTCGGTGCCCCAGATTTTCTTGCCCGCGTCGTCTCTCCGCACCATTACGTCGCGGAGCGCAGCGAGCTCACCACAGACCTGCCCGGGCGTGTCGTCGGCCGGCGGTCCGAACAGGTTCTCCCAGGGCGCGCCACACTTCGGCGTGTCCGGGGCTTCGTTCATCTCGGAGTACGGATGATGGGCGACCGCATCGAACGTGTCCTTGTAACCGTGGGCGTACCCCCAGTCCAGCCACGCCGACGGCGACCTCGCCGCGTCGCCGTGAATCGCGCCGAGCCCCGCCGACCCGCCGGCCAGCACATAACATTGGCCGCACGTGGTGTGGATCTCCGTGGACGCGATCTTGACCAGCTCCCAGTACCGGGCCAGTGTCGCGGTCGCGTCGGCGGCCGTGTCGTAGATCCCGTCCCCCGGCCGGATGACGCCGTCGTCCCCGTACACGCCGTCGTACTTGCCGAAGCCGTCGATGTTCGGCTCGTTCCACACCTCGAAGGCGTCGACGATGGGCGGGGTGCCGGGCGGCGAACCCGGCGGCGGCCCGTAGTGCTGCACGGTCAGGTCCACGAGCGTCTTCCAGGCCTCGCTGTCCGCCGGCAGCCAGGTCTCCGGCGGGTCCTGGGTCGGGTTGGCCGTCCAGATGTGGCCGCCGTTGAGCCAGCTGGGCGAGCCGAACAGGGTCACGAGCGGTCGCATGCCTTTGCGGTGCGCCTCCATCACCACCTTGTCGAGGTGGTCGAAGTCCATGCTGATGGCACCCGTGACATCATCTTTCGACGCGTACGTGTGAAAGTCGGTCCATGCCCTGATGATCGGCGTGCGGCCCGGGACGAACGCCTGCATGCGGTCCAGATGGTCGCCGATCCCACCCGGAGTCTTGAAGTCGAAGCCGACCTCGGAGAAGCCGACGTCACGGTTGCTGTAGGGGTAGCGCGACGGCGTCGGGTCAGCGGACACCGGGGCGGCGCCGGCGGCGACGAAGACCGTGGCCGCCAGCGCCATGAGGGCCGCCGCCGACAGGGAGACCAGGCGTTGTGCTCGGATCATGGGTGACCGTTCCCGCCTTCCGCTCAGAGCGCGCCGTGAAACGGTCGCTCATAGACGCGGACCCGAGGCGGACAGGCTTGTCGCCGTGCAACGCACCCGCGACGCCCCGTGTTGACACCCCGCGTGTCAACCGCCGCGCGAGGAATCTAACTGATGTGGACGGTGGGTGTTGCCCGCTTGCGCCGTGGGTGCCGGCGGTTGTCGACCGGGCCACGCCGTGGGAGGAGATTTGGTGCGGCTGGCTTATTAGGCCATCACGCGCGAACCGGACCGCCGCGGTTGCGCACTCGCCGGGGCGGTCCGCCGTCGGATACGCAGCCCGGCCCTCAAGACGTACAGCTCGCGCTTGGCCGTAGCCAGCCCCTTCGTGTCGAGCACGTACCCGGTGATCCAGATCCAGTCGTTGTACGGGTCGGTCTCGCCGATCGACACCAGACGCAGCATCAGGGCCCGATCCCCGGAGAACTGCACCGAGCAGGCCGCCCCGATCAGCACGACGTCTCCCGCCTTCATGCCAGCCACCCGAGGAATCTGCGGTACACGGTGTCGGCGGGAGCCCAGGACATGTCCTCGATGGCTGCGGTGAGATGCGAGCCCATGTAGATCCTGAGGGCTGCGGGCGACGTGGCGTACTCCCCCCGCAGCTCCAAGCGGCGGGTGGGACATGGCCAAGGTCGCTCGCACGCCTCGCACAGCCACAGTGGAAGCACCGGCCCGTGTGTGGTCATCAGCTCTCACCCGGCCAGTGACCCCGGTTGATCGGGATCTTGTGTCTGATCCGACACGGCAGCTCGTTCCCGCACGTGCAGACGTTCCGCCACCTGATCCACGACCACACCGGCTTATGCCTGCGAGCCAGAGTCATCGCCACCGCCGCCAGGTACTCGCCGTAAGGCACGTTCCGGCTCATCCGCCCTCCCTCGTAGAGGTTGGCGGCAGCACGGCTACCCACAGTGACTCAACCACCACACCCAGCGCAATGGTTTACCGGTCAACGTGGATATGCAATATTACATTTTGGATGAAACGTAAGAGCAGATTTCATCTTGATAGATTTCGTTGCTACGCGTGACCGACAGGAGTTACATATCGAGTGCAAGCTGCGCCCGGTATGTAGTCACGGATAAGGAGAGCGGCAGTGACGACAGACTCCGGCTCTACAGTCCCGAGGCGACAGCTAGGGCGGTACCTGCGACAGCTTCGCGAGGAAGCCCGCGTGACGGTCAAGGCAGCAGCCGACGCGCTGGAGTGGTCGACACCGAAGATCTGGCGCATCGAGACCGGCGCTACTTCGATGAGATCGCTCGACGTGGAAGCGATGTGCAGAATCTACAGAGCGTCACCAGAACTGACCGAGGCTTTGATGGGCCTCGCCAAGGAGACGAAGGGTCGAGGCTGGTGGCACTCCTACGGTGACGCCATCCCCGAGTGGTTCGAGCTGTACGTGGGACTAGAAGCCGCAGCAGCTCGACTCCGGACGTACGAAGGGCAGCTTGTTCCCGGCCTGCTTCAGACCGAGAAGTACGCTACCCGCGTCTTACAGGTAGCCCGTCCAGACATCACCCGGGCGGAGATCGAGCGACGGCTAGCCGTGCGTCTCGGTCGTCAGGCGCTGCTGACGCGCTCGGCACCACCTGCGCCGCAGTTCGACGTTCTGCTCGAGGAGGCTGTCTTGCGGCGTGGGGTGGACGCTGAGCAACTGCAACACCTGATCAAGGTCAGCAGGCAGCCGAACGTCTCGCTGCGAGTAATTCCGTTAGCCGGGGGTCTGCACCGGGGCAACATGACCAGCGGCACGTTCACGATCCTCGAATTCGAGGGGGGAGCCGAGCCGTCGATCATCTACTCCGACAGCCTCACAGGTGCGCTCTACCTCGATAAGCCCGCCGAGGTCGCAGCGTACGGAGAGGCGTGGGACATCATGGAGAACCCCGCGCTGACCGAAGCGCAGTCTCGCAAACTCATGGCATCGATCGCAGAGGAACTAACATGACCACGCTCAACTGGAAGACGAGCACCCGCAGCAACGAGGGGAACTGCGTCGAGGTTGCCACGCCAACCCCGATGGTCATGGTCCGGGACTCCAAGGACCGGGAGGGACCGGTGCTGTCGTTCGGCGCGGGTCAGTGGGCCGGTTTCGTCCGGGGCATCAAGGGCGGCAGGTTCACCGTCTGACGTCGGTGCCGGGTGAGGTGAAGCGCTCGGTCTTCTTCGTCTTCGGCCTTCGGCCGGTCATGCGGATGGCCGCAACAACCATCGGCGCTAGTGTGCTGGGCTTCGTGCCACGACAGGACAACTGCGCGCAACCGCTTGCCGGCCCGGTGAACACCGCTCGACCATGTGCGGATGGGGCCGGAGCGTCGGATGATCGTCGGTGTCGACGTGGGCACCACTGCCGTGCGGGCTGTCGCGTTCGCACTGGACGGCACCGCACGACACGTCGCTACGCGGGAGTACCCACTGCTTGAACCGGTGCCCGGCTGGCAGGTGCAGGAGCCCGACGTGCTGATGGCGGCCACACTGGCGGCGATGTCCGCGTGTGTGGCCGGCACCGCCGGTGCGGAGGTGGTAGCCGTCGCGCTGAGCTCCGCCAGGTACGGCCTGGTCGGGCTGGACGCGGCCATGACGCCGGTGACGCCACTGCTGACCCGGCGCGACACGCGGTCGTCGGAGGCGGCCCGTGAGTTGCGGTCGTCGGGCCAGAGCCGGGAGCTGCACCGGTTGACGGGCACACCCGTGCACCCGATGAACCCGCTCTGCAAGCTGCTGTGGTTCGCCCGCCACGAGCCGTATCTCTGCACGGCGACGCGATGGTGGATCGGCCTCAAGGACTACGTCGTCCATCGGCTCACCGGAATGTTGGTGACGGAGTTGTCCTCGGCATCCGGCACCGGAATGTTCGACGTGCACCGTCGGCTGTGGAGTTCCGCCGTACTCGATCTTGCCGGGGTGTCCGAGAGTCAGCTACCCCCGGTGCTGCCCACGACGGCGGTGTTGCGGTTGTCGCCGACGGCCGGGCGCGCGGTCGGCCTACCCTCCGGCACACCGGTGGTCGTCGGCGCGGGAGACGGCCCGTTGCGGAGTCTGGGCGCGGCGGCGATCGACCCCACAGTCGGTGGCCTGACGCTCGGGGCCACCGGGGCGCTGCGGACTGTCGTCGAGGCTCCCCTCACCGACCCGTCGGAGACCTTCTCCTGCGGTGCGTTGACCTACGACGCGTGGGTTGTCGGCGGTGCGCTCAGCAACGGCGGCAACGTCGTACGGTGGGCGGGACGCGTCCTCGGTGACGACGGTGCCGCGCCCGCGCTCCTGGAACTCGCCGAGCGGATCGCACCGGGCAGTGACGGGCTCGTGATGCTGCCCTACCTGCGGGCCGACGAGGCCCCGCCGCAGGGCTGCGCCCCGCCGGGCGCGTTCCTGGGCCTGCGCAGCGAGCACTCGCGCGGGCACCTGGTCCGGGCCGCGGTGGAGGGCGTCTGCCTGCAACTCGCTGGTGTCCGTGACCGGCTGGCCGAGCTGACGCCGATCCACAGCGTCCGCCTGACCGGTGGCGCCTTCGGGTCTCCGCTGTGGCGTGAGGTGATGGCGGCGGTGCTGGACTGTCCGGTCCGCGTCGCGGGTGTGGCCGACCAGGTCACCCTCGGAGCGGCGGCCCTCGGGCTCTTCGCGACCGGTCACACCTCCGATCTTCAGCAGGCGGTCAGCCAGCTCGATCCCGGGGTCGCCGGCGGCGAGCCCGTCGCTGTGGACCCGGCTGTCGCCGCCGCCTATCGCGGTCTGCGGGCGAGGCTGCCCGCGCTCCTCAGCGTCGCGGGTCGCCTGGGCGAGATCCTCGACGCCGGCGCCGGCCTCAGTGCTCCGGCTCGTCCTTGACCCGCGCCACCAGTTGGGTCGGATTGACGTAGCGCAGCGCGACGACGAGGAGGACCAGCATCATCGAGGTGTAGATGACCGCCATGGCGTCGACCGACTGCTGAGCCCTGATTCCGGACGCGGACATCGAGTAGTAGAGCGCCACCACCAGGGTCTGCGAGTCCGGCCCCGCGGTCAGGAAGGTGAGCTCGAACATGCCCACGGTCCGCACCAGCACGAGGATCGCGGAGGCGAGGATGCCCGGCACGAGCAGCGGCGTGAGGACCCGGAGGAACACCGTGCGCAGGCCCGCGCCGCACATGCGCGCCGCGCTCTCGATCTTCGGGTCGATCTGCTCGATGAACGGGGTCATGGTCAGGATGACGAAGGGCACCGACGGCACGAGGTTGGCGAGCACCACCCCGGACATGTGCCCGGCCAGGCCGAACTTGTAGAGGACGGTCGCCAGCGGGATGCCGTAGGTGATCGGGGGCATCAGGATGGGCAGCAGGAACACCAGGAAGATCAGCCGTTTGCCCGGGAAGGAGCGCCGGGCGAGGGCGTAGGCGGCCGGCACGCCGATCACCAGCGAGAGACCCACGACGAGTACGGAGACCTCCAGCGTCACGACGATGACCTGGAGGAGCGCGAACTCGTCCCAGGCTCGGGCGTACCAGCTGGTGGTGTAGCCGTCCGGGAGCCAGGTGTCGAACCAGCGCTGGCCGAACGAGCTGACCAGCACGGACGCCACGACGCCCAGCAGGTTGAGGAAGAAGAAGATGACGACGCCCCACACGATCCAGGCGGCCGGGCGGGCGACGATGCGCCGTCGCCGGTCGCTGCTGGTGGCGGCGGGCCGCGCTGGTGGGGCCTGGGTGGTCGTTGCCATCAGCCCTTGCCTCCGGTGGAGCCGGTGTAGAAGCGACTACGAGCGGCCAGCACCACAGCGATGATGACCAGCTCGACGAAGCCCATGATCATGGCGATCGCCGACGCGTACGGGTAGTCGTACTGCTCGTAGGCCGCCTGGTAGGCGGCGAGGGAGATGACCCGGGTCTCCCCGGCCGGGTTGCCGACCAGTACGGCAGACGGGAACACGCTGAACGCCAGGACGAACGTCAGGCAGAAGGTCGTGGCGAGGCCGGGCATCAGCAGCGGCAGGGTGATCCGGGTGAACCGGCGACGCCAGTCCGCGCCCAGCGTCGCCGCCGCGCGTTCCAGGGTCGGGTCGATGCCGGACAGGTACGAGAGCACCAGCAGGAACGCGAACGGAAAGCCGGTGATCACCAGCGAGAAGAACACGCCCCAGTAGTTGTGGGTCAGCCGCACCGGCTCGTCGACGAGGTTGCTGGCCAGCAGGATCCGGTTGAACCAGCCGGTCGGGCCGAGGAAGTTCAGCAACCCCTGTGCGGTGAGGACCGTGCCGAGCGTGATCGGCACTACCAGCAGCGTGGTGACCAGCCGCTTGCCCCGGAACCGGCCGCGCATCCGATAGGCGATCGGCACCGCGGCGAGGACGTTCATGAGCGCGGCGGGCAACGCGATCCGCAGCGTGATCCAGATCGTGCCCCGCTCGTAGGAGTCGGAGAAGAACCGGGCGTAGTCGCTGAACGGCCCACCGTTGGTCGGTTGGAACGAGAGCGTCAGCCCGTAGAAGAACGGATAGAGGAACAGGGCGATGACGAAGACCAGGGCCGGGACCAGTAACCAGAGCTGACGGTCGACGCCCCGCTCGGCGAGACGGTGCTGCCAGTGCGCCAGCGGCCTCCCGGGCCCGCTCACCGGGTCGTCCCCGCAGCCTCCGGGAGGCGGTCGGCCTCCCGCGCCGCGTCGGCGGGATAGACGAGCAGCCGCTGCGGGTCGACGGCGAGCTTGACCTGGTCGCCCGGGGCGATCCGCTGCTCGGTCCGCAGGTGCAGCAGCAGCCCGGTGTCGGTGCGGGCCTCGGCCGCCAACTCGCGGCCCTGGTACTCCACCACCTCGACCGTCGCCGACATGGCATTGCGGGTCTCGCCGGGGCCGTCGACGCGGATGTCCTCGGGGCGTACCGCGACCATGGCGTCCGCCCGGGGCTGAAGATCCCCCACCACCTCGCCGATCAGGCGGTGACCGGACGACTCGACGGTGGCGCGGGGCCCGTCGAGCTGCTCCACCTGCCCCCGCCACAGGTTGCGGTAGCCCATGAAGTCGGCGACGTGCCAGTTCGCCGGTCGGGTGTGCAGCTCAGGCGGCGAGCCGATCTGCTGCACCCGCCCCTCCCGCAGCACCACCAGCCGGTCGGCCAGGGAGAGCGCCTCCTCCTGGTCGTGGGTCACGTAGACGGTGGTGAGCCCCAACGACTGGTGCAGCCGGCGGATCTCGGCCCGCATCTCCAGGCGCAGTTTGGCGTCGAGGTTGCTCAACGGCTCGTCCATCAACACCAGGGACGGCTCGAACACGACGGCGCGGGCGATGGCGACGCGTTGCTGCTGGCCACCCGAGAGCTGACCGGGCAGCTTGTCGACGTGGTCCTCCAGTCGTACCAGGCGCACCGCCTCCTCCGTACGCCGGCGCGTCTCCTCCTTGGGCAGCCGCCGCATCCGCAGCCCGAAGGCGATGTTCGCCCGGACCGTCAGGTGCGGAAAGAGGGCGTAGCTCTGGAACACCATGCCGAAGCCGCGCCGCTCCGGCGGGAGCGTGTCGATCCGGCGCTCGTCCTGCCAGATGCTCCCCTCCGTCAACGGCAGCAGCCCGGCCAGGCAGTTCAACGCCGTCGACTTGCCGCAGCCGGACGGGCCGAGCAGGGCGATGAACTCCCCCGCCTCGATCGTCAGGTCCAGTTCGGTGAGCGCGGCCTGGCCCCCGAATCGGCGGGACACCCCGTCCAGCCGCAGCTGGGTGAAGGCGCTCATCCCTGCTTGACCTTGCCGCCGCCGATCTCGCGGTCCCAGCGGCTGAACGCCGCCACCAGGCTCTTCGCGTCGAGCGGGACCTCGGTCGGGTTGCCGGCGATCAGCGCGTCGTACTCGGGGCGACCGAACTCCCGGATCGCGTCCTGGCTCTTCTGCGGCGCCGACGAGAGCTGGACCTCCTTGATCGCCGGGCCGGGGTAGAAGTACCCCTCGTCGTACGCCTTCGCCTGCTGTTCAGGGGTGAGCATGAACGCCAGCAGGGCCAGCACGGCGGCCTGGGTGTCGGTCGACACGCCCTTGGGCAGGACGGCGTAGTGCGCGTCGGTGACCCAGTGGAAGCCGTCGATCGGGGTGATCCTGGCCTCCTTGGGCACCGTGCCGAGCACCCGCGGGTTGATGTCCCAACCGGTCGTGCTGACGATCAGGTGCGCGGTGCCGTTGGCGAGGTTCTTCATCGTCTCGGTGGTGCCGGACGGGTAGTAGTCGACGTACTGGCCCAGCTCCTTGAGGAAGGCCCACGTCTTGTCCCAGCCCGCTGTGGGGTCCTTGGGGTTCGAGTC
This sequence comes from Micromonospora sp. NBC_00362, assembly GCF_026342155.1. Taxonomy (NCBI): domain Bacteria; kingdom Bacillati; phylum Actinomycetota; class Actinomycetes; order Micromonosporales; family Micromonosporaceae; genus Micromonospora; species Micromonospora sp. NBC_00362. The sequence goes on from NZ_JAPENH010000001.1 coordinate 1,808,608, forward strand.
GCCCAGGATGTAGGGCAGACCCATCAGGAACGTGCGCCCCGGGCCGGAGTTGGCCGGCCGGGCGTACTGGAATTTCCGGGGGTTGGCTCTGGCCCAGGCGAGCAGCGCGTCCGCGCTGGTGGGTGGCGTCGCCAGGCGGGACGGCAGATATTCGAGCAGCGGACCCGACGGGTAGTAGGTGACGGTGACGCCCGCGTTGCCGGCGAGCTTCTGCATCGCGGCGGCCGGCTCCAGGTAGTTGCTCATGCCGCCGAGGCGGTCCTGGAAGGTCGGCAACAGGTCGATCCAGAGCCCCTGCTCGATCCCGGCGGCCAGGCCGTCGACGCCGGTCAGCACGAGGCCGATGTCCACCCGGTCCGCCCCCTGCTGGGCCTTGATCTTCCCGGCCAGCTCGGGCGCCGGCGCCTTCGAGTAGGTCACCCGGGAGATCACGTCGGGGTTCTTCGAGACGAACTCGTCGATCATCCCCTGGGTCAGCTGGAGGTTGCCCGCCACGTCGAGGACGTTGAGCGTGACGGCCTTGCCGGGCCGCTGTGGCACCTCACCGGTGCTGTCGCCAGTGTTGTCGCCGGGGGCCTCGGGTGCCCCGCACCCGACAGTGCCCACCAGGAGCGACGATGCCGTGACCAGGAGAGCGCCGCGCCGCGTGATACCCATGAGCCGTTCCCTCCGCCAGGTGTCATCAGTGCTGATTGAGGCAGCCGGCGCGCCGCGGCGGCAACGGGTTGCCATGTATTGCCTCGCGCGAATGTGATCGGACCGCTGGATTGTTGCGGGGGCATTGCCGAGTATTCACGGCCGCCATAGCATGATCACGGCGCCTAGCCGGGAGGAGCATGCAGATGCCCGACCACACCAGGCCGCCGGGAAGGCGAGTCACGATCTACGACGTCGCCCTCGATGCGGACGTCTCGCCGTCCACCGTGTCCCGCGCCTTCTCCCGACCGAGTCGGGTCAACTCCGAGACCGCCGAACGGATCCGGCAGGTCGCCGAGCGGTTGGGCTACCGGACCAACCCTCTCGCTCGCGCCCTCACCACGTCGCGGACGCAGATGATCGCGCTGGTCATCGCCGACATCACCAACCCGGTGTACGCCGAGATCGTGCGCGGCGCGCAGGAGGTGGCGGCCGACGGCGAATACACCACAGTGCTGATCGACGCCCAGGAGTCCGACCGGCTGGAACGGGCGGCGGTCGAACGCACCATGTCGACGGTCGACGGCATCGTGCTGGCCAGCAGCCGGATGTCCGACTCGGCCATCCGGATGGTCGCCAAGCAGCGGCCGGTGGTGGTCCTCAACCGCGCTCTCGCCGACGTGCCGTGCGTCGTCACGGACGACCCTCGTGGGGTGCGGCGGGCCGCCGAACACCTCGGCGAGTTGGGGCACGACCACATCACCTACGTCGCGGGGCCGCAGGCGTCCTGGCCCAATGGTGTGCGCTGGCGCTCGCTGCTCGAGGCGGGCATGGAGCTGGAGATCAAGGTCCGCCAGATCGGGCCGTTCAGCCCCACCCTGGCGGGCGGTGAGCGGGCCGCGCAGGAGCTGTGCGCGCGTCCCGCGACGGCGGTCCTGGCCTTCAACGACCAGATGGCCATCGGGATCATCCGCGGTCTCAGCCGGATGGGCGTCAACGTTCCGGGCGACGTCAGCGTCGTGGGCTTCGACAACATCCTCGCCGCCGACATCGTCACGCCCGGGCTCACCACCGTCGCGGCACCGCTCTACGCGGAGGGCTCGGCCGCTACCCGGCACCTGCTCACGATGATCGAGGGGGCGCCCGGGCACACCGGCCGGCCGATGGTCCTGCCGGTACGCCTCGTGGTCCGCGACTCGACGGCCGTGCGCAACCCGAGCCCCGGTCGGGCCCGACCGGCGTGGGTGCGGCAGCGGCCCGTTCCCGGCCCGGCGGCCCACCTGCCGTGAGGGCCGCGCGGCCCCGCGACAAGAAACGACAACTCGTTGCCCGGGTGGAGCCACGCCGGGAAGGATCGACGCGCATCCATCCAGCAACGTCGTTGCGCTCGCGGGACGGGCCGAACGGCGTCCCCAGTGAACGAACGAGGAGATGGTGATGAACCGAGCTTCGGTGCCCCGGCTACGGCGAACCCTCATCGTGCTGGGCACGGCACTGGCCACCGTCGCGGCCACCCTCACTGTCGCCACCACCACGCCGGTCGCCGCGGCCCCGTCGCCGGACGACTACAACGGCTCCGACCTGTGGCTGCGGTACGTGCCGGTCGACGACGCGAAGCTGCTGCGTGACTACCGCAGCGCGGCCACGGCGGTCGTGGTCGAGAACGCCGACGCCACGAAGGTCCACCGGCACACGACCGACCTCGCCATGGCCCCCGATTCGAGCGAGAAGCTCGTCGAGACCACGCTGGGCGCCGCCCGGGACGAACTGGTCCGCGGTCTGGGCGGGCTGCTCGGCCAACCGACACCCGTGGCGACCGTCGACGGCGGCACGGTCCCCGACGGCGCGGTCGTGGTGGGCACGCCGACGAGTTCGCCGCTGGTGGGCCGCACCATCGCGACCCGCGACCTGGCCAAAGTGGGCGACGAAGGCTACCTCGTCCGGTCGGTGTCGAGGGGCGGGGCACGCTTCACCGTCATCGCCGGCAACAGCGACCTCGGCGCGCTGTACGGCACCTTCGCCTTCCTCCGGCTGCTGCAGACCCAGAAACCCATCGACCACCTCCGCGTCGCGGAGTCACCGAAGATCAAGCATCGGTTGCTGAACAACTGGGAGACCGAACGTCTCTACGCGGGCAACAACGCCTCCGGAATCGGCGGGCTGAACGGGGAGAGCGGGGCGATCTTCAACTTCGCCGCCACCGGTGCCAGCGCCGGCCGGAACCTGCCCGTCATCCTCGACCGCTACCTCGTCATGGCCCGCGCGTTGGCGTCGCTGGGCATCAACGGCATCACCATCAACAACGTCAACGCCGACAACGCGTACCTGACGAGCACCCGCATCGCGCAGGAGGCGGCCCTCGCCGACGCGCTGCGTCCGTACGGGATCAAGCTGGGCCTGTCGATCCGCTACACCGCGCCCACCGACAGCCGGTTCGCCCCCGACACGCTGACCAACAGCCAACTCGATCCGTACGGCGCGGATTTCCGGGGCTGGTGGCACCGCCGGGCCCAGCAGATCCAGGCCGCGATCCCGGACTTCATGGGCCTCACCGTCAAGGCCAACTCCGAGGGCCAGCCGGGGCCACAGGACTTCGGGTACGACCACGGTGACGGCGCCAACGCCATCGCCGCCGCGGTGGCGCCGCTCGGGATGACGGTGCACTGGCGGACGTTCGTCTACAACGCCGAGGTCGACAACGACCGACTCAAGCGGGCCTACCTGGAGTTCGGGCCGATCGACGACGAGGTGCAGCCGGACGGCAGCCGGGGGCGCTTCGCCGACAACGTGTTCCTCCAGACCAAGAACGGGCCACTGGACTTCCAGGCCCGGGAGCCCATCCACCCGATGTTCGGCCGGATGGAAAACACCAACCAGGCCCTGGAACTCCAGATCACGCAGGAGTACACCGGCCAGAACTGGATGCTGGCCTACCTCGGCCCGATGTACGAGGAGATCCTCAAGACCGACACGTACGCGACCGACGCGAACGGGCAGCTGCTCAAGAAGCGCCTGGTCGGCAACATCGTCGACGGGACCGCCCAGCACCACCCGGACACCGCCATCGTGGGTGTCGCCAACCTCGGCAACGCGGACAACCTGACCGGGCACCACTTCGCCCAGGCGAACCTCTTCGCCTTCGGACGTCAGGCGTGGGACTGGACGCTGGAGTCGGCGGACATCGCGACCGACTGGGCGCGGATGACCTGGAGCAACGACCGGCGCGTCGTCGACACCATCCACAGGATGATGATGGGCTCGTGGGAGTCGCTGGTGAGCTACCAGACGCCGCTGGGCATCGGCCACCAGTTCGCCGAGGGCGTCCACTACCGCCCCGACCCGGCCGACTGGGCGGGCCGCGACGACTGGAGCCCGATCTACTACAACAAGGCCGACAGCGTTGGTCTGGGCTTCGACCGCTCCCCCACCGGCAGCAACCTGGCCGCCCAGTACTTCCCCCGGCTGCAGCAGCGCTACGGGAACATCAAATCGGTCCCGGAGAACCTGCTGATGTGGTTCCACCACGTGCCGTGGGGCCATCGGATGGACAGCGGCCGGACGTTCTGGGACGAGCTGGTCTACCGCTACCAGATGGGCGTGCAGTACGTGACCTGGATGCGGGAGACCTGGGACGCGCTCCAACCCGACATCGACGCACGCCGGTTCGCCGAGGTACGCGCCAAACTGGCGGTGCACGAGGCGGACGCCGCCGACTGGCGGGACACCTCGGTGAACTACTGGAAGGAGTTCAGCGGGCGGGACATCCCCGTCGACGACGCGCCGCTGTCGGCGACGATCGTGGTGAACGGGAAGACATTCGGCGGCTTCAACCTGTCGGACACCTCGTACACCATTCCGGTGCCGGCCGGGGCGTCGCCGACCATCACCAAGGTGCGCACGGCCGACCGGAAGGCCCGCTACGAGATCATCTCCCAGGCCGCCGGCGTACCCGGTCAGGCGGTCGTCAAGGTCACGACCGAGAGCTTCTTCGGCCCCCTGGTGAAGAACTACGTCTTCAACCTGGTGCCCGACACGACGCTGACGGCAGTGCGCGTCAACGGCAAACGTCTGGCGTCCTTCGCGCCGACGGTGCTGCGCTACAACGCCCTCACGCCGGCCGGCACCACTACCGTGCCGACGGTCACCGCCAGCGCCGCCGACTCCGCCGCCAGTGTCGCTGTCGAGCAGGCGACGAGCCCCACCGGGCAGGCTCGGGTCACCGTCACCAACGGCGGCGCCTCGTCGGTCTACACAGTTGACCTGAACACCACCATCACCGGCAGCGACGAGTTCGCCTCGGCCCAGCTCGGCCCGCAGTGGCAGTGGGTCCGGCCGGATGAGAGCAGCCGGCGTCTGGCCGACGGGTCCCTGGTCATCACGGCCCAGCAGGGCGACCTCCAGGGCAACGCCAACACCGCCAGGAACCTGGCCCTGCAGGACGTCGACGGCGACTGGACCGCCGAGTCCCGGGTCGTCTTCTCCCGCCCACTGGCCGCCAACAACGAGCAGGGCGGTCTGCTCGGGTACGCGGATGACAACAACTACGTGAAGCTCGCCTGGGAGATGGGCAACGCCACCGCGGCGGTCAACAAGACCCGGATCGTCTTCCTGCGCGAGCAGAACGGCACGGCGTCCACCCTGGAGATCACCGGAGCCGACGCCCAGCGCATCGTCGGGGCCGACGGCGCCATCTGGCTACGACTGACCAAGATCGGGGACAGCTACCGCGCCTACTACTCCACCGACGGAAGCGTGTACCGCTACATCGGCTCCACCACGCTGAACGTCGAGCCGACGAAGGCCGGGCTGCTGGCCTTCAACCGGGCCGGCACCTCCACCGACCTCGACGTCGCCTTCGACTACTTCCGAATCGAGAGCCGCGGCGAGCGCATCCGCTGAACCAGCACGTCGATGTGCTGTTGAGCGGTATACCTCAGAGTCATAGTCATACCTCTGAGGTATACCGCTCAATACCGCGTCCGCCCCGACGACGGCGACCGACGGTCAGGACCACCGCAGCACCGCAAGCCGCGACCGGGCCCGTCCCCCAGTGGGGACGGGCCCGGTCGTGCTCCCCCGAGCAGGATTCGTTGCCGTCAGCCCCCGATCGCGATGGCGAAGATGTGCATGGTCGGCACGTTCGTGGCGGGCCGGGCGCTGATGTTGGGCAGCACGACCGAGGCCACCGCCTTGCTCTGCAACGCGACACCCACGTAGTAGACGCAGGCCGCTGTGGCCTGGCGGCCGTTGTTGGGCCGGTTCTGGTACGCGGAGACGATGGCCGCGGTGCCCCCGGAGTGCGGCCCGCCGTACCAGTCCGGCGTGCTCAACGTGAACGTCTGGCGGGTGCCGTCGGCGTAGACCACGGTGCCTGTTCCCGACACCGCGCCGTAGGTGCCGGTCAGCAGGAAGCCGAGCGTGCTGCCGGTGCCGGTCACGCCGATGGTCTGGCCCGAGGCGATGGCGTTGTCGGCGGCCCCGGAGCTGACGTTGGGCCAGCGGAAGTTGACCCCGTTGCGGCTCACCGTGCCACCCGGGCTGGCACCGGCCTGCGCCAGGGCCTGCGCGGAGAGCGAGGCCCCGCCGCCGTCGAAGTTCCCGACGTTGGTGTTGCTGTCGCTGGTGATGCCGACGTTGCTGAAGCTCTGCTCCAGCGTCGGCGTGGTGGCACCGGAACTGGTGACCCGGTAGGTGCGTCCGGCCTGCACTGTGACGTCGATCAGGTCGGACTCGATCCGGGTGGTCCGGGCCGCCGTACCGTCGGCGGTGTCGACCACAGTGACGGTGCCGGTCAGGATCCGGGAGCGCAGGCGGACGGTGCCGGCCCGGTCCGGCCGGATGAGGATCTCGGTGGCCACACCGCTCGCCCAGGTGATGCCGACCGTGTGCCCACCCCGACCGCGCAGGCCGGTCACCCGCCCACTCGGCCAGGCCGGCGGCAGCGCGGGCAGGACGTGCAACTCGCCGGTGTGGCTCTGCAACAGCATCTCGGCGATGCCGGCGGTGGCGCCGAAGTTGCCGTCGATCTGGAACGGCGGGTGCAGGTCGAACATGTTCGGCGCGAGCCGCGCGGTGGTGGCGAGGTAGCGGATCAGGTCGTGGGCCCGCTTGCCCTCCTCCATCCGAGCCCAGAAGTTGATTTTCCAGGCCAGCGACCAGCCCGTCCCGTCGTCGCCGCGCAGCGCCAGGGTCCGCCGGGCGGCCTCGAACAGCTGCGGGGTGCCGCGCTTGGTGATCTGGTTGCTGGGGGCCAGACCGTAGAGGTGCGAGATGTGCCGGTGGTTGGGCTCGGTCTCCACCCAGTCGTAGAGCCACTCCATGATGTTGCCGCGCGAGCCGACCTTCATCGGCGGGAGCCGGTCCCGGGTGGCGCGAACCTGCGCGCGGAAGGTGCTGTCCACGTTGAGGATCTCGCTGGCCCGGGCGCAGGCGTCGAACAGGTCCCGCAGGATCTGGTTGTCCATTGTCGGCCCGGCGCACACGCTGGCGTTCGCGTGGTGGCTCAGCTCCGGCGAGTTCGACGGATTGGTCACCAGGTAACCGAGGGTCGGCTCGGTCACCAGGGTGTTGAGGAAGAACTGCGCCGCGCCCTTCATGGCCGGGTAGTTCGTGCGCAGGAACTCGATGTCACCGTTGAACAGGTAGTGGTCCCAGATCAACGTGGACAGCCAGGCGCCGCCGGTCTGCCACATGCCCCAGAACGCGCCGTCCACCACAGCGGTGGCCCGCCACGCGTCGGTGTTGTGGTGGGTGACCCAGCCGCTGGCGGCGCCGTACTGCACCTGGGCGGTCCGCGCTCCGGCGACGGCGAGATCCCTGACCATGTCGAAGACCGGGTTGTGGCACTCGGCCAGGTTCGTGGTGTTGGCCGGCCAGTAGTTCATCGGCAGGTTGGCGTTGATCGTGTATTTCGAGTCCCACGCCGGGGCCAGCGAGTCGTTCCAGATGCCCTGGAGGTTGGCCGGCTGAGTGCCGGGCCGCGACGACGAGATCAGCAGGTAGCGCCCGTACTGGAACAGCAGCGTGGAGAACTGCGGGTCGTTGACGCTGTTGTGCTGGGCGATCCGGACATCCGTCGTCTGGTCGGCCGCGGACGTGCGGCCCAGATCGAGAGTGACCCGGCCGAACAGCGCCTGGTAGTCGGCCACGTGCCGGCTGCGCAACTGGTCGTAGCTGCTGGCCCGCGCGGCGGTGAGGCGCTGCCGGGCGATGCCCTGGTAGTCGCCGCCGACGTTGCGGTAGTTGACGTAGCTGGAGCCGATGGAGATCAACAGGGTCACGCTGTTGGCGTTTGTCACCCGCAGGGTGCCGCCGGAGCTGGACACGCTGCCGCCGCTGACTGTCGCGTTGGCCAGGGCCAGGAAGCGAACCGCACCGGTGACGCCCTCCATGTTCCCGGAGACGCCGTCGAGGCCGATCGTGGTGCCGTCCGGGCTGGACACCGTTGTGCGCTGCGGGCTGTCGAAGGTGGCGGTGAAGCTGATCGAGCCGGTCCGGTCGGCGGTCAGTCGCATCGCGATGACCTGGTCGGGCGCGCTGGCGAACACCTCCCGCTGGTGACGAACCCCGTTCAGCACGTACGAGGTCGTGACGGTGGCGGTGGTGAGGTCGAGCGTCCGGTCGTACTGTGACGCTCCGCTGGCGGAACCGAAGGCGAGCCGGAGATTGCCGACGGTCTGGTAGGCAAGCTGGCCGCCGGGGTTGCCCATCATGGTCTGGTTGATCAGATCCTGGGCCTGGGTCCACTGGTTCGCGTTGACCAACCGGCGGATCTCCGCGAGTGCTCCCGCGCCTCTGGGGTTGCTGGGATCGTGCGGCCCACCGGCCCAGACGGTGTCCTCATTGAGCTGAAGTCGCTCGGTGTCGACGTTGCCGTAGACCATGGCGCCGAGCCGGCCGTTGCCGATCGGCAGCGCCCGCAGCCAGTCGGTCCCGGCCCCTTCGTCGTACCAGAGGGCGAGGTCCCCGGCGGCCAACACCTGTGGCGGTGCCGCCGAATCCGCTCGTGCCACGGCGGTCCAGGGCACCGGCAGGAGAGCACCGCCCGCGCCGGCCGCGCCGACCTTGAGGGCCTGCCGTCGGGTCAGGTCTGACATCGATCCTCCAAACGGTGACCAGTCCGGCCACCCCGAAGCGTGACAACTATGGGACTCGACATGGGGATCCGCTTGGTGGCGCCAACCGGGACCCTGCCTGAGCAGGCCGACGCCGGGCCTTGGCGAGCCAGACATCTGATGTGTTTCGGGAAGGTTACTCCGGGGCCACAGAATAGGCAACGGTCGATCGATGGACAGAGGTGGCACGGCTCTGGCCGGTCAGCGGAGCGAACGGGCGGGTGAGCAGCGGCGGCCCGACGCGGCACAGCACAGCGCCCCGCCAGAATCACGCCGACGACCACCCATCCAGACGGACATACATCAGATGTACGAAGGAGGGCAGCCGAGCTGGCCGTTGCACCAGCATCCGTGGGCGCCCCGAAGCGGCAGCGCAACCCCGGCGGGTCCACGGACGTGTAGTGGGAAACCCGATCGATGTCTCACCGGAGGAACGATGACCCTGACCGCGCTCCGCACCCTCCTGCCCGTCGCCGCGCTGGCCGGCCTGGCGGCCTGCACCACCCCCTCCCCCGCTCCCGTCGCCGGGGCGAGCAGCACGCCACCTGCCAGCACCACGCCCGCCCCGCCCGCGACGCCGTCCACCGCCGTCACCGCCTCGCCGACCCGCAGCACGTCGTCTGGCACCGCCACCCCGACCGCCTGTCCGGTGAGCGCCGCCACCCTGCAACGCGCATCGGGGCTGAGCAAAGCCCTACGGATCGATCCCGCTCACATCAAGTGCGCGAGGCAGTGGGCCACGGCCGGTGTGATCGCCGTCGACCCCGGGATGCAGGGCGACGGTGTGCTGCTGTTCAAGCACTCGGACGGCAGATGGCAGAAGCTGGGCGAAGGCAGCGCACTCGAATGCACCCCGTTCGGCATCCCGGCGGAGATCGGCGACCAGGTCGGTTGCCGCGACCACTGAGCAGGTGGCGTCGACGCGCCCGGCCGGCAGCGAGCACAGGGCGTCCGCGATGGTCTGCACACCGGAGCGCACATCGCGGGCTGCGACTCCCGTACGCAATCGGGTTGTTCTCTGCCGGCGCACAGGTGACCATGGGCGGCATGGCGGGAGTTCGGGGGTGAGATCGCCTCTGCAAGGTGGACTACCGCCCGGCGGCGCGGTGGTGGTCGGGGCCGTCGTGGAGATCGCCTGCGACGAGTCGGGATTCTCGGGTACGAACCTGCTGCACTCGACCGCCCCGGTGATCACGCACGCGAGCGTCGACCTGACCGTCGACGAGGCGGTCGCGCTCATCACCGCCCTGCGGTCCGGGTTCCGGTTCGCGCCGCACGAGCTCAAGTCAGGCCGGTTCCTGCGCGGCTCGGGCGCGGACGAGGCACTGGAGTGGTTCCTGGCTGCGCTGGCCGGCCGCGCGCACGTCCACCTCATCGACAAGGAGTTCTTCCTCGTCACCCGGATCGTGGACTTCCTGCTCACCGAGCCGTCGTACGCGGCGGGTACCCGCCTGGCGCGCGAGCACCATCCGGCGGCTCTCGCCCTGCACGAGGCCGGACGCTCGACCGACGGCGATTGGGCCGCCTTCCTCTCGGCGTTCGTCGATCTGGTCCGGATGAAGCGGCGACTTCCGGTCGACCAGACCGTGCGGCGGTTCTTCCAGGCCCGGGACGCGCTGCGACGCCACGGCCTCGGCACGGTGGCCGACGCCGTCCTCGACGGGCTCCGCCCGAGTCACGTGCGGGCCGTGGTGGCCAGGCTCGACGTCGACGACCGCACGGTCCCTCCCCCACTGGAACCGCTGCTGCCGGCGCTGGCGGAGACGGTCCTGTCCTGGAGCGGCGGCCAGCGGCAGGTGCTGGTGACCCACGACGAGCAGAGCGCCCTGACGGCCGACCGACTGACCCGCCTGCAGCGGGTGTTGGCCGACGGCGACGCGTCGGCGGCCGGCGTCGACGGGGCTGGGACGTTGCCGAACGGGGTGTCGCCCCTGGCGGGGCTGGTGATGGTCGACTCCCGAGACGATCCGCGAGTGCAGGTAGCGGATCTCCTTGCGGGAGTGGCCCGGCGGATGCCCGGCATCATCGGCGACGCGCTCCGTCAGCCGCCGCCCGCTCCCGCAGGATGACGGGCAGCCGAGTCATGATCGGCACGGGCCCGGAGGGTCTGCGTGGTCGCCGAGTCAGCGGGAAAGAACGCCTCGACGGCCAACCCGGCGACTGTGACCTCCCGCGGCGTACCGAAGAGGGTCGTGGTGCTGACGAAGGACAACTCCTGGTCACCGTGCCGGTAGCGCAGCGGGACGAGAACACGTGAGAGGGCATCGCCTGGCGGTATCGTCTCGACGTCGCCACCGGGATAACCGCGAAGCTCCTCGTGCAGGTCGTACAGGATCGGGTCGTTGGTTGTCGCCGCCTGCTGGTGCAGCCGTTTCAGCAGGTGGGCGCGCCACTCGGGCAGGTTGACGATGCGCGGTGCCAGACCGTCGGGGTGCAGGCTGAGGCGCAACACGTTGATCGGTGGAGTGAGCAGGTGGGGCTGCGCGTCCATGGTGAACAGGGCGACGGCGGGGTTGGCGTCGACGAGGTGCCAGTGCTGGTCGACGAGCAGCGCGGGGTACGGGCTGTGACCATCGAGGATCCGCCGTACGGCGGCCCGGACGGGTGTCAGCTCGGGGTCGCCCAGTTCGTGGCGCGGGAAGGCGGGCGCGTAACCGCCGGCCAGCAGCATCGTGTTGCGCTCGGCCAGCGGCATCTCCAAGTGTTCGGCCAGCCGCAGGATGAGGTCGGGGCTCGGCCGGGACCGCCCGGTCTCGACGAAGCTCAGGTGCCGGGCCGACACTCCCGCCTCGATCGACAGGTCGAGCTGGCTCATTCCGCGAGCCCGGCGCCAGTCGCGCAGCAGCTCCCCCACTGGTCGCCCGTGTCGGGTCGAGATCCTCACTCACCGACCCTAGTTCCGCACCGACGGCCGAGCCATTACCTGCGAGGTAATCGACAGCCCACCACGACGCTGAAAAAATCGACTCCCACCTGAGAAAACACAACGCGAAGGACCGACAACCATGACCGCGTACGCGCTCGCACACCTCCGTAAGGCACCCGTCCACGCCGAGGTGCTGACGTACCTGGAGCGAATCGACGCCACCCTCGCGCCCTTCGCGGGCCGGTTCATCGTCCACGGCGGCGCCGTCGACGTCCTGGAGGGCGACTGGCCCGGCGACGTGATCGTCATCGAGTTCCCCGACCTGAGCCGGGCCCGCTCCTGGTACCGGTCCAGCGCCTATCAGGAGATCAAGCCCCTGCGGACGAGGCACCTCACCGGCGAGGTGATTCTCGTCGACGGAGTCGAGCCGGGCCACGACTCGTCGCAGATGGCCGCGGCCATCCGCCGTACCACCGATCGGTAGCACCCGACGCGCGAGCGCCGTCCCGAAGAACCCGACGGCTCGCCGCCCGCAAGGCACCCCGACACAGGTCGGCCGTCCGTAGTCTCATCGAATGCAGGACACCCAGACGCACACCCTGGCCATTCCCGGCGTCGACCTGGTCTACGACGTCCGCGGCCCGCTACCTCCCGCTGGCGCCCATCGCGCGCTGCTCATGATCGGCCAGCCGATGGCGGCCGAGGGCTTCGTACAGCTCGCGCCGCACTTCACGGACCGCACGGTGCTCACCTACGACCCGCGTGGTCTGGGCCGCAGCGTCCGCAAGGACGGTCGGTCCGACCACACGCCGCAGCAGCAGGCCGCCGACCTGCACGCGCTCATCCAGGCGGTGGACGTCGGTCCGGTCGACGTGTTCGCCAGTAGCGGCGGCGCGGTGACAGCACTCGAACTGGTCGCCACCCAACCCGACGACGTCGCCACCCTGGTGGCGCACGAACCGCCGATCAACGCTGTGCTCCCCGACGCCACGGCCGCCGAGCGCGCCCGAGCCGGCTTCTACGAGGCGTACCAGGCGAAGGGCTCGGGGGCGGGGATGGCCGCGTTCATCGCCATGACGTCATGGCAGGGCGAGTTCACCGATGCCTACTTCGCCCAGCCCGCTCCCGACCCGGCGATGTTCGGCATGGCCGCCGACGACGATGGCAGCCGCGACGACCCGCTGCTGTCGCAGAACTCGTGGGCGATCACCGACTACCGTCCCGACGCGAGCGTGCTCACCGCCGCGCCCACCCGGATCGTTGTCGCTGTCGGCGAGGAGTCGGCTGGCACGTACACCGCCCGCACCGCCCTGGGCCTCGCGGCGCTGCTCGGCCAGGAGGCCGTGGTGTTCCCGAGCCACCACGGCGGGTTCCTCGGCGGCGAGTTCGGCTACGCGGGCAAGCCCGAGGAGTTCGCCGCGCGGCTGCGGGAGGTGCTGGACGCGGGCTGACGTCCGCTCAACCGGTCGCCTCCGAGTAGACCTCGACGTCGTAGAGCAACTGCACGTCGCGGCGGCCGTTCGTGACGCCGACGAAGACCGGGTCACCGGCCGGGGTGCGGCCCTGACGCCACGCCTGTTCCCGGGCCGCCTCCCGCGACTCGTGATGGGCCCTGCCCTGCTGATGCAGTTGCAACACCCGGCGGGCGGTGCCCCGGTCGGTGCCGAGGTGGATTCGCAGGAGAGGCATGCCAGGACCTCCTTGCTCGACGCTGGATCTCGTGCGGCTGGCCGACCAGCCGTATCGTGAGACGCGGGGGCGACGATCCGCCGTCTTCGATTAAACGCCACCCGCTGCGGTCGAGGAGGGCATTTATGACTGGTCTGGCGACCGTCGGCGCAATCGTGGGTGTCCTGCTCGTCGGTCTCGTGGTCCTGATCCGTAAGCCGGCCAACACCCGCTCGGTGCTCAGATGGTCGGCCCTGGCGATCACCGTGCTGGTGGCCGCCGTGCTGGTTCCCTTCACCGTGGACGACTCGGGCGCGGCGGCCGGCTACCTGCTCGGCGTTCCCGTCGTCGCGGCGTTGCTGCCCGTCCTCGCGCAACGGGTCGGTCGGCTGACCGTGGTCGCCGATCTGGTGGCCGCGCTCGTCCTCACGGGATGGGGTCTGCTGCTCGGGCTGGGCATCGGCGTCGCGTTCCTACCAGCGGTGATACTCCTGATCGCCAGCGCCGGGGGTACCCGGGCGCCGCGACCGTCCACCATCTGACCGCGTGACTGGCTGTCACCCGTCGGGGGTGAACAGCCCCTGGACGCCGACGACGATCGCGATGAGGCCGAAGATCGCGAGCAACAGCCGGACGCCGGTGGCGCCGTCCGACCGCTCGTCGCGCGGCGTCGACCGCCCGGTCAACCGGTCCCACAGCAGGGCGAGCCCCACACCGATCCCCACCACCTCGAAGTGGAACACCCGGGGCCCGGACACCAAATGGACGATGAGGTAGTAGCCGCCGGTCACCAGGGCCACGAGGCCGACCACCCACGCGATCGGGGCGGCCCGACCGGCGAGGCGGCCCAGGTCGTCGCCGACGCGCGGCAGCAGCCGCAGCACCGCAACGGCGAGCAGGAAGCCACCGACGATGTTGGCGAGGTCGAGCAGCAGAGCCATAATCACGGGAGTCTCCGTCGGTCGGGTGATCAGCGGTGGGAGCGTACCCACGGACCGGCTCGGTTGAAACGGTCCGGACGGCACGCCCCCACGACGGAGTTCAGATTGGGCTGCTCACCCTTTCAGCGCGTGCACCGCCATACCAGCGGCCGATACGCCCGGTTCTCGTAGACGGCCCCGACCACCGTCAGACCGTCGTCGCTGATCGCCTCGGCCGTGTAGGTGCCCGCCTCGGTCGCCCGCACCTCCGGTCGGCCCGCCAATCGGCGGGAGGTGCCGTCCGGGGCGACGACCAGCGGCGCACCGTCGGCGACCAGCACGTCACCACTGCCGGCGATGGCGCTCGCCCCCGGGAAGGGCAACAGGCTCACCGCTCCCGTGGTGAGATTCCACCGCACCGGCAGCATCTGCACGGCACCGCTGCGTTGGTCGCCGGGAACCATGCCGATCGCCCATTCGCCCCGCGCCGACTCGACCGACGCCCGCGGGTAGCCGTCGGGCACCGCCAACGTCGCCCCGACGCCCTGCGGCGTCCATCGGTAGGGCTGTTCGCCCACGGTGCCGACGATCGTGCCGTCCTCGGTGATCCCGGTCGCGGACGACCCCCGCTGGCCGACCAACCGGTACTTCTGGGGGTGGTCCGTCGACCAACGCACAGCCTGGTGCGAGTCGTCGGACCGGTCGGCGGTGCCCACGATGTCGCCCCGGCCGTTGATGGCGTGCACGAGCACCGTGTCGTAGCCGGGCGGCGTGGCCAGGAAACGCAGCTTCCCGTCCCGGTACAGCCATCCGGTGCCGTCTCCGTTGGTGCCCACCACATAGCCACGGGTGTTGACCGCGGCCGCGTGCCGCGCGGTCGCCGGCAGGACGACCGGCCGGCCGTCGGTCCACAGCACTACCCGTCCGTCCTCCTGCCCGGTGCCGATGTCGCCGACGATGTGCCGTCCGGTGGGATCAACGCTTTTGGCCACCGCGACCGGACCCTTGACCGGCTGCGGCAACCACGACGCCTGGCAGGTGACCGGCGGGCGCGGGGCGATCGACCCGGTGTTCTCCGGTGTCACCGCGAGCGCGGGCGGGGTCGGACCCGGCGGGCCGGTGGTCGCACCGACCTGAACGGCACCCACGACACCGACCCCGGCCAGCACCACCAGCGCGGCGATCCCACCGACTCGGCGACGCCGTCGGCGCCGCCGACCGTCGCGGACCGCCCGGCTCAGGTCGACCCGAGGCTCCGGCACCGGCGCCGCCCGCAACAGCTCGGCGATCCGCTGCTCGTCCACGGTGGTCATCTCGGACTCCTCACTGACATCTCGGTCACGTCGAGCACCTGGCGGACGGCCGCCAACGCTCGAGCCGTCTGCGACTTCACGTTGCCCTCCGAGCAGCCCATCGCGGCGGCCGTGTCGGTCAACGACAGGTCGCACAGGAACCGCAGGACCAGCACGGTGCGCTGGCCGCGCGGGAGGCTGGCGAGCGCGGCGAGCAGGTTGTCTCGCTCGGCCAGGTCGTCGTGCGGTGTCACCGGTGAGCGCTCCGGCACCGGCACCGACCCCAGCAGGCGAACCTTCGCCCAGTTCAACCGCTTCTCATCGACGAGCTTGTGCACCAGCATCCGGTGTACGTACGCGTCGACGTTGTCGGCCCGGCTGACCCGGCGCCAGTTCACGTAGAGCGCCGTCACCGTCTGCTGCACCACGTCGTCGGCCAGATGGGCGTCGCCGCACATCAGGAACGCGGTCCGATGCAGGCTCGGCAGTCGCGCGGAGACGTACTCCACGAACTCACCCTCGGCTTCCACCATCGAGGCTCCCTCCTCCGCATGCTCGACGGGACCGGACGGTCATCAGGTTGCGTCCCCGTCGAAGAACGGTCGGAAGCCCTACCGCTCGGCCGGGCCCGGGGGTGTCCCGCCATCACTGAGCTGTCCACTGTGGTTGTACCGGAAAGATTTCCGGAGACCGCACTGACATTGACCAGCGTCTTTGTGTTTCTGGCCCTCGTGCCGATCGGGATCAACGGCGAAAGATTGCTGCGGGTGGCCAGCTCATCACCTAGGCTCCCGAATACCCACATCGACGGCCCGCCCTCACGCCGTGCCAGCCACCGACCTCGCACGCCGGCCATCGCCACCCTCGACGCCGATTGGAGTATTCGATGACCTGGCGTCCAACCATTGCCGCACTGGCCGGCCTGTGCCTGGCGGTCACCGCCACCCCCCTGTCCGCCGGTGCTGCCGTCGCCGCCACGCATGTCAGCGCTCACGCCGCGCTCGCCGGTCCGCCCGGCGCACCGCCCGGGGCCTGCCCGACGGGGGCCAGTTACGGCCCGCCGCTGCCGGCCAGCACCGTGACGGCCCCGCGAATCCAGGGCGGGTTCACGTTCCTCGAAGGGCCGGTCTGGGTCGCCGACGGCAGCTACCTGCTGTTCTCCGACATGACCGCCGGCACCGGGCCGTACAACGTCCAGCCGTCGACGATCCGCCGGTTCACCCCGCCGGCGAGCTTCGACACGTTCATCGCCGACGCCGGCAGCAACGGCCTGGCCCTCAGCGCCGACGGCCAGCAGCTCGTCGCGGCCACCCACGACCAGCGCAGCGTGTCCGCCTACCGGCTGAGCGACCGGGCCCGCAGCACCGTCGCGCCGAACTACCAGGGCCGGGCCTTCAACTCGCCGAACGACGTCGCGGTCCGTTCCGACGGCGTCGTCTACTTCACCGACCCCAACTTCCAGCGCGGCAACCGCCCAGACCAGATGAGCGGGCGTACCAGCGTCTTCCGCGTCTCCAACGGGCAGGTGTCGCTGGTCGACGACCGGTTGCGCCAACCCAACGGCATCTCGCTCTCACCGGACGGAACCGCGCTGTACGTGGGCGCCTACTCCGAGAACAAGATCTACAAGTACGCGGTCCAGCCCGACGGCAGCATCGGCGCCCGCAGCGTCTTCGTGAACTACATCGGCGGCCCGGACGGCGGCACGATCGACTGCGCCGGCAACGTGTACTGGACCTCGGGCGGGGACTCCCTGGTCCACGTCTACTCCCCCGCGGGCACCCAGCTCGGCACGATCCGGTCCGGCAACTCCGGCACCACCAATGTGGCGTTCGGCGGCCCCGACCGGCAGACCCTCTTCGTCACGTCGGGCCGGTGGGGCGACTCCGGGCTGTACAGCGTGCGACTGAACGTTCCCGGATATCCGTACTGACCGACGGCTGGATGGCGCGCCGCTGTCGTCGTAGCCCGACGAAAGCGGCGCGCTATCCGGCGGTCGCGGCGATGAACACCACCGCCCCGACCACCACCAGCGCGGCGGCCAGGAAGGTCTGCCGTCGGGCCCGGCGCAACGCCTCCCGGACCTGCCAGGCGTGCGCAGTGGCGAGCAGCCAGCGCAGGTACGGATCGGTCCGGGCGATGTTGCGGCGCGCGGTGGCGAGCCCCGCCCGGAGTGCGGCCCGCTCCTGCGGCGGGACCGTCGACAGGCGGCGGGTGATCTCCGCAGCGATGCGGCGATGACGCAGCAGACCGTCGACGTCGACGGCGTACCCGCCGAAGTGGTACCAGGGCTCGGCCTCCAGCCGCTCGCGCAGGCCGCGCAGCTCCGGCCCGCTGAGCGTCGCCGGCGTGGTCATCGGCGGGACGAGCACCTCGCTGGTCCGCCAGATCGCCCAGGCCACGCCGAGCAGCGTCACCAGCAGACCGCCGCCCGCCCACGCCGCGTGGGCCCAGTCGGTGACCTTGCCGGCGGCGATCAGCGGGCCGCCGCCGAGCAGCAGCGCGCCCACCGCGCCGGCCGAGGAGATGATCCACCGAGCCGCCGCCCGACTGTCAGCGACGGAGTCCAACGGGGACGGCAGCGCGTCCAGTCCCGCGCCGCCCGTCGGCGACTCCCCGGTCATCGGCTGTCGTCGCGGAAGACGACACCCAGCGGACCGTTCTCGTCGTCGGGCAGATCGGTGTACGGCACCCAGCGCTGGCCGTCGAAGAACTCCAGCTCGCCGCTGTCGTTGATCCGCACGGCGTTGACGTGCGCAATCTCCTCAGGATCGTCAGCCATGGATACAGTATCGGTCAGTCCGGCAATCCACTTCGGCGTCGGGTCGTCCGCCGGGCGACCGCAGGGGGGGCCTTCGTGATCCGGTTGACAGTCAGCGCGACCGACGTGGTCCTGGCCGTTCGGGGAGACCGGCGTCGGCACCCGGTGGGCCCCGCCGACCAACGTAGCGCCGACCTGCTCTGGCGACTGCGCGGCGGCCCCTCGGTGGAGCTGTCGTACGAGGTCGGCGTCGTGCTCGGCCGCCGCTTCCTCGACGCCCCCGGCCCGGCCCTGCGCGCCGAACTGGACCGCCCCGGCCGGCACCGGCTCGGCATCGAGGTCGCCGACCCGGCCCTGGCCGACCTGCCCTGGGAAACCCTGGTGCTGCCCGGCGAGGAACTGCCGCTGGCACTGCGCCCCGACGTCGACGTCTGCCGGATCGGCCCCGACATACCGGCACCCACGGTCCGGGTGGACGGCCCGCTGCGGATGCTCGCGGCGATCGCGAGCCCGGACGACTCGACCCACCCGCTGCTGGACCACGAGCGGGAACTCGGTCGGATCCTCGGCGCTGTGGAGCCCGGGCATCGGCACGGGGTGAGGGTGCGCGTCCTGGAGTGGGGCAGCGCCGCCGCGATCCGGGCCGCCCTCGCCGAGGAGCCCTTCCACGTCCTGCACGTCTCCAGTCACGCGCGCCCCGGCGCGCTGCTGCTGGAGACCCCCACCGGCACGGAGGACCGCGTGGACGCCGCGCGGTTCCTGGCCGAGGTGCTGCCGCTGGGCCGGACCGTACCGTTGATCGTGCTGGCCGGCTGCTCCACCGCCCGGCAGGATCAACGGGAGCTGCCCGGACTGGCCGGCGCGCTGCTGACCCACGGCGCGCCGGCGGTGCTAGCGATGAACGGGACGGTCAGCGACGGGTACACCATCGAGTTCTGCGCTCGGCTCTACGAGCGGTTGGCCGCCAGCAGCGAGCCGGAGCTGTTGGCGGAGGTCTCCGCCGTACGCCGCGAGCTGGCCCCGACCGCCGCCGAGTGGTGGGTGCCGACGCTGTTCCTGGCCGATCCCGGGCTGCGGCTGGCCGGCGGACGGGGCGGCGCTGCCGTCGCCGCGCCGCCCGTCCAGTCGATCGTCGGGGACGGCGTGGTGCGCGCGCCCACGGACTTCGTGGGCCGCCGGGAGATCCTGCGTCGGCTGTCGCGGGGAAAGCTTCGGGTGCTCGTCCACGGCATCGGCGGGATCGGCAAGACGAGTCTCGCCGCGGAACTCGCGCGACGGTTCCGCGACACGGGCGGCATCGTCGTGGCGACCCACGGCGACGCCGCAGTCGACGGGATCCTCGACGAGCTGCGCCGCCAGGTGGAGAGCCGGTGCGCCCGGGCGGCACCGGACGACCCGCTGCGGCGATGGCTCGTCGCCCTCGCCGCGCCGGGCCAGGACTGGCGGCGACGATTGGACGCGATCGGCACCGACGGCCCGGCACTGCTGCTCGTCCTCGACAACGCCGAGGACGCCCTGGACGCCGAGCACCGGTTGGCCGACGCGGACCTGGCCGCGTTCCTCGCCGCCTGGGCGTCCCACCACGAGCTGGTCGTGACCAGCCGGCACCCGTTCCCGGTCGCCGGTCTGGAAACCTGTCACCTCGGTCCGCTCTCCTGGCAGGAGACCCGCAAGCTGCTCTGGCGGCTGCCGGGCATCGGCCAACTGGCGCCGGCCGAACAGCAACGGATGTGGCACCGGCTGGGTGGTCACCCGCGCGCGCTGGAATACCTCGACGGCCTGCTGCACGGCGGCAACGCGCGATCCGACGAGGTGGCCGGCCGCCTGGCCGCGGCCGGCGGTGGCCGGGACGCCGGGCCGGCCGAGGTCGGCACGCCGCTGGCCGAGGCCGGCGCGCTGGCCGCCGAGGATGTGCTGCTGCCCCGGCTGCTCGCCCGCCTGGAGGCCGTCCCGGCGGCCCGTCGGTTGCTGCTCGGCGCGGCGGTGTACCGCACCCCGGCGGACCGGACCGGCCTCGCCTGGCAGCTCGCCGACCCGACGGACGGCGACGACCCACCACCGGAACCGGCGGGACTGGACGAGTCGGTCGAGACGCTGTCGCAGCTGGGGCTGCTCGCCCCGGTGACCGGGGGCCACCTGGTGCACCGGTGGACGGCGGCGAGTTTGCTGCGGATCGCCGGCCGCGACGCGGTGGTGGACGCGCATCGCCGGGCGGGCCGCTACTGGGGCTGGCGGGCCCGGTCCAGCACCGACCAGCACGACTACATCCGCCGGGCCGTCGAGGCGCGGTACCACCACCTGGTGGCGGGTGACACCGACGAGGTCGTCACCTACTCCGAACTGGCCTGCCAGGAGTTGCACGCGGCCGGGCACTGGGCCTGGGAGGAGAAGATCTGGCGGGAGCTGCTGCCGATGGCGCCCCCCGGCTCGGCGCGCGGGGCGAGCTTCCTGAAGGGACTCGGCGACGTGCACCTCAGCCGGGGCGAGTACCCGCAGGCGACGCAGCGCTACGAGGCGGCGCTTGCCGTCTACCGGGATCTCGGCGACGACAGCGGGGTCGGCAAACTCCTGCACCAGTTGGGCCTGGTCGCCGACAACCGGGGTGACCGGGCAACCGCGGACCGGCTGTTCCAGGAGGCGTTGACGATCCTGAGCCGGCTCGACGACCGCTCGGCGGTCTCCCGGACCCTGCACCAGCTCGCCGGCATCGCCCGCGGCAACGGCGACGCCAAGCTGGCCATGTCGCGTTACCTGGAGGAGCTGGCGATCGCCCGGGACCTCGACGACCTGGAGGGGATCGCGGCGAGCCACCACCAGATCGGCGTACTCGCCTTCGAGGCCCGCGACCTCGTGAAGGCCGAGCAGTGCATCCAGGTGGCGATCACCGCCTACGGACGGTTGGGCGTCCGGGTCCAGCAGGGCAGCGGGCTGGTCATGCTCGGGCGGATCGACCTCGCCAGGTTCGCGTACGAGACCGCCGAGGAGCGGGTCCGCGCCGCCCTGAAGATCTTCGAGGAGGTCGGCAGCAACGGTCACATCGCGGAGTGCTCGCTGCTGCTCGGTCACCTCTCCCGCGACCTCGACGACCTCGAATTCGCCGAGAGCTGTTTCGCCCGCGCCCGGACGATCGTCGCGGCCCTCGGCGAAGACCCGCTGCTGCGCCGCTGCGACGAACTGCTCGGCGGCGTCCGAACAGTCCTCGGCCGGGCCGCCGAGGCGGTGCCGCACACCCTCAACGCGATCGGCGGGGACGACGAGCCGCCGCTCCAGGCGGCACTGGAATGGCTGGCCGTGCAGCGCCTGGAACTGGGCGCGCGAGCCTTCTCCGACCTGCTGGCCCGGCACCTCGACCGGCGGCAGGCGGCGCAGCGGGCCGAGTGGGTCGAGGCGTACCTGCGGTTCCGGTTCGACGGCTCCCACCCGACGCCGCTCGGCAGTGGCTACGTCCTGCTCGCCATCACCGCCGCCCAGGCGGGTGAGTTCGGCACCGCCCGGATGTGCCTGCTGCGGGCGTTGCCGATCTGCGCCGCCGCCGGCTACCAGGCGGGGGTCGCCAAGTGCCACGAGGACCTCGGCCGGGTGGGCCTGGAGACCCGCCGGCTGGCCGAAGCCCGGTCCCGCTACGAGCAGGCGCTGCAGGTCTACCGCGTGCTGCGCCACGAGCCCAACCAGGCCATCGTCCTGCACCAGCTCGGCCGGGTCTGTGAGGAGCAGGAGGACCTCGCCGACGCGGATGAGTTCTACCGCCGCTCCATCGCGATCAAGAAGCGGCTCGGGAACCTGTCGGGCGTTTCCAACAGCACCTTCCACCTTGGCCGGGTGGCCGGTCTGCGCGGCGACCGGGTCCTGGCCGAACGGTGCTACCGGACCTGCCTGCGGATCGACCGTGAGCAGGGCAACTGGGAGGAGGTGGCACTGGACCAGGTGGCGATCGGGCAGCTGCGCGTCGAGCAGGGCCACCCGGCGGAGGGCATCCCACTGATCGTCGAGGCACTGAGCATCGACCGGCAGATCGGGTCGACGAACGCGGCGCTGGACCTCAACGCGCTGCGCGAACTGCGGGCCGGGCTCGGCGACGAGGCGTTCACCGCCATCCTCACCGACACCGTCGGCCCGGCCAACACCGTCGAGGTGCTCGACCTGATCGCGGTGCTACCGACCACCGGCGAGCCGACCTGACCCACCCCGCCACCCGTACACTCGGTTGATGGCGCACCGCCCGTGGCAGCCCGCTGACAACCGTCACCTGGATGGATGACCAGAACCCGGGGGTCCGCCGATGAGAGGCCGCTACGACAACCTGACCCGCACCCGTGCTCTCGACCCGGAGCGCGACCACCTGGTCATCTACCAGACCATGCTGCGCTACGAGTTTCCGTGGGACATGAAGCTGGGGCTCAACCTCGCCTTCAACCGGTCGTTCTCCATCCCCGCCATCGCCACGGTGCACAC
Source organism: Micromonospora sp. NBC_00362 (assembly GCF_026342155.1). NCBI lineage: Bacteria > Bacillati > Actinomycetota > Actinomycetes > Micromonosporales > Micromonosporaceae > Micromonospora > Micromonospora sp. NBC_00362. The sequence goes on from NZ_JAPENH010000001.1 coordinate 1,831,317, forward strand.
CGCCACGGGCGAGCTGACCGAACGCACCCAGAAGCGGATCGACGACACCGGCCTGCTGATGTACGAGATGGTGCTCAACGGCTTCGACCAGCCTCGGGGCCGCGAGGCGTTGCGGCGCGTCAACCAGATCCACGGCCGGTACGACATCAGCAACGACGACTTCCGCTACGTCCTCGGCTGCCTGGTCGTGATCCCCACCCGGTGGTTGCAGGAGTACGGCTGGCGCCCACCCTGCTGCCACGAACGTCACGCCACGCACCTGTTCTATCGGGAGCTCGGCCGACGGATGGGCATCACCGACATCCCCGGGTCGTACGACGAGTTCGAGACCTGGTTCGACGCGTACGACGCCGCTCACCTGCAACCCAACGACGACGCGGCGGCCATCGAACGCGCCACCCGCATGCTGATGCTCACCCGGATCCCCCGAATGCTCGCCCCACTGGGAAACGCACTGGTCAGCGCCCTGTACGACGCGCCGCTGCGGGGCGCGACGCGGGTCGGCACGCCGGTCTGGCCGGTCCGGGCGGGGTTGCACCTGGCCTTGCGGACGCGCTCGCGGTTGCAGCGATGGTTCGGTGCGCCGCGGACGACCGCGTTGTTCGCCGACGGGATCACAGCCAAGAGCTATCCCGACGGGTACGAGATCAGCCAGCTCGGCCCCCACCAGGACCGCGTGCCCGAGTGACACCTCGTGGTGCTGGCGTCGCCGGCTCGCACGCGCCGGGCCCTTCGCTTTCCGTGTGAGGTCAGCGCGCAGATCGGCGTGCGAGTGGGACCGGTCCGCCGACTGCCCGCTGGGGACAGTCGGCGGACCGGCTGTCAGCGGACGTCGGTGGTGGTCCAGCGTGGGGAGGCGGTGGTGACCGGGACGGTGTCACCGACCAGCGTGGTCACCGCCTGGGTGTCCCGCCGCGCGCTGGTGCCGACCCACAGCTCGACGTCGCCGGGCTCCACCACGCGGGTGAACGTGCGGTCGGAGAAGGCCAGACGGGTGGTGGGCACGGTCAGCTCGACAGTGACGGACTGGCCCGGTTCCAGATGGACTCGCCGGTAGCCGAGCAGCTGCGCCACCGGCCGGGTCACCGAGGCGACCAGGTCGCGACCGTAGAGCTGGACCACGTCGTCGCCGGCGACCGCGCCGGTGTTCGTCACCCGCACTGTCACCCCTATCGCCGCGTCGGTGGGCACGGTGGCGGGCACTGTGAGCTGGCTGTACGCGAACGTCGTGTAGGACAGGCCGTGGCCGAACGGCGCCACGGGCGTCGCCAGCAGGTTGGTCCCCGCGTTCCCCGCGCCGAGGGTGGGGTGCAGGTAGGAGTACGGCTGCGCGCCGGCCGACCCGGGCAGGCTGACCGGCAGCCGGCCCGACGGGTTGACTCGCCCGGAGAGCACTCCCGCGATCGCCCCGGCGCCCTCCTCACCCGGGAAGAACGCCTGCACCACCGCCGCGCATCGTGAGAGCGCCCAGCCGATCGCGTACGGCCGGCCGGTGAGCAGCACGAGGACGACAGGTGTGCCGGTCGCCAGCACCGACTCGACCAGTTCGCGTTGGACGCCCGGCAGTTCCAGGTCGTCCCGGTCGCAGCCTTCGCCGACGGTGCCGCGCCCGAAGAGGCCGGCGTGGTCGCCGACGACCAGGACGGCGACGTCCGCGTCGGAGGCCGTGGTGACGGCCTCGTCGAAGCCGGACCGGTCGTCGGTGTCCACGTCGCAGCCGCGTGCCCAGGTAACGAGGTCGCCGCCGAACTCGGCCCGCACGGCGTCGAGCACTGTCGACACCTCGATGCCGGTCTCCACGCCGGCGTGCTGGACGAGGACGTGGTTGAGGAACGAGTAGCACCCGAAGAGCGCGCTCTGCCGGTCGGCGTTCGGGCCGATGAGGGCCACCCTTCGCCCCGACGGCAGCGGCAGCGCGTCCTGGTTGGCGACCAGCACTATCGATTCCTCGGCGAGCCGGCGGGCGATCGACCGGTGCTCCGGCGAGTCGAGGTCGATCGCCTGGGGCGGCTCGTCGTCGAAGGTCGCGTCGAGCAGACCCAGGTCCAGCTTCTGGCGCAGTACCCGTAGCACCGCGCGGTCGATGAGCGCCTCGTCGAGGGCGCCCGCCCGCACCGACTCCCCCAGGGTCAGATAGGCGTCTCCGGTCGGCAGTTCGACGTCGAGGCCGGCGGTCAGCGCCTGCCCGGCCGCCTCCGCGTGATCGCTCGCCACGTGGTGCAACAGGTTCAGGAACGCGACCCCGTAGTAGTCGGCCACCACCGTGCCGTCGAAGCCCCACTGGTCGCGCAGGATGCCGGTCAGCATGGTCGGGTCGGCGGCGACGGGCATCCCGTCGATCTCGGTGTACGAGTGCATGACGCTGCGGGCGTCACCGTCGATGATCGCCATCTCGAACGGAGGGAGCAGGACGTCGGCCAGTTCCCGGCGGCCGATGTGCACCGGGCCGAAGTTGCGCCCGGCGCGCGAGGCGGAGTATCCGGCGAAGTGCTTGAGGGTGGCGTGCACCCCCTGCGACTGCAGACCGCGCACGTACGACGTGCCGATGGTGCCGACCAGGTACGGGTCTTCGGCAATGCACTCGTCCACCCGGCCCCAGCGGGGGTCACGGATAACGTCGAGCACCGGAGAGAGCCCCTGGTGGATGCCCAGGGCCCGCATCGAGGCGCCGATCGCCGCGGCCATCTCGGTGACCAGTTCGGGGTCGAACGCGGCACCCCAGGCCAGCGGGGTGGGGAAGGTGGCTGCTTTCCACGCGGACAGCCCGGTGAGGCACTCCTCGTGGACGATCGCCGGGATGCCGAGCCGGGTTCCGGTGACCAGGTCGCGCTGGAACTTCCACAACCAGGGCGCGTGTTCGGCCGCGTCCACGGGGCGGGTGCCGTAGGTGCGGGTGAGGTGACCGAGCCCGTGCCGGGAGAACTCTTCGAGCTTGGCGTTCCCGCCGAACTCCCCCTGCATAGGGGCCACCGCCTCGCCGTCTTCCTTCTCCCAGAAGCCGACGAGCTGGGCGATTTTCTCCTCGATCGTCATTCGGCCGAGGAGATCGCGGACGCGGGCCTCGCCGTCGCGAGCGTCCGGTCGTCCGTGCTCGGGCCCTGTCTGAGCCGGCGTCGGCCCGCCCACTACCGTGTGGACCTCAGTCATGCTGTGCCTTCCTGTGGTTGTGCTCGTGCCGCTGCCGCTCAGCCCTTGACCGCGCCCTGCAGGCCTCCGACGATCTGCTTCTCCGCGAGCGTGAAGAAGAGCAGTGCCGGCAGCATCGCCAGCGAGGTGAAGGCGAGGACGCCTGCCGTGTCGGTGGTGTACTGGCTGGAGAAGTTCTGCACGCCCAGCGGCAGGGTGTGCAGGTTGACGTCGCTGAGCACGAGCAGCGGCAGCAGGAACGAGTTCCAGCTCGCCACGAACGCCAGGACGCCAACGGTGACGAGCGCGGGCCGCGACAACGGCATCGCGACGCGCCAGAGGAAGCCGAGTCGACTCGCGCCATCGATGGCGGCTGCGTCCTCCAACTCTCGCGGGATGGCCGAGAGGAAGGGACGCAGGATCACGATCGTCAGTGGCAGGGAGAAGGCGACCTGCGGAAGGATCACCGCGTAGTAGGAGTTGATCAGGTTCAGGTCACGCAGCATGAGGTAGAGCGGCAGGATCGCCGCCCCGGCCGGAAACAGCAGACCGAGGGTGAAGAAGGTGTAGAGCCCTTCCCGCCCGCGGAAGCTGTAGCGGGCGAGCACGAACGCGGCGGCGAGTCCGAGCACGACCACGGCCAGCGTGGTTCCCAGGGCGATGACCGCGCTGTTGAACGCCTGTTGCCAGAAGTTGCTCTGGGTCAGCACCCTGGCGTAGTTGTCCCAGACGAACGGGTCGGGCAGGCCGGCCGGGTCCGCGACGATCTGCGGGGTGGTGCGGAAGCCTCCGATGACCACGTAGATGACCGGGGCGATCGACACCGCCGCGATCGCGAGGGCGAGCGCGTAGGTGAGCGGCGTGCCCCAGGAGACCTGACGGCGTCCGGTGGACGGGGGGAGAACCGAGTTCACGGCCATCGTCACTTCGCCCTTCCGGTGATGGCGCCCTCGATGTCGCGGCGGAGCAGGAACCGCTGGAACAGCAGCGCCGCCACGAAGGAGATGACGAACAGGATTACCGCCACAGCATTGCCGTAGCCCCACAGCCGGGCGAAGAACCCGTTGTCCACCATGTACGTCGCCATGGTGGCCGATGCGCCGAGGGACCGCACCGCGGGCACCGAGGTCACCCAGATCATGTCGAAGATCTGCAGCGAGCCGATCATGGACAGGAACATCCAGATCCGGATCGTCGGGCCGAGCAGCGGGATCGTGACGTGCCGTTGGATCTGCCACCAGCTCGCGCCGTCGATGGCCGCCGCCTCGGTCAGCTCATCGGGCACATTGGACAGTCCGGCGAGGAGCAGGATGATGGCGAAGCCGACGTATTTCCAGGTGAGGATGGCCAGCAGGGTCCAGATGACAACATCCAGGTCCGCCAGCCAGGCTTGCACCAGGCCACCCATACCCAGGGACCGCAGCAGCGCGTCGACAGTGCCTTCGCCGGTCAGCAGCAGCTTCCACATGATGCCGACGGTGACCTCGGCCAGCACGTACGGCACGAACACCAGCAGGCGGAACACTGCCCGCCCACGGAAGCGACGGTTGAGCAGCAGGGCGACGCCCAGGGCGATCGGGCCCTGGATCAGCAGCGACCCGAAGACGATGATCGCGTTGTTGCGCAACGCGTCGAGAAAGATCGGATCCTGGAAGGCGAGGGTGTAGTTCCGCAGACCGACGAACTCGGTGGGAGGGCCGACCCCGCGCCACCGGAACAGGCTGTAGTAGACCGCGAAGCCCATCGGCACCAGCACGAACATCACGTAGATCAGGACGGCCGGCGTGGTGAGCCCGATGATCTCGTACCACTTGCGGCGGTTGTCGGCTCGGCGGGCGGAGTCGCGCCCGGCCTTGTGGGGGCCCGCCGGCGACGCGGAAGCGCCGCCGGCGGGCATACGGATCTGGTTGGCGGAGGTCACTTGCTTGCGGCCGCCTTCATTGCCGAGACGACCTTCTCAGGCGTCCCGTTGCCGGCGAAGATGGCGACGATCGCGTCGTTCATCGCGTTGCCGACCGTGCTGCCGTACGCAGTGTCCAGCCAGAGCTGGACGTAGCTCGCCCCGGAGGTGGCCTCCAGGATGGACTTCAGCGCGGGGTCCTTCACGGCGTCCGCCGCGCCCTTGACGACAGGCAGGCCGGTGCCGGTCTCGGCGTAGCCCCTCTGCACCTCGGGGCTCACGAGGTACTTGAGGAACTCGACGCACTCCGCCGGGGCGTTCTTGGCGCAGGAGAACCCGTCGCCACCGCCGAGAGCCGCCTTCGGGTCGCCCGGGGAACCGGAGATCGCCGGCACCGGGAACCAGCCGAGGAACGACGCGAGCTTCGCCTTGTCCGTGGTGACGGTGTCCAGCGTGCCGCGGTTCCAGTCACCCATGAGCTCCATCGCGGCCTTGCCGTTGGCGAGCATGCCGTTGGCGCTGGTCGGGTCGTTCTGGCCCGGCGTGGCGATGAAGTTGGGCTGGAACGGCTTGGTGTCGATGAACGCCTTCAGGTCCTGGCCGGCCTTCACGAAGCACGGATCGTCGAAGTTCTTCTCCGCGGAGGCCTTCTTGAGGGCGTCGACCGAGCAGGCGCGCAGCGCCATGTTGTACCACCAGTGCGCGGCCGGCCACTTGTCACCGGCACCCACGGCGATCGGAATGACGTTGATCGCCTTGAGCTTGGTGACCGCGGTGTTGAGCTCCTCGAAGGTGGTCGGCGGAGCCGCGATGCCCGCCCTGGCGAACATTTCCTTGTTGTACCAGACGCCCTCGATGCCCATCCGGAACGGCAGGCCGTACTGCTTGCCCTTGACCTGCCAGATCTCCGCGGCGCTGCCGATGTCGCCGACCTCGGTCTTGGTCTGGTCGGTGATCTCCTTGAGGTAGTCGGCCTCCACCTGCTCGGTCATCTCGCCGCCGCCCCAGGCCTGGAAGATGTCCGGCGGGTCGCTGCTCAGCAGCGCGGCAGGGAGCCGGGTGCGCTGGAGCTGGTTCGTCTCGATCGCCTCGATCTCGATCTTCACGGTGGGGTGAAGTGCGGAGAAGTCCTTGGCGACCTTCTCCCAGTAGGTCTTGCCGGGCCCGTCCTGTGAGGCGTTGTGCCACCAGCTCAGGGTCACCGGGTCCTTGTACAGCTCGCTCTGAGGGGCCGCCTCTTCGCCGCCGCCGGAACACCCGGCGAGGACGACAACACTTGTCATTAACAGTGCCAGAACGGCACTCGCACGCCGCTTCGTTGCCATCGATGTCTCCTCGACTAGTCAGTCGCGGTACTCGGCCTGCGGCGAAGTTTTACAGTCATGTAACTTGATGTCAATCGGTATCGATAACGTTTTCGAGTCGCTGACGACGGGCCCCCGGCGGGGCCCTATCATCATCGACGTGGTGTTTCAGCAGCGCGTCAAGATGTCGGATGTGGCACGTACTGCCGGCGTCTCGGTCGCGACCGTGTCGAAGGTCGTCAACGGCCGCTACGGCGTGGCCCAGGCGACCGTGGAGCGCGTCCAGCGGGTCATCCATGAGCTCGGCTACGAGGCGAGCCTGGGGGCGCAGAGCCTGCGCAGCCACCGCACCAACGTGCTCGGCATCCTGGTCGCCGAGTTCGAGCCGTTCTCCACCGAACTGCTCAAGGGGGCGTCGCAGGAGGTCGCCGGGAGCGGATACCAACTGCTTGCCTACTCCAGCGGGGACGGCGAGGGCGCCGCGGTGGGGTGGGAACGGCGCTCGCTCGCCCGGCTCTCCGGCACACTCATCGACGGCGCCGTTATCGTCACACCGACAGTGGTCGAGACCGAACACAGCTTCCACGTCGTGGCCGTCGACCCACACACCGGGCCGTCCGACCTGCCCACCGTCGACTCGGACAACTTCGCCGGCGCGGTGCTGGCGACCAACTACCTGCTGTCCCTCGGCCACACGCGGATCGGGCACATCAGTGGACGCACCGACCTGAAGTCAGCGCAGCTGCGCGAGGCCGGCTTCCGCAGTGCGATGGCCGAGGCCGGCGTGCCGGTGGACGAGCGGCTCGTCCGCGTCGGCGGGTTCCGGATCGAGAGTGCCGCCGGCACCGCCGCGGAGCTGCTCGCCCTCACCGACCGGCCGAGCGCGATCTTCGCGGGCAACGACCTCTCCGCTATCTCCACGATGACAGTGGCCCGCGACATGGGCCTGTCGGTGCCCGACGACCTGTCGGTGATCGGCTTCGACAACGTGCCGGAGTCCGCGCTGGTCAACCCGCCGCTGACGACCATCATGCAGCCGTTGCAACGGATGGGCGCCGAGGCGTTGCGCCTGCTCGTCGACCTGATCGCCGGCGTCGAACGCGACACCCACATCCGGCTCCCCACCGAGCTGGTCATCCGTTCCTCCTGCCGCCCGCTGCACTGACGTCCGGGGCCAGGCGGCGCAGCACCCCGGCCGTCGCCGTGGCACGTGCGGGCACGCGACAGGGTGGCGGAACGTGAATCTCACCTAAGTCGACAATTCCTCCCCTAGGTTCGGTGCGCAGGACGCAGCCGAACCGGGGAGAGACGTGGACAGCTATCCGGCGATCGAGGATCACGGGCTCATCGGCGACCTGCAGACCGCCGCGCTGGTGACGTGTGACGGGACCGTCGACTGGTTCTGCGCGCCGCGGTTCGACTCGCCGAGCATCTTCGCCGCCCTGTTGGACAAGGAGAAGGGCGGCTACTTCCAGATCGCGCCGCACGACGTGCGGTACGTGACCAAGCAGCTCTACCTCCCCGGCACGCCCATCCTGATCACCCGGTTCATCAGCGCCGACGGGGTGGCCGAGGTGATGGACTTCATGCCGGTCACCGGCGAGCGGGCCACCGACGCGCATCGGCTGGTCCGCACCGTCACCATGGTCCGGGGCAGCATGCGTTTCCGGGTGGAGTGCCGCCCGCGCTTCGACTACGCCCGCGAAGAGCATCAGCTCGAGCGCCACCACAACGGTTACGTCTTCCGCAGCCGGTCGGCGACGCTGACGTTCAACCCGGTCGACCCCGTGCGGCGGCTGATCTCCGAACAGGGTGACGTCCACCTTGAGGGCGGCGACCTGGTCGCGTACGGCACGCTGAACGAGGGCGACACCGGCGGGGTGGTCCTGGAGACGGGCGGAACCGAGCCGCGTATTTTCGCGCCGGAAGAGATCCAGGGCATGTTCGAGTGGACCCGGGACTACTGGCGGCGCTGGCTCGAACGTTCCCGCTACACCGGCCGCTGGCGGGAGATGGTCGAGCGTTCGGCCATCACGCTCAAACTCATGACGTACGCGCCGACCGGCGCGATGATCGCCGCACCCACCGCCGCGCTGCCTGAGCTGGTCGGCGGAACCCGCAACTGGGACTACCGCTACACCTGGGTACGCGACACGTCGTTCTCCGTGCACGCACTGCTCGGCCTCGGCTTCACCGAGGAGGTCAGCCGGTACATGAACTGGCTCGACGAGCGGATCCGCGAGGCCGGCGACCACCAGGACCCGCTGAAGATCATGTACCGGGTGGACGGCTCCTCCGACCTGCACGAGGAGGTGCTGGACCACCTGGAGGGCTACCGAGGCTCCCGGCCGGTGCGGATCGGCAACGGCGCCGCCGACCAACTCCAGCTCGACATCCACGGCGAGGCCCTCTACGCCATGCACCTCGCCGACGAGCAGGGCATCCGCGTCTCGCACCAGGTGTGGAAGAGCACCGTCCGGCTGGTCGACTGGCTCTGCCACAACTGGGACCAACCTGACGCCGGCATCTGGGAGAGCCGCCACCACCCCCGCAACTACACCTTCGGTCGGGTGATGTCCTGGGTCGCGTTGGACCGGGCCATCCGGCTGGCCACCCGCACCGGCCGCCCCGGGGACATGACCTGCTGGACCGAGCAACGCAACCGCATCTACAACCAGGTCATGGAGCGCGGATACGACCGGGCCCGCGGCACCTTCGTGCAGGCGTACGACGAGAACGTGCTGGACGCGGCGCTGCTCGCCATGCCGGCGGTCGGTTTCGTCACGCCGAGCGATCCGCTGTGGCAGTCCACCCTGCAGGCGATCGAACGCGAGCTGGTTTCCGACAGCCTGGTCCACCGGTACGACCCGGTCCACTCCCCCGACGGCCTCCCGGGCCACGAGGGCACCTTCAACATGTGCACTTTCTGGTACGTAGAGGCGCTGGCCCGTTCCGGCCGCCTCGACGACGCCCGACTCACGTTCGAGAAGATGTTCACCTTCAGCAACCACCTCGGCCTCTATGCCGAGGAGATCGCCGCGACCGGGGAGCAGATCGGCAACTATCCCCAGGCGTTCAGCCATCTCTCACTGATCAACTCGGCGCTGACGCTCAACGACCTTCTCGACACCGAGGCCGACGCCCGCCGCCGCCGGTAGCGCCAGCATGGTCCGGTCAGCCGCCGCCGGGGCGGAGCCGACGGCGGGAAGGGCTTGACGCGCCCACGTCCATCGCGCATGGTCGATAGACATAGACCGTCTCGAATGTATGGACGCTGGGGGAACCGATGAAGGCATTCGTCACCACCATCTCGGTTGCGGCAGTGCTGCTCCTGGCCACGGGCGGCGCATCCCACGGCCAGCCAGCGGCCGACCCGCCCTGCAGCGGGCAGATCCACCCGAACCCGGGGTTCGAGCGCGGCACCGCCGACTGGACGGCCGGCCCCCGCATCGTCGTGCTCGGCGACGCGACCCGACCCGCACACACCGACCGTGCGTACGCCACCTTCGCCGGGCTGGACGTGACGCGTGCCGACCTGCTGCGCACCAGCGTCACAGTGCCGGCCAACTGCGACCTGACGGTCCGCTTCTGGGTGCGGACCACCACCACCGAGACCCGCCGTGGCGACTACCTGAACGTCGGACTGGCGGTCACCGGGATACCCCCGAAGACGAGGTTCTCGCTGGCCTTCGACGGCGGGGCGCAGTGGCGGCAGTACGTCATGTCGAGCGGAACGGGCACTACCGAGCGCACCGCGACGGCCAGCTTCCTCGCCAGCGAGACGGCTGGCAACGGCGCCACCGCCTTCGACGTCGACGACGTGTCCTTCACATTGAGCTGACCTGCGCGGAACGGCCCTCGCCGATGCGGTGGTCGTCCTCGCGCCGGGCGATCTCGGCCACCGTCTGCCGTGGATCGGCTTAGCGGGGTTGAGCGGGCCAGTCCACCGTCTCGAGGGCGGAATGGATCTTGACTGCCTCGACCAGTTGCCTGGACCCGCTGACCTTGGTGCCGAGCAGGTCCCAATCCGTCCAGACGAACCAGGACCGGTCCGCGGGCCACAGATTCGTCGGTGAGAACGGGTAGGGCCCCCCACGTTCTTCGATCAGGTCGGGGACTGCCGACAACGGGCCCCGCCACACGTGCGGGTCGTCGAAGTTGCCGGCTGGCAAGGACGCGTAGAAGGCGACGCAGTCGGTCCTGGCGCCGTCGACCGAACACCGGCTCAGGGTGTCCAGGAGGGCGTCCAGGCTCTCCTCGTCGAGGGACCCTTCAGGCGGTGGCTGGACGGCGACGGGCCAACTGCGGTGTGGGAACCATCGGTGGCATGGCGGGTAAGTCCGATCCGAGGCCTGCCCCTCGGTGAGATGGTCCGACCAGAGCGTCCGTCGCCACGGACTCTCCGGTCGGACAACGAAGCCCAGGGGAATACCGGTGTCGGTGGTGCCCTCGTCGAGGTTAATGCCTCCGATGATCTCCGGCGCGAGGTCGCCAGATTCGAGCCGGCGCCGACGCAGCTCGTCGTGACTACCGAGATCCGCAAGGCCGGGGTTCTCGTACATCGCATGAAGAACCCAGGTCGATGATTGCCAACCAGCGGCGTCGTAGCCGGTGGTTGCCTCCCGAACGGGACGGTCTGCGAGCCAGGCCAGCAGCGTGGCCGGCCCTTCAACGCGTTCCATCGACACGCCGCCATCATGCTGCACCCAGACGTGAGTCCGAGGAGCACCCCACCACTCGGAACACACACCCACAGAACAGATGAAGGCTGAACTGTCAATAAGAAAATGGCACCGGTGAGGCCATAAGCATCCCCGGAACTGCAAGGCATTGAGATTCCGATCTCTGCCGGCGGATTTCGTGGCCGTTGAGGGCAACCAACTCTATGCTTGCCGCCGAATGCGCTGCGGCTCATCCGGGCCGAGGGTTACCCCGATACAAGGATTTGCGAATGCACCGGAAGTCTGCCCCGAGCAACGGCACCGCCGGCGTTGGCGAAGTAGCACCTGACGGCCAACTGCCGGCCTCTACCGCAAAGGGTGCCGCGCGCCGGTCCGCGGTCGCCGAGGAACAGGCGTTTCTGGACTTGGCCACGGCCCGGCGCGACAGGCTGGCCGATCACCTACAGGTCGAACTTTCGTCGGAGCCCATGGACGCGTTGGAGCGGGCCCGGCAGCGCATGCTCCGGCAGCAGTACGACGAGCTACGGCGAGCGGATGAGGGGTTGGTCTTCGGCCGCCTCGACGGCCTCGACGGCACAGTGCGCCACGTGGGCCGTGTCGGTCTCCGTGATGACGGCGACGACACTGAGCCACTGCTGGTGGACTGGCGCGCTCCCGCGGCTCGGCCGTTCTACACCGCGACGGCTGTCGACCCACAGGGTCAGGCGCGGCGCCGGCACATCCGTACGACGGGATCGGCCGTCGTCGGCGTGGACGACGAGCCCCTGGACGGGAGCGCAACGGAGGAACTCGTCGGCGAAGGCGCTCTCCTGGCCGCCCTCGACCAGCGGCGCACCGGTCGCATGTCGACAGCGATCTCCACCCTGCAACGCGAACAGGACGACATCGTCCGGGCCGAGGCGACCGGCCCGCTGATCGTCCAGGGTGGTCCCGGCACGGGCAAGACAGTGGTTGCCCTGCACCGCGTCGCGTACCTGCTGTTCACCCACCGAAAGATGGCCGACCAGGCGGTCCTGGTCCTGGGCCCCTCGCCGCGGTTCCTGCAGTACATCGCCCAGGTGCTGCCCGCGCTCGGTGAGACCGCCGTCGCCTCGGCGACCTGCGACACCCTGCTGGCCGACGTTCAGGTGGGCCGCGACGAGAGCCGACTTCTCGCCGAAATCAAGGGTCGCGCTCTCTGGCAGCCCACGCTCGAAGGCTACGTCGCGTCGCTGCTCCCCCGACCGCGCGAGCTGAAGCTGCGCTGGGAGGGCGAGTTCTACGTCGTTCCAGCCGCGACCGTGGCGCAGGCGCTCGCCTCGGCGGTGCAGGGACGCCCGTACCACCGCGCCCGCGCGGCGTTCGCCGAGCAGGTGCACCGCCTCCTTGCCGATGTCGTCGCCGAGCAGCGCGAGGCGCTGATGGCGGAGATGGAGGAAGGCTTCGAGGACATCCTCGCCCGCGTCGACAAGGGCATGGGGCATGACCACGCCTCCACCCGGACGTCCACCGGCAGCGACATCGACGGGTTGCTCTCCGAGGAGGAAGTCGAGCAGCTTCGTTGTCGTATCGCCGAGAACGCCACCATCGCCCGGTTCATCGAGGCATGGTGGCCCACCCTCGACGCCGAAGCCCTGCTGGGTGACCTCCTGACCGACCGCACCCTGCTGGCCAGGTTCGCCCCACAACTGTCCCCCGACGAGATCACCGCCGTCGCGGCCGAGCCCACCCCATGGGCATCAAGCGACATCCCCCTGCTTGACGCGCTCGCCGACCTGCTCGGCGAGGTCGACACCCCGCAACCACAGGGCGAGTTCCTCGCCGAACGCGCTCGCCGCCAGCGCGCCTGGGTGTACGGCCACGTCGTCGTCGATGAAGCGCAGGAACTGTCCGAAATGCAGTGGCAGATGGTCCTCCGGCGCTGTCCCAGTCGCTCCATCACCGCCGTCGGCGACATCGACCAGGCCGAGGCAGCCCACCGGCACACCAGTTGGGCACAAGCGGTACGGGCTGCCTTCGGCGACCGTTGGACCGCCGCGGAACTCACCATCTGCTACCGGACCCCCCGCGAGGTCATGGACCTCACCGAACCGGTCCTGACGAAGGCTGGCAGCCACAACACCCCGCCACGAGCGGTACGCTCCTCCGGCATCGCCCCCTGGGAGCGCACGATCACACCGGCTGAGCTCGCCGACGCCGCCGTGGAAGCGGTGCGGCAGTTGCGGCAACGGTGGCACGGCGGCACTGTCGGCGTCATCGCCCCCGCGGACCGCATCCCCACACTCCAAGCGGTTTTGAGAGATGTGCCAGTGCTCACCGCGACCCAGTCCAAGGGACTGGAATGGGACGCGACGCTCCTCATCGACCCTCAGGGCATCGCCGCCGAACCGCGCGGCTGGAACGGCCTCTACGTCGCGCTCACCCGATGCACCCAGGAACTCGGACAGCTCACACTCACGCAGCGATCAGGCTGTGCGGCTTAGCCGCGTAGGCAGAAGGGTTGGCCGTGTCCACCACGCCTCGGTGATCATTGAGCGGTGATGACCCCTGTGGCGCCGCCGGCCGACTCCGGTGCGTTCTCGTTGGCAGTTCCGCCACTGTTCGCCGCGTTGGCTCCGGCGCGGAACATCCTCATCGCCGGAGCGGGCGGGGGTTTCGACGTGTACGCGGGCCTGCCCTTGGCGTTCGCCTTGTGGGGCGCTGGCGCGCAGGTGCACCTGGCCAGCCTCTCCTTCTCGGAACTCGAGTTGATCGACCGGGACGCGTGGATGGTGGAGCACGTCGCAGCGGTTCGGCCGGACACCACCAGCACCGACTGGTACTTCCCGGAGCGGACGCTCGCCCGATGGCTGGCGGCTCAAGAACTGCCATCGACGGTGTACGCGTTTCCGCCGCTCGGTGTCCAACCGCTGCGAACGGCGTACCGGCACCTGGTGGAACACCTCGACATCGACGCCGTGGTGCTGGTCGACGGCGGCACCGACGTGCTGCTGCGCGGCGATGAAAGCAATCTCGGCACTCCAGTGGAGGACATGACCAGCCTGGCCGCCGTGGCCGCGCTGGACGTACCGGTCAAGCTCGTGACCAGCCTGGGCTTCGGCATCGACGCCTACGACGGCGTCAACCATGTCGAGGTGCTGGAGAACCTCGCCGCGCTCGACCGCGACGGTGGTTACCTCGGCGCTCTGTCCATCCCCGGTTCGAGCCGGGAGGCGGAGCTCTACCGCGCTGCCGTCGCTGACGCCCAGGCGGCTACCCCGCAGCGGCCGAGCATCGTTCAGGGGCAGATCGCCGCCGCCACCAGCGGCGGGTTCGGCGACGTCCGATTCACCCGACGCACCGGCGGCGGGGACCTGTTCGTCAACCCGCTGATGGCGATCTACTTCACCGTCGATCTCGACAAACTCGCGGCCCGATGCCTCTACCTCGACCGCATCGAGAACACCATCGGCAGACGCCAGGTCATCACACGCATCCAAGCGTTCCGCGACGAGCTTCTCGGCGCACGCCTCCCCCGCGCCTTCCCGCACTGATCCGACACCGCGCCCAGCCGGCCGGGCGTGCCCGCCACCGTCAATCCTGCTGACTGACTCACCGACGGCTCATCGCAGCTTCGGCAAACCCTCGTCAACCTTGACGACTCTTGGACATCTGCATCGAGCGGGCGGTGGCGCGGGCGGCAGTGTCGATGAGGTCTGCGACCGGGCCGGGTTGCGAGACCGCCACGGCGTGGGAAGCGGCGATCTCCACTGCCGTGGAACCCGCCCGGTCGGCCAGGAAGCGCTGCAGGTCCGGCGGAATGCCCTGGTCCTGGGTGGTGATCAAGGTCCAGGAGGGAATCGTCTTCCAGGCGGCCTTGGTCACGCCCTCCTCCTGGGCGCTCGCCGAGGCGGGTCGCTGCGTCGCCGCCATGATTTTGGCGGTTTCGGGGTCGACATCGGCGGCGAACACCTCGGGGAACTTGTCCTGGAAGATGTACTGATCCATTGTCGTGCCGCCGTCGTCGGAGGGGATCGGCACCATGTTGATGCTGGTGGCGAGCTGACTTCCGGGGTACTTGGTGAGCAACCCGATCACACTTTCGCCTACGTCCGGGCTCACGCTGGCGACGTACACCAGGGCCTTGACGTTGGCGGCACCGGCCGCGGCCTCGGTCATGACCAGCCCGCCGTAGGAATGGGCGGCCATCACGACCGGTCCGGGCAAGCTGTCCAGAAGAGCCCGAACGTACGCGGCGTCCTTCTGCACACCGCGCAGCGGGTTGGCGACGGCGATGACCGGGTACCCGCGACGTTTGAGGTCGGCAATCACCCCATTCCAACTCGACGAGCCGGCGAATGCTCCGTGGATCAGCACAACTGTCGGCATCTCCTGGGCAGACATGTCAGAAGCAGCGCTCATCTGGAGTTCCTTTCGAGAGGCCCGCGACCGGCTGCCTGCGGGTTGCAGACCGGACCGACGAGGACGGTCGACGGAGCATTTCCCCGGCACCGCGAATCAACCCGCGCGATCCCAGCTCCAAAGGGGTTGCAGCATCCAGAATCCGGCACTGATCAGGCCACTGTCAGCGAGATCGCAGAACGAAGCGCCAAACGCCCGGCTGGCATCTGACTCGGACAGAAGATGAGCCGCACGGTGCGCGGCAATTGGGTGACGCGCCCAATGCCGCCGGCACAGATCAGACCGAACGTTCTGTCGCTAAGATAGGTGGATGGCGAGCGACGAACCCACTGCCCGGCCCTCTGAGGCACGCCTCAAGCTTCTCCGGACGGCGACCAGGATCTTCTACGCGGAGGGCATCCACGCCGTCGGCGTCGACCGGATCATTGCCGAGGCGAAGGTGACCAGGGCTACTTTCTACCGTCACTTCCCCAGCAAGGACGACCTCATCCTGGCCTACCTGCGGGAGGTGCATCAGCTGGAGCGCGGCATGGTCGACGAGGCCCTCGCCGCCAACCGATCGCCGGTCGATCCGCTCCTCGCCATCACCACTTCCATCGCCCAGAACATCCAGTCCCCCGGGTTCCGTGGGTGCGCGTTCCTGAACGCCGCGGCGGAATATCCGGACACGAACCATCCCGTACACCAAGAACTCATGGCCCACCGGCAATGGTTCCTGGAAACCATCACCACGCTCATGGCACAGGTCCACGAGGGAACGGCGGATCCCGCAGCGCGCCACTTCGTCATGCTCCGCGACGGCGCCATGGCGGCCGGATGTCTCTCCGACCCCACATTGGTGTCCGAGACCTTCCTGCGCGGTGTGGAAGGGCTCCTCAGAATCAACTCGGAGCGTCAGTCGGCGGAGTCAGCCGGTTAGCCCCTGCGCGACCAGCCCACACGACAAGAGCTGGGTCACCCCGGGTGAGGGATGACCCAGCTCATCGGCGATGGCGCGGACGGCGGCACGGCTCAGGTCAGCGGCCGTACGCCTCCAGCAGGCGCAGCCAGACCTCGCTGACGGTCGGGTACGCGGGCACGGCGTGCCACAGCCGCTCCAGTGGGACCTCACCGACGATGGCGATCGTCGCGGCGTGGATCAGCTCCGCGACGTCCGGGCCCACGAGGGTGAGGCCGACGATCACCCGCCGGTCCTCGTCCACGACCATCCGGGCCTGCCCCTGGTAGCCGTCGGCGTGCAGCGCGGCCCCGGCGACGGCGGCCAGGTCGTAGTCGACGACCCGGATCCGCAGTCCAGCGGCCTCGGCGGCGGCTGCGGTCAGCCCCACCGACGCGACCTCCGGGTCGGTGAAGACGACCTGCGGCACAGCACGCTCGTCGGCCGTGGCGACGTGCCGACCCCACGGGCGGTCGTCTGCCGCTTCGCCCCGGGCCCGCGCCACGATCACGTCGCCCACCGCGCGAGCCTGGTACTTGCCCTGGTGGGTCAGGAGCACACGCCGGTTGACGTCCCCGGCCGCGTACAGCCATCCGTCGCCGGTCAACCCGCCGGCACCGTCGACCACCCGCAGGGTGTCGTCGACAGTGAGCCAGGCGCCCGGCTTCAGGCCGATCCGGTCGAGGCCGACGTCGTGCGTGTTCGGCGTACGGCCGATCGCGACGAGGATCTCGTCGGCCTCGACCTGTTCGCCGTCGGTGAGCGTGATGTGCACCGTGCCGTCCCCGTCACGGTTCACCGAGGTGACCTCGGTGCCGAGATGCACCGACACGCCAGCTTCTCGCAGGGACTGCGTGACCCGCTCGCCGACGAACGGCTCCGCCGCCGTGAGCACTCCGTCGCGCACGAGCACCGTCACCGCCGATCCGAGGCCGGCGTACGCGGTCGCCATCTCCGTGGCCACCACGCCACCACCGATGATGGCGAGCCGGCCGGGAACCTCGCTCGCGGCGGCTGCCTCACGGCTGGTCCACGGTGCCGCCTCGCGCAGACCGGCGATGTCCGGCACCAGTGCGCTACTTCCGGTCGCGATGACGATCGCGTGTCGGGCGGTGAGCGAGGTGGTGACGCCGTTCGCGCCGGTCACCTCGACGATTCGGTCGGCGCCGATCCGCCCCTGGCCCCGATACAGGGCGATGCCCGCGGAGTTCAGCCAGGACACCTGACCGTCGTCCTTCCAGTGCGAGGCAAAGTCGTCCCGGCGGCGCAGCACGGCCGCCGCATCCAACTCGCCGGTTACCGCCTCGCGCGCACCGGGCAGCTGACGAGCCGCCCGGAGCGCGGTCTGACTGCGCAGCAACGCCTTCGTCGGCATGCAGGCCCAGTACGAGCACTCACCACCCACCAGTTCCCGCTCGACGATCGCGGCGGTCAGGCCGCCCTGCACGACGCGGTCGGCGACGTTCTCCCCCACCGGCCCCGCGCCGATGACAATGACGTCGTACGTGGCGTTGTCCACGTCAGTTTCCCTTCGCGGCGCGGCCGAGGCGGATGGCCGCGATGAGGAAGAAGATGGCGCCGGGAATGGCGTAGCCGATCGCGTTGGTCAGTGCCGGGTTGTCCGCGGAGGCGGCCGCGACGAACGACCCACCGGCGAGAACGGAGATGCCACCGCTGATGATCATCGGCCATTGGCCACCCATCGCGCGGCGGCTGACGGCCACGATCAGCTGGACCAGTCCGGCCACGACCGCCCAGGCGCCCCAGACGCGCAGGACCGCAGGGATACCGGACGCGCTGGCGACGCCCAGGCCCACCGCGGCGAGCAGGCTGATCGCGACGTTCACGTACAGCAGGGTGGGCGAGCCGGTGGCCCGCGACGCGCGGACGTCGACGATGGCGGCGGCCACGTCGAACAGGGGGTAGAGCACGAGCAGCGCGGCGGTGAGGGGGTTGAGGTGCGTGGCGAGGGGGAACGTCACGGCAGCCCAGACGATGGCGAAGGCGAAGCGACCGAAGTACAACCGGCGCAGGGCAGCGGCCGTCGTCGAGATGCCGGGAACGGCAAGGGTGGTCATGGTCATCCTCTCGGTGATTCCAGAGCGTGAAGGGCCGCCCAGCGGGGGTGGGGCCGCCGCCGGGAGGGGAAGTGCGGTGCTACTCGATGTTGGAGAACAGCCCCGTGATCTCCACCTGGGCGCCCTGGAGCCCACCGAAGACGGCACCGGCGGCGGGCGTCGCGACTGCGGCAGAGGCGTCCTCGTAGCTGGCGAAGTACAGGTCGAGCGTCCGGTACGCGGGAGTGGGCGTGCCGTCCTCCTTCGGCCACACCTTGGCCGACTCGACCCGCTGAAGCTTCGGGAACGTCTCGGCGGCTCGGCGTACGTCTGCGAAGACCTTCTCGAACTCGTCGGGGTCGGCGGGGCTACCGATGACGAGGGTGATCTTGGTGGGCACGGCGTTCTCCTTCAGGCACAACCGTCCACCAGACTGGCGCCAGGTGGAACGAACGTTCTGTCTGTGAGAACAGTACCGACTCTGCCCCCCGCCGTCAAGACCGACCGTTCTATCTGGAAGCGGTGATCGGCGTGGTGGCGTTCGCTGCTGCCCGGGTAGAGAGGCACCGGTTCGACGTGAAAGCGCAGTCCGTGCCTGGCTGGGCGCTTACGCGACCCAACGGGTGATCGGGGCCACCGACCGCCGCGTCACGCCTCGGAGTCGCGCTCTCCGGACGTCTCCCGACCGATCGGCGAGGCGGAAACCTCCAGCGGCCGGCCCCGCCTTCGCAGCGCGTCCAGGAGCGCGACCAGGGCCAGCGCTCCGGCCACCACGCTCAGCCCGGCCATCGGCGTCCAACGGGCCAACAACGGCGTGAACAGCAGCAGGGCGGCCAAGCCGATGATCTGGGATCGGGAGGCATGGCCGAAGATCTCGTATTCCAGCCGCATACGGGCGACGAGGAAGAGCATCGGACCGCCCACCACGAACAGCAGCCAACTGGGTCGAGGCTGCCCGAACGGATGATCGATCACCAGTTCGTAGCCGACCGCCGTGACGAGCACGCTGAGCACGATCAGCATATGCGTCCGTTCCGAGACCGCGCCCAGGCGGCCGGGCATACCCGCCCGGTCGAACGCCTCCGTCAGCAGCAGACCGGCGCGGTGGAAGTAGATCCGCCAGAGCAGCGCGCTGGTGGCGAACGCGACCGCGAAGGCGGCTGCCCGCTCGGCGGAGTAGTCCGCGCCGCTGAAGACCACGCCGATAACCAGAATCGACTCACCGAGCGCGATGAGGACCATCTGCTGGTAACGGTCCGCGAGATGGGTGCCCGCGATCCGCCACCGACCTACCTTCGAGACCCCGAGCCACGGTAGCGGCCAGCCCAATGTCCAGGCGAGGTAGTCGACAGCGAGGGCGACGACCCACAGCGGCAGGCGGAGGTGATCCGGGCCCAACGCGCCGACCAGCCACAGCGGCGCGCTCGCCAAAGCCCACACGACAAGCCGGAAGGGCACCAGCCGTCGCGGATGGCCACGCAGCGCGACGGCGACCACGAGCGGCCGCACCACCATCACCATCAGGTACGCGACAGCGAACGGCAGCGCTCGCTCCTCCATGGCGCGGGGCAGCGTCACCGCCATGATCAGGCCGGCGAACATGGTGCCGACCACGACGGCCTGGATGATCGGCTGCTCCGGTTCGTACCGGCTGGTGATCCAGGCGGTGTGCGACCAGATCAACCAGAGAGCCAGAAAGAGCAGCAGGGTACGCCCGAACCCCATGACGAGCGTCCACCCGGTGTCATCGCCCAAGCCGGCGAATCGTTGCGAGACCCGGGTGAGGGCCACAACGAAGGCCAGATCGAAGAACAGCTCCAGGAACGTCGCCCGACCCGAACTCCTTGGAGGGCGCAGCAGCTCGGCACCCCGCCCCGCCGCCATCGTCCGCCTCCGTCCGCCCCCTGGCTACCAACGAGCCGGACAGCAGCGGAGTTGCGACAACGCTTACGTGGTGTCTGGGGTGGCACCGTGGCTGTTGTCTCTGACACGCAGATCGTGCGGCTGAGCGAGGGCACGTGCGTCTGTTTGATGCGGTTGGTCAGCTCGGCGATCTGGTTGTACAGCGAGCGGCGCCGCCAGACGGGTTGCCTGCTCGATACCCTGCGTCTGTGCTTCGACCTCCACCTCATGACACAAACCGCTCGCAGGGGACCCGGGTGCGCGGTGGATGAGGTGGAGGAGGTGTGGACGCACGCCGAGCTGGATGACCTGACCATCATCTGGAACCGGGCCGCTGACTACGGCGCTGACGGCGAGGCTCCCGACGGCACTCCACCCGGGATCGTGCAGCTGTCGTACCTGCTACGCGTCTACAACTCGGTGATGGGTGGTGGCCTGGGCTTCGCTGTTGAGGTGAACGAGCCCTTCCGGTTGAGACGAGCCGTGGACGCGATGCGGTACTTCGGTTTGGCGCAACTCGCCGAGCTGCTAGCAGACGTCATCGAGCACGACCTGGACGGTGACCACGCCGATTCCCGGGACGACGACCTGGAGACCCTCCTCGGCCCCCGAGGCGAGCCCCTGGCGACTGCGTTCAGAGCCAGAGCTGCTGACAGCCCCGCCGACTTCGGCCTGGAATGACGGCGGCGCGTCTGGCGTGACCGTGACGGGGCGGGCGTTGACCGGTCAGGGCACGAAGGCGGAGGGCAGCCCGAGTTCGGCTCGGGCCACCTCGATGAATCGGCGCTCGGCCTCCCACAGGGCGTCGAACCGATCCGCGGGCAACGCCTGGGCCTCGCTACCCGCTCGTGTGGCCGCCAGGAGCCGGGCCTGGCGCACCAGCTCCGACGAGCCGCTCACCACCTCGACGTTGCCGGCCACCAGCCGAAGCGCGGTCTTGGTGCTCTCCAGTCGCTCCCGGTAGCGGCTGCCCTCGTCGTCGAAGAACGGCATGAGATCACCCGGATCGCGCGGGCGCGGCACCGCGGTGATACGCGCCGCCGGGTTGAGGACGTGGGCCACGTACTCCCGGACGGCGCCGATGAAGTCGGTGTACGCGTTCAGCCGGATGTCTCGCCACTGTCGATCCTGGTCGCGCCGCCACAGCCGATCCTGAGCCCGGACGGTGAGCCACCCACCGATCAGGACGGCCAACATTGTCGTCGTCGCGGTGACACCCGCCTGGATCAGACTCACCGGCACCACCGTTCGTATTGATCGATGACTCACACTACCGTCCGTTGTCACCCGCTCCGGGAGTCGCGCGACGGCCCGGCTCCGCAACACGCAGACGCCGGTTGGATATTGAATTAGGCCAATGTATCGTGGGAACGCTCCCAGACCGCGTCCACCACCCACCTGCTCGAGGAGCTGAACATGTCACGACGACGTCGTCGCCCGGCCGCCATGCTGGCCGGGTTGCTCGTTCTGGCCCTGGCTGCGTCTCTGTCGCCACCATCGCCGGTGGCCGGCACCGCCGCGGCCGGCCCATCCAAACCCCGTGCTGTGGCACTCGCTGAGCTGACCGTGGTCTCCGAACGGGTGGCTTTCGGTCTGCAGCGTCCGATCGCGATCACCGGGCTGCCGGACGGCCGGATGCTGATCGCGGAGAAGAACGGCACCGTCCGCGCCTACCACCCCGACACCGGCCTGGCACCCGACCCGGTGATCGACCTGACCGCCCGGATCGACGCGTCGGACAACGAGCGCGGCCTTCTCGGCATCACTCCGGCGCCGAACTTCGCGCGGACCGGCATGCTCTACGTGGCCTACACGAGCCTGCCGGCCGGCGCGCTGACCCTGGCGCGAGTGTCCATCAACGCTCCTGACCGGGTGCAGGTGCTGCTCACCCAGGCGCACGCCGAGTACGGCAACCACAACGGCGGACAGGTGGCCTTCGGCCGCGACGGCTACCTCTACTGGTCCCTCGGCGACGGTGGCTTCGCGAACGACCCGTTCAAGAGCGGCCAGAACCTCGGCACCCTGCTCGGCAAGATCCTGCGAATCGACGTCAACCGCAGCTGCGGGGGGAAGCCCTACTGCGTGCCCTACGACAACCCGTTCGTCCGCACGGCGGGCGCGCGGCCGGAAATCTGGGTCTACGGGCTGCGCAACCCGTGGAAGTTCTCCATCGACCCGGCCGACAACTCGCTGTGGATCGGTGATGTCGGTCAGGGCCTGATCGAGGAGATCAACCACGTCCGCCCGTCGCAGCGTGGCGCGAACCTCGGCTGGTCCTGCCGAGAGGGCACGCCGGTCTTCGACGAGACGCAGTGCCGGCCGGGCGTGCGGCTCACCGACCCGATCGTCGAGTACGACCACTACATGACGGAGAACTGCTCCATCATCGGCGGCCTGGTGTACCGGGGGTCGGTTACCCCGGAGGCGCGGGGCACCTACATCGCTAGCGACTACTGCTCGACCCGCGCTTTCGCCGTGCGTCCCAAGTCCACGGGCGGCTACGAGACCGCCGAGATCGGCACCTTCCCCACCCAGCCGACGGCGTTCGGCGCCGATGTGAACGGCGAGCTGTACGTGCTCAGTGACCTCCCGGGGTGGCTGAGCAAGGTGCGGTTCGAGCGGGTCCAGCCGACCCCCACCGGCGGGGCGGCGATCCGCTGAACCTCGGGTGACACCCGCACTACCTCTGGGGACGGCCGCGTTCGGCGGCCGTCCCCAGGCTCACTCCGATGCAGGCTCGAGCGCCTCTGTTGCAGGCAGGCCGAGCCACTGCTCGGCGTCCCAGGCGTGGAACCGCTCCACCTCCACGAACCCGAGCTTTGCCGCAAGGCGCATCGAGCCGACGTTGGCGGTTTGGGTGGTGAGCACCACCGGATCGCCGGGGAGGACGCCGTCGAGCCAGTCGAGTGCCGCCGCGCACGCCTCGGCGGCGTACCCGAATCCCCACGCCTGTGGCAGGAACAGGTAACCGAGGTCGACCTTCCCCATGGCAGCCGGGCGATGGTGGCCCGTTGCTCTTCTGAGCAGGATCTGGCCGATCATCGCCCCGTCGAGATCAACGACAAAGCTCCCGGGCCACCGCTCGGGCACTCCGGGCATCTCGCGCTCAAGCTCGCCAGGCAGGCGCGGACCACCGAGGTAGGTGTTCACCTTTGGCGACGCCAGCAGCTCGATGAACGCAGCACCGTCCCGGGCCTCGGGCGCACGGAGCACGAGCCTCTCGGTCCTGATCGGAGCAGGCGGCCAATCGACCGCTCCCAGGTCTGCCATGCGCGTCATCGGTCGAGACTGGCACACCTGGGTCAGGGAAACCCGACCCAGCCAGCCGGGTTGTCAATGTCAACAGTCACTCACGCGGCGCGGCCCGAAGGGCACAGCGGCCCCAGCGTCATCCCCTGGTGCGGTATGCGCTCGCGGCCCACGGCCGTTGACGGCGTCCGCGAGGGACGCAGCCAGCGCTCTGCTGTAGGTAACGTGCGGGAAATGACAAGGAGCGAGCGAATCGCGGACCAGTTGGACCGGCACTGGCACAGGAACCTGCGGCCGCGGTTGCACGGTCTCGCCGATGAGGAGTACTTCTGGGAGCCGGTGCGGGGCTGCTGGAGCATCCGCCCACGTGGCACGTCGGCCGCACCGATGTCGGCGGGTTCAGGGGAATGGACGATGGACTTCGCATCCCCTGACCCGGTGCCGGCTCCGGTGACCACGATTGCCTGGCGTCTGGCGCACATCATCGTCTCCTGCCTGGGCTACCGGGTCGGATGGCACTTCGGCGGCCAGGACGTCGACTCCCAGACGTTCGCCTACGCGGGGACCGCCGACGAGGCGCTGAGACAGCTCGACGAGATGTACGGGAGATGGAACGCGGGAGTCCGCGGACTCTCGGACGCCGACCTGGAGAATCCGCCCACTGTGGGTCCCGAACGGTTTCCCATGGAGGGCATCGTCCTGCACGTCAACAGGGAGCTGATCCATCACGGCGCCGAGATCTCCCTGCTGCGCGACCTCTACCGCTGGCAGGACGACACCGCGCCGCGCCGCGTGTGACTTCCGGTATCCGGCGATCGCTTCGGCAACCTGGGTGCGGTTCGCTGGTGGCCCGCCGGCACGGCCTGGTCGTGGTGGTGAACCGCGCGGACCTCCGTCAGACCGGCTCCCCGCCGATGCCGATCTCGTTGCCGTCCGGGTCGCGGAAGGTGGCCTTGCGGACGCCGTTGTCGTAGGTCTCACGCACGGCCGGCTCCAGGCCGCGCTCGACGATCTGGGCGATGCGGGCGTCGAAGTCGCTGACGAAGACGGTGTGCATGGCGTGTCCGGCATGGTCGGGCCGCACCTCGATGAACACGTACCGGTGCTCGGCGAGTTCCCACACCGCCTCGGTGTCGTTCGGTAGGAACGACGGCGGGGCGCCGAGGAGTTGCTCGTACCAGGCCGCCGCGGCGTCGTAGTCGCGAACGGGGATGCCCGCGAACAGATCTACGGTCATGACGCCATGTTAGGGGCTCGACCCCGGAGGATCAGAAAAACGGCAATCGCCCTGGTGCGGCACCCGACCTCACGGAGGTGCCGGCCCTCCGTTCGGCCCGTATCCGCCGGTGGCGCCCGAGCGGGGCGGCATCAGCCCTGACGGCCTCATAAGCTCCACGGGCTCTACTGATCAATCCCACGGAGGAACCCGGTAATGCCCAAGCAACTCGCCCGGCGCTGGCTTGCCGGGATCGCGGTAGTAGGCGCGCTCATCGCCGCCTCCGCCATCCCCGCCTTCGCCGCCCCTGCCGCCAAGGACCTCGACTTCTACGCCAGGGATGTGGTTGTCGCCCCCGACGGCCCTGCAAAAGGATCGAACCTCTTTGCCCGCACCCGCACCAGCACGATGGAGTGGGGCGAATACACAGTCAAGGTGGACCGGAGCACGGTCGCTGGCTTCGCCGACGTGAGGATCGACGGCAGTACTGACTCCTGCACCGAGTCTGGTGCGATCCTCACCTGCAAGGTGGTGGCAAAGGAGAACGACTATTACACGTACATGACCATGGTCAACCTGGTCGTGCGGGCGAAGAAGAGCGCCACGCCCGACCAGCAGGGCGACATCAAGTTCACCGTCACCGATGGCGACGGCGGTTCGGCCACCTACCACTCGAGCGTCAGCATCGGTGAGGGCGTGGATCTCGCCGGCATCGAGCAGGGGCTCCAGCTGACAGGCGCCCTCGGCGGCACACTCGGCGTCCCGCTCACAGTGACGAACCGCGGCGAGAAGGCCGTCAACAGCGTGGTGCTGTTCTTCGAAGGCGGCTACGGTTTCGGTCCGTCGAAGCGGTACAAGAACTGCGAGTACAGCCCCGCCGACTCCTTCCGCCATGCCTTTGCCTGTCGGTTCCCCAACACCATCGAGCCGGGCGGCGCCGCACGGCTGGACTCCAGCTTCGGTTTCACCGTGCCGGCCGACGACCCGGCCCCGAACGGTCACACGGGCGTGGCGCGCTGGTTCACGCCGGCAGACTGGGAGGAGTCCCAGTCCTTCAACCCAGTGCGACTTGGGCAGCAGGGCACCGAGGGGGAGCTGAGGCTTGAGCCGGTTGGCCCGCACAGCAGGTCGCGGCAGACAGACGTCAACGACCAGAACGGCACGACGGTGATGAGACTCCAGGTCAGCGGTGACCAGGGGGCTGAGGTGGCGGCGCTCGGGACGCCGACGACCGCGACCGGAAGGGTCGGCGCCACGGTGCCGTTGAAGGTCGGCTACATCAACAACGGCCCGGCGTCCGTCAACGTCGACGGAGCCAAGGATCTCCGGGCCCGTACCGTGCTCTCGCTGCCGAGTGGCGTCACGGCCGTACGCGTTCCGATGACCTGCTCGAGCTACGGGGACTGGGTGCCCGGAAAGCTCGGCGCCGAGAAGTACCGCTGCACCGAGCACACACGCCTGGCGCGGGGCGAGAGGATCGAGTACGAGTTCGAGCTGCGCCTCGACGAGGCCGGCACCCGGGCCGCCCAGGTGCGGCTGACCTTCGACGCGGGCGTGGATCCCAACCCAGCCAACGACAGCGCGACGATCACCATCGTCGCGAGCGCTGACGGCGGGAGCGAGGATCCCGGTGGGGATGACGGCCAGGGAGGCGGGGACACCGATGGCTCGCTGCCGATCACCGGTGCCAAGGCCGGTCTGACCGCCGGCATCGGTGGCGTACTGCTCGCCGCCGGCGCTGCGGTCTTCGTGGCGGTTCGCCGCCGCAGGACCCGCTTCGTCGCCTGATCTACTCCCCGCACCAACGGTGCCCCGTCGACCTCAGGTCGGCGGGGCACGGGCTCGCCCTCATGGCCTGCCGTGACTCCGCACGGTCGTCGCCCTGGCGCTCAAGAGCACTCGGCCCTGAGTCGCGCGGCCTGCCGCGACTTTCAGTGACCTCGGTCCGGGTGGAGGAAGCACGACAGCAGTTGCCTGAACTCGTGCGGGTGCTCGATCGCCGGCACGTGCCCGCATCGGCCGAACACGTGCAGACGGACGTCGGCCAGGTGGTCGAGCAGGGGCTGGGCTGCCGTTTTGAGCGGGGTGACCCGGTCCTCGGCGCCGTGGACGAGCAGCACGGGCGCGCGCACCGCTGCCAGTGTTTGCGCCGAGAGGGTGAGCTCGTCGACCCATCGTGCCCTGGGTGGCGGAAACAACGACGCGAATGCGGCCGCCCCCGCTCGCATCGCGGCCGCACGGGCGTCGACGGCCGAATCGGTCACGAGTGCTTGGTCGAGGACGAGGCGACTCAGCATGTCTCGTGCCCCGATCGGGCCGGCGGGGGCGGCCCAGACCGCGTCGAGGTCGGCGGACAGCGGCGCCCCGGGGGCGCCCATCGTCGAGACAGCCACGACACGGGTGACCTGCCGGGGGCGCGCGGCCGCCAACGCCAGCGCCACAGCACCGCCCATCGAGTGACCCACCACGGCGTAGTCCTCGATACCGAGAGCATCCATCAGGCCCGCGGCCTGCTCCGTCCACAGTCGCAGCCCACCCCTGGAGCCCGCCGGGATGGGTGTACGGCCGAACCCCGCCTGGTCGGGAGCGATCAGGTGCCAGGACCCGTCCAGCGCCTGCGCCGTCGTTGCCCAGGCTCCGGACCCGGTCGTGCCGGGTCCGGAGCCGTGCAGCATCAGCACCGCGGGTCCCGTGCCGCTCTCCAGGACGTGGACGGGGCAGCCGTCGACTGCGATGGTCCGAAGTGCGGTCACCAGGGCAGGCCCGGTGTGCTCATGCCGACGCGGGGTCGACGGACTTCGAGAAGAGTTCCATCATCGCCCTGCCGAATTGCGGCATGTCGGGCCACCCCCGGCAGGAGACGAGGTTGCCGTCCACGACGTCGGGAGCGTCGATGACCGTCGCGCCCGCGTTCTCCATGTCACCGGTGATGGGGGGGAAGCACGCCGTCTTCCGACCCTTCAGCAGCCCGTACACCGCTGGAACCTGCGCGCCGTGGCACACCAGCGCGATGGGGAGGTTGCGCGCGAAGAAGTGCTCGGTGATGCGCCTGACGTCGGCGTCGACGCGGATCCACTCGGGGGCACGTCCCCCGGGAATGATGAGGGCGTCGTAGCGCTCGACGTCGACCTGGGACCAGGGCACGTCGACCGGCAGCTTGCGGCCGTTCTTCTCCACGTAGGCGTCGGAGTTGGGGTCGAACTCGTGGATGACCAGTTGCACGTCGCGCATCGTCCGTGACGAGACGTCGACGTCCCAGCCGCCCTCCTGCACTCGGTAGTAGGGATACATGGTGTCGAGCTCCTCGGCGGCGTCGCCGGTCAGGAGCAGCGCTCTGGGCACCTGCTTCTCCTCGCGTATGGGGGCGGGTGAGGTGGATCCAATCCGATCCGATCAGGATTGAGTTAGCATTCCTGGGCCCAGCGCGCCCGTCAAGCCTCTACCGCCATTGCGCCCGCGCCCTCGATCTCGTCGAACAACCGTCGAAAACGCTCGCCGGACCGCAGGATGTGCCGACGCATCGCGTAGGCGGCGGCGTCAGGGTCACGCGCGGCGATCGCGGCCACAACTTCCTCGTGCTCGGCCATGGCCAGGTGAGTGACCTGGGTGTCGTGGTGAAGCCGGAAAAGGTGCACGTGGCTGTGCAGGCGAGCCAGCGCCTCACGGATGACCTGGTTCTCCGCGCTCAGGGCGACGAGATCGTGAAAAGCGGCGTCGCGTAAACCGAAGGCGCCATAGGCCATGAGCCCGTTGCCTCCCTCCAGCTCCGCCATCTCCTCCAACATCCGTCGCAGACCGGCCACCTGCTCCGAGGATGCGCGTTCGGCGGACCTGCGCGCCGCGGCCGGCTCGAGGAGCAGGCGGACCTCGAGCATGTCCTCGAATCGGTGACGGGTGATTTGGGGAGGAATGCGGTAGCCGGCATGGGGTACGCGCACGACCAGGCCCTCGGCCTCCATGCGGTTCAGAGCGTCTCGGATCGGCGTCTGTGAGACCCCCAACTCCCGCGCCAGGACGTCGATCGTGACGCGGGAGCCAGGCTCGATCCGTAGCGACATGAGCTGTTCGAGCAGCGTGTCGTACACCTCGTCGGCAAGCCGGCCGCCAGCTTTTCCCGGCAGCGTTGCGCCCGTCACGGCCCTGCGGCCCCGAGCGATCATCGCGTCGTCGTCCATCGTGACGTGAGGTCCCTTCTTGCACCTTCGGGAATCTGTTGACATCAGTCACAAGGCTGCGACATGCTGACGCCCCAACTCGATCGTATAGGAAAAGTGCCGGATGCTCGCCGTCCGGCACGATCGCGGAACCGCCCGCCATCGCTCCACTTCGATCACCTGGAGCTCCCATGATCATGCTCCACGTCCTGCCCGGTTCGTCACCAGCCCGCAGCTGGCCCGAAGGACTTCTCAACGGCAGGGAGCCCCGGTACACCGCTGCGTACTCGTGACGCCGGCCCGCGGGTCGGCCCCCGCGTCAACCCGGCGACACGCCTGAACAACCCAGCAACTGCTCGGCGAAGCACATAGCGAGGTTCTAGAAGTCCCCACCGAGAAAGCAGGCTTAGAGATGCGCCATCCGAAGCGAATAGGAAGAATTTCCGCCCCCGGCCGAAAGGTACGGCTGGCGACGGCGGCCATGCTGCTGGTGGCCACGACCATGACGGCTTGCGGCGAGGGCAAGGACGACGGCGAGAAGGCGAGCGCCCCCAAGGCGCCGGCGACCATCCCGGAGCTCACCACGGATCCGCTGACCCTCAGCTTCATCTGGTTCGACTGGCCGCCCGCCAAGGCACTGGAAGCCTTCGCGAACGCGGAGTACAAGAAGGAACGGCCGAACGCGACCGTCAAGGTCAACACTGTGCCGAACGCGAACTGGCACGACGCGATGTTCACCCAGTTCGCGGCGCGCAAGACCGACTTCGACATCGCGATCCTGGACTCGCAACACATCGGCGAGGCCGTGACGAACGGCAACATCCTCGACCTCACCGACTTCGTCAAGGAAAACATCGACGTCGCGGCCTACAACCCGTACCTCCTGGCGGCCTACGGCCAGTTCCCCCAGGCGGAGACCGGCAAACGCGACGAGAACGCCAGCCTGTACGGACTGCCGCTGCTCGGCGACACCTGGACGATGATCTACCGCAAGGACCTGATCGGCGACAAGCCGCCGCAGACCTGGGACCAGATGATCGCAGCCGCCGAAAAGTGCCAAAGGGACAACCCCGGCGTCAGCGGGCTGGCTTTCCACCAGGCCAACGGCTCCGACGCCGCGGCCGTCACCTACAACACTGTCAACGGCGTCTACGGCGGCAACCTCTGGGACTCCAAGACGCGCAAGATCGATGGCGTCATCAACGACGCTGCCGGCCAGGAGGCGATGGACGTCCTGGTCAACAAGATGAAGCCGCTGACCGCCAAGGGCTCCGGCAACTGGTTCATCGACGAGGTGAACGCGGCTGTCGCCCAGGGCAAGGCCTGCATCGCGTTCAACTGGATCGCCGCGAGCGGCGGTCTGCTCGATCCGAAGCAGTCGACGCTCGGCACCACCCGGGAGCAGATCCTCGACAAGCTGGGTTTCGCCACCCTGCCGAGCCAGAAGACGAACCTGGTCCCTCTCGGCGGTATGGGGATGCACGTGTCGGCCTACTCCGCCACGGCAAACCAGACCGAGGCCCTGAACTTCATGAAGTGGTTCGAGCGGGCTGACGTCCAGAAGAAGTGGGCCGCGGCCGGTGGCGTGCCATCGCGGACGGACGCCCTGGAGTCGCCCGAGTTCCTCAATGCCGGGCCGTTCAACCAGGTGTACACCGACTCGGTTCCGCGGATGCGGGACATGTGGAACGTGCCCGAGTACGCACGCCTCGTCGACATCGAGAACACCAACGTGAACGCGGCTCTCAACGGCGCGAAGAAGCCGAAGGATGCGCTCGACGACATCGCCAAGGAGCAGCAGGGCGTGCTCGACTCGAGCAACCGCAAGGGTGGCGGCGGACTGTGAGTGACCCCGTCCCTCTGACGACCGACGATCCCGGGCAGGTGGCGTCCGCAAGGCCGCCTGCCCGGCGTCGGTCCCCTCGGCTGAGCGACCGCGGGCTCGCCGTGGCCTTCATCTCCCCCGCGATGCTGCTGCTGCTCGCCATGTCGGTGTTCCCGTTGCTGTGGGCGTTGTACCTGTCGTTCACCGACTACTCGGCCACCCGCGGGGGGCCCGCCACTGTCATCGGGTTCGGCAACTACACCGCCATCCTGACGTCGGCGCAGGTCCACACGAGGGCCCTGACGACGTTGATCTACGTGGTCGGCGCGGTCGGCCTGCAGACAGTGCTCGGATTCGGCATCGCCTACCTGATCTCACGGCGCACGCACGGGCGAGGAGCGCTGACCACGCTGTTCCTGGTTCCGATGATGCTGTCGCCGGTCGTGGTCGGGCTGTTCTGGCGCTTCATGCTCGACGCGCAGTTCGGCGTGGTCAACAGCATGCTCGGCTCGCTCGGCCTGGGGCAGGTGGAGTGGCTCACCCGGCAGCGGACGGCACTGCTGTCCCTGATCGTGGTCGACACCTGGCAATGGACGCCGTTCATCATGCTCATCGCACTCGCGGGCCTGACCGCGGTTCCCAAGTATCTCTACGAGGCCGCCTCGATCGACCGGGCCTCCGAGTGGTTCCGGTTTCGCACCATCACCCTTCCGCTGGTATGGCCGCTGCTTCTCATTGCCGTGATGTTCAGGGCCATCGAGGCATTCCGGCTGTTCGACCTCGTCTACATCCTCACCAACGGCGGCCCGGGTGTCTCCACCGAGACGTTGTCGTTCCACATCTACAAGGTCGCGTTCCTGGGCTTCAACACCGGAACCGCTTCGGCGTACGGAATCCTCATGGTCCTCGTCGTCATCGTCCTCACGCAGTTCTACCTGCGCTACCTGAACAAGCTCAAGGAGGGCTGATGGCCGTCTCCGTCGACGAGGCCGTGTCCACAGGTCCTGCCCGGGACCACACGCCCCCCGCGCGGCGCCTGGGCGGCCGAGGTCGCTCCGTGCTGGAGGTCACGCTGCTGACCGTGCTGGCCGTCGTGATGCTCTTTCCGGTGCTGTGGATGATCGAGACGTCCATCAAGGAGAACCGGGACGTCTACGCCATCCCCGCCAAGTTCTTCGACTTCAAGATCACTCTGGAACATTACAAGGACGTGTTCGTCGACCCCGGCGGCGGTCGCTCAGCCTTGTCCGTCGCGTTCCTCAACTCCGTCGTGGTCGCCGGGGTCTCCACGGTGCTGGCCACCGTGCTGGGGGTCCCGGCGGCCTGGGCCTACTCACGCTTCGCCGTGAAGGCCAAGAAGGACCAACTGTTCTTCATCCTGTCCACGCGCTTCATGCCGCCCGTGGTGGTCGTGGTCCCGATCTTCCTCATGTACCGCCAGGTCGGACTCATCGACAACAAGCTCGGCCTGATTCTCATCTACACCGCGTTCAACGTCCCGTTCACGATCTGGATGATGAAGGGCTTCGTCGACGAGGTGCCGGCGGAGTACGAGGATGCCGCCATGCTCGACGGCTACACCCGTTTGCAGGCGTTCCGGCGATTCACCCTTCCCCTGCTCGTGCCCGGCATCGCCGCGACGGCGGTCTTCGCACTCATCTTCTCGTGGAACGAGTTCGTGTTCGCCACCTTCCTCACCTCCAGCGACGACGTCCGGACGGCCCCACCCGCGATCGCCGGCCTCATCGGCGGCACCACGACGGACTGGGGTCTCGTGGCCGCCGCCTCCGTGGTGTTCGCCCTGCCGGTGCTCGTCTTCGCGTACCTGGTGCGCAAGCACCTCATCGCCGGTGTGACGCTCGGGGCGGTGCGACGCTGATGGCGGGCATCGAGGTGACCGCCCTGCACAAGCGCTACCCGGACGGGACGGTAGCGGTTGAACACGTGGATCTGTCGATCGGCCACGGCGAGCTGTTCGTGATGCTCGGGCCCTCGGGTTGCGGCAAGACGACCACGCTGCGGGCCATAGCCGGCCTGGAGAAGCAGACGACGGGCGACATCCGCATCGGCGACACGCTGGTCAACGACCTGCCGCCCGCCGAGCGCGACATCGCCATGGTGTTCCAGTTCTACGCCCTCTACCCGCATCTGAAGACCCGCGACAACCTGGCGTTCCCGCTGCGGGCAGAGGGACTGCCCAAGCCGGAGGTGCACGAGCGGGTCACCGAGGCCGCCCGGCTGATGCGGCTTGGTCCGCTCCTGGACCGGCGACCCCGCCAGCTGTCCGGCGGGGAGCAGCAGCGCGTCGCGCTCGCTCGCGCCCTGGTGCGACGACCGCGCGCCTTCCTCATGGATGAACCGCTCACCAATCTGGACGCTGAACTGAGGGCGGACATGCGCACCGAGATCAAGCACCTGCAGGGGGAGCTGGGGGCGACGATGGTCTACGTCACCCACGATCAGGTCGAGGCGATGTCGCTCGGTCACCGAATCGCCATCCTCAACAAGGGCCGTGTCGAGCAGATCGGCACGCCGCTGGAGGTCTACGACCGTCCCGCGAGTCTCTTCTGCGCCGCATTCATCGGCTCCCCGCCGATGAACCTGATCGAGGTGGAGGTGGCCGACGGGAAGCTGCGCGGTGAGGGCGGACTGGCCCTCACGCCACCGCCAGGCCTGCCGCGCGACCGTCGCCTGATCGCAGGCGTCCGGCCGGAGGCGCTGGAAGTCACCGCACCAGGGGCGGAACAGTCGGTCCCGGCCCGCGTGGTCTCGGCGGAGTGGCTGGGCGACGAAATCATCTACGTGGTCGACCACGGCGGCCAGCGCGACGTACGGGTTCGGATGCCACCGACTGTCCGTTTCGCCGCTGACGCAACGGTCGGGCTGCGGCACACCGGCGGGAACCCGGCGGTCTACGACGTGAGCACGGAAGAGCTGGTGGCCTGATGGGAACCGTTGCCGCGCGCGGGCTGCGCAAGTCCTTCGGAAAAGTCCAGGCACTCGACGGGGTGACGCTGGACGTGCCGGACGGCTCGTTCTTCGTCGTACTCGGGCCCTCCGGGGCAGGCAAGACGACGACCCTACGAGCGATAGCCGGCCTCGACAAGCTTGACGCCGGGTCGGTGCATCTGGACGGCAGGGACGCGACCGGTGACACCCCGGCCGCCCGCGACCTGGCCATGGTCTTCCAGAGCTACGCCCTCTACCCGCGACACACGGTGTACGAGAACATCGCCTCGCCGCTGCGGGCACGCCGCTGCTCGTCAAGTGAGATCGCCGCCGCCGTGGAGCAGATGTCGGGCCTGCTGCACATCGAACGTCTGCTGCAGCGTCGTCCCGCCCAGTTGTCGGGCGGTGAGATGCAGCGCGTCGCCCTGGCCCGGGCGCTGGTCCGTCGCCCGCGCGCGTTTCTCATGGACGAACCGCTGACGAACCTCGACCTCAAGCTCCGTGTCGAGATGCGCACCGAGCTCACCCGCATCCACCGGAGCCTCGGAGCGACCTTCGTCTACGTGACGAACGACCAGGTCGAAGCCCTGTCCATGGCCGACCAGGTCGCGGTCCTCAAGGAGGGAGAGGTGCAACAGGTCGGAACGCCGACCGAGGTGTACGAGCGTCCCGCCAACCAGTGGGTCGCGGGATTCGTCGGGAGCCCGCCGATCAGCCTGCTCGCCTGCCACGCCGAGGGAGATCGTCTGGTCGGTGCGGCAGGCTGGACGCTACCGCGGCCCCGCTGGACCACGGCCGAGGACGGTCGTGAGCTGCTGCTGGGCCTGCGGGCGGAGGACCTGTCCGTCGAGCAACGTGGGCACGCGTCGTTGTCGGGTGAGCTCTACGGGCTCGAGCCACTCGGTGACCGAACGGTGGTCGACGTCCGAGTGGGGACGGAGATCCTCAAGGTCAAGGCACGACCCACCGTCACCGGTACGCCGGGCGAACGGCTGCTCGTCACTGTCGACCTGGATCGGGCGCACCTGTTCGATGCGGGCACCGGGCTGTCGCTGTCCGAGGCGGGGCGGTAACGGCACCCGACGGCGACGGCGACATGCGCCCGCACCCGGTGATCGAGCCGCTGTGGACCCTCACCAGCGAGCACGGCCTGACGACGCTGAGACGACAGCGGCCCGCGAAGGCGATCGGCGGCGCGGGCTTCGCCCCGCCCAGCAACCTCTCCCCCGACGAGGGCGTGTGACCCGTCCGTCTACGCACACAGCGCGATCGCTAAAGGCACGCCGGACATCACGAAGAAGATCACAGGAGGCGACGCGATGAGTGACCCGATGAACGTGCTGGCCCCCGAGCACCGGCGGCTGCGGATCGGCGACGCCTGGCGCGACGCCGCGAGCGGAGCGACCTTTGCCGTCGAGGACCCGGCCACCGGCAAGACCATCGCCGAGGTGGCGGACGCCGACGTCGTTGACGGGCTCGCCGCAGTGGACGCGGCGAGCACGGCGATGGCGGAGTGGGCGGCGACCCCGCCGCGGAAACGGTCAGAGTTGTTGACCGCGACGTACCGGGCACTGACCGAGCGATCCGAGGATGTTGCCCGACTCATCACGCTCGAGATGGGCAAGCCGCTCGCCGAGGCTCGTGGAGAGGTGGCCTACGGCGCCGAGTTCTTCCGTTGGTTCGCCGAGGAGGCGGTCCGCGTCGAGGGTCGCTACAGCACCGCTCCCTCAGGTGGATACCGCATCCTCACCGTGCCGAAGCCGGTCGGACCGTGCGTCTTCGTGACGCCCTGGAACTTCCCGTTGGCCATGGGTGCCCGCAAGATCGCTCCTGCGCTGGCCGCGGGCTGCACGACGATCACCAAGCCAGCAGGCCAGACGCCACTCACCATGCTGTTCCTGGCCCGCATCATGGAGGAGGTCGGCGTTCCCCCGGGCGTCGTCAACGTGGTGACCACCAAACGTTCCGGCGAGGTGGTCTCCGCACTGCTGGCCGACAGTCGGACCCGCAAGCTCTCGTTCACCGGGTCGACCGAGGTCGGGCGCGTACTGCTTCGACAGGCTGCGGACAACGTGCTGCGCACCTCCATGGAACTGGGCGGCAACGCGGCCCTGATCGTGTGTGCCGACGCTGACCTCGACGTCGCGCTCGACGGTGCCATGGTGGCCAAGATGCGCAACATCGGGGAATCCTGCATCGCCGCCAACCGGATCTACGTCGAGGAGCCGATACGCGAGGAGTTCGCGGCGCGCTTCGCCGAGCGGATGGGCGCGCTTTCGGTGGGCCATGGTCTCGACGACGGCGTGAACGTCGGGGCGTTGATCGACGAGGCCTCGGTCACCAAGATCGACGAACTCGTCGCCGATGCGGTCAATCGCGGCGCCCGGGTCCTGGTGGGCGGCGAACGTCCGGATGGGCCGGGCCACTTCTACCCGCCCACCGTCCTCGTCGACGTGCCCGACGACGCGCGGATGCTGAAGGCGGAAATCTTCGGCCCGGTGGCGCCGATCATCTCGTTCACGTCCGACGACGAGGTGATGGCGAAGGCCAACGACACCGAGCACGGCCTGGCCGGATACGTCTTCACCCGTGACCTCCAGCGGGCGCTCCGGTTCACCGAAGGCCTGGACACGGGGATGCTCGGCATCAACCGTGGCCTGATATCGGACCCGTCAGCTCCGTTCGGCGGCGTGAAACAGTCCGGGATCGGCAAGGAGGGGTCGCACGAGGGCATCCTCGAATACCTCGACCTCACCTACGTGGCGATCGACCTCCCGTGACCGGCCTGCCGCTCCGGGCGCCCGCCGCGCGCGCCTGCGCCACCCGGGCCGCCAACCTCGCCGACGCCGTCCCGGTCTCGCAGGTGACCTGGACGTCCGCCCCGCTCATCGCCGCCGACGTTCCGGAGAGGCACCGACATGCTTGAGACCGTCCGCGGACCACGCCAGCTGATAGTGGGCGAAGGGGTCGCACAGAACATCCCACGAGTGGTGGCCGAGAGCGGCTCGCGAGTCCTCATCGTGACCGACCAGATTCTTCTGGGGCAGCCGGGCGTGGCCGAGATCGTGGCCGCCGTGCGGGAGAAGGTCACTGTCGTCGAGGTGTTCGCCGACGCGACTCCGGACGTACCACTCTCCGACGTCGCGGTGGCCGTCTCGGCCGCCGCCGAGGTGGACGCCGACGTGATCCTCGCCATCGGGGGTGGCACGGTGATCGACCTCGCCAAAATCGTCGGCGTCATCCGCCGCCACGGTGGGAGCCCTCGCGACTTCTACGGCGAATCGAGAGTGCCGGGACCGACGATTCCTCTCGTCGCGGTCCCGACGACGTCAGGCACCGGCTCCGAGCTGACACCCGTCTCGGTGTTGACCGACCCGGACCGCGAGCTGAAGGTGGGAGTCTCCAGCGTCCACATCGTGCCCGACTTCGCCATCGTCGACCCCGAACTCACCTACACCTGCCCGGCGACCGTCACCGCCCACTCCGGCGTCGACGCCTTCTGTCACGCCGTGGAGAGCTACACCGCGCGACCCCGGGCCCACGGACCGCGCGACCCGGTGGAGCAGGTGTTCCTCGGCCGCAACCCGATCACCGACCACTACGCGCTCCGCGCCGCGGAGCGAATCGCCCGTAGCTTGCGCCGTGCTGTCACTGACGGAGGCGACACGGACGCGCGCGCTGACATGTCCTACGGGTCCATGCTCGCCGGGCTCGCCTTCTCCCACGCGGGCAACGCGGCCCCGCACGCTCTCCAATACCCCATCGGCGCAGCCACCCACACGCCGCATGGCGTGGGCGTCGGGCTGCTCCTGCCCTACGCGCTGGACGCGGCCAGGGATGCGATCAGCGACCGGCTGGCCATCCTCGCCCGGGTGTGCGGGCTCGACGTGACCGACGCCTCCGACGCCGAGGCCGCAGACACGTTCCTCACCTGGCTCGACGAGCTCCTTGCCGACATTGGCATCCCTCGCACCCTGGCGGACATCGGCGTGGCACGCGCCGACCTCCCGCGCTTCGCGGAGATGGCCAGTGGCGTCACCCGCCTGATCCAGAACCATCCGGGCCCGACCGACACCGCCAGCCTGGCCGCGATCCTCGAAGCGGCCTGGACCGGGGACCGGACCCGACACGCCCTGACTCCAAGCAGAGACAGCTCCTCCACATGACGACGAGTTCCCTGCCCCACTCTGGGTGTCGGAATGCTCGGCCACGCCATCGCGCCCGACGTCGCAACCCTCCTCGGGTGAAGCCTTCCCGGCAATCCAGCCTAGGGATGCTGGATCATGTCCCGGTCTTGGGAACCCATGGAGGAGGCCATGCCGGCGGCGGTAGCGTTCCGCCACCTACACCAAGATCGTTCCGGGCGCATTCGTAGTACTTGTCGCGGTACTTCTCCATCTCCCGAATCGCCGGCAGCCACTGCTCGGCATCCGTCAACCGACCACGTGCGTACCAATCGAGACGGTGGACAGCTTGATGCCAATCACGTGCAGCAGCAACAACCTCCGGGCTGCCCAATAGCAGCATCGATTCCCACCGCGCTCCACGATCGTCCTCCGCCGCGGCCAAGAGCGGGAGCCCCTCTTCCGGGGTCAGGTGGGCCGCGGAGTGGTCGAACCCTCGCGCTGCCGCGATGCGACACGACAGGTAGGCCCACCGCTTGACGGAGCCGCCATATTCGGCATACACCCGCATGCGGCTCTCGTCCCAACGGACCCGCTGGCTGCGCCGCCATCGTGCTCGCTCCCCCGCGCTGCTGACAAGGTAAGAGGCGAGGGCTCCCACGATCACGCCGACTAGCGCTGGAAGCTGCTGGGCAAGGACAACCATCGACCATCCAAACCTGCCGCGGACCCGCAAGACCCGCCACGATCGTCACTCAACCTCTGCCGCACATCCGCCGCCAACGATCGCAGACGCGCGCAAGGCATACCCCGCGGCGAGGGGGTGGATGTCCACCGGCACCACGGTAAGACCACTGCGGACACGCCGGCACGATCGTGACCGAGAGCGTCCACCGGCACCAACTACGGCCGGGTGCTCCTGGGCGGCTCGGTCGCCGGCCGATAGCGCCCTCCGCCGGCAAGCGTCGACCGGCATGGCTGGAAAGAAGCTGCACGGCGGCGCGCTGCCGTTGGGGGGACTGCCGCATCATTGACTGATGAGCGACCCCAGGATGCAGGTGCGAGCACGGGTGCGGCACGAGCCTGACCGCTCATACGCCGTACTGGTCGAGGGTCCGGACGGCGAGGTGGAGGTAGGCCGCACTGATAAGACAGCGGGTCTCTGGGCACTGGCCTGGGCCGGTGCAGCTCGCCTGTTCGGTGAAAGCCTCGGCGCGGACAACCTCACCCTGCACGTCCCCCAGCCGCCCTACGGCCAGGACGGGCAGTGGGTTCGCATCGTCTTCGTGGCGGATTCGAATGACCCCTCCGAGAGCGCCGACATCGGTGTCCTGGCGCAGGCGCGCTGGTTCGGCCACGAAGGTGCCTGGTTCGTAACAGTCACCGGTACCGGTACCAGCATCGTTCCGAGCGAGCACCTGGACTTCGAACCAGTTGTCACTGATGAACAAGTAGCGGCGTTCCACACCTACATCACCGCTGCGGCCGCAGGCTGAGGCCGTGCCGCCCGTCCGCCGCTGACCCGCACACCGTGGAGCGGGCCTGCCCTGCGGTGACAGGAAGCGCCCCGCCGGAGGCAGCCTGGGAATACGCCCCTGTGGGCGAGGACCGCCGCGCCGGCCGCGCTATCGCGACCCGCCTACCGCAGCGGTGAGGCGGCACGAACTATCGCCCCACGATCGTCGATGCGCTTCCCAACGTCGGCGAGAGCTGGAACAGCGTAGGGTCGGCGTGCAGAGAAGGACTTCGCGCCCGCCGCGGGTCTCCTGTCACCTGCCGCCGCGATCAGGCGAGTACCACGCTGCACGTTCACCGACCTGCTCCAGGAGGTTCGATCATGTCCAAGGACTCGACGAGCAAGGCGAACGTCAAGAAGAAGGGCAAGACGATCAAGGAGAAGCAGACTGCGAAGCGCCTGAAGCGCGACGAGCAGAACGGGCAATCCTCAAACATCGTGTCCACCGGGCGCTGACGCCGGCAGAATCGCTCCATTCTCCGAGTACGGCGATGACGGTGGGGACTGACAATCGTCACGTCCCCACCTGCCGCTGCTGCCGTAGAACCCGCGGGCCAGTCGCAGAGTCCCAGAGGATCCGGCGGGCGCTGGGACGCCGAGCGAGGACCAGCAGACCGGGGATGATGAGCTACGCCCCATTCCGAGGTGAGAGCCGCAGGCAAAACCGCTGCGGTGGAGCTGGCTGACGCAGCGAGCATGAGGTCCCCCACCGCCCACCGACGCCGCTCCCGCTCGCGTTGGGCACCTCAAGAATCCGCTGCGGCCTGGTGCTGCGGGGCGAGCACTCTGCCGGTCATCTTCCGGTCACAGGCGGATACGAACAGCCCTTCAATGAGACCGGCATCAGGATGGGCCACCACCACCAGACCAGCGCAACGCCGCAACCGCCCGCTGGCGGTCCGCGGCGCCGCCGTCGGCGAGACCGTTGACCTCCGCGGGCTATCTGGCCACGATCATTCGTACCACCATCACGTACGCCGACAGACCGCACCGGATCGCCTACCCATCAGCCGAGCATGGGACGCTCAAGCTCCGTGACCAACGGGGCACGCCGCGTGGCCCCGGACACTACCGCCACAGCCCGCGCTATCCCTGGCAGGACAGCGCCGCCCCCGATCCCACACCCCTTGTGCCCGGAGGAACGCAGACCATGGACCACGCATCTCAGCTCATCCAGGAGCGGAGTGCCCCGCCGGCCACGCTGGTGATCTTCGGCGCCTCCGGTGACCTGACCCGGCGTAAGCTGCTGCCCGCCATCGAGAGCCTGGCTCGGCACGAGCGGCTCCCGGACCAGTTCGCGGTGGTCGGCGTCGCCCGTACGTCGATGACCGACGAGCAGTTCGCCGAGAGCGCCCTCGGCGAACGCACCCTCGCCAGCAAGCGGCAGCTCCAGGGCGGCGTGCGGTACGTGGCCGGCGGCTACGACGACCCGGAGACCTACAAGCGGCTCGTGGAGACCCTCGACGAGTTGGACACACAACGGGGCACGTCCGGCAACCGCCTCTTCTACCTGTCCACCCCGGCCGGGGCCTTCGAGCCGGTGATCAACGGACTGGCCGCTGTGGGGCTCAACCAGCCACGCGAAGGCTCCTTCTCCCGCCTGGTCATCGAGAAGCCGTACGGGCGCGACCTGGTCACGGCCCGCGAGCTCGACGGCGTCGTGCACAGCGCGTTCGACGAGCACCAGGTCTTTCGCATTGATCACTATCTGGGCAAGGACACCGTCCAGAACGTGCTGGCGCTGCGCTTCGCGAACTCGATCTTCCAGCCCATCTGGGATCGCTCCTGGGTCGACCACGTGCAGATCACCGTCGCCGAGACCCTCGGCGTCGGCAGCCGCGGCGGCTTCTACGAGGACGCCGGCGCGATGCGGGACATCGTGCAGAACCACGTGCTCCAGGTCCTCGCGCTGGCACTGATGGAGCCACCGGCCTCATTCGAGGCTGAGGGCCTGCGCAACGAGA
The DNA here is from genome assembly GCF_026342155.1 of Micromonospora sp. NBC_00362. NCBI lineage: Bacteria > Bacillati > Actinomycetota > Actinomycetes > Micromonosporales > Micromonosporaceae > Micromonospora > Micromonospora sp. NBC_00362. The sequence goes on from NZ_JAPENH010000001.1 coordinate 1,872,602, forward strand.
AGGTGAAGCTGCTGCAGGCGATCCGGCTCCCCACCGACCGGGACATCGCCGAAGCCGCGGTCCGGGGCCAGTACACCCGGGGCGGCACCCGCGAGGAGCTGATGGCCGGCTACCGCGAGGAGCCCGGCGTCGACCCCCTGTCGCGGACCGAGACCTACGCCGCGATGCGGCTCAACGTGGACAACTGGCGGTGGGCCGGGGTGCCGTTCTACGTCCGCACCGGCAAGCGCCTGCCGGCCCGGCTCACCGAGGTGGCGCTGCAGTTCCAGCGGCCGCCGCACCTGCCGATCCCGACCGACCAGCTCACCGGCCTCGATGCTGACGCGCTGATCCTGCGGATCCAGCCGAACGAGGGCATCTCGCTGCGCTTCGGCGCCAAAGTGCCGGGCCACTCCTTCCGGGTCCGCACCGCCACGATGGAGTTCTCCTACGACCAGACGTTCGTCGAGGAGTCCCCGGAGGCGTACGAGCGTCTGCTCCTGGACGCGCTGATCGGTGACGCGTCGCTGTTCATCCGCAGCGACGAGGTGCAGCAGTGCTGGCGGATCGTCGACCCGATCATCGACAACTGGGAGAAGGACAACTCGCCGATCCCCACCTACGAGGCCGCCTCCTGGGGCCCGACCGACGCCGACCGGCTCATCGGCCGGCACGGCCGCAAGTGGCGCAACTCCGCGTGACTCTGCCACAACGAGTGTGACCGCGCTGCTGAGCCCGATCGCTTGGTCTCACCATCGACTCGCAGCGCGGTCCTCTCAGTGGGCCGGTCACCGACGTCCGCCCGCTGACGCTACGGAACTGGTTCGGCCGGCCGATGAGGCTCGCGACGGCTTCTACCGCGCCGCGCGAGGCAGCCTCGGTGTCCCCGGCGGCGGCTGCGGCAACGCCTTCAGCTACGACAGGGTCACAGGCCGGTTCGCCCGTCGATGCACTCACGCAGGAGGTCGGCGTGGCCGGCGTGCCGCGCATACTCCTCGAGCACGTGGACAAGCACGTCGCGTGTGCCGTGGCTGCCACCGTCGACCGGCACCTCGCGGCCCAGGTCGGCCTCCTCGAGGGCGTCGAGCCATTCGTCGGCCTTGGCGATCTCGGCCTTCCAGGTTGCGAAGGCGTCCTTCACCATTGCTGGGTCGGGGACCGCGCCCCCGAAGTCCCCACCCGGGTCGTCCTCGTGCTGGTAGAGGAGCGGTGCGTCGGTCCGCCCTTGCAGCACGCGCTGGAACCAGTGGTTCTCCACCTGAGCCAAATGGCGCACCAGGCCGAGCAAGCTCAGGGTGCTGGGCGGTATCGAGCGTCGGCCGAGTTGCTCGGCGTCCAGTCCGTCGCATTTCATCTCTATGGTCAGACGGTAGTTGCCGAGGTACTCCCGGTAGGTCGCCTTTTCGCCGACGGGTTGACCGAAGGTCCTGGGGTCGCCCTCCGGTGCGGTCCACAGTTTGCTCACGGCGCCACCCAATAGCGGGCGGACTGCACCAGTCAAGCGATTTGCGGTGCCCCAACGTCGACGGCCGCCAGGAGGAATTCGATCGCCGCTCGCTCGTCGGCTAGAAGCGAATGTTGACGCATCCGCGTCTTCACCCAAAGGTTCACAGTCGGTCGCCAGCGGCTCGGGGACCGCGGATCCCAAGCGGAGTCAACGTGTACCGCATCAACCGAAGTACGACGTCGCTAGACCTGAGACTGCGAGACCTTCCCGTACAGGAAGCTCTCGCGGGGGCACTGCTGGCTCAGGTGTCCCGTCACGGGACATCCGTCACTGTGTGATCGCTGGGGGCACCGACGGGTCAGGGCCGGCGTTCGGGCTCTCGTCCGGCGAGTCGCCGAGGGCAGCGCCCGTCACGAAGAGCAGCCGTTGGACCGCCTCGTGCACCGTCCTCTCCGCGACGTTGTCACCGCTGATCTCGATCCGCAGCGGATCCTCGCCGGCCCGCGACGCCGTGAGCGTAAGCGACCGGCGCCGGTCCCGGCTGAGCCACAGTCGCATCGCGGTCACCGCTCCCGCCACCACGCTCGGCCCACCGAGCGCGATCACCAGCTCTGTCCACTGACCCTTGCGGCCGACCACCGGGATGCCCTCCTCGGTCGCCCGCAGGCCGTCCACCTCGCGCAGATCCATTACCAATTCGGCGCTCGCCGCTTGCAGCGGCTCGTCATCGGGTGTGAGTGTGGACAGGCCGGGAAGCAGCACGATTCGAGCGGATGGCATAAAGGGACCTCCGGACTTGCTACTGTGGTCGGTCGGTAGCTAGCCGTAGGGTAAGGCACTCACCGCAGGAACGTGGGCCAGGAGCCGCCGATGTATCGGGCACTTCTCGTGTGCAACTCCCTGTACGAGGCCGACCCGAAGCTGCATGCCCTGCACGGCCCCCGCATCGACGGACGTTTGCTCAGCGCCGCGTTGACCGACGACGAGATGGGCGTGTTCGCCTCAGAGCACGTAACGATCCTCTTTGATGCCTCACGCGCCGAGATCGCGGAGGCGGCCAACCGGTTCTTCAGCGACGCCGAGCCGGAGGACGTGCTGCTCTTCTACTTCAGCGGGCATGGCCGCAGCCGAAACCAGAAACTCTATCTCTGTGCCCGGGACACAACGTCCAGCCTGCTGCCCGGTACCGCTGTCTCCAACGACACGCTCAACGACATCATCGGCGATTCATTGGCCCGAGCGAAGGTGATCGTCTTGGACTGCTGCCACAGCGGTGCGTTCAAGGGTCCGGTCGCCGTCGAGCGGCTGCTAGCCGGCAAGGGCCGGTTCGTGCTCACCGCCACCGCCGCATCAGAGACGGCTGCTGACGCCGATGGTGAGGACCTGCCGAGCCCGTTCACCAATGCACTGGTCGACGGACTGCTGCACGGTGCCGACGACAAGGACGGCGACGGCATGGTGGATCTCGCTGATCTGTATGAGTACCTGCAAGCCGCCGTGCGAGGCTCGTCGGAGCCTCGGCACCGCTTCGACGGGTTCGGCAACGTGCCGATCGCCCGGCGGCCCGTGTCAGTCGCCGCCGACCTGCCCGACGGGCGCAGTGAAGCCGAGCGACTTTCGACGCCCCCCGAGGACTCGGATCACCCGTTCCTGGATGGTACGACTACCGCCACCGTCCTCAGCCCGCGGCGGGTTAGTCGGTTCCGTGCGGCCATGCGCAAGGATGTGGGCCGCTCCGTGCCGCGTCGCGGGTCGGCCGCCGACTTCATGCGGGCCGCCCTTCTGATGCGCGAGGGCCGGCTGACCCGGGCCGGTGCGCTGCTGTTCGGCGAGGATCCGACCGCGGTGGTACCCACCGCCACTGTCCAGTGCACCCATTACCACGGCCCCGGCAAGGACGCGCCGATGGACAAGCGCACCTTGGGAGGGACGATTCCCGAGCAGATCAAGCAGGCCCGTGACTTCGTCGCTGAACTCGCTCGACTCGGCGAAGTGCCAACGACGGGCGCGGCCGTCACCGAGCCGGTCTACCGCTACCCGATGATTGCCGTCCGCGAGATCATCGCAAACGCGCTCGCCCACCGCGACTACCAGCAGCGCGAGATGTGCGTACACGTCCGGGTCTTTTCCGACCGGATCGAGGTGACCAGCCCAGGCACCTGGGCGGGAGCCGAGTTGGCCGACGACGAGCAATGCCCGCTCAGCGAGCTGCGCAGCGAGTCGCGGCAGCGCAACTTCTGGCTAGCGCATGTGCTGAGCTGGAACAAGTTGGTAGAGAGCGAAGGGGCCGGAATTCCCCGGGCGGTCGCGGATTGCCGCCAGCAGGGCGCCGCCGGGCCGATCGTGGCTCGTTCCGGGGAGGCGGTCACGGTCAAGATCTTTCCGTCTGCCCCGCTCGGCTCGACCGTGTTTCCGGACGACTCCGCGGTCAGGCTGACGGGCGCGCTGGCCGACCTGCACGGCAGGGGTGCGTCGTCGATCAAGGTCTACATTTCGGCTACCCAGAAGGACCTACTGGACCATCGGGCCGCCGTGCACACAGCGGCTCGGCGTTTGGCGATCGACGATGTGGCCATGGAGGCGTACGGCACCCAAGTCCAGTCACCCCTGGAACGCTGCCTCGCCGACGTGCGACGCAGCGACGTCTACGTAGGGCTGTTCGCCTGGCGGTACGGGTACCGCCCGCCAGGCCAGGAATCCTCCATCACCGAACTCGAGTATCGGGAGGCAATCGCCGCCGGCAAGCCCTGCCTGATCTTCCTGCTCGCGGAGGACACGCCCTGGCCGGTCGACATGATCGACCGGGATGCCGACTGGCAGCGGATCGTCGCGTTGCGCCGCGAGCTCCAGGAGCGCCATCTCTGCGCCTTCTTCTCCAGCGTGGACGACCTCGCCGCCAAGGTGACCGTCGCACTGGCCGACGTACGCAGGCATCGACCCCCGGGCCGCGAGTCCGCCGACCCGGACACCCACCTGCCGGAGGCCCTACGCAACCAGTACTACCAGCAGTTGGCGATGAGGTACGGGGCGATGCCCTTGGACGCCGTCTCACCGCGACCCACCAGCGGCTACCTCACCGTCGGGCTGCCCGAGGTGTTCGTGGAACCACGGGTGCACGAGGATGCCCGGCCGGAGATGCCCCTCGCCTGGTGGCGCTGGGCCAGTTCCACATCCGACGGCGATGCTGGTGGGCTGCCCGGCGTGGTGGACCCGGAAGATGTGGAGCGGCTCTGGGACGAATACGCGGCCAAGGACGAGCTGTCGCTGTTCGACGTGGTGTCCGACCCGGGCAGGCGCACGATCGTGCTGCTGGGCGACCCCGGTTCCGGCAAGTCCGCGGCCGCGCGGTACCTGACGCTGACATTGGCCGGCGTGTGCGTCGAGCCTCGACTGAGCGCGCTGGACCGGTATCTACCCGTCCTGATCGAGCTGCGCTCCTACGCCACCCATCACGGGGACGGCCGGTGCGACGGCTTGCTCGACTACGTCGGCCACCGCCACCAGCAAGGGCTCGCCGGTTTCGACCAGGACGTGCTGGAGGCGTACCTGCGCCAGGGCGGCCAGGCGTTGTTCCTGTTCGACGGCTTGGACGAGGTGTTCGACCCGGCGCAGCGGGAAGAGGTGGCCGCGCAGATCGCCACGTTCGCCAACGAGTACCCGGGGGTGCTGGCAGTGGTCACCTCACGGGCGGTCGGCTACCAGCGGCACACCTTTGCCAACGCGGGCTTCGACCATTTCACCCTGGAGGATCTCGACGACGAGCAGATCGCGAGGTTCCTCGGCAACTGGTACCGCCACGTGATGCCCACGCCGGCTGTCGAGGCAGAGCGGCAGCGGCGGCAGATCCTCGACGTGGTGGGCAGTTCTCGAGCGATGCGCGAGATCGCCGGCAACCCCCTGCTGCTGATGCTCATGGCGATCGTCGCCCGGGGTCACCCGCTGCCCCGCAACCGACGCCGGCTCTACGCGCACGTCACCGACGTACTGATCTCCGAGTGGGATGTGACCAAGCAACTGCGCGAGAGCCACGGCGACGTGCCGTCGCTGGACCTGCAGGCGAAGCGTCGACTGCTGCGTCACCTGGCGTATTGGATGCAGTTCCGCGAGTCCGGCCCCGCCGGAAACTACATTGAATCCGACGAACTCGCGCGCATCTCCCGGGACCACCTCGTCGCGTTCTACGGATTCGAGAATGAGCGGGCGCTCGCCATGGCCTACTCGATGATCGACAAATTGCGGCAGCGGAGCTTCATCCTGGAACGATACGGACTGCGACTGTTCGGGTTCGTGCACCGCGCGTTCCTGGAGTTCTTCTGTGCCGAGGAGATCGTGGACAGATGCGAGCAGGACCCGACCACCTGGGACCTCGATCGTCTGCGTTCGCTGTTCCGCGAACACTGGGCCGATCCGTCGTGGCGGGAGGTGCTTCGACTGGTCGCCAGTGCCCTGCCCGCCCAGACCGTCAACAAGCTGGTCACCCTGCTCGCCACCGAGGCCACTCAACCGTGGCCGCCGCTGAACCTGACCGGGCCGCCGTGGAACCTGGTGCTGGCTGCGCAGTGCGTGGCCGAGGCGCCGCAGCCCGCCGAACTGGCCGGCGCGGGCACCGCCGTGCTGCGCCAGGTCGTGCGTCTCATCGAGCATGGCATCTCCGCCGACGACCCGAACCTGGTGGACCTCACTGAGCAGGAGCTGCTGTCCCCGATCCGGGCGCTCGGCCCGAGTTGGCCCGGCCGGGAGATCTTCCTGCACTGGTACCGCCGCCGCGGGGTCCGGACCAGTTGGCGATCCGGCTCTCCCTTCGCCACGCGGATCGCCGCGGTGCTGTCCACCACCGAGGAGCAAATGGAGGAGCTGCTGGTCAGGGAACTCGGGCAGAGCCCCGATCGACAGGCTGGCGTCACACTGGTCGCCGGGCTGGCCGAGGCGGCTGGCCAGCTGGACACCACGAGCCGCGGCCGCCGGTACTGTCGGGACCAACTGCTCGTCCAGGCACGGGCAGAGGCCTCCACGGCGGTACGGCAGGCCGCGGTACGGGCATTGGTCGCCCACTTCAGCGCCGACCCCGACCTCATCGACATGCTCCGCGGCCTCGCCGATTCACCTGACCCGGTGGTACGCGCGATCGCCGTCCAGTCCCTCGGCGGGGTCGAATCGTCCGAGGACATCCGCCAGTTGCTACTGGCGCGTGCCACCGAGGACCGGGACGCCACGGTACGGCGGGCCGCTGCGGAGATACTCGCCGCGCGGCCCGACCTGCCGGGCGTACCCGAGACGATGCAGCGGCTGCTGGCCACCGACACCGACCCCGGTGTGGTGCAGTGCGTGCTGAAGGGTCTGTTGGTTCTGCCGCAATACGCCGAGACCGCAGGAGCCACGGCGTTGCAGCGGGTCAACGGCCATTCCCCGGACGAGGTCCGATGCTGCATTCTGACCGAGCTGCTGCCGGAGCGACCCGGCCCGGAGAACACCGAGCTGTTGCTGAAGCTGGCCTGCTCGGACACGTCCGCGCGGGTCCGCGCGGTGGCCGTGCGGCGGTTGGCGCTCGTACCCGACTCGCAGGGGCGCTGCCGGGCCCGACTGATCGACCAGATCGAGCAGGACGGGGAGTCCTCCGTGCGGGCCGCCGCGGTCGCGGCTCTGATCGACCGGGACCGCGCCGACGACACCGGGTGGACCGTGGTGGCCCGCACGGCTCACGTCGACGAGGACGCGACGGTACGCCTCGCCGCGGTGCGCGCGCTCGCCGAGGCCTACCCCGACCACCGCACCGGGGAACTGCTGCTGGAGAGCGCCCGACGCGATCCGACCGCGAGCGTCCGGCTCGCTGCGGTCGACCTGCTCACCGGGCGACCGCTGTTCGGCCACGCGACCCGAGATCTGCTCATCAGCCGAGCCTCCCAGGAGCGGGACCCCATCGTCCGGCTGCGGGTCACCCGTAGCCTGGCCCGTCTCGCCGACCCACCGGACCCTGAGGTGCGGGAATGCCTCGCCGAGCAGGTCCGCCGGGACCCCGACCCCAACGTGCTGCGCGCGGCCGCACAGGCCCTCGCCGGCCACGGCGACACCGACGGCCTGGTCGCGACGCTGTGCCGGCGGGCCCGCAGGGACAGCTACGCAGGCAGCCGGCTGGCCGCGGTGCAGGCCCTCTGCGCGGACGGGAGCCCTGACGGGGTGACCGACGTGCTATTGGAGTGCATCGAGACCGACACGGAGCCGGCCGTGATCGACGCGGCGCTGCACCGTCTGACCCAGCCGGACCTGGCGTCAATGGCCGCGGCGGTCAGGACGCGGCTGATGCGCCGCCTGGCCGACGACGACCCGGCCGTCCGCGCCCGCACCGCCGCCGCGCTCGGCGAACACTTCGGGACCGATCCCGAGGTGCGCATGCTGCTCGTGGGGCTGATCCGCGACGACCCGGACCTCGATGTCCGACGCCGGACCGTGGAGCAGCTGGCGACCATGCTGACCGACTGGCTGGAGGGTCGCGAGCTGCTGATTCGGCTGGTGGACCACGACGACTGGGAGATCCGCCGGACTGCGCTGCTCGCGATGGCGCGCCACAACGGTGCGGACCCCCGGACCCGCACCGTGCTCGTACGCCTCGCCCATCAGGAAGACGATGACACCGTCCGTTGGTTGGCCGGGCAACTGCTGGCCACGCTGCCCGGTACCAGCCCCGACGATTTCCCGTGAGCGGCGTCGGTCGCGCTGCAGGCGGGTGGCGACGGGGCGACTTTTAGCTCAAACGATCATTCGAGACCGCGCCACCGCCCACTGGTCCCCATGTGGTCCCCAGCCCTCAGGTGTAACCCAAGGACGTACCGCCCTGTTGCTGGGTCCCACCGCGCCCCGCTCCCCCGCCATCGGGGACGTGCCGTCACCAGAAGACAGCGTGCGCCCGCCCGTCGCGACTCGCCTACCCCGGGCAAGGGGTTCGTCTCGGTGGACCGCCACGGACCGACGCCCGACGCGGGATACGCCTAATCCGCGCCATCCCGCTCAGCTGACGATCAGCCCACCTCGGTCCGGCGCCAGGCGTTCGGAACCCGTCTTTGTCACGAGCCCTCTCCTCCGGAGGCGCCTCCGCGAGGCGACGCGGTGCGCGCTCACGCCGATGAGCGGATGTCTATGCCTGCGCGCTCTCCGGCGGTTCGACGCGCTGCTGTGCTGGATGGCGACGCTGGCCATTGGGCAGATCGGCCTGCCGATGGTCTGATCGAAATGACTCAACGGGACCAGTGCGTCGGTCATTCGGTATCGCCTGGATGGAATCGGATGTCAGGCGGATCAGGGTGATGCTGTAGGCGACGATCCACACGACCCAGATCAGCCAGCCGACAAGGCCGAGGAGACCGACCGGACCGGGGTCGTCGATGACCAGGGGGCTCAGCACGGCCGAGCCGAACTGGAGCGCGGCGGCCAGCAGGCCGATCCCGCCGTGCCAGCGGCGGATCAGGCCGGCGCGTCGGCCGCTGATGGACAGGCCGGTCATGGCCAGTGCCAAGAAGGTGCCGTTGAAGATGAACAGCGCGTTGTGCAGTGCCCAGAGTCCGGCGATCGTGCTGCTGTCCTGCGCGGTCGTTGACGCGAGCGCGAGCCGCGCGGCCATCACGCCGGTGAAGGTTATGTTCTGCAGGATCACCCCGGCGAATCCGACCAGGGACCAGGCTGTGCCTTGCTCGCGGTCGGTTCGCCACAGCACGGAGACCGCGCCGGCGCCGAAGAGGGTGGCCAGCACCCAGGCGATCGGTGCGAGTGCTGACGCGAGGCCGACGGCATCCTGTTGGGTGGTGAAGAACTGGACAACGTCGTTGGTCTCCGCACCGGTATGGGGCAGGCCGGCTGGCACCAGGAAGGCGTTGATGGAGACGATCAGGATGGCGAAGCCGAGTCCGGCGAGTCCGGCGATCCGCGAGAACGTCCAGGTGCTTCCGACGCCGAGTTTACGCGACATGCATTCAATATAAGGCACGGAAACCGAAAGGGGCAAGTCATGACCGCCGAGACAGGCAGGCGCAGGTACGAGTCACTGCGCCGGGCGGCGCAAGCGGCAGAGACCAGGGGTGAGATCGCCAGCGCCGCTCGTCGACTGTTCCTCTCCCGCGGCTGGGCGGCGACCACGGTACGTGACGTGGCGCGGGAGGCCGGGGTCTCGGTGCCGACCGTCTACGCGGTGTACGGGAACAAGACCGGGCTGATCCAGGCCCTGGCCGACGCGGCAGACATCGCCGCGGATCCATCGCAGTCGCTCGCCGAACTGGAAGGGGCCGAGAACGATCCGGTGCGGCAACTCGCGGCGATGGCCGGCTACGACCGGCGCCTCTTCGAGCGCGCCGGTGACATCATCGCGCTCGTGCGCGAGGCGGGCCGCACCGAGCCCGAGCTGGCGACGGCCTACCGCGACGGCCGTCAGCGGGGGGACGAGACGAGGATCCAGGTGTTCTCGTCGTGGCCGGGCGGCGTTCTCCGGCAAGGATTGGACATTCCGTCGGCCGTCGACATCTACGCGGCGATCTGCAACATCGACGTCTACACCACACTGACCGACGAACGCGGCTGGCAACCCGATCAAGTCGAACGCTGGTGGACCGAGGCCCTGGCCCGCGAACTCCTGAGCTGACGTGTCAGGAGGCGCCTTATGACAGGCCGTCCTGGTAGGAAGATTACGAGGTAGACGACGACCACGAAGGCCGCGCCACCTCGTCCCACGGGCACCGCATCCGAAGCCAGGCGGGTACTGGCCGCGACTGACCGTCGGCAAGCCGGTCGCAAACCACTCCCAGCGGTTACGGCGCTCTTGCCGGCGCTCCGGAGGGAAATCCTTGCCCCAGCGCAGTGTGGACAGGTTGATCGGCACGTTCACGACCACGGTCGTGACGATGCCCGTGGCCCAGGTCGCGGCTGTTGCATTGCCCGAGTCCAGGGATACCGGTCCGCAGTGTCATGGTCCAGGCCGCAGGCATGGACGAAGGTCGCGATCAGCGGGGCGCGCGGCAGGGTGTTGCGCGCCCAACATCCAGATAGCGAGGCCGGTCCGAAGGGGAGGGTGATGTTCCGTCAGCACGACGCGGCTCGATCCCGAAACCACCGCCGCGATCGCAAGCAGTCCCGGCTACCGGAACGGTATTGATCGATGTCTTGACTCTATACGCCGCCCTGCTCATGATTTACTGCGGCCGTTCAACAGTGAGGGTCAATGTGATGACGCAGGGAGAACCACCGGCAGGAGGCCCCACATCAGCCGTCACTCTCAGCGAGCTAGGAAAAAATGGCCGACTCGCGCGCGCCGGTCGAGGCACGAGGGACTGGCTGACACGTAGGGCCCATCGGCGGGAACTGAGTATCGCAAGCCTCGGTTCGGTGCTCCTCGCTGTCGCGATGATCTGGCTGATTCCGCCGTACGCGATTCGCATGCTGACTGCCGGCGCCAGGACTGTGCCGATCGCCGACCCGGCCCACACCATCGTCGGTGACGTGGGTGACCCGACGGCCCAAGCATGGCTGGTGGGATGGGGTGGCCACGCGCTCACCCACCGTCTGCGTGGCCTGTGGGATACCAACGCTTTCTATCCCGACACGTACGGCCTAGCCCTGAACGACAGCCTGCTCGGCTATGCCCCGGCAGGGCTGATAGGCAACGGTGTAGTCGGCGCCGTGCTGCGCTACAACATCCTGTTCGTGCTGGCATTCGCGCTCGCCTTCCTCGGCGGCTACGCACTCCTGCGCCAACTTGGCGCGAATAAGGTCGCCGCCGCGGTAGCCGGGGCCGCCCTCGCCTACGCGCCCTGGCGCTACGGCCACGACGGACATCTGAACATTCTCTCCACCGGTGGTATCACTCTGGCCCTGGCGATGCTGGCGCGCGGCCACGGACTCTCGTTCACCCGCGGCTACCTTGCCGAACGAGTCCGGCCGGGCTGGGCGTTCGCTGGCTGGCTGGTCGCGGCCTGGCAGGTCAGCCTAGGCTTCGGCGTGGGGCTGGGATTCGTATACGTCCTCGCCGCCCTCTGCCTGATCACACTGACAGCCTGGCTGATCCACCGCCCACGCCTAAGCCTCCGGCTGATCGTCAGTGATCTGATCGGCGGGCTGATCTTCACCGCGGTGACCGGATACTTCGCGTACGCGTACCAACACGTGCGCGAGCTCAACCCACAGGTCACCCGGGACTGGGACTACGTCGCGCATTTCTCCCCGACACTGCGCGGACTTCTCGTGGCGCCGCAGTCCTCGCTGCCCTGGGGCACCCTGCACAACGACGCCCGCACCGCTCTCGGTAACGTACCGACTGAGAAAGTGCTGCTATGCGGGTACGCGCTGTATCTACTGGCCTTCGCCGGCCTGTTCCTATCCCGCTGGTCACCGGTGCAACGGCTTCTGCTGCTGTTGGGGGCGGTCGTCGGAGTGTTGTTCGCGCTGGGCACGAACGGGCCGATCTACCGCCTGCTCTATCTCTACGTGCCCGGGTTCGATGGATCCCGTACACCAGGCCGCTTGATCTTGTGGCCCACTCTCTGCCTGGCCATCCTCGCGGCCGGCCTGGTCACCCACCTGGCCGAGGTGGCTCGCAGGGACGCCACGCCGAAATGGTCGGTGAGAGCGCCACGGCTACTGACCGTTCCGTTGCTGGTCCTCGTGCTAGCTGAGGGCCTACCTGACCTGGACCACCCCCAAACCCCAGCCAAACCGGCCGCGATGGCGCTAGCCTCCGCGCACGCTCCCATCATGGTATTGCCGTCCAACGACGGAATCGATCTCCACGTCCTCCTTTGGTCGACCGACGGTTTTCCCACCATGGTCAACGGTGCGGCCAGCTACACCACACCCAACCGTCAGGCGATCCGCGACGTTATGGCGACCTTCCCCAGCAAGCCGGCCTTGGATCGGTTGCACCAGCTCGGCATCCGCAGCGTCGTCCTGCTGCGCGACCGGGTCTACGGTACCCCGTACGAACCACTGCTTGACGTCCCCGACGTACCCGGCATCACCCGCCATGACGTCGGGCCAGACGTGGTTTTCACCATCGACACCAACACCAAGAACCCCTAACGAAACGCTGTTTGGCGTGTCCTCGGGACACGAGGATCGTTCTGTCTGAACGTGAGGAGGGGTGAGCAGCCGCCGTGGATCGTCTCGGACGAACTCTGGGCCGAGATCGAACCACTGTTGCCACCCCGACCACCACGCCGGCACCGGTTCCCCGGGCGTAAGCGCCTCGACGACCGCAGAGTGTTGTGCGGAATCCTGTCCATGCTTCACACCGCGATTCCGTGAAGGTTCCTGCCTCAGGAGTCGGGGTTCGGCTTTGGGAAGACCTGCTGGCGGGGGTTGCGGGACTGGAACGACGCCGGAGCATGGCAACGACTGCACGAGATCCTGCTCGGCAAGCTGCGGGCCACCGATCAGCTGGACATGTCGAGGGCGGTGATCGACGGCTCGCACATCCGGGCGCTTGCTCGACCGAAGGTCTGCTACGCCGACAGTGCCGCGTCGATCGCGCTGATGAGGATCTGCTCCATGCCGTCGGGGGATGTTGCTGTCGGTTTTCCTTTGAGGTGCCCCAACCAGCCGTAGACCGTCATCGAGCCGCCGGCGATGCCCGGGAAGTCGCTGTCGATCCCGCCGGCGTACGTCGACGTTCTCCGCAACAGTTCATCACTGGGGAGGTACGCGCCTACCTCGTTTGCGTAGCCGGCGAACAGCAGCCGGCTCGACGTGCCGTATCGCGCCCGGAAGTAGACGGCGTATCCGGAAACGATCTCGCCGCCGGCCAGCAGAAGCCGGAGGTCCGGGCTGCCGGTGAACCTCCAGGACTGGACGGGCACCGGGATCGACGTCGCGAACGTGCCGGCGTCGATCTGCGCGATCATCTGCCGCGCGTGCCGCCGGTAGTAACCCGGCAGGGAGACATTGTTCGACCGCACGGCGTAGGCCGCGGACACGTTCCGAAGATTGCCCGCGGTCAGCGTCACATCCAGCGGCAGGCTCACCTCCCGGTAATGGGTCGTCGTCGGGCCGGCGACCGGCCGACCTGGCCGCAACAACGCCGTCGTGACGGCCTGAGCGAGTTCGGCGCCCCGCAGGCTCCGCTGGGCCCAACCCCGCGCACCGGCAGGGTTCTGGTCACCGGCCGGCCCGAGAAGGAACTGGGCGAAGGCGCCGGTCGCCTTCTCGATCCGGGTGACCGCGTCCCCCGGGTAGTCCGGGTCGAACATGGTCTGCGACCCCGCCACCACCGGGTGGCACCCGTAGCTGAACAGCACGGCCAGCGGCTCACCACCCGGCGTACGAGCCGTCAGGACAGGCACGTCCGACTCGACGTACGGCAGACTTTCCCGGTTGTACGAGAAGTGCTGGTCGACGACCTGGTAGTCGAGCGTGCACGGCGTCCGCGGACCGTCGAGCGTGTCTCGGACCAGTTGCACGATCCGCGCGGCCAACTGGTCGCCGTAGGCACGCACCTGTGCCTGCTGGGCCGAGTCCATCGCGTACGAGATGAACGGGTCGAGTTTGTCGGGGAGCACCGGGCCGTTGTGCGTGTGCGTGGCCGTCAGCGCGAAGTTCTCCGACGCCAGCCCAAGAGCGACCACCTGGCTGCGGATCGACCGGTGCAGGCCACGCGCGAAACCGAGGACGTCGACGGTGACGATGACGTGGGGCACCCCCGCGTGCCAAAGGATCGTGCACCGCGCGAACAACGGCGCAGCGGTCCCGGTCGCCTTGCGGGGCACGTCGACGCCGTAACCGGCCAGGTACGTGCCCGCCGGTGGAGTGATCTCCACCTTCCCGACTGACAGCTCGGTGCCCGTCGAACCCCGTGCGGCGCTGCCGACGAGGCTCTGGCCCACCAGCGACGCGGCGACGAGGGACCCACCGGTGAGCAGGCGGCGACGACCGACGGTCAGTGGCCGATCATTCGGTGTGTCGCCCTCGGCCGCCTGCGCCCGGAATTCCGACGTGGTGGCAGGCCTGAATCTGGACATGGTCATTCGGCAACGATCTCCCCCGTGAGACGCCGACGCGCGACCGCCGCCCCGCACCAGCATTGGATGGGCGAGCGACAGGCATCAGTATCAAGTTGAGGGAGATCATGGCGCACGCCAGGACCGTGGTCAATCGTCGCCTGCCATCTGCATCCCGCAGCACGGTTCGCTCACGGTGCGCGCGGACGGTGTTGGCAGGGCGACACGACCGATTGCCCCACCGCGGATGACGATGCTGAACACCTACGGCTCGACGCAAGATACGGTCCAAGCCGTCGGCTGGGGCGGAAGCCGCGGCCTGGTTGGGTCAGGGCCGCACCCGCGAAGCCAAACGATGCGCAGGGATGACGAACCTGGTTGCCGACCCCGGTAAATGGGGAGTTTTCGGGGGCGGTTCAATACCTCATAGACAAACTTAAAGACCTGACCAGCGTTCCGCTGGTCAGGGCCTTGTCTGTCGGGACGGCCGGATTCGAACCGACGACCCCTTGACCCCCAGGACGTCTTGGTAAGCGTTCCCGCACGTCACGTTCGCTATCCCGAAGATCAGGCCGTGTGGCTGCCGGCTGTCATCGCGCATGCCGTGTGGTCCCCGCCTGGTCCCTGGATGCTAAGCGGCTTACCGCCCCCGGCTTCTCGGGCTGAGGGCGGTAAGCCGTGTGACCGGCTCTCCGCGCATGCACCCTGGTTGCCGGCAACAAGCCGCGACGCGGCGCGGCGGCATTTTGCTTGTGGTGGTCGGCCGTTGGGCGGGTTCGCTGGGTCTGTCGGCGGATGGGCCGTTGCTCAGAGATGCGGTTCAATGAGCGGTCAGCTTTTGGTGATTTGGTCGCGTCAGGGAGTGACGGTGAGCTTTCGGGGCCAGCCGTGGTCGCGGTGGTTTGTGGCCCTGTTGTTCATTCTGATGGCGGTTGTGACCACGGCGGTGGCGTTGGCGGTCAACGCGGCGAGCAGTGACGAGCGGCGGTGGCCGTGGGGCCTGCACATGATCCAGGACTACCCGTTCCCTTCGGTGTTGGTCCTGACGGTGGTACTCGCGATGTTGAGCATCATGGTGGTGTCGGTGCCGCGCGAGCGGGAAGCTCGTACCACTGGCGCTTCAGCCGTGGTCACATCCATTGTCGATGCCTCGCCGGCCTCAGGGGACGGTGGGCCAACCAGCGGTACCGGTGTGATAGGTGCACCGCTAGGGGAGCTGCCGGTCGTCGTCCGGGGACGCGACGGTGTAGTCAGTGACCTCGTGGCACCGCCTGGTGCCTATTCGCCGCAGGTTCGGGTCTTGGTGGGGATGGGTGGTTGCGGGAAGACCACTGTGGCGTTGGCGGCGGCGCGGGAGGCTCAGGCGTCCGGCTGGCGGGTGTGGTGGGTGTCGGCGGTGGACAGGGCGACATTGGTGGCCGGCATGTCGGCCGTTGCGCGGGAGGCGGGGGCGTCGGCAGAGGAGGTGACCAGCGCCGATTCGGATTTGGCGTTAGCGGGGGTGGTATGGGGGCAGCTCAATCGACTGTCCGGCCACTGGTTGTTGGTCATTGACAATGCCGATGCGCCTGAAGTGTTGGCCCCGGGCGGTACGAGTGTGGCGGGTGGTAGCGGTTGGTTGAGGTCTGCCGGTGCCGGGGTCGTTGTGGTGACCACCCGAGTGACTGATCGGGCGGTGTGGGGGCATCGGGCAGGGTGGTTCTCGCTGGGTGAGTTGGATCAGCAAGCGGCGGCGTTGATGCTGCTGGACCGGATGGGCCGTGCGGACGAGCCCGAGCTGATTGAGGCGGCGACGGCGGTGGCGGATCGGTTAGGCCGGCTGCCGTTGGCAGTGCACCTGGCGGGGTCGTATCTGGGTTCGGGCATGGCAGTGGTAGGGCTGGACGGCTACCTGCATCTGTTGACGGATCGCTCGCTGAGCGTGGTGGATGAGGGCGCGCCTGGGTGGGGGGAACAGGATCCGCGTCGGCTGATCATGTCGACGTGGGAGATCTCGTTGGACGCGTTGGAGCGGCAAGGCCGCGTACGGGCGCGCACCCTGTTGCGCGTGTTGTCGTTCCTGGGACCGGGCTCGGTGGTGCCGATGCCGATGCTGAACCCCTCGGTGTTGTCGGAAGCGGGGCTGCTACCCGATGGGGATGAGGGCGGCGCGGAGATGGCGGCCGGGTTGGCGGGCCTGCGGGCGGTGGGCCTTGTCGACGGGGCACCAGCCGGGGTGGATGGTTCTGGCGATGGGCTGATAGTGCATCCGCTGGTGGCCGAGGTGTGCCGATGGCGAGCCGCGCGCGACGGGCAACGATCGTCGCTGATGGCGGCGGCGGCCGGAATGGTCGTGGCCGCGAGCGCACGGTTGAATCCGGCTGATCCTGCCGACTGGAACGGGTGGCAGGTGGTCGCCCCGCACGCGAGAGTAGCGCTCGGTGTGATCGCCGAGATGAGCGGAGACCTGATTGCCCGCGTGGTCGGTGTCAACAATGGTTTGACGTACCATTACACCGCTCAAGGTTCGTATCCGGCGGCTATCGACCAAGGCGAAGACGTCGTCGCCGCTGCCGTCGCAAGGATGGGTATCGAGCACCCGGACACGCTGATGTCGCGGAACAACCTGGCTGCCGCCTACAGGGCCGCGGGGCGGTTGGGTGAGGCGATCCCGTTGTACGAGGCGACGCTTTCCGTGCGTGAGCGAGTGCTGGGTGACGAGCATCCGGACACGCTGATGTCGCGGAACAACCTGGCTGCCGCCTATCAGGCGGCGGGGCGGCTGGGTGAGGCGATTCCGTTGTACGAGGCGACGCTGGCCGCGTACGAACGAGTGCTGGGTGACGAGCATCCGAACACGCTGACGTCGCGGAACAACCTGGCCTACGCCTATCAGGCAGCGGGCCGGCTGGGTGAGGCGATCCCGTTGTACGAGGCGACGCTTTCCGTACGTGAGCGAGTGCTAGGTGACGAGCACCCGGACACGCTCACGTCGCGGAACAACCTGGCCTACGCCTCCCAGGCAGCGGGGCGGCTGGGTGAGGCGATCCCGTTGTACGAGGCGACGCTCTCCGTACGTGAGCGAGTGCTAGGTGACGAGCACCCGGACACGCTGACGTCGCGGAACAACCTGGCCTACGCCTATCAGGCAGCGGGCCGGCTGGGTGAGGCGATCCCGTTGTACGAGGCGACGCTGGCCGCCTACGAACGAGTGCTGGGTGACGAGCACCCGAACACGCTGACGTCGCGGAACAACCTCGCCACCATCTACAACGCGGCGGGCCGGCTGGGTGAGGCAATCCCGTTGCACGAGGCGACGCTCTCCGTACGTGAGCGAGTGCTAGGTGACGAGCATCCGGACACGCTCACGTCACGGAACAACCTGGCTGCCGCCTACCAGGCAGCGGGGCGGCTGGGTGAGGCGATCCCGTTGCACGAGGCGACGCTCTCCGTACGTGAGCGAGTGCTAGGTGACGAGCACCCGGACACGCTGTTGTCGCGGAACAACCTGGCTGCCGCCTACAGGGCCGCGGGGCGGTTGGGTGAGGCGATCCCGTTGTACGAGGCGACGCTTTCCGTGCGTGAGCGAGTGCTGGGTGACGAGCATCCGGACACGCTGATGTCGCGGAACAACCTGGCCTACGCCTATCAGGCAGCGGGCCGGCTGGGTGAGGCGATTCCGTTGTACGAGGCGACGCTGGCCGCGTGCGAACGAGTGCTGGGTGACGAGCATCCGAACACGCTCACGTCACGGAACAACCTGGCTGCCGCCTACCAGGCAGCAGGCCGGCTGGATGGGACGATTCCGTTGTACGAGGCGACGCTAGCCGCGTACGAACGAGTGCTGGGTGACGAGCACCCGGACACGCTGACGTCGCGGAACAACCTGGCCTACGCCTATCAGGCAGCAGGCCGGCTGGGTGAGGCGATCCCGTTGTACGAGGCGACGCTCTCCGTACGTGACCGAGTGCTAGGTGACGAGCACCCGGACACGCTGATGTCGCGGAACAACCTGGCCTACGCCTATCAGGCAGCGGGCCGGCTGGGTGAGGCGATCCCGTTGTACGAGGCGACGCTGGCCGCCTACGAACGAGTGCTGGGTGACGAGCACCCGAACACGCTGACGTCACGGAACAACCTCGCCGCCGCTTACCGCCTTCGGGACGACAGCATGTAGCGCTGCGGCCGCCCGGAGACGGCCGAAGGCCGCCCGGCGAGCAGGCCGCGGGCGGCGCCGCAGTTGCACGGCTCCTTGGTCCAGAGAGCGAACGATTCAGCAGCCATTGAAGTAGACATTGAGCTGCGCAGACGTGATCAGCAATGATCGTCACTTGTCACTGGTTGTCAACCATGCGCGGGGGTTTTCGGGGGTAAACGGGGGGCCGACAGGGGCGTCGCCAGTCCACCGCGTCCCGCTCCCCCATCAGCAGAACGCCCGTCACCAAGGGAGCAGTGCGCCTCCTACCCATTCGCTACACGCTGGCCGCAGGCATGGGGGTCGTGTCGGTGGGGCGAGATGAACCCCAACTACATGATCAGGATTGCTCCTGAAACCTGCAATTGTGCTGACCATCGGCTTCCATGTCCCCGCTGTCGGAGGCCGGATTCGGGCCGCGTCGTACCGAGACCTTGGCCGGCCACCTGACTGCGGGGATACGGTCAGACCTCGTCATGGTGAACGACTGCGGCCTCGGCGCGGACGAGCGGCTCGTGAGGCACCGCCGCAGGCTCAGCAGTCACCCGATCCATGCCCGGACATCGACCCGGGTGCCGTCGGTGAGCGTCAGGCCCGGACCGACGGCCGTCTGCTCGACGTGGCTCGTCGGCGGAATGACCAGGAGGAAGCCTCCGCTGAACGCTCCGCACAACACACCGGTGACTCGTCAGGGCAGGGCCGCGTGCGTGTAACAGGAGGTCTTCTGCCGCAGGCCGGCTGGTGTCGGCGTACGCCCGGGCGAAGTGGCAGGCTGCTGTGGTGTCTGCAGAGCCGCGCAGCGACTACTCCTGGCTGTTCGACCTGGTGGCGACCGATCCGGTCATCCGCCACCTTGCGCTTGCCCGACACCAGGCGTTGCTCGCCGCGGCGAACGGCGCGCTGCACCGCTCGAATGCTCTGTGGGCAGCTCATTACCGGTCGAGATCCAGCCAGACCCGCCTGGGCGCGGCATTGGACCAGGCGAGCGCCGATTTCCGGTGGCACCAGGAACAGACAATCTACGGGCCCCTCCACGCTTTCCGGGACGCCGCGGACGGTGACGATGCCACCCGCGCGCTGTGGGCACCGATCGCCGCCCTGTCCCTGCGGTGGGAGGCGGAATATCCCGACGAGTGGGGAGCGCCGGAGTCGTGGATGCGGTCCCGCTGGGGAACCAAGGAGGCCGTTCTTCGCCGTTTCGATCGCGCCGGTTGCCCAAAGGACATCCAGCCGGAAATCGCTGAGTTGATCCTTGCCGCGTTGCGGCGACCGTATCGGTGCAAGGACTGGATGTACGCCTGCCTGGTCCGCCACCTCGACGACCCGTTGTTCTTCCACGGGGTGGAGATGCTGGCTTCGGCCGATGACCCCTCGGTCCGGATCCGAGCGCAGTTTGTTCTGCAGGTGGCCACACACCGCGAGCAACGGACCACCCGCACGAGTTGGCGACGTTGGCTCAAGGCAGCCGGCTGACCGCCTGGCTGTTGATACGGACAAATCGAGGGTACGGGCGTCCGCACCCTCCAGCCTGCGCCGCACCGCCAGCCATCCTGATTGCCCGACGCCGAATTGTTCAGGTAAGCAACACGGCGCCGTCTTCGAGGCGCACCGTGGTGCGCGAAGATTGCCGGCCTCCTCTCCGACCTCGAAGTCAAGACATGCTGGCAGTTGGCCGAGCAGGCCGGGCATGGTCGTCCGGACGCGATGCAGCGGCTGCTCTACGGGGCGAAGTGGGACGCCGACGCGGTACGTGACGATGTGCGCAAGGTCGTCGTCGACCGGTCGGTGACTGTCGGGCTCGGAAATCGGGCTTCGGCTACGCCGCCGGCGAATACTGGTTGATCAGGCCACCGAGGATTGGGCGTCGCTGGACCCGGGCGGTGGTCAGGTCTACGACCTTCGGCGGCCGACTCGGTGGCTGCTGGTCCAATGAGCCCTTTCATCGTGACGGGGCTGGTCACGGCGGTGGGGTGGGGGCAGGGATCGACATAGGGCGAGGCTCCCGGCAAGGCAGCAGTCGACCAAGATCCGATGCCCCAACCGGAAGCCTCGCTGTTGTCCTACCCTGCCGCGATTCCCCTGTCCGACCGCACCCTCATTTGCCTCGCTGACCTGATCCGCAACCACCGAACGCAGGTGGAGAATCGCGCAGCGCTTGGCTGGCGGTTCAACAAGTTTGACCCGAGTACCAGGCGTTGGATACGGCGTTGGCGCCGCCGATGTCCCACGTTCCCGGGCCGATGCACCAGGTCCAGTCGTCGCGGGGCCACGTCGCGTCGACGTAGATGAGCACATGGGTGTTCCCGCAGTGGTTGTACCAGGCCGTCACGGCGTCTTCGTAGTAGCCGCAAACCTGCGCGGCGACGTCCTCGCTGCCGGGCTTGGCCTGCTCTGAAACCGCGGTGGTTTCGGGTTGGGACAGGCGGGAGCCGGCGCCCGGACTTGCCTGTGCCACGGTCCCGGACAGGGTGAGTGCGCCGAGGATCGCGGTCACTGCCGAGATCCGAAACGCCGTTCTGTACCACATTTTCACAATGGTCTCCTGTCAGCCGCCGCTGCGGCCTAGATGATGGTGCTGGCTGCATGAAGTGATCGATGTACTTCCTCGCGCTCCTTCCATCGCGAAAACACGGACCGATGTAACACGCTCAAGTGAACCTTCTTCCGTAAGGCGGAATCAGATTCAACCCTGACTGAGCGGACTTCCTAAGATAAGAGTGCACGCCACAGCCGGGTCTGTCGTTACTGGTAAGCGCACAAGTCTTTAGTCTGCGCGTACTCTCGCGCACTGCTCGCGGAACTGGCGTGGCGAAAGGCCGTAGGCGCTGCGGAACGCCTGGCTGAAATGCGCCGGGCTGGTGAACCCCCACTGGGCGGCGATCGTGTGGATCGGGCGCGCGCCTAGTTGGGGGTTGGCGAGGTCGCGTCGGCACTGCTCCAGGCGACGCTCGCGGACCCAGCCGGCGACCGTGCGCCCGTCCTCGTGGAACAGCTTGTGCAGGTATCGCAACGAGATGTGATGCGCTGCGGCGATCGCGTCCGGTGTCAGGCGCGGATCGCCCAGATTCTCTCGGACGAAGGCGTAAATCTGAGCCATCAACGCTCGCCGTTGGGTGTGGGAGGGCACCGCGCTTTGGACGTCCAGCGCGTTGGCCAGTGCCGCTGTCAACACGTCAATGGTGAGGGTGGACAGCCGGGCGGCGTCCGACGGACTGAGTTCGTCCATGTGCCGGGCAAGGCGCAGCAGGAATTGTGAAGATAACGCGCCGATGCCTTGGGCGCCAGGGATGCGAACTGCGCTCAGGCGTCGCAACTCCCGAGGGGGCAACGGCAGTAACGAGCGCGGGAAGCGCAGGAGCAGCAGCTGACTAACTGGCGCATCCGGGGTGAATTCGGCTACGTAGGGCCGGGAGGTGTCATACAGTATCAGGTCCCCCACGCCGAAATCTGTGCGCTGGCCGTCTTGCGTGATCATGCCGCCACCGCGCACAAGGCAACCCAGCTTGAACACCTCGGGATCGGCCTGCCGAATGAGCTTGGGAGTACGGTGGACCGAGTGCGGCATCGTGGTCATTAATGTCGCCTGCACGGGACCGAACTCGCTGATTCCGACCTGAGCCCGAAATCCGGGCTCCCACTGCGATTCACAGCGTAAATCGTAGGGCACCCAGAGCTTCGAGTTTACCTCGCGCCAGAAGGCGAACCCGTCTTCAACCGGGACCTCGGTGGTGCTGACTACGTCCATGACTCACCTTCGCGCTGTCGCTGCAGGGGTCAGACCACGATAGCTTGGCGTCGATATGGCGGCGTTGCGATGTTATGGCGCGGGTCAGGCATTGAGGGCTCTTCATCGTGATGGGTCTGGTCGCGATGGGTGGCAGGCAGCGTGTGTCGACATTGGACGAGGCTCCCGGTAAGACAGCCGTCGACCAAGACCCGATGCCCCAACCGGGAGCCTCGCTGTGCTGTCTTGACCGTCTGCGGTCGCGCTGTCCAGCCGCACTCTGAACCACCTGGCCGACCTCATCCGCGCCGAACGCACCCGCCGCCGCGGCCGGTGGCGACGTCTTGATGCCGGCAGGCCCTGCTCACCCTGGCCCATCTGCGTAACGGTGACACCATCGCTCGACTGGCCTGCGGCTTCGCGGTCAGCGTCACCACGGTCTGGCGGTACGTCCGAGAAGCCATCGACTTGCTCGCCACGCAGGCCGAGGACCTGAACGCGGCCATGCGGCGCATCGCCAGGATCGCGTACGCGATCCTGGACGGCACCCCTGATCCCGATCGACCGAGTCGCGCGGCGGTGACCACCGCGTCGAAGGCCGCCGTAAATTTCGTGTCCCGGTCGCGGAGCAGGAACCGCAGTTCGGCCACCCGCTGGTCGAGGTCCATCAGCAGGTGGCGCGCCTGCTGCGCTACCCAGGCGCCGCTCGGATGGGCGGTCACCCCGACGACGTGGACCTGGCGGGTGGCGATCTCGACGAAGAACAGCACGTAGACCCGCTTGAACAGCACGGTGTCGGTTCTCCGCCGCCAAGCGCAGCACCAGCCCACGGACCCGGTTGTCGACGGGCGGCCGGCCCGGCCGGGCATGCGGGTAGGTCCATCGTCGGGCGACCAGCTCCCGATGCCACCGAAGCAGTGTCGCTGGGGTGACGAAGAACGCCGACCAGCGCGGGCGGGGCAGCAGCCGCGACAACACCGCCAACACCACCCGGTCGGCGGGTTGAAGATCTGGGCGGTGCACCTGTCGGCGCAGCACCGCCACCTGATGCCGGAGTACCAGGATTTCCACGTTCTTGGCCCCACCATTGCAGGCGAGCTGGGACAACATCTGTAGAACCTGGCGAAGCAGCAGGTACATCAGCGATGTGCTCATGGCCTTCATCGTGTCGGCCAGGTCGATGTCGGGCGAACTGCAGCTCAGCCGGCGTAACCCGATTCTCGAGCCCCACAGGCCCGTCCGGCATGATCAGCTCGCTACAGGTTTCGATGCGTCTCGGTAACAAGCTGAGCTACATCAGTATGAAGAACAGGGAGCTCACCCGGCTGCTCATCTAGCCGGCGAGGATCCGGGCGACGGCGGTGCTCAGCACGCGTACGCCGCGGGTCGAGCCCGCCTCCAGCCCGGTCAGGTCGCGCACCCGGGTCAGCCGGTAGTCGAGCGTGCGCGGGTGGATGCACAGCGCGGCCGCGGTGTCGAGCCGGTTCATGTCGTGCTGGTAGTAGGCGTCCAGCGTGGCGACCAGGTCGGGGCCGGCGTCGAGTTGGGCTCCGACCACCTGGAGCCACTGCCCGACCTCCGCCAGTCGGGCGGCGCCCAGCTCGGCGAAGACGTCGGTGACCGTGTACGCGTGGCGCGGCACGGCCCGCACCGGTGCGACCTCGCTGACCTGCCGGGCCAGCGCCACGGCGTCGCCGAACGCGCGCACCCGCCCAGGCGCGGTGCCGGCCGCGCACGGCCGGCCGGTCATCGAGGCCACGTCGCGGGCCAGCGCGAGCCCGCGCTCGACCGCCGGCTGCCGGCCGCCCGGCGAGCTGGGGATCAGCGCGACCACCTCGTGCGGCTCCGGCCAGCTCAGCGGCATCCAGTGCGTCTTCAGCAGCGCGCCGGCGAACTCGTCCCGCGCCGCCTGGTCCGGCCCGGGCGACCCGCCGGCCACCCGGACCACCGTCGCGACGACGTGGTCGGGGACCGGCATGTGCAGGCCGCGCGCCAGCTCGGTCGCGCTGTCGTCGCCGGCCAGCAGCATCACCGTCAGCAGCCGCACCTGGGCGACGGTCGCCAGCGCGCGCCGCTGCCCCTCGATCCAGCCCCGGGTGTACGCGCCCTGGGCGGCCAGTCCCGCGGGAGCCAGCCAGGCGAGCGTGTGCATCGTCGCGGCGATGTCGTTCGGGCCGGCCGCCTCGTACACCTCGCGCAGCGTCAGCCGGGTGTGCACGAGCAGCACCTGCCGCTGCGCGGTCAGGGTGAGTCCCTTCTCGCCGCGCTGGCGGCCCATCGCGGCCATCAGGTCCAGATCCTGCACGTGGAACGGCGCGCTGTCCGCCGCGAGGTCGACCGTGCGCTGACGGAGGAAGACCGCGAAATCGAGCATCTCCGACCGCACCTGCGGCATGGCCGCGAGGTTGCGGTATTCCAGCAGCTCCTCCTGGTAGGCGTCAACCGCCCGGTGGGCGTTGTCGGCCACTCGCTGCCGCCAGAGGCTGAACAGACCGCCCATGCCGGTCAACGGTAATCGATGCGTTCCGGCCACGCCGCCCGGTTGACGCGGACCGGACAGCCTTGCGGACATTCGCAAGAACCGGGGTACGCCGGCGACCCGGTTCTCGCTCTGTCACGAAGACCCGGCCACCGGCACCCTGGAACGCTTCGCCATGGACGTCGGACGACGGCCCGGCCTGCTCGGGCGCGACCAGGTACGCGCCCCGGCATCCGCAGATCGCACAGCAATCGAGAGGTGGTTCTGGTTATGACATGGCGTAGTCGGCCCTCCGCCGGAGCACGATCCGGCATTCTCCGCGCATCCAGTCTGCTGTTGGCCGCGACGGCGATGTTCGCCGCGTTCATGGCCGCACCGTCCGCGGCGGTCGCGGCACCCGCGCCGAGCGGCGACGCGGCTGTCGCCGCCATCGGAGCCGAGCGGGCATCGGCGAGCTCCGCCGGCACGTTGAGCGTCACGACGTCGACGGCGGCCGCCGCCTCACCGGCGAAGGGCGGCGGTTTCTCGGTGATGTCGGGCTCCTGCCCGTACGCCGGGCAGTACGTCGACCCGTGGCTGATCGTGTTCCAGGGCTGCACCCTCACCGGCCAGCCGACGACCGCGGTCAGCGCCCGGTGCTCCAACGGGGCCACCCTGGGCCCCGTGCACGTGCCGCCCGGCGTCTACGACATCTATGTCGACTGCTACCCGGCGTTCTTCAGCTCGCTCGCGTTCATCTGATCGGCCCACCCGGCACGGATCCCGTTGCGGGATCCGTGCCGGCGGTGCCGGTCTCAGGGCAGCGCGTCCAGGTGCGGGCCGACCGTGTTGGCAAAGCGGTTGCCGTTCGTCACGTCCCAGTTGACCGACCAGATCATCGCGCCGCAGGACCGACAACGGTCGGCCGCCTCCGTCGACCGCGAGGTGGATCTTCGTGCTCGGCCCGCCCGCGGGATCGACCGATGCCCTAAAGGGCCGGGTGGACTCGGCCTGCGTGTTGGGGCTCAGCACATTGTCCAGTCCTCGACAGCCAGGACCAGTTCTTCAGCGCGGGCAGCCGAGATGCTGTGCCGTTCGGCGATATCCGCGAGCACTGCTTCTTCGCTGACGTCGACGTTGTCCTCGGTTGCCTGGTTGAACTCGGCGTTGAGCACATAGGCCTGCTCCGACGGCACCTGGCACTCATCAGGCTGCGACAGCTTGTCGCGAACGACGGCCTGATGCAGCCGGTAGCCCTGCCACGAAGCGGCGTCTCCGTTGGCGGCGTCCGTCCAGCGCCCCTCGGGCGCCCATTCGAACACCGCGTAGCTGGGCACCACCTCACGTCGGTCGTACGTGACAACGATTGACAACGCCTGCCACCCCTGCCCGCGATGGCTCTCCACGATCTGCGTCGCCACGTCGATGACCTGCCGACTGTCGACGGGAAAGACGCGTAGTTCGACCCGCAAGGCCAGACGGCGAGCGCCGGATCCCGAGCTGACGTCCCGACGCTCAAAGGTGTCGTAGACGGGTTGGCGCTGTCCAGGCGTCGGTAGGCGAGTCGGCTGTGCCGACGGCGTGGCCGGTTGGCTAGGTAGAGCGGTGGTGCGAGCCGGCTCAGGTGTTCGGATAGCTGGTGACGGCGTCGGTCCGGCGGCAGAGACAGTCGGAGCGGATTGAGAAGGTGACGCCTCGCCGATGATCAAACCGACAGCGGCAAGAGCGCCCACACCGACACAGCACATGAAGAGTCCACCAACGACTACCACTGACAGGACGATTCCCACCCTCACGCCCGCCCGAAGCGCGGCCCCCGGGACCACCGGCTGCACCGAGGGCCGCCCAGCAGACGGCGACGCGTCGACTCCGGGCGGGTGCTGAGCGGGTGGCTCCGACGAATCGGGTGTCTGCTGCAAGGCGTCTCCAGTGAGAGGGCGTACGACAATTGTCGTGACCGCCGCAGCCACATACGCTCCGCCGAACAGTGAGACAGTCACCCCAGCCGAACGACTCACTGGTCGTCGAACGTCTACCGCACAAAGCTCTACCAGCACGAAACCTGCGACTTCTACAGCCGCCGGTTCCACGCCTCCAGACTCCTCCTGCACGTATCGGCTACCGTGACCGCGGGGTTTTCGCCAGGCCACCCTCGTGGGGAACGAGGAGATTTGAACCCAGTAGAACCTCACGTCGAGCCTCGTCAAGGCTTGTCATTGCTTGTCAAAACCCCTTGTTACCATCCGTAACCAAATCGAGCTTGTCATTGATTGTCAAGAGCAGGCGTTGAGCTGCACAGACACGATCATGCAATGGTCGCTTCTTGTCACTGATTGTCAACGGCAGGCGGGGGTTTTCGGGGGGTAAACGGGGGCCGGCCGACAGGACAGCGCTGGGTTCCACCGCGCCCCGCTCCCCCACCATCGGGGGCGTGCCGTCACCAGGCGAGCGACATGCAGACCGCGAGCGAGGCCGACATCACTCGCCGGGTGAACGAATACGCCGGCCAAGTAGCAGCCGCCACGGGCAGCACCCTCGCCAATCCCGCCGCCAGCTCCGCGCCGTGCGAAACCCTCGCCCGCTTCCGCGACCAATGGCGCTCCCAAGGGTGGACCATTACCGAGGACCGCACTTTCCCCAACGGCAGCGAGGGCACAATCACCGCCACGACCACCCCTGACGACTACTCCCTCACCGTGAGTGGCACCAGAGAACCGACAGCCCTCCTGCTCCTGGTCCACTCCGCCTGCTACAAGTCCGCCGAACCGCTCTGACGCCACCGCCGCGCAGCGGGCAAGCGCTGACTGTCGTCGTGACGCCCACAAGCCCTGTGCAGGTCGTCCGGCCTCGTCTGTCAGCGTTCGCGACATCGGGCGATTGTCCGCGCCTCGGCACGACGCCCGCCAACTCCGCCGACGCCTTGCCGAGCTAGACGCACAGTGGTGACCCCCTTCATGAAACCCATAGGGACACCCCCGGGTGCCCGGAACTGGCCACCCTGCCCGCACCGAACGGCGACGTCATCGGGACGTGCCCGAGAGGTAGACCCCGAGACCAGCCAGCAACAGGCTGATCAGGCTGGCACCGGCCCGTACCGAGTTCCACCACGTCCAGGCGGACGAGTAGGAAGCCCACACCCGGACCGCCTCCGCAGGATCGGTCGGCACGCCTGCGGCGTCGAGCGTCTCGTTCGACGGCACGTTAACGACCACCGTCGGGATGAACGCGCCCACCAGGTACACCCCCGCGGCCACCAGGAGCAGCACACCCGCAGACCGCTTCCCGAGGATCAACAGGAACACACCGGTCAACGTGGCGGCGACGAGCGGGCCGAAGAACGTGACGAAGAACAGCGGATTCTGGATCCTCTGGTTGATGCTCGTCATGGCCCGGATCGCGGTGCCAGCGTCGGCGGCGTTCAGACCGGGCATCACCGCCACCGAAAAGGCGTAGTACACACCGGTGATCGCACCCGTCACCACTAGGGTCACCGCCGCCGAACAGGCAGCCAGGGTGGCGTTCATGCCCAGTCTCCACCGGGTGACGTGTCCCATGCACCGGCGGCGGCGGCGTCCCGGGCATAGTCGGTGAAGTCGCGCGGCCTGCGGCCCAACGCCCGTTGCACACCATCGGCGAGCTGTGCGTTGCGGCCGTCCAACACCTTGCCGAACAGCTCGGTCAGCACCGCCGCGAGCTCCGCCGGCACGTCGTACCCGGCCATCACGGCGGCGTACTCCTCCGGCGAAACCGATCGGTAGCGGATCTCCCGTCCGAGCGCGTTGCCGATCTCCGACGTCGCCTCGGCGAAGGTGAGAAGCCGCGGGCCGGTCACCTCGTAGAGCTGCCCCGCGTGCCCGTCCTCGGTCAGCGCCGCGACCACGATGTCAGCGATGTCGTCGGCGTCGACGAACGGCTCCGGCACGTTCCCGGCCGGGAGGATGACCTCGCCGCCGCGAATCGAGTCGGTCAGGAAGTCCTCGCTGAAGTTCTGGCTGAACCAGCTCGCCCGCACTATCGTCCAGTCCACTCCGGAGTCCTGGACCACCCGCTCGCTGAGTTTGGCCTCCTCCTCGCCCCGGCCGGACAGCAGAACCAACCGTTCGATCCCGCCGGACACCGCCTGTTCGGTGAACGAGCGGATCGTCGCGAGGGCGTCCGGCGCGACCAGATCCGGGTAGTACACCAGGTAGACCGACGAAACCCCGTCCAGTACGGGTGCCCAGGTGCGCTGGTCGGTCCAGTCGAACGGCGGCTCGCCGGCGCGGGAGCCGACCCGCACCGGCCGGCCGAGTTTGGCGAGTCGGTCCACCACCCGGCGGCCGGTCTTGCCGGTGCCGCCCAGTACGAGGATTGGCTGCTCATCAACGTTCTTCGTCATGCCAACCAGTCAAGTCGAGGGCGAGCGCGCCGGGAATGGGCGAGACTCTCGATCGCATGTCCCGGCGTCTCGACCGCCGACGTCACGGGGCTAACCTCTGCGCATGGATGCGTTCGCGGGGCTGCTGGACGGGCCGAGGGCGCGCGGCGCGTTCCTGATGCGGTCGGTGTTCGACCCGCCCTGGTCGGTACGGATCCAGGATCGCGCGCCCCTCACCCTGGTCACCATGCTGCGCGGCACGGCGTGGGTGGTGCCGGACCGGGGTGCTCCGGTGCCGCTGCAACCCGGCGATGTCGCGATCATCCGTGGCCCGGAGCCATACACGATCGCCGACGACCCGGCCACGGCGCCGCAGGCAGTGATCCATCCCGGAGAGCAGAGCACCACGCCCACCGGGGACGAGTTGTGCGAAGTGATGGACTTGGGTATCCGGACCTGGGGCGAACGCGCTGACGGAACCGCGGTGCTGCTCAGTGGCACGTACCAGTTGCAGGACGAGGTCAGCCAACGGCTCCTGAGGGTCCTGCCCCACCTCCTGGTGCTGCCGGCCGGAGCACTGGACAGCCCGCTCATCCCGTTGCTCAGCGACGAGATGACCAAGGACGAGCCGGGGCAGGAGGTGGTCCTGGACCGCCTGCTCGACCTACTGCTCATCGCCGCACTCCGGGCCTGGTTCTCCCGGCCGGAGGCGGCGGCGCCCGCCTGGTACCGAGCGCACGCCGATCCGGTGGTCGGCAGGGCGTTGCGGCTGCTGCACGACCAGCCGGCAAAGCCCTGGACGGTGGCCACCCTCGCGGCCGGCACCGGTATCTCGCGGGCGGTGCTGGCCCGCCGGTTCACCGAACTGGTCGGCGAGCCTCCGATGGCGTACCTCACCAACTGGCGGCTCACGCTGGCCGCCGATCTGTTACGCGAACCGGACGCCACCGTCGGCGCGGTGGCCCGCCAGGTCGGCTACGGCAGCTCATTCGCACTCAGCGCGGCCTTCAAACGGGTACGCGGTCTCAGCCCGGCCGAACACCGGCAGGCCGTCGGGTCGCCTGACCTCACACCAGTGGGATGACCTCGTGGCCACCATACCGGTGACGAGGCGGCACGACCTGACCGACGCTCAGTGGGCGGCGCTTGTGCCGCTGCTTCCCAGGGGTAAGAGGCCGGTCGGCCGCCGAAGTGGAGTAAACGGCAGTTCATTGATGGGATCCGGTGGCGAGTGCGGGTGGGCTCGCCATGGCGGGACGTGCCTCAGTGCTACGGACCTTGGCAGACGGTCTACGGACTGTTCCGTCGCTGGCAACGCGCCGGGGTGTGGCAGCGGATCGTCGCCGGGCTGCAGACCCGCGCCGACGCGGCCGGTCTGATCGGCTGGGATGTCAGCGTCGACTCGACCATCGCGCGGGCGCATCAGCACGCCGCAGGCGCCCGCACCCAACCCGAGCGGCAGAAGGAACCACCCGGCGGAGTCGAGGACGAGCCCGCTGATCACGCCCTGGGCCGGTCGCGCGGCGGCTGGACCACGAAGGTGCACCTGGCCTGCGAGCAGGGCCGCAAACCCCTGGCGATGCTGGTGACCGGCGGGCAGCGCGGCGACAGCCCGCAGTTCAGCCGGGTCCTGGCCTGCATCCGGGTCCCTCGGGCAGGCGGCGGCCGACCCCGCACCCGACCCGATCGAGTCTTGGCGGACAAGGCATACAGCTCACGCGGCAACCCGGGCGGAACTACGCCGACGTGGCATCCCGGCGACCATCCCGATCAAGATCGACCAGGCCGCCAGCCGGCGCAGGAAAGGTGCGAAGGGCGGCCGGCCACCGACCATCGACCCCATCGCCTACCGCCAGCGTCACGCCGTCGAGTGCGGCATCAACCAGCTCAAACGCCACCGAGCTATGGCCACCAGATTCGACAAACTCGCTGTGCGCTACCAGGCCACGCTCCACGTCGCCGCGATCAACGAATGGCTCTGAACGTGCCACCCGCTGGACTGCAAAACTTGCCTACCCTGAGGACCGTGAACAAGCGACAGCGAAAGAAACTCATCAATCGCCTGATGGAGGCGGTGCTCCGCGAAGACGCAGCGATCGCCAACGCCGCCCTGCGCGTCGGAGCGGACCCCAACGCGGCCGACCGAGAGGGCACGACCCCGCTCTACCAGGCTTCCGTGCACGGCGCGGTCGATCTCGTGCGGCTCCTTCTTGCCGCTGGCGCTGCGCCGGACACCGAAAGCGGGCACGGCCGGGAGGGCACGCCCCTCTGCGCTGCGGCGGCCTGGGGACATACCGACGTCGTGCAAGAACTTCTCGCCCACGACGCAGACCCGAACCTTCGCGAAGACCGAGGAACCGGCTACTCACCCCTGGACTGGGCGCTACGAGGCGACCACTCACAGACGGCCAATCTGCTCTTGGCCGCTGGCGCCTACTCCGCCGCCGCTGACATCTGAAACGCGCCCTAGTGCTGCCGCCGACACGTCGACTCTCACGCCACGCCAGACGAACGGTCGGCGCCCCTGGGCCGCCAATGAGCGTAGGGGTCCCGGATGGCGGCCCTGTGCGGGAATGCTCACCGGACGGGTCCTGCCGCGCACAGGCCATCTGAGCTGTGGCGTCCCGTATGAGGTTCCTTGGTCCCGATGGCGCAGACCGGGCACCGCTAACGGACTGGACCTCAATTGCGGTTGAGGTTTTAGGGTGTGGGTCATGCCAAGTGCCGAGATGGGAACGCGTTTATCCATGGGTCGCGATACTTTCGGCCACCAGGGATTCGGCGCGATGAGGTTGCGCGATGGAACCGCCGACGGCACCGACCGTGACCCGGTGGCGGTCGTCCACGCCGCCCTTGATGCGGGCGTCACGATGGTGGACACCGCAGATGCCTACCAGAATGAAGAGCTGGTCGGCCGGGCAATCCGAGGGCGCCGTGATGAGGTGCTGCTGGCCAGCAAATTCGGGTTGGTATGGCGAGGTGAACTCGCCGGTGGCTTCGACGTACGGGCTGACCGGTCGTACGTGCGGCAGGCGAGCGAGGCGAGCCTGCGACGGCTCGGTGTCGACGTCATCGACCTCTACTACCTGCACCATCGCAGTGAAACGGTCCCGATCGAGGAGACCGTCGAAGCCATGGCCGAACTGGTCAACCAGGGGAAGATACGCGCCCTTGGCCTGTCCAACGTGACGGCGGACGACCTACGCCGCGCACACGCCGTCCACCCGATCGCGGCGCTACAGGAGCAGTGGTCACTGGTGCAGAGCGACATCGAGCAGGAGCTGCTGCCTACCGCGGTTGACCTCGGGGTGGTCATCGTGGCCCACTCCCCAAACGGTCATGGACTCCTCCACCAGCCTCTGAGCACAGCCGACGAGCAAGTAGCGAGCGGCCTACGCGCCGCACTGGGCGAAATCGCCAGTAGACACGACACTACGAGCGGGCAAGTCGCACTGGCCTGGGTGCACCACCGGCAGCAGGCACACGGTGTGCCGGTCATCCCGATCCCGGGGACCACCAGCGTCCGCCACCTGCGTTCCAACGTCGCCGCGGCCGACCTAAGCCTGTCCGACGACGACCTGCGCCGGCTCGATACCCTCCGAGCTGCGTCGTGAACCGCACACCGTGTCCGGTAGCGGATCGTCTTACGGGGGCGGGTTGGACGGGCTTCATGCTCAACATCGCCAGGCTCCCAACTCACCGGGAACCCAGCCGCGCTATCGCCCACGCTGCCCCGGACTGAATGAGGATGCAGTCCAATGTCGGCATTGAACATCCGGTCATGCCGCAGACAACGCGCGGGGCGGCTTCGAACGCCGCTCGTAGCACCATCGCCGACTACGTGCGGTAACCGAGAGCAGCGACAGTCAACCCGTGTTGGGACAGGTTATTGCCGTCCCGGTGGAGCCGATCTCGTCTGCCATAGCCGCGAAGGTGTAGCGCAGCATGTGTACGCATCCTCAGCACCCGGATTCCTGCGGGCTGGGCCAGGTGCTTACGCGGGTGCGAGGCGGTTTGCCGGTCCATCCGCACGCCGTTGGGTTTATTCAGCTCGTCCGGCTTGGCAGCGAAGTGCGATGGGTGGCCAGGGCGGTGGCGGTTTCGACGGCTGACACGGGCACCCCGCTGCGCAAGCCGCACGCTGGAGCAACGGACGGACGAGAACGCTGCCGACGCCAGACGGCGCGTCATGCAGTCCGGCCGGCTGCTGCGGATGCGCGCCGACGCCGCCGGCCTCCTGGACGACTTCAGCCACCAGGTACGAACCCGCTACCCGCACCCCGTCGCCTACCGCTGGAGCAGGGCACAGGTCCTGCTCTCAAACGGCGCCGACGGGTCGGCGTACTACGCCATCCTGGAAACGGCCGAGGTCCTGCTCTGCTATTGCGCGCTCGAGGTCGAGGATCTGCCCGCCGCCATCGCCGACGCCCACGCCGACCTGACCACCCTCCTGCAACGGGCGTCGTTCCTCGCCGATCTTCCCCTCGTCCATGTCAATCGCATTCACTGGGACTCTCTCCGCAAGGTCGCACGGGTGGAGTTCGAGGAACTGACCGGAGACAACGTGCTGGTCCCGGTGCGGGAGCGGACCTACGGGTCTAGTGACCTGGAAGCCGGAAGCCTCTACCTGGCGACCGACGACGGCCGTCTGCATCTGCTTCGCCCGTTCCTTATCCGCCACCGATGCGCGAAGTGCCGCGGCTGGGAGACCCTCCACATCGACAACTTGCCGCACATCGCCACCGTCCAGATCAAGAGTCTAGAACGCGGCCACACCATTCAGGATCCGCAACTGTGGGACGCCTTCGAGCATGTCGGGCTCGTCGAGCGGCCGGGCAGCTGAGCCCCAGCCGCCCGCCGGCGTTCCCTGAGACATGATCGATCCCTAGTCGACGACAACGAGAGCGGCAAGCGCACGCCACTGGGCGAAGGGCAGGCCGTCCTGCCAGTTGTCGGTCGTCGCCGTAGGCGTCGTCACCGGCGACCCATTAACAAGACAGTCCACCGGCCCACCGCGGTGCGATACCCAGCGCGTCAGCTGCGGTTTCGCCGAAGCCAACGCTGTCGGGCGGGCGTCCCGGCCACATCCGGTGACGTCCTGCCGAGAGATTGTCACTTGGGCCCATCCGGCGAATCTGCGAATGCACTGTCATCGGCATGACAGCGCACGGCTCCAGGCGCTACCAACGCGCGACAGCGGCAGATAAGGACCGTGCAGAGCGAGCGCTCCGCCAGCTAGAGGGCGGAGATGGAGGTGGGAGCTCGTTCTTGCCGAGCTAGCGCGCGTATCACGTTCAGGGAACCGTGTCGCCAGGCCGCGAGGCTGCTCAGCAGCTGGATTGTCGCTTCAGTCGCTGTCTGCGGCATCGGTGGCGTCGGCAAGCCGAGGCTGACTGCCAGGTCGTCGGTGTGCACGACCAGCTCCATGACCCGGGTCAGCAGGAAGTCGTCGACTTCCAGGCCCCAGTCGCCGAGGTCCACGATGCGGTCGGGCGGTTGCGCTGTCACCGTGGCACCCAGGTCGGTCAATGCCGTATCGACCGCGTCCGCCAGTTCCCTGGGGCTCGTCGCTGTAGCTGTCTGCTCGCTGCGGCGCCGGATGTCGATGTTGTCGGCACTGTCCATGCCTGAAGTCACCCAGGCGTTGCCGGTGAAGTGCTCCAGCACCGAGATCGCCGATTTTCCTGGTGGCGCGGCGAGGAGCGTCACGGTCTGAGTGACCTGGTTGGCCAGATGGCGGGCGAGGCCGCCGGTGGAGAAGTCCGGCAGGGCGCTGGGCGAGGACCATTGCTCGGCCAGTATCGGATTGCGCAACAGGGCTAGGGCGGCCTCGGCAGCATCCAGGAACGCGGGTCGGATCATCGAGTGCACGATATGGCCGCACAGGAATCGTTGTCATCCCCCGCACGAGTCAGCGAGGAGCGGCTCCCCCTTCCGGATCTGTGATCATCGGCATCCGAACACCGAGCCGCGCGTCGCTGGCAGACCATCCGTTAAGCAACGTCACCAATCGGAACGTCCGCCGGTCCTCCAGGCGTCACGAATGCCGATCAAGCGATCAGCGGGAGGCCAGCTACCCCGATGCAGCTCTGTACGACAAGTCGTACCGGAATCTGCACCGGAGCAAGTGGGCCGCACCCAGCCCCACTCGACTCAGGTCCGCCGATCGACGACAAGAGCAACACGGTCGGCCGGGCCGACTCCCGGCCCAGCCGACCGTGTTGCCCGCGTCTACACCCCTTCCCCGATGCCCAGTTGCACCTGGATCTCCTGCGCCCGTTCGGCCGCCGCGCTGGCGCCGTAGTGGCGAGGCATGTCCTCCGAGGTCCAGCCCAACAACAGCATCAGGTCACCGGTATTTCCGCCGGCACGCTTCCACTCGTGGGCGAAGTTATGCCGCCAGCGGTGGGCGTGCACATTCGCCACACCAGCGGCGAGACCCAACCGCTTCAGACGAATCTTGATGCCGTTGGCCGCCAACCTCCGGCCGCCACGGTCGGCGAGCCACAGATCCGGCAGCTCCGATCCCTTGTGCTTGACCCGCGCGCGTAGGTAGCGGCTGATGGCCCGGGCCGTCTTCGGCCCGAATCGGACCCGTCGGTCCTTGGCGCCCTTTCCGTGGTAGTGGACCGACTCCGTGTTGAGGTCGACGTCATCGAGCAGCAGGTTGCCGACCTCCGACAGACGCGCTCCCGTGTTGTAGTACAGGCGGATGATCGCCTCGTCACGGAGGTGCGGGAAGGTCTTGCCCTTGCAGGCGTCGAGAAGCTTCTTCGTGTCTTCGTCGCGGATGATCGGGATCAGCTTCTGTGGTGTCTTGGGCTGTCGGACCCGATCCATTGGAGAGCGGTCGATGTCCTCCTCAGTCAGCAACCACTTGAAGAACTGCTGCAGACCTTTGTGCTTGTTCAGCGCGGTCGACGCCGACCGGGTCTCGATCATCCACGCCTGGAACGCCTCCGCATGTCCCCGGGTCACCTCGGTGGGGTCCTCCGCGGCGTCGGCGGCATCGGGGTCGGGCGAGTGCTCGGCCAGGTAGCGGGCCAGTTGCGCGGCGGCGAGGAGGTAGTTGTACCGCGTCGTCTCCGGGTAGTTGCCCGCCCGCAGCGTCCGGTCCCAGTCGCGCAGGTATCCCGCCCAGGTCGAGGACAGGTCGGTCGTGAGCTTGGTGAGGTCCAGTAGAGCCATGTCGGTCACCCGTCGAGTCAAGGGGTCGATAAGCGGCGTGCTCGACCTCGACGAACCACCATGAACACGAAAAAGAGGGTTCCCACAGGCTCTGACCTGTGGAAACCCTCTCGCTGTCGGGACGGCCGGATTCGAACCGACGACCCCTTGACCCCCAGTTTTACAACGATTCTGTCACGGCATAACACGACTGCCTGATATATCCGCAAATGCAGACAGAGCGGCATCAGGCATCACGCTTCAATGCCATCTCATGTCAGCGACTCCTCGAGGAAAGGCCGTCGTCGTTACCGACTCCGTTACGGCGGACGGTCAAGGGTTCGCCGTGTCGCTCCATCCACATCGCCGCGACTTGATGCATCCCACCCGGGGATGGTTACCCAGGCTGGGCGCGGCCGCCCGCAGCACCTTCTGGCCCGCCCCCGCTCGTCGTCCGGGTGAACACCTGATCAGGGTGTACCGCCACAAGTACTGCAGCTCGCCCGCCGGGACAGGGTCAGTCTTCAGGCTGTGGACGGCCTCTGAACGACCCACCAGCTGACACTGTCTCCCGAACCGGACTATTGACCACCAGGGGTTATGGTTGGCAATCTCGAATTCAGAACAGTCCGAACCACAACACAGAGGTGCGCCAGGTGTTCCTCCCGTCCGTCACCCGGCGATAGGCCGATCCCTGTTGACCCGGGTGTTCGTCAGCTACTGCCGGTGCGACAAGCAAACGAGAGGGGTTCGAGACGCGATCGCCGCGGCGCTCAAGGTCCACACGGTGTTCGTCGATGACGTGATCGAACCGTCCGACCCGTGGCGAGCGGTCATCAACAACGAGCTTGCTGGATGCCGGGCAGCGGTAGTGCTGATCGATCGCCCTGCACTCGCCTCACGCTGGGTGATCAAAGAGGTTAACATTTTGCTTTGGCGGTTCGCCCTGGGCTCGGACCTGACGATCGTCCCCGTGCTGCTGGACGGCGTGGCTCGCGACGAGATCCATGCGGCGGGCATCGGCGACCTCCTGGAGCAGAACTTCGAACGCATCAATGCGGCGAACGGGCTAGAAGAGGCCGTGGGCCGGATCAGTGAGGTGATCGACCGGATCCCGGAGATGTTGTCGTTTGGGGCCGATCCCATGTCCGACTGGGTGGAACGTGTCGCCGTCGAGCTCGGCAGCCTGAGTGACGATGACCTCAACCTGCCCGCCTGCGAACTGGACGAATCGAAAAAATGGGTGTCCTACAAGGTTCGTCCCGAGAGGGTCAGGTTTCTCGCCCATCAGTTGATCGATCAGGGTCTGGACGGCAGGGTGCACCGCGCCGCGGCCAGAATGCGCGGGCGGCTGATCGACGAACGGTTCCGCCGGTTTATCGGCGAGGTACTGCCGAGCTGGGTAGATGCCGGAGCCGCCCACCGCCTGCTCATGGCGGCTCGGGCTAAGCCGCGACCCGTGGTGGTGCTCAACGCGAGGTGGCTCCGCACCGGGCGTCAGTACTTCGACCGGGCGACCTGCCGCGCCGTCATCGGATACCGGGTCGCGGTGGCGGCGGCGGTGCCGGGGGACGAGCCGGTGCGGGACCTGATCGGCGCAATGGAGAGCGGTCTGCGACAGATGGTGCACCACCCGGAGGACGAGCCGCTGGAGGACCTCGAACGACCCCGCGAAACGTGTTTCCTGATTGTGGACTCGGGCTCTGCTGCCATGGGAACCGTAGGAACGGCGGTGGCTTTGTTCCGGAAACGGTTTGACTGGGTGACGCTTGTGCTGCTGGCGGGCCGCGGGCAGATGAACGCTCACACCGTGCAGGGCTGGCTGGGCGAGACGCCTTTTATCCTTCTGCCGGAGTTGGGAAATGGGGATGAATTGAAGGCACACCGGTTGGTGGAGGATCTACTGGGCCTGCTCCCGGCCAGCATGCGGGGAGACGTGGCATGACACCACCGCACCTGCCTGCCCCGACGGAGTCGTCGGACATCCCGGATCATCGGGATGGCCGGGTGTACGCCATCACCGACAATCTGAAGCTCGCTGTCGACGTCGCGCTGGCTACCGGGAGGCCATTGTTGTTGCGCGGTGAACCTGGATCCGGCAAGTCTTCACTGGCCGCCTACGTGGCCCGCCAGCGTACCTGGCGGTACTACGAGCACATCGTGACGTCACGCACCGAGGCGCGGGACTTACTCTGGACATTCGATGCGGTCCGGAAGCTCGCTGATGCCCAAAACCGGTCCGCAGGAGAGCTGGACGACCACGACTACGTGGAGCCGGGTGTGCTGTGGTGGGCCTTCGCACCGCGGTCCGCCTCATGCCGGGGACGGCTGGGCGATGGGTCCGGCGCGGCCTCCGCCGAGGATCCGCAGCTGCTGGTGCATGACGGCGATGAGCCGTCGACCGACCACGCGGTGGTCCTGATCGACGAGATCGACAAGTCAGAACCGGACCTACCGAATAATCTGCTGGTGCCGCTCGGCTCTCACCAGTTCACGGTGACAGACATCCGTACCACCATCCGCAAGGAAGCGCCGGCGAAGCCCGGGCAGAGTCCGCTCGGCCGGTACCTGATCGTGGTCACCACCAATGAGGAGCGGCCGCTGCCGGAGGCGTTCCTTCGCCGGTGCGTGGTCGCTGTGGCGCCGCGCCCGGACCAGGATCGACTGGTGACCATCGCCCGGATGCACCTCGAGACCTACGAAGGTGGCTGGAGCGCGCCGGACCTGGCGCTGGCGAACGCCATCGCCGCAGACTTGCTCAACGCTCGCAGTCACGCCGATCGGGAGGGTCTCCGCGCACCCAGCACAGCAGAGTTCCTCGATGCCCTTCGTGCTTGCCGCAGCCTCGGTATTACTGTGGACAGCCCTCAGTGGGACCAGATGCGGCAACTTGTCATGGTCAAACCAGGGGGTCCGTGGTCGTGACCAGCATGGTTTGGCTCGGCGACTTCGTGCGTGCCTGCATGGCCGTCGATACGCAGGACCAGAGTAGACAGCTACAGGTGGCCCGCCTACTGAATCTCCGTTCAATGGGCGGCAAGGTCGCAGCCGCCCCAGGCGCTTCTACGGAGACCGACGGTGATCCGGCGGCGCAGGAGGCTCCCGCTGCCGATGGAACTCCCACGAAGGCCACAGTCAAACCGACGGGCTCACCTAGCCGCAGGCCGAATGAAATGCTTAGCCGTGCCGAACAGTTGCAGTCGGACACTATCCCCGAATTGCATTGGCCCGTCGACCCGCTCCCCAAGCAGCGTCCTCGCACCGGTCCGCTACCTCGCCCCGCCCCGTTGCTCGCACCCCGGTACGCCGCCACCATCCTGCGCCTGGCCGTACGACAGATGGTCACGGAGGGCGACGTCGATGTTGCATCTGCAGTGCGACGAATGAGCAAGGCCCGGGGCATAGACGAGCTGCCTCGCCGCCGCCGTCCGACCCTGCGCTTCGGGGTGGAAATCC
The DNA here is from genome assembly GCF_026342155.1 of Micromonospora sp. NBC_00362. Lineage (NCBI taxonomy): Bacteria > Bacillati > Actinomycetota > Actinomycetes > Micromonosporales > Micromonosporaceae > Micromonospora > Micromonospora sp. NBC_00362. The sequence continues at coordinate 1,912,329 of NZ_JAPENH010000001.1, forward strand.
TGATTGACCGCGGGCCCGGCATGCAGCCGTATGCCCGCGACCACGAGGCGGTGATCGAGGTGGTCCGCCAGCTCGTCGGTCCAGACCGGATGAAGGTGCGCTACTTCGAAGCTGTGCCAACCCGAGGTATCGGATCGGGCCCAGCCCGCAGGTGGCGGCCCTACACACCCACGCCGGGAGGGATTCCCATTTTGCTGATCACCGACTTCGGGATCGGGGGTTTCGCAATGGACCAATTCCGCGCTCAGGCGGCCGAATGGCACCGGTTCTTCACCATGGCCCGTGCCGCCGGCGTCGACTACACCGCGCTGGTGCCCTATCCGCTGGCCCGGTGGCCGCGATGGGCGCGCTCGCACGTGCACATCGTTCAGTGGGACCGGCGATCCCGGCCTACCGCTGCGTCGCCGCCGACGCGTTGGTGACCACCGCTGCTCCGGCCGTCCGCGCCGTCTCGGCAGCCGAAGAGCTTGGACAGCTGCTAAGCACCGCGACGCGGATCGAACCCGAGCTGATTCGGGCTGTCCGCCTGCAGGTGGCTGGCCATTTGGACAGCAGCGCTGAGGCAGACCTGTGGTTCAGCGATCTTGTAGGGGGACGGAATCCGGGGGCAATCAGCCTGCAGCCGGACCGCTTGCAATGCCTACGCGAAGGGCTGGCGCAGCGCATCCGCGAAAGCACGCAGCAGGACCCAATCCGCCGGGTCGGTGACATCATCAGCGACTTGCATGCCCACCTTCCGCCGCCGTTGCGCATCGAGGAGTCCATAGCCTGGCTCTCGGTCATCGATCCCGCATCGGCGGCCGATCATGCCGACCGTCTGCTGCACGCCGCGTTGCGTTCCTTAATCGAGGAGAAGCGGACCGGCCTTGCCGATTGGTTCGCCGGAGCCTGGGACCGCCTGCCTGCTGAGGCCAGATCGACCTCTGCGGCCTGGAAGCTCACGCAGGTTGTGCGGAGTCAGCGCCGCTTGTGTGGCGACGAATGGGTGCCGGCTTCCGACGGCGAGGTGCAGCCGAGCGAACTAACGATAGAGGACGTCGCCCTGATCGCCCATGTCCTACCGGCCGTCGAGCTATCCGCAGAGCGGTCAGCAGACGGAATCACGATCCGTCAGGGCGCGGGTGACAGGACGCTGCTGGTGCCGGCGACTGTTCCACGGATAGTTCTTCTGAACGAGCCGGGCACCCTGCCTCAGGGGCCGAGGACGGTGCTGATCCCCGAAGGCGGCTCAATCAGCGTTCCGGTCGGCCCTGGTCCAGTCCACATATCAACCGCTAGCAGCGAGGTTATTGCGCTGACGGGTCCGGGAGCTGCCGGTCTTCCGGGTACCGCATCTCCGCAGGGTCGCATCGACCAAGTGATTGTTGCAGCGGCTTCCCCCGATGTCGGATTCCTGCACTACCCCACGCCGGACGGGGTCTGCATCATCCCGGCTACCGTGTCGGACGACGTCCTGGATCAAGGCGACGACGTAGTAGCAGTCCGCGAGATCATCACGACGCTGCGATCGTATGCCCCGCACCGGCTCGTCATCATCGTCACCCCGTCCGAGGTCCGCCAGGAGGATCTGTACCGCCACATCCTGCTGGTGGGCGGCTCATACGAGGAGTTTTCGGCAGCCTTGCTGCATCGCCCGGCCTTCCCTGTGCACCGGTCCCACGAGGGCTTCTGGGTAACCACCACGTCCGACGGCGCGGTCACGGAGCACCGACCTGCCAGCGTAGATGTGGAGAACCCTGCCGGACAGGGCGACGTCGCCCTGATAGCCCGTGCACCCAACCCATGGAATCCCGCCAGAACATTGATCGTGGTGAGCGGCATAACCGGGCACGGCACCATCAGCGCAATACGGGCACTCACGGACCCGCTGGTGCGAGAGCGAAACTCGGGCTTCCTCGACGCACGTTTCGAGGGTGCTGAACAGTTCGCCGTCCTCGTTCGGGTGGACCTCCTGGATGAAGAGAGCGTCGCGCCAGACCTGACGCGTGGCGGCACACTTCTCTACGCGTGGTCACCCTCCGACGACTCGCAGGCGTGACGATGACTTCCCCATAGCGGGAGGCTGTCCGGCAGCAGAGCGCGGCGGCCCTTGTCATTCCGTGCGTTGCGTCGCAATCAGCGGTCGTCGCCGCGATGGCTGTGGTGGCGATCGATGCGGTGACATCGTTGGCCTGGCCTGCCGGACTCGGTCACTGGGCCCGCGCCAGTGCTGAGTGGACGGTTGCCAAACCAGGAGCGGCCCGGCGATGAGGATGCTGCCTGCCTAGGTCAACCTGCAGACGTACGCTCCGACGGCCGGTGTCAGGGGCGGATCGGTACGGGTCTGGTGTGGGGCGTGAGGCGCCGCTGGCTCGCGACGCGGGCAGGCGCTGAAACGCGATCATGGAGGTTAGCGGTATCCCCTGAGAGGATCCGTCGCCATCGAAGTTTCAGCCTTGCCAGCCTCGGTGTAGCCACAGTTCTGACAGGTCGAGGTTACGCTCGTCAAGATGACGCCGGTTGCCGAGCGCTGGCGCGAAACCACGCCCGACGACGAGGACGTGCGGATCCTTGAGGCTCTGCTCAGGGTGTTGAGTCCTCTGCCTCGTTGAGCTTGGCCATCCAGCCCTCGTTCTGAATCGAGATCACGTTCTCGGCGTGCTTGACCAGCTCCTCGTCAGTCATCGACGCGATCCGGCCGCTGCGGTCGCGGATGCGCTGCAGTTCGTCGGCGGTACGCGAATATTCGACCAACATGTACGAGTACCGCTCAGCTGCCACGTGCGTCGCCACCGCCGTACCGACCGTGGTGACCACAGGCACCCACCCTGCCAGCCGATCGACCTCCCAGGTACCGGCTGCCACGCCGAGCACTAGGCCGAGCAATGCCAGTCCCATCGAGATGAGGCGGAAACGTTTGAGCGTACGGACGAGACTGCGGGCGTTTCTCTGGTAGTAAACGGTGATCTGCGCGAAGACCCGGTTCTCCAAGTACGACTGAAGATCGTGCACAGAAGGTAGCGGCCGCTGCTTCGGCACGACCCCGGCTCGGTACTGCTGGAGATCAGCCGCGTCGGCGTCAATGTCACGCACCACTTTGTCGAAATCAGCAGGTGGGTAGCCGGCCAACGACGTATAGATCACAGACTTGAGCGCCTCGGAGACGGACCGTGCGCGAGTCCAGTCACGCATCGTCCGCGGCCCAACCGCGTTCCCGGCGAGCCCGGCAAGCCCGACGCACACTGCGCCGCTGAAGGCGGCAACCTTGCCGAGTGCAGACGCGAGACCGACGGTGGCCGCGGTGGCGGACAGCAGGGCGCCGCCGATGGATAGCCCTAGCGCGGCGCGCCGGCCATTCTGCAGCCGCCTCTTAAGCTTGTCGGCAGTCTCGGACCAGACACTCTGTTGCGCCCAAGCAACCTCAAGGCTCGACGTCATGCCAGGAGCGTAGTGGTGGTCTCGGTGTGCGTCTGGCAGGAGTCAGCCCGGCCGTCGGGCCTCGCGGTCACGAGGCCTCGACGCGGTTGACGAGATTCCCTAGCCTGTCCGCGACCCGCTCTCTTAGGCGCAAGAGGCCCTCACCGTTGTCCAAATACTGCACAGAGCGAATAGAGCACAGATCAAAGGGAACATCATTGGCCGACTGGGTGATCTGGATGACATCACGTCCCAAGGTATGGGCAATACCCGTCTCATAGAAGACATTAGCGTTTCTCAGGGTGAAGTCGGAGATCACGGCCCGCGCCCTCCAGATAAGGCTGATGACATCATCCATGATGTGGTCATTAACCCAGATGTCATCAGCACGGTGACACCGCAGACCAGCATCTCCGGCCGCATGGCGTAACGTCTCATATACGCGATCAAACCGTGAGTCAAACGGCATCATAACGGCAACCAGGTCAGCCTCTTTCCGGACCTCAGTTGGCAGCCGGAACACTCTGGGAGCAGGGGCCGCACCCGCAACGGTGCCGTTAAGGACGCGATACAGGTCCACGTCTTTCACCGCCCAGTGGGTCCGGTTGAACTCCCATCCGGTGATCCCTAAGTATTGCGCTAGTTCCTCTATCCGCGTGAGTGGGATCTCGGTGGCTAATGGGTTGGGCACGAATCGAAAGCGGTATTCGCTGCCGGACAATATCAGGTTCTCGATGTGTCCAACACGAGCAACCTGGGGCTCGTGGTCACCGAGTTCGGGCATCACCAAGGTGGGTAGATTCAGTAGCCGAGAGGTATCTACGCGCCCACTGGGGCGATGTAGGCCCGAACGGCATCGTCCGTGTGCTCAACCACACGGCCTCCGAAAGCAGTCCCATCAGGAAAGCCCACAAGCAGGTTGTACATGGATGCCCTCTCGCGATGTTCTGAGTGGCACCAACCTACCGACCCCAGTCCCGCGACGTTGACACGCATCTGGCACCGTTGCGATCAAGCCATCTATAGGGTGCGAGAACTAGAGCCTTGGGCGCATGTCGGAGGTGGCGCACCCGGCGCACGGTAGGTTGATCTAGCCCAACTACATCCTGCGGCCAACGCTGCATCGATGGTCCCGCCGCTAAAAACGTGATGGCAACTGGGCCTGCGACCCGTCCGGGCTGCAACCGCCATCAACACCGCCGGGCGGATCGACCGAACTCTCAGCCTCAAATCCACGATCGGCCGCACCACCAACCTCGGCCAGCGCCCGTTACGGCCTTGACCGACAGAAAGCCACCCGGCGGCAGGCAGGCAGGCTGAGCTTGCCAATGATGGATTGGACCGTTCAAGGCGGATGACCACCGCAGCGACGCCTGGGCACCTCCGCACTAAACACGGAATCAAGGGACCGAATGCCGCTCCATCCAGAACGCGGATGAAACGGCAGGTCAGGGCGCTCTACGGCACGCACGACGGCGGCCAACCGTCCATCCGGTTACCGCCACCAAAGATCATCCGTTACCGGATGTTACCGCCGTTACCCGAGAAGATCTTCATCTCCCCAGGTCAATCGGTCGGGACGGCCGGATTCGAACCGACGACCCCTTGACCCCCAGACCTCGGCAAGGTGGTCCGGTGAGGTCCGCACCGCTGCATGACAGCCGGGTTGACGTTGTAGCGGCCCGATGTGGTTCTGTCGGTTGCTGTACATCGCTGCTGTACTACCGAAAGTCACCCGAGGTCGCACCACTCCCCCGCCAGCCCTGCCACCGCTTCTACTGGCGCGCGGTCTGAACCCCATACACCTGCGACTCTAAGAGATGATCTTTTGGGAGGCCACCTTCGGCCAAGCCTGCATAACCGCCGTCAGTGCGTCCAGGGGTCGGAAGTGGACCCAGGTATGACCGCATGAGGGGTTCCTGAGCTCTCGCGATCTCCGATAGCGTCTGCCTCTCTTATCAAAACGTGGGGACTCCGGAGGTACTCAGTGGCGATGCGGCAGCCCAAGCGGCGGATTCGAAACGAGTTCACGTTAGGTGAGGGTGCCGCCGAGTACGACGGCCTGCTTCGTGAGGCGTTCTACGAGACGTGGTTATACCGGGCAATCGTGTCCCGTGATGATCAGCGGTGCTTCCTGATTGGACGCACCGGAAGCGGCAAGTCTGCACTTTTTCGCCAGATGGAGTTCGAACATAACGATCACCTAATTCGGCTAAGCCCAGAAGATCTATCATTGACTTACATCGCAGAGTTGCAAGTAGTGCGTTTCCTGAAATCGCTGGACGTTCACCTGGATCCACTATTTATTGCACTCTGGAAGCACGTCCTAATAATTGAAATCGTCAAACATCGCTACCAGGTAGACTCCCCCGAAGCAAAGCAGCGCTTCCTGCACGGACTGATGGATAAAATTAAGCGAGACAAGAGCAAACAGGAGGCGCTGAAGTATCTAGAGGACTTCGACGGAAAGTTTTGGCAGGAAACGGACGAGCGGGTCAAGGAGATCATTGAAAAATTCGAAACGCAAGTAAAGGCCGAAGCCGGCGCGAAGATCGGAGCCGGATTGGCGAGTTTCAACGGAAACGCTGGTGACACGGTGATAGAATCGGGGGAGAAACGAAGAGAGCTAGTCAATCGCTTCCAGCGCCTGGTGAATGAAACACAGTTACCTCGCCTAAACAAAATGGAACGCGTCTTAAACGAGGACATCCTCGATTCCGCCCAGCATTACACTTATATCGTCATTGATGACCTTGACCGCGATTGGGCGGACGAGCAGATCACCAACGATCTCATACGGTGCCTTTTTCGTGCGGTAATGGATCTCAAGCGGGTTGAAAATCTCAAAATCTTGGTCGCACTTCGGACAAACATCTTCGAAGCTCTCGATTTTGGCAGGACCGGCGGGCAAGAAGAGAAGTTCCGCGGCCTCAGCCACACGCTTAGATGGTCGAAGAACGAGTTGCGCGACCTTCTAGATAATCGTGTTAGTACGGCCGCCCAACGCCACGGCCTGACGGACGTCAAGTCGATGGATGAGCTTCTTCCCCGCACGAACCCCACTAGAGGAAACCCACTAGACTATATCCTCAACCGAACACTGCTTCGGCCACGTGATGCTATCGCGTTCCTGAACGAATGCTTTACGCTCTCGAACGGCAAAGAGAAGCTAACGTGGACAGCAATCCAGTCGGCCGAGTCCGCTTACTCTAAGAACCGACTCCTCGCGTTACGGGATGAATGGAAGCCCACCTATCCCGGCATCGAGGAACTACTTGCCGCATTCACTCGCTCTCCCAACACTCTCGATTGGGATGAGATGAGGAAACGACTGGCCGAGTGTGCCGTCCTGATTGCGGAGCCCGATTTCCCCGGACGAATTTGGTTAACTCCCATCGCAGAGCCGCTTTGGTCGGCGTCCAGCTCGGATGACGCTGCCGAGGTCCACCAACCGCTAATTCGACTTCTTCACAACATCGGATTCATCGGGTGCATTACCACTGTAGATGAGGCAATAGGTTCTGAACGTCGACAGGTGGACGAGCCCGCGATTTACAATAACGATCAGCCCAGTTTTGCCGACCACGTCAGTAATCTGCGCAGAGTCTCGGCGTTCACGGTCCATCCGGCCTTTAGGCCCGCCCTGGATATTAGAGACTGAGCGGCGGCAGGGCACTCAATTAGACGCCGCGACGCCGACTAAAGCTTCAGTACGCTGCCCGCCGTGGGGACTCAATCAACCCCCCTCACCATCCCGTCGGCCTTCGTCCGCACACCGTTGGAGCAGGTGTGGCCTGCCTGGTCAAGGTGGAGCACCCCACCGTCTGAACGACCTTGACCAGGCAGGCCACACCTGCTCGGCTTCGCCCGGACGAAGGTTGCCGGGATGGCGCCAACCATCCCAGAGCGCGCGAGCGCCCCGCCGGAGGCACGCCCTGGTCGTCACCCTCAACATGCGAAGCCCCGGACCTGCCATCACTCATGGCGGCCCGGGGCTTCTTCGTATGTCGCGCCGCCGGCGGGGCTGGAACCGTTCGGGGTGCGCCCCGTGCGCTTGCGCTAAGGGGCGCGGGGTCCCCGATCGGCGGCCCGGTTGGGTCGGCCCCTGGTCGGCGGCGCGAGCGGCCTGCGAAGCGGGCCGCCTTGATCTCGTACAGAAAGTTCTCACATGAACACTCGTCGCGCGTCAGCCAGCTGCGTCGGTGGACATGCTGCCCCCCAATTGCTTCGACGCTTATCTACCCGGCTGGTCCGGGCCGGCCAGTCTGGTTGTTGTCGGACGCGCGGATCCTAGTTGGCGGACTTGTTCCCGGGATTACATCAAATCCCAAGTGCTCCTTGATTAGGTGTTTCAGCTCGGCACCGTTGATCAGGGTGATTCGGTTCCGCTGCGCGAACTGCTCGCTGGTCCGGCTAAACCACGATGTAGTTACGAGTACACCGGTGGTGGCGTTGTGATCAGTCATCACGCCTGTAAGCGCGTGCACAGCGTCAAGCCCAACAAGCTTGGTCCACCTCTTGGCCTGTATCAGGCAAACCCCGCCGAAGAACAAGTTCTTGCTCGTTGCGACGGCGTCTACGCCCCCATCTTTCGACGGGACCGTCCGCCAAGCCTCTGCCCCCATCGCCGCAAAAAGGTCCTTGACTAAATGCTCGAACTCAGTTGGCGACAGTTTCAACAGATTCCGCCGAGAGTCGAGGCCGGCCAGTTCGTCTGCAGCGTCGACGAACCTGAATCTTTTGAGATCAAAGGCAATAAACGGTTCGACCGCTTCCAGGTCAAACGGGTTTGGCGACACCAACGCATTGAGGTACTTGAGACACGCAGCAGGATCCACTTCGGCTAAGTTCAGATCGGCGAATGCGGACCGCTCAGCTTCGACGCTGATGAGGTGTGGTCGAGCTTTCTTACCAGTGGCTCTGTCTGTGGTGCTTACGCGACCGTTAAATACCACAGCCTCGACGACCTCGGTCGGCGTGCTGCGGAAAATTTCGTGTAGCGTCCTGAGCGCCATAGACGCGATGAGTCGCGCGTACCGTTGCTTGACCTCTGTCACCGGCCTAGGAACAGGATCCACAGAATCGCGGCTCTTTACGAAACGGTACTCTCGAACGTTCGGCACAACCTGCTGCGCTGGCAACTCGAACTCAACAACCACGTCTCGGTTTTCGGGCCGGTACGCAATCTGCCACTTACGTGGAAAACTCTTAGGATACGTAGAAGCCCAAAGCACCTTATCTACAAACCACTCGACAGCTTCGGCTTCCCCCAGCACGAACCCTTGTCGACGAGCATCCAGATTGTTGTTGTACAGGTTAGCAGCGGCGCGGGCGTCTTCTACCTTTCGATGGTGCTCAGCTTGGGCCACCGCCAGCTTACGCAAACGTTCGCCCTCGGCCCGCTGAAAGTCGACGGTTGCAGTTTCGAATGAGCGTCGCGCTTGGGCGAGGGTTCGATGATACCGGCTCATTCCGCCGAACAATCGTCCAAAACCTCGGGGCTCGACAGGGGCATACTGCTGCCACACTGGTTCAGCAAGAGGCGTTGCCAGGGCCCCTGGCTGAAAAGTCGGCGGTTCAAACTTCGCCTTAAGTCCGGCAAAAGACAACGTTGGGAGATTTAGTACATTCCCGAGGATTTTCTCAAGTAGTTCGATTTCCTTGGCCACCGCTGAAGTTCTCGTCTCGGCCAGGCGCTGCTGCTTCGCGACATGCTCCGCCTGTCGAGCCTTTTGCTGCTCTCTGGACTGACGGGCGACTTCCCGTGCCAGCCGGTCAGCCTCTCGCCGTTCCGCCGCCAACTGTCGCGCCTGATCTGAGCGACCACCTTGAGCCACGCGGCACCTCCGCCCACTACGGAAACTGTCGATCCGACTACTCTAGGTATCGACTGTCCGTCTTGGAAGAGGGGATCGACCTAGCGCCTGAGTTCCGCGAGCCCTAGGCTCTCGACATGGTAGGAACCGTCGAGCGGGCGGCCAGGCTGGCTGAACAACACCTCGCAACTGCGTTACCTCGGCGTTGGCAGCATGTCCGGTCGGTTGCTGCGAAGGCTCAGAAGCTCAGCCCGTTGGTTGGTCAAGATGCGGAGACGCTTATCGCCGCTGCCTGGCTGCACGACGTGGGTTATGCGCCTGAAATCGTCGCGACCGGCTTTCACTCGCTCGACGGTGCTCGTTGGCTACTGCGCCATGGCGCCGCCGATCGGCGGCTTGCAAGCCTGATCGCCCATCACTCTTGCGCTTCATACGAGGCAGACGAGCGGGGCTTGGGACAAGTCCTACGCTCGGAGTTCCCTCAAGAAGAGTCGCCGACGTCCGACGCTCTGTGGTACGCAGACATGACGACAGGACCGGACGGCCAGGACCTCGCGGTGGGAGAAAGGCTAGCCGAAATCCGTAGACGGTACGGCCCCGACAGCATCGTCACACGGTTCTGGCAGAGAGCCGAGCCGGCGTTACTAGAGGCAGTTAGTCGGACGCAGGACCGGATGGCCGCCTACCCTATGTAGGGCTCGCTCCGTCGCTCAAAGCCAGTATCAATTCGCAGTCGCATCGACGGATGGATCATTAATTCGTCAAGTTCATCGTGTCCGACCCAGCGCACCGCCGACGACTCGTCGCTTGTCGCGGGCTCCCCACTCATGTAGCGACCTCGAAAGCAAATCGAGAACTGTTGCCGCACCTCACCGTCGCTGTACTCCACAACGTGGTTCGGGTTGGTGTAGATACCGACCACGCCAGTCACCTCGACGACAATGCCCGTCTCCTCGCGCGTCTCCCGGACAGCCGCCTCGGCGATGTACTCGCCGAAGTCCTGGGCACCGCCCGGTAGCGCCCACAGCCCGTTGTCGGTGCGTTGAATGAGCAGCACCCGCCCCTGCTCGTCTTGCACGAAGACGGTCACGGCTACGACGATGCTGTTCGGCTTCGGGGCGTTCGGGTTGTTGAAGTGTTCGATCCGGGCCATGGCTCTAGCCTCTCACTGCCGGCGGCTCAGTGTTCAGGCCAGACGGCCCGTTTCTTCCCGAGAACGCGATTGAAGCTGGCGACGTAACTGTCGAACAGGTCCCCGCCGCCGAGCCGCCGCAGGTGCAGCACTGGTGCGTACGCAGCCGGTGTGCCGTAGAGGTGGGTGTTGACCAGCATCTCGTCGTCGAAGCGGTAGATGGAGTTGTAGAGGATGGTGTCGTGATAGTAGATCCCGACGTTGTCCAGGTCCCGTAGGTCTTTATAGAAGGCCAACGCGTTCAGGATCTTGTTTGACATGGCTGGGCCGATGCCCTCGTCGTCCCCGCGTTCGGCGATGTGCTCGCCCTCCGGGTCGCCGAATAGCAACTCAACCTGGGCGCCGGCCAACGCCTTCTCGCGGAGCGTCGGAACCCAGCGGTGGTTGAACTCGGGCAAGAACAGTCCCCCGTAGACGAGGACGCCGACCTGTCGGGTGGCCTGTTCCAGGAGCCGCTGCCATAGGTCGGTGGGGACGGCTCCGCGGCGCGGGTAGATGTGGACGACCTCTGACTGGCTGACCTGCATGGCTCGCTGCGTCGGCAGGGCGTCCGGCCAAAGGTACGACTCGCTCTCGTCGAGCAGCTCGGCGATGGTGCGGCGATAGCGCGGGTACGGGTTGCGGATCTGCGTGATCCACCGCTCAACGGTCTTCGGGTCAACACCCAGCTTGTCGGCAAGCATCGCCGACGTGAGGCCCTTCTTGAGCAGCCCGTTGCGAAGGCGATCGTTCGGCATCGCGTCTCCTGCCCATCGACTGTCGGGGACAACTTTGGGGGACGACTTAGCGTAGCAAGGACGTCCCTACTCGTCCATGTCTGGTGGTGAACTCGTCACTACCGATCGACGGAACCTGATTGCACAAGAGCTGCCGTCCAGAGAGGACGCGACTGGCCCGCCGTAAGGGCTCAGCTCACGAGATGAAGGAGTCAGTCATGGGACGTCTGCTGCTGGACACCTCGCGGGTGTCGTACGAGGTCGCGGTGAACCCGGTTCCGAAGCTGGACCAGACGGGTCAGCAGAAGTTCGACCGGGAGACGAAGGCCCCGATGTGGGCGGTCGAGCTGTACGCGCTGTCGGAGGGTGCCGCCGAGGTCATCAAGGTGACCGTGGTCAGCCCGGTGATGCCGGCCGTCACGGTGCGTCAGCCGGTCAACCCGGTCGAGCTGGAGGCGCTGCCGTGGTTCAACGAGCGCGACGGTAAGGCGCGTCACGGTGTGGCGTTCCGGGCCATGGGCCTGACGCCGGTGGACACCACCGCCGCCTAGCGGCTGGTTCCTCGATCGGCTCCACAGAAGCGAGATGTGGACACGGGGTCGCCGTTGATTGGCGTCGTCTGCGACCCCGCGTCCTGTCCAACAAGGTCCCTAGGTAGGGAGGACTTGTCGTGTCCAAGTCTAGCCAGAGGTCCCCGTTCGGCTGGTCGAACCGTGGGGGCAACAACGTCACTGTCATCGAAGCGCCGGTTGCCCGCTCGTATCGTCGTCGGGCCACTATCGCGTTCTGGGTCACCCTCGGTGTGGTCGGCCTGCTGGCCGCCACGGTGGCCTCGGAGTACATGCATCCGATCCTGGGTGGGCTGCTCGGTGTCATCCTCGGCGCGGTGCTCGGCGCGGTGCTGTTCGCGCTGATCGTGGCGTGGCCGGTCCTGCGGGTCTTCTGGCACTGGCTGCCGGAGATCCTGCTCGGCCTGGCTGCCGTCTACGGCTGGACCACTTTGATGCAGTCGACCCCGCTGTGGGGCTCGCTGCTCATCGTCGCCCTGGTCGTCGGCGTCCCCGCCGCCATCAGCCCGGTTCGTCGTCGGGTCATGGCCTGGATCTGGTGCCTGATCGTCCGGCACCGGCTGCGGTTGTGCTTCGCGGCGTTCATCGCCACGAACCGGCACGGCTCGCTGCCGCTGATCCTGCTCGCCAAGCCGACCCCGGCCGGTGAACGGGTCTGGGTGTGGCTGCGCCCCGGGCTGTCTCTGCGGGATCTGGAGCAGGACGGCCAGATGCAGAAACTCGCCGTGGCGTGCTGGGCCAACGAGGTCCGCGTCATGCGCGCCGGCCGCAAGTACGCCGCGTTCATCCGGCTGGACATCACCCGCCGCGAACCCTTGGCGCACACCGTTGTGTCGCCGCTGCCGGACTACGTCCCCACGGACATCCCGGCCAACGCCCCCACCTCTCCGGGCATGCCGCCTGTCGGCCTGGACCTGCCCGACGTACCCGACGTGCCGGTCACCCCGATCGACACTCCCCGCCAGCGCAAGCCGCGCAACCCCACCACCACGACGAGCCCGAACGGGTTCGACCCCTCCGACTACGCCTAACCACCGGGACGGCGCGGACCAAGCACCCCTGACGGGTCAAGTGTCCGCGCCTCACCCATCCCCCACCCGCCTTTGACACGTAGGTGTCAACCGACCCCGGGAGCCATCCATGGACCTCACGGACACCATCGAACTGCCCTCGCAGCCAGACGCGCCGCAGACGGTGCCGGTCGGCGCGGGCCTGTCCATCTTCGACCCGGTCTTCCTCGGCATCGACGAGTTCGGCCACCCGGCCTACCTGCCGATGATCTACCGCAACATCCTCATCGGCGGCGAACCCGGCGCGGGCAAATCCAGCCTGTTGAACACCATCGTCGGGCACGCGGCCCTATGCCCGGACGTCCGGTTGTGCCTGCTGGATGGCAAGCAGGTCGAACTGGGTTTGTGGAAGGACGCCGCCGACGTGTTCGTCGGCCCGGACATGGACCACGCCATCCGCACCCTGCGCCGCGTCCAGGTGGTGATGGACAACCGGTACTCGTTCCTGCTGGCCCGGCGTCGCCGGAAGATCGGCCCGAACGATCTGTTCGGTCAGATCCTCGTGGCCTGCGACGAGATCGCCTACTTCTCCGCCACCGCCGGAGACAAGAAGGACCAGGACCTGTTCGCCGCGCTGCTGCGCGACATCGTCGCCCGGGGCCGCGCCGTGGGCATCATCGTCGCCGCCGCCACGCAGCGCCCGTCCTCGGACATCATCCCGCCGTCACTGCGCGACCTGTTCGCGTGGCGGTTCGCCGGCCGCTGCACCAACGACGTGTCCTCCGACATCGTGCTCGGCCACGGCTGGTACGCCCGCGGCTTCTCCTCCAACAGCATCGACCCGAACAACCAGGGCGAGGGCTACCTCATCGCCGAAGGCGGCATCCCCACCCGCGTGAAGGCCGCCTACATGACCGACGCCGACATCATCCGCGTCGCCGACTACGCCACCTGGACCCGCCGCCGTAGCGGCCTCGTCGCCCCCGCCGAGTCCGCCGCGAAGGTCGCGGCATGAAAACCCGGACCGCTGTCTCGACCCGGGTCCTGGACCTCGTGCTCGTCGGCGAGGGCGAGGACATCGCCGCACTCACCGTCATCGCCCGCCAGTCGGGCGCGCTCGTCTTCCGCTCCGCACCCGCTCTTGTCAGTGACGGCAGGCAGCGGGTGGTTCTTCGGCTCCACCTGCACCACCGATAGAAGCGGCCGACGAACCGGGACCAGCCCTGAGAAGCAACCCCGGCTCGCCGACCCAACCACCGCCCACGAAAGGACGTGGCCGCCATGAACCCTACCCAAAAACAGCCCACCACCCCCGCCGCGCTGGCCGACCTGACCCCGGCCGACACCCTGCGCTGCGCCGCCCGCTACCTCGAACTTCGAGGCTGGACCCAGGGCGACCCCTACGAGCTGGCCGAGAACCCGGCGTTCCCGCCGGCCTGCACCCTCGGTGCCATCGCCATGGCCGTCTACGGCCGTCCCGTGGCCATCGAGGACCGGTACTACGGCAACGGTGCCGCCGCCGACCTCTGGGACACCACCGCCATCTGCCTGGCCGACTTCCTCCGCCAGGGCGGGCACTCGATCGAGCCCCACTTCGACAGCCCGGTGTCGGACTCCTACACGGCGATCGTCGCGGACTGGAACGACGACGCCTCCCAAACCCTGGCCGATGTCCTGGACATCTTGCGCGCCTGCGCCGATGACTACGACTGGACCCACGCCACCGAAGACCAGCTCGAAACCTACGCCGAGCACGAGTACAGCCAGGAACGGCTGCCGACCCGCGCCGGGTTCCTCGTCTGGCGGGCAGCGCAGTGAGCGCCCGCCTGGACCGCCGGCTGTTGACCGCTGGCATGGGCGTCACCGTCGCCCAGCTCGTCACCATCTGGGCTGCGCACACCCCGGCCAATCTGCCGGTTCCGCTGACCTGCCCGACCTGCGGTCACCCCTACAGCGAGAAGGCACCGCTGTGCCCGAGCGCCGCCGTCGTGCGGCCTCTGCTGCGTCGCCGCCGCCACGAGATCCCTGGCGCGATTGATGCGCTGACGCCGAACCAGCTCCTGGACCTGACCGGCAAGCGCCTGTCGACCGCCCTTCCGGAGGTGACCCGATGACTCCCCGACTGCGCGCCCTGGCCACCGCCAGCGCCATCAGCGCCGCCGCTACCGCCGGCTACCTGACCGCCCGTCACAGCCTGCGGGCGGAACTCGCCACTGTCCGGCACGCCGCCTGTCACGACCCGCTGACCGGCATCCCCAACCGCGCTGGCCTGTCGGCCGTCGCCGACTCGTTCATCACCACCGCCCACACCAACGGCTGCCCTGTCGCGGTCGTCCTGGTCGACCTGGTGGGCTTCAAGAAGGTCAACGACACCCACGGCCACGACGCCGGGGACCACATCCTCACGTCGGTCGCCGCCCGGCTGACCGGCATCGCCGGCCCCGCCGGCATCTGCGCCCGCCTCGGCGGCGACGAATTCGCCCTCATCACCACCGGCCCCGCCACCCGCCGCGACGACGCCGCCACCTGGCTGGCCGACTGGCTCACCCACATCCACAACCGGCTGACCACCCCGGTCAGCTACCACGGCCGAGCCCTGGCCGCCGGCGCGACTCTCGGCGCGGTCCTGGCCCACACAGGCCAGCCCGCCACGGTCTGGCTGCACCACGCCGACCTCGCCATGTATGCCGCCCGCGCGAACCGGCGGACAACCGCCGTCTTCACGGACACCGCCGACACCACCGCCGCTACGCGGCCCGCTGACCGGCCCCGTGACCTGGCCCGTCCGACCAGTCCCCTCGCCGCCGCCCCAACCACTTGGAGGGCCGCATGAACACCGCTGTCGAGATCACTGACATGACACGTACGTGTCAAAACGACATCTCCACCGCCGCACTCGTCGGCGCGCTGGAAGCCGCCTGGGCGGCCATCCGCGACCAGCACTCCGAAGTTCCGGCCGCTGTTCTCGTGGTCGGCTCCGGCTCCCCCACCAAAGCGAACCAGGGCATGAAGTGGGGCCACTTCGCCGCCCTTCGCTGGCAAGCCGGCGAGCAGCAACTGCCCGAAATCCTCATCTCCGGTGAGGGCCTGTCCCGCGAACCGGAAGCCGTGTTCACCACGCTCCTGCACGAAGCAACCCACGCCCTCGCCGACGTGCGAGGCATCCAAGACACCTCCCGGCAGGGCCGCTGGCACAACAAGAAGTTCGCCACCCTCGCCGCCGAACTCGGCCTGTCCACGACCAAGGACGACAAGCTCGGCTACTCGCCCTGCACCCTGACCGACCTCACCCGCGCCCGCTACAAGGCCACCATCACCGGCCTGACTGAGGCGCTGCGGTTCTACCGCCACCCCGAACCGACCGGGGAAGGCAAGACCCGCACGAACAACAACAACGGCGCCTCGTGCGAATGCGAGTGCCCCCGCAAGCTGCGCATCTCCACCGCCGCCTTCGAGGAAGGCCCGATCGTCTGCGCGGTCTGCTCGGCGGCGTTCCTGCCCGAGGACATCGACCGCGACACCTACGAACACCCCACCTTCGCCACCGGCAGCACTCCTGCCGGCGACGACCAGGCCGACGACGACTCGGAGGACCCGATGGTCTTTTACGACCCGACCGGCGAGCGCTACGGCCTGCCGACCTACCCCTACAAGTTCGCACCCGGCGACCTGCTGACCCGCCGGCAACTACGTGCCCGCGACCTGCGCCCCGGCGGCCAAGACCCCGCCGCGCAAATCCTCTGGCGTCGCGGCAAGCGCGTCGCCTACCTGTTCCGCCTCGACCTCGCGATGCCCAAGCGCACCGCCACCCCCGCCCAACTGGCGGCTATCGACAAAGCGCTCACCGCGCGGCGTACCTGCCCCGACTGCGGCCAGGTCCAGCCCTACTACATCCCCCGTCGCACGAATGCGTGCCTCGACTGCACCCCTGAGGTGAACTCATGACCACGACGAACCTTCGTCCTACCCGCTGGGCCTACCTCGGCTTGATCCTCGGCGGACTCGTCTCCGTCGCCGCGAACATCGCCCATTCCTTTGTCCCGCCAAAGGGCGCGCCGCTGGACTGGACCCCTGAGCCCGGCGCGGTTGTCTCCGCGATCGTCTGGCCGCTGTTCCTGTTCATCGCCATTGAGATCCTTGCCCGCACCCCGTGGCCTTCGGGCTGGGGCTGGGACGTACTGCGCTGGGTCGGGATGCCGCCCGTCGCCCTGGTCGCCGCGTTCGTGTCCTACCAACACCTGTCCGGACTCCTGCGTCACTACGACGAAGGAACCCTCGTCATCTGGTTCGGTCCCGTCGCCGTCGATGGCCTGATGCTCATGGCCACCGCCGCCCTGCTCGCCAGCAAACACACCAACACCCGGCCCACTGGAACTGTCCCGGCACCTGCGCCGGCCACCCTCGCCGAGGCGTCGTCACTCGACATCCCCGCCTCGCCGACGGTCCGCCCGGCCGCCGCGACTCCGGCCACCAACCCCGCACCCGAGATCGCCGCACCTGTCCACGAATCCGCAACCCTGCCCACCTCTGGCGAAGACACCGACACCCCGACGACGGTCGAGCCCACCCCGGACACCACCGAGAAGGACCCGACCCCGGCACCCGCCGCGCCTGCGGTAACTGCTGGCCCTGCGCCCGCGCTGCTCTCCGGAGCCCGGATCGTCGCCAGCGCCCACGAGAAGGCCCACGGTGAGCCCATCACCGCCGGCCAGCTCGCTGTGCGACTGCGCGTACCTACCCACACGGCCGCCGACATCCTGACGGCCCTCAACACCCAACCGAGCACCAACGACAAGCACCACAACGGCACCGCTGTTGGAGCCACCGCGTGACGTCCTCGACGCTGCCTCTCGCGCCCGAAACCACCACGGTTTCGGGCACGGGAGCCTCCGCTGAGTCCGCCGCCTACTGGCCATGGGCTACCCCCACCACCGGCCCGCGCAACCCTGCCGCCGATGGATGGGTACGCGGCCACGACCCCCGCACCGTCGCATCCGGCCGCGCCCGCGCCCAGGACCCGAACTACTCCGAATGGCTCGGCCACGTCCGCGCCGCGTCGGCGTGCAAGCACCCGATTCGGCTGGCCGGGCAGATCCACGTCAACGACGCCGACGGCAACCGCATGGCCACCGTCGACACCGAGGACATGCCCGACGGCACGATCTACACCCCCTGCGGCAACCGCCGCGCTTCGGTCTGCCCATCCTGCGCCGAGCTGTACCGCCGCGACACCTACCACCTCATCAAAGCCGGCCTTCAAGGCGACCGCTGGGGACTACCACCGCTCAACGAACACATCGCCATCTTCCTGACCGCCACCGCCCCCTCGTTCGGACCGGTGCACCACCGGGTCGTGAAGGTCCACGCAGCGGACTGCCGCAAGAAGGACGGCTGCACCTGCCGGCCCTCGGTCTGCCACCCCTTTGGCCGCACCTGCCCCCACGGCCAGGAACTGCGCTGCGGGCAACGCCACAAGGCCGCAGACACCCACCTCGGGCAACCGTTGTGCCTGGACTGCTACGACCACACCGGCCAAGTCGTCTGGAACCACGAAGCACCCGAACTGTGGCGCCGCACCATCCAACAAGCCGACCGGGAACTACGCCGCCTCGGCCGCGCCCACGGCGTGGACCTGCGCCGCCGCTACATCAAGGTCTACGAATTCCAGGTACGCGGCGTCATCCACTACCACGCCCTCATCCGCCTCGACGGCTACAACCCCGACTGCCCCGAGGCCATCGTGCCCCCGCCCCGCGCCATCACCCGGGACATGTTCGAGGCCGCCGTCCGAACCGCGTTCGTCAAGACCTCTTACACCTCGGCTGCGCACCCCAACAACGGCGGGCAGGGCTGGCACATCGCGTGGGGTGACAAGGGCCTGGACCTCAAGCACGTCAACGCACCCGGCCATGAGGTCAACCTCGCTCAGATCACCGGGTACATCGCCAAGTACGTCACCAAGAGCACCGAGGTAACCGGCCTGAGCCTGCGCCGCGTCGACGACCTCTCCGTAGAAGTTCACGGCGACCCGGGCACCCACCTCGGACGGCTCATCCGCGCCTGCTGGGACATCGGAGAGCACCCCAACTACGCCCGGCTTCGCCGCTGGGCGCACCAGTTCGGCTACGGCGGACACATCGCCACCAAAAGCCGCGCCTTCTCCGTCACCCTCGGCTTCCTCCGCTTCCAGCGCACCATCTGGCGACGCACCGAAGGCCACCCGCACACCTGGGACGACGAGCAGACCGAGCGGGTCATCTACGAACTCGGCTACCAGGCAACCGGATGGATCACCACCGGCGACGCACTGCTCGCCAACACCGCCGCCGCCATGGCCCGCGCCCAGCACCTGGCCGGCATCGACGCCCTGGCCGACGAACTCACCGCCGCTCGCGCGGTCCAACCCCTGGCCGCTTGACACGTACGTGTCAACGCCCGTGAAGCCGTTCCTTGACAACTCCACAGCGCACGCAACAACCCGCCCCGCCCGACCTGGAAGGAGCACACCATGCCCACACGTCCTCGCCCCCTGGTCGCGGTCCGACTCATCGGCCCGACCGCCACCGTCACCGCCCACGCCGCGACCATCGCGGCCCAACTCACCGCCTACTACGGCCGCGACCGGGTCACCTGCCGCACCAGCACCCGACCCGCCGGCTACAGCGGCGAAAGCCGCACCTACATCACCATCACCCTGAAGGAGGCACGACATGGGTAGGAGCCCAGTCCCGATCGTTCCGAAGTGGCATTCTCCGGCTGAGGTCGCCGCGATTCTGGGCTACGGCCTGTCGAAGGTGAAGATGAAGATTGCCACCGGGGAACTGCGCTCGGTCAAGGACGGCAAGTACCGGCGCATCCTGCCGGAGTGGATCGATGAATACATCCAGACCCAGATCGATCGCCAGGACGCAGCCTGATGCCCGGCAAACGCGCCAACGGCGAAGGCTCCATCTTCCCGTACCGCAACGGGTTCGCCGCCTACGTCTGGGTCACCAAGCCCGACGGCAAGCGGGACCGCAAGTACGTCTACGGGAAGACCCGCGACGAGGTCCACGACAAGTGGGTGAGGCTGCACCAGCAAGCCAAGGCCGGCCCGGTCGCCACCAACGTCCCCACGGTGGCGAGCTATATGACGTACTGGCTCGCCGAGGTCGTGGAGCCAAATCTCGCCCCTCTGACCTACGCCACGTACGAGACGCTGAGCCGGCTGTACATCGTTCCCGGCATCGGCGCCAAGCGGCTCGACGGGCGGCTGTCGGTCCGAGACGTTCAGACCTGGCTCAACAAGGTCGCGAAGACCTGCCAGTGCTGTGCTCAGGGGAAAGACGACCGTCGGCCACCGAAGAGCCGCAAGTGCTGCGCGGTTGGCAGGTGTTGCCAGGACTTGCCCGCGGCTCGCACCGTCAAGGGAATCCGCGCTGTTCTCCGCTCGGCGCTCTCTCAGGCCGAAGTGGAGGAACTGGTCGCAAAGAACGTCGCAGCCTTGGTGAAGCTGCCACCGATCCGCAGCCGCAAGGGCAAATCGTGGAGCAGTGAGGAAGCTCGGGCGTTCCTGGAAGCGTCCCGCGACGACGACGATTACCTCTACGCGGCCTACGTCCTGGTCCTCGTGCTCGGCTTACGTAAGGGAGAGGTTCTCGGCCTCACCTGGGAGCACATCAACTGGGACGGTTGGCAGAAACCCTGCATCACCCACGGCGAGAAGTTCTGCGATCACTGCCGCGACAACCACGACATCAACCTCGTCATCGACAAGCAGCTCCAGCGGGTACGCGGTCAACTGCTGCACCGGGCCACCAAGACCGAAGAGTCCGACGCTCCCCTACCGCTGCCGGCCATCTGCGTCGCGGCATTGCGGCACCGTCACCAACAACAGCAGGTCGCACGAGAGAAGGCCGGAGACGCCTGGCACGACACCGGCATGATCTTCACGACCCGCTACGGGCTGCCGGTAGAACCCCGCAACTTCAACCGCTCCTACGACAGCCGCATCGCCCGCGCCGGCATCCGGAAGATCACTGTTCACGATGCCCGACGCACCTGCGGTTCGCTGCTGGTCGACCTGGACGTGCACCCCCGGGTCGCGATGGCGATCCTGCGGCACGCGGACTTCTCGATCACGATGGAGATCTACAGCCAGGTCTCATCCAAGACCACCCGCGAGGCCCTGCGGAGACTCGGCGAAAGCCTCGATCAATGAGCCGTTGCTGTACTTCGCTGCTGTACAAGATCAGAAATGGCCATCCGGAAGATTCCGAATGGCCTCTGACCTGCGTCGGGACGGCCGGATTCGAACCGACGACCCCTTGACCCCCAGTCAAGTGCGCTACCAAGCTGCGCCACGTCCCGCCTCCGCGCGGTTTCCCCCGCGGCAGCCGGTACAGCTTAGCGCAGCAGCTGCGGCCCGTCCGCACAGGCCCCACCGGCGTCGCGACGCATCCGAACCACCCCACAGGGAGCCACCGCACAACCCCTAAAGCGTCCTAGGAGGGTGGGGTTGGATAGGGAAATGCCGGATGGGCGGGGCGCCCATCCGGCATTTGACAGAACTGGACCGCGTCAGCCGTGCGCCTTGCCTCGGCCGCCGGGGCCGAGCTTCTTGCGCGGGCGGACCGAGATCTCGATCGGACTGCCCTCGTACCCGAATTCCTCGCGGAGCTTGCGCTCGACGAAGCGCTGGTAGCCGGCGTCCAGCGGGCCGGTGGTGAAGAGCACGAACCGTGGCGGCGCCACACCGGCCTGCGTCGCGAACAGGATCCGCGGCGCCCGCCCACCACGCACCGGGTGCGGGGTGGCCTGCACCAGCGCGGTCAGCCACTGGTTGAGGTGCGCGGTCGGCACCCGGGTTTCCCAGCTGGCCAGCGCCTTGTTCAGGGCCGGGGCCAACTTGTCCACGGCGCGGCCGGTCATCGCTGACAGGTTCAGCCGGATCGCCCAGGGGATGCGCCGCAGCTCCCGGTCGATCTCCTTGTCCAGGTAGTACCGACGGTCGGCGTCGACCAGGTCCCACTTGTTGAACGCGATGACCAGCGCGCGGCCCGACTCGGTCACCATCGACAGGATCCGCTGGTCCTGCTCGCTGATCGGTTCGCTGGAGTCCAGCAGCACCACGGCCACCTCGGCGGCCTCGATCGCGCCGGCGGTCCGCAGGCTGGCGTAGTACTCGGTGCCGCTGGCCTTGCCGACCCGCTTGCGCAGCCCGGCCGTGTCGACCAGTTGCCAGGTCTGACCGCCGATCTCGACCAGGCTGTCCACCGGGTCCACAGTGGTGCCCGCCACCGAGTCGACGACCGCCCGCTCCTCGCCGGAGAACCGGTTGAGCAGGCTGGACTTGCCGACGTTCGGCCGCCCGACCAGCGCCACCCGGCGCGGTCCGCGCGGACGGTTCTCCACGATCGCCGGGGCCTCCGGCAGCGCGGCGAGGATGGCGTCCAGCAGGTCGCCGGAGCCGCGTCCGTGCAGCGCGGACACCGGGAACGGCTCACCGAGACCGAGCGACCACAGCGAGGTGGCCTCCATCTCGATGGAGTTGTTGTCGGCCTTGTTGGCGACCAGGATCACCGGCTTGGCGCTGCGCCGCAGCATCTTCACCGCGGCCTCGTCCACGTCGGTGGAGCCCACCATCGCGTCGACCACGAAGAGCACCACGTCGGCGGTGACGACCGCCGTCTCGGCCTGCGCCGCGATGGCCGCGGCACGGTCCTTCGCGTCCGGTTCCCAACCGCCGGTGTCCACGACTGTGAACGCCCGGCCGTTCCACTGCGCGTCGTACGGGACCCGGTCGCGGGTCACGCCAGGGACGTCCTCGACGACCGCCTGCCGGCGGCCGATGATCCGGTTGACCAGAGTGGACTTGCCCACGTTGGGGCGGCCGACGACGGCCACCACCGGCTGGGGGCCGCTCGGTTCCTCGACGATGACGTCGGGCTCACGCAGCTCGACCCACCCACCACCATCGCTACTCATGCCACGCCCCGCTCGGTGAGCATGTCGCGCAGCCGCGCGACGACCTCGTCGATGCCCAGCTCGGTGGTGTCCAGGACCACCGCGTCGGGCGCCTGGGCGAGCGGGTTGACCTTGCGGGTCGAGTCGAGGCGGTCCCGCCGGGCTAGATCCGCGGCCGTGGCCGCCACGTCGGCGGCGTCCTCGGCGCTGCGCCGGGCGGCACGGGCCGCCTCGGAGGCGGTCAGGAAGACCTTCAGGTCGGCGTCCGGCGCGACGACCGAGCCGATGTCGCGGCCCTCGACCACCATCCGACGAGCGTTGGCGATCATCTCGCGTTGCCGGGCGACGAGCAGCTCGCGGACAGCCGGCACGGCGGCGACGGCGGATACCGCACCGGTCACCTCCGGGCCCCGGATATCCGCGTCCACGCCCACGCCGTCGACGGTCACGGCGTACCCCTGCGGGTGGGTGCCGATGTGCAGCTTGACCTCGCTGGCGACCTTGGCCACCGACGCGGCGTCGGCGAGGTCCACGCCGGAGCGCAACACGGCAAACGTGATCGCCCGGTACATCGCCCCGGTGTCCAGGTAGCGCGCACCGATCGCGACGGCGAGCCGCCGCGACACGGTGGACTTACCCGAACCGGACGGCCCGTCCACAGCGACCACACATCGCCCGGTCCGTACGTTTTCCTCCACCGTGTCCTCCTCAGCCCGTACCTCACGGATCGCCCGGTGATCTGGCGCCGCAAGCGGTTGTCAATCGTCATCAATCATGCCCGGGTCCATTGGCGGACCCGCGCGCGACGCCGCCGGAGGCGACCCACGCCACCCGGGGCGGCCGTGTCCCGGCCATCGGTGGAGCCTACCGGCTGCCGTACCCCGAACTCGGGGGTCAGTCACCCACCACGTTGAACAGGGCGGCGACCTCGGCGTTGGTCAGCCGCCGGATCCGCCCGGTCCGCAGGTCACCGAGCCGGATCGGCCCGATCGAGGTACGGACCAGCCGGGTGACCGGGTGACCGACCTCATCCATCAGCCGCCGGACGATGTGCTTGCGCCCCTCGTGCAGGCTCAGCTCCACCTGGGCGGATTTGCCGAGAGTGTCGACCACCTTGAACGAGTCGACCTTGACCGGCCCGTCCTCCAGCTCGACGCCGGCCAGCAGCCGCTTGCTCAGGTTGCGCGGGATCGGCCCGACCACCTCGGCGAGGTACGTCTTGAGCACCTGGTACGAGGGGTGCATGAGCTTGTGCGCGAGGGTGCCGTCGTTGGTGAGCAGCAGCAGGCCCTCGCTGTCCGCGTCGAGCCGCCCGACGTGGTAGACCCGCTGTTCCAGCCGGGCGCCGATGAAGTCGGCCAGCTCGTTGCGTCCCTTTTCGTCCGCCATGGTGGTAACCACCCCACGCGGCTTGTTCATCGCCACGTAGACCAGGCGAATGTCGACCTGGAGGCGTTCCCCGTCCACGTGGATCACGGAGGTGGCCGGGTCGACCTTGTCACCGAGCTTGGCGACCCGCCCGTCCACCGTGACCCGGCGGCGGAAGATCAGGTCTTCGCAGGCACGCCGGGAACCCACGCCGGCGGCGGCGAGCACCTTCTGCAGGCGCTCAGCCCCCTCGTAGACGGGCGCGTCGGCTTTGGGGGAACGGTTATCGGGTCGCATCAGCAAGCTCTTCTACGTCGTCGGGCAGGAAGGGTGCGAGGGGCGGCAGCTCGGCGACCGTGTTCAGCCCGAGCTTCTCCAGGAACAACGTGGTGGTCCGGTAGAGGAACGCCCCGCTGTCCGTTTCGGTGCCGCACTCCTCGATGAGGCCACGGGTGACCAGCGTACGGATGACCCCGTCGCAGTTCACACCCCGGATGGCTGAGATTCGCGAACGGGTCACCGGCTGCTTGTACGCAACCACGGCGAGCGTCTCCAGCGCCGCCTGGGTCAGCCGCACGGACTGCCCGTCCAACACGAACCGCTCAACGTACGTAGCGTATTCCGGCCGGGTGTACAGCCGCCACCCGCCGGCCGCCCGGCGCAGCTCGAACCCGTGCCCGGCGGCGGTGTAACCGGCGGCGATCTCGTCGAGCATCGGCCCGACCCGTTCGGCGCGTTGCTCCAGCACCTGCGCCAGCACCAGCTCGCTGACCGGCTCGTCGACGACCAGCAGGATCGCCTCCAACGCGCCGCGTAGCTCGGGGTCGGACAGCTCGGGCGCGGGCTCCGGCGCGACAGTCGCCCGCCGCCGCCCCGCCAGCTGCCGCCGGGGTACGTCCCCAGCGCCACCGGACTCCCCCACCGTGGCGTCCGTCACCGCACCGAGGTTCGGCCCCGTCGAACCCACCCCGTCCGGGGCGGCCTCACCGCGATCTGGCTCACCCTGGCCCACCTCGTCCGAGGGCACCCCAGGGGAATCGGGCCCACCCGCGGCCACCTCGAGGGGATCGGGCCCACCCGGGGCGACCTCACCAGGGCCTGGCCCGTCTGCGGCCACCTCGACAGGGCCCGGTCCACCCGGGCTCACGTCGACCGGGCCCCGCCCATCCGGGTCAACCTGCGCGGACGCCGACGCGACCACGTCCGGCCCGGTGGAGTTGGCGGCGGCCTCGGGTTCCGGGCGAGGCGCTGCCGCCTCGGGTGCTTCGGCCTCCGGTGGGGCGGCTGACTCGTCCGGCTCCGTGGGCCTGTCGGTGACGGGCGGGCGGGGGCGGTCCCACGGGGGGACCCAGGCGGCGGCCTGGTCGGCCAGCGAGTCCCGACGTTGCTCGTCACTCATCCCGCGCACCCTCCGTCGTTCCCGTCCCGTCCGGCCCGCCGGCCTCCCACGTCGGCACAGGGTCAGCCCTCGCCGGCCCAGGTTCTGCCACCGCCGGCTCAGGCGCACTCCCGGCACGCTCAGACCCCGCCGGCTCAAGCTCAGCCCCCGGCGGCTCAGCCTCAGCCCCCGCCAGTTCCGGCTCAGGCTCCGGTGACTCCGGGTCGGCCGGGTTGCCGGCGTACTCGTCGACGTGCAGTTCGGTGTCGCCGTCGACCGGGCCGGTCCAGCGCACTGTCAGCTCCTCCAGGGCCTGCTCCTGCACGAACGACACCAGGCCCTCCCGGTACAGCTCCAGCAGCGCGAGGAACCGGGCCACCACCTCCAGGGTGGCCTCGCAGTCCGCGCAGAGCAGCGAGAACGTAGCGGTGCCGGCCCGGCGCAGCCGGGCGGCGAGGATCGCCGCGTGTTCGCGGACACTGACCCGGACCATGTGCACGTGGGCGATGGAAACCTCCGGCACCGGCTTCGGGGTCATCGCCTTCACGGCCAGCTTCAGCAGCCGCTGGGGGCCGATGCCGAGCACCAGGTCGGGCAGCGCCTCGGCGTAGCGGGCCTCCAGGCTCACGGCACGCGGATAGCGTCGGCCGCCAACGGCCTCCAGCTCGGCGATGTGCGCCGCCGCCTCCTTGTACGCCTTGTACTGCAACAGCCGGGCGAAGAGCAGGTCCCGTGCCTCCAGCAGGGCGAGGTCGGCTTCGTCCTCCACCTCGGCGGCGGGCAGCAGCCGGGCCGCCTTCAGGTCGAGCAGGGTCGCGGCGATGAGCAGGAACTCGCTGGCCTCGTCCAGGTCCCAGTCGTCGCCCATCGCCCTGATGTAGGCGATGAACTCGTCGGTGACCGTGTGCAGGGCCACCTCGGTGACGTCGAGTTTGTGCTTGCCGATCAGTTGCAGCAGCAGGTCGAACGGGCCGGTGAAGTTTGCCAGCCGCACCGTGAACCCGGTGGCAGCCGGGTCAGCGGGCTGCGCACCGTCGACCACTGCCGCGTCGGCGGTCTGGGGTGGGTCGAGGGGTGGCGCGGTCACCGGACGACCGTAGTCCACGAGGCGGGCAATGGGCGTTCCGGCTACCGCTCCGACTGGGCGGCGATCACCTCGCGGGCCAGTTGACGGTAGTTACGTGCCCCGGAGGAGGCCGGGTCCATCGTCGTGATGGGGGCACCGGCCACGGTGGACTCGGGGAACTTCACCGTCTTGGTGATGACCGTCTGGTAGACCTTGTCGCCGAACGCCTCCACCACCCGCTGGAGGACCTGGCGGCAGTGCGTGGTGCGGCTGTCGTACATGGTCGCGAGGATGCCTTCGAGCTCCAGGTCGAAGTTGAGCCGCTCGCGCACCTTGTCGATGGTGTCCAGCAGCAGTGCCACACCGCGCAGGCTGAAGAACTCGCACTCCAGCGGGATGAGCACGCCGTGCGCGACGGTCAGCGCGTTGATCGCCAGCAGGCCGAGTGACGGCTGGCAGTCGATCAGGATGTAGTCGTACTCCTTGCGGACCGTGCGCAGGACCCGGGCCAGGGCCATCTCCCGGGCGACCTCGTTGACGAGCTGGATCTCGGCGGCGGAGAGGTCGATGTTGGCCGGCAGCAGGTGCAGCCCCGCGACGTCGGTCTTGATGACGACGTCCTCGGCGATGATGTCGTCCTGCATGAGCAGGTTGTAGATGGACAGGTCGAGGTTGTGCGGGTTGACGCCGAGGCCCACCGAGAGCGCGCCCTGCGGGTCGAAGTCGACGAGCAGCACCTTGCGGCCGTATTCCGCGAGCGCGGCGCCCAGGTTGATCGTGGTCGTCGTCTTACCGACGCCACCCTTCTGGTTGGCCATCGCGATGATGCGCGCGGGGCCGTGCCGATCGGTCGGCATCGGCTCCGGGATGGGCTTGCGCATCGTGTAGGCAGCCGGGTCCGCAGGACCCAGGTCCGCGCCGAGCGTGGCCTGCTGCTCGCGGAGCTCCGACGTCCAGGTCTCGGCACGGTCACCGTTGCCAGCCATGTGCTCGTTGCCCCCTCCCGACGACCCACCCGGCGTCGGAGCCGTCCGACGTCCTTCGCGGCGCCGCTGCGCACCCCGGTCGTGTCGCTCCAGGAGGTCCGCGCCGATGCCGACTGTACGCCACCGACCAGCAGGGGGTTCGGCACCGGCCCGGCGTGTCGGCGTCGACAGCGACCGGTTCAGCCCTGGGCGCGGGGATGCGCGGTCGCGTACACCTCGCGCAACCGCTCCACGGTGACCAACGTGTAGACCTGGGTGGTGGTCACCGACGCGTGGCCGAGCAGTTCCTGGACCACCCGGACGTCGGCGCCGCCGTCGAGCAGATGGGTGGCGTAGGAGTGGCGCAGGGTGTGCGGGGAGACCGCGGCCGGCCCGTCGACGGGCAGCCCGGCCCGGTCGGCGGCGCGGCGCAGGATGCCCCAGGCGCCCTGGCGGGACAACGCGCCGCCCCGGGCGTTGAGGAACACCGCCGGGGTGCCGCGGCCGGCGGCGGCCAGCCCGGGACGGGCCCGGACCAGGTAGGCGCGCACGGCGTCGACGGCGTACCCGCCGATGGGTACCAGCCGCACCCGGCCGCCCTTGCCGCGCAGCAGCGCCGTGCCGTCGTCGGTGTCGAGGTCGTCCACGGCGGCGCCGACCGCTTCGGAGATGCGCGCGCCGGTGCCGTACAGGAACTCCAGCAGCGCCCGGTCGCGCAGCGCGAGGGGCGCGTCGTCACCGGTCGCGGTGATCGGGCCGGCGGTCTCCAGCAGCCGGACCACGTCGTCGACCGGTAGCGCCCGGGGCAGCCGCCGGGGCGGCGTGGGCGGGCGGACGTCGCGGCTCGGATCGGCGCCGGCCAGGCCCTCGCGCACCGCGAAGCGGTGCAGGCCCCGCACCGCGCTGGCCGCGCGGGCGGCGGAGGAGACGGCGAGGGGCGGGTGCGCGTCGTCGCCGGCGCGCAGCCGCGCCAGGTGCGACTCGACGAGGCCGGCGCCGACCGACGCGAGGTCGGTGACGCCGGCATCGGCCAGGGTGGCGAGATAGCGGTCCAGATCCCGACGGTACGAGGCGAGCGTGTTCGCGGACAGGCCACGTTCGACGGTCAGGTGGTCGAGGTAACCGCGAACGGCACGGCGCAGCGCCGGCGTGGGTGCGGTGCCCACGCCGGCGGAGTCCCTGCCGCCGCTCAGCCCGCCACCCTTCAGGCCAGGGCGTCGGCCAGCGGGAGCACGTCCATGCCGTGCGCCTCGGCGACCGGGCCGTAGGTGACCTGCCCGGCGTGGGTGTTGAGGCCCAGCGCCAGCGCCGGGTCGTTGCGCAGCGCCTCGCGCCAGCCCTGGTTGGCCAGCTCAAGGGCATACGGCAGGGTGACGTTGGTCAGGGCGTAGGTGCTGGTGTTCGGCACCGCGCCGGGCATGTTCGCGACGCAGTAGAAGATCGACTCGTGCACCTTGTAGACCGGGTCGGCGTGCGTGGTGGGGCGCGAGTCCTCGAAGCAGCCGCCCTGGTCGATGGCGATGTCGACAAGCACGCTGCCCGGCTTCATCCGGGAGACCAGCTCGTTGGAGATCAGCGTCGGGGCCTTCGTGCCAGGCACCAGCACCGCGCCGATGACCAGGTCGGCGTCGAGCACGGCGCGCTCGACCTCGTAGGCGTTGGAGGCGACGGTCTGCAGGTGGCCCCGGTAGATGGCGTCGGCCTGCCGCAGCCGGGCGACGTTCTTGTCCAGCAGCAGCACCTCGGACTGCAGGCCCAGCGCGATGGCGGCGGCGTTCATGCCGGAGACGCCGGCGCCGATGACCACGGTCTTGGCCGCGTACACGCCGGAGACACCGCCCGGCAGCACACCGCGCCCACCACCGGTGCGCATCATGTAGAAGGCGCCCATCTGCGGGGCGAGCCGGCCGGCCACCTCGGACATCGGGGCGAGCAGCGGCAGCGACCGGTCGGGCAGCTCGACGGTCTCGTACGCGATGCCGGTGACCCGGCGGTCGATCAGCGCGTCGGTGCACTCCTTGGAGGCGGCGAGGTGCAGGTAGGTGAAGAGCACCTGCCCCTCACGCATCCGGTGGTACTCCTCGGCGATCGGCTCCTTGACCTTGAGCACCAGCTCGGCGGTCTCCCACACCTCGTCGGCGGTGGCGAGGATCGTCGCGCCGGCGGTGGCGAACTCCTCGTCGGTGATGCTGGAGCCAACCCCGGCGCCGGACTCGACGAAGACCTGGTGGCCGCTGCGGGTGAACTCGTTGACACCCGCTGGCGTGATCGCCACGCGGTACTCGTGGTTCTTGACCTCGCGTGGGATTCCGACCTTCACGATGCAGACACCTCTCTTCGGGGCTGCTCTCCCCCGACTGCTCGGTGCCACGACGGCCCCTTTGCCATCGCGGTACACCGGTCCTGCGGCGGCAGTCTAGGCGCGCCCGGCGCCGCCGCGAGCCAGCACAGTGGCACCCGGTGCCCGGGTGTCCTGACGATGTGTCAGGGCACCGCCGGCATTCGGCGGTCGAGCGTCACCTCAGCCAACAGGACAGTGTTTCACCATTATCGTCCCATCTGCCGGGCGGCGGTGCGGACAGCCGGCGAGTGGATCACTAATGTGTCCGCCCATGACCACTCCTCCTTACCAGCCCGGTTACCCCCAGCCGGGGTACCCCCAGGGCGTCTCCGACAAGAGCAAGATCGTCGCGGGCATCCTCGGCATCCTGCTCGGCACCTTCGGTGCCGGTCGGTTCTACACCGGACACACCAAGATCGCCGTTCTCCAGCTCGTCGTGAGCCTGGTGACCTGCGGCGTCGGCGCTCTCTGGGGCCTCGTCGACGGCATTCTCATCCTGGTCAACGGCGGAACGGACGCGCAGGGACGTCCGCTGCGCGACTCCTAGACCAACAAACGGAAGGGGCCCCGCGGCTGACCGCGGGGCCCCTTCTCGTGCGTCCTCCCCCACCGTGCTGGACCGGCGGCGACGCTCAGCGCGGCAGCGGCGCGTCCGCCCGACGCAGCTGCGCGAAACCGGTGTCCCGGGCGCGGGCCGCGGCCAGCAGCCCGGCCACCGCTGACGCGTTGGTGATCTCACCGGCCAGGACCATGGCGACCGCCTCGTCCAGGTCGATCCGGACGACCTGGAGGTCGGCCTCCTCGTCGTGGCGCTCATGCCGCTCGTCGGCCGGCACGTCGGCGAGGTCGCGGGCCAGGAACACCCGCACGATCTCGTTGGTGAACCCCGGCGAGCTGTGCAGGTCCACCAGCACGTCGACCCGCCCGGCGGTGAGGTCGGCCTCCTCGGCCAACTCCCGCAGCGCGGCCACCGGCAACTCCTCGCCGGAGACGTCCATCAGACCGGCCGGCAGCTCCCACAGGTGCCGCCCGACCGGGTGCCGGTACTGCCGGATCAGCACCACCTGGCCGGCGTCGTCGAGCGCCACCACTGCCACCGCCCCGACGTGCCGGACGAGGTCCCGCAGCGCGGTCCCACCGCCCGGCATGGTCACCTCCTCGGTGACCACGTCGAAGATCCGCCCCCGGTACCGCTCCTCCCGGGAACGCACCTCGTAGCGGTGCTCAAGGTTGCTCACGAGGCCGACGACGCCTTCGTCGCGGCGCCGTTGCGGGCGGCCTTGCGCGTCGTCGGGGCCTCCGCCGCCGCGTCCAGGTCGACGGGCAGCTGGTCGGCCTGCGAGTACGCCACCGCGGCCTTGACGAACGAGGCGAACAGCGGGTGCGGGCGCGTCGGGCGGCTCTTCAACTCGGGGTGCGCCTGGGTGGCCACGAAGAACGGGTGCAGGCTCCGGTCCAGTTCGATGAACTCGACCAGCCGGCCGTCTGGGGAGGTGCCGGAAATGTGCAGGCCCGCCTTCGTCAGCGCGTCCCGGTAGGCGTTGTTCACCTCGTACCGGTGCCGGTGCCGCTCGCTGATCTCGGTGCTGCCGTACGCCTCGGCGACGATCGAGCCCTCGGTCAACGTCGCCGGGTACGCGCCCAGCCGCATGGTGCCGCCCAGGTCACCGCGACCGGCGACGATGTCCTCCTGGTCGGCCATCGTGGCGATGACCGGGTGGGCCGCCTGCTCGTCGAACTCCAACGAGTTGGCGCCGTCCAGGTCGGCCAGGTGCCGGGCCACCTCGATGGTCATGCACTGCAGGCCGAGGCACAGGCCCAGCAGCGGAATGCCGGCCTCACGGGCGTACCGGGCGGTGCCGATCTTGCCCTCGATGCCGCGGACGCCGAACCCGCCGGGGATGAGGATGCCGTCCACGCCGGCCAACGCCGCGGCGGCGCCGGCCGGGGTGACGCACTCGTCGCTGGGCACCCAGCGCAGCTGCACCCGGGCCCGGTGGCCGAAGCCCGCCGCCCGGATCGCCTCACTCACCGACAGGTACGCATCGGGCAGGTCCACGTACTTGCCGACCACAGCGACGGTGACGGTGTGCCGGGGACGGTGCACCCGCTCCAGCAGATCGTCCCAACTGGCCCAGTCCACGTCCCGGAAGGAAAGGCCGAGCCGGCGCACCACGTACGCGTCGAGCCCCTCCCGGTGCAGCACCTTCGGGATGTCGTAGATGCTCGGCGCGTCCGGGGCGGCGACGACCGCCTCGGCGTCCACGTCGCAGTAGAGCGACAGCTTCTCCTTGAGCTTCACCGGAATCTCCCGGTCACAACGGAGCACTATCGCGTCCGGCTGGATACCGATGTTGCGCAGCTGCGCCACCGAGTGCTGCGTCGGCTTGGTCTTCAGCTCACCCGAGGGCGCCAGGTACGGCACCAGCGAGACGTGCAGGTAGAAGCAGTTGTCGCGGCCCAAATCGTGGCGGACCTGACGGATCGCCTCCAGGAACGGCAGCGACTCGATGTCGCCGACAGTGCCACCGACCTCGGTGATCACCACGTCGGGGACCTGGCCGTCCTCGTCCGGGTCGGCCATCGCCAGGATCCGCGACTTGATCTCGTTGGTGATGTGCGGGATGACCTGAACGGTGTCGCCCAGGTACTCGCCGCGCCGCTCCTTGGCGATCACGTCGGAGTAGATCTGACCGGTGGTGACGTTCGCCTTGCCGGACAGCGCCCGGTCGAGGAACCGCTCGTAGTGCCCGACGTCGAGGTCGGTCTCGGCGCCGTCCTCGGTGACGAAGACCTCACCGTGCTGGAACGGGTTCATCGTCCCCGGGTCGACGTTCAGGTAGGGGTCGAGCTTCTGCATCACCACGCGCAACCCGCGCGCTGTCAGCAGGTTGCCGAGGCTGGAGGCGGTGAGGCCCTTACCCAGCGAGGAGGCGACGCCCCCGGTGACGAAAATGTGCCTGGTCGTCCGTGCTGATGGGGCCAAGGCCTGCTCCCGTGTCGTCTGTCGCGGTCATGCAGACCGCCGTGCTTGATCAGCAAAGTGATCACGCGATCCACGGGATTTGACGGTAACACCTCCCGGGCGGGTACCCGCAGGCCGCACCCCGGCTGCGACACCTCCGGGCCATCCGGACGAGGCCCGGCGCTCAGGACGCGGCAACCTCCGTCGATGACCGGGAGACCTGCCGGGGCGCTACGGGCACCGTCGGCGCGGCGTCCGGCGTCGACCCGCTCGCGGTCGGCTCGGCCGGTTCGTCGGCGTCCCCGCGGCGCTCGTCCGCAGGGTCCGACGCCGGTCGGGCGACCTTCGCCGGCGCGCTCGGGGTCGGCCCGGTGATCGGACGGGGATGCACGGCACCCAGTGGCCCACCGCCGCCGGTCGGACCGTCGCCCCCACCGACCGGGCCGACCCCGCCGGACCCCGAGTCGTCGTCGGCGCCGTTGGCGCGGGAGCGGTCCGCTGCCGGACGGGTCCGGTCCGCGGCGTGCCCGAGCACCCGCAGCGACGCCAGGGCGGCCATCGGCACCACCAGGGCGGCGGCAGCGCCCATCACGTCCAGGGCCGCGCCGTCGAGCACACCACCGAGCACCGCGGCGACCACAGTGCCGGCCATCGCGGCCCGGACCGCCGGGTAGATGCCGAACAGCCGCATCAGCCCACCCCACGGCTGCAACAGGGCGAACCACACCAGCAACCCGCCGGCCAACGCCAGCACCGTCAGCGGGCTGTTGACCAACGTCTCGAAGTTCTCCGTGCTGGACCGGTGCACGGCGAACCCGCCAGTGCCGTCACCGAGCGCGGAAAGGAACCGGCCCAGGCTGCCCCGCTCCGCCGCAGGACGCCGCAGGTCCACCACGGCGAACCCGATACCGACCGCCAGCGCGGCCATGGCGGCCCAGGCCAGCCGGCTGATCGTCAACCAGCCGCCGGCGCTGATCACGGCGGCGACGCTCACCCCGGCGGTGAGCGCGATCGCGCCGACCGGGTCGGCGCCCAGGTACGGGCTGCCGACCACCACCACGGCGAGGCCACCCACCGCCACCATCACCGCCGGCCGCCAGCCACGGTGCACCCGTTGGGCGAACCAACCGGCGGTGACCAGCGCACCGGCGAGGAACACTCCCAGCCCCACGGTGCTCAGCCCGGCGTACCGGCCGCCCTGCAACGCGGAGTAGCCGACCACGCCATTGAGCTGCAGGCGGGCCCCGGTGAGCACGTCCAGCCCCACCACGAGCGTGGTGAGACCGGCCACCGCGCCGAGCGGCCCGAGCGTGTTCGCGTACCCGGGCGCGAACCGCACCGCCGCGGTGCCGGCGGCCACCAGCAACGCGGTCACCCCGGCGAAGATCCACCCCGGGTGCTCACCGCGCCACCAGGGCACCGCGTCGGTCAGCAGCGCCGCCGGCACTGTCAACGCCGCGGCCACCAGCAGCAGCTCCATCACCGCCACGATCCGCCCGGAGACGGGCGTCGGGCCGGCCGGGCCGGCGTGCGGACGGGCCCGGCGCAGCAGCGGCAGGATCGCGAGGGCCAGCAGCACCTGCACCCCGGCGAGCAGCGCGAAGAACACCCCGGAGACGGAGCGCTGGGCGGCCGCCTCCCGGTCGGCGTTCGCCGGCGCGTTGATGGCCTCAGTCAGGTCGGCGGGACGGCCGCCGGTGCTGACCGCCGGACGGCCGAGGAAGAGCCGCTCCGGCATGGGCCGGCCCAACGCGGCCAGGGCGGTCGGCGCGAGGTCGACAAGTTGCAGGTACCCGTCCCGGCCGGTGCTGGCCGAGGTGAGCCACCCCCGCTCCCAGCCCGGCCCGTCGGCGACCGCCACGTGCAGCCGGGCCGGCTGGGTGGTGTCGGAGATCCCCGCGACCAGCACCAACGACCGTGGGGGTCGCGCCGCCAGCACCCGGGCCAGCTCGGCGTCCGCCGCGCGGGCCTCCTCGGCGCGGGTGGCCGGGTCGGCCCCCTTGACGGTGCCGAGGTCGACGATGCTCAGCACACACGAGCCGAGCAGCGGCCGCGGGTCGGCCGGCAGCCCCGAGGCGTACCGGTCGACGCGGCCGAACGGTCGCGCGGCGGCCACCGCCGCGCCCGGGCCCACGGCGACGGAGCACCGCACCGACTCGGACAACGAGCCGGGCATGGCGCCCCAGGGCAGCCGCTGCTGGTTGTACTGGACCACGCTCTCCTGGTCGGGCAGGTTCGCGCCGATGCCGTCCGGCTGTTCCACCGTCACCGCCGCCGACGGGCAACCGTCGACCGACCGGCTGCCGTTCCACGCGGCGAAGCTGCCCGCGCCCAACGTCAGCCAGCCGTCCACCGGGCAGGTGGGCCGGTGCGCGGAACGCACCGACAGTGAGCCGATCGAGCCGTCCTGGGCCATCCGCCACAGCGTCGGGGTGCTCTGCGGATCCACGTCATCCCAGCGCAGCCCGGCGATCCCGGCGAGCACCACGAAGTCGGCGGTGCGTTGCGGGGTGCCCTGGGGTGGGCGGGCGGCGAGCGCGGTGACACCCAGCGCCACCACGAGCACTGTCAGCAGGGCGGGGGCGATTCGGCGCAGCATCACCGGTGTCCCGTTCTCGGGGCGTCGGAGCCCGGGGCGGCCGCCGGACCGCCGGGATTCCCGGCCAGCTCGGCGTAGAGGGCAGCAAGCATGGCGACGGTGTCCGCCTCGGTCGGCCACGTCGCCGCCCGTTCGGCGCCACGCCGGCCCAACTCCGCCCGCGCCGCCGGGTCGTCCAGCAACGCGCGTACGGCCGCGTCGACAGCATCCACGTCACCGGCGGGGACCAGCGTGGCCGCGTCACCGACCAGGCCCGGGAGCCCGCCGACAGCGGTGGCCACCAGTGGCACACCGGCGCGCAGCGCCTCCTGGGCGAAGAGCTGTCGCGCCTCCCAGTCGCTGGTCACCACCGCCAGGTCGGCGCCGGCGAGCAGGTCGGCCACGTCGGTGCGGTGCCCCAGCAGGGTCACCGGGGCGCGGGCGGCGGAGGTCCGCGCGGCGAGCGGCAGATACGCCGGCCCGCTGCCCGCGATCACCACGACCGGCGGCGGGGTACGCGTACGCCAGCGGGCCGCCGCGTCGATCAGCACGTCGTAGCGCTTCTGCGGGTGCAACCGACCGACCGAGACGATCAACGGCTGGTCCGGGCGGACGCCGAACTCGGCGCGTACCGCCGCCGGGCGTCGACGCGGCGCGGGCAGCGCCGGCGCGGCGACCGGGGCCAGCCGGGCGTCGGCGGCACCCACCTCGGCGGCCCGTCGCACCAGGTCCTCCGAGGCGCCGAGCGCCACCCGCACGCCCCGGGCGACCACCCGTTCGACGAGCCGGGACACCCCGCCCCGCAGCCCCCCGGCGAGCACCGCGTTGTGCCAGGTGACGATCACCGGGGCGGCCGGACGGGCCAGCACGGCGACCAGCCCGGCCCGCAGGCCGTGCGCGTGCACCACGTCGACGTGAGCGGCCGCGAGCGCCCGGCGCAGCGCGAGCACCGCCCGCGCGTCGGCCGGCGTCGGGCTGGCCGGGATCTCCACCGGCTCGAACCGCGCACCCACACCGGTGAAGTCGAACTGCTCCTGGGTGGCGGCGGGCCCGCAGACCAGGACCGTGGTGCCGCCCGCGACGAGGCCACGAGCCACCGAACGGACGTGCTGGCCGACGCCGCCGGTGCTGGACGCGAGCACCAACGCGACGGTGCCCGACCAGCCGGCAGGCAGAGCTGGCTCAGTCATGCGTCGCCGTCTCCTTCCCGTCGCCCCGCTGCGCGGAGCCCGCGCCCGGTGTCGGCGCACCGCCGGACGGCCCCCGCCGGCCCAGACGCCGCAGCACCCCGGCGAGCAGTGGCTGCACGTCCCGCCGGTCGACGAACCAGACCACGGCGAGGAACACCACCCCAACCAGAACCCCGGACAGCATGCCCTGACCGAACGCCGCCGCCGTCGTCGGGGTGCCGCCGTCCGACTGGTCGAGCCAACGGCTGAGGCCCAACCCGGCGAGCCCGGCCAGCACACCGGCGAGGCCACCGGCCGCTCCGGCCCGTGCCGCTCCCGCGAGGGCGGGACGGCCGGCGCTGCGCAACACCGCCACGAGCAGCAGGGCGCCGAGCACCAGCATCCCCACCGAGTTCGCGGCGGTCACAGCGAGCACCCGGTCGGCGGTGGGGAGCAGCACCGTCAACGGCAGCGCCACGGCCGGGACGACCAGCCAGCCGAAGGTGATCGCCACCGTCGCCGACCGCGTGTCGCCGCGTGCGTAGAGCGCGCGGGACAGGATTGCGAACAGGCCGTAGCCGAGCAGACCCGGCGCGAACCCGCTGATGGCCGCCGCGGTGGACTCCGGATTGTCCGGGTAGAAGAGGGCGGCGATCGGCTGCGCGGTACCGATCAACGCCGCGACGCCCAGGCAACTGAAAAGCAGCACCCCACGCACCGCGCCGGAGAGGGTCCGTCGATAACCGTCCTCGTCACCGGCGGCGCTGGCGGCGGCCAGGGTGGGATAGGACGCCACCGCCAGCGGCACGGCCAGGACCGCCCACGGCAGCAGGTAGATCGCCTGGGCCAGGTTGAACACCTGGGGGGAGCCGGTGGGGCCGCCGGAGACCCGGTTCAAGACCACCAGGAGCGCGATCTGCTGTGCGGCCACCGTCACCGCGCCGGCAGTGGCGAGCCCGCCGATCCGCGCCCGCGCATCGGCGGTGAAGGCGTACCCGAACCGGGGCCGTAGCCGCAACCGCCGCAGCGGGATCAGCAGCGAGAGCGACAGCACGACGACGCCCAGCGTGGTGCCGCCGGAGAGGAGCAGTTCGCCGCTGCGGCCGACCTGGGCCACGGACACGCCTCGACCCTGGGCGGCCCCGAAGGCCACGTAGACGACGACCACGGTGAGGCTGGACAGCAGCGGCGCGATGACTGGCCAGGCGAAGCGTCGGTGTGCCTGGAGGACGCCGGTGAGCACGATGCCGATCCCGTAGAGCGGCAACTGCGGGGCGAACACGCGCAGCATCCGGGCGCCGGCGGCGAGTTCCGACGCCGATCGTCCCTCGCTGATCACCGAGATGATCGGGTCGGCGAACACGACGACGAGCACGGCGAGGGGAACCAGCAGACTCACCGTCCAGGTGAGCAAGGCCCCGGTGGTCGCCGCCACCGTCCGCCGGTCGTCCGCCGCGACCGCCCCGGCCAGCAGTGGCACAACCAGGCTGGCCAACGCCCCGCCCGCGACGATCTCGAAGACGATGTTCGGCACCGTGTTGGCGATGACGTACATGCCGCCCAGGTCGCTCTGCTCGACCACCCAGGTGAACACGGCGGTGCGGCCGAAGCCGGCGAGTCGGCTGGCCACGGTGAGGACGGCGATGAGCGCGGCTGCCCCGGCCAGCCGGCCGGCGCCGGCGAGGGGTGCCGGTCTGGTCACGTCAGTCGGCGCGTCGGCCCAGTGCGTCGAGGTCGCGGAGCCCCGGGGTCCGCTGGATCACCGCGGTGAAGCTGACCTTCTCGCTGGCGGCGGTGAGCCCGGCCAGGACGGCGAGCAGACCGGCCCGGCCCAGCGGGCCGGTACGGGCGGCGAGCGCGACACCGAGCACCGCCCCGAGCGCGTTCGCGCCACTGTCGCCGAGCATCACGTCCTCGGCCAGATCGTCGCGGAGCAGGCCGGCGGCGGCGCCGGCAGCGCCCGCGGCGATCCCGCCCTGCGGGCCGCCGGTCAGCGGCGCCGCGAGCAGCAGCCCGGACTTGAGGGCGCGGCCCGGCCGCAGGTCGAGCAGATTCAGCAGGTTGGCCGTGCCGGCGATCACGCCGGCGCCGAGCAGCACGTCGACACCCCGGCCGAACGCACGATGCCGCTGCCGGCGCGGGTGCGCGGCGACCCTGGGGTCGGCGGCGAGCAGCGCGGCAGCGCCCAGCCCGGCGGCGCCCACCCCGACGACCTTGACCAGACCGGCGGTGACCCGCCCCTCGCGCAGCGCGGCGAGGTGCCCGGCGAAGCCCTTGGCCGCCTTCTGCTCCGGCCGCGCGCCGACCACGTCGTCGTACAGGCCGACGCCGCCCGCGCCGAGACCGGCGACCAGGGCGGCCCCACCGGCGGCGCCGCCGGTGGCACCGAACGCGCCGGCGGCGGCCGCGCCGGCGGCGAGCGCCGGCCCGGCGGCCAGGCTCACCGTGCGGCCACGGAAGTTGGTGCGGTCCAACGCGGGCCCGGCCGGCGAGGTACGCGCCTCACGCAGCACGTAGCGGGCCGCCGCGGCGCCCGCGCCGGCGATCAGCAGCCGGCCCAGGGCGCTCACGCCGTCACCTCGCTGGCTCGGTCACGCGCCACCTGGTCGGATCCGGACACGGGGGTACGTCGTTCGCTCACTGGGGCAGTCTAGGCAACAGGCCGGAGGCGGCGTTGTCGCCGACGCCGTACTGCCCGGCCTTCTTCTCGGTGAGCTGCTGCACCAGGGCGAGGGTGGTGACCACCTGACCCTGCACGGTGTTGGCGTTGTCGACCGTGGAGATGGTCTGGGCGAGCACCGGGTCGCCGCGCACCACACCGACCAGGTTGCCGCCGACGGAGCCGTTGCCGGCCACCACGATCGCCCCGGTGCGGTCGAACTGCTCGGCGATCTTGACCACCGATTCGTCCCGCTTGTCGGAGTCCTTGTCGACGTACGGCTGACCGCTGACCACGACGACCGCCTCCGCCGAGGCGGTGACCTTGTTGCTGTCGGTGGTCAGGTAGCCGGCGTTGTTGTAGGCGGCAAGCACCGCCCGACGGTCGGCGTCACTGACCGGCGCGACGCCCTGGGGCCGGTCCAGCAGGACACTGGCCAGCAGCGCGCTGGAGGTCTCCACGCCGTGCCCGTTGCCCGGCAGGCCGGTGGTCTGCGCGGTCGGGCGGGCGGCGGTGACGGCCAACTCCAGCAGGTTGGAGTTGTTGTCCGGGTTGATGAACTTGTCCTGCAGGTCGATCTGGCCGGTGATGGTGGCCCCGGCCTGCTGGAGCTTCTTGAGCACGCTCTCGGTGTGGTCACGCCCGTTGGGCAGGCTGAGCACCGCGACCCGACGCGCGGTGAGGGTGCCGGGCAGGAGGAGCTGGGAGGTCTGCTCGGCGAACTCCTCTTCCAGCGCGAGTTGCTTCTCCATGTTGCTGACCGTCTGACGCCACTGCTGGTTGTCCTTGCGCAGCCCGGTGACCTGCTCCTTGAGCGAGTCGGCGACCGGGCCGTTGAGGGCGGCTGTGCCGACCACCAGGCCGATCGCCAGAGCCAGGAAGACCGCGGTGAGGGACACCACGTGGTAGCGGAAGTTGATCACGCTTGCAGCCTCTTGATCGGTCGGGAACTAGAAAAGCCGGTACAGCTGGAACACGAAATTGTCCCACCACTCGGCGACCACGCCCAGGTACGCCTTCCCGACTGTCGACACGGCCACCGCGGACGCCATCGCCGCGATCGCCGACAGCACCAGCAGCAGCAGCGACGAACCGGAGATGCTCTGCCGGTAGAGCCGGCTCACCCCCTTGGCGTCGACAAGCTTGCCACCGACCTTCAACCGGGTCAGGAACGTCGAGGCCATCCCGCCGCGGCCCTTGTCGAGGAACTCGACGAGGGTGGCGTGGGTGCCGACCGCGACCAGCAGCGAGGCGCCCTTCTCGTCGGCGAGCAGCATGGCCAGATCCTCGCTGGTCGCCGCAGCCGGGAAGGTGATCGCCGGCACACCGAGGCCGTTGACCCGGGGCAGGCCGGGCGCGCGCCCGTCCGGGTACGCGTGCACGATCACCTCGGCGCCGCAGCGCAGCACGTCGTCGGTGACCGAATCCATGTCCCCGATGATCATGTCAGGGGTGTAGCCGGCCTCGACCAGGGCGTCCGCGCCGCCGTCGACGCCGATGAGCACCGGCTTGAACTCCCGGATGTACGGGCGCAACACGTCCAGGTCGGCCTTGTAGTCGTAGCCGCGCACCACGATCAGGCAGTGC
Organism: Micromonospora sp. NBC_00362; assembly: GCF_026342155.1. Lineage (NCBI taxonomy): Bacteria > Bacillati > Actinomycetota > Actinomycetes > Micromonosporales > Micromonosporaceae > Micromonospora > Micromonospora sp. NBC_00362. The sequence goes on from NZ_JAPENH010000001.1 coordinate 1,953,049, forward strand.
CGACCCTGCATCTGGGTCTCGATGTCCGGCACCCCGACACCGTCGAGCAGCAGGTCGCGTTCCTGACGCAGGTAGTCCATCGTGTTGGCGGCGAACGCCTCCAACTGCACCGACAGACCCTCCCGGGCGTCCGCCATCGCCTTACCGACCGACTCGGCGTCCTGAAGGCTGCCGTGCGCCACCGGCTCGTCACCGGCGAAGACCGTGTTGCCCTCGATGCGCACCTGGTCGCCCTCGCGGATGCGCTCGAAGACGCCCTCCCCCAGGTCGTCGAGGAGCGGAATGCCGGCGGCGATCAACACCTCCGGGCCGAGGTTCGGGTAACGACCGGAGACCGAGGGCTTCGCGTTGAGCACCGCCGCGACCCCGACGGCGACGAGTGAGTCGGCCGCCACCCGGTCCAGGTCGACGTGGTCGATGACCGCGATGTCACCGGGGCGCAGCCGACCGACCAGGCGTTTCGTCCGGCGATCAAGGCGCGCGGTGCCGAGGACTCTGCCCGGTTCGGAGTTCCGGTTCCGGCGCAACGTGGGTAGACGCATCGTGACCATCCTGGCATGTGAGGCAGGCTTTTCTGTCGCGACATGCCTGAGCAGGGCCGCCTACCCAGGGAAGCACACACCGGCACAAGCCGGTGTGCTTGCGCTCACAATACGCGGCGTCACAACCGCCTTTCCTTGGCGGCCACTGCCAAAAGCTCCTCGGCGTGAGCGATACCCAGATCCGAATCGGGCAAACCCGCCAGCATGCGCGCCAACTCCCGAGCCCGCTCGGTGTCCTCCACCACCCGCACCCCACTGGTCGTCACCGCGCCGCCGGTGTCCTTCGCCACCACCAGGTGCCGGTCGGCGAACGCCGCCACCTGCGGCAGGTGCGTGACCACCAGCACCTGATGGCTGCGGGCCAGTCGGGCCAACCGGCGACCGATCTCCACCGCCGCCTGCCCGCCGACCCCCGCGTCGACCTCGTCGAAGACCAACGTCGGCGGGCCACCGGAGCCGGCGAACACGACCTCGATGGCGAGCATCACCCGGGACAACTCACCACCGGAGGCGCCGCGCTGCAACGGCAGCGACGGCGCGCCAGGGTGGGCCAGCAACCGCAGCTCCACCTCGTCACCGCCGTCCGACGTGACACCCACCTCCACGCCGTTGACCGCAAGCGTCGGCTCGGCACGCCCGGCCGGACGGGGCAGCACCGCCACCTCGATCCGCGCGTGCGGCATCGCCAGCCCGGCCAGCTCGACGGTGACCTGGTCGGCGAAGCGGACCGCCGCCTCCTGCCGGGACGTGGACACCCGCCCGGCCAGGTCGGCCACCTCCACGGCGAGCCGCTGACCCTCCCGCTCCAACTCGTCGAGAACGTCGTCGGACATGTCCAGGTCGGACAGTCGGGTACGCGCCCGGTCGGCCCAGGCGATCACCCCGTCGACGTCGTCGGCGTACTTGCGGGTCAACGCGCGCAGCGCCGCCCGCCGCTCGTAGACGTGCTGCAACCGGGCCGGGTCCGCGTCCAGCGTCGCCAGGTACGCCGACAGCTCCGCCGACACGTCGGTGACCAGCGTGGCCGCCTCCTCCAGGCGGGCCGCCAGCTCACCGAGCGCCGGATCGGTGCCGGACTGCGCCTCCAGGGTCCGCCGGGCGGTGCCGAGCAGCGCCGCCGCGTCCGGGGTCTCCTCGGCGGCCTCCGCGCCACCGGCCACGCACTGCTGGGCGATCTGCGCGGCCGTCCGCAGGCCCTCGGCGTGCTCCAACCGCTGCGCCTCGGTCTTCAGCTCGTCGTCCTCACCGGGCTGCGGATCGACCCGGGTGATCTCGTCGAGGCCCAACCGCAGCAGGTCGGCCTCCTGGTTGCGCTCGCGGGCGTTGCGCCGACGGTCGGCCAGGTCGTCGACGACCCGACGCCACCCCGTGTACGCCTCACGCAGCGCGTCGAGCAGCTTCTCGTGCGCGGGGCCGGCGAACCGGTCCAGTGCGGCCCGCTGCTCGGCCGGGCGCAGCAACCGCAGCTGGTCGGACTGGCCGTGCACCGCGACCGCCTGCTCGCCGACCTCACCGAGCATCGACACCGGCATGCTCCGGCCGCCGACGTGCGCGCGCGAACGCCCCTCCACCGTCACCGTGCGGCTCAACAGCACCGAGCCGTCCTCGTCGGGTTCGCCGCCCGCCTCGATGATCCGCGCGTGCACCGCGTCGGCGACCCGCCCGTGCAGCCGCAGCCGCCCCTCCACCACCGCACGACCGGGTTGGGCGCGGACCCGCCCGGCGTCGGCCCGGCCGCCGAAGAGCAGGCCGAGGCCGGTGACCACCATCGTCTTGCCCGCACCGGTCTCGCCGGTGATGACGTTCATGCCGCCGGTCAACGGCAGCGTGGTGTCTTCGATGACGCCCAGTCCGGTGATGCGCAGCTCTTCCAGCACAGCCACCGACAGTAGACGCGAGGCCCGACACTTGACCAGCCGACGGGCCCGGGTACGGCCCGTACCCGGCCGACGTACAGTTCTGCCCCGTGTTGGACGTGATCGGCCTGACCTCGGCTGAGGAGGAGCTCTACCGCTGCCTGCTCCAGCTCACCACGGCCCGCATCGACGAGTTGGCCGGTCGCCTGCACCGACCCCGTGAGCAGGTCATCGCCCAGGTCGAGGCACTGCGGGGCAAGGGCCTCGTGCAGCGCAGCGACAACGACCCGGACGCCCCGCTGCGCCCGACCGCCCCGGACGTCGCCCTCGGCGCGACGCTGCTGCGGCGTCAGGAGGACCTGGAGTCGGCCCGCCGACTGGTCACCCAACTGGCCGAGGAATACCGCTCCGGACTGCGCCGACACCACGTCGACCACCTGGTCGAGGTGATCACCGGCGCCCGGGTTCTTCGGGACCGGCTTCGCGACCTGCAGAACTCTGCCCGGACCGAGGTGCTCTGGTTCTGCCGGGCCAATCCCCTCGCCATGGCCGGCCCGGAGAATGTCGAGGAGTTCGACGCGCTGGCCCGTGGGGTCAGCTACCGGGCCATCTACGAACGTGACCTGCTACTGGAGCCGGGCGCGTTGGCCGACCTGGCCAAGGGGGTCGCCGCCGGGGAGCAGGCCCGCGTCCTGGACCGGCTGCCGGTCCGACTGGCCATCGTGGACGCCCGCACCGCCATCTGCCCGCTGGTGCCCGACCGCGACGGCGGCGAACCGAGCGCCGCCGTGATCGGCCGCAGTCAACTGCTCGACGCGCTGCTCGCCCTCTTCGAGAGCCACTGGCGGGTGGCCACCCGGCTGCGCCTCGACGACCCCCTCGCCGTTGCGGCCCCCGAAACTCGCCGGCCCGAGCCCGCTGACCAGCCGGGCGACGGCTACCAGCCCGACGCCGACGAAGCCCGGCTGCTGTCGCTGTTCGTGGCGGGCGTACCGGACAAGTCCATCGCCTCCCAGCTCGGGGTGAGCCGGCGCACCGTGCAACGGCGCATCGCCGACCTGATGGCCGCCGCCGGTGTGGACACCCGACCCGGGTTGGCGTTCCAGGTGGCCCGACGCGGCTGGCTCTGACGCGTGAGGGCCCGCCGTCGACCGACGGCGGACCCTCGACCGGCAGGGCGGGACGGCCAGGCCGCCCCGCCCCGCCCGATCAGCGCAGCCCGTACGCCTGGAGCACTGTCTGCTCGACGGTGTTCCCGGCCCGGTCGGCGGCGTGCACCCGCAGCGACACCGTTCCGCGCCCCGCCGGCACGGTAGCGGTGTACCGGGTGCCCGACCCCGTGGTCGGCGCGTTGCGCCAGGTGACGCCCCCGTCGAAGGAGACCTGCACCCGGACGCCGGCACCCCTCGGCGCCGGCACCCCGGCCGGCTGCCGCAGGGTCAGCCCGAGCTGGTGCGGCCGGTTGCCGCGGACCGTGCCGCCCAGGTCGGCCGGCACCCGGTAGTCCACCTGGAGCAACGACAATGCCGTGGCGGCGTCGCCCGCCGGTCGGGCCGAGGTGAACTCCCAGGCCGTGTCGGTCCGGGTGCCGTAACGCCACTCGGCCGAGGACCGCTGGGTGCTCACGTCCAGGCGGTAGCGGGCGGCCCCGGCGGTCGTGGGCACCGACGCCCAGCCGTCGGAGAGGTCCGCGATCTGCTGCCCGTTGCGGCTGACCCGCGCCGTGACGGTGTCCGACTCCTCGCTCTCGCCGGCCACGCTGTAGTGCCCGTCGGCGTCGACGAACTCGGGCACCCGCAACTCCAGGATGTCACCGGTGCGGGTGGGCACCGGCGCCCCTCGGGCCGGGACGGCCGGGCGGAGCACCGGCGCGTGCCAGATCTCGGTCACCCGGTCGTCGGCGGCGTAGCGCCGGGGCTGCTGGGTCAGACCACCGGCCAGCTGCCCCCACTGCATGAACATCTGCTTGTGCAGCACCCGTTGCTGCCACCAGGAGTCCCCGGAGCTGACGAACTCCTGCCGGGTGGTGCCGTTGCGGACGATCCGCTGGTCGTCGTTCCAGGCGTACTCCTGCCACGGACGCCAGCCGAACCGCTCCTCGGTGGCCCAGCCCGCACCCAGGTCGCCGTAGCTCGCTGTCACCTCGGCGGTGTTCTTCGCGGTCACCGTGTGCACGACACGCTCCGGCACGCGGCCCTTCGACACCTGCCACACGTCGTACAGGTAGGGGCTGTCCACTGTCAGCGTCAGGTCCAGCGTCGCCCGACCCTTGCGCGCCGCCGCGATCAGCCGCTGCCCGTCGTCGTACGCGACCACCATCGACGGGATCGGCAGCCGCTCTCCGGTGGGCCGCCAGACCGTCCACGCGCTCTGGTCCTCCGGCCGGACGACCAGCACCGCGGCGGCGCCGGCCGCCGCGGCGGCGGCCACCTGTTCCTCCTCCGAGCGGTTCGGGTCGGCGCCGAGCAGCACGGCGGCGCCCCGCACCCGGGTCAGTTCGGCGGGGGCGCCGGTGCCGGCCCAGAGCAGCGGCAGCTTCCGCCGACCGGTCGGCGCCGGCGACGTGCCCAGCAGGTTGATGTCCGACGGACCGGACACCCCGCTGATCGTCGCGTCCACCATGGGCGCGACGAGCTGCCACCGCGAGGCGAACTCGAACTCGCCCTGGCGCACCTGGCGGGTCGGCGTGACGTTGACCCGCTCAACGGTGCTGTAGGCCATCACGCCGTGGTCGATCTGCCGGCCATTGCCCAGCACCCGGTGCACGTAGTAGCTGAGCGTGGCCCGCTGCTCGCTGGGCTTCGGCGTCTCGATCCGCACCGGCGTGCCCCTGCGCGCGTCGAGCACCACTGTCAGGTCCCGGTCGACTGTCACCTCCGGCTCGATCATCTGGGTCATCTGCTCGTCCAGGGGAACGCCGTGCGTCATCAGCGCGGTCAGCACGTACGTGCCCTCCTCGACCTCCAGGGTGCCCTCGCCACCCCACAGGCCCCAGAAGTCCGACTCGGGCTGCTCACCGAAGACGGTCAACCCCGGCGAGAGGCCCGGCTGACCCTGCCGGTCCAGCAGCTTGATGGTGAGGTGGTGCACGGGACCGCTGACGGTGAGCGCGACAGCGGTGCGCACCGCGACGCCGTCCGCGCCTGTCGCCACCAGCCAGCCGCTGTGCACACCCCGGTCGAGCTTCGCCGGGTCCGCCCGCAGCGGCACGGCGACGCTGCCGCCGACCGGCACTGTCACCTCGGCGCCGCCGACCGCGACCCCGTCGGTCTCGGCCGCACGGGTGTCCAGGTTGCGCAGCTCCAGGGCCAACCGCAGGGTCTGCGGGGCCGTGCCGCCGTTGGTGTACGTCACGGTCCGCTCGACCGCCGCACCGCCGGTGGAGATCCGACCGAAGTCCGCGGTGGCCGAGGCGTACACCCGCTGGCCGAGCGCCCGCGCCACGTCGACCCGACCACCACCCTGCTCGAACACGGTCAGCGCCGGGTTCGCCTTCGTGGTGCTCACCAGCGCGTCCTTGAGCTTCCCGGCCGGCCAGTCCGGATGTTCCTGGGCGAGGATCGCCGCCGCTCCGGCCACGTGCGGCGTGGCCATCGAGGTGCCGGACGCGGTCGTGTACGCGTCGTCCACCGGCGTACCCATGGCGGTGCCGGCGGCCCGGGCGGCGACGATCCCGACGCCCGGCGCGGTGATCTCAGGCTTGAGGCCGTTGTCGCCGAGACGCGGGCCCCGGCTGGAGAACTCCGCCAGGTTGTCGGCACGGTCCACCGCACCGACGGTGAGCGCCGCCGCGGCCGCGCCGGGCGCGCCGACGGTACGCGCGGCGCCCGAGTTGCCGGCGGCGACCACGAACAGCGCACCGGTCTCAGCGGTCAGGTCGTTCACCGCCTGGCTCATCGGGTCGGTGCCGTCGGTGGGGTCGCCGCCGAGGCTCATGCTGACCACCTTCGCGCCGGAGTGGGCCGCCCACTCCATGCCCGCGATGATGGACGAGCTGTAGCCGGAGCCACCGTCGTCGAGCACCTTGCCGACCAGCAACCGCGCGCCCGGGGCGACGCCCTTGCGCAACCCGTCGGACGCCGCCCCGCTGCCGGCGATGGTGGCGGCCACGTGGGTGCCGTGGCCGTGCCCGTCGCGGGCGCTGCCGCTGCCGGAGAAGTCCTGCGCCTCGGCGATCCGACCGGCCAGGTCGGGGTGGGTGGCGTCGACGCCGGTGTCGAGCACCGCCACCGTCACGCCGGCACCGTCGCGCCCGGCCGCCCAGGCCGTCGGGGCGCCGATCTGCGGCACGGAGTGCTCCAGCGCCGGACGGACCCGCCCGTCCAGCCAGACACGGGCGATGCCGGCGCCCAGCCGGGGCGCGGCGGCAGTCGTGGTCCGGCTGGCCGGCGTACCGGCGAGCGTGGTCCACAAATTGCCGAGGGCCCCCTTGCCGACCCGCAGCGCCGCGCCGTTGATGCTCTCCAACGGGCGGGCGTCGGTAGCGCCGGCGAGCGGCGTGACCCGCCCGGCCGCCTGCTCCTGGTAACGCACGATCAGTGGCAACGCGCCCTGCGCGGCGTCGCCGTATCCGTCGGCGGCCAACTCCTGCACGTCGAACAGGTTGGCGTCGAGAACCCCGCTCGAAACGTAGGGCAGGGCGTCGCTGGGCAGCACCCGCAGCCGGCCGTCGACCTCCAGGGTCTGGAAGATGACGCGCTCGCGCCCGGGTCCCGGGCGGACAGTGGCGGCGACCCGGCCCGGCGCCGCTGGCGCGAGCTCGACCTGGTCGCCGGTGATCAGGGTGATGCGGACGGGTGCGTGCTGGGCGGGCGTGCCCGACGTCGGGCCGGTGGGCCGGGCGGGCGGGTCGGCGGACGCCGGTGCGGCGACGCCGACCACCAACGCGCCGACAACGCCGACGGCGAGCCAGCGTGGGGACCAGTGCATGCGATGGGCTCCTCTACTCCTCCAGGCCGCCATCCGTAGATGAGGGCCGATCGGAGTCTGCGTCGGAGCGTGTCACCAGGTCACTAGTCGCCCGCCGCCGCAGCGGCGACATGTCGTCAGGTGGACAACTGACATCCACCGACCGTGTGCGCCACGGTCACCGGCGGCTGCCACGCCAACCGTGCACGGGGAGGCCGAACTTGGCCACCAGCCGGTCGGTGAACGGACGGGGGCGCAGCCGCACGATGCGCACCGGCAGGGCCCCCCGACGCACCGTCACCCGCGCGCCGGGCGGCAGGTCGTAGACGCGCCGGCCGTCGCAGGAGAGCACCGCGAGCGTGGTGAACGGATCGACGGTGATCACGAAGGTGGACGTCGGGGCCGTGACCAACGGGCGACTGAACAACGCGTGCGCGCTGATCGGCACCAGCAGCAGCGCCTCCACCTCCGGCCAGACCACCGGGCCGCCACCGGAGAACGCGTACGCGGTGGAGCCGGTCGGGGTGGCACAGACGACACCGTCACAGCCGTAACGCGACAGCGGCCGGCCGTCCACGTCCACGAGCAGCTCGAGCATCTGGGCCCGCTCGCCCTTCTCGATGCTGATCTCGTTGAGCGCCCAGGACTCGATCGTCGGCCCACCGTCGAACTCGGCAGTGACGTCCAGGGTCAGCCGCTCGTCGACCGTGTAGTTACGGCCGACGACATCCCGGACGGCGGTGTCCAAGTCGTCGATCTCCGCCTCCGCCAGGAAGCCCACCTTGCCGAGGTTGATGCCGAGCAGCGGCGCCTTCGCAGGCCGAGCCAGCTCGGCGGCGCGCAGGAAGGTGCCGTCCCCACCGAGCGCGAAGACGATCTCGGCGCCCTCGGCGGCCTGCGGGCCGGCGACCGGCACCACGCCGGGCAGGTCGAGGTCGTCGGCCTCGTCGGCGACCACCCGTACCTCGAAACCGGCGTCGATCAGGTCGGCGGCGACCGACCGGGCGTGCTCCGTGCTGCGCCGACGACCGGTGTGGGTCACCAGCAGCGCGGTCCGGCTCATCGGGCCGCCCGCCCACGCCGGACCGGGCGGCGTCGCGCCACCGACGCCGACACCTCGGCACTGCCGCGTGTCACCGCGTGGCCCCTTGCGGCGCCCTCACTGCGCGCGTTCACCCTGCGACCTCCTCCGCCGCCACGTCCGGCACCGCGCCGGCCGTCGTCGAGCCATCCGGCCCGGCCGCCACCACGGCCCGCACCCGCTCCGGGTCGGCCGCCGGTGCGCCCCGGCGCAACCATACGAAGAACTCCACGTTGCCGCTCGGCCCGGGCAGCGGGCTGGCCGCCACGTCGGCCAGCCCGAGGCCGAGCCTCGCGGCAGCCGCGGCCACGTCCAGCACCGCTTCGGCGCGCAGCTCCGGATCGCGGACCACACCGCCGGCGCCGACCCGGTCCTTGCCGACCTCGAACTGCGGCTTGACCATCAACGCCAGGTCACCGTCGTCGCGGGTGCAGCCGGCCAACGCCGGCAGCACCAGCCGCAGCGAGATGAACGACAGGTCGGCCACCGTGAGGTCGACCTGGCCACCGATCGCGTCAGCATCGAGGGTACGGACATTCGTGCGCTCCAGGACGCGGACCCGCTCGTTCGTACGCAACGGCCACGCGAGCTGCCCGTAGCCGACGTCCACGGCCACCACCTCGGCCGCGTCGGCGCGCAGCAGCACGTCGGTGAACCCACCGGTCGACGCCCCCGCGTCCAGGCAACGCCGCCCGGCCACGTGCAGCCCACCGGGGGCGAACGCGGCCAGCGCGCCGGCCAACTTGTGCCCACCCCGGGAGACGTACTCCTCGGCCGGGTCCGCACCGGTCACCAGGAGCGGGTCGGCAGGGTCGACCATCGCGGCCGCCTTGCGGGCGACCACCCCCCGCAGTTGGACCCGGCCGGCCTCCACCAACGCGGCGGCCTGCTCACGGGAGCGGGCCAGACCGCGCCGGACGAGTTCGGCGTCCAGCCGGTTACGACGTGCCATGCGTGTGGTTCTCCGGTCTGCTCAGGCCTGGTCGTCCCGCTCAGGTCTGGTCGATGGTGGCGAGGGTTTCCCGCAGCGTCTCGTAGGCCGCCTCGTACTGGGCGATCTGGTCGGCGGGAGCGAGCGTCGCCGCGTTGGCGATGGCCCGCACGGCGGCGTCCACCGCCGGATGCCGTGTCTCGTCGTCCCCGAGATCCGGCGGCGGCGCGGGGCGGACACCCACCGGCGGACCGGGCCGGGCCGGGAAGGACCCGCCAGCCGGCGGACCGGGCCGGGCCGGGAACCCGCCGGGCGGCGGACCGGGCCGGGTCATTCGGCGTCGTCCGGCCGCTGCCTGCGAATCGCCGCCTTCTTGGCGGGCATCACAGCCGGCGTCGGGACGTCCTCGTCGGCCGTCGGGCTGATCGTCGCCGGCGGCTTCTTGGCGACAGCCTTCTTCGCCACGGCCTTCTTAGCGACGGCCTTCTTCGCCACCGGCGCGGAGACCGGGGCGCCGGCCGAGGCGCCGGACGGCACGAGACCGGTGCCGGGCTGCGCGGCGACGGTGGGGTCGGGTTGTGGCGTGGGGCCGGCGGTCGCCGCGTCGGCCGGCTCGGTGGACCGCGCCTCCCGCAGCTGCCGCTCCAGGTCGTGCACCCGCCGGGTCAGCTCGGCCACCTCGTCGGCGGTGGCCAGACCGACCGCGCCGAGGGCCCGGTCGACCTCGAAGCGGACCAGCTTGGTCAGCGCCTCCCGGTTGGCGGCGCCGGTGGTGACCAGTTCCTCGCCGAGGGCCTGGAGTTGGGCGGCGGTCGCGCCGCCGGAGCCGACGAGGCGACGTGCCACGTCCTGGGCCTTCTTCCGGGGCGCCTCCGCAAGGCCCATGGCCAGCTCGAGGTAGGCGCGCCACGCGTCCTGCATGCCTGAGTCCTTCCACGGGGCGGGGTGTGCAGGTGTCACGCTACCGGGCACCCCCGACCGACCCGTGCGGTACGGTGCCGAGGACGGCGTGGCGATCAGCGAGGGGGAGATGTGGCCAGCGTGGACGAGTGCCGGCAGGCGTTGCAGGAGCTGGCCGCCCGGTTGGATCGCAACGCCGAGACGGTACGCGAACGGATCGACCTGGACCGGACGCTGGCCTGCCGAATCACCGACCTGGACACCGCGTTCCACGGCCGGATCACCGGCGGCCGACTGGTCGAGCTGACCGACGGCGACGACCCCAAGGCCAAGATCGCGCTGAGCACGTCCAGCGACGACCTACTCGCCCTGGTCCGTGGCGACCTGGACGTCACCAGCGCGGTGACCTCCCGCCGGGTGTCGATCAAGGCCAATCCGTTCGACCTGCTCAAGCTGCGCAAGCTGCTCTGACGACCGCCCGGCTCACGCCGCCGAGGTCAAACCGAAACTCTCCACCGCGTGGGCCGCGTCCGGGCCCACCGGGCGGATCTTCGGCAGCGCCGGAACCGGCGCCGACCAGGCCACCGCGCAGAGCGCCGCGAGGGCGTCCAGCGGTCGACCGGCCCCGGCCAGCTCCAGCGTGCCGTCCCGGTCGGTCACGGACCAGCCGCCAGCGTCTGCCGGGCCCGGGACCCGCACGGCGGCAGCCGGGTCGAAGAGCCCCGCCAGGTCTCTCGCGACGTACGTGGGACGTCGCTGCGGCTCGGCGGCCAGCAGTTCCGGTACGCCGCTGACGCCGGTGAGCACGAGCAGGCTGTCCAGTCCGGCCCGGCGGGCGCCCTCGATGTCGGTGTCCAGCCGGTCACCCACCACCAGGCTGCGCCCGTCGCCGCTACGCTTGGCGGCGGTCTCGAACAGCGCGGGCTCCGGCTTGCCGACCACCACGTCGGGGTCCCGCTCCAGTGCCGTCCGCAGCACGGCGACCAGCGACCCGTTGCCGGGCAGCGGTCCCCGCCCACTGGGCAGGGTCCGATCGGTGTTGGTGGCGATCCAGATCGCACCCGCACGTACGGCTACCGACGCTTCGGCCAGCTCGGCCCAGCCGACCTGCGGGCCGTACCCCTGCACGACCGCCGCCGGCTTCTCATCGGCCTGGGTGACCGGGTTCAGCCCGACCGCGCGCAGCTCCGCGCGCAGCGCCTCCGCGCCGACCACCAGCACCGACGCGCCGGCGGGCAGCCGGTCGCGCAACACCTCGGCCGAGGCGGCGGCGGAGGTGAGGACCTCCTCCGGTCGGGCCGGCACGCCCATACCGGTCAGCAGGTCCGCGACCTCGCTGGACCGGCGGGACGCGTTGTTGGTGGCGTACGCCACCGCCCGTCCCTCGGCGTGCAGCCGGGCCACTGCGTCGACGGCGCCGGGGATCGGCCGGTCGATCAGGTAGATCACGCCGTCCAGGTCGAAGACGACCAGGGTGTACCCGTCGACCAGCCGCTCCCCCACGCCCGCGCTCACCGCTGCGTCGACCCCGACTCGTCATCCCGGGCCGGGACGGTCCCGTCGGCGTTCGCCGCGTCGCCGTTCGCCGCGTCCCCGTCCGTCACGCCGCTGTCGCCAGTGGTGGCAGCGTCGGCGTTGCTGGTTCCGGTGGGGTGACGGTCCTCGTCCTCGTCGTCGAAGCCTTCGTCGTCAGCGGGAGGGCCGACAGCGTCGTCCTCCTCGTCGTCGTCGAAGTCCTCATCGTCGTCGTCGTCGTCATCGTCGTCGTCGTCGTCATCGTCGTCGTCGTCGTCGTCATCGTCGTCGTCGTCGTCATCGTCGTCATCGTCGTCGTCATCGTCATCGTCGTCGTCGTCGTCGTCGTCGTCGTCGTTCGTGTCGGTGGCCAGGTCAGCGTCGGGTCGGGCCGGCACCGCGCCGGGAGCGCCCGGGCCAGCGGCGATCTCCTCGGCGGCCTCGTCCTCCTCGTCACCCTCGATGACGACACCGTCGAGTTCGAGCAGCCGCTCGGCGGCGTCGGTCTCGCCCTCGGTGTCCACGTCGGCAGCGCGGGAGAACCATTCGCGGGCCTCCTCGCGCCGACCGACAGCGAGCAGCGCGTCGGCGTACGCGTACCGCAGCCGGGCCGTCCACGGCACGGTGGCCTCGTTGGTGAGGTCCGGGACCTGGAGCATCGCGACCGCCGCGTCCTTCTGCCCGAGGTCACCCCGCGCGCCAGCGGCGACGATCAGCAGTTCGATCGCCACGGCCTGGTCCAGCTTCTCCCGGTCCGCGCCACGGAACAGGTCAATGGCCCGCTCCGGCCGGCCGAGAGCCCGCTCGCAGTCCGCGAGCACGGCCAGGTGGCTCTGCAATCCGCTCATCCGGTGGTACGTGCGCAGCTCGGCGATTGCCGACTGCCACTCCCCCGCGCGGTACGCGGCCAGGCCGACCGCCTCACGGACAGCGGAGATGCGCGACGCGAGCCGCCGGGCGGCAAGCGCGTGCGCCAACGCCTCGGCCGGGTCCTCGTCGATCAGCTGCCCAGTGGCGACCAGGTGCCGGGCCACCGTCTCGGCGACCGGCTTGTTCAGCGAGAGCAGCTCAGCGCGGACGTCCTTGTCGAGGTCGGTCGCGACAATGTCGTCCGGCAGCGCCGGGGCCGAGCTACGCCCGCCCTCGGACGACTCGGAGCCACCCGCGCGGTCATCGCGACGGAACTCCCCCTCGCGACGCGGCCGCTCGTCGGACCGGAAACCCCCGGTACGCTCTCCGCCCCGGTAGCCGCCCTCGCGGTCACCGCCACGGAAACCACCCTCACGCGGAGCGCCCGAGCGCGAACCGTCCCGATCGCCACCCCGGAAGCCACCCTCACGGGGAGCGCTGGAACGCGAACCGTCCCGATCGCCGCCCCGGAAGCCGCCCTCACGGGGAGCGCTGGAACGCGAACCGTCCCGGTCGCCACCCCGGAAGCCACCCTCACGGGGAGCGCTGGAACGCGAACCGTCCCGGTCGCCACCCCGGAAGCCACCCTCACGGGGAGCGCTGGAACGCGAGCCGTCCCGATCGCCACCCCGGAAGCCACCCTCACGCGGCGGGCCGGAGCGAGTGCGGTCACCACCCTGGTAACCGCCCTCGCGGCGATCACCACCACGGAAACCACCGTCGCGGTCACCACCGCGGAAGCCACCCTCACGGGGGGCGCTGGAACGCGAGCCGTCGCGGTCGCCGCCCCGGAAACCACCCTCGCGGGGAGCGCTGGAACGCGAGCTGTCCCGGTCGCCGCCCCGGAAGCCACCTTCGCGGCGATCGCCGCCACGGAAACCACCGTCGCGGTCACCACCACGGAAGCCACCCTCACGCGGCGGGCCGGAGCGAGTGCGGTCACCACCCTGGTAACCGCCTTCGCGACGGTCACCACCACGGAAACCACCGTCGCGGTCACCACCGCGGAAACCGCCCTCACGGGGAGCGCTGGAACGCGAACCGTCCCGGTCGCCGCCCCGGAAACCGCCTTCGCGGCGATCGCCGCCACGGAAGCCACCGTCGCGGTCACCACCGCGGAAACCGCCCTCACGAGGCGCGCTGGAACGCGAGCCGTCCCGGTCGCCGCCACGGAAGCCACCCTCACGGTCGCCACCGCGGAAACCGCCTTCGCGGCGATCGCCGCCACGGAAACCACCGTCGCGGTCACCACCACGGAAGCCACCCTCACGGGGGGCGCTGGAACGCGAACCGTCCCGGTCGCCGCCCCGGAAGCCACCCTCGCGGGGAGCGCTGGAACGCGAGCCGTCCCGGTCGCCGCCACGGTAGCCACCCTCGCGGGGTGCGCTGGAACGCGAGCTGTCCCGGTCGCCGCCCCGGAAGCCACCTTCGCGGCGATCGCCGCCACGGAAACCACCGTCGCGGTCACCACCACGGAAGCCACCCTCACGCGGCGGGCCGGAGCGAGTGCGGTCACCACCCTGGTAACCGCCCTCACGACGGTCACCACCACGGAAACCACCCTCACGGGGAGCGCTGGAACGCGAACCGTCCCGATCGCCACCCCGGTAGCCACCCTCACGGGGCGCGCTGGAACGCGAACCGTCGCGGTCGCCGCCACGGAAACCACCCTCACGCGGTGCGCTGGAACGCGAACCGTCCCGGTCGCCGCCACGGAAGCCACCGTCGCGGTCGCCGCCCCGGTAGCCACCTTCGCGCGGTGCGCTGGAACGCGAACCGTCCCGGTCGCCGCCACGGTAGCCACCCTCGCGGGGAGCGCCGGACCGGAAACCGCCCTCACGCGGGGCACCCGAGCGGGACCCATCGCGGTCGCCGCCACGGTAGCCGCCTTCGCGCGGAGCGCTGGATCGCGAACCGTCGCGGTCGCCGCCACGGAAACCGCCCTCGCGGCGGTCGCCGCCGCGGTAGCCGCCCTCACGGGGGGCGCTGGAGCGCGAGCTGTCCCGGTCACCACCACGGGAGCCAGAGTCGCGGCCGCCGGCGTATCCGCCTCGGGCGCCGCCGCTGTCGCGGTCTCCCCGGTACGGGGGCCGGCCTTTGTCATCGCGGCGCGGGCCGCGGTCGTTTCCGCCCGCACCGTCAGTACGGTCTTCGTAACGACGGGGACGGTCTCCGCCCTGCGGTCCTGAACTCACAGGTACATCCTTCCTGATTGCGCCACCAATGGCGCTACGCAGTCGAGGGCCGACCCGGATGGGGCGGCCCTCGACTGGAAGATTGTCCGGCGGCGTCCTACTCTCCCACACCCTCACGAGTGCAGTACCATCGGCGCTGGAGGGCTTAGCTTCCGGGTTCGGAATGTAACCGGGCGTTTCCCCTCCGCCATGACCGCCGTAACTCTATGAACATATCAAACAACCCCGGCACACACTCACGGGTGTTCGCTTGTTCAGAGTTGCACAGTGGACGCGTAGCAGCTTAGTAGTCAAGTCCTCGGCCTATTAGTACCGGTCAACTGAACCCGTTACCGGGCTTACATTTCCGGCCTATCAACCCAGTCGTCTAGCTGGGGGCCTTACCCCACAAAGTGGGTGGGATACCTCATCTTGAAGCAGGCTTCCCGCTTAGATGCTTTCAGCGGTTATCCCTTCCGAACGTAGCTAACCAGCCGTGCCCTTGGCAGGACAACTGGCACACCAGAGGTTCGTCCGTCCCGGTCCTCTCGTACTAGGGACAGCCCTTCTCAAGTATCCTACGCGCACGGCGGATAGGGACCGAACTGTCTCACGACGTTCTAAACCCAGCTCGCGTACCGCTTTAATGGGCGAACAGCCCAACCCTTGGGACCTGCTACAGCCCCAGGATGCGACGAGCCGACATCGAGGTGCCAAACCATCCCGTCGATATGGACTCTTGGGGAAGATCAGCCTGTTATCCCCGGGGTACCTTTTATCCGTTGAGCGACACCGCTTCCACTCGCAAGTGCCGGATCACTAGTCCCGACTTTCGTCCCTGCTCGACCTGTCAGTCTCACAGTCAAGCTCCCTTGTGTACTTGCACTCAACACCTGATTGCCAACCAGGCTGAGGGAACCTTTGGGCGCCTCCGTTACCTTTTAGGAGGCAACCGCCCCAGTTAAACTACCCACCAGACACTGTCCCTGAACCGGATAACGGTCCGAAGTTAGATACCCAAATCAACCAGAGTGGTATTTCAAGATTGCCTCCACCCATACTGGCGTATGGACTTCACCGGCTCCCACCTATCCTACACAAGCTAATTCGAGTACCAATGTCAAGCTATAGTAAAGGTCCCGGGGTCTTTCCGTCCTGCCGCGCGTAACGAGCATCTTTACTCGTACTGCAATTTCGCCGGGCCTGTGGTTGAGACAGTGGGGAAGTCGTTACGCCATTCGTGCAGGTCGGAACTTACCCGACAAGGAATTTCGCTACCTTAGGATGGTTATAGTTACCACCGCCGTTTACTGGCGCTTAAGTTCTCCGCTTCGCCCCGAAGAGCTAACAGGTCCCCTTAACGTTCCAGCACCGGGCAGGCGTCAGTCCATATACATCGAATTACTTCTTCGCATGGACCTGTGTTTTTAGTAAACAGTCGCTTCCCCCTGCTCTCTGCGGCCATACAACGCTCCACCCGCGCGGGGCTTCACGTCTCCGGCCCCCCTTCTCCCTAAGTTACGGGGGCAATTTGCCGAGTTCCTTAACCACAGTTCGCCCGATCGCCTCGGTATTCTCTACCTGACCACCTGTGTCGGTTTGGGGTACGGGCCGCTAAGAACTCGCTAGAGGCTTTTCTCGGCAGCATAGGATCACTGACTTCACCTGAATCGGCTCGGCATCACGTCTCAGCCTTCATGTGTTGCGGATTTGCCTACAACACGGCCTACACGCTTACCCCGGCACAACCACCGGCCGGGCTCAGCTACCTTCCTGCGTCACCCCATCGCTTGACTACTACCCATCAGGTTCCCACGCTCCCTCAGCTCAGTCCGAAGACCTCACCAAGTTCGGGTGGTTAGCACAACGAGGTTCATCAGGGACGCTCTTTCGCGGGTACGGGAATATCAACCCGTTGTCCATCGACTACGCCTCTCGGCCTCGCCTTAGGTCCCGACTCACCCAGGGCGGATTAGCCTGGCCCTGGAACCCTTGGTCATCCGGCGGAAGGGTTTCTCACCCTTCTTTCGCTACTCATGCCTGCATTCTCACTCGTGCCGCGTCCACAACTGGGTCACCCCGCTGCTTCACTCGCGGCACGACGCTCCCCTACCCATCCACACACCTGCACAAGGAATCAAGTCCAAGCGAGGATAAAATGTGAATGCCACAGCTTCGGCGGTGTGCTTGAGCCCCGCTACATTGTCGGCGCGGAACCACTTGACCAGTGAGCTATTACGCACTCTTTAAAGGGTGGCTGCTTCTAAGCCAACCTCCTGGTTGTCTATGCGACCCCACATCCTTTTCCACTTAGCACACGCTTAGGGGCCTTAGCTGGTGATCTGGGCTGTTTCCCTCTCGACTACGAAGCTTATCCCCCGCAGTCTCACTGCCGCGCTCTCACTTACCGGCATTCGGAGTTTGGCTGATTTCGGTAAGCTTGTGGGCCCCCTAGACCATCCAGTGCTCTACCTCCGGCAAGAAACACGCGACGCTGCACCTAAATGCATTTCGGGGAGAACCAGCTATCACGGAGTTTGATTGGCCTTTCACCCCTAACCACAGGTCATCCCCCAATTTTTCAACATTGGTGGGTTCGGCCCTCCACGCGGTCTTACCCGCGCTTCAGCCTGCCCATGGCTAGATCACTCCGCTTCGGGTCTAGGACACGCGACTGAATCGCCCTATTCAGACTCGCTTTCGCTACGGCTCCCCCACACGGGTTAACCTCGCCACATGCCACTAACTCGCAGGCTCATTCTTCAAAAGGCACGCCGTCACCCCGCAAGGCTCCGACGGATTGTAGGCGAACGGTTTCAGGTACTATTTCACTCCCCTCCCGGGGTACTTTTCACCATTCCCTCACGGTACTTGTCCGCTATCGGTCACCAGGAAGTATTTAGGCTTACCAGGTGGTCCTGGCAGATTCACGGCAGATTTCAGGGGTCCGCCGCTACTCGGGAACACCCACAGAAGGTCAGCAACTTTCACCTACCGGACTCTCACCGTCTACGGTCAGCCATTCCAGACTGTTCGACTAGCCACTGACTTTGTAACTTCTCGAACAAGTGTCAGCTTGTTCAGCAGGGTCCCACAACCCCGACCACGCAACCCCTGACAGGTATCACACGCAGCCGGTTTAGCCTCGATCCGCTTTCGCTCGCCACTACTCACGGAATCACTAAATTGTTTTCTCTTCCTACGGGTACTGAGATGTTTCACTTCCCCGCGTTCCCTCCACACACCCTATGTGTTCAGGTGTGGGTGACACCACATGACTGGTGCCAGGTTTCCCCATTCGGACACCCTGGGATCACAGCTTGGTTGACAGCTCCCCCAGGCCTATCGCGGCCTCCCACGTCCTTCATCGGCTCCTGGTGCCAAGGCATTCACCGTTCGCCCTTGACAACTTGACCACAAAGATGCTCGCGTCCACTGTGCAATTCTCAACAAACGACCAACCCACAACCCGATCCGCCCCACACCAAACCCAGCCCCTCTCAGGACCAACGGTATGTGGGGCCAGGCCATGCCTGGCAGACTTCCAGCCCCCACACAGGAGGCCGGCGCGTCTCTGAAACAACAACCAATGGTTGTTCCTTCAGGACCCAACAGGGTGCTCACATTCTCCCCCAGCCGCACCAGAAGCCACCGTTCCCACCACCGAAGTAGCTGTACTAGGCGCCGCCGGCCGTTGCCAGGGCAAAACTTGCCAGTGTCTCCGCCATCTGAGCACCCCGACCCAACATTCGTGGGCCGCGGGCTCCTTGCACCCTTTCAGGTGAAGGTGCTCCTTAGAAAGGAGGTGATCCAGCCGCACCTTCCGGTACGGCTACCTTGTTACGACTTCGTCCCAATCGCCAGCCCCACCTTCGACGGCTCCCTCCACAAGGGTTGGGCCACCGGCTTCGGGTGTTGCCGACTTTCGTGACGTGACGGGCGGTGTGTACAAGGCCCGGGAACGTATTCACCGCAGCGTTGCTGATCTGCGATTACTAGCGACTCCGACTTCACGGGGTCGAGTTGCAGACCCCGATCCGAACTGAGACCGGCTTTTTGGGATTCGCTCCACCTCGCGGTATCGCAGCCCATTGTACCGGCCATTGTAGCATGCGTGAAGCCCTGGACATAAGGGGCATGATGACTTGACGTCATCCCCACCTTCCTCCGAGTTGACCCCGGCAGTCTTCGATGAGTCCCCGCCATAACGCGCTGGCAACATCGAACGAGGGTTGCGCTCGTTGCGGGACTTAACCCAACATCTCACGACACGAGCTGACGACAGCCATGCACCACCTGTGACCGCCCCCGAAGGACCTCACATCTCTGTGAGTTTTGCGGCCATGTCAAACCCAGGTAAGGTTCTTCGCGTTGCATCGAATTAATCCGCATGCTCCGCCGCTTGTGCGGGCCCCCGTCAATTCCTTTGAGTTTTAGCCTTGCGGCCGTACTCCCCAGGCGGGGCGCTTAATGCGTTAGCTGCGGCACAGGGAACCGGAGAGGCCCCCCACACCTAGCGCCCAACGTTTACAGCGTGGACTACCAGGGTATCTAATCCTGTTCGCTCCCCACGCTTTCGCTCCTCAGCGTCAGTATCGGCCCAGAGACCCGCCTTCGCCACCGGTGTTCCTCCTGATATCTGCGCATTTCACCGCTACACCAGGAATTCCAGTCTCCCCTACCGAACTCTAGCCTGCCCGTATCGACCGCAGGCTTGGGGTTGAGCCCCAAGTTTTCACGGTCGACGCGACAAGCCGCCTACGAGCTCTTTACGCCCAATAAATCCGGACAACGCTCGCACCCTACGTCTTACCGCGGCTGCTGGCACGTAGTTGGCCGGTGCTTCTTCTGCAGGTACCGTCACTCTCGCTTCGTCCCTGCTGAAAGAGGTTTACAACCCGAAGGCCGTCATCCCTCACGCGGCGTCGCTGCATCAGGCTTCCGCCCATTGTGCAATATTCCCCACTGCTGCCTCCCGTAGGAGTCTGGGCCGTGTCTCAGTCCCAGTGTGGCCGGTCGCCCTCTCAGGCCGGCTACCCGTCGTCGCCTTGGTAGGCCATCACCCCACCAACAAGCTGATAGGCCGCGAGCCCATCCCAAGCCGAAAAACTTTCCACCACCAGCCATGCGGCCAGAAGTAATATTCGGTATTAGCCCCCGTTTCCGAGGGTTATCCCAAAGCTTGGGGCAGGTTGCTCACGTGTTACTCACCCGTTCGCCGCTCGAGTACCCCGAAGGGCCTTTCCGCTCGACTTGCATGTGTTAAGCACGCCGCCAGCGTTCGTCCTGAGCCAGGATCAAACTCTCCAACAAAAAATTAGTTGAACAGCATCCTGACAACAAACAAATGTTGCCAAAGGAATCCCAACCAGCCAGCAAAAACTGACCAGTCCGGGGTATAAATCATAATTGGCACTGGCTTTACAAGCACCCTGTTGAGTTCTCAAAGAACAACCACACACCGACCAGAAGCCCCACCACGTGGAACCCCAACCGGGGTATTTCCCGCTCTCACACCCGGCGCTTTCAGCGCCAGGCACTTTTACTACGTTACCCGCTCGTTTCCGCCGTGTCAAACCGATATTTCGCGGTTCGTCATGCTTCAACCCGATAACGCGGGCACCATGTCGCAACCGGCTTGCGCCGCTCTCGTCATGGATTCGGCAGGCCGGCCGTCGCGATTTCTCGCGACCCGCCCGGTGCCCTGCCGGTTCGTAACCATACCCGGTCGGTTTCGCGGCGCCAAATCCGCCTCGCGGCGTTTCTGGCGGCACCTCCCGGTTGGGGCTCCGGTGGGCGTGCCCACCCGACCCCCAGGCCGTTGGCCGGCGCTCCGGCCGCTTCAGACTTTCGCCTGTTTCGTCCGTTCCGCGCTGGCAGAGAGAAAGTTACGCGTCCGGCGGGATGATCGTCAAATCCGCCGGACGCGTCCCCCGTCACATCGTCGACAGGTGGCTATTCACCCAGCTCAACGCCCGCGAACGAACGCTTCCCCCGGCGCAGCACCAGGTATCGCCCGTGCAGCAGGTCGGCCGGAGACACCGTGGCGTCCACAGCGGTCACCCGGTTGTTGTTGACGTAGGCCCCGCCTTCGGCGATCACCCGCCGGGCCTCCTTGAGGCCACTCACCAGACCGGAGTCCCGCAGCAGACCCGCCACATCCGGCAATTCGCCGGTGAGGCGTACGAGACCCGCCTCGGTCAGGGCCGCGCGCAGAGTCTCTGGTGCCAGCTCGTCCAACGATCCGCGGCCGAAGAGCGCCTGACTGGCGGCGATCGCCTGTCGGGTCTCGTCGGCGCCGTGCACCAGGGTGGTCAGTTCCTCGGCGAGCGCCCGCTGCGCCAGGCGCGCCGCCGGTCGTTCGGCGGTGGCCTTGGCCAGCTCTTCCAGCTCGTCGCGGGTGCGGAAGCTGAAGTACCGCAGGTAGCGGTCGACCTCCTGGTCCTCGACGTTGAGCCAGAACTGGTAGAAGGCGTACGGGCTGGTCATCGTGGGGTCGAGCCAGACGGCACCGCCCTCGGTCTTGCCGAACTTCGTGCCGTCGGACTTGGTGACGAGCGGCGTGGTGAACGCCTGCACCGGCCCGGCGCCCCGTCGGCGGACGTAGTCGACGCCGGCGGTGATGTTGCCCCACTGATCGGAGCCGCCGAACTGGAGCTGACAGCCGTGCCGGCGGTGCAGCTCGAAGAAGTCGTTGGCCTGCAAGAGCTGGTAGCTGAACTCGGTGAAGCTGATGCCGGTCTCCAGGCGGGCGCGCACCACCTCCCGCGCGAGCATCTTGTTCACCGGGAAGTGCTTGCCCACGTCGCGCAGGAACTCGACGATCGACATCTCGCCGGTCCACTCCAGGTTGTTGACCAGCTGCGCCGCGTTGTCGCCGGAGTACGACACGAACGGCGCCAGCTGGTCACGGATGCGCTCGACCCATCCGGCGATCACGTCGGGCGGGTTGAGGGTCCGCTCGGCGCTCTCCTTCGGGTCACCGATCTGCCCGGTCGCCCCGCCGACCAGCAGCAACGGGCGGTGGCCGGCGAGTTGCAGCCGGCGGGCCATGGTGACCTGCATGAGCGAGCCGACGTGCAGGCTCGCCGCGGTGGGGTCGAAGCCCACGTAGTACGTGGCGGACTTCCCACCGTCGAGCAGCTCGCGCAGCTCGTCGAGGCCGGTCGAGTCCTGTATGAGGCCACGCCAGAGCAGGTCGTCGGTCAGGGAGTCCCGCCCGGGCGGCGGAGAGTTGCTGTCGGTCACGGTCACCGATTCTCCCCCATCGCCGGCACCAACCCGTACCGGGTTTGTCGCAACCCGCCCCGGCTAGGCTTGCGCCCGTTGATCGAGGAGGGCTTTTCCATGGAGATTCCGGATCTGACGGGCGGTTTCGTCGCCCTGCTCGGCCTCAAGTTCGAGGAGGCCAGCGCCGACCGGGTGGTCATCAGCTGGCGGGTCCGCCCGGAGCTGCACCAGCCGTCCGGCATCCAGCACGGCGGGGTGTACTGCTCGGTCGTGGAGACCGCGGCCAGCGTGGGTGGCTCCCTCTGGCTGGCCGACCGGGGCACCGTGGTCGGGGTGTCGAACCAGACCGATTTCCTGCGGGCCGTCCGGGACGGCGAGCTGACCGCTGTCGGCACGCCGGTGCACCGGGGCCGCAGCCAGCAGCTCTGGCAGGTGGAGATCACCGACGCCGACGAGCGGCTGGTCGCCCGTGGTCAGGTCCGGCTGCAGAACCTCACGCCCGCCTGAGCGGCGGCATTCGCCAGACCGGTCAGCTGCGGGCCTCGTCCAGCATCGGCTCCGCGGCCTGGTCGGTGTCGGTGTCGCCGTCGCCGTCGGCTTCATCGGGTACGCGACTGAGCCGTACCTCGGTGATCGCCCGGTGGTCGATGCCGGCCACCACCAGCACCCAACCGTCGAGCGTGACGTCCTCCCCGGCGACGGTCGGGATGTGCCCGAGTCGGGTCAGCACCAGCCCGGCGACTGTGGTGTAGTCACCGGCCGGACGCGACGGCAGCTCGACGCCGATGTCCGGCAGGTCGTGCACCGGGAAGGTGCCGGGCAGCAGCAGCGCACCGTCGGGGTCGCGCCGCACCGAGCGCACATCCCGGTCGGTCTCGTCGTAGATCTCGCCGACGATCTCCTCGAGGATGTCCTCCAGCGTCACGATGCCGTCGACGGCGCCGCGCTCGTCCACGACGAGCGCGATGTGCTGACGCTCGGCCTTGAACTGGCGCAGCGCGTCCACGACCGGTAGCGAGTCGGGCAGCAGCATCGGCGGTCGGGCGATCTCGTCCACCGGGCGGTCGTCGGGCACTCCCACCAGGTCGCGCAGGTGGATCACTCCGGCCGTGTCGTCGAGACCGCCGTGGCGCACGACCGGAGCCCGGGAGTGCCCGGTGGCGGCCAGCACGAGCCGCGCGGCCTCCGCGGTGGTCCCGCTGTCGAGCGTGAAGACCTGCAACCGGGGTACGAGGACAGCCCGCAACCGCCGGTCGGCGATCTCCACCGCTCCCGCGATGATGGTGCGCTGTTCCTTGGTGAAGCCGTGGTTGCCGGCGACGATGTCGCGCAGCTCGTCCGGGCCGATCTCCTCCGGCTGGTGTTTGGGGTTGAGCCCGACCAGGCGGACCACGATGTCGCTGGTGGCGCCGAGCGCCCAGACGGCCGGCCGGGTGAGGCTGGCGAGCAGGTCGAGCGGACGGGCCACCAGCAGCGCCCACCGCTCGGCGGACTGCATGGCGATCCGCTTGGGCGCCAGCTCACCGAAGACCAGGGTGACGAAGGTCAGCGCGAGGGTGACCGCCACGATCGCCACCGTCTCGGCGCCGCCGCCGAACATGCCGAGCAGCGGCACCAGGGGTTTGGCCAGCGAGACCGCCGCGGCGGCGGAGGCCAGGAAGCCGGCGAGGGTGATGCCGATCTGGATGGTGGCCAGGAAGCGGTTCGGGTCCTTGGCGAGCCGGGCCAGCACCCGCCCGGCCCGACTGGTGCGCTCCAGCCGCTGGATCTGGCTGTCTCGCAGCGACACCAACGCCATCTCGCTGCCCGCGAAGAGCGCGTTGATCACGACCAGGACTCCGACCAGGGCCAGTTGGCTCCCGTAGCTCTGCACGCCCGGTTCGCTCCCTCGTGGTGGTGGCACCGGCCGCTACGCGCGGCACCCGCCGGTCGGCGAGCCCGCCCGGCGTAGGCGTGTCTTTGCCCCGTCCGGTGCCGGCCGAATCCTGCCCCGGCGAGGCTACGCCGAATCGGACGAGGTGAGGCTACGCCGGGTGGGGCGACGGTGACGCAACGCCGGCCGGGGCGTCGGTGACGCAACGCCGGCTGGAGCGACGGTGAGTTAGGCCGACTGGGGCGTCGGTGACGCCGGTAGGTCGAGGACGTACGAGTCACCCTCTGGGCGGAAGCCGAGCCGGTGGTAGTACGGGGCCACCATCCGGGGCGGGCTGACCACCCGGTGGAAGCCCCTTTCGGTGAACAGGTGGCTGCGCCGGTAGACGAACTCGCCCGGGGTGAAGTCGCGGAACTTCGGGGTCACGTAGTCCAGGTCGATCTGGGCGACGCCGGGCGCCTCGGCGTGCGACAGGACCACGCCGACCACCTCGTCGGCCGTGACCACGAGGAACGCCGAGCGCCCCGACGCGTCCGGGTCCCAGTGGAAGCCGGGGTTGAACCGGGCGATGTCGGCGGCGTGCACCCGCAGCGTGTGCGCGAGGAACTGGTCGCCGACGCCGACCTCCACCACCTGGTAGGTCTTCTCGTCGTGCCGGGTGGCGAGCATGCCGCGCAGGTACCAGATGTTGATCACCGCGAGCACGACGTTGAGCCCGACGCCGGGCCAGACCTCGATCGCGGCGTTGTAGCCGATCAGCACGAAGCAGCCGATGAGGTTGAGCGCCCGCAACCGCAGGATGCGCGACTGCAGCAGCGACCAGACCAGCACCGCGGAGCCGGCCCAGCCGACGAGATCCAACCAGTTCACGCCGCGAGACTAGTGCCCGCCCAGGTCAGGGCCGTCGGCGGGCAGCTCCAGCAGCCACTCCTCGACGTCTTCGCCGCGGCCGTTGGCGTACCCCGAGTCTTCGCCGACCACCACGAAGCCGCACTTGCGGAGCACCGCGAGGGAGGCGGTGTTGTCCTTGGCGGCGCGGGCGTGCACCGGCCTGGGCAGCTCGCGCAGCAGGGCGGCCAGGGCCGCCGTGGCGTGGCCCCGACCCCAGCGCGCCCTGTCGATCCAGTAGCTGACCTCGGTCTGCCCCTCGGCCGGCCAGGCGCTCACGTAGCCGACCACCTCGCCGTCGACCTCGGCGGTGCGGACCAGGTTCGCCGGGTTGGTGAGCACCCGGGCCCAGTGTGCGGCGAACTCCCGCCGGTCGGTCGGGTCCTTGGGGCCGAAAGCTGCCATCCGGTTGGCCTCCGGGTCCTGCTGGTGCAGGAAGAACTCGACGAGGTCGTCCTCACGGACCGGACGCAGCAGCAGATCGGAGGTCATCGGCCGAGGGTACGCAACGGCTGTGACGCGAGGCGGCGGCGCGGAGTCAGCCGGCGACGGCTACGACCGCCAGCACGGCGGCGCCCACGGAGCTCGCCACCGACAGCAGTCGACGCCACGGCACCCGCGCGTCGACCACCGGCAGGGCGCGCCACCGGGTCGCCGCCAGGGCCACCCCCGCCGCCGACAGGCCGGCGCCGAGCGGCCACAGCCAGGCCGGCACCATCGACCAGTCCCCCATCCGGTGCCCCAGCCCGAGATAGGCGAACGCCCAGACCGCCGCCGCCAGCAGCGTCACCTGGTCCAGTTGGCGACGGCGGGCGGTGCCGAGCAGGGAGAGGCCGCCGAGGAAGGTGAGGACAACCGCGAGGCCGGCGCCGATCCACGGCAGCACCATCGACGTCGCCGAGTCGGCCTCCTTCGGCGGCACCCCGAGCAGCCGCAGCCCGATCGGCTCGACGCCCTTGTCGGTGTTGCCGAGCACCACCACCGCCCGGCCGGTTGCCCGCTCGAGGCCGACGTAGGACCGGAACCCGCCGGTGGCGCCGTTGTGCCAGACCACCTCGCGATCGCCGTGCCGGGTGGTGAACCAGCCGTACCCGATGTGGGTGTCGTCGTCCTCGCGGAAGCGCGCGGTGGCGGCGTCGGCACCTGGTGCGGTGCCGGCGAGGGTCGCGGCGAGCAGCCGGCCGAGGTCCTCGGCCGTGGACCAGGGGCCGGCGCCGGCCGGCGCGTAACCGGCTCCTGCCCACGGATCGAGCGGTCGGCCACCCGCCCGGCTGCCCTGGGCGCGATCGGCCGGCAGGTCGTCGTCGCGGGTGGCGACGACGGTGGCCGTCATGCCGAGCGGCCGTAGCAGCCGGTCGTGCAGCAGCTCGGGGTACGCGACGCCGGCCTTCGCGGCGAGCGCGTGGCCGAGCACCGACGGCCCGAGGTTGGAGTAGTGGACCTCGCCGCGCTCGTCGTCGTCGGTGCGGACCCGGTCGGTGGCGCTGTGGATGGCGTCGACGCCCTGCCCGGCGTAGGGGTTTCCGCCGGAGACGTTGGACCAGAGGATGCGCGCCCACCCCAGCGGGGAGCCGGGTGCGAGCCGGGGCAGGCCGGCGCGGTGGCTGGCGAGTTCGGCGAGTGTGACGTCGCGGGCGGGGCCGGTGACCTCGGGCCAGGTGGCGCCGAGGCGGTCGTCGGGGCCGACGACACCGGCGGCGACCTGGTCGGCGAGGAGCATGCCGGTGAGCGCCTTGGTGACCGAGCCGATCTCGAACGGGGTGCCGGGTTCCACGGGTCGAGCGTCGAGGTCTCGGTCACCCAGTCCGGCGGTGCGGATCCGGCCGTTCTCGACCAGGGCGACGGCGAGCCCGCGGTGCCCCGAAGGGTCGGGCGTGGCCGAGCGGGCGGCAGCGGCCAGGTCGTGATCGCCGGTGGTCTGGGGGCCGAGTCGGGGCACCCGGGGCATCAACGCCACTCCGACCAGGCCGGCGATCAGCGCGACGAGGAGGACGGTGACGGTCGTCCGGCGCATTGTGGTTCCTTCGTGTGGTGATCGGATGGGTGGCCGAGCCCGCGTCTGGTCAGCGGCCGGCGGCGGTGAGGATGGCCAGCAGCGGCACCACGCGTTCGGCGGGGACCTCGTACCGGCCTCGGCCGGCGCTGCGCAGCCAACCGGCGGCGGTGATCTGGCGCAGGTGGTGGTGCAGTTGGCCGGTGGTGCCCAACTCCTCGATCTCGGCCAGCTCGCTGGTGCTCTGCCGGCCGCCGAGGATCTCG
Source organism: Micromonospora sp. NBC_00362 (assembly GCF_026342155.1). Lineage (NCBI taxonomy): Bacteria > Bacillati > Actinomycetota > Actinomycetes > Micromonosporales > Micromonosporaceae > Micromonospora > Micromonospora sp. NBC_00362. The sequence continues at coordinate 1,980,115 of NZ_JAPENH010000001.1, forward strand.
CGCAGTAGCCGCAGCCGCACCGGGTGGGCCAACGCGGAGAGGGTGCCGGGCAGCTCCTCCCAGTCGGCGGCGAGCAGGTCGTCGACGGTGCGGCCGTACTGCCAGTCGTAGTGCTTGCCGGCGAGGCGGACGGTGCCGGTGTAGAGCACCGCACCCGACCCGTCGGATGGCAGGCGCTGTTTGAGGCCGTCGAGCGCCCAGAAGGTGCCCTCGGGCGCGGGTGGTGGTGGCGGCGCGGCGGCGAGCCGTTCGCTCAACGCGGCAACCTGTGCCTCCAGCGCGGCGAGTCGATCTTCCACGGTGTTCATGCGACGATACTACGAACATACGTAGTTACGTGCAAGTGCGAATCGACCCACCGCCGAGACCGGCGCGTCCGGCCCTTCCGGCACGCCCGACGGGTCGACAATGACCTGACCGACCCAGGGAGCGCCGATGAACCGACCTGTCGTGGTGGGCGTGGACGGCTCGCCGTCCAGCCTTGTCGCCGCCGAACACGCGGCGCGGGCCGCCGTGCTCCGGTCCCGACCGCTGCTCCTGGTGCACGGCTACCTGCATCCGTCCGGTTACGGCGTGCCGCTCAACCCGTACGACCTCGGGGTGCCGGCGCCCTCCGAGGAGGCGCAGCAGATGTTGGAGCGCACGGCGGCCGAGCTGACCGGCCGGTGGCCGGGCCTCGCCGTCGAGGTGCGTCAGGTCCTCGGGGGCCCGGGAGCCACCATGATCGAGGAGTCCCGCCGGGCGGAACTGGTCGTGGTGGGCAGCCGTGGCCTGGGCGGGTTCACCGGGCTGCTGCTCGGCTCGGTCGGCGCGCAGGTCGCCGCGCACGCCCACTGCCCCGTGCTGGTGGTCCGCCCGGACGAGCAGCCGATCCCGGTGGACGGCCCGGTGCTGGTCGGCGTGGACGGGTCCGAGTCGTCAAGGCTCGCCGTGGGCGTGGGCGCCGACGAGGCGGCGCTGCGGGACGTGCCGCTGGTGCTGGCGCACGTCGGCCCTCCGGACGGGGACCGGACCGTGCCGGAGGAGATCGAGGAGTCGCAGGCCGCGTACCAGGCGGAGGCGGTGCGGCTCCTGGCCGACGCCTCCGCCGTGGTGCGCGCCGAACACCCTGACCTGGTGGTGCGGGAGCATCCGGTGCGGGCGGCCGGCGCGGCCCAGGGGCTCATCGAGACCAGCGGCACGGCGTCGCTGCTGGTCGTGGGCACCCGGGGCCGGGCCGGGTTCACCGGGCTGCTGCTCGGGTCGGTCAGTCAGGCGGCGATCCAGCACGCGCACTGCCCGGTGCTGGTCGCCCACCCGGTCAGCTGACCGGCGCGCCGCCGTCGCCTCGCCCGAGCATCTGCAGGAAGTCGGTGGTGAGGGCGAACGGGTCGGCCGGCCCGGTGGCCGGTGGCCGGCGCTCGATCTGGTCGGCCAACTCCCCGGCGGCGCGCCGGATCCGCGCGCGCAACGCGCCATCGGCGGTGCCGTCGGACCAGTCCTCCGGGGCGGCGAAGACCGCGGTCGGGACGACCACCGACCGAAGGTAGGCGAACATCGGGCGGACGGCGTGCTCCAGAGCCAGCGAATGCCGGGCGGTGCCGCCGGTCGCGCCGATCAGCACCGGCCGGTCGACCAGCGACTCGGAATCCAGCACGTCGAAGAAGGACTTGAACAGCCCGTTGTACGAGGCGCTGAAGATCGGGGTGACGGCGATGAGCCCGTCCGCCCCGGTCACCGTGTCGATGACCTCGCGCAGCGCCGCCGGCGCGAACCCGGTGAGCATGTTGTTCACCACGTCGTGGGCGTACTCGCGCAGGTCGACGACGTGCAGCTCCACGTCGGAGCCGCGCCGGACCAACTCGTCGCGGGTGGCCGCGGCAAGCTGGTCGGCGAGCAGCCGGGTCGACGAGGGCTGACTCAGCCCCGCCGAGACCACGGCCAGGGTGCGGCGGGTCATCGGGTCGCCCCCTCCGGCGCCTTGCCCGTCACGTCGTCGACGGCGTGCACGGTGCTGTCCTTCGCACCGCCCGCGGCGGCGACCAGCGAGGCGTGCGTCGGCGCCGCCGGCACGTGCGCCGGACGCAGCGCCGCGAACTCCTTGCGCAGCACCGGCACGACCTCCTCGCCGAGCAGGTCGAGCTGCTCCAGGACGGTCTTCAGCGGCAGGCCGGCGTGGTCCATCAGGAACAGCTGCCGCTGGTAGTCACCGACGTAATCCCGGAAGCCGAGCGTGCGGTCGATGACCTGCTGCGGGCTACCCACTGTCAGCGGGGTCTCCCGAGTGAACTCCTCCAGCGACGGCCCGTGCCCGTAGACCGGGGCGTTGTCGAAGTAGGGCCGGAACTCCCGAACCGCGTCCTGCGAGTTGCGCCGCATGAACACCTGCCCACCGAGGCCGACGATGGCCTGGTCGGCGGAGCCGTGGCCGTAGTGCGCGTACCGCTGGCGGTAGAGCGCGATCATCCGCTGGGTGTGCTCCTTGGGCCAGAAGATGTGGTTGGCGAAGAAGCCGTCACCGTAGTACGCGGCCTGCTCGGCGATCTCCGGGCTGCGGATCGAGCCGTGCCAGACGAACGGGGGCACCCCGTCCAGCGGGCGCGGCGTCGAGGTGAACGACTGCAACGGGGTGCGGTACTTGCCCTTCCAGTCGACCACGTCCTCGCGCCACAGCCGGTGCAGCAGGTCGTAGTTCTCGACGGCCAGGGGGATGCCGGCGCGGATGTCCTTGCCGAACCACGGGTAGACCGGGCCGGTGTTGCCGCGACCCATCATCAGGTCCACCCGGCCGTCGGAGAGGTGCTGGAGCATCGCGTAGTCCTCGGCGATCTTCACCGGGTCGTTGGTGGTGATCAGCGTGGTCGCGGTGGACAGCAGCAGCCGCTCGGTACGCGCCGCGATGTAGCCGAGCATGGTGGTCGGTGACGACGGCACGAACGGCGGGTTGTGGTGCTCGCCGGTGGCGAAGACGTCCAGGCCGACCTCCTCGGCCTTCAACGCGATCGCGACCATCGCCTTGATCCGCTCATGCTCGGTCGGCTCCCGCCCGGTGGTCGGATCGACGGTGACGTCACCGACGGTGAAGATTCCGAACTGCATGACCAGCTCCTCGCGTGTCAACCGGGTGCCGTCGTGGTACCCGGACGCAGCTCTCAACTTATTTGACGACGCAACTATTCCGGCGGCGGGACGCCTCGCAGTGGCGCCGGTCATCCCCGCAACCGGACAGCGGGTCGGGAACCCCTCGGTGTCGGCCCGGTCAGCCGCCCGCCACCGAGGGCAGCACCTGCACCTCCGCGCCGTCCTCGACCGGGGTGGCCAGACCGCCGGAGTGCCGGCAGTCTTCCCCGTCGACGAAGACGTTGACGTAGCGGCGCAGCTCGCCGCGCTCGTCGCGGATGCGCCGAGCCAGCCGGGGGTGCGCGACGGCCATCTCGTCGAGGACCGCCCGCAGCGTCCCGGCGGCGGTGACGTTCAGCCGACTCGCGCCCCCGGCCTCGCCGCGCAGCGGGCCGGGCAGCAGCACGGTCACCACGCTCAGACCTCCGCTGCCCGAACGCAGAGCACGTCGGGCAGGTGCGCCGCGACAGTCGACCAGGAGTCGCCCTCGTCGCGGCTGGCGAAGACCGAGCCGGAGCGGGTGCCGAAGTAGACCCCACCGGGGGTGGAGTCGTCGGCGCACATCGCGTCGCGCAGCACCGCCGGATAGAACGGCCCCTCGGGCAGCCCCACCGACAGCGGCTCCCACTTGCCGCCGGCGTCGACCGAGCGGAACACCCGACAACGGTGGTCGGTCGGGAACCGCTCGCCGTCGGCCACCAACGGGAAGGTCCACACCGTGCCGCCACGCCCGGGGTGGGCCACCATCGGGAAGCCGAAGTCGCTGGGCAGCCCGTCGGCGATCGAGGACCAGGTGCGGCCGTCGTCGTCGGAGCGGTAGACGCCGTGGTGGTTCTGCGCGTACAGCCGCTCGGGGTTGCCGGCGTCCCGGGCGACCTTGTGCACGCACTGACCGAACTCAGGCCACTCGTCGGGCATGAAGTAGGCGCGGATGCCGGTGTTGCCCGGCGCCCAACTCGCCCCGGCGTCCTCCGAGCGGTAGACCCCGCCGGTGGACATCGCGACCAGCAGCCGAGCCGGGTCACGCGGGTGGGGCAGCACCGTGTGCACGGCCTGACCACCGAAGCCGGCCTCCCACTGTGGGCGGTGCGGGTGATCCCAGAGGGAACGGACCAACTCGAAGCTGCGACCACCGTCGGTGGACCTGAACAACGCCGAGGGCTCGGTGCCGGCCCAGACGACGTCCGGCTCGTCGGGGCCGGCCGGCACCAACTGCCAGACCCGGCCGAGGGAGACGCCGGTGTCGGCCGGAAACGCGACCGGCGCCTCGTCGGGCTCGTCCCAGGAAGCGCCGAGGTCGTCGCTGGTGGCGACGCTGGGGCCGAAGTGTGAGCTGCTCATGCCGGCGAGCAGCCGCGGGGTGGAACGACGGGTGTCGACAGCGACCGCGTAGACACCGGTCATCGGAAAGTGCGGACCGGTGATCTCCCAACTGCGCCGGTCGTCGGTGCTGGTGGCAAGGAACAATCCCTTCGCTGTGCCGATCGCGAGCAGTGTCGCCATGGCGTCCTCCGAACCGTCGGTGAGCAGGTCCGGTGATTATGGCCACACCCTCCGACAGGCTCCGCCGCTTACACGCCGGACGACGCGCTCAGCCGCGGACGCGCGGCACGTGCCGGCGGTACGCGCTGACCGTAGGGTCGGCGTCCAGCCAGAACCGCCAGGGCAGATCGTGGGCGCCGGTCACGCCGACCCGGGGACCGGCCACCACCGTCTCCGGCGGCACCGGTCGGGCCGGAAGGCGCAGCCGGACCGGGCCGTCGCCGAGCAGGTACGCCCCGTACGCCTCCCGGTCGATGCCGAGCGCGGAGCAGAGCCGGGCGGGCCCGCGGGCCAGGTCCACGTCCCGCCGGATGGCCGGCCGGCGCTCCCGTGCCGTGGCCAGCCCGTCGACCACCTCACCGGCGCGCAGCAGCACGGCGGAGGCCTCCCCCTCGACCCCGGTGACCACGTTCATGCACCAGTGCATGCCGTAGGTGAAGTAGACGTAGGCGTACCCGGCGGGGCCGAACATCGCGGCGTTGCGCGGGGTGCGGCCCCGATGGGCGTGCGAGGCGGGATCGCCGCCACTTCCCGCGTACGCCTCGACCTCGGTGATCCGGACGGTGACCCCACCGGCGTGCAGCCGGCAGCCCAGCAGCCCGCGCGCCGCCGGCAGCAGTGGACCGGCGAGCAGGTCCGCCAGCGCCGCCAGGTCGGTGTCGAAGCTGCGATCACCGGACGACAGGGCCATGTCCCCGACGGTACCCATCCCGCCTCCGCGGCACCCGGCCGGGCGCGCCGACCACTGAGCGCCGGCCCGAACAAGACTCACGTCGCACATCGGACAGCCGGCCGAACAGCGAAACCGGACCGTCGGCTCGGGGGTGTTCCCGATGTCGTCGCAGGGAGCGACGACATCACGGGAGGACATCACCATGACCGTACGGAGCATCCGGCGACCACTGATCGCCACCGGTCTCGTCGCGGCAGCAGCGAGCCTGGCCTTCACACCGTCGGCCAGCGCGAGCGTCCCGCTGCGGGCCGCGGCGCAGGCCGACAACGCGTCAGTGACCTCGTTCGTGGTCGGCGCGACGGGCAAGATCGAGGCGAACGGCGCGGCGGCGATCGTGCCGGTCACCGTGACCTGCTCGAAGGCCATCGACTTCGACCTCACGGTCAAGGTCGCGCAGGCGGTCGGCCAGACCATGCGCGCGGGCACGACGGTTCGGAGGGTCACCTGCGCGGAGGGCACCCAGCAGGTGCGGATCGCTGTGGTCCCGGTCGAGCGTCCGTTCGCGGCGGGCGTCGCGTTCGGCGTGCTGACCGCGAACCCCTGTGACCCGTACTGCACACCGATGCACGACGAGCGCAAGTTCAACCTGGCGCTCTGAGAGATCGCCTGGCGGCACGGCATTGCCCGTGCCGCCAGGCTTCAACAATCTGTTGACAATCAGACGTTCATGCGGTGTGCTCGGGGTATGACGACCGAGGACATCTTCACCGCGCCGGACCCGGGCCGGGCCCGCGCCCACCGCACCCACGAGGCGTTACAGCGGATCAGCGAGCGGCACGCCGGCACCGACACGCGGCGGGGCCGGTGGGCCCACCCGTACGTGCTCGACCCGTGGGAGGCGGTCGCCCTGGTCACCGCGCTGGCCGCCGGCGGGGCCGAGCGCGAACCCGCGGAGGAGCCGATCGACGCCGCCGACCTGACCGCCGCGCTGACCCTGCTGCCCCACGTCCGCGCCGAGCTGGACGCCCTGGAGGCCGGCCTGCTGACGCTGGCCCGCGACCGGGGGCTGACCTGGCAGGCGATCGCGTACGGGCTGGGGTTGGGCAGCGCACAGGCGGCCCGGCAGCGCTACGAGCGGGTCGCCGCCCGCTCGGCCGAGCAGACCCCCTGACGACGATCGGCACGCCGCGCTTGCGACGGCGTCCGGGCGGGCACACTGTGCGCACGACGAGGAGGCACCCATGGAGCGCGCGGAGATGCTGGCGTACTGCCTGGCCAAGCCGGGAGCGTGGCTGGACCAACCGTGGGAGGGCGACGAGGTGGTGAAGGTGGGCGGCCGGATCTTCGCCTTCCTCGGCAGCGCCGAGGGCAAAGCGACGGTCGGCATCAAGTGCGGGGCGACCCGGGAGGTGGCCGACGAGTGGCTGCACCGACACCCCGGCGACGCCAGCGTGATGCCCTACATCGGCCGGTCCGGGTGGAACACGCTGCGCCTGGACGGCGGAATCGACGACGAGGAGCTGACCGAGGCCGTCGACTCGTCGTACGACATGGTGGTGGCCAAGCTCCCCAAGCGGGAGCGACCGACGGCCTGAACCGCCGCGGCGCCGGCGGCCAGCGCCGACGCCACGGCACAGCTCAGCGCGGAACGACCCGCTCGGAAGCCCACTCCCGCCAGCTGGCCAGCCGGTCCGCCGCGTCGGCGAGCTGGTCGGCGACCGGGCCGGGGCCGGTGGAACCGGGGGTGGTCCGGGCGGCGAGAGCCGAACGGACCGAGAGCACGTCGCGCACCGACGGGTCGAGGTGCCCGCTGATCGCGGCCAGGTCCTCGTCGGAGACGTCGTTCAGCTCGCACTCCCGAGCCGCGCAGAGCGCCACCAGCTGACCGGTGATCTCGTGCGCGTCGCGGAACGGCACGTTGCGTCGGACCAGCCAGTCGGCGACCTCGGTGGCGAGGGAGAAGCCGACCGGGGCGGCGGCGACGAGGCGGTCCACCCGCACCGTCATCGTGGAGATCATTCCCGCCAGGGCCGGAAGCAGCAGCTCCAGGGTGTCGACCGCGTCGAACGCCGGCTCCTTGTCCTCCTGCATGTCCCGGTCGTAGGTCATCGGCAGGCCCTTGAGCATGGTGAGCACCGTCATCAGACCGCCAACCAGACGCCCCGACTTGCCCCGGGCCAGCTCGGCGATGTCCGCGTTCTTCTTCTGCGGCATGATCGACGAGCCGGTGGCGAAGGAGTCGTCCAGCTCCACCCAGCCGAACTCGTGCGACGTCCAGAGCACCACCTCCTCGCCGAGCCGGGACAGGTGCACCCCGATCAGGGCGGTGGTGAACAGGAACTCCGCCACGAAGTCCCGGTCGGCGACGGCGTCCATCGAGTTGGCGAACGACGTACGGAAGCCCAGCTCCTTGGCCACCGCCACCGGGTCCAGTGGAAGCCCGGAACCGGCCAGTGCGCCCGCGCCGAGCGGACTGATCGCCGCCCGGTGGTCCCAGTCACGCAGCCGCTCGAGGTCACGCAGCAGCGGCTGCACGTGGGCGAGCAGCCAGTGCCCGAAGGTGACCGGCTGGGCGTGCTGGAGGTGGGTCATGCCCGGCGCGGCGGTGTCGATGTGCCGCTCGGCCTGCTCGACCAGCGCCTCCGCCAACTCGACCAGGCGGCTGGCCACGCCCCGGGCGTGGTCGCGCAGGTAGAGCCGCAGGTCGGTGGCGACCTGGTCGTTGCGGGACCGGCCGGCGCGCAGCTTGCCACCGAGGCTGCCGAGACGCTCCAGCAGGCCGCGCTCCAGCGCGGTGTGCACATCCTCGTCGTCGATGGTGGGGCGGAACGTTCCAGAGGCGCAGGCGGCCTCCAGGTCGTCCAGCGCGGCCAGCATCCGGCCCAGCTCCTCCGGATCGAGCAGGCCGGCGCCGGCCAGGACCCGGGCGTGCGCCCGGGAACCGGCGATGTCGTACGGGGCCAGGCGCCAGTCGAACTGCACGCTCACCGACAGTCGGGCGAGCGCCTCGGCGGGGCCGCCCGCGAACCGGCCACCCCAGAGGCTGGTCCGGTTGGTGGCGGCGCTGTTCTCGGTCAGGCTCTTGTCGTCCACGTCGCCCATCATTGCCTTGGTTGCCTCTCGCTCGCGACTGCGGGGCCCGCTCGCCGCGCCTGCTCGGTCTTCGCGCTTACACCTGTCACTGTCCGCCACCGCCCAACCGGGCGTCCCGAGCGGCGGCCATCCGGCTCGGCAACCCCCACAGCTGCACGAAACCCTTGGCCAGGGACTGGTCGAAGGTGTCGCCGGTGTCGTAGGTGGCCATCCCGAAGTCGTAGAGGCTCGCCTCGGAACGCCGGCCGGTCACCGTGGCCCGGCCGCCGTGCAGGATCATCCGCACCTCGCCGCTCACGTGCCGCTGCGCGTCGTCGATGAACGCGTCCAGCGACGCCTTCAGCGGCGAGAACCACAGCCCGTCGTAGACGAGTTCGCCCCAGCGCTGGTCGACGCCCTTCTTGAACCGGGCCAGGTCCCGCTCGACTGTCACCGCCTCCAACTCCTGGTGGGCGGTGATCAGCGCGATCGCGCCGGGCGCCTCGTACACCTCCCGACTCTTGATGCCGACCAGGCGGTCCTCGACCATGTCGAGCCGGCCCACGCCCTGAGCGCCGGCGCGCCGGTTGAGCTCCAGGATCGCCTGGTACGGGGTGACCGTCTCACCGTCGATCGCCACCGGCACGCCGCCGTCGAAGGTGACCACGACCTCGTCGGGGTCGCGCTCCTGGGTCGGGTCGGAGGTGTACGAGTAGAGGTCCTCGACGGGGGCGTTCCAGATGTCCTCCAGGAAGCCGGTCTCCACCGCGCGACCCCACAGGTTCTGGTCGATCGAGTACGGCGACTTGGCCGACACGTCGATCGGCAGCCCCTTCTCCTCGGCGAAGGCGATCGCCTTGTCCCGGGTCCAGGCGAAGTCCCGGGCCGGCGCGATGATCTTCAGGTCGGGGGCGAGCGCGTTCAGGCCCACCTCGAACCGGACCTGGTCGTTGCCCTTGCCGGTGCAGCCATGGGACACGATCGTGCCGCCGTGCTTGCGCGCCGCCGCCACCAGGTGCTTGACGATCAGCGGCCGGGACAGCGCCGACACCAGGGGGTAGCGGTCCATGTAGAGCGCGTTGGCCCGGATCGCCGGCAGGCAGTAGTCGGCGGCGAACTCGTCGCGCGCGTCCACCACCTCGGACTCGGCGGCGCCACAGTCCAGGGCACGCTGACGGATGGCGTCGAGATCCTCACCGCCCTGCCCGACGTCGACAGCGACAGCGATCACCTCCGCGCCGGTCTGCTCGGACAGGTACGGAATGGCGACGGAGGTGTCCAACCCGCCGGAGTACGCGAGCACGACCCGCTCGGTCATGACGTGGTGTTCCCTTCAGCGGTGTCGTCCCGGCGGGCCCAGCCGGCGAGCTTGTCCCCGAGCGCAGCCCCGCCGGCGGCCTCACGGGCCACGACCAGGATGGTGTCGTCGCCGGCGATGGTGCCGACGATCTCGGGCAGGCCCGCCCTGTCCAACGCGCTGGCCAGGTACTGGGCCGCGCCCGGCGGTGTCCGCAGCACGGCGATGTTGCCGCTGGAGTCGACCCCGTTGAGCAGCTCGCGCAGCAGCCGTACCAGCCGGGCCGGCGCGGCCTCGGCGTCGCGCAACGGTCGCTGCCCGTCCTCGGGGATCAGGTAGACGGCCGGACCGTCGCCACCGCGCACCTTGACCGCGCCCAACTCCTCCAGGTCCCGCGAGAGGGTGGCCTGGGTGACGCCGACCCCGTCGGCGGCGAGCAGGTCGGCCAGCTCGGTCTGCGACCGGATCGACCGATCGCGGATCAGCTCCACGATCCGGGCGTGCCGGGCCGCGCGAGTCAGCGGCGCGGTCATCGCGGGCCCCCGGTGGCGGCATCGCCGGTCGCGGCGCCTCCCGTCGCGGTTCCCCCCAGCAGGAACGTCAGCAGCGCCTTCTGCACGTGCAGCCGGTTCTCCGCCTGGTCGAAGACCGCGCTCTGCGGCCCGTCGAGCACCTCGTCGGTGATCTCCTCACCGCGGTGTGCGGGCAGGCAGTGCAGCACTATCGCGTCCGGTGCGGCCTGACCGAGCAGCTCCTTGTTGACCTGGTACGGCAGGAACGGGGTGATCCGGTCCAACCCGTCGGACTCCTGCCCCATCGACGTCCAGGTGTCGGTGGCCAGCACGTCGGCGTCGCGTACCGCCTGGGCCGGGTCGGTCAGCACCCGCACCGACCCGCCGGTCTCCGCGGCGATCTGGCCGGCCCGTTCCACAACGACGGCGTCCGGCGCGAACCCGGCCGGGCCGGCGACCCGCACGTGCATCCCGGCGGTCGCCCCGGCCAGCAGGTACGACTGCGCCATGTTGTTCGCGCCGTCCCCCACGTACGCCAGGGTGCGCCCGGCCGTGCCACCGCACCGCTCCCGGATGGTGAGCAGGTCGGCCAGCAGCTGGCACGGATGGAAACCGTCGGTGAGCGCGTTGACCACCGGCACCGTCGCGCCCGCCGCCACCTCGGCGATCCGCTCGTCACCGTGGGTCCGCAGCACGATCGCCGCGACGTAGCGGGACAGCACCCGCCCCGCGTCGGCGAGCGACTCACCACGACCGAAGTGGGTGACCTGCGTGTCCACCACCAGGGGGTGCCCACCCAGCTCCGCGATGCCGGCGTCGAACGAGATCCTGGTCCGCAGGCTCTGCTTGTCGAAGAGCACCGCCACCGAGCGGGGGCCGACCAGCGGCCGGTGGCCGAACCGGTCCGCCTTCATCAGCGCCGCCAGGTCGAGGACCGCTGACTGTTCGACCGGCGAGAGGTCGTCGTCGCGCAGGAAGTGCCGGGTCATCGAGTCGTTCCCGTCGTGGTGGTCACTGTGGCTGGTGCGCTCTGCGCGCCGGCGGCGGCCGGGGCCGTCGCGTCCAGTGCGGCGGGCAGCGCCGCGAGGAAGGTGTCCGCCTGGGCGGCGGTGAGGATCAGCGGTGGGGCCAGCCGGATCACACCCGGCTGCACCGGGTTGACCAGGAAACCGGCCTCCCGCAGCGCCTCGGCCAGCACCGAGGCGACCGGCGCGGTGAGCGCCACGCCGAGCAGCAGACCGGCGCCGCGGACTTCGCCGATCAGCGGGTGGCCCAGCGCCTCGATGCCGCGACGCAACCGCTCACCGACCCGCTTGACGTTGTCGAGCAGGCCCTCGTTGGCGATGGTCGCCACCACGGCGAGCGCCGCCGCGCAACTGACCGGGTTGCCGCCGAACGTGGTGCCGTGCGAGCCGGGGGTGAGCAGGTCCGCGGCGGGGCCGAAGGCCAGCGTCGCGCCGATCGGCAGCCCACCACCCAGCCCCTTGGCCAGGGTGACCACGTCCGGCTCCACACCCTCGGCCTGGTGCGCGAACCAGTGCCCGGTACGCCCGACGCCGGTCTGCACCTCGTCGAGGACCAGCAGCGCGCCGTGCCGGGCGGTGATCCGACGGGCCGCGGCGAGATAGCCGGCCGGCGGGACCAGCACACCGTTCTCACCCTGGACGGGTTCCAGGATCACCATGGCGGTGGCCTCGGAGACGGCCGCGTCGAGGGCGGCGACATCGCCGTAGTCGACGTGGGTCACCTCGCCGGGCAGCGGCCGGAACGGATCGGCCTTGGCCGGCTGACCGGTCAGCGCGAGGGCGCCCATGGTGCGGCCGTGGAAGCCACCCCTGGTGGCCACCACCTGGGTGCGGCCGGTGCGCCGGGACAGCTTGAACGCCGCCTCGTTCGCCTCCGCACCCGAGTTGGCGAAGAACACCCGCCCCGGTCGGCCGGCGAGCGCCAACAGCAGCTCGGCGAGGGCGACCGGCGGCTCGGCCACGTAGAGGTTGGAGACGTGCCCAAGGGTCGCGACCTGCTTCGACACCGCCGCCACCACCGCCGGGTGGGCGTGACCGAGGGCGTTGACAGCGATGCCACCCACCAGGTCCAGGTATTCCCGACCGGCGTCGTCGACCACGACAGCACCGTGACCGGAGACCAACGCCATCGGCGGTGTGCCGTAGTTGTCCATCATGGACTGCTTCCACCGCTGCGCCAACGTGCTCATGTCGCGTCCGTCCCGTCTCCCGGCACCACCATCGTTCCGAACCCTTCCGAGGTGAACACCTCAAGCAACGTCGAGTGCGCCACCCGGCCGTCGACGACGTGCGCGGCGGGCACTCCCCCACGCACCGCCCGCAGGCAGGCCTCCATCTTCGGCACCATCCCCGACTCCAAGCTGGGCAGCAGCTTGGCCAGGTCGTCCGCGGCGATCTCGGAGACCAGGCTGGTGGTGTCCGGCCAGTCCGCGTACAGGCCGGCCACGTCGGTGAGCACGACCAGCTTGCGGGCCCGCAACGCGATGGCCAGCGCCGCGGCGGCGGTGTCCGCGTTGAGGTTGTGCAGCACACCCTCCACGTCCGGCGCCACCGTGGAGATCACCGGAATCCGGCCGGCCTCGATCAGGTCGGTCACCGCTGACACGTCGACCGACTCGACGTCCCCGACCTGGCCCACGTCGACCGGCACCCCGTCCACGTACGCCGGACGCCGCACCGCCGTGAACAGCCGGGCGTCCTCGCCGGAGAGGCCGACGGCGTACGGACCGTGCGAGTTGATCAGACCGACCAGCTCCCGGCCCACCTGACCGACCAGCACCATCCGGACCACGTCCATCGCCTCGGCCGTGGTCACCCGCAGACCACCCCGGAACTCGCTGGCGATGCCGAGGCGACCCAGCATCGCGGAGATCTGCGGACCACCGCCGTGCACCACCACGGGCTTCAGGCCGGCATAGCGCAGGAAGACCATGTCCGCCGCGAACGCCCGCTGCAACTCCGGATCGGTCATCGCGTTGCCGCCGTACTTGACCACCACCGTCGAGCCGGTGAAGCGCGCCAACCAGGGCAACGCCTCGATCAACGTCTCCGCCTTGACCTGGGCGCGAGCCAAATCGCTGCTGAGACTCACCGTGCCGGCCTTTCGTTCGCGACTGCGGGACTCCGCTTCGCTGCGTTCCTCGCGCTCACGTCGCTGGCCTTTCGTTCGCGACTGCGGGACTCCGCTTCGCTGCGTTCCTCGCGCTCACGTCGAGTACGCCGAGTTCTCGTGCACGTACGCGTGGGACAGGTCGTTGGTCCAGATCGTGGCGGCCGACGTACCCGCGTGCAGGTCGATCCGGATGGTCACGTCCCGCCCGGTCAGGTCGACCTTCGAGCGGTCCTCGGCGGCGGCGCCACCCCGGCACACCCACACCCCGTTGACCGCCACGTCCACCTCGTCCGGCTCGAACGCGGCGGCGGTGGTGCCGACGGCGGCGAGGATCCGACCCCAGTTCGGGTCGTTGCCGAACAACGCCGTCTTGACCAGGTTGTTGCGGGCCACCGTACGGCCCACCTCGACCGCCTCGTCCTCGTCCGCCGCGCCGACCACGTCGATGGCTATCTGCTTGGTGGCGCCCTCGGCGTCGGCCACCAACTGCTGGGCCAGGTCGTGACAGGCCGCGGTGACGGCGGCCGCCAGCTCGGCCGGTGTCGGCTCGATGCCGCTCGCGCCGCTGGCCAGCAGCAGCACGGTGTCGTTTGTGGACATGCAACCGTCGGAGTCGACCCGGTCGAAGCTGACCCGGGTGGCCTCCCGCAACGCCTCGTCCAGCGTCGCCGGCCCGGCCACCGCATCGGTGGTCAACACGCAGAGCATGGTGGCCATCCCGGGCGCGAGCATCCCGGCACCCTTGGCCATGCCGCCGACCGTCCAGCCGCTCCCCCGGGCCACAGTGGTCTTCGGCCGGGTGTCCGTGGTCATGATCGCCTCGGCGGCGGCCGGGCCACCGTCGCGGGACAGCCCGCGGATCGCCGACCGGACGCCCGGCAGCAGCTTGGGCATCGGCAGCCGCTCACCGATCAGGCCGGTCGAGCAGACCGCGACCTCACCGGCGCCGAGGATCAGCCGAGGGCTGACCGAGGTCAGCGCGGCGGCGGTGTGCTCGGCGGTGGCGTGCGTGTCCTGAAAACCGGCCGGACCGGTGCAGGCGTTCGCGCCACCGGAGTTGAGCACCACCGCGCGGACCACACCGCCCTGCACCACCTGCTGGGTCCAGCGCACCGGCGCGGCCTTGACCCGGTTGGTGGTGAAGACACCGGCCACGCCGGCGTCTGGGCCGTCGTTGACCACCAGGGCGACGTCCGCGCCGCCGCTGGCCTTGAGGCCGGCGGCCACACCGGCCGCCCGGAACCCCCGAGGGGTGGTGACGCTCACGGCGCCTGCCTCTCGTTCGCGACTGCGGGGCTCCGCTGCGCTGCACTCCTCGCGCTCACGGGGTGACTCCCCAGATCGACAGGCCCGTCGTCTCCGGCAGGCCGAGCATCAGGTTGGCGTTCTGGACGGCCTGACCGGCCGCGCCCTTGCCCAGGTTGTCCAACGCGCTGAGCACGATCAGACGACCCGAGTCGACGTCGACGGTGGCCTGTAGGTGACACGAGTTGGAGCCGAGGGTGGCGGCGGTGTGCGGCCAACGGCCCTCCGGCAGCACGTGCACGAACGGCGCGTCCGCGTACGCCCGCGCCAGCACCTCCTGCGGGTCGACGCCGCGCGCCGGCACCGCGGTGACGGTGGCCAGGATGCCGCGCGGCATCGGCGCCAGGACCGGGGTGAGCGACAGGCCGGTCGCGCCCGTGGCCTGCTTGATCTCCGGTACGTGCTGGTGGGTGCCCACCCGGTACGGCGACAGGTCGCCCATCACCTCGCTGGCCAACAGGTGCGGCTTGGTCGCCCGGCCGGCGCCGGAGGTGCCGGAGGCGGCGACCACCACCACGTCGGCGGGGCTGGCCGCGCCGTCGGCGATCAGCGGCGCGAGCGCCAGGGTGATCGCGGCGGCGTAGCAGCCGGTGTTCGCCACCCGGGTGGAGCCGGCGATCAGCTCCCGCTGACCGGGCAACTCGGGCAGGCCGTAGGTCCACTGCCCGGCGTGCGTGCCGCCGTAGTACTGCGCCCAGGCGTACGGGTCGGCCAGCCGGTGGTCGGCACCCAGGTCGACAATCCGCACCTCGGCCGGAAGCTGGGCCGCGAGAGCCGCCGACTGGCCGTGCGGCAGGGCCAGGAAGACCAGGTCCGCATCGGCCAGGATCGTCGGGTCGGTCTCGCCGAGCACCAGGTCGAGCCCGGTGAGCTGCGGGTGCACCACGTCGACGCGGTGCCCGGCCTGGCTGTGCGCGGTGGCGGCGACCAGGTCGAACTGCGGGTGCCCGGCGATCAGGCGCAGCAGCTCGCCTCCGGCGTACCCGCTCGCTCCGGCGACCGCGACTCGGATCCCCATACTCACCTCCGCATGACTATGCAGCGAAGATTAACAAGGACGACTCACGAGTGCAAGTTCATGCAGCACACTGCATGGTAATGAACAGATCCACTGTACGGCGGCGTGTCCCCCAGCCGACGATCATGCTTTGGCTCCCCGGGCTGTGGAGAGCCGATCTCAGTCATCCGGTAGGGGCGGGTGCATCGGGCGGGCCGGCCAAGCGACCGATCGCTTCCCGATCTGAGGCTCGTTGGTCTGGCATGCGCATCCCGGACGAGACCCGTGACCGATCAGGTCCTGGCCACCGTGCTCCACCTGCGGGCCACCCTGGCCGCGGAACCCCTCGCCGTGCTGTTCGGCACCAGCCGCAGCGCTATGCACCGCACCCTCCTGAAGAACCCGCGACTGCTCGCGGCACACGGCATCACCATCGCACCGGCGACAACTCCGCCCACGACCCTCGCCGCCCTCCAGGACCGGGTCCAGGCACAGACCGGCGAGGACAACAAGATCAAAACAACGTGTTAATGATCTGCAATCCCTTAGTCGAGTGGCCAATTCGTCAGTTTCAGTGGATTAAGCATCAGCCACACGTTCGTGACACAGTCAGCACTGACGTCGAAGGTGGCCATCCCATATCGATGCTCCCCATTCCTCAGCATGTATCCGAGACCGTCAGCCGTGTCTCGTCGCTCAAAACGAAGAGCGGGTTGCTTACGCATCACTCCCACGAGCCACCGCGCCACATGATCCGAACCACGGATAACCTGAGGTGCGGCATTGACGAATCCGCCGCCATCTACTCGCAGTTCGACATCTGGGGCCAATACGCGCAACAGGTCTTCAATATTCCCTCCAACCGTTGCGTCGCGGAACGCCCGAACAACTCCATCATGCTGTTGAGGAGAAACTTGTGCTCGCCTTCCTCCTCGAACGTGCCGACGTGCGGACGTCGCCAATTGCCTTACGGCTCCTGGTGAACGGCCTACAACACTGGCAATCTCGCCAAACGGCACGCCGAATACGTCATGCAGTACGAACGTCACTCGCTCCGCTGGGGTCATGGACTCGAGGACCGTCAACAAAGCCATACTGACCGTATCATCGAGGGAAACGCGATCGAGCGGATCGGCGGCGATATGACTGGAGCTCGTTGGCTCCTTCGCTGCGTCCGCAAAGAGGTCAGATGGGACTGGCTCCGGTAGCCATTGTCCGACGTACGTCTCCCGTCGTGCCCGCGCGGAGCCCAGCATGTCGAGTGAGATACGGCTCGCAACTCGCATCAACCATGCAGCGGGCGTGGCAATCGCTTCGCGTTCCTCGGCCCCAAGGCGGTACCATCTGACATACGTCTCTTGCACAACATCTTCAGCATCGGCCAGGGTGCCCATCATACGAAAGGCCAGCGACATCAAACGGTGTCGCTCGGCAGCGACGGAATCGAGAATCCGCGATTCATCACGCTCGGCTCCTCCAAACCCTATGGATTCGGCAGGAAAGTCTTCCGACATTGGGCACCCTTTCCGACCTGAGCGCGGCATGCCTCAACTATCCTCTGACGGCCGAGCGTCCCATCGTCCCCTTATTGTGGTTTCAGGCGAGGGGGATTCCTGAAATGGGGTACCTCACAGTGCCTACCCGGTGAGCGCCACGTGGAACCATCGCATCGGGTGCCCCTTCCGCCTCCACGGTCACAACCTCGCGGTCGTCTCCGCGATCAGCCAGCGTGGCACGGAAGAGGTCATCGTGGTAGAAGCGGTCGGGTCCAGCGATCTCGACCTCGCTTCCCGGCTCCAATGTCGTGGCAGCCTCGGCGAGCAGCTCGATGACCTCGTCCAGCTCGACAGGCTGGATGACCGACCTGGGAGCGAAAACCTTTCCGTCCACAGAGTGCTGGTCAATGAGGATGGGAAGGTAGCTCTGGAACTGAGTGGCTCGAATGATGGTTGCGGGGATCGAACCGGATCGTGCGGCCTTCTCCTGCGCCACCTTGCCGAGGTAGTACCCAACCTCAGACGCGTCTCCTTGTCCGACGCCGACGATGGAGAGCAGGACGTGGTGACGCACACCTGCCCGCTTGCCCTCCGCATTCAGATTGTTGATCGCTCCCTCGAAGAACGAAATGGCCCCCTCCGCATCAAAGCGGGGGGTGTTCAGGACGTTCACGATGGTGTCGACTCCGACCAGGGCCTCGGCGAGCCCCTCGCCAGAGATCACGTCGATCCCGTCATCAAGTCCTCCCGAGACCACCTCGATGCCCCTGGCCTCCAGCTTGTCAGCAAGGGGGGAGCCGACACGGCCGCGCCCACCAGCGATGAAAATCTTCATTTTTCACTCCGTCCCCGGGGCACCGGTCGCCGCCCTCACCAATATGACGACGCAGGCCAGGAAGATGTCAGGCTCCGAGGCAGACCTCTTCTCAGAGCCCCTCAGCCGCTGCGACCGGCGGGGGCAGCTGGGGCGGACCTCACCGGTGAATGCGGGCCGTGGGAAGGGCTACGGCGCGCGCGTCGCATGGTAAGGCGTAGGCCAACACGAGGCGAATGTGTGTGGAGCCCGGTGTCGGCGTGATCGACCTCACCCGACTCCCGTTCGCGCCTCTCACGACGGGAGAACGACGCTTACCCCCCTCGTCGTCGAGATCACCTTCGACCTCGGTGACCTCCCGCAGGTATGCCACCTCGGCGTCATCCTGGCCTGGGCCCGTCATGCCCCCAGGATCGCATCCGGCGGCGAACCGCGCTGGGAGTTACGAGACGTCTCCTAATCTCCCTGGTCACGGCACCAACTGCCGGTGCCATGACATCGAGAACGGGCTTCCGTGCGGCGTCACTTGTCCATGGTCACCCGAACACATTCCAGCCAGTCCGTCCACGCAGGTACCCACGAGAACCTCCGTCGGGTGTCGTATTCAATCCACCGCCTGTAAAGGCCCTGGCCTGGTGAGAAATCACCAGGCCAGGGCCTTTGATCGCAGGTGCCCCGCCAGCGACTCGGACCCCGGACCCGCGGACCAAGAGATCGCGGGGCAGGGACGAGCCGATCCGGTTACGCGCCGCGCAGGGTGGCGCCGAGGCGTTCCGCCGCGACGGCGACCGCCGCGTCCCGTGCGGCGACCGCCTCCTCGACGGTGAGCGTCCGGTCCGGTGCCCGGAAGGTCAGCTTGTACGCCAGCGAGCGGCGGCCGGCGCCGAGCTGCGCGCCGGAGTACACGTCGAAGAGCCGCACGTCCTCCAGCAGTTCACCGGCGCCCGCCTCCAGCGCCCGGCGCACCTGCTCCGCCGGCACCGAGTCGTCCACCACGAGGGCCACGTCGATCAGCGCCGGCGGGAAGCCGGAGACCGTCGGCGCCGGCGTCACCGGGGTCGGCGGCAGCGTGTCGAGGTTCAGCTCCATCGCGCTGGTGCGGCGGGGCAGCTCCAACGCCGCGACCACCACCGGGTGCAGCTCGCCGGCGTGTCCGACGACCGAGCCGTCGACCCGCAGCTCGGCGCAGCGACCCGGGTGCCACGGGGCGTACTCGGCGGCGCGCACCTCGACCCGCTCGTCGGGGATCCCGGCGGCGGCCAGCACGTCACGGGCCGCCTCGATCGCGTCCGCCCAGCCGGCCGGTCGACCCGGACCCCACCAGCCGGCGGGGTCCAGGTCGCCGGAGAGCACCACCGCGACGTGCACCGGCTGCGCCGGCACCACCGCGTCGGCGGCGGCGAACTCCTCGTCGGTGGGGCGCCGGTCCACGCCCATCGTCGGCGGGCTGCCGGCGCCGACGCGCGGGTGGAAGACCGCACCGATCTCGTAGAGGGCGAGGTCGCGGTGACCCCGGCCGAGGTTGCGCTTGAGGATGCCGAGCAGCGGGCCGAGCAGCGTGGTGCGCAGCAGCGGCTCCTCCTCGGACAGGGGGTTGGCCAGCCGCACCGCGGGCCGGCGCGGGTCGTCGGCCGGCAGGCCGAGCTGGTCGGCCAGCTCCGGCGACACGAACGGGTGCGCGAGCACCTCCACGTACCCCCGCTCGGCCAGCGAACCGGCGACGGCCCGGCGGCGACGCTGCCGCGGCGTCAGACCACGCCCGGGGGGCGCGGTGGGCAGCACCGACGGCACCCGGTCGTACCCGTCGAGGCGGACGACCTCCTCGACCAGGTCGGCCGGGTCGGTCAGGTCGGGCCGCCAGGTCGGCGGGGTGACGCTCAGCACCGTCCCAACGCCGCTGGCCACGCCGACCGCGCCCGGGTCCTCGGACAACCGGTCCGCGCCCTGCGCGACAGTGCAGCCGACCCTCTCCAGCAGGGCGACCACCCGCGCCGGCGGGTACTCGACGCCGACCCGCCGGGTCGGCAGGTCCGCCGGAAGACTGATCGGGGTACGCGGCTGGACGTGGTCGATGTCCAGGATCTCCGCGCTCGGCGTGCCCCCACCGTGCTCGGTGAGCAGGCGCACGGCGCGCTCCAGCGCGACCAGCGCCACGGCCGGGTCGACACCCCGCTCCCAGCGCTTCGCGGCCTCGCTGAACAGCTTGTGCCGGCGGGCGGTGCGCCCGACCATCGCCGGGTCCCAGTGCGCCGCCTCGAAGAGCACTGTGGTGGTGCCGGCGACGACCTCGCTGGTCTCGCCGCCCATCACCGCCGCCAGGGAGATCGGCCCGGTGTCATCGCAGATCACCATGTCGTCGGCGGTGAGCACCCGGTTGACCCCGTCGAGGGTGGTCAGCTTCTCCCCCGCCTCGGCGCGCCGGACCACCAGCGGCCCGGCGATCCGGTCGGCGTCGAAGGCGTGCATCGGCTGGCCCAGCTCCAGCATCACGTAGTTGGTGATGTCGACGGGCAGCGAGATGCTGCGGATGCCGGCGGTGACGAGCCGCTGCTGCATCCAGGACGGTGTGGGAGCGGTCGGGTCGACCCCGCGGACCAGGCGGGCCGTGAACCGGTCGCAGCCGACAGTGTCGCGGACCTCCACCGGGTACGCGGGCGTATCGGTGCCGCCCGGGGCCGGCGTGAGGGCCGGGTCGCGCAGCGGCACGTCGAACGCGTGCGACAGCTCCCGGGCCAGGCCGCGCAGGCTCAGCGCGTACCCCCGGTCAGGGGTGATCTCCAGATCGAGGACGACGTCGTCGAGACCCACCACCGGGCGCGCGTCGTCGCCCGGCTTGGCCGTCACGTCCGGCCCCAGCACGATGATGCCGGAGTGGTCGTCGCCCAGGCCCAGTTCCTTGGCCGAGCAGATCATGCCCGCCGAGTTGTGCCCGTACGTCTTGCGGGCGCCGATGGCGAAGCCGCCGGGCAGCACGCCGCCGGGCAGGATCACCACCACCCGGTCACCCGGGGCGAAGTTACGGGCACCGCAGACGATCTCCTGCGGCTCACCGGTGCCGTTGGCGGCACCCACGTCGACCCGGCAGAACCGGATCGGCTTCTTGAAGCCGGTGAGCTCCTCGATCTCGCGGACCTCACCGACGACCAGTTGGCCGGTGACGGTCTCGGCCAGGTCCACAGCGGACTCGACCTCGATGCCGAGGTCGACCAGGGCCTGCTCCAGGTCACCGGTGGGCAGGTCGGCGGGGAGGTCGATGTACTCCCGCAGCCAACTGACAGAAACTCGCATGACTTCAGACCACCGTTCCCGTGTCTCGTACCCGCATCGCCTACGCCCCGGTCCCGAGCGCGCGGCTGAACCGCACGTCGCCCTCGAAGAGATGGCGGATGTCGCTGACCCCGTGCCGGACCATCAGGGTCCGGTCGATGCCCATGCCGAAGGCGAATCCGGAGTAGACCTCCGGGTCGACGCCGCAGGCGCGCAGCACCCGGGGGTTGACCATGCCGCAGCCACCCCACTCGACCCACTGCGGGCCGTCGCGGTGTTCCGGGAACCACACGTCGAACTCCGCCGACGGCTCGGTGAACGGGAAGTAGTGCGGCCGCCACCGGGTCTTCGCCTCGGGGCCGAACATCGCCCGGGCGAAGTGGTCAAGCGTGCCCCGCAGGTGGGCCATCGTGATGCCCTTGTCGACCACCAGGCCCTCGGCCTGGTGGAACACCGGGCTGTGGGTGGCGTCGATCTCGTCGGTGCGGTAGACGCGACCCGGCACGATCACGTAGATCGGCGGCTTGCGGCTGAGCATCGTGCGGGTCTGCACCGTCGAGGTGTGCGTCCGCAGGACCAGGCCGGAACCCTCCGGTGCGATGTGGAAGGTGTCCATCAGCCCGCGAGCCGGGTGGTCGGCGGGGATGTTCAACGCGTCGAAGTTGACCCACTCCAGGTCGACCTCGGGCCCCTCGGCCACCTCGTAGCCCATCCCGACGAAGAGGTCGCTAATCGACTCCATCAGGGTGCTCAACGGGTGCCGGGCGCCGCGCGGACGCCGGTCGTAGGGCAGGGTGACGTCCACCCGCTCCTCGACCAGCACCCGCTCGGCCTGCTCGCGCTCGACCACCTCGGCGCGCTCGGCGTACGCGGACTCGATCGCCCGGCGGGCCTCGTTGACCCGCTTGCCGGCGTCGGACTTCGCGGCCGGCGGCAGCGCGCCGATCTCCCGGCGCGCGAGGGAGACCGGTGACCGGTCACCCAGGTGCACCGAGCGCAGCGCGCTCAGCGCGTCCGGGTCGGCGGCGGCCTCGAACGCCTTCGTGGCGTCCGTGACGGCCTCGGCCAGGGCGGCGGGGTCGAGCAGGGCAACCTGCTTCGGGTCGTACGGATCGTTGCGGTAGCTCATGGCGTACGGGCACTCCCTCACGGCGGCGCCAGCCCTCACCGGGGCGGCTAGGCGAGTCTACGGACGCGCGGCTGTGCCGCAGCCCGCCGGTAGGAGTTGCGCAGGGAGCAGGTCAGGCCCGCCGCCCGCCGACACCGGCGGGCTGGCTAAACGAACGCCGTGTCGCGTTCATGGACGGACGCTCTCCCCTGCTGTCAGTCGCGCCGGAGGCAATCACCCTCAGCGCTGCGCTCTCGCTGAAGCGTACAGGCAGACCGCCGCGGCGGCAGCCAGGTTGAGGCTCTCCGCGCGCCCGTACAGCGGCACCCGCACCGTGGTGTCGGCGGCGGCGGTCAACTCCTCGGGCAGGCCGTGCGCCTCCGAGCCGAACAGCCAGGCGGTGGGCCCGACGAGCCGACCGTAGTCGGTCAGGTCGTCCAGGTCGTTGTCGCCGTACCCGGTGGTGGCGAAGATCGACAGCCCGGCGGCGCGCAGCGCGTCGACCACCGCGACCGGGTCGGGGGCGCGCACCACGTCGACGTGGAAGAGGCTGCCGGCAGAGGCTCGCACACACTTGCCGTTGTACGGGTCGACGGCGTCTCCGGCGAAGATCACCGCACCCGCGCCGGCCGCGTCGGCGGTGCGCAGCACGGTGCCGGCGTTGCCCGGGTCACGGATCTCGGCGAGCACCGCCACCAGCCGGGGCGCACCCGCGAGGGCCTGCTCCAGTGGGACGTCCAGGTGCCGGCAGACGGCGACCAACCCCTGTGGGGCGACGGTCTCGGTCAGCGCCGCGAGGGCATCGTCGGTCACCTCGGAGACCGGCACGTCGGCGCGGGCCGCCGTGGCGGCCAACTCCGGATACCTGTCGAGCGCGGTGGTCGTACCGAACAGTTCGGTGACCACCTCCGGCCGCGCGAGGGCCTCGCGGACCGCCTGCGGGCCCTCGGCCAGGAAACGGCCTGTGGCGTCGCGGTCCCGGCGGCGTTGCAGGCGGCGGGCGGCGACGACCCTGGGGGTACGCGGGGTGAAAGCCATGGTGTGCGCTCCTCCGGCACGATTGAGGCGCCCCCCGGACGGCGGTGCCGACACGGGAGACGCCTCGCTCTGGTGCGTGGGGATCAGGCGGCCTGAGCCGCCGCGCCGCCGGTGCCCTCGGCCGTGACCGCGGCCCGGGCCAGCTCGACGATCGCCGCGAAAGAGGCGGCGTCGTTGACAGCCATGTCGGCCAGGATCTTGCGGTCGACCTCGATGCCGGCCAGACGCAGGCCCTGGATCAGACGGTTGTAGGTCATCCCGTTGGCCCGGGCGCCCGCGTTGATCCGCTGAATCCACAGCTGCCGGAAGTCGCCCTTGCGGTCGCGACGGTCCCGGTAGGCGTACTGCATCGAGTGCAGCACCTGCTCCTTGGCCTTGCGGTACAGGCGGGAGCGCTGACCGCGGTAACCACTCGCGGACTCCAGCAGGGTACGACGCTTCTTCTGGGCGTTTACAGCCCGCTTGACGCGTGCCATCTCAACTCCTAATTACGTAAAGGTGGCGCGCGTCAGCGGCCGAGCAGCTTCTTGATGCGCTTGACGTCGGCCTTGGCCAGCACGACCGTGCCGGTCAGCCGGCGGGTCTGGGTGGAGGGCTTCTTCTCCAGGTTGTGGCGGAGGCCGGCCTGCTGGGCAACGATCTTGCCCTTGCCGGTCACCTTGACCCGCTTACCCATACCCGTGTGGCTCTTCATCTTCGGCATGTGGAACGTCTTCTCCCCTGTTACTCGCTGCTGGTGTCGGCGGCGAGGCCGGTGTCACCGGCTGCTGCGGTCTCGCTGACCGCTGCGGTCTCATCGGCTTCCGGAGCGGCGGACTCGTCCCCTGCCCGGTCCCGAGGTCCGCCGCGAGACGCCGTAGCGGCGACCGCGGAGGCCTTGACGGCCCGATGCGGGGCGAGAACCATGATCATGTTTCGGCCGTCCTGCTTCGGAGCGGCCTCGACGTATCCCAGTTCCGTGATCTCGGATTCGAGCCGGCGCAGGAGCCGGTAACCCAGCTCCGGACGGCTCTGCTCGCGACCGCGGAACATGATCGTCACCTTGACCTTGTCGCCCGCCTTGAGGAACCGCACCACGTGACCCTTTTTGGTCTCGTAGTCGTGCGGGTCGATCTTCGGCCGAAGCTTCATTTCCTTGATGACGGTCTGCTGCTGATTACGCCGCGCTTCGCGCGCCTTGAGTGCGCTCTCGTACTTGAACTTGCCGAAGTCCATGAGCTTGCACACCGGCGGGCGCGCCATCGGCGCAACCTCGACCAGGTCCAGATCGACGTCCGCGGCCAGCTGAAGAGCGCGCTCCAGCGGGACGATGCCCACCTGCTCACCCTCTGGGCCGACCAGTCGGACCTCACGTGCCCGGATCTGCTCGTTCACGCGTGGTTCGACGCTGATGGGGCCTCCTCGAGTCGTTTCTGCTCACTCGCCGACCCCTGCGGCTCCCGGGAGGGAACCGACCCGAAAAGCAGAAGGCCCCGGCGCATGCCAGGGCCCGCTCGACCGGTCAGCGCGATCACCAGGATCGCGCACCCGGCACCGGGACATGCCCGGAACCGGTGACCGGACCCGGCCACCGTAGCGGCGACTCGGGTGGGAGCAGGCGCTCCGCTTTCAAGGCTGTCTGCTCGCACGCGGAGACAGCCTGGTCGACTCGATAACACTACACCGGCGCCCCGGCGACCCCCAAACCGGGCACGACCTGGTGTTCAAAGACGCCCGGCAGGTCGGCGGGTCGGCCGCGCTGGGTCAGCGGCCGACGGCGCGTTCGGCGAGGCGGACCTGGTGGGCCTCGTGCAGCCGGCGCAGCGCGCGGACCCCGTCGACGGCCAACTCCTTGTCGGCGGCCTGCAACGCGACCATCGGCAGCAGGTCGTCGTCGTGCAGCTCCAGGCTGGCCCACGGCGCGCCCCGGTCGAAGCGGACGCCCCGGACAACCTCCCAGGGCAGCTCGTAGGAGCTGATGACGTTACGGACCCGGATGCTCCGGGCGTCCGCCTCCACCCGGGGACGGGTGAACAGCAGGAAGCCCAGCGCACCGAAGATGCCGAGGCCGATCATGGCGATCTGGTCGCCGCGCTGGAAGCTGCCGTAACCATCGCCGGTCGGGCCACTCAGCGAGGTAGCGACCAGACCGAACACCACCACCAGGGCGGCCGCCGCCGACCAGCAGACCACGCGGATGCGGCGGGGCTTCAGGCGGACCAGTTCGGTTTCACTCACCCCACCAGTCTGCCACCCGCGCTCGGTCATCGAACGCACCACCCGCCGAGCCACCACCCCGAGCCCACAGGCGGCCAGCCGCCCCAAGATCGTGCTCGATCCAGGATCCAGTGGCCTCCGCCGAGCTGGAGGCCACTATTTCCATGATCGAGCGCGATCTTCCCGGTCCGGGCGGGGCCGCGGGACGGGTCCCGCGTGCGCCGGGCCGCACCGGCCGGGGACGGTCAGAGGCGGCAGGCGTGGATGTTGGTGACGAGGATGGCGCGGGCGCCCAGTTCGTACAGCTCGTCCATGATGCGGTGCACGTCGTCGCGGAGCACCATGGCCTGCACCGCCACCCAGCCCTCGCGGTGCAGCGGCGACACCGTGGGCGACTCGATGCCCGGAGTGAGCCCGCTGGCCCGGTCCAGCAGACCGGCCGGCACGTCGTAGGCGAGCATCACGTAGCGGCGGGCCACCAGCACACCGTGCAGGCGGCGCAGCAACTGCTCGGCCTGCGGTTGCGCGGGCGCGCCGGCACGCCGGACCAGCACCGCCGACGAGCGCAGCAACGGCTCACCGAAGACCACGAGGCCCGCCTGGCGCAGGGTCGCGCCGGTCTCCACCACGTCCGCGATCACGTCAGCGACACCGAGGCGTACGGCGTTCTCCACGGCGCCGTCGAGGCGGATCACGTCGGCCTTGACGCCCACCTCGCCGAGGTGCCGTTCGACCAGCCCCGGGTACGCGGTGGCGATGCGGTGACCGCCCAGCTCCTGCACGGAGGCGATGTCGTCGGGGCGGGCGGCGAAGCGGAAGGTGGCCCGGCCGAAGGCGAGGTCGACGACCTCCTCGGCCGGCGCGGCCGAGTCGATCAGCAGGTCCCGGCCGGTGATCCCGAGGTCGAGGTCACCGGAGCCGACGTAGGTGGCGATGTCCTTCGGACGCAGGTAGAAGAATTCGACGTCGTTGGCCTCGTCGCGGCAGACGAGGTCCTTGGGGTCGGTGCGCTGGCGGTAGCCCGCCTCACGCAGCATCTGGGCGGCCGGTTCGGCCAGGGTGCCCTTGTTGGGAATGGCGACACGCAGCATGACGGAGTGCTCCTTCGATCCGGTTGGCGATCAACAGGGGTGGGGGCACTCACAGATGTCGGTAGACGTCCTTGAGCTCGAGACCACTGGCGAGCATCAGCACCTGGACCTGGTAGAGCAGTTGGGAGATCTCCTCGGCGGTGCGCTCCGGCCCCTCGTGCTCGGCGGCCATCCACGACTCGGCCGCCTCCTCGACGACCTTCTTGCCGATGAAGTGCACGCCCTTGTCCAGCGCGGCGACGGTGCCCGACCCCGGGGTGCCGGCGGCGGCCTTGGCCTGCAGCTCGGCGAACAACTCCTCGAACGTCTTCACGGGGAACGATTCTTCCAGCCACCCGCGCGGCACCCCACGTCCGGGTCCGTCGGAATCCAGCAAGCGGACAATTCCCTACCAACATGGTGGGACAATTGCCTATCGATGCCCATGGAGCTCTACGCTGTCCGCCATGGCCAGCCGCTCACGTCTCCTCGCGCTCACCTTCGCCGGCGCCGTCGTCGTAGCCACCGCCGGATGCGCGCCACAGGACGAGAAACCCACCCCCACTGTCACCGCCCCGCCGTCCTGCGCCAAGGACAGCCTGCCCACGCGTACGCCGGGCAAGCTGACCATCGCCACCGACCAGCCCGCGTACGAACCGTGGTTCGCCAAGGACAAGCCGGACAGCGGCGAGGGCTTCGAATCCGCCGTCGCGTACGCGGTGGCCGAGAAGCTCGGCTACGGCCGCGCCGACGTCACCTGGACCAGGGTCAAGTTCGACACCGCCATCGCGCCGGGGCCGAAGGACTTCGACTTCGACATCAACCAGTTCTCCATCACCGACGAGCGCAAGCAGGCTGTCGACTTCTCCGCGCCGTACTACCTGGTGCGGCAGACAGTCATCGCGTTGAAGTCCTCGAAGATCGCCGGCCGGAAGTCGCTGGCCGACCTGCGGGACGCCCGGCTCGGCGCGCAGGTCGGCACCACCAGCTACCAGGCGATCACCGACGTGATCAAGCCGACCGCCAAGCCGCAGGTCTACAACAGCAACGACGACGCCAAGAAGGCCCTTCAGAACGGGCAGCTGGACGGTCTCGTGGTGGACCTTCCAACCGCCTTCTACATCACCGGCGCGGAGATCACCGACGCCACGATCGTCGGGCAGGTGCCGCAGGTCGGTACGCCCGAGGCGTTCGGGTTGCTGCTGGACAAGAACTCCCCACTGACCTCCTGCGTGAGCGGGGCGGTCGGTCAGCTCACCACGGCGGGCACGCTGAAGGAGCTGGAACAGAAGTGGCTCGCGCAGGTGGCGGGGGCGGCCGAGCTGCGGTGACGCTACTGGATCATGTGCCCTCGGAGGCGCAACTGCGCCGGTCGGCGTACCGGCGTCGGCAGACCGTCTACAGCGTGCTCGTCGCGGCGTCCTCGACGGCGGCGCTCGGCACGCTGCTGGTGATCGCGGTGACCGGGGCGCCGGGCTGGGACCGGGTCCGGCAGTCGTTCCTGGATCCGGAGATCGCCCGCGACGCGCTGCCGACGGTGCTGAGCGGGCTCTGGCTCAACATACGGCTGCTGGTCTGCTGTGCGGTCGGCGCGCTGCTGCTCGGGCTGGTGATCGCCGTGCTGCGGACGCTGCGCGGGCCGGTCTTCTTCCCGGTCCGCGCGCTGGCCGCCGGCTACACCTACACCTTCCGCGGCCTACCGCTGATCATCGTGCTGTACCTGCTCACCCTCGGCGTGCCCGGCCTGCGGTTGCAGGGCATGCCGCCGGTGCTGGTGCTGGGTGGGATCGCGTTGGTCCTCACCTACGGCGGCTACCTCGCCGAGGTGTTCCGGGCCGGCATCGAGTCGGTGCACTCCAGCCAACTCGCCGCGGCCCGCTCGTTGGGCCTGAGCCACCGGCAGACGATGCGGCACGTGGTCCTGCCGCAGGCCGTCCGGCGGGTGGCGCCACCCCTGCTCAACGACGTGGTGGCGTTGCAGAAGGACGTGGGGCTGGTCTCCCTCGCGGGGCCGATCGACGCGGTCCGTGCCGCGCAGATCGCCACCGCCCAAACCTTCAACTACACGCCGTACGTCGTGGCGGGGGTGCTCTTCGTGCTGCTCGCCATCCCGCTGATCGCGGTCACCGACTGGGTGACGCTGCGCGCGGCCCGCCGACAGTCGGGAGGCTGACCCATGGCGTTGCTGCGCTGTCGGGGTCTGCGCAAGGAGTACGGCGGGCACGCCGTGCTCGACCACCTCGATCTGACCGTCGCCGAGCATCAGGTGGTGGCACTGATCGGCGCGTCCGGGTCCGGCAAGTCGACACTGCTGCGCTGCGTCAACCTGCTGGACGAGTTGGACGACGGCACCATCGAGTTGGACGGGGAGGACATCTCCGATCCCCGGGTGGACCCGGACCAGGTCCGGCGGCGGATCGGCATGGTGTTCCAGGCGTACAACCTCTTTCCGCACCTGAGCGTGTTGGACAACATCACCCTCGCGCCGCGCCGCGTACACCGGCGGGGCCGGGCGGAGGCCGAGGCGCAGGCCCGGGAACTGCTCGACCGGGTGGGGCTCGGCGCCAAGGCGGACGCCTACCCGGACCGGCTCTCCGGCGGGCAGCAGCAGCGGGTGGCGATCGTCCGGGCGCTGGCCAACTCACCGCGACTGATGCTGCTCGACGAGGTCACCTCCGCGCTCGACCCGGAGCTGGTCGGCGAGGTGCTGGCGATGATCCGCGACCTGAAGGCCGACGGCATGACAATGGTGCTGGCCACCCACGAGATGGGCTTCGCCCGGGAGGTCGCCGACGAGGTGTGCTTCCTCGACGCCGGGCGGGTCGTCGAGAGCGGCCCGCCCGAGCAGGTGCTCGGCGAGCCGACGCAGCCTCGTACCCGGCAGTTCCTGCGCCGGATCATCGAGGCCGGCCGTCTCTGAAGGCGGGCCTTCGGAGACGGCCGAGGCATCAACCGCCGAAGCCGACCCGCTGGGCGTTGCCCGCAGCCACCGTCCGTACGGCCAGCGCCGCGTCGAGCGCCGCCACTGTGGCGGACCAGCCCTTGTCCTCCGCCGAGCCGGGCAGACCGGCGCGGTCGCGGGCCTGCTCGATGGTCTCCACCGTCAACACCCCGTGCGCCACCGGCTTGCCCTCGTCCAGCGCCACCCGGGTCAGCCCGTCGGTGACCGAACGACACACGTAGTCGAAGTGGGCGGTGGACCCACGGACCACCACGCCGAGGGCGACCACCACGTCGCAGCGGCGGGCGAGGGCCTGCGCGACCACCGGCAGCTCGACCGAGCCGGCGACCCGGGCGACCACGGAACGCGCGCCGCACGCCTCGGCGGCGGCCACCGCACGCTCCAGCATGTGGTCGGTCAGCTCGCCGTGCCAGCGGGCGGCAACGACCCCGACGGTCAGGCCCGTGGCGTCGACCGCCTCGACTCCCGGCTCACCGAAACCCGCCATCGTCATGCTCCGATCTCGTCGTTGGCGACCGGGCGCCCCAGCGGCGCCTCGGACACCTCGTCCAACTCGTCCAGCAGGTGACCCATCCGGTCCCGCTTGGTGCGCAGGTAGCGCATGTTCTCCGGGTGCGCGCCGACCGGCAGCCCCTCGCGGCCGGTGATGGTCAACCCGTACCCCTCCAGTCCGGCCCGCTTGGCCGGATTGTTGGTCAGCAACCGCATCGACCGCACGCCCAGGTCGTAGAGGATCTGCGCGCCGGTGCCGTAGTCGCGGGCATCGGCCGGCAGGCCCAGGTCGAGGTTGGCGTCGACGGTGTCGCGGCCCAGGTCCTGCAACTGGTACGCCTGCAGCTTGTGCAGCAACCCGATGCCGCGCCCCTCGTGCCCACGCACGTAGAGCACCACGCCCCGGCCCTCCTGCCCGACCCGCGCCAGCGCGGCGTCCAGCTGCGGCCCACAGTCGCAGCGCAACGAGCCGAACACGTCCCCGGTCAAGCACTCGGAGTGCACCCGGACCAGCACGTCCTGGCCGTCACCGAGGTCACCCAGCACCATCGCGACATGCTCGGCCGGGTCGTGCTCGGCGCGGTAGCCGAGCGCCCGGAACACCCCGTGCTTCGTCGGCATCCGGGCGTCGGCGACCAGCTCGACCTGCTTCTCGGTACGCCGACGGTAGGCGATCAGGTCGGCGATGGTGACCAGCGTGAGGCCGTGTTCGGCGGAGAACTTCTCCAGGTCCGGCAGGCGCATCATGGTGCCGTCGTCGTTGACCAGCTCGCAGAGCACGCCGGCCGGGCGCAGCCCGGCCAGCCGGGTCAGGTCGATCCCCGCCTCGGTGTGCCCCGGTCGGCGCAGCACCCCGCCCTCGCGAGCGCGCAGCGGCACCACGTGCCCGGGGCGGGCCAGGTCGGTCGGGTCGGTCGCCGCGTCGGCGAGCAGCCGGCTGGTGTGCGCGCGGTCGGCCGCCGAGATGCCGGTGCTGACCCCCTCGCGGGCGTCCACCGTCACCGTGTACGCGGTGCCGCGCCGGTCCTGGTTGGTGTGGTGCATCGGCGGCAGGTCGAGCCGGTCGGCTTCGCTCTCGGTCAGCGCCACGCAGACGTAGCCGGAGGTGTAGCGCACCATGAACGCCATCAGCTCCTGCGTGGCCAACTCGGCCGCGAAGATCAGGTCGCCCTCGTTCTCCCGGTCCGCGTCGTCGACCACGACGACCGGCCGGCCGGCCGCGATGTCCGCGATCGCCTGCTCAATGCTTCCGAAGCTGGTCATGCGACGGCCTCCCGGTAGATGGGCGTACGGACGGTGGCCGCGGCGCGCGAGGTGCGCCACCAGGCGGCGAAGCCCCAGACGCAGAGGGCGCCGTAGATCAGGTACATGACGGCCGACGGGTAGAACCCGCCGCGCAGCAGCAGCGGCACCCCGACCACGTCCACAGCGATCCAGAGCAGCCAGAACTCCACCCAGCCGCGGGCCATGCCGTACGTGGCCAGCAGGCTGCCGGTGAGGATCCAGGCGTCGGGCAGCGGGCCCCACGAGCCCAGGGCCTTGAGCAGCGGGTAGGCCGCGGCGGTGCCGATCACGGCGGCCACCAGCAGCATCAGTCGCTCCCGTCCGGTGGCCCAGCGCGGAACGACCGCAGCCTGCCCACCGTCGGCGCGACGGTTGCGCTGCCAGCGCCACCAGCCGTAGACGCTGACAGCGAAGAAGAACACCTGCCGGCCGGCCTGCCCGTACAGGTCGTGCTCCTGGGGGGTGGCGAACACCCCGCCGAGGAAGACGGTGAGGAGCAGCGCGTTACCGATCATGCCGACCGGCCACGCCCAGACCAGCCGGCGCAACCCGAGCAGCGCCGAGACCAGCCCGAACGCGTTGCCGACGATCTCCCTGGCCAGCACCGGCGAGCCGGCGACGTGCACCTGCGCGTCCAGCAGCCAACTGAGCGGGCCCATCAGGCCACCCCACCCGGGTTCGCGGCCAGCCCGCTGGCGTCGGCGTCGGTGAGCCGGTCGCCGAGGAGCCGCTCGACGTACTTGGCCAGCACGTCGACCTCCAGGTTGACCGGGTCGCCGACGCCCTTCGCGCCGAGCGTGGTCAGCTTGAGCGTGGTGGGGATCAGCCCGACGGCGAACTCGTCCGCGCCGACGGCGGCGACAGTCAACGAGACACCGTCGATGGTGATCGAGCCCTTCTCGACCACGTACCGGGACAGGGCGGCGGGCAGCCGGAACCGGACGGTCTCCCACTGCTCGGCCGGCTCCCGGGAGATGAGTTCACCGACGCCGTCGACGTGCCCCTGCACCAGGTGCCCGCCGAGGCGGCTACCGAGCGCGGCGGCCCGCTCCAGGTTGACCGGGTCGCCGGGGCGCAGCGCGCCCAGCGCGGAGCGGCGCAGCGTCTCCCCCATCACGTCGGCGGTGAAGACACCGTCGGCCACCTCCACGACCGTCAGGCAGACACCGTTGACGGCGATCGAGTCGCCGTGCCGGGCGTCGGAGGTGACCAGTGGGCCGCGTACGCCCACCAGCGCCGAATCGCCTGCCGTCGGCTCCACCCGGACGATCTCGCCCAATTCCTCGATAATGCCGGTGAACATCTCAGCCCTCCCTTTTGCGGGGCAAAGCGGTGATCCGGAGATCCGGACCGATCTGCGTAACGTCGACGAACTCCAGATCGATGGCCTCGGCGATGGTGGTCACTCCCGCGTCGACCAGCGCGGTCGGGCCGGCGCCGAGCAGCCGCGGCGCGACGTACCCGACGATCTTGTCGACCAGGCCGGCGTTCAGGAACGCGCCGGCCAGCCGGGGGCCGCCCTCCAACAGCACCGCGCGGACCCCGCGCAGGTGCAGCGCCGCGAGCAGCGCCGACAGGTCGACCCGGCCGTCCGGGCCGGCGCCGACCTCGTCGGCGGTCGCGATCCACGTGCGTGCGGCGCCGTCGCGGACCTTGGCGTCAGCCGGGGTACGCCCCGAGCTGTCCACCACCACCCGCAGCGGCTGCCGGATGGCCAGGCTGCCGTCGCGCAGGTTGCGGGCGGTCAACCGGGGATCGTCGGCGAGCACGGTGCCCACCCCGGCGATGACCGCGTCGACAGTGCCGCGCAGCGCGTGCACGTCGATCCGGGCCGCCTCCGAGGTGATCCACATGCTGGTGCCGTCCGCCGCGGCGGAGCGCCCGTCGAGCGTGGCGGCGTACTTCCAGATCACGTACGGCCAGCCCCGGCGCATCGAGGTCAGCCACGCGACGTTGCCGGCCTCGGCCTCCTCGCCGCGTACCCCCAGATCCACCCGGACCCCGGCGGCGCGCAAGGTGGCGGCGCCCCCGGAAGCGACAGGGTTCGGGTCAGGTACGGCGATGACCACACGGCCCACCCCGGCCTGGACGAGCGCGGAACTACAGGGGCCGGTGCGGCCGGTGTGGTCGCAGGGTTCCAGGGTGACGACAGCGGTGCCGCCCTTGGCCCGCCGCCCGGCCTGCGCCAGGGCGACGATCTCGGCGTGCGGCCCCCCGGCGTACGCGTGGAAGCCCTCGCCCACGACCTCGCCGTCCTCGTCGAGGAGCACGCACCCGACCACGGGGTTGGGGCTGGTGGTGCCGAGCCCGCGCGCTGCCAACTCGATCGCACGCCGCATCGCCTCATCAACGGAGACGCTGGCCATCGCGCTGCCCCTGCCCTCTCACTCGCCCGGTCCGCGCGCGGGCGGTCAGGGAGGCGGTGGCCATGGGGCCACTGGCAGGCGGTGGCGGATTCCGGGAACGGCACAGCCGCCCCCGGGGGGTCGGCACGGCACGCTGAAGCCAGCGGCCGGCTCGGACCCGTCCGTCCCGCGCGCTGTCTCCCATCCGGACTGTCTGGGCGCGGACGAACCGCCCCCAACCGTCGGCCCCGGATTTTCACCAGGTCCACCGGACGGCAGAGCCGTCCGGGTCGCGGGCTGACCACGGTTGGACCGTGGATCACCGCCGGTTCGGAATTTCACCGAGTCCCGCCAGCGCGTGGTGGGTACCCGGAAAGTCTTACACGCCGATCCGGCTCCGTCGCCACCTAGGCGAGCTACTTCACAGCGTTATCACGCTCAGGTGACGCCGCGACGCCGGTCCACCGCCACGTACGAGCCCGGTTGACTCTTGGCCACCGTCTTCATCTCCGAGGCCACCGCGATCGCTTCGAGCGGGTCGGTGAACCGCTTGCCGGCGTCGGAGAGGGACACCCCGATGGAGAGCGTGACCAGGGCCGCCCGCCGGATGTTGCCACGTCGATCCTTCAACTCGACGAAGCCGCGCTCCCGGTCGGTCTGGTCGTAGAGCGTGTCGGCGGCGTTCTCGAAGTCGACGACCGCCCGGGACGTCAGTGGGCGCACCTGGTCCGGGGCGCAGACGATGACGAAGTCGTCACCGCCGACGTGACCGAGGAAGGCCGGTGGCAGCCCCACGCCCACCACCGCCCGGTGCAGGCTGCGGGCCAGCGCGGAGATGAAGTCGTCGCCGCGCACGAAGCCGTACCGGTCGTTGACGCTCTTGAACCGGTCGATGTCGACGTAGCCGACGGCGTAGTCCACGCCGTTTCGGACCCGATCGCTGATCTCCCGACGGATCCGGCTGTTGCCGGGCAGCCCGGTCAGCGGGGAGACCTCCCGGAACTCCTTGTTGCGGCGCAGCGTGGACGAGACCCGGGCCACCAGTTCGGCGGTGTCGAACGGCTTGACCAGGTAGTCGTCCGCGCCGGCGCTGAGCCCGTGCACCTTGTCGACTGTCATTCCCTTGGCGGTCAGCATGATCACCGGAAGGGCGGACGTCATCGGGTCGGCGCGCAGCCGGCGGGTCAGCTCCAGCCCGTCGATCCGGGGCATCATGAGGTCGACCACCGCCAGGTCCGGCCGCTGGCGCTCGATGACCTCCAGGGCCTCCTGGCCGTCGCTGGCGTGGATCACCTCGAAGCCGTGCAGCCGCAGGTTGAACTCGACGAACCGAGCGATGTCCTCGTCGTCGTCCACGACGAGAATGATGTCCTTGCGGTCGGCCTCGGGCTCCACCTCAGGCCCCGGGCGCCGCGCGTTCCGCCAGTGCCCGCAGGTGCCGTACCGCCTCCGCCGGGTCGGCGGCCCCGTAGACGGCGGTGCCGGCCACGAACGCGTCGGCGCCGGCCGCGGCCGCCTGCTCGATGGTGTCGGCGGCGATCCCGCCGTCCACCTCGATGCGCAGCTCCAGGTGCCCGGCCGACGCGTGCCGCCGGGCCGTCCGCACCTTCTCCAGGAGCTGCGGAATGAACCGCTGCCCACCGAAGCCCGCCTTGATCGTCATGATCAGCAGGGTGTCGAAGCTGGGCAGCAGGTCCAGGTAGGGCTCGATCGGGGTGTCCCGGTCGATGGCCAGGCCCGCCTTCGCGCCGGCCGAACGCAGGTCCTTGGCGAGCGCCACCGGGTCGTCGGACGCCTCCGCGTGGAAGGTGACGTTGTACGCCCCGGCGTCGGCGTACCCGGGGGCCCACCGGCGCGGGTCCTCGATCATCAGGTGCACGTCGAAGGGCATCGCCGTGACGGCCCGCAGGCTCTGCACCACGGGCAGCCCAATGGTCAGGTTCGGCACGAAGTGGTTGTCCATCACGTCGACGTGCAACCAGTCCGCGGCGTCCTCGACGGCGCGGACTTCTTCGGCGAGGCGGGCGAAATCGGCGGCCAGGATGCTCGGCGCGACGATCGGCGGCGGTACGGTCACGGGGCCAGTGTACGAACGTGGCCACCCGCCACCCGCATCGCGCCACCTTTGGGGACGCGCTGTGACCCAGCAGTGACCATTGGTGCAGAATTGGACGCTCCGGACCCCCGAATCCGGACGAACAGACATCAGCCACTGGCCG
Source organism: Micromonospora sp. NBC_00362 (assembly GCF_026342155.1). Taxonomy (NCBI): domain Bacteria; kingdom Bacillati; phylum Actinomycetota; class Actinomycetes; order Micromonosporales; family Micromonosporaceae; genus Micromonospora; species Micromonospora sp. NBC_00362. The sequence continues at coordinate 2,016,041 of NZ_JAPENH010000001.1, forward strand.
ATCGACGGAAACGCGACGACACTCCAACCGGGACGGTGCCGTAGGCTGCACGCCCGCCGGGGTCTCGCCGCGGGGCGCGGCGACCGGCCGCCAGCTCCCGGGAGGGCGGACGATGCGACGGTGGCTTCCTGCGCTGGTGCTGGCCAGCGTCACGACGATGCTGCTGGCCGGCTGCGCGCCGGCGCGAGGCGCGGACGGTGATCTCACCGACGACTGGCCGACCCTGCGGGTTCCGAAGCCGTTCACCCCCGCCACCGACACCTGCCTGCCGCGGATCGCCACTGTCGTGCAGGCCAGCACGTACGAGACGGTGGACTGCGCGCGCAACCACCTGGCCGAGAGCATCCACGTCGGCACCTTCGTCGGGCCCGACGCGCTGACCGAGGCCCGACCGGAACCCGGATCGTCGGCGCTGCGCACGGCTCGCGCCGAGTGCGACCAGCGGGCCCGGGAGGTGCTCGGCGGCGACTGGCACACGGCCCGACTCGCGCTGTCCCTCGCGTTGCCGTCCGCGCCCGCCTGGGCCGGCGGCGCCCGCTGGTTCCGCTGCGACCTCAGTGAGACCGGCAGCATCGACAACACCCGACCGGTGAACCGCACCGGCAGCCTGCGCGGCGCGTTGATCGGCGACACGCCCCTGACGCACCGCTGCTTCGACCCCAAGCTGATCGGCGACAACCTCAACTACATGGCGCCGGTGCTCTGCACCGAGCCGCACCGCGCCGAGTTCGTGGGCGTCTACGAGGAGCGGGACATGAGCTGGGCGGAGTTCGCCAGGTCCGCCGAGCAGGCGCACCGACGCTGCATGGCGCTGATCGCCGAGTTCGCGGCGGTGCCCAACAACAGCGAACTGCCGTACCGGGCCGGGTCCATCTACTACCCGCCGTCGCAACGGGAGTGGGAGGAGGGCGACCGTGGAGTGCGCTGTTTCCTGTGGAGCGACGACCGCAAACTCACCCGCTCGATGCGCGGCGCCGGTCCTGAGGGACTGCCCGCGATCTGAGCATCGTTGCCGTATGCTGCTGCGCCGTGGCGCTATCGACCGGCTGGGTCCGGTCGGGGGCCGGCAGCGGCGGGAGGTCGGGATGCGACGGTGGTTGGCGGCGTTCGCCGGGGGTGGGGCGCTGGCCCTGGCGCTGGCCGGGTGCGGCGCACCCGCCGGAGTCGACAGTGACCTCATCGACGACTGGCCGGCGCCCGTCGCGGCGCAGCAGTTCGTCCCCGCTGCCGACGTCTGCCACCAGAGCTCCCAGCAGGTCGGCTTCCTGACTGGCTACAACCCGACGGCGTGCACGGAGGCGCACCGGGTGGAGACCATGCACGTCGGCACCCTCACCGGCCCGGGTGCCGAGGGTGGCACGCCCCCGCAGCCCGGCTCGCCCGGCATGCGAGCCGCGCAGACCGGGTGCGACACGGCGGTCAACAAGGCGGTGGGAGCCGACTGGCGTTCCGGGCGGCTCGGCCTGACCGTCGTGCTGCCGTCGCCGCAGGCCTGGTCGGGCGGGGCCCGCTGGTACCGCTGCGACGTCACCGAGATCGCCAGCATCGACGACACCGCCGTCGACCTGCGCACCGGCAGCCTCAAGGGCGCGCTGTCCGGAGCGGCCCCGCTGGCGTACCGCTGCTTCAACCCGAAGCTGGTCAAGGACGACATCGACGAGATGGCCCCGGTCTCCTGCACCGCCAAGCACCACGCCGAGTTCGTCGGCGTCTGGCAGGCGCCGAACACCAGCTACGCCGAGTTCACCCGCAGCACCAAGCGGACCCACCGGGCCTGCCAGACGATGATCGCCAAGTACGCCAAGGTCCCGGACAACTCCCAGCTCGACTTCCGCGCCGGCACGATCTACTACCAGCCGTACGAGGAGGAGTGGCGCAACGGGAACCGGGGCGTGCAGTGCTTCCTCTGGATCTCCGACCGGAACCTGACCCGCTCGATGAAGAACGCCGGCACCAAGGGCCTCCCGGTCACCTAGGGCGTGGCGGTCGAGCCGAGCGTGATCGCACCGCGTCCGGCCGGTCGGCTGACCGGCCGGACGCGTGGAACGGATCAGCCTCGGCGCAGGACGGCGAGGAACATCGCGTCGGTGCCGTGGCGGTGTGGCCAGAGCTGCACGGTCGGCCCGTCACCGAGACCGGGCATGCCGGCCGGCAGCAGCGGGCGGGCGTCCACGAAGTCCACAGCGACCCCGCTACGGCGGGCCGCCTCGGTCACCGTCACGTGCGTCTCGACGGTGTGCGGCGAACAGGTGACATAGGCGACCAGGCCACCCGGGCGGACCGCCCGCAGCGCCGCGCCGAGCAGCTCCCGTTGCAGCCGGGTCAGCGGCGGCAGGTCCGACGGTTGGCGACGCCAGCGCGACTCCGGCCGACGACGCAGCGACCCCAGCCCGGTGCACGGTGCGTCGACCAGCACCCGGTCGAAGTGCTCCTCCGGCAGTTTCGGGTCCCCGCCGACCTCACGGCCGTCCATCGTCAGCACCGCCACCGGCAGGTCCCGGGTCGCCAGGGAGACCAGCCGAGCGCGGTGCTCGGCCACCTCCACCGCTGTCACCCGGGCACCCCGCTGCGCGGCCAGCGCGCCGAGCAGCCCGGCCTTGCCACCCGGGCCGGCGCACAGGTCCAGCCACCGCCCGTCCGGGCCGTCCAGCGGTGCGTCGGCGAGCGCGGTGGCCACCAGTTGGGAGCCCTCGTCCTGGACGTGGGCCCGGCCGTCGACCACCGCCGGGATGTCGCCCGGCGACCCGCCGGGCAGATAGACGGCGTACGGCGAGAAGGCACCGGGCGCTCCACCGACCTGGTCGGCCAGCTCGACCGGGTCGATCAGGCCGGGCCGGGCACACAGGTGCACCGGCGGTCGCTCATTGTCCTCGATCAGGAGGCGCTCCGTCTCACCCAGATCGCCGCCGAGCGCCTCGGAGAACGCCCGCACGATCCACTGCGGGTGGCTGTACGCCAACGAGAGGTGCCCGACCGGGTCGGTCTCCATCGGTGGGGCGAGCTTCGCCACCCAGGCGTCCGCGTCACGGGTGGACACCTCGCGCAGCACCGCGTTGGCGAAACCGGTAGCGCCCGGTGCGACCGAACGGACCAGGTCCACAGTCGACGAGACCGCGGCGTGCGGCGGCACCCGGGTGTGCAGGAGTTGGTACGCCCCGAGCCGCAGCGCGTCGCGTACCGGCGGGTCGATCCGGGCCACGTCCCGGCCGGCCGCGTCGGTCAGGATCGCGTCCAACGTGCCCAGGTGGCGCAGGGTGCCGTAGGTCAGCTCGGTGGCGAAGGCCGCATCCCGACCGAACAGCCCCTCCTCCCGCAGGATGATGGGCAGCACCAGGTTGGCGAACGCGTCGTCCCGATGCACCGCCGCCACCGCCTCGTACGCGGCGCGACGCGGTCGGTCCAGCGGTGGTCGGACCGGGCGGCGATCCCCGCCACGGCCGGTCGACGGGCCGGAGCGCGTCGGTCGGGTTCCCTCCGGTGCCGTCACGCGAAGTCCTCTCCAGTGCCGACCCGGACGCCGCGCGCCCAGTCGGTCGCGTCCATCGCCCGTTTGCCCGCGGCGCGGACCTCGCCGAGACGTACCGGCACTGTCGCCGTACCGGCCAGCACCCGGGACTTCTCCACCAGCAACTCCCCCGGCTTCAGCTCGGGGCCGTCGGGCACCGGGACGACCGGGCCGAGCTTCACCCGCTCGTCGCGGAACGTGGTCCAGCCACCCGGCGCGGGCGTGCAGGCCCGGATCCGCCGGTCCACGGCGAAGGCCGGGTCGCTCCAGCGCACCCGCGCGTCGTCCACTGTCAGCTTCGGCGCCAGCGACACCCCGTCGGCCGGCTGCGGCTCGGCGCGGGCGGTGCCGTCGGCGATCGCGTCGAGCACCGCCACCAGCAGCCCGGCACCGGAGTCGGCGAGCCGACCCAGCAGATCACCGGAGGTGTCGGTGGCGCGGATCTCGTCGGTCAGCGTGCCGTAGACCGGGCCGGTGTCCAGGCCCTCCTCCAGCTGGAAGACGCTGGCCCCGGTCAGCTCGTCGCCGTGCAGCACGGCGTGCTGCACGGGTGCGGCGCCACGCCACGCGGGCAGCAGGGAGAAGTGCAGGTTGATCCAGCCGTGCTGGGGGATCTCCAGGGCCGCCGGCGGCACCAGCGCGCCGTAGGCGACCACCGGCACGCAGGCCGGCTCCAGCTCGCGCAGCCGGTCGAGGAACTCCGGCTCGCGGGGGCGGGCAGGCGAGAGCACCTCGACGCCGTGCTCGTCGGCCCACGCGCCGACCGGCGAGCGGGACAGGCCCCGCCCACGCCCGGCGGGCGCGTCGGGCCGGGTGACCACTGCCACCAGCTCGTGTCGGGAGGCGGCGACGGCGGCCAGGGCGGGAACGGCGACGGCCGGCGTACCGGCGAAGATCACGCGCATCCGGGTCAGCGCCCCAGACCGAAGGGGTCGCTGATGTGCGGGCTGAGCTTGACAGTCGGCGGGGCCGCCGCGTCGTACCACTCGGCCTGGCGGATCGCCTTCATGGCTTCCTTGCGCCCCTCCGGGTCCAGTCGGTCCAGGAAGAGCACCCCGTCGAGGTGGTCGGTCTCGTGCTGCACGCAGCGCGCCATCAGGCCGGTGCCGACGATCTGCATCGGGTCGCCGAACGAGCTGAAGCCCTTGGCGACGACGTTCTGCCGACGCTTGGTGTCGAAGTAGAGCCCGGGGATGGACAGGCAGCCCTCCGGGCCGTCCTGCTCCTCCTCGTCGGGAAACTCCAGCACCGGGTTGATCAGGTGCCCGAGGACGTCGTCGACGTCGAAGGTGAACACCCGCAGGCTCACACCGAGCTGCGGCGCGGCCAGGCCGGCGCCGTTCTGCTCACGCATCGTGTCGGTGAGGTCGGCGACCAGCCGACGTAGCTCGGCGTCGAAGTCGACGACCGGATCGGCCGGCGTGCGCAGCACCGGATCCCCAAACAGACGGATGGGCTGGACGGTCACGCGGGACGGCTCCTTCTTCGGGCGGACGAGCGGTGCCGTACCAGTCTACGGAGTGCCCGGCCGGGCGCCGGGCGGCGCACCTCGCTCAACCGCCGACGGTGTGCCCAGCGTCACCGCCGGGCTCCCCGGTCAACAGCTCCCGTACCCGCTCGGCGTCCGGGTGGCCGAGATCGTCGAGGATGACCAGGGCCCGCCGCCAGGTACGCGCGGCGCCGACCGCGTCCCCCACCGCCTGCCGGCTCTCGCCGAGCCGGGACAGGGTGTCCGCCTCGTCGTAGCGGTCGCTGACCCGCCGGTACAGCCCGATCGCACGCTGGAAGCAACGGATCGCCGCTCGGTGGTCGGCCAGTCGGGCGTGGATGAAGCCGAGGCTGTCCCAGGTGTTCGCCTCGCCGTGCCGGTCGCCTGTCGTCCGCAGCAGCGCCAACGCCTCCCGGCAGTGCCCGAGCGCCGGTTCGTACCGGCCGAGCTGGGCGTACGCCCACCCCACCGCGTTGCGGGCGCTGGCCTCCCCGGCGACGTGCCCGGCGGCCCGGTACAGCGCCAGGGCCCGCTCGCTCTGCTCCAGCGACTCGGCGTGCCGGTCGAGCCCGTCGAGCATCGCGCCGAACGCCCGGTGGGTGCGCGCCTGCCCGGTGTGGTCGCCCAGCTCGGCGAAGATCGCCAGGGCTTGCCGGTAGTTCCTCGCCGCCTCGTTCACCCGACCCAGCCGGGACAGCACCCGGGCGAGGTCGCGGTGGGCGTTCGCCTGCCCGGGTCGGTCGCCGGCCCGCTGCGCCCCGGCCAGGGCGTTGCGCTGGGCCACGGCCAGGTCCGGCCACCGCCCCCGGCGTTGCAGGAAGTCCACCAGGGTCCAGGCCAGCTGCCACGCGTGGCCGTCGAACCCGGCCCGCCTCGCGTGGGCGACCGCCGCCAGCAGCACCGGATACTCGACGCCGAACCAGGCGAGCGCCTGACCGAGGTCGCTGATCTCCTCGGGCAGCACACCCGGCGCGGCGGCGGTGAGGGTGACCGGGTCCCGTCCCGGTTGCAGCAGCAGCGCCGCCGCGTGGGCGGTGTGCAGGTAGTGGTCCAGCCCGCGCCGGATCGCGGCCCGCCGGGCGTGCTCCGGTTCGAGACGTTCGACCTGCTCGGCCGCGTACGCCCGGAGCAGGTCGTGGGCGCCGAACCGGCCGGGGGCGTGCTCGGTGACGAGGTGCGCGTGGGCCAGCTCGGCCAGCAGCCGGGGCACCCGGGCCCGGGGCAGCCCGGCCAGACTGGCCGCTGCGGCGAACCCGATGTCCGGTCCGGGATGGCAGCCGAAGAGCCGGAACAGGCGGGCCGCCGCCGGGGTCAGGCTCCGGTACGACCAGGAAAAGACGGCCTGCACGTCGGTGCCGGCGTCCCCTCCGTCGAACGAGTCCAGCGGTCGCGGCGCCGCCCGCAGTTCGGCCGCGAGGGTGGCCAGCGGGAACGTCGGCTTCTCCGCACCTCTCGCGGCGAGCACGGCCAGCGCCAGCGGCAGCCGCGCACACCGCTCGATGATCTCGTCCACCGCCTGCGGTTCGGCCGTCAACCGGTCCGTGCCGAGCCGCCGGGCCAACAGTTGCCAGGCCTCCGGGGTGCTGAGCAGGTCGACGCCGATCGGCCGGGCGCCTTCGGCGGCGATCAGCCCGGCGAGCCGATTGCGGCTGGTCACCAGGACCAGGCAGTGCGGGCTGCCGACCAGCAGCGGTCGGATCTGGTCGGCGTCGCGGGCATTGTCCAGCAGCACCAGCATCCGGCGGCCGGCGAGCAGGCTGCGGTAGAGGCCCACCTGCGCGGGCAGGTGGGTGGGGATGCGTTCGGGTGGTACCTCGAGGGCCTCCAGGAAGCCTCGGATCGCCTCGACGGCCGTCACCACCGTTCCGGTGGAGTCGAACCCACGCAGGTCGACGTAGAGCTGCCCGTCCGGGAAGCGATCGGCGACCCGGTGCGCGAAGGTGACCGCGAGGGTCGTCTTGCCGACCCCGGCCGTACCGGACAACGTCATGACGGTGACTGACGCCGCGCCGTCGTCCCCGGGTGCCACGACGCGAGCGCATTCGGCATCGAGCTGGGCGAGTTGAGCTGCCCGTCCGACGAAGCCGGGCAGCGCCGGGGGTAGTTGGCGGGGTATCGGGAACCGGAGGGACGTGGCCCCGGCGCGCGGGCCGCCGGCCCTGGCCCGTGCCACCGCCCGCCCGGTGGTGGCGTGGTCGCGGTTCGGGCGTCGACGTCGCTCCTCGACCCGGTCCCGCGCGGTGGCCAGCACTCCCTGTTCGGCGGGGGTGGCCCCGAGCAGTCGGATGAGGGCGTCGAACCGCTCCGGCGGCGGCAGGACGTTGCCGGCGAAGTACTCCCCGATGATCCCTCGCGACCAGCCGGTCTTCGCGGCCAACTGCCGGTACGTCAGCAGGGTCTCGCCCTGCTGACGGGCTTCGCGGCGGCGTAGCTGGCGCAGCAACCCGGCCAACTCGGGCAGTGTCCGCACCTCGGTGCCGGCGCGGGCCAGCTCGGGTGACCCGTGTGACGTCTGATGAGTGCCGGAAGGTATCCACTGCTCAGACATGCGACCCCCACCCCGGTCATCCGGCCCCCCGGATGCGCACGGGCAGGGTAATTCCGGGCCGTCACGGCTCGATAGACGGCTGCCAATGTATGACAGTTCCACGTCGCCGGTACCGGCGACGTGACCGCCCGTCGGGTCTGGGCCTGGCGGATGCACGAGGGCATGGCCGAAGTCTGAGCCTCAGGCGTCATCCTCGGCTGAACCGTCTCGGCGACCGCCGTACGACTCGGTGGCCGAGACGGCGCGCCCACCCGCGCGTGGGCCCGGCCTCACGCTGGGTTCAGACGCTGGCGCCCGGGTCCCCCGCGAGCACCGCGTCGCCGCGGAGCAGCGCGGGCTCGGGCAGCGGCAGTTGGATCTTGTGAGCCGCCTCCCAGTCGTAGATCAGGCCGGGGCGCACCTGAGCGGCGAAGTAGTCGATAGCGCTCATCCCGCCCACTACCGGCTCGTCGACCTCGGCGACCAGTTGGGCGGGCACCATCGAGAACCCGTTCTGCAGAGCGGCGCTGAGGCGGCGGTGACCGTCGACGACGAAGAAGTACTCGCCGGTGAACCCGATCTTCAGCGGTTCGAGGGCCTCGTCGCCGGCCTCGGCCACCCCACCGACGAAGTCGGTGTCCCACAGACCGCGCAGGGTGGCGATGTCCTCGGTCGGGTAGACCCGGGCCGGGTCCAGCAGCAGCAGCGGCGGCGCGTCGCGCAGCACCTCGGCGCCGAGCGTGCCCTCGTACGCGGCCACGATGTGCTCGATCACCTCGCTGGCGGACGCCCGGGTGGTGTCGCAGATCAGGTCATAGTTGCGCAGCCGGGCCTTGTCCACCCCGTACCGGATGATGAACCGGCTGCGCTCGCTCGCGCTGCGCTCCCGGAGCTTGGCCTTGGCCTCGTCCAGGGAGGCGTAGCTCTCCGCCGGCCCGGAGGGGCGGGCGAGCACCCGGCGGGCCGCCTCACCCGGCTCGGTGATCATGTGCACCTTGAGCGCGTCGGTGAAGAAATGCCAGGCCAGCCGGGAGTCCATGATGAGACGCTCACCGGAGGCGGCGATGTCCCGCTGGAGCTGGTCGACGTAGCCGTCGACGGCCTGGTCGAGCTCGGCGTGCAGGTTGAGCTGCAGCGCGGTCATCTGCCGCTGCTGCGCCATCTCCCGGTAAAGGTCCCCCACGCTGACCCGGCGCATGCCGAGCCGCTTGGCGATCTCGACCGACACGGTGCTCTTGCCGCTGCCGAGGTCGCCGTTGAAGACGATCGATTGTCCAACGGTCACGACTGGTCCACCCCTGATCACCGGCTCATTGACATCATCGACCTCGCGCCCGACCGACGCGTTTCCGCCATCGTCGCGCCATCCCGCGGCGGCTCCAGCTCGGCGCGGCTGACGCCCCCTCGTAACCTGGAGCCCGTCGTACGCCTTGGCATGACGGGCGATGCTACCACTCGGGCGCCACCGCTTTGCCGGACGCGGTGTGCGAGGGCCCCTGGCAGCAGGCGAGGTCCGTGACCGTCGGCACCGGCCGAAACGCCTCAGAACAGGCTCAGCGGATCGACCTGGAGACGAACCGGATCGGCCGCCTTGCGAGCGGCCCGGACGCCAGCGGCCGAGTGCAACGCCTCGGCGAGCGCGGCGGCCCGGGCCCGGGGCACCCGGACCAACATCCGCTCTCGGCCCTCCTCGGCCGGCACCGGCCCGAGCACCTCGGCGTCGTCCGGCAGCCGGGCCGCCGCCAGCAGGTCCGCCACCGCCTCGGCCGCCCCGGTGACGCTCGCCATCCGCACGGCCGGAGGGAAGCCCAGCTCACGGCGCTCGGCCAGCTCCCGACCGGCGAACCAGCCGGCGTCCCAGCGCAGCAGCGCCTGCACGGGGGCGAGCGCGCCGTCGGCGACCACCACCACCCGGCCGGCCGGCGCCGGGCGGGCCAGCGCCGCCGCCGCCAGCCAGCGGCGCAGCGCCTCCTCGCCGGCGCGCAGGTCGGCCCGGGTCAGCAGGGCCCACGAGTCGAGCAGCAGCACCGCGCCGTAACCGCCCTCGGCGACCGGCTCGGCGCCCGGGGTGGCCACCACCAGGGCCGCGCCGCCGGGCACGTCGGTCAGCACCTCCTCGCGCCCCGAGGTGCGCACCGGCACGTCGGGGAACGCCCGGCCCAGCTCCTCGGCGGTCCGCCGGGCGCCGGTCACCGCGGCCCGCAGCCGCCGCCCACCGCACTCCGGGCAGGCGTACGCGGCAGCCACCCGGGCGCACCACCGGCAGGCCGGGGTGCCCCCGGCCGAGGGCAGCGCGAGCGGGCCGGCGCAGTGCGCGCAGCGGGCCGGCGTGCGGCACTCGGCGCAGGAGATCGACGGGAGGTAACCGCGACGGGGCACCTGCACCAGCACCGGCAGGTCCTGGCGGAGCGCGTCGCGGGCAGCCGTCCAGGCCAGGCTGGGCAGCCGGGCGGTGGCGGCCCCGGGGTCGCGGGCCAGTTGCGGGTCGTCCCCGGTCGGCGCGATGGCCGGGATCCGCGCCCGCACCGTGGCTCGGTCGGCGACCACCTCCGGGGCCCAGCCCGTCTCCACCAGCAGCTGCGCCTCGGCCGTGCGCGCGTACCCGCCGACCAGCGCGCCGGCCTCGGCGAGGTGGGCGCGGGTGAGCAGCACGTCGCGGGCGTGCGGGTAGGGCGCCCGGGGCTCGGAGTGCAGGTCGTCACCGTCGTCCCAGACGGCGACGAGGCCGAGCCGGGCCACCGGGGCGAACATGGCCGCCCGGGTGCCGATCACCACCGGCACCTGGTCACGGCGAGCGGCGAGGAACGCCCGGTACCGCCGGGCCGGGCCGAGCGCGGCGGAGAGGCTGACGTGCCGCCCCGGGCCGAGCACGCCGGTGAGCGCCGCGTCGAGGCGGTCGAGGTCACGCGCGTCGGGCACCACGACCACCGCGCCGCGACCACTGGCGACGGTGGCCGCCACCGCGTCGGCGTAACGGGCCGCCCAGTCCTCACCGGGCAGCGCCGACCAGACCGCGCGGGGCGCCCGGCCGTCGGCGAGCGCCCGCAGCAGCGCCGGACCGGTCGGGTAGTCGCGCCACCCGCGCGGATCGACCGCCCCGGTGGGGGCCGCCGGGGCGGGCGGCTCGTCGTGGGGCTCCTTCTCCACCCGCGCGTGCCGCGGTGGCACGGCGAGCCGGAGCACGTCGGCGAGGCTGCCCGCGTACCGGTCGGCGACCGCCCGGGCGAGCCGGGCGACCTCGGGGGCCAGCACCGGCTCCGGGGAGACCACCTTCTCCAGGTACGCGAGGCGGCCGGTGTGCCCGGAGTCGTCGGCGCGCGACAGCAACCACCCGTCGACGAGTTGCCCGGCGAAGCGCACCTTCACCCGGGTACCGGGCACCGCCACCTCGTCCAGCTCGGCCGGCACCAGGTAGTCGAACGGCCGGTCCAGGTGCGCCAGTGGAACGTCCACGCAGACGCGCGCGACCGGCGACCCGTCCGCGGGTCGCCGGTCGCTGCGCTTGGTGGCGGTCAGGCTCCCGCGGCCGACTTGAGGTCGGCGGCCCGGTCGGTGCTCTCCCAGGTCAGGTCCGGCAGCTCCCGGCCGAAGTGGCCGTACGCGGCGGTCTGCTGGTAGATCGGGCGGAGCAGATTGAGGTCCCGGATGATCGCGGCCGGACGCAGGTCGAACACCTCGGTGACGGCCTTCTCGATCGAGGAGACGGGCACGGCCTCGGTGCCGAACGTCTCGATGAACAGGCTCACCGGGTGCGCCTTGCCGATGGCGTAGGCGACCTGCGCCTCGCACCGCTCGGCCAGGCCGGCGGCGACCACGTTCTTGGCAACCCAGCGCATCGCGTACGCGGCCGAGCGGTCCACCTTCGACGGGTCCTTGCCGGAGAACGCGCCGCCACCGTGGCGGGCGTACCCGCCGTAGGTGTCGACAATGATCTTGCGGCCGGTCAGCCCGGCGTCGCCCATCGGGCCGCCGATCTCGAACCGGCCGGTCGGGTTGACCAGCAGCCGGTAGCCGTCGGTGTCCAGGCCGAGGCTCTCCAGCTCCGGGGCGATCACGTGGTCGCGCACGTCCGGAGTGAGCAGCGAGTCCAACGAGATGTCGGCGGCGTGCTGGCTGGACACCACAACGGTGTTCAGCCGGACCGGGCGCAGCCCCTCGTACTCGATGGTGACCTGGGTCTTGCCGTCCGGCCGCAGGTACGGGATCGTGCCGTCCTTGCGCACCGCCGAGAGGCGACGGGCCAACCGGTGCGCGAGCGCGATCGGCAGCGGCATCAGCTCGGGCGTCTCCGAGCAGGCGAAGCCGAACATCATGCCCTGGTCGCCGGCGCCCTGCGCGTCCAGCGCGCTCTCCGACGCCCCGGTGCGCAGCTCGAAGGCGTTGTCCACGCCCTGCGCGATGTCCTCGGACTGGGCGCCGATGGAGACGCTGACCCCGCAGGAGGCGCCGTCGAAGCCCTTCTTCGACGAGTCGTAACCGATGTCGAGGATGGTCCGGCGGACGATCGTCGGGATGTCGGCGTACGCCTTGGTGGTCACCTCGCCGGCGATATGCACCTGACCGGTGGTGATCATGGTCTCCACTGCCACACGGCTGTGGGGATCCTCGGTCAGCAGCGCGTCGAGGATGCCATCGCTGATCTGGTCAGCGATCTTGTCCGGGTGGCCTTCCGTGACCGATTCGGACGTGAAGAGACGGCGTGTCACGGCACTCCTAAGCGTATGAGGTCGTTCCGCGGCAGTCTAATCACCACTGCGGCCGGTGTCGGGATCGGTCGCGCCCTGTTCCACCCGTCAGGAGCGGCCAGGCAGCCGCGCCACGACGAGATCCCACACGGCGTCGGCCACGGCTTCCTTGGCCTGCTCGGGCAGCCGACTGACCGAGCCGTCCGCGCCGATGACCGTCACCGTGTTGGTGTCGGCACCGAAGACCAGGTTTGGACCGACCTCGTTGACCACGATCAGGTCGGCCCGCTTCCGGGCGAGTTTCGCCCGGCCGTTGGCCTCGGCATCGCCGGTCTCGGCGGCGAACACCACCAGCACCTGCCCTGGTCTCTTGCGCTGGCCGAGCTCCGCCGCGATGTCCGGGTTCGTGACGAGCTCGATGGTGGGTGCGACACCGTCGTCCGACTTCTTGATTTTGCCAGTCGCGTACGTCGCGGGCCGGAAATCGGCCGGAGCCGCCGCCATCACCACCGCGTCGGCCTCGACGGCGGCCTTGACTGTCGCCTCCCGCAACTCGGCGGTGGTGCCCACCCGGATCAGGTCGACCCCGGCCGGGTCGGCGAGGCCGACGTTTGCCGAGATCACTGTGACCCGGGCACCCCGCGCGACCGCCGCGCGGGCGAACGCGTACCCCTGCTTGCCCGACGAGCGGTTGCCCAGGAAACGCACCGGGTCGAGGGGCTCGCGGGTGCCGCCGGCCGTGACGACCACCCGGCGACCGGCCAGGTCGGCGGGGGCGGAGTCACCGCGGGCCAGGAGCCGACCGGCGACGGCGAAGATCTCCGCCGGGTCGGGCAGCCGACCCTTGCCGGTGTCGGCGCCGGTGAGCCGGCCGACGGCGGGCTCGATGACCCGGACCCCCCGGGAGCGCAACGTGGCGACGTTGGCCACGGTGGCGGGGTGCTCCCACATCTCGGTGTGCATGGCCGGGGCCAGCAGGACCGGGCAGCGGGCGGTCAGCAGTGTGTTGGTCAGCAGGTCGTCGGCGAGGCCGTGGGCGGCCTTGGCGAGCAGGTCGGTGGTGGTCGGCGCGACCACCACCAGGTCGGCCTGCTTACCGAGGCGGACGTGCGGCACCTCGTGGACGTCGGTCCAGACGTCGTCGGCGACCGGTTGACCGGAGAGCGCGGCCCAGGTCGGCGCTCCAACGAAGCGGAGCGCCGACGCGGTTGGCACGACCCGAACCCGGTGACCCGATTCGGTGAAGAGTCGCAGCAGCTCGCACGCCTTGTAGGCGGCGATGCCGCCACCGACCCCGAGGACGATCGAGGCGGACATCGGCCAGCGGGGGCTTACGGCTGGTCGGTCGGCTCGGCGGTGAGCAGGCCCGAGTTGATCTCGCGCATGGCGATGGAGAGGGGCTTCTCCTGCGGGGTGGTCTCGACGAGCGGGCCGACGTACTCCAGCAGACCCTCACCGAGCTGGCTGTAGTAGGCGTTGACCTGGCGCGCGCGCTTGGCGGCGAAGATGACCAGCGCGTACTTCGACGTCGTCTTCTCGAGGAGCTCGTCGATCGGCGGGTTGGTGATGCCTTCGGGGTTGGCGATGGATCCCACGAATTAACCTCTGCGTCTTTCGAGCCGCGCGGACGCGGTGCTGAGTCTCAACGGCGGCCGACCGTCAGCCACGCAGGCGCGACCAGGTCGGATCCGGATAAGAAGAACCGAGTAAGCCTACCAGCTCCTCGACCACCCGTTCGGTGTGGTCGTGGGCCAGCGCGTGCTCGACGGTGGCTGCCACCGTGGCGTCGGGCGCGTACCCGGGTGGGCTCAGCAACACCAGCCGGGCATCGGGCAGGCGCGCCCGGACCAGTGGGACGCCGCGCAGATCGAGCGGGAGCAGCACCGGCTGCCCGGCGTCGAGCCGGGCGCGCAGCGGCGGGTACGGGGTGCCCCGGCGGTGCGATCCGATCCGGGACCACTCCAGCAGCTCGCCGTCGACGATCCGTCGATCGAACTCGGCGGGGGCGAGGAAGACGCGGTCCACCCCGTCGATCTCCGACTCCCGGCGCGGCCTGGTGGTCGCCGCGACCGGGATCCACACGGACGGAGAACGCGCCCGGACGAGCTCGACGACACTCTCCCTGCCGGAACCCGAAGGTCCAGCCAGGACAGTGAGCCGAGTCGCCGGGCGCGCCTCGTCATCCGTGCTCACTGCTTGTTTCTACACGCTGCCAGGTTTAGTTGGCGGCGAACTCTCCAAGCAGTGCCTTGCGCTGCTGCTCGCCGAGGCCACGCAGGCGACGGCTGTCGGCGATCTTGAGCTTCTCCATGATCTGGGTAGCCCGGATCTTGCCGATGCCCGGCATGGCCTGCAGGACGGCCGACACCTTGAGCTTGCCAACGACGTCGTCGCTCTCGGCCCGCTCGAGGACGGCACCGAGGGTGGTCTTGCCCTGCTTGAGCTGCTCCTTCAGCTGAGCACGGGCCTTGCGGATCTCCGCGGCCTTCTCGAGCGCGGCAGCGCGTTGTTCGGGGGTCAGTGACGGGAGCGGCACCAGTTCTCCTCAGGTCCCTATCGCGGCGGGCGGGGCGCACCGCCGCATCTGTGAAACGTGGTGTCGCTGTGAACCAAGGGGTCCATGGTTCCCAGCGCGGGGAAAACTAGCGGCCAACGGAGCTTTCGGCAACGTGGGGGCCGCATGATCACCGTAGAGTGACCGACCCGTCAGTCAGTCACCGGGCAGGCAGGACGGCCCGGCAGTCGACCAACACGCGGTCCGCGGCGGCCCGCAGCGCGGCCACATCAGGGCCTGCCGAGAGCACTTCCCGGGAGTACGACGGGAGCACCGAGGCGAGGCTGGAACCGAAGACGGTACGCAGATCGGCGGCGCCGGCACCCTGCGCGCCGAGCCCCGGAGCGAGCAGTGGGCCGCCCACACCGGAGAGGTCGTGACCGGTGTCACCGATGGTCGCGCCGACCACCAGACCGAAGCTCCCGAGCGGTGACGCACCCCTGTTGAGCTGGGAAATCTCGTCGATCACGGTTTGCGCCACGGTGCGGCCGTCGGCCGTGACGGCCCGCTGGACGGCCGCACCCTCGGGGTTGGAGGTGAGGGCCAGCACGAACACCCCGCCGCCGTGCTCGGCGGCCAGCTCGAACATCGGCGCCAGCGAACCGACCCCGAGGTAAGGGCTCGCGGTGACCGCGTCGACATACACAGGGCTGGATGGATCAAGGTACGCGGCGGCGTACGCGCTCACCGTCGAGCCGATGTCGCCGCGCTTGACGTCGAGCAGAACGAGCGAGCCAGCATCTCGTAACTGTCGGATAGTTGACTCAAGAATCGCCACACCTCGGGACCCGAACCGCTCGAAAAAGGCCGACTGAGGCTTGACTACCGCAACCCGGTCACCGAGGGCCTCCACCACGGTCCGGCTGAACCGGTCGAGCCCCTGAACGTCGTCCGGGAGGCCCCACTGAGCCAGCAGACCGGGATGCGGGTCGATGCCCACACAGAGTGGGCCCCGCTCGGTGATCGCCCGGTGCAGCCGGGTACCGAAGCTCTCCATCGGAGTGTTCCCCTCTTCTCGTCCGGGCGGCCGACCCGCCCGGGTAACCCGTCGACCCGGTGGCCGGGCCGACTCAGCCCGCCGACACCGCCGCCGCCACCCCGGCCGCGATCCGGGCCAGGTCGACGTCGTCGGTGACGTACGGCGGCATCGTGTAGATCAGGTCGCGGAACGGACGCAGCCACACCCCCTGGGCGACAGCGGCAGCGGTCGCGGCGCCGAGGTCGACCTCGTGATCGAGCTGGACCACACCGATCGCGCCGAGGACCCGTACATCGGCCACGCCCGGCGTGCCGCGCAGGGGCTCCAGACCGGCGCGCAGGCCCGCGCCGACCCTGGCGACCTGGCCGGCCCAGTCTCCGGCCCGCAGCAGCCCGATGGAGGCGTTCGCCACCGCGCAGGCCAACGGGTTGCCCATGAACGTGGGCCCGTGCGCCAGCACGCCGGTCGCCGAGATGCCCCGGGCGACCTCCGCGGTGCACACTGTCGCCGCGAGGGTCAGGTACCCGCCGGTCAACGCCTTGCCCACACAGAGCACGTCCGGCGTCACACCGGCGTGCTCGGCGGCGAACATCTCGCCGGTACGGCCGAACCCGGTGGCGATCTCGTCGAAGATCAGCAGGATCCCGTGCGCGCGGGTCACCTCGCGCAGCACCCGCAGGTAACCCGGGTGGTGGAAGCGCATCCCGCCGGCGCCCTGGACGACGGGCTCGACGATCACGGCGGCCAACTCGTCGGCGTGCCGCTCGACCGTCTCCACCAACGCCGCCACGTACGCGTCGTCGGGCGGATCGGTGAAGCCGCCCGGCGGCACCGGGGCGAACACCTGCCGGGGCAGCACGTCGCCCCACAGGTGGTGCATCCCGCCCTCCGGGTCGCAGACGCTCATCGGGTGGAACGTGTCGCCGTGGTAGCCACCCCGCCAGGTCGCCAACCGGCGCCGCTGGGGGCGCCCGACGGCCCGCTGGTACTGCAGGCACATCTTCACCGCCACCTCGACGCTGACCGAGCCGGAGTCGGCCAGGAACACGTGCTCCAGGCCATCCGGGGTCAGCTCGACAAGGGTCCGGGCCAGCCGCACCGCCGGCTCGTGGGTGAGCCCGCCGAACATCACGTGGCTCATCCGGCCGAGCTGGTCGGTCACCGCCGCGTCCAGCACCGGGTGCCGGTACCCGTGAATCGCCGCCCACCAGGACGACATCCCGTCCACCAACTCCCGCCCGTCGGCCAGGGTGAGCCGTACCCCCTCGGCGCCGCCCACCACGTACGGCGGGTTGGCCGGCGGCAGCGCGGCGTACGGGTGCCAGACGTGCGCCCGGTCAGCGGCCAGGATCTCCTCGGGTGTCACGCGTACTCCTCTGCGCCTCAAGCGGTCCGGACGGCGGACGTCCTGCGGCCGGGTCGAACCTCTCCTCCGCTGCCTTTGCTCTGCACCCGCGGACGCGACACCCGGTGGCCGGGTGTCGCGCACCGGGTGGTGCACCCGCGGGTGCAGAGCAAAGGGGCAACAACGGGCGTGTGCTCCTCGACGCGGAGCGGGCTCGGCACCAGGTCGCGCCGGGCCGGCACCGGGCCGAGGGCGGTCACCGGCCGGCGACGGGGTCCGGTGCCGCCGTTGCGGCCGCCGCGCGGGCGGCGGCGCGGACCAGGGCCGGTCCCCGGTAGATGAAGCCGGTGTAGAGCTGCACCAGGGCGGCGCCGGCATCGAACATCCGCGCCGCGTCGTCCGGATCCAGTACCCCGCCGACGCCGACGATCGGCAGCCGCCCGCCGGTCTCGGAGTGGACGAAGGCGACCACGTCGCGGGCCCGCCCGGTGAGCGGCCGACCGGAGAGGCCGCCGGCCTGCCCGCCGCGCTCGACGTCGACGCCCGCGAGGCCGTCCCGGGACAGGGTGGTGTTGGTGGCGATCACCCCGGCGGCGCCCCGGGCCAGGCAGACCTCCAGCAGCTCGGCGATCGCCGCCTCGGTCAGGTCCGGTGCGATCTTGACCAGCACCGGCTTCTCCCCCACCAGCGCGCCGAGCAGCGCGTCCAGGTGGGCACGGTCCTGCAACGACCGCAGACCCGGGGTGTTCGGTGAGGACACGTTCACCGCGAAGTAGTCGCCGTGCCCGCGCAACGCCCGGTACGAGGCGAGGTAGTCCTCGACCGCCTCGTCCAGCGGGGTCACCTTGGACTTGCCCAGCGAGATGCCCAGCGGCACCCCGAGCGGGCGCGGCAGCGCCGCCAACCGGGCGGCCAGCGCGGCGGCCCCGGCGTTGTTGAAGCCCATCCGGTTGACCACCGCCTCGCTGGCCGGCAGCCGGAACAGCCGCGGCCGGGGGTTGCCCGGCTGGGCGTGCGCGGTGACGGTGCCGACCTCCACGAAACCGAAGCCGAGCGCCGGCCAGGCCGGCAGCGCCGCGCCGTCCTTGTCCATACCGGCGGCCAACCCGACCGGGTTGGGAAACCGCACCCCGAACACGGTGCGCGGCGCGTCGACCGCGTAGCGGGCCCGCAGCGCGGCGAGCGCGGCCGGCCGCCGCGACAGGGCCGCCAACCGCCGCAGCGTCCACTCGTGCGCCGCCTCGGCGTCCCCGCCCCCGAGCCGGAACAACAACGGCCGTACCGCCTGCTCGAACACTGTCACTGGGCCGCCCGCAGGATGGCGTGCAGGTCCTGCAGAGGGCGTACCTGCATGTCGCCGCGGATCCGCGCCTCGATGCCCATCACCGCCGCGGCGGCGCCGGGGACCGTGGTGATGCAGGGGATGTCCGCGGTGACCGCGGCGCTGCGGATCTCGTAGCCGTCGGAGCGGGCGCTGGCACCCGAGCCCTGCGGCGTGTTGATCACCAGCGCCACGTGGCCGCCGCCGATCAGCGACACCGCGTCGTCGCCCGCACCGGCCTGGTAGTGCTTACGGATCTGTTCACAGGCGATGCCGTGGCGGCGCAGCACCTCGGCCGTGCCGGCGGTGGCGACGATCTCGAAGCCCAGATCGGCCAGCCGCTTGATCGGGAAGATCATGCCGCGCTTGTCCCGGTTGGCCACCGAGACGAAGATCTTCCCGGCGGTCGGCAGCGACCCGTACGCGGCCGACTGGCTCTTGGCGAAGGCATGCCCGAAGTTGGTGTCGATGCCCATCACCTCGCCGGTCGACTTCATCTCCGGCCCGAGCAGCGAGTCGATCCCCTTGCCCGCGCGGGTCCGGAAACGCTTGAACGGCAGCACCG
The DNA here is from genome assembly GCF_026342155.1 of Micromonospora sp. NBC_00362. Classification (NCBI taxonomy): domain Bacteria; kingdom Bacillati; phylum Actinomycetota; class Actinomycetes; order Micromonosporales; family Micromonosporaceae; genus Micromonospora; species Micromonospora sp. NBC_00362. The sequence continues at coordinate 2,035,011 of NZ_JAPENH010000001.1, forward strand.
CCTCCTTGACCGCGACCGGCGCGTCGGCGGGCATCGTGCCCCCGTCCCCCGTCGCCGGCAGCAGGCCCTCGGCGCGCAGCTCGGCGATGCTCGCTCCGAGCGCGATCCGGGCCGCCGCCTTGGCCAGCGGCACCGCCGTGGCCTTGGAGACGAACGGGACGGTCCGCGACGCGCGCGGGTTGGCCTCCAGCACGTAGAGCACGTCGTCCTTGAGGGCGTACTGCACGTTGAGCAGGCCACGGACCCCGACGCCGCGCGCGATGGCCTCGGTGTAGCGGCGGACCTCGACCAGGTGCGAGCCCGCCAGGGTGATCGGCGGGAGCGCGCAGGACGAGTCGCCGGAGTGGATGCCCGCCTCCTCGATGTGCTCCATCACGCCGCCGATGTAGACCTCGCCGTCGGCGTCGCACAGCGCGTCCACGTCGATCTCGATGGCGTCGTCGAGGAACCGGTCCACCAGCACCGGGTGGTCGCCGGAGATGTCGGTGGCCCGGCCGATGTAGTCGCGCAGCGTCGGGTCGTCGTAGACGATCTCCATGCCCCGCCCGCCCAGCACGTACGACGGTCGGACCAGCACCGGGTAGCCGATCTCGTCGGCGATCGTCTTGGCCTCGTCGTACGAGGTGGCCATGCCGTGCGCCGGCGCGCGCAGTCCAGCGCGGGCCAGCACCGCGCCGAACGCGCCGCGCTCCTCGGCCAGGTGGATCGACTCCGGGGAGGTGCCGACGATCGGCACACCGGCGTTCTTCAGCCGCTGCGCCAGACCCAGCGGGGTCTGCCCGCCGAGCTGGACGACCACCCCGACCACACCCGGACCGCCGGCCGCCCGACCGGACGAGTCCTCGGCGTGCCAGACCTCCAGGACGTCCTCGAAGGTCAACGGCTCGAAGTAGAGCCGGTCGGCGGTGTCGTAGTCGGTGGAGACCGTCTCCGGGTTGCAGTTGACCATCACGGTCTCGTAACCGGCCGACCGCAACGCCTGCACGGCGTGCACGCAGGAGTAGTCGAACTCGATGCCCTGCCCGATCCGGTTCGGGCCGGAGCCCAGGATCAGCACCTTCGGCCGGTCCGACGGCACGACCTCCGTCTCCAGGTCGTACGTCGAGTAGTGGTACGGCGTGGTCGCCTCGAACTCGGCCGCGCAGGTGTCCACTGTCTTGTAGACCGGGCGCACGTCCAGGCGGTGGCGCAGGGTCCGTACGCCATCCTCGGCGGCCAACTCCGGACGCAGCGCGGCGAGCTGTCGGTCGGACAGACCGGCCCGCTTGGCACGACGCAGCAGGTCGGCGTCGAGCACCGGCGCGTCGACGATCTCGGCGCGTAGCTCGATCAGCGCGGCGATCTGGTCCAGGAACCACGGGTCGATCCCGCCGGACGCCTCGGCCACCTCGGCGATCGACGCCCCGAGCCGCAGCGCCCGCTCCACCGTGTACAGCCGACCGTCGTGCGGGATCCGCAGCGCCGCGAGAGTGTCGGCCAGGGTGACGCCCGCCGGGTCCGGCACACTCCAGAAACCGGCCGACTTGGTTTCCATCGAGCGCATCGCCTTGTTCAGCGCCTCGGTGAAGTTGCGCCCGAGGCTCATCGCCTCACCCACCGACTTCATAGTGGTGGTCAGCTCCGGGTCCGCGCCGGGGAACTTCTCGAACGCGAACCGGGGGATCTTCACCACCACGTAGTCGAGGGTCGGCTCGAACGCCGCCGGGGTCTTCAGCGTGATGTCGTTGGGGATCTCGTCGAGGGTGTAGCCGATGGCCAGCTTCGCGGCGATCTTCGCGATCGGGAAGCCGGTCGCCTTGGAGGCCAGCGCCGAGGACCGCGACACCCGGGGGTTCATCTCGATCACGACGATCCGGCCGTCGACCGGGTTGACCGCGAACTGGATGTTGCAGCCGCCGGTGTCCACCCCGACCTCGCGCAGCACGGCGATGCCCAGGTCACGCAGGCGCTGGTACTCCCGGTCGGTGAGCGTCATGGCCGGGGCCACAGTGACGCTGTCGCCGGTGTGCACACCCATCGGATCGATGTTCTCGATCGAGCAGACCACCACCACGTTGTCGTGCCGGTCGCGCATCAGCTCGAGCTCGTACTCCTTCCAGCCGAGCACGCTCTCCTCGATGAGCACCTCGTGCACCGGGCTGGCCGACAGGCCGTCGCCGGCGATACGGGCCAGGTCCTCGGGGGTGTGCGCCATGCCGGAACCCAGACCACCCATCGTGAACGACGGCCGGATCACCACCGGCAGGCCCAGCTCGGCGACTGTCGCCTCGACCTCGTCCATCGAGTGGCAGACCCGCGAGCGGGGCACCAGCCCGGTCGGGTCGTCGACACCGAGGCGTACGCCGGCCTTCGCCACGATCTCCTTGAACAGCTGCCGGTCCTCGCCGCGGTTGATGGCGTCGATGTTCGCGCCGATCAGCTCCACGCCGTACTTCTCCAGCACGCCGGCCTCGTGCAGGGCGACGGCCGTGTTCAGCGCGGTCTGCCCGCCGAGGGTCGCCAGGATCGCGTCCGGGCGCTCCTTAGCGATGACCAGCTCCACGAACTCCGGGGTGATCGGCTCGACGTAGGTCGCGTCGGCGAACTCCGGGTCCGTCATGATCGTCGCCGGGTTGGAGTTGACCAGGCTGACCCGGATCCCCTCGCTGCGCAGCACCCGGCACGCCTGGGTGCCGGAGTAGTCGAACTCGCAGGCCTGCCCGATGACGATCGGCCCGGAGCCGATCACGAGGATGTGCTTGAGATCGGTCCGCTTAGGCATTGCTGCGCCCCTTGCTGTGGGTCCGGCCTTCGATCAAGTCGGCGAATCGGTCGAAGAGGTAGTCCGCGTCGTGCGGACCGGCCGCCGCCTCCGGGTGGTACTGGACGGTGAACGCGGGCAGGTCCACCGCCCGCAGCCCCTCGACCACGTTGTCATTGAGGCAGACGTGCGACACCCGTACGCCCCCGAAGTCGGTGTCGATCACCTGGTCGGGGACGACAGCGCCGTTGCCCGAGCCGGGGACCTGCACGGCGAAGCCATGGTTGTGGCTGGTCACCTCGACCTTGCCGGTGACCCGGTCGAGCACCGGCTGGTTGATCCCCCGGTGGCCGTAGCCCAGCTTGTAGGTGCCGAAGCCGAGCGCCCGACCGAGGATCTGGCTGCCGAAGCAGATGCCGAACAGGGGCACCTGCCGCCGCAGCGCCTCGCGGGCCAGCTCCACCGGGGCGGCGGCGGTGGCCGGGTCGCCCGGGCCGGGCGACAGGAAGATCGCGTCGGCGCCGGTGGCGAGCATCTGGTCGATGCTCGACGACGCCGGCAGCACGTGGGTGGTCACCCCGCGGGTGGCCAGCCGACGCGGCACGTTGCGCTTGATGCCCAGGTCCAGCGCGGCCACTGTGAACCGGTGCTCGCCCAGGGCCTCGACGACGTACGGTTCGGCGGTGCTCACCTCGGCGGACAGGTCCGCGCCGACCATCTGCGGCGCCTGGCGGACCCGGGCCAGCAGGCTCTGCGGGTCGTTGTCGATGCTGGAGATACCCACCCGCATGGCGCCCCGCTCGCGCAGGTGCCGGGTCAGCGCCCGGGTGTCCACCCCGCTGATTCCCACCACACCCTCGGTGGCGAGGCGGTCCTCGAGACCACCGGTGGCCCGCCAGTTCGAGCCGATCCGGGCCGGGTCGCGCACGACGTAGCCGGCCACCCAGATCCGACCGGACTCGTCGTCCTCGCCGTTGACGCCGGTGTTGCCGATGTGCGGCGCGGTCTGCACCACCACCTGACGGTGGTACGACGGGTCGGTGAGGGTCTCCTGGTAACCGGTCATGCCGGTGTTGAAGACCGCCTCGCCGAAGGTCTCTCCGACGCTGCCGTACGCCTCGCCGGGGAACGTGCGCCCGTCCTCCAGCACCAGGATTGCGGGTCTGCGCTTGACCATTACTTGACAGCCTTTCCGTCCAGGACCGTCGGCTCGCCGCGCAGGAAGGTCGCCACGATGCGACCTGGCAGCGTCATGCGGGCGTACGGGGTGTTGCGACTGCGACTGGCCAGCTCCGTCGGCTCGATGGTGCGGCGGACGGCCGGGTCGATCAGGGTCAGGTTGGCCGGGACACCCGGCGCGGGGTCGACGCCGTGCCCGGTGAGGCCGGCGATCCGTGCGGGGGTGCGCGACATCCGCTCGGCGATCAGGTCCCACTCGGGGCCGAGCACGTCCAGCGCGATGGAGAGGGCCGTCTCCAGACCGAGCATCCCCGGTCGGGCGTACGCCCACTCGCACTCCTTGTCCTCCACCGCGTGCGGGGCGTGGTCGGTGGCGATCACGTCGATCACCCCGTCGGCGAGGGCGGCACGCAGCGCGGCGATGTCCGCGGCGGTACGCAGCGGCGGGTTCACCTTGTAGACCGGGTCGTAGGTTTCCGCCCGTTCGTCGGTGAGCAGCAGGTGGTGCGGGGTCACCTCGGCGGTCACGCGTACCCCACGCGCCTTTGCCTGGCGCAGCACCTCGACGCTGCCGGCGGTGGAGACGTGGCAGACGTGCAGTCGGCTGCCCACGTGCTCGGCGAGCAGCACGTCCCGGGCGATGATCGCCTCCTCGGCGACCGCCGGCCAGCCGATCAGGCCGAGCCGGGTGGAGACCTCGCCCTCGTGCATCTGGGCGCCCTCGGTGAGCCGGGGCTCCTCGGCGTGCTGGGCGATGATCCCGTCGAACGCCTTGACGTACTCCAGGGCTCGGCGCATCAACTTCGGGTCGGCGACGCAGTGCCCGTCGTCGGAGAAGATCCGCACCCGGGCCGCCGAGTCGGCCATCGCGCCCAGTTCGGCCAGCCGCTCGCCGGCCAGCCCGACGGTGACCGCGCCGATCGGCTGCACGTCGACCAGGCCGGCCTCGCGGCCGAGCCGCCAGACCTGCTCGACAACGCCGGCGGTGTCCGCCACCGGGGAGGTGTTGGCCATCGCGCAGACCGCCGTGTAGCCGCCCAGCGCCGCCGCCCGGGAACCGGACTCGACGGTCTCGGCGTCCTCCCGGCCGGGCTCGCGCAGGTGGGTGTGCAGGTCGACGAGGCCGGGCAGGGCGACCAGGCCGGTGCCGTCGACGACTGTGGCGTCCGGCGCGGTCAGGCCGGGACCGACCTCGGCGATCACGCCGTCGCGGATCAGCAGGTCGGTCGGCGCGGCGCCGACGACACTCACGCTGGTGATCAGGTACGCGGTCACCGGTTGTTCCCTCCGAGCAGCAGGTAAAGGACAGCCATCCGCACGGAAACCCCGTTGGTGACCTGTTCGACGATGGTGGAGCGGGGTGAGTCGGCGACCTCGGGGGTGATCTCCATCCCCCGGTTCATCGGGCCGGGGTGCATGACGATCGCGTGCTCGGGCAGCCGGCGCATCCGCGGCCCGTCCAGGCCGTAGCGGCGGGCGTACTCGCGCGCGGAGGGGAAGTAGGAGTCGTTCATCCGCTCCCGCTGCACCCGCAGCATCATCACCACGTCCACGTTCGGCAGGACGGCGTCGAGGTCGTAGGAGACGTCGGTGCCGGGCGCGAGGGCGCCCGCGATGTCGACCGGGATGAGGGTCGGCGGGCCGACCAGGGTGACCTTGGCGCCGAGGGTGGAGAGCAGCAGCACGTTGGAGCGGGCCACCCGGGAGTGCAGCACGTCCCCGACCACGGCGACCGACAGGCCGGCGAGCCGGCCCAGCCGGGCCCGCATGGTGTACGCGTCCAGCAGCGCCTGGGTGGGGTGCTCGTGGGTGCCGTCGCCGGCGTTGACGACCGACCCGTCCACCCAGTTGGCCAGGCGGTGCGGTGCGCCGGAGGCGGGGTGTCGGATGACGACGGCGTCCGCGCCCATGGCCTGCAGGGTCAACGCGGTGTCCTTCAGGCTCTCACCCTTGGTGACGCTGGACCCCTTCGCGGAAAAGTTGATCACGTCGGCGCTGAGTCGCTTCGCCGCCGCCTCGAAGGAGATCCGGGTACGCGTGGAGTCCTCGTAGAAGAGGTTCACCACCGTCCGTCCGCGCAGCGCGGGAAGCTTCTTGATCTCCCGGCCGGCGACGGTGGCCATCTCGGCGGCGGTGTCCAGGATCTCGGTGGCGGTGTCGGCGTCCAGGTCCCCGCCGGAGAGCAAGTGTTTGATCATGAGGCAGTTCCCCCGTAGAGCTTGACCTCGTCCGTCCCGTCGATCTCGGCGAGCGTCACCTTGACGCTCTCGGCGAGCGAGGTCGGGATGTTCTTGCCGACGTAGTCGGCGCGGATCGGCAACTCCCGGTGGCCCCGGTCGACCAGCACGGCGAGCTGCACCGAGGCCGGGCGGCCCACGTCGTTGAGCGCGTCGAGCGCGGCCCGGACGGTGCGACCGGAGAAGAGCACGTCGTCGACCAGGATGACCCGTTTGCCGTCGATCCCGTCGGCGGGAAGCTCGGTCGGACCCACCGCGCGGGTGGCGTGCCGACGGAGGTCGTCGCGGTACAGGGTGATGTCGAGCACACCGACCGGAACGGCGACGTCCTCGAAGGTGCTGATCCGGTCCGCGAGCCGCCGGGCGAGGGGGGTGCCCCGGGTGGGAATCCCGAGCAGCACCGTGTTGGCGGCGCCCTGGGTCTTCTCCAGGATCTGGTGGGCGATGCGGTCGACCACGCGTTGCACGTCGGCGCTGGCGAGGATCACCTTCACCGAGGGTTGTTGCGGTGGTGACGAGCGGGCAGCCGGTGGGTATGCCACGGCGGACCTCCTTCCCCGCCTCACGGGACGGGTCGTTAAAGGATGTCGGGCACCTCCGGCCGGACCGCTCAGCAGACCTGGGCCGGGGCTTCCGCCACGTTACCAGTGGTCACCGGGGTGATGGACGGCGGCCGCTGACCACCGGGTCAGGTACCGGAAAAGGGGAAAACTCCCCGGACGCTCCGCAACGGGAGGGGCACGACCACTTGACCACGTGTCGCATTCCCCGTACCGTCACGCTCCGTAGCGATCGACGGGAGAACCCCGAGCAGCACTGGGAGTGTCCGAATGCCCTCTGAATACGCCAAGTCTCTGGGCGCCCGCCTGCGCTCCATCCGCCAGCAGCAGGGTCTTTCCCTGCAGGGTGTGGAGGAGAAGTCGAACGGGCGGTGGAAGGCCGTGGTGGTCGGCTCGTACGAGCGTGGCGACCGGGCCGTGACGGTGTCCCGTCTGGCCGAGTTGGCCGAGTTCTACCGCGTACCCGTCTCGGAGCTGCTGCCTGACGGCAGTGGCGTCCGCCACGAGCCCACCAGCAAGATTGTCCTGGACCTGGAGCGGCTCTACGACGAGGCCTCCGAGGACCTGGCCTACGTCGCCCGCTACGCCCGCGCCATCCAGCAGCAGCGCGGCGACTACAACGGCCGGGTGCTCTCCATCCGCGCCGACGACCTGCGGGCGCTCGCGATCGTGTACGACGCCTCACCGTCGGGCCTGATCGAGCGGCTCACCGAGCACGGCGTGCTGGTGGCCGACCCCCGGGCGTTCTTCGCCTCCTGATCTGCCGCTCCACCTGATCTGCCGCTCCACCGAAAGGGCCCGTGCCAACTGGCACGGGCCCTTTTCGGATGTGCGGTGTTCGGTGGGACGCTCAGCGGGTGGCGTACTCGGCGATCCGGCCGAGCACCCCGTTGAGGAAGCGCGGCGAATCGTCAGTCGACATCTGCCGAGCCAGCTCCACTGCCTCGCTGATCGCCACCGCGTCGTCGATCTCGTCGACGTAGAGCAACTCGTAGACGGCGATCCGGGCCAGATTACGGTCGACGACCGGCATCCGCTCCAGCGTCCAACCCTCGGCGTAGCTGGCGATCAGCTCGTCGATCCGGTCGAGGTGCTCGGCGACCCCCTCGACCAGGCCCACCGCGTAGCCGAGATGCTCCGGTCGGGGCTGCTCGATGCGCTGCACGTAGCCGGCGAGCACCTCTACCGGAGGCTTGTCCCGAAGGTCGGCCTCGTAAAGGACATCCAGCGCCCGCTTGCGCGCCTTGCGGCGCGCCGGCATCTGCTGCTTGGAACCCTCAGCCATCAGGCGCGGCCGAGGTAACGGCCGTCGCGGGTGTCGACCTTGATCTTCTCGCCGGTGGTGATGAACAGCGGAACCGGCACTGTGGCGCCGGTCTCCACTGTCGCCGGCTTGGTGCCGCCGGTCGAACGGTCGCCCTGCAGGCCCGGCTCGGTGTAGGTGACCTCCAGCACGACGCTGGTGGGCAGCTCGATGTAGAGCGGCACACCCTCGTGCTGGGCGACTGTCGCCTCCGCCTCGGGCAGCAGGTAGTTGGCTGCCTCACCGACGGTGCCACCGGGCACGGTGATCTGGTCGAAGGTCTCCAGATCCATGAAGACGAAGTCCTCACCGTCGGCGTACAGGTACTGCATCGTGCGCTTGTCAACGGTCGCGGTTTCGACCTTGGTGCCCGCGTTGAAGGTCTTGTCGACCACCTTCCCGGACAGCACGTTCTTCAGCGTGGTGCGCACGAAGGCACCACCCTTACCGGGCTTGACGTGCTGGAACTCGACGACGGCCCAGAGCTCGCCGTCCAGGTTGAGTACCAGGCCGTTTTTGAGGTCGTTGGTGGAGGCCATTTCCTGCCTTGATCATCAATTGGCGGACAGACCTGGCAAGTCTACAAGCTGCGTCGAATCGGACGGTCCCCCGTTCGGAGCGCCCGGTCGGTGGGCCCTCAGCGGGTGGCCAGATGCTGCAGAGCGAGACGATAGCCGTCGATACCGAGACCGCAGATCACCCCGGTCGCCACCGCCGAGACCACCGAGTGGTGCCGGAACTCCTCACGGGTGTGGATGTTGGAGATGTGCACCTCCAGCAGCGGCCCCCGCAGCATGGCGCAGGCGTCCCGCACCGCGTACGAGTAGTGCGACCAGGCGGCCGGGTTGAGCACGACAGCGGCGCCCTCGTCGGCCGCCGTGTGCAGCCAGCCGAGCAGCTCGTGCTCCGCGTCGGTCTGCCGGACCGTCACCGCCAGCCCCAGCTCCCGAGCGGTGCTCTCGCAGAGCGCCACCAGGTCCGCGTAGCTGGTCGCGCCGTACACATCGGGCTCGCGGGTGCCCAGCCGGCCCAGGTTCGGCCCGTTCAGGACGTAGACCTTCACGCGGTTGCCACCTCGCGGTAGGCGGCCTCCAGCAACGCGTCGTCGGGGCCCTCCAACATCGCCGGGCGGGCCAGCCCGTCGAGCACCACGAAGCGCAGCCGACTGCCCCGGGTCTTCTTGTCCACCCGCATCGCGGCCAACAGCTGCGGCCAGGCGTCGGCCGGGTAGCTCACCGGCAGGCCCAGCGCGCTCAGTGTGACCCGGTGTCGGTCGGCGGTCGGCGCGTCCAGCCGCCCGGCGAGCCGGGCGAGGGTGGCCGCGTACACCAGACCGACGGCGACGGCGTGGCCGTGCCGCCAGCGGTAGCCCTCGTTCTGCTCGATGGCGTGGGCCAGGGTGTGCCCGTAGTTGAGCACCTCCCGCAGGCCCGACTCGCGCAGGTCGCCGGCGACCACGTCGGCCTTGACCCGGATGGCCCGCTCGATCAGCTCCCGGCTCACCGGGCCTCGGGGGTCGGTGGCGGCCTCCGGGTCGTCCTCGATGAGATGCAGGATCGTCGGGTCGGCGATGAAACCGCACTTGACGACCTCGGCCAGCCCGGCCGCCAGGTCGACAGCGGGCAGGCTGTCCAGAGTGGCCAGGTCGGCCAACACCCCGACCGGCGGGTGGAACGCGCCCACCAGGTTCTTGCCGGCGGCCGTGTTGATGCCCGTCTTGCCGCCCACCGCGGCGTCGACCATGCCCAGCAGCGAGGTCGCCACCGGCACCCAGCGCACCCCCCGCAACCAGCAGGCCGCGACGAAGCCGGCCAGGTCGGTCACCGCGCCGCCGCCCACCCCGACCACCGCGTCGGTACGGGTGAAGCCGGCCGCTCCGAGCCGGTCCCAGCAGGAGGCGGCCACCTCGATGTGCTTTCCCGACTCGGCGTCGGGCACCTCGATCGCCAGTGGCTCGACGCCGTCGGCGCGCAGGCGTTCGCCGAGCGCGTCCGCGAGGGCCTTGAGCGGAGGCGCGTGCAACACCGCGACCCGGGTCGCGCCGGGCAGCAGGCCGGGCAGCGCACCCAGCAGGTCACGTCCCACCAAGACGTCGTACGGCCGCTCGCCGCCGACCGGAATTCGGGTCACCTCGTCCATCGCCGGCAGCCTAGTCCAGCGGGCGGCGCGGCGAGGGCGGCTGTCCACCTGCTGGCCGAGCGGCCCAGTCCGCCAACCGGCGGGCGTGTTCGGCCACCGCGGCGCGCAGCGCGTCCGGATGCCGCACTGTGAACGGACACCCCAGTCCGGCGAGGAGCGCCGCCATCCCGGGCAGGCTCTCCGCTCGGGCCCGCAGGAGCACCCCGTCGGTGGTGGCGGTCAACTCGGCGACGCTGGGCGGGATGCGGCGGCGGGCGGCGACCAGGTCGGTCTCCAGCACGACCTCCACCTCGTGCGTGTACGGCACGCCGGCCAGCGACCGGGTCACCCAGGCCACCGCCTCGAAGCCGTCCGGCACTGTGAACGTCGCCGCGCCGGGCGTCACCGTGCCGATCCGGTCCAGTCGGAAGGTGCGGATCTCGCCGCGTCGGTGGTCGTGGCCGGTGACATACCAACGGCCGGAGTGGAAGACCAGCCCGTACGGGTCGAGCTCGCGGTGCGACTGCTCGCCGCGCCAGGAGCGGTAGTCCAGCGCCACCCGCTGTCGGTGCCGGGTGGCCGAGGCCAGCGCGAGCAGGGTGCCCGACGCCGGTCCGCGTTCCGGCTCCGGACGACGCAGGGTGAAGCCCAGGTGCTCCTGGACGGCGGCGAGCCGGTCGGCGAGCGCCGCCGGCAGCACCCGGCGGATCTTCGCCAGGGCGGTGGCGGTGGCGGGCTGTTCGGTGGCGAGCCCGACCCGTTCGGCGACGACGAGGCCGAGCAGCACGGCCACCGCCTCGTCGTCGGTGAGCATCAGCGGGGGCAGCTTGTAGCCGGAGTGCAGCCGGTAGCCGCCGTATCGGCCCCGGTCGGCGGTGACGGGGATGCCCAGTTCGACAAGCGTGGTGGCGTACCGGCGCACGGTCCGCTCGTCCACACCGAGGCGGCCGGCGAGTTCGGCGGCCGTCGACCGGTGCCGGGTCTGCAGCAGTTCGAGCAGGGCCAGCACCCGTCCTGCGGGATGTGACACGGGCCACTCCTCAAAACCGGGCGGATCCTGTCCGGAATAGATCGTACGGTCTGTCGGTAGCCGAGAGAAGGAGCCACAGATGGCGACATTCGTGCTGGTGCCGGGATTCTGGCTGGGTGCCTGGGCGTGGCGGGACGTGACCGTCGCGCTGCGGTCGCAGGGGCACGAGGTCTATCCGATGACGCTGACCGGGGTGGGCGAACGCGACCATCTCGCCGGGCCGGAGGTCAGCCTGGACACGCACACCACCGACATCGTCCGACTGATCGAGGTCAAGGACCTGCGCGACGTACTGCTGGTCGGTCACTCCGGCGGGGGGATGCCGGCCGCCCAGGCGGTGGACCGCATCCCGGACCGGATCGCCCGGATCGTCTACGTGGAGAGCGGGCCGTTGCCGGACGGCACGGCGCAGTTCGACACGCTGCCGCCGGAGGAGCAGCAGCGGCTGCGGGCCGCGATCGGCACCGGACACCTGCTGCCGCCGCCGGCCTGGGATCCGGCCGCCGACCCGACCAACCTGGCCGGCCTGGACGAGCCGACGCTCGCGCTGCTGCGTACCCGGGCCACCCCGCAGCCGCTACGGGCCGCCACCGACCCGGTCCGACGCACCGGTGGGCGCCCGGTGCCGACCGCGCTGGTCGCCAGCACGTTCCCGCTCGACGTGGTGCGGCAGATGATCCAACAGGAGCATCCGTTCTTCACCGGCCTGGCCGACGGCCAGCTGCATGAGCTGCCCACCGGGCACTGGCCGATGCTCAGCGAGCCGAAGGCTCTGGCCGACGTCCTCGACCTGATCGCCCGCAGCTGAGGACCACCCCTCTGCGCCGATCTTGCGGTTCCGGTTGCCGAGATGGGGGGAAACGCCCCCTACGTCGGCACGGTAAGTGCAAGATCGGCGCGACAGGTCCGCGTCAGCGCGGAAGCAGAGCGGCGACGTCGGCGACGACCTGCGTCGGGGCTCGGCCATCGGTGACCACCGTCTCGGTGGCGACCTCGGCGTAGAGCGGCTTGCGCTGGTCCAGCAGGTGCTTGAGGGTCGCCCGTGGGTTGATCGCCAGCAGCGGCCGGCCGGCGCCGAGCCCGACCCGCCGCACCGCGTCGGGCAGCTCGACCGAGAGGTGCACCACCCGGTGCCCGATCAGGGCCGCCCGGGTCTCCTCGGCCAGCACCGCGCCGCCGCCGAGGGCGAGCACGCCCGTGCCGCCAGCCAGCGCCGCGGCCACGGCGGCCCGTTCCAAGGTACGGAAGTGGGCCTCACCCTCGTCGATGAAGATCTCCGGGATCGGCTTGCCGGCCATCTGCTCGATGTCGGTGTCGGTGTCGCGGAACTCCACCCCGAGCGTGGCGGCGAGCGCCCGCCCGACGGTGGTCTTGCCGCACCCGGGCGCGCCGACCAGCACGACGACCGGTGCCATCAGCGGATGACCAACGCGTCGAGGTACCCGGCCAGGTTGCGGCGGATCTCGGCGATCGAGTCTCCACCGAACTTCTCGGTGGCCGCCTCGGCCAGCACCAGCGCCACCATCGCCTCGGCGACCACCGCCGCGGCGGGCACCGCGCAGACGTCGGAGCGCTGGTTGATCGCGGTGGCCGGCTCGCCGGTGGTGACGTCCACGGTGGCCAGCGCCCGGTTCAGCGAGGAGATCGGCTTCATGGCGGCGCGGACCCGCAGCGGCTCACCGGTGGTGATGCCACCCTCCAGGCCGCCGGCCCGGTCGGTGACCCGGCGGACGCCGGTGGCCGACGGGATGATCTCGTCGTGCGCCTCCGAACCGCGCGAGCGGGCCTGCTGCCAGCCGTCGCCGATCTCCACGCCCTTGATCGCCTGAATGGACATCAGCGCGGTGGCCAGCCGGGCGTCGAGCTTGCGGTCCCACTGCACGTGGCTGCCCAGCCCCGGTGGCACCCCGTACGCCAGCACCTCGACCACACCCCCGAGGGTGTCAGCGGCCTTCTTCGCGGCATCGACCTCGGCGACCATCAGGGCGCTGGCCTCCGGGTCGAGGCAGCGCAGCGGGTCGGCGTCGATCCGGGCCGTGTCGGACGGCGTGGGACGCAGGCCGGGCTTCGCGGCCACCGGGCCCAGCTCGACGACGTGCGAGACGATCTCGATACCGAGCGCCTGACGGATCAGCGCCTTGGCGACAGTGCCGACGGCCACCCGCGCGGCGGTCTCCCGTGCGCTGGCGCGCTCCAGGATCGGCCGAGCGTCGGTGTGGCCGTACTTCTGCATGCCGGCCAGGTCCGCGTGGCCGGGCCGGGGGCGGGTCAGCGGGGCGTTGCGGGCCTGCCGGGCCAGCTCGTCGGGGTCGACCGGGTCGGCGGCCATCACGGTCTGCCACTTCGGCCACTCGGAGTTGCCGACCCGGATCGCCACCGGGCTGCCCAGGGTCACGCCGTGCCGCAGGCCGCCGAGCAGCTCGACCTCGTCGCGCTCGAACGACATCCGGGCACCCCGCCCGTAGCCCAGCCGTCGACGGGCCAGCTCGTCGGCGATCTCGGTGGTGGTCACCTCGATGCCGGCCGGCACCCCCTCCAACATCGCGACGAGGGCGGGACCGTGCGATTCACCTGCAGTCAGCCAGCGCAACACAGCGGTCAGTCTGTCACGGCGGGCCACCGCCGCGGCGCGCTCCCCGTCGCGTCCCGCCCAGCGGACGCCGCCGCCCGCTCACGCGGGCGGCGGCTCAGATCCCCCGACCGCGCTTGTGCAGGGTGCGCAGCACCGCGTCGGCCCGGACCACCCGACCGGCGACGGCGAGGGCCAGGTAGGCGCGCGGCTCGCGGGGGTTGCTCCGCAGGGTGCGCCGGGCCCAGCGCAGCGCGCCCCGGCGGTCGCCGGAGGCGGCCTGGGCGAACGCGATCTGCCCAGCCACCCGGGCCTCGCCGGCCGGTTGACTGGCGAACTCCGGGTAGCGCCGCAGCAACCACTGCAACGCCTCCGAGATGGTGTCCCAACGCTGCGCGAAGTACGAGCGCTTGTGCCAGCGGACCAGCACCGACGGCGTCCGCAGGTTGATCAGCGGCGCGCTGCGCGCGGCCCGCAGCAGGAACTCGTAGTCCTCCGCGTAGCTGCCCGGGATCTCCTCGTCCACCAGCCCGAACCCGTTGCGCAACGCGGTGGCGCGGATCAGGAAGGTCGACGGGTGCAGCTCCGTCATCCGGTCGCGAAGCAGGTCGTCCAGGGTGATCCGGTCCTTGTCGAGCACCCGGTCGACGGTGTGCCCGTCGTAGTTGACCCGGATGCCGCAGCAGACGAACTCGGCGGCCGGGTCGCCGACCAGCGCGTCGACCTGGGCGGCCAGCTTGCCGGGCAGCCACTCGTCGTCGTCGTCGCAGAACGCGACCAGCTCGCCCTCCGCCGCGAGGGTGCCGCTGTTGCGCGCACCGGCCAACCCGGGGGTACGCGCGTTGCGGATCACCCGCACCACGCGGGCCGGGCCGCTCCCCAGCTCGGTCAGCGACTCGTCCGGCGCGGACTGGTCGAACACCACGACGACCTCGATCAGGGCCGGGTAGTCCTGTGCCAGGATCGCGCGCGCCGCGGCCCGCAGCAGCTCGGGGCGGTCCCGGGTGGGCACCACGACGCTGACGGTCGGCTGCTGGGTCATCGAATCTCCTTCGTACCCGGGCGCGGCCGGGACCAGGCCCGCCACCGGGGTGGGCGCGGGGTCGAACGGGCCACCAGGTCGTCGACGATCTGCCCGACCCGGGCCACCGCCGCCCGTCGTGCCTCGTGTGCCTCCGGGTCGGCGGCCACCGCGTACCGGGACGGGTCGGCCACCCCGGCGGCCAACGCGTCGTGCAGGGCCTCCCGGGTCTCGCAGAGCGCCACCAGCCCGGCGGCGCCGAGCCGACGGGCGAAGAGGAGCTGGTGGTTGTCGACGTGCTCACCGCGAGCCGGATCGCGGGGCACCACGATGGGCAGGTGACCGTGCCGGCGGGCCTCCAGGATGGTCGCCGGGCCACCGTGGCAGACGACCAGGTCCGCATCAATCATCGCCTGTTGCAACGCGTCGTGGCCGAGGAACGGCACCGCGCCGCTCAGCTGGGGCGCTGCGGTATGCCCGTGCTGCATGGTCAGCCCGATCGGGCCGGAGGCATGCGCGTGCCATTGCGCCAACCAGTCGACGAGCCTGTCGAAAGGGTGCTTGTCGGTGCCCACCGCGACCAGCAGCCGGAGCTGGGCGACGGCCGAGCTGTCGCGCTGGCGCGGCAGGCGGGCCGCCTCGGTGACCGGCCGGGGTTGCGGACGCCGGGCGGTGCCCGTCTCCCCCGTCACAGCAGCGTCCCGACGACTGTCGCCTCGGGATACTGCCGGCGCTGCTCGTCCCACTGCACGAGCATCGCGGACAGGAAGGGCCGGCAGAGCCGAGCGGTCAACGTCGGGGTGTCGATCCGGTCGTACACCTCGATGTAGACGGTTGGGATGCGCCGCAGCCGGGCCAGCACCACGAACGGCACCGCCACACCGGCACCGGTGGTGACCACGGCGGCCACCCGCCGCGCCCGCAGCACCCGCCAGGCCAGCAGCGCGTTGCGCAGCAGGTTCGGCACGTTGCGGGTGGTCGGGTGGTGCGCCGGTACCAGATCCTCGCCGGCCAGCAGTGACACCGCCTCCGGGGTGTCGAAGGTGACCCAGCAGCGCCGCCACTGTTCGTACCAGGGCCGCAGGGCCAGTAGTTGGGCCAGATGGCCGCCGCTGGAGCCGACCAGCAGCAGCACCGGCGCCCCACTGTCGTCGTTGTTCGTGTCCACGCGACTCCCCACAAGTTCGCTTGGAATTTCAGTTCACGCCAGGCAGAAGCAGATCACACGATCCCCGGTCGTTGAATAGCGCGACCGGCCGAGATGACGATCTCCACAGCGGGCGGTGCGGTACACCGAACGTCCGAGGTCCATCGATCGTCATCACCACCTGCGATTATGTCGTCACTCTGCGGCGCACCGTCGTCGCCGCGATTCCTCCAGATCAGCCGCTATGTCTTTTCTCGATGACGTCCAAGAGTGCGGGATGCAGGGCGCCGTTCCAGCCCGCGCCCGCGTCGGCCAGCCGCCACGTCCGCAACCACATCTCCACCAGGTACGCGTCGGCGACGAGCCGGCGCTGCGCGGCGTCGAGGCCGAGCCGCTCACCGTGCCGGCTCAGATATCCGTCCACTGCCGAGGCTGCGGCGTCGGCCGGCTCCCCGCGCAGGACGAGGGCCCGCTGGAACGCGTCGTGCGCCAGGTCGAAGCCGACCGGCACGTCCGGCCCGCTGTGCTCCCAGTCCCAGGCGACCAACCGGCCGGCGTGCCAGCCCAGGTTCCACGGCACCCAGTCACCATGCCAGTGACCGAACTCGACGCTGGTGTCGCCATGCCGGCGGGCCAACGCCGAAACCGCGGCGACCGCCCGCGCACCGGCCGGCTCGGTCGCGGCGGCCCGGCCGGCCTGATCGGCCAGCCGGCGCAGGAAGGTCGAGTCGACCAGCGGTCGAGGTGTGCCCGCCGGGCCGCCCCGCCGGGCGACCGCGAGCAGCGCCGCGATCCGGGGCGGGTCGTCCACCGGCACACCGCGTACCGCCGGGGGCAACGGCTCGATCACCGCGACCACCTGGCCGGCCCACGACGTCTCGGTGAGCAGCCGCGGCGGCGTCGGGTGGTCGGCGACGCCGACCACCTCGCGCAACGCCCGCAGCGCCGCCGCCTCCGCGCTGACCAGCGCACGGGTCGCGTCGTTCCAGCCGATCTTCGCGTAGCCGCGCGGACGCCCGTCGGCACTGAAGAGTTGCAGTGTGGGCTTGCCGTTCGGGTCGGGCGGGCGGACCCCGAACGCGGCCAGCAGCGGCGTGTCACCCAGGTCGGCGGAGAGCCGCTCGCTCAGCAGCAACTCCGCGGCCGGCACCCCGGCCGGCACCGAGACGGTCAACGTGGGAAAGGGCGCGAGCCCCACCCGACCGAACCGGGCCAGCCCACCGAGCACCGCCCGCAGCGCGCGCACCTTCGGTGGCCGCAGGGCGTTGTACGCCAACAGGGACGCCGCCCCGGCCCGGGGCGCGCCCAACGGCACCAGGAACCGGGCCCGGGCGACCGACGGCACCACCGCGTACCGGGCCACCGCCCGGTGACCGGCAGGCGGGGCGCCGTCCACTGTCAGACCGACCCGGTCGTCCGGGAAGACCGCGCGGCTCACCCAACCCAGGCCGTCCACCCGTGAACGCGGGTCGGCGGCCGGGCCCACCCGGGTCGTCACGCGGCCCGGTCCGCCCAGTCGAGGTCCAGCCCGAGCCGGTGACGCAACGCGTCGTTGTACGGCCGGTAGTAGTCGGTCAGCTCAGCGCGCACGCTCGGCTCCAGCGGTGCCGAGCGCCGATCGTTGTAGACCTTGAAGTTGGGCAGGTCGTACGCCGGCAGACCGAGGAAGTCCAAGGTCCGTCGGTAGGTCGCCCGCGAGTCGCGGTACAGGTCCTCGCTGGGCAGGAAGAGGATCTGCTCCCGGGCGAAGCGCTCCAACCACGGCTCCAGGTGCTCCAGGTAACGCCCCCGGGCCCGGTACGTGTACCAGTCGTACGGCTCGCTGAACGACTCCGGCTCGGCGATCAACCGCTCCCGCTCCCCCGCCGTGCGTTCCGGCTCGGCCGCCAGCGCGGCGGCGAAGTCCAGTGGTTCGATGCCGTGCGTGCGGCGTTCCTTCCAGTGCGAGTACGCCCGCTCCACCGGGTCCCGCAGCAGCACGATGAGCTTCACCGACGGCATCAGCGTGGCGACCCGCTGCGCGGCGAGCGGATGGAACATGTACAGCGGGGCGGCCTCACCGACCCGGACCGGCCCACCGTGCCGCTTGGCCAGGGCCTCGCGCTGCCGATCGGTCGGGAAATGCGACCGGTACCAGGCTTCGCCGCGGCCCCAGTGCTCCTCGAAGTAGTGCGCCGACTTGGTGTTCCACGCGGGAAAGAGCCGGGGCACCAACGGGTGCTGGATGAGGTAGTTCCACAGGGAGGTGGTGCCACCCCGTTTGGTCCCGATGATCAGGAAGTCCGGCAGCGGCCGGCGGTCGCTGGTGCGAACGCCGTAGTCGACGAGCGACTCCTTCACCCGGGTGGTCACCTGGGTCGGAACCAACTGCTTGACCCGGTTACGGATGGACACCACGACGAACCTCACCTACCTCTCGTCGATGCCGGGGTGGGCTCGGCGGCCGTGGCCGCGCTGTCCCCTCCACGGATCTGCCTCATGGTCCCCCGGATGCCGGCGCGCACCCGGGGCAACGTCAACATGCCGACGCAGCCGGTCAGCAGCACCGCAAGCGCCACCGCGAGGCCGAGCAGGCCGCGACCGCCCACCAGCACGCCGGCCCCGGCGGCCAGGCCCACGCCGGCGATCGTGGCCGCCGCGGCACGCACCATCGCGGCGTCGAACAGCGGCTCCCGAACCACCGACCGGGCGAACCCCGCGGCGGTGAGGTTCTCGGTGGCGATGCCGGCCGCCCAGGCCACCGCCGCTCCCGTCGCGCCATAGTGGGGGATCAGCCAGAGACCCAGCGAGACGGTCACCGTCAACCCGGCAACTGTGGCGACCAGGTGCAGACCGCTGCGCCCGCCCATCAGGAGCAGGCTCTGCACGTTGCCTACCCCGGTGTTGACCAGCATCGCCAGCGCCAGCACAGTCATCGCCGGCACACCAGCGGTGAACTCCGGTCCGAACAGTTGGAGGAAGGCCAGCGCGAAGACCGCCAGCAGCAGGTACACCGGCCAGGACAGCACCAGCCCCCAGGTGGTCAACTGTCGGTGCACGGCCGCCGCCGCGGCCCGCTCGCCGCGCCCGAGCAGCCGGGACAGCTGCGGCGACACCGCCACCCGCAGTCCCTGCATGGCCAACTGACCGGCCAGCACGTACCGGCCGACGGCGCCGAACACACCGGCGTCCGCCGGCCCGGCCAGCACCGAGGTGAGCAGCACACCTACCCACATGCTGCCGGCGTCGATAGCCGCCGAGGCGGCCCGGGGCAGCGCGAAGCGCCAGAACGTGGACCAGTCGGCGCGCTGCGGACGCAGCGTCGCGCCCCGGCCCAGCCCGAGCGGGCCGGCGACGAGGGTGAGACAGGCCAGCAGCGCCAACGCCGCCGGCACCAACCAGCCGGTCATCCCGGCGAGCAGACCACCACCCGCCAGGGCGGCCGCGCCGACCAGCACCGGGCGGGCGACAGGCAGGAGCAGGAACTGCACCCCGACGTACGCCCGGATGGGCCGCACGCAGCGCAGCGTGGCCAGCAGCAGGGTCATCGCGACCACCACCGGCACCGCGGCGAACGTGACGGTGAGCAGGGCGTCCCCGCTCGCGCCGGAGCCGCGCAGCAGCCGGGGCGCGAGGGCGTCGGCGGCCAGCACGCCCGCACCGGCGACCAACAGCCCGGTCACCAGCGGCGGGATCAGCGCCACCGGGAGCACCCGGGCGGCGTCACCGCGCACACCGGCGCTGCGGCGGGGCAACGCCCACATCAGACCGGTCTCCGCGCCGAGCGTGCAGATCGCGGTGGCCACCGTGACGACCCCGATCGCGGCGAAGAACGCGCCAGCGCCGGCCGGGCCGTAGCTTCGGGTGATCACGACTGCCAGCACGAACCCGAACAGACCGCTGGTGGCCGCGCCGAGCAGCCCGGCCACGCCGCTGCGCGCGCTGCGGCGGGTCTCGGCCGAGCCGCTGTTCTCGGCGGCGGACGGCGCGGCCTGATCCTCGGCGGGAGTGGACGTGGGCCGGCCCTCGTCGGCACCGGCCGACGGTCGGGTCGCGGCGGTCACGCGGGCACCGGCGCGGTCCGCGCGGGCGTCGGCGACGCCCCGGCCAACCGGGTCAGCCGTTCGCGTTCGGTGAGCGCCATCGCGAAGGCGACAGCGAAGAACGCGACAGCGAGATTCTGGTTGGCCATGCCGTAGAACGGGACCTGCACGAGGCAGACCACCGGCACCACCGCCAGCCACTGCCCGGCCGCCGACGTCGCCCGCGCGCAGATCACCGCCGCGGCGACGAACCACGCCAGGAAACAGATGAGCGCGGGTACGCCGTGGCTGAACAGCACCATCCACAGCTGCCCCTGGGTGCCGATCGGCGCGGCCGCCGACACGGTGTCGACGTTCACCGGAGCGCCGTAGCCCAACCAGGGCGACTCCTGCACGCGGCGGATCACCTCGGTGTAGAGCGAGAGGCGGTCGGTGTTGGTGTCGCTGGAGTCGACCCGCCTGCTGATCAGCTCGGTGATCGGGATGAACAGCGTGGCCAACCCGCCGATCACCACCACCCCGACGATGGACGCGGCCACCCGGACGTTGCCGCGCAGGCTGGCCCGCACCCCGAGCACCGCCAGCCCGGCGCCGAGGCTGAGGAACATCGCCCGGTTGAGGGTGAGGAACGCCGGCGCCAGCGACAGCGGCAGCGACGCCAGCAGCGCCCAGCGCAGCAGCCCCTGTCGGCGCAGCATCGCGAAGGCCACCACGCAGGGCAGGGTCATCGCGTACGCGCTGCCGTAGTTGTTGGTGTACGCGAACGGCGCTGCCGGCCGATAGATCGGGTTGAGCGAGCGGGCGCTGTACTCAGCGGTGGTGAGGTGCACCATGTCCTGGATGAACGGGGTGCCGGCCACCCCGCCGGGCAGCAGCATCTCCATCGGGGTCGTCATGGCCAGCCGGGGCATCAGCACCCCGAGCCAGCCCAGCGCCACCAGCCCGAACCAGAACGCGCAGAGCGGGGTGAGCACCGCAACCAGGCTGGCGCGTTCCCGGGCGGCCGCGTAGACGTAGACACCGACCACCAGCGCGGTCAGGTAGAAGGCCAGCCGCAGGGCGAACGTGAGCAGCGAGGCGGGCGACGACAACTGGGTGGCGCTGACCACCACGATGGCGAGGAAGAGCAGCCAGATGCCGGCCGCCGGCGGCAGTGGCACGCGCCCCCGGGTGAGCAGCAACGCGAACAGCAGCGCACCCAGCAGCGGCCAGCCGAGGTAGAACGCACCGAACAGCCACCAGAGCGGCACCAGGCCGAACATCATCGACAGCGGCCAGAGCGGCAGTTGCGGCGGCGCGGACGGCGGCACCGGAGCGACCTCCTGCGGAGCGCCTCCGGGTGGTGGTTCGGTCGCCGGGGCGCGGGTCACCGACACGCTCAGGCCCGACCGTTTCGGGTGAGCACGAAGCCCAGCGGGGTGACGCCGGCGGCGCGCAGCCGCTCCACCAGGCGTCGCAGGTCACTCTGCCGGGTGCGGTCGCGCTCCACGACCACCACCGCGCTGCCCTGCCGGGCCACTGCCACGCCACGCTCGTCGGACTCGGCCGGCGGGGCGTTGAACAGGACCAGGCCGTGGTCCGCGCCCTGCCGCCAGGTGCCGAACCGGACAGTGCCGACACCCACGACAACCTCGTCGGGGGTGACGACGCGACTGTTCTCCGGGCGGGCGGACGACACCCTCGGCAGCGTCAGGGTGGCGTCGGGGTCGGTCGACGGGCGGGCGCCGGGCGGGTGCGGGGAGGGCCGACGGGCGGGTGTGCTCTCCGTGGTGGCAGCGGTGGCCGGTGTGCTGCCTGCCGGCCGGGGCTTGGGCACCAGCGGCCGGGACGGGTCGATGGGCAGCCGTCCCCGGTCGGCGAGAACGATGGCCCGTAGCCGTTCGATCCGTCCGCTGTCGTCGGCGACGAAGACCTCCCGGCCGTCCACGGCGAGCGCCACGGCGAGCCCGGCGGTGAGCACTGTGGCGTCCTCCCGGGCGGTGACCAGCGCCACCCGGGCCGGCTGCCGGACCCGCTCGGCGACCGCCATCGCCACGTACCGGACGTCGGCGTCGACGGCCCGGGGGCTACCCCGGAACCCCGGCCGGCGTACGGTGCCGAGCAGTGGAAGGCCGGAGGCCTCCCGGCCGTCGGCGACCGAGCGGACCCGCCGGTCGGTCGACTCCCAGAGGTACGCGAGCACGATGCCGATCAGCGCGCCACCGAGCAGGCCGGCGACCAGGTAGAGCGGCCGGTGCCCGGCGGAGGTGACCAGCGCCTTCTCGGCGGTCTGGGTGACCCAGCCGGGGTTGACGTCGACAGCCGCGATCTCGGTACGGGCGGCGTTGAGCTGGGTGAGCTGGTTGTTGATGCCGGCCAGCTCGGCCACCAGCGCGTCACCGGCGGCGGTGTCCTTGGCGGTGTTCGCCCGCCTCTGCAACGCGGTCTGCTGGGCGGCGACCTTGGTGATGCTGGCGTCGTAGGAGCGCAGCATCTCGGCGCGCTGCTGCTCGTACATGGCCCTGCGCACGCTCAGGTAGGCCTCGGCGGCCATGTTGGCGCTCTGCACGGCCCGCTGTGACTCGCGCGCCTGGTAGGTGAAGCGCAGGATCTGCCCACCGGTGGGCACCTCGACCTCGAGCGCGTCACGGATGTCACGGGGGTCGCCGCCGGCCGAGTCGGCGAGGCGCTGCACCACCTCCGTGCCGGTGGCGATGCCGCTCTCCACGTTCATGTTGACAGCGCGGTCGGCGCCCGCGCCGCTGGGGGTGAAGGCGTCGGTCACCACCGGCCGGACCGCTACCACGGCGCTCGCCGACAGCGCCGCCGGCACCAGCAGCACGTAGCCGAGCGCGGCGAGCAGACCGACCATGGCGACCGCCGCCACCAACCGCAACCGGTGCATCGGCACCCGCAGCAGGTCGGTCAGTGTCACGGCACGCGAGGTGCCGGAGGACGGGCCGTCCGTGGGCCAGGGGGCGGGCGCTGCATCAGTCATGGAACTTCTTCACCGTCTGTTGAGGATTACCGACGACCACGACGCCGGGTGGTACGTCGGTGCGGACCACCGTCGCCGCGCCGACGACGCTGTCCCGACCGACCCGCACGCCCTTCAGGACCAGGGCGTGCGCACCGACCCAGACGTTGTCCTCGAGAACGATCGGGGCACGGGTGAGCGGGCCGGGCGGTGCGTGCCGCTGCTCGGGGGGCAGGTTGTGGAAGTCGTTGTCGAGCAACTCGCAGTCCGACAGGAGGCACCGGTCCCCCACGGTGACCGACGTCCAGGTGCCGATCCAGGTGGCGTTGAGCAGACAGTCCGCGCCGACGCGCACCTCGCCGGGGCCGGCGAAGCGGACGAGTTTGTTCAGGCGGGTGCGGTCACCGATGGTCACCCGCACACCGCGCCGCAACCGGATCCGGCCACGGATCTCCACGTCCCGACCGAGCGTCAACTGTCGGTAACGGAGCTGATACCAGCCGCGTTTGACCGCGAAGACCAGACGCACCACGCGTCTCGTTCGGATGCCAGCGGCGCCGAGCAACGATCCTCCCCCACCGTCGCGGGCCGGCGGCGGTGGGTACCGCCACCGGCCCAACGTGAACAATCTACCGATGCTCCGTTACGAACGGTTGACCCTTACTGTACGGAGAAGAACGTCGATGGGGTAGACCAGGACAACTCGGGCGTTGCGCTGCTGATGACCGTCGCCGTGGTGCCGTCGACCGCCGCGCTCGGCGCGGCAGTCGGGTCGAACGGCACACTCCGCAGCGAGCCGTCGGTGGAGCCGTAGACGATCCGGCCGCCCACCCAGGCCATGCCCCGCACCGTCGACCAGGTCACTCCCGTCGTCGGCAGGGCGAACTCGGTGGCGCCCAGGTAGTTGCCGTCGATCTCGAAGTAGCGGTAGTAGAGGCCGTTCGCCCCGGTACGGGTGTAGTAGAGCCGGCCGTCGAGGAAGAAGGCGCCGGTCAGCAACGCCGGGTTGTACCAGTCGTTGTAGCCGGACGCCTCCCACGGCGAGCCGATCGCGCCACCGTTGAAGAGCGAGATGTCGATCCGACTGCCGGTGGGCGTGCCGGCCACCGAGTGCGACCAGTAGATCCGGTCGTCCACCCGCCAGGTCGCGCCGGCCGCCGTGTACGCGGGCTGGCTGACACTGGTCGCGGTGCCCAGCGCGGTGCCGTCGAACGGCACCTTCGCCACGGTGCCCGAGGCGGTGCCGAGGTAGAGGTTGCCGGTGGTGGCCGACGGCGGGTTCTTCGGGGTGAAGGTGCGTCCACCGGCGAGCGGGAACATGCCCAGCCGGCCGTGGTACTCCTCGCCCATGCCATCGGAGTTGTGCCCGAAGTAGAGGCCGTCCGAGCCGCGCCAGAGCACCGGCACCGACGAACCCCAGTTGCTGGTGCCCGACGGCATCGAGGCGCTGCCGCTACGGCGCGGGTTCCAGTTCACCGGCATGCCGGTCGCCGGAGTGACGGCGGCGATGCCGAGCCGGTCGACAGCGCCCGGGCCGGCGTTGTCGCTGGCGTTCGGGTTGTTGACCCACCGGAAGTGCCCGCCCAGGTAGATGACGTTGTCCGCCACCTCGACCGAGGTGATGGTGTCGTTACCGGTGTAGTCGACCCAGGTGGCGAGCAGGCCAGAGCCCCGCGCGGCGGTCTCGAAGCGCACCAGGGCGTCGCAGTACGCGGCCGGCCAGCCGGCGCCGCCGTTGGTGCCGACCACGAACCAGCTGCCGTCGCCACCGAACTTCACGTCCTGCACGTAGTGCACGAAGGTCGTCGGCGAGGCGCACGGCGCGACGAACTTTTCGGTGCTCCAGTCGAGCAGCGTGGGAGTCCCGGAGACGTCCACCAACGCCATCTGGTTGCGCGGCAGGTCGTTGACGAGCGTGAAGTTGCCGCCGACGACCAGGGTGCCGCCGTCCGGCGCGACGTCGATGGTCCAGACGTACGACGTGGTGCCGTGCCGTCCCACCGTGGCGTCGATGCTGAAGCTCGGGTCGATCGCGCCGGTGGTCGCGTTGAGCCGGCCCAGACCGGCGTGCGCGGTGCCGTTGAGCCAGTTGAACGCACCGGCCACGTACAGCCAGTTGCCGTGCAGCGCCAGGTCACGGACCGTGCCGCCGTCGGAACGCCCGACCCAACTGTCGATGATCGCGCCGGTCGACGGGTTGAGCGCCACCAGGTTCTTCCGGGAGACGCCGTTGACGTTCTTGAAGGTGCCGCCGACGATCAGCGTGCCGCCGGGGCCGGCGAGAAGCGTGTTGACCGCGCCGTCGAGCACCGGCAGGAACGTGGTCGACATGGTGCCGGTGGTCCGGTCGTACGCGAAGAGGTAGCGCTGCGTGACCCACGCGGAACTGGCGGTCTGCCGAAGCTGGGTGAAGCTGCCGCCGACGAAGACCGTGTTGCCCACCTGCGCGAAGGCACGGGTCTCACCGTCTCGGGCGTGCGGGGTCGCGTCGGCGGGGTTCGCCGACACCAGGGTCGCCGTGGCCGGGGCCGGTACCACTGCGGCCGACGCGGTCGTGGGCACGCCCAGAGCTGCGGCGATGATCGCCAACGCGACCATCCCCGCCCGAGTACGACGTCGTCCTGCAAAACGCCACAAGTGCGAGAGTTTGGGCACGCTGCGCCTCCAGATTGGATGAGAACCCGAGGTAGCGTGCCTCGTCCAGCCTGGTTAACAAAATCCGCCGATTGGGCGGTGCATGAATCCGCAAGCCGACAGAACGCCGGAGGATCGGATGTCCGACCCCCCGACGAACGCCGTCCGGTCAGCCCGTTTCGAACGTCAGCGCTTACCTCCGGTGGGTTGCCGCAGGTAGGGGTCCTGTCCGGCCTGCGCGAAGCCGGCCACCGCCGACGCGTCGTGGTTCATCGTCATGTCGCAGGTCGACGTGCGGCTGGTCATACCGGCCGAGTTGAAGTAGATCGCCGCCTTGATCTTCGGGTGCGCCTTCAGCGCCGCCGGGAACTCCTGGAACCAGCGCTGCTTGGCACCCAGGTCGGCGGAGTTGAAGTTGGTGCCGAACTCGGCGAGCATCCGGGGCTTGCCCGCGCCGATCCCGTTGTCGTCCAGCCACCGGTAGAAGCCACCGACCGTCGTGCTCGGGCTCTTCCACACAGTGCTGCCGTTGCAGACGTGGAAGTTGTACGGGTCGTAGGCCACCCAGTCGACGTACTGGTCACCGGGGTACAGGCCGGCGTACCGGGAGTAGTGCCCGGACCAACCCATCATCGTCCAGACCCAGACCGCGTTTGTCGCGCCGGCGTTGGCGAACCGCTCGTGGACGTAGCGCCAGGCCCGGACGAAGTCGGCGTCGCTGCCCTTGGCCGGCTCGTCCTCCGGCTCGTGGTCGAAGCCGATGAAGACCGGGACGCCCGCGGCGCGGATCCGGCCCGCTACCGCGTCGATGGTGTCGTCCTGCTTGCCGCCGTAGACGTCCGACCACTTGAGGGTGGTGCCGGCGGAGAAGTCACGCGACTCCCAGGCGAAGAACATCAACCGGCCTTCGCGCATCTGCTGCGACTCGTACACGTCGGGGAAGGCACCGTTGCTGCCGGCGTTGGAGAAGTCGTGGTAGCGGTGCACGATGTCGAACTTGCGCCCGACCTGCGTCTCCACGTCGGTGACGGCCTTGCCGTGGTCCCAGCCGCCGGCCGCCCCGGCGGGCGAGTACATGCCCCACCAGGCGCCACAGGACGGGACGAGCTTGTCCGAGACGGAGCCACACTTGCCGGACGGGAGGGTGCCGCTGGGGCTCGGGGTCGCCGTCCGGGTCGGAGCGATGGTCGGCGACGGCTTCGGCGCGGCGGTGGTCGGCGACGCGCTCGGAGACGGCGGCGGCGCCGGCCGGGTGGGCGTCACCGGCGAAGGCCGGGCCCCAAGGTCGTAGCTGATCAGCAGGCTGGGTCGAAGGTCCGGGTTACGGTTCTCGACCGACGCCCAGTAGACCCGGCTCTCCAGGCCGCTCTGCGCCAACGAGACCGTCCAGGTGCCGTTGCCGGTGACCAGCTTGGAGACGTCCCACTCGTTGACGCCCTTGGACACGCTGGTCACGCTGTCCAGTGCGGCACCGGTCGACGTCAGCGGCGGCCGCGACTCGCGGGCGCTCAGCGGCGAGGCGTGCGCCGTCACCGTGGCGGCGAACTGCTGCCAGGCGTGCACCCGCAGCGTCGCCCGGATGTTGACCGCTGTGGACGGCACCGTGGTCACCGCGAACTCGATGACCGCCTCGCGGCCACCGCGCGGGTTGCCGTCGCAGCGCGTCGCGCAGGTGGCCAGTGTCGACTTGGCCGCGTTGTCACCGTCCTGCGACACCGCGGTGGCGGTGGTGTCGGCCGCCGCCCGGATCGACAGGTCGTCGCTGGCCAGCAGCGGCATCATGGTCGCCACGATGCCGGCCACCACCGAACCGCCGACCACGCCGATGGCAATCGCCTTGCGCCGGGGTCCAGTACGGAACCGGGTGATGCGGTGCAGTCCGTGCCTGGTCAAGGAAACTCCCTGTGTCTGCGTCCGTAACGGTGAGCAGCGTATCGATGACCAGGACATGTGGCAGGTAGGACAGTTTTCCGTAAGCGCGTCTTAACCATCAGCTAAGGAACCGCCTCCGGGAAAACAGGGCCTCTGGCCGCAGACACGACCGAAGCCCGCCACACACCTTGCCCGGGCAGCACGCGCGGAGTCAACGGGCGCGTCGCAAGCGCTTCCGGAACGGGTGGCGACCATCGGTGACCCCGGCCGGACCGCCTGACCGGTCCGTCAGCCGGCGCGAGCGGCAGTCAGCGCGGCAGCCATCGCCGCCCTCGGCGCGGTGACGCCGGTGAACTGCTCGAACTGCCCGACGGCCTGGGCCAGCAGCAGGTCCAGGCCGGAGACGATCCGGCAACCGGCCGCGTCGGCGGCCGTCGCCAACGGGGTCGGCCACGGGTCGTAGAGCGCGTCGAAGAACACCGCGCCCGACCGCCAGGCCACCGCGCCGGCCAACGGGTCGGCGACCCCCTTCGGCACCGTGGAGACGACCACGTCGGCGGTGGCGAGCTGCCGGGGCGCGTCGGCCCACGGCGCGGGCGTCAGGGCGACACCCACCGCGTCGGCCACCGGGCGCAACTCGTCGACCGCCTCGGGTCGGCGGGCCACCACCGTCACCGCCGAGCAGGCGAGCTGCGCGGCGGCGGCGAGCGCGGCGCGGGCCGTCCCGCCGGCGCCGAGCACCGTCACGGCGGCACCGGCGGTCACACCGGCGTCGGTAAGCACCCGCACCATGCCGGCGACGTCGGTGTTGTCCGCGTACCAGGAGCCGTCCGGACGGCGTACCAACGTGTTGGCCGCGCCGACGGCGGCGGCGACCGGCGACGCGGCGTCGGCCACGGCGAGCGCCGCCTCCTTGCCCGGCATGGTCACCGACAACCCGGCCCACTCCGGGCCCAGGCCGGCGACCAGGTCCGGCAGCTCCGCCGCCGCGCACTCGATCCGGGTGTACGACCACCCGGTCAGCCCAGCGGCGACGTAACCGGCGGTGTGGATCACC
This sequence comes from Micromonospora sp. NBC_00362, assembly GCF_026342155.1. NCBI lineage: Bacteria > Bacillati > Actinomycetota > Actinomycetes > Micromonosporales > Micromonosporaceae > Micromonospora > Micromonospora sp. NBC_00362. Next base: position 2,063,456 of record NZ_JAPENH010000001.1, read on the forward strand.
GGGGAGAGGGAGTGCGCGATCGGCTTGCCCAGCACCGCCGCCCTACGGGTCGACACGGTCACCGCCGGTCGCGGCCGGTGGCCCGATCACTGTCGACATCACTTCCCCGCCCTCCCGCGCACGTCGGAATCGACAGTACCCAGCACCCCGGCCCGGGCACCAGGGAACCGTCTCCGCGGCCACCCCGGGCGAGCGGGCTATCGCTTGACCCGCATCGACGTTGGTGAAAGCATTCCGGGGACGGAAGCGCCGATCGAAAAAGGGGAAACCTTGAACAAAAGCATTCTCCGTGCCCTTATCGCGATTGCTGCGGTTTTCAGTCTTTCGCTGATGACCGCCGCACCCGCGCGGGCGGACGCCGCAGCCAACAGCTGGTCCGACAACCACCAGCTGTGCCAGTCCAGCTCCTGCGTCCGGAGCGGCAACATCGTGCGGCTCTGGCAGGCCATCGTCTGGGCCGACGACCTGAGCGGCAACGTCGGCACGAGCTTCATCGACGGCGAGTTCGGCTCCAACACCGCTGCCAAGACCAGGACCTGGCAGGACGTGATGAACGTCGGCATCGACGGGTCGGTCGGGCCGCAGACCTGGGGTAAGGCGTACGGCGCTGTCAACCGCAACACCGGCTTCGACACGAGCACCCAGACCGGGTACTTCTACTACGGCTACAACCGCACGTTCGGTCTGCGCAAGCAGAACAGCAACGGCGTGTGGACGTTCCTCAACCCGCGCACCGGCACCTGGACCGGCACCAGTCACTGACAATGACGCGGTAATTGCGCGTCAACGCTGAACCGTAAAGGCCCCCTTTCCGACAGCGACCATAATTGCGGTCGCAATGGGAAGGGAGCCTTTTACGGCGTGACCCGGCCGATCAGATGATGCCCGCCTCGCGAGCCTTGGCCTCGTTGCGCTGGTGCTGCTCGTACGTCTCAGCGAAGGCGGAGTGACCCTTGTCGTCGATGGCCACGAAGTAGAGCCACTTGCCGGTCGGCGTGTCCATCGCCCCTTCCAGGGCCTGCTTACCCGGGTTGTTGATCGGGGTGGGGATCATGCCCCGCAGCTTGCGGTTGTACGGGTTCTTCTGGTCGTCCAGCTCGGCCGCCGTCATCTGCTTGGACGACTTGGTCGGCTTACCGATCGACTCCAGGTAGTAGTTGACAGTGACGTCCATCTCCAGGCAGTTGCAGTCGAACTCGCCGTACGCACGGTTGTAGGCCACCCTGGCGACCTTGCCGAGGTCGTCCTTGTTGCCCGCCTCGGCCTGGGCCAGCGAGGCCACGATCAGCGCCTCGTACGGGCTGACCTTGCGTTCCTCCTGCACCCGGTCGGCGAACTTCATCTCCCCGGTCACCGACAGGAAGCGGTTCACCATCAGCTTGAGGATGCTCTCGGCGGTGGACTTCGGCGGGATCTCGTAGGTGTCCGGGAAGAGGAAGCCCTCGACGGACTTGACGCTCTTCTTGCCGTCGCCGCGCTTGAACCACCAGTCCGGGACGCCGAGCCCTTCCGGGTCCTTCGCGGCGGCCTGGAAGTCCTTGACCGGGATCTTGGTCTTCTCGGAGAGCAGCTTGTAGATGTTGAAGCTCGTGCGGCCCTCGGGGATGGTCAGCCCGTTGACGATCTTGTTCTTCAGGTCGAGCATCGCTGTCACGGCGTTCGCGCCGCTCATCTGCTTGCGCAGCTTGTACGTGCCCGGCTGGATGTTCTTGCTGCGCGAGTTGGCGTCGGCCGCCTCGATGAACGCCTTCTGGCTCTTCACCACGTCGGCCGCCACCAGGGCGTCGGCCATGTCGGCGAGCAGCGCGCCGTTCTTGATCTCGACGGTGATCTCACCGGTCCCGCTGCCGTCGTAGTCGGGGGTGACGAAGTAGTTCTGGATGCGGTCGAAGCCGTAGAACGCGCCGCCGCCGATGCCGCCCAACAGGAGCAGGGCCATCAGCAGAGCCAGGAATGTCTTGCCCCGGCCGCCGCCGGACCCGCCCTTGCCCTTGCCCTTGCGGAAGCCGCGCCGGTGCCGACCCTTCTCCCCCCGCTCCGGCTCGTCGAACCCAAGATCCAGATCGTCGATCATTACGTCCGCCTCCGCTGCGCGTCCAGCCAGCTCTGCAGGATCTCCACCGCGGCCGCCTGATCGACAACCGCACGTTGACGTTTACCTCTGACGCCACGCTCGGCAAGCCTACGAGAAGCGACCACCGTCGACATCCTCTCGTCAGTGAGCGTTACCGGGACAGGCGCTATCACATCGACCAGTCGGTCAGCGTACGCCTTCACATGGACGGCCGCAGGACCATGCTTGCCGGCGAGATTGACCGGAAGACCGACGACAACCCCGACGGCCTCGTGCTCGGCCACCAACGCGGCCAGCTCGGCGAGGTCGCTCGGCACCGCGTCCGGCGCCGCCGTGAGATCGCGGGCCAGGGTGACCAGCGGCGTTGCCAAGATCCCGTCGGGGTCCGAGCGGGAGACACCCACCCGCACCTGACCGACATCCACGCCGATCCGCACACCGCGCGTCAGTTCAGCCACCGACGGTCACCACCGGCCGGGTACGAACCAGGGCGGACCAATTGGCCCGCCCTGACTCACAGTGATGATCTATCACGCTTCAGTGATCGCCTTCTCGACGGTGAGCAGCAGATTCGGCGCCTCGGCTGCGGGCAGACCGCCGCCCTGGGCCAGATCGGGGCTGCCTCCTCCGCGCCCGGAGAACGCCGCCTTCACCAGATCCGACGCGGCCAGGCCCCGGCTGCGCGCCGCCGCGTTGACCGCCACCACCAGTGACGCCTTGCCGTTCGACCGAGCCGCCACCGCGACGACCGCCGGCCGCGCCGGATCGATCTTGCCGCGGATCTCCTGGGCCAGGGTGCGCACGTCGTTGCCGGCCGCGCCCTCCGGCGCCTCGGTGCCCACGTACGCGACCCCGCGCACGTCCTTGGCCTGCGCCGCGAGCGCCGCCGCACCACCCAGCACCAGCTGGGCCCGCAGCTTCTCCAGCTCCTTCTCGGCGTCACGAAGCTGGGTGACTGTCTGCTCCACCCGGTCGGCGACCTGATCGTTTGGCACCCGGTACAGCTCGGCCAGCCGGGAGACCAACAGGTGCTCCTTGGCCAGGAAGCCGAAGGCGTCCATGCCGACCAGCGCCTCGACCCGGCGGACACCGGAGCCGATCGACGACTCGGAGAGGATCTTCACGAGGCCGAGCTGGGCCGAGCGGGCCACGTGCGTGCCGCCGCACAGCTCCCGGGCGTAGTCACCCACCTCGACGACCCGCACCTCCTCGCCGTACTTCTCGCCGAAAAGCGCCATCGCGCCGATGCGCCGCGCCTCCTCCAACGAGGTGATGAAGGCGTGCACCTCCAGGTCGGCCAGGAGCACCTCGTTGACCTGCTGCTCCACGTCGCGCAGAACGCTCGGCGACACCCCGGTCGGGGTGTTGAAGTCGAACCGGAGCCGACCGGGGGCGTTCAGCGACCCCGCCTGCGTGGCCGACTCACCAAGGAAGTTGCGCATGGTCTGGTGCACCAGGTGCGTGGCGGTGTGCGACCGGGAGATCGCCCGACGCCGGGTCGTGTCGATCTCGGCGAAGCCGGCCTCACCGGCGCGTACCTCGCCCCGGATGACCCGGGCGCGGTGCACGATCAGACCGGGCACCGGCTGCTGCACGTCGAGGACCTCGACCTGCCCGCCACCAACAGTGATCATGCCCTGGTCGGGCTGCTGCCCACCGCCCTCGGCATAGAACGGGGTGGTGTCCAGCACCAGCTCGATGGTGTCGCCCTCGGTCGCCGCCTGACGCGGGCCGTCGACGCCGAGCAGCGCCCGCACCGTCGACTCGCGGGACACCTCGCTGTACCCGGTGAACGTCACCGGACCACCCGCGTCGAGCACCGACCGGTACGCCGACAGGTCGACGTGCCCCGTCTTGCGGGCCTGCGCGTCCGCCTTCGCCCGGGTCCGCTGGTCGGCCATCAGCCGCCGGAACCCCTCGTCGTCGACAGTGAGGCCCTGCTCCGCGGCGATCTCCAGGGTCAGATCGATCGGGAAACCGTAGGTGTCGTGCAGCTGGAACGCCTTCGCCCCGGACAGCGCCGAGCCGCCCGCCGTACGGGTCTCCGCGATCGCGGTGTCCAGGATCGTGGTGCCGGCCCGCAGAGTGGACAGGAACGCCTCCTCCTCCGCGTACGCGTAATCCGCGATCCGGTCGAAGTCGGTCGCCAGCTCCGGGTACGACGGCGCCATGCAGTCCCGGGCCACCGGCAGCAGCTCGGGCAGCGCCCGGTCCTGCCAGCCCAACAGCCGGATCGACCGGATCGCCCGGCGCATGATCCGACGCAGCACGTACCCGCGACCCTCGTTGGACGGGGTCACGCCGTCGCCGATCAGCATCAACGCGGTCCGCACGTGATCCGCGATCACCCGCAGCCGAACGTCGTCCGGGTGCGACTCGCTGGCCACATGCCCGGAGTGCGCGCCGTAACGCTTACCGGTCAGCTCGGCCGCCCGGGCCAGGATCGGCCGAACCTCGTCGATCTCGTACAGGTTGTCGACACCCTGCAGGATCGAGGCCATCCGCTCCAGGCCCATGCCGGTGTCGATGTTCTTCGCCGGCAGGTCGCCCAGGATCGGGTAGTCCTCCTTGGTGGTGCCCGGACCCCGCTCGAACTGCATGAAGACGAGGTTCCAGTACTCCATGTACCGGTCCTCGTCGACCGCCGGGCCGCCCTCGCGGCCGTACTCCGGGCCCCGGTCGTAGAACAGCTCCGACGACGGACCGCACGGCCCGGGAATGCCCATCGACCAGAAATTGTCCGCCTTGCCCCGGCGCACGATCCGCTCGGCCGGCACGCCAACCGATCGCCAGATCTCGTACGCCTCGTCGTCGTCGAGGTAGACCGTCGGCCAGATCCGCTCCGGATCCAGCCCGTAACCACCCTCGGCGATCGGCTTCGTGGACAGCTCCCAGGCCAGCGGGATCGCGCCGGCCTTGAAGTAGTCCCCGAAGGAGAAGTTGCCGTTCATCTGGAAGAACGTGCCGTGCCGGCTGGTCTTACCGACCTCGTCGATGTCCGGGGTACGGATGCACTTCTGCACGCTGACCGCCCGCTGGTACGCGGGCGTCTGCTGACCCAGGAAGTACGGGACGAACTGCACCATGCCGGCGTTGACGAACAGCAGGTTCGGGTCGCTGATGGCGGGCAGCGGAGCGGACGGCACCACGGTGTGGCCATTCGCCTCGAAGTGCGCGAGGTACCGCCGCTTGATCTCCGCCGTCTTCATCGCTGGTGTTCCTCCGGAAAGATTTCTCGATCGCCGATTCGCGGGTCTTCCCGCAGGTCGGCGAACTTGTCGTCGAACGCCTCGCCCTGGGCGAACGCGTGGTGGATCTCCTGCTCGCGTTCGGCCATCCCGACCCGGACGTCCTCCACGAAACTACGCAGCGACTCGACGAGCCCGCCAGCGGATTCCGTCAGCGAGCTGGCGATCCCCGCCGGCGTGTACGCCTGCGCGGTCCGGGTCGCCTTGCGGACCACGATCACACCGACGGCCACCCCGATGCCGAGCCAGAACAAGCGCCTCATGTCCCGCTACCTCCTGGTGCGCCGGGTCGATCAGCTGTTGCCGCGTCGCGCGGCCCGTCGCTGCTGCTTGATGGTGTCGCGTACCTCGCGCTCGGTCTCGGCGTGCCGGCGGCCGGCGGCGGCCTTACGCACGCCGTAGCCGAACGCGGCCACCTTGACCAGGGGGTTCGCGGCCGCGGCGGAGACGACGGTGGCCAGGTTGGCGACGTTGGCGGTGACGTTCTGCGCGTGGCTGGTCATGGTGTCGACCTTCGCCAGCTGGAGGTTCACACCGTCGAGCGAGGTCTGCACCTGCTCCAGCGCGGTGTTGACGTTCTTCACAGTGGTGTTCACGTCACCGAGCAGCGGCGCGGTCCGATCGTTCAGGTCGTTGATCATGCGGGTGGTGGCGTCAACCGTGTGCCGCAGCCGCAGGATGGGCAGCGTCAGGATGAGCACCAGCACCGCGAACGCGGATGCCGCGATCAGCGCCGCGATCGCTCCAAAGTCGCCCACGCCTGTCCTCCTCAAGCAGAGTTCCGCAGGACCCGACGTCCCCGGAACGCACAACCATGCCACCCGTACCGGCCGCCGAGCCGTCGGCGGTCACCGGCAGCGGGCGCGCCCGCCAGCCCCAGACCCTACCGTCCGTGATGGAGACCGGCTCAGGACGGTGAGGGTGTCTGCTCGCCCAGCGGATCCGCACTGACCGTCGGGAACGGATCCTCACCGGTCAGTGACGGGTCGGTGGTCGGCTGCGGCCTGGTCCGCTCGTCGTCGATCGCATTGCGCACCTTCACCGACACCAACGAGCCGGTGCACTCGGTCGCAGCGGCCGACGGGTCGCCGGACGGCACGACCGCCGGCTCGCCGTCCACCGGCGGCGGCACACAGGTCGGGTCGCGTACCCACAGGTCGAGGGTCAACTCGTCGCGACGCCAGCAGGTGTAGCTGCCCTTCGTCTGCTGCTCCGGGCAGCGGCTCACCTTCCACGGCTGCCACCCGTCGCGGCGCAGCGCGTCCTCGTAGACCTGCGCCGTCTCCGTGGGCGCCTTCTCCGAGGTGACGGTGCGCTCGCGCAGCCGGCAGTCGAGCAGGCACCAGCGGCTGCCGCTGACGTCGTCGACAGTCTTCGCGGCCGCCCAGGCGGGCACGCCGAGCTGGTCCAGGTTGTCGAAGACCGGGTCACGGCTCAGCGTCCGGATGCCGAAGAAGAGCGGCACCGCGCCGAGCAGCACGACGCTGACCAGCACCAACACCGCCGCGCGCAGACGGCGTCGTTCACGGGTCTGCCGGCGTTCCTCGGAACGGGCACCCGGTGCGGCGTCGTCGTCCGGCGCGTCCTGACCGGCCGAGCGCAGCGCCGGCCCGTCGGAGGGCTCCGTTTCCGGCCGGTCCACCGGGCCGGACCCGGCGGGCACCGCGGCGGCGGCGCGGGCCACGCCGACGGGCTCGCCGGCGCGTCCGGGCGGCGGCACGGGCGCGACACCGCTCGGCTCGGCACGGCCGGGTTCCCGATTCGGAGGCAGGGCACGTCCGGCGGCACGGTCGGCCGGCGCGGCTCGCCCGGCCGGCGCGGCACCACGGGCCGGTCCGGGCTCACCGGTCGTCCGGTCGTCGGTTGGCGGCTGCCCGGCGGGTGGACGGACGGCGGCGCGAGCCGGACCATCCGGACGCGGACGCGGCGGGCCGTCCACACCCGGCGCCACCACCGCGCGAGCCGGACCGTCCGGACGCGAACGTGGCGGGCCGTCCACACCCGGCGGCACCACCGCGCGACCCGGACCATCCGGACGGGTCGCGTCCCGGGGTGCCGCCTCGCCACTCGGGCCGGGACGCAGTGGGCCGTCGGCGCCACGGCGCCCGGTGCCGGGTGCCGGCGCGTCGCCGGGGATGGGTCGGGCCCGGCCGGGTGGGGCGGAGCGGGCAGCGCCCCGAGCAGCGGTACCGGCGCCGGGTCGACCGCCGGCGTACGGGTCGTCGCCGTGGTCGCTCGCGGGTCCCTGTCGACCGGGGGCAGCCGTACCGTCGGAGCCGGGCTCGGCCGGTCCACGCCGTCGTCGACCGGTCGGATCCGGGGCGGGCGGTACGTCCGGGCCGGGTGCCGCCACGGCACGGCCGCGCTGGCCGGTGGGGTCCGGAGTGGGTACCGCCGCAGCGCCCCGCCCACGGGCGGGCCGGTCACCGGGCGGTGGGGGGTAGGTCAGGGCCTGCTCTCCGGTGGATCCCGACGCGTCGGGCCGGACGGCGCGACGACCGGTCGGTGCGTCCGCGCCCGGGTCGACCGGCGGGCCGGCGGGCCGGCGGGCGGCGGTGCGTTCCGCGGCCGGGTCGGGCACGGCGAGCCGACCCGACGCCTGGTCGGTGAGGTCTCCCGCCCCGGCGGGCGGCGCTGGACGGCGACCTCCGGCCGGCGAACCGCCGTCTCGGCGGTTGACGACCGGCAGGCCGGGGTCGGTGTGTGGCAGGCGGCCGGCCTGGCGGAGCCAGTCCGCGGGCCGCTCCGGGCGGTCCGGCCGGTCCGGGCGGGGTTCGCCGCCGGGCGGCGTTCGGCGTTCCGGTTGGTCGGAGACGATCCGGCGGCGACCGGTGCCGTCGGCGGGGCCGGTGGTGGGCAGGGCGCCGCTGTGCGCGCCGGTCGCCTCGGGCACCGACGACGCGTTCCCTGAGCGGGGCACTGGTGGCGCGTTACCCGAGCGGGGCACCACCGGCTCGTCGGGTTCCGCGGCGCGGCGACGCCCGCCGGCTGCCGGACGAGGCCCCTCGGGCGCGCGCCCGGCGGGCTCGGGCGCACCGGGGTCGGCCGGGCCCGGACGACGCCGGGCGGTACGCGGGTCACGGTCGATGGCGGGGTCGGGCCGCAGGCCGTCCGCGGTCGGCGGCACGACGCCAGCCGGCGCGCCGTCGAAGCGGGCCGGCCCGGGGGCGGCGGGTGCTGCGGCGGCCCGCGTCGGGTCGGGTGCCGAGCCTGCGGCGCGGCGACCGGCGGGCGTGCCGTCGGCGGCGGGCGGCCGGGCACGGCCGGGTTCGACAGGTTGCTCCGGGCCGGGTCGGCGGACCGGCGGACCGGCATCCGGACGGCGCAGCGGCGGCATGGCGTCGGGATGACCGCCGGGTGCGGCGGGGTCCTGGTGACGGCCCGGCGGAACAGCGGCGTCCGGACGGCGGGCCGGCGAAGCGGGGGCGTCCGGACGACGACCGGCCGGGGGGCCTGCGGTCGGTGGGCCCACGGGTGGGCCGGGAGGGGTTGCCGCACCGCGCGGACGGGCCGGGCCGCCGGGCGCGTCGGGTGCCGGACGAGGCCCCTGCGGGCCGGCCGGGTCACCCCCGCCCGGGCGAGCGGCGGGTGGCGACTGTGGCACGGCGGCGCGGGCGCCGGGCACCGGCTGCACGCCGCGGCGCGGCGGCTGCCCGGGTGCGGGGTTGGCGGCGGGTGGCCGGCTGTCCGGGCGACGAGCCGCTGGCGGCGTCTCCCCGGGCCAGGGCCCGTCGACCGGTCGACGGGCGGCGGCACCGCCCAGTTCACTCTGGTGCGGAGCCGGCGGCGCCGAGGACTCCGGCGCGCTACCGCGCGCACCGGCCGGCTCCCCCGGCGTACGCGGGGTGGGTTGTGCCGGCGGCTCTGCCGGCGGCATGCCCCCACGGGGCCGGTTCGGTTCCGCCGGCGCACCGTCCGGGCCGAGCTCGGTCCGTTGCTGCTTGGCCGAGCGCAGGTCGTCGATCCAGCCGAACTCCTCGCCGGCGACCGGCTCCTCCGGCTCGGGCTCAGCCGGCCGGCCGCGACCCCAACGGCGGGTCTTGGCGCGGGGATCGCGCCGCTCGTCCGGGCCCTCGTCCGGGCGGTCCCCACCACGCGATCTCACTGTTGACCCTCTCCTGCGGCGTCGGTGCCGCTGTCCTGCATCGTGCCGGCGGCACCCGTGCCCGTCGTCGGACGGGCGGCCCCCGGGGATAGCGCTGGCGCGGTCTGCGCCGTTACGGACGGCTCGGCCGTCGGCGTCTGCGGGCGGGCGGGCGGAGCCGGCAGACCACGCACGATCCGGCGCAGCAGCGGCAACCGGCTGGCCACCGACCGCTCCGCGCCGTGCGGGCTGGGCTGGTAGTAGTCGGTGCCCACCAGGTCGTCCGGGACGTACTGCTGGGTGACCACGCCGCGCTGGTCGTCGTGCGGGTAGCGGTAGCCGGTCCCGTGGCCCAACCCTCGGGCACCGGCGTAGTGCGCGTCGCGCAGTCCTCGCGGCACCGGGCCACCGCGACCGGCCCGGACGTCGGCGATGGCGGCGCCGATGGCGGTGGTGGCCGAGTTCGACTTGGGCGCGGTGGCCAGGTGGATCACCGCCTGGGCGAGGTTGAGCTGCGCTTCGGGCAACCCGACGTACTCGACCGCGTGCGCGGCGGCCGTCGCCACGCTCAGCGCCCCGGGATCGGCCATGCCCACGTCCTCGCTGGCGAAGATGACCAGACGACGGGCGATGAACCGGGCGTCCTCACCGGCGACCAGCATGCGGGCCAGCCAGTGCACCGCCGCGTCCACGTCCGAGCCGCGCATGCTCTTGATGAAGGCGCTGACCACGTCGTAGTGGGCGTCGCCGTCGCGGTCGTAGCGCACCGCCGCCACGTCGACGGCCTGCTCGGCGGTGGCGAGGTCGATCCGGCCGCCGCCGAGGGCCGTGGCGGAGGCCGCCGCCGCCTCCAGGGCGGTGAGTGCCTTGCGGACGTCACCGGCGGCCAGCCGGACCAGGTGGTCCTCGGCCTCGGTGGTCAGGGCCAGTGCGCCGTCCAGGCCACGCTTGTCGGCGACCGCGCGGCGCAGCAGCCCTCGCACCGCCTCGTCGTCCAACGGTTGCAGGGTGAGCAGCACGCACCGCGACAGCAGCGGTGAGATGACCGAGAAGTACGGGTTCTCGGTGGTGGCCGCCAGCAGGGTGACAGTGCGGTCCTCGACGGCGGCGAGCAGGGAATCCTGTTGGGTCTTGCTGAACCGGTGCACCTCGTCGATGAAGAGCACTGTCTGCGGGCCGCCGGAACGGCGCTGGCGGCGCGCCGCCTCGATCACCGCCCGGACGTCCTTCACGCCGGCGGAGAGCGCCGACATGGCCACGAAGCGGCGGTCGGTGGCCCCGGCGACCAGGTGCGCGATGGTGGTCTTGCCGCTGCCCGGCGGGCCCCAGAGGATCACCGACATCGGAGCGCCGCCGGAGACCAGTTGCCGCAGGGGTGCGCCGGGAGCGAGCAGGTGTTCCTGCCCGACCAGCTCGTCGAGGGTCACCGGGCGCATCCGGACGGGCAGGGGCGAATCGTCGGCCACCGCGGTGAAGCCGTCGACACCGGCGGGACCGTCGGGCGCGCTGCGCGACCCGGCGGGTTCACCGAGGGAGAAGAGGGCGTCGGACTCCATCACGAAGACAGTACCGGGCCGGGCCCACGACGCCGGAATCGCGCCGCGGACCCGCCACCGGTGATCGGTTCCGGTCAGCCACGCCCGGGGCGACGGCCCCGGTACCAACGGCCGCCGCCACCGCCGCCGCCGCCGCGCGGGCCGCTGCCCACGCCGCCCAGGTAGAGCGAGAGGAGGAGCAACCCGATGAGCACGAGGGTGTTCCAGTTGAACAGGTCGGGTGCGCCGAAGTCCGTGTCGAGCAGGTCGAGCAGCAGGGCAAAGCCAAAGACGATGGCCGCGAGAATGGCGAGCATGTCGGTCCTCCGGTGGGGGTTCCCAGTAGGTCGGCGCGTGATGTACCCAATCGGTCGACTCGCCAATCTCCACGGTGGAGATGGCTACGCCACGAGGGTCCGCCGGAGGCATTCGCCGGTCGGCTCCTAGGCTGGACCGCATGATCATCGACGACCGGGTGCTCCAGGACCGGAGCGCCGTCCTGGCCGCCGTCGGCCATCACCCGTTCGCCCGGCACGCGCTCGGGCGGGCCGTGCCGGCGCACGCGTACCAGCGTGATGGCGCCGTGCTGTGGTTGGTCCCGCCGGAGTACGGCCCGGCCGGCTGCGCGATCGGCCCGGCCGAAGCGGCGCTGGAGATCTGTGTCGCGCTCGCCGCCGACGGAATGCTCCAGCCCGGACAACGGCTGCACCTGCCCCGACACGATCGCGGCCGGCTGGCCGACCGGTTGGCGGTGGCCGAGCACAGCGACTGGGACTTCCACTGGACCGACACGGCGCCGCCGGCGCAGCCGGACGAGCAGCCGGTCGTACGTCTCACCGACGCCGACCAGCCGGCGCTGGCGGCGCTCGTGCAGGAGTCGTTCCCCAGCAGCACCTCCCGCCCGGGCGACCCACGGGTGGTCGACTGGTACGGCATCCGGGCCGACGACCGGTTGGTGGCGTGCGGCGCGGACCGCAGCCAAGGTGACATCGGCTTCCTCGCCGGCCTGACCGTCGCCCCCGACCAACGAGGTCGAGGGCTGGGCGCGTCCCTGACCGCGGGGATGACCCGGGCGCTACTGGCGCGCCACGACATGGTGGGGCTCGGCGTCTACACGCACAATGTCGGCGCGGCGCGGCTCTACCGCCGGCTCGGCTACACCACCACCCTCCCGCTCAGCACGATCCGCCTCGCCTGACGCGGAGTGGGCCCCTTGCGGACCAGGAGCCCACTCCTCAACGGTCGGCGGCGGGTACCGGAACAGCGGTCGGCTCGACGGCCGGGGCGGCCCGACGCCCGGCCAGCCAGGCGGGCAGGTAGAGCGGGGCGGCGACGGCCAACACCACACCGCCGACCACCATCGCGGTGCTGACGCTGGTGGCGGCGGCGAGCGCGGTGAGCACCACCCCGCCGAGCGCGCCGGCCGGTGCCGCCATCATCGAGTTCAGCGAGAGCACGCTGGTCCGGTACGGGCCGTCGACCTGCCGGTGCAACAGGCCACTGTGCAACGGGTTGGACGCGCCGTGCACGGCGTAGCAGGCCAGGTAGGCCACCAGCACGCCGACCGGCCCGGCGAACAACCCCATCCCGACCACCGTCACGCCCTGGAGGATGCGCAGCACTGCCGCACCCGGTGCGGCGCCGAGCCAGCGCAGCAGCAGTGGGGTCAGTGCCGCGCCGGCGGCCGAGGCGAGCCAGGCGGCCGAGTTCGCCGGCCCGAGCAGCGCCGCGGCGCGTTCCGGGTCGCCGATCACCTCGGCGAGCCGCACCGGCAGCAGTGACTCGAAGGTGACCATGCCGAAGCCCCAGAACAGCTCGACGGCCACCAACGCCAGCAGCACCCGGGAACGACGCAGCAGGCCGACGGCCTGGCCGATCATCCGGGGCGCCTGGACCACCGAGGCCCGCAGCGCCGCGAACCCCGTGGCCGGGCGCTCCTCGACCAGCAGCACGACCAGCGCGACGAGCGCCGCCGCCTGCGCGACGATGGCGGCCAACACGGGCACCGTGAGCGCGCTGACCCGCCCGATCGGGCCGAGCGCGATGAGACCACCGCTGAGCAACGCGCCACCGGCGATGGCCCCACCGATGACGGTGCCGGCGTAACCGAGACCGCGCTCGTACTCGGCCTCCGGGTCGGCGGCCAGGGTGGCGTCGACGTACCAGGACTCCAACGGGCCGCTGTCCAACGCCCGGTAGATGCCCTGCAGAGCCCAGACCACGAAGAACAGCCAGAACGAGTCGGCCACCGCGAACAGCGCCAGCGAGGCGAGATTCAGCACCCCGGCGGCGAGCAGCACCGGTCGACGACCGAGGGCGTCGGCGAGCCCGCCGGTGGGCAACTCCAGTGCCAGCACCAGCAGCCCCTGCGCCGTGGAGACCAGGCCGATCTGCGGCAGCGACAGGCCGCGCTCCTGCATCAGCAGGATCATCACCGGGATCATCAGACCCGTGGGCAGCCAGCGCAGACCGTAGAGCGTGAGGTAACGACGCCGAACCTGGCGTACGGTCAGCGCGCTCACGACGACACCTCCGTTCGCGACCGCGGGGCTCGCAAACCCGGCTCACTCCTCGCGCTCACCAGCGCTCGTCCAGACGCGGGATGCCGGCCAGGAACACGTGCACGGGTTTGACGTCCGGGGCATCGGTCAAGGCTTCGTCGCGGTAGCGCATCAGCACCGTCCACAGCTCGTCGTTGAGGGCCCTCAGCCGGGCCGGATCGAGCGGCAGCACCAGGTCACTCATGCCAGCTGCGTCCCGCCACGCCTGGGACTGGTGGTGCTCGACGGCCAGCCACCGTTCGGCCAGGTCGGCCATCACCCGCACCTGGTCGGCTTGGATCCACTGCACGGCTGCGCGGGCGTCCGGATCGTCGTCGAAGTCGGTGGGCTCGAAGTCGCTGATGTCGTGCGCCGCCTGCCACCAGCGCTGTCGGCTGGTGCCCCGGCCGGGGTCCTCGGTCACGAGCCCCACCTCGGCGAGCTGCCGCAGGTGGTAACTCGTGGCGCCGGTGTTGGTGCCGAGCTTCTCGGCCAGGGCGGTGGCGGTCGCTGGGCCATCGACCCGAAGAGAACCGAGCAGTCTCATCCGCAGCGGGTGAGCCAGTGTGCGGACCTGTTGGTTGTCCAGATGGACCCGGCGCGGTTCGACCGGACCGCTGGGTGAAGGGGTCTCCATGACTGCACACTATCGCTGCACACTTCTTGTGCACAAGAGTTATGCACAAGAAGTGTGCATGCGTCGTTCAGTGGGCGAGGAGTTCGCGTACTCCGCGCAGCCGGGTGCGCAGCAGGGCGGCGGCGCGCGCGGAATCCAGGCGTACGTCCAGGGGACGGACCAGACCGGTGGCCGCGCTGGTGGTGGTCCTCAGCCCGGCCGGGTCCAGGCCGTACCGCTCGGCGACCAGCAGGCCCAGCTCGGCACGGCTGACCGCGTCCGGGCCGGCCACGTTGAGCACACCGGCGTACGTCGAGGCGACCAGCTCCAGCACGGCGTCAGCCAGGTCGGTGACGTCGATCGGGCAGCGCGTCGCTGGACACGTGCACCAGCCGGGCACCCACCTCGGCGGCGGCGAGCGCCACGTGCGCCGCCCCGTCGGCGGTGACCGCCCAGTCCCCGTACCGATAGGGGGTCCCGACCACCGCGTCCGGCCGCACCTCGGCGACCAGCGCACGCACGGCGGACCGGTCGGTCACGTCCAGCCGTCGTGCCGCGACCCCCGGCACGTCGATCTCACCGGAGTGGAACGTCCCCACAACCGACCACCCGGCCCCGAGGCCCCGCCGACAGACCGACCGCCCGAGTAGCCCACTACCCCCGACAACAAGCACCCGCATCCCCGCCCACTCCCCCACTGACGATCAAGAGGTTTGCGTCATCTCGCGGGGCGATGATGACGCAAACCTCTTGATCAACCAAGCAGGAGCGGGCGGGTCAGACCGGGTCTGCCACCGGGGCGGCGGGGCCGGCCGTTCCGGTGTGGGCCGTTGCGGCGGGCTTGGGCTTGGCGTCGATGCCGGCCTCGGTGCGCTGCTGGGCGGTGATCGGGGTGGGTGCGCTGGTCAGCGGGTCGAAGCCACCCCGGGTCTTCGGGAAGGCGATGACCTCACGGATCGAGTCGGCACCGGCGAGCAGCATGCAGACCCGGTCCCAGCCGAAGGCGATGCCGCCGTGCGGCGGGGCGCCGTACTTGAACGCCTCCAGCAGGAAGCCGAACTTGTCCTGCGCCTCCTCCGGGGTGATGCCGAGCAGGTCGAAGACCCGCTTCTGCACGTCACCCCGGTGGATACGGATCGACCCGCCGCCGATCTCGTTGCCGTTGCAGACGATGTCGTACGCGTACGCCAGGGCCCGGTCCGGAGCGTCCTCGAACCGGTCGACCCACTCCGAGTTCGGCGAGGTGAACGGGTGGTGCACGGCCGTCCAACCGCCCTCGTCCGTGCGCTCGAACATCGGCGCGTCGACCACCCAGCAGAACGCCCAGGCGCTCTCGTCGATCAGGCCGGACCGCTTGGCGATCTCGACGCGGGCCGCCCCGAGCAGCTCCTGCGCCTCCCGCGTGGTGGCGCTCGCGGCGAAGAAGACCGCGTCACCCGGCTTGGCGCCGACCGCGTCGGCCAGCCCAGCCAGGTGCTCGGCGGAGAGATTCTTCGCCACCGGGCCGCGCGCCTCGCCGGTCTCGGCGTCCAGCACCACGTACGCCAGGCCGCGCGCGCCACGCGCCTTCGCCCAGTCCTGCCAGCCGTCCAACTCCTTGCGGCTCTGCGCCGCGCCGCCCGGCATCACCACAGCGCCGACGTAGCCGCCCGCGTCGATCGCCCCGGCGAAGACCCGGAACTCGGTGCCACGCAGGTACTCGGTCAGCTCGGTCAACTCGACGCCGTACCGCAGGTCCGGCTTGTCCGAGCCGTACCGGGCCATCGCGTCGTGCCAGGTGATCCGTGGGATCGGCCCGGAGATCTCGTGCCCGGCCAGGTCCTTCCACAGCGTCGAGACGATCGCCTCACCGAGGTCGATCACGTCGTCCTCGGTGACGAACGACATCTCGATGTCGAGCTGGGTGAACTCCGGCTGCCGGTCGGCGCGGAAGTCCTCGTCGCGGTAGCAGCGGGCGATCTGGTAGTACCGCTCCATGCCGCCGACCATCAGCAGCTGCTTGAACAGCTGCGGCGACTGCGGCAGCGCGTACCAGCTGCCGGGCTGAAGCCGCACCGGCACCAGGAAGTCGCGGGCGCCCTCCGGCGTCGAGCGGGTCAGCGTCGGCGTCTCGATCTCCAGGAAGTCCCGCTCGTGCAGCACACCCCGGGCGAGCTGGCTGGCGCGCGAGCGCAGCCGCAGCGCGTTCGCCGGGCCGCTGCGGCGCAGGTCCAGGTAGCGGTACCGGAGTCGGATGTCGTCGCCGGCCTCGATCTGGTCGTCCACCGGCAGCGGCAGCGGCGCCGCCTCGGAGAGCACCTCCAGCTCGACGACTGTCACCTCGACCTCGCCGGTGGGCAGCTCCGGGTTCTCGTTGCCGGCCGGGCGGCGGGTCACCTCGCCGACGACCTTCACGCAGAACTCGTTGCGCAGCGCGTGCGCATCTTCCTCGCGGAACACCACCTGGACAACACCGGAACCGTCGCGCAGGTCGACGAAGATGACCCCGCCGTGGTCGCGGCGGCGGGCCACCCAGCCGGCGAGCGTCACCGTCGAGCCGGCGTCCGCGGCGCGCAGGCTTCCGGCATTGTGGGTACGGATCACGGCTGGCAACTCCTCATCGTGGAACAGTCCTCACAGGCATTCTGTCAGGGGTGGCCGCCCCGCCTCCGGGCACCCGGCAGGCCGGCACGATTCGCTGGTGGGGTGGACCGGCGAACCCGACTCCCCCGGCGGCCGCGCCGGTTAACGTGGCGAAATGCGGCCCGTACCGAACTGGGCCGTCGCCACGGCGGCGGCGGCGCCCGTGCTGCTGGTGGCCGGTTGGACGGTGGCGGAGTCCCGACAGCCCGTCGGGTACGACCCGGTCCGGGACACCATCAGCGAGCTGGCAGGACAGGACGCCACCGACGCCTGGATCATGGTGGTGGCCCTGGTGCTGCTCGGCTGCTGTTACCTGTCGGTCGCCGCCGTCCTGCACGCGGCCGGGCTTCCCAGCCGCTTCCTGCTCGCGATCGGTGGCGTGGCCACCATCGCGCTGGTCGCCTTTCCCCGGCCGCCGGTCGGCGGTTCGCTCAGCCACGGCGTCGCGGCGACGGTGGCCGTCCTCGCCCTGGTGCTCTGGCCGGCCGGCTCGGCACTGCGACTGCCGCGCGGTCACGACACCGAGCACCCCACCCGACCGGAGCCGCCCTGGGCGTTCCGCCGGGCGGTCGGGCTGAGCGCCACGCTCGTGCTGCTCGCGCTCTTCGGCTGGTGCGCGTTCGAGGTGACCAGCGGGTCCCGCACCGGGCTGGCCGAGCGGGTGACGGCGGTGGCCGTCTCCCTGTGGCCGCTGTTGGCCGTCCTCTCCGCCCGGCGGGCGCACCTCGCCTGGTCGACCGGCGGCACCGTACGCGTCGGCCCGGACCTGCCGACCATCGGCGTCGTACCCCCGGACCCGCTCGGACCACCGAGCGGGCCAACCCCCGGACGCCCCGACCTGCTGCCGTGAGTCGTCGTCCCACCTGAACTCCTCGTCTCCCTCGCCCGCTCCGGCGTCCGCACCGTCGGCCGGTCCGCCCGAACACGCGGCCCGCAAACCACGCCGGCCGGATCGTTACGATCGCCCGATGTCTGCCGTTCCCCGTTGGGCCCTGCTGTCGGCCGGTGGCGCACCCCTGTTCCTCGTCGGCGGGTGGACAGTGGCGCAGGCGGCCCAGTCCGACGGATTCGACCCAGTGCGGCAGACCATCAGCGCGCTCGCCGCCACGGGTGCGGACCATCGCTGGATCATGACGGTCGGGCTGGCCGGCCTGGGCCTCTGTCACCTGACGACCGCGCTCGGCCTGGTCAGCGCCGCGCCGGCGGGCCGAGCGCTACTCGCGCTGGGCGGGCTGGCGACCCTGGTCCTGGTCGCGTTCCCGCAGCGCCCGACCGGTGACTCGACGACACACGCCGTGGCCGCCGGTGTGGCGTTCGGAGCGTTGGCGGTCTGGCCGGCCCTGGCGGTGCCCCGTCGCGCGAGGCCGTCCCTCGACCGGGAGCACCGCCACCCGCCGGCTTTCGTACGCCGGCTGGCACTCGCGGCGGCGGCGGTCCTCCTCGCGCTGGTCGGCTGGTTCGCCGTCGAGTTCTTCACAGGCGGGGCGTGGATCGGGCTGACCGAGCGGCTGGCGGCGGCCGCCGAGGCGGGCGTACCGCTGGCTGCCGTGCTGGCCTCCCGGCGGCGACCGTTACCGTCCGGGCCCGGCTGAGGGTCGTCGCGTTCGCTCGGTGTCCGGTGGCTGTCAACACGACGCGGGCCGCCGGAGAGTTCCGGCGGCCCGCGAGCGGTGCGTGGATCAGAAGACGCTGACGCCGTAGCGGCTGAGCGCCTCGGTGACCGGCTGGAAGAAGGTCGTGCCACCGGTGCGGCAGTTGCCGCTACCACCGGAGGTCAGACCCAGGGCGGTGCCGCCGGCGAACAGCGAGCCGCCGCTGTCGCCCGGCTCGGCGCAGACGTTGGTGCGGATCAGACCGGAGACCGAGCCCTCGGCGTAGTTCACAGTGGCGTTGGTCGCGTTCACCGAGCCGCTGCGCAGGCCGGTGGTGCTGCCGGAGCGCTGCACCGACTGGCCCACGGAGGCGTTGCCGGCGCCGGTGATGTCCCGGAAGCTGCCGTTGTAGAGGGAGACGTTACCGGCGGCGTTGGCCGAGTTGTTGTGCCGCACGATGCCGTAGTCGTTGCCCGGGAAGCTGGTGCCGGTACGGGAGCCGAGCAGCGAGGTCTGGGCGGAGTTCGAGTACCAGCTGGCCGAGATGTTGGTGCAGTGCCCGGCCGTCAGGAAGTAGTAGGTGCTGCCACTGCGCACGTTGAAGCCGAGCGAGCAACGCCCGCCCCCGCCGGCGTAGATGGCCTGGCCGCCGGAGATCCGGGTGCTCAGCACGCCCGCCTCGGCCTCGACCCGGACCGCTCCGTTGGCCCGCGCGGCGGCGGCCTTGACCCGCTCCAGCTTGGCACCGGTGACGGTGCTGTCGACGGAGACGACGACCTGGTTGGTGACCGGGTCACTCCACCAGGCGGTGCCCGGGATCTTGGCGGAGCGCTCCAGCTCGGCCGTGGCCCGGTTGAGCTCGGCGGCGCCGCGGGTGACGTAGCGGACGACGGCGCCGGCCTTGCTCGCCTTGCTGGCGGCGGCCGCGTCGGTCACGGTGACGACGGACTTGCCGCTGGCGTCGATGTACGAGCCGGCGGAGCGGTCGCCGAGTTCCGCGGAGATCGCGGCGGCGCTGTCGGGCGACGCGGCGGGAGCGGCCTGAGCCGGCGCGCCGATGAGCGAGCCGACAACCAGGGTTCCGGAAACGGCGACTGTGGCCGCAACGCGGAATGAGGACCTCGTGGGTCGCATGTAACAAACCTCCTGGGCGGGGGAGCGGGTCTGCCGGGGGCGGCTGACCCGAGGGCAACCCGGCCGATCTGGGGAAACCGGCCTGGTGAAACTGAAGTATTCACATACTTAAGATCATTAACAAGGCTTGGATTCGCCCGGATTCACCGATGTCGGTTGGTCGCACGGCCGCAACACCCCCGACACGCTGGTGAACAGCCACCGTCACACCCAACCGACACCCGCCACACTTTCGACGCGCACGGTCATCGATGTCTTCCCGACCCGGGTGTCGGGTGTACCGCCGCACGCCGAAGGGCACGGCCGGGCCGGAGCGTGCGGCGGCCGCCGCGCGTCAGGGAGTGCGGCGGGCTCGGATCAGGAGGTACGGCGACGGGCGCCGGGGCCCGGACTGGGCACCACGTCGCGGGGCCGACCCACGTCGTGCCCGTCGGCGCAGCGCAGCTCGGCGCGCACCTCCGCGCCGCAGTCGCGGTGCGTGACACTGAGCGGCGGGCCCTCCGCGTCGGCGAGGTACCGGTCCCCCCAACCGAGGACGGCGACCAGCACCGGCCACAGATCCAAGCCCTTCTCCGTGAGCCGGTACTCGTGGCGCAGCCGACTGCCGGGCTCCCGGTACGG
Source organism: Micromonospora sp. NBC_00362 (assembly GCF_026342155.1). NCBI lineage: Bacteria > Bacillati > Actinomycetota > Actinomycetes > Micromonosporales > Micromonosporaceae > Micromonospora > Micromonospora sp. NBC_00362. The sequence continues at coordinate 2,083,522 of NZ_JAPENH010000001.1, forward strand.
CTCGCGACTCAGCACACCCTGCTCCACCAGGCTGGCGAGCCGGTTGGTCAGCACCTGGCGCGGAATACCGGTGCGCACCCGCATGTCGTCGAAGCGGCGTACGCCGGTGAACACCTCGCGGAGCACCACCAGGGTCCACCGCTCACCGAGGACCTCCATCGCGCGGGCGATGGTGCAGTTCTCCACTGACCAGTCAAGAGCCGCGGGTCGCATCCGACCAGGCTAGATCCCGTTGACAGACTCAGCAACCTGCTGCCAGGCTGCGTCCATGACGCAGACGCAGGAACCAGTGCGCAGCCGCACCTTCACCTGGGCGGACCCGTCGGTCAACGCCGCCCAGGTCGGTCGACGCAGCGGCCTGGACATGCTCCGGGCGATGATCGCCGGCGAGCTAGCCGCGCCGCCGGTGATGCACCTTCTCGACATGAGCAGGATGGAAGCCGACGAGGGCCGGGTCGTCGTCGAGCTGACTCCACAGGAGTTCCACTACAACCCGCTCGGCAGCGTCCACGGTGGCGTGCTCTCGACAGTGCTGGACACCGCCGCGGGGTGCGCCGTGCACACCACGCTGCCCGCCGGCGTCGGCTACACCTCGCTGGACCTCAACGTGAAGTTCCTCCGCCCGGTCACCGTCGACAGCGGCACCCTGCGCTGCGAGGGGACGGTGCTGCAACGCGGCCGCCGTACGGCGCTGGCCGAGGCCCGCATCACCGACACCACCGACCGCCTGATAGCCCACGCCACCAGCACCTGCCTCCTGTTCCCCCTCCCCCCACCCCTCCCCTAACCCCGACTCCCGCCCCGCCCCCTCCCCCGGCCCCCGCTGCGGTGATCAAGAGGTTTGCGTCAGGAAACCGGCCTCCGGTGACCGAAACCTCTTGATCAACGCGAGCAAGGCGGGTGGGGGGGTGGGGTGGGTGGGGGGTGGGGTGGGTGGGTGGGGGGTGGGGTGGGTTAGCGCAGGGTGGGTTAGCGGAGGGCTAGGCGGGCGGCTCGGGCGTCGCGCTTCTCCTCGAAGCGGCTCGCGGCGCGGTCCAGGTTCTCCAGCTGGGCGGCGAGCTGCTCGCGGGCGGCCTCGCCGTCGGCGTTGAGGCCGGTCACGTTGAAGACGTCCCACTGACGCAGGACCGGCTGCAGCACCTCGTCGCGGTGCTGGCGCAGGTCGTAGATGCCGGCCAGGGCGATCGCCACCGACTTGCGGGCGAACCCGTCGATGCCGCTGCCGGGCATTTGGAAGTCGGCCACCACGTCGGCGACGGCCCGCATGGCCTGGCTCGGAGCCAGCTCGAACGCGGCCGCGAGCAGGTTGCGGTAGAAGACCATGTGCAGGTTCTCGTCGGCGGCCACCCGGGCCAGCAGCGCCTCGCAGGTGGGGTCGCCGGTGGCCTTGCCGGTGTTGCGGTGCGAGATCCGGGTGGCCAACTCCTGGAACGAGACGTACGCCAGCGAGTGCAGCACCTCGTCGCCGTGGGCGTTGGTGTAGCCCTCCGACATGTGCGTCATCCGGGCCCGCTCCAACGCCACCGGGTCGACAGCCCGGCTGACGGTCAGGTAGTCGCGGATCGCGACGCCGTGCCGACCCTCCTCGGCGGTCCACCGGTGCACCCAGGTGCCCCACGCGCCGTCGCGACCGAACAGGGTGGCGATCTCGTGGTGGTACGAGGGCAGATTGTCCTCGGTCAGCAGGTTCACGATGAGCGCGGTGCGGGCCACGTCCGGGATGGTGGAGTCGGTCGGTGACCACGCCTCGCCGCCGAGCGGCCCGTCGAAGGTCCGCCCCTCGCTCCACGGCACGTACTCGTGCGGGAACCACTCCTTGGCGAGCGAGAGGTGGCGGTCCAGGTTGCGTGCGACAACCGGCTCCAACTCGACGAGCAGCGCGGTCTGGCTCACTGTGGTGCTGACGGTCACGAGAAACTCCCTACGGTGGCGTAACTTACGCTACCGTAGGTCCCCGCGGCCGTCAGCGCCAGTGGGGACACTCAACCGACAGTGGGTTTGAGGTCTCCCAGGGGTGGCGTCCACTCCCCCGCACCGGCCGTGACCTGCTCACCGGAGCGGATGTCCTTCACCTCGTCCGGCGCTCCGTCGGCACCGGGGAACCAGACGTACGGGATGCCGCGCCGCTCGGCGTAGCGGATCTGCTTGCCGAACTTCGCCGCGCTCGGCGACACCTCGGTCGGCACCCCGCGCCGCCGCAGCGCCTCGGCCACCCGGTTGCTGGCAGTGCGGTGCTCCTCGCTGGTCACCGCGACGAGCACGGCGGTCGGCACCTCCCGCGAGACCGACAGCTCCCCCGCCCCGAAGAGCAGCCCGAGCAGCCGGGTCACGCCGATCGAGATCCCCACCCCCGGGTACGAGACGGCGCCGGCGCTGGCCAGGTTGTCGTACCGGCCGCCGGAGCAGATCGAGCCGAAGCGCTCGTAGCCGCGCAGTTGGGTCTCGTAGACGGTGCCCGTGTAGTAATCCAGCCCACGGGCGATGCGCAGGTCCGCCACGCAGAGGCCGGGCGAGTGCTCCGCGGCGGTGTCCACCACCCGGACCAGTTCCTCGATGCCCTCGTCGAGCAGCGGGTCGCTCACCCCGAGCGCCCGGACGGCGTCGGCGAACGAGGCGTCCGGGGCGGAGATCTCGGCCAACGCCAGGCACGCCTTGGCCTGCGCCTCGCTCGCCCCGGCGGTCTGGGCCAGCAGCTCGGCCACCTTCGCCGGGCCGATCTTGTCCAGCTTGTCGACGGCCCGCAGCGCCGCCTCCGGGTCGGTCAGCCCGATGCCCCGGTAGAAGCCCTCGCAGATCTTGCGGTTGTTGACCTGGATCGTCACCGGTGGGATCGGCAACGAGCGCAGCGCGTCCCCGATGACCAGCGGCATCTCCGCCTCGTGGTGCGCGGCCAGGGTGTCCCGGTCGACGATGTCGATGTCGGCCTGGACGAACTCCCGGTAACGGCCCTCCTGCGGCCGCTCGCCCCGCCACACCTTCTGGATCTGGTAGCGACGGAACGGGAAGCTCAGCTTGCCGGCGTTCTCCAACACGTACCGGGCGAACGGCACTGTCAGGTCGAAGTGCAGGCCGAGCTGGTCGTCACCACCGGCACCCTCGGCGTCGGCGTGCAGCCGCCGGATCACGTAGACCTCCTTCGAGGTCTCGCCCTTGCGCAGCAGCTGGTCCAGCGGCTCCACGGCGCGGGTCTCCAGCGGCGCGAAACCGTACAGCTCGAAGGTGGCCCGGATCTTGTCGAGCACGAACTGCTCGATCATCCGCTGGCCGGGGGTCCACTCCGGGAAGCCGGAGATGGGCGTGGGCTTGCTCATCGGCGTACTCCTTGCGGTGCCGCGCCGTGGCGCGGTGGTGTCGTGGGTCCGCGCGCGGCGCGGACGGAAGATCTAGAGGCCCCGGGTGGGAGCGGCCGGCGACGTGCCAGCCACCTCGATGAGGTACGGGTTGCTGGCGCGCTCGCGGCCGATGGTGGTGCTGGGGCCGTGGCCGGGCAGCACGACGGTGTCGTCGGCCAGCGGAAGAATCTTGTCGCGCAGGCTGGTGAGCATGGCCGGCATGCTCCCGCCCGGCAGGTCGGTGCGGCCGATCGACCCGGCGAAGAGGACGTCACCGGAGAGGCACAGCTCGTCAGCCTCCCAGCTCGACCCGGCGCCCGGCAGCCGGAACAGCACCGACCCGCCGGTATGGCCCGGGGCATGGTCGACGGCGATCTCCAGGCCGGCGAGCGTGAGGGTGGCGCCGTCGGTCAACTCCGCCACGTCCTCCGGCTCGGTGTAGCTCAACCGGCCGCCGAAGAGCGACGTCAGATCGGTCGAGAGGCCCTTGGACGGGTCGGCCAGCATCTCCCGGTCACCGGGGTGCACGTACGCGGTGATGCCGCGCGCACCGCAGACCGGCGCGACCGAGAAGGTGTGGTCGAGGTGGCCGTGGGTGAGCAGCACGGCGGCCGGATGCAGGCGGTGCTCGGCGAGCAGCGCGTCGAGCTGGTCGAGCACCCCGATGCCGGGGTCGACCACCACGCACTGCTCCCCCGGCGCGGTGGCAACCACGTAGCAGTTGGTGCCGAAGGCGTCCGCGGGAAAGCCGGCCACGAGCACGGGCGCTGTCCTTTCCGTCGAGCAGCTGTCGTCCTGCACAGCAGCCTATCGGGCGCGCCGAGCGAGTTTGCCGCGTCCGTCCCACGGGTCCCGCACGGCACAGTGACAACCTCCGATAAGCGCTGCTCGGAACGGGGTGGACCTCGTACACCACATTCTCAGTGACTAGCCGTACACTCTGGCGGGCGTGTGGCGCGGCACACGTGACGCCCGGACGGGCCGGGGCGACCGGCCGCCGGCGACGACCAGGTAGAGGAAAGGGGAGCACGAGTGGCTTCCAGCAGGGACCGGCAGCGCAAACTGGCGCGGGCCAAGCTCGACCGGCAGTTGGCTCGCCGGGCCGCCTCGACGCGGCGCCGACGGCAGATCCAGGCCGGAGTTGGCGCCGCTCTGATCCTCGTGTTGGTAGTGGCCGGCTCAGCCTGGGCGCTCGGGGCGTTCGACTCCGACCCGAAGCAGAACACGGCCGCGGAGGACACCTGCCTCTGGACGCCGCAGGACGCGACGGCAAACACCAATCTCAAGGACGTCGGCACTCCGGCCACCAAGGATCTGCCCACCGACGGCACCCGGGCGATGACGGTGACCACCAACCAGGGCGCTCCGATCACCACGGAACTGAACCTGACCAACTCTCCGTGCGCGGCGGCGAGCATCGCCCACCTGGCGAGCAGGTCGTTCTACGACAACACCAAGTGCCACGAGATCACCGCCGAGGGCGCGCTGCGTTGCGGCGACCCCAGCGGCACGGGTCTTGGCGGGCCGACCTACTCGTTCTACGACGAGGAGGTGCCGACCGTGCCGTCGGCGTCGCCGTCGGCCAGTCCGGCCCCCGGGCAGCCCCCGACCTACCCGAAGGGCACGGTGACGATGGTCTCCAACCCGCCGGGCAGCAACGGCAGCCAGTTCCTGATCTTCTTCAAGGACTTCACCACCGCCGACCCGAAGTACCCGGTCATCGGCCGGGTGACCGGCGGGCTGGACGTGGTGGAGAAGATCGGCGCCCTCCCGACCGTGGACAATGGGACCGGGGCGAAGATCAAGCCCAGCACCGATGTGACGATCCAGAGCCTCACGGTCGGTGAGCCGGTCACCGGTGCGGCACCGGCTCCCTCGGCCTCCGGCACCCCGGCCAGCAGCCCGAGCGCCGGCTGACCGGACGCCACCACCCACCCAAGCGGCACCCAGCAGCAAACAGCCAGGAGGATCCAGGCGTGACGTCCACCAGAGAGCGGCAGCGCGCGGCGGCACGCGCCCGGCTCGAGAAGGAGATGGCCGAGCGTGCGGCCAAGGCCCGCAAGCGCCGGCAGACGACGGCGATCGTCAGCGCGGCTGCCGCGCTGGTGCTCGTGGTCGCCGGCACCGTCTGGCTGGCGGTGAGCCTCGGCGGCGACGACGACGACAAGAGCGACACCGCCGCGCCGGCGGCGGGCGCGGCCGAGTGCGTGTACAACGCGGTGCCCACCGAGCAGCGGCCCCCGCAGATCAAGGACGTGGGTTCGCCGAGCAACCAGCAGTCCGCCAAGGGCGTCCAGACCATGACGATCGACACCAACCTCGGCCCGATCACCGCCAAGGTCGACAGGTCGCTGGTGCCGTGCACGGCGGGCAGTTTCACCCACCTCGCGGAGAAGAACTTCTTCGACAACACCAAGTGCCACCGCCTGGTGACCGAGGGCATCAAGGTGTTGCAGTGCGGTGACCCCAGCGCCACCGGCAACGGCTGGCGCCCCACCGACGGCCAGGGCGGCCCGAGCTACCGCCTGCCCGAGGAGAACCTGCCCACCGACAAGCGCCCGCCGTACCCGGAGGGTGTCATCGCGATGGCTAACTCCGGTCAGCCGGGCAGCACCGGCAGCCAGTTCTTCATCGTCTACGGCGACTCGCCCCTGGACCCGGCGTACACGGTGCTGGGCACCATCACCGGCGGCCTGGACCTGGTCAAGGACGTGGCCAAGGCCGGCGACGACGGGGCGTTCGCCCAGCAGGCCGGCGGCGGCCACCCGAAGAAGGAGGTCATCATCAAGGACCTCACGATGAGCAACCCGCAGGGCTGACCCCCCGCGCGCACGACGAAGCGCCCGCCGGCTGAGCCGGCGGGCGCTGTCGCGTTCTCGGGGTACGCGTCGAGCCGCGGAACTGACCCGGTGGGTGTCAGGCCCCGGAGGTGACCCGGTAGGCGTCGAAGACGCCGTCGACCTTGCGAACCGTGGCCAGCAGGTGGCCGAGGTGCTTCGGGTCGGCCATCTCGAAGCTGAACCGGCTCACGGCCACCCGGTCACGGGTGGTGGTGACGGTGGCGGAGAGGATGTTGACCCGCTCGTCGGAGAGCACCCGGGTGACGTCGGCCAGCAGCTTGTGCCGGTCCAGGGCCTCGACCTGGATGGCGACCAGGAACGTCGAGGCGGAGGTGAGCTTCCAACTCACCTCGACGACCCGCTCGCTCTGCGCGCGCAGGTCCTCGGCGTTGGCGCAGTCGTCGCGGTGCACGCTCACCCCGCCGGAGCGGGTGACGAAGCCGAACACCGAGTCCGGTGGGACCGGTGTGCAGCAGCGGGCCAGCTTGATCCAGACGTCGCTGACGCCCCGGACCACCACGCCCGGGTCGCTGCTGCTCTGCCGGCTGCGCGGCGGTCGGGTGGCGACGGCGGTCTCGGCGATGTCCTCCGCCGCGCCCTCCTCGCCGCCGTACGCGGCCATCAGCTTCTGCACCACCGACTGGGCGGAGACCTGGCTGTCGCCGACCGCCGCGTAGAGCGAGGCCACATCGGCCAGGTGCAGGTCGCGGGCGATCGACATCAACGCGTCGGAGGTGAGCATCCGCTGCAACGGCATGCCCTGCTTGCGCATCGCCTTGACGATCGCGTCCTTGCCGGCCTCGATCGCCTCCTCGCGCCGCTCCTTGTTGAAGTACTGCCGGATCTTCGTCCGGGCGCGCGGGCTCTTGACGAAGCCCAGCCAGTCCTGCGTGGGGCCGGCCGTCTCGGACTTCGACGTGAAGATCTCGATCACGTCGCCGTTGGACAGCGTCGACTCCAGCGGCACCAGCTTGCCGTTGACCCGCGCCCCGATGCACTTGTGCCCGACCTCGGTGTGCACCGCGTACGCGAAGTCCACGGGTGTCGACCCGGTCGGCAGCGGGATGACGTCACCCTTCGGGGTGAAGACGTACACCTCCTGGCTGGACAGGTCGAAGCGCAGCGCGTCGAGGAACTCGCTCGGGTCGGCCGCCTCCCGTTGCCAGTCGAGCAACTGCCGCAGCCAGGTCATCTCGTCGATGTGCGCGGGCGGGCCGACGATCTGAGTGCCCTTGTGCTCCTTGTACTTCCAGTGCGCGGCGATGCCGAACTCCGCGGTGCGGTGCATCGCGTACGTGCGGATCTGCATCTCCACCGGCTTGCCGGTGGGCCCGATGACAGTCGTGTGCAACGACTGGTACATGTTGAACTTGGGCATCGCGATGTAGTCCTTGAACCGGCCCGGCACCGGCTGCCAGTTGGCGTGGATGACCCCCAGCGCCGCGTAGCAGTCGCGAACCGTGTCGACCAGGATCCGCACACCGACCAGGTCGTAGATGTCGTTGAAGTCGCGACCCCGCACGATCATCTTCTGGTAGATCGAGTAGAGGTGCTTCGGCCGCCCGGTGGTCTCCGCCTTGATCTTGGCGGCCTTCAGGTCGGTCTGCACCTTCTGCGTCACCTGCCGCAGCAGCGCCTCACGCTGCGGCTGGTGCTCCCCGATGAGCCGGTTGATCTCCTCGTAGCGCTTCGGGAAGAGCGTGCCGAAGGACAGGTCCTCCAGCTCCCACTTGATCGTGTTCATACCGAGCCGGTGCGCCAGCGGCGCCAGGATCTCCAGCGTCTCCTTGGCCTTCTGCTCCTGCTTGGGGCGGGGCAGGAAGGTCAGGGTGCGCATGTTGTGCAACCGGTCGGCCAGCTTGATCACCAGCACCCGCGGGTCCTTGGCCATGGCCACGACCATCTTGCGGATCGTCTCGGCCTTCGCCGCGTCGCCCAGCTTGACCTTGTCGAGCTTGGTGACGCCGTCGACCAGCAGGGCGACCTCGCCACCGAAGTCGGCCCGCATCTGGTCGAGGGTGTACTCGGTGTCCTCGATGGTGTCGTGCAGCAGTGCGGCGACCAGTGTGGTGGTGTCCATCCCCAGGTTGCCGAGGATGGTCGCCACCGCGAGCGGGTGGGTGATGTAGGGGTCACCGGACTTGCGGTACTGCCCGGAGTGCCACCGCGCTGCCGTGTCGAAGGCGCGCTGGAGCAGCCGGGCGTCCGCCTTGGGGTGGTTGTCCCGGTGGCTGGCGATGAGCGGCTCCAGCACCTCGCTGACCTGGGAGGTCTGCCAGGGCGCGTTGAACCGGGCCAGCCTGGCCCGGACCCGCCGACCGGTGGGCGCGTTGGACAGCCCGAAGCCACCGCTGGGCGACGGGTCGATGCCCGCGTCGGTCGGGAACGGCACCACGACGCCATCGGCGCCGGGGGACGCCTCGGCGCTCGGCGGGCCGCTGGTCGGACGCACCGCGCTCTCGCCGGGAGCCCGGCCGGAGCCGTTGCCGGTGCCCGTCACCCGGGCCGGCGCGTCGCCTGTCCGGTCGGTCACCGAGCCGTCAGCGTCGCCTGTCGGGTGCACCGTGCCCTCCGCCGGAGGGACGACATCGTGGGACACCGGCCTCCTCACCGCTCGCCGGAAACACGCCGGCCGAAGATCGGCCGGCCTGGTCTCGCTCGCCGGACGGGATACCGCCGGCGTCAGCAAAGGGCAATGCTACCCGCACGGACGGCCCCCTGCCGCTCCGCCGGACGGTCGGCGCCGGGTCCATCCGACGGGTCCCGGATCAAACGGTCAGCAGAGTATCGACCGGTTCAAACGGTCAACAGGGCGTGCACAGGACGCGGCGCCAGTCGCTCGCGCCCGCCCAGAAAGCCGAGCTCCAACAGCACCGTGAAGCCGGTGACGGTGCCGCCGGCCCGCTCGACCAGGTCCAGTGTCGCCTCGGCGGTGCCACCGGTGGCCAGCACGTCGTCGACCACCAGGACCCGGTGCCCGGCGGTGAAGGCGTCCTCGTGCACTTCGAGGGTGGCCTCGCCGTACTCCAGCTCGTAGGAGACCGAGTGCGCCGGGCGGGGCAGCTTGCCGGCCTTCCGCACCGGCACCACGCCCACCCCGGTCGCGTACGCGATGGCCGCCGCCACGACGAACCCGCGCGCCTCGATGCCGACCACCACGTCGAAGGCGTCCCGCCCGTGGTACGCGACGATCCCGTCGATCACCTCACGGAAGACCTTGCCGTCGGCGAACAGTGGCATCAGGTCCTTGAACATGACGCCGGGCTTGGGGAAGTCGGGCACGTCCAGCACCCGACTGGCGACCAGTCGGGCGACCTCCGGGCCACTGTCCCCGCGCGCTGCGGTGCTGTGGGTCTCCGTCACGGCTGTTTCGCTCTCCTTCGACGACGAACGGCGTCCGGCAACAGCATGCCGGACGCCGTTCGGGTGTTTCCTGTCGGGTCAGCGCCGCTTGGCGCCACCCGGCCGGTTGCCGCCGCCACCCGGGCGACCGCCCCGGGCGCCGGTGGGCCGCTTGCCCGTCGGCCGAGCGCCCACCTTGGGGGCGGCACCGGCCAACGCGGCGGCGTCCTGGTCGACCGGCTCGTCGGTCGCGTCGGCCTGGGCCACCGGGCTCGCGGCAGCACCCTTACCGGTGACCTCGCCGCGGCCGACAGCGCCCCGCCGGGTCAGGACGCGCTTGTTGTGCGCCTGGATCCGCGGGTCGTAGTTCTTCAGCAGCGCCAGCAGCGGGGTGGCCACCAGGATGGAGGTCAGGAACGCCACCGCCATACCGACGAACAGCACCAGACCGAGGTCCTTCAGCGTGCCGGCGCCGAGCAGGCCGGCACCGATGAAGAGCAGACCGCCGACCGGCAGCAGGGCGACCACCGAGGTGTTCAACGACCGCATCAGGCTCTGGTTGATGGCCAGGTTGGACGCCTCGGCGTACGTCTGGTTGTTGTTGGCGGTGATGCCCCGGGTGTTCTCCTGGACCTTGTCGAAGACCACCACCACGTCGTAGAGCGCGAAGCCCAGGATGGTGAGGAAGCCGATGATCGTCGACGGGGTGACCTCGAAGCCGACCAGCGAGTAGATGCCGGCGGTGAGGATCAGGTTGGTGATCAGCGAGGCGACAGCGGCCACTGCCATCCGCCACTCGAAGCGCAGGATCAGGTAGACCATCACCAGCGCGATGAAGATGACCAGACCGAGTACGGCACGCTCGGTCACCTGGCTGCCCCAGGCCTCACTGACCTGGTTGTCGCTGATCTGGTCGGCGCTGATGCCGAGGTCCTCGGCGATCTGGGCCTTGACCGCGGTGGCCTGCTCGGCGGTGAGCTGCGGCGTGCGCAGCTCGTAGGAGTCGCCGCCCGGGCCGCCGACCTTCTGCGTGGTGGCCACCGTGACGCCGGTGTTCTCGGCGGCGAGGGCCGAGTTGACCTCACGCTCGGCGTCGTCCAGGGTGCCGACGCTGGCCGGCACCTGGAACGAGTTACCGCCGGCGAACTCGATGCCCAGGCTGAACCCACGGATCGAGAAGCTGAGGATCGCGATCAGGACCAGGAGCCCGGCGACGCCGAACCAGAGCTTGCGTCGACCGACGATGTTGAGACCGGCCTCGCCGTTGTAGAGGCGGCTCGCCAGACCGTTTTCAGCCATCTCAGGCCTCCTTGGCGCGCGGGTTGCGGGGCTGAGTCGGCTGGTTGCGGGCCGGCAGTGCCCGGCCCAGACCGCTGACCCGCGGGGACAGGAACGCCTGGGTCCGGGCGAACATCGTCATGATCGGGTGCCGGAAGAGGAAGACCACCACCAGGTCCAGCACGGTGGCCAGGCCCAGCGCGAACGCGAAGCCCTTGACCGTGCCGACCGAGACCACGTAGAGCACCACAGCGGAGAGCAGGGTGATCGCGTTGGCCGAGATGATCGTCCGACGGGCCCGGATCCAGGCGCGGGGCACCGCGCTACGCGGGCTGCGACCCTCCCGGATCTCGTCTTTCAGTCGTTCGAAGTAGATGACGAACGAGTCCGCCGCCACACCGAGCGAGACGATCATTCCGGCGATGCCGGCGAGGGTGAGCGTGAAGCCGATCTGCCGGCCGAGCACCACCAGCGCGCCGAAGACCAGCAGCGCGGAGAGGATGAGGCTCAGGAAGATCACCGAGCCGAGCAGCCGGTAGTAGAAGAACGCGTAGATGATGACCAGCAGCATGCCGATGCCCGCCGCGAGCAGACCGGCGCGCAGGTGGCTGGCACCCAGCGTGGCGGTGACGTTCTGCGCCTCCTGCTGCTCGAAGGTCACCGGCAGTGCGCCGTAGCGGAGCTGACCGGCGAGGGTGCTGGCGTCCTTCTGGGTGAAGGTGCCGGTGATCTGGGAGTTGCCGGTCAGCACGCCCTGGATCTCCGGGGAGGAGACGATCTTGTTGTCCAGTACGACGGCCACTCGGCACTTGCCGTCCTGGCCCAGCGCTGTCGCGTCGCAGGCCTGGCCCTCGTTGTTGAACGCCTCACGGGTCAGCGAGGTCCACTTGCCCTGGCCGTCCCCAGTGAAGTCCAGGCTGACCACCCAGGCGTTGGTCTGGTCGAGCACCGCGTCGGCGTCGGACACGTCGGTGCCCTCGACCTTGGCCTGGTCGAGCAGGTACTTCGACGCGCCGTCCTCGCAGGAGACCACCTGCTGCTTCGGGTCGGAGATCGACGCCGGGGGGCGCTGGTCGAGCTGCGTGCAGCCGATCGTCGGCACGTTGAACTGCATCTGCGCCGGCAGCACCGCCACCTCCTGCGGAGACAGCGTGCCGAACGGCTTGAGCTTCTCGGCCAGCGACGGGTCGGCGGTCAGATCGGCCGGGGCCTGCAACCCGTTGGCGGCCTGCCACGCGGCGGCGCCGACCTTCTGCTCGACGACCTTGCGCTGCTGCTCGACACTGGCCGGCACCGGTTCGGCGCTGGCGCTGGGCGCGGCGGCGCTCGGCGAGGCCGTGGCGGACGCGGAGGGGGTCGGTGTGGCGCTGGGCGACGCCGGGGCCATTCCGCCCTGACCGCCGCTGGGCGACGAGGTCACCTTCGGCGAGGCGCTGCCCGTCGGGGTCGGGGTCGCGCTGCCGGTCGGGGTCGCGCTACCGGACGGGGCCGGCGTGGCGGCGGGCGGCACGGCGGCCGTCCCACTGCCGTCGGCGCCCTTGAGCACCTTGCGGAAGCGCAGCTCAGCCGCTTCGCCCACGTCGTCGAGGTTCCGGTTCTCACCGGGCAGGGAGATGACGATGTTGCGGTTGCCCTCGGTGACCACCTCGGCCTCGGCCACGCCGAACGCGTTGACCCGGCTCTCGATGATCTCGCGGGCCTCCTCGAGGTTCTCCGCCGTCGGGGGCTTGCCGTCGACGCTGTTGGTCGCCTCCAGTGTCACCCGCGTGCCGCCGATGAGGTCCAGGCCGAGCTTGGGCTCGAGCCGGTCCTTCCAGCTGCCGCTGGCGCCAGCGAAGAACACCAAAAGATAGAGGACCACGAAGATGAACCCGAGCACGGCGAGCTGCCGCCCGGGGCGCATCTGTCCCTGAGGTGGTGCCACGGCTGTCCTGTCTCCCTGTACGGTCGCGCCGCTGTCGCAGCGGCGGCGGTGTCGGGCCGGGGGTCCTGCCCGACGGGGTCTGCCTTGAGCCGACGGAGTGCCGACACGAGGACCGGGCACCCCGGCGCGGAACGCCGACGGTCACGGGAACGTGCCGACGCCCGGCGTCGACCCAACTATCCAGTTTTCACGTCTCGCCCGCTGCCCCGTTCGGGCGCGACGACCCGGAAGTCGGCCGACCGGCCGTACGCCGCAATCGCCGCTCCCGAGGGGAGGGGTCAGTCCTTGACGGTGTCCGCGTCCTCGGTGACCGGCTCGCTCGGCAGCTCCGCGCGGGTGACCACCCGCGCGATGGCCGGACGGGCGTAGCGGGTCTGCACGCCCGGGGCGACCTCGATCAGGACGGTGTCGTCCTCGATGCCGGTGACCGTGCCGTAGAGCCCACCGATGGTCACGACCTCGTCGCCAGGGCCGAGGTTGGACTGCATCGCCTCCGCCTCTTTGCGGCGCTTCTGCTGGGGCCGGATCATCATGAAGTACATGACACCGAAGAGCAGGGCGATCATCAGGATCGGCGTGATACCGCCGGCCCCGCCACCCGCTGCTGCCAATTGCACGGTTACTGACCTTCCCATTGGCCACCTGCCCGGCACCGGGGTGCCGGAGCGGAGGCGGATTCTCACGTCCTGTACAGACCGCGGCGAAGTCTAAACCCTGCACCTGAGAACGCCGAATGCGGCACAGATCACGTTCACATCACGGCTGATCGACATCCAAGGAGAACAAGTCGGGCACAGGCGGACTATCCGCACCAAATGTACCATTCGGCGGCGTGCGCCCCAGATGCCGCCAGGCGGCCTCGGTCGCCACCCGACCCCTGGGCGTACGGGCCAACAGCCCGGCCCGCACCAGGAACGGCTCGCAGACCTCCTCGACAGTGTCCGGCTGCTCCCCCACCGCCACGGCGAGGGTGGACAACCCGACCGGACCGCCCCGGAACGAGTCGACCAGCGCGGTCAACACCGCGCGGTCCAGCCGGTCCAGGCCGAGCGCGTCCACGTCGTACACGATCAGGGCCGCGCGGGCGGTGTCGAGGTCGACCACCCCGTCCGCCCGGACCTCGGCGTAGTCGCGGACCCGGCGCAGCAGCCGGTTCGCGATCCGTGGCGTGCCCCGGGACCGACCGGCGATCTCGACAGCGCCCTCCGGGGTGATCGGCACCCCCAGGATCCGCGCCGAACGGTGCAGCAGCGTCTCCAGATCCGCCGGGGCGTAGAAGTCGAGGTGCGCCACGAAGCCGAACCGGTCCCGCATCGGCCCGGTCAACAGGCCCGAGCGGGTCGTCGCGCCGACGAGGGTGAACGGCTCGACGTCCAGCGGGATCGCCGTCGCCCCCGGCCCCTTGCCCACCACCACGTCGACCCGGAAGTCCTCCATCGCGCTGTACAGCAACTCCTCGGCCGGCCGCGCGATCCGGTGGATCTCGTCGATGAAGAGCACGTCGCCCTCGGCGAGGCTGGTCAGGATCGCCGCCAGATCACCGGAACGCTCGATCGCCGGGCCGCTGGTCACCCGGATGCCCGCGCCCAGCTCGGCGGCGACGATGTTGGCCAGGCTCGTCTTGCCCAACCCGGGCGGGCCGGAGAGCAGGATGTGATCCGGCGGCGACCCTCGCCGCATCGCGCCCTGCAACAACAGGTCGAGCTGGTCGCGCACCCGGTCCTGGGCGATGAACTCGGCCAGCCGCCTCGGCCGTACCGTGGCCTCCGCGTCACGGTCGGCGTCGCTGACGTACGCCGAGACGAGCCCCTCGGTCTCGCTCATCGTGCCCTCTTCATTCGCGACTGCGAGGCTCGCAAATCCGGCTCACTCCTCGCGCTCATCGCCCCGCCGCCCGTTGCGGCCGGGCGGTCATCGGGTACGGCCCAGCAGTCGGATGGCCTGCTTGAGCAGGACCGGCACCGGCGGGGTCTCACCCTCGATCGACTCCGCCACCGCGGCGACAGCCTGATCGGCCTGCCCGGCCGTCCAGCCCAGCCCCACCAGCGCCTGCCGGACCTGGTCGGGCCAGCTGCCGCGGGTCACCCCGGCCGCCCCGTCGGCGCCGATCGGCACCGGGCCGATCCGGTCGCGTAGCTCCAGCACCAGGCGTTCCGCGCCCTTCTTGCCGATCCCGGGTACGCGGGTCAGGGCGGCCGTGTCGGCGTTGGCGATCGCCTTGCGCACCGCGTCCGGGGTGTGCACCGCCAGCACCGCCTGGGCCAGCCGCGGGCCGACCCCACTGGCGGTCTGGAGCAGCTCGAACAGTGACTTGGCGTCGTCGTCCGCGAAGCCGTAGAGGGTCAGCGAGTCTTCCCGCACGATCAAGCTGGTGGCGAGCCGGGCGACCTGGCCGACCCGCAGCTCCGCGAGGGTTCCCGGGGCGCAGTGCACAGCGAGCCCGACCCCGCCGACCTCGATCACGGCCTGGTCCGGACCCGTCGCGGTCACCGTGCCGCGCACGCTGGCGATCATCGCGCTCCTCCTCGTCGTGCCCGGTCCGCCGCGGCGGCGATCTTGGACCGGGTCCCGCCGCGCCACACGTGGCAGATGGCCAGGGCCAGCGCGTCGGCGGCGTCCGCCGGCTTCGGCGGCTCGGCCAGTCGCAACAACCGGGTCACCATGGCGGTCATCTGCGCCTTGTCGGCCTGACCGGACCCGGTCACGGCGGCCTTCACCTCGCTCGGGGTGTACGTCTGCACCGGCAGCCCGGCCCGCGCCCCGGCCAGCACGGCGATGCCACTGGCCTGCGCGGTGCCCATCACGGTACGAACGTTGTGCTGGCTGAACACCCGCTCGACGGCGACGCTCTCCGGTTGGTGCTCGGCGACCAGCTTGTTCAGCGACCGGTCCAGGTGCAACAGGCGCAACGCCAGGTCGTCGGCCGGGTCGGTGTAGACCACGTAGTAGGCGACCAGGGTGCAGGGCCGGCCGGGCACACCCTCGACCACGCCCACCCCACACCGGGTCAACCCCGGGTCCACACCGAGCACGCGCACGCCGCCCCCTCCCCAGCCGTCAGCAGTACGTGTGTTCGACACCCTAACCGGCGCCGTTCCCACCAGCCCCACGGGACACGCCCTCCGCACCCCGCCCCCACGCCCCACGACGCCCTCGGCCGTCAAGATCTCGCTCGATCCTGGATGTAGTGGCCACGACTAGCCGGGATGCCACTACATCCAGGATGTTGCGCGATCTTGCAGCGCGAGGCGCGGCGGCACCAGGAGTGGTGGGACCGCGGCGCGGCGGTGGGGCGGGAGCGGGGTGGGGTGGGAGCGACGGCGGGGTGGGAGCGGAGCGGGTGGCGGGGGCGGGTGGGGCCACACAGCTTTGGTACGGAGTATGTGTCGCTGGCCCATGTGCCGGGGAGCACACAGCTCGTAACTTCTTGCGCCATGACGGCAGAACCCGTGGTGGTCCCCCACGTCGTACAGGTCGACCTCTCCGGTCGGACCGCCCTGGTGACCGGGGGCGGCGGCGGCATCGGGCGGGCGTGTGCCCTGCGGCTGGGCGCGGCCGGCGCCAAGGTGCTCGTGGTGGACCGCAACCTGGAGGCGGCCAAGGCGGTGGCCGCCGAGGCGGGTGGCCGGGCCGAGGGCGTGGACCTGTCCGACGCCGCGGCGGTGGATTCGCTCGACGTGGACGTGGACATCGTGGTGAACAACGCGGGGCTTCAGCACGTCGCGCCGTTGCAGGACTTTCCCGTCGAGCGTTTCGAGTACATCCAGCGGGTGATGGTGGAGGCGCCGTTCCTGCTGATCCGCCGGGCGCTGCCGCACATGTACGCCCGGGGCTGGGGGCGGATCGTCAACATCTCCTCGGTGCACGGGTTGCGTGCCTCGCCGTACAAGGCGGCCTACGTCTCGGCGAAGCACGCCCTGGAGGGGCTGTCGAAGGTGGTCGCGTTGGAGGGCGCCGCGCACGGGGTCACCGCCAACTGCATCAACCCGGCGTACGTGCGTACCGCGCTGGTGGAGAGCCAGATCGCCGACCAGGCTGCCAGTCACGGCATCGACGAGGCCGAGGTGATCGAGAAGATCATGCTGGCCCGGGCCGCGATCAAACGGTTGATCGAGCCGGAGGAGGTGGCCGAGCTGCTGGCGTACCTCTGCTCGCCGCCGGCGGCGTTCATCACCGGGGCGTCGATCGCCCTCGACGGGGGCTGGACGGCCAACTAGTGGGGCTGAGCACAATGTCGACCATGTCTTCGCCGGTGGAGTTCCTGGAGCTGCTCGCCCGAGAGGCCGCGGCGGTCGAGTTCGAGGGGCCGCTGGTGGCCGCGCGGGCCGCCGGGCTGCCGCCGGACCGGCTGGCCGAGTTGGAGCAGGCCAAGTCGGTGGCGTTGCGGGTCCGGGCGCTGCTGGAGCGTCGCCGCCGCCGGGAGAGCGAGCTGTCCGGCCTGTACGACACTGTCAGCGACCTGGCTGGGCTGCGCGATCTGGACGACGTGTTGCGGGCGATCGTGCACCGGGCCCGTCACCTGCTCGGCGCGGACGTGGCGTACATGACGCTCAACGACGACGAACGTGGCGACACCTACATGCGGGTGACCGACGGCTCGGTCTCGGCCCGTTTCCAGCGGCTGCGCCTGCCGATGGGCGCTGGTCTCGGTGGCCTGGTGGCCCAGTCCGGCGCCCCGTATGTCACCGCCAACTACGGCGAGGACGCGCGCTTCCACCACACCGGCGAGATCGACGCCGGGGTGGGCGAGGAGGGTCTGGTGGCGATCCTGGGGGTGCCGCTGCGGCTCGGCTCGACCTCGATCGGGGTGCTCTACGCGGCCAACCGTTCGGCCCGGCCGTTCGTCCGGGAGGAGGTGGCGCTGCTGGTGTCGCTGGCCGCGCACGCCGCGGTGGCGATCGACACCGCCCGGCTGCTGACCGAGACCCGTTCGGCGTTGGCCGAGTTGTCGGCGGCGAACACCACCATCCGGGCGCACAGCAGCTCGGTGGAGCGGGCCGCGGCGGCACACGACCGGATGACAGCGCTGGTGCTGCGCGGCGGTGGCGTGGAGGACGTGGCGGCCGCGGTGACCGAGGTGCTGGGCGGCGCGCTGCTGGCGTTGGACGCCGAGGGTCGCCTGCTGGCCCGGGTGGGTGAGATCGAGGAGCCGGACCGCGCGGACATCGTCGAGGCGGTGGCCGCGTCCCGGACCGAGGGGCGCAGCGTACGCCGGGGTCCGCTCTGGTACGCGGCGGTGGTGGCCGGCGCGGAGAATTTGGGTGCCCTGGTGCTGCGCCCGGACGACGAGTTGGTCGACGCCGACCAGCGCATCCTGGAGCGGGCGGCGTTGGTGACAGCGCTGCTGCTGCTGTTCCGCCGGACGGTCGCGGAGGCGGAGGGGCGGGTGCGTGGCGAGTTGCTGGACGACCTGATCGCCCGCCC
Source organism: Micromonospora sp. NBC_00362 (assembly GCF_026342155.1). Taxonomy (NCBI): domain Bacteria; kingdom Bacillati; phylum Actinomycetota; class Actinomycetes; order Micromonosporales; family Micromonosporaceae; genus Micromonospora; species Micromonospora sp. NBC_00362. The sequence goes on from NZ_JAPENH010000001.1 coordinate 2,101,662, forward strand.
GCTGCGCGACACCGACGCGCTGCGCAGTCGGGCCCGCCGGCTCGGGGTGGACCTGGACGCGCCGCACGTGCTGGTGGCGGTGGGCGACGACGCGATCGCCGCGACCGGCTCGGCTCGGCAGCGGGTGCTCTCCTGGGCCACCACGTACGCGTCGGCGCGCGGCGGGCTGGCCGCGGCGCGCGACGGCCGGGTGGTTTTGATGTTGCCGGGGTTGGACGCGGGCGGCAGCGCCCGCGCGGTGGCCCGGGACCTGTCCCGGGTGACAGGTCGACCGGTGACCGCCGGGGCGAGTGGCCCGTCGGACACACCGGCGGCGCTGGCCCGGACGTTCCAGGAGGCGGACCGGTGCCTGACGGCGTTGGGCGCGCTGGGCCGTGCCGGGCAGGGCGCGAGCACTGTGGAGTTGGGCTTCGTCGGGTTGTTGCTGGGCACTGTCGGTGACCGGGGTGAGAAGGACGTGACCGAGTTCCTCGGCGCCACCGTCGGGCCGGTCCTCGACTACGACGCCCGGCGCGGCACGGCTCTGGTGAAGACGCTGGAGGCGTACTTCGGGGTGGGCGGCAGCCTGGCCCGGGCCGCCGAGCAACTGCACGTGCACGTCAACACGGTGACCCAGCGGTTGGAGCGGGTCGGGCAGTTGCTCGGCGTCGACTGGCAGCGGCCCGAGCGGGCGTTGGAGGTGCAGCTCGCGCTGCGCCTGCACCGACTGCGGGCGCCGGCCGGCTGACCGAAGCCGGCCGGCGGCACTAACGCCGCCGACCGGGCACTCGGCGTCAGCGGGCCTGGATGCCTTCCAGCACGGCGTCGACGACCCGCTCGGGGAGGGTCTGCTCGTCCAGGTCCGGGTTCCACTGGAGCACCCGCTGGATCAGCATCGGCCCGGTGAGCAGCGCCATCGTCACCTCGACGTCGATGTCGGCCCGGAGCACCCCCTCGTCGATGCCGCGCCGCAGCACCTCGCGCATCAACTGCCGTCGGGGCGAGATGATGTTCTGGTAGAGCTGGAACTGGTCGGCGCTGCGGTTCACGGCGGGCGCCAGGCAGGGCATGATCTTGGCCGCTCGCGGGTCGACGTTCTTGCCGATCGCGCCGACCAGCAGCACCAGGTCGTCGCGGACGGAGTGACCCGCCGGCTGGGCCAGGACGCCCTTGAGGCGGCGCAACGCGTCCAGCAGCAACGCGTCCTTGCCGGCCCAGCGGCGGTAGATGGTGGCCTTGCCGACCCCGGCCCGGGTGGCGATCGCCTCGATCGAGAGCGCCTCGATGGTGCTGCCCTCGGCGAGCAGGTCGAGGGTGGCCTCGATGATCGCCTCGTCGGCGCGGAGGCTCCGCGGTCGACCGGGCGACCGCGGAGCATCGGCAGTGGACGTCATGTCCGCCATCCTCCCCGAACCTATGCCGTGCCGGCCAGCTCAGGCTCGGCGACCGGCACCGCCGGGGCGACGCTCGTGTCCTCCTTGCCCGGCATCCAGCGCAGCACCACGATGATCCCGAGTGCGGCGATCACCGCGGAGAGCCCGGCCGCCCAGTGCATGGCGGTGACGAAGGCGTCGTTGGCCGCCGAGATCAGCGCCGGCGCCGCCGGCCCGAGCTGGCCCGCCGCCGCGTACGCACCGGAGATCGACTCGTTGGCCGCGTCCTGGGCCTGCGTGGGCAGACCGGTCAGCGCGTCACCGATGTCGCTGCGGTAGACGGCGGAGAGCACCGAGCCGAGGATGGCCACGCCGAGTGCGCCGGCCACCTGGCGGATGGTGTTGCTGACCGCGGAGCCCACCCCGGCCTTCTCCCGGGGCAGCGCCGACATGATCGACTCGGTGGCCGGCGGCATGATGTTGGCCATCCCGGCGCCCTGGATGAGGAAGACGAGCAGCACGATCCAGATCGGGGTGGAGGCGCCGATGAAGACGAACGCGCCGAGTGACACCACTGTCAGCACCAACCCGACGGTGGCGACGGCCTTGCCGCCGTAGCGACGGACCATCGCCGCGCTGCGCGGCGCGAAGACCAGCTGGGCGCCGGCGAAGGGCAGGAAGAGCAGGCCGGTCTGCAACGGGCTGTAGTCGCGCACGAGTTGCAGGTAGAACGAGCCGAAGAACATCGAGCCCATCGCGGCGAAGAACACCAGGCCGACGATGGCGACCGGCGCGGCGAACCGGGGCACCTTGAACAGTCGGACGTCCAGCGACGGGTGGTCGCTGCGCCGCTCGTGCTGGACGAACCAGGCCAGCACCGCGACGCCGAGCAGGATCGAGCCCCAGGCCACCGGGCGGCCGAAGCCGTGCTCGCCGCCGTCGATGATGCCGTAGGAGAGGGCTACCAGGCCGACCACGGAGAGCAGCACGCCGAGCACGTCGATCCGACCGGGCCGCGGGTCACGCGACTCGGGGACCAGCAGCGCGACCAGAACCACGCCCGCGACGACCACCGGCACGTTGATCAGGAAGACCGAGCCCCACCAGAAGTGCTCCAGCAGCGCGCCGCCGAGGATCGGGCCGATCGCCACGGCGAGACCGACAGCGCCGGCCCAGACCCCGATGGCCCGACCACGCTCGCGCGGGTCGAAGACGTTGGAGATGATCGACAAGGTCACCGGCATGATGGCCGCGCCGCCGACCCCCATCAGGGCGCGGGCCGCGATGAGCTGTCCGGGGCTCTGGGCGTACGCGGAGAGCAGCGACGCCAGGCCGAACAGCACCAGACCGATCATCAGGAAGCGCTTGCGACCGGCGCGGTCGCCGAGCACCCCGAAGGTGAACAGCAGCCCGGCGAAGACGAGCGTGTAGGAGTTGATGGACCACTCCAGCTCGCCCTGGCTGGCGCCGAGACCGTGCACCGGGTCGGCCAGGGTGCGCAGGGCGACGTTGAGGATCGTGTTGTCGAGGACGACCACGAGGAGGCTGATCACCAGCACCCCCAGGATCGCCCACCGCCTCGGGTGTCCGGTGTTGTTGTGCAGCTCCATGCCGTGCTTTCCCCCCACGCTGGTCACCCGCGACGAAATACGATACGGGTCAGACTCGTAACGTGGGTCAGCCTACGACGGGTATTAACGATACGGCACCGATCCGTATCGTATGTGGTGGGCATCACGCCCGGGCGCGACCGCCAGGCAGGCGTCGACGGCCTCCGTCAACGTGCCGAGACGGACCGCCGGACCGCCGAGCGGCTCGATCCAGCCGGGCCCCGCGCCGTACACCCGAAGGAGCGGAAAGTCCCGGGCGAAGCGCACCAGGCGGTACGCGCGGCCGGTGAGCGGCGTCTGCGACCAGAGCACGACGGTGCGCGGGCGGGCCCGGTACACCGCGCTGGTGAGCGCGGACCAGGGCAGCGCCGGGCCGAGGTTCAGGCAGCCGCGGCCCTGCTCGCGCAGCGCGGCGGCGAGCGCCAGCAGACCCAGGCTGTGCGCCTCCTTCTCGGCGCCGGCCAGCAGCACCCCGCCGGTGGGCAGTGGCCGACCCGGCTCCCGGCGGTACGCGTCCAACCCGACCCGGACGCCCTCGAAGAGCGCGTGCTCGACGACGATCTCGACGGCGCTACGCCCCGACAGCCGGGCCAGCAGCGGACGGCAGACCTGCTCCCAGAGCGCCGGCACGCCCCACGCCTCGACCACCTCCAGCACCAGCGTCGCGACAGCGTTGGCGTCCAGGTCCTCGGCCGCCAGCGAAACCTGCTTGTGCGCGATCTCCACGGCCTCCGCCGGCATCGGATCGGTCAGCACCAGACGTACCCCCGGGTAGACGTTCTCTACCCGGGGGTTCGCTCGAAGGGCGCGTGGCGGATGCGCCGTCGTGGGATTTTCAGCGGCGGCGGGCCGCCAGCCGGTGGACCAACGCGGCGACGCTTCCCCAGATGCCGCGCCGGAACAGCACCACGACGAGGACGAAGATGCCGCCGGTCACCAGGCCGATCGCCTCGAACCCGGAGAACGACAGCCAGTCCTCCAGCCGGACCACGAGGGCGGCGCCGAGCACCCCACCCCAGAGGGTGCCGATCCCGCCGAGCACCACCACGATGACCGCCTTGCCGGAGGTGGTCCAGTGCAGCACGTCCAGCGAGACGAACCGGTGGCCGACAGCGAACAGCCCGCCGCCGAGGCCGGCGATGAACCCGGACAGCACGAACGCGGTGAGCTTGTAGCGGTGCACCGGGTAGCCCAGCGCCCGCGCCCGCGCCGGGTTGTCCCGGATGCCGACCAGCACCCGACCGAACGGTGAGTGCACGATCCGCCAGGCGGCGGCGAGCCCGAGCAGCACGATCGGCAGGATCGCGTAGTAGAAGAAGTAGTCGTCGGTGAGGTCGAGGCCGAACAGCTCGCGGGGTACCCCCTGGAGGCCGTTCTCGCCCTGGGTCACCGAGCGCCACTCGTTGGCGACGTAGTAGACCATCTGCGCGAAGGCCAGGGTCACCATGGCGAAGTAGATGCCGGTCCGCTTGACCGCCAGGTACCCGATCGGCACCGCCAGCACGGCCGCGGCGAGGGCACCGGCCAGCACCGCGAGGGGAAACGGCAGGCCGACGTGGATGGCCACCAGCCCGGTGACGTACGCGGAGGTGCCCCAGAACGCGGCGTGACCGAAGGACATCAGCCCGGTGAAGCCGAGCAGCAGGTCCACCGCCACGGCGAACAGCGCCCAGCAGAGGATGTCCACAGCGACCGCCGGGTAGAGGCCGTTGGGCAGCCACGCCGCGACGGCCAGGCCGACGGCGAGCAGCGCGTACCGGACCCAGCCGGGGGCCCGGGCCACAGCGATCAGCCCGGACGGTGGCGTCGAGCGGGACGCGTCGGTAGGAGTGTCCACTGTGTTGGTCATGCGGGGGCCTCCTCCCGACCGAACAGGCCGGCCGGGCGCCAGAGCAGCACGCCGGCCATGACCACAAAGACGATCGTCTGTGAGACGAGCGGGAAGTTGGAGAGGTACGCCTCACCCCACGCCTGCACGAGTCCGATGCCGAAGCCGGCGGCGACCGACCCGAAGATCGAGCCCAGCCCGCCGATCACCACCACCGCGAACACCACGATGATCAGGTCGGCGCCCATCAGCGGGTTGACCGCGCGCATCGGCGCGGCCAGCACACCGGCGAGGCCGGCCAGCCCGATGCCGAAGCCGAAGACCGGGGTCACCCACCGTCCGACGTCGATGCCGAAGGCACGGGTCAGGTCCGGCCGTTCGGTGGCCGCACGGACCACCATGCCGATCCGGGTCCGGGTCAGCACCCACCACACCGCGACGCAGAGCAGCACCGCGAAGCCGAGGATGAACACCCGGTACGTCGGGAAGTCGAACAGCCCGAAGTCGACCGACCCGCTCAACAGCGACGGCGTCTCGTACGGGCTGGACTGCACGCCGTAGCGCAGTTTCACCAGGTCCTGAAGGATCAGCGTCAGACCGAAGGTGAGCAGGAAGTTGTAGAGCGGGTCCAGTTTGGTCAGCCGGTGGATCACCGCGCGTTCCAACGCCATGCCGAGTAGGCCCAACCCCACCGGCATGATCACCAGGGCGGCCCAGAACGGCACGCCCGCCTCGCTGAGCAGCACGTACGCCCCGAACGCGCCGAGCATGTAGAACGCGCCGTGGGCGAAGTTGACGACTCGCAGCATGCCGAAGATGACTGCCAGCCCGAGGGCGAGCAGGGCGTAGAACGCCCCACTCACCAACCCGTTGAACGTGTTCTGCGCGAATCCGCTCACAGCGCCCTCGCGCTCAGAGCTTGCAGTCCGCCGAGGGCGCGCGGAACGCCTCCCCGGCGGGGATCGTCTTGAGCACCTTCACGTAGTCCCACGGCTCGGCGACCTCGGACTGCGGCTTCACCTGGGCCAGGTACGCGTCGTGCACCACCCGGTGGTCCTCGGCGCGGATCTTCCCGTTGCGCAGGAAGACGTCCTCGACCGTCTTGCCCTCCAGACCCTTGACCACGGCGTCCGCGTCGTCGGTGCCGGCGGCCTGCACCGCCTCCAGGTACTGCAACGCCGCGGAGTAGTTGGCGGCGTGCGCGAAGGTCGGCCGGGTGCCGGCCTTCTGCTGGAAGCGGTCGGCGAACTCCCGGTTCTTCGCGTCGAAGTTCCAGTACCAGGCGTCGGTGTACGTGGTGCCGGCCAGCGCCGCCGGGGTGAGCGAGTGGATGTCGGTGAGGAACATCAGCCCCACCGCCAGGCCGACGCCCTTGTCCCGCAGCTTGAACTCGTTGTACTGCTTCACCACGTTGACCAGCTCGGCGCCGGCCTGCATGGTGCCCAGCACGTCCGGCTTCGGGTTCAGGTTCGGCGCCTTGAGCAGGAAGGTGGAGAAGTCACCGCTGGTGTTCGGGAACGGCGCCCCGTCCTTGCCGACGACAGTGCCACCGGCCGCCGTGATCGCTGTGGAGAAGCTCTTCTCCATGTCCTGACCGAAGGCGTAGTTCGGGTAGAGGATGTACCAGTTCTTGCCGATCTGCTCGGTGGTGGTCTTTCCGGTGCCGTTGGCCAGCATGTACGTGTCGTACGCGTAGTGGAAGGTGTACTTGTTGCAGCTCTTGCCGGTCAGGTCGGTGGTCGCCGCACCGATGTTGAAGTAGAGCTTCTTCTTCTCCTTCGCCACGTCGGCGACCTTCAGCGCGGCCGACGAGGTGGGCACGTCCAGGATCAGGTCGACGCCCTTGCGGTCGTACATCTCCTGGGCCTTGGAGTTGGCCACGTCCGGCTTGTTCTGGTGGTCGGCGGTCTCCACAGTGATGTCTGTGGTCACCGCCTTGTCACCGTGCTTCGCGGTGAAGTCGGCGATGGCCATCTCCACCGCCGCCACCGAGTTCTTTCCGGACAACTCCGAGTACGCCCCGGACTGGTCGTTGAGCACGCCCAGCACGATCTTGTCGCCGGTCAGCTTCTGGTCGCCACTCGACTGGGGGCCACCGCCGCCGCATCCGGCGGCCAGCATCACCACGGCCGACGCCGCGGCCACACCCATCGTCCTGCGCATGCCCACTCCATCCATTCCGCGCGGCGTCGCGCGGGTCGTCGTTGGGAAAATTCAGATCCCGAGGTACGCGAGCAGTTCGCGTTCGCGCGAACGCACCTCGGAGTTGTCCATCGCCTCGGCGACCCGGCCCTCGGCCAGCAGGTAGTGCCGGTCGGCGACACCGGTGGCGAAGTGCAGGTTCTGTTCGACAAGCAGCACTGTCACCCCGTGCCGTTTGGCCTCGCGCAGCAGATCGCCGACCTGCTGCACCAGCAGTGGCGACAGCCCTTCGGTGGGCTCGTCGCAGAGCAGCAACCGGGCGCCCATCCGCAGCACCCGGGCCAGCGCGAGCATCTGCTGCTCGCCGCCGGAGAGCATGGTGGCCGCCGAGTCCCGTCGGGTGTACAGGGCCGGAAACGCCTCGTACACCCGCTCCAGTGACCACGGGTCAGGGCCGACGGTGGGCGGCAGCATGAGGTTCTCGGTGACTGTCAACGTGGCGTAGCTGCCCCGGTCGTCGGGCACCCAGCCCAGACCCAGGCGGGCCCGCTTGTGCGCCGGCAGCCTGGTGATGTCCCGCCCGTCCAACTCCACGGTGCCGCGCTGACCGGTGTGCAGCCCCATCACGCAGCGCAGCAGTGTGGACTTGCCGGCACCGTTGCGGCCGACCAGGGTGACCACCTCACCGGCGGAGACCTCGAGGCTGACGTCGCGCAGCACCTGCGCCTCGCCGTAGGAGGCGGACAGGTTCTCAATGCGCAGCATCGGCGGCTCCCAGGTAGGCGGTGATCACGCGCTCGTCGGCGCGGACCTGCTCGTACGGGCCCTCGACGAGGACCTTGCCGGCCTGGAGCACTGTGACGGTGTCGGCGAGACGGCCGACCACGCTCATGTTGTGCTCGACCATCACCACGGTCCGGCCCTGGCGGACCCGACCGATCAGCTCGACGGTGCGGTCGACGTCCTCCAGGCCCATGCCCGCCGTCGGCTCGTCGAGCAGCAGCACCTTCGGGTCCAGCGCCAGCGCGATGGCCAGCTCCAGGGCGCGTTTGCGGCCGTACGCCAGGGACGCCGAGGGGGCGTGCGCCAACTCGGCGAGCCCGACCATGGCCAGCAGTTCGTCGGCCCGTTCGGTGTAGCGGCCCATCAGCTTCGCCGACCGCCAGAACCGCCAGCCCAGCCCGCTGGGTGACTGCAATGCCAGCGCGACGTGTTCGCGTGCGGACAGTTGGGGGAAGAGGCTGGTGATCTGGAACGAACGGGCCACGCCGAGCCGGGCCACCTGCTCGGGGGGCAGCCCGGTGACGTCCCGCCCGGCCAGCTCGATCCGGCCACCACTGGGTCGCAGGAAGCCGGTGAGCAGGTTGAACAGGGTGGTCTTGCCCGCGCCGTTCGGGCCGACCAGCGCGTGCACGCTGTCCGACGCCACGTCGAGGTCGACGTCGTCGACCGCCCGGAAGCCCCGGAAGTCGCGGGTCAGCCCACGGGCCGACAGGAGCGCTTGCCCGGCCATCGCCTCATCCTCCGCACGTCGCGGCGACGGTCGGTTCGGTGACCGTGGTCACAGGCCCGTCGCGTGGACGAAACCTACGGCGGGCCGCTGGAGTCGAACCATGTCGATGGACTCCATATTCGACCCGCGGTTGACGTGCGTGAACTCCACTCCCCGGCGCCGTCGACTTGACCGGACCCCCTAGGTTGATGATCCACACAGCCCACCGAAAGGCCTCCACCCCATGCCCGTCGGCTTCACCATGGCGATCGTCTTCGCCGTCGCCCTGGCCGTCAGCGCCGTCGTCGCTCTCGTCGCCCCCGCACGGCCGCTCAAGCGGATGGCCGCCCTCGCGGCGCTCGGTTTCCTCGCCCTCACGCTGGTGGTCGGCATCGCCTCCAGCGCCCACTCGGTGCCCATCCGCTCGGTCGGCATCGTCACCAGCTTCGGCAAGCCCACCGGCGAGGTGACCGGCTCGGGCCTGAAGTGGGTGGCGCCCTGGCAGAAGGTCGGCGAGTGGGACGCGGGCCGACAGAAGTACGACCACATCGGCGGCGACAACTGCGTACGCGTGCGCACCGGCACCCTCGCCGACGCCTGCGTCGAGGTGCTCGTCGAATGGCAGGTCAAGCCGGAGAACGCGCCGAAGCAGTTCATGGACTACAAGGGCGACTTCGGCAGCTTCCGGGGTCAGCGGGTGGGTGTGCAGCTCGACAGCGCGGTCAACGACGCCTTCGCCGCGTACAACCCGCTGGAGAAGATCGACGCCCAGACCGGCGACCTCAACGTCGACCTGAAGCCGTTCGCCGCGAACATCAAGACCAGCGCGGAGACCCGCCTCGCCACCGACGTGGACATCCTCTCGGTGACCATCACCCGGGTGAACCACGACGACAAGACCGAGGGCAACATCAAGGCGTTCCAGGACAAGCTGGCGCAAACCCGCAACCTGGAGCAGGACCGCAAGAACGCCGAGATCTCCAAGCAGATCACCGAGACCAACGCCACTGTCGACAAGGTGACCCGTTGTCTGGAGATCGCGGAGAAGAACGGCGCGAACCCGGGGCTCTGCATCAACCCGGGCATCGTCACCGGCAAGTGACCCGCAGCCCCAGGGCGATCGCCGTCGGTCACCTTCGTCGGGGCGGATGCGGCATCAAGCGGTATACCTCAGAGGCATGTTTATGCCTCTGAGGTATACCGCTCACCGGCAGATCGCCATGGCGAGCCAGCCGAGCGCACGGTGGACGCCGTCGAGAATTACCCGCCTAGGCGAAGCTGAACAGCGGCGGGAAGACGAGGACCACGATCCAGGCCCACGCGGCGTACACCGGCAGGTAGCCGGTCTGCCACCGTTCGAGCGTCGCGAACGGTGTACGCCGACGGATGAAGGACAGCAGCAGCCACGCCGACCACGCGAGGTTGACCAGCAGGATCACGTTCTCGCCGAGCGCTGCCGCCCGGTTCGGCGTACCGCCGTACTCGTCGGTGATGCGCCCGGTGATCTCCAGCAGCACCAGCACGTCGATGGCCAACGCACTGACCACCAGCGCGAGTTGGAGTTTGTCGAACGGACCGGGCGGGGCCAGCGGGTCACGGGCCGAGAGTGAGTAGAGCAGCAGCCCCAGCACCACGACCAGCAGAAGGTCGAACAGGAGCAGCGCCTCCCGCTCGACGTCGATGCCGTGGCTGGTCCAGACGACAGCGACGAGGAAGGCGAGCAGGGCGGCGGTGAAGAGCGGGGTGAACAGCCGGGTGAGGACCGGCGCGACGTTCTCGACGACACTCTGCTTGGCCTCGACGAGCCACCCGGCCACCACGACCGCGGCAGCGGCGCCACCGGGCAGCAGCCACTGCGAGATGAACGCCTCCGGGACGATTCCGATGGCCGCGAAGGTGTTGAACAGGAACGCGGAGAGCACGCCGCCGCCGAGGGCCATCAGCACCAGGTAGATGAACCACTCACCGGTGAACCGGATGAAGTCCATGCGTCGACGGGAAGAGCGCCAGTCGTCGGCGACATAGGCCAGGCCGACCACCAGCCACAGGGCGATGGGCAGGTGGATGCTGGTGACGACAACTGACTGCGAATCGTCCGCCAGGGGGTAGGCGTTGGCCGCCACGGCGCCGAGGACGAAGAGCACAGCCAGTGCCGCGATCACCGCCCGTCGGGCTCCTCGGCGCCAGGCCAGGTACGCCGCCAGCCAGGGCAGCGCGAACAGTGTGAAGTTGCGCGCGTAGAACGAGCCGTCGTCGGCGAAGCTCAGCCCGAACAGCGCCGGCACCTTGACGGACACCACAGCACCCGCCGCACAGCCGAGCATGACCCACAGGTCCCGGCGGGAGCGCGTGCCGCCGACCGCGCTGCCGGGGTCGCCGGTCAGCACCAACTGCTTCCATAACCGTTCGGAGTGTTCCCGGGCGAACTCGCGGGAGAGGTCGTCGAGGCTGCCCATCCGTTTCACGGCGACCAGAAACGCCTCGTCCGGGCTCAGGCCGGCGGCGACGAGTTCGTCGACGGAGCCACGAAGGTGGTCTTCCAGCTCGTCGGCGTCCACCGCTTGCAGTTCCCGGCGACGCAGCACGTACTGACGCCACTGCTCGAACTGCGCTTCCAACTCCTGCGGTTCCTCGCGCGCCGTCATGCCAGGCCCTCCAACGGGTGCACCGTCAGCGGCGCGCGGTCGTGCCAGATTTCCCTGAGCGCGCCCACCACGGTGTCCCACTGCCGGCGCTGCTCGGCCAGCTCGGCCAGTCCCCGGTCGGTGATGCGGTAGTACTTGCGCTTGCGCTCGCCGGCGACCGCCTGCCAGCTCGACTCCAGGTGACCGAGGCGCTCGAGCCGGTGCAGCAACGGGTAGAGCAGCCCTTCGGTCCAGTCCAGCTCACCCCCGGACAGCTCGTTGATCCGCCGGAGGATGGCGTAGCCGTAGCTCTCACCCTCCGCCAGGATGCCGAGCACCATCGGCGTCGCCGAGGCGGCGACCAGATCCTTGGCGACCTTCACGAAGCCTCCCGCTCCCAAACCTAGAGGTACGATGCATAGTACTGCTAGGTATCGCTCCTGGCGCAACGTCCGGGACGAGAGGGCGCCCGAATCGCCGTTACGGGCAGCTGTGGTGCCGCGAACGGCGTGGTCCGGGTTAGCCTTGGCGCATATGGCTACCTTTCGCAGCGCCTCAGTGCTCCTTTCCTCAGACGGCACCAGGACCCCCGGCACCGCCGCGCTCTTCGCCGAGCCGGCCCGTAGGGGCGGGATTCCGCCCTGGGCAGGCGACTTCCGGCCCGCCAACAGCGCCGGCAACGGCCCCAAGAACGCGGTCGGCAAGACCTTCACCCTGGAGCTGCCCGACGGCAGCACCGGCAAGGTCGTCGTCCAGGGCCTCAAGAGCGGCAAGGGCGGCGTCGTGCTGGCGCTGATGGGCGAGGACGCCCCACCCTTCTGACCAGTCGCCCGGCTCTCGTCGCCCGGGTGCCCAGGGTTGGCCCTTCCCGGGTCGACCCAGGGCACCTGGCCAACCGCGCCAGTCGCCCCCGACCAAAATCGCTGGGATGGCGGTGGTCGTGACGCGACAATGGCCGTCGTGCCGGAGGTCGAAGTCGTCGTCGCCCACCAGGAACGGGCGACACTGCGCGTCGTCGACGCGCTGAGTTCCCGGCTGTGACCGGCGTCAGTCCAGGGTGACCACCCAGCGAGCGCCCTCGCCCCGCGCCAACCGGTCGAACGCCGCGGGCGCCTCGTCCAACGGAACCGTCCCGCTGACCAGCACACCCAGATCCAGTGCGCTGTCGGCCAACTCGGCGGCGAGCACCGGCACCTCCCGGTCCGGATCGGACGAGCCGTACACCGAGGAGCGCAGCGTGCGCGCGGAGTGGAAGATGTCCAGCGCGCCCAGGCTGACCATGTCGTCCTTGGCGCCCATGCCGACCACTGTCACCGCTCCCCCGCGCCGGGTCAGCCGCCAGGCGGCGCGGATGGTGGCGGCCCGACCGACGCACTCGAAGGCGTGGTCGACGCCCCGGCTCTCGGTGCGCGCCCGTACCTCCTTGGAGAGCCGGTCGTCGGAGAGCAGGAAGTCGGTCGCCCCGGCGGCGAGCGCCAGGTCCCGCTTCGCCTCGGCGACGTCGATGGCCAGGATCGTCGTGGCACCGGCCCGGCGGGCCGCGCTGAGCACGGCGAGCCCGACCCCACCGAGCCCGACGACCGCTACCGACTCGCCGGGTGCCACCCGGGCGGTGTTCCGGACCGCCCCGACGCCGGTGAGCACGGCACAGCCGAGCAGTGCGGCCTGCTCGGGCGGCAGCCCGGCGGGGATCGGAATGACGGCACGCTCGGGTACCACCACCGCCTCGGCGAGCGCGCCGAGGCCGAGGGTCAGGTGCAGCGGGACCCCGTCGTCGGTCTCACCGCGCGGCACTGTCGGGGCCGTGGTGTCGGCGCAGAGCCACGGTTCGCCGCGCCGACACCACCAGCAGGCCCGGCAGGCCGGTGCCCAGTTGAGCACTACCGGCGTGCCGACCGTCAGCTGACAGCCCGGCCCGACCTCGGCCACCACACCGGTCGCCTCGTGCCCGAGCACCAGCGGGAACCTCGCGGCGAGGGTGCCGTTGACCATGGACAGGTCGGAGTGGCAGACACCGGCCGCCCTGATCGTCACCCGCACCTCGCCGGGGCCGGGCGCGGGCAGGCGTACCCGCTCGACCCGCAGCTCGGCGCCGGACCCGCGCGCGACCAGCGCGCGGACGATGACCGGCGCGGACGCCGGCTCGGCGCCTCCACCCGGCGCGGACGAGGACAGCTCGGGCCGGCCCGCGGGCACGGTCGGGGACAGCTCGGGATCGGTCATCGCTGGATCGCCTTCAGCTCGCAGAACTCGGCCAGCCCGTGCACGCCCAACTCCCGGCCCAGGCCGGACTGCTTGTAGCCGCCGAACGGGGCGAGCGGGTTGAACGGCGCGCCGTTGATGTCGACGGCGCCGGTGCGCAGCCGCCGGGCCACAGCGAGCGCCGCGTCGGTGTCGGCGGACCAGACCGCGCCGGCCAGCCCGTACTTCGAGTTGTTGGCGATGTCGACCGCCTCATCGGTGTCGGCGAACGGGATCACGGCGAGCACCGGGCCGAAGACCTCCTCCTGGGCGAGCGCGCTGTCGGGGCGCACGTCGGCGAAGACGGTCGGGGCGACGAAGTGCCCCCGGGTCGGCACCGGGGCGTCGGGACCGCCGGCGACAAGCCGGGCACCGTCGGCGAGGGCTCGGTCGATGTGGCCACGAACCCGCTCGGCCTGGGCGCCGGAGACCAGCGGGCCGAGCCGGGTCGCCGGGTCGAACGGGTCGCCGAGGCGGTAGCCGGCCACTGCCGTGGCGATCAGGTGCAGCGCCTCGTCGTACCGGTCGCTGTGCACCAGCATCCGGGTCCAGGCGGTGCAGGTCTGCCCGGAGTTGAGCAGGGCGTTGCCGACGCCCACCTTGACCGCGGTGCCCAGGTCGGCGTCGGGGAGGATCACGTTGGCGGACTTGCCGCCCAGCTCCAACGCGACCCGGGCGATCCGGTCGGCGGCGAGCCGCATGATCCGCGCGCCGGTGGCGGTGGAGCCGGTGAACGAGACCAGGTCGACGTCGGGGTGCCCGGCCAGGGCCTCGCCGACCACCGGCCCGGTGCCGGGAACCAGGTTGAGCACGCCCGGCGGCAGGCCGGCTTCGGTGACCGCGTCGAAGAGCAGGTACGCGGTCAACGGGGTCAGCTCGCTGGGCTTGAGCACCACGGTGCAGCCGGCGGCCAGGGCGGGTGCGAGCTTCGCCATCACCTGGTGCAGTGGGTAGTTCCACGGGGTGATCGCGCCGACCACGCCGACCGGCTCGCGGACGACGAGGGAGTTGCCGATCGTCTCGTCGACCGGCGCGCGGGCGGCGAGCGCGACGTGGTCGCGCAGCACTGTCAGTGGGAGCCCGACCTGCATCCGGGTGGCGAGCTTGAGCGGCGAGCCCAGCTCCACGGCGATGGTGCGGGCGAGGTCGTCGGCGCGGGCGGTGAGCGCCGCGTGCAGCCGGTCGAGGTGGGCGGAGCGCTCGGCGGGGGTCGCGGCCGACCAGCCGGGGAACGCGGCCCGGGCCGCGGCCACGGCGCGATCCACGTCGGCCGGGGTGCCGGCCGGCACCTGCCCGATCAGCTCCCCGGTGCTCGGATTCTCCACGTCGATGAGACCGGCGTCGGCGGGGGGCGTCCACTCCCCGCCGACGTGCAGGTGGCGCCGGAGGCGCAGGGAGTCGGGCAACAACGACGGCGGGGCGGCGAGGTCCATGTCGTCCCTTCGAGGGGTGGGCGGTGGGGTCGCGACGGGCGATGAAACTAGCGCTGGGAGTTTGGACGCTACCCGTTGGGCCGGGCGGACTCCACCGTCTCGACGGTGCGGGTGTACTCGGCGGCCAGACCGTGCAGCAGGGCGTCCAGGCCGAGGGCGAAGGCACCCTCGTCCACGCTCTGCTGGTGTTCGGCGAGCCGGTGGGCCTGACGCAGGTGCGGGTAGTGCGCCGCGTACAGCTCCGGGTCCTCGACGAAACCACGGGCGAACGAGCCGAGCGCCGACCCGGCCACGAAGTACCGCAGCGCCGCGCCGATGTGGGTGGCGCGGGCCGGCGGCCAACCGGCCCGGACCAGCCCGCCGTAGACCGCGTCGGCCATGGCGAGGGCTGCCGGCCGACGACCCGGCCCCTGCGCCAGGTACGGCACGATGTTCGGGTGCGCGGTGAGCGCCCGCCGGTACGACCAGGCCCAGTCCCGCAGCGCGGTGAGCCAGTCCCGGCTGGCGAAGCCGCTGGTGTCGACGGCACCGGTGACAGTGTCGGCGACCGCGTCGAGGATCTCGTCCTTGGTGGCGAAGTGGTTGTAGAGCGAGGGACCCTGCACGCCGAGCGCGGCGGCGAGTCGGCGGGTGGAGAGCGCGCCGAGCCCGTCGGCGTCGATCAGCGCGAGCGCCGTCTCGACGATCCCGTCGCGGGTGAGCAGAGGCCGTCGAGGTCGGGGCACGTCGGAACTCCTCGGTCTGCGGTGTCCCTCCCCGTGGGAACCACCTGTTCACGCACCCTATCGGGGACCGCCTGCGGGCAGGCGTCACCACGTCGGCCGGAGAAGGGGTCTGGACGAATGAAAACTTACACCGCTAGTTTATGAGGGACCGCCACCGTCCGTGGCGGCGCACCACCACGCCGACCGAGGGGGAACCGTGGACTTCGCACTGTCCGACGAGGAACGCGCCGTCCGAGACACCGTGCGCGCGTTCATCACCCGCGAGGTGATGCCCCTGGAAGCGGAGGTGCTCCGCCGGGAACGGGCGCACCAGCCGGGCCTCGACCACTCCGAGGTGCGCGAACTGCAACTCAAGGCGCGCAAGTTCGGCTTCTGGGGCCTGGCCACCCCCGAGGAGTACGGCGGAATGAACCTGCCAGCCGTACTCCAGTCATTGATCTGGACCGAACTGGGCCGCACGTTCGTGCCGTTCCGCTTCGGCGGCGAGGCGGACAACATCCTGTTCCACGCCACCGAGGAGCAGAAGCGGGAGTTCCTCATCCCGACCATCGAGGGCGAGCGACGCTCCTGCTTCGCGATCACCGAACCGGGCGCCGGATCCGACGCGGCGAACATCCGGCTGTCCGCCCGCCGCGACGGCGACGACTGGATCCTCGACGGCGAGAAGACCTTCATCACCGGCGGCCAC
Source organism: Micromonospora sp. NBC_00362 (assembly GCF_026342155.1). Taxonomy (NCBI): domain Bacteria; kingdom Bacillati; phylum Actinomycetota; class Actinomycetes; order Micromonosporales; family Micromonosporaceae; genus Micromonospora; species Micromonospora sp. NBC_00362. The sequence goes on from NZ_JAPENH010000001.1 coordinate 2,117,797, forward strand.
GACGCCGACTTCGCCATCGTGGTCGCCGTGACCGACCGGGAGAAGGGCGCCCGCAACGGCGGCGCCACCGCGTTCCTGGTGGACCGGTCGATGGGCTGGCGCTCGGAGTTCATCCAGACGATGGGCGAGGGCGGCCCCGCGTCACTCATCTTCGACGGCGTACGCGTGCCGCACCGCAACATCCTCGGTGAGATCGGGCAGGGCTTCACGCTCGGCATGGAGTGGATCGGCAAGGGGCGCTACACCATCCCGTCGCACGCCATCGGCATCGCCGAGCGGGTGTTGCAGATGGCCATCGAGTACGCCAACACCCGGGAAACCTTCGGCACGAAGATCGGCGCCAACCAGGCCATCCAATGGATGATCGCCGACTCCGAGACGGAGTTGGAGGCGGCCCGCTGGTTGGTGCTGCGCTCGGCGTGGACTGTCGACGCGGGCCTGGACCCCCGGCACGCCTCGTCGATGGGCAAGCTCTACGGGGCCGGCATGGTCAACCGGGTGGTCGACCGGGTGCTCCAGATCCACGGCGGCATGGGCTACACCCGAGAACTGCCGATCGAACGCTGGTACCGGCAGGTCCGGCTCTACCGGATCTTCGAGGGCACCGACGAGATGCAGCGGCTGATCATCTCGCGGGACCTACTGCGCGGCTACACGAAGATCGGTGGCCACCTGGCCTGACATCGAATGTCCGCCCGTCGTGAACAAAGTAGGTCCGCCGGCCATCTACCCCCATGACAGCTGCCACTCAGCAAAAGGGGGATGTTCCATGCACCTACGAATCAGGGCCGTGGCGACGGCGATCGTCGTCGCCACGGTCGGCGCCATCGCCATCCCGGCCGCGCCGGCGTCGGCCAACGTCAGCCAGGGGTACGTCGCGGGCTCGGGCACCTGGACCGACGACTGGAACGACGAAGGGCCCATCTCCGCGTCGACCCGGTCGTACAACAACGTCGTCGCCATGTGGCAGAAGATCCTGGTTGCCGACGGTTACCTTGCCGCCTCCGGCGTCGATTGCAGGTTCGGTGCGGTGACGACGGCCGCCACCAGGCGGTGGCAGAGCGACAGGGGCCTCGTGAGCGACGGCGTCGTCGGTCCCAAGACCCTAGCCAGGGCAGCAACCCGCCTCAGCACGTACGAGGGCGACAGCTGGTTCTACTACGACGGGCTCGGCAGCAACTTCATCTACTTCGGGCGCCTCGCCAACGGCACGTGGGACATGAGCCTCGGGGTCGACCTGGAGTGGCGACCCCTCTCGTACACCGCGGCGACCTTCGGCGTCTGCTCCTGATGCCGCTGAGGACGGCCGGCCGCGCGGCCGGCCGTCCTCGGCGCCGGGTTCAGCCGGTCAACGCCGTGAGCGCGGCGTCCACGTCGGCCTCGGTGGAGTAGATGTGGAACGAGGCCCGGACCCGTCCGGCGCGCACAGCCGCCCGGATGCCGGCCGCCGCCAGGCGCTGCTCCGCGTCCGGCACGTCCACGCTGACGATGGCGCTCTCCCCCGGCGCCCGGCCCAGCCCGGTCAGGAACCGGTTGGCCAGCGCCACGTTGTGCGCCCCGATCGCCGACACGCCGATCTCGGCGACCACCTCCAGGGCGGGTGTCGCACCGACCCAGCTGAACCAGGCCGGTGAGATGTCGAACCGGCGGGCGTCGTCGGCCAGCCGCAGCGGCGGGCCGTAGTAGGAGGCGTGCGGGTCGCGGCCCGCGTACCAGCCCGCCGCGTCGGGGCGCAGCCGCTCGCGCAACCCGGGAGCCAGATAGGCGTACGCGGTCCCGCGCGGATTCATCAGCCACTTGTAGCCGCCCACCGCCACCACGTCGGCCCGACTGCCGTCGAACGGCAGCCAGCCGCACGCCTGGGTAGCGTCCACCGCCACCAGCGCGTCGTGCGCGCGGGCCGCGGCCACGATCTCGTCGTACGCCGCGACCGCCCCGTCGGCCGACTGGACCAGGCTGAACGCCACCAGGTCGGTATCGGCGTCGATGGCGTCGACCAGCGACTCCAGCGGCACCGTGCGAACCGTGACGCCACGCTCCTCCTGCACCAGCCAGGGGAAGAGGTTCGAGGTGAACTCGACCTCGGGGACCACCACAGTGGCACCGGCCGGCAGCGCCGCCGCGACCGGCGCGAGGAGCTGCGACACCGCCGCGCCGACCGCCACGTCACCGACCGGCACCCCGATCAGGTCGGCGAACGCCGCACGGGACCGGTGCACCGACTCGCCCCAGCCCTCCCACGACGTCCGACCAACCCGCCAGGCCGCGAGAGCCTCCTGCAACGCCGCCCACGCCGGCTCCGGCGGCAACCCGTAGCTGGCGGTGTTCAACCAGCCAGGCTCCGGCTGCCACAGCTTCTGCGCCTGCTCGATCTCCATGCCGTCGACGCTAGGCCGCACGACGCGCGACGGGCACGGCCAATCCGCGACCTGTGGCGCTCCCAGGGCTCCGAGGCGCGTCAGCAGGCATCAGTCCCTGAAGAGCGTGATGACGGTGAGGCATCGGTATGACTCTCAGTCATCACGCTCACGAGCACCCTGCCGGGCCGGATGGGTTGCTCAGTGAGCAGAGGCAGCTCGCGGTCCGTCGATGGTCAGCCCGGGGACGCGGTCGCGCTGGACGACGTCAACATGCGAGACCGTGCTGACGCCGGAGGTCATGCGCAGGATGTCGTCGATCGACGATTCCGGGCGCGCAACCCCAGCCCGTTGCGCTCAAGGGCGGGAAGAGCGCAGACGAGGGTGCACGCGCCTCGGTGTACCGGGCCACCGTAATTGCTAGTCGCGGTGGCCGGTCGGCCCGCCGACAACGGGCGGGCGGATCCGGGCGAGACTGTCGGCGAGGCCGGCGAGCCACCTGTCGACCTCCACCAGGTGCCGGACCGACTGATGGTCGGCCTCGCCGAGGAGCGGACGGATCCGGTCCAGTTGGTCGACGCAGGTGCTCGAGACCGACGCCCGCTCCGATGTCCGGCCGTGGGCGACCTCGTCGGCGAGGGCGTCGTACGCCGATCGCAGGCGCCCGGCGGAGTCCCCCAGCAGCGCCGCCGCCCCGGGCCAACCGGCGAGGCAGCCGGGCGGGTTGCGGCGCAGCAGCGACTCCGCGCCGGGCACGACGTGGTGCCCGGCGCTCAGCACAGCGTCCCAGTTCACCTGTTGACGGTGCGGGTCGTGCCGCTCCGAGTGGTACTGGCAGTACGACGAGTCGATCAGGACCATCCGGCGACGGACCCGGGCGAGGGCACGCGCGGGTGGCGGGGCATCGCCGAGCATCGACTGGACCGTCTGTTCGACAGCGTCCGCGCTGGCCGCCAGGTAGCGGGTGGCGTTGTGCCGCAGGTCGTGGCCCGCGCCGCGCGGCCAGATCGCCACCCCGGCGAGCACGCCGATCACCGCGCCGAGCAGCACGTCGACGAGGCGGGCCTCGGCGAGCCGCCACCCCTCCGGGCTGAGCTGGGCGAAGACGACCGTCAGCAGCACTGTGAACAGCGCCTGCTGCCACACCGGACCGAGCAGGCGGCCGACGCCGAAGGCCAGCAGCAGGGTGATCGGCAGGACGACGGCGTACACGATCGGCTCGTCGACGACGAGCATCACCCCGCCGCTGACGACCGCACCGACGATCGTGCCCAGCACGGCCGGCCGCAGCGCCGTGCGGGTGTCGGCGGCCGACGTGCGCAGGACCGTGAGGGTGGCCAGCAGCACCCAGAAGCCGTGGGTCAGCTGCAACACCCCGGCGGCCACCCGGGCGATGGCGAGCGCCACGGCCAGCCGCAGCGAGCTGTGCAGGTGGGCGGAGCGCGGCGCCAGGTGAGAGCGGAACTGCCACCAGTACAGCGTCCACGGGCTGCGCCGGGCGTACTCGAACAGCTCCGAGGAGGCGTCGTCGCCGCCGAGCCGCGCCCCGGTGGCCACCCGGGAACCGACGACGAGGACCCGCACCTGGTCCGCGAGGGCCAGCGCGGTAGCGTCCCGGCACAACCGGGGTACGTCCGGCGCGTCGCGGACCTGGCCGGATCCCATCGGGTACGCCGCCTCGGCTCGTCCGACCGCCACGTCCACGTCGGCCGGGGCCACCGCCGGGGCACCCGGTGACAGGCTCCGGCCGGCCGCGCGGGTGGTGTCCGCGCACGAGCGCAGCAGACGCGCCGCCGCCAGGTCCGGGATCGGCTCCGGTGGGGCGTCCGCCGCCAACCGGTCCGCCTCGGCGAGCACCTCCCGTAACGCGGCAGCGCAGATCCGCAACGCCCGATCCTGAGCGCCCGCCGCGGTGGGCGCCCACGCCGGAGGGCTGCGGTTCAACTCGATCGCCGCCACCACGTCGTACGCCCGCTCGCGCCGCCTGTCCCGATCACCCGCAGCGGCGTGCGGGTCGGTCAACCGCCCGGCGGCGGCGTCGATGAATGCGGCGACGCCGTCCGCCGCCTCGGCCAGGCGCTGCCGGTAGGAGACCGGCACCGGGTCGGGCCAGAGAAACACCTCGGCCGCGGCGAGCAGCACGACGGCGAGGGTCACCCCACAGAGTCGCTCCGGCAGCGCGCCCGGCTGGTACGGGGGGAACGACGCCAGGATGTAGAAGAGCTGGAACGCGCTCGCCAACCCCACCAGGCGCGGATTGCCGACCCCGGCGAACGCCACCACGAAGCCGACGACCAGCATGCCACCGGCGGCCGCCCAGGTGCTCCACGCCAGCATCGAGCCCGCCGCGATCAGCGCCCACACCACCGGCAGCGACAGCACGAGGATCCGCGCCCGTTGCGGCGCCGGACCAGGTAGCTGCGCGAACGACCCGGCGGCTATCGTGCCGAACAACCCGTACGTGGCGAGCGTCGAGCTGCCCGCGCCGTATCGGCAGCCGTAGAAGACGACGGACGCGACGAGCGTCAGCCGGGCCGCGCGGCGCAGGACGGCGTCACCCGGGTCACGGCGGCGAAGCCGGCCAAGGAGGCTGGTTCCGAGCACTACCGCTCCCCCGGTTCGTCGCAGCACTCCTCCCCGGCCCACCATTCTTCACCGCGCCCCGCGCTGGGCGGCGGGTTTGGCGACGAATCACCGCCGGGAGCCGCCGAGCAGGCCGAGCCGGAGGGCCCGGAACAGGGTGCCGGGGCGGCTCAGGGCGGCCGGGTGGTCGAGCATCGTGGTGACCCGCCCCAGCCGGGCGTTGAGCACCGGGTCGGTCAGGGAGGCCCGGAAGAGCAGGTCCCCGAACCACTTGGTGACCTTGTAGCCGGGCGGGTACGGCCCGTCGACGTGCGGCAGCTCGATGTCGGCGGTGGTGGAGATCTGCCAGGCGGCGTCGACCACCACGCGGACCTGGTCGAAGTACGCGCGCGCGGGTTCGTCGTGCGGCTTCGGACCGGAACGCAGCCACTTCGACAGGCAGGAGGCGTGCAGTGTCGCGGAGGTCATGCCCTGGCCGTACACCGGGTTGAAGGAGGCGACCGCGTCGCCGGCGGCGACCAACCCGGCGGGCAGGCGGTCGAGCTTGTCGAAGTCGCGGCGTCGGCTGTCCGCCTGGTGGTACGTGACCACCCCGCCGAGCATCTCCCCGTGTTCGGCGATGTCTCCGAACATCTGCGGGTAGTGCTCCCGGCAACGGGCGGTGAAGTCGGCGACGTCGCGGCTGGGCCGGTCCCCGTCGTACCCGGCCACCAGCATGATCCAGCGGTCCCCCTCGACCGAGTTGATCCCACCGATCCGGGCGGTTCGCCCCTTGCCCGCCATGGTGTGGAAGACCGCCACCCAGGCGTCGCTGACCTTCTCGTCGCGTGTGAAGAGCGCCGTGGCGTAGTTCAGCTTGATCGGCATGCGGTGCAGCGGCGGGCGCGGCCACCCGTGCTCGGCCAGCCAGTCGCTCAACCGGCTGGACCGCCCCATCGCGTCGACCACCAGATCCGCCGCTTCGACAATGGGCTCGGTGCCACCGTCGGGCACGTACCGGGCGCCGGTGACCCGCCGCTCGTCAAAGACCAGACCCTCCGCCCGGCCGTACGCCATGCGGATGTTGTCGACGGCGAGGGTGCGTCGGCGGACCAGCGCCTCCAGGAACGGACGCGTGGTGATCAGCGCCGGCCCGGTGCCGGTCGCTGCGGGCGGCAGACCCAACATGCCGTTCACGTAGACCTTCGCCGTGCCCGGGTCGCGCGGTGGTGGAGGGGCGCCGAGCGCGAGCGCCTCGTCGGCGATGCCGGGAAACCAGCGCTCCAACTGGACCTGACCGGCGGGCAGCAGCGCGTGCACCTGACTGCCCTGGGGCACACCCGGCCGTGGCCCGGCGTCGACATCGGACGGATCCCGTTCGATGATCAGCACTTCCTCGGCGTGGTCGCTCAACACCCGGGCCGCCAGCAACCCGGCCATGCTGCCACCGAGCACCACCGCCCGTCGCATGACAACTCTGGTCTCGGCGGGTGGTTCGGCCGTCGCTATCTCGGCGAAGAGCCGGGACGGAGAGGGGGCCATGCGATCACTCCTCGAACGGTCGGGAACCTCGGCATCCACGACCGTAACCACCTCAGCCCCTGCCGTCAGCGCTCAGTCGGCCCGCCACGTCGAGTCGACGCCCCGGGTGCGGTGGTCGGATCCGCGGCGGACCCCCGCTGTCCAGGGTCGCGCCGGGTCCGGCCACCAGCTATGAATATCGGGTGAGTGCCCATGCCGGTGCGACCCGGCCTCCGCCAGCCCCGGCTCTCCCGGAGCCCGGGGCGGGCAGCCGGACCACGCCGATCGCCGGGTTGGGCTTCCTGTGCCTGGTGGTGGTCCTGTCCGCGTGCACGCCGGCAGGTGACTCGCGCCAGCACGCCACGCCGCCGGCCGACAGCGCGGCGCCGTCGACGGGCGCCGGCGTTGGTGGGCCGCCGTGCACGCCACCGGTCGACACGCTGTCAGCACCGCCGGCGGGCTACCGGTTGGTGGGCGAGGACGTGGCGGTGCCTGACGCCCCGGTGCTGGCGGCGGAAGGTTCCGGAGAGGCCGATCCGGCTGCACGACTGTTCGCCAAATGGGGGCTCGTCGTCCGCGCCGGCATGGTCGTCGACCTGCGGGTGGCGCCGGGCTGGCAGGACAAGGCCCGGCTCGGCTGGGGCGGCACCCGCCCGCCCGCGCCGACCGTCACCGTGCACGCCTGCGCGCCGGAGGGTGGGCAGGCTCAGTGGATGGCCTTCGTCGGGGGCACCTGGGTCGCGCGGGCCGGCTGCGTACCGCTCATCGTGACGTCGAACGGGAAGAACGACCGCGTCAACCTCGGCATCGGCGTCCCCTGCGACAAGACCGCCACGCCCTAGCCCCACCCGGTCGGACGGGTCCGGGTGGACGGCTGGGTCTACTGTCTACACCGCCGACGTACCGATTGTTCGCCGGGAACCCTGCTCAGCCCCGCCGACGCCCTGGACGTTCTGTCGAGAGGTCAACGACATGCTGAAGGCCGAGGATCTTCCCCCGTTTCAGCGAGCCGTGTCCTACGAGTCGCAGCGCGGCCAACGCGTGTACGCCACCCTGATCGCGCTGCGGCTGTCCCTGCTCCTGGTGGCCGCGATCGCGGGAGTCGCCACGTGGAAGCTCGACAATTTCGCCCCGGGCCCGGCGCTCGCGGCGGGCGCCTTCGCCGCCACCTCGATCGTCGAGGTCTTCCTCCTCACCAATCGCCCCAGTGAACGGTGGTACGTCGGCAGAGCCCTCTCCGAATCCATCAAGTCGCTCACCTGGCGATTCACCACCGCGGCTGACCCTTTTCCACGAGGGCGAAGCGACTCGGACAGCGCCGAGGAATTCACCAACCGACTGTTGGGCCTGACCCGGGACATGTCGGCCGCCGCGTTGGCGGCACCCGCGGTGGCGGGGCAACAGATCACGGAAGGAATGCGGACACTACGGGCCGCACCCCTCGATGAGCGCCGCGCCGCGTACCTGACCGGCCGTCTGGAGGCTCAGCGAGCCTGGTACGCCGAGCGATCACTGTCGAATCGGGCGCGGGCGACCCGCTGGTCGGTCAGCATGCTCGTGCTGGAGATCATCGGGGTGACCCTGGCCGTATCGCGGGCTGCCGGGCTGACCGACCTCGACCTGCTCGGCGTGGCCGCCGCTGCGGTCGCGGCCGGCGCGGCCTGGACGCAGACCCGGCAACACGGCGCGGTGGCGACCGCCTACGCCCTGGCAAGTCAGGAGCTTGCCGCCATGGGGTCGCTGGCCACCCGGCTCGGCTCGGAGGCCGAGCTGTCGCGGTTCGTCAACGACACGGAGACGGCGATCTCCCGGGAACACACGATGTGGCGAGCACGCCGACGCTGACGGTGGATCGCCGCCGGGCGGAGGTCGCGACGGCAGAGCGCCGCCGCGACCCCGGTGCACGCCGTGAATCAGGCCGGAGCTCCGGCTGGCGTGGCCTCCTTCTCGTCGGGGCGGGACGCCGCCTCGTCGTCGTGCTCGTCGACCATGGTGGCCTCGTCGAACGGGTCGTTGCCGCTCAGCACCGCTGTCGCCCGCTCCCGGTCGAACTCGCCGGTCCAGGTTCCCACCAGCACTGTCGCGACCGCGTTGCCGGCGAAGTTGGTCAGCGCCCGAGCCTCGGACATGAACCTGTCGATGCCGACGATCAGCCCGACGCCGTCGACGAGGTCCGGCCGGTGCGACTGGAGGCCGCCGGCCAGCGTGGCCAGCCCCGCGCCGGTGACCCCGGCAGCGCCCTTCGACGCGATGATCATGAACAGCAGCAGCGAGATCTGCTCACCGATGGCCAGCGGCTTGCCCAGCGCGTCGGCGATGAACAGCGAGGCCATGGTCAGGTAGATCGCCGTGCCGTCCAGGTTGAACGAGTAGCCGGTCGGCACCGTGATGCCGACGACCGGCTTGCTCACGCCGAAGTGCTCCATCTTGGCGATCAGCCGCGGCAGCGCCGACTCCGACGACGAGGTCGACAGGATCAGCAGGAACTCCCGGCCCAGGTAACGCAGCAGCGAGAAGATCGAGATCCGGGCCACGAACCAGAGCAGCGCGCCCAGGAAGACCAGCACGAAGATCAGACAGGTGGCGTAGAAGCCCACCATGATCTGGGCGAGGCTCTTGAGGGCGTCCACACCGGTCGCGCCGACCACGGCGGCCATCGCGCCGAACGCGCCGATCGGCGCCAGCCACATGATCATGGCGAGGACCTTGAAGACGACCCGCTGGATGACGGTGATGGCGCTGAGCACCGGCTCACCCCGTCGGCCCATGGCCTGGACGGCGAAGCCGACCAGCAGGGCGACCAGGAGCGTCTGGAGCACCTTGCCCTCGGTGAGCGAGGAGAGCAGTGTCGTCGGGATGATCCCGAGTAGGAAGTCGGCCGTTCCGGCGGCCTCGTCACCGGCGGCGGCCTTGCCGGAGCCGACGAGGTCCGGGCCGAGGTTCAGACCCGAGCCGGGGTGGATGAGGTTGCCGACGACCAGGCCAATGGCGAGCGCGACTGTCGACATGGTCAGGAAGTAGCCGAGGGCCAGGCCGCCGACCTTGCCGACCTTCGCTGCCTGCCGCACGGAGCCGACGCCGAGCACGATGGTGCAGAAGATGACCGGGCTGATCATCATCTTGATCAGGTTGACGAAGCCGGTGCCGATCGGCTTGAGTTCCTTGCCGAAATCGGGGGCGACCAGGCCAACCACGATGCCGGCGACCACGGCCACGATGACGGCCAGATACAGGTAACGGGTACGGTCCCGGCGGACCGCCGGTGCCGGGGTGGCGGCGGGTGTGGTGGTGTCCATGTCGACAATGTGAACCGCGTCTCACCCGTTGACAGCCTTGCGGTCATTCTGTTCACCGCGTTGGCAGAAACGGTGGCGCGGCGAGGGAGGTGGTGGAGGTGGCCCGACGCCAGTGGAGCATCGCGGGGCAACTCTTCGCCCTCCAGGCGATGGTGGTGACGCTGCTCGTGCTGGCCGGCGCGGCGGGCGCCGTCTGGCTGGCCCGCAGCGACTCCCGCCAGGCCGCGCAGGAGGAGGTGCTCGCGGTGGCGCAGACCGTGGCCGGCTCCCCCGACGTCCGCGCGGCCCTCACGACAGCCGATCCCGCGACGGTCCTCCAGCCGTACGCCGAATCGACTCGGCAGGCCACGGGCACCGACTTCGTGGTGGTGATGGCCCCCGACCGCACCCGTTTCTCGCACCCGACCCAGGACCGGATCGGCGAGCCGTTCGTCGGTGAGATCGGGCCCGCGCTGGCGGGCCGCGCGTTCACCACCACCAACGTCGGGACGCTCGGCGAGTCGGTGCGCGCTGTCGTTCCGGTGTACGACGAGCAGCGACGCCTCGTCGGTCTGGTCTCGGTGGGCATCACCACCCGCGAGATCGACAAGAAGCTGCTCGGCCAGTTGCCGGTGCTGTTCGGTGTGGTCGCGCCGGCTCTGGCGCTCGCCGCGACGGGCTCCTGGCTGCTCAGCCGCCGGCTTCGTCGCCAGACGCACGGTCTGGGGCCGGCCCAGATGACCCGGATGTACGAGTACTACGACGCCGTTCTGCACTCGGTGCGCGAAGGTCTCGTCGTGCTGACCACCGATCGTCGGGTGGCGCTGGTGAACGACGAGGGCCGCCGGCTGTTGGGGCTCGACCCGGACACGCCGGTGATCGACCAGCCGGTGGCCGGGATCGACCTGCCGCCCGCGGCGGCCGAGCTGCTCGACTCCGGGCGGGACGCCCGCGACGAGCCGATCGTCGCCGGTGACCGGGTGCTCGTCGCCAACCAGCGGACCACCCGCTTCGAGGGCGCGGTGCTCGGCACCGTGCTGACCCTTCGCGACCAGACCGAGCTGCGCACCCTGGCCAGCGAGCTGGATTCGGTGCGCGCGTTGACCGAGGCGTTGCAGGCGCAGACCCACGAGTCGGCCAATCGGCTGCACACGGTGCTGACCCTGGTGGAGTTGGGCCGCGCCGACGAGGCCGTCCGGCTCGGCACCCGGGACCTGACGCTCGCCCAACAGCTGACCGACCGGGTGGTCGGCGCGGTGACCGAGCCGGCGTTGGCCGCCCTGCTGCTCGGCAAGTCCGCACAGGCCGGCGAGCGCGGGGTGGATCTGGTCATCGAGCCGGACTGCCGCCTCGACGACAGTCCGCTGCCGACCGGTGACCTGCTCACAGTGGTCGGCAACCTGGTCGACAACGCCCTGGAGGCGGTGGCCGGTACGCCGCCGCCGCGCCGGGTGCGGGTGTTCGTCGGCGCTACCGACGACGAGCTGGTGGTCCGGGTAGCCGACAGCGGCCCCGGTCTGGCACCGGAGCGGGTCGCCGACGCGTTCCGGCGCGGCTGGTCCACCAAGAGCACCGGCCGCGGCCTCGGCCTGGCGCTGGTCGGCCAGGTGGTACGCCGCCACGGCGGCAGCGCCGAGGTCTGTCGCTCGGACGACGGCGGCAGCCTGTTCACCGTCCGGCTGCCGGGCAGGATCGAGGGGTCATGACCGCCATCCGGGTGCTGGTCGTCGAGGACGAGCCGCTGCTGGCCGAGGCGCACAGCGCGTACACCGAACGGGTTCCCGGTTTCGTGGTGGTCGGGGTGGCGCACTCCGCGCGGGCGGCGATGGCGGCCCTGCGCGCCAACGACGGCGGCGACGTGGACCTCGTACTCCTTGATTTTCGGTTGCCCGACCTGCACGGCCTGGACGTCTGCCGGGCGCTGCGCGCGGCCGGCAGCAGCGTCGACGTGCTCGCGGTGACCTCCGCGCGGGACCTGGCGGTGGTACGCACCGCGGTGTCCCTCGGGGTGACCCACTACCTGCTCAAGCCGTTCACGTTCGCCGCGTTCCGCGACAAGCTGGAGCGGTACGCCGACTACCGCGCCCAGGCGCTCGCCGACGGCGAGGTCGCCGCCCAGCACGAGGTGGACCAGATGTTCGCCACCCTGCGCGGCACCGCCGGGCACAGCCTGCCCAAGGGGCTCGACGCGCAGACCCTCGACCGGGTACGCGCCGCGCTCACCGACGGCACCCGCCCCGAGGTCGGTCTGTCCGCGACCGAGGTGAGCGCGCTGACCGGCATCTCCCGGGTGACCGCCCGCCGCTACCTGGAGTACCTGGTGACCGTCGAACGCGCCGCCCGCACCCCCCGCTACGGCACCCCCGGCCGCCCCGAGGTCGAGTACCGCCCCCGCTGACGCCCCACCGCGTCGATCTTGCATCTTCTGTGGCGACGATTGACCCCAAAAGCGACATTCTCACAACAGTAAGTGCACGATCGACGAACGCAATGGGGGCGAGGCCGGCACCACGCCGAGTACGTCAGGCGATCTGACGGAGGTCGTCACCGTAGTCGAAGATGATCCGCATCCGGGCGCCGAGCGCTCGTGCGTATCGGCTCAGCGTCGCGACCTCGTTGGCCTCCAGGTCACCGTTCTCGATCTGGCTGACCCTGCCGGGCGTGACACCCATCAGCTCGGCCACCCGCCGCTGGGTCAGGCCCAACCGCTTCCGCTCTTCGGCAAGGCCGAACGCACTGATCCACGCCTCGGTACGAGCACGCTCTGCGTCGAGCGCTTCATCGTCCCCGTCATGCAGCTCAGCCCGGATGTGGTTCCAGTCATGGAAGTCGCCCATCAGCCCTCCCGCAGCCAGTCGCGGACATCCGTTGTCGTCTTGATCGCCTAGCCACGTGGCGGCTCATGAGACATGGACCAACTATGGCCTGGCCTCTACACCGCGCGTTGCACCCTATTGCGGTGGCGGGGCGGAGATCCGTTGTTAGACTCATCGGGTTGGGTTAGCGGTACGACCAGGGAGACCAGACATGGCGGGTGACGACGACATCTCCGGGTGAGACCGGACATGTTCGGCCACCGGTTCGGCGCGCGTAGGCGCAGCCGCCGTGGCCATGACGTCGTTCCACCGGTCCCCTTGTCGTCGGGCGGCTGAGGCGCGCCCACCCCACCCTTTGAGGTCACTCGCATGTCTGATGCGTTCGTTGTCTGCTCGAACCTGTCCTTCTCCTGGCCGGACGACACCCCGGTCTTCTCGGAGCTGTCCTTCACCGTCCCCGGCGGTCGCACCGGCCTGGTCGCGCCCAACGGCGCCGGCAAGAGCACCCTGCTGCGGCTGATCGCCGGGGAGCTGCGGCCCAGCGGCGGCAGCGTCACCGTCGACGGTGTGCTCGGCTACCTCCCGCAGACGCTGCCGCTGGTCGGCGACCTGAGCGTGGCGCAGGTGCTGGGCGTGGCCGAGCGGATCGCGGCGTTGCACGCCATCGAGGCCGGCGACGCCAGCGAGGAGCACTTCGCCACCATCGGCGACGACTGGGACATCGAGGAGCGCACCCGCTCGGAGTTGGACCGGCTCGGCCTGGGTGAGCTGTCGCTCGACCGTCGGCTGCACACCCTCAGCGGCGGCCAGGTGGTCTCCCTCGGCCTGGCGGCGCAACTGCTGCGCCGCCCGGACGTGCTGCTGCTCGACGAGCCGACGAACAACCTGGACCTGGAGGCCCGGCACAAGCTCTACGACGTCCTCACCGAGTGGTCCGGGTGCCTGCTGCTGGTCAGCCACGACCGGGAACTGCTCGACCGGATGGACCGCATCGCCGAGCTGGACCAGGGCGAGATCCGCTGGTACGGGGGCAACTTCACCGCGTACACCGAGGCGGTGCAGGCGGCGCGGGAGGTGGCCGAGAGCAACCTGCGCAACGCCGAGCAGGAGGTCAAGCGGGAGAAGCGGGAGATGCAGCAGGCCCGGGAGCGGGCCGACCGGCGGGCCAGCAACGCCTCGAAGAACCTGAAGAACGCCGGCCTGGCCCGGATCGTCGCCGGTGGGCTCAAGCGCAGCGCGCAGGAGTCGGCGGGCAAGGCGCAGGAGACGCACTCGTCCCGGCTCGGTCAGGCCAAGGCCCGACTCGACGAGGCCGGCCGGGCGGTACGCGACGAGGACCGCATCGTCGTGGACCTGCCCGACACCACAGTCCCGGGCGGGCGCACGGTCTTCTCCGGCCAGGGGATGCGGGCCCACTTCGACGACCGGGAGCTGTTCGGCGGCGACGGCGCCGACCTGGTGATCCGGGGGCCGGAACGGATCGCGCTGACCGGGGCGAACGGCGTCGGCAAGTCGACCCTGCTGCGCCTGGTCAACGGTGACCTGCAACCGTCCGGCGGTGAGCTGAAGCGCGGCGAGGGGCGGATCGCGTACCTGTCGCAGCGGCTGGACCTGCTGGACCTCGACCGCACGGTGGCGGAGAACTTCGCCGCGTACGCGCCGAGCCTGCCGGACGCCAAGCGGATGAACCTGCTGGCCCGGTTCCTGTTCCGGGGCGCCCGGGTGAACCTGCCGGTCGGGGTGCTCTCCGGCGGTGAACGGCTGCGCGCCACCCTCGCCTGTGTGCTCTGCGCCGAGCCGGCGCCGCAACTGCTGCTGCTCGACGAGCCGACGAACAACCTTGACCTGGTCAGCGTGGGTCAGTTGGAGAGCGCGCTGTCGGCGTACCAGGGGGCGTTCGTGGTGGTCAGCCACGACGAACGGTTCCTCGCCGAGATCGGCGTGCAGCGGTGGTTGCGGTTGGCCGACGGCCAACTGCGCGAGATCAGCGCCCCCGAGCGGGTCTGAGCCCCTGCGGTCCGGCCGGCGTACGCCGGCCGGACCGAGGCCGGCTCAGCTCACGTTGGCCGGGCCGAGGACGCTCTTCAGGTCACCCATCAGCGCGGTCGTGGCCGCCACCCGGAACGGACCCAGCCGCAGCGTGGTGGTGCGCCCGCCGTTCTGGAGCTTGACGTGCACCTCGGTGTCGCCGGGGTGCAGCACCAGGGTTTCCTTGAGTTTCTCCACCAGCGGTGGTGTGCAGCGGTGCACAGGGATGGTGAGGGTGACCGGCTTGTTGGTGGCGCTGGTGCTGACGTCCGGCATGGACATGTCCATCGCCATGATGCGTGGGGTGTCGTCGCGGCGGTCCACCCGACCCTTGACCACGACGATGGCGTCCTCGGCGATGTACTGCCCGATCACCTCGTAGGTGTTGGGGAAGAACAGCGCCTCCACCCCACCGGCCAGGTCCTCCAGGGTGGCCGACGCCCAGGCCCGGCCCTGCTTGGTGACCCGGCGCTGCACCCCGGAGAGGATGCCGGCGAGGGTGACGACCGCCCCGTCGGGCACCCCGCCCTCCTCGGCAAGGGACGCGATGGTGGTGTCGGCTGCCGCGTTGAGGATGTGCTCCAGACCGAACAGCGGGTGGTCGGAGACGTACAGGCCGAGCATCTCCCGCTCGAAGGCCAACTTGTCGCGCTTGTCCCACTCGCTGTCGCCGATGGTCGGCATCACGGTGGTGCTGCCGGTGTCCGCGTCACCGAAGCCGGCGCCGAACAGGTCGTACTGGCCGACGGCCTCCTTGCGCTTGACGTCGGCGTACGCGTCGATCGCGTCGGCGTGCACCGCGAGCAGGCCCTTGCGGGGGTGGTCGAGGGAGTCGAAAGCCCCCGCCTTGATCAACGATTCGATCGTCTTCTTGTTGCAGACCACCGCGTCCACCTTGGACAGGAAGTCGTAGAAGTCGGCGTACTCGCCCTTCTCCTCCCGGCAGCGCATGATCGAGGCGACCACGTTCGCCCCGACGTTGCGGACGGCGGCGAGGCCGAAGCGAATGTCCTTGCCGACCGGGGTGAACGGCCCGGCCGAGGTGTTCACGTCCGGCGGCAGCACCTGGATGCGCATCCGGCGACACTCGGCCAGGTAGAGCGCCATCTTGTCCTTGTCGTCACCGACGCTGGTCAGCAACCCGGCCATGTACTCGGCCGGGTAGTGCGCCTTCAGGTACGCGGTCCAGTAGGAGACCAGACCGTACGCGGCGGAGTGCGCCTTGTTGAAGGCGTACCCGGCGAACGGCACCAGGACATCCCACACCGCCTGGATCGCCTCGTCGGAGTAGCCGCGCTCGCGGCAGCCGTCCCGGAACGGGATGAACTCCTTGTCGAGGATCTCCTTCTTCTTCTTACCCATGGCCCGGCGCAGCAGGTCCGCCTGACCGAGGGTGTAGCCGGCGAGGATCTGCGCGGCGCGCTGCACCTGCTCCTGGTAGACGATCAGGCCGTGGGTGGGCGCGAGGATCTCCCGCAGCGGCTCCTCCAGCTCCGGGTGGATCGGCGTGATCTCCTGGAGGCCGTTCTTGCGCAGCGCGTAGTTGGTGTGCGAGTCGACGCCCATCGGGCCGGGTCGGTACAGGGCCAGGACGGCGGAGATGTCCTCGAAGTTGTCCGGCTTCATCAACCGCAGCAGCGACCGCATCGGCCCGCCGTCGAGTTGGAACACGCCCAGGGTGTCACCGCGGGCCAGCAGCTCGTACGCGGCCTTGTCGTCCAGCGGCAGGCCCAGCAGGTCGAGCTTCCGGCCGTGGTTCAGCTCGATGTTCTTGACCGCGTCGTCGATGATCGTCAGGTTGCGCAGGCCGAGGAAGTCCATCTTCAGCAGCCCGAGCGACTCGCAGGTCGGGTAGTCGAACTGCGTGATGATCGCCCCGTCGGCGTCGCGGCGCGTCAACGGGATGTGCTCGATGATCGGCTCGGCGGACATGATGACGCCGGCGGCGTGCACACCGGTCTGCCGGATCAGCCCCTCGATGCCCTTGGCCGTGTCGATCACCTTGCGGACGTCCGGGTCGGAGTCGTACAGACCGCGGATCTCGCCCGCCTCGGCGTAGCGCGGGTGCTTGTTGTCGAAGATGCCGGTGAGCGGGATGTCCTTGCCCATCACCGCCGGTGGCATGGCCTTGGTGATCCGGTCGCCGACCGCGTACGGGAAGCCGAGAACCCGGGCGGAGTCCTTGATCGCGGCCTTCGCCTTGATCGTGCCGAAGGTGGCGATCTGGGCGACCTTGTCCTCGCCCCACTTGTCGGTGACGTACTTGATCACCTCGCCGCGCCGACGCTCGTCGAAGTCGATGTCGACATCCGGCATCGAGACCCGCTCGGGGTTGAGGAACCGCTCGAAGATCAGACCGTGCTGGATCGGGTCCAGGTCGGTGATGCCCAGCGCGTACGCGACGAGCGACCCGGCGGCCGAACCACGGCCCGGACCCACGGCGATGCCCTGGTTCTTGGCCCACTGGATGAAGTCGGCGACCACGAGGAAGTAGGACGGGAAGCCCATCTGGTTGATGACGCCCAGCTCGTACTCGGCCTGGACGACGTGCCCCTCCGGGATGCCGTTCGGATAGCGGCGGGCCAGACCGGCGAAGGTCTCCTTGCGGAACCAGGACTCCTCGGTCTCGCCCTCGGGCACCGGGAAGCGCGGCATCAGGTTGTGGAACTCGAACATGCCCTTCGGGTCGACCTTCTCGGCCACCAGCAGGGTGTTGCGGCAGCCCTCCTGCCACAGCTCGGACGAGTCCACAGCGCGCATCTGGTCGGCGCTCTTGATGAAGTAGCCGCCACCCTCGAACCGGAACCGGTTGGGGTCGTCGATGTTGCTGCCGGTCTGCACGCAGAGCAGCACGTCGTGGGCGGTGGCCTGCGCCTCGTGGGTGTAGTGGGAGTCGTTCGTGACCACCGGCGGGATGTCCAGCTTGCGGGCGATCTCGGTGAGCCCCTCGCGGACCCGGCTCTCGATGGAGAGGCCGTGATCCATGATCTCCAGGAAGTAGTTGTCCTTGCCGAAGATGTCCTGGTAGCTAGCGGCAACCTTGAGCGCCTCGTCGAACTGGCCCAGGCGCAGCCGGGTCTGCACCGCGCCGGACGGGCAGCCGGTGGTGGCCATGATCCCCTCGGCGTGCTCGGCGATCAGCTCCATGTCCATCCGGGGCCACTTGACGTAGTGCCCCTCCATGGACGCGCGCGAGTTGAGGGTGAACAGGTTCTTCAGGCCCCGCGCGTCCTTCGCCCACATCGTCTTGTGGGTGATCGCGCCGTTACCGGAGATGTCGTCGCTCTTCTGCTCCGGCCGACCCCACTTGACCCGCGCCTTGTGGTAGCGCGACTCCGGCGCCACATACGCCTCGACGCCCAGGATCGGGGTGATCCCGGCGGCCATCGCCTGGTTGTAGAAGTCGTTCGCACCGTGCATGTTGCCGTGATCGGTGATCGCCACAGCGGACATGCCCAGCCGCTTGGCCTCGGCGAACAGGTCCTTCAGCCGGGCCGCTCCGTCGAGCATCGAGTACTCGGTGTGCACGTGCAGATGCGCGAACGAATCGGCCATGCGTGGCGCCCCCCGGCGGTGTGGATCTTGTTGGTCGGAGCCGACCGGGACCTACCCTACCGAGGTGATCTCGGCGGCTCCACCGTCCGCGCCGACGGTCGTGGCCCTCGTCTCCTGATCGCCGGGGGGTGCGCCTAGGCTCGGAGGATGGCGAGGTACTACGACGTGCACCCGGAGAACCCCCAGCCCCGGGTCATCGGGCAGGTCGCCGACCTGATCCGCGGCGGTGGGCTGGTCGCCTACCCGACGGACTCCTGCTACGCGCTCGGCATCCAGCTGGGCAACCAGGACGGGCTGGACCGGATCCGGCAGATCCGCCACCTCGACGACCGGCACCACTTCACGCTCGTCTGCCGGGACTTCGCCCAGCTCGGTCAGTTCGTCCAGATCAGCAACTCGGTCTTCCGCCTGGTCAAGGCGTCCACCCCGGGCAGCTACACCTTCATCCTGCCGGCCACCAAGGAGGTGCCCCGCCGGATGCTGCACCCGAAGAAGCGGACCGTCGGCGTTCGGGTACCCCGGCACACGGTCACCCAGGCGCTGCTGGCCGAGCTGGCCGAGCCGCTGGTGTCCAGCACGCTGGTCCTGCCCGGCGACGAGGAGCCGATGACCCAGGGCTGGGAGATCAAGGAACGGCTCGACCACCAGCTCGACGCGGTGCTCGACGCCGGCGACTGCGGCAAGGAGCCGACGACCGTGATCGACCTGTCCGGGCCCGAGCCGGAGATCCTGCGCCGGGGCGCCGGGGACGTGTCCCGCTTCGATTGACGCCCTCTCCACCCTGAAGGGCGGAGATTCCGGTCTGCTGCACCCCCGAAGGGGCACGCTCCCGGCGGGTTACCGCTTCGCTGCGCGGTGCCGGCACGGGTGCCGGTCTTACCTGCGCTCCACGGTCGCTGAGGTCCGCCCGTCCGGCGGCCCTGATGTTTCTGGCGGCGTTCACGTCTCGGTCGTGCAGGCTGCCGCATGGGCAGCCCCACGTCCGGACGTTGAGCGCCATCTTGTCGTTGATCCGGCCGCAGTCCGAGCACATACGGGTCGACGGGAAGAACCGATCTACCCGGCTGAAGGGCAGTGCACTAGCTCGCATTTCGGTAGCGCGCCGGTTTCGGGTCGGGTGCCGGACGGTACGGGGCCGCCGCCGCGGCACCTGTCATACGCTCAGGGATCGGCACCGGCGAGCATTGGACACCCGGCATGCCCGACGCGGACGACATCGACGCCCTGGCCCGGTCCGCCGCGCACGGCGACCCGGCCGCGCTCAACGCCCTGCTGGTCGCGGTGCGCCCAGAGGTGTTGCGGCTGTGCGCCAGGTTTCTGCCCAACCGGGAGGACGCCGAGGAGGCCTGCCAGGACACGTTGTTGGCGCTGGCCGGCGGCATCACCCGGTTCGAGGGGCGCTCCTCGTTCCGCACCTGGCTGCACCGGCTGACCGTCAACCGGGCCCGCTCCACGTACCGCACGCTGCGCCGCCGCTGCCGACTGGAGGCCGAGGGCGTGCCGCTGCCCGACCAGGCCGACCCCCGACGGACCAGCGTGGTCGCGGGCACCCGCCTCGACCTGCTCGACGCCTTCGACTCGGTGCATCCCGATCTCGCCGAGGTGGTCGCCCTTCGCGATGTCCTGGGGCTGAGCTACCCCGAGATCGCCGCCCTGCTCGACGTGCCGCTGGGCACTGTGAAGTCCCGGTTGCACCTGGCCCGGCGCCAGGTCCGGCAGCGGCTCGGCGCGGAATGAACCGCAGGTCGTTCCGCCGGGTCGTCGTCGTCCTCGCGGCCACCGTGGGGGTCGCCGCCTGCGGCGCCGACGCCGTCTCGCCCCTGCCCGTCCAACCGGCCGGCCCGACCCTCTCGACCCCGACCCTCTCGCCGCCGTCCCCCTCCGCGGTTCTCCCGATCCCCGCGCCCACCGGGTCGCCATCCCGACCGCCGCCGGCCAGCGCGCGCCCGGCACCGCCCGCACCCACCAGAACACTGGGTACGCCCCGAACGACTCCCCCGCCGACCGACGCGACGCCGGCCTGTCAGGGCGCTGTCCGCTACGACCTGCCGCTCGCCGAGACCGAGATCGAGCTGCTGAAATCGCTCTGCTTCGCCACCGGTGCGGTGCTGCGCATCCAGGGCATCGGGCCGGGGCTCGTCACCGTCGACCGCCCGGAATTGGTCTCCCAGCAGTACGAGGCGGGCGTGGTGGACATCCGCTTCGTCCGCGCCGGCACCGTCGCCGTCACGATCCCCAAGGACGGCCGGGAGCACACCATCACAGTGGTGGTCCGCTAGCCGGGATCGACGCCGGGCGCGGAGGAACTCGGCGGCGGCGACCCCCGGCAGCACCAGACCGGCGGCGACGCCAGCCGGGCCGGGTGGGACCCAGGTACCGCTGAAGATCAACCCGTGGTCACCGAACGCCGTGAGCAGCGCGGCGGCCAACAGCATCAGGCCGAACATGGTGCCCAGGATCAGCGGCGGCTGGGTCACCGCCGGGCCGGTTCGCCGCACCTACCGCAGGCGCACTCCGGCGAGCAGGGTGTCCACGAAGGCGGGTCCGCCGTCCGCGGGCGGGGCGATCTGCACGTACACCAGGGCGGGTCGGCCGGGGTGCAGGGCTGCCGACTCGATGATCTGCGGACGACCCCGGTCGCAGCGGTACGCCACCACTGTCCACTCGACGCCCGCCTGCCAGGTGATTCGGGGCGGCGCGGACGTGCAGTCACCGTGGGTGCGCTCGGCCAGGAACCCGGCCGGCGTGGTGCGTGCCGCCGTGCTGGCGGAGAGGCCCACGAACGCGCCGGGCAGGCGGGGGTCGGTGGCCCACCGACGGGGTTGCGGTGACATCACCAGCGCCGGTTCGGGATCACCGTCGGCACCGTACTGACCGGCCCAGGTGGCACCCGTGGCGGACCAGCCGGGCGGCAACGCCACTGTCAACGGCCCGGCCGTGTACGTGCCGATGACTGGCCGAGCAGACCCGACGCCACCTGCCTCGGCGCCCACCGCACCCACCGCGGCGACGGCCACCGCGGCGGCCCCGGCCAGCCGCAACCGGCGGCGCGCCCTCACCCGGGGTGACGGCTGTCGCCGCACGGGACCGGCCGCCGCAGCCGGGGCGCTCGCGCGGACCAACGCGGCGTGCACCGTCGCGGCGTCGGGGTAACGGTCGGCCGGGCGGTGGGCGGTGGCCCGGGCGAGCACCGCCGCGACCGCCGGAGGCACGTCGTCCCGCAGTCGGAGTTCCGGTGGGTGCCGAGGCGGATCTGATCTGGTCGGGTTCGCGCCGGTGGGGTCGGCGGCCAGCAGTCGGATGCCGAGCCGGCCGAGCCCGTACACGTCGGCGCGGGTGTCGACCATCGCGCCCGGATCGTCCTGCTCGGGGGCCATGTAGCCAGGGGTGCCGGCGCGGGCGGTCAGTCCGGAGGCGGCGGCGAGCGCCTTGGCGAGGCCGAGGTCGGCGATCAGCACCTGTTCCGCGCCGTCGGGTCCGGCGGAGCGGAACAGGATGTTGCCTGGGGTGAGATCGCGGTGCACGACGCCGTGCCGGTGCAGTACGGCGACCCCGGCGCAGATCTCGCCGAGCAGCCGCAGCGCCGTCGGCGTGGGGATCTCGTCAGCGGCCAACCGGTCGCGCAGGCTGCCGCCGTCCGCCCAGGCCAGGACCGCGTACGGGCGGCCGTCGGGCAGCTCACCGACGGCGTGCACCCGGATCAGCCGCTCGTCCTCCAGCCGGCGCAGCAACCGGGCCTCGTCGAGGAAGCGTTCCCGCACTCGTAGGTCGTGGCTCCAGTTCTCGGCCAGCACCTTGATCGCCACGTGCGCGTCGAGCGCCCGGTCGTAGCCCAGCCACACCGTCGCGAACGAACCGACGCCGAGCAGCCGCTCGACGGCGTAGGGCCCGATCCGCAGTGGAGCCGTCACGGTGTCACCCCCGGCCGGCGTTTCTCTGCACAGTAGACCGGGTCGGTCGTGATTCCGACGAACCGTTGGCGTCGGCGCGGTGACTAAGAGGGCAGGAGACCCATCACCGAAGGAGCCACCATGAACCGTCCCGCGATCCTCCTCACCACCGCCGCGTTGGCGCTCGGCACGCTCGTCCCGGCGACCGTCGCCGGCCCGGCGGCGGCAGCACCGCTGGCCGGCGGCGGCGCGCCCGCCTCGGCCCGCGGTCCGCTCGCCGCCGCCGGGCACACCCACCCGCAGGTGCTCGGCGTCGGTGGCGTCGGCGTGTACCGCATCGGCGCCAGCCTGGCGTCGCTCACCACCAACGGGCACCTCGGCTGGACCGTGCCGACCTGCGGCGGAGTGGTGCACGCCGGCGCGACCGGTTCCTGGGCGGGCGTGATCCTGCTGGCCTTCCGCGACGGGCGACTGGTGGAGGTCGGTACGGCAACCGCGCCGCCGCGGTCCCCCGCCGGCGCCACTGTCGGCATGTCCTTCGACGAACTGGAGGCGATCTACGGCCGGCGGGGGTCGCTGATCCGCAACGACGCGGGGGACGCCGAGGCGTACCTGGTCCGGGTCGGGTCGCGGGTGGAGCTGTTCACCGGGCATCCGATCCGGCCGGGGGTCGGCTACTTCCAGGTCGGCCCGGAAAGCTTCGTCGAGCGGAACTTCCGGCAGGGCGTGTCCTGCTGACTTTTCCCAGGTGCGGGGGCGTCCGGCGTCGGCTGGGCGCCCCATACGTCGTGTCGGTCCGGACGGAGGCTAGGCGGACACGATGATGTCGGTGTAGACAACACTGTGTGCCACACAGTATGGTGTGACACATGGTTAGCGAGGACGTTCTACGGACGCACCTACAGGAGTTGCGTCGAGGCACCGTCGTGGTGGCCAGCCTGGTCGCGCTACGCCGACCGGACTACGGCTACGCACTGCTGCAACGGCTCAGCGACCACGGCTTCCCGGTCGACGCCAACACCCTCTACCCGCTGCTGCGCCGCCTGGAGGACCAGGGGTTGCTGACCAGCGAGTGGAACACCGAAGAGAGCCGACCGCGCAAGTTCTACCGGACCAGCGACGAGGGCGAGTCGATGCTGAACCGGCTCCTCGACGACCTCGCCGCCGTGCAGACCTCCATCACCGGGCTGATCCAAGGAGTGGACCGATGAACACCCTGACCGACCGCTACCTCGCCGCCACCCTGCGATCGGTGCCCACCCAGCGCCGCGACGAGATCGCCAACGAGCTGCGGGCCTCCATCGACGACATGATCGAGGGCCGGACCGATGGAGGACAGGACGCGACCACCGCCGAGCGGGAGGTGCTCACCGAGCTGGGCAACCCGGACGTGCTGGCCGCCCGGTACGCCGACCGCCGGCTGCAGCTCATCGGCCCTACCTACTACCTGCTCTGGCTGCGACTGCTGAAGCTGCTGCTCAGCTTCATCCCGGCGCTGGTCGGCACCGTCGTCACAGTGGTCGAGGCGGCCGAAGGAAAGGGCTTCGGGGCGATCGGGCCGGGCCTCGTCGCGGCGATGCAGGTGGCCGTGCAGATCACCTTCTGGCTCACAGTGACCTTCGCCATCATCGAGCGCACCCAGACGGCCGTGGACGTGCCGGAGTGGACGGTCGACCAACTGCCCGACGCGCCGGTGCGACGAGGCATCCCCCTCGCCGACACCATCGCATCGGTGATCATGCTGGTGCTGACCATCGCGTACCTGCCGTTCCAGCACTACCACTCCTGGGTGCGTGGCACCGACGGCGAGAACATCCCGATCCTCGACCCGGCCTTGTGGTCGTTCTGGCTCCCGGCGCTGATCGTGGTGCTGGCGCTCAGCGTGATCTTCGAAGTCGTCAAGTACCGGATCGACCGCTGGACCTGGGCCCTGTTCGGCATGAAGGCGCTGCTCAACCTGGCCTTCTCGGTGCCGCTGGCGTGGCTGGCGCTCTCCGACCGACTGCTCAACCCGGCCCTCGGCGAGCGCCTGAGCTGGGTGGCGGAGGCAGACAACCGGAACTCCCTCGGCCTGGCCATCGCGGTGGGCGCCGCCGCGATCGTGGTCTGGGACCTGGTCGACACCGCTCGGAAGACCCGCCAGCAGACGACCGCGTGAGCGCACCAGAGTAGGCGGCCCGGCGCGTACCCCGCGCCGGGCCGCCGCCCGTCGGCAGGGCCGTGGCGGCGTGCCCGGTCGACGGGCCTGGTGGGCGGCGTGGCATCGTTCCGGGATGACAGTGGCACCGCGACCGGAATGGCGTCGTCCGGGTCCAACGGCAGAGCAGCGCCGAAACGACCTCTGGATCGGCCTGGGCATGACCGGGCTGGCATTGGTCAGTTTGACCCTGGCCCGCAGCACCGGCGCGTTCCTGCTGGGCCCACCGCCGTCCGGGCCGGAGCAGCTGTTCTGGACCGTCGCGGTGACCCTCCCGTTGATCTGGCGACGACGCTGGCCGACCACGACAGTGCTCATCGTCGCGGTGGCGTTCATTGCCGCGCAGGCCCGCTCGGCCCCGGAGAGCCAGTTCTCCTCCTGGGCCCTGTTCTGCGCCCTCTACACCGTCGGCGCGTGGGGGCAGGACCGCCAACTGTCCCGCCGGCTGCGGATCGGCGTGATCGCCACGATGTTCGCCTGGCTGGGGATCTACTACGCGGTGATGATCGACCACATTCCGGCGGACACCTTCGCCGACGCGGTCGGGCCGGTGCCACCGGTGCTCGCCGCGATGGTCAACGGTGTGCTGCTCAACGTGCTGGTCTTCGGTTTCGCGTACTTCTTCGGTGAGACCGCGTGGGTGGCCGCGCGCCGTGAGCACGAGCTGCGCGCCCAGGCCGAGGACCTGCGCCGGTCGCAGGCCGAGGCCCGGGAACGGGCGGTGCTCGGCGAACGCGTCCGGATCGCCCGCGAGCTGCACGACGTGGTCGCCCACCACGTGTCGGTGATGGGCGTGCAGGCATCCGCCTGCCGCCGGGTGTTCGACCGCGACCCGGGCAAGGCCCGCACCGCGCTGACCGCCATCGAGCAGAGCGCCCGCACCGCCGTCGACGAGCTGCGTCGGATGCTCGGCGTGCTGCGGACCTCCGCCGGCACCGACGCCGCGCCGCCGACGGCCGGCGGCGTCGAACGGATCGACGAGCTGGTCGAGCGGGCACGGGCCGCCGGGCTGACGGCCACCCTCGGGGTGTACGGCGACCCCGTCGCGTTGCCCGAATCGGTCTCCCAGACTGCCTACCGGGTGACGCAGGAGGCGGTGACCAACACCCTGAAGCACGCCGAGGCGGCCCTGCTCGACGTGCGGGTCCGGTACCTGGCCCGGGAGGTGGAGGTCGACGTGACCGACGACGGGCGGGGCGGCGGCCGGACCGACACCGTCGGGTTGGGCCTGATCGGAATGCGCGAACGGGTCACCGCCCACGACGGCGACCTGGAGGCGGGGCCGCGGGCCGGCGGCGGCTGGCGGGTACGCGCCCGCTTCCCCCTGGGGGCGTCGGCGGACCTGCCGGTGGGCCCACAGCGGGAGCCGAGCGACAGGCAGCAGGCGGCGGCCGGCGCGGAGCCGTCGGCATGAGCGCGGCAGCCCAACAGACGCCCGATGCCGGGCCGACGGTGCGGGTGCTGCTCGCCGACGACCAGCACCTCGTCCGTACCGGCTTCCGGGTCATCCTGGAGGTGGAGGACGACATCGAGGTGGTCGGTGAGGCCGCCGACGGCGAACGGGCCGTCACCATGACCCGAGCCACCCGCCCCGACGTCGTACTCATGGATGTGGAAATGCCCGGGATGGACGGCCTGGAGGCCACCCGGCAGATCGTCGCCGACGGCCCCGGGGCGCCCGCGGTGCTGATCCTCACCACATTCGACCGCGACGACTACCTGTTCGCCGCGCTGCGGGCCGGGGCCAGCGGCTTCCTGCTCAAGAACGGCACGCCGGAGGAGCTCATCGAGGCGATCCGGGTGCTGGCCAGGGGCGATGGTCTGCTCGCCCCGGAGATCACCCGTCGGGTGATCTCCACCTTCGCCCGACCCGGCGACCCGGCGGGCACCGCCCACCGGGGCCCGGACGCCGATGCCGCGCTGGCCGAGCTGACCCCGCGCGAACGGGAGGTGCTGATGCTGCTCGCCGCCGGGTCGAGCAACGCGGAGATCGCCTCGGCCATCCACCTGGGCGAGGCGACGGTGAAGACGCACGTGAGTCGGGTACTGGCCAAGCTGGGCCTGCGCGACCGGGTGCAGGCCGTGGTGTTCGCGTACGAGAACGGGGTGGTCCGCCCCGGCGGGTGACGGCGTCCACCGCGAGGTGGACCCGCCCGCTCACCCGTCGGGCGGACGGCGTGGCGGCGTCATCGATCTAGCGTGGGTGCGTGACCAGAACGCTTCGCCTCGACGGCGTCGACCGCAGCTTCGGCGACCGTCAGGTGCTCAGGAACGTGTCCTTCGAGGTGTCCGCCGGCCGGATGACCGGTTTCGTGGGCGCCAACGGCGCCGGCAAGACCACCACCATGCGGATCATCCTGGGTGTGCTCGCCCCCGACGCGGGTGAGGTGAGCTGGGGCGGCACCACGCTGACCCGGCAGGACCGCCGGCGCTTCGGCTACATGCCGGAGGAGCGGGGCCTCTACCCCAAGATGACCACCCGTGAGCAGGTGGCCTACCTGGGCCGGCTGCACGGGCTGGACGCCGCCGCGGCACGACGTTCCACCGACGCGCTGCTGGACCGGGTCGGGCTCGGCGAGCGCGGCGACGACCTGCTGGAGACACTGTCGCTGGGCAACCAGCAGCGCGCCCAGATCGCCGCCGCGCTGGTGCACGACCCCGAGGTGCTGGTGCTCGACGAGCCGTTCTCCGGCCTCGACCCGCTGGCAGTGGAGACCGTCGTGGCCGTGCTGCGGGAACGGGCCTCGGCCGGCGCGCCGGTGCTCTTCTCCAGTCACCAGCTCGACGTCGTCGAGCGCCTCTGCGACGACCTGGTCATCATCGGGGACGGGGTGATCCGGGCCGCCGGCAGCCGGCAGCAGCTGCGCGACTCGTACACGGTGCCCCGCTTCGAGTTGGTCGTGGAGCACGACGCCGGCTGGGTACGCGACCACCCCGGCGTGACACTGGTCGAGTTGGACGGCGCGCGGGTGGTCTTCGACCTGCCGGCCGGCACCGACGAACAGCCAGTGCTGCGGGCGGCCCTCGCGCGCGGCCCGGTCCGCGCCTTCCGCCCGGTCAGCCCCTCGCTCACCGAGATCTTCCGAGAGGTCACCCAGTGAACGTCACCCAGGCCACCCGGCTGGTCGCCGAACGCGAGATCCGGGTCAAGTTGCGCGACCGCACCTTCCTGTTCGGCACGCTGTTCTTCCTGTTGATCGCCGCGGCCGGCACCATCCTGCCGCCGCTGTTCTCCGGCGGGCCGTCCACGGTGGCAGTGACCGAGAGCTTGGCCGCGCCGCTGCGCGCCGCCGGGCTGGACGTCCGGGTCGTCCCCGACGACCGGGCCGCCGAACAGGCCGTCCGCGACGACGACGTGGACGCCGCGGTGATCACCGGACCGGCCGTCCTGGCCATGGACGACGCCCCCGACGACGTGGTCAAGGCCCTGAGCACCCAGCCGACCGTCCGCCTGCTCGACCCGGACGCTGTCGATCCGGTGGTGGCGTTCCTGGTGCCGTTCGTCTTCGCGTTCGTCTTCTTCATCACCTCACAGACGTTCGGTGTGCAGATCGCGCAGAGCGTCATCGAGGAGAAGCAGACCCGGATCGTGGAGATCCTGGTCGCCGCCGTGCCGGTCCGGGCCCTGCTGGCCGGGAAGGTGGTGGCCGGGGCCATCCTGGCGTTCGCGCAGATCGCCCTGATCGCGGTGGTGGCGGTGATCGGGTTGCAGATCGGCGACAGCGGAAGTCTGCTCAGCCTGCTCGCCCCGGCGATCGGCTGGTTCGTGCCGTTCTTCCTGATCGGTTTCGTGCTGCTCGCCGCCATGTGGGCCGCGGCCGGCGCGCTGGCCAACCGGCAGGAGGACATCGCCGCCGTCTCGACGCCGGTGCAGCTCGCCGTCATGCTGCCGTTCTTCGCGGTGATCTTCCTGAACGACAACGCCACGGCGATGCGGGTGCTGTCGTACCTGCCGTTCTCGTCGCCCACGGCCATGCCGCTGCGGCTCTTCACCGGCGACGCGGCCGGTTGGGAGCCGATCGTCTCACTGGTCCTCCTGGTGCTCGCCGCCGGCGCGTTCCTCCTCGCCGGGGCCCGGGTGTACGAGGGGTCGCTCCTGCGCACCAACGGTCGGACCTCGCTGCGTACCGCCTGGCGGGAGCGGGAGACGATCGGCTGAGCCAGCCCTCGGCCCCGCGCGGGCGTCGGTGTCCTGATCGGACGCCGGCGCCCGCTGCCGTACGGCACCGTTCCGAGCGCTGTTCGGTGGCCGTGAACAGCGCGAACACTCCTACGTTGAGCCGATCCTCACGGCAACGACCTGGTCGTCGCCGGTTCCCGGACCGGAAAGGCTCTCGATGTCCCCACCGATCAACGCACGGCACCTGCGCCGTCTGCTCAGCGTCGTGCTCGCGGTCGCCCTCGCCAGCACCCTCACCGCCCTCGTCCGCCCCGCGCCGGCCACCGCGGCCCCGGGTGACCTCATCCTCAACGGCACTTTCGACAACGGCAGCACGCAACCCTGGTGGACCCGGCTCGCCTCGACCAGCACCACTGTCAACGCCGGGCAACTGCGCGTCCGCACCAGCGCCACGGTGGGCAAGCCCGTCTGGGAGGACCTGGTCGGTCACTTCGAGTTCGGGGTGACGGCCGCGCAGTCGTACCGGTTGCAGTTCGACGCCGCGGCCGACGTCAGCCGTTCCCTGCGCGTCTCGGTCTCCCGGGCGGACACGCCCTTCACCTCCGCCGTCGACCAGAGCGTCCCGCTGACGTCCTCGATGGGCCGGTTCACCTTCGACTTCGTGTCCCCGTTCGGCGACCCGAAGGCGGTGCTGCTGTTCCACTTCGGCGGGCAGAGCGCCTCGACGGTCCGGTTGGACAACATCTCGCTCACCCCGCTGGCCGTGAACCCGGCCGCCGACCCGATCCTGTACTGGAACGGTGTCCTGCTGTCCACCTACAAGGCACTGGACCTGCCACCCACCTCCTCGTCCCGCGAGGCCGCCATCCTGCACGCGGCGATGCACGATGCCGCCGTCTCGGTCACCGGGGTCGGCAACCCCTACCGGGTACGAGTGCCGGTCAGCTACCCGGGCACCATGGACAACGTCGTGGCACCGTCCCTGCACGCGGCCATCGACCGGGCGGCGTACGACGTGCTGACCGCCCTGTACACCCGGCACGGTCGTTCCTTCACCGATGCCCTCAACGGTGCCGTCGAGCGCCGGCCGTCCGGCGTGAACGACGCCGAGGAGGCGCGCGGTGACACCGTCGGCGCGGCGGCGGCCGCCGCCAACCTCCAGGCCCGCGCCAACGACGGCTCCGGCGACGACACCGAGTACCCGGTGCAGGAGAACGTGCCCGGCGCGTGGCGGCCGACCAACGGCAAGGCGGCGGTCAGCCCGAACTGGGGACTGGTGACCCCGTTCGCGCTCACCTCGGGCCAGCAGTTCCGGCCCGGCCTACCGGCCGGCGCCACCGGGTACGCCGACCTGCTCGGCAAGCAGGAGTACCGCGCCCAGGTGCAGGAGATCCGCGACTACGGCGGTCAGGGGTCGGTGCTGCGGACCCCGGAGCAGACGCAGATCGCGTTCTTCTGGGCCAACGACCTGGGGGGCACGTACAAGCCACCGGGTCAACTCTTCTCACACACCCGGATCGTGTCGGAGCAGCGTCAGCTCGGCATCCTGGCCAACGCCCGGCTCTTCGGGCTGGTCGCCCTCGCCCTCGCCGACGCCGCCATCGCCGCCTGGGACGCCAAATACCAGACGCCCATCGACCTGTGGCGGCCGGTGACGGCGATCGAGGCGACGGAGGGCAAGGGTTGGCAGCCGCTGTCGAAGACCCGCGAGGGGGTGCCGTACACGCCGGCGTTCCCGGCCTACATCTCCGGGCACGCCACCTTCGCGGGGGCCTGGTCCGCGGTGATGAAGAGGTACTTCGGCACCGATGCGATCGCCTTCGACGCCACCACTGACGATCCGCACGCCATGGGTGTGGTCCGGCACATGACCGGCTTCGACGACGCCGCCGAGGAGAACGCGCTGAGCCGGATCTACCTCGGCGTGCACTATCGGTTCGACGCGGACGCCGGGCTCGCCACCGGCCGTTCCGTGGGCGCGTACGTCTTCGCCAACCGACTGCGACAGTGAGTCGTCAGTCGGGATAACGGAGGGCTCCCCGTCCGGTTCGCGGACCGGGCGGGGAGCGTCACGCGTGACCGCTACGCGGCACAGTTCCAGTGGCTGAAGTCGCCGGTACGAGACCACACCTCCCGTGCCGTCCTGATGTTCCAGGCCGCGTCCAGCGCCGTCTGGCGGTCGACGCCGAACCGGGACACCTCCATGTCGCTGAACTGGAACAACCCCCAGCGCCGCGATCCGTCCTCGACGACCTCCACCCGGTACGGGTCCAGCCCGGACAGGCAGCGCGCCACCTGCACCGCCCCGGCCGGGTCCTCCGGGAACGTCCGCCGCAGATGTTTGCCGATCCGGTCCTCCGACCAGCTGGCGGGCACCTTGCGATCGCCCGCCAACTCGTCGAGCAACCGCTCGTCAGCGGTGCCGCTGACCGGCAGGCTGCCAAACGCCTGGGCCACCATCACCCGGCTGGTGGTGTCCGGGCCGAACCAGCCGTCGACCGGGATGGTGAGTCCGTCGGCCACCAGGTGCTCCTGGAGGCTCAGCACGCAGGGGCCGTACATGCCCTGGCGCAGCACCTCCGGGCATCCGACGGTCGGCGAGCTGCCCACCGTGGGAGGGACGAGGGGTCGCAGCGCCCCGGTCGCCCCGACCGTCAGGACGCCGAACACCGCCAGCAGCGCCAGCCGAAGCCAGCGACGGGCCGGCCACGGCGCTTGGGGTCGCGGCGGAACCGAGCCGACGCTCGGCCGGATGTCCGCAGCGACGGTAGTGGACGCGCCGGCAGGGGTCGGTGCCGCGTCAGTGTCCCCTCGACCCTGCTCGCCGAGGCGGGCCTCGAGGTCCCGCCGTGTCTCCAGCCACCTGCCGATCTCGACCGTCGGGGTGCCGCAGGCGGCCAGCAGCGCGACGACCGTGCGTTCCCGAGGCAGCGTCGTCCGGCCCAGCATCGTCGCGAGGGTGCTCGGCGGCAGCCAGTGTCCGGCCGCCGAGGCTCGCCGGGCGAGCTCCCGATAGGTCAGACCGGAACGCCGCCGCACCTCCCTGAGCAATGCCACGTACTCCCCCGCCGTGGCCGCCTGCGGCACCGGATCCCGGACAGCGTCATCCATCGAATCTCCCCGTGTCGTTGGTGTGGTCGAGCCCGATCCCGTGCCGGCGCGAGCCCATCGGCCGTACACCGGTCAGCGGCGCGGCCCTCGAGGAAAGACGCTAGGTAACCCGGTCGGCCAGGACAATGCCCTGGTCGCCGCGCCGGGCTGTCCGGGCAGCTCAGGGCAGCATGTCCGGATGTTGTCCGACCATCTCGGACAGTCGCCGGGAGCCGATTTGCCCTCGCGTGCGCGGTGTCTGGAGAATCGGGCGATGACCACGGGGGAGCTACGCCCGGACGACGCGTCCGACCCGGCCGAATTCGTCGAGATGCTGCGCCAGCTCAAGGACCGGTCGGGGCTCACCTACCGGCAACTGGAGCAGCGTGCCGCGTCGACGGGCGACGTGCTGGCCCGCAGCACTGCGGCGGACATCCTGCGCCGGTCCACACTGCCGCGCCCCGAGGTGGTGGCCGCGTTCGTGCGGGCCTGCGGCGCGGGAGATCAGGTCGAGACGTGGTTACGGGCCCGGCACCGCCTCACAGCTGGTCAGTTGGCCCCGCTGTCGCCGGCGGCGGACCCGCCGCCGGCCGACGCGGTCACGACAGTGGCCCCGGCACACTCTGGCCCGGCCCGCCCACGTTGGTTCGCGCGGCCCGCGCCGCTGGCGCTACTCGTCGTCGCCGCCCTGCTGGCCACGCTCGGCGTGGGCTTCTGGATCGAGCGACGCGACGACGAGCAAGGAAAGGCCCCCGCATCGGCGGGTGACGGTGCCCGTTTTCCGAGCGCGGGGCTCAGCCAGATCCGCCCCGTCCGCAGCCCGCACCTCTGCCTCACCGAGGGTCGCGACCGCACCGGGAGGTACACCAAGGAGATAGCGGTCCAGCGGCCCTGCTCGGAGGCCACCCCACCGGACACCTCGCTGGAACCGGTGGCCGACGGAATGTTCTTCATCCACTGGGTCCACCCGGTGCTCGGGAAGGGCTGCCTCACCATCCGCGAGGAGGATCCCGGCCGGGACCTGCTCGAACCCTGGAACGAGAAGGATTGCAGCGCGGACAGGCCGAAGCAGGTGTTCCACTTCGAACCGGCCGGGGCGACGCCCGGCGCGTACCGCATCCGGCCCGACCGTAGCGAGTTGTGCGTCGGCCTGCGCGACGACGACAGCGACGTGTCCGACGCGGCGCTGGTCGAGCCGTGCACTGGCGGCTCGGATCAGGTGTTCCTCGTCAACTCGCTGCCCGGGAACTGACGTCGGCGTCGCTCAGCGCGCGGGTGGCACCTGATCCCAGCCGGCGGGCAGTGGGGGCGCCGTCCAGGCGGGGTCGGGCTGCCAGGTGGCCCACGACGGGTCCCACCAGCGCTCACCCCCGTCGAGCAGGGCGGCGATCCGGTCACCCTCGGCCTGGATGGCGTCTCCCATGCCCGGGTAGCGCCCCTCGACGAGGCGCTGGGCGAACATCTCCACGTCCTTCCAGACGTAGCGGTCAGCGTCCGCGGCCCACCACAGGTCCAGTTCGTGGTCCAGGGTGTCCACCCCGATCGGGGTACGCCGCACCGGGTCCTGGAGGTTGAAGTACCAGCCGGCGAAGTCGCGCCCCGGCCCGGTCCAGAACACGTCGATCGAGTGCGCCTCACCGGGGCGTTGCAGCATCAGCTTGCCGTGCCCGGACCAGGAGCGGTGCCCGGCGGCCTCCCACGGGTGCCGCCCGCAGGGAAAGACGCCAGTGTCCGGAAAGCCGAACTCGGCCCCCGAGGGGAGGTAGAGGGCGAGCAGGTCAGGCGAGTCCTCGACGCAGATCGTCGGGCAGCCGAACCAGACCTCACCCCGCAGCACCTCGCGCCGTACCACTGTGTCGCCAACCGCGAACCGTTCCACCACCCCGCACCCCTCCCTCGCCGCGATCTTGCACTTCCTGTTGACGATATGCGCCACGTGACCCGGTCTGTCGGGTCAGAAAGTGCAAGATCGCGGCGGGGTGAGGCGGGGAAGGGGTGGGGTCAGGCGTCGACCGCCGCCATCACGTCGTCACTGACGTCGAAGTTGGCGTAGACGTTCTGAACGTCGTCGCAGTCCTCCAGGACGTCGATCAGCTTGAAGATCTTGCGCGCGCCCTCTTCGTCCAGCGGCACGTTGACGCTGGGGATCAGGGAGGACTCGGCCGACTCGTACTCGATGCCGGCGTCCTGCAACGCCGTGCGCACCGGGACCAGGTCGGTCGGCTCGGAGACCACCTCGTACGCCTCGCCGATGTCGTTGACCTCTTCGGCGCCGGCGTCCAGGACGGCCAGCATCACGTCGTCCTCGCTGGTGCCCTCCTTGGGGACGATCACCACGCCCTTGCGGGAGAACATGTACGACACCGAGCCGGCATCAGCGAGCGAGCCGCCGTTGCGGGTCAGCGCGGTCCGAACCTCGGTCGCCGCCCGGTTGCGGTTGTCGGTGAGGCACTCGATGAGCATGGCCACGCCGCTCGGGCCGTACCCCTCATACATGATCGTCTGCCAGTCGGCGCCGCCGGCCTCCAGGCCGG
Source organism: Micromonospora sp. NBC_00362 (assembly GCF_026342155.1). Lineage (NCBI taxonomy): Bacteria > Bacillati > Actinomycetota > Actinomycetes > Micromonosporales > Micromonosporaceae > Micromonospora > Micromonospora sp. NBC_00362. The sequence goes on from NZ_JAPENH010000001.1 coordinate 2,151,742, forward strand.
AGCCACGCTTGACGGCGCGATCGATGTTGTCGTTCGGCACCGAACTCTTCTTCGCCTTCTGGATGGCGTCGAAGAGCGTCGGATTGCCGGTGGGGTCGCCGCCGCCGATCCGCGCGGCCACCTCGACGTTCTTGATCAGCTTGGCGAACATCTTGCCGCGCTTGGCGTCGATGACGGCCTTCTTGTGCTTGGTCGTCGCCCACTTTGAGTGGCCGGACATCTTCTACCTCCGTTGCTACCCGCCGTCTGCATCGACCGCACCGCACACGCCCCGCTCCCGCCGGCGCACGCGGAGGTGCCGGTCAGCTCTGGTGGAAGCCGTGGCGGGCAGATGGCCCTGCCGAATCTCCGCAATCCTACCGACGTCCCCCGGGTCCCTGTCATGCACCGCGCACGGCACTACCGCCCGGCCCCGACGGACCAGGGCAGACGGGACAAAAAACCCCGGATCCGGGAAACGACAGCGGCGAGCATCATGGACAGCCCGGCGCGGTCGGCCGCCATTCAGCAGGCGGCGCGGACCAGGTCCACGAAGTACGCGTGCACCCGCAGGTCACCGGTGAGCTCCGGGTGGAACGAGGTGGCCACCAGGTTGCCCTGTCGCACCGCAACGATCCGGTCGGCGGCCGGGCCGTCGGACACCACCCCGATGACCTCGACGCCGGCACCGACGCGCTCGACCCACGGCGCGCGGATGAACACCGCGTGGAACGGCTCGCCCGGCACCCCGACGACGGTCACCGGCGCCTCGAACGAGTCGACCTGCCGGCCGAACGCGTTGCGCCGGACGGTCATGTCGATGCCGGCGAAACCGCGCTGATCGGGTCGGCCGTCGAGCACCTCGGTCGCCAACATGATCATCCCGGCGCAGGAGCCGTACACCGGCATGCCGTCGGCGATCCGCTTGTCGATCGGCTCGCGCATCTCGAAGATGTCGGCGAGCTTGCTCATGGTGGTGGACTCGCCGCCAGGGATGACCAGACCGCCGACAGCGGCCAGCTCCGCCGGACGGCGGACCGGGCGAGCGTCCGCGCCAGCCGCGGCCAGCGCCGCCACGTGCTCACGAACGTCGCCCTGGAGCGCGAGCACACCGATCACGGGTGCCGTCATGATCGCACTGTTCCTCTCCGTGTCACGCCGCCGCGGCGGGGCGCGTCGACCGTCCTCGGCCCTGACGGGCCGACAGTCACCAACCGCGCTCGGCCAGGCGGTGCGGCTGCGGGATCTCGTCGACGTTGATGCCGACCATCGCCTCGCCGAGGCCCCGGGAGACCTTGGCCAGCACGTCCGGGTCGTCGTGGAACGTGGTCGCCTTGACGATCGCGGCGGCCCGCTGAGCCGGGTTGCCCGCCTTGAAGATGCCGGAACCGACGAAGACACCCTCCGCGCCGAGCTGCATCATCATCGCCGCGTCGGCCGGCGTGGCGATCCCACCCGCGGTGAACAGCACCACCGGCAGCTTGCCGCTCTCGGCGACCTCCTTGACCAGCTCGTACGGGGCCTGCAACTCCTTGGCCGCGACGTACAGCTCGTCGGCCGGCAGCGAGGACAGCCGGGCGATCTCCTGGCGGATCTTCCGCATGTGGGTGGTGGCGTTGGAGACGTCACCGGTGCCCGCCTCACCCTTGGAACGGATCATGGCCGCCCCCTCGGTGATCCGGCGCAGCGCCTCGCCCAGGTTGGTCGCGCCGCAGACGAAGGGCACCGTGAACGCCCACTTGTCGATGTGGTTCGCGTAGTCGGCCGGGGTCAGCACCTCGGACTCGTCGACGTAGTCCACGCCGAGCGACTGGAGGATCCGCGCCTCCACGAAGTGACCGATGCGGGCCTTGGCCATCACCGGGATGGAGACCGCCTCGATGATCCCGTCGATCATGTCGGGGTCGCTCATCCGGGACACCCCACCCTGCGCGCGGATGTCGGCGGGCACCCGCTCCAGGGCCATCACCGCGACGGCGCCGGCGTCCTCAGCGATCTTGGCCTGCTCGGCGTTGACCACGTCCATGATCACGCCGCCCTTGAGCATCTCGGCCATGCCGCGCTTCACGCGGGCGGTGCCGACGACGGGGGCGGTACCGGTGTTCGAGGCGGTGTTTTCGGGCACGGGTCATCGCTCCTTGAAGGGGCTCCTGGGGGTGGCAGCGGAAATGCTACGCGTGGGTCAACGCCGCACCGACAGCCAATCAGACCCCCGGTGGCCTGCCCTGTGGCGCTGGTCACCGGCTCGCCCGCGCCCATCCGGGAGCAGGACGTCAGGCGGCGGGGACGTCCGCCGGCACGACGAGGGTCGGGTCGTCGATGTCGAAGTAGCGCGGCCAATCCCGGCCCCGCCCCATCCGCAACAGGCGCACCAGCGGCCGGCTGCGCGCCGAGCGGGCGTCCCGGACCAGATCCGTGTGCACCTGCCGGGACAACGCGAGCCGACGACTCGCGGCGATGACCGCCACGCAGTCCGGGTCGCCCGGGTCCAACTGGACGCCGCGCAACTGGCGGGTGAGGTCGTTCTCGGCCGCCTCCCGCTCGTCCGGGCTGGCGTCCAGGGCGATCCGGGCCGCCGCGTACAGCTCGACGCCGAAACGCCGCTCAGCCAGGACCGCGGCTGCCGCCGCGCGGCGCAGCAGGTGGGCGTCGAGAGCCCGCGCCGCCAGCTCCGCGCGAGCCTGTAGTCGCTCCACCCGGCCGGCGGTCCAGATGAGGTACGCCGCGACCAGCCCCACGACCACGCTCGCGGCCACCACCCACCACATGTGCGGCATCGTAGTGCTGCTCCGTTTCGTCCGATTGGGCGCGGCCGGACCGGTCCCGCCGGTCACCGCCGCACCATCCGTCACACCGGCTCAGCTCAGCCCCACCCATTCCTGGTCGATGACCCGCCCGTCGGTTGCCTCGATCGCCGCTGCGTATACCTCCAGAACGCGGCGGGCAACCACCGGCCAGTCGAAATTCGCGACCACCTGATCGCCGCAGGCACTCAGCGTGGCCCGCGCGGCCGGGTCGTCCAGCAGCTCGGCCAGCACGTCACGCAGCCCCACCGGGTCGCCAGTGGGGAACAGCCGACCCGCCCGCCCACCGTCGAGGACCCGCCGGAACGCGTCCAGGTCACTGGCGATGACAGTCGTACCCGCGGCGAGGGCCTCGGTGAGGATCATGCCGAACGACTCACCGCCGGTGTTCGGCGCGACGTAGAGGTGCACACTGCGCAGCATGCGCGCCTTGTCCGCTTCGCTGACCAGGCCGAGGAACGTGATCTGCTCGTGCAGTTCGGCGGGGAACTGGTCGAACAGGTCGTCGGGGTCACCCGGGCCGGCGACGAGCAACCGCAGGCCGGGCCGGGTGGCGGCCAGCGCCACGAAAGCGTCGCGCAGCACCGGGAAGCCCTTGCGTGCCTCGGTGAACCGGCCCAGGAAGCCGAGCGTGCCGCCGTCGCCGACCGCGCACTCCCCCGGCCAGCCCGGCAACGGCTCGGCGTCGGCGAACTTGGCCACCGCCACCCCGTTGGGGATCTCCACCGCACCGCCGTCCATGTGCTCGACCTGCACCTTGCGGGCCAGCGCGCTCACCGCGATCCGGGCCGTGATCCGCTCCAACACGATCTGGAGCACACCCTGCGCGGCGGCGAGGACCCGTGACCGGGTCATCGCGGTGTGGAACGTGGCCACCACCGGGCCACGGGCGGAGAGCACGGCCAGCAGCGACAGACTCAGCGTGAGCGGCTCGTGCACGTGCAGCACGTCGAAGTCGCCGTTGGTGATCCACCGCCGCACCCGGGCGGTCGACACCGGGCCGAACGCGATCCGGGCCACCGAACCGTTGTACGGCAGCGGGACGGCCCGCCCGGCGGACACCACGTACTCCGGCAGCGGCGAGTCCTCGTCGGCCGGCGCGAGCACGCTGACCTCGTGGCCCAGCGCGATCAGCGCCTCGGCGAGGTCCATGACGTGGTTCTGCACCCCACCGGGCACGTCGAAGGAGTACGGGCACACGATGCCGATCCGCATCCGTCAGCCCACCTCCTCAGGCCGGGCCGGAGGCCGACGAGGGCAGCGCCGCGCCCTCCCCCGACCTCGCCTGGTCCAGCCACATCCGCTGCAACATGTGCCAGTCTTCCGGATGGCGGGCGATACCCGCCGCCAGACCGTCGGCGATCAGCTGGGTCAGCGACCGGACCCGCTGGTCCAGCGGTCCCGCCTCGGGGCCCGGCACCGGCAACGGACCAGCCAGCGAGGCGCGGGCGGCGTCCGGTTCGTACCACAGCGAGGCCACGTAGAGCGGCGCGCCGGTGTGCAGCGCGAGCAGCGCCGGCCCGGCGGGCATCCGGGTCTTCCCGCCGAAGAAGTCCACCTCCACCCCGCGGGCGGAGAGGTCCCGGTCAGCCAGCAGCGGCACCACAGCACCGGCCCGCACCCGGTCCAGCAGCACGTCGAACGCCGGACGCGGCCCCCCGTGGGTCGGCAGGATCTCCATCCCCAGACTCGCCCGGAAGGCCAGGAAACGCTTGTAGACGCCCTCCGGCTTGAGCCGCTCCATCACGGTGGTGATCGGCCAACCGGTGGCCGCCACCCAGGCGCCCGCGGCATCCCAGTTACCGGCGTGCGGCAGGGCCACCACCGCGCCCCGACCGGCGGCCACGTCGGCGGCGAGCAGCTCGGCGCCGTCGAGCCGGAAACCGGACAGGATCTGCGACCGGCTCAGGGCGGGCAGCCGGAACGCCTCCATCCAGTAGCGGGCGTACGAGCGCAACCCGCGCTTGACGAGATCGTCCAACTCGGCGTCGGGCAGCTCCGGGCCGACCACCCGACGCAGGTTCGCGCGCAGTCGGGCCGTACCCCCGCCGCCGGCGCGGTGGGCGCGGTCCGCGCCCGCCTGGAACGCCGCCGCCACCAACGGCCGGGGTAGCGCGCGGACCACCCGCCACCCGGCGATGTAGCCCAGCTCGGTGAGGTTCACGCGACTCGGCCGCCGGTCGTTCGACGCCGGGTCGCCGGCACGCCACTCACGCCTGGCCGTCCGGCTGGAGCTGCTGGGCCTGGCGGTAGACGTGCGTCATCCGCTGCCCCACCGTGAAGATCGACACGGCGGCGAGCAGCCAGAGCGCGATCTCCAGGGCCGGATCGAGACCGACACCGGTGAGGATCCCGCCGACCCCGACGATGAGCAGTCGCTCGGTGCGTTCGGCGATGCCCACGTTGCAGGTCATGCCGAGCCCCTCGGCACGGGCCTTGACGTAGGACACCAGGCTGCCGGCAGCCAGGCACACCAACGCGGCGGCCACCCCGGAGTAGTTGCCCTGCGTGGCCAGCCAGTACGCGACCGCGCCGAAGACGGCGCTGTCGGCGACCCGGTCCATGCTTGAGTCGAGGAACGCGCCGAACTTGGTGGAGCCGCCGCTCATCCGGGCCATCGTCCCGTCGAGCAGGTCGGTGAGCGCGAACAGGGTGACGATCAACGCGCCCGCGACCAGGTGGCCGCGGGCACCGAAGCCGAGCGCGCCGACGAGCACACCAACGGTGCCCGCGACGGTGACGGCATTGGGGGTGACGCCCGCGCGCAGCAGGGCGCGGGCAATCGGCTCGACGACGCGGGTCATCCCCGCGCGGGCCGACACTTGGAAGATCTTCGCCATGGCGGTCCCCACGATAACGGTCCGCCCAGCTCCGGCGATACGGACGGTACCGCCGACCCGCCCGGGGGAGGCTTGTGCCTACCCGGCAACGGGTGTGAGATCGAGCCGGGAGGTGAGCCAGCTCACCCGTCCGCCCGTCCCGTTCCCGCTGTGCAGCAGACCACCGGAGGATATCGCCGCGCACTCGCCCCGGGCCGCTACCCGTCGCGCGGCGGTCGCCACCACCACCGGCTGAGGGAGGTGCGCCCCATGGCGCAGAAGAGTCACGAGAAGGGTTCCACCGGCGGCACGCCGGTGGTCACCGAGCCCGAGCGGGTTCGCAACGTGGTGCTCGTCGGGCACTCCGGGGCGGGCAAGACCACACTGGTCGAGGCCCTGCTCGCCGCGACCGGCACGATCGGCCGCGCCGGCACCGTCGTCGACGGCACCACAGTGGGCGACCACGACCCCGCCGCCGTACGTCAGCAGCGCTCGGTCAGCCTGTCCTGCGCGCCGCTGCTGCACAACGGCATCAAGGTCAACCTGCTGGACACCCCGGGGTACGCCGACTTCGTCGGCGAGCTGCGCGCCGGGCTGCGAGCCGCCGACGCCGCGCTCTTCGTGGTCTCCGCCGCGGGCGGCATGGACGCGGCCACCGTGGCGCTCTGGGAGGAGTGCGCCGCCGTCGACATGCCCCGCGCGGTCGCGGTGGCCCGACTGGACCAGCCCCGCGCCGACGTCGACGAGACGGTGGCGCTCTGCCAACGCCTCTTCGGCGACAACGTGATGCCGCTCTACCTGCCGATGCTCGGCGACGACGGGGTCTCCACCGAGGGGCTGCTCGGCCTGATCACCCGTCGGGTCTTCGACTACAGCGCCGGGCTGCCCGCCGACGTCCGCGACCCGGACCCGGAGCACCAGCGGGCCATCGACGAGTCCCGCGACGAGCTGATCGAGGGGATCATCGCCGAGAGCGAGGACGAGACCCTCATGGACCGCTACCTCGACGGCGAGGAGATCGGCGACGAGGTGCTCATCGACGACCTGGAGAAGGCCGTCGCCCGGGGCCACTTCTACCCGGTGGTGCCGGTCTGCGCCCAGACCGGTGTCGGGCTGGACGTGCTGCTGGAGGTGCTGACCGCCGCGTTCCCGTCGCCGCTGGAGCACGAGCTGCCGGCGGTGACCGGCGTGGACGGCTCGCCGCGTCCGCCGCTGAGCTGCGACCCGGCCGGGCCGCTGGTCGCCGAGGTCGTCAAGACCACCATCGACCGCCACGTCGGCCGGGTCTCGCTGGTCCGCGTCTTCTCCGGCACGCTGCGCCCCGACCAGAGGGTGCACGTCTCCGGGCACGGAATGGCCGGACGCGGGCACCCCGACCACGACGCCGACGAGCGGGTCGGGCACATCTTCACCCCGCTGGGCGCCACACTGCGGGAGGTGTCGCTCTGCGTGGCCGGTGACATCTGCGCGATCACCAAGTCGGGCAGCGCCGAGACCGGCGACACCGTCTCGACCACTGACGACCCGCTGCTGATCGCCCCCTGGGAGATGCCGGAGCCGCTGCTGCCGGTGGCGATCGCCGCCCGTAGCCGCGCCGACGAGGACGCCCTGGCCCGCAACCTCGCCCGCCTGGTCGCCGGCGACCCCACGCTGCGGCTGGAGCGCAACCCGGAGACCCATCAACTGGTGCTCTGGTGCATGGGCGAGGCACACGCGGACGTGGTGCTCGACCGGCTGCGCGCCGGCGGCGTCGAGCTGGACACCGAGCCGGTCAAGGTGTCGCTGCGCGAGACGCTGACGGTGCCCGCGAAGGGGCACGGTCGCCACGTCAAGCAGTCCGGCGGCCACGGCCAGTACGCGGTCTGCGACATCGAGGTCGAGCCGCTACCCCGCGGCAGTGGCTTCGAGTTCGTCGACCGGGTGGTCGGCGGCGCGGTGCCGCACACCTACATCCCATCCGTGGAGAAGGGCGTCCGTGCCCAACTGGAGCGCGGGCTGGTCGCCGGGCACCCAGTGGTGGACCTGCGGGTGACCCTGGTCGACGGTAAGTCGCACAGTGTCGACTCCTCCGACGCGGCCTTCCAGACCGCCGGCGCGCTGGCGCTGCGTGACGCCGCCGAGCGTGGCCAGCCGGCCCTGCTGGAGCCGATCGACGAGGTCACCATCCGGGTTCCGGACGGCTCGGTGGGCACGGTGATGGGCGACCTGTCCGGCCGACGCGGCCGGGTGCTCGGCACCGAACCGGACCCGGACACCGAGGGCCGCACCCTCGTCCGCGCCGAGGTGCCGGCCACCGAGCTGCTTCGGTACGCCGTCGAGCTGCGCTCCATGACGGCCGGCACCGGCACCTTCCGCCGTCACTTCGTCCGCCACGACCCCATGCCCGCCCACCTGGCCGACCAGACCCGCAAGGAACACACCGCCTGACCCCCACGCCGTGCCCGAACAGCATTCGGCGGAGTGCGGGCCGGGTGGGAGACAGCTCGATCGGCCGTCGCCCACCCGGCCCGCCCGGAACCTCAGCTCGGCCCGCTCAGCCGAAGAACGACCTCAGGTGCTGGATGAGCACCTGGGGCTGCTCCTCCACGAAGTAGTGCCCGGTGTTGGCGATCTGTACCAGCTGCACGTTGGTGGCCTGCTGGCTGAGCGTCGCGGCAAAGCTCGGGTAGAAGATGTCGTGGGCGATACCTAGGACCGGGACGGTCACCGGCGCGTACGTCTCGTTGTCGACGATGTCCTGGCCCAGCGCCTTGTACCAGCCGTTGCCGCCCCGGATGGCGTCCGGAGTTGAATACGCCTGGGCGTAGACGGCCCTGTCGAAATCGCTTATGGCTTGCTTGTTGACCAGGAGGTTGTCGAACATCCAGTCGACGAGGAAGCGGGACCGGCCCGTGATGAGCTGCTCCGGCAGCTGTGACACCTGATTGAAGGCGAACCACCAGGGGTGGAACGGGGCACCCGGCGCCGGCAGCATCCGGAACTCGTAGTAGTTGCTGTTCGGGTGTTCCACGTCCAGCATGGCGATCTTGTTGACGACCGTGGGGTGGTTCGCCGCCATGCTGTAGGCGACCATCGACCCCATGTCGTGACCCACGACGTTCACCTTGGTGTAGCCCAGCGCCCTGGCCAGCGCCGCGATGTCTGCCGCCAAGGTCTTCTTGTCGTACCCGGACGCCGGCTTGCTGGAGCCGCCGGCACCGCGCAGGTCGACGGCGATCACGCGGTATCGGGTGGCCAGCGCCGGCATCACCTTGTGGTACTCCCACCAGGTCTGCGGCCAGCCGTGCAGCAGGATCAGGGGCGCCCCACGCCCACCGGCGACATAGTGCAGCCGGACTCCGTTGACCTCCGCGTACCTGCTCGTGAACCCCCCCGGAAGGGTGGCTGCGAGGTCGGCGGCGGCCGGGGCGGCGGCCTGTGCACCGTCGGTGGACGGTGCGGCCTGTGCCGCGGTGCCGGTCGCCACTGCGGCGACCGCGCCGGCGCCGAGCGCGATCAGCTTCCTTCTGTTCATCGAAGACACGCATGCTCCAGTTCTCTAGATGTGACATGCATCCTTGCCGATTTCAGGTAGATGCAGGATTGCGCCAAGGTCATGGATGCCCGATGGTCGATCGGGAATGACCGATGGGATCTAATTTCCTGCGCTTGCGTCCGATGGCCGGGACGGCCATCGGACCGGGCAGGCGACGACCTCAGCCCGGCTGCCATCCGGCCTTCGCGGCGCCCGCAGAGCTCCGGCCGGCACAGCCCTCAGGGGTGGACGGTGGGGTGGGTCGGGCGGGGCCAGTGGGGGCGGTCGGCGTCGCGCAGGGCCGCGGTGCGGACGGCGGCGAGCTGACGCTCCACCTCGACGAACTGGTCCGCCGGCAGCGGGCCCCGGTGCAGGGCTGCGGCGTTCTCCTCGACCTGGGCGACCGTACGGCAGCCCGGGATCGGGATGGTGCGGCCGCTGCGCGCCCAGATCCAGCCCAACGCGCCCTGGGCGAGGGTGCGCCCGTCGGCGGTGAGCGCGGCACGGACCGCGCCGACCCGGCGCAGCCACTCCGGTGCCGGCCGGCCGCCCCGGAACCACTCCAACCAGCCCGGGGCCAGCCCGCGTACGTCGTCGCGGGGCAGCGTCGACGCGGCCGTGTACTTGCCGGTGAGCAGCCCCATCCCGAGTGGACCGGTGTTGACGCTGGCCAGGTCGTACTTGTCGCAGACGGCGAGCAGCTCGGGGGCGTCACGCAGCACCGACAGGGCGTGTTGCACGGCGGTGGCGCCGGCGGCGGCGTGCCCGAACGCGGCGGCCCGGTCGGGGCGGTCGGTGCTCCACCCGTACGCGCGGATGAGGCCCTCGGCCACCAGGTCCTCGCAGGTCCCGATCAGCGCCTGCGCCCTCGGCACCGACAGGTCGGCCAGGTGCAGCTGATAGAGGTCGATCCGGTCGGTGTCCAACCGGCGCAGTGAGGCGGTCACGGCACTGCGCAGGTACGCGGGCGAGGCGTCCTCGCCGGTGGCCTGCCGGCCGGCCTCGTCGAAGGTGTAACCCCACTTGGTCGCGATCACGGCGTCGTCGCGGCGACCGGCGAGCGCACGACCGAGCACCCGCTCACCGTGCCCGGCCCCGTACGTGTCGGCGGTGTCGAACAACGTGATGCCCAGGTCGAGTGCCCGGCGTACCGCCCGCACCGACTCGTCGTCGTCGACCGCACCCCAGCCCAGCGGCTGGGTGCCCTCCGCCCAGGGCCCGCCGATCGCCCAGCACCCCATGCCGAGGGCGCTGACCTCGATGCCGCTGCGCCCCAACACCCGTGTCGTGACTGCCATCGGCCGATCGTGCCACCTTCGGCGGGCCGGGGCGTAGCAGATCCGCGGGCGGACACGGGGGTGCACGGAGACGGTAACGGTGCGGCATGATCAACGCCATGCGACGGCTCGGGGTGGACATCGGTGGAGTGATCATCGAGCCGGCCGACGACGACGCGGACACGTCGTTCTTCGGCGCGCACTACCTGCGTACCCCGGCCGTCGTCGGGGCGTTCGACGCGCTCGCGGCGCTCGGCCCGACGTTCGACGAGGTACACCTGGTGTCCAAGTGCGGGGAGGCCACCGAGCGGCGTACCCGGGAGTGGCTGGCCCACCACGACTTTCCGGCCCGCACCGGCATCCCGGTCGAGCGGGTGCACTTCTGCCGCACCCGACCGGACAAGGCGCCGATCGCCGGGCGCCTCGGCCTGACCCACTTCGTGGACGACAAGCTGGAGGTGCTCGGCTATCTCGACTCGGTGCCGCACCGCTTCCTGTTCCGGCCCCGCAAGGCCGAGGTCGCGGCACACGCCGCGCTGCTGCCCCGCGTACGCCGGGTGGAGAGCTGGTCGGAGCTGACCCCGCTGTTGCGCGCCGACTAGCCGGACCGGTGTGGAGGCCGCGCGACCGGCGCGGCGCGGCCGGCGGCGGTCAGGACGGCCAGGCGCGGGCGAGCAGGTCGCGGGTGTCGCCGAGCAGCTGCGGCAGAACCTTGGTGCGGCCGATCACCGGCATGAAGTTCGCGTCGCCGCCCCAGCGCGGCACCACGTGCTGGTGCAGGTGCGCGGCGATGCCGGCGCCGGCCACCCCGCCCTGGTTCATGCCCAGGTTGAAGCCGTGGGCGTTGCTGACCTTGCGGATCACCCGCATGGCGGTCTGGGTGTACGACGCCAGCTCGGTGGTCTCCGGCACGTCCAGGTCGGTGTAGTCGGCGACGTGCCGGTAGGGGCACACCAACAGGTGCCCCGGGTTGTACGGGTAGAGGTTGAGCACCACGAAGACGTGCTCGCCCCGGGCCACCACCAGGCTCTCCTCCGGGGGCAGCTTCGGCCCCCGGCAGAAGGGGCACCCGGTCGGCTTCTCGTAGCCCTCGGCCGGGCGGTCCTCGCCGGAGATGTAGGTCATCCGGTGCGGCGTCCAGAGCCGCTCCAGGCCGTCCGCCATGCCGTCACTGTCCGTGTGCCGTTCCGCCCCTGTCACGAGCCGATCCTACGGAGCCCCGCGGGCACGCCGCGACACCCGCCTTCGGGAAACCCGGGACTGCAAGTTCTTGACGGATCAAAACCGAAGCGTGAAACTTCCATGCATCCACGTACTTCCATGCATTGATGGAGGGCTCCATGTTCCGACGGCTCGGCAGGTTCCTCGCGGCACTGGCGTTGACCGCCGCCACCACAGTGGCCGGCGTCACCCTCACTGCCGGCGCGGCCCAGGCGGACGGCTGCTACACCTGGGGACGCACCCTGTCCCAGGGGGCGTCCGGCGAGGATGTCCGACAACTCCAGATCCGGGTCGCCGGCTACCCCGGCTACGGCGCGGTGCTCACCCTCGACGGCGCGTACGGCCCGGCCACCCGATCGGCGGTGATCCGCTTTCAGCAGGCGTACGGGCTGCCCGCCGACGGCATCGCCGGCCCCCAGACGTTCAACCGGCTCTACGCCCTCCAGGACGACGACTGCACCCCGGCCAACTTCAGCTACCCCGAACTGAACAAGTGCAACAGCGACTGGTCCGGCGGCGCGGTCTCGGCGAGCACCGCCCGGTTCAACGCGCTCGTCTCGATGTGGAAGCTCCAGGCCATGCGGCACGCCCTCGGCGACGTGTCCATCGCGATCAGCAGCAGCTTCCGCAGCTACGCCTGCAACAGCGCCGTGGGCGGCGCGTCGAACAGCAGACACCTGTACGGCGACGGGGTGGACCTGGTCGGCTCCCCGTCCTTCTGCCGGCTGGCGCAGCAGGCCCGCAACCACGGCTTCGGGCAGATCCTCGGCCCCGGCTACCCCGACCACAACGACCACACCCACGTGGCGGCGGTCGGAGGCTGGTCAGCGCCCAACTGCGGCATCTGACACCCCGCACCGCGCGCGGGCCTCGCGGCGCCGGTCCCTCCCGCGCGGGCCTCCCGGCGCCGGTCCCTCCCGCGCGGGCCTCCTGGCGAAGATCGCGCTCGAACATGGAAGTAGTGGCCTCCAGCACCGGGGAGGCCACTACTTCCTGGATCGAGCACGATCATGCGGCGAGCAGGCCACGGCACGCGGAGCGCGGGGGGGGTTCCGCTACTCGGCGGCGGCGGACGGACCGATGTTGGTCCGTGAGCTGACCACGTCCAGCACGTGGGTCACCGCCTCGGCGACCGGCACCCCGTTGCGCTGGGAGCCGTCGCGGTAGCGGAAGGAGACAGTGCCGGCGGCCACGTCGTCGTCGCCGGCGATCACCATGAACGGGATCTTCTGCTGCTGCGCCGTCCGGATCTTCTTCTGCATCCGGTCGTCACCCGCGTCCACCTGCGCCCGGATGCCCTCGGCGCGCAGCGCCGCGACGAAGCCGTGCAGGTAGTCGGTGTGGTCCTCGCGGATCGGAATGCCGACCACCTGCACCGGCGCCAGCCAGGCCGGGAAGGCACCCGCGTAGTGCTCGGTGAGCACCCCGAAGAACCGCTCGATCGACCCGAACAACGCACGGTGGATCATCACGGGCCGCTGCCGGCTGCCGTCGGCGGCCTGGTACTCCAACGCGAACCGCTCCGGCTGGTTGAAGTCGACCTGGATGGTGGACATCTGCCAGGTCCGGCCGATGGCGTCACGGGCCTGCACGGAGATCTTCGGCCCGTAGAACGCCGCGCCGCCCGGGTCGGGCACCAGGTCCAGACCGGAGGTCGCCGCGGCGGTCCGCAGCGCTTCGGTGGCCTCGGCCCAGTCCTCCTCGGCCCCGATGAACTTGGGCGAGTCGTCCCGGGTCGACAGCTCCAGGTAGAAGTCGTCCAGGCCGTAGTCGCGCAGCAGGTCGAGCACGAAGCTGAGCAGCGTGGACAGCTCGCCGGCCATCTGCTCACGGGTGCAGTAGATGTGCGAGTCGTCCTGGGTCAGGCCGCGGACCCGGGTGAGGCCGTGCACGACGCCGGACTTCTCGTACCGGTAGACAGTGCCGAACTCGAACATCCGCAGCGGCAGCTCCCGGTACGACCGCCCGCGCGACCTGAAGATCAGGTTGTGCATCGGGCAGTTCATCGCCTTGAGGTAGTAGTCCGCGCCCTCCAGCTGCATGGGCGGGAACATGGTGTCCGCGTAGTACGGCAGGTGACCGGAGGTCTGGAACAGCTGCGCCTTGGTGATGTGCGGGGTGTTGACGAACTCGTACCCCGCCGCCTCGTGCCGCTGGCGCGAGTAGTGCTCCATCTCGCGGCGGATGATGCCGCCCTTGGGGTGGAAGACCGCCAGGCCGGAGCCGATCTCGTCGGGGAAGCTGAACAGATCGAGGTCCGCGCCGAGCTTGCGGTGGTCGCGCCGGGCGGCCTCCTCCAACAGCTTCAGGTACGCCTTGAGCTCGTCGCGGGTCGGCCACGCGGTGCCGTACACCCGCTGCAGTTGGGGGTTCTTCTCCGACCCCCGCCAGTACGCGGCGGCGGAGCGCATGAGCTTGAACGCGCCGATCAGTCGGGTGGTCGGCAGGTGCGGACCCCGGCACAGGTCCGACCAGCAGACCTTGTCCTCCTTGGCGTCGAGGTTGTCGTAGATGGTCAGCTCGCCGCCGCCCACCTCCATCACCTCGGCGGTGTCCAGGCCCTCGCCCTTGACCTCGATCAACTCCAGCTTGAACGGCTCGTCGGCCAACTCCGAGCGCGCCTCGTCCAGGCTGCCGAAGCGGCGGCGACGGAACCGCTGCCCGGACTTGATGATCTCCTGCATGCGCTTCTCGAGCTTGCTGAGGTCATCGGGCTGGAACGGCTTCTCGACGTCGAAGTCGTAGTAGAAGCCGTTCTCGATGGGCGGACCGATGCCCAGCTTGGCCTCGGGGAAGATGTCCTGCACGGCCTGGGCGAGGACGTGCGCGGTGGAGTGGCGCAGCACGTTGAGCCCGTCGGGCGAATCCAGGCTGACCGGCTCGACAACGGTCTCCTCGGCCGGCGCCCAGTCCAGGTCGCGCAGCTGACCCTCGGGGTCGCGGACCACGACGATCGCCTTGGGGCCGTTCGCGGGCAGTCCGGCCGCGGCCACCGCGTCGGCCGCCGTGGTCCCGGCGGCGACGACGACGGGGTCGGCCACGGCGGGGGTACGGGGTGCGGACACGGTGACTCCTCCAAGTGGTACGAAACGGTGCCGATCCTCGGCTCCTGCCGATGCTATCGGTCGCCCCGCCCGCGACCGGGAAGGGCACCTCCTTACCGCCGACGTTGAACCTTTCGCGCCTCGCAGCCGAACTAGAAGGTGTGGCCGGAAACCGGTGCCGGCCGCGTCGACACGGATGGGGGCACGAGATGGCGAGCACGTACGGCGGTGGCCGTCTGCGGCGGATCGTGGCGGCGACCGCGGTGACCGCCGCTGGGCTGCTGCTCTGGCCTGGCACGGCGTACGCGGCGGACGTGACGACCACCCCGACCGAGGCCCGGCAGGGCGAGGCGGTACGGCTGGAGCTCAGCGTTCCGGAGGAACGGGCCGGCACGAAGACCAACCAGATCGAGGTCCGGCTGCCGGCCGACGCGCCGATCGCCGAGGTCTACCCCATGTCGGTGAACGGCTGGGCGCCCCGGATCAGCTCCCGCACCCTGGACAAGCCGGTGGCCGGTATCCACTCCTCCGGGGTGAGCACCGTGACGACAGCGGTGACCTGGGTCCGGGTCGGTGAGAGTGACCCCGGCCCGGCTCGGCTGGCGCTCTCCATGGGGCCGATGCCGCAGGCCGAGCGGCTCACCTTCGAGGTCGTCCAGACGTACGCCGATGGCACCGTGGTCCGGTGGGCGGACGCCACCGGCCCGCACCGGGCCCCGACGCTCGCCCTGCTGCCGGCGGCGCCCGGCGCGGCGGGCCCGGCCGCACACGGCGGGCATGCCGGCCCGGCGGCCGACGCGCCGGCCGGCGCGCAGAACGGCGTGGACGCCGCGCCGCCGGCCCGATCGGGCAGTGCCGACGAGGGCAGCGCCGACGGGATGTTGGCCGCCGGCCTGCTGGCCGGGCTCGGTGGCGGCGCGGCGATCGGCTGGCTGGTCAGCCGTTGGCGCCGACGCGACCCGGACGAGGCCAGCGCGCTCGCCGAGGTGACCGGCGGCCCGGACGAGGCCGCGACGCTGGCCGAGATAACCGGCCGCGGGAACGACACCGCGACGCCAGACCCGACGCCCGCCGACCCGCAATCCGCCGACCCGCAGGCCAGCGACCCGCAGCCCGCTGTTCCCGCAGCATCGCGGTGATCCACGCGGGTTCCCGGGGAACCGTGGCGTCCCCGCCGCCCGGACAGCCCGATCGAGCGGTGATCCACTCGGCTTTCAGGGAACCGCGGCGTCCCCGTCGCCCGGATGACCCCGATTTGCGGGAAGCCGAGTCGATCATGCCCAGCGCAGGTGCAGGACAGCCCCGACGCAGGCAGGGCAGCCCGGGGCGTCAGGGGAGCCAGGCAGCCCGGGGCGTCAGGGGAGCCAGGTAGGTAGCGGCTCGCGGGCGGCCAGCCACTGTTCGGGCACCCCACCCGGGGTGCCGATGCCGGTGTGCGCCGCCACCACCGCTCCGGCGATGGCGGCGGTGGTGTCCACGTCCCCGCCGGCCCGTACGCACGTCTCGATGGCCGCCGGATAGTCGTCGAGGTGGGTGGCGGCCACCCAGAGGGTGAACGCGACGGTGTCCTGGGCGGTCACCCGGGAGCCGTTGCCGAGCGCCTCCACCACCCGGGGCAACGGCCGGCCGAGCAGCCCGGCAGCCCGGTGTACGCACCGGTGCACCTCGGTGCCCGGGTCGAGTGCGGCGGCGATCCCGGCGAGCAACCGCTCCGGGGCCGGCCGGTGCCCGTCGAGGCGGGCCCGGGAGGCCAGCGCGGCGGCGACGGCGACGGCGATCGCGCCGGCGATCCCCTCCGGGTGCGCGTGCGTCACCTCGGCGGACGCGCGGGCCTGTGCCGCGGCGCGCGCTGTCGAGTCGGCGAAGTACGCGCCCAGCGGGCCGACCCGCATCGCCGCGCCGTTGCCGCAGGAGCCCTGCCCGTCGAAGGCGGAGGCGGCGGCCAGCGGCCACGGGGTGCCGTCACGGATCAGCCCCAGGATGAGCATCGCGCCCGCGCCGTAGCCTCTGCGCTCAGTGCGTCGCTCGGCGAAGGAGAGGGCCAGCCGGTCCCGGTCGATGCCACCGGAGTCGGCCAACTGGGCGAGGACCGAGCAGGCCATCTCGGTGTCGTCGGTCCATTCCCAGGGCGCCGGCGGCAGCGCGTCGGCGGCGAGATCCACTGGCGCCGGCCCCGGCAGGAAGTACTGCGCGCCGAGCGCGTCGCCGGTGGAGAGACCGGCGAGGCTGTCCCGGGCGAGCGCCAGGCGGGCATCGGCGAACAGGGTGAACGACATCGTCGTACCAGCTTGCCCGGTCGCCAGGCACGCCGCAACGCGATCAACTTGCCAGGCCAAGTACGGTCTTGTCGTGGCCTCCGTGCTCCTGGTCGAAGACGATCACGTCGTACGCGGCGCGATGCTGCGGTCCCTCACCGACCGGGGGCATGCCGTGCACGCCGTGGGTACGGCGTTGGACGCCCTGCGTCGGGTCGCCGCGGAGACACCCGACCTGGTGGTGCTCGACCTCGGCCTACCCGACCTGGACGGCTCGGACGCGCTGCGGATGTTGCGCGGCATCACCGACGTTCCGATCATCATCGCCACCGCCCGCGACGACGAGCAGTCGGTGGTCAAGCTGCTGCGCGCCGGCGCCGACGACTACATGGTCAAGCCGTTCACCGGGGCACACCTGGACGCCCGGATCACCACAGTGCTGCGCCGGGCCGGCCGGGCCAGTCGGTCCGTGCAACCCGCGGTGCACAGCGTCGGCGGGCTGCGGGTGGACGTGGGCGAGCGCAGCGCCCAGCTCGACGGGGAGCCGCTGGCGCTGACCCGCAAGGAATTCGACCTGTTGGCGTATCTCGCCGCACGACCTGGGCGGGTAGTGTCCCGCCGGGAACTCTTGGAGGAGGTATGGCGGCAGCCATCGGTCGGCGAGGATCAGACCATCGACGTTCACCTGTACTGGCTCCGCAGAAAGATGGGCGAGTCCGCGGCGAAGCCGCGCTACCTGCGCACCGTGCGGGGGGTCGGATTCCGGCTGGTGGCACCGGACTGAGGACGGCGCTGGCCCTGCTCACGGCCGGCATGTGCAGTCTCGTGGCGCTCGCGTTCCTGATCCCGCTCGGGCTCAGCCTGCGGGAGCAGAGCCGGGACGAGGCGATCGCCGACGCGGCGCGGCGCAGCGCCCTGGTGACCGGCGCGCTGGCGGTGAGCACCGACCCGGCTGTCGTCGAGCGTGCCGTGGTGGCCAGCGCCGAGGGCGCACCCACCCGGCCCGTGGTGCACGGGTTGGGGTTGGACGAGTCCGCTGGTCGGGCCAGCGGCAGCGACCTGGACCGGGCCCGCTCCGAGCGCCAGTCGTTGGTCGTCGACGTCGACGGGGGTGTGGCCCGGCTCGACCCGGTCGTCCTCGGTGACCGGACGGCAGTGGTCGAGGTCTTCCTTCCGGAGTCGACGCTGGGCGAGGGCGCCGGCGGCACCTGGTTGCTGCTGTTCGCTGTCGGTGCGGCGATGGCCGGCGCGGCGGTGCTGGTGGTCGACCGGGTCGCCGCCCGCGCGGTGGACTCCACCCGCGGTCTGGTCAAGGCCGCGCTCTCCATCGGCGACGGCGACCTCGGCGTACGCGTCGAGCCGACCGGTCCGCGCGAGCTGGCCGAGGCCGGGTACGCCTTCAACCGGATGGCCGACCGCCTGGACGCCGCCCGGACCGACGAGCGGGAGCTCGTGGCCGACCTGTCGCATCGTCTGCGTACCCCGTTGACGGTGCTGCGGTTGGACGCGGAGGCGTTGGAGTCCGACGACACCAGCGTGGGTTCGTTCAGCCCGGCGGAGTTGGACAGGCTGCGCGGGATCCGGCGGATCCGGCAGGCGATCGTCACCCTGGAGGGTGAGATCGACGTGCTGATCAAGACCACCCGTAAGACGGTGGCGCTCGAGGCCGGGCCGGCGATGTGCGACGTCAGCGAGGTGGTCCGGGACCGGATGGTGTTCTGGGCGGCGTTGGCCGGCGACCAGAACCGGCCGCACCGGGTCAACGGCGCCCAGCTGCGCATCCCGGCGCCGGTGCCGCGGGCCGAACTGGCCGCCGCGCTGGACGCGGTGATCGGCAACGTCTTCCGCTACACCCCGCAGGGCACCGCGTTCGAGGTGGCGGTGTCCCGGCGCGACGGTTACGTGGCGATCCGGATCGACGACGCCGGCCCCGGCATCGCCAACCCGGACCGGGCGCTGCGCCGGGGCACCAGTGACCAGGGCTCGACCGGGCTCGGGCTGGACATCGCCAAACGGGTCGCGTTGCAGGCCAACGGTTCGGTGAGCATCGACCGCGCCCGGCTGGGCGGCGCCAGCGTGGTGATGCTGCTCGCCGACCCGGAGGCGACGCCCCGGCAGGTCAGCCGCTTCGGTCTGGTCGGTCGGATGGCCCGCGACGCCCGCGACACGAAGGCCACCGGACGTCGCTGGCCCCGCCAGCGCCCCACCGACGACTGACCCGGCCGAACCCGGGGCTGTGCGCCGGCGCAAGTCTTCCTTAGATCGCGGTTAACGACCGCGTTGGATCGGCTGCGGGCTGACAGGATCACAGCACGAACCCACCAGTTCCACCGGCCGAGCGCACCACGCACCCACGGCCGGTGGAGCCGCGCGCGCGGCGGGAGTCACAGGTCCCCCCACACCCACGCTCCCGCCGCGCGCCCTGCTCAACGAACCGGGCAACCGGTCACCCGAGCGGGCGACCAGCCCAGCCGGCCGATCAGGTCAGCCGGCGGTGGCGAGGTACGCGTCGATCTCGGCGAGGATCCGCTGCTGGCCGGCGGCGTCCAGGAAGGACGCGGTCACGGCGTTGCGGGCCAGCCCGGCCAGCCCTTCGGCACCGACGCCGAGCAGGCGGGCGGCCACCGCGTACTCGTCGTTGAGGGTGGTGCCGAACATCGGCGGGTCGTCGGAGTTGATGGTGACCAGCAGCCCGGCCTCGACCAGCCGGGGCAGCGGGTGCTCGTCGAGGGTGGCCACCGCCCGGGTACGGACGTTGGACGTCGGGCAGACCTCCATCCCGATCTGCCGCTCGGCCAGGTACGCGAGCAACTGGGGATCCTGCGCGGCGGAGATGCCGTGCCCGATCCGCTCGGCACCCAACTCGTTCAGCGCGTCCCAGACGGTCTGCGGCCCCGTGGTCTCCCCGGCGTGCGGCACCGAGCGCAGCCCGGCGGCGCGGGCCTGGTCGAAGTACTGCCGGAACTGCGGTCGGGGTACGCCGATCTCCGGACCGCCCAGACCGAAACTGACCAGCCCGTCCGGGCGCTCGTCCAGCGCGATGCGCAGCGTCTCCTCGGCCGCCGGCAGGCCGGCCTCGCCAGGGATGTCGAAGCACCAGCGCAGCTCGATGCCGAAGTCGGCCAGGGCGCGCTTACGGGCGTCCTCGATGGCCTCGCAGAACGCCGGCGCGGGAATGCCCCGTCGGACGTGCGAGTACGGCGTGATGGTCAGCTCCGCGTACCGGACCTGTTGGCGGGCCAGTTCGCGGGCCACCTCGTGGGTGAGGATCCAGACGTCCTCCGGGTCGCGGATGAGATCCACGACGCTCAGGTAGACCTCGATGAAGTGCGCGAAGTCGCGGAACTCGAAGTAGTTGGCGAGCGCGTCCGGGTCGGCCGGCACGGGGGTGCGCCCCTCGTGGCGGGCCGCCAACTCGGCGACGATCCGGGGCAGGGCGGAGCCGACGTGGTGCACGTGCAGCTCCACCTTGGGCAGGCCGGCGATGAAGGTGGACAGGTCGGTCACTGGTTCTCCTGGGCATGGTCGCCGGTGCGGGCGACGACGAAGACGCGGCGGAACGGGAAGTACACCTGACCCTGCCGCACCGGGTACGCCACGGTGAGCCGTACTCCCAGCTCGGAGCGGAAGGCGGACCAGCCGGCGGCGTCCAGTGCGGCCCGGACCGGGCGCAGCGCGGTGCCCTCCATCCAGGCCAGCACCGGGTGCTCGGCGGCGGGTCGAGCCGGCAGCAGGTGCACGTAGGTAGTCTCCCAGGCGTCCACCGCGCAGCCGGCGGCGGTCAGCAGCTCCGCGTAGTCGGCCGGGTCGTCGACCGGGTCCGCACGCAGCAGCGGGGCGACCTCGGCCCGCCAGGCCGGCCGGTTGGCGACCTCCCGCAGGGCACGGTGCGAGTCGGCGGCGAAGTTGCCGGGGACCTGCATGGCGAGCCAGGCGCCGGCGGGCAACTCGGTGGCCCAGCGGCGCAGCAGCTGCTGGTGGCCGGGAACCCACTGCAGGGCCGCGTTGCTGACCACCACGTCCTCGTCGCCGGCCGGGCACCAGTCGCGCAGGTCGGCGACCGCGAAGTCGACCGGCGCGCCGAGGGCCTCCGCCCGCTCGATCATCTCGGGCGAGGAGTCGAGGCCGCGCACCCGGCTGGTCGGCCAGCGTTCGGCGAGGACGGCGGTGAGCTGGCCGGGGCCGCAGCCGAGGTCGACCACCGCCCGGGGTCGCTCGGCCGGGATCCGGGCGAGGAGGTCGTGAAACGGCCGGGATCGCTCGTCGCCGAAGCGCAGGTAGGTCGTCGGGTCCCACATGGTCGCCTCCAAACCGTACGTCCGTACTGCTAACGGTACGGCTCGCGTGGCAGGGTGGCAACCCGATCACTAGGCTCGGGTCATGGAACAGCGCAGCTTCAACCGGCTCGGCCGGACCGTTGGCGCGGTCGGCCTGGGCGCGTGGCAACTCGGCGCCGACTGGGGCACCGTCAGCGAGGACGACGCGATGGCGGTGCTCGCCGCCGCCGTGGACGCCGGGGTCACCTTCCTCGACACCGCCGACGTGTACGGCGACGGCCGCAGCGAGCAACTGATCGGCCGCTTCCTGCGCACCCGACCCGACGCCGGGCTGACCGTCGCCACCAAGATGGGCCGCCGCGTCGAGCAGCGCCCGGAGGCGTACACCCTGGCCAACTTCCGGCAGTGGACCGACCGCTCCCGGGCCAACCTGGGCATGGACACCCTGGACCTGGTCCAGTTGCACTGCCCGCCCACCGAGGTCTTCTCCTCCGACGAGGTCTTCGACGGTCTGGACACCCTCGTCGCCGAGAAGGCCATCGCCGGGTACGGAGTCAGCGTCGAGACCTGCGACCAGGCCCTCACCGCGATCGCCCGACCGGGGGTGGCGAGCGTCCAGATCATCCTCAACGCGGTCCGCCACAAGCCCCTGGAGCGGGTGCTGCCAGCCGCGGCCGCAGCCGGTGTCGGCATCATCGCCCGCGTGCCGCTCGCCAGTGGCCTGCTTTCCGGTCGTTACGACGAGCACACCGAGTTCCCCGCCGACGACCACCGCAACTACAACCGGCACGGCGCGGCCTTCGACGTCGGCGAGACGTTCTCCGGAGTCGACTTCGACCGAGGTCTGGCCGCCGTACGCCGGCTGGCCCCGCTCGTCGACGCGGACCGCACGATGGCGCAGTTCGCCCTGCGCTGGGTGTTGGACCAGGCGGGCGTCACAGTGGTCATCCCCGGCGCCCGCGACGCCGACCAGGCCCGACGCAACGCCGCCGCGGCGGCCCTGTCCCCGCTCACCGACGAGCAGTTGGCAGCCGTCCGCGAGACCTATGACGAGCTGATCCGCCCGCAGGTGCACGACCGGTGGTGACCCGCGCGCCCGAGGTGCTCGCCTCACGCCGCCCGGCCGGCGATTCTGGACGGCGGCGCGCCGCCCCGGGCGGCGGAGAGGGGACGCGATGAGGGGTTGGCTTCCGCTCACCCTCGGCCTACTGGCCGTGGTGATCGGTGCGGTGTGGACGGTCCAGGGTCTCGGCTACGTCAGCGGCAGCGTGATGACCGACGAGAAGATCTGGGCGGTGATCGGCCCGCTCGTGACGGCGGCCGGGCTGGTGGTGCTCTGGCTCGGCCTGCGCTCGCGTCGACGCTGACCCGCCCGCTGCACCGGCGAGCCTGAGGCTGACCGCTCGCCGCACCGCGAACCCGAGCAGGCGAAAGCCCCGCATCCCAACCGGGATGCGGGGCTTTACCGTGACCCTTGAGCCGGATCGTCCCACTGGCCGGCGGGGGCCGGCCGTCCTACTCAGATGGGACGGACCTGCTCAGCCTGCGGGCCCTTCTGACCCTGAGCGATCTCGAACTCCACCCGCTGGTTCTCCTCCAGCGAGCGGTAGCCGCTGGTCTGGATGGCCGAGAAGTGGACGAACACGTCAGCACCCCCACCATCGACGGTGATGAAGCCGAAGCCCTTGTCAGCGTTGAACCACTTCACGGTTCCCTGAGCCATGTGTTTCTCCCTCTAAAAACTGGCGGCCGTGCACGCCGTCCGGCCGATTGGCCGTTTTTGAGCAGCGGCGCCTGAGGCAGCCCCACGAAGGAGACTTCTCTCAACCCACGCCATCTCGCAACAGCGGGGACCAGCAAATCACGGACGTAAAAAGTCTGTCACGACCTCTCCGACGAATTTCTCCGACATGTGACCTGACGGATGCCTCAGGTGCGCTGGGCGGCGCGCGATGCCATGCGAAAGCCCCCTTCCCATCGATGCGGGAAGGGGGCTGAAGTCGCTGCTGGTCAGTCCGGCCAGCTGCCGGTCATCCGGCGTACGCCGACCGCGCCGCCCCGGTCCACGGCGGCCCGGACGACCGCGAAGATGGCGCCCTGCAACGCCGCGGCGGCCAGGATCTCGCCCCAGCCTCGATCCTCGTCGGTCGCGTTGGGCGCCTCACCGTCGCCCGCGGTCACCTTCCAGACCTGCCGGAAGATCGCCCCGGCCACCGTGCCCGCGGCGATACCCAACAACACGCCGACCGGCCGGTACGCGACCCTGCCGATGCTCTTACTCACCTACGCCTCCCCCGCACGATCATCAGCACCACCACTGTGGCCACCGCGCCGGCCGCGATGGCCGCCCACGGCACCGGGTTGCGGCGCACCAACTCGCCCTTGTCGTACGCCTGCGCGCGTACCAGCTCACCCTTTTCGTACGCCTGCGCCCGCGCCATCCCGGCGCCACGCGCGGCCTGCCCGCGGACCCGGGCGACGGTCTGCGCCGCCTGCTCCCGCATCCGCTCCTTGGCCTGCTCGGCGGACTCCTTCAGACGCGCCTTGACGTCGGCCTTGGCGGCCAACGCCTCCATCGTCTCGCCCAACTCGACCCGGGTGCGACGGATCTCCTCGCGGAGGGCCTCCGTGTCGCCGGTCCCGTTACCGGTCATTGCCGCCCCCTGTCCTTCACCGCGGCGGTGACGGTGTCCATGTCTGCCCGGAGGCTACGGACCGTGGCCGCCGGCACCGGCGGGACGGCACGGCTGACCTGCTTCTTGCCCACCAGGGCGAGGATGCCGGCCACCAGGAAACAGGCCACCGCCACGATCAGCGCCGCGGCCCAGGCGGGCAACACCAGGTCGAGCAGCAGGATCGCCGTGGCGACCAGCGCACCCAGACCGAAGAACGCGAGCGCGCCACCGCCGCCGAACAGGCCGATCCCGATGCCCGCGTGCTTACCCTTCTGGGTCAACTCCGCTCGGGCCAGCGTCAGTTCGTCCCGTACGAGGCGGGAGATCTGCTCAGTGGCCCGCTGCACCAACTCGGCGGTGGAGGGCTCGCTCCCGTTCTGGGATGTGCGGGCTTTCGCCACGTCAGCCATGCTGTCCTCCTTTCCTCATCACCGCGCTGTATGCCCGAAGTCGCCGCTCGTCAATCCTAAAGCGCGCCAAGCAGCTCACCGTCCCCGTTGTCCGGACGCCGCGCCGCCGATACGCGGCCAGCCGCCGCGATCACGCCAGAGACGTCCGGCAGCACATCCCCCACCCAAGCCCGACCAAACCTCCGCACTCGCCCTCCCCCGCCCCGGCCCCCGCCCCCGGCCCCGGACCTCGGCCCCGGACCTCGGCCCCGGCCCCCGGACCCCGGCCCCGGCCCCCGGACCTCGGCCCCGGCTCCCGGCCCTCGACCCCCGGCCCGCCCGCGCTCCCCGCCACCGCAGCGGTGATCATGAGGTTGGCGGGGACAATCCGGGCGAAATCACCGGTCAAGTCAATGATCGTCGGGGTCCACCGCCCGAGATCGCGCTCGATCCTGGTTGTAGTGGCCTCGACGCGGACGGAAGCCACTACAACCAGGAAGTTGCACGATCTTGCGGGGCGAGGCGGGGCGAGGCGGGACGGGACGGGGCGGGGCGGGACGGGCGGGGCCGAGCGAGGGCGACGCAGGGGCGGGGCCGGGCCGGGCGAGGGCTATTGGGGGCGGGTTTCTTCGGGGCCTACGAAGGCTTCGCTGCGGGCGTCGCCGTCGTCGCTGCCGCCGAAGACACGGGCGTCGTCGGGCGCCTCGGTGTCGGACGGGCGGCGGCCCGGCCGCCTCGGCTGCACCCACTGCCAGGACAGGTTGCTGCTGGAGTCGCCCAACTCGGCGCGTAGCCGGGGCATCGCGGTGGGGCGGTTGTCCCGGATCCACGCGACCAGGTGCTCCCGGACGAGGCAGCGCAGGTCCCACAGGCTGCCCGCGTCGGCGGCGCTGACCAGCGCGCGCAACCGGACCGTCCCGCCGGTGGCGTCGGTGACCTGCAGGACGCAGACCCGCCCGTCCCACAGCTCGGTGCCCTCGACGAGGCGGCGCAGCTCCTCGCGCATGGTCTGCACGGGCACCGCCCAGTCGACGTCGAACTCGGCGGTGCCGAGCACCGCCGCCTCCGTCCGGGTCCAGTTCTGGAACGGCTTGCTGGTGAAGTAGGAGGTGGGCAGGATCAGCCGGCGGTCGTCCCAGATCTGCACCACGACGTAGCTGAGGGTCAGCTCCTCGATGCGACCCCACTCCCCCTCGACGACGACCACGTCGTCGAGCCGGACGGCGTCGCTGAAGGCGAGCTGGACGCCGGCGAAGACGTTGCCGAGCAGGCTCTGCGCGGCGAGCGCGGCCACCACACCGACCACACCGGCCGAGGTCAGCACACCGGCGCCGATGCCCCGCACGCTGGGGAACGTCATCAGCATCACGCCGACGGTCAGGATGACGATCACCGCGATGGTCAGTCGGCGCAGCATCACCACCTGGGTCCGGACCCGCCGGGCGTGCCGGTTGTCGGGTACGTCGACCCGGAACCGGGCCAGCGCGGTGTCCTCCACGACGACCAGGAGGCAGGCGACCAGCCAGGCGAGGGTGGCGATGACGCCGAGGATGAGCAGGTGCAGCAGCAGCCGCCGCCAGCTCTCGCCGACCGCGTACCCGGTGGTGAAGCGGACGGCGAACTGCACGGCGAGGACCGTTCCGGCGACCTGGAACGGGCGGTGCGCGTGGTCGGTCAACTCGGTCAACAGCAGTGACCGGCGGCCGAACCGCCGGGTCATCCGGTGGACGATCTCGACCAGGAACAGGGCGACCGCCGCCGCGACGAGCGCGGCGACGGCCGTTTCGAGATAGTTCTGCACGGCTTCGGTGCTCCCCTTCGACCAGGCGTCGGGCACTTCGGGCAAAAGCCCAAGAGTGCCCGACGGCCCGGGAATCGACCAGTTCAGACCTTGCGGTACCGGGACTGGAGGAAGCAGTAGACGCCGAAGGCGGCGATGCCGAGGGCGACAAGGGTCAGCAGGAACATGCCGTAGGACTGCTCACGCAGGGTGTGCAGCGCGGCGTCCAGACCACGGGCCTTCTCCGGGTCGTAGTTCACCGCCGCCACGATGACCAGCAGACCGGCGATGCCGTACGCGACGCCCTTGGCGATGTATCCGGCCATGCCCAGCCGGCGGGCGAGCTGGCGGGTCTTCGGGCTCATCTCGCCGGTCTTGAGGTGCTTCTCGAACTTCTTGCGGGCACCGTAGATCACCAGACCGATGCCGATCGCGGCGACGACCAGCCCGGCCAGGCCGACCAGCCAGCGGCCACCGCTGGAGGTCATCAGCTTGCCGGTCAACGCCTCCTGCTGGTCGGCGCTGTTCGACCCCGCGTCCTTGAAGACCTTGAAGGCGGTCCAGGCGAAGTAGAGGTAGACGATGGTCCGGCCGGCCGAGGCGAGCCGTTCCATGACCCGCTCCTTGCCGCGCTCGGCGCGGTGCCCGACCGCTGCCTCCAGCGCCTGCCAGATCGCCATCGCGAGCAGGCCGACAGCGACGGCGATGACCAGGAACTTGCCGAGGGGCTGTGCGGAGAGGGTACGCAGCGCGCCGGACTGGTCGCCGTCGTCGGACGACGTACCGAACGCGATCTGCAACGCCAACCAGGCGAAGAGGAGGTGGACGATGCCGTAGCCGATGAAGCCGGCCCGGGCGAGGAGTTCCAGCCACCGGCTGTCCGCCGTACGGGAGGCGGTGGCTTCGGCGCTACGGGTGAGTGACATGGCGTCACAATCTCCGATTCTGAAGATTCCCAAACGTCGGCCACCGCCGCCCGCCCAGGTCAGCTGCCCGGGTTGCGCGATACGCGAATCTTGACCTGCTGGTCGGTCACGCTGTCCAGCGTGACAGCGAAGCCCCCGGCCTCGGCGGCCTGCTGCCCGGTGGTGAGGGTGAGCTGCTCACCGGCGACCTCGACGGTCACCTGGTCACCCTCGGCGCCGACCAACTTGGCCTCGACGCCCAGGATGGTGGTCCTCGCGTCGACACCCCGCTCGAAGGTGACGGTGCAGGCGTCCACCGAACAGTCGGTGGAGGCGCCCTGGGAGCTGCACCCGGCGAGCACGGCGAGGCCGAGCGCCAGACCGGCGAAGAGACCGGCGGCGCGGCGGACGGAAGGAATGGGCATGGTGGCGGGTCGGTTCGTCACCTCGCCAAGAGTACGAGACATCCGCGACGTCGCCGCCCAACGGTGATCACCTGGCGGCCGACCAGCGTACGAGGAGCACCGGCTAGGGTCCGGACATGCCGTTCGACATCGCCCGCACCCGGGCCGCGTACCCCGCTCTGACCGAGGGCTTCGTCCACTTCGACGGTGCCGGCGGCACCCAGACCGCTGCCGGCGTGATCGACGCGGTCACCGATGCCATGCGGTCGGCGGTCGGCAACCGCAGCGCCGCCTTCCTCCCGGGCCGCCGGTCGTTGGAGCTGGTCGCCGAGGCCCGCTCGGCGGTGGCCGACCTGCTCGGCGCCGACCCGGCCGGGGTGGTGCTCGGGCCGAGCGCTACCGCGCTGACGTACACCCTGGCTCGCACGCTCGGCGCGGCCTGGCGCCCGGGTGACGAGGTGGTGGTCTCCCGGCTCGACCACGACGCGAACGTGCGGCCGTGGGTGCAGGCCGCCGAGGCGGCCGGCGCGACGGTGCGCTGGGCCGAGGTCGACCGGCAGACCGGTGAGCTGCCCGCGGCCCAGTACGCGGACCTGGTGGGTGAGCGGACTCGCCTGGTCGCGGTGACCGCCGGTAGTAACGCCATCGGCACCATGCCGGACGTGTCGGCGATCGCCAAGACAGCGCACGCGGTCGGCGCCCTGGTCCACGTCGACGGGGTGCACTCGGTGCCGCACGGGCCGACCGACCTGGCCTCGCTCGGCGCCGACGTGCTGGTCACCAGCGCGTACAAGTGGTCCGGCCCGCACCTGGCGGCGATGGTGGCGGACCCGGACCGGTGGGCGGCGTTGCGCCCGGCGAAGCTGGTGCCGTCCTCCGACGCGGTGCCGGACCGGTTCGAGTACGGCACGCCGAGCTTCCCGCTGCTGGCCGGGGTGGCCGCGGCGGTGGATCACCTGGCGGGGCTGGACCCGGACGCGGTCGGGGATCGGCGGGCCCGGGTGCGGGTCGGGCTGGCCGCCGCCCAGGCGCACGAGGAGGCACTGCTGGACCGGCTGCTCGCCGGGCTGGCGCAGCGGCCGGCGATCACCGTCTACGGCTCGCCGGCGCGGCGCTGCCCGACCGTCTCGTTCCGGGTCGCCGGGATGTCCCCGGCGGCCACCCAGGAGGCGTTGGGCGCCGCCGGGTTCTGCCTCTCGGTCGGCGACTACTACGCCTACGAGTACTTCCAGCTGATGGGTCTGCGCGACAGCGGCGGCGCGGTGCGGGCCAGCATCTACCACTACAACACGGCCGACGAGGTGGATCGGTTGCTCGGCGAACTCGACGCGCTGGCCGAGCGGGCGGGGAGAATGGCCGGATGAGCACCCTGGTCGAGGACAACCCGGCGAAGCACCGCTTCGAGATCCTTGTCGACGACGCGCTGGCCGGCTTCACCGCGTACCTGCCGCGCGGGGAGGTCCTGGTCTTCACCCACACCGAGGTGGACCGGGGCTTTCAGGGCAAGGGGGTGGGCGGCACGCTGATCCGCGGCACCCTGGACCAGCTCCGGGCACGCGGCACGACACTGGTGCCGCAGTGCCCCTTCATGGCCGCGTTCATCGACAAGCACCCCGACTACGCCGACCTGGTCGCCGACCTTCCGTAGCGCGGGCCGTCAGCGGGCGCCGGTGAGCACCTCGGCGGCGGCCTGCCCGCTGGCCCGGGTGGCGCCGTGGGTGGCCAGGTGCACCGCCCCGGTGACCAGCTCGGGCACGCCCAACTCGACCACGACGGCGTCCGGCCGGGCTGCCAACGCGCGGTGCACGGCGTCGCGCATCCAGTCGTGCCGGTGCTGGTCGCGGACGACCAGGACCAGGGGACGGCTGCCCGCCCCGGCGCCCGGGTCCGCCGGCACGTCGCGTTCGGCGTAGCGGACCGTGCTGGTGCCGGGCAGCAGCTCGGTCAGCGGTCCGCCGATGCCCCACGGGGTCTCGGCGCCGATGGCGATGTTGCGCAGCGGCTCGAACTCGACGACGTGTGCCGCGCGGGTCAGGGGCAGCGCGACGGTCGTGCCCGGGGCGGCGGTGACCCGGACGGCCCGGCGGGCGGCGACCAGGCCGACGTCGGCGGCGGCGCGCGCTCCGGCCGAGCCGGCGCTGCGGGCGGCCACCGTCCAGGCGGCGAGTTGACCGACGCGCTTGGCGGCCTCGGCGAGACGTTCCTCGGGCAGCTCACCGGAGATGACGGCGGCGACGATGGCGTCGCGCAGCTCGCGGGCGGCCTGCTCGTCGGCCCGTTCGCCACCGATGCAGATGGCGTCGGCCCCGGCGGCGAGGGCGCGGACCGTCGCCCCGGCGAAGCCGTACCGGTCGGCGACCGCGCGCATCTCCATCGCGTCGGTGACCACCACGCCGGAGAAGCCCAGCTCGTCGCGGAGCAACCCGCCCAGGATTCGCTGACTCAGCGTCGCCGGCAGGTGCGGGTCGAGCGCGGGCACCAGCAGGTGACCGGTCATCACCGCCTGCACCCCGGCGGCCACGGCGGCGCGGAACGGGGCCAGTTCGCAGGCGTCCAGCCGGTCCCGGTCGGCGGTGATCCGGGGCAGGTCGTGGTGTGAGTCGACCCTGGTGTCGCCGTGCCCGGGGAAGTGTTTGGCGCAGGCCGCGACGCCGCCGGCCTGGAGCCCGCGGACCCAGGCGGCGGTGTGTCGCGCGACCAGCGCCGGGTCGGCGCCGAAGGATCGGACGCCGATCACCGGGTTCGCGGGGTTGGAGTTGACGTCGGCGTCCGGGGCGTAGTTGAGGGTGATCCCCGCCCCGGCCAGCTCGGCGCCGAGGTCCCGGGCGACGGCCTCGGTCAGCTCCGGGTCGTCGACCGCGCCGAGGGCGAAGTTGCCGGGCCGGGAGCTGCCGTGCACCGACTCCAGTCGGGTGACGTCGCCGGCCTCCTCGTCGATGGCCACTATGACGTCCGGCAGTTCCGCGCGCAGCGTCGCGGTGAGGGCGGCCACCTGCTCGGTGTCGACGACGTTGCGGGCGAAGAGCACCACCGAGCCGAGACCCTCGCCGAGCCAGCGGCACACCCATGGTGGTGGGGTGGTGCCGACGAAGCCGGGTTGCAGGACGGCGGCGGCGAGCGCCGGGAGGTGTCCGGTCGTCGGTGTCACGCCGCCCCCTTGCAGTGATCGGTGTCGATCACCGGCGACGGTGCGCCCCCGTCGATCCGCTGGTTGCGCTCGCTCATGCGGCCCCCGTACCCCATCTCTCGCGCGCCCTCGGCGCACCGCCACCGGCAGGCGGTCCTGCCATGGTCACACTGAGCGATTCAATAGTCAATAAACCTTACAGTTGCCTGGCGGCCCGCTCCCCGGGGAGAGTGCGGGGATGGATCCCGTCCTGCTGGCCGACGCGACGAGCCCGGCCGACATCCCCGGCGTACGCCTGCTCGGCCTGGTGGTCGGCGCCCTGCTGCTCCTCGCCGCGATCCGGGCGATGTTCGGTCGACGCTGAGCGAGCCCGGCCGACCCGGGCCCGGCCGGCCGGGTGTGGCCGACCGTGACCGGGGTACGGCTCTCCCCATCAGCAGGTCCGCGTGCCGAAGGGGTAAGCCATGAAGATCGGATATTTCCTGTCCAGTGAGGAGTTCACGCCAGCCGAGTTGCTGGAGCAGGCGCGCGGTGCCGAACGGGCCGGCTTCGAGGCGCTGTGGATCTCCGACCACTACCACCCGTGGGTGGACGCTCAGGGCCAGAGCCCGTTCGTCTGGTCGATGATCGGCGCGCTCAGCCAGGTCTGCTCGCTGCCGGTGACCACTGCGGTGACCTGCCCCACCGTGCGGATCCACCCGGCCGTGATCGCGCAGGCGGCGGCGACCAGCGCGGTGCTGCACGGTGGGCGCTTCGTGCTCGGCGTCGGCACCGGCGAGGCGCTCAACGAGCACATCTTCGGCGACGCCTGGCCGCAGGCCGACGTCCGGCTGGAGATGCTGGAGGAGGCCGTCGAGGTGCTGCGCGCCCTGTGGGACGGCGGCTTCGTCAATCACCACGGCAAGCACTACACAGTGGAGAACGCGCGGATCTACACGCTGCCCGACACCCCACCGTCGATCTACGTCTCCGGCTTCGGCCCGAAGGCCATCGACCTGGCCGCCCGGATCGGTGACGGCTACGTGAGCACGATGCCCGACGGCGAGATGGTCCGACGCTTCCGCGAGAACGGCGGCGGCGACAAGCCGTGCCAGGCCGGCTTCAAGGCGGCGTACGCGGACAGCGAGGACGAGGGCATGCGCATCGCGTACGAGCGCTGGCCCAACGCGGGGGTGCCGGGTGAGCTGTCCCAGGTGCTGCCCTCGCCGCGCCACTTCGAGCAGGCCGCCGAGCTGGTCAAGCCGGAGATGTTGAAGGAGGCGTTCGTCTGCGGCAACAGCGCCGACGCGCACCTGGAGATGATCGACCAGTACGCCAAGGCCGGCTTCGACGAGGTGTACGTGGCCAACACCGGCCCGCACTACCAGGGCCTGTTCGACCTCTACCAGCGCGAGGTCCTGCCCCGCCTGCGTTGAGCCGACGATCAACGGGCCCATGATTGTCCGAATGCGTTTCGGCGGTCATGGGCTCGGGTACCTCCGGCCCTCGATGAAACTGTCCACGCACTCGATGACGTTGCGCCGCGCGGCCCGCAGCCTTTTCGGCTGGAAGGCGCTACGGCCCAACCAACTGGCCGCCATGCGGGCCGTGATGAAGCGACGCGACGCCCTGGTGGTGTTGCCCACCGGCGCCGGCAAGTCGGCGATCTACCAGATCCCGGCCAGCCTGATCCCCGGCCCCACAGTGGTGATCTCCCCGCTGCTGGCCCTCCAGCAGGACCAGATCGCCTCCCTCAACGAGCGGCAACGCCCGGAGCTGCGGGCGGTGCGGATCAGCTCGAACGAGTCGCCCACCCAGCAGGCGGAGGCGATCACCGAGATCCGCGAGGGGCGGGCGGAGTTCCTCTTCATCACCCCGGAACAGCTCAGCAACCCGGACCGGATGGCCGAGGTCGCCGCGCTGAAGCCGGCCCTGGTGGCGATCGACGAGGCGCACTGCATCTCCGCGTGGGGGCACGACTTCCGCCCCGACTACCTGGCCCTCGGGCACCTCATCGACGGCATCGGCCGACCGCCGGTGGTCGCGCTGACCGCCACCGCCTCCCCTCCGGTACGCGACGACATCGTCGCCCGGCTGCGGCTGCGCGACCCGGAGGTGGTGGTCTCCGGGCTGGACCGGCCGAACCTGTTCGTCGAGGTCGCGCACTGCCCCACCGAGGACTACCGGTGGCGGCGACTGATCGCACTGCTGAGCGACGACGAACGGCCCGGGATCATCTACGTGCCGACCCGTCGCGCCGCCGAGGAGTTGGCCACCCGGTTGACCGACGCCGGCTACCCGACGCAGTTCTACCACGGTGGGATGGCGGCCGGCGCACGCCACGAACTGCACGAGGCGTTCCTCGCCGACGAGGTCCCCATCATGGTGGCGACCTCGGCGTTCGGCATGGGCATCGACAAGCCGAACATCGCCTGGGTGGTGCACATGGCGCTGCCCGACTCGCCGGACAGCTACTTCCAGGAGATCGGCCGGGCCGGCCGCGACGGGCAACCAGCCCGGGTGCTGCTGCTCTGGCAGGCCGAGGACGTGGGCCTGCAACGGTTCTTCAGCGGCGGCCTGCCCGACGTCGACGAGCTGCGCGACCTCGCCGCGCTGCTGCGCCGCAAGCCGGCCACCAAGACCGAACTGCGCGAGACCACCGGCCTCGGGCCACGCAAGCTTGGCCAGTACCTCTCCCTGTTGGAGCAGGTCGGGGCGGCCGAACCGCGCGCACGACAGCGCATCGGCGCGCCCCGTTACTCCCCCACCCCGACCGACGCCGCCGCCGCGGCGCTGGCCGAGGCGGAGCGGCAGCAGACAGTGACCCGGTCGCGCACCGACATGATGCGGGCCTTCGCCGAGACCCGGGCCTGCCGGGGGCAGACCCTGCTGGCCTACTTCGGCGAGCAGATGACGCAGGTCTGCGGCCACTGCGACAACTGCCACAACGGCACCAGCGTGGCCGACCAGGGCGCTGTGGGTCCGTTCCCGGTGCACAGCCAGGTGCGGCACCCGGAGTGGGGGTCCGGCATGGTGCTCTCCTACGAGGAGGACAAGATGACGGTCCTCTTCGAGGAGGTCGGGTACAAGACGTTGTCGGTGCGCGTGGTGTCCGAACAGGGCCTGCTGACCCTGGACTAGCCTGACCCGGGCGCCGGTTTCGGGCCCGGTGGATCGACCAACCAGAGCATCGATTGACCAAGCAGAGCAGGGCGGAAGGGGCGTTGTCGTGATCGAGCAGCCGGCGTACACCGGGTTCGGTTTCTCCGACGAGGAGTGGGGGTTGCTGGTCGGCCTGCCGCAGTCGGTGCTGACCGCGGCGAGCGCCGCCGAGTCCGACGGCACCCGCCGGACCATGGCGGAGAACGCGGCCGGGCTGGAGACCATCGCCGCCGGCCGGGAGTCGGCCAGCCCGCTGGTCGCCGCCGTGGCCGGCGAGATCGTCACCCGGGTCGGTGACCCGGACACCGGCGAGGAGTTGCCGGCCATCGCGCCCGCCGACCCCGGGGCGTACATCGACGACGTGCTGCTGCGGGCCGGCGAGGCCGGCGCGTTGCTGGCCGCGCGGGTCGACGAGGGCGAGGCCGGCGCGTACAAGCACTGGCTCGTGAAGATCGCCGAGCAGGTGGTGGGCGCCGCGTCCAGCGGTGGGCTGCTGGGCATCGGCGGCGAGTCGGTCAGCGACTCCGAGCGGCGTTTCCGCGACCGGCTCGCGCACGTACTCATCGACTGACCGACGACAGCGACGTGTCGGCCGGACCGGTCGGCTCGACGGCGAGCGCCGTGGAGTCGGCCGGTCGGACGCCGCGCAGCCCGACCAGCGCGGTGACCGCGCCCAGCAGCATCACCGCCATGGCGGCGTACGCGGCCAGGTGCAGCCCGTCGGTGAACGCGACAGCGGCGGCGTGCCGCACGGCGTCGGCCAGCTCCGCCGGCAGCCCCTGGGCGACCGCGAGCGCACCGGCCAGGGTCTCCTCGGCCGCGGCTCCGGCGTCGGCGGGCAGTCCGGCCGGCAGGCCGTCGACGACCTCGCGGCGGTAGACCGCCGCGCCCACGCTGCCCAGGATCGCCATTCCCAGCGCACCGCCCAGCTCGCTGCTGGACTCGGTCAGCGCCGACGCGACACCGGCCTGCTCCGGCGGCGCCGCGCCGAGGACCAGCTCGGTGACGAGGGACATCACCATCACCAGGCCACCCGCGTAGACACTGACGCCGACGAGCAGCAGCCACAGCGGCGTCTCCGGCGTGACCCGGGTCAGGACCACGAAGCCGACCACGGCGATCCCGAACCCCGCACCGATCAGGTACGCCCGTTCGACGCGCTGGGCGAGGGCGGCGGCGGCCGGCACGATTCCACCCACGGCGAGGGACGGCACGAGGCTCCACAGCGCCGCCCGCAGCGGGCTCAGGCCGAGCACCAACTGGAGGTGCTGGGTGGTGAAGATGGCAAAGCCGACGATGGCGAACATCGCCAGCAGGTTCACAGCGAGCGACCCGGCGAAGCCGCGACGGCGGAACAGCGCGAGGTCGACCATCGGGTACGCCCGGGTCCGCTGCCGGTGCAGGAACAGCGCCCCCACCAGCAGACCGCCGACGATGGCGAGCACCCGCACCGGGCTGAGGCCGTCGCGGGCCATCTCCTTGATGCCGTAGATCACCGGCAGCAGGGCGCCGAGCGACAGTGCGGCGCTGACCAGGTCGAACCGCCCGGTCGCCGGGTTGCGGAACTCGGGCACCAGGAGGGGGGCGAGCAGGAGCAGCATCAGCATCGCCGGGATGTTGATGAGGAAGATCGAGCCCCACCAGAAGTGCTCCAGCAGGATGCCGCTGAGCACCGGGCCGATCGCGATGCCGCCGGTGAGGGTGGCGGTCCAGATGGCGATGGCGGTGCCGCGCTGCCTGGCGTCGTGGAACATGTTGCGCACCAGGGCGAGCGTCGAGGGCATCAGGGTGGCCCCACCGACGCCGAGCACGGCACGCGCGGCGATCAGCGTCGCGGTGCTGTCGGCGTACGCGGCCAGCAGCGACGCCGCCCCGAACGCGATGGCGCCGATCAGCAGGAGCCGGCGTCGGCCGATCCGGTCACCCAGGGCGCCCATGGTGATGAGCAGCCCGGCCAGCACGAAGCCGTAGATGTCGAAGATCCACAGTTGCTCGGTGGCGGTGGGGCGCAACTCCGCGCTGATGAACGGGACGGCGAAGTAGAGCACCGACACGTCCATCGAGACCAGGAGCAGCGGCAGCATCAGCACCGTGAGCCCGATCCACTCCCGCCGGCCCGCTCGCGGTGCCGGTGTGGTGGTGATCATCATGGTCACTTCCCCTTCTGCGTATGTCGTACGCTGTTATGCGTAGACCATACGCAGAACTAGGATGGCGGGGCAAGGAGGAAATGTGGCGGCGAAGACAGACGACAGCGGGCCCGTGCTCCCGGCGTCCATCGAGAGCGCGTGGGGGCTACGGGAGCGACCACCCAAGGGCCCCCGGCCGGGAATGAGCGTGCCCACCATCGTGGACGCCGCCGTACGCGTGGCCGACGCCGACGGCTTGGCGGCCGTCTCGATGAGCCGCGTGGCCAAGGAGTTGGGCGCCGCGACCATGGCCCTCTACCGGTACGTCGGCTCGAAGGACGAGCTGCTCATGCTCATGGTGGACACCGGGTACGGGCCACCCCCCGGACCGCCCGCGCCGGAGGACGACTGGCGCGCCGCCCTCACCCGGTGGGCCTGGGCCGAGCACGAGGCACTGCGGCAACGGTCCTGGCTGCTGCACGTGCCGATCAGCGGCCCACCGATCACCCCGCAGCAGCTCGGCTGGATGGAGGACGGGCTGCGCTGCCTCGACGGCACCGCGCTCGGCGAGGGCGAGAAGATGTCGGTGCTCCTGCTGATCACCGGGTACGTCCGCAACGAGGCCACCCTCACCTCGCAGGTCGCCGAGGGCAGCCGGGCGGCCGGCGTCGAGCCCAGCGAGATGATGCCGGCGTACGGCCGGCTGGTGGCCCGACTCATCGACCCGGCCCGCTTCCCCGCGCTACACCGGGTGCTGAGCGCCGGCGTGCTCGCCCAGGACGACGACCCCGACGACGAGTTCACCTTCGGCCTGGACCGGATCCTCGACGGCGTCGAGGCGCTGATCCGCCGCCGAACGGGCTGAGGGAGTTCCATGCTGCCGAGAGACACCATCGACACCAGGGTCCTGCCACCGGGCGAACGGTTCGGCATGTGGCTGGACCTGGTGGCGCGCACCTCGGTGCCGCTGCGCATGCAGTCCGCGCACACCGACGACTTCGCCGCCCGCGCCGACTTCATAGCGCTCGGCCCGATCCAGTTGGTGCAGTACGAATACCCGTCCCTGGATGCCACCCGGACCCCGAAGCTGGTCCGTCAGGCCGACCCGGAGCTGTACATCCTCGCCCTCACCACCGGCGGCATCGGCACGTCCAGCCAGGGCGGCCGCCGCAGCGAGATTCTGGCCGGCAACTTCACCTTCTACGACGCGTCCCGGCCGCACGACGTCTGTCACCACGCCACCGAGCCCGACCGGGACCAGGCCAGCTCGATCGTCACGATGATCCCGCACTCCGCCCTGCCACTGACACCACAGCGGATGGCCGCGCTCTACGGGGGCCAGATGTCCGGCAGCGAGGGGATCGGGGCGCTGCTGGCGCAGTTCCTGCTCCAGGTGACAGGGCACCCCGAGCAGTACCATGCCGCCGACGCCAGCCGGCTCGGCGCGGTGGGGCTCGACCTGGCCACCACCATGCTCGGCCGGCACCTCGTCGCCGAGGACGCCGTACCCACCGAGGTCCGCCGCCGCGCGCTGCTCACCCAGGTGCAGTCGTACATCCACCGCCACCTCGGCGACGCGACGCTCGGCCCGCAGGTCGTCGCCGACGCCCACCACATCTCGGTGCGGTCCCTGCACCGGTTGTTCGAGGCCGAGGACGCCACTGTGGCGTCGTACATCCGGGATCTGCGGCTCGCCCGGTGCCGGCGCGACCTGACCGACCCGGCGCTGCGCAATCAGCCCGTGCAGACCGTCGCGGCGCGGTGGGGGTTCCCCGACAAGGCCCACTTCAGCCGGGCATTCCGGGCCGCGTACGGCACCACCCCGCAGGACCACCGCGACAGTGGCTCGGATTTGGCGCGGATCGTCAACCGCCAGGCGTCCACTGTCAACTCGCTGCCGGCAGACTGACACCCAACGCGGCCGGCCGTCACTGGTCTGCCGCCAACGGGGGCCGTGGCGAGGCGCCCGCCGCGCGAGCGGCGGGCGGCCGCCCGGTGGCACCCCGCTGACGCCCGAGGCTCCGGCCCCGTCGCGCTTCCCCCCAGGACCGCCGACGGGGCCGGTCAGGCCCCCTCCAGCAGCTTCAGGACGACCTGTTCCGCCTCCTCGCGAGGCGTCTGCGGATCCACCGACGCCACCACCCCGTCGTGGTAGAGGTCGACCACCCGTGGGTCCACGTAGGACGCCCGCGCCACCGTCGGTGTGTTGCCCAGCAGCTCCGCCACCTCACGCATCACGGCGACCACCGCCTTACGCCGGGCGGTCACCGAGCGGGCCGGACCGGCGGTGGCCAACTCGGTGGCCGCGAGCACAGTGGCGTGCCAGGTACGGAAGTCCTTCGCGGTCATCTCCCCACCGCTGGCGTCGCGCAGGTATCCGTTGACCTCGTCGCTGCGCACGTCGCGCCACTCCCGGCCGTCCCAGTAGCCGAACAGCCGGTCCGCCCATCGCCGGCGACGGCGCAGATTCACCAGCACCTGGCACAGCTCCGGGTCCTCGATCCGGCGTACCTGCTCGATGCCCCCCTTCGCGGGAAACACGAACACCACGCAGCCGCGCCGGGACCGGGCATGCTCGGGGCGCAGGGTGGACACCCCGTACGTCGGGTCGTCGCCGTTCGCGTACTGGTCACTGCCGACCCGGAACATCCCCATGTCCAGCAGGCGGGTCACCGTCGCCAGCACCCGGTCCCGGCCCAGTCCACGGCCGTCCAGGTCGCGCCCCACCCGTTCGCGCAGCGCCGGCAGCCGCCGGGCCACCTCCAGCATGTGGTCGAACTTCGCCTCGTCCTGCTTCTCCCGCCACCGCGGGTGGTAGACGTACTGCTTGCGTCCGGCCGCGTCGATCCCGATCGCCTGGATGTGCCCGTTCGGATGCGGCGCGATCCACACGTCCTGCCAGGCCGGCGGGATGACCAACTCCCGCAGCCGGGTCAGGACATCCGGATCCCGCACCGGAGCCCCGGACGGGTCGAGGAAGAGCCAACCCCGTCCGCGCCGACGCCGTCCGTACCCCGGTCGACCCGGGTCGCTACGCCGCAACCGCACCGGAGACCCGCACCACCCTCTCCACCTCGGCCACGGCGGCCAGCACCTCGTCGAGGTGCAGAGCCGCCATTGTCGGGTGGCTTCCTACCCCATCCCACCTGGGCCAATCCGCCTCGCCGGCCCAGAGCACGCGGTGTCGTGGCCGGTCCGGTGGTGGCCCCCAGTGCGCCGGTGGCACCGGCCCGAAGAGGACGACCGACGGGGTGCCGTACCCGGTGGCCAGGTGGGCGACCCCGGTGTCCCCGCTGACCACCAGCCGGGCGTCGGCCACCAGCGCGGCGAGCGCGCCGAGGTCGGTCCGGCCGGCCAGCACGGTCTCCGAACTCAGGCCCGCCGCCTCGGCCACCCGGGCCGCCAACGCCCGTTCGTCGGCCGAGCCGGTGAGCAGCACCCGGTGTCCTTTGTCGGTCAGTGCCCGGGCCAACGCGGCGAACCGCTCGGCGGGCCACCGCTTGGCCGGGATCTTGCTGCCCGGGTGCAGCACTGTGACACCACTGGGCAGCCCTGCCGAAGCGGGTCGACGCAGGCTGAGGTCGGCGCGGTCGGCCGGGATGTCGTACCAGGACAGCAGCCGGCACCACCGGTCCACCTCGTGCTCGTCGGCGGCCCAGCGCGGGCCGTCGGCGCAGCCGGCGTCCGGGCTGGCGAAGGCGAGCAGCCGACCGGGCCGTGTGGCCGTGAGCAGCCGGTGCGACTGCGGGCCGCGCCCGTGCAGGTTGACAGCGACCCGCGGGGCCGACCCCACCCGGAGAGGGCGATCCAGCCCTGCGGTGTCCACCAGCCGGTCGACGCCACCGACCAGGTCGACAAGCGGGGCCAGCCAGCCGGGCGCGGCGAGCGTCAGCTCCCGCGACGGGTACGCGGCCCGCAGCGCCCGCAGCGCGGGCACCGCGGTCACCAGATCGCCGACGCCGAGGGCGCGCAGCACGAGGATCACGGGTACGAGGTCTCCTGCTCGGCGCAGACCACCATCTCGCGCACCGCGCAACCGGGCGGCTGGTTGAGCGCGAACATGATCGCGGCGGCGGTGTCGGCGGGCTCGTTGAGGTTCGCGTCCGGCCCCGGCTTGTACTGCGGGTCACGTTCGTCGAAGAACGCGGTGCGCATCCCACCCGGGATGAGCAGGGTGACGCCGACCTGACCGGCCAGCTCGGCGGCGAGGGCTCGGGTGAACCCCACCACGCCGAACTTCGCCGCGCAGTACGCGGTGGCGTCGCTGACCGCCTTGACGCCCAGGGTGGAGGCGACGGTGACGATGCGGCCCCGGGAGGTCAGCAGGAACGGCAGCGCGGCCCGGATCACCGCCGCGGTGGCCAGCAGGTCGACGGCGACGATCCGGTCCCAGGTCTCCCCGGGCAGGTCGGCGAGTCGGCCCGGCACGTCGGTGCCGGCGGCGGTCACCACGGCGTCCAGACCACCGGCCTGCTCGGCGAGGTGCTGGGTGGCCACTTCGGCGGCTCGCGTGTCGGCCAGGTCGCACTCGGTCCAGGACACCCCGTCGGCCGGCGGCTGCCGGTCCAGCACGAGCGGTCGGCCACCGGAGGCGGCCACGGCGGCGACCACCGCTGCGCCGAGGCCGCTGGCGCCGCCGGTGACCAGGACGGTGGGCCCGGCGCCGGGCCGCGTGGCGGTCATCGGGTCCGCTCCGCGAGCGTGCGGACGATCAGGTCGGTGGTGGAACGACCATCCAGATAGGGCACCACCACCGTGTTCCCACCCCAGCGGCGCAGGACCTCCGCCTCCGGCAGCGTGGCGCTCTCGTCCCCACCGCCGGTGGCGTAGTCGCCGCCCTTGACCCACACGTCGGGGCGTACCCAGGACAACGCCGTCTCCGGGGTCGGCTCGTCGAAGATGAGGACCGCGTCGACGCAGCTCAGGGCGG
Source organism: Micromonospora sp. NBC_00362 (assembly GCF_026342155.1). Taxonomy (NCBI): domain Bacteria; kingdom Bacillati; phylum Actinomycetota; class Actinomycetes; order Micromonosporales; family Micromonosporaceae; genus Micromonospora; species Micromonospora sp. NBC_00362. Next base: position 2,192,412 of record NZ_JAPENH010000001.1, read on the forward strand.
CCAACAGCCGGGCCCGGTCGCCTTCGGACTGCACCGGCCGATCCGGCCCCTTCAACCCGGCCACGCTGGCGTCGGAGTTCAGGCAGACGATCAGGCAGTCGCCGAGCTGCCGGGCCGCCTCCAGGGTGGCCACGTGCCCGGCGTGCAGCAGGTCGAAGCAACCGCCGGTCGCCACCACAGTGCCACCCGCGGCGCGTACCTCACCCAGGAGCGTGGCCACGGCGGCGACTCCCACCCGGTCGGCCAGCGCAGCACCTCGTGGTACCGGCTGGAGGGCTCGCGGCCCCGGCGCGCTCCTGGCCCGCACCGTAGGCGCCGACGGAGGCAGCGCCGTGGCCACTCCCCCACCGGCCACGTACGCGGACGCCTCGGCGACCGCCACCTGCACCGCCTCGGAGACCAGCGCGCCCTGGGCCAGCGCGAGGCTGGCCGCCGCAGCGAACCGGTCGCCGGCGCCGCAGGTGTCCCCCTCGGCGCTACCCGGCGTCGGCACCACCAGCGGCGTCGACCCGGCGTGGCAGAGCAGCGCGCCGTCACCGCCCAGCGTCACGGCGACAGCGCCGGCCCGCCAGCGCCGCCGTAGCCCCTGGGCGCCCCGGGACGCGGTGGCCAGTCGGGAGGCGCCGGGCAGCGCGGGGACCAGCTCGCGCACCTCGGACTCGTTCGGGGTGGCCAGGTGTACGCCGGGCACGGCCGCCGGGCCGCGCGGATGCGGGTCCCACACCACCGGCGCGCGGGTGGCGGCCAACGCCTCGCGCAGCGCGGGCTGCCGGGCCACCCCTCGGCCGTAGTCGCTGACCAGCACCGCCGACGCCGCGGCGATCACCCGGAGCACCTCGTCGGAGGGCTGACCCGGCTCCCCGGACGTGCCGCCCCGGTCGTGGCGCAGCAGCACCCGCCCCCGGGCCCGCAGCCGGATCTTCTCCGGCGTCGCGCCGGAGAGGGCCAGTGGGTACACCTGCACCCCGGCGGCGGCGAGCAGAGCGCTCAGCCGGGCCCCGCCGGCGTCGTCGGCGAGCGCGGTCACCAGCACCACCTCGGCGCCCTGCGCGGCGGCGAACACCGCCGCCAGCCCGGCGCCCCCCGGTCGGTCGGTGGCCACGGTCTCGTCGAGCACCGGCACCGGGGAGTCCGGGCAGAGCCGGTTCACCACACCTTCCACATCCCGGTCGAGCAGGGTGTCCCCGAGCACCACCACCGGTCCCCTCACGCTTGCCTCCTCATCCTCACGCGTCGACCTGCTGTCCAGCTCACGCGTCGACCTGCTGTCCGGGCCCGCCGTCGAGCACCACCTCGACCCCGGTGCGTACCGGCGCGGCAGGCAGCCGACCGGCCGGTGCGGGCTCCCCGGGCACGGGGTGGACGACCGCCGGATCGGCGACCGCCGCCAGCGCGGCGGGCAACTCCTGTTCGAGGTACTCGCAGAGCAGATGACTGGTCACCAGGTGCAGCTCCTGGACGACCTGGGTGTCCGGGGACGCGACGGCCAGCACGTCGTCGCAGGCGTCGGCGAGCGGATTGGGGGCGGCGCCGGTGAGCGCCCAGGTGGTCACCCCGACATCGCGGGCCGCCTGCGCGGCGGCGACCAGGTTGGGGCTGGTTCCGCTGGTGCTCAGCAAGAGCAGGACGTCGCCCGGGCGGCCGTGGGCGCGCACCTGGCGGGCGTACACGTCGGTGTAGCCGTAGTCGTTGGCGATGGCGGTGAGCGCGCTCGTCTCGGCGTGCAACGCGATCGCGGACAACGGCTGACGGTCGTCGTGCAGCTTGCCGACCAGCTCGGCGGTGAGGTGCTGGGCCTCGGCGGCGCTGCCGCCGTTGCCGGCCACCAGCAGGCGCCCCCCGGCCGCCAGCCGGTGGGCCAGGTCCGCCCCCCAGCGCGCCAACTGTCGCTCACACAGTCGGTACGGCACCAGCGCCGCCGCGAGATTCGTCAGGTGGGTGTCGAGCAGGCTGCCCGTCGGCATCAGGCCACCACCCGGGTCGGCCGGCGCACGGCGGCCACCTCGCTGTAGACCTCGACAAGCCGCTCGGCGGTGGCCGCCCACGAGTACCGCTCCCGGGCCCGCTCACGCGCCGCCGTCGCGTACGCGAAACGCCTGATCCGGTCGTCGAGCAGCCCCTGGATCGCGGTGGCCAGCGCGCGCGGGTCCCGGGCCGGCACGAGGTCACCTGTCGTCCCGTCGACAACTGTGTCCCGGATGCCGCCCACGGCAGTGCCGACGACCGGCACCCCACAGGCCATCGCCTCCAGCGGGGTCAACCCGAACGGCTCGTACCAGGGCGCCGCCACCAGCAGGTCCGCCGAACGGTACCAGCGGCCCATCTCCTCCCGGGGCACCGCGCCGACCAGGTGCACCCGGTCGGCCACCCCGCACGACTCGGCGAGGGCCCGCAGCCGGCGGGCGTACGGATCGGTCTCCAACAGCCCCTCGGGTGGGCCGCCGACGACCAGGCACTCGGCGTCCGGGACCAGCGCCATCGCGCGGATCACGGTCTGGAAGCCCTTGCGCTCGACCAGCCGACCCACTGTGAGGATGCGGGGCCGTCCCGGTTCCCGGTCGGCTGCCGGCCCGAGCGGGGCGAAGGTGGCGAGGTTGACCCCCGAGGGCACCACTGTCATCCGGGACCGGGGCACACCCATCCGGACCAGCTCGCCCACCTCGTCGCGGCACTGCGCGACGATCCGGTCCACCGAGCGGCCCAGCTCCCGCTCGTAGGAGACCCGTCGGGCCGGGCTGGTGTCCTGTACCCCCTGGTAGCGGCGCTTCACAGTGCCCAGCGCGTGGTACGTCTGCACCACCGGCACCCCGGCCTGCCGGCCGGCGGTCAGCCCGGCCAGACCGCTCATCCAGAAGTGCGCGTGGATCACCTCGGGCACCCAGTCACCGCCGCGCCAGCGCTCGATCAGCCAGGTGCTGAACTCCCGCATGTGCGGCAGCAGCGCGTCCTTGGCCACCGGCTCGGCCGGGCCGGCCGGCACGTGCACCACGTCGTACCCGTCCGGGCTGCGAACGGTCACCGGCAGGTCGGGCGCGTCGCGGCGGGTGTAGACCCGCACCTCGTGCCCGGCGGCGGCGAGCGCGGCGGACAGCTCCGCGACGTGCGTGTTCTGGCCGCCGGCGTCCTCCCCTCCGAGGACGGCGAGCGGGCTGGCGTGCTCCGAGATCATCGCGATCCGCATACTTCCTCCTCCAGCAGCCGGTCCCAGTCAGCGAGGAAACGGTCGAGGCCGTACCTGTCGCGCGCGGCGGTTCGCGCCGCCGCTCCGGCCTGCCGCGCGGTGGCCGGTTCGGCGATGAACCGGCGGGCGGCGTCGAGCAGGGTGTCGGTCCGGGTGGCGAGCGCCCCCGCCTCCGGGGGCACCGCCGTCACCGCCTCGGTGGTGGCGAGCGCGACGACCGGCATGCCGATCGACATCGCCTCGATGAGGCTCAGCCCGAGGGAGGTCCACCGGCACAGGTGCAGGTACGCCCGCCGACGGGCCAGTTCGGCGTGCATCCGCTCCTGGGGCACGTCGTCGTGGCTGGTCAGCCGGTCGGCGGGCAGTCCGAGGTGGTCGGCCAGGCCGGCGACACCCATGCCGAACACGTCCAGCGGCGCGATCTCGGCGAACTGGGGCAGCAGGTCGGTGCCGGTGACCCGACCTCGCCGTACCGGCTCGTTGATCACCACGGCGAGTCGGTCCAGCTCGCCGGTGTAGGACGCGGAGGGGGCGACGATGCCGTGGTCGACCACTGTGGTGCGGGTGGCGCCGGTGTCCCAGAAGATCTGGTTGAACCCGGTGACGTGGGCGATGAGCAGGTCGTCGCGGTCGGCCATCGGGTGGCGGGTGTTCGGCACGTCGCCCTTGGGAGTGTTGTGCTCAACGTAGATCGCGGGAAGGTCGCGGCCGGGGCGGCGGCGAAGCCACTGCTCGGCCCGGTCGATCTCCTCGGGGCGTTGCAGGATGACAATGTCGACGTCAGCGCTGGGCAGTTCCTCCGGGCTGACCTCGACCGCGCTGTCCGGCCACGGGTAGGTGCGGGCCCGGCCGAGGCCGTACGGGCCACGGTCGGGTGTGGTGGGAATCAGGTAGCGATGGCCGCCGTGCACGAACGACGTGGTCCAGGAGCCGTGCACGTGCCAGAGCAGGATGTTCATCGGCCGCCACCACCACTGACGGCGAGGGTCCGGAGCGCGTCGACCACGTCGCCCGGGTCGACGCCGCTGAGGCAGGGGTGCCCGGGGACCGGGCAACTGGCCGCCCGGGTGTCCCGGCACGGAGCGGCGGCGTCGCCGAGCCGGACGGTGGGCACCCGGTAGGGCCCCCACTGGCCGAACGGGACGGTCGGCGCGAAGAGACTCACCACCGGCACACCGGCGGCAGCCGCCAGGTGCGCGGGCCCGGTGTTGCCGACCACTACCGCGCTGGCGTCCGCGACGATCGCGGCCAGCCCGGCCAGGTCGGTGCGGCCGCCCAGGTCGGTGCCGCCGGCCGCGGCGACCCGCGCGGTGACCGCGCGCTCGTGCGGGCCGCCGGTGACCAGCACCCGGTGCCCGGCGTCGGCCAGCGCCCCGACGATCCGGGTGGCCACCTCCGGCGGGCAGGCGCGGCTCGACGCGGCCGACCCGGGGTGCAGCACCACGTACCCCGGATCGCCGAGGTCGGCCGGACGCGGCGGCACGGCGTCCCGGCGGAGCCGCAGGACCGGTTCGTCGCCGTCGGGCAGCCGGTGGCCCGCGGCGGCGGCCAGGGAGAGGGCACGTTCGGGTTCGGGCACGCCCACCGGCACCCGGTGCCGAATGTCCAGCAGCGAGCCCGGATAGTCGTCGCTGATCGCCGCGATCCGGTCGATCCCCGCCATCCGCAACAGCAGTGCCAGCGGCAGGGCGGACTGGTGGAACGAGGTGAACACCACCGCCTGGTCCGCGCCGACCGCGCCCAGCCGCGCGGACAGGCTCCGCATCGCCTCCGGGTCGACCGGCCCCGGGTCGGGGTCGATCCACGGCAGCGGATGCTCGATGATCTCGTCGACGCCGGGCAACAGGTTGGCGGCGGCCCGACCGCGCGGCCCGCACAGCAGCACCACCCGCTCCGCTCCGGCCGCGACGGCGCGGATCGCCGGGCCGGTGACCAGCACGTCACCGGCCGAGTCCGAGCGGACCACGAGTGCCGTCCGCACCGGTTCGGTGGGCGGGTTCGAGGGCTGCACGGCCTGTTGGCGGCGCAGGATCTCCGCCACCGCCGCCGGCAGATCGGTGGCCACCCATCCGGCGGCGGCGACCTCCTCCGGTCGGGTCACCGGGGTGGGCACCAGCACCCCGGCGGCCCCGGCGGCCATGGCGGCGTCGACGTCCCGGCCGATGTCGCCCACGAGTACGCAACGGGACGGCGTCGTGCCCAGCTCGCGGGCGGCGGCGTACACCAGGCCCGGCGCCGGCTTGCGGCAGCCACAGCCGTCGGCGTCGTCGTGTGGGCAGACCAGCCACGCGTCGAACCGGCCCAGCAGCTCCTCGACGCGGGCGTGCACCGCCCGCATCTGCTCACCGGTGAAGTAACCGCGGGCCAGGCCCGACTGGTTCGTGACGACCGCCAGCCGCAGCCCCGCCGCGCGCAGCCGGTCCAGCGCCGCCCGCGCGCCCGGCACCGGCCGCACCTTCTCCGGGTCGCCGTTGTACGGCACGTCCTCGATCAGGGTGCCGTCACGGTCCAGCAGCACCGCGTCGTAGAGCACCGCTCGCGGGCTTGCGACAGACCCGGAACCGGCGCGGTCAGCAGCGGCGTACACCTGGGCTGACCTGCGCTGATACGGATCCTCCTGGTCCTGTCGCACAGCCGGCGGGTTCCCTGCGCCCCGAGGAGTAAACGTCGTCGTCGAGGGGGTGGGCCAGCGCCTCCAGCGATGCCCCGGGTCGGCCTTACCCGCCGTCTGAGAGAAGCTAACCCGGTCAGCTGTTAGCCCGTGCCGTGCTCCGGGTATGGGATCCCGGTGGCGATTGTGGAGAAAGTGATCGACGCTTCCCCCCAGCAGGTGTTCGACGTGCTCGCGGACGGATGGACGTACAGCGACTGGGTGGTCGGCACGGCGCACATGCGGGACGTGGACGACGCCTGGCCCCGGGTGGGCAGCCAACTGCACCACCGTGCCGGGCCGTGGCCGCTCTCCTTGCAGGACGCCTCGACGGTGCTGGTCTGCGAGCCGCCGCACCGGCTCGTGCTCAAGGCCGGGCTCTGGCCGGCGGGCGAGGCGATAGTGGCCTTCACCCTGGAGCCGGTCGGCGACAGCGCCACCCGGGTGCGCCTCGGGGAGGACTTCGCGGCTGGCCCGCTGCGGTGGGTCCACAACAAGATCAACGATCTGGTGCTGCACCTCCGGAACCGGGAGACGCTGGACCGGCTCGCCGACATCGCCACCCGACAGAAGGGGGCCTCGTGACCCGGACCGTCGTGGTGACCGGCGCGAGCGCCGGCGTGGGCCGGGCCGTCGCCCACGCGTACGCGGCACGCGGCGCCCGGTTGGCGCTGCTGGCTCGGGGCGAGGCGGGTCTGGCCGCCGCCGAGCGGGAGTGCCGGCTGCGCGGCGCGACCGACGTTCGGGTGTACCGGGTGGACGTGGCCGACGCGGGCGCGGTGCAGCAGGCCGCCGACGACGTGGTGCACCGCTGGGGCGGCATCGACGTGTGGATCAACAACGCGATGGCGTCGGTGTTCGCGCCGGCCTGGGAGATTCCGGCGAGGGAGTTCCGTCGGGTCACCGAGGTCACCTACCTGGGCACCGTGCACGGCACCCTCGCCGCGCTGCGGCACATGCGGGCGCACGGGCGGGGCACGATCGTGCAGGTGGGCTCGGCGTTGGCCTACCGGGGAATCCCGCTCCAGTCGGCGTACTGCGCCAGCAAGCACGCCGTCCAGGGGTTCAACGACTCGCTGCGTGCCGAGCTGCTGCACGACTGCCCGGCGGTGAAGTTGTCGATGGTGCAGCTACCCGCCGTCAACACGCCGCAGTTCTCCTGGGTCCGCACCCGGCTGCCCCGGCATCCGCAGCCGGTGCCGCCGATCTTCACGCCGGAACTGGCCGCTCGGGCCATCCTCTGGGCCGCCGACCGTGGCACCAGGGAGCTGAACGTCGGTGGCCCGACCTGGCAGGCCCGGGTGGGCGACGCCCTGTTCCCCGGCCTGCTGGACCGCAAGCTGGCCCGCGACGGTTACGACAGCCAGCAGACCGGCCAGAAGATCGATCCAGCGACCTGGCGGGACAATCTGGATCACCCCGGCGACGCGGACACGGACCGGGGCACGGCGGGTGTTTTCCGCGAACAGGCGCGTGACCGTTCCGCGGCGCTCTGGGTCGGCACGCACAAACCGGCGCTCTCCGGTGTCGCGCTCGCCGTCGCGGCGCTCGCCCTCAGCGCTGTCGCTCGCCGACGGCGCTGACCAGCACAAGCCCTTGACCAGGGCCTAGACACCCGCGCCCGGTAGGCGGCGAGGGTCCGCAACGCCCGAAAGGGGTGCCTCCCTCGGACCGAATCCGGGAACTAGATACCCTTTCCATGACCCTTGTCCGCAAACCGAGGATGACCGACATGATCAAGCCGGTGCAGTTGCCGTCGCCGTGGCGGGACGCACGCCTGACCGTCGTCGTGCCCACGTACAACGAGGCGGGCAACCTCCCGACGCTGGTCGAGCGACTGCTCGCACTGCCGCTGCCGGGGCTGCGCATCCTCGTCGCCGACGACAACTCCCCCGACGGCACCGGGGAGGTGGCCGACAAGCTGGCCATCGAGCACCCCGACCGGATCGAGGTCGTGCACCGCGCCGGCAAGGAGGGCCTCGGCCGGGCGTACGTGGACGGGATGACCCGGGCGATCGAGGGCGGCGCCGAGTACGTGGCGCAGATGGACGCCGACCTCTCGCATCCGCCCGAGGCGCTGCCGGGGATGCTCGGCGCGCTGCTCTCCACCCAGGCCAGCGTGGTGATCGGTTCCCGGTACGTGCCCGGCGGCGAGCTGGACGAGAACTGGCCGCTCTACCGCCGGGCGCTCAGTGGCTGGGCCAACCTCTACGTACACACCCTGCTGCGGGTACGCATCCGGGACCTCACCGCCGGCTTCAAGATCTGGCAGGCCGAGGCCCTGCGCGACATCGACCTGGAGCGCGTGCAGTCCAACGGCTACAGCTTTCAGGTGGAGATGCACTACCTCGCCACCAAGCTGGGGCACACCATCCTGGAGGTGCCGATCCGCTTCGAGGAGCGGCGCGACGGTGTCTCCAAGATGACCACCGCGACCAAGGTGGAGAGCGCGCTCATGCCCTTCCGCCTCCGCAGCAAACACCGCAACATCACCCGCTAACCCCAAACCCCACCCCACCCCCTCCCCCTCCCGCCCCCTCCCACCCACCCACACCCGGGTGATCAAGAGGTTTGCGTCGTCAGCGCCGGCAGATCTGACGCAAATCTCTTGATCACCGAGAGCCAGGCGGGGGCGGGGCGGTGGGTTGGTCGGGGTAGATGGCGCGGTGGGCGGTGGAAATGGCCGCGGCGTAGGCGCGGCCGGTGAGCGCGCGGTCGCGGGCCAGCGCGGCGCGGGCCGCGTTCGCGCCCGGCGCGCCGTGCACACCGCCGCCGGGGTGCGCCGACGCGCTGGCCAGGAAGAGCCGGTCCACCGGAGTGTCCGCCCGGCCCAGGCCAGGGATCGGGCGCAGGAAGAGCTGCTGGTACGCGGCGGCGGTCCCGCCGCCGAGCGTGCCACCGACCAGGCTCGGGTTGCCCTTCTCCAGGTCGGCCGGTCCGGCCACGTGTCGGCCCACGATCAGGCTTCGGAAACCCGGGGCCGCCGCCTCCAGCACGTCCTCCATCCGCTGCACGTGCCCGGCTACCTCCTCGGCCCGCCAGTTTCGCCGGAACGGCAGATGGGTGTACGACCAGAGCGACTCGGTACCCGGCGGGGAGTGGCTCGGGTCCGCCACCGACATCTGCCCCACCAGCAGGAACGGGTCGCGGGGCAGCTCGCCACGGGCCAACTCGCTGGCGTAGTGGGTGAGTCCGTTCAGGTCCGCGCCGAGGTGCACGGTGCCGGCGCCGGCCAACTGCCGGTTCGTCCAGGGCACCGGCGCGGAGAGCGCCCAGTCCACCTTCAGCGTGGAGCCGTCCCACCGGAAGTGCGCCAGGTCCTCCACCAGCCGGGACGGCAGTGCCGCCGCGCCGACCAGGTCGAGGTAGAGCGCCGGCGCCGGCACGTCGGCGAGCACTGCCCGCCTGGCCCGCCACAGCGCGCCGCCGACGGTCCGGACCCCCATCGCCCGGCCCCGGGCGGTGAGCACCCGATCGGCCCGGGCACCGTAGATGATCGTCCCGCCGCGCGCCTGCAGCCGATCCACCAGCGCGTTGGTGATCCGCTGCGCGCCACCGTCGGGGACCGGCCAGCCGACCTGCTGGCCGAGCATGGCCAGCAGCCAGCCGTACACCCCGGAGCCGGCCTCCTCCGGGGAGAGGTCGGTGTGCAGGGCACAGCCGGCCAGCAGGGCCGGCCCGCCGGGACCGTCGAAGAGTTCGTCGCCGAGCTTGCGGACCGGTACGACCAGGCGCCGCGCGAGTCGCAGCGCGCCGGCGACGCGCAACCGACGCAGGAGACCCAGCCCGCCGCGTACCGGCGGGAACGGCGAGGTGATCGCCTCCAGCATCGGCTCGGCCACGTCGAGCCAGTCGGTGTACGCGTTGAGCCAGCGCTTACCGTCCCCGGGGGCGAACTGCTCCAGCGACGCGGCCGTGACGTCCGGATCCCGGTTGATCACCGCGGCTCGACCGTCCGGCAGCAGGTGCGCCAGCACGTCCGGCGAGTGCCGCCAGGACAGCCCGTGTCGACCCAGGTCCAGGCCGCCCAGCACCGGTGAGGCGTACCCGAGGGGGTAGAACGAGCTGTAGAGGTCGCTGAGGTAGCCGGGCGCGGTGACCTCGGCGGAGCGGACCGCGCCGCCGGGCACCGCTGTCGCCTCCAGCACCACCACGTCCCAGCCGGCGTCGGCCAGCAGGTTCGCCGCCACCAGGCCGTTGTGCCCGGCGCCGACGATGACGGCGTCCGCGCTCTGCGCGGTGGTGGTTGTCATCGGATCCGCCTACCCGGCGCGCAACCGGGCGAAACGCGTTTGCCTCGTCGGGGCCGGGGCATCCAGCGCCGCATGTACACGGTTGCGCAGCTGGTGGGCGGGGTGTGGGGTGCGGGCGGCGACGGCGGCGAACTGGTCGTGCGTGATCCGGCGGACGACGCGCCGGTGAGCACGGTGCCGGTGGCCACTGCCGACGAGGTGGGCAAGGCGACCCAGGCGGCCCGCAACGCGGCGTCCCAGTGGGCGGCGACCGCCCCGGCGGAACGGGCGGCGGCGCTGCACCGGGCCGCGGACGCGGTGGAGGCGGTGATCGAGGAGTTGGCGGCTGCGGTCACCGCGGAGATGGGCAAGCCGTTGGCGGACGCCCGCGGCGGCGTCGAGGCGGGGATCGGCACCCTGCGACAGTATGCGGAACTGGCGCCGCTGCGCGGCGGGCGCACGCTGAACGGCGACACCGACGCGCTGGACTTCCTCACCCCACAGCCACGCGGCGTGGTCGCGGCGATCACCCCCTGGAACGACCCGGTGGCGGTCTCCTGTGGACTGCTCGGCGCTGCCCTGGTGACCGGGAACGTGGTGCTCTACAAGCCGAGCGAACGGACACCGGCGACGGGTTGGCTGTTGGCCCGGGCGCTGGACCAGGCTCTGCCGGCAGGGGTGTTGTCACTGCTCACCGGCGGACCGGAGGTGGGTGCGGCGCTGGCGGCGCAGGACGTCGACGTGGTGGCCCACGTGGGTTCCACAGCGACCGGGCGGGCGATCGCCGCCGCGGCGGCCCGGACCGGCGCGAAGGTGCTCTTGGAGAACGGCGGCAGCGACCCGCTGATCGTGGACGCGGGCGTCGACCCGGAGTGGGCGGCGGAGCAGGCCGCGCTCGGCGCGTTCGCCAACGCCGGGCAGATCTGCGTGGCGGTGGAGCGGCTCTACGTGCACCGGGAGGTGGCCGACGACTTCGTGGCCGCGCTGGTCCGACGCGCCGCGGCGCTGCGGGTCGGGCCGGGCCGGGCCCCGGACACCGAGCTGGGCCCGCTGGTCGACCGGCGGCACCGGGACCACGTGCACGGGCAGGTGGCGGCCGCGCTGGCGGACGGCGCACGGGTGCGGGTGGGCGGTGAGGTCCCGGACGGGCCGGGGGCGTTCTACCCGGCCACCGTCGTCACCGACTGCCGCCACGACATGCCGCTGGTCCGGGAGGAAACCTTCGGGCCGGTCGCCCCGGTGGTGGTCGTCGACTCGTTCGACGAGGCGCTGCGCTGCGCGGCGGACTCCCCGTACGGGCTGGCCGCCACTGTGTTGACCCCGTCGATGAGTCACGCGCAGCGGGCCTGGCGGGAGCTGCCGGTGGGCACGGTCAAGGTCAACGCGGTGTTCGGGGGTGCGCCGGGGGGCGCCGCGCACCCGCGCCGGGCCAGCGGACAGGGCTTCGGGTACGGCCCGGAACTGCTGGACGAGTTCACCGCCACGAAGGCGGTGCACATCGAGGCGCCGGGGGGCGGGCACTGGTGAACGGCGCGGGCGGACGCAGGGGTGGCGCGTCCGCCCGTACCGCGTCGGTTGTGCTCCGGTGCGGCGGCGATCAGTCGCCGCGGGCCTTGCGGGTCGCGCGGTCGTTGGCCTTCTCGATGGCCGTGACCAGCTCCGGTTTGGTCATGCTCGACCGACCGGGCACGTCGAGTTTGCGGGCCACCGACATCAGGTGGTCCTTGGTGGCGTTGGCGTCCACGCCACCGGCGGTGGGCGCCCGTCGTTCCGGCCCGCCGCCGGCGGCCTGCTGGTCGCTGGGGCCCTTGCGGCCCTTCGGCTCCCAGTGGTCGCCCACCTTCTCGAACTGATGCTTCACGGCGGCGAAGGCGGTGCGGTGCGACCGCTCCCCCTCGCCGTAGGTCTCGACCGCCGAGTCGTGCGTCTTTTCCCAGGTGCGCTGCGCCTTCTCCGGGGAGCGCCGCAGCGTGCTGGGCAGGTCTTCGCGCCCGGGCATCTCGTCCTCCTCCGTGTCGACAGGGTCACTGTGACCGTTCCCCGGTGACCGGGCGGCAAACCATAGCGGCGACGGTCGGGTACCGGGTGGGTTTGTCGATTTCACCATCCGGGTACCGCCGGGCCAGGCCAGACCGGACGACCGGTCATCCGGCGGCCGGGGCGCAGGGAGCGGGCATGACGACCACGGAGCCCGGTACGACGCTCGACGGCACACCGGGCACCCGGGGGGTGCCCCGACGGATGCGGCAGTTGAGCTGGCGGACCTGGCGCGGGGTGCTGGTCCGCAGCGTCCAGAACTTCGTCAACGACAACTGCTCCGACTGGGCTGCGGCGCTGACCTACTACGGGGTGCTGGCGCTCTTTCCGTCCGCCATCGTGGTGGTGGCGCTGGTCGGTCTGGTCTCTGACGGGGAGCGGACCCTGGACACTGTGGTCGACCTTGCCAACCAGGTGGGCGCCGGTTCGGTGCTGACCAACGACGAGGGCGGCGTGGTCGGCGTGCTCCAGACCGTGGTGCTCGACCAGAGCAACCCCAAGCTGCTGCTGAGCTTCGGCCTGCTCGGCGCGCTCTGGTCCGCGTCGGGTTTCATCGGCGCCTTCACCCGCGCCTCCAATGCCGTCTACGGGGTGACCGAGGGCCGCCCGGTGTGGAAGCTTCGGCCGCTACAGATCGGTCTGGCGGCGGTCACGCTGGTGCTGCTCGCGGTCGTCGCCCTGGGCCTGATCGTCAGTGGGCCGGTCACCGATGCGGTCGGCGACCTGGTCAACGCCGGCGGCCTGGCCCGCACGACGTGGAGCGTGGCGAAGTGGCCGGTCCTCGCCATGATCATGATGGCGCTGCTGTCCCTGCTGTTCTGGATCGCGCCGAACGTGCGCCAGCCCCGGTTTCGCTGGCTCACCCCCGGCGGCGCGGTGGCCCTGATCTCCTGGGCGGCGGCCTCCTTCGGCTTCGGCCTCTACGTGGCCAACTTCAGCTCGTACAACACCACCTACGGCAGCCTCGGGGCGGCCATCGCGTTCCTGGTCTGGCTCTACCTGTCCAACTCGGCGCTGATGCTGGGCGTGCAGATCAACGCCGAGGTGCAGCGCGGGCGGCAGTTGCAGGCCGGCGACCCGAACCCGGACGAGCCGGTGCTGCCGCCCCGCAAGCCCGCCGACGAGTAGGCCTCCGTTCGGCAGCGGTGTCCGGTTCGCCGCCGGACCGAGGGCCGGTTCGTGGCCCGGTGCCGGTTTATCGGGTGAGGTGCCGGGTAGCGCAGAAGGCATGGAGCGTGGCAACAGCAAGCACGGACCGAGGATCGACGAACAGATGAGTCAGGAGGTCAGCGGCCTCGTACAGGGGCCGGGGACCGGTGGCTCTCGGGTCGACGAGTCGCGGGTGCCGGAACCGGCTGGCGAGGACCAGCCGGAGACGACCACCGCCCCGGCCGGCGACCTGCGCACCGGCACCCCGCAGGGCATGAGCTCTACGGACGTCGAGCAGCGCAGCCGGCTCGGCCGGTTCATCTCGATGAGCGCGCTGCCGGGCGACCGTCTGGTGCTCATTGCCAGCGCCCGTGAGAACGAGGCGCCGGACGACATCGTGGCGTCGCTGGAACGGCTGCCCGAGGGCACCGTCTACCAGACGGTCTCCGAGGTGTGGGCGGCGCTGGGCAACAAGAACGAGACAACTCGCTGGTGACCAGGATCGCCCCCGATCCGGCAATCCACCAGTGGCTGAAGGAGGTTCCCCGATGAGTGGCGTTACCGAACATGTGGACGTTTCCGTACCCGTACGCACCGCGTACGACCAGTGGACGCAGTTCGAACAGTTCCCCGAGTTCATGGAGGGTGTGCAGGAGGTCCGGCAGCTCTCCGACACGATGACCCACTGGACCGTGGACATCGCCGGTGTGAAGCGCGAGTTCGACGCGGAGATCACCGAACAGCTCCCCGACGAGCGGGTCGCCTGGCGCTCGACCGACGGCACCCAGCAGGCCGGCGTGGTGACCTTCCACCGACTGGACCAGGACAAGACGCGGGTCACCCTGCAGCTCGAGTTCGAGCCGCACGGCGTGGTCGAGCAGGCCGGCGACAAGCTCGGCATCGTCGACCGACGGGCCAAGGGCGACCTGGAACGGTTCAAGACCTACATCGAGCGGCGTGGTCAGGAGACCGGCGCCTGGCGCGGACAGGTGGACCGTCCGCAGCCGTGACGGTGAGCAGTGACCTGCGATGGCCGCCGGGATTCCCGGCGGCCATCGCCGTATCCGAGCCTTGTCGCACACCACCGTTTGCGATCATCGCGCCCGGGTACCGCTGAAGACATGACCGACGACAACATCAGGGTGTGGCGGGACGAGGAACGGCTTCCGTTGGAAGAGCTGGAGCAGGCCGTGGCCGGCTCCAGCCTCGACGGGCAGGCCGACGACGTGACCGGAAACGACGCGGGGGAAGAGGCGACGTTCGGGCACGGGCCGGCAGCGGACGACCGTAAGGGGCAGGCCCAGGGCAACAGCCGGGAGGACACCGATCCGGAGCGCCGCTACCGCCCGTCCACCACCGGGCGGACCGGCCCGGACGCGGGCTGACCCTCCCCGCCGGGCTGACTGGGCGCCGGCCGCCCGCTGGGCTGGCCGGTCGAGCGACGGGCACCCCACTCGTAGAGCGCGATCAGCGCCAGCGCGAGCACCAGCAGAGCCGCGCCCAGCACCTGCACCGACGTGTTGCCGATCAGCACGCCCAGCCCGGCCGGGACGAGCGCCGCGCCGACGCCCGAGGCGCCGATCTGCATCCCGATGGCCCGGTCCGCGTGCGCCGCGCCGACCCGTTCGGCGGTGGTGAGGGTGAGCAGCGGAAACACCGGCGCTGCGGCGAAACCGACAACGACAAGGCCGAGCACCGCCAGGGCGGCCGGGCCGGGAACGGCGATCAGCGCCGCGCCGACGGCCATTCCGGCCAGGCTGGCCCGCAACACCAACCCCGCCCCCAGGCGCTCGGCCACCAGACCCTGCACGACCCGGCCGACGAAGAGACTGCCCCAGTACGCGGAGACACAGCCGCCGGCCAACGCCGCGCTGAGCCCGCGCCCCTCGGTCAGCAGCAGGAACGCCCACAGGCCGGCGGACACCTCGATGGCCACGTACAGCGCGAAGGCGAGCAACCCCGACCAGACCGCCGGCAACCGCAGCGTGTCCCGAACCGGAACCTGGACGGTCGACGCCGGCCCGGAATCCGTGGCGCCGGGCACGCCCTGGACCGCCGCGCCCGCTTCGGTGCCGGCTGGGGCGTCACGGCGCCAGGCCCGCACCGTGAGCACGAACGCGACGGCGAGGACGAGTTGGGCGGCGGCCACGATGCCGTACCCCCAGCGCCAGGCCAGCCCGGCGCTCAGCACCGCGGTCATGATCAGCGGGCCGATGGCCACGCCGAGGCCGAAGAAGGCGTGCAACCAGTTCATGTGGCGAGGCCCGAAGGCCCCGGCGGCGTACGCGTTGAGCCCGGAGTCGACAGCGCCGGAGCCGAGCCCGAGCAGCAGCGCGCAGCCCACCAGCACCGCCAGCACGGGGCTCACCGAGTAGCCGGTCAGCGCCAGGCTGGCCACCAGGGTGCTGCCGGCGAGCAGGGCGCCCACGCCGACCCGGGCCAGCGTGAAGCCGGCCAGCACGCTGGAGGTGAGATAGCCGACGGTGCCGGCGGTGAGCACCCACCCGACGGCCTCGGTCGGTACGTCGAAGTCGCCTCGGATCGAGGGCCAGCTGACGCCGAGCAGGCCGTCGGGCAGGCCGAGACTGACGAACGCGAGGTAGGACAGCAGGAGCAGTGCGGCGCGGGGACGCGCGGGCGCGGTGGACACGAGACACCATCCTGCCGCAGGGGCACCCTAGCGCCGTCGGCACCCGATCGCTCGCGGCGCAAAGAAGTCGTGTCCGTACGGTCGAGAAAACGGACAGCTCATCCAGAATCGGCCGATCGGAGGACGGCAAGCCGGCCGGTTCGCGTAAGAATTTCGGGATGCATCAAGGCTCCGGAATCCTCTCCACGCGTCAGCGCAAACTCGCCTGGCTCGGCTTCCTGCTCGCCGCGCTCCAGGCACCCGTGTCCGCCTGGCTCGTCGCCGACGAGTCGTGGCTGTTCAGCCTCTGCGTCGCGCTGATGGTGGCCACCGTGATCATCGCTGACGACGCGGCACGGCGTCGCCCGGCCGACGCGACAAGCGACTAGCCCTCGCCACCCGGCCGGGCCTCGTGGCCCGGCCGGCCCCGGCTCCGGCGGCGTTCCTTCATCTCCGCCTCGTAGAGGTGGCGCCGCCCACCCACCAACTCGTCGCGGGCCTGCTGGTCCAACTCGCGGAACAGCGCGTGGTAGCCGTCGTCGAAGTCCTCGACGATCTGAAACGTCCACCGTCCGGCGATGACGTTGCGGCCGCGTAGCTCAGTGGCGATCCGGTCGGCGAGGTGCGGATGCCCAGCGGCGCGAAACTGCTCCACCGCGTCGTCGAGCATCAGGTCGGCGTGGCCGATCAACTGGTGCACCGAGTAGAGGTGCCCCCGGGCCCGCTCCACACACTCCAGCGCCTCGCTGAGCTTGCCGAGCGCGGCAATCGTCGCGTCGCTGACGCCGTCCGGCCGCCGGTGCCGCTCGTCGGGTCCGTCCACCTGCTGTCCCATCCGTGCCTCCGTGCCGGGTGCCGTCATTCCTGGGTGTTCTCCTGCTGCCCCGTCTGTGCCGGATCAATCCCCCAGGCCAGCGTCGACCGCCTCAGTGGCGCACCCGACATCCGCCGAGCGGACGAGGTCGACACGGTCACTGGTCGGTTAGCCTCGGTCACCATGCGTGTGCCGTTCAACCGGGTCGCCTCCCGTACCGCCGTCGACTCGGCGCGGTCCACCCTGGCCGCCCTCACCGTCTCCGTGGGCACTGTCGGGCTCGCCGCCGCCGCCGCGCGCCCGGGCCTGCTGGCCCTCGTCGACCAGCATGCGGCGGCCGTCCGGGACAGCCTCGACGGCGACCGCACGCCGCTGAGCGCCGCGGCGCTCGCCGGCTACGCCGAGGGGGTGCGCGCCGCCGCCCTGGAGCACGGGTGGACGCCACCCAGCGGGTCGGTGGACTGGAGCCAGCCGGAGTGGCTGCTCACCCGCCTCGTCGCGGTCTGCGCGCTGGCTCGCGCACTCGATCGGCACTGACACGCGAGGGGAGGGCACCCCGCGTCGTACGCGGAACACCCTCCCCACCCGTCGTGCCGTTCCGCCCGCTACGAGCGGTACTGCTGGGCTTCGTCCACCCGAGGCATGGCCTGGGTGCGGTCACCCCCGCGGTCGGCCATCTGCCGCTCCACGTCGCTACGCCCGGCCGACGCGGCCTGACGTTGCTGCTGCACCGCCCGAGCCTCCTGGGCCGCCCGCTGCAACCAGCCGTCCCAGCGGTTCTGCATCGGCTTCACGAGACCACCGCCGACGCCGACGATCAGGATGCCGGCCACCGTGGCGAGCACCGCGATCAGCACCGGAGTCGTCACCGTGGTGGCGATACCCACCTGGTTGAGGGCGGCGATCACACCGAGCGCGATGATGAAGATCGCCGTCAGATCGGCCAGGACCTTGCCGTACGAGAGCCCTCCCAGCGCCCCGGTGACCAGATCCCGGACAGCGTTGGCGATCGCGGCCGCCACCACCACGATGACGATCGCGATGAACGCGCGCGGCAGCCAGGCCACCACGCCGCTGATCAGGTCACTGATCGCGTTGGGTCCCCAGACTCCGAAGGCGAACTGCAGCGTGAACAGCAGTACGGCGTAGTACGCCAGTCTGGCCAGGATGTCGCTGGCGTCGTACTTCGTTCTCTCCAGGGCCCGTTTGATGCCACCGCGTTCGACCGCCTGGTCGAAGCGCACCCGTTCCAGCACCGTATCCACGATTTTGAGGACGGCTCTGGCGATGAGCCAGCCGACCACGAGGATGACGATGAAGGCCACTGCCTTCGGGATGAAGAGCAGCACCGACCTCCAGGTGTCGGCGATGGCATCGCCGATGTCGGCCTGCCGGACCGCGAGGGTTTTCAGCATGATGTCCCTCCTGTCGCATGGACTGCGCCGGGCGCATACCCGGCAACCGGTCCGGCACTCCGCGCAGCGCGCGGCGTTTTTCCCGACAGACCTCCGGACAGGGGCCCTGAACTGCCCGAACGGCCACCGCGAGGGACTCGGCGACGGCCGGACGCCGTGGTCGGATGCCTTTTCCGGTCGGCCGACTAGGCTGCGAACATGCCAGGAACGGTCGGGCGGGTCCCCACACCAGCAACTCCGGGCCCGGGCAGACCCACCGGGTCCGGCCCGGCCGTCGGCGTGCTCGCCCACGACTGGGCCAACACCCCGCTGGGCCCGGCCGACGACTGGGACGTCGCCCTCCAGGCAGTGGTGGAGCTGGTCCTCGCCTCGCCGATGCCGATGGCCCTGGCGTACGGCGACGATCTCGTCCTGCTCTACAACGCCGGCTACGCCGAACTGCTGGGCACCAAGCACCCGAGCGCCCTCGGCCGTCCGGCCGCCGAGGTGTTCGCGGAGATCTGGGCGCTGCCCGGCGTCGGCGCGGTGATCGAGCGCTGCTACCGGCAGGGCGAGCCCTTCCTGGAGAAGGAGTCCACCCTGCCGCTGGTCCGTGGGCACTCCGCGACGGTGGAGCAGGCGGTCTTCACCCGGGGCTACTCACCGGTGCGCGACAGCGCCGGGCAGATCGTCGGCGTGCTGACTGTCGCGGCCGAGACCACCCACGTCACCGAGCAGTTGCAGAGCCTCAGCGAGGTGGCCGCGGCGCTCGCCGGCACCCTCACCCTCGACGACGTGGCCCGGGTGGCGCTGCGGTACGCGATCACCACGTTCGACCCCGACCAGGCCTCGTTCGCTGTCGACGAGGGCGGCGGCGGCTGGCGCATGGTGCGTCGGGTCCGTGGCGAGTTGTTGGACGAGGCCGACGAGCGGCTTCCCCCGCTCTGGCGGCGCGCACCGGCGGACTGGTCGGCCCCGGTGGTGCAGGCGGCCCGC
Organism: Micromonospora sp. NBC_00362; assembly: GCF_026342155.1. Lineage (NCBI taxonomy): Bacteria > Bacillati > Actinomycetota > Actinomycetes > Micromonosporales > Micromonosporaceae > Micromonospora > Micromonospora sp. NBC_00362. The sequence continues at coordinate 2,211,494 of NZ_JAPENH010000001.1, forward strand.
TCCGGCGCCCCGTCGTTCACCCGCGACGGGCAGCCGCTGCGGGACACCGCCGTGGACCGCCACGACCAGAAGGTCCGCGCGGTGGCGGCCCTGCCGCTGGGCACCTCGGTGGTCCGCGGCGGGCTGGCGGTCGGCTACCAGGTTCCGCACACCTGGTCCCCCGCCGAGCGGGCGCTGCTGGCCGCCTCGGCCGAGCTGATCGGCCAGGCCGCCGAGCGGGCCCGCCGGTTCGAGACGCAGCACGGCACTGCCCAACTGTTGCAGCGCAGCATGTTGCCGGAGCACCTGCCGGATCTACCCCGGTTGCGGATCGCGGCGCGCTACGACCCGGGCGTGGACGGCAACGCGGCCGGCGGTGACTTCTACGACGCGTTCCTGCTGCCCGACGGCTCACTCGGCGTGGTGCTGGGCGACGTCGCCGGGCACGACGTGCAGGCCGCCGCGCGGATGGGGCAGGTCCGGGCAGCGTTGCGCGCTCTGGCCCTGGCCGACCCGACGCCCGACGCGGTCCTGGCCGGCCTGGACCGGCTGGTGACCAGCCTCGGCGCGGAGGCCGGCACCCACGAGCTGTTCGTCACCGTGGCGTTCGGGGTGATCGACGCGGAGCGGCGGGAGCTGACCCTGTCCAGCGCCGGTCACCCCGCGCCGTTGATCCGCCGCGGTGACCCGGATGGTCGGTTCCACGCCGAGTACGTCGACGTCCCGGCCGGGCCGCCGCTGGGGTTGGGCGGCCGGCCGGGCACCACGACCGTCCCGTTCCGCCCCGGCGACACCCTGCTGCTGTTCAGCGACGGGGTGGTGGAGCGTCGCCGGCAGAGCCTGAGCGCCGGGCTGGCCACGCTGAGCGACGCCATCGCGAAGGCCGGCAGCGGCGACCCCCGCGCGCTCTGCGCGGTGGCCACCGCGGCGGTCCCGGGCGGCACGGAGGACGACGTGGCAGTGCTGGCGGTCGAGCACGCGCTCAAACCGAGTCGTTCGGCGAGCATGGAGGTGCCCGCCGAGCCGACGGCGCCAAGCCGGGTCCGGCACTGGCTGACCGGCCAGCTCACCGAGTGGCAGGTGCCCGAGTCGGTGATCGGGGCGGCGGTGCTCTGCACCAGCGAGCTGACCACCAACGCGTTGCTGCACGCCGGCACGGCCGCCCGCGTGGAGATCGACCTCAGCGCCGAACGGCTGCTCGTCTCGGTAGCGGATTCCGGCACCCGAGGGACCGTGACCCGGGCCCGTACCGACACGTTGAGCAGTCGCGGGCGCGGCCTCGGCCTGATCGAGGAGCTCAGCGACGCCTGGGGCACCGACCCGTCGGTCCGGGGCTCCACGGTCTGGTTCGAGATCCTCACGCCGCCGGCCGCGCATCCCTGAGCCGCCCGAGGGTAGGAGGACGCCCATGGCTACCGACCGGCCCGCCGGGGTCCTCTTCGATGTCGACGGCACCCTGGTCGACACCACCTACCTGCACACGGTGAGCTGGTGGGAGGCGTTACGTCAGACCGATCAACCGGTGCCGATGGCGGTGGTGCACCGTTCGATCGGGATGGGTTCGGACAAACTCCTGGATCATCTCCTCGGCCCGGAGCGGGACCGCGACGCCGACTCGAAGCTGCGCGACGCGCACGACACCCTCTACGCCGAGTACTGGGAACGGCTCACACCGCTACCCCGGGCGGCCGACCTGTTGCGGGCCTGCGCCGATCGGGGGTTGCGGGTCGTGCTGGCCACCTCCGCCTCGGAACCCGAGGTGGGCGCGCTTCGTCGGGCGCTGGCCGCCGATGACGTGATCGACACGATCACCTCCTCCGCGGACGCCCAGCAGAGCAAGCCGGCCCCGGACATCCTCATCGCCGCCTTGGAGCAGTCCGGGTTGGCCGCCGAGCGGGTGGTCTTCGTCGGCGACTCGGTGTGGGACGTCGCCGCGGCCGGCAAGCTGAACATTCCGTGCGTGGGCCTGACCTGCGGTGGCACCAGCCGCGGCGAGCTCGCCGGCGCGGGTGCCGTGGCGGTGTACGAGGACCCGGCCGCGCTGCTGCACGAGTTGGCGGACTCGCCGCTCGCCCGACCCCGGTGAGGATCACTCGGGTCCACCGGCACTGACGCGCATAGCCGGAGCCCTTGCGGGGCAAGGACTGTCACCACCTGCCCGCACCTCGCGGGTGCGGCCGGAAAGGTGGTGCCGTGGAGCCGGTAGATGTGGCGTTCGCGCTGGTGGGCCTGGGCGCCCTGCTCGCGGGCATCCTGCCGCGGGTGCTGGATAGGCGCCCGCTGTCCATGCCCATCGCCTTCCTCGCCCTCGGCATGCTGGTGTTCCTGCTGCCGGTCGGGCTGCCGTCGCCGGACCCCCTGGCCCACCCGGAGCTGACCACCCACCTCACCGAGATCGGGGTGATCGTCGCGCTGATGGGTGCCGGGTTGAAGATCGACCGGCCGTTGAGTTGGCGGCGGTGGTCGTCCACCTGGCGGCTGCTGGCGATCGCGATGCCCCTGTGCATCGCGTCGGTGGCCCTGCTCGGCTGGTGGTGGGCGGGGCTGGTGCCGGCCGCCGCGCTGTTGTTGGGCGCCGCGCTGGCACCCACCGACCCGGTGCTCGCCGCCGACGTGCAGGTCGGTGAGCCGACCGACGTGGAGGATTCCGAGGACGAGGTCCGGTTCGCGTTGACCTCCGAGGCCGGCCTGAACGACGGGCTGGCGTTCCCGTTCGTCTACGCGGCCATCGCCATCGCCTCGACCAGCCTCGCCCCGAGCGACTGGTTGGCCGAGTGGTTCACGGTGGACGTCCTCTGGAAGATCAGCATCGGCGTCGGCGGTGGCCTGCTCATCGGCTGGCTGCTCGGCAAGCTGTTCTTCCGCGCGCCCAGCGAGCTGCGGCTGGCCCGGCACGCCGAGGGCTTCCTGGCGCTGGCTGCCACGTTCCTGGCGTACGGGCTGGTGGAGGTGGTCGGCGGGTACGGCTTCCTGGCGGTGTTCGTGGCCGCCCGGGCCATTCGGGCCGCCGAACGGACCCACGAGTTCCACTCGGTGCTGCACGACTTCGCCGAGCAGGTCGAACGGCTGCTCACCCTGGTGCTGTTGCTGCTGCTGGGCGGCGCGATAGTGGGTGGCCTGCTGAGCCCGCTGACCTGGCCGGCGGCCGCCGTCGGGCTGGCGCTGGTGTTCCTGGTGCGGCCGCTGATCGGCTGGTTGTCGTTGCGTGGCGCTCCCGGACGCCCGGCCGAGCACTGGGTCATCTCCTTGTTCGGCATTCGTGGCGTCGGCTCGTTCTACTACCTCGCGTACGCCACCACCAAGGCCGACTTCCCGCAGGCCGAGCTGCTCTGGGCGACCGTCGGGCTGGTGGTGCTCGTCTCCGTCGTGGTGCACGGCATCACGGCGACCCCGGTCATGCAACTGCTGGACCGGGAGGGAGAGCGGACCTCCGACCCGGCCGAGCGCGACGCCGACGCCCGCCCCGTCGCGGCCGCCGGTCACACCTGAGCGGGTGGCCCCGGGCCGAGCGGGCATGCCTGAGTGGGTGACTCAGGCCAGGCGGGCGGCCAGCGCACGGCCCAGGTCCCGGCCGGAGCGCCAGGCGCTCTGCACCCGGGGCTTGCCGAACGCGTCGCCGGCCAGGCCGATTCCGTCGGCGTCGAGGTGGTGGGTGGCGCCGCCGGCGTCGGTGGTCGGCTTCGCGTACGTCCAGCGGTGCACGTGCACGTCGACGGCCTGCTCGGGCAGCCCGAGCAGGTCCCGGACGGCCTGCTCGATCGCCGGGCCGGCCCCGGTGGGTTGGGCCAGGTGCCCGGCCGCGAACTCCGGCACGGTGTGCGCGACCAGCACCGGCGCGCCGTCACCGCGCCGGTCGCCGTCGTCGCAGACGAGGTTGAGGACCGGGTGCTCGTTGACGAACGCGCCCCGGAAGTCCGGCCAGCGCCGGGTCGGGAAGCGCAGTACCGCGGCCAGCGACGGCGACCAGCGTTGCGCCTGCACGACCCGGGTGGCGTCGGTCAGGGCCGGGTCGAGCAGTAGGGCGGCCTGCGGACCCGGCATGGCCAGGGCGACCGCCGCACACGGCTGCCCGTCGACGACCGGGCCGGGTTCCACTGTGAGCACCAGCCTGTCGACGGTCACCGGTACCGCGTCGGCCAGGTGCTCGACCAACGAGCGCAGCCCACCGGGGGCGGCGAAGCGCATCGGCCCGGGCACCTCGTGGTTCCCACTCCGGTCGTACGCCTGGAAGGTGTCGGTCCATTCGCGGACCAGCCCGGCGGCACGCCACTGCTCGACCAGCGCGGCGAAGTCCGGGTCGGTGGCGGTGAAGTAGGCGGCGCCGATGTCCGCGGGCCGGCCCTGGAAGCGTTTGCTGGCCATCCGGCCACCGCGGACGTGCCCCCGCTCCCGGACCTGCACCGGCACCCCGGCCCGGGTCAACTCGACCGCACAGGCCACCCCGGCGATGCCCGCCCCGACCACCACCACGCTCGACCGGTCCTCCGTCATCAGATGATCGTAGGTGGCGGCGTTCGGGCATGAACCACCGACGATCGGGGTACTGGCACACCTGTTCGAAAGGAAGGGTGATGATGATGACGGATCGCCGCATTGAGCAGGCCGACCAGAACCCCGCGATCAAGGACCCGGACGAGTGGGTCACCGGGGACGAGCCGCCGACCGCCGCCCAGGAGTCGTACCTGAGCACGCTGGCCCGGGAGGCTCATGCCGACCTCCCGGACGACCTGACCAAGGCCGAGGCGTCCAAGCGCATCGACGAGCTCCAGGCCGAAACGGGCCGAGGCCAGTAGGACCCTCCGCGCGATCTTGCACTTTCTGTCGCGACGAAACGACACACAAGGTGCAATTCGACGACAGCAAGTGCAAGATCGCCGGGGCCGGGGCCGGGCCGCGGGCCGGGGCGGGCCGGGGCTGGGCGGGTCAGGGGCGGGGTAGGTGGTGTAGGTGGACCTTGGTGAGGGTGCCGGTGTGCACCTCGGCGGTGAGGTAGGTGGCGTGGGGTTGGGAGCGGCGGTCGGTGGGTGAGCCGGGGTTGAGCAGGCGCAGCCCACCGGGCGCCTCGGTGTCCCAGGGGATGTGCGAATGCCCGAACACCAGCAGGTCCACGTCGGGAAAGCGGGCCGCGCACCGCTTTTCCCGGCCGGTCCGTTGACCGGTCTCGTGCACCACCGCCATCCGCAGGCCGTCCAGCTCCACCCGGGCCACCTCCGGCAGCCGGGCGCGCAGCGCCGGGCCGTCGTTGTTGCCGTACACCCCGATCAGTCGGCGCGACCGCGCTGTCATGGCGTCGAGCAACGCCTCGTCCACCCAGTCGCCGGCGTGCACCACCACGTCGGCCGCTTCGATGGCAGCCCAGAGGGGCCCGGGTAGGTCCCGGGCCCGCTTCGGTACGTGGGTGTCCGCCGTGAGCACCAGCCGCATACCGGCATTGTGCCCCGAGTCCCGGCCGCCCACCCGGGGGACGTGGGTGGGCGGCCGGGCTCCGCCTCCGCCGCCCGGCCCCGTGCGTCATCGACGCTCGGGTACGGGAGCCGAGCCGGTCAGGGGGCGGTCACGGCAGGGTCCAGCGTTGCGCCCCGGTGCCGTTGCAGGTCCAGATCCGCAGTTGCCGACCGTCGGTGAGATCCGAGTTGGGGATGTCCAGGCAACGACCGGACTGGGGGTTGCGCAGGCTGCCGTCCGACTGGGCGGCCCACTGCTGGGCCCCGCTGCCGTTGCAGTCGTAGAGCTGCACGAGGGTGCCGTCGGTGGTGCCGCTCGCCTTCACGTCCAGGCACTTGGCGAGCCCCCGCACCGTGCCGTCGCCGGGCAGGGTCCAGCGCTGGGCGGCGGTGCCGTTGCAGGTCCAGGTCTGCACCCTGGTGCCGTTCGCGGTCTGGCTGGAGGCGATGTCCGCGCACTTGCCGAGGGCCTTGACCTCACCGGTGCGCGCCCCGCCGGTGCCGACGCCCGGGCCGGTGAAGGTGTAGCTGTCCACGTCCAGCAACGCCCCGCTGCCGCCGGTGACGACCAGGTACAGGTCGTGGGTGCCGTCGTCGGGCTTGGTCACCGTGGCGCTCAGTTCGGTGTAGTTGTCCCAGCCGCCGGTGTTCGGCACCGCGATCCGGGCGACCTCGGTGCCGGTCGGTGAGTCGTACCGGAAGGAGAGGGTGCCGCCGGGGCCACCGGAGGAAACGCGAGCCCGGACGCCGGTGATCCCCTTGAGGCTCACCGCGTGGTGCCGGACGCTCTCGCCGTTCTGGACGTCACCCAGCCGCTTGCCACCCTCGGCCGCCGCCTGGTCGATCACCTTGGGGCCGTTGAGCTGGACGAAGTGCTCGGCCTGCCACTGTTTCGGGTAGAGGCTGATCTCCTGCTCACCGGTGAGCGCGGCCGAGCCGGTCGCGCCGCGATCGGTGTAGCTGCCCCGCAGGACGAAGAACAGCACCGAGTCGGGGCCGGCGTGCACCGGGCCGGTGTTGAAGGTCGCGCCGCAGCCGGTCCCCTCCCCCTCCTCGTGGGCGTGCTCCTGGTGGCCCAGCGCGGCCCGGACGACCACCGCCGAGCAGGCCGGCGTGCCGTCCTGCGGGTCACTGGCCGTGGCGCCCACCGCCAGGTCCTGCCCCCAGTCGAAGAGCCCGCCGGCGGGTAGGCCGGTCAACGTGACAGTCGGCCGGCTGTTGCCGACCACCACCGACACCACTGTGGTGGCGCTGCGGCCGGTGCCGTCGTTGACGGTGAGCCGGGCGCTGTAGCTGCCGTTGGCGGAGTACGTGAAGGACGGGTTCGCGGCGGTCGAGTCGGTGCTGCCGTTGTTGGTGAAGTCCCACGCGTACGTCAGCGGGTCGCCGTCCGGGTCCGAGCTGCCGGCGCTGGAGAAGGTCACCGAGAGGGGGGCCAGGCCGTTGTCCCGGTTGACTGTGGCCTTGGCAGCCGGCGACCGGCCACCCTGGACATAGTTGATCTTGTAGAGACCGGCGTCGACAGCGCCGGAGAAGTAGCCGCTGCCGTATTCCAGCAGGTAGAGCGAACCGTCCGGGCCGAACTGCCAGTCGATCGGGTGGACGAGTTTCATGCCGGCGAGCACCGGCTCGATGACGGTCGGCGACCCGGTGGACGGGTTGCCGTTGTCGAACTGGACCTCCTTGATCCAGTTGCGGCAGTACTCGGAGATCAGCCACTTGTTGTCGTAGTAGGCCGGCCACTTCACGTCCGAGACGAGGTTCGGATCGTAGTGGTAAACCTCGACGTGGTTGGGCGAACCGCACCCACCCGGGTTGTCCAGCGCCGGCCAGTCCTCACTGCCGCCGTGCTGCTCCCAGACCAGTGCCGGTTTCGTCGGCGGAAGCTGCTGGACGCCAGTGTTGCGGGGTGAGTTGTTGACCGGTCCGGTCGAGCCGCCGCAGGGGAACCAGCCGCGCGGTGTGGCGGTGGCGAAGTCCCAGTCGTTGTAGGCGACGTTGGGGCCGCCACAGTACGGCCAGCCGTAGTTGCCGGGCCCGTTGGCCCGGTTGAACTCGTCGTAGGCCGCCGGGCCGCGGTTGGCGAGGTCGGTGCCGGCATCCGGGCCGACCTCACCCCAGTAGAGGGTGTTGCTGGCAGTGCGGTCCACCCAGATCCGGTACGGGTTGCGCACGCCCATCACGAAGATCTCCGGGCGGGTGCGCGCGGTGCCGGCGGCGAAGAGGTTGCCGACGGGGACGGTGTAGCTGCCGTCGCTCTCCGGGTGGATCCGGTTGATCTTGCCGCGCAGGTCGTTGGTGTTGCCCGAGGTGCGCTGGGCGTCGTACTGGGCGTTGCGGTTCGTCCGCTCGTCGATCGGGGCCATCCCGGCGGAGTCGCCGCCGGAGTTGGTGTTGTCGCCGACGGCGAAGTACAGGTTGCCGGCGGTGTCCCAGCTCATCGAGCCGGCCGAGTGGCAGCAGAGATCGCGTTCGGTGGGCCACTCGATGAGCACGTCCTCGCTGCCCGCGTCGAGCAGCAGGGTGGACGGGTTGAAGGTGAACCGACTGATCCGATTGACCAGTGGGGTGACCTTCGGCGAGTAGAAGAGGTAGACCCAGCGGTTGGTCGCGAAGCTCGGGTGCAGCGTGATGCCGATCAGGCCGTCCTCGAAGCGGGCGTCCAGCGCCAGGGTCAGGGCCACCGTGGTGGACCTGGTCGCCGGGTTGTAGATGCGGACCTGCCCACCGGCGGCACTGGTGCCCCGGTTGATGTAGAAGACCTTGCCATCGGGTGCGACGGCCAGTTCGATCGGTTCACCCATGGACAGGCCGCCGTCGAGGGCTACCTTCTCGAAACCGACCGTGGCGGGCGGCGCGAGGGCGGCGGCCTGGACCGGGGACGCGGCTGCCGGTAGGACGCTCGCCTGCGGGACGAGGCAGAGGGCGACCAGGACGGTGAGCAGTGTGGTGGCGCTGACGAGCCGTCGACGCAGATTGCGGGACACGAGACCTCCAGCTGTCCGGGGGATCTCGGTGCCGCTCCCGCCGACTGGAGGAGCACCGCGGTGTTTCCCGGACATTAACGTCTTTCACTGGAAGGCGATAGAACTTCGCGTCGTCGGATCGAAAGTTGTCAAGATTTACACGAAAGTACAGCCTCAGCGACGCGCCGGGGTGAAGTGCGCCGGGGGCATCCCGCAGTCGCGCAACGTCGGGTCCTGCTCGACGTCGGTCAGCACACCGGCGGCATTGATGAGGCCGATGTGCGAGAACGCCTGCGGGAAGTTGCCCAACTGCTCCCCGGTCAGCTGGTCGATCTGCTCGGCGTACAGGCCCAGGTCGTTGACCCGACCAGCCAGATCGCGAAACAACTCGTGCGCCCGGTCCCGCTCGCCGGCCAACGCCAGGCAACTCACCAGCCAGAACGAACAGATGACGAAGCCCGCGGGATCGCCGTCCCAGCGCCGCAGCAGGCCGTCGTGTGACAGTCGCCGCTCCACCGCGCGGACCGTCGAGCGCATCCGAGGGTCGTCGGCCCGCACAAATCCCACCAGCGGCATCACCAGCACCGACGCGTCCAGCTCGTCGGAATCAAAAATCCCTGTGTACGACTGGAGCCTGTCGCTCCACCCCCGCTCGAGGATCGCCGCGCGCACCTCGTCGCGGGCAGCCGTCCAGCGCGCCAGGTCCTGCGGCCCGCCGAGCTGGTCGCCGAAGCGGACCGCCCGATCCAGCGCCACCCAGCACTCCACCTTCGAGGACACGTGGTGGTGTTGCACTCCACGCTCCTCCCACATCCCCGCGTCCGGCTGTTTCCAGTCCTGCTCGGCCTGATCGGCGAGCACCCGGAGCAGGTGGTAGACGTCCGGGTCGAACGGTTCGAGCTGGTCGCGCATCAGCCAGGCGGCGTCCATGGCCGCGCCGTAGATGTCGTTCTGTCGCTGCCGCCACGCGTCGTTGCCGGTCACCACCGGCGGGCTGTCGCGGTAACCGCCGAGCTGGTCCAGCCGGTGCTCGGTGAGGTCCCGCTCCCCCAGCACCCCGTACATGATGGGCACCGGCTGGTCGCCTATTCGGCCCATCGCCCGGCCCAACCAGGCGAACTGCCGCCGCACCTCGTCGAAGCACGCCGACCGCCACAGCGCCCGCAGGGTGTGGCTGAAGTCGCGCACCCAGACGTAGCGGTAGTCGTAGTTGCGGTCCCCGCCGAGCTTCTCCGGCAGCGAGGTGGTCACCGAGGCCACCACCGCACCGCTGGGCCGGTACGTCATGCCCTGCACAATGAGGCCGCTGCGCCGCACCTCCTCGGCGTAGAGGCCCTGGTACTCGTGCTCGGCGGCCCAGGACCGCCAGCCGGCGACGGTGTCGGCGATCGTCTGGTCGGCGTCCGGCACCTCCGGCAGTGGGGCGTCGTAGGTCGGGGCGTACCCGAGACTGAAGTTGTGGGTCGCGCCGGCGCGGACGGTGAACGTCGCTGCGGCATCGCCGTCGTCGCCGCACGCCAACCGCACGCTGCTGCGGAAGGTGAGCCGCGCGGCCCCGGCGATGGCCTCGAGCATGTCCTCACGCTCGACCAGGTACGCGATGGTGCGCCCGTACTCGAAGCGCGGACGGTAGTGCACCCGCATCGGCACCGCACCGGAGAGTCCCTGCACGCTACGGACCAGCACCTGCGGTGGGTGCATCCCGATGTCGTGACCTCGCGAGCCGGGCTCGAAGGCGAGCGCGTCGGTGAGCGCGACCTCCCCCTGCGCGGTGCGGAAGACGGTCCGCAACACCAGGGTGTCCTTCAGGTAGGTCCGTTCGACAGTGAAATCGGCCTCCGGCCGGATCGACCAGTGCCCCGCACCGTCGTCGAGCAGCCGCCCGAACACCGACGGGGCGTCGAACCGGCCGGGGCACCACCAGTTCACCGAGCCCGAGGCGTCCACCAGCGCCGCGGTGCGGCCGTCGGCGAGGAACCCGTAGTCGCTGATCTGTCCGCTCTCCACCTGACTGCCTACCCGGGCAGCCCGCGCCCATTCCCCTCCTGTCCGACGGTGGAGACCGCGTTACCGGTCGGCCTGGACGGGAACCCGGCGAGCTGACGAGGGAGGATGCTCATGACGTCAGCTTCGGGGCCGACCGCCGCCTGGCGGTCCGGCACACAGGGTGGCGACCTGCTTCCATCCGGGCCGGCCGGCCGCCTGTCGACACCGGCCGGGGACGGCCACGGGCCGGAGGCTGGTCCGCCGACCGTGACGATCGGCTCGTACCCGGACTATCCGACCGCGCAGCGGGTCGTCGACTACCTGGCCGACAACCGCTTTCCGGTGGAGCACAGCGCCATCGTCGGCACCAACCTCGCCCTTGTGGAAACGGTGCTCGGGCGAATGACCACCGGTCGAGCCGGTCTGCTCGGCGCCGGTACCGGCGCCTGGTTCGGGCTCTTCATCGGCCTGTTGTTCGGCATCTTCACCGTCGGCAACTGGCTGGCGGTGATCCTGGTCGGGCTGGTCATCGGTGCGATCTGGGGTGCCGTGTTCGGCGCGGTCGCGCACGCCATGACGGGCGGGCAGCGCGACTTCACCTCGGCCAGCTCACTGCGCGCCGGCCAGTACGCGGTGACCGTCGACGCGCAGCTCGCCGACCAGGCGCGACAGCTACTCGGTCGGATGCAGATGCCCACCTCGGCGGCGAACGCCCGCTGACCGACGACCGACCGCCCGTCCCGGCAGCACTCCGGGGCGGGCGGCCGTTTCGTCGTTCAGTCGGGCTGAGCCTCGAACAGTTCGCCGTACCGGGTGGCGCCGCGCACCGAGTCCACAGCGAACGTGACGTGCCCGACCGGCACCCGCCCGCCGACGGCCTCGGCCACCCGTGCCGCTGCCGCCAGCGCGAAACCGCCGCACAGCTCGATCAGCGCGACCCCCTCGGCCAGCAGGTCCACCGCCACGGTGGGGGCCATCACCGGGTCGGGCACGGGCACGAGGTAGGTGCGTTGGCCGTCGCGGTCCAGCACGACCCGGTCGGCGACGGGGTCGCTGCCCGGGTGCTCGTAGATGTACGCCCAGCTGACAGTCATCAGACCACTCCCCCGCACGGATCGGTGACGTCGACCGTAGGCGTTGAACGGAACTTGAGGTCAAGCCGCGCGACGCACGGGGATCGAGCCGGTCAGTAGGTTTTGTACGCCAGCTCGCCGGCCCGCAGCGGCACGTCGACCCGGTTCTCCGGTGGCGCCAGCGGGCAGGCCCAGCGGTCGTCATAGGCACAGCTCGGGTTGTAGAGGTAGTTGGCGTCCAGCCGGACCCGGTCGCCGGGCAGCAGCTGCACACCCCGACCGAAGGTGCCCTTCACCGTGTCGGTGAGGTACCGGCCTCCCCCGTAGCTCTCCCGCCCGCAGGTGCCGTCGCGCAGCGGAACGAACAACCCGCCCCCGTACGCCTCGATCCACCACAGGGTCAGCGGCCCCCAGGACGTCTCGGCAACCGCCACCCGCCGGTACGCGATCACCCCGTCCGGGCCGCCGGTGTCGATGCGCAGCTCACCGCTGGCCGGTCGCAGGGACGCCTCGACCACGGCCTCCGGGTTGGGCGGGAAGTAGCGCACGCCGGCGAAGTCCTGCCGCTCCGCCACGGGGATCGGGCTCTGCGGGTGGGTGGCGAAGAGTTCGTCGCGGCCGGCACGGAAGCCGGCCAGGTCGACGTCGGACAGGTACAGCCGGGCCACCCGCTCGCGCCAGTCGGCCAACTCCAGATCATCCACGCCACCGAGCCTATGCCCCGGTGCTGCGGCAGCTCAGCGCGACGGCCAGGTGGTGAGGACGGCGTCGAGGGCGTCCAGGGTGCGGGACCAGGAGTCGTCGGTGGGGCGCGGCGTGTGCCGGAAGCCGCCGGTCTTCTCCAGGCTCACGAACCCGTGGAACGTGCTGTGCATCATCCGCACCGCGTCGGTCTGGTCGGGCTCGGAGAGCCGGTAGCCGCGCAGGATCGCCCGGGTCATCTCGGCGTGCCGGACGCCCGCGCTCGCCGCGGCGGTCTCCGGGTCGAGGTCGATCTGCATGGCGGCGTAGCGGCCCGGGTGCTCCCGCGCGTAGTCGCGGTACGCGTTGGCGAAGGCCACCAGCGCGTCCTTGCCGGCCCGGCCGGCGAGCGCTGCGGCGACCCGGTCGGCCAGCTCCGCCAGCGCCAGCAGGGCGATCCTGACCCGCAGGTCGTGCGCGTTCTTGAGGTGGAAGTACAGGCTGGCGTCCTTCACCCCGAACTGGCGTGCGAGCGCGGCGACTGTGACGTTCTCCACGCCCACCTCGTCGGCCAGCTCGGCCGCCGCCAGTGTCAGGCGCTCGATGGTCACCCCGGCACGTGCCATGCAGCACACTCCAAACCTAGCCATAATAATCGCTTGCCTAGGAGGGCTAGGCTACTACCTATGTTGGTCCTTACCGAATCCGTCATCCGCGCGTCCTTCGTCAATTGCAGCAAGGGCGAGGCGAAGCGGCTGGCCGTACCGAACGATCTTGAAATGCGGCAGTGGGACGACCTCGACTTCCTCGGCTGGCGGGATCCCTCCGCGCCGCAGCGGGCCTACCTGGTCGCCGAGACCGACGGCACGTTGGCCGGGGTGGTGCTGCGGGCCGCGACGCACCAGACGGGGCGCGTGCGGCACAGCATGTGCTCGTTCTGCCTGACCACGCACCTCGGTGGTGGCGTCTCGTTGATGACCGCCCCCAAGGCCGGTCCGAGCGGACGGCAGGGCGACTCCGTGGGCACGTACCTGTGCTCCGACCTGGCCTGCTCGCTGTATCTGCGGGGGAAGAAGCACGCCGGACCCCCCGCGCCCGAGCCGCTGCCACTGCCGGAGCGGATCGACCGCGTCAGGACCGCCCTCGCGGCATTCCTGCGCAAGGTCACCGAGTGACGGTTCGACACGACCTGGGCGGCCGGGGCCGGAGCGTGTTCGGGCTCCGGCCCGCCTCCGGCTAGCGGTCGGTGGCCAGGCGGGCGTGCAGGTGCTCGTCGTAGCGGCGGCCGTCGCCGTACCGGTACGACTCGCGCAGGGTCCCCTCGGCCGGATAGCCGGCGCGGTCGGCGACCCGGCAGGACGCCGGGTTGGCGACCGCGTGACACAGTTCCACCCGGTGCAGCCCGAGATCCGCGAACGCCCAGTCGGTGAGCCGGACGACAGCGCGCACCGCCACCTGACGGCCCCGCGCCGCGGGCACCGTCCAGTAGCCGATGGACGCGTCGCCGTCGTGGATGCGGTGCAGCGACACCGAGCCGAGCAGCTTGCCGTCGGCCGCCGCGGTGACAGCCATCGAGGCATGACCACCGGTGGACCAGTCGGCCCGGCGACGCACCCAGAGCAGCGCGACCTCGTCGTCGATCGGGTCGCCGCCCTGCGGGTTCCACTGGGCGATCGCCGGGTCCCGGAGGGCGTCGCGCACCGCCGGGGCGTCCTCGTCCCGCCAGGGGCGCAGCAACAGGTCGGCGGCGGAGAGTTCCACGTGTTCCACGAGGCCGGAGTCTGGCACAACCCAAGACCTGCGCGCCGCCGGATTAACGCAGGTTTCCTTCAAAGCTGCACGATCCGCCGCTCGGACGCCAGGAAGTGACGCAGACGACCTTCAACGTCGGTACTTAAATTTTGAAATAGTGCTATCGTCGTGGGCATGACCGAGAGCCTGGACAGCACCCGAGAGGCCGCCTGGCGCGCCTACATCGAGGCCAGCCAGCGTCTCTACACCCAGTTGGAAGAGGACCTGCGGGTCGACAGCGACCTCAGCTTCGCCGACTACCACGTGCTGGTCCTGCTCTCCGAGGCACCCGGGCAGCGGCTACGGATGGGCGAGCTGGCCGGCCGGTTGATCTTCTCGCCCAGCCGCCTCACCTACCAGGTCTCCTCCATGCAGCGTCGTGGCCTGGTCAGCAAGGAGCCCTGCCCGGACGACAGGCGCGGCAGCGAGGCGGTGCTCACCGCCGCCGGGCTGCTCGCCCTGCGGGAAGCCGCACCCCACCATCTGGCGTCGGTGCGTACCCATCTCATGGACGACCTCGACGATGCCGAGGTCGCCTGCCTCACCCGGGTCTTCGACCGGCTCGGCGAGCGCCTGCGGGCATCGCGGGTCAGCTCGACCACCCCCGCCTCACGCTAGGAGCCTCGACATGCCCGCGATCACCGTCGACAACGTCCTCGTCCTGCCCCGCCTGCCCCAGCTCGACGAGGCCACCACGATCCGCCCGGTCCGCACCGTGACCACGGCGCCCAGCGGCTTCGAGGGTGAGGGCTTCCCGGTCCGTCGCGCCTTCGCCGGGGTGTCGACCACCGACCTGGACCCGTTCATCCACCTCGACCAGATGGGCGAGGTCGACTACGCGCCGGGCGAGCCAAAAGGCACCCCGTGGCACCCGCACCGCGGCTTCGAGACCGTCACGTACATCATCGACGGCGTCTTCGACCACCAGGACTCCAACGGCGGTGGCGGCACCATCACCGACGGCGACACCCAGTGGATGACGGCGGGCAGCGGCCTGTTGCACATCGAGGCGCCGCCGGAGCACCTGGTGATGAGCGGCGGGCTCTTCCACGGCACCCAACTGTGGGTCAACCTGCCCCGCTCGGCCAAGATGAACCCGCCCCGCTACCAGGACATCCGGGGTCGGGAGTCGGCGCTGCTCACCACGCCCGACGGTGGCGCGCTGATCCGGGTCATCGCCGGCGAGGTCGCCGGGCACCGTGGCCCGGGTTCGACCTTCACCCCGATCACCATCACGCACGTCACGGTGCAGCCGGGCGCGCAGGTCGACCTGCCGTGGCGACCCGACTTCAACGCCCTGGTGTACGTGCTGGGCGGTCGTGGCACGGTCGGCACCGACCGGCGGCCGGTGCGTACCGGTCAGCTCGCGGTGCACGGCCCGGGTGACGCGCTGCGGTTCAGCGCCGACACCACGCAGGACAGCAACACCCCGGCACTGGACCTCTACATCATGGGCGGTCAGCCGATCCGGGAGCCGGTGGCACAGTACGGCCCGTTCGTGATGAACACCCGGGACGAGCTGCTCAAGGCGTTCGAGGACTTCCAGGCCGGCCGCCTCGGCGTGATCCCCACCGAGCGGCTCCCGCACACCGGCGGCCAGGGCACCCGGCCCTGACCACCGCCGACCGCTGAGTTCGGCGCCGACGCCTCCGGTTCACCCCGGGGGCGTCGGCGCCGCCTCAGGAGACCGCAAAGATCCCGGCAACGCCCAGAATCACCATCACCAACACCGCTACCAGCGCACCCCGTTCGCTCTCCACCGCCGGCTCGCGGTTCTCGGTCACGGGATTCGTCGTGTCGCGGGGCATAGTGTGGCCTCCTCGGCTGTTGTCGCGTCGCTTTCGATGGCGTCGGCCAGGTCACCGGTCTGGGGGCCTGGCGTGCGGACCCGCTTCCGGGGTCCTACCGTGAGGACGTTGCCGACCTCCAGGGGGGCTGGACGGTGCCGTTGCAGGACTGGTTCCTCACCGCGGAGGAACGCGCCAACCCGGTCTCTGGCATACCCGTATGGACCACGGGAAACCTCGCCGAGCCGTTGATTCACGGTGTCGCGTACTTCGACCGACTGGTCGACGAGGTCGAGGCCCTGGGCCCCGGCGACCACCTGTTCTTCACCGACTGGCGGGGTGACCCGGACCAGCGACTGCGCCCGGACGGTCCGACAGTGGTCCAGCTCTTCGCCCAGGCCGCTCAGCGCGGCGTGGTGGTCAAAGGGTTGATCTGGCGCTCGCACCTCGACGTCCTGGCCTACAGCGAGGCCGAGAACCGCGACCTCAGCGAGACGATCTCGGCCGCCGGTGGCGAGGTGCTGCTGGACCAACGGGTCCGGCGCGGCGGCTCGCACCATCAGAAGCTCGTGGTGCTGCGGCACCAGGGCGCGCCAGAGCGGGACATCGCCTTCGCCGGTGGGATCGACCTGTGTCACAGCCGTCGCGACGACGCCGCGCACCACGGCGACCCGCAACCGGTGCAAATGTCGCCCCGGTACGGACCCAATCCGCCCTGGCACGACGTGCAGCTCGCGGTGCGCGGCCCGGTGGTCGGCGCGTTGGACACCCTGTTTCGGGAACGCTGGACCGACCCGATGCCGCTGGACTCGGAGAACCCGATGGCCTACCTGCGGGACCGGCTGCGCGGCTCGGACCTGCGCCCCGACCCGCTGCCCGAACAGCCGGCCGATCCGCCGCCCTGCGGTCCGCACCAGATCCAGGTGCTGCGCACCTACCCCGCCGTCCGCCCGCGCTACTCGTTCGCACCGGACGGGGAGCGGACCGTGGCCCGGGGTTACACCAAGGCGGTACGCCGGGCCCGCCGGCTCATCTACCTGGAGGACCAGTACCTCTGGTCGGCCGAGGTCGCGGACCTCTTCGCGCACGCTCTGCGGGACAACCCGGACCTGCACCTGATCGCCGTCGTCCCCCGCCACCCGGACGTGGACGGCAAGCTGGCGTTGCCGCCGAACATGGTCGGGCGCGAGCAGGCGCTGTCGCTGTGCGAGCGGGCCGCACCGGACCGGGTGCACGTGTTCGACGTGGAGAACCACGCCGGCGACCCGGTCTACGTGCACGCGAAGGTCTGCGTGGTCGACGACGTGTGGGCCAGCGTGGGCAGCGACAACTTCAACCGGCGGTCCTGGACGCACGACAGCGAGTTGTCCTGCGCCGTGCTCGACGACACCCCGGACCAGCGGGAGCCCACCGACCCCGCCGGGCGGGGCGACGGCGCGCGAAGCTTCGCCAGGGACCTGCGACTGCGGCTGTGGCGCGAGCACCTGGACCGCGACCCGGACGGCACGGACGACGCCGACCTGTTGGACCCGGCGGACGCCGTCGCGGCCGTCACGGCCGCCGCCGACGCGCTACAGCAGTGGTACGACGACGGCCAGGTGGGAGAACGGCCGCCCGGGCGGCTGCGCCCGCACCGCCCCGAGCGGCTGCCGTGGTACACCCGGGCCTGGGCGCTGCCGATGTACCGGCTGGTCTACGACCCGGACGGCAGGCCGCTGCGGGCGAGGCTGGCCGGCACCTGGTGATGCGGTCGGGCCGGGTCCGACGCGGCGACCGCGTACACGTTCAGCCCGCCGGGGTAGGCGAACGACGAGCGCGGTGAGTAGTAGCCGAAGCCGATGGTCAGCGGGTTGGCCGGGCGCAGCGCGTACATCGGGTGGCCGGGCTGGAGGAACTCCACCGACTCGATCTCGAACGGGGCGACCGGCTCGGCGACGAACGGGTAGGCCGAGCTGAGCAGCTGGCCGTCGCGCCGGGTGAAGTATCGGTGGTGCCCACTGCTGATGACGTGACCGGTCTCCCCCACCCGACACCGGGCCCGGACCAACGGCGTGCCGTCGATCTCCGTCTCGGAGAGCAGGTCCTCGCCGTTGACGTCGATCCGGGTGCGCCCGGCGAGCACCGGGGCGCCGCGAGCGACGGCGTATTCACGGACCCGCCGGCTGGAGGCCACGTAGTGGGTCCACCAACCACCGGCGTTGAGGCCGCCCGGCGCGTCGACGCCCAGCAGCGAGACGCCGAGGTAGGTCAGTGAGTACGCGCCGAAGCCGGAGGTCTGCGTCTCGTCGTCGACGATGTACTGATTCAGGAAGACCTGCCGGTCGGGACGGGGGCAGAGCCCCGGCGGGACCAGCGCGGCGACCGCGTCGGGATCCGCCGGCAGCCAGCTGAAGTAGAGGGTGCGGCTGTTCACGACAAGCTGGGGAGCGGCTGGATCGAGCACGGTGCCTCCGAACCGGGTGTGTACACGCGACGCTACGGCCGGTCCCACCAGCGGGACAAGGACGGATAGTCGACACTCCTGGCGACTTGTCGGATTTCCTGTTGACCAGTCGACGCGAGCCGTGGGCCGATCAGCCGGAGCGGCCGGCCGATTGGGCAGCGGCTGCGGCGTGAACAACGGGTAAGGATCCTCACAGTCACCCCAACTTCCGCGCCATATGCCCGTTTTATGGTCGAACACACCTTAAGTACATCAACCTTTCGGCTAGATTTCCGGGAGACGATCAGGTTAAGGTGACTCCCGAACGGCCTATTGGAAGCTAAACCAAAGCGTCACGTCTTTTTAGTCAGCGGACGAGGTGCAGGGAGGACCACCCATGACCGCGCCAACGATCACCGAGCAGCCGAGCACCGCCGTCAAGGCCACCACCAAGCTCGACCCGCGCGCTCTCACCGACAGCGCCGCCGACCTGCTCAACGCGATGGCGGCGCTGCCCGCCAACCACCCGTCGCGCGCCGCTCTGCGGGACCGGGCGATCGAGGCCTGGCTTCCGCTCGCCAACCACCTGGCCCACCGCTACAGCGGGCGCGGCGAGCCGAACGACGACCTGGCGCAGACCGCCGCTATCGGTCTGATCAAGGCCATCGACAAGTTCGACCCCGAGCGCGGTGTCGACTTCGCCGGTTACGCGATCCCCACCATCATCGGCGAGCTCAAGCGGCACTTCCGGGACCGCACCTGGGACATCCGGGTGCCCCGCCGGCTCCAGGAGCTGCGGCTGGCCATCTCCGACGCCAACAGCTCGCTCCTGCAGACCCTCGGCCGCTCGCCGACGGTCGCCGACATCGCCGCGCACCTCAAGCTCACCGAGGAAGAGGTGCTGGAGGGCCTGGAAGGCGCCCGCGCGTACAACGCGGTGTCGCTGTCCACCCCGACCGGCGACGGCGAGCGCGCCACCGAGCTGGGCGACATGCTCGGCGGCGAGGACAGCGAGTTCGAGCTGGCTGAGCTGCGCGTGGCCCTCGGCCCGGCGCTGGCCACCCTCGACGAGCGCGAGCAGAAGATCCTCACGCTGCGCTTCTACGGCAACCTGACCCAGTCGCAGATCGCCGACCAGATCGGTGTCTCGCAGATGCACGTATCGCGGCTGCTGACCCGGGCGCTGACCAAGCTGCGCGGCCAGCTCGACGGCACGTACTGATTAGGTGACGAGCGGAGGGCCGGGTCCATTGGACCCGGCCCTCCGCTTTTGTCAGTGCTGTCACGCGAGCGTGACAGTGCGACCACAGGACGTGCTGGTCGCGTCTACCGACCGGCTCAGTGCCCGACCGGCTCGCGCCACATCGGCCAGAACGGCGTCCCGTCGGGCACCCGGAACGGCTCGCCGGCCAGGTAGCCGTGCTTCGCGTACAGGTCCCGACTGCGCGGGCTGCTCGCCTCCAGGTACGCCGGCATCCCGTTGGCGTCCAGCCAGGCGTGGTGGTGGCGCATCAGCGCGCTCCCCAAGCCCTGCCCCTGCCGGTCCGGCCGGGTCGCCAGGAACGCGAGGTGGTGGTGATCCGGATGCGGGTGGTTCGCCGCGAACAGCTCGTCGAGGTGCTGGAACCGGTCGGTCCACTCGCCGCAGGCTGCGGCCAGTCGGGCGTCGTAGTCCGCCGGCGGCGGCGCCGGCTCACCGACCGACGGAAACCAGACCGCGACCGAGGTCCGGTCGGCTGTGGCGTGGACGATGCCGTGCCGCATCGCGTGCCCGACCAGGATCTCGAAGTCGCCGGCCAGTACCGCCTCCCGCTTGCTCGGGTCGGGGACCAGCCAGTACGTCACCTCCAGGACGGTGAACGCCTCGGCGATCCGACCCGCCACGAGGGTGGTCTCCTCCGGCCCGAGTTGCTCGATGACCACGCTCATCGGGTCACCTCCACGGCGGCCGGCGCCTCCGGCTTGACGGCGGCCGCGGCGCTCGCCGCACCCAGGCCGATCCGGGCGTACGTGTCCGGGCGGTTGCTGCGCAGCAGCAGGGCCCAGCCGATGCCCAGCAGGGCGGCCACCGGGTACGCGGCGGGCAGCGCCCAGCGCAGCGTCGAGTCCGGCGCGACGCCGAGCAGGTTGGCGAAGTTCGACACGGCCAACCAGATGATCACGAAGAGCGCGATGGTGGCCAGGCCGGGCGCGATGGCCCGTCGCCAGAGGTTCTCGCCCCCGGCGGAGCGGGCGAAGTAGGCGATCACCGCCACCGAGGTGGTGGCGATCAGCAGCAGGACACCGAAGCCGCCGGTGGTGCCGACCCAGAAGAAGAGCTGGACCACCGGATCCCAGCCGTTGATCGCGTACAGCAGGATGACCAGCAGCCCGAGGACGCTCTGCGCCACCGAGGCGGCCCGCGGCGCCCCGGTACGGGCCGAGGTCTGCCCGAACACCGCCGGCAGCACCCGCTCCCGACCGAGCGCGAAGGTGTAACGGGCCGTGGTGTTGTGGAACGAGATCATCGCGGCGAGCACCGAGGTCAGGAAGAGCACCTGCCCGATGGTGACCGCGGTGTCGCCGAGGTGCGCGGCGGCCAGGTTGAAGATGAGCCCGACGCTCTGTTCGCCGGCCTCGGCGACGATCTGGTCCTGCCCGACAGCGACGGTCATGGTCCAGGACGACAGCGCGTACAGCCCGGCGATGATCGCCACCGAGAGGTAGGTGGCCAACGGCACCGTCCGCTTCGGGTCCTTGCTCTCCTCGCTGAAGACCACCGCCGACTCGAAGCCGACGAAGCCGAGGACGGCGAGCACCAGCACCGCGCCGACACCCGGCACGAAGAGGTTGTCCGGCGAGAACGGGGCGAAGCTGACCCCGCCGTCGGCCGGGTTGCCGAGCTGTCCCAGGTCGAAGACGAGGACCACCACGATCTCGGCGACCAGCAGCGCGGCCAGGACCATGCCGTTGAGGTCGACCCGGAGCAGGCCGAGCAGGCCGACCAACGCCCACGCCACCAGGGCCACTACCGCCCAGTGCGGGTGCCCGCCGAAGAGCCGGTCGAGCACCGGCTCGGCCGCCACGCCGATGGTGCCGTACAGCCCGACCTGCAACGCGTTGTACGCGATCAGCGCCACCCAGGCGGCGCCCACGCCGGCCGGTCGGCCGAGGCCACGGGAGATGTAGGCGTAGAAGGCGCCGGCGTTCTCCACCCGACGGGACATCGCCACGTAACCCACCGAGAAGAGCGCGAGCACCGCGGCGATCAGCAGGAAGGCCAGCGGGATGCCGGTCACCCCGATGACGCCGTAGCCGGTGGTGACGACGCCGGCCACCACTGTCAGCGGCGCGGCGGCGGAGAGGACGAAGAAGATCACCGAGGGGATGCCGAGGCGGCCTCGGGCCAGGGCTTCGGAGACGTTGCTGGGTCGGTCGACTGTCGATGTCGGGGGCATACGACTACTCCGATTGACGAGGGGAGGGTTGGGGGTTACCGGAGGGAGATCAGGGAATGCCGCGCAGCACGGCGGCGCCGACGGCTGCCTCGGTGTGCCCGACGAGTTCCTTGAGTGGCGCCGGCAGCGCGGGGATGAGGACGTTCAGCCGGTGGTGCGCGCGGGGGCCGGCGCTCCACAGCACCTCGCGGGTCAGTCCCGCGGCCACGACCAGGCCGAGCAGCAGGGCGTCCGGCACGCCCGGCGGGTCCGGCCGGTCCAGCAGGGCCCGCAGCCGGGTGGCCGGCCAGGCCACCGCGTTGAGGTCGATCGGCAGGTAACTGACCGAGGTACGCAGCAGCCGGCGACTCTCCTGGCGGCGCAGCACCCCGGCGCGGGCCAACCGCTCCCCCACCGAGGTCGTGGCGCTCTGCGCCAGGAAGCTCAGCCAGGTGCGCAGCTCCCGGTGCTGGGACTCACCGACCAACTGGTCCAGCACCGTGTGCGCCAGGGCATCGGCCGGCGGACGCCGGTCGATGACGGTGATGTGCCCGGCCGTGACGGTGATATGTCCATAGAGGATCAGCTCACCGAGGAGCCCGCCGGCCAGCCCCAGCCCGGTCGCCGCCGGGTGCAGCTTGGCCTTGCCGCGACTGTCGTTGTGTGCGATCAGGAAGAACTCGTCGGCGATGAGCAACGGTCCTCCCGCACAGGTGTGTCCACAGTGATCGCGACCGGGAAAGGATGCACCGACAGCTACTGCAACGCAACTCCCAGATTCGAAAGTTGCACTCCGTGCATATGCGACCTGCGGATCTTGTCGTGGCAGACTCGGACGGTGACCGCCACTCCCGCCATTCGGCCCGCCGCAAGCCCCACAGTGCGGCGACGCCGCATCGCCCGGGAACTCCGCCAACTTCGGGAACGCGCGGGCATGACACTCGATGTGGCGGCCCGTCAGCTCGACATGTCGAAGAGCAACCTCTCCCGCATCGAGACCGCGCAGATCGGCATCAAACCGCGTGACGTCCGAGCGGCTCTCGCGCTGTACCAGGTGACCGGTTCGGATGCCGAGGCGCTGATCGAGATCGCCCGGGGAGCACAGCAGCGCGGCTGGTGGCAGAACTACAGCGACGTGCTCCCGGAGTGGTTCGAGTTCTACGTCGGGCTGGAGGCCGAGGCGGCGGCGCTGCGCACGTACGAGGCCGAGTCGGTGCCCGGGCTGTTGCAGACCGAGGCGTACGCCCGGGAGATCTTCCGGCGCACCGCCGGCGAGGACGGTCTGGAGCGCAAGATCGCCGCCCGGCTGCGCCGGCAGGAGGTGCTGCGCCGCGAGGACCCGGTCGATCTGTCGGTGATCCTCAACGAGGCGGTGCTCCTGCGCCCGGTCGGCGGCGCCGCCGTGATGGCCGAACAACTGGTCCACATGAGCCGGATCGCGCAGCTACCCAACGTGACAATCCAGGTACTTCCCTTCACCGCTGGCGGACATCCCGCGATGAGCACCCCGTACGTGATCCTCAACTTCGCCGATGCCGCCGACGCGTCAGTGGTTTACCTGGATAACCTCACGATGGGGCTGGCTCTGGAGGAAGCCGATCATGTGCTCGGGTATAGCCTTCTGCACGAGGAGCTGTGCCGGATGGCGCTCGATCCGACGGCGTCGTTGACCCGTCTTGAGCATGCTTCTCGTAACTTTGCGTGACCGCTTCTGCGGCACGCCGACGCAGACGAGAGGTACCGCGGATGACGGCGTACGACCTGACCCGAGCGGACTGGCGCACCAGCACGCGCAGCAGCGGCAACGGCAACTGCGTGGAGGTCGCGACAGTCGACGGTCAGGTCGCCGTCCGGGACAGCAAGGACCGCTCCGGCCCGGTGCTCGCCTTCGGCGCGACGGCCTGGCGGGCGTTCGTGCTCGGCGTCGGCGAGGTCCGTCGCTCCTGACGCACCCGTCCCGGTGCGAGACTGGGCCGTGCTCTCCGACGTAACAGTTGACCTGCCGGTCCGTCCGGTGCTGCCGGCGCTTGTCGCGGCACTCGACGCGGCCGGCGCCGGTGTGCTGGTGGCCCCGCCGGGCACCGGCAAGACCACCCTCGCGCCGCTGGCCGTGGCCGACCGGGTGACCGGTCGGGTGGTGATCGCCCAACCCCGCCGGGTGGCGGCCCGTGCCGCCGCCCGGCGCATGGCCGAGCTGCTCGGCGAGCGGGTCGGTGAGCGGGTCGGCTACGCGGTACGCGGCGAGCGCCGGGTCGGCCCGGCCACCCGGATCGAGGTGGTCACCACCGGCCTGCTGGTCCGCCGGCTGCACCACGACCCGGAGCTTCCCGGCACGGGTGCCGTGCTGCTCGACGAGTGCCACGAGCGCCAACTCGACGCCGACCTCGCGCTGGCCTTCACAGTGGAGGCGCGCGCCACTCTCCGGCCGGACCTGTGGCTGCTGGCGATGTCGGCGACCCCCGACACCGACAGGTTCGCCGCGCTGCTGGGCGGGCCCACCCCGGCCCCTGTGGTACGGGCCGACTCGGCTTTGCACCCGGTGGAGCGGATCTGGATGCCTCCGGCGCGCCCGATCGCCCCGCCCGGGGCCGGGCCGGTGGACCGGGCCCTGCTCGACCACGTGGCCGCCACCGTCCGGCGGGCGCTGCGCGAGCACGACGGCGACGTGCTCGTCTTCCTGCCCGGGGCCGGCGAGATCGCGGCGGTCACCGGCCGGCTGGCCGACCTGCGGGACGTGGTCGCGCTGCTGCCGCTGCACGGTCGTCAACGCGGCGCCGAGCAGGACGCGGCGCTGCGTCGCGCGGACCGGCGGCGGGTGGTGCTGGCCACCGCGCTGGCCGAGACCAGTCTGACAGTGCCGGGTGTGCGGATCGTGGTGGACGCCGGGCTGTCCCGGGTGCCCCGGATCGACCTGGCTCGCGGGCTGGGTGCGCTGGTCACCGTGCCGGTCTCCCGCGCCGCCGCCACCCAGCGGGCCGGCCGGGCCGGTCGGGAGGCCCCCGGGTACGTCTACCGGTGCTGGTCGGCGGCGACCCACGAGCGACTGCCCGCTCGTGCCGAGCCGGAGATCGCCACCGCCGACCTGACCGGCTTCGCGTTGGAGCTGGCCGCCTGGGGCCGACCGGACGGCGTCGGGCTCGCGTTGCCCGACGCGCCGCCGACGGCCGCGATGACAGTGGCCCGGGAAACCCTGGAGACCCTGGGCGCTGTCGACGCCGACGGTCGGATCACGGCGCGGGGGCGGTCGATCGCGGCCGCCGGGGCGCACCCACGGCTGGCCCGGGCGCTGCTCGACGGGGCCGGCCGGGTCGGTGCCGACCGGGCCGCCGAGGTGGTCGCCCTGCTCGCCGAGGAGAGCGCGGCCGGCCCCGGTGACGATCTGGTCGCCGGTTGGCGTCGGCTGCGCGCCGGCGTGGACGCGGGCGCGACGGCCCGTTGGCGCACCGAGGTACGCCGGCTGCGGGCCGCGCTGCCTGCCGGCGCCCCGCCGAAGGGCCGCGCTGACGCCACCGGCCGCACCGACTCGGGTGGACTGAGCGACGATCTCGCCGCCGGGCTGCTCGTCGGTCTGGCGTACCCGGAACGGTTGGCCAGGGTACGGCGGCCGGGCGGTTCGGCGTACCTGATGACCGGCGGGACCGCCGCGGAGCTGGCGGCCGGCTCGGGGCTGACCGGGTCCGACTGGCTGGCGGTGGCGGTCGCGGACCGCACCCCCGGCGCGCCGTCGGCCCGCATCCGCCGGGCCTCCCCGGTGGACGAGGCGACGGCCCGGGAGGCGGCCGGTCCGTTGCTGCGAACCGACCGCGAGGTCGGCTGGTCGGACGGGGACGTGGTGGCCCGGGAGGTGACCCGGCTGGGCGCCATCGAGCTGGTGCAGCGACGGCTGGACCGGCCGGACCGGGCGGAGGTGGCCGCCGCGCTGCTGAGCGGCCTGCGCCAGGAGGGGCTGGGGCTGGTGCCCTGGACACCGGCGGCGCGGGCGCTGCGCGAGCGGCTCGCGTTCCTCCGGCACCACCTGGGCGAGCCGTGGCCGGAGGTCGGGGACGACTCGTTGCTCGACGCCGCGCCGACGTGGTTGGGCCCGGAGCTGGCCGCCGGGCGACGCCGGGCCGACCTGGCGCGAGTGGACGTGTCGTCGGCGCTGCGTCGGCTGCTGCCCTGGGCACAGGCCGCCCGCCTCGACGAGCTGGCCCCGGAGCGGATCGAGGTGCCGAGTGGTTCTCGGATCCGGCTGGACTACGGCGACCCGGCCGCGCCGGTGCTCGCCGTGAAGCTCCAGGAGACGTTCGGCTGGCCGGCGGCCCCCCGCATCGCCGACGGTCGGGTGCCGGTGCTGCTGCACCTGCTCTCCCCCGCCGGCCGGCCGGTGGCGGTCACCGCCGACCTGGCGTCGTTCTGGCGTACCGGTTATCCGCAGGTCCGCTCCGAGCTACGCGGGCGCTATCCCCGGCACCCGTGGCCGGAGGATCCGGGAACGGCGACACCCACCCGGCACGCCACGCCACGTCGGCGCTGAGCGCCGGCCTACTCCTCGACGACGTCGGCCACCACGACTGTGACGTTGTCCGGCGCGCCGGCGTGCAGGGCCAGGTCGATCAGCTTGGCGGCGCAGGCGTCCCGGTCCGGATAGCCGCTGAGCACCTCGGTGAGGGTGTCCGGGCGGACCACGTTGGAGAGGCCGTCGCTGCACAGCAGCCACCGGTCGCCGGCCCGGGGCACCATTGTCGCGTACGACGGTGAGACCTCTTCGCCCTGCAACGCCTGGGTGACCACGGCCCGGCGCGGGTGGCTGCTGGCCTGGTCCGCGGTGATCACGCCCTGGTCCACCAGCATCTGGACGAACGTGTCGTCCCTGGTGACCTGCTTGAGCACGCCCTCGCGGAACAGGTAGGCCCGGGAGTCGCCGACGTGCGCGAGCGCCAGGCAGCTGCCGGTACGGGCGAAGAGCAGGGCGGTCAGCGTGGTGCCCATGCCCTGGCGCTCGGAATCCTCGGCGACCGCCTGTCGGATCCGGGAGGTGGCCAGCGCGATGCCACCTTCGAGCGCGGCCACCAGGGCGTCCTCGGGTGTCTCCACGTCCAGCGGGGCGAACGCGTCGATGGTGAGGGCGCTGGCCAGGTCGCCGGCGGCCATTCCGCCCATGCCGTCGGCGACGGCGACGAGCCAGGTGCCGGCGTGCAGGGCGTCCTGGTTTCCGCTGCGGATCAGCCCACGGTCGCTCGTTCCCACGGAACGCAGCTTCAGGGTCATGGGAGGCAGCCTGCCAGGCGAAGGGCGCAGTTGTCTCTAGGAGATCAGGACGACGGCGCGTGGCGCGGCCAATCTCACGTCCGGGTGGGGGCGCGTCAGGGTGCCCGCTCGGGCTGACCGCCCTTGTCGGATGCGGAAACCCATCCAACCAGATCAATTGACATGACGTACCGGCACTGGAAACATCGAGCCGATACCTGGGAGCGCTCCCAGCTTCCGTCGCATCACCCTGCCACCACCAACGTCCCACTTTCCGTCCCGGAAGGACTCCCCGTGACGCCATCCCGACGCCGCCTCCTGTTGGCTGCGGCGACCACTCTGGCCCTCACCGGCGCGGGCGCCGGCGCGGCCCACGCCGACCCACCACCGGACGCCCCCGAACAAATCGACAACGGCGACTTCAGCGCCGGGGTGAGCCCCTGGTTCTCCTTCGGCACCGGCGCGCTGGCGGTCACCGACGGCCAGCTCTGCACCACAGTCGCGGGCGGGCTGGCCAACCCGTGGGACGCCGGCATCGGCCAGGACGGCGTGCCGCTGATCGCCGGCGCCGAATACACCCTCGGCTTCGCGGTCTCCGCCACCCCCGGCGCCGCGGTCAAGGCCGTGTTGCAGCTCGGCAGCGCCCCGTACACCACGTACGCGGCAGTGGACGCCACAGCGACCGGCACCCTCCAGCGGGTCGAGCAGACCTTCACCGTCCCGGACGACAACCCCAGCGCCCAACTGATCTTCCAGGTCGGCGGTTCCGCCCAGGCGCAGACCATCTGCCTGGACGACGTCTCGCTGCGCGGCGGCGAGCCGCCCGAGCCGTACGAGCCGGACACCGGGCCACGGGTGCGCGTCAACCAGGTCGGCTACCTTCCCGGCGGCCCGAAGAACGCCACTGTCGTCACCGAGGCCACCGAAGCGCTGCCCTGGCAGCTGCGCAGCGCCGCCGGCGCCGTCGTGGCCAGTGGCACCACCACCGCTCGGGGTGTCGACGCCGCCTCCGGGCAGAACGTGCAGACTGTCGACTTCTCCAGCTACCGCACCCCCGGCAGCGGGCTCACGCTCACCGTGGACGGCGAGACGAGCCACCCGTTCGACATCTCCGGCGCCCTCTACGACCAGCTGCGCTCCGACTCGTTGCAGTTCTTCTACGCCCAGCGCAGCGGCATCGCCATCGACGGTGACCTGATCGGCGACGAGTACGCCCGGCCCGCCGGCCACCTCGGCGTCGCCCCCAACCAGGGCGACACCAACGTGCCCTGCCAGCCGGGTGTCTGCGACTACTCCCTGGACGTGCGCGGCGGTTGGTACGACGCCGGCGACCACGGCAAGTACGTGGTCAACGGCGGCATCGCCACCTACCAACTGCTGAACACCTTCGAGCGGACCAGGACGGCGGCCACCGCCAACGGCGGCGCGGAACTCGCCGACGGAACGCTGCGGGTGCCCGAGCGCGACAACGGGGTGCCGGACATCCTCGACGAGGCGCGCTGGGAGCTGGAGTTTCTGCTGCGCATGCAGGTGCCCGCCGGCAAGCCGCTCGCCGGCATGGTCCACCACAAGATCCACGATCAGAACTGGACCGGGCTGCCCCTCTCGCCGCAGGACGACCCGCAGCCGCGCGAGCTGCACCCACCGTCGACAGCGGCCACCCTCAACCTGGCCGCGACGGCCGCCCAGTGCGCCCGGCTCTTCGCACCGTACGACGCGGCGTTCGCGACCCGCTGCGGCACTGCCGCGAAGACCGCCTACGCCGCGGCCAAGGCCCACCCGGCGGTGTACGCCAGCCCGACCGACGGCACCGGCGGCGGCGCGTACGACGACAGCAACGTCACCGACGAGTTCTACTGGGCGGCTGCCGAGCTGTACCTGACCACCGGTGCGCAGAACTACCTGGCCGACCTGACCGCCTCACCGCACCACACCGGAAACGTGTTCGACGCACGGGGCTTCGGCTGGCAGAGCGTGGCCGCGCTGGGCCGCCTCGACCTGGCCACTGTGCCGAACGGGCTACCCGCCGCCGACCTGGCCCGGGTCCGCGCCTCGGTCACCGCCGCCGCCGACACGTACCTCGTCGAGCTGCGCCGGCAGGCGTACGGGCTGCCGATGCCCGGTGACGCCAACAGCTACTTCTGGGGCGGCAACAGCAACGTCATCAACAACGCCGTCGTGCTGGCCACCGCGTTCGACCTGACCCGCAACCCCGTCTACCGCGACGGCGCCGTACAGGCCATGGACTACATCCTCGGTCGCAACGCCCTGAACATCTCCTACGTCACCGGGTGGGGAGAGCACGCCGCGCAGAACCAGCACAGTCGGATCTTCGGCCACCAGCTCGACCCGAACCTGCCCCGACCGCCCGCCGGCTCCCTCGCCGGTGGCCCGAACGCGGCCCTCCAGGACCCGTTCGTGGCACAACTGCTGGCCGGTTGCGAGCCGATGTTCTGCTACGTCGACGACATCAACTCGTACTCGACAAACGAGGTGGCGATCAACTGGAACTCGGCGCTGACCTGGATCTCCTCGTTCCTGGCCGACCAGGGTGACGCCGGCGCGGTGCCGGCCACCACCTGCACGGCGCGCTACACCAACTACGGCGCCTGGCAGGGCGGCACCGGGTTCACCGGGCAGCTGACCATCCAGAACACGGGCACCGCGGCCATCAACGGCTGGAGCGTGCGCTTCGCGTTCACCGGTGACCAGCGGGTACGCGAGGCGTGGCTGGCGAAGGTCGCCCAGTCCGGCGCGACGGTGACCGCGCGCAACGAGTCGTACAACGCCAAGATCGCACCCGGCGGCACTGTGACGTTCGGTTTCAACGCGACGACGGGCGGCGGCGCCAACCCGGGCCCCGGCCTGGTCACTGTCAACGGAGCGGCCTGCTCACTGACCTGACCGACGTCCTGGTGCCCGCCCGGGGAGGGGCGGTCACCAGGACCGCACGACGCGCGGCCGGCGGGTCAACCGCCGGCCGCGTTGTGCTTCGCCACCAGGCTCGGGAGTTCGTCCAGTGAGTCGATCCGGAACAGGCACCGCTCGGCCACCGTGGAGGGGTCGAGGATGTGCCCCCACGGACCGCGTCGGATCAGGCACGTCTTCATGCCCGCCTCCAGGGCCGGGCGCACGTCGTTGTCGGGCCGGTCGCCGACGTACAGGATCGACGACGCGACACCGCCGCCCGCTGCGACGACCCGCTCGAAGAACGCCGGTGCCGGCTTCGCCACGCCCCACCCGTGCGACGTGCCGATCACGTCCACCGGAAGGTCGAGATCGCGCAGGGTCGCCTCCGCATGAGCTGGCTGGTTACCGGCCAGGCCCACCAACATGCCCTGGTCCTTCAAGGACTCCAGGCACCCCCGCGCGTCCGGGTAGAGATCCTCCTCGGCGAACGACTCCGGCTGGCCGGCAGCCGCCCGACGCTCCAGCTCGACGGTGAGGTCGAAGTCGGGCCGAAAGACCCGGAACGTCTCCTGATAGTCCAGACCCCGGGCGATCACCGCACCGAAGATCGCCGAGAAGGTGTGTCGGGGCACGCCGAGCCAGTCGGCCCAGGCAGCGAACTCGTGGGACTCGTCGAGAATGGTCCCACCAACGTCGAAGAAGATCGCCTCAATCACGTCGCATCCCCCGTCACCGTCGTGATGTCGGTGGATCATAGATGCCGATCATCCCAATGGTGAGGCCCCGAGTTGCCGCCGGACGACCGCGGATGACCGATACGGCGACCCGTTCTCCTGGTGGTGCTTTCGAGCTGATGCCGTAGACGATGCACCGCTCGCTACCAAACTCGGTGGATCCGACGCTCCGGGTGAGCCATGGTCATGCCATGGATGGCGGCGAACTGGCCGGCGCGGAGCGTCGGGTGTGGGCGGAGATGCCGACGGGGACGCGGACCGCTCTTGCCGGGCTGTCCGGCGCGGACCTGCGCAGTCTGCTGTTGAGCGTGGCCCGCGACCGGGCGGCGACCATCCGCCCCTCCGAGGTGGTACGCCGCTGGCGCGAGGACCGCTTCGTCCGCCCGGCCCGCGCCGATCCGCGCGTGCTCGCACGGGTGGAGGCCCGGATGTGGCAACTGTTGCCCGCCGACGTCGCCGGGGTGGAGCTGTCGCCGGTCGTACCGGTCGGCGCCTGCTCGGCGATCGCACCGGTCAGCCAGAACAGGATCGTCACCACGATGCGCGCCAGCGAGGTGCTGAGCGATCCCACAAACGCCCTCGCCATCGAGGCGGCCTTGCGTCGCCGCCGACAGGGTGAGGTGCACCTGGCCGCCGCCCATCGGGTGCTGCGGGCGCAGGACTTCGGCGGCGACGCGTCGGCGCACTTCCGGCTATTCGCCCTGGTGTCCAGCGCCCGGGACACCGGCTCGGGCGGCACGCAGGCCCGGCTGCTGGTCCGGCACCTCACCTACTGGCGGACCGTCCTCGCCGAGCTGGCACCGGCCGCCGCGCCGCAGCTGCACGTCACCACCTTCGACGATGATGCCGTCCGGGATCGGCTGGCCGACACCATCCGACCGGCCCTCGGCGCAGGTGTGGTGCCGCTCGTGGACGAACCGGAGCGGTCTCGCGGTCGCGGCTACTACACGGGCTGTGCCCTGCGGATCACCGTCCTGGACGGCAGCCTGGAGATCGGCGACGGCGGCCTCACCGACTGGACCGCCCGGCTGAGCGGTGACGCGAAGGAACGCTGTCTCGTCTCCTGCCTCGCCACCGAACGTCTCGTCGACGGCATCAGCCGCTGAGCCCGGCGCACCGGCGCCTCCGAAGATCAGCTATCGCTCCCGGGCGGGCCGCCCACCGTCACCGCCCATCGTCACCGCCCATCGTCACCGCCCACCCTCGCCGCTTATCGTCACCGCCCACCCTCGCCGCTCACACTCGCCGCCCACCGGCGTCGCCCGGAGCCGCCAAGCCTGAGCCGCCAAGCCTCGCTCACCACCGGAATCTGTCGTACACCTGTTCTACTGTCGGTTCCATGTTGGAGGAGTTGGCGCAGGCGGAGGCGGCAGTCGCCGGCTGCGTTGACGCGTCGGCGTGGGCTCTTCCGGAGCACGACCTCGTCGCGGCACTCGACGCCACGCACCGACTCGAGCAACGCCTGGCCGCGGTCAAGCTGGCCCTCGTGCGGGAGTTGGACGGTCGAGGCATCGCGACCGCGCAGGGCGCGTCCTCGACGGCCGTGTGGCTACGGGACCGGTTGCGCCTCGGGGTTGGTGCCGCCCGCCGTCTGGTCGAATTGGCCGCGACGCTCGATGCCGCCCCGGCCGGTGTGCGGGACGCGCTGGCCGGCGGAGCGGTCGACGTGGAGCAGGTCCGGGTCATCGCCGACACGGTCAGCACAGTGCACACGGCCGCCGGTGCCGAGGCGGCCGAGAAGGCAGTGGGCGTCCTGGTCGAGTGGGCCGGGCAGTTCGAGCCGACCCTGCTGCGCAAGCTGGGCACCCAGATCCTCGACCACGTCGCCCCAGAGGTCGCCGATGCCGCCGCCAGGGCGGCGATGGAGGCCGAGGCCCGCCGAGCCTGCCGAGACCGTCATGTCACGCTGTCGGAGCTGCGGGACGGCCGGCTACGGCTGTCCGGCATCCTCGACGGCGAGGCGGCCGGCCTGCTGCGCGCCGCGATCGACCCGCTGACCGCACCGTCCGGCCCAGACGATCCGCGTTCTCCCGGGCAACGCCGGCACGACGCGTTCGCCGACCTTTGTCGGCTTGCCCTACGCACCGGCGAGTTGCCCGAGCACGGAGGCGATCCTGCCCAACTCGTCGTCACCACCAGCTACGACGGGTTGGCGCGGCAGCTCGGCGCCGCCGCTCTCGACACCGGCCTGCATCTCACTCCCGAGGCCGTGCGCCGGCTCGCGTGCGACGCCGCCGTCCTCCCCGCCGTCCTTGGCGGCGCGAGCCAGCCACTCGACGTCGGGCGACAACGCCGGCTCATCACCGGCCCGCTACGCCGCGCCCTGGTGCTGCGTGACCGAGGCTGCGCCTTCCCCGGCTGCGACCGCCCACCGCGCTGGTGCGACGCCCACCACATCCGGCACTGGGCCGACGGCGGCGACACCAGCCTGACCAACGCCGTGCTGCTCTGCGGCCACCATCACCGACACGTCCACCGTGGCGAATGGACCGTCCGGCTCGGCGGTGACGGCCACCCCGAGTTCATTCCGCCGGCCTGGCTAGACCCCGAACAGCTCCCCCGCCGCAACCAGTACCACCGACGGACGTGACCAGAGCGAGCGACCGACGGCGGCGCGATCGGTTGGCCACCCCCTCTGGCTGAGCCGCCGCTTACGTCGCGCCACGGCCCCACGTGCTGCTACCGCTCACCGAACGGTGCGGCGACCCGACGTCGGCCAACGATCAGCCGATCTCCTCGTCGACGAAGCACCAGCGCCAGGCCTCGCCCGGCTGCGCCGAGCGGATCACCGGGTGGCCGGTGGACGCGAAGTGCTTGCTCGCGTGCTGGTTCGGCGACGAGTCACAGCAGCCGACCTGCCCGCAGCTCAGACAGGTGCGCAGGTGCACCCAGTAGGTGTCGCCGGTGGCGACGCAGTCCGCGCACTCGTCGGGGGTACGCGGCTCGGCGGCACCGGCCTCGGTCAGGTGCTGACAGCTCACTTCTCAACCTCTCGCAGCAACGACTCTTCCAGGTCCAGGTCACGGTAGGCCCGCACCAGCACTTCCTCAGGGATCCGACCGGAGTCCCGGGCCGCCCGGAACACGTCCCGCTCGGCGTCGATCATCTCCTGCCGCAGCCGACCGTACGCCTGCGACGGGGTCTCCCGCTCGTCGCCGCCGAGTCGTTCCCACGCCATGTTGGTGCGGTCTTCCACCGCTCGGCGCAGCCGGTCCACCACCGCATCCGGTGCGCTGTCTGCCAACTCGTCGAGGCGGTCCTGTGCGGCCTTGCTGGCCTGCTGCTGCACGGCGGCCGCGGAGAGCGCGTCCTGCACCGGGTCGTCCTGCGGCAGCTTCAACCGGCGGGCGACCAGCGGCAGGGTGGCGCCCTGGCCGACCAGGGTGAAAACGATCACGGCGAAGGCCAGCCAGATCAACAACGCCCTGGGGTACGGCTCGTCGCCGGCCAGGGTCAGCGGCAGGGCCAGCGCGGCGGCCAGGGTCACCACGCCTCGCATGCCCGCCCAGCCGATGATGATCGGGAACTTCGGTGACGGCCGCTCGTCACGGCGGCGGACCCGGGGGACCAACCGGGCCAGGTAGGTGGCCGGGAAGAGCCAGACGAAGCGGGTCAGGAAGACGGTGGCGAGCACCGCGAAGGTGATCAGGATGAGCGAGCCGATCGGCTCGTCGAGATCGCGCAGCACCTCCCGCAGTTGGAGCCCGACCAACAGGAAGACCAGGCCCTCCAGCAGGAAACGGACCAGCCGCCAGAACGCGCCGATCTGCAACCGGGACGCCGCCGACAGCAGCTGGGGCAGCTTGTGCCCGAGCACCAGGCCGGTGACGACCACGGCGACCACACCGGAGGCGTGCAGGTGTTCGGCGGTGAACACCACAGCGAACGGAATGATCAGCGACAGCGCGTTGTCCAGCAGCGGGTCGGTGATCCGCCGGTGCAGGAAGCCGAACACCAGCGCCCCGAGCGCCCCGATCAGGATGCCGCCGCCGGTGGACCGCAATACCTCGATGGCGATCTTGTCGGCGCCGACGGCCGAGCCGACGGTGGCCATCGTCGCGACCCGTAGCAGCACGAGCGCGGTAGCGTCGTTGACCAGGCTCTCGCCCTCCAGGATGGTGACGACCCGGCGGGGCAGCCCGACCCGACGGGCGACGGCCGTGGCGGCCACGGCATCCGGCGGGGCGACCACCGCGCCGAGGGCGAGGCAGATCGCGAACGGCAGCTGCGGCAACAGCAGGTGCAGCACCAACCCGACCACGAACGCGGTGAACAACACCAGGCCGACCGCGAGCAGCAGGATCGGCCGGATGTTGTTCTTGAACGCCGGCACCGAGGTCTCCAGCGCGGCCACGTAGAGCAGCGGCGGCAGGATGCCGACCAGCACCAACTCCGGGTCGAGTTCCACCTGCGGGAAGCCTGGCACGAACGAGAGCGCCAGGCCGAGGACGACCAGCACGATAGGCGCGAGCAGACCGAGCCGGCGGGCCAACGCGGCGCCCAGGGTGGCGATCGCCAGGAAGACGACGACCGGAAACAGGCTTTCCATGGGGTACGAGCCTAGGGGTACGCCTGTTCGATCAGCCGCCCGGGCGCAGCTTCGGCAGCACCTCCGCGCCGAACGCGTCGATGAAGCCGCGCTGCTCCTGCCCGACGTGGTGCAGGGCGATCTGGTCGAAGCCGAGCTGCGCGTACTCCTCCAGCCAGCCGACGTGCCGACCCAGGTCCGCCGACACGTTCACCACCTCGGCGACCCGCCGTGCTGGCACGTCGGCGGAGACCACGTCGAAGTGTTCGACGGTCTCCAGGTCCCAACAGACCGGCGGGGCGAAGACGTTGCTGCGCCACTGGTCGTACGCGAGCGCCTCGGCCTGGGCCTGCTCCGGCGCCCAGGAGACGTGCACCTGGAGGTGCAGCGGCCCACGTCCGCCCGCGTCCCGGTACGCGTCGATCATCTCGCGCAGGTGCGCCACCGGGGCGTTCACGGTGATCAGCCCGTCCGCCCATTCGGCGCACCAGCGGGCGGTGGCCACACTGACGGCGGCCCCGACCAGCGCGGGCGGCTGCTCGGGGCGGGTCCACAGCCGGGCCCGATCCACCCGGACCAGGCCGTCGTGGCTGACCTCCTCGCCGGCCAGCAGTGCCCGGATCACGTCCACGCACTCGCGCAGCCGGGCGGCGCGCACGTCCTTGCGAGGCCACGGGTCGCCGGTGATGTGCTCGTTGCTGGCCTCGCCGGTGCCCAGGGCCGCCCAGAACCGGCCCGGGTACATCGCGCCCAGGGTGCCGATCGCCTGCGCGATGATCGCCGGGTGGTACCGCTGACCGGGCGCGTTGACGACGCCGAACGGCATGCCGGTGGCCTGCAACGCCGAGCCCAGCCAGGACCAGGCGAAGCCGGACTCGCCCTGCCGGGCGCTCCACGGGGAGAAGTGGTCGGAGCACATGGCGGCGTCGAAGCCGGCCCGCTCGGCGTGGATCACCGCCTCCAGGAGGGCGCGTGGACCGATCTGCTCATGCGAGGCGTGAAAACCGAACGACGTCATGGGCACACCTCCTACCCACGACGGCACCGGCTGACGCGTGCCGCGCCCCGAACTACTCCGCGTGCGCGCCAGCGCCGGCCGAGGCGGCGCCCTCGCCCACCCAGACCGTCTTGGTGTTGCAGAACTCCCGCATGCCCAGCGCCGACAACTCCCGCCCGTACCCGGAGTTCTTCACACCCCCGAACGGCAACTCCGGGTACGAGGTGGTCATCCCGTTGATGAAGACGTTGCCGGCGTCCAGGTCGGTGGCGAAGCGCTCCTGCTCGGCCGGGTCCCGCGTCCAGGCGTTCGAGCCGAGCCCGAAGCTGGTGCCGTTGGCGACCTCGATTGCCTCCTCGTACGACGAGACCCGGAACAGGCCGGCGACCGGGCCGAAGACCTCCTCGGACCACATCCGCATCCGCGGGGTGAGGTCGGTGACCACTGTCGGCGGGTAGAACCAGCCGTCGCCGCTCGGCGGCTCGCCGCCGCAGAGCACTGTCGCGCCGTTGTCGACCGCGTCGCGGACCTGGGCGTGCACCTCGTCGCGGCCACGCTCGCTGGCCAGCGGCCCGACGTCGGTGTTCGGGTCCATCGGGTCGCCGACGCGCAGCGCGGCCATGTTGGCGGCGAACTTCTCGGCGAAGGCGTCGAACACGTCGGTGTGCACGATGAACCGCTTCGCCGCGATGCAGGACTGGCCGTTGTTCTGGCAGCGGGCGGTGGTGGCCACCTCGGCGGCCCGGTCCACGTCGGCCGAGGGCATCACCACGAAGGGGTCACTGCCACCGAGTTCGAGGACGGTCTTCTTCAGCTCCCGCCCGGCGATCTGCGCGATGGACCGGCCGGCGGGTTCGCTGCCGGTGAGCGTCGCGGCGCGTACCCGGGGGTCGCTGAGGATGTGGTCGACGGCCTCCGAGTCGACCAGCACCGTGGTGAAGGCCCCCTCGGGGAAGCCTGCTCGTCGGAACACGTCCTCCAGCAGCAGCGCGGTCTGCGGCACGTTCGAGGCGTGCTTGAGCAGGCCGGTGTTGCCGGCCATCAGCGCCGGGGCGGCGAAGCGCATCACCTGCCAGAGCGGGAAGTTCCACGGCATGACCGCGAGCACCACGCCGATCGGCTGGTAGCGGATGAACGCCCGGATGGCCTTCACGGCGTCGGCGTCGGCGGGCTCGTCGGCGAGGAACGCGGGGGCCTTGTCGGCGTAGAAGCGGGCGGCGGAGGCGCACTTGGTCACCTCGGCCTGCGCCGCGACGTACGTCTTGCCCATCTCCGTGGTCATGATCCGGGCGATCTCGTCGCGCTCGGCGTCCAGCAGGTCGGCCGCGGCGTTCATCCACTGGGCGCGCTGGCCGACGGTCGTCGCCCGCAGCTGGTGGAACGCGAGGTCGGTGCGTTCGATGGCGTCGTCGAGTTGCTCGGTGGACATCGCCTCATAGGTCTTGAGCACCTGTCCGGTGGCGGGGTTGGTGGTGGCGATGTGCGGCATTCCGTCCTCCTGTCACTCGAACAACGAGTGTCGTACGCCCGGCTCCTCGCGGCGGCGAGCGGCGCGGCGGCGCTGGATCACGACCAGGTCGACCACGGCGACCACGGCGAAGATCGCGCAGAGTACGCCGAGCCAGGCGATGCCGGCCCAGAACGCCAGCACCGCGAAGAGCACCATGATCACCAGCCCGAAGCTGGCGAGGGTGAGCCGAAGGTTCAACGCGCTGTTCGCGTGGCCGACCGTGCCACGGGCGCGCCGGGGCTGCGATCTCGTCATACCCACCGATCTACCCCCGATCGGCCGGATTAACCGGTACTGCGCGCCTGTGCACCCGCCCCCCGCCGGTGTGCTCCGGCACATCCGTTCGCGCCGCGGCCTCGTCGACCGCAGGATGGGCGCATGTCAATGACCCTCGCCGTACCGGTGACCGTCTCCATCGCCCGCCGCGTCGATCCCGGCCGGGCCAGCGAGATGGTGGCCTGGATGCGGGCCGGCACCGCGCTGGCCGAGGCGTTCCCCGGATTTCTCGGCGCCGGCTGGGTGCAGAGCGGCCCCGGTTCGCCGGAGTGGCACATGCTCTACCGCTTCGCCGACGCCGAGACGCTGCGCCGGTGGGAAGAGTCGCCGCAGCGGCACTGGTGGCTCAGTTCGGCGCAGGGCATCGTCGAGCACACCCGGGTCGAGCGGCGCACCGGGATCGAGGGCTGGTTCGATCCGCCGCTGGAGCACTCGGTGGACCCGGTGGAGCCGGCCCCGCCCGCCTCGCCGCCCCGCTGGAAGCAGGCGGTGACCATCTGGCTGGCGTTCTTCCCCCTGAGCCTGACCGCCACCCTGCTGACGAGCCGCTTCCTCGACGCGGTGCCGCTGGCGGCCCGGGTGCTGCTGATGACGCTCTGCCTGACCCCGCTGATGACCTATCTGGTGCTGCCCCGGATCACCCGGGTGTTGCACTGGTGGCTGCACGGTCAGCGGGCACCGTGGCGGGACGCATAGCACCCCGACGGCTTCCGCGTCGGCGCTCTGCCGCATACCCGACAGCAACTTCCCGACCCACCACATCCTGCGCATAGAGTTACCGCGCTGTCGCTCTGTGCTGCGGGAACGGGAGAGACGTCATGCCTCGACGCTGGGTCGCCGCACTGGCCTGTCTCGCGGCGCTCGTCGCACTGGCCTGCGAGGGCGGCAACTCCGCGGAACCCCGCCCCACCACGAGCGCCAGGCCGTCGAGCGGGCCCGGCGGCATCGCCGCCCTCGGCGACTCGATCAGCACCGGCTTCGCCTCCTGCCTGGTGCTCACCTCCTGCGAACGCAACTCCTGGTCGACCGGGGACGGGCTGCGGGTGCAGAGCCACTACCGGCGGCTGCTCGAACAGAACCCGGCGATCCGCGACCGGACGTACAACCATGCCCGTCCCGGTGCCCGCGCGGACGCCCTCGCCGGTCAGGCCGAGGCGGCGGTACGCGACCGCGTCGACTACGTCACGGTGCTGATCGGCGCCAACGACGCCTGTCGGGGCGGGGTGGACGCGATGACGCCGGTGGCGCGGTTCCGGGCCGACGTCGACCGGGGGCTGCGGGTCCTGCGGACCGGCCGGCCGAAGGCACGGGTGCTGGTGGTGAGCATCCCCGACCTGTACCGGCTCTGGGAGGTCGGGCACGACGACGCCCGGGCGACCCGCGCGTGGCGGCGGGGCATCTGCCCGGCCCTGCTGGCCGAGGCGACCTCGACCGCACCCGCCGACCGGGCGCGCCGGGCCGCCGTCCGGGACCGGATCGACGCGTACAACGCCGAGTTGAAGGCGGCCTGCCGGGCGTACGGATCACGGTGCCGGCACGACGGCGGCGCGTTGCACAAGGTCCGGTTCACCCTGGACCTGCTCAACCCGCTGGACTGGTTCCACCCCAACGCCACCGGCCAGGGCCGCATCGCCGAGGTGACGTGGCGCTCCTCCGGCCTGGCCAACTGACGGCTTCGACCGGCCCTCAGGGACGACGCGGCTCCGGGACGGCGTTGCCGCGGGAGCCATAGAGGGCCCGGGATCGCTGGGCGAGGTCCTTTGTGGCCGACGAGTTGGCCCAGGTGCCGAGCACGATGGCCGCACCGGGGACGATCTTGGCGACCATCCGCTTCGCGGCCCGGACGCCGGCCATCTGGGCCAGCCGGATGCCGAGTTGCAGCATGACCCGACCGAGCGGACGCTGGCCGCCCAGGCCGAAGAGCGCGTCGGCGCGTTCCCGCCCGGCGGCCACGCCGAGCGCCAGCCGGGCGCTCTCGGCGACCTTGTGCACCCGCTGAAGCACCAGCAGGTCGGTGGCCCGGTCATTGTGCAGGGGGTCGACGTCGTACGCGGCGGCGATGTGCAGCACCATCCGCGCCTGGGTCCAGGCCAGCACGCCCACGTCGATCACGGCGCCGGGCAGCCCGGCCGCGCCGGAGACCGCGCCGGACA
The DNA here is from genome assembly GCF_026342155.1 of Micromonospora sp. NBC_00362. NCBI lineage: Bacteria > Bacillati > Actinomycetota > Actinomycetes > Micromonosporales > Micromonosporaceae > Micromonospora > Micromonospora sp. NBC_00362. The sequence goes on from NZ_JAPENH010000001.1 coordinate 2,251,376, forward strand.
GTCGAGCCAGGTTGACGAACTTGCGGGCCGCCTGGTCGGCCAGGACGTCGGTGGAAACCCCGGGCTGCTCGGCCCGGGCACGGGCGGCCCACTGCACGGCTTCCGGCCCGAGGCGGCGCACCGCCTCCAGGGCAAGGTGCTCCGGCGCGTACTGCGGGTCGTCACGCATCCGGTCCCAGAGCCGGGCCGGCGGACCCTCGGGGGCGTCCACCGGCCCGGCCGGCAGGTCGGCGGACGGCTGCGGAGTAGGGGCGGCGGGCTGACCGCCGACGGGCGGAGTGTCGGTCACCAGGTCTCCCCAGGGGTGGAAACGGTGGACAGGGCGGCCGATGGAGCGGTCAGCGCCGGCGGTTGGACAGCCGAGCCGCCAACCCCTTCAGCTTCTGCTGGTTGCCCGGCTTGGCCATCTCTCGACGACCTCGCTCGACCAGCTGCTGGCCCTTCGGCGATCTCAGGAACGTGGTGATCCGCTGCATCAGTGACATGGCGTCCTCCTGTCGATGGTTCCGTACTCATGTGTACCCCGAACCCGCAACAGATGTACCCGGGATGCGACAGCCTCAACCCTGACCGTCCATAGTGGGCGGTAGGTTACCGCCCCGCCGGCACGATGGCGTCAACGACCCGGGTGGCCCGCCACTCGTGCTGCTGGTAGTGCTCGGGGTACGCGGAGACCTGCACCGCCTGGGCGGCGTCGGTGAGCCGCATCCGCTGCCAGCCGGGCACCTGCTCCAGCGCGCTGAGGAACTGCCGGGTGGCGAACTCGGGGTCCATCAGCCGCCCCACCGGGCCCCAGCCGCTGCTGGAACGCTGTTGGAACAACCCGACCGAGTCGTGGTCCCAGCCGACGCCCTGGTGCGGATAGTCCTGCGACTCGGGCAGCACACCGCTGGCCACGTTGTAGAGGTTGCTCTCCTGCATGGCGGTGGCCACCGCGATCACCAGACCCCGACGCGGCACACCCATTTTGCGGCCGGTACGGACGATCGCCTCGGCGTTCTCCATCTGGTCGTCGTCCAGCCCGGCGACGGGCGCCGGGTCGGTTGGGCGAGCCGGGGCGACCTTGCGGGCCGGCGGGCTGGTGTCCGGATCGGCGGGGCTCGCCGCGGCGGACTGGGCGGCGGAGGCGGAGGTGCTCGGGGCAGCCGTGCGGTCGAGGGAACGGGAGGCGCGCTGCTGCTCGGCGCGCTGCGCCAACTCGGAGCTGGAGAGCGATCCACTCCGGGTCGCGGCGTCGGCGTCCTCGTTGCGAACCTGGACGACGGCGGTCAGACCGAGGCAGCACACCACACCGGTGGCCAGCGCCAGCTGTGCCCGGCGTCGACCGGTCAGGTCCCGGGCGTACGCCCGGAGCCGGCTCGCGGTGGTTGTCCGTTCGGTTGAGGTGCCATCCTCCGTATCGGCAGTGGGCCTGCTCGGGGCGTACGGGTCGTCGAGGGTGCCGTCGTCACGCATCAACCGAGGCTAGGCAGGTGGAAACCCCGATCACGCACGGTGATCACGTGGTGCTCGACACAGATTCGCCCCGTACTGGTGGACGACCCGGGCGGGTCGACCCGCCCGGGGAACGAACCTCGCGTACCGGATGAAGCTGGCGGGGCACGCGGGCCGGCACGGCCCGGGACAGGGCCGGACATCCGACCTCCGAGCCTGACATGATCGACAAACTCGGCCTTTGGGCCGAACGGCCCCTCGGCCGATCGGCCACAGGGGCTCGGCCTGGCGGCGCAAACAGACGATTAGTCCGGTCACGCCCGTCCTCCGGCCAACGGATCGCCCGGCGCAGGAATGCACCAGGATGGCGGGTACGTTGCCCGAACGGGTGCCCTCCGTCGCGACGGCGCCCCGCAGGCACATTTCAGGGAGGTCCGCACCGGTGCTCGACCCACACGAGCTCTACCAGCTCACCGACGATCTGCCCGACCTCGGGCAGCCGGTTCTCATCCAGGCCCTCACCGGGTTCGTGGACGCCGGAAACGCCAGCCGACTGGCGCGTGAGCAGCTACTCACCTCGCTGGAGGGTCGGCCGATCGCCACGTTCGACGTCGACCAGCTCTTCGACTACCGATCGCGACGACCGGTGATGACCTTCGTCGAGGACCACTGGGAGAGCGTCGACGCGCCCAAGCTGGAGCTGCACCTCCTGCAGGACGACGACGAGACCCCGTTCCTGCTGCTCACCGGCCCCGAACCGGACCTGCAGTGGGAGCGTTTCGTGGCCGCCGTCGCCGGGCTCGCCGCCCGGCTGGACGTCCGGCTCACAGTGGGGCTCAACTCGATCCCGATGGCGGTCCCCCACACCCGGCCGACCGGGGTGACAGCGCACGCCACCCGCCCCGAGCTGATCGCCGGCTACGAGCCCTGGTTGCAACGCGTCCAGGTGCCCGGCAGCGTCGGTCACCTCCTGGAGTTCCGTCTCGGCGAGCAGGGCCGCGACGCGCTGGGCTTCGCCGCCCACGTGCCGCACTACGTGGCCCAGACCGAATACCCGGCGGCGGCCGAGGTGCTGCTCACCTCGGTGTCGCGCAGCACCGGACTGCTGCTGCCCGGCGACGGGCTGCGCTCGGCCGCCGAGGTGGTCCGGGTGGAGATCGACCGGCAGGTCGCGCAGACCGAGGACGCCGCGGCCCTGGTCCAGGCCCTGGAGGAGCAGTACGACGCGTTCGCCCGAGGTCGGGGCGAGAAGAGCCTGCTCGCCCCGGATGCCGGCCCGCTGCCCACGGCCGACGAACTCGGCGCCGAACTGGAACGGTTCCTGGCCGAACAGACCCGTCCCGGCGACACCCCGGGCAGCTGACCGGGCGTCGCGGCGGCGGATACGGCAGGCTGGGGGCATGCGCCTGGCGACCTGGAACGTCAACTCGGTGAAGGCCCGCCTACCCCGGCTGCTGGAGTGGCTGGCCGACACCGGGCCGGACGTCGTCTGCCTCCAGGAGACGAAATGCCCCGACGGCGCCTTCCCGGTAACCGAGGTGGGCGCGCTGGGCTACACCGTGGCCAGCCACAGCGACGGCCGGTGGAACGGGGTGGCCATCCTGTCCCGGGTCGGGCTGGGCGACGTCCGGGTCGGGTTCGCCGACGAGCCCGGCTTCCCCGAGCCCGAGGCCCGAGCCATCTCCGCCACCTGCGACGGGGTACGGGTCTGGTCGGTGTACGTGCCCAACGGCCGGACGCCGGACGACCCGCACTACGCGTACAAGTTGGCCTGGTTCGCGGCGCTGCGCGACGCACTGGACACCGAACTGGCGGGCGGCTTGCCGCTGGCGGTCTGCGGCGACTTCAACGTCGCCCCGACCGACGCCGACGTCTGGGACCCGGCGGTCTTCACCCACTCCACACATGTCACCCCGGCCGAGCGGGCAGCCCTCGCGGCGCTGCGCGACCTGGGCCTCAGTGACGTCGTCCCGACCCCGATGAAGGGTCCGCACCCCTTCACCTACTGGGACTACCGGGCCGGCATGTTCCACCAGAACAAGGGCATGAGAATCGACCTGGTGTACGCGTCCGCGCCGTTCGCCCGAGCGGTCCGCTCCGCGTACGTGGACCGCGAGGCCCGCAAGGGCAAGGGTCCCTCCGACCACGCGCCGATCGTGGTCGACGTGGACCTGGTCCCGGCGGTGGAGACGTTCTGAGCCCACCCGGTCGTTCCCACTGCCGGTCCGATGCCACGGGCGGCCGCCCCGGTGCCGCGTCCGCTGGCTAGGGTGGGCAGATGGCAGTCGTGAAGATCAACGCAATCGACGTTCCGCCCGGCGGCGGCGCGGAGTTGGAGAAGCGGTTCGCCGCCCGGGCCGGCACTGTGGAGAACTCCCCCGGCTTCCTCGGCTTCGAACTGCTCCGCCCGGTGGCCGGCGAGACCCGCTACTTCGTCTACACCAAGTGGGAGAGCGAAGAGGCGTTCCAGGCGTGGGCCGCCGGCCCGTCGCGCGCCGCCCACGCCGCCGCCCCCGGCGACAAACCCCGCCCTCCGGTCTCCACCGGCGCCAGCCTGCTGGAGTTCGAGGTGGCGCTGCACGTCCCCCAGCCCTAGCATGCCTCGCGGCCGCCTCTCAAACCCGGACGAATTTCCCCGCCTCGACACGTCGCCAGGCAGCAGTTTCCCCGGAAGTACGCGGATCTTGGCCATGCAACGACGGGTTCGGGCGCGTCGAAGCGGGTATCGAGCGGCACCCGGCGCCTTGATCGCGCTCGATCCTGGATCTAGTCCCCTCCTCTCCACCGCGAGGCCACTACATCCTTGTTCGAGCACGACCTTGACCGAACCCGGTGACGCAGTGGGGTGCCCGCCAGGGCGGGCCTGCCCTGGCGGCTTGACAGTCACCGCTTCTGGAAAATGACTGAGACGATTTCCGCGGTCAGCTCGACAGCCCAGTCAAGCTGCGGACAGTCGTTGCGACCGCGGCACTCCAGGCACCCCCTGACGCCCGAGACGGGGTCGATCTCAGGGCTTGCGGGAGGACTGGAGGGTGGCGAAGGCGATGACGTTGTCGGCGTAGCCGGTGCGGCCCCCGATGAACTGCCCACCGCAGGTGATCAACCGCAGCCCGGGTGGCCCGTCGTTGCCGTAGATCCGCTCGGCGGGCAACTGGTCCTTCGGGAAGTGCTCCACGGTGTCGACCCGGAACACCACCACCGACTCGTCCGCCCGCGCCACCTCGATCAGGTCGCCGGGGTGCAGCTTGCCCAGGTCGTAGAAGACCGAAGGGCCGGTCTTCGTGTCCACGTGCCCGACGATCACCGCCGGGCCAGGCTCACCGGGGGTGGGCCCCCGGTCGTACCAGCCGGTCTCGTTGTGCCGTTCCAGCGGCGGTACGGCGATCGAGCCGTCGCGCGCCTGCCCGACGGGCGCCACCGGCGCGGTCACCTTGATCGCCGGCACGGAGAGGCGCACCGGGCGACTGGCCGACAACCCGACCGACTCACTGCGGGCCGGTCGGTCACCGCCGGTCGGGGCCAGGTCGAACGGGCCCACCGAACGGCCCAGCCCCGCCCCGGTGGCGAAGACCCCGGCCAACACCAACACCACTGCCAACGGTACGGACCAGGGGCTGCGGCCAGCGGGACGACTACGCCGGGGGGCGACGGCGGTCGCCGGACGCGCTGCCACCGAGGGGCGGTCGGGATCCGGCGGGCGCTGGGAACGCGACGAGCGTTCGGGACCTGACGGACGGTCGGAGCCCGGCCAACCGTCGTCCACCGGCAGCCGAACGTCATCGGGCGGCAAGGCGGGACGGCCGGCGAACGGCTGGCGGGCAGCGTCCGGCGGCGAGGCGGGACGACCGGGCGTCGGCGGGCGTGAACCGGGCGTCGGCGGGCGTGAACCGGCCGGCGGCGGCGTGGGGCGGAAGATCGTCATGGCGGGCCTCAGCGGCGCGTGGCGGCTCGGGGACGACGAATCGCCATCACGGCGAGGATCAGCCCGCTGATGATCAGTGCCGCGCCGCCGGGCAGCAGCAGCTTGCCGGTGATCCCGCCGCTGCTCCCACCGAACCCGGTCGCCGGACCTCGACTCGGCTGGTTGGGGATCTTCTTGACCACCTGGAGCATCGTCGAGGCGGTCTCGCCGTCGCGGCACTCCAGCTTGACCCGGTAGTTGCCGGGGCGGGTGCGCTCGCGGACCATCGGCGCGGCGGTGAGCACCCCGCGCTGCGGCTGCACGCCGACCGCCCCGAAGGCGTCGGAGACCACCGTGGCGCCCACCGAGTTGTCCCGACAACTGGCCCGGATGCCGACCAGGTAGCCGGGCTGCACCGTGCTGGGGCTCACCTCGACGAAGATGTCCACCGCCGGCGTCGGTTGAGGCGCTCCGCCGGGCGGCCCTCCGGGCTGCGGTGCCGGCGCGACGGCGACAGCCCGCTCGGGCGCCGCGAGGGCGGGTGTGGTGGCCAGCAGGGGGCCGGCCAGCACGGTCACCAGCGACAGGGTCACGACGCCGCGGGTCATTGCCACGATGCCCCCTCTCGACGCCGTGCGGCCGGGTCGGGCGGTGGAGCACCCGACCTGCCGTACCAGTTGGATCCTCTCATTTCCGGTCGCACATCACATCCGATCCGCCGGCGGCGTCGCGTACGCTCGGGTCGCTGTGACCGCCACCGACCATGACCCCGCCGTCCCGCCCGCGAGCCGGACGATCCGCACGTTCCACCCCCGCCGGGGTCGGATGAGCGACCGGCAGACCGACGCGCTGAGCCGGCTCTGGCCCACGTACGGCCTGGACGTGCCGGACGGACCTGTCGTGCCCGTCGACCTGGCCGACCTGTTCGGTCGCCGGGCGCCAGTGGTGCTGGAGATCGGCTCGGGCATGGGCGACAGCACCGCTGCGATGGCTGCCGCCGACCCGGATCGAGATTATCTGGCGGTCGAGGTGCACACGCCGGGAATCGCGAACCTGCTCCACCTGGTGGAGCGCGAGGGCCTGCGCAACGTACGGGTGGCGGAGGGCGACGCGTTGTCCCTGGTCAAAGGCTTGCCCGAGGGCGTGTTGGACGCCGTGCACGTCTACTTCCCGGATCCGTGGCCGAAGTCCCGCCACCACAAGCGGCGGATCATCCAGCCGACGCACGTGGCGCTGCTGCGGTCCCGGCTGCGCCCCGGCGGCGTGCTGCACTGCGCTACCGACTGGGCCGAGTACGCCGAGGCGATGCGGGAGACGCTGGAGGCCGACCCGGAGCTGGTGGACACGTACGGCGGCTTCGCGCCGAGACCGGCGCACCGGCCGGTGACGAAGTTCGAGCGTCGGGCGATCACGGCCGGTCGGCCGGTCGCGGACCTGTTGTACCGCCGACGGTGACCGACGAAACGCCCGAACCGGAACGCGGCGGGGCGTTCGGGATGCCCGGACGGGGGTCCGGTGCGGGCCGGGTTGGCGTACCGGGGCATGATCCAGGCACCATGGACAGGCTATGACGCTCACCGCCGCGCTGCCGACAAGCGCCGACCCCGACACCCTCTTCGACGCGTTCGCCGGCTGGGCGAAGGAGCGCGGCCTCGACCTCTACCCACACCAGGAAGAGGCGGTCATCGAGATCGTCTCCGGCGCCAACCTGATCATGAACACGCCCACCGGCTCGGGTAAGAGCCTGGTGGCGATCGCCGCGCACTTCGCGGCCCTCGCCGACAGCCGGACGACCTTCTACACCGCGCCGATCAAGGCGTTGGTGTCGGAGAAGTTCTTCGCGCTCTGCGAGGTCTTCGGCGCCGAGAACGTCGGCATGCTCACCGGCGACGCCAGCGTCAACGCCGACGCCCCGATCATCTGCTGCACCGCGGAGATCCTGGCGAACCTGGCGCTGCGCGAGGGCACGAAGGCCGACGTCGGCCAGGTGATCATGGACGAGTTCCACTTCTACGCCGAGCCCGACCGGGGCTGGGCGTGGCAGGTGCCGATCATCGAGCTGCCGCAGGCCCAGTTCATCCTGATGTCCGCCACCCTGGGGGACACCACCCGCTTCGTCGACGACCTGACCCGGCGCACCGGGCGGCCCACCGCCGTCGTGCGCACTGCGGAGCGGCCGGTCCCGCTCATCTTCTCGTACGCGATGACGCCGCTGCACGAGACGCTTGAGGAGCTGCTGGAGACCAAGCAGGCCCCGGTGTACGTGGTGCACTTCACCCAGGCCGCCGCGCTGGAACGCGCCCAGGCGCTGACCAGCGTCAACGTCTGCACCCGCGCCGAGAAAGACATGATCGCCGAGGCGATCGGTGGTTTCCGGTTCACCGCCGGCTTCGGCAAGACGCTGTCCCGACTGGTCCGGCACGGCATCGGCGTGCACCACGCCGGCATGCTGCCCAAGTACCGCCGCCTGGTGGAGACCCTCGCCCAGGCCGGCCTACTCAAGGTCATCTGCGGCACCGACACCCTCGGCGTCGGCATCAACGTGCCGATCCGCACCGTGCTGTTCACCGGCCTGTCGAAGTACGACGGGGTCCGTACCCGGCTGCTGAAGAACCGCGAGTTCCACCAGATCGCCGGGCGGGCCGGCCGGGCCGGCTACGACACCATCGGCCGGGTCGTCGTGCAGGCCCCCGAGCACGTCATCGACAACGAGAAGGCCCTCGCCAAGGCCGGTGACGACCCGAAGAAGCGACGCAAGGTGGTCCGCAAGAAGCCGCCGGAGGGCTCGATCGGCTGGGGCCAACCCACCTTCGACCGACTCGTCGACGCCGAGCCGGAGCCACTGACGTCCAGCTTCCAGGTCAGCCACTCGATGCTGCTCAACGTCATCGGTCGGCCCGGGGACGCGTTCACCGCGATGCGGCACCTGCTCACCGACAACCACGAGGAGCCCGCCGCGCAGCGCCGGCACATCCGACGCGCGATCGCCATCTACCGGGCTCTGCGTGCCGGCGGGGTCGTCGAGGAGCTGCCCGAGCCGGACGAGACCGGCCGGCGGATCCGGCTCACCGTCGACCTCCAGCTCGACTTCGCCCTCAACCAGCCGCTCTCCCCCCTCGCGCTGGCCACCATCGAACTGCTCGACGCCGAGTCCCCGTCGTACGCGCTCGACGTGCTGAGCGTGATCGAGTCGATCCTCGACGACCCCCGGCAGATCCTCTCCGCGCAGCAGTTCAAGGCGCGCGGCGAGGCGGTCGCCGCCATGAAGGCCGAGGGCATCGAGTACGAGGCGCGTCTCGAACTGCTCGACGAGGTGACCCACCCGAAGCCCCTGGCCGAGCTGCTGGAGGCCGCGTACGAGATGTACCGGCAGGGGCACCCCTGGGTCGCCGACCACCAGCTCTCCCCCAAGGCCGTCGTCCGCGACATGTACGAGCGGGCCATGACCTTCACCGAGTACGTGCAGTTCTACGGGCTGACCCGCTCGGAAGGTCTCGTCCTGCGTTACCTGGCCGACGCGTACAAGACGCTGCGTCAGACAGTGCCCGAGGACGCCAAGACCGAGGAGCTGATCGACCTCATCGAGTGGTTGGGCGAGCTGGTCCGCCAGGTCGACTCCAGCCTCATCGACGAGTGGGAACGACTGCGCAACCCGTCCGACGTGGCCGAGGTCGCCCAGGCGCACGCCGCACTGACCGACCGGCCACCGGCGGTGACCCGCAACGCGCGGGCGTTCCGGGTGTTGGTGCGCAACGCGCTGTTCCGACGCGTCGAGTTGGCAGCGCTTCGCCGCTGGGACCTGCTCGCCGAGTTGGACGCCGAGGACGGCTGGGACTACGACGCGTGGGCCGATGCCCTGGCGCCGTACTTCGAGGAGTACGACTCGATCGGCGTCGGGCCGGACGCCCGAGGGCCGGCGCTGCTCATGATCGAGCAGGGGCGGGAACGGTGGACCGTCCGCCAGAGCTTCGACGACCCCAACGGCGACCACGACTGGGGCATCAGCGCCGAGATCGACCTGGCGGCCTCGGACGAGGTCGGCGCGGCGGTCGTGCGGATCACCGACGTCGGCCAGCTCTGACCTGTCGATCGGCGCGGTGCCGACCGGCAGCGCTCGGCCGAGGAACCAACAGTGCCGGCGTACGCCGGGCGGCCACGTCCTCGATCCAGCCGAACAGCAGCACCGCCCCGGCGGTCAGTAGGCACACCCCGGTCAGTCGCAGCGCGATCGAGGCCACCGAGTTGTACGGGAGCACCGGCGCGAGCAGGAGGAACATCCCGAGGCTGGCCGGGATGTGCCAGAGGTAGATGGTGACCGCCCGCGCGTTGGCGACCCGGAGGACGGCGCCCAGCGGCACCCGGCCGACAAGCCGGGGCTGCACTCTCAGCAGCACTGCCACGAGCGCCATCGACCACAGTGTGGTGCCGCCCGCGATGTGGTTGAGGTCGACGGCCCGGCCGGTCACCATGGCGGCCACCACCCAGGCGCCGCCCACCCCGGCGAGACCGGCCACGAGGCACCCATACCAGCGCCACCGGACACGGTGCAGCAGCCGATCATGGTGGGCGAAGCCCATCAGCCAGCAGGACAGGTAGGCGGCGACGAAGTAGCCGGCGTGCGCACCGGTCAGATGCATCCCGACCGGCAGCGCGGTGGCGACACCGATGCTGGGCCACGGCCAGCGGCGGAACAGCCACAGCAGCACCGGCGAGAGCAGCACCAACCACAGATAGGTGACGACGTACCAGAGCCCGATGTGGAACACCCAGGCCCAGGACTGCCCACCCACCGGCGGCACCCGCAGGGGTAGCACCCACCAGAGCAGTTCAGCCCAGCCGGCCACGCCACTCGGCAGTGGACGCCACCCGGCGGAGAGCACCGCCAGTGCGATCGCGCCGAACGCCCAGTACGGCAGCAGCAGCCGGCGCAGCCGTCGGCGCACGGCCGATGCGCCGTGCCGGTCCAGTGACGCCGCCATCATCGAACCGGCGATGCCGAACATCAGACCCATCGCCGGCACCAGCAGGCTCAGCCAGATCCAACCGGTGACGTGGAAGATCACGACGCGGACGAGGGCGATCGTCCGCAGCAGGTCCAGGTAGCGGTCCCGGTCGGCTGCGGGGTCGGCGGACTGGACGGTCCGCACCGCCGTACCCCTGCCAGGGGTGACAACCCTGGACGCCTCATCGATGACCACAACGCACAATAACGCCACAAGTACGACAAATAACGCAGCATCGCGAACGCGAGCAAGACAGCGTTCCGCCCTCCGGGCAGCTGTTCCTCTGATCAGCCAGCCTCCCCAACCGGCGGCGCCCCACGACACTCACCCAGCCGGGCGATTCGTCCGGTTGCCAGGAGGCGGCACACCCTCTCAACTTCGCTGGGCAATGTCAGACCCGTCGATTAGAATGTATGTACTAATAAAGATCCTGACCTGGGAGGACGCCCGTGACCGCGCCCGCCTCGACGCCCCTCACCCCCTACGCGACACTGCTCGGTTTCACCCGCTACGTCGACCGCACCGGCCCCACCAAGGCGACCTTCGTCGGCGGGCTGCGCAAGCAGCGCGCCAGCCGGTCCGGCTTCAACCCGCACGGCCAGTTCGTCAAGGCGCTCAAGGCCGACATCGCCTTCCACACCGGCGGCACCCACCTGGCCGGGGTGGCTGACATCGTGAAGCCACGATGGCGCCCGCTCTACCAGACGCTCGTCCCCGGCGCCACTACCTGGCTGCACTCCCTCGGCGAGCCGGCCGCCGTCGATCTCGGCCAGACCCGCGACGCCCTGGCGATGCTGGGCGATCTGCCCGTCAAGATCAACCCCCACTTCGGGGTACGCCACGCCGACGGCCGCGCCGAAGCGGTCCGCCTGCACTTCGACGAGGCCCCACCGAGCGAGGAATCGGTGCTCGCCACCCTGCACCTGATGGCCCGACACATGGACGCGGTGCTTCCGCACGCCGAGCCGGTCCTGGTCGACGTCCGCCGCGGCCTGGCCCACCGCATGCCCACCGACGCCAAGCCCGACCAGATCGAACGATGGCTCTCCGGCGAAGCCGCCGCCTTCCGCGCCATCTGGTCCACCGCCGCCTAACCCACCCCCACCCTCCACGCCCCCCACCCACGCACCCCGCGGACCCCGCGCACCCCGCGCACCCCGCGCACCCTGCGGACCCCGCGCACCCCGCGGACCCCGCGCACCCTGCGGACCCCGCGCACCACCCAGCCCAACCACCACGCACCCCACCCACCAAGCGCTCCACCCGCCCACCCGCCCGGCAAGATCGCGCTCGATCCAGGATGTAGTGGCCTCCGCTTCTCGGGAGGCCACTACATCCATGTTCGAGCGCGATCATGGGGATAAAGACGCGCATCGGCGCCGGTGTGAGGGGCTGCGGTTATCCACAGGGGCAGCGTGACGCGACGAGGTTCGGTCAGCCTGAGGCACATGCCGAAAGTCCCTCGTCGGCCGCCGCAGTTGCGGGGTCGGGTCTTCCGTGGCTCGACCGCCGTCTCTCGGGGCCTACTGACCCGCAATGAGCTACGCAGCTCGGCGTGGCGACCGCTGTTCCGCGACGTCTACGCCGATGCCCAGCTCGCAGTCACCCACGCCATCAGATGCACCGCCGTCGGACGGTGGCTTGTCCCACCCGGTGCGTCCATCGCGGGACGCGCTGCCGCCGGCCTCTACGGCTGCGCTGAGCCCAACGCGAGCGAGCCCGTCGACGTCCTCGTTCCCACCGCCACTCGGATCGGCCCGACCGCCGGCATCCGGGTCCACCACGGGGAGATCGACCCCGGCGACACCGTGGACCGGGCCGGGATCACTGTGACCAGCCCGGCGCGTACCTGCTGGGACCTGGCCCGGTGGCTCGATGTGATCGAGGCGGTGGTCGTCATCGACGCCATGCTGGCTCGCCGGCTCACAACCGCTCCAGCCCTGCGCGAGTACGCCCTGAGCCGGGCCGGTCGACGCGGCTGGCGGTCGCTGCTACGCGCGGTCGACCTGGCCGACGGGGGCGCGGAGTCCCCTCAGGAGTCCCGCACCCGGGTCGGGCTGGTGCTCGCCGGCCTGCCGAGGCCGGAGACCCAGTGGGTCGTGGCCGAGCAGGGCCGATTCGTGGCCCGCCTGGACCTGGCCTGGCCGCAGTTCAAGGTCGCGGTGGAGTACGACGGGCTCTGGCACGACGACCCTGAGCAGTTCCATCGGGACCGCCAACGCCTCAACCGGCTCCTTGGCGGCGACTGGATCGTGCTGCATCTGACCGCCAAGCGCCTCCGGGACGACTTCGACGGGTTCCTCGCCGAGGTCCGAGCCGCCCTGAGGGCACGCTCGCGCTCCCCCCGGTGACGATGATCGCGCTCGAACATGGAAGTAGTGGCCTCCCTGGACGAGGAGGCCACTACTTCCTGGATCGAGCACGATCATGAGCCGGCGCGGTGGTGCGCGCTCAGCGCGGGTGCGCGGGGGCGGATGACTTCGCGCGGGTGCGCGGGGGCGAGTGACTTCGCGCGGGCGGTGCTGGTGGGGTGTCAGGCGGCGGGGAGGTACTTGGCCAGGTCGTCGAGGATCTTGTTGGCGGCGCCGACGCCGATGCCGGTCATCCAGACCTCGTCGGAGACGGGGTACGCCTTGCCGGCCTTGACCGCGCCGAGGCCCTTCCACAGCGTCCCACCGGCGACCTTGGTCTGCTCGGCGGCGGCCTTGTCGCCGTACGCGGTCACGAAGATGACGTCACCGTCGACCTCGTTGACCCGCTCGGGGCTGACCAGGTCGAAGCGCTTGTCCTCCTTGTTGGCGAGCAGCTGCCGCTCGGGGCGGCCCAGGCCGGTGTCGCTGATGACGATGCCGGAGAACGAGTCCGGGCCGTACACCCGGATGTTGCCGGGCAGGAACCGCACGATGGAAACCTTGCGCGCGGCGGCGTCGCCGAGCGTCGCGCCGAAGTCCTTGGCCCGCTTCTCGTACGTGGCGAGCAGATCCTTGGCCTGCTGCTCGCGGCCGAGCGCCTTGCCGTCGAGGAGGAGGTTGTCCTTCCAGGTGATGCCCACCTTCTCGGTGAACACGGTCGGCGCGATGGCGGCCAACTCGTCGTAGAACTTCTCCTGGCGGAACTTGCTGCCGAGGATGAGGTCCGGCTTCAGCGCGTTGATCGCCTCCAGGTCGGGCTCGGTGAGCACCCCGACCTCCTTGATGCCGGCGAGCTTGTCCGCGCCGAAGTACGTGGGCCAGCTCTTCGCCTCACCGGCGGTGGCCGCGCCGACGGGCGTGATGCCCAGCGAGAGCGCCGTGTCGATCTTGTCGGTGTCGAGCACGACGACGCGCTTGGGCTCGGCTGGGACCTTGGTGGTGCCCATGGCGTGGGTGATCTCCCGGGTGTCCCCGGTGGTGGAGCCGGCGACCGGGTCGCTCTCACCGCAGGCGGTGAGGCCGGCGCCGAGGGCGACGGCCGCGGCGAGAGCTGCGACGAGACGACGCATCAGAGTCCTTTCGAAGGGTGCGAGCCGGCGAGCGGGTTGGCCGCGTCGCCGGTGGCGGGTCGGGCGTCCGGTACGGACGCCGTCGACGAATTGGGGTCTTTCGCGCCGGCGGGCGCAACGGCCGGGCCACCCGAGGAAGCGACCGGGCCACCCGACGCGACAACGGGAACCGGAGCGTTGCCGCCGGTGTACGCGGGCACCACCAGCGGCGCGCCGGTCACCGGGCAGGGCACGACCACGCAGGCCAGCCCGAAGACGTCGCGGACCAGGTCGGCGGTGAGGATCTCCCGGGGCGGGCCGGCGGCGACCACCGCGCCGGCGCGCATGGCGACCAGGTGGTCGGCGTAGCGGGCGGCCTGGTTCAGGTCGTGCAGGACGGCGACCACGGTGCGGCCCCGCTCGGAGCGCAGCCGGTGCAGAAGGTCCAGCACCTCCACCTGGTGGGCCAGGTCGAGGAAGGTGGTCGGCTCGTCCAGCAGCAGGGCGTCGGTGTCCTGGGCGAGGGTCATGGCGATCCACACCCGTTGCCGCTGACCGCCGGAGAGGCTGTCCACCGGTCGGTCGGCCAGGTCGGTCACGTCGGCGAGGGCCATCGCCTGGTCCACCGCCGCGCCGTCCTCCGACGACCACTGCCGCCACCACCGCTGGTAGGGCTGTCGGCCGCGCCCGACCAGGTCCGCCACGGTGACGCCCTCGGGCACCAGCGGGCTCTGCGGCAGGACGCCGAGGCGGCGGGCTACCTCCCGGGTCGGCAGGTCGCGGATGGCGGTGCCGTCCAGCAGCACCGTGCCGCGGCGGGGGGTGAGCAGCCGGGCCATCGTGCGCAGCAGTGTGGACTTGCCGCACGCGTTGGGCCCGACGATCACTGTGAACGCGTCGGTGGGCAGGTCGAGGTCGAGCCCGTCGAGCACGGTCCGCTCGTCGTAGCCGGCGACCAGGTCGCGGGTGGAGAGCATCACACGACTCCTTGAGGCGTCACGACGACCGCCGCCGGCCACGCAGCAGCAGGAAGATCAGGTACGGGCCGCCGATCGCGGCGGTCAGCACACCGGCGGGTAGTTGGGTGGGTGCGAACAGGCGCCGGCCGGCCAGGTCGGCCAGCACCAGCAGGAGCGCGCCGAGCAGCGCCGCGCAGACCAGCGGTGGTCGTTCGGCGCGTACCAGGCGACGGGCCACCTGCGGGGCGACCAGCGCCACGAAGTCGACGGCGCCGACCTGGGCGGTGACCATCGCGGCGACGAGTACGCCGGTGCCGGCGAGGCCGATCCGGCGGGCCACCGGGCGCAGCCCGACGCCCCGGGCGGTGTCGTCGTCCAGGGCGCTGCTGTTCAGCGCCCAGCCGGCCCAGGCCAGCACCGGCAGCAGCACCAGCAGCGTGCCGGCGATCCAGGCGGCCTCGGTCCAGCCCTTGCCGGCCAGCGTGCCGATCAGCCAGATCTGCGCGCGCAGACCGTCGATCGGATCGGCGGTCAGCATGACCACCTCGGTGAGCGCCCGGAAGCCGAACGCGACCGCCACCCCGGCGAGCACGAACCGCTGCGCGGCCAGCCCGTGCCGAGCACCGAGAGCGAACAGCAGCACCGCCGCGAGCAGCCCGCCCACCAGCGCGGTGGGCGCTACCAGCACCGCGGCCATTCCGCTGGTCAGGGCCACTGTCGCGGCGAGGCCGGCGCCCTGGGTGATGCCGATGACGTCCGGGCTGGCGAGGGGGTTGCGGGCCACGCTCTGGATCAGCGTGCCGGCCACGCCGAAGGCGGCGCCGGCCACGGCCGCCAGCACCACCCGCGGCAGCCGAAGATCAAAGACCACGAGGTCGTACGGGGTGCCCGCTCCGGAGAGGGCGCGCAGCACGTCGGCCGGGGCGACGTACGGGGTGCCCAGCGAGAGGCTGAGCACGACGGCCAGCAGGAGCAGCACTGTCAGCGCGGCGGCCACCAGCACCGAGCGGCGGCGGATCAGCAGGCTGACCGGGCCGATCCGCAGCAGCGACCGTCCGGGCAGCCGAGCCGCATCGGCACGAGGCGTGCCCGGGCGCTGCGTGGTCGTCACGCGGTCACCACCCGGGCGCGGCGGACCAGCACGGCCAGCAGTGGCGCGCCGATCAGCGCGGTGACGATCCCGGCCGGGATCTCGCCGGGCGGGGCGACGAGCCGACCGACGATGTCGGCGGCGAGCAGCAGCGCCGGTCCGAGCAGGGCGGAGACGGCGAGGGTCCAGCGGTGGTCCGCGCCGACCAGGGCGCGGGCCAGGTGCGGCACGGCCAGCCCGACGAACGCGACAGGTCCGGCGGCGGCCACCGCGGCGCCGGTCAGCAGCACGGCGGCGAGGCCACCACCGAGGCGGACCAGACCGATCCGGTGGCCGAGACCACGGGCCACGTCGTCGCCGAGGGCCAGCGCGTCCAGGCCCCGGGCCACCAGGGCGGCCAGCACCAACCCGACGAGGACGAACGGCAGCACCTGCGCGGCGACCGACAGGTCCCGTCCGGCCAGCCCGCCGACCACCCAGAAGCGGTACTCCTCGAAGGTGCGGGCGTCGATGCTGAGCAGGGCGTACACCCCGGAGGCCAGGCTGGCGTCGAGCGCCGCGCCGACCAACGCGAGGGTGACCGGGCTGGCGCCCTCGCGGGCGCGGGTGGCGATGGCGAAGACCAGCAGTCCGGCGATCAGGGCCCCGGCGATGCCGAACCAGACGTACCCGGCGAGCGTGCCGACGCCGAAGACGGAGATCGCGAGCACCACCCCGAACGACGCGCCCGCGCTGATGCCGAGGATGCGCGGCTCGGCGAGGGGGTTGCGGGTGAGCGCCTGGAACAGCACCCCGGCCACGGCGAGCGCGAGCCCGACAGCGAGGCCGAGGGCGGTCCGGGGCATCCGCAGCTCACGGACGATGGTGCTGGCGTCGCCGCCGTCCGGCGCGACGAGAGCGTGCCAGACCTGGTCGACGCCGAGTTGTCGGCTGCCGAGCGCGAAGCTGGCCAGCACGGTGAGCAGCAGCACCAGCGCGGCCGCGACGGTGACGGCCACCCGGCGGCCGGTGCGGGTGCCGGACCGGTTGCGGGCCGGGGTCGGCCGGGTGGCGAGGGTGGTCACGAGTCTCCTGCACGTTCACGCTTAGGTTCGCCTAACCTTAGCCGCTCAGTTGAGGGTCACCTAACTGGCGCTCATCGATCCGCAGGAGGCTGAGCAGGGCAGACGCCCGCGCGAAGAGAGCCGCGCGCCTACTGTTGGCTCATGCGATTCGACCAGCACACGGTCGTCCTGCTGACCCGGCCGTCGGATCCGCCGGAGTTGCCGCAGGACGCGATCGACCGGTTGCGGGACGCGCACCTGGCCCACCAGGCGGGCCTCGTGCAGCAGGGGCTGGTGCTCGCGGCCGGGCCGTTTCTGCACCCCGACGACGAGCAGCTGCGGGGCTTCGTGGTGTTGTCCATCGCCCCGGACGAGGCCCGCACGCTGTTCGCCAACGACCCCGCCGTGCGGGCCGGTCGCCTGGTCGCGCGGGTCACGTCGTGGCTGCTTCCGGAGGGCACCCTGCGGTTCGAGAGCGTGCCGGTGCCGCAGTCGATGCTGGAGGCGGCCTCCGGGGACTGACCCCGGGCCCGGTCAGCCGGCCGATTCGCTGCCGGTCTCCGCCGGCAACTCACCGAGCGGGACCACCCGCAGGGCGTCCATCGGGCCGACGATCACCCGCAGCTCGGGGAAGTAGTCCCGCAGCACCTGCTGGCACCGGTCACAGGGCGCGACGACCTCGCGGCCACGGTCGGCGACAGTGACGATCGTCTCCAGCGCGGTGACGCCCTGCGTGGCGGCCGTGCCGATCACGACAAGCTCGGCGCAGGCCCCTCCGGTGGCGTGCTGGACGTTCACGCCGGTGAAGACCCGCCCGTCAGCGGTCCGGGCCGCCGACGCGACAGTGTGGTGCTGGCTGCGGCAGCGCAGCTTGGAGACCGCGGTGGCGGCCTGCACCAACGCGCGGTCGGTGTCGCGCATCTCCATCCGGCTCCCCCAGCGCTCGACGTCGGCCGCCAACTCTAGGGCCCGCTCGTGGCCGCCAACGGACCGGAGGTGGCCGTCGGAGAGCCGGCCGCTCGGTAACCCAGGAGCGGTGCGCCGCCAGGCTGCCTATCCTTGGGCACGACATGCAGAATCCAACCGCCTCCGTCGCGTCCGACCCCGTTCGCGAGCTGCACCGCCGCCTCACACCTCTGATGTTCCGCGACCAGCGCCGGCTCCAGCGGCGACTGGACGGTGCCCGCAAGCTGCGCGACCCGCAGCGTCGGGAGGCGGCGCTGACCGAGATAACCGCCGACCTGGTCCGGGCCGAGCAACGGCTCGCCGCCCGGCAGGCGGCGGTGCCCGTGATCACGTACCCGGTGGGCTTGCCGGTCAGTGAGCGCAAGGACGACATCGCCGCCGCCATCCGCGACCACCAGGTGGTGATCGTGGCGGGCGAGACCGGCTCCGGCAAGACCACCCAGATTCCCAAGATCTGTCTGGAGTTGGGGCGCGGGGTGCACGGCCTGATCGGGCACACGCAGCCCCGCCGGTTGGCCGCCCGGACGGTGGCCGACCGGATCGCCGACGAGCTGGGCACCGAGTTGGGCGACGTGGTCGGCTACAAGGTGCGCTTCACCGACCAGGTCAGCGAGCGCAGCCTGGTGAAGCTGATGACCGACGGCATCCTGCTGGCCGAGTTGCAGACCGACCGGATGCTGCGCCAGTACGACACGCTGATCATCGACGAGGCACACGAGCGCAGCCTCAACATCGACTTCATCCTCGGGTACCTGCGGGAACTGCTGCCCCGCAGGCCCGACCTCAAGGTCATCATCACCTCGGCGACCATCGAGACCGACCGGTTCGCCAGGCACTTCGCCGGTCCACCCACCGCCGACGAGCCGGAGGGCGTACCCGCGCCGGTGGTCGAGGTGTCGGGTCGCACCTACCCGGTGGAGGTGCGCTACCGGCCCCTCGTCGAGCTGGCCGAGGGCGAGGAGGACGGCGACGGCGACGACGAGAACGTCCGCGACCAGATCCAGGCGATCGGCGACGCCGTCGAGGAGCTGGCCGCCGAGGGCCCCGGCGACATCCTGGTCTTTCTCAGCGGCGAGCGGGAGATCCGGGACACCGCCGACGCGTTGGGCAAGCTGGTGCAGAAGAAGCGCTCGCTGCTCGGCACCGAGATCCTGCCGTTGTACGCGCGACTCTCCTCCGCCGAGCAGCACCGGGTCTTCGCCGCGCACTCCTCGCGCCGGGTGGTGCTCGCCACCAACGTCGCGGAGACCTCGCTGACAGTGCCCGGCATCAAGTACGTGGTGGACCCGGGCACCGCCCGAATCTCCCGCTACTCCAGCCGGCTCAAGGTGCAGCGGTTGCCGATCGAGCCGATCTCCCAGGCGTCGGCCAACCAGCGCAAGGGCCGCTGCGGCCGTACGTCGGACGGCATCTGCATCCGCCTCTACGACGAGCAGGACTTCCTCTCCCGGCCCGAGTTCACCGATCCGGAGATCCTGCGGACCAACCTGGCGTCGGTCATCCTCCAGATGACAGCGATCGGGCTCGGCGACCTCGCCGCGTTCCCGTTCATCGACCCACCGGACAAGCGCAACATCGCCGACGGCGTCAACCTGCTGCACGAGCTGGGCGCGTTGGACCCGACCGAGGCCGACCCGGCGAAGCGGCTCACCGCGCTCGGCCGGCGGTTGGCCCAGTTGCCTGTCGACCCGCGCCTGGCCCGGATGGTGGTCGAGGGCGAACGCAACGGCGCCGCCACCGAGGTGCTGGTGATCGCCGCCGCGCTCTCCATCCAGGACCCGCGGGAGCGGCCGGCCGAGAAGCAGGCCCAGGCGGACCAGGCGCACGCCCGGTTCGCCGACAAGGAGTCGGACTTCGTCGCCTTCCTCAACCTGTGGCGCTACCTGCGCGAGCAGCAGCGGGAGCTGTCCTCCAGCGCGTTCCGTCGGATGTGCAAGGCGGAGTACCTGAACTACCTGCGCATCCGCGAGTGGCAGGACATCGTCAGCCAGCTGCGCCAGGTGCTGCGTACCCCGTCTGAGGGTGACCGGCGTGGCGGGCGGCCGGCACGCGACAGCTCGGACGACGCGGACGCCGGCCGGGGCCGCCGGGGTGGCGCGGACCTGCCGGAGGAGATCGACACCCCGAAGGTGCACCAGTCGCTGCTGCCCGGCCTGTTGTCGCACATCGGCCTCAAGGACGCCCAGAAACACGAGTACCTGGGGGCGCGGGGCGCCAAGTTCGCCCTCTTCCCCGGGTCGGCGTTGTTCAAGAAGCCGCCGCGCTGGGTGATGGCCGCCGAGTTGGTGGAGACCTCCCGGCTGTGGGGGCGCATCGCCGGCCGGGTCGAGCCGGAGTGGGTCGAGCCGCTCGCGCAGCACCTGGTCAAGCGCAGCTACAGCGAACCGCACTGGGAGAAGAAGCAGGCCGCGGTGATGGCCTACGAGAAGGTCACCCTGTACGGCGTCCCGCTGGTCAGCTCCCGCAAGGTCAACTTCGGGCGGATCGACCCGACGCTGAGCCGGGAGCTGTTCATCCGGCACGCCCTCGTCGAGGGCGACTGGCAGACCCACCACCAGTTCTGGACGGACAACAAGCGGCTGCTCGCCGAGATCGAGGAGTTGGAGAGCAGGGCCCGGCGCCGGGACATCCTGGTCGACGACGAGACCATCTTCGGCTTCTACGACCAGCGGATCCCGGCCGACGTGTCCTCCGGCCGGCACTTCGACAGCTGGTGGAAGAAGACCCGCCGCGAACAACCCGACCTGCTCACCTTCACCCGCGACCTGCTGATCAACGACGGCCGGCCCGGGGTGGACGAGGACGACTACCCGGACGAGTGGCAGGCCGACGGGGTGAGCCTGCCGCTGACCTACCGGTTCGAGCCGGGCACGCCGGACGACGGCGTCACGGTGGACATCCCGCTGCCGCTGCTCAACCAGGTGCCGGCGGAGACCTTCGACTGGCAGGTGCCGGGGCTGCGCGAGGAGACGGTGATCGCGCTGATCCGCTCGCTGCCCAAGGCGATCCGCCGCAACTTCGTCCCGGTGCCGGACTACGCCCGGGCCGCGCTGGCGGCGATCACCCCCGGCGAGGAGTCGCTGCTGGACGCGCTCACCCGGCAGCTGCGGCGGATGACCGGGGTGACAGTGCCCCGCGACGCCTGGGAGCCGGGCAAGCTCCCGGCGCACCTGCGGGTGACCTTCCGGGTCCTCGGTGACGACGAGAAGCCGGTCGCCGAGGGCAAGGACCTGCCGGCCCTGCAACGCCAACTCCGCCAGGAGGTACGCCAGGTGGTGGCGGCCGCCGCGCCGGAGGTGGCCCGCACCGGGTTGCGCGAGTGGAGCATCGGCACGCTGCCCCGGACCATCGAGCAGGTCCGCGCCGGTTACGCGGTCACCGCGTACCCGGCGCTGGTCGACGAGGGCGCCACGGTCGGGGTGAGGGTGTTCGACTCCCCCGCCGAGGCGGAGGCGGCGCACTGGGCCGGCACCCGCCGGCTGCTGCGGCTCACAGTGCCGTCCCCGGCGCGGTTCCTGCAGGGGCGGCTGGACAACGAGGCGAAGCTGGCGTTGAGTCGCAACCCGCACGGCGGCGTGCAGGAGCTGATCGAGGACGCGGCGGGCGCTGCCATCGACCGGCTGATCGGTGTGGCCGGCGGGCCGGCGTGGGACGCCGACGGCTTCGCTGCCCTGCGCGAGAAGGTACACGCCGACCTGGTCGACACCGTCGTCGAGGTGATGGACCGGGTCCGCAAGGTTCTCGCCGCCGCGTACGCCGTCGAGCAGCGGCTCGGTGCGACCCGCAACCTCGCCGTGGTGGCGGCGCTGGCCGACATCCGCAACCAGCTCGCCGGGCTGGTGCACGCCGGTTTCATCACCGAGACCGGGTACGCGCGCCTGCCCGACCTGCTGCGCTACCTCACCGCCATCGAACGTCGGCTGGAGCGGCTGGGCGGCAACCCGCAGCGGGACCGCCAGCAGCAGGACCGGATCGCCGTGGTGCAGAAGGAGTACGCCGACCTGCTCGCCAACCTGTCGCCGGCCCGCCGTCAGGAGTCGGCCGTCCGGCAGATCCGCTGGATGATCGAGGAGCTGCGGGTGAACGTCTTCGCCCAGGCGCTGGGCACTCCGTACCCCGTCTCCGAGCAGCGGATCTACCGGGCGATGGACGACGCCGAGGGCCGCTGAGCCGACGGCCGGGCCGCTGCCGGCCTCTTCGCGGCAGCGGCCCCGGCTGGCCTCTTCGCGGCCGGCGGGCCCCGGCGGGTCAGGTCAGTGGCTCGACGCCCGGGGGCAGTTCGCCGAGGTCGATCGCCGACTGGATGTAGTCGAGCAGGATGCGCCGAAGCTCCCGACCGGCGTGGGTGGGTACGACGTCGCGCCGACGGGCCACCGCGATGGTCCGCCGCACCCCGGGCGGGGCGAGTGGTGTGATCCGCACGCCCGGCCGGCGAGCCAGCACGATGCCGGGCACGAGGGCGATGCCGAGCCCCGCCTCGACGAAGCTGAGCACAGCGTCCATCTCGCCGCCGTCCACAGCGAAGGTGGGTTCGAAGCCCGCCTCCCGACACGCCTGGATTGTCGCGTCGCGCAGGTCGTACCCCTCGCGGAACATCACCATCGGCTGGTCCCGCAGGTCGGTGATGCGCAGCTCCCCGGTCGTCGACGCGGTGGGCACCTCCCCCACCGAGGCCACCACCAGGCTCTCCCGCAGGATCGGGTCGACCCGCAGCCCCGGGTCAGCCCCCTGCGCCGGCATGATGATGAGGGCCAGGTCGAGATCGCCGCGGAGCAGGTCGCGCACCAGGTCCTGCGAGCCACCCTCCTCGACCTTGAGGTCGACTGTGGGGTGCGCGTCGCGGAACCGGCGCAGCACCGGCGGGGCGAGCGAGGTGGCCAGACTGGGGGTGGCCCCGAGCCGCACCCGGCCCCGGCGCAGCCCGACCAGTTCCTGGACCTCCCGGGTCGCGGTCTCCACGTCGGCGAGGATCCGGGTGGCCAACGGCAGCAGCACCTCACCCGCCGCGGTGAGGGCGATGTTGCCCCTTACCCGCTCGAACAGTGGTGCGCCGAGGTCGGCCTCCAGAGCGTGAATTTGCTTACTGAGAGAAGGCTGAGTGATGCCGACCAGGTCGGCGGCTTGGGTGAAATGTCGTACTTCGGCCACCGCGACGAAGTACCGAAGCTGATGGAGCTGCATCTACATAGCCTACGGCTATCAACACTGCGAGTTTGATGCATTGGACGACTGGTCGAAGTGCTCCTAGCGTCGGTCCTGTGGTAATCACGAAGACTCGGTCGCCCATCCGCTCGAACGTCGGCCTCAAGGCCGTCATGGCGGTGACGGGCATCCTGCTGGCGCTGTTCCTCATCGCCCACATGCTCGGCAACCTGAAGGTGTTCACGGGGGAAACCTCGTTCGACCACTACGCGCACTGGCTGCGCGACATCGGCAAGCCACTGCTGCCCGGCGTCTGGTTCCTGTGGATCCTGCGCACCGTGCTGGTCGTGGCGGTCGTCGCCCACATCGTGGCCGCCACCGTGCTGGCCCGGCGGGCCCGCGCCGCCCGCCCGGTCAAGTACGCCCACCGCAAGAAGGTCAACGGCAGCTACGCGGCCCGCACGATGCGCTGGGGTGGAGTGATCATCCTGCTCTTCGTGATCTACCACCTGCTGGACCTGACCACCGGCACGCTGAACCCGGTCGGCAACGAGAGCAAGCCGTACGGCAACGTCGTCGCCGACTTCGCCCCGGAGCGCTGGTACGTCACGCTCTTCTACACGCTGGCCATCCTCACGGTGGGCTTCCACCTGCGCCACGGCGCGTTCAGCGCGTTCCGCAGCCTCGGCCAGCAGACGCCGCGCGGCGAGCGCAGGGCGCGTACCGCGGCTCTGATCTTCGCCGTGCTGCTCTGCGCCGGGTACCTGGTGGTCCCGTTCGCCGTACTCACCGGATTGGTGTCCTGACATGGAACTCTTCACCGAGGGCGACCCGATCGCCGACACCAAGGCTCCCGCCGGCCCGGTCGAGAAGCGTTGGGAGACCCGGCGCTTCGAGGCCAAGCTGGTCAACCCCGCCAACCGCCGCAAGATGACGGTGATCGTGGTCGGCACCGGGCTGGCCGGCGGCTCGGCCGCCGCGACCCTGGCCGAGCAGGGCTACCACGTCAAGTCCTACTGCTACCAGGACAGCCCGCGCCGGGCGCACTCCATCGCGGCACAGGGCGGCATCAACGCGGCGAAGAACTACCGCAACGACGGCGACTCCGTGCACCGGCTCTTCTACGACACCGTCAAGGGCGGCGACTTCCGCTCCCGGGAATCGAACGTGCACCGGCTCGCCGAGGTGTCGGTCAACATCATCGACCAGTGCGTCGCCCAGGGAGTGCCGTTCGCCCGCGAGTACGGCGGCCTGCTGGACACTCGCTCCTTCGGTGGCGCCCAGGTGCAGCGCACCTTCTACGCGCGGGGCCAGACGGGCCAGCAGTTGCTACTCGGCGCGTACCAGGCCCTGGAGCGGCAGATCGGCCTGGGCAACGTCGAGATGAACACCCGGCACGAGATGCTGGAGCTGGTCCTCGTCGACGACAAGGCCCGGGGCATCGTCGTCCGGGACATGGTGACCGGCGAGATCAGCACCGAGATGGCCGACGCCGTGGTGCTCGCCTCCGGCGGCTACGGCAACGTCTTCTACCTCTCCACGAACGCCAAGGGCTGCAACGTCACCGCCACCTGGCGGGCGCACCGCAAGGGCGCGTACTTCGCCAACCCCTGCTACACGCAGATCCACCCGACCTGCATCCCGGTCTCCGGCGACCACCAGTCGAAGCTGACCCTGATGAGCGAGTCGCTGCGCAACGACGGCCGGGTCTGGGTGCCGAAGACCAAGGGCGACGACCGCAGCCCGAAGGACATTCCGGAGGACGAGCGGGACTACTACCTGGAGCGGATCTACCCCTCCTTCGGCAACCTGGTCCCCCGCGACATCGCCTCCCGCGCCGCCAAGAACGTGTGCGACGAGGGTCGGGGCGTCGGGCCGACGAAGCTCGGCGTCTACCTCGACTTCGCCGACGCGATCGGCCGGCTGGGCCGCAAGGCCATCGAAGCCAAGTACGGCAACCTCTTCGAGATGTACGAGCGGATCACCGGCGAGGACCCGTACGAGGTGCCGATGCGCATCTACCCCGCCGTGCACTACACGATGGGCGGCCTGTGGGTCGACTACGACCTCCAGTCGAACATCCCCGGCCTGTTCGTGATCGGCGAGGCGAACTTCTCCGACCACGGCGCGAACCGGCTCGGCGCCTCGGCGCTGATGCAGGGCCTCGCCGACGGCTACTTCGTGCTGCCCACCACCATCGCCAACTACCTGGCCTCCGGTCCGCTGGAGAAGGTCGACGCCAGCCACCCGGCGGCCGTCGAGGCGCGCACCGACGTCGAGGACCGCGTCCAGCGGCTGCTCGCCGTCGACGGCGACCGGACCGTGGACTCGTTCCACCGGGAACTGGGCCAGATCATGTGGGAACACTGCGGCATGGAGCGCAGCGAGGCCGGGCTGCGCAAGGCGATCGACGAGATCCGTGCCCTGCGCGAGCAGTTCTGGCAGCGGGTCAAGGTGTCCGGCACCGGCGAGGAACTCAACCAGTCGCTGGAGAAGGCCGGCCGGGTGGCCGACTTCTTCGAACTGGCCGAGCTGATGTGCATCGACGCCCTGCACCGCGAGGAGTCCTGCGGCGGCCACTTCCGGGCCGAGCACCAGACCCCCGACGGTGAGGCGCAGCGCGACGACGACCGGTTCGCGTACGTGGCGGCCTGGGAGTTCACCGCCGACGGCGAGCCCTCGGTGCTGCACAAGGAAGACCTGAAGTTCGAATACGTCCACCCCACGCAGCGGAGCTACAAGTGAACCTGACCCTGCGCATCTGGCGCCAGAAGGGCCCTGAGGACAAGGGTCGGATGGTGACCTACCCGGTCGACGACGTGTCCCCGGACATGTCGTTCCTGGAGATGCTCGACGTGCTCAACGAGCGGCTGATCCTCGCGGGCGAGGACCCGGTGGCGTTCGACCACGACTGCCGCGAGGGCATCTGCGGCATGTGCGGCCTGATGATCAACGGCGACGCGCACGGGCCGCAGCGCGGCACCACCGCGTGCCAGCTGCACATGCGGCAGTTCACCGACGGCGAGACGATCGACATCGAGCCGTGGCGGGCCAGCGCCTTCCCGGTGGTCAAGGACCTGGTCGTCAACCGGAGTGCCTTCGACAAGATCATCGCGGCCGGCGGCTACGTCACCGCGCCGACCGGCAGCGCGCCGGAAGCCCACTCCACCCCGGTGGCCAAGGCCAACGCCGACGCCGCCTTCGAGTCGGCCGCCTGCATCGGCTGCGGCGCCTGCGTGGCAGCCTGCCCCAACGGCTCCGGCATGCTCTTCACCGCCGCCAAGCTCACCCAGCTCTCGCTGCTGCCGCAGGGCCAGCCCGAGCGCTACACCCGGGTGATCGGCATGGTCGACGCGCATGACGAGGCCGGCTTCGGCGGCTGCACCAACGCCGGCGAATGCACCCCGGCCTGCCCGAAGGGCATCCCGCTGAACACCATCGGCCGGCTCAACCGCGACTACCTCGCGGCCACCGCCAAGGGAGCCAACAACACCCCCGGTTCCTGACGCCCGCCGTACCGACCGCCGTATCCCGCTTTCCCAGGGGGTACGGCGGTTTGGCGTTCGGCTCTGGCTCTTTGGCTTTGGCTTTGGTTTTGGTTTTGGTTTTGGTTGCGGTGAGGGCTGGGGCGACCGTCCCCGGCTCCGGGCGGTCAGGCTTGATCCCTCCGCCGGGGACGGTCGCCCCAGCCCTGACCCTGGTCACGGCTCGTCCGCACCACCGGCCCCCTCGCCTTATCTCGCCTCGTCTCGCATCGCCGCGCATCGCCGCGCATCGCCGCGCTTGCCGCGCGCATGGCCACGCATGGCCGCACCTCGCCTCACCTCATTGCACCGCATCTCACCGCGCCTCGCCTCACCTCACCTCGCCTCACCTCGCCTCGCGTGATCCACTCGGGTTTCAGGAAATCGGCCTGTTGCCGGGCGCCGGATACCGCGACTTCAAGGAACGCGAGTGGATCAGCTCGATCTCGGCCCGGACGAGCCGTACAGCAGCGCGACAAAGACCGTTAAGGCGCGCATATCGCCGCCTCGATGCGCTGGCTCGTTGACTCCCCCGGCGAAGCGCACAAGCAATAGCCATCCATGCACCCAAGCCACAGGCCCGAACCCGGCCCACAAACCGGCCCACGGACAGGGCCACGAACCGGGCCGCAAACCGGGCCACAGACCGGGCCACAGACCGGGCCACAGACAAGGCCACGAACCGGGCCACAGACCGGGCCGCGGAGCGCACGGGGTTGATCGACTCGCGTTTCTTGAAGTCGCGGTATCCGAGGCGCGTTGACAGGCCGATTTCCTGAAACCCGAGTGGATCATGTGCCGCTTGGGAGATGCGGCGGGCGCACCGCGTTGGGCTCGCTCCGAGGCACGGGGCACACCGGGCAAGGGCACACCGAGACACGAGCCAGACCGAGACGCGGGTCAGGCCGAGACGCGGGGCACACCGCGGGATGGGTCGAGCCGGCTACGGGCAGTGGCCACCCACGGGCTGGGGGGCGACCGTCCCCGGCGTAGGGATCAAGCCTGACCGCCCGAAGCCGGGGACGGTCGCCCCCCAGACCCCCACCGCAACCGACAAGAGCGCAACCGACAAGAGGTCGCCCTCCAGCCCTCACCGCAACCACTCACAGGCCAGCGACGGGCGGCCGGTTCAAGTGCCTGAGCCCGGGTAGCAGTCTTTCGAGACGGCAGTGAGAAGGGATGAGGGACATGAAGGCACTCACCTGGCAGGGCAAGCGAGACGTACGGGTCGAGGAGGTCCCGGACCCTCGGATCGAGGAGCCGACCGATGCGATCGTGAAGATCACCTCGACTGCGATCTGCGGTTCCGACCTGCACCTGTACGAGGTGCTCGGGCCGTACCTGAAGCCGGGTGACGTGCTCGGACACGAGCCGATGGGCATCGTCGAGGAGGTCGGTTCGGAGGTGACCGGGCTCAAGCCGGGCGACCGGGTGGTGGTGCCGTTCAACATCGCCTGCGGCAGTTGCTGGATGTGCCAGCGCCAGCTCTACGCGCAGTGCGAGACCACCCAGGTCACCAGCGAGGGCAAGGGCGCGTCCCTGTTCGGCTACACGTCGCTCTACGGTTCGGTGCCGGGCGGGCAGGCCGAGTACCTGCGCGTCCCGCAGGCCCACTTCGGGCCGATCAAGATCCCGCAGACCGGCGCGGACGAGCGCTACCTCTACCTGTCCGACATTCTGCCCACCGCCTGGCAGGCGGTGAAGTACGCGGACACCCCACCGGGTGGCACCCTGGCCGTCTTCGGCCTGGGCCCGGTCGGGCAGTTCTGTGCCCGGATCGGCCGTCACCTCGGCGCGGGCCGGGTGATCGGGCTGGACCTGGTTCCCGAGCGGCTGGAGTTGGCCCGCCGGCACGGCATCGAGGTGCTCGACGTGAGCCAGCTGTCCGACGTGCCGGGCGCGTTGATCGATCTGGTCGACGGGCGCGGCCCGGACGCGGTGATCGACGCGGTCGGGATGGAGGCGCACGGTTCGCCGGCGGGGAAGTTGGCCCAGACCGCCGCCGGGCTGTTGCCGGACAAGCTGGCCCAGACGATGACCGACCGGGCGGGCGTGGACCGGTTGTCGGTGCTGCACGCCGCGCTCAAGGCGGTTCGTCGCGGCGGCACGGTGTCGCTCTCCGGGGTGTACGGCGGCGAGGCGGACCCGATGCCGCTGATGGAGATGTTCGACAGGGGCATCCAGTTGCGGATGGGCCAGTGCCACGTGCGCCGGTGGACTGACGAGATCCTGCCGCTGCTCTCCGGCGACGACGACCCGCTGGGCGTGGAGGACCTGCGTACCCACCGGGTGCCGCTGGCCCGGGCGCCGCAGGCGTACGAGATGTTCCAGAAGAAGGAGGACGGCTGCATCAAGGTCGTCCTCGAACCATGAGTGCGAGGAGTGAGCCGGGGTTGCGAGCCCCGCAGTCACGAATTCAAGTGGCACCGTGAGCCGGGTGGTCGTGATCGTTGGCGCGAGCAGCGGGATCGGCCGGGCGACGGCCCGGGCGTTCGCCGAGCGCGGCGACCGCCTGGTCCTCGCCGCTCGCGCCACCACGACCCTGGCCGAGGTACGCGCGGAGTGCGCCGACGTCGACGTGCTGACCGTGCCGACGGACGTGACCGAGCCGGACGCGCTGGACGCGCTCGCGGGCGCCGCTGTCGACCGCTTCGGCCGCATCGACGTGTGGGTGCACACGGCGGCGGTGATGGCCTACGGGCGCTTCGACGAGCTGCCGGAACGGGTCTTCGACCAGGTGGTACGGACGGATCTGCTCGGCGCGGCCGGCTCGGCGCGGGTGGCGCTGCGGCACTTTCGGGCCACCGGGGCCGGCACGGTGATCCTCACCGGTTCGGTGCTCGGGCACATCACCGCGCCGTACATGAGCGCGTACGTGGCGAGCAAGTGGGGGTTGCAGGGTCTGGTCCGGACGGTCCAGCAGGAGTTGCGTGACAGCCCGGAGATCCGGCTGTGTCTGGTCAACCCGGGCAGCGTGGACACACCGGTGTACCAGCAGGCGGCCAACTATCTGGGCCGGATCGGGCGGCCTCCGCCGCCGGTCGCCGGCCCGCAGCGGGTGGCGCGGGCCATCGTGGACTGCGTGGACCGACCCCGCCGGGAGGTCTCGGTGGGCCGGCTCAACGTGGTGCTGCGGGCCGGCTTCACAGTGCTGCCGGGGGTCTACGACGTCCTCGTCGGCCCGCTGATGCGGGCGGCGGGACTGAGTGGACAGTCAGTCGCCGCGCACGACGGCTCGGTCTTCGCTCCGAACCCCTCCGGTGAGGCCGTCCGTGGCGGTCACCTGCCCGACCTGCGGCAACTCCTGTTCGGACCGGTCGGAGCTGTGCACGCCGCACTGCGCCGACGGTTCGGTTGACCTGTTCGGGACTGTTCGGGACATATTCGGGGGCATCGTGCGTCGATCAACTCGCCTAGGGTGGTGGGCCAGCAAGCGCTCAGGCACACCACGATCGGGGAGACGATTGACCATGCGACTGAACCGCAGAACGGCACTCGGACTGGGCACGGTGGCCACCGCCGGCACGGTGCTGGGCGCCGCTGCCCCGGCGAGCGCCGCCGAGACCACCGAGGCGTCGCCGACCACCCCTGCTCGGGCCGCCCTTCGGGTCGCCTCCGTCTTCACCAAGCACAGCGTCGCGGCCGGCGGAAACTGGCAGGCGTACGTCAGCGTCGCCGACCCGGCCGGTGCGCCGGTGGTCGCGGTCGAGGCTGACGCGGACCGGCGGATCGAGGCGTACAGCGTCAACAAGATCGCCGTCGCCACGGCGGTGCTCGACAAGGTCGACCGGGGGCTGCTCACCCTGGACCAGCAGGTCGAGGTGAGCGCGGCGATCGTCGTACCGGGCGGTGACGGCATCTTCAGCCTGGACGGCGCGTACCCGAGCCTGGTGACCATCGGGCACGTGCTGGCCAACCTGCTGACCGTCTCGGACGACACGGCGGTGCGGCTGTGCGGGCTGGTCGCCCCGGCCGCCGAGATCAACTCCATCCTGGTCGCCAAGGGCTTCCCGAACACCCAGGTGCAGCCGGTGGCCAACCCGAACCGGTTCTTCCTCGGCACCAGCACCCCCCGGGAGACGCACGACCTGCTGCGCGCCCTGGTCGCTGGCACGCTGCTCTCCCCCGCCTCGACGACGTACCTGTTGGGCATCCTGCGCTCCCCGGTGGCATTCACCGACGGCATCCGGCGCACCATGTCCTCCGACGAGCGGGCCCGGATCGCCACCAAGGCCGGTTGGTACGCCGACGCCCGGCACGAGGCCGGCGTGATCTTCGACCGCTCCGGCGCGGCGGTGCTCACCTACGCCCTCTTCGCCGACGGGCAGGCCAACCCGGAGGACTTCGGCGCGACCCACCCGGCGGTGCAGGCCCGGGCCGCCATGGGCCCGAAGTTCCTGGCCGCCGTGAACCGGATCGCGGGCGTGGGCAAGACGTTCCGGATCACCGCCCGACGCCCCAGCAACGGCGGCTAGGGCACCCGCTGAGCGCGTCCCGGGTCGGTCGCCGCTGCCGGCGACCGACCCGGCGTGGCGACCACCGAGGCACGGGTCGGTCCGGGTGACTACCGTGTAGGTCGGACACGTCGGAGGGACGGCAATGGCACGAGCGCAGAACACGGACGTCGAACGGTCGCTCGGGCGGCGGATGCGGGGCGCCGCTGGCCTGGCCGCGCTGGCCGGCCTGGCCTGGGTCGCCCGGGATGTGCCGGCGGCGCTGGGTGGCCGGCTCGGCGGGGCGCGGGCCGAGCGGGCGGCCCGCTCGCCGCAGTTCCGCGAGGGGACCTTCCACAACCGGGCCGGCACCCGCACGATGATCGCCGAACCGGGGCGCAACCTGGTCCGCGAGCTGATCTTCGGCAAGCAGAAGCGGCGTCCCACCACAGCCGTCCCGCTGCTGCGCCCCAGCGCCGGCGGACCGGAGGCCGCCGACAGCGCCGACGAGCTCAACATCGTCTGGTACGGCCACGCCTCGACCCTGATCGAGATCGAGGGCCGGCGGGTGCTGCTCGACCCGGTCTGGAGCGAGCGGTGCTCCCCCTCGGGTCTCGTCGGCCCACGCCGGCTGCACGAGCCACCGGTGGGCATCGACGAACTGCCCCCGCTGGACGCCATCCTGATCTCGCACGACCACTACGACCACCTCGACATGGCCACCGTGCGGGCCCTGCTCGCCGGGCAGTCCGCGCCGTTCCTGGTGCCACTCGGCGTGGGCGCGCACCTGGACCGCTGGGGCGTACCCGCCGAACGGATCATCGAGCTGGACTGGTCCGAGTCGCACCGGGTGGCCGGCCTGGAGATCACCGCCACCGCCGCCCAGCACTTCTCCGGCCGAGGACTACGCCGCGACGGCACGCTCTGGAGTTCGTGGGTCGTGGCCGGGGCGCGTCGCAAGGTCTTCTACACCGGCGACTCCGGCTACTTCGACGGGTACGCCGAGATCGGCGCCGAGCACGGGCCGTTCGACGTGACGCTGATGCAGATCGGCGCGTACGACAGGGCCTGGCCGACGATCCACATGTTCCCGGAGGAGGCGGTCGACGCCCACCTCGACCTGCGCGGCGGGCTGTTCGTGCCGGTGCACTGGGCGACGTTCAACCTGGCCCTGCACGACTGGTCCGAGCCCGTCGACCGGCTGTGGGCCGAGGCGAAGGCCCGCGACGTGCGGCTCGCCGTGCCCCGGCCGGGCGAACGGGTGGTGGTCGACGAGCCGCCAGCCGTCGACGGCTGGTGGCAGGCCGTCGCCTGAGTCAGGCCGAGCACGCGTCGCCTGACCTCGGGCCGTCGCCTGACCTCGGGTCAGAGCACGAACGCGTCGGTCCAGAGCGCGCCGGACCGGCCGGAGAGCGCGTCCAGCATGGCCACCGCCTGACCGTCGGTGAGCTGCGCGACGAAGTCCACGATGGCTCGGCCCCGGGCACGACCGATCCGGTCCGGGGTACGCGGGTGCAGCTCCGCCTCGGCCAACTCGACCAGATCGTGCAACCGCCGGGGCAGGCGGGACTCCTCCTCCGGGTCCAGCAGCCACTCCCAGAGCGCCTCGACCAGGGTGCCCAGCAGTCGGGCCTGGCCGCGCTGGTGCAGGGCGAGGTCCGGGCGGGCCAGCACGAACCGGTGGTGGACGAACTTGAGCACCTGCACCTCGTGCCACTGGGCGCAGCCCAGCAGCACGTGCCCGGAGCGCACCGACGGCTGTTCGGTGACCGTTATCGCCTCGACGAAGCGGGTGGACCAGCGGGCAGAGAACCGGGCCACGTACTGCTCGGCCTCGATCGAGCCGTCGAACGGCATCGCGAGCAGCCCGTCCACCAATTCCTCGCGGACGTGCTCGACGGCGGCGGCGAACGCGTCGTCGTCGGCGATCCAGGCGTCCTTGCGGTGCAGTTGCCGGCGTAGCCGCTCGATCGCCGCCCCCGGTCGCCGGGCAGCCGTGGCCAACGCCGCGTCGGTGATCGCCCGCAGTTGCCCGCTCTCGCGCTGCCAGGCCATCAACTCAGCGGAGACCGAGCCCTGCTGGAGCACCCCGACCCGGTAGAAGTCCTCCACGTCGTGGATGGCGTACGCGATGTCGTCGGCGGTGTCCATCACGGACGCCTCCACCGTCTGCTGCCAGTCCGGGATGCGACCGGCGAACGGTGCCCGGGCCTGCCGCAGGTCGTCCAGCTCGGTCCGGTACGCGCCGAACTTCGAGGAGCCGCTGTCGGGGTCGTCCGGCGGCGGGGTGGCGCCGCGCGGCGGCGGGTCCATGGCGCGAGGGTGCGGATCCGGGTGATCCAGCCGGGTCCACGGGTACTTCAGCATGGCCGCGCGGACCGCCGCGGTCAGGTCCAACCCGGTGGTGGCGGCGCCGCGGATCTCGGTGCTGGTGACGATGCGGTACGACTGCGCGTTGCCCTCGAACCCGTCGGAGAGGCCGAGACGCTGTCGGGCCAGCCGGTCCAGCACCCGCTCCCCCAGGTGCCCGAACGGTGGGTGGCCGAGGTCGTGGGCGAGCGCCGCCGCCTCCACCACGTCGGGGTCGCAGCCGCCGAGCTTGTCCAGCAGGTCACGCCACCGTTCGTCGGCGCTCAACCGCTCGGCGACCGCCCGGGCCACCTGGGCGACCTTGAGGCTGTGGGTGAGCCGGTTGTGCACCAGCAGCCCCGAGCCGACCGGGCTGATCACCTGGGTGACACCACCGAGGCGGGCGAAGAACGGCGAGCCGACGATCCGGTCCCGGTCGGCACGAAACGGGTTGGCCGTGAGGTCGCCGAGGGCCCGGGCGCTGCCGCCGAAGAGCCGCCGGGCGCGCGGCTCCGCAGCAGATTCCATGATCGCCACGCTAGCGCAGGCCCGACGGGACCGCCGCCGGTCACCCCGGCCGGGCGCCGCGGTTCGCTCTCCCGCCCCGGCCGGGCGCGGCGACAGCACCAGGGCGCGCCCGGCAGAATGCAGGAGTACCCACTCCCGAAGGCGGATCGAGATCGTGACCCAGTCTGTTCATCAGCGGATCGCCGACGAGCTCGGCGTGGCCGAGCGTCAGGTGCGGGCGGCCGTGGAGCTGCTCGACGGCGGCGCCACAGTGCCGTTCATCGCCCGCTACCGCAAGGAGGCCACCGGCCTGCTCGACGACACCCAGCTGCGCACCCTGGAGGAGCGGCTGCGCTACCTGCGCGAGCTGGACGAGCGGCGGGCCGCGGTGCTGGAGTCGATCCGCGGCCAGGGCAAGCTGGACGAGGCCCTGGAAGCGCAGATCATGGCCGCCGACTCGAAGTCCCGGCTGGAGGACATCTACCTCCCGTACAAACCGAAGCGGCGAACCCGTGCGCAGATCGCCCGCGAGGCCGGGTTGGCGCCGTTGGCCGAGACGCTGCTGGCCGACCCGAGTCAGGACCCCCGGGTCACCGCCGCCGGCTTCGTCGATGAGGACAAGGGCGTCGCCGACGCCGCCGCCGCGCTGGAGGGCGCTCGGGCCATCCTCATCGAGACCTTCGCGGAGGACGCCGACCTGATCGGCACGCTGCGCGAGCAGATGTGGTCGCGAGGCCGGCTGGTATCCCGGGTACGCGAGGGTCAGGAGGCGGCCGGCGCGAAGTTCGCCGACTACTTCGAGTTCTCCGAGCCGTACCCGAAGCTGCCCTCACACCGAATCCTGGCGATGTTCCGGGGCGAGAAGGAAGGCGTGCTCGACCTGACCATGGAGTCGGAGGAGGCGGGCGAGGCGGACGCCGTACCGACCGGCCCGACCCGGTACGAAGCGGCCATCGCCGGCCGGTTCGGGGTGTCCGACGCGGGCCGCCCGGCCGATCGTTGGCTGACCGACACGGTCCGCTGGGCGTGGCGTACCCGGATCCTCATCCACCTCGGCGCGGACCTGCGGATGCGGCTGTGGCAGGCGGCCGAGGAGGAGGCCGTCCGGGTCTTCGCCACCAACCTGCGGGATCTGCTGCTCGCCGCGCCGGCCGGCACCCGACCCACGATGGGCCTGGACCCGGGCCTGCGGACCGGCGTGAAGGTGGCAGTGGTGGACGCCACCGGCAAGGTGCTCGCCACCGACACGATCTATCCGCACGAGCCGCGCCGGCAGTGGGACGCGTCGGTGGAGACCCTCGCCCGGCTGGCCGGGGCGCACGGGGTGGAGCTGATCGCGATCGGTAACGGCACGGCGTCCCGTGAAACCGACAAGCTCGCCGGTGAGCTGATCGCCCGGCATCCGCAGCTCAACCTGACCAAGGTGATGGTCTCCGAGGCCGGCGCGTCGGTCTACTCCGCCTCCGCGTACGCCTCGCAGGAGTTGCCCGGGATGGACGTGTCGCTGCGCGGCGCGGTCTCCATCGCCCGCCGCCTCCAAGACCCCCTCGCGGAGCTGGTCAAGATCGACCCGCGCTCGATCGGCGTCGGCCAGTACCAGCACGACCTGTCCGAGGTGAAGCTGTCCCGTTCCCTGGACGCGGTAGTGGAAGACTGCGTGAACGCGGTCGGAGTGGACGTCAACACCGCCTCCGCGCCGCTGCTGACCCGGGTCTCCGGGATCGGCGCCGGCCTGGCCGAGAACATCGTGCTGCACCGGGACGCCAACGGGCCATTCCGTACGCGTACCGAGCTGAAGAAGGTGGCCCGGCTCGGGCCGAAGGCGTTCGAGCAGTGCGCCGGCTTCCTGCGCATCCCCGGTGGCGACGACCCACTGGACTCCTCCAGCGTGCACCCCGAGGCGTACCCGGTGGTGCGCCGCATCCTCTCCACCACCGGGCAGGACCTGCGCTCGGTGATCGGCAAGAGCGGCATTCTGCGCGGGCTGCGGGCCACCGACTTCGTCGACGACCGGTTCGGCCTCCCCACCGTCACCGACATCCTCGCCGAGTTGGAGAAGCCGGGCCGGGACCCCCGCCCGGAGTTCCGCACCGCCACCTTCGTCGAGGGGGTGGAGAAGATCAGCGACCTGACGACGGGGATGGTGCTGGAGGGCGTGGTCACCAACGTGGCCGCGTTCGGCGCGTTCGTCGACGTCGGGGTGCACCAGGACGGTCTGGTGCACGTCTCGGCGATGTCCCGGACCTTCGTGAAGGACCCTCGCGAGGTGGTGAAGTCCGGCGACGTGGTCAAGGTCCGGGTGCTCGACGTGGACGTACCCCGCAAGCGGATCTCGCTGACCCTGCGCCTGGACGACGAGCCCGCGGCCGGCGGTGGTGGTGGTGGTGGTAGCCGGACCGACCAGGAGGGACGTGGCGGCCCGGCGCAGCGCGCGCCGCAGGGTGGTCGCGGTGGGCAGGGCGCATCCGCTGGCCCGCAGGGTGGTCGCGGCACCGGACAGCAGGACGGTCGCGGCGGCGGCCAGGGCGGTCGCGGCGGCCAGGACGGTCGAGGCGGCGGCCAGAGCGGTCGGGAAGGCCAGGCCGGTCGCGGCGGACAGGGCGGTCGCGGCGGACAGGGCGGTCGCGGCGGGCAGGGCGGTCGCGGCGGGCAGCAGGGCGGTCGTGGCGGCGGGCAGCAGGGAGGTCGCGGCGGGCAGCAGCGGCAGGGCGCGCCGGCGCCAGCCAACGACGCGATGGCCGAAGCCCTGCGCCGCGCCGGACTGGCCTGACCCCGTTCGGCACGTCAACCCCGTCCCGTCGATCATGGAGTTGTGGTCGGGCGACAAATCGCCCGAATAACACCAAGCCCCGGCACCACAACTCCATGATCGACGAAGCCGATCCACCCTTCTCCGTCGATCTTGCATTTACTGTCCCGACATAAGTTGGCATTCCGCCTATTTCGACGACCGAAAGTGCAAGATCGGCGCGGGTGCCGCACCCCCTGACCCAGCCCGACCGGGCCAACCGCGGGCGGCGGCCCGCGTGGGCGGTGGGGGCGGTGGGAAAACCGCTCGCTTGGCCGCGAGGTTCGGGGTGATGATCTCGCGGTGAGGATGCACGCCGATCAGGTGGACGTGAGCGTGGACGTGGTTTCCGCGCTGGTGGCCGAGCAGTTTCCGCTGTGGCGGGGCCTGCCGGTCCGACCGCTCCCCTCGACCGGCACGGTGAACGCCCTGTTCCGGCTCGGCCGGGACATCGTGCTGCGGTTTCCGCTGCTCCCCTCGACCGATCCCGAGCTGCGCGCCGAGCTGCGGCGCGAGCAGGCGCACGCCGTGCTGCTCGGCGGGAACCTGCCGGTCGCGGTGCCCGAGCCGCTCGGCCTCGGCGAGCCGGGCGACGGCTACCCCGGGCCGTGGACGGCGTACCAGTTCATTCCGGGCGAGACGGCCCAGCCCGACCGGATCGCCGACCTCGACGTCTTCGCGCGGGACCTGGCCGGCGTGGTGACCGCCCTGCGCGGCATCGACACCGGCGGGCGGGTCTGGTCCGGGGACGGGCGCGGCGGGCGGCTGGCCGCCGAGGACGACAGCGTGCGGGCCGCGCTCGCGCTCAGTGGCGCGCTCACCAACACGACCGCGCTCAGCGAGGTGTGGGAGCGGTGCCGGGACGCACGCCGCGACGACCTCGCCGACGTGTGGATCCACGGCGACCTGATGCCGGGCAACCTGCTGGTCCGTGACGGCCGGCTGGCCGCCGTCATCGATCTGGGCGCGGTCGGCGTGGGCGACCCCGCGGTGGACCTGATGCCGGCGTGGAACCTGCTCGACGCGGGTTCCCGCGAGACGTACCGGCGGGCGCTGGGCGTGGACGACGCGACGTGGGAGCGGGGGCGCGGCTGGGCCCTGGAGCAGGCGATCAACGCCCTGCACTACTACGTCGAGACCAACCCGGTGATGGCCGGCATCGCCCGGCACACGCTGCGGGCCGTGCTCGACTGAGTCGGCTCGCGTACCGTCGGCGTCGTGGGTGAGCGAGACGCCGGGGAGTGGCGGGATCGGCAGCGGCAGGCGGTGCGGGCGCACGCCGACGCGGACGCGCGGCGGCGGGCCGCCGAGCACGCGGAGGCGGCGGAGCTGGTGGCCTGGTTCGTGGCCGAGGCGACCCGGCGGGGGCTGCGCACCACCCGGCTGGTCGCCCGGGGGTACGACGGGCGTGGGCGCTACCGGACCGGGTTGACCGGCTGGTACGTCGACCGGGCCGAGACCCGGGCGGTGGACGTGGCTGGCCGGTTCCATCTGCTGACCGTGCCGGGCGGTCTGCGGGCTCGGCTGTTCGGCGTCGATCCGCAGCCCAGCCCGGCGCCGTTGGTCGTCGGAGCGGGGGGCCGCGACGGTGAGTCGATCCCGCTGCGGATGCTGCTCACCCGGCTGCTGGGCGACGGGACCGCCGGGCCAGGCTCCACCACCACGCCTGCTGCACCACGAGGGTGAGCAGGCCGGCAAGGACGATCGCGGACAGGTTGATCACCAGTTGCAGCGCCGAGCCGCCCGCTTCGTCCCACACTCCGTAGGCGGCCGCTACCGCCACGTTCGCCGCCGCCGGAACCGTGGTGACCGAGATCAGCACGCCGACCAGGCTGCCGGACTTCTTCGACGTCAGCGAGAGCATGCCGGCGACACCGGCGAGTAACCCGACCACCCAGGACAGCGCGTCCGGCCGCCAGATGAAGTCGGTGAGCGGGCGTTCGGCGAGCAGCATCTCCCGACTGACCAGGCCGACGGCCGTCAGCGCCCAGGTGCTCAGCACGGTCGCCACCATGGCCGTCAGGAAGCCGACCGCGAGAGCCTGCACCGAGCGGCCGACCACCCCGAGTTCGCGGCGCAGCAGCGCCACGCACAGCGCGGCGAGTGGGCCGAACTCCGGGCCGACCACCATCGCCCCGACGATGAGGATCGGCTGGTCCAGCAGCACACCGATGCCGGCGATCATGGTGGCCACCACGATCAGCACGAGGTAGGTGCCGGACAGTTCGGTCTGCTCGCCGGTCTTCGCGGCGATCTCGTCCCAGACCACCGCGTCCGCGCCACTGCCCGGTGCCGTGTCCGCCGCCCGGTCGGCCGACGCGGAGATGGTCAACTCGACGTCCTCGGCGGCGATGCCGCCGCTGGTGTCCACGCCGATCCGCTGCAACTGCCGCAGTACGCGGTCGGCGCTCTCCCGCACCACGTCGCAGAGGATCAGGTCGCCCGATGGCTGCCGGGCAGCACCGGGCAGCACGGCCAGATGGGTCACCCCGGCCTCCGCGGTGAGCAGGTCGACGACCTCCACCGACCGGTCCACCGGGGCGATCACCCTCAGGTGCAACACGTCATTCCCCCTCGCCCGACCGGCCAGTTCTTCCCTCGCCCGACCGGCCGCCGCGACTCTACCGCTCGGTCTATTGGCCGCAAGAGCTGCACAAGGCCGCGGATCTGGCCGTGTCCGACTACGGGGTTTC
Source organism: Micromonospora sp. NBC_00362 (assembly GCF_026342155.1). NCBI lineage: Bacteria > Bacillati > Actinomycetota > Actinomycetes > Micromonosporales > Micromonosporaceae > Micromonospora > Micromonospora sp. NBC_00362. The sequence goes on from NZ_JAPENH010000001.1 coordinate 2,290,668, forward strand.
GGGGTTGATCGGGGGAATGCGGACCGACCGTCGCTATTCAGCATCGGCGCACGGTCTGTCCTGGTATGACGAATACATACCTTTTTGAAATATCGCGTGGGAGGTCACAACGTGCCGGTGCCTGGTCTCGTCGACGCCGACCTGTCGCTGCCCCGGACCAGCCCGGAGCGGGGTAAGCGAATCATCGACGTCGTCGTGGCGGCGGTCCTTCTCATCCTGGCGTCACCGGCGTTGATCGTGGTGACGGTGCTGGTCGCGGTGGGCCTCGGTCGCCCGGTGCTGTTCCGCCAGTGCCGCGCCGGACTGCACGGCCAGCCCTTCGAGATGGTCAAGTTCCGCACCATGCGGCCACCCAACCTGAGCCTCGGTCTGCTCGGCGACCGGGACCGACTCACCCCGCTCGGACGCTGGCTGCGCGCCAGCAGCCTGGACGAACTGCCCACGCTCTGGAACGTGCTGCGTGGCGACATGAGCCTGGTCGGCCCACGGCCACTGCTGCCCGAGTACCTCGGTCGCTACTCGCCCCACCAGGCCCGACGACACGAGGTGCGGCCCGGCATCACCGGGTTGGCCCAGGTGCGAGGACGCAACAGCCTCAGCTGGGACGAGAAGCTGGACTTCGACGTGCGGTACGTGGACAGCCACAACATGAGAACCGATCTGTCGATTCTCGCCGCGACAGTGCGGACCGTGCTGCGTCGCGAGGGGATCTCCGCGGCGGGGTTCGTCACGGCTCCCGAGTTCATGGGTACGCCGCACTGGTCGCCGCCCCCACGCAGCGACTCGAACACCGCGACCACAGGCTCGGGCGGTGCCCGATGAGTGAAACCGTCTACCTGTCCCCGCCGGACGTCGGGCCGCTGGAGGAGTCGTACCTGGTCGCCGCCCTCCGCTCGGGGTGGGTTGCCCCGGTCGGCCCCGATCTCCAGGCGTTCGAACACGACGTCGCCGAGCGGGTGGGCACCGGCGGGGCCGTCGCCGTCAACTCCGGGACGGCCGCCCTGCACCTGGCGCTGCTCGGCGTCGGCGTCGGACCAGGCGACGTGGTCATCGTGCCCACTCTGACCTTCATCGCCACCGCCAACGCGGTCCGCTACACCGGGGCCCGGCCGGTCTTCGTCGACTGTGACCCCCGCACCGGCAACGTCGACGTGGGTCTCGTCGACGACCTGGTGCGACGGCTGCGGTCCCGCGGCGAGCGGGTCGGCGCTGTCGTGCCGGTCGACATGTTCGGCAGCTGCGTCGACTACACCCGACTCGTCCCGCTCTGCGCCGAGGCCGGTATCCCGCTGGTCGAGGACGCCGCCGAGGCGCTCGGCTCGCACCATCGAGGCCGCCCGGCCGGGTCCTTCGGGCAGGTCGCGGCGCTCTCCTTCAACGGCAACAAGATCATGACCACCTCCGGTGGTGGGATGCTCGTCTCCGACGACGCGGCACTGCTCGCCAAGGCCCGCCACCTCGCCACGCAGGCGCGGGAACCGACGCCGCACTACGAGCACCGCGAGACCGGCTACAACTACCGGCTGAGCAACCTCCTGGCCGCGCTCGGCCGGGCCCAGTTGGTCCGGCTGGACGGGATGATCGCCCGCCGCCGTCAGCTACGTGACCAGTACGCCAAGGTGTTCGCACCGGTGCCCGGTGTCGAGTTGGTCGGCGTCGAGGACACCGACTCGAACTGCTGGCTCACCGTCATCACAGTGGACGAGGAGCACTGCGGCTGGCGGGCCGCCGACCTGGCAGCCCACCTCGCGGGGCGGAGCATCGAGACGCGGCCCGTCTGGAATCCGATGCACCGCCAGCCCGTCTTCGCCGGCGCCGAGAGTCTGCTCACCGGGGCCTCCGACCGACTCTTCACCCACGGACTCGCCCTGCCCAGTGGCAGCGCCCTGACCGAGCACCAGGTCGGGCGCGTCTTCGAGGCGATCGACGAGTTCCTGACCAGCCACAGCGGGGTGCGGGCGGCATGACGACTCCACTGGTGATCGTCGGCTGCGGTGGCCACGGACGCGAGGCGCTGAGCATCGCCCGAGCGATGAACGCCGCCGCGGGCCGGCCACGCTGGCACCTGGTCGGCTTCGTCGACGACCGACCCAGCGAGGAGAACCTCAAACGGGTGCAGAAACTGGACGTCGCGTACCTCGGCGGGCTGCCGTGGCTGCGCGACGCCCCTGCCGACACCCATCACGTCATCGGCATCGGGGACCCTCGGACCCGACGGGCAGTGGCCCAGCGCGTCGACGCCTACGGCACGCCGGCGACCAGCCTCATCCACCCGGCCGCGACGGTCGGGCCGGACACGGAACACGGCAGCGGGTTCGTGGCGTTCGCCGGGGCCCGGGTCACCACCAACGTGGCCATCGGCCGGCACGTGCATCTCAACCAGAACGCGACGGTCGGCCACGACAGCGCTCTCGCCGACTTCGTCTCGGTGAATCCACTCGCTGCCGTATCGGGCGACTGCCACCTCGGCGAGGCAGTGCTGATCGGCACCACCGCCGCGGTGCTCCAGGGGCTGCGGATCGGTCGCGACGCCACCGTCGGCGCGGGCGCCTGCGTGACCAGAGACGTTCCCGCCGATGCCGTGGTCAAGGGCGTACCAGCGCGCTGACCAGCACTGACCGAGACCAGACGGGATCGACACCGACGCCGCGCGCCCCTGTGGTCCGGCACGAGGAGCAGGACGTGAGCACAAACCGCCGCGGTGCCAGCAACAGGCCACTGCGCGTTCTCCAGGTGACGAGCACAGCCGTCGGCGGTGACTGGTTCTACGACCAGGTGACCGGGTTGGCGCGGCTGGGGCACGACGTCTGCGCTGTCGTACCGGGCGAAGGTCCGCTCACCGACCGCCTCCGGACGGCCGGGGTCCGCACCGAGATCGTGTCGATGTCAGGTTGGCGCCCGGGGCAGCTCCCCCGGGTCGCGGCGGCACAACTGCGTCTCGTCCGCCTGGTCCGGCGCTTCGACCCCGATGTGGTGCACGGCCATCTGGTGAAGGCGAACATCTTCTGCCGGTTGGCCAGTCTGGCCGCCCGCCGCCCGCTGCTGGTCAACCAGATCGCCGGCGTCGTCCACCTGCGCAGCCCGATGTTCAACCGCATCGACCGCGCGACAGTGGGCCGGGTGGACGTCCTGATCGGGTCGTGCCACGCGTTCGCCGAACAGTACCGACGCTTGGGTGCGCGGGCGGTGACGGTCAGTCACTACGGGTGCGACGTGCACCGGCTCGACCCGACAGCGAGTGGGGAGTCCTTCCGGGCGGAGTTCGGGCTGGCCGCCGGCACCCCCACCGTCGGAATGCTCGCGCACATGTACCGCAGCCGACTCCAGGCGTTCCAGGACATTGGTTTCAAGGGCCACGAGGTCTTCCTCGACGCGGCCCCGCGCCTGCTGGACCGGGTGCCGGCCGCCCACCTCTTCGTCGTCGGCGACGAGTTCACCGGTGACGTGGGCTACCGGCGTGAGCTGGAGGAACGCGCCGTCCGGCTGGGAGTGGGCGAGCGCGTGCACTTCACCGGTCGCCGAAGCGACGTGCAGACCGTTCTGGCCGGTCTCGACGTGGCGGTCACACCGTCGCTCGAGGAGTCCGCGTCGTACGCCACCATCGAGGCGCTGCTGATGGAGCGGGGCGTGGTGGCCAGCGACGTCGGCGGGTTGCCCGACACCGTGCAACATGGCGAGAGCGGCCTGTTGGTGCCTCCGGCAGACCCGGACGCGCTGGCCGACGCCGTCGCCGACCTGTTGGAGGACCCTCAGCGGCGGGCTGCCATGGCTCGGCTCGGGCGCAGCCGCTGTCTGGACCTGTTCGACATCGAACGGACGGTCGCCGACGTCGAGGCGATCTACCGGGCGGCGCTCGACCGTCGTCCACTGCCGCAGGCCGGACGCCTACCCGAGGCGGCCCGGTGACGGCCGCGACGCCGCCCCTCGGTCCGGGCGCCAGCCCCGGTGCCGACGCCGGGCCGGCGGTGACCAGCGGCCGGGACCTCGCCGACAGCGGCCGACCCACCACCGATCCGGGCGCTTCGGCGCGGGTCTCGGAGCAGAGTGTGTCGGCCGCCGCCGCCGGGTCCGTCGGGACCAGGGTCGTGCTCCTGGCCATCAGCCTGGCGACCGGCGTGTTGGCGGCCCGGGTCCTCGGCCCGCACGACCGGGGCGTGGTGGCTGTCGTGCTCGCCTGCGCGGCGATCTTCGGAGCGCTCCTCACAGTGGGAATGGAGACGGCCAACCTCCGCTACGCGGGGGCTTCGGTCGCCGCCCACCGGCGAACCGTGTGGTGGAGTCTGCGCCACGTCGCAACGGTGGGAGTCGGCGTGGCAGCCGCCTGGGGGGCGCTGGCGCTGGTGGTCGGGCCAGCCGTTCGGGTCGGGCTCGACCCGGTCACCTTCGCCCTCGCGCTCAGCCTCGGCCCCGTGGTGCTGCTCTCCTCGCTGCTCGGCACGGCCGAGATCGGCCGCAGTCGCGCCTCGGTCTACAACTGGACAGTCATCGGAGGGCTGCTCGTCTACGGCCTGCTGCTCGTCGCCCTGACGGTGACCGACCGCGCGGACACCGACACCGTCATCGGCGCGTACCTCGTGGGCCAGGTGTGCGCCGCGACGGTGCTGCTCGTCCGCGCTCTGCCGTTGAGCCGCGACCCCGGCACACCCCAGGACTCGGCCGCCTACCGGGCGTTCGCCCGCCGGGTGTACGCACCCAACCTGGCCCAGTTCGCGATGGTGCGCAGCCAGGTTCCCGCCATCCACCTGGTGGCCGGTGCGGGCGCCGTCGGCGTCTACTCGGTGGCGGTGCCGTTCGCCGAGATGCTCCTGGTGCTCCCGGTGGCGCTCAGCCTCATCCTGGTGCCGGCGCTCGCACACGGCGGCGCCGACTGGCACACGGTCCGTCGGATGTCGGTGCAGACACTGCTCATCACCGCCGTCGGGGCGGGACTGCTGGCAGCTGTCGCGCCGCTGGCCTTCCCGCTGCTCTTCGGCCCGCAGTTCGCCGAGGCCGTACCGGTGCTCTGGGCGATGCTGCCCGGCCTCGTCGTGCTCGCGGTAGCCCGCACCGCGCAGAGCTACCTGACGGCCGTCGACCGTCCGGGGCCGCCGACCCTGGCTGCCGTGAGCGCCGCCATCGGCGGGCTGCTCGCCATGGTCGTCCTGATCCCACGCTTCGGCACGCTCGGCGCGGGCTTCGCCGTGTCGGCCGGATACGTCCTCTACGGCCTGGTCGTCGGCTGGGCCTTCCTCGATCACCGGCCTGTCCAGGGCCGGAGAAACGGTCCGACCACAATGACGACTGAACGCGGCGGCCGGCACTCGAGGCCAACGACACGGGACCGCGACTCCCTGCTGCCGGCGTGGGGAAGAGCAGCCGGCGTGCTCGTCGCCGGCGTGACGGCCGGTGTGGTGGCGGTGCAGGACACGTCGCTCCTGCTTCGGCTGGCCGCTCTCGCCGTGGTGGTGCTCGTCATCACCCTGCCCGGCTTCGGCCTCTACTGCATCGCGCTGGCGGTGCCCGCGTCGCAACTGCCCATCGCCCCGGCGGCAAGCAGCACCACACCGTTGCTGGCGCTGATCCTCTGCACCCTGCTCGGCACGTTGCTCCGCGGCCGCACGACCCGCCGCAGCACCCCCGCCGTCCTCATCGTGGCTGGCCTGACCTGCGTGCTCGCTCTCGGCGTGACGGTCGGTGGCCAACCCAACCAGGCCTTCCGGTCGGTCGCCGCGATCGCGATACCCCTGGCCTGCATACCGCTGATCGACACCGCCCGAGCCCGCTCACGGTCCGTCCTGCTCGTGTTCGCGGTCGCGGCGACCGGCGTCGGCCTGTTCCATGCCGCACTCGCCCTGATCGGTACACCGGTGCTTGCCGAGGAGAACCCGGCCCTCGCCGAATCCCTGAGCAGCCTGAACCACAACGCGTGGGGGCCGATGTTGCTGCTGGCGCTGGCGGTGCTGCTGGCCAGGCTGCGACCGGGCGTGTCGGGCACGGCCCGCGTGTTGACGGTCGCGGGGATCGCCGCCGTTGTCGTCAGCGTGGTGCTGTCATACAGCCGCTCGACGTACATCGGCGGAGCGCTGCTCCTGCTCTGCTTCGTGATCCAGCGACGACGCACGGTGGCCCTGGCCCTCACCGGCATGGTCGCCGTCCTCACCGTCGGCCTGACCGGGGTTCAACTGGTGCCGGACCAGGTGGCCGAGCGGATCGCGTACACCACTGTGGACGGCCGACTGGACAGCTCCAGCAGCGTACGTCTCGACCTGTGGCTCAGTGCCCTGCGGATGGCCGCCGACCACCCCCTCGCCGGCGTGGGCTTCCAGAACTTCCGGGCCCACCTGCCCGAGTACTTCCAGCCCGAGGTCACGGTGGCCGCTGTCGACGTCCAGCTCGACAGCCTCAACCACGCCCACAACACCTACCTCACGGTGCTGGCCCAGACCGGGTTGGTCGGCGTCCTCCTGGTGGGCGGCCTCCTGTTCATCGTGATCCGCCAGGCCCGCCGACGCCTGCTCGCCGGCGACCAGACCGCGGAGGCGGCAGTGCTCGGCATGGCCGCGATCGGGGGATGCAGCCTCTTCGGGGAGCCGCTGCTCACCCTGCCGGTGCTCATCCCGTTCGTGCTCCTCCTGGCCGTCGCCACAGCCCGCTCGCAGGCCGAGCCGGAGCCCGCGACCGACAGGCGTCCCGCCGGACCGAAGCACTCCGTGCGGACCCGACCGGCCTGGACGCCCGGCCAGAGCGGCTACGGCGTGCGCCGCGGACGGTCCACCGCCGACAAGGTCCTGACGTGATCATGAAGGAGACGAAGGTGACCGCGACGCGTCCCGACACACCGAGGGTCGACAGCCACGACCAGCCGCGCCGGCAGCGGGCCGTCCCGGGCTCGGCCGCCGCCCCCGTACTTCCGTCCGTGATGTTGCTCTGCGGCGCGAGCTCGCTGCACGCCCGCAAGTGGGCGGTCGCGCTGGCGGAACGCGGTCATCCGGTCATCGCCGTCAGCTGGATCGACGCGGAGCCGATCGACGGCGTCGAACTGCGCGTGGCGCCCGGGACCGGCCGGACCCGCAACGGGCGGTGGGGGGCGGTGTGGCAGCTCGCCGCCGCCGGCTGGTGGCTGCGCCGGCAGACGCGCGAGGCCCGCCCCGACGTGCTGCACGTGCACTCGGTGGGGATGGCGGGTCTGCTGTCGCTGCTGGCCTCGCGCCGACCCGCCCGGGTGGTCACGCCCTGGGGGGTCGACCTTCAGTCCGCGCGTCGGTCCCGGGTCCGCCGATGGGTCGCCCGGGCCGCCCTGCGCCGCTCCGACCTCGTTCTCCCCACCGCGGAGTCGGTCCGCACAGAGATCATCGAGCGCTACCGGATACCGGCGGATCGCAGCCGCACCGTGTCGTGGGGCGTGGACGACAAGCTGTTCGCGCTCCGCGACACCGTGACGCCAGCGTCGGTGCGGGCCGAATTCGGCATCCCGGCCGACGCGACGGTGCTGTTCGCCGCCCGGACGGCCGGTCCCGTCTATCGCACGTCCGAGGTGCTGCGGGCGTTCGCCCGGGTGGCCGCCGCTCGTCCCGACCTTCACCTCGTCGTCCTGGCCGGGCACCGTCCCGCCGAGGCGGCGGCCGCTCAGGCGCAGCGGCGGTGCGTCACCGAAGCCCACGAACTCGCCGCGAACCTACCCGGACGAGTCACGGTGGTGGACCGGTCACTGACACCGGAGGACACCTTCCGGCTGATGCGGGCGAGCGAGGTGAGCATCTCGGTTCCTCGCTTCGACCAGCGCAGTTGCACGGTGCTGGAGGCGGCGCTCGCCGGTTGCCGGCTGCTGCTCGCGGACCTGCCGCCGTATCGCGAGATGGTCGAGGACGGCATGGCGGCCGACATCCTCACCGGGCCGTTGGAGGCCGCGCTGGCGGAACAGCTCATGGCCGCCCGCCCGCTGGAGCCGACTCTGCAACAGCACAACCGGCGCTTCATCGAGACCTCGGAGTCCTGGTCCCGCCAGGTCTCCGTCGTGCAGGAGTGCTACCGGCGGCTGAGCGCCGACCGAGCCGGACAACGTCGGGACGGGGTGGCCCGGTGAGGATCGTCTACCTGCACCAGTACTTCCGCACACCGGCCATGTCCGGTGGCACCCGGTCCTACGAGTTCGCCCGGCGTCTGGTCCGTAACGGCCACGACGTGCACGTGGTGACCAGCGACACCGAGTCCTCGTCGGGCGCCGCGAAGACCTGGCGGACCACAGTGGAGGCGGGTGTGGTGGTGCACTGGGCGGCCGTCCCCTATCGCAACGCGATGTCCTTCCGGGAGCGGCTCTCGGCCTTCGGGCAGTTCGCCCGGTTGGCAGCTCCGCGAGCGGCGTCGCTGGAGCAGGACGTCGTCTTCGCTACCAGCACGCCGCTGACCATCGCGTTGCCCGCTGTCTACTCCGCCCGCCGCCGCCGGACGCCGATGGTGCTGGAGGTACGCGATCTCTGGCCGGAGGTGCCGATCGCGCTGGGCGCGCTGCGGTCGCCGCTGACTCGGCGCGCTGCCACCGGTCTGGAGGGGTGGGCCTACCGCAACGCCGCGCACATCCTGGCGCTGTCGCCGGGGATGGCGGCGGGCGTTCGGGCGCGGCACCCCGAGGCCGCGGTGACAGTCATTCCCAACGGCTGTGACCGTCAGTTGTTCGCCGACGCGGACGCTGCCGGCCGAGCGCTACGGGATCGCACGCAGTGGTTGGGCGACCGTCCTCTGATCCTCTACGCGGGGACGCTCGGTTTCGTCAACGACGTGGGTTATCTGGTGCGGATGGCAGCGACGCTGCGTCGGGACCACCCGGACGTGCGGATCGCTGTCGTCGGGCAGGGCGCGGAGACGGCGCAGGTGCGCGCACAGGCAGCCGCGTCCGACGTCCTGGACCGGAACCTGTTCATGTTCGACCAGGTGCCGAAGGCCGAGGTGGTGGCGTTCTTCGGTGCGTGCGATCTCGCCGTCTCGACGGTGCGCGACGAGCCCGCGTTGCACGCCAACTCGGCGAACAAGGTCTTCGACGGGTGGGCCGCCGGTCGACCGGTAGCGGTCAACCACGAGGGGTGGATCGCCGACATCCTGCGCCGCAGCGGTGCCGGACTCGTGCTGCCCGCGGGAGATCCCGCCGCCGCGGCGACGCTCGTGGGCGCGTTCCTCAGCGATCCGGCCAGGACCGCCACGGCGCGGGCCGCGGCCCGGCAGGTCGCGGCCAACGAGTTCGACCGCGACCTGCTGTTCGAACGGTTCGAGGACGTGCTGCGGGGGGCGGTGGTGCCACGACAGTCGGCCAGGTCAGCAGCCGGACAAACCTCGTAAACCGCTAAAAACCAGTCATAAAGTGATTAGTTTTGGTAGGACGTAAATAAGACCATTTGGTGGTTTCCCCCGGATGGGCCGCTATCGCAGCAGGAGTTTCCACATGCAACTTTTGGGGACAAGCCCCAGCGAGTCCACACGCCCCGGTCGGTCGCATCGCAGCCTCCGCCTGGCCGGCGGCCTCCTCGCAGGGGACGCCCTCGCCTGGATCGCGGGTTTCGCCGTCGCCGCGTGGGTGCGCTTCGAGTTCTCGCTCACCGGCCCCGCCCTGGCCCGCGCGATCGGCATGGGAGTGGTCGCCGCGGTCGCGCACGTCGCAGTGTCCGCCGTTCGCCGCAACCTGTCCGGCCGGCATCCCCTGGGCAGCGTCGAGGAGATGCAGGGGCTCGCCAACACGGCCCTGACCACCGGCGTGCTCCTGCTGATCGCCCTCGTGCCCATGACGTCCCGGCCGGTGCCCGCGAGCACGCCCCTCGTCGGCGCGGCGATCGCGCTGGCCGTCATGCTCGGCACCCGCCTGGCGTACCGCAGCCGCAGCGACCGGACGTTGCGCCCGGACGCCGGCCGAGCGGAACCGGTCCTGCTCTTCGGCGCGGGCTCGGCCGGTCAGGGGCTCCTGCGGGCCATGCTGAGCGATCCGGCAGGACAGTTCCTGCCGGTCGGCATGATCGATGACGACCCGCAGAAACGCCACCTGTCGCTGGGGGGCGTGCGCGTGCTCGGCTCCCGCGCTGACATCGACACTGTCGTGCGGCGTACCGGCGCGAAGATGGTGATCTTTTCCGCCGCCAACGCCGACTCCGAGCTGATCAACGAGGTCCGCGAAAGCACGCTGAAGACCGGAGCGACGTTCAAGATCCTTCCTTCGGTACGGGAACTGGTCGACCATCGGATCACCGTCAACGACGTTCGCGACCCGGACATGGCGGACCTACTCGGACGACGACAGGTGATCGGCGACCTCCGGGATGCGGAGTCCCAGCTGCGCGGACGCCGGATCCTGGTGACCGGCGCCGGTGGGTCGATCGGCTCCGAGCTGTGCCGCCAGATCATGCGGGCCGATCCGGGCGAGCTGATGATGCTCGACCGCGACGAGTCGGCCCTGCACGCCCTGCAACTGTCGATGTCGGGTCGCGCGATGTTGGACAGCCCCGAGCTGATTCTCGCCGACCTGCGCGACGAGGAACGGATCCGGCGCGTGATGGCGGAACGCCGACCCGACATCGTGTTCCACGCGGCGGCCCTGAAACACCTGACACTGCTGCAACGCCACCCGGGCGAGGCGGTCAAGACGAACGTGTTCGGCACGCAGACGGTGCTCAACGCCTGCCGCGACGTGGCGAGGTTCGTCAACATCTCGACCGACAAGGCCGCCGACCCGGTCAGCGTTCTCGGCTACTCCAAGCGGATCACGGAGCGGTTGACAGCGAACGCCGCCGCGACGCACGGCGGCACGTTCCTCAGCGTCCGCTTCGGCAACGTCCTGTCCAGCCGAGGGTCGGTGGTCACGGCGTTCCGGGCCCAGATCGAGGCGGGACTGCCGATCACTGTCACTCACCCCGACGTGACGCGCTACCTGATGACAGTGCAGGAAGCGGTGCACCTGGTGCTCCAGGCCGCCGGCATCGGCCGCGACGGCGAGGCGCTCGTCCTCGACATGGGCGAGCCGGTACGGATCGACGACATCGCTCGCCAGTTGGCGAGCCAGGCGCCGGGGCCGGTCCAGATCGTCTACACCGGGCTCCGGCCGGGCGAGAAACTCCACGAGGCTCTGATCGGTGCTGGCGAGCGGGACCTTCGCCCGCTGCACCCGCTCATCTCGCACGTGGCAGTGCCCCCACTCGATCCCATCGAGATCACCACGCTGGACCCGTTCGAAGACCCAGACAAGATCATCGACCGTCTCGCGTGGCTGTGCGGTCAGTCGACCGGCGTCGTCGCGCAGCAGACCGTCAAGTCGACAGCTCCGGCGCCCAGCGCGAGCTGAGCCGACGCCGACCCCGCAGGTGACGTCCGGGATGAATTCTCGACGCGCCTGCGGGGTACGGCTTGCCGGCCCGCCTTGAGCATCGCGGGGTGGCCTGGCGAACGCCCGCCCGCGCCGGCAGCCCGCGTCGCGGCGAGCGTCACAGTTGGCACCAACGCCGACACGGTCAGCAACGAAGCTCCCATCGACTGATTGACATCGATCACGGCACGCCGAAGGCTCGCGCCTACAAGGTCCTTCACCCAAGGAGGCGCGATGAGACCGAGACGACTGGCGATCGCCGGCGTGGTCACCCTGCTCGGCGCACTGGCACTGACCCCACCGGCCAGCGCGCGGCCGCCGTCCGACCCGGGCGTCCGCGACGGCCTGGAGGTGTACGTCGGCACTGTCGACCCGAAACAGCGGGAGCAACTGCGCGCCGCGGGGGTCGACCTCGGCCACGACGCGAAGACGGACGCGGCCGGTCGCACGACTGTCGAGACGGTCCTCAGCCGACGGCAGGCGAAGCGGTTGACCGACAAGGGCGTACCGCTGTCGGTGAAGAAGGTGCGCGGCAAGGACGCGTCGCAGGCGCTGCGGGAGCAGGCCGCGGCCGGCTGGACGAGCTTCCGTCCCTACGGTGAGCCGGGCGGCCTGCGAGACGAGCTGAACGCCACGGCGGCCCGGTATCCCAAGCTGACCAAGGTGGAGACGATCGGTCGCAGCCAGCAGGGGCAGCCGATCGTCGCGGTCAAGGTCACCAAGAACGCGCGCACCGTCGCTGACGGCCGGCGACCGGCGGTGCTCTACGCCGGTGCGCAGCACGCCCGCGAGTGGATCACGCCGGAGATGACCCGCCGGCTGATGCATCACGTGCTGAACAGCTACGGCACCGACCGGGAGATCACCCACCTGCTGGACACGACCGAGCTGTGGTTCCTGCCGGTCGCCAACCCGGACGGCTACGACTTCACATTCACCGCCGGCAACCGTCTGTGGCGCAAGAACCTGCGGGACAACAACGGTGACGGGCAGATCGGCTCCGCCGACGGCGTCGACCTCAACCGCAACTTCAGCTACAAGTGGGGCTACGACAACGAGGGCTCGTCGCCGGAGCCGAACAGCGAGACCTACCGGGGCCCCGGGCCCAACTCCGAGCCGGAGACCAAGGCGCTGGACCGGCTCTTCAAGCGGGTCGGGTTCGAGTTCTTCGTCAACTACCACTCGGCGGCCGAACTGCTGCTCTACGGCCTCGGCTGGCAGGTGAGCACCCCTACCCCGGACGACGTGATCTACGAGGCGATGGCCGGTGACGACGCGCACCCCGCGGTGCCCGGCTACGACCCGGACATCTCCGCGGAGCTGTACACCACAAACGGCGACACCGACAGTCACGCCACCGTCAGGTACGGCACGCTGGGCTTCACCCCGGAGATGTCCACCTGCGAGGCCGCCTCGGCCGTCGACCCGGACGACCAGTGGCGCCCGGAGGACTGCGTCAGCGGCTTCATCTTCCCCGACGACGAGGCGCTGATCGCCGGCGAGGTGAGCAAGAACCTCCCGTTCGCGTTGGCAGTGGCCCGGTCGGCGGCGGACCCGGACGACCCGGTCTCGGTGGTCGGTCGGAGCACTCCGGACTTCGTGGTGGACGCCTTCGACACCTCGTACGGGCGCACCCAGCAGGTCGCCGCGATCACCCGTCGGGCGCTGCGGAACGTGCGGATGCACTACACGGTCAACGGTGGGCGGCCGAAGACAGTCGCGGTCCGCGAGTGGCGCGGCGGCGAGCGGTACGGCGAAACACACGACGACTACTACGCCGAGCTACGGGGCACTGTCAACGGCGCGAAGCCGGGCGACCGGGTGGAGGTCTGGTTCACCGGGAACAAGCCGCGTGCCGGGGTGGTGGCCAGCGAACACTTCACCTATCGGGTGCACGACGACATCGGCGGCGACGTGCTGGTCCTCGCTGTGGAGGACGTCACCGGCCTCAGTCCGGCGCAGACCGGCACCACAGCGAAGTACGCCGACGAGGTCGCGGCGTCGCTGGGCGCCGCCGGGCGCAGCAGCGACGTGTACGACTTCGACGCGATGGGCCGCAAGGCGCCGCACCCGCTCGGCGTGCTGTCGCACTACGAGGCGGTGGTCTGGGAGACCGGCGACGACGTGATCCTGCGCTCCCCCGGTCAGGTGGCCGGCACGACGGCCAGGGCGGCGCTGGAAACCGAGCTGGCCGTTCGGGACTACCTGAACGAGGGCGGCAAACTGCTGGTCAGCGGCCAGTACGCGTTGTTCGCGCAGGGCGCCAACGGGTCGTACGTCTATCACCCGGACGCGCCACCGGAGTGCACCGACGCCGAGGCCGCCAGCTGTCTGCCGCTGCTGAACGACTTCCAGCAGTACTGGCTGGGCGCGTACACCTATGTCAGCGACGGCGGGACCAGCCCGGACGGGGAGCCGTACCCGGTCGCCGGGACCGACGCGGCGTTCACCGGCTTCGACGGGCAGCTGAACGCCTCCGGCTCGGCGGAGAACCAGGCGCACACCGCGTCGTTCCTGACCACGTCGAGCTTCCTGCCACCGGACGAGTTCCCGCAGTTCGCCAGTTCCGCGCCGGTGGGCTGGTCCCGACCGGGCGGCGCGCCGTTCGATCCGCGTACGGGTGAGTGGTACCTGTACAGCGGGCAGACCGACGAGTCGTACAAGCGCCTCACGCGCACTGTGGATCTCACCGGGGCGAGCAGCGGGGAGTTGCGCTTCTTCACCTCCTACGAGATCGAGCAGGACTGGGACTTCATGTTCGTCGAGGCGCACGAGGTGGGCAGCGACGACTGGACGACCCTGCCGGACGCCAACGGCAAGACCAGCACTGTCACCGGGGACAGTTGCACGCAGGGTTGGGTGGAGCAGTTGCACCCGTTCCTCGCGCACTACCAGGGCGCTGACTGCTCCCCCACCGGGAGCACCGGCAGCTGGAACGCGGCGAGCGGGTCGTCGGGGGGCTGGAAGGAATTCGTGGCCGACCTGTCGGGCTACGCCGGCAAGCAGGTCGAGGTGTCCATCACGTACGCCTCGGACTGGAGCACCCAGGGTCTCGGCGTCTTCCTGGACGACGCCCGGGTGCTGGTTGACGGGTCGACAGTGGCGGAGACCTCGTTCGAGTCGGCCGACCTGGGTGGCTGGACGGTGGCCGGCCCACCGCCCGGCTCCGCTGGCAACGCCAACGACTGGTCACGCAGCCAGCAGGCGTTCGAGGAGGGCTCGGTGGTGGTCACCGGGGACACCGTGTATCTGGGCTTCGGGTTGGAGGGTCTGCCTCCGGCGGCCCGCGACGACCTGGTCGCCCGCTCACTGACCCACCTCACCGGGCAGCCCCGCCCCTGATGGCGGCGAGGTGCGCCGACGGCCCGCGGACCGTCGGCGCACCTTCGGTGTACGCCGGGTACGGTCGCCGCCGATGTGGTGAGCTGTACGGGTGTCGGGGCTGGGACTTGTGCTGCACCCCACCCGGGATGTCACCGAGGTGGTCGGGATCATCGAACGGTGGGCGACGCGTCACCACAAGACGCTGATGGTGCGCGAGGAGGACCAGCACCGCGTCTCGTCCTGCATCGTGCCGGTGCCGGCGGACGAGGTGGCGACCCGCTCCGACGCCCTGATCAGCATCGGCGGCGACGGCACCATGTTGGGTGCGTTGCGATCCGCCGTCCTCGACCCGAAGCCGGTGCTCGGCGTACACCTGGGTCGTGTGGGTTTTCTCGTGGAGATCGAGCCGCCGGAGCTGCCTGAGGCGCTGAGCCGGTTGCTGTCGAAGGAGTTCACCGTCGAGTCGCACGCCTGCCTCGCCTGCGACGTGTGTGGCGACGACGTGGTGGCGTTCAACGACATCGCGCTCGTACGCCAGCCCGGCTCCGGCTTCGTCAACGTCACACTCGCCATCGACGGCCAGCAGTACGGCTACTACCGGTGCGACGCCGTGGTGGTCAGCACCCCGATCGGCTCCACGGCGTACAGCTACGCCGCCGGCGGCCCGCTGATCTCCCCGGCGGCGGACTCGATGGTGGTCACGCCGTCGGCGCCGATGGCCGGCATCTCCCGGTCGGTGGTGCTCTCACCGGACGAGAAGATCCGGCTGGAGCTGGAGCCCGACTCGTCCCCGGTGGTGGTGGAGATGGACGGGTTGGTGTTCCGCGACCCGGCCACCGAGGGAGCTGTGGAGATCAGCTACCGCCGCAACGCCGGCCTGGTGGTGCGCTTCGACCCGCTGCGCTACCAGGAACGCAACCAGTTGAAGATGACGCTGCTCGACCTGCCGTTCCTACCCGAGCAGCTCCGCGAACTGCTCCCCGAGGAGCTGCGCCGCGCCCAACGAGAAATACCCCCACCCTGCTGACCCCGCCCACCCGACCCCGCCCACCCGTCCCCGTCCACCCGTCCCCGACGTCCGGGTTGATCAAGAGGTTTGCGTCACGACACGCCGGGTGGAGTGACGCAAACCTCTTGATCAACGGCGATAAGCCGGCGGGGTGGGGTGGGTTAGGACTGGGTTAGGGCTTGGTCTACCAGGGCTTTGGCTTCTTCTTGGATCTGCTTCAGGTGGTCGGGGCCCTGGAAGGACTCGGCGTAGATCTTGTAGACGTCCTCGGTGCCGGAGGGCCTCGCGGCGAACCAGCCGGACTCGGTGCTGACCTTGAGGCCACCGATCGCCGCACCGTTGCCGGGGGCGGTGGTCAGCGTCGCGGTGATCGGCTCACCGGCGAGCTCGGTGGCGGTGACCTGCTCCGGGGAGAGCTTGCCGAGCACTGCCTTCTGCTCCCGGGTGGCCGGGGCGTCGATCCGGGCGTACGCGGGCGCGCCGAAACGCTCAGCCAACTCCGCCCAGTGCTCGCTCGGGCTGCGGCCGGTGGTGGCCTGGATCTCGGCGGCGAGCAGGCAGAGCAGCAGGCCGTCCTTGTCGGTGGTCCAGGTCGAGCCGTCGCGTCGCAGGAACGACGCCCCGGCGCTCTCCTCGCCACCGAAGCCGACAGCGCCGTCCAGCAGGCCGGGCACGAACCACTTGAAGCCGACCGGCACCTCCAGCAGCGGCCGACCCAGGTCGGCGGCGACCCGGTCGATCATCGACGAGGAGACAAGGGTCTTGCCCACCGCGGCGTCCGGCCCCCACTCGGTGCGGGTGCGGAACAGGTGACGGATTGCCACCGCCAGGTAGTGGTTGGGGTTCATCAACCCGGCGTCCGGTGTGACGATGCCGTGCCGGTCGGCGTCGGCGTCGTTGCCCGTGGAGATCTGGTAGTCGGCACGGGCGGCGATCAGCGACGCCATCGCGTTCGGCGAGGAGCAGTCCATCCGGATCTTGCCGTCGCCGTCCAGGGTCATGAACCGCCAGGTCGGGTCGACAGTCGGGTTGACCACTGTCAGGTCCAGGCGGTGCCGCTCGGCGATCTCACCCCAGTACGCCACGCTCGCCCCGCCCAGCGGGTCCGCGCCGATACGGATCCCCGCGTCGCGGATGGCGTCGATGTCGATCGCGGCCGGCAGGTCGTCGACGTAGTTGGCGAGGAAGTCGTACTCCCCGGTGGTGTCGGCGGCCCGCGCCCGCGCGTAGGTGATCCGGCGGACCTCCTTGAGCCCCGCGGCGAGGATGGCGTTGGCCCGGTCCTGGATCCACCGGGTCACGTCGGTGTCGGCCGGACCACCGTTCGTGGGGTTGTACTTGAAACCGCCGTCGTCGGGCGGGTTGTGCGACGGGGTGATGACGATGCCGTCGGCGAGCCCGCTGGTCCGCCCACGGTTGTGCGTGAGGATCGCGTGCGACAGCGCCGGGGTCGGGGTGTAACCGTCGCGGCTGTCCACCAGAACGGTGACCCCGTTGGCGGCGAGCACCTCCAGGGCGTCCACCGCAGCCGGCGCGGAGAGCGCGTGGGTGTCCCGGGCGAGGAAGAGCGGCCCGTCCAGCCCCTGCTCGCGCCGGTAGTCGCAGAGCGCCTGGGTGACCGCCAGGATGTGGTCGGAGTTGAACGCGTTGCGCAGGCTGGAGCCGCGGTGGCCGGAGGTGCCGAAGGAGACCTGCTGGGCCGGGTCCGCGGGATCCGGATGCTCGGCGTAGTAGGCGGTCACCAGGCGCGGCACGTCGACCAGGTCGGCGGGCTCGGCGGGCTGGCCGGCACGGGGGTGGGTCACTGCGGGATCCTCCTCAGGAAGTGCTGGTCGGTCACGGCACGACCTTCTGGCCCTTGCCGATCACCACGATGCCGTTGTCGGAAACGGTGTAGCGCTGCCTGTCCTTCTCCAGGTCGACGCCGATCTCGACGCCCTCCGGGACGAACACGTTCTTGTCCAGGATGGCCCGCCGGACCACGGCGTGCCGGCCGATCTCCACACCCTCCATCAGCACCGAGCCCTCGACGTGCGCCCAGGAGTGCACCCGCACCTTCGGGGAGACGATCGAGTTCTCCACCAACGAGCCGGAGATCACCACACCCGGGGAGACCATCGAGCCGACCGCCCGGCCGACCCGCTCACCCCACTGGTGCACGAACTTCGCTGGCGGCCACGGCGGCTGCTCGGTGTAGATCGGCCAGTCGAAGTTGTACATGTTGAAGACGGGGTGCACGTTGATCAGATCCATGTGCGCGTCGTAGAACGAGTCGAGCGTTCCCACGTCCCGCCAGTAGCCGCGATCACGGTCGGTGCTGCCCGGCACCTCGTTGTCGCGGAAGTCGTAGACGTTGGCCTCGCCGCGTTCGACGAGCATCGGGATGATGCTGCCGCCCATGTCGTGCTTGCTGGACTTGTCTTCCGCGTCGCGCTCGACCGCCTCGCAGAGCGCCCGGGTGGTGAAGACGTAGTTGCCCATCGAGGCGTAGATCTCGTCCGGTGCGTCGGGCAGACCGACCGCGTCGGTGGGCTTCTCGCGGAACGCGCGGATCCGCTTGCCGTCCTCGCCGACCTCGATGACGCCGAACTGGTCGGCCATCGACAGCGGCTGGCGGATGCCGGCCACTGTCACCGCCGCGCCGGAGGCGATGTGGTCCTCCACCATCTGCCGCGGGTCCATCCGGTAGATGTGGTCGGCGCCGAAGACGATCACGTAGTCGGGCTGCTCGTCGTTGATCAGATTGAAGCTCTGGTAGATGGCGTCGGCCGAGCCGGCGAACCACCACGGACCACGACGCTGCTGCGCCGGCACCGGGGTGACGTAGTTGCCGAGCAGCGTGGACATCCGCCAGGTCTTGGTGATGTGTCGGTCGAGGGAGTGGGACTTGTACTGGGTCAGCACGACGATCTTGAGATAGCCGGCGTTGGCCAGGTTGGAGAGGACGAAGTCGACCATGCGGTACATCCCGCCGAACGGGACGGCCGGCTTGGCCCGATCCGTGGTGAGTGGCATCAGGCGCTTGCCCTCCCCACCCGCCAGGACGATCGCGAGCACCTTGGCAGCCATGCCCCGACGCTATCCACCCGCGTCCCACTTCACCACTCGTACGGGGAGTCTTCTGCACTAGGGTGCGCACATGACCGACTCCTCCCCGGCCACCGGATCCCTGCGCGTCGATCTGCTCACCCGCGAGTACCCACCGGAGGTCTACGGCGGCGCGGGCGTGCACGTCGAGTACCTGGCTCGGGAGCTGCGCAGCCTCGCCGACGTACGGGTGCACTGCTTCGGCCTGCCGCGCACCGAGCCGGGCGTCACCGCGTACGCCGAACCGCCGGGCCTGACCGGCGCGAACGCCGCGCTGCGCACGATGGGCGTGGATCTGGAGATGGCCGCCGGCGCGGCCGGCACCGATGTGGTGCACAGCCACACCTGGTACGCGAACCTGGCCGGCCACACCGCGAAGCTGCTGCACGGGGTGCCGCACGTGGTGACCGCGCACAGCCTGGAGCCGTTGCGGCCGTGGAAGGCCGAGCAGCTCGGCGGCGGTTACGCGCTCTCCTCCTGGATCGAGCGCACCGCCATGGAGGCCGCCGACGCGGTGATCGCGGTCAGCGGCGGGATGCGCAACGACGTGCTCACCGCATACCCGCAGATCGACCCCGACCGGGTCCGGGTGGTCTACAACGGCATCGACACCATCCAGTACGCCCCGGACCAGGGCACCGACGTCCTCGACCGACTCGGTGTCGACCCGTCCCGCCCCAGCGTGGTCTACGTGGGCAGGATCACCCGGCAGAAGGGGCTGCCGTACCTTCTGCGGGCCGCCCGGGAGTTGCCGGCGGACACCCAGCTCGTCCTGCTCGCCGGCGCGCCGGACACCGCCGAGATCGCCGCCGAGGTGGAGGAGTTGGTCGCCGAGCTGCGGGCCAACCGTTCCGGCGTGGTCTGGGTGGCCGAGATGCTGCCCAAGCCCGAGGTGATCCAGGTGCTCACGCACGCCACCGTCTTCGTCTGCCCGTCGGTCTACGAGCCCATGGGCATCGTCAACCTGGAGGCGATGGCCTGCGAGACGGCAGTGGTGGCCACCGCGACCGGCGGCATCCCCGAGGTCGTGGCCGACGACGAGACCGGCCTGCTGGTGCCGATCGCGCAGGCCACCGACGGCTCCGGCACCCCACTGGACCCGGACCGCTTCGTCGCCGACCTGGCGGCCGCGATCAACACGCTGCTCGCCGACCCGGCGCGCACCGAGCGGTTCGGCCTGGCCGGCCGGCGGCGCGCGGTGCAGCACTTCTCCTGGGACGCCATCGCCCGCCAGACACTGGAGGTCTACCGCTCCGTCGGCGCGGCCTGAGGCAGACGGACGTCAGATCGCCGTGCCCGGCGGCGACTTGAACAACGCTGTCGCTTCGGCGGCATGACCACCACGCCCGTTCCGTAACGCGCTGGCCGCGATGCGGATCAGGTCGATGTTGACACCGGCGGCGCCGCTCGGGTCGTGCACCTTCAGCTTCACGTCGAGGCTCACCGCTGTCTCACCCCAACCCTGCGCCTCAAGGTTGAGGTGAGCCACCTTCTGCGACGCGAGATGCGGCAGGTACCCGAGCGGGGCCACCTCGACGCTGTCCGCCTCCGAGAGAGCGTTGAGCTTGGACTGCTTCTTGGTGTTCGGGTTCTCGACCAGGTTGCGGAAGTCTTCGGTGCCGCCCAGATTGACCTGGTAGGAGCTGACCAGCGTGAGGCCCCGCTCCCTCAGGAGCCGCAGCAGCGCGTTGTGCAGCACCGAGGTGCCGAACTGGCTCGCCAGGTCGTCGCCGAGCAACGGCAGACCGGCAGCCTCGAAGCTGTCCAGCAGCTCTGGATCGCGGGCGACCGGGTCGGCTGTGGTGTTGATGAAGGCGACACCCGCCGTGCGGGCTGCCTCCGCGTACGCCCGGGCGGTCTCCGGCCGGCCACTCGGCGCCGAGTAGAGCAGCACCTCCGCCCCCGCCAGGACCGCTGCCACCCGTCGCACCTCGCTCGCGTCGACGAGGCCCTTCGTGACCGGCACACCCGCTCTGGGCAGGTCGCAGTCCAGCCGGGGGAAGTTGTTGGGCGCCAGGAAGATCGCCTCGGTCAGGTCCCGACCGATCTTCTCCTCGGAGGTGGCGAAGGCCGCCACGACGTCGATGTCCCCCACTCCGAGCCCGTCGATCATCGACCTGCGGATTCCGACCAGGCTGCCGCTCTGGCGGTAGAGAGCAAGCCCCTGCACCAGTGCGGAGGTGTTGTTACCGACACCGACAACCGCGACCTTCACCCGTTCGATCATGGCCGGAGGCTACGTCACCCTCGGCTCGGTGGTGTGCCCCCAACACCGGAAGATGTCGTACACGAGCCGTCCGGCAAACACCCGTCCAACTGCGCCTCCTCCCGGCACGACGATGTCGGGTCACGGAGGCCGTGCGTGATATCGGTAGTGGATGACACCGCCTCCGAGACCGGAACCCGGGCCTGGGGTGTCCACCGCCATCAAGGTCACGCTCGAACCAAGATTTAGTGGCATCTCCGACGCGGCGACACCACTACAACCAGGATTCTGCGTGATCTTGCAGTTTTTCGGATCGTCGCGGCGGAGCGGGGCGGGGCGGGGCGGGTCGGAGAGAGGTGCTTGGCCGCGCGCAAGCGGACGACGGCCGGACGACGAGAACGGCGGTCAGTTGGCCGGTGTGGTCAGTGTCAGGGTCGGGAAGTACGTGCGGTATCGCGCGCCGTCTCGGGTCAGCAGGTTGTACCGGCACACGGCCGCGTGCGCGCCGATGTAGAAATCGGCAAGTGGCGAGCGCTTCACGCCGCCCAGCCTCCGATACCGCGCGTACGCCTTGCCGGCGAGGAAGCCCGCCAGGTAAGGCAGCTCCTCGCGAAGGAAGTCCCTCGCCGGCAACGCCTCGTCCAGCTCCTCGATCCGGTCGAAACGGACCGACACCTCGGCGTACACGATGGGGTTGATCACCAGGTTGCCCGCGTCGCGGGCCTCGGCGAGGGCGCTACCGGACCAGTCGGCCCACTTGGGGTCATCGGTGAGGATGTCCAGCAGCACGTTGGTGTCGACCAGGGTCGTCACCGCGTCGGGCGGACGTGGTGGCACTGCCCGAAGCCGGTCACTCGCCACGCAGCAGCTCCATCAGCTCCTCGGTGGACATGTGCTCGGTCTCCTTGGCGCTGCCCCGGCCCCGCATGTGACCGACGAGGCGCTGGCCCCGGGTTTCGGCACCGTGAACTCGAACGATGCGGAGGGCACCACCCTCCTCGACCACGTCAACCTCGTCGCCCTCATGCAGGTTGTATCGAGCCCGCAGCGCCGCCGGGATCGTCACCTGGCCCTTGCTGTTCAACCGCATGCTCTGAACCTCCGTCACGTAATACCAACGATACGTGACACTTCCCGACTCGCGGTCTGAGCGATGTCACTGCGGTAAGCAGCGGGTGGGGTGCTTGGCCGCGCGCGAACGGATCTCGCGCAGTAGGTTGGCGGGGTGACTGGACGGTTCCCGATCGAAGACGTCTCCCCCGTCGTCTCGTGCGGGCGATACCCGGCCAAGGCGGTGGTCGACGAGCCCATTCCGGTGTCGGCGCGCGCCTACCGGGAGGGGCACGACGCGCTGGGCTGCAACGTGGTGTGGGCTGGGCCGGACGGCGCGAGCCGGCCGTTCACCCGGATGCGCCCCGGCGAGCCCGGCCAGGACCGCTGGCACGCCACCATCGCACCGGACGCCGTCGGCTCGTGGACCTTCTCCGTCGAGGCGTTCCAGGACCCGTACCTGACCTGGCAGAACGCGGTGACCAAGAAGATCGCCGCCGGGCAGGGGCCGGAGGACCTGGCCAACGACCTGGCCGAGGGCGCGCGGGTGCTCGCCGCCGCCCGGGGCCTCGTGCCGACCGCCGACCGGCCCCGGGTCGCCGACGCGCTCACCGCGCTGGTCGACACCGACCTGCCGCTGGCGCAGCGGGTCGGCCCGGCGCTGGCGCTGGCCGACCTGCTCTGGGAGCACCCCGTCCGGGAGTTGGTCACCGCCGGTGACACGTACTCGATCTGGGTTGACCGCAAGCGCGCGCTCTACTCGGCCTGGTACGAGTTCTTCCCCCGCTCAGAGGGAGCGGCGGGCGGCCGATCCGGCACCTTCGCGACCTCCACCGAGCGGCTGCCAGGGGTGGCCGCGATGGGCTTCGACGTGCTCTACCTGCCGCCGATCCACCCGATCGGCCGGGTCAACCGCAAGGGCCCCAACAACGCGCTCACCGCCGGGCCGACCGACGTGGGCTCACCGTGGGCGATCGGCGCCGCCGAGGGCGGCCACGACACGATCCACCCCGATCTGGGTACGCCGGCGGACTTCCGGGCCTTCATCCAGGCGGCGGCGGCACAGGGCCTGGAAGTGGCGATGGACCTGGCGTTGCAGTGCGCGCCGGACCACCCCTGGGTCACCGAGCACCCGGAGTGGTTCACCACCCGGGCCGACGGCAGCATCGCGTACGCGGAGAACCCGCCGAAGAAGTACCAGGACATCTACCCGGTCAACTTCGACAACGACCCGGAGGGCATCCGGGCCGAGGTGCTGCGGGTGGTGCTGCACTGGGTCGGCGAGGGCATCCGGATCTTCCGGGTGGACAACCCGCACACCAAGCCGTTCGACTTCTGGCACTGGCTGATCGCCGAGGTGAAGGCCGTCGACCCGGACGTGCTGTTCCTGGCCGAGGCGTTCACCCGGCCGGCCATCATGCACGGCCTCGGCAAGATCGGTTTCACGCAGTCGTACACCTATTTCACCTGGCGCACGACGGCGGCCGAGATGCGGGCGTACTGCGAGGAGCTGATCGAGGCGGCCGACTACATGCGGCCGAACTTCTGGCCGAACACCCCTGACATCCTGCACGAGTCGTTGCAGCACGGCGGCCCGCCGATGTTCAAGATCCGGGCGGTGCTGGCCGCGCTGCTCTCCCCCTCCTGGGGCCTGTACGCGGGCTACGAGCTGTTCGAGCACGTGGCCCGACCGGGCGCGGAGGAATACCTGGACAACGAGAAGTACCAGCTGCGGCCGAGGGACTGGGCCGGCGCCGAGGCGCAGGGCCGCTCGCTGGCACCGTTCCTGGCCACCCTCAACCGGGTACGCCGAGACAACCCGGCCCTGCACCAGCTCCGCAACCTGGTCTTCCACGAGATCGACAATCCGGCGTTGCTCTGCTGGTCGAAGCACGATCCGGAGACCGGCAACACGGTCCTCGTGATCTGCTCGTTCGACTCGCGCGAGGTGCAGTGGGGCAACACCACCCTCGACATGCCGGCGCTGGGCTTCGACTGGCACGAACGGTTCACCGTTTACGACGAGCTGACCGGCACCAGCTACGACTGGGGTCAGCGCAACGCGGTACGGCTCGACCCGTACCTGCAACCCGCCCACGTGTTGACGGTGCGTCGCCCGGCCCCGCCGATCGAGCCGCAGCCGGCGGGCATCGAGCCGGCCGACCTCACCGTCGCCGACGTGCCGGACGACCTGTCCGGTGGCACCGCACCGACAGCCCCCGTCCCGACACCTCCTGCGCCGACACCTCCTGCGCCGGCGCCTCCTGCGTCGACAGCTCCCGTTCCGACTCCGCCCCGCCGGTCGGGCCCGGTTCCGACCCCACCGCGGCGAGCGGCCACCCGCCCGTCCGCCCCCGTACCGACCGACGCCGCTCCGAAGGACGCCCGATGGACCAGCTGATCTCCGGCGCGACGCACGACCCGCACGCGCTGCTCGGCGCGCACCCCGCCGAAGGCTCGACGACGATCCGCACGATGCGCCGTGGTGCTGGCGACGTCGCGCTGCTCGTCGGCGACGAGCGGCACCCGATGAAGCGGGTGCACGACGTGGGCGTCTTCGAGGCGCAGGTCGACGGCACAGTGCTCGACTACCGGGTGGAGGTCGACGGCACCGCCCACGACGACCCGTACCGCTACCCGCCAACCCTCGGTGAGCTGGACCTGCACCTGATCCGCGAGGGCCGGCACGAGCGGCTGTGGGAGGCGCTCGGCGCCCGGGTCTTCGACGAGGGCGTCGCGTTCAGCGTCTGGGCGCCCAACGCCCGCGGGGTTCGGGTGATCGGCGACTTCACCGGCTGGGGCCCCGACGACGGCTGGCCGATGCGGTCGCTCGGCTCCAGCGGGGTGTGGGAGCTGTTCGTCCCCAACGCCCGGGCCGGGGCCCGCTACAAGTACCGGGTGCTGGGCGCCGACGGGCAGTGGCGGGACAAGGCCGACCCCCTCGCGGCGTACGCCGAGGTGCCCCCGGCCACCGCCTCGGTGGTGCACCACTCGACGTACCGGTGGGACGACGCGGACTGGCTGGCCCGGCGTGCCGAACGACAGCCGCACCAGGAACCGATGAGCGTCTACGAGGTGCACCTCGGCTCGTGGCGGCCCGGCCTGGGCTACCGCGAACTGGCCGAACAACTCACCGCCTACGTCACCGAGCTGGGCTTCACGCACGTGGAGTTCCTGCCGGTGATGGAGCACCCGTTCGGCGGCTCCTGGGGCTACCAGGTGACCGGCTACTACGCGCCGACCTCCCGGTTCGGCGACCCGGACGAGTTCCGCCACCTCGTCGACCGGCTGCACGCCGCCGGCATCGGCGTACTCCTGGACTGGGTGCCCGCGCACTTCCCGAAGGACGAGTGGGCCCTCGCGCGCTTCGACGGCACACCGCTCTACGAGCACCCCGACCCGCGGCGCGGCGAGCACCCTGACTGGGGCACCTACGTCTTCGACTTCGGCCGCAACGAGGTGCGCAACTTCCTGGTCGCCAACGCGCTCTACTGGTGCGACCAGTTCCACGTCGACGGGCTGCGGGTCGACGCGGTCGCCTCGATGCTCTACCTGGACTACTCCCGCAATCACGGCGAGTGGGCCCCGAACAAGTACGGCGGCCGGGAGAACCTGGAGGCCATCGCGCTCATGCAGGAGGTGAACGCGACCGTCTACAAGCACCACGCCGGCGTCGTCATGATCGCCGAGGAGTCCACCGCCTGGCCGGGCGTCACCCGCCCCACCGCCGACGGCGGGCTGGGCTTCGGGTTCAAGTGGAACATGGGCTGGATGCACGACACCCTGCTCTACACCTCGAAGGACCCGATCTACCGCCAGCACCACCACCACCAGCTCACCTTCTCCCTGGCGTACGCCTGGAGCGAGAACTACGTGCTGCCCATCAGCCACGACGAGGTCGTCCACGGCAAGGGCTCACTGGCCGGCAAGATGCCCGGCGACACCTGGCAGCGGCTGGCGAACGTACGGGCGCTGCTGGCGTACATGTGGGCGCACCCCGGCAAGCAACTGCTCTTCATGGGCTCCGAACTGGCCGACGACCGGGAGTGGAGCGAGGAACGCGGCCTCGACTGGTACCTGCTGCACGACCCGGCCCGCGCCGGCGTGCAACGACTCGTCGGTGACCTCAACCGGGTCTACCGGGACACTCCGGCGCTCTGGGCACAGGACACCGAGCCGGCCGGGTTCCGCTGGATCGCCGGCGACGACGTCGCCAACAACACCGTGTCGTTCGTCCGGATCGCCCCGGACGGCTCGACGCTGGTGTGCGTGGCGAACTTCTCCGCCCAGCCACTGCACGACTACCGGGTCGGATTGCCCGCCGGCGGGACGTGGCAGGAGGTGCTCAACACCGACGCGCACCACTACGGCGGGTCGGGCGTGGGCAACCTGGGGGCGGTGCACGCCGAGGACGTGCCGTGGCACGGGATGGTGGCGTCTGCGGCACTTCAGGTTCCGCCGCTGGGCGCCGTCTGGCTCCGCCAGAGCTGACAGGGGCGAGACCTGTGAGGGCCGAGCCCTGTCGTTTCGCCTGCTCTTCAGGTCCTCGTTCAGCCCGTCGACGGCCATCTACCCCCAGGCGTTGCCCAGAGAACCTTGTCCGTCAAAAGCCTTTAGCTCAACGGTCGTCTCCTCGCTATCCCTGCCGCCTCGTCAAATCACCGGCGCCGCCAGGACCATGGGCACTTTAGATTTCACCGGCTTAAAACGGTCCAAAACCCTGGCTGGCAGGCTGCTCTTCGGTCCCACGCTCTAGCCTTCCCACCTAGCAGACTTCTTTGGTTGAGCTTGAAGACGGCGGGATCGACTGTCGCCGGCAGGGTGAATTTCGGTCCCTGCCGGCGACAGCCGGCACTTGTCAACGCAGATCCAACACACCTCGACCCAGGCGAATCGCAAATCGAACCACCCGCTGCAACTCTGTTCCATTGCGTGACGTCTCGGACATCGCAAGGCAGTTCTTAACTTGGCTCATGACTGAGGTAGGCGAGCCAGAATCGGGATCCCTCCAGCGAAGACGGACCAACCAGCAGCAAACCAAATCAGATGGCGCGTCCAAGGAACCTCTGAGTAAATTTTGCCGCCAGATGCCGAGCCAGCATTTCTCTTTCTCCACACCTCGATAGCATCAGCTGCACGAACATTTCTCCGGCTCCCCCACAGCCTTCCCAACAGTGAGCCCTGGAAGGCGTAACAGGCCACGTCTCGATGACCTACCACACTGACCACTAAACCGTTCCCTGAGTCAACCCCCTTAACGCGATCCCATGGCACGACCACCCGCACTCCAGGGTTGACAATCAAAAGCGATTCATGCGTCGGCTTAACGAAAGAGAACATCGTCGTCAGCGAGATCAAGTAGCAGATCACCGCGAAAAAGCTGGCGACAGCGATGAGTCCACTCCACCCATTCGCTGGATTCAGGCTGAACATGAGCATCATAAAGCCGAACAGCAGCCAAATCAGAGAGCCGCCCACCCAGTTCAGCTTGTTTCTCATACGCGTCTCAGCTCCTCACCAGATGTCTGCGCCGTTCGCTCCGGCCCACATACTGGCGTTGGCAGACAGGCCAGTCATGCTAGCACCAAGATCGAAGTTGTTTACCATCTGCTTGGTTCGAGCGGAAGCGTAGCTCAGGGCAGGGAAGGCAGCAATGGCGTCGTCGGCCATATAACCTGCGTTGATCAGAGGCACGGGTGCTCGGGACCGCACGGTGTCTCCAAGCGCGCTGGTACGGGTTGGCATTTTCGCACCTATTGACGGATTGAGCTTCCACGGGACCTCTCGCCAAAACGCTGCACCAGATCCCGCCGCACCACGGGCAAGGCCTGCTCCACCAACGATAAATGCAGCATCTATCGCGTGAGACTTCCAGTCCATCTTGCCAAGTTCCCAGTCATTTTTATACCCGTCGACGAATATTCCGCCAGCAAGCACGGCACCGGCGACCACCGTGCAGGCCCCTGCGGACGCAACGATGCAAACAACACCTCCGACAACGATCAGACCCTTACTGATGGTCCCCCAATTTTCGGAGAGGTAACCCCCGGTCGCATGATAAGCCTTCTGCACCTTATTGCTCGCACTGCACACCCAGGACCAAGCCGAGCACTCCTTCTTCTTTGGCTTCGGGCTTTGGCTGGGCGGCGGCACGTACTTTCCGCGCTTCTGCTTGGTGCTGGTTAGCTTGTTCTTCTCGCCATAGCTCACGTTGTCAGTGGAGCCGCACCCGCCCGGGCAACCCTTCTTGACGTCGTAGCCGTAGCAATCGAAGTACTTGCAGTCGTCGGGGATCATCCCGGTGGGGTCGCTGGACGTCACCGGGGTGTTGTTGGCGTAGGAGTAACCGTTCCATTGCTGCGGCTGAGCCGCGTCTTGAAGTGGGTCGATGGAGATGAATCGGCCCGCGAGCGGGTCGTAGGAACGGGCGCCGACGGTGGTCAGTCCCGTCGGGCTCATCGGCTTATTGAGGAAACCACGGTTGTCCGGTGCGGCGACGGTGGCGCCTCGGGGAGCGCCGTACGGGGTGTACTGCCGCCAGGTGGGGTTCTGGGCGGTGTTGTCGAGATAGAGGGTCGGCGTTCCCTGGTGGTCGGCGATGGCGAAGGTGTAAGCGGTGCTGCCGGTGCGGATGCAGGTGCCGCCGCCGGGAAGGGCGTAGTAGCGGCTGCCGGTGACAACGCTGCTGGCGGTGTTGAGGGTGAGCTGCTGTCCGGGCAGGTAGAGCGTGTTCTTGCCGGGTTCCTTCTGCAACAGAAGGTTGCCGTCGGCGTCGTAGATGAAGGTGTTGTTGCCGCTGGTGCCGCCGGTGACCGTGCCGAGCTTGCCGGCGTCGTCCCAGGTGAGGGTTTGGTTCCCCTGGGCGGCGTTGCGGCCGGTGGTGTTGCCGGCGTTGTCGTAGGTGTACGACGTGGTGCCGGTAGACCCACCGGTCTTGGTGGTGGAGGTCAGGGTGTGCGGCTTGTTCTGACCGTTGCCGTTGTAGGCGTAGGTGGTGGTCGTGTCGGTGCCGCCGGTCAGGTTGTGCTCGACCTGCTTGGTGCGGTTGCCGATGGGGTCGATCTGCCAGCTGGTCCAGTAGGCGCTACCGGCGCCGATGGTGTTGCCGACCATTGACTTGTTGGTGTCGGTGGGTGTGGTGGCGCAGGCGTCGGTGCCGGTCCACGCTTCGGTGAGTCTGGCCAGGCCGTCGTAGCCGTAGCACTGCGTCTCCGCCGGGGTGGTGGTGCCCAACCGCTTGCTGATCTTGCGGGTGATGTTCCCGACCAGGTCGTACCTGTACTCCTGCTCATCCACAGTCGTCGGGGTCGTCGTGGAGCGGGTGACGAGTTGGTTGGTCAACCGGGCGGTGTGCGGGTCGTACGTGTTGGTGACGAAGGCATGGCTGCTCGCCGAGCCGATCTTCTGCTGGTCGACCCGGCTGTAGGCGTCGTAGCTGACGCTCTGGCTGTATCCGGCGAGACCGGCGAGCGTGGTGGGCAGGTCCAGCACACCGGTGTAGCCGTGCAGAACGGTCTCCGAGGGCAGGCCGCCCTTGGACGGGTAGGTGTCCGTCAGGGGCAGACCCAGCACTGAGGAGTAGGTGTGCCCGAACACGTACGACCCACCGAGCGCGCCCTCGGTGTCCGGGACGGTGACCGTCGTGCCGAGAGAGCTGCCGAAGACGTTGAACGCCTTCTGCTGGGTGACG
Organism: Micromonospora sp. NBC_00362; assembly: GCF_026342155.1. Classification (NCBI taxonomy): domain Bacteria; kingdom Bacillati; phylum Actinomycetota; class Actinomycetes; order Micromonosporales; family Micromonosporaceae; genus Micromonospora; species Micromonospora sp. NBC_00362. The sequence goes on from NZ_JAPENH010000001.1 coordinate 2,320,351, forward strand.
TACGCCTGCCCATCACGGTAGGCGGTCGTGGTGGTCAGCTTCCCTAGCGCGTTGGTGACCCCCGCGACGCTGTTGCTGTTGTCGTACACCCAGGTCGCCCGCCGGTTCGCCGTCGACTGGTTCGCCACCGTCGCCGCGAACTCGCCGATCTTGCGGTCGAGGGAGTCGTAGGTGAACGACAGGGTCTTACCGCGCCCGTCGGTGGACTGCTCGAGGTTGCCGTTGGCGTCGTAGCTCATGCTGCTGGTGCCGGCATCCGGGTCGACCCTGCTAACGACCTGGCCGAGCAGGTTGTAGGTCGAGGTCCACACGTTGTTGCTGGCATCGGTGAGCGTCGACTGGTTGCCGTGCTCATCGTAGCCGTACTTGCTGACCGTCGCGGTACCACCGGTGACGGTGAACATCCCGGTGAACGTGTCCGCCGGCGTCGTCACCGTCGGACGAGCGCTGTACTCGTGCAGTTCCTTCTTGCGACCGATGGGGTCGGTGAGGGTGGCGGAGACGACCCCGCCGGTAGGCGGAACAACGGTCGTGCGGTCACCGGCGTACACGGTGGTCGTCGTCGAGACGGTCACGCCGTTCTTCGCGTTGGTGACGACGACCGCCCTGCCCAGGCCGTCGTAGGTGGTGAGGGTCTGGTTCGGCACCTGCTTGCCCAGGTTCGCAGCCGATACCGGAGTGCTGACGGTCGGCAACGACCCGTCATCCCACCAGCCGTTGTACGACGCGCGAGTCCCACCACGGGTGTCGTAGAACGTGTCCGTGATCATCCGGCCACCCGCCGGGGTGATCGACTGGGTCTGCCGCGTGCGCAGCAACGCGTCGTAGATCGCAACGGACGTCTGATAGCCGTTGGAGTTGTTCAGCGTCTGCGTGGTGGTAGCCGACACGCCCGTCTTCGACACGGTGTAGGCGAACTTGTGGTTCGCCGCGACGCTGGTGGCGCGCGAGTTCAACCACACCGACGTGGCGCGGCCGAGCGCGTCGTAGTGCTGGGTGGTGACGATGCCGTTGGCGTCGGTGCTGACCAGCGGGATGCCGCGCTTCGTGTCGAGCGTGACGGACCCACCGTGTCCCGCGGCGTTGGTGCTGGAGGTCGCGGTGACCAGTTTGACGGCGTTCATGGTGTAGCCGCTGGTGGTCTTGTTGCCCTTGGCGTCGTACGAGTCGGTGACCCGGCCGTAGCTGTCGTAGGTCGACCGTCCGGTGGTCTGCCAAGCGTACGCGCCGCCGGTGTGGTCCTTGGCGACCTGGGTCATCGTGACGTTGCCCTTGGACGGGGCCGCCGCCTGCGGGAACGTGGTGGAGAAGTCCGTCACGTCGTAGAAGCTGCGTTCGACCTTCACCACCTGGGCGGGTCGGTTGACGCTGCCCGGGGCGGTGAGGGTGTTGACGCTGCCGGGCACCGAGGCGGGGCTGCCCTGGGTGAACCCGCCGCAGGCCACGGAGACGGTTTCGGTCTGGCTGACCAGCCCGGCGAGGTTCTTGGTGGTGTTGGCCGGGGCGTAGGTGTAGGTGGTGCACTGGTTGTACGCCGCGTCGACCGGCACCGTGTAGGTGTAGGTGTTCTTCAGTTCACCGAAGGTGGCGCTGGCGGTGTTCGCGTCGTAGCTGCTGTCCGTTCCGGTGTTGCGCCACGTCACCGATCCGCTGCTCGTGACGGCCTGACGGGTGTAGGTCTTGATGGGGGCGACCCACTGCGCCGTCAACGCCGGCAAGCCGGTGCGGGAACGCGTCGCGGTCGCCCCGGACACCCAGTACGAGGTGATGGTGGAGGAGTCGACGCGGCCGTTCTCGCCGAGGTACTGGGTGGTTTCCAGTTCCTTGCCGGCGAGTTCGTCGATGTCCTCGTGCAGGCCACCGGCGGAGTCGGTCAGGTTGACCACTGTCGTGTTGTTGTTCTTCGACATGCCGCGGTAGTAGGCGGTTTCGGCTTGCGTACGGCGGTCGTTGACGCCGTCGCCGGTGAAGGTTTGCACCTTCGCGTAGCCGCGGAACTGCCCGTAGCTGCGGTACTTGGTCTTGACGACCTCGTTCTCGTCGAAGTGCCAGGCCGCCCCGCCGAGGTACTTGTAGCTGGTCGACAGGGCAGCGGCGCCGCCGGTCGGGTCGGTGGAGGTGACCCGGGTGACGGCGTACTTGTTGAACCAGTCCTTGAACGGGTCCGTGTACCCGTCCGGGGTCCAGTACACCGGGTAGCAGGACTTCGTGTTCGCCGCCGGGTCGGTGGTGACCGGGGCGGTGCACGGCACCGGCAACTCGTAGCTGGGACTGATCACCGATCCGGTTTCGGTGGTGATCGTCGCGATGCGCTGCCGGTAGAACGACGGCAACCCACCGGCGGTGTCGACCCGGTTGGGCAACTTGATGCCGGTGAACGACACCGACGGCAACGTGATCGCCGCCGTCGACCCACCCGCGCTGGTGTCATGACCGGTACGGACGACCCCGGTCAGCCACAACGTCGGCGACGTGCCGTCACCGGTGGCCGGCATGCTGTGTGACAGGGCGTACGAGTCGACCTTCTCGTAGGTCGAGGTCGCCGTGTTGTACTGCCTCGCCTCGATCGACGTCAACCGGACGGTGGAGAAGAACGACGGGCTCCAGTCGTCACAGTCGGCCCCCGAGGCGCAGATCAAGTCGAACGGCACGTCCGGCCAGTTCGCCTTGTTCGCCGCATTCAACGGCTGACACGTCCCCGACAGGCACCGGTCACCGGTGTTGAAGACGATCTGGTTCGCCACCGTGCCGTACGCGCCACCGTCGGTGAACCCGTAGTCGATGCGCGCCAGGTTGCTGTCGCGGATGTAGGACACATCCGTCGCGCCCTTGTTACGGCCGTAGAAGTTGGTGGCCTGGTTGTAGTAGTACGCCATCGCGTTGCCGTTGGTGTCAGTGACGTAGTCAAGGTTCCACCGGTACGCCATCGTGCACACCGACGACGAGAACCCCGCCGAGTTGTAGCACGGGTCGCCCGAGTGCGGTGAATACACCGGCGAGTGGTCCACCGACTTCGTCTCCGCCTTACCTGAGGCCCACCCCGGCAACCGGTTACGACCGAACTCGTAACTGGTGCCGTCGCGCAGAGTCACCCGCCAGTAGTCGGTGTTGTACGTCCCCGAACCGTTGTTCGCGTTCTCGACGTGCGTGACGACCTCACCGTTGTCCGACTCCGGCTTCCACACCTTCTTCGCGGCATCCCACACCAACGCCGTCGAGGAACCATTCAACGACAACGTCAACAACGGGCCGTCGTAACAGCGGTCCGGGGTCTTCACCGGCGACGCGCTGCCACCCGGCTCGTCCATGCAGGACGCGAACGTCTGCTCCACGTACGAGCGCGGCGTGGACCAACCGTCACCCACCCACGACGCCTGCGCGTTCGTCGACGCGGTCTGCCCATCCACGCTGCCCGAGTCATACGACAACGCCACCGTCGGCACCAGATCCGACGCCGCCGGCGGCACCGTCACCGGATACGAATACGTGAACGAACCCGTACTCCCACCACCGGTCCACGATCCCGACGGCTTCAAGTCCGTGGCCGCGTACGTGCCACCCTTGCCGCCCTCCTCAGCAGCCGCGGCAACCGCCGCCAGCACGGTCACGCCGCCGGCCGCCCGAGCGCCCGCATCCGCCGCCAGCGGCACCTCGGCAGACACCGACCTCGCCCCGGCGTCGTTCGTCGAGGCCAACGGCTGACCCGTCCGACACTCGCTGCGCGTCGGCGTCGTCAGCGCACACGCCGGCAACCGGACCAACCGCAACCGCGACCCGTAGTTACCGCCGAACGCCTCGGCGAACCCCGCGTAGTCCACACCAACCCGTACCGAGCCGGAGCCAGCGTCCGGAGACACCGACAGCAGCACGCCATCCACCCCAGCGGCCTCGGCGGCCTTGCGGTCGGCCACCTTCACGTCCAGGCGCCGCGCACCGACCGACTCACCGGCCTTCGCCGCCACCGACTCGGCCCACACCGGTGTACCGGCGGCACGTACCCGCGCCGGCGACGCGGCCCGCGCACCGGCGGGAACCGCCTCCAGTTCCACCCGCGCCGAGGCGGCCTTCGGCCACGCCGTCCGCGTCGGCGTGAACGTCGACTTGGCGTCGTCCGGCGGCGTCACGAACTTGGTCGGCAGCGGCTTCACACCCTTGACCGACTGTCCCGGCGACGTCGCCGGCGCCTTCGCCAGCTCCGGTTCCTTCGGCTTCGCCAGGGCGGGCGCGCCCGACAGGAGACTGGCGGCGAGCGACGCGGCCGCGACAACCGCGACCAGACGTCTGGGACGTGTGAGCAGGCGTAATCCCCCGTGGACGGCCATGCGTACCTCAGCTCTACGAGACGGGATGGGGGCCACGCAGAGTGATCGATCACGCACCCCCGTGGCGCGAACAATGTTTCATGTTTGATCACCCAAGAAGGTCACGGAGTCATAACGATGATTGGCTTCCGATGCCATCAAAACCGTCTCACTGAGTGCTAAAAGGACAGCATTTAGTGACCGGAGACGTTCCCCGTAGGCCGGCGTGACTGCTTCACTGTGGCCGCTCGGTCGGACGCGCCCTCGCGTTCACGTCACTAACGGGGAGAACTACATATGATCAAGAGACGACTGCGCCTACGCGCCGTCGCGTCGGTTGCGGTGGCCGCTGTCGCCATCGCCGCGGCCGCAGTGCCCCTCACCCTGCCAGCCGCCGCTGCTGCTCCGGCGAAGCCGAAATCCGCCGCTGAACCGGCCGGACCGCTCGGGGTGGACGCGGCGCTGGCCCACGCCAAGCGGACCGGCAAGCAGGTCGAGGCGACCGCCGCCGGCACCTCGACGGAGACCCTGACCGCCCGCCCAGACGGACGGCTCCTGCTCAGCCAGAGCGCCATGCCGGCCCGCAAGCGTGTCGGGGACACCTGGAAGGCGCTGGACCCCACCCTGGTCCGACGGGCCGACGGTGCCATCACGGCGACCACCACCACGCATGACATCACGCTCTCCAGTGGTGGCACCGGACCGATGGCACACCTGGTCAGCGGGGACCGCTCGCTCACCCTGACGGCGCCCGTGGCCCTGCCCGTGCCCACGCTTGCCGGGCCGACGGCCACCTACGCCAACGTACTGCCCGGTGTGGACCTGACCGCGACCGTCAACGCCCAGGGCGGCTTCTCGCACGTCTTCGTGGTCAAGGACGCGAAGGCCGCGGCGAACCCGAAGCTGGCCACGCTCGAGCTGGCCACCGCCACCAAGGGCTTCACCCTCGGTGCCGACTCGGCAGGAAACATCAGCGGGCAGAACCGGGCTGGCGACGCGGTCATCACCGCACCGGCGCCGCTCATGTGGGACTCCTCGGCGTCGGGCACCAACGGACCGACCGCCCGCAGCGGCGCCGCGTCGACGAGCGCTGCTCCCGGCCGGGTGGCGCGCACCGCCGCCATCGGGGTCTCCATCGCCCCCGGCAAGCTCGGTCTCAAGCCCGACCGCAAGCTGCTCACCGACGCCGCGACCGTCTACCCGGTCTACATCGACCCCAGCTTCAACTGGAGCGCCACCGGCCCGCGGATGTCCGGCTGGGCCAGCATCTCCTACCAGCACCAGTCCACCAACTACTGGAACAACACCCCCGACCCGATCGGTCGGATGCAGGTGGGTAACTCCGGTGAGCAGCGCTCGAACACGCTGATCAACTTCCCGGTGCCCTACAGCGCCCTGAAGGGTGCCGAAATCAGCTCGGCCATCTTCAAGATCACCAACACCCGCTCGTGGTCCTGCACGGCCAAGCGGGTGAACGTCTACGCCCCGAACACGGTGCTCACCAAGTCCAACGCCACCTGGAACTACTGGGAGACGCAGAGCAACACCCGGCTCGCGGCGTCGGCGAGTTTCGCCCACGGCTACAGCGGCTGCGCCGCGGCCGGCGTTGCCTTCGACATCACCAGCCAGATCACTACCGACCTGGCGAGCAACCGGACAGCCGCCCGGACCCTGCGGCTGGTCGGCGACAACGAGGGCAGTGACGCACAGAGCTGGAAGGAGTTCCTCCAGACCAGCCCCACGCTGGAGATCCTCTACAACCACAAGCCGAACAAGCCGGCCGGTATGACCACCTCGCCGCGGACCGCCTGCGCCGGTGGGTCGACCGTCGGCGACAACCCGGTCTACCTCTACGCTCCGGTGTCCGACCCCAACGGCGGCACTCTCGGGGTGAGCTTCAAGCTCTGGAAGACCGCCGACGCCTCGCAGACCGCCCTGGCGTCGTCCAACCCGAACCTGCTCACCTACTCCTCCGGCAGCACCGGCGTGCTGATCGTGCCGTCCGCCACGCTGCGCGCCGCCGCCGGTGGCACGATCACCAACTTCTCCTGGAAGGTCCAGGCGACCGACTTCCGGAGCGCCAGCGACTGGTCGGCGACCTGTAACTTCACCTTCGACCCCACCCGGACCGGCGCGCCAGAGATCAGCCAGCCGCAGGGCGAGTCGAAGATCGGCCAAGAGGTCAGCTTCGCCATCACGCCGCCCAGCACCGGCACCCAGCCGACCAGCTACAGCTACCAGCTCAACGGCCTGCCCCCGGTCACCGTCTCCGCCGCGGCCGGCGCTGCCACCGTCCTCACGACGCCGACCCGGTTCACCAACACGCTCGCGGTGACCAGCCTCTCGGCCGGTGGCAACTTCGGCGAGACCGCCACCGTCACCTTCAACGCGGACCCCGCCGCCACGACTGCCGACGCGGACCTCACCGGTGACGGTGTCGCCGACCTGTTGACCGTCGGCGCCCGCAACGGGCTGCCCTCCGGCCTCTGGCTCGGCACTGGCATGAACAGCGGCGCGGTGCGCACCACTGTGAACGACATTGGGGCGCGGGGCAACGGGGTCACCGGCAACGAGGACCCGTCCGACTTCAACGGAGGCCAGGTGCTCTCCGGTCACTTCTTCGGGTCCGGCCTGCAGGACGTTCTCGTCTACTACACGGCGGGCACCAACGCCGGCAACGGAACCATCCTGCGGGGCAGTGGCGACGGCTCGGTCATCCAGCCGTACAACAACCAGGTCAGCGTCCTCGGTGACCTGCTGCTCGACGGCAACGGCAACGCGCCGCTGCAGCTGGCCAACGCCGGCGACTCCCGTGCCACCGGATCCACCCTGCCGGACCTGATCGGCACCAGCGGCGACGCCGCCAACGGTTACTACCTCAACTACTACCCGGTGTCCTCCGCGCCCGGCCTCTACTACTACAGCGCCAGCACCCAGACGCCGACGCCGACGGGCGGGGTGGACTGGAACAACTGGACCATCTCCACCGCCCAGGTCAACGGCAGCACCTCGATGTTCCTGTGGAACAGCGGCACCGGGGCCCTGCACCTCTGGACGAACCTGGCCTACAACCAGGACACCGAGCAGCTCACCTACACGCCGTACACGCTCTCGACCAACTGGAACCGCAGCGCCGCACTGAGCCTGCGGGCCGCCGACGTCAACTCCGACGACACCCCCGACCTGTGGACCATCGGCGCCAACGGCCTGACCACGGCGTACCTGGTGACCGGCCTCGGCGGCACGCCCGCCATCGCCACCCAACAGGCGCAGGGCCTGGTCACCGCCAAGCACACCTGGGCGCTCAACGACGGCGCGGCCGGAGCGACAGCGGCGACCGCGGCCGACACCTCCGGCGGCAGCACCCTCACCGGCACCGGCAACGCGTACTGGCACGAGGGTGACCTCTTCAGCCCGGACCTGCGGCTCAACACCGATGCCACCGGCACGGGCGTGGACGCCAACGGCACCGGCAGCCTGGTCAGCGCCAACAGTCCGGTACTGATCGACACCACCAAGTCGTTCAGCGTCGCCGCCTGGGTGAAGCCCACCACCGCCGGCAAGATCATCCTCTCCGAGGAGGGAACGCGCTCCGCTCGGTTCATCCTCTGGCAGGAGCAGAGCGACAACACCTGGCGCTTCGGGATGGCCCGATCCGACAGCGACGCCTGGTCGTACGACCAGGCCATCAGCGCACCGAACGCGCAGCTCGGGGTGTGGACGCACCTGGTGGCCACCTACAACGCCACCACGAGCACGATGGCTCTCTACGTCAACAACAACCTCGCCGGCACGGCACAGCACGCCGCCGCCGCCGTGTCCTGGCCGAGCACCGGCCGGTTCGTCATCGGCCACTACCGCTACAGGGGCGCACCGAGTTCGTACTACTCGGGGCAGGTCAGCAACGTGCAGCACTGGGACCGCGCGTTGAACCCGGCCGAGGCCACCGCACCGGGCAACTACGCCCAGACGCTCCTCGCACCCAACGTCCGCGACGTCACCGGTGACGGCCGGAGCGACATGTTGATCAGGCAGAGCAACGGCGACGTGCTGCTGCGCCGCGGAACGAACCTGGACAACACGCTCACGTTCGATGCCGGCGTGGTGGTCTGCGGCAAGTGCGGAGGCTACGACTCGTTCAACATCGCCGATGCCAACAACGACGGCAAGCTGGACCTCTTCATGCGCCAGATCAGCACCGGCGACATGTACGTCTACCCGAACACGGTCGCCAACGGCGACCCGGTCTGGGCCACCCGCCAGCTGGTCTGTGGCAAGTGCGTCAACTTCGGCACGTCCGACCTGGCCGATGTGAATCGCGACGGCAAGACCGACCTGTTCATTCGGGAGAACAGCACCGGGGACATGTACGCGTACCTGGGCAACGGCCCGACCGGCGGCGCAATCACCTGGAGCAACCGGATTCTGCTCTGCGGCTCCTGTGGTGGATACGACAACGTGCACATCGAGGACGCCAACAACGACGGCAAGCCGGACCTGTTCATGCGCAACTCCGGCACCGGCGACATGTGGGTCTACCCCAACACGGCCGCCAGCGGGGCCCCGGTGTGGGGCCCCCGTGTCCTGGTCTGCGGCTTGTGCCGGGACTTCGACATGAGCAGCCTCGGCGATGTCAACAACGACGGGAAGATGGACCTGATGGTCCGTCGCAGGAGCAACGGCACCCTGAACCTCTACACGGGCAACGGCGCCCCCGGCACCGTCACCTGGGGCTCACGGTCGTTCATGTAGTCCGAAGGGCCGAAACCCCCGGGCACCGCGAAAGCGGTGTCCGGGGGTTTCGCATGTGCGGGCCGAGCTCCCGGCCTCGGGGGCGGCTGTGCACCGCGAGGACAGGCCGTGGCACGGGACGGTGGCGTCGGCGGCCCTCCAGGAGCCGCCGCTGGGCGCGGTTCGCCTGCGGCAGGGCTGAGCTGGCCGGGTCATGCCGCCGACATCGACGAGGGTTCGCCCCTCAATTGACGAACGAGGAGATGTCGGCGGCTATCTCGTTCGGGTATTCGCCGTTGATGGCGTGTGAAGCGTCCGGGTAGGTCTTCACCGTGCCGTGGGTCAGGGACCGCTTCGCCAGCTTCGCGGCCTCGCCAGCGTCGTGCAGGCGGGACTTTCCCGCCATCAGGACGAGCACCGGGACGTCGACCGCCGCGAGCTGGTCCTCGGACGGCCGGGTCGGGGCGGACAGCTTCATCACGTACGCCTGCATGCCGGCCTCGATCATCCGTGCGACCGGTACGTCCTCCACCGGGGCGCCGTTCGCCGTCCAACTGGTGAAGCTGTCCCGCCAGGATCGGGGTGCCCAGCGGACGCTCAACGGGATGGACCGCAGCACCACCTCCGTCGACAGACCAGCGAAGACCAGGACCGGATCGAGCAGTACGACGCTCCCCACCTTCTGCGGCCGGTGCACAGCGAGGTTCATCGCCGTCCAACCGCCGAACGACACGCCGACCAGGTGGATGGTCGGCTCGGGCAGCGCCAGCAGGACCTCGTGCAACCACTGCGCGTGCGCGGTCGTGTCCGTGATGGGGCGCTGCTGGATGCTCATGCCCGGCTCACCGAGCAGGTCGACGGTGTAGACGTTGCGCGACCGCAGCAGCGACGGCAGGTTGTCCGCCCAGACCGGTGACGCCGACGCCCGGCCGGGCAGAAGCAGCAGGGGCGCGGCCGCCGGGTCGGTGCCGCCGCTGAAGTGGTAGAGCCGTACGACGCCGTATCCGGTCCGGACGTCGAGGGTGCGGTCGGGCTCGGGCAGGTCCGCCATCGCCTCCCGGTACGCACCGACGAAACGATCGTGGGACTGCGTCGACGTGAAGTAGCCGACGGGTGCGGGGTCGCGCAGCGCGTACGCGATCGCCACCGTGATCACCGCGAGCACCGCGGCGGCTCGGAGAAGGCCGCGCCGATGCGCTCGCAGGAATCTGCCCACCCCCCGCACGACCTTCGTCACCATGAGGTCAGATTACTAACCGCATGGTAGAAAATACAACCGTCAGGTCAGAGAGTGGTAGGCGAAGGGGCCGGTACGGTAAGCGGGTGCACCCGAACGACGCCACGTCAGCCCAGGTCCGCGCCGCCAAGCCACTCACGATCACCGAGCAGGCGCGACGGGCGCAACTCATCGGCGTGACAATCGATCTGGTTGCCCGGCACGGCTATCGGGGCACCTCACTCGCCCGCATCGCGGAGGGGGCCGGCATCTCCAAGGCCGCCGTCCTCTACCACTTCCCGTCCAAGGACGCGGTCGTGCGGACCGCCTACGCCTCGGTCCTGGAATCCCTCACCGCGTACGTCGGCGCCGAAGTCGGAGCACGATCCGGTGCGTCCGCGGTGGAGGCCTACGTCCGGTCCCTGGTGGCGTACCTGCGGGACCACCCGGACCACACCCGGATGATCGTGGAGGCGTTGAGCGAGGACACCGGCATCAATGACACGCCGAACGCGCGCAGTCGGCGGGAGGCGGTCGCCGGTCTGATCAGCGCGGCGCGGGCGGCCGGCGACTACCGGCCCAGCGTCGACCCGCAGGCCACCGCCGTCATCGTGAACGGGGCCATCGACGCGATCGTGTCGGAGTGCCTGGCCGACCCCGACTTCGACAGCCGGCACGCAGCCGAGGAACTGGTCACCATGCTTCGCCGGTCCCTCGGCACCGCACCGAAGGCCGGGAATCCGTCGTCCTGATCGGCCGTCAGACCAGGCCGGCGTCGCGCAGCAGCTGCCACAGGCCGGCGCCGTCCGGCGCGGACAGCCACTTCTGCCCGACCGGACCCGACGACGGGCGGCCGGCCGGGGCGGGCAGGGTGCCGGCCAGCACCGACTGGGTCGGGGAGAGCCGGCGGATCGCCACGCCTGCGACGTTCTCCGGGTGGGCGGCGGCGAACTCCCGGTAGATCTCCTGGTCGTGCTGACCGTCGTCGCCGACGAGCAGCCAGCGCACGTCGGGGAACTCCCGGGACAGCCGTGCGAGGGTGACCCGCTTGTGTTCCATGCCGCTGCGGAACCAGCGGTCGGCGGTCGGGCCCCAGTCGGTGAGCAGGAGCGGCCCGGCCGGGTAGAGGTGCCGGGACAGGAAGCGGGTCAACGTGGGCGCCACGTTCCAGGCGCCGGTGGAGAGGTAGAAGACCGGTGCGCCGGGGTGCGCGGTGACCAGCCGCTCGTAGAGCACTGCCATGCCGGGCACCGCGTTGCGAGCGTGCTCGTCGAGCACGAACGTGTTCCACGCGGCGAGCAGCGGCCGGGGCAGCGCGGTCACCATCACCGTGTCGTCGATGTCGGAGATGATGCCGAACTTGACCTCCGGGTCGAGGATGCGCACCGGCGCGTCGACAGGCTCGGCGTCCGGGACACTGAGCCGGACCGTACCCCAACCGGGCGGCAGGTCCGCCTCGACCAGGGTGTCGACGAAGCCGCTGCGGTCGGCCCGCGTCTCGTGCCGCACCCCGCCGGCCTCGATGGTCACCGTGACGTGCTTGTTCGGCAGCGTCGTGAAGCTGCGCCAGCCCCGGACCTTGTCCAGCCGACCCCGCTGGCGGGTGTCCGGACGGCCCAGCAGCACCCGGCACATCACCCGCACCCAACCCGGCGCGCCGTAGCCGGTGTACGCGACGATGTTGACCCGCCAGCCGGTGCGCCGCAGCCGGCGCTCGACGAGCTGGTGCACGGCGTCCTCGATCCGCGCAGCCCGGTGCAGGTTCGGAACGGCCAGTTGGCCGGCGGGAGTGGGTGGCACGCGCCAACCCTGCCACACGTCGACAGCCACGGCCACGCGAGCCGACCCCGGCAGCGCCGGTGCGGCCCGGCCACCGTGGACCCGATCCAGCCCCACCCCGCTGCGCCGATCCGCCTCGGTGACCCGGCTGAACGTGAAACACTCCGGTCGGGACGACGACGGGGGCGTTGGTCGTGTCGCATCCAGAGCAGCACCGTGGGCGATGGCGCCCGCGACTCGATCGGCCGGCGCTCGTCGCGCTGCTGTTCGGGCTCGCCGGGGTCGTCTACCGGCTGGTCCTGACGCTGTTCACGGTGCCGGTGTCGAACAGCGACGAGGCGACCTTCGGCTTGGCCGCGCTGCACATCGGGCAGGGCCGGGAACACCCGGTGTTCCTCTACGGCCAGCACTACATGGGGATGTTGGAGTCGTACCTGGCCGCTCCCCTGGTGGCGGTGTTCGGGCCGAGCTGGCCGGTGCTGCGGCTGCCGATGCTCGCGCTCTACGCGGTCTTCCTCTACCTGATCCACCGGTTGACCCGCCGGCTCGGCACCCCGTGGTTCGCCGCCTTCGTGGTGGGTCTGCTCGCGCTCGGCCCGGAGCGGGTGGTGCGCGACCAGCTCACCGTCGTCGGTGGGCGGCCGGAGGTGAAGCCGGCGGTGCTGCTGATGCTGCTGATCACCGTGGGGTTGGCCGTCGGCACGGTCCACCGCCGACGGCTCGCGATCGGCCTGTTCGGGCTGCTCGTCGGGCTGTCCGTCTGGTCGGACTGGCTGATCCTGCCGTACCTCGCGGTGGCCGGGCTGGCACTGGTGTGGGCGGTGCGGCGGGAGCTGCTCGGCTGGTCCGGTCTGCTGCTGGTGGCGGGGGTGGTCGTCGGCGTGGCCCCGATGATCGTCGACAACCTGCGGGCCGGGCCCGGTGAGGACTCGCTGTCGGTGTTCCGGGAGGTCAGCACCAAGGCCGGGCCGCAGCCGCCGTGGTCCGACCGGGTCCGGGGCGGCCTGCTGGAGGGGGTGCCGCTCGCGCACGGGCTCTGCCCGGTGGACGGCTGCGGACGCTGGCAACAGTGGTTCGGCGTGCTGTACCCGGTGCTGCTGCTGGCCGGCGCGGCACTCGCCGTGCTCGCGTACCGTCGCGCCGCCGGGGCGCCGCGCGGGGAGCGGAGCGGACGCGCGGCCGAGGCGCTGCGCGGGGAGCGGGTCGGGCCGGTAGTGCAGCTCGCGCTGATCGCCGGCGCGGCGTTGACACTGCTGTCGTACGTGCGCAGTCCGCTCGCCGCTACCAGCCCGCTGGACAACGCCCGGTACCTGTCGGTGCTGCAACTGTCGCTGCCGGCGGTGCTCTGGCCGCTCTGGGTGGTGGCGCTGACCGCCTGGCGAGGCACCAGCAGCGTGCTGGGACGGTTCACCGGCGCGCTGTCCGCCGCCGTGCTGGCCGCGCTGACAGTGACCACCCTGGTGATCACCGTGCTGTTCGCGACCACCGGCACCGCGCCGTCGCGGACCGAGGAGCGCCAGGCCCGGGAGTTGGCCGCCGCGCTGCGCGCCGACGGACCCCACGAGGTGTACGGGGACTACTGGACCTGCAACCGGTTGATCTTCAACACGGATGAGTCGGTGGTCTGCGGGGTGCTCGACGGGGACCTGTCGCCGGGGCAGAACCGCTACCGGCCGTACTGGCGGCAGGTGGGGCGGGCCGAGCGACCGGGCTACGTGGTGGAGGTCGACTCGCCGATGGACCGGCGGTTGCGCCGGTTGCTCGCCGACCGGGCCGACGCCACGCCGGTGCGGGAGGTCGGCGGCTATCGCGTGTACCACCCCGACACCCCGGTGCGGCCCTGGCGGTAGGGGCTGGTCGTACGCTGGCCGGGCCGGCGCGTGGGGCGCCGCCGTTTCGCCCGTCGAGGAGACCCATGCTCATCCTGTTGCCGCCCTCGGAGGGGAAGGCCGACGCCGGCACCGGGCGGCGCTGGGCCCCGGACCGGCTCTCGCTGCCCGAGCTGAACCCGGCCCGCGAGCGGGTGCTGGACGCCCTGGTGACGCTGAGCGCCGGGCCGGACGAGGAGGCCGCGCGAGCGGCACTCGGCCTCAGCGAGGGCCAGCGGGGCGAGCTGCGGCGCAACGCCCGACTGCGGGAAGCGGCCACCGCACCGGCCGAGCGGCTCTACACCGGTGTGCTCTACGAGGCGCTGGACCTGGCCTCGTTGCCGGCCACCGCGCAACGGGCGGCCCGCCGGTCGATCCTGATCAGCTCCGGGCTGTGGGGCGCGGTCCGGTTGGCCGACCGGATCCCGCCGTACCGCTGCCCGATCGGCGCCCGCCTGCCCGACGTCGGGGCGCTGTCGACGTACTGGCGCAAGGAGCTGACGCCCGCTGTGGACGCCGCCGCCGGGCGCGGCCCGGTGCTGGACCTGCGCTCCGGCGCGTACGCCGCCACCTGGACGCCGCGCGGCGAGCTGGCCGAACGCACTGTCACCGTGCGGGTTCTGCACGAACGGGAGGTCGACGGCGTGCTGGTCCGCTCGGTGGTCAGCCACTTCAACAAGGCGACCAAGGGCCGTCTGGTCCGGGACCTGCTCGTCGCCGGCGCCCGGCCGCGCACCGCGGCGGAGCTGGTGGGCACCCTGCGGGAGTTGAAGCACACGGTGCTGGAGCAGGCCACCGCCGCGGGCCGGGTGCGGCAGGTGGATCTGGTGGTCACCGACCTGTAGGGGCGCCGCAGCCGCAAGATTTGCTCAAGGCTGGGCCGGACCGGTTCCGTAACGGCGTGGCAGGGGCCACGGTAGGGCAACCCAGACTCCGACAAGGGAGCCTCCGTTGACCCACGAACCCGCAGTGCTCGACCGGCCCCACACCCCGACCACCCCATCCCCGCTGGGCTGGCTGACACTGGGCGACGCGTTCGAGGCTGCCTGCCTGCTGCGGTGCACGCCGCCACCGACCGCCGCCCGGCCCAACGCGATCCGTGCCGAGCACACCGCCGGTGTGGAGTTCAACAGGGAGGACGCCGCGCAGCGGATGCGGCAACTGCTCAACCGGCTGGACATCCCGGTCACCCACGAGGTGGCCGTCGGCGGCCTGCGTCGCCGCTACGAGTTGCACCGGCTGTGGGTGCCCCGGGAGCACCAGGGCGCGTACACCCGGATGTTGGACGCGGGCTGGTGGCAGGGGCGACGCGAGCTGCTCGGCGGGCCGCTGCCCGGCGCCTCACCGGCCCGCCGACGGTTGGTGACCCGCCTGGCGGAGGCAGCCTGGCGCTCGGCGTTGCTGGCCGCCGGGCGGCACGTCCGCCGGCACATCCTCGGTGTCCGGCTCACCGACCGGGAGCTGGCCGCGGTGCTCATCCGGGGCGCGGCGGTGCTCGACGTGCCGGCCCGGCTCCGCCCCGGCACCGGTTGCTTCCTGGTCAGCGTGGCCGACGGCCCGGACCGGCAACGGATCCTGCGCAGCGCGGCGTTGGAGCCGGCGCGCGGCCCGATGGCGGAACCCGGGACGGCGACGACGCGCGGGGTGACCCCGACGTCGGCGCGGGGCGCGGGCCTGGCGCCGGCAGGTCGCGCGGCCTGCTGAGCGGGTTCCGACCGTCCGGCACCTCGCCAACCCGGGCTTGCGCGCACCCGCCCGACGGCGCACAGTGCACCGCGTGAGTCGTACCTCGTCCCGCCGCGCCGGCCTGGCCGCCCTGTCGACGGTGCTGCTGATCGCGAACCTGGCCGTCGCCAGCTGCCGGGACGCCCCGACCGAGCCGACGTCGATCCGGATCGCCACCGGTAGCCCCACAGCTGTCTACTACGCGTTCGGGCAGTCCCTGGCGGCCATCCTCAACCGGGAACTCCCCGACGTACGGGCCAGCGTGGTGATCACCGCCGCCTCCGCGGAGAACGTTCAACTCGTCGGCGCCGGCGGGGCCGAGCTGGGCTTCACCCAGGCCGACGTGCTGCCCACCAGCACGGCGGGAAGCCCCACTGTCGACGCCGTCGCCCGGGTGTACGACGACCAACTGCACCTGGTCACCACGAGCGGCGGCCCGGTCCGCACGGTCGCCGACCTGCGCGGCCGGCGAGTCTCCGTCGGCGCGGCCGGCTCGGGCACCGAGATCACCGCGACCCGGCTGCTGGAGGTGGCCCGCCTCGGTGGTGACGAGGTGCGGCGGGAGCGGCTCGGACTGGACGACTCGGTGGCGGCGCTGCGCTCCGGGCGGATCGACGCGTTCTTCTTCTCCGGCGGGTTGCCGGTCCGGGGCATCGAGGAGTTGGCCGAGGCCAGCGCCATCCGGATCGTGGACCTCAGCGAGTGGACCGAGCCGCTGCGCTCGCGCTACGGCCAGGTCTACGTCTCCCGGGACATCCCCCGCTCGGTGTACGGGGTGGACGCGGTGACCACCGTCGCCGACCCGAACTACCTGATCGTCCGGGCCGACCTGCCGGAGCCATTGGTCCGGGAGGTGACCCGGCTGCTGATGGAACGCCGGGCCGAGCTGGCCGCCGCCCATCCGGCGGCGGGCCGGATGAGCCCCCGCTCGGCGATCGTCACCGCGCCGCTGTCGCTGCACCCGGGCGCCGCGTCCTGGTACCGCGCCACCAAACCGTGACGGCCGGGCCTCACAGTGCCGGTGAGGGGCGCAGGTCGGCGGCCGGTTCCTCCTCCGCCGACTCCACCGCAAGGGTCGGCGTCGGGAACCACAGGGCGGCGATCAGCCCCCGCGACTCCCCCGGGCGCATGGTGAGCCGCCCGTCCGAGGCGTCCACCAGCACGGCGGCGATGGTCAGACCGAGCCCAGCGCCGTCCACGTTCTGCGCGTCCGGGGCCCGCCAGAACCGCTCGGTGGCCTGGCCGAGCTGACTCTCGGTCATGCCGGGGCCGGAGTCGCTAACCTCCAGCGCCACCCCGCCGTCGCGGCTGGCCACCGTCACCGTCACCGCCCCGCCTGCCCCGCTGAACTTCACCGCGTTGTCGATGAGGGCGTCCAGGGCCTGGTCGACGGCGGTCGGCACGGTCTGGGCGTACGCCGGGGCGTCGGTAGTGGCCAGCCGCAACGCGACCGACCGGTGCCGGGCCAGCGGCGCCCACGCGGCCACCCGGGAGGCGGCCACCGCGGCGGCGTCGACTGTGACGCGCTCGTTCTCCTCCCGTTCGGCCCGAGCGAGGGTGAGCAGCGCGTCGAGGACCAACGCGAGTCGGTCGGTCTCCTCCAGGGCCAGCCGGTGCTCGGACCGACCGTCCGGGTCGGTGAGGCTGGGCCCCAACTCCTCCACCCGCAGCCGCAGCGCGGTGAGCGGGTTGCGCAGTTGGTGGCTGGCGTGGGCGACGAAGGCACGCTGCCGGTCCATCACGTCGGAGACCACGTCGGCCATGTGGTTGAAGCTGGCCGCGAGGCGGCGCAGCTCCGGCGGTCCCAACCGGTGCTGCACCCGGGCGCCCCGGTCGCCCTCGGCGATCTCGTGGGTGACCGCGTCCAGTTCGGTGACCGGGCGCAGCACCCAACCGGCCAGCCCGAACGCGGTGAGCACGCAGGCCAGCACGGCGAGCAGACCGGCCAGGGCGAGCAACAGCCACCACGCGATGACGGCTCGACGGATCGGACCGGCCGGGGTCACGATCACCACCGCTCCGAGCACCTCACCCCCGTCGTTTATCGGTACCGCCACCATCACCGGGTCGGTCGTCCAGGGCCAGACCGACTCGGGGGCGCTGGTCTGCTGCCCGGACAGGGCGACGTCCAGCACCGTCGCGGTCCCCGGGCTGGCCTGCCACCTCGGCGACGAGACCGGGATGTTCCGGTCCCGGTCGACGATCGCGGCGCTGATCGCGTACAGGTCGTCGTAGCTGGTCAGCTCCGACTCGATCGGGCCGGGCCCGCCGTCGCGCAGCGCCGGGCCGGCCAGCGAGGCGAACCGGGTGGCGTCGGCGAGCCGGTCGGCGCGGACCCGTTCGGTCTCGCGGCTGGCCATGGTGGCGGCCAGTGGGGTCTCCAGCGCGATGAGGACGAGGACCATCAGCAGCAGATAGCTGATCACCAGGCGACGGCGCACGTCAGCTCCTCACGCGTCGCGCAGCCGGTAGCCGACGCCGCGCACGGTCTCCACCAGGCGGGCGTCGCCGAGCTTGCCGCGCAGCGACCCGACGTGCACCTCGACGGTGTGCCGGTCGGCCCAGGTGGTGCCCCAGGCGTCGAGCAGGATCCGATCGCGGGGCACCGCCACCCCGGGCTGGCGGGCCAGCGAGAGCAGCACGTCGAACTCCTTGCGGGTCAACGTGACGGCCCGGCCGTCGACGGTCACCGTCCGCGCGGCCACGTCGATGCGGACCGGCCCGGCCTCGATGAGGTGCCGCTCGGGCGCCGCGTTCGCGGCGCGGCGCAACACCGCCTCGATCCGGGCCTGCAACTCCACCATCGAGAACGGCTTGACCACGTAGTCGTCAGCGCCCAGGCGCAGACCCAGCACCCGGTCACGTTCCTCACCCCGGGCGGTCACCGCGATGATGCCGAGCTGACTGCTGCGCCGACGCAGCTCCCGGCACAGGTCAGTGCCGTCCCCGTCGGGCAGGGTCAGGTCGAGCAGCACCAGGTCACAGGGTGCGGCGGAAAGCGCGGCGGCGACGGTGGCGGCGTGCTCGACCTCGTACCCCCGGCGGGTGAGGGCGGAGGACAGCGCGGCGGCCACCCGGCGGTCGTCCTCCACCAGCAGGATCCGCACCCGTGCCCCCGTCCCTCGCAGCGCTGTTCTGCGAATGGTGGCAGAAGTGCGCGCGGACCGGGAGGCCGCCCACCCGCGCTGGGCGGGCAGCCGGCCGCTACAGGCCGAAGGTGTCGTCGGCGGTGGCGTCCCGGACGCCGTCGGTGAACCCGCGGAAGCCCGGGTCCTCGTGGCTGGCCGGCACGCTGGTGACGTTGACCCCGCTGGCCTGGGTGACCGCGTCGACCAGGGCCGGATAGTCGATTTCGGCGTCCTGGAAGGCGTCGTCGTCCGCCTCGGCCAGGTTGATCACGTGCTGCACGTCGTCGGACGACGTGTCCGGGTCGTCGGCCCACTCACCGCCGGCCTGGTAGCACTCGTCGTACAACGCGCGCTGGCTGTCGGTCCAGTCATCGTCGTAGCTCTTCATCGCCCATCCCTCCGCGGCCCGTGACCTGAGCATGCCCGGCGGGAGGCGACGGGCGCGGCGGTACCGGCGAAAACCGGGCGGGCGCGCCGACCACTGCCCCGTACGCTGCTGTGGTGATCTACAAACTGCTGTCGAACGCCGAATGGGACGACGCCCTCGCCGCCGGCGCCTTCACCGGCTCCGCGGTGGACCGGCAGGACGGGTTCATCCACCTCTCCGGCGCCGACCAGGTGGTCGAGACGGCGCGGCGGCACTTCACCGGGGCGACCGGGTTGACACTGCTCAGCGTCGAGGAGGAGCGACTGGGCGACGCGCTGCGCTGGGAGCCGTCGCGCGGCGGGCAGCTCTTCCCGCACGTGTACGGCCCGCTGCCGGTCGCGGCGGTGGCGGAGTCGCGGGCGTTGCCGGCGGACCTTCCGGCCGCCGACGCGGTGGCCGCCCTGCTGGGCTGACCGGTCGCGGCACTGCTGGGTTGACCCGGTGGCCGCTCTGCTGGCTGACACGGACGCGCCCGGCCCGACAGTGTCGGGCCGGGCGCGATGCCGAAGGGACGGGGGCTCAGTGGCAGAGCCTGGCGATCTCCTGCTGGAACCGGTCCATCGGGTTCGCCTCGGCCGGGCCGAGCAGGTAGGTCTTGAGCTCCCGGCGGGCCTCGGTCATCGGGTCGTCACCGGCCCGGGTGACCGACACGATCTTCTCCAGCTCGCCGCAGTCCTTCGAGAGCAGGTACGCGGCCCGCGCCGTCGGGAACTCGCGGCGGAAATCGTCCTCCGACAGGCCCGCTGGGTTGGCCACCACGTACGGCCGCTGGCTCTGCACGAAGTCGGACACCACACTGGACACGTCGCTGACCAGCAGGTCGGTCTGGTTGAAGCAGTCGAACAAACCCGGTGTGCGGCCGGTGACCACCAGGTGCGCGGTGCCGTCCAGCGAGGACGCGTCCGGGTTGCCGCCGGCCGCGCGGATCGCCGTGACGATCCGGTCGTGCACGCCCTTCGCCGCCTTGGACCGCGAACCGGTGAGCGGATGCGGCTTGTAGATCAGGCGGACCCGCGGATTCGTGGCGAGCAGCCCCTTGACGATCCGCTCACCCATCAGCACCAGCGAGGTGTGGTACGGGTCGTCGTCGAGCCAACCCTCCCAGGTGGGCGCGTAGAGCACCGTGAACGGCCGGTCCACCGACTCGGCGCCGAAGGTGTGCACCCCGGCGAGCTGCGGCCGGCCGATCTCGACGATGTCCGCGTCGAGCACCCCCACGCCGGCCCGCGCGTAGCGCTCCCGGCCGGCCAGGCCAGCGACCCAGACCTCGTCGTACACCTTGCTGTAGGGGTTGACGCTGGCCTGCTTGTCGCTGTCGCCGTGCCCGACGAAGACGTGCTTCGTACCCGGCTCGCGGAGCATGTGGATGTTCGCGCCGACGTTCGCGGAGTAGAGCGCCGCGCGGATGCCGCCGAGGTCGAGGTTCATGAAGTCGACCCCGGCCGGTACGCAGATCACCGGCAGCCGGGTGTCGGCCAGTTCCAGGAACGCCTCGCGGCTGCGCATCAGCACCACAGCGCGCTGCTGAAGCGCCTCGGTCGGGGCGAGCCACATGTTCGCCTGGTAGACGTCCTTGGCCGGGCCGGCGAAGTAGAGCGCCACCTCCGGCCGGTAGTTGTCCAGCCAGCGCTGCACCGCGGGCAGCAACGGACCCTGCCCGGCACCCCGACCCCGCAGCCAGGTCAGCGCGATGATGGCGCCCACCAGGCCGGTCGCCACGACCGCCACCGCGCCGGCCACGAAGAACGGCGTCGAATCGTGCTGCACCGCGGCGGCCACGCCGGCCGGCACCAGCAGCAGGTTGAGCAGCGGCATCCGGTCACCGGCGACCGCCGCCGCCCAGGCAGGCGGTTGGGGGGCGCCGGACAGTGGACCCAGGTCGATGTTGCGCACCATGGCGGAGAGCGGGTTACGACGATCGATCATGGTGGAGAGCGCACCCGCGAAGACCGACACGACCCACACCGCTGCCGGCAGCACCAGCAGCAGGGTCAGCTCGCCGCCGCTGAGCCGAACCTCGGCGACGACCAGCAACACGGCGGCGAGGTCGCGGGTCAGCTGCCGGTACGACCAGTGCAGGCCCACCTTCTCCAACAGCAGTTGCGACGGCGGTGACCAGCGGGCGACGGCGAACTCGCCGATGATGGCGGCCAACCCGGCGACGGCGAACAGGCCGATCCAACCGAATACGCCACCGACGAGCATGACCAGGTAGGCCAGTACCAGTAGCGCACTCTGGGCGGCCACCCCGAGGCGTCCTGTCAACGTGCCGAACAAACGAGTTCGCTCCCTACGAGTTCCATGACGGGCTGAGCCCGTGGTGTGGTCGACGTCAACCTCGGCGGCACTGCGGTTGCGGCCCGGGGCTGTCGGCCGGCATGGCGCGTAGCCTCCGACCGGACGACGCCGGTCGACCTTTCCGCGCAGGTCACATGCCGTGCCCCAGGTCCGCAGCGCAGTTTGTCAGGAAGTGGCGACCGAACTTGTCTGCTCGGGCCCCAGTCACTGACTGCGACCTTAACGCGAGACGACGGGCGGGCGTCACTCGGGTATCGACACAGCTTAAGGACAAACCGCCCTGGTGACCGACGCACCGGCCACCCGGGAGGAAGCGGACCCGAAGCTGGTACCGGGCGCGGACCCCGAAGCGCCGACGGCGGTGGGCTTCCTGAGGTCCACAGCGGCCAGCCGTCGGTGGTGGAGACGATGAGCGGCCCGCCACCGATGCCGGCGCGCCCACACGCTGGGCCGGGGCCGACACACCATGGCCCGGACGCGGCGCGCGTCCTGGCCATGGTGTGGACATGTTCCGGCAGGTCAGCGGCCAGCGGTCGGGGACGCGGTGGTGCGGTAGCAGTACATCGCACCGGGTGGGTTGCGCGACGCGATCCGCTCCAGGCCGAGGTACGGCGCGGCGTCGGCGACGAGGGTGTTGGATTTCCAGACGCAGACCAGGCTGACACCCACCCGGCGGATCGCGGCGTCCACCTCGTAGATCGAGACGGTCCGATCGGCGTCGGCGAACCTCGCCAGCAGCAGCCGGTCCTGGGAGAACTCCGTGTCGATCCCGTAGTCGGTGAGGTAGAGGTCACGGGGAAGCACCACCCGGACCTCGGTCGTGACCTGTGGGAGTGCCCGCATGACCGACGACGGCGCGAGCACCAGGCCCGGTGGGCGATTGTCCAGGTTCTTGATCCAGAAGGACGAGGCCTTACGGGCCTCCGGCATCCGCCAGGTCGGCTTCGTCTGGACCAGGTCGTCGGTCCACATCGGCTTGCCCTGGGTGTAGAAGGCGCACACCAGCACGGCGGGGAGCGCGAAGGCCAGGACGCGATTGACTCGGGCCAACCCGGGCAGCCGGATGACGGCCAGCATGCCGACGAGCGCCGGCACCGGCAGGATCCACGGCACCCGCCAGAGCACCGCGCGCAGACCGCTGAGGTCACCGGCGAGCTTCAGCAGGCCGGGAATCATCAGGACCGTCACCGCGAGCACGGCACCGGCGGCGAGCTGACGGGGCGCGCCCGCGCGGAGCACCAGGGGCGACCACCACACGGCGAGCCCGGCGATGACACCGAGGATGCCGAGCCACAGGGTGAGCTCGTAGATGGTCCGCAGCGGCAGCAGCGGCGTATAGGTGGCGACGGTCGTCTCGATCCCGCCCCGCAGGACCTGGACGAGCGCGCCGGACAACACGGGGTAGAGCGACACGGCCGCGAAGCACAGGACGGCCTCCCGCACTCGCCGGGTGAACAGCAGCACGACCGCCGCCGCGGCGCCGAGCAGGGGCAGGAGCATCACGGCGGTGGTGGTGTAGCCGACGCTGGCCACGGAGAGCAGGGCGAGCAGGATCAGCGCACGTCGGGAACGGCGCTCAAGGTAGTCGGTGAGATACACCCAGGCCAGTGGGATGAGCGCGTGCACGAAGACGCTCTTGCCCTGGGTCAACCGCGGCAGGTGGTAGGTGTTCAGGGAGTCGGCGTAGTAGGCCACGAGCAGGATGTAGGCCGCCGCCACACCGAACGCGACCAGTGGACGGCGCGGCGCCCACCGCTGCACGAGTCGCCACAGCGCGAAGATCGCGAAGACGGCCAGCACCGGCAGGAGCAGATACCACGTCGCGGTCGCGGCGTGCACGTGCAGGACGCGCGCCATCGCCCCGATGAAGACCTCGAAGGACGGCAGTGGCGGGTTCGCCGAGCCCGCCGGCAGGACGCCCTCGGTGAAAAGGAAGTCCCGGAAGGGGATCTCGTCCCGCTCGGCCACCCAGACCGACTTGCCGACGTAGAAGACGTCGTCGAGGGAGACACGGCCGATGAGCGTGGCGAAGTAGGCGGCGGCCAGCGACACGACGAGGACCACCCAGCCCTGCCTCGGCGTGGTCTTTCGGCTGACCGGAGCGGCACCCGCGTCGGTCGGCCCACCGCGACGGGGCACGGCCAGCCACGCCGAGATGACCGAGACCAGGCCGAGCGCGGCCGCCAACCACCAGGTCACCATGCCGGTGCCGAGGGCCGCGAACAGCGCCGCACCCAGCGCGCTGCCGATGGGCAGGGCGTACCGGCGCAGCAGCGCTACCCGGTTGGCGGGCGCCTCGGCCGGCGTGTCCGCCGGCTCGTCGTCTGTGAGTCGGCCTCTCGTGTCACGCCGCCGGAGCTTCCGGGACACGTACGCCACGATCGGCAGCAGGGCCACCCAGCCGAGGAAGACAACGGAGGGACGCAGGTCGAGGCCGAGGTTGAGGTGGTAGAGCAGAGTCCAGAGGGCGAAAGCGACCACCGCCGCGTCGGTGAACAGCACGGGTGCGGCGGCCACACCGGCGTTGAGTCGCCCGATCAGATTCAGGCCGCGCCCGGATCGGCTGGCGCCCTCCGCTGCGGCGTCCGCAGTCGGGGCGTTCTCTCGGTCGGCTGGCGCTGGCGCCACGACAGCGTCTTCGACTTTCGTCACGGGTCGTCCTTGTCGTCCGGCGGCGGATGAGGGGGCGAAAAGCGGGTGTCGGCTCGGTGACAGCCGGGTGTCAAGGGGGCAGCCTAGCGGAGGCGAACCGGGGTTCCGGGCCCCCGTTCGGCGGGTGTCGCGGGCTCGGTCAGCCTCAGATCGGAGCCGCTCGCGGGGCCGACAGGGCCCTGTTCGCGCCCATCCCGGCGACGACGGACTCGACCAGACGGTCCAGGTAGCCGTCGGTGAGTGGGAGACGGGCGATGGCGAGCCGCCAGTAGAGCGGCCCCACGATGAGGTCGACGGCGGCGTCCAGCTCCGTGTCGGCGGGCAGTTCGCCACGTTGCACGGCCCGGGTGACCAGGTGACCGCCGATCTCCTGCTGCCTGGCGTGCAGCACCTGACGCAGCGTCGCGTCGATGCTGGGGTTGCGGGCGGCCTCGGCCAGGAGATCCGGAATGATCTGCGACGCCAGTGGGTGGCGCAGCGCGTGCGCCACCGCCTGGAACAGCAGCGCGAGGTCACCGCGCAGCGTGCCGGTGTCCAGTGCGGGGAGCTTGCCGTGTGCCGCAGCGGCGACGACCTCCAGCACCAGGTCGAGCTTCGAGCTCCACCGTCGGTAGATTGCCGTCTTGCTGACGCCGGCCCGCCGGGCCACCGCCTCGATGGAGAGCCGGCCGTAGCCGACAGCGGCGAGCTCCTGCATCAGCGCCCGGCGGATGGCCGTGGTGATCTCGTCGCGCAGCACCGCCGCGCCGGCCGGTGCCCGCCTCTTTTCGGTGGTCATCGAGGGCTCTTATCGCAGGTCACGCCGGACAGCGTAGCGCAACGACGGTACGGTTGCGTCCCGACGTGTTTCGGACTACTGTCCTCGCAGCGACGAGGCGGCGCCCCGCGCATATTTCCCACTAGGATTCGATCGTCGCGAGCAACCCCCGTCTGCACGAAAGATCGGAGCGCCATTTCCATGGCCACCACCGCGCTGGTCGACCCCGACACGGGCCTGACCCAGGCGCAGCTGGCCGCTCGGCACGGGCTACGGGTCGCCGGTGAGCGACCCAGCCTCGTCGAGTACAGCCGCCGACTCTGGGCCTACCGGCACTTCATCGCCGCGTACGCCAATGCCAAGCTCGTCGCCTCGTACAGCAACGCCAAGCTGGGTCAGCTCTGGCAGGTGCTCACCCCGCTGACCAACGCGGCGGTCTACTACCTGATCTTCGGGGTGGTGCTCGCACAGAACAGCATCCCGAACTTCATCGCCTACCTGACCACCGGGTTGTTCATCTTCAACTTCACCCAGAGCGCGGTCCTGGCCGGCACCCAGTCGATCAGCAGCAACCTGGGGCTGATCCGGGCGCTGCACTTCCCCCGGGCCAGCCTGCCGCTGTCCACCACGATCACCCAGTTCCAGCAACTGCTGGCCTCGATGGTGGTGCTGGTCGGCATCGTGCTGGTCACCGGCGAGCCACTCACCTGGGAGTGGTTGCTGCTGGTGCCGGCGTTGCTGCTGCAGGCGGTGTTCAACGCCGGAGTGGTGCTGCTGGTGGCCCGACTGGGCGCCAAGTCGAGCGACCTGAAGCAGGTCATGCCGTTCATCATGCGGACCTGGATGTACGGCTCCGGCGTCCTCTACAGCGTGAGCCTCTTCGACCGGCTGCCCGGCTGGGCGACGACACTGGTGCAGTACAACCCGCTGCTGGTCTACATCGAGCTGGCACGGTACTCGCTGCTCGAGGAGGCGCCGTTGCTCAACGAGTCGCTGGCCCAGCTCTGGCTGGTCGGCGCCGGTTGGGCGCTGGTCGCCGGCATCGGCGGTTTCATCTACTTCTGGCGCGGCGAACAGGAGTACGGCCGTGGTTGATCACTTCGACGCCCCCACCGAGGCGAGCGCGACGATGACCCGAACCCAGGAGCGCATCCCGACAGTGGTCGTGGACGACGCGCACATCATCTACCGGGTGCACCAGGGTGCCGCCGGTGGCACCACGCCGGTGGCCGCGCTGCGCCGGCTGGTCAAGCGCACCCACGCGCCGAACGTCCGGGAGGTGCACGCGGTCAAGGGCATCTCGTTCACCGCGTACCGGGGCGAGGCGATCGGGCTGATCGGCAGCAACGGCTCCGGCAAGTCCACCATCCTGCGGGCCATCGCCGGTCTGCTGCCGGTGAACCGGGGCGCCATCCACACCCAGGGGCAACCGTCGCTGCTGGGCGTCAACGCCGCCCTGCTCAACGACCTCTCCGGGGAGCGCAACGTCGTCCTCGGGTGCCTGGCCATGGGGATGCACCCCGACGACGTGGCCAAGCAGGCCGCGGGGATCATCGACTTCTCCGGGATCAACGAGCGGGGTGACTTCGCCAGCCTGCCGATGCGGACGTACTCGTCGGGCATGGCGGCCCGGCTGCGGTTCTCCATCGCCGCCGCCAAGAAGCACGACGTGCTGCTCATCGACGAGGCGCTCGCCACCGGCGACAAGGGCTTCCGCAGGCGCAGCGAGCAGCGGGTGCGGGAGCTGCGGGAGGGCGCGGGGACGGTGTTCCTGGTCAGCCACCAGCTCTCCTCCGTACGGGACACCTGCGAACGGACGATCTGGCTGGAATCGGGCGTCATCCGGATGGATGGCCCCACCGACGAGGTCATCCGGGCGTACGAGGCGTACGCGAACAGCAAGTAGAGTTCCGGCGAACGTCCGGCACCGACATGCACCTGAGGACCGCGTCGCCCGCGTTGGGGCGACGCGGTCCGCGCGTTAAGGTTCATTCCGTCGCCGCTCGGGCGGAACCTTCCGTTAACGCATCCCTGAGAGTGAGGATCCGGCAATGACGCAGGACCAGACCCCTGGCCCGGACGCCGAAGCGGAGACCCCGACGCCGTGGCGGCCCTCGCGGACAGTGGCGGTGGTTCTGGCCGGCGGCACAGGGACCCGGCTGGGCCTCGGCATCCCGAAGCAGCTGCTGAAGATCGCCGGTAAGCCGATCATCGAGCACACCCTGGCGGTCTTCGAGGCGGCACCGGAGATCGACGAGATCATCGTGTTGATGGCCACCGGCCACGTCGAGGACGCCCAGCAGATCGTCGAGAAGGCCGGCCTGCGCAAGGTCACCAAGGTGATCGAGGGCGGTGACACCCGCAACGCCACCACCCGGATCGCCCTGGACGCTGTCGGCCCGGAAGACTGCAACATCCTCTTCCACGACGCGGTGCGCCCGCTGCTCAGCGGCCGGATCGTGCGCGAGTGCGTCAACGCGCTCTGGAGCTACGACGCCGTGGACGTGGCCATCCCCTCCGCGGACACGATCATCCAGGTCGACGACAACGACTGCATCACCGACATCCCGGTGCGCTCTCGGCTGCGCCGTGGTCAGACCCCGCAGGCGTTCCGCTCCCCCACGATCCGGGCGGCGTACCAGATCGCCGAGGACGACCCGGACTTCGCCGCCACCGACGACTGTGGCGTGGTGCTGCGCTACCTTCCCGGCACCCCGATCAAGGTGATCGACGGTTCGGACGAGAACATCAAGGTCACCCACCCGGTCGACGTACACCTGGCGGACAAGCTCTTCCAGCTCGCCGCCGCGCAGGCCCCCCGACTGACCGACCACCGCAGCTACAGCGAGGAGCTGACCGGCCGCACCATCGTGGTGTTCGGCGGCAGCTACGGCATCGGCCACGAGTTGACCGAGCTGGCCCGCCGCTACGGCGCCCAGGTCTTCCCGTTCAGCCGTTCCAGCACCGGCACCCACGTGGAGCGGGCCGCTGACGTCGAGGCCGCGCTGACGACCGCCTTCGAGGCCACCGGCCGGATCGACCACGTGGTGGTGACCGCCGGCATCCTGGAGAAGGGCGCCCTCGCCGAGATGGACGAGGAGACCATGGACCGGCTGCTCCAGGTCAACTTCGTCGGCCCGGTGACCATCGCCCGCCAGGCCCTCCCGTACCTCCAGCAGACCAAGGGCCAGTTGCTGCTCTACACGTCCAGCTCCTACACCCGGGGCCGCGCCCGCTACGCGCTCTACTCGGCCACCAAGGCCGCCCTGGTCAACCTGACCCAGGCGCTCGCCGACGAGTGGGCCGACGTGGGCGTGCGCGTCAACTGCATCAACCCGGAGCGCACCGCCACCCCGATGCGGACGCGGGCCTTCGGCGAGGAGCCGGAGCACACCCTGCTCGCCGCGGAGGCCGTCGCCCAGTCGTCGCTGGACGTGCTGATCTCCGACCTGACCGGTCAGGTGATCGACGTACGCCGGGCACCCGGCGACGGGCCCACGCCGAGCGTGCCGGCGCAGTCCGGGTCGGGTCGGGTCGAGGCACCGGCCGGCGCGACGTCCGCCAACTGACGCCGACGGCTGCCGAACCACGAACGGAGCGACATTGCGCGGCGACCTGGTCCGAAAGCTGGCCGCCCGGTGCCTGACCACCGGGTTGGCCGTGCTGGCCTTCGTCGTGCTGGCGCTGACCGGCGCCACCGGCTGGGGGCTGGCGTTGGCCGTCGCCGCGCTGGCCGCCTCGGCCGCTGAGCAGCGGATCCGGCCCAGCGCCGACCTGGTGGCGGAGACCGCGTTGATCGCCGCGGCGATCCTGGTCGGTTACTCCCGGCGGCTGGACGACGGGCTCAACCTCGCGCTGGTCGCCACCGGGCTGGTCCTGCTGGGGCTGGTGCTGCTGGTGGGGCCGCTGCGCACCGCCGGCGGTCTGGAGATCAGAACTGCCAATCTGCCGGTACGCGCCTGGACGCCGCTGATCGCCGACCAACTCGGCACGGCCCTGCTCGGGCTGCTCGCCGCCCTGGCGCTCGCCGCCACGCTCGCCCTCCCGGCCGGTGTGGCGCTGGCCGCCAGCCTGCTGGTCGGCGCGGGCGCCGGTGCGGTCGCGTTGGACCTGGCCCGGCGACGGTTCCGGCCGCGCGTCGGTGGCGGGTCGGTGGCCGCAGCGCTGCGCCGGCACCAGCCGGAGTTCCTGCTCTACTTCTCCGCGCCTCCGGGCTCGGAATACCAGGTCACCATGTGGCTGCCGTACCTGCAACGGATCGGCCGGCCGTTCCTGGTCGTGCTGCGTGAGCCGGAGTTCCTGGCCCCGATCGCGGCGGCCACCGACGCGCCGGTGGTCTACTGCCCCACCCTGGGGGCGATGGACGAGGCGTTGGTGCCGAGCCTGCGGGCGGCGTTCTACGTCAACCACGGTGCGAAGAACAGCCACTGCGTCCGCTTCACCCAGCTCACCCACATCCAGCTGCACCACGGCGACAGCGACAAGGCGCCGAGCGCGAACCCGGTGTCGGGAATCTTCGACCGGATCTTCGTAGCCGGGCAGGCGGCGATCGACAGGTACGCCCGCGCCGGAGTGCAGATCCCGACTGACAAGTTCGTGGTGGTGGGTCGCCCGCAGGTCGAGTCGATCGAGGTACGCCCAGAACCCGCACGAGGGTTGGGGCACCCGACGGTGCTCTACACGCCGACCTGGACCGGGCACCACGCCGACGCCGACTACTGCTCGCTGCCGGTGGCCGAAAGCCTGCTGCGCCGACTGTTGGAGCGCGGCGCGACGGTGATCCTGCGAGCCCACCCGTACACCACGCAGAACCCGGCATCGGCCCGCCAACTGGGCCGCCTGACCGAACTGCTCGTCGCCGACCGGGCCCGCACCGGCCGCCAGCACGTGGTCGGCGCGGCGGCTCGGGAGCTGAGTCTGACCGAGTGCGTCAACTCCGCCGACGCGCTGGTCTCCGACGTGTCCGGCGTGATCTCGGACTTCCTCTACTCCGGAAAGCCGTACGCGGTCACCGACATGGGCGACGAGGGCGACCGGTTCGTGGAGCGGTTCCCGCTGGCCGGGTCGGGTTACGTGCTGCGTCGGGACATGTCCAACGTGGACGAGGTGCTGACCGCCCTGCTGGACACCGATCCGCTGGCCGAGGCTCGCTGGGCCACCCGCCGCCGCTACCTGGGTGACTTCCCGGCCGAGGCGTACGCCGAGGCGTTCCTGACCGCCGCCCGCCGGGAGCTGACACCGGCTCAGACACTGGCCGCGTCCACACCGGCGTAACCGAATCAGCGGTACGGGTCGAGCAGCGCCAGCACCGCCGCCGGGTCCTCCACGTGCGCGTTGTGCCCGAGACCCGGAAGCGTGGCCACCGGTACGCCGTACTCCTTGAGCTGTTCGTCGGTGACCATCGGGTCGTTCTCCCCGCGCGCCAGCACCACCGGCACGTCGGTCGCCGCCAGGAGCGCGGCCAGGTCGGGCTCGCCGACGGCGAAGGCGGCCGGGTCCATGGCGAGGCGCCACCGGCCGTCGACCTGGCGCAGCCCGGCGTCCACCACCGGATCGTCCGGCGGGACCAGGCCGGCCAGCCCGGAGACCCGCAGGTAGCGGCGCGCCGCCTCGGTGCGGCTGGCGAACCAGCTCACCGGTCGGGCGGCGACCTCGGCGGCGCGGGCCAGCTCAGCGGGTGACCAGAGTGCCTTGATGCCCAGCCCGACCACCGCGTCCACCGGCGTTCCGGCGTCGCGGGCGGCAAGCACCAGGCCGACCACCCCGCCCAGCGAGTGCCCGAGCACTACCAGCCGGTCATCGGGGGCGAGGGCCTGCGCGATCTGCTGAGCGAAGCCCGGGAAGGAGTACGACGGCAGCGGCGACGCCCAGCCGTGGCCGGCGAGGTCCGGTGCCAGCCACCGACCGGGCCAGTGCTGCTCAAGGTACGGGGCCCAGGGCAACCACACGTCCCCGGTCGCTCCCATGCCGTGCAGCAGCAGCAGGACCGGCCTGCGGCCGACGTGACCACCCGTTTTCTCCACCACGGCCGCAGTCTCCCACGGTTCACTGTCGGGTACGAGAGCCGTCGACGCCGGACCGCGCGCACAAACGCCGCGGGCGCCGGCCCCTTGTGGAGGACGGCGCCCGCGGCGGTCAGCGTGCCCGGGTCAGGCGGAGTAGCCCCGGCTGGTGATCCAGTTGGCCAGGTCGATCGTGGTGATCCAGTACGACGGGTCGGCCGGGTTCGCCGAGTCGGCGATCCGAACGGTGCGGCCGTTGTCCTTGTAGCCCACGACGGCGATGTAGTGCCCGCCGCCGTAGGAGTGCCAGCCGCCGTCGGTGTCGGTGGCGTCCCCGACGACGTTCGCCACCACGCCCCGACCGTCGGTGATGGCCTTCACCACGTCGGCCTGGAGCCGGTCCATCTGGGCCGGGCTGGGCGCTCCGGGGAACATCCGGGTCCGGTACGGGGAGCCCTTCACCTCGGCGTTGAGCACCCGGGTGGTGTCCTCGGCCGAGTTGGTGCCCATCTCGGTGGTGCCCAGCTCGGCGCCGAGGTCCTCCTGGGTGCGGTCGATGCCGGCGGCGCTGAGCGCGTTCCGGGTGGCAGCCGGGCCGCAGTTGTAGTAGGTGTTCTGCGCCTCGTAGTCGTAGTCGAGCACCTTGGTCGCGGGCGGCTTCGGCCGCTCCGGCTTCCGGGTGAGGTCCGGGTTGCTGCTGGCCTTGGCTGCGGGCGACGCGGCGCTGGTGGCCGGCGCGGCAGTGGTCGGCGCGGCGCTGGCCGAGGGGGACGCGTCCCGAGCCTCGCCGCGGGAGGCGGTGAGGTCGCTGCGCATCTCGGCGACAGTGGTCGCGGTGCGCTGGCCGGCCGGGGCTTCGTCGGCAGTGGTGAGCAGGGCGCCGGTGGTGGTGGCGATCGCGAGGGCAGCGGCGGAGGCGGCGACGATCTGGTACGGGCGCTCGGTGGCGAGGCGGCGGAGCTGACGCTGCAGGGTGTGCTTCACGGGGTCCTCCACGGATCGGGGGGAGAGCGGCACACCGGGGCCGGACCGGTATCCGGGCAGGCGCCAGCGCGCGGACCGTGGTCCGCGGATGGTGAACCGCTCAGGGGAACGCCCGGCGCGGCCGGGCGGGGAAGGCGATGACCCGGGGGTCAGCTCACCGTCACGGGACGAATGAGCGGGTGCACCGCCGCGCCGTGGAGGCGAGGGAACAGCCGAGGGGTGGAAAGGTGCTGCACGAGGATGGGACTCCTTCCGACACCGCCTACCGGGTTAGCTGACGGATTCGGGCGGGAAGACGCCCTACCGCGGGCCGTGGCTCGCGGATTCACCCCGGACTTACTGGTGGGTCCCCGGTTCGTTGATCACGATTAAGCGGGTCGATGCGGCGTCGCGTCTTGCGATCGGTTACCGCACCGGACGGGACGACACTACTGGCGTCTCAACGCCCTGCCAAGCCAGGTTCACCTGCGTAAACCCCAATTGGCGCGACAATTTCTGCGCGTATTGCCGCTGATGTGACTCGATGGGACAACCGGTTACGGTGACGCCTACGGGCGACAACCGGACAGGCCGTAAAGAACGCGGCCACAATCGCGGGAACAATCCCACCGAACGCGTCGGACGTCGGATTTTCCGATTGGGTGACCGGCCTCACATCACGGATTGGGCTCAACCCACCCGGGCCGGGCGCCACAGTGCCACGACGGCGGGACGCAACGCCCCGGCCACGGTGCGGCGCGCGGGGACCAGGATCGGGCGGAGCCGGGCCGCCGCCGCGTACGCCTCCTCGGCGAGGGCACGGGCCGAGGAGGCGGCCAACTCCGCGTCGCGCCAGGCGACCCGCTCACTGTCGGCGGCCACCTGGTAGTCGGCCAGCCGCGCATCGCGGACCACCCGGCTGATCAGCACCTCCTGCTCGACCGGGTGTCGCCGGGGATCCCAGCCGCGCCGGTGCCCGAACACGTCGCCCAGCTGCGCCATGGTCAGGTCGCCCCGCCAGTACGCCGCCATCGCCGCCCGGTGCAGATAGCGTTCCCGGGCGGCGTACTCGGCGGGGGTGTGCGAGGTCTGCGGGGTGGGCAGCGCCCCGGCGCCGGCGAAGCGACGCGCGGCGGTGTCCGCCTCGTCGTACCCGGTCCAGGCCTGCTCCATCTGCTCCTGAGCGGTCAGCCAGGCGGCGCGCCGCCGCTTGGCGGTGATGGCCGCACGGGCCGCGGCGACGGCCACCTCCTCGGCGTAGCGGCGCAGGTCGACGGCCTCGGCGGCGGCCAGCTCCCGACGAGTGGGCCCGGCCGGGAGCGGGTCGTCAGTGGGGAGGTCCCGTTCGGGGCGGGCGGCCAGCACGGTGAGCAGGCCCAGGGTCAGCAGGAACAGCGTCGACCAGATGGCGGCGGCCCGCGGCATCTCGGTCACGAACTGGTAGAAGACGACGGTCTCCATGGTCGGCACCTCGGGGAGAGAGCAGTGCGATGGGGAGCCGCGCCGATCAGCGGGCCACTGTGGGCCACGGGTCGGCGGGTCAGGGAGCGGGTGTGTCGACAGGGCGCTGTGGCGGGACGGTCGTCCCGGTGGCTCAGCGCGCGGGTGGGGCCCGCGAAGCCCGACCGCCCGTACCGTCGATGAGGGGCAGCCGGTCAGATTCGGCCGCGCCGACCGGCAGCACGACGGCCGCCGTGGTGCCCTGATCACCGGGGAGCGCCACCGGCGTGTCGACCGACCAGGTCGGGGCCGACTCCTCTGCGGCTTCCGGCGGTGTCGCCGCGGCCGGGCGGGCCGCGCTGGATGCCCAGGAGTGCCGGTAGGAGGCCGCCAGCGACCCGGCGGCGGCCGAGGCCGGCACGGCGCTCGACGTCGGCACCGGGCCGGGTGTTGGCGTGACGGCCGTGGCCGGGCCTGCGCCGAGCGCCAGGGCCGCGACGACGGCGAGGCTGGTCAGCACCCGAGTCGCCCAGCGCGCCACCCACCACAGCGGACAGGTGAACGCGACCGGAAGCACGCCCCAACGCTACCGTCGCGCCGACCCGGGCGCACCGACCACGGGCGTGTCGGATCACGCCGCGCCGACCCCGTTGACCAGGGTGGACGTTGTCAGCGCAGGTCGACGTACGGTGATCGACCGCCAGCCTGACCGACCTCGTCGGCAGGTCCGTCGACAGTGCCGTTGGCGCTGCTTCCGGGATCCCGAGCGTCGTCGCCGCCGGCCGCCCGTTGTCGGGGGACGGGCGCCGGACGGGCCGCACGGCGCGGCGCGAGCCGGCGCATCATCGGGGTTTCGACGAAGCGGTGCAGCAGCCCGGCGAGGATCAGGTTCGCCGCCAGGAAGCCGAGCACCACGGCCGGGCCACGCCAGCCCGCGAAGCCGATCCCCCAGGTGCCGCTCCAGCGCAGCACGCTCGTCATCACCAGCACGTGCACCAGGTAGAAGGCGAACGAGACCTCACCGAGCCAGACCAGCGGCCGGGACCGCCACGGCGAGCGCCGACCCCGCACGTCCGCGTCCGCAGCGGCGGTGATCACCAACAGGTACGCGACCGCGAGCAGCGTGGTCCACAACTCGGCACGGATCCACTGCGCTGCCGCCACCCAGGTGACCAGGAAGATCCCGCTGGCCACCCTCAGACCGGGACCGCGCCACAGCCCCCGGCGCATCAACTCGGCAGCCACCGCGCCCAGCCAGAACTCCAGCGACCGTACCGGCGGGAATATCTGGGTGAACCACCAGCGGCTCACCTCCGGCACCAGCTCCTGCGCCGGCCAGAGCGCGAGGATCAGCAGCGGCAGCGCGACGATCAGCGCCCAGAGCAGCTTCGGTCGGGCCCGGCGCAGCAGCGGCAGCGCCAGCGGCAGACACAGGTAGAAGAAGAACTCGCAGGACAGCGACCAGCTGACGGTGTTGATGCTGTAGAACCAACCCGGCCGGGGGTCCCACGCCTGCAACAGCAGCAGGTTCTCCAACGCCGCCGCCGGCAGGACCGGGTCGGCGAACCACCAGGCGACCACCAGCGTCGCCGCGAACAGCACCAGGTGGTTCGGGTAGATCTTGGCGATCCGTCGCCGCCAGAAGGTACGCCGGGAGTCCCCCTCGCGGGCCGACCAGACCAGCACGAAACCGCTGAGGATGAAGAAGAACTGCACCCCGGAGAGGCCGAGGGTGAACAGTGCGTCGATGACGGCCTTGTAGTCCGGCTCGGCGATGATCCGCATGGTGCCGGCATGGAAGCCGAAGACCAGCAGAGCGGCGATCCACCGCAGTCCGGTCAGCGAGGGCAGCCGGGGCAGGGCCGGTGCGGGCCGGGCGGCCGACGTCGCGGCGACGCTCGTCATGCCGGGATCCCGGCGCTCGGCAGGGTCACCAGCACGGTCGTAGCCTCCTCGTCGCGGCGTCGGACGGCGCGACGGCGACGCCCACGACGACCCGGCAGGGCCGCACCGAGGCACCCTACCGGGTCACTCCCGGGTGAACCGGACGCGTCCCACCCGCCCCACGAGCCCGCGTTCCCCGGGCCGGAAACCGCCCACCGGCCCGGCGTTAACCTTCCGCTCGGCGGGAGTTCAGAGAGTCCACCATCGGCGGCAACGTCAGGTTCCGGGTCCGGCCACCCGGGTCGTCGAAGGTGGCGGACGTGGTCAATGAGCCGACGCACGCACCGCTGCTGAGCATCGTCGTGCCCGTGTACGGCGTCGAGGCGTACCTGTACCAGTGCCTCGAGTCGATCCGGGCCGACATCCCGGCGGGCGAGTCGGACGCGGTCGAGCTGATCGCCGTCGACGACGCCTCCCCGGACGGCTGCGGCGACATGCTCCGCTCGTACGCGGTCAGCCGCGACGGCGTGCGCGTCGTGCACCTGAGCAGCAACGTGGGTCTGGGGCTGGCCCGCAACGCCGGGCTCGACGTGGCCACCGGCCGGTACGTCTGGTTCGTCGACAGCGACGACTGGTTGCCACCTGGCACGATCGCGGCGGTGCTGGACCGGCTGCGCCAGCACCAGCCCGACGTGCTGATGCTCGACCACCTGCGGGTGCACGAGGACGGCCGGCGGGAGATCGACGCGAGCAGCCCGCTGCTGCGTGGGATCACCGGCGTGACCCGGTTGGCCGACCAGCCGCAGCTCCTGCGGGTGCAGCACACCGCCTGGAACAAGGTGGTCCGCCGGGACTTCATGGACGAGTTGGAGCTGCGGTTCTTCCCCGGCTGGTACGAGGACATCCCGTTCAGCCACCCCCTGCTGATCGGGGCCGAGAAGATCTCCGTGCTGGACCGGGTCTGCTACCTGTACCGCCAGGGCCGCCAGGGCGCGATCACCTCCACCCGCAGCGGCCGGCACTTCGACGCCTTCGCCCAGTACGAGCGGCTGATGGACTGGGTCGCCCGGAAGCACCCGGACGAGCGGTTGCAGGCCGAGCTGTTCGAGCTGATGATCAGCCACTACCTGGTGGTGGTGGGCAACGACGGCCGGCTGCACCCGCACCTGCGGCGCGACTTCTTCCACCGGGCCACCGCGCACTACCGTCGCTACCTGCCCACCGGCGGCTACCCGCTGCCCCCCGGCGTGGCCGGGCTCAAGCACCGCCTCGTCGGGCGGGGTGACTGGGTGGCGTACTCGGCGCTGCGCCAGGCCCACCGGGTCGCTGGTCGCCTGCGCCGCTCCGGCCCGGTGGGCGGCGCCGACGGCGGTTCGCTCGCCGCCGACGAGGACCCGGGGCGAGGGGCGAGCGCCGAAAAGACGCGCGACGGTGGGCTCGCCCCGGAGCGGCGCGACGCGCTGGCCGTCGGCCGCCTGCCGTGATCGACCCCACCACGGAGCACGCCGGGAGCCGGGGCGGCTCCCGGCGCCCTGATTTCCCAGGTCGTCCGCCCGCCGGGTGGACGACGACAGCATCACCGCACCCCGGTGCGGGCGTACCCGAGCAGAGGTCGGAATGACAGCGACAATCAAGATCGGACCGCACGCGGTCGGTGCCGGGGAGCGACCGTTCGTGGTCGCCGAGATGTCCGGCAACCACAACGGCGATCTGAACCGGGCGCTGGCCATCGTCGACGCGGTAGCCGCGAGCGGGGCGCACGCGCTCAAGCTCCAGACGTACCGGCCGGACACCATCACCATCGACGTCGACACCCCGGCGTTCCGAATCTCCAGCGGGCACGAGCTGTGGGGCGGGGAGAACCTGTACCGCCTCTACGAACGCGCGCACACCCCGTACGAGTGGCACGCCCCGATCTTCGAGCGGGCCCGCGAGCGTGGCCTGACCGTCTTCTCGTCCCCGTTCGACGCGACAGCCGTGGAGCTGTTGGAGTCACTGGACGCGCCCGCGTACAAGATCGCCTCGTCGGAGCTGGTCGACCTGCCGCTGATCCGACTGGTGGCCAGCACCGGCAAGCCGATGGTGATCTCCACCGGGATGGCGACGGTCGCCGAGATCGACGCCGCCGTGCGCACCGCCCGGGCCGGGGGCGCGGCGGGCATCGTCCTGCTGGCCTGCACGGCGTCCTACCCGGCCCCGCCGGCCGACAGCAACCTGCGCCGGCTGCCCGTGCTGGCCGGGGCGTTCGACGTGCCGGTCGGGCTCTCCGACCACACCCCCGGCATCGGGGTGGCGGTCGCCTCGGTGGCGCTCGGCGCCTGCTTCATCGAGAAACACGTGACGCTGGACCGGGCCGACGGCGGCGTGGATTCGGACTTCTCCCTGAACCCGGCGGAACTCACGGCCCTGGTCGCCGAGTCCGGCCGCGCGTACGAGGCGCTGGGCGGCACCGCGATCGGACCGACCCCCGCGGAGCGGGAGGGCCTGCGGTTCCGCCGATCGCTCTTCGTGGTCGAGGACGTCCGGGCCGGCGATCCGGTAACCGCGCACAACGTCCGCTCGATCCGGCCGGCCGGCGGGCTGGCGCCCGTGGAGATCGACCGGGTCCTGGGCCGCACCTTCACCACCGACGTCCCCCGAGGCACCCCGTTGAGCTGGGACCAGATCTAACCCCACCCCACCCCACCCCGCGATCTTGCAGTTACTGTCCCGACGAAAGGCGTGTAAGCCGCGATTCGGCGTCAGAAAGTGCAAGATCGCGGGGCGGGAGGGTCGGGGCGAAGCCGACGGTGAGCACCAGGTCGGCCAGCCGGAGGGTCCGCCAGACCGCCGAGCCGGCGGCCGGCGCACCCAGGCCGTGACGCCGCCACCAGACCGCCACCGGCACGTCGGCCAGCTTGCAGCAGCACTCGGCCCTGGTCCACCGGGCCCAGAAGTCACCCGTGCCGAACCGACGGGCCAGCGCCGGGGGCACCGGGGCGTCGGCGCGTTCCGCGTCGACGGCCACCTGCCAGCCGGGCGCCGGTGGGCCGTACCAGCCGACGCAGCGGCCGTCGTCGAGGTGGCTACGGGTCACCGCGTCGGCCAGGTCGGCGGGGGCGCCGACGCGCAGGTGCCGCTCGGCGGCGGCGAGCAGCCCCGGCACCGGACGCGGCACGGCCCTGCCGCCCGCCCCGGACGACAGGGGCGGCACGGCCGCCGCCCCGCCGTGCCGCGCTTGGTGCACCGGGAGCGGGACCGGCCGCAGGTCAGATGGCGGCGGCACCGTCCACCACGATGACCTGGCCGTTGATGTTGGTGTGCTCCCGCAGCAGCATCCGCACGACAGGGGTGACCTCCACCGGCTCGGTCAGGTGACCGGTCGGGGTGCGGCGCACGATCTGGTCGAGCTGGGTCGGACCGAGCACGGCGGACATCTCGGAGGCGAAGAAGCCGGGCGCCACCGAGTTGACAAGCATCCGGCCGCCCAGTTCGCGGGCGAGCGAGCGGGTGGCGGCGTCCATGCCGCCCTTGGTTGCCGAGTACGCGACGAGACCGGGGAAACCGCGTTGCCCGCAGATCGAGGTGATGTTGACGATCCGCCCGCGCAGCCCCTTGGCGAGCATCCGGCGGATCACCAGCCGGGTCAGCTGTAGCGGGGCCGTCAGGTTGGTCTCGATGATCCGGGCGATGTCGTCGGTGGCGGTGTGCGCGTGCAGGGAGTCCTGCCCCATGGCGGCGTTGTTGACGATGCCGTCGATCGGGCCGAGGCGCTGCTCCACCTCCCGGACGAAGCTCTGCGCGGCGCGCAGGTCGGTGACGTCCACCGCGCCGACGTGCACCCGGTCGGGGTGCTCGGCGGCGAGCTTCTCCAACTCCGGGGTGATGGTGCGGGCGAACGCGGCCACGCGTACGCCGGCGTCGAGCAGGTCGGTGACGATGGCCAGGCCCAGGCCACGGGAACCACCGGAGACGAGGACCACGGAGCTGGGCGGG
Source organism: Micromonospora sp. NBC_00362 (assembly GCF_026342155.1). Classification (NCBI taxonomy): domain Bacteria; kingdom Bacillati; phylum Actinomycetota; class Actinomycetes; order Micromonosporales; family Micromonosporaceae; genus Micromonospora; species Micromonospora sp. NBC_00362. The sequence continues at coordinate 2,359,497 of NZ_JAPENH010000001.1, forward strand.
ACGAGCTGGGTGTCGGCGGGCTCAGACATCGCTCTTCAGGGTCTCCTTGACGGGAATGTCGGTCAGGACGCGAATGCGGCGCGGCACCGCGTGCTCGGGGAGCCGGTCGGCGCACCAGCGGACCAGCGCGGCCTCGTCCGGCACACCGGTGTCCGCGCGGGACGGGTCGGCAGCGGCGAGGACCACCTCGGCCACCACCATCCGCCCGAGCACCGGGGCGCGGCGGCCGGTCACCCGGGCCCAGGCCACCGCCGGGTGACCGGCGAGCACGCCGCGGACCACACCGGCGGAGACCTTGCTACCACCGACGTTGATCTCGTCGGAGTCCAGTCGGCCGGTGATCAGCACCCGGCCGTCGAGCACCTGCACCCGGTCCCCGGTGCGGACGGGACCGACGAGACCGGCCCCGTGGTACGGGGAGGTGACCACCAGCTCGTCGTCGCGGACGGAGAGCGTCGGCCGGCCGGGGGTTTCCCGGTCCAACCAGTCGACCGGGAAACCGGCCCGCCCGTCGTGCACCACAATGGACGCCCCCACCTCGGAGGACGCGTAGATCCAGGAGATCCGGGCCGTCGGGAAGACCTCCCGCAGTTGGTCCAGGATCGCCTGGTCCACCGGCTCCCCGCCGAGGGTGATCTGGCGCAGCGGCACCCGAGCGAGGGCCTGGGCGTCGCGGTAGAGGGTGCGCCGCCAGAAGGTCGGGGTGCCGGAGGCGGCGTCCACCCCGTGGGTGGACGCGACAGTGGGCCAGTCGTCCAACTCGTCGGGCTCGACCACCACCAGGTGCTGGCCGGGCTGGGTCAGCGACAGGGTGACGACCTGCCACCAGGCGTACGTGCCCGGGGCGTACGGGCAGAGCCAGGTCCGGTCGGGCTGGTCGGCCCGCACTGTGGTCAGCGTGTCGAGGGTGTGCCCGACCCGCTTCGGACGCCCCGTGGAGCCCGAGGTCAGTAACCAGAGCCGGCCCGGCTCGGCGGCTCGCGGCCGGGCCGGTGCGCTCGGATGCACGCCGTCGTCGTCGAGAACGCCGACGGTGAACCCGGCCTCCAGCAGCTCGGTGCGCAGCACCGCGTCGACCCGACTCGCGGTGCTGAGCAGCAGCTCGGTGCCGTACACGGCGTGCTGCCGCGCCGCGGTGAGCGCGTGCACGGCCGACCGGGCGAGCACCGCCGCCGGGTCGGGCAGCGTGGGCATCGGCAGTGAACGCCAGGTCAGCGCGGCGCCACCGACGACGAGCCGGTTGTCGACACCGGCCGGCTCCGGGCTGGCGGGGGTCGGGGGGCGCGACGCCGCGACGGTCACTGGTGTTGAAGCTCGACGAGGAAGTCGAGGACGTCCCCGACGGTGGCGATGCGACGCAGCCCGGGGGCGTCGAAGTTGAGCTCCTCCCCCGTCTCGTCCTCCACCCGCAGGGCAAGCTCGGAGAAGTCGAGCGACCGGAAGCCGATCTCCCGCAACTGCGCCGCGTCGTCCGCGGGCAGCTCCTTGTCCTGATTCTTCAGCACCTGAGCCATGAGGTCGCGGATCTGCACGCGACTCAATTCGTTCATGCGCCGCAGTCTACAACCCAACGAATGCATATCTGCTTTCCCGGTAGGCCCGGGTAAGGTGCCGGAACCCGATGTGAACGGCTAGGAAAGCGAGACGCACGTGCTGCGCGAAGCGACGACGGACGACGTTCATCTGATGTTGTCCTGGCGTAATCAGGAAACCAATCGACAGGTCAGCAAGACGAGTCACGAGATCACCGTCGAGGAGCACGCCAGGTGGTGGTCGACGGTCCGCGACGACAGGTCCCGGCGGGTGCTGGTGTACGTCCGCGACGACCGGCCCTGCGGTGTGGTCACCTTCTTCGACCTGCGGTTGGACGGCCCCCGCACCGGCGCCTGGGGCTTCTATCTCGACGCCGACGGGCTGGACGGGCGGGGCGAGACACTGCCGGCCTGGCTGGGGGTCATGCGGGAGGCCGTCGAGTACGCCTTCGACGGGCTGCACCTGGACCGGCTCGACGGCGAGGTGCTCGGCCACAATACCGTCGTACGGCAGATGAACCGACGTTTCCGATTCGTCGAGGGCACCCCGCGACAGGAACTGTCGGACGGCCGGGAAATCACCGTCGTCCCGATTTCCCTGGCTCGGGCGGACCGCCGCCAGCGCTGATTGGCGGACACTTTTCCGTAATGGACGGGAACCATTAACCGACAGTGCTCCCGGTGGACATCCGCCGTTAACGGACAGCGGTGTCCACCGGGCGCGGTGGGTCAGGCGCGCCGCCAGGCCGCCCAGTGCTGCTCCGGGTTGCCGCCGAGTCGGACGAAGCCGTACGCGGCGCCGTTCCAGTCGTCGACCTGGCCGGGCGCCCAGCGGGCGAACACCACCTGCGCCGCGGCCGGCGGCTGCTTGTCGCCGAACCACCGGACGTCGGTCCAGGTCACCTGGTGGCTGAGGTTGAACCGGAGGACGTAGTGCACGCCGGTCGAGGCCCACACCCGCTCACCGGGGCGTACGCCGACGTCGGCCACCCGGGGCGTCGGGGCGGTGCTCTCGGCGGCCGGGCGCACGATCCGTTCGTCGATCACCTGCATCGTGACGAGGTTGACCACCACGAGGGCGCCGAGGATCGGCAGCCGTAGGCGGTGCACCCGGGCCGCGGCGACGAGCAGCACACAGCCGGCGATGCCGACCAGCGACCCGACCACCGGTCGCAGCTCACGCCAGCCCCCGGTCAACGCCACCAGGTCCGGCGCGCTGAAACCGCCGTAGCGCAGCTGGTGGCCCTGGCTGGCCACGTACGCGAGTCGGGCCGCGATCAGCGCGCCGCCACCGACCAGCAGCGCCACCGCGACGGCAGCCCGGCGCAGCACCACCCGCCATCCGGCGGTGAACAGCACCCCCAGCCCGACCAGCAGCCAGAACGGCGCCAGCATCTGCACGTACCGGCCGTAGATCGCGTCCAGCGGCTTGCCGGTGATGCCGGACAGGATCACCGACGCGCCGCCGGCCACCCCGACGGTCACCACCAGCGCCACGCCCATCGTCCAGCGGGCCGCGTCGCCGTGCCGGGGGCGCCACAGTTCGCGGACGGCCCCGGCCCAGGCCACCCCGGCCAGTCCGAACGTGATCACCACGAGGTACCAGAGCTGGGTGGTGACCGCGGCGCTCACCCGGACCACGCCCTGGACGGAGGCGATCGCGTCGAGCGTGCTGCCGCCGGGGGTGCTGCCGAGCAGGTAGACCCTGCCGCCGAGGTAGCGGATGGCGGCCTCGTTGACCAGCGCCATGGCCAGCACCGGCAGCAGCGCCGCGAGCACGACGGGCGGGCTGATCCGACGGCGGACGAACAGCAGCAGGACCAGCCCGGCGTGCACGGCCACGATCACCAGGCCGCGGGAGTGCAGCAGGTGGAACCCGCCGACCAGCAGGCCCACTGTGGCGGCGGCGAGCGGGCCGGGCCGGGTGATCCAACGGTGCACGGCGAGCAGCCAGGCGACCACCAGCGGTGCCATCACCGCGTCGATCATGGCGACGCCCGCGTAGAAGGCGGTGGCCGGCAGGGTCGCCGCCGCGACGGCGCCGAGCAGCGCGTACGAGCGGCGCAGTTCGAACAGGCGGCGACCGAACAGGTACGCCAGCGGCAGCAGCGTGGAGTTCACCATCGCGTTGATCAGCTGGACGATCCGGTAGCTGTCGGTGAAGTCCCGGTCCCCGAGGAACGCCGGCGAGATCAGCATCGGGTAGCCGACCCGGCGCAGCAGGTCGTTCTCGCTGCTGAAGCCCCCCGGGCCGCCGGCCAACGCGCGGGCGGTGTTCAGGTAGCTGTCCTCGTCGGTGTGAGCGATCGGCAGCACGATGTGCCGGGACCACCACATCCGCCAGGCCACGCTGAGCACCCAACCGACGACCAGCAGCAGCGGCACCAGCCAACGCCGGGCGGGTGGGCCGCTCGGCGTCTCGGCCGCCACCACCGGTCGTTCGATCACGTCACTACCGGGTGCCATGAACGCCTCCAGAATTGCCGGCCGGACCGGGCCCGCGCTGATCCGACGGGCCCTCCGGCCGGCGTCGGTGACGCCCGGGGTGGCCCGCTCGTACCGAGCCGGTGTGGATGTCGGGTGAACGGGGGACCCGGCTGCGCGCCGGGCCGCCGGGTCGTTCGCGCGGTCACTGTAACGGCCCGATCCGGCCAGGTCAGCCCACATCCGGGGCGGTCGGAAGTGTTCGCCTACGCGGTGTTCGGCATTCACGGGAGCAGAGGTTGTGGTTCACCCGCGAGCGCCGAGGAGTTAACCCGCCATGGCTAGCGTGTCACCCCGGTCGGCCGGCCCACTGCCGCTCGTTCATCCACCAACACGGGAGCACCACATTGAGTGAGTTGAATGGATCGTCCATTCTGATCACCGGCGGAACTGGTTCCTTCGGCAGGACGTTCCTCCGGCACATCCTCAACGAGGCCGACCCCGCCCGCGTGGTGGTGTTCTCCCGCGACGAGCTCAAGCAGTACGAGCTGCGCCAGCAACTCGGCGACGACCCGCGGTTGCGCTGGTTCATCGGCGACATCCGGGACCGGCACCGCCTCACCCGGGCCATGCACGGCGTCGACCACGTGGTGCACGCCGCCGCGCTGAAGCAGGTGGACACCGCGGAGTACAACCCCTCGGAGTACATCGCCACCAACATCACCGGCTCGCAGCACGTCGTCGACGCGGCGATCGAGGCCGGCGTCAAGAAGGTCATCGCGCTCTCCACCGACAAGGCGTCCAGCCCGATCAACCTGTACGGCGCCACGAAGCTGGTCGGCGACAAGCTGTTCGTCTCGGCCAACCACTACGCCGCCCAGCACCCCACCCGGTTCTCGGTGGTGCGCTACGGCAACGTGGTGGGCAGCCGAGGCTCGGTGGTCCCGCTGTTCCGCCGGCTGGCCGCCGAGGGCAAGAGCCTGCCGATCACCGACAAGCGGATGACCCGCTTCTGGATCACCCTGGACCAGGCCGTGCAGTTCGTCATGGACTCGTTCGACCAGATGCAGGGCGGCGAGCTGTTCGTGCCGCGCATCCCGAGCATGCGCATCCTCGACCTGGTCGAGGCCGTGGCCCCGGACGCCACCACCCACGAGATCGGGATCCGGCCCGGCGAGAAGCTGCACGAGGAGATGATCGCGCCCGACGACAGCCGGCGAACGCTGCGCGCCGACGGCCGGTTCATCGTCCAGCCGACCATCGCCACCTGGGGCTACCAGGCCCCGGTCGACTGCGACCCGGTGCCGGACGGCTTCGCCTACCAGTCGGACACCAACGACGAGTGGCTCACCGTCGAACAGTTGCGCGACATGCTCGGCATCAACTGATGACGGGGATGCTCCCGTACGGCCGGCAGTCGATCAGCGAGGACGACGTCGCCGCCGTCGCCGACGTGCTGCGCGGCGACTGGCTCACCACCGGCCCGCAGGTGGACGCCTTCGAGGCCGACCTCGCCCAGTGGACCGGCGGAGTCGGTGTCGCCGCCGTCTCCAACGGCACCGCGGCGCTGCACGTGGCGTACGCGGCGGCCGGGGTGGGGCCGGGCGACGAGGTGGTCGTCCCGCCGATGACGTTCGTGGCGACCGCCAGCAGCGCTGTCGCCATCGGCGCGACGATCGTGTTCGCCGACGTCGACGACGAGACGTTCTGCCTCGACCCGGCGGCGGCCGCCGCCGCTGTCACCTCGCGGACGAAGGTCGTCGCCGCTGTCGACTACGCCGGCCACCCCGCCGACTACGACGCGCTGCGCACGTCGGTCGAGGGCAGCGACGCGCTGCTGCTCGCCGACGCGGCGCACTCGATCGGCGGGACGTACCACGGTCGGCCGGTCGGTTCGCTCGCCGACCTGACCACGTTCTCGTTCTTCCCCACGAAGAACCTGACCACCGCCGAGGGCGGCGCCGTCGCGGCGCTGGACCCGGCGATCCTGAAGCGGGCCCGCCGGTTCCGTGGCGTCGGCGTGGTCCGCGAACGCGACGACCTGCGTTTCCCGGACGAGGGCGGCTGGCACCAGGAGGTGCACGAGTTCGGGCTGAACTACCGGCTGCCGGACGTGCTCTGCGCCCTGGGTCGCAGCCAACTGCGTCGGCTGGGCGAGTTCACGGCCCGCCGCGGCGCCCTGGTCGCCCGCTACGACGAGGCGCTGGCCGACCTGGACGGCGTCCTGCTGCCAAACCGCAGGTCGTGGGCCGACCCGGCCTGGCACCTCTACCCGATCCGGGTGCTCGACGGGCGCCGCCGCGAGGTGTACGACAGGATGCGGGCCGCCGGCATCGGCGTCCAGGTCAACTACATCCCGGTGCACTGGCACCCGGCCTTCGCCGACCTGGGTTACCGGCGCGGGTCCTGCCCGGTGGCCGAGTCGTTCTACGCCCAGCAGCTGTCGCTGCCGCTGTACCCGGGGCTCAGCGACACCGACCAGGACCGCGTCATCGACGCGCTGACCGCCGCGGTGCGGGGCGGTCCGGTGCGTTCCGCCGCCTGATGGGAACCTGATGCACCACGCCAACCACTTCTACGGCCACGCGCACGTACTGGCCCGGTACGCCGGCCTCGGCGACCGGCACCCACCCCGGATCAACGGGTACGTGCAGCACGGCTGGAACATCGGTGACGGCCTGGCCCCCGGCCACCCGTACGCCGAGCTCACCCCCAGCCTGCTCTGGTCGGAGCAGACCCGCCGCCGGGCCTGGTCGGTGGGGCGACGCAACGTTGTCGTCATCGGCGCGCCGTTCAGCTACCTGTTGGCCATGCGCCCCGAGGAACCACCGGCCGAGGAGCGCGAGGGCACCATCTGGTACCCGTTCCACGGCTGGGAGGGTCAACATGTCAAGGGCGACCACCGCAAACTGATCGCCCTCATCAAGGACACCGAACCCGGCCCGGTGACGGTCTGCCTCTACTGGCACGAGTACCGGATGCGCAACGTGCGCCGGCTCTACGAGCGCGCCGGGTTCCGGGTGATCTGCCACGGCTACCGGGGACACTGGTGGAAGGACACCGATCCGGAGTTCCTCGACCGGCAGCTCACCGAGCTGCGCCGTCACCGCCGGGTAGCATCCAACCGGCTGACCAGCGCGATCTTCTACGGCATCGCGGCCGGGTGCGAGCCGGCGGTCTACGGCGACCCGATGATCCTGTCCAACGAGGACCCCACCTTCGGCGGCACCGCTCGGATCCGACGCCAGTGGCCGCAGCTGCACGGCACCACCGTCGACCTGCCCACAGCTGTCGAGATCGCCCGCGCCGAGCTGGGCACCGACCACCGCTGCACGCCGGCCGAGCTTCGCGAGCTGCTCGGTTGGGCGAACCTCCAGGAGGAAGAGGAAGACCGTGACGACTGAGACGGCACCCGTCGACCGGATCACCCTGCCGGGCGGCGAGATGCTGGCCTGGTCGGACCTGCCGCAGGAACGGCTGGCCGACGGTGGGCCGCTCGCCGCGCTGGCCGCGCGGTTGGTGCCGCCCGGCGCCCGGGTCCTGGTGGCCGGTCCACACGACCCGGCACTGCTCGACCAGCTCACCCACGCCGAGGTCACCTGCCTGCTGCGCAGCCACCCGGACGCGGTGGCGCTGGCGCACCGGGCCGCCCGCGTGGTGGTGGGTGGCCCGGCCGGGCTGCCCGACGACGAGACGTACGACGTGGTGATCGCGGCTGCCGGGCTGGACCCGGTGGAGTCGGTGGAGGGCACCCGGCTCGGCTGGGACGGTGTGCTGGCGCGACTCGTCGCCGCGGTGCGACCGGGCGGCGCGTTGCTGCTTCGCCTGGACAACCCGTTGGGCCTGCACCGGCTGGTCGGCACCAGCCCCTGGTACGCCCGCCGGGACGACTCCGCCTGGGTGATCGGTGGCGTGCTGGACCGGGCCCACCCGGCCAACCGGGACCAACTGCGTGAGCGGCTCGGCGCGGCGGGGCTGCGGCCGGCCGCGTGCTGGGCGGCGTACCCCGGTGTCACCACCCCGACGGCGCTGCTGGACGCCGACCACCTCGACCGGGACGCGGGCTCCGGCCTGTTCGACGCCGTGCTGCACGGCGCCTGCGCCGGGGGTTTCAGCAGCGCCACAGTCCTCCAGGACCCGGCCCGGCTCGCCGTGGACGCCCTGCACGCCGGGCGGGCCGCCGACCTCGCACCGGGCTGGCTGACCCTCGCCCACCGACCCGCCGACCCCGCGGACCCGACCACGCCGACCGTCGAGGCGGACCTGCCGGTGGCCCTCGTGCAGACCGGTCGCCCCGGGATCGGCGTGCTGGAGGTGCTGCACGGCCCCTCCGGTTGGCGCTGGGGGCTCATCCCAGCCACCGACGCGACGACGCCGGCCGTCGCGCCGTTCGCCAGCCGCGAGGCCGCGTACCGCGACGCGGACGCGCTGTCCGGACCGGTGCCGTCCGGCCGGCTGCTGCGTACTCTGCTGCTCGACGCGGCAGTGCGCCGCGACCTGGCCACCCTGCGCGCGCTGCTGCGCGGTTACGCGGGCTGGCTCGCCGACCAGGCCGACACGGACGGCCGGATCGCCGGGGCGGCTGCGCTGGCCGGCACCGACAACGTGGTGGTCGACGGCGAGCGGTACGCGGTGCTCGACCCCAGCTGGCGGGCCACCGCCGCGCTGCCCGGCGACGTGGTCCTCGCCCGCGGGCTGTGGCGCTTCGCCACGGGCCTGCTCACCGGCGGGTACGCCCACCCGTGGTCGTCCACTCTCGACATCGCGGGCCTGACCGTGGTGCTCGGCGGACTCGCCGGCCACGACCTCGACCGCGCGACGGTCAGCGACGCGGTCGAGGTCGAGGCGGCCATCGCCGCCGCGCTGCACGGGCTGGACGCCGGCGCCACTGTCGGCCTCGCCACCGAACTGCAGGCCGTCACGCCGACCGACCCGCCGGTCGGCGGGCACAGCTACCAGCAGCTCCGCGAGGCGTGGCTGCGCCAGCGCGAGGAACTCACCCGGTTGGCGGCGCTGACCGCGTGGACCGAGGAGTTGCTCACCTCGCGGGAACGGGCGCTGCGCCGGGCCGAGACGACGATCGGCCTGCTCAGCGGGTCGCTCAGCTACCGGGTGGGCCGGCTCGCCATCACCCCGGCCCGGCTGGCCAAGCGGGGTGCCCGCGCCGCCAAACGTCGAGCCACCGCGGCGTTGGCCCCCAAGCAGGAGGAGCAGCAGTGACCGCCGGGGTCGCCACGGACGCCGCCGGGCCACGGATCGTCGGCATCGTGCAGGCGCGCATGGGTTCGTCCCGGCTGCCCGGCAAGGTGCTCCGCCCGCTCGCCGGACGGTCCGTTCTGGGCCGGGTCGTACGCGCCGCCTCCGACAGCGGCGTCCTGGCCGACCTGGTCGTCGCCACCAGCACCGACGCGGTCGACGACGCGGTGGCCGCCGAGTGCGCGCGGCTCGACGTGCCGTGCCACCGCGGGCCGGTCGACGACGTGCTGGACCGGTTCGTGGGTGCCCTCGCGGCGCGCCCGGGAGACGCCGTCATGCGCTTCACCGCCGACTGCCCCCTGCTCGACCCGGAGATCATCACACTGGTCGCGTCGGTCTACCGGGCGGTCCCCGGGCTGGACTACGCCAGCACGTCGATCGCCCGGACCCTGCCCCGAGGACTGGACGTCGAGATCATCCGAGCGGAGACGCTGCGCACCCTGGGCCGGGTCGCCACCGACCACCACCGGGTGCACGTCACCTCGTACGCGTACACCCATCCGGAGCTGTTCCGGGTGCTCGGGGTGACGCTCACCCCGGACCGTTCCGCGCTGCGGCTCACCCTCGACACCGAGCGGGACTGGGCGCTGGTCAGCGCGATCATCGACCACTTCGGCGACGTCAGCGTGCCGCTGGCCAAGCTCGCCGACTGGCTCGACGGTCAGCCCCGGCTGCGCGCGCTCAACGCCGACGTACGACAGAAGCACCTGGAGGAGTCCTGAGCACCCTGCGGGTCGGGTTGCGCTGCGACGCCGGGCCACGGCGTGGCGTCGGCCACCTGGTCCGCTGCTTGGCGCTCGCCGAGGAGTTCCTCGCCCGGGGCGCCGACGTCACAGTGTTCGGCGCCGTCGAACGGCTCGACTGGGCAACCGCGGAGCTGGCCGCGCGGGGCATCCCCCTGCTCCCCGGCCCGGACTCGGCGGCCGAACTGGTCGAGGCGGCCCGCCGACACCACCTGGACGTGCTGGTCCTCGACTCCTACGAACTGGACCCCGCCGGGGCCGGCGCCCTACGCGCCGCCGGCGTCTACACCCTCGCCATCATCGACGGCGACAGCCGGGGCCAGGTCGCGGACCTCTACGTCGACCAGAACTTCGGAGCGGAGCTGCCCAGGCCGGGGTCCGTGGCGGCACTACCCGGCCGGCTGCTCGCCGGGAGCGGGTACGCCCTGCTGCGCGACACGGTGATCAGCGCCCGGCCGCCGCTCGCCCCGCCCACCACGGCGGTCAGCCGCCCCCGGGTACTGGCCTTCTTCGGCGGCACCGACGCCGTCGGCGCGGCCCCGCTCCTCACCCGGGTACTGGTGGCCACCGGTCACCCGATGGACCTCACTGTCATCGTCGGGCGACCCGAGATCGAGGCGGAGATCGACGATGTCGCTCCCGGCCGGGGGCAGACCATCCGACCGGTCCCGCCCACCACCTCACTGCCGGCACTGATCACCGAAGCCGACCTCGTGGTCAGCGCCGCCGGCACGTCCACCTGGGAACTCTGCTGCCTCGGCGCACCCAGCGCACTGGTCTGCGTGGTCGACAACCAACGTGAGTCGTACACCCGGGTGGTGCGGCACGGCCTGGCCGCCGGCCTCGGCGAGTTGCCGGAGCTGACCGCCGTCGGCGTCGCCGGACGAGCCACCCGCGCGACGGCGGCGCGGACCCTGCACGGGCTGCTCAGCTCGCCGCAGCGACGCGCGGCCCTCGCCGAGCGGGCCTGGTCCACCGTCGACGGGCAGGGCCGGGCGCGGGTAGTGGACGCGGTGTTCGACGCCGTACGCACCGCCGCCGTCCCCGGCTGACCGCGGCAGGCCAGGCCACGGTCCAGGGCTAGCACGGGTGTACGAAAGTGCTGCTAGGGTGGCTGCATGACGCAGGCCGCCTACCAGCCGTCGATGCTCGACCTGGCCGACGCCGGGCCGACCCTGGGGCCACTGCCCGGCCAGATCCGCCGGCACCAGCTCAGCCGGGGCGCCTGGGTCGACCACCTCCCCGGCTGGGTGCGCGGCTCCGACACCGTCCTCGACACCCTGCTCACCGAGGTGCCCTGGCGTGCCGAACGGCGCACCATGTATGACGCCGAGGTCGACGTGCCCCGCCTGCTCTGCTGGTACGACGCCGCCAGGCCACTCCCCCACCCCGTCCTCACCTCCGCGCGAGCCGCGCTCACCGAGCACTACGCGCCCGAGCTGGGCGAGCCCTTCGTCACCGCCGGCATGTGCCTCTACCGGTCCGGGCGCGACAGCGTGGCCTGGCACGGCGACACCATCGGCCGCTCGGCCCACACCGACACGGTCGTCGCGATCGTCTCCTTCGGAGCACCCCGACCGCTGCTGTTGCGCCCACGCGGCGGTGGCGAGAGCCTGCGCTTCCCGGTGGGCCACGGCGACCTGATCGTCATGGGCGGCTCCTGCCAACGCACCTGGGAACACGCCATCCCCAAGACCACCCGACCTGTTGGCCCCCGGGTGAGCGTCCAGTTCCGCCCCCACAACGTCGCCTGACTCCGGCCCCGCACTAAGAAGAAGCCAGACGTTCAAGGCGATGGCGGACCTCCTCGGCCGCCGGGTCGCCCACGTCCTCGTAGATCCGCGCCGCCAGGCGCCACGCGGCAGCGGCAGCGTTCCGGTCGCCCATCCCTTCCCGGGTGTCCCCGAGTCGGATGAGGGTCTCCGCCTCGTGATACCGGTCCGCGGAGTCGCGGAAGAGTGTGATCGCCTGCTCGTAGCAGTCGGCCGCGCGGTCGCGTTCACCGAGGCGGTCGTAGGCGAAGCCGAGGCTGTCCAACGTCGCTGCCTGACCGTTGCGGTCGTCGGTCCGTCGTTGCTGCTCGAGGGCCTCGGTGCAGCTGGCGATGGCCTGGACGTAGTCGCCGTTGCTGGCGAGCAGCCAACCGATCGCGTTCAGGGTCCGGGCTTCGCCCGCGTGATTGCCGACCTGCCGATAGAGCCGTAGCGCCTCACGACCGTGCGCGAGCGCGTCGTCGAGCCGGCCGTCCAGGTAACAGAGTTCGCAGTAGTTGTGCAGCGTCTGAGCCTGGCCGATCGGGTCGCCGAGACGTTCGTGCAGCTCAAGCGCGCGCTTGAGCCGAGACTCGGCAGTGGTGCGGTCGCCCAGTCGGGTCAGCGCGCGGGACACCAGCCGGTTGGCGACGGCCTGACCGGCAAGGTCGTCGATCTTCTCTGCGGCCCTCAGCGCGACCTCTTGGATGTCGAGCTGGTCCTGCCAGAGGCCACGCGGCGCCACGAAGGCGGTCAGCGCCCAGGCGATCTGCCAAGCGTACGTTTCGAAGCCGTTCTCGGCGGCCTGTCGGACCACCCGGACCAGCACCCGATGCTCCGCCGTGAACCAGGCGAGCGCGCCGTCGTGATCAGTCACCGGCCGCCTGGCGGGTACGGGCAGCGGCGCCACCGGCTCGATCGAGGGCCACTGCGGCTGGAGTAGCCGGGCAGCTGGATAGGCGGCGTGCAGATAGTGGTCGTACAGGCGCTGTCGGGCTGCGACGTGGTCGTCGCCGCGCTCCGACGACTGTGCGAGCTCGGCCGCGTACGCCCGCAGAAGATCATGGAAGGTGAACCGGCCGGGCGCGTGCTCCGCCAGCAGATGGAGCCGGGTCAGCTCCCGCAGGATCGGTGTGACGACAGCGGCAGACACACCGGCGAGCGCCGAGGCCGCAGCGGTGGTCAGGTCCGGGCCCGGATGCAGCCCCAGCAGGGTGAACAGCCGGGCCGCGTCCGCCCCCAGGGCGAGGAACGACCACGAGAAGACGCGCCGGACGTCGCCGTCGGCCAACGCGTCCAGCCTCGCCTCGGCCGAGCACAGTTCGGCGGCGATCGCGCTGAGCGGAAAGGTGGGATGGGTCGCGACGCGCGCCGCCACTATCGACAGCGCCAACGGGAGCCGGCCCGAGGCCTCGATGATGTCGGCCACCGCCACCGACTCGGGAGCGATCCGGCTGACCCCGAGGCGTCTGGCGAGCAGGCTCCTCGACTCCTCCGCCGTGAGCACGTCCAGTGTCAACGGCGTGGCACATTCGGCGGCGATCAGGCCGCCGAGCCGGTCACGGCTGGTCACCACGACCATGCAGCGGCCCGCACCCGGCAGCAGGGCCCGCACCTGGGCGGAGTCGCGAGCGTTGTCCAGCACCAGGAGCATCCGCCGCGAGGCCAACAGGCTGCGGTAGAGACCAGTCCGGGCCTCCATGTCGGAGGGTATCCGGGCGTGGGGCACCCCGAGCGCTTCGAGGAAGCCGGACAGGGCGTCGGGCGGGGACACCACGCCGGCTTCGTCGTAGCCGCGAAGGTTCACATAGAGCTGGCCGTCCGGGAAGCGGTCGGCAACCGAGTGCGCCCAGTGCAACGCCAGGGCCGTCTTGCCGACCCCGGCCATGCCGGACACCACAGAGATGGCGCCGCTCGTCGGGGCCTCAGCCCTGCCACGCAGAAGCCCATCGAGGCTGGCCAGCTCGGCGCTACGTCCGACGAACTCCGGCACCGCACGCGGCAGTTGCTCGGGGCGCTGGGTGAGCGGCCCCACTGCCGTATCCGGCACCGGCCGGTCCGACCCCGTTGGCGGTTGCGCCGCCAGTCCCGGTCGGTGATGCAGGATGTCGTCGTACAGCGCGACGAGCTCAGGTGCGGGATCGAGGCCAGTCTCCTCCGCTAGCGTCTGCCGGGCCTGCCGGAAGGCATCCAGTGCGCCAGCTACGTCTCCGATGCGGTACAGGCCCACCATCAGCTGGCCCCACGCCCGCTGCCGCAGCGGGTGCCGGTCGAGCAGGCCGCGCAACCGGTGCACGACATCGGCCGACGCGCCGAGGGCCAGCACCGCCTCGGCGTAGTCCTCCTCGACGAGCAGCCGGCGCTCCTCCAACTGCGCCACCCGCCGAGCCAGCGTCGAGCGCAGCGGCAGGTCCGACAGCGGTGCACCACGCCACAGGCGCACCGCGGCCGACAGTTCGGCCTCGGCCCGGTCCAGATCGGAGGCGGCGAGCGCCTCGCGCCCCCGCGCCGCCGCGGCGTCGAACAGGTCCACGTCCCGTTCGCCCGGGCCCACCCGAAGCTGGTAGCCGCCGGCCGCAGCGGTTATCCCGTCCCAGGTCGCCCCATCACCCAGCGACCGCCGCAACCCGCGCACATAGGTGCGCAGATTAGCGGCGGCCGACGCCGGCTCTTCGTCACCCCACAGCATCGCGGTCAACTCGTTGGTGCCGACGACCTCGTTCGGGCGCAGCAACAGGGTCGCCAGCAGGAGACGCTGCTTCACCGAGCCCAGCGGAACCGGCCGGCCGTCGCGGTACACCCGGAACGGGCCAAGGAGTTCGAAACGCAACCAGGGACCTCACCTGTGGGCGCTGCCATGTGCCGCCACGCGTACCACACCCGGACAACCGGGCGAGCAAATGACCTGTGCGTGAGTTGTGCGGGGGTTGTACCGGCCCCACCGTACCTTCTCCAACGGGGGACCCGGAGCGGTGAGGACGGCAGAACCGTCCTCACCGCCCCATCCACGAGCACCAATCGCCTGGCCTGGTCGCACGACGACGGGGCGAGGTCGAACGGGACCGTCTGTCCACACCTGCCGCGAGGTCACCTCGTCTCGTCGTGCCGGGCCTGACACCGCCGGCTGGCACGACGCCCCAGCACCGTCGCCCCCTCATGATCACCGACCAAAGGAGATACATGTCGTCGCTCCGCTCCACCCGCCGCATCCTCCGGAGAGTCGCCGCGCCCGCCATCGGCTCGGCATTGGCCATCGGCGTCAGCGTCACCATCGCCACGCCGGCCGCGGCCAGCGGCTCCTACACGGGCCGGGCCTTCGTCCATGGCGCCGGCGCGGTGTCTGACGACTTCGATGACGAAGGCGTCACCAACGTCACCACGCACCGCAACTCGAACGTCGCCTGTCTCTGGCAGACCATTCTCTGGGCGAACGGCTACCTGCCCTCGTCCGGAGTCGACGGCGTCTTCGGCGACCAGACCGATGCCGCGACGAGGAACTTCCAGCGCGACAAGGGCCTCTCCGCGGATGGCTCCGCAGGCCGGAACAGCTGGACGAAGGCCGGCGACAAGCTGGTGCAGCACGACAACCAGAACGGATGGCTGTACGTGGTGTACCACGGGGCGACGGGTTCCCGGAGCCCGTACGGCTCGCACCAATTCGTCCTGCAGCGTTCGCCCGACGGGAACTACCGCTTCTACCCGCCTCAGGGCAGCGGTCCCTACTGGGCCGCCTACAACTCCCGCACCTGCTGACCAACAGCTGGAAGGCGATGCAGCGCTACCCGGCCACCTGGCCCGGTCAGCCCTCTCCCTACCGGGGCACCATCGCGAGCGGCCCGACAGCCACGCGGTGACCAGCGACCTGCACGGTAGGTCCGGACGCGACGGGACCCTTGTCCGGACCTACCGTGCAGGGTGCTTCGCGGTGCACCCGGACCCGCACCGACAACAGAGGGCGCCAACGTGCCGCTCTGGCGGGCCGCCCCACTCCGCATGATCGTGCTCGATCCGGGATCGAGTGGCATCACCGCGTCGGTGAACCACTACCTCCAGGATCGAGCACGATCTTGGCGTCGGCCGCGCCGGCCGCGCGCCAGGAACACCGGACGCCCATAGGGCGCGGGCCCCGGTGACGGCGCGACAGCGCGGATGGGGTCAGTCACGTTCGATCAGGTGGCCTACGACCGTTGGGCCGAGCATCACGGCGAAGCCGCTGCCGTCGCGGCGTGGGTCCGCCGCGGGCAACTCCACCGGGTCGCCGGTGGCGGTCGCACCGACCGGTCGCGGGCCCACCCAGGCGACGGCCACGTCCGTCTCACCCTTGAGGAAGCGGTGCGCGCGCACGCCGCCGGTCGCCCGGCCCTTTGCCGGGTACGCCTTGAACGGCGTCACCTTGACCGTCGCGCCGGTGGAGGTGACCACCATCGGCTCGCCGTGCCCGGGGTCGTCGGTGCGCACCGCGCCGAAGAACGCGACCCGTGCCCCGGCCGGCAGGTTGATGCCGGCCATACCGCCGCCCTTGAGGCCCTGCGGCCGGACCAACCCGGCGGGGAAGCGCAACAGTGACGCCTCCGAGGTGACGAAGGTCAGCGTCTCCGTGCCGTCGGTCAGCCAGGTCGCCCCGACCACCTCGTCACCGTCGCGCAGACCGATCACCTCGAACTCGTCGGAGCGCACCGGCCACTCCGGCGAGCAGATCTTCACAGCGCCCTGCCGGGTGCCCAACGCCAGCCCCGGTGAGCCCTCGGCCTGCCCGCCGAGCGGGGCCAGGCCGACGACGGTCTCCCCCGCCGCCAACGGCACCAGCTCGGCCGCGGACATGCCGCCACGCAGTGACACGGTGCCCGCCTGCTCGGGCAGCACCGGCAGCGGCAGGACGTCGACCTTGAACGCCCGACCGGCGCTGGTCAACAGCAGCACCCGACCACGGGCGGTGGAGTGCGCGATGGCGCGTACCGTGTCGTGCTTGACCCGGCCGTTGCGTCGGCGCCCCTCGGAGCTCTCCTCCGACTCGGCAGCGGTCCGGGCGACCAGCCCGGTCGCGGAGAGGATCACCTGGCACGGGTCGTCGGCGACCTCCAGCGGGCCGGCCGGCGCGGACGCGGCCAGCACCTCCTTCAGGTCACCGTCGACAAGCGTCGTACGACGTTCGGTGCTGAACTGCTTGACCACGGCGGCCAGCTCGTCGGAGACCACCTTCCGGAGCACCCGCTCGTCGTCGAGGATCTTGCTCAGCTCGGCGATCTCGGAGCGCAGCCGCTCCTGCTCGGCCTCCAGCTCGATCCGGTCGAACTTGGTCAGCCGACGCAACGGAGTGTCCAGGATGTACGTGGCCTGGATGTCAGAGAGACCGAACCGGCTCATCAGCCCGTCCTTCGCGGCCTGCGCGTCGTCGCTGCCCCGGATCAGCCGGACCACCTCGTCGATGTCCAGCAGCGCGATCAGCAGACCGTCGACCAGGTGCAGCCGCTCCTGGCGCTTGCGCCGACGGTACGAGGTGCGCCGGGTGACCACCTCGTACCGGTGGGCCAGGAAGACCTCCAGCAGCGCCTTGAGGCCCAGCGTGCGTGGCTGCCCGTCGACCAGGACCAGGTTGTTGACGCCGAACGACTGCTCCAGCGGGGTCAGCCGGTAGAGGTCGGCGAGCAGCGCCTGCGGGTTGACCCCGACCTTGCACTCGACGACGAGCCGGGTGCCGCTCTCCCGGTCGGTGAGGTCCTTGACGTCGGCGATGCCGGTCAGCCGCTTGGTCTTGGTGACCTCGTTGGTGATCGCGGCGATGACCTTCTCCGCGCCGACGCCGTAGGGCAGCTCGACCACTGTGATCGCCTGACGGCCCCGGCTGCCCTCGATCGGGCCGATCTCCACCTTGCCGCGCATCCGCACCACACCACGCCCGGTCTCGTACGCCCGGCGCACCTCGTCCAGGCCGAGCAGCACCCCACCGGTGGGCAGGTCGGGGCCGGGGACGAACTCCATGAGTTTGTCCAGAGTGGCGTCCGGGTGGTTGATCAGCCAGCGGGCCGCGGAGACGACCTCCGCCAGGTTATGCGGGATCATGTTGGTGGCCATCCCGACCGCGATCCCGGACGCGCCGTTGACCAGCAGGTTGGGGAAGGCCGCCGGCAGCACTGTCGGCTGGGTCAGCGACCCGTCGTAGTTGGGCTCGACGTCGACGGTGTCCTCGCCCAGCTCACCGACGAGCAGCATGGCCTCGCGAGACATGCGGGCCTCGGTGTTGTGGTTGACGAAACCGCCAGCGAGGAAGGAGTGGTCCTCGGACTTGACCCGAACCGAGTAGACCTCCGCCGGCTCGCAGGGCGTCACCTCGGTGACGCGCTCGAACCGGTAGCCAGAGTCCATGATCGGGAGAATGGTCGCCAGAAGTTCCGGCTCTTTGATGCGATCGATGATCCGGAGGCGCTCGGTCTCCCATCGCTCGACGCGATCGAAGTTGTGCGTCGTCAGCCACTTGCGGCCGCTACCACGACGGTCGAAGTCCAAGGTGTCACGCACGTAACTGGCAACGAAGGGAACGTGGTCCTTGCTCAGCCGATGTGGGCGCAACGGCGCGTGTCGCAGAACCTTGTTCAGCTTTGCCTGTTTGGTGCGGAGGAAGCCCACCCGATTGGCGAATGCCTTGATGTTTCGCAGGCCGGAAATCACCAAGCGATGCTCGACCGAGCCGCTGGGGCGCGTGTAACGGCGCCAGCAGGCAACAACCCCGAATTCGGTGAGCAGCTCCTGGACCTCCCTGGTGAGCCGCTCGCTGTAACTCGTGTACTGGATGGTAAAGCTGTCCTTGGCGACCCGCACCCCGCCGTCCCCTTCGAAAAGGGACATGAGGAAGGCGCGCTTAACACCCCAGCCACCGTTCCAGACGAATTGCGGTACGAACTTGTCCCGGGCCTGGTGCCCGATGAATTCGGCCAGCGGACTTGCACGGAAAGCGTCCATACCGCCGGCATAAATCTGAACATCGATTTCCTGGACACGCTTCCGGTCGCGACGGGTCTGCCGTTCGCTGACGTACCGCCGACCACCAACCACTTGATCGTACGCATGCAGAACCTCACCGAAGAAGTGCTCGTCGGTGTTGTTGAACCCGGCCCTGGACTCACTCGCGAAGCCCTCGGACGCCCACGCGCCGCCGAGGACGCCCAGCGAGTATTCACGAGCGGTGGGTATGACCTGGGACCAAGCGTTCCGTGCCACACAGACGATCGAACCAACTGCAAGCTCGTCTAGCCGTCGCCATTGGAAGAGGGGAACGCCCGCGGGCGCCTCAAGACAGAGCACGAGGTGATTCTCGCTGCCCCGGAGCGAGAACCCGGCCTCCGTGCCGATCCGGACCGTCGGATGGACGCCGGAGTTGAACACCTTGTCGACCTGGACAGCTTTACCGTCTTTGTCGAGCACCTCGAAGTCAACATCGGCTTCGCTGTCTGCAGGGAGGCTTACCAGGTCAGCAATTCGAGGGCTGGCGCCGTCAACAAGTCGAATGCGGGTATCTCCGGTAACGCAGTATCTCGACGCGGCCGGGCCATCGTCGGGCGAGCCAAAGTTTCCATGCCCGTCGATGAGCGGAACGTTGAGCGAGAAGTCCTGCGCGAGGCGGACCATGGCGTCATAGATCGCCGTGTCACCGTGCGGATGGTACTTTCCCATTGTATCCCCGACAATTCGGGCAGACTTCACGTGCCCGCGATCCGGGCGGTAGCCCTGCTCGTACATCGACCAGAGGATGCGCCGGTGCACGGGCTTGAGGCCGTCACGGGCGTCGGGCAGGGCGCGGGAGTGGATGACCGAGAACGCGTACTCCAGGTAGGAGTCGGAGACCTCGGTGACCAGCGGGTTGTCGAACACCCGCGCCCCGGCCTGGTCGAACGAGGAGAGGTCGACCTTGTTTTCCTTACGGCGTGCCATGACTCAGCTCTCCATCGGAACGGAACGGGCGCTGCATCGAAGATTCGCTCGCTGTCGCTCGCTCACGCGTCGATCGCATCCCGGTCGACGCGGTCGGCGGAGTCGATGAGCCAGTTGCGGCGCGGCTCGACCTTCTCGCCCATCAGCAGTTCGAGGATGCGTTCGGCGGCGTCGACGTCGTCGAGGGTGATCCGGCGGACGGCCCGGGTGGCCGGGTTCATCGTGGTGTCCCACAACTCGTCGGCGTCCATCTCACCGAGACCCTTGAACCGTGGGATGGGCGTGACGATCTGCTTGCCGGCCTTCTCCAGCTTGCGGACCGTCGTCTCCATCTCGGCCTGGGTGTAGGTGTAGACGGTCTGCGGGCTGCGCCCCTTGGTGGTGATCTTGTGCAGGGGCGGCATCGCGGCGTAGAGCCGACCAGCCTCGATCAGCGGCCGCATGTACCGGGCGAACAGGGTGATCAGCAGCGTACGGATGTGGGCGCCGTCCACGTCGGCGTCGGCCATGATCAGCACCCGGCCGTAGCGCAGCGCGGCGATGTCGAAGGTGCGCCCCGAACCGGCGCCGAGGACCTGCACGATGGCCGCGCACTCGGCATTGTCCAGAACCTGCTGGAGGTTGGCCTTCTGCACATTGAGGATCTTGCCGCGGATCGGCAGCAGCGCCTGGTATTCCGAGGAACGGGCCATCCGGCTCGTACCCAGGGCGCTGTCACCCTCGACGATGAACAGCTCGCTGCGGTCGATGCCGGTGGCCCGGCAGTCGACGAGCTTCGGCGGCATGGACGCGCCCTCCAGGGCGGTCTTGCGCCGGGCGGCGTCCTTCTGTTGCTTCTGGGTGAGTCGCACCCGGGCGGCGTCGACGATCTTCTGCAGGACGGTGCGCGCCTCGGCCTTGGTGCGCCGGTCCTCCAGCCAGGCCTTGATGTGCGCGTCGACCAGGGACTGGAGAACCTTGGTGATGCCGGTGGTGGACAGCTCGTCCTTGGTCTGCGAGGTGAACTGCGGCTCGGGGATCCGCACGTGCACCACAGCCGTCATCCCCTCCAGGACGTCGTCCAGGGTGGGTGGCTCCTCCTTGGCCTTGAGCAGACCGCGGGTGTTGCGGATCGCGTCGGCGAGCGCGCGGACGAGGGCCCGCTCGAAACCCTTGCGGTGTGTGCCGCCGTGCGCGTTGCGGATGGTGTTGGTGAAGCATTCGACGGTGCGCTCGTAACCGGTGCCCCACCGGAACGCCACCTCGACCTCGGCGCGCCGCTGCACGTTGGACTGCATGACGCCGTTGGCGTCGGCGGCGTTCTCCCGGTAGGTGCCCTCGCCGTTGACCAGCAGGGTGCCGGAGACCGGCCGGTCGCCGGCCGGGGCGAGGAACTCCACCATGTCGCTGAGCCCGTTGGGGTAGTGGAACCGCTCCTCGGCGGGCGCCTCGCCGGTCAGGTCGCGCAGCAGGTAGGTCACGCCGGGGACCAGGAACGCGGTGTTGCGCAGCTTCATCCGGACGGCGTCGACGTCGAGTGCGGCGCCGGTCTCGAAGTAGCGGGCGTCGTGCCACCAGCGGATCGAGGTGCCGGTGCGTTGGCCGCGCTTCATGGCCCCGGTCACCTGGAGCCCGGGGCCGGCGGTGAAGGAGGCGTCCGGACCGTCGCCGTCGAAGATGCCCGGAACGCCGTGTCGGAACGACATCGCGTGGATCTTGCCGGCCCGGCGGACGGTCACGTCGAAGCGGCGGGACAGCGCGTTGACCGCCGATGCGCCGACGCCGTGCAGACCGCCGGAGGTCTTGTAACCGGAGCCGCCGAACTTGCCGCCGGCGTGCAGCCGGGTCAGCACCAGCTCGACGCCGGAGATGCCGGACTTGGCGTGCACGTCGGTGGGGATGCCCCGGCCGTCGTCGTCGACCTGCACCGAGCTGTCGGCGTGCAGGATCACCTCGACGTGGCTGGCGTGACCGGCGACACCCTCATCGGTGGAGTTGTCGAGGATCTCGTTGACGAGGTGACCCACGCCACGGCTGTCGGTGGAACCGATGTACATGCCGGGCCGCTTGCGGACAGCGTCCAGCCCCTCAAGGTGGGTGAGGTCATCGGCCCCGTACAGGGTGTCAGGCTCTGCGGTCAACTGGTCGTACTCCCCGGTCTCGGCGGTGTGCTGCCGGTCACCGGCGACATCAGCCGGCGTGGCGCGCCGCAGCGAGCCTAGCCCGAGGCTAGGACAACTACCGGAGGACCTACGCGACCCGCCGCGCGCGGCCCTCCGGACGTGAGCCAACGAACAGCCACTGGGTGATCATGGGACCACGCAGAGGCACCGCCACCGGAACGCTCCGTCCGGCGCAGCCGTGGCTCACCCCGTTCGGCAGCGTGCGCCACCCGGTCTCCGGCGGGACGAGCGCCGTGACGTGGGTGCGGTGGCTGCGCGTACTCCTGATCCGGGGTGTCGGTCGGAACGCCGTGGGCGCGGCCCTGCTGCGCCGCCGCGACCGCCCGACCGGTCGCTGACTGCCCGCCGAGGGGCGGTCGACAACCCGGAGCACGGGTCCGATCTCGACGCGGTAGCCCGTCATGCCTACGGGCGCATGTCTTTCGTCGAACGAATCTGTTACGGGCCATTGACGCCTGTCGCGCCGGGGTGATCTGATCGCGCTCTCAGAGAATCTTTCATCTTTCGATGGTTGGGGGCCCCATGCCCAGGTTCCGGCGTACCGCGCTCGCCGCGGGACTAACGATCGCCATGGCCGCGTTGTCGACCGCCGTCGCGCTGCCCGCACCCGCGTCCGCCGCGTTGCCCACCGCCGCGGTGGCACTCGGGGACAGCTTCATCAGTGGCGAGGGCGCCGGGGCGTACACCCCGGTCGTCGACGTCAACGGAGTCAGCCAGGGCTTCCCCGGTTGGACCGCGGCGAACAACAACGCGTTCTTCTGCCACCGCTCGGCGAACGCCTCGCTCAACCAGGCCAACCTGCCGGGCATCCAGAACCGGTTCAACCTGGCCTGCTCCGGTGGTCAGCCACACGACATCGCCAACGCCTCCCAGGCGCGCACGAACGGTCGTACCGTCGCCTCGCAGCTCAGCCAACTGCGCGCCGTCGCGCAGACCCAGGACATCGACCTGGTGCTGATCGGCCTCGGCTCCAACAACAGCTCGTTCACCTTCGGCAGCGTCGCCGAGAAGTGCGCCAACCGGTTCATCGCCGACGCCTGGACCGGTTGGTGGGAGTTCTGGGCGTACCTGAACGGGCCGGTGGAGCAGAAGCCCTGCAGCGACGCCGACCTGGCCACCGCCGCGCAGCTCAGCGCCGCGACCGCGGAGACCACCGCGGCCGTACGCCAGATCCTGACCACCCTCGACCAGGTGGACGCGGACGGGCAGCACCGAGTGGTGTTCCAGGACTACACGAACCCGCTGCCGCTGGACCTGAACCAGCAGTTCCACGAGGAGGACAGCCGGGACGACACCCGGGACAAGTTCCGTGACCTGGGTGCCGAGCGGTACGCGGCCGGTTGCCCGATCCACCGGGCCAGCCTGGCGCCGGGGCATCGCTTCTCCCAGGGTCTGGGCAGCATCGTGAAGTCCACCCGGGACACTCTGGCCGCCGAGTTCCCCGCCGACGACCTGGTGTACCTGAGCGTGCAGCAGGCCTTCAACGGTGCCCGGCTCTGCGAGCAGACCAGCAGCCCGAGCGGCGCGCTGGCCACTCCGATTCGGCTGCAGGACGGCGCGAGCGGCACCTTCGTCACCAGCCTGGCCGGCAAGGACAAGATCGCCATCCAGCGCATCGCCAACACCTGCGTCACCTACTTCCAGACCTGCCAGGAGTCGTGGCACCCGAACGCCACCGGGCACCAGGTGCTCGGCCAGTGCCTGAGCGGCGCGGCCTCCACCAGCGCCCGTGCGGTGGCCTGCGTGCGGGCCAGCAACGGGGCGATCTCGGTCTCCTGACCGCAGCGTCCATCGGAGGGCTCCGCCGTGCGGCGGGGCCCTCCGTCGCGTCCGTCGAGCGCGCGGCACGTCCGCCCACCGCTGTCGTCGCCCCCACGGCCTACTGCTACCCGCCGGTAACGTCAGGTCGTAGGCTGGGCCGGTGAACGGGGACCCGGAGTACGCGCAGGAGTTCGTCGACGTCGACGGTGGCCGGTTGGGTGTGCAGGTCTATCCGGAGCCGGCCGGGGTGCCGGGCGCGCCGGTGGTGGTGATCTGGCCCGCGATGGGGGTCCGGGCCCGGTACTACCGGCCCTTCGCCGCCGCGCTGCGCGCCGCCGGACTGGCAGTGGTCGTGGCCGACCTGCGCGGCACCGGGGCGAGCACGCCCGCGCCGAGTCGGGCGGACCGGCACGGTTACGCCGACCTTGCCAGCGACGTCGGCGCCGTCCTGGCCGCCCTCAAACCACGTCTGGACGGACGCACCCGGCTGCTCCTCGGGCACTCGCTCGGCGGGCAGGCCGCGCTGCTGCACCTCGCCCTGCACGGCAGCGACGAGGTGGACGGGTTGGCGCTGGTCGCGGTCGGCATCCCGTACTGGCGGAGCTACCCGGGCCGGCACGGCCTCGGCGTACTGCCCTACACCCAGGGGATCGCCGCCACGGCGGCGCTGCTCGGGGTCTGGCCGGGCTGGGGCTTCGGCGGTCGGCAGGCACGCGGCGTGATCCGCGACTGGGCCCACACCGCGCGGACCGGTCGGTTCCCCCGGCTCGACGGTACGGACACCGAGGCCGCCGTTCGCGCGATGCGGACCCCGGTGCTGGCCGTCAGTGTGGACGACGACCAGTTCACCCCGCACGAGACAATGGACCACCTCTGCGCGAAGCTCGCCGACGCGCCGGTGACCAGGGAGCGGTACACAGTGGCGCAGGCCGGTACGACGTTGGACCACTTCACCTGGGTCCGCTCCAGCGTCCCGCTGGCGCGGCGGATCGCCGGTTTCGTCGGCGACCTGCCGCCCCGCTGAGCCGTACCGGCCGGTCGGCTCACTCGTCCTGGTCCAGCGGCACCAGTTCACCGTCGCGTTCCACCTGGATCTCGGCGTGCTCCTTGCGGGGTGCGACCTCTGCGGTGTTGCGGTGTGGGTCGTTGTCGGGGTGCATGAGCACCGCGTCGGTTTTGGGGGTCTTCTCCCGGCTCTCGTCCGGCTGCGACATCGCGTTCCCCTCTCGTCGGCGTCGCTCGGGATCTACCCGCCACCGGGCGAACGACTCCTGCTCGGGGCAGGTCGACCCGCCGACGCCACGGATGTCCGGTAGCGGCCCTCCACCACGCGGAGCGGCCCACCCGGGGCGGGGTTAGCCGCCCGACCGGCGGGTAAGCCGCACCGCCCGACACGGCGGAAGGGGATCACATGTCCGAACGGCATACCGCACTGCGCTCGATGCACGATCTGGGCCTGGCGGCCTGGTTCGGGGGCTCCCTCATGGGTGCCTTCGGCGTCAACGGCGCAGCTGCGAAAATCAGCGACTCGACCCAGCGGCTCCCGGTCGCCTCGGCCGGATGGTCCAAGTGGACACCGGTCAACGCGGCCGCGATCGGCGCCCACCTGGCCGGCGCCGTCGGCGAGCTGGTGACCGAGAGCCCACGGGTGGCGGCCCAGTCCGGCGTGGGCCGGGCCAGCGCCATCAAGACCGCGTTGACGATCGGCGCGCTGGCGGTCACCGGCTACAGCCGATTGATCGGCATGCGGTTGGAGAAGGCGGGCGGTCCGTCGGTGAGCGGCGCCACCGAGCCGAATCACCAGACTCCGGCCAGCGTGGCCTCGTCGCAGCGGCAGATGAAGCTGCTCCAGTGGGCCATTCCGGCGCTGACCGGGACCCTGGTCGTGGTCACCGCGTACATGGGTGAGCAGCAGAAGCCCGGCCAGGTGTTCCGCGGGATGCTCGGTCGCGCCGGTGGGATGAAGGGCGCCTCGAAGGGCATGATCAAAATGGCGGGAATGAGCAACGGCAAGCGGCCGATGGCGATGGCCGGACGCTGAACGTCGGGCCGGCCGGCGTCCCGCCGCCACTTCGACGGCGGGGCGCTGGCCGGCCTGCGGCGCGCACCGGAACGATGACGGGTCACGCGCGCGGCGGCGCGCCGGCGACAGGTCGTGCGCCGCGCCCGGGCCGGCGGTCCCGGCCCGAGGACGGCACATCGTCCGCCGTAGCGGCGGACCGACGAGCGGGGTGGCCATGACGGCGCACAAGGGACGCAGCGGTGACAACGACCGGCTTCAGCCGGAGGCGACCAAGCCGTGGGGCACCGGCGACGGCTTCGACGCCGACGCGCCCTGGGGCACTGACGACGACTCACCGATGGACGAGGGCAGCGAGGAGACCGCGGTGCCCGAGGGACGGCGCGGGGAGCGACGCGCGGGTGCTCCGGCGGGTCGGTCGGACCCGGCGGGACGACACGGTTTCGGCTCGGTCGAGCCGACCCGTACCACGATGGCCGGACCGGGTGCCCCACCCGATCCCGCCCCCAGCGGCCGAAGCTTTCCCGACGACGCGGACATCGGCGAGTCGACCCAGGACGCCCTGCGCAGCCGGGGACGGCGGTCCTGAGCGGACCGGCGTCAGGCCGGGCGACCGGTACGGCGATCAGCCGGTCGCCGGGACGGCCTGCTCGACGAGCATCGTCTCGGCGAGCAGTTGTGCCAGCCGGGTGGCGTCGCGCTGGGCCTGCCCGGCGCAACAGTTGTTGAACAGCACGTGCAGCTCGTCGGGGAGATCAGCGAACTCGGCCAGCCGTCCGGCCCAGTGCCGCAGCTCGTCCTCGGCGTACGCGTACCGGAACTTTTCCTGCTTGTCGCCCTCGCCCCAGGCATCGCTGTGACCGTGAAACCTGACGATCGCCGGCTCCGCCGTCATGGTCAGGATCGGCGGCACCGACGACGGGTGCCCCTGTGGCATGTCGACGCAGACCACTGACAGGTCGTGGGCACGTAGCAGGTCCAGAGTGTCCCCCGCGGCGTCGTCGTCCAACCAGGAGCCGTGCCGCAGCTTCACACCGACGCGCCACGGGCGGCAGCGCTGCGCCAGCTCGATGATCCGGCGTTCGGCTGCGGGGCTGCGCACCAGCCACGGCGGGAACTGCAACATCACCACACCGAGCTTGCCGGCCGCCGCGATCGGGTCGAGGGCCGCGCGGAACCGGGCCCACAGCTCGTCGTACGCCGGCTCCGGCAGGTCTCGGCGACGGATCCGGCTCGGGCCGCTGGCCGGTCGCAGGTCCCGGGGCAGCACGGCGACCGGTGTCGGGTGACCGGTGAAGAGGCTGAACGCCTTGACGTCGAAGGTGAAGTCGTCAGGTGT
This sequence comes from Micromonospora sp. NBC_00362, assembly GCF_026342155.1. Taxonomy (NCBI): domain Bacteria; kingdom Bacillati; phylum Actinomycetota; class Actinomycetes; order Micromonosporales; family Micromonosporaceae; genus Micromonospora; species Micromonospora sp. NBC_00362. Next base: position 2,386,411 of record NZ_JAPENH010000001.1, read on the forward strand.
GGCGTCCACCCAGCCCTGGGTCGTCTCCGGCACCGGGATGGCGTAGTAGGACGTGTCCACCTCGACCATCGGGAACTGGCTGGCGTAGAAGCCCAGTCGACGGGCCGGCGTGCTGGCCGAGCGTGGGTACCACCCGGAGCGCAGTAGGGACTGGTCCGCCCAGGACGACGTGCCCACCTTAATCACACCCATGTCATTCAGTGGACCGCCACCGGCGCGGATCGGCAACCGCTGGCGGTTCTTCCGTCGAGGAGGTGTCGTGCCCGGAAAGTGTCGGTGCATCGCCCTACGGTGGCACCGGGTGGACATCAACGAAGGGTGGCGGCATGACCAGCACTGAGCAGCTCACCGGTGAGCGCGCCGACCTCCTGCAGGCACTCCGCAGGCACCGCGGTTTTCTCCTGCAGACGGTCGACGGGCTCACCGACGAGCAGGCGGCGAGCCTGCCCACCGTCAGCGGGCTCTGCCTCGGGGGCCTCGTCAAGCACGTGTCCGGCGTCGAGCACCGGTGGATGCTCTTCGCCGTCGGTGGCGCGGAGGCGATGGGCCGCGAGGAGATCGACTGGGTCGGTCAGTTCCAGATGTTGCCGGGCGAGACCCTGGCGGGCCTGGTCGCGCGCTTCCAGGAGGTGGCCGCCCAGACCGACGAGTTGACCGCCACCCTCGACCTGGACGCGGCACACCCGCTGCCGCAGGCGCCGTGGTTCGAGGCGGGAGCGAGTTGGACGGTCCGCCGGGTGCTGCTGCACCTAATCGCCGAGACGGCCCAGCACGCCGGGCACGCCGACATCCTGCGGGAGTCGATCGACGGCGCCAAGACCATGGGCTGACTCCGACGCCGACCGTCGCCGGGCCGAGGGGTGCCGCACCCCCTCAGCGCAGGCGGTGCCGGCGTTCGGTGGTCCGATCTCTCGCGTAGGCGTCGGAGTGACCCCAACGGCCCGGGATGTCCAGCAGCTCCAGCCGACCGAAACCCTCCGGCACCGCCGGGTTCACCAACAGGTTGTCGCCGGTGGGTCGCAGCCCCAGCATGGTGCCGAGCAGCATCAGCAACGCTCCCGACGCCCACGCCTGCGGGCGGCAGCTCGTCGTCAACTGCACGGGGTAGGTCGTCAGGTCGCGCGCGTAACCGGCGATCACTCCCGGCGCCGCGCCGCCCAGCGTCTGCGCCATGTCGAAGATGCCGTCCGCGATCCGGGCCGCCTGCGCGTCGAGGCGGTAGCGGCGCAACCCGGCGGCGATCAACGCGTTGTCCGACGGCCACACCGCGCCCAGGTGCGTGCCCACCGGGTTGTACGTGCGCTGCCCCGCTGCGAACGTGCGTACTCCCCACCCACTGAACAGTCGCGGCCCGACCAGGTGCTCGGCGACCGCCTCCGCACGGTCGTCCGCGACGATCCCACTCCAGAGCAGATGCCCGATGTTGGAGGCCAGCGCATCGACCGGTTCGCCGTACGGGTCGAGCGCCAACGCGTAGTACTCCCGGTGTGGCAGCCAGAAGTCCCGGTTGAAGCGCTCCTTCAGCGCTGCCGCCTCCCGTTCCAACCGGTCGGCGTACGCGGGGTCGCCCCAGAACTCCCGGGCCAGCCGGGCGCCACGCCGCTTCGCGTCGTACGCGTAGCCCTGCAACTCGCAGGTGGCGCGGGGGAAGGCGGGTTGCCGACCCTCGGCGTCGACGATGGCGTCCGGGGAGTCCTTCCAGCACTGGTTGATCGTGCCGTCGCGCTCGTTGCGACTCTGGTAGCGCAGGTAGCCGTCCCCGGTCAGGTCGCCGTACTCGTCGATCCAGTCCAGAGCCATCCGGGCCGGGTGGCGCAGCTCGCGGACCAGGTCGGCGTCACCGGACCAGCGCTCGTACTCGTCGAGCAGCACGACGAAGAGCGGTGTGGTGTCCGCCGCGCCGTAGTAGAGCGCGCTCGCCCGGTCGCTGAACGCCCCCGTCTCGCCGTAGCGGAGCTGAGCCAGGATCTTGCCGGGCTCCTCGTCCAGCGCGTCGTCGAGTTGCCCGCCCTGCATGAGCGCCAGCATCCGTAGCGTCGCGGGAGCCAGTTCGGGGGTGAAGGCCATCGTCTGGAGGCAGGTGATGATCGCGTCCCGCCCACACAACCCCATCGCCCACGGCAGACCACCGATCGGCACCCGCTCGCGGTACGACAGCGGCCTGTAGCGCAGCGCCGCCAGGTCCGCGAGACTGCCCTGGTAGAGCTCCTCCAGGCCCTTGCGTTCGGCCACCAGCTGCGGTGCCCGGTCCAGCCACTGCGCCAGGTCCTCGCGCATCCCCGTCCGCACGGTCTGCTGGTGCGACTGGAGGTCGGCGCGGAGATCCCGGCCGTCCTCGCCGCCCATCGTCACGCTGACGTGCAGGTCGGTCTCCCACTTGCCGTCGGGTGCGACCCGGATCCGGAACGTCATCCCCCGCTCGTCCACCTCGGCGGGGACGGTGGTGCGCACTGTGGTCTCGCGCACGAACCGGTCCCGCTGGTAGCGCAGCACGAGCCGCTGCCTCGCCGGGTCGGCGCTGACCTCGACGGCCCGCCGCCGGAGCTGCCCGACCTCGATGATGTCGGTGAAGTCGCTGGCCATCTCCACCCGGACGGTGAACTCGGCGGGCTCCGACGAGTGGTTGAGCACTGTGATGTTCTCGTGGAGGCAGTCGTGCACCGAGCGGTGCCTGATGATCGACACGTCGGCGTCGACGTAGTGACTCGCCGCACCGGGGACCAGGAAGAACCGGGTTTCGAAGTAGGTGAGGTCGTCGCGGGAGAGCGCGTTGATCCGTTCGCCGTCGATCCTGAGCACCCAGTGCGACAGAAACCGGGTGTCGTAGGCGAAGAGCCCGAGCGGAACCTGCGGATCGGCCTCGATGTCGCCCTGGGCGTCGCTGATCGCGAACAGGTTGCCGGCGATGACGTGCACCTGTTCCTGCTTCACGACCGCTCGTTCCGAGCTGTCGTCGCGGCCCGGCCAACCAACGCGGCACGGCCCAGCTCGTGCGGATGACGGGCGCCGTACGGTCCGGAGAAGATCCGCCGCAGCAGCATCAGCAGTTGCATGTTGCCCTGCACCGTCAGCTCGTTGCGCAACAGGCCCGCGCCCGGGTGCAGCTCACCACGGGCCATCCGGTCGAAGACCGCCCGGTCAGCTCGCACCACCAGCTCGGCGTCGTCGGCCGAGCGGGTCACCCGGACTCGTTGGTCGGCGATGGTCAGGTGCCAGTGATCGGTGCTGCCGTCGTCGCGGACGTCCAGCCGCAGCGTCCCGGCTGTGGTCTCCGGCAGGTCGGGCCGCCGACCGGTGTCCAGCTGTCTCAGGTACTGCTCGGCCGTCGCGCCCATCGGGTCCCCTCCCCACGGTTTCCCGCAGGATCACCCGCGTCGGGGTGAGCCCGGCTCACCTGAAGAGGGTGAGGGGCGCGTCAGTCGGCCTCGATCAGGCCGCGTACGTAGGCGGCCTGGCCCACGTGTTGCAGGTCGTCGTCGACGATGCTGACCAACCGGACGCCGAGGGTGACCGGCGGGTCCCACGCCTCGTCGACCACGCGGTCCAGGTCCGCCGGGCCCAGACCGGCCAGGAAGCTTCCGGTACGCGCCGCGACCGCCTGGTAGTAGTCGATCAACGCCTGCGCGCTCTCCGGCCGCACGGCGGCGACCTGAGCGGGCGAGTGCCCGTAGCCGGTGTTGTCGGGGTCGGCGGCGAGCCCGAACCGACCCGCCCAGTCGCCGCTCACCCAGATCTGCTCGGCGTCGAGCAGGTCGGCGACGTGGTGGTCCTGCACCCGGGTGAGGTGCCAGACCAGCCAGCCGACCGAGTTGACGCCCGGCCCGGGCTGGTGGCGCAGTTGCTCGGGGCTGAGGCCGTCGACGGCCGCGCGGACGAGGTCGGGCAGCCTGTCGTACGCCTCGGTCAGCAGGTCACTCACGTCCACGGGTACGCCTTCCTGGTCGGTTTTCCAACAGGTACCGCCGCACCGGGGCACGCAAACCTCGGCCGCTACGGTGATCGAATGGTCGCCGCGGTGGAGTTGTACCTGGACCCGGACGCCACCCGCCGGATCCGGGTTCTCTGGGACGCGCTGGAGGCCGAGGGGGTGCAGAGCATGCGCTCGCTGCTGGAGCAGCGCCACCGTCCGCACGTCTCGCTCATGGTGGCGCCCCGTTTCGATCCGGAGCAGGTCGCCGAGGCGCTACAGGGGACGGTGGTGGCCGCCCCGCTGCGGCTCGACTTCCAGCACGCCGGTCAGTTCGTCGGTCGGGTGCTCTGGCTCGGCCCGGCGCCCACCCCGGAGTTGCTGGCGCACCACCGGCTGGTGCACGACCGGCTCGCCGGCGCCGGCATCGCCCTCGCCGCGCACTACCAGCCGGGGCGGTGGGTGCCGCACTGCACGCTGTCCATGCGCGTGCCGAACACGCTGATGGCCGCCGCGGTGCGCCGCTGTCTGGAGGTGTTGCCGCTGGCCGCGACAGTGGTCGGCGCGGCGCTCACCGACCACGCGCGTGGCATCGCCCACCCGCTGCCTTGACCACGCCTCGACCGTCGAGGCGTAATGTCCGGTTTGGCGGGCGACAGTCGGAAACCCGAAAACAAGCGGTGCGGATGCGGCCGGGCGTGGGAAGGTTCGAGTGGCTGTCGTACCGGTGGTGGGCTGCTCACAGGCGGTCCGCCCGGCCGGTGTGGCGCGAGGTCACCCCGCGCCACCCACGGCGGCTTCGACGAGGAGAGGCAGGGCCCATGCAGGCTCAGCGCAGGCCACCGCGCACGGAGCGGAGCCAGACCCGGGACGACCGGACCGGCGGCGGAATGACCGGAGCGGCCACACCACTGACGATCTGGGCGGCCGCCGTACTGCTCGGCCGGATCAGTGCCGGCGACGACGACGTCGAGGACGAACGGCACATCCTGCGCGGCATCGAGTGATCCCGGCCGCACGGCTCAGAGCCAGCCGCGCCGCTTGAAGATCACGTAGAGGGTGCCGCAGACCAGCAGCATCAACAGCAGCGCGAAGAGGTAGCCGAAGCGCCAGTTCAGCTCCGGCATGTGGACGAAGTTCATGCCGTACACGGTGCCGATGAGCGTGGGAGCGAAGAGGATCGCCGCCCAGGAGGAGACCTTCTTCAGCTCCTCGTTCTGGCTGTAGCTGGCCGCGGTGAGGCTGCGCATCTCCTCGTTCTGCTGCTGCGAGACGAGGGTGGCGTTGACGGTGAGGATGTTCTGCAACAGGTGCCGGAAACCGTCCACCCGCTCCACCACCTGGGTCAGGTGGTCGGTCACGTCGCGCAGGTAGCGGCGTAGCTCCTCGTCGGCGCTGGCGCTGCCGGCGCCGTCGGCCAGCGCGTCGAGCACGCTGAGCAGCGGGCGGGCGGCCCGCTGGAACTGGATGACCTCGCGGCTGAGCCCGTAGATGCGGCGGCTGGCGTTCGGGTCGCCACCGAACACCTGCGTCTCGATCTCGTCGATGTCGTTCTCCAGTCCGGCCACCACCGGCGCGTACCCGTCGACGACCTGGTCGAGGATCGCGTACAGGACCGCCTCCGGCCCTCGGGCGAGCATCTGCGCCTCGGTCTCCAGCCGCCGCCGCACCGCGGCCAGGTCGGGCGCCTCACCGTGTCGGACGGTGACCACGAAGCCCGGGCCGATGAACAGGTGCAGTTCGGAGAACTCGACCTCCTCGCGGAGGTCGTCGTAGCGGGCGGCGCGCAGGACCACGAACAGGGTGTGCCCGTACCGCTCCAGCTTGGGCCGCTGGTGGGCGTTGATCGCGTCCTCGACCGCCAGGTCGTGCAGCCGAAACTCTCGGGCCAGCGAGGTGATCTGCTCGATGTCGGGCCGGTACAACCCGATCCAGGCCATCGCGCCGTCCTGCTCCTGGAGGCAGCGGTACGTCTCGGCGAGGCCGGACGGCGAGGCGAACCGGTGCCCTCGGATGTAGACCGCGCTGTCCACCAGGCCGCCGTGGGACGCGGCGGGTGACTCCGTGGACGGCGGCACACCGACTCTCGTCTCGTACTCGTCGAGTTGGCGGCCGAAGCCACCACCCGGGCGGAAGCGACGGCCGCCGACCATGCCCTGTCCCCTCCCCCGGTGCCGTCCCCACCAGCCCGGGGCGCTGCTTCCCCGCTGTCCCGGGCCCTGAAACCCGCCGCGTCGTCGGCTGGGTTCCGCGCACCGGCAGACGAGGGCGGCCCGTCGGGCGGATACTCACGGTGACCGTGGGCGGGACGACGGGGGACGCGCCGGTGACTGCCGACAGACGCGCCGGCCGGTTGCGGGGGTGGCTGCTCGACGCCGGCTCCGACCAGGCCGTGCAGCACCCGGGGCCGCACGGGCGCCCGCCGGAGCACCGGCACCACCCGTGGTGGAAGGTGATGTGCCTGACCGGGGTCGACTACTTCTCCACGTTGGGTTACCAGCCGGGCATCGCGGCGCTGGCCGCCGGGGCGCTCTCACCGGTGGCGACCCTGGTGCTGGTGCTGGTGACTCTGCTGGGGGCGCTGCCGGTCTACCGGCGGGTGGCGGTGGAGAGCCCGCACGGTGAGGGTTCCATCGCGATGCTGGTACGCCTGCTGAGCTACTGGCCGGGCAAGTTGCTGGTGCTGGTGCTGCTCGGTTTCGCGGCCACCGACTTCATCATCACCATCACCCTCTCGGCCGCCGACGCGACGGCGCACATCGACGAGAACCCGTTCTGGCCGACCGGGCTCAAGGGTCACGAGGTGCTGGTCACGCTGCTGCTGGTGTCGCTGCTGGGCGCGGTGTTCCTCAAGGGATTCACCGAGGCCATCGGGATCGCCGTCGTCCTGGTGGCTGTCTATCTGACGCTGAACGCGGTGGTGGTGGCCGACGCGCTGTGGCGGGTGGCGACGCATCCGAGCGCGCTCGGCGACTGGACCACCATGCTGACCACCGGGCACGGCGATCCGTGGCTGGTGGTCGGGCTGTCGCTGTTGGTCTTTCCGAAGCTGGCGTTGGGTCTGTCCGGCTTCGAGACCGGGGTGGCGGTCATGCCGAGCGTACGGGGTGACCCGCAGGACTCGGAGGCACGACCGCTGGGCCGGATCCGTGGCGCCCGCCGGCTCCTCACCACCGCGGCGGTGATCATGAGCGTCTTCCTGATCACCAGCAGCGTGACGACCACCGTGCTCATTCCGCCGGAGGCCTTCCAGCCGGGCGGGCCGGCTAACGGGCGCGCGTTGGCCTATTTGGCGCACGCCCACCTCGGCGAGGTGTTCGGCACCATCTACGACCTGTCCACCATCGGAATCCTCTGGTTCGCCGGGGCGTCGGCGATGGCTGGTCTGCTCAACCTCGTTCCGCGCTACCTGCCCCGCTACGGCATGGCGCCGACCTGGGCGCGAGCCGTCCGGCCGCTGGTGCTGGTCTTCATCGCCGTGGCGTTCCTGATCACGATCCTCTTCGAGGCCAGCGTGGACGCGCAGGGCGGCGCGTACGCCACCGGGGTCCTGGTGTTGATCACCTCGGCCGCGACGGCGGTGACGCTCGCGGCGCAGCGTCAGCGTCAGCGCGGCCGCACCATCGCGTTCGGAGTCATCGCGGTGATCTTCGTTTACACCACGGTGGCGAACGTCGTGGAACGCCCGGACGGCGTCAAGATCGCGGCCTGTTTCATCGGCGGGATCATCCTGGTGTCGGTGCTGTCCCGGGTGATGCGGGCCTACGAGCTGCGCGTCGACCATGTCGAACTGGACCACGCCGCAGCCGGCATGATCGACGAACGCGCCGGGCGACGGATCCGCCTCATCGCGCACGAACCCGACCGGCGCGACGAGGCGGAGTACCGCGCCAAGCTGGCGCAGACCATGGCGGACAACGACTTTCCCGACGACGGAGACGTCATCTTCGTCGAGGTCACTGTCACCGACCCGTCCGACTTCGAGACCGAGTTGCTGGTCCATGGCAGTGTGGTCGACGGCCGCTTCCCGGTGCTCAGCCTGGCCAGCTCATCGGTGCCCACCGCGCTCGCCGCCCTGCTGCTGGAGATCCGTGACCGCAGCCGTCGGCGCCCCCACATCTACTTCGAGTGGTCCGAGGGCGGCCCGACCCGCAACTTCCTGCGCTACCTGGCGTTCGGACAGGGCGCCATCGCCTCGGTGACCCGGGAGATCCTGCGCCGCCAGGAGCCCGACCCGCACCGTCGACCCCACGTGCACGCCGGCTGACCTGCGAGCCGACAGCCCGTCGCGCACCGTGAGCGTGGTCATAACGACTGGACGATCCACCCGTTCCTGCTGCTAGCCTCGGCGCAGGTCATGAGTGCCAGCGCGAAGCCCCGGCTCGCTGGCCGGCAACCCTCCTCCGCGGTGGGGTGCCCCGGGTGAAGACCAGGCACCGGCAGGACGTCGGTGCAAGCGTGGCCTGGCACCCAGGTCAGCACAGACCCGGGAGAACCATGAGCATCCTCAGCACCACCCCACCCACCGACGTCGCGGACTCCCGCACCGGTCGGCCCTCGCCCGCACTGATCCGGCGACGGCACGTGGACATGATGCGAATGTGCAGCGCCGCCTGTCGTCGCGGCACCGCGCTCTAGCACCCCCTTCCCCAGCTCCTTCCCACCGGTACGCCCATCGGGCGCGCCGTCGGTGGCGCACGTCCGTGCGCGCCGAGACACCACCCTTCGGAGACACCAGTGCGACTCCTTCCTGCCCTGACCCGCGTCGCCGCCCTTGGCGCTGCCACGATCCTTGCCGCCACCGCCCTGACCGCCTGCGGCGACGACGGTTCGTCCGACGCCACCGCCAACCCGTACCGCCTGGCCCAGGCGGGTGTGCTGCGTGCGGGAACGCTGACCGACGCCCCGCCGAACGTGTACCTCAAGGACGGCACGTTCACCGGCTTCGACAACGACCTGCTGACCGCCGTGGCCGGCAAGCTCGGCCTCACCGTCGAGTTCGTCGGCACCGACTTCTCCGCGCTACTCAGCCAGGTCAACAACCGCAAGTTCGACGTGGGTAGCTCCTCGATCACCATCACCGAGGCCCGCAAGAAGACAGTCGACTTCGGCAACGGCTACGACTTCGGCTACTTCGGCCTGGACGTCCCGGCCGGCTCGCCGATCACCGGCTTCGACCAGCTCACCGGCAAGCGGGTAGTGGTGGTGCAGGGCACCGTCCAGGACGACTACGCCACCGGCAAGCAGCTCAACCCGGTGCGGGTGCCGGACTACAACGGCGCGATCAACCAGCTCAAGGCGGGCACCGCCGACGCCTGGATCGCCCCGGCGGAGATCGGCGAGAAGTCGGCCACCGACAGCAACGGCAAGATCACCGTAGCGGCCAAGCAGCTCAGCCCCGCACCGACCGCGTACGCCGTGGCCAAGGGGAACGACAAGCTGCGCGAGGCGCTGAACAAGGGCCTCGACGAGGTTATCGCCGATGGCACCTGGAGCCGGTTGCAGGCGCAGTACTACCCGGGCCGGCCGATCCCGGCGGACTTCACGCCGGGCAGCGGCACTGTGAAGGCCCCGTCCGCGTCAGCCACCGCGTCGGTCGCGCCGTCGGCGTCCGCGTCGACGGCGTCCTGAGCCGGTGACGAGCGAGCAGGGCGGTAGGAGGAGCGACCGATGGATCCGTTGAGCACCCTGTGGGAGACCTTCTTCGACTGGGACGCGATGCGCGAGGCGCTGCCCGAGATGCTGACCGTCGGGTTGCCCAACACGCTGATCCTGGCGGTCTCCGCCGCCCTGCTCGGCTCGGTGCTGGGCCTGTTGCTGGCCGTCGCCGGGATCTCCCGCAGCCGCTGGCTGCGCTGGCCGGCGCGGGTCTACACCGACGTGTTCCGAGGGCTTCCCGCCGCGGCGACGATCCTGCTGATCGGCGTCGGGTTGGCCCCGCTGGGCATGCAGGTCTGGGGGCCGGATCCCTACCCGCTGGGCATCCTGGCGCTGTCGCTCATCGCCGCCGCGTACATCGGGGAGATCTTCCGCTCGGGCATCCAGTCGGTGGAGGCCGCCCAGTTGGAGGGCTCGCGGGCGCTCGGCTTCTCCTGGGCAGACTCGATGCGGCTGGTGATCATTCCGCAGGGCATCCGGCGGGTGCTGCCGGCCTGGGTGAACCAGCTCATCGCGCTGATCAAGGACTCCAGCCTGGTCTACTTCCTCGGCCTGGTGGCCAGCCAGCGGGAGCTGTTCCGGATCGGGCAGGACTACGCGGCCACCACCGGCAACGAGTCGGCGCTGCTGCTGGCGGGGCTCTGCTATCTGGCGTTGACGGTCCCGCTGACGCACGTCGTGAACTGGATCGACAGGCGGCTGCGCAACGGCCGGCCGGCCACCGCGTCGACCGAAGAGGACGACGACATCGCGTCGTACGCCGCGACGGAAGGAGATCGGCGATGACCACCGCCACGACGACCTCGGTCAGCCTCGACGTACGCGATGTGCACCTCGCCTTCGGACCGAACCGGGTGCTGCGGGGCGTCGACCTCTCGGTGCCCCGGGGCGCGACGGCGTGCGTCATCGGGCCGTCCGGGTCGGGCAAGTCCACCCTGCTGCGCACCATCAATCGGCTGATCGAACCGGACCGGGGCGACGTGCTGCTGGACGGGCGCAGCGTGCTGGACGACGACCCGGACGCCCTGCGGCAGCGGGTGGGCATGGTGTTCCAGCAGTTCAACCTCTTCCCGCACATGAGCGTGCTGCGCAACGTCACGCTGGCGCTGCGCCGGCTGCGCCAGCTCGGTGCGGACGAGGCGGAGACCGTCGCCCGGGCCCAGTTGGAATTGGTGGGGCTGGCCGGCAAGGCGAACTCACGGCCGGCGCAGCTCTCCGGTGGTCAACAGCAGCGGGTGGCGATCGCCCGCGCACTGGCGCTGCGGCCCGAGGTGATGCTCTTCGACGAGGCCACCTCGGCACTCGACCCGGAGTTGGTCAAGGGCGTCCTCGGGGTGATGGCCGACCTGTCCGCCGCCGGCATGACCATGGTGGTGGTGACCCACGAGATGGGCTTCGCCCGGCAGGTCGCCGACACCGTCGCCTTCATGGACCGGGGCGTGGTGCTGGAGGCCGGCCCACCCGAGGCGATCTTCGAACGGGCCGAGCATCCGCGGCTTCGCCGGTTCCTCGACCAGGTGCTCTGAGCCGACGATCACTCGTTGGGCCCACGCCCCAGCAGCCGGATCTCCTCGTTGTCCAGCGCGGATTGGAGTTCCTGAAGCACCAGGTCGTCGATCTCCCGGCTGTCGCGCAGTCGGGTGACCTCCCGCCTCTTGTGGGCGAGGACGCCAAGGCGCAGTCGGCGTTCCAGCCGGCGCTCCTCGGCGGTGTTCCCACCGCTCTCGTCGAGGTCCTCCAGATGCCGGCGGTACTCGGCCTCCAGCCGACGCACGGATTCGTCCTGAGCACCGATCTCCGCGGCGACCTGGGGAAGCGCGGCGAGGCCCACCTCGGTGGCCCGCCGCCGGGCGTTGCGGGCCTCGTCGACGCGTTCCGGGTCGCCCCTCAGCCCGGCCCAGCGCACCACAAACGGCAGGGTGGTGCCCTGAAGCAGCATGATCAGTACGATCACCAGCGCGGTGACGAAGATGATCAGATCGCGTTCGACCACCGGTTGACCGTCGACCATCACCGTCGGGACGGCAAGGGCGGCGGCCAGCGATACCGCGCCCCGGAAACCGGACCAGCCCGCGACGGTCCCCACCCGCCAGCCGGAGGGACCTCGGCCGTCGTCGTCCACCATCCGCCGGCGCCGCAGCCGCGCCGACTGCGCGGTGAGGTAGATGAAGAGCAGCCGGGTGCCGATCACCACCAGGGTGACCACCAGCACGATCACCAGAGCCCGCTCGGGCGAGGTGCTGGTGATGCTCCGGACCGCGCGGGGAATCTGCGTGCCGAGCAGGACGAACAACCCGCCGTTGATCAGGAACGTGGAGAGGTCCCAGAACGCGTACGCCAGCACCCGGGACCGGGCGCGGATCACCCGTGGGCCGGCGTAGGCCAACACCAGGCCGGCGACCACCACCGCCAACACACCGCTGGCGTGCACCGAGTCGGCGAGCAGGAAGGCGCCGAACGGGGTCAGCACGCTGAGTGCGCCCTCGCGCAGCGGATCGTCGAGCCGCTTGCGGATCAACACCACGGCGGCCCCCACCAGCAGACCGGCGACCACGCCGCCGACGCTGGCGCCGACGAACTCCTCGCCGATGCCCAGCACGCCCGGCTTGTCGCTGTGGCTGAGCAGACCCACGGCCACCGCGAAGACCACCAGCGCGGTGCCGTCGTTGATCAGGCTCTCCGCGTGCAGGGTGGTGAGCAGCTTTCGGGGCAGCCGCTTGGCCAGGCCGGTGACCGCTGCGGCGTCGGTCGGCGCGAGGACCGCGCCGAGCACCCAGGCGGCGGCGGGGTTCACGCCGAGCGCCTGCGCGGCGAACGACACGGTGACCATGGTGAGCACCACCAGCACCACGGCGAGCAGCCCGATCACCGGCAGGTTGGCCCGGATCTCGCGCAGGCTGATGGTGAGGCTCTCCCGGTAAAGGATCGCCGGCAGGAAGATCAGCAGGACCAGGTCGGGTTCCAGGGTGACCTCGGACAGCGGCGGCGTGAGCCCGAGCAGCACGCCCAACGCGATGAGCAGGACCGGCGGGGCGACCCGGTACCGACCGCCGAGGGTGGTGCCGACGAGGACTGTGACGCCGAGCAGCACGATCAGGATGAGCGCCTCCACGCGTACACCCCCTCGGACCATGGCCGACGGTGGACGCGCCGGTGGTTCCATCTGACCGCACCCGCCGGTGGCTTCCGGTGGAAACCGGCAAGTCGCCGGGTAGCCAGAGCGCGGGGTGCAGTGTCGTGGGGCACCAGAAGGGGCACCGGAAGAACGCGCGAGCTGGGGAGAAGGGCTACGGGCTACTTCCCACGCCCGACTCGATCTGCCTCGTGATGTCGTCTGCGTCGCCGCGCGACAGGCACCGCGCGACAGGCACCGCGCGACAGGCACCGCGCGACAGGCACCGCGCGGCGATTGTTCGCAGATCTTGGACACTTTCCGTTCGCGCAAGACGGAAACTGTCCAAGATCTCGCGGTACGCGACCCCTGAAGCGGTGCGGCCGCCAGGCGGGGCGGTCGAGGTGCCGATCGGGATGGTCCAGGTGGACGTACGTCACCAACGGTGCTGCCCACCGCGCACATCCGCTCGGCGTCAGCGCAGCATGCCCTGGCTGACGACGCTCAGGTCGGGTCGCCGGCGCGGACACGCGCGGTGAGCGCGCGAGCGATCCGGCGGTGCTCGGCGGCTTCATCGTCGCGGCCCAGAGCAGCGGCCAGATCCGCGAGGTGCCCGGCTACCGGGCCGACGGTGACCACTCCACTCCCGGCGGCCAGTTCGGTGGCGGCCGGGCGGAGCGCGGCGGCGACGCGTTCCATGGTGGACCGGTCGTCAATGGCCAGCGCTGCCCGAGCGGTGAGGCACAGCCGCACCTCCCGCAGCAGGTCGTGCGGCCCGTCCGGCAGGGCCCGCAGCGCCGCCCGGGTGCCACTGCGGTCGCCGGCAGCGGCGAGCAGCAGTGGTCGGACCCAGGGCTCGTGCGGGCCCCAGTCCAGCCGCGCCCAGTCCTCGTCGTCCGGCCCGACAATCGGTCGCCGAACGGGAACCAGCCCGGCGTCACCTGCCGGCGGGGCGTCGCCGACGGCGTCAGCCAGCCGCAGGCCGAGCAGGGCGAGCGGCAGCAACCCCTGGGCCAGTCCCGGCATACCGTCGGCGGGCAGTTCTTCGGCGGCAGCACGGTAGGCGGTCGCCGCGGCGTCCCGGTCGCCGCCCAACGCCAGGCGCAGCGCGGCGTACCACCGGGTGAAGACACCGACCAACGGCAGCTCGTACCGTTCGGCGAGGCGGTCGGCGGCGCGGGCGTGCGCGTCGGCGGCGGGCCGGTCGGCCAGCGCACAGTTGGCCTGGAGCAGGACGAGGTGGCCGAGCACCTCGAAGGTCACCAGGTGGTGCCGGGCGGCCAACTCGACCAGTTCGAGGCCGATCCGGGCCCGCGTGTCGGCCAGACCGACGCGGTGGAAGGCGTGCATGAAGCGGGCGTTGAGCGCGAAGGCCACCAGCCCGGGATCGCCGATGTCGCGGGCGATCGTCTCGGCCTCGGCGGCGGCGCGGCGGCCACGATCGGTGGTGGTGCCGCGTAGCTCCAGCGCGAGGGTGCTCAGCAGCCGGCTGCGCTGCGCCGAGCCGGTCGGGCCGAGCGCGGTCAGGGCGTGTTCGGCGGCTCGGACGATGTGCCCGGAGAGCAGGTCGTCGTCGTTGCGCGTCCAACTGGCGGGCACGTCGAAGCCCGCCAGGGCCTCCTGGATCAGCAGGGGGTCGCCGGTGGACTCGGCGACGGTGATCGCCTCGGCACGCCGTAGTCGCGCGTCGGCCAGTCGGCCCGTCACGGCCAGCGCCCGCCCCAGGCCGAGCAGCGCTGCCACCCGCCCACGCGGCTCGACCCCGCCGGCCCTGTCGTACGCCTCGATCGCCTGGCCCCACAGACGGGCCGCCTCGTGCGGGTTGCCGCCCCGTTCGGCCCGCTCGGCCGCCACCTGGGAGTACGTCGACGCCTCGGCGGCGTGGACCGGCCCGCCGGCGCGCAGCAGGTGGTACGCGAGAGCCGCCGGCTCGACGGGTTCCCGCTGTCGCAGCGCCTCGGCGACGGCCGCGTGCCAGGCGGCGCGGCGTGGTGCGGACAGGTCGGCGTAGAGCGTGTCGCGGACCAGGATGTGGGTGAAGCGCAGCCGCCCGTCGGACTCCCGTTCGGTGAGGAACCCGGCCGTCAGGGCGCGGTCCATGGAGTCCAGCGCTGTCGTCGGGTCACCGGCCAACGTGCCCAGCATGTCCGGGTCGAGGTCCCGACCGAGCACTGCCGCCTGCCGCAGCACGGTACGGGTCGAGGCGGGTAGCTGCGCCAACCGGTGCCGGATCACGTCGCGTACCCCGGGCGGCACGGCGGACAGCCCCGCCGGCCCCGTGCTCGCGTAGAGCTGGGCCAGCTCGCGGACGAAGAACGGGTTACCGCCGCTGCGCTGGTGGATCGACCGGGCGGTGGCCGGCTCCAGTTCCGCCCCGACGATGGCGCCGGCCAGCTCACCGGTCGCCGACGCGGGCAGGCCGGCGAGATACTCCCGGGCCGGCTCCAGCCGGGCGGCGCGGGCCAGGGCGGCGGTCAGCTCCGGGCTGATCTCGGTGGCCCGGTAGGTGCCGAGGATCAGCACCGTCCCGCTGACCGGCTGCGGGCCGGTGAGCAGTGCGGTCAGCAGGTCCAGGGTGTCGCCGTCGGCGCGGTGTAGGTCGTCGAGGACCAGCAGGACCGGCTCGCGGTCGGCGACCGTCGAGATCAGCGAGGCCACCGCGCGGTGTCGACGGAACCGCACGGTGGCGGGGTCAGCCGAACCGTCGGCCGAGCGGTCCTCCGGCGCGGCGGGGGCGACGACGGGCGCGGTGGGCCCGGCGAGCGTGTCGGTGATCTGGGTCCACGGCCAGGCTGGTGGGGCGCCGTCGTACTCCGGGCTGTGTCCCCACGCCGTGGTCCAACCCTCGGCGGCGAGTCGCCGGGTCAGGGCCTCGGCAAGCGCCGTCTTGCCGGCGCCCGGATCGCCGCTGAGCAGGGCGAGCGTGGGCTGGCGGCGGCGGGACGCGGCCTCGGCGGAGTGTCGCAGCCGCTCCAGCTCCGCGTCGCGGCCGACGAAGGGGCGCTGCTCGGCTTTGACGGGGCGAACGGGTTCCCCGAGCCCGGGGGTGGCGGCCGGGGCGAGGTGCGGCGCCTGGGCCAGGATGTCGGCTTCCAGCCGTCGCAGCTCGGGCCCCGGGTCCACGCCCAGCTCGGTGACCAGGACGTGGCGGGCCTCTCGCAGTGCGGCCAGCGCGTCGCCCTGCCGGCCGGCGCGGTACCGGGCCGTCGCGAGCAGCCGCCAGGCGTCCTCGCGCAGCGGATGACTGGCCAGGTGTGCCGGCAGGTCCGCGGCGGCCTCGTCCGGTCGGCCCACCGCCAGGAGCGCCTCCGCCCGCCGCTCGACGGCCAGCATCCGCAGCTCGTCCAGCCGGTTGATCTCCGCGACCGCCCAGGACTCGTTGGCGCAGTCGGCGTACGCGGGCCCGCGCCAGAGCCCGAGCGCCGACTCGAGCGCGGCCAGGGCCGGCGCGGGACGCCCGGCCGCCAGCAGCCGGGCCGCCTCGCCGACGGCCGCCTCGAACTGTCCGGCGTCCACAGCGTCCGGGGCGGCCTTCAGCGCGTACCCGGGCGGCTCGGTGACCAGGATCCGGGGTGCCTGGCGGGGTGGCCGATCGGGTTCCAGGGCCCGGCGCAGGTCGGCCACGAAGGTCCGGATCGCGCCGACCGCGCCGTCCGGTGCGACCTCCCACAGGTCGTCGACGAGACGATCCACCGGCACCACCCGACCGTGGGCGATCAACAGCCGGCCCAGCACCAGGCGCTGCCGGTGTCCCCGCAGGGGGACCGGGCCGCGCTCGGTCGCGGCGGTCACCGGCCCGAGTACGCCGAAGGTCACCGCGACGGGCGCCGTGAGCTGCCTGGTCATGGCACCAATCTAGGCCCGTGGCCCGACCGGCACTGATCCGACGCTGACCGGCTGCTGATCACCGCCGGGCAGGCTCGGTGAGGTACGACGGCGACGGGCCACCGCCCTCCGCCGGCACTGCTCACCAGGAAGGTTCCCCGTGGACCCGAAGATCAACGGATTCGACTACCGACGTGTCACCGTCGCCGACGGGGTGACGCTCAACACCGCCGTGGGCGGTTCCGGCCCGGCGATCGTGCTGTTGCACGGCTTTCCGCAGACCCACCTCATGTGGCGGCACGTCGCCGCCGATCTGGCCGCCGACCACACTGTCATCTGCCCCGACCTGCGCGGTTACGGCGACAGCGACAAGCCCCTCGACACCGACGGCACGGGGTACGCCAAGCGGACCATGGCCGCCGACATCGTGGCGCTGGCCGGCGCGCTCGGTCACGATCGGTTCGCCTTGGCCGGGCACGACCGGGGTGCCCTGGTCGCGTTCCGCGCCGGCCTCGACCATCCGGCGGCGATCAGTCAGCTGGCCCTGCTCGACGTGCTACCCACGCTGGACATGTGGGACGTGCTGCACGGCGCCAGCGCCGCTGTGGCATTTCACCTCTATCTGATGGCGCAGCCGCCCGGCCTGCCCGAAGAGCTGATCGCCGGCAGCCCGGACGCCTTCTTCGGTCACTTCCTGGACGTCTGGACCCGTGATCCGGGCGCCCTGCCGGCGGAGGTGCGGGCCGCGTACCTGCGCGCGTCCCGCGACGCCGTTCCCTCGATCGTCGCCGACTATCGGGCATCCGCCGGGATCGACGTGACCCACGACGCCGCTGACCGGGCGGCCGGCAACCGGCTGCGGATGCCGGTGACGGTGCTCCAGCAGGACTGGGGCGCGGCGCTGGGCTACGACGCGGCGGCGGTGTGGCGGGCTTGGGCGCCGGGCCTGGACCACCAGACGGTGACCTGCGGACACTTCATGGCGGAGGAGGCCCCGGCGGAGGTGCTCCGGGCGTTGCGCGCCCTGCTCGTCCGTTGATCGATCGGCGACCCGGCCACCACTGTCACCCTGGGCAAGATATCCGACACTCCTTGTCACCGGGTGGCCGTGCGGCCGGGTCGCCGCGTCCCACCCCGCCCCACGCCTCGAAAACCGGTCACGAATGGGCTCTGACCTGCGGTAATGCGACGTTGAACGAGGTGGACGGCAACCGGCCATCGGTGATACACAGGCAGATACCGGCAGTCAACGACGTCGAGTCGATCCATCTTCTCGCCCAACGACCGTCCACAGGCACCGCACCACTGGGCTCCGCCGCACGGACCGCAGCTCCACAGTCGCGACCCACCGAACGGCACTGGCCCACCGGTCGCTGCCGGACGCCGGTCCTCGACCAAGGAGTTGCCGTGGGAAACCTACGAATCCGATCCCGCCACCAGCCGTACGAGATCGCTGTGCTGGCCGCCGCACCGCTCTGCGGCATTCTCATGATGGCCCTCAACGTCCGGCCGACGTCCGTACAGACGTCGATGCCGCATCCCATCCAGGTCGCCTGGGAGTTGGGTCTGATCGCGGTGGGCGTGGGTGGACTACTGGGCATCCTCTGGCCCGGCCGGCTCTCCACCGGGCTCGGCCTCGAACTCGCGTCGGTACTGGTGCTCGGCACGCTCACCGGCATGTACTCGGTAGCCCTGTTGGTCATGTCGGGTCGAAATTCCATCGTCGCCACGTCGTTCGTGATCGCGGTGACGGTCGGGTCGCTCTGGCGGGCCGCGCAGATCGCCATCGATCTGCGTCGCCTGGCCCGAGCGTGCGAATTTGTGACCTACGAACAGTTGCAGGCAGGTGTCACGTGATTACCGCACCCGCACCGGCTGCACCGCACTGGGTGCAGGTGGCGCTCAGCGTGCTCGGCATCCTCGGCGGAGGCACCGGCTTGGCCGCCATCGCCACCGTCGTGGTGCAGCGCGGCAAGTTCAAGGCCGATGCCGCCGACACGCTCACCGAGGCCGCCCTCACGCTCGTGCAGCCGTTGCAGACACGGATCACCCAGTTGGAGGGCGAGGCGTTCAGCGCCCGGTCCGAGCTGGGCATGCTCCGCGAGCAGGTCAACCAGTTGCAGTTCGTGGTCCGGGTGCTCACCCGGACGCTGGACCGCTGGCGCGCTGCGATCCGCGCCCCAGACGCCACGCTGCGCAAGGTCCGTGCGACGGTGGCGGAGTCCGACCGGATTCCCGGGTTGGACCGTTGACCACAGTGGTGTCCCGCACCGCCCGGCCCACTGCCCGGCAGGCTCAGCCAGCGCCACGAAGGCGTTCGGAGAGTTGGCGCACCGCCGCCCGGAACTCGGGGTCGGTCTCGCCCGGATGGTGCCCCCGCAGCGGCGGCGCAGACCGCTCCCCCGGCGCGGGCAGCAGGTTCGGTGGGTCCCGCAACCGCCTGTCGACCTGGCCCGCCGGATCGGCCGGGTCCGGGGGTGGATCGCCTGGGCGGTGCGCGGCGAAGATCCAGCCGCCGACCGGGTCGGTGTCCCGCCAGAGGTTGAGCCACCGCCACTCGACCCGCTCCCCCACCTCACGCAGCACCTCCTCGTTGAGGTAGGCCGGAAAGAGCCGGGCGTACAGACGGTCCAGCGGCGACCCGTAGGTGAGCAGCGCGACCCGTTGACGTACGCGCGGGGGCAGCCGCAGCACCGCGAGAGCGAGCAGCGCGGAGCCGTGGCTGTGCCCGCAGAGCAACACACCGACGTGCCGTTCGGCCAGTTGGCTGATCCGGTCGGCCAGTTCCGGCACCGCGCGGTCGGCGTAGCTCGGCGGTGCGAACGGGTGCGCGGCCCGGGGCCAGAAGGTGCCCAGGTCCCACAGGATGCCGACGTGCCGGCGGAACCACGCGGTCCGATAGGCGAACACGCCGCCGGCCACCAGCGTGAGCAGCAACGCGGCGAGGAGAAAACTGCCCCCGCTGAGCCCCATCTGGACGGCGCCGGCCGGCAGCCCGAGCAGTTGCCGGGTCAACTCCTCCGGTTCGCGCCCGGTACGCCCCACCAGACTCGTGGCCAGTCCGACCACCGCGAGCACCGCGTACGCGGCGGCCAGCAGGCCCAACCACTCGGTGAACCGAGCCCGGGCGATCGTCTTCGTGGCCAGCCGTAGCCGCCCGACCGCCTCCGGCGGCACGACCGGGAAGTCACTGGCGGTGATCGCCGCCGCCGCACGCCGCCGGCGCCGCCGCGACACGACCGTCAACGCGCCACACACCAGCACCGCCGCGACCACGTGCAGGAAGAACGCCAGCAGCGTCCAGCGGTACGGCGACGGTGGCCCACCGTCACCGCCGTAGCCACCGAGCAACTCCCCCGTCTGGTAGACGAGACCGGCGGAGAGCGCGCCGGTCAGGCCGACCGCGATGGCGGCGAGGACCGCCGCGCCCAGGCCACCCGGCAGCGCGGACCGGCCGCCCACCCGACCGCGCTGCCACAGCACCACCGCGCTGAGCAGCACCAGCAACATCATCTGGCCGAACAGCGCCACAGCCGCGAGCCCGTCGTAGCCGGGAAGCCCGGTCGCCGACGACCAGTCGCGCCGGTCGCTCGCCACCGTGGCGAGGGTCACCACGCTCAGGACGGCCGCCACGACGCCCGCCGTGCGGGCGGTCCAGGTGGCCGTTCGCGCGGTCCCCGCCCGGTCGATCAGTCCCGGAGCGGCGAGCAGACCGACGCAGGTCAGCAACACCGCCGCGCTGAGCGCCAGCAGCAGGGTCGTGGAGAACGTCGCGCCGCTGGCGCGACGGGCCGTGAGCAGCACGACATCGAGTGCGGCGAGGGCTGCGGCCACGTGGATCGCGCGCAGCCGGTGCACCAGGGGCTCCACGGCCCACAGTGGGTTGTCGGCCGGGCCGGACCGACGGGTGCCGAGCAGGCGCAGGAGCGCTATGGCGGCGATCGGCAGGAGCGCCAGCACTGCCAGTCGCTGCCCGACGTGCCGCCCGTCGAGCCCGGCCATGGTGTCGAAGGGCGGGCGGCAGCGGGCCGCACCGAGACACTGCCAGGCGAGCAGGTCGAGGGCGACTCCGGCGATGGACACCACGTACAGCACTGTGAGGTTGAGTGCGAGGAGCCGACACAGCACGCTGACCGCAGCGGCGCGGCGGCGGCCGGTCGGGCGCATCCACACGGCCACGTTGCTGAGCATGAACGGCAGGAGGAAGACCATGGCGAGGGTCCGGCCGACGGTGCCCGAGGGCAGGTCCCCCCAGCGGTACGCCTCCAGCGTCACCCCGTCCGGGCCGACACCGTCCGACCGGGTGCCGCGGTGGAAGCCCCCGCTGCCGTCGCCGGCGACCTGCCGGACCTGCGGCTGGTCGAGGATGACCGTCGGGTCCGCCCCGGACACGCCGTGCACCCGCAACTCCACCACGTCGTCTCGTCGCGGTTGGTCGCCGGCCATCGCCATCCTTCAGGCGATCAGGCCGGACGCCACGGTCCAGAGCCGCTCGGCATTGCCCGGATCGACCGCGTACGCGGCCACGCCGCTGTAGTCGGCGGGCCGCTCGGTGACGACCGGGGCCTCGGCGCAGTCCTCGAAGTAGCGACCGCCGACGCCGTCCAGCAACGGGGACGCCGCGAGTAACACCGAGGTCGCGGCGCCCTGTTGCGGGGTCTTGTGCATCTCCTTGGGCGACTTGAGCCCACCGGTGTGCTTCTGCAGGCCGGTCGCGATGGCGCCCGGGTTCAGCGCGTTGGAGTAGATGCCCTCGCCGGCCCAGCGGCGGGTGGCTTCCACGGCGAGCAGGGCCTCGGCGCTCTTGGACTGCCCGTAGGCCAGCAACGGGTCGTACGGCCGGAACGCGAAGTGCAGGTCGTCGAAGATCACCGGGGAGAAGAGGTTGCCGCTGGAGCTGACCGACACCACCCGGGCGCCGCCGGCCGCGGCGAGGGCGTCGTGCAGGCCGACTGTCAACGCGAAGTGCCCCATGAAGTTGGTGGCGAACTGCATCTCCCAGCCCTCGGCGGTGCGCTCCAGCTCGGGCAGCGCCATGATCCCCGCGTTGTTGACAAGGATGTGCAGCGGCTGGTCCCAACCGGCGACGAACTGGCGTACCGACGTCTGGTCGGCCAGGTCCAGCGCACGGACGGTGACCCGCTCCGCGCCGATGCTGGCCGCGATGTCGGCGGCGGCCTGCTCGCCCGCCGCGACCCGGCGGACCCCGAGCACGACCTCGGCGCCGGCGGCGGCGAGCGAACGGGCCGTCTCGATGCCGATACCGGCGGCGCCGCCGGTGATGATGGCCCGCTTGCCGCTCAGGTCCACCCCGGCGATGACCTCGTCGGCGGTCGAGGCGAAACCGAAGGGGGTCGTGATGCGCTCTGTCATTGCTGTCCCGTCTCCCGATCACGCTTACTCCGACACTGTCACCCCGGCGGCAGGCGGTAGCCGGTTCCCTGTTTTTCCTGGTAGTGGCAGGACCAGGCTGGGCGGTCCGTGGCGGCTCCTACGATGGGCGGGTGAGCACGGCCGGCCCGCTGGGCGAATACCTGCGTGCCCGGCGCGAGCTGATCGGGCCGGGTGACGTCGGCCTGCCCGCGCATGGCCGTCGGCGGGTGCCCGGCCTGCGCCGCGAGGAGGCGGCCCTGCTCGCCGGCATCAGCGCCGACTACTACCTGCGGTTGGAGCAGGGCCGTGACCGGCACCCGTCGACGCAGGTGGTCGAGGCGCTGGCCCGCGCGCTGATGCTGGACGCGGACGCCGCGGCGCACCTGCACGGTCTGGCCCGCCCGGTGCCGGCCCGCCGGGCGGCGCGACCCTCGGAGCGGGTGCCGGTGGGCATCCGGCAGTTGGTCGATTCGTGGGCCGAGACGCCCGCCTTCGTGCACGGTCGGCACCTGGACGTGCTGTTCGCCAACCCGGCCGCGACCGCGCTGGCGCCGATCTTCACCACCGGGGTGAACCTGCTGCGCGCGGTCTTCCTGGACCCGAGCGTGCCGGCGCTCTACCCGGCTCTGACTGCGGTCGCGGCCAACGCGGTGGCTGGCCTGCGCGCACAGGTCGGCCCCGAGGTGGACGACCCCCGCCTCATCGAGCTGGTGGAGGAGCTGACGGCCGGCAGCGAGCGGTTTCGGCGGTTGTGGGCCCGGCACGACGTCACGGCCCGTGCGGGCGGCGGGGTGCGGGTGTTCCAGCACCCGGAGCTGGGCGAGTTGGCGCTGCGCTACGAGAAGCTCACGATCAGCGGCACCACCCAGTCGCTGGTGGTCTATCACGCCGAGCCGGGCAGCCCGTCGGCGCGCTCGCTGGCCCGGCTGGCTCGCCGGGCGGCACCGCCCTAGCGTCGCCGTTCCCGAAGCGGGCCGACTATCGGTTGGCCGCCCGCTCGGCGACCACCACCGAGATCCCGTCGAGAACACGTTGCAGACCGAACTCGAACGCGTACTCGGGGCCGTACGCGGCGCCGTGCTGCTGGCCGGCCGCGGTGCCGACCCGGGACGCGGTCGGGTAGGCGCCGGGCTTCAGGAAGGTTTCCAGCCAGGGCGCGTGCGACTGCCACCACTGACCGTCGGTCATGCCGGTCTCGCGCTCCAGGTCGACCACCTCGGAGGCGGCTCGGGCGGCGCTCTTCACGTGGCCCAGCACGAGGGTGAGCACCGCGTCGACCTCGACGTCGGTGAGCCCGATGTCGACGATCGCGCCGAGCTCGTAGTCGTACTTGGCCATCAGGTGCGGGCCGAGCACCGGCCGGGTCGTCTCGGCCCGCAGCATCCAGGGATGCCGCTGGTAGAGAGCCAGATTGTCGCGGGCGATCCGTTCCAGCCGGGTCCGCCAGTCGCCCTCGACGGCGGGGCGCGGCATCTCGCCGTACGCGGTGTCGATCATGACGGCGACGAGTTCGGCCTTGCCCGGCACGTAGGTGTAGACCGACATCGTGCCGACCCCCAGCGCCTCACCGACCCGGCGCATGGTCAGCGCGTCGAGCCCTTCGGCGTCGGCGATGTCGATCGCGACCCGGACGATCCGGTCGACGCTGAGCGCCGGACCGGCGCTGCGGCTGGTCGGCTCCCGGGTGCGCCAGAGAAGGGCCAGGCTGCGGGCCGGGTCCGCGGTCGCCTTGCGCTCACTCGCCATGGTGCGGCCATCCTAACAACGAGGCCGTACGCGGTACGGCCGCGCCGGCCCGCTCCCGGGGGTCCGCGGTCTCGCCAAGGCGTGCGTCAGAGCGCCTCGCGGTCGTCGGACAGCGTCGGGCCGGCGGCGGCGGGCACCAGGTGTCGGACCTCCGGCTCCCCGTCGGTCAGTTCCCGGGCCCGTTGCTCGGCCGCGCGGTCCTCACCGGTCAATCGGCCGCCGTGCTGGCGCAGGTGCTCGTCCCAGGACGGCACGAGATACACCTCGACGAACCGGTCCACCGTCTCGGCCGGGCGGAACAGCCCCCAGCGCATCGCGCCGGTCCGTTGCCGCGCGCCGCGCACCAGGTCCATCGCCGCGAGGAACCGTTGGGTCCGCTCCGGCCGGACGGTGTACTGCACGGTCACCAGCACCGGCCCCACTCCCGGGTCCGGCTCGTGCGCCAGGTGCAGTTGCGGCCAGTAGGCCGCCGGTTCCCGGTCCACCGACCGCAGGTCCGGCAACGGCCAGAGACGACTCGTCAGGGTGCCGACGAGCATCAGCGCCGCCGCCGCCAGGTACGCGAGGAGCAACCCGGCCATCTCGGCCACCAGACCCCAGAGCAGCGCGCCGGCGGCCTGCCCACCGGCGAAGCAGACCTGGTAGACGGCCAGGCCCCGGGCCCGCACCCAGCTGGGCAGGAAGAGCTGCATCTCGGCGTTGACGTTGGCCAGCACCGTCACCCAGGCCATCCCGGCGGGCAGCAGGGCCAGCAGCACCAGCGGCACCACCCGCACGGTGCCGACCACTGTCAGCGCCACTGTGAACAGCGCCCCGGCGATCAGCAGGAGCTGGTTGGCGGACAGCCGGGTGCGGATCACGGCCAGCAGCACCCCACCCGCGATGGCGCCGACCCCGAGGGCGGCCAGCAGTACCCCGTACCCGCCGGAGCCCAGCCCCAGTCGCCGACTCGCCACCAACGGCAGCAACGCCCAGAGCGCACTGGCCGGGACCACGAAGACCAGCGCACGGCGCAACAGCCGGCGGACGGTCGGCGAGTGGCGTACGTAGCGGCTGCCGGCGCGCAACGCGGCGGTGAACCGCTCCGGCACCTCGACCGCGCGCGCGTTGGCGGGCCGCCAGCGCCACAACGCGTACGCGAAGATCCCGAAAGCGACCGCGTTGATACCGAAGACCGGGGCGACGCCGGTACGGGCGATCAGCACGCCGGCCACCGCGGGCCCGACCGCCCTCGCCACGTTCACGCTTATCGAGCCGAGCGCGGACGCCGACCGCAGTTGGTCCTGCGGCACCAGCTCCGGGATCACCGCCGCCCAGGCCGGCAGGGTGAGCGCCTGCCCTACCCCGAACGCGAAGGTGAGGGTCAGGAGCAGCGCCGGTGGCATCCGACCGGTCAGGGTGAGCAGCGTCAACGCCACCGCCACCGCCACCAGGAACAGCTGCACGGCGATCAGCAGGTGCCGGCGGTCGAAGCTGTCGGCCAGCACCCCGGCGGGCAACGCCAGCAGCAGCACCGGCAGCAGACTGGCGGTCTGCACCAACGCGACAAGGGTGGAGGCGTTGGAGTGGTTGATCAGCAGCCACTGCGCGCCGACGGTCTGCATCCAGGTGCCGATGTTGGCGGCGAGCAGGGCCAGCCACAGGTTGCGGTAGACCGCCGTCCGCAGCGGCGCCCAGGCAGAGGCCGGACGGTCGGCGGGTCCGGCTGCGGCCGTCACCACCGCCCGTCCGCGCGCAGCACGCGCTCACCGGAGACGTAGAGGTCGTCGGGTTCGAGCAGCAGCAACCGGACGACCTCGGTGGCGACCTGTTCGGGCATGGCGTACACCTCGTCCAGGAACTCGGCGCCCACCCGTTCCTGTAGCCGCGTCGGCATCGGCCCGGGATGCAGCTGCATCACCTTGACCCGGTTGCTGTGCTGGGCCTCGGCCAGCGAGTCGACCAGGCTGTTGCCGTAGCTCTTGGTGGCCCGGTAGACGGGGATGCCGGGCCGGGGGGCCGCCAGGGCCAGCGCGCCGATGTAGACGACGTTGCCGTGGCCCTGCCGGTGCAGGTGCTGCACCGCCTCCCGCAGCAGGTACGTGATGCCCAGAACGTTGATCTCCACCGCCCGGCGGATGTGTTCCACCGACAGGTCCCCCAGGTCGCCGCCCGCCCACATGGAGGCGCAGGCCGCCACCCCGTCGATGGTGCCGTAGCGCTCGACCACCTCGGCGAACCCGTCGCGGACCTGCTCGTAGGAGGAGATGTCGCAGACGGCGCCGTCGCAACCCAGCTCGTCGGTCGCGGCGGCGACCTCGGCCGGAACGTTGCCGAACACCACCACCTGATGCTCGTCGACGAGCAGTCGGGCCACAGCGAGGCCGAGACCGCTGGTCCCGCCGACCACCACGAAGGTTCTGGCACCCATGTCTCTCCAGCCGCCGCCAGCACAGGTCACGCGGGCCGCGCGACGGCGCGTTCTTCCCGTTTCCGGACCCGGCACACCCGTTCGCCGGTAGTGCTGGGCATACCCCGAACAGTGGATCTGGACGGCTGGGGCACCCGGTCGCTCCCGATTAGCGTCTTCCGCATGACCACGGAACACCCTTCGCACCTGGCCGAGGCGCTGCGCCGTCGCCGCTGGCTGATCTCCGCGTGGCCCTGGCGCGCGCTGGCCTACCTGGTGACCACAGTGCCGATCGCCGGCGTGCTCGGTGTCGGGCTGCTCGTCATCGGCGCGCCCCTGCTGGCCGCCGCCAACAGCCTCCGCCTGCACGGCCGACCGCCGAGCATCGCGCTGATGCTGTTCCTGGCGACCGGCAGCCTCACCCTGTTGGCGTTGGCCCCGCTGGTGAGCTTCCCGGTGGCCGTCGTCGAACGGTGGCGCGTCGGGCTCGTCGACGGCCGTCCGCTGGCACCGTCGCCGTGGCCGGGCCTGGTCGCCCGCTACCGCAGCGCCGCGACCTGGCGGGAGGTGGCGTACCTGTTCTGGCTGGGCGGGTTCGCCCCGGTCGCCTACTGGGTGTTCCTGGTGCTGGTGCTGCTCGACCTCGGGATGATCACCAGCCCCTGGCTGGCCGGCGACGCCAACCAGCCGGTCGTGATCTGGCAGCCGATCGACAGCACCGGGGAGGCCATTCCGTACGCGATAGTGGGGGTGCTGCTGATCCCGGTCCTCTGGTACGCCGTCGGTCTGCTCGCCGCCGTCCAGGCAGCCGTGGCCCGGTGGTTGCTGGCCCACCCGGTGGACGCGGCGGCGCTGCGCGAGGTCACCCGCTCCCGCACCCGACTGGTCGGCGCGTACGAGGCCGAACGCCGCCGCATCGAGCGCGACCTGCACGACGGAGCGCAGCCCCGGCTCACCAGCCTCACCCTCCAGCTGGGGCTGGCCCGGCTGGACGTACCCGACGACTCCCCCGCCTCCCGACCACTCGCCGTGGCGCACGACCAGGCCCGGGGGCTGATGGTGATGCTGCGGCAGCTGGTGCACGGTATCCGCCCGCAGAGCCTCACCGATCTGGGCCTGGCCGGGGCCGTACGCGAACTGGCCGACGCCGCCACCATCCCGGTCGTCGTGCACGCCGACCTGCGCGACGAGTTGCCGGAGATCGTGGAGACGACCGCCTACTTCGTGGTCTCCGAGGCGCTGGGCAACGTGGCCCGGCACTCTCGGGCGACCCGTGCCGACGTACGCCTCACCCGGGCCGGCGGTGATCTCGTCGTCGAGGTGGCCGACGACGGCCACGGTGACGCCGACCCGGCCCGGGGTACCGGCCTGACCGGGCTCGCCGACCGGGTCGCCGCCGTGGACGGCCGGCTGCTGCTGTCCAGCCCGCCGGGCGGGCCTACAGTGGTCCGGGTGGAGTTGCCATGTCGTCGGTGACCCGGGTGGTGCTCGCCGAGGACGAGGTGCTGCTGCGGGAGGGTCTGGTCGCGCTGTTGACCCGCTTCGACTTCACTGTGTGCGCGGCCGTCGGCTCCGCACCGGACCTGCTGACGGCGGCCCGCGACCACAAACCGGACCTGGTGCTGACCGACATCCGGATGCCGCCGGGCCACCGCGACGACGGGCTGCGCGCGGCCGTGGCGCTGCGCACCGAGCGACCTGATCTGCCGGTCGTGGTGCTCAGCCAGTACGTGCAGACCGGGTACGCGGCGGCGCTGCTGGACAGCGGCGACGGCCAACGCGTGGGCTACCTGCTCAAGGACCGGGTCGCCGAGGTCACCGAGTTCGTCGACACGCTGCGCCGGGTCGCCGACGGCGGCACCGCCATCGACCCGGACGTGGTCCGGCAACTGCTGCACCGCCCCCGCGACCCGCTCGCCGCGCTGTCCGCCCGGGAACGCGAGGTGTTGGCGCTGCTCGCCGAGGGACGGTCCAACGCGTCGATCGCCGGGCGGCTGCACGTCAGCGAGGCGGCGGTCGGCAAGCATGTCGGCAACATCCTGCTGAAGCTCGACCTGCCCCCCAGCGACGACACCAACCGTCGGGTGCTCGCGGTTCTCACCTACCTGCGCGCCGACCCGGTGAGCTGACGGGCCGAGATCGGGCCCGACCGCCCCCGGCGTAGATTCTTCTCAGCGGTACCGGCGCCAGGTCAGGGCGCCGACCAGGGAGACGGGGGCACGGCATGGCAAAGGCGCTGCGGGTTGGTCTGCTGGGGTACGGGTTGGCGGGCCGGGTGTTCCACGCGCCGTTGATCGCCGCGACTCCCGGGCTGCGGCTCGACGCCATCGTGACCCGCGATCCACAGCGACGCGAGCAGGCGCGACAGCACTTCCCGGACGCCCGCCTGGTCGACGACGCCGACGAGCTGTGGCGTACCCCGGACGCCCTGGACCTGGTCGTGGTGGCGACGCCGAACCGGCAGCACGTGCCGATGGCGCGTGCGGCGATCGCCGCCGGCCTGCCGGTCGTCGTCGACAAGCCCCTCTCCCCGACCGCCGCGGAGGGCCGCGTGTTGATCGACGAGGCGACCGAGCGGGGGGTGCCGCTGACGGTCTTCCAGAACCGGCGCTGGGACGGCGACTTCCTGACCGTCCGCCGCCTGGTCGAGCAGGGCGAGTTGGGGCAGGTGCTGCGCTTCGAGTCCCGGTTCGAGCGGTTCCGTCCGACGATCAAGCCGGGCTGGCGGGAGCTCGCCGGTCCGGAGGAGGCCGGCGGCGCCCTCTTCGACCTCGGCGCCCACCTCGTCGACCAGGCGGTGCAGTTGTTCGGCAGTGTCGAACGGGTCTACGCGGAGGTGGACCGCCGCCGCGCGGGCGCGGCCGTCGACGACGACGCGTTCGTGGCGTTGACCCACGCCAACGGGGTCCACTCGCACCTGTGGATGGGCGCGGTGACCGCGCAGCTCGGGCCGCGCCTGCGGGTGCTGGGCGACCGGGCCGGCTACACCAGCTACGGGCTGGACGTCCAGGAGGCGGCGCTGCACGACGGTGGCCGACCGGACCAGCCGGGCTGGGGCGAGGTCCCGTCGGACCGCTACGGCCTGCTCGGCGTCGACGGTGACCTGCGGCCGGTGCCGACCGAACCCGGCGCGTACCAGAGCTTCTACGCCCAGGTGGCGGCTGCGCTGCGCGACGGCGCGCCGATGCCGGTGGACCCACGGGACTCCGTCCACACCGTCGAGTTGATCGAGCTGGCCCACCGGTCGGCGGCCGAGGGCGTGGTGCTGCCGGTTCCGACCGCCTGACCGGGTCGGACACCCGACCGGTCGACACCTCCCGCCACCCGGGCTCCCTGACGCGTACGCGAAAACCAGTGGAGCGGCGCCACCGTGCGCCGTTACCGTGCTGCGCAATCAGGTCGTCTAGGCAAGGACGTGCCGTTGTACACCCTGTGAGACCTCCCAAGAGCTGATCTGTCGCGCGTCGCGCAGTTGCGCCGCGCTCCTTTTTGCTGCGGACTTCTCACTGAAAACCGGTGTACTTCTGTGCTCATGAATTGGGCCGTCGTGCCCACCTGCCTACCCATCGTCCGCCGCCGTTGCCACGCGTGCGCGTCCCAACGCCTTCGGGCGAGCGGCAAGTTCCGGGTCAACGCCAACCACAAGATCCTCGACGTCTGGCTTCTCGCGCTCTGCACCGAGTGCGGGGAGACGGCCAAGCTCACGGTCCTGGAACGGATGACCGTGCGTTCCGTTCCACCCGAACTGCTGGACCGGCTCCATTCCAACGACCCGGGCCTGACCGCCGAACTGCTTCAGGATCCGGCCGTCCAGCACCGAAACCGATTCGTCCTGGACTGGGACAACGCCTGGCGTTTCGACACCGGCGGATCGGAGCACCTGGACCTCGACGTGATCGACGTCGTGGTCCGCAACGCGGCACGGATCCCGGTCCGACCGACCCGACTGATCGCGGTGGGTCGCGGTCTGTCGCGGGGCGAAGTCGACCGACTGATCGCGGAAGGGAAGGTCGTTTCGGCGTTCCGGTTGAGCGGCAAGCTCTCCGGGGACTTCACCTTCACACTGAAGCGCTGACCCGCCTCGGGGCCTGTCCGGCAGAACGCCGGGCGGGCCCCTAGTCGGCGTCCTGCTCGGAGGGAGCCTGGTCCGGCGTCCGGGCGTCGTCGTCGGTGAGCGCGTCGTCCGACGTCTTGGGCAGGTTGGCAAGCCGACGCTCGGCCTCCCGGGCCTCATCGTCGATCCTGGGACTCTCGTCGTCGGGACCGTGCGACATGAGGACCTCCATCGGGCGCGACCGGCAGACCTGCGTATACCCGACCTGAGGGCGGAGACACGGAGCCAATCATGCGATCGACGAACCCGCGTCCACGGCGACCGAGTTGTTCACGGCCGAACGTGTATTGGATACCCACTGGACTCGGGCACTCGAGAGGCCATGGCGAGCTGGCGGCTGCCTTGAGTGCCACGGTCGCGACAACTGCTCGCAACTGGATTGGGCGTTGGCGCTTCTGGCCGACGTTGCTTCCGTCATGCTTCAGAAGCGGTGACGTGCGAGTTGAACGTGAACCGCTGTGCGCTTTCGGCGGACCAACGTACCGAGCGCCGGGCCGGTCGGCGGGCGCGCCGGGCTGGAGCCCGGGAGCGTTGCCGACCCGGCCCGGTGCCGGATCAGCGCTGCTTCAGCTCGCGCCAGGATGGGTGGGTGCCGCGCCAGGCGTCGGCGAGGATGGCCGCCGAGGCCCGGCTGGGGCACTGCTGCACCCGCTCACGACCCGACGCCCCACCGATCTGGGCGCGGACCTCCCAACCCTGCCCGTCAGTACGGATGTACACGTCCCTGCGCCCGCGCGGGGTCGTGTCTCCGTTCCACCAGTGTTCCTCCACCTTCATTCGCCGACCGTATAGCAATTCCCGCGCCGAGGGTACGGCGCAGGTATGCCCGGACCGGGGCAAGAGCGACATTCCAGGCGCATTTCGGCCCAACCGTTGACGGTTCGAAACCATAACGGGCGGTTATCCCGCTCCTGACTTGCGAATCAGGAACCCCGCCCCACTGTGCCCCCTCCCCGCAACCCCCGCCCCCAGCCCTTGTTGATCAAGAGGTTCGCGTCACGAATCGCGTTCCCGGTGACGCAAACCTCTTGATCAACGCGAGCCGGGCGGGAGACACGCCGAGGGTGATGCGGTCAGGGTTGGGTTGTCAGGAGGTAGTCGTCGGCTTCGGGGCTCCAGCGCAGGTCCAGTACGCCGGCGGTGGCGGCGGCCTTGCAGAACTGCAGGAAGCTGCGGTAGCCGAGCTTCTTCTCGCTGAAGTCGGGGCGAGCCCGGCGTACCTGGTTCTTCAACCCGGACAACGCCACCGGGTTGCCGCCGCTACCCAGGTCCGCCACGACACCCCGGAGTAGGCCGAATGCCACCTCGCGGTCGCCGTGCTCGGGCAGCGAGACCTCGGGGTCACCCTTCGCCGGGCCCTCGGCCAGCTCGATCACGTTGCGCTCGGCGAGGTGGCGCAGCAGTTCGCCGAAGGTACGGAAGCCGTAGTCGGACTCACTGAAGGTGGGGTCCTTGCGCAGCAGGGTGCGCTTGAGCCGGGACGCGGTGACCTCACCGTTGGCGCTGCCCTGCAACCCGGCGACCGACTGGGCGACGAGTACGGCGAGGGCGTCCACGTCGCGGCCGGGCTCCTCCCCCGCCGGCCGGCGGTCCACCTCCGGCTCGTGCTCCCGCTCCGGCTCGGGTGGACGTTGCTCCGCACCGGCCTGCCGGGTGGCGGGACGGGCGCGGCGACCACGGGCCGGCGGGATGTCCACACCCTCCAAGCGGTCGTAGTACAGGAACTCGTCGCACGCCGGGGGAAGCAGCCCCGAGGTGGAACCCTCGACCCCGACGCCGATGACCCGCTTGTTCAGCTCGCGCAGCTTGTGCACCAGCGGGGTGAAGTCGCTGTCACCACTGCAGATCACGAAGGTGGAGATGTAGTCGCGTTCGAACGCCAACTCGATGGCGTCGACGGCCATCTTGATGTCAGCGGCGTTCTTACGGGACGCGCCCATCCGCTGCGGGATCTCGATCAGCTCGACGTGGGACCGGGTGAGCATCCGGCGGTCCTCGTCGAAGTAGGACCAGTCGGCGTACGCCCGGCGGACCACCACCCGACCTCGTTCGGCCAGCGCGTCGGCGATGGGCCGGAAGTCAAAGGCCGCGCCGCCGCGATGGTCGCGCGCGCCCAACGCGAGGTTCTCGTAGTCGAGGAAGAGGGCAATCCGGTCTTCTTGATCCACGCGGATCAGCCTACGCCCGGCATGAGCTGGCCGGGGCGGGCGACGCGCGACACCTCAACTCGACGACCGTCCATTTCTTGCGGCCTGATAGTCGTTTATTTTCGTTGTTCGATAGGCGTCTTGCAGTGCCCTGTCCGGTGCTGCATCATGGCGATCAATGTCGGGCGTTGGGGGGAACGCCGGGCGGACCTCCACCACCACCCACCCAGGAGGGTCACCGATGTTTCGCAGCCTCACGCCGGCGCGGGGACGCCCCGGCCGGCCCAGCGGCACCGCCGTCGCGCTCGCGGCCGGTCTCGCCGTGCTGGTCGCCGGGCCCACCGCGGCCGCCGCCAGTCCACCCGCGTCCGCCGGCGCGCAGCCGGTGGTCACCCGGGCCGCACTCGATCCGGCGCTGGTCGCCGGACGCGGCGCGGACGTCGACTTCCTCGAGCAGGAAGCGGAGAACGCCCGCACCAACGGCGAGATCATCGGACCCGACCGGACCGCCTACACGCTGCCCGCGGAAGCTTCCGGCCGCCGGGCGGTCCGGCTCACCCCCGGCGAGTACGTGGAGTTCGTCCTGCCCAGCGCGGCGAACGGGATCACCGTGCGGTACAGCATCCCGGACGCGCCGCAGGGCGGTGGGATCACCGCCCCGCTGAAGGTCGCCGTCAACGGCAAGCACCTGCGCACCATGACGCTCACCTCGCAGTACTCGTGGCTCTACAACCAGTACCCGTTCACCAACGACCCGCAGGCCGGGCTGCTGCACCCGGACTGGTGGATCACCGAGTGCCAGTGCGTGCCGTCGGCCACCACGCCGTACCCGAGCATCGACAAGCCGTTCCGGCCCACCCACTTCTACGACGAGCAGCGGCTGCTGCTCGGACGTACCTACCGGGCCGGCGACAAGGTCCGGCTCACCGCGCCGCCCGGTAGCGCCGCCGCCTGGACCGTCATCGACCTGCTCGACTCCGAGTTGGTAGCGCCGCCGCACGTCCGGCTGCTCGCCGCGAACGTGCTCGCCTTCGGCGCCGACCCCACCGGCCGGCGGGACTCCGCCGACGCGCTGGACCGGGCCATCACCTTCGCCCGGCGCGCCCACCTCAAGGTGTACATCCCGCCGGGCACCTACCAGGTCAACAGGCACATCATCGTCGACGACGTGACCATCGAGGGCGCCGGCAACTGGCACACCACCATCAAGGGCCGCGAGGTCGCCCTGCCGACCCCCGCACCGGACGGCTCGGTGCACACCGGGGTCGGGTTCTACGGGCGGGACGCCGCCGACGGCGGCAGCCGTAACGTGCACCTCTCCGGCTTCGCCATCGAGGGCGACGTGCGGGAGCGCATCGACACCGACCAGGTCAACGCGATCGGTGGGGCGATGAGCGACTCCACCATCGACGGGCTCTACCTGCACCACACCAAGGCGGGCCTGTGGTTCGACGGCCCGATGCGCAACGTCCGGGTCACCAACAACATCATCGTCGACCAGATCGCCGACGCGCTCAACTTCCACACCGGCGTGACCGACTCGCTGGTCGCGCACAACTTCGTCCGCAACACCGGCGACGACGGCCTGGCGATGTGGTCGGAGAAGACGGCCAACGCGCGGAACACGTTCGACCACAACACCGTGCAGTCACCGACCCTGGCCAACGGCATCGCCATCTACGGCGGCACCGACACCACCGTCTCGCACAACCTGGTCGCCGACCCGGTACGCGAGGGCAGCGGCCTGCACGCCGGGGCCCGCTTCGGCGCGGAGCCGTTCACCGGGCACCTGCGCTTCACCAACAACACCACCGCCCGCGCCGGCACGTACGAGCTGAACTGGAACATCGGGCTGGGCGCGATCTGGGTCTTCGCCCTGGATCGCAGCATCGAGGCGCCCATCGAGGTGACCGGCGACGCCTACTTGGACAACACGTACAACGCGATCATGCTGGTCAGCGACTGGCCGGTGAAGGATCTCTACTCGATCTCCGATGCGCGCTTCCGGGACGTCCGGGTCGACGGCACCGGCACCTCGGTGGTCAGCGCCCGCGCCGCCGGGTCCGCCTCGTTCGCCAACGTGGACGCCCGCAACGTCGGGGCGGTCGGCGTCAACAACTGCGGATCGTTCCACTTCACCCCGGCCGGTTCCGAGTTCACGCTGACCGACCTCGGCGGCAACGACGGCGGGTGGCTCGCGCCGTGGCTGCTGCCCAACACCATCACCTGCGACGACCGGCCGCCCGTGTCGCCGCCCCCGCCTCCCGCGCAGTGGTGACAGCGGTGGGCGGCCCGATCGCTCGGGCCGCCCACCGCACACAGATCAGCGCGTCCTGACGTACGCCAGCGGCACGGTCGAGGACTGACCGTGCCATCTGCCGCCCAGCGTGCCCCTGGCCGGCCCGTCGGCCCCGGCCCCCGGCCGGCGCACGACCACCAGCTCGACGGTGTCGGTGTCGATGAGCGTGCGGTCCTCGTCGACCACCCGTCGCACCGCGCCGACGGCCGGCACCTGGGCGTCGGCGGGCCCGTCGACGACGACGGTCACCGTCGGCTCACGCACCTCACGCCGACCGTCGACCTCGAAGTACTGCTCCGCCTGGCCGCTGCCGGTGAGGATCGCGTGGGCGAGCGCGGCCGCGTACACCGGGTCGACGCAGCCGTCGTACACCCAGCGCCGGCCGAGCACCGAATGCTCGGTGGTGCCGACCAGCCAGCCGTCCGCACCGTCGAGGGGCGCGGCGCGGTAGGTGAGCGGAACATGGTGGACCGGCCCGTCGGCGGCGCCGACCAGCATCGTCTCGATGCCGACCTCGCCGGCCGGGTCGTCGAAGCGGTAGGCGCCCCGGCTCACCACCTCGACGCCGGTCGGTCCGGCGAACCACTGCCGGCCGGGCAGCCAGGCCGTCAGCAGGTCCAACTTCGTGGGGTGCAGGGTCGCCCTGTGCAGCAGTGCCATGACG
Source organism: Micromonospora sp. NBC_00362 (assembly GCF_026342155.1). Lineage (NCBI taxonomy): Bacteria > Bacillati > Actinomycetota > Actinomycetes > Micromonosporales > Micromonosporaceae > Micromonospora > Micromonospora sp. NBC_00362. The sequence continues at coordinate 2,421,645 of NZ_JAPENH010000001.1, forward strand.
GCAGCCTAGTCAGAGGCCCGCACACTGTTGCCCGCCGATCGTGCAGCTCTCCGGCTCCCGGGCGTTGGGCCGGCTGTCGCGGACGTCGAAGCTGATCGTCTGGGATCCCCCGGCCGCCACGGCGGCTCCGGTGAAGGTGATCACCTGTTTGTCCTGTCGCCAGTTCGCGCCGTCGACGTCGTCGACCGTGGTGCCTTCGGCGAGGGTGACGACCACTGCCCAGTCCGCCACCGGGGCGCCGCCGGGGTTGCGGACCACGATCTCGCCGGTGTAGCCGAACAGCCGGTCGGAGTCGGTCTCGTATCGGGCGGTGACGGGCGCCGGTGGTGGAGGTGGAGGTGGCGCGGCCGACGCGGGTGTCCGCGAGGGCTTCGCCGACGGGGTCCGACTCGGCGAGGTGGTCGCCGAGGCTGTGGTCCGGGAGGGGCGCGCCGAGGGGGTCGCCGTGGGGGCGACTGTCACTGGGCCGGCCGTCACGGTAGGCGACGCGGTCGCGGTCGGGGCGGGCGCGGCGGCCGGCTTCGGGTCGGGCGGCAACGTCACCCATGCCGTCGTCCCCGCCACCAGCACGGCACCCGCGACAACGGCGACGAGCGTGCGACGCCGACGGGGGTTGCGGCCGGCCCTGCCGCGTACGCCGATCAGCGGCAGTTCCGCGGTCATCCCACCGTCGGCCCCGCGCAGGTCGACCTGTTGGAAGGCGAGCCAGTCGAGGATGGCCGGCAGCCGTACCGTCAGCGCCTGGCGGAGCTGTTGCTCGCGCGGCTCGTGCTGCTCGGCGGACCACGCGCCGTGCGTGCTGACCTCCCGTAGCTCCAGTCGGCAGCCCTGCTTCGTGGTCGTGACCGCGCAGGTCAGCTCGCTGAGCCGGCCGGCCTCGTCGCAGGCCAGCACGAGCAGGTCCGGCTCCTGCCGCTCGGTCACCTCGACCTCGACGTTGGCCTCGAAGCCGGGCAGGCCGGCGGTGTGCAGCAGCATCCGGTCCGGTACGCCCTCGACCATCTCGGCCTCGGCGAACCACCGGCCGAGCAACTCCCGATCGGTCAGGGCGCGCCAGACCCGCTCAGCCGGGTGGGACAGCTCGACCTGCGCACCGATCTCGATCACGGCGAGACTCTAACGGGTGGCCGGCCCGGCCTGTCCCGCCCGCCCGAGCCGCTGGCCGGCGTCCTGGTCAGCCCCAGCGGCTGGACCGCTCGACCACTGTGGCCAGCGCGGCCCGGGCGTCGGCGCTGACCTCGGCGACCACCTGCGAAGCCGGAACGTCCCGGGCCAGCGGATGCGCCTGCCCGGCCCACAGATTGGCCACCGATGCGTCAGCGTCGCGCCGGGCGGCGGCGAGCAGGGGACGTGTCAGGTGCAGCACCTGGGGGTAACCGCTCGGTGCCACCGAGTCGTGCTCGCGCAGGAAGTCGTTGGCCACGCCACGGGCCCGCTTACCGGTGAACGCCCGGGTCAACGCGGTCGGCGCGGCACTGGCCACCGCGGCCCGGTGCATCGGCGAACTGCCCGCCTCCGGGCAGCGCAGGAAGGCCGTGCCGAGTTGCGCGGCGGCGGCGCCGGCAGCCAGCGCGGCGGCCACCGAGGGGCCGTCGACGAGGCCACCCGCGGCCACCAGTGGCCGGTCACAGCGGGCGGCGGCCAGCCGGAGCAGCGGCAGCAACCCGTAGTCGTCGTCGTCCGGCAGGCCGCCGCGATGCCCACCGGCCTCGGTGCCCTGCACCACCACCGCGTCCACACCCAGGTCGGCAGCGGCGCTCGCGGCGTCCGGGCGGGTGACTGTGGCCCACACCTCGGTGCCCCGCTCGCGCAGCGCGGTCACCGCCGCCCGGTCGGGCAGACCGAACACGAAGGACACGACCGGGACCGGGTCCGCGAGCAGCGCGGCCAGCTTCTCCGGGTACGCGTCGTCGCCGCCCACGGGCTCGCCCAGGCTCACGCCGCGTTGCGCGGCCTGCGGGGCGAGCCGTTGCGCGTACGCCCGGACGGCGGCCTCGTCGACGCCGCCGGGGTCGGGCAGGAAGAGGTTCACACCGAACGGCCGATCGGTACGCGCGCGGACCTCGGCGACGTCGGCGACCAGCCGGCCGGTGTCGATCATCCCAGCGGCGAGGAAGCCCAGCCCACCCGCGGCGGACACGGCGGTCACCAGCGCGGGCGTGGACGGGCCACCAGCCATCGGGGCGGCGACGATCGGGTGGCGCAACATGGACAGGACGGACATCCCCCCATCCTGCCGCAGGGCCGGTCCGCTCACCGGCGCGCGGTGTGCCTCCACCGCAGCACGCCGGCCAACCCGAGCAGGACCAGCACCGTTCCCGCGCCGAGCGCCAGCGGCCAGGTCCGCCCGCCCTCTCCACCGCCGACCTCGCCGGCGGCCGGACGGACCGCGGTGGGCGACAGCGGGCCGACGGACTCCGTGGAGGGCGCTGCGGTGAGTGTGGTGGCCGTGGCCGGGTAGCGCAGGATCGTCGAGCGGGTGCCGGCTGGTTGACCGGCGGACTCGGAGACGGTGAGCAGCGACCGGCCGTCGCGACTGTAGGTGATCGACTCGCCCTGGGGCTCGTCCGGCAACGGGGTGATCCGCGGGGTGCCGGTGGTCAACGCGCGGACCACGTCGCCGTCGGGCACGTCGTACTCGAAGGCGTCGGCGTAGCTGCGCAGCACCACCCGCCGTCCGTCCGGTGCGCTCGCCGCGCCGGTGATCACCCCGCGCCCCAGGAACGAGAACGGGTTGCTGGTCGTGGTCGACGGCACTGTCACCTGGCCGAGCGCGGTCAGCGGTGTCGACGCGTCCGGCCGCAACGCGGTGGCCGGCGCGTACAGGAAGACAGTGCCGCTGCCGCCCTTGGTGACGATCAGCGGCCGACCGGACGCGTCGAGCAGCAGCGCCTCGGCGTCGTGCGGACGGTCCGGGTAGGTCATCCGGTGCAGCACCGGCTGCTTCGCCCCCGGCCCGAGCCGCCATACGCCGACGGTCGACCGGGAGCGGTCGTTGTCGCCGATGTCGGCGACCCAGACGGTGCCGTCCCGGCCGATGGCGAGGTCCTCGGTGTCGCGGGGCCGGGAGGGGAAGGAGACGGCGCGCACCACAGCGCAGCGCTGGTCGAGGAAGAAGATCCGGCGGCGGGCCTCGTCGTCGGCCCCGTCGTTGATCACCACGTACCCGTCGTCGGTGGCGACCATCCCGGAGATCTCGCGCAGCCGGTCGTCGCGCACCTGGCAGACCGGCGTCCCCGCCGCCGCGGCGGCCGCCGTGGCAGCGCCCGGCGCCAGCACCACGGCCGGCGGCAGCACGCCCGCGAGCATCGCGGTCACCACCGCCCCCGCACGAGCGCGCCGCCCCCAGGTCAACCGTCCACGTACCCGCATCGCCCACCCTCCTCGTCGTGGCCGTGACCGGCCACCCGCCCATCCTGGCCGATCCCGGCCACGGCCGACGGTCATCGGGGGGACGCGCCGGGTTCCCTGGTCGATGTACTGTCGCTCCGCCTGATCTTCACGCCGGAGGGTGGCCATGTCCGTGAGCGACACCGCGCCGGCCACAGGGTTCGGACGGCGGTTGCTGCGCCGCCTCGGCCGCCCGGCCGGTGGCGCCGCCGTCGCGTGGGTGCCGCTCGCCGCGGTCGTCTGCGGCCTCTTCACCGGCGCGCTGGCCAGCCGGGCCGCCTGGGAGACGTCCCGACCGCAACCCGACCGGGCCGAGGCCGCCGTCATCCTCACCGACGTCTTTCCCGGCCACGACCTCGGCGAGATCGACACCCCGCCGGCGCTCTTCGTCGTCTACGGGCACGCGCTGCGCCTGGGGACCGTGCGGACCCTGGTGTTCGGTGACGGCGGCGAGTATCAGGAGAGCGCCACCGGCGCCGGCGCACTCGGCGCGCTGACCGCCCGACGTGGCGACACCATCCTGAACGCCTCGATCTCCTCGCAGACAGCCGTCGACGCCAGTTACCTCTCGGTCGAGCTGCACCGCGCGCCACCGCCCCTCGTGGTCCCCGCCGGAGTGCTCGGCACGGTACTGGGCGCGGTGGCCGGTTGGCTGGTCTTCGGCTGGGTCACCCGACGCACCGAGGGCGGCCGTAGCCGTGGCACTGTGAACGGCCTCATCGGTGTGGCCACTGTGCTGTGGTGGCTGCCGGTGCCGCTGGCCGCACCACAGCTGCTGCACCACCACCTCGGCGAGCCACACCCGGCCTGGCACCCGTACTGGGAGTGGCTGGGCCAGCCGGCGGCGTCGCTGCTCTTCCTGGTCGGCGCGGTGTGTGTGCTGCTGGCGCTGGGGGTGGCCGCTGGCACCCGCCGGCACACCACCCCCGGGGCGACGACCGACTGACCGAAGCTGTCGTACCCGTGGTCCATGATCGTGTCGTCGCAGCGGCGCCGGGAGGGGCCGACATGCGCATCACCCTGGGGATTCGATGGTGGGAGGGCGTGACGTGACGGACGCCGACGGCGCCGGATGGCGACGGCGCAGCGTGCTGGCGGTGGTGCCACCCGCCCGGCCTCGCAAGCTGACCAAGGTGCCCTTTGTCGAGCTGGCCGACGGGCGGTTGCAGGGCGTTGTCTCCAGCGGGTCGGACGTCGAGCGGGTCTACGTCTCGTCGGTCGCCGCCGGCACCCACGCCTACCAGTGCAGCACCAACAACAACCGGCCCTGCGGCGGCCTGCGCGGCGCCCCGTGCAAGCACCTGCAGGCGCTCACCGATGAGGCTCTGCTCCAATACGGCGTCGACCGGGTCGCCCGTTACCTCCGGGTCGACGTCGGCGACGGGGTGTCCGGCGGCACCGACCTGCTGGCCCGGCTGAACGGCCAGCCCGAGCCGGCCTCGGCTGCGGTGGTGTTCAGTCGCTTCCTGCGTCACCTGTCCTATCTGGAGCTGCCGGGGAGTACGGCCACCCTGCCCGAGCTGCACTGGTTCCCGGCCACCGGGGCGGGCCGCTGATGCGCGGCGTTCAGGTCGCACGGCTGCGCGAGGTTCCGGCCGGGTTGGTCGACACGCTCGAGGTGGTAGCCGGTTTCGACGACGCTCTCGCGGGCGGCTTCGGCCGAGTCGGCGAACGGGGTGCGACGGCGCTGGCCGCGTTCGCCAGCGCGCTGGCCGGCACCCCGCTCGTCGACCCGGTGGCCGCCGCGGTCGACGCGGTCGTCGCCGGGTCGGTCACCCCGGAGCACATCGCCGCGCTCGCCGGGGCCCGTTCGGCGTTGCTCGGCGCTGCGCACGACGCCCTGCTCGGGCAGCTCGACACCGCGCTGGGCCGGGCCCGCTCACCATGGACGGCGCCGGGCATCAGGCCCGCCGAGACCCCGTCCGCCCTGGCCGGTGCACGGGCGTGGTGGCACGAGGTGGCGGTCACTGGCTGGCACGGCGTCGACGACGAGCTACTCTCCGCCGCCGCCACGGTGATCGAGGCGACCCTGGCCGTTCCGGAGCTTCGCCGCATCGCGGTACTGCTCGACGGTTTCGCCGCGGAGCTGCGGGCCTGCGTGCCGATCGCCACCATGACCGAGGTGCCGGCCCGCCGGTGGGCCGATCTCTGGGCCCGGGGCGTGCTGCTCACCGAGGGCGTGCCGCCGCCCGGGGAAGCGCCACTGGTGTCCGGGCGGCTGCTGCCGCTCGGTGTGGACGTGCACACCCACGACACGGCCGTGCAGGTTCAGTTGCACGCCATCCTGGAACCGGCAGGCGACGGACCGACGCGGCTGGTGCGCACCGCGGTCGCCGCCGCGAAGGTGGACACCATCATCGGTCCGGCAGTCTGGCGACTGCTCTCGGGGCACCCGTCGCTACTCACCGCGTTGGCCGAGGGGCGGGCACTGACCATTACCGACCTGCCGCTGCACGGCGGCGACCTGGGCTGGGCCGACGATCGGGTCCGGCTCGACGAGCCTGCCGACCCGTTCGCCACCGCCCGGGTGGTGTTGCCCGCGGCGAGTGCGGCAGCGACCGCTCCGCTGGATCGCCACCCGGCGGGCATCGCCGAGCCGGTCCTCATCGAGGGCACCCCGGTGCGCGACGACGACGGCGGGCTCGCCGTCGAGGTGGACGGCGAACGGATTTCGCTGGCCGTCGACCGACTGCCGGCCGCCGGTCCGCTCAACGCCGACCTGCTCGGTGCCGCGTCGGCCCTGCTGGGTCTGCTGCGCTGGGACGACGGTCAGTGGCAGCTCCAGCCGTTGGCGGTGTCCGCCACTGTGAAGCGGCGGGCCGTGCAGGCGCACAACGGCGACTGGGCGTGCGGCGTCACGGATCCGAAGATCGCCAAGGAGGAGGCCCGAACGGGCGACGCCGTGGCCGTGCTGCGCGAGCGCGCGGGACGGTTGCTGCGCCGATGAACGCGCCCATCCCCACCGGCGGGCTCGCTGACGCCAATCGCCGCCAGGTCCTCTACTGGCGATTGCTGTCCCGCCTGTTCGACAGCGACGAGCAACCCAGCCTGGAGTCGGCGAGCATGGCCGTCGTCGACGACCTCGATCTGCCAGCCGCACTGCTGGACCCGGCGGTCTCGGTGGACACCATCGTGCAACGCTTCCCGGCGCTCACCGCCGAGCTACGCGGGCTGCTCACCCCCGACGACGCCCGGACGGACGACGACGACGACACGGCCTACCGTCCGGGTGCGGCCGAGGTGCGCCGGGCCGCGCTGGTGTCGAAGGTGCTGCTCAACGTGTTCGCCACCGGCTCCGGTCCGGTCAGCGCCACCCAACTGGCCCGTTGGCAGTCCGACGCCGGCTGGTTCGAGCAGGCTCTCGGGGGCGAGCCCGGTGACCTCCGCCGCCAGGGCGGCGAACTGGCTGCCACCCTGGGAGGGCTGGAGGGCGACCTGGTCCGGCGGATGCACCTGCGGGAGGTGTTGGCGAACCCGACGCTGGCCAACAGGCTGACGCCGAGCATGTCACTGATCGAGCAACTGCTGCGCGACAAGTCCAACCTTTCCGGGGTGGCCCTGGCCAACGCCAAGGCGCTGATCCGGCGCTTCGTCGACGAGGTCGCCGAAGCGCTCCGGACGCAGGTGCAGCAAACCAGCGTGGGGGCCCTGGACCGCTCGGTGCCACCCAAGCGGGTGTTCCGCAACCTGGACCTCGACCGCACCATCTGGCAGAACCTGACCAACTGGAGCCCGGAGGACGAGCGACTCTACGTCGACAGGCTCTACTACCGACACACCGCCCGGCGCACCACCCCGGCTCGGCTCATCGTCGTGGTCGACCAGTCCGGCTCCATGGTCGACTCGATGGTCAACTGCACGATCCTCGCGTCGATCTTCGCCGGGCTGCCGAAGGTGGACGTGCATCTGGTGGCCTACGACACACGGGCACTGGATCTCACCCCGTGGGTGCACGACCCGTTCGAGGTGTTGCTGCGTACCCGGTTGGGGGGCGGCACCGACGGCACGGCGGCGCTGGCGCTGGCCCGACCGAAGATCGCCGAGCCGAAGAACACCGTGCTGGTGTGGATCTCCGACTTCTACGAGGTCAACAACCAGGCGGTCTTCGACGGTCTGCAGGCCGTCCACCGCTCCGGTGCACGGGTCATCCCGGTCGGCTCGGTCAGCAGTTCCGGGCAGCAGAGCGTCAACCCCTGGTTTCGGCAGCGCCTCAAAGACCAGGGCACCCCGGTCATCTCCGGCCACATCCGCAAGCTCGTCGTCGAGCTGAAGAACTTCCTCACCTAGGAGACCCACCCCTCATGTCCGAGATGCTGCGCGCCCCCGCCGAGGTCACGTACGCCGACGAGCTGGATTTCCTCGAGTCGGTCGACACCGGCCCGAAGCCGTTCTCGTGGCGCCTGAGCCCGCGCATGGTCCGGCTGTTCGTCCTCGGCTCGGAACGGGCCGACGGCCTGTCCCGGGAGATCCCGCAGAAGTGGTTCGGCGACCGCAGTTTCGTCGAACGCGCCATCGTCACCCTTGCCTCGGACCGTGGCCTGCTGCTGATCGGCGACCCCGGCACCGGCAAGAGTTGGCTGGCGGAGCTGCTGGCCGCCGCGATCTGCCGCAACTCGACCCTGGTCGTGCAGGGCACCGCCGGTACGACCGAGGACCACATCAAGTACTCGTGGAACGTGTCCATGGTGATCGCCAAGGGGCAGTCCCGGGAGTCGATGATCCCGTCACCGATCATGACGGCGATGGAGCGCGGCGTGGTCGGCCGCTTCGAGGAGCTGACCCGCTCCACCAGCGACGTCCAGGACGCGCTGATCTCGATCCTGTCCGAGAAGTACGTCGCCATCCCCGAACTGGACCAGGACAACATCGTCTTCGCCCAGCCCGGCTTCTCGATCATCGCGACGGCGAACAGCCGCGACCGGGGCGTCAACGACCTCTCCTCGGCGCTCAAGCGACGGTTCAACTTCGTCCGCATACCGGTGGTGACAAACAAGCGCAGCGAGGCCGAGATCGTCCGCTTCCGCACCGAGGAGCTGCTGCGCCGGCACCGCATCGAGCTGGACGTGCCGCCCACCCTGCTGGACATCCTGTTGCAGAGCTTCGCCGACCTGCGGGCCGGCGCCGCCTCGGCGACCAGTGACGACGAGAAGCTGGAATCGGCGCTGTCCACCGCTGAGCAGATCGGTGTCCTGGAGGACGCCATCCTGCACAGCCAGTTCTTCGGCGACCGCACACTGCGCGCCGCGACCCTCGCCGGGTCGCTGGTCGGCTCGCTGGCCCGCCGCAGCCCGGAGGACCTGGCGATCCTCAACAAGTACCTGCACGGCGTGGTCGAGCCGCGGGCGCGCAAGGACGACGACGGGTGGGCGGGCTTCCTCGACGGCGGTCGCCAGGCGATCGCGTCCCTGTCGTGAGCGCACCCACCGTCGCCGGTGCCTTCGGCGCGCTGCGCGAGCAGCTCACCGACGCGGCCGCGGCATTCGCGGGCAGCCCCGACGCGCTCGGCGCGATCCTCTCCGGGATGGTCGAGGACGTCGACCGCGCACTCGGCGAGCGGCTGGAGATCTTCCCGGTCTGCCACCACTCGCCGGCCTCCGCGCTCGCCATGGTGCGCCGGCTGCGGGCCAAGCAGCCCCGGGTGATCTACCTGGAGTTGTGCGAGGATCTGCAGCCCCTGCTCGGAGAACTGCGCAACTCCGCCTCCCGGTGGCGGTGCAGGCGTTCGCCTCGGAGCTGTCCGGCTTCCCCGCCGACTGGGGGCCGCTCAGCGTCGTCGCGCCGGTGACCGAGGCGTCGGCGGAATACCAGGCCATCGCGTACGCGCTGGAGACCCCCGGCGTCGAACTGGTGCTGGTGGACCGCTCCACCGACCACGTCTTCCAGTGGTCACCGAGGGACCAGCCCACCTCCGACGCGGGCCCGGCCGCCGAGGGCGGCGACGTCGGGACGGCCGCGGACACCGGCGAGGAGTCCGCGCTGCACGGCGACGCCGTCGGGGTGGAGATCGGTGACCTGCGACCCCGGTTCGCGGAGTTGGAGGCGTACCTGCTGCACCACGGCAAGGTGCGGCACTGGTCGGAGTGGTGGGACCAGTACATCGAACGCCCGCTGGCTGACGCCGACCACGACACCTACCGGCAGGTGATGGTGCTGATCGGCAGCCTGTTCCGGCGGCTACGCCCGGCCGGCTCCGACCGACTGGACCGTGACGAGGACCGCGAGCGGTACATGTGGACCCGGATGCGTCAGCACCTGGCCACCTCCGGCGTCGACCCGACCGACTGCCTCTACGTCTGCGGCGCGTTCCATGCCGCCAGCCGGGTCGAGCAGTTCGGGTTGGGCTCCACGGCCGACGATTTCGAGATCACCCCACGCACCGGTACCCGCTGGCGGTACGGGCTCATCCCGTCCAGCCACTCCGCTATCGAAACGCAGTTCGGCCTGGCGCCCGGCTCTGTCTCGATCGCGGCGGCGACCTGGACGAAGGCGGTGAGCCGGCACGGGCTGTCCCCGTACCGGCTGGACGGCCAGCGCACCTCGAGCACCCGGAGGCGGCGGGGTCAGGCCCCAGCGACACCTTCCCGCGCCGCCGAGCCGGTCAGCGACCGGCTCACCGGCTTCCTCGCCGCGCCGCCCGACCTGAACGGCCTGGACGAGGCGGAGCTGCGCGGCTGGTGCGTCGACATCGTCCGGTTGGCCCGGCGTAACGGGTACCTGGCCAGCACCGCCGACGCGATCGCCGTCTTCGAGACCTCGGTCCTGCTGGCCGGGCTGCGCAACCGGGCCCGACCCACCCCCTACGACTTCGCCGACGCGGCGGTCACCTGCATCGAGAAGGACGTGGTGCCGGGCCGGCGCGACGTCCGGCGGCTCTGCGAGATCCTGCTGGGCGGCGACCGGCTCGGTCAGGTCGGCTACGACGCCCTTCCGCCGTTGGCCCGCGACGTGCTCGACCGGCTTCAGCCACTCGGCCTGGCCCTGGAGAAGCGAACCGTCCAGCGGGCGCTGCTGGATCTGGCCGGCCAGCCGGAGCTGGCCCGCTGCTCGGACCTTCTGTGGATCCTTCGGCACCTGCTGCCCCCGGACGCGGTCCGTCCGATCATGGGTGAGCGTCGGCTCGGGCACCGCTCGATCCAGGAGAGCTGGGACCTGGCACTCGGCCGCAACCAGCGCGCGCTGATCGAGCTGGGCTACGAGGGGGTGACCGTCGAGCAGGTCCTGGAGCAGCGGCTGCGCCGGGCGGTCCGCGGCCCCGACGCCACCGCCGCCGGTGCGCTCACGGCCGTCGAGGACGCCATCCGGCTGCTCGACAGCCCGCGACTGGTCGACGAGTTGGGCGCCCGGGCGGTCGACCTGCTCGCCGCCGAGCGCACCGTCGACGACGCCCCGGACGTCCTGCGCCGCGTCCGTCGCCTGCTGGCCCACTACCGGGCCACCTCGTCGACCCTGCCGGCCTGGTGCGAGGCGTTCGTGACCACCGGATACGCCCACTACTGCACGCTGCTGCCGACCGCCATCGCCGCCGAGGAGACGGAGGTCCGGCAGGTCGCCGCGATGCTCGGCTTCCTGTTCTCCATGGAAGGCCTCGCCCTGTCGCTGGGTTGCGACCGGTCCCAGTTGGAGCTGGCGGTGGCACAGGCGCACCCGATCGCGCCGCCGAAGGTCGCCCTGCTCTGGGCGGGTCAGCACCAGCTCGGGCTGCTGCCGCTGGCCGAGCTGCGGGCCCGGTGCGCCGAACTGCTGGGCAATCCGCTGGTGCTGCCGGCCTTCCCGCAGTATCTGGCCGGCTTCGTGCACGCGCTGGAGCCGGTGCCCGGGCTGGCGCCGTTCGTCGTCGAGACGATGTCGAACGCCTTCGCCCGGCTGCCCGACCCGGTCCTGCTGCCCTGGCTGCCCACCCTGATCTCGACCCTGCGGGATCAGGGGCCGGAGCTGGTCCCACTGCTGGTCCGCGAGGCGGGGCGCACCTTCCCGACCGCGCTGCCCGAGCTGGATTCCTGGGTGCCGCCGTGGGTGGCGCCCTCGTCACCAGCCCGGCCGGTCACCGTCGCCGCGCCGCAGCGATCGGTCGGCGCGCTGCTCGCCGCCCACCCGGAGGCGGTCGACGCTGTCGCGGCGCTGCTCGGCTGTCCGGGCGGGTGGCAACCGTTGCCCGATCCGCCCACTGACCGATCCGCGTTGTCAGCCCTGCTGAACGGGCACCCCGACACCGCCACGGCGGTGGCCACGCTCCTGGGGGTGTGACCGGCCTCGACGTCCAGCGAGGACCGCCGAGGGTTACCTGTCGGTGCGCGGACCGGTACGGTCCGAGATGTCCACGGTCACGGCAGGCCCCGACGACGGCGCCCCCGCCGGGCCCGGCGCCCGGCGCCGCCAAGCCGGCCGGCCATGGAAAGGGGCGCAGGGTGCGGATCAAAGCGGGGTTGTGTGTCGCGGCGCTCGTCGCGGCGGGACTGACGGTCGGCACACCGGCCGCCGCCACACCGGCCGCCGCCCCGGTGGCCAGCGCCACAGTGGTGCCGATCCAGGTCACCGGTGATCCGGCGACGCGGTTCAACCTGGTGCTGCTGGGCGACGGTTACACCGAGGCCGACCTGCCCACCTTCCGAGCACACGTGGACCGGCACCTCAACACCCTGTGGACGATCGAGCCGTTCAAGTCCTACCGCAGCTACTTCAACGTCTACGCCGTGGAGATCGTCTCGGCGGAGTCCGGGGTGGACTGCGACCCCGGCCTGTCCGCGCCGCGACGCGACACCGCGCTGGGCATGGGCTTCTGGGGTGGTTGCAACCCGGCGAGCGTGCAACGCCTGCTCACTGTCGACGGCACCGCCGCTAACGCGTACGCCGACCTGGCCGGCGGCACCAACCCCGGCAACCGGCAGTTGATCGCGCTGGCCAACAGCGGCACCTACGGCGGGGCCGGCGGCAGCAACGCCACCGCCTCCGGCGGCAACGCCCTCTCCGCGCTGATCAGCCCGCACGAGCTGGGGCACTCGCTCGGTGGCTTGCAGGACGAGTACGACTACTACGGCCGTGGGGTGCCGGGCGACACCTACAGCGGGCCGGAACCGGACTCGGCGCACCACACCGTGTTGACCGAGCGGCAGATGCGCGACACCCGGGCCAAGTGGTGGCGCTGGCTCGGTGAGCCGAGCGAGTCGGGCGGAACGATCGGCCGCTACGAGGGCGGCCTGTACCTCCAGCGTGGGGTGTGGCGACCGAGCCGGCACTCGATGATGAAGTCGCTGGGCTTCTACTTCGACCAGGTCGGCCGCGAGCGGATGACCGAACGGATCGCCGCCCGGGTCGGCATCGTGCAGGGCGGCACGGCCACCGATCAGGCGGTGGGCGCGGACCGACTGCTCTGGGTGGACACCCTGCACCCGGTGAGCCACGCGCTGACGGTGACGTGGTCGGTGGACGGCAGTGCGGTGCCGCGCACCGGCAACGCCCGCCATCTGGACCTGCGGAAACTACGGCTCTCCCCCGGCCGGCACACGGTGACCGCCACGGTGACCGACCCGACGGAGTTCGTCCGCGACCCGGCGATCCGCAGCTCACCGGCGCTGACCCAGACCCGTACCTGGACAGTGGACACCACGGTGCGTACCCCGGTGGTGGAGTCGCCGCTGGCGATCACCGCGTCCACCGCGACCGACCGACCGGTCGGCGCGCAGGATGTGGTGTACGTGCGGACCAACCAGCCCACGGATCGGGCGCCACGCGTGCGCTGGACCCTCGACGGCCGGCCGGTGGCCGACACCGGCACCGACCGGGACGTGGACCTGTCCGCCCTGCGCCTGTCGCGGGGCACCCACCGGCTGACCGCCCGCGTCAGCGAACCGGCCACCGGGAAGGCGGTGACCCGCACCTGGACGGTCGACGCGACACGGCCCGACGTGGCGTACGCCCTCTCCGAGCCGCTGCTCACCGTTACCCGGCCCGGCCGACCCACCGAGTACGTGTACAACGGCCCGTTCAGCATGGGGTTGACCGGCACCGACGACGGCACCGGTCAGGTCACCTCGGAGTTCCGGCTCGACGGCGACGGGTGGCACAACTACTACGGTTGGCCCACCGACGCCCGATCACCGTTCCTGTTCACCGCCACCGGCACCGACGTGGACGGTCTGGTCTACGGCAACCTCGGCTCGGGCGGCCTGTCCGTGTCCCCGTTCGCCGAGCGGACTCCCGGGTACGGCCGGCACCGCGTCGAGTACCGGGGCATCGACGCCGTCGGCAACATCGGGCCGGCCCGCGCGTTCGTGGCCACGCTGATCCCGCCCCCACCGGACTGCACCACAGTGATCACCGGCCGGCACGCCGGCCCGCTGACCGTCACCGCCGGTGTCACCTGCCTGCGCACGGCCACGGTGACCGGCCCGGTCACCGTCGCGCCCGGCGCCGCCCTGGTCGCCCAGGGCTCCTCGATCGCCGGAGACCTGACGGCGTCGCGCGCCGCTGCCGTCGAGGTGCTGAACACCGAGGTACGCGGCGCGGTGGCGCTGACCGGCACCACCGACCACGTCACGATGGTGGGGGCCCGGGTGGCCGGGCCGCTGGCGCTGACCGGTACCGCGTCGGCGCCCATCCTCGCCGGCGGCCAGGTGGGCACGGTGGCCTGTTCGGGTGGCCCGACCCCGGTCGATCTGGGGGTGCCCACCACGGTACGAAAGCCCACCGCGGACCAGTGCCGCCGGGCGTGACGCCAGACCCACTCAAGGTCCGCGCAACTACCGGGACAGTGCTGCTTCCGCTGCCGCGGAGGCAGCACTGTCCCGGAAACTGCCCAGATCTTGGCCGGCGCGGCGGCGTGAGTGCCGCGCCGGCGGGTAGGCAGCGGCCCGGCGGCATGTCGAAACCCGCCGGGTGGGAGGCTCCGATGAGCACGTACCGGGATGAACAGGGCGACACGTTCCCTCCGCCGGAGGCGGATGCCCTTGAGCAACGGCAGGACGCGTTCGACGTCGGGCCGCCGGACCGGGTGTCGGGCGACGTGGACCCGGAGGCGGCCGAGGCCGACCTGGCCGAGCAGGGCGCCTTCCCGGCGGGCACGCTCGAGGAGGTGACGTCGCTGCCGGCCGACGCCAACCCGGCGGACGCCCTCGAACAGCGCCAGGAGATCCCGGCCCGCGACGAGGGGCGTCGCACCTGACAACGCCCGTTCCCGCCGGCCCCGGCCGGCTCAGCCCGCAGCGCCGACCAGCCGGCTCAGCCGCGACGCCGACCAGCCGGCTCAGCCGGCGACGCCGACCAGCCGCCTCAGCCGCGACGCTGACAAGCCGCCTCAGCCGGCGACGACCTGCCAGAGGAGGAACGCGTTGAGCGCGACCACCAGCACGGCCACCAGTGACGCGGCGGCGGTGGTGAGCGGGTGGTTGACCAGGTTGCCCATCAGGTCGCGTCGGCGGGTGAAGGCGACCACCGGGATCAGCGCGAACGGGATGCCGAAACTGAGGATGACCTGGGACAGCACGAGCGCCCGGGTCGGGTCGAGGCCGATGGCGAGCACCGCCAGGGCGGGCAGCAGGGTGACCATCCGACGCAGCAGCAGCGGTACCCGCCGACGCAGGAAGCCCTGCATGATCACCTCTCCGGCGTAGGTGCCGACGCTCGTGGAGGCGAGCCCGGAGACCAGCAGGGCGACGGCGAAGCCGAACGCGGCGGCGGTCCCGATGGTCTGACCGAGCCCGGCGTGCACGCCCTCCAGGCTGTCCGCACCGCCCGGGCCGCCGCCCCGGAAGCTGGCCGCGGCGATCAGCAGCATGGCGAGGTTGACAGCGCCGGCCGCGCTTAGGGCGAGCAGCACGTCGGTGCGCTGGCCGCGGAACAGGATCCGACGCTCGGTGTCGTCGGCGGCGGGAATGCGGTCGCGGGTGAGCGCGGAGTGCACGTAGATGACGTGCGGCATGACTGTCGCGCCGAGGATGCCGGCGGCCAACAGCACGCTGTCCGTGCCCTGCAGACGGGGCACCAGACCGGCCATGGCCGAGGCGGGGTCGGAGCCGGAGGCCAGCAGGTTGGCGGCGAAGGCCAGCACGATCACCCCGAGCAGGACGGCGATGACGACCTCGAAGGCGCGGTACCCGCGCGAGCGCAGGGCGAGCACGGCGAACGCGGCAGTGCCGATGATGATCCCGCCGGGCAGCAGGGGGATGCCGAAGAGCAGGTAGAGGGCGACGGCACCACCGATCACCTCGGCCAGGTCGGTGGCCATGGCGACCAACTCGGCCTGCACCCACATCACCCGGTTCACCGGCTTGGGGAGGCGTTCCCGGCACAGCTCGGGCAGGCTACGCCCGGTGGCCAGACCCAGCTTCGCGGTGAGCGTCTGCACCAGCATCGCCATCAGGTTGGCCACCACCACGACCCAGACCAACAGGTAGCCGTAGCGGGCGCCGGCGGCGGAGTTGGTGGCGAAGTTGCCGGGGTCGACGTACGCGACGGCGGCGACGAACGCCGGGCCGAGCAGGATCAGTCGCCCGCGTACGCGGCCCCGGGCACGGGCGGCCTGTAGTGGAGTCGCCCTCGACGTCGTCAGTTCGTTGGTGACCATCGAACACCTCCCCGTCCACGCGGATCGCTGCCGGTCCCTTCCCCTCGGGCTGGCCCTTGGGTGCCAACCGGTGGCCTGCCGGTGCCACCGGGGTCGGCCCGCCACGCCGGGCACGGACCCGATGCGCAGCCAGCGAGCGCGCGGCGCGCCGGACGAGACGCGCCGTGCCCGAACAGAACCTGCCGCGCGGGCTTGACAGCCGGGTGAGTCACCGATGAAGCTGTCTATTAGTCCTACTGTCGTAGGACAACAGGAAGGATCATCGGGAGTGATCGAGTTCGTACTGGACAGCCGGTCGAAGGTGAACACCTACATGCAGCTCGTGCAGCAGGTGAAACAGGCGTTGCGGGTCGGCCTGCTGACGCCGGGCGACCAGTTGCCGAAGGTCCGGGACGTCGCGCAATCCCTGGCGATCAACCCGAACACGGTGCTGAAGGCGTACCGGGAGTTGGAGATCGAGGGTCTGGTCGGTGGCCGACCCGGGGTGGGCACGTTCGTCCAGCGCACGCTGGCCAGCGCGTCCCTGCCCAACCAGGCCGAGCTGCGCGACGACCTGGTCGCCTGGCTGCACCGGGCGCAAGCGGCCGGTCTCACGGCCGAGGACGTCATCGCCCTGGTGGAGACGACGTTGCGCGCCACCCTCGCCGACGACGCCCCGCAGAAGGAGCCCGCGTGAGCGAGCAGAGCGAACGAACCATCAGGCACCGCAAGCGCTCGCGCGACCGCGAAGCGATCGCGTGAACGGAACGAGAGGACAAGGGATGGACATGGTCTTGGAAGCGGACCTGCTCGGCAAGCGGTACGGCAGCACCTGGGCGTTGCGGGACTGCTCGCTGCATTTGCCGGCCGGCCGGATCGCCGCTCTGGTCGGGCCGAACGGCGCGGGCAAGAGCACGCTGTTGCACCTGGCCGTCGGGCTGCTCAAGCCCGACGCGGGCACGGTCCGGGTGTTCGGTCGATCCCCGTACGGTGACACGGAGGGACTGGCCGACATCGGGTTCGTCGCCCAGGACACCCCGCTGTACCGGGACTTCACGGCGTCCGAGTTGGTCATCGCCGGCGGCAAGCTGAACAAACGGTGGGACGCGGCGTTGGCTCGCCAGCGGCTGGCACAGCTCGGCATTCCACCGGACAAGCCGGTCGGCAAGCTCTCCGGCGGTCAACGGGCCCAGGTCGCGCTGGCCCTGGCGCTGGCCAAGCAGCCGCGACTGCTGCTGCTCGACGAACCGGTCGCCAGCCTCGACCCGCTGGCGCGACGGGAGTTCCTCCAGTCCCTGATGGGCAGCGTCGCGGAGTCGGGCACCACAGTCCTGCTCTCCTCGCACCTGCTGGCCGACCTGGAACGCGTCTGCGACTACCTGATCGTGCTGAACGCCTCCCAGGTGCAGCTCACCGGCGCTGTCGACGACCTGGTCACCGAGCACCGGCAGCTCGTCGGGCCGCGGCACGACGGCGGCGTCATCGGGGGCGTCGCCGCAGTGATCCGGGCCAGCCACACCGACCGGCAGTCAACGTTGCTCGTCCGCACCGACGGGCCGGTCACCGATCCGGCCTGGACGGTCCGCGAGGTGAGCCTGGAGGACGTCGTGCTGGCCTACCTGGCCGACGGCACCACGAAGACCAGTCACAGCGAGTGGGGGGTAGCGGCATGATCTGGTTGACCTGGCGGCAACACCGCAAGCAGGCGTTCTACACCCTGCTGGGGCTCGCGGCGCTCGCCGCCCTGCTGGTGCCCATCGGCCTGGCGATGCGGCACACCTTCTCCGACCTCGGGCTGACGGACTGCGCCAACCAACTCGCCCGCGCCGACGTGGCGCAGGCAACCCGGGACACGTGCGATGCGGGCTATCGGCGCTTCGGCGACCAGTACGGCAACCTCAGTCTGGTGGCCGTACTGCTGATCACCCTGCCGGTGCTGGTCGGCCTCTTCTGGGGTGCGCCGCTGGTCGCCCGCGAGGTGGAGCAGGGCACGCACCGGTTCGTCTGGACCCAGGGCGTCGGCCGGACCCGCTGGGCCCTGGTGAAGTTCGGTCTCGTGAGCGGGTCCGTTCTGATCCTCGCGACGGTCTACGGGCTGGGCATGTCCTGGTGGGTCGACCCGCTCACCAAGTCCGCGCACGAGGGCCGGTTCGGCATGATCGTCTTCGACCTGCAGGGCATCGTCCCGATCGGGTACACGCTGTTCGCCGTGGCGCTGGGCGTCTTCGCCGGCACCGTGTGGAAGCGGATGCTGCCCGCCATGGGCATCACCCTCGCCGGCTTCATCGGTGTACGGGCGGCGGTCGAGCTGCTGGCCCGACGGCACTATCAGCCGGCCCGGACCCAGACCTTCCCGATCGAGGGGGAAGGGCCACCGGAGGTCAGCCGGGGAGACTGGATCCTCGCGCAGGGCGTCCGGAACCCCGACGGCACGATGATCGCGGAGGGCGGTCGGATCCAGTGCCCGCCGGGCGGTAAGGGGCCGGAGGGTCGGGTCTGCGGCGCCGAGTTGGGCCTCGAACCGGGCGCGTACAACTGGCAGCTCTACCAGCCGGCGGACCGGTTCTGGCTGTTCCAGGGCATCGAGACGGGCATCTTCGTCGCCCTCGCCCTGCTCCTGCTCTACCTGGCGGTGCGCCGGGTCCGCCGGATCGCCTAGTTGGGCGACGGGTGCTCGTCGGGGAGCGGGGGCCTCGGCGATCACCCGCCCCGGCCCGATCGAGTCGGTGCACTTCCACGCCGGTGAGCCTGACGACGACCACCGACACCGATCGGGCCCAAGAGTCGCACTCCGCGTCCGCGCGGGCTCAGCCGGCCAGCCGCCGGTACCGGGCGACCGAGAGTGGCAGGAAGACCGCGACCAGCACGAGTGGCCAGAGCACCGCCAGCAACTGGTAGTGCTGCGCCGCCCAGGAGTCGCCGCCCCAACCGGGGTTACCGAACAGCTCACGGGTGGCGCCGACGGTCGCCGACAGCGGGTTCCACGCTGCCACCGCACCGAGCCAGGCGGGCATGGTGGACGGTGCGACGAACGCGTTGGAGAGGAAGCCGAGCGGAAACTCCAGGGTCTGCACGGCCACCACTGCCGTCTGCCCGCGGGTGACCAGTCCGAGGAAGATGCCGACCCAGATGAGGGCGAAGCGCAGCAGCAGGATCAACCCCACCGCTGCCAGCGTGGCGCCGACCCCACCGTGTGCCCGCCACCCGATTGCCAGGCCGGTCAGCAGCAGGACCCCGAGGGTGACCAGCGCGAACAGCATGTCGGCCACCGCCCGGGCCGCCAGCGGTGCCAGCGGTGAGACGGGCATCGATCGGAGCCGGTCGGTCACCCCGCGCTCCAGGTCCTCGGCAACGGCGATGGTGGTGAGACTGATGCCGAAGACCATGGTCATCACGAACATGCCGGGCATCAGGAACTCTCGGTAGTTTCCACCGCCGGGCACCTGCAACGCGCCACCGAACAGGTAGGCGAACATCAGCACGATCAGGATGTTGAAGCCGAGCGAGGCGATCAGCGGGCCGGGATCGCGTCGCCACCGGGCCAGGCCGCGCCAGATCAGCGTGCCGCTGTCGGCCAGGAGGGTGGGCCGGCCGGGCGTCAGGTCCACCGGCGGGGCCGGCATACTCACCGCGCTCATGCCGCCACCTCGGCCGACGCCGCCCGGTGCCCGGTGAGGTGCAGGAACACGTCGTCCAGGGTTGGGCGGCGCAGCGCGACGTCCGCCACCGGGATGTTCACGGCGTCGAGCGCCCGCAGCACGTCGACGAGCGCGCCGGCCTGGTGGCCGACCCGGACGCTCACCATCCGCCGGTCCACGTCGACGGTCGGTTCGTCGTCGGCCGCCCGGCGTATCTGGGTGACGGCGGCGGCAAGGTCGGTCGGCGCCGCGACGACCACCTCGATCCGATCGCCGCCGAGCCGGGTCTTGAGGTCGTCCGGAGTCCCCTCGGCTATCACCCGGCCGGCCTCGACCACCGAGATCCGATCGGCGAGTTGGTCGGCCTCGTCCAGTTGTTGAGTGGTGAGCAGCACCGTGGTGCCGGTGCGTACCAACTCCCGGACCGACTCCCACACCTCGTTGCGGCCACGCGGGTCCAGCCCGGTGGTGGGCTCGTCGAGGAAGAGGACCGCGGGGGCCAGGATCATCCCGGCCGCCAGGTCGAGCCGTCGGCGCATGCCGCCGGAGTACGTGCTGACCGGCTGTTCGGCGGCGTCGGCGAGACCGAAGCGTTCCAGCAGCTCGACCGCCCGTTGACGGGCCCGGCGGCGACCCAGGTGAAACAGTCGGCCAAAGAGCACGAGATTCTGTCGGCCGCTCAGCGCCTCGTCGAGCGCGGGATGCTGCCCCACCAGCCCGATGCGGTAACGCACCTGGTCGGGCTGGCGGGTCACGTCGAAGCCGGCCACCTCGGCGCGACCCTCGTCGAGGCGGAGCAGGGTGGCGAGGATCCGTACCGCTGTGGTCTTGCCGGCCCCGTTCGGGCCGAGCAGGCCGCACACCGTTCCCCGCGGCACCCGCAGGTCGAACCCGTCCAGCGCGTACCGGTCCCGATACCGCTTGCGCAGCCCCTGCGCCACTATCGCGTCGGCTCCTGTCATCAGAGCGCTCCCCTCCCGAAACTGTCCGTCCGCACTACCGTACAGCGTACGATAACGCGTACGGGAAGCGTCACGAAGGCCAGAGTGAGTGAGGTCAGAACGAAGCACTGTGGATCACGCGCCACCCGCTCCGGAGCCGGGCCGGCACCGGCGGGCAGTCGCGGCTACTCGGGCTCGGCGGTCCCGCCCTGGCCCGCGACACCGACGTTCAACGGGTCGGCCAGGAGTTTGTCGAACGCCAACTCGGCGGCGCCGATCAGGACGGCGTCGCGGCCGAGCGCCGCCGCGCGCAACCGCAGGTGCTCGCGGGACGCGGGCAGCGGCATCGTGTCGAGCCGATCCCGAACCACGTCCGCACCGGCGGTGAAGATGTCGCGCAGCGAGCCACCGAACACCACTGCGTCCGGGTTGACCACGTTGACCAGGTTCGCCACGCCGAAGCCGAGCCAGTCCGCCACCTGCTCGACCGCCGCGCGGGCGGTCTGGTCGCCCTCCGCCGCGGCGCGCAGCACCTCGGCCACCGCCGCGCGGTCGCTCGGGTCACGGCCGGCGTGTCGCAGGAGCGCGGCTTCGGAGATCTCGGTCTCCCAGCAGCCGCGTGAACCGCAGCCGCAGGGCAGGCCGTTGGGGTTGACGACCATGTGGCCGACCTTGCCGCTGTGACCCCGGTGGCCGACCACCAGTCGGCCACCAACGATGATGCCGGCGCTGATGCCCAGGTCGCCGTGCAGGTAGATGACGTCGTCGATGCCGGCCGCGACGCCCCGGACATGCTCGGCCAGGCCGGCGATGTCGGCCAGGTCGCCGGCCACGAAGCCGGGGCCGCAGCGGAACTCCGCCTCCAAAGCCGCGCCGAGCGTCTCGTCGATGCTGGCGATCCGGAGCCTGCCGTCCGGATCGCGGGTGGTGTCGGTGACGGCGGCGGCGCCGCCGACCAGCAGCGCGTCGCCGGCCACCGAACGTTCCATGTCGCGGACGAGGTCGGCGAGGGGCCCTACGGCTTCGATCGCCGACATGCCGCTGGGTCGGGGGATCTCCCGCAGGTCGAGGATCTGCCCGCCGAGGCCGACCCGGGCGGCACGCAGCCGGTCCGCGTCGATGCTCAACGCGTGTGCGTAGACCCGGTCGGAGCGGGGGCTGACCACCAGCGAGGGGCGGCCGGCGCGGCGGGCGGTGGTCGGTGCCTCCTCGGTGACCAGGCCGCCGGTGACCAGGTCGGCCGCGAGGGCGCCGATGGTGCTTCGGTTGAGGCCGAGCCGGCTGGTCAGTTCGGCGCGGGACGTCGGTCCATGCAGGTGGACGTAGCGCAGCACAGCGCCGAGGTTCTGCCGCCGGATCTCCTCCTGGCTGGCGCCGGGAACCGACGGCAGCGGGGATTCGGGGTTGCGGCCGACGCCGGCTGGCCTGGCCCGTACTGGTGTCGCCACGGTCAGACCTCCTTCCGGGTCGATGCCGGTTGGTGCGGGGGTGCAGGGACGCCGATGGGTCCCGGTAGAGGAGACCCGGGACCCATCGGCGTTACTACCTACCGTGCGGTGATTACTTGGTGAGCGGAGCGAGCTTCGGGTCGGTGGCGTACGCCTCAGCCGCGTTCGCCTTGGTGACGGCGACCGGCGGGAGCAGGTACGTGTCGACGACCTTGCTGCCGTTGTTGTAGGACTTGGTGTCGTTCACCTGCGGCTTGTCGCCGGCCTGGAGAGCCTTGACCATGTTGATGGTCTCCTTCACCAGGTTGCGGGTGTCCTTGTTGATCGTCATGTACTGCTCGCCCTTGACGATCGACTTGACCGACTCAACCTCGGAGTCCTGACCGGTGACGATCGGGGTCGGCTTGCCAGCACCCTTGACCGAGGTCAGGATGGCGCGGGCCAGCGTGTCGTTCGGGGAGAGGACGCCGTCCAGCTCCTTGTTGCCGTAGGTCGAGGTCAGCAGCTGGTCCATGCGGGCCTGCGCACCCTCGGCCTTCCAGCCCTGGATGGCGGTCTGCTTGACCTCCTTCTGACCCGAGGCGACGACCACGTTGCCCTTGTCGATCTCCGGCTTGAGCACGTCCATCGCGCCGTTGAAGAAGACACCGGCGTTGTTGTCGTCCGGCGAGCCGGAGAACAGCTCGATGTTGTACGGGCCGTTCGGCTTCTTGGCCTTCATGCCGTCCAGCAGGGCCTGGCCCTGGAGCTGGCCGACCTTGAAGTTGTCGAAGGCGACGTAGTAGTCGAGGTCCGGGGTGTTCGTGATGAGCCGGTCGTAGGCGATGACCTTCACGCCGGCCGTGTGGGCCGCCGCGACCTGGGTCGACAGCTGCGCGGCGTCGGTCGCGCCGATGACGATGACCTTGGCGCCCTTGGTGACCATGGCGGTGATCTGGGCCTGCTGGTCGGCGACAGTGGTCGACGCGCCGGCGTACTGCACGTCACCCTGGAAGCCGGCCTCCTTGAGGCCGTTGCTGAACAGGTCACCGGCGAGGACCCAGTTCTCCGAGGTCTTGGCCGGCAGGGCCACGCCGATCAGCGAGTTGGCCGCGAAGCCCTTGGCGGCCTCGCCGCCGGAGCCGGTGTCGCCGTCGCGGCCGGAGCCGCAGCCGGCGAGGGCCAGCATGGCGGCGGCGCTGATGGCCACCACCGACGTGCCGAAGAATTTACGCATGGTGAGGACTTGCCTTTCTAGATGGTGAGGCGGGTAGAGAGGTCGGTGGCCGTCAGCCGGACACCGCTGCCTTGGCGGGCTCGCGCTCCGCGTCCGGCGGTGAGGCGGGTGGGACGGAGTCGTCGCGGCGGAAGGGCCGCATCAGGCTCCCGATGATGGAGAAGCGCCCCTGGCTCTTGTTGTAGACGTCGATCGCGACGGCCAGCAACAGGACCAGACCCTTGATGATCTGGACGCGGTCGGTGCCGACACCCATGAGCTGAAGGCCGTTGTTGAGCACGGCCATGACGAGACCACCGACGATGGAGCCGCTGATGGTGCCGATACCGCCGGCGACGGCCGCACCACCGATGAAGACGGCGGCGATGGCGTCCAGCTCCCAACCGTTGCCGTCCTGCGGTCCGGAGGCCGCCGAACGGGCCACGAAGATCATGCCGGCCAGGGCGGCCAGGACGGACATGTTCATCATGACGAAGAAGTTGACCCGCTTGAGCTTCACACCGGACAGCTCGGCCGCCCGGGAGTTGCCGCCCACCGCGTAGATGTGCCGGCCACCGGCGGTGTTGCGGGTGTAGAAGGAGTACGCGATGACCAGGACCAGCAGGATGATGCCGGAGATCGGGAAGCTGGTGCCGACGCGACCGCTGGCGAAGCGCAGCGCCGCGAAGGCGATGACGCCGACCATGATGGCCATCCGCAGGATGGAGATCCACATGGGCGCCGGGTCGGCGTCCATGGCCCGTCGGGTCTTGCGGGCCTGGACCTCGCGCCACACCACGGCCAACGCCGCGGCCAGGCCGAGCAGCAGAGTGGCGTTGTTGTAACCGGTGTTCGGACCGAACTCGGGCAGGAAGCCGGAGCCGATCTCCCGGAAGCCCTCCGGCACCGGGACGGTGCTCGCGTTACCGATGAACTGGTTGCCGCCGCGGAAGAGCAGCATGCCCGCCAGGGTGACGATGAACGCCGGCACCCCGATGTAGGCCACCCAGAAGCCCTGCCAGGCGCCGATCACCGCGCCGATGGCGAGGCCGAACACGATGGCAGCGGGCCAGGGAAGGTCCCACTCGGTCATCGACTTGGCGACCAGGATGCCGGCAAAGGCGGCGACCGAGCCGACCGAGAGGTCGATGTGTCCGGCCACGATCACCATGAGCATGCCGATGGCCAGAATCAGAATGTACGAGTTCTGCTGGAACAGCGCGATCAGGTTGTCCGACCGCAGGGTGAGCCCGTCGGTCAGGATCTGGAACAGGACGACGATCGCCACCAGGGTGAAGATCATGCCGAACTGGCGAGCGTTGGAGGTGGTGCCTCCGAACAGGTTCTTCTGAAGGTCCTTCAATCGGCTCATCGTGTGGCCATCTTCTTCGTCGAGGTCATCTGCTTCATGAGGGTTTCCGGGGTGGCGTCCGCCCGGGCGATCTCGCCCGTGATGGCGCCTTCGAACACTGTGTAGATGCGGTCGCACAGCCCGATCAGCTCAGGCAGCTCCGAGGAGATGACGATGACGCCCTTCCCCTGGTCGGCGAGCCGCTGGATGATGCCGTAGATCTCGTACTTGGCACCCACGTCGATGCCGCGCGTCGGCTCGTCGAGGATCAGCAGGTCCGGGTCGGTGAACATCCACTTGGCCAGGACGACCTTCTGCTGGTTGCCGCCGGAGAGCTTGGAGACGCTCTCGTCGACCGTCGGGGCCTTGGTCCGCAACTCCTTGCGGTACGACTCAGCCGCCTGGTATTCCTCGACCTCGTTCAGGACGCCGTGGTGCGAGATCTTGGACAGCTTGGCGGCCACCGTCGACGTCTTGATGTCGTCGAGCAGGTTGAGGCCGATCGCCTTGCGGTCCTCGCTGACGTACGCGAGACCGTTGTCGATGGCGTCCGCCACCGACTTCAGGACGATCTCCTTGCCGTCCTTGATGATCGTGCCCGACTCGAACACCCCGTAGGAGCGGCCGAAGACACTCATCGCGAGTTCCGTGCGGCCCGCGCCCATGAGACCGGCGAAGCCGACGATCTCGCCGCGGCGCACCACGAAGCTCTCGTTCTTGCAGACCTGCCGCTCGGCGGAGATCGGGTGCCGGACGTTCCAGTTGCGGACCTCGAAGAAGACGTCACCGATCTTCGGCGTGTGGTCCGGGAACCGGCTGCTCAGCTCACGGCCGACCATGCCCCGCACGATCCGGTCCTCGTCGACCCCGTCCGCCTTGACATCGAGGGTCTCCACGGTCCGGCCGTCGCGCAGGATGGTGATCTGGTCGGCGATCGCCTCGATCTCGTTCAGCTTGTGCGAGATCATGATCGAGGTGATGCCACGGGAGCGGAACCCGCGCAGCAGGTCCAGCAGGTGCTTGGAGTCGGCCTCGTTGAGCGCCGCGGTGGGCTCGTCGAGGATGAGCAGCTTCACGTCCTTGGCGAACGCCTTGGCGATCTCGACGAGCTGCTGCTTGCCGACCCCGATGTCCTTGATCAGGGTGTCCGGGTTCTCTTCCAGACCGACCCGGGCCATCAGGTCCAGCGCCATCCGGTTCGCGGCCTTCCAGTCGATCGCCCCCCGCTTGCGCGGTTCGTTGCCGAGGAAGATGTTCTCGGCGATCGACATCCCTGGAATGAGCGCGAGCTCCTGGTGGATGATCACGATGCCGGCGTTCTCACTGGCCCGGATGTCGGAGAACTTGCTCTCCGACCCCTGGTAGATGATCTTGCCGTCGTAGGTGCCGTGGGGGTACACCCCGCTGAGCACCTTCATCAGGGTGGACTTGCCCGCGCCGTTCTCGCCGCAGATGGCATGGATCTCGCCGGCGCGAACCACCAGGTTGACGTCGGAGAGGGCCTTGACTCCGGGAAACTCCTTGGTGATGGAGCGCATCTCAAGGAGGATGGGCACGTCGCTCATCGCTCGTACCACCTCGCCAACGTCATCGGTTGCCTCCGGAAGGTTGAACCTTCACTTGGTTTTGTTGTTGACGGCAACGTATTGCGGCCGGAGGGCCATCCGCAAGGCGAGGGACTGTTGAAAAAGTAACAATCCGGCAATATAGATGTCGCACAGTGTTCGTCCACCACAGCGGCAACGACAGTCCCTCCCGGGACCCGAGGCCTGACCGCAGCACCCACGCCCACCTGCGACAACGCGCCAATCGACCCCGGCCGTTCCCGCAGCTTTCCCACCAGGCAAGATGCCCCCGGGACGGTGCATCCGGTAACGCAGCGCACACGTCACGCCATCGAATACTGGGAATCGAGCTCCAGCCCAGCGCCGTACGCGAGGCGCACCGCGAGCCCCTGGCGGCTGATGTGACCCACGCCTCTACCGCCCGCACGCATCGACGGTCACCACCCTGGAGCGATGGGCACCGGACGACGGGTCAGAGCCCGAAAATCCCTTATGCGCGGTTCGTGACGGCACAGACCAGGTCCCGCATATGACCCACCGCCGCACGAGGCGTACCCCCGCGCGGGGTGTCTGACCGGTCGTCGTCGGGCAGGATCCGCACCGGCGGTGCGGATCCTGCCTCGGTGGGAGTCTGCGGCCCGCTCGGTGTGCGGGATCAGTGACCGGCGTTCTGGCCGCCGTCGACGTGCAGGATCTCGCCGGTGACGAACGGGGCGGACTCGAGATAGAGGACGGCGTCGACGACGTCGCTGGTCTCGCCCATCCGGCCGACCGGGTGCAGGCCCGCGAGCGTCTCGTGCGTCTCGACCGGGTGCATCGGGGTCTTGATGATGCCGGGCGCGACGGCGTTGACCCGTACGCCCCGAGCCGCGTACTCGATGGCCAGGGACTTGGTGGCCGAGCTGAGGCCGCCCTTGGTCAGCGACGCGAGCACCGACGGAACGTGCGAACTGGGCTGGTCGACGAAGCTGGTCGTGATGCTGACGATGTGCCCCGAGCCCCCGGCCAGCAGGTGCGGCAGGACGCGGCGGGTGAGGTGGAAGAAGCCGGCGAGGTTGACCCCGGTGACCAGGTCGAACTCCTCGTCGGTGTAGTCGGTGAACGGCTTGGCGACGAAGACACCGGCGTTGTTCACGAGAGTGTCGATCCGCCCGAAGCGGTCCAGTGCGGCACGTACCACCCGCTCGGCGGTGTCGGCCTCCGCGATGTCGCCCTGGACGGTGACGATCTCCGGGTCGTCGGACGCGCCGATCGAGCGCGAGGTCGCCACGACGCCGCACCCGAGCTTGCGGTAGGCGGCCACGAGGTCGGCGCCGATGCCCTGGGAGGCACCGGTGATAACGACGACCTTCTGGCTCTGACTGCTGTTCATGAGGGAACCACCTTCGCTAGACGACTGGTCTACTAAAAGCTAGCCGACCGGTCGTGTATCGTCGAGGCATGGGTCGAACCAGTGACGCGAAGAACAAGATCCTCGACGCGGCCGCCACGCTGATCGAGCAGCGCGGCTACACGGCGCTCGGCGTGGCCGAAATCTGCGCGGCGGCGGGCGTGCCGAAGGGCAGCTTCTACTACTTCTTCGAGTCCAAGCAGGCGCTCGCCCGCGCCGTCATCGACGAGCACTGGATCACCCAGCGACGCCAGTGGGAGCAACTGCTCGGCAGCGAGCGCGACCCGCTACAGCGACTCCGGGACCTGTTCGAGGCCACCGAGGAGATCCAGCGCGTCGGCCAGCAGAAGGCCGGCGTGGTCGCGGGCTGCCTGTTCGGCAACCTCGCCCTCGAACTCAGCAACCAGGCCGAGGAGATCCGCGGCCGGCTCCAGGAGATCTTCGAGGAGCAGATCAGCCTCATCGAGCAGGTCGTCGTCGAGGCGAAGGAGCGCGGCCTGGCGGGCCCGGCGGTCGACAGCCGGGAGGCCGCCCGATCGATCGTCGCGCAGATCGAAGGGCGGGTCCTTCTCGCGAAGTTGCTCAACGATCCGACCCAGCTGGAGACGCTGTGGCGCAACTGCCTCGACCTCCTCCAGGCGCGGACCACCACCGGCTGAACGGACGACGGTCGCTGACCGTCCACTCCGGGGCGCACTGCGCGGCCGCTCAGTAGCATCGGCGAGGCACGATATTCAGGCGGACCCCTCCCCGACCGGATCGAGCACTCGACATGACGACCGAGCAGACCACGTCTCCCCCGCGTGCCGGTGTCGGCATCGCCGCTCAGGGACTGGGTCAGAGCGTCCGGAGCGGTCGCCGGATCCTGACCGACATCTCAGTGAGCATCGCGCCGGGCGAGCTGGTCGCGATCATCGGCGCCAGCGGCGCCGGCAAGACCACCCTGCTGGAGATCCTCGCCGGGGTACAGCAACCGGCATCGGGCACCGTGACGTACGACGGCACCACCGCGGCCGGCACCATCGGAATCGTTCCGCAGGACGACATCATCCACCGCGAGCTGCCCCTGGCCCGCACCCTGCGGTACGCCGCCAGACTGCGCCTGCCCTCCACCACCGGGCCCGCCGAGATCAGTGACCGAGTCGCGGAGGTGCTCGCCGAGCTGCGACTCACCGACCGGGCCACCACGCCGGTCGGCCTGCTCAGCGGCGGTGAACGCAAGCGCGCCAGCATCGCCGTCGAGCTGCTCACCCGGCCCGGTGTGTTCTTCCTCGACGAGCCCACCTCCGGATTGGACCCGGCGATCGCCGTGGAACTGCTCCGGGTGCTCCGGGCGCTCGCGGACACGGGCGCCACCGTCGTGCTGACCAGCCACCAGATCACCGACGTGGACCACTGCGACCGGGTCGTCGTGCTGACCCGTCAGGGCCGACTGGCGTTCACCGGCACCCCGGCCGCCGCCCGGGAGTTCTTCGGCGTGCGGTCCCTGGCCGAGGTGCACCTCCGGCTCGACGAAGCGACGCAACCCGCCGAGTGGCCCGACCGCTTCGCCGAGCAGCGCGCGACCGAGGGGCCGTCAGGTACCACCGACGACGGTGACGTCTCCGCGACGCCGCCCCGGCGCGTCGGCCGGCTGCGCCAGTGGGCCGTCCTCACCGCGCGCAACGCGGAGATCGTCGTCCGCAACCGGCTGACCCTGGCGATCCTGCTCGGCTCGCCGCTGATGGTGCTCGGTATGTTCGCGCTGCTGTTCCGCCCGGGAGCGTTCGAGCCGACCAGCCCCAGCCCGACGGTGACCGTGATGATCCTGTTCTGGATCGCGTTCGGCGGCTTCTTCTTCGGGCTGACCTACGGGCTCCTCCAGATCTGCACCGAGCTGCCGATCCTGCGCCGGGAGCGGCTCGCCGGTGTCCGGCTGGTGCCGTACCTGTTGGCGAAGGTCGCGGTGCTGCTGCCGCTGCTGGCCCTGGTGGACCTGGCCCTGCTCGGGGTGCTGCGCGGCATGGACCGGCTACCGCCGGTCGGCGGCGCCGACTTCGCCGCCCTGTACGCGACCCTCCTGCTCTCCTCGACGGCGGCGCTCGCCCTCGGCCTGCTCTGCTCGGCGGCCGTGTCCGACGCGGCCCAGGCGACGCTCATGCTGCCGATGCTCTGCTTCCCACAGGTGCTGTTCGTCGGCGCGATCCTGCCGGTGCCGGCCATGGCGGTCGGCGGTCAGTGGCTCAGCTACGCGATGTCGAACCGCTGGGCGTTCGAGGGCCTCGGGCACACCGCCGGTGTGGAGCGGCTCTGGCGCGACGGTGGCTCCCCGCTCGGCCCGCCGCTGCTGGCCACGTACGGCGACAGCTTCTCTCGGCCGGTGTGGGTCGACTGGCTGGTGCTCGGCGGTTTCGTCCTGCTCTTCCTGGGCGCGGCCTGGGCGGTACTACTCCGACGGGATCCACGTCGTGGGTCCTGACCCGACGCCGCCGGCCTCCCCCACGGCGCTGCCGGGATACGCCGCCACCGGCCGGATCGACGAGCTGCGGGCCACCGAGTACCGACACCTGGACACCGACGGGCAGGTGTACCTCGACTACGCCGGAGCCGGGGTGGCCGCCCAGGCGCAGGTGCGCAATCACCACGACCGGTTACTCGCCGGCCTGTACAGCAACCCCCACTCGGAGAACCCCACGAGCGTGGCGGCGGGGTCGCTGGTGGAGTCGGCGCGACGCGCGGTGCTCGACTACTTCCGCGCCGACCCGGACGAGTACGCCGTCGTCTTCACCCCGAACGCCAGTGGCGCCTGCCGGCTGGTCGGCGAGGCGTACGACTTCGGCCGGACCGCGAAGCTGACGCTCACCTGGGACAACCACAACTCGGTCAACGGCATCCGCGAGTACGCCCGGTCGGCCCGCGCGTCCGTACGCTACCTACCGCTGAGCGGCCCGGAGCTGCGGGTCGCCGAGTCGGACCTGGTCGCGGCGCTCGACGCCGGCAGTGGCGGCCTGGCCCGTCGCCGGGGTCGGCCCGGTCGGCGCGGGCTGTTCGCCTATCCGGCGCAGAGCAACTTCTCCGGTGTGCAACACCCGCTGGGCTGGGTGGAGCTTGCCCACCAGCGCGGCTATGACGTGCTGCTCGACGCTGCCGCCTTCGCGCCGACGAACCGCCTGGACCTCAGCGTCGTACGGCCGGATTTCGTCTGCCTGAGCTGGTACAAGCTCTTCGGCTACCCCACCGGGGTCGGCGCGCTGCTGGCCCGCCGTTCGGCGCTGGCCCGGTTGCGCCGGCCGTGGTTCGCCGGCGGCACGATCCGCGCGGTGAGCGTGCAGGGCGACTGGCACCGGCCGATGGACGACGAGTCGGCGTTCGAGGACGGCACGCTCAACTTCCTGAGCATTCCGGACGTGGAGTTCGGGTTGCGCTGGCTCGACTCGATCGGCGTGGACCTCGTCCATGCCCGGGTCGGCCTGCTCACCGAGTGGCTGCTGGAGCGGCTGGCCACCCTGCGGCACGACACCGGCGGGCCGCTGGTCCAGGTGTACGGGCCGGCGACGGGTGCGGGGCGCGGTGGCACTGTGACCTTCAACCTCCGTCACCCGGACGGCACGCTGGTCGACGAGCGGCTCGTGGCGCGGGAGGCGGCAGCGGCCGGTCTGTCCCTGCGTACCGGCTGTTTCTGCAACCCGGGCGCGGCCGAGGGCGCGTTCGGGATGAGCCGGACGTCGATGCGGCAGCGGCTGTTGGCGGGGGTCGACACGATCGACCAGTACCTTGACGCGCTGGGGCTGCCGACGGGCGGCGCGGTCCGCGTCTCGTTCGGACTGGCCTCGATCGCGACCGACGCGGAGCGCCTCGTCGACTTCGTCCAGTCGACCTATCTCAACCGGGGTGCCGGTACGGAGTCACCACTGCCACCTCGGCTGCGCTGCTGACCGCCCGGCCCCGCCGACTAGCTGACCTGGGCCACGGGTGCTGGGCGGTGCTTGATCTCCTCCATGAACGGGAACCGGGCGGTCAGCTCGGCGACCGTCAGGCCGGCGCGCCAGGCGGCGGCCACCTGGGCGACCTGCACCAGATCCATGACGTCACCGCGGGCGAGCACCTCTCCCGAGACGCGCAGGTCAATCATGAAGTACCGGGCCTGCGAGCCCAGCCCCACACAGACCACGCCCTCGTCGGAGTGCAGCTCGGCGCAGGTGAACCGGGCCCGCCCCTGCTCCGGCGCTGTCACCCGACCGACGTCGAGCCCGTGGTGGGCAGCGGTTTCGATCAGCGCGGGGGCCAGGCCACCCCGCTCGACCAGATCCGGGTAGAGGCGCACACCCAGCGCCGTCGACGCCTCGCTCATGACTGACTCCCACTTCCTTGTGACAGAGACCAGCAGCGCGCAGGTTACGGGAAAGTTTCCGGCACGCCTCGTCATCCTGTCCCGCGTGGACGCCCCACGGCAATAGGAAGGGTCGATTCGACCGCTATCGAGTAACCCTCGGCCGCGCCGAACTCCGTCGATGGGTCGGCGTCGTCCATCTCGGAGGCATCGAGCAGCGTGATGGCGACGACCGGCGTCCGCGCGCCGCCGATCACTGGTCAGCATCGGGCGGTAACGGACGGTCGTGATATTGGAAACACTCTTGACAGAAAGACATGATATCGACATGCTTCGCTAAAGAGAGCGCTCTCTATCCTGGTAAACCGCCTCCACCACCCCCAAGCTGAGGAGCCTCCCGTGTTCACATCCCGGCCCAGCCTCCGCTTCCGCCCCCTCGTACTCCTGGCGGCCGCCCTCGTCGCGACCGCGACAGCGCTCGTCGTCCCGGCGCACCCCGACCGGGCCGAGGCCGCCATCGGCCCCATCAGCTGGCAGGACGAGTTCAACTCCCCCGCCGGCACGCCCGTCGACCAGAACAAGTGGCGGTTCGACACCGGCGGTGGCGGCTGGGGCAACAACGAGCGGCAGTACTACACGAACAGCACCAGCAACGCCGTCCACGACGGCCAGGGCAACCTGGTCATCACCGCCCGCCGGGACAATCCCGCCAACTACCAGTGCCACTACGGGCGCTGTGAGTACACATCGGCACGGTTGCTGACGGCGGCCACCTTCACCCAGACGTACGGGCGGTTCGAGGCCCGGATCAAGGTCCCTCGTGGTCAGGGCATCTGGCCTGCCTTCTGGATGCTCGGCACCGGCGGCGGGTGGCCCGACGCTGGCGAGATCGACGTCATGGAGAACATCGGCAGGGAGCCCAACACCGTCTACGGCACCGTGCACGGGCCCGGCTACTCCGGCGGCGGCGGCATCACGGGCAGCCGCACCCTCGGCGCGCCGCTCGCCGACACCTTCCACACCTACCGGGTGGACTGGGAACCGAACGTCATCACCTGGTACGTCGACGGGGTGCAGTATCACCGGGTCGATCCCGCTCGGCTCGGCGGCAACCGTTGGGTGTTCGATCACCCCTTCTTCATGATTCTCAACGTGGCGGTCGGTGGCAACTGGCCCGGCTACCCGGACGGCTCGACCCAGTTCCCGCAGCAGATGCTCGTCGACTACGTCCGGGTGTCCAGCTACACCTCGGGTGGTGGGGGCGACCCGGCTCCCGGCACCAACCGGATCCGGGGTGCGCAGAGCGGTCGCTGCATCGACATCCCCGGCGCCAACCCGGTCGAGGGCGCCAAACTCCAGATCTGGGACTGCAACACCACGGCGGCCCAGAGCTGGACCTTCGCCTCCGACGGGACCGTCCGCGCGATGGGCAAGTGCATGGACCCGGCCTGGGCCGGCACCGCCAACGGCACCGAGGTCAACCTCGTCAGCTGCAACGGCAACACGGCGCAACGCTTCACCCTCAACGCCTCCGGCGACCTGGTCAACCTCAACGCCAACAAGTGCGTGGACGTACGGGAGGCCAACCCCAACAACGGCGGCAAACTGCACCTGTGGGACTGCCTCGGCGCCGCCAACCAGAAGTGGTCTCGCATCTGATCAGCCGAGCGCGAAGGCGTGGGCCGTCCGAGGGGAACTTCGGGCGGCCCACCGCCGTTGCGGCCTCCACCCACCTCCTCGAACCGGATTAGCTCGATGGGCGGGGAGGCCAGGCCCACGCCCACTATGTTCGGATTAGTCCAGAATCCGGCAGTTCCGGGAGTGAGCTCATGTCGCACCACCTCGATACGCCCCTGGCCGCCCAGGGCGGCCAGTTGTACATCGACGACCTTTACGTCTTCAACGGCGACCGCGCCACGGTGTTCGTCATGGACGTCAACAGCTCGGTGACCAAGGCCGACATCAAGCGCGGCTTCCACGCCGAGGCGCGTTACGAGATCAAGATCCACATCAACGGCACCGAGGCGGAGGACCTGACCTACCGGTTCGCCTTCGGCGAGCCGGACGGCGACGCCCGGCAGGCCCTCCAGTTGTACGAGCTCACCGGCGCGGACGCCCGCGACGACGCCGCGATGGGCACCCCCATCGCCGAGGGGCGCACCGGCGAGGTGACCACCGGCGGCAACGTCCGGATCTGGGCCGGCCGGATCACCGACCCCTTCTACGTCGACCTCGACGAACTCGCCACCATCAACGGCGCGGTCAAGAACGGTTCACCTGTGGACCGCTCCGCGTGGCGGGTCGACCAGGCCAAGAACAGCTTTGCCGGCACCACAGTCGAGTCGATCGTCCTCGAGGTCTCCCACGACGAACCACTGCTGCGCGACGGCACCGAGATCGGCGTGTGGTGTCGCACCATGCTGGCCACCGACGCCGGCGGATGGCGGCAGATCAACCGCGCCGGCCACCCCATGATGTGGCCGATCTTCTGGCCCCACGACACCGACTTCTCCAACCCCGCCAACTTCCGGCACCCCAGCAACGACCTCACCGAGGGCGGCGAGGAGATCGCGAACGCGGTCGCCGGGGTGGTCAAGGCGAACGGCACCGCACCGGACCCGCAGGCGTACGGCTGGAGCGTCGCCCGGCAGCTCTACCCCGACGTGTTGTCGTACAAGGTCGGCACGGCCGCGAACTTCGGCTTCGCGGTCCGCAACGGACGCACCCTGGCCGACAACGCCGCCGAGGTGATGTTCTCCCTGGTCCTCAACACCGGCACCACGGCGGGCCTCACCTCGGAGGTCACCAAGGCCGCCCGTTCCGCCACGTTCCCGTACGTGGTCGCGGCCTGAATCCGCTCGCAAGGGCTCGGCCGCCGACACGGCGCCGAGCCCTTGCCGTGCGCGCCCTTGACGACGGCCGAGCGGGCAGGACGGGCCACCCATGATCGCGCTCGATCCAGGAAAGAGGCCCCTGCCGCGCGCACGACACCACGACATCCAGGATCGAACACGATCATCGAACGCCCACCGGGTGATGCTCGCGTCATTCACGCCCTGATGGGTGTTTTGCGTAGTTAGTCTCTTAAGTGCTTCCCAGGGTTCTTTAGGACAAAGGAGACTCGATGCGTAGAAAGATTCTCGCGGGCTTGGCCGGCGTCGCCGCCGTCGTCGCGCTCGCCGGACCGGCCGCCGCGGACACCACGGGCGACACGATCGTGACCCTCACCGTCGACGCCGCCGGTGGCCTGTCGATCACCGTGCCCGCGACGGCGAACATCGGCCACGGCGTGGAGGGCTCGACCATCTCCGGTCAGCTCGGCCCGGTCACCGTGCTGGACCAGCGCGGATCGCTCACCCCCAACTGGACCGCCAACGTCATCTCCACCGACTTCGTCACCGGTGGTGGCTCCTCCGGGGAGACGATCCCCAACATCAACGTCCGGTACTGGTCCGGTCCCGCCACGGCGACCGCCGGTGGCGGCACCTTCACACCGGGTCAGCCCACCGCCGCCCAGGCAGTGATCATCAACGTCCCCCAGACGGCGATGACCCACACCGGCGGCACCGGCAACAACTTCGCCACCTGGAACCCGACCCTGGTGGTGGACGTACCCGTCGGCACCGTCCAGGGTGTCTACACGGGGACGGTGACACATTCGGTGTTCTGAGCCGCTCGGCCGGCTGGTGCTGCTGGCCTCGGTCGCCCTCGTGGCGCTCGGGGTTTCGGCGGCACCAGCCGTTGCCGTGCGGGAGCAGCGACAGGAGCCGGCCGAGGAAGCCGCGATCAGCATCCGGATGCTGGACATCCCGGCCAGTCGGGTGCAGGACCCCCGGGCCCAGGTCTACATCGTGGATCACCTGAAGCCCGGGACGACGATCAACCGCCGGGTCGAGGTGCAGAACACCTCCGCCGAGACGCAGAAAATCGAGTTCTATTCCGGCGCCGCGTCGGTCGAGAACAACGCCTTCACGGTGCCCGAGGGGCGTACGGGAAACGAACTGAGCGGGTGGATCCGGCTGAAGACCGCCACCATGGAGCTGGACCCGGGCGAGCGGCAACCGGTCGAGGTCGAACTCGCCGTGCCGAGGAAGGCATCGAAGGGCGAGCGGTACGCGGCGATCTGGGCGCAGGTCACCAGCGCGAAGGAACGCACCGGCAACGTCACCCAGATCCACCGGGTGGGCATCCGGGTCTACCTCGACATCGGCCCGGGTGGTGAGCCGCCAACTGACTTCCGGATCGAAGGGTTGGCCGCGGAGCCGGGAACCGGTGAGTTCCCAGTGGTCACCGCGAAGGTCACCAACACCGGCGAACGCGCGCTGGACATGACCGGCACCCTGTCGCTGAACAAGGCGGCGGTGCAGGCCGGTCCGTTCAAGGTGACAAACGGCGTGACGATCCTGCCCGGCCAGAGCGGTCAGGTGCGGATCGAGGTCAACCAGGCCCTGCCCGCCGGGACCTGGGACGTGCACGCGAAGCTCGCCAGCGGCACCGTGGAACGCACAGCGACCGGGAAGATCGTCCTACCCGTCGCGGCGCCCATGACTGTCGCGACGTCCAGCGGGCCGAGTTGGCTGGTCTACACGGTCGGTGGGGTCGCCCTGCTGGTGCTGGTCACCCTCGGCGGCTGGTACCTCGTCCGCCGGCAGCGCACCCAGTTGGCCTGACGTCCCCGGACCAGAGACTGCCCGGCCGTTCCCTCCGGAACGGCCGGGCAGCGACGTCTGACCGAGTCGATCATGGACTTGTGCTGGCCGACCTGGGCGCAATCAAAACGATTTGTCCCCCACCACAACTTCACGATCCAAGAGGCGGGGCGGCGGGCGAGGGGTGTCGGGCCGGGGTTCAGATGACGGAGTGCGTCACGACCGCCACGTAGTCGCCGACCACCACCCCGGACGGGAGCGTCACGAACAGCGTGGGGTTCCAGGTGGCGGAATTCGGGCCTCCCGTTTGGCCGGACCACCCGGCGGCCGTACGCGGCGTGTTCAGCACCGCCCCGGGCTGCGGGACGAAGGATCCGACCCCGGTGCTGGCGACGACGGGCCCGGAGGCGTACGTGATGTTGCTGTTGGGGATGGTCTCGCCACCCGAGCCGGAGCCCGTGGTGAAGTTCGTGCTGGAGACGACGCTGACCCAGTTGCCGGAGAACGGCCCACGGTCGTCGGTGACGGCCACCGGGCCGAGTTGACCCGATACCCCGGTCGTGCCCGAGCTGACGGTGCCGAGCGCCGAGATCGCCGGGACGCTGATGGACAGCCCACCGAGCGGGGTGATGACCAGGTCGACCGGTCGGGTCGCGGACTGGTCGAACGAGTCGGTCACCCGGACGGTGAACGGGAACGTCCCGGACACTGTGGGCGTGCCGGAGAGCAGGCCGGTGACCGGGTCGAGGGTCAGCCCGGCGGGCAGGCTCCCGGCGCTGACCGACCAGGTGAACGGGCCGGTGCCGCCGGTCACTGTGAGCTGGTACTGGTACGGCTCGTACGCCTTGCCGGGTGGGGGCGGTGGGAAGGTCAGCGTCGGCGACGCGTTGACGGTCACCGACCCGGAGGGGGCCGACTGTGGGCCGGTCCCGCCGGCGTTCGTCGCGGCCACCCGGAAGGTGTACGTGGCACCGGCGGTCAGCCCGGTGACGATCTGGGTCGTTGCGGTTCCGCTGAAGACCCGGGGTGTCTGTGCCACCGCGCCGATATACGGCGTCACTGTGTAGCCGGTGATCGGCGATCCGCCGTTGGCCGGGGCCGTCCAGCTGACAGTGGCGGCATTGGTTCCGGCGGTGGCCGCTGTGTTCGTCGGCGCTCCCGGCACCGTGTACGGGACCACCGCCGCCGAGGGCGGGCTGGCCGCGCCGGTCCCGAACGCGTTCACCGCCGCCACCCGGAAGGTGTACGACGAGCCCACAGTCAGCCCGGTCAGGGTGCGGCTGGTGGTGGAGGCGTCGAAGGTGACAGTCGGTTGGGTGACGCCGTCCCGGATCGGGGTGATCAGGTAGCTGGTGATCGGGCTGCCGTTGTTCGCCGGCGCGGTCCAGCTCACCGTGGCGCTGGAGACGCCCGCGACCGCTGTGGGCGCGGTCGGTGTGCCCGGTGTGGACGCGTAGACGAAGTTCGCCGACCCGGCGGAGCCCCGGGTGACGACGCTGACGGTGACCGTCGCCG
Organism: Micromonospora sp. NBC_00362; assembly: GCF_026342155.1. Lineage (NCBI taxonomy): Bacteria > Bacillati > Actinomycetota > Actinomycetes > Micromonosporales > Micromonosporaceae > Micromonospora > Micromonospora sp. NBC_00362. The sequence continues at coordinate 2,459,574 of NZ_JAPENH010000001.1, forward strand.
GGCTGGACCGGGCGGGCATGGTGGAGATGGCGAGGGTGCCGTTGGGGTTCACAGTGAAGCAACCGGCGGCCGGGCCGGAGGTGCACGGCACCAGCAGCACCGACGTGCCGGCCTGCTGCTCGGCGGCCGTACCGATGGTGATCGCTGTCGCTCCGGTGAGGTTGCTGCCGCCGACGGTCACCGGGATGCCCCCGGAGACCGAACTCTGGGCCGGGGTGACTGTGACGCCGCTGGGCGCGGTGGCCGGCGCTACCGGTGTGGTGCTGGTGGCCAGGCCCGGGTTCGCGTCGATCGACGACGAGGTCGCCACCGTCGCGGTCTGGATCTGCGTCGGCGTCACGCCGGTGCCGGTGACGGTCGCGACGACGGTGATGGGCGGCAGGGAGGTGCCGCCGGCGAACGGGCCGTTGCTGTTGGTGCAGGTGATGGTCTGTCCGGACGGCGCGGCGCAGACCCAGCCGGAGCCGTACGCGGCGCGTGGGACGACACCGGCGGGCACGGTCTGGGTGACCGAGATCGGTGACGTCTCGGTGGCGCCGGCATCGACCCCGGCGGTGATCGAGTAGGTGACCGGGTCTCCGGGCTGCGGGGCGGCGCCGACCGCGCTGGTCTGCGTCACGTTCAGGTCCGGTACCGGGTTGAAGCTGACCGCCCGCGCGTCGTCGACCTCGTGGAAGTCGGTGACCGAGCCGGTCGATCCCACCCAGCCGAAGGCGAGTTGCCGGGGGTAACCGCTGGCGTTCAGCCAGGTCGGCGACGGGTACAGGCTCGGTGCCACGACCGGAAGTTCGCCCGCCAGGGTGCGGGCGGCACCCCCGACCGGGGTGAACCTGATCCGGTACTGGCCGGCGGGAGTGGTGATTCCGGAGTCGGTGGTGAACGGCGAGGCGGTGGTGTTGATGACCACCTCGACCGGCACCACTGACGCGGCCCGGGTGGCGGCCCGCAGCGGCAGGGCGGGAGACGAGGTGCTTCCGGCGGTGCTGTTGATCGCGCAGTAGCCGACCGCGTTGCGGCCCGGCCCCCGGACCACGACCTGTCCGGGGACCCGGCCGTTGGTGGTCGAGATGTACGGCGGGTTCGTACAGCCGGTCCCCTGGTAGGTGCTGTTGCTGAAGTTGCCGAAGACGTCCAGCCCGATGCCGAGGTAGCCGTTGGAGAGGCCCGCCGACACTCCGTTGAACGCCGCCGAGTAGCCCAGCGAGCCGCCCGGCTGGCCGAGGGTGGACGGGGGTCTCGGGTTGGCCGGGTCGACGGCGGCCAGGACGAAGGCGAGGCCGTCCGCCCCGGGGTTGATGCCGCCGTACTGGTAGGTGTTGAAGGTGACGTGCAGCCCCTGCGAGGTGGGCACGCTCACCGCGCCGAACACTCCACCCTGGCGGGTGATGGCGGCGGGGGTGAGGCGCAGCTTGCCGGAGCCCTGCGGGTCGGTGGAGGTGGTGCAACTGAGCAGTGGGCCGATGGTGGAGTTGCCCGCCGCGCTCAGGCAGGCGGCGTTGGTGGCGAGGAGACCGGGCACTGCTGGCACCGCCACCGCGCCGATGCCATTCGCTGTGTTGTTGTGGAAGGGTTGGTCGAACAGCACCGAGCCGGCCGCCGAGGCCGGGAGCGGCGCGACCGCGAGAACTCCCACGGTCACGGCTACCGCCAGCGTTGCGATTCTGCTCGGACGACGCCGGCCCCGAAACGACATGCCCACTCCCAGTTTTCACTCCAGTCCCGAGCTGGACTATATCCCCCTAAAACACCCATATTTCTCTTACGAGGATAAAGCCGACTGGGGTACCCGGCCGCGCAAAAGCGGACCGACCCCCTCGGTCACGCCGGGGAGGTCGGTCCGCTGAGACGGAAGCCGTCAGCCCTCGATGTCCCGAGGGTCGCGGCTGCGGGGGTACGTGTTCTTCTCCCCGATCGTGCCGTCCTGCTTCTTGATCACGTGTTCGACGCCGCGGTCGGCCGCCATCTCGCGGCCCTGGGCCTGCGCGTCAGCCTTCACGTCATGCGTGCTGCTGGCCCGCTCCTGGCCCTCCGGCTTGTTCTTCCACTGCCCGTCCTCGTGGTACGTGTCGACGTCACCCTTGGCCATGACCGGCTCCTCCCTGCGTCTGCGCTGTCTCCCGAATCAGTGCCCGCGAGCCGTGCCGGGCAAACTGCGGTCCTCAGGAGACGGCCGGGCAGTTGTTGCTCACCCGCCGCAGGATCTGTTCGCGTTCGTCGGTGGTGATGCCCGACGGCGTCCCGTCGAAGTGGGTCTCGACCTTTTCCCAGCCGCGACGCTGCTCGTAGTGCAGGTGCGGGGCTCCGGAGTTGCCGGTGCTGCCGAGCCGCCCGATCTGGTCACCCTGGGCGACCTTCTGACCCACGGTGACCAGCGGAGGTTCGAGCATGTGCAGGTACTGCGTCTCCCACTTGCCGCCATGGTCGATCTTCACCCAGTAGCCGCCGCCGCGCCCCCGTGGGCCGTCCGGGTTCTCCGGGTTCCGACCACCCAACGAGCCGTTGATGCCCGCCACTGTGACGGTGCCGGCGTACGAGGCGAGCACCGGCCGCCCCCACGTCTCGCCCTCGACCGGGAAGAAGTCGACGTCGTAGTCGTCGTGACCGGGGTAGGTGCTGAGTTGCCACGTCTCGCCGCAGGTCACCGGCATCTGGAAGAGCGGGCGCGGCCCGGCCGGTCGCAGCATCGGCACCGCGACCACCGCGACGCCCAGGACGGCCGCCGCCGCGACGAGCGCGAGCAGGAGACGGATGGCACGGCTTCGAGGGCGGCGGTGGGAGCGGGATCTGGTGGGGCGACCGGTCGTCACCGGCCCGAGCATGGCAGATCCCAGCAACGTTCCGATCCCGAGGTGACGCACCCGCAGCGGTGACATTGCAGTCGCACCGCAAACGAGATACCGTCGGATACAATGCAGTCGTATTGCAACGAGAGTGGGCTCCCATGCACGTGATCGCGTTGTCCGAGGTGACCGCCGCCATGACCGCCCTGGTCGGCGGCAAGGCTGCCGGGCTGGGCGAGCTGATCCGGCACGGCGAGCGGGTCCCCGACGGTTTCTGCGTCACCACCGAGGCACACCGGCTCGGCGTCGTCCCCACGGTCGAGGTCGTCGCCGCGTACCAGCGCCTCGGCGCGGGCCCGGTGGCGGTGCGCTCCAGCGCCACCGCCGAGGACCTGCCGGACGCGAGCTTCGCCGGGCAGCAGGACACCGTCCTCAACGTCACCGGCACCGCCGAGCTGATCGCCGCCATCGAGAAATGCTGGGCTTCGCTGCACGGCGACCGCGCGACCGCCTACCGCGACGCCCGCGGCATCGATCACCAGACGGTGCGGATGGCCGTCGTCGTGCAGCGCATGGTCACACCCGCGGTGGCGGGAGTGCTGTTCACGGCGAACCCGCTGACCGGGGGCCGCGACGAGATGGCCGTCGACGCCGCTGCGGGCCTCGGCACGACAGTGGTGGACGGCGCCGCCGCCGTCGACCACTACGTCCTCGACGACGTCGCGCCCACCGAGACCGGATGCCTGACGTCCACGCAACTGGCCCGCCTCCGCGCCGTCGGCGAACGGTTGCAGGCCCACTTCGGCTGCCCGCAGGATGTCGAGTGGGCGATCGACGCGGACGACGTGCTGTGGCTCCTCCAGTCCCGGCCGATCACCAGCCTGTTCCCCGCCCCACCGCTCAGCGAGAAGCCCCTCCCCCGCGTCTACCTGGAGTTCGGGCACGTTCAGGGCATGCTGCAACCGGTCACCCCGATGGGCATGTCGACTCTGCGGACGCAGATCGCCGCGATGCTCGCCGCGCTCGGGGTGCGGGTCGAGATCGTCGACATCGGCGGCCGCCTCTACGGCGACCTGACCGACCTCGCCCGTGACCGGTCGTCCCGCAAGCGGCTGGTGAAGCTCCTGGCCGTCGACTTCGGGCCGCGCGCCCAGGCGGTGATGCAGCACGTGCTGGCCGATCCCCGGTTCGCCCCGGCCAGCGGCGGCGCCCGGCGCGGTGGGGCGCCGGGCGCCGCGTCGCTGCGGACGGCCCGCCGCGCGGTGGTGGGCATCCTGCGGGCGCTGGCCCGTCCCGAGGCCGCGCGGACCCGGATGTTCGAGGCGATCGAACAGCTGAGGGTGAGCTCAGCAGCCCCCGCCGAGCTGCGTACCACCGCCGACCGGCTGCGCTTCGTGCAGGCGCAGGACGCCGAGGCCGATGACAGCGCCGACGCGATCATGTGGCCGATCGTCGCCGGGATGCTCGCCGCCGCCCTACCGGCCGCGCTGCTCAAGGGCGTCGCCGGCCCCGACGAGATCCACACCGTGCTCGGCGGCATGCCGCACAACGTCACCATCGAGATGGACCTGGCCCTGTGGCGGCTCGCCCAGGGCGTGGGCGACCACCGGCAGCTTCTCCTGGACACCCCGCCGGCCGAGTTGGCCGCACGCCACCTGCGCGGGACGCTGCCCGACATCGGCATGGCGGCCTTCCTGGACGTCTACGGGCACCGGGGCGTCGCCGAAGTCGACCTCGGAGTGCCGCGCTGGGCGGAGGACCCCACACCGGTCTTCGCCGCGGTCGCCAACTACCTGCGGGTGACCGATCCGCACCAGGGTCCCGACCAGCGCTTCCAGCGGGCCGCCGCAGCGGCGGAGACAGCGCTGGAGGAACTGGTCACCCGAGCTCGCCGTCGGCGGCCGGTGCGGGGCGGGATCGCCGCTTTCCTGTTGCGCCGGGCGCGGTCGTTGGCCGGCCTGCGCGAGGCCGGCAAGTTCGCCGGGCTGTACCCGCTGCGCGAGACCCGTCGCCAACTGCTGCTCATCGGCGCCGACCTGCACGCCAACGGGTTGCTGGACCAGCCCGACGACATCATGTTCCTGACCCTCGACGAGGTGCACACGGTCGTACACCAGGGTGTTGATCTGCGCGGCACCGTGACCGCTCGACGGGCCGTGCACGGCCGGGAGCTGCGGCGTCGGACGGTACCGGTGGCACTGCTCTCCGACGGTACGGATGTCGAGACCGTCCTGCCGGCGGCATCGACCGGCGACGGGACGCTCGCTGGAGTGGGTGCGTCGGCGGGCCGGGTGACCGGCCCCGCCCGGGTGGTGCGCGACCCGAGCACCGCCCACGTCGAGCCCGGCGAAGTCCTGGTGGCCGCGACCACGGACCCGGGCTGGACTCCGCTGTTCCTCACCGCGTCGGCGCTCGTCACCGAGACCGGCGCGATCATGGCGCACGGCCCGACGGTGGCCCGTGAGTACGGCATTCCCGCCGTCATCTGCGTGCCGGACGCCACCCGGACCATCACCACCGGGCAGCTCGTCACGGTGGACGGCGGCGCCGGCACCGTCACGCTGCACCGACCCTCGGCCTCCGAGCGAGAAGGACGACAATGACCGACACGACGACACCGACCAGGGCGCGGGTGGGCCCGCTGCTGCGGCGGGCGGCCGAGGCCGAGGCCGCGACGTGGCGCAGCCTGTACGTGTGGGCGCGGCGTCGTCCACTGCCGCTGGGGCCCGGCGACGAGCCGTTCGGCTACCTCGGCGTGGTCAGGCCGATCCTGGGCATCTTCATCGGCCTCTCGGTCGTGGAGATCCCGATCTTCGACGTGGTGGTCACCCACGTGGTGCCGTGGCGGCCCGCCCGCTGGATCGTGTTGGGCCTCGGCATCTGGGGTCTGCTCTGGATGATCGGCCTGTTCGCCAGCATGACGATCCACCCGCATGTCGTGGGTGACCGGGGCCTGCGGGTGCGGCTCAGCTGGGGCATCGACGTCTGGATCCCGTGGACCGACGTCGAGGCGCTGCGCAAGCGCTACCGATCGCTGCCGTCGAGCAAGTCGGTGCAGGTCGAGCAGGAGGGCGACCGGCGGGTGGTGTCCATCTCGGTCGGCAGCCAGACCAGCATCGACGTCCTGCTGCGCCGGCCGCTGACCTTCGACCTGCCGAAGACCGGGTCCACACCGGTCAACGAGCTGCGACTGTACGCCGACGACCCGGACGGCCTGCTGCGCAGCGCCCGGGGCACACCGGCGAGCCAGACCGTCAGCCGGTGACCGCCGCGCTGGCGGAGTCTCCGGGCCACCCACTGTGAAACGATCGAGGCCATGCCCAAGAAGGTCGATCACCAGGAGCGACGCACCCTCATCGCGGACGCGCTGATGCGGGTCGCCGCGGATCAGGGCCTGGAGGCCGTCAGCCTCCGACACGTCGCCGCCGAGGCCGGCGTGTCCGCCGGGATGGTCCAGCACTACTTCCGGACCAAGGACGAGATGATGGCGTTCGCGTTGAGCGTGGTGCGCGAGCGCAGCCAGCTCCGGGTCACCGAGGCGGTGGCAGGGCTGGGCGAGACCCCCTCGCCTCGGCTGCTGCTGCGCACGATGCTCGCCGCGCTGCTGCCACTCGACGAAGCCACCCGCGACAACGGGCGGGTGGCGCTCGCGTTCCTCGCCTACACGGCGGTGCGACCGTCGGCCGCGCCCAGCCTGCACGAGGACACCGCGCAGTTCACCGGGTTCATCGCCAGCGTCCTGCCCGACCGGCACGGCGCCGCCGCAGCGGCCGGCCTACTGGCGCTGATGGAGGGGCTCGGCGTCTACCTGCTGGGCGGGCAGTACACCGCCGAGCAGGCGCTGGGCGCGCTGGACGCCCACCTCGACCTGCTCTTCGGCTGATCCCGTCGTAGCTGGCCGTTGGCCCCCCGGCGAGGGGCGGCACGGACCAGGATGAGCGGATGAGCCGCGTCCACCGGGCCCGGCCGGTGCTGGTCGAGGAGGCACACCGGGCCACCACCTTCGAGATCTTCTTCGACCTGGTCCTGGTCTTCGCGCTGACGCGGCTCATCGGTTTCATGGCGGAGTCGCTGGGACCGCTCACCCTCTACCAGGGCCTGCTGCTCCTGCTCTGGTTCTGGTACGCGTGGAGCTGCTACGCCTGGCTGGGTAACCAGGTCCGCGCGGACAACGGCCCCGTGCTGGCCGGAATGCTCGCGGCGATGGCCGCCATCTTCGTGGCCGCCCTGGTGATCCCGGAGGCATGGCAGCGCCACGACGGCGCGTTGAGCCCGCCGCTCACACTGGCCATCGCCTACATCGTGGTCCGCGGGGTGCACCTCGCCCTGATGACCTACGCCTCGTCCGGCAACCCGCAGTACCGCCGGCAGACCCTGCGCTTCGCCGTGTCCACCACACTCGCCTGGGTTCCGCTCCTGGTGGGAGCCGTCCTCGGCGGGACCGCGCAGACCGTGCTGTGGACAGTGGCGTTCCTCGTCGACTACGGCGGCGGCCGGATCGCCACCGCCGCCAGCTTCGGCGAGGTCCGCAGCGGCGCCCACTTCGCCGAACGCCACGGTCTGGTGCTGATCATCGTGCTCGGTGAGTCCCTGCTGTCGGCCGGGGCCGGCGTGGGCCTGGCCATGATCGCCTGGCCGATGCTGGTGGCCGCGGTGTTCGGCTTCGCCGCGACCGTGTGCCTGTGGTGGCTCTACTTCGTGGGCGTAGCCCCGGAGGCCGCGAAGGTGCTGACCTCGGCCTCGCCGCGTACCCGACGCCGTCAGCAGTTGGCATCGGACGCTTACACGCTGGCGCACCTGCCGCTGGTCGCCGGGGTCGTCTACTTCGCCCTGGGCATCCACCTGATCCTCGCAAGCCTGACGGATCAGCCTCGGCACCCCGCCGGGGTGCCGATGGGATGGCCGGCGACGACAGTGCTCTACGGCGGTGCCGCGCTCTACCTCATCGGTCGTCTGCTGTTCCTCCGGCTGACCGTCGGCGGCTCGCCGGGCCATCTCGCCGCGATCGGCGTCGTCCTCCTGCTGCTGCCGGTGTCCCGGATCCTGCCCGCGCTGGCCGCCCTCGGCCTGCTGACGGCCATCCTCACCGCCCTGGTCCTGTACGAGCGGCTGCCCCGGGCCGACTGACCCTCCCCGACAGGGAGATGTCAGACGACCCAGGTCAACGTGTTCAGCTCGCCCTGGTGCCCCGCGCCTTCAGTCGGCGCAGCTCGTCGGCGGACATCAGCCAGGTGGAGTTCGTCGTGCCCAGGCCGAGGAGCACCTGGTCGAAGGTGTTGCCGTCGTTGTCGTCGGTGTAGCAGACGCTCACCTCGCCCCAGGGCGACGCGGCGACCGCGAAGTGCTCCTGGCGGCCCGTCGTGGTCTGGCTCAGCGCCTGGGCCGCCAGCCGGCCGGTGGACGTGCCGTCCGGGTTGAGGCCCCGCGCCCAGACGTCCGGGTTGGCGCCGGACACCGTCCAGCCCACCACCACGTTGTCCTGGTCGTCGATGCCGACAGCGGGAGCGGTGGCGCCGGCGCCGGTGGAGACCGGAACCTCGTCGTGCCGGGCCGTGCCCGCGGCGGTGAACGATCGGGCCCAGACACCCCGGGTGCCGGTGTGGTCGGATTCCCAACCGACCGTGAAGTCGCCGGCGAAGTTCGCCGCCACCGAGGCGCGCTGCTGCTGCCCGCCGCTCTGGGCGTTGGCCGTCCGCCGCGACAGCGCCACGGCACCGTTGGGCCGGGCCAGCCGGGTCAGCCCGATGTTGTACGAGCCGTTGGCGTCGGCGTCCTCGTCCCAGACCACCAGCGCCTCGCCGGAGGCGGACACCGCCACGTCGGGACGGTGGTGCGTGCCCGTCGTCTGCGAGGCCGTCACCTCGTACGCCTTGGTGGTGGCGGCGGTGAAGCCGGCGGCCTTGACGGTGGCGGGAGCGGTGCCCTGCACGTCCTCCCAGACCACTGTGAAGCCGACGGCGGCGGCGTTGGTGGGCGCGCCGTCCGGGTCGACCGAGACCTTCGGCCAGATCTGCTGCCCGGCGTCGCTGGCGTTGGCCTGCCCCGAGCCGAGCACCGCGCCGGCGGGCGACACCACGCGGTACTGGATGTTGTAGACGCCGTTGCCGTCGCCGTCGGCGGCCCAGACCACCACGGCGTTGCCCCGGTCGTCGAGCCCCACGTCGGGGCTGAGGTGCCGCCAGGCGGCCCCGCTGGTCCCCCCGGTGCTGAGCTTCAGCTCGTACGCGGGCGTGCCGTCGCGGAACAGCCGCAGGTAGATCTCGCTGTGGGTGTCGTCCTCCGGGGCGGTGCCGTCCCGGTCGTCCTCCCAGACCACTGCGACGTGACCGTTGCGGTTCATGGCGATGGAGGGCAGGTCCTGGTCGCCGGTGGCGACGCTGTTCGCTGTGGTCCACGTGACCGCCTCGGCGGTCATCGCGGTCGGGCCGAGGACCACGTTCGGGATGAGCAGGGACGCGGTGAGCAGTGCGGTGATCGCGGTCATTGTGGCTCTCTCCCTTACCCGGCCTGCAGGCCGGGCTGGCCGTCGAGGATGACGAACGAACGCACGGTGGACGCCGCCGCGCCGTGCTCGGTCACGGAGTTCACCGCGCGGAAGTCCGCGCGGACCTGGCTGCGGCTGATGGTGGTACGGACGTAGCCGCGCCGGTCCGAGTAGAACTTCAGGTGCGGGTTGGCCGCCGCGTTCGGGACCGTGGTGCTGCCGCTGCCGTTGCCGGTCGAGCTGATCGAGGTGCAGACCAGCTCGGTGCCGACGGTTGCCGAGGAGGGGTTGGCGTAGTCGGCCTTGAGGTTGTTGGCCCACGACCGGTGCACGTCGCCGGTGAGCACCAGCGGGTTGCGCACCCCGCGCTGCTGCCAGCCGGTCTGGATGCGGCTGCGGGAGGCCCGGTAGCCATCCCACGCGTCCATGCTCGCCGCCCCGTTCGCGTCGAGCTGCTGGGCGAAGAAGACCTGCTGGCCGAGGATGTCCCAGGTGCCGTAGCGCTGGGCCAGCCCGTCGAGCAGCCACGCCTCCTGGGTGGCGCCGGTCAGTGACCGGGAGGCCAGATCCGCGTCGGCGCAGACCTTCCACCCGTCGCCGCAGGCCTGGTCGTCGCGGAACTGCCGGGTGTCGAGCATGTGGAAGGTCGCGAGTTGTCCCCACCGGATGCGCCGGTACAGCGGAATGCTGTTGCCGTTGGCGGCGGACGCCGGTCGCAGCGGCATGTTCTCGTAGTAGGCCCGGTACGCGGCGGTGCGCCGGGCGGTCCACTGGGCGGCGGTCAGCGTGGGGCTGCTGTCGTTGCGGACCATGGTGGCGTAGTTGTTCTCCACCTCGTGGTCGTCCGGCACCACCAGCCAGGGTGCCGCCGCGTGGGCCGCCTGCAGGTCCGGGTCGGACTTGTACAACGCGTACCGGCGGCGGTAGTCGGCCAGCGACACGATCTCCGCGCCGACGTGCTGCCGCACCGTGGAGCTGCCGACGCCGCCCTCGTAGATGTAGTCGCCCAGGTGCAGGATCAGACCGGGGTTGTCCTCGGCCATCCGCCGGTACGCGGTGTAGTAGCCGGCCTCGTAGTGGGCGCAGGAGGCGAAGGCCATCACCAGGTCGCGGCCGAAGGCGCTGGGCGCCGGGGCGGTCCGGGTCCGCCCGACCGGCGAGATCTGCCCCTGGGCCCGGAACCGGTAGTAGTAGTCGGAGTCGGCGGCGAGCCCACCCGCGATGGCGTGCACGGAGTGCGCGTCGGCGTACCGGGCGACCACCGAGCCGGAGGAGACCAGCGAGGTGAACCGGTCGGTGGTGGACACCTGCCACTCCACTGTCACGTCGGCGTTGGCCATGCCGCCCTGCCCGTCGGCGTTGAGCGGGGAGGGTGCCAGCCGGGTCCAGAGGACCACGCTGTCGGGCGCTGGGTCACCGGACGCCACACCGAGTTTGAAGGGGTACGGCACCGCGGCGCGGGCACCCTGGCGGGGTGTCACAGCGACTCCGGCGGTCACCAGTCCACTGAGGACGAATATGCGACGGCTCAGCCTTGTCATGGTCAACAGCCTCGGGAACGTCGATGAACGGCGATGGCTGCGCGGCGGAATCCGACATGACGGAATGCTGTCCGCGTCAAGGCGTTCAGGTGTCCGGACCACCCGGGCCGGGAACCGGACCGTCAGGTGAGCGGGGACGGCGACTCCGCGCCGGGGATCACCAGCGTCGGCGTACCGGACCCGTCCGCCGGAACGCTCCAGACGTCGGGCTCGCCGTCGTCCCGGCGCAGCGCGTAGGCCAGCTTTCCGCCGTCCAGCCACGCGGCCTGGTCATCGACGCTGCGGACCTCGGCGGTCGCGGTGACCCGCATACTCGACAGGTCCAGGACCGACAGCCGCCAGCCCTTCGTCGGGTCGGCGTCGACCGCCTCCTTGAACGCGAGCCGGGTGCCGTCCGGTGACAGCGACGGGCACTCGACGTTCTCCTTCAGCGTCTCGACCGTACGAGCCGCGAGGTCACCCCGGACGAGGTACCTCCTACCACCGGTAGCCATCGTCGCGTAGAAGCTGTTGTCGTCGGCGGTGAAGGTGACGCCCCAGTAGTTGACGTCCGCGTTGCGGTAGCTCCGGCCGTTCCGGGTGATCGCGAACTCTTCGAGCGAGGCCACTGTGGTGCCGGTGCGGGTGTCGAGGATCCCGGTGCGGGTGGAGAATCCACTGGAGGTGTACGAGTCGCCACCGACGAACGTCGTCCAGGAGACCATCCGGCCGGACGCCGAGACCCGGGCCCGGTTCGGCAGCCCCGGCACACTGACCGCCCTCGTCTGGCGCAACGTCGCGTCGAGCACGACAACCTGGTATGACCACGCGGTCTCCGGCTTCAGACAGACCCCGGTGCCGGCCGCCGCGTACACCCGGAGGCACTCCAGGCCGGCGACGGTGCGCGGCCCGGCGGGGTCGGTCGCGGCGACCGTGGAGACGTGCCGGTCGGTGATCGCCAGCAGGCGGGGCCCGGGTGCCAGGGTGACCGTCTGCTCGCCGCTGGCGGGTGGCGGCGTCCGGGGAGCCTGCGCGGCAGTGGCGGCGTAGCCGGCCGCCACCGCGCCCAACAGCACTGCCGAGGCGACCACCACGCCGAGCTTCGCTCGGGTCGACATCGCTGTCATCGGGGTACCTTCCGGGTGGTGAGTCGGGACGGGGAGGCCAGCAGGAGCAGCGTGCCGACCAGGACGCCGGCGACGGCCACGGCCGCCGCGCGGATCGCGTTCTCCGGCCCCCACGCCTGCCAGGCCAGACCGAACAGCACGGAGGAGACGAGGTACGCGAGGGCCTGCCCGGTCTGCACCAACGCGATTCCGGTGGTCCGCAGACGCGCCGGCAGCACCGGACCGGCGAGCGCGATGAGCACGCCGTCGGTGGCCGCGTAGAAGGCGCCGTACAGAGTCAGCGCCAGGGCGATCAGCGGCCAACCGTCGACCGGGCCGGCCAGCAGCAGGTACGTCGCACCGAGGGCGGTGTAGCCGCCGATCACCACGGGCAGGCGACCGATCCGGTCGGCGAGTACGCCGAGCGGAGCGGCGAGCAGCAGGTACGCCAGGCTGGTCCCCACCGCGAGCAGCGGGAACCAGCGCAGGCCAAGGTCCATCCGGCGTTGCAGCAGCAGGTAGACGAAGCCGTCGCCGATGGTGGCCAGCCCGAGCAGCGCGGCGGCCAGCACCAACCGCCGGGCCGGTCCGCCGCGCAGCAGCCCGAACGCCTCGCGGACGGAGACCTTCGGATCGTTGGTCGCGTCCGCCGCCTTCCCGTCCACCACCTCGCCGGGCGGCTGCTCCCGAACGAAGAGCACGAGCACCACGACGGCCAGGGCCGCGATGCAGAAGCTGGTGACGAAGACCGCGTCGTACGACTGCCCGACGACCAGCAGGACCGCGAACGCGGCGAGCGGCCCGAGGAACGCGCCGACGCTGTCCATCGCCCGGTGCACCCCGAACGCCCGACCCAGCTCCTCGGGTGGCGTGGAGAGCGTGATCAGCGCGTCGCGCGGCGCGCTGCGAACACCCTTGCCGAGTCGGTCGACGGCGATGACGGCGCCGATCGCCGGGATCGACCGGCCGGCGAGCAGCAGGCCGAGCTTCGCGACCGCCGAGAGCGTGTAGCCGATGCCGGCAATCAGCTTGCGCCGCCGGAACCGGTCGGCGGCGAAGCCACCGACGACCCGCAGCAGCGCTGTGGCGCCGGTGTGGACGCCGTCGAGCACGCCGAAGGTCACCGGGCTGAGGTGCAGGCCCAGCACCAGATAGAGCGGCAGGACCGCGGCCACCATCTCGGCGGACACGTCGGTGATCAGACTGACAGTGCCGAGCGCGACGACGTTGCCGCTGACCATCGTGAACCGGCGGCGTCGGGGCCCCGACCCGGGTTGGTCGGCGACCGGTCGGGAGACGGTCGACAGGTACACGAGCATCTCCTCTGATCGACGGTCGACGGGCAGCCATCGTCCGTACTCAGTGGAGGTCGCACAACGGACCGCGGATGGCGTCCGGGCGAGGGTCGGATGAACGGGCTCCCAACACCGAGGTGTTCGCCTGCCGGGACGCACTGTTCATCCGCCCGTCGCCCGCCGGCTCATCGACCTTCCTACATTCCTTGCGCTCTACCCACGAGGTAAGGAGTCCTGGATGGACATTCGATTCCCCCGTCCGCCGGTGACGCTGGGGGTGGTCACGGTGATCGTCGCCGCGACCGCCGCCGTCGTCGTGACCGGCGCTGGCGCGGCGTCGGCGGCGAGCGTGACCTTCACGCCGGTCGCCGACACCTACGTCCAGAGCGACACGGCCGCCACCAACTACGGCACGTCCACGCAGGTAGTGGTCGACAACTCGCCCGTGCGGCGCTCGTTCCTGCGCTTCACGGTGAGCGGTGTCAGCGGCACGGTGACCGGCGCCAAGCTGCGACTGCGCACGATCAGCGGCAACAGCGGCAGCGACGCCGGTGGCACGTTCCGCCGGATGTCCAACACGACCTGGTCGGAGACCGGCACCACCTGGAACAACCAGCCGACCATCGACGGGGCCACACTCGGCACGATCGGCGCGGTCAGCGGCAACACCTGGTACGAGGTCGACGTCACGGCCGCTGTCACCGGCAACGGCACGTACAGCTTCGGTGCCACCTCGACCAGCGGTGACGGCGCCTACTACGACACCCGAGAGAGCGGCGCTGACGCACCGCAACTGGTGGTCACCACCGGGACCACCACGCCACCCCCGTCGGGCGACCCCGTGTTCGTCGGTGCCGGCGACATCGCCGACTCCGGCTCCGGCGACAGCGCCACCGCGACGCTGCTCGACAGCATCCCGGGAACGGTCTTCACCACCGGCGACAACGTCTACGACAGCGGGACGGCGTCGCAGTTCACCAGCTACTACGAGCCCACCTGGGGTCGACACAAGTCCCGCACCCGCCCGTCGCCGGGCAACCACGACTACAACACGTCGGGCGCGACCGGCTACTACAACTACTTCGGTACGTCGGCCGGCCCGAGCGGGCGCGGCTACTACTCATTCGACCTCGGCAACTGGCACGTCGTATCGCTGAACTCCAACATCAGCATGTCGGCCGGCTCGACTCAGGAGCAGTGGCTGCGCGCGGACCTGGCCGCCAGCAGCAAGCCGTGCACCATCGCGTACTGGCACCACCCGCTGTTCACGTCCAGCTCCAACCACGCGCCGTCGACGTCGACGCGTCCGCTGTACCAGGCCCTCTACGACTACAACGCCGACGTCGTGGTCTGGGGGCACAACCACGTGTACGAGCGGTTCGCCCCGATGAACCCGGCCGGTGGCGCCGACTCCAGCCGGGGTCTGCGCAGCTTCGTCGCGGGGATGGGCGGCGCCGGCCACTACGGCTTCGGCACCATCCAGCCCAACAGCGAGGCGCGCAACAGCTCAGCGTGGGGCCTACTGAAGTTCACCCTGCACTCCAACAGCTACGACTGGCAGTTCGTGCCAGTAGCCGGCCAGACCTACACCGACACCGGCACCAACACCTGCCACTAACCCCCACCCCACCCCACCCCCCACCCCGTCGATCTTGCACTTTCTGTCCCGACTTATGCCGCGTAAGCCGCAAACCGTCAACACAAAGTGCAAGATCGCGGAGTCGGTTGGAACGCAGTGGCCCCTGACCGCTCTGCGGTCAGGGGCCACTGCGTTCTGTTCAGGCGTCAGCGGGCGGTGCCGGCGCGACGCTTGTTGTAGACGTCGAAGGCGACCGCGACGAGCAGAACGAGACCCTTCACTACCGACTGGGTCGACTGGTCGATGCCCATCAGCTGCATGCCGTTGCTCATCACCGCCATGATCAGACCACCGACCATCGCGCCCACCACGGTGCCCACGCCACCGGTGACCGCCGCGCCGCCGATGAAGGCCGCGGCGATCGCGTCCAGCTCGAACATGTTGCCGGCGGCGGGCTGGGCGCCGTTCGACCGCGACGAGTAGATGACGCCGGCCACCGCCGCCAGGAAGCCCATGTTGACGAACATCCAGAAGTTGACGGTGCGGACCTTCACCCCGGACAGCGCCGCCGCCGACAGGTTGCCGCCGATGGCGTAGACCTGGCGACCGAAGACGGTACGCCGGGTGAGCAGGCCGTAGACCAGCACCAGGACCGCCAGGATGATCAGCACGATCGGCAGCCCTCGGGCGTGCGCGAGCTGCCAGGCGAAGTACATGAGGACCGCGCCGACCAGCACGACCCGGGCGACGAACAGCGGGAACGACTCGACGGGCTGCTGGTAGCGGATCCGCGCCACCCGGGTGCGGAAGCCACTGACCGCGTAGCCGGCCACGGCGACAGCGCCGATCAGCAACGTGAAGGCGTCGAAGCCCTGCCCACCGAGCAGGCCGTTGAGGAAGCCCGCCGCGACCTGCTGGTACTCGGACGGGAACGGCGACAGCGAGATGTTGTCGAGCACCCGCAGGGTCAGACCCCGGAACAGCAGCATGCCGGCCAGGGTCACGATGAACGCCGGAATGCCGGCGTACGCCACCCAGAACCCGTGCCACGCGCCGACCGCGACGCCGACGACCAGCGCGGCCACGACGCCGATCCACCAGGGGTGACCCTGCTGGATCACCAGGACGGCGGAAACCGCTCCGGTGAGCGCGACGACCGATCCGACCGACAGGTCGATGTGCCCGCCGATGATCAGGATGACCATCCCGATGGCGAGGACCAGGATGTACGAGTACTGGAGGACGATGTTGGTGATGTTGCCGGGGCTCAGCAACACCCCGTCGGTCAGGACCGCGAAGAGCGCGACGATGACGACCAGGGCGACGTAGATCCCGCTCTGCCGCAGGTTGTTCAACACCAGCGCCCGAAGGTCGCTCGTCCCGCTGTGCAGGGCGGCGGTGGGCGTGCTGTCCGGGGGCGTGGGGCGCTCCGTCGAAGGGGTCTTGATGCTGGTCATCCGACGAGCTCCTTGTCCTTGGTCATCAGCTCCATGAGGCTCTCCTGAGTCGCCTCGGCCACCGGCATCTCGCCGGTGATCCGGCCGGCGGCGAGGGTGTAGATGCGGTCGCACATTCCGAGCAGCTCCGGCAGCTCGGAGGAGATGACGATCACCGCCTTACCGGCGGCCACCAGCCGGTTGATGATCGTGTAGATCTCGTACTTGGCGCCGACGTCGATCCCGCGGGTGGGCTCGTCGAGGATCAGCACGTCCGGGTCGGTGAACAGCCACTTCGACAGCACGACCTTCTGCTGGTTGCCGCCGGAGAGCTTGCCGACCACCGCCATGACGCTCGGCGTGCGGATGTTCATCTCCTTGCGGCTCGCCTCGGCAACCTTGATCTCCTCGTTGCCGTTCACCCAGCCCAGGCGGGACAGCCGGTCCAACGCGGCGGCGGACACGTTGCGCCGCACGTCGTCGATGAGGTTGAGGCCGTAGCGCTTGCGGTCCTCGGTGACGTAGGCGATGCCGTTGTCGATCGCCTCGGCGACGGTGCGCGCCTGCACCTCCCGCCCGTGGACGAAGAGTCGGCCCCGGATGTCACGCCCGTAGGACCGACCGAACACGCTCATGGCCAGCTCGGTCCGCCCGGCCCCCATGAGGCCCGCGATGCCGACGACCTCGCCGGCGCGTACGGACAGCCCGACGCCCTCGACGACCATCCGGTCCTGGACCGGGTGCCGCACCGTCCAGTCCTCGATGCGCAGGACCTCGTCACCGGGGGACGACTCGCGGTCGGGGTAGAAGCTGTCCAGGTCGCGCCCGACCATGCCCCGGATGATCCGCTGCTGGGTCACCTCGTCGGACCGCATGTCGAGGGTCTCCACGGCGCGCCCGTCGCGGATGACGGTGGTCGAGTCGGCGATGGCGGTGATCTCGTTGAGCTTGTGCGAGATCATGATGCAGGTGATGCCCTGCTCCTTGAGGGCCCGCAACAGGTCGAGCAGGTGCGCCGAGTCGATGTCGTTGAGCGCGGCCGTCGGCTCGTCAAGGATGAGTAGGCGCACCTTCTTCGACAGCGCCTTGGCGATCTCCACGAGCTGCTGCTTGCCGACGCCGAGCTGGATGACCGGGGTGACCGGGTTCTCGTGCAGCCCGACGGACGCCAGCAGCTTCGCCGCTTCGGCGTTGGCGAAGTTCCAGTCGATGAGCCCGCTGCGGCCGCGCCGCTCGTTGCCGAGGAAGATGTTCTCCGCGATCGACAGGTACGGCACCAGGGCGAGCTCCTGGTGGATGATGACGATGCCGTTGGCCTCGCTGTCGCGGATGCCACGGAACTGCATCGGCTTGCCGTCGAAGAGGATCTCGCCGTCGTACGAGCCGGACGGGTAGACGCCGGACAGCACCTTCATCAGGGTGGACTTGCCGGCGCCGTTCTCACCACAGATGGCGTGGATCTCCCCGCGGCGCACTGCGAGGGTGACGTCCTCCAGCGCGGTCACGCCGGGGAAGGTCTTGGTGATGCGACGCATCTCGAGGATGGTGTCGTCCATTGTCACTGTCCTCCGTCAGGTCTGGACGTGTCCGCGCCCAGGCGTCGGGCCCGGCGGGTGACCGCCGGGCCCGACGAGTGGCTTACTTCTTGGCCTGACCGGCGGCGACCTCTTCCGCCGTCCAGTAGCCGGAGTCGATCAGCGTCGCCTTGATGTCGTCCTTGTAGACGGTCGCGATCGGCAGCAGGTACGCCGGGACGACCTTGACGCCGTTGTTGTACGTCTGGGTGTCGTTGGCCTGCGGCTGCTTCTTCTGCAGGAACGCCTCGGCCGCGTTCACGGCCTGCTCGGCCAGCAGCCGGGTGTCCTTGAAGACCGTGGAGCTCTGCACGCCGTCGTTGATCAGCTTGATCGAGGCGATCTCCGCGTCCTGGCCGGTAACCACCGGGAGCTTCTTCGCGCCCTTGCCGTAGCCGGCGTTCTGCAGGGCGGTGATGATGCCGCGGGAGATGCCGTCGTACGGCGAGAGCACCCCGTCGACCTTCGAGCCGTCGTTGTAGCTGGAGGTGAGCAGGTTCTCCATCCGCTTCTGCGCGGTCTCCTGCTGCCACCGCAGGATGGCTACCTGCTCGGGAGTGGTCTGCTTGGACTTGACGACCAGCGTGCCGTTCTCGATGAACGGCTTCAGCGTGTCCATCGCGCCGCCGAAGAAGTACTGGGTGTTGTTGTCATCCAGCGACCCGGCGAAGAGCTCGACGTTCAGCGGCCCCTTGGCCGTGCCCTTCGAGCCGTCCTTGTTCAGCAGGCCGAGGCCGACGAGCAGCGCGGTGCCCTGGGCGACGCCAACCTTGTAGTTGTCGAAGCTGACGTAGAAGTCGACGTCCTTGCTGCCACGGATCAGTCGGTCGTAGGAGATGACCGGGATCTTCGCGGCGGCGGCGGCCTGCAGTTGGCTGCTGAGCGCGGTGCCGTCGATCGCCGCGAGGACCAGAACATCGGCACCCTGGGTGATCATCTGGTCGACCTGCTGCGACTGCGTGGGGATGTCGTCGCCGGCGTACTGGAGGTCGACCTTGTAGCCCTTGGCTTCCAGCTTCGACTTCACCGCGTTGCCGTCGGCGATCCACCGCTCCGAGGTCTGCGTCGGCATCGAGACACCGATGGTCAAATCGCTCGGCTTCTCGTCACCGGACTTCTCACCGCTGCCCGCACCCCCGCCGCTGCACGCCGCCAAACTCAGCGCGAGTGCCGCGCCGCCGAGAGCAACCAGGAATTTCCTGCCCACGGGCTTCTCCTCTCTGGACTCCCCCGCCGACTGCCGGGGCCAAGTGTCATCTTTCGGGTAGTGTTAGCGCTCACATAGATTGCGTCAACACCAGATCCGAAATACCGGTGTCACGGTCTCGTAACGGAGCATCCAGGCGAGCGTAGCCATGTGGCCGATCCACCGGAAGGGCAGGACGCGGCAACTCAGCGTGGTCGTCCGCAGCACTCTACAGACCGGTGCCCGCGGACGACATCTGTCGTCCGCGGGCACCGGCGCTGCCGTCGGATCAGGTGGGTCGCCGCGACCTCGGCGGTCGGCGGCCCCGGTCGGCTACCGCTGCGACCACCGCTGGTTCGCCGCCGCGGTGCAGGTCCAGAGGATCACCGTGGTGCCGTTGGCGGTGGCGTTGCCGTTGACGTCCAGGCAGAGCCCCGACTGCGTGTTGCTGATCGTGCCGTTGGCGTTGACCGCCCACTGCTGGTTGGTCCCGCCGTTGCAGTCCCAGATCTGCACCTTGGCGCCGGCCGCGGCGTTCGGCGGCGCGTCCAGGCACTTGCCCAGGGCCTGCAGGGTCCCACCGCTGCTGGTCCAGCGCTGGTTGGCAGCGCCGTTGCAGTCCCAGATGACCGGCTGCGTGCCGTTGGTCGTGTTGCTGTTCGGCACGTCGAGGCAGCGACCGGAGGCGGCGCTGGCGTACGCGCTCGACGTGGTCGGCGGCGGCGTCGTCGGAGGAGTCGTTCCGCCACCGCTGACCCGGTACACCACAGTGCCGTGGGCGGGGACGCTGGCGCTGATGGTCCCGCTGCTGGTGCTGGTGCCACCGGTCCACGCGTCCACCAGGGTGAACGACGACCCGGACTTGCCGATGGCCGCGGCCGTGGTCGAGATCGTCGTCGTCGAGCCGCCCTGGTTGAAGAGGGCGACGGCGACGTCACCGTTGGCGAGCCGCTTGGCCAGCACCCGACGCGTGCCGTCGAACGACACCTGCGTCCCCTGCAACCCGAGCGAGTCCTGGTTGATCGCGATCAGGTTGGCGTTCTTGAGGATCGTCTGCGTCGCCGCGTTCATGTTCCGCACGTCGTTGCCGGCGATCAGCGGAGACGCCATGATCGCCCACATCGCGAAGTGGCTGCGCATCTCCGTGTCGTTCATGCCGCCGCGGCCGATCTCCATCATGTCGGGGTCGTTGAACCCACCCGGCCTCGCGTAGGACGCCAGCGGAACGGTCACGTTGATGATGTTCTGGATGCCCATCGGGTAGCCGTTGGTCTGGCCGGTGTCCCACGCGTTGGTGATGTCCTCGGTGGTGCGCCACATGTTCGCCACGTCGCCCCAGTTGCGCTGCGGGCCGGTCTTGGCGTGGATGCTGTTGGGGTTGATGCTGTAGACGATCGGCCGACCGGTGGCGGCCAGCGCGTCACGCATCTTGGCGAAGGTGGCCACCTGGTCGTTGATGCTGCCCTCCGGCGAGCACCAGTCGTACTTGAGGAAGTCGACACCCCAGGCGGCGAACTGGCGCGCGTCCTGCACCTCGTGGCCCCGACTGCCGGTCGCCCCGGGGTAGGCGCCGAAGTACTGCGCGCAGGTCTTGTCGACCGGCACCTGGTAGAGGCCGAACTTCAGGTTCCGGGCGTGCAGGTAGTCGCCGAGCGCCTTCATCCCGCTGGGGAACCGACTCGGGTCGCCCTGGATGTTGCCGGAGCTGTCCCGGTTGGGGTTGAACCAGCAGTCGTCGACCACGACGTAGTTGTAGCCCAGGTCCCGCATGCCGGTGCTGACGATCGCATCCGCCGTCTGCCGGATCAGCGCCTCGTTGATGTTGCAGCCGAACTGGTTCCACGAATTCCACCCCATGGGTGGAGTGCGCGCCACGCCGTTGTCCAGTGCCTGCGCGGTCGGGGCGCGAAGGCCGACCAGGGCGCCGGCGAGCAGAATTCCGGCCGCCAGTGCGCTCCCCCAGCGACGACCTCGGGTATTGCGGTTCATCGAGCCTCCTTGTCGGTGACGCCCGCCCGTGTTTACGATCGCTGGTCGGTACGCCGATAGTTGGACGCCAATTTTTGTTAGCGTTAACAGAGACGCCCATCATGTTACGACGACATTTCACGAGGTTCAATACCTTCACCGCGTCGTATCGCTCGACATCGATTAGTTACCCTCAGCAACCCATCGAGCCGCGTCTTATTCGGCGAGGAAGCCGAAAATTGGCGCACGCTGGCGCGGCGGACCCACCCGCGCGTTCACTGCTGGGCGGGGCGGTGGCGGGGCTTCTCCCCGCACCACGCGGGGCGACCTCCGGTGGCGCCAACAGTCAGTGACGAGGTGGAGCGACGCTCTCGCGGGCGACCAGAGCGGGGGCGATGGTCTGACGCAGCGCCCCACTGGTGCCCGACTCGATCTGGGACAGCAGCATCTGCAGGCTCGCTCGCGCCACCGCGTCGAAGTCCGGTCGGACGGTGGTCAGCGGCGGAATGAAGTACGCCGCCTCCGGTACGTCGTCGAAGCCGACCACGCTGATCTCGTGCGGCACCCGTCGACCGAACTCGTGCAGTGCCCGCAGCACGCCCAGCGCGAGATGGTCGTTGGCGGTGAAGACGGCGGTGACCTCCGGCATCCGCGCCAACATCTGCCCGCACCGGTAACCCGACGCCGCGGACCAGTCCCCCGGCATCGGCGGCGGCGGTTCCAGCCCGGCGGCCACCAACGCCTGCCGCCAGCCGTCGATCCGACCCACGCTGTCGAACCAGTCGGTCGGCCCGGAGACGTGCCAGACGGTGCGGTGCCCGGCGTCGAGCAGATGTTGCGTCGCCGCCCGGGCGCCCGCCACCTGGTCGACAGTCACCAGCGGCACCGGCCGACTCGGGTCACCGTCGACAGTGACCAGCGGGACATCCTTGGGTAGGCGCTCCAGCGCCTCACCGGCCGACTCGACCGGGGCGATGACCACGATGCCGGCGACCCGGTGCGACAGGTGCCGCTCGACGGCCGCCGAGATGGAGCGGTGGTCCAGGTTTCGCACGCTGCCGACGCTGACCGCGAAGCCCTCTTCGGCGGCGGTCTGCTCCAGGGCGGCCAGCAGCGACGCCGGACCGTAGAGCGTCGTGTTCTGCGCGACCACACCGATGACCTGCGATCGACCTGTCACCAGGGCACGTGCCGCGCCGTTGGGGCGGTAGCCGAGTTCGGCGATCGCCGCGCGTACCCGAAGCCGGGTCTGCTCACGGACGTTGGGGTGCCCGTTGAGCACCCGCGACACCGTCTGATGGGAGACACCGGCGAGACGAGCAACGTCCGTCATCGCGGGACCGTGGACGGCCATTTCACTCCCCCCGCTACATCTCCGGCCCGCGGCCCGTCGACGTCGACTGGAGCGGCCCGGCCCGATCCCCCTCGCTCAGTCACCACGCCGGTGCTGAATCCCAGGTGACCAGCGCTGGATCGCCGACAGTCTACGCCAGCAACGGCCCCGAACACGGCACGCCCGTGCGGGGACCGCTCGAGGCGCCGAAGCCGTACAACGCGGTGCCCGTTCGGAGTCCCGCACCAACTGGCACGGGACGCGGTCCTGATGTGGTACGCCGGCCTGCCCTCGCCCCTGGGCAGAGCGTGGAACAGGCCGGCGAGGACCTGACGCGGTGGCGCGGACTTCACATGCCGCCTGGGCTGCGTCGCCAGCGCCACCGCTTAGTGCGATAGTCGTGTGACCGGTGTCACGGGGTGGTCAGGTCGAAGCGCCGTACGGTGACCGCGCCACCAAGCGCCTGCGTCGCGTGGTTGAAGATGGCGAACCGGTAGCCCATGAAGAACTGCCAGTTGTTCGCCAGCGTCAGGGCATTGCCGAACGAGGTGAAGTTCACCCCGTCGGTGCTGTACGAGAAACGGGCCTGTCGGCCGGAGCCGGGTCTGATGTCGGCGTTGGCGCGCAACCAGATCCGGCCACCGGAGACGGCGGTGCTCGCCACCTCGCTGCCGGTGCTGGTGGTGTTCCAGCTGCCGTCCATCGTCAGACCGTTCTGCATGACCAGTCGGGTGGAGCCGTTGTCCCGTCGGACTCCGATCCAGGCCGACGAGTTGCGCAGCACCGCCAGGCCGGTGCGATCACCGTCGCGCATGGTGGAGTAGTCCAACTCGATCGTCGCCGTCGAGGTGGGGCCCTGGATGCGGTGGGTCAGCGTGTTGCGCGCCTTGTACAGGTCGCCGGTGACTGTGGCGGTCTGCAGGTTCAGCCCGTTGTTGACCGACCACTTGCTGGTGTCCGGGTTGTGGTTCCACTCCCACTGCGGGCCGAGCGTGGTGCCGGCGAACGTGTCGGTGCCGGTGAGCGGCTTGACCGCCCGGGGCGGCGCGGGCAGGTTCGGCTTCGGGTACGAGCTGCCCCACGTGCCGTTGACAGTCTGCAGCACCGGCCAGCCGTCGCCGGTCCAGGTGATCGGGGCCATGGCCGGCATCCGACCACCGGGGTACGCGTCGACGAAGGACATGTAGTACCAGTCGCCGTTCTGGGTCTGCACCAGCCCACCCTGGTGCGGCACACCGCCACCGGAGATCGGGCCCGGCAGGTTGAGCAGCACCTGCCGCTGCTCGTACGGGCCGAACGGTCCGTTCGTCGACTTCAGCACGTACTGGCCGTTGGCCGGGCGGGTGAGCCAGATGTAGTAGGCGCCGTTGCGCTTGTAGAAGCGGGCGCCCTCCAGCGTCCCGATGCTCGACGGCGTCTGGTACACCTGCTGGGCGCGGACCTGGGACTTCCCGTCCGCGGACAGCTGCGCCACGCTGATGGTGCCGTTGCCGTACGCCACGTACATGGTGTCGTTGTCGTCGACCAGCATCCCCGCGTCGTAGTAGCAGTTGGGGATGGTGGCGTGCTTGCTCCAGGTGCCGTCGACGGCGGACGCGGTGTAGATGTGGGTCTGGGCGAAGTCGATGCACCCGGCCCAGTAGTACGTCTTGTTGCTCGGCCGGTAGTTCAGCGTCGACGCCCAGATCCCGTCGACGTAGGCGTTACCACCGCTCATGTCGTACTTCGAGCCGAAGTCGAGCTTGGGCACCGAGTGGCCGGCGAACTCCCAGTTCACCAGGTCGTACGAGCGCAGGACCGGCGCGCCGGGCGAGTAGTGCATGGTGGACGCCGACATGTAGTAGGCGTTGTCCACCCGGATGATGTCGACGTCGGCGAAGTCCTGCCAGACCACCGGGTTCGGGTACGTGCCGTTCGACGGGGGTGGCGTCGTGGGGTCGGTCCCGCCGTCGACGCGGACGAGCTGCCACTGCTGGTTGGTGCCGTTCCAGTCGTCGTACTGCACGATGTTGCCACCGTCGGCGGTCGAGGCGCCCTGCACCTCCATCACCTTGTTGCTGTTCCGGTTGATCAACCGGACGTAGCCGCCGTCCGAGTCGGCCAGCCGGAACTGCTGGTTGGTGCCGTTGTTGTCGCTCCACTGCACGACGCTGGCGCCGTTGGCGGTCGAGCGACCGGAGACGTCCAGCACCTTGCCCGACAACCTCGACTTGAGTCGGTAGTAGCCGCCTCCGGAGTCCACGAACTGCCACTGCTGCTGATTGCCGTTGTTGCGCGTCCACTGGGTGATCCGCGCACCGTCGGTGGTGGCCAGGTTGTACACGTCCACGGCCTTGCCACTGTTGCGGTTCACCAACACGTACCAGGCGCTGGTGTCGACGGTGGCCGCTGACGCCGGCGACGAGGCGACGGCCGCAGCCGCGCCGCCGACCACCAGCACCATCGCGGCGACGGCGAGTCTCGACAGCCACCCGCGCCGTCGTGGCGCACCCCGGGGAACCCGACCGATGGAAAGCATGATCCTCCTCTGCTGACGCGAACCGTGCGGTCTGGGTCGGCGTCCGCGGCACCGGGCGGGGCACCGAGCTGACCATGCCCGGCCATGTGATCGCTAACACCGCTCGCCCGACCGTCGCGGTGACCAGGTGCCGAAACCGCGGGGTTAGGACGCGCGCGCGGCCGGACCAGCCAACGACATCGACCATCTTGGTTATAGACTGTGAGCGATAACATGCTGTTAGTCAAGGCGTAACACAATCGCCTCGGGGCCCGACTGGCGCACACGCGAACGGGTGGCCCAACCCCGCCCGCAGGCAGGGATGGACCACCCGTTTCCGTACGATCCGACAGCGCGAATCAGAAGCCGCGGGCCAGCCGGTGGTAGGCCTGGTTCCAGCGCAGCTCGTCGGCGAAGCGGCGGGGCTCCGTGTCGGCGTCGATGACGACCAGCTCGGTGCGGCTCATCTCCGCCAGGTCGTGCAGCTCCTCCACGCCCACCGCCTGCGACAGCACCGTGTGGTGCGGGGCGCCCGCGGTGATCCATGCCTCGGCCGAGACCGGCAGGTCCGGGCGCGGACGCCAGACGGCACGGGCGACCGGCAACCGGCGCAGCGGTTGCGGCGGGGCCACCACGTCGATCTCGTTGGCCACCAGCCGGAAGCGCTCGCCCATGTCGGACAGCCCGAGCACCACGGCCGGACCGGATGCGGCGTCGAACACCAGCCGGACCGGGTCCTCCCGGCCACCGATGCTCAGCGGGTGGATCTCCACGTTGGGCACGTCGGAGGCGATGGTCGGGCAGACCTCCAGCATGTGGGCGCCGAGCACCAACTCGTTGCCCGGGGTGAGGTCGTAGGTGTAGTCCTCCATGAACGACGTGCCGCCGCTCACGCCCACCGACATCGCCTTGAGGGTGCGGACCAGGACCGAGGTCTTCCAGTCGCCCTCGCCGCCGAAGCCGTAGCCGTCCGCCATCAACCGCTGCACGGCGATGCCCGGCAGCTGACGCAGCCCCCCGAGGTCCTCGAAGTTCGTCGTGAAGGCCCGGAACCCGCCCGCGTCCAGGAAGGCGCGCATGCCCAACTCCAGGCGCGCGGCGTACCGCAGGGAGTCGTGCTGCTCGCCGCCGGGCAGCAGCTCCCCAACGATGCGGTAGGTGTCCTCGTACTCCTTGACCAGGTCGTCCACCTGCGCGTCGGTGACCTCGCCGACCACCTCGACCAGGTCGTTGACGCCGTAGGTGTTGACCGAGACCCCGAACCGCAGCTCGGCCTCGACCTTGTCGCCCTCGGTCACCGCGACGTCGCGCATGTTGTCACCGAAGCGGGCCAGGCGCAGCGACCGCATCGCCGACCAGCCCAGCGCGGCACGGGCCCACGCCCCGACCCGAGTGGTCACCCGCGGGTCGCTGACGTGCCCGGCCACGGTCTTGCGGGCCACACCGAGACGCGTCTGGATGTACCCGAACTCGCGGTCGCCGTGGGCGGCCTGGTTCAGGTTCATGAAGTCCATGTCGATGTCGTTCCACGGCAGCAGAACGTTGGCCTGGGTGTGCAGGTGCAGCAGCGGTGTCTGCAACGCGTCCAGACCGGAGATCCACATCTTGGCCGGTGAGAACGTGTGCATCCAGGCGATGACCCCGACGGCACCCTGAGCGGCGGCGTCCCGACAGACCTGCAGGATCTCACCGCTGTTGGTCAGGACGGGCTTCCAGACCACGCGGGCGGGAATCTGCGGCGAGTCGTCGAGCGCGGCCGCGATCTGGCGAGACTGCTCGGCCACCTGGCGGAGCGTCTCCTCGCCGTACATGCCTTGGCTGCCGGTGAGGAACCAGATCTCGGGTTCGGTGTGTGGTGCCATGGAGTTGCCTTCCGCGAGAGGGGCGGTCACTTGTAACGGATTCCGATGAGGCGCTGGAGGAGGATGAACGCGAAGAGCAGACCACCAATCACGATCTTGGTCCACCAGGAGTTGAGGCTCCCATCGAAGGTGATGAGGGTCTGGATCACGCCGAGGACCAGCACGCCGAGCACCGTGCCGAAGACGTAACCCGCGCCGCCGGTGAGCACAGTGCCACCGATGACGACGGCGGCGATGACGTCCAGCTCCATCCCCACGGCGATCAGCGGCGCACCGGAGAGGGTGTAGAAGGACAGCAGGATGCCGCCGATGGCCGAGCAGAGACCACTGATCGTGTAGACGGCGATCCGGGTCCGCCCCACCGGCAGGCCCATCAGCAGCGCCGACTGCGGGTTGCCGCCGATGGCGTACACGTTGCGGCCCAGCCGGGTGTAGGCCAGCGTGTACGCGGCGATGGCGACCACCACGAAGGCGATCAGCACGCTGATCGACACGAAGTTGCCCTGGGGATTACCGATCCGCTCCTGCGACATCGAGGTCCAGAACCCGTCGGTGATCGGGACCGACGCGCCGGAGATGAAGGTGCACATGCCCCGGGCGAAGAACATCCCGGCGAGCGTGACGATGAACGGCTGGATCTCGAAGAAGTGGATCACGCAGCCCATCAACAGGCCGAGCGTCGGACCGATGAGCAGGGCGATGACCAGCACCAACGCCGCCGGCATGCCGTCCTGCAGCAGCGCGGCCGACACCATCGCCGTCATCGCGACCACCGAACCGACCGACAGGTCGATGCCACCGGTGAGGATCACGAAGGTCATGCCCACCGCGACGACGAGCAGGAAGCTGTTGTCGATGAAGACGTTGAAGATGACCTGGACGTTGGAGAACGCCGTGTACTGCGAGACGCCGATGCCGTACATCACCAGCAGCAGGGCGAGCGTCGCCAGGACCGGTATCTGCTTCCTCGGCAGCCGGAACCGGGTACGACCGGCGGTAAGCGTTCCAGTGGTCATGCCGGCACCTGCTCCTTCGGCTTGTCGGCGATGGTGGCGGGCGGCGGGACGTTACGCCTCCGTCGGCTGAACCGGGCCCGGAAGGCCGGTGCCTGGATCAGGCAGACGGCGATGACGACGACCGCCTTGAACAGCAGCGAGGTCTGCGGTGAGATGTCCATGGCGTACACGGTCGTGGTCAGGGTCTGGATGATCAGCGCGCCGATGATCGTGCCACTCAGGAAGAACCGGCCGCCCGCGAGGGACGTACCGCCGATGACGACCGCGAGGATCGCGTCCAGCTCGACCCAGAGGCCGACGGCGTTGCCGTCGGCACTGGAGACGTTGGCCGTCATCATGAAACCGGCGACCGCGGCACACGCGGCGCTGATCACGTACGCGAGGAAGATGACCCGGCCGGACCGGATACCGGCGAGCCGGCTGGCCATGGCGTTGCCGCCGACCGACTCGATGATCATGCCGAGTGCGGTGCGACGGGTGAACGCCGCGACCAGCAGGGCCGCGGCGAGCGCGATGAAGATGGCCAACGGCAGGGTCAACGCGTGGCCCAGGCCGATCGCCCGGTACGGCTCGGAGTTGATGGTGATGATCTGACCCTCGGTGATCAGCTGGGCGAGACCCCGCCCGGCGACCATCAGGATCAGGGTGGCGATGATCGGTTGGATCCCGATCACGGCCACCAGCACCCCGTTCCAGGCGCCGAGCACCAGCGAGACGCCCATCGCCATCGCGAGGGCGGTCACCACCACGCCGAGGCTGTTCTGGTCGGGCTGCTTGCTGATGTACATGCAGGCGATCGCGCCGCTGATCGCGCAGAGCGAGCCCACCGACAGGTCGATGCCGCCGGTGGAGATGACCAGGGTCATGCCCAGCGCGACCAGGATCAGCGGTGCGCTCAGCCGCAGGATGTCGACCGGCGTGCCGTACAGGTGCCCGTCCTTGAGCTCGATGGACAGGAACCCGGGCCGGTAGATCGTGTTCGCGGCGAGCATGACGAACAGCACGGCGGCGGGCCAGAACAGCCGGTGACCGATCATCGTCCGATAGCGGCTCATGGTGTCGTTCATCGGTCTGCCTCCTCCCGGTGGGATCCGCTGGCGATGGTCTGCATGATGCGGTCGGCGTCCAGGCTCTCGTCGTTGGCGAGCTGCGCGACCATCTGCCGGTCCCGCATGACGGCCACCTTGTGGCTGAGGCGCAGCACCTCCTCCAGCTCGGCGGAGATGAACAGCACCGCCATGCCACCGTCGGACAGCTGCGTCACGAGCTTCTGGATCTCGGTCTTCGCCCCGATGTCGATGCCCCGGGTCGGCTCGTCGAGGATCAGCAGTCGCGGCTCGGTGATCAGCCACCGGGCCAGCAGCACCTTCTGCTGGTTACCGCCGGAGAGGTTGCGGACCGGCACCTCCGGGTCGGCGGGCCGGATGTTGAGGGCCTTGACGTACTTGTCGACCAGCTCGTCCTGGCGGCGACGCGGGATGGGCCGCAGCCAGCCGCGGGCCGCCTGCATGGCGAGGATCATGTTCTCGCGGACCGACAGGTCCGCGACGATCCCCTCGGCCCGGCGGTTCTCCGAACAGAAGCCCACACCGTGGTCGATGGCCTGCGCCGGGGTGCGCAGGCTGCTCGCCGTGCCGTCGATCGCGACCTGGCCGCCGTCGGTCCGGTCCGCGCCGAACAGCAACCGCGCGACCTCGGTACGCCCCGAGCCCAGCAGGCCGGCAAGGCCCACCACCTCGCCAGCGTGGATGGTGAGGCTGAACGGCTCGACAGCACCCGACCGACCGAAGTTCGACACCGCCACCAGGGGGGTGCCCTCCTCCAGCGCGGCCAGATCCCGCCGGGAGTGCTCCTCGATGCCCTCCAGGACGTCGAGTTCCTTGCCGATCATCTTCTCGACCAGGGAGAGCTGGGGCAGCTCGGTGGTGAGGTACTCGCCGACGAGCCCGCCGTTGCGCAGCACGGTGATCCGGTCGGCGATCTCGTAGACCTGGTCGAGGAAGTGGGTCACGAACAGGATCGCGATGCCCTCGTCGCGCAGTTGCCGCATGATGCGGAACAGCTGCGCCACCTCGCCGGCGTCGAGGCTGGACGTCGGCTCGTCCAGGATCAGCACCCGGGCCTTGATGTCGATGGCGCGGGCGATGGCGACCATCTGCTGGATCGCGAGCGAGTACGAGCCGAGTGGCGCGCTGACGTCGAGGTCGAGGTCGAGGCGGGCCAGCAGGGCTCGGGCGCGGCGGCGGACCTCACCCCAGCGGACGGCGCCGAAGACCCGAGGCTCACGGCCGATGAAGATGTTCTCCGCCACCGAGAGGTTGGTGCAGAGGTTGACTTCCTGGAAAACGGTGCTGACACCGGCGGCGGTCGCCTGCATCGGCCCGGTGAACGACACGGGCTCGCCGTCGAGGGTGATCGCGCCCTGGTCGGTGTCGTAGACGCCGGTGAGCACCTTGATGAGCGTGGATTTGCCGGCGCCGTTCTCGCCCATCAGGGCGTGCACCTCGCCGGGAAAGAGCCGGAAGTTGACGTCGTGGAGTGCGCGCACCCCGGGGAAGGACTTGCTGATCCCGGTCATCGTCAGGACCGGACGGCTATCCGTCATCCCATCAGACCTCTTCTGGGTTGTCGACACGGAAGGGCCGCTACGCTCCCGCCACGCCCGCCCGGTCGTCCCTGGGGAGGGCCGCTCGGGCGGGCGTGGTTCGGAGGTCGTCGCGGGCCAAGCCCGGTCCGTTTCGGGTAGGAAAGCGACGCGGCGGGGCCGCCACGCGAACGCGGCGACCCCGTCGTCGATCAGTACTTACGGTTGGGCAGAGCTTCCTTGGCCTGCTCGGTCGTGAAGGTGGTCTCCTCGGTCTCGATCCGAGTCGGCACCTCCTCGCCCGCGTGGACCTTCTTGGCCAGGTCCATCAGCTGCGGGCCGAGCAGCGGGCTGCACTCCGCGATGAAGTTGAACTTCCCGTCGGCGAGAGCCTGCATGCCGTCCTTGACGGCGTCGACGGTGATGATGGTGATGTCCTTGCCGGGCACCTTGCCGGCGGCGGTGATCGCCTCGAGCGCGCCCAGACCCATGTCGTCGTTGTGCGCGAACAACACGTCGATCTTCTTGTTGGCCTTGAGGAACTGCTCCATGACCTGCTTGCCGCCGGCGCGAGTGAAGTCACCCGGCTGGGAAGCGATGATCTTCAGGTTCGGGTTGGCGGCGATCGCCTCACCGAAGCCCTTCTTGCGATCGTTCGCCGGCGCCGCACCGGTGTTGCCCTGCAGCTCGACGATGTTCACCGGGCCCGAGGCGGTCTTCTTCTGCTCGACCAGCCACTCACCGGCGAGCTTGCCCTCCTTGACGAAGTCCGAGCCGAGGAAGGTCTTGTACAGCGACTTGTCGGCCGAGTCCACCGAGCGGTCGGTCAGGATGACCGGGATGTCGGCGTCCTTGGCCTCCTTGAGCACGGTGTCCCACCCGGACTCCACCACCGGCGAGAAGGCGATGACGTCGACCTTCTGCTGGATGTAGTTGCGGATCGCCTTGATCTGGTTTTCCTGCTTCTGCTGAGCGTCGTCGAACTTCAGCTCGATCCCGGCTGCCGTGGCGGCCTCCTTGATCGAGGTGGTGTTCGCGGTACGCCACCCGCTCTCCGCACCGACCTGGGAGAAGCCCATCGTGATCTTGCCGTCGTCCTTGGTGCCGCCGCCGCCCGTGTCGCTATTGCCGCAGGCCGCCACGCCGCCGACCAGCAGCACGCTGGCGAGGACCGCGGCAGCGCGCCACGGAGCGGACTGCGTTCGCATCTTTCCCATCGAATCTCCTTGGCTGGATGTGGTGGGTAACCGCGCCAACCGCCGAGGTGCGAAAGAGCGGCGTACGCGGGTGGTGCGTGCTGGTGCGTCGTGGTGCAGACCGACGGGTCCCGGTTTATCGGTGCAGGGTCAGGAACCCGCCGGTGCGACTGGTTGTTGGCCGTAGACGTTCTGGTAGCGGTCGTAGAGCGAGTCGATGTCGGCCTGTGCCATCGGGACCGGCTGCCCGAGGGTGTGGGCCAGGTGCGCGGTGCGGGCCACGTCCTCGCACATGACCGCCGCCTTGACCGCCGCGCGGGCGTCGCGGCCGATGGTGAACACGCCGTGGTTGCGCATCAGCACCGCGGGCGAGCGGTGCCCGGCGAGCGTGGCGACGATGCCCTTGCCGATGTCGTCACCGCCGATCAGCGCGAACGGGCCGATCGGGATCTCCCCACCGAACTCGTCGGCCTGGGCGGTGAGGTGGCACGGGATCGATTCCCCACACGCGGCCCAGGCGGTCGCGTACGAGCTGTGCGTGTGCACGACCCCACCGACCTCGGGCATGGCCCGGTAGACGTAGGCGTGGGCGGCCGTGTCGCTGGACGGAGCGAAGTCGCCCTCGACCAGAACGCCGTCGAGGTCGCACACCACCATCGTGGCCGCGGTGAGGTCGTCGTAGCTCACCCCACTCGGCTTGATCACCATCAGGTCCTGGCCGGGGACCCGCGCGGAGACGTTGCCGGACGTCCAGGCGACCAGGTTGTACCGGGTCAGCTCGGCGTGTAGGCGGGCGACGGTCTCGCGCAGCTCGGCGATCTGTCGGGTCACCTCGGCGTTCACGCCACCACCTCCAGCGGGGCCTCGTGGGTGGTCGCGGCGGTCTCGACCGCCGCGTTGCGGATCGCCCGAAGGCGGAGCATGACGTCGTTGCCGCCACGACCGAAGTGGTCGTGCAGCGCCCGGTACTCGGCGTAGAGGGCGTCGTAGGCGCGGGCCCGCTCGGGGTCCGGACGGTAGACGGCCTCGTGCACCCGACCCATCGCCTGCGACGCCTCGTGGATCGAGGGGAACTCACCGGCGGCGACGGCAGCGTGGATCGCCGAGCCCAGCGCTGGCCCCTGCGCCGAGGCGATGATGTTCAGCGGTCGCCTGGTCACGTCGGCGTAGATCTGCATCAGCAGCGCGTTGTTTGTCAGACCACCGGCGATCACCAGGTCGTTCACCGGGACTCCGGCGTCGACGAACGCCTCGATGATCATCCGGGTGCCGTACGCGGTGGACTCCAGCAGGGCCCGGTAGATGTCCGCTGGCCGGGTGGCCAGGGTCATGCCGACGATCATCCCGCTGAGGTCGTGGTTGACCAGCAGGGAGCGGTTGCCGTTCCACCAGTCCAACGCGATCAGGCCGTGCGCGCCGACGGGCTGACTCGCGGCCAGCTCGGTGAGGCGTTCGTGCGAGTCGACGCCGGCCGGAGCGGCGTGGTCGACGAACCAGCCGAAGATGTCGCCGACGCCGCTCTGCCCGGCCTCGTAACCCCACGCGCCGGGGCTGATGCCGCCGTCGACCACACCGCACATGCCGGCCACCTCGGCGACCTCCGCGCCGTTGACGACGTGGCAGGTCGAGGTGCCCATGATGGCGACCAGCCGACCGGGCTGCACCGCCTGCGCGGACGCAGCGGTGACGTGCGCGTCGACGTTGCCGACGGCCACCGCGATCCCCTCCGGCAGGCCGGTCCAGGCGGCGGCCTGGGCGGTGAGCGCGCCGGCCCGGGCGCCGAGGGGCAGCAACGGGCCGTCCAGCTTGGCCACGAAGTCGCCGAAGTTGGGGTTGAGCGCGGTCAGGAAGCCCTCGGAGGGGTAGTGGCCGTCCTGCAGGATGCCCTTGTAGCCGGCCGTGCAGACGTTGCGGGTCTCGGTGCCGCAGAGTTGCCAGACGATCCAGTCGGCCGCCTCGATGAAGCGCTCGGCCCGGTCGTAGACCTCCGGGTCCTCCTCCAGGATCTGCAGGCCCTTGGCGTACTGCCACTCGGCGGAGATCTTGCCGCCGTACCGGCCGATCCACGGCTCGGCCCGCTCATGGGCCAACGCGTTGATCCGGTCGGCGTGCGGCTGCGCGGCGTGGTGCTTCCACAGCTTGACCCAGGCGTGCGGTCGGTCGCGCAGCTCGGGCGTCTCGCACAGCGGGGTGCCGTCGGCGAGCGTCGGCAGCACGGTGCAGGCGGTGAAGTCGATGCCGATGCCGACCACCGCCGCCGGGTCCACCCCCGCGGCGGATACCGCCGCCGGGACGGCGTACCGCAGAACGTCGCGGTAGTCCTGCGGGTTCTGCAGGGCCCAGTCCGGGGGCAGGGTTCGACCTCCCGGAAGCGCCGTGCTGATCACGCCATCGCCATACTCGTGCACCGCGGTCCCCAACTCGGCACCATCGCCGACACGGACCACCAGAGCTCGCCCGGACAGGGTGCCGTAGTCGACACCGACGACGTAGCGGTCGTTAGCTCCGTCCACACGGTTCATGTTCACCTCCACCGTTAACGGGGATAGTGTTAACGCTCACATCCAGGCTCGTCAAGACATCTACCCGCAACAGCTCCGTAACGGAACGCGGAAGGCGGACCGACTCGGGAGGGTAGATAGCGGACCGGTGCAAACCCCAAGATTTCTGCCTCAACTGCCGCAGCCATCCGACGAATGGGGCCCACGGCCGGTACGACCGCCGCCCGGAGACCCGTCAACAGGCGACGCGACAGGTCCAGGACGCCGCACATCGCGGCATCGTGGTCCGATAGCGACCACTTGTTCCCCCGGCGATGATGGCAGCGATAACATTCCCGGGGCGCCGCGGTCGCGCGCTCGGATCCACTCGACAGCCATCGACGACCATGCGGGCTCATGGCTGAGCGCTCCGGAGGGCGACCCGCCCGGCGCGAAGCCGGACGGCGGCCCGGTGTTATCGATAACATTCAACGTCTTGGCGCGCCCGTGCCGCCCGGTCGGCCCGCGGCGCCCAAAGACGCGTCGGGCGGACGATCCACTCGCGTTCCTTGAAGTCGC
The DNA here is from genome assembly GCF_026342155.1 of Micromonospora sp. NBC_00362. Classification (NCBI taxonomy): domain Bacteria; kingdom Bacillati; phylum Actinomycetota; class Actinomycetes; order Micromonosporales; family Micromonosporaceae; genus Micromonospora; species Micromonospora sp. NBC_00362. The sequence goes on from NZ_JAPENH010000001.1 coordinate 2,494,049, forward strand.
GGGGTCCACGGCGGCGCGATCGGCCGACGTCACGAAGCTGAGTCGATCACGCACTCGCACCGGCAATCCGCCGCCCCTTCACGCACTCGCGCCGCCGAGCCGCCGGATCCCGGGGACGCCACGAGCCGGCGGCCCGACCCCTGTGGGCCAAGCCGCCGGCTCTTCGTTGCGTTGGCGGGACCGAGCGCGCCGGTCGGATCAGGCTGTCCGGTTGCGGTTGTACAGGGCCTTGGCCCACAGGAAGCAGCCCACCGTGATGACGACACACCAGACGACCGCGATGATCCCGTTGGCGCCGATCCCGGTACCGAGGAGCAGGCCGCGAAGGGTCTCCATGACGGGCGTGAAGGGCTGGTAGTCCGCGAACAACCGCACGGCGGTCGGCATCGAGTCGGTGGGGACGAACCCACTGCCGAGGAACGGCAGGAGGATCAGCGGCATGGGCAGGTTGCTGGCCGTCTCGACACTGTCACTGACCAGGCCGAGGGCGACGGACAGCCAGGTCAGCGCAAAGGTGATCATGGCGAGCACGCCGATCGCCGCGAGCCACTCCACAGCGTTGGCGTTGGGCCGGAACCCGACCAGCAGCGCCACGACGGTGACGGCCACGAGGCTGAGCAGGGTCTGCGCCAGGCTGCCCAGTACGTGACCCGTCAGGACCGACGGTCGGAAGATCGACATCGTGCGGAACCGGGCGATGATCCCCTCGGTCATGTCCATCGCGACCGAGATGGCGGTGCCCTGCGCGGCGCTGACCACTGTGATGAGCAGGATGCCGGGGGTGACGTAGTTGGCGTACTGGGAGCGGTCGCCGGACGGGCCGAGGCCGGCGCCGAGCGTGCCGCCAAAGACGTAGACGAAGAGCAGCAGGATGATGATCGGGATGCCGATGAGCAGGAACGTCATCGACGGGTACCGCCGCATGTGCAGCAGGTTGCGCCGCAGCATCGTGCTCGAGTCGCGGACGGCGAGGGAGAGGGTGCTCATCGCGCGGGAGCCCTTTCGTGGTCGGGTCGGCTGGCCCGGGTGTCGGGCTGACCGGTGAGGGTGAGGAAGACGTCGTCAAGGTCGGGGGTGTGCACGGAGAGCCCCGCCACGCTGATCGAGGCGCTGTCGAGCTGGTCGAGCAGGGATCGCAGCGACCCGACCCCGCCGTCACTCGGCACCTGGAGGGTGAGGGCCGCGTCGTCCCGGGTGGCGGCCCCGAACGTCCGGGCCGCCACGTCGAGCCCTTCCTGGTCGGCGAACTGCAGCACGACGTGGCCGCCTGGGATGAGCCGCTTGAGCTCGCGCGGCGTGCCCTCGGCGATGAGCCGGCCGTGGTCGAGGAACGCCACCCGGTCGGCGAGCTGGTCGGCCTCCTCCAGGTACTGCGTGGTGAGCAGGATGGTCACGCCCTCGGCGGCGAGTGCGCGGATGATGTGCCACATGGCCCGGCGGCTGCGCGGGTCGAGGCCGGTGGTCGGCTCGTCGAGGAAGATGACGCGGGGCTCGCCGACCAGGGTCATCGCGAGGTCGAGCCGGCGGCGCATGCCGCCGGAGTACGTGGACACCGGCTTGCCCGCCGCCTCGGTCAGGTCGAACTGGTCGAGCAGGTCGGCGATGCGCCGCCGACCGGCGGCCCTGTCCAGGTGGCACAGGTCGGCCATCAGGGTCAGGTTCTCCCGACCGGTGAGCAGGTTGTCGACGGCGGAGAACTGGCCGGTGACGCCGATCAGGGCGCGTACCGCGTCGGGTTCCCGGGTCAGGTCGTGGCCGAAGACGCGGGCGTTGCCGCCGTCGGCGTCGATCAGGGTGGAGAGAATCTGCACCGTGGTGGTCTTGCCGGCGCCGTTCGGACCGAGCAACGCGAAGATGGTGCCCTCGGTGATCATCAGGTCGATGCCGTCCAGCACGACCTTGTCGCCGTAGGACTTGCGCAGGTCGGTGGCGACGATCGCGGGGTTCATGGAGTTGGTCATGGTCTCCTCATTTGTGGTCGTCGTGCGGGTTGTCAGGCGCGACGGATCGTGATGTCGCCGTAGGAGGTGTTCGCGCGAACCTCGGCCGTCTCGTCGGTCTGCGCCGGGCTGTCGGTCGACTCCAGCGCGTTGTGCACGCGGCCGTGCTTGGAACTGAGGTCGAGCCAGGCGGCGGTCCCGCGACGGATGCCGACCTCGATCGCACCGTAGGAGGTCTGCAGGTCGACCGCCCCCCGGACGACCTCACCCAGCCGGAGGTTCCCGTAGGCGGTGCGGGCCGTCACCGAGGCCGTCGACGCGTCCACTGTGATGTCGCCGTAGGCCGTGTTGATCCGGGCCGCGCCGCCGCTGCGGCCGATCCAGCAGTCGCCGGACGAATTCTTGATCTCGACGGTGCCGTCGACCGCGCCGAGGCGCACCTTGCCGGATGAGACCTTCACCCGGGCGGAGCCCAACACACGCTCGACCGTGACCTCGCCGTGGCTACTGTCGATCTCCAACGGCCCGGTCTCGTCGAGCCGGATGCCGCTGCCGGTCTTGATCAGGCACTCGCCGAGCCGACCCTCGCTGCGGAACGCCGCCCACGACGACTCGGCGTGCAGTCGCGACCCGGTCGGCACCTCGATCAGGACGTCGACCGACGGCCCGGGGCCGAACCCGTAGCGGCGCCAGCTCTTCGGCACCCGGATCAGCAGTTTCCCTGCGGCGTACTCGACCGTGGTCTGTTCGGCGGCGCCCACGTCGGCCTTGCTCGACGGGTCGCGGGGCCGCACGGTCACCACCGTGTCGGTGCGGTCGCTCGCGGCGATCCAGGCATCGCCGATCGGCAGCTCGATCTGGACGGAAATCGGTTCTGGCGTCTCGAAAATAGGCATGGTGGTCTCCCGAACTGTGGTCGGCGGAGGTCGCCGCTGGTCAGCGGCGTGGCGGTGGAAGGGGTACGGAGAGTTAGCGGGCCCAGCCGGTGAAGTGCTGGCCGGAGGTCGGCTCCACCCGGCGTGGTGGATGACGCTGCGTGTCGCCCGCCCCGATGGCACCGGCGACGGCGCGCACCAGCCAGGCGTTGACCGAGAGCCCGGCGCGGCCGGCGGCGTCCTCGACGCTGGCCTTGAGGTGGTCGGGGATCCGCAGGTTGATGCGCGAGGTGCCGCCCTCGTCGCCGTCGGGCGCGGACACCGGCACCGACAGCGGTGGCGGGCCACTGGGCTCACTCGCCACCTCGACCGGCGGGCTGGCCGGCGTCACCACGAAGTCGGGTTCGCGCCCGCGCAACCGGACGTGCACCGAGCCCGGTGCGAGGTCGCGGGTGATCTCGTCGGCCGCGTCGGACAGCGCTTCGAGCAGCGTGAGACGGGTGGCCGCCTCCAACTGCGCGAAGAGTCGTTCGGCCAGTGCCCGGGCTTCCGGGTCCACGCCCTCCGCAGCCACGGCGAACTCGTCACGCAGGTTCTCGACGTATGACCTCAGCTCCATGGCACCATCATGGCACCACTTTGGCTCAGAGTGCAACAGTCATGGCTCAAGAAGACGCCGCCACCTGGCTCCACTGCGGGTCACCTGGCTCTCAGAGGTCGCCGAAAATCCTCCTGACCAGGTGATTCGCATCCTCCTGACTCAGCCCGGAGGCGACCAGGAGGTCACTGACGGTCGTCCGGATCTGTGCCACCACCACCGCACCAGAGAAGCCAACGCCGTCCCGATAGGCGTGCCCGGCCGTCCGGACCGCTCGTAGCGCCTGCTCCCGGGCCCGGTTCGGCTCGGCACCGGCGGCGAACTGCCGCTTGAGAAGGCGGACCGCCTCGGCGAGATCGGCCACCGCCGTCGGCAACGACTCCGGCACCGGCTCGCCGTCCTCGATGAGCGTCACCGATCGTCGGATCAGGGTGCCGCTGTTGCGCATCGCCCGGTCGATCGGCTCCGCCGCCTGCGCGTAGCGGCCCACCGGCCCGTGCCGCTGATGCCAGTACACCGGCGACAGGGTGCTCGCCTCTCGGGCGCCCTGGGTCGCCTCGACGAACGCCTTCAACCGGCCCGCGCTCTGCCGCAGCTCACTGCGGGCGGTACGGGCCCGAGCGGCATCCCGCTCGGTCAACGCCTCGGCGGTGGCGTCGAGCTGGGACGCGAGGAGATCCAACGCCGGCCGCGCGGCCCGGTTGAGCACGCGCAGCGGGTTCAACGGCAGCAACACGGCGGTGACCAGCAGCGCCACTCCTCCCCCGACGAGCGCGTCCACGAACCGGGGGATCTCCAGATCCCGGACGGCCGGGCTGAGCGTGGCGATGAGCACCGCCGTCGCCCCGGCCTGGACCACCACCGCAGCGCTTCCCGCGAGGAAGAGCGCGACGACGATCGCCAGCGTGACGATCAGGGCGAGTTGCCACCACCCGGTGCCGATCACCAGGAGGAGCAGGTCGCCGATCAGCACTCCGACGGTGACACCGATGATCAGTTCGACGGTGCGACGCAACCGCTGACCAACCGACGCGGCGAGCGTCGAGACGGCGGAGATCGGCGCGAAGACCGGCTGCGACACCTGCAGCAGCGAATGCGCCACGAACCAGGACAGCCCCGCGGCCAGGCCGGCCTGCAGGGCCAGGCCACCGATGGTTCGTACTCGTCGGACCCGGTCGCGCAGCGCGGCCACCAAGCGGTCCCACCACCGGGCGACGGTCGACGGGCCCGCGTCCGCTCCGCGCCGATCGGCAGCGACCATGGCGGCACCTACCCCGCCACGACCGGGTCAATCCTCGCCGGCACGGCCCGGCCGTCCTCAGCGCGAGGCGAGCGCCTTCTCGGCGTACGCCCAGAGCCGGTCGGCCGCGGCCGGGTCCAGCGCGTGGGCGGCGACTCCGCCGGTGGCGTCGGGACCACCGGGAACGACCTCGGCCTCCTGGTTGTCGTCGAAGTACCGGCCGCCGACGCCGTCGAGCAGTGGTGAGCCGGCGAGCAGCACCGTGGTCGACGCTCCCTGGTCGGGCTTCTTGTAGTACTCCGCCTCGATGAGGTTGCCCGCTTCGTCCATCGCGCCCATCGCCCGCATCGTGTCGTCGTCGATGTGGCGCTGGAGGTTGGTGAAGATGTACCCGGGGTTCAGGGCGTTCGCGGTGATCCCGTCTCCCGCCCACTGGCGGGTGATGCCGACCGCGAGCAGAACCTCCGCGGTCTTCGACTGGCCGTAGGCCGACCACGGATCGTACGGCCGCCGCTCGAACTGCGGATCGTCGAAGTCGAACGGCGTGGCAAGGTGCGCCCCGGAGCTGACCATCACGACCCGGGCCGCCTCGGCGGCCCGCAGATTCTCGTGCAGCCCCCGGGCCAGCGCGAAGTGGCCGAGGTGGTTCGTCGCGAGCTGGAGTTCCCAGCCCACGGCGGTCAGCTGGCGGGTCGGGATCGCCATGATTCCGGCGTTGGCCACCAGCACGTCGAGCGGGCCCTGCCAGGCCGCGACGAAGGCGTCGACCGACGCCAGGTCGGAGAGATCGAGGGCGGACGACCGGACGGTGCCCACTGCGGCATCGGTGGCGAACTCCTCGGCGAGCCGGTCAGCCGCCCGAGGATTCCGGGTCGCGATGGTGACCTCGGCGCCGGCCCCGGCCAGCGCGCGCACCGTCTCCACACCGATGCCGGAGGCGCCCCCGGTGACGATCATCCGCTGTCCGGTGAGGTCGACACCGTCGAGGACCTCGGCGGCGGTGGTGCGCGCGTGGAACGGGGTGGTGAGGCGTGGGTTCGCTGTCATGAAACCCAGGCTACGAACGCTCGGATCAGACTGCCTATAGCCTGGAGTCCTTCATACTTTCGTGAGCGTCCAGAAGAGGTGGGGATGGATCCGCTGGAGGATGTCCTGGCCCTGCTCGGCGCGACGAGCCACGTCTCCGCCGGCCTGGTCGGGGGCGGACGCTGGGCGGTCGGTTTCGAACCACCGGCGGGGGCCAAGTTCAACGCCGTCCGTCGGGGCCGATGCTCGCTTCGGGTCGACGGCCACCCCGAGGCGATCAACCTCGGTACGGGCGACTGCTTCCTGCTGACCCGACCGGCGGCCTACACCCTCTTCAGCGACCCTGATGTGCCGGTCCAGCCCGCGTACCCGATCTTCACGGCCGCCACCGACGGTGTGGCGCACGTCGGCGACGGTGACGACGTGTTCCTCATCGGCGGTGCCTTCACCCTGGGCGGACGGGCACGCAGCCTCCTGCTCGACAACCTCCCGCCGGTCATCCACGTGCCCGCCGACACCCCGGAGGCCAGTACCGTCCAGTGGGCCCTCGGCGAGATCGACGCGGAGCTGCGATCCACGCGACTCGGCTCCCACCTCGTCGCCGAGCACCTGGCGCTGGTCCTGTTGATCCGAGTCCTGCGGCTGCACCTGGCCCGCCACGAACAGCCCACCTCGGGGTGGCTGGCCGGTCTCACCGACCCGGTGGTCGCTCCCGCGCTACGCGCGATGCACGCACGACCCGCGCACGCGTGGACGGTGGACGAGGTCGCCCGGGCGGCCACCGTCTCCCGGTCGACGCTGGCGGCCCGATTCAAGAAGGTCGTCGGGGTGGGCCCACTGGAGTACCTGACCGGGTGGCGGATCGAACTCGCGGCCGACCGCATCCGGCGCAGCTCCGACACGGTCGCCACCATCGCCCAGGCCGTCGGATACCGCTCGGAGAGCGCGCTCAGCGTGGCTTTCAAGCGCACCACCGGCCTCTCACCGCGCGCCTACCGCACCGAGCTGGCGAGGGAGGGCCGGAACGACCTACCCGAAGCGACAGTGACCGCCGGTCCGGCCCCGCCTGGGTGGTAGCGCCCCGGCCGGTCGAGATTGAGCGGGTCCGGTTCGGGTAGAACCCGCTGCCGTCACCCGGTCGGCGGCCCCGGCGCGTGCCGTCGAGGCTGGGTCGCGGGACGGACGGCGAGACGCCTCGGGGGGACGTGGGATGGGCCAGAGCGGTTGAGCGGGGCGGACAGCTCCGGTGGCGTCGTGGAGCTACGGGTGCACGGCGTCTCCGGCGCGAGCGCCGCACAGGTGCTGGGCCTGGGACAGACCGCGCAGGTCGCCGGTGACCGCAGTGGTGGGTTCTACCGGCCGCGCCCCCGGTACTCGGACAGCACCGGCGAACACGGGGTGACGCGTGAGGCGTACCGCTGGGGTGACCTGCCCTCCGGGACTGTGGCCCGCACCCTGGCGGTGGTCTTCCTGCTCCCCTTCATGCTTGTCAACGTCGCGATCTGGATGCGCCCGGCGAACCCCGGCGCCGAGGCGACGGTCAAGTCCCTCTGCCGGCTGCTGGCACTCACGCTCACAGTGCTGTACGTGCTCGCCATCGCCGGCGTCGCCCTGGACCTCGTCGGATGGAAATGTCTGGCGTCGCCGGACTGCCTGGCCGGACGCAGTTGGTTGTCCTGGTTGGGTGGACGGCCGGTCGGACTGCGGCTGGCGGTGCTCGCGCTGGTCCCGGCCGCCGCGATCGGCCTGATCTGGCGGGTCAGCTGCCGACCGGAGCGGACGTTCGAGGCGTTTCGCGCACCCGATGAGGACATCTCCACATCCCGACTCGGCACCCTCGGTCAGTGGGACGCCGAGCCACTGGTGGGCCGGTTGCGCGCCATCCATGTCGCGGTGGCCTTCGCGACGCTGGACCTCGCCCTGCTCCTGGCTCGCGGCGCGAGTGGCGCTTCGGCGGCCACGATCGCGCTGACCGCGGTCACGGGGGTGATCCTGGCGGGCTGCGTGGGGCTGCTCTGCACTCCGCCCCTGATCGACCGGGCCCCCGACGACCGGCGGCTCGACCGGGTCACCCGCACCCTCCGGACCGCTGCCATCATCCTGACCGTGGTCGTCGTGGCGCACGTGCTGACCAGTTCGCAACCCTGGCCAGTGGAGCGGGAGCTCCCCGGCTACGACTCGACGCTGACTGGTCTGTTCGTGGCCCAGACGACGCTGCTGACCGCGCTGGGCGTGGTGCTGCTCTGGCAGCAGCGCCGGGAGCGCAGCGCCATCCCGCTGTTCGGGCTGGGCGCTCTCGTCGTCGCCGCCACCGGGATCAGCATGGCGGTGGCGTACTCGGCCGAACTGGTCGGCCGGGTGGCGGATTTCCTGGATCGCGACGCCCCAACCGTGGAGGGCGTCGCCGCGGGCCCACCCCGGGCCTTCGTCTGGGCGATCTACGGCTTCTTCCGCGCGGTGCTGATCACCGCGATCGTCGCCGGCCTCGTCATCCTGATCTCCCGTCGCGGTCGACGCCGGGCCGCCGCGGGGATCGTCGCGCGCGATTTCCCGAACCCGCCGGCCGAGGCAGGGCCCCGACTGCGGCAGGTCCGAGACGCGATAGCCCGGGCTCGCTTCACCGAGAAACTGGTGCCGTTGGCAGTGGTCTACGGCTGCCTCGCCGGACTCGGCACGGCCACCACCACGATCGGCCTGCTCGGGCAGTTCCCGGGCGACGTCATCGAGCGGAACATTGGATTGCCGGCGGCGGCGACCACGTTCGCCATCGTGTTCGCCAGCTGGGTGATCGCGGCGATCATCCTCGGCCTGATCATCGGCGGCATCTTCGCGTACCGGACCGAGCCGTACCGCCGGCACATCGGTGTCCTCTGGGACCTCGGCACCTTCTGGCCCCGGGCCGCCCACCCGTTCGCGCCGCCCTGCTACGCCGAGCGGGCCGTGCCGGAACTGGTCCGCCGGATCACCTACCTCGTCGAGCGCGGCGACGCGGTGCTGCTCACCGGGCACAGTCACGGCTCGGTCCTGCTCGCCGCCACTGTGCTCCAACTGCCGCCGCAGGTCGGCGACCGGGTCGCCCTGCTCACCCACGGATCACCGCTGCGCCGCCTCTACGCACGACTCTTCCCCGCCTACGTCGACGATGCGACACTGCACGAGATCGGCCGGCGGGTGGGTTGGCGCTGGGTGAACCTGTGGCGCGACACCGACCCGATCGGGGGCTGGATCTTCTCGCCGCATCCCGCACCCGGGCCGGCCACCACCGGTGACCCGGCCGCCGCTGTGGATCGTCGACAGCGTGACCCCTGTGACGTGGTGACACCCCCCGGGGACAGCGTCGCCCCAGCCATCCACGGGCACTGGCCGGGCGAGTCCGACGAGCCGTTCACCGAGGCGGTGCAGGAGTTGGTGCAGCGCCTCGGTGGGCGGGCCGGCCCGCCCGGGACGCCGGGGTAGCGGGCCGGCTCAGCGTTCCCGGCCCGCCCGGGTACGCCAGGCGTCCAGGGCGGTGCCGGCGAGGCGGGCACCGTCGGCCGGGACGAGCGAGCGTTCGCCCAGCTTGGCGCCGAAGTACCGGGCGTCGGGGTCGGCCACCACCGAACGACGGTCCTGTTGGTCGGCGAGGAGGGAGCGGCCCAGTTCGTCGAGGCGGAACTGCTCCGGGCCGGCGACCTCGACCACGGAGTTCGTCGGCGCGCCGAGCGCGACCTCGGCGACCGCAGCCGCGACGTCGTCCGCGGCCATCGGCTGAATGAGCACCGGCGCGAGGTGCACGGTGTCGCCTTCAGTGGCGGTGTCGATGATGCCCTGGAGGAACTCGAAGAACTGGGTGGCGTGCACCACCGAGTACGGGAGTCCGGACGCGACGATGAGCTTCTCCTGGGCGACCTTCGCGCGCATGTACCCGCTGTCCGGGATCCGGTCGCACCCCACGATGGAGAGCGCCACGTAGTGGTTCGCCCCGGCGTCCGACGCGGCGGCGAGAAGCGTCCGGGTCGAGGTCTCGAAGAACTCCAGTACGGCGGCGGCCTCGAACGATGGCGAGTTCGACACGTCGACGACGACCTCGGCATCGGTGAGCGCGCCGGCCACTCCCTCGCCGGTCAGGGTGTTCACGCCGGTCTTCGGCGATGCCGGCACCGCCTCGTGGCCCTGGGCGCCGAGGCGGTCCACGAGCTTGGAGCCGATGAGGCCGCTGCCCCCGATCACGACGATCTTCATGGTCGCACCACGTCCTGTCTGCACTGGGTTGAGTCGTGCTGCCAACCAGTAAGACGGAAAGCGTGCGCGGATGCAGGACAATCGGGAGAACAGTTCGACGGAGATCAGGAGGTCGACGTGGCCACGGTGTCCCACCCGGTGTTCGCTCGGGTCTACGAGCGGCTCAGCGTCGCGATGGACCGTGCCGGCACTGCGGCGTTCCGGCGGGACCTGGTCGCCGGCCTCTCCGGCCGGGTGATCGAGATCGGCGCGGGCAACGGACGGATGTTCGCCCACTACCCGCCGGGGGTGACAGAGGTCCTCGCTGTCGAACCGGAGCGGCGTCTGCGGGCCGCCGCCGAGCGCGCCGCGTCGGCCGCGCCGGTTCCGGTCACTGTCGTCGACGGTCTGGCCGAGGCGCTGCCCGCCGGGGACGGCGAGTTCGACGCGGCGGTGGTCGCGTTGGTGTTGTGCACAGTGCCCGATCAGGCGAGCGCGTTGGCCGAGATCAGCCGGGTGCTGCGCCCCGGAGGCGAGGTGCGGTTCTTCGAGCACGTGGCCGCCGAGGAGGCCAGCGGTCTGCACCGCGCTCAACGCCTCCTCGACGCCACACTGTGGCCGAAGCTGTTCGCCGGCTGCCACACCAATCGCGACACCGTCGCGGCCATCGGCGCGGCCGGCTTCGAGGTCGAGGAGCTGCGCAGGTTCCGTTTTCCGGCCACCAGCAACAGCCCCTCCTCCCCCTGCGTCCTCGGCCGCGCGGTCAGGCCGGTCCCGACGGTCCGGCAATAGGTCGAGATCGGCTCGACCGCTTCGCCGCGCCCACCCGCCATCCGTGGAAGCGGCGAAACACGAACGCGAAGGTCGATCCAATTCAGATAGTTGCAACCTGGCTATTGGCCCGTTTTGCTCTCATTTGAACACCTGGCGTGATGTGGTGGTCAGCGCGCTCATCGGCGCCATACAGGCCGTATCACGCAGGACGCCACTCGCTGGCCGTCTCCTGCGAGTAGTACCCACGGAGGGTGTTCTGTGACAGCTAAACCCAAGAATTGGCTACGGCGGCGAGTTGTCCTGCCGTCGCTCGCGGCTGGCGCAGCCGCCACTGTGGCAGCCAGCCTGCTGCTCTTCAGCTCGACCGCCGCCAACGCGCAGGAAGCGCCGGTTAACCTGGGGACGGCGGCCGACTTCTCCGTCCTGGCCGGAGCGGAGCCCACCAACACCGGCCCCAGCTTCCTGGCCCAGAGCCTCGGGCGGTTCCCCGGAAACACCTCGTCCGGCTTCGAAACGGCAACCATCGGCGGCGAGATCCACCTCGGCGACGCTGTCGCGCTCCAAGCTCAGAGCGACCTGACCATCGCCTTCAACGACGCCGCCGGCCGGACCCCGTTCACCAACCTCCCGGCCGAGCTGGGGGGCAACACGCTCAACGAAGGGGTCTACCGGATCGGGGCCGCCCAACTGACCGGACCGTTGACGCTCAACGGCCAGGGCGACCCGTCGGCCGTGTTCATCTTCCAGATCGACTCCTCGCTGACGACGGCGTCGAACAGCAGCGTCGTCCTGATCAACGGGGCATCGGCCTGCAACGTGTTCTGGAAGATCGGCAGCTCGGCGACGATCGGCACCGGCACCACCTTCGTGGGCACCATCATGGCCCAGGCCGCGATCACGATGGCCACGGGAGCGACCCTCCAGGGCCGGGCGTTGGCGCGCACCGAGGCCGTCACCCTGCAGACCAACACCATCACCGCACCGATCTGCGCCGGGCCGACGGGCCCGCCCGGACCGACCGGCCCACCCGGGCCCACCGGTCCGCCCGGTAGCCCCGGCGCACCCGGCAGCCCCGGAGCACCCGGCAGCCCCGGAGCACCCGGCAGCCCCGGAGCGCCCGGAAGCCCGGGAGCGCCCGGAAGCCCGGGAGCGCCGGGAGCGCCGGGAGCCCCTGGCGCGCCCGGTAGCCCCGGAGCGCCCGGTAGCCCCGGAGCGCCCGGTAGCCCCGGAGCGCCCGGTCCGTCCGGACCCCCCGGACCTCCCGGTCGACCTGGTGGCGGCGGCAAGCACCCCATCCTGCCTGTCACCGGCAGCGGTGCGATCCCGGCCATGACCGGCGTCGGAAGTGTGATGGTCGTGCTGGGCGCTGTCGCGTTCTTCCTGGCCCGGCGTCGACGCCTGGAGTCCTGATCGGTGGCCCGGCCGGTGTGATCCCGGCCGGGCCATGTCACGTCGTCGGCCCGCTCCCCACCGGGAGCGGGCCGACGACGCGTTCGCCATGGACGGTCAGTCGACAAGCCCCAACCCGCGCATGGCTTCGTCCTCCCGCTCGTGGGACAGGTAGAGCAGAATCTGGGGCCGGGGGTCGCCGAGGCGTACCACGTAGGTCTGCGCGAACTGCGCGCTGCCGGCCGTGCCCCGGGGCGGCGCGAAGTCCAACGTCCACCTGGTCGGCACGAGGACGTACCCCGGTGCGAGATCGAGAACGTCCAGAACCGCCACCTGCGCTCCGGTCAGACCAAACTGCTCGGTCATCGCCGCGTGGCGTTCGTCGAGAGCGGCCCGGTACCCGGCGTCGTTGGTGACGGCCGCCGCCCCGCCCGGGTCGCCCTCGATGTACGTCTCGGCGTAGCTCGCGGCAACGGCGGCGCTGTCGCCGGTCTCGACGGCCCTCGCGTAGTCGTGCAGGAAGGCGATGATCTCGTCGCGTACCGGTGTCTCCGTCGACTTCATCCTCGGTCCTCTCAGTTCGGCGAGTGTCCGCGTGACCTCACCGGCGGGGCAGCCCGGCCAGCCAGACGTCCAGCTCCGCCGGGGAGCGCAGTAACACCACTGGCGGCGCGGACGGGTCGGCCTGCCAGGCCCGCATCCGCCGTCGGGCCCGGCCGAAGGCGGCGACGTGCCACACCAGAATCGAGTCCGAGGACAGCACACTGCTCAGCGACTCGCGGTTGCCGTTGCAGATCACCTCGCCGGTGGCCACCCGGCGGACGGTACGGCGGAGCAACCGCCCGAACGACAACCATCGTGGATAGTCCAGGCCGACGACCAGATCGGCGCGGGCCATCGGGACGTCCCGCCAGCCGTGGTACGCCCCGTCGATGATCCAGCGGTCCCGTCGGCAGACCTCCTCGATCCGGGCGCGTTGCTGGGCGACCGGCACCTCGACCCAGCCCGGTTGCCAGAGGAGGTCGTCCACCGGATACCAGGGCAGTCCGAGGTGGTCGGCCAACCGCGCCGCGAGGGTGGACTTGCCGGAGCCGTACACCCCGTAGACCAGGATGCGACGCGGTGCGCTCATCGCGGCAGCGTACGTCGTGAAGAAAAATCGGTTGTCGTGCCCGGCGCGCCTCGGCCAGAGTGACGTCCATGACGTACTGACGGACTCCACCCCCTGCTCCGCGCCACCGGTGATGCCTCCCGGGGGCCGTGACGCCGTCCGCTTTCACGTTCGCAGCCAGAGACGAGCCTCCTTGTCCCAGCACCATCTCCCTCGGGAGCCCCTGCCTCCGTCCGCCCCGGCCACCGTCACGGTGTTCGCCTCTCCCGCGAGCTGGATCGAGTCCGATGCGGTCGCGCAGTGCCAACAGGTCGCCGCCCTGGACGGCATGCGGCACGTCGCCGCGATGCCGGACCTGCACCCCGGAAAGGGTGCGCCCATCGGCGCGGCCATGGCGTCGACAGTGCTGTACCCGTTCCTGGTGGGCTCCGACATCGGCTGCGGCATCGCCGTGTTTCCGATCACGCTCAAGCGGGCCGTACCGGAACGGCTCGCCGCCCGGTTCCCCGACCTCGACCAGGCGCTCGACCTGGTACGCGACGCAGACGACCCCGCCTGGGCCGCTGTCGACCGTGACGTTCCGGCCGGCCACCTCGACGGTCTCGGGACGGTGGGCCGGGGCAACCACTTCGTGGAGCTGGCCCGCGTCGACACCGTCTTCGACGTACGGCACGCGGGCCGGCTCGGGCTCGACGCGGGCGATCTCGTGCTCATCGTGCACAGCGGTTCCCGTGGTCTGGGCGAGCGGATTCTGCGGGCACACACCGAGGTCCACGGCGCCGGAGCGGCGCCCGACCCCGCCGCCTACCTCGAAATGCACGACGAGGCGGTGCGTTGGGGCTCGCTCAACCGCCGGGTGCTGGCCACCCGGGTGGCGCACGCGTTGGGGGCGGAGCCCACCGCGCCGATCGTCGACCAGTGTCACAACCTGGTCGAGGTCCGAGACGGGGTCTACCTGCACCGCAAGGGCGCGGCGCCGGGCGACGGGTGCGATGTCCTGATCGCCGGCACCCGGGGAACGGCGTCCTACCTGGTGGCCGCGCACGCCGGGCCGGAGGCCAACCATTCGGTGGCCCACGGCGCTGGCCGCAAGATGTCGCGCGCCGACGCCCTGCGGCGGGGCCGGGCCAAGCACACGGTCGAGGAGCTACGCCGTACCCCGGTGGGTTCGCTGGTGGTGTGTGGTGACCGGCAACTGCTCTTCGAGGAGGCACCCACGGCGTACAAGCGCATCGAGCAGGTGATCGCCGACCTGGTCGAACACCGGCTGGCCACACCGGTGGTCAGCACGACGCCAGTGGTCACCTACAAGACGCCCGACCTCGGGTCCGCCGCACGCCCGCAGCGGCGGGGCCACCGCGCCCGGCGAGGCCGCTCATGACCACGTTCCTGCTGTTGTCGGCCGGGCGTGGGCCGCAGGAGTGCGCCTGGGCACTGAGCCACCTGCTGCACCGGCTGCGCGACGAGGGCGTCCGCCGAGGTCTGACGGTCCAGCAGGTCGAGGCGGTGCCCGGTGACCCCGCCGGCACCTACCGGTCGGCGCTGATCCGGATCTCCGGCGTCGACGCCGAGGCGTTCGCGGCCTCGTGGACCGGGACGCTGTGCTGGCAGGCCCCGAGCCCGTACCGGTCGGGCGTCGGTCGGAAGAACTGGTACGTCACCGCCCAGCCGCCCGAGCGCGACGCTCGGCCGACGACATTCCGCGAGGTGGACGTCGACATCGTCGCCTGCCGCACCGGCGGGCCGGGTGGTCAACACCGGAACAAGGCCAGCACTGCGGTACGCGCGACGCACCGCCCCTCGGGCCTGGTGGTCGTGGTGGACGAGGAGCGGCAGTTCAGCCTCAACCGTCGGATCGCCCTGGACCTGCTGCGCCAACGCATCGAGCAGGGCGACGAGGCGGCGCGGCGGGCCGTCACCACCGCCCGGTGGCGCATCCACGACGGGCTGGTTCGTGGCGATCCGGTGCGGGTGGAACGTCCGACGCCCCGGTGACCGGGAGGCCCAGCGACTCAGACTTCCAGCACCGCGTCCGCGAATGCCTGCGGCGCCTCCTGCGGCAGGTTGTGTCCGACACCGCCCCCGACGGTCCGGTGCTCGTACGGGCCGGCGAACTGTTTGCCGTAGACGGTGGGCTCCAGGTGCGGCGCACCGTTGGCGTCGCCCTCCAGCGAGATGCTCGGCACCGTGATCGTCGGCTTCGCGGCCAGGCGCTCCTCGATCTCCGCGTACTGCGGCTCGCCGTCGGCGAGGGCCAGCCGCCAGCGGTAGTTGTGGATGACGATGTCGACGTGGTCGGGATTGTCGAACGCCACCGCGCTGCGGTCGAACGTCGCGTCGTCGAACGTCCATCTGGGCGACGCGGTATGCCAGATCAGCTTGGCGAAGTCGCGCCGGTTCTTGTCGTACCCTTCCCGACCGCGCTCGGTGGCGAAGTAGTACTGGTACCACCACGCGAACTCCGCCTTCGGCGGCAGCGGGACCGTGCCCGACTTCTGCCCGTCGATCAGGTAACCGCTGACCGAGACCAGTCCCCGGCAGCGATCGGGCCACAGCGCGGCGACGACATCGGCGGTCCGCGCGCCCCAGTCGAACCCGGCGAGTTTCGCGGTGTCGATGTTCAGGGCGTCCATCAGGGCGATGAGGTCGAGCCCCATGGCCGCCGGTTCGCCGTTCCGCATGGCGTCGTCGGAGAGGAACCGGGTCGTGCCATAGCCCCGCAGGTACGGGACGACGACCCGGTGACCGGCGGCGGTGAGCAGCGGTACGACGTCGGCGAAGCTGTGGATGTCGTACGGCCACCCGTGCAGGAGGATCACCGCGTCCCCGTCGGGCGGCCCGGCGTCCACGTAGCCGACGTTCAGCACTCCGGCCTCGACCTGTCGCAGGTCGGTGAACCCGCCAGCAGCCCTTGCCATCGACTTCTCCCCGCGTCCGGACCTGCTCGGATGTGCCGATCACGCCCGAATCTAACGACCCACCGGGAGCCTGAGCACCGTTCACACAAGGACCGCTCGACGGATGCCGAACTGGCTAGGATGACCACGTCCTGCGACGTTCCCGGTGGAGGTCGTGGGGTCGTAACCGGATGACCGTAGGGTGATGGCATGGCTGAGCGACCTCTGACCCTGATGGCGGTGCACGCCCACCCCGACGACGAGGCGACGAGCACCGGTGGCGTGCTTGCCCGCTATGCCGCCGAGGGGGTCACCACAGTGCTCGTGACCTGCACCGACGGGCGCTGTGGGGACGGCCCGGGTGGGGTCAAGCCGGGCGAGGAGGGGCACGACCCGGCCGCTGTGGTGGCGATGCGCCAGGCCGAGCTGGAGGCCAGCTGCGCCACGCTGAACGTCACTCACCTGGAGACCCTCGGCTACGCCGACTCCGGGATGATGGGTTGGCCCACCAACGACCTGCCCGGCGCGTTCTGGACGACACCGGTGGCGGAGGCGGCGGCCCGACTCGCCGAGCTGATCCGGCGGTACCAGCCGGATGTGATCGTCACGTACGACGAGAACGGTTTCTACGGCCACCCGGACCACATCCAGGCCCATCGGATCACCATGGCCGCCGTCGAGCAGACGGACGTCCCGGCGAAGGTCTACTGGACCACTGTGCCGCTTACGGCGTTCGCGGAGTTCGGCCGGATCATGAAGGAGCTCGGCGTCGAGTGGGCCGATCCGGACGCGGCGGCGGAGCCGGGCCCGCAGCTCGGCCTGCCCGACGACGAGATCACCACCTGGGTCGACACGAGCAAGTACGGCGCGCAGAAGTTCGACGCGCTGGCCACGCACGCCAGTCAGACCGAGAACATCTTCTTCCTGCAACTGGGCCAGGAGCGGTTCACCGAGCTGATGGGCGTGGAGACCTTCGTACGGGTCCGGGACCGGACGGGCGCGCCGACCCCCGAGGACGACCTCTTCGCCGGTCTGCGCTGATCGCTCTTCCGTAACGCCACCAGGCATCGTCGGCCACTGGGTCGACGATGCCTGCGCTGTGCGCCGCCGTGACCTCACCACGCGAACCGGCCGCCGAAAGTTTCGACCGCCAGCCCCTCAACGCTGGGCAGGTCATGTGATGAATTTCCGGAAGTTTTCAGCGTTGACGCCCAGACATAGATCGGCTTAACGTTTCGAGCAAGTTTCCGGTTTCCGGCCGGAACTACCGGCGTCCTCCATCGGTTTGCGTTTCCCCCGACCACCACCGGACCCTCACCTCCTAGATCGACATCTATCTATTGATCGTCTGGAAGGGAAGGCACATGAAGTTAAGACAGTGGTCGTCCGTCGGCCTGGTCGCCGTCGCGACCATCGCCACGCTGAACACGGTGCCGGCGACCGCGAGTCGACCGTACGACCCCACGACGCAGAGCCTCGGCACCCTCGGCCTGCGCCACGGCCTGCACGTCGGCACCGCGGTCGACATGGCTGCCCTCAACGACGCCAGCGACCCGCAGTACCGCAAGCTGGCCTCCTCCGAGTTCGCCTCGGTCACCGCCGAGAACGTGATGAAGTGGGAGAGCCTGGAGCCAACCCGCGGCGCCTACAACTGGGCGCCGGCCGACGAGTTCGTCGACTTCGCCAAGCGCAACCGACAGAGCGTGCGCGGTCACGTGCTGGTCTGGCACAACCAACTGCCCGCCTGGTTGACCAGCGGCGTCGCCGACGGCTCCATCAGCAAGCAGGAGTTGCGCGAACTGCTCCGCAACCACATCACCACTGTCGTCAACCGCTACAAGGGCAAGATCTGGCAGTGGGACGTGGTCAACGAGGCGGTCAGCGACCCGTGGGACACCCCGTCGACCCTGCACTACAAGGGCTTCTGGGCGCAGAACCTCGGGCCCGGCTACATCGCCGACGCGTTCCGCTGGGCGCGGGCCGCCGACCCCAAGGCCCTGCTGTTCTACAACGACTACAACATCGAGGCCTTCGGCTCGGGCAACCCGGCAGACGACAAGACCCAGTTCGTGTACGACATGACCAAGAGCCTGCGCGCCCAGGGCGTCCCGATCGACGGCGTCGGCTCCCAGGGGCACCTGGGCACCCAGTACGGCAACTTCGACACCCTCCAGGTGACCGCCGCGCTGAAGAAGTTCAGCGGGCTCGGCGTCGCGACAGCGTTCACCGAGGTCGACGTCCGCAGCCAGCTGACCGAGGGCGTCCAGGCGGGCAACGCGGAGGAGATCAACCCTCGGCTCCAGGCGTCGGCCGCGAACTTCAGCGTGCTGATGAAGGCGTGCCTCGCCGTGCGGAGCTGCCTGTCGTACACCGTCTGGGGCTTCAGTGACAACCATTCGTGGGTGCCGGGCTGGTTCGACGACCCGCCGGAGGGCCTGGCCACCATCTACGACGAGAACTACCAGCCCAAGCGGGCGTACCAGGAGTTGAAGTCTGATCTGATCTTCGCAGGGCCGCCGTACGTCCTGCCCCGCATCGCACCCAGACCCCGCCGCTGACGCCCAGGGCCGTGTGGAGCTTCCCGAAGCTCCACACGGCCCGTGTGCCACCACGGACGTCGACGTTCGACTCACGTTCGGTGGTTCCGCTGTCGCCATCCGGACGCCATCGGAGGGCTGGTGCCGGATCTGCCGGTTTATTGATGGTGTTGGTGTCACTATGGCAGGCGTGGGAACTGCGAAAACTGCCATGCCTGCGATCTCGCCGCTCACCGGCGATCCCATCAAGCGGGCCGATGCCGAACGGCTAGCGGGGGTGCTGAAGGCCTTCGCCGATCCGGCGCGACTCCGGTTGCTCAGCCTGATCCAGTCCGCGCCGGAAGGTGAGGCGTCAGTGAGTGACCTCACCGCGGCGCTCAACCTCTCCCAGCCGACGGTGAGTCATCACCTTCGGATCCTCACCGAGGCCGGCCTCCTCGAACGCGACAAGCGCGGGGTCTGGGCGTACTACCGCCTGGTGCCCTCCGCGATCGCGCAGATCGCCGACCTGTTGACGCCGCCCAGGAAGCGGGCGACGAAGAGGGCCCGCTGACCGGGCCGGAAGGCGGCTCGTCACATCCGCTCCACTGTGCGGATGCCCAGCAGGCGCAGCCCCTGCCGCAGGGTCCGGGCGGTCAACTCGGCCAGCAGCAGCCGACTCTCCCGCAGCTCATCCGTGGCACGCAACACCGGGCAGCGCTCGTAGAACGCGTTGAACACTGTCGCGAGTCGGTGCAGGTAACCGGCGAGCTGATGGAACTCGAAACTCTGCTCCAGCTCGCCGACCACCGCCGCGAAGCCGAGCAGCTCGACCGCGAGCGCCCGCTCCGCCGGCTGCGCGACGACGATGGGGACGTCCGGCCGCACGGCGGTCCCGGCCCGCCGCAGCACGGACCGGATCCGGGCGTACGCGTACTGGAGGTAGGGCGCGGTGTTGCCGTCCAGCGCCAGCATCCGCTCCCAGTCCAGGACGTAGTCCTTGGTCCGGTCGACGGACAGGTCGGCGTACTTGATGGCGCCGATGCCCACCGCGCGGCCGATCTCCTCGGCGGTCCCGGCGTCCAGATCCGGGTTCCTGCTCCGGGCCAGGTCGGTGGCACGGGCGACCGCCTCCTCCAACAGCCCGACCAGCTTCACCGACTCACCGGCCCGGCTGCGCAGCATCCGCCCGTCGGCACCGAGGATGGACCCGAAGCCGAGGTGCTCGGCCCGTGCCGGCGGGCAGAGCCAGCCGGCCGCCTCGGCGACGGCGAACACCATCGCGAAGTGCTGCCGCTGCGGTAGGCCGACGACGTACAGCAGCCGGGTGGCGCCCAACTCGCCGACGCGCTGCCGCAGCGCGGCCAGGTCGGTGGCCGGGTAGCCGTACCCACCGTCGCTCTTGCGCACGATCAGCGGCAACGGCTCGCCGTCGCGGCCGGTGAACCCGGGCGGAAAGACGCACTCGGCCCCGCCGCTGGGCAGCAGCAGCCCCAACCGGTCCAGGTCGTCGACGACGCCCGCGAGCAGGTCGTTGTAGGCGCTCTCGCCCCGAAAGTCGGCAGCGGACAACGTCACGTCGAGCAGGTCGTACACGGTCAGGAAGTACCGCTCTGACTGCGTCACCAGCAGCCGCCACAACCGGCGGGTCCGCTCGTCACCGCCCTGCAACGCGACCACCCGCAGCCGCGACCGTTCCTGGAACGCCTCGTCGGCGTCGAACGCCACCCGGGCCGCCCGGTAGAAGGTGTCCAGGTCCCCCATCGACAGGTTCTGCGCGGCTTCGGCCTCACCGAGGTCGATCAGGTGTTCGATCAGCATGCCGAACGGTGTCCCCCAGTCACCCAGGTGGTTGACCCGCACCACCCGGTGTCCGAGCCACTCCAGTAGCCGGACCGCAGCATCACCGATGACCGTGGAGCGGAGGTGCCCGACGTGCATCTCCTTGGCCACGTTGGGCGCCGAGTAGTCGACCACCACTGTCTGCGGCGTCGCGGTCGGCGGCACGCCGAGCCGGGCGTCACCGGCCAGCCCGGCGACCAGGTCGGCCAGGGCCCGGTCGGTAACCGTCAGGTTGAGGAAGCCCGGCCCGGAGACCTCCGCCGACACGCCGACGTCATCGAGCACCGCGTGCGCCAGCACCGCGGCGGCGATGTCGCGCGGCGGGCGGCCGAGCCGCCGGGCCAGCGCCAGCGCCGCGTCGGACTGGAAGTCCGCGCGCGGGGACCGCCGCACGAGCGGGTCGACCGGGCCGCCGGCCACCGCCGCGAACGCCGGTGCCAGCCGGTCGGACAACAACTTTTCAAGATCCATGAGTACGCCGATCTCGCTCGGACCCACGCTGCCACGTGAGCCGTTGACGGGGAGATACGGGCGGACCGAGGACGACCAGCGAACAACCGGCGGCTCGATCCGCCGGTCGCAGGAAACAGGTCAGCGCGGGCGGGCGACGGATCGCCGGCGTCGCCCCGCACCGACCTGGACGTCACACGACAGTCCGGTGCACTGAGCGATCACGCTGGTCATGCGGGGCAGCCTAGCGACCCGGCCGAGGCGACGACACCCCAATTCCGCGGTCCCGCCGATGCCCGAGGGGCCCATTGTCGTTTCGGTCGACTCGGGGCAGGGAACGTCCTCGGGACAAACGAGGGGTGATGATGAGCCGATACACACCACTGTCGATGGCCCGTACGCGACGCGCGCTAGCGCTGCTCGGCACCGTCGCACTGACCGCTGCCTGCACCGCCACCGAGGATTCGCCCGGCTCGGCCCCGGCAACCACCGCACCGGTCACCGCGTCGGCGTCAGCGCCCCCGACAGACCCGCCATCGCCGAGCGCGAGCACCCGGGTAACCATCCCGACCTCGGCCTTCGTCGAGCTGCCCGCCGAGCTGCGCAAGTCTCCGCGACGGACGACACCCGTCGAGGAGGCCCTGCCGAAGCTCTGCGGCAACGAGTTCGGCACCGGCGGCCGGCAGGTCACCGCGAGCGCCGCCATGACAGTCACCTACCAGAAGGCCGGCGAGCCCTCCAGCAACGTGCCGCAGGGGATGATCCACCAGACCATCTTCACCTTCGACGGCGACGGCGCCGCGGGTTACCTGAGCCGGCTCCGCACCGCCCTACAGACGTGCCCCTCGTACGACCAGTCCGGAAGCCGCGTCACCGTCAAGAGCAAGGCGCTGCCCGGGGTCGGCGACGAGGCGTTGCTGCTGACCCGGACGTGGCCCGAGACGAGCCTGAACGGCGAACGCACCGGCGGCACCGCGTCCAGCCAGATCGCTGTGGCCCGCGTCGACAGCGCGGTGACGGTCTTCGACGACCAGGGGTGGGAGGGCACCAGCGGCAACCCCGCCATCCTGGACCGGGTCGTCCGCGACGGCGTAGGCACCATCGACGCCTGGCAGCGGTAACCCCGAGGCCGCCGCCACAACGGCTTCCACCGACCGGTCCTGTTCTCCGTCGGATCATGGACACCTCGACCCGAGCCGCCCTCGCGCCCGGAGACTAGAGGATCTCGGTCCACAGTGACGTCGACGACCTGGATGTGGCGGCTGATGAAGGTTTCTCCCCCGGGCAGTGGCGAGCACCGCGACGGTCCACCGCACGCCGGCGAGCTGTTCACCGACCGGGAGAGCGAGTCCCAGGCGTTCAAGTCGACACTGAACCGTTTTCGCCAGCTGCTCGACAGCGACGACGAGGTCGGGGTCGCCCGCCACAACGTACTGACCTTCTACGGCCTGGGCGGCATCGGCAAGACCGCTCTCTCGGAACGGTTGGAGGCCTGGGTCCGTCACGATCTCCCGCTCGTCAACGGCTGGGGTCCACCTCCGGCCACCACCGTCGACGCGACGGCCCGCATCGACCTGCACGGCTCTGCCGGTCGAATGGACCTTCCGGCCGCACTGCTCGCGTTGAGGGCCGGTGCGGCCGGCATCCGCCGCCGCTGGCCGGTCTTCGACCTGGCGTTCACCGCCTACTGGTCGGCCCTCCGTCCCGGTGAGCCGCTGCCACGCTTCCGAGGGCGGGACGAGCTGGAGAACTCCGTGGCGGAGACGGCGGGCGAGGTGCTCAAAGACCTCGGCTCGCTGGCGGACCTCGCCGGTGGCACGGCCGCCTCGCTCGGAGTGCGTGGTGTCCGGAAGGTCGTCGGCGTACTTCGGCGCCGACGTGATCTGCGGCTCGCCGTCGACGGGTTCCCGGGCTTCGAGGATTTCCTGCTCCGCTGCGCCGACGAGCCGAGCCCCACCGAGCCTCGGCCGGCCCTGGCCTGCGAACTCGCCGCGGCTCTGTCGTGGGAGCTGGCCCAGATCGTTCCGTCGCCCCTGGTGGCGGTGTTCGTCGACACGACCGAGCGGCTCGCCCTGGACCCGCGACGGGTCTCGGAGGGGCACCTCAACCGGCTGATCCACTGCATGCCGAACGTGTTGTTCGTGCTGACCGGGCGCGATCTGCTGGACTGGTACGACGAGAGCCGCGTCGACCTTCCGCACCGCGGTGCCTGGACCTGGCCGGGGCTCGTGCCGGGAGCCTCGGACAATCCCCGGCAGCATCTCGTGGGCAACCTCTCCCCCTCGGACACCCGGGCGCTGATCCTGCGCGGACGTACCCGACTCGACCTGCCGATGAGCGACGACGTCGTCGAGCACCTCGTCCGATCGTCGGCGGGGCTGCCGCAGTATCTGGAACTGGCCCGGCAGGTCGCCATCTCGATCAAGGATGCCGGGGTTGGACGCCAGGTGAAGGCCCAGGACGTCACGGGCTCCCTCGGTTCGCTGGTGATGCGCATCCTCGACGACGTTCCGGCCGACGAGCAACGGGCCATCCGGGCCGCGTGCCTGTTCCGGGTCTTCGACACGCACCTGATGGCGGCCGCGGCGGACGTCGACCACGGGTGCGCCGAGCGGGCCGTTCGGCGTCCGATGATCGACCACCACCACGGCGACCGCTTCCCGTACCGGATTCACGACGCCGTCCGGGAGGCGATCCGCCGGTCCGACCACCAGATCTCCGGCGGCTGGGCCGAGCGCGACTGGGAACTGGCCGCCGGCCGGGCCGCAGCGGCGGTCCGACGTCTGCATGACGACGCCAAGGATCGTGAAGACAATCGCGAGGTCCTGGACCTGATCGGTGTCGCGGTCGTGCTGGTGTGCGAGCAGGGCACGACGCTGGAGCCAGCTCCGAGCGAGAACTACGCGGACTGGTTGTCACGCGCGATCGTGTTCAGTCCTTCGGTGCAGGGCCTACGGTCCCGGGTGCCGGCCGCGAGCCGCACCGGGTACGGCCGCCTGGTCCTGAACTTCATCGCGGCCAAGTCCATCGAGACGCCCGTGGACGAGCGGCTCAGTCTGCTCCGTGAGATCTTCGACTCCGATCACCCGCTCTGGACGCCCGCGGGCCGGCATCTGGGCTACACCCTGCGGCTGCACCAGCGTTGGGACGAGGCGCTCGCCGTCTTCGACGAGCTGGTCGCACGTAAGCCCACGCCACTGCACCTGGGGCAGCGTCCACAGGTGCTGAGCCTGGCGCGACGTTTCACAGATGCCGACCAGGCCGCGCACGGGCTCCCGGTGCGGAGCCACATCACAAGGGTGGCCGAGTATGCCCATGGCCGGCCGGAACGCTACTTCGCCGAGGTCTCCGACAACATGGCGAAGCTGCGCGGCGCCGGTCGCCAGCGGGAGTACCTGGAAGAGGTCGGCACACTGCTGATGCGGCGGGCGTTCTTCCGCGGCGATGTGAGCGCCGACGAGATGCTCGACTTCGCCGAGCAGGCCGACCTGTCCGGCCACCTGGTAGCTACCCGCTCGGCGCTGCTGACCACTGTCCTGCTGGGGCACTCGGCACCGACGGACATCGCGCTGGCCATCGACCGGCTACGAACCCTGGACGAGGCGTCGATGGGCGAGATCGGTTACCGCTACGGACTTGCCGAGTCCTGCACCGCACTGATCGACCGCGACCGGGACCGTCTGGAGCGACTACGAGACGAGCTCAGCCGGCTGACGTCGCGAACCCGGTCGATGATCCCGGTCGAGTGCTTCCTGGAGTCGGTCGGCCTACCACTGCCCGCTCAACCAACCCAGTGGCTCGAGCCCGCCGAGGTCGTCACCCGCCGCTGGGCCGATCACTTCGCGGCGTACGCCGCACGTCACAGGTGACGCCAACCCATCATCATCCGTCGCTACGGGAGGTTCGCCATGTCGGACGGTCAGGGAACGAAGGCGCCGTGGCTTCCGCCGCGGTGGTTCATCCGGCTGGCCTGGTCGGTGCACCGGGGCCTGTACCGGGTCACCGGCAGCAAAGTTGGGCTGTGGCGACCGCGCGAGCACCGGTGGGGCACGCTGCGGTTGACCACGACCGGTCGCCGCACCGGTCAGCAGCGCAGTGTCATCATCGCGTACTTCGAGGATGGCCCGAACCTGGCCGGGGTGGCGATGAACGGGTGGGGCGAAGGCGCCCCGGCCTGGTGGCTCAACCTCCAGGCCCACCCGGACGCGTCAGTCGAGCTGGCCGACGGGCGGCGGCTGGTGCGCGGTCGGGCCGCCACCGACGACGAGCGGTCACGACTGTGGCCACGCTGGCGCGAGGCCGACAAGAACTTCGACGCCCACGCGGCGCGGCGATCGTCGGAAACCACAGTGGTGATCCTGGAGCCCAGATCAGAGGGTGAATCCCCATCGTCGGGTCAACGGCCGAACGCGAGGTAGAGGCCCAGGCCGAAGCTCACGACCAGGACGATCGCGCCGACGGCGGCGCGGCTAGCTCGCGCGCCGAGGCCGCCAGTGCGAGTCCTCAACGGGAGGTCGGGTTGTGCCGGTGACCCTCGGCCAGGTTCGCGTCGTAGCCGGCGGCCTGGAGGGCGAACAGTTCGGCGTACCGGCCGCCGGTGGCGACGAGGTCGGCGTGTGTGCCGGCCTCGACGAGCCGGCCGTGGTGCAGGACGAAGATCCGGTCGGCGTGCCGGACGTTGGCGAGCCGGTGCGTGATGAGGATCGTGGTGGCACGACCTCTGCGGTCCCGGATCGTCTGGAACAGCGCGTCCTCGGCGCGGGGGTCGAGCGCGGAGGACGGCTCATCCATGATCAGCAGTTCGGCGTCGCGCAGGAACCCGCGAGCCGCGGTGATGCGCTGCCACTGCCCACCGGAGAGGTCCTGGCCCCGCGCGAAGGTCCGGTCGAGCAGCGTCTCGTACCCGTGTGGAAGTTCGTTGATCATGTCGTGGGCGACGGCGCGGCCGGCGGCGGCCTCGATGCGGTCCTGCCGGGCGTCGCTGTCGACGTCGCCGATGGCGATGTTCGTGGCCGCCGTGAACGGCCACTTGTGGTATTCCTGCGTCACCACGGCGATCCGGGCGCGCAGCCCGTCGACGTTCCAGTCCGACAACGGCCGACCGTTCCACTCGATACTGCCCTCGGTGGCAGCGCGAAGGCCGGCGATCATCGCGGCGAGGGTCGTCTTACCCGAACCGTTCTCCCCGACGAACGCGACAGTCTGCCCGGCGGTGATCGTCAACGTGACGCCGTCGACGGCGGGGTCGTCCCGATCGGGGTAGCGCAGGCTCACCTCGTTGACTGTCAACTCCCGCAGCCGGTCAGGATCGGCGGCGGCAGCGGGTCCGGTGCTGGTCGGTAGGTAGGCGTCGGCGCGGGCCATGAAACCGGTGTAGTCGCCGAAGTGCTGCCCCTGGGTGTAGACGTGGTCGACCTGGAAGGTGGCGATGGACAGCGACCGCTGCGCGGACTGCACAGCGATGACGCAGGTCGCCGCGGCGGCGAGCGGGATCTGCCCGTCGAGGAGCAGCAACCCGAGCAGGGCGTAGACGGTGCCGGTCGCGAGGCCGCCGACGATGGCTCCGACAGTGGTGGTCGTCGTGACTCGCCGGGCGAGGGCGAGTTGGATGTCGGTCTCCACCTGCATCACCCGGTCGTACTGGTCGAGCAGGAACCGGCGCAGCCCGTAGGAGCGCAACTCCGGGGCCGAGGCCCGTTCGGCCATCAGCTTGTGCAGCAACCACAGGCGACGTCGGCGCACCGACCCGGCGTTGTACGTCTGGTAACGCAGGTGACCGGCCCGCAGCGACGCCCACGCGTTGGGCACAGTGGCAACCAGCAGCGCCAGCAGCAGCAGCGGATGGATGACGATGACGGCGGCCGCCACGGCGAGCAGCCCGGCCAGCCCGGCGAGCAGGTTCATCGACGCCTGCACCAGCGCGATCGTCGACTCGGTGCCGCGCGAGGCGCGTTCCATGTCGTCGGCGAACGCGTCGGCGTCGAACGCCTCCAACCGGACCGCTGTGGACACCTCGAACAGGCCCCGCTCCACCTCACGGCTCACCCGGGGTGTCAAGCCGTTCTGCGCGTACCCGGTGGCGATGCCCATCCCCGCGCGGAGCGCGACAGTCGCCGCCAGCACGGCCAGCGCGGGCAGGGCCGCCCGCACCTTGTCCGCTGTCGGTCCACCGGCGAACAGTTCCACCAACACCCGCTGGGTGGCCAGCAGGCCGAAGGCGGCCATCACCCCCGCGCCGACAGTGGCCGCGGCCACCACTCCGGTACGGAACCGGTCCGCGCGCCAACTGATGCCGAGGGCTGTCCGGACGAGCCTGGGCAGTTCAGCGAAGACGGCGAAGAGGCCGGCCTCCGCCCGTGCCCGCACCCCCGTCTCCCACCACATCTCCCGCAGCTCCGGCAGCACCGACTCCGTACGCCCAGCGTGAGGCGTGCCGGGATTGGTGCGGTGAGCCTCTGCGGTGGCGGTCTCGCTCATGGACGTACCTCCGGGCGGCGCAGCCGTCGCCATTCCCTGCCGGGCTGGCGGGGCGGCGGGTGGCGGCTTTCTGGAGGATTGGACCACCCGAAGATAGCTCTCGGCAATCGCCCGAACACTCGCCGTTATCGATGCGATGTCGCCGTGAAGGCGTCCCGGTGCGTCACTGTGTGCGCGGAGCGTCGAGGCGCGCTTTCAGCGCCGTGGCGATCTCGCCCGCCGCGACGATCTGCTCCGGCGTGAGGGCGTCGACGAAGAGCTCCCGGATGGCGCGCAGGTGCGGAAAGGTGGCTCCCCGGAACGCGTCGGCGCCGGCCGCCGTGAGCAGCACCTGCGCCCCGCGGGGAACAGTGGCGCACTCCTGGCGGCGGATGAGGCCACGCCGCTCCATCCGCCCGAGGTGGTGGGAGAGCCGGCTCCGCTCCCACCCGATGTGCGAGGCGAGTTCGGACGACCGCATCACCTCGCCCTGCGCCTCACTGAGGGCGAGGAGCACTGCGTAGTCCCCGGTCGAGAGCGAGGAGTCGCCCTGTAGGCGGGACTCGAGCCGGGAGCCGAGCGCTGCCGTCGTCTCGATGAAGTCCCGCCAGATTCGCAGCTCGTCGGCGGTCGGGAGTTGGCGTCCGCCCCGCCGGCCGGGTGTGGCCTCCGTCATCTCACTCTCCTGGGAATTGACGTGTCAATCTCGAAGTTAGCATCATTGACACGTCAACCGGTAGGTCCCGCTCTCCGTGGATCGCCGGCGGATTGCACCGAGGAGGAGACGATGGCAGCTGCAGACTTCGAGCTGGGGCTCAACTCGTTCGGGGAGGTGGCCACCGACGGCGACCGGGTCCTGAGCGACGCCGAGACGGTACGGCTGCTCG
Source organism: Micromonospora sp. NBC_00362 (assembly GCF_026342155.1). NCBI lineage: Bacteria > Bacillati > Actinomycetota > Actinomycetes > Micromonosporales > Micromonosporaceae > Micromonospora > Micromonospora sp. NBC_00362. The sequence goes on from NZ_JAPENH010000001.1 coordinate 2,522,250, forward strand.
TGGACGAGGCACGGCTCGCCGAGTCGGCAGGACTCGACGTGTTCAGCGTCGGTGAGCACTACCGCGAGGGCCACAACGACTCGGCGACACCAGTGCTGCTGGCCGCGGTCGCGACGGCGACCGAGAAAATTCGCCTCGGCACCTCGGTCACAGTGCTCAGCACGAACGACCCGGTACGGCTCTACCACGAGTTCTCCACCCTCGACGCCGTCTCCGACGGCCGCGCCCAGATCGTCCTCGGACGCGCGTCCGCTACCGAGTCGTTCCCGCTGTTCGGTTACGACCTGGCCGACTACGAGCGGTTGTTCGAGGAGAAGCTGGACCTCTTCCTGCGGCTTCAGCAGGACGAACCGGTCACCTGGTCCGGCACGGTACGAAGCCCACTGACGGCGCAGCGGCTGCACCCACTGATGCAGCCGGGCGGCATCCCGACCTGGATCGGTGTCGGGGGAAGCCCGAACTCGGTCATCCGCGCCGCCCGGCACGGACTTCCGCTCATGCTCGCGATCATCGGCGGGCGCCCCCAGCGCTTCACCGGCCACGTCGACCTGTACACCAGGGCGCTCGAACAATTCGGGCATACCCTGCAGCCAATCGGGCAGCACTCACTCGGCCTTGTCGCGGACACCGACGAGGAGGCGGTGGAGACGTGGTGGCGATACTGGCAGCCGGTCGTGGCGGCCCTGGCCGCCGAACGCGGCTTCTACAAACCGGACCGCGCGCGCTACGAGGCCGAAATCGACCACGGAGCACTCTTCGTCGGTTCACCCGAAACGGTGGCGCAGAAGATCGCCACTGTCGCTCGCGACCTGCGGCTGAGCCGCTTCGACCTGAAGTACGACATCATGCACCTGCCCCGCGAGGCACGCGCGCGCACCATCCAACTGCTCGGCAGTGAGGTCGCGCCGCGGGTCCGGGAGCTGCTGGCTAAGGAGCCCAACCATGTCTGATCTGCTGTTCGGCCTGGACACGTTCGGCGACGTACCGGAGGACGACAACGGCAAGCTCGTCTCCCACGCGGCGGCGATCCGGCAGGTCGTCGACGAGGCCGTGCTCGCCGACCAACTCGGGGTCGACGTCATCGCCCTGGGCGAGCACCACCGACCGGAGTACTCGGTCTCCACACCGGAGACGGTGCTGGCCGGAATCGCCACCCGCACCTCGCGGATCCGGTTGGCCTCCGGCGTGACAGTGCTGAGTTCCGACGACCCGGTACGGGTGTTCCAGCGCTTCGCCACAGTGGACGCGCTGTCGAACGGCCGGGCCGAGGTCATCCTCGGTCGCGGCTCGTTCACCGAGTCGTTCCCGCTGTTCGGCTACGACCTGCGCGACTACGACACCCTGTTCGAGGAGAAGATCGAACTGTTCGTCAAGTTGCTGGACGAGAAGCCGGTCACCTGGAGCGGCACCCTGCGTGCCCCGCTGGAGAACGCCGACGTGTTCCCGAAGACCGAATCGGGTCACCTGGACACCTGGGTCGGTGTGGGTGGCTCGCCGCAGTCGGTCGTCCGCACCGCCCAGTACGGGCTGCCACTCATGCTCGCCATCATCGGTGGCGCACCCGAGCGCTTCGCGCCCTACATCGACCTGTACCGGCGGGCCGCCGACCAGCTCGGTACGACCGCGCACCCCGTCGGCATGCACTCGCCGGGCTTCATCGCCGACACCGACGAGCAGGCCAAGGAGATCTACTGGCCGCACTACCGGATCATGCGAGACCGGATCGGCAAACTGCGGGGCTGGCCACCGATCCGCCGCCAGGAGTTCGACTCCGAGGTGGAGAACGGCTCCCTCTACATCGGTTCACCGGAGACGGTGGCCCGCCGGATGGCCCGTGCGATCCGCAGCCTCGGCGTCGGCCGGTTCGACCTCATCTACTCGGCCGGAGCGCAACCGGCCAGCGCCCGGATGCGCGCCGTGGAACTCTACGGCTCGAAGGTGATCCCCATGGTCCGCGAACTGCTGGCCTGATCAGCGCTTTCCCAGCGAGAGGACGACATGAACGACAACGACCGGAGCCAGCCGGCGACCCTCGGCATCCTCGGGGCCGGCAAGGTGGGCACGGTGCTCGCCCGGCTCGCCGTCGCCGCCGGCTACCGGGTACGGGTGGCCGGCTCCGGCGACCCGGCGAAGATCGCCCTCACCGTCGAGGTCCTCGCCCCGGGTGCCGAGGCCACGACGGCTGTCGACGCGGCGGCCGACGCCGACGTCGTCATCCTCGCCCTGCCCCTGGGCAAGTACCGCAGCGTTCCCGCCGAGGCGTTGCGCGGCAAGCTCGTGGTCGACGCCATGAACTACTGGTGGGAGATCGACGGCATTCGCGACGACCTCACCAACCCGCGTACCTCGTCGAGCGAGACCGTCCAGGCGTTCCTGTCCGGCTCACGCGTCGTGAAGGCGTTCAACCACATGGGCTATCACGACCTGGAGGACGAGGCCCGGCCGGCGGGGGCGACAGGCCGCAAGGCCATCGCGGTCGCCGGCGACGACGACGCCGACCTCACCGAGGTCGCGGCCCTGGTGGACGCGCTCGGCTTCGATCCGGTCGTCGCCGGCCCGCTGGCCGAGGGGGTACGACTCGAACCGGGCAGCGAGTTGTTCGGCGCCAACGTGAGCGCCGACGAGGTACGCGCCATGCTCGACCGCTTCGGAGAGTCGGAGCGGGGACGGATCATCACGGCTGCACGCACGGCGTCGTAGCCGTCACCTGGGGCCGCTCAGGTCAGAGATGATCGGGTCGCGGGGAGTCTCCGAACCCGCCCGCCGACCCGATCATCGTCATCGTGCCCCGGAGCTAGTTGTTGTTACGCCACCAGGGCGACCATCCGGAGCAGCCCCAGGCGCCACAGGCCCGGAACCGCACCCGACTGCCTTGATCTCGGTAGCGGTGAGTCGTGCCGTCCTCGTAGAAGTCGTAGTTGCACACTCCCCAGGCACCCTCGCCTTCGAGGTTCTGGCAGTCGCCACTGCGGTAGTTGTGCCAGGTTTCGCCGTAGTAGAGCTGGTTTTGCCATTCCCCGATGGCCGCGTACGGCGTGTCGCGGTCGTAGACCCAGATCTGGTCACCGTAGGCCCGGAAGCAGGCTTGGGCTGGCGACGACGAACTGGAGGAAGGGCCCGGCGCGTCGACGCAGTCCACGACGTCGGGCGGCCAGCCGGCCGGCGTCGCGATGGTAGCCGCGGCCGGCGCGCCGGCGAGTAGGACGAAGAGGGCCGCCAGGGCCACGATGAAAGCTGGTCGCGTTGCTCTCTTGACTGACATGAGGCGAACCCATCATCGCCACTCGAGCCCCACAAGCCATCAGGGTGTACGGAACAGTGCGGATTCGTTCCGAACGCTGGAAGACCGCTGTCGAACGACGGGCAACAGTTCCCGCGGTTCAGCCGTTGCCGAACGCCGCCCGCGGTTCGAGGTGCTGGCCCACGGCGTACTCCCGGTCGAAGTCGGTCGGGCCGAGCGCCTCGGTCGCCGCGGCGCGCATCCGGGCGAGGTCCGCGGCGTCGTCCGGGTCCGGCACCTGGCCGAGCGCCGCGAACGCGGCATCGGCGACACCGATCATCCGCGCCGCGCGGGCGTGGTCCCCCTCGGCAGTCGCGAGCGCGGCGCCAGCAACGCAGACGTACGGCACGAAGTCCGCCCAGCCGTTGCGGAACACCCGCTCGCGGTTCTCGGCGAACAGCGTCCGGGCCACCTCCACGTTGCCCAGCCCCAACTCGCAGAACGCCAGGTTGTGATATTCGGAGTTGACCGTCTTGGGCTGGCCGAGCGCCTCGTTGAGCGCGATGCTCTCGCGGTACAGGTCCCGAGCGCGGAGCAGGTCACCGGACATCCTCGCGACGCCGGCCAGCACGTGCCGCGGTCGTTCCTCCAGGGCCCGGTCGCCGGAGCGCAGCGCCACCGCGAGGGCCTCCCGGGCCCGTGCCTCTCCGCCCGGCAGGTCACCGCCGCGAATGGCGACCCGGGCGAGGCTGTACCGGGCCTCCACCTCGCCCGCCGGATCGCCGGCCGCCTGGGCCCGCTCGATCTCGGCCTCGCTCATCCGCACCACGGCGTCGGTCTCGCCTCGGCGAAACGCCGAGCGCACGCTCTCACTGAAGGTCATGACCCTCTCCCCCGTCACTGACTCCGCCCGGTCGACATCGTCCGTCACCGCGCGTGGAACATGGTCCAGGTCTCCACGAGCGTGAAGCCCATCGACTCGTAGAGCGGCCGACCCATCACGCTGGTGTGCAGGTAGGCGGCGTCCGCGCCGGCCGCGATGCCGTCCCGCAGAACCGTTTCGGTGATCACCCGGCCCAGGCCACGACCCCGGGCGGACGGAACGACGGCGATGTTGAACACGCCGATCACCCCGGCGGTCCGCATTCCGAGCCCGGTGCCGACGGGCCGGCCCGACTCCTCGGCCAGGTAGCCGGTGATGGGGTCGGCGTCGAGCACCGCACCACCCATCAGCGATCCGAAGAGGCCCTCGGGAACCTCGAAGCTCCGGGTGAGGGCGTCGGTGTAGAGATCGTTCTCGGCGGCGCCGACCTGACGAACCAAGGAACGCTCTGCCGAGCCGGCGCGGAAGGTGAGGTCGTCCGCCGCGCAGGCCAGCACTGGCAGCTCGGCGCGTTCGAGGAGGCCGTGCCGGGCGGCGAGCTCAGCGACCTGATCGTCCGCCTCGCCCCTCACGATGATCGACCACTGCGCGGCCTGCCCGCCGACCTCGGTCGCCATCTCGTCGAGGGCCCCGAGGTCGGGCTCCGTGGACCTGTCGTAGGCGGCGTTGAGCGTCGCGACGCCGGCCTGCGTCACCCCCGCGCGGGCGGTGCCCCGCTCGGCGTACCCACCCTTCGGGGTCATCCTGCACAGGGTCTCGAAGGCGTCGAAGTACGCCGCCGCCATCCGATCGGCGGTGATGTTCATTTCGGGACTCCCTAGACCGGTCGTTCTGCTTCGGTCGTCAACCTAGCCACCGATCACGCTGACCAGCAAATCACGGGCGCGAGGACCACCACCTGCTGTCCGGCTTCGAACCGATCAGGAATCGAGAAGCCCGCCAGAGGCCGAGCGGCCTAGCCTTTCCCCAGGTGAGCGGCAGCACGCCGAACTGGACGACGAGAGGGAGCCCGAGAATGTCCGCGAAGACCACCACCGTGTCCGACGGCTTCAGCCCCGAGGAGCGGGCCGCGATGAAGGAGCGCGCCGACGAGCTGCGCGCGGAGGGCAAGAAGGGCGCCAAGAAGGCGGACGGGCTGCAAGCGGTCCTCGACCGGATCGCGCAGATGGAGCCGGAGGACCGAGCGCTCGCCGAGCGCGTGCACGTGACGGTGACCGCTGCCGCCCCGGGCCTGATGCCGAAGACCTGGTACGGGATGCCCGCCTACGCGAAGGAGGACGGCAAGATCGTCGTCTTCTTCCAGGACTCCGGCAAGTTCAACTACCGGTACTCGACTCTGGGCTTCCAGGACCCGGCCAACCTCGACGACGGGGATCTCTGGCCGGTGGCGTACGCGTTGCAGCAGTGGAGCCCGGCCGTGGAGAAGAAGATCACCGAGCTGGTGCGGAGAGCGGTCTCCTGACCGACGCCCGCCCCCTCGTCGGCGCGCTCACGGTGCGATGATCGAGGGCCGGAGCCGATGGAGACAGGTGGTGGGGACGATGCGGTTTGAGCCTCCGGTGGTACGACGAGTCGCCCGATGACCAGCCGGGCCGGTGAGGTGTTCGACACCGGTCGGGCGGTGTCCGACATCGAGTCGTTGCTCGCCACGGACCTGCCCACTGGCGGCGTACCGGTCAGCGAGGGGGACCCGGCCACCGGTGAGTGGACGGGCACCCGAGGCGAGGGCTTCCAGATCGTTCCGCTCTGGGAGAGCGACGCCCTGACGGGTGTGTACGGTGCCGAGTGGAACCAGGCCGAGGATGCCGCCGAGGCGAACCTGGCCCTCGTCGTAGCGGAGTTGGACCAGAGGTGGGGCGCGCACCGCACGGTCTCCATGCGGGTGCCGCTGTTTCGGGATCAGGCCGGTGAACCCATGCCGGCGCTGTTCCAGTCGCTCTGCGACCTGGACTGCTACGGCGACCTGACCGTCTGGGGGCCGACGGTGGCCGACGGCCGGTGGGTGGCGGTCTCGGTCAACCAGTGTGACGGCGACGCTCCCATGATCATGACGGCGGTCGTCAGTCAACTATCGATCATCGAACTGTCGGACTGACCTGCCCGGTGACCCCCGGGTGCGGGGCCGTCATCGACGTTGCCCACGGCTCCTAGGGTTCGGGCATGTCGATCACAGACCAGGCGTTGGCCATCGAGGCGGCGGAAGCGGGAGCCGCAGTCGTCCGCTCCCGGTACGGCTCAACACTGACGCGCGTCATGAAGACCGCCGGCGACTTCGCCACCGCCGCCGACGTCGAGGCCGAGCAGGCCATCCTCGACGTCCTGCGCGCGGCGCGTCCGCAGGACGCCGTGGTGGCCGAGGAGAGCGGGCGCACGGGTGCCGGCGACAACGGGCGCACCTGGCTGGTCGACCCGCTGTGCGGAACGTTGAACTTCGCCGCGCGGACCATGCTGGCCTCGGTCAACGTCGCCCTGCGGGTCGGGTCGGACGTCACAGTGGCGGCCTCGGCGGACCCGTTCGCCGCCGAGGTGTTCTGGACCGACGGCACCGCCGCGTACGTCCGGGGCGCGAGGACGGACGAGCGACTCGTCCCGTCGGCCGAGTCGACGCTTGTCGACCTGAACCTCGACCCGCCCTTCCCCAACCGGGACGTCTTCCTGGCCGCCCGCATGCTCACCGACGAGGGCTTTCTCGCACAGTTTCGGCCCCGGGTGGTCTCCACCAGCCTGGCCGTGGCCTGGGTCGCCGCCGGTCGCCGCGCCGCCTATGTGACGGACCGTCACGACCTGCGGAACAGCGTCCACTTCGCGGCCGGAATCGCGCTCTGTCAGGCGGCTGGCTGCGTGCTCACCGGGCTCGACGGCCAGCCGCTGCACGCCGGTGGGGACGGCCTCGTCGTGGCCGCGGACGAGCGGACGCACGCCGCCCTGCTGACGCTCATCCGGAAACAGCGCTCGCGATAGACCCGACCTTGACATGAAGTGCGGTTGAAGTTCTAGCGTCCCTAGATGATCACGTCCGGGCGACAGTGCCCGGCCGTACGTCAGACGAGCACCACCATCGAAGGGATTCCGATGTTCCTGTCCCGCCTTCTCCGCCCGCGTACCGTCGCGAGCGCGCACTGCGACCTCCCCTGTGGCGTCTACGACCCGGCGCAGGCCCGCATCGAGGCCGAGTCGGTCAAGGCGATCTCCGAGAAGTACCAGGCCAGCGACGACCCGGAGTTTCGCACCCGCGCGTTGCTCATCAAGGAGCAGCGCGCCGAGTTGGTGAAGCACCACCTCTGGGTGTTGTGGACCGACTACTTCAAGCAGCCGCACTTCGAGAAGTACCCCCAGCTGCACGGCCTCTTCAACGAGGCGACGAAGCTGGCAGGTGCCGGCGGCGCGAAGGGCGCCGCGGACCCGGCGGTCGCCGAGCAGCTCCTCGGCAAGATCGAGGAGATCTCGAAGATCTTCTGGGAGACCAAGCAGAGCTGATCAGCCGGCACCGGGTGGCACCCGCCACCCGGTTCGGCGTACCGCGTTCGGGAGGAACCGCATGACGTCGCGCACCGACCTCGTCGAAGATTTGATGGGCCGTTTTCCACACGTGCCGCAGGAGGCGGTCCTCAAGGAGGACCTGCTGCGGGGCGGCCTCGCCTTCGACGACGCGGCACTGACCGACAACGAGCACGGCGACATCAAGCCGAAGTCGTACTTCATCTTCTCCTTCGACCATCGGACGCTGCCGGAGTTGGGGACGGCGGCGCTGCGCCGGCCACCGGAGGAGATCGTGCTCACCGGGGGCCCGTACGACCTGCGTCGTACCGTCGTCTCGGTCCGCACCAACCCCAGCTCGCCGTATCGCGTCGGCACCGACAACGACGGTCGACTGCGCCTCTTCCTGGACGGACGGCCGATCGCCGACGTCGGGCTGCCCCCCATGCCGGCGTACTACCGCCACACGCTCGCCAACGGCAAGTCGGTGATGGAGGTCGCCCCGACGATCCAGTGGGGCTACCTCATCTACCTCACCGCGTTCCGGGTCTGCCAGTACTTCGGCGCGAAGGAGGAGTGCCAGTACTGCGACATCAACCACAACTGGCGGCAGCACAAGCAGGCCGGCCGGCCCTACACCGGGGTCAAGCCGGTCGACGAGGTCCTCGAGGCTCTGGAGATCATCAACCGGCACGACGTCGATCGCGCGTCGCAGGCGTACACGCTGACCGGTGGCAGCATCACCTCGCAGGTCAACGGGCTGGCCGAGGCCGACTTCTACGGCCAGTACGCGCAGGCGATCGAGGAGCGGTTTCCGGGTCGGTGGATCGGCAAGGTCGTGGCCCAGGCGCTGCCCCGAGCCGATGTGCAGCGGTTCCACGACTACGGGATCCGCATCTACCACCCCAACTACGAGGTGTGGGACAAGCGGCTGTTCGAGTTGTACTGCCCGGGCAAGGAGCGGTACGTCGGTCGGGAGGAGTGGCACCGCCGCATCCTCGACTCGGCCGAGGTGTTCGGCCCGCGCAACGTGATCCCGAACTTCGTGGCGGGCGTGGAGATGGCCGCCCCGCACGGCTTCACCAGCGTCGACGAGGCAATCGCCTCCACCACCGAGGGGCTCGACTACTTCATGTCCCGGGGGATCACGCCCCGGTTCACCACCTGGTGCCCGGAGCCCACCACCCCGCTGGGCCGGACGAACCCGCAGGGCGCGCCGCTCGAATACCACGTCCGTCTGTTGGAGGCCTACCGGGCGACGATGGACGCCCACGGTCTGTCCAGCCCGCCCGGGTACGGCCCCGCCGGGCCGGGGCGAGCGGTCTTCTCGGTCAGTTCCTTCATGGACACCCTGCCGTCCACGGATTCCTGACGGACGCGCTCGGCTGGCCTCCCCATGCCGATCCGCCGAGGAGCGGTATACCTCGGAGGTATAAATATGCCTCTGAGGTATACCGCTCAGAACCGCATCCGCCCCGACGAAGGTTCCGACGGCGATCGGCCGAGCGACACTCGCCTAGCTGGCGTACGTCTCGAATTCACCGACCCGTGGCGTACCGCCGGAGCTGTTGATCTTGAAGTTGAGCTTGCTCGTCGCGGTTGCCGAGAAGGTGATCGAACCGGCCCCGCTGCCGGCGGCCAGGACCGCCCCGTTGTCGTTGTTGATCAACTGCCAGGACCCGATGGAGCCCTGGGTGCCGGACGGTTCCCGGATCACCACCCGGGACACCTGGGTCGCGGAGCCCCACTTGATCGAGATCGTGCCGGTCGCTCCGGCCGGTGACCAGTAGGTGCTCAGGTTGCCGTCGCGCACGTTGCCGTAGCTGGTTCCGCTGGCCTTGCTGGAGCCGTCGGCGCCGGCGCCGAGGCTGAGGTTGGTCCCGCCGGTGGGCGGAGGCGTCGTGGGCGGAGGCGTGGTGGGCGGGGGCGTGGTCGGCGGCGGGGTGGTGGGCGGCGGGGTCTGCGGCGAGCAACTACCGTTGGACACCTTCAGGCCCGTGTTGGCGCCGACCGTCTGACGGACGATGTCCGGCACGCAGCTCGCCCCGTCGAGGCTGTACGAGTACGGGATGCTGACCGTGGTGGTGGAGGTCGGGTTGGGGCCGGCGGGGTAGTTCTCGCTGCCGGCGCTGGACCAGGTCACGTTGTCGAAGACGTTGCCGGCGACCTGCCAGTAGCCGCGCTCGTTGGTGTAGAAGGTCCCCAGGACGTCCTTGGAGTTGCGGAAGTAGTTGTTCTCCACCTTGGCCCTGGCTCCGGCCCGAGAGTTGATTCCGGACTCGTGCAGGCTCACGTAGTGGTTGTTGTAGATGTGGGCGACCCCACCGCGCAGCAGCGGCGTCCGGGAGTCGATGTTCTCGTAGAGGTTGTGGTGGTACGTGATGAAGCCGTTCGACAGGTCGCTCTCGCTGGACCCGACGAGGCCGCCGCGACCGGAGTTGCGCAGGATGCTGTAGGACAGCGTCACGTACTGGGTGTTGTCCTTCATGTCGAAGAGGCCGTCGTACCCCTCGGACTCCCCGCCCGACGCCTCCAGGGTGACGTGATCGACCCAGACGTTGCGGACCGTGCTCTCCATGCCGATGGCGTCCCCACCGTTGGAGGTGGGCGAGCCCGACTTCTTGACGTTCCGGATGGTCACGTTCTGGATGATGATGTTGCTGGAGTCGCGGATGTGGATGCCGAGCTGGTCGAAGACGGCGCTACCGACCCCGATGATGGTGACGTTGCTGATCTGCTTGAGCTCGATCACGCCCGCGGCGGTGTTGCAGCTCGACCCCGACACCTTGCTGGTGTTGCCGTGATTGATGGTCCCGGTCACCTCGATGGTGATCGGAGTGCTGCTGCTGGTCCGACCGCACAGCGCGGCATGGATCGCAGTGCCCGTGGTGGCCCGTACCGTCTGCCCGCCCGCGCCGCCGGTGGTCCCGCCGTTCTGGGTGGCGTAGCCGGTGGCGCTGCCGACCGCCGCCGATGCCTGCGGGGTCGGTAGGACCACCCCGACCGCGATCGCCACCGCCGCCGCAGCCGCCGCGGCCAACACCGCCTGACGTCGCAGCACGACTGGTCGTCTCATGTCGCCTCACCTTCGCATTCGTCTCGTTCCAGGCTTCGCCCCGACGGACATCGCGACCACACCTACCGACGGACGTCATTCAGAAATTGGCGACAGTCAATCGCGAAGAGTTCATCGAGGTCTCTCGTGCCCTGGTGGAAGCAGGGTTGTGTCGTGCGAGCGGAGTGCGCCCGGTGCCATCGCTCGCCCGACCATCAAATGGAACATCGATGTAACGCAATCGTAGGAAAGCGGTTTCCCTGAAGGCAATAGCTGACGCTTGCAGGTTTGTTGCAGTGCTCGGTATTGACACCGCCAGGCCCGCCATCGATGCTCTGCTAAATCAGTTTAGCGACCGGCTCGCTCCGACCCGTCCCACTCCCGGTCCCCGGGCGGGATCGCTGGCTGAGAGCTCCACCCCCGAGAAAGGACACGCATGAGACTGCGAAGAGGACTGATCCCGCTCGCCGCCACCCTCGTCCTGGCCGGCGCCTCCGGCACGGCGTACGGCAGCGCGAGCGACAGCCGGGGCGCCACCGACGGAATCCGCAGCATCACCCCGATCACCACGGTCTACACCTACGGCCAGAAGGTCTCGGCGGTGGCGATCGAGTACGGGGCCACTGTCAACCCGCGCACCCTCGACACCGCCACGTTCTCGGTGACGGACACCATCTACAACTTCCGCTTCAACCCCATCGAGGACCTGCCGAAGCTCGCCGACCGGACCGTCACCCACACGTACACCAACGGAACACCGGGCACCCGTGCCGACCACCGGTCGGCGCCGGGCCGGTACGTCATCGTCGAACTCGACCCCGCCGACACCGGCGGTTCGACGGTCATCGTCTCGAAGTGCCCGACGTTCCTCTGCACGGTGAAGGTCAACCCCGAGCTGCCGACCCGGGTCGTGCAACGCAAGGACGTGCACGGCCAGCCCGGCCGTGGGGCCGGCAAGGGGCCGGTGCTAGCCCGGGCCACCCCGCGCGACTCCCGTCCCGTCACGGAGAAGCCGGTCAACCAACTGGTCGACGAGTTCACCTACGGCTCGTTCCTGAGTGGCGGAATGGTGCTGCCGTACCACTACCACCTGCCGAAGAACTACCAGCCGGGCCGCACGTACCCACTGATGGTCGTCCTGCCCGGTCACGGCATGGGCTGGGACGGTGACAACCTCGGCGTCCAACTCGCCGCCGACATCCCGGCGACCGCGTGGCTTCAACCGAGTTGGACCGGCACCCCCGAGGACGTCATCGTCCTGGCGCCCCAGCACCAGCGGGTCGGTGGGGTCGCCGAGGCGGACCTGCTGGTCAAGCTGCTCGACCAGTTCGCCGGCCAGTTCGCGGTGGACACCCGTCGGGTGTACGCGACCACCGTGTCGTACGGCTCGCAGCTGCTCTGGGAGGCGTTCGCCAAGCGTCCCGACCTGTTCGCCGGCGGGTTGGTGACCGGTGGGTTCCCGGTCAACGCCACCCAGGCGACCGCCATCGCGGCGGCCGAGGTGCCGGTGTGGATCACTCACGGCGAGCACGACCACCTGCTCAACGTCTCGGGCGCGCGCAACTCCACAGCGGTGCTGCGGCAGGCGTACGCGGCCCGGGGCAAGACGCCGGAGCAGACCGCCGACCTGGTGCGCTACACCGAGTACGCCGACGCTGCCTTCTCGGTGCCGGACTACCACGCGGCGTTCGGACCGACCTACGAGGACGCCAGCATCCTGCGGTGGCTGCTCAACCAGTCCAAGCCCTGAGGCTGGGGCCGGGCGACGCCCTCACCGTGATCCGGTAGCGCGACTCCCTCGCGCCGACCGGTCACCGGCGGGCGTCGCCCGCGTCGGACTCGCCAGCAGTGGCCGCGCCCCCGACGAGCACCGACTCCTGCCCCTCCTGCCGGCCCTCCTGCCTGGCGCGGGCCAGCAGCCCGGCCAGCCGACGCCGCCGGTGCCGGGCCGCCGCCCGCAGCCCCAGGAGCAGGCCGGCGAGCAGACCCAACAGTGCGAGCTGCGCCCACGGCACGACCCAGGTGGTGACGGTCGCGGAGGCCGGTCGGAGGTCGGCCCCGGCCTGGCCGTCGCCGAGCAGCTTCGGCGACGTGCTGACTGTCGTGCGGAGGCGCCCCAGGGCCCAGACGCCGCCGGCCCGGGTCTCCACCGTCCGAGCGCCGCCGGGCAGCAACTCCTCGACCTCGCTGGTGGCGTCGTGGCTGCTCCGGCCCAGGAGGTCGGACATCGCCACCCGACTCGTTCCGCTGACCCAGACGTTGCCGTCGTTCTCGACTGTGTAGCGGACCCGCACCGTGCCGCCGGCGAAGGGGTTCCACGACGGGGAGTACGTCGCGCCGAGGCCCCGGACGGCCAAAGCCGCCCGCGCGGTGCCGTTCACCCGCAGCATCACCCGGAAGCCGACGCGGCTCTCGACGTTGACAGTGCCGCCGGTGCTGGTGACGGTCGCGGCGATGCCGGCCGGGTGGTCGCCCGGTGTGGCGTCCACGGGCACCGTGATCGTGAACGGCACCACCCGTGTCTCGTTGGGGCCGACGGTGACCTTCTCCTGCACGTCGATCCAGGTGCCGCCGTCGACCGAGGGCCGGTCGGACGACAGCATGTTGAAGCGGCCCTTGTCGGTGAGGTAGCCGTCGGCGGCCTTCAGGGAGAAGGCGACGGCGGTGCGGCTGAAGTTCCGTACCGCCAGGTGCTCGGTGACGGCCTGCCCCGGGTCGAGGCTGGCGTTGATCCATCGGCGTTGGTCCGGCCCGGTCGCGGTAGCCGGCTGGACCGTCCAGGTCAGGGCCTTCGGGTCCGGTTCCGCCGCCGCCGCGCTCGGCGCGGCCACAACCGCGAGGGACGCGGCGGCGAGGACGACGAGCGCGCGGCGCAGCGGGGTGACGGTCATGAAACGGCCTTTCGGCACGGGGCTGGGCGGGGGCCTGATCCGGGCCCCCGCCCAGGCCACTACTCGAACAGTGAGAGCGTGAGGGTGGAGCTGTACTCGCCTGCGGCGACCTCCGCGGGGGTCCGCAGGTACAGGTCGGCGTTCACCGAGTACGAGTCGCTGGCGACGGCCTCGGAGTCGAAGGCCGAGACCAACAGCTCCTGGTCGACGAGGCCGACATTGTTGCCCGGCTGGGTCGCCTCGTCCAGGCTGGTCACCACCTCCTCGCCCTCGGTGACCAGGCCGGTCTCCCCGCCGTCGAGCAGGCGCGGCTTCCAGCCGAAGTGGTCGGCGGTGATCGGTGCCTGGCCGGCGGCGCCCGCGAAGTCGGAGGCGCTGCCGAGCACCGCCCAGTTGGCGCCGTCGGGGACCTCGTCGGCGACGCGGGTGTCGGTGACCGTCACTGTCGGCAGTGTGCCGACGAACTGGCGGACCAGCAGGGTCGAGCCGTCCTCGGACAGCGCGACGGCGTCGCCGGCGATCGACAGGGCGAGCACGCCCGGTTCCCTGATCTCGTCGATGTCGACGGTGACCCGCACGCTGGCGTCGTCACCGGGCTCGGCCAGTGCGGGCGACGGCAGCACCGCCGCCCCGGTCAGCACGGCGCCGACGACGCCGGCCGCGAGCGTCTGCCGCCGTTTGTATGTGTTCATGTGATCTCCGTTCTCCGCCATCAGGGGTTATCCGCCGCAGGTGCCGGCGGGGTGTTGCACGGTGCGGACTGTCGTCACGTCGTGTCCGCCGATCGCCCCGGTCACCCGGACCGTCGCCGAACCCGCCGGCACCGACACGGCACGGGTGTTGAAGGACTGGTAGGCGTTCGCGCCCGACGCGACGGCAGTGAACGACCGCTCGCCGTACGGCGTCTCGAGGGTGATGCCCACCGGCGCATCGTGGTCGTTGCGCGCCTGCACCGCCACGTACGCGTTACCGCCCACGCACCGCGCAGACGCGGTGAGCGTGACGGGCAGGTCGAGGCTGGCCGCCGCGAAGGCCCAGTTGTCGATCTCGAAGAGGTCGACACCGGCCGGACCGGTGTAGGTGAAGTAGACGTCGTGCACGCCGCTGACGCCGTCAAGCTCGGCGGACACCTCGGCCCACTGTCCGACCGGGCTGTCCACTGTGGCCGTACCGACGACGGGACCGTTGACGTCGTCCAGCCGTACCTGGATCTGCCCGCCGCCGGCCAGCGCACGCACCCGCGCCGTCAGGCTCTGCGCGCCGCTGTCGCCGAAGTTCACCGAGGACAGCGCCGACCAGTCCCCATTGTCGATGTCGCGGACCACGAGGTTGGGTGCCGCGCCACCGAACTGGGCGGAGCCGCCGTCGACCTTCGTGGTCGCGACGCCCTTGCTCCAGCCGAAGGTCTCGGCCTCGAAGACGCGGTACGGGTCGAAGTGGCGGACCTGGTCCACGCCGGCGTAGGTGCCGACGACCTGCTGGATGGTGCCGTCCGGGTTGAAGGCCAGTTCCTGGATGTGCGGGCTGCGATATCCCTGGGTGGTGTTGCCGTTGATGCGCTTGTTCAGCGTCGGGGCGTGGTACGTGAAGTAGTACTTACCCCCGAACTCGAACACCGACTGGTGGTTGTTGCCACCGGTGCCGGCCCCGAAGAACTGCGACTGGTTCGGGAAGAGCACACCGGCGTAGGTCTCCTTCGGCCACGACATCGGCCCGTCGGAGATCATGTAGCCGATCTGGCCACCCCCGGGGTAACCGGGGAGCGGCTGCTGGCTGCCACCGAAGTCGTTCCCGCCGAAGTGCGAGGAGTACGAGAAGTAGTACTTGCCCTGGCGCTTGAAGACGTGGCCCGCCTCGAAGGCGACCGGGGCGTCGACCACAGCGGCCGTCCCCTCGGTCGAGACCATGTCATCGCCGAGTTCGATCGACCTGATGTTCTTCGGGTTGTTGAAGCGCTCGGCCGGCGGCATGCTCGTCGACGCGGGACCACCACCGAAGTAGAGGTACGGCTGGCCGTCGTCGTCGACGAACGGGGCCGGGTCGAACTTCCACGCGACGGCCTCGGCGCCGGGGGTACGGCCGTCGATCAGCGTGCTGGTGCGCTCGCTGGTCCACGGGCCGAGCGGCGACGCACCTGTGATCACGTTGCTGGAGCCACCGCCGTTGGCGTAGTAGAGGAAGAACTTCTCCACTCCGTTCACCACCTTCTTGGTGATGCCCGGAGCCCACGAGTTGGCGGTGAACGGGGCCACCCCGTTCGGGCCGGCGACCTGGATCTCACCGTGGTCCGTCCAGTTCACGAGGTCCTCCGAGGAGATCACCGTGATCTGGTTGATGTCGCCGTAGTTGATCCCCGGTGAGACGCCAGTGGTCGGGTTCGGCGCGTAGCCCTGGGTGTCGTTGGTCATGTACATGTAGACCCGGCCGTCGTGCACGAGGCCGAAACCGTCAGCCCCGAACTTGTGCCCGATCAACGGGTTGTGTTCCCCGGGCAGCTTGCCGACGACCTCGATGGTCTTCGACGCGGGCGCGGGCGGCGCGGCGCCGACCACTGACACGTCGTCGAGCTTGAAGTCCATCAGGTGCAGAGCCGGGTCGGTGGACGGCGCGCTCGTCCACGGGGTCTCGAAGAACAGGCGCGCCGTCGACACGCTCTGCGTCGTCGGGATCGTGAACGTTCCGTTGAACTGTGCCCACTGGCCCTTCGTCGCCGTCACGCTGACGAGGTTGGTGTAGGTGCCACCGCCGTAGTGCATCGTGGCGAAGAACTGCTTCGTCGCCGGTCCGCTCTCGTTCTCGTACTTGATGCGGGCCGTCAGGGTGTAGGCCTGCCCGGCCTGCACCTTGCCGCTGAGGTCCTGCATCGGGCCGGACCCGGCGGTCGTCCGGCTGGTGACGAGCGCCGCGTTCGCGCCGGAGTGGGCGTCCGACGTGGCCGACAACTGGGCGCCGTCGGAGGCGTTTCCGTTGTTGACGAACCAGTTGGTCAGCCCGTCCTCGAACCCGCCGTTGACGACGAGGTTCGTGTCGGCGGCCTGGACCGGCGACGCCGGGGCGACGAACCCCGTGGCCAGCATCAGGCCGACCGTCGCGAGCGCTGCGACCCGTCCTCGGGTCGCCCGTCGCATTCGTTGTTCCACGAGACATCCTCCTTCATCTCTGACGTGCGGTCATCGGTGTACGGGGGATCGGTGGGTGCGCTTTCCGTGGGTGGTCCGGACATCAGGGGTCGACTGCCGCCGCCGGTCCGAGAGTGGGCGGCGGCGCGGGGCTGGTCGGGTGTACCGCGCCGCCCGGCCGGTGGCCGGTGGTGCTGGTCGGTGGGCCGAGGGCTCGTGGTCGGGTTATCCGCCGCAGGCGTTGGCGGGGTGCCCGACGGCGTGGACGGTGGTCACGTCCCGGCCGGCGACCGCCCCGGTGGCCCGGACATTCGCCGAGCCGGCCGGCACCGACGACACGCGGGTGTTGAACGACTGGTAGACGTTCGAGCCCGGCGCCACGGCGGTGAATGACCGGTTTCCGTACGGGCTCTCGACGGTGATGTCGACCGGCTCGTCCGAGTCGTTGCGCGCCTGCACCGCCAGGTACGTCTTGCCGCTCAGGCAGCGCACCTGGGCGGTGGCCGTCACGGGCAGCGCCGCCAGCACTCCGAGTCGGGCCAGTTGGTAGCTGAGTGCCCGCTCCGGCGCGTCGATCTGGTTCTGGGTGCCGAACTGGCCGGCCCGTGCCGACGTCGCCGCCGCGAGCGCGGACTGCGTCGCGGCCCACGCGTCGGCCGGGTAGTGGCGCGGATCGAGAGTCTGCGCGTGGGCGATGGCCGCGTCGAGGGCTGTGGTGTCCAGTGGCCGGGCCTGCGCGGTCAGCACGTCGCTGAGCAGGTAGTCGTCGAAGTCGACGTGGCCGCCGGTCTCCTGGGTCGCGTAGGTGAACAGGCCCACCCGGTGACCCATGAAGTGAGCGAGGCTACCGTCGAGCGCCTGCGGGCCAACCCGGTTGCCCAGCCGGGTCCACTGGACCCCGTCCAGGCTGTAGTAGAACGTCGTCCACAGCTGGCCGACCGGCGCGGAGAAGTCGAGGTCCGCCTTCACGTGCACCTCGGTCGCGTCGCCCAGCGACACCGTCGTGCCGGCGATGAAGTTCTCCAGCGTCGACTGGTCGAGATCGACAGCGAACGGCTGCGACCGGTTCACGACGCCGAGGGTGTTCACGTCACCGACGCGCTTGACCGCCACGTACGAGAATCCGCGGTTGTAGGCGGCCAGGCCCGCGACGTCGCCGTTCTTCATCCCGGAGACGTCCATTCGGGTCTGGACCGACTGCCGTGGCCCGAACGTCCGCTGCGAGAGCGTGTTGCGTGCCTCCTCGAACCACGCCAGCTCGGCCCGGTTGGACAGCTTCGTGTAGACGTACTGGCCGGTGACCACACTGCCGGCCGTCAACCGCAGCCAGCCGTCGCGGTCGGTGAGTGACCAGTACCGGTTGTCCGGGGCGTGGTTCCACTCCCAGGCCAGGTCCAGCCGTGAGCCGTTGGGGGCGATCTCCGCCGGGTCGAGCGGCGCGGGGACGGTCCACTGCTCGTCCTGGTACGCCTTGTGCGGCGCGTCGTTGGCGAAGTCGTCCGAGGCGACGATGCTCTTCTGCCGCTCGAACAGCTCCTCGGCCGGGCTGAGCCGGATCGGCTTGTCGAACAGGCCGTTGACCGGTACGACCCCGTTGGTGCCGAAGGTCGGCCACCCGTTCTGCCAGGTGGCGGGGATGAGCGCCGGGATCCGGCCGATCGGGAACGTGTCCCGGAAGAACATGCCGTGCCAGTCCGTCCCGCCGCCCGCGCGGCTGATCGGCACCAGGCTGCCCTGCGCGAAGCCGTTGGAGTTGAGTACGCCGCGCGCCTCGTAGGTGTTGACCCCGCCGGCCGAGGTGTAGCGCCCGAGCAGGTCCTTCGACCGGAACATGACCACCTGGCGCCCCTGACCGGAAGGCCAGGTGATGATGACGGCGTAGTACCAGCCGTCGATGTGGTAGACCTGCGCGCCCTCGAACAGCCCACCGATGAACGGCTGACCGGCGTAGTTGTTGGCGGTGAAGATGTTCGGGTAGTCCTGCGCGATGGCCGTCAGGTCGGCGTTGAGGCGGACGGCGCTGGTGCCGCCGGAGCCGTAGAAGATGTACGGCGTGCCGTCGACGTCGAAGAAGAGCGACGGGTCGTGCAGGCCACGGCCGAGGGCGGTGCGCTGCCACGGGCCGTTCTCGATGTCGTCGGTGCGGTAGAGGTACGCCCCGCTGAGGTTGTTGGTGTTGAAGACGGCGTAGAACGTGCCGTCGTGGTAACGCAGCGACGACGCCCACTGGCCCTGGCCGTACGAGTTCTGGCCGTTGCGCAGTGAGAAGGAGTCGCCGATGCTCGCCCGGTCGAAGACGTAGTTGACGATCTCCCAGTTGACGAGGTCGTACGACTTCATGATCGGCGCACCCGGGCTCAGGTGCATTGTCGTGCTGATCATGTAGTAGACGTCGCGGCCCTCGTCGTTCTCGGCGGCTGGCACCCGCTCGACGCTGATGTCCGGCACGTCGGCGTTGAGCAGCGGCACCGAGTAGGTGCCGGCGCCGGTGTCGGTCGAGGTGTACGACGATCGGGGCGACCATCCGTCGGCGGCGTGCGCGGCGGCGGGGGTGGCCACCAGGCCCGCACCGACGAGAACGGCCGCCGATGCGAGCGCACACAGTGAACGGAGGCGATCCGGGAGCACTGTGGACGCCAGGCGGGTCAACGTGGTGGTGGCGTGGCGAGCGGCGGCGTTCAGGCTGTTCACAGCGGATGCGCGGGCGATGTTCAGGACACGCGAGCGGACCGACACGACCAAGGCGAGCTCCAAACGCGAGAGCGGCGTGAAGGCCATCGTGTTATCGCTAACAACCCCTGTCAAGACTATCGATGAAACGCGCCCGAAGTATCCCCGTAACACCGCCGGCCCTCCACAGTGGACACTCACACCGCAGCTCCGACCCCGGTGATCATGAAGTTATTGCCATGACACGCCGTCATTGACGGTAATAACTTCATGATCACCGGGGAGCGCGGCGGCTCGAGCGCCTCAGTCGTTCAGGCAGGCGCGGACGGCGGCCGTTAGGCGGTTGGCGCGCTCGTCGCCCAACCCGCGCATCTGGTTGACCACGTAGCCGAAGCCCACCTGATGCTCGGCGTCGGCGAAGGCCAGGTTCCCGCCCGCGCCGTCGTGGCCGAAGCTGCGCTCACCCAGCAGGGGCCGGGCCGGTGGCGAGTGCAGCAGGAAGCCGGTGCCCCAGCGCTGCCCGGTGTCCGGCGGCCCGTGCCGCTGCTGGCCACGCGAACGAACCACTACCGCGTCGTCCACCGACGCCGCCGTCAGCAGCGGTGCACACTGGATCTCCGACACACAGGCGGCGTAGAGGCGCGCGAGGCTCTCGGCGGTGCTCACCGCGCCCGCGCCGGGAACACCGGCGGCCCGAATGGCGTCGTCGTTGAAGCTGACCAGGCCGTCGGCGTCGGCGGGGAAGGCGAAAGCACCCCCCATGGTGATGCCCCGTTTGGCCACCGGGTCCACGAACGGGTCAGGGTCCGGGGGCGGTGCCAGGCCCCAGGCGACGGTGTCGCTCTCGGAGGCCGGGAGCCCCAGCCAGGTGTGCAGCCCGAGCGGGCCCGCGACGGTGTCGGCGAAGAACGCGCCGGGTAGTTGGCCGGTGATGCGGTGGATCACCTCACCGACCAGCCAGCCGTAGGTCATCGAGTGGTACCCGTGCGCCGTGCCCGGTTTCCACAGCGGGGCCTGCTCCTCGATCGCCGTGACGACCGGACCCCACGCCAACACCTCGTCGAGGGTCAGCGGTCGGTCCACCGCGGGCAGACCTGCCTGGTGCGTGAGCAGCCAGCGCACCGGGATGCCCGCCTTGCCGTGCTGTCCGAACTCCGGCCAGTAGCGCGTCACGGGAGCGTCGAGGTCGAGCCGACCCTGTTGGACCAGCAGGTAGGCGCAGATCGCCAGGATCCCCTTGGTGCAGGAGAAGACGACGACCGGCGTGTGCGCGTCCCACTGCCGCCCGGTACGGGTGTCGGCCACCCCGCCGTACAGGTCGACGACCTTGCTGCCCCGCAGGTAGACGGTGACCGCGGCGCCGACCTCTCCCCGGGAGGTGAAGTTGTCGCGGAAGACGTCGGCGACGCGCCCGAAGCGATCGTCGACGTCGCCGTGGATCTGCGGCTGTGTGACCACTGCCTACCCCTTCACTGACCCTTGGATCAGGGCCTTGATGAACTGTCGCTGGAAGATCAGGAACACGATGAGGGTCGGAGTGAGGATCAGCAGCGACCCGGCGCACAGCAGCACCAGGTCGGTGCCCCACTGGCCCTGGAACGCTCCGAGCGCCCCGGCCATCGTGCGTTTGGTGGCGTCGTCCACGAGGACGATGGCGAGCAGGAACTGGTTCCACGTCCAGAGGAACATCAGGATCGTCAGCGAGGCGATCGCCGGGCGGGCGAGCGGCACCTGGACCCGCCAGAACAACTGCCACGTGCTGCTGCCGTCCACCCGGGCCGCCTCGGACAACTCGACCGGCACGTTGGTGAAGTGGGCCCGCATCCAGAACACCGCGAACGGCATGTACAGCCCGATCAGCGGCAGGATGATGGCCCAGCGGGTGTTGAGCAGGCCGAGGTCCTGCATCTGGTAGTAGAGCGGCGTGACCACTGCCTCGAACGGCAGGGTCAGACCCAGCAGGAAGAGACCGAAGACGAGTCGGCCACCGGGCACCCGCAGCTGACCGAGCCCGAAGCCGGCCATGGTCGCGATGAGCACCGACACCGGTACGACGCCGGCCACGATGAGCAGGCTGGAGCGGAGCAGGGCGCCCATGTTCGCGGCGGTGAAGGCGTCGGCGAAGTTTCCCCACTGCGGGTCGGACGGCCACTCGAGCCCGCTGGGCACCGTGCCCCGGGGCTGCAACGCCGCCGAGAGCATGCTCACGAACGGCAGCAGGGTGACGACGATCAGGGCGATCAGGAAGACCCGGCCGGTCAGTTGTTCGCGTCGGCTCAGGTTCACGGCTTCTCCCCTCGACTCAGGCGCTGGATGGGCAGCACGCACGCCAGCACCAGCAGCATGAGGACGACAGCGAGCGCCGAGGCGAGCCCCACCTGCCGCTGCGAGAAGGCCAGCCGGTAGATCTCCAGGCCCGGCACTGTGGTCTGGAGGCCGGGGCCGCCGCTGGTGGAGATGTAGACGATGTCGAAGCTCGCCAGCGCGGCGATGATCGTCACGGTGAGGCAGACCCCAATTTCCTGGCGCAGGCTGGGCAGGGTCACGGCGAGGAACTCGCGGACCGGACCGGCACCGTCGAGGCGGGCGGCCTCGTACAGCGCCGGATCGATCTTGCTCATGCCGGTGACCAGCAGAATCGTGCAGAGGCCGAGCAGGACCCAGGCCCCGATGACGCCGACGGCGGGCAGCGCCGTGTCGAAGTCGCCGAGCCAGGCGCGGGCGACGCCACCCAGCCCGACCGCGCGCAGCGCCTGGTTGACCAGACCGTTCGACGAGAGCAGCCAGCTCCACGCGATGCCCGCCGCCACCAGGGGGATGACCTGCGGCAGGAACAGGATGGTCCGGACGACGGTGCCGAACGCGCCGGTCGTGATCCGGCGGACCATGCTCGCCACCAACAGTCCCAGCGCGACGGGGATGAAGCTGAAGAAGACGATCAGCACCATCGCGTTGCCGATGATTTTCAGCAGGTCGCTGTCGGTGAAGACGGTGAGGTAGTTGTCCAGGCCCACCCAGCGGGCCGCCCCGATGCCGTTCCAGTCGTAGAGCGAGTACTGGAGGGTCAGGACGAGCGGGCGCAGGACGAACACCGCGTACATCACCAGGGCGGGCAGGACGTACAACCAGCCGGTCCCGGCCGCGCGGGCCCACCGGAATCGGTGGGCCCGCGTCGGGGTGGGGCGGGCGCGACGATCGTCGCGCCCGGTTGGTGCGCTGCCGAGGGCAGACGTCATCGGGACAGTTCCTTCTGATACTCGGCCTGGACCGCCTTCACGTACCCCTCGGGCGTCTGCTGACCGGCGATCAGCTTCTGCATCTCCGGCGTGATCGCGGCGGCGAAGATGCCGCCGGTCGCGTTCGCGGTGAAGTCCACAGCGCCGTTCTCCGCACCGAGCTGCTGCGACGCCTTCAGGGTCTCGGCCAGCACCGTGTTCGGGGTGGCGCTCGGCACCGGCAGGTCACTCGGGCCGCCGGGGCTGGAGCCGCCGACTGTCACCGAGATCTCGCGGGCCTTGGCGTTGGTGTGCACCCAGTTCAGGAAGTACGCGGCGGCGTCCGGGTTCTTGGCCTTGGCGGAGACGCCGAAGGTGTTGGGGGCGGACATCGCCACGTGCTTTCCACCGGCGGACTCGGTGGGGAAGAGGAAGAAGCCCACGTTGCCGGGCATCGACTTGTCGAGGTTGGCCGACTCCCAGTCGCCGTTGAACATGAACAGGCCGTTGCCCTTCTGGAACTCCCCCACCATGCCCGCGTAGTCGAGGGCGTTGGCGTCCTTGGTGAAGTAGCCGGCCTGGGCCCACTTCTGGATGGTCTGGGTGGCCTTCAGGGCGGCCGGGGTGTCGAACGTGGCCCCCGGCTTCTGGAAGATCCAGTCGGCGACCTGGGTCGGGTCGCCGAACTGGTTCTGCAGCGCCTGGTGCGGGAAGTTGATGCCAGCGGTGTTCTTGTTGAACTGCATGATCGGCTGGACCCCGCCGGTCTTCGCCTTGGCCAGCAGCTCCTCGAACTCGGCGACCGTCGCCGGCGGCTGGGTCATGCCGATCTGGCTGGCCAGCTTCTTGTTGTAGAAGACGCCGGTGACGCTGTAGCCGAGCCCCATCCCGTACAGCGATCCGGTGCCTCGGGTGTTCTCGCCGACGCGCAGCTGCATGAGCTGCGAGGCGGGGAACTTGTCCCAGCCGTACGCGGTGAAGTACGGGTCGAGGTTCTTGAGCAGGTCGTCCTTGACCAGGTCGACCATGGTCGGGAGCCGGATGATGTCCGGCGAGTTGTCCGAGGCCATCACCCGCGGCGCGTTCTCCACGATCACAGTGAACTGGTCCTCGCGGATGTTGAACGTGACGTTCGAGTGCTGCTTGGAGAACTCGTCGGCCAACGCCTTGGCCAGCGGAAAGCCGGTCTCCGCGTACATGTCGAGGGTGATCGGGTCGGTGCCCAGCTCCGTCTTGACGGCGGCATCGGACTTCTGGGTCGACGACCGGTCCTCGCCCGGCGCGCTGCAGGCCGTCGCGGTCATCCCGACCGCCAGCAGCGACGCGAGGAGCACTGTTCTCCGTCGCGGAAATTTTGTCAGCAATTCTGCCATTTCATGACTCCTTGACATCTCCACGCGTCCCGCGACCCACGGCCGCGCGACGGCTCCACCGGGACCACCGCGACCGGGTGGCCGCCACGACACGTACGCCGTGACCTGTCGCCCGGGCGCAGCACCCGTACCGTCAGCAGATAAAGAACCCGGCACGGCCACCGAAGGCGCCTCTCTGGAAGCACCAGAAGTGGTCGCTAAACTGATTTAGCAGAGCATGCGCGCGGCACGGGGAGCTGTCAAGGACAACTTGGCAACGGTGCGGAAACGTCGGGTTCACACCACGCCGACGCGACCGGTCCTGGATCCCGGGCGGCGACGCATCATGATGGGCGGGAGCGGTGCCTGTGGCACCGCGCCTGATTCGGAGGACTGATGGGCCGCAACAGAGCAACACTCGCCGACGTCGCGCGGAAAGCCGGGCTGTCCAAGACCGCCGCGTCGATGGTGCTCAACGGCAGGGAGGGCACCCGACTCTCGGCCGAGGCGCACCAGCGGGTGTTCGCCGCCGCCGAGGAGCTCGGCTACCGGCCCAACCTCGCCGCGCGCAGCCTGCGCACCCGCAAGACGGCCACCATCGCGTTCGTCTCCGACATCGTGGCCACCACCCGGTTCGCCGGCGACCTCATCCGCGGCGCCCTCGACGCGGCCCGTGAACGGGACCACGTCCTGCTCATCACCGAGACGCAGGGCGACGCCACCTTCGAGCAGTACGCCATCGAGGCCGTCCTGGATCGGCAGGTCGACGGGGTGATCTACGCGGCGATGGCTACCCGACGGCTGATGGTGCCCGCGGCCATCCTCGGCGGCCCGGTGGTGCTGCTCAACGCCACCAGCCCCGACGGCCTACCCAGCGTGGTCCCCGACGACGAGGGCGCCGGGCGCTCCGTCGCCACGGCCCTGCTGGAGCTTGGCCACCGCGACGCGATCGCGCTCATCGGCCGCAACCGACTCAAGGAGGACGACCCGGAGGTCTCGCTCGCCGCCCGCGCCCGCCTGCACGGCATCCGGCAGACGCTGGACGAGGCGAAGGTCGGCCTCCTGGCCGAGTGTTTCTGCACCGAGTGGTTGCCCGAGCACGGGTACGCCGCCATGCGCAGCCTGCTGAGCAAGCCGAAGCGACCCAGCGCGATCATCTGCATGAACGACCGGCTGGCCTTCGGCGCCTACCAGGCACTCGGCGAGGCGGGGCTGACCGTCCCGGAGGACATCTCGGTCATCTCGTTCGACGACGACCCGATCGCCGCCTGGTTGCGTCCGAGCCTGGCCACCACGGCGCTGCCACACGAGCAGATGGGGCGGCGAGCGGTCGAACTGCTCCTGGACGGGGGCGCCACCGAACCCTCGCTCGTTCCGATGCCCCTGCGCCGACGCCGGTCCCTCGCGCCTCCGGCCGGCTGACCACAGGCCCTCCGATCCGTGCCGCAGGGTTGGCACTGGCCGACGCTAAAACGGTTTAGTGCTAGGTTTCCGACCATGCTTCGTCTACCCGACCACTGGGTGTGGGACAGCTGGTACGCGCGGGACGACAACGGCCTCTGGCACGTGTTCTTCCTGCGCGCGTCCCGCGCCCTGCACGACCCGCACCGCCGCCACCGCCGGGCCACCATCGGCCACGCCGTCTCGGCGGACCTGCGCTCGTGGCGCCTGGTCGCCGACGCCGTGGTGCCCGCCGACGCGCCCAGCTGGGACGACCTGGCGACCTGGACGGGCTGCACCGTCCGCGGGCATGACGGACGGTGGTACCTGTTCTACACCGGCGTCGGTCGTGCGGAGGACGGGCTCGTCCAACGCATCGGACTGGCCGTCTCCGACGACCTCATGACCTGGCACCGGCACGGCACCGAACCGATCGTCGAGGCGGACCCCGCCTGGTACGAGCTGCTGGACAAGGAGCTGTGGTACGAGCAGGCGTGGCGTGACCCGTGGGTGTTTCCCGACCCCGACGGCGAGGGTTGGCACATGCTCATCACCGCCCGCGCCAACACCGGTCCGGCGGACACCCGTGGCGTCGTCGGCCACGCCACCTCCACCGACCTCGTCACCTGGACCGTCGCGCCGCCGTTGTCGACTCCGGCCGGTTTCGGTCACCTGGAGGTGCCCCAGGTCGCGGTGGTCGACGGGCAGCCGCTGCTGCTCTTCTCCGCCGAGGCCACCGGCAGCGCTCGGCGCGACGACCACCGGATCTGGGTGGTGACCGGCGAGACCACCCTCGGGCCGTGGGACATCGCCTCCGCCCAGCCGTTCGCCCACCCGCACCTGTACGCGCCCCGGCTGGTCCCCGGCCCCGCCCACGACTGGTCCCTCATCGGCTTCCTCGACCACGTCGACGAGACGTTCGTCGGGGAACTCACCGATCCCGTCCCGGTCCGCTACCAGGCCGCGACCGGGCTGACAGTGGACCCGGCGAGGGCGAACGTGGCGGGGTAGAGCGAACAGATCCGGGCCGAGGCGTCTCGCGCCCGGCCCGGACCTGTCAATGTCCAGCTGATGGATCAGCTACGCAGCTGCCACTGCTGGTTCGTACCGCCGGAGCAGGACCAGAGGATCAGCTTCGTGCCGTTCGCCGTTGCGGCGCCGTTGGCGTCCAGGCAGAGACCCGACTGCACTCCCGTGATCGTGCCGTTGGCGTTGACGTTCCACTGCTGGTTGGCGCCGCCGTTGCAGTCCCAGATCACCACAGTGGTGCCGTTGCTGGTGCCCTGGCCAGAGGCGTCCAGGCACTTGGTGCCGTACACCATGAGCTGCCGGCTGGCGGTGTGGGTCCACCGCTGGTTGGTGGCCGCACTGATGCAGTCCCAGATCTGAGCCTGCGTGCCGTTGGTGGTGCTGGAATTGCCGATCTCGGCGCACCGGCCCGACTGGGCACCCACGATCTGCACGTTCGTCGGGTTGGTGCCGCCACCGCTCTGCACGCCAGCCGAGTTGATGACGGTCTGGGCGCCCGACGGCCAACTGCCGTTGCTGACCGTGACGTTGCCGTTGACCACGTTGCCGCGGTCGCCGTTGGTCACGTTCGTGGAGTTGTTCGTCGACCAGTTGTTGGTGACGGTGAAGTTGCCCATGTTCTCCGCGTACCAGTAGTTGGCGGTGGCCCAGGTACCGGTGGAGGAGAACACGTTGTTACGGGCGGTGTAGTAGCGGGAGCCCTCGTCGAAGTAGAGCCCGAACCAGCCGTTGGTCCGCAGGCAGTAGTTCTGGTTGATGGTCCCGCCCGGGTTCGCCGACAGCGTGTAGATGCACCCGCCGTCGGTCATCTGCTGCATCACGTCGTGCACGTAGTTGCCGATGACCTGGTTGTTGGCCGCGGTGGTCGCCGTGGTGTAGCGCGGCTGGTAGTTGTACAGACCCCGGTTCGCGTAGTGCTGGCTGCCGCCGGCGTCGTTGGCGCCCCAGCCGTAGCCGACCGACAGGCCGGTGTACGGCATGTTGTAGACCTCGTTGTACGAGACCGTCGCCGTGTTCACGTAGGTGGTCAGGATCGAGACCACGCCCCGGTACTCCAGGCCGAGATCGTGCACGCGGTTGTTGCTGATGGTGATGTTGCGGTTGACCATCCGCTGGTCAGTGGGGTGGTGGGCGTCGGCGCGTACGCCACCGACCACGACGCCACCGGCGGAGTTGCGGGCGATCTCGGAGCGGGTGACGGTGATGTTGCTGGCGCCCAGGCCGACACCGCTGGCGTGGGCGTTGGCGTCGTTGCCGATGCCGATCGCGGTCTGCCCGAGGTTGACGAACTGGGAGTCGCTGAACGTGATGGTGTTGGCCGCGGAGACCTGCACGGCGGCGGGCATCTGGTTCCAGTTCGGCCGGGTGGCCTCGAACTGGGGGCAGCCGGCCTGGCAGGAGGTCAGCGCGTCGGACGGCCGGGACCAGGTGCCGGTGATGTGGGCACCGGTCTGCTGGTCGGCGAAGCCGTTGCTGCTGCTCGGGCCGAGCCAGCTGGTCCCGGTGAAGGTGATGCCGCTGAACGAGATGTGGTGTGCCGGCGTGTCGAGAGTGCCGCCCACGTTGACCAGGGACTGCAACTGCGGCAACTCGACGCTGACCGAGCTCATGTTCTGCCCGGCGAGGGGGATGTAGTTGAGCTGACCGTTGCTGGGGTTGAGGTACCACTCCCCCGCCGAGTCCAGGAACTCGTACGCGTTGGTCAGGTAGAAGGGGCCGGCGCGGTGCGGGCTGGAGAGGGTGTCGAACCCGAAGGTGTTGTTGTTCCAGGCGGGCTGCTGCATCGTCAGGAAGTTGCCGCTGATGCTCTGCACCGGCGAGTACCGGTCGGTGAACGAGCCGACGCTCTCCACCTCGACCCGGTTCTGGTTGCCGAGGTTGTTGAGGTAGTTGAGCGCGCTGTTGGTGAACCGCATGCCCGACGTGGTGAAGGTGAAGTTGGAGCGGGTCATAGCGGTGCGCGCCCGCGTGGCGACGGCCCCGTTGACGTAGAGCTGTCGGGAGTCGAGCCCGGCGCCGACGTTGGCCCGCCAGATGTTCTTCGCGGAGTCGACGAGCGACCAGCCGGTGACGGCCCGGGCGCCGGTGATCGTCGGACGCGCCCCGGTGGCGGCCCGCCAGATCACCTGATAGCCGTTGTTGCCCGAGTCGGCCGCGGTGAACCGCATCGGCGACGAGAGCCGGTAGGTGCCGTTCGCCAACTCCACCACGATGTCACCGGACATCGTGCTGTTGATCGCTCGCACCGCCGTCTGGGCGGCGCTCAGCGAACACGGTTGGCTGGCGGAACAGGTGGTGCCGGTGCCGGAGGGTGACGCGTAGAGGGTGGTGGTGGCCGCGAGGGCCGGGGACGCCGAGGCGGTTACCGCGACCACTGCGGTCACCGCTGTCGCGGCGGCGCCGGCCAGCAGTCGGCGCAGCGCCGGAAGGGACGAGGACACGGGACGGTGCTCCTGACGTGAGAACGGGGTGGGGGTGGTGCAACGGCCTCGACCAGCGTGGGGGTGGCCGGTCGAGGCGGTCATCCGAGGATCTCCCGGAGATAGCGCAGGCCGTCCGTGGCGAGACGGTCCTGCGAGGGGGCCAACGGACGCCAGATCGCCGCAGCGGTGGCGATCGCATCGTTCTCCGCGGTGAACGACTCGATGCAGATCGCGCCCTGGTAGCCGGTGTCCCGCAGGACGGCGAAGAAGCGGGGCCAGTCGAAGTGGTCAGCACCGGGAGCGCCCCGGTTGGTGCCGCTGACCTGGACGTGCTTGATGTGTCGGCCGGCGACCGCGAGGGCCGCGTAGGGGTCGGCCTCCTCGATGTTCATGTGATAGGTATCGATCATGATGCCGACGTTCGACGGAAGCCCGTCGATCAACTCGATCGTCTGCTCGATCGTGTTGACGACGCTCGTCTCGTAGCGGTTCAACGCCTCGACACCGATGCTCACGCCCAACTCGCCGGCCTGGTCGGCAACCGGCGCCAGGGCCCGCCGGAAGTCCGCGTAGCAGGCCGCCCGAGCCGCCGGCGACATCCGCCAGGTGCGGCCGACCGAGGCGTACGCGGGACCGCCGACGCAACCAGCGCCGACGGCCGCCGCGCTCGCCACGCAACCCATGAGGTACGCCACCGTCGACTCGACGACCGCTGGTGGGGCGTCGACCAGTTCCCGCCCCGGCGGGGTGACCGCGCAGACGCCGGCGGCGACGAGGCCGTGCGCCGCCAACAGGTCCCGGGTACGGATCGGGTCCCAGTCGCCGGGCTGCTCGATCGGCAACTCGACAGCGTCGAAACCGAACGCGGCGATCCGCGGGATCAGCTCGGCCAGGGCCTTGTCGTCGACCGGCGAGGCCCAGACCCAGGGGTTGACGCCGATGGCGTACATCGGACCCTACTTCCAGCGCTGCGGGTAACCGGGCAGGTCGGTGCAGCCGCACATCGCGTAGTGCAGCGGCGGCATGCCCGCGTCGAGGTACTGGTCCAGGTTGTCCTGGGTGACTGTCGGCTGCGGCAGCTTCCACGGGTTGGACACCTGCTGGCCGTCGAGGATCCGCAGCGCGGCGATGACCGGCGTACGCCACTGGTAGGTCGGGTAGGTCGGCGCGATGGCGGTGAGCTTCTTGTCCTTCCAGATCTTCAGGAAGTCGAGTTGGTCCTCACCGTTCATCGGCGGAACCGGCTTGCCCGCGTCCTGGAACGCCTCGACCGCCGCGACGGCCACCGCTCCGGCGTCCATCCAGACCCCGTCGATCGTGCCGTACCGCTGGATGTAGTCGTCGACGATCTTCTTGGTCTTGGCCGGATCGCCATCGGTGAACTCGACACCGACGACGTCGACCTTCGCCTTGTCGAACGCCACCTTCGCCGCCGACCAGCGGGTCTCCAGGACGTCGACGCCGGGAAGGATCCGCAGGGCGAGGACCTTGCCACCGGGCTTCATCTTCTGGCTGACGAACTCGGCCCCGACGTGCCCGAACCCGTAACCCCCGATGGGGTTGATGAACGTGACCGGGCACTTCGTGTTGACACCACGGTCGAAGACGACGACCGGCAGCCCGGCCTTGCAGGCCGCCTCGACGGCCGGGGTGAGCGTGGCGGTGGTGTTCGGCGAGACGATGAGCGCGTCACAGCCCTTGCCGAGCAGATCGTTGATGTCCGCGATCTGCTTCTGGTCCTTGCCCTCGGCGTCGACGTGCACGAACTCACTGATGCGGCTCTTCTGCGCCTCGACCTCGGCCTGCATGGTCTTGAACCCGACCTGCCGCCACGGGTTGTTCAGGGCCGCGTTCGAGAAGCAGATCTTGTGCGGGCCGCTCTTCTTGAACTTGGCGGTGTCGACCATCGTCGGGTTGAGCACCTGCTCCCACGGCTTGTCGGCCGGGCCTGTCGGTGCCGCGTCGAGCAGCGCCAGTTCGGCGTCGTAGTCGGCCTGCACGAAGAACTTCGACTGGTCCCCGGTGCCGGACCCAGTGGCGGCGGACGCACTTCCCGACGGGCTCGCGGCCGGCTCGTCGGTGGCACAGGCGGCGAGGGACAGCAGGGTGACGGCGGCAAGAGCCGCCATGGAACGTCGCACTATGGTTTCCCCTTTATCTCGAAGAAGAACGCGTTGCCGAGACCGCCACGGCGAGCAGGATGATCCCGCCCTGGACGGTCGACCTGAGGGCGCCGGAGACGCCGTAGAAATTCATGAGGGCGAACAGCAGTTCGAGGGTCAGCGCGCCGAGCATCGCCCCGACGACGGCGCCGCGCCCCCCGCCGAGCGCCACCCCACCGAGGACGACAGCGGTGATCGCACCGAACTCCAGACCAGCGCCGGCCTGGAACGACACGCCGCTGTAGCCGCCCAGCAGGATGGCCGCCACCGCCGCCGCGAGCCCGCTGAGGATGAAGGCGAAGGTCCGGGTACGCCACACGCGTACGCCGCTGAGCTCGGCGGTGCGCGGGTTGTCGCCGACGGCGACCAGCGTCCGGCCGAAGTCGGACCGCATCAGCAGCACGGCCGCCACCGCCAGGACCACCAGGACCAGCAGCGCGTACGGCACGCGGCCCAGCACCGGCACGTCCTCGAAGGCCCGCCGGCCGAACCGCCGGAACTCCTCGGAGAGCCCACCCTTCGGGGCGCCGTCGGACCACAGGTAGACCGCGCCGACGAGGATCAGGAACATGCCGAGGGTGGTGATGAACGACGGCACCCGCAGCCGTGTCGTGATCAGGCCGTTGACCAGCCCGACCAGTGCGCCGAAGGCGAGCAGGAGCAGCACCACCGGCCAGGTACGCGCCGGGTCGCTGTCGATCAGCCGGGCGGCGACCACCACCTGAGCGGTGACCAGGGAACCGACCGAGAGGTCGAACTCGCCGGACACGATCACGAAGTACTGGCCGGCGGCGAGCAGGATGATCGGCGCCGAACGACCGAGGAAGGACATCAGCGACTGCGGGGCCAGGAAGTCGGGCTGCCGGATGCCGACGAGCACCAACAGCACCGCGAGGATCGCGAGGATCGGCAGGACACCACCGGGACGCACCCGCGGCAGACGCAGCGGCAGGGAACGGGGCTGGACGGTCTGCATGGCTAGGCCGCCTTTCGCATGGCCCGGCGGGCGTAGACGGCGACCGCGGCGATGATGATGACGCCCCGGATCACCTGCTTGAAGAAGGCGTCGACCTCGAGCTGGTTGAAGATGGCGTCGATGCTGGCCAGCAGCAGGACCCCGCCGACGGTGCCGATGACGCCACCGCGCCCACCGGCGAGGGCGGTACCGCCGATCACCACCGCGGCGATCGACTCCAGGTCGTAGAGGCCCTCGGTGCCGACGCGCGGAGCGCCCGAGCCGAGCCGACTGGCGAGGTAGATGCCGGCGAGCCCCGCGCACATCGAGCACAGCATGTGGGCGGTGATGAGGACCCGGTCGTTGCGGACGCCCGAGAGCCTTGCCACCTCCGGATCCCCGCCGACGGCGACCAGGTGGTGGCCGAAGCGGGTCCGCGAGAGCGCGAACCAGGCCGCCGCGGTGACCGCTATCAGCAGCAGGAACGACACCGGCACCGGACCGACGCGCTGATAACCGAGCGCCTGCACCAGTGAGGGTGCTGTGGTGCCGGCCGGGCCGTCGTAGCCGTTGTCGAGGTAACCCTTGAGCAGCAGCCCGACGCCGAGGGTCGCGATGAACGCGTTGACCCGGAACCTGGTGACGAGGAGCCCGTTGAGCAGCCCGACGCCGGCGCTGACGACCAGCACCAGGCCGATCGCCGGCAGCACCGCGCCGTCGCTGCCGTTCATCGTCTCGGCCGCGACGAGAGTGCTGAGGCTGATCACGAACGCCACCGAGAGGTCCAGCGAGCCCCCCAGGATGACCAGGGTCTGACCCACCGCGACCAGCCCGAGGCCGGCGGCGACATGCAGCAGACTCACCGTCGTGGACTGGTTGAAGAGCTGACCCCCGTCGAGCAGGACGACCAGCCAGCCGATCGTCAGGGTCAGGGTCAGGGCCACGAACACGCCCGGTACGGAACGCCGGGCGGGCAAAAGCGACAGAGCGCTCACTGGGCCACCTCGGTTCGCGACTGCGGGGCTCGCAGACCCGGCTCACTCCTCGCGCTCACTGGGGCCACCTCGGTTCGCGACTGCGGGGCTCGCAGACCCGGCTCACTCCTCGCGCTCACTGGGCCGTCTCCCGAACGGTGCCGACCGCCAACGCGACGACCTCCTCCTCGGTCGCGCCGGCGGGCAGCTCGCCCGCGACGTGGCCGTCCCGCATGACGACGATCCGGTCACTCATCCCCAGCAACTCCGGCAGATCGGACGAGATCATCAGCACGGCCGCGCCATCACGGGCGAGGCGGCGGACGAGGTCGTGAATGGCTGACTTCGCGCCCACGTCGATGCCCCGGGTCGGCTCGTCGAAGAGCAGGATCCGCGGGTTGAGCGCGAGCCATCGGGCCAGCACGACCTTCTGCTGGTTGCCGCCGGACAGAAAGCGGATCTCCTGGTCGTCGCCGGCGCCGCGGATCTCCACGGCGGCCAGCAGCTCGCGTACGCGGGCGGTCCTCGCGGCCCGGCCGGACCGGGCGGCGAAGACGGCCCGGCTGGCGAGCAGCGCGTTGTCCAGCACCGACTGCCGGGGGACGATCCCCTCACCCTTGCGGTCCTCGGTGACGTAGGCGATGCCGGCCCGCATGGCGGTGCGGGGTGAGCGCAGTCGGATCGGCCGGTCGTCGAGCGTCACGTCGCCGGTCGTGAACGGCGACACCCCGAAGATCGCGCGGGCCAGCGCCGAGCGCCCGGAGCCCTGAAGGCCACCGATGCCGAGCACCTCGCCGGCGCGCAACTGGAGGTTGACGTCTCGCAGCTTCCGGTTTCCGGCGTCGCGAAGGTTGAGCCGCACCGGGCCCCGGTCCTCCGGGACGGCCCGGTCAGGGTAGTAACTGGACAGTTCCCGGCCGACCATGTGCCGCACCAACGCGTCGGCGGTGGTGTCAGCGGTGTCCACTGTGGTGACGCGTCGGCCGTCCTTGAGCACTGTGATCCGACTGGACAGGTCGAAGACCTCGGCGAGCCGGTGCGAGACGTACAGCAGCCCGATGCCCCGCTCCTGGAGTCGACGCACCAGCCCGTAGAGCAACTCGACCTCGTGGTCGGCCAGCGCGGCGGTCGGCTCGTCCATGATGAGCAGCCGCGCGTCCAGGGCGAGCGCCTTGGCGATCTCGACGACCTGCTGCTGCGCGACACCCAACTGCCCCACCCGGGCGTCGGCCGGCAACGTGGTCTCGCCGATCGAGGCGAGCAGCCGAGTGGTGCGGTCGAGCATCCCCCGACGATCGACGAGCCCGCGTCGAACCGGCTCGTGTCCCAGGTAGACGTTCTCCGCGACGGTGCGCTCCGGGAGCAGGTTGAACTCCTGGTGGATGATGCCGATGCCGGCCCGCTGCGCGTCGCGCGGACCACGGAAGGTACGCGTCGCACCGGCGAACTCGACAGTGCCCCCGTCCGGGGCGTACCCGCCCGAGACGATCTTCATGAGGGTCGACTTCCCGGCACCGTTCTCACCGACCACGGCGTGCACCTCGCCCGGCGCGACATCGAGGTCGACACCGTCGAGAACACGGACTCCGAGGAATGACTTGCCGATGCCCCGAAGGGTGAGAAGCGGCGTCGGCGGCGGATCTGACATCCCGAAAGCCCTCACAGACAGTAATGATCGACAAGGTTAAATGCCACACTACGGCGGCTTCGAGGCGCTGAACAACAAACTTTCGTGCCAACAGCGAGGGCTTACGTTCTTGCGGTGCAAACATTTCCTTGACACCGGCGAAACATCACACGTATGAAGATAGATGTTTGGATGCGGCTCCGCAATCCTCGATCAAGCCCGACCGCCAGGCCGGGCTGCGATCGGCGGGCGGTGCCGCAACGAGGGGCCGAGCGCGACCGCCGTCCACCGGGCAGGACGTCGGACGTTACTTCGTGCATTGACAGTCTTCGATCTCTAGCTCATCCTGACCTCGTGGACCACGGGACAAGAACCACAGCCACCATCACGCTGTGTGACGTCCCGCAGGTCTGACTGCCGTTGCGGCGAACGGCATGAGGACAGACCAGCGCGCCCGTGTCCCTCGCGTGTCCAGGTCAACCTGACGCGTCGTAGGACCCGTGTCCGCAATCCCAACGCCCGCCCAACTAGGAGACGGCATGCGTCGTAACACATTGCTCATCTCAGTGATCGCCGGTCTGTTACTGGCGCTCGGACTCGCTCCACCCGCGTCGGCCGCCCCGGCCTTCCGCGCCCTGGTGTTCAGCAAGACCACCGGCTACCGGCACGACTCGATCCCCGCCGCGATCTCCATGGTCCAGCAGCAGGCCGCCGCGAACAACTTCGAGGTGGTGGCGACCGAGGACTCGAGCGTCTTCACCGCCGCCAACCTGGCGACCTTCGACGTGATCGTGATGCTCCAGACCTCCGGCATGGTCTGGACCTCGGCCGCCCAACGCCAGGCGGTGGAGGGCTACCTCGCCAGCGGCAAGGGCATCGTGGCCGTCCACAACGCCACCGACATGGGCATCGAGTCCGAGTACCCGTGGTGGGACAACACCATCAACGGCGGCGCCCACATGCCCGAGCACTCCCCCGGCGTGCTGCAGGGCACCGCCATCGTCGCGGACAAGAAGCACCCGTCGACGGCCAGCCTGCCGGATCGGTGGACCCGCAGCGAGGAGTGGTACAACTTCGACGCCAACCCGCGCGGCAAGGTGCACGTCCTGGTGACCGCCGACGAGCGCACCTACAACCCGGGATCCCGGGCGATGGGCCCGGACCACCCGATCTCCTGGTGTCGGGACACCGGCGGCGGGCGGGTGTGGGCCACCGCGATGGGCCACGCGATCGCCTCCTACAGCGAGACGAACTTCCAGAACCACGTCCTCGGTGGCATCAAGTGGGCCGCCGGGAACGCTGCCGGCGACTGCGGCGGCACCGTCTGGGGCAACTTCGAGAAGCGCACCCTGGACGACAACACCGTCGACCCGATGGCGATGGCCGTGGCCCCTGACGGGCGCGTGTTCTACGCCCAGCGCGGCGGGCAGCTGAAGATCTTCAAGCCCTCCACGAACAGCACGGTGACCGCCGGCACGCTGAGCGTCTACACCGGCGGTGAGGACGGCCTCACCGGCATGGCGCTGGACCCCAACTTCGCCACCAACGGGTACGTGTACCTCTACCACTCGCCGGCGAGCAGCTCGACCGACGTCAACCGGGTCTCCCGCTTCACGATGAGCGGCGACACGCTGAACACGTCCAGCGGGGTGACGAT
This sequence comes from Micromonospora sp. NBC_00362, assembly GCF_026342155.1. Classification (NCBI taxonomy): domain Bacteria; kingdom Bacillati; phylum Actinomycetota; class Actinomycetes; order Micromonosporales; family Micromonosporaceae; genus Micromonospora; species Micromonospora sp. NBC_00362. The sequence continues at coordinate 2,558,399 of NZ_JAPENH010000001.1, forward strand.
CATCGACATCCCGGCGTACCGGGACCGGACGTTCCCGGAGCCCGGCCACACCGGCGGTTACATCGAGTTCGGCCCGGACGGAAACCTCTACATCGGCACCGGCGACGACACGCCGCCGAACCTCGACCCCAACTGGCAGGGCTACGCCCCGCTGGACTGGCGCTCGGGCAAGTCCAACCTGGACGCCGCCCGGACCGCCGGCAACACCAACGACCTGCGCGGCAAGCTGCTGCGTATCCGTCCCGGGGCCAGTGGCAGTTACACCATCCCAAGCGGCAACCTCTACCCCCAGGGCACGGCGCAGACCAAGCCCGAAATCTACGCCATGGGCTTCCGCAACCCGTTCCGCTTCTCGATCGACCCCGCCAACGGCTGGGTCTACCTGGCGGACTACGGACCGGACCGCAACCCGCCGACCACCAACCGTGGTCCCGAGGGCCTGGTCGAGCTCAACGTGATCAAGACGCCCGGCAACTACGGCTGGCCGTTCTGCCACGGCAACAACCAGCCCTACGCGCCGTTCAACCCGGACACCGGCGTCGTCGGCTCGAAGTTCAACTGCTCGGCGCCTGTCAACAACTCGCCGAACAACACCGGCCTGACCAGTCTGAAGCCGGTCGTCATGCCGAACATCTGGTACGGCTACCCCACCTCGACGACCTTCCCGGAGCTGGGCTCCGGCGGCTCCGCCCCGATGGGCGGCCCGGTCTACCGGTACGACGCGTCGAACCCGTCCCAGACGAAGTTCCCGCCCTACTACGACGGCGTGCACTTCTTCTACGAGTGGTCGCGCAACTACATCAAGGAGGTGCACTTCGACTCCTCCACGGCGGTGACCCGCACCAACCCGTTCCTGCCCAGCGGTGGGTTCAACAAGCCGATGGACATGGAGTTCGGCAAGGACGGCTCGCTCTACCTGCTGGAGTGGGGCACCAACTTCGGTGGCGGCAACAGCGACTCCGGGCTCTACCGGATCGACTACATCCAGGGCGGCCGGTCACCGATCGTCAAGGCCACCGGCACACCCACCAGCGGCTCCTCGCCGCTGACCGTCCAGTTCAGCAGCGCGGGCACGTCCGACCCGGACGGCAACACGCTGAGCTACCTGTGGACGTTCGGCGACGGCACCACCTCGACGGCGGCCAACCCGTCGAAGACGTACACCTCCAACGGCAACTACACGGCCCAGTTGAAGGTCACCGACAGCACCGGTAAGACCGGCTTCGCCAACGTCCCGATCACCGTCGGCAACAGCGCCCCGGTGGTCACCATCACCACACCGGGCAACGGAGGCATGCTGACCTTCGGCGACAAGGTGTCGTACCAGATCACCGTGACCGATCCGGACGGCGGCACCGTCGACTGCTCGAAGGTCATCCTCAATCCGGCGCTGGGTCACGACGACCACGCTCACGAGACCACGGAGTACCCGGGCTGCTCGGGCACCATCTCCACCGACCTGCTCGGTGGGCATCCGGATGGCGCCAACCTGTTCTACGTGCTGAACGCGCGGTACACCGACAACGGCGGCTCGGGAGGCGGGTCCCCGCTCACCGGCACCGCGCAGGCGATCCTGCAACCGAAGCACAAGCAGTCCGAGTACTTCAGCAGCCAGTCCGGCATCCGGGTCGTCGACCAGGCCGCCGCGGAGAGCACCAAGCGCATCGGTGACATCTCCACCAACGACTGGATCGCGTTCAACCCGATGAACCTGTCGGGCATCTCGACGGTCAGCTACCGGGTGTCGTCGCCTTCCGGCGGCGGATCGATCGAGCTGCGCGCCGGCTCGCCGACCGGCACCCTGCTGGCCACCACCACGGTGCCCAATACGGGCGGCTGGGACAACTACCAGTCCACGACTCCGGTGAGCGTCGCCGCGCTCAGCGGGACACAGACGCTCTACATGGTGTTCAAGAACAGCAGCAACTCGTTCGATCTGGACTCGCACACCTTCGGCGGCAACGGCGTCGGCACGCCCGGCACCGGCGGTGGCCTGGCGGGCAAGACCTACACGGTCACGGCGCAGCACAGCAACAAGCTGATGGACGTCAGCGGTGTCTCCACCGCCGACGGCGCCCAGATCACCCAGTGGGCGAACACCGGTGCCAACAACCAGAGGTGGCAGGCCGTCGACGCCGGTAGCGGCGCGCTCTACCTGAAGGCGGTGCACAGCGGTAAGTGCGTCGAGGTGGTCGGCAGTTCGACCGCGGCGGGTGCCTTCCTCCAGCAGGCCACCTGCAACAACGGCAACCAGCAGAAGTTCACCGCCACCGCGACGGGAACCTCCGGCGTGTACACGGTGAAGAGTGTGCTGAGCGGCCTCTGCGTGGACGTCAACGGTGCTGCCACCACCGACGGCGCCCGACTGTTGCAGTGGACCTGCCACAGCGCGGCCAACCAGCAGTGGCGGTTCACCGCGGTGTGACCCCGCGGCTGTCGCGGTAACAACTGACGTCCCGGTCGGGACCGGTGTCCGAGTAACGGAGCCGGTCCCGGCCGGGACGTCGTCGTTGGTCAGGCAGGCCGACCGGGCGGCGCGGCGAGCAGCCCGGCCGCGGCCAGGTCATCCCACAGTTCCTCGGGTACGACGATCCCGGACCGTCGCACCGTCTCGACCGCCTGCGCCTCGTTGCGGACGCCGACCACCGTCGACACCACGGCCGGGTGCCGGCGGACGAAGGCGAGGGCCGCCTGCGGCAGCGTCACCCCGTACGCCTCGCAGACAGTGGCGATCCGCCGCGCCCGCTCGATCAGCGCCTCCGGGGCCTGCTGGTAGTTGTAGACGGCGTCGGCCGGCGGCCGGTCCCGCGACAGCAGCCCGGAGTTGTAGACGCCCGCGATGACCACGCCCACCCCCCGGTTCTCGGCGGCCGGCAGCAGGTCGGCCGCCGCGCCCTGTTCGAGCAGGGTGTACCGCCCGGCGCACATCATCACGTCGACGTCGGTCTCCCGGACGAACCGCGCCAGCATCGCCGACTGGTTCATGCCGGCGCCGATGGCACCCACGACGCCCTCGTCCCGCAGGTCGATCAGGGCGGGTACGGCCTCGTGCGCGGCCTGCTCCCAGTGGTCGTCCGGGTCGTGCAGGTAGACGATGTCGATCCGGTCCAGCCCGGTCCGATCGAGGCTGGCCTCGATGGAGCGGAGCACGCCGTCGCGGCTGAAGTCCCACACCCGCCGGTGGGTGGCAGGCACATCGAACCCGTCGGAGTCCCGCAGGTGCGCGTCCTGGGGCGACGGCACCAGGAGTCGCCCGACCTTCGTCGACACCACGTACTCGTCGCGCGGCCGGTGGCGCAGCGCGGCGCCGAGGCGGCGCTCGGACAGCCCGAGACCGTAGTGCGGCGCGGTGTCGAAGTACCTGACGCCCGCCTCCCACGCGGCGTCGACCGCCGAGGCGAACTCCTCGTCTGTCGTCGTCCGGTACAGGTTGCCCCCCTGCGCCGCGCCGAAGCCCAGCTCGGTGAGCCGTAGCTGCGGGCGGCGCGGCAGCGCGCGCGCCATCATGACGGCCCCAGCCCGTAGACGCGGCGTGCCGTCCCGCCCCAGACCGACGCCCGGCCGGTCCCGTCCTGGCCCTCCAGCAGCTCCGCCAGGGTGTCGACCCACCGCTGGTACGAACTGGCGAGCAGACAGACCGGCCAGTCGGAGCCGAACATCAGTCGATCCGGCCCGAACGCGTCGAGGGCGTCCTCGACGGCCTGCCGGAGGTCGTCCGGCGTCCAGTGCGGGAGCGGCACCTCGGTCACCAGCCCGGAGAGCTTCGCCGTCGTGTTGGGCGAGGCCGCCAACGACCGCAGGTCCCGGCTCCACTCGGCCATCTCCGGACTGCCGAGCGCGGGCTTGCCCAGGTGGTCGAGGACGAAGCTCACCTCGGGCAGGTCGCGCGTGAGACGCGCGGCCATGGGGAGCTGGTGTTGGCGTACCAGCAGGTCGAAGACGAGGCCGGCGGCACCGACCGCCGCGATCCCCCGACGGACGTCGGGACGGTCCAGGTACGCCGGGTCGCTCTCGGACTGCACGAGGTGGCGGATGCCGACGAGGCGTTCCCCACCTCGGGCTGCCCGCAGACCGTCGAGGCGCTCCGCAACATCGTCGGCGGTCAGGTCCACCCAGCCGACGACCCCACTGACGAGTGTGTCGTCGGCCGCAACTTCCAGCAGGTCGACCGTCTCCGTGTCGGAGGCGATGGACTGCACCACCACTGTCGCGGTGACCCCGGCCGCCCGGGCCAGCGGCGCGAGATCGGCGGGTTCGAAATCGGCGTCGATGGCCGCCATGGTCACCGGGTCGATCCACGGCTGCGGGTGCCGGGCGCGGACCCAGAGGTGGTGGTGCGCGTCGACGATCCCGGCTCGCCCGGGCTCCTGTGCGCCCGTCATCGGCCCAACCAGCCGCCGTCGACGGGCAGCACGACGCCGTTGACGTAGTCCGACGCGCTCGACGCCAGGAACACGGTGGCGCCGCCGAGGTCGTCGGCCCGGCCCCACCGCCCGGCCGGGATCCGGCCGAGGATCGCCTGGTTGCGGTCGGGGTCGTCGCGCAGCGCCTGGGTGTTGTCGGTAGCGATGTAGCCGGGCGCGATGGCGTTGACGTTCACTCCGTGGGCCGCCCACTCGTTCGCCAGCGCCTTGGTGAGGCCGGCCACGCCCGACTTCGACGCGGCGTAACCGGGGACGGTGATGCCGCCCTGGAAACTCAACAGCGACGCTGTGAAAATGATCTTCCCTCGGCCGCGCTCGACCATCGTCCGGCCGATCTCCCGGCTGAGGATGAACTGGCTGCTGAGGTTGACCTCGATCACGTGGTCCCACATCTCGTCCGGGTGCTCCGCCGCCGGGGTCCGGGCGATCGTGCCGCCGTTGTTCACCAGGATGTCGACCGGCCCAAGAGCGGTGATGTCGCGGGCCAACCGGTGCACGGCCGCCCGGTCGCCGAGGTCCGCCCGCAGCGCGGTGAACCGGCGGCCGGTGGCGCGCACCCGGCGTTCGACCTCGCTGCCCTCCGCCTCGAGCTGGGCGGAGACCCCCACGATGTCGGCGCCGGCCAGTGCCAGGGCCTCGGCCATGGCTAGGCCGATACCGCGCCGCGCCCCGGTCACGACGGCGGTCTGGCCGGACAGGTCGAACGACGTCGTCACTGGTTACCCTCCCGCACATCGAGCAGCACCTTCATGACGCCGCCACCCTCCAGCGCCTCGAAGGCCGCGCTGACCGCCTCGACCGGCTCGACCCGGGAGATCAGCTGCTCTGCCGGGATGGCACCCGAGGCGACCAACCGGATCGCCTCCACCATGTCGTCGCGCTGATACAGCCGGGCGCCCAGGAGTTCCAGCTCACGCCAGAAGAACCGGTGCAGGTTGACCTCGCGGGGCTGAGGATGGATCGCCACCATGACCAGCCGCCCACGAGTGGTGAGGACGTTGACCGCCGTGGTGACGCCGGCCGGTGAACCGGACACCTCGAAGGCGATGTCAGCGCCCGCGCCATCGGTACGGTCGTTGACCAGCGCCACGACGTCGGTCGCTCGCGGGTCGACGGCCTCGATCCCGATGCCCTCCGCCACCTCGCGTCGGAACGGGTCCGGCTCGACGAGGAGCACCCGCGCGCCACGGCCCCGGGCGACGGTGGCGATGAGGACGCCGACCGGCCCGCCACCGACCACTACCACCTGGTCGTCGGCGGTCACGTTGCCCCGGCGGACGTCGTGCACGGCGACCGCCACCGGCTCGACGAGCGCCGCGTGGTCGAGGGGCAGCTCCTCCGGAAGCGGCAGAACCAGCTCCACCGGCACCGTCCAGGAGGACTGCATGGCACCCGGTGAGTCGATGCCCAGGAAGTTCATCGCGTGGCAGACGTGGGAGTTGCCCCGCTGGCAGGCGGCGCAGCGCCCGCAGGGCCGGGTCGGCATCACGGTGACGGCCTGACCGATGTTCCAGCCGGTCACGCCCTCGCCGACGGCCGCGATCCGCCCGGACATCTCGTGCCCGATGATCGCTGAGTCACCAACCCGGGCGTCCATGTCCCCGTGGTAGATGTGCAGATCCGTACCGCAGATGCCGGTGTACGCCACCTCGATCCGTACCTGGCCGGGGCCCGGTGGCTCCGGGTCGCGGTTCTCGATTCCGAGGTGTCGCGCTCCCCGGTAGACGACTGCCTTCATCGTTCCTCCGTCTCGACGGTCGGTACGTCGATCGTGCCGACCGGGCATGGTCGTGGGTGCACCGCCGTCGCGATGCACCCACGCCTCACCTGTTCTGGTTGTCAGCTCAGTGCCGTACGGTCGGCGACACCTCGTTGCGGGAGTTCAGCGACACGACGGGCACCTGGCGGGTGGGGATCACCCCGTCGACTCCGGCCAGCAGCCGTCGTCCGGCCCGCTCCGGCCGGACGTTGGGGCTGTCGGCCGTCTGCGCCTGCGGGCGGCGGTTGACCGCCCGGATCCGCTCCTCGTCCACCCGGACCCCAAGCCCTGGCGCGTCGCCGAGGATGAAGGCGCCGTCCTCGACGTGCAGGTCGATGGAGACACCAACGGGTGAGTGCAGGTCCTGCAATTCGCTGGTCAGGTGGTTCGGCACCGAGGTCGCGGCGTGCAGCAGCCCGACCGGGCTGTTGCCGATCGGGCTGACCGGCAGGTCGTGAGCGTGGGCCAGGGCGGCCGCCCGCAGGAAGTGGGTGACCCCCCAGACGGCCGCCATCTGGACGATGTCGACCGCGCCGGCGGCGATCAGCGGACGGTACTGTTCGAGCCCGGTGAGGTTCTCACCGGTGGCGACCGACGCGGACACGCCTCGGCTGACCGCCGCGAGACCCTCGGCGTCCCAGCGCCGGACCGGCTCCTCGATCCAGATGAGATCCAGGGTGCGTTCCAGCTCGCAGACATGCCGGACCGCCTGCTTGCGGGTCCACGCCTCGTTGACGTCGAGCATCAGGCCCGGCCGTCGACCGTGCCCGGCCTCGGTCAGGACCTCCTTGACCAGGCCCAGACGGTGCCGATCGCGCTCGATGTCGAGGCCGCCCTTGAGCTTGGCCGCTCGCAGGCCGTGGCTCGCGTACACCTCGTACTCCGCGACGAGTTCGTCGTCGGTGAGCCCGATGTCCAGCCCGGACGCGTAGGCGGTGACCCGCCGGTCCCGTCCGCCCAGCAGCCGCCACAGCGGCTCGCCGGCAGCCTGCGCCTTGATGTCCCAGAGCGCGGTGTCCAGAGCGCCGATGGTGCCGAACACCGGCCCCGCGTGGCCAGCCTTGAAGGTGTGCCGCAACATGCGGTCGTACAGGGACGTCACGGCCCGGGGGTCTTCACCCTCGATGGCTGGGAAGATCCGCTCGATCTCGACGTGCGGCCCGAGGCCGACTCCCGAGATGCCCTCGTCGGTGTCGACGATGACGATCGAGACCGGGACCACCCCGTCGGCGAACACACCGTTGGCGTCGCCGACTGGTCGGCCCCATTCCTGGACCGTGGAGAGCGTCCGATATCCCGTGATCCGCATGTCAACCCTTCGTGGAACCGGCGGCCACGCCGTCGGCAATTTGGCGCTGGAGGAACAGGTAGACCAACAGGACGGGTATCGCGGCGATCAGCACCCCGGAGGCGAAGGTGGGGATGTTGTCGGAGTACTGCCCGCGCAGCGAGGTCACCCCGATCATGAGCGTCCGGTGATCGGCCGAGGGCATCATCACCAACGCCATGAGGACGTCGTTCCAGCAGAACAGGGCGTTGAGGATCCCGACCGACAGCAGCGCCGGGGTGCCCAGCGGCAGCATGATCCGGCGGTACACGCCGTACACGGTGCTGCCGTCGATCCGCGCGGCGTCGACGATCTCCGGCGGAATGCCCTTGTAGTAACTCGTCATGAGAAAGACCGTGAAGGGCAGGAACTGGGCCACGTAGACCAGGATCAGGCCCGGGTACGTGTCGATGAGCGCGGTGTCGGCCATGATCCGGGCGAGCGGCACCATGATCACCTGGAATGGGATGAAGAGCCCCGCGAGGCAACCCAGGAACAACGCCGACGAGCCGCGGAACCGCAGTTGGCTCAGGGCGAAGCCGGCCATCGACCCGAACAGCAGCAGCAGGAGCACCGACACCGTCACCACGAACAGCGAGTTGATGAAGTAGCGGCCCATGCCGACGCTGTTCCACGCCGTGCTGATGTTCTCGAAGCGCAGGGCGTCGGTCAGGCCGAACCGGTCGAGGATGTAGTCACGCCGGGTCTTCATCGCGACGTTGGCGGTGAACAGCAGGGGGTAGATCGTCGCCAGGGCGAGCAGCGACATGGGGATGGCGACCAACCACCGTCCCAGGCGGAGGCGAGACATCAGTCCTCCTTTCCGGATCGTTCGAGCAGCTTGATCTGCAACAGCCCCACGACGAGCATGATCATGAAGAGGATCGTCGAGGCCGCCGACGCGAGAGCCGGCCGGTTCATCTGGCCCTGCTGCTTCCAGATGTAGAACTCCGGCAGGTACGTCGACCCTTCCGGCCCGCCACTGGTCATGATGTAGAGGAGGCCGAACATCGAGGTCAGCATCCCGATCATCGTGGTCACGAAGACGAACTGGATGGTGCGCGAGAGGGCCGGGATGATCACGTGCCAGACGACCTGGCGCAGCGTCGCCCCGTCCACCCGGGCGGCGTCCAGGAGCGCGGCGTCCAGCGTGGCGAAGCCGGCGAGGAACACCACCAGGGCCATCCCGAAGGTGGCCCAGATATGCACGCCCACCACCATGAACATCGCGATGTCCGGGTCACCGAGCCAGTCCACCGGACCGACACCGAACGACCCGAGCACGGCGTTGAGCGGGCCGTCGAAGGCGAGCAACAGGTTGAAGATCGCACCGACGATGACCGGCGACAGCACCGCCGGGAAGAAGTAGACGCTGCGGTAGAAGCGGTGGCCCGGCACCCGAAGGTAGATGAACGTCGCGAGCAGACCGGGGATCGCCACCGCCACCGGCAGCAGAAGCACCAGCAGTCCGACGTTCTTCAGCGCGGTCTGGAACAACGGGTCGGCGAAGAGCTCACGGTAGTTGCCGAAACCGACAGCCGTCCCGTTCTGCTCACCGTCGCCGGTGAAGGAGAAGTTGACGCCCAGCAGCAGCGGGTAGAGCCGCAGCAACACGATGATCAGGACGGCCGGGAGGACCAGGATGTAGGGGGCGTAGCGCTCGGCCCTCAGGCCACCACGGGTGCGACGGGGTCGTGCGCCACTCCGATGCGCGGCGGGGGTGACCGCCGCCCCGCCGGCCCGTCCGGCCGAAGCCGGACGGACCGACGGTTGCGTGTTTCCCATCGGCACGAGGTCAGCCCGCCTGGTCGGAAGCGGCCAACTGCTTCACCACCTCGTCGACGCTGATCGACCCGCTGAGCAGCTGCTGGGAGAGGCGCCCCATCAGGTCCAGCGTCTTCGAGGAGAGCGCCACGTGCAGAGCGGGCTTGCCACTCTTCAGCTCACCGACGATCGTGCCGACGGCCGGCCCGGCCTGCGACACGTCGATGGTGGTGTCGGCGGCGATCGCGCCGGCGTCGGCGTAGAAGGCCTTCAACGCGTCGGCCGAGCTCAGGGAGCGCACCAGGTCGGCGGCCACCTTCGGGTCCTTCGTCCACTTGGCGACCGCGTAGCCGATGCCACCGTCGTACGGGAGGCTCGGGGTGGTGCCGGCGGTGACGACGGGAGCCTTCATGACGCCGAGCTTCTCCGCGGTCAGGAACTCGTTGAAGTCCTGCCAGTGCCCCACGTCCGACATCAGACCCATGACGTGGGCGGCCTTACCGGACTGGAAGAGCGCGAAGGAGTCGTTGAACATGGCGGTCGAGTTGGCCCCGTCGCTGTTCATCTTCCTGTCGCCGGCCTCCTTCCAGGTCTGGAAGATCCGCTTGACGTTGGGCGAGTTCCAATCGCGCTTGCCGGCGATCCAGGCGTCGTACTCCGCGGCGGTGAGGGTGGTCGAGCCCAGGCTGGAGAGCCAGAACTGGATGCCGACGCCTTCCTTGTTGCCGAGGGCGAAGCACTTGGAGCCGGCCTTGGCGATGGCGGCGCAGTCGGCGACGAACTTGTCCCACGTGGTGGCCGGGCTCGCCGGGTCGAGGTTCGCCTTCTGATAGATCGCCTTGTTGTAGTAGATCGGGTAGCCCTGCAGCGTCACCGGGACGGCGTAGGTCTTGCCGTCCTTGCCGAACGCCTCCCAGCCGGCCAACCGCTGCCTGTCCTCGGCCACGTAGTCGTCGAGGGGCACCAGCGCGTCCACCCGGTCGCGGATCTGGCCGCCACCGTTGAACAGCATCACGTCCGGGCCCTTACCGGACTGGATCGCCGCACCGAGCAGGGTGTAGTACTGGTCGAAGGGCTGCGCGACGAACTCGACCTCGACGTCGGCGTGCTTCTTCTTGAAGTCGGCCTTGGCCTTCTCCAGATAGGATTTGGCGAATGGCTCGCCGGACTTCCAGTCCCACACGACCAACTTGCCGTCCGAGCTGGTTGACTTGCCCGAATCGCTAGCACTTCCACAACCGGCCAGGGCCAGGCCCACAACGAGGACGGCCGACCATATTGCGCGCTGTCTCATCGATTGTCACCTCTATATGGGGGGTGGCCGGCGGGTGTCCCGCGAGCCAAATGTTGACCGGAAGGTAACTCGTATGACGTGTGACGTCAACAGTCGGCCGTACACTGACCCAGACGTCGTGCCACGGCGAGCCATTCGGAGGGGGACATGACGCCACCGCAGGAGACAGCCCTGAACAGCCCGGCGACCCCGGCGTGGGTGCGTCGGCCGACCAACCTCGCCAGGGCGGTCACCGCCGAACTGGTGGAGCGCATCGTCCGCGGCGTACACCCGTCCGGGTCGTCCCTGCCTCCCGAGCCGATCCTCTGCGAGACCTTCGGCGTGAGCCGGACCGTCGTCCGGGAAGCAGTGAAGATCCTGCAGGAGAAGGGGCTGGTGCAGGTCCGTCAGGGCGCCGGCACCATGGTCACCCCACCGTCACACTGGGACATGCTCGACGAGCTCGTCCTCGCGGCCACCATCGCCGTGGACGACAGCCTCGCCATACTCGACGACCTGGTCGTCACCCGGCGGGTGCTGGAGTCCGACATGGCGAACGTCGCCGCCCGCCTCGCCGACAGCGGGACGGTCGATCGACTGCGGGCCATGGTGGACCGGATGGACGAACTCGTCGACGACCACGTCACCTACCACGACCACGACCGGGCCTTCCACGACACGATCATGCAGGCATCCGGGAACCGGATCGCCCGTGGCGTCGTACGCGCGCTGGAGAGCCAGGTCATCAACACCGCCCGGTACATGGGCCGGACCGAACGGGCGTTGTGCGTGGCGTCCAACCAAGGTCACCGGCGCATCTACGAACGCATCGCGGCCCACGACCCCAACGGCGCCGCCGAGGCGATGTTCACCCACATCACCGAGGCCTGGCTGGTCCGTCGCAGTGGCTCGGGGAGCCCGGTCCGCCTCGAACGCTGACCGTCACGAGCAACGGACGGCGCCCGCCCCCGAGGTACGGGAGCAGGCGCCGCCAGCTGTGGCCAACAAGAGTCACGAGAACTGGGCGAAGAACCTCCAGATCTCACCCTTGGTCCAGGTGGTGATGCCGCTCTCGGCGTAGGTGCCGTCCACCGGGCCGGGCATGTGGCCGTTGTCGTACGCGGCCCACTGCACCGGGTATCCGGCCCGGCAACCCGAGTAGGTGGTCGTGACGTGCGTGCGGCTGCCGGCCGCCGGCTCGCGCGGGCTCTGCGCGGTGCAGCCGTTGTTCCGGACGAACGTGTCGCGCAACGCCCGGCCACCCGAGATGCCCAGGACGTTGTCCGAGATGCCGTGCAGCCCGAAGTAAGCGATGGGCTGCGTACCGCCACTGCAGCCGCTGATCTGCCCACCGGAGATGACGGCGACGGCGCGGAAGACGTTGGCCCGCGCGCAGGCGACGGCGTAGCTCATGCCGCCGCCCCAGCTGAAGCCGAGCGCGAACCGCTGCCTCGGGTTGACGCAGAGGCTGCTCTCGATCCGGCTGATCATGTCGTCGACGAAGACGATGTCCTCACCGCCGGAGTTGCCCCAGCCGTTGCCGAACCCCTGGGGCGCGACCAGGATCGCGCTGTTGTTCGACTGCTCCTGCTGCCCGTAGTACGACCACGGGGTCCCGCTGGTGCCGCCGGAGGAGATCTCCTGCATGGTGCCGCCGCGCCAGTGGAAGGCGAAGATAAGCCGGTAGGGGTTGCTGTTGTTGTAGTTCGCCGGCACCCGGAGGATGAAGGTCCGGCTCTTGCCGTTGCTCTGGATCGTGTGCGTGCCGCTGGCCAGCGTCGGCGCCTTGCCGCACCCGCTACCACCCGACGGCGGCGGGTTACTGCCGCCCACCTGGACGAGCTGCCACTGCTGGTTGGTGCCGCCCCAGTCGGCGTACTGCACGATGTTCCCACCGTCAGCCGTGGACGCGCCCTGCACCTCGACGGCCTTGTTGCTGTTGCGGTTGATCAACCGAACATAGCCACCGTCCGAGTCGGCCAACCGGAACTGCTGGTTCGTCCCGTTCAGATCAGCCCACTGCACGATCGCGCCACCGTCGGCGGTGGAGAAACCACTGACGTCGAGCACCTTGCCCGAGTGCCGCGACTTGATCCGGTAGTAGCCACCCCCGGAATCCACGAACTGCCACTGCTGGTTGACCCCGTTGTTACGCGTCCACTGGCTGATCCGCGCCCCGTCGTTGGTGGCCGAGGCGTACAGGTCCAACGCCTTACCGCTGTTGCGATTCACCAACACGTAGGAGGCGTTGGTGTCCACCGTCGCCGCTGACGCGGGCGCCGCGTTGACGGCGACGAGTGTGCTGGCTGCCATGACCGCGGCCGCCGCCGCGGCCAACCCTGACCGCCAGCGAGATCTTTGTCGAGAGGCGGGACGAGCCTCACCGAGGGCTTCCATGGTCCACTCCTTCGATCGGGGTCACCCACGAGCGGGAGCGCCCGCGCGTGCCCTGGCGTGCGTGCCGGCGTCGTGGTGGTGGCGTCAGCACGTCTGGGGTGTTGTGCGGGCAACCCGCTGCCAACGGCGTACGTCGATGGCGATGGCGATGGCGATGCCACGATCCGGGCTTCGTGGCAGGCCGCGCCGAACCCCCGCAGTGCGACGTCGTGGCTCCCGAAGGCCGGGTGGCCCGCGGGGTGAAAATTAGCGGGTAAGACGTCATACGTCAAACGATTGGCGTCGATCCGAGCAGATGTCCGGCAGCGGCAACCCGACGGTCGCGGCGGCCCGCCCCGGAGGGAGCGGGCCGCCGCTCGTCACACCTCGCCTGGGCAGGCGCCGGCCGGATCCCGTACGGCCGGCAACTCCCGCTCCCCCGAGTCGATGACGGCGGTCGTCAGCCGATTCGGACCAGTTGCCACTGCTGGTTGTTGCCGCCCCAGTCGGCGTACTGGACGACGTTCCCACCGTCGGCCGTGGACGCGCCCTGCACCTCGACGGCCTTGTTGCTGTTGCGGTTGATCAGGCGTACGTAGCCGTCGGCCGAGTTCGCGAGTCGGAACTGCTGGTTCGTGCCGTTGAGGTCGGCCCACTGCACGATCGCGCCGCCGTCGGCGGTGGAGAAGCCGCTGACGTCGAGCACCTTGCTGGAGTTGCGCGCCTTCAGCCGGTAGTAGCCACCGCCCGAGTCGACGAACTGCCACTGCTGGTTGACGCCGTTGTTGCGCGTCCACTGACTGATCCGCGCCCCGTCGCTGGTCGCCGAGGCGTAGACGTCCATCGCCTTGCCGCTGTTCCGGTTCAGCAACACGTACCAGGCGCTGGTGTCCACCCCGGAGCCCGGCGGAGGCGTGGTGGGCGGCGGGGTCGAGCCGCCGTTGAGGGCGTCCAGGACGGCGGTGTACGCGGCCTTCTTGTTGCCGTTGCAGTCGAACAGCAGGGCGTTGTCCGAGCCACGCCACGAGTCGCAGTCCCGTACGCCCCAGGTGGTGATGCCGGTGCAGCGCGAGACGGCCAGGCAGGCGCGGGTGACGGCGCCGAAGATGTTGGCCTGGTTGCCACCGGTCATCACGTCCAGCTCGGTGATCTGGACATCCACACCGAGATCGGCGAACCGCTGGAGGTTGGCCTGGTAGTCACCGGCCAGCGAGGTGCCCAGGTGCGACTGGAACCCCACGCAGTCGATCGGCACGCCACGGGACTTGAAGTCCCGCACCATGTTGTAGATCCCCGTCGACTTCGCGTTGATCCCGTCGGTGTTGTAGTCGTTGTAACACAACTTCGCACCCGGATCCGCCGCCCGCGCCGCCCGGAACGCCGCCTCGATCCAGTCATTACCGGTGCGCTGCAGATTCGAATCCCGACGCCCACCACTACCACCGTCGGCGAACGCCTCGTTCACCACATCCCACGAGTGGATCTTCCCCCGGTAGTACGAGGCGACCTGGGTGACGTGGTTGATCATCGCGCTGCGCAACGCGCTGCCCGACATGCTCTGCGCCCAGCCCGGCTCCTGCTGGTGCCACAACAACGCATGGCCTCGCACACTCATGCCATTGGCCTGCGCGTGACTGACCAGACGATCACCACCGGTGTACCGGAACTGGCCCTGCTGCGGCTCGGTGGCGTCCCACTTCATCTCGTTCTCGGCCACGACACTGTTGAACTCACGGTTCAAGATCGTCGTGTAGGCGCTGGTGGAGAGCTTGCCGGTCGCGACGGCGGCGCCGAAGTAACGGCCCTTCTCGGCGGCGGCCGCCTTCAAGGTCGTGCCGGCACCGGATGCGGGAGTCAGCGCCACCGTCATACCGGTGGTGAGGGCGACGGCGATGGTCGCCGCCGCCAGCATCGTTCTCATGGGTTTCATGGCGTTCCTTTTCAGTGGTTGCATCGGTGGTGGTGATGTGCCACTTCACTCGGGGCGACCGATCGGAACGGTCTTCCTGGCCACCCGGCATCAGCACGCGCGGTTGGTCCGAGAGGGCTGTCGCCGGCAACTGCCGGTCCCGAGGTGACGGCCGCATGCCCTTGCGGACGTCGTGATCCGAGGTACGACCCGTGCGGCTCGCCCGGTGAGCCACGGGAACGATCGCCCTCTATATCGAGAGTGAGCGATAACATGCCGTTCGTCAAGACGTAACGGGCCGTTCACGCCGATCTCCCGGAACGCCGCGTTTCGCCAGGTACCAAACGCCCAGAGCAACAGTGCTCAACCGCCGCGCGACCAGCGGAAGAGTCGTACCACCGCACCGCTCGGGCCACGCCGGAGGGCGACCCTGTTATCGCTCACAGTCGTGGCCGCGGCTTTTGGCCGTTCACGAGCAGCCGGTGGCCGAGCCACTCGGAGACGGCTGCGCCGGATCCACGTCGGCGCGTACCCCGGCGAGCAGGTCGGCTGTGGTGTGGGCCGCGATATCGGGCTGCGCGGCGTCGGCGAAGCGCTCAACGACCGCTCGGACGTGTCGCTCGGCGGGTGTGGCGAGGCCGTCGTAGACGGCCGCGAACAACTCCCGCGCCGGACGCCTGAGCCAGTCCCGTGGAAGCAACTCCACTGGCAACTGCGGATCGAGGACGGGAAAACGCCGGAAAGTGTCCATCACCTCGGTACGGGCCCGCACCGCGGCGGCGCCGTCGATCTGCCCGGACAGCACCTCGGACGACAGCGGCGTCCACCGCCGGAGGAACGCGTCGTAGCTCCGACCGATCGCCTCGACGTCCCAGGCCTCGATCGGCGCGCGGTGAATGGCCGAGGCGAGCGCGCTCTGCCGTCCGCGAAACACCGTCACGGCGCCGAGGGTGAGTCGGTCGAGTTCAGCCCGAGCCGCTGACGTCAGCTCCAGCGGCGAGATCCACAGACCGTCGTACAGCGGCGCGTAACCGAGCCACCGAAGTTGCGCCCGCAGGGCCCGGCGCTGCGCACTGCGATCCTGCGGCAGCGAGAAGGCGACGATCGTCCACCGCCCGTCCCAGAGCGCCGTCGAGGTGGTGGAGGCGAGAATCCACTGCCCGCCGGCGGAAAGGTTGGCGGCGGCGGCGCGGCTGAGCCGGTAGGAGCTGCGCCTCCCCAGTCGACTGCCCTCCACCACACCCCGGCGGGCCAGCCGACTGATCGCGGTCCGCGCTCCGGCTGGCGTCACGCCGGTCTCGCCGAGCAGCGCGACGATGGCCGCGGACGGAAGGGCGACCCGGGTCCGCAGCGTGTAGTCAGCCAACAGGGTCACCGCGACACCCTGCGGCGAGTTGCCGACCTGCCGGCGGGGCAGCCGCAGTGGCTGGTCTCCGTCGTCCGGATAGATCTCGTCGATGTCGAAAGGGCTTGCCACAGGCGCTCCGCGCTCCTCGGGGACGGCATGACGACTGTAGACGGACCGCCGCCACTCCCCTATAAATCGAGAACCCTCGATTGACACTTACCGGCCCGGAGGGAACACTAACTGCCACGCGACGCCATCCGAAGCCGGGCTGGGCGAGCCACAGGTAGCGGGCATCGTGCGATCACCGCGGCAGTCGGGCACACCGCGAGCGGATCGCACTGTCAATCCAGCCTGCACAGGCAATCGAAGGAGTCGTCAGTTGAGAATCAGAAGGAAGTTGCTACTCGTCCTGGCCACGGCACTGGTGGCGGTCGGCCTGGTGGCCCCCACTGTCGGGCCCGCGTACGCGGCGTCACTCACCGAGGTGACCAGCTTCGGTGACAACCCGGGCCGGATGCGCATGCACGTCTACGTGCCGGACAACCGGCCGACCCGACCGGCTGTCGTGGTGGCCATGCACGGTTGCGGCGGGTCCGGCCCCGGCTTCTACTCCGGGAGCGAGTTCGCCAGCCTCGCCGACCGCTACGGGTACATCGTGATCTACCCGTCCGCCACCCAGCAGGCCGGGTTCGGCAACTGCTTCGACGTCTGGTCGGACGCCGCCAAGCGACGTGGCGGCGGCAGCGACCCGGTGTCGATCGTCTCGATGGTCCGGTACGTGCAGCAGCAGTACGCGGCCGACCCGGAGCGGGTCTACGCCACCGGCAGCTCGTCCGGCGGCATGATGACCAACCACATGCTCGCCCTCTATCCCGACCTGTTCAAGGCCGGCGCCGCGTTCATGGGCGTGCCGTTCAACTGCTTCGCCAACGCGGCGGACTTCCCGCCCACCAGCAGCCAGTGCACCGGCGGAAACATGAACCGGACGCCGCAGCAGTGGGGTGACGCGGTCCGCCAGGCGTACCCCGGCTACTCCGGGCCCCGCCCGCGCTTGCAGCTGTGGCACGGCACCAACGACACGCTCGTGCCGTACTCGCTGTTGCAGGAGGCGATCGAGCAGTGGACCAACGTGTTCGGGCTGAGCCAGACACCCACCTCCACCGACACGCCCCAGGCCAACTGGAACCGCCGCCGGTACGCCGACAGCGGCGGCACCGTCCAGGTCGAGGCGTACAGCATCCAGGGGGCCGGGCACAGCCTGCCCTCCGGTGGCATGGCCGCGTCGGCCATCGCGTTCTTCGGACTGACCGATCCCACGACGCCGCCGCCGACCACGCCGCCCCCGACCACGCCGCCCCCGACCACGCCACCGCCGACCACCCCGCCGCCGAGTTCCGGCGCCTGCCGGGTGACAGTCGACGTCAACGCCTGGAACACCGGGCTGACCGAGAACATCACCGTCACGAACACCGGCACCAGCGCCGTCAACGGCTGGTCAGTGGTCTTCACACTGCCGGCCGGGCAGACCATCACCTCGGGCTGGAACGCCACCTACTCGCCCAGCTCCGGGCAGGTGACGGCCCGCAACGTCGCCTACAACGGCGGCATCCCCGCCAACGGCTCGGTGAGCTTCGGCTTCCAGGCCACCCACACCGGTAACAACGCCCGACCGCCGTCGTTCACCCTCAACGGCGCGTCCTGCACTGTCGCCTGAGACCGGGTGGACGTCCACCCGCGCGTGCGCCGGTCACCACCTGGTGGTGACCGGCGCACGACTCGTACGGCGTGGCCGGGATCAGCGGTAACCGGCGGTCACCACGCTGGCCTGCACGGCGTTCTCGGTCGCGTCGGACGGATAGCCCGCGACCATCGCTCCCTCGTAGAAGGTGCCGGCGCTCAGGTTCGCGCCGCCGTCGGGCTTGCAGCAGTCACCGCCGCTGCCCAGGATGATGGCGCCCTGCTTCTTCATCGGGCTGTAGCCCGGCGGGAGCGAGCCGTCGTACAGCGTGTAGAGGCTGCCGACCTGCGCGTCGCTGCCCTTGATGGCGAACCGGGTCGTGCCGTTGTTCTTCAGCGTCGCGGTGACGAACTTGCTGGTGAACGCGCGCTGGTTCGGGTTCCAGGAGCTGCTGCCGCCCGGGAAGAGACCCCACTCGAGGTCGGCCTGCACCCAGGGCCCGCTGCCGGAGCAGCCGCCGAACCAGCACTGCTTGCCGAAGTTGATGGCGTCCATCGCGCCGGCGGCGTCGGCCTTCCTGGTCGTCTCGCTGTTGCCGTAGTCGAAGCAGCAGCCGCTGTTGACGTGGGTTCCGCTGGTCACCATGTACATGCCCTCGGGTGCCGCGCCGGTCGGCACGCCGGTGAGGTGCCCATCGCGCCAGTAGCTGTTACCGGGGTTGATGTAGAGCGAGTACGCCTTGGCGCCGCCCACGGTGAGCGACTCCGAGGTCGCGATCGCCGGCTTGCTCTGCGGGGAGCCCGGAACGACGCTCGAACCCTGGTACCAGAGGTCGTTGCCGCGCCCGGACTGGTCGAAGACGACAGTGATCACGCAGGCGGTGCCGGAGCAGAACGAGTCCTGCGTCGCCGCGTTGGCGGTGCCGCCGGTGCCCGTGAGCCCGATGTTGCGGGTCGTGTTGTCCGACGAGCGTCGGACCTGGTAGAGGTTTCCGGCGTACGCCTCGTAGAGCGCCCGCGTGGTGCTGTGCGCCGCGATGCACGGGGTGCCGCCGGAGGCGTAGATGTCGCACGGACGCGCGCCGGTCGGCGGGTTGGTCGGCGGCGGGGTGGTGGTCGGCGAGGCCCACTGCTGGTTCGCGCCGCCGTTGCAGGCCCAGAGGATGATTTTGGTGCCGTTCGCGGTGGCGGCGGCGTTGGCGTCGAGGCACAGCCCGGACTGCACGCCGGTGATGGTGCCGTTGCTGTTGACGTTCCACTGTTGGTTGTTCTGGCCGTTGCAGTCCCAGATGATCACCTGGGTGCCGTTGGCGGTGCCGCGGCCGGAGGCGTCCAGACACTTGTTGCCGTACGCCTGGATTTGCTTGGTGGACGTCCAGGTCCAGCTCTGGCCGGCGCTGCCGTTGCAGTCCCAGAGTTGCGTCTGGGTGCCGTTCGTGGTGCCGGAGTTGGGCACTTCGAGGCAGCGGCCGGATGGCGTACCGACGATCGGGGTGCTCTGACCGACGACGATGGCGGCAGCCGAGACGGGTGCCGCGGCGGCGGACAGTGATGTGCCTTGTAGAGCGCCGACGCCGACGAGCACTCCGACCAGCGCGGTCGCCAGGGCGGCCAGACGTCGGGTGCGAGGACGTCTCGGGACGAGATCACGGGCTGTTCCTGGCCCGGTGGGGGACGGGGTTCGCACGAGGTGGCTCCTCGAAGTCGTGGAAGCGCGGTGGGTTCGTCGACGCGCCAGGGGGGGCGGTGGCGATGGCGAATCGATTCGCAGCGAATCGTATGACCTTTAATTAATTTATGTCAATGAATGCGGTGGCGGGGTGGCGCGCTGGCCGTTGAGCGGACGACCGGCACGCCACCTCCCCCCGGGACGCCTACCGCCCCAGGAGCCGCCACGTCTGGTTCAACGGGCTGCCCTGATTGACCGCCCTGCAGGTCCACTGGTGGACCAGCGCGCCGGCCGCCGTGGAGACCGCGTTGACATCGACGCACTTGCCACTGTGCCGGGCGACGAGTTGGTAGTCGTGCGAGTCGTTGCCCGAGTAGGTCACCTTTCGCAGCGTGAACTGCTGGTTGAGGCTGTTCAGGCAGGTCCACTGGTGCACCGCCGCACCGTCGGCGGTGGAGACGCCGCTGACGTCGAGGCACTTGCCGCTCTGCTGGTTGACCACCGTGAAGGTGTTCGCCACTCCGGTTACCGGGCGGAAGTTCCAGAGCTGCTGGTCACCACCGTCGCAGTAGTTCTGCTGTTGGACGTTGCCGTCGGCGGTGCTCAGGCCGGCGTTGTTCAGGCACTGCTGGGAGTGCTGGGCCACCGCCACCGACTGGAAGCCACCGTCCGAGGGAGGCAGCAGCGTGACGGTGTACGTGTCGGTCTGGTTGGTGTACGGCACCGTCACCGTGGCGTTGTTGTTCGACACCCCGACCACGCTGTTCGAGACCGTGACCGGCCCCGCCACCGCGCCGCCACCGTTGTGCGGGATGCGTTGGGTGAGGACCCGGACCTGGTTGTTCTGCACGATGCCGCTCGTGGTGTCCAGGCGTTGCAGGTTGACTGTCAGGTTCCCGGTGGTACGACCACCGCCGATGAGCACCTTCGCCACCCCGGCGGCCTTCGTGGCGTACGCGTCGTACGACTGGCTGGGGGTCACCGCGACGATCTCCCCGACCTGGGAGGCGTAGTAGCGGTAGTTCCACCACTCCCCCTTGGGCTGGTGCTGGCCGGCCGAGTTACGGATCAACAGGTTGCCGAGATCGTTGTGCAGGCTGCCGCCGCTGGCCCAGTTCGCCCGCAGGCCGTCGGCCCGGGCCCGCTCCAGGCGCGCGATGTACCAGGCGCCGTCGGCCGGGTTCTGCTCGTCGGGCGCGCCGTACTCGTTGATCTGGTACGGACGCGGATGGGCGATGCCACGCGGGTCGAGGGTGGCGTTGGCGGCAGCGACGTTCGCCACCGGGTCACCGGGCAGCGAGTGCCAGCTGATGATGTCCGGCACCGTGTTCGTCGAGCGGACGAAGTCCAGGTACTGGTTCCAGAAGGCGTGGTTGGTCGACGGCACGCAGGCGCAGCTCGGCCCGACGATGAGCTGGCTGGGGAACTCCGCCCGGATGCGCTGGTAGGTCCGCCGCCACAGTTCGAGGTACTGGGAGATCGGCCGGTTCCAGAAGATGGTGATGTTGGGTTCGTTCCAGATGTCCCACTGCACAGACAGCCCGGACGCCCGGACGTCGTTGATCAGGCGGGTCAGGAAGTTGTCGTAGTCGGTCCAGTTGCCGTTGTCACCGGGGAAGCGGGAGATTCCGGCGCCGTCGGCACCCCAGAGGTCGTGCGGCAGGAGGATGAACTTCCCGCCGAGGGCTGTGGTGCGACGCGCCTGGGCGAGTGTGGAGTTCCAGCGGCGGTCGTAAGTTCCGCCGACCCAGCCGCTGCCCGGGAGCTGCGCGCCGCCGGCGCGCATGTACTGGAACTTGACGTCCCGGTAGAAGTGGTCGGCCGGACCGCTGGCGTTCTCGGTCATGCCGTAGATCCAGCCGGAGGCGCGGTAGGTCGGCGCACCGTTTGTGGTGGCGAAGTTGACGCTGATCGACTCGTCGGCGGCCTGGGCGGGGGACGGGACGACGGTGACGGCGGCAGCGGCGGCGAGCAGGCCGACGACGAGTCGGGCCACGGACACGCGGGCTCGGCCTGACCTGCTGCGGGACGGGGTTTTCACGGGCGGCTCCTTGGTGGGGCGCGGGGGACGCTCTCCGGAGGGCAGCACTTGCGAATCGATTCGCACGGATCGTAGGACCGGGAACTGAACCATGTCAATGAAGTGACGGCGCGGTGACGTCCACGTTGCCCAGCGATCCTCACGGCGCGACCAACTGACCCTTGACCCCCGGCTATGGCCAGACCTATCTTCGGGCGAACCGATTCGTCGAATCGATTCGCAGCACGTTTGACTGTTCCACGCCGCGACGATCAACCGACACACCCCACCTGACGATCGATGTGAAGTGAGGCACCACATGACCGGACTCAGTCGTCGGCGGCGCCTGGCCGCCGTCGCCGTGATAGCTCTCGCCGCAGTGACGGGCAGCGCCTGCTCGTCGTCCGCCGACGGTGGCGCCGACGGTGGCGCCTACCTCGTCTGGGACCCGTATCCGCAGTTCGCCGACGACTCCGAGTGGGTAGCGCTGCTCAAGAAGTGCGGCACCTCCGCGGGGGTGACTGTCGAGCGCACCGGCTACGACACCACCGACCTGACCAACAAGGCGCTGCTCGCCGCCCAGCAGGGAAACTCACCGGACGTGCTGATCGTGGACAACCCGGTCATCTCCACTCTGGCCGAAGCCGGTGCGCTCACCACCACCGACGACAACAAGCTGGACGTCTCGGCCATGGAGAAGAACCTGCTCGGCGCCGGCCAGAGCGGCGGCAAGACCTACGGGGTGCCGATCGGGGCGAACACCCTCGCCCTCTACTACAACAAGGATGTGCTCACCGCCGCCGGCGTCGATCCCGCCGCCGTCACGGACTGGACCTCCCTGACCGCGGCACTGACCAAGGTCAAGACCAAGGGAAAGAAGGGCATCACCTTCTCCGCGATCGGCACTGAGGAGGGCAGCTTCCAGTTCCTGCCCTGGTTCTGGGGATCGGGCGCCCAACTGACGAGTCTCGACTCGCCGCAGGCGGTGTCCGCGCTGGCGCTCTGGACCGACTGGCTCAAGCAGGGCCACGCCCCGAACTCCGTCATCAACAACACCCAGACCACGAGCTGGCAGGAGTTCGCCACCGGCGACTACGCGTTCGCCGAGAACGGCACCTGGCAACTGGCCAACGCGGAGAAGCTCGGCTTCTCGTACGGCACCATCGCGATCCCGGCCAGTGCGGGCGGCCCGGCCCCGGCGCCCACCGGCGGTGAGTTCGTCTCCATTCCGGTGCAGAAGAAGACCGGCCGGTACGAGACGTCGCAGAAGCTCGTCACCTGCCTGACCAACGCCGACAACCTCCTCACCACCGACACCACGCTCTCCTACGTCGCGCCCGTCGCCGCCGTGCAGGAGCGACAGGCCACCGCGGACCCCAAGCTCAAGGTCTGGGTGGAGGCGGTCCGGGCAGCCAAGGGCCGCACCGGCGACGACCTCGGCACGAAGTACCCGAAGATCTCCGAGGCCCTGTGGACCGCTGTGCAGTCGGCCCTCAGCGGCGGAAAGTCGCCACAGGAGGCACTCGCCGCCGCGCAGACCGCCGCCACGACCAGGTAAGCGATCCGAACCGACACCATGCCCTCCACGACAGAGACCTCCACCGCCGTACGAGACCAGGGTGGGGCGGCGACCGCCGTCCCGCCCGGGCCTCCGCCATCCCGTGCCCGCCGGCCCAGCCGATGGTGGGCGTGGGGCTTCCTGGCGCCCGTGACCATCTACCTGGCGGCCTTCTACGCCTACCCGCTCTACCGCAACGTCGAGTTGAGCCTGCGCGAGTACACAGTCCGGTCGTTCGTGCAGGGCGGAGCGCCCTTCGCCGGCCTCGACAACTACCGAACGGTCCTGACCGACCCGGCATTCGGGCCGACACTGACGCACACAGTGGTCTTCACAGCGGCCTCGCTCGTCTTCCAGTTCACCATCGGCATGGCCCTGGCCCTCTTCTTCCACCAGCACTTCCCGCTGTCGCGCACGCTGCGGGCACTGATCCTCGTACCGTGGCTGCTGCCACTGATCGTCTCCGCGTCGACCTGGTCGTGGCTGCTCAACAGCGACTCGGGGCTGGTCAACGCTGCGCTCGGCGTCGTCGGGATCGACCCGGTCAACTGGCTCACCTCACCGGGCTGGTCACTCACGTCGGTGATCATCGCCAACGTCTGGATCGGCATCCCGTTCAACCTGGTGGTGCTCTACAGCGGCCTACAGGCGATCCCGACCGAGATGTACGAGGCGTCCGCGCTCGACGGCGCGACGGGGTGGCAACGGTTCTGGGGAATCACCTTCCCGTTGCTGCGCCCCGTCTCCCTGATCACGCTGCTGCTGGGGCTGATCTACACGCTGAAGGTCTTCGACATCATCTGGATCATGACGAAGGGCGGCCCGACCGGCTCCTCGGCAACACTCGCCACCTGGTCGTACCGGCTCGGCTTCGGCAACCTGCTGCCCGAGTTCGGCCCGGGCGCGGCCATCGGGAACCTGCTCATCGTGCTGGCTCTGGTCGCCGGCCTCGTCTACATCCGGATCGAGCGGAGGCAGCAGCTGCGATGACCACCTCGACGCCTCGCGCCTGGTGGAAGACCGGCGTGGGCCTGGTGCTGACCGGGCTGATGCTCTTCCCCGTCTACTGGATGATCAATGTGTCCTTCACCCGGGACCAGGACATGCGCGCCAGTCCCCCGCACCTGTTCCCCACAAACGGCACCCTGGACGGCTACCGGGCGGTGCTCGACCAGCAACTGCCCTACCTCGGCACCAGCTTCCTGGTCGGCCTCGGCACTGTGGTGCTGACCGTGGCGCTGGCCGCCCCCGCCGGTTACGCGCTGGCGAAGCTCCGGCCACCCGGCGGTCCGGCGCTGAGTTTCCTGCTGCTGATCGCGCAGATGATCCCGGGGATCATCATGGCGATGGGCTTCTACGCCATCTACCTCACCCTCGGCGTCCTCAACACGCTGCCCGGCCTGATCCTGGCCGACACGACGCTCGCGGTGCCGTTCGCTGTCCTGATCTTCACGGCGTTCATGTCCGGCATCCCCGACGAACTGCTCCAGGCCGCCGTGGTCGACGGGGCCGGTCGGCTGCGGACCTTCTGGTCGGTCGTGCTGCCGGTCAGCCGCAACTCGATCGTCACTGTGTCGCTCTTCGCGTTCCTGTGGTCCTGGTCGGACTTCATCTTCGCCTCGACCCTGGCCGGCGGCGGCGACCACCAGCCGATCACCCTCGGCATCTACCACTACATCGGCAACAACAACCAGCAGTGGAACGCCATCATGGCCACCGCCGTCGTCGCCTCGATCCCCGCCGCAGTCCTGCTGATCCTGGCCCAGCGGTACGTCTCGATGGGTGTGACCGCCGGCGCCGTCAAGGACTGACCATCCGCGGCGGTCGAGGCTTGACCACCCGCACCACAGAAAGGCACCCGTCACCCATGACCGTCGCCCCGTCCGGTCCGGAGTTCTCCATCCAGGACATCCCGTTCAGCTACCGCGGATCCTGGTTCAACATCTCCCCAGTGGTAGCCGAGAAGACGTACGCCGACGACCTCCATTTGGTCTCCCACCAGACCGGGCTGCACCCCGTACTGCGGTTCACCCCCACCGTCGCCGGCACCACAGTCGTCGCCACGCCCGCCCTGCTGAGCTGGCGCAACGGGGCCGACCGGATCGAAGCCGTCTACGACGGGCCGGACACCCTGCGGGTCCGGGGCCACCGGCTCGGCCTGCGGGTGGCCGCTGCCGCGCACACCCTCACCCCGTTCAGCGGCACCTACCTGTACGCCGACCCGGTCGACGGATCACACGTGTTCACCTCGTACGAGACCGGTCGCCGATACCGGATCACAGTGCTCTCCGGCGCACTGCCGCGGACCGACGGCTCGCAGGCGCTCGGCACCGCCGACCGTTCCCTGGATTTTCCCGGCGACCAGCCCTGGGAGATCGCGATCGAGGAGTACGCCACCGCCCGCCGCCCGTACGCCGGTTCCGTCACCTTCGAGCAGTTGTGCCGCGACCGGTTCGCGGAGTTCACCGCGTTCGTCGACGCGATCGCGCCCTGGCGCGGCCCGGACACCCCGGCCGCCGAACTGGCCGCGTACGTCCTGTGGTCGGCCACTGTCGCCCCGGCGGGCTTCGTCACCCGGCCGGCCGTCCTGATGTCCAAGCACTGGATGGACAAGGTGTGGAGCTGGGACCACTGCTTCAACGCGATCGCCCTGGCTGCCGGCGAGCCGGAGCTGGCCTGGCACCAGTTCCAGTTGCCCTTCGACCACCAGGACGAGGCCGGGGCCCTCCCCGACTCGGTCACCCACTCGGAGGTCCTGCACAACTATGTCAAGCCTCCCATCCACGGCTGGGCCCTCCGGCACCTGCGCCGACGCCTCCCCCAGCCGCCGGACCGGGCGGCCCTGGCGCAGACGTACGACCGGCTCGCCCGCTGGACCGGGTTCTGGCTCGACGCGCGACGCGCCCCCGGCCATGACCTGCCGCACTACCAGCACGGCAACGACAGCGGCTGGGACAACGCCACCACCTTCGACGACAACCGGGTCCTCGAAACGGCTGACCTCGCCGCGTTCCTGGTCTCGCAGCTCCGCTGCCTCGCCGACCTCGCCACCGAACTGGGTGAGCCCGCCACCCGCTGGTCGGAGGAGGCCGACCGGATCCACGGGGCGATGCTGCGCGACCTGTGGGACGGCGAACGCTTCTGCGCCCGGGACCCCCACACCGGGCGCCGGCGACCCAGCCGCAGCCTGCTCGACCTGATGCCCGTCGCGCTCGGGGCCGATCTGCCGGCGCCGGTCGCCGCCGCACTGGCGCGCGGCGTCGAAACCCACCTGACCACGCACGGGCTGGCCACCGAGCCGACCGACTCGGCCCACTACCTCGCCGACGGCTACTGGCGTGGCCCGATTTGGGCGCCCTCCACCGTCCTGGTCGAGGACGGCCTGCGCCGGGCCGGGCAGACCAGGATCGCCGACGACATCAGTCGGCGGTTCCTCGCGCTGTGTGAGAAGTCCGGCTTCGCGGAGAACTTCGACGCCGAGACCGGCACCGGGCTGCGGGACCGCGCCTACACCTGGACCGCCAGCAGCTATCTCATCCTCGCCGCCGCCCAGGAGGAGCGGCGGGTCAGGGGCGGGTAAGCCTGTCGGATCAGCGGCCGCGGACGGGGCCGGTGCTGGAGCGCAACGAGATGGGCGGGCTGTAGAGGCGGTGTCGTGGCACGGCGCCGGGGGCCGCGATGATCTCCAGAAGCAGCGACACCGCCTCGGCGCCCATCTCGACCATCGGCACGTCGGCGGCGGTCAGCGGCGGACGAAAATCCTCCGCCCAGTGCTGCGCGGCGACTCCGGTGACGGAGAAGTCGCGTGGCACTGACAGCCCGGCGCCGGTCAACGCGCGCTGCATTCCGGGCAGCGCGGCCTCGTTGATGGTGGCCACCGCCGTGACCTCCGGGTGCGTCGCCAACAGTTGCTCCATGCACGCCTCGCCGGAGGCGGTGTCGTCGCCGCTGCAGACCTCCACGCCGGTCAACCCCCGCTCCGCCGCCGCCGCCCGAAAGCCGGTCAGGGCACGATGGCTGGGGCCGTACCCGGCGGCCACCAACTCGGCGGACCGGTTCACGAGTGCCACGTGCCGGTGCCCCAGGTCGGCCAGGTGCTGCACGCACCGAGCGATCAGCCCGGCGTAGTCGATGTCGATCCAACTCATCCCGTGCGGCTCGGCGGTCCGGCCGATGGTGACGAACGGCAGCCCGGCCTTGGTCAGTCGGGTCACCCGGTCGTCCGCCAACCGGATCTCCATCAGGACCACGCCGTCCACCCGACGCCCGGTGACGATCCGCTCGAACGACCGGTCATGGTCGCCACCGGAGGGGGACAGCAGCACGTCGAGGTCATGGCGGGCGGCGGCCTCGACGACGCTGGCGACGAAGCCCAGCTGCATGTCGGTCAACCGCTGGCTCGCTGGCGGGATGACCAGCCCGAGGGTGCGGGTGCGCCCCTCCTTGAGAGCACGGGCGCTGGCGTTCGGCCGGTAGTCCAACTCGTCGATGACCGACTGGATCCGTTGCCGGGTCGCCTCCGACACGCTGCGTTTTCCGCTGAGCACGTAGGAAACGGTGCTGCGGGACACCCCCGCCCGGCGAGCGATCTCCCCGATGTTCATCAATCGCCCTCGAATCGATTTTTGCCCCGACACGGGGACGCACCTTGCTCCGCTGACCAGCATATCCGTCCTCAGGCTCATCGATCGATGACCAACGTGTGTCAACTAGCGCTCATAGATGGACGCCCATTAATGTCACAGGTATGACGTGTGACGTCAATTCCATCGCCCCACCCCGCCA
This sequence comes from Micromonospora sp. NBC_00362, assembly GCF_026342155.1. Lineage (NCBI taxonomy): Bacteria > Bacillati > Actinomycetota > Actinomycetes > Micromonosporales > Micromonosporaceae > Micromonospora > Micromonospora sp. NBC_00362. Next base: position 2,586,288 of record NZ_JAPENH010000001.1, read on the forward strand.
CGCAACCGAAAGGATCCGATGAATGTGAAGAGAAAACTGGGTCGCCTGATGGCCGCCGCCGGGACCCTGTTCGTCCTCGTCGTCGGCGCCGGCGCCTATGTGGTCTCGGACGCGCCGGGCGTCGCCCACGCCGCCGGCACGGGTCCGTGTGACATCTACGCCTCCGGCGGCACGCCGTGCGTGGCCGCGCACAGCACCACCCGCGCGCTGTACGGCGCGTACAACGGCCCGCTCTACCAGGTCCGACGATCGTCGGACAACACCACCCGCGACGTCGGCGTGCTCAGCGAGGGCGGCTACGCCAACGCCGCCACCCAGGACACGTTCTGCGCCAACACCAACTGCGTCATCACGATCATCTACGACCAGTCCGGCCGCAACAACCGTCTCACCCAGGCGCCCCCCGGCTACTTCGTCGGCCCCGCTCCCGGCGGATTCGACAACCTCGCCGACGCGAAGGCAGCACCGGTCACCGTCGGCGGCCAGAAGGCGTACGGCGTCTACATCGCCCCCGGCACCGGCTACCGCAACAACAACACCAACGGCGTCGCGACCGGCGACCAGCCCGAGGGCATCTACGCGGTCGTCGACGGCACGCACTACAACCAGTGGTGCTGCTTCGACTACGGCAACGCGCAGACCAACAACCTCGCCGACGAGCGCGCCATCATGGAGACCGTCTACTTCGGCGCCAACAAGCAGTGGGGCTACGGGGCGGGGGCCGGCCCGTGGATCATGGCCGACCTGGAGTGGGGGCTGTTCTCCGGCGTCAACGCGGGCTACAACAACATCGCGTCGATCAACCACCGCTTCGTCACCGCCATGGTCAAGGGCGAGCCGAACCACTGGGCGATCCGGGGCGGCAACGCCCAGTCGGGCAGCCTGACGACCTACTTCGACGGGCCACGCCCCAACGGCTACCACCCGATGAAGAAGGAAGGTGCCATCCTGCTCGGCATCGGCGGTGACAACAGCATCACCGGTCGCGGCACCTTCTTCGAGGGTGTACTGACCTCCGGCTACCCGACGGCGGCCACCGAGAACGCCGTCCAGGCCAACATCAACGCCGCCGCCTACGCGCCGGCCGGCGGCGGCAACCCACAGCAGAACGTCCAGGTCGTCGGCGCACAGTCCAGCCGCTGCATCGACGTACCGAACGGCAGCACCACCAACGGCACCCAGGTCCAACTCTGGGACTGCGTCGGCAACACCGCGCAGCGCTGGACCTACACCGCCGGCAAACAACTCCAGGTGTACGGCAACAAGTGCCTCGACGCCTCCGGCCAGGGCACCGCCAACGGCACCCAGGCCATCATCTGGGACTGCCACAGCGGCACCAACCAACAGTGGAACCTCAACTCCAACGGCACCATCACCGGCGTCCAGTCCGGGCTCTGCCTCGACGCCAACGCGGCCGCCACCGCCAACGGCACCAAGCTCATCCTCTGGGCCTGCAACGGCGGCACCAACCAGCGGTGGTCCACCCGCAGCTGACCCACCACCCGATTGAGCGGCCGTGGGCGGCACGGCCGTGAGCTACCTGGCGGCCTGCACCGTTCAACTGGCCCGCAGTGTCAATCTGTGAGGAGCGGTATACCTCAGCGGCATAAATATGCCTCTGAGGTATACCGCTCAACACCGCGTCCGCCCGCGACCCGGGCCGGGTAGGTTTCGGGACTGGGCGAAAAGCGGGGGTCGGATGGTCAAGGGTTGGCACGGCTGGTTCGGTACGTTCAACGGCGTCGTCCTCATCACTGTGGTCGTCCTGCCGTTGGCCGCCCTTGCGGTGTGGGCCCTGGCGCGTCGCCGCCGTGCCACCGGCGACGCGTCGGCGTGGCGGACGTCGCTGGCCGACGTCGGCATTGTCTATGGCACGGTCCCCTGGATCTGGATGATCATGTTGCCGGGTGAGCAGGCCGGCACCGTCTCCGGCCGGGTGACACTGGTGCCGCTGCGCGACCTGCTCACGATCTTCTCCGACGGGGGTCCGGTGACGGCGACGTTCCAGATCGTCGGCAACCTGCTGGTCTTCGCGGCCCTGGGGTTCTTCGCCCCGCTGCGGTTCCCGGCGCTGGCATCGGTGCCGCGGATCCTGGCCCTCGCGGCCGGCTGCTCGGTCCTGGTCGAGACCGCCCAGTACGTCCTGCGGCTGGACCGGGTGTCGTCGGTGGACGACGTCCTGCTCAACGCCGCGGGTGCCGGGCTGGCGGCGCTGGTATCCCGCCGCTGGTGGCGCGACACACCCGACAGGTCCACGGATCGTCGACCTCAGCCGGCCCCGGCAGCGGGACGCTGAGCGTCCCGGTCAACTACCAACAGAGCTGACAGTCGATCAGGTGGACGGCCCTGCCAGCCGCTCCAGCCGCGCCAGACCATCCCAGCCGCGCTCGCGCATCAGACCCAGCAGCCGCTTCACCCGCGGGTCCGCCTCGACGGCCAGCGCGTCCAGAAGGTCGAACGGTAGATCGTCCTGCGCCACCTCACCGAGGTCGATCTCGCCAGAGCGGTATGCCTGATCGGCAAGGCTGGCCAAGATGTCGGCGGCCTCCACCAGACGCGCGTCGTCGCTGGTGTCGCTCTCGAAGACCTCCGACAGGATCCGATAGAGCCGAATGAGTTGCGGGTCGTCGAGCTGCGCGATCTTGCTGGGCATCCATTCGCGGACGCGATCGGGCCAGCGAGCCGACATCAGGATCCAGCTGTCCCGCTCACCCGCCACCACCCGTTCGGAGACGCCAATGTCCCGGAGCCGGTCGAGGTAGGTGGTCACCTCTGGTGCGAGCGCCAGACGATCCCCGGAGGCGAGTTGCGCGATCTGCTTCCGGCTGGTCTCCAGTCGTGCGATCTCGTCGCCCAGGTGCCTGTCGATCTCCTCGACCGCGGCCGCGAAGGTCGACGCGTCGGCGTCCAGCATCTGACCGATCTGGGAGAGCGGTACGCCGGCGTTGGCGAGAATCCGGATCCTGATGAGGGACACCACCGCCCCTGCGCTGTACCGCCGGTAGCCCGAGGAGTCCCGCTCGGGCTCCGGCAGCAGGCCGATCTGGTGGTAGTGCCGTACCGCCCGCACCGTGACCCCGGTGTACGCCGCCAGTTGACTGATCGTCAGCATGCCCTGATCCTGCCCTTACCTTGCCCAGCCCTGGCCGACATCGGGTCAGGAGATCTTGCGGCGGTAGGTCAGGGTGGCGAACAGGTAGGCCACCACGAGAATGCCGACGCACCAGGCGAGGGCGGTCCAGATGCCCGATCCGACCGGCTTCTGCGCGAAGAGGTCTCGGATCGCGTTGACGATGGCGGTCACCGGCTGGTGCTCGGCGAAGGCGCGCACCGGGCCGGGCATCGACGCGGTGGGCACGAAGGCCGAGCTGACGAACGGCAGGAAGACCAGGGGGTACGAGAAGGCGCTCGCGCCGTCCACCGACTGGGCGGTGAGGCCCGGGATGATGGCGATCCAGGTCAGCGCCAGCGTGAACAGCACCAGGATGCCGGCGACGGCGAGCCACCCCAGCACGTTCGTTCCGGTGCGGAAGCCCATGAGCAGTGCGACGAGGACGACGACGACCAACGAGATCAGGTTGGCGACCAGCGAGGTCAGCACGTGCGCCCAGAGCACCGACGATCGTGCGATCGGCATGGACTGGAATCGTTCGAAGATGCCGCCCTGCATGTCCAGGAAGAGCCGAAAGGCGGTGTACGAGATGCCCGAGGCGATCGTGATGACCAGGATGCCGGGGAGCAGATAGTTCACGTACGAGTCGGAGCCGGTCTCGATCGCGCCGCCGAAGACGTAGACGAACAGCAGCATGAAGGCGATCGGCATGACGGCGGTCGTGATGATGGTGTCCGGGCTGCGGGCGATGTGGCGCAGTGAGCGTCCCAGCAGGACAGTGGTGTCGCCGAGGAAGTGCTTGTTCATCGTTGTTCCTTCTCGGTCTTGGCGCCGACGAGGGTGAGGAAGACGTCCTCGAGGGTCGGCTGCTTCTCGACGTACTCGATCTCAGCGGGTGGCAGGAGCTGCTTGAGCTCGTCGAGGGTGCCGTTCACGATGATTCGTCCCTCGTGGAGGATCGCGATCCGGTCGGCGAGTTGTTCGGCCTCGTCGAGGTACTGGGTGGTGAGCAGCACCGTCGTGCCGCCGCGGGCGAGTTCCTTGATCGCCTGCCACACCTCGATGCGCGCCTCCGGGTCCAGCCCGGTCGTCGGCTCGTCGAGGAAGATGACCGGCGGGTTCCCGATCAGGCTCATCGCGATGTCGAGACGGCGACGCATGCCGCCGGAGTACGTCCGCACCCTCCGGGCGCCCGCCTCGGTCAGCGAGAAGCGCCTCAGCAGGTCGTCCGCGATTGCGCCGGGCTCCTTGAGGTGCCGCAGCCGGGCGACCAGGATCAGGTTCTCCCGCCCGGTGAGGATCTCGTCGACCGCCGCGAACTGCCCGGTGAGACTGATCGACTGTCGTACGTCGGCGGCCTGGGTCGCCACGTCGAAGCCGGCGACCCGGGCCGTCCCGCCGTCGGCCCTGAGGAGCGTGGCCAGGATCCTCACCACTGTGGTCTTGCCGGCACCGTTCGAGCCGAGCAGGGCGAAGATGCTGCCCAGCGCGACGTCGATGTCGACGCCGCGCAGCACCGTCAGCTGCTTGAACGACTTCTCCAGGCCATGCACGTGGATCGCGGGCTGCTCGGCCTGAGCTGGCGTGTGCGAATTGCTCATGGCGGCAGCATGGAGGGTTGACGCAGCGTCAGGGTCAAGCCCGAAGCCGCAGGCCTCAGTCGGGCTTCGGCTGGGACCGTAGGCGACGCATCTGGGCGTGGCTGAGGTCGTGCGCTCGGTCCATGTGGCGCGTGATCACCTCCAGCTCCTCGTCGGTGTGCTCGTCGAGGAGTGCCTGCCAGGACTGGCCGAGGTCGTCCCAGACCGCGGTGACCCGGTCGAGGCGATCCGGGACCGGGGCGACCAACACCCGGCGCTCGCCACCGGGGTCCGGCAGGGCCGGGCCCTCATTGACGCCGCGGCAGCCGCCGGCCTCGGTCACCTCGTGTTGACCACCGTCGCGCACGCCGACCGCCGCGTCGACATCGCCCCCGACGAACGCACACCCACCCAGCTGGCCGAGATCCTCGCCGACACCATCAGCCGCCTGATCACTCACGCGCAGGTGCCGCTGGCCCAGGTGCGACAAGCGGTCCACCGACCTGGCGGCCATGTTCGGCTACTTCAGCACCGTGGGTCTGGCCGTCGACGTCGCCGCGCTGCACCGGGACTACTCGGAGGTCGGCTGTCACAGCTTCGCCGACTGGGCCCTCGCTCAGGACTGGCCCGCGCTGCTGTCGGAGACGCGTGCGCGACCCTGACTCTTAACTCCGATGTCATCACCCGATCCCACTGGTGACGTGTCGCCGTCCGCCGGAAGGAGTTGGCTGCCAGTCGTCGCACTACGTCTTGACCAGGAGTTGATCCACGTGCCTTCCTCTCGTCGTACCTTCCTCGCCAGCGGCGCCGCCGCCGGCGTCGGCCTTGCCGTCGCGGGCGGCCTGCCGTCCCTGGCGCAGGCCAGCCCGGCCCGGCCGCACCCGCCGGTGAAGCCCGGTAACGTGCCCTTCCCGCCGCTCGTGGACGACCCCAAGGGAATCCTGGCCCTGCCCAAGGGCTTCAGCTACACGGTGGTCACGCGTACCGGTGTCACCCGGCTCGACCGCGGCCAGGGCACCACCCCGTCCGACCATGACGGCATGGCCGTCTACGACGCCGGCCACGGCCGGTACACCCTGATCCAGAACCACGAGATCGACCCGGGCGCCGAGTTCGGCGTGCCGCACGTCAAGGGAACTGTCTACGACGCGGGCGCCGTCGACGCCGGCGGTTGCACCGTGATCAAGACCGACCTCGCCGGCCGCAACCTGGGTGAGTTCGTGGCGCTCTCCGGCACCATCTCCAACTGCGCCGGCGGTCCGACCCAGTGGGGCACCTGGCTCACCTGCGAGGAGACCGAGGACCGGGCCGGCGACACGTGGGAAGAGGGCGGCCGGTCCGGCGTCTACCAGAAGGACCACGGCTACGTCTTCGAGGTGTGGGCCGACGGCAGCGCCGACCCGAAGCCGATCAAGTGCCTGGGCCGCTACTCCCACGAGGCCCTTGCCGTCGACAAGGACCGCACCCGGGTCTACCTCTCCGAGGACGCCGACGGGCCCAACGGTCTCTTCTACCGCTGGACGGCGCCACACGGCGTCAAGCTGGGCCCGGGCGTGCTCACCCGCCTCGCGCCGAACGCCGGCGTTCTCGCCGCGATGCAGATCATCATGGATGACGGTTCGGTGCTGCCGGACGTCGCCTACCTGACCTCCGCCCAGCTGGGCCGCCCCTTCCCGGTCCGCTGGATCGAGGTACCGGACCGCGACGCGCGCACCACGTCGGTACGCGAGCAGTTCGCCGACGGCCAGGTCACCCGCGGACGCAAGTTCGAGGGCGTGTGGGCCACCGACGAGGGCGTGTACGTGGTCAACTCCTACGCCTGGGACGAGGGTGACCTGCCGGCGGACGCGGCGCCGCACGACGGAATGGTCTGGTTCTACAACTACAAGAACCAGACCATCCAGCTGGTGACGTACTTCCCGCACCAGACCGCCTCCGAGGAGGGTACGGCGGTCAAGTACACCGACCTCACCTTCGACGGCCCGGACAACGTGACAGTCACCCCGTGGGGAAGCCTCGTTCTCGCCGAGGACGGCACGGGAGCCTCGCACGTGCTCAGCACGATCCCGGGCGGGCCCACGTACGCGATCGCCCGCAACCAGCTCAACGACTCGGAGTTCTGCGGGCCGACCTTCAGCGCGGACGGCAAGGTGCTCTTCGTCAACATGCAGGACCCGGGCCTCACCCTGGCCATCACCGGTCCGTGGGAGAAGTACCTGGGCTGACCGAGCCCACACGGTGGGGGCCAGGCGATTTCGCCCGGCCCCCATCAGGCTCGGCGGCACTAGTCGAGGCAGAACTCGTTGCCCTCGACGTCCTGCATGTTGAGGCACGACTCGTTCTCACCGTCGGCGAGCAACAACTGCCCGCGTACCGCGCCGAGCGGGATCAGCCGCGCGCATTCGGCCTCGAGGGCGGCCAGGCGCTCTTCGCCCACGAGCCCGGTGACGACCCGCACGTCGAGGTGCACCCGGTTCTTGACGACCTTGCCCTCGGGCACCCGCTGGAAGTACAGCCGTGGGCCCACCCCCGACGGGTCACTGCACGCGAACCACGAACCCTGCTCGAAACTGACATCGTCCCAGGTGGCGAGCCCCTCCGGGGGCGGCGGCGGGACGTACCCCAACACCTCACACCAGAAACGACCGACGCGCACGGGCTCGGCGCAGTCGAATGTCACTTGGACCTGCTTGACCAACATCCGTTCACCTTATGAGTCGTGCTGCCGCCGCTGTCCTCGCGCCCCAGGTGCTAGGAGGTGACGCGCTGGCGTTGGTAGTGGCGGGCGGCCTTGGCGCGAGCGCCGCAGCCGTCCATCGAGCACCAGCGTCGGGTGCCGTTGCGCGACGTGTCGTAGAAGTGCAGGACGCAGGCGGGGTTACCGCAGCGTCGGATGCGGTGGGGTTCCTGACCTAGCAGGTCCAGGTAGTTGATGGCCGCTCGCCAGGAGGGGAGCCAGCCCGGGTCGACGTCAGGCTGCTCATGCGCGGCCCCCGCACGGAGCGTGTAGCGCGAAGCACCACGGGCGAGGATCGCGTTGACCCCCCGTTCGGCGGCGTCGTCGGGCTGTTCGAGGACGCGGCGCAGCGCGGACCGCGTCTCCCGTAACGGGGTCTCCACCGCTGCGGGGTCACCCTCCAGATGGTGTTCGGCGAGCCATCCCCGCAGCCCGTCCGGCTCGTCGAACAGGTCGACCCGGCGGCCCCGCTCGACCCACTGGGTGTTGACCAGGTCCAGTGCGAGGGGTTCGCCCATCAGTGGCCGACGTGTCATGTCACCAACCTTACCACCGTCCGCCGTTTGACAGGTTAGTCGTCGCGACGTATCTTCTTACCGGTAAAAGTCGTAACGATGGTTAGGTGACCCCTGGAAGGTGCTCGTCATGCCACACCGCTACCTGCAGGAACTGACCACCGCGTCGGTGGTCGCCGCGCAACAGCGCTACGGCAGCCGGCCCGCCATGCAGCGCATGACCGCCGGGTGGGACACGGATGCGACATTCAGTGACGATGAGGCCGCTTTCATCACCGAACGCGACAACTTCTACCTCGGCACCGTCGGCGAGGGTGGCTGGCCGTACCTCCAGCACCGCGGCGGCCCACCCGGCTTCCTGCACGTCCTCGACCCCGTCGACGGGCACAGCGTCCTCGGCTGGGCCGACCTGCGCGGCAATCGGCAGTACCTGTCGGTCGGCAACCTCGCCACGTCACCGCGGGTCTCGCTGCTGCTCATGGACTACGCCCACCAGCGCCGGCTCAAAATCATCGGCACGGCGCACGTCACCGACGCGCGGGACAGCGGGTTCGAGGAGCTGCTGGCGAGGCTGAGCGCGCCCGGACCAGCGGGCCGGGTCGAACGGTTGATCACCGTCACGGTGCAGGGCTACGACTGGAACTGCCCCCAACACATCACGCCCCGCTTCACCGAGGCGGAACTCTCCGACGCGCTCGCGCCGGTACGCGACGAACTCGCCCGCCTGCGCGCCGAGAACCAGGCCCTGCGCGAGCAGGCGCGTCAACAACCAGGGAGAACACCATGAACAAGCTGACCGTACGCACCGTCGGCGGCCCCACTGCCGTCCTCGACTACGCGGGCCAACGCGTCGTGCTGGATCCGACCTTCGACGATCCGCGGACGTACCAGAACGGGCCGGTCACGGCCACCAAGTTCACCGGCCCGAGCGCAGCGCCCACGGACCTCGACCCGGTCGACGTGGTGCTCGTGTCGCACGAACACCACATCGACAACCTCGACATCTCCGGGCGGGAGTACGCCCGCCGGGCCCGACGGGTGTTCACCACCACGGCGGGGGCGCCGAATCTCGGGCCACTGGCGACCGGCCTGCGGCCCTTCGAGTACGCCGAGGTCGGCGACGTGCGCGTCACAGCGGTTCCGGCGCTGCACGGTTCTCCGGAGATCGGCGTGGTCAACGGCCCGGTGATCGGGTTCGTGTTGGAGGCGGCCGGTTGGCCGACCGTCTATGTCAGCGGCGACAACGCCTCGCTGGATGTGGTGGCGGTCGTCGCGGAGCAGTTTCCGGCGATAGAGATCGCGATCCTCAACCTCGGCGCGGCCCAGATCGCGGCCCGCGGCGAGGCGTTCCTCACCCTGACCGCGGAACTGGCGGCCCGAGCGGCGACAGTGCTCGGCGTCCGGGCGGTCATCCCGGTCCATCAGGACGGCTGGGGGCACTACACCCAGGGCGCCGACGACGTCGTGCGGGCCTTCGAGGCCGCGGGCCTGACGGACGTGCTCGTCGACCTGCGACCCGGCGACTCAGCCACCGTCTGACCACGGCCTGCGGATATCTCACTCCACCTTGGTGAGAAGTGGTTTCCCCTTCTCGACGACGTACGTGGCCAATTCGACAGCAACACCATCGCCGACGTTGCGGGCCTGGTGGTGCACACCGTACGGGACCGTGAGCGCGTCGCCGGGATTGCACACAATGGGTGGCTGCCCCTCCAGCCGATATTCGAGCGTTCCCTGCAGAACACAGATGATTTCCTCGCCGGGGTGGAAATGCTTGAACGGTGGCGAATCCGGGGTGAACTCCACCCGCGTCTGAATGACCTCTCGCCCGGGGATGCTGAGGTCGTGCCGTTGCAGATCGATCCGCCACAGCCCTGGTGCTGACTCCACCGCCGTGGGGCTGATCCCCTCGGGTCGATCCTTGGTGCTCATGACGGCCTCCTGTTAGCCGTCGGGCCGACGGCCATTACTCGGATTGGTGCATCCCCGTCGAGAATAGGGAGTCACAGACGATCGGGGGCGGGGATGCCGACACGGAGGTCCGATTCCGCGAAGCGGGCCTGTGCCGGGCGCGTAATTCGGCTTGTGCTGTTCCCTGAGGACTGCTTCGCTGTTGCCCGTGACCGAGCTTCGTACGCCGCGACTGCGCCTGCACCCCATCGACACCGCAGAGGGGGAACGCATCGTCGGGCAGCGCGCCGGGGCCGGGGACGACTGGGCCGAGGACTTCCCTTTCGACGGCGACGTCCTCGGCGTGCGGGGCTTTCTCGCCGCCACCGCTGCCTACGGCGACCGACGTCCGTTCGGGCACTACCGGATCACCCGCACCGCCGACGGAAAAGCCATCGGAGGAATCGGTTTCAAGGGCCAGCCGGAGGACGGACGCATCGAGGTCGGTTACGGCCTCGCCGCGTCAGCCCGGGGAAACGGCTACGCGGCGGAGGCACTGGCCGCCCTGCTCGACCTCGCGACCGCGCACGGGCTGTCCTGCGTTGTCGCCGAGACCACCGGCGACAACGTCGCCTCCCGGCGGACCCTCGAACGTGCCGGCTTCCGGCACACCGGCACCAACGACGATCTCTACCGGTACGAGGTACTCCTCGGCGCCCCCTCGCGACCGACTCGGACGCGGTAGTCCGATCCGGCGGCGGCCCGCTGCAGCCGAGGTCACCGACGAGGCAGCAGCCCTCGATCGGTCATGTGGGCGCGCAACGTCTCGGCATCCTCGGCGGACATCAGCCAGCGGGGGATCACGGTCGCGGGCATTCGGCCGACGTACACGACCCAGAAATCTCCGGTTTCCCGCACCTGGGCAACCCCGTCCCAGGCGATGCCGCCGGACTCCGAGCCGCTGCGCATCATGATGTTGTCATCGGTGATGTCGTAGGCGCCCTCGACGGCGTAGTTACCGGAGCGGCGTCGGGCGCGCGCCAGCACCCACGGCCGGTACAGCATCGACAGCACGCCGGCCACGACCAGCGCGGTCCACAGCGGCGAACTCCGCTCGCCCCACCCGAACCCTCGCGAGACGACGAGACCGATGACCCCGACTGCCGTCAGGACCGCCCCGATGTAGCCGAATCTGCGGAGCCGGGCGTTGCCGAGCGCAGCGGCCACCCGGCTCGGGTAGGCGGGATCGGCGGGGACGTCAAAACGGATCTGCACGCCAGAACGATAGTGCCTCCACCCGCCCCGGAAGGCGCCTTGCCCCGCCCCACCTGACACGGCGAGGGCATCCGGGTGCGGCAGTCTGACGAGGTGAACGCCGACGACGTCCGAGTGCCCCGGGCCCAGGCGGGGTCGAGCCCGCAGCATCTGCTGACGACAGTGCTCGGCGAGTACCTCGACTCCTCCGACGCCGACCTGCCGTCGACGGCGGTCATCGCGATTCTGCGGGAGTTCGGGATCAGCGAGTCCAGCGCCCGTGCCGCGTTGTCCCGACTGGTCAAGCGTGGTCTCATCGCGACAAGGAGGAAGGGCCGGTCGCCGGTCTACCACCTCACGCCGCAGGCGATCGCCAAGCACCGCTCCCGGATGCGGCACTTCCTGAACTTCGGCTCTCACCCAGTGCCCTGGACCGGCGAATGGGTGCTGGCCTCCTTCTCTGTTCCGAACACCGGCCAGGCGTCCCGTCATGCGCTCCGCAGGTCGCTGACCGCACTGGGGTTCGTGGGCCTGTACGACAGCGTGTGGATCCGGCCGGGATCCGACGCCGCGCCGGCGCGGGAGGCGCTGCACGACCTGCTGCACCGCGTCGAGGGTGCCCGATGGTCGGTCCTGCACGTCCGGTTCGACGAGGAGGCAGGGCCACACGGGCCGGCCTCCGCGTACGACCTGACCAGTCTCGCGTCCGCGTACTCGAGCTTCATCGAGCAGTACGCGGAGCTGCGGACAGCCGCGCGCAACGGGGAGGTGGACCCGGCCCGGGCGTTGGTGGCTCGGACCTCCGCGATGGATTCCTGGCGGAAGTTCGCCGACATCGACCCGGACCTCCCCCCGCACCTGCTGCCGGGGTCCTGGCCTCGCCGGGAGGCCAGGGAGACCTTCCTGGACATCCACACCACGCTCGGCTCGCTCGCTCAGGCGCGTCTGGTCGAGGTGGCGACGCCGCACTGGCCGGATGCCGCCTCGTGGATCACCCACTTCCAGGCGTCGAGGGATCCCTCGCGGCCGGAGCCGACCGGCGGAAAGCACTGCAGCGGCCCACTCGCCGGCTGACGACGGAGCGGCCGGTCAGAGCCAGCAAGACATTGACACTTTTCATTGCGACAGTGATAGTAACTGCATACAGCTCCCATCGGAGCGCCTGTAGGGACCGCGGCCGGGCGGTCGCCGGCGCTGAATGGGCGGGCAGTGGCGACCGAGGGCACGGCCGCCGCTCAGGCGGCGACGCGCCGACGTCGACCACACCCGTGGCCAGCGCCGAGCACTCTCGTCGGGGCGCGAGTGACACCACCGCCACCGTTGGGAGCGCCACAGTGACTGTTCCTGGAGGATTCAATGAGAAGGCGAGCAAAGATCTACGCGGGGCTGTTGGCCGCCATCGTTCCGGTCACCTCCGTGATCATGGCACTCGGCGGGACACCGGCGTCCGCCGCGATCGGCGGTTCCGGCCCCTACCCCGCCGACTACGAAACCTCGGCCACCCTGGCCAACCACACCATCTTCCGGCCGCAGACCCTCCCGTCCGAACGCCTGCCCATCGTCGTGTGGGGCAACGGCGGCTGCTCGGCCAACGGACTCTCCCAGGGCAACTTCCTCCGCGAGATCGCCTCCCACGGCTTCCTCGCCATCGCCAACGGCGCCCCGAACGGGTCCGGCTCCACCACCTCCCAGATGCTCACCCAGTCCATCGACTGGGCGGTCGCGGAGAACTCCCGGCAGGGCAGCAAGTACTACAACAAGATCGACACGAGCAAGGTCGCTGTGGCGGGTTTCTCCTGCGGAGGCCTGGAGGCGTACGCCGTCTCGAACGACCCGCGCGTCACCACGACCGGCATCTTCAGCAGCGGTCTGCTGAACGACGCCGACGACTACCAGCTCAGGAGACTGACCAAGCCGATCGCCTACTTCGTCGGCGGGCCCAGCGACATCGCCTACCCGAACGCCATTGACGACTGGGGCAAGCTGCCCGCGGGCCTGCCCGCCTTCATGGGCAACCTGAACGTCGGGCATGGCGGCACCTACGACCAGGCCAACGGCGGAGAGTTCGGCCGGGTGGCGACTCTCTACCTCAAGTGGCGCCTGAAGGGCGACACCACCGCCGGCCGCACCTTCGTCGGCGCCGACTGCGGTCTGTGTAGCAGCCAGTGGAGCGTCCAGCAGAAGAACCTGACGCTCGACGACGGCACCCCGCCTCCCACCACCCCGCCTCCCACCACGCCGCCGCCGACCGGTACCACCGGCTGCACCGCTGTCTACTCCGTCCAGGACCAGTGGAACGGCGGATTCGTCGCCAACGTCAGCGTCACCGCGGGAACAACAGCCCTGACCGGCTGGCGGGTCACCCTCACCCTGCCCAGCGGCGCGTCGGTCAGCTCGCTCTGGAACGGGGTCAGCAGCGGCACCAGCGGGACCATCACGGTCGCCAACCAGAGCTACAACGGGCGACTGGCCGCAGGTCAGGCCACCAGTTTCGGCTTCCAGGGCACCGGCAGCGGCAGCGGAACCACAGCGAGTTGCACCGGAAACTGACGCCCCCGGCAGATCGAGTCGTTCGGTGGGCCGGTGCCCCGGCACCGGCCCACCGAGGCACGGCCGATAGGGAAGACTGGCGCGCATGGCTGATCTGAGCGATGCGAAGGCCGCGCTTCACCACTACCTCCGGGAAAGCCGCGAAAACCTCGTCTGGAAGCTCGACGGGCTCAGCGAACGGGAGGTCAGGCTGCCCCGCACGGCGACCGGCAACAACCTGCTGGGTGCGCTCAAGCATTGCCTCAACGTCGAAGCCGGCTACTTCGGGCCCACCTTCGGTCGCGAATTCCCGACGCCCGACGAGCTGGTCCCCTTGGCGGCGTACGACGAGGACCCGCAGGCGGACTGGTACGCCCGTGAGGACGAGACGAAGGACGGGCTGATCGACCTGTATCGCCGGGTTGGCGCGTTCGTTGACCAGACGATCGACCAGTTGCCCCTCGACGCGCCGGGGCAGGTGCCGTGGTGGCGGCCAGGTCGGCAGGACGTGACGCTACAACGGATCATCATCCACGTGACCTGCGATCTCGCCCGGCACGCAGGTCACGTCGACATCATGCGCGAACAGCACGACGCGGCGATCGGCCTCCGGCGGACCAACACCAACATCCCCGACGACTACGACTGGCCGGCCTACGTCAGCAAGCTGACGAAGCTGGCCGACCAGTTCTGATGATCGACAAGACTGTCGGCGTAGGAGACGACCTCCCCCAGATCGAAGCGGCGTTCCTGGGCACGCCACTGGCCGGCCTGCCGCTCGGGCACGGCCCGTCGGGCACCATCCTCGTTGCCGACGTCGACCCCGACCGTCTGCACGAGGTCTGGCGGGCCGCCGAGGCGCTGGTGCCGGTCATCGGACGCCGGCCCGTCATGGTCACCGACGACTTCGACGACGCACTGACGATCCGGTCCGAGCCCGAGCAGGGTCCGTCGGAGTCGGAGCTGCGCGCCTTCGTCGACGTGGCGGCATCGTCCGACCCCTGGCTGACCTACCGCCACTACAGCGAGGACCAACAGGTCGACGAGGACGAGATCGAGTTCTACGCGCGGGGCACGACCGGCGTCGACCTGACCGCCCTGATGCCTGATGTGGCGCTGCCGACCTCACTCCCGGTGCTGGAGCGGGCGCTGTACGACCGGCTGCTCGCCGACGCCGACCTGCACGCCCAGGTGCTTGGCAACGTGCGGCTCGTGACGCAGACCGAGTACTGGTACACGCCGGACAGCGTCCTGCTCATGTTGCTGCCGACAAGTGACGTCCGCGGCTCGGCGTACTGGGTTGACTTCTACGGTGCGCTCACCGAGGAGGACCGCCAGCGGCTCGCCGAGGTACTGGCCCAGTGGCGGCACCGGTGGGACGCCCGCCTGGTCGCGTCGTGGGACACCATGCTCCAGTTTCAGGTGGGCCGTCGCCCGACGCCGGGTGACGAGGCGTGGGCTGCCGCTGGTCAGCTCAAGGCGCTCGCTCCCGACCTCGAACTGAGCCAATGGGAGGTCGCCGTCGCCCTACCGGCCGGTGACGCGTGGTTCATCCACAATCGGCCCTGACAGGCCCGGTTACGTCGGTTGCCCGGTCGCTGGCCTCGCGGTCTGCGTGACCCCTTCCTGGCGCAGTTCGAGGACGTGGGGCTGGTCGTCGGTCTGGACGAACCGAACCTCCAGATCGAGGTCCGGGTGTCGGTAGCTACCGTCCGGGGCCGCCGAGAGGACGACCGGTTGCTGGGTCGAGGCGGCGAAGGTCAGTTGGCCGTCGGTGAGGGCGATGTCGATCGGGTAGTCGTCGCGCAGGACGTAGCGGCCCGTCACGTCGGCAGGCGGCGCGGGGGTGATCCTCGTGATGGCGTACCGACGGTCCACGGCGGCGCGGACGCTGACCAGCAGCTCCCAGCCATCCTCGGAATTGGTCATCGCCGCGACGGCGGCGCCGCTGTCGGGCCACACGTAGGAGAAGCAGGTGTAACCGACGTTCGACCCGGTGTGACCGAAACGCCGACGCTCGGCGCTGCGTTCGCCAGCCGTCCGGAATCCTCGTGCCGCCGCCGTGGTGGCCATGCGCCACCTGATCCGGTCGCTGGTGCGGAAACTGCTGGTCGAAGCTGCTGTCGGCCATGGCCAGCGGGGTACCAGGTGTCGGACAGGCCGGCAGTGTGCGCCAGCAGCTGTCGTACCGTGACTTCCTGCTGGTCGTCGCGGCCGGGCAGGTGCCACGAGGTGAGGTACTCGCCGATGTCGGCGTCGAGATCCAGGGCACCGCCCTGGACCAGCAGCAGCGCGCCGAACGCCGCGACATGCTTACTGATCGAGCAGGCCGCGAAGGCGGTGCTCGCGGTCACCGGAGTCGACGTTCCGACCGCCGTGACGCCGAACCCTGCCGCCCACACCTGCCCGCTCACGTGGCCGACGGCGATGCTGACCCCCGGCACGTCGTAGCCGCTCATCAGCTCGGGCAACGACGCTGTGTCCGGTGAGAGCCGCCCGGACGACACCTGCCGGTCGAGCTCGCCCAGCAGCGAGACCCAGTCCTGAGGCAAATCCACGACGTCGATTGTCGACGGCGCCCACCGGTGGATCAACTCCCGTCAGCCGGTGGGGCTCGTGACGCTACGGGAGACCTCCCGGATCAGATCGAGCGGTTCTTCGGTCCAGTGGGAGGCGAGGACGAGTTCCCGGGCCGGGTCGACCCACAGCAGGTGTCGTCCGCCGTTGCCTCGGGCGCTGCGGCCGGTCGTCGGGGCTCCGGGCCACGGCACCTGCTCATCGTTGAGCCACCACAGGTAGCCGTACTCCCGTTTGACCGGGCACGGGGCCCAGGACTGGTCGACCCATTCGGCGCTGAGCAGCCGGGTCCCGGCATGGGTCCCCCGGTCCAGGAAGAGCTGCCCGATCAGGGCCAGGTCCCGGGCCGGGACGATCAGTCCCCCGCCCCAGTGCGCGCCGCCGGAGACCACCTCGACCCGGCGGCCGTCGAGGTCGACGACGCTCGTCCGGTACCCGTGCCACGACCACCGGTCGGAGGCGCCCACCGGGTCCATGATCCGCTCCCGTAGCACCTCCGGCAGCGGCCTGCGAAGCAGCAGCGTCAGCGCGTACGCGAGCAGGTTCATCCGTACGTCGTTGTACGCCCATCCCTGGCCCGGGGGTGTGCCGTGCACCTCGGTCCGCTCGCGGAAGCTCTGCGCGTCGACGGCCGTCGGCTTACCCCACAGCTCGCCCTCCCACTGGCTCGACTGCTGCAACAGATGACGCCAGGTGATCTGCTCGTTGTGCGGCCCCCGGAACTCGGGAACGTCGACGACCTGGTGCACCGGTTGGTCCGGCACCAACAGCCCGTCGTCGAAGGCGAGGCCGGCCACCACCGACACGACCGACTTGGTGACGCTGAACGCCATCTCCGGGACGTCCGGGTCGCCCCAGGCCGCGACCTCCCGATTTCCGACCCGGACAACTCCACTGGCCCCACTGGCAGCAAGCAGCGGACCGACCACCTCGCGGTGACTGGCGTCGGAGACCTGTGCCGCCTGGTAGGTCTCGATGTCGGCGGCGGCCGTCGTCCACCGAGCGCCGAACTCCCGGACGATCCGCTCCAGCCGCTGCTGATCCACCGACGCGTCACCCATGCCCAGCAGTGTCCAACACCCCCACCACCGGCGGGGCGAGCCATGACCAGGCACATAGGATCGGGCGACCTCGTACGCCGGACCTGAGGAGCGTCAGGTGACCCTGCTGGAGCGTCTGCACCTGGCCGGCATGAGTGAGGTCGTCTCGGTGCAGCCGGTGACCGGCGGGCTCGCGGCTCTCGCAGGCATCGCCACCCGCCGCAATGCCCCACCGGTGTTCGTCAAGGGCTTCGACGACCCTCCGGCCGACGACGTCTTCGTCGCCGAGGCCGAAGGGCTGGCCGCCCTGGGCGAGTTGGGCGGTGTGGCGACACCCGAGGTGATCCTGGCGGATCGGGACGTCCTGGTGTTGTCGGTGTTGAGCGAGAGGCCGCGCAGCGAGGCCTTCTGGGAGCAGTTCGCACACCTGCTCGCCCGCCTGCACCTGAGCACCACCCATCCCCGTTTCGGCTGGCACCGCGACAACTGGCTGGGCCGTCGCCGCCAGGTCAACACGTGGAACGACGACGGCTTCGCCTTCTTCGCAGAGCACCGGCTGCTGCGGTGGCTCGACGAGCCGCGCGTCGAGGCGGCGCTAGACGCGGAGGACCGGTCGGCGTTGGAACGGCTCTGCGACCGGCTGCCCGACCTGCTGCCGGAGCGTCCGGCGTGTCTGACGCACGGCGACCTGTGGGCACAGAACGTCCTGGCCACCGCGGACGGAGAGCCGGCGCTGATCGACCCAGCCGTGTCGTACGTGTGGGCCGAGGTCGACCTCGCGCACGTGTGGTCCACCTCGCCCCCGCCCGAGGCGCGACGGATGTTCGAGGTCTACGCCGAGCTGACCTCGCTCGACGCCGACTGGGAGGCCCGGATGCCGGTCATCCAGCTACGACAACACCTCGCGGTGCTGGCTCAGTTCGACGACGACTGGGGCGCGGCCGATCAGATCCGCGCCGTCCTGGCCCCGTTCCGAACGCGATCCTGACCACACGCGCGGCGTGAGGGGTCGGGCCCTCCATTACGGTGACCCCCTGGAATGGGGGGTGGGCCATGACACCGGAGGTGTCGCCGCGAAGGGCCAGGGCCGTGCTCGTCACGCTCTCCCTCGCCGCGTTCGCGTTCATCACGACCGAGCTGCTGCCAGTCGGTCTGCTGACCCGCATCGCACCCGATCTGGACCGGTCCCGCTCACAGGTGGGCCTGCTGGTCAGTGGGTACGCAGTCGTGGTGGTGCTGGCGTCAGTGCCGCTGACCCGACTGACTCAGCGGGTGCCCCGGCGGCACCTGCTCGGCGCCACGATGTTCCTGTTCGCCGCCGCGAACGCCGCCGCCGCGCTCGCGCAGACGTACGCCGTGCTGGCCGGCACCCGCCTGGTGACCGCCCTCGCCCAGGCGCTGTTCTGGTCCGTCGCCACGGCGACAGTGATCGGTCCGTTCCCGGTCGCGGTGCGCGGTCGGGCGGTGGCGCTGTTCGCGACCGGGGCGACGCTCGCCCCGGTGCTCGGCGTACCTCTCGGCACCTGGCTCGGGCAGCAAGCCGGCTGGCGCGCGGCGTTCGCGGTGCTGGCCGGTATCGGTGTGGCGATCGCCGCCGCTGTGCTGCTCCTTCTTCCCTCCTATCCCCCGGCCGCCGGCGGCGCTGCCCGGGGCACCGCACCGGACGGGCGGCGCTTCGCCGTCCTGCTGATCGCCACCGCCCTCGGCATCGGCGGCTTCATGACCCTGCAGACCTACGTGACACCGTTCCTGCTCGACGTCAGCGGCTTCGCCGACGCGGTGCTGGCGCCGCTGCTGTTCGTCTCCGGCGCGGCCGGCGTCGTCGGGACCCTGGTCGCGGCCCGGACTCTGGACACCCGACCGATCGCTTCGCTGCTGACGCCGCTGAGCATCGGCACGGCGTCGCTGCTCGGGTTGTACGCGCTCGGCGCGCTCAAGCCAGGTGTGGTCGCGCTTCTCGCCGGGATCGGCCTCGCGTACGCGGCGTTCGGCTCCGCGGTGCAGAACCGGATGCTGCACCTGGCCCCCGGCAGCACCGACATCGCGTCGGCCGGAGTCAGTATCGCCTTCAACGCCGGCATCGCCGGCGGATCACTGCTCGGCGGCGCCCTCCTGCCCACCTCGGGGGCACGCCCGCTGGCGCTCGCGGGCGGGCTGCTGGCGCTGGCCGCGCTCACGCTGCTCGCCGTGGACGCGCGTCGCGGCCGCGTCGTCGCGCCGGAGCCGACCGTCGCCCCGGCCCGGGTGGTAGGACCGCACTGACGTCCGTGCGGGTGAGCGGCGGGACAGCAGGTATCCGGTGCCCGCGGCGGCGAGCCCGGCAAGGCCGGCCGTCGCGAAACCGCCCGCCGGCACGGAGAGGTCGATCGCCACGCCGACCAGCGGGGCTCCGAGCGCGAAACCGGCGCTCTGCGCCGACGACTGCAGACCCGTCACCTCGCCGCGCACACCGGGCGGCGCCAGGCGGCTCACCGCGTCGGCCACAGTGCCAAGGGTCGGCGCGGTGAGTAGTCCGCTGCCGACGACGGCCACGCACAACCACTGCCACTCGTGGGCCAGGCCGGCGGGGATCGTCACGAGGCCGAGCAGGGCGAGCAGCAGCCAGGTGGGCAGTGGCCGGGTCAACGCGCCGTAGATCAGCCCGCCGATGACCGACGAGACACCGAACACCACGACGACCACGGCGGCCCAGGACACCTGACCTGCCTCCCGCAGGGTGGCGACGATGGCGAGGTCGACGCCGCTGAGCAGCGTCGTCGTCCCGAACGCCATCGTCAGCACGGCGATCATCCTGGCGTCCAGCCACTGCCGGCGTGGGGGTCGTTCCGCAGCGGCGGCGTCCACCTCGTCCTGGGCGCGCATCGGTGGGTTGAGCACGGCGATGCCGACACCGCCGGCCAGGATCGCGGCGCCGACCCCCCACGCCACCACGTCGGGGGACACCGTCGCCGCGCCCAGGATCACCACCGCGGGCCCTACGATGTACGACAGTTCGCCCTGCACCGATTCCAGCGCGAACGCGGCCCGGCGCTGCTGCGCCGTCGTCATCGCGGCGATCGCCTGTCTGCTCACCGCCTGGGCCGGCACCATCAACAGGCCCGCCGCGAAGCTGGCGACCAGCAGGAACCCGTACGGCAGGACGGGCACGCCCAGCCAGAACACGACCTGCGCGGTGGCGGTCACCAGCAGGACGAGGCGCAGGCCCCGCGAGTCGATCATGCGGCCGAGCAGCGGCCCGCCCAGCGCCACTCCAGCCGTCAGGGCCGCCGCGACCCCACCGGCTGCCGCGTAGCTCAGCTCCAGGCCGAGGACGACGACGAGGGTCAGCGCCATCACGTCGGCCGTTATCGCGGTGCGGGCGAGCAACGAGACACCCAGCAGCGGTGCCATCCCTGGCACGGCGAGCACCTGCCGGTAGCTGGTCACCCGGTTGACGCTAGTTCCGCCCGTACGTCATAAGAAGACGCCATTTCGTTGAGGCTGGCATAATGACTGCTTATGGCAAGGGACCTGGAGACCGCCCTGCTGCGGTCGTTCGTCGCCGCCGTGCGGGAGGGCAGCATCAGCCGTGCCGCTACCGCTCTCGGGCAGACCCAGCCCGGTCTCAGCCAGCAGCTACGCAAGCTCGAAGGCGTCGTCGGTCGTCCGCTGCTGCACCGGTCGTCGTCCGGTGTGTCGCCGACAGGGGCGGGCGAAGAACTCCTGCCGTACGCCGAACGCATCCTCTCGCTCTCCGCACAGGCACTCGCCGAAACCGGACGCGCGCTCACCGGCCACTGTGGCGTCGGGTTGCTCGAAGACCTCGCCGCGGCCCACCTTCCGCAGGCCCTCGCCGACCTCGCCCGGCTGCATCCCGGGGCGACGCTGGAGGTGCTCAGCTGCTCCAACGCCGCCATGCGGGAGGCCTACGACGCGGGCCGCGTGCACCTCGTGCTCGACGCGGTACCGGACATTCCCGGGCCGCCGCGCTGGACGGTGCGCGCCCCGCTGGTCTGGGCGACCGGGCAGGGTGTGGACGTGAGCGCCGATCCGCTGCCGGTGGTGCTGTTCTCCAACCCGTGCTCCTGGCGTACGTCGGTGCTGGACGCGCTAGAGCGTGCCGATCGACGTTGGCGGGTGGCCTTCGAGAGCAACAGCCTGGTCGGGGTGCTCGCCGCGGTACGGGCCGGGCTCGGCGTGGCGGCGCTTATGCCCGCGAACCTCGAACCGGTCATGATCTGCCGTGACACGGCTGCCCTGCCCGTCCTGCCGGACGTCGAGTTCGGTCTCGCCCGGCACCCGCGGACCGATGGTGATCCGCTCATCGACGCCGTGGAGACGGTGCTCCGTCGCATCGTCTGAGCACCTGGCCCGGAGCCCCGAGGACGAAGACCCCGTCCTGTTCGCGGACGGTCAGCGTGGTCATCGGCTCGCCCTCGCCGGGCGCGACCGGGGCAGGCCGACGATGAGGATGACGCCGACGCTCAGGTGCAGCAGTGCGAGGGTCACCTTCGCTCCCCCGCCGACGCCACTCGGCGGCCCAATCACGAGTGACAGCAGCAGGACGGCGACCGCTGTCGAGGTCCACCAGACGCGGGAACGGTTGGTACGGCGTTCCAGCACCGCGAGCAGCGCCCAACCGGCCAGCGCCGCGACTGTGGTGGCCACGATGACCGCGGCCACAGTGACCTGCCGGGTCGAGTTCGCGGACCTGACCGCCAGGTCGACGCCGGCCGCCGAGTGCAGGAGCACGAACTCGACCACCGCCACCACTATCGCGCCGGCCGCCACAGCGGCCCGTCCCAGGAAAAGGTTGTTCGTCATGGTCTGAGTCTGTGGACCGGGCCGGGCCGGACGCGTCGGTCCAGACGCCGCGGCGGGTACGTCCGCCGGCGCGTCGGCGTACTACCAAAGGAGGTGGTCCGGCCGACCGCGAGCCCAGTAGCGTGCGCCATGTGGATGCGGCGACGTGCGAGGTCGAGCCGCCGCGGACGTGGCGTTCCGTTCCGGTGGTCGTGACGACAGTGGCGATCGGCGTCCTCGTCGCGACCATGTTGTGGTCGGCTACCCGGTCCAGCTCCGCCGGCCTGGTCGGCGTCGACGTCGCGCTGGCGGTGACCGCCCTGGCCCTCGTCCCGGTGGTCGTCCGCCGCCCGCAGGTCGGTGGCGTGCTGGCCGGCCTGCTCGTCGCGTTGTCTCCGGTGGCCACGCCGGTGGCCAGCTTCGCGGTGCTGTTCGTCGCCCGCAACCGGCCGTTTCGGCAGGCGGCGGCGGTGGCGGCGGTCGGCGTGGCGGGCGAGGCGGCGCAGGCGTTCTGGCGGCCGGTGCCCAGCCTGACGTACGGGTGGCGGCTGGTGCTGATGACGATCGCCTACGCGGCCCTGCTCGGCTGGGGCACCTGGGCGCAGGCCCGCCACGCCCTGCTGGCCGCGCTGCGGGACCGGGCCCGACGGGCCGAGCAGGAGCAGGAGCGGCGGGTCGACGAGGCGCGGGCGGCGGAGCGCAACCGGATCGCGCGGGAGATGCACGACGTGCTGGCCCACCGGCTGTCCCTGCTGGCGGCGGCCGCCGGCGCGATGGAGTACCGACCGGACGCGCCGCCCGAGCGGCTCAGCGCGGCCGCCGGGGTGATCCGGGCCAGCGCACACCACGCCCTCGACGAGCTGCGCGAGGTCATCACCCTGCTGCGCAGCGACGACACCGAGTCGCCCACCGACGCACCACCCGGGCAGACCCTCGCCGACCTGCCGCGCCTGGTGGACGAGGCGCGGGCCGCCGGGCAACAGATCGAGGTCGACGACCCGCTCGGCCCGTCGGTCGAGATCCCCCCGACGGTCGGCCGCACCGCGTACCGGATCGCGCAGGAGGCACTGACCAACGCCCGCAAGCACGCGGCCGGTCAGCCGGTCCGGCTGGTGCTCGGCGGCGCGCCCGGCTCCGGCCTGAGCATCGCGGTGAGCAACCCGACCACGCCCGACAGCGGTGCCACCGGTAGCGCCGGTACCGGCCTGATCGGCCTCGCCGAACGGGCTGCGCTCACCGGTGGTCGGGTCGCCCACCAGGTCGACGCCGCGGGCCGGTTCCACCTCACCGCGTGGCTGCCGTGGCCGACGTGACGGGTCCGATCCGGGTCGTCATCGTCGACGACGATCCCCTCGTACGGGGGATGCTCACGCTGATGCTCGACGGCGCCGACGGGATCGTCGTGGTGGGCGAGGCCGCCGACGGCGCCACGGCGATCACTGCGGTGGACCGGCACCTGCCCGACGTGGTGCTGATGGACATCAGGATGCCCGGCGTCAACGGCATCACCGCCACCGAGCGCCTGCGCCGCCGCCACCGGCCACCCGAGATCATCGTGCTCACCACGTTCGACACCGATGAGCACGTGGTGCGGGCCCTCCGAGCCGGCGCGAGCGGCTTCCTGCTCAAGGACACCCCGCCCGAGCAGATCAGTCAGGCGGTCCGTGCGGTGGCGGCCGGCAACCCGATGCTGTCTCCGGGCGTGACGCGCCGCCTGATGCAGCGGGTCGCGTCGGGGGCCGAGTCCTACGAGCAGGCGCACGAGCGGTTGACACTGCTCACACCCCGGGAACGCGACGTCGTGCTGGCCATCGCGCAGGGGCGCTCCAACGCCGAGATCGCCAGCGAGCTGCTGATGAGCGTGACGACGGTGAAGGCCCACGTGTCGCACATCCTGACCAAGCTGGATCTCGACAACCGCACCCAGATCGCCCTGCTCGCCCACGACGGTCGACTCCTCTGACCGGGAGCCGGTCAGGCCAGCACCGCCGGCAGGACGAGCACTGCGAAACGGATCACCCGCCCGGAGAGGCAGGCGACGGCGAACTCCCAGCGTCGAAGGCCCGCGGTGCCGGCGGCGAGGCTGACGACTGCCAACGGTGGAACCCCCACCGCCGCGGAGGCCAACACCGTCGGTAGGGCGGTGCGGCGGCGGGAGAGCCAGCGTCGGATCGGTTCGGTCCACCGCGCGGCCCGAGCCGCCGCGCGCCCTGACTTTCCCCGTTTCGCGACCCTGCGGGCCAGTCGCCCCGACCCGCGACGCGCCGACTCGAACAGCAGCAGCTTGCCGGCGGTCTGCCCGAGCGCCAGGGCGACCACCACGGCGACGAGAGCGTGGCCGCCGCGTTGCCCGGCGACCACGGCGAAGGCCTCGGCGTTGACGATCGGGACGAGCGCCGAAGCGACACCGTAGCCGAGCGCCACCACCGCCTCGGCGAGGCTGCTCATGCCCGGCCGTCCCGTTCGAGCAGCCGGACCACCGCTGCGACCGACCACAGCTTGACCACGACGACGGCGACGGCGACGCCCAGCGCGAGCAGGTACTGCCCGAACGCGATGGCGCCGATGACGCCGGCGGTGTTGGCGACCTTGGCCACTGGCGACCAGTTCAACGCCCACACCCGCCGGTCGACAAGGTGGAAATAGTTGGGGCTGAGCACCGGCCAGCACAGGAACGCCAGCGACAGCATGGTGTCCAGCACCAGGAACGAGAGCAGGAAGACCACCGCCACGACGGCGACGTCCGGCACGAGGGAGACCAGGCCCACGCAGAGTACGGCGGTGCAGGCGCGGTCGCTCACGATGTCGAAGACGGCCCCGGCCCGGGTCTCCTGTCCGAGCCGGCGGGCGGCCCAGCCGTCGAGCACGTCACCGAGCCAGTAGATACCGTACGATACCGCCATCAATGCCACCGATCCGGAGACGAGGGCCACGATACCGACGGTGACGGCGGCGACCGTGCGAACGGCGGTGATGTAGTTGGGAACCGTACGAAGCGGGCCGACGGTGATGGCGGCGCGGGAGTCGACGAGAGTCACCTCCGCAGAGTCGTCCGGCAGGCGTTTTCGCGGAACGTGCCAGGGTGCCGAAGTGGTTCCGAGGGCGGTACCGGGGTGCCGGCCGATCCGGTACCTGGGTACTGGCCGGCCTTCCGGCTGGTCACGGAGACTGTGCGGGTGATGACTGGAATCCGCGAACGGTTGCGCGACCCCGAGCGAGTGCGCCGGCTCGCGTACGCTGCGGTTGGTTTGATCATCGCCGCCGTGGTCACCACAGTCGAGGACGGCGTGTCCGTCCCGGCCGGCTGGGCGTGGCTGGTGCTGCCTGTCGGCCTCGGGGCCACGGCGCTGCGCCCCCGCTACCGAACCGCGGTCTTCGCGGTCTGCGCGGGGTTCGTGGCGATCGTGAGCACCGGCGAGTCGGTACAGCTGGGCCTCGCGGCCGCCGGCCTGGTGTTCGTCTCGGTCTGCGAGGATCCGGCCCGACACCCGTGGCTGGGGTGGGTGGGTGGCCTGATCGGCGCGGCCGGCGCCCTCACCACCGCGCTGTTGAACGAGCGCGGGGTGTACGAGCAGCCGTTCTTCTTCGTGACGGCCGGCTACCTGCTGGCGATCCTGATGCGGTCGTGGTCACGCGGCCGTGCCCTGACCCGGGAGACAGACGACCTGCGCGGCCAGGCCGCCTGGCTCGAACAGCGCACCAATCTGGCCCGTGAGCTGCATGACGTGGTCGGCCACCACGTCACCGCGATGGTGGTGCAGGCCGAGGCGGGGCAGCTCAGTGACGACCCGGGCGCGGCGCTGCGGGCGATCGCCGGCAGTGGCCGCACCGCACTGAGTGAGCTGGACACGCTCGTCGTGCACCTGCGCGATCCGGACGCGTCGATCGCGGTGAGCGCCCCGCCGCGCCTGTCCGACATCGACGAGCTGCTCGCCCAGCCGCTGCGCCAGCAGGGCGTGACGGTGCGGGTCCAACTCGACCCGGAGCCGGGCCTGGACGAGATCGGTGTGTTGACCGCGTACCGCATCGCCCAGGAGGCCCTCACCAACATCGCCCGCCACGCGAAGGCCAGGGAGGCCTGGGTCGAGTTGGTCCGCGTCGGCGACCACGCCCGCCTGCGGATCAGCGACGACGGCGTCGGGCCGCCCCGGGCACCCACGAGCGGCTCGGGCCTGCTCGGCATCGGGGAGCGCGTCGCCGCGCGCGGCGGGAGCTGGGAGTTGAGCCAGCGCCCCGGCGGCGGCACCGTGGTGCAGGCCGACCTGCCGGTGGCGACCAGATGATCCGCGTCGCTATCGCCGACGACCAGGAGCTGGTCCGGGACGGCTTCAGCCTGATCCTGCGGTCCCAACCCGACATCCAGGTAGCAGCCGAGGCCGCCGACGGCCGGCAGTTCCTCGACGCCGTACGTCGCGACTCCCGCATCGACGTCGCCCTCGTCGACATCCGCATGCCGGTGCTCGACGGCCTGCAAGCCACCCGCGAGCTGGCCACGATTCCCCACGCCCCCGCTGTCATCGTCGTCACCACCTTCGACGACGACGCCTACGTCCTGGACGCCATCGCCGCCGGCGCACGCGGATTCCTGCTCAAACGGTCCAGTGCCCGTGACCTGATCGCCGCGGTACGCACCGTCGCGGCCGGCGAGGCGGTCCTCTCCGCCGAGGTCACCGGTGCCGTACTCGACCGGGTCCGCGCGACCGGGCCGGCCACCCGCGTGGAGTTGGCGGCCTACCAGCTCACCGCTCGGGAGACCGACGTGCTCGCCCTGATCGGCGCCGGGCTCAACAACAACGAGATCGCCGAGCGCCTCTACCTGTCCATGAGCACCGTCAAGACCCACGTGACAAACGTGCTGGCCAAGACCGGCAGCCGCGACCGCGTACGAGCCGCCATTCTGGCGATCCAGGCCGGCCTGACGCCGTGAGTCAGGGATCGGCGCGGGGGCCCACAGACTCTGCCGGCGGCCCTGTCGGCCGGTTCACATGGGGCTGGGAGCGCTAGCTGACGCGGTCGCGGCCGATCGGTCGTAGGGTTGTCGTATGGCACAACGACTCGTCAGCGTGTGGCAACCGTTCTTCCTTGCTAGCGAGAGTCGGGGCGCGGCCATCGACGCCGCGACCGAGTTGGAGGATCTCGGCTACTCACGTATCTGGTTCTCCGGGGGTTTCGGCGAGAACGTCGCCAGCCGTTTCCGGGAACTCCTGGACGGGACCACGCGCATCGGGGTCGCCACCGGAATTCTGAGCATCTGGCATTCATCGCCACCCGAGGCGGCGGCGTTCGCGCAGGACGCGGAGCAGGCGCATCCCGGCCGGTTCCTGCTCGGTCTCGGCGCCAGCCACGCGGTGGTGGTGGAAAGTGGCGGCACCGACTATCGCAAGCCGTACTCGCGGATGGTGCAGTACCTCGACGGCCTCGACGCGGCCGGGCTGTCGCCCGAGCGACGCATCCTGGCGGCACTGGGCCCGCGGATGCTCGAACTCTCCCGCGACCGCTCCGCCGGGGCGCACCCGTACTTCGTCCCCGCCGAGCACACCGCGGAAGCCCGAGCGGCGATCGGGCCCGACCGGCTGCTCGCCCCCGAGGTCGCTGTGGTCCTCGACGCGGACGCCACCACCGCGCGCGCCACCGCCCGCCAGTACACGAGCGGGTACCTCGCACTGCCGAACTACACAAACAACCTGCGGCGATTCGGCTGGACCGACGAGGACTTCGCCGACGGCGGCAGTGACCGCCTCGTCGACGCCCTGATCCCGTGGGGCAGCGTCGAGAAGGTGGTGGCCGGGTTGGAGAAGCACTACCAGGCCGGCGCGGACGAGGTGGCGATCCAGGTGCTCAACGGCGGCGACGACACGGCGTTCCCCGCCGACGCGTTCCGCGCCCTCGCCGCAGCCCTGATCTGACCTCCGAAAATCGCGGCACCGTCGGCCGCCGTCGCGGCTCGGATGCCGTCAACCATGTGGACCGGCACCAACTGACCGCTCTCCTGGCAGGCAAGGGCGCTGCGCCGGGATGACGGGTGGGGTCTGACCGGCTGGTGGCATCGTCGAGCCATGCCTGGGTCGCCTTCGACGACGCCACGTGCGAACTGCTGACCGCGGCGCTTCAGGGTTGAGATTGGTGGCCGCGACACCGCTCAGACTCGCCCGACGAGATCGAGGCCGGTCAGGTCCGCCGACAGCGCCCACAGGCGGGCTGCCTCGCTGCTGTCCGTGGGGCTGCCGTCGGTGATGCGGCAGTCCACGCAGTAGTCGCCGCCGTTCGCGTCGAGGTGGGGTGACGTGGCGGCCCAGACCTGGGTCGCCGCGCCTTGCTCGACGGTCTTGAACAGGCCCGGCGCGGGAGTGCCGTCAGCGTCGATCCAGCCGGCGGCGACCATCTCCTCGGCTGCGAGGTGCCGTTGCAGGGCAGTGAGGATCCAGCCGGGGTTGACGGAGAAGGCACGGACGCGGTGCGGCCTGCCGAGCAGGTCGAGGTGGCGGGCGAACAGGATGTTCGCGAGCTTGGACTGGGTGTACGCCTCCCACTTGTCGTACCCGCGCTCGAACTGCACGTCGTCCCACCTGATACGCCACGCCGGGTTGCGCCCGGAGGCCACCGAGACGACGCGAGCCGTGTCGGGGGCGGTGAGCGCGGGCCACAACAGGTTCGTCAGCGCGTAGTGGCCAAGGTGGTTGACCGCGAAGTGCCCTTCCCAGCCGGGTCCAACCCGGGTTTCGGGGCAGGCCATGATGCCCGCACTCGCGATCAGGATGTCGAGCGCGGGGTGGCTGCGGAGGAACCGTACGGCGAAGGCGCGGACGGAGGTGAGGTCGGCGAGATCGAGCTGGTCGACCTCGACCCCGGGTACGTCGGCGAGTGCCTGCTGCGCTGCATTCGGACGGAGAGCTGGGACGACGACCCGAGCGCCCGCTCGGGCGAGCGCGCGGGTTGTGGCGAGACCGAGACCGGAGTAGCCGCCTGTGACGAGGGCGGTCTTTCCGGTGAGGTCGAGCCCGGCGAGGACGTCTCCGGCCGTACTGTGGGCACCGAACCTGGTGTGGGTCGTTTCGCTGGTCATGCCGCGGACGCTAGGTGCTAGACCGAGGTCTAGGTCAATGGCTACGGTCGAGGCCATGGCGGACGGCGGCCTGAGCATCGGGCAGGTGGCGCAGCGCACCGGGTTGAGCGTGCACACCCTGCGGCTCTACGAGCGTGAGGGCTTGCTAGCCAGCGAGGTGCGGCGCGACAGGTCCGGCAGGCGCGTCTACAGCGCCTGGGACGTCGAGTGGCTGGCAAACTGCGTGAAGTTCCGTGCCTCCGGGATGCCGCTCACCACGATCAGCCGCCTGGCCCAGCTCGTACGCGAGGGCAGCGGCAACGAAGCCGAGCGGCTCACGTTGCTTCGCGAACATCAGCGCCACATCACCGAGCAGCTCACGCAGCTGCACGACACCCTCGAACTCATCAACGGCAAAGTGGCCAGCTACGAACAGCACCTCGCCGCCGGCGCCTCCGGTGATCCCTGGCAACAGCAACCCCATCCCGCCCCGACAGAGGGCACACCTCAGTTGGGCTGACGAACACCGCCGGCCGGACCGGGCTCGCTTGCTCTCGTGGCCGTTCGAGTGCCTGGTTGCGGTGCCTGGTTGGTGGGTAGGACCTGAGTGTCGGGCAGATGGGTACGCTGCACTGGCGGTGGCCTCGGCCAAGCACCTCCGCACCACTGCCACCCTCACCGCCCGGGTGGCACCACCGGCGTTCCCGTATTCGCAGACGAGAGGCGAGACCCACACCATGACCGCCGTACCAGGCCAACGGTCTACTGCTGCTGTGGGTTCGGCGGCTGCCGAGCAAGCAGCGGAGGAGGACCTGCGGGCGTTGTTCGGGCAGTCCATCGCCGTCTTCGCGTCTCTGGCGGGGCCGTCGCACCTGGTGGAGACGGCGAACCCGGCGTTCTTCGCCAGCATCGGCGAAGAGCGGGCCCGGGTCGGGGTGGCGATCGCCGAGCTGATGCCCGAACTGGCCGGTCAGGGATTCATCGCGCTCCTGGACCAGGTCTTCCGCACGGGTGAGCCGTACACCGGCCGTGACGTCCGGGTCGTGCTGGGCAGCGGCCCGCAGGCGCGGGAGGCGTTCTTCGACTTCACCTACGAGCCGCGGCGGGACGCCGACGGCAACGTGACCGGGATCCGCGTGCTCGGCGTGGAGACCACACAGGTCAAGCATGCCCAACGGCTGATGGCCGAACACCGTGCCCTGCTGGAGCAGATCGCCCGTCAGGCACCCCTGACCGAGGTGCTCGACGGGATGGCCCGCTGTATCGAGAACCTCGCACCGCAGGAGGTGCTGGTTTCCGTCCTGCTCGCCGATCCCGACGCCCGACACCTGCGCCACGGCGCCGCGCCGAGCCTGCCCGACTTCTACAACCAGGCCATCGACGGCATCGCGACCGGCGAAGGTGTCGGTTCGTGCGGCACCGCCGCCCACCGGCGGGAACCAGTCATCGTCACCGACATCGCCACCGATCCGTTCTGGGACGACTTCCGGGACCTGGCCGACCAGGCCGGACTGGCGGCGTGCTGGTCCACGCCGATCCTGGCCCGCGACGGCGGCCTGTTGGGCACCTTCGCGATGTATCACCGCACCCCGCGCATCCCGCAGGACACCGACCTCGCCCTCACCCGGCTCTTCGCCGGCACCGCAGCCCTGGCCATCGAACGCCACCACATCGAGCAGGCGAAGCTCGCCGCCGAGGCACGCGCCAAAGCGGCCAACGACGAACTGGCCAAGGTGCTGCGCGTGGAGCGGGAACTGCGCGCCGAGGCGGAGCAACGCGCCGCCGTCGCCGCGGAACTCGCCACCCAGATGCGTGCCGCCGCGGCCGCGCAGGCCGCCGCGCCGCACCCCGAGCACTGCCAGCTCGGCGGCGCCGCCGGGTGCACCGCGCCGGCCGAGGTCAAGATCGCCGATTCGTGGGGTGACGCGGCGTGGGGCTGCCCGGCCCACGTCGAGGAGGCCATCCTCAACGTGCGGTCGGTGTTCATCGCCAGCGAGGAACTCGGTGGCCTGACCGCCTACCTCAACCGCTGATGGCACCCGACGCAGCGCTCGGCTTCGGCTACAAGATTGATTGGCTCGCCACACGTGACCGCGACGCCGATGCCGTCGCGGCCGCGCTGAACCTCAGCCGTCCCACTCCCGCCACCTGGCGTGATGCGGTCACGGCTGCGTATGACGACCAAGGCCAGTGGCTGCTCACGCCGCCGCTTGACCGGTGGACGCTCGCCGCTTCGAGAGATGTTCCCGTACCCGAAGACGACCGATTCACCCCTTGGCTGGCGGCGCTCAGCCAGTTGCTCGGTGAGGTGCAGTACTTCGGCACTCATCGCGTCGTCGAATACCACGGGTGGGGGCGCGCCCGGGGCGGCGTGGTGGAGCGAGCATTCGCCTACCTCGGCGAGCGCGGCGAGGTGCTGTTCGACGTCGGCGAACGCACGCTGGAGGAGCAAGCGCTCGGAGTCGGGGCCGTCTCCGACGAGGACGAACCGTGGGACGACGATGACGAGACTTCGCCGTGGCCGGATGAGGAAACCGTGCTCACGCTCGCTGGTCAGTGGAGTACCGACCCACGGACGCTGGAGAGCGCCGTTGTCCCCGGGCATCCGTGGATCGCGTCAGCTCGATCGGGATAGCCAGAGAGCGAGTGCGTACCCCCCTTGTCACCCAGCAGGAGACGCACCTCGCGCGTCTCGATCCGCCTCACCGGTGACGACCTCTGCGCAGCTAGGGACGCCACTCCTTGCGGTAGTCACCTGCTGATTCGCGCCCGCCGCCCGATAGGTGCTCGGCGACGGATCGTGGCCGCTGCCCGAGCGGTCTTGGCAGAGCCAGGAACCGTCGCCGCAGGTCCGGTGCAGGGTCAGGGCGTCCACCGTACGCCCGGGTTCACCCGCCCGGACCAGTCGAAGACGGCCATGTTGTCCCACTGATTTCCGGTGCCGTTGATGTTGGCCGGGTCCCAGCCGTTGCCACGGACGGCGTACCAGGTCGGTTCCCAGTAGAAGACGCCGATGGCACCCGCGTTGCGGGCCGTGTTCTGGACCCAGTCGAACTCCTGGGCCTGCCCGGACCAGGTCGCGCTGATGCCGTCGCAGGTCGCGTCGCCGATGGCGTTCGGCTCGCTGTCCGCGTTGTTGCGGGTGAAGGGGTACGCGGTCTCCACGATCACCACCGGCTTGCCGTAGCGCCCGCGCAGGTCGACGATGGTGTTGTAGAGGTTCGCCAGGCTGCCGTGCCACATGCAGTAGTACGACTGGGCGGTGATGTCCCACTGCACACCCTGGGCGCGGATGCCGTCGTAGAACCATCGGGCGTTGGCGTTGCTGTCGGCGTTCGCGGTATGGATCATCACCGGGATGGCGCTGCCGCACGCCTTGGTCGCGTTGTAGCCCTGCTTCAGCAGCCCGGCCAGCGGGGCGAAGTCGTTGTTGACGACCTTGCCCTCGTTCCACAGCATCCCGACGTTGATCTCGTTGCCGATCTGCACACTGTCCGGTGGGGTGCCCTGCCCCCGGAGGCTGGAGCAGACGTCGTAGGTGAAGGTGTAGACGTCGGTCCGCAGTTGGCTCAGGCTGTGGCCGGCCCAGGCGGCTGGCTTGTACTGCTTGCCAGGGTCGGCCCAGGTGTCGGAGTAGTGGAAGTCGACGAGCACCTTGAGGCCCTTCGTCCTGGCCGCCCTCGCCTGACCCAACACCGCGCTCTTGTTGTTGTAGCCACTGATCGGGTTGTTCCAGACGCGCAGCCGGACGTAGTTGACGCCGACGGACTTCAGGATGTCCAGCGGGTCGCGGGCTACCCCACCGGCGTCGTAGTACCTGGCGTCGAGATCCAGGCTGCGCTGCAACGAGGAGACGTCGGCACCGCGCATGGTGAGCGTGTTCGCTGCGGAGACGGGCGCGGGCGCAGCGGCGAGCGTGGTGGCGACGGTGACGATGCCGGCCGCGACAGCCCCGAGCAGGGCCCGCGCGCGGCGATGGTGGGGTGTGGCCGGATGTGTGTTCACGAGGCTCCTTCAGCCCACTGTGCAGGAAGCGCCGTTCAGCGAGAAGCCGGTCGGCGGCGCGTCGCTGACACTCCACCGCCCCTGGACACCGAAGGTCGCAGAGCCGTTCGGCGCGAGGACGCGGTTCCAGTCGACGTTACGAGCGGTCACTGTGGTCCCGCTCTGGCCGATCGTGGCGTTCCACCCCGAGCTGACCTGCTGGTCTCCCGGGAAGTTGAAGGTGACGGCCCAGCCGTCGATCGGTGCCGCCCCGGCGTTGTGGACCGTCGCCGTGGCCACGAAGCCGCCCTGCCACTCGGACTGGTTGCGGTAGGTCACCCGGCAGGTCGAGGGCGGCGGGGGCGTCGGAGTGGTCGTCGTCGTGGGCAGAGTGACAGTGTTCGACGCGATCGACACGTTGCCCACCGCGTCGCGGGCCCGCACGTAGTACAGGTTCCGCAGCGGCGTCGACGCAGGTAGCGGCGTCGTGTACGTCGTACCCGGCACGGTGGCGACCAGTTGCGAGGTGAACCAGCCGTCGAATCGGTAGACGTTGTACCCGAGCACGCCGACGTCGTCCGTCGACGGCGACCAGGACAACGTGCCGGTCGAGGCGGTCACCTCGCCGACGGTCAGGTTCTGCGGCGCGGTCGGCGGGGTGGTGTCCGGGCTGATGTCCGTCACCGGGGTGACCACTGTCAGCGCGTTCGACCAGTTCGAGCGTTGCCCGAGGCTGTCCCGGGCGATCAATCGGAACGTGTACTGCTGGCCCGGCCCGAGGGAGCGGGTGATCGTGGTGCTGGTGACGGCCCCGACGCTGGCGCTGAAGACGATGTCGCCGAACTCCTGGTAGTACGTGATGTCGTACCCCGCGATGGCGCAGCAGCCGGACGTGGCGGCCGTCCAGGTGAGGGTGACCGACGCGCTCCGGACCTCGCTGGCGGTCAGGTTCGTGGGCGCACTCGGCGGGACGGGCGAGGTGCTCGGCGTACTGGACGGCGTTGGCGACGCGGTTCCGGCCGGTGCTGCGACGGACACCGCGGCCCCTCCGGGCGCTGGGGCGACCCCCGGGTACGCGGCGGGCGTCACGATGCCGGCGTCGGCCGCCGGTGCGACGCTCAGAGCGGTGCCGAGCACCGCAGTCGACAGCACGACGGCGGTCAGCAGACCCGGCCGCAGGCGGCGGAACGGCGAGGACGAGCGAACGCCTGTCATACGTCGACGATGCCGCAAGACATCGACGATCGCCAACGTGTCTCACGCCTCGGCCGACAACCGGACCGGCTCATGCCCGACTTCTTACCGAACCATGACGTGCAGGGTGACCGCTGACCGTTGACCGCCCGTTGGCCCGTACCGAGGGGAGACAGCACAGCACCGGAGCCCTTTCCGGCTTTGAGGAGATTCCGATGAACCGCAGAAAGAACGGGACCGCACTGGTCCAGACCCGGCCGGCCCGAATCGCCATGGCCGCGCTCGTGCTGGCGGCCACCGGCGCGCTCACCGCCACCTTCGTCTCCAGTGGTGGCAAGGGCACCGCGGATGCCGCCACCAGCCTGGACCAGTTCGTGTCGATCGAGAACGTGCCGCCGAACGTGCAGAACCCGAGGCCGGCCGCCGGTGCGTCGACCGGCCGGTTCACCGTCGACTGCGGCACGAACGGCAACGGCAAGTTCAGCCCGGACAATCCGGTGGCCCAGCCCGGCATCCGCAACGGCGCCGAACACGTCCACGACTTCGTCGGCAACCTGGCCATCACCGCGAACTCCTCCGACGCCGATCTGGACGCCTCCGGCACCACCTGCCGCAACGGCGACAAGTCGTCCTACTTCTGGCCGGTGGTCCGCATCGACAAGACCGTCCGCGGCGGCAAGCAGGTCCAGCAGGCCCTCGCCCAGACCCAGCCGATGGTCGTCTGCCCCTCGGTCGGCAAACGGCTGCGGGCCGTCCCCATCGGGGCCCGCGGCACCGTCGACCGTCTGCTGGCCGAGTTGGATCGCCAGCAGGCCGCCGCGAACCAGCGGATGACCGCTAGCCGGGGCCGCATCGACGCCGCATTCAACCGGGAGGTCATCGACTCTCTCCGGGCCCGCCGCGCCGCGATGATCAAGCAGATCAGCACCACGATCACCACCGCCGGCGGTAGCCAGCCTGGCCTGGTCTCGCTTGTCGACTGTGACGTCAGCTACGACGACATGCACGCCCGGATGCCCGGCAGTGCCCACCGGGAGAGCGTCAAGGCAGCCCAGGCCGCGAATCCGCGAATCCAGTGCCCGGCCGTGCGGGACAGGTTGCCCGGCGTACCCGATCGGGCGCTCGCCGAGGTGAACCGCAACCTCGACGACCTCGACCGGCAGATCTCCGAAGCCAACGAACGCCTCGTCACCAGTCGCGGCCAGGGCGGCCCGGCGTTCGTCGACAACGCCATCCTCGGACCGCTACGCGCCAAGCGGGTCGCCGTGCTCAACCGGATCGCCACCGCGATCGGGCGGCAGGCCCCTC
The DNA here is from genome assembly GCF_026342155.1 of Micromonospora sp. NBC_00362. NCBI lineage: Bacteria > Bacillati > Actinomycetota > Actinomycetes > Micromonosporales > Micromonosporaceae > Micromonospora > Micromonospora sp. NBC_00362. The sequence continues at coordinate 2,621,832 of NZ_JAPENH010000001.1, forward strand.
GCCCGCAGGGTCTCGAAGCGCTCGCCGGCTGCACGCTGGACCAGGCCCCCAGCACCCCGACGGCACCGAGCAGCGCGCCCACCACCGCCGCCGCTGCGCTCCCCGACCCGCAGGGACCCAACCTTGAACTGCCCGGCAACACCGGCGGCATCGTCCGCCCGGCGCAGGTGCTGATCGAGTACCGCGGCAACCCCGTCAGCGCTGTGGTGCCGATGCCGAAGTTCCTCCGGGCCCTCACCGGCGACGCCAAGCCCACCAGCCGTGGCCCGGCCAACGCCCGTGCCACCTGGACCTGCTCGGGCTTCACCGACCGGCTCTCCGACAAGTACCCGATCTGCCCCGCCGGCAGTCAGGTGCAGCGCGTCCACGACTTCCCCGGCTGCTGGGACGGCCGGAACGTCGACAGCGACAACCACCGCAACCACGTCGCGTTCGCCGACAAGGCCACCGGCGCCTGCCCACAGGGCTTCCGGGCGATCCCGCAACTGCGGATCACCGTGGCCTACGACATCGCCCGCGACGTGCAGGTCAAGGGCCAGTACGCCCTCGACTCCTTCCCCGAGGAGAACCACAACCCCTTCTCCGACCACAACGACTTCGTCAACGTCAACTCCGCCCAGACGATGCAGCGCATCGCCACCTGCATCAACAAGGGCAAGAGCTGCTCCTGACGCCGGGGCCGCGTCGCTCGGGGCGGGGCGGGTCGCGGCCGGCTGCCGGCCGCGACCCGGTGTGTCGCCAAAATCGAGGGGACGATTCACTGGGAGCGATACCAGTGGGGCAAAATTCGACCCTCCCGATCGTTACACTCGCCGGAACGCCGGCACCGCCGCAGACCTCGACCTGCGCCAATCCCCATCGAATGGAGACGCCTGTGACCCGCGACAAGGCGGCACCCCCCGGTATCGACCCCAACATTCCCAGCGTGGCCCGGGTCTATGACTTCTTCCTCGGCGGCAAGGACAACTTCGAGGCCGACCGGAAGGTCGCCGAGCATGCTCTGCGGATCACACCGGACGGGCCGGCAGCCGGCCAGGCCAACCGGGCCTTTCTGCGTCGAGTGATTCGCTTCCTCGTCGGCGAGGCCGGCATCGACCAGTTCCTCGACATCGGTTCGGGGCTGCCCACCCAGGGCAACGTGCACGAGGTCGCCACCGAGCAGAACCCGAAGGCTCAGGTGGTCTATGTGGACAACGACCCGATAGTTCTGTCGCACGGACGGGCCCTGCTCGCCGCGGAGGGCACCGCGACGGTGATCCAGGCGGACATCCGTGAGCCGGAGGCGATCCTCAACCACCCTGACGTACGCCGGTTCCTCGACTTCGACCGGCCGATCGGTTTGCTGCTCTTCGCGATCCTGCACCACCTCGGCGACGACGAGGACCCGAAGGCGGTGGCGGCCGCGTTGATCGATGCGTTGCCCTCCGGCAGCTACGTGGCGATCTCGCACTTCCGCGACCCGGGCGAGCGAGACCCGGAGGGCTCCCGCAAGGCCCGCGAGGTCGAGCGGGTCTTCAACGAGTCGCTGGGCACCGGCCGCTGGCGTACCGACGAGGAGATCCTCTCGTTCGCCGACGGGCTGACGGTGCTGGAGCCGGGGCTGGTGCCGCTGGCCGAGTGGCACCCAGAGCCGGACGCACCGGCTACGGTGCAGACCGACACCTATCACACCTTCGTCGGGCTCCTCGCCCGCAAACCGTAGGCGGCGTCTCACGTTGAGGTCCGTCGGCGGGAGCTCGCCCCGCCGACGGACTCGCCGCGTCGGATCTGACCCCCGGCGAGAACAAGGCCGCCAGTCCCCCGTACGTGGTGCGGCCAGACCCACCCCGGCTACTGCCGTCCGCTTCGGCCGTCCAGCCGCTGTCCTCAGCCTGGCGGCAGGAAGATGGCCCTGGCGCTGAGCGCCAGGGCCAGGCCTCCCAATCGATCACGCGGAGGCTGGGACATCAGCTCCCGGAGTCCGGGAACAGGTAAAGGTCGAACCGCATCCCCTGGTTGTCAAGCTCCAACTGCTGGCTGCCGTAAAGGCTGGGCGGGCCGGCGTACGTGCCGATGAGGTTGTACAGGCCCGGGTCGACAACGAACTGGAAGGCACCATCGGGGCCAGTCACGACCTCGATCCCGGCCGGCTCCAGCCGAATCGTCGCCCCCTCCAACGGCAGCCAGGTGGTGGTGTCGAACGCTTGGCCCTGGAGGCTCCAGATGGCAGACACCGTGAAGCTTCCCTGCGTCATGGGGCTCAGCCGGCCGCGGCGGTCGACCGCCACCGCGTACACCGGCCGCTCACCCGTCACGCTGCCTACGTCGATCGTCACACTGGCCGTACCGTCCGACGCCGCTTGGACCTCGCCGTCCAGATGCGTGTTGTCGACGCTGTAGCGGAACTTGGTCACCCGGGTGTCGCCGTTCGCGGCGAACGTGATGGCGATCTGGCCACCTTCGGCGGCGCTGTCCCCGCCCGGGAAGCTGATTGCCGGCTGCAGAGGCGCCTTCGTCCCGGACGGTCCTCGGACGGCCGCCGATGCAGGCGGCGCCACCAGCATCGAACCGGCGGCCAGTGCCAGCGATGCGGCCAACGCGGCAACACCACGGCGAGTGAGACGGGTGTGCGCACCCAACGTTGATCCGACGAACATTCCAGCCCCCGTATCATCAGAACGTCATAGCGCGCTCACCCTAGTCAGCAAGATGATCTACGTCAACGCTGTTCAATGCGTTGCTAATGGACTGTCGTGCGGCATGCCGCCGCCCACTTTCGCGGATGAAACGTCGCTTCGGCGACCGGGCCACCTTTTGGTGCGGGTGGGCGAGATCGCTCACGCCATGCGGGCGAGCACCCCGCGGGTGCACCGACGTGACGTCACGTGCCTACCGCGCGGGTTCCAATACGACGACTGGGATCTGGCGGGTCGTCTTCCGCTCGTAGTCGGCAAAGCCTGGATACGCGGCCTTCTGAGCGCTCCAGATCCGCTCCCGTTCGTCCCCCGCGGCGACTCTGGCGACCAACTCGACCTTGTCCGTACCGATCTCCGCTTGGGCCTTCGGGTCAGCGAGCAGGTTGTAGTACCAGTCGGGATTGCTGGGCGCGCCGCCCTTGGACGCGAACACGGCATAGCCGCCGTCCACCTTCTGGTACATCATCGGGCTCACGCGAGGCTGGCCGCTCTTGGCACCGACCGTGTGCAACAGCAGTAGCGGGGCGCCGGCGAACTGACCGCCGACCTGCCCACCGTTGGCGCGAAACTCCGCGATGATCTTGTCGTTGAAGTCGCTCATGCCTTCTCCTCGCCCCGCGCATCGGCTCCGTCGACACGATTCTGACAGTCCCCGGCGCTCACTGCTTGCGTGCGCAGGCCGCAGTCGCCGAGTGCGCCAACGTGGCGTCCCGGCCATGGGCGAGGGTCGCTTCAGGCACTATGACCGATGTTCCCGAATCAAGCGCAGGAGGATGCGCACCGCGAGCACCCCGAGCACGACCACGGCTGGAATGGCCAGAAGAGTCCACGGTCTATCGAGCAGGTTGGCGGTCCCGAGCAGGGCGACCGCGAGGCCCTCCCATAGCAACTCGCGTCCACTGAGAAGTTCTCTGCGACGCGGCCGCTGGCCCCGCCGCCTCTCTGTTCGCAAGCGTCGAACCGCGTGCAGCGTGAACACCACGCCAAGTGCGAGGCAGAGCGGGCCCGCCAGAAAGTCCAGCGCGGTCGGCACGACTCCTCCTACGGGCTTCTCGGCTGACAGGGGGAAGCGCCGAGCGACGGACCGATCTTGCCATCACCCTCGGCTCTCCGCTGGTCCCACCAGTACACCTAGGGCACAGGCATTGCCTCGGCGCGGGCAGCCGCCGGAGGCGAAGAACACTATGCTGCGGCCCGAATGGAAGCGGGGTATCAATGATTGTCGGTGGGCGAATGCGCGGCGGTCCTCTTATCGCAGGGGTGCTGGTATTGGCGGGACTTGCCGGCTGCGTGGAACAGCCTGCCCCGCCGACGCCGTCGGTGAGCGCCACCCGATCGGCCCTGCCCAACGAGCCGCAGGCCCTGATGGCGACTATTGGAGGGCTGGTCAAGCAGACCGGTGTCGGCGACGACATCCGGCAGGGCGAGATCGAGACCGGCGAGGCGTGGTACGAACCCTGCGACTTGCTCATCGCCGATCCAGACCGCGCAAAGAACACCGGGTTGCAGCTTGACGCAGTGTGGTCCGCTGGCCTCGAGGTCAACCCCGTGCCGTCTTTCCAGAACATCCAGCCCCCGATGACCCTCTTGAATGTCCGGGTGTTTCACCTGCCCGATGCCTCTGCTGCCGTCGCCGGCGCAACGAGGGCGCGAGCCGCCCGCTGCCCGAGCGAAGAGTTCCGCCTCAACATCGGCCAGGCGACTGCACGGTGGGGGTCAGGCGCGGTGACCATCGCCTCGACGAGCGCGCGGCTAACCACCGCGACGGTTGAACGAGTAGACCCGGCAATCGACGCAGGGGTGGATTATCTGCCCGGCGACGCCCGGCTGGTCTTCGCGCACGGACCACTGCTGATCAGCATCGAGGCGCTCGCGCTGTGGCCACGCCAGCAGAACTCCGCTGCCGAGATCACCGCAGCGGCTCAGGAGAAGGCAATGAGCCTGGCGGCGGCGGTCGTGAAGACCCTGTCGACGTCGAGCGAAAACTGACGCCGCACGTCACGATGAGACAGTGGTGGGAATGCGGCGCGTGCACCACGGGCAGGCCCTGGCCTACCGGCAACGCTGGCCCGAGGGGTAGCAGAGGGATCCGGGGTCAAGGGCGGCGCGTAGCGGCCGGGGAATTCGAGCTTTCGCTGGGGAATCACGCTGGCTCACTCGACCGTCGGTCTGGCCTGTTGACGAGCGCCCGCCCCGGCTCTCACGCGACTCAGGTGTTCACGGGCGTCGTGTCGGTGGGCGAAGTGCGACAGCAGGTCGTCGTGGCGGAACTGATACGAGATGCCAGCTGGGCGCAGGAAGCCGAACGCGCACATCCGCTGCAGGCAGCGGGCCGGTGCCGGAGGCATCCGGAACGCCGAGGCGACGATCATCGCGAGGTAGCGCCGCCAGAGCGCGCAGGCGACCGTCTCGCCGACGATCACGCAATAGCCGATACCCAGCACCGCGCCGGGCCACAAACCCCACGTGTAGCTGAAGCCCCACACCACTGCCGGGCAGACGACCGCCGCGGAGAGCCGGGATACCGTGCGCTCATGGCGCAGGACGCCCAGCGGGCCGACGATTTCCGGGCGGGCATCGGTGGCCAGGGTCTGTCCGAACCCCACGGTCAGCCCGATCGCGAGCCACGACGTAGCGAATCCGATCAGCCCGACCAACGGGTCAACGAGCACCCAGGCGGCCGCGCCGATGAGCAGGGCCGTTGCTGCCTGTGGCAAGAAGAACCGTGGATTGCCCAGGCGGGACCAGTCTGGGGTGGCCGCGGGCACCCACGGCTTCGTGCTCGTGCGCGCGAGCATCGCCACCCAGGTCAGAGCGCCGATGAGCAGGACACCGCGACCGAGCCACCCGCGTGGCCACAGGAACAGAGTCAGCCAGACGAAGCCGGGCGCCGACATCAGTACGCAGATGGCGAGGTCCACGAGGCGAGGCACCCGACGGCCGGCGATCGGCCAAAGTCGGTGCAGCACGATGTCGTGCGACGGCAGGGCCCGTCCTGCGAAGCTGGCCTGGGTCACGCGATTGTGCTCCAAGTAGCGTGCATACCGCGACAGCCAGTACAGGTCGGCGACGTTGCGGAGACGGCGCCACATCGAGCCGCTCAGGACGACCGACTCCACGTACCGTGCCACCAGCGACCGGACATCAGCCGCCTCCGCGCCGGTGACCAGTTGCTCAGATGAACCGCCGATCGACCGCCGATTGCGGGCCAACTCCGCCACCATGCTCAGCTGCCACGGGCTTTTCAGCGCCCTCACCTGGCCGGCGTCCCGCAACGACTCGGCCAGGCTTTCCGCCACCGGGAAGCGGTCGGTGCCGCCGATGGAGCGCGACAGATAGGTGGTGGCGTCGGCGTAGCCGACCGGCCGAACCGTGTACGAGGTCAAGGTGTGATGCTCGCGCAGGTCCGCCCGGATCGCCCGCCAGGTGGCTTGACGGCAGGTGAGGAGGAACGGCGCCCGCTTGCCGCGCAGCCGCCAGTCAACGAGCCGCTGGAGGAACCACTCGGCCGGCTCCACAGCCTCCTCCGTGCTGCAGAGTTCGTCGAGTCCGTCGAGCAGGGGCAGCACGTCGCCCGACTCGATCAGCTCCCGGGCGGATCGGCGGGACACGTTGAGTTCGACAGCGACGAAGCCGGCCAGCCAGGTCGTGATGTCGCTCTGACCGGTCCAGCGGCTCAACGGCACGACCAGTGGAAGCACCTGCGGATCGTCGTTCACCAACTCCAGCGCGATCCGCAGCGTGCTGTACGACTTCCCGCGGCCGGGGTGGGCGACCAGGACCACCCGTGTCTGCCGGTGCCGCAGCCCATCGGCGAGCGCGTGCAGCGTCGTATCGGGTTCGCCACCCGCCCCGTACGCCAGGTCGATGTCCTCCGCGGTCCGGCGCATCTGCGCGGCCCGGGCGGCGACGTCGCTGGCGACCTTCAACTGCAGGCGCGCGAGCAGCCCGAGTGGCTCCTCTCGACGGGCCAGCCAGCGCAGGGACTGCACCATCACGACAAGCAGAGCCACCGCGCCAAGGATCGTGCCCAGGTAGCCGGACTGACCGGAAAGCGTCGGCTCGGCCCGGTAGGCCGGAATGAACCGACTAACCGTCACCACGAGGACCACGCCGACGAGCACTGTGAGCACAGCGGCCGTCCACCGCAGTATCTGATGTCGTCCGGACCGGGTCATCGCAGCGCTGGAGACGGAGGCATGTCGATTCCCTCTCAGGTCGTTCTCCGACGATAACTGACGGCTGCACGGCGAATTCGCGTCGCCAGGGTGACGCTGGTCTGTCGCGCTGGCGCGCTGCCATGATCGGGCCATGCGGGTACATCAGTACGTCTACTTCTCGTTGCGTTCGGACCGTCTCCCTTCGCGCGAGATGGCGACACGGTTAGGCATGGAGCCAGACGAGATCAGCGTCAAGGGGAGTAAGAGGGAGAACCCTCCGGTGCCGGCCGTCCACTCGTGGAGGGTTGTGTGTCGTGACAGCGGCTTGACGGTCGATGAGCAGATCGACCGCATCATCGACCGCCTTGGGCCTATCGCTGATCAGATCGCGGCCCTCGTGAGAGTGATCGATGAAGCGGAGGGGGAGGGCATCACCTCGACACTGCAGGTGGTGCGCTACTTCAATGACGACGATGGCGACCAGCATCAACGACTCGGCTGGCACCTCGATCGCCGAGCCCTGGAGTTCCTACACCACACAAGGGCCGAGCTGGACGTGGACGAATACGGAGACGACTGAACTGCCTTGACCCACTCCGCGCTCCGCCCCCCGCTGACCGACGAGGTTCTGCGGACGGTGGAAGCGCAGCTTGGCTACCAGTTGCCCACCGCGTACGTCGACCTGGCCCGTCGACACAACGGCGGCTCTTTCGCCCGTGATGCCTACCCCGCACCCAGCCGAACCTCCTGGGCTGATGACCACGTTGGCGTGTACACGTTGGCTTCGGTCGGTCGAACTGCCGGGTTCAGCCTCTGTGGCGAGATCGGCAGCGCTTTCTGGGTGGCGGAATGGGGCTACCCCGACATCGGCATCTACATCGCCGACTGCCCGTCGGCGGGTCACGACATGATCGCCCTCGACTACCGCTCGCCCGGTGAGCCTGCCGTAGTGCACGTCGACCAGGAGTGGAACTACCAGATCACCGTCCTCGCCCCCGACTTCGAGACCTTCGTGATGGGCCTGGTCGACGAGTCCGAGTACGACGAGGACTGATCGTAGGTCCGCAGGATGCTCACCGAAGCCAGCCGAGGAAGCGTCTGTGCAGCGCACCCGCCGGCACCCAGGTCAGGTCCTCGGAGGCCCGCACCAGTTGCGCACCGAGGTAGAGGGCCAGGGAGATCGGGGCGTCGTCGAACTCGGCGCGTAGCTCGCGCTGCCGAGTGCGGCAGGGCCAGGGCGCGGCGCAGCCGCCGCAGCTCCAGATCGGCAGCACCGGGCCGTGCGTGGTCATGCGCGGCCTCCAAGCAGCGCCGCCGTCATCGACCGCGCCTGCCGGCTCGTCGCCCAGTCCACCTGCCAGCTTGGGTACGGCGTGAGCCGCGACCACCACGCCCGGCAACCGGTGCCCAGGCCGTCCTGAGCGAGCAGGTGTACGACCAGGATCTGCCGCTCGGCCGCGTTGCTCACTGCTCCTCCTCGGCGGGCCAGTGCCCCCGGTTGATCGGAATGCGGTGTCGGCTGCGACAGGGCAGTTCCGCCCCACAGCGGCAGACCCAGCTCCACTTCCGCCACGACCAAGCCGGGCGGTGTCGCCGTGCCAGGGTCATCGCGACGGCGATCAGGTACTGGTCGTAGGTCACTCGTCGCCATGGTGGTGTCCTGTCCCGCATCACTGGCTCCCTCCGCTGGGCAGCACTCCACGGCCGACCCCGAAACGACGGGACCGGATCTGGAACGTTCGGTAACTGCGACGCTACGATCACGGCGACGGCGGTGGGACTCACCCGCAGTACGAGTGAGCAGGCCAGATGAGCTGCCGCAGCATCGGTTCCACAGCGGAACGTCGACCACGGGTCAACGTAGGGATGACGCATGAAAGGTCACGGACGATCAGCACCGCATCGCGGCGAGGTGACCGGCTACCTGTTCAAGCTGATCCGGGAGTCCATCCCGCTCACGCAGGAGCAGCTCGCCGTCGACCTGAACGTCGATCGCGTGACCGTGCAAAGCTGGGAGTCCGGGCGCCGGCCATTCACCGCGGTACCGCTCGGGCAGTCGATCGCCGTCCGACGCCGGCTCGGACGGCTTGGCGCGAACACACTCCTGCTCGCAGCACTTGACGACGCCGCCGAGGCGGATCTCATCCTCGCCGCCGTCCTCAACGAACATGTGGGCCGCTGCGACATCGCCGAACACCCGCTTGGCTGGTCCGTACTCACCCACCGCCTGACCGACTTGATCCTCTGGGCCGTTCTCGGGCAGACACCGGCCTTCGCCAGGGGGCTACCCGTCGCCCATCCCCGACGCGGTCCCGTCGCGTCCGGGCCGAGCCTGTCCGTCGACGAGCAACGTGCGTTCTTCGCTCACCTCCAGGTGCTCGCCGACCGGGCCGCAGCCGGACGGCATCGCAATGTGCTGCTGCACCGGCAAGCCTGCTTCCTCGCCGGCATGGACCCCACCAGGGCAGCAGCAGGTTGGCTGACCCAGACCACCGCCCGAGCACGCCGCACGACCATCTTTCGCACCTGGTCACCGCTGTGGCCCGACGCCCGCTCCGTCGTCACGTCCCTCGCCAACCAGGGAGACCCGGAACCGTTACGAGACTTCATCGCTCGCGCACACCCCGACGACGCCTGCGAGCGAGCGGCCCTCAACTACTCGGCGTACTGGGTGGGCGAGATCCCGTACCGCCACCGCGACGACTCCTTCATGCCCGAAACGCTCGCTGACTGGCATGGCTCAATCCTTCTTCGGCACCTGGTCGAGCGCATCGATCCAGGGCATCCCTTCGTCGACCTCAACATCCACAACGTCTGGGCATTGCTGGCCGCACGACGCGGTCTCGCTCTCGACAACCCCGCCGCGACTCGAACACTCCTCGACCACAGTGTCCCGCTCCTGGACAGTGACCGGATCTCCGCCCAGTCGCGGCAGGAACTAACCTCTATCGTCTACAGCCTGCGGGCGGACGGACTCACCGGCACAGGGACGGGCAGATGACCGACGACCACGACGCCGCCGGAGCGATGAACTTCATCTTCGAAGCCGGCGTCCTCAAACGCGCCGCCCGCACCGGCTGGTGGTTCGCCGGCGTTAAGCAACCCGAATCCATCGCCGAGCACTCCTTCCGAACGGCGCTCATCGGAATGATGCTCGCCGCCATGGAGGGCGCCGACCCAGCCCGAGTGTCGATGCTCTGCACCCTGCACGACACCCAGGAAACCCGAATCACCGACATCCCACACATCGCCAAGCGCTACCTCACCGCCGTACCCAACACCGCCGTCACCGCCGACCAGGTCGCCGCCTGCCCCCCAGCCGTCGCCGACGTCATCACCGCCGCAGTCGCCGAATACGAAGCCGGCGAGACACTAGAAGCTGTCGTCGCCCGTGACGCCGACAAGCTGGAATGCCTCGTCCAAGCCGTCGAGTACCGCCACCAAGGCATCGACAACGTCCAGCGCTGGATCGACAGCTCACGAGCCGCGCTAAAGACCGCCAGCGCCCACCGCCTTGCCGACGCCGCCCTCAGCGGACAACCCCTGGCCTGGCTCACTCCCCCGCCACAGGAGTAAGCGTTCAACACTTGGCGTTGTGATGATCAGCGGCGGGGGCGTAATCGACCAAAGCGGGCTCTCTGCCTTGTGAGCGGCTGTTACGCCTGGCATTGATGTTCAACGTTGGGCGTCGCCCGTTTCCCTCTGACGGCCTGGAAACGGCACGATCTTGGGCCCAGCCGGCGCCCGCGACGATCCGAACGGCCCACCACCTCGCTCGTCAACGGTCTGTCGTGCCGCGGCAGCCCCTGAAGCCTTCGCTTTCGCGCCAGCCGCCGGGGCATGTTGCGTGGCCGGAGTCGGAGCGCCAGCGGAGCGACAGGCGGCGGCGCTTGCGGCCCGTCTCGGGCCGCCTTGATGGACGTACAGAAGTCCTCCCATACATCAGCGGGCGGCTGTTTGCCTCGTCACGGGACATGCTTGACAGTGGCGTCCCACCAGGTGCTTGAAAGGCGATTCCACCGCTTGGCCGCAGCCCTCACCTACGGTGACAGGACCGCAATTGCGGCAGGTTCGTGCGGGTTGACCCGGGGCTCTACGCCGCCGTGGTCGGGTAGCCGTACTCCTTTGCCTTCTCGCGCAGGTCGGCCAGTTCAACTTCCGGGTTGAGCGCGCTCACGGCTGCGTCGGTCAGTGGACGGAGCGCAACGACGTGTTCAACCACAGCGTGATCCAGTTCAATTTCGTAGACATCCTTGGCGTGCTCGATGTATTCCGAGACGATGTCGTCGCAGAGGATGTCGAGCAGCCATGAGCCGTCTGGGTCGACCTCATCGTCGTCGGCAGGTGAGAAGTCGATGTCGTTGCCGGCATGCCACCGCTCGTCGTTGGTGCGCCGCCAGAGGACGAAGGTGGCGTCAAGGGTGCCGTCCTGCCGGCAGAACGCAGGCTCGTGTACCTGCGTCTGGAACTGCTCAGGCATTCCGTCGAGGAGGCCCGGCCACAGCCGCCCGTCGCTGTAGTTGAACATCGACGACTCGTGGTAGATACCCCGGACGAATACGCCGTCGGCGGTGAAGACTATGTCGTACTCCTCGCCGCTGCCGTTACGCATCGACGCTGCCTCGTCCTCGCCCCATTCGCGGTCGTAGGCATAGTAGTCGCCCTCGACGATCGCATCGAGCATCGCTAGGGCTTTGCAGCGCTCGCGCAACACGTCGATGGATGGCAGCCGCGCGGCGATGTCGTACACGGTCACGCCGGGAGCCTACGTCCCGACGGCGAGCCAGCGCTGCAAGTCGCTACGCCACCCCGCAACCGACCGAGCCAGAATCCAGCGGCATCACGGCCTCCCTCAGGCCGACGGGAACATCTACCGACAATGACGTGACCCCCGAACGATCTAGGCGCCTCGTCAAAGTATGTGCTGGGACGGATCTGTCGAGCATGGTGGGACTAGACACCAGCGGGCGCCTGCCCTGCCGAATGCCTCGCAGGTCAGTGAATAGAAAGCCGGTGGTTCGGCAGTGGACGACCACGCTACCGTTCGCGGATGAGCATCCTGCCCGGCGCGACGAAGAAGTCGTTCGCGGGTCGCGATCTTCGGCATCGCACACTTGATGGATACTCATTCAAGTTGTGTGACTTCCGTGGCGTCGACCTCCGGGGCGCCTCCCTCCGCGGTGCCAGCTTCTCTGGCTGTGATCTACGGGATGCCGACCTGCGTGACACGGATCTGTCCTACGCGCGGTTCAGCTACGTCCTGACGCACGATCCGGAGTATGGACGAACGGACGTTACCGGGGCCCGGTGGAACGGGACCGACCTTCGAGGCGTCACCGCCGAGCGTGTCATTGGTTGGCCGCACGGCCTCTCAGACTCCGGGGTTACGTCCGGATGACGCGTCGGCACCCGGCGCTACTCCGGCGCTCGTCGAGCACGCCAGCGTGGCCTTCCTGCCGCTGATGCGGGTCACGTCCCGCCGGCTCTCGATCGCACCGGCCGCTGTGCCGGTTCTCCGAATACACTGAGCGGCCCAGCACCGCAGCATTGCCGTCCACGATGGCCCGGTTTCGCACACCTACACGGGTGGGGGCAGCCTGCGGCAACCAGGTCTCGTCGAGGGCGACCCGCGACGCACTCAAGCGGCTCGGCGATTCTCTCGGCTACTGACACACCAGTCGGCCAGGCCGGGCAGCGGTGCCGCTGGTGCTCCTTCAACTCTCGCTGGCGTTGACACCTGGCAGGTCGAGGTAGGCCAGCAGCCTCAGGACACCGGCGAGATGTTGCAGGTCGTGCCAGAGCGTCGGCACGGGGTCTGCCGGACGGCGCAGCAGTGCATGTAGCTCTGCCACGTCGTCACCGCACTGCCCGACGTCGATTCCCGATCCCGGAACGTCTCTCAGGTCGAACGCGGTCTCCAGGTCGACGTTCCAGTAGAGATCGACACCGACGCTCGCAAGGTCGATCTCCGCGCCGAACCGCTCCTCCACCATGTCCAGCAGCACGCCGCATACCCGGCGAAGGTCGTCAACCTTCAGCACGTCCGTCACGTTCACCATCCTCCGGCCACGCCACACAGACACATTGACCGCGGCTACTCCACACAAGCAGAAAGGCCACCTCCCGAACCCGGGAAGCGGCCTCTGACTTGCGGAAACTGAGAGTGGGCGATGCTGGTATCGAACCAGCGACCTCTTCGGTGTGAACGAAGCGCTCTCCCACTGAGCTAATCGCCCTCAGCGCCACTGACTCTACCCGATCGTGGAACCGGACCGGAAATCCGGGGTCAGTGGGTCGCGAGGTAGTGCATCGCCTCGGCCACCACGTCGATGCCGAGGCTGTACTTGAGGGACAGCCAGACCACCGTGGCCACGAAGACCAGGCCGACAGAGCCGAGCACGATTCGCACCAGCAGCGACTGTCTCGTTACCCAGCGTGTCCATCCGTGGACGTGGCGGCGGGTGAAGCCGAGCAGCCGGCGCGCCCAGTGGTATTCGACGGCCCAGATGCCCAGGCCGGCGATCACCAGCAGCCAGCCGGGCCCGGGGAGCGGGATGAGGGCGATGCCGATGGTCACCACCAGCGCCCCGGCGATCGCGATGAAGATCTTGAGTGCGATCCGGCCGGTGGGGTTGGCGCGGATGAGGTCGAGGGTCAGCGAGATCCGCTCACGCCAGCGAGGACGACGCGGCGGGTCCTGCACCGCGACTCCACCACCACGACCAGCACCGGCATCGCTGCCGCGACCAGCACCGCTGCCGCCGCCACCATCGGTGCCATCACCACCGGGACGACCGGCGTCGGACGCCGGCCGACCGGCCCGCTCGGGCTGCTCCATCGGCACTCCGTACCCCCGCTTTTCGGCTGCTCGGACCGCGACGTTCGGCGGGCCGGGCGCCGCCGCCGGATCCACTGAGGATTGCTTCGTCACCATTTCACCCCCCAGTGTCGCTCGGGCCCGTCACTGCAACGGCCGACTGGACGTTACCGGAGTAAGTCGACGACTGAGCCACCCGATACCGGGCGGGATCACGCACTGGGCAGAACCGGAAATCCTACATGAATGCTCACATTCACGCGGCCTTTCCGTCCCCCTTCCCACCACTGGGTGAAGTCAGCGTATGGCGGAGCGTAGCCAGGAGTAGCACCTGAGTATGGGAAAAGCGGGACACGCGCGTTCCGCAGCGGTGCCGGGGGGAGAACGTCCATGAGTGTCATCCGACCGACGACCGTAGAGGTCGAGACGTCGCTAAGGCTCGTCGCACCTGACGCCACCGCCTTGCCGGTGCGTGCCAGTCTGCGTTACGACCCTGCTGACCCGTATGCGGTCCATGTCCTGTTCCATGCCGAATCGGCAGGGGGCGAGGCGGTGAGTTGGTCGTTCGCTCGCGAACTTCTGGTCACCGGCCTGGACGAGCCGGCCGGCATCGGGGATGTGCGGGTCTGGCCCTGGGCCACACCGCGCGGCGACTTCGTCGCGCTGGCCCTCTCGTCACCGGACGGCAACGCCCTCTTCGAGGTGCCGCGCAGCGTCCTGGTGCGTTTCCTTCGACGGACCTACGTCGTCGTCCCGCGCGGCCGTGAGGCCGAGCACCTGGACGTCGACACGGCGGTGAACCGACTGCTCGCCGGTCGCTGACCGCCCGAACCTGCAACACCGGCCATACCGGGGCCGCGCGGATCTGCCGAATCCGCGCGGCCCCGGCACACACCCAGGAAGTACGCGCACTGCGCTCCCCGGGTCGGCCGGTGCTCAGCCGTGCGTGGTGATGCCGCCGTCGACGGGAATGACCGCCCCGGTGAGGTATGCGCCGGCGCGCGACGAGAGGTAGATGGCGGTGCCGGCCATGTCCTCGGGGCGCCCGATGCGGCCCAGCGGCACCTGCTGCTCGATGGCGGCCCGGCTCGCCGGGTCGTCGAGCGCGAACGCCATCATCTTGCTCTCGAACGGGCCGGGCGCGATCGCGTTGACGGTGATCTGCTCACCGGCGAGCTGGTGGGCGAGGCTGCGGGTGATCATGTGCACGGCCGATTTGGTGGCCGAGTACGCGTACACCTCCATCATCGGCACCCGGATGCCGTCGATCGACCCGATGTTGATCACGCGGGCCGGGTCGTCGGCGCTGGCGGCGGCGCGTAACGCCGGCAGCAGCGCCGTGGTGAGTCGGAAGACGGCCTTGACGTTGACCGCCCAGAGCTTGTCGAACGCCGCCTCGGGGTAGTCCTCCAGCGGTGCGCCCCAGGTCGCGCCGGCGTTGTTGACCAGCACGTCGAGGCGACCGAAGCGCTCGCGTACGGCGGCGGCCAACGCCTCGGCGCCGGCGTTGTCGCTCAGGTCGGCGGGGATTGCCTCGCAGCGGCCCTCGGCGGACAGGGTGGTGGCGACCGCCTCGCAGACGTCCGCCTTGCGCGACGAGATGATCACGTGTGCGCCGGCCCGGACGAAGCCCTGAGCGATCATCAGCCCGATCCCCCGTGAGCCGCCGGTGACCAGGACCGTCTTACCTTCGACCGAGAACAGCTGCGTCATGCCCATCCCATCGCGAGTCGGCGGGTGCCGCCGGCCGGTCGGGTGACCGGCGGATACCGGGTGGACCGCTGACCGGCGGCGCTACCGCCGGGTAACGTAGCCCGGCCGCCGGGACCGCGACAAGCCCGCAGCTTGCCGCGGATTCCGCTGCGAACGTCGATCGGGATGCGGTGACCTGCGGTTCGGGCTACCGTCGCAGGCGATGGTCTCCACCGATCCCTCCCCCGCGCCATCGATCGGAACGGCGTCTCCGGTCACCGACGAGATAGCCACGTTCGCGCTGGCCGATCTTGCCGGTGCCCCGGGCTGGCGTCGGCCGGTGATCGTCGAGCGGGAGCTGTTGATTCTCACCACGCGTGGGCACGGCGACGCGGAACTCGACTTTCACCTGCTGCCGTGCCGGCCCGGCACGCTGTTGCGGGTCCGCCCCGGCCAGGTGCTGCGCTGCGCCGGCCCCCAGTTCGACGCCACAGTGGTCGCCTGGGAGCCCGAGGCGCTGCACGGCTTCGACGTCGACCTGACCACGACAGCGACCTGGCGGCAGTTGGCCGGTGAGGACGAGGACGCGGTGATCAGCGAGGTGAGCCAGTTGGCGGTGGACTGTCGGCGGCACCCCGACAGCCCGACCGCCCGCGCGCTGCTCCGGCATCAACTGGCGGTGCTGCTGCTCCGGCTGGCAGTGGCCCACGACGACCGGTCGCCGTCCCGCCCCGAGGACGAGACGTTCCACAGGTTCCGCAGCGAGGTGGAACATGGCTACCCGCACACCCGACGGGTGGAGGACTACGCGGCCGAACTCGGCTGCTCGGTGCGGACCCTGACCCGGGCCTGCCTGGCCGTTACCGGTCGCAGCGCCAAACAGGTCATCGACGAGCGGGTCGCGTTGCAGGCCAGCCGGTTACTGGCCGCGACGGATCAGCCGATCGCCCAGATCGGCCGGCGGCTCGGCTTCTCCGAACCCACGAACTTCGGCCGCTTCTTCACCCGCGAGATCGGGGTCAGCCCGGGCGCGTTCCGGGCCGCCCGGGATCAACCGGTGGCCGGCCGGGTGGTCCGACCTCGACCGCCGGCCGAGTCGACGGGCGTCAACGGCGGTTGGTTCCGCCCCGGCACCCCGGGCGAACCCACAAACGGCGGGCACGCCACGAGACCCGGACCGCCCGCCGGAGGGCCCGGCGGCACCGGGCGGGCATGATGGCACTGTGCAGATCTCCGCGCGCGGCGACTACGCGGTACGGGCGGCGTTGAGCCTCGCCACCGCGTACCCCTCGCTGCTGTCCACCCAGGCCATCGCCGCGGAGCAGGACATGCCCCGCAAGTTCCTGGAGGCGGTCCTGGCGGATCTGCGCCGGGCCGGCATCGTCCGCGCCCAACGTGGCGCCGAGGGCGGCTACACCCTCGCGCGTCCACCACGCGAGGTGACAGTCGGCGCGGTGCTGCGCGCCGTCGAAGGCCCACTTGCCGGGGTACGCGGGCTGCGCCCCGAGGAAACCCGGTACGAGGGGTCGGCGGAGAACCTGCCCGGCCTGTGGGTGGCCGTGCGCGCCGCCGTGCGGCGGGTCGTCGACGAGGTGAGCCTCGCCGAGATCGTCAGCGGTCGACTGCCCGCGCACGTCCGCAAGCTCACCGCACTGCCCGACGCGTGGGAGCCGCGCTGACCTCGGGTCGGCTCACAGCGCCCACACCACCTCCTCGGTGCTGAGCCGGGGCAGCCGCCGATCCCAGGCGTCCGGGCCGGGGCGGCCCAGGTTGAGCAGCAGCAGCGCCTCGTGCCGGCCGTCGGGGAAGAACTCCCGGCTAACCCCTGCCGCGTCGAACCCGGCCATCGGGCCGGCGGCCAGCCCAGCGGCCCGTACGCCCACCAGCAGGTAGCCGATCTGGAGGGTCGCGCTGAAGCGGGCCTGCTCGGCGCGGGACGGGCGGTCGCTCAGCCAGTCGCGGGCCTGCGGCCGGTGCGGGTACAGCTCCGGCAGCCGTTCGTGGAAGTCCACGTCGGCGGCGAGCACCGCCACCAGTGGCGCCGTAGCCGTCTTCGCCCTGTTGCTCGACGAGACGTACGGCAACAGCCGCGCCCGCGCCGCCGCCGAACGGAGCAGCAGCACCCGCAACGGCTGACCGTTGTACGCCGTCGGCCCGTACCGGATCAGGTCGTGGATCGCCGCGACCTGGGCGTCGGTGACCGGTTCGTCGGTGAACGTGTTGGCCGTGCGGGCCGCCCGGAACAGCAGGTCCTGGGCGGCCCGGTCCAACGCGAGCAGATCGGCCGTGGTGACTGCGCTCACGGGGAGACGGCGGTGGTGTAGCCGCCCCGGTGGTGGACCAGTGGCGTGCCGTCGCCACAGTCGCCGAGCGCCAGCGGCTCGGCGATCACCAGCGTGTGGTCGCCGGCCGGGACCCGGTGCACCACCCGGCAGAGCAGCCGGGCCAGCACCCCGTCGAGCAGCGGCACCCCGAACGGTCCCGACGTCCAGTCCGGGTACGCGGCGAACCGGTCGATGCCACTGGTCGCGAAGACCGTGGCGGCCTCCCGCTGCCCGGCGCCCAGCAGGTGCACGGCGACGTGCTCGGCGCGGGCGAGCACCGGCCAACTCGACGACGCCACCCCGAGGCAGAACGAGACCAGCGGTGGGTCCAGCGACACCGACGTGAACGACGTCGCGGTAAAGCCCGCCCGGATGGGCGCGCCGATCCCACCCAGGCAGGTGGGGTCGGTGGCGCGGGCGACAGCGGTGACCACCGTGACGCTGCTGGCCTGCCGCCGCAGCAGAGCGCGGAACAGGTCCCGGTTCACCGGTCGCAGCTCGGCGATGTCCGCCGAGGGGCGCTCCACGGTGGTCACGCCGGCACCAGGGCCGACGCGGCGTACGCACTGGCCGGTCGGGGCAGGCCGTAGTGTTCGCGCAGCGTCCGACCGGTGTACTCGGCGCGGAACAGCCCTCGGGAGCGCAGCACCGGCACCACGTGGTCGACGAAGTCGGCGAGCCCGCCGGGCAGGTGCGGCGGCATGATGTTGAACCCGTCGGCCGCGCGCTGGGTGAACCACAACTCGATCTGGTCGGCGATCTGCTCCGGCGTGCCGGCGACGACCCGGTGACCCCGGCCGCCGCCGAGTCGGCCGATCAGCTGGCGGATGGTGAGCTGTTCCCGGCGGGCCAGCTCGGTGACGAGCTGGTAGCGGCTCTGGTGGGCCTGCACGGTGCCGGCGGCCGGCAGCTCCGGCAGCGGCCCGTCCAGCGGCAGGCCGGTCAGGTCGATGCCGAGCATCCCGGAGAGCTGGGCCACTGCGTAGTCGGGGACGATCAGCTCCTCCAGCTCGGCGGCGAGCGCCAGCGCCTCGGCTTCGGTGCCGCCGATCACCGGCGCGATGCCGGGAAGGACCTTCACCAGCTCCGGGTCGCGGCCGGCGGCGGTGACCTGCCGGTGCAGCTCGGCGTAGAAGCTCTGCCCGTCGGTGAGGGTCTGCTGCGCGGTGAAGACCGCCTCGGCGTAGCGAGCGGCGAAGGCTATCCCGTCCGGCGACGAGCCGGCCTGCACCAGCAGCGGTCGGCCCTGCGGCCCCCGGGGAATGTTCAGCGGGCCACGGACCTGGAACTCCGGCCCGCGGTGCGCCACCTCGTGCACCCGGTCGGTGTCGGCGAACACCCCGGCTGTGGTGTCGAAGACCAGCGCGTCGTCCTCCCAGCTGTCCCAGAGCTTGACCGCCACGTCCACGAACTCGGCGGCCCGCCGGTAACGGTCGGCGTGTTCGGGGTGGCTGTCCCGGTTGAAGTTGACCGCCTCCCGCTCCTGGGCGGAGGTGACGATGTTCCAGCCGGCCCGACCGCCGCTGAGGTGGTCCAGCGAGGCGAACTTGCGGGCGACGTGGAACGGCTCGTTGTAGGTGGTGGAGACCGTCGCGATGAGACCGATGTGTTCGGTCACCGCGGCGAGCGACGCGAGCAGGGTCAGCGGTTCGAAGACGGCCTGGATGTTGTGTCGGGGGTTCGGGCCGACCGAGAGACCGTCGGCGAGGAAGAGCGAGTCGAGGGTGCCGCGTTCGGCGATCCGCGCCAGCTCCTGGAAGTGCCGTACGTCGGTGACCCGACGCGGGTCGGTGCGGGGGTGCCGCCAGGCGGCCTCGTGGTGGCCGACGCCCATCAGGAACGCGTTGAGGTGCAGGGTGCGGGTCATTGGTGTCCGTCCTATCCGGCAGAGACGTCGACGCGCCAGGTGGAGAAGCGACGTTCGAGGGCGACGAGGAGCTGGTTGACGACCAGGCCGATGGCGGAGATCGTGATGATCCCGGAGTACATGTCGGCGATCGCGAAGTTGTACTGCGCGTAGTTGATGAGGTAGCCGAGCCCGGCCTTCGCGCCGACCATCTCGGCCGCGACCAGCACCAGGATCGAGTACGCCCCGGCCAGCCGGACGCCGGTGAAGATGGTCGGCACCGCGGCCGGCAGGATCACCTTCTGGAACAGCCGCAGGTGGTTGAGCCCCATCGAGCGGGCCGACCGGATCAGCAGCGGGTCGACGCCCTTCACCCCGGCGATGGTGTTCAGCAGGATCGGCCAGGAGCACGCGTACAGCACCAGGGCGATCTTGGAAGTCTCGCCCAGGCCGAGGATGAGCACGAACACCGGCAGCAGGGCCAGCGCGGCGGTGTTGCGGAACACCTCCAGCAGCGGGCTGAGCAGCTCGGCGAGCGGCCGGTACCAGCCGATCAGCAACCCGAGCGGGATGGCGGTGAGCACCGCCAGGCCGAGCCCGGCCAACGACCGGGTGAGGCTCGCGCCCACGTGCTCGGCGAGCTGCCCGCTGCGCAGCAACTCCCACCAGGCCACCAGCACCTCCGACAGCGGGGGCAGGAAGACCCGGTCGACCAGCCCGAGCCGGGGTGCGCCCTCCCAGATCGCGGCCAGCGCGGCGATGGCGACGGTACGGTGCAGCACCTTCGTGCCGATGCCGAACAGCCGACCGGCGCGACCGGGAGCGGCACTGTCGGCCGCAGCGCGGGGCACGGTGGGTGGTCCGGCGAGTCGGGCGGGACGTTCGGCGATGTCAACCAACGCGGGCCTCCTCGGTGTGGCGGACGCCGGTGCCCTCGGCCGCCTGGGCAGCCCGCACCTCGTCACGCAGCAGGGTCCAGATCTGGTGGCGGTGGTGGCGGAACGCGTCGGTGGAACGGACGTCCTCGACCGCGTCCCGGTCGCCGAGGTCGATGTCGATGACCTGTTTGAGCCGCCCGGGCCGCGACGTCAGCACCGCCACCCGCTGACCCAGGTAGACGGCCTCGTCGATGCCGTGGGTGATGAACACGATGGTCTTGCCGGTACGGGCCCAGATCCGCACCAGCTCGTCCTGCAACGAGTCGCGGGTCTGCGCGTCCAGGGCGGCGAACGGCTCGTCCATCAGCAGCACGTCCGGGTCGTACGCGAGGCTGCGGGCGATGGCCACCCGCTGCTTCATCCCGCCGGACAGTTCGTGCGGATAGCGGTCGGCGAACCCGCGCAGGCCCACCAGGTCGAGGTGGTGCTCGATCAGGGCGGCGCGCTCGGCGCGGGGCACCCCCTTGGCCTCCAGGCCGAACGCGACGTTGCCGGCGGCGGTGCGCCAGGGCAGCAGCGCGTACTGCTGGAAGACGATGCCCCGGTCCAGGCCGGGACCGGTGACCTGCCGACCGTCGACGAGCACCCGCCCCGCGGTCGGCTCGGTGAGCCCGCCGAGCAGGTCGAGCAGTGTGGACTTGCCGCAGCCGCTGGGGCCGACGACGACCAGGAACTCGCCGGGGCGTACCCCGAGGGTGACAGCGTCCAGCGCGGTGACCGCGCCGGCGCCGCCACGCCGGCTCGCGCGGACCGGGAAGGTCTTGCTCACCCGATCGAAGACGATCTTGTCGGTGCTCACGCGTTCCCCCCGTCCACGAACGGGTTGAATCGGTTGGTGTAGATGTCTCCGGGCTTCGGGCGGTCGCCCTTGAGTTCGCCCTCGGCGGCGAGCCAGTCGATCCAGGTGCCGAACTCCTGCTCGCCGATCACGCCGCCACGGCCGGCGACCCCACTGCTCTTCCAGTACGCGACCAGGGACGGGTCCTCGTTGCGGCCTCGCTTGCCGATGATGTCCCGCATCCGGGCGACCACTGCCTCCCGGGGTTGGGTACGGGCCCACTCGATGGCCTTGCCGACCCCGGTGACGAAGGCATTGACGGTCTCCGGGTTGCGCTTGATGAAGTCGTCGCGAAAGACGTAGGTGCCGCCGCTGAACGCGCCGAGCAGCTCGTAGTCGGTGAAGATGGTGCGGATGCCGCCGCTGGCGACCGCCTTGTCGCGGATCACCCCGCCGAGCACGGCGACGTCGATCTGCCGCTGCCGCAGCGACTGCTCGGTGTTGACCGGTGGCAGGGCGACCAGCTCGACCTGCTTGACCTCGGCGGGAGTGAGGCCGCCTCGGGCGAGCCAGGTCTTGAGTACTGCCTCGGCGTGCGCGCCGAGGGTGTTCATGCCGACCTTCTTGCCGATCAGGTCACGAGGACGGCGGATCGGGCTGTCGTCGAGCACGTAGTAGCCCTGGAAGGTCTGCGCGTCCGAGCCGTAGTAGCTGACCACCGCGGTGATCGGGGCGTTGGCGGTGGAGAGCTTGACGATGGCGCCGTTGAACGCGCCGCCGAAGTCGCTCTGCCCGGTGGCGGTGGCCTGAATGTCCTGCGGACCACCGGTGACGTTGCCGATCCACGTGAGCTTGACGTCGCCGAGGTAGCCGAGGTCGGCGGCGAGTTCGGGGAGGGTGACCTGACCGACCGAGCCCTGGTAGCGCAGCTCGCTGGCTTGGGCGTCGTCGGCTGCCGCGTCACCGCCGCAGCCGGCGGTGGCGGTGAGCACTACCAGCGCGGCAACGGCGGCGAGGGTACGCAGAATTGCACGACGGGGTGGGGACATGAGGAGTCTCCTGATCTGTCCACGATGGGAGCGGGGACGCCCGGATGAGGGCGTGCGGGCACGCTGCTCCGCGTTGAGCGGGCGGGCGGTGAGAGTGCGGCGCTGGAGCCGAGCCGGATGGACCGGTCAGCTCAACAGAGCGCGCTCGCGTGCCGGACCAGGTCGACGTGCACACGAGCGGTGAGGAGTAGCTCATCCCGCTGCGACATGACCCCATGCTGCCCGGGATCGGAACGAGCGGTCAACGGCCTTCCAGAAGATGAGACTTCTATCGCTGACGATGTTACGGAGCACCCCAACCAGTGTTTACCACGCCGCAACACCTATCTGTTGGATAGAGATTGCGATGCCCGATGGGCGACCGTCCAGGACGGACGGTGAGAGGGTTTCAAAAGTTGTCGGTTCGGGCATGTTCGATCTCGACACGGCAGGGAACGGTGACGAGGGGAGACCTCCGATGGGCCTCATGTTTCGCAAGCGCAAGAAGTACGGTCCGATCATCCTGAACTTCACCGAGAACGGCTTCTCCTCGTGGAGCATCAAGATCGGTCGCTGGTCCTGGAACTCCAAGGCCCGCGCGCACCGGGTCGACCTGCCGGGTCCGCTGAGCTGGAAGCAGGACAAGTCCCGGTCGTAAGCATCCCGGGAGTCGAGCGGGGTGCCGGTGATTCACCGGCACCCCGCTCGGCGTTTCGCCCCGCCCCACCCCGCCCCGGCCCGGCCCGGCCCCGGCCCGCCCCGGCGATCTTGCAGTTTCTGTCGCTGTTTTGCGTGGAATAACCCTTATGCCGGAGCAGAAAGTGCAAGATCGCGTGGGCGGGGGGCGCGACGGGGGGCGCTCAGCGCGCCAGGGTGATGATCTCGTCGCCGGCCAGCCGCCCGGACTCGCGATCGCGTCGCACGGCGCCGGCGTCGAGAAGCTCGACGAGCGCCTGGTTGGCGTCGGCGGCACGGTAGACCGTCGCGGTGAGGGTGTGCCGGCGCAGCTCGGTCACCGGCCGTGGCCCGCCCGCCCGCAACTCGGCCAACAGCTCGTGGGCCAACGGTTCGAGGTCGGGATCACCGACCACGTCGACAGTCGTGCCGGTCGGGTCCAGCGGGTCGCGGTAGCGCACGCCGAGGTCCGCGCCGACCGCCCAGAGCGCGTCACGGACCGCCTCCAGACTCCGGTCGGAGCGGCTACCGAACGCGATCACCCCGGCGGCCTCTCCGCCGGGCAGCACCGGCGCCACCTCGGCGACCAGGGGGAAGCCGGCGGAGACGAGCACGTCTCGGGCACTGTCGCCGGTGTGCAGCAGCAGCTCTCCGGTCCGGCCGTTGGTCGTGGCGGTGAGCAGCTTCGGCGTCACCGCCCCGGGCAGGTCGACGAAGGAGAACAGCGGCGCGCCGGCCGCCCCGGCGGCCTTCACCGCGACCGGCAGCCGATACGGCTCGCCAGGAAGCAGGTGCACTGTGACCTCGGCGGGCAGCTCCGCCTCGATCGGGCCGAGTCGGGCCGGCAGGTCGGCGGCGGCGTCGGCCAGGACCAGCACCGTCACCTGCCGGCCGCGCACCTGGTCGCCGTGCGTGGCGACCAGGCGTAGCGCGGCCTCCGCGCTGCCCGCGTCGGCGCCCGCGAGGGCTATGGTGGCCCGCCGGGAGCGGTGCAGGGCCGCGGGCAGCCAGGTCGTCAACTGGCGGACCAGCAGGTCGCGGAGGAAATCAGTGGTCCGGTCGGTCGGCATCGGTCCGTTCTACCGTACGGCCGGTCAGGCCGGGACGGAGATCCCCACCCCGCCCCGGGTCTGCCCGCCGTAACGCTGCCGCTCGGCGTCCAGGTCGAGCCGACCGATCTGCTTGCGGGCGGCCAGCGCGGTGTCGTCGAGCAGGTCGGCCGGGATCAGCCAGACCACCTCGAACTCCAGACCGTCCGGGTCCTTGCCGTAGAGGCTCTTGGTCGTGCCGTGGTCGGAGGTGCCGACCAGGGCGCCGGCCGCGGCGAGCCGCTCGGCGGTGGCGGCCAGGTCGTCGAGCGTGTCCACCTCCCAGGCGAGGTGGTAGAGGCCGACGGTGGACCGGCCGGCGGTCGACCGCCCGGCGCCCGCGCCGATCTCGAAGAGGCCGAGGTCGTGGTCGTTGGTGGAGTCGGGGGCCTGGAGGAAGGTGGCGCCCCGGAAGCCGTCCGGGGTCATCGCCACCGGGCGGAAGCCCAGCACGTCGCTGTAGAACGCGACGCTGCGGGCGAGGTCACTGACGTAGAGGACCGCGTGGTTGAGCCGGTGGATACCCATGACCCGAGACTAACGCAGTTTAGTTGAACCTTCAACCATCCGGAGTATGATGGCGGTCATGACCCGCTGGTTGGACCCCGACGAGCAGCGCACCTGGCGCGCGTACCTCACCGCTTCCCGGGTGCTGATGGACACTCTCGACCGTGAGCTGCAACGCGACGCGGGCATGCCGCACGCGTACTACGAGATCCTGGTCCAGCTCTCCGAGGCCCCCGGTCGCCAACTGCGGATGAGCCAGTTGGCGCAGGCCGCGGGGTCGTCGCGCAGCCGGCTCTCGCACGCCGTGGCCCGACTGGAGGCCGCCGGCTGGGTGCGCCGTGAGGACTGCCCCACCGACCGGCGCGGGCAGATCGCGCTGCTCACCGACGAGGGTTTCGCCACCCTCGCGGCCGCCGCACCCGGCCACGTCGAGGGGGTACGCCGACACCTGTTCGACGCGTTGAGCCCCGCCCAGGTCGACCAGCTACGCCGGATCAGCGAGACCCTGGCCGAGCACCTGACCGGATCCTGACCAATCGACACCGGCGCGGGTCTTGTACTTACCGTCGTCGGATGAGCACGATGGGGCGTGTCTTCCGGCTTCGGTGAACTGACTGATCAGGCGCACCACCTCGTGTCCTCCGGCGATCTTGCCGGCGCGCAGCAACTGCTGTCCGACGCGCTCACCGACGCCGACCCCCGCCCGGCCAACGCCACCCCCGAGCTGGCCGAGGCGGCCAGCCTCCAGGCGCGGGTGCTGATCGCCCTCGGCGAGCCGCACTCGGCCCGCGGGTGGGCAGCTTTCGCGTACGCGGCCACCACCCGCCTGCACGGCCGCGCCGACCCGCGCACGGTGGCCGCCGCGGCGACCCTGGCCGCGGTGCTGCACCGGGTCGGCAGCCACTCCCGGGCGGCGCGGCTCTACCAGGAAGTCATCATCGAGCTGACCGCGCAGGACGGCCCGGAGTCACTGCGGGTGCTCGCCGCGCACGCCGACCTGGCCACCGTCGAGTACGCGCGCGGCCAGTGCACTGTGGCCCGCGACCGCCTCCAGGACGCCTGGGAGCTGCACCGCGAGGTGTACGGCGACGGGCACCCCAGCGGCATCAAGATGCTGGCGCGGCTCGGGGCGATGCAGCGCGACTGCGGGCAGTTCACCGAGGCACACGACAACCTGGCACTGGCCCGCGAGCTGTGTCGCCAGCACCTGCCCGCCGACGACCCGCTGGCCACCCAGGTGGCGGCCCTGGCCCGGGCGGCGGCCAGTCCCGACCACGCCTGCGCGGACAACCCGCCCACGGCTCGAGACACGCCGGTAGTGCCGGCCGCCCGCGTCCCACCGCACAGCGACGGGCCAGCCGAATCCGGCTACCACCCGCAGGCAGCCGCAACCCACCACGCCGGGGCGGTGCCCAACCCCCGGCTGCCCTCCGACGAGGCGGTCGGGTCGACGGGCGGCAGGTGGTCGACCGAATCGGCGGACGAGCCGTCGCCCCACCCCACCGACCCTCCGGTGCCCCCGTCGGTGGTCGGGCTGGCCGGCGGCACGGAGGAGCAGCCAGGGGTCTACCGACTGCACCGACCCGCCGACCCGTACACGTCGCCCGACCCGTACACGCCGTCCGACCAGCACCAACCGTCCGACCCGTACGCGCGGCCAGACCCGTACGCGCGGCCAGACCCGTACGCGCGGCCAGACCCGTACGGGCAGGTCGAGCCGTACACGCCGTCGCGGCTGCTGCCGGTGCCCGTGCACCGCGCGCCGCCGGAGCAGCGCAACCGGCTGGTCCCGGTGCTGGTGGCCGGCGTGGTCGTGGT
The DNA here is from genome assembly GCF_026342155.1 of Micromonospora sp. NBC_00362. Lineage (NCBI taxonomy): Bacteria > Bacillati > Actinomycetota > Actinomycetes > Micromonosporales > Micromonosporaceae > Micromonospora > Micromonospora sp. NBC_00362. Next base: position 2,648,178 of record NZ_JAPENH010000001.1, read on the forward strand.
GCTCCTCGGCGCGGCAGCGGTGATCGCCGGGGTGGCCCGGGTCGACGGCGACGACGAACCGACCCCGCCGCCGGCCAGCGCCTCCCCCAGCACCGGCGCGCCGGCCAGCGCCGCGCCCGCCCCGGGCGGCTCGGCACCCACGTCGGCTGCCGCCGCGGCGCCGCCCGGCACCCCACCCAGCGCGGTGACCCTGCGCGACACCCGGGACAGCATCGCGCTGAACTGGACCTATCCGGCCGGCGGCGAGGGCCCGGTGGTCATCGCGGGCGGCCGCACCGGCCAGACCCACAACATCTTCGCGACGCTGCCCGCCGGCACCACCAGCTTCGTCATCTACGCGCTCAACCGCACCAACGACTTCTGCTTCACCGTCGCCGTCGCCTGGTCCACCGACACCGTGGCGCGTTCCAAGCAGGTCTGCACCCGCCGCCGCTGACCCGCCAGCCGCTGACCCGCCAGCTTTGCCCCCGCCCGCCACTGCCTGCCACCCACTGCCCTTGCCCGCTACGCCCCGCCTTCACCGCCCGGCCGCTACCCCCACAGACCTCACTCAGCGTGGGCGTACCTGTTGACCAACCTGCCGTGACGCGCGGTCACACCCGACGCCCCAGCCCACGGTCCCTTTCAGGCTTTGCTCTGCTTACCTATACGCACCACTTGGGGTGACCAGATGAAACGTCGTGGCCGTCGCTTCGGCGCGCGCCGGCGAGCATCACGTTGGGTAGCTGTCGCATCCGCGGGTGCAGAGCAAAGGGGGCATCGGTGGTCGATGGGGGGAGGTCGCCGTCACGGCCCGTCTAACTTGGGGGGTCCTCGGCCGGCAACGCCGGCAGCAGCAGGCACACCCGTAACCCTCGCTGCTCCGGCGCGTCGGTCAGGGTGATGCCGCCGCCCGCGCGTCGAACCAACTCCCGGACGATGGCCAGCCCCAGGCCGGCGCCCCCGTCGTCGCGGGCCCGTCCGTCATCCAGCCTGGTGAAGCGGTCGAAGACCCGCTCCCGGTCGGCCACCGCGATCCCCGGGCCGTCGTCGGTCACCGTCACCAGGTGGTACGCCCCGACGCCAGGCGTGACCGTGGAGCCCACCGTCGGTGCCGCCGCCGACGCCGCGAGCATGACACTGCCGTGCGCGTGCCGTACCGCGTTGTCGACCAGGTTGGCCAGCACGCGACGCAACTCCTCGACGGTGCCGACCGTCCAGAGCGGGCCGGCCGGCGGCGTCACCAGCACCGGCGGTGACGGGTAGCGGGCGGCGACCTCGGTCAGCAACGCGCCCAGCTCCACCGGGCCGGTCCCCCGGGCCGTCGGAGTCTCGTCCAGGCGGGCCAGCAGCAGGAGATCGTCGACCAGGCGGCTCAACCGGTCGGTGTCGGCGAGCAGGTTGGCGGTCACCGCCGTCCAGTCCGTCCGGTCGGCGAGGCGCTGGGCCACCTCCAATTCGGTCCGGATGTTGGTCAACGGGCTGCGCAACTCGTGCGCGGCGTCGGAGACGAAGGCCCGCTGTCGGACGCGGGCGGACTCCAGCCGGCCCAGCATGCCGTTGAGGGTGACCGCCAGACGGTGGATCTCGTCGGCCGACGCCGGCACCGGCAGCCGGCCGGCGCCGGCCCTCCCGGTGATCTCCTCGGCACCTCGACGCAACGCCTCGACCGGCCGCAGGGTCGCGCCCACCACCCGCCACGCCACCCCGGCCAGCACGGCCACCAGAAGCGGGAACGCCACCAGCAGGATCGTCCGCACCACATGGGTGCTGTGCCGCACGTCGGCCATCGAGCGGGCGACCAGCACGGTGAGCGGGTCGGCCGCGGTGCCGGCGGGTACGGCGACCACCCGGACCGGGCCGACGAGCCCGACCCGCTCGGCCGGCACCTCCAGCCGCTGTCGACCGTCGCGGTGGAGCCGCTCCGGGCGGACCATCGGGACCAGACGGTCGGCATCGATCGAGGCCGCCCGAATTCGTCCCTGCCCGTCGACGACCTGCACGCGGACCTGCCCCCCGGCCACCGGCAGCGGGTCCGGCAGCGCGTCCTCTGCGGCGAGCAGGGCGACCGCGTCGGCGGTGCGGAACGCCTCGGTGTCGACAGTGCGCTGGAGCACGAAGCCGAGCGCGCCGAGCAGCACCACCCCGCCCACGGCCAGCCCGATGGTGAGGCCGACCACACCGATCGCCATGAGCCGCCCGCGCAGCCCCAGGACCGGCATCCACCCGGGCCTGGCCCGACGGTCGGGGGCCGGGCCGGCGGTGGTCACGTCGCCAGCCGGTAGCCGGCACCCCGGACCGTCTCCAGCCGGTCCCGGCCGAGCTTGCGGCGCAGATAGCCGACGTACACCTCGACGGCGTTCGGCGCGGTCTCCAGGCTGGCGTCCCAGACGTGGTCCAACAACTCGACCTTGGAGACGACCTGGCCCGGCCGGCGCATCAGGTAGTCCAACAACGCGAACTCCCGCGCGGTCAGAGCCACCTCGGCGTCCGCCCGGGTCACCCGCCGGCGGGCCGGGTCCAGCCGCAGGTCACCGACCGCCAGCACGGTCGGGCGCTCCGGCGCGCCCCGACGCAGCAGGGCCCGGAGCCGGGCCAACAGCACCACATACGAGAAGGGTTTGGTCAGGTAGTCGTCGGCGCCGCAGTCGAGGCCGTCGGCCTGGTCGTACTCGCCGTCCTTGGCCGAGAGCATCAGCACCGGCAACCAGTGCTGCTCCGCGCGCAGCCGCCGGACCAACTCGTACCCGGAGAGGCCGGGCAGCATCACGTCGAGGATCATGGCGTCGTACCCGCCGTGCCGGGCCGCGTCCAGGCCCGCCGGGCCGGTTGCCGCCACGTCCACCGCGAACCCCTCCGCCTGGAGACCGCGTTGCAGGGCAGCCGCCAACCGGGCCTCGTCCTCCACCACTAGCACTCGCACAGCTCAAGGGTGCCACCCGGGTCAATCGGCGCGGTTCGGTGTCCTCAGCGCGTTCACAGCACGGACGAGGCAAGATGGCCGCAGGAGGTGCCACCATGTCCGTCCTGAGAAGCCGTCCCGTCCTTCGTTGGCTGGTTCCGGCCGCCGCGGCCGTCACCGTCATCGGCGGTGGCGCGGCAATCGGCACGTTCGCCGCCGAGGCCGAGCCGAGCCTGCCGCCCCGAACCGCCGCTCAGCTCCTGGTCGACCTGCAGACATCCCGGCTGGAGGGGTTGTCCGGGACCGTCGTGCAACGCGCCGACCTCGGCCTGCCGCCCCTCGTCGGGCTGGTACCCGGCAACGAGCTGACCACCCTGCTGACCGGCACCCACACCCTGCGGGTCTGGTACTCGGGGCCGGACCAGCAGCGTGTCGCGCTGATGGACACGCTGGGCGAGCAGGACATCATCCGCAACGGCCGGGACCTGTGGACGTGGCAGAGCCGCAGCAACACCGCCACCCACCGCACACTGGGCGGCGACGCCGGGGCCTGGAAGCCCGCCCCCGAACCGGCAGCGAGCCTGCCAGCCACCCCGCAGCAGGCCGCCGACCTGGCGTTGGGCGCGATCGACCCGAGCACCGAGGTCAGCGTGGGCCGGTCGGCCACCGTGGCCGGCCAGGACGCGTACGAGTTGGTGCTCCAGCCGCGCGACCAGGAGTCCCTGGTGCACCAACTGCGGATCGCCATCGACGCCAAGCAGCACGTGCCGCTGCGCTTCGAGGTGCTCGCGAAGGGCAGCGACCGGCCGGCGTTCGAGGTGGCCTTCACCCAGGTCGACTACCGCCGCCCGGACGCCGACCAGTTCCGCTTCAACCCGCCGCCCGGCGTGACCGTCGACGAGGAAAAGGCCGAGCGCCCGATGGGCAAGCCCGGTCACGTCGAGCCGGCGAGTGACCCGCAGGTCCGCGCCGTGGGCGAGGGCTGGACGACAGTGCTGGTTGGCCGCCTCGACGGGGCCGATGCGGGCCGGAAGCCCGCCGCGAAGCCGGCCGCTCCCCCGGCCGGCGCCGAGCCGGACCTGGACATGTCGAAGCTGCTCGGCGGGCTGCCGGCGGTCAGTGGTGACTGGGGCAGCGGTCGGCTCCTCACCAGCAAGCTGTTCAGCGTGCTGCTCACCGACGACGGCCGCGTGCTCGCCGGAGCGGTGACGCCGGAGCGGCTCTACCAGGCCGCGCGCGGCTGATCTCCGCGATGTTCGCGCCGGGTCGACCTGACGGTCGGCCCGGCGCTTCGCTGTGGGTCAGGCCGAGGTCAGGAGACGCCGAGGGCGTTGAGGTACGCGTCGGCGAGGACCGCGTGGCCGGGCAGGTACGGGTGGACCCGGTCGTCGGCCCAACGCGTCGCCGGACTCACCGCCAGCACCCGGTCGAACGCCGCCTGGTTGGGCACGTGCACCGCGTCGAACTCGGTGGCCAGCACCGCCACGACCGCCGCGTACCGGTCCGTGTCGGCGCGTTGCGGGACGCTCCGGTCGGGCTCGATGAAGAACGGGTCACCGAGGATCAGTCGGCAGCCGGTGGCGTCGACCGCCCGACGGAGCAGGTCACGCAGGGTGCGCTCGTACTCCTCGATGCCGACGGCCTCATCCGGCCGGTCACCGTAGTGCCGCCAGATGTCGTTGATGCCGATCATCACCGCGAGCCAGTCGGGGCGCTCGGCGATGGCGTCGTCCTCCCAGCGGGCGGCCAGGTCCCGCACGGTGTCGCCGCCCACACCCCGGTTGACCCACTCCAACTCCAGCTCCGGGTGCCGGGCGTCGACCAGGGCGCGCACGAGACTCACATATCCGCTGCCGTAGGGCGCGGCGACGTCGCGTCGACCACAATCGGTGATGCTGTCCCCGATGAAGACCACCCGTTGCCCGGTCCGCAGGATCATCCGCCGCCACCTCGCGATCACCGGCGCGCCGGACCGCACGGCTTGGTGAGAACCGGCGGAACGCGCTATCTTCAACAGTTCGAAGGCACAAAAAAGAACGGCTAAAAGCCGTTCCTGCAAAGGATTCTAATCTTTAGGGAGACGGCTTGTCAAGGCACTCCGGCGGTTCCGGCGAATTGCCGCTCGACGACGAGATCGGTCGCGAGCAGGAGTACGTCTCGATGCTCTACAACCGGCTGGACCAACTGCGTGAACAGGCTGCCCACCGGCTCACCGCCGAGCTGCACAACACCGGCGGCACGCTCCAGGACCGCTCGCAGCGCGACAGCTCGGTAGCTATGTACGCCGATCAGGTCGAACAGTTCTCCGCCGTGGAGAACGGGCTCTGCTTCGGCCGTCTCGACGGCGACGACGACTCCCGCCACTACATCGGCCGGATCGGCATCTTCGACACCAGTGGTGACTACGATCCGCTGTTGATGGACTGGCGGGCGCCCGCCGCCCGCCCGTTCTACCTCGCCACCGCCGCGAACCCGCAGGGCGTACGCCGTCGCCGGCACCTGCGTACCCGGCAGCGGAAGGTGACCGGGCTCAACGACGAGGTGCTCGACATCGACAGCGCCTCCCCCGGCGCCCACGAGGAGCTGACCGGTGAGGCGTCGCTGCTCGCCGCGCTCAACGCGGGCCGCACCGGCCGGATGCGCGACATCGTCGAGACCATCCAGGCCGAGCAGGACGAGGTCATCCGCGCTGAACTCCCGGGCGTGATGGTGGTCCAGGGCGGGCCCGGCACCGGCAAGACCGCTGTCGCGCTGCACCGGGCGGCGTACCTGCTCTACACGCACCGCCGGGAACTCTCCAGCCGTGGCGTGCTGCTGGTCGGCCCGAACGCGACGTTCCTGCGCTACATCTCCCAGGTGCTGCCGACCCTGGCCGAGACCGGCGTGCTGCTGCGTACCCAGGGTGATCTCTTTCCCGGGGTGAGCGCCCAACGGAGCGAGCCGGCCGAGACCGCCGCGCTCAAGGGCCGGGCGGTGCTGGCGGAGGTGTTGGCGCTGGCCGTGAGGGACCGGCAGTGGGTGCCGGACGAGCCGCTGGAGATCGAGGTCGAGCGGGAGACGCTCACCCTCGACCCGGAGATCGTCCGTGCCGCCCGGGACCGGGTTCGCCGCGCCGACCGACCGCACAACCTGTCCCGCGCGCTGTTCGACGTGGAGATCGTGCACGCGCTCGCCGACCAGGTGGCCGAGCGGATCGGCGCCGACCCGCTCGGCGGGGACAACCTCCTCGACGAGGCGGACCGGGCCGAGATCCGCCGCGAGCTGCGCGAGGAGACGGAGATCCAGGCCGCCCTGGACCGGCTGTGGCCGGTGCTCACCCCGCAGCGGCTGCTCGCCGACCTGTACGCCGACCCGGACCGGATCGCCGCCGCCGCGCCGATGCTCAGCGAGGACGAGCGGGCGCTGCTGCGGCGCGAGCGCGGTGGCTGGACGCCGGCCGACGTGCCGCTGCTCGACGAGGCCGCCGAACTGCTCGGCGAGGACGAACGCGCCGCCGCCGCCCGGCGGGACCGCATCCGGATGATGGAACGGGAGTACGCCGAGGGCGTGCTGGAGATCGCCAGGGGTTCCCGCTCGATCGACGTCGAGGACGAGGCCGAGGGCGGTGAGATCCTCGGCGTGACCGACCTGATCGACGCGGATCGGCTGTTGGAGCGGCAGGAGGAGGCCGACCGGCTGACCACCGCGCAGCGGGCCGCCGCCGACCGCACCTGGGCGTTCGGCCACGTGATCGTGGACGAGGCGCAGGAGCTCTCGCCGATGGCCTGGCGACTGCTGATGCGCCGCTGCCCGAGCCGGTCGATGACGATCGTCGGGGATGTGGCACAGACCGGCGCCCTGAGCGGCACCCCGTCCTGGGCGGACGCGCTCGCCCCGTACGTCGAGCAGCGGTGGCGGCTCACCGAGCTGACTGTCAGCTACCGCACTCCCGCCGAGATCATGGCGGTCGCCGCCGAGGTGCTGGCCGACATCGACCCGGCACTGCGGCCGCCGCGCTCGGTGCGGGAGAGCGGCGTACCGCCGTGGGACCGGACGGTGCCCGACGGCCGGTTGGCGGCGGAGTTGGTCGCCGAGGCCACCCGGGAGGCGGCCGGGCTGACCGAGGGGCGGCTCGGGGTGCTCGTGCCGGCCGGCCGAGTCGGCGAGTTGGGTGCGGCGGTGACCGCCGCCCTGCCCGAGGCCGCCGTCGGCGAGCATCCGGAGCTGGAGAGCCGGGTGGTGGTGTTGACCGTCGCGCAGGCCAAGGGGTTGGAGTTCGACTCGGTGCTGGTGGTAGACCCAGACCGGATGGTGGCCGAGTCCCCACGCGGACGCAGCGACCTGTACGTAGCCCTGACGCGCGCCACCCAACGCCTAGGCGTCCTCCGCCCGGCGAGCTGACCACGAAACCCGCCGTCCCCACCGAGTTGTCGCTCGGCGGGGACGGCGGGTGGGGTCAGTCGTTGGATGTGTCTCTGATGGACTTCGCGGGGCCGGTTGCCGACGTGGACTGGTCGCTGGTGCCGCCGCCCATCGGGGTGCTGAGGCCGCCGGTGGTGGCATCACCGGTGGTGGTCGGCGCTACCTTGCCCGGGTGTCGCTCCGGCTGTCGCGCCACCCGGCGTACGCTCGCCGGCCCGGCGGTGCCACCGGTGGTGGTCACCGCGCCCTGCCCGCCGACGGGGCCGCCGTCGCGCAGCACCTGTGGGTCGATCCGTTCCTTCGCCGGGTCGAACGGGTCATCGCGCTGAATCTGACTCTCCACATCGGTGCGGGGCACAGTCACCTCGTCGAGGGCGCCCTTGCCGTACACGCCACCGGCGATCCGATCCTCGGCCTCGCGGGCGGCATCCTGCCGCATGTCGTCCTCACGCACGTCCATCACCTCGCAGAAGCTGTGGAACTGACTGCGTGCCCGGCCACCGGCCGACCAAACCCGGCGTGACCGGGAGGTCGTCCACGGCGGTTCACCGGCACGCCGCCCGCTGGCCGTCTTCCCGCAGCCCGAGATGTCCATGCTGTCCCGCGACCGGTGGGAGATGCCCGCCGGCAGGAGGGGATGACAGCGTGCGCACAGTACGCCGTACCGCCGTCGCGGCCCTGGTGGCCGCGACGGTGACGACCGGGCTCGCGGTGCCCGCCCAGGCGAAGCCACGACCGGACCGGACATTCGACGTGCAGGCCCACCGGGGTGGCCTCGGGCTGCGGGTGGAGAACACCCTCGCCTCCTTCGGCAACGCCCTCCAGCTCGGGGTGAGCACCCTCGAACTGGACGTGCAGATCACCGAGGACGGCCAGGCCGTCGTCACCCACGACCGCAAGGTCACCGGCACCAAGTGCGTCGACACCACACCGGTGACGCCCGGCGACCCGGAGTTCCCCTACGTCGGGAAGTACATCAACACGCTCAGCCTGGCCCAGGTGCGCTCGCTCGACTGCGGCTCCAAGACGCTGTCGGACAAGCCCGGCCAGCTCGCCGTCCCCGGTGCCCGGATGCCGCTGCTGCGTGAGGTCTTCGCGCTGGTCAACCGCTACCGGGCGAAGGACGTGAAGCTCAACGTCGAGACCAAGGTCGAGGCTGGCGCGCCGACCGAGACCGCCCCCCGCGAGCAGTTCGTCCGGGTCACCGCGGCCGAGATCCGCGCCGCCGGGCTGCTCAAGCAGGTCACCATCCAGAGCTTCGACTGGGGCGCGCTGATGCGCATGCGTCAGGTCGAGCCGAAGCTGCCGCTGGTCGCCCTGACCAACTACGACTTCCTGCAGACCGGGCAGCCGGGTAAGTCGCCGTGGCTGGGCGGGCTGGACATCGACGACTTCGGCGGCGACCCGATCACGGCGATCCGCAGCTTCGGCGCGAGCGCCTTCTCGCCGGTGCACGGGATGCCGCAGAACGGCACTGTCACCGACCCGGGCTACAAGCCGTACGTCACGAAGGAGATGGTCGCCCGGGCGCACCGCTACGGGATGAAGGTGATCCCGTGGACGGTCGACGACGTGCCGACCATGACCAAGCTGATCGACGACGGTGTGGACGGCATGATCACCGACTACCCGGACCGGTTGCGCGGACTGCTGGCGCAGCGCGGTTACCGGCTGCCGAAGGCGTACGCAGCGCCGTTCGACATCCAGGCACACCGGGGCGGTCGGGCCACCCGACCGGAGAACACCCTGCCGGCGTTCGCGAACGCGCTGTCCAACCGGGCCATCTCCACCCTGGAGCTGGACACCAACGTGACCGCCGACGGCAAGCTGGTGGTGCTGCACGACCGCACAGTGAACGAGTCGCACTGCGTCGACACCGCCCCGGTGCGCCCGGGAGACCGGAAGTTCCCGTACGTGGGCAAGTCGGTGCACGAGTTGACACTGGCGCAGCTCAAGACCGTTGACTGCGGCACGAAGACGCTGCCCGAGCTGCCCGCCCAGGTGCCCGCGCCCGGTGCCCGGATCCCGACGCTGGACGAGGTCTTCGCCCTGGTGAAGGCGAGTGGCCGCACCGACATCGGAATGAACATCGAGACGAAGATCAGCCCGGTGGTGAACGACACCGAGCCGTACCGCAGCTTCACCCGCAAGCTCGTCGACGCGATCCAGCGGGCCGGCTTCACCAGCCGGGCCACCATCCAGTCGTTCGACTGGCGCACCATCACGTACGCCCGGCAGCTCGACCGGCGGATCGGCACTGTCGGCCTGGTCTGGCAGTACGGTCCGGCCGAGTGCGCGACCCTCGCCGACGAGTGCTCGCTCGAGGCGGTCTACGGCAACCCGTCGGTGAAGAGCCCGTGGACCGGTGGACTGGACTGGTGGAAGTACCAGGACCTGGGCAAGCTGACCCGGGCCGCGGGCGCTGGCACGGTCTCCGCCAACTGGCAGGTGCACGACCCGAAGCAGGGCACTGTCGCCTCGACCGACTGGTACCTGCGGGAGAACCCGGCGTACTTCCACGGACCGGACGTTCGGACCCTGCAGACGCGGTACGACCTGAAGGTGATCCCGTACACCGTGGATGACGCGACGGTCATGCAGCGGGTCATCGACCTGGGCGTCGACGGCATCATCACCGACGACCCGGACCTTCTGGTGAGCGTGGCGACCCGCAACGGCCTGCGCTGACCCGTCGACCACCCGATCGCCGGCCGGACTTTTCCGGCCGGCGATCGGTGTTACCTGCTGCCGGGCCTCGGGTAGTCGGGGGTTGTCCCCGCCACGAAAGCGAACCGTGCCGTGGCCGAAACGCGGTAGCGGGGCGAGGGAATGCAGGTACGACTCATCGCATCCTGAGGAGGACCAGATGAGCACGCAGGCTGCTTCCACCCGGCCGATGAACCGGCCCATGAACGACCCGCAGAACCCCGCGTCGATGCGGGACATGCAGACCCAGCAGATGCCGGTCATGCATGACGGGCGCCGCAACGACATGCAGGCACCCGGTACGGAGACCAAGCAGGCGTTCAAGACCACCGAGTTCTGGATCTACCTGATCGCGGTGGCCGCCGTACTGGGCGCGTCGCAGGTCGTCGGTAAGAACTCCGCTGGGGTGGACATCTTCCGGGCCGACAACGCCTGGTTCCTGATCACCCTGCTGACGCTTGGCTACCTCGGTAGCCGTGGCCTCTCGAAGGCTGGCAGCAACTGGCGCAGCGGCGAGGAGCGCAAGGCCCGACACTGACGTTGACAGTGCACAGTGGCCTCCGGGAGATCCTCCCGGAGGCCACTGTGGTGTCTGTAGCGGTTACTCGTCGCCACCGAAGTCGCCGAAATCGCCCTCGAACGATTCCTCGATCATCTCGCCGGCGATCATGCCGCCGGCGACACCCAGCGCGGCGCCGGCCACCATGCCGCCCATGCCGTGCCCACGGCTGTGACCGTGGCCGTGGCTCGGGCCGTACTGGGAGCGCAGGCTGCCATAGCGGGAGGTGGTTTCGCGCAGCCAGCCGTCGACGACCTGCGCCCAGTCCACCCGGTCAATGTCGGTGTGCGACACCTGGTAGCGACCGAACGCGTCGTGCCCGGCGCTGAGGAACCCGCCGCGCTTGTCGCACTCCAGGATGACCTCCACACCGCGCTGGCTGGTCACGAAGGTCAGCTCGACCTCCCGGATGGTGCTCGCGTACTGCGGGGAGGCGAAGAACTCGATCTCCTGGTAGAACGGCAGCGTCTGCTGCACGCCCCGGATGTGACCACGCTCCAGGTCGGCGTGCTTGAACCGGAAGCCGAGCCGCTGGAACGCCTCCAGGATCCGCTCGTGCACCGGCAGCGGGTGCACCGCCACCTGGTCCAGGTCGCTCTTGTCGACAGCGCGGGCGATCGCCAGCTCGGTGCGCAGACCCATCGTCATACCGTGCAGGCGCTGGCCGTACACGTCGGTGATCGGGGTCTCCCACGGCACCGGCAACTGGAACGGGATCGAGAGCTGCTGCTTCGGGGCGAGCACGAGCGACCCGCTGACCGCCATGCGGTGGAACTCCATGGTGCCCGCGTACTCGGTGTCGTGTCCCTCGACCTCGACCCGGGTGACCAGGCCGATCACCACCTGCTCGATGGCTGCCTCAGCGTCACCGCCAACGAGGTTGACCTGCCCGTCGAGGGTCAGGCCGGGCCGGGTGTTGGGGTTGGTCAGCACGGTGTCCACGCTGGGACCGCCCACACCGAACGCGCTCAACATCTTCTTGAAGACCATCGGAACTCCTGTGCGACGCCGACCGCTCCAGGCTGGAGTCGGACGTTGACTCGAACGGCACCCTATCCAGCACCCCTGTGAGATGGCTGTGAAGCGCCAGCGTCGTCGTGCCGCGCCGGCACCCGGGCTCGTCGACGTCGGCGGCCCTTCCAGCCCAGCTTGTCCTCTCCCCGTTCTGGGTCAGCGGAAGGGCGGGTGTCCGTCGAACAGCCTTTGGAGCTGATGTCGCAAACGATTCAGACGTTCGACCCTCCGAACCGCAGCCTTCCGCGATCTTGCACTTTCTGTCCCGACTTAAGGGGCGATCCACGCATCTCGGCAACCGAAACCGCAAGATCGCCGCAGGGAGCGCGGGGCGCGCGGGGACGCGCGGGGCGCGGGGGCGCGCGGGGCGCGCGGGGACGCGCGGGGCGCGGGGGCGCGCGGGGCGCGGGGGCGCGCGGGGCGCGGGGGCGCGCGGGGCGCGGGGGCGCGCGGGGCGCGGGGGCGCGCGGGGCGCGGGGGCGCGGGGGCGCTCAGTCGGGTTCCACGATTACCAGTTCGCCGACCTGTTCACCGATCGTGGTGCGTGCCTCCGGCGGCAGCCCACGGTCGGTGATCAGCACGTCGGCGGCCTCCAGCGGGGCGATGGTGGCGATGCCTATCGTCTCCCACTTGGTGTGGTCGGCGAGCACCACGAGCCTGCGGGCCGCGCCGATGAGGCAGCGGTTGACGCCGGCCTCCAGCAGGTTGGGCGTGGTGAACCCGGTCCGTGGGCTGAGGCCGTGCACACCGAGGAACAGCAGGTCGACGTTGAGCGCGCTGATCGCCGCCTCGGCCACCGGCCCGGTCAACGCGTCCGACGGGGTGCGGATGCCACCTGTCAACACGACGGTCTGGTCGGCGCGCGGGTTCTGGTAGAGCGCGTCGGCCACCGGGATCGAGTTGGTCACGACGGTCAGCCCGCGTACGTCGGAGAGCAGCGTGGCCAGCGCGGCGGTGGTGGTGCCGGCGGAGAGCGCGATGGCCATCCCCGGCTCGACCATCGTCGCGGCCCGAACGGCGATGGCCCGCTTCTCCGCCTGCTGGCGGATCGACTTCGCGGCGAAGCCGGGTTCCTCGGCCGAACCGGGCCCGGCGAGGGTCGCGCCGCCGTGCACCTTGTCGACCAGGCCGCGTTCGGCCAACACCTCCAGGTCGCGCCGGATCGTCATGTCGGACACGCCGAATCGGCTGACCAGATGACTCACCCGCACCCCGCCGCGTTGGCGGATCAGATCGAGGATGGCGGTCTGCCGCTGCTGGGCGAGCATGTGGGGAACCTCCTTCGCGCCGTGACCGTCGTCAGAATCAGGTCCGATCCTCACGGACCACCGCCACCTCACCGGCCGGCAGTGCCAGCTCACCGGCGCAGTGTCCTCCGGTCAACAGTTCGACGCCGCGCGCCGGCAGGCGTACCTCGGTGTCGGTGTGGTTGATCGCGAACAGCCAGGTCCGGTCGCCGTCACGGCGGCGGACCACCTCCACCCCGGACGGCGCCGACGCCGCCGGGCGAACGTCGGCCTCGGCGAGCAGCCGGGCCACCAGTCGGTCGGTGGCCGGCTCGTCCAGCCGGGTGCCGACATACCAGGCGGCGCCGTCGCCCACAGGGTGCCGGGTGAGTGCCGGCACGCCCGGCAGGGGCCCATCGGTGTACGACGCGAGCACCTCGGCGCCGTCGGCGTGCACCCACTCGGTCCACACGTCGGCGGCGCTGCCGTCGTCGAGGTGGACCTGCTCGCCCTCGCGCAGCGGGAAGAACTCCTCGGTCCGAACGCCGAGCAACTCCCGGAACGCGCCCGGGTAGCCGCCCAGCCGGATGTGGTCGTCGGCGTCGACGATGCCGCTGAAGTAGGTGACCGCCGCCGTGCCACCGGCCTCGACGTACCGGTGCAGCGCGGCGACGTCGTCGTCCCGGACCAGGTAGAGGGTCGGCACGAGGACCAGCCGGTAGCCGCTGAGGTCGGTCGACGGGTGGACGACGTCGGCGGTCACGCCGGCCCGCCAGAGCGAGCCGTACAGGGCGTTCAGTCGGTCGGCGTAGGTGACGTCGACGCTGGGGTGCGAATCCAACTCGACACCCCACCACGCCTCCCAGTCGAACAGGATCGCCACGTCGGCGTCCACCCGGCTGCCGCGTACCTCCGCGAGGGCCTTGAGGTCCGCGCCGAGCTGGCAGATCTCGCGGAACACCTTGGTGTCCGGCCCGGCGTGCGGCACCAGCGCGGAGTGGAACTTCTCCGCGCCGGCACGGGAGGCACGCCACTGGAAGAAGAGCACCCCGTCGGCGCCGCGGGCGACGTGCGCGAGGCTGTTGCGGCGCAGTTGACCGGGCAGCTTGGCCACGTTGCGCGGCTGCCATTGGACGGCGCTGGTGGAGTGCTCCATCAGCAGCCACGGATCGCCGCCGGCGACGCCCCGAGTGTGGTCGGCGGCGAGCGACAGACCGAGGTGCGCCTGCGGGTCGGCCGCGGTCAGGTAGTGATCGTTGGAGACCAGGTCCACATCGTCGGCCCAGGACTGGTAGTCCATGTGCTTGACGTCCATGCCGATCATGAAGTTGGTGGTGATCGGCTGGTGGACCAGCGCCTTCAGGACCTCGCGCTCGGCGCGCAGTTGGGCGCGCAGCTCGTCGGAGGAGAAGCGCAGGAAGTCGAGCTGCTGGGTGGGGTTGGCGAAGGCCGTCACGGTGCGCGGCGGGTTGATCTCGGCCCAGTCGCCGTAGCGCTGACTCCAGAACGCGGTGCCCCAGGCGTCGTTGAGCCGGTCCAGGTCGCCGTAGCGCTCCCGCAGCCAGCCACGGAACGCCTCGGCGCTGACGTCGCAGTAGCAGTGCGCGTTGTGGCAGCCCAGCTCATTGGAGACGTGCCACATGACCACGGCGGGGTGCTCGGCGTACCGGCTGGCGACCGCGCGCACCAGCTCCAGCGACCGCTTGCGGAACACCGGTGAGCTGGGGCAGTACGCCTGTCGTCCACCCGGCCAGAGGATCGTGCCGTCGGCCCGGCGGGGCAGCATCTCCGGGTGCGCGCGGGCCAACCACGGCGGTGGGCTGGCAGTGGCGGTGGCCAGGTCGACCTGGATGCCGCCGTCGTGCAGCAGGTCCAACACCCGGTCCAGCCAACCGAACTCGAACCGCCCCGGGGTGGGTTCCAGCAACGCCCAGGAGAAGATGCCGACGGAGACCAGGTTGACCCCGGCCTGGCGCATCAGGTCGACGTCCTCGGACCAGGTTTCCTCGGGCCACTGCTCGGGGTTGTAGTCGCCGCCGAAATAGATGCTGTCACCCTGCCATCGCCGCATGACAGCTGAGGGTGCACCCGCCGGACCGCGAAAGTCAACAGGTTCCAACATCGCGCTTCTTTCCAACGTTTACCAGGTAACGGCCGTGTCACGACTGGGTTATCAGAGGCGAACTGCCCTCTTGACAGCGCCCGACCGCAGGGTAGCTTGAGGCCCCAATGGCCGTTCGTGTTCGCCAATGTGGATTCTCGGTGGATCTCAATGTGTGATCACGACGCTGGACCTGCCTTCACCACCCCTGAGGCCCTTGGGCGTAGCTCCTTCTCATTCGCAGGAGGCACAGATGTCCCGTCCCCAATCCCAAGCCGAGTACCTGGCTCGGCTCGTACCGCCCTCAGTCGCCGGCATCAACCGACGATCGTTGCTGGCCGGCGCGGCCGGTACGGGCGCGCTGCTCGGCACCGGCCTGCTCGCCGGCTGCGGCGACGACTCCGGCTCCGGGGGGTCCAGCAAGGACGTGTCGCTCGGCTCGAACCAGTCGGACCCGAAGCCGAAGGACGTCCTGGTCAAGGTCACCGACGGCTTCAAGACCTCGTCCGGCGTGCAGGTGGCGGTCAATACGGTCGACCACAACACGTTCCAGGAGAACATCAACAATTACCTGCAGGGCAAACCGGACGACGTGTTCACCTGGTTCGCCGGCTACCGGATGCGCTTCTTCGCGCAAAAGGGCCTGGCCAGCGACATCAGCGACGTGTGGAGCAAGCTCTCCGGCTACTCCGACGCCTTCAAGAAGGCATCCACCGGCGACGACGGCAAACAGTACTTCGTACCGGCGTCCTACTACCCCTGGGCGATGTTCTACCGCAAGTCGGTCTGGCAGCAGTACGGCTACCAGGTGCCCACCACCCTGGACCAGCTCACCGCTCTCGGCGCGCAGATGAAGAGGGACGGCCTCATCCCCATCGCCTTCGCCGACAAGGACGGCTGGCCGGCGATGGGCACCTTCGACATCCTCAACCTGCGCATCAACGGCTACCAGTTCCACGTCGACCTGATGGCCGGCAAGGAAGCCTGGACCTCCGACAAGGTCAAGAAGGTCTTCGACACCTGGGCCGGCCTACTCCCCCTGCACCAGCCAGACAGCCTCGGCCGCACCTGGCAGGAGGCCGCGCAGTCGTTGCAGCAAAAGAAGAGCGGCATGTACATGCTCGGCCTCTTCGTCGGTCAGCAGTTCAGCAACGAGGAGCAGAGCGACCTCGACTTCTTCACCTTCCCCGAGATCGACCCGGCCATCGGCGCCAAGGCGCTGGACGCTCCGATCGACGGCTACATGATGGCCCGCAAGCCCAAGAACGAGGACAACGCGCGCAAGCTGCTGGAGTACTTCGGCGGCAAGGACGCCGGCGACATCACCGTCAAGAACGACCCGGCCACCCTGGTCGCCAACACCAGCGCGGACGTCAGCGGCTACACCGCCCTGCAGAAGAAGGCCGCCGAACTGGTCGGGTCGGCCACCGAGATCGCCCAGTTCCTCGACCGGGACACCCGGCCGGACTTCGCCTCCACGGTGATGATCCCGGCGATCCAGCAGTTCATCAAGAGCCCCAAGGACATCGACGGCCTGACCTCGTCCATCGAGAACCAGAAGAAGTCGATCTTCACTGACTGACGGCGGAAGGGGGAGGACATCGTGTCCGACCTGCCCCTGATCCAAGCGGATCGCGCCGTGCCGCCGCCGGCCACGACCACCTCCACCGGTGGTCGTCGTCGGCGGCTACGGCTCCTGTCCCGCACCGACCGCGTGGTCATCACGCTGATGGTGCTCGTCCCGCTGCTGCTCGTCACCGGGTTCGTCTGGATGCCGGCGGCGGCCACCGTGCTGCTCTCCGGCACCAACTGGGACGGCATCGGCCCCCTCAACGAGATCGAGTTCGTCGGCGCTCGCAACTACAGCGACGTGGTGAACATCTACCCGCCGTTCGTGCCGGCGGTCCAGCACAACCTGCTCTGGCTGGCGGCGCTGTTCGTGGTCGCCACCCCGTTCGGCATGTTCCTGGCCGTGCTGTTAGACAAGGAGTTGCGCGGCAGCCGCTTCTACCAGACCGCGCTCTACCTGCCGGTGGTGCTCTCGCTGGCGCTGATCGGCTTCGTCTGGCAGCTGCTCTACTCCCGGGACCAAGGGCTGATCAACGCCGTCTTCGGCAGCAGCATCGACTGGTACGGCGACTCGAACGTCAACATCTGGGCGGTGATGGTCGCCTCCGGGTGGCGACACGTCGGGTACATCATGCTGCTCTACCTGGCCGGCCTGAAGGGCGTCGATCCGTCGCTGCGCGAGGCCGCCGCGGTCGACGGCGCCTCGGAGAGCCGGGCGTTCTTCCGGGTCGTGTTCCCGGTCATGCGGCCCATCAACATCATCGTGCTGGTGGTGACAGTGATCGAGTCGCTGCGCGCGTTCGACCTGGTCTGGGTGGTCAACAAGGGCCGCAACGGGCTGGAGCTGATCTCCGCGCTGGTCACCCAGAACGTGGTGGGTGAGGCGAGCCGGATCGGCTTCGGCTCGGCACTGGCAACGATCATGCTGGTCGTCTCGCTGGTCTTCATCACCATCTACCTGGCGACCGTGATGAGGGAGAACCGGGAATGAGGGTGGACACTCCGGTTCGTCGGCGCAAGCTGACCCCGTTACGGATCCTGCTGCACGGCTTCCTCATCGTCGTCTCGCTGGCCTGGCTCTTCCCGATCGCCTGGGCGGTGCTGACCTCCCTGCGCTCGTACGACTACACCGCAGCGAACGGCTACGTCTCGTTCGGCGGCTGGACCTTCGACAACTACGTCACCGCCTGGCGGACGGCGGAGTTCGGGCAGCACTTCCTCAACTCGGTGTACATCACCGTGCCGGCGGTGCTGCTGACCCTCTTCCTCGCCTCCTGCGTGGCGTTCGTCATCGCCCGGTTCAGTTGGAAGCTCAACCTCGTCCTGCTCGGGATCTTCACAGCGGCCAACCTGCTGCCCCAGCAGGCGCTGCTCATCCCGCTGTTCCGGCTGTTCACCGAGGTACCGCTGCCGGAGTTCATGAGTGACTCGGAGCTGCTCTACGACAGCTACTGGGGCCTGATCCTGATCAACGTGGCCTTCCAGTGCGGCTTCTGTGTCTTCGTGCTCAGCAACTACATGAAGGCGCTGCCCCGTGACCTGTACGAGGCGGCGATGGTCGACGGGGCGAGCATCTGGCGACAGTACTGGCAGGTCACCATGCCGCTGTGCCGGCCGGCCCTGGCCGCGCTGGCGACGTTGGAGGTGACCTGGATCTACAACGAGTTCTTCTGGGCCACCGTCCTCATGCGTACCGGTGACAAGTTCCCGGTGACCAGTTCGCTCAACAACCTGCGCGGTGAGTTCTTCACCGACAACAACCTGGTCTCGGCGGGCAGCGTGCTCGTCGCGATCCCCACCCTGGTGATCTTCTTTATGCTCCAGCGGCACTTCGTTCGGGGCCTGACCTTGGGAGCCTCCAAAGGATGACCATCCTGCACCTGCGCCGCGCGCGGACCAGCCTGGTGCTCGACGCGCGCGGCCCGGGGCTGCCCCGGGTCGTGCACTGGGGTGGCGACGTCGGCGACCTCGACGACGACGGCCTGCGCCAGCTCACCGACGCGACAGTACCGCCGGTGGTGCCGAGCAGCTTCGACGAGCCGACAGTGCTGTCAGTGCTGCCGGAGGCGAGCGCCGGCTGGAGTGGACGGCCCGGCCTGGCCGGGCACCGCGACGGGGCCGACTGGTCCACGGCGTTCCGGTTGGACGGTCTCGACGTCGACCAGCCCGCCGACGGTCCGGCGCGGGTGACCGTCCGGGCGTCGGACCCGGCCGCCGCGCTGACAGTGACCATCGAGATCACGCTCGACCCGTACGGCCTGCTGACCGTTCGGCACCGCCTGCGCAACGACGGCGACAGCGCGTACGAGCTGCGGGAGCTGACGCCGGTGCTGCCGGTGCCGGCGGTCGCCACCGAGCTGCTCGACCTGACCGGCCGATGGTGTCGGGAACGGTCCCCGCAGCGGCACCCGTGGCAGCACGGCGCCTGGGTCCGTGAGGGCCGGCACGGCCGCACCGGGCACGACGCCACTCTGCTGCTGGTGGCCGGCACCACCGGTTTCGGGTTCGGCCACGGCGAGGTCTGGGCGGTGCACACCGCGTGGAGCGGCGACCACGTCACCTTCGCCGAACGTCGGCCCACCGGCGAGTCGACCCTCGGTGGCGGCGAGCTGCTGGCCCCCGGCGAGATCCGGCTCGGCCCCGGCGAGTCGTACGAGACCCCGCTGCTCTACGCGGTCTGGTCCGACGCCGGGCTGGACGGGCTCAGCGACGCGCTGCACACCCACCTCCGGGCCCGCCCCGGGCACCCGCGCTCCCCCCGCCCGGTGACCCTCAACGTCTGGGAGGCGGTCTACTTCGACCACGACCTGGACCGGCTGCGGGCGCTCGCCGACCGGGCCGCGCAGATCGGCGTGGAGCGGTTCGTGCTCGACGACGGCTGGTTCCGGGGCCGGCGCGACGACACCGCCGGGCTCGGCGACTGGTACGTCGACGACGGCGTCTGGCCGGACGGCCTGCAACCGCTGATCGAGCACGTCACCGGCCAGGGCCTCCAGTTCGGCCTCTGGGTCGAGCCGGAGATGGTCAACCCCGACTCGGACGTGTTCCGCGCGCACCCCGACTGGGTGCTCGCCGTGCCGGGGCGGCTACCGCCGGCCTGGCGTCACCAGCAGGTGCTCGACCTGGGCCGCCCCGAGGCGTACGACTACGTGCTGGAACGTCTCGACACGCTGCTCACCGACCACCCCGGCATCCGGTACCTCAAGTGGGACCAGAACCGCGACCTCACCGAGGCCGGACACCATGGCCGCCCCGGGGTGCATGGGCAGACAGTGGCGGTCTACCGGCTGTTCGACGAGCTGCGCGGTCGGCACCCGGGTGTGGAGATCGAGAGCTGCTCGTCCGGCGGGGCCCGGGTGGACCTGGCCATCCTGGCGCGCACCGACCGGGTCTGGGCCAGCGACTGCAACGACGCCCTGGAGCGGCTCAGCATCCAGCGCTGGACGGGGCTGTTGCTGCCACCGGAGCTGATCGGCACCCACGTCGGTCCGGAGCGCTCGCACACCACCAACCGCGTACACGACCTGGGTTTCCGGGCGGCGACGGCGCTCTTCGGCCACCACGGCATCGAGTGGGACATCGCGTCGATCAGCGCCGCCGAGCAGACCGAGCTGGCCGCCTGGGTGGCGCTGCACAAGCGGCTTCGCCCGCTGCTGCACGCTGGTCGGGTGGTCCGGGTCGACCACCCGGACCCGGCCGTCTGGGCGCACGGCGTGGTCGATCACGACAACACCCGAGCGGTGTACGCGGTGGCCCGGCTGGCCACCTCGGTGACGCAGGTGCCCGGCGCGGTGCGGCTGCCCGGCCTCGACCCGGGCCGGCGGTACCGGGTGCGATCGGTGTCGGGCGTACCGGCCCCGGCGAGCATCGACCTGTCCCCGCCCACCTGGCTGGCGGGTGGTCTCACCCTCAGCGGGGCGGCGCTGGCCCGCGTGGGTGTGCAGCTGCCCTCGCTGCACCCGGAGCAGAGCCTGGTGCTGGAGGTCGACGCCGTCGACTGAAAAGATTCTGGAGAATCCTCGGCCGGGGTGTCGAGAACGGCCGGGCCTGCTTCTACCTCACTGTGAGGGCACCGAGGACGGTGCGCAGGCGTGAGGAGCCAACCATGAAGTACATGCTGCTGATGCAGTTCAGCACCACCGGGACCGACTTCCCGAGCATCGACACCTGGACCCAGGACGAGGTCCGGGCGCACGTCGCGTTCATGGGCGAGGTCAACGCCAAGCTCACCGCCGCCGGCGAGTGGGTCGACGGGCAGGGCCTCGGCGGCCCGCAGCAGGCCCGGATCGTCCGGGCCGGTGAGGGCGGGGCGCCGGTGGTCACCGAGGGGCCGTTCGCCGAGACGAAGGAGTTCCTGGCCGGCTTCTGGATCGTCGACTGCGAGAGCCCGCAGCGGGCCGTGGAGCTGGCCGCGCAGATCTCCACGGCGCCCGGCCCCGGCGGCCGACCGCTGAACATGCCGATCGAGGTGCACCCGGTGATGTCCGCCCCGGCACAGGAGCTGTGAGGGCTGAACACCGATCCCCGCATCGAGGACCTGCTGCGCGAGTTGGCGCCGCAGGTCCTCGGCGTGCTCAGCCGTCGCTTCGGTGACTTCGCCACAGCGGAGGACGCGGTGCAGGAGGCACTGCTGGGCGCCGCCACCCAGTGGCCGACCGAGGGGCTACCGGCGAACCCCCGTGGCTGGCTGATCCAGGTCGGCTACCGGCGGATGATCGAGCTGGTCCGCGGTGAGCAGGCCAGACGCCGCCGGGAGGACCTGGTCGCCCGCCAGGATCCGGACGACCAGCGGTACGCGTCGGCCCCGGACGAGGAGTTGACCGCCGAGCGGGACGACACGCTGGTCCTGCTCTTCCTCTGCTGCCACCCGGCGCTCGTACCGACGGCGGCGGTGGCACTGACCCTGCGCGCCGTCGGTGGGTTGAGCACCGCCGAGATCGCCCGCGCGTTCCTGGTACCCGAGGCGACGATGGCGCAGCGGATCAGCCGGGCCAAGCAGCGCATCCGGGCGTCCGGGCTGCCGTTCCGGATGCCCGAGCCGGCGGAGCGGGCGGACCGGTTGGTCGCCGTACGACAGGTGCTCTACCTGGTCTTCACCGAGGGGCACACCAGCACCACCGGCCCGGACCTGCGCCGCGTCGACCTCGCGGCGGAGGCGATCCGGCTGACCCGCGCGCTGCACACGCTGCTGCCGAACGACAGCGAATCGGCCGGACTGCTGGCGTTGATGCTGCTCACCGAGGCACGCGGGCCGGCACGGACCGGGCCCTCCGGTGAGCTGATCTCACTGGCCGATCAGGACCGCAGCCGCTGGGACGCGACGGCGATCGCCGAGGGCGTCGCACTGCTCACCCGAGCCCTGCCACGCGGGCCGGTCGGTCCGTACCAGATACAGGCCGCCATCGCCGCCCTGCACGACGAGGCACCAAGCACCGAGCAGACCGACTGGTCGCAGATCCTGGCGCTCTACGAGGTGCTGGAACGCCTGGTCGGCAGCCCGGTGGTGGCCCTCAACCGGGCCGTGGCGACGGCCATGGTGCACGGACCAGCCGCCGGCCTGGCCGCCCTCGACGCGTTGGCCCACGACCCGCAGTTGGCCGGACACCACCGGCTGACCGCCGCCCGCGCCCACCTGCACGAGATGGCCGGTGACCAGGCCCGGGCGATCGTCGACTACCGCGTCGCCGCCGCCCGCACGAGCAGCCGCCCCGAGCAGCTCTACCTGACCATGCGAGCTGCCCGACTGGCCGCCGAGCCCGTAGATCTCCCGTGACGAAAGAGATCAACTGCTAGTCCCGCGCGGCGCGACCCCGGCAGCTTCACCCGCCACAGCGGGCAATCTTGGACACTTCCCGTCAGCGCGGAACGGAAAGTGTCCAAGATCTACCCTGCCAGCCCCACTACGTCGCCTCTACCGGGGCGACAGCGCGCGGAACCGGCGGCACAGCCGAGGGCGGCGGTACTGCCCGCAGCGGCGGCGCGGGTGTCGGTGGGTGGTGGGTGGGTGTGTGTTCTGGGCCCTTTGGAGCTGATGCTGTAAACGATTCATCCACCAGGCCGGGTGCCGGGCGCGGAGCGCGGAGCGCGGAGCGCGGAGCGCGGGGCGCGGAGCGCGGGGCGCGGAGCGCGGGGCGCGGAGCGCGGGGCGCGGAGCGCGGAGCGCGGAGCGCGGGGCGCGGAGCGCGGGGCGCGGAGCGCGGGGCGCGGAGCGCGGGGCGCGGAGCGCGGGGCGCGGAGCGCGGGGCGCGGAGCGCGGGGCGCGGAGCGCGGGGCGCGGAGCGCGGGGCGCGGAGCGCGGGGCCGATCCGATGACGAAGTCTGATTCGTCGATGGGGATCTGCGTCGTTGGCGAAGGCTGATCCGTCGCCACGACCGATTCGTTTGTGACATCAGCTCCAAAGGCGTTCTGTGACAGATGCCGAGGTCGTACGGACGCCACTTCACGGGCCGCACCGACGTCGCGCGACGGGTCGACTCGACGTCGATCGGACGTGGGCGGGCCGGCCGGGCGGAGGCAGCGCCGGCACTAGCCTGTGTGGCGACGGGCTTCATCGACCACGAAGGACCGAGGGGACGCATGGCGTACGTGCTGCTGGGGATCGCCATCCTCGCCGAGGTGGTGGCTACCAGCCTGATCAAGAGCACCGCCGGCTTCAGTCGGCTCTGGCCGACGGTGGCGTGTCTCGGCGGCTACGCGCTGGCGTTCCTCCTGCTGGCCCAGGCCGTCAAGGAGATCCCCGTGGGGGTGGCGTACGCGCTCTGGTCGGGTCTGGGCACCGCGGCCATCGTGGCGATCGGGGCGGTGTTCCTGGGTGAGTCGGTGGGGCTCGCCAAGCTCACCGGCATCGCACTGATCATTGCCGGGGTGGTCATCGTGAACCTGGCCGGGGAGCACTGAGCACTACGGTTTCCGGTGGCCGGGTCTGGCGCGGACCCGGCCACCGGTCCGACGGTCAGCTCGCCGTGCAGCTCACCACCGGCGGGCTGTTGGTGCCGGTCCAACTGCCGAGGAAGCCGAAGCTGGCGCTGGCGCCGGCCGCCAGCCGTCCGTTGTAGTCCGTGTTGCGGGCGGTCACCGTGGTTCCGCTGCTGGTGAGGGCCACATTCCAGGACTGGGTGACGCGCTGGCCGTTGGCGAAGGTCCACCCGGCGGTCCAGCCGGTGATCGCCCTCGCGCCGGCGGTCACCCGTACCTCACCCTGGAAGCCACCCTGCCACTGGTTGGTCACCGTGTACGTCGCCGTGCAGCCACCGTTCGGCGGAGGCGTCGTCGGTGGCGGCGTGGTCGGCGGTGGGGTCGTTGGCGGGGGCGTCGTCGGGGGTGGCGTGGTCGGCGGTGGGGTGCCGCCGAAGACGCTGGCCTCGCGGGCGGTCTGCCGGATGCCGTTGACTCCGTTGAAGAGGCGCTGTCCCCAGTCGGTCAAGCTCGCCGGATTGAAGTTGGTGGCCAGGTCGAGATACTCGACGCCGCCGCCGTTGCCGCTCCACGACCAGCCCAGCCAGCCGATCCCGTTGGCCTGGCTGTACGCGAGGATGGCGTCCTCGTCCGGGTTGCCGTCGGAGTGGTTGAAGCCGAACTCACCGACCACGATGGGTAGCCCGGCAGCGCGGAACCGGCCCAGATAGTCGCTGATCTCCGCGGCGGTGTCGAACACCCCGTACATGTGGATGGAGAACACGGTGTTGCGGGCCGGGTCCGCGGCGAAGACCGACGCGGCGTTGTCGCGCATGGTGAACGACCAATCCTGCCCCCAGTTCGGCGCGTCCACCATGATCGTGTGGGTCAATCCGCCGGCCCGCAGGCGCTTGATGGCATTGGCGCTGTCGGTGGCCCACGAGGCGTAGTTCTGGTTGCC
This sequence comes from Micromonospora sp. NBC_00362, assembly GCF_026342155.1. Taxonomy (NCBI): domain Bacteria; kingdom Bacillati; phylum Actinomycetota; class Actinomycetes; order Micromonosporales; family Micromonosporaceae; genus Micromonospora; species Micromonospora sp. NBC_00362. The sequence continues at coordinate 2,672,491 of NZ_JAPENH010000001.1, forward strand.
GTACGGCTCGTTGCCGATGTTGACGATGACGTACCTCTCCTGGCCGGCGAGGACGTCGGCGAGGCTGAGCCAGTAGTCGACGGCGCGGTCGAGGGTGATCGCGCCGCTCTGCTCGCCGTACCCGGTGGTGTCGTGCACCTCCAGCGCGCAGATCAGCCGGTTGGCCTTGCAGAGCGAGATGACGTTGGCGACGTCGGCGTTGGTGTTGCGGGTCCACCGGTCGCCGCTGGACAGCACCACCCGCACGGTGTTCGCGCCGAGCGCCTTCACGTCGGCGAACGAACTGGTCTGCTGCGGGTACCAGGTGTGCGCGTGGTTGACGCCGCGCATGATGAATTCGGCACCGTTGGCGTCGTACAACTTGCCGCCCGCGACGGAGAAACCAGCCGCGGCGTGCGCCGGCTGGCCGAACGCCAGCACTGTGACGAGCAACGCGAGCAGTGTCGCGCCGGCGGCGGAGAGTCGAGTCTTCATGGCCTTCCTCAGGGAGGACCCCCGGTGCCCGACAGGGGTGGGGACGTGACAGGGGAAGGCGGCTGCAGCCCGGCAGCCGCGCGCGGCTCCCGGCGCAGGCATCAGCGTAGGACGATGGATTGGTCCTCGCAACCGGTTCAGTTGACGGGCCCGCGGCCCGGACAGCCGTAACGGCCCACGCGGACGCGGGCCGTCACGGGGCGGTCATCCCCACCACAGGATGTGTCGCCATGCCCGGCTCTTAACCGGTTAAGAGCGACGGTAGGCAGGAGGCTGGGATCCGTCAAACACGAGGACAGCCGAACCGGACGGGAGGGTTGACCGGCGTGCACCGGGGTATCCCGGGAACGATCCGTCAGCGAGAGGGGATACCAGGATGGTCAGCGTCGGCTACACCCTGATGAGCGAGCAGGCCGGGCCCAAGCAACTGGTGGACCATGCGGTACGCGCCGAGGCGGCTGGCTTCGACCAACTGGTGATGTCCGACCACTACTACCCCTGGCTGGACTCCCAGGGCCACTCCCCGTACGCCTGGTCGGTGCTCGGCGCGGTCGCCCACGCCACCTCCCGCGCGGAGCTGATGTCGTTCGTGACCTGCCCGATCCGCCGCTACCACCCGGCCGTTGTCGCGCAGAAGGCCAGCACCATCGGCGCGCTCTCGGACGGCCGTTTCACCCTCGGCCTGGGGGCCGGGGAGAACCTGAACGAGCACGTGGTCGGCGGCTGGCCGCACGTCCAGCAGCGGCACGAGATGTTCGAGGAGGCGTTGCAGATCATCCGGCCGTTGCTCAACGGGGAGACGCTGACCTTCTCCGGCAACCACTTCGACGTGCCCGACGCCTACGTCTGGGACCGCCCGGAACGGCCGGTGCCGATGGCCATCGCCGCGTCCGGTCGACAGTCCGCGACGCTGGCCGCCGAGTACGGCAACGGCCTCATCTCCACCGAACCCGACCGGCACATCATCGAGATGTACGACGACGCCGGGGGCGCCGGCCAGCCCCGCTACGGCCAGGTGGCCATCTGCTACGGCCCCGACGAGGCGGAGTGCCGCAAGATCGTGCATGACCAGTTCCGCTGGTTCGGAATGGGTTGGAAGGTCAACGCCGACCTGCCCGGCCCGGATTCCTTCGCCGCCGCCACCCAGTTCGTCCGCGAGGAGGACGTCGCCGAGGGAATCTCCTGCGGTCCGGACGTGGACGCGCACGTCGAGGCGTTCCGCACGTTCGTCGACGCCGGCTTCACCCACGTGGCGATCATCCAGGTGGGTGGGGAGAGCCAGCCGATGTTCCTGGACTGGGCGCAGGAACAACTGCTGCCCCGGCTGCGCGAGCTGTGAACCGAGGTGCGGCACCTCGACCGCCCGGGTCGACAGGCCGCAGCGCCGTCGGCGGGTTCGGGCCGGCCGAGCTGCGACTCGCCATGGCCGCTCCCCGGGCAGCCGGCGGGCTGACCAGCGAGTGGCGGGTCGTCGACGGACTGCGCACCCACACCCGCCGCAGCGCCGACCCGGGGACCGGGGCGCCACCCGTGGTGCTCGTGCACGGCCTGGCGGTCTCGCACCGCTATCTCACCCCGCTGGCCGTCGCGCTCGCCGCCACCCATCAGGTGTACGTGCCGGACCTGCCCGGCTTCGGGCTCAGCGAACATTCCCAGGGCGCGTACGACGTCCGCCGGCACGCCGACCACCTGGCCGCCTGGCTGGCCGCGTACCAGTTGCCGCCGGTCTGCCTGCTGGGGCACTCGTTCGGCGCGGAGGTGGCCGCCGCGGTCGCCGCGACCCACCCCGACGCCGTACGCGCGCTGGTGCTGGCCGGGCCGACCAGCGACCCGGCGGCCCGGTCCCGACGGGACCAGTTCGGTCGTTGGCTGGTGGACAGCCTGCGCGAGGCGCCGCTGCAGGCCCCGATCCTGGTGCGGGACGTCTGGAACGCCCGGCCCTGGCGGGTCCTCGCCACGCTGTCGCACTCGGTGCGCAACGCCATCGAGGCGGACCTCGTCCGGGTCAGCGCGCCGACCGTCGTCGTGACCGGCGACCGCGACCCGGTCGTGCCGCAACGGTGGCGGGACGAGGCGACGCGGCTGGTGCCGAAGGCAGCCCTGGTGGTCGTTCCTGGTGCCGCGCACAACGTGGTCACTACCACCCCGACGGCCGTCGCGGACGTGATCCGGCACCTGCTCGCCCCTCATCCCGCACTCACGGACAGGTGAACGTCATGCGCTTCGGCAACACGGAGATCCGCCCGCTCGGCGGGGGCCTCGGCTGCCTCCTGATGATCCTCTTCTCGATCGTGGCGTCGGTGGTGCTGACCATCCTGCTGAATCTGGTGCTCTGAGCCCCGCACGTCTCAACGGCGCAGGCCCAGGCCTTCGAGCACCTCCCGGACAGCCAGCCGGGCCGGGTCGAGCACCGAACGGCGGGCCCAGCGGGCCGCAGGCGTGACGGTGGCCCGCCACAGCCAGCGCAAGCCTCGCCCGAGTGGGCGCAGCAGTAGCCGGTGAAGCAGTCGCAGCACCCGTCCGGCCGTCCGCCACGCGCCGACCACCGCGGCGGCGACCAGCCGACCGACGGGCGTGAGCACAGTGCCCACCCAGTACAGCGGCCACAGGACCAGGTACTTGGCCAGCCAGATCAGCACGCGCCCCAGAACCACGAGGGCCGGGCGCAGCCCATGACGGGTCAACCAGACCAGCACGGGCCAGATCACCGTGCGGGCGACCCACAGCAGTGGGAGCCACAGCAGATGCCGGACGCACCAGACCAGCGGAAGCCAGACCAGCCGCTGCAGCACCCAGGCCAGCGGGGCCAGCAGCCAGCGGCGCAGGAACCGGCCCGTCGGGCGGAACAGGTACCGGTGCAGCAGTCGGCCGGCAGCCACGATCAGCTCCCAGAGCAGGCGTACCGGCAGCACCACGACCAGCGCCACACCACGCGCGACGGCCGCGACGAGCGGAGGCGCGACGGCGGCCGGCCGCGCCGTGCCCGAGACCGTTGAGTCGGCGGCCGAGCGAGCCCTCGCCGGCGCGGCCCGGTGATCGTTCGGCGGACCGGGCAGCGGTGAACGGAGGGTGCGGCGGTCGGTCACTGTGGCACGGTAATCGATGCGCGCCACGGCCCTGGGTGGCACCGGCAGCGCGAGCCGACGGGTGGCGTCAGCCGGGAGACAACTCCAGCGTGGCGAGCAGCGGATAGTGGTCGGAGGCGGTGGCCGCCGCGCCGTCGCGGATCACGCGACAGCCGTGCGTGCGCCGCGCCACCGCCGGGCTGCCGAGCAGGTAGTCGAGCCTCATCCCGGCGAACTCGGCCCCGCCGAGCCGGGTGGGCACGGTGTGGCCGGCGGCCTCCGGTGCGCCGACGTTGCCCGCCGGCCAGAGGTCGACGAGGCCGGCCGCGAGCAGCCGGGCGACAGCGCGGGTGTCCACGGCGTCACCGGAGCGACGCAGGTGCCGCCGCCGGTAGAGGGTGGGCATGCCGGCCAGCCGGGCGGTGTGGTCGACGGTCGGGTCGAGCGAGTTGAGGTCACCGGTGACCAGCGTCAGCTTCCCCCGGTCGCGGCGCATCGCGGCGACCAACCAGTCGACCTCCATCCGCCGCCGACCCCCGGAGTACGGGTAGAGGTGGGTCCCCAGCACCGTGAACGGGCCGGCGGACGTGGCCACCACGACGCGGGCGGTGGCGTGGTGGAACGGGCGGCGCACCGACCCCGCGTCGACGACCCGGTACGGGGGCCGGACCAGCACTGCCACCGGCTGCCCGAAGCAGGACCGGGCCAGGTGAGGAATCATCCCCACCCGGCCCGCCACGCCGGCCATCAGCCCGTCCCGGTCGAAGCCGCGCAACTCCTGCAGGGCCAGCACGTCCGGTGCCTGCTCGTCGACGAGCTGGACCACCTGATCCAGCCGGTCGAGGCCGCCGCGATCCCGGCCGCCGGTGCGGATGTTCCAGGTCATCACCCGCAGCACGACGGCGACGCCTAGTCGGCTCGGCCGGCCCGCGCCAGCTCGTCGTCGAGGCTGTCCACGTCCTCCGACTCGATGGCCGGTCGGTTGCCTTCCTTCAGGTCCTCGTTGGGGCGGATCACCAGGTAGAGCAAGCCGATCCAGAGCGCGGAGAGCAGGATCGCGCCCATGAAGTCGGTCGGGTGGTGCATCCCCCGGTACATCCGGGAGGTGGCCACCCCGACCGGCATGAGCACTGCCAGCCCCACGAAGATCCAACGCCACCACCGGTCGGTACGCGGGAAGACGACGAGGGTGATCGCCAGCCAGACGCAGATCGTGGCCGCGATGTGCCCGGACGGGAACGACGAGGTGGGCATCTGCCCGTCCAGGTTCTCCACCGGCGGACGCGGCCTGTCGATCGCGCGGGCCGACGCGAGGAAGAGGGTCAACTCCCCCACCATCGCCAGCGCCACGAAGAGCACCGGGCGCCAGCGCCGCCACACCGCCAGCACCAGCGGGCAGAACACCAGCGAGATCAGCAGGATGGCGTGGGTGTCACCGAACTTGCTCCACCACCAGCTCACGTCGGTCAGCACCTCGGTGTGCCGCTCGGCGAACCACTGCGGCACCCTCGTGTCGAGCGTGTCGAAGAAGGTGCCCTTGGCGTGGTAGCTGACGTACGTGCCGAAGCCGTACAGCGCCCCGAACACGATCACCCAGCCGACCAGCAGCTCGGCCACCGCCGAGCGGGGATGGGCCAGCACGTGTTCCTCGGCCGGGGCGGGGGCGATGTCGTGCCCCGCCTCCGGCTCCAGGCCCTCGGTCAGCGGCGGCACCGGCCGCCCCCGCTCCCGCCGCCACAGCCGGAAGGCGTACGCGGTGACGCCCAGCCAGGCGGCCCCGAGCAGCCAGGCGGCCAGCACGTCGGAGACGAAGTGCACGCCCAGCGCGATCCGGGTCAGCCCGACCAGTGCCACCAGCACACCGACGCCGACGATGGCCGGCTTGCGCCAGCGGGGCGCCATCGCCGGCAGGAACACCAGCAGCAGCGCTCCGTACGCGACGAACGAGCCGAGCGCGTGCCCGCTCGGGAAGCTGTTGCCGGGCGCGCTGGCGATCGGCACGTCCACGACCGGGCGGAGCCGGCCGACAAGCGTCTTCAGTGACGGGTCGAGGATCAGGCCACCGACCCCCGTGATGATCAGGTAGACGGCGAGTCGGGGCTGCCGCCGGATCAGCAGCCCGACCACGGCGATCGTGACCAGCCAGATGAGGATCGGCCGGCCGCCCAGGTCCGTGACCGCCTGGAGCACTGTGACCAGCGCGTGGTGCGGGGCGACGAGCCCGTTGAACCACTCGGCGAGCCCGTGGTCGACATCCTGCAACGGGCTCCACCGCACCCGGACGAGCAACAACAGCAGCCCGAAGGCCACCCCGGCACCGGTGACGGCCACCAGACCGGCAATGCTCCGTTCGGCGAAATGACCGATCGGACGGTGCGCCACCTCTTTGACCGCGGTCACCCCGCACCTCCCTTGTCGACTCTGGCGAGGCGCTTTACCCGATCCGCGTCCGTCGTACACGCCGGTGCCGCTAGAGCGCCGACATGTCCCCGGTGTCGTACAGCTCGGCGCGGTCCGGGTCGGGCTCCCACAGATCCGGTTGGGCGGGCTCCCGCGCACCGATGCGCAGCGCCTCCAGTTGGGCGGCGAAGGACAGCCCGCCGAAGAGCGCCATCCCGGTCAGGTTGGCCCAGAGCAGCAGCGCCATCATGCCGGTCAGGGCGCCGTAGGTCTGCCCGAAACCGTCGCTGAACCGCACGTACGCGGCGAGCAGCAGGCTGGCCAGCCACCACAGCGCCGTGGCGATGCCGGCGCCGAACAGCAGCCAGGACAGGCCGGGCTGGTTGCGGCGCGGCGCGTGTCGGAACAGCACGGCGACGGCGACGACGGTCAGCCCGAGGCTCAGCGGGAAGCGGATCACGTCCCAGATGCCGTTGGCGAGTTCGCCCCACTCGTAGTGTTCGCGGACCGAGTCGCCCATCGCGCCGCCGCCGACCAGGATCAGGAAGCCGGCGAGCGCGGGCAGGCCGGCGGTGACGGCCAGCACGGCGGCCCGGAGGTACTTGCGCAGCGCCGGGCGGTCCCGTTCGACGCCGTAGATGCGGTTGGCGCCCCGCTCGATCTGGGCCATCGTGGTGGTGAGCGCGAACAGGCCGGTGAGCAGACCGAGGGTGAGCGCCAGCTCCCCCGCGTCCTCGACGCGTTCGCCATCGCCGAGCAGCTCGCCGACCATCTGCGAACTCTGGCCGGGGGTGAGCGCCAGGACGGTGTCGGCGACCACCCGGCCGCCCTCCTCGACGCCCAGCTCGCTGATCAGGCCGGTGAGGGCGATCAGGAACGGCACCACGGCGAGGCAGAGTTGCAGCGCGAAGGCCCGGGAGTGGCTGAACCCGTCGCCGTAGCGGAACCGGATGAACGCGTCCCGCAGCAGGTGCCAGCCACCCTGCCCGCGCAGTGTGTGCCAGGCGTCGTCGGCGGACAGCTCCTCGTCGGCCATCAGCCGGGTCTCCGGCACGATCCGGGTACTACTCACTGCGGGCTTCCTCGATCAGCTGCTCGCCCCGCTCCCCGGCACCTTGCGCGTCGACGGCCAGGTCGGGGGCGTCCTCGGGCTGGGGGACGCAGAGCCAGAGCGCCTGCGGCCGAACCTCGGCCCGCAACTGCCGGCCCGGGGAGATCAGGTCGCCGTCCAACTCCCGAGGTTGCGCCCGGTTGCTGGTGACCACCACCCGCCGGCCCCGGAAGATCTCGAGCTGCGGCACCTGGCCGCTGCGGCGGATCACCGCCCAGCCGAGCGCGAGCCAGTGCCGCAGGTTGCGCGGGGTGAGCACGGCGACGTCGAGCCAGCCGTCGTCCGGCTCGGCCTCGGTCAGCAGGGTCACGCCGCCCTGCAGCCGGCCGACGTTGGCGATCAGGACCGAACGGGCCCGACGGCGCACCGGCGGCCGGTCGTCGATGCGGATCTGCACCCGCATCGGCCGGTCCCGGAGGTGGCGGGCGGCACCCATCACGTACGCGGGCCAGCCGATGCGGGCCTTGGTGGTCTCGTTGGTGGCTTCGAGCATCTGGGCGTCGAAGCCCATGCCGGCCATCACCGTGAAGTACTTGTCCTCGACAGCGCCGACGTCGAGCAGTCGTCGGCCGCGTTCGACGGCGACCTGCAACCCGGCGGCCAGGTCGGTGGAGAGCCCCAGGTTGGCGGCGAGCAGGTTGCCGGTGCCCTGCGGCAGCACGGCGAGGGCCACGTCGGTGCCGACTAACCCGCTGACGCAGGACATCACGGTGCCGTCGCCCCCGCAGGCGAAGACCAGGTCTACGCCGTCCTTGACGGCCTTCTCGGTCTGGCCGCGACCCGGATCGTCGACTGTCGTCTCGTACCACTGCGGCGCGGGCCAGCCGGCCGCGGTCAGGGCGTCGTCGACGGTCCGGCGCAACTCGTCGAGATCGTCGACCTTGACCGGGTTGACCACCACAGCGGAGCGCAACCCGCCGTCGCCGCCCGAGGGCCGCCTGTCCTGTCCAGCATCCACGGCGCCAGTGTGCAGCACCCGGACGCCTTCAGCGACCCGGCGACCGACGCGCGTCGGAAGTGCCACAGACAGGTTTCAACCCGGCCTCGCCCGTCAGGCCGCCGCCCGCAGGGCGAGCTCCACCCGTCGGCGCAGATCATCGAGGTCGACCCCGGACTCGGTGAGCACCAACGCGCCGAGCCCGTTGCCCTCCCTGAGCACCCCGAGCAGGATGTGCTCGGTGCCGATGTGGCGGTGGCGCAGGCGCAGGGCCTCCCGCAGGGACAGCTCCAGCGCCTTCTTCGAGCGGGGCGAGAACGGCCCGCCGAGGTACCGCTTCCGCCCCCAGCGGCGGCGTGGCGCCGGCACCGCCTCCCGTAGCGCGTCCGGGCCGAAGGACTGCTCGATGCGGGCCACGATCGCGGCCAGGTCGATGCCGATCTCCCGCAGCGCCGCGGCGTCCGCGTCGCCGAGGCCCGCGCCGCCGGTGACGGTGTGCCGGCGTACGCGTTCGCGCAGGTCGTCGGCGCGTACGCCAGCGTCGGCGAGCACCCGGCTGGCCAGCCCGGCGTCGTCGGCGAGCAGGGCGAGCAGGAGGTGCTCGGTGCCGACCGGCCGCTGGCCCTCGACCCGCGCCTCCTCCAGTGCCCGTTTCACCACGTCGCGCGCCCGGTCGGTGAACCGTTCGAACATCACGCCTCCCAGGATGAGTTGACCGCCGGTCGCCCGGCGTGCTTCTTGTGCACTGCCTGCCGGCTGACCTCGAGCGTGTCGGCGATCTCCTGCCAGGACCAGCCCTGTCGTCGGGCGTTGTCGACCTGGACCACCTCGAGCCGCTCAAGGAGCCGGCGTAGCGCGCGGACGGCACGCAGCCCGACCCGGGGGTCGGTGCTGCCGGCTGCCGCCGCGAGTTCTGTCGCCTGACTCATGCCGTCAACATACGTTGACAACTGGTGGCTTGTCAACCCTGGTTGACGAGCGTCGGACGCGGCGGATCGGACCCGCCACCGGGCACATCCGACTACCCTCGGTCAGGGACAGCTTGGTCGTGCCGGGCGCGACGCCCGGGAGGTGATATCGGATGGCCGCACCCGCCGACGCAGCGGTGCTGGTCGGCCTCGGGTCGGAACTCGACCTCCCGGTCGTCGAACAGGCCGCTCAGGAGGCCGCCGGACACGGCCGGCCACTGCACCTGCTGCACACCTTCGACTGGCGCGCGGCCTTCGCCGCGGACACCGTCGCCGCACCCCGGGACCAGGCCGAAAAACTGATCACCCGCGCCGCGCAACTCGCCCACCAGACCGAGCCGGGGCTGACCGTACGCGGGGAGATCGTCGAGAGCGCGATGCTGCCCACCCTCATCCGCCGCTCGGAGGGCACCTTCCTGCTGGCCGTCGGCGACAGCGGCATGGCGGGCAGCGGTCAGTGTGTTCCGGCCGAGACGACCGCCGTGCAGTTGGCCGCACGCGCCGGCTGTCCCCTATTGGTGGTCCGACGTGAGCCGCCGCCGCAGGGCCCGGTGTTGGTGGGCGTGGACGGCTCGCCCAGCTCACACCTCGCCCTGCAATGGGCCGTGCGGTGCGCGGCCCGCCGGGGCGCCCGACTGCTGGCGCTGCGGGTCGTGGAGTACGACGAGGACACCGACGCGGTCGCCGAGCAGCTCACCGAAGCACTGGACCGGCACACCGGCCGCGACAACACGGTGCCGACCGAGTGCCGGGTGGTACGCGGTGACCCCGCCGACGTGCTGATCGACACGTCCCGCAACGCGCAGGTGGCGCTGGTCGCCGCCCGCGGCGACGAACCGGGCCGGGCCATGCTGGGCGCCGTCGCCCAGTCCCTGCTCTACCACTCCCCGGCCCCGGTGGTCGTCGTCCGCGGCCTGGCCGAGGCGCCGCTGACCGGGCCCGGCGCCCACCCGGAGCCTGACCAACGGCCCTGACCCGTGGCGTACGCAGCGGCCAGGCTGGACGCCGGACGCCCCATTCCTACCCGCGAGAGGCAGCATGATGGAGACCGCTCTCGACGTGCACCACGCCCTCACCGACGACGAGCTGCGCCGGCTGGACGCCTACTGGCGCGCCGCGAACTACCTCACCGTCGGGCAGATCTACCTGCTGGACAATCCGCTGCTGCGCGAGCCGCTGACCCCCGACGACATCAAACCCCGGCTGCTCGGGCACTGGGGCACCAGCCCCGGCCTGAACCTGATCTACGCCCACCTCAACCGGGTGATCGTGGCGCGCGACCTCAACGCCATGCTGGTCACCGGCCCCGGCCACGGCGGACCGGCCATCGTGGCCAACACCTGGCTGGAGGGCACCTGGTCGGAGCGCTACCACGACGTGGCCCGCGACGAGGCCGGGATGTCCCGGCTCTTCCGCCAGTTCTCCTTCCCGGGCGGCATCCCCAGCCATGTCGCGGCGGACGTGCCGGGCTCGATTCACGAGGGCGGCGAACTCGGGTACGCGTTGAGCCACGCCTACGGCGCCGCGTTCGACCACCCGGACCTGTTGGTGGCCTGCGTGATCGGCGACGGCGAAGCGGAGACCGGGCCGCTGGCCGGCAGTTGGCTCTCCGACGTCTTCCTCAACCCGGCGCGCGACGGCGCGGTGCTGCCCATCCTGCACCTCAACGGCTACAAGATCGCCAACCCGACAGTGCTGTCCCGGATCCCCGAGGCCGACCTGCTCGACCTCATGCGCGGATCGGGCTACCAGCCGTACGTGGTGGCCGGTGACGAGCCCGCCCGGGTACACCGGGCCCTCGCCGCGACGCTGGACCGTGTGCTGGGTGAGATCGTCGAGATCCAGCGGAGGGCACGCTCCGGAGGCGACGTCGAACGTCCCCGCTGGCCGATGATCATTCTGCGGACGCCGAAGGGCTGGACCGGCCCGCGTGAGGTCGACGGCACCCAGGTGGAGGGCACCTACCGCGCCCACCAGGTGCCCCTGTCGGGCGTACGCGACAACCCGGCGCACCGAGCCGAGCTGGAGCGCTGGCTGCGCAGCTACCGGCCGGAGGAACTGTTCGACGCGACCGGCGCGCCGGTGGAGGAGCTGCTGACGCTTCCGCCGCGCGGTGACCGGCGGATGAGCGCCAACCCGGTCACCAACGGCGGCGTGGTGCTGCGCGACCTGACCCTGCCGGACTTTCGCGACTACGGCGTGGAGGTTCCCGAACCGGGTACGCCGATCGCCGGCGCGACAGGGGTGCTCGGCCCCTGGATCCGCGACGTCATCAGCGCCAACCCCCAGACGTTCCGGCTGTTCGGCCCGGACGAGGTCGCGTCCAACCGACTGGGTGCGGCGTTCGAGGTGACCGACCGGGCCTGGGTGGCCGCCACGGTGCCCGGCGACGACCACCTCTCCCCCGACGGGCGGGTCATGGAGGTGCTCTCCGAGCACCTGTGCCAGGGCTGGCTGGAGGGCTACCTGCTGACCGGTCGGCACGGCGTGTTCACCAGTTACGAGGCGTTCATCCACATCGTCGACTCGATGCTCAACCAGCACGCCAAGTGGCTGAAGGTGACCCGGGCCATCCCCTGGCGGCAGCCGATCGCCTCGCTGAACTACCTGCTCTCCAGCCACGTCTGGCGGCAGGACCACAACGGCTTCTCCCACCAGGACCCGGGCTTCATCGACCACGTCGTCAACAAGAAGGCCGAGGTGGTGCGGGTCTATCTGCCGCCGGACGCCAACACGCTGCTCGCCACGATGGACCACTGCCTGCGCAGCCGGCACTACATCAACGTGGTGGTGGCCGGTAAGCAGGCCGCCCCGAACTGGCTGACGATGACCGAGGCGATCCAGCACACCCGGCGTGGCCTGGGCATCTGGGAATGGGCCAGCAACGACGGCGGCACCGAACCGGACGTGGTGCTCGCCTGCTGCGGGGACGTGCCCACCCTGGAGACGTTGGCCGCCGTCGAGCTGCTGCGCCAGAACCTGCCGACCTTGAAGGTGCGCCTGGTCAATGTGGTCGACCTGATGCGACTCCAGCCGGACACCGAGCATCCGCACGGGCTGACCGACAACGAGTTCGACACCATCTTCACCCAGGACCGGCCGATCATCTTCGCGTACCACGGTTACCCATGGTTGATCCACCGACTCACCTACCGCCGCACCAACCACGAGAACCTGCACGTGCGCGGTTACAAGGAGGAGGGCACCACGACCACTCCGTTCGACATGGTGATGCTCAACGACCTGGACCGCTTCCACCTCGTCATCGACGTCATCGACCGGGTGCCCGGGCTGGCCGCCAGCGCCGCGCACCTGCGCCAACGAATGGTCGACGCCCGACAGGCGGCCCGCGACTACACCCGCGAGTACGGCGAGGACGACCCACAGGTCGCCGAATGGCGCTGGGTCCGCGAAACCGACCCGACCACCCCCTGAAGGAGGACGACGTGCGCGACGCGGAGATCCTGGTCGGCTACGACGGCTCCACCGACGCCTCGGTGGCTTTGAACTGGGCCATGGAGGAGGCGCGGCACAGCGGCCAGCCGGTGCGGCTGGCGTACGTCTTCGAATGGCTGACAGTGGCCAGTTGGGTCGGTCCGGGCGTGGCCCCCGGCGTGTGGCCGGACGACACCGCCCGCCGGCAGGTCGAGGACCTGGTCCGCAGGGCCGCGGCGGACGCCACCGCGGCGAACCCCGGGCTGACCATCACCGGCGAGGTGTACGACGGGCCGCCCGCGCTGGTGTTGCAGGAACGCTCGGCGGACGCCGGGATGCTGGTGCTCGGCAGCCGGGGTCACGGCGGGTTCGGCGGCCTGCTCGCCGGGTCGACGGCGGTGTCGGTCGCCGCGCACGCCCACTGCCCGGTCGTGGTGGTCCGGGACGGGGCCGACAGCGCCGTGACCGACGCGTCGGGCCGCCCGGTGGCGGTCGGGGTGGACGGCTCGGAGCCTTCGCTGGTGGCGCTCGGCTTCGCTGCCGAACGGGCGGCGCAGCGGCAGCTGCCGCTGCGCGTCCTGCACGCCTGGACACCGGGCCCCGGCGGGGCGGCCGGGGTGCCCGACGAGCGGGCCGCCGTGGAGCAGGCGCTGGAGCCGTGGCGGCGGACGTTCCCCGGACTGGCGGTGACCGTCGACCTGGAGTCGACCAACCCGGCGGCGATGCTGATAGAGGCGAGCCGGGACGCGCGGCTGGTGGTGGTCGGCAGCCGCGGCCGGGGCGGGCTGGCTGGAATGCTGCTCGGCTCGGTCAGTCAGCAACTCATCCAGCACGCCCACTGCCCGGTCGCTGTGGTCCGCGAACGCTGATCACGACGTGCCCTTCGGCCGACGGCGGCGTCGGTCAGGCGGCGAGCACGGCGGCCTCCACTGCCGGGTCCAGCCCGATCGAGCTGCGCTGCGGTCGTCCGGCGCGCGGGGGAACCGCACCGACCTCGCGCAGCCAGCGCCAGGTGTCGCCGACGGTCTCGGTCACCGGCCGGCAGGTCAACCCGGCGGCCAGTGCCCGGGTCACGTCCTGCTCCAACAACCCCCGGTACGGGTGCCCGCGCGGCAGCCAGATCGGCAGGTCGCTCCACGGCTGCACCCCGGCGGCGAGGATCGACGCCGGATCGGTCCACCGCAGCCGGGCGTCCGAGCCGGTGGCGACCACGCACCCGTCGAGCAGCTCGCCCATCGTGGTCTGCGCCGGAGGACCGACGGCGTTGAACGTGCCACCCACCCGCCGGGCGCCCGCGTCGAGCATCCACCCCGCCAGGTCGCGGACGTCGACGTACTGCACCGGCAGGTCGGCCGGCGCGGGGGCGAGCACGTCCCCGCCCCGCTCGATGCGCCGTAGCCACCAGGGCAGCCGGCCGATGTCCTCGCCCGGGCCCAGGATCAGGCCGGCCCGGGCGACCAGCGCACGCCGACCGAACACCTCCCGCACGGCGCGCTCGGCACCGGCCTTGAGCTGCGGGTAGTCGCCGTCGACGGCACCCGGGTCGGCGTCCACCACCGGGGAGTCCTCATGCAACCCCGCCTCGGCATGGTCGGTGTAGACCGAGCCGCTGGACACGTACACGTAGTGGCCGACCCCGTCGACGAGGGCGCGGGCGGCGTCGCCGGCGGCCCGCGGCGCACCGTCCCAGGTGTCCACAGCGACGTCCCACTCGCCGCCGGCCAGCGCGGCCAGGCCGTCCGGCGCGGTGCGGTCACCCGCAACCGGAGCACGCCGGACGGCACCGTGCCGTGGAGCCCTCGGTTGAACACCGTCACCGACCAGCCGCGGCGCACGGCCTCGGCGACAGCGGCCCCGCCCACGAAGCCCGTACCGCCCAGCACCAGCAGTCTCATGCGCTCCACAGTGCGGGCGTCGACCGGGCAAGGGCACCCCTGTTCACCGGCAGCGGATCTGCTCGTGGCAGAACCTCACGATCGTGCCGCCATTCACCTGTTGCCCGTCGCCGGTCCGGCCAGCACGTTCCTGCGGCGCAGCAGCGCCGCTCGCGCCCGACGGGCCGCCCGCAGGTTCAGGGCCGCCACCGCGCCGAGCAGGAGCACAACGCCCAGCAGCGCCGGCTCCAGTTCGTGACGCAGCAGGCTGATGATCAGCGCGCCACCGCTGAATGCCAGCCAGGCCCCGACGCCGAGCCAGCCGGCGACCACCCGGTCCCGGGCGAACAACGGAGTCCGTCGAGTCACGGCCCAACCACCGAACACCGCCCAGCACAAGCCGATCACCACCAGGACGGCGAAGGCCACATTGGTACGCGTCGGCAACCCGGGCTCGGTCGCCCAGAGCAGCCCGATCAGGGCGCTCGCGGTGAGACCGGTGAAGGCCAGTGCCAGATAGCCGACCCGCCTGCGCAGCGACAACGGCGCGTCCAGTCGCGCCAGCACCTCTTCCGGAGTCATGCCTCGTACCCCTTCCGTACCAGTTCGTGGCGCAACAACCTGCGGGCCCGGTTGAGCCGCGACTTGACAGTGCCGACGGGTATGCCGCAGATCTGCGCGCAGGCTTCCAGCGGCTGATCCTCCAGGTGGAACAGCAGCAGCACCTCCCGTTCCCGGGCGGGAAGCGCCGCCAACGCCCCGGCCAGCGTCTCCCGGTTGACGACCTCCTCCGCCTCGTCGGCGCCCGGCAGGTCGTCGATCGGTTCGGGTTCCGGGTGGGCGTACGCGTCCCGCAACCGGTTCATCACCGCCCGACGGGCGATGATGAACAGCCACGGGGTGAACCGGTCCGGCTGACGCAACTTCGGCAGCCCCTTGAAGACCGCCAACCAGATCTCCTGCACCACATCGTCGTCGGACCCACCGAGCATCCGCCCGACGTACCGCTCGACCGCCGGATGCCAGCCCTGCACCAACTCGGCGAACGCCTCCCGTTCACCCAACTGGCAGCGGACCACCAGCAACTCATCGCTCATCGGCCCTCCTTCGCCTGTTCAGTCGGCGTCAGAGCCCGGCAGGTTCACGACCCGCCACAGCGAAAACCGGCTCCCGGCGGGTGGAGGTCGCGGCGGTAGACCCTCGTCCAGAATGCAGGAAAGCCACCCCGGGCATGGTCAACGGAGGCGCCGATTGCGAAACTGCTTCAATCTGCATCAGCACAACCCGGACGGAGCAGGGAATGTCCAGCACACCGCTGTCCCTGCCGCAGCCAACCGCGCGGGCACCAGAGTTCGGCCGGGACGCGCTCATCGTCTGCGAAAACCTGGTGCGGATCTACCAGACCGGTTCGATCGAGGTCCAGGCACTGCAGGGCCTGGACCTGGCCGTGGAGAGCGGTGAGCTGGTCGCCGTCGTCGGTGCCTCCGGATCGGGCAAGTCGACACTGCTCTCCATCCTGGCCGGCATCGACGCCCCCACCGCCGGACGGGTCCGGGTCGACAGGTGGAACCTGCTGGCGATGTCCCGCGCGGACCGGGTCGACTACCGGCGGCACACCGTCGGGTTCGTACGGCAACAGACGGCGAGCAACCTGATCCCCTACCTGACCGCACGCGAGATGGTGGACCTGCCGATGACGGCTGCCCGTACCGCGAAGCAGGAGCGCCGGGAACGCGCGGCCGAGCTGCTGGACAGCCTCGGTGTCGCCGACTGCGCCGATCGCCGCCCCGGGCAACTCTCCGGAGGGCAGCAGATGCGGGTCGCGATCGCCGTGGCGCTGGCCAACCAACCGCGGGTCCTGCTCGCCGACGAGCCCACCGGCGAGCTGGACGCCGCCACGTCCGCGGAGGTCTTCGGCGTGCTGCGGGACGTCAACCGGCGCTACGGCGTCACAGTGGTCGTGGTGACCCACGATCCGGAGGTCAGCGGCCAGGTCGAACGGACCGTCGCGATCCGGGATGGACGCACCAGCAGCGAGGTGCTGCGCCGCACCACCACCGACGCGGAGGGCGACACGCACACGATCGCCGAGGAGTACGCCGTGATGGACCGGGCCGGGCGGGTCCAGGTGCCCCGCGAGTTCCGCGAGGCGCTGGCGCTGACCCGACGGGTCCGGCTGGCCCTGGAACCCGACCACATCACGATCCACCCCGACTCGGGAAGCGGCGAATGAGCAGCGAGCCACTGCTGAGCGTGCGCGACGTACACCGGCGCTTCCGCACCGGGCCGACAGTCGTACACGCCCTGAACGGCGTGTCGTTCGACGTGGCCGCCGGTTCGATGGTGGCGCTCGTCGGCCGGTCCGGCTCGGGCAAGACCACCCTGCTCAACGTCATCGGTGGCCTGGACCGTCCGGACGCCGGCACCGTGCGGGTCGACGGCACCGACGTCACGGCGCTCGACGAGGATGGCCTGTCCCGGCTGCGGCGGGAGAAGGTGTCGTACGTCTTTCAGAGCTTCGGGTTGATCCCGGTGCTGTCGGCCGCGGAGAACGTCGCGGCCCCGCTGCGGATGGCCCGCGTCGCCCCGGCCGAGCGTGAGCGGCGGGTCGAGTTGCTGCTGGAGCTGATCGGCCTGGCCGACCACGCCGGGCAGCGGCCGGCCGAGCTGTCCGGCGGCCAGCAGCAGCGGGTGGCGATCGCCCGCGCGCTGGCCGCCTCGCCCCAGCTTCTGCTCGCCGACGAGCCCACCGGGCAACTGGACGCCGAGACAGGTCTGTCGGTGATGGCCCTGCTACGCGGGATAGTGGAATCCGAGGGCGTCACCGTACTGGTGTCGACGCACGACGCGGTGATGATGGCCCTGGCCGACAGGGTGATCCGTATCCACGACGGGCACCTCGACGAACAGGCGGCCGGGCAGTCGCACGCGCCAGTGCCAGACGCCGGGTGACGCGACGATGAGGCTGGTCAGCCGGCGCGCCCGCGCGCAGTGGCCGTTGCTGGCAGCCCTCCTCGGGGTCGTCACGATCGGCGCGACCCTGTTGGGTACCTGCACCCTGTTGGTCACCCACACCGCCGAGCGGGCGTTGGAGGTCGCCCTGGCCCGCGCCGCCCCGGCCGCCGTCGACGTGACCGTCTACACCGGCACCGTCGAGGGCCGGGACACGTCGTCCGTCGCCGCCGACACCCGCACCGTGGTGGCCTCCACGCTCGCACCGTTTCCGGTGACGACAAGCGCGCGGGCGTCGACGGTGCTGCGGGCGCTGCCGCCCGCGCTCGCCGCTGGCACCACAGTGCCGGCCCAGGCGTACCTGTCGGGGCTGGACGACCTGCCGACCCGAGCCGAGTTGGTCACCGGGCGCTGGCCACAGCACCCTGGCGACGCGGTGCTGCTGGAGTCCACCGCACAACTGCTCGGCCTCACCCCCGGTGACCGGGTACGCCTCGGCGCCGAGCTGGCCCACGCGCCCGTCCCGGCCGTCGACGTGGTCGTCGTCGGTGTGGTGCGCCCGCTGCCGGGCCGCGGCTGGGACCGCGACCCGCTGGCAGCGGCCGGCTCCGCCACCGGCTACCGGGACGGCCGCTTCCAACAGCCGGTCAACGCCTACGGCCCGTTCCTCGTCGACCTCGCCGACCTGGTCACCACCGGCGCCACGGTCGACCGGCTGGAGGTCACCGCCCATCCGGACCTGTCCGACAGCAACCGCCACGACCTGGAGACCGTGGCTGGGGCCGTCGGCAGTGCCGACGGCCGGCTGGCGGGCACCCTCGGCGAGCGCGTCCGGCTCGCACGTGTCGCCTCCGAACTGCCACTGACCCTGCGGGCCGCCGACGACCAACGGCACGTCACCGCCGCCGTCGTGCTGGCCATCGCCGTCCTCGGCGGTGTCCTGGCCGCGACGGCACTCGTCCTCGCCGGCCGTCTGACCACTGGCATACGCGCCGACGAGACCGCCCTGCGGTCCGCCCTGGGCACCAGCCGTCGCCAACTCGCCGCCACCGCGACACTCGAGGCCGGGCTCGTCGCCGCCGTCGCCGCCGCGATCGCGATACCGGCCTCGTCGGCCCTGCACGCCGGCCTGACCCACCTGCCGCCTCTGGACGGCGCCGGCCTTACCGTCCGGCCGGCGATCGCCGGTGCCCAGGTCCTCGCGGTCGCCGGTGGCGCGCTGGTGCTCGCCGCCGTGCTCGTCGTCCTGGCGATCCGGCCCGTCCCGACAGCCGGCGACCAGCGAACCCGCCGCGAACTGCTGGCCCGATCCGGCGCCGACCTGATGCTCGCGGTGTTCGCCGCCGCCGGATGGTGGCAGCTGTACGCGCAGTCCGCCGCCGCCAGCCCACGCGCCGACGCGGTCCGGGTGCTCGCGCCGGCGCTGCTGCTCATCGCGGGCGCCGCCCTGGCTCTCCGGGTGGTACTGCCCGCCCTTCGCGGCGCCGACCGGCTGGCGTACCGCGCCCGAGGGCTGGCGCTTCCGCTGGCGGTCTCCGAGGCCGCCCGCCGGCCACAGGCGGTCGCCGCCGGACTGCTCGTCGGACTGGCCTGCGCGGCCGGAACCTTCGGTCTCGCCTTCGACGACACGTGGCACCAGTCGCAGCGCGACCAGGCCGCGCTCGCCGTCGGCACCGACCTGGCCCTCACCCTCAGCACGGCGCCGGTGGCCGGAGACGGCGCGATCGTCAGCGCGGCCACCGCGGGGGCCGTGAGTCCGGCCCTCGACCGTGGCACCGCCGTCGGTCAGTGGCTCGGCAACGCCGGCGACGCGCCGCGCCTGGTCGCCGTCGACACCACCCGCGCCGACGCGCTGCTACGCGGGCGGCTGGACAACGACAGCGGATGGGCGGACGTGGGCGCCACGCTGGCACCACGCACCCGGGTCAACGGCTTCGCCGTTCCGGCGGGCGCCCCACTCGTCCTGACCGGGACCGCCGCCGGCGACATTCCGCTCGTCGTGACGCCCCGGCTGATGCTGCAGGACGCCACCGGCCTCCGCACGTCCTGCACCGGTCCCGCCATACCGCTCGACGGCCAGGAGTTCCGGCTGCCCGCCTGCGCGACGGCTGACGGGCTGCGCCTCGTCGCGGTCGCCCTGCCGGTCACCGCCGACGCGGTCGGCGGACCCGTCGCTGTCGCCGTCACACTCACAGTGCCGCCCGCCGGGTCGGCCGAGAGGCCCACTGACGGATCGGATTGGACCGCCACGTCCGCGCCGCCGGTCCCGAGCAGGTTGAGCGACCCGACCGTCACGGTGTCCGCCACCCCGACGGGGACCACGCTGCGGATGGCCGCGACCGTCGACCTCGGCGGCGCCGAGGACGCCGCCCGGACCCTCGTCGCCACCGCCTTCCCGAACCCGGGCCCGGTGCCCGTCGCCGTCTCCGCCCGCTTCGCCAGCGAGGTCGGCGCCGAGAACGGCAGCAAGCTCAGCGTCACTGTCGGCATCACGCCCGTCCCGGTCGTCGTCACCGAGGTCGTGCCGACCGTGCCGTCCGCCCCCGGCGCCGTCGCCGTCCTGGCCGACTTGGACACGCTGTCGCGCGCACGTGCCGTCACCGGCGACCTGACGTTCCCGGTGGACGCCTGGTGGGTCGGCCACCCGGCCGGCCCCGGTGCCGCCGAGCGGGCCGCCGCCCTGCACCTGGGCACCGTCGCGACCCGTGAGGCGGAGACCGCCCGCCTCACCGGCGGCCCGCTGCTCGCCGGGCTGCCGGCGGCACTCCGCCTCATCGTCCCGGCTGCGGCCCTGCTCCTGCTCGCCGGTGTCGTCCTGCACGTCACCTGTGACCTCCAGGTCCGCGCCGTCGAGGTGACGCGACTGCGCGGCCTGGGGATGACCCGGCGCGGCATCCGGGCCGTGCTGCTCGGCCAGCACGCCGGCGTTCTGCTGCCCCTGCTCGCGGCGGGCGCGGCCGTCGGCGCGCTCGCCACCCGCGTCGTCGCTCCCCTGCTCGTGCGCTCCGAAACCGGTGCCGCGCCGATCCCGGCGACCCAGCCACACTGGCCGTGGCCAGCCGAGGCCGCACTGCTCGCCGTACTGCTGGCCGGATGCATGCTGGTGGTCGCCATCGTGGTCACCGTCCAGGTCCGCCGGGCCGACGCCGCGCACCTGCGGGTGGCCCCGTGAACCGGTGGCTGACCCGCTGGCGGCCGGCGCTGCATTGGCCCAGCGTCCGTGGCCGTGGCCGTACCGACGCCGGACCGTTGCTGCTCACCGCCGCCGTCATCGCAGCCGTCGCGCTGCTCGCCGGGGCCGCGCCGCCGCTGCTGCGCGCCGCCGCCGACAACGCCGTCCAGGACACGGTCCGCCGCGCCGGCAGCGACTCGAACGTCCTCGTACACGCCAACTGGGAACGCGACGACGGGCCGACCGGCGGGCGGGTCCGGATGCCCAGCCTCGCCGAGGCCCTCGACAACTTCCGCGCCCGGGCGACATCCGAGCTCGGGCCCGATCTCGATGCCGCGTTGCTCCCGCCCCTCGCCACTGCCAACGGCCCGATCCTCGACATCACCGGCGGCAGCGCGCCGCGTACCTTCCAGTTCACCTACCTGGCCGGCGACAACGGCGGCCCGGACGTGACCTGGATCGCCGGCAGCCCACCCGGCCCCGCCGTCTCCGACCAGTACGTCGAAATCCCCTACGACGGGCCGCCCTGGCCGGTGCAGGTCGGCCTCTCCGAGGCGGACGCCGCCGCACTCGACCTCGGTCCCGGCGATCGAATTCCGCTCAAGGACGGCCGGGGTCGCGACAAGGACGTCCGGATCAGCGGGATCTACCGACCCACGGACGGCGACGACCCAGCCTGGCGGCTCGCCCCGGCGCTCCTGCGCCCCGTGCCCGGCGCCGACGGCGTGGGGACCACCCGGTTCGCCGGCCTCCTGTCGCGAGAGTCGTTACCGGACGCCCGGCTCGCCGTCGACGAGGACCAACTGCGGCGCACCATCCACTTCGCCCCCGTCCCCGACGCGCTCACCTGGGACGCCACCGCGGCGCTCGCCAGCCAGGTGGTCAAGCTCAAGGCGACCTCCGGCTCGTCGAGCGACCGCGAGCAATCCCTGAAGTGGGAATCGCAGCTCGACGCCGCCCTACGCGAGGCAAGTGCCCGCAACAGCGCCGCTTCCACACAGGCCGCCGTCCTGCTCGCCGGCGTACTGACCGCCACGGTGCTGGTCCTGCTGCTCGCCGCCGACCTGCTGGTCCGCCGCCGTACCCCGGTGCTGAGCGCCGCCCGGCAGCGCGGGGCGGCGCTACCCGACCTCGGTGCGGAACTGATCATCGAGTCCACAGTGGTGTCAGTGTCGGCCGCCGCCGTCGGGCTCGCGCTCGCCCGCGCGGCCGCCCCGGGCGTCTCCTGGTCCTGGGCCGTTCCCGTGGTCCTGGCCGGTGTTGTCGCCGGGCCGGCGTTCGGCACCCTCGCCGCCGCCCGCGCCAGCCGTGACCGGCGCCAACCCGCCAACCCGGCCGCTCGGCGCTGGATCCGGGCCACCGGCCAGTTGCGCCGCACCGCAGCGGAGGCCGCCGTCCTGATCGCCGCGGTCGCCGCCTTCGTCACACTGCACCAGCGCGGGCTCCTGCCCCTGGCCTCCGACGGGGACAACGGCGAGCTGACCGGTGACCTCATCCTGCCGATCAGTGCCCTCGCCTTGGGCGCGCTCGTCGGCGCGCTCGTCCTGCTCCGGCTGTTGCCCCTCGGGGCGCGGTTCTCGCTCCGACAGGCCCTACGCTCGCGCCGCCCGCTGGCCGTGTTCAGTGCCGCCCAGGCGGCCACAACGGCCGGGCGCGCGCTGCCGCTGCTGGTTCTGGTCAGCACCACGGCACTCGCGTCGTTCGCGCTCATCCTCGGCGCCACAGTCACCCGAGGCCTGACCGACGGCGCGTGGAGCACCGTCGGCGCCGACGCCCGCCTCGACGTCGGCGCCGACGCCGAGGCCGCCACGCCCGCGCTCGGCGAGCGCATCGCCGCCGCACCCGGGGTAGGGCACGTCGTCGTCGCGCAGGTGACCGACTCCGCACGCGTCTTCACCGAGTCGACGCTGCTCACCCCACGCCTGGTCGTCGTGGACACCGCGGCGTTCCAGCGCCTGCTGGCCACCACTCCGCTGCCCGACGCGCCGGCGCTGGCCCGGCTCACGGCACCCGGTCCTGGCCCCGGGGAGGTCCCAGCGCTGGTCCGCTCGGCTGACGGCCGTCTGCGCACCGGCACGCGGCTGCAGCTACCCCGGGACGGCGCCCCGGCGATCCGTCTCGCCGCCGTCGGTACCGCTCCCTCCGTCGGCGGCGTCGACGACGTCGTCATCGTGGACGCCGCGACCCTCGCCGTCGCCGGGCTGCCCGCCGTTCCGAATACCGTCTGGGTCACCGGCCCCGGCGCGGCGCAGGCCGTGTCGAACACCGGAATCGCCTCCGACGTCGTGCTGCGTGCGGACGTCCTGCGGGCGCAGCGGGTGGCTCCGCTGACGGCGGGGCTGGTACGGCTGGCGTGGACCGTCGCCGCGGTGCTGCTGGCGCTGGGTTTGCTCGGCCTCACGCTCTCCGCCGCCGCCGGTGCGTCGCAGCGGTGGCAGACCCTGACCCGGCTGCGGACCCTCGGCCTGCGGCCACGCGACGCCCGCTGGGTCGCCGCCGGAGAACTACTGCCGCCGGTAGTGGTCACCGCGGTGTGTGGCCCGCTACTCGGGGCCCTGCTCGCACGTCTGACGCTCGGCCCGCTCGACCTGCGGCTGCTCACCGGCCAGGCCGCCGACCCGACGGCTGTCCTGCCGTGGTGGTTGCTGGGTCTGGTGAGTGTGGCACTGCTGGCGACGGCCGCCACCGTCGTACCTGTCGAGTCGGCGCTGCGGCGACGCGACCGGCTGAGCGAGGTACTTCGCGCCGGCGAGTGACCGAGGGTCTCCCGGTGCGGGAAGCAGAAACGGCGAGACCCGTTACCGGAGATCCGGTAACGGGCCTTCTGATCCACTTGCATGGATGGTGGGCGATACTGGGTTTGAACCAGTGACCTCTTCCGTGTCAGGGAAGCGCGCTCCCACTGCGCCAATCGCCCGTGGCGGCCCCGTGGGGCGCATCGCGAGCGGACGACGGGATTCGAACCCGCGACCCTCACCTTGGCAAGGTGATGCGCTACCAGCTGCGCTACGTCCGCACGTCTCCGGCAAGCGCCGGTGACAGGTGAACTCTACCCGATGCCAAGATCGCTTGGAACGGCACCCTGACTGGTCGCGGTTGCGCTGGTCCCCGCCGGGGTACTGAAGGGCTCGACAGCGCACCACACCCCCTTAAGGAGGCTGTCGTGGGTATCGGCACCAGCATCTTCCTGATCGCGCTCGGCGCGATCCTCACCTTCGCACTGGACGCGAGCGTCGGCGGCATCAACCTCGACGTGGTCGGCTGGATCCTGATGGGCGCCGGCGTGCTCGGCCTGATCATGACCACGCTGATCTGGGGTCGCCGCCGCCAGGTCGTCACCACCACCGAGCAGCCGGTGGAGTACCGCCAGGTCGAGGAGCGGCGGGACATCGCCCCGCCGCTGTGACCCGGCCAGACCCACAGCTGGCGGAGCCGCCAGACCACAGTGATTCCGGGCCGGCCGCCTCGCCGAAGGCGGCCGGCCTCTCGCGCCCGTGACCCCGCAGGCAGCAGACGCCGGGTAGGCGTCGCCGCCGCCGGTGAGTGGACCATCGCGCTCCGGCGTTGCCGGTGGAATCAGAACTCGATGACCAACCGGCCGCGTACCCCTCCGGCTTCCAGGAGCTGATGCGCGCGGGCCGCCTCCTGCGGCGGGAACCGGCCGGCGACCCGCAGGGTCAGCGCACCCTCCTCGGCGAGTCGCCGAAGCAGGTCGAGTTTGTCGCGGCGCCCGTCGTACTCGTGCACGTACGCGGACACCATGTCGATCCTCCGCTGGTCGGCCTGCGCCCGCAGCACCGGATCGGGCCCGCCGCGCAGCAGCGCCACGGCACCACCCTCGCGCACGGCGGGCAACAACGCGCCACCGAGCAACGCGGTGTCGACAGCGGCGTCCACCCCGTCCGGGGCATGCTCCCGGAAGCGGTCGGCGACACCCGGGCCTCGGGTCACCGTCACGTCGGCGCCGAGCGCCGCTACCAGTTCGGCGTCATTCGGCGCCGCGTCGGCAAACACTCGGTGACCGGCGGCCTTGGCGAGCTGTACCGCGTACCCGCCGACGGCACCGGCCGCGCCGGTCACCGCGAGGGTGCTGCCGGGCGGCAGCCGCAACTGGTCCAGGGCATGCAGGGCGGTCAACCCGTTCAACGGCAGCGTGGCCGCCTCGGCGAGTGACATGCCGGCCGGAGCGGGCACCACCCAGGACTCCGGGAGCACGACCCATTCCGCGTATCCGCCGCCGGCCGCCCGGGTCGGGTTGACCATGGCCATCACCGGGTCACCCGGGGCGAGTGCGCCACTGGTGCCGGAACCCACCTCGTCGATGGTGCCGGCGATGTCCTGGCCGGGCAGCAGCGGGTCGCTGCCGCGCAGTCGCACCGGCGTCATACCGGCCCGGATCAGGGTGTCCGCCGGGTTGACCGACGCGGCGCGTACCCGGATGCGGACCTCGCCCGGGCCCGCGTGCGGCGTCGGGAGCTCGACAACCCGCAGCACCTCAGGCCCGCCGTAGCGCAGCAGTCCGACCGCTCTCATGCTCGACTCCTCATTCGGGTGAACGGCCGACCACCGTGTCCGGCGGTCAGTTCAGGCAGGTGAGCGCGACCTCGGCGTAACGCGTCAGCGCCGCCCGGTCCGGGTTGATGGCACCCATCACCCGCAGGCCCTGGAGGCTGGTGACCAGGAAGCCGGCCAGGTCGGTGGCGCTGCGGTCGGTGGTGATCTGCCCCCGCAGCTGCGCCTCGGCGAGCAGGTCGTAGAGCGCCAACTCCAGGGACTGGGTGGTCGAGCGAAGCCGCTCGGCGACCCGCACGTCCTGGTGCGCCCGTTCCATCGACGCCCCGACGATGAGGCAGGAGAGGTGCCGGCCGTCGCCGGTGATGTCGTCCACCGTGCCGATGAACACCTCACGGATGACCGCCCGCGCGTCGTTGCCCGAGCGCAGCAGATCGACCATCGGTGTGGCGTAGCGCTGCCGGTACAGGTCGAGCACCGCCAGGTAGAGGCCGTCCTTGCTGCCGAACGCCGCGTAGATCGAGCCGCTGCCCAGGCCGGTCGCCTCGGAGAGGTCCCGCATGGAGGTGCCCTCGTAGCCCTTGCTCCGGAACACGTCCATGGCAGCGTCGACTGCGGCGTCGAGGTCGAACTCACGGGTGCGGGCCATGGCTGAACGCTACCCGCTATCTGGAACGATCGACAAAGTACCGCCGGTCACAGCCGCCGCTCCGAGAGCCGTTTCCGCTGGCCGAAGGGTGTGCCGGCCCGCGTTACGATCCAGATCATGGAGCCTCTCGACACGGTGCTGGCCGCGCACCGGGCGTACCTGCTCGGTTGGAACATCGGTGTCGCGGGGGGTCCGGACCTTCCGACCTACCGCAGTGACGTGCCGCACGCACCCCTCAACGGTGTGCTGCGGGTGGTCGGGCGCACACCACGGGACGCGCTCGTCGCAGCCCGGAAGCGCCTGCACGGCGTACCCCGCATCTGGTGGGTCGGCCCGGACAGCGACGCCGGCACCGCGGACGGCCTGGTCTCCCTCGGCGCGGTGCAGGTCGCCCGCATGCCGATCATGACCGTGCGAATCGGGGCGGTGGCCGAGGTGCCGACTCCCGCCGGCATGCAGATCGCCGAGACGACCGACCTCGCCGCGTTCGTCCCGGCCTATGCCAGGGTGTCCGGAATCCCGGCGGACGGTGTGGCGGCGACGATCGAACGGGAGAAGGCGTTCACCGGCGACGGCACCGTGCTGCGCCTGGCCGGTCGCCTCGATGACGGCCGGATCGTCGCGACGGCCGTCGCCTGGATCAGCCATGGTCTGGTCACCCTCTACTTCGTCGGCACCCAGCCAGAGCAGCGCCGCAGGGGCATCGGAGCGGCCATGACCAGGGCGGCGCTCGATCTGGCTGCCGAGCGGGGCGCCCGCACCGCCGCCCTCACCTCGTCGGCCGTCGGCGAGTCGGTCTACCACGGCCTCGGCTTCCGGCCGGTGGGCGAGTTCCGCCTGTTGACCTTCTGAAAGCGAACGAACGACCCGGCGAGCCCGAGTGGATCACGGGGTGGCCGCCCGCCGGAAACCATTGACTACGGGGTTCAGACAGCGTTGTCTTCTACTGGCGCCTGGGGAGGTACGACAGTGATCGACGATGTGTCCCTCGTGTTCTGTGTGACCGCCGACGTGTCGGTGCGCGAGCGGATGGTGCGGCGCCTGGACGGACTCGGCACCCTGGTGATCTGCACCGACCTCGCGGAGTTGCAGGCGATGATCGCCGGGCCGGTCATCAGCGGGCCGGCGAGGCTCCCCACCACCGCGTCCGCCCCCGCTCCAGCCGCTGCCGCAGCCGCTCCAGCCGTCGGCGTGGCCGGCCAGATCAACCTCGGTGACCTCACCATCGACCCGCTCGACCATCGGGTGACGTGGCGCGGACAACCGCTGGCCCTGACGCGACTCGAGCGCAACCTGCTCACCCAACTCGCCACCGCACCGGTCGGAGTCTGGACCTACCAGCGGCTCTTCGAATCGGTCTGGGGCTGCGCGTTCCTCGGCGACACGTCGATCCTGCACTCGGCCGTGAAGCGGTTACGTCGCAAACTGCACGCCGTCGACGACGCACTGCGCGTGCACACCGTGCGAGGCATCGGCTACCGGCTCAGCGTCGACTGATGGCCTGGGGCCTCCGACGCGTTCCGGTGAAACCTCCGACCTTCATCCACCAGGCGGGGATCTCCGGACCGGGACGGTTGTTCGACGACCGACCCGCCTGTTCGAGTTCCTGTCCGAGCGATGCCTTGACCAGCCCGGACAGGACTGTCCTGTTCGGAACAACGGCGAGCCCTTCCCAGCGCCCGGCCTAGCTCGTGACGATCCCTCTGATCCCCTGACGGGTTGGGCAGAACGCCCGTTGCCCTCTCGGGGACCACTCTCGAGGGAGGCACCCGTATGGGACGCACGCCGTTGGCAGCCCGGACCACTGTGGCGCGCGGCGCCGGCTGGCGCCGACTCCTGGCGACGCTGACGGCGTCGGTCGTCCTCCTGTCCACCGCCGCCCTGATTCACGCGACTCCCACCCAGGCAGACCCGAAGGCACCACCACCGGCGCCCGACTCCCCGGCGGCCGACCCGTCGGAGGTGGCCCCCGGCAAACGCGCCGCACTCCTGGGGCCGCGGTGGCGGACCTCGAAAGACCGGGCCTGGGTCACTTCCGGGGACGCGGACGGGCTGCACGTCCTGGTGGCCGACGCGCGGGAGGGCTACCGCTGGCGCACGGCGGCGACCTTGTCCGAGCCGGGCTTCGACACCGACAGGTGGATCGGGAACGCGTGCGTGACCGGCTCCGGCCGGCGTCTCGTCGTGGCCTACGCGCCACGCACCTTCACCAACGAGGCGGCGCTGTTCGACCGGGGGGCGTTCACGGCGGTGGTCGACCTGACCACAGGGGCGGTGGTGAAGCTGCCGGTGCTGTCGTCGCTTGCCTACTTCAGCCCGGCCTGCGGGGTCGACGAGAGCGCCGTACTGACCCAGGCGCGTACGGCCGACCAACCCGGAGACACCGCCACCCGGACGCGGCTGATCCGGGTGAACGCGGCCAGTGGGAGGACCGACACGCCACTGACCCTGGATGGTCAGGTGACCTCCGCCGTTCCGATGGCCAACGGGCAGATCGTCGCGGTCGACGCCAATCGGCTGATCCGCATCGACGGCACGGGTAGACGGGTCGCGGTCGCCGGCACGAGCGGGGTGCCGTTCCGGCTGGTCGCGGGTTCGGACGGGGGTGTGTCCTTCCTCGACCGCGAGGGCGACGTCGCTTCGGTCCGGCGGGTGGGCGCCACCACCGTGACCCGGGCCAGAGCCGGTCAGCGCCGTCCCGCAGGACCAGTGCACACCGTCGCGAGGGGCAGGCTCACCGAGATCGACCTGGCGCCGGGAGCCGGTGGGCGCACGTTCGTCACAGGTGCGGCACGGCGCCCCGACGATGCGGGTCCCGCAGGCCCGGTGCGGCTACTGCCCGTACCGAAGGGCGCCGAGCTGTCCACCCTCGGTGGGGCTGCCACCATCACCAACTCCTGGACCCCCGAACACGGTGGTGACAGTTCGGCAGCCCGTACGGTCGGGTTGACCCTGTCCTTCACCTCCACCGGCAAACAGGCCGCGTTCACAGTGGACCCCGGCACCGACCGGACCGCGGCCGCCGGCCGGGACATGCACCCGTCACTGGTCGCGGGAAAACCCGCAAACGCTCGCAAGTCGTCCACGACCACCGCGGCCGGCTCCCCGAGCAATCCGGTCGAGGAGGAGCGGACCTGCTCGGTACCGCGTAACGATCCACGCAACCAGGCGCTCCAGCCCAAGCCACGCCAGGTGGAGTGGGCGGCTAACCAGGCGGTGAAGAACGCACTCACTGTCGCGCGGCCGGCGAACTGGAAGAGCCTCGGCATGCCCGCGTACACGCCGCAGGGGCTGTTCCCACCGGTGCCGCTCGACGGCGGGGGCGCCGTACCCGCGCAGATCCTGCTGGGCATCGCCGCCCAGGAGTCCAACACCTGGCAGGCGTCCAGCAACACCGCCCCGGGCGTCACCGGCAATCCCCTGATCGGCAACTTCTACGGCCGCCAGGTCTACGACGACGACGCCGGGAACGACTGGGACGTCGACTTCGCCGAGGCCGACTGCGGGTACGGGGTCATGCAGGTCACCGACCGGATGCGCCGGGCAGGTCGGGAACGACCTGGTGACGGGCCCGCCCTGCCGTACGAGACGCAGCGCGCCGTCGCGTTGGACTTCGCCGCCAACATCGCCGCCGGGATGACAATCGTTCAGGAGAAGTGGAACGAGACCCGGCGAGCCGGTCTGATCATCCACGGCGGCCAGGCGCATTTCCTGGAGAACTGGTTCTTCGCGTTGTGGGCGTACAACTCGGGGTTCCACCCACAGAGCACTGCCGCCCAGAACAACGGCGCCTGGGGAGTGGGGTGGATCAACAACCCGGCGAACCCGATCTACCCGGCGAACCGGCTGCCGTTCATGGACTCGACGGCGGCCGACGCCTCCAACCCACAGCGATGGCCCTACCAGGAGAAGGTGCTGGGCTTCGCGGCTCGCCCCAACGAGGTGCTGGAGGCCCCGAACGTCCTCGTCGCGCAGTTCCGCCC
Source organism: Micromonospora sp. NBC_00362 (assembly GCF_026342155.1). Lineage (NCBI taxonomy): Bacteria > Bacillati > Actinomycetota > Actinomycetes > Micromonosporales > Micromonosporaceae > Micromonospora > Micromonospora sp. NBC_00362. The sequence continues at coordinate 2,702,023 of NZ_JAPENH010000001.1, forward strand.
GGCGCAGTGGAACGGGGGTCCCGTCGCCGGTCCGGTGAACCGACGCGGGGTCAAGCCGCCGGTCAACCTGTTCTGCGATGCCACGAACAACTGCGAGCCCGGCGCGCAGCACGAACCGACCGCGCCCGGCCTCGAAGAGCAACCGCCGGGGCCGTGCGCCCACCGCAACGCCGCCGGCCAGTTCGACCTGAAGTGTTGGTACAACAAGGCGGTCAGCTGGAAGCCGAACTGCCTCGACACCTGCGGCTACGAGTTCATCCGGTTCGACGAGGGATACGCCTACCAGGAGGACGGCACCTCCTACCCGCCACGGTGCACCCGTGACGGTCTACCCACCGGCGCGTTGGTCATCGACGACGTCCCGGCCGACGTCCCCGCCATCCGCCCCAACTGTCCCGGTACGGGTCCCCAGGCCGGTACCTTCACGCTGAACTTCGCGATGGACACCGCAGGGTTGTTCCCCTCGAAGGTGGACTTCCACCAGTTGGGTAGTGGCTTCGGCGGCCACTTCTGGATGGCGCACACCCGGCACCGGGACATGCGCGACGGCAAGCAGAAGGTCTCCGGCACCTGGGCACTCAGCCAGCCGATCCACGGCTGGACCCGGGTCATGGTCCACCTGCCTCAGCAGGGTGCGTGGACCCGGCAGGCCGACTATGTCATCGACCTCGGGAACGGGCAGACCCGTCACCGGGTGGTGAATCAGGCGGTCCAGGCACTCACCTGGGTCGACCTCGGGGTATTCCCGCTCGCCGGCGATGCCCGGGTACGGCTGAGCACCGAAACCGTCGACGGTGACGGTGAGGACGCGGTGGCCTTCGACGCGGTCGCTTTCGTGCCCACCACGAAGCCGTTGGCCAACTACGTGGCGATGGGTGACTCCTACTCGTCCGGTGAGGGCGTCGCACCGTACTTCACCAACAGTGACTACAAGCGTTCCAACGGCGACGTGAACGACTGCCACCGCTCTCGGACCGGGGCCTTTCCCACCCAGGTGAAGCTGCCCGGCCACACCAAGACGATCGCGCAACAGGCCGCCGAGGGCACTGCCTCGTTCGGCTTCATCGCCTGCTCCGGCGCGATCTCACCGGAGGTCAGTCTCGACGCCGCCAACGACCCGCCCGCATCCAGCGACGTCGCTGGGCACACGGTGTGGGGTGACGTCGGTGGCACGTGGGGGCGCAAGTCGCAGAAGAGCGGCGAGGTCATCCAGGTCGACCAGGGGTGGCTCGACGTCGACACCACCCTCGTGACGCTCACCATCGGAGGAAACGACGCCCGGTTCGCCGAGGTCATGCGCAGCTGCATCGCATCCCAGGACTCCTGCTACTCGCCGTCGCACAAGCTCACCCGAGGCAACGGCAAGGTCGATCCCGAAGCACTGCGGGTCTACGGGAAGAAGATCATCCGGGATTGGCTGGGAGAACACCTCGAAGCCACCTACCGGGCCGTCGCCGCCAAGGCCCCCAACGCGCAGATCCTCGTCCTCGGATATCCGCAACTCTTCCCCGACAAGCCCGCCTCGAGCGGCTGCATCGGCATCGAGAAGACCTCCCTGCACTTCCTCAACACCCTCGGCGACCTGCTCAACATCGCCATTGCGAACACCGTCGAGAAGGTACGGCAGGACGGCGTGAACATCCGATTCCTCAACTCGACCCAGACCTGGCGGGAGGGCGTGGCCCACTGGGCGTGCTCCTTCATGACCATCGAGTGGAGCAACGGCGTCATCGCCACTGCCTCCCCGGGCAGTGGCCAGGAGGTGCCGGGCAGGGGCAGCTTCCATCCCACCGCGGAGGGACAACAGCAACTCGCGGCGATCGTCAACAAGCAACTGAACGGTGTGAGTACGGCGGCGACCGTGAAGCAGCGGATCCTCGACTACGTCGCCACCCGGACACCGAAAAACGGACGTTGGGTGGTCAGCGACGCGCAGGCGCTGCACGCCGCCGAGACGTGCCTACGACTCAGCGCCCACGGAGGAGTCGTCGGCGACCCGTGCATGGATCTTCCCCTGATCTTTCCCACGACCGGAAACGCAGCCGGCGCAGCCGAGAATGATCTCGACGCACTCGTCGCCAACCCGCCCTGGGTTCACCTCAACTTCGTCAGCAACACCGAGATGGAAAAGGTGCAGAGCCGGGACTGGATGGACTCCGCGCCATATGCCCAGAGCGCCTGCCCGGATCCGCGTGTGCCCACCGGCCACCAGTGCGACGAGTATCCCTTCTACTCCAGCGCGCTCGCCGCCGCATGGGACTTCATCGAGGGCGAAACGTCACCCAGCTCGACGAAACTCAAGATGATCCCGGCGCCGGAGAACAGAGCCGAGGGCAGCGCGTTGCGGTGGTTCTACCCGACCTGCGGCATACCGACCGGAACATATGTCGGCTCCGCGAACGGTGGCCAACCACTGACGGTCGGCGGCGGCTATCTGACCATCCCGATCGTCACCGACCCGCCCTCCCAGGCGCCGTTCACCTTCTACGTCTGCTGATCAACCAGCCAGAGGAGAGAATCATGCTCAAAACGGTCCGAAGAGTCGTGGCGGTGCTCACGCTCGTGATCACCACGGTGATCACCGGGCTGACGGTGATGGCGCCTCCCGCCTCCGCAGCCGAGTGGGATCCGACGATGCCATCAGAGTGGCGCCGGCGTGCGCTCTTCGCCGGAGGCATTCCGTCGAACCTGCGCCTGGACGTGCAGTACGGGGGCGGACATGGAACGCCTGTTCACCTGTGGTCTTCCAGTAACGCACCGACCCAGGTCTGGGTGGAGGAGGCAGCCGACCAGGGCGGCTTCTACCTGCATCCCGGATTCAACCGTTGGCTCTGCCTCGACTTCGACGGCGACCGGGCGGCCGGAGCAACCCTCAAGGTCAACAACTGCAACGGCTCCGCGTCCCAACGCTGGCACGAGGGTTTCCAGTACGACCACGCCTTCGGCCTGGTCACGCACAGCGACAACCAGTACTGCGTCGATGTCCCGACCAGTAACTTTTCGAGCGGGCAGATCCTGCAGATCTGGGGCTGCAACCAGACCAACGCTCAGCGGATCTATCACGCTGGCTGTTACGAGGATAGCTGCCTGGGACGTAACCCGGAGACCATGGGGTGCGGGCTCGTCTCGCAGGTTCGAGTCGACTTCACTGTCAACAGCAGTCGGGTCACCCTGCACTACTCATCTACCTGCAATTCCAATTGGGGTCGGATGACAGCCGGCCAGGGAATCAATATTGGCAGAAAGGTCCTGATACAGCGGTACTGGCACCGCGTCATCCAAGACCAGTTCTCATCGGATTACCTCCTCGGAGGTCAAACCGGATTTACCTCGATGTACGGCCGGGGTCTTGGCTGGACATTCTCGGTGTGCTTCGACGACACGCATAACGGCGGGCCACTCGAGTGCAGCGGGCTGGTGCGATGAGCCTCCGGGCCGGATAATCCGGATGGCCGGACGCCCGGTCGGGACGAAACCGTCTCGATCGGGCGTCTACTGGCTCTCGACACAAGGCCACACAAACGGAACGGCTCGTTACCGGACTTCCGGTAACGAGCCGTTCACCTGCTGGTGGGCGATACTGGGTTTGAACCAGTGACCTCTTCCGTGTCAAGGAAGCGCGCTCCCACTGCGCCAATCGCCCGTGCTTGTTGCCGAGGTGGGGACGGGATTTGAACCCGCGTACACGGCTTTGCAGGCCGTTGCCTCGCCTCTCGGCCACCCCACCGAGGTTGCCCCCGTCATACGTGGCGGCAGCTCCGAGCGGACGACGGGATTCGAACCCGCGACCCTCACCTTGGCAAGGTGATGCGCTACCAGCTGCGCTACGTCCGCACGCCCCCGGACGTTCCCGGGTGACGGATGAGAACTTTAGCCGAGTGGGTGTTTGACTGCCAACTCGGGGTCGCCTCGGCGCGTCAGGGGTGGCCGGGGCTGGAGCGGAGTCACTCTCGGCCGGCTTCCTAGGGGGCTGGCCTGATGGCTGAATCCAGCACGGACCGTCACACTCCGACATTCCTCGGCAATGATCGTCATCATCGCGTCGCATGCCCGACCATCGACGTCTCCACCACCCGGCACCGGGCAGCGGACCTCGATGAACACTCTCCGTGGAACGACAGACGACACCCGAAAGAAGTGTCCGGCTTCCGACTGTCACCGCGCGGATCGGCGCGTGGTGGTAACTGTTCGTGTTCACTCGGATGGGCTACGGTAACGGTCGTGACGAGACGTGCGGCCGAGATCCGCCTGGATGCCCTGCTGCGCACCGCCTGCGACGTGATCGTGGAGCGCGGTCTGGCCAACACCCGGACAGCGGACGTGGCGAATGCCGCGGGCGTGAGTCAGGCGTTGGTTTTCTACCACTTCGCCACCAAGGAGCGGCTGCTCGCGCAGGCCTTCGCGTACGCGGTCGAGCAGGATCTGGCCCGACTCGACGCGGTGACCCGCTCCTCGGCCACACCGCTGACCAAGCTCCGCCGGATCCTCAAGCTCTACACCCCGGCTGGGCGGGCGACCTCCTGGTCCATGTGGATCGACGGCTGGTCGGAGTCGCTGCGTACGCCCGAGTTGGAGAAGGTCTCCCGGCGGCTCGACCTGCGCTGGCGGCAGGACCTGGCCGCGGTGATCACCGCAGGGGTGACCGACGGCACCTTCCAGTGCGCCGACCCCGACGGGGCCGCCTGGCGGATCAGCGCGGTGATGGACGGCCTCGCCGTCCAACTCGCCGTGCACGACCGGGTGATCTCCCGCCGCCAGTTCGGCGAGTGGGTCCGGCTGGTCACCTCCCGAGAGCTCGGCCTGGACCCGGCCGACCTGGACTGAGCTGGGCAACCCAGCAGCGATCCCCCGCACCGGGCCGGGCAAAACGGACTCAGTCCGCCCCGTCGACCGGAACAATCGGCAGCATGGACCTCCTGGAGGCGTACCGCCGGAGCCTGGCCGAATTCATCGACCGGGTGGATCAGATCGAGCCCGGCCAGTGGTCCGATCCGACACCCTGCTCGGACTGGGACGTCCGCACGCTCGTGAACCACGTGGTGACCGAGGACCGGTGGAGCGTTCCGCTGCTCGCCGGCCGGACCATCGACGAGGTCGGCGACCGGCTCGACGGTGACCAACTCGGCGCCGACCCGATCGCGACGGCCCGGGAGGCCGCCGCGCAGGCCGAGATAGCCGCCACCCACCCCGGCACCATCGATCGCACAGTGCACCTCTCCGCGGGCGACACCCCGGCCACCGAGTACCTGCGGCAACTCCTCGCCGAGCACCTCGTGCACGGCTGGGACGTGGCGGTGGCCATCGGCGCACAGCCCCGGCTCGACCCGGACGCGGTGCACGCCGCCGCCCAGTGGTTCGCCGGTCAGATCGACGCCTACCGGCGCAACAAGCTGGTCCACACCGGCGTACGGGTGCCCGACGACGCCGACGAGCAGGACCACCTGCTGGCCGCGTTCGGCCGCGACCCCGACTGGGCGCCGAGCGACTGAGCGAATCTCCGATCTGTTGGTGCGATAGCGGCTCGGGACCTTGCCGCGACCTCGGGAGACTGATATCCACAGATGCGCATGCGTCACCGCGCATCTGTGGTCGGCGACTGGCCGACCACCTCGCTCCCACGAGGAGGTCCCGTGCCACAACCGGAGTGGTCACCCCCGATGAGCCGGCCTCGACGCCGGCTCATCGCCATCCTGGCGACGACGGCGACGGTCGCCGCGCTGCTCCCCACCGGCGTGAGCACCGCGGCCCCCACCGGCGGCGCGGCGTCCGCCGAGCGCCGGTCCGGGCCGTTCGCCGAGGGCCACGCGCCCGCCGACGCCGACAACCGCACCGGTACGGCGGCACCCGACGCCCGCCAACGCGGCCTGGCCCGCGCCGTCGACCCCGACGTCCGGTGGAACCGGCTCGGCACCCCGCAGGCGCTCGGCCCCGGCCGTACCCCGCTGGCCAGCGGGCTGCCCGCCGACCCGGAGGCCGCCGCCCGCGCCTACCTGGCCGCCAACCACCACCTGTTCGGCATGGACGCCGCCACGGTGGCCAGCATGGAACGGGTGCTGGTCCGGCCGATCGGCAACGGCACAGTGGTCACCCTCCGGCAACGCTTCGGCGACCTGCCCGCCGGGCCGGACGGCCTCGTCACCCTCGCGGTCGCCGACGGCGCGGTGCTGTCGGTCAACTCCTCGCTGGCCCGCAACACCGGCACGCCGACGCCGGCCACCCGCACCGCCGAGCAGGCCTACGCCGCCGCGCTCGCCGACGCCAAACTGACCGCCGACGCGGTGGCCAGCCACACCATCCGGTCGGTGGCCGTGCCCACTCCGCTGGACGGGCCACGGGCCGCCTACGAGGTGACCATGATCGGCGCGGACACCGAGCACCCGGCCGCGTTCACCAGCTACGTGGATGGCAGCACCGGGCAGGTGCTGGTCCGCGAGGACCTCGTCGACTTCGACTCCGACAACCCGAGCTGGGCGGTCTTCCCGGCCACCCCGCCCCGCGACCTCGGCCCCGGGCAGGACCCCCGGGTGCGCTGGTGCGGCGACCCGACCCCCGGCTGCCAGGCCGCCTTCCGCGACCCGGCCACCGGCCAACCGTGGGACGTCGACGCGGCCACCGGCACGCCGACCTTCACCTCGCGCGGCAACTCGGCCAACACCGTGTTGTCCTGGGGTGCCGGCACCCCGGTCGTGCCGGCGCCCACCAGCCCGGAACGCCACTATGAGTACCCCTTCACCGACCAGTGGCACCAGGCCCGGTGCAACCCGGGGGTGTTCACCTCCGCACAGCGCAACGACGCGGACGCGTCGATCGCCAACCTCTTCGCCATGCACAACCGGATGCACGACTGGTCGTACCAGCTGGGCTTCAGCGAGTCGGCGTGGAACCTCCAGGCGGTCAACCTCACCCCGTCCGGCCTGGGCGGTGACGCCGAGCAGGGCCGCGCCCAGCAGGGCGCGCTGACCGGCAACCGGAACAACGCCAACCAGGGCACTCCGCGCGACGGGCTGCCGCCGACCACCAACATGTACCTCTGGCAGCCGCAGGCCGGCGGGCCGTACCCGCCGTGCGTGGACGGCGACTACGACATGACGGTGATCGGTCACGAGTACACCCACGCGATCACCAACCGGATGATCGCCGGCCCGGACAGCGGGATCAGCGGCCACCAGGGCGGGGCGATGGGTGAGTCCTGGGGCGACCTGCTCGCCGCCGAGTACCTCTTCCAGCACGGACTGCGCGCGCCCGGTGAGACGCCCTTCATCACCGGCGGCTACGTCACCGGCAACCTGGTCAGCGGCATCCGCAACTACGACCTGAGCCGCAGCCCGCTCAACTACTCCGACATCGGCTACAACACCGCCGGCCCGGCCGTGCACGCCGACGGGGAGATCTGGGGCGCCACCAACTTCCGGGTCCGCTCCGCCCTGGTGAAGCGGTACGGCCTCGGCACCCCGCAACGGCAGCTCGACTGCGCGTCGGGCACTGTCGCGGCAGATCAGTGCCCGGGAAACCGGCGCTGGTCCCAGCTGGTCTTCGACTCGTTCCTGCTCCAGGCCGCCAGCCAGGTCAGCATGCTCGACATGCGCGACAACATGCTCACCGCCGACCTGCTCCGCTTCGGCGGCGCGAACCAGGACCTGATCTGGGCCGAGTTCGCGCGCTCCGGCATGGGCCGGGACGCCGCCACCAACGGTGCCGGCGACACCGACCCGACGCCGAGTTTCGCCTCACCGAGCGGCGGCAACGCGACGCTCACCCTGCGCCCGCGCGGGGACAGCGCCGAAGCGCCGATCCGGTTGTACGTGGGGGCGTACGAGGCACGGGCCGTGCCGGTGGCCGACACCGATCCGGCGACGCCGATCCCGGACACCGTGGAGATGGTGGCCGGCACGTACGACCTGCTCGCCGTGGCCCCCGGGTTCGGGCACCAGCGGCTCAGCGTGGTGGCCAAGTCCGGTCAGGACGGATACGTCGACCTGCGGTTGAGCCGCAACCTCGCCTCCGCCGCGTCCGGCGCCACAGTCACCGGCGACGGTGTCAACCTGGACCGGGTCGTCGACGACACCGAGGCGACGAACTGGGCGTCCCTGGACGGGGTCGCCGGCCGGCAGCTCACGGTGGCGCTGCCGGGCGACGCCCCGCGGACGGTCAAGCGGGTGAACGTCAGCGCGATGCTGCGCCCGGCGATCACCGGCGACCCCGACACCGGCGCCCAGAACGCGCTCACTGCCCTGCGCTCGTTCGCGGTGTCCGCCTGCAACGCGACGACCACCGACTGCGCGGATGCGACGCGCTGGCAGCGGATCTACACCAGTGCGGGGGACGCGTTCCCCGGCGGGGCGTACCGGGCGTACAGCCGCGACATCAACCTCCGGACGTTCGCGGTACCCACCACCCTCGCCACCCACCTGCGCCTCGAGGTGCTGGCGAGCCAGTGCACCGGCGGCCCGCACTACGCGGGAGAGCAGGACGACGACCCGGCCACGACGACGGACTGCGCGACCGCCAGCCCGGCCCGGAGCCAGGTCAGGATCGCCGAGTTCCAGGCGTTCTCGAAGTGACACAGTGGGGCCGGCGGGTGTCCGCCGGCCCCACTGCCCTCGATCAGCGGTGCGCTCGGCGCCAGGGATCGGCGGCGGCCGGGCGCTCCCAGCGCCGGTCCACCGGGGGGTCGTCGGCCTCGTCGGTGTCCCCGGCCACGGCCCGGGTCAGGTGCCGCAGCCGCAGCAACAGCCCCACCCCGAGGAAGAGCAGCAGCCCGCCGAGCAGGAAGGCGAGCTGCACCACGCCGAACGCGCCGGACTGCGCGACCGGGCGGTTGGCAGCCGGTGGCGCGGCGTCGGCCGGGTACTCCTCGACCGGCTCCTCCGTCGCCGTGCTCTCGCCCTCGGCCGGCGCGCTAGCGGATTCGGTGGGCTCCGGCGGGGTCGCCGTCGGCTTCGGCGTACTGGTCGGGGCGCCGCCCACTCCCACCACCGAGCGGGTGGCGGTCTGCCGGGCCAGCAGGCGCAGGTTGGCGTCGTACGCCTCGGCCGCGAGGGTGACCCGCCCCTGGGTGACGTCCTCGGCGAAGGCCACCCGGTAGCGGGCCGTGACAGTGCGGCCGGGGCAGAGCGTTCCCGGGTCGAGCTGCCGGTCGGTCAACCGGGCCACGTCACCCTCGGTACGGATCTCCAGCGGAAAGTCGCCGTTCTCCTCCACCCGATCCATCTTCACCTGGTCGAGCCGGAGGCCGCCCTGCACGGTGAGCACCATCGACCAGCGCACCTTCGCGCACCTGGCACGCCGATCCGTCTGGGAGACCACAGCGGAGATCGTCCGCACCTGCTCACCGGCGGTGAACCGACCCGGCAGGCCGCTCATCTCGGTGGTGAAGGCCGCCTGTGCCGGGGCGGCCACCGCCAGCTCCACCCCGCTCAGACAGGCCAGCACCACCCCTGCCCTCAGCGCATACCGCCACACCGTCACCACCGCCGTCCGCCGTTCGGTCGCCTCCACCCCGCAACGCTAGAAGCGGGGCACCGCGCCGACCAGACGGGTGTGTTCGCACCGGACGGCAAGGACGGGGTGGGTTTTCACCGCCCGTGGTGAACCGGTCACCGCTCCCCCGCGACACGCCGGGAGTCGGGCCGCTGGGAGAATCACACCGTGTCCGAGCTCTCCAGCACGTTCGTCCGGCTGCACGCCCGGCTGGCCCCGGTCCCCTTCGTTCCCGAGGTGCTGCTGCACCAGGCGGACGAGCCGATCGGCCTGTGGGAGCTGACCGAGGGCGAGTTCTCCACCGACCGGCCGCCGCCGTTCTGGGCGTTCGCCTGGGCCGGTGGGCAAGCCCTCGCCCGTCACGTCACCGACCACCCGGAGCTGGTAGCCGGCCGGCGGGTGCTCGACCTCGCCTCCGGCTCCGGCCTGGTGGCCATCGCCGCCGCCCGCGCCGGCGCGGCGTCCGTGCGGGCCGTCGAGGTGGACGAACTGGCGGTGGCGGCCGTCGCCCTCAACGCCGAGGCCAACGGGGTACGCGTCGACGCCGAGTTCGGCGACATCCTCGACGGCGACGCCGGGGACGCCGAGGTGGTGCTCGCCGGGGACGTCTTCTACAGCGAGGCGATGGCCCGCCGGGTCCTGCGGTTCCTGTTGCGCGCCGCCCGGGCCGGCGCGCCGGCGCTGGTCGGTGACCCCGGCCGGGCGTTCCTGCCCCGGGACCGCTTCGACGAGGTGGCCGGGTACGACGTGCCGGTGCCGGAGGCGCTGGAGAGTGTGCGGGTGAAGCGCACCACCGTCTGGCGGCTGCGAGCCGGGCTGCCGGGGGCCTCCGGCTAGCGTGTCCGGGTGCTGTTCCGCAGCTGGGCGCAGGTGGCCGACCCCGCATGGCCGGACGTGGCCCGGGTGCCGGACCACGTCGGCGGCACCCACCTGGTCGTGACCCGGCACGCGCTGGTCCGCCAGGTCCTCGCCGACCCGGTCACCTACCGGCCGGACAACGCGCTGGACGCGGTGACACCGATGCCGGTGACCGCGCTGCGGGTGCTCGCCGGGCACCGGTTCCGGTTGCCGCCGACCCTGGCGAACAACTCGGGCGTCAGCCATCCGCAGATCCGGGCGATCGTCGCGGAGGCGTTGCACCCGGCCCGGGTGGCCGCGCAGCGGCAGTGGCTCACCGCACTGGTCCGCGACCGGGTCACCCGGATCGGCGCCGCGCTCGACGCCGGCGAACCGGTCGACCTGTACGCGGACCTCGCCGCCGACCTGCCGCTGCTGGTGCTGGCCCGGCTTGTCGAGTTGCCGGACGCGCCGGTCGGCGCGGTCAAGGAGTTCGCCCGCGCCGCGCTGGAGTTGTTCTGGGCACCCCTGGACGCCGACCGGCAGGTGGCGCTCGCCGCCGAGGTCGGCCGGTTCCACCGGGTACTGCGGGACTTCGCGGCCACCGGTGGCGGTCTGGCCGCTGAGTTGCGCGCGGCCGGGCACCCGCCGGACGTGGTGGTCGGCGCGCTCTTCTTCCTGTTGGTCGCCGGGCAGGAGACCACCTCGCAGTTCCTCACCCTGCTCCTGCACCGGCTGGCCGGCGAGCCAGTGGTCCGGGCCGGCCTGCGTAGCGGCGAGGTAGCGGTGGCCGACGTGGTGGAGGAGGGGTTGCGGCTGGAACCACCGATCGTCACCTGGCGGCGGGTGGCGACGACGGAGAGCACGCTGGGCGGCACACGGGTGCCGGCGGGCAGCAGTCTCGTGCTGTGGCTGGGCCGCGCCGGTCGGGACCCGGCGGTGGTGGAGTCGCCCGACGAGTTCCGTCCGGGTCAGCGTGGATCGCGCCGGCACCTGGCGTTCGGGGCGGGGGCGCACCGCTGCGTCGGGGACGTGCTGGCCCGAATGGAGGCGGCCGTGGTGGTGGCCGAGGCCGCGCCGCTGCTGGACGGGGTGACGGTGCTCCGTCCGCCCTGGTGCCCGGACAATCTCACCTTCCGGATGCCGGACGCGTTCGTGGTCCGCCGCTCCCCCGGGGTCACCGGATCCTGACATCCGCTCGGTATGTTTCCGGGCGTGTCAGCCATCCCCACCCGTCGGATCCCTGCCGTCGTAACGCTTCTGGCCCTGCTGGCGTTGACTGCCTGCACAGTCGGTCCCAGCCACCCGGCGCACGCTCGGCAGGTCACGGCGGCCCAGCCGACTCCGTCCGCCTCGGCACCCACCCCCTCGGCCTCGCCGTCCCCGACCGCGAAACCCGCGTTCAAGAGCCTGGCCTGGTACGTGTCCCAGGTGCCGACGTTTCCCGAGGCCCCGCAGCCGCAACCGGTGGCGCTGCCCACTACCGGTTCGGCGGCGTTCTGGCACCGACTGCCGACCGACCAGAAGGTCGCCTTCATCACCATCGACGACGGTGGGCTGGCCCGCCCGCCGGGGGTGATCGACTTCATCTGGGAGGCGCGTATCCCGGTGACGATGTTCCTCAACTCGCCGGCGGCGGCGGAGCACACCGACTACTTCCGGCAGATCGAGGCGGTGGGCGGGGTCGTGGAGAACCACACCATCTCGCACAACTCGCTGGCCGGCCGGTCGTACGACTACCAGAAGCAGGAGATCTGCGGCGCCGCCGACAAGCTGGAGGGGCTGTTCGGCAAGCGGCCCACCCTGTTCCGGCCACCGTTCGGCGAGCATGACAGCACCACGCTGAAGGCCGCGCACGACTGCGGCGCGAAGGCGGTCTTCCACTGGACCGAAACCGTCCACGAGGGGAAGGTGCGCTACCAGACCCCGGAAAAGGTGGTCCAACCCGGCGATGTGCTACTGATGCACTTTCGCCCGGCGCTGATGGACGACCTCCTCGCGGCACTGAAGGCGATTCACCGGGCCGGGCTCACCCCGGCACTGCTGGAGCAGTACGTACGGTGATCGGCCCGTCGCCGACCTGACGAAAGTCAGGGGCGGGTGGTGCCGTTCGGGCGCGGCGGGGCGCCCGGCCGCTCGCCTAGCGTCAGCACATGATCACATTACGTGGGTTGACGAAACGGTTCGGCCCGACAGTCGCTGTCGACGCGTTGACAGTCGACATCGCGCCCGGCCGGGTCACCGGCTTCCTCGGCCCCAACGGCGCCGGCAAGTCCACCACCATGCGGATGATCCTCGGGCTGGACCGTCCCACCGCCGGGCAGGCTCTGGTGGGCGGGCGCGCGTACCGGGAGCTGCGCCGACCGCTGCACGAGGTGGGCGCGCTGCTCGACGCCCGGGCCATCCACCCGGCCCGGTCCGGCCGGGCGCACCTGCGTGCCATGGCGCACAGCAACGGCATCCCGGCCCGCCGGGTCGACGAGGTGCTGGACACCGTCGGGCTGGACGGACGGGCCGCCGGCAAGCCCGGCCGGGCCCTCTCCCTCGGCATGGGTCAACGACTCGGCATCGCCGGGGCGCTGCTCGGCGACCCGCCGGTGCTGATGTTCGACGAGCCGGTGAACGGCCTCGACCCGGACGGGGTGCGCTGGGTGCGGCAGCTGACGCGCTCACTGGCCGACGAGGGGCGGACGGTCTTCGTCTCCAGCCACCTGATGAGCGAGATGCAGCTCACCGCCGACCAGCTCGTGGTGATCGGCCGGGGACGACTGCTCGCCGACTCGCCGATCGGCGAGGTGATCGCCCGCAGCACGGTAGCGGTCCGGGTCCGCAGCCCGTACCCGGACGGGCTGGCCGCGCTCGCCGCGCGCCTCACCGCCGCCGGGGCGAGCGTCGAGAGCGCCGACCGCGACGCGCTGACCGTCACCGGCGCCACCGCCGACCAGGTCGGCGACCTGGCACACGAACTGGGGGTACGCCTGCACGAGCTGAGCGCGCACGCCGCGTCGTTGGAGCAGGCGTTCATGGAGTTGACCGCCGACAGCGTCGAGTACGCCGGCGGTCCGACCGAGGGTGGGCAACGATGAGCACGCAGACCGACGCGGGCACCCGCCCCGCCAGCACGCCGGCCGCTGGTGCGTCGGCCACCTTCCGGGGGGCTGTCGCCGCCGAGTGGACCAAGCTCTCCTCGGTGCGGAGCACCTGGTGGACGGCACTGGCCGGGCTGCTGGTGATGTTCGCGAGCGCCGGCCAACTGGCCATCTACGTCGCCAACGACAACACGAACGACGACCCGACCGACGACCGGGGGATCGTCACCGTCGGCAGCGTGCTGATCGACTCGGTCGAGCTGACCCAGTACGTGGTGCTGGCGCTGGGCCTGCTGGCGATCACCGCCGAGTTCACCAGTGGCACCATCCGCACGACGTTGCAGTGCACCCCGTCGCGCGGTCGGGTGCTGCTGGCCAAGGCCGCGGTCGCCGGTGCGGTCACCTTCGCGCTCGGGCTGGTGCTCGGCGGCGTCGGCGCCCTGGTCGCCCGACCGGTGCTCGGCGAGTGGGGCAGCGCCCCCGCCGCCGACACGATCGGCGACATCGTGGCGGTGGCGACCTACCTGGCGTTGATCGGCGTGCTCGCCCTGGGTCTCGGCGCCGCGCTGCGCAGCGCGGTGCTCACGCTCACAGTGCTTCTCGCCACCCTGATGATCGTGCCGCTGTCCCTCCAGGAGCCGGACATCGACGTGTTGAACCGCATCGCCGACGTGTTCCCCGGTGTGGCCGGCGGGCACTTCCTGGCCGGCGACACCGAGCCGTACCCGCCAGTGGTCGGGCTGCTCCTGCTCGCCGGATGGGCGGGCGCCGCGCTGCTGCTGGGCCGGGCCGCCCTGCGCCGCCGCGACGCGTAGGGCCGGCGAGCTGGGCGGGGGCCGACCGGTCCCCGCTCAGCCGTCGACCAGCCCCGCCTCGTACGCCAGGATCGCCGCCTGCACCCGGTTGCGTACGTCCAGCCGGGTGAAGATGCTGGTCAGGTAGCTCTTCACCGTGCCCTCCACGAGGTGCAGCCGGCGGGCGATCTCGGCGTTGGAGAGGCCCGCCCCGACCAGGGCCAGCACCTCCCGTTCCCGCTCGGTCAGCCCGGCGGCACGTTCCCGGGCGGCGGGTCGGCGGGCCAGCCGGTCGGCCCCAAGCTCGATCACCCGGCGGGCCACCCTCGGCGAGAGGTACGCCCCGCCGTCGGCGACGGCGTGCACACCGGCGATCAGCTCACGCGGGTCGCCGGCCTTGAGCAGGAACCCGCTGGCACCGTGCCCGAGCGCCCGGGCCACGTGGTCGTCCTCGCCGAACGTGGTCAGCATGATCGTCGCGGTGTCCGGCACGACCCGGCGGATCTCGGCGGCGGCAGCCAACCCGTCCAGCCGCGGCATCCGGATGTCCAGCAGCGCGACCCTGGGTCGGTGGGCCCGGACCAGCTCCACCGCCGCGTGCCCGTCGCCGGCCTCGGCGACCACCTCGATGCCGGGATCACTGGCGAGGATGGCCCGGACACCGGCCCGGATCATCGCCTCGTCGTCGGCCAGCACCACCCGGATCGGCGGCGCCCCGGTCGTGTCGGTGTCCACTACGCGATCCACTCCTTGCTGACCAGTCGGCCGTCGGTGAAGCAGAGCCGCCAGGTCGGTGCGGCGAGGGGGAAGTTGCCGTCGGTGTAGTACTCGCAGCCGGCCCGGTCGAGAGGTGTCGGGCGTTCCAACTGCCGCCGGGGCAGCCCGACCAGCTCGGACCGGGCCGCGCCGACGCGCAGCTGGTCGAAGGTGGCCCGGTCCAGCACCGTCCCGGCGGTCGCCACCGGGTAGTAGACGAACGAGAGCACCAGGGCGAAACCGACCGGGGCGACGAGCGCCACCAGCAGGCTGCGCCGAACCCGCCGCCGGGCGTCGTGCAGCCGCCGCTCGGCGTCCACCGGCCGCTCCGCCGGACCCTGTCGCTCGTCGGACCATGGCGTCGGCCCGGCCTCGACCACCGACCCGATCGCCTCGGGCGGCGGTGCGGTGGCCGGCAACACCGCCCGTACCGCGAACCCGCCGTCGGCCCGGTGGCCGGCGTCGAGCGTCCCGCCGGCGAGGCGGACCCGCTCGGCGAGGGCGAGCAGCCCACTGCCCTGCGACGGCGGGGCGGGCAGCGGCCCGGCCGGCGGAGCGTCGTTGACGACTGTCACCTCGACCCGGTCACCGTCGCGGGCGAGGCGCACGTCGACCGGGGCGCCCGGGGCATACCGGGCCGCGTTGGTCAGCGCCTCCCGGACGATCCGGTGCGCCGCGTGACCGGTCATCGCCGGTAGGTCCGCGACCACCGGGGCGGCGTCCAGCCGTACCGCCATGCCGGCCTCCCGGGCCCCGTCGACCAGGTCCGCGACGGTCTCCCCGCTCGGACGCAGCGACGCGCCAGCCTCCTCGCGGAGCACCCCGATGATCTCGTGCAGTCGCTCGGTGGCGGCGGAGACGCTGGCCCGCAACTCCCCCGCCGCGGCCCGGTGCCTGTCGTCCAGGTCGGCGGCGACCTCCAGGGCGGCGGCGCGCAACGCGATCAGGCTGAGGTCGTGACCGAGCGAGTCGTGCATCTCCCCGGCGATCCGGGCCCGCTCCCGCAGCCGGATCCGCTCGGCGGCACCCCGTTGCTCGCGGGTCAGCGCGTCGACGTGCCGGCGACCGGCGTCGGTCAACTCCTGCTGCTGGCGCCGGTACCGGCCGACCAACCAGGGGAACACGGCGGCGAAGAGCAGCACCGAGGCGAGCAGGAACCAGGTGGCCGCGCCGGCGCCGAGCAACCCCAGGTTGAGCGCCGTGCCACCGGCCGTGATCAGCACGAAGACCATGATCGCCGGTCCCACCGTGGCGCTGCGCCGCCCGGCGAGATAGCTGAAGACCGGTATGGCGAACACGAAGTTGCCATCGACCAACGACCCGAGCACCGCCAGCACCAGGGCGACCAACGGTTGACGTCGACTCGCCGCCACCGCCACACCGAGCAGCAGCAGCTTGCCGACCAACAGCGGCAACGTGTACCGCGTATAGGGCGGGCTGGCCTCGGCGTAGCCGACCGGGGCGGCCACCACCGCAAAGAGCAGCACGTCCAGCAGCAGGTGACGCCGCCGGTGCAGCCAAGCCGACGGCGGGGAGTCGAGGATCCGCACGGCGGTCAGGCTACCCACGCCCGACCTGGGCGGACACCGACGAAAGTCAGGTGTTCAGCCGCTCTCCTCGGCCCAGACCCGCCAGTCGTCCAGCACCCCGTGCAGGGCCGGGGTGAGCCAACCCGGCGCGGACCGCCGGAACACCCCCGGGTCCATCGCGCCGGCGCCATCGGGCAACGCGCCGAGCAGGTTCGGCACCAGATCGGTGAGGTTCGTCCAGTGCACCAGCTCCGGCCGGGCCGGCCAGGCACCGATCACCACACCGGCCGGCACCGCCCTACGGTCCAGCGCCTCCAGAGTCAACGCCGTGTGGTTGAGCGTGCCCAACCCGGCGCGGGCGACCACCACCGCTGGCGCGCCGAGCGACACCGCCAGGTCGGCCATCGTCCACGGCTCCCCCGACGGTCGCAGCCCCATCGGCACCAGCAACCCGCCCGCGCCCTCGATCAGCACGAGGTCGTGCTTGTCGGCCTCCGCGCGGACGGCGTCCACCGCCGCGTACAACTCCAGCGGCGGCAGGTCGGCGACCCGCGCGGCGGCCAACGGGGCGAGCGGATCCGGGTAGCTGGCCAGGGTCCGACCGGTCAGCGGCGCAGCCAGCCGGTTGACAGCGTCCACGTCGCCGGGCTCACCGCCAGCCGTACCGGTCTGACCCGGTTTGACCACCGCCACCCGCAGCCCGGCCGCCTGCGCGGCGGCCGCGATCGCCGCGGTCACCACCGTCTTGCCGACCTCGGTGTCCGTCCCGGTGACCAGCACCGACCCCGCCCACCCGGTCATAGCGGCACCTCGGTTCGCGACTGCGGGGCTCGCAAACCCGGCTCACTCCTCGCGCTCACGGCGCAGAGTCCACTATGACGTCCAGCGCCCGTTCGAACGCCGCCCGGGTCACCCCCGCGCTCACAGTGAGGCGCAGGCGGGACCGGCTGTCCGGGGTGGACGGTGGCCGGAAACAGCCCACCGCGACGCCCCGGTCCCGGCAGTCCGCGGCCCACGCGGTCGCCGCCTCCGGCCCCGGGGCGGTCACCGAGATCACCGCCGCGTCCGGGGCGGAGACGGTCAGCCCGGCCGCGCGCAGTCGACCGACCGCCAGTCCCACCCGGTCGGAGAGTTCGGCGCGCAGGTCGTCGCCGGCCTGGGCGAGCCGCAGCGCCGCGTGCACACCGGCGGCGACCGCCGGCGGCAGTGCCGTGTCGAAGATGAACGTGCGACCGGTCTCGACCAGATGCCTGACGAACTCGGCCGGGCCGGCGACGACGCCACCCGCGCCACCGAGCGCCTTGGACAGGGTGGCGGTGACCACCACGTCCGGCTCGCCGGCCAGCCCGACGGCCGCCACCGCGCCCGCGCCGGCCGGGCCGGTCAGGCCCAGCGCGTGCGCGTCGTCGACCAGCAGCAGCGCGCCGTGACGGCGGGCCACCGCGTGCAACCGAGCCAGTGGGGCGAGATCACCGTCGACCGAGAAGACCGACTCGGTCACCACCACCGCCGGGCGGCCGGGAGCGGCCGCGAGCGCGGCGGCCACCGCGTCGACGTCGGCGTGCGGCGTGACCACCGTCTCCGCACCGGAGATGCGGCAGCCGTCGATCAGCGACGCGTGGTTGTGCGCGTCGGAGACGAGCAGCGTCCGAGGTTGGACGAGCGCCCGCAGCGCGCCGAGGTTGGCCAGGTAGCCGGAGGAGAAGACCAGGGCGCCGTCGGTGCCCAGCCACCGGGCCAGATCGTCCTCCAGCAGCCGGTGCGCGTCGGTGGAGCCGCGAACCAGTCGCGAGCCGGTAGCCCCCAGCCCGTACGCCGACAGGGCCGTCGTGGCCGCGGCGATGACGTCCGGGTGGGTGGCCAGGCCGAGGTAGTCGTTGCCGGCCAGATCGGTCATCTGATCGTCGGCCGGACGCGGATGCAGTCGCCGGGTGAGCCCGGCCTTCGCCCGCAGCTCCGCGCGGCGGTCGAGCGCCGCCAGCCAGTCCGCCACCGTCACCCTCCCCCGCTGTGCGTGCCGGTCAGCCCGACACCCGCCGGGCGAAATTACCACCCGCCGCCACCAGCCCGACGATTCCACTCGGTGCGAGGTGCCGACCGGGCCGCCAGGTCATTCCGGCTGATCGAGGGCTCTCGCACAGGCCTAGTAGGGTACGAGCCATGCCAGAGATCCTCGACCAGGCCCGGACCCAGGTCCTGGGTGACGGTGTCGGCCTCGATCAGGCCGGCATCCTCGCCGTGCTGAACCTGCCCGACGAGCACCTGCCCGCCGCCCTCCAGCTCGCTCACGACGTGCGGATGCGCTGGTGCGGCCCGGAGGTCGAGGTCGAGGGAATCGTCTCGCTCAAGACCGGCGGGTGCCCGGAAGACTGCCACTTCTGCTCGCAGTCGGGCCTGTTCACCTCGCCCGTGCGCTCGGTCTGGCTGGACATCCCGTCGCTGGTCGAGGCGGCGAAGCAGACCGCAGCGACCGGGGCGACCGAGTTCTGCATCGTCGCCGCGGTCCGCGGTCCGGACGCCCGGCTGATGAAGCAGATGCGCGAGGGCGTCGCCGCCATCAAGGCGGCTGTCGACATCCAGGTCGCCGCGTCGCTGGGCATGCTCAGCAAGGAGCAGGTCGACGACCTGGTCGACATGGGTGTGCACCGCTACAACCACAATCTGGAAACCTGCAAGTCGTACTTCCCCAACGTGGTCACCACGCACTCGTGGGAGGAGCGCTGGGAGACGCTGCGGATGGTGCGCGACTCCGGCATGGAGGTGTGCTGCGGCGGCATCCTCGGCCTCGGTGAGACCATCGAGCAGCGGGCCGAGTTCGCCGCGCAGCTCGCCGAGCTGAACCCGCACGAGGTGCCGCTCAACTTCCTCAACCCGCGTCCCGGCACCCCGCTGGGTGACCGTCCGGTGGTGGAGGGCAAGGACGCGCTGCGGGCCATCGCCGCGTTCCGGCTGGCCATGCCGCGCACCATCCTGCGGTACGCCGGTGGTCGCGAGATCACCCTCGGCGACCTCGGCACCCGTGACGGTCTGCTCGGCGGCATCAACGCGGTGATCGTCGGCAACTACCTGACCACGTTGGGTCGACCGGCGACGGCCGACCTGGAGCTGCTGGACGAGCTGAAGATGCCGGTCAAGGCGCTCTCCGCCACGCTGTGACGACAATGACGACGACGGAGCTGTGGTGCGACCGGTGCGGTGAGTCGACGACGGCCACCGCCCACCCGGCCTGCGCGTCGGCCCGCCAGTTGGAGCCGCCCCGGTTCTGCCCCCGCTGCCGTCGCCGGATGAAGGTGCAGGTGCTGCCGGTGGGCTGGGCGGCAATCTGCGTCGAACACGGCGAGATCCGGGGCTGAGCCGGTGCTGCGAGGGCGGGCGGTGACCCTACGACCGGCGACGGCCGCTGACGTGCCGGCCCTCGCCGCGATCCGGGCCGACCCTGAGGTACGCCGGTGGTGGCGGGGCGGCGACGACCTGGCCGACTCCGTGCGCGCCGACCTCGCCGACGACGACCTGCACGTGTACGCGATCGAGCACGACGGTCGGGTGATCGGCGCGATCCAGTGGTACGCCGAGGCGGACCCGGACTACCGGCACGCCAGCCTGGACGTCTTCCTCGACCCGGCGGAGCGCGGCGCGGGTCTCGGCGGTGACGCCATCCGCACCCTGGCCCGACACCTGATCGACGAGTACGGTCACCACCGCTTCACCATCGACCCGGCCGCGGCGAACAGCGCCGCCATCCGGGCGTACGCGAAGGTCGGTTTCCGTCCGGTGGGGGTGCTGCGCCGCTACGAGCGCGGCGCGGACGGCCGCTGGCACGACGGCCTGTTGATGGACCTGCTCGCCGACGACCTGGTGGAGTGACTCAGCCGTCCCACAGCAGGTGGCCGTCGGGCAGTCGGCGGGCGCCCTCGGCCGGCCGGTGCGGGCTGAGGCGGCCGTCCGGCATCAGGTGCGCCACGGGGACTCCGCCGCCCAGCGTCGCGACGTCGGCGATCAACCGCCGGTGGCAGCGCCACCACACGCTCTCGCTGCACATGATCGCGGTGGTCCGACGATCCGCAGCGGCGAGCACCTCGGCGAGCGCGTCGTCGAACTCGGCCGTCCGCGTGTGGGCGGCGTACGCCCGGAACGCCGCGACCGTCCACCAGGTGTCCGGCTCCGGCTCCCCGGCGGGGACGTGCCGTCGTCCACCGAGCCGCGGCTCCCAGCGGTAGTCGACGCCCCACTCGGGCAGCCACAGTTCGAGTTCCTCACGGCGGACATCCGGGTTGGTGCGACTGGCCGGGTATCGCCGGACGTCCACCACCTGGGCGATCCCGGCCCCGGCCAGCAACTCTCCCAGCCGGCCCCGATCGGCGGCGCCATGCCCGACGGTCAGCAACTCCCGCACGATCGTGACGTGCCCGAAATCCCGCCAACCTATCCACCCGGGTTGCGCCGGCGCGGGCCGGGCCCCGGGATGCAGCCCGATACTGCTCCATTTGCGGCATTTATCCCATAACAGCCACATCGGGCTTATCGTGCCTGAGGTGAGAGTGGAGACGAGGGGACCAGACACGAGCGCCGGCCCGATCCTCGCGGGCCGGTTCCGTGGCGACATCGAGGGGCTGCGAGGGCTCGCGCTGGTGCTGGTGCTGGTCGGGCATGCGGGCATCTCCGCGCTCCCCGCCGCGTTCGTCGCCGTTGACGTCTTCTTCGTGATCTCCGGGTTCCTGATCACCGGACTCCTCGTCGACGAGATCCGCCGGACCGGCGGAATCCGCATCGTCGACTTCTACGCCCGACGTGCCAAGCGGTTGCTGCCGGCAGCCACCGTCGTCCTCGTGGCGAGCCTCCTGCTCACCTACCTCCTCCTGCCCCCGATCCGGTGGTCCGAGACTGCCCGGGACGCCCTGGCCAGCGCCGTCTACGCGATGAACTGGCGTCTGGTGGAGCAGTCGACCGACTATCTGCGCTCCGAGGAGGCCCCCAGCATCCTCCAGCACTTCTGGTCGCTCGCCGTGGAGGAACAGTTCTACCTGGTGTGGCCGCTGCTCCTGCTCGTCGTCGCCCTCCAGGTTTCGCGCCGCACGTCCCGGCACGCCGACGCGCGGCGTCCGATCCCGGGCGGTCGGCCGGGCCGACACCGCAGACCGTTCCTCGGCGACCGGATGTCCCAGTGGCTGCTCGCCGCCTTCGCCCTGGTCGGCATCCCGTCGCTGGCCTGGTCGATCCACCTGAGCCAGACCGAACCCGCGCGGGCGTACCTCGTCACCACCACCCGGATGTGGGAACTGGCGTTGGGCGGCGGTCTGGCGATCCTGGGTGGACACCTGTCCCGGCTGCCGCGTCCCGCCGCGATAACGCTCGGCTGGGCCGGTATGGCCACTGTCGGCCTCGCCGCGACGCTGATCCGACCGGAGACCGCGGCCTACCCGGGATATCTGGCGTTGCTGCCCACCCTCGGCGCGGTCGCGATCATCGCGGCCGGGCCCGGCGCCGGACGATACGGACCGGCTTTCCTGCTCAACAGGCGGCCGATGCGCGCGGTCGGTGCCGTGTCGTACTCGTGGTATCTGTGGCACTGGCCGCTGCTGGTGGTGGCCGAAGCCCGGTGGGGGCCGCTGGGAACCACCGCCGGCCTCGCGATGATCCTCTGTTCGGCCGTCCCGGCGGTGCTGACCTACCACCTGGTGGAGAATCCATTCCGGTACGCGCAGTTCTCCAAGGCCCGCGTGCTGCGCATGGGACTGGCAGCCACCAGCGTCACCGTCCTCACCGGAATCGGGTTGCAACTGGCGGTCCGGCCACCGGTCTCGGCCCAGGCACCACTCGCCGGTGCCGCCCCGCCGGGCGCGTCATCCGGAGGCGAGCGGGCAGCGGCACCGGTGGACCGGTTCGCCCGCATCACACCCGATCCGCTCGAGGCCCGCGACGACCTGCCCGACGTCTACCGGGACGACTGCGTCACGCAGGCGCAGGAGGCAAGCCTGCGCAGCTGTACCTACGGCGACAGTGACTCGGCGGTCGAAGTGGCGCTGGCCGGCGACTCCCACGCGGCGCACTGGGTGCCGGCCCTACAGGTCATCGCCGCGGAGCGCGGCTGGCGGCTGGTCACCTACATCAAGACGACCTGTTCCTTCCTGACCGCGCCGATCAGCATCGCCGGGCGGCCGGATCCCAGCTGCACGGAGTGGAACCGCAATCTCCGCACCGCGCTCACCGGCGAGCGACGGCCTCGGCTGCTCATCGTCTCCAGCGTGACCCAGATTCCGCTGGTGGACGGCAGCCCTCCACCACCGGGCCCGGCGACGACGGACGCGCAGACGGCCGCGCTGTCGGAGACGTGGTCGGAAATGACCAGGGCCGGCCTGCCGCTGGTGGTCATCCGGGACACCCCGTCGTTCACCGTGGACATCGCCGAGTGCGTCTCGGCGAATCGCGAGCGGCTCACCGCCTGCGCGCAGCCCCGGGAGCGCGCGCTCACCTGGGGCATACCGCAGGAGCGCGCCGCGGCAGCGGTGCCCGGCGTGCGCCTGGCCGACCTCAACGACGCCATCTGCCCCACCGAACCGTGCCCCGCGGTGATCGACGGGCTGCTCGTCTACCGGGACGCGCATCACCTGACCGCCACGTACGCCCGCAGCCTCGCCCCGCGGCTGCACGACCGGTTGCGTCAACTCGTGCCACAACACCTGCCGTAGGCAAGCATCACCGCAGCTCGTGGACAGTTGCCGTTCCGCGCGGAACGGCAACTGTCCACGATCTCGTCGCGGTACCGGTCAGGCGATGGCGCACTGGGTGTTGTTGACGGTGAAGGCTGTCGGTTTCGGGTTGGCGCCGCTGTACGTGCCGTTGAAGCCGAAGCTCACCGACGCGCCCGGGGCGATGGTGCCGTTGTAGGACAGGTTCGTGGCGGTGACCGCCGCGCCGCTCTGGCTGATCGTCGCCGACCAGCCCTGACCGACGCTCTGCCCACCGGGGAAGCTGAACCGTAGGGCCCAGCCGTTGATCGCTGTGGTGCCGGTGTTGGTGATCGACACGTTGGCGGTGAAGCCGCTGCCCCAGTCGGTGGTGGCGTACCCCACCGTGCAGGTGCCGCCGACCGGCGGTGCCGCGGTGGTCACCGCGACCGGCGTGGACGCCGCGGAGGCGTTGCCCGCCGCGTCCACGGCCACCACGTAGAACTGGTAGGCCGTCGAGGCGGTCAACCCGGACACCGCCTGGGTGGTGCCGGTCGGCGAGCCGACCAGCGCGTCGGTGGCGCCAGCCTCACGGTAGACCCGGTAACCGGTGACGCCCACGTTGTCGGTGGACGGGGTCCAGGCCAGTGTGAGCCCGGTGGCGGTGACGGCCGAGGCCACCGGCGTGCCGGGGGTGCTCGGCGCTGTGGTGTCGGCGGTGCCGGCCGGTGGCGTGGTCACGCTGAGCTTCGGCGAGGCGGCCGACTCGTTGCCCGCGCCGTCGCGCGCCACGATGGTGTACTCGAACGTCCGCTCCGGTAGCAGGGTGGTGATGGTGATCGAGTTCTCGGTGACCCGTCGGGTCGCCACCACGTCGTTACCGACCATGAACTCGCGGACGTCGTACCCGGCGAGGCCGCTGCCGCCGCTGTCGGTGGACGGCGCCCAGGTCAGGGTGACGGTGCGGGGGCCGAGGTTCGACGCCACCGGGGTACCCGGGACGGTCGGCTTCGTGGTGTCCGGTACGACAGGGCCCGGCTCCTCACCCCAGACGCGGGTGGCGCCGGAGTAGAGCGGCACCTTCCGGTTGGGCCCGGCGGTGGCCTGGTACGACGGGTCGTTGGTCGGGTCCCAGGTGCCGCCCTCGGGCACGCCGATCTTGAACTGGACCTCCATCCGGTGCTGCGACTGGCCCGCCGGGGCGATGGTGTGCCCGGCGCAGTCCACCTCGACGTACCAGATGTCGCCGCTGAACTGCTTGGCGGTGGTCGGGGACGGGCAGCCCTGGGTGTAGCCGGCGGTGACCTGTACCGGGCCGGTGCCGTCGGGCCGGAAGTAGTACCGGAACCGGCCGTCGGTCAGCGCGCGGGCCGGGAACGCGGACTTGTTGTAGACCATCACCTTGAGCCCGGTGGCCCGAGGTTCGGCCTGCGTCACAGTGGTCTCCACTGTCAGCTCGTCGATGTCCGGCGTCTCGGCGACCGGGAAGTTCGCCAGTGGCGTGCCGCCGTACTCGGAGGTCAGCCGAACCAGCGCGGACGTGAAGCCGGCGTTGTAGTCGGTGGCTACCTCGTTCATCACGTAGTCCGAGCGGCTGTCGCTGTACGCGTCGTTGGCCGAGGCCGGGCCGCCGACCAGCGCGCCGTAGAGGGTGTGCCGGGTCTCCACCGGCACGGTCTGGCTGTCCCACCAGGAGCCGTGCGCGGTGCGGTGGTGCGGGTTCTTCGGAGAGTTGGCGCCGAACCCGATGACGTAGCTGGAGTTGCGCGGGTTGTCGCCGAGCGCGTAGTTGATCTGCCGGACGGCGAAGTCGTGGTAGCGCGCCTTGCGGGTGGTGTCGGTGGTCTTGTCGCTGTAGACCAGCGCGGCGAAGGAGGTGTTCGCGGCGTAGCGCAGCGCGCCCCAGGAGTCGAGCACCGCCATTCCACCGGGTGAATACGGAACCCGCTGCCCGTTCACCCCGACGGTCCAGTAGTCCAGCCACCGGTTGGCGTCGTCGACGTACTTCTGCTTGCCGGTCAGGTTGGCCAGCAGCACGTACGCGCCGAACTGCTTGTTGTCCCAGGCGATGGTCCACTTGTAGGAGCGGGTGGTGGACTGGTTCTCGGTGCCGAGCTTGTCGTACTCACTCTCGGCCTTGGTCAGGTAGCTGGCCTCGCCGGTGGCCCGGTGCAGCCAGATCGCGGCCCAGACCAGCTCGTCCTGCCAGCCGCTCCACGAGCGGTAGAAGCTCGTGGCGTCGGTGATGCACTCGTGGTAGGCCTTCCGCACCGTGTCGGCGAAGGTGTAGAGCTGCCGGGCGTGCCCGAGCAGCTTGTCCGCGTAGGCGGCGTCGGTGGGCCGGAACACCATCGAGGACGCGGCCATCGCGGCCGCCGTCTCCCCCGCCAGGTCCGCGCCGCCGCAGCTCGCATCGATCTTGTACGCGGGCCGCGCCATCTGCATCACCTCGGCCGGACCCCACCACTTGTGGTCGTCGTCGCCCTTGCCGACCTGCCCGTAGAGGACGTTTGCCGACGGGTGCGCCTTGATGAAGTAGTCGTTGACGAAACGCAGGTTGTTGAGCAGGTGCGGCAGTTGCCCGGACGAGGTGTAGCCGCTGCGGTACTCGACAGCGCCCCAGGCGAGCATCGTGGCGCTGAACGCCATCGGGAAGCCGAACTTGACGTGGTCGCCGGCGTCGTACCAGCCGCCGGTGAGGTCCACGCCCGCGCTGGCGCCGTCGGTGAGCGCGCTGTCGCCGCGCCAGGAGACCCGGTTCCAGTCGGGCAACCGGCCGGACTGCTGCGCCTCGTAGAAGAGCAGCGACTTCTGCAACGCCTCGGCGTAGTTGTAGGTGGCCGCAGGCGCGGCCGAGGCAGGCCCGGACGGTGGCGCGGTCACCGCGAGGGACGCGCCGGTGAGCAACGCGACGCCGAGGGCCAGCAGCCGCCGCGGCCAGGGCTGGTCGGCGGCCGGCGACCGGCCGGGCTGGCCGCTGAACGGCCGGGTCAGGTGGCGCATGGCGGACTCCTGTCGGAGGCGCCGCCGGCGGTCGCACCGACGCGGGACGGCGTACGGGCGGCACGGCCACCGGCGACAGCGGGGTGGCGGTGTGACCACGGGTCATGGAAGCGCTCCCATGGATAACCGACAATGTAATGGGCGGGTCGGCGGTTGGGAAGCCCGCCGATCGGGGTGGACACGCGCCGTGCCGCTCTCGTACTAGCGAGTAACATTGCGGAGCATCTCACACCATCGACACAGGTCGATCCGTGCTCGACGTTTGCGCACGTCACGACGGAAGCCTCCGGAAAAATCCTCGCGCCATTCGAGCGCTTCGAAGGCCAGCCAGACAAACGTACTGTTGCTGACCCACTACGAAGCGCGAGACAGTACCGCTCACCAGCGGTGCCGTCGACGCCGCCGCTCCCTGGTCAACCCTGAGGAGAAGCGATGGCACGACGACTCGCCGACGACACCGCCTGGACCGACATCCTGGCCCGCGCGGTGGCCGCCACCCCGGAGGCGTTCGGCGCCGAGGTAGACGGCGTCACCACACTGCACAACCTGGTCGAGGGCGAATGGCGAGCTGTCGGCCAGCCAGCCCCGGTCCGCACCCCGGTGGACAACACCATCCTCATCAACCTGCCCCGGGTCGACGCGGCCACCGCGCGCGCCGCTGTCGCCCACGCCGCCGACGCGCACCGGGCCTGGGCCCAGACCCCGCTGGCCGACCGCAAGGCCCGGGTCGACGCGGCAGTGGACTCGCTCACCGCCCACCGCGACCTGCTCGCCCTGCTGCTGGTGTGGGAGATCGGCAAGCCGTGGCGGCTGGCCTGCGCCGACGTGGACCGGGCGCTCGACGGTGTCCGCTGGTACGCGGGCGAGATCGACCGAATGCTCGCCGACGGCCGCGAGCCGCTACCCGGCCCGGTCAGCAACATCGCGTCGTGGAACTACCCGATGAGCGTGCTGGTGCACGCCGAACTGGTGCAGCTCCTGGCCGGCAACGCGGTCATCGCCAAGACCCCCTCCCAGGGCGGCGCGGTGTGCCTGACCGTCGCGCACGCGCTGATGCACCGGGCCGGCCTGCCCGCCACGCTCGTCTCCGGCAGCGGCGGGGAACTGTCCGAGGTGCTGGTCCGGGCGCCCGAGATCGGCGCGGTGGCGTTCGTCGGCGGCCGGTCCAACGGCGGCAAGGTGGCCGCCGCGCTGCTCGACAGCGACAAGCGGCACTTCATCGAACAGGAGGGTCTCAACGCCTGGGGCATCTGGAACTTCTCCCAGTGGGACCTGCTCGCCACTCACCTCAGGAAGGGCTTCGAGTACGGCAAGCAGCGCTGCACCGCGTACCCCCGGTTCGTGGTGCAGCGCGACCTGGTCGACGAGTTCCTCGACATGTACCTGCCGGTCGTCCGCTCGGTCCGCTTCGGTCACCCGCTCGCCGTCGGCGACGACTGGGCCGCCGGTGACCCGCTGCCCGAGCTGGACTTCGGGCCGCTGATCAGCGCCGCCAAGGCCGACGAGCTACGCCGCACCGTCGACGAGGCGGTCCGCGGCGGCGCGATCCCACTACACCGGGGCAAGCTCTCCGGCGCGCCGTTCCTTCCCGGGCAGGACACCTCGGCGTACGTGGCGCCGTCGGTGCTGCTCGCCCCGCCCGGACGGTCCCGACTCATGCACGCCGAGCCGTTCGGGCCGGTCGACACGATCGTCGTGGTGGACACCACCGACGAGCTGCTGGCCGCCATGAACGCCTCCAACGGCGCGCTGGTGGCCTCGCTGGCCTGCGACGACACCGACGAGGCCGGCAAGCTCGCCGTGGACCTACAGGCGTTCAAGGTGGGCATCAACAAACCGCGCTCACGCGGCGACCGGGACGAACCGTTCGGCGGCCGGGGGGCCTCCTGGAAGGGCGCGTTCGTCGGCGGTGACCTGCTGGTGCAGGCCGTCACAGTCGGCGGGAACAGCCGGCTCTACGGCAACTTCCCCGACTACAACAGCTACCCCACCACCTGACAGTCACATCGGATGAGGCCCCCTTGTGGACGTTCGCCGCGCACAAGGGGCCCCCGTCGGGCCCTAGACGCCAGGCGTGGAGAACACGTCCTCTCGGTCCGCCCTGGCGGCGACAGCGAGCGGGACGGTGAGGGTGAGCAGCCCGCCGTCGCGCTCCACCGCAGCGGGCCGGCCCAGCCGGTGCAGCGTGCGCAGCATCGGGTCGTTGGTGGCCTGCACGTGCAGCACCAGCGCCGCGTACCCGGACCGGTCGGCGTGCTGGACCACCCGGCGCAGCAACGCCGAGCCGAGCCCACGCCGCTGCCAGTCGTCCCGCACCAGCAGCGCCACCTCGGCCTCGTCGCCCTCGCCGAGCAGGTTCGCCATGGCGACCACCGACTCGGCGGTGCCGTCGGAACCGGTGGTGCTGGCGATCAGCGTCAGCCCTCGGCTCGGCTCCAGCAGTCGACGCACGCGGGCCGGCTGCGGCAGCGACGCCCCACCCAGGTAACGCCGCTGCCGGCTGCGCGGTGAGCACGCCTCGTGCAGCTCCACCACGCCGGACAGATCGTGGGCGCTGGCCGGCCGGACGGCCACCTCGGCGCCGTCGGGCAGCACCAGTGTGACCTGTTCGGCGGCCCGGCGCGCCACTGTGGCGGCCAGTTCGACAAGGGCCTGCGCCCGCGCGTACTCCGCCGGGGTGAAGTCGGGCGCGACCCGGCGCAGCGCGAACGAACCACCCGCCGGGTCGGCCAACAGCATGGTGGCGCCGGTGATCCCCCGTTCGCCGCCGACCGTCGCCGGCCGCCAACTGACGACGTCGGCGGCGAGCAGGGTGCGCAACGCCTCACCCGTCGCGTCCGGGTCACGCACCAACCGGTTGGCCAGCCCGAGCACCCGGGTGGGCTGGTCGGCCAGACCACGCGCCTCGCTGCGCGCCACCCAGCAGTCCCGGCCCCGACCACGCTCGACCGCGGCGATCAGCTCGGCCTCGTCGAGCGCGTCCGGCGCGTCGACCAGGAAATCGTCCACCGCGCCCTGCTCGGTGGGCTGCACCTGCACGGTGAGGATGTTGACCCCACGCAGCGCCAGGCTCGCCGTGAGCACCGACAGGTAACCCGGTCGGTCGTCCACAGTCGCTCGGATCCGCCACAACGTCATGGTTGGCTCCCTTCCCCGGTAAGAGCCTCACCCCCGCCTGTTGCCGCCCGGTTGCCCGGCGGTGTCGGCCCGGGAACTCCTCGGGCCGCTCAGGGGCCGGCGACCACCGGCGGCGCACCGACGAGATCGAGTCGATCACCGAGGATCACCGCGCAGGCGCGGACGAGCTGGGTGAGCCGATCCACCTCGGTGCTGTGGAACGCCGCGGCGGAGAGGGTCTCGCTGCGTTCGCGGGCCACCACCAGCACCAGACCCGCCCGGCCGAACGGCGCGATCGCGTGGTGGGTGCCGTCGGGCGTGGTCATCGACCGTCCCCGCAGCGGGGTCACCTCCGGCAACCGCGGGGGTACGGGGGCACGCCAGCTCGCGTGCCCCACAGTCGCCCCGCCGCCCCCGCTCCGCGAGGCCCAGTCGACCGGCACCATGGCGGCCACGGCCCAGTCGGCCGCCAACAACCCGGGCACCGCGTCGACCAGGGTGGCCAACCCGTCGGCCGGGTTGGCCGCGACCTGGGCCAGCAGCTCCGCGTCCTGGCCGGTGGTGGTGGGCGCGCCGATCGCCCGCCACACGCCGTCCACCCGCACACCCGGTATCGCCGCCAGGCCAGCCAGCAGCCGCTCCACCCGCGCCGCACCCGGCCAGACGACAGTGAAGTCGTCCACCGCGCGCCCGCCGAGCCGTTCGAGGACCACCACCTGGACGATGTCCGCCCCGGAGACGCCCAAGGTACGGGCGACCTGACCGAGGGTGCCCGGACGGTCCGGCAGGGTGACCCGAACTCGCAGCAACATGTCTGTCCCTCCGCTCGGCGGGCCGGCAAAGATCGGCCGGCAGGCTGAACCCAGCCTGGTAGTTGACCATTTCGTCCCTGTTGCAGGGGCATGTCCCGAGCGGAAATTCCGACCTTGACAACGTGAGCGGGCTGCCATCAACTAGTCGGATGAGCGATCCGGCCGTCGACGCGTCACGGCCGGGGGCCGTTCCCGTCTCCCCGGCCGGGCTGGCCCTGGACCGTCTCGCCGATCATCTGGCAACGCACCGACCCGAGCTGGCCGTCGGGCCGCTGCGTGCCACGCTGATCGCGGGCGGCAAGTCCAACCTCACCTACCTGCTGCGCCTCGGCGACCGCGAGGTGGTGCTGCGCCGCCCACCGCTGGGCCACGTACTGGCGACAGCGCACGACATGGCGCGCGAGTTCCGGGTCATCTCGGCGCTGGCACCGACCGAGGTGCCGGTCCCGGGGGCGCTGCTGCTCTGCACCGACCCCGAGGTGATCGGCGCGCCGTTCTACCTCATGGAGCGGATGCCCGGCGAGGTGTTCCGCACCCGCGCGCAGACCGACCCGCTGGGCGACGAGCGCCGCCGGGCCCTCGCGATGGCGATGATGGACACGCTCGCCGCGCTGCACAGCGTCGACCCGTCCAGCGTCGGGTTGGCTGACTTCGGCCGCCCCGAGGGCTACCTCGCCCGGCAGGTCCGCCGCTGGGCCGGGCAGCTCGACCGCTCCCGCAGCCGCCCACTGCCCGGCATCGACGAGCTGCGTGATCTGCTCGCGACGACCGCCCCGGAGGGCGCGAACGCCGGCCGGATCGTGCACGGCGACTACCGACTGGACAACCTCCTCGCCTCGGCCGACCCGGTCACCGTGCACGCGGTGCTCGACTGGGAGATGGCCACCCTCGGCGACCCCCTCGCCGACCTGGGGCTGCTGCTGACGTACTGGGACGTGCTCGGTGGCAGCGAGACCGCCGCGGGCAACCCCGTCGCCGACGGGCTCGGCCCGCGCGCCGGCTTCCCCACCGGCAGCGAGCTGATCGACAGGTACGCCGGACGCAGCGATGTCGACGTCGGGCCGTTGCACTGGCACGTGGCGCTGGGCTGTTTCAAGCTCGCTGTCATCTGCGAGGGCATCCACTACCGCCACACGCTCGGGCAGACGCTCGGCGAGGGCTTCGACCGGATCGGCGAGATGGTGGCACCGCTGGTCGCGCACGGGCTGACCGCCGCCAGGGAGCGGTGATGGACTTCTCATACGACAGCCGGACCGAGGAGCTGCGCGACGAGCTGACCCGGTTCCTGACCGAGCACGTCTACCCGGCCGAGGCCGTGCACGCCGAGCAGGTGGCCGTCGGGGACCCGTGGTCGCGTACCCCGGTGTTGGCCGAACTGAAGGCGGAGGCCCGCAAGCGCGGCCTGTGGAACCTCTTCCTGCCCGACCCGCGCTACGGAGCCGGCCTGACCAACCTCCAGTACGCCCCCCTGGCCGAGCTGACCGGGCGCAGCCCGCACCTCGCGCCGGAGGCGGTCAACTGCGCGGCACCGGACACCGGCAACATGGAGCTGCTGGCCGAGTTCGGCTCTGAGGCGCAGCAGAAGCGGTGGCTGATGCCGCTGCTGGAGGGTGAGATCCGCTCGGCGTTCTGCATGACCGAGCCGGAGGTCGCGTCCTCCGACGCCACGAACATCGCCACCCGGATCACCCGGGACGGCGACGAGTACGTGATCAACGGACGCAAGTGGTGGTCGTCCGGGGCCATGGACCCGCGCTGCGAGATCTTCATCGTGATGGGCAAGACCGACCCCACCGCCGACCGGCACCGCCAGCAGAGCATGGTGCTGGTCCCCCGGGACATCCCCGGGGTGACAGTGCGCCGGGGCATGACCGTCTTCGGCTACACCGACGGTTCACACGGCGGGCACGCCGAGATCGACTTCACTGACGTCCGGGTGCCCGTGGAGAACCTGATCGGCGCCGAGGGCACCGGCTTCGCCATCGCCCAGGCCCGGCTGGGGCCGGGCCGGATCCACCACTGCATGCGATTGATCGGAATGGCTGAGCGGGCATTGGAGCTGCTCTGCAGGCGGGCGCTAGGGCGGATCGCGTTCGGCCGACCGCTGGCCGAGCAGGGCGTGGTCCGGGAGTGGATCGCCGAGTCCCGGGTCCGCATCGAGCAGGCCCGGCTGCTGGTGCTCAAGACGGCCTGGCTGATGGACACCGTCGGCAACAGGGGCGCGCACACCGAGATCCAGGCCATCAAGATCGGCACGCCGGCGATGGCGGAATGGGTGATCGACAAGGCCATCCAGGCCTACGGCGGCGCCGGTGTCAGCCAGGACACGCCACTGGCCGCCCTCTGGGCGCAAACCCGCACCCTGCGCCTCGCCGACGGCCCCGACGAGGTGCACCGCAACTCCCTGGCCAAGCGCGAACTCCGCCGCTGGGCCCCCACCCCCGCCTGACCGCCGGGCAACAAAACCTGCCCCACTCACACCCCGGGCCCGCACACCCCCACACCCCACGATCGCGCTCGATCCTGGATGTGGGGGTGTGCGGTCGCCGGGAGGCCCCTCGATCCAGGATCGAGCGCGATCTTGCCTGCCAACCTCATTGATCATGATGGTGGCGGATCGCCATGCCGGAATCGTCCAGGCCAACCCCATGATCGACACGCGCCGTTCGCCTAACCCCCTGGGGGTACCCGGGGGGTTAGGCGGAGGCCCGGTGGACCAGTTGGGTGTCCAGGAGGATGTGGGAGGCGGGTAGCTCCTCGCCACGGATCCGGGCCACCAACAGGCGCGCCATCTGCCGGCCCATCTCCTCCACCGGCTGAAAGACAGTGGTCAGCGGCGGTTCGGCCTGTCGGGCGATGGTCGCGTCGTCGAAGCCGATCACCGCGACGTCCTGCGGCACGCGGCGGCCGGCCTCGCGCAGGGTACGCAGCGCGCCGAACGCCATGAGGTCGGACGCGACGAAGACCGCGTCCAAGTCCGGGCAGGCGTCCAGTAGCCGGCGCATTCCGGCCGCGCCGCTGCCCTCGCTGAAGTCGCCGTACGCGATCAGGTCGGGGTTGACGCTGGCGCCGGTGGCCTTGACCGCGTCGGTGTAGCCGGCCAACCGGGCCAGGCCGGCACCCATGTCCTGCGGACCGGCGATGGTGGCGACGCGTCGCCGCCCCTGCCTCGCCAGGTACTCCACCGCCTGCCGGGCCCCGCCAACGTTGTCCACGTCGACAAACCAGGCCGGTTGGGCGCCGGGTTGCAGCATCCGGGCGGGCCGACCGCCGAGCACGGCGGGCAGGCCACGTTCCTCCAGCAGCGTCGGCAGCGGGTCGGAGTCGTGCAACGACAGCAGCAGTACGCCGTCGACGTGCTGGTTGGTGAGGTGGTGCTCGACCCGTTCCCGCTCCACCGGCGACTGTGCCATGGCCAGCCAGAGCTGCATCGGCGTCTCCAGCAACCCGGAGCTGATCCCCCGCACGATGCTGGCGAAGAACGGCTCGGTGAAGACCCGCTCGCCGGATTCGGAGACCACCAGCGCGACGGAGTCGGTGCGCTGGGTGACGAGCGCACGGGCGGCCCGGTTCGGCACGTACCCCAGCTCTGCGATGGCCTGTTGGACAGCGGCCCGGGCCTCGGGGCTGACCTGGGGCGAGCCGTTGACCACGCGGGAGACCGTGCCCCGACCGACGCCGGCACGCGCCGCGACCGCGTCGAGGGTCGGGCGCCCGAGCGACCGGGTGCGCTGCGTTGTCATCGTCTGCTCCTCCGACGGCGGGCGGACCCGGCGCCACCTGCGAGAGGTGGACGCCGGGGCCGTCCTGATGGCTGGCCCGAGCCTATTGTGCGGCCAGACCGTTGCGCCGGATCACCGAGGCGTACCACTTGGCGCTGGACTTGGGGGTGCGGACCTGGCTGTCGTAGTCGACGTGGATCATGCCGAACCGCTTGGTGTAACCCCAGGCCCATTCGAAATTATCCATCAGCGACCAGGCAAAGTATCCCCGCAGGGGCACTCCGGCGTCGATCGCCTCGTGGGCGGCGCGCAGGTGGGCGTCGAAGTAGGCCAGCCGATCGACGTCGTCGACCTGCCCGTCGACCACCGAGTCGACGAACGCGGAACCGTTTTCGGTGACGTACAGGGGCAGGTCGGTGTAACCGTTCACCCGACGCAGCGTCTCGGTCAGGCCCGGGGCGTCGATCTCCCAGCCCATGTCGGTGACCGGAACGCCACGGGTGACGAACCGGACGTCCTCGCTGCCCGGCCAGCACGAGGGGGCCGGGTCGGCCTCCACGCCCTCGACCGGCGCGGCGACCACGTGCCGGCTGTAGTAGTTGACCCCGACCAGGTCCAGCGGCGTGGAGATGGTCGCGAGGTCGCCGTCGCGCACGTGCGCGAAGTCGGTCACCGTGCTCAGGTCGGCCACCAGGTCCTCCGGGTACGACCCGCGCAGCAGCGGGTCCAGGAAGAACCGGTTGGCCAACCCGTCGATCCGCCGGGCGGCGTCGGAGTCGGCGGGACTGTCACTGGCCGGGTCGACCGGGTAGAGGTTGACGGTCACGCCCGCCTCGGCGGCCGGCCGGGCGGCCCGCAGTGCCTGCACGGCCAGGCCGTGACCGAGCATCAGGTGGTGTCCGGCACGCACCGCGTCCGCTCCGTTGGTGCGGCCGGGGGCGTGCACGCCGGAGCCGTAGCCGAGGAACGCTGAGCACCACGGCTCGTTCAGCGTGGTCCAGTAGCGCACCCGGTCACCGAGCGCGTCGGCCACCAGCGTCGTGTAGTCGGCGAAGCGGGCGGCGGTGTCCCGCGCCGGCCAGCCGCCGGCGTCTTCCAACGGCTGCGGCAGGTCCCAGTGGTAGAGGGTGAGCCACGGCTCGATGCCGTTGGCGAGCAGCTCGTCCACGAGTCGCCGGTAGAAGTCCAGGCCGCCCGGGTTGGCCGCGCCGGTGCCGGTGGGCTGCACCCGGGACCAGGAGACCGAGAAACGGTACGACTTCAGGCCCAGCTCGGCCATCAGCGCGACGTCGTCGCCGAGGCGGTGGTAGTGGTCGCACGCGACGTCCCCGGTGTGCCCGGCGACGACCCGACCCTCGGTGTGGCTGAAGGTGTCCCAGATCGACGGGGCGCGGCCGTCCACGGCCGCCGCCCCCTCGATCTGGTACGCCGCCGTCGCGGCCCCCCAGAGGAATCCGGGTGGAAAGGTCAGCCCGGGGCGCTCGTCGAGGACGTCGACGGCGGGTGGGCTGGCGGGGTTGCTCACGACTTGACGGCACCTTCCATGATCCCGCCGATGATCTGGCGGCCGAACACGAGAAAGACGATTACCAGGGGGATGGTGCCGATCGCCGTGGCGGCGAACACCTGGGAGTAGTCGGTGTAGTAGGCGTACGAGAGGAAGGAGAGCGAGACCTGCAGGGTCGGGTTCTCCGGGGTGAGGATGGCGTACGGCCAGATGAACGAGTTCCAGGTCTCCATGAAGGTCAGCAGACCGAGCACGCCGGCGGCGGGACGTAGCGCGGGCAGCACGATGCTCCAGTAGATCCGGAACGTGCTCGCCCCGTCGACGCGGCCGGCCTCG
Organism: Micromonospora sp. NBC_00362; assembly: GCF_026342155.1. NCBI lineage: Bacteria > Bacillati > Actinomycetota > Actinomycetes > Micromonosporales > Micromonosporaceae > Micromonospora > Micromonospora sp. NBC_00362. The sequence goes on from NZ_JAPENH010000001.1 coordinate 2,737,670, forward strand.
ATCAGCTCGTCGGAGATGGCCTGGCTGGCGTACTGCCGCATCATGAACACGCCGAAGGCGCTGACCAGGAACGGCACGGTGACCGCGTAGAGGGTGTCGTACCATCCCAGGTCCTGCATCATGGACCAGAGCGGGATGAGCCCCATCTGGGTCGGGATCATCATGGTGACGATGATCGCCAGCAGCAGGACGTTGCTGCCCCGGAACTTCAGCTTGGCGAAGGCGAACCCAGCCAGGGAACCGGTGAGCACCACCGACACGGTGACCACCGAGGAGACGATGATTGAGTTCATCATGCCGGTGAGGAAGTTGGCGGCGTCGTTGTCGAGCACCCGCCCGAAGTTGTCACCGAACGCGCCGCCGGGGGTCAGCGGCGGCGGCACGTCGTTGATGTTGTCCAGGCTGCGACTGCCGATCACCAGCATGTAGTAGAACGGGTAGATCGATAGCAGCGCCGCCAGGACGAGCGCCACGTAGGTCAGCGGGCTGGTGCGCCACAGGCGCTGGGAAGCCGAGATCATCGATCTCTCCTCACTTCGCCGAGCGGCGGACGAGTAGGAAGTTGAACAGCGACACCACGATGATGATCATGAAGATCGCCCAGGCGACCGCGGCTCCGTAGCCGGCGGTGTTCAGGTTCACGATGCCCATCTCGTACATGTACATGGCCAGCGTCTGGAACTCCCGCTGGTTGCCGCCGATGATGTTGCCGTTGCCGAAGAGCAGGGGCTCGGTGAAGAGCTGCATGCCGCCGATCGTGGACAGGATGACCACGAAGATGAAGGTGGGCTTGAGCATGGGCAGGGTGATCTGCCAGAACTGTCGCCACGGACTGGCGCCGTCGATCTCCGCGGCCTCGTAGAGGTCCTTCGGGATCGCCTGCATGCCGGCGAGCAGGATCAGGGTGTTGTACCCGGTCCACCGCCAGTTGACCATGGAGGAGATGGCCGTCCAGGAACTCCACCGGTGCCCGTCCCAGTCGACCGGGTCGACACCGACGAAGCTGAGCAGCCAGTTGAACAGGCCGAACTCCCGCTGGAACAACATCCCGAAGACGATCGCGACCGCGGCCACCGACACCACGTTCGGCATGAAGATGGCCATCCGGAAGAAGGTCTTGGCGCGCAGGAGGGTCCGGTTGAGCAGGTTCGCCAGGAAGAGGGCGAGCAACAACTGCGGGATGGTCGACAGGGCGAAGATGCCGAACGTGTTGACCAGCGCGTTCCAGAAGTACTCGTCGGACACCAGCCGGGTGTAGTTGTCGAAGCCGATGAACGTGTGCTCGCCGATCATGTCCCAGTCGTGCAGCGACATCCAGGCGGTACGCACCATCGGGTACAGCCCGAATATGCCGAAGATCAGGAAGAACGGGGCGATGTAGAGGTACGGCGAGTACTTGACATCGAGGCGGTTGAGTAACCTTCCCCGTCGACGTCGGCGATCGACGTCGGGAGAAGGCGGTGCTGCTGGCGACGGCCGTGCCGTCGTGGCCGACAGGCTCATGCGAATTTCCTTTTCCGGCGAGGCCCGGGGGCCCTCGCGCAGGGCGCTACGCGGAGGGGACCGGCCGGTGGCGTCCGGGAAACCCCGAACGCCACCGGCAGGGAATCACTCAGAAGGCACCCTGAGTCTTGGCGTCCTTCGTGAACTGCTCCCAGGCCTTCGCCTTGTCGGCCTGCCCGTTCTCGAACGCCCGCAGGGCCGGCTCGAGTGCGTTCTCCTTGACCGCCTGGTGCTTCGGACCCAGGTGGGTCGGCTGGATCTTGGCGACGCTCTCCCCGAAGATCTTGCCGGTCGGCGCGTTGCTGAAGTACTCGTTGGTGTAGCTGATGAACGCGTCGTTCTTCAGCGCCTCCAGGTTCGTCGGCAGCGGGCCCTTGAGCTTGAATGCCTCGACCTGGCTCTTCGCGTTGGTCAGGTACTCGGCGAGCTTCGCCGCCTCCTTCGGGTACTTGCTCTGCGCCGGAACCGCGAGCCACGAGCCGCCCCAGTTACCGCCGCCGCCCGGCACGGACGCGACATCCCACTTGCCCTTGTTGGCCGGACCGGAGTTGTCCGACACGATGCCGAGCATCCAGGACGGGCAGAAGGTGGCCGCGAAGGTGCCCTGCTTGAAGCCACCAGACCACTCCGGCGACCAGGTGGACGCCTTGGCGGAGATGTCCGCCATCGAGGTGGCGGTGTCCCAGGCGTTCTTCACCGCGGGGCTGGTGTCCGCGATGATGTTGTCTTCCTTGTCGTAGAACAGGTCACCGTTGCCCTGGAAGAGCACACCGTTGGAGACGGCGGTGATCGAGTCGATGAACGCCTTGCCGCCGGTGCCCTGCTTGTACTTCAGACCGGCGTCGTGGAAGCCCTTCCAGTCCGGCCAGAGCGCCGACACCTGGTCGCGCTCGGTGGGCAGGCCGGCCGCCTGGAACAGGTCCTTGCGGTAGCAGACGGCGAGGCTGCCGACGTCGGTCGGCAGGCCGATCAGCCGGCCGTCCGGCGCCTTGCCCAGCTCCCACTTCCAGGGCAGGTATTCCTTCGAGTGGTCGGCGACCAGCGGGGTGAGGTCCGCCCAGTTGCGCGCGTTGGGCTTGAACTCGTTGAGGATGCCCTCTTCCAGGGCGGTGACGTCCGCCGCGCCCTTGCCGGTGGCCAGGTAGCGGACCAGCTTCGGCCGGTACTCACCGAGCTGCGCGGTCTTGCGCAGCTCGACCTTGATGCCGGTGTCCTTCTCGTACTGCTTGACGAGCTCGTCGTAGCCCATCTCGCCGAAGGTGTCGACGACCAGCTTGGCGGGCTTCTCGCCGGCCGCCGGCTTGTCGTCGTCGTTGCCACAGGCTGCGAGACCGCTGACCGCGGTGATCGCGGCCAGGGCAGCGGCCGCCAGGCGGGTACGCCGCGTGGTGACACTCATTCGCTGACCCCTCTTTCCGGTGGTGAGGCTGATGTGTGTGGTGGGGGTTGCTCATCGCGCCGGGCCGGGGTCCGTGAGTGACACACACCACCTCCGGGAGCGCTCCCATGAGATTGCCGGCGGGTAACGGGAGTGTCAATAGGACGTTGGGAGCGTTCCCAGATCGTTACCGCTGACCACTCCCATCGCACCCACCCCAACCACACCCCCCGCCCCACCTCGGTGATCAAGAGGTTTCGGTCAGGAAAGGTGGCGCCGCTGACGCAAACTTCTTGATCAACAACCACCCGGCCCCGGAGGGCCGGGCGGGGGCGGTCAGCAGAAGCGGCGCAGGAGGGTGGTTGCGCGGGTGGGGTCGAATCGGGACGGGTCGAAGGTCGAACCCGCCCAGTCGCGCAGCATCGCGTGGCGGGAACCGGCGGGGTCGGCCGTGGCGTCCTGGTCGTCCAGGGCTTCCAGGAGCGCCTGGTAGCCCAACGGCCCGCCGACACCCTCCGGCGGGCAGGCCCGCTCGCCGGCCAGGCAGACCGGGTACCGCTCGTCGGGGTCGGCGGTCAACGCGTCCTCCACGACCAGGTCGTGCTCCCACCAGTCGCCGAAGTCGTACGTGTAGGAGAACCGGCTGCCCTTACCGAGCACCGCGTCGAGCCGCACGTCCAGCTCGTCGTGCAACGCCAACTCCCCGTCCGGATCCGGCTCGCCGTACTGCATCGCGTCGATCTCGAACGAGTGCAGGTGGCAGTCCCGCCAACCCATCGCGTGCTGCACCACCCGGTGCAGCCGGTCCAGCGTGTAGCCGGCCGGCACGAGCACCCGGCGCCACACCGGCGGGCGGCTCCCGGCGAGGGACATCTTCAGCTGGAAGATCTGACGCGACATGCTGTCCTGTCCTCCCGCGGCTTAGGCTGCCAGCATGATCTGCCGAGCGTGCCGGGCCCGGCGACACGACGACTGCCCGGGCCGGAACTGGTGCGACTGCCAGCACCGTACCGCCGAACCCACCCCTCCGGTCACCGGTCCGGCCGGCGAATGACCGTCGGAATTCCGATCCGACGGCTCTGGCCGGAGCCGTCGACGCAGCCGCTCGACGACGCTGCGCTGACCGCCCTCTACGGCCGCGCCGACGAGCCCCGACTGCGGATGAACTTCGTGACCAGCCTGGACGGCGCGGTCACCGTGGACGGCTACTCGGCCGGGCTCTCCGGCGAACCGGACAAGCGGGTGTTCGGCCTGCTGCGGATGACCTGCGACGCCCTGGTGGTGGCCGCCGGCACACTCCGCCACGAGGAGTACCGGGCGGTCCGGCTCAACGAGCGCCGCCGCGCCTGGCGCCGTGCCAACGGCCTGGCCGAGTACCCGACGCTGGTGGTGGTCTCCGGTTCGCTCGACCTGGATCCGGCACAGGCCGCCCTCGCCGACGCGCCGACCCGCCCGGTGGTGCTCACCCATGCCGACGCCGATCCGCCGCCCGGGCTGACCGACGTCGCCGACGTGCTGCGCTGCGGCGCCGAGCGGGTCGACCTGGCCGCCGGTCTGGCCGAGCTGCACCGCCGCGGGCTCACCCAGCTGCTCTGCGAGGGCGGCCCACACCTGTTCGGCGCGCTCACCGCCGCCGACCTGGTGGACGAGCTGTGCCTCACCGTCTCGCCGCTGCTGGCCGGGCCCGGCCCCGGCCGGATCACCGCCGGCGACGCCGCACCGCCCCGGCACCTGCCACTGCGCCACGTGCTCGCCGCCGAGGACGGCGTCCTCCTGCTCCGCCACGCCCGCCCGTGACCCGCCGTCGCCCGGTCGCACACCCACCGTCGTGAGTGTGACGGCGCATGGTGTCGTCCGCCGCGTCGCGTGGCGACCTGTCGTACTCCTCGGGCAGGATGCAGGGCATGCGCGCCGACCGTGATGCCCGACCGACCCGAGTCGCCCGATGACCGACGCCGACCTCGACAGCCCGGGCGAGGCTGTCGGGCGGGTGCTGGGCACCGCCGACGCCACCCCGTTGCAGTTCTGGACGGCCGTGGCGCCCGGCAGTTACCTCCAGCTCGACGACGTGGTGGTCACGCGACGGGAGCTGCCGGACCGGGAGCCGGTGACGATCGCCGGGGTGGTCACCCAGGTCCGCGCTCGGCACGAGGGCGCCCAGTTCGACTCCGACGTGTTCGCCATCGCCGACGGCACGCTGCCCGCGCAGGTGCAGGAGGCGGCCGAGGTCACCACCACCCGGGTCGATCCCGAGCTGTACGTGCCGCCGACCCCGGGCGCGGTGGTGTTCCGGGCCGAGGGCGATGCCCGGGCCCGCGCGCTGCACTTCGACCGGATGGAGCGGCGCATCCCGATGGGGATGGGTCGCGACGGGGTCCCGGTCTACCTCAACGCCGACTTCCTCGACGGCAGTCGGGGTGCGCACGTCTCCATCTCCGGCATCTCCGGTGTGGCCACCAAGACCAGCTTCGCCACGTTCCTGCTCTACTCGGTGTTCCGCTCCGGCGTGCTGGGCGGCGACGCGGTCAACGCCAAGGCGCTGATCTTCAACGTCAAGGGTGAGGATCTGCTCTTCCTGGACCACCCCAACACCCGCCTCGACGAGCCCACCCGCGCGGCGTACGCGAAGCTCGGGTTGAGCGCCGGCGCGTTCCCCGACGTGCGGGTGTACGCCCCGCCGCGCCCCGGCGACTCGGCCGGCACGCCGGATGTGAGCAGCCGGCTCACCGGCGTCGATAGCTTCTACTGGACGCTGAGCGAGTTCTGCACCGACCGCCTGCTGCCGTACGTCTTCGCCGACGCCGACGACGAGCGCCAGCAGTACACGATGGTGGTCCACTCGGTGGCCGCGCACCTGGCCCGCTACGCCCAGCCCGCCGACGGCGGGGTGAGCATCGACGGGGTCCGGCTCGGCTCCTACGGCGATCTGGTCGACCACATCGTCGATCAGCTCAACGACGACGAGACCCGCTCCGACTGGGCGGGCAGCGCGGTGGGGCTGGGCACCGTCAACGCGTTCGCCCGGCGGTTGATCGGCAGCAAGAAGGACCTGGCCCGGCTGATCCGTGGCGACCTCGCCACCCGCCGCCCCCACTCGATCAACACGAGCGAGTCGGCCCAGGTCACTGTGGTCGACCTGCACAACCTTCCCGACCGCGCGCAGCGGTTCGTGGTCGGTGTGACGCTCAAGAGCGAGTTCGAGCGCAAGGAGAAGTCCGGCACCGCCAAGCCGCTGCTCTTCGTCGTCCTCGACGAGCTCAACAAGTACGCCCCCCGGGAGGGCTCCTCGCCGATCAAGGAGGTCCTTCTGGACATCGCCGAGCGGGGCCGTTCGCTCGGGGTGATCCTGATCGGCGCGCAGCAGACGGCGAGCGAGGTGGAGCGGCGGATCGTCACCAACTCGGCGATCCGGGTGGTCGGCCGGCTCGACCCGGCCGAGGCGTCCCGCCCGGAGTACGGCTTCCTCCCGCCCGCACAGCGCCAGCGGGCGTTGCTGGCCAAGCCGGGCACCATGTTCGTCAACCAGCCGGACATCCCGGTGCCGCTCTGCCTGGAGTTCCCGTTCCCGGCCTGGGCCACCCGGGTCTCCGAGGCGGGCCGGGCACCATCGGAGACGCTGCGCTCGATCACCCAGTCCGCCGACCCGTTCGCCGTGGTGGGCTCCGGCGGCGGCACCGACGACGACATCCCGTTCTAGGGAGGGCCGGCACAGGTGAGCGCGAGGAGTGAGCTTGCGAGCCCCGCAGTCGCGAACGGAAGGCCAGCTCAGCAATGAAGATCCTGCACACCTCCGACTGGCACGTGGGAAAGGTGCTCAAGGGGCAGTCCCGGGCCGACGAGCACAAGGCCGTGCTGGCCGGGGTGATCGAGATCGCCCGTGCCGAACAGCCGGATCTGGTGATCGTCGCCGGTGACCTCTACGACACCGCCGCGCCCAGCTCGGAGGCGACCCGCCTGGTCACCAGGGCGTTGACGGCGCTGCGGCGGACCGGCGCGGACGTGGTGGCGATCGGGGGCAACCACGACAACGGCCCGGCGCTGGACGCGCTGCGCCCGTGGGCCGATGCCGCCGGCATCACCCTGCGCGGCGGGGTGCGGGAAAATCCGGACGAGCACGTCATCGACGGCACCACCGCCGGTGGCGAGCGGTGGCGGCTGGCCGCGTTGCCGTTCCTGTCCCAGCGGTACGCGGTGCGCGCGTTGGAGATGTACGAGCTGACCGCCGCGGAGACCAACCAGACGTACGCCGACCACCTGGGCCGGGTGCTGGGGCGACTGACCGAGGGTTTCACCGAACCGGACCGGGTGCACCTGGTCACCGCGCATCTGACGGTGACCGGCGCGGCCACCGGTGGTGGCGAGCGCGACGCGCACACCGTGTTGGGCTACGCCGTTCCGGCCACCGTCTTTCCGGCCACCGCGCACTACGTGGCGCTGGGTCACCTGCACCGGGCGCAGCGGGTCACGGGCCCCTGCCCGGTGCGGTACAGCGGCAGTCCGCTCGCTGTGGACTTCGGTGAGCAGGAGAACATCCCCTCGGTGACGATGGTCGAGGTGACGGCCAGCACCGCCGCCCGGGTGCGGGAGGTGCCGGTGACGGCGGCGAGCGCGCTGCGCACGGTGCGGGGCACCCTCGCCCAGCTCGCCGAGATCGAGGCACCGGACGCGTGGCTGCGGGTGTACGTGCGGGAGCAACCCCGCGCCGGCCTGCGCGAGGAGATCCAGGAGCTGCTCCCCCGGGCCCTGGAGATCCGGATCGACCCGGAGCTGTTGGCCGCCCCGGGCAGCGGCGCGCGCATCGCCCAGCGCTCGGGGCGTTCGCCCCGGGAGTTGTTCGCCGACTACCTGGACAGCCGGGGCCACGCCGACGAGGGTGTCCGGGAGCTCTTCGACGAGCTTTTCGAGGAGGTCGAGCACTGATGCGTCCGATGCGGTTGGACATGGCCGGGTTCACGGTCTTCCGGGACGAGACCACTGTCGACTTCACCGACGCCGACTTCTTCGCGCTGATCGGCCCGACCGGTTCGGGCAAGTCGACGGTGCTGGACGCCATCTGCTTCGCCCTCTACGGCATGGTGCCCCGCTGGGGTGGCGCCCGAGGGTTGGCGAACGCGCTCGCGCCGTCGGCGACCGAGGCGCGGGTGCGGTTGGTCTTCGAGTCCGGCGGCGCCCGGTACGTGGCGACCCGGGTGGTCCGTCGGGACGGCCGGGGCAACGTGAAGACCGCGAACGCCGGGTTGCAGCTCATGCCGGCCGGCTTCGACGTGACCAAACTGGACACCGGGTTGAGCCCGGACGATCTCGGCGAGGTGGTGGCCGGCACCCCCGCCGAGATGGAGCAGGCGGTGCTGGAGGCGGTCGGGCTGCCGTACGAGCAGTTCACCAGTTGCGTGGTGCTGCCACAGGGGCAGTTCGCCGACTTCCTGCACGCCAAGCCGGCGACTCGGCAACAGATCCTGGTCAACCTGCTCGGCCTCGGCGTCTACGAGGACGTGCAGAAGAAGGCGACGGCGCGCGCCGCGCAGGCGGAGGCCCGGCTGGAGGCGGTCGATCAGGTGCTCGCCGGGTTGACCGGCGTGGACGACGAGGCGTTGGCCGAGGCCGACGCCCGGGTGGAGCGGATGGCCGAGCTGGCGGCCGCGGTGGCCGAGGCGGTGCCGGAGCTGGCTGCGGCCCGGGTCACCGCACGGGAGGCCGCCGCGGCGCTGACCGCGCTGGACGACGAGCTGACAGTGCTGACCGGGGTACGCGCGCCGGCTGGGGTGACCGCTGTCGCTCGCGCGGTCGCGGCGGCGCGGGCCGACGCCGAGGCGGCTGCGGCCGGGGTGTCGCTGGCCGAGGAGCGGGAGGACAAGCTGCGCGGTGAGCTGGCCGCCGCCGGTGACGAGAGCGCGCTGCGGCTGCAACTGCGGGCGTACGACGATCGGGATCGGCTGTCCGGTGAGGCCGACGCGGTCCGGGCGACGGTGCGCGCGGCGAATGAGGAGCACGCCGCCGCGGTGGCGGCGTTGGCCGCCGCACGGGTGGTCGCCGAGCGGGCCGACGTCGAGCTGGAGGCGGCCTTCCGGGCGCACGAGGAGGCGAAGGCCACCGACCTGGCGGTGAGTCTGCGGGTGCACCTGCATGCCGGTGCCGCGTGCCCGGTGTGTGAGCAGCCGGTGGCCGAGGTGCCGGCGGTGCCTGCCGATTCGGCGGTGGCCGCCGCGACGGCGGCGGGCAAGGCCGCGCGGGCCGCGACAAAGGCCGCGCAGGCGACGGTGCAGGAGCGGGACACGGCGGCGCGGGAGTTGGAGCGGCTGCTGGTGCAGGCGCGAGCCCGGCAGGAGCAGATGGAGGCCCGGCTGGCCGAGCTGGACGGGCAGCTCTCCGGTGCGGCCGAGCCGGCCGTGTTGCGCCGGGAGTTGGCCGAGCACGCCCGGTTGCGACGCGCGTTGGAGGAGGCGGCGACGGCGGTCCGGGCCGGCCGCGAGGCCGCTCGGCAGGCCCGGGCCGGGGTGGATGCCGCCGAGGAGCGGCTGCGGGCGGCGTGGCGGGCCTTTGACACCGCCCGGGACGGGTTGGCGCGGTTCGGCCCACCGGCGACCGATCGGGACGACGTGGCTGCCGCGTGGGCGGCGCTGACCGAGTGGGCGACCACCGAGGCGGACCGACGCCGCGCCGAGCGGGCCGGTCGGGCCGCCGCTGTGGCGGAGGCCGAGTCGGTGGCCGACGGGGTGCAGCGGGCCATCGCGGGCATCTTCGCCGCCGCCGACGTGCCGGTCGGGGACGATCCGGTGCACGCGGCGACGGTGGCGGTGGAGCGGGCCGACGCCGACCGGCGGCGGCTGCACGAGCGTCGCGAGCAGGCCGGGACGTTGCGCGAGCAGCGGGCGGGGCACGAGCGGGAGGCGCAGGTGGCGCGCGCGCTCGCCGGGCACCTTCGGGCCAACAACTTCGAGCGGTGGTTGCTGGCCGAGGCGTTGGACCTGCTGGTCGACGGCGCGTCGGGGATTCTGCGCGAGTTGTCCTCCGGGCAGTACGAGCTGGTGCACGACAAGGGCGAGTTCGTGGTGGTCGACCACCACGACGCGGGGCTGCGTCGCGGCGTGCGCACCCTCTCCGGGGGTGAGACGTTCCAGGCGTCGCTGGCGCTGGCGTTGGCGCTCTCGGAGCAGTTGGCGGGGATGTCCACCACGGCGGCGAGTCTGGAGTCGATCGTCCTGGACGAGGGTTTCGGCACGCTCGACGCCGCCACCCTGGACACGGTGGCGGCGACCCTGGAGAACCTGGCGGCCCGGGGCGATCGGATGGTCGGCGTGGTCACCCACGTGCCGGCGTTGGCCGAGCGGATCCCGGTCCGCTTCGAGGTGCGCAAGGATGCCCGGTCCGCGCGCGTGGAGCGGACGGGCCGGTGAGCGCGAGGAGCGCAGCGCAGCGGAGCCCCGCAGCCGCGAACGAAGGACCAGCCCGGTGAGCGCGAGCGACCCCGCGTTCTTCGTGGATTCGTGGGACCCGGCGTACGGGGCGTCGTTCGAGGCGTCCGCCGCCGGGCCGGCCGCGCCGAGCAGCGCGCAGGTCGACGCGGACGTGGAGTTGCCCGCCGTGGACTGGCGGGCGATCGGGGTACGCCCCGGGGTGCGGGCACCCGACGTGGTGTTGCTGGTCGACGGGGTTCGCCGCATCGACGCGAGCATCTGGACGGCGGAGACCGACGGCCTGTCGTTCCCCGGGTTGGCCGCCTCGTACGCGGCCGGCGTGGTCCGGTGTGACCTGGGGCGGGGTGCGGCGCAGTTGGCGGGCACCCGGGTTGGTCGGGGCCTGTTCACGGCGAGCCCGTCGGCGCGGGATGTGGTGGCGGGCGCGATCCGTTACCCGGTGCACCGGGTGGGTGGCACCGGTGAGCTGGCGAAGCTGCCGGCCGCCGTGCAGGGCCCGCTGACCGCGTTGGAGGTGGCGGTGTCCGACGCCGCCCGGGTCGACGGTGACCTGTTGGTGGTGGACGGCCCGCTGCGCAGTCGTCGGCAGTTGCCGCGCACCCTGGGCTACATCAAGACGCAGCACAGTCAGTACCTGGATGCCCGGCTGACCGCTGTGGTGACGGGCATGGCGTCGGGTGAGCGCTCCCCGGTGTTCCGGCTCGGCACCGCCTGGGGTGGTTGGTCGTGGTATTTGCGGCTGCCGGTGGCGATCGGCGCGCCGTGGGCGGGCGTCGTTCGGGTGGAGTGCTCCGCCGACCTGCCCGTCGAGGCGGCGATCGAGCTGGCCGACCTGTCGCTGGTGACACTGCCGCGTTTCGCTTCCACCCCGTACAAGGATCCGCGGGCCCCGCAGAACCTGATCCCGATCGCCGGCCTGGAGCGCCGGCTGCGGGCCCTGCTCGGCGATTCCCGGCTGCTGCACCGTGCGTTGACCGCCGCGGCCCGCGCCGCCCGATGAGCGCGGATACTGGTTCCGGTGGGTCGTAAACGGGTGGGTGACCGGGTCGTCGAGCAGGTGGACACCGGGCTGGCGGAGCTGGTGCCGGCTCCGGACCGGGCCGGCTCGTGGACGCTGCTGCTGGACGGCGCGCCGCAGTCGCACGTCGACCTGACCGACCCCACCCACCTCGAGTTCGAGTACGTGCGGCGGTTGGCCGCCGCAGTGGATCTGATCGCGCCGGCCGGTGCGCCGCTGCGGGTGCTGCATCTGGGTGGCGGCGCGCTGACCCTGCCCCGGTACGTCTCCGCCACGCGACCCGGGTCTACCCAGCGGGTGTCCGAGGTGGACGGCGCGCTGGTGGAGCTGGTCCGTCGGGCGTTGCCGTGGCCGTCCGACGCCCGGTTGCGGGTCCGGGTGGAGGACGCCCGGGCGGTGCTGGCGTCCACCCGGGAGGGCAGCTACGACGTGGTGGTCGCCGACGTGTTCGCCGGTGCGCGTACGCCGGCCCACCTCACGTCGGTGGAGTACGCGGCCGAGGTGGCCCGGGTGCTCCGCCCCGCCGGTTGGTACCTGGCGAACCTGGCCGACGGTCCGCCGCTGCGGCACGCTCGCGGGCAGGTCGCCACTGTCCGTTCGGTGCTGCCGCAGGCCTGTCTGGTCGGGGACGCGGCGGTGCTGCGTGGACGCCGGTACGGCAATCTGGTGCTGGTCGCCGGGCGGTCCACACCGCCGGTGCCGGAGCTGACCAGACGCGCTGCCGGCGACTGGTTCCCGGGCCGGGTGGTGGCCGGCGACGACCTGGATCGCTTCGCCAGCGGCGCGCAGATCGTCCGGGATGCCGACGCGACCGGCTCCGATCCGCCACCGCCTGGCCTGTTCTCAGTCCGCCGCTGACCGTCCACTCGACAACGCGCCGTAGATATTTTCGCCGATTGTTGATCCGTTGGGGCCGGTGCTGCGTACCACCGGGCGGCCCACCTTGTGGGCCGGCGTTGGTCACGGACGATCCCGGAGGTCTGCATGCACGCGGTGGCGGCCGGTTGGCATGGCGACGCGGTACGCGCTGACTGGTTGTCGGCGCGACCCTCGTCACGGTCAACCTCGTCTGCCCGGGGGGTCGACTCGCGGGCGACGCCTCGCCAGAATGGTCCGGTGACGCCGCGACCGGCGCCCGGGCGCCATCAGGCGACGACAACCGAGGCCAGCCACTCCGACCAGTTGATCCGTCAGCTCTATGCCGAGCACGCCGGCCCGTTGCTGATGTTCGTCATGCGCCTCACCGGGGGGGACCGGCAGCGCGCGGAGGACATCGTCCAGGAGACGCTGCTGCGAGCCTGGCGCAACGCGCACCGCCTGGGCACCCAGGGGCAGGGTTCGCTGCGGCCGTGGTTGGTCACCGTGGCCCGCCGCATCGCCATCGACGAGCACCGCAGCCAGGAGGCCCGGCCGCCGGAGACGTACGACCGGGACCTCACGGCGTTCGCCGAGGCGGACAGCACCGACCGGGTGCTGCGGACCATGACCGTGGCGGACGCGCTGCGGACGCTCAGTCAGTCGCACCGGGAGATCCTGATCTCGACGTACTTCCGGGGGCGGACGGTGCCGGAGGCCGCCGAGGAGTTGGGCCTGCCGCTCGGCACCGCCAAGTCGAGGGTCTACTACGCGCTGCGCGCGCTGCGCACGGCTCTGCAGGAGCGGGGGGTGACAGAATGAGCCGGCCGGACCACATGGACGTCGCGGCGTACGCGCTCGGTGTGCTCGACGAGCAGGACACTGAGCGGTTCGAGGAGCATCTCGCCACCTGCTGGGCGTGCGCGGCCGAGTTGGAGACGATGGTGCCGGTGGTCGGGCTGCTGTCCGACATCGACGGCGAGACGATGATGGCGATGGAGCAGACGGCGACCGACCCGGCCCTGCTGGACCGGACGCTCGGCGCGGTCCGGGCCGACCGGCGGCGTACCCGGTTTCGTCACATGCTCGCGACGGCCGCCGCGGTGGTGGTCTTCGGCGGTCTGACCGGGTACGGCTTCGTCAGCGTGACCGGCAACGAGCAGGCGCCGGGGGTGCTCGCCGAGTCGACGCCGAGCGCGCCCACCCCGCCGACGAGCGCGCCGACGGCCGCGCCGAGCGGCCCGGGTGTGGGCGGCACCGAGGTGGAGGGCGACCAGGTCGAGGCGACCGACGCGACCACCGGTGTGCAGACCACCATGTTCCTGGTGACCAAGGACTACGGCACCCGGATCAATTTCAGCCTGCGGAAGCTGCCCGGCCCACGCATCTGTCGACTGGTGGTGGTACGTAAGAACGCCACCACCGAGGTCATCTCGACCTGGTCGGTGCCGGAGGGCGGCTATGGCACCAACACCCGGCCGCAGGGTCTCGAACTGAGCGCCTCGACGTCGGCTCTGCCGAAGGACATCAAGCAGCTCCAGGTGCAGTCGGTGGATGCCAACGGCGTGGCGAGTCCGCTGGTCACCGTACCCATGTAAGAGTGCCTGCCCGCATCGGCGCCGGTCATTGTCACAATGACCGGCGCCGATCTGTCGTTGGCGAAGGGTCCCCTCGCGGGGGCGTACGCAGGGGAGCACCAAACGGTTCAATCGGTTTACGTGAAATTGACCACTGTTACTACTTCAACCTTGACAGCCCGCCCGCCGTACCTATGGGTGAACTGTCAAGAATGAGGAGGGCACGTGGCACAGATGAAGCGGACCGTCATCGTCGCGAGCGCGATGGTCGCACTAACGGCCTGCGCTCCCGCGGGTTACGACGGGGCGAACTCGAGCGCGGCCGAGCCGGTCGCCGTCGCCGCGGCCGAGCCCACCGCGACGGTTGAACCTGAGGCCTCGGCTACCCCGGAGGCGCCCGCCGCCGACGCCCCGCCCGCGGACGTCGACCTGACCGAGAAGTTGGTCGGCAAGAGTGTGGCCCGGATGGGCAAGGTGGTCACCGACCAGGACGGTTGGATCCTGTACCGCTTCGACAAGGACACCGCCGACCCGCCGTCGTCGAACTGCGTCGACAAGTGCGCCGAGGTGTGGCCCCCGGCACTGACCGACGGCAACCCGGAGCTCACCGGCGTCTCCGACGACAAGGTCGGCAGCGTGACCCGGCAGGACGGCACCCGTCAGCTCACCATCGCCGGCTGGCCGGTCTACCGCTACATCGGTGACAAGAAGCCCGGCCAGTGGAAGGGCCAGGCTGTCGGTGGCACCTGGTTCGTGGTCCAGCCGGACGGCAAGAAGAACCTGAGCTGCCTGCCCAAGGGCACCCCGAAGGCGGTCGCACCGCCGGCGGACAGCGGCTCGAACGACGCCGGAGGCTCCGGCTACTCGTACTGAGCCTGGTCGCCCACGAGGGCACGGTGGTCGGTCGTCGCCGGGGAGGGCGCGACCGGCCACCGTCATGTGCGGAGGTCCGGTGCCGCCGTCATCGACCCCCGGCCCCGGACAGCCGACGGTTGCGCTCACTACCCCGCTCGAACTGGCTGGCGACGGGGAAGTATGCGCCAAGGAACGCCTCGATGATCCTGGCTTGGTCCTCAGCCGGCACGTCGCCGTCGTGGTAGTCGTTGAGACAGAACACGTCGAAGGCTCGGCCGGCCAACAGATTGTCCAGCCGCAGCAGGTGCGCGGCCAGCCCGACGTTGGCGAAGGTACAGCGGATCGCCCCTCCCGTCGTCCGTCCGCTCATCAAGCCGAAGTGATGCGCCAGGGACGAGAGCATGGATACGTCGTCGGTGGAACGGATGCGGTTGGCTGCCGTCTGCCGGACCGACTCCGGAAACGCCGCTTCGATGTCGTAGAGGGTGCTGCGTCGGTGCGCGTGCGGAGCGTGCAGGAACGCGTGGATCAGCGTCTTGCCGAACGCTCCCTCCAGCAGACGCCGGTTGTTCTTGGCGGCCACCGCGAACGCCTCGTCGTCCGGACTGGGAGGCGTGAGCGGGATCTGGGTCGGGCTCTTGAACGCCTTGGGCAGCCCACCCGGGTCGAAGAACATGTCGGGTCCGAAGAGCCGGCCGAAGAAGACGTCGTCGTTGAGGTAGACGAAGTGCTCGGACAGCCCTTCGATGTGATGCAGTTGAGTCTCGATGGCGTGGGAGTTGAACGTCGGCAGGACGCTCCGGTCGGCGAAGATCTCCTGATGGTCGACTATCCGGACCTTCGGATGCGCGGTGTCGAGCCAGTCCGGCACCTGGCCATCGGTCACGATCCAGATCCGGTTCACCCACGGCGCGAAGAGATCGACCGACCGTAGCGAGTATCGCAGCTCGTCCCGACTGCGGAAACGTTCGGCGCCCTGCAGCGCACCCTCTTCGGCGTACCCGATCCCCAGTGCCTCTGCGCGGCGGCGCGCCCAGACCGGGTCGGCCCCGTCGACCCAGGTGTAGACGAGGTCGATGGGGAAGGTGATCTCGTCGGCGAGCCGTCGCGTGAACGGTTCGACGGATCGGTAGTTCCGCCCCCCGACCGTCACCACGGCCGGAGTGAGGGATTCGGCGGCCAGCCGGTCCCCCACCAACGTCCGGCTCGGGCCGCAGAGGTCCGATCCGTCCTCGACGGTCTGCCAGAACTCGACGGCACACCCGTAGATGGTGCCGAGCCGTAGCGTCTGCGACTGGGTCATCGCCGGTTCGAAGACCCGCAGCCAGGCGGCCGTGGCCATGGCGGTGACCCCGATCGTGGCTGCCGCCGGCCAGACCCCCATCGTGCGGTTCCGCTGGTCGAAGGCTTCCACGTAGACGGGCCGACCGGCGTGCCGACGGGCGAGGGCGGCAACGACGGACTGCCGGGTCTCCTCCCGTACGGCCACCCGGAAGGTCGGCGACATCTGTCGGACGAGGAAGTAGTCGATGCCTGCGGCGTCGAGGCTGTCCACTGTCAGGTCCAGATTGTCCCGCGCGACCTCGTACGGCGTGGAGTCCCGGAGGCGCGTCAACTGCCCCCGTGTCCAGAGCAGGTCGTCCCGGCCGGCCTCGACTCCGGCCGCCCATGCTTCCACGTCGACCTCGCCGACGCTGCGGGCGACGGCCTTTGACGGCACGACGTTCGGCGCCGCCCTCCGGGCCTGCTGCGCGGCCACCGCGGCCAGTCGCCGATCCGTCCAGCCCGGGCGGTCACGGTCGGCGAGCAGGTCGGCGAAGAGCCGCTCCCACTGTGGCATCACCTTCTCGACGGAGAAGCGCTCCACATCGCGCAGTGCGGCATGCCCCATCATGTGCCGCAGACCATCGTCCTCGACGAGCTTCCGCAGTGCGGCGGCGAGTTCATCGATGTTGTCGGGGGCGACCAGGAATCCGGTTTCGCCATCCTCGATCACCTCACGCGGCCCGTTGGGGCAGTCGTACGCCACCACCGGGACGGCAGCGCTCATCGCCTCGATCAGGGTGAGGCCGAAGGACTCGACGCGGGACGTCACCATCGCCACCGACGCCTTGGCCCACTCGTCCTCGATGCTCTCCGTCGGACCGAGCAGGTGAACCTGATTGCCGAGTTTGAGGCCGGCGATGCGCTCCTCCAGCCGCGCCCGTGAACCGCCTCCGAAGATGCGCAGCCGCCAGTCGGGGTGGTCCGGGGCGATCTGGCCGAAGGCGGCGATCGCATGCTCGAACTGCTTCTCCGGGCTCAACCGACCCGCCATCACGACGGTACGGGTCTCCCGTGTCGACCGTGGTCGGTAACCGTCCTCGATCGGGTTGGGCAGCACGACCAAGCGGGGAGCAGCGTCCACCAGCAGTTCGGCGAACCAGTCCCGGGTGGGGCGGGAGAGCAGCGCGATCGCGTCGGCCCTGGCGGCGAAGAGCCCGAACGGCTCACCGGAGGAGCCCCGAAGTTCGGCGACGCGGTGCTCCTGCGCGACGATCACCACCCGTCGGGGGAGCAGCGTCGCGGCGACCGCGAGCAGTGCGGGGGTGGTGGTAACCACCACGTCGGCGTCGATCTCGCCGAGTACGCGTTCGAGTTCGAGGTCGGACAGCGCGGAGAACGCGCCCTCCCAGTGGCGCCGGACCAACGTGCTGGGCGCGGCGGCCAGCGCCTCGGCGACGGCGTCGGGCATCCCACCACGTACCGGCCGGGTCACGCCCCCGCGAGTGTCGAGCAGGTGCACCAGCTTCACCGCGGGGTCAACCTCGAAGGGCATCTCGTCGCGGGTGCGGAGGACACCGATGACCTCCACCTCATGCCGATGGGCCAACCAGTTCGCCTGTCGCAGGACGGTGCGTTCGGTGCCACCGATGGCATCGGCCCAGGTCAGCAGATAGGTGATCTTCATGATTTGCCGTCCGTCGGGCGGGATTGGATGGGGAGGCAGGCCAGGGCGAGGCTGCCGGCCGGCGTGAAGTAGGGGCGGACGCGGACTGAACGGCCGGGCGCGGCCCAGACGATCGCCGCTGGCGGCCGGAGGGACTTCTTGGGGTTGGTGAGATCGTGCAGCACCGTGCCGACGCGCAGCCGGCGTGGCCCGGCGTACAAGCGGACGTCGAAGGTCCGCTCCCGAACGCGCCCCGTCTCCGTCATGGGCGACAACGGCAGAGCGAATCGCAACAGGTCCGGGCCCACCGGTTCGCCGCCGATGCGGAACGACTCGCCGCCGCCCCGCGGCTCCAACCCGACCTCCACCGGCCCGTCGGCGTGCCAGCCGACCGTTCGCACGTCCAGGCTCGCTCCGGTCCAGTCGAGTCGGACGTCGGTCAGCTCGGCCAGTGCCCCGGGGACCGCGACGGCAAGCGTGAGCCGGCCAGCCTGGTCGGTCAGCGGTCGGTACCGGTGTCCCGAGTCGGGGCAGGGCGGCGTCGACACTGTCGGTCCCGCAGGTCGTTCGGTCAAGCCGCCGACCACCCGGACGGGATCTCCCCCGCCGCTTTCGCTGATGAGGCGACACTCCACCCGCCACGGATCACCCGGGGGCAGATCCAGTCCACCCGGCCGGCCGCAGAGCAGGACGGCGGCGGACGCGGCCAGACCTCCGCTGGCCCGCCGTAGGTCGGCAGGCACGGTCAGCCGCGTACTCCCACGGACGAGGTGCAGTTCGGCGCCGACGACATCGGCGGCGAGCGCACTCGGCACCTCAAGGTCCAGGTTGAGGGTGTGACCGTCGAGCACACCCACGAAGCGTGCCTGGATCGACGGTCCCGCCGGCAGTGCGGCCCGGAAGATCCGCCGGGGGGCCGGTGTCTGGACGGCGCCCTTCAGCTGCGTCACCTGCCGGCTCAGTTGCCGGTCGGCTCTGCGCAGGGCGACCCTCAGCCGTGGCCAACGCCGCAGCGCGTCGGACGCCAGATCGCGTAGATGCGCCCCGTTCATGCCTGTCCCGCTCATGCCCGTCTCCGCCCGTTCCCTGTGGCCGTCCACTCACCGAACTGTTCGCCACTGCCCGCCCGCCGCTGCCTGGCCGTCCAGAGCCGTCCATCCACCCCGACAACACCAGCCACAACTCGTCCGTCGGCGTCCACCGCCACCGCCGGGGAGCCGACGAAGAGGACACCGGAGGTGGACCACGCGGTGGACACCCCCCGCCCCGCCGGCTGCCAGGACAGGCTGGTCGTACCGGTGTCATCGCGTTTGACCAGGACCGTCCCGCCCGGATCTCGTGGGACCGCCGCCGCGGCTACCGACCCGAAGCCGCCCCGGCCGTCGAGGCTCGCCGGGTTGACCGGCCAGCCACCGCCGACCCGTTGCCGCAGCGCCAGCACCCGACCGCTCTCCGCCTCGCGGAACACCAGCAGCAGCCGGCCCCCGGGCTCCTCCACCACGGTCAGCGGACCCGCCGGGGCCGGAACGGACAGCATCGATGGCCGTTCGAACGGCCCGTCGACAGTGGCCTGGCGCCAGTGCAGCACCGCTTTGTCGGTCCCCGCGAACAGCTCGATGCGACCGTCGGCCGTGCTCGTAACCGCGAGCCCCTCCTGCACGACACTGCCGCCGAGGTCACGCCAGGGGCCCCAGGTGTCCGGGCCGGTCTGCACGCGGCTGCTCACGCCGCGCCCGAAGTTTCGGACGAACACCTGCACTCGACCGTCGGCGCCGACAGCGGCAACCGGCATGCCCATCTCCAGCCGCCGGACCTCCGCGTCGACCGCGCCGTCCGCCGGGTTTTCCAGGTCCACCCAGGGCCCGAACGGTCCGCCCGGTTCCGACTCCACAGTGGTCACCAGGACGCGTCGGTGTCCCTCCCGCGCCAGGTCGAGTACCTGCCGGACACCGAAGAGGTGGATCCGGGCGTCGGCGCCCACAAGCGCGTACAGGTGCGGCACCAGCCCTGCCCCGTCGACCAGATCGGGCCCACGCCACTTCCCGCTGCCGGGTCGGGTCTCCCGCCACACCGATGCCCGGTCCCCGAGGACCCCGAACGCGGCGAGCCGCCCGTCGGCCTGTCGGAGCAGCCAGGAGCCGCTCCCGGGATAGCGGGGATGGGTGCTCTGCCCGTAACCGGGCACGTGGCCCTGATCGCCGACCTGGTAGTCGCCGCAACCCACCGGGTCCCCGCAGTCCCGGGGGACGCCTCCGTAGATGTCCAGCAGCGCCTTCTTGGCGGCGAACGCCTCCTGCCCAAGGTTGCGCGGCCAGTGCCGGTTGTAGTAGCCCCGGTAGCTCTCGCGTAGGACCGGCCGCCCGCCGGCCTGTTCGTAGCGTCGTACCGCCTCAAGGGCGAAGTACGCGCTGGCCGTGTGCGTGAGGTGGTCGGAGTAGGCGATCTTTCCGCTGGCGGCGTCGTAGGTCTTGTGGTCCGGATCGGGGTCGAGCAACCGCACGACGGTCGGCTCGACCTCCCGCAGCAGCGCCGTCAGCGCGGTGAGCAGTTGCTCCCGGTCGTACTCGCCGACAGCCTCCAACGGGCTGCCCGTCGGCCGCAGGGCCGGCAGGGCCGGCAGGCTCCCCTCCCACAACGCGCTGAGCCACCGGGGCGGCTCGTCCCCGACGGCGTCCTGCGTTCTCAAATTGAAGAAGACCAGGCGTACTGCGGGCGCGCCGACCAGTGTGGCGATCTCTACCGGCAGGCCACCCGCCAGCACCTGAGCGACCCGCGACCAGGCGGCCCTCCGGTCGCCGAGAGCCATCTGTGCGTACGCCGCCCGGATGCCGTTCTGGCGAGCTGCGGCGTAACCGGCGAAATCAACGGGAACGGCGCGGCGATCGGGGTGGTTCTGGGGAGCGTTGCGGCCGTCGGACTCACTGGCGGTGAGATAGACCGCGGTGACCGGGGAACCGCTGTCGATCGCATGCTGCACGGCGGGGTTGAGGAAGAAGAGGTCGTCGTCGGGGTGCGCGACGACCTGGAGATAAGCCGCGAGGTGACGCGACGACGTGGGATTGGCCCTGCCGACACCGTGTCTCAACCAGAACATGGCGTCACTGCCGGCACAGGAGAGCGGCGACGGTCGCCGCGAGACGGCGCGGATCGTGGACGGCAATCATGTCAGGCCTTCTCCCACGGGCTGGGCACTGGAAAGTAGGTGTCCAGAAAGGGCGTGATGATCGCGAGCTGGGCGGCCAGGTCCTCCTCGGACGAGAAGGCGTCGTTCAGACAGAAGACGTGCCGGTCCCGCCGGGCCAGCAGGTGCGCAAGCCGCGCGGGAGTGTCGGGATGGGACAACTCGGCGATGGCGTACTCCAACTCGCCAGGCACGGCTCGACCGGTCTGGAACGCGTAGTAGTGGTGCAACGAGGAGGCGATCGAGATGTCCGTCAGGCCACGGAACCGGCTGGCGGCGGTCCCGCGGTGCGGCAACGGGAACTCCTGCTCGATCTCGTAGAGAACGCTGCGCCGAAGCGCGTGCGGCATGTGCTTCATCTTCTGGTTGAGGACGGTTCCGAAGCGTTCGGCGATCAGCGCGCGATTGTTCTTCCCAGCCGCCGAGGACGGGATGTCCTCGGCACTCGGGGTGCCCGGCGGCACCAGCGCTGGCGACGGGAAGAAGCGGGAGATGCCGTTGGCCAGGAAGAAGTCCTGAGGCAGCACCTCGGTGCCGAGGAAGACGTCGTCGTTGAAGTACAGGAAGTGCTCAGAGAGCCCGTCGATGTGGTGCAGCTGGCTCTCAATCGCGTGGGAGTTGTAGGTGGGCAGCACCGATGGGTCCGTGAAGATCTCCCGGTGGCTGACCACCCGGAGCCCTGGCGCGGACAGCTCAAGCCAGGTGGGCACCTGGTCGTCGGTCACCAGGTAGATGTTTCGCACCCAGGGTGCGAACAGGTGCACCGAGCGCAGCGAATAGCGGAGTTCGTCGCGGCTGAGGAACCGAGCCGGGCTCGCTGCCTCCGCGTGGTAAGGAGTCCCGGTCACGTCGGCGCGCCGACGCAGCCAGTCCGGATCCGTGCCGTCCACCCAGGTGTAGACGACGTCGATGGGGAAGGGCACGTCATCGGGGCACCGCCCCGCGAACTCCTGCCGACTGCGAACGGTCACGCTGGCGGTCGGCGGCACCAGGCCGGTGAACAGGGACTCGGGCACGAGGACCGGAGGCGACGACACCTGGACCTGCTCCGCCACCGGGTTACGACGCGGGGCGACGAGCGTGTCCCCCTGCCGGGTCCAGAACTCGACGTCGCAGCCGTACGCCAGCCCCAGCACCAGCCGATGCCGGGGGTCGGTCCAGTACCAGGTCAGCCGCACAACCGGGGCGTCCGCAACCCGCTCCCACGTCTTCGGCTCGAAGCCCGGGGCCGGGGGCCGCTCGCCGCTGGCCCGGGGTACGGAGACGTAACCGGGCACTCGGGCGCAGGCCGCCGCGAGCGCGTCGTACACCCGGCTGCGGTCGCCGGCGTCAACGGCGACCACCGACGCCCTCGGTGACCGCCCGCGGACGCGGAAGTAGTCCACGCCAGCCTCGTCGAGCGCTGCCGTTACGGCCGTCAGATTCGCCGTCCTGGCGCCCAGCGGCGTGACAGCCGGGTCGACTCTCGCGATCCGCGACCCGCGGTCGGCCGTCACGACCGCCCGATCACCACCTGCGAGCAGTTCCGGTTGCCGCCGGGCCAGCCGCTCGCTACGGCGTCCCGCCACCTGGGCGTCCCGGGACGCCCGGGCGACCCACTGCTTCAGCTGGTGGCGCGCTCGCGGACTCACCTTCGTCGCGATGGCACGGCGGGTCTGCGCGCTCAACACCCGGCGGTAGACGTCAACGAGCCCCGACGGTTCACCGAGCGCCCGTGGCGGCTCGGACGACGGCTGGGGTGCGGGGCGTACCAAGCTGAACTCCACTGGGGACGGTGTACGGAAACACTGGCTGGGCGGCGCGGTCGGGTCAGCCGTCCGGCCTCGTCACGACAGCCTTGAAGCCGGTGACCGTGCTTAGCATGTTGTTGGGCATGGTGGGCGCGTCGACCGGGGTGCCCCGACGGGCATCCGGCACCGGACGGTACGAGCGCCGCCACAGCTCCCCCGCGCCCACGTTCCGCCGCTCCGCCACCACGTCGTCCGGCAGCTCGAACGGGGCGGGGAAGGGCAGGTAGCGCGGCAGGAAGTCGGCCAGCATCCGCTCCTGCTCGGCGAACGACCGAGGGTCGGAGTCGGTGTCGTTGAGGCAGAACACGTCGCGGTGCCGGCGACCCAGCAGTTCGGCCAGCCGGGCGGGGGTCGAGGGGTGACCCAGGTCGGCGTACTCGTACTCGATGTCGCCGGGGACGGCCTGCGCGGTCAGGAACGCCCAGTACTGGTGCAGTGACGACGGGATGGACAGGTCGCCGTGGTGCCGGAACCGGTGCCGCGCGGTGGCCGCCACCTCGTCCGGCAACATGCCCTCGATCTGCTGCATGATGCTGCGGCGCAGCGCGAACGGGGTGTGCTTCATCTTCTGCGTGATGGTCACACCGAACTGCCGTTGGATGTGCCGACGGTTGTTCTTTCCGGCGGCCTTCACCGGCGGGTCCTCCGGCTTCGCCTCCCCCAGGCCGAACTGGGCCGGCGAGGGGAAGAACTTCGCGATCCCGTTGGCGTGGAAGAAGTGGTTAGGCAGCAGCGGACGACCGAGGAACACGTCGTCGTTGAGGTAGAGGAAGTGTTCGGCCAGGCCGTCGATGCGGTGCAGGCGGGACTCGATGGCGTGCGAGTTGTACGACGACCGGCCGCCGAGGTCGGCGAAGAGCTCGGCGTGCGAGATGACCGTGATCATCGGATGGCTCGGGTCGAGCCAACTCGGCAGTTGACTGTCGGTGATCAGGAAGATCCGCCGCAGCCAGGGCGCGAAGCTGTGCAGCGAGCGCAACGAGTACCGCAGCTCGTCGCGGTTGTGGTAGCGCGACGAGTTCGCGGCGACCGCGTGCAGCGGGCCGTCCGGAGCGCCGAGCGCCAGCGACTTCCGCTTCAGCCACTGCGGGTCGGAGCCGTCCACCCAGGTGTAGACGGCGTCGATCGGGAAGCCGACCCGGTCCGGCGCCCGGACGGCCAGGTCCCGGCGGGTGCCGTAGGTGTGGTCGTCGGCCTCGGGCACGAAGTGGCTCATCAGCGCCGCCGCCACCCGGACCGGCTGGGCCTGGGCGGGGGCCTCGTCGACGACCCCGTTGCGCCGGGGAGCACGGACCATGTCCCCGTGCCGGCTCCAGAACTCGATCTCGCAGGCGTATTGGGCGCCGAGGACCACCCCGGCGCGGGCGTCGGTCACCGGGAAGCAGACCTGGATAACCTCGGTCGGGGCGCCGTCCGGTTGGTCCCGACGGGGTTGGACCTGCACCACCCGGACGTCCGCGCCGGACAGCGTCGGCGCGGTGCGGACGAGGCGTTGCACAGCCGGCCGTTGGTCGTCGAGGACCGCGACGGTGCTGCGCAGGTGGTCGTCGTTACGAATGCAGTGGTATTCGATGCCGGCGGAGTGCAACGCGGTGGTGACGGCGGTGAGGTTGCGGTGCCACTGCTCCAACGGGGTCGCCGTGGCGACGACCTCGGCCCGGGTCCGAACGCCACCGTCGGTCACGGCCACCCGGGCGCCGAGGTGATGCACCGTGTCGCCGCCGCGCGGTCGGGAGAGCGTCTGCACCAGGCCGATCCGCCGGTGTGCGGGCAGCAGACCCAGCAGCCGTCGCCGTGCCGACGACGGTAGGAGTCGATAGATCTTCAGGGCGATCACGCGCTGGGCCGTCCGCTCGGGACGGCCCACTCGTCAGTGGGCACCCGTCAGCCCTGCGGACGGGTAGCGAGGTGAGATCCCACTCGCGATGATTCGACACAGACTCGCGCAGCCATCACTGCATGCCCTTCCACAGATCCCCCGTTGACACTGCGTGGCGATCCGGCGTCGGCCGCGCGACGCCTGGTGGCGGCTGTCGGCGGGACACCGGTCTCCGGGCCGAACCGGGTTCTCCCGCGAGTGGGAGTTGCTGGCCGCCGCAGGTGGCCCGGGGCAGTGCGTTTACCTGCAGGCAATCAAACAACCACATGATCGATACCTGACCCACCGCCAAAAATGGCATAAGGGCGGTATGCGCCTGTTCGCCAAGATAATCCTGGCCATTCGGGTGGTTCAATGACACCGGGACGGTCGGGCGAACGTATCCCCGCGAAGCTCCTCAACCGCGAGCGGGACCGGTACGGCGGTCGCCAGCCCTCCCGGTGACCTGGCAGAGTGACGGGGTGACCGAGACCGAACCCGCCGCGACCAGGGTGCTGCACCCACCGGTCGGCTATCGGCTGACCGCCTCGGTCCGGGCGCTCACCTTCAGCCTGTACGATCCGTGCGCCCGGGTGGCGGCCGGCACCTTCTGGTGGGCCACCCGCACCCCTGACGGTCCGGCCACGCTCGCGCTGCGGCCGGCTGGCGGCGAGTTGCTCGCCGAGGGGTACGGGCCCGGAGCGGAGCACGTCCTCGCCCGCGCCGACGCGATCGCCGGGCTGCGCGACGACCTGACCGGCTTCACCGAACTGGCAGCGGCGCACCCGCTGGTCGCCCGGCTGGCCCGGGAACACCGGGGCCTCCGGATGCCCGCCACCGGGGAGGTCTTCCCCCGACTTCTGCGCGCGGTCTTCGAGCAGAAGGTCACCGGCAAGGAGGCCTACCGGGCGTACTCGGCGATGGTGCGGCACTTCCGGGAGCCGGCTCCCGGCCCGTTGCAGCCGCTGCTCCTGCCGCCCGAGGCAGCCACCGTGGCCGCGGCCCCGTACTGGGTGTTCCACCCGTTCGGGGTGGAGCAGCGCCGAGCCGACACGCTCCGTCGCGCCGCGGCGCTCGCCGACCGCCTGGAGCGCAGCACCGACGCCGCCGACGCCACCCGCCGGCTGACCGCGATTCCCGGCATCGGGCCGTGGACGGCTGCGGAGGTGGTCCGGATCGCGTACGGCGACCCGGACGCGGTCAGCGTCGGCGACTACCACATCCCGAACACCGTGGCCTGGGCGCTGGCTGGCGAACCGAGGGGCGACGACGCCCGGATGATGGCCCTGCTGGAGCCGTTCCGAGGTCACCGGGGCCGGGTGTGTCTGCTGCTGGAGGCGGCCGGCATCCGGGCACCGAAGTACGGCCCGCGCGCCCCGATCCGCTCGTTCGCCCGATTCTGAGTCGCTCCGGCGCCCTGGTGGTCAGCGACCGGCGCAGAGCCGACGCAGGGTACGGCCGAGCCACCAGGCATACGTGTGCTGCACGGCCCGGACCGCCGGGCCTCCGGCGCGGGTGAACCAGCGGTCGGGCAGGCTGAACGCGCGGACCTCGAACCAGACCGCGCCGGTGTCGTCACGGACGACCTCGAACGCCTCCTCGCCCCGCTCCGGGTGCCCGGGCAGGGTGCCGTAGCCGAAGCCGGCGAGCGTGGGCGAGTCCGCGCTCCAGACCACCTGGCACGGCCCCCAGAGGCGGGCCGGGCCGACGCCGAGGCCGGAGGCCACCAGCACACCGGCGGTGGCCCGCGGCGCGTCGGTGCGGATCCGGACGCCGGCGGCGCGGTGCAGCCGCCAGCTCAGGACCGCGTCGGCGGCGGTCTCGAAGCAGCCGGCGGGCAACGGATACCGGTGGCGCAGGTGGTGGTACCCGCCGGGCAGCGGCCCGTGCCGGGTCGACCCCACCTCCGGGTACGTCAGCTCGGCCACCGTTGCCCCCTCGACCTCGACCGGACACGGGTCAGGGTACGGCCGGCGCGGTCGGGCCGCCCGTCGATGGCAACGGCGGCTGTGGTGTGCTGCCCCGATGAACGCCGAGGCGAGCATCGTTCCGGCCGGTGTCGTGGACGCCGGCGAGATCCTCACCGTGCAGCGCGCCGCGTACCTGAGCGAGGCGCAGCACTACACCGACCCGTTCCTGCCACCGCTGACCGAGACGTTGGACGAGGTGGCGGCGGTGCTGGCCGGCCCGAGCATCGTCCTCGCCGCCCGGTTGGGGCACCGACTGGTCGGCTCGGTGCGGGCCCACCTGGCCGGGGACACCGCGCACGTCGGCCGCCTCTCGGTCGCCCCGGACCAGCAGGGGCGGGGTGTCGGGGCGCAACTGCTCAGCGCCGTCGAGCGGGCCTGCGCCGGCCGGGCGGCCCGCTTCACCCTGTTCACCGGCGCGGACAGCGCGCGCAACCTGCGGTTGTACCAGCGGCACGGCTACCGGATCGTGGCGCACCGTCCGGACCCGAACGGCATCTCGTTGGCAGTGCTGGAGAAGCCGGCCGTCAGCCCCGCTCGCAGCGACGCCTGAGCCCGTCGGCCTCCATCCGCACGTAGCGGCGGAACAGCCCGCCGTACAGCCGGCCGATCAAGCCGGCCAGCGGGCCGGACTGGCTGAAGGCCAACTCGACGCGGGTACGCCCGTCGGGCAGCGGCAGCAGCCGGTGCTCTGCGGTGGTCCGCACACCCGGCGCGTCGGAGAC
Source organism: Micromonospora sp. NBC_00362 (assembly GCF_026342155.1). NCBI lineage: Bacteria > Bacillati > Actinomycetota > Actinomycetes > Micromonosporales > Micromonosporaceae > Micromonospora > Micromonospora sp. NBC_00362. The sequence goes on from NZ_JAPENH010000001.1 coordinate 2,764,721, forward strand.
CCAGACGAACTCCCGCCGCTCGGTCAGCTCGGTGACCCGCCAGACCGCCGGCCGCAACTTCGGCTGGGTCAGTCGTGCGGTAGCGCCGACGGTCAGCGGACCCGGCTCCCCCCGCTCGGCCCGGGTCACCGAGTCCGTCCACTCGGGCCAGCGGGACACGTCGACAAGCACCGCCCAGACCTGCTCGGCATCCGCGGCGATCTCGGTATCGGCCTCGAACCGCATGGTGTCCCCTCCCCGGCGGCGCCGCTCGGCACCGCCACGGGTGCAGACGAGGCCGCCGGGAGCATTGTGACACCGGAGCTCGATCCCGTCCGGCCCTCCTCAGTGGAGGCACATCGAGCCTGGCAACCGGCAGTTCCCGGGGCCACACCGCACGACGCCGACCGCGCGGATCAGGCGGCCTCGCGCAGGTCGGCCAGGGTGAGCGGGGTACGCCGACGCAACAGCTCCTCCAACTCGGGCACCGAGCCGACCTCTCCGAGCACGTTCCGGCCGCCGCCGAACCGCTCCGGGTAGCGGCGGGTCAGCCGGAACCGGTAGCGGCCCCGGATCAGCTCGACGCTCACCCGCCACCGCCCGCAGCAGTCACAGACCCACTCGGACACCTCGTGAAAGTAGCTCTGACCTGCGGTTATGCGATTCGCCCGATGGGGACGAGCGACGCGTAGGGGGACACGCCACCCCGCCATCCACGGTGATCTGCCTCACGACTGTCGGCACCGTCTGATTGACTGGTCGGCGTGGACCTGCCGATCAACCCTCCGGTCGAGCCGATGCTGGCCAAGAGCGTTCCCAAGCTGCCCACCACGCCCGGGGTGACCTACGAGCCCAAGTGGGACGGGTTCCGGTGCATCGTGTTCCGCGACGGCGACGAGGTCGAGTTGGCCAGCCGGGGCGGCAAGTCGATGACCCGCTACTTCCCCGAGGTGGTCGAGCAGGCCCGCCGACAGCTACCGGAGCGGTGCGCGGTCGACGGGGAGTTGATCGTGATTCGGCGCGACGGGCCGAGCGGCCAGCCACGGCTGGATTTCGAGCTGCTGGCCCAGCGCGTCCACCCGGCCGCGTCCCGGGTGAAGATGCTGGCCGAGACCACCCCTGCCGACTTCGTCGCGTTCGACCTGCTGGCGATCGGTGACGAGGCCCTGCTCGACCAGCCCTACCCACGCCGCCGGGAGCGGCTGGTCGAGGCGCTGGCCGGGGTCCGCCCGCCGGTGCACGTCACCCAGGTCACCACCGACCCGGACACCGCGCGGCGCTGGTTCGACGTCTTCGAGGGCGCCGGGCTGGACGGTTTGATCGTCAAGCCGGCCGACCTGCCGTACGAGCCGGGCAAGCGACTGATGTTCAAGGTCAAGCATGCCCGCACCGCGGACGCGGTGGTGGCCGGCTTCCGCTGGCACAAGTCCGGCCCGGTGGTGGGCTCGCTGCTGCTCGGCCTGTACGACGACGCCGGGGTCCTGCACCACGTGGGCGTGAGCGCGTCGTTCAGCATGGCCCGCCGCGCCGAGTTGCTCGACGAGCTGGCGCCCTATCGGGACACCGGCGGGGAGCACCCATGGGTGCACGGCGACCACGAGCGTGGCCAACGCATCCCGGGTGGGGTCAGCAGGTGGACCGGCACCAAGAACCTGGAGTGGGAGCCGGTGCGCCCGGAGCTGGTGGTCGAGGTGGGCTACGACGCCATGGAGGGCGAACGGTTCCGGCACACCGCGCAGTTCGTTCGGTGGCGCCCGGACCGCGACCCCCGATCCTGCCGCTACGACCAGCTCGACCGACCGATCCGCTTCGACGTGGACCAGGTGCTGCGCGGCGACCCGACGGCCACCGTGGACCGAGCCGCCACCGGCTCGGCGTAGCCTGGCCGTCGACCCGATTCCGGAGGACCACGTGACCCGCACCGCCGACCAGCCTCGGATGGCGTCCAGCCGCCGGGTCCGTCGTACTCTGGCCGCCTTCGTCGTCGCCGCGCTGCTCACCGCCGGTTGCACGCTGCCAGCGTTCGCGCCGCGCACCGAGGTGGAGGGCGCGGCCGCCCCGACCGGCAGCGCACCGAACTGGAAGCCCTGCCCGGAGGTGCCCGACGAGTTGGTCGGGCGGAGCGCACCCAACATGCGCTACGAGTGCACCCGGATCGCGGTGCCCCGTGACTGGGGCACCGGCGGCGGGGCGAGCGCCGGCCCGGGCGCCGGGCAGACCTTCGAGATCGCCCTGCTGCGCGCCCGGTCCACCAAGCAGCGCGACCGGGTGGGTTCGTTGGTGATCAACCCGGGTGGTCCGGGTGGTTCCGGTGTCGACACCGCCGTCTACCTCTCCTTCGGCTCCCAGTTCGGCGGGCTGCCCGCCTCGATCACCGAGCGCTTCGACATCGTCGGCTTCGACCCGCGCGGGGTCTCCCGGTCCAGCCCGGTCAAGTGCATCTCCGACGCCGACCTGGACGCCAGCTTCGGTTTCGACCCGGACCCGGCGAGCCAGTCGGCGTTCGACGGCTTCGTCGGCCTGAGCCAGCGGATCGGGCGCGGTTGCGGCGACCGCTACGGCGACCAGTTGCCGCTGTACGGCACCGAGCAGGCCGCCCGCGACATGGACGCGGTACGCGCCGCCGTGGGCGACGACAAGCTGACCTACCTGGGCTACTCGTACGGCACCCTGCTTGGTGCCACCTACGCCCAGCTCTACCCGCAGCGGGTGCGGGCGCTGGTGCTCGACGGCGCTGTCGACCCGCAGCAGCGGCTGGTCGAGGGCTCGGAGAGCCAGGCCCGCGGCTTCGAACGGGCCTTCACCAACTTCACCCGCTGGTGCGCGGCGAACGCCGGCCGCTGCCCGATCGCCCCGGACGCCCGCGCCGCTGTCACCTCGGCCATCGACAAGGCCAAGGTCTCCCCGGTACGCGGCGCCGACGGGCGGGAGGCCACCGCCGGCTGGGTGTTCTACGCCGTCATCTCCTCGCTCTACACCGAATCCGGCTGGCAGGAGCTGGCCCGGGCGATCGACAAGCTCGCCGAGGGCGACCCGAAGGACGTGTTCCGGCTCGCCGACGCGTACGCCGGCCGGGAGGACAACGGCCACTACTCGAACCTGTTCGACGCCAACCTGGCCATCAACTGCGCCGACGAGACGGAGAAGCCGAGCCGGGAGCAGATCCGGCGGTTGCAGTCCGAGTGGCGCGGGAAGTACCCGCTGTTCGGGCCGGCGTTGGCGGTCGGCATGCTGAGCTGCGTCGAGTGGCCGGGCGGGCGTGACCCGTACCCGACCGGGAAGGCGAACGGCGCGCCGCCGATCGTGGTGGTCGGCACCACCGGCGACCCGGCGACGCCGTACGAGCAGACCCCGCGGCTCGCGTCGATGCTGGGTGTCGGTCGGGTGCTGACCTGGGAGGGCGAGGGGCACACCGCGTACCCGCAGACGTCCTGCATCACCAACGCTGTCGACGCGTACCTGATCGACCTGACCGTGCCACCGGAGGGGCAGCGCTGCCCGGCCCGCTGACGGGCTGGGTCGGCGGCAGTGGGGGCAGATCGATCCCCTGCCGGGTGGCCAACTCCTCCAGCAGCGCCCGCATCCGGCGCACGTCGGCCTTGAGCTGTTCCTGCTCCTCATGCTCGAAGGCGTTGTCGTCGACGATGAGCCGGCTCGCGAAGTGCGCGGTGATCAGCGGGATGACCAGCAGCACCATCGTCGAGATGAGCAGCGCGGCCAGTGTGCGGCCCGCCCAGGTGGTCGGCGAGATGTCGCCGTATCCGACGGTCGAGGCGGTCACCACAGCCCACCAGACGGCATCGGCCGGGCTGCGCTCCTCGACCTCCCCGTAGATGACCCCGGCCACCACGATCATCAACAGGTACGAGGTGATCAACGTGCGGGGCGAGTTCGCGAACCACACCAACGCGCGGTACACCCAGCGGAACGGCAGTAGCACTAGCTCCATGCCGCCCCATGCTGCCCGTTGCCCGCAACCGGCACAGGCCCATTCGCCGGTTTCGCTGTGTCAGGATCACCGGCATGAGCGACGTGACCTACCGGGAGGCGGTCCGGGCCGACCTGCCCACCGTCATCGCCCTGCTCGCCGACGACGTCCTGGGCAAGGCCCGCGACTACACCGAGGTCGACGAGGCGTACGAGAAGGCGTTCGCGGACATCAGCACCGATCCGCGCAACCAGCTCATCGTGGCCGAGCAGGATGGCGAGCTCGTCGGCTGCCTGCAGATCACCTACATCCCCGGCCTCGGGCGGCACGGCAGCGAACGGTCCCTGATCGAGTCGGTCCGGGTCCGCTCCGACCGGCGTGGTCAGGGGCTGGGCCGGGAGCTGATGACCTGGGCCGTCGACCAGGCCCGCGAGCGTGGCTGCGCGCTGGTGCAGCTCACCACCGACAAGACCCGCGCGGACGCGCACCGCTTCTACCTGGGCCTCGGTTTCGTGGCCAGCCACGAGGGCATGAAGCTCGCGCTCTGACCCGGCGTCGCGTCCACCCGGCGGGGCACTCCGGATTCGACGATGCTCGGCTGGGCTACCTGCTGATCCCGCTCGCCGGGTCGCCTGCTGACGGCCCGGAGCGCACCGACCGGCCCGAACACGACCGGCCCGACCAGACGGCCTCGCCCTACCGCCGTGCCAACGCTCTGGGGCTGATGTCGTAGACGAGTCACCCCCGGCGATTCGTCTACGACATCAGCTCCACAGCGAGCGCCAAAGCGCCGCACCCGCGACGGCGTGGGCCAACGTCGAACCCCTGCCCGGCAGCGTCAGCCGTCGACCAGACGGCCGTCGCGCAGGACGAGCACCCGGTCGGCGAGGTCGATCAGGGCCGGGTCGTGCGTGGCCACCAGCGCCGTCATGCCACGGGCGTGCACCACCGCGCGCAGCAGGTCCATGATGGATCGGCCGGTCTCCGAATCGAGCTGACCGGTGGGCTCGTCGGCGATGAGCAGGTCCGGTTCATTGGCCAACGCACGGGCCACAGCGACCCGCTGCTGCTGCCCACCGGAGAGCTCGTACGGGCGCTGCGCGGCGTGTCCGCCCAGGCCGACCAGTTCCAGCAGCACCGCGACGCGTTCCTCCCGCTGCGCGGCCGGCACCTGCGCCAGCCGCAACGGCACGCCCACGTTCTCGGCGGCGGAGAGGATCGGCACCAGTCCGAAGGTCTGGAACACGAACCCGACGGTGCCCCGGCGCAGCCGCAGCAGCTCCGCCTCCCCGGCCGAGGTCACCTCGTGCCCGGCGACCACCACCTGGCCGCTGTCCGGCCGGTCCAGCCCGCCGATCAGGTTCAGCAGCGTGGTCTTGCCGGCACCGGACCGACCTCGGATGGCGACCAACTCGCCCCGGTTGGCCGTGAACGACACGTCCCGCACGGCGTGCACGGCGTGCTCACCACGGCCGAAGGTCCGGCTGACCCCACTGACCCGGACCACCTCGCCGGAGTGCGCCGAGGGCGTACCGCCGAACCCGGCCGCGCCGGTCACCATCATGTTCTGCCGGCTCATGCCCGCGCCCCCCGCTCGTCCGAGGCCCGGTCGCCGGGCCGTACCTGCACATGGTCCGGCTCCAGGTCGAGCCGGACCCGCTCCTTCAGCGAGAGCGCGTCGACGAACGCCGCCGGCAGCTGCATCCGACCGTTGCGGTCCAGCACCGCGTACTCCTCGCTGACCAACTCCGTGTTGCCGTCCGCGTCGATCCGCGCGGTCCGGCGTACCTCGGAGGCGGTCCGGCCGTCGCGGATCGCGACGGTCCGGCGGACCTGCGTGGCCACGGCGTGGTCGTGGGTGACGACCACGATGGTCACGCCCAGTTCCGCGTTGATGGTGCGCAACGCCGCGAAGACCTCCGCGCCGGTCGCCTCGTCCAGCTCACCGGTCGGCTCGTCGGCGAAGAGCACCTCCGGGTCGTTGGCCACCGCCACCGCCACCGCGACCCGCTGCTGTTCGCCGCCGCTGAGCTGCCCGGGGCGCCGGTCCGCGCAGTAGCCCACACCGACCAGGTCGAGCAGTTCCCGGGCCCGCTCCCGGCGGGCCTTGCCGCTGCGCTTGCCGGCCAACTGCATCGGCAGCTCGACGTTCTCCAGCGCGTTGAGGTACGGCAACAGGTTGCGGCCGGTCTGCTGCCAGACGAACCCGACCAACTGCCGGCGGTAGCTCAGCCGCCGCTTGGCGGAGAGCGAGAGCAGGTCGTAGTCGGCCACCCGGGCGATACCGGCGGTCGGAGTGTCCAGGCCGGAGAGGATGTTGAGCAGTGTCGACTTGCCCGAACCGGAGGCACCGACAATCGCCACCAGCTCGCCCCGGTCGATGACCAGGTCGAGCCCCTGCAGGGCGACCACCTCCACCCCCTCGGTCTTGAAGATGCGCACCAGGCCGTCGCAGACGATGTGCCCGCGAAGGCGGTCCTGCCCGCCGGCCCGCTCGGCGGCGCGAAGCGCTGCCCGCTGTTGCAGGGCTGCCAGGTCAGGCACCAGTGGAGTCTGGGCGGTAGCGGTCATCTCAGCTCTCCTCTCCGAGCCGAAGCACCTCTCCGAGGCGCAACCGGCGATTGTTCAGGGCCTCGACGGCGACCGCGAAGCCGAGGGCGACCGCCCCGAGCGCGAGCACCGCGGCGACCAGGCTGGGCTCGAACGCCACCCGGACGGGCACACCACTGGTGAACGCGGACAGGCCGAGCACCGGGTTGAGCAGTAGGGGCAGTACCGCACCGACCAGCGCGCCGGTCAGCACCGACACCGCCACCAGCGGGGTCAGCTCGACCAGCAGCAGCCCTCGCCACTGCCGGCGGGAAAGGCCGAGGGTGCGCAGCCGGGACAGCACCTGACCCCGGGCGCGCGCGCCGGCCAACACGGTGAACGCGATGGCCAACAGCCCGAGCACTGTGCCGCCGACGGCGCCGGCCACGAACCCGAAGGCCAGCACCCCGTTCGCCCCGCCCTCGCCAAGGTCCCGGCGCACGTCCGTCCGGGTGTCGACGGTGACCCCGATCATCCGTTCCCGACCGGTGACCGTGCCGTCCCGCTGGTAACGCTCCTGCCCCTGGTCGCCGGCGACGCGCAGCGCCTCGGCGTCCAACGAGTCCCCGGCGATCAGCAGGCTGGTCGGCACGGGTGTGGTGGTACGCGTCGGCAGGGCCTGCCAGGGCAGGACCACGAACCGACTGGCGTTCGCCGCCAGCATCGGGAAACCGTCCTGCGTGCCGGCCACCCGGAACTCGTACCGCTGGCCCTGCACCGAGATGAAGGCGGAGTCGTCCAGCCCTGCCTTGGCCAGGTCGGCGGCGACGGCTGGTGAGACGATCGCCGGCAGCGGACCGGGGCCGGGCGCGGCGGTGCGCAGCGCGGCCGGAATCGACAGGTCCACCCGGGAGTCGCGGGCCACCTTGTCCAACCCCGACCCGTCGACCAGCAGCACGTCCGTCTGCCCGATGAAGGCGTCGGTGCCGACCTCGTCGGACGCGAGCCGCTCGTCGTCCTCGTACAGCACCCGGGTGACGGCCCGGACCCCCGGCAGGCGGCCCAACTCGTCGATGGTGTCGGGTGCGAAGCGCTCCCCGCGGATCACCGCGTCGGCGGGCACGATCTGCGCGGCGGCCCGTTCCCTGCTCGCGTCGACGCCAGCGGCCACGACCGCGCAGAACGCCGCGGTGCCGATCGCCAGCACCACCACGACCAGCGGGGCGGCGACCGCAGCGCGGCCGGCGCGGGCCGTGCCGAGGAAAGCCACGCTGCCCCGGGTCCGCGCGGCCAGCCGGCTGACCAGCAACAACGGCCAGGGGTACGCGCGCAGCGCCAGCACCGCCGCCGCGACCGCGAGAAGCACCGGCACCGACACGAGCAGCGGGTCCACCTCGCCGAGGGTCAGGCCACGCCGGCGCAGCAGCACCGCCGCGAGCCCGGCCAGGAGCAACAGGGAGACCTCGACGGTGAGCCGACGGGCCGACGGGCGCACCCGGATCAGGTCCCGGCGAGCCGCTCCGCCAACCGGTACGGCAAGCGTCGCCAACGGCAGTGCCAGCGTGACCAGCACGGTCACGCCGATGACGTACGGCGTGGTCGGATCCGGGGCACCGGGGAACAGCGTGCCCAGCCACCAGCCCAGCACGGCGGCGACCGGCACCACCAGCACCGACTCGGCGAGGCTGCGCCGGGCGCCGGCGGTGGCCCCACCTCCACGGGCGCGCAGCAACGCGAACTCCGAGCGACGTCGTCTGGTGGCGAGGCTGGCCGCGAGCACGATGAGCCCCGCCAGGGTGGCCAGGACGCCGGCCGCTATCACCGCGAGCAGCGTGCGGACGGCGTCGATCTGGGCGGCGAACGCGCGCAACGGAACGTCGACGCCCTGGGTCAGGGTGAGCCCCGTCGGCTGGTTGCGCTGCATCACCTGCAGGCCGTCGATCATCTTGTCCAGCTCGCGTGCGTCGATCCGGTCGACGCCCAGTCGGTACCGCCAGTTGGACTGGATCGCCCAGCCCTCGGCGGCCCGCTTGTTGAGAGGCGACTGCGCGACGACGCCGACGATGACGAACGGCTGCCCATCACCCTGCGGTTCGATGATCCGCAGTAGCTGTGGGAGCCCGTCCCAGATGCCGTTCGCGCGGTCGACGGGGCGGAACAGCCCGGTAACCACCAGCGGGTCACCGTTGATGAGTCTGCCCTTGTCATCGGTTCTGCCGATGCGCAGTTGGCTGCCGGCGCGCAGGTTGATCTTGCGGGCCACGTCGACGTCGAGCGCCACCTCGATCGGCCGATCGGGAACATAGGTCTCGCTCGGCCACGCCCCCTCGACGAGGGTGCTCGCGCCCTGGATGTCGGGCATGGCCCGCAGGCCCATGTCGACCAGCAGGTTGCGGGCTGCCAGGTCCGGTCCGACCACGCGGGCCTCTGCGGTCTCGACGCTGTACCACCGCTCGGTCACCGCCGAACGCACCGGCGGCGGCATCTCCGCGGCCAGGGCGTCGAACCGTTCGGCGGCGTCGCCCATCGCCGTCCGCCGCGACGTCGCGGGCTCAAGGCTTGTGGTGTACGAGATGTCCCGGCGGGCGGCCGGCTCGCTGTTGAGTTGTGCTCGCAGCCCCTGTTCGGCCAGCCGGTTGACCAGCCGGGGCACTCCGCTGATCAGCAGCGTGACCACCAGGGTCAGCACCGCCAGCAGCAGAAACTGCCCCCCGTACGCCCGGACCCGCCGGACGGCCGCCCCGACGCTCATCGTTCTCCCCCGATTCGCAGCTGCACCGCCGCCACCCGCTGACGGATGCCGGTGGCGATGAACGCGCTGAAGGCGAGCGCCGCCAGCAGCAGGCCGACCGCGGTCAGGCCGATCGGCACCCAGGGCAGCACGAACGCCGCCGGGGGTGTCGGCCGGCCGGCGGCCGGGGTGAGGATGACCAGTGGGGCCATCGTCGCGCCGACCGCGGTGCCGAGCAACAGCCCGACGCCCACGCCGATGCCGGCGAGGAACGTCTGTTCGGCGAGCAGCGCCCGGGCCATCAGCCGGGGCGTGGCGCCGAGGGTGTGCAGGACCGCGAACTCGCCGAGCCGACGCCGGGCGGTGGCCCACACGTCCACCATCAGGCCGACGAGGGCGAGCAGCACCGCGCCGAGCGCGGCGGCGAGCATGCCGGTACGCGAGCCGCGCCAGTACGGGTCGTCGGCGGCCGCCTCGATGGCCGCCTCCCGGTTGAGCACTGTGACGCCCGGGAGTGCGCTGACCGCCTGGGCGGCGGCGTTCGCGTCGGCGGCGCCGACCCACCATTCCGGTACGGGTCGCACCGCGCCGCTGCTCCGGATCATCGCGTCGACCGCGGCCGGAAGGTCCAGCAGGACGCCTTCGCCGGTGGTGGCCGGCACGGAGTCCAGCTCGCCGACCAGGTGAACCGGCAGCGTCGCCCCGGAGAGGGTCAGGTCGACGGTGTCGCCGACGCGCAGGCTCAGCGCGTTGCGGACCCCGGGCGTCATCAGCACCGGGATGGGCTTGTTGTCTCCGCCCGGCACGACAGCGAACCGGGTGGGCGGCTGGTAGGCGAACTGCCCGCCGGGGATCACGTCGACCGCGCGGGCTGCGGCGAACCCGGCGCCGGTGGTCCGTACGGGCATGGGCTCCTGCCCGAGGGCGGTCACGGCCCAGTCGCCGCCCAGTTCGGTCGGTTGCTTCGTGCCGTCGGCCTTGACCACCGTCAGCCCGTCCACCTGGAGTTCGTAGGAGTTGCCGGCGGCCAACCCACCGTCGGCCTCGAAGCCGGCCAGCCGTAGCCGCGCCCCGCCCAGGTCGGGCAGTCGCGCGGTGAACGGGGTGGCTCGGCCGTCGCTGTCGGCGTTGGCCGCCGGCAGCCGCAGGGCGAGCCCGTCGGGGGTGGTGAGCAGCAGCGTCACCGCGACCTTCAGCGACCGGGCGGCATTGCTCACCGGGGTACGGATCGTGCCGGTGATCTCACGCGCTCCGGCGGGCAGTTCGACGCCGGCTGGCTCTCCCCGCGCGCCGACCATCCTCCGGTACTGCTCCGACGCCGATCCGTCGGCGAGACGGTCGGCGAGCCGGACGACGCCCGGGGCGCTGGCCGGGTCGACAGCGATCACCGTCGCTGGCAGGTTCTCCCGTCCGACCCGGATCTCGTCCCGCCACGCCGGCAGTACCCGGTCCACGCTCGGCAGGGCGGCGATTTCACCGCCCCGGGTCGGCGGGGCGCCCCCGGTCCGTTCGGTCACCCGGAGGTCCGCGCCGACAGTGTGGCCGGCCTGCTCGACCTGGGACCGCTCGCCGGTGCTGATCAGCGACCAGGCCAGTGTGCTGCCACCGACGGCGAGGGCGAGCAGCAGCACCGGGCCGGCGTGGGGACGCCGGCCGGCCTGCCACATGCCGAACATGGTGGCGGTCCAGGGACGTCGGTCGACGAACCTCTCCGCGAACCGGGTGAGCGGCGGAAGCACCCGCAACGCCAGCACGGCACCGGCCAGCACACCGAGCGTCGGGGCGGCGACCAGCAGCGGGTCGAGCCCGAGCTGGCCACCCGAGCCGGCCAGCGGGGAGGCGTACCGGCGTAGCTGCACCCAGGCGAGCACGGCGAGCGCCACGAGCACGAGGTCGACGCTGGCGCGTTGGACGCTCGCGGCCCGGTTGGGCCGGGATCGGGCCGCCATGTCGGCGACGTACGTCCCGGCGCCCCGCAGCGTCGGCAGGACCATGGCGACGAGGCAGCCGGCCGCGGTGGCCGCTGCCGCCGCCCAGACCAGTGTGGTGTTGCCGCCGGCGGTGTAGAGGTCACCCGACCCGCCGGGTCGGATGTACCGCAGCGCCTCACCGGCGATCAGTGGACCGAGCACGGCGGCCGGGGCGACCACCAGGGTCGCCTCACGGGCGGCCAGGCCGGCCAACTGCCGACGGGCGGCGCCGCGGGCGCGCAGCAGCGCGGTCTGTGGGCGACGGTCCTCGTGCAGCAGCGCGGCGACCAGCACCAGCGCGTACCCGGCGAGCACCAGGATGAGCAGCAGCGGGGTGGCCAGCGACGAGCGACCCACCAGGTCGGCGCGGCCGATCCGGTCCAGCAGCTGCGGCATCTTGGTCACCGTCTGCCCGGAGCTGCCCAGTTGGGCGGCCTCGGGTACGGCAGTGATCGCCTCGGTGAGGGCTCTCCGAACGGTGGGCAGGTCGGCGGTGTCGACGGTGCCGAGGTCCGGTTGGGCCAGCCAGGACGCCGACACCGAGCCCGGGAAGGTGGCCGCGAAGTCGGCCGGGTCGAGCGTGAACGGCCCGTAGGAGGTGCCGGAACCGGCGCTGCCGGTCCCCACGCCGGGGGCCAGCAGCCAGTACGCGTCCGCCGGGTCGCGGGGCCGCCAGGTGCCGGCGAGCACCAGTTCCCCGCGTCGTTCGGTGGCCCTGTCGCGCACCGGGACGCGTTCTCCGACGGTCAGGCCGAGGGTGCCGGCGACCCGCTCGGGCAGGCTCACCTGGACGGGGTTCGCTCCGGGGGTGGGCCAGGCTCCGGTGGTCAGCTCCGCGTGGCTGGCGAGGTCGGTGAACGTGGCCAGGTTCGCGAAGACCGGTTCGTCGGCCGTCCGCGGGATCTGCCCGAGGTCGCCGGTCAGTTCCCGGCCGGTGCCGTATCGGGCTGCGGTGACACTGACCGGGACGCCGCCGAGCCCGGTGGCGAACTCGGCTCGGACCGCCTTGTCCCGGGTCGCGAACTCGGCCGCGTCCCGCCCACCCGAGCCACTGACCAGAAGGCCGCGCTCCTCGGCGGGCGAGGCGGCGACCAGTGCCCGCTGCCCGGCGTCCACCGCCCGACGGTTGTAGTCGGACAGCCCAGTGACCAACGCGACGGCGACGAGGGCAGCGATCACCGCCGCGACCAGCAACCCTCGCGCCTCGCGGGCCCGCCTCCACACCAGCTTCATCCGACGCCTCCCCTGGCCCTGACGGGCCGACGACCATCAAGACAGGCGACCTACCGGGAAAGGTTCGCGCCCGTTACATGATCGTTATTACGGGAGGGGTCAGCTCGCGCCGGCCAGTGCGCCTGGGCGACTAACCGCCACCTCGGAGGTTGCGGATGCCGAAAACGACCGCGCCGAGTACGAGCACGACGCCCAGGAGTTGAAGGCCCGGCGAGTCGTCGGCCTCCCCGTGCACGATTCCGGCGACGCCGAGGGCGACCACGAGAACGGCGGCGACGGTCAGGACGTACTTCATGGGGTTTCCTCCTCGACCCACTCCAGCAGGTCTCCGGGCTGGCAGTCGAGCACTCGGCACATCGCTTCGAGGGTGCTGAAGCGGACCGCCTTGGCGCGGCCGTTCTTCAGCACCGCCACGTTGGCGGGGGTGAGCCCGACGCGCTCGGCGAACTCTCCGACGCTCATCTTGCGCTTGGCCAACTCCACGTCGATGCGGACGACGATGGGCATCAGATCACCGCTTCCATGTCGGTCCGCAGGGTGGTGGCCTGCCGCAACAGCGCCCGCATCACCACCATGAGAAGCCCCAGCACGCTGACGCCCACCGTCAGCAGGAACAGCAGCAGCGGCAGCCCAGGGTCGTCGGCGTTGAACCCCACGTAGAGGAAGACACCTACGAGCACCACCCACGCGGCGGCGATGGCCCACACGATCGCGTCCACCCACTTCAGGGACGCTTCGGTGAAGATGCGGTCACTCTTGACCAGGCTGAGCAACTTCCACGTCGCGACGATGACGACCTGGACGCACAGCACCCAGAACACCGCCACGACAGTGGCCGGCCACCGGAGGTAGGCGTCCTGCGGCGATTCCGCGGCCATGTGGGCGAACTGTCCGGGCAGGGAGAAGGTCTGAAACAGGACCAGGACTCCGAACAGCACCACGAGGAAAACTCTGAGAGCGGCAACCGCTCGATGCTCCGTAACCATGCATCGAGTTTCGCTCGTTACCTATCGAAAGTCAATCGGTTGCCGGGACATTGACGCCCGCTCAGGACGACGTCGGCCCGGGTGCCGGCCTCGCCTTCTGGGGATAGAACGTCTCGTGACGGGCCAGCATGGCGACGAATTCACCGATCTTGCGCTCGCGGGTCTCCGCCCGCTTGACGGCATTGAGGCGATGGATGAGAGCGAAGCGGTTGGCCTTGGTGAGCACGTCGAGCATGGCCTGAGCAGCGGGCTCGGCGGCGATGGCGGCGAGCAGGTCGGCCGGCACCTCCGCCTCCGACGGCGGGGCGTAGGCGGCCGCCCACCGCCCGTCCGCCTTCGCGGCGTCCACGGCGGCGCGGCCCGCCGGCAACATCCGCCCCTGCTCCTCCAACCGGGCCACATGCCCGACGTTGCGCTGGGACCAGGAACTGCGGGGCCGACGCGGGGTGAACCGGATCCAGGACGACTCCTCGTCCCGCTTGCGCGCCTGCCCGTCGATCCAGCCGGCGCACAGACCCTCGTCGACCGCCTGCTGCCAGGTCACCGTCGTGACAGTGCCACCCTTCCTGGTCAGGGCGAGCCAGACGCCGGGCGACGTGGCGTGGTTGGCCGACAGCCACGCGCGCAGGGCGTCGGCGTCCGCGACGATCAACTCATCCAGCTCTGTGCTCGCCATGACGGCAGGCTAACCGCTGGCGCCGACACCGCGGCTCCGCTGGTCGGCCGGGCCAGACCGAGGCGCGCCGATTCTCGAGACTTCAGAGGGGGGGGTTCATCTGGCGTCAGACGATCTGGCGTCGTACGATCGAGCCGTGAAAACCCTTCCTGCCCCCGAGCCGTGGACGGCCGCCCTTCCCGAGGCGACACCGCCACCCGACATGGCGATCCATCAACTCCCCACGGGCACCTACGAGACGCGGGCGGCATTCGCCCTTCGCGGTGGCTCGTTCCGTGACAAGCGGCAGTTCGCCGCCACCGCCATCCTCGTGCGGCACCCGAAGGGCGACTTCCTCATCGACGCCGGCTTCGGAGCCGACGTCGCGGCGCACGTCGCCATGCAGCCGCGCTTCGCCCGCGCCCCCTTCCAGAGCACCCGAACCGTGCGTGAGCAGCTCGACGACAGCGGTTACGACCGCACCAGGCTCCGCGGGGTGTTCCTGACGCACTCGCACTGGGACCATGCGAGCGGCCTCGACTCGCTCGACATCCCCATCTGGATGAACAGAGGCGAGCTCGAGTACGCCGCGAGCGACGGTGACGGAAAGGTCTTCCGCGCCGTCTCGCCCGGCCACGAGATCCGCGAATACTCCTTCGACGGCCCCGCGTACCTCGGCTTCTCGGCGAGCTTCGACGTCCACGGCGACGGGTCCCTGGTGCTGGCGTTGGCCGGCGGCCACACGACGGGATCCGTTGTCGCGTTCGTGACCCTCCCGTCGGGGCAGCGCTACGCGTTCATCGGCGACCTCACCTGGCAACTGGACGGAGTCCATCGGCGGGTGGAACGCCCCTGGCTGCTACGGGCCCTCGCCGACAGCGACGCCGAACAGGTGCGGCAGGGCATCCTGCGATCGGCCGCGTTGACCGAGCTGATGCAGGTCGTCCCCGCCCACGACCGGCGCGCCTACGAGGGAATCCCGCTGTTGTCGGGTGCGGCGCGATGACCGCCGGACCGGCGCCGTCGCTCGACTCCGAGATCACCTGGCTGTTGCACCGCGCCGCCCAACGGATGCACGTGGTGACCGGCGAACAGGCCGAGAGGCACGGCCTGCACCTGCGGGACTACATCGTGTTGAGCGCGTTGGACAAGACACCCGGGCTGACCCAGGTCGAGCTGGCGAGGACCCTCGGGCTCGACAAGACCACGCTGATGACCCAGCTCGATCGACTCGAGCAGAAGAATCTCGTCGTACGTCACTCCGATCCCCGCGACCGCCGGCTGCGCATTCCGGCCATCACCACCACCGGCGAGGAGGTACGCACGCGGGTCGCCCACGCCAGCGAGGAGGCGGAGCGGAACGCGATGGCAGGCTTCAGCCAGGCCGAGGTCGACACGTTCCGCCGAATGCTGTTCGCGATCATCGGCACGGCGGTGGACCCTGGGTCGTGCCTGTGATGCTCGGCGAGCACAGATAGCTCGGTGCTCAGGCGGTCTCGTCGCCACTGGTGCGCTTGGCGCGGCTCGGCTGCACCCTCTTCGGTTCGCCGGGCATCTTCGGGTGGTCCGGCGGGTACGGCATGTCGCCCTGGCCGGCGGCGGCGTCCCGCTCGGCCCACTCCAGCAGCGGGGTGATGTCCCACGGTGCGTCGTCGATGCCGGCGTGCGGATCACCTCGCTCGGCGAGCCGGGCCGGCACGGTGCGCAGGTCGAAGTCGTCCGGGTCGACGTCGGGTAGCTCGTCCCAGGTGACCGGGGTCGAGACGGTGGCCCGCGCGTTGGCCCGCAGCGAGTACGCGCAGGCGATGGTGCGGTCGCGCGCCATCTGGTTGAAGTCGACGAAGACCCTGGTGCCGCGTTCCTCCTTCCACCAGGCGGTGGTGACCAGGTCGGGGTTGCGGCGCTCCACCTCCCGGGCCAGCGCGATGGTGGCCCGGCGCACCTCGGTGAACGTCCAGCGGGGTTGGATGCGCAGGTAGACGTGCACGCCCCGGCCGCCGGAGGTCTTCGGCCAGCCGGTCGCGCCCAGCTCGTCGAGGAGCGCGCGGACCTCGCCGGCGGCCCGCGCGGCGTCGGCGAAGTCGGTGCCGGGCTGCGGGTCCAGGTCGATGCGCAGCTCGTCGGGGCGGTCGACGTCGGCGGCCCGCACGGGCCACGGGTGGAAGACGATGGTGCCCATCTGCGCCGCCCAGGCCACGTGCGCCAGATCGGCCGGGCAGAGCTCCGCCGCGTTCCGACCGCTCGGGAAGGTGATCTGCGCGGTCGTCACCCACGGCGGCACCCCCCGGGTGGGGACCCGCTTCTGGAAGAACGCCTCGCCCTCGACGCCCTCGGGAAAGCGTTGCAGCGTGGTCGGTCGGTCCCGCAGGGCGCGCATGATCCCGTCGCCGACCGCGAGGTAGTAGTGGAAGACGTCCGACTTGGTGAACCCCCGCTGCGGGAAGATCACCCGATCCGGACTGCTCAGGCGGACGGTGTGCCCGGCCACCTCGACCTCTGCGGCCGCAGCCTTGGTGCCACCCATCCCGCGACCTTATGCCACGCCCCCGACGTTCGACGTACCGTTGACGGGTGAGTCTTGACGACAACGAGCTGCCCCGTACCGACGAAGAGTGGCGGGTCCGACTGACCCCCGAGGAGTTCCACGTTCTACGGGAGGCCGGCACCGAACGCCCGTGGACGGGCGAGTACGTGGACACGAAGACCCAGGGGGTCTACCACTGTCGCGCCTGCGGGCTGGAGCTGTTCTCCAGCGACACCAAGTTCGACTCGCACTGCGGTTGGCCGAGCTTCGACGACGCCATCCCGGGCCGGGTCAAGGAAATCGAGGACCGCACCCTCGGCATGGCCCGTACGGAGATCCGCTGCGCGCGCTGCGACAGTCACCTCGGGCACGTCTTCCACGGCGAGGGCTTCACCCCGAAGGACACCCGGCACTGCGTCAACTCGGTCTCCATCAAGCTGGAACCCCGCTGACCCGGGCACTCGGGGCGTAACCGCGCTCACTGCACGACCGCGCTCAGGGCGTACCCGTACCCCTGAGCAGCTCGACCTCGGCGGTCCGGGACTGTTCGATCCGCCGGGCCAGGTCGCGGACCTGCTCGTTGCGGCCGACGCCGACGTGGGATCGGGCCAGGTCGGCGGCCGATCGCTGGTGGTCGGCGAGCACGTCGCGCAGCACGCGGTCGACGTCCGCGTCCGGCGCGGTCCGCAGCCGGTCGAGCGCGGCGTCGTCGCCGTGCCCGTCGTGGTGGTGTGCGGCCGCGCTGGCCCCCGGGCCGGTCGTGGGCAACCAGCCGCGCATGGCGGCCAGTTCGTCGGCCTCGGTCGCCTCGACGGCGGCGGCCAGGGTGCGCAGCGCGTCGTCGCGCACCCGGTCCCGGGCCAGCCGGACGATCTGCAGGGTGCGCTCGCTGTGCCCGACCATGGTGCTCAGGAACACCACGTCGATCCCGCTCATGGCATCCGCCTCGATCGGGGAGCCGCCGCCCGCGTACCCGGCCGCCGCAGAGCCGGCCGGGGACGCGGGGGTCGGCTGCGGCAGGGCCGACGGGGTCGACGTGGGCGGTCCAGCGCAGGCTCCGGTGAGCAGCAGGGCCGCGACGAGGGACGCCAGCGGGGTACGACGGGGCATGCCGGTTGCTCCGTTCACGCGAGGACGGCGACACGGGTGCGACCAGGAGGCCGCACCCGTGCGGTCAGACCTGGAGCCAGAGCGCCGGTACGTTCGGCGGCTCCCAGCCCGGGATCGCTGTGTGCGCCTGCCGGCAGCGGTACGTCGCTCCGCCGTAGGTGACCTGGTCGCCGACCTGGTACGCCCGACCTGTCGTCCAACTGCCGCCCGGTGCGGGCGGAGTGGTCGGCGTGGCGGTCGGGGTGGGCCGTGGGGTGGGTGAGGTGGTGGGGGTGGGGGTCGGGTTCGACCCTCCGCCGCCGATCTGCACGTCGATGCAGGAGTAGAAGGCGTTCGCCGTGTCGGAGATGTTCCACACCGCGAGGATCTTCTGCCGGCCCGAGAAGCCGCCGAGGTTGACGTTGTGCGAGACGGTGGCGCCCGGCTGCTGGTTGTTGCCGTTGACCACGCCGACCCGGGTGTTGCCGATCCAGTACTCCCAGTTGCTGGTGGCGTGCCGGGCGGTGTTCACCCAGGTGAAGGTCAGCGAGGTGCCCACCGAGGTGGCCGGCCAGCCCCGACTGTCGTCGTTGAGGACGGCGAACTGGGCGATTCCGGCGTTGCAGCTGCGTAGGCCCTTGGGGCCCTCGACGCTCTGCGGCTCGTACTTGATCTGCCCGCAGTCGGGCACCCGGCCCTGCGCGCAGAGCGCCTGCCGGCTCGGTGGGGCGGAGACGTAGCCGTGCGCCTGCGCGGGGGCGGCGACGGTGAGGGTGGCGGCGACGGCGCCCGCCGCCACCAGCGGGACGGTGATTCTTCGACGCATGGGGGCAGCTCCTTCTCCAGGTCCGGTGAGGTGCCCTCAAGGTAATTTAAACATTGTTAACAGTAAAGACTCTCATCGATAAATCCATCGATGATGGCAGTTTTCTTCTCAGAGCCTGAGCAGGCTGCCCCGGTCGTCGACCTGGTCGGCCGACTCGTCGTCCAACCAGACGCCACCGGTACCGAGATAACGGAACCGGTACTCCCCCGGCGGCAGCTTCACTGTCACCGTCCTGGTGCCGTCGCGGCGGGCCACCAACTCGTGCCGACCCGGCTGCCAGCCGTTGAAGGAGCCGACGACGCTCACCGGGCCGGGCGGGACATCGCGGGGCAGACAGAAGGTGACCCGGGTCTGGTTGCCGAAGAGCCTGTTGCGCTTGATCACGGTGATCCTCCGGGGGTTGCGGCGGTTCACCAGGCCTAACGGGCAACACGCCGACGCCGACACGCCGCAGCCACGGCCAGGCGTCGACGTTCCGCCCCCACGTCGGGGCCATCTGAGCGATTCTGTAGGCACTTGTCCTTGTAACGGAGGTTTTCGGTGGCAACCTGCGAGGTCTGCGGCAACGACTACTGGATGGCGTTCGAGGTGCACACCGTCAGCGGCGACGTGCACACCTTCGACTCGTTCGAGTGCGCGATCCACCGCATGGCACCGATCTGCGAGCACTGCCAGGTCAAGATCGTCGGGCACGGTGTCGAGGTCAACGGCCGCTTCTTCTGCTGCGCGCACTGCGCCCGCGCCGTCGAGGGCGCTGTGGGTGCGGAGATCCGCGACGCCGTCGGCGCCCGCCCGGCCTGACCGCGCCCGCCCGGCCGCCGCCACCTACCTCGCACCCGACCGGGGGAACCCGCCCGACCTACCATCGGTGGATGCCCCAGCAGACCACCGAACTCCGGACGGCCTCCTTCGCCGACCTGAACGCCCGCACCCTCCACGACCTGCTCAAACTACGCATCGACGTGTTCGTGGTGGAACAAAACTGCCCGTACCCGGAGCTGGACGGGCGGGACGTCGAGCCGGGCACCCGGCACGTCTGGCTCACCGACGGCGGCGCGCCGCTGGCGTACCTGCGGATTCTGGCCGACCCGGACGGTGTCGCCCGGATCGGTCGGGTCGTGGTGGCCCCGACGGCGCGCGGCGGCGGACACGCCGGCCGGCTGATGACGGCGGCGCTCGAGGTGGTGGGCAACCGGCAGTGCGTGCTGGACGCCCAGTCGCACCTCGTCGCGTTCTACACCCGGCACGGCTTCACGGTCAGCGGGCCCGAGTACGTCGAGGACGGCATCCCGCACACGCCGATGCGACGCGAGGCCATTGACGGTTGACGATCGACCTGGCATGGTGCCTGGTAGAGCCATCGCGGGAGCCAGCGATCAGGCACGGGAGTGGGCACTCCCGGCGATCCGGGTGTCGACGTCCGACCTCATCCCCCCGGGGGCTCCATGTCCTTCACCCGATCACGACGCGTGCTCTGGTTGTTCGCCATCGTGGCGACCACCACGCTCCTGTTGACGACCGCAGTGACCACCATGCGGGCCGATCCCGCCTCTGCGCACGGTTCGGTCGTCGACCCGGCCTCGCGTAACTACGGCTGCTGGCAACGTTGGGGCAGCGACTTCCAGAACCCGCGGATGGCCACCGAGGACCCGATGTGCTGGCAGGCCTGGCAGGCCGACCCCGCCGCCATGTGGAACTGGAACGGCCTGTACCGCGAGGGTGTG
The DNA here is from genome assembly GCF_026342155.1 of Micromonospora sp. NBC_00362. NCBI lineage: Bacteria > Bacillati > Actinomycetota > Actinomycetes > Micromonosporales > Micromonosporaceae > Micromonospora > Micromonospora sp. NBC_00362. The sequence goes on from NZ_JAPENH010000001.1 coordinate 2,784,895, forward strand.
GGAGGCAACCACCAGGCCGCCGTCCCCGACGGCCAACTCTGCAGCGGCGGACGCACCCAGAGCCCGCGCTACAACGCGCTGGACACCATCGGCGCCTGGAAGACCACAGCGGTGTCGAACAACTTCCGGCTCCGCTTCGTCGACCAGGCCCGTCACGGCGCCGACTACATCCGGGTGTACGTGACCAAGCAGGGCTTCAACGCCGCCACCCAACCACTCGGCTGGGGCAACCTGGAGTTGGCGGGCCAGATCGGCAACACCCCCGCCTCCCAGTGGAGCCCGGACCCCAGTGGTGTCTCGATCCAGATCCCGGTGAGCGCGCCGGGCCGCACCGGACGGCACATCGTCTACACCGTCTGGCAGGCCAGCCACCTGGACCAGTCGTACTACCTGTGCAGCGACGTCGACTTCGGCGGCGGGTCGACCACCCCACCCACCGATCCCCCGCCGACGACCCCGCCGCCCACCACTCCCCCGCCGACCACCCCGCCGCCGGCCGGTGCCTGCACGGCGACGTACCAGGTGACCGGTCAGTGGTCCGGCGGCTTCCAGGCCGACGTGAAGGTGACCGCAGGTGGCTCACCCACCCAGGGTTGGTCGGTGAGCTGGAACTACGGCAACGGCCAGCAGGTCACCTCGTCGTGGAACGCGACGGTCAGCACCAACGGCACGCTGGTCACCGCACGTAACACCAACAACAACGGCACCCTTGCCGCCGGAGCGAGCACCACGTTCGGTTTCCTCGGCTCGTGGAACGGCAGCAACCCGGTTCCGCTGGTCTCCTGTACGACGACCAGCTGATCCCCGGCCGGCGCCGCACCCGGGCGGGGGTGCGGCGCCGGACGGCGGGAGATGCGGTGGTGCCCAGGGTCCGCCCGGGCCCCCTCGCCTTGCCGCGATCTTGCACTTTCGGTTGCCCGATCGCGGCTTATGGCCGTTTCGCCGGGACAGAAACTGCAAGATCGGCGGAGTGGGGGGCGAGGGAGGGCGGGGCGGGGTCAGACCAGGCAGTTGACGATCTCGGCTACCGAACGGCGGCGGCCGGTGTAGAACGGGACCTCTTCGCGGACGTGCCGGCGGGCGCCGGAGGCGCGCAGGTCCCGCATCAGGTCGACGATCCGGTGCAGTTCGTCGGCCTCGAAGGCGAGCATCCACTCGTAGTCGCCGAGCGCGAACGAGGCGACAGTGTTGGCCCGCACGTCCGGGTAGCCGCGGGCCATCTTGCCGTGCTCGGCCAGCATCTCGCGCCGCTCGGCGTCGGGCAGCAGGTACCACTCGTAGGAGCGGACGAACGGGTACACGCAGATGTAGGGACGAGCCTCCTCACCGGCCAGGAACGCCGGGATGTGGCTCTTGTTGAACTCCGCCGGCCGGTGCAGCGCCATCTGCGACCACACCGGGGTCAGCGCCCGACCCAGTGTGGTGCGGCGGAACCGCAGGTAGGCGTCCTGCAGCGCGTCCGGGGACGCGGAGTGCCACCAGATCATCACGTCCGCGTCGGCACGCAGCCCGGAGACGTCGTACACGCCCCGAACCACGACGTCCTTGCCAGCCAGCTCGTCGAAGAGGGACACCACCTCGCCGGTGACGTTGTCCCGCAGCGACGGCAGCGGGGAACTGGCCCGGAACACCGACCACATGGTGTAGCGGATGCTGTCGTTCAGCTCCCGCAACCGGGCCGCGTTGGTCTGCTCGGTCATCTCGCCGATCCTCCCAGTGCTGTGATGATCTCTTCGGCCGCCGTCTCGCCGGAGCGGACGCAGACCGGAATGCCGACGCCGTCGTAGCCGGCGCCGGCGAGGACCAGTGTGGGGTGCGCGGCCCGCAGCGCCGTCCGCGCGGCACCGAGCCGGTCGGCGTGCCCCGGCGCGTACTGCGGCAGCGCACCGCCCCACCGCTGCACGTGCCCGTCGACCGGGGCGGGCAGCGGGGTTCCGAGCACCGCCGACAGCTCCCGGTGCACGGTGGCCGCCAGGTCCGCGTCGGGGCGCTGAAGGTGCGCCTCCTCGCCGTACCGGCCCACCGAGGCACGCACCAGGGCCAACCCGTCCGGCCGGCCCAGGTGCCCCCACTTGGTGGTGAAGAAGGTCGCCGCCTTGATCAGCAGGCCCTCGGTGCTCGGCACCAGGAAGCCGGACAGCTCGGGCAGTCGCGGCTGCGGCAACGCCATGGTGACCAGCGCGACGCTCGCGTAGTCCAGCGCGCCGACGCCCGCCGCCACCGCCGGCGCGGGGCCGGAGAGCAGCCGCGCCGCCGGTCGCGCCGGCACCGCCAGCACCACGGCGTCCACGTCGACCAACTCGGGGTCGCGCGTCGGGCCGACAGTGAGCCGCCAACCCGTGTCGGTCGCTGTCAACTCGCGCACTGCGGCGTCCCGCCGTATCGTCGCGCCACTGGCCGTCACCGCCGCCTCGACCAGGGTGCTGAGCCCACCGGCGAGGGTGCCGAAGACCGGGGCGCCGGGCGCACGCGGCGCGGCGGCCTGCGCGGCCCGGACCGCGCCGACCAGGGTGTGCTCCACCCGGGCCGTGCGGGCCAGCGCCGGCATCGTCGTGACCAGTGAGAGATCGTCGGCGCGGCCCGCGTACACGCCGCCCAACATCGGGTCGACCAGCCGCTCGACCACCTCGTCGCCGAAGCGGGACCGGACCAGCTCGCCCACCGAGATGTCCGCGTCCGGCCCGACCAGCGGCCGACCACCGTCGGTGTCGGCGTCCGCGGCCGGGCGGGCGACAGTGGCCACCCGCTCCAGATCTCCCGGTACGCCCACCAGGGTGCCGCCCGGGATCGGGCGCAGCCCCCCGTCGATGACCAGCGCGGCCTGCCCCACGGTGGGGTGCACGATCTTCTCGGCCAATCCGAGCCGGCGGGCCAACGCCACCGCCGCGCTCTCGGCGCCCGTCGGGTCGCGCATCAGGAACGACTCCGCGCCGAACTCCACCGGCTGACCAGCCAGCTCCCCGGTGCGCAGCTTCCCGCCCAGCACGCCGGACTGCTCGTACACGGTGATCTCGGTGCCGGCCGGTGCGCTGTCGCGCAGGCGGACCGCGGCGGCCAGACCGGCGATCCCTCCGCCGACCACCGCCACCCGCCAGGGCCGCCGCATTTCCGGTCAGCCCTGGTCGGCTCGGCGGCTGGACAGCTCGTGCACCAGTGCTACCACCCGGGTCAGCACCTCCGGGTCGGTCTCCGGCAGCACCCCGTGGCCGAGGTTGAACACGTGCCCGGGGGCCGCCCGGCCCTGCTCCAGGATGCGGCGCACCTCGGCCTCCACGACCGGCCACGGCGCGAGCAGCACGCACGGGTCCAGGTTGCCCTGCACCGCCTTGTCGGCGCCGATCCGGCCGGTGGCCACGTCCAGCGGCGTACGCCAGTCGACGCCGACCACGTCGGCCCCGGCCTCGCCCATCGCGCCGAGCAGCTCGGCGGTGCCCACCCCGAAGTGGATCCGGGGCACCCCGGCGTCGACCAGCCCGCTCAGCACTGTGGTCGAGTGCGGCAACACGAAACGGCGGTAGTCGGCCTCGGAGAGCGCGCCGGCCCACGAGTCGAACAGTTGCACGGCGGAGACGCCGGCCTCGATCTGCACCCGCAGGAAGGCCAACGTCACCTCGGCCAGCCGGGCGCAGAGCGCGTGCCACAGCTCCGGGTCGCCGTACATCAGGGCCTTGGTCTTGGCGTGGGTGCGCGACGGCCCGCCCTCGACCAGGTAGCTGGCCAGCGTGAACGGCGCGCCGGCGAAGCCGATCAGCGGGGTGTCGCCCAGCTCGACCACCAACTGCCGGACGGCCTCGTCCACGTACGAGACGTCGTCGCGAGTGATCAGGCGGATCCGTTCCACGTCGGCGGCGGTGCGAATCGGCTCGGCGACCACCGGGCCGGTGCCCGGCACGATGTCCAGGTCGATCCCGGCCGCGGCGACGGGCACCACGATGTCGCTGAACAGGATCGCCGCGTCCACGCCGTGTCGGCGCACCGGCTGGAGGGTGATCTCGGTGACCAGATCCGGGCGCCGGCAGGACTCCAGCATCGGCACGCTCGCCCGGATCTCCCGGTACTCCGGGAGGGAGCGGCCCGCCTGGCGCATGAACCAGACCGGGGTGTGCGGGACGGGCCGACGTCGGCAGGCCCTGATGAAGGGCGAGTCGGCCGGTCCGCCGGGGCGGGAATCTCCGTCTCGGGCGACAGTGCCCGTGGTGTCCGTGGTCATCGCCGCAATCGTGCCACGCCCGCCACCCCCAACCGGGTGGGGGTGAGAGGAAGGGCACCGTTCCTTACGCCCCGGTGCCCTTCGTGGGCGTCGGCGCGCCGTCGAAGCGGGCGACGGACGGCGGCATAGGCTGCCGACATGGCCCCCCCGATCGCGCTCCCGGAGACGTTCGCCCGCGCGGTCGCCGGGCTGCGGTCGGCCGCCCCCCGGCCGGAGATCACCCTGGAGGAGGTCGGCGCCCCCCAGCGGCTGGCCCCGTACGCGTTCGCGCTCGCCGCGACGGTGCTGCGCGACGACGACGAGGTGGCGACCGGTCGGCTGATCCTGCTGCACAACCCGGTCGGGCACGAGGCGTGGCAGGGCACCCTACGGCTGGTCACCTACGTGACCGCCGAGTTGGAGGTCGATCTGGCCGCCGACCCGCTGCTGCCCGGGGTCGGCTGGACGTGGCTGACCGACGCGTTGGACGCCCAGGACGCCGGCCACCGGGCGATCGGCGGAACGGTGACGCAGACCATGTCGACCCGGTTCGGCGATCTCGCCGGGCCACCGACCATCGGTGACATCGAGATTCGCGCGTCCTGGACGCCGATCGACGACGACCTGACCCCCCACCTGCTCGGCTGGTGCGCGTTGCTCGCCTCCACCGCCGGTCTCCCCCCACCCGGTGTCACAGCCCTCTCCGACCGCCGCCCGGCCGGCGCAGCCTGACGTTCGGCCCTCGGGAGGACACTTTGCGGACACCTGATCGACACACGCCGGACCGGCTGCACCCGCCGGATCTCCGCGCGCACTAGGGTTGGCAGGTGACCGACGAACCACCCCTGCGCCGTCGGCCCACCGAAGAACTTCCGGGAAACGCACCCCAGCACCCGCCGTCGGCCCAGCCGCAGCCGGCGGGCGAGGGGGCCGACCCGGCCGACGGTGGGCCCGTTCCGCTGATCGCCCCGCGTGACGGCACCCCCGATCCGGTGGCCGCCCCGGCCGAGCTTGCCGAGGTCGTGGCCCGCTTCGCGGCGGGCACCGGCCCGGTCGCCCTGGACGCCGAACGGGCCTCCGGCTACCGCTACAGCCAGCGCGCGTACCTGGTGCAACTGCGCCGGGCCGGTGCGGGCACGGCGCTGATCGACCCGCTGCCCCTGCCCGACCTCAGCGCGCTGGACGCGGTGATCGGTGAGGCCGAGTGGGTCCTCCACGCGGCCAGCCAGGATCTGCCCTGCCTGGCCGAGGTGGGGTTGCGCCCACGCCGCCTGTTCGACACCGAGCTGGCGGCTCGGCTGGCCGGCTTCGAACGCGTCGGGCTCGCCGCGCTCACCGAGCAGTTGCTCGGGTTCACCCTGGAGAAGCACCACTCGGCGGCCGACTGGTCGAGCCGACCGCTGCCCGAGTCGTGGTTGACGTACGCCGCCCTCGACGTGGAGCTGCTCACCGACCTGCGCGACGCGCTGGACGCCGAGTTGACCCGGCAGGGCAAGTCCGCCTGGGCCGCGGAGGAGTTCGCCGCGCTGGTCCGTACCGGGGCACGTCCGCCCCGGGTCCGGGCGGAGCCGTGGCGGCGCACCTCGGGCATCCACCGGCTGCGAGGGGCGCGGGCGCAGGCCCGGGTCCGCTCGATGTGGTACGCCCGGGACCAGATCGCTTCCCGGCGGGACGCCGCTCCCGGTCGGGTGCTGCCCGACTCGGCGATCATCGCCGCGGCCGAGTTGGACCCGAAGGACGAGAAGACCCTGCTGACCCTGCCCGGCTTCGGTGGCCGATCGGTCCGTCGGCTGGCCCGCACCTGGCTCGCCGCGCTCGACGACGCCCGGCAGCTACCGGAGGATTCCCTGCCGGTCTCGCCGGCCGTGGAGGGCCCGCCCCCGCCGCACCGATGGGCCGAGCGGGACCCGGTGGCGGCCGGCCGGCTGGCCCGCTGCCGGGAGGTCGTGATCCGCATCGCCGGCGAGCACAACCTTCCGCCGGAAAACCTGATCACTCCGGATTCGGTCCGCCGGCTGGCCTGGACCCCGCCGGAGGAGATCACCGAGGAGTCGGTAGCGGAGATCCTGCGTGGCCTCAACGCCCGCGAGTGGCAGATCGGCCTCCTCACCCCCGACCTCACCGAGGCCCTAACCCCCAAAACCCCCACCCCCTAACCCACCCCACCCACTGTTGATCATGAAGTTGTTGCCCTGCGCGTCGGCGTGTCGTGACAACAACTTCATGATCAACGGTGAGTGCGGGGTGGTGTGGGGTGGGCCACAGGCGGGGGTGGGGACGGGGTTGGTTACTGGCGAGTAGCATTCGAGGGGAACGTGCCCGTGTCGCCGACCCTTGTTCGGTCCGACGTGCCGCCCGGCGCGAAGGCCGAATCACGGTCGAATAGGAGGCTCAAGTGCCCCGTGAAGTTCGCGACGTCGTCTTCGTCGACGGCGTCCGTACCCCGTTCGGCAAGGCGGGTGGCATGTACGCCAACACCCGCGCCGACGACCTGGTGATCCGCTGCATCCGGGAACTGCTGCGCCGCAACCCGCAGTTGCCCCCGGAACGGGTCGAGGAGGTCGCCATCGCGGCCACCACCCAGATCGGCGACCAGGGCCTCACCATCGGCCGCACCGCCGCCCTGCTGGCCGGGCTGCCCAAGACCGTTCCCGGCTTCGCCATCGACCGGATGTGCGCGGGGGCGATGACCGCGGTCACCACAGTGGCCAGCGGCATCGCCATGGGCGCGTACGACATCGCCATCGCCGGCGGCGTCGAGCACATGGGCCGCCACCCGATGGGTGAGGGCGTCGACCCCAACCCGCGCATCATCGCGGAGAAGCTGGTCGACCCGTCCGCGCTGGTGATGGGCTCCACCGCGGAGAACCTGCACGACCTGGTCCCGCACATCACCAAGGCACGCACCGACGCGTTCGCGCTCGCCTCGCAGCAGAAGACCGCCAAGGCGTACGCCAACGGCAAGCTCCAGGACGACCTGGTGCCGATGTCGATCCGCGACGCCGAGGGTGGTTGGGGTCTGGCCACTGTGGACGAGGCCCCGCGGGACACCTCGCTGGAGAAGCTGGCCACCCTGAAGACCCCGTTCCGCCCGCACGGCAAGGTCACCGCGGGCAACGCGGCCGGCCTGAACGACGGCGCCACAGCGAGTCTGCTGGCCGACGAGGCCACCGCCCGCGAGCTGGGTCTGCCGGTCGCCATGCGGCTGGTGTCGTTCGGCTTCGTCGGAGTCGAGCCGGAGGTGATGGGCGTCGGCCCGATCCCGTCGACGGAGAAGGCGCTGCGCCTCGCCGGGCTCAGCATCGACGACATCGGCCTGTTCGAGCTGAACGAGGCGTTCGCCGTGCAGGTGCTCGCCTTCCTCGACCACTTCGGCATCGCCGACGACGACGCGCGGGTCAACACGTGGGGTGGTGCGATCGCCATCGGTCATCCGCTGGCCTCCTCCGGCGTGCGGCTGATGACGCAGCTGGCCCGCCAGTTCGCCGAGCACCCCGAGGTCCGCTACGGCCTCACGGCGATGTGCATCGGCATCGGCATGGGCGGCACTGTCATCTGGGAGAACCCGCACTGGGAGGGTGGCAACAAGTGAAGGCACCGAACGAGGTCGTCACCCGAGCGCTGCTGCGCCAGGTGAACGTGCCAGGGCTGGACCGGCCCGCCGCCCTGATCACGCTGGACAACGGCTTCGACCACACCAAGCCGAACACCTTCGGCCCGGGTGGGCTGGCCAGCCTGGACGAGGCGATCACCGCCGCGCTCGCCGCCGACCCGGCGTTCATCGCGGTCACCGGCAAGCCGTACATCTTCTGCGTGGGCGCGGACATCGTGGGGCTGCCGCAGCTCGCCGACCGCGCGCAGGCACTGGAGATCGGCCGGCTCGGCCACCGGGTCTTCGCCCGGCTCAAGGACAGCAGCGTCCCCACCTTCGCGTTCGTCAACGGCGCGGCGATGGGCGGTGGCCTGGAATTGGCGTTGCACTGCCACTACCGGACGCTCTCCGGCGGCGCGGCGGCCCTCGCGCTGCCCGAGGTCTCGCTCGGTCTGGTGCCCGGCTGGGGTGGCACCCAGTTGCTGCCGAACCTGATCGGCATCCCCGCCGCAACCCAGGTGATCATCCAGAACCCGCTGATGCAGAACAAGATGCTCAAGCCGAAGCAGGCGGCCGAGCTGGGCATCGCGGACATCCTGTTGGAGCCGGCGGACTTCCTGGAGCGGTCCCTGGAGTGGGCTGCCGGCGTGGTCCGGGGTCAGGTCACAGTGACCCGGCCCGAGGTCGACAAGGACATGTGGGCCGGCGTGCTCTACTTCGCCCGGGAGACGCTGAACCAGCGGCTGCACGGCGCGGTCCCGGCCGCGTACAAGGCGCTCGACCTGCTGGAGACGGCGAAGGACGGCGACTTCGCCGCCGGCACCGCCGCCGAGGACGAGGCCCTCGCGGACCTGGTCTTCTCCGAGGAGCTGCGCAGCGGCCTGTACGCGTTCGACCTGGTGCAGCGGCGGGCCAAGCGCCCGGCCGGCGCACCGGACAAGGGCCTGGCCCGCACGATCACCAAGGTCGGCATCGTCGGCGCGGGTCTGATGGCCAGCCAACTGGCGCTGCTGTTCGCCCGCCGCCTCCAGGTGCCGGTGGTGATGACCGACCTCGACCAGTCCCGGGTGGACAAGGGCGTCGGCTACGTGCACACCCAGATCGAGAAGGCCGTCACCAAGGGCCGGATGGACAAGGGCACCGCCGCCAAGCTGTACGGCCTGGTCAGCGGCACCGTCGACAAGAGCGCCTTCGCCGACGCGGACTTCGTCATCGAGGCGGTCTTCGAGGACCTGGGCGTCAAGAAGCAGGTCTGGGCCGAGTTGGAGAAGATCGTCTCGCCGGAGGCGGTGCTCGCCACCAACACCAGCTCGCTGTCGATCACCGACATGGCCGCCGAGTTGGAGCACCCGGAGCGGGTCGTCGGTTTCCACTTCTTCAACCCGGTGGCGGTGCTGCCGCTGCTGGAGATCGTCCGCGGCGAGCGCACCGACGACGTCACCCTGGCAACCGCGTTCGCCGTGGGCAAGCAGCTCAAGAAGTCGAGCGTGCTGGTCAAGGACGCTCCGGCGTTCGTGGTGAACCGGCTGCTCACCCGCTTCCTGGGCACCGTCTTCGCCGCCGTCGACGCGGGCACTCCACTGGACGTGGCGAACAGCGCACTGGACCCGCTGGGCCTCCCGATGCGTCCGCTCGCCCTGCTCCAGTTGGTCGGGCCGGCCGTCGCGTACCACGTGGGCGGCACTTTGCACGCCGCGTACCCGGACCGGTTCTCCGTCAGCGAGAACCTCAGGCGGATCGCCGACTCGGGCCAGCCGCTCGTGGTCGACGACCAGGTCAACGAGGAGGTCGCCAAGCTGCTCGTGGTCGGTGACCAGCCGCTGACCGCCGAGCAGGTACGCCAGAGCGCCCTCGACGCGCTCGCGCAGGAGATCCGGCTGATGCTGGACGAGGGTGTGGTCGCCGAGGCGCAGGACATCGACCTGTGCATGATCCTGGGCGCTGGCTGGCCGTTCCACCTGGGCGGCGTCACGCCGTACCTGGACCGGACCGGCACCTCCGAGCGGGTCACCGGCCAGCGGTTCCTGCCGCCGGGTGCGGCGAGCCTGCCAGCCTGACGAGATCGCAGCACCACAGTCGCGGTGGTCGGACCGTCCCCGATGGACGGACCGACCACCGCGACCGTTTGTGATCAGACGGCTGCGGCATGGGGTTTCCGCGGGGACGACGGCGGCCGCCGCGTCGGGTTAGGATCACGCGTTTTGCACCCCCATCTTGGAGCTGACTGATGTCCCAGCCGCCGGCCAATCCCTACGGCTCGCCGCACGATTCCCCCGACCCGTCGCAGCAGCCGGGCCAGCAGCCTGGCGGCTGGCCGCCGCCGCAGCAGCAGGGACAGCCGCAGCAGCCCGGTGGGTTCCCGCCCGCGCAACCGGGCTTCCCGCCCGCGCAGCCTGGGCAGCCCTACGGTGACCCGAACCTGGTCGGCAGCCCTCCCCCGGCGAAGAAGTCGAACGTCGGCAAGATCGTGCTGATCGTGTTGGCAGTGGTGCTGGTGCTCTGCGTCGGCGGCGCGGCGGTCACCTGGCTCGTCGTCAAGGACGACGTGGGTGCCGTGGTGGACGCCAGCAAGACCCGGGTGGTCGCGCCGGCCACCCTCGCCGGCCGGCCGAAGCTCACCAACCCGGAGCTCCTGACGGCCGCCGAGCAGGCGGTCGCCGGGATGAAGACGGCGGCGGGGAACGAGACGAGCACCGTCGCCGCCTTCTACGGCGACCCGACCAAGCAGGACCTCGTCATGATCGCTGGCGTGTCCGGGCTGCTGTCGGACCCGAAGAAGGAGCTCGACTCCTATGTGGATGGCCTGTCCAAGCAGCTGACGGTTGACGCGATGACGGCCGTCGACGCCGGCCCGCTCGGCGGCGAGGCGCGTTGCGGCGACGGCAAGGCCGACACCGTGCCGCTGGGCATCTGCGTCTGGGCCGACCGGGGCAGTCTGGGCATGGTGGTGATGTACTTCAAGTCCGCCGACCAGGCGAAGGCCGAGTTCACCACGATCCGGGGCCAGGTCGAGCAGCAGTCCTGATCCGTACGAGACCGGGGCCCCGGCCACCCTCGGGTGGCCGGGGCCCGCTGCTTTCTGAAGCACGTCCGACCAGCCGCCGTCGTTGTGGCAGCCACCCCCTGCGGCCCGCCAATACTTTGCCCTTGCGCTAAGTGTCACCCCCGAGGAACACTTAGCCTTATGGCACAGTATTCGGCGCAGCTCGACGGCGTGTTCCTCGCCCTCGCTGACCCGACCCGGCGCTGGGTCATCCGACGCCTCGGCCACGGTCCGACGAGCGTCGGCGACCTCGCCCGCGAATGTCCGATGACCCTCCCCTCGTTCATGAAGCACGTGCGGACGCTCGAGTCGAACGGACTGATCTACACGACCAAGTCCGGCCGGGTGCGCACCTGCGCGCTCAACCGCGAGCGCCTCGCCGTCGTCGACGACTGGCTCGCGGAGCAGCGCCGGACCTGGGAAGAGCGCACGGACCGCCTGGAACGCCTCGTCACCGATGAGCAGGAGAACCAGCAATGAATCCCGACCTGGACCTGACCATGGCGCGGGTCATCCGCGCCCCTCGCGCCGCCGTGTGGAGTGCCTGGACCGACCCGTCCCGCTTCGAGAAGTGGTGGATACCGGCGCCGGCCCTGTGCCGCGTCGATCGTTTGGACGTCCGGCCCGGTGGCGCACTCGTGACCCGGCTGAGCGACGACGGGGTGGAGTTCGTCCCGCACCTCGACGCGTGCTTCCTCGTCGTCGACGACCTCGAACGGATCGTGTTCACCAACGTGATCGACAGCTCCTGGCGGCCGGCGAACCCCACCCCGGTTCCGATGACGGCGGAGATCACCATGAAGGACCACCCGGACGGCACCGACTACCGGATCATCGTCCGCCACGGTGATCCCGCCGCTCGTGACCTTCACGAGAAGATCGGCTTCGCGGACGGCTGGGGCTCGGTCACCGAACAACTCGCCGGGCTCGCCGAGAGCCAGGGGGCGCTGTGAAGCTCGTCCTTACCCAGTTCGTCACTCTCGACGGCGTCAGCCAGGGGCCCGGCTCGCCGACCGAGGACACGAGCGACGAATTCACCAGCGGCGGCTGGCTCGTGCCCTACCTGGACGAGGTCTTCGTCCGTCGGACCTCCGACTGGTTGGATCTCGCCGACGGTCTGCTGCTCGGACGACGGACCTACGAGGCGTTCGCCCGGGACTGGCCGCAGATCACCGACCCGGACGATCCGTTCACCGAACGCATGAACTCACTACCGAAGTACGTGGTGACCAACACCCTCGCGGCAGGTAGTTGGCACCCGACGACGCTGCTCCGGGGCAACCCGGTCCACACCGTCGGGGAGCTCAAGGCCCGGCCCGGACGGGAGCTCCAGATCCACGGGAGCGCACAACTCGGCAAGGCTCTGTTGTCGGCCGGCCTCGTCGACACACTCCGGCTCGTCGTCGCCCCCGCCGTGGCCGGTTCCGGGCGGCGGCTGCTCGACCATCCCAGCGCATCCGTCGGCTTCCGACTGGTTCACCACGAAGCGACGGCGAAGGGCCTGCTCCTGCTCGAGTACGAGCATGTCGGCGCCGCCCCGGTCGCGGAGTACGAGGGTGCGACGGCCTTCGTCCAGTCACCCGCGCCACGGCACGGCCCGGCCACTGCCTGAATCTCGCGGTCACGTCCCGACCCGGCAGCGTGGCACCGGGCACCGGCCACGCGAGGGTGGCCGGTGCCCGGTGTCGTACGTCGACGGCTAGGCCGGTTCGGCAGCCGCTGCCGCGGCCCGCGCCGCCGCGGCGGCCGCCCGCTCGGCCGCGTTGCCGAGCACGCAGAACTCGTTGCCCTCCGGGTCGGCGAGCACCACCCAACCACCACCGGTCGGGCCGACGTGGTCGGCGACGAGCGTCGCGCCGATACCGAGCAGCCGCTCGACCTCCTCGGCCCGGCTCCGGTCAGCGGGTTGCAGGTCGAGGTGCAGCCGGTTCTTCACCGTCTTGCCCTCGGGCACCGCGAGGAACAGCACCTCCGGGCCGCCCGGCGGCAGGAGCATCGCCTCCGGGTCGCCGGGGAAGTCGTCGGGATGCCGGGGGCAGTCGAAGACCTGCGCCCAGAAGCCGGCGAGTGCGTACGTGTCGTGACAGTCGATGCTGATGTTGTGGATCGTCGAACTCATGCTTGGTCCTCCACAGTGGTCGGCAGGGCGGCTTCCGGGTCACCCGGAACGTCCTCCGGGAGCCGGGCGTAGCCGGGCACCGCCGACCAGAAGCCGGCCAGGGTGTACGTGTCGTGGCAGTCGAACCTGATGTTGCGGATCCGTGGACACACGGTGGTCTCGCCATCTTCGGATGGGGACGCTCCGCCGCCGGGGGTCAGCCTGCGAGGACCCGGGGTGCGGAGCCTTGACTGATGGACATCGACGCACCCCCCTTTCACTCTCCGAGCTGACGACGCGATCTTGCCACCGGTCGAGCGTGGCGCGCAACCCCGATCAGCCGGCGGCGGACACCGTTCCGGGCACCACCGGGGCGTCCGACGACGGCAGGGTGACAGTCACCTCAAGGCCACCACCGGCCTGCGCGACCACCCGTACGGTGCCGCCGTGCGCGGCACACACCGCTCGGACGATGGACAGCCCCAGGCCGGAGCCACGGGCCCCGGTGCGTTCCCGGCCACCACGGCGGAACGGCTCGAACAGCCCCGGCACGTCGGCCTGGTCCACCTCGAACCCGGTGTTGCCCACCACCAGCCAGGACCGGTCACCGTCGGTGCCGGTGCGCACCCAGAGCCGACCGTGCAGGTGGTTGTAGCGGACCGCGTTCTCGATCAGGTTTCCGGCCAGCCGGTCGAGCAGCCCCGGGTCACCGACGACCGGCGCGGACTCCAGCGACGTCTGCACCCGCAAGCCGATCCGTTCCACCTCGCGGCGCATCGCCGACAGGGCGTTGGCGGTGCCCGCGGCGAGGTCACACTCGGTACGCCGGCCCAGCTGCCGCCCGGTCTGCGCCTCACTGCGGGCCAGCACCAGCAGCGCGTCCACCAGGCCGTTGGCCCGCTCGGAGGCGTCGCGGACCACTGTCGCCATCCGTCGGTACTCGGCGGTGTCCGCGTCGTCGTCGCTGAGCGTCACGTCGATCTCCGTCCGCATGACGGCGAGCGGGGTACGTAGCTCGTGCGAGGCGTTCGCCACGAAACGCTTCTGGGCCTCGAAGGCGGACGCGATCCGGTCCAGCATGGCGTCGAACGTCTTGGCCAGCTCGGCCACCTCGTCATCGGCTCCCGAGTAGCCGATCCGCTGGTCCAGCGTCGCCTCACCGAGCCGCTGGGCGGTCGCCGTGACCTGGTGCAGTGGGCGCAGCGCGCGACCGGCCACCGCGTACGCGCCGGCCACCCCGACCACGCTGATCGCCAACAGCGCGACCAGGCCCTTGGCCAGCAGCTCCCCGGAGGCGGCATCGACCAACTGCCGCTGCCACTGGGCGGCGTCCATCTGCCGGCCGTCGGACAGCAGCACGATCGTGCCGGGCACCAACTCGTCGGTGGGGCGCAACGCGTCGCGGACCAGCAGCCAGGCCAGCAACACCAGGATCGCTCCGGCCCCGATCAGCAGCACCCCGTTGAGAAGTGTCAGCCGCAGCCGCAGGGTGGGTCGCAGCCGGCGGCTCATGCGCCTACCTCGGCGGTGCGGTAGCCCGCCCCGACCACCGTCTCGATCAACGGCGGGTCACCGAGCTTCTTGCGCAGCGTCATCACCGTGACCCGGACGATGGTGGTGAACGGGTCGGTGTTCGCGTCCCAGACCCGTTCCAGCAGCTCCTCACTGGAGACCACCGCGCCACGCGCCTTGAGCAGTTCGCAGAGCACCCCGAACTCCTTGTTGGTGAGGTCCACCGGCACCCCGGCCCGGGTGGCCACCCGGCGAGCCGGGTCGAGCACCAGGTCGGCCAGTTCGAGCACCGGCGGAGCGGCCGGGGTGGCCCGCCGGCCCAGCGCCTGCACCCGGGCGACCAGCTCGTCGAAGGCGAACGGCTTGGGCAGGTAGTCGTCCGCGCCGAGCTGCAACCCCTCCACCCGATCGGCCACAGTGCCGCTGGCGGTGAGCATCAGCACCCGGGTCAACGCGCCGGAGGCCGCCAGGTCGGCGCAGATCTGGTCGCCGTGCACACCCGGCAGGTCGCGGTCGAGCACCACCACGTCGTACCGGGTGATGAACGCCGCCTCGTGGCCGGCGTCGCCGTCGTACGCCACGTCGACCGCCATCCCCCGCTTGCGCAACCCCCGTGCGATCGCGTCGGCGAGGTTGCGCTCGTCCTCGACCACCAGTACCCGCATCCCGGCCTCCTCGCTGCTGACCACCGACAACCTAGTGCCGGCCGGCAACCATCGTCCCTCGCCGGCCGCGCCGGCCGGCGTTGCGGGCCACCGCGGCGTACGCGATGCTGGCCGGCGGCACCGAACGACGGACGGACTGGCATGACCACTGCGGCACCACCCACCCGGCGGGACATCGCCTACCGGGGTTTTCACCTGCCGGACGACACGACCAGCGGCAGCGGCGACGGCCTGCGCCCCAGCGGTCGAGGGCTCGTCCTCGACGGCGTCGCCGAACGGGGCACCTGGACGTCGCCGCCGGTACCTGTCGGCTTCGCCATCGCCGAGGTGGTGCCGTCCTGGACGGCCGACACCCCGGACGACTGCTGGATCGAGGTCGACCTGCGCGGCTGGAACGACGACGCGCCGAGCACCGACTGGTACCGGCTGGCCCGCTGGGCCGCCGGCGACCACACGGTACGGCGCACGTCGCTGCCCGGACAGCGCGACAGTGCCGCCCGTGTCGACACCGACACCCTGATCGTGACCGGAGCGACGGTTACCGGTTGGCAGACGCGGGTGACCTTGTGCCGGCCCGCCGGCGGCCCGACCGGCCCGGTGCTGCGCAGCATCGGCGCGGTCGCCACCGGCCCCACGACGGCCGACCACTGGTACGCGGGGAAGCCCGTCTCGTCCGCCGCCTGGGGTCGGGTGCTGGACGTGCCCCGCTACTCGCAGCGGCTGCACGCCGGCCAGTACCCGCAGTGGGGTGGTGGCGGGGACTCCTGGTGCAGCCCCACCTGCACCTCGATGGTGCTCGCCTACTGGGGCGCCGAGCCGACGCCGGACCGCTACGCCTGGGTGGAGCCGTCCGGCCCACGTCCGGTGGTGGTGCACGCCGCCCGGCACTGCTACGACCACGCGTACGCCGGGGCCGGCAACTGGCCGTTCAACACCGCGTACGCCGGTCTGCACGGGGTGGACGCGTTCGTCACCCGGCTGCGGTCGCTGGCCGAGGCGGAGTCGTTCGTCGCCGCCGGCATCCCGCTGATCGTCTCCGCCGCGTTCCGGGCCGACGAGGTGCCGGGGCTCGGGTACGACACCGGTGGGCACCTGATGGTGCTGGTCGGCTTCACCGCCGACGGCGACCCGGTGCTCAACGACCCGTACGCCCCGGACGACGACGCGGTCCGTCGCACAGTGCCCCGACAGGGGTTCGAGGCGGTCTGGCAACGCGGCAGCGGCGGGGTGGCGTACGTGCTGCGGCCCGCGTCGGTGCCGCTGCCCCCGCCGGCCACCCAGGCGAACTGGTGATCAGTCGGTCAGTTTCCAGAGTTGGTACGAGCCGGTCGTGGTGGCGACGCACACCAGGTAGCCGGTGACCGCCTGACACCCCCCGGTGACATCGGGCAGCACGTCCAGGATGTGCACCTTCCCGGCGGCGATGTCCAGCTCACCGACGAGCATCCCTCCGTCGGGATGCCGGCGTAGGCCGAACAGCCGGCCGCCGGCACCGAGTTGGTACAGCTCCCACCGGCCCAGGTCGGCCAACTGCTGGCCGGTCAGCGCATCGAGCACGACGTACTGCTCCGACGGACCGACACCGCTGAGGTTGGCCAACAGCCGGCCGTCGGCCGGCCAGGCCCACCCCCACTGGCTGCTGCGCCAGCGCACCTCGCCGGTTGCCGGGTCGAGCGCCTGTAGTTCGTTGTTGCCGGTGCGCAGACACAGGACGGGGCCGCAGTCCAGCGCGAAGTCGATGTGCACCCTGGCGCGGGTCCAGCGGGGCTTGAGCTGGTCCAGCTCGTACGCGGTGACGGTGCCCGAGCCTCTGTCGATGGACAGCAGCAGGTCCTTGGTCAGGTCCAGTCCGATCCGACCGCCGTCGGGTGGGCGCAGGTCGGCGCGGGCCAGCACCGCGCCGGTGATCGCGTCGCGTACCTCGACCGGCCCGTCCACCTGGTTGAGCACCACCCGGTCCACCCCGAGCCCGGTGTCCCGCACCCTCATGTCGGCGCTGAGGCCGGATTGCTCCCAACGCACGGTGCCGCAGCACGGATCCACAGCGCGCAAACTGGACGGTACGGTCTCGCCGCCGCTGCGCAGCAGCAGATTGCCGTCGATCAGCTTGGAGACGGCGCCCGGCTGCTGCCACCGGTACGCCCCGGTCGCCCGGTCCAGTGCGACGGTGAGTGTCTCCCGACCCTCCGGGCCGATCTCGTACCCGGTGGCCAGCAGCATTCCGGCCAGCGGCGTCATCCCCCAGTACTGAGCCTCCGCCGGCAGCGTCACCTGCCAGACCTGCTCGATGCCGGGCATTCGATACGCGGCCAGCCGCGCCTGCCGCGCTTCGGTGATGGCCGGTTCCATGACCAGGAGAAGGTCACCATCGATCATGACATCGGACCCGGGCCGGCCCGGCAGTGTCACCGGGGCCGGCCGGGGCGGTACGACGGCGGACGCGGCGAGCGTGACCAGCGCGAGCACCACGACCAGCGCGCAGCGCAGCGGGCGACCGTGAGCGCGAGGTGGGCGCGGCGTCGACTCCGGGTCCCTGTCGTCCCGCAGCTCGCCGAGGTCGATCACCGAGTCGGTCACCGCGTCAACCTCCACAGAGCGGTAGTGCCGTCGAGGCGCTGGCAGAGCAGCACCGGCAGGGACGCCTGACAACTGCCGGCGATGCCCGGCAGCACGTCGACGATGCGTGTTCGGCCGGCCACCAGGTCCAGTTCGGCGACGACCATCCGACCGTCGTCACCCCGCCGCACACCGACCAGCGGGTCGTCCGGCCGTAGCACCGGCATCAGACTCCACGCGCCCAGTTCGGTCCGTACCTGCCCGGTGGCCGCGTCCCGCACCGCGTACCCCTGGCCGGGCCTGGCCATCAGCAGCCGACCGTACCGGACGTCGGCCAGGACGTCCTGGCCCGGTTCCGACCACCGCACCGAGCCGGTGGCCGGGTCGAGCACCTGGAGGCCGCCGGTCTGCGGTACCGCGCAGAGCAGACCGCCGCATTCGAGCACATGCGACACCAGCGTCACCTCCGCAGTCCACAGTGGCTCCAACTCGGTCAGCCCGAAGCTCACCAGCCGGGTGCTGCCCGGCGGGACGAGCAGCAGCAGGTCGTCGACGATCTGCACCCGCTGGTACGCCGACCGGTCACCGGGCAGCGTGTCGATGCTGCGCAGCAGCTGGCCGGTGCCGGCGTCGTACACCTGCACCTCGCCGGTCGGTTGCAGGAGCACGAACCGGTCGACCTGCCCCTCCGGAGTGAGGTGGTAGGTGGGGCTGGCGGCCGGCGGGATCGGCAGCGACCAGAGCACCAGGCCGGTGTCGGGCTCGACCCCGCTCATCGCGCCCGACCCGTCCTCCCGGCCATTGGTCACCAGCAGGCCACCGCCGGGTGTCGGCTGGGGGGCACCGGGATGCTGCCAGCGTTGCCGGCCCGTCGCGGTGTCGAAGGCGGTGGTCTGGAACAGCCGGTTGGGGGCCCTGACCGCCATCGCCAGCACCAACCCGTGCTCGACCCGGACGTCGAGGTAGTCACCGGTGCGGGCCAGCGGCGCCTGCCACCGCCGCCGCACCCCGGTGCCGTTCGCCGCCGGTCGGGCGTACGCGGTCAGGTACCGGTCCCCGTCGGGTGTCGGCGGATCGACCACGAAGACGGCGTCCCCGGCCAGGTACGCGGTGGCCGTCCGCGACGCCGGCACCACGCTCACCGTTCGCCGCGTTGTCGGCGCGGCACCGGCCAGCACCACCAGGCTGAGGAACAGCACAGTCGCGCTGCGCAGCGGGCGACCGACGGCGCGCGGGCGGCGAACCGGAGACGCCGACAGGGGCTCGTCGCGAATCTCGCCCAACTCGATGATCGACAACGACCCTCCTTCCGTCGCCAGGTAAGGCTGGCCGACGGGTCACCGTCCGGCAAACCGACAGTCAGCGCACCGGCCCGGCAAAAGTGACGGAACCCCGCCTGTACGATGGCGCGTCGTGGCTGTGCCGGTGGTAGACCCTTCGCTGAATCCCGTGACCGACGCCGACCCGGTGGAGGCCGAGTCGACACGGCGGCCTCGACGCCGTCCGGCCCGAGCCGACCTGTTGGCCCTCGGAGCCTATGTGCTGCTGGGCGTCTTCGTCTGCCTCAACTACTGGGGTGACGTCAACGGCCGGGTCTCCTCGCACCTGCCCACCGACCACAGCTGGTTCGAGTGGCTGTTCGCGCACGGCGAGTACTCGGTGCGGCACCTGGAGAACCCGCTGTTCACGGCCCGTCAGAACGCCCCGGACGGGGTGAACATGATGGCAAACACCTCGCTGCTCGGGGTGACCCTGCCGCTGGCCCCGCTGACCATGCTGCTCGGCCCCCAGGTGGTGTACGCGATCTACCTGGGCGCGGCGCTCGCGGCCACCGCTGGCACCGGCTACTGGATGCTCTCCCGCCACCTGGTGCGCTCCCGGGCGGCGGCGTTCGTCGGCGGCGCGTTCCTCGGCTTCGCGCCGGGAATCATCCACCACGCCAACGGCCAGCCGAACTTCGTCTCCAACTTCCTGCTCCCGCTGATCGTGGTGCGGGTGCTGACCCTGGGCGAGCCGGGCCGGTGGCGACGCAACGGGCTCGTGCTCGGTGCGCTGGTGGCGTACCAGATCTTCATCAACGAGGAGATGCTGCTGCTCACCGCGCTGGCCTGCCTGGTCATCGTGCTGGCGTACGCCGTGCAGCGGCCGCGAGCGACCCGGGCCGTCGCCGGCACCTTCCTGGCCGGGCTCGGCGTCGCCGGCGGGCTGGCCCTGGTGCTCACCGCGTACCCGATCTGGTTCCAGTTCAACGGCCCGCAGTCCTACCGGGGTCTGCAGGGCGGCGTGTTCCACAACTGGGGCGAGGATCTGGTCGCCTTCGTCACCTTCGCCCGGGACACCTGGGCCGGTGACCCGGCCGTGGAGAAGACCATCGGCCTGACCGAGCAGAACACCTGGTTCGGTTGGCCGCTGGTGCTGCTCTCGGTGGTGGCCCTGGTGCTGCTCGTACGCCGCTCGCTGGCCGCCCGGATCGCCGCGGTGCTCATCGTGGTGTTCAGCGTGGCCGCGATCGGGCCGTTCGTGCGCTTCAACGGTGTGGAGACCGGTGTGCGCGGCCCGTGGTCGTACGTGTCGGACGACCTGCCGCTGGTCGAGATGATGATGCCGACCCGGTTGACGCTGGTGGTCGCCGCCGCCGTGGGCGTACTGATCGCGTTGACCTGGGACGCCGCGCACCGCCAGGGGCGCCCGGTGGCCGACCAGCCGCGGGTGCCGGCCCAGCGGGTGGCCGAGGCGACCCCGGCGACGTCCGACGACGAGCCGGCCGCGCCGGCCGCCACGCGCCGCAGGTGGCTGCGCCCGGTGGGGTACGCGGCGGTCGCGCTCGCCGTGCTGCCGCTGTTCCCCCGCCCGCTGCCCGCCCAGCAGATCGACCCGCCGCCGCACTTCATCACCGCTGGCGGCTGGCGGCCGTACGTGCCGGCGGGTCGAACCCTGGTGCCCGTGCCGATCCCGAGCAACGTTCACGGTCTGCCGACGCTGCGGTGGAGTGCGCTGACCGGGCAGGAGTTCCCCGTTCCGGGCGGCTACTTCATCGGCCCGAACGAGCTGGGTGAGGGGGTCTTCGGTGCGCCGAACCGACCGACCAGCTCCCTCATCTACTCCACCATGGACAGCGGCACGGTTCCGGCGCTGACCGACGAGAACCGCCGCCAGGCCGTCGAGGACCTGCGGTTCTGGCGGGCGTCGGTGGTGGTGCTCGGGGCGCACCCCCGCGAGGCGGTGCTCCGTGAGCTGGTCACCGCCCTGATCGGGCCACCGCAGCGGGTCGACGACGTCTGGGTGTGGGACGTGCGCACCCTGGTGGGTTAGTCAGCCGACCCGGTCCCGGACGTCCCACAACCATCCGCCGTCGACCGGCCGGCCCGGGCCGAGCAGGTCGTCGACGGTCCGGCGGACCGGGTCACCGTGCTCCAGGTGCCCGAGGACGACCACCGCGGCACGCCAGTGCCGCAGGTCCTCGACGGCCTGGCGGCGGTCGGCGTCGCTGAGCACCGGCACCGCGCCGGTCTCGGCCACCTCCCGCAGCAGAACCGACGTGGGCCGGTCCGGCGCACCCCAGCGGGCCGCCGGGTCGTCCGGGCCGCTGGGCCCGATGAAGTAGCCGCCCGGCGCGGCGAACCCCAGACCGGTACGGGCGGACCAGAGCATCACCGGGCTGCGCGCGGCGCCGGTGACCGGGGGCACCGCTACCACCGTCCGGCCGGGCGGCACCAGCTGACGCCAGCCACCGGCGGCGAGAAACGCCGGCACCGGCGCGACCGGCACCACGCGGATCGGCGTCGGAATCAGGGGCAGCAACGCGGCGGCGACCGCGCCGGCCCACAGCAGCCGCACCGGCACGTCCGGCGCCACGTTCGGCCCGCGCGCGGCCCCGACCCGGTCCAGTGACAGCGCCACCAGCACACCCAGCACCGGTACGCAGACCAGCGCGAACCGGGCCGGCACCGCGAGATCGAGCAACGGCAGTCCGCCGACCAGCCGGTACGGCCCCGGAATGCCGGTGGCCTCGGCGTCCACCCGCAGTTCGTCGCCGAGCGAGAGCAGGGCGAAGACCACCCCGCAGGCGGCCAGCGCCCGGACCAGCGGTCGTCGCCACTGCCAGATCACGATCACCACGGCGAGCACCAGGAGGCCTGGGCCGAAGAACGAGTTCTCCTCGGTCGGATTCGGCGAGAGCAGCCCCGGCAGCCAGTCGTCACCCAGCACTGTCTGCCGGGCCGACGCGGTGAACGAGGTGACGTCCAGTTGGAAGCCCTGCGTGGCGAACGCCATCCCGGAGTAGTGCTGCGGGCCGTGGAACTGGAACCACAGCGGGTACGCCAACGGCACCGCCGCCACGCCGGCCGCCACCGCGAGTCGGCCGAAGAGGGCCGGCGCCAGCCGGCGTGCGGCCACCCGGTCGGCGAGCGCGTAACCCAGTGCGAAGACGCCGGCCGCGAGCACCAGGAAGACCAGCACCTCCTCGCCGATGAAGACCTGCCAGACGAGCAGCAGCCCCAGGCCGACGCCGGGCCGCCACACGCCGTGTCGCGTCGTCTCCGAGACGGGCCGGAACACCAGGGCGAGGATCGCGGGCACCAGGAACTGGGCGGCGATGTGCAGGTGGGCGCCCGCCTGAGCGATCATGCCCGGGGCGAAACCACAGATCAGCCCACCCACCGCTGCCGAGGCCCGGGTGGCGACCAGCCGGCGGCGCAGCAGCACGTACCAGGCGACGGCGGTCCCGGCGAGGCAGCAGACGACCGCCACGCAGAACGCCACCTGCGACCCGAAGAGCAGGGTGACCGGGGTGAGCGGGACACCCAGGCCGAGCACCGAGGTGTTCGCCATCAGGTTGACCCCGTCGGGCGCGTTCAACCCGGCGCTGAAGAGCGGGTTCTCCCCCTCGACCACGGCATGCGCCGCGTGGGCCAGCATCCACTCGAAGAGGATCTGGTCACCCGCCTGGTGGAACAGCCGCCACGGGTGACCCCACTGCCCGCTGGTCACCAGCACGGCGAGGCCCAGATAGCCGGCCACCACCAGCGCGTCCCGCAGCCAGGCCGGACGGAACACGCCGACCGTCGCCGGGGGCGCGATGTTCGGGGACGTCGTCCCGGTGGTCATCAGACCGAACGGTCGGTGAGCGTCCGGACGTCCCAGACCCAGACGTCCAACTCCTGGCGGCCCGGGCCGACCAGCTCCTCGACCGTACGTCGCAGCGGCTCGGCGTTCTGCTGCCGCACTGGCAGCACCAGGATCGCCGCCCGCCAGTGCCGCAGCTCGTCGGCGAAGCGCCGACGCTGCCGGTCGTCCAGCTTGGGCGTACGGCCGGTGGTCGCCACCTCCTCCAGCATCTGACCAACCCCGCTGGGACGACCGCCGAACCGGCCCGCGTCACCGGTGTTGCCGTTGCGGGGCGCGAGGAAGTAACCACCGGGGATCTTGAAGTCGAGGTTGGTGGCCGCCGCCCAGCGCATGCCGTGCGTGTTGCCCATGCTGGGCACCGGGATCGGCACCAGCGTCTGGTCCGGCCCGACGTACGCCCGCCACCGGTCGGCAGTGATGAAGTCCGGCACCGGCGGCCGGGAGACCATCCGCAGGGGCATCGGTGCGATCGGCAGCAGCGCGAAGGCCAGGCCCGCGGCGGTGAGCACGTGGACGGTACGGCGGTCGGCCGGGCGTAGCGCCCAGGCCCGCTCGACGGCGAGCGCCAGCAGCAGGCCGATCACCACGCTGGTGATGAGCCCGAACCGGGTCGGCACCACAGCGTCCAGCAGCGGCAGGTGGACCAACCACTGCCACGGCCCGGTGATCAGCTCGCGGTCCCACCAGGAGACCCGCTCGCCGAGGGAGAGCACGGCGAAGAACACGCCGGTCACCGCGAGCGCCCGAACGATCAACTCCCGGCGTAGCCAGACCACGATGCCGATGGCCAGCATCGACAGGCTCCAGCCGAAGAAGGCGTTCTCCTCGGAGTAGTTCGGCGCCAGGTTGATGTTGGCCCGCTGGTTGCCGCCGAGGGTGGGCGAGCCGGGGGCGAAGAAGGCGGCGATGTCGTTGCCGTAGTCCTTCACCGCGTCGCTGAGCCCGTGGTACGCCATCGGCCCGGCGAACTGCACGTAGAGCGGGTACGCCAGCAGCGCCCCGGCCAGCAGCGCGCAGGTCACCACGCCGGCGCCCAGGGGTCGCCACGCCGCCCGCCACCGGGCCGGCTCCTGGGCCAGCACCGCCAGCAGGAAGACGCCGCAGGCCAACGCCGTGAAGAGCAGGATCTCCTCGTTGATGAACGCCTGCGCGGTGACCAGCAGGGCGAGCAGGGCCCCATCCCGGACCGGTTTTCCGGAGCGGGTGAGCACCAGCACCCGCCACACGATGAACGGCAGCAGGAACTGGCTGATGATGTTCGGGTGCCAACTGGCGTGCGAGAGCATCGCGGGCGAGAACCC
Source organism: Micromonospora sp. NBC_00362 (assembly GCF_026342155.1). NCBI lineage: Bacteria > Bacillati > Actinomycetota > Actinomycetes > Micromonosporales > Micromonosporaceae > Micromonospora > Micromonospora sp. NBC_00362. The sequence continues at coordinate 2,808,981 of NZ_JAPENH010000001.1, forward strand.
GCAGAACCAGCCGCCGACCGCCGCCGCGAGCGGGGTACGCACCAGGTGGCGGGAGAGCATCAGGTACCAGGCCATGGCGGTGCCGGCGAGACCGAGCGTGACCAGCACCACGAAGGAGACCGCCGGTCCGAAGAGCAGCGTCACCGGGACCATCGGGATGCCCAGCGCCAACACGGCCGTGTTGGCCATCAGGTTGACGCCGTCCGGGTAGTTGAACTGCTCGGTGTAGAACGGGTACTCGCCGTGCAGCACCACGCGTACCGAGTGGGCGAGGAAGAACTGCACCTGCGCCGGGTCACCGGTGTAGAGCGAGGCCACCCGACCGGACGGGTCCAGCCAGATCCGGCTGGTCACCCAGAGTGCGGCGAGCAGGAACAGCCCGCCCACCGCCAGGTGCTGCCGACGCCGAGTCCACCGGCGCCACCGCGCCCGCGTCGGCACCGCGCTCTCGGCCGCCGCTCCGGGCTCGGCCCGCGTTTCGGGCACTGCCGGCGTTTCTGGGTCGGTCGGCACGTCGGGATTGGCCGGCGCTGTGGTGGGGGCGGTCGGCGCTTCGGGCTCGGCCGGTGCCGCGGTGCGGGCGGTCGGCGCTTCGGGCTCGGCCGGTGCTGCGGTGCGGGCGGTCAGCGCTTCGGGCTCGGCCGGCGCTGTGCTGGGGGCGGTCAGCGCGGGCGGGCCGGCGAAGAGGCCGGCCGGTGTGCGGTAACTCACCAGCTCGGCGGAGTCGGCTGCCGCCTCCGGGTGCGGCGCGGGCAGGGCGCGGGACTCGGCAGGCGTCACAGTCGGCGGAGTCTACCGGAGCAACCAAAACGCCCTAAACCCCCGGTGCTGTCCATTGTGGTGGGTACGAGGCCGGCCAACTGAGGTGCCGCATCGGACATCTCGTACTATGGCGCTTTCCGACAGCGACGGCGAGGCGATCGGGGGCGGGCCAGGTGACTGCAGGCCGTCGGTACGGCAGGGCGCTTCCCGTCCTGCTGAGCGCGCTGCTGGCTGGCACGGCCTGCGGTCCGGTAGCCGAGCGGAAGCCGCAGGACCTCCGGGTCGGGTACGACAGCCTGGACGGCACCCTCGCCGTGTGGCCACCCCGAGGCGACCTCTCCGGGGACGCCACGGCGACGGCGGCGGTCACCGCAGCGGTCCGGAACTGGCGGTCGCCGGCCGACGACCGCGCGCATCTGCCCTCGTCCGGCATCCTCTTCTCCGGTCGGGTCGACGGCGCCCCGGTGGCGCTGGTGGCCGCCGACGTACCCGGCGAAAGCGCCTCCTGGCTGCTGCAACTGACCCGCGAGGGCGACCGGTACGCGGTGACCCGCGCCACCGAGTACACCGATCCGGGTTACCTCGTCTACTCCGACGTGCTGCCGGTGCAGACGGCCGGCGGTCGGCGTTACCTGGTCTCGGCCCGGGTGCAGAGCCTGCTCGGGCCGCAGGACCGGACGTTGAGGATCGCGGACGGTCTCAGCGCACCTGTCGACGTGCCGTCCTGCACGGCTGTCGGCGTGACCGCGACCCTGCGAACCACGGAGTCGCTCCCCCGTGGGCGGGCCGCCGACCGGCTGCTCGACCTGGGCACCGGCACCGTCGACCCGCGCTACCCGTTGGTCCGCGACGAGTCCGGTACGGGCCGGCGGGCGCTCACCGGCCTGGACACCTGCGTGCTGTCCGGCGATCGGGGCCCCTTCGGCAGCATCCCGCGCCGGATCGGGGACCGGGACGCCCCACGCTCGGTACCGACGTCCTGGCCGATGGCGAAGCTCACCGTGCGCTCGCTGGGCGAAGTCGCCCTCGGCGGTGGCGAGCCGGCCGAGTTGCAGCAGCTCAGCTGGGACACCGACGCCGGCGCGATGACGGCGGTAATCTACCGACCGGCCGACGGGAGCGCGCCGGTCGTCTCACCCGCCGACCGGGCCACCCCCTTGCAGGCGTACCAACTTCCGGTGCCCGGTCAGCCGCTGGTGGTGCTGAGCTGGCGGGCCACCCGGGACAGCTCCCTGTCCGTTCCGCCGGGCACTCCCCTGCTGGTCGAGCGCCCCGGCCTGGCGGTCATCCCCACCCCGTCCCGCTCCCAGACCTACAGCCTCGCCAACACCGACAAAACCCACTACCGCTCAATCTCCCCCCGCTAAACCCCACCCCCACCCCCACCCCCACCCCGCCCCACCCCACCCCACCCGCGCGATCTTGCACTTTCTGTGCCGACAAATCGACACGCAAGGTGCAATACGCCAACCGAAAGTGCAAGATCGGCGGAGGCAGGGCGGGGCGCGCAGGGCGGGGCGCGAAGGGCAGGGCGGGGTTGGATATGCGACGGCGGGCGTCCCGAGGGACGCCCGCCGTCGTTCGTTCTCGTCAGTTCTGTGCGGCCGCGTCGCTGGGGGTGAGGCGGTCCGGGGTGGCATCCAGGCCGGAGATCCAACCGGTGACGTTGCGGGCCACGTCCTGAGCGGTCAGACCCAGGTCGGCGAGGATCTGCGCGCGGGTGCCGTGCGGGTGCCAGTCGGCCGGCACACCCAGATCCTTGAGCGGTACCCGGACGTCGGCGTCACGCATCGCCTGGGCGAGCGCGTCGCCCACCCCGCCGACCCGGACGCCGTCCTCGACGCTGACCACGAGCCGGTGGCGGGCGGCCAGGTCGACCAGTTCCGCCGGGACCGGACGCACCCAGCGCGGGTCGACGACGGTGACCCCGTAGCCCTGCTCGGCGACCCGGGCGGCCACCTCCATGCCCAACTGGCCGAAGGAGCCGACGGCGACGAGCAGCACGTCGGTACGGGCGGACTCGGCCAGCACGTCGACGGTGCCGACCCGGCGCAGCGCCGGCAGGTCCGCGGCGACGGCACCGGTCGGGAACCGCACCACTGTCGGGCCGTTGTCGACGGCCAGCGCCTCGCGCAACTCCTCCCGGAGGGTGGCGGCGTCGCGGGGAGCGGCGATCCGCAGCCCCGGCACCACCCCGAAGACCGACATGTCCCAGATGCCGTAGTGGCTGGGCCCGTCCGGGCCGGTGATGCCCGCCCGGTCCAGCACGAAGGTCACCGGCAGCTTGTGCATCGCCACGTCCAGCAGGACCTGGTCGAAGGCGCGGTTGAGGAAGGTGGCGTAGACCGCGACCACCGGGTGCAGGCCACCGAGCGCCAACCCGGCCGCCGAGGTGGCCGCGTGCTGCTCGGCGATGCCCACGTCGTACACCCGCTCGGGGTATTTGCGGGCCAGCTTGGCGATGCCGGTCGGCTCGGCCATGGCGGCGGTGATGCCCACCACGTCCGGGCGCTCGTCGGCGATGGCCAGCAGCTCGTCGGCGAAGACGTGCGTCCACTTCACCGACGGGGCGGCCAGCAGCGCGCCGGTCTCCACGTCGAAGGCGCTGCCGGGCCCGTGCAGGCAGTCCGCCTCGTCCTCCTCGGCGGGGCGGTAGCCGTAACCCTTGCGGGTGACGGCGTGCACGATGACCGGGCCGCCGAAGTTCTTGGCCGCGCGCAGCGCCGCCTCGACCGCGCCCACGTCGTGCCCGTCCACCGGGCCCACGTACTTGATGCCCAGGTCCTCGAACATGGCCTGCGGGGCGACCGCGTCCTTGATGCCCTTCTTGACAGCGTGCAGCACCTCGTACATCGGCTTGCCGACCAGCGGCGTGGAGCCGAGGGCGTCCTTGACGGTGTCCAGGACCTTCTCGTAGCCGGGGTTGAGCCGCAGCGAGGAGAGGTGGTCGGCCAGCCCGCCGATGGTCGGCGAGTAGGACCGGCCGTTGTCGTTGACGACGATCACGAGGGAGTTGCCGGCGGTGGCGATGTTGTTCAGCGCCTCCCAGCACATGCCGCCGGTCAGCGCGCCGTCACCGACCACTGCCACGACGCTGCGCGCCTCGCCCCGGAGGGCGTACGCCTTGGCGAGGCCATCGGCGTAGGACAGCGCCGTGGAAGCGTGCGAGTTCTCGATGAGGTCGTGCTCGCTCTCCGCCTGGCTGGGGTAGCCGGAGAGGCCACCGCGCTGACGGAGCTTGTCGAAGCCGGCCTGACGTCCGGTAAGGATCTTGTGTACGTACGCCTGGTGGCCGGTGTCGAACAGGAGCCGGTCACGGGGGGAGTCGAAGACGCGATGCATGGCGAGCGTCAGCTCGACCACACCGAGGTTGGGCCCGACGTGCCCGCCGGTACGGGAGACCTTGGTGATCAGGAAGTCCCGGATCTCGGCGGCGAGGACGTCCAGTTCCTCGCCGGACATCCGCTTGACGTCCTGCGGACCGCGAACCGTCCCCAGCAGCCGGCCGTGGTTGGCCGTGTCCTCTTCAACACTCATGACCGGAGAGTCTATCGGCCCCCCGGTACTCCGCAGCCTGGCCCGAGCCCCACGCACCCGCGCCTGGCGGGGAGTGGGCAGCTGAGCACCCGGTCAGGCGCCGACGTCGGGTGTTCTACCGCCCGTCCGGGGGAAGCAGCAGCCCGACCTGCTCGACGTGCTGCGTCATCGGGAAGAGGTCGAAGCCCCGTAGCGCCGCCAGCCGCCAACCGAGGTCGGCGAAGGTACGCACGTCCCGGGCGAAGGCGGCCGGGTCACAGGCCACGTACGCGACCGCCCGCGGGCCGGCGGCGACCAGCGCGCGGACCACCTGGGCGCCGGCCCCGGAGCGCGGCGGGTCGAGCACCACCACGTCGACCGGGCCGGTGATTCGTCGGCGGGCCAGCGCGGTCTCCACCCGGGCCGACACCACCTCGACGCTGGGCAGGTCGGCGAGGTTCTCCCGGGCGGCGGCGACACCCTGCGCCGCCGCTTCGACCACTGTCACCCGGCCGGTCGCGCCGACCCGAGCGGCCAGCCCGGCGGCGAACAGCCCAGCACCGCCGTAGAGGTCCCAGGCGACCTCGCCCGGCTGCGGGTCCAGCAACTCCAGCACGGCGGCGGAGAGGGTGTCTGCGGCGGCCGGGTGCACCTGCCAAAACGCGGACGCGGGCAGCGTCCAGTCCCGTCCGGCGGCGACCTCGCGGACCTCGGTCGGGCCACTGACCGGTACGGGCATCCCGTCGCGGATCTCCGTGATGGTCACGTCCCCGCCGGTGCTGGCGACGGTCTCCACGGCCTCGGCGGCCGGCCAGCGCGCACCGGTGGGGGTGAGCACCGGCAGCTGCTGGATGGCCGGGTGGGCGATCCGGCAGCGGTCGATCGGCACCACCTCGTGCGAGCGGTGCTTGAGCAGGCCGGCCCGGTCGGCGGCGTCGACCGCGTAGCGGACCCGGGAGCGCCAGCCGAGCAGCCCACCGGGCAACGCCTCGACCCGGACGCCGAGCCGGTCCAGCTCGACGTCGGTCAGCCCACCGAGGCGGACCAACTGCTCGCGGACCACAGCGGTCTTCCAGGCCAGCTGCGCGGCCGGTGCGACGTGCTGGAGGTCGCAGCCCCCGCAGGCGCCCGGCTTGGCGTACGGGCAGGGCGGCTCGACCCGATCCGGTGAGGGTTCCAGCACTGTCACCGCGTCGGCCCGGACGAACCCCCGGTGCACCTCGGTGACCTCGGCGATGACCCGTTCACCGGGCAGCGCGTGTCGGACGAAGACCACCTGCCCGTCCACCCGGGCGACACAGTGCCCTCCGGGGGCGACCGCGTCTACGGTCAGCTCGACCCGGTCCGTCTCGGCCAGCCCCCGCTCGAACGTCGACGAGGTCGACGCCGACGGCGTCCTGGGTGTCGCGGTCCGCGGACCGCCCGGCTCAGTCACGTGTGTTTCCCATCGTTGCGCTGTTCTCGGGCCCGCCCTCGCTGGGCGGCGCGGCGGCCACCGGCGGGGCGGCGCCCAGCGGTGGCACGGCGCTCCGTGGCCCACGCGCCGGGGTCCGGGACAGTGTGGCGTCCAGCCGGTCCAGGTTCTTGCTCGCTGTCGACGCGAGCTGCCACGGCACGCTGACCACCATCACCCCCGGCTCGAAGAGCAGCCGACCCTTGAGGCGCAGGGCGCTCTGGTTGTGCAGCAGGTTCTCCCACCAACGGCCGACCACGTACTCCGGAATGAACACGGTGACCACGTCCCGGGGCGACTTGCGCCGGGTGGAGGCGACGAAGTCCAGGATCGGGCGGGTGATCTCCCGGTACGGCGAGTCGATCACGGTGAGCGGGATGGCCATCTCTCGGCGCTCCCAGTCGGCCTGCAGGTCCCTGGTGTCCTTCTCGTCCACGTTGACTGTCACCGCGGTGAGCGTGTCCGGTCGGGTGGCGCGGGCGTAGGCGATGGCCCGCAGCGTCGGCTGGTGCACCTTGCTGACCAGCACGATCGCGTGGTTGCGGGCGGGCAGCACGGCCCGGCCCTCGTCCGGTGGGGTCAGCTCGACGGCGATCCGGTCGTAGTGCCGCCGGATCGCCAGCATCAGCACGTAGATCACCGCCATCGCGGCGATGGCGATCCACGCGCCGAGCAGGAACTTGGTGATCAGGACGATCACCAGCACCGCGCCGGTCAGGCCCGCGCCGAACGTGTTGATCGCCCGGGAGCGGACCATCCGGCGGCGCGCCTCCGGGTCCCGCTCGGTGCGCAGGTGCCGGTTCCAGTGCCGGATCATGCCGACCTGGGAGACGGTGAACGAGACGAAGACCCCGACGATGTAGAGCTGGATCAGCTTCGTCACCTCGGCCTGGAAGCCGACGATCAGCACGATCGCGAAGAGGGCGAGGAAGGTGATGCCGTTGGAGAAGGCCAGCCGGTCGCCCCGGGTGTGGAACTGGCGGGGCAGGTAGCGGTCCTGGGCCAGGATCGAGCCGAGCACCGGGAAGCCGTTGAACGCGGTGTTCGCGGCCAGGAACAGGATCAGGGCGGTCACCCCGGCCAGCACGTAGAGCAGGATCGACCCGGAACCGAAGACGGTCTCCCCGAGCTGGGTGGTGACCGTCTTCTGCACGTACCCCTCGGGGCCGGACACGATCTGGAGGTTCGGATCCTCGACGAACTGCAGGTGGGTGAGCCGGGCCAGCCAGATGATCCCGACCAACATGCTCACCGAGATGGTGCCGAGCAGCAGCAGGGTGGTGGCGGCGTTGCGGCTCTTCGGCGCCTTGAACGCCGGAACCCCGTTGGAGATCGCCTCCACGCCGGTGAGCGCGGCGGCGCCCGAGCTGAACGTCCGCAGCAGCAGGAAGACGAGCGCGAAACCGGTGACGCTGTGCTCGGCCTGGATCACCAGGTCGGCGCTCGGCGCGCGCAGCTCGTCGCCCAGCACGAAGACCCGGAACAGCCCGGTGAGCAGCATCCCGAGCATCACGATCACGAAGCCGTAGGTGGGGATGGCGAACGCCGTGCCCGACTCGCGCAGCCCACGCAGGTTGACAGCGGTGAGCAGGACCACAGCGCTCACCGCGATCAGGACCTTGTGGGTGGCCACGAACGGCACCACCGAGCCCAGGTTGGCCACCCCGGAGGAGACCGACACCGCCACGGTGAGCACGTAGTCGACCAGCAACGCGCTGGCCACCCCGACGCCGAACTTCGGCCCCAGGTTGACAGTGGCCACCTCGTAGTCGCCGCCACCGGACGGGTAGGCGTGCACGTTCTGCCGGTAGCTGGCCACCACGGTGAGCATCACCACGACCACGGCCAGCGCGATCCACGGCGAAAAGAAGTACGCGGACGCGCCGGCGATGGAGAGGGTCAGCAGGATCTCGTCGGGCGCGTACGCGACGCTGGACAGCGCGTCGGAGGCGAACACGGGCAGCGCGATGCGCTTCGGCAGGAGGGTGTGCTGAAGCCGGTCGGACCGGAACGGTCGACCGAGGAGAAGCCGCTTCAGCAGCGAGGTGGGACTGGCCACGAACGCCAAGAGTACGACCACCACGGCGGGGGCGCGGGGGTGGGCGATCACCGCTGCTCGTGACGGCGGGGTACGGTCGGTCCCCGCTCGCGACCGGGACGTGGCAGGCTCGCACTCGAAGGCCACCGGCAGCGCCAGCGGTACGCACCTTGGGAGGGACAGCGTGCACGTCGTGATCATGGGATGTGGTCGGGTCGGGTCGACGCTCGCCCACAGCCTGGAGTCCCGAGGGCACTCGGTGGCGGTGATCGACCAGGACGCCGACGCCTTCCGCCGGCTCGGCCCCGACTTCGCCGGGATCACGGTGACCGGGGCCGGTTTCGACGGCGAGGTGCTCCGGCAGGCCGGCATCGAGCGCGCGGACGCCTTCGCGGCGGTGTCCAGCGGCGACAACTCCAACATCATCTCGGCTCGGCTGGCCCGCGAGACGTTCGGTGTGTCCCGGGTCGCCGCCCGCATCTACGACCAGCGCCGGGCGCAGGTCTACGAGCGGCTGGGCATCCCCACGGTGGCGACCGTGCGGTGGACGGCGGACCGGATGCTGCGACACCTGGTGCCGGAGGGCAACGTGGAGATCTTCCGCGACCCCACGAGCACGGTGTCGATCGTCGAGGTGCCCGTACACAAGGACTGGATCGGCCGACCGGTGCGGACGCTGGAGGACGCGACCGGGGCGCGGGTGGCCTACCTGATCCGCTTCGGCATCGGCACGCTGCCCACCGGCTCCACGGTCATGCAGGAGGGCGACCAGGTGTTCATGCTGGTCAGCGATGACATCGTGGCGACGGTCACGTCGGTGGCGGCGACGCCGCCGGAAGGAGGGCACTGAGCCATGCGGGTCGCCATCGCGGGCGCGGGCAACGTGGGCCGCTCGATCGCCCAGGAGCTGATCGACAACGGCCACCAGGTGATGCTGATCGAGCGTCAGCCCAAGATGCTGCGCCCGGACCGGGTGCCGGCCGCCGAGTGGGTGCTGGCCGACGCGTGCGAGCTGTCCAGCCTGGAGGAGGCCGACGTCGCCGGCTGCGACGTGGTGGTCGCGGCGACCGGCGACGACAAGACCAACCTGGTGCTGTCGCTGCTGGCCAAGACCGAGTTCGCGGTGCCCCGGGTGGTCGCCCGGGTCAACCGGGCCGAGAACGAGTGGTTGTTCACCGAGCAGTGGGGCGTGGACGTCGCGGTGAGCAAGCCGCGGGTGATGGCCGCGCTCGTCGAGGAGGCGGTCACCGTCGGCGACCTGGTCCGGCTGATGACCTTCCGACAGGGCGAGGCGAACCTCGTCGAGATCACCCTGCCGCCGACCGCCCCCTACGTCGGTCAGCCGATCCACGCCGTGCCGCTGCCCCGCGACTCCGCACTGGTGGCGATCCTGCGCGGCAAGCGGGTCCTGGTGCCCAGCCCGGACGACCCGATCGAGGCCGGCGACGAGCTGATCTTCGTCTGCACCGCCGAGGTGGAGGACCAGGTCCGCCAGGTGGTCCTCGGGCCGGACAGCGTCGAACGGACGCGCGGCTCACGCTGAGCCCGACCGGCGCGCTGAGCGGCCCGGATGACCGGGCGCCGCTCAGGCGCTGGGCAGCGGGGCCGGCGGCGACTCCCGGGTGACCCGACGCACCGTCCAGACCGTGATCAGCAACAGCAGCGCGTACGGCGGGTAGCCCAGCGCCAGCCGGGCCACGCCCAGGGCGGTGTCCTGGTGGGCCAGGTAGAGCCCGGCCTGCACCCCCACCTTGGCCAGCCAGACCACGCCCCAGAGCACTGTCAGCTGGGTGAAGGTGCGCACCAGCTTCGGGTCGGACCGCCACTCCGAACGGCCCTTGGCCACCAGGACCGACCAGATCCAGCCCACCAGCGGCTGGCGGATCGCGGCCGAGATCAGCAGGGCGATGCCGTAGCCGATGCCGTAGAGGATGCCGGGAAGGTAGAAGTCACGCTCATCGCCGGTGCGCCACGCGATGGCCGCGCCGACGCCGACGCCGAAGAGCCCGTTGACGGCGTGCCGGATCGGTCGACGCTGGGCCAGCCGCAGCCCTGCGATCAGCACGGCGACCGCGATCGACGCGATCACCGCCGGCCGCAACTCGCCGATGATGTTGGCGACGACGAACACCACTACCGGAATGCTGGACTCGACCAGCCCGCGCCAGCCGCCGAGCTGATCGGCCATCTGCTCGGCGATCGTCGGCAGCGGCTCCTCGTCCTGAGGGTCGGTATCCGGCTGTGCCGCCCGGTCCTGTCCCGTCGTCATCGCCGGCCTTCCGTCCGCAGTGCCATCACTTGGGCGAGTCCAGCTCGTAGTAGGGGTTGTAGATGACCTTGCGGTCGTCCCGCACGGCCACCCGGCCACGGGCGGTCAGATGCCGGCCCGGCTCGATCCCGGCGATGTGCCGTCGACCCAGCCAGACCAGGGTCACCACGTCACTGCCGTCGTACAGGTCGGCCTCGAGGGTGGGCAAATTGGTGCGCGGCGTATAGACCACGGTGCGCAGCCGACCGGCGACCGAGACCAGCTGACCCCGGGAGCACTGCTGGGCGGGGATTCCGCCGCACTCGGCGCTCTCCCGACGCAGCTCCTGCGCGTCGATCTCGGCCTCGCTGGCGGTGAACCTCTGCAGGATGCGCCGCAGCGACACCCGGCCCTCGTCGGTCGTCATGACCTCCGCGTCACCCTCTCCACGCTCGCCGTCCCCGGCCGGCGCCGGCGGCGCCGGAACCGTGCCGCCAGCGTACGCCGACGGGGCTGGTTCCGGCGGGCCGGTGCGCGCCGGTCAGACCTGACGCGGCGCGGCGGCGGCGTCGCCCGCCTCGGCCTCGGCCTGGTCGGCGATCTCCCGGGGCAGCCGCAGCGGCAACGGCTCGCGGACCGGCTTCGCCTCCTGCCCACGGTCGACCACCAGGCCGTCCAGGCACTCGACGAGCGGGCCGGCCATTGCCGGGTCGGTCGCCACCGGGCCCTGGAACACGCCCCGGACCATCCAACGCGGCCCGTCGATTCCGACGAACCGCAGGTTCGTCGCGCCGTCCGGGGTGTTCACCTGGGCGTGCAGCTCCGGGCCGTACTCGCCGGCGACCTCCTGCGCGCTCGCGCCGTCACGGAGCAGCGACTGCCGGATCTCCTCGCGCACCTCGTCCCAGATCCCCTCGGACCGGGGGGCGGCGAAGACGCCCAACTGGAGCGCGTTGTCACCGTGCACCAGCACCACCTGCTGGACCACACCCTGCGGGTCGGCCTGCACCCGCACCTCGACGTCGGCGATCGCCGGGATGTGCAGGCTGCCCAGGTCGAGTCGCTGCACGTCGTCGTAGCTCTCGGAGATGTCGTACGGGCCGCGCTCCAGCGTCGGCGTGGCATCGCCCTGGTCCGGGACCTGGGTAGCCCGCTCGTCACGGGTCTGCCGCTCCGCATCGGCCCGCTTTCGGGAGAAGATCACTGCGCCTGCCCTCCGCTGTTCACACTCACCCTGCCACCTCTTCCGTCTGCCCGCGGCCCGGCTCGCTCGGCCGCCGCTCGACCCGGTCCTGGCCCGTCGGCGACGGCACCAGCCCGGCGTGCCCACCGGTGGACCCGTGCCCACCAGTCCCGCGCCGGGACGCGGGCAGCTCGACCACCGGCTCGAACCGCGCCCGCGCGACCTGCTGGACCACGAGCTGCGCGATCCGATCGCCGCGGGAGATCTTCGCCGGCACATCCCGATCATGATTGATCAGGTTGACCAGGATCTCACCCCGGTAGCCGGCGTCGACCGTACCGGGCGCGTTGAGCACCGTCACGCCGAGCCTGGCCGCCAGACCGGAGCGGGGATGGACCAGTCCCACGTACCCCTCCGGAAGCGCGATGGCCACACCGGTGGGCACCAGGGCACGGCCGCCGGGTGGCAGCTCCACGTCCGCGGCCGCCACCAGGTCGGCCCCGGCGTCGCCGGGATGGGCGTACGTGGGCAACGGCAGCTCCGGGTCGAGCAGCTGCACGGGCACGGGTACGACGTCGGTCACGGGTCCCCTCTTCCGTCCGGTTCGCGGGGTGACCCTGCCATCCTGCCGGTTCGTCGAGCCGCCGTGCGCCGTACCCTCGCAGGAGTGAGCATGTCGCCCTCCCCGTCCGCCGATCAGCCGCCGGTCTCCGCCCGCTCGGCGTACACCGAGCGGCTGGATCTGCCCTGGTGGCTGTGGCTGGCCGGGCTGGTGGCCGCCGCGTTGCTGGCCGTCGAGATCTGGATGGGCGCCTCCGGCGTCCGCGCCTGGCTGCCGTTCGCCGTGTTGGTGCCGCTCACCGCGGTCGGGCTGTGGTGGCTGGGCCGGATCCGGGTCGGGGTGACCGACGGCGAGCTGCGGGTGGACGACGCCCGCCTGCCGGTCCGTTTCGTGGCCGACGTGGTGCCGCTGGACGTGGCCGGCCGACGTGAGGTGCTCGGTGTCGGCGCGGACCCGCTCGCCTTCGTGGTGCAGCGACCGTGGATCGGCGGGGCCGTGCAGGTGATCCTCGACGATCCCGAGGATCCGACCCCGTTCTGGGTGGTGAGCACCCGGCACCCGGTCGAGCTGGCCGAGGCGGTGCTGACCGCACGGGACGCCCTGTCGGCTTCCCACCCGACGGCGGGCGAGCTGGGCTGAGCCGACGCCGACGGGCTGGCTCAGGAGCCGGTCGGACGGCATGGGCCCGCTCAGGAGCCGGTCGGACGGCATGGGCCCGCTCAGGAGCCGGTCGGACGGCATGGGCCCGCTCAGGAGCCGGTTCGACGGTGAGGCCCGCTCAGGTGCCGGTGGGCGGGCCTGGGAGGGCCGCCGGTGGCGCGGGCCGGGCGATGCCCCGCCGACGCAGGTCGACCTGGAGTTGCTCGGCCATCTGCTGGGTGGCCCGGCGGTTGAGGAAGCTGGCCACCGCCGCGCCGGTCAGGAACGGCCCCAGCGTGGTGAGGTTGCGCCCGAAACGCCGCAGCAGCATGTCCCGCAACTCCTTGCGGGCGGCGGTGCCGAGCACCGCTCCCACTCCCACGCCGGGCACCATCGGGTTGACGCCGCGTTGAGTGGCCCACGAGTGCACCAGCGCGACCGCCCGTTGACTGCCGGCGGCCGGTAGTGCCACGCCGTGGATCTCGTGCAACTCGCCGACGAGTTTCAGCTCCACCGCCACCACGGCCACTGTCTCGGCGGCGAGCAGCACCGGCGCGGAGAGCAGGGTGGGGGCCACCGTCCACTCGACGGCCGCGACGCCCCCACCGGCAGCGCCGATCGCGGCGGTGGTCCTCGACGCGTTACGGATGAGCCGGTCGGCCAGGGCGACGTCGTCCAGGCCGGGGAAGTGTTGGCGCAGCGTGTCCAGGTCCCGTACCGGTACGTGCGGGGCGATCTCGGCGACGGCGTCGACCATCCACCGCACGGCGGCGCGGGGCTTGAACAGGTCGGAGACGCCCCGCGCACGGGCCTGCCCGACCATCCGGGTCAGCAGTTGGCGGCGTCTGGCCGGCGCGATGTCGTCAGCGGTCAACGCCGCCACGGTGGCACCGAGGTCGTCGGTGCCACGGGTGGCGCCGAGGTCGTCCGTGCCGCCATCGGTGGCGCCGAGGTCGTCCGTGCCACGGGTGGCGCCGAGGCCGTCCGTGCCGCCATCGGTGGTGCCGCCTCGATCGCTCATCGGACCTCCCGGTGCTGTGGCTACCCGCTACGAGTCAAGCAGGTACCCACCGCTGCCGCATGCCTACACCGGCAGCGGCGACCCCGTTCAGGAGGCCGCCGCCGGTGTTGTTGTGGTTGTCAGACGCACTCGCGGCAGATCAGCTCGCCGTTACGCTCGACCGCCAGCTGGCTACGGTGGTGGACCAGGAAGCAGCGGGCGCACCGGAACTCGTCCTGCTGCATCGGAAGCACCTTGACCGTGAGCTCCTCGTCGGCCAGATCGGCACCGGGCAGCTCAAAGCTCTCGGCCACCTCGGCCTCGTCGACGTCCACCGCGCCCGACTGTGAGTCGACGCGCCGTGCCTTGAGCTCTTCCAGGCTGTCCTCGCCGAGGTCGACCTCGTCGCGACGCGGGGCGTCGTAGTCGGTGGCCATCGGTTTCACTCTCCCATATCGATGTTGTCGCTTCCGGTTGTAACGCCGGACGACGCTGTTTCGGTTCCGCTGGCCGGCCACCACTTGTGTCGGGCACCCGACCCGAGGACCGAACGGGTCGAGCTCGCTGGGGCGACTCCCCTGCGAGCGCGGAACCTTACCCCCCCTTGGGCGAGGCATGTATACCGCCCTTGCGGCTGAGATGTACGCCCCCGCACGCGAAGTTGTTCCCAATGTGATTCAGGCGACACGAAGATAGGGGTAGTAGTACCCGGTTCGCGGTCGGCGCGCCGGCATGTCGGGCTGTTTCCACGCGACGGCCGGACAACCGTTAACCTCAGCGGCGTATTCGACGGCCGGCGGCCTGAGCGATCGTTCCTGGCCGCCACCACCCACTGAGGTCCGGGGAGTGCCCTGATGAGTTTTGCGCGCGTGCGAGCACTCGTCGTCGTCGGCCTGTTGGCGATCATCGCCCTGGTCTTCGTCGTCGTGGCCGTGGTCCGCGACAGCCAGGGCAACGTGGGCACCGCGGCGGGTTGCCCCGAGGGCTGGCCGTTGGCGGATCTGACCCTGCGCGAGCGCAAGGACGTCAAGATCAACGTGTTCAACGCCACGGATCAGCCCGGTCTCGCCCACACCGTCGCCGACGAGTTCAGCAATCGACAGTTCCAGGTCAAGAAGACCGGGAACGAGAAGAAGGTCGACAGCGTCGCGCTGCTGCGGTACGGCCCGAAGGGCGTCGGTTCCGCGCACCTGCTCCAGGCGTACTTCCTGAACAACGCCGTTCCGGGCTACGACCCGAAGCGTGCCGACGACACCGTGGACGTGGTGCTGGGCAACCGCTTCCAGCAGCTCGCCACCACGACCGAGGTCAACCAGTCGCTGGGCGACTCGGGTCCGCCGGAGGCCCCCAAGGGCGCCTGCCCGTCCCCGCCCGCCAAGTGACGGCGTAACCGGCCCACCGCAGCGCCAGGTCGGCGATCGGCACCGACCTGGCCCACCGGCCAGAGCCGGCCACTGGAAAGGCCGGTGCCGGCTGAGCTGGTCCGCCGGTCAGGGACCGCCGGCGGCGTCCAGCGCGGCCAACCGGTCGTGCAGCGGCGCGAAGAGGGCGGGCGGGGCCGCCACCACCAGGTCCGGCCCTGGCGGCCGACCGGCCAGGCCGGCAACCCGAACCCCCGCCTCGGCGGCCACCAGCCCGCCAGCGGCCAGGTCCCAGGCCGCAAGACCCTTTTCGAAGTACGCGTCGAGCCGCCCCTCGGCGACCAGGCAGAGGTCCAGCGCCGCGGCGCCGAGCCGACGGATGTCACGTACGTGTGCGATCAGACCGGCGACCACCTGCGCCTGGTGCGCCCGGCGGCGGGCGTCGTAGCCGAAGCCGGTGCCGACCAGCGCCTGCCCCAGATCGACTTCCCCGGAGCATCGCAACCGGACACCGTCGCGCCAGGCCCCACCGCCGGCTGTGGCGGTCCATTCCTCGCCGGTGCTCACGTTGCGCACCACGCCGGCGACCACCACCCCCTCCACCTCGGCGGCCAGCGAGACCGCCGAGTGCGGCAGTCCGTACAGGTAGTTCACAGTGCCGTCGATCGGGTCGACGATCCAGCGCACACCGCTGCGCGTCGCGCCGGAAGCTTCCTCGCCGTACTCCTCGCCCAGCACCGAGTCGTCCGGGCGCAGCGCGGCCAACGCGTCGAGGATCTGCCGCTCGACCGCCCGGTCGGCGGCGGTGACCACGTCGGTGACGGTGCTCTTGGTGGCGGCGACGACGACCCCCTCGGCGCGCATCCGGTACGCGGTGTCCGCCGCCGCCCGAGCCACCTCCACCGCGATGGTCAGCAGCTCCGACGGTGTCGTGGCCGAGTTGGTCATGATTCGCCTCTTTCCGCACTCCGGGTGCATGTGGGTGGGTGGAACTACCGACCCAGGCTTCCGAAGATCATCGTTCCCGACGCCGTACGACGGCACCAGACCAGGATCTTCGGTGCCGGGGATCCGCTGCGAGGCGGGCACACCCGCGACGCCCTCGCGGCTTGAGCGGCCGACCTCCGCCAATATGCCCCTTTCGGTTGGTAATGTCGCTTAAGTGCTTACCGCCCCGTCCATGCTCGGCTCACAACCGTTGCCCAACCGCGACCTGGTGGGCACGCCGCCGGCCGGACCGACAGCGACCTCGGTGATCCACACGCGCATCCTCGCAATCGCCACGTCGACCTCGTACTGCCTGCTCAGACGGCAGTTCGGACACGACCTGCGCGCTACCTGGCGCGACGACGGAAGCCCTTCGCCGGCCGCGCGGCTATCATTACCGCGAAGCCCATATCTCCGCCCCACCGACGGTCCCCACCGGCGGTACGTGGTGCGGAGCAGGATGATCGCCGCAGACGGCGTTACAATTCACCCCTGCCCACGCGGCACGGACCGCCGACCACCGGCCGGACCGTGACACGAGGGTCCCTCAACCACATCGCCCGGCACGGTAACCCTCGCTGCGCTGGACGAACCCGCCGTGCCCGCTCTTCGCCTCCGGAAGGTCATTCGTGACAGAACCCCGCCAGCCCGGCGCCGACGTTCGCTCGCTCACCGACACCCTGATCGCCCACGCCCAGAGCGCCGGTGGTCAGCTCACGTCGGCTCAGCTCGCGCGCACCGTCGAGTCCGCCGAGGTGACTCCGGCCCAGGCCAAGAAGATCCTGCGGGCGCTCTCCGAGGCGGGAGTGACCGTCGTGGTGGACGGCTCGGCGAGCACCCGTCGCCGCGTCGCCGCGGCCCGCTCGACCACGCCGGCGTCCCGGGCCACCACCGCAAAGACCACCAAGAAGGCCGCCGCGCCGGCCCCGAAGCAGGCGCCCGCCGGCGACGACGCCCCGGCGACGTCGGCCCCGCGCAAGGTGGCCGCCCGCAAGGCGACCGGCACCGGCGCCGAGGCCGCCACGGCGACGCCGGCGAAGGCGACCAAGTCGACCCGAGCCACCAAGGCGACGGTGGCCGCGGCTGCCGGGGCCAAGCCGACCAAGGCTGGCGGCAAGGCCAAGGAGGGCGCCGAGGGCGAGATCGACCCGGAGGAGCTGGCCGCCGCGATCGAGGACGTGGTGGTCGAGGAGCCGGCCGAGCTGACCCAGGCAGCCGAAACCGACGCCGCCGCCTCGGCGACCGACAACGACTTCGAGTGGGACGACGAGGAGTCCGAGGCCCTCAAGCAGGCGCGACGCGACGCCGAGCTGACCGCCTCCGCCGACTCCGTCCGGGCGTACCTGAAGCAGATCGGCAAGGTTCCGCTGCTCAACGCCGAGCAGGAGGTGGAGCTGGCCAAGCGGATCGAGGCCGGGCTCTACGCCGCCGAGCGGCTGCGGGCTGCCGACGAGGGCGAGGAGAAGCTCGTCCGGGACATGGTCCGTGACCTGGGCTGGATCTCCCGCGACGGCGAGCGGGCCAAGAACCACCTCCTGGAGGCGAACCTCCGACTGGTGGTGTCGCTGGCCAAGCGCTACACCGGCCGCGGCATGGCCTTCCTCGACCTGATTCAGGAGGGCAACCTCGGTCTGATCCGGGCCGTGGAGAAGTTCGACTACACCAAGGGCTACAAGTTCTCCACGTACGCCACCTGGTGGATCCGACAGGCCATCACCCGCGCCATGGCCGACCAGGCCCGCACCATCCGCATCCCCGTGCACATGGTCGAGGTCATCAACAAGCTCGGCCGCATACAGCGTGAGCTGCTCCAGGACCTGGGCCGCGAGCCCACTCCGGAGGAGCTGGCCAAGGAGATGGACATCACACCCGAGAAGGTGCTGGAGATCCAGCAGTACGCTCGGGAGCCCATCTCACTGGACCAGACCATCGGCGACGAGGGCGACAGCCAGCTCGGCGACTTCATCGAGGATTCCGAGGCCGTGGTCGCGGTCGACGCGGTTTCGTTCTCGCTCCTGCAGGACCAGCTCCAGCAGGTGCTCCAGACGCTCTCCGAGCGTGAGGCGGGTGTGGTACGCCTGCGCTTCGGCCTGACCGACGGCCAACCCCGGACGCTCGACGAGATCGGCCAGGTCTACGGGGTGACCCGGGAGCGGATCCGGCAGATCGAGTCCAAGACGATGTCCAAGCTGCGTCACCCGTCCCGGTCGCAGGTCCTCCGGGATTACCTGGACTGAGCGGGTTTCGTCAACCGAACGTGTCGTTTTGACCACCTGGTGTGCAACACCAGATGGTGATCGTCCGGATGCACGAATGTGATCGTTGACGTGGCACCCTTGGTGCACGGCACACTGTCCCTTCCAGGTGTGACCTCGGTCCCCCGCGGGCACACAGGGAAGGCAGTGCCTAGTAAGGGTGTTGCACGATAGGTGAGCAACGACCGAAGAGATTGTTCATCGGTGACGACCAGAGGAGGAAGGCGATGACCCCGACCCTCACGCCGCCGCCCGTGACGGCGGCTCCCCCAGCCGCCGATGAACGGTGCGACCGCTGCAATGCTGCCGGGAAGCTCCGGATCACTCTCACGGGTGGGAGCGAGTTGGTGTTCTGCGGACACCACGCGAACAAGTACGCGGAGGATCTCGTAAAGATCACCGAGCGGTTCGCGACGGAGCCCGATTTCAGCTGGCGTGGCGCCGATCTGATGGCGAACTAAATCCGCAAACCGACATAGCTGACCGGAGACACCCCGAGGGTGCCTCCGGTCAGCTTTTTCTGTCTGGACGCGCGGCCGCCCCGCGCCCGGCCGCCCCGCGCCCCGCGCCCCGCGCCCCGCGCCCCGCGCCCCGCGCCCCGCGCCCCGCGCCAAGATCCGAACAACTTCCCTGATGTTGCTGCGTCCGACACTGCCGGAGTCAGCAACATCCCTGATCCTGCGCGGATCTTGACGACGAGCCCGCTCCGACAGGCCGGAGCGAGGTCTGGGTGCCACCGCCCCTCAAGGTCACGCTCGAACCAGGATGTGGTGGCCTCACCGATGCGCCGACACCACTACAACCAGGATGCTGCGCGATCTTGAGATCGGGACGCCCCGCACACGGGCATCCATGGCCGTTCCGGGCAGGCAAGCCGCAGCACCGCCCAGGCCCCCGTTGATCCACTCGGGTTCAAGGAAGTCGCGCTTTCCACCTCGCTCGAACACCGCGTTTTCAAGGAAGCCGAGTGGATCACGGTGCAAGCGCCGAGGCGGTGGTCACCCGGGCGCCGGTTCTGCTGGCCGCTGACACCAGGCACTACCAGCGGCGACATCAGGCACGGCCGGCCGGTGTCACCAAGCACGACCAGCGGCGACACCGGGCACGGCGGGCGATGGCGGGCGATGGCGATGAAGCCGGACCTGATCGTCGACACGGCCGACAGGGCGCAGCCCGCCCACGGCCGGGCGGGTCTAGAGGGTCTGCACGGTGGCGATGCGTTCCTCAAGCTGCTCGATGGTGGCCTGGGCGCTCGGCGGGCCACCGCAGAGCCGGCGCAGCTCGGCATGGATCTTGCCGTGCGGCTGACCGGTGCGATGGTGTCGGGCGGCCACCAGAGCGTTCAGTTGGCGCCGGAGCGCCACGCGACGCTGGGCGGCGCTCATGGGTGCGGGTGGCGCCGCCGTGGCCGCAGCGGCCGGCTGAGCGGCCCCGTCGGCCGTACGACGGCGTTGGGCGGCGAGCTGCGCGGCCTGCCGCTTGGTCAGCAGCAGCGAAACCTGGTCGGCGGTGAGCAGACCGGGCAGGCCGAGGTATTCCTCTTCCTCGGGGGTGCCGGCCTGGGCCGCGGTGCCGAACGACGCGCCGTCGAAGATCACCTGGTCCAGCTCGGCGGTGGCCGAGAGCGCCGCGAACCGCTTCTCCAGTTCCCCGCTGGCCTGGTCGTCGCGCTGCGCGCGTTCCAACAGGTCGTCGTCGAAACCGTCGGCTTCCTTGGGTTTACCGAGTACGTGGTCGCGCTCGGTCTCCATCTCGCTGGCCAACCCGAGCAGGTGCGGCACGCTGGGCAGGAACACCGACGCGGTCTCCCCGGACCGGCGGGCCCGCACGAACCGGCCGATCGCCTGGGCGAAGTAGAGCGGCGTGCTGGCGCTGGTGGCGTAGACCCCGACCGCCAGTCGCGGGATGTCGACCCCCTCGGACACCATCCGCACCGCTACCAACCACCGCTGGTCGGATGCCGCGAACGTCGCGATCCGGGCGGACGCGCCCTGGTCGTCGGACAGCACCACGGCGGCCTTCTCGCCGGTCACCTGCTCGATCAGCTTGGCGTACGAGCGGGCGGTCTGCTGGTCGGTGGCGATGATCAGACCACCGGCGTCGGCCATGCCCGCCTTGCGCAGCACCGTGAGTCGGGCGTCGGCGGCCCGCAGCACCTGTGGCATCCAGTCACCGGCCGGGTCCAGGGCGGTACGCCACGCCTGGGCCACCAGGTCCTGGGTCATCGGCTCACCCAGCCGGGCGGCCAGCTCCTCCCCCGCGTTGGTACGCCAGCGGGTCTCCCCGGAGTACGCCAGGAACAGCACCGGCCGGACCACCCCGTCGCGCAGCGCGTCGGAGTAGCCGTAGACCGAGTCGGCGCGGGAGCGCAGCAGCCCGTCCCCGCCCCGCTCGTAGCTGACGAACGGGATCGGGTTGTCGTCGGAGCGGAACGGCGTCCCGGTGAGCATCAGCCGGCGTACGGCGGGTTCGAAGGCGTTCTTCACCCCGTCGCCCCAGGACCGGGAGTCGCCGGCGTGGTGGATCTCGTCGAGGATGACCAGGGTGCGTCGGGTCATGGTGCGTCGCCGGTGCACCTGCGGGGCCATCCCCACCTGCGCGTAGGTGACCACAGCGCCGTGGAAGTCGGCCGCGGAGTGCAGGTCGGCGTTGCGGAACGCCGCGTCGAGTTGGATGCCCACCCGGGCCGCGGCGTCGGCCCACTGGTTCTTCAGGTGCTCGGTCGGCGCGACCACTGTGATGGCCTCCACGGTGCCGTCACCGAGCAGCTCGGCCGCGATCCGCAGGGCGAAGGTGGTCTTGCCGGCGCCGGGCGTGGCGACGGCTGTGAAGTCCTCGCTACGGCGACGCAGGTACTCCACCAGCGCCTTGCGCTGCCAGGCGCGTAGCGCCGGGAACGTCTCGAGCACCGGCGTCCGGGCTGCCACGCGAAGCTCCTCTCCGACCGCACGATGGCGGACCCCGGGCGAGGGCCACGAGGATCCGCCGCCCATGAAAACGCCTCCGCGCAGAAGCTGCCGCGAAGGCCGACTCAGCATAACCAGCACGGGCCGCCGGGCCCAGGCGACGCCACGCTGGTCACAATCCCGCACTCGAACGAGCGCCGGCCCGACCGTCTCACCACTCCCGGTCGGTGCGTGGATCCGCCCCGTCGGCGCGCGGCGGGCGCAGCGTGGCCACCGGCGCGGACCAGCGTCGACGCAGCGCGATCAGGCGTAGCCCGAAGACCAGGACGGCGGCGGCGGTGAGCGGCGCGGGGCCGGTCTGCCCGGTGACGTACAGCAGCACCACCAGGATCGAACCGGCCAGCGCGGCCAGCGCGTAGATCTCCCGGCGCAGCACGACCGGGATCTCGGCGGTGAGCAGGTCGCGGCCGAGGCCGCCGCCGATCGCGGTGAGCATGCCGATCAGGCAGGCGCCGACCGCCGGTACCCGGGCGTCGAGCGCCTTGAGCGTGCCGGTGACTGTGAACAGCGCCAGGCCGGCCGCGTCCAGCACCAGCACTGTGGTGCGCAGTCGGGCCAGTTGCGGGTGCAGCCAGAAGACGGCGAGTGCGGTGATCGCGGCCGTGGCCACATACCGCCAGTCGGCGAAGGCCAGCGGCGGCACCTCGTCGATGACCAGGTCCCGGAAGATCCCACCGCCGAGGGCGGCCACGAAGCCGACGAACGCGACGCCGAACAGGTCCAGTCGCTTGGCCACCGCCGCCGAGGCCCCGGACGCGGCGAACACCGCCACCCCGGTCAGGTCGGCGAGGAGCAGGGCGGTGGAGGTGGTCACCGCCGCAGGCTACGTCGCCGGTCGGAGCACCGGCCGAGGTTCACTCACGGTACGAGTCGTAGATCTCCTTGCACTTGGGGCAGACCGGCGAACCCGGCTTGGCCGCCTTGGTGACCGGGAAGGTCTCGCCGCAGAGAGCGACGACGAAAGTGCCCATGACGGCGCTCTCGGCGATCTTCTCCTTGCGGACGTAATGGAACATCTCTGGACCGGTATCGGCGTCCTTCAGCTCCGGACGCTCGAGAACCTCTGTGCTCACGTCTGCACCTCCAACCGACAAGTTTGGCAGGTCATCACGGCCGGGTCCACTTGAGGCCAGCCGAGGCCCCACCCCGTACGGTGCCCGTGTGACTGACTTTCACATCAGCTACGGCACCGAGGTCGCCGAAGCCCTGCGCGACGGCCGGCCCGTCGTCGCCCTGGAGAGCACCATCGTCTCGCACGGTCTGCCCCGACCGGAGAACCTGCGCGTGGCCAGGGAGATCGAGCGGACGGTTCGGGACGCCGGGGCCGTTCCGGCGACGATCGGCATGATCGCCGGCGAGCTCGTGGTCGGCCTGGACGACGCGCAGCTGACCCGGCTGGCCACCGTCGACGGCGTGACCAAGCTCTCCGTCCGCGACCTCGCGGTGGCCGCCGCGACCGGCGCGGACGGCGCGACCACGGTGGCCGCTACCAGCGCGGTGGCCGCGGCCGCCGGCATCGGCGTGTTCGCCACCGGCGGGCTGGGTGGGGTGCACCGGGAGGCCGCGCACACCTTCGACGAGTCGGCGGACCTGGTCACGCTGGCGCAGACCCCGATCGCGGTGGTCTGCGCCGGGGTCAAGTCGATCCTCGACGTGGGCGCGACGCTGGAGCGCCTGGAGACCCTCGGGGTCGCTGTGGTCGGTTACCGCACCCGCCGGTTCCCCGGCTTCTACCTCACCGACGCCGGCTTCGACCTGGACTGGTCGGTGGACTCGCCGGAGCAGGTCGCCGCAGTGCTCGCCGCCCGCGACGAGCACGCCGTGCACACCGGTGGGATGCTCATCGCCAACCCGCTGCCGGTCGACGAGCAGCTCGACCCGGAGCTGCACGACCGGACGCTCACCGAGGGTCTGGCCCTGCTGGAGCGGGACGGGATCACCGGAAAGGCCGTCACGCCGTACCTGCTCGCGCACTTCCACTCGGCCACCGAGGGCGCGAGCCTGGCGGTGAACGTGCGGATCATCCTGCGCAACGCCGACCTGGCCGCGCGGATCGCGGTCGCCTCGGTGGCCCGCGGCACCGCCGTCCCGGCATGACCCGACCGGCCCGGATGGTCGTCGTCGGGGACGTGATCACCGACGTGGTCGCCGTGTTGTCCGGGCCGCTCGCGGCCGGCTCGGACACCGGGGCCGCAATCAGTCTCGGCGGCGGCGGTCAGGCGGCCAACACCGCCGCCTGGATCGCCGCGCAGCGGGTGGACGTCACGCTCGTCGGGGCCGTCGGTCACGACGACGCCGGGCGGGACCGGGTGGCCGAGCTGGAGCGGGCGGGCGTCGACTGCGCCATCGAGCGGGTCGAGGGCGCCGCGACCGGCACTGTCATCGTGTTGGCCGCCGACGACGAGCGCACCATGGTCAGCCAGCGGGGCGCGAACCTGCGGCTGAGCGCCGCGCACGTCGAGCAGGCCCTCGCGGCGGCGCCCGGCGCTGGGCATCTGCACCTGTCCGCGTACACCCTGTTGGACGCGGAGTCGCGCGGCGCGGGGCTGCGGGCGTTGGCCGCCGCCCGCGAGCGCGGGCTGACCATCAGCGTCGACGCGGCCTCCGCGGCGCCGTTGCGGCGGGTCGGCGCGGCGGCGTTCCTGAGTTGGGTACGCGACATCGACCTGCTCCTGGTCAACGCGGACGAGGCCACGGTGCTGGCCGGTGGGTTGGACCCGGCGGCGCAGGGGCGGGTGCTGTCGGCGACGGCTCGGCGGGTGGTGGTGAAGCGCGGCGCGGCCGGCGCGGTCTGGGTGGACCGCACCACGCCGGTCTGCGTGGCTCCGGCCAACCGGGTGGCGGTGGTGGACGTCACGGGCGCGGGCGACGCCTTCGCGGCCGGTCTGCTCACCGCGTGGCTCGCCGGCGCCACCCCGACCGCGGCACTGAGCCGCGCCACCGACCTGGGCGCGCTTGCCGTCTCCACGGCCGGGGCTCGGCCACGGGCGTAGCGGCCGTCACACGGCCACAGCCCCGACTGCTCGAACCCTGGCCCGTTTGCGGGTCAGGGTTCGACGTCGATGACCTTGTGTGGGCGCTCCTCGGCGGTGAGGCTCATCGGCGGGGTGTCGTCCGTGTGCCGGCGGTGGAACCGATTGGCCAGCCGGTGCTCTTCCTTCGGCGGCCGGTCGTTGGCCAGCAGCACGGCCAGCCAGGGGATGAGCACCATGCCGAGGGCGCACAACGGCAGCCAGAGCCAGAGCAGTGGGGCGTTCGCACCGACCAGGATCGCGCCGACGATGATGCAGGCCACCCGGATGCCCATCATCAGGACATAGCGGCGCTGACGGCTGTTGAGCTGATCACCCTGGCTGCGCGAGGCGTCGGTGATCAGGATCGGCTGGTACGCCTGACGCTTCACCATGGACCTCCTCGAGGGGGTTACGCCTCATCCTGTCACCGCGGGTCCGTGATCAGCGAACTTCGACTCATCCCGCCGCGTGTTACGCGCGTGGTACGCTCCGCGATGTGGGCAGCAGGTTCAGCTTCACCGACGAGGCGTTGGCCAACCTGAGGGTCTACGACGTCACACCCGGGGAAGTCTGGGAGGCGCTGCACAGCGCCCGACGGGTGATCCGTCATCTGGGTGACGACGTGATGGTGGTCTACGCCGCCGCCCGTCGGGGCCGCAGGCTGGCGGTGCTGCTCGCCGAGGCCGATGGCACCGACAACGACTGGGACATCCTCTCCGCCCGCGAGTTGAGCGACGTCGAGTCCAAGCGCTACGACGAGGCCGTGCGGAGATCTCGGTAGATGAGGAGGCCGTGACGATGCACCGTAACGACGCGACCAAGCAGTTCCACGGCGGCGGCGAGCGCATCGCCGAGCTGATCGACGAGAGCCCGGCGGCGGAGCTGCCCACCCCCGACAGCGACGTGCCGATGGTGAGCCGCTCGGTGCGGCTGCCACTGGACACCTACGAGCGGGTCCGCGCCGCCGCCGACGCCCGGGGCATCGGGGTCACCACGCTGATGCGCCAGTGGATCGAGGCCGGCCTGGCCGACCTGGACGACTCGGCGACCGTCTCACTGGCCGACGTCCGGCGGGCGCTGGCCTCGCTGGCGCACCCCACCGCCGCCTGAACAGACGGCTCAGCCGCCGGCCGTCTTCGCCTTGGCCGCCGCCTTCATCTGCTGCTTGAACTCCCGCACCCGACGCAGCGAATCGGCGTCGGTGACATCGGCCACCGACCGGTACGCGCCCGGGTCGCCGTAGTCTCCGGCCGCCTTCCGCCAGTCCTGTGGGGTCACCCCGAACCGCTTGCCGAGCAGTGCCACGAAGATCTGCGCCTTCTGCTTGCCGAAGCCAGGCAGCGCGGAGACCCGGCGCAGCAGCTCCGGCCCGTCGGCGACCTCGGCCCAGAGCAGCGCCGCGTCACCGTCGTACCGCTCCACAAGCACCTGGCAGACCTCCTGCACCCGGGCCGCCATGGCCTTCGGAAACCGGTGCAGCGCGGGCGGCTGGGCGAAGAGCGCGACCAGGGCCTCCGGGTCGTACCCGGCCAGCTCCGCCGCGTCCGGCTCATGGCCGAGCCGCTGCGCCAGCACGTACGGCGACGAGAACGCCTTCTCCATCGGCACTTGTTGATCAAGAACCATGCCGAGCAGCAGGGCCAGCGGGCTGCGCTCCAGCAGCCGGTTGGCCTCCGGGTCGATGGGCAGAACAAGCGTCATGCGGACCATCCTGCCTGGCGTACCGAGCCGGGCGGACACCGACGCTCCGACACCTTCCGGCGGGTGACGCTGATCCGGGACGCGACGGGGGGCAGGATGTCGGGGTGGACGAACACGACATGCTGCTCTCCCCCGCCGGCGTCGACGCGCTGCGCGGCGCACTGACCGGGACCGGATTCACCAGCCACGGCATCGCCGAGCGGCTGGGCGCCCAGGCGACCGCGGCGGTCGCCCGCAACGACTACCGGGCCGCGCTGCGCGCCACCGAGGACGGCGACCCGCTCGGCACCCTGATCCGGCTGTTCATCTGCGCCCAGACCGAGTCGGAGGCTGCGGTGACCGCCGCGCTGGCGCCCCTGAGCCTGGCCGAGGCCCTCGCGGGCGGGCTGATCGAGCGGTACGGCGACGGCCTGCGTGCCGGCGTCGACCTGGAGCCGTACGGTGAGGACTGGTGGGTGCTCGCCGACGTGCCGGCCAGCGCCCGACCGGGTCGCCCGTTGCACGCCGAGCACGTCCTCGGCGTCGGCGGGGCGACCCACACCCTGATCGGCGCGACCATGCGCCGGCCGGTCGACACCGCACTGGACCTGGGCACCGGCTCCGGCATCCAGGCCCTGCACCTGGGCACCCACGCCAGGTCGGTGACCGCCACCGACCTCTCCGAGCGGGCGCTGCGTTTCGCCGCGACCACCGCCGCCCTCAACGGTCAGGACTGGGAACTGCTCCGCGGCGACCTGGTCGCCCCGGTGGCCGGTCGGCGGTTCGACCTGGTGGTGAGCAACCCACCGTTCGTGGTCGGCCCCGGCACGACCACGCACGTGTACCGCGACTCCGGCCGGGTCGGTGACGCGATCGGCGCCGAACTCGCCGCCGCGGCCCCGGGCCTGCTCACCGAGGGCGGCACGATGCAGTACCTGGCGAACTGGGTGCACGTCGCGGGCGAGGAGTGGGACGAGCGGGTGGCCGGCTGGTTCGCCGGGACCGGCCTGGACGCCTGGGTGATCCAGCGGGAGGTGGCCGACCCGATGGCGTACGTCGACCTGTGGCTCACCGACGTCGGCGAGACCGCCGACCCGCAGCGGATGGCCGCCTGGCTGGACTGGTTCGACGCGCACAAGGTGGAGGGCATCGGCTTCGGCATCGTGTCGCTGCGTCGGGGCGGGCACGCCGACCCGGTGGTCCGGGTGGAGGATCTGCGCCAGCGGGTGCAGCCACCGCTGGGCGACCGGGTCGCCGCCTGGTTCGACCGCCAGGACTTTCTCCGGGTACGCGACACCGAGGCGTTGCTCGCCGAGCGCTACCGGGCCGCCGAAGGCCTCCAGCTGCGACAGGAGGCCACCATGGGCGACGACGGCTGGGGGGTGGACCGGCAGGTCCTCGCGATGCCGCACGGCCTGCGCTGGACCGAGGAGATCGACCCGCTGGTGCTGGCGCTGGTCGGTGGCGCCGACGGCCGGCTGCCGCTGCGTGACCAGCTCGCACTGCTCGCCGCCGCGCACGACGTCGAGCCCGACGAGATGGCCGAGGCCGCCGGCCCGATCGTGGCGCACCTGGTGGAGCGCGGCTTCATCGAGCCGGTGAACGCCTGATGCGGGCGGTGGTGCAGACCGTCGGGCGGGCCAGCGTGACGGTGGACGGCGAGGTGGTCGGCGCCATCGAGAACGGCCTGCTGGTGTTGCTCGGGGTGACCCACACCGACACCGTGGAGACCGCTCAGACGATGGCCCGCAAAATGCACGAGGTGCGCATCCTGGACGGTGAGCGGTCCGCCGCCGACACCGGCGCGCCGATCCTGGTGGTCAGTCAGTTCACCCTCTACGGCGACGTCCGCAAGGGCCGCCGACCGAGCTGGACCGCCGCCGCTCCCGCCGAGGTCGCCGAGCCACTGGTGACAGCGGTGGTCGACGCCCTACGGGAACGAGGAGCAAAGGTCGAGACCGGCCGTTTCCGCGCCCACATGCTGGTGGAAAGCATCAACATAGGCCCCCAAACCCTCCTCCTGGACCTCTGACCCCACCCCACCCCCACCCCTGTTGATCATGAAGTTATTACCCGCCGGCTCGGCGTGTCATGGCAATAACTTCATGATCGACGGACGGGGCTGGGGGTGCGGGGCTGGGTGGGGTTAGGAGAAGAGGCCTCGGCGGGTTAGGGACTGGCGGAGCCAGTTGTCGAGTTCGGCGGTCCAGTCGGTGCGGTCGGCGGTGGCGTGGTCGACAGTGAACCGGCCGAAGGCGTCCCGGCCCTCGGTGAAGACACCGCCGCGCTTGTCGACCTCCAGCACCACCTGCATCTGCTGCGCGTCGGCGACGAAGGTGACCTCCAACTGGTTGATCGAGCGGGCGTACTGCGGTGCCGGGCTGAACTCGATCTCCTGGTAGAACGGCAACGTCTGGCGTACGCCGTAGATGTGACCACGCTCCACATCGGCGCGTGCGAACCGGAAGCCCAGCCGCAGCAGCGCGTCCAGCAGTCGCTCCTGCGCCGGCAGCGGGTGCACCGACACGGCGTCCAGGTCACCCTTGTCGACCGCGCGAGCGACCTCCAGCTCGGTACGCAGACCCATCGTCATCCCGTGCAGGTGCTGCCCGTACAGCTCGGTGACCGGCGTCTCCCACGGCACGTCGAAGCGGAACGGGATGTCGTAGCGCTGTCCGGGCTCCAGCCGGAACGCTCCGGTGACCTGCTGGCGGTGGAATTCCTGAGTGGTGTCGTAGTC
Source organism: Micromonospora sp. NBC_00362 (assembly GCF_026342155.1). Taxonomy (NCBI): domain Bacteria; kingdom Bacillati; phylum Actinomycetota; class Actinomycetes; order Micromonosporales; family Micromonosporaceae; genus Micromonospora; species Micromonospora sp. NBC_00362. Next base: position 2,837,385 of record NZ_JAPENH010000001.1, read on the forward strand.
GTTGTCGCCGCTCTCCACCTCGACCCGGGTGACCAGGCCGAGGGCGACGTGGTCGATGTCGACCTGGTGGTCGCCGCCCAACACCTGGATCCGGCCCTCCAACTGGCCGCCCGGGCGGCAGTTCGGGTTGGCCAGCACCGTCTCCACCGACGGACCACCGACGCCCATCGCCTTCATGAGCCGCTTGAAGACCACACCGTCCTCCAACTGTCGTTTCCAACCGACCAGAGGTGGCCGGCCGTCCGCAACGTAGCCGGGGCGGGCAACCACACACTCCGACGACACACCGCACCAGCGATCCGACGCGATTCCTGTCGGGTGCCCGATCGCCTCACTCCCGTTTTACGCCCCGCCCGCCAAGCTGTTGTTCACACCGGCACCACTGGGCCGGGAACACGGCACCGACGTGGAAACGGGGAGAGACAGAGATGGTTCTGCAGATGACGGAACACCGGACGCGCCCGGCCACCACGACCGACACCGACCGGGCCTCCGAGGCCCTCGTCGACCTGGACGCCACCGACGAGCGCGGCATCTCCACCGACCTGGTCCGGGCCTACCTCAACGGCATCGGCCGGACGAAGCTGCTGACCGCCGCGCAGGAGGTCGACCTGGCCCGGCGCATCGAGGCCGGCCTGTTCGCCGGCGAGAAACTGGCCACCTGCACCCCGGTCTCCGCGGAGCTGCGAGCCGACCTGGAGCTGATCGTCGCCGAGGGTCGGGCGGCCAAGGACCACCTGTTGGAGGCGAACCTGCGGCTGGTGGTCAGCATCGCCAAGCGCTACACCGGCCGTGGCATGGCGTTTCTCGACCTGATCCAGGAGGGCAACCTCGGTCTGATCCGGGCCGTGGAGAAGTTCGACTACGCCAAGGGCTACAAGTTCTCCACGTACGCCACCTGGTGGATCCGACAGGCCATCACCCGCGCCATGGCCGACCAGGCCCGCACCATCCGCATCCCCGTGCACATGGTCGAGCAGGTCAACCGGATGGTCCGGGCCCGCCGCGAACTGGCGGTGACGCTGGGCCGCGAACCGACGGTCGCCGAGGTAGCCCGCGCACTGGAGATCCCCGAGATCCAGGTCATCGAGCTGATCTCCTACGACCGGGAGCCGGTCAGCCTGGACCAGGCCGTCGGCGACGACGGTGAGAGCGCGCTCGGCGATTTCGTGGCGTCGGTGGACCCGCGCACCGAGCCGGGCGACGCCGCCGCCCAGGGCGAGCTGCGCAACGAGGTCAGCATCGTGCTCTCCACCCTGTCCCAGCGGGAACAGGCGGTCATCCGCCTCCGGTTCGGCCTGGACGACGGCCGCCAGCGCACCCTGGACGAGGTTGGTCGGGAGTTCGGCCTGTCCCGCGAGCGGATCCGGCAGATCGAGAAGGTGACGCTGCTGAAGCTGCGCGCGCCGGAGCGGGCCCAGCGCCTGGAGGCGTACGCCTGCTGACGCACCCGGTTCCACGGGAGGCCCCGGCGGTTCGCCGGGGCCTCCCGTGCTGTCGGGTGCTTGACGAAGACGCCGCATCGCGATAGAACCAACTGGTTATAGAACCAGGAGGTTATTCGTGGCGGACACGGAGCTGTTGGATGCGACCTTCGCGGCGCTGGCCGACCCGACCCGGCGTGCCATCCTCGCCCGGCTCGCGGCCGGGGAGGCGACAGTGACAGAGCTGGCGGCACCCTTCGCGATGAGCCAGCCGGCCATCTCCAAGCATCTCAGGGTGCTGGAACGCGCTGGTCTCGTCAGCCGGGGGCGGGACGCCCAGCGCCGTCCGCGCCGATTGGAGGCCCGCCCGCTGCGGGAGGCGACGGCCTGGCTCGCCGACTACCGCGACTACTGGGCGGAGAGCTATCAGCGCCTCGACACACTGCTCGACGAACTCCAATCCGTCGACCCCACCGGCACCGGGCGTCGGCCCGCCAGACCGAACGGAACGGGCGGTTGACCACCATCGGCGATCCGCTCGTCGTCCACACCCCGGGCAAACGGGAGATCGTCTTGAGTCGGCTGTTCGAGGCACCGGCACAGCTGGTGTTCGCCGCCTTCACCCAACCCGAACTGCTGGTTCGGTGGTACGGCGCGCGCGGCTGGGGGCTGACGGAGTGCGACGTCGACCTGCGGGTCGGCGGGCGGTGGCGGTTCGTGTCGCGAGGCCCGGAGGGCGCACGGATGGTCCAGGCTGGGGTCTACCGGCAGATCGAGCCACCGCACCGTCTGCTCTACACCGAGCTGTTCGACGACCAGTCCTACCCGGGCGAGACGCTGGTCAGCCACGAGTTCTCCGAACTGGCCGGTCGGACGACGGTCACCACCACGCTGCTCTACGCCACCGCGGAGGGACGGAACATCGTGCTGCGCTATCCGATGGCGCGGGGCGTCGGGCAGAGCTTCACCCGACTGGCCGACCTGCTGCGGTCAACAACGACGACAGAGAAAGAGCACCCATGAACTGGACACTCGAAGTGGTGATCGTCCCGGTCTCCGATGTGGAGCGGGCGAAGAAGTTCTACGCCGACCAGCTCGGCTTCACTGTCGATCACGACACGGTGATCAGCGACGAGGCGCGCATCGTCCAGCTGACGCCGCCCGGCTCGGGCTGCTCGATCGTGATCGGCAAGGGCGTCGTCCCGGAGATGCCGCCCGGCTCGCTCAAGGGCCTGCAACTGGTGGTGCCGGACCTGAAGCGGGCCCACGATGAGCTGGTCGAACGTGGGGTGGAGGTGAGTGAGATCCAGGTGGTGGGTCAGAACCCCCGGCCGGTGCCGGATCCGCTGGACAACGTCGGCTTCGTCTTCTTCGCCGACCCGGACGGCAACGCCTGGGGCGTCCAGCAGATCTCCAGCCGCGCCTGACCGGGCACGCTCACAGGCGGCGGGGGCCGGTGTCCGGGCGGGCGACCACGCCACCCACCCCCACCTGCGCGTGCAGGATCGAGATGCCATCCGGGCGGGCGAGCACCGGGTTGAGGGTCAGGGAGCGCACCCGGGGCTGTTCGTCGGCGAGCTGACCCACCCGTAGCAGCAGATCGGCCAGGGCCGCCCGGTCGACCGGTGCGGCCCCCCGGTGCCCCCGCAGAAGCGGCGCGGCCCGAGGCTCGTCGACAAGCTCGGCCGCGTCCCGGTCGGTCAGCGGCACCGCCCGCCAGGCCCGATCGCCGAGCAGCTCGGTGGCGACCCCGCCCAGGCCGAAGCCGACCACCGGCCCGAACGCGGGGTCTTCCACCACCTCCACCACGCAGGCCACGCCGGGCGGAACCATCGGCTGGACCAACGCGTCCGGGCCGAAGGTCGCCGCCAGGTCGGTGTACGCCCGGCGGAGGGTCGGCTCGTCGGGCAGGTCCAGCCGGACCGCGCCGAGGTCGAGCCGGTGCCGCAGCCCGGGGGCGGCCGCCTTGAGCGCCACCGGGAAGCCCAGCCGCGCCGCCGCGTCGACAGCGGCGTCGACCGAGTCGACGGACACCGAGGCCACCACGTCGATGCCGTACGCGGCCAGCAGCGCGCCCGGGTCGGTGCCGTCGGCCCGGAGCGCGGCCTGCGCGGCGGCACGATCGAGGTCGGGCAGCTCCGGTGCCACCCCTGGCGGGCGGCGAAGCCACTCGGCGTACCGATGCGCGCGGGCGAGCGCGCGGACCGCCTCCTCCACGCCGCCGTACGCCGGCACCCCCGGTGGCAGCCGCCCGACCAGGAACGTCGCCACCGTCGGCTTGCCCAGCGCGAGGGCGGCCGGCAGCGCGGCGGTCACGTCGGCGTCCACAGCGGTCAGCTGGCCGGGTAGCGGCGGGGCGAAGACCACCACCAGGGCGTCCACCCGTTCGTCGGCGGCCGTCTCGGCGAGCGCGGCGGCGAACTCGGCGGCACCGGCGCTCGGCCCGACGTCGCGGGGATAGCCGTCGGCCACGCTCAGGCCGTGCCCGACGCAGGCGGTAGCGGCGAGCCCGGTGAGCGCCGAGGAGTTGCCGACCACACCGACCCGACCGCCGGCCGGCAACGGCTGGTTGGCCAGCAGCACACCCACGTCGAGCAGCTCCGGCACGGTGTCCACCCGAATCACACCGGACTGGGCGAACAACGCGGCCACCGCCACCTCGTCCGGCCCGGCGGCGTCACCGACCCCGGGTGGGCGGGCCGGCGAGGCGAGCGCGACGACCGGTTTGGCGCGGCCGATCCGCCGAGCCAACCGGGCGAACTTGCGCGGGTTCCCGAAGGTCTCCAGGTAGAGCATGATCACGTCGGTGCCGGGGTCGTCCTGCCAGTACTGCAGGAGGTCGTTTCCGGAGACGTCGGCCCGGTTGCCGGCCGAGACGAAGCTGGACAGCCCGAGGCCCCGCCGGTCCGCCTCGGCGAGCAGCGCCACCCCGAACGCACCGGACTGACTGAAGATGCCGACCCGACCGGTCGGCGGTAACGCCGGGGCGAGGGTGGCGTTGAGGCGTACCGTCGGGTCGGTGTTCGCCACGCCCAGGCAGTTCGGGCCGACGACCCGCATCCCGGCGGCGTGCGCCGCGCGGACCAGCGCCCGCTGGGCGGCCGCGCCCTCGCCGCCGGCCTCGGCGAAGCCGGCCGAGATGACCACCAGGCCGTGCACCCCCGCGGCGGCGGCGTCGGCGACCACGGCGGTCGCCGCCTCCGGAGGGACCGCGACCACCGCCAGGTCCACCGGCGCACCGGCATCAACCGCCGACGGGTACGCGGGGAGGCCCGCCACTGTCGACGCGCTCGGATGCACAGGCACCACCGCACCGGTGAACCCGCCATCTCGCAGGTGCCCGAGCACCGCCGCGCCGACGCCCTGACCGGTGGCGCTGGCACCGTAGACGACGATGCCGCGCGGGGCGAGCAGCCGGGCGATCGAGCGGGCCTCGGTGCGGTGCTCCCGGCCGCGCTGCACCTCCAGGCTGGCCTCGGTGGGCGCGATGGGGAAGCTCAGGTGGACCACGCCGTCGGCGTACTCGCGCTGGACCTGGTAGCCGAAGTCGGCGAAGACCCGCAGCATCGTCCCGTTGGCCGGCAGCACCTCCGCGACGAAGCTCATGATCTCGTTGCGGCGGGCCGCGTCGGCCAGGTGTTCCATCAGCACCGAGCCGATCCCCCGCCCCTGGTAGGCGTCCTCCACCACGAAGGCCACCTCCGCCTCGGGGGCCTGCGGGCCGAGGCGCTCGTACCGGCCGACAGCGACGATCTGGTCGGCGGCCAGCACCACGAACGCCTCCCGGTCGTGGTGGTCCACAGTGACGAATCGGATCAGATCCCGCTCCGGGATGCGCGGGTACGGCGAGAAGTAGCGCAGGTAGCGGGTGCGCTCGGAGAACCGGCTGTGCATCGCCACGATGCCCGGTGCGTCGGCCGGGTCGATCTGTCGCAACTGGACCGTGCTGCCATCGCTGAGCAGCACGTCGACCGGCTGATCCACTGTCGTCACCGGAACGCCCTCCCCCCGGCCCGGCTCAGTCCCGTGGATCGTGCGGGTCGAGCCCGAGCAGCGGGAAGACCGTCTTGCGGGTGGCCGCGATCGCCCGGTCCACGGCGTTCGGCTCGCCGGTCGGCTGCCACGGCTCGTACGACGGGTCGGCGTCATCGGTCATCCGCAGCGGTATCTCCCGGCCCAGACGGCGGGAGGCGACCAGGTCCCGCCACGCGGGTGGCGTGAGCGTGGCCGGGTCGATCGGGTCACCGGTGGCCACTGCCAGCAGGTGACTCCAGGCCCGGGGCACCACCTCGACGAGCGCGTACCCGCCGCCGCCGGTGGCCACCCACCGGCCTTCGCACAACTCGTCGGCGAGCGCCCGCATCGCCAGGTAGGTGGCCCGCTGCCCGTCCACCGTCAGGTTCAGGTCGGCCAGCGGATCCAGTCGGTGCCCGTCGGCGCCGCACTGGCTGACCAGCACCTGCGGCCGGAACGCGCGCAGCACCGACGGCACGATCGCGTGGAACGCGCGCTGCCAGCCGCTGTCGTCGACACCGGGCGGCAACGGCATGTTGACAGCGGTGCCCTGCGCACCCGGCCCACCCGTCTCGTCCGGGAAACCCGTGCCCGGGAAGAGCGCCAGCGGGGTCTCGTGCACGCTGACCGTCAGCACCCGCGGGTCGTTCCAGAAGATGTCCTGCACCCCGTCGCCGTGGTGCACGTCGACGTCCACGTACGCGACCCGCTCGGCGCCCAGGTCGAGCAGGCGGGCGATGGCCACCGCGGGGTCGTTGTAGACGCAGAAGCCGGAGGCTCGGGCGGACATCGCGTGGTGCAGCCCACCGGCCACGTTCACCGCCCGCCGGGCGTCGCCGCGCCAGACCGCCTCGGCTGCGGCCACCGTCGCCCCGGCGATGAGCGCGCTGGACTCGTGCATGCCCTCGAACACCGGGTTGTCCGAGGTGCCCAGCCCGTACCCGGCGAAGAGCGGGTCGCGCGGCGCGTTGCGCACCGCGGCGAGGTAGGCCGGCGCGTGCACCCGGGTGAGCAGGGCATCGTCGGCGGGCTCCGGCTTGACCATCCGCACCCCGGGCCGATTCAGGATGCCCAGCTCGCGGGCGAGCGCGATGGTCAGCTCCACCCGGACCGGGTCGAGTGGATGGTCACCCATGTCGTAGGCGAGCAGCGACTCGTCCCACACCACCACAGTGTCGTCGGACATGAGCCCATCGTCGCACGAGGATCGGCGCCGGCCCACCGCACGCGCTGGTCAGCGGCCGGGTGTCGACCCGGAGGCGACCGGTCGGGCCGGGTCCGCCACCCAGTTGCTCCACGATCCAACGTAGAGCGCGGCGTCCGTGCGGCCGGCCAGGTGCAGCGCGAGCACCGCCTGGGCGGCTGTCACTCCCGAGCCGCAGTACGCCCCGACGGCCCGCCCCTCGGCCACCCCGGCGGCGGCGAACCGCTCACTCAACACGTCGGCGGCCAGGAAACGGCCGTCCGGCCCGACGTACTCCCCGGCGGGCAGGTTCGCCGCTCCCGGCACGTGCCCGGCGACCGGGTCGATCGGCTCGACCTCGCCGCGGTAGCGGGGCGCCGTCCGTACGTCGAGCAACACGGCGTCGTCCGCGGCGGCCAGCGCGGCGGCCTGCCCGGCCTCGAGCACCGGGAGATCACCGGGGCGCACCACGACGTCACCGGGGGGTGGGGTGGGCGCGTCGGTGGAGACGGGCCGGCCGGCGGCGACCCAGGCCGGGTAGCCGCCGTGCAGCAGGCGCACCGGCCGGTGACCCGCCCAGCGCAGCGTCCACCAGGCCCTCGATGCGGCGAGGCCGTCGCCGCCGTCGTACACCACCACTGGGTGACCGGCGCGGACGCCGGCCGCCCGCAGCGCGGCCTGCAACGCGGCCGGGTCGGGCAACGGGTGCCGGCCGCCGGCGCCCGGCGGCCCACAGAGCGCGGTGTCCAGGTCGACGAAGACCGCCCCGGGCAGGTGGCCGGCGAGGTAGTCGTCGCGCCCGGGCGAGCCGATGAGCCGCCAGCGGACGTCGAGCAGGGTGGGCGGATCGGCCTGGTCGAGCTCGGCGACGAGCCGATCGACCTCGACCAACAGCTCCTGGGTACCGGACATGGCGACCATCCAACACCATTCGCGTAGACGGCACGCGGTTCGGCGAAGGTCACCAGCCGTTCGCCGAGGTAACATCGTGCACCGGAGGGCCGCTGACCTTATGAAGTCTCACGACCTGGTCGACACGACCGAAATGTACCTGCGCACCATCCTCGAGCTGGAAGAAGAGGGGGTGCCACCGCTGCGTGCCCGGATTGCCGAGAGGCTGCAGCAGAGTGGCCCCACAGTGAGCCAGACCGTCGCCCGGATGGAGCGCGACGGCCTGCTCACAGTCGAGGGAGACCGGCACCTGACGCTCACCGCACTGGGTCGCGGCAGCGCCGTGTCCGTGATGCGCAAGCACCGCCTCGCCGAACTGCTGCTGGTCAACGTCATCGGGATGCCCTACGAGGAGGCCCACGAGGAGGCCTGCCGCTGGGAGCACGTGATGAGCGACGCGGTGGAGAAGCGGGTCTACGACCTGCTCAACCGGCCGACCCGTTCCCCGTACGGCAACCCGATCCCCGGGCTTCAGGAGCTGGGTTCGCCGGCTGCGGAGACCACCGAGGCCGCCGAGGGCGAGCGCAACCTGGCCTTCCCCGGCCTTTCCGGGTCGGTAGTGGTGCGCCGGATCTGCGAGAGCGTGCAGAAGGACGCCGACGTGCTGCGCCAACTGCACGCCGCCGGTGTCGACCCGGGTGCCACTGTGACAGTGGCCCAGGAACGCGACGGGGTGTCGATCGACCGCTCCGGTGACCGGGTGCGGCTGCCCCGTGAGGTCGCCTCCCGGGTCTTCGTCGCCGCCAACTGAGCGAACGGGCTGAGCAACCGGGCACCCGGGCGTCACAACGCCCGGGTGTCCACCTTTTTCGCCAACGCGGTCAGGTCACCGGTCAGCTTCTCCACCACTGAGCGCTCACTGCCACGGGCAGTGGTCCAGCTCACCGTGGCCAGCCGTCCGTCGCCGGCCAGCCAGCCCACCTCGGCGACCGGCCCGTGCCCGCTCGCCGCGGCGGTGGTCCGCTTGTACGCCTGCTGGCCCAGCCCGGTGACCTTCGCCGCCTTGTCCGGCACCACGTCCGCGCCGAAGCTGGCCTTGTCGACAGTGGTCTCGGTCACGCTGAGCGTCAACTCCGGCAGGGTGGCACCCGCGGCCCGGACCACACAGGTGTGGGTGTCGCCCTGTTCGCTGGCCGCCGCCACGTCGAAGCGGACCTTCACCACCTGCTCGATCACCGCGAAGTCCAGCAGACGGCAGGCGCCGCCCGAGGAGGCCGCCGCCACGTCCACAGCGATCGGCACCGGCGGCGGCACCGCCACCGGTTCCGCCTCGTCGGCACAGCCACTCACCAACAGCCCGGCCAGCCCGGCGACCACGATCCGACCGCGCACACTCCACCCTCTCGCCGAACCGACGGCGGAAGGCGCCCGCCAGATGTCCGTCGGACACCGTACGGGGTGTCGGTGTCGCGCGGAAGTCCTCGTCCACGCCTATTCCGAGGGTGGATCATCCACGTACGGACAGTGCCGGCAGCCGCGCCCACAGCACGTGCCCCGGCGGGCCAGGAAACCGGCGCTGAGCACGAACAGCCCGCTCGCCGGGTCGAGGTAACCGGCCTCACCGGCCGCCAACGCGGCGGTGTGCGCGGCGAGGATCCGGGCCCGGTCGGGATGGTCGGACGGCAGCCGGGACGGGTGCGGCTCGGTGAGCGGCCGGTCGGCCAGGGGTAGTCGCTCTCCGGTCACCGCAGCAGTCTAGGGACGGTTCGTGGTCGGCCTTCCGCTGCCTGGGGCGAGACATGCCCTCGGCGTCGTCACGGCGAGCGGTCGTTTCGTCGTACGGTCCGACGACGATCGGATTCGACACCCGTCGACGCATACGGAGGAGACGCAATGCGGAAGATCGTTGTGCAGATGAGTCTGTCGTTGGACGGGTTCTTCGAGGGCCCCGGCGGCGACATCGGCTGGCACCAGGTCGACGAGGAGTTGCACCAGCACTTCAACGACGTGATCGCCCCGATGGGCGGGTTCCTCAGCGGCCGGGTCAGCCACGAGATGATGGCCGCCTACTGGCCGACCGCCGATCAGGACCCGGCCGCCAGCGGCCCGGAGCGCGAGTTCGCCCGGATCTGGCGGGACATGCCGAAGATCGTCTACTCGCGCACCCTCGACCACGCCGACTGGAACGCCACTGTCGTACGCGAGGTCGACGTCGAGCAGGTCCGCAAGCTCACCGCCGAAGCGGGCGGAGACCTGGCGCTCGGTGGGGCCGACCTGGCCGCGACGTTCGCCCGGCACGACCTGATCGACGAGTACCGGATCTACGTCCACCCGGTGCTTGTCGGTCGGGGCCGTCGACTCTTCCCCGACACCGAGACTCCGACCGGTCTGCGGCTGGTGGAGAGCCGGGTCTTCGGCAACGGGGTGGTCCTGCTCCGTCACCAGAGGGTCCGCTGACCGATGAGCGCAGCGGCTTGAGTCTCCACCGGGGGGAGACACGAGGGTGGAGGCATGAGCGGGGAGACGCATCACACGATCGGCGAGCTGGCCCGGCGGACCGGCCTGACCGTCAAGACCATCCGGTACTACGCCGACAGCGGGATCGTGCCCCCGACGGACCGGAGCCCGGCCGGCTACCGCCGGTACGGTCCGGCGGACGTGGCCCGGTTGGAGCTGGTCCGGACACTGCGTGAGCTGGGCCTGGACCTGGCCACCATCCGGCGGGTGGTCAACCAGGAGGTGACAGTGCCCGAGGTGGCCGCCGCGCACGCCGAGGCGCTGGCCGTGCAGATCCGGGTGCTGCGGCTGCGCCAGGCGGTGCTCACCGTCGCGGCGAGGCGCGGGTCGGGCCCGGCCGAGGTGGACGAGCTGCACCGGCTGGCCCGGCTCACCACCCGGGAACGGGGGCAGTTGGTGGCCGACTTCCTGGCAAGCGTCTTCGCCGGTCTCGGCGACCAACCCGCGTACCCGGGTGTGATCGTCTCGATGACACCGGAGCTTCCCGACGACCCCAGCATCGAGCAGGTCGAGGCGTGGCTGGAACTGGCCGAGCTGTGTCGGGAGCCGGAGTTCCGGGCCGGGATGCGGCAGCTGGTCCGGCAGCACGCCGCCGACCACGACGTGTCGGGTTTGCCCCGCCCGGACGCCGTCGCTGTGGTCCGGGACGCGGTGGCCCCCGCCCTCGCGGCCGGTCTCGACCCGACCAGCCCGGACGCCGACCCGGTGGTCGCAGCCGTCACCGGCCGGTACGCCAGCCTGCGCTGTCACTCCGACGACGCCGACCTGCGTCGGCGGTTGCTCGACCGGCTGGTGCCGGCCAACGATCCCCGCCGGGACCGCTACCTCGACCTGTTGGCGGTGATCAACGGCTGGTCGACAGGCGACGCGACCGCGCCGGCGGTGGACTGGTTCATCCGGGCCCTGCGCGCCCGTATGCCCGAGCTGACCCGTTGAGCTGACCGATAGTGGCGTCAGCCGAACCAGGTCATCGCCTGGCCGTGGCCCCTCGCCCAGGCCAGCGGCTTCCCGTCGAGCGCGAGAACGTTGTACAGCGCATCGTCGGGTGGCTCGGGCAACGCGTCGTACCGGAGCACCTCCGGCCCCTCGTTCGCGACCCAGTGCCCCGGCAGCTCGCGGACCAACCGGACGAACTCGTCCCGGCGCGGCGGCGGCACCTGATAGAGCACCGACGTGTGGAAGACCACGAGCGTCGCGTCGGTCGGCGCTCGCGCGGCCAGCGCCGGCAGGTCGTCCACCAGGTCGCCGCGGACCAGCAGCGGCGGGTCGGCGGCGGCGACGGCCGCCGCGGCGCGCAGCCGGGCCCGCCGGTGGGCGTGCTCCGGCCAGATCAGCGCGTCCAACCAGGACACGTCGTCGCTGTCGGTCACGTCGAGCGGGTTGAGGTCCAGGCCGGCCCGCCACACCACCCGGGGTACGCCTCCCGGCGGCGCCAACCCGTCGGCCGCGCAGTCGAGGACCAGCTCACCGGAGCCGACGTGATGGTCGCCGTAGCGGTATGCGTACCGGTCGGGGTAGAGGCAGAGCCCGGCCGACGCACCGACCTCCAGCAGGGCGAGGGGCTGCGGCAACGCGGCGAGCACCGGCAGTAGGACAGCGCACCGGCCCGCCTCGTTCGTCTGGGTGGCCCGGGTGCGCATCTGCGTCTCGATGGCCGGCCAGTGCGTCACCACGTAGTCGTGGAACGCGGCCGGGTCGTCGACCGGGCCACCGAGCCAACGGACGACGCCGAACAGCAGATTCGGTTGCCGCTTGGCCGACGGAAGCCCGCCGAGCAGGGTGAGCAGCTCGTCGTCGCCCGCGACGGCCTGCGACAGGCGCTCGTACGTGGGCGACACCCCGCGCGCCTCGCGGCTGCCGAACTCGGCGTACGTCTCAGCGGTCGTCATGCCTCATCGTCGCAGCCCATTCCTCGGTATTTCAGCCCCCGTTCCCGTGCGCTGGCTCACCCGCCTCGTAGAGTGCTGCGGCGGCTGGACCGTTGAGCAGCAGCTCAGTCGGGGTGCGGGCAGGGGCAACGGGGAGGAACGTGTCGTGCGGGGTGACGGAGTCCGGGTACTGATCGTCGGTGGAGGTGTCGCCGGACTGGCGGCGATGGCCGCGCTACGCGAGTGGGGCGCGACGATCGACGTGGTCGAGCGGGCCTCCGAGCCGACCGACTCCGGCACCGGCATGTACCTCACCGGCAACGCGACGCGGATGCTCGACGTACTCGGTCTGCGGGAGCCGGTCGCCGACGTCGCCGTGGAGATCACCCGGCAGCGCAGCGCCAACCAGCGCGGGCGTCGCCTCTTCGACATCGACGTGGCCGCGCTGTGGCGGGGCGTCGGGCCGTGCGTGTCGCTGCCCCGGGCACAGCTGCACCGGGCGCTGCTCGACGGCGTCGGCGACGCCCCGATCCGCTGGGGCCGCCAGCCGGTCGCACTTCTGCAAGAGGGCGACCAGGTCGCCGTCGAGTTCGACGACGACAGCACCGGACGGTACGACCTGGTGGTCGGCGCGGACGGGGTGAACTCGACGGTCCGCCGACTCGCCTTCGACGGCCAGGTGGCCCGCGACCTCGGCCAGTACGCGTACCGGTGGGTCGCTCCCCGCCTCGGCGACGAGCCGGTCTGGTCGGTGCAGTTGGGGCGCGGCAGGCAGTTCCTGACCATCCCGATCAGCGCCGAGCAGACGTACTGCTACTACAACGACGGCCCGGTGGCCGATCGGCCCGGCTGGCGCGACGAGCTGGCCGCGACGTTCACCGAGCCGGTGGCCACCATGCTCAAGGCCCTCGACTACGACGACGGCACCCTGCACGCCGGGCCGAACCAGGAGGTCGTGCTCGAATCCTGGTCCCGGGGGCCGGTGCTGCTGGTCGGCGACGCCGCCCACGCCACCTCGCCGAACATGGCCCAGGGCGCGGCGATGGCCGTGGAGGACGCGGTCGTGCTCGCGTTGTCGTTGGCCGCCGCCGATTCCGTCGCCGACGCGCTGCGTGGTTTCGAGGCGCGGCGTCGCCCGCGTACCAACTGGGTGCTCAGTCAGACCCACCGCCGGGACAGGGCCACCGGGCTCCCGCCCTCGCTGCGCGACCTGGTGATGCGCCGCCTCGGCGAGCAGATGTTCCGCTCGAACTACGGCCCCCTGTTCGCCCAGCCCTGACGGGTCCGAGGTGACCGGCCCGCTCACGGCAGCTGGCCCGGCCGGTCCACGATGGCGACGCGGAGTAGCGCGACAGCCGTGTGCAGGGACTCCTTGCCGTTGCGCACCACCGACCCACGGCGGCCCAGGAAGACGTGGGTGTCGCGGTCGAAGAGGAAGTCCTCGTTGCCACCGATCACGCCGGGCATCCGGATCGCCACCCCGTGTCGACCTGCGGCGTCCACCACGTCGCCCGATATGACGACCGCTCCGGGCTCCCGCGCCAGCAGTTCGAACAGCGCCGCCAGCGCTCGGGGCGGCACGTAGCCGTCGAGCATCGACCGCGCGGTGGTGTACACCATGCTCTCGTCCCCGTACACGGCCTCCTCATCGGCGCCTTCGGGGAGATGCAGGTCGACCGGGTTTTCCCGAAGGTATCGAAGCAGCTCATCCGGATCGGTGGGCAGGTTGCCGTGGTACGCGGGCGGCTGGAACGCGTCGAGCTTCTTCGTGGGATCGGCGGCATCGCCCATCCGGAGCTCCCTCAGCTCGCTCCACCCGTTCGGGTCGCTCTCCGGTCGGTAGCGTCCCTGCGTGTACGCGACCCCGCCGGCCGACTCCCACAGTTGGTTCCGAATGGTCTGGTAAGGGCCGCTGTCCGGCAGGTCCCGGATTGTCGCCAGGGATTCCGTGAAGACGTACTGATCGGGTCGGGCGGTGAGTTCCGGCTGCTGCCGGGCCGCGTCGGCGGCCAAGTGGAAGATCTCCGACGCGCTGGCCGTCGGCGGCGGCTGGTCGCCCACCCTGACCGTCTGCACCACCAGCGCACCGGCGGTCAGCGCGACCGCCAGCCCGAACGCTCCGGCAAGGCGCCAACCGCGCAGAAACCGGGTACGCCGTCCGACGAGACGGGCCGCCGACGCCATCTCGGCCCGCTGGGCGACGTGTGCGGTCAGATCCCTGAGGAGCTGCTCCTCGAAACCCTGCGGCGACCGTTCGGTCTCGTTCATCGTCATCTCCGTCTCATCAGGCGAGGGTGGTGACCGGGCGGGCGAGCACGGCGCGGACGACCCGGCGGGCACGATGCAGGCGGACCCGAGCGGCGACCGGTGACATCCCGAGCACCGTCGCCGCCTCCGCGACGGTGAGGCCGTCCACGGCGACGAGTTCGACGAGCGTCCGGGTGCCCTCGGGCAGCTCGCTCAGCGCCCGATGGGTGCGGCGGGCCGCCGACTCGGCGTCGATCCGCTCCTCGATCCGGGCGATGTCGTCGGGGCCCAGGTCCCGTCGTCCGGCCAGCCGTCCGGTCACCCGCAGCCGTTGGGCCGCCCGACGCCGCTCGTCGCCGATGACGTTGCGGGCCACCCCGTACAGCCAGCCGATCTGGCTACCCCGGTCCGGTCGGTACCCGGCCGCCGACTCGATCACCGCCAGGAACACGTCGGCGGTGAGGTCGGCGGCGAGGTGTGGGTCGTCGACCCGCCGCGCCACGAACCGGCCCACGGCCTCCAGGTGCCGCCGGTAGAAGACCTCGAAGGCCACCGGATCGGCTCCGATGCCGGAAATGTCGTCGTCGGCTCGGCTCGGCTCACTCACAGGCCGTCCTCCCTCGTAGCCTTCACACCCCTTCTTCGTAAGCCGGAGCACGGGTGTTACCGAACCATTCGGACGGCGGGTGCGGATCCGCCCGGCGCTGACGGCGGCACTGCTGGTCCAATTGGGCAACCGCCCTGGTGATGCGGCATCATCGAACCACCGGCGACTGGCGGCACGGGGATGGTGGAACCATCGGGGAGCCTCTCGCGGGCGTCGACCGCCTGGGCGCCTGCGTCGAGGAACCATCATGACCACGACCAGCGAATCCACAGAACAGCACACCCCGTCGGGCACGGCCCGCCTGCTGCCGGGTGCACCCGTCGCCGAAGCCGTCCTGGCCGAGACCGCCGACGCAGCCGCCCGCCTGCGCAACCGCGGCATCACACCGAGCCTCGCCACCATCCTCGTCGGTGACGACGACGCCAGCGCCGGCTACATCGCCATCAAGCAACGCCAGGCTGCCGCGCTCGGGTTCGCGTCCCCGCACGTGCATCTGCCGGCCACCGCCACCCAGGCCGAGCTACACCAGACCATTGCCCGATTCAACAACGATCCGGCCGTACACGGACTGCTCGTGCAGTACCCCGTTCCGGGGCACCTGGACTACGACGCGGCGTTGCTGACCATCGACCCGGAAAAGGACGTCGACGGCATGCATCCGCTGAACATGGGGCGTCTCGCCGTCGGCCTGCCCGGCCCGCTGCCGTGCACTCCCGCCGGCATCGAAGCCCTGCTGGCCTACTACGAGATCCCCGTCGCCGGTCGTGAGGTCGTCATCCTCGGCCGCGGCGCCACCCTGGGCCGCCCCCTGGCCATGCTGCTCGCTCAGAAGCGCCCGACCGCCAACGCCGCCGTCACCGTCGTCCACACAGGTGTGCCCGACTGGGCCCGCTACACCCGCCGCGCCGACATCCTCGTGGCCGCCGCCGGCGTACCCGGGATCGTGCGGCCTGAGCACGTCAAGCCCGGCGCCGTCGTCATCGGCGCCGGCGTCCGCTACGAAGGCCGGCGCCTCCTACCGGACGTGGACGAAGCGTGCGCCGAGGTCGCCGGCGCCATCACGCCCCGGGTCGGCGGGGTCGGTCCGACCACCGTCGCGATGCTGTTCCGCAATGCGGTGCGCGCCGCCGAGCGAGCGAGCTAGATCACCCGCCGTCCCGGCTTCCCTGAGCCGATGGCCCGCCTGGCAGCCCACCGCGCAACACCCTGACGAGCGTGATGCCTGTGAGTCATCAAGATGACTCACAGGCATCACGGCCAACGACAACATGCCCTCCCGCGCGAACCTCCAGAGGACCCGGAAACGGCGCTGCCCCGACTCCCACGAGGGAGCCGGGGCAGCGCCGCGTTTCGCGTACGTCAGCTGCAGCCGCTGGTGGAGCCGCAGCCCTCGCAGACGTAGCAGCTACCGGCGGGGCGCATCTTCGTACCGCAGGTGAAGCAGAGCGGCGCGTCGGCGGCCTTGCCGATCACGGCCTCCAGCAGTTCGGTGCTGGAGCCCACGCTCGGAGCCGGCTTGGCGGCGGCCACGTCGGCCATCTCCTGCGCCGGCTGGGCGACAGCCTCCGGCTTGGCCGGGGTCGCCACCGGCGCGGAGGACGCCATCGCGGTGAGCTCGGCGCCGGTGACGCCGGCAGCCTCCGCGTCGGCCTCGGCCCGCAGCTGCGCGGCCCGCTCCGTGGCGGTGAAGATGCCCAGCTCGGCGCGACGCTCGTAGGGCAGGAAGTCCAGCGCCAGGCGACGGAAGATGTAGTCCATCACCGAGGCCGCCATCCGCACGTCCGGGTCGTCGGTCATACCGGCCGGCTCGAAGCGCATGTTGGTGAACTTGCTGACGAACGTCTCCAGCGGCACGCCGTACTGGAGGCCGATGCTGATGGCCACCGAGAAGGCGTCCATCACGCCGGCCAGGGTCGAGCCCTGCTTGGACATCTTCAGGAAGACCTCACCGAGGCCGTCGTCCGGGTAGGACGACGCGGTCAGGTAGCCCTCGGCGCCACCGACGGAGAAGCTGACCGTCTCGGACGGGCGCTTCTTCGGCAGGCGCTTACGCACCGGCCGGTACTCGATGACCTTCTCGACAGCGGCCGGCGCGGCCGCTGCGGTCTCGACGGCGGCCGGCGCGGTGGCCTTGTTGGACTTGGCCACCGAGAGCGGCTGGCCGACCTTGCAGTTGTCCCGGTAGATCGCCAGCGCCTTGAGGCCGAGCTTCCAGCCCTCGAAGTAGATCTTCTCGACGTCCTCGACGGTGGCCGCCTCCGGCATGTTGACCGTCTTGGAGATGGCGCCGGAGACGAACGGCTGGATGGCCGCCATCATCCGCACGTGACCCATCGGGGCGATCGTCCGCTCCCCCATGGCGCAGTCGAAGACCGGGTAGTGCTCCGGCTTGAGGCCGGGGGCGTCCACCACGTGGCCGTGGTCGGCGATGTGCTCGACGATCGCCTCGACCTGCTCCTCGGGGTAGCCAAGGCTGCGCAGGGCCCGCGGCACCGTCTGGTTGACGATCTGCATCGAGCCGCCGCCGACCAGCTTCTTGAACTTGACCAGCGCCAGGTCCGGCTCCACGCCGGTCGTGTCGCAGTCCATCATGAAGCCGATCGTGCCGGTCGGGGCGAGGACGCTCGCCTGCGCGTTGCGCCAACCGTTCTTATCACCGATCTTGTTGCCCTGGGTCCACTGCTTGGTCGCCTCGCGGACGATCGCGGTGGCCACCGGGCTGGTCGGCTTGATCTCGTCGTTGGCCGCGGCGTGCTTACGCATGACCCGCTTGTGCGGCTCGGCGTTGCGGGCGTAGCCGTCGTACGGGCCGACGACGCCGGCCAGCTCGGCCGAACGGCGGTAGGCGGTGCCGGTCATCAGGGACGTGATCGACGCGGCGACCGAGCGGCCCTGGTCCGAGTCGTACGGCAGGCCGGTCGCCATCAGCAGGGCGCCCAGGTTGGCGTAGCCGATGCCGAGCTGCCGGTAGGCGCGGGACGTCTCACCGATCTTCTCGGTCGGGAAGTCCGCGAAGCAGATCGAGATGTCCATCGCGGTGATGACGAACTCGACGGACTTGACGAACTTCTCCACCTCGAAGCCACCGTCGGCGCGGAGGAACTTCATCAGGTTGAGCGAGGCCAGGTTGCACGAGGAGTTGTCCAGGTGCAGGTACTCCGAGCACGGGTTCGACGCGGTGATCCGCCCGGTCTCCGGGCAGGTGTGCCAGTCGTTGATCGTGTCGTCGTACTGCAGACCGGGGTCGGCGCACTCCCAGGCTGCCTGGGAGATGGAGCGGAACAGGTTCTTGGCGTCGACGGTCTCGATCACCGAGCCGTCCAGCCGGCCGCGCAGGTCGAAGCCCTTGCCGTTCTCGACCGCCGACATGAACTCGTCGGAGACCCGGACCGAGTTGTTGGCGTTCTGGTACTGCACGCTGACGATGTCGGAACCACCGAGGTCCATGTCGAACCCGGCGTCACGCAGCGCGCGGATCTTGTCCTCCTCGCGCGCCTTCGTGACAACGAACTCCTGGATGTCCGGGTGGTCGACGTCGATGATGACCATCTTGGCCGCCCGGCGGGTCGCGCCGCCGGACTTGATGGTGCCGGCGGAGGCGTCCGCGCCGCGCATGAAGCTGACCGGGCCGGAGGCGTTGCCGCCGGAGGAGAGCAGCTCACGGGACGAGCGGATCCGCGACAGGTTGACCCCGGAGCCGGAGCCGCCCTTGAAGATCAGCCCCTCCTCCTTGTACCAGTCGAGGATCGAGTCCATCGAGTCGTCGACGGCCAGGATGAAGCAGGCGCTGACCTGCTGCGGCGACGGCGTGCCGACGTTGAACCAGACCGGCGAGTTGAAGCTGAACACCTGGTTCAGCAGCATCCAGGTCAGCTCGTGCGCGAACACCTCGGCGTCGGCCGGGCTGGCGAAGTAGCCGTACTCCTCACCCGCGGTGCGGTAGGTGGTGACCACCCGGTCGATCAACTGCCTGAGCGACCACTCCCGCTCCGGGGTCCCCACCGCTCCCCGGAAGTACTTGGTGGTCACGATGTTCGCCGCGTTGACGCTCCACGACTCCGGGAACTCCACCCCACGCTGCTCGAAGTTGATCGAGCCGTCCCGCCAGTTCGTCATCACGACGTCACGGCGCTCCCAGGAGACCTCGTCGTACGGGTGGACCCCCTCGGTCGTCCACACCCGCTCGATCTTCAGCCCCGCGCCTGCCTTGCTTCGTGAACGGCTAGTAGTCACGCCGTCGCCCCCCTCGTCTGCGCGGTCACCCACCGCGCGTCCCAATCTCTTGAAAAACCGTGAAGTCTCAGCTGGTACGGCCGGCGGCCTCAACCGCATCGGCCCGGCCCTGCTCCCGGGCTCGCGCCGCGGCCCGCAACGTCTCGATCTCGCGCTCGAAGTCGGCGAGCGAGTCGAACGAGCGGTAGACGCTGGCGAACCGCAGGTAGGCGATCTCGTCCAGGTCGCGTAGCGGACCCAGGATCGCCAGGCCCACGTCGTGGCTGGGGATCTCGGCGGCCCCCTTGGCCCGGACCGTCTCCTCCACCCGCTGCGCGAGCAGCGCGAGCGAGTCGTCGTCCACCGGCCGGCCCTGGCACGCCTTACGCACCCCGCCGATGATCTTCGTGCGACTGAACGGCTCGGTCACCCCGCTGCGCTTGACGACCGCGAGGACCGCCTCCTCGACGGTGGTGAACCGCTTGCCGCACTCCGGGCAGGACCGCCGCCGTCGGATGAGCTGGCCGTCGTCGGCCTCCCGCGAGTCGACCACCCGGGAGTCAGCGTGCCGGCAGTACGGACACCGCATCGCCCACCTCCAAATAATGATCAACCGCGAGCACACCGGAACACACCCCCGGGCACGACTCACCACGACGGTGCCATCCTCGGATGACGCCCGCCGTGATCGACGTTACGGGAGTGCGGTCGGTAGTCAGACCCAACCTGTAGGCAACTTACGCCCGTGTCACTACTACATCTAGGGGTCGACCGTATGTCGCTGGGGAAGCCGGGTCAAGTTGGCCGGCGTGTCCGGCGCGTCACGGACCAACCGGTCACCAACGCACCGCACAACGCCCGAAGACCCAACGTCACGATGCCGCTCGAGTTACCGGCCAACCGGCCGAACACGGCCGGAAAATGATCCAGGATCGAACACCAGTGCTACCTGACGTACCATTTATCAGAACATCCGTACGACCGGAGCGCTTTTTCACCCCGACACGCCGGTGAGAGGTCGTACAGATGTTTGAAAATGACTGATCTCACCTATACGGTCATGAACAACGTGGCACCACCGCACGCACCACGAGCCGACGAGGCACCCAGCGCCGACCAGGGAGGACGGACGTGACCGAGGACCGGGCCAGCCGGCCGAAGAGCCCGCAGCAGATCACCGAGGCGGGCCCGCCAGCCACCCGACGCCGCAGCGCCGCGCGCAGCCGGACGGGTCAGCCCGCCGTGCGTCCGGTCACCCCGGTGGTCAGCGCCTTCCCCGACCCGGCGACGGTTGACCTGACCGCCCGGCAACGGCGCATCCTGGAGTTCATCCGCAACTGGGTGGAACGTCACGGCTACCCGCCGAGCGTCCGCGAGATCGGCGAGGCGGTCGGCCTGGTGTCGCCGTCCAGCGTCGCCTACCAGCTCAAGGAGCTGGAGAAGAAGGGCTTCCTGCGCCGCGACCCGAACCGGCCGCGCGCGGTGGACGTCCGCGCCCCCAGCGAGGCGATCGACGACGAGCTGTCGAGAGCACAGCGGCCCACCCCGGCGTACGTGCCGATGCTCGGCCGGATCGCCGCCGGTGGGCCGATCCTCGCCGAGCAGGCAGTGGAGGACATCTTCCCCCTCCCCCGCGAGCTGGTGGGTGAGGGCGAGGTCTTCATGCTCCAGGTCAAGGGCGACTCGATGCTCGACGCGGCGATCTGCGACGGCGACTGGGTGGTCGTCCGGCAACAGCCGACCGCCGACTCCGGCGAGATCGTGGCCGCCATGCTCGACGGCGAGGCGACAGTGAAGACCTACCGGCGGCGCGACGGGCACGTCTGGCTGATGCCGCAGAACCCGGCCTTCGACCCGATCCCCGGCGATGACGCCACCATCATGGGACGAGTCGTGGCGGTGCTACGCCGGATCTGACCTTGGCGGGTGGGTGCCGACGGCGCTCACCCGCACCACTCGTCAGGGCGGGTGAGCGCCTCAACGTCGATCAGTAACGGTCGCCTCGGGGACCGCGACCGCCCCCGGGATACTGCCCGTACGGGTCCACAGGCGCGTCGTCGTCACGTCGGCGGCCGGGCCGCTGGCCACGGTGGTCGGGCTCCTGCCCTCCGCGCCGGGGCGGCTCCGCGCGACCGGGCTGACCGCCGTCGCCGCCGTAGACGCCACCGCCAGGACGGCCACCACCGCCCTGCGGACGACCGCCACCACTGGCCGGGGGACGGCCACCGCCGCCAGCCGGGGGACGACCACCGCCACCGCCAGCCGGGGGACGACCACCGCCACCAGCCGGGGGACGACCGCCACCGCCGTAAACGCCTGGACCGCCGCCGTCCGGTCGCGCCGCACCGTAGCCGCCGTCAGCCGAGGGCGGCCGTCCGCCGCCGCCGTACACGGCACCACCCGCCGGGGCCGGGCCGCCACGAGCCGCACCACCCGCCGGGGCCGGGCCACCGCGACCCGCACCGCCGCCGTAGACCGCGCCGCCGGCCGGCACGCCACCCCCGTAGACACCACGCCTGCGGTCGTCGTCGGCCGGGAACCCGTCAACGGCGCGGCCGGCGCGCGGGCCGAACGAATCACCGTCCGGCTCCGACGGGTCGGACTCGTCAGCGGTCGGCGGCCGACGGCGGGCGCGAACGATGCCGAAGATTCCGGCGGCGACCAACAGAAGGCCGATCAGCCCGACCGCCCCGACCAGGTACGTGATGTCGTCGAGGCTCAGCCCGTCGGTCCAGGACTTCGAGGCGGCCGGCTTGCCGCCGTCCTCCGCACTCAGCGGCGCGGCGGTCGACGTGGACGGGGTGTAGCCGAGGATGTCGACCGGCTCGTCTTCGGTGAACCGGCCCGCGTCGGAGACGGTGAGGAACGACTTTCCATCCGAGGTGTAGCTGATGGCCTCGCCGAACGGGTCGGCCAGCGGCGTCACCCGCGGCTTGCCGGTGGTGAGCGCGCCCACGATGTCGCCACCGGTCACGTCGAACTCGAAGGCGTCCGCGTACGTGCGCAGAACCACCCGGGAGCCGTCCGGTGCCCTCGATGCGCCGGTGATGGCAATCCGTCCGAACGTGTTGAGGGTGTTCTCCGTCTGGGTCTTCGGCAGCGTGAGCTCGCCGGCCTTACGCATCGGCACCGGGTCGGTGTCGCCGCTCTTGAGGGCCGCCGACGGCGTGTAGATCTCGGCCTTGCCACTGGTCACCTTGGTGATGATCAGCGGTTTTCCGTCGTCGCCGATGAGCAGCGCCTCAGCGTCGTGCGGTTTGGCCTCCGGGTAGGAGAGCCGGTGCAGCGTCGGCTGCTTGGCGCCGGTGACCGGCATCGACCAGAGTGCGACGCGGCTGCGGCGCTCCTTCGAGTCGGGGTTGTCACCGGTGTCGGCGATCCAGAGGGTGCGGCCGTCCTTGGACAGGGCGAGATCCTCGGTGTCGAACGGACCCTGCCCCGAGTAGCGGACCGGCTCCTTCGAGATCTTGCACTTGCTGTCGAGGAAGAACACACGCTTGCGCGCCGCGACGTCGGTGCCGTCGTTGATGACGATGTAGCCACTCTTGGTGGCCACCAGCCCGGACAGCTCCCGTAGGCGCTCGTCGGCGATCGTGCATCGCTTCTGGCCAGGGTTCGCTGCGGGCGGCCCGGACGCCCCAGGGGCGGGAGCCGCTGCGGCGACTCCGGCGAGCGCCACGGTTGCCCCGAGCAGGCCGAGGGCAACCGTGACCGAGGAAACAACGCGGCGCATTCGGCCAGTGTCGCATGCCGCGCGTTTCCGGTGGATGACGCCGTGGCCGCTCAGGACCGGCTGCCGGCCGCCTGCCCCTGCCGCTCCACGTCGAAGGCCGTCAGCTCCGCCGCAAGCTCCGCGCCGACGCGGACGTGCAGCAGAGTGCCCTCCGGCAGGTGCGACGTGCTGAGCACCTCACCAGTGCGGTGCGCCCGAGCGACCAGGTCGCCCCGGTCGTACGGCAGCACGGCCCGGACCTCCACGGCCGGACTCGGTAGCCGCTCCTCGATCGCCGCGCGCAGCTCGTCCATGCCGCGCCCCGAGTGCGCGGACACGAAGATCGCGTCCGGCCAGAGCCGCTTGAGCCGCAGCAGAGTGTCCTCGTCGGCCGCGTCGGTTTTGTTGACCACCAACAGCTCGGGAAGCCGGTCCGCGCTGACCTCGGCAAGCACCGCGTGGACCGCCCGAACCTGCTCCTCCGGATCCGGGTGGGTGCCGTCCACGACGTGCACCACCAGATCCGCCTCCGCGACCTCCTCCAACGTCGAACGGAACGCCTCGACGATCTGGTGCGGGAGGTGTCGGACGAAGCCGACGGTGTCGGAGAGGGTGTAGAGCCGCCCGTCCGAGGTGGTGGCCTTGCGGGTCGTCGGGTCCAGCGTGGCGAACAGCGCGTTCTCCACCAGCACGCCCGCGCCGGTCAGCCGGTTGAGCAGGCTGGACTTGCCGGCGTTGGTGTAGCCGGCGATGGCGACCGCGGGAACGGAGTTGCGGGAACGCCGGGCACGCTTGGTCACGCGGACCGTCTTCATGCTCTTGATCTCACGACGCAGCCGGGAGATGCGGTGACGGATGCGCCGCCGGTCGGTCTCCAGCTTGGTCTCACCGGGACCACGAACACCCACACCGCCACCGGCGCCACCACCGCGGCCGGAACCACCGGTCTGCCGGGAGAGCGTCTCACCCCAACCGCGCAGTCGGGGCAGCAGGTATTGGAGCTGGGCCAGCTCGACCTGCGCCTTACCTTCCTTGCTCTTGGCGTGCTGGGCGAAGATGTCGAGGATCAGCGCGGTGCGGTCGACGACCTTGACCTTGGTGCGCTGCTCCAGGTTGCGCAGCTGCGACGGGGACAGCTCACCGTCACAGATGACCGTGTCGGCGCCGGTGGAAAGCACCACCGCGCCAAGGTCGTCGACCTTGCCACGGCCGATGTACGTGGCCGGGTCGGGTCGGGTACGACGTTGGATGAGCCCTTCGAGCACCTGCGAACCGGCGGTCTCGGCCAGCGCGGCTAGCTCGGTCAGCGAGTTTTCCGCGTCGGTGACAGTGCCTTCGGTCCAGACGCCCACCAGGACGACCCGCTCCAGCCGCAGCTGGCGGTATTCCACCTCGGTGACGTCGGTGAGCTCGGTTGACAGGCCCGGGACGCGTCGGAGGGACTGCCGCTCCGACAGCTCCATCTCGCCGGTGGTGACGTCGTCGAGCTCGTCCTCGACGGGGACAAAGCTCTCCTGGTCTCGCAAGCGGTTCTCCTGTCCGTTTTGATAAGTAGAACGTAATCCTGACATGACACAACGCCGAACGCACCTGCTATATGCCCATGGTGAAGGTCGCCAAAAGTGGGGGCGAATGCTGGTCGGCCGCGACAACCCGGTAGAAATGCGGGCGGCGGCCGAACGGCCGCACAGCCGTTACGGAGGGATCCCGTGGCCATCACCCGACTGCCCAGCGCCGGATTTTCGATCACCATCCGGATCGCCGTGACCGCGGACGCCTCCTCGATCGGCCGACTCACCACCTCCGTCGGCGAGGCCGGGGCGATCGTCACGGCGCTGGACGTGGTGGACTCGGACCCGACCCACGTGATCGTCGACCTGACCTGCGACACCGCCGACGCCGGGCACGCCGACCAGGTGGTCGACGCGCTGACCGCGCTGGATGGCGTGGACGTGCGCAAGGTGTCGGACCGGACGTTCCTGCTGCACCTGGGCGGCAAGATCGAGGTGACCTCGAAGGTCGCGCTGCGCAACCGCGACGAGCTGTCGCGCGCGTACACCCCGGGGGTGGCCCGGGTCTGCATGGCGATCGCCGAGAACCCGGCCGACGCCCGGCGACTGACCATCAAGCGCAACACCGTCGCTGTGGTCAGCGACGGCTCGGCGGTGCTCGGCCTGGGCAACCTCGGGCCGGCCGCGTCGCTGCCGGTGATGGAGGGCAAGGCCGCGCTGTTCAAGCGTTTCGGCGGGGTGGACGCCTGGCCGGTGGTGCTGGACACCCAGGACACCGACGAGATCGTGCAGATCGTCAAGGCGATCGCGCCGGCCTACGGCGGCATCAACCTGGAGGACATCGCCGCGCCGCGCTGCTTCGAGATCGAGGCCCGGCTGCGCGAGGCGCTGGACATCCCGGTCTTCCACGACGATCAGCACGGCACCGCGATCTGCGTGCTGGCCGCGCTGACCAACGCGCTGCGGGTGGTGGGCAAGCGGCTCGAGGACGTCCGGGTGGTCGTCTCCGGAGCCGGCGCGGCCGGCACCGCGATCATGAAGCTGCTGCTGCGCCAGGGCGTCGGCGACATCATCGCGTGCGACCGGGAGGGTGCCCTGCACCGTGGGCTGACCGGGCTCAACTCGGCGTGGCAGTGGCTGGCGGAGAACACCAACAAGGAGAACTACTCGGGCGACCTGCCCGGTGCCATCCGTGGCGCCGACGTGTTCATCGGGGTCAGCGCGCCGAACCTGCTCACCGGCGACGACATCGCGCAGATGGCGAAGGACTCGATCGTCTTCGCCCTGGCCAACCCCGACCCGGAGGTCGACCCACGGGAGGCGCGCAAGCACGCCGCAGTGGTCGCCACCGGCCGCTCGGACCAGCCGAACCAGATCAACAACGTGCTCGCGTTCCCCGGGGTGTTCCGCGGCATGCTGGACGCGCACGCCGAGGAGTTCACCGAGGAGATGGCCCTCGCGGCCGCCCGGGCCATCGCGGACGTGGTCGGCGAAGAGAAGATCAACCCGACGGTGATCGTGCCGAGCGTGTTCGACTCCCGGGTCGCCCCGGCGGTCGCCGCCGCCGTGCGCGCCGCCGCGCACAACCCGAGCCCGCTCCCGGCCGCCGACCCCGGCCCCGCCGACCTCCCCGAGATCGCGGCAAGCGCCAGCGCCACCCCGTAACGCGCCAACGGCCCACCCCCACCGACCGCGCCGTTGATCAAGAGGTTTGCGTCAGGAAGTACGCAAGACCTGACGCAAACCTCTTGATCAACACGGGTGGGGGTGGGGGTGGGGCGCGTGGGGGGCTGTTAGGGGCGGAGCGCTGTTGGGTTCAGCTCGCCGGTGGCCACCAGGACGGCGGGGCCGGAGAGCCAGCAGGAGTCGGCGGTGACCGTCACCGTGAGGCGGCCTCCGGGCACGTCGACCGCGACCACGCCGGTGTTTCGCCCGGCGTCGCGCAGCGCCACGGCACCCACCGCGCAGGCACCGGTGCCGCAGGACAGGGTCTCGGCGCTACCGCGCTCGTACACCCGCATCAGGCTGTGCTCGTCGCTGCCGTCGACCGGGTCACCCGCCACGATGAACTCCACGTTCACCCCACTCGGGAAGACCGCCGGATCGAACCCGGGCGCGACGGTCAGGTCCAGCGCCGACAGCTCCACGCCGGCCGGCAACACGCAGACCAGATGCGGGTTGCCCACGTCCACGACCGCACCGGCCAGGGTCAGCCCGCCGAGGGTGGCGGCGGAACTGTCGTACACCTGGGGTCGGCGCATCTCGACGGACACGACGTCGCCCTCGACCAGCGCACGCACGACGCCGGCCCGGGTCGCCACCGGCAGCGCCGCGCCGGCCGGCGTGGCCAACCCGGTGTCGAGCAGGTAGCGCACGAAGACCCGGGCGCCGTTGCCACACATCTCGGCGAACGAGCCGTCGGCGTTCCAGTAGTCCATGAACCACTCGGCCTCGCCGGCCAGACCCGCGCCGTCCGGATGCTTGGCCGCGCGGACCACCCGCAGCACGCCGTCCGCGCCGATGCCCCGACGCCTGTCGCAGAGCGCCGCGACCAGCTCCGGGGTCAGGTCGAGCTGACCGTCCGGGTCGGGAAGAAGGACGAAGTCGTTGCCGGTGCCGTGGCCCTTGGTGAACTCCACGCCCCCATCATCGCGCAGCGGCCGGCACCAGACGCAGGGCGGCCCCGATCAGGTCCGGGGTCGTCGAGTCCAGCCAGTGGATCCGCGGGTCACGGCGGAACCAGGACCGCTGCCGGCGGACGAAGCGCCGGGTCGCCCGGACCGTCTCCTCGTGCGCCTGCGCCTCGGTCAGCTCACCGGCGAGCAGGCGCAGCACCTGCTGGTAGCCGAGCGCCCGACTCGCCGTCCGCCCCCCGGCCAGCCCGCGCCCGACCAGCTCACGGGTCTCCGGCACCAGGCCGTCGGCCCACATCCGGTCGACCCGCAGGGCGATCCGCTCGTCCAGCAGGCCGGTGTCCAGGTCGACGCCGAGCTGCACCGACGGGTAGTACGGCGTGGGCTGCGGCAGCGAGGCGGCGAACGGCGCGCCGGTGAGCTCGATCACCTCCAGCGCCCGCACGATCCGCCGGCCGTTGCCAGGCAGGATGCCCTCGGCGGCGACCGGGTCGGCGGCGCGCAGCCGCGCGTACAGCGGGGCGGGGCCGACCTCGGCCAACTCCCGTTCCAGCCGGTCCCGCAGCGCCGCGTCCGTGCCGGGGAACTCGAAGCGCTCCAGCACCGCCCGTACGTACAGCCCGGAGCCACCGACCAGCAACGGCACCCGCCCCCGGGACAGGATGTCGTCCACCGCCGCGCGGGCCAGTCGCTGGTACTCCGCGACGCTCGCCGGCTCGGTGACGTCCCAGACGTCCAGCAGGTGATGCGGCACCCCGTCCCGCTCGGCGAGGGTCAGCTTCGCGGTGCCGATGTCCATGCCCCGGTAGAGCTGCATCGAGTCCGCATTGACCACCTCGCCGTCCAAGGCGTGCGCCAACGCGATGCTCAGCGCGGACTTGCCAGCCGCGGTCGGGCCGACCACAGCGACAACCGTGCCCGTCACACCCGCTCCCAGGACGCCACGAAGTAGGCCACCCCGTAGGGAGCGGAGTCGTGCAGCAACTCGCCACGCCACCCACCGCCAGCCGCGCGGGCCGCGCCGGCGAGCACCTGCCAGGGGGCGCGACCGGCGGCCTTCAGCTCCGTCGACACCACCGGGTCGAGGCCGAGCAGGGCGTCCAGGTCCGCGTCGGCCAGCGCCGCGGCGACACTCTGGTCGTACGGGAGGGCGCGCGCGTCGTCGTACCCGGGTGCTTTCTCTCCCCGGCAGGCCGACCCGTCCCCGAGCACCAGCGACGCCACCCGGTCGCCGGCGGCGCCGACCTCGTCAGCGAGCGCGGCCAGCTCGGCCGGGCCGGCGTCGGCGGCCACCTGCACTGCCGTCACCGGCGGTCGGGTGTCGTGACGGGCCAGCAACCACGCGCCGATGGTCAGGCTCAACGGCAGCACCGCGCCCCGGTCCGGAAGGTCTGGCACCAACGGCACGTCCAGGTCGACACCCCAGGGCTGGAGAGAACCGGTCGCCGGGGTGCGGATCGGGCCGGTCACCGGGCCGGTGCCCACCAGCACCACAATGTCCGGATCGGCGGCCAACAGCCGGCGTACGGCGGTGTCGCAGGCCGCCCGCAGACCGTCCAACTCCGGGGCCGCGGAGCCGGCCACCTCGGGCACGAGCAGGGGCGGATGCGGGCAGACGGCGGCAGCGACCAGTGGCACCCGTCCACCGTAGCGGGAATCCCCGGTGCGTCTCCGCGCCGATCCGGTCATTCGGCCCCTAGGACACCGTATGGTCACGGTCGGCGATAGGCGCTCGACGCGGACCGGGTCGGACCTGTGACAATGCCGGAAGCAACTTGGCTGCGCCGTGGCGGCGACGGGGGATCGATCCCTCGACGCCGGGAGAACGAGGATGGGTACATGAGCGACTGGACTGCCTTCGGACGGGTGGACGCGGACGGCACCGTGTACGTCAAGACCACCGAGGGAGAGCGGGTGGTCGGATCCTGGCAGGCGGGAGCACCGGAGGAGGGCCTGGCACACTTCGCCCGTCGCTTCGCCGACCTGGTGACCGAGGTGGACCTGACCGAGGCGCGACTCAAGTCGGGTGCGGCGGACGCCGGGCACTCCTTGAGCACGATCCGGCGGATCCGTGCCACGCTGCCCGAGGCCAACGTGGTCGGCGACATCGACGCGCTGGCCACCCGCCTGGACAAGCTGGCGACCCTCGCCGAGGAGAAGGCCGGCGAGGCGCGCGCCGCCCGGGACGCCGCTCGCGGCGAGGCCCTGGCCCGCAAGACCGCGCTGGTCGAGGAGGCCGAGAAGCTGGCCGCCGAATCCACCGGGTGGAAGACCGCCGGGGACCGGCTCAAGGAGATCCTCGACGAGTGGAAGACCATCCGCGGGGTCGACAAGAAGGCCGACGGTGAGCTGTGGAAGCGGTTCGCCGCCGCCCGGGACGGCTTCACCCGCCGCCGCGGCGCCCACTTCGCCTCCCTGGACTCGCAGCGCAAGCAGGCCCAGACCGCCAAGGAGGAGTTGGTCGCCGAAGCGGAGAAGCTCTCCGACTCCACCGACTGGGCCGCCACCGCCAACCAGCTCAAGGACCTGATGACCCAGTGGAAGGCCGCTCCGCGCGCCTCCAAGGAGGCCGAGCAGAAGCTCTGGGAACGGTTCCGGGGTGCGCAGGACGCCTTCTTCAGCCGGCGCAGCGAGGTCTTCTCCGCACGGGACAACGAGCAGCGCGGCAACCTGGAGCGCAAGCAGGCCCTGATCGCCGAGGCCGAGGCGTTGGACATCGACGCCGACCCGAAGGGCGCCCAGGCCAAGCTGCGGGAGATCCAGGCCCAGTGGCACGAGGCCGGCCGGGTGCCCCGCGAGGCAGCCGCCGGGCTGGAGCGCCGACTGCGCGTCATCGACGACAAGGTCCGTGACGTGATGGACTCGGCGTGGCGCCGCACCACCAAGGAGGACAACCCGCTGCTCGCCCAGATGCGGGCGCAGGTGGCGGAGGCCGAGGACCGGCTGGCCCGGGCGCAGAGCGCCGGGGACGCACGCCGGATCAAGGAGGCTGAGCAGGCCCTCGCCTCCAAGCGGCAGTTCCTCCAACTCGCCGAGCAGGCCGGCTGAGCTGACGACGTCCGGAGCCCCCGGTCCCCCAGCGGGACCGGGGGCTCCCGCGTGTCCGCCCCTGATGGTGGGCGGCTCTCGACGACCAGCAGGGGGTGCTGGGGGGATCGGGAGCCGGGTTCGGCGCATCCGCGCCCACCAAGGTCATGCTCGATCCAGGATGTAGTGGCCACCTGGTGCCGGGAAACCACTACATCCAGGTTGGAGCACGATCATGTGCGGGGGAGCGCGTTGCGAACGGACGCGCGGCGCGGGCAGCGCCACTCCACACCACGCCAGGCCGGGCGGTACGGGCGGGCGGTGTGAGCGGGGAGGTTGACGCATTGACGTGGGCTGATCAGAATGAGCGACGGAGCCAGGTAGGGCCACCGGCGCGAGGGCGACGAAGGCGGAACATCCGCCGTCGAGGGCCGCCGGTGAGCTTCCGCGAGTGACCACGTCCGCGTGACATGGGCCGTCGTGTGCTGTCCGCGTACCCCTTGGGGGACCGCGACGTGCCGACGGCTGCCCGCCGGCGTCGTTCCTGGACGGCGTCGGACCTCCGAAGTGGAGCTCGAATTGTTCCGTCCTCAAGCTCTCGGCGGCGCGCTCACCGCGCTCGTCACCGTCGCGGCCGGCGTGTTCCTCGCCGCCGCCGTCAGCACCAGCCCGGCCGTCGCCGCCGGCACCGGTACGGGTTATCTGCGTACCAGTGGCAACCAGATCGTGGACAGCACCGGTACGACCGTCCGGTTGACCGGCATCAACTGGTTCGGCATGGAGACCGACAACAAGACCTTCCACGGGCTGTGGTCGAACAACCCGTGGCGGGGACAGCTCGACACGATGGCCCGGCTGGGTTACAACACGTTGCGGGTGCCGTACTCGAACGACGCGCTGAAGCCGGGGGCGACCGCCAGTGGGATCAACGACTTCGTCAACCCGGACCTGATCGGGTTGTCGCCGTTGCAGATCCTGGACAAGGTGATCGACTATGCCGGCAGCAAGGGCATGCGGATCATCCTGGACCGGCACCGGCCGACGGCGGCCGGGCAGTCGCCGCTCTGGTACACGTCGACGGTTTCCGAGGCGACCTGGATCAACGACTGGAAGATGCTCGCCCAGCGGTACGCGGGCAACCCGACG
The DNA here is from genome assembly GCF_026342155.1 of Micromonospora sp. NBC_00362. Classification (NCBI taxonomy): domain Bacteria; kingdom Bacillati; phylum Actinomycetota; class Actinomycetes; order Micromonosporales; family Micromonosporaceae; genus Micromonospora; species Micromonospora sp. NBC_00362. Next base: position 2,868,377 of record NZ_JAPENH010000001.1, read on the forward strand.
GTGATCGGCGCCGACCTGCACAACGAGCCGCACGCGGAGGGCACCAACCCGGCGGCCACCGGCGCGTGCTGGGGCTGTGGCGACACCACCCGGGACTGGCGGCTCGCCGCCGAGCGGGCCGGGAACGCCATCCTCGGCGTCCAGCCCAACTGGTTGATCTTCGTGGAGGGGGTGAGCTGCCCGAGCGGTGGCCTCTCCAACGTCTGGGACGGCGACACCAGCAACGACGAGGACTGCGGTTGGTGGGGCGGCAACCTGTCGAAGGCGGGTCAGTTCCCGGTCCGGCTGAGCGTGGCGAACCGGTTGGTCTACTCGCCGCACGAGTACGCCACCTCGGTGTACCGGCAGACCTGGTTCGACGCCCCGGACTACCCGGCGAACATGCCGGCCATCTGGGACAAGTACTTCGGTTACCTCTACAAGCAGAACATCGCCCCGATCATGATGGGTGAGTTCGGCAGCACACTGGTCGACCCGAAGGACAAGGTGTGGCTGGAGAAGCTGATGGCGTACACCGGGACCGGGGTGACCGGGATGTCCTTCACCTACTGGTCGTGGAATCCCAACTCGGGTGACACCGGCGGGATCGCGCTCGACGACTGGACGAACGTCAACACCGCCAAGCAGGCGGTCCTCCAGCCGTACCTGATCGCGCCGTCCGGTGGCGGCACCGGTGGGCCGACCGATCCGCCGACGGACCCACCGACGGACCCACCGACCGGCGCCTGCACGGCCACCTACCGGCAGGTCAACGCCTGGCAGGGCGGCTTCCAGGGAGAGTTGACGGTGAAGAACACCGGCTCGGGCGCTGTGAACCCGTGGTCGGTCGCCTGGAGTTGGCCGTCCGGGGTGACGTTGGGCAGTGGCTGGAACGCCACCGTCACGCAGTCCGGTACGACTGTCACCGCGGCGGCTCCGAGCCATGCCCCGTCCCTGCCGGCGGGCGGGTCGGTGACGGTGGGCTTCACCGCCAACGGCACGGCCAGCGCGCCGGGCACCGTGAAACTCAGCGGCACCGGCTGCTGATCCACCGGGACGGCCGGTGCGCAGCGCGCCGGCCGTCCCGGCAGCAGCGCACCGGCCGTCCCGGCCATTTACATTCAGACACTTCTATGTTCTTATCGGGAAAGCGCTTGCCTCTTCGTTGGCGGGCGCGAGCGCGGGAGCCGCTTTCCTTCACGAACCTGCACTGGCGGGCCCGAGGACCACTGGTCCCGGCCGAGACTCGCCGCCCACGGGCATGGGCGTCGCGACACCTCCGTCCGCCTTCTCGAAAGGAAGCAGCATGCGCACAGGACGGCGTCGAATGACGCTGATCGCCACCACTGCCGCAGCCACCGCCACCCTGGTCAGCGCTGCGCTGTTGACCTCCGTGTCCGCCCAGGCGGCCGCCGGCTGCCAGGTGGCCTACTCGGTCGCCAGCCAGTGGCCGGGCGGGTTCACCGGCAACGTCACTGTCACCAACCTCGGCGACCCGGTCTCCGGGTGGACACTGCGCTGGTCGTACGGGGCCGGTCAGCAGGTCAGCCAGGCGTGGGGCGCCACCGCCTCGCAGAGCGGCAGCCAGGTCTCCGCGACAAACGTCGACTACAACGGCAACCTGGCGACAAACGCCAGCGCCACGTTCGGCTTCAACGCGAGCTGGAACAGCTCCAGCAACCCGGCTCCGAGCAGCTTCAGCCTGAACGACGTCGCCTGCACCGGCAGCACCACACCGACCACCCCACCGCCGACCGACCCGCCACCGTCGAGCACTCCCCCGCCCAGCACGCAGCCGCCCTCGACACTTGTCGGCTGGGCCACCCAGAACGGCGGCACCACCGGTGGCGGCAACGCCGCCACCACCACCGTCACCACCGCCTCGGCCCTGACCAGCGCACTGAACGCGACAGGCGCCGCGGTGATCCGGGTGTCCGGAACGATCACCTGCTCGGGCATGCTGCGGGTCCGGTCCAACAAGACCATCCTCGGCAACTACGGCGCGACCATCGCCGGCTGCGGGCTCAACGTCAGCGGTGACCGCAACGTGATCATCCGCAACCTGACCTTCCGCAGCTGGAACGACGACGCGATCAATGTGCAGGAGTCGGCCACCAACATCTGGATCGACCACAACAGCTTCAGCAACGGGTACGACGGGGCCGTCGACATCAAGCGCGGCTCGGACTTCGTCACCGTCTCGTGGAACCGGGTCTTCAGCCACGACAAGACAATGCTGCTCGGCCACAGCGACGACAACGCCAGCCAGGACGTCGGTCACCTGCGGGTGAGCTACCACCACAACTGGTTCGACGGCAGCAACCAGCGCAACCCCCGGGTGCGCTTCGGCAACCCGGTGCACGTGTACAACAACTACTACCGGGCCAACGGCGGCTACGGCGTGGCGTCCACGGAGAACGCCGGGGTGCTCGTCGAGGGCAACTACTTCGAGAACGTCGACGACCCGTACCACCGTGGCGAGGGAGACTCGGGGCCCGGCAACCTGGTCGCCCGCAACAACCACTTCGTCAACTCGCCCACCGGCCAGGCCGGCGGCAGCGTGGCCAGCATCCCGTACTCCTACCAACTGGACACCGCGAGCAACGTCAAGTCCATCGTGACGGCGGGCGCCGGCGCCGGCCGGATCACCGTCTGACTCGACCCTTCACGGAAGGGCCCCTCGTCCAGGGGCCCTTCCGTGCGGTCAGTGGGTGGCGCAGCCAGCGGCGGGGGCGGCCACGACCGGCGGTGCGCCGATCGTCGGCAGACCGAGCAACACCCCGGGGGTACGCGGGGAGCGACCCGCCTCGGCCGCGTCGCCGGCGCGGGTGCGACGGTGCGCCACCGGCGGTCCGTCGGCGTTCAGGTGGTGCGGGGCGGCGTACGTGACAGTGGTGTGCACGATGTCGCCCGGCCGGATCTGACCGGCGAGGGACTCCCCGTCGGCGGTCTCGGTCGCGAAGTGCACCAGTCGACCGTCGCGCGCCCGACCGGACATCCGGCCGGTCCGCTCGTCCTTGCGGCCCTCACCGACGGCGACCAGCACCTCGACGGTCTCACCGACGAGGCGCTTGTTCTCCGCCCAGGTGATGTCCTCGACGCAGGCGATCAACCGCTCGTAGCGTTCCTGCACGACCTGCTTGGGCAGCTGATCGCCCATTGTCGCGGCAGGGGTGCCGGGCCGCTTCGAGTACTGGAAGGTGAAGGCCGAGGAGAACCGGGCCTCCCGGACCACGTCCAGGGTGCGCTGGAAGTCGGCCTCGGTCTCACCGGGGAAGCCGACGATGATGTCGGTGGTGATCGCCGCGTCCGGCATCGCCGCGCGGACCTTCTCGATGATCCCCAGGTAGCGCTCGGAGCGGTAGGACCGGCGCATCGCCCGGAGCACGTCGTCGGAGCCGGACTGCAACGGCATGTGCAGCGAGTGGCAGACGTTCGGCGTCTCGGCCATGGCGGCGATCACGTCGTCGGTGAAGTCCTTCGGGTGCGGGCTGGTGAAGCGCACGCGCTCCAACCCGTCGATGTCGCCGCAGGCCCGCAGCAGCTTGCCGAACGCGAACCGGTCGCCGAACTCCACGCCGTACGAGTTGACGTTCTGCCCGAGCAGGGTCACCTCCAGCACGCCCTCGTCGACCAGGGCGCGCACCTCGGAGAGGATGTCGCCGGGGCGCCGGTCCTTCTCCTTGCCGCGCAGCGCCGGCACGATGCAGAACGTGCAGGTGTTGTTGCACCCCACCGAGATCGACACCCAGCCGGCGTACGTGGACTCGCGGCGGGTGGGCAGCGTGGACGGGAAGACGTCGAGCGACTCCAGGATCTCCACCTCGGCGGCGGCGTTGTGCCGGGCCCGCTCCAACAGCACCGGCAACGCGCCGATGTTGTGGGTGCCGAAGACCACGTCCACCCAGGGGGCCTTGCGGACGATGTCGCCCCGATCCTTCTGAGCGAGGCAGCCGCCGACCGCGATCTGCATCCCGGGATGCTTGTCCTTCACCGGGCGCAGACGACCGAGGTTGCCGTAGAGCCGGTTGTCCGCGTTCTCTCGCACCGCGCAGGTGTTGAAGACGACGATGTCCGGGGTGTCGTCGGTCGGCACCGCGCGCACGTAGCCGGCCTGTTCGAGCAGGCCGGAGATCCGCTCAGAATCGTGCACGTTCATCTGGCAGCCGTACGTCACGACGTTGTAGGTCCTAGCCACCCTCTTGGTGCCCCTTCCCCTCGGGCTACCAGGGTAGCGGCCCGTTCGGGTGGCCCAACCCACCGGCATTGACCCGCTGGCCCATGGCGGGCATCCACGACGGGCAGTACGCTGCACAACAAGGATGTGTTCTGGGCGATTTCGGGGGCTTTGCACTCGGTGCCGACGATGCGCCGGCTCCGTTCACGGGGGAGCACATGACGACCCGCGGGAGGCCAACCGTGACGCGACAAGATGCGACACAGCGCACCGTCACGACCCCGGACGGGCGGCGCCTCGCGGTGGAGACCTCGGGAGCGCCGGACGGGCCGGCGGTCTTCCTGCTGCACGGCACCCCGGGCAGCCGCAGCGGCCCTCGCCCCCGGGGCATCGTCGTCTACCGCCTCGGCGTGCACCTCGTCTGCTACGACCGACCCGGGTACGGCGACTCCGACCGGCACGAGGGCCGGCGGGTGGCCGACGCCGCCGCCGACGTGGCGGCGATCGCCGACGACCTCGGCATCGACAGGTTCGCGGTGGTGGGCCGATCCGGTGGCGGGCCCCACGCCCTGGCCTGCGCCGCGCTGCTGCCGGACCGGGTCACCAGGGCCGCCGTGCTGGTGGGGCTCGCCCCGGCCGGCGCACCCGATTTGGACTGGTACGCGGGCATGGCGGAATCGAACGTGGAGGACTACGGGCAGGCCGACGAGGACCTCGCCGAACTCACGCTCAATCTGAAGGTTCGTGCGGACGAGGCCCGCCGGGACCCGATGACGCTTCTGGACTTCCTCCGCCCCCAACTGCCCGACGAGGACATCCGGGTCGTCGACGACATCGCGATCCGCCGACTGCTGACCGACATGTACTCCGAGGCACTACGACACGGCCCCGAGGGTTGGATCGACGACGTGCTGGCGATCCGGCGCGGCTGGGGGTTCGACCTGGGCGCCATCCGCGCGGAGGTCCGGCTCTGGCACGGCGAACAGGACCGCTTCTCTCCCGTGGAGCACTCACACTGGCTCGCCTCGCGGATCTCGCGCGCCGAGGTGCAGGTGCAGCCCGGCGCCGCGCACTTCGGGGCGGTGGAGATCCTGCCGCAGACCCTGACCTGGCTGGCCACGCCGGACCTCGCGACCAGCCCGCGGCTCTGAGCGCCAGGCCCGGCCGGGCCGGCGGGTCGGCCCGGACAGCCGGCCGCCCGCCGAACGCCCCGCTCAGATGGTGTGTGGGTCGATCACCCGGACCACGAACCGCCGTTCGCGCAGGGTCTGCACTGTGGGATGTTCCAGACCGATCACCTCGGCCAGCCGGTCCGCCACGGCGCCGACGTCCTCGGTGGCCGGGCCGTCGCCGGCCCGCCTCGCCACCAGGGCGAGATCGCCGAGGCAGCGCAGCGTGTCGGGGTGTTCCGCACCGATCACCGCGGCCAGTCGGCCGGCGGTTTCCCGCAGGCGGTCCCGCGCCGACTCCCAGTCACCCTCCTCGGCGAGACACACCGCTTGGTTGACCTCCGCCGCGAGGGTGTGCGGGTGGTCCGGCCCGAGCACCTTGCGCAACTCGCCGACCGCCCGGGACGCCGACGCGAGCGCGTCAGACCTGCGTCCGAGCGCGCGCTCCGCCGCCGAGATGTTACTCACCGTCGCCAGGGCGTGCGGGTGTTCCGGGCCGAGCCGGAGCTGCTCCTCGAACGCCACCCGCACGGCGTTCATCTCGGTCAGCGCCCGAGCCGCGTCGCCGACGGCCAACAGGTTCGCCGCGCGACTCGACCGGCACGCCACCGTGTCCGGGTTGTCCGCCCCGAAGCGTTCGTCGAGTTCGCGGTAGGCCGTCTCGAACATCGGCGCGGCCTCGCTGCCCCGACCGGAGCTGCGCAGGGATACCGCCAGGTTGACCTGGGCGGCGAGACTCTGGCCGTCATCCGGCCCGAGCACCTCGCAGTACGTGTCGTACACGGTGCGCAGCAGGGTGGCCGACCTTTCGTACTCGCCAGCTTCCCGCAGGTCGCTGCCGAGCCGCACGGCGGAGACGAGTGTGTAGGGGTGCGTGGGGCCGAGAACCAGCCGCCGCCGCTGGTGCACCTCGTCGTCCCACCGACGGGCCGACCGGTAGTCGCCGACCAGCCGGTACGAGACGGCGAGGTTGTTGGCCGCGCTCAACGTCCGAGGGTGGTCCTCGCCGAACACCTGGAGCCAGGAGGCGTAGGTGGACCGGTCCCGTTCCAGGGCCTCGGCGTAGCGGCCGAGCGCCCGCAGGTCACCGCCGAGGCTGCCGGCGGTCATCAGACTGTGCGGGTGCAGCGGACCCAGCAGGCGGCGTTGCTCGGCCAGCACCGCCTCGTCCAGGTCCCGTGCCTCGTTGAACCGGCCCAGACTGCGCAGGATGTTCGCCCGGTTGAACCGCAGGTGCAGCAGTTGGCGGCCCAGGGCCGACGCCTCGACCTCGTCGTGCGTGTCCCCGAGCCGGGCGCTCCAGGTGTCGTCCACCTCCTGGCTGAACGTGTCGGCCTGGTCCAGACCACCGCGCTGCCACAGATAGCGGACCCGGTCGATCAGTAGCTGACACACCGGCTCGTCCGGGCAGGTCAGCGCCTCGGAGACCTCCAGGTGCGGCCAGAGCATGCGCAGCCGGGCCCAGGTGGTCGGGTCGTCCACGTCGCCTCGGGGCCGGGACGCGGCCAGCACCAGGTGCACCTGGTGTCGGGCGGCGGTGATCTCGTCGTCGGTCATCCGGTCGCGGACCACCGCCTGCAACAGCCGGTGCACCTGGACCCGACCGCCCTGGACATCGAGTTTGAGCAGTGCCAGGCGGTTGATCTGCTGGACCAGGGCGCCGCGCACCAGCCGCTCGGAAACCGACGGGTCGAACGGCACGAGGGCCGCCGCCATCTCGTCGCTGTAGATGAGTTCGAGGGCGATCTCCGGGGCCAGCACCGAACAGAGCTGCAACAGCCGGTAGGCGGCCGGCGCCTGCTCCAGCAGCCGGTTCAGTGACAGGTCCCAGGTCGCCTCCACGGAGAGGGCGCTGGGGCCGTGCCGCTCGATCTGCCGCAGGTAGTCGGCGACCGACGTGCCGGTGTCGGCGAGCCAGGCGCCCGCCGCGGCCACCGCGATCGGAAGGTCGCCGAGCGCCTCGGCCACCCGGTCGGCCTCCTCGGCGCTGATCGTGGGCACCCGCTGGGCGAGGTGCGCCACACTCTCGGTGCGGTCGAAGACGTCCACCTGGATCGGGTTCGCCCGGTCGCCCCAGGCGCGGTTGCGGGAGGTCAGCAGGACGTGCCCGGGGCCCTGCGGCAGGAAGGGCTCGATCTGGTCGAGTTCTTCGGCGTTGTCCAAGACGACGAGCCACCGCTCGTACGGCTCACCACGGCCGAGCACCTGGAGCACCGACCGGACCGTGTCGGGCAGGGTCGGCCCGACGAGGATGCCGAGGCGACCGGCGAGGTCGGCGAGGGCCGTGTCGACGAACTGCGGCGGGTCCGCCACGATCCACCAGACCACGTCGTACCCGGCCTTGAACCGGTGCACGTATTCCAAAGCCACCTGCGTCTTACCGACGCCGCCCATACCCTGCAGGGCGACCGGAAGCACCACCGCGCTGCCCCCGCTCTGCAACTGCGCGCGCAGCCGCGCCAGGTCGTCCTCCCGGCCGGTGAACCGGGCGTTTCGGTTGGGAGCGTTGAAGATCAACGGCTCGGTGCCGGGGTAACGGGCACTCCCACCCGCTGGGCCGTCCGCCGACGACGGCACCGGTCGGCCGACCAGCCGCAACACCCGCTCCACGGCGGTCGCGGCGCTCACGTTGACCAGGTTGGTGGAGCTCTGGGACGGAAACTCGGCCAGCGGGCGCAGGTCGGCGACGTACACGGCCAGGGCCGTGGAGCCGGTGCTCGTGTCCCGGTCGGGCAGGCCACCGGACGGGGTCGCCACGTAGGCCGGCGAGACCACTGTGAGCGTGCGCGGGGCCGGCGTACCGGCGGACCCGACGGCGGCCGTGGGCTCCACCACCCGCAGCCCGGCCGAGCTGAGCACCCGCTCCAGCCACTCGGCCCAGATGGCGTCCTCCGGCGCATACCGGAGCACGATCTGGTCGTCGATCGCCTCGGTGCGTCGGCGGAACCGGGCCTTGCCCCGCTCCCGCACCGACTCGTCCATCACCGGCAGCGCGGTCACCGCGCCGTCGGTGAGGATCCCGGTCAACGTCTCGAACGCGGCCAGCAGCGACGTCGGTGAGCCCGGCGGGTCGCCGAACGTCGCGAGGGTCTCCTCGTACGCGTAGAACGGCCGGTACGGGACCTCCACGGCGGCCCAGTAACGCCGCCGTTCCGCCTCGGTCATGCCGGCCGGCAACCCGGCGAACCGGCGCATGGCCAGCAGGCGACCCGCCTCGGCCCGCTCCTTCTCGGCCTGGTCGACACGCATCGGCACCGGCAGGACCCGGATGTCGCGCCGCCGGTACCGGTCCCGTACCGAGTGCGCCACCCGGGCCGCGCCGTCGATGCCCTGGTCGCTGAGGGTGAAACAGTCGACAAGGGTGTCCGGTAGGTGCAGGGTGCAGATGTCGGCGACGTCGCTCAACCCCGTCCGGCTGTCGATCAGGGTGAAGTCGTACTGGCGCTTCATGTCCGCCCGCAGCGCCTCGAAGAACTGCGCGCCGCCCAGCCGGTTGTAGAAGTTGTCCCAGTCCAGCCCGCTCACCGAGACGGCGTAGTCGCTGTTCTGCCGGCCGGCGGAGAGGAAGTCGAGGCCGCCGCCGTCGGGAAAGTTCCAGCGCAGCGAGAACGCGTGCCGCCCGACCCGGGCGTACTGCTCCATCCAGCGGTCCGGCCGGTCGTTGACCCGGGTGGTCTCCCACTCGTAGTCGCGAATCATGTCGATCACACCGCTGGTGCCCTGGATCGCCTCGGCGTCGAGGAACGGGTGGAAGAAGCGGTGCAGACCGGGCGACTCGAGGTCCCAGTCGGCGACGAGCACACGCCGGCCGCTGGCCGCCAGGATCCAGGCCACGTTGGCCAGCGCCATCGTTCGGCCCGTTCCACCCTTGAACGAGTAGAAGGTGACGACCTGGCCTTCGCGATCGTTGTTCATCGGTTTTCTCCGTGGGGACGCGGTGGGGCCGGATCATCAGGCGGGGACGCCGGGTCGGTCGAGCCGGCGACAGGCAGGCCATCGCGCAGGCTCGGCACCGGCTCCGGCGGTGGTTCGAAGGGGACGACCGGGCCGTACTTGAGGAACTGACGGCGCGCCTCGGTGACCAGCGCGGGCATCAGGTCGACGAACTCGGGCATGTTGCACGCCCGCTTCACCTGGGGCAGGCCGGCGTCGTGCAACAGCTGCGTCACCTCGGTGGCCCAGCGGGTGGCGTCCTGGCTGTCGTCGTCGTCGGTGACCACCAGCGGAACGACCCACTCCCGCAGGCCGTGCAGCATCCGGGCGAGAACGCCGGCCGCGTCCGGCGCCGCCGCGATCCACGGGTCGACCAACAGCACGGCCGGCCGCCGATCGAGCAACGCGGAGGCCTGCGCGAAGTCCTCGGTACGGGCCGACAGCCCGAGCCGCTCGGCGGTGCTGACCGCGTACTCGGCGGCGGGTAGTTGCTGGCTGCGCCCGTACGGCCGCCAGAGCCGGCCGCTGGCCGCGTAGCCGGCGGGGTCGCGATCGCTCGGCAGCCGGTCCCGGGTCGGGGCCAGGACGGCGACGACGAAGTCCGGGTCGGTCGGCGCCGGACGGACCACCTCGTCCAGGCCGGGCGCCCGGGACGGACCCATCGGACGCCGCTCGGCGGTGTGCACGATCCGGCTCGCCAGGCGGCTCAGCATCAGCTCGTACTGGGCCCGGTAGGAGGCCAGCATGCAGAACGCGCGCAGGCCGTCCGCTGCGTACTCCGGGACGTCCCGGCCCAGGTCCAGGGCGCCGTCCAGCTCCGGGTGGGCCTCCCACGGGGGGAACGGGATCCACAGCACCGGGGTGAGATGGCCGGCGGTGATCCGGGTCGACCCGGCGGCGGCCAGCCGGGCCCGGAAGGACTCCTGCTCCCCCAGCGCCCAGGGGCGGCTGAAGTAGCCGGGCGAATAGAGCGGGACGAAGACCTCAGCGTCACCGAGCGCCTCGGCGAGGGCGGCCTTCCAGTCGGCGCCCAACGGGATGTGCTGGTCGAAGAAGCCGATCCGCATGCCGGCGACCGGTCGCGCCTGACGCCGCACCTCGTCGGTCAGGTCGGCGAAGAACTGGCCGACCCAGACGTCGGCGTCGGCCCGGGCGCCCGGCGGCGGCGCCGAGTGTGCGTAACTCAGGAAGAAGTACGTCCCGCGGGCCCCCGGTCGGCGTCGGGCCGTCGGGGGGCTCACTCCGACTCCTCGGCGAACCGGTTGCACAGCTCGTCCACGCTCGCCGGCACCCAGGGTTCGACCAGGTACGAACGGTGGATGGCCACGATGCGTTGCGCGAGCCGCCAGACCACCGCCCGGTACGCGTTCTCCCACTGCATGGTCAGCAAGCCGTAGACCCCGTCCCGCTGGTAGTGCACCGCGATGTCGGGATCCGGCATCGCGGTCGGGGTGAAGCGCTGGATGTCGCGGAGCACCCGAGGCAGTGCCGTGCCGTTCGTCGGCGACCAGGTGACCGGCACGATCGCTGTCTCGTGGATCGAGGCCGAGCGGTGTCGCGGGGTGATCCGTCGGCGGGAGAACGCGTCCCACTCCCGGCCGCACCAGTCGCTGCCGAGCAGCGCGCTGGAGACCAGCGGAACGAAGACCTGGCAGGTGCCGGCGGCCTGGAGAAGCTCCGGGCTCCAGCGTTCACCGCCGGCGATGGAGCTGTCCAGGAAGCCGGCGTCCACTCCGGTCACCGGGCCGACCAGTTCGCTGACGTGGACGGAGAGGTCCTCGAAGAAACGGGAGACGTACTCGGCGGGTTTGCCGGTGGCCCGGCCGACCGGCGCCCGCGAATAGCTGATGAAGAAGAGTGGGGCGCGTGCTTGGGAGGGTGCGTCCACTGTGCTCACCGCTGACCCTCCGCCCTCCCCACGCGGCCGGATCATCAGCGTAGTCCCCGCGTCAACGTCGCGCCGCCAACCGGTTCGTGGTGAACCAAGCAGTCGCGAAGTCGACAGCGGCCCGGGCCGGCAGCAGGCGGGCGTCGGCCCGCCCCACCCGACCGTGCCGCACCAACGGCGTGTCGTCGAGCGCGGCGCCCACCATCGGGAAGTCCCGGTCGTCCAGGTCGAGGGCCCGGAAGTCGAGGCGGACCCGCCGACCGTCGACGAGCCGGAAGCAGTGGTAGTCCCGCTCGGGCGGTGGCACCGGCAGCCGGTACTCGGCCAGGTGCAGGGCGCTGCACACCTCGTAGCCGATGCCGAGCAGCAGGATCTGCCCGTCCGCCGCGTAGAGGCCGCCGACCGGTGAGCGCTCCCCCAGGTGACAGGTGAGGTCATGGCCGTCGGTGAGCTGCCGGGCCCGCGGGCCGAGCGCGGCGAACGAGGTCTGCGGATGGTCACTGCGCACGGCGCCGGGGGTGCACCGGACGTACTCGGCGAGCGCCCCCATCCGATGGGAGGGGGTGGTCCGGCGGTCCCAGCCCGGCAGCGCCGCCTCGTACCGTTCGCGCTGCGCCCGGTCCATGCCCGCGGTGGCCGCCAGGTGGACCCGGGAGGTGGTCGAGTTGCCGTCGGTCTGGGTGGGCACCAGCAGCGTGCCGGCCGGGCCGAGGACGTCGCGCAACGCGCCGGCGAGGGTCGCCGGGCCGTGTTCCAACGGGCCCACCCGACGCAGGCCGCAGTGCACCAGTAGGCACACCCCCGGGCGCACGCCCAGCGCCCGCAGGTCGTCGGCGAGGCGGCGACGGCCCAGTCTGGGCGGTGGGTGCTCATCTGGACCCGACACGGGTCGCCTCCAGGGCGTGGCGCAGCTGGCCGACGAACCGCTCACCCGCAGCGGTGAGCGACCGGCTGGCCAGCAGCGCGTCGACGCCGTCCCGGGTCCACGCCAGGAAGTGGGCCGCGTGCGCCGACGCGCCCGGATCGTCGGTGACCGCCCGGGACTGCCAGACCTGGGTGACGGCAAGATGGGCGTACACCCCCTGGAGGACGCCCTCCGGTGGCCGCGGGTCGGGGCGCCACGGCACCCGGATCCGAAGGCCCTGCCCGGGTTCGACGAGGTCGTACAGGTCGAGCACCGCACCCAGCTTCGCGTGCTGCCACTCGTGCACGAGCAGCACCGCCATCGTCTCCGGATCGGGATGGGGGGTGACGGCGACCGCGCCGAACGCGTGTCGGGCGGTCGCGCTCCGCAGTGGTCGCGCCGGGTCGGGCGCCAACGGAACGACGGCACGCAGACCGCCGTCGAGCGCTGCCGCGTGCGCCGGCACGTCCCGGTGCACCACCCGCCAGGCGGCCGCCAGGGTACGGCCGAACGCCCGCGCCGCCGGACCGTCCAGGCGGGACTCCACCGGCTGGCCGTAGCAGTCGCGGTACGGGTCACCGTCCTCAAGGAGCAACCGGTTACCGGGCACCGACACGTCGCGGGTCGGAAACCAGCCGGTCGACGGCGGCGCCAGCGGATCGAGGAGCACCGTCTGCGCGACCGACCCGCCCCGGACCTGGAGCTCGCCGGGCCGGACTGTCACCTCGGCGCTCTCCCCCAGGCCGGGCAGCACCAGGCTGCCGAGCGTGGGCAACGTGATCCTGTCGGCCAGCACCGGGACGTGCAACGCGGCCGGGACACCGGCCCGCAGCGCCGCGGCGATGGCGATGGCCGGCAGAGGGTCGACAGCCGCGCCGAGGGTGGGCGGGGCCGACGAGTCCAGGCGATGCACCAGCCCGGGCCGGACGAAGGGATGCGCCAGGACCGCCCGCACCGCCTCCGGCGCCGCCTGGTCGAGGTGGACGAGCAACTCCCAGGCGGCAGTGGTGCCCGACCCGTCCCGACAGGCCGCCAGCAGCGCCCGGGTGATGGAGAGCTGGGTGTCGGCGAGCAGCGCGAGCGTCGACGCCGAGCCGTGCCCGGTCGCCAGGTCGTCCAGCAACCCGTCGACGGGCGAGGTGGTCGACCCTTCGCCCGACGCGGATGCGGTGGGCGGCGGGTAGGCGTCCGCGGTGTCGATCAGGCGGAGCAGATCGGCGCAGTACACCGAGGGGTTGTCGAAGCCGGAGCCGGTGCGCCAGCGGTGGGCGTACAGGCCGCCGCCGCACCGGTCGACCACCGGGCAGGCCCGGCAGGTCGCGCAGAGCCCTTCCACGCCGTCCTGCCGGACGGCGACCCCGGGGTGCCGCGTGACCTCGTCCACCGAGTGGTCGAAAACGTCGAAACCGGTGCCGGCCGCGCCGTGGTACGCGGTCTTCAGTGAGTCGACCTGCTCCCAAGTCCCGTCGGCCTCGATGACCAGCACATCGGCTGGTGCGAGGCCGAACGCCTCGGTGCCGCCGCCGCCCGGGCGCAGCGCCTCGAACATCCGGATCGACACCGGCCGCCCGTCGTCCACCCATCGCCGGTGAATCCGCCCCAGCCAGTCCGCGTACGGGGTGGGCGCGGACCCGGGGCGCTCCGGCGGATCGTCCCAGGTGGCGTGCGGCAGCAACAGGTCGACCCGGGGCGGGCTCTCGGCCAGCAGCGCCTCGTACACCCGGTCGGGATCGTTGCGGACGTCGATCGTGCAGAGGATGCCGGCGTAGCTGGCGCGGTGCTCCGGCTGTCGGAGCAGGGCCAGCGCCCGGCGGACGTGGTCGTGGCTGCTGCCGCCGTGGGCGAAGACCCGGTGGCGGTCGTTGGCGGCCCGGTCGCCGTCGAAGGAGACCCCGACCCGCACGTCGTACTCGACGAACAGCCGACACAGTTCCTCGTCGAGCAGCACGCCGTTGGTCTGCATGCGCAGGTCGAGTCGCGCCCACGGGGTGATCGCCCTGCGCAGCTCGGCCAACACCTCCCGTAACCCGGCGGCCCCCAGCAGCAGCGGCTCACCCCCGTGCAGCACCACGTGCACGACCGGCAACTCGTGCGCGCGGGCGTGCTCGGCGATGCGCCGTGCGGCGGCCTGGACGGTGGCCGGCGGCATCCGCGTCGGACGGCCACGCCAGGTCTGGTCTGCGTGCTGGTAGACGTAGCAGTGGTCGCAGCTGAGGTCGCACCGGCTGTGCACCTTCAACACGAACTGGCTGATCCGCCGGCAGGATCCGCCCATTCCGGGCGGACCGCACCGGCAGACCATCACTCAGATGGACGAGTTGAAGGCGGCGACGGCAACGATGCCGGACGGCACGGAGTCGTTGGTGACGACTCGGCTGCGCACCGACTCGATCAGATCGGCGTGCTCGACGGCGATCCGTTCCAGCGGAACGCGCAGGCTACGGGTGAGATCGTCTAGGTCGGGACGGGATGGGCGGGTGGGGGCATGGTCCACAATGAGTCTCCGGGGGCCCGGGTCGCTGGGAGCGCGAGCGGCGGCTGTGGCTCGAACGGCTCTGGTCCGTGACCAGGATAGACAAATATCGACCCAGTGTCACCGTCGGTACCACCGCCGGCACGGCGAGTGGCAGTCAGCGGTGGACGGAGGAGGAGCTGACATGTGCCGGAGCATCAAGACGCTGCGTGAGCCGTTCACCCCGCAGGTGACCGACGCGGACGTCGAGGCGGCAGCGTTGCAGTACGTCCGGAAGATCTCTGGCTTCCGAGCGCCCGCCGCGCACAACGCCGCCGCGTTCGACGCCGCGGTGGCCGCCGTGGCCGAGGCGACCCGCACTTTGCTCGACCAACTGGTGGTGCGGGGCGCCGGATCGGGCACCACCGACCGGTCGGCCACCACCGCCAACTGATCGCCGCTGACCGGCACGGCACCCGGCCGGGCCTGACCCTGAAGAGGGTCAGGCCGCGGCGAGCGCCGGTGCGACGGTGTCGGGCGCCCAGCGCGAGCGGTGGCACTGCGACCAGCCCCGACAACCCGGGTCACCCAGCGAGCACAGCCGCAGCCTGCTGAGCACCTCACCGTCCTCGGTGTCCCGCACGTCGAAGTGCACCGGACGGACCGTGCCGTCCGGAGCGACGAGCAGGTGCCGACCCGCGTCGAGCGTGTCGTCGCGCAACAGGCAGTTGCGGCCCAGCAATCGGGCCAGTGCGGCGATGCTCGCGTGCTCGGAGAGCTGCTCGGGCACCCCGTAGCAGTCCACCACCGTCGCGAATTCGCCCGGCGCCTGCCAGACGTCACACACCACCGCGTACGCCGGCAGCCGCGCCGGGTCGGCCACCGCCAGCGGCATCACCACCCGACCAAGCGCCTCCGCCAACGCCGGGTAGACCTCCACGGGTTGAGCCCCGTCGATTCTCCAGTTCCACAGCTCGGTCATTCCGCCTCCTCGCTGCGTTCGTCCCCACCGGCCTCCGGATCGGGCCTTACACACGATGGTGGGGGGCATTTGACCCCAGCCGGGGGCAAGTTACCGGTCTGTGACCATTCCGGGCAAAATTTCCCTGAGCGGCATTGCTCCGAGTAGCGGGAAGGTGACAGTTTATCGGGTACGGTGGCCCATCCCCGCCACCGCCACCGCGTGTCCTGCCGCAGGTCGACCGCCCCCGGTCAGCGCAGGACGACCCGGTGCTCGCCCTGGGGCAGCAGCTCGCCTACCACCGGAGCGCCGGGCACCTCGCCGGCGACCAGCAGGCCACCGGAGGTCTGCGCGTCGGCCAGCAGCAGCCGCTCCGCCTCGTCCGCCGCACCGAAGTCGGTCCACGGGGTCACCCACTCCAGGTTGCGCCGGCTGCCGCCGCTGACGAACCCGTCGCGCAGCGCCTCCCGCGCGCCGGCCAGATAGGGCACCCGGGCGGTGTCGATGGCCACCGTGACCTGGCTGGCCCGGGCCAGCTTCGAGGCGTGCCCGAGCAGCCCGAACCCGGTCACGTCGGTGCCACACCGGATGCCGGCGGCGACCGCCGCACGGGCGGCCTCCCGATTGAGCGCGCTCATCGTGGCCACCGCCTCCGGGAAGCTCTCCCCGGTCGCCTTGTGCCGGGTGTTCAGCACACCCACCCCGAGCGGCTTGGTCAGGGACAACGGCACCCCGGCCCGCCCGGCGTCGAGGGTGATCAGCTCCTCCGGTCGGACCGTGCCGGTGACCGCGAGACCGTACTTCGGGCCGTCGTCGTCCACGCTGTGGCCGCCGGCCAGGTGACAGCCGGCCTCCCGCGCCACGTCCTGGCCGCCGCGAAGCACCTCACGAGCCAATTCCAGCGGCAACACGTCGCGCGGCCAGCAGAGCAGGTTGAGCGCCACCAGCGGGGTGCCGCCCATCGCGTACACGTCGGAGAGCGCGTTGGCCGCGGCGATCCGACCCCAGTCGTACGCGTCGTCGACCACCGGGGTGAAGAAGTCGGCGGTGCTGACCAGGCCGGTCCGCTCATCCAGGCGCACCACCGCCGCGTCGTCGCCGTGGTCCAACCCGACCAGCAACTCGGCGGTGCCGGTCGCCGGGCCGAGACCGGCCACCATGATCTCCAGCTCGCCCGGCGGGATCTTGCAGGCGCAGCCACCGCCGCGGGCGTACTTGGTCAACCGTACGGGTTCGGTCATCCACCCATGATCGCGACAGAGCGCCACGATCGCCACCGCGACCGCCCATCCGGTGACCAAAATCGGACGCCTGACAACGATCGTGACCGGTGTTACCGCTCCGTGACCCGCTGGGTTGCGTTCTGCCACATCAGGCCGCCTACAGTGGCCGCACCGGGGGTCAACCGACCCCGATCCGGGAGACGACAGGGGACGGTGGACGACGTGACGACGGGCGAACCGCTCATCGTGCTGGACGCGGTCAACAAGTGGTTCGGGCCGCTGCACGTGCTGGACGACGTCTCACTGTCGGTGGGTCGGGGCGAGGTGGTCGTGGTGATCGGCCCGTCCGGCTCCGGCAAGTCGACGCTGTGCCGCGCGATCAACCGACTGGAACCGATCAACTCGGGCACCATCACCTTCGACGGCCAGCCACTGCCGGCCGAGGGTAAGCCCCTCGCGAAGCTACGCAGCGAGGTGGGCATGGTCTTCCAGTCCTTCAACCTCTTCGCGCACAAGACCATCCTGGAGAACGTCACCCTCGGCCCGATCAAGGTCCGCAAGGAGAAGCCGACCGCCGCTCGCGAGCGCGGCCTGGCCCTGCTGGACCGGGTCGGCATCGCCAACCAGGCGGACAAGTTCCCGGCCCAACTCTCCGGCGGTCAGCAGCAGCGGGTGGCCATCGCCCGGGCGCTGGCCATGCAGCCCAAGGCGATGCTCTTCGACGAGCCCACCAGCGCCCTGGACCCGGAGATGGTCGGCGAGGTGCTCGACGTGATGACCTCGCTGGCCAGCGACGGCATGACGATGGTCGTGGTCACCCACGAGATGGGCTTCGCCCGGCACGCGGCGAACCGGGTCATCTTCATGGCCGACGGCAAGCTCGTCGAGGACGCCTCGCCGGCGGAGTTCTTCGACAACCCGCGCAGCGACCGGGCCAAGGACTTCCTCTCCAAGATCCTCACGCACTAGGCGTCCGTAGTGGAGCGCGCCGCACCTCGGTGGGCTCCGTTGAAGAAGGAGAAGAGTATGCGTTTGAAGCGCATTGCGGCAGTCGCCGCGGTCGCGGCTCTGGCCGTCACCATGACCGCCTGTGGCGGGGACGAAGGCGGCAGCACCGGCAGCTCGGGCGCCAAGGGCATCGTCGGCAAGGCAGAGAGCCAGAAGAAGCTCGTGATCGGCGTCAAGGCCGACCAGCCTGGCCTGGGTCTGCAGACCGGAAGCCAGTACGAGGGCTTCGACATCGAGATTGGCAAGATCATCGCCAAGGGTCTCGGCGTCGACGCGAACAACATCGAGTGGAAGACGACGGTCTCCAACAACCGGGAGCCCTTCATCCAGCAGGGCACCGTCGACCTGGTGGTGGCGACGTACACCATCAACGACGAGCGCAAGCAGAAGGTCAACTTCGCCGGACCGTACTTCATCGCCGGCCAGGACCTGCTCGTCAAGGCCGACTCGACGATCACCGGCCCCGAGGGCCTGGAGGGCAAGAAGGTCTGCTCGGCCTCGGGATCCACGCCCGCCAAGCGGATCCAGTCGGACTACCCGAAGGCCAAGCTGCAGCAGTTCGACGCGTACTCGAAGTGCCTGCCGCTGCTGGAGAACGGCCAGGTCGACGCCGTCACCACGGATGACATCATCCTCGCCGGCTACGCCGCCCAGTCCCAGTTCGCCGGCAAGTTCAAGGTCGTCGGCAAGACCTTCTCCACCGAGCCCTACGGCATCGGCCTGAAGAAGGATGACAAGGACGGCTGCGAGAAGGTCAACGAGATCCTCAAGGCCGCCGCCGCCGACGGCACCTACAAGGCCGCGTGGGACACCAGTCTTGGCAAGAGCGGCAAGGCCGCGCCCGAGCTGGACACCACCAAGCTGACCAACTGCAGCAGCGTCTGACCGGTCCCGGGGGCCGACATCCGGACACGGGTGTCGGCCCCCGGCCCGTGACGACGCCGACGACCTGCCCCCGGGAGCGGACGCATGCACGTATTCGCCGATCCGACTAACTTCGACGCCTACCTGTCGGGCTTTATCTGGATCCTCAAGCTGACCGGCGCGTCGGCGGTGTTCGCGCTGACACTCGGCGTGCTGCTCGCCGCCATGCGGGTCTCGCCGGTTCCCGTGCTGCGCGGTTTCGGAACAGTCTGGGTCAACATCTTCCGTAACACGCCGCTCACCCTGGTCGTCTTCTTCTGCTTCTTCGGGCTGTACTCCACGCTCGGCCTGACCCTCTCCGACGACCTGGACCTGAACAACTTCTGGCTCGGGGTGGTCGGCCTGTCGGTGTACACGGCTTCCTTCGTCTGCGAGGCGCTGCGGTCCGGGGTCAACACCGTGCCCGCCGGGCAGGCCGAGGCGGCCCGGGCGATCGGCCTCTCCTTCGCCCAGACCCTACGGATCGTGGTGCTGCCCCAGGCCACGCGCTCCGTCATCGCGCCGCTGGGCAGCATCCTGATCGCGCTCTGCAAGAACGCCACGATCGTCGGCACGATCGGTTTGATGGAGTCCTCGAACGTGATGAAGCAGCTGATCAATGACAACGGCGACGCGGTCATCATGATCTTCCTGGTCTTCGCCGGCACGTTCGCCGCGTTCCTGATCCCCACCGGCTACGCCTTCGGCTGGCTGGCCAACCGACTGGCGGTGAAGCGCTGATGAGCACCGACTCCGTCCTTTACGACCACCCGGGGCCTCGGGCACGGATCCGTAACGCGGTACTGAGCGTCGTCTTCGGTGTCGCCCTGGCCGGGCTGCTCTGGTGGATCTACTCGAAGTTCGACGAGGCGGGCCAGTGGGAGGGGCAGCTCTGGAAGCCCTTCACCGAGGCCACCACCTGGACTCAGTTCATCGGGCCCGGTCTGCTCGCCACACTCTGGGCGGCTGCGGTCGGCATGGTGCTCTCGTTGGCGTTCGGCATCATCTTCGCGGTCGGCCGGCTCTCCGAGCGTCGCTGGATCAGCATCCCGTCCGGCGCCGTGGTCGAGTTCTTCCGTGCCGTTCCGCTGCTCCTCATGATCTTCTTCATCTTCTACGGCGTGCCGTTCGTGATCAAGGGGCCGGTGACCGCCTTCTGGGCCGTCGTGATCGGGCTGACCCTCTACAACGGCTCGGTCCTCGCGGAGGCGTTCCGGGCGGGAATCCGCTCACTGCCCGGCGGTCAGTCCGAGGCCGCGTACGCCATCGGCATGCGCAAGAGCCAGGTCATGCAGCTGATCCTCGTCCCGCAGGCCGCCCGGGCCATGCTGCCGGTCATCGTCAGCCAGTTGGTGGTGCTGCTCAAGGACACCGCGCTCGGCTACATCGTCGCCTTCCCGGAACTGCTCCAGCGCGGGGTCAACGACCTCGCCGCGAACAAGGGCAACATCGTCGCCGCGGCGATCGTGGTGGCCGCGATCTACATCGTGATCAACTCACTGCTCACCGCGCTGGCCAACTGGCTGGACCGGCGCAGCCGTCAGCGTGGCTTCCGCGCGCAGCGGCGGATCGCCACCGGTGCGACTCCGGTCGGCGGCAACACCATCAGTGAACCGCAGGGCTGACCTGCGACGTGGGCAGCCAGGCGTCCCGCCGGGCCGCGCCGCCAAGCAGCACGCGCATGATTGACTCGATTTTTCAGACATCGGGGTGTCCCCAAGAAGGGGACACCCCGATATTGCTGAGCTCCTGGTGATCGGGCTGTTCAGCGGGCGATCTCGGTGACCCGGGACTCGCGGACCACTGTGACCCGGATCTGACCCGGGTAGGTCAGCTCCTCCTCGATCTGCTTGGCCACATCCCGGGCCAGCACTGCCGCCCCGATGTCGTCGACGTCGTCCGGCTTGACCATGACCCGGATCTCCCGGCCGGCCTGCATGGCGAAGACCTTGTCCACACCGAGCTTGCCGGCCGCGATCTCCTCGATCCGCTCCAGCCGCTTGACGTACGCCTCCAGGCTCTCCCGGCGCGCGCCCGGCCGACCACCCGAGCAGGCGTCGGAAGCCTGCGTGAGCACGGCCTCGATGGTCTGCGGGGGTACCTCGTTGTGGTGCGCCTCGATGGCGTGCACCACGTCCTCGTGCTCGCCGTACTTGCGGGCCAGGTCCGCGCCGATGATGGCGTGGCTGCCCTCCACCTCGTGGGTGAGCGCCTTGCCGATGTCGTGCAGGAACGCCGACCGCTTGATGATCGGCACGTCCAACCGCAGTTCGGCGGCCATGATGCCGGCGATGTGGGCGGTCTCGACCAGGTGCTTGAGCACGTTCTGCCCGTACGAGGTGCGGTAGCGCAGCCGGCCGAGCAGGGTCACCAGTTCCGGGTGGATCTCGGTGATGCCGACCTCGACCAGGGCGTCCTCGGCGGCGCGGAGGCAGAGCTGCTCCACCTCCTGCCGGGCCAGGTCGTAGACCTCCTCGATCCGGTGCGGGTGGATGCGCCCGTCCAGGACCAGCTTCTCCAGGGTCACCCGGCCCACCTCGCGACGGACCGGGTCGAAGCAGGAGAGCAGTACGGCCTCGGGGGTGTCGTCGATGATCAGGTTGACGCCGGTCACCGACTCGAAGGCGCGGATGTTGCGCCCCTCCCGGCCGATGATCCGCCCCTTCATCTCGTCACCGGGGAGGTGCAGGACGCTGACCACGCTCTCCGCGGTCTGCTCGCTGGCGACCCGCTGGATCGCGTCCACCACTATGTGTCGGGCGCGCTGCTCGGCGGTGTTGCGCGCGTCGGACTCGATGTCCCGCACGAGCAGCGCCGCTTCCCGCTTGGCAGACGTCTCGATGGCGTCGACCAGCTCCAGTCGCGCGGAGTCGGCGGTGAGCCCGGCGATTCGCTCCAGCTCCCGGCGGCGCAGCTCCTCCGACTCGGTCAGCTCGGCTTCGCGCTGGGCGAGCGCGGCCTCCCGGGCGGCGAGGGCGGCCTTCGCGGCGGTGAGCTGCCGCTCCCGCTCGGCGAACCGCTCCACCTCCTCGGTGTGCATCCGCTCCCGCTCGTCCATCCGAGCTGCCCGACGTTCCACCTCGGCGGCCTGCTCCCGGGTGGTGGCGGCGAGCACCGCGACCTCCCGCTCGCCGCTGCGCCGGGCTGCCGTGCGCAACTGCTCGGCGTCCGCCTCGGCCTGCTTGTGGGCGCGCTCCAGGACGGTGTCCGCCTCGGCCCGGGCGTCGTCGAGGACCCGCCGCGCCTCGGCGCGGGCCGCCTTCGCCTCGGCTTTCGCCGCCGCCGCCTCGGTACGGGCCGCGGCGGCAGCTGACTTCGCCACGTCGATCGTGCTGTTCGCCTCGTCGGCCGCGGTCCGCAGGGCAGCCAGGGACTGCTCCTGGCGGTCCTTCTCCGCGATGAAGGCGGGATCCTCCGGAGCCGGCGCGGCGCCCATTCGGCGCATGGTCCGGATGCCGACCAACACGGCTCCGATCACCACCACCGCGAGGACGAGGACGGCCGCGAGGAGCACGACGTCGAACGCGTTCATGCCGGGACCCCGTCGGGTCTACCGATGAACCTGTGCCGCCGCCCCGCCATGGCCGCCTCCCCTAACGTCGAGACCGCAGCGACCGTGCCGGGGGCACACTCCTGCGGCTGTGGACGCCCGACCGGAGCGGCTGGCCGTGGGTAGCTTTCTCCGCCGGCGGTGCCCATGGGGCAGCGTCGGCGACCGGGTGCAGTTGTCGCAGCGTTCCGGACCGGCCTGTCCGGAACTGCCGCCAAAGGCCGCGGAGTCGGCCAAAGTGATGCTGTTCTGTTACGCGATCTATGTTGTGCGCTTAGCCTGCGCTGGTCGGGCAATGTGAGCCTGTATGGCGAGGCTAGGTCGCCGGGGGTGCTCTGGTCAAGGACTCATGATCAAACCCCCCGAACGGAGAGAAGTTGAACCGTCACCACGCGCTCATGTCGCGTCGGACAGGAGCGGACAAACTCCGCGAGCCGACGGCCTCGATACGGATGTCGTGCCTGTTCAGCGGCGGCGGCACCCCGCGTAAGACCCGACTTTGTGACACCAGCGACCCCCCGCTCGCGCCCAGCCCTCGTCGGGCTCGTCACTTCAAGATCGCTCCAACTTGAAGGTCGACACTGGCGCGTGAGAGCTGCGGCCGGGCGAGAAAGTCCCGACGATCTTGCAGTTTCGGTTGTCAGTATGGGCGGAATGCCCCTGACGTCGGGACAGAAAGTGCAAGATCGCGGTCGCTCGGCGGGCGCCGGTGCTCATCCCGACGGGCGGTCCTCAGCATGAGGCGACACACCCATCGCGTGCGCTCAGTCGACCAGACGGTTGTCGCGTTCCAACTCGCCCTCGGCGTCGGCGAGCGCGTCGGCGTCGATCTGCTCGGCGAACTCGGCCGCCTCGGCGCTCTGCGCGGCGAGCGCGTCCTTCACCGCTCGGATGGCCACACCAGGCGGGTAGCCCTTGCGGGCCAACATGCCCACCAGCCGGCGGAAGACCGCGTCCGGCTCGCCTCGGGCGGTACGCAGCTTGCGCTCTACCAGGCCACGGGCGGTGTCCGCCTCGGTCTCCTCGTCCAGCTCACCCAGCGCCTCGGTGGCCACCTCGCCGTCCACGCCCTTGCGGCGCAGCTCGTTGGCGAGCGCCCGGCGCGCGAGGCCGCGCCCAGCGTGCCGGCTGGACACCCAGGCCCGCGCGAACGCGGCGTCGTCGATGATGCCGACCTCGTCGTACCGGTCGAGCACCTCGGCCGAGACGTCCTCGGAGATGCCCCGCTTGGCCAACGCCCCGGCCAGCTCGGCCCGGGTGCGGGGCCGGACGGCAA
This sequence comes from Micromonospora sp. NBC_00362, assembly GCF_026342155.1. Taxonomy (NCBI): domain Bacteria; kingdom Bacillati; phylum Actinomycetota; class Actinomycetes; order Micromonosporales; family Micromonosporaceae; genus Micromonospora; species Micromonospora sp. NBC_00362. The sequence continues at coordinate 2,891,800 of NZ_JAPENH010000001.1, forward strand.
GCTGGCGCAGACAGATCTCGCGGGCCACCTCGGACTCGTCGCGCGGAGGCGCCGGAGACTCGACGGCGTCGGCCTCCTCGGACCGACCCCGGCGGCCTCGCCGAGGGCGGGGCGCATCGGTGGCGTCGCCCGTACGAGGCGGACTGGCATCCCAGCCCCGCCCCGTACGAGCACGTCGTCCTGCCATGGGTCAGCGACCGGTCAGAAGTCGACCGGCGGCAGCTCCGGGCCACCGGCGGCGTCACCCGCGCCGACCCCGACGCCGAGCTTCTCCAGGATCTTCTTCTCGATCTCGGCGGCCACGTCCGGGTTTTCCTTCAGGAACTCCCGGGCCTTCTCCTTGCCCTGGCCGAGCTGGTCGCCGTCGTACGTGTACCACGCTCCGGACTTGCGGATGATCGCCTGCTCCACGCCGACGTCGATCAGCGAGCCCTCACGCGAGATGCCCTTGCCGTACATGATGTCGAACTCGGCCTGCTTGAACGGCGCGGCGACCTTGTTCTTCACGACCTTGACCCGGGTGCGGTTACCGACCACGTCGGTGCCGTCCTTGAGGCTCTCGATGCGTCGCACGTCGAGCCGGACCGAGGCGTAGAACTTCAGCGCCCGACCACCGGTGGTGGTCTCCGGGCTGCCGAACATGACGCCGATCTTTTCCCGCAGCTGGTTGATGAAGATCGCCGTGGTGCCGGTGTTGCTGAGCACACCGGTGATCTTCCGGAGCGCCTGGCTCATCAGCCGGGCCTGAAGGCCCACGTGGCTGTCGCCCATCTCGCCCTCGATCTCGGCGCGCGGCACCAGGGCCGCCACCGAGTCGATCACGATGATGTCGAGAGCGCCGGAGCGGATCAGCATGTCCGCGATCTCCAGCGCCTGCTCACCGGTGTCCGGCTGGGAGACCAGCATCGCGTCGGTGTCGACGCCGAGGGCCTTCGCGTACTCCGGGTCGAGCGCGTGCTCGGCGTCGATGAAGGCGGCGATGCCGCCGTTGCGCTGGGCGTTGGCCACCGCGTGCAGTGCGACAGTGGTCTTACCGCTGGACTCGGGGCCGTAGATCTCGACCACCCGGCCCCGGGGCAGGCCGCCAATGCCGAGGGCAACGTCGAGCGCGATGGAACCGGTCGGAATGATTGCGGTCTGGACGACCGGCCGGTCACCCAGCCGCATCACCGAGCCCTTGCCGAATTGCTTGTCAATCTGAGCGAGAGCAAGGTCGAGTGCCTTCTCCCGGTCAGGCCCTGCTGCCATGGTTGCCACCCCTGCCTTCGCCGGCGTCTTTGCTGAGCTTCGCGTCACGCGGACACGCTAGGCGCTAGGTCCGACAGAAAACCAGCCGACGGGCCGCGAGCTGTGGACGAGCACCCCGCTGTGGACAATAGCCGAACAGGTGTACGACTCGACAAGTGACACGCGGAACGGGCGAAAAGGCTGCTCAGCGTAGTCGAGCGGGCACCCGGTCGGGGTACGCGGCACAAACCGCCCGCCACACCACGTGCGTCTGCTCCCCCGATGCCAGGGCCTGCTCGATGGTCCGCCCGCCGAGCTGGGACAGCACCTGATCGCGGGCGATGCTGGCCGCGTAGCCGGGCCCGAACGCCTCGTCCAGCCGCGTCCAGAAGTCGGTCAGCCGCACAGTGATCAGCCCTCCTCGTCCGGTGCCCCGGTCGGCACCGGCCGCAACGCTAGCGCCACGAGGGGCGCCGCCGCGACCGCCGCGAGCAGGGTGAGGACCGGATATCCGGCGAACTGCATGACAAACCCGCTGACCACTGCGGCGCCAGCCCCGGCCAGCCCCATGATCAGGTCGCACAGCCCCTGGACGCTCGGCCGCACCTCGGCCGCCACCGATTCGGACAGCAGGGTCGAGCCGGCCACCATCGTCCCCGACCAGCCCAACCCGAGCAGGACCAGACCGACCGAGAGCCGGGGCGTGTGGTGCCCTGCGGTGCCGGCGACCGCGCAGGCGGCCAGCAGCAGCCCGACCCCGCCGAGGATCACCGCCCGTCGACCGAGCCGGTCGGTGAGCCAACCGACCACCGGGGAGAACGCGTACATGCCGGCGATGTGCAGGCTCAGCACGATGCCGACCAGCCGCAACACGTCGGCGTCGGCGTGCGACTCACCGAGCCGGACCGGAGTCATCGCCATCACCGCCACCATCACCAGGTGACCCACCGCCACGGCGGCGATGCCGAGTCGGGCGGCGGGCTGTCCGCGTACCACCGACCAGGCCACACGCATCCCGGCGCCGCGCGGCGCGCGCACCGTGACCGGCGCGGCGGCCGGCGTCGCGCCACCACCTGCCGCCGGCGCCTCGGCCGCCACCGCGGTCGCCGTCGCGTCGGCGGCCGGCGGCAGATCGGTGGCCGTCGCGTCGGCCGCCGCGAGCCGCCGCGCGGTGAGCAGCGGGTCGGGCCGGAGCAACCCGAGGAGTACGACGGCAGCCAGCACGAACGCGGCCGCGCTGAACGCGAACGGGCCGGCCAGCGGGGGCAACCCCCAGCCGGTGGTGACGCGGTCGGCCAGCGCGGCGAAGTTCGGCGCCGCCACCGCACCGATGGTGGTGGCCCAGACGATCAGGGAGAGCTGCCGCCCGCGACGGGCCGGCTCGGCGAGGTCCACCGCCGTGTAGCGGGCCTGGAGGTTCGCGGCGGTGCCCCCGCCGAAGAGCAGCATGCCGAGGAAGAGCAACGGCACCCAGCGGGTGGCCGCTGCCAGCACCACCAGCAGGCCACCGACGGCGCCGACCGCGTACGCCAGCACCAGGCCGGGCCGGCGGCCGTGCCGCGCCATGATCCGGGTGACCGGGACGGCGAGCAGCGCGGCACCGACCACCCCGGCGCTCTGCGCGACACCGGCCACCGCCGTCCCGGCGATCCGGGCCGCGAGCAGCGCGCCCACGGCGATGCCGATGGTCACGCCGATCCCGCCGATGATCTGGGTGGTGAAGAGCAGCCGCAGGGTACGCCGCTGGATCGACGCGACGTCGGGTCGGGCGGCGGTACGCGGCGCGGTCAGGTCGGTCGCCATCGGCGCTCCTGTCGGAAGGGGTGACTCATCCTCGCGCACCCGCACCGACCAGCGGCAGTGGGTTTTGCCGACAGCCGAACGCCCTACCCACGCGGCCCGCGACGCACCGTCGTGCCGGAACGGGGTCGCTCCCGGCGCGGCCCACGCCTATGGTGCCCGGGTGAGCGATGCCGGGGTGTTGGTGGTCGAGCGGTTCAACGCGGCGTGGCACCGCGGCGACCTGGCCGCGGTGTCGGCCTGCCTCGCCGAGGACGTGACCTACAGCCCGAGCGCCTGGGACGGTGCGGCGGTGACCCTGCGGGGTCGGGACGCGGTGTGCCGTGCCTTCGCCGACCAGTTCGGCCCTGGGCCGACCCTCGGAGCGGTCCGATCGGCCGGCGACCGGGTCCTGTGCGAGTGGGGCTGGCCGCGGGCGGAGGACGGGACGGTGCTGCGCGGAGTGGATCTCTATCTGGTCGAGGGTGGTCTGATCGCCGCCAAAGACGTGTTCAGCAAGATCACGGCAGGCGACTGAGCCGCCCTACCCACGCGATCCCGGCGCTTGCGGTGGGTTGGGCGCGGCCAGCAGGGACGCCAGCCGACGGATCCGGGTCAGGGTGCGTGCGGCGACGGCCACACTGACGGCGGCGACCACGCCGAAGATCACCGGGAAGCCCTCGTTGTCGGCGGCGAGCAGAGCGAGCAGGACCAGCCCGAGGCAGATGCCCAGAATGGCCAGCAGCGCCGCCCAGGTGGCCCGCCGCTGTTCGGCGAGGTAGCCGGGCAGCTCGGCCCGCGCCACGTCGTCCTCGGGCACGGTGGCGGTACGCACCGCCTCGCGCAGCGCGTACCCCTCGGGATCGCGCCGGGCGGCCTGCTCGCCCGCCATCCGCTGGCTCAGGTAGAGCGCCGGGCCGATCGAGACGGCGTTCAGCGCGGCACCCAGCAGGGCCTCGTCAAGTGATTCCTGGCGGTCGAAGAGCCAGCGCACCGGCAGCCCGATGAGCACTGTCATCGGCACCCAGTAGACGGCCATGAGCTGCAAGCCGGGCGCCCGCTCGAAGAACCGCTTCCATCTCCCGCGACGCCCGGCGGCCGCAGTGGGCGCACCCGCCCGACGCTCCACGTTGTCGACATCCATCGACCCCCGTTACCCACCCACGCGGTCCGCGACGCACCGTCAATCGTGGACAGTTTCCGGCGGCGCGCGGGGTGGCTGGTCAGCCGGGTAGGGCGCGGGTGACGACGGTGAGGTCGGCGACCAGCCCCTCGTACGCCTTGTCCTGGTCGTCGGCCCGCAAGACGGCGGACGGGTGGATGGTGGCCAGCACCCGAGCCTCCGGCGCGTCGGCCCGCTTTCCGGCGTTGTCCACCGGCACCTGCTCGAAGTCGGCGGGGTGTTGGGCCGACTCCGGCCAGGGCAGCAGCTCGCCCCGCTGTCGGGTGACCCGGAAGGACGGGCCGAGCAGGGCCTTGGCTGCGGTCGCGCCGAGCACCACCACGATCTCCGGACGCAGCCGGGCGAACTCGGCGACCAACCAGGGGCGGCAGGCGGTGATGTGCGCCTGGTCCGGGGTCTGGTGGATCCGCCGCTTGCCGCGCAACTCGAAACGGAAGTGCTTCACGGCATTTGTCAGATAGAGGTGACGCGGGTCCAACCCGGCGTCGTCGACGGCGCGGCGCAGCAGGCGTCCGGCCGGGCCGACGAAGGGCAGCCCCTTCTGGTCCTCCATGTCGCCGGGCTGCTCGCCGACGAGCACCACGCGGGCGCTCTCGTCGCCTCGGCCGAAGACCGTCTGCGAGGCGTCCCGGTACAGCTCGCAGCCCCGGCAGCCGCCGGCGGCGTTGCGCAGGTCGTCGATGGTGTCGGCGTCGGGCGGGATGAACCGCTGGGCGCCGGGAGCACTCTCGGCCATGTCGACTGTTATATACCCGTTCGATGCTCGCCGCCGGATACGCCCCGGCGCCCCGGCCGCAACGCGTCAGTACCCGTTGCCGCCCCCATCGCCGCCGGACGCGATCGCGATCAGCACGATGACGATGATGATGATCGCCACCGCCACCGCGATCCAGATCCCCTTACGAGCCCCACCAGAAGCCATGTCCCCCACCTCCGGGCGCCCGCATACCCGTCCCCGCCGTCCCGAATCCCCGCGATCTTGCACTTTCTGCCCCGACCAACGTGCACAGGTCTGACATTTCGTCAACACAAACCGCAAGATCGCGCGGGCGGGGGCGTGGAGGGCCCCCGGGGTGGGGTCAGGTGGGGAAACCCTGGGAGGGGGGTGGGTTTTCGGCCCGGGCCAGGGCTGCCGCCAGCGGGGCCAGGTCGGCGGGGCCCAGGGAACTGACGGTGATGCGCAGGGCCGGCGGGGCGGCGATCCGGTAGAGCGCGCCGGGGGCCACCGCCCAGCCGGCGTCGCGAAGCGCTGTCACAGTGCTGGTCTCGTCCGCGACCGGCAGCCAGACGTTTATGCCGCTGCGACCGTGTGCGGTCAGGCCGTGCTCGGCCAGCGCGGCGAGCAGCCCATCGCGGCGCTGCTCGTAGCTCTGCGCCGCCCGCCGCACCAACTCGGTGACCGCCGGGTCCCGCCACAGGGAGAGCACCAGGCGTTGCAGCACTGTGGAGACCCAGCCGGCGCCCACCCGGGTACGGCCGCTCACCCGGGCCACAGTCGTCTCGTCGCCGACCAAGACCGCCATCCGCAGGTCCGGGCCGAAGGGCTTGCTCACCGAACGGAGGAAGGCCCAACTCGCTGTCGCACCGGCGAGCGGGTGCAGGGGTACGCGGGCCAGTTCGGCCGCGTGGTCGTCCTCGATCAGCAGCAGGTCGCGGCGGCCGGCGAGCAGTGTCCGCAGCGCCTCGGCGCGGGCTGCGGAGACGGCGGCGCCGGTCGGATTCTGCGCCCGGCTGGTGACGATCAGCGCCCGCGCTCCGGCGGCGAGCGCCGCGGCAACCCCGACGACCAGCGGTCCATCGTCGTCCACCGGTACGCCGATCGGGCGCAGGCCCAGCGCGGCGACCAGGTCGAGCAGGTTGGCCCAGCCCGGGTCCTCGACCGCCACCGCGTCGCCGGGGCGCAGGTGGGCGCCGAGCAACCGCTCGATGCCGTCCAGCGCACCCCCGGTGAGCGTCAACTCCCCGGCCGGTACGCCGTCGGCGCGCAGCCGGGCACGGGCCGCCTCGGCCAGTTCGGGCAGAACTCCGGCATCGGAGTAGCCGACCGGCGGGCCGTTCTCGATGGCGAGCGCCGCCAGGTGCGGGCCCAGCGGAGGCAGCAGACGGGGGTCGGGTTCACCCCGGGACAGGTCTCGGGTGCCGGGCAACGGTGGGGGGCGCAGCGCGGAGCGGCGGGCGGCCACTGGCGGGCGGGGGCGCACCCGGGTGCCGTGCCGGCCGGCGGTGGCGAGCAGGCCACGCTGGCGTAGCTCCTGGTAGGCGCGGGCCACGGTGGCGGGGCTGACCCCCAACTCGGCGGCGAGTGCCCGCACGGGTGGCAGGGCGGCCCCCGCTGACAGGGTGCCCGTACGGATGCCCGACTCGATGCTGGCCGAAATCTCGACGGCTGTCGTACCGGTGAGCTGATAGTGTGCTGACACAAATAAGAGATTGTACTAGAACAAAGGGGCGCGCGCATGTATCCACCCACCGCCCGGACCACACCCCACCGCTCCCGCGACAAGATGAGCTACGACCAGGCCGCCGCCCACGCCGTGCTCGACGAGGCGTACGACTGCGCGCTCAGCTTCGTCGTCGACGGCCAGCCACGGGTGCTGCCCACCCTGCACGTCCGCATCGGCGACACGCTCTACCTGCACGGCTCCACCGGCAGTCGGCCGCTGCTCGCCGCCCGGGGGGACGACGGGTTACCGGTCTGCGTCGCGGTGACAGTGCTCGACGGGCTGGTCTACGCCCGTTCCCAGTTCCACCACAGCGCCAACTACCGCTCGGTCGTCGCGCACGGCACCGCCCGACTGGTCAGCGACGAGCGGGAGAAGCTCGCCATGCTCACCGCGCTGGTCGAGAAGGTCGGCGCGGGACGCAGCACCGCCACCCGTCCGCCCAGCCGTCGGGAGTTGGCCGAGACCGCCGTACTGGCGCTGCCACTGCGCGAGGTGTCCGTCCGGGCCCGCGCCGGCGGGGTCCGCGAGGACGAGGCCGACCTGGACCTCCCGCACTGGGCCGGCGTGCTGCCACTGCGACTCACCGCCGGGGCACCCGAGCCGGACTCCGGGGTCACCGCGCCGCTGCCGGCGTACCTGCGGACGCCCCGCACGCCCTGGCACGAGCCGGTGCCGCTGCACGGCGAACACGTTCGGCTGGAGCCGCTGGAGTTGGCGCACACCGACGAGTTGCACGCCGCCACCGCGGACCCCGTGGTGTGGCGGCACCTCAGCGTCGCGCCGCCCACCGCCCCCGCCGACACCGCCGAGGTGATCCGCACCGCCCTGGCCGCCCAGCACCGGGGCGAGCGGGTGGCCTGGGTGCAGCGATGCGCGGCGACCGGGGTGGTGGTGGGCAGCACCTCCTACTACGACATCGATCCGGAACGGCGTGCCGTGGCCATCGGGCACACCTTCCTCGGCCGGTCCTGGTGGCGTACCGGGATCAACACCGAGGCGAAGCTTCTGCTGCTCGGCCGGGCCTTCGACGACCTGGGCGCGGTACGGGTCGCCTGGCACACCGACATCCGCAACGTTCGCTCCCAGGCGGCCATCGAACGCCTCGGCGCGACCCGGGAGGGGGTGCTGCGGATGCACCGGCAACGCCCGGACGGCTCCTGGCGGGACACCGTGCAGTACGCGATGACCGTCGACGAGTGGCCGAACGCACAGGCCAGGCTGCGAGAAAGACTTCTGCGGACGGCACCGGTGGCGTGATGATGACGGGCGTGCTGGGGATCACCGACATCTGGACGTACGTGCTGGGCACCGTGGCCATCATCCTGCTGCCCGGGCCGAACTCACTCTTCGTGCTCTCGACCGCGGCCAAGCGGGGCGTCGCGGTCGGCTACCGGGCCGCCGGTGGCGTGTTCGTCGGCGACGGGGTGCTGATGTTCCTCTCCGCCGCCGGTGTGGCGTCGCTACTCAAGGCGTACCCGCCGCTGTTCATGGTGATCAAGTACGCCGGTGCCGCGTACCTCGGTTATGTCGGGGTGACCATGCTGCTCGGCGCCGCGCGCCGCTGGCGCGACCGCAACGACCCGAGCACGCCGCGGCTCATCGACGCCGCGGAGCCGGCGGCGATGCGCAGCCCGTTCCGCAAGGCGCTGGTGATCAGCCTGCTGAACCCGAAGGCGATCCTGTTCTTCATCTCGTTCTTCATCCAGTTCGTCGACCCCGGCTATGCCTGGCCGGCGCTGTCGTTCCTGCTGCTCGGGCTGATCGCGCAGGTGACCAGCGCGCTCTACCTGACCGCGTTGATCTTCGCGGGCACGTTCCTGGCCGCCCAGTTCCGCCAGCGCCGCCGCCTGGCGGCCGGTGGCACCACCGCCGTGGCCGCCCTGTTCCTGGCCTTCAGCCTCAAGCTGGCCACCGCCAGCGCGGGTTAATCCAACCCCAACCCCCACCCCCACCCTCGCTGCCCGCCCGCCTGCCCGCCGCCTGCCCGCCTGCCCGCCCGCCCGCCCGCCGCGATCTTGCACTTTCGGTCGTTGAAACGCGCATTCTGAGCCGTTTTGTCGCCGCAGAAACTGCAAGATCGCGGGGTGGGAGGGCGGGGCCCCGGGGGCGCGGGCCCGGGGGGGTGAGAGGGCGGGGCCGGGGGCGCGGGCCGGGGGGACGGTCAGGTGCCGTCGCCGCCGGAGCCGCCGCCTCCCACGCCGGCGCCGCCGGCGGTGCCGCCCAGGCCGTAGCCGGATCGGATCGGCTCGTCGGGATGGCGGCTGACGTGGGCCGACCCGGCGATCTGCGCGGACCAGTCGGCGTGCGCGGCCGCGGCGGCGTGCCGGTTGATCGCCTGGCGGATCCAGCCGTCCACTGTGGCGACCCAGTCCCGCCGGTCGGCGTCCTCGTGCCAGATCCGGAACCTGCTGATGCTCTGGTGGGTGATTCCGGCCAGCGCCAGCCGGCGATCCATCCAGAGGATCGCTTCCAGGCCCGCCGAGTTGGTCACGAAGATCACCTCCAGCTCGGTGATCGGGCCGGCGTAGAGCGGCCCCACCCAGTAGCCCCAGCGCTGGTGCAACGGCAGTGTGTGCTCCACCCCCGGCAACCCGCCCTCCAGCAACCCGGACTGGCGGATCATGAAGCCGAGCGTGTCCAGCGCCGCCAGCACGTGCTGCTGGGTGGGGATCGGATGCACGAAGACCGGCACCATGGCCCCCTGGTCGAGGTCGGGGTCGAGCGACACCTCGGTCCGCAGGCCCATCCGCAGGCTCAGCAGCGGCACCCCACCGAAGGTGGTCACCGGGGTCTCCCACGGCAGCGGGAACGCGAAGTCGACCGCCCGCCGCCGACCGGCCGGCACGACGAACCGGCCAGCGATCGGCAGATGGTGGAACTGCACGAGACGTCGGGCCGCGGCCGGATCGTCCGGTTCGACAGTGGTGACGAGGCCGAGTCGGATGTGCCGCACCAGCACGTCCTCCGGCCCGGCCGCGACTGTCACCCGGCCGGGCAGGCGCAGGCCCGGCCGGGTACTCGGGTTGGGCAGCGTGGTCTGCACGGAGAGTCCGGTGCCGCCGGACTCCGGGGACACTCCCGTCAGCCGCACCGCGCGCCTCCTCCCGGAACGGGGACAGAACGCCCCGCACCAGCCGCGCCTACCCCGTCGAGGTGATCTCAAGCCCGCCGACGTCGAACAGCACCGACGTCGACCCGGCCGCACGTCGTCAGTGCGGCCGGGTCGGCTCGTCAGCGCAAACGACGCCCGCGCGGGACCGTGTCGGTCTCGTCGTCGAACTCCCCGATGACCTCCTCCAGGAGGTCCTCCAGGGCCACGAAGCCGATCGGCCGGGCCGGGCCACCGCCGTTGCGGACCAGCGCGAGCTGTGACTGCCGGGCCCGCATCGCCGCCACCGCCTCGGTGACCGAGGACGTCGCGGGCAGTGTGAACGCGGGGGTCATCAGCTCGCCGGCGGTGGCGACCCGGCCGGTGGTGACCACCCGTACCGCCTCCCGGACGTGCACGAGCCCGCACACGTCGCCCGCCTCGTCGAGCACCGCGAGCCGGGATCGGCCGCTGTCCCGGCTGACCTCCTCGATCCGCTCGGCCGGGTCGTCCCGGCGGACGGTGACCATGGTGGCGAACGGCTCCATCACCTGCGCCACCGACGTGCCCTGCAACTCCAGCATGCTGGTCAGCAGTTGGTGCTGCTCGGCACCGAGCAGCCCGTGCTCACGGGACTGCTCCAGCAGGATCCGCAGCTCGTCCGGGCCGTGCACCTGGGCGAGCTGGTCCTGCTGGTTGACGCCGAACAGCCGCAGGATCGCGTTGGCCAGGGCGTTCAGCGCGGAGAGCACCGGCCGAGAAACCCGGGCGAAGGCGCGGAACGGCAACGCGAGCAGTGTCGCCGAGCGCTCCGCGTCGGTGATCGCCCACGACTTCGGTGCCATCTCCCCCACCACCAGGTGCAGGAAGGTCACCACCCCGAGGGCGAAGACCAGGGCGATCAGGTGACTGGCCGCGTCCGGTAGGCCCACCGCGTGCAGCAGGGGGCTGAGCAGGTGCTCGATCGCCGGCTCGGCCAGCGCGCCGAGACCCAGGGTGCACAGCGTGATGCCGAGCTGCGCGCCGGCCAGCATCAGCGACAGCTCGCGGACGCCATCCAGCGCGGCCCGTGCCGCTCGACCACCGTTCGCCGCCGCCTGCTCCAGGCGGTAGCGCTTGCTGGCCACCAGAGCGAACTCGGCGGCCACGAAGAATCCGTTCAGCGCCAGCAGGATCACCGAACTGAACAGCGCGATCCCGGGGCTCACGCGGTCACCTCGGGTGTGGTCAACTGCAACCGCACCGAGTCGGCCACGTGCCGGTCCACGGCCAGCACCTCGACCAGAGCCCGCGGCTCCGTCTCGTTGTCCTCGCCGTCCGCCCCCTCGGGTTGCAGGCTGATCTCCAGCCGGTCACCGACCTCGGGCACCCGGCCCAGCTCCCGCATCACAAGCCCGGACAGGGTGTCGTACTCGGGGGCCTCGGGCAGGGCGATGCCGGTGCTGTCGGCGACCTCGTCGATCCGCCAGCGGGCCGGCACCACCCAGGACCCGTCGTCCTGCCGGGCCGGCGCCCGCTCTGGTGGGTCGTCCTCGTCGCGGATCGGGCCGACCAGCTCCTCGGCGATGTCCTCCAGCGTGATGACGCCGGCGAAGCCGCCGTACTCGTCGACTACGCACGCCATCTGCCGGTGCCCGGACCGTAGACGGTCGAGCACCGTGGGTAGGGGCAACGTCTCCGGTACGAGCAGCGGGGGCCCGGCCACAGCGCTCACCGGGGTGGTGGCCCGCTCCCCCGGGGGTACGCCGAGCACGTCGGCGATGCCGACGATGCCGAGCAGGTCGTCGACGCCCTCCGCACCGCGTACCGGGAAGCGGGAGTGGCCGGTGTCCAGCAGCTCCACCACCCGGCTCACCGGTTCGTGCGCCCGGACGGTGTGCACGTCGACGCGCGGCACCATGGCCTCGCCGGCGGTCAGCTCGCGGAAGTCCAGACCTCGGTCGAGCAGCGTGGACATCTCGGCGTCGAGGCTGCCCTCCTCGCGGGACTCGGCGATGATCTGTTCCAGGTCCGCCGGGGTGGCGCCGCTGGGCAGCTCCTCGATCGGCTCGATGCCGATGCGGCGCAGCAGCCGGACCGAGGCCCGGTCGAAGAGCCGGATCAGCGGCCCGGCGACGGCGAGGTAGATCAGGGTGGAGCGGCTCAGCGCCCGGGCCAGTTGCTCGGCCCGGGCGATGGCCAGGTTCTTCGGGGCCAGCTCACCGAGGACCATCTGCACGATGGTGGCGATGACCAGGGCCAACGCCACCGACAGCGGCAGGCTGACCGCCTCGCTGACGCCGGCCACGCCGAGCAGGTCGGCGAGGCCACCGCCCAGGTACGGCTCGGCGACGTAGCCGACCAGCAGCGCGGTGACGGTGATGCCGAGTTGGGCACCGGAGAGCACGAAGGAGAGCCGGCTGGTGACGGTCAGGGCCCGGGCGGCGGCCTGATCGCCGTCATCGGCAAGCTGGCGCAGCTTGCCCCGGTCCACGGCGACATAGCCGAACTCCTGCGCCACGAAGTAACCGGTGGCGGCAGTGAGAAGAATGATCAGAAGGAGACCAACGACGATCAACACGGGTCGCTCAGGGCTCCCGGGGTCGTCGGTACGGGGATATGCCGGGCACGACCCGGCTGGCTACTGCTGCCCTCCTGGGCAGAAGAGTCGATCATGCTGTCATTTTATCTGCGCTGGCTGGGACTCCGCTGGGGGTGGGCCGAAGGAGCGGAACGTCCGGTTCAGCGGGCCCCGCCGGTCGTCACGCCGGCCCTGCCGGCCCGCCGCCTCGGCGGTCGTCACGCCGGGCCCGCCGGCCCCGCCGGCCCGCCGCCTGGTCCGCGGTCGGCCAGCTCATCGGCGTCGAGCAGACCCCGGTCGAGCCGCCCCGACCGGTACGCGGCCCGCCCGATCATCTGCGCCGCCACCGGCGCGGTCGCCAACTGGAAGACCGCCACCAGCAGGATCATGCCCAGGTCGGCCGGGGACCGCAGCCGCAACGCGATGCCCAGCAGCAACAGGAGCACCCCGAGCACCTGCGGCTTGGTGGCCGCGTGCATCCGGGACAGCGCGTCCGGAAAACGCAGTACGCCGATCCCGGCGGCCAGGGCGAGCAGCGCGCCGGCCACCAGACAACCGGCGCCGAGCCAATCCGCGATCGTCGCGATCACTGCTGCTCCCGGACGGCGAAGCGGACCAGCGACACCGAACCCACGAAGCCGAGCAGGGAGAGCACCACCAGCACGGGCAGCGTGGTGGCGTGCCGGTTGACCGCCGCCTCGGCGCCCACCGCGCCGACCATCGTGGCGAGCAGCATGTCCGCGGCGATCACCCGATCCACCAGCGACGGGCCACGATAGAGGCGGGCCAGCGCGAGAAGCGCGGTCACCGACAGCAGTGCGGTGAGGACGACGGCCAGGAAGGTGGTCACGGGAGGGTTCCCTTCTCGGGTGAGGTGACGTCGAGTCGGCGCAGTTCGCTGGTGGAGCCGACCGCGCGGACGATTCGCCGCTCGACGGCGAGCGTGCGGGCCCGGGCCACGTCCAGGTCCCCCGGGCCGTGGGTGTCCAGGACGTGCAGGTAAAGCGTTCCGGAGTCCCGGTCCACCTCGAGGATCAAGGTGCCCGGCACCAACGAGACCGCCTCGGCGGTGAGCGCCAGGTTCAGGTCGGTGGACACCCGCAACCGGACCGAGATGACCGCCCCGCGCGGCCGGTAGCCGGGCTGCACGGCGATCCGTGCGACGTGCAGGCTCGCGCTGACCAACTCGACGGCGAACCGGCCCGCGAACACCAGCAGCGCCAACGGTCGCAACCGGCCACCGAAGCTGACCTCCGGAAGCGGGAAGAACACCAGCACTGCGGCACCCACCAGCAGGCCACCGACCAGGTTGGCCCAGTTGATGTCGCCCCACAGCAGGTTCCAGACCAGCACCAGCCACCCGAGCGCCACCGCCTGGTCCCGCCAGCGCCCGAGCCGGCCCCGCCCCACGACGGCGGGGCCGGGGGCGTCGGGAGTTGGCTCCGGGGAGCCGGTCACGGCACACCGCCCGGCAGCACGGCACGGACGTACGGGGTACGCAGCCGCAGGTCCTCAGCCGCGTCGGCGGTAACGTCGAAGAGCGGACCGGCCAGCACCGTCAACGCCAGCCCGATGGCGACCAGGGCCACTGTGGCGCCCACCATCAGCCTCGGCAACTGGACGACAGGCTCGCTGGTGGCAAGCCGGGGCGCACGCCAGAAGGCGATGTTCCACACCCGGGACGCCACGTACAGGGTGAGCAGGCTGGTCAGTGTGCCGGCCGCGACCAGCACCCCGGGCAGTGGCCCGCCGGCGGCCACCCCGGCCTGGAGCAGGCCGAGTTTGCCGAGGAAGCCGGAGAACGGTGGCACTCCGGCGAGATTCATGGCCGGGATGAAGAAGAGCACACCCAGCAGCGGCGCCACCCGGGCCAGCCCGCCGATACGACGCAGGTCGGTGCTGCCGGCACGCTCCTCGACCAGCCCGGCGACGAGGAACAGCGTGGTCTGGATGGTGATGTGGTGCACCACGTAGAAGATCGCGCCGGAGAGGCCGGCGACGGTGCTCAACGCCACCCCGAAGATCATGTAGCCGATGTGACTGACCAGTGTGAACGAGAAGAGTCGCTTCAGGTCGGACTGGGCCACCGCACCGAGGATGCCGATCACCATGGTCAACCCGGCGACGACCATGAGCAGGATGTGGGCACGCCCACCGGGAAACAACAACGTCTCGGTGCGGATGATCGCGTAGACGCCCACCTTGGTGAGTAGACCCGCGAACACGGCAGTGACAGGGGCCGGCGCGGTGGGGTAGCTGTCCGGCAGCCAGGCCGACAGGGGGAAGACCGCCGCCTTGATCGCGAAGGCCAGCAGCAACATCAGCTCCAGGGCCAGTCGGACACCGTCGGGCAGGTCGTCGAGGCGCTGGGCGAGCTGGGCGAGATTGAGCGTGCCGGTGGCCGCGTACACCAGACCCACCGAGGTCAGGAAGATCATCGAGGAGAGGATGCTGACCACCACGTACGTCGACCCGGTCCGGATCCGGGTCTCGGTGCCCCCCAGGGTGATCAGCACGAAGCTGGCGGCCAGCAGGATCTCGAACCCGACGAAGAGGTTGAACAGGTCACCCGCCAGGAACGCGTTGGTGACGCCGGCGGTGAGCACCAGGTACGTCGGGTGGAAGATCGACACCGGCGAGCTCTCGCTCGTCTCACTGCGACCCTGGCCGATCGAGTAGAGCAGCACGCAGAGGGTCACCGCCGAGGAGACCACCAGCATCAGCGCGGCCAGTTGATCGGCCACCAGGACGATGCCGACCGGCGCCGGCCACCCCCCGACCGCCACCACCACCGGCCCGTGCCGGTACGCCTGCACCAACAGCAGCACCGCCACAGTGAGCGTGCCTCCCAGACACAGCACGCTGATCGCGCGCTGGACTCGGGGCTTCCCGGCCAACAGAAGGGTCAGCGCCGCACCGAGCAGCGGCACCACCACCGGCAGCGGCACCAGGGCGCGCATCACGACTCGTCCCCGCGTCGTAACCGGCGACGGGCCGGCTCGGGATCGACCTGTTCCGGGTCACCGTTCGGGCCCTCCCCACCGCGATCGGCCGCACCCACCTCGTTGCGCCCGGCCCGGCGGATGATCTGCCGGTCCTCCAGGTCGTCGGGCACCTCGTCGTCGCCGGAGAGATACCAGCTGCGGTACGCCACAGCGAGCAGGAACGCGGTGAACCCGAAGGTGATCACGATGGAGGTCAACACCATCGCCTGTGGCAGCGGGTCACTCATCTGCTCCACCGGGCCCGTACCGACGATCGGCGCCCCGCCGGACCGCCCGCCCAACAGGATCAACAGGTTCACCCCGTTGCCGAGCATGACCACCCCGAGCAGGATCCGGGTCAGGCTGCGCTCCAACAGCAGGATGACCCCGCAGCCGACCAGCACCGCGACGGCCAGCACCAGCACCAACGTCGGCCCCGCACCGCTCCGCGTCACGGTGCCACCCCTGTTCGCGACTGCGGGGCTCGCAAACCCGGCTCACTCCTCACGCTCACGGTGCCACCTCTGTTCGCGACTGCGGGGCTCGCAAACCCGGCTCACTCCTCACGCTCACGCCCGGTCCCCCTTGTCGACGGCCAACCCGCCGGTGGCCGTTCCGGTGGCCTCGATGTGCCGGTCCACCTCGGCACCGAGGCTGCGCAGGATGTCCAGCACCAACCCGATCACGACCAGATACACGCCGATGTCGAAGAAGAGCGACGTGACCAGATGGGCGTCGCCGACCAGTGGCAGGGCTCGGTCGACCTTCGCGCTCTCCAACACCGTCCCGCCGACCAGCAACGCCACCACGCCACTGCCCACCGCCATGGCCAGCCCGGCGCCGAGAATCGCGCCCGCGCCGATCGGGGCCGCCTCGGTCAGTTCGTACCGGCCGCCGGCCAGATAGCGCACCACCAGGGCGAGACCCGCCACCAGTCCGCCGGCGAACCCGCCGCCCGGCGCGTTGTGCCCGGAGAAGAGCAGGAACAGCGAGAACAGCACCACGGTGTGGAAGATCAGCCGGATGACCACCTCCAACACGATCGAGCGACGTTCCTCGTAGAGGGTCGGGCCACCGCGCAGCCAGACCGGTCGGCCGCGTCCACCCACCCCCTGCTCGGAGTCGGGCCGGCGTGGCCGCGGCCCGGTGCGGGAGCGCTCGAAGATCAGGCTGGCCACCCCTGTCGCGGCCACCACCAGCACCGCCAGCTCGCCCATCGTGTCCCAGGCCCGGATGTCGACGAGGGTCACGTTGACCACGTTGCGGCCGTACCCGTGCACCACCGCCAGGTCGGGAAAGGCTGCGGAGATGTCCGGCGCCCGGCGCGCGCCGACGGCGGTGAGGGCCAACCCGGCGGCCACCAACCCCGCCGCCACCCCGATCACCCGACGGGCCCAGCGGGTACGGCGCAGCGGACGGGCCGAGAACCGCTCCGGCAGGCGACGCAGCACCAGCACGAAGACCGCGATCGTCGACGTTTCCACCAGGAACTGGGTGAGCGCCAGGTCGGGCGCTCCGTGCAGCACGAAGAGCATCGCCGTGCCGTAGCCGGTCATGCCCACCAGCAGCATCGCGGTCAGCCGGCGACGGGCCCCGACCGCCAGCACCGCCGCCACCGTGATCACCAGGACGACCACCGGTTGCAGAGGGCTGTCCCAGAGCGGAATCCGCGCCCGCCAGGGGCTGGCGGAGATCATCGCCGCACCGGGCACCAGCACCAGGGTGACCAGGATGATGCCCAGATACTGCGGCAGTGAGCCGCGCTGGGTCGCGCCGGTGACGTCGATGGCCAGCCGGTCGAACCGGCCGATGACCCACTCGTACCCCTGGTTTCCACTCACCGGTGATCGGAGCCGGGCCAGCACCGGGGCGAGCGGCCCGCGCACGGCGAAGAGCAGGCCGCCGCCGACGAGCGCCAGCACGGACAGGCCGAGCGCCGGTGTCGGTCCGGCCCAGAGCGCCAGGTGCGCGTCGACCCCGCCGAGCAGATCGGCGTACGGGCGCAGGAGGTGGTCCAGCACGCTCGCGGCCGGACCGGCGAGCAGACCGACACCGGCGAGCACCGCGGGCGGGACCAGCAGCGACGCGGCGATCGGCCCCGGCGGGACCGGCGCCACACCGGGCCGGTCGGCGAATGCGCCCCAGAGGAAGCGGGCGCTGTACGCGACGGTGAGCACCGTGCCGGCGACCAGGCCGGTGAGCAGCACGGGCTGGTCGGTGAACGCCCCGAACACCGCCTCCTTGGCGACGAAGCCGACCAGCGGCGGCACACCGGCCATCGACGCCGCGGCCAGCACGGCGACCACGAACAGAGTCCGGGACCAGTGCCGCACCCCGGACAGCTCGCGCAGATCACGGGTGCCGGCACCGTGGTCGATGATGCCGACGACCAGGAACAGCGCCGCCTTGAACAGGGCGTGCGCCAGCAGCATCGCGGTGCCGGCCAGCGCGGCGTCCGGGGTGCCCGAGCCGGTCACCGCCACCAGCAGGCCGAGCTGACTGACCGTCCCGTACGCCAGCAGCAGCTTGAGGTCGGTCTGGCGCAGCGCGGCCCATCCGCCGAGCAGCATGGTCGCCACGCCGGCGACCTGCACCAGCGGCCGCCACGGGCCGACCGTGGCGAGCACCGGGGCGAGCAGCCCGACCAGGTAGACGCCGGCCTTGACCATGGCGGCGGCGTGCAAATAGGCGCTGACCGGCGTGGGTGCCGCCATCGCCACCGGGAGCCACGAGCTGAACGGCAGCACCGCCGACTTGGACAGGGCACCCGCCAGGATCAGCAGCACGGCACCCACCAGGTACCCGCCGCCGGGCAGCGGCTGTGCGCTGATCGCCGACCAGCGGTAGGTGCCGGCGTGCTCGCCCAGCATGATGAAGCCGACCAGCATGGCGAGGCCGCCCAGCGTGGTGACTGTCAACGCCTGCGCCGCCGCCCAGCGGCTGGACCGCCGTTCGGTGCTGTGCCCGATCAGCAGGTACGAGAAGATCGTGGTCAGCTCCCAGCCGACGTAGAGCAGCAGCAGGTCGTCGGCGAAGACCAGGACGAGCATCGCGCCCGCGAACGCGACCAGGACCGCGGCGAACTGCGCCAGCCCGATGGAACCGGCACCGAAGTAGCGGGCGCTGTAGACCAGCACCAACGCGCCGACGCCGCCGATCAGCAGCGTCATCAGCCAGGACAGTGTGGTGAGCCGGAACGCGATGTCGAGGCCCAACTGCCGGATCCACGGGTACGTCTCGACCACCGCCCCGCCGTCGGCGACGGCCGGGGTGCGGGCCACCGCCCAGCAGAACGCTGCGGCCGGCGCGAGCGCCAGCGGGTAGCACGCGCGCGGACCCCACCAGCGGACGAGCAGGGGCGCGGCGAGGGCCGCCACGAGATGGAGGATGAGCAGTACCAGCACCTGCGCTCCCGATCGACATGGCCGACGCCCGTGGCAGCGGTGGCGCCTAGCAGCGATCAGACGCCAGTTCCTCCCCCGCCGGGCGGTTTTGCCGGAATTCGCCCGGACAGCCCCAGCCCTAACCCTCAGCTCAGGCCGTTGATCAAGAGGTTTGCGTCAGGAACACGGGCGCGGATGACGCAAACCTCTTGATCAACAACGTGGGAGGGAAGGTGCGGCGTCGTCAGCGCAGCAGGGCGTTGTTGAGGGGTTGCGCGTCGTCGGGGGTGGGGCGGTCGCGACGGAGCACGGCCAGCAGGTCGAGGCGGCCGAGTTGGCGGGCGACCCGGTCGACCACCCGCTCGGCGGCGGTCAGCGACCGCACCGACAGCAGGCGGCCACGGCTCTCGCGACGGAGCACGAAGTAGTGCACGGCAACGCGGACCTGACCCCGGTCGGCGGCGCTGGCCTGGGCGGTGCAGAGAACCATCTCTCGCAGACAGTGGGCGAGGCGTTCGGCGAGCTCGAGCTCGGGGCCGTGCAGGCCGGCGCGGAGCGCGGCGAGGTGGCTGTCGACCTTGCGAATCAGCACGTCGGTGCCCGGTTCGACGGTGCGCTGCTCGCCGGCCATCACATCCCCTCACCCCGGTTCGCGTTGCGAGTGAAGTTACTTTATGTTGCTCCTTAGAAGCAAGCAGTTAAGTGAGACTTAACGTATTAAGCGCACCTTCCACGCTTTTTGCCTTTAGCTGGCTCATTCCGTCGTGAGGTCGTTAGTGGATGTCGGACCGGCGGGGCACGATGGACCGGTGACCGGGGCAGAAGCAGACGCCGGTGCGGTGCTGGCCGGGTTCGGCCCGGCCACCCGCGCCTGGTTCGACAACGCCTTCGCCGCCCCGACCGCCGCGCAGACCGGCGCCTGGCGGTCGGTCGCCGCCGGCCGCAACGCGCTCGTGGTGGCGCCCACCGGCTCGGGCAAGACACTCGCGGCCTTCCTCTGGTCGCTGGACCGGCTCGCCCGCGAGCCAGCACCGGCCGAGGCCCGCCAGCGATGCCGCGTGCTCTACGTCAGCCCGCTCAAGGCCCTCGCCGTCGACGTCGAGCGCAACCTGCGCGCCCCGCTGGCCGGCATCCGGCAGGCGGCCACCCGGCTGGGCGTCGCACCGCCCGACATCACCGTCGGCATGCGCACCGGCGACACGCCCGCCGACGAGCGACGAGCCTTCGCCCGCACCCCACCCGACATCCTCATCACCACACCCGAGTCGCTGTTCCTGCTGCTCACCTCCGCGGCTCGGGACTCGCTGCGCGGCGTCCAGACGGTGATCGTCGACGAGGTGCACGCGGTGGCCGGCAGCAAACGCGGCGCCCACCTCGCGCTCTCCCTCGAACGCCTCGACGAGCTGCTGCCCGCCCCGGCGCAGCGCATCGGCCTCTCGGCCACCGTCCGGCCGATCGACGCCTGTGCGCACTTCCTCGGCGGCGCCCGCCCGGTCGACGTGGTGCAGCCGGCCACCCCGAAGACCATCGAGGTCAGCGTGGAGGTCCCGGTGGAGGACATGACCCGCCTCGACGAGCAGGAGCAGCCACCGGAGGACGACCTCGGCGGGCCCGGGCCACGTCGGGCGTCGATCTGGCCGGCCGTGGAGGAGCGGGTCTTCACCCTCATCGGGCAGCACCGCTCGACGATCGTCTTCACCAACTCCCGGCGCAGTGCCGAGCGCCTCTGCGCAAGGCTCAACGAGCTGGCCGCCGAGGCGGTGGCCGCATCCGCGGCGGGCGAGGGCGCGATCGGCGTACCGGAGGGGTTGCCGGCCGGCGACGACCCGGCGGGCGACGACGGCCCGGCATCCGGCGCGCGGCGTTGGGGTGGCCCCGCCGGTCCGCTGCGCAACCGGCCGCCGGCCGAGGTGATGGCCCAGTCCGGCGCGGCCACCGGCGCGGCGCCCGTGATCGCCCGCGCCCACCACGGCAGCGTCTCCCGGGAGGAGCGCAAGCACATCGAGGAGGCGCTCAAGTCCGGTCAGCTCCCGGCGGTGGTGGCCACCTCCAGCCTGGAGCTGGGCATCGACATGGGCGCTGTCGACCTGGTGGTGCAGATCGAGGCGCCGCCCAGCGTGGCCGCCGGCCTGCAACGCGTCGGCCGGGCCGGGCACCAGGTGGGCGCGGTCTCGCGGGGGGTGGTCTTCCCCAAGCACCGCGGTGACCTGCTCTCCTGCGCGGTGGTCGCCGAGCGGATGACCGCCGGCGCCATCGAGGAGCTGCACTACCCACGCAATCCACTGGACGTGCTGGCCCAGCAGATCGTCGCGATGGTGGCGCTGGAGCCGTGGCCGCTCGGCGACCTGGCCGTGCTGGTCCGCCGGGCCGCGCCCTTCGCCGAGCTGCCCGACTCCGCGCTGCACGCCGTGCTGGACATGCTCTCCGGCCGCTACCCGTCCACGGCATTCGCCGAGCTGCGCCCCCGACTGGTCTGGGACCGGGCCACCGACCTGCTCACCGGCCGCCAGGGAGCGCAACGCCTGGCGGTGACCAGCGGCGGCACGATCCCCGACCGGGGCCTGTTCGGGGTGTTCCTGGCCGGCGCCGAACGGGCCGCCCGGGTCGGCGAGCTGGACGAGGAGATGGTCTACGAGTCCCGGGTCGGCGACGTCTTCCTGCTCGGCTCGTCCTCCTGGCGGATCGAGGAGATCACTCCGGACCGGGTGCTGGTCTCGCCCGCGCCGGGGCAGGCCGCGCGCATGCCGTTCTGGAAGGGCGACCAGCTGGGTCGGCCGGTGGAGCTGGGCCGGGCCATCGGCGCCCGGGTACGCACCCTGCTGCGCCAGACCGACGAGGCGGCCCTGGCCGCGCTGCGTGACGGAGGGCTGGACGACTGGGCCGCCGGCAACCTGATGGCCTACCTGCGCGAGCAGCGGGAAGCCACCCGCTCGTTGCCCGACGACCGCACGGTGGTGGTCGAGCGGTTCCGCGACGAGCTGGGTGACTGGCGGCTGGCCGTGCACAGCGTGCTCGGTGCCCGGGTCAATGGACCCTGGGCCCTCGCTGTGGGCCGCCGGCTGGCCGAGCGGTACGGGGTCGACGCCCAGGTGATGCCGTCCGACGACGGAATAGTGGTGCGACTTCCGGACACCGCCGACGAGCCGCCCGGCGCCGACGTGGTGGTCTTCGAGCCCGACGAGATCACCCAGCTCGTGGAAGAGTCGGTAGGCACCTCCGCCCTCTTCGCCGCCCGTTTCCGGGAGTGCGCCGCCCGGTCCCTGCTGCTGCCGCGCCGCGACCCGCGCCGCCGCCAACCGCTCTGGCAGCAACGGCAACGCGCCGCCCAACTGCTCGACGTCGCCCGCGAGTACGCGGACTTCCCGGTCACCCTGGAGGCCGCCCGGGAGTGCCTCCAGGACGTCTTCGACCAGCCGGCGCTGGCCGGGTTGATGCGCGACCTGGCCACCCGCAAGGTGCGACTGGTCGAGGTGGAGACCAGCGCGCCGTCGCCGTTCGCGCGGTCGCTGCTCTTCGGCTACGTCGGCGCGTTCCTCTACGAGGGCGACGCCCCGCTGGCCGAGCGCCGCGCCGCCGCCCTCGCCCTCGACTCCACGCTCCTCGGCGAGCTGCTCGGCCGGGTCGACCTGCGGGAGTTGCTCGACCCGGCGGTGCTCACCGAGACCGACCGGCAACTGCGGTGGCTGACCGATCAGCGCCGCCCCCGCGACGCCGAGGACGTCGTCGAGCTGCTGCGGGTGCTCGGTGACCTGAGCGACACCGAGTTGACCGAGCGGGGTGTGCCGGAGACGTGGCTCAGCGAGCTGGAGGCCACCCGCCGGGTGTTGCGGGTCCGGATCGCGGGCGAGCAGCGCTGGGTGGGCGTCGAGGACGCCGCCCGCCTGCGTGACGCCCTCGGCGTGGCGCTGCCGATGGGGGTGGCCGAGGCGTACCTCGCCCCGGTGGCCGATCCGCTCGGTGACCTGGTGGCCCGCTACGCCCGCACCCACGGGCCGTTCGCCGCGGCCAGCTGCGCGGCCCGGTTCGGGCTCGGGGTGTTCGTCGTCGAGCAGGCGCTGCGCCGGCTCGGCGCCACCGGGCGGGTGGTCTCCGGGGAGTTCACCCCGGATTCGGCCGGCGCCCAGTGGTGCGACGCCGAGGTGCTGCGGATGCTGCGCCGCCGCTCCCTCGCCGCGCTGCGCCGGGAGATCGAGCCGGTGCCGCCCCGGGCGCTGGCGACGTTCCTGCCACGTTGGCAGCAGGTCGGTTCGTCCGCCCGAGGTGTGGAGGCGCTCGCCGCCACTGTGGAGCAGTTGCAGGGCACCGCGGTGCCGGCGTCCGCGCTGGAGCGGTTGGTGCTGCCCGCTCGGGTCGCGGACTACTCCCCCGCCCAGCTCGACGAGCTGTGCGCCAGCGGGGAGGTGCTCTGGGCCGGGTCGGGCGCGATCTCCGGGGGCGACGGGTGGGTCACCCTGGCGTACGCGGACGCCGCGCCGCTGCTGCTTCCACCCCCGGACGAGGCGTTGACCCGTACCCCGCTGCACGACGCGGTGCTCGACGCGCTCGGCGACGGGCAGGCGCTCTTCTTCCGCCCGCTGGCCGACCGGGTCGGCTCGACCGACGACGCCGCGTTGACCGGGGTGATCTGGGACCTGGTCTGGGCCGGGCACCTCAGCAACGACACCCTCGCCCCGCTGCGCGCGGTGCTCGGCGCCGGCGGCGCGCACCGCTCCCGGCCGTCAGCGCCCCGCACCCGTTACCGGCGGCCCGGTCGGGTGGCGCTGCCGACCCGGGGTGGCCCGCCGACCGTCGCCGGCCGGTGGTCGCGTCTCCCGGAGCGGGACCTCGACCCGACCCGACGCGCCGCCACGCTCGCCGACCTGCTGCTGGAGCGGCACGGTGTGGTCACCCGGGGCGCGGTGATGGCCGAGCAGGTGGTCGGCGGGTTCTCGGCGGTCTACCCGGTGTTGTCGGCGCTGGAGGAGCGCGGCTCGGCCCGCCGGGGTTACTTCGTCGAAGGGCTCGGGGCGGCGCAGTTCGCCGTACCCGGTGCGGTGGACAGGCTGCGCGCGCTGGCCGAGCCGACCGACGGCGCCCGGGGTCGGGGCGCGGTGGCCACGGTGCTCGCCGCGACGGACCCGGCCAACCCGTACGGCGCGGCGCTGCCCTGGCCGGAACGGGTGATCGACTCCGGCGACGGTGCCACCCCGGCGACCGGGCACCGGGCCGGCCGCAAGGCGGGCGCCCTGGTGGTGCAGGTCGGCGGTGACCTCGTCCTCTACGTCGAACGCGGCGGCCGGACGTTGCTCTCCTTCACCGACGACACCGACACGCTCGCCGCGGCCGGCAAGGCGCTCGCCGACGCCGTCCACTCCGGGGCGTTGGGCGCGATGTCGGTGGAACGGGCCGACGGTGAGGCGGTGCACTCGTCGCCGCTGCGGGACGCGTTGACCGCCGCCGGCTTCCGGGCCACCCCCCGCGGCCTGCGTCTGCGCGGCTGACGCCAGGGCCCCGCCGAGGGCAATCCGGCAGAGAGCCTGATGTCTGTGAGTCATCACGATGACTCACAGACATCACAGTCAAGAGAACGACATGCTTGGGCCACGCTGGCACATCAGCGCAGGCCGTTGAGGACCTTCTCGTAGCGGGGCCGGTCGGCGGCCGGGGTCTTCGCCTCCAGGTAGTTCAGCACCACAACGCCACGCCGGTACGACTGACCACCCCAGGTCTCCGCGATGTCGCTGGCGCTGGTCTCGTCCGGGAAGACGTAGACAGTGACGGCGTCGGTGGCCATCAGCTCGGAACAGCCCAGGCCGAGGCCGTCCGGCCCGCAGTCGACCGAGCGGTCCTTCGGGCGCGGCACCTTCAGGCCGGCGGCCCGGAAAGCGTCGACGACCTGTTTCGCGCCGGGCGCACTGGCCGGGCGCTTCGGCAGCACCACCGGCGGCGGGCTCGCCGGCCGTCGCTGCGTCGTGCCCTGTGCGGAGGCGGAGGGCGGGGTCGCGCCGTCGGCACTGGGTGCGGCTTGGGGCGTCGGCAGGCCGGTCGGGGCCGCCTCGGACGAGACGGATGGGGTCGCGGTCGGGCTGCCGTCGTCGTCACTGCCACAACCGGCGCTGAGGGCGACGGCGACCAGCAGGATTCCGACTGCGGGGAGGTTCCGAGTTGTCACCAGGGCAGTCTGCCCAACGTCCTCCGGCGGCGGGAGGGGCCGGTCGGCCACTGCGCTGTCCCGTATCCGCCAGCACGCCGCGGTTCTACTAGCCTGCGGGCATGTCCGCAGTGCCCTGGATCTCGCTGACCACCGACTACGGCCTCACCGACGGCTTCGTGGCCGCCTGCCACGGGGTCGTCGCCCGGATCGCGCCGGCCGCCCGGGTGATCGACGTGACCCATCTGGTGCCGCCGGCGGATGTCCGGCGGGGTGCCGCCGTGCTGGCGCAGACCGTGCCGTATCTGCCGGTGGGAGTGCACGTGGCGGTGGTCGATCCGGGCGTGGGCACCGCTCGACGGGGGGTCGCGCTGGCCACCCCGGGCGGGTTGCTGGTCGGACCGGACAACGGATTGCTGCTGGACGCGGCCACCGCGCTCGGTGGGGTGACCGACGCGGTCGAACTGACCGGGTCGGGCTGGCTGGCCTCCCGGGTGTCCCACACGTTCCACGGCCGCGACGTCTTCGCACCGGTGGCGGCCCGGCTGGCGCTCGGCGCGCCGCTGGCCAACGCGGGCCCACCCGTCGACCCGGCCGGGCTGGTGCGACTTCCGACGCCGACGCTGGCCCGGGACGCCGAGGGCTTCACCGCCGAGGTGCTGACAGTGGACCACTTCGGCAACGTCCAACTGGCCGCGCCGGCCGAGCTGCTCGATTCGCTGCCGGCCACGCTCCGGGTGGGCCCGCCGGGGCCGACGCCGGCCCTGGTGGCGGTGCACGGGCGGACCTTCGGCGACGCCCCGCCCGGTGGCCTGGTGGCGTACGTCGATTCGGCCGGTCTGGTCGCCGTCGCTGTCAACGGCGGGCGGGCCGCGGACCTCCTCGCGGCCTCCCCGGGGGACCTCCTGCGGGTATCGGGCTGATGTTCGACTGTGGAATGCTTCTCCGGTGGGTGAGCATGTGGTTCCTGTGGGCTGTCCCTGCTGTGCATCCCGGACCGGCGGGGGGACCTGCCCCGTCTGTTTCTGGACCGACGACGGCCAGACCGACGCCGACGCCGACGCCGTCCGGGGCGGTCCCAACGGCGATCTGAGCCTCACGCACGCCCGTCTCAACTACGCCGTCTACGGTGCCAGCCACCCGCGCTACCAGGACATGGTGCGCACGGCTCGCCCCGACGAGCGCCCCTGACGTTGACGGGGCGCCCGACGGGGTGAGCGTGGCTCAGCAGACCGGCACGCTGCCGCCGTACACGCTGGAGATGTACGCGTGGCTGACGTACTGGCCACTGGCCAGACGGTTCCAGCGGGTGGTGGTCCGGTAGGGGCCGGCGACCGACTGACCGGTGACGTAGCACTGGATCGGCACGTGGGCCAGCCGGGCGGCGAGGCCACGCGTCGCGTACGACGTGCTGGCCCCGGTGCGGATGTTGAGCGGCCCGTCACCGACCACGCCGCGCGGCCCGCCTCCGGTCCACAGGTAGGCAACGTCCACCCAGGCGTTGGTGGTCAGCCGCAACCCGTCCCAGAACGTGCCGTCGGCAAGGTCGATGCCGGCCGGGTTGAGCACGGTGCGCCCGAACTGGTCCCGTCCGCCGTTGTAGCCGGACTGGTACGCCGCCTGCGCCTCGGGTCGACCCTGCGGCAGGTTCTTCCAGTTCTCCCGGACCGACGAAGGGTTCCAGTAGTCGTCGCGGGTGTTCCACGGCCCGACGTCCCAGACCGGGGCGTACTCGCATCGGGAGCCGCTGGTGGTGCAGACCCGCACCGTGTAGTCGCCGGTGTTGAGCGGGGAGAGCCCTCGCCGCGACGGCAGCGCCGCGAAGTGGTCCCGGGGTTGCACGGTACGGCCGTTGGCGGTCAGCTCACCGACCAGCCCGATGCGGGTGGCGTACACCCGGTAGGTGCGGCCGGGTGTGGCGGCGGAGACGGCGGCGTTCGCGTCGGCGGTGAGCCGCACGCCCCGGACGGTCGCCGTGGCGCCGCCGTTCGGGGCGGTGAGCACCACCCGGGTCTGCACCCGGGTGACCGGCCGGTCGAAGACCGCCCCGACGGTGGCCGCCCGCCACTCCGTCCAGCCGGCGGCCCTCCAGCCGCGGACCTGCGCCTCCACTGTCGCCCCGGCCGGAACCGCGGCGTTGATCTCGGCGCGGACCCGGGTGGCCGGCCGGGCGAGGGTGCGGGGCGCGGTCAGCAGCATCCCCTCGGCGACCGCGCTGTGCGGGCTGCGGGCGCCGCGCTCATTGGACCGGGCCTCCCGCAGGCGGAGGCCGGCGGCGGTACGCCGGACGTTGACATCGTCGCTGTCGACGATGGTGAGGTCGGCGTTCCACAGTTCGCCGCCGGGTGCGGCGGCGACGAGGGTGATCGGAGCGCCGCTGGGTGCGGCTGGGGCAGGGCCGGTCGCGGGTAGGAGCGCTGTGGTGAGCAGGAGGGCGAGGGTGGCGATGAGGGCGACGGATGGGATACGACAAGAGGGTCGCGTCATGGGCATTCTCCTCAGAACCCCCTGACCTTCGCATGTCAGGAGATCATGAGGAACCTGAGTACAAATAGCGACACATGCGAATCTTGCTCGACAGAGGGAGGATGGCAGGGTGCCCGAAGGCGACACCGTCTGGAACACCGCGCGCGTGCTGCACCGCGCGCTGGCCGGCGCGCGGATCACCGGCAGTGACTTCCGGGTGCCGCAACTGGCGACCACGGACCTCACCGACTGGACCGTCCGCGAGTCGGCCAGCCGGGGCAAGCACCTGCTGCTGCGGCTCAACGCCCCGACCGAGGAGCACTGGACCCTGCACTCCCACCTGCGGATGGACGGCGCATGGCGGGCGTACGCCCCGGGGGAACGCTGGAGCGGCCGGCCCGCGCACCTGATCCGGGTGGTGCTGCGCAGCCCCGGCGCTGTCGCGGTCGGCTACCACCTGCACGATCTGACGCTGGTGCCAACCGTCGAGGAGGACCAGCTGGTCGGCCACCTCGGCCCCGACCTGCTCGGCGCCGACTGGGACCCGGCCGAGGCGGTCCGTCGGCTCGCCGACCACTCGGAGCAGACCATCGGCGAGGCGCTGCTCGACCAGCGCAACCTGGCCGGCGTGGGCAACCTCTACAAGTGCGAGGTGCTGTTCCTGCGGGGCGTGTCACCGTGGACCCCGGTCGGCGGAGTGCCCGACCTGCCAGGCCTGGTGGCCCTCGCGCAGCGACTGCTCGCCGCCAACCGGGGCCGATGGACGCAGAGCAGCACCGGCTCACTGCACCGGGGGCAGACCAGCTACGTGTACGGCCGCCGCGCCCAGCCCTGCCGCCGCTGCGGCACCGCGATCCGCAAGGAGGAACTGGGCGAACGGGTCACCTACTGGTGCCCGGTCTGCCAGCCCGAGCGTCCGGGCCCGCCGAGATCCGGCTGACCAGGCTCTCGCCAGACGGGATCCATGGCAGAAACGGACGATTGGGTAATTCCTAACCGGCCGTCGGAGTCGCATGCTGCGGTTGAGCGCTCACCGACCGTCAGCAGAGTGCCGAGGTCCTCCACGCCGGGGTGGCGGACCTCGCGCCCCGAACCGGGGAGAGTCATGGCGATGTTCCGCAGACTCCGCTCCACCTTCTTCGAGCGGACCACCCGCGACGCCGACGCCGACGGCGGGGCGGCGTCCGTGCCGGCCCCCCGTACCGCCGAGGAGGCCGTTGTCACGTCGAGCCTGGACCCGGCCGTCGTGCCCCGCTACTTCGGCCCGGTGCCGAACTTCGCCCACAGCCCCCGCCCGACACGGGGCCCCGACGGGCAGGTGGTGGCCGGGACCGGGCTGCGCAAGTTCGTCGACCCACTGCCCCTCCCGGGCCAACCGGGCAACGGCGACCTCGGCAGCCGCCTACCGGTGGCGGTGCCGGACACCATCAGCTACCCGGGCTGCGACTACTACGAGATCGGCCTACAGGAGTACGCCCAGCGCCTGCACCGGGACCTGCCGGTCACCCGGCTGCGCGGCTACCGGCAACTCAACCTGGGCACCGACCCGGCCGGACACAACACTGTGGCTCCTCCGGAGCGGCAGTGGCACCTCGGGCCGATGATCCGCGCCCGTAGGGGTCGACCGGTCCGGGTGAAGTTCATCAACCAGCTCCCCACCGGTCGCTCCGGCGAGCTGTTCCTGCCGGTCGACGAGACCATCGAGGGGGCCGGCCTGGGCCCCCTGGACGGACCGGCGCCGTACCCGCAGAACCGGGCGGTACTGCACCTGGCCGGGGCGCAGACCGGCTGGACCAGCGCGGGCAACCCGGGGCAGTGGATCACCCCCGCCGGCGAGATCACCCCGTACCCGACCGGGCCCGGCCTGGCCCACGTGCCGGACATGCCGGCGCCCGGCGCCGGCGCCACCACGCTGTACTTCCCGAACGAGCAGAGCGGCCGGCTGCTGTGGTTGCACGACAACACCCTCGGTCTGGCCCGGCTCACCGTCTACGGCGGACAGCTCGCGCTCTACCTGCTCACCGACCCGGCCGAGGACCAGCTCGTCGCCGACGCGGTGCTCCCGGCCGACCAGGTGCCGTTGGTGATCGAGGACAAGACGTTCGTTCCGGACGACACCCAACTCGCCGCCGAGGACCCGACCTGGGACCGGGAACGCTGGGGCGCCCGGGGCAGCCTCTGGCACCCGCACGTCTATCAGCCCCGGCAGAACCCGTACTCCTCCGGCGGACGCAACCCCACCGGCCGGTGGGACTACGGACCCTGGTCCCGCACCTCCGGCGCGGACGACGCCCGCGCCGACGGCTGGGTGGCGAACCCGTACCACGACCCGGTCGGCGCGCCGGACGAGCCGCCGCTGAGCCCTGGCGTACCGCACCCGTCGGCCGTTCCCGAGGCGTACGGCGACACCCCGCTCGTCAACGGCGTCGCCTATCCGTACCTGGAGGTGCGGCCGCGCGCGTACCGGTTCCGCATCCTCAACGCCTGCCTGGACCGTAGCCTCAACCTCCAGCTCTACCGCGCCTGCTCCGACGCGCCGATGTGGACGGCCGACGGGGCGCTCGCCGACGCCGACGCCGGTGAGGTGCCGATGGTGCCCGCCGCCCGAGCCGCGGACCGTCCGGCGGGGTGGCCGGCCGACGGACGCGACGGCGGTGTCCCGGACCCGCGCGCCGCCGGCCCGGAGTTCATCCAGATCGGCAACGAGGCCGGCCTCCTGCCGGCGCCGGTGGTGCTGCCGAACCAACCGATCCGCTACCGCTACGACCGGCTCGACCCGACGGTGCTGAACGTCGACGGACACACGGTGCTGCTCGCCCCGGGCGAACGGGCCGACGTGCTCGTCGACTTCTCCTCCATGCCGCCGGGCAGCACGCTGATCCTGTACAACGATGCTCCGGCCCCGCTGCCCGGCTTCGACAGTCGCTACGACCAGCACACCGACGCCCCGGACCGCAGCGCCGAGGGCGGCCCTCCTCAGACCGAACCGGGGTACGGCCCGAACACCCGCACTGTGCTCCAGTTCCGGGTCACCGGAACGCCCGAGTCGCCGTACGACCTGAGCCGGCTGCGCGAACGGCTGCCCCTGGCGTACGCGGCCAGCCAGCGCCCACCGATCGTCCCGCAGCCGGCGTACGACCCGGCGTTCGGCACCCGGACCCCGGCGCAGACGACGGTGCCGGTGCACGCCACCACAGTGACGTTCACGCCGACGGCCGGCACCGGCCCGGTGACAGTCCCGATCGCTGTGAAGGCCGTACGGCCGATCTTCGAGCCGGACCACGGCCGGTCGGCGGGCCGGCTCGGCGTCGGGCACCCACACGCCGGGCCGTGCAAACCAACAACGCTGCCGCTCGCTGCTACCGACCCGGTCACCGAGGTGCTCTTCACCACCGACCTCGCCGTGCCGGTGGGCTCCCCCACCGACGGCACGCAGCTCTGGCGGATCAGCGGCGACGTCCGGCAGACCGAGCCGTTGCACGTCGCCGGCTGCGACGTGCAGGTGATCAACCGCGTTGGCTGGGACGGCACCCTGCGACTCCCGCACGGCACGGAGCTGGGCTGGAAGGGGATCATCCGGGTCAACCCCCGGGAGGACGTGGTGGTGGCGCTGCGCCCGGTCGCGCCGGTGCTGCCGTTCAAGCTGGGAGACAGCGTCCGGCTGCTCGACCCCTGTCGCCCGGCCGGAGCGCGGACCGGGTCGACGCCGGTCAGTCCGATCGACGGTCGACCGGCCACAGTGGTCAACCAACTGGTCAACCTGGGCTGGGAGTACCGCTGGCACAGTCAGCTCGCCGGCCACCGCGACGGCGGAATGAGCCGGCCGCTGGTGCTGCGGGTGGCGCCGAAGGCACCGACCGGGCTGACCGCCACACCGGTGCCCGGCTCGGCCACCGCGCTACCCGCGATCGCGCTGGCCTGGACCAGCAACGGCGGGCGACCGCCCGCCACCAGCCACCTGCTGCAACGGGCCACCGACGCGACCTTCGGCGGCGAGGTCACCACGATCACCGTCGCGGCCGCCGCCACCCGCTACACCGACGCGACGGTCACCCCCGGGGTGACCTACCACTACCGGATCCGGGCGGAGAACGCGGTCAGCTACTCGTCCTGGTCGAACGGGGTACCCGCCTCGGTGCACCTGGCCGCGCCGAGCGGTCTGGTCGCGACGCTCCCGCCGGCCGCGCCGCTGCGCGTGGCGCTGCGCTGGACGAACCGCTCGTTCGCCACCGGCATCGACGTGCAACGGGCCACCAACCCGACGTTCACCAGCGGCCCGGGCACCACGGCGATCGGGGTCGGCGACAACCACCTGGACGCCACGGTGGCACCGGACACCACGTACTACTACCGGGTGCGGACCACCTACCTGGGATCCGCCTCGGCGTGGTCGACTGTCGCCACTGTGACCTCGCCACCCGCGCCGGGGACCCCCAACGGGGTGAGCGCCGCCGCCAGCGCACCCGGGCCGGACACCGCGACGGTGGTCCTGGCCTGGGAGGCGAGCACACCCGGCGGTCCGGGGTCCGGGTTCATCGTGCAGCGGGCGCTCGACCCGGCCTTCGAGCAGGAGGCGGCCACCTTCACTGTCACCGGCCGCGGCTTCACCAACACCGGGCTGGCCCGGGGCGTCACGTACCACTACCGGATCCGGTCGTTCAACGTCGTGGGTACCTCGCCGTACACCGGGCCGGTAGTGGTGACGACACCACAGTGACCGACCCGGCGTCCGCGCTGCGGTCGCGACGCTCCCGCCGTCGGCGCGGTGTCTCGGCGGATGCGCCGTCAGCGCGTCGGCGCGCGCAGCGGGGTGCCGACGGCCCGCAGTTCGGCAAGCGCCCCGGCGACCCCGTGCAACAGGTCGGTCGCCTCGGTGAGCCGGTCGGCGGCCGGGTGGGCGGTCTCCGGTCGGGAGTCCTCGGCCAGGTAGCCGGCGGCGGCGACCACCAGCCGTTCGTACGCCGCCACCCCGCCCTCCAGTTGAGCGGTCAGCGCGGCGTGCGCCTCGGCCAGCGGCGGCCGGGCGTCGACCGGGGCCAGCCGCAGCGCGCGTTCGACGCTGGCCACCCGCGCGGCCAGCTCGCGCAGCGAGCGGTCGGCGGCGGCGGCCTCCAGCACCGCCGGCTCGGCCAGCCCGGTGAGCCGGGGGGCCATCCCGGCCAGGGTGAGCGCCGCCCGGTCCAGTCGGGCCCACTGCTCTCCGGCGCTGGTACCGCGCAGCGCGATCCGGGAGCGGACCCGGCGCACCTCGGCCAGCACGCCGGGGCCGACCGGCAGCCGCTCGACGGCTGCGATCAACCGGGCCCGCGACCGGGCCGCCGCCTCGGCCGGGTCGAGCGCGGGGGGCGCCGGCTGGGCGGTCAGGGCGCGTACGTCGATCCAGCGCCAGGCGGCGAGCGCCACCGCGCTGCCCGCGGCGCCGGCCCAGGCCGCGTCGGGCAGACCAAGGCCGGCGTACGGAGTCAGCACCACCGCAGCGCCGCCGAGCCCACCGGCCAGCACGCTCCACCGTCGGGCCGACCGGCGAAGCCGACCCAGCCTCCGGAAGTACCGTGTCCGCTCGTCTGCCACAGTGACCCCCTCGATCCGGTCGTTCAGCCGGCGGCGGTCGGGTCGCCGGTGCCCCGCTCGCGAGCCATGCTGGCGCGCAGCTCGTCCAACCGGGCGGCGGCCGTCGGATCGTTTGCCGGGCCGGTCTTCTCGGCCTGCGGCACCGCCGGTCGCTGCGCCGCGCCGCCGAGCTGCTCGCCCGCCATGCTGGAGCGGATCTGCTCCAGCCGGGCGGAGCCAGCCGAGTCGATAGTGGCCTTCTGAATTTCCAACATACGGCCCTCGACGGAGTTGCCGGCCAGTTCGGCGCGACCCATCGCTGTGGCGTACCGCCGCTCGATCCGGTCGCGCACCTCGTCGAGCGATGGGGTGTTGGTGGGCGCGGTCAACGACGACATCGACTCCAGCGAGCGGGCCACCGTCTCCTGCATCTTGGCCTGCTCCAGTTGGCTGAGCAGCTTCGTGCGCTCGGCGAGCTTCTGCTGGAGGATCATCGAGTTGTTCTCGACCGCTCGGCGGGCCTGGGCGGCGGCGCCCAGCGCCTGGTCGTGCAGGGTCTTCAGGTCCTCGGTGGCCTGCTCGGCGGAGACGAGCTGGCTGGCCAGGGTCTGCGCGGACTGCTCGAACCGCACCGCCTCGGCCTCGTCGCCCTTGGCCCGGGCCTGGTCGGAGAGCACCAGGGCCTGCCGCGCGTTGCCCTGCAACCGCTCGACCTCGGTCATCTGCCGAGACAGCTTCATCTCCAGCTGACGCTGGTTGCCGATCACCGCGGCCGCCTGCTGAACCAGCGCCTGGTGCTGCCGCTGGGCATCCTCGATGGCCTGCTGGATCTGCACCTTGGGGTCGGCGTGCTCGTCGATCTTCGCACCGAAGAGCGCCATCAGGTAGTTCCAACCCTTGACGAACGGGTTCGCCATCTCCGCGGTATCCCCTCAGTAGCGTCGCTCCACCACGGCCGGGCCGGCTCAACCGACCGACCATGACCGGCCGGTCTCCATCGTCCCAGCCGAACGCCAATGAGGCATCCGTACCGGGCGGTCGACAGCACCGGCGGCTCCTGCGAGCAACCCTACTTGGCCGGGGCCAGCCCGCCCATGGTCAACCGGATCGGCGGCTCAGGCGGCGCAGACCACGTCCCGGTCGCGCTCGTTCGGGCGGACCCGGGTGCTGCGCAGTGTGGCCTTGAGCGGCGAGTCCTGACGGACCGACACAGCGACCTTGCCGTCGGAGGTGACCTGGCGAACACCCCGGTTGGTGTTCTTGGCTGCGGCGTCGGCCGGCTCGTCCTGCATCGAGACGAGCACCCCCGGCATCTGCTCGGCGAGCGCCACTGTGTCGCTCACCTCAAGAAGCAGCTCGGAGAGGCGGGCGCCGAGGGCGTCGCAGATCGCGGCGAGCAGCTCGCTCGACGGTTCCTTGTGCCCGCGTTCGATCTCGGAGAGGTAGCCGAGGCTGACGTTGGCGGCGGTGGAGACCTCACGCAGCGTGCGCTGCTGGCCCTGCCGGCGCGCTCGCAGTGCGTCACCGATCACCCGGCGTAGCAGGATCATCGCACCTCCCCCTGAGGGATACCTCGCGCCCGCCGCTGGGCGGCCGGCCGCGGCGGACCGCGCCGACCCCGAACGTCGGAGCCTTCCCGCAACCGTACCCGTTGCGGGCCCGGGCGACATCCCGCCCCGCCCGTCGGTTCGCCGGGACGGGCTCACCGGGGCGCGCCGCCGCCCGTGTGGCGTCGGCTTGGGTGGCTCTGACCGCTTCGGCCCCAGGTGTTCATGAGTTCGCGGCGGCCAGCCGCTCGGCGAGCAATCGCAGCGCCTCGACCACCGCGCCCGCGCGGACGTGGTCGCGCCCGCTGCCCAGGTCGAGCTGGCGGACCTCGCCGCCGTTCGGGCCGGCGACCGCGACGTAGACCAGGCCGACCGGTTTCCCGTCCTGCGGCTCCGGGCCGGCGACCCCGGTGGTGGCCAGTCCCCAGTCCGCGCCGCACCGCTGCCGGCCGCCCTCGGCGAGCGCCGCCGCCACCTCCGGGTCCACCGGGCCTCGCTCGGACAGCAGGTCATCCGGTACGCCAGCCAAGGTCGCCTTCAACTCGGTGGCGTAGACAACGAGGCCACCCCGGTAGACCCCGCTGACCCCGGCGATGTTCACAATCGAAGCGGCCAGCGACCCGCCGGTGAGCGATTCGACGGTGGCCAGGGTCTCGTGCCGCTCGGCCAGCCGGTGCACGACCGCGGCCGCCGCGCTGCCCACCTCGGCACCGTCCACCTCAGCGCCATTCACCCCGGCACCACTCGCCCCAGGACCGCTCACCCCAGCACCGCCCGCCCCGCCACCGTTCACCGACACCCAACCAGTCCTTCCCCGCCCACCAGTCCCCAACCCAACTCCCCCCAACCCCTGCCCCAACCCCTGCCCCAACCCTCGACCCAATCGCGTCGATCATGAAGTTAGCGTCGCGACACGCCGCCCCGACTGGCGATAACCTCATGATCAACGGGGGGAGAGGGCCGGAGGCCGGGGGGAGAGATGGGTCAGCGGGGGCGGCGGAGGCGGAGGGCTTGGGCTATGTAGTCGAAGCCGGTGGCGACCGTGACCAGGACGGCGGCCGCCATGATCCAGGGGCCGACGGCGGCGAGCGCGGCCGGCATCGGCCAGAGGTACCAGGCGATGGCGAGGATCTGGAGCGCGGTCTTGACCTTGCCGCCTCGGCTGGCGGCGATGACGCCGTGCCGGATCACCCAGAACCGCAGCCCGGTGATGCCCAGCTCGCGGACGAGAATCAGCGCCGTCACCCACCAGGGCAGTTGGTCGTACCAGGAGAGCAGGACCAGCGCCGCGCCGGTCAGCGCCTTGTCGGCGATCGGGTCGGCCACCTTGCCCACCGAGGTGACCAGCCCGAAGCGGCGGGCGATCCAGCCGTCCACCAGGTCGGTCGCCGAGGCCACCGCGAAGATCAGGCAGGCCGCCATCCGCCAACCGGCGTGGGTCATCCCCGACATGATCACCGAGGCGGCGAAGACCGGCACCAGCACCAACCGCAGCGCGGTCAACGCGTTGGCCGCGTTGACGACGGGCACCACGGCCACCACCCGGCCCGGCGTCGACTCCGTCGCCCCGGTCACCGCCGCACTCCGCTCGGGCCGCCGTGGCGTTCCCGGCACCGCACCACCTGGGTCCCCCGCTCCGCTCGGGCCCGCCGTCACCGTGCCGCGCCGGGCGCCGCCGAGATCATCTCATCCGGCACGGCGAGCAGGTCCACCCCTTCGGTGCCGGTCACCGTTGCGCGTACCAGATCGCCCGGGCGCAGCGCGGCCAGGTCGACCCCGCCCTCGGCCGGGGCGACCAGGGTGGTGGAACCGTCCACCTCCGGCGCCTGGTGCGCCGCCCGGCCCTCCACGACGCCGTCCTCGATCGAGTCGACGAGCACCTCGACAGTCGAGCCGAGCCGGTCCTCGGCCCGCTGCGAGCAGAGCTCGTCGGCGAGGGCGCTGAGCCGGTCGTATCGGCGCTTGATCGTCGCGGCGGAGACCTTGCCGGGCAGGCCGGCGGCCTCGGTGCCGTCCTCGTCGCTGTAGTCGAACATGCCGATCGCGTCGAGCCGGGCCTCGGTCAGGAACCGGACCAGCTCGTCGACGTCGGCGCGGGTCTCGCCGGGGAAACCGACGATGAAGTTGCTCCGGGCGCCCGCGTCGGGAGCAAGGGCGCGGGCACCGGCCAGCAGCTCCAGGAACCGGTCGGTGGAGCCGAAACGTCGCATCCGGCGCAGCACCGGCTCGCTGGAGTGCTGGAACGACAGGTCGAAGTACGGTGCCACGCCCGGGGTGGTGGCGATCGCCTCGACCAGCCCGGGCCGGGTCTCGGCCGGCTGAAGGTAGCTGGCCCGCACCCGGACGATGCCGGTCACCGCGGCGAGCTGCGGCAGCAGCTTCTCCAGGGCGCGCGGGTCACCCAGGTCCTTGCCGTACGAGGTGGAGTTCTCGCTGACCAGCACCAACTCCCGTACGCCGGTCTTGGCCAGCCACTCCGCCTCGGCGAGCAGCTCGTCCGGGGTACGCGAGACGAAGGCCCCCCGGAAGGCCGGGATGGCACAGAACGCGCAGCGGCGGTCGCAGCCGCTGGCCAGCTTCAGCGAGGCCACCGGACCGGTGTCGAGCCGCCGACGCAGCACCTGGCGCAGGTGCGCCGGGGTGTGCTCGTCGGTGTCGACGACGGTACGGGTCACAGTGCCGTGGCCGGGCAGCGACACCGTGCTGTCGCGGCGCTGCACCGGGGTCAGCGGCAGCAGTTCGCGCCGGTCCCGTGGGGTGTGCGCGGTGATCTGCTCGCCGGCGACGACGGCGTTCAGCCGGGCGGCGATGTCGGGGTAGTCGTCGAAGCTCAGCACCGCCTGGGCCTCGGGGAGGCTGTCGGCCAACTCCCGGCCGTACCGCTCGGCCATGCAGCCCGCGGCGACCACCTTGGCGCCGGTTCCGGCGGCGGCGAGCAGGGTCTGGATCGAGTCCTGCTTGGCCTTCTCCACGAAACCGCAGGTGTTGACGACCACCACGTCGGCGCCTTCGCCGTCGGTGGTCACCTGCCAGCCGTCGGCGTGCAGGCGGGCGGCCAGCTCCTCCGAGTCGACCTCGTTGCGGGCACAGCCCAGGGTCAGCAGGGCGACGCGACGGCCCTCGGCGTGGTCAGCGGGAGAAGGAGAGGTGGCAGACACCATCCGAGGGTACCGGGCCGGCCGGGTAACCCCACGCACGCGGGCTGCGGGGACGGTCGACACGGAGGCGAACGTCATTCCGGTCAGCGCGCCTCGGCGCCAACCCGGGTGAGCGCGTCGAGGAGGAACACCTCGGTGCCGGCCAGGCCGGTGGAGCAGAAGACCGAGATCTGGTCCGCTGTGGTCCGGCCGGGGACCGCGCCGGCCAGGATGCCGCCCAGGTCGCGCAACCGCCCGGCGTACGGGGGTGTGGCCGCGAGCATCGGCGGCTGGTAGTCCGCCGCCTGGGCCGGTGAATCGGTGACCAGCAGGTCGGCGGTGTCCAGCAGGTCGGTGCCGAACTCGCTGCGGTCGCGCTGCTTGAAACCGACGGCGTTGACGTGCGTGCCGGGGCTGAGGTCGGCGGCGCGGAGCACCGGGGTCGGGCTGGTGGTCGCCAGCACCACCAGGTCCCGCCCGGCGACGGCCGAGCCCGGATCGGCCACCGCACGGGCCGGCACGCCCAGTTCGGCACGGACCCGGGCGGCGAAGGCCTCCCGGCGAGCGGTGGAGCGGCTGTGCACCACCACCTCGCGCAACGGGCGGACCGCGGCGGCGGCCCAGACCTGGGTCCACGCCTGCCGGCCGGAACCGATCACCCCGAGGCTGGCGGCGTCGGGACGCGCCAGCGCGTCGACAGCGACGCCCCCCAACCCTCCGGTACGACGGGAGCCCAACTCCTCGCCGACCGCGACCGCCCGGATCGCCCCGGTCCGGGCGTCGTGCAGCACCACCAACTGCTCGCCCTGCGGGTGACCGAAGGTGTCGTAGGAGCGGAAGCCGTACCACTCGTCGACCAGCTGCCCGGCGGTCAGCACCATCCGCCCGCCGCTCAGCGGTGCGGCGGCCCGGGGCGGCGCGATCAGGCGTCCCTCGTACGCGGCCAGGAGGGCGGCGCGCATGGCGTCGACCGTGGTGGCGGCGTCCAGCGCGGCGGCGACCTCGGGGTCGGCGTACAGCATGGTCATGGTGGCGATACTGCACGTTGAAGTCAGGTAGAGGTCAACGGACCGTGGTGGTGGTCACCGCCCCGCCACCGGGGTCGGTGCTAGCGTCGGCTCCGGCGGCCGGATCCTCGTGGCCGCTCCGGACGAGTGGTGGGCGTACCCGGTCAGGCCAAGACGCCCCGCGTGACGTGCAGACTCGACTCGTCCCGGCGCGACAGCCCGGGCGCTCCCGGTGAGGTGAACGATGGCCTGGCTCGTACTGGTGATCTCGGGACTGTTGGAGACGGCCTGGGCGATCGCCCTGGACCGCAGCGCCGGTTTCAGCCGGCTGGTCCCGTCAGTGGTGTTCGTGGTGACCCTGCTGCTGAGCATGGCCGGGCTGTCGTACGCGCTCCGGGACATCCCCGTCGGCACCGGCTACGCGGTGTGGGTCGGCATCGGCGCGGTCGGCACGGCGCTGGTCGGGATGCTGGCGCTCGGCGAGTCGGCGAGCCTGCCCCGAATCCTCTGCCTGTTGCTGGTGGTGACGGGCGTGATCGGTCTCAAGATCTTCCACTGAGGCGATCGACGACAAGACATGACACCGGCTTCGCACCAGCACGAACGGGCCGCCGGTCGTCACCGGCGGCCCGTCCCGTTCTCAGCGTCAGGTGCTGTTCGCGCTACAGAGGAACGTGCAGGTGTCGCAGGTGATGAAGGAACCCGCGACGCAGCAGCCCTCGGCCCTGGCATCAGTCATGGACTCTGGCAACTCCTGCAGAGCGTCCACGTCACAACTCACAGCATCACCCCTATCTGGAGATCGTGCAGCCGAAACAGGTCACCACGGACAGCCACGGGTCACAGCAGCCGGCAGCGGCCCGCAGATTCGAGAGAGCGTCCTCGGG
This sequence comes from Micromonospora sp. NBC_00362, assembly GCF_026342155.1. Taxonomy (NCBI): domain Bacteria; kingdom Bacillati; phylum Actinomycetota; class Actinomycetes; order Micromonosporales; family Micromonosporaceae; genus Micromonospora; species Micromonospora sp. NBC_00362. Next base: position 2,931,172 of record NZ_JAPENH010000001.1, read on the forward strand.
CATCCGCTCCATGATTTCGAGTTCAATGGCCTGATCGGGCCACTCGAAACGACTCATGTCGCCTCCCTCAGTTGTCGGTGTTGGTACACGTTCCGCAGGTGACCCACGACAACGCGCAGGTCGCGCCGCTCCACGGCAGGGTGCCGGCGCAGCAACAGCCTTCCGCGAGAATGCCGATGGACGGGTCCGCCTCGGTCAACTCCTGAAGCGCCTGGACGTCGTCCGTGACAATCTCCCTCTCAAGCAGTTCGGTGCTCATTTCTCACCTCCTTTCGCAGTAACGCCGTCGGACAGCAGACCGTCAAGCATCCACATTCGCTGGCCACCATTCTTGAGGCGGTGCAGGAATGCGAGCACCCCGGCGAGTCCGACGTTGTACCCGATACTTACCCCCCGGCCACTTTCACCCGGGACAACCATGCGTCCGCGCTGATATACGTTGCGGACAGCGATACAGGCGGCGGTTTCCTCGGCCCAGTGCCGATAGGTGGGATCGTCGAAGGCCTCGGCCATGTCGAGCAGAAGCTCGCCATTGCTCGCCAAGCCGTGGCACGCAACTGTTGTCATGAACCACTTGTCACGCCGCAGGGCCACACCCGCGCCCTGCACCAGCTCCCGGTAGCGCGGATCACCGGTCGCCTGCCACAACCGGAGGAGGAAGGCGCCGACACCGGCAGACCCGCTACACCACCAGCTGATGGCCGTGTCCACGCCGGCCTTCTGTTTCTCCGCGTCACCACTGGGCCAGAGTGCGGCGCCGCCCTCCCAGACCGCCGCCGAGGCGAGCAGGTCACCACCGGAACGCGCCAGCTCCAGATACCGCTCGTCGTCGAACGCGCGACCGGCCAGGAGAAGGAAGTGGCAGATACCGGCCACGCCGTGTGCGTACCCGTAGTGGGTCAGACCCGCCAGCGCCGAATCGCTCGACTCCGGAACCATCCACTGCACCCCGTCCGGGCCGGTCACGACGGCGTCGGCGAGCCAGTCCGCCGCGGCCTTGGCGCGTTGTTTGAAGTCCGGGTCACCGGTGACGGCCCAGAAGCGCAGTTGGGTCATGCCAACGCCAGCGGTGCCATGGGTGAGGTCGGGATTGGGCCAGCGGACCGGAGCACGCTTGGCGAAGCGGACCGCCTGCGCGGCGAGGTCGTGGTCGTCCAGGGCCACTGCCGCCTCGTGCAGCCCCCAGACCGCGCCGGAACGCCCAAAGTAGAGCCCGGGCAGGACTCGCCGTTCCTCGGGCAGGCGACGAGCGAGCCAGCGAGCCGCGACACCGAGTCCGGGGCGCAGGTCCGCGTTCGCCGGTGTACCCGCTGCTCGGGCCAGGTAGGCGACGACGCCTCCAGCTCCGGCCTGCACGTTGCACGGGTCGTTCGTCATGCCCTGGACCTCGAGCGGCGGCCACAGGTGCTGCTGGTCCGGGGTCATGACATCGAGGATGTAGTCCGTGCCGTCATCCAGCATCCGGTCGATCCGTTGCGGCGTCACCCGACCCGCCGGCGCCGGCACCGTCACGTCCGCAGGGGTGGGTCGGTTCTCGTCGAGGTGGTCGACCACCCGCGACACCGACCACCGGTCGGCCGGCCGATCGGTCATCAGTCCCACGATCGCCGGGGCGAGGACGCGTACCGCGGCGCTCTGTGGCAGTGCGACAGCGATCATCTCGGCGACCCGGCCGTCCACCGGCCGGCGTGGCGCGTCGTCGGCCTGCATGTACGGCTCCAGGCACGTGGACAGGTAGAGCAACACCGCGCCGAGGCTGTACAGATCGGCAGCGAAGTCGGCAGCCGGACCCCACATGGGCGCGGTCATCACCTCGGGCGCGGCGTACCCGGGCGTGAAGACCCGAGGTGCCTCGTCGCCGGGCGCGGCGAAATACTCGACGTCGATGAGCCGGACCCGGCCGTCCTCCTCGACCATGACGTTGCCCGGTGAGAGGTCACGCAGCACCAGCCCGGAAGCGTGGACGACCCGGACGACCTCGATCAACTGCCGGGCCACCGACAGCACAGCGTCCAACGGCACGAGGCCGTCGTCGTTCCGCCGGGAGTGCTGCTCGACCCACTGGCGCAACGGCTCGCCGAGCACTTCCTCCTGTGCCAGGAAGAGGTGCCCACTCTGCTCGAACGTCGCGAGCTTGCGGGGGGTGAATCCGTGCGGCTCGAAAAGATCCAGCATCCTCGCTTCGTGCTGGAGCCGGCGCTGGGCGTTCTCGCCGCTGGGTCCCCCGCCCACATGCGGCCGGGCCTGCTTGAGGATCACCGTGGTGCCGTCCGCCGCGGTGTCCTCGGCGCGGTAGACGCCGCCCCGGTTCGAGTGCCGAATCGCGGCCCGGACGACGTACCGGTCCGCCAGCCGCACGGGCCCACCTCGCTGCTCGGGCGGCTTCGCCGTGGGCATGTCCGGAAAGGGGGGCGGCGCCCACTCCGGCGGACTGAACCATGCCTCCCGGGCGTCCTGCACCCACGTCCCGTCCGGTGCCACCAGCATCGGGATGTAACTGCCGTCGCTGCTGAGAATGTCGTTGCGCATGAAGCCGCCGTAGCGGTAGTAGACCACCCCTCCCGGGCGGTACGGCCGGTCCGACAGCACCGCTGGGCCAACCAGTCCCTCCGTCGCCTTGTGCAGCGCCTCGGCGAGCCGGCGGAAGTGATTGTCATCCTCCGGGTAGACGGTGATGAACTTTCCGCTACCACCCCGTGGGCAGCGCGGCGAGTTCAGGTCCTCAACGAGTGCCGGGGTCCGGGCGAACTTGAAGGCGGCGTGCTCTGCCAACAACACGACGGCGACTCTTTCCAGGGTTTCCGCCGCTAGTCCGGTCGTGGTCGAGACGTGCAGCTTCCAGCCCTGGGCACGTCGATTGTGCGCCGGAGGATCCACATAGCACCACGGTTCACTCGAATGCAACTGCCACTCTTCGAGCGCGACTTTGTGCATTGCGGCGTGCAGCGCGGCGAGAAACGCATCGTCCACGGGGAATGACTCAACCGAGCGTCTCAAATCCGACAGTTCGTTCATCTCGTCTCCCGTCGGTGTCCACCTGACCTGTGTTCATCGGGTGTTTCGAACGCTACGGGAGGGGGCACGTGTGGATAAGGTTCGATCTGCCAGTGGCAACTTCTCACCGGGTATATCCACCGGCGCGCGAATCGCGGAACAAGTACAACGGGGAACGGGGGCAAGAGATGGGCAAGCTGACGCAAGGGAGCCAAGGGACAAGCGGCGACATACTCCGCAGTCTCGTCCCGGATCAAGTCGTGGAACATTATTCCGACCTGCTCGAGCGGGGCGCGGTACCCGTCGATGAGTACACCGCCGGCAGAGAGGAGGAAGCCGTTCAGGAACTTGTCGACCGCGGGCTCGCCTACCGGCAGACGCACGCCGGCGAGCCGGAGCTGCGAGCGGTGGAACCTGTGATCGCCCTGGAATGCGCGCTACTGCACCTGCAAGATGACCTGGCTCACCAGCATCAGGCCCTCCTCGACGGTCACCATCGCCTGCGCGACCTGCAACAGAACAGCCTCTCGGACACCGGAAGTCACGGTGGCAACCGGGTACTCCGGGTGCTCGCCGAGGACGACGAGATCCTCGACTCCGCGATCGGACTGGGCAACACCGCTGTTCGGGATTCGATGGTGACGGTAAACGACGCCACGGGCGTGATCATGTCCAGCGTTCGCCACCCGGAGGTCGAGGCCGCCCGCCGCCAGGTTCGCAGCCGGATCATCTTCGACGCCAGGTTGGTCGACCGGGCGGAACCCGTGCCGATCGCGTCCACGCAGCCGGACGGCGAGGCTCGGGCGTTGGCGCGAGTGCCCATCGAGCTCAAACTCGTCGACGAAACCGCCGCCATGGTGCCGCTCGTGACCAGCGAACACAAGAGCTTCCTCCTGGTGCGCTCGCAGCCGCTCGCCAGAGCGCTCCGGCATTACTTCGAGTTGCTCTGGCAGTGGGCCCGACCGATCCCCCCGGGCGACAGCCAGATCGGCCCCCTCAGTCAGGCGCAGCGGGACGTTCTTCTGCTGATGTCGTACGGGCACAAGGACCAGGGCATAGCCCGACGCACCGGGATGAGCACCCGCACCGTACGGCGGCACATCGCCACCGTCATGGAGCTTCTGTCCGCTGACACCCGCTTTGCCGCCGGGGTCGAGGCAGAACGGCGCGGATGGATCTAGGTCCTGTTGCTGGGCGGTCCGGACGGGCTTCCGGGCCGCCCCGCTCAGCTCAGCATCAACTGATGCCGGGCGAGCTCACGGTATAGATCGTTACGACCGGTCAGCTCCCGGTGCGAACCGACGTCCACCACTTCGCCCCGGTCGAGCACGACGATCTGGTCGGCGTCCACAACCGTGGAAAGCCGGTGCGCAACGACGATCATCGTCCGATCGGCGGCGGCCCGGTCGATCAGTTCCCGCAGTCGGGCCTCGTTGCGAGCGTCGAGATTGCTGGTCGGCTCGTCCATCAGGAGGATCGGCTGATCGGCGAGCAGACACCGGGCGATCGCCAGACGCTGCCGTTCCCCGCCGGAGAGCAGGACGCCCCGCTCCCCCACCTCGGTGTCCAAACCTTTGGGTGTCCGCGCCAGCACGTGTTCGAGACGCACCTCGGCCAGTGCCCTCAGCAACTGATCCTCGGTGGCCTCCGGAGCTACCAGTCTGAGGTTGTCCCGCAGCGTCCCGGCGAGGACTGGCGCCTCCTGCTCCACGTACCCCAGTTGACCGCGCAGGTCCGCCAGAGGACTGTGGCGCACGTCCCGCCCGGCGACCCGGACGCTGCCCGACTGGACGTCGTAGAACCGCTCGACCAACATGAGCAGCGTCGACTTGCCGGCAGCGGACGGCCCCACCACGGCGGTACGACTGCCGAACGGCACCGAGAAGCTCACCTCGCGCAGCACCGGCGTGCCGTCGTAGCCGAACACAACTCGGTCGAACTCCACGGCGGCACCACTGCCGCTGCCGCTGCGCGTGGGCACGCCCCTGCTGTCGGCCCCCCTGGGCTCGGGCAGCCCGCCCGGATTCTCCGGAGGCGTCCGCAGCACCTCCTCGATGCGTTCCAGCGCGGCCAGTCCACTCTGCAACTGCACGTATGCCCGGATCGCCTGGGCCAGCGGCATGAAGACGTAGAACATGAAGAGGACAAACGCCACAAGGGAGCCGACGCTGATGTGCCCGCCCGCGACCCGGCTGCCGCCGACGCCCAGGACGAGCAGGAGAACCGCCTGCATGGCTGTCGAGCTGACCGGGCCCACCAGAGCCTGCCGCGCCGCCAGCCGCACTCCCGCGCGATACGCGTCGTGTGCGTGCCGGCCAATGATCTCGGCCTCCCGGCCCTCGGCCCGGCTGGCGCGGATCGTCCGCACGGCGGCCAGGGCCCGCTCCACCGCCGAGGTCATCTCCCCCAGCCGGGCCTGCGTTGATCGGGACAACTTCCGCAGGGGACGGGCCGTGAGGAGCCCGACGGTGAGCGCGATCGCCAACCCGGCCACTGTCACCCCGAACAGCAACCTGTCGATCAGCACCATCGCGGCCGCCGCTCCGACGACCGTGATCGCCCCGGTCACCAGGTCGAACACCCCCGACGTGATGACCGTTCGCAACAGGTTGGTGTCCGCGCCGAGGCGGGAGAGCAGATCACCGGTACGGCGACTGTCGTACTCGGCGACCGGCAACCGCAGCAGGTGCCCGGCGAGCCGCTTCCGGGTGCTCAGCACCAGCCGTTCGGCGGTGCGCTGAAGAATGAAGTCACGGAAGCCGGTCAACACCGCGGCTCCGACGAGCACCGCCACCAGCAGGGCCACCGGCGTGGACACGTCCGTCCGCTCGGCCAGCCGGTCGAGCACGCTGCGTACCAGCACCGGCTGCGACAACGCCAGAGCCGTGCCCAGCAGGGAGAGCGCCCCGACCGCGATCAGGCTGGTCCGGTGGCCACGCAGGTACGGTCGGAGGCTGGCGAGCCCGACCCGCCCACGGGAGTCCCGGTCCATCTCCGAAGGCTCTGTCGTCGCCGGCATGACCCGAGGCTAACGGCGGACGGAGCGACCTGGTCGTTGGTGAGCCGAGCAGAAGCTGCCAACGGCCGTCAGTCCGCCCCTTCGCCGCGCAGGCCGGCCAGGACCTCGTCCAACTCGTCCGGCTTGACCAGCACGTCGCGCGCCTTCGACCCCTCGGACGGCCCGACCACTCCCCGGGTCTCCATCAGGTCCATCAGGCGGCCCGCCTTGGCGAAACCGACGCGCAGCTTGCGTTGCAGCATCGAGGTCGAGCCGAACTGCGAGGTGACCACCAGCTCCACCGCCTGCACCAACAGGTCCAGGTCGTCGCCGATGTCCTCGTCGACCTTCTTCTTGCTCTCCTGCGCCGGGGCCAGCACGTCCTTGCGGAACTCCGGCTCACGCTGGTCCTTGCAGAACTTCACCACGTCGGCGATCTCGCGCTCGGTGACCCAGGCGCCCTGGATCCGGACCGGCTTGGAGGCGCCCATCGGCAGGAAGAGCCCGTCACCACGGCCGAGCAGCTTCTCCGCGCCCGGTTGGTCGAGGATGACCCGGGAGTCCGCGAGGGAGGAGGTGGCGAACGCCAGCCGGGACGGCACGTTCGCCTTGATCAGACCGGTCACCACGTCCACCGAGGGGCGCTGGGTGGCCAGCACCAGGTGGATGCCGGCGGCCCGCGCGAGCTGGGTGATCCGGACGACCGAGTCCTCCACGTCGCGCGGCGCGACCATCATCAGGTCGGCCAGCTCGTCCACGATCACCAACAGGTACGGGTACGGACGCATCTCGCGTTCGCTGCCCGGCGGCGCCTTGATCTCGCCGTTGCGGACCTTGCGGTTGAAGTCGTCGATGTGCCGGACCCCGTTGGCGGCGAGATCGTCGTAGCGCATGTCCATCTCGCGGACCACCCAGTCCAACGAGTCGGCCGCCTTCTTGGCGTTGGTCACGATCGGGGTGACGAGGTGGGGAATGCCCTCGTAGCCGGTCATCTCGACCCGCTTCGGGTCGATCAGCAGCAGCCGCACCTCGTCCGGGGTGGCCCGGGTGAGGATGGACACCAGCAGGGTGTTGAGACAGCTCGACTTGCCCGCGCCGGTGGCGCCGGCGATCAGGATGTGCGGCATCTTGGCCAGGTTGGCCACCACGAAGCCGCCCTCGATGTCCTTGCCGAGCGCCACCACCATCGGATGGTGATCGCTGGTCGCCGCGCGCGAGCGCAGCACGTCGCCGAGGGCCACGTTCTCCGGGTCGGTGTTCGGGATCTCCACGCCGACGGCGCTCTTGCCCGGAATCGGACTGAGGATCCGAACGTCCGGCGACTTCACCGCGTACGCGATGTTGCGGGACAGTTGGGTGATCCGCTCGACCTTGACGCCGTGCCCCAGCTCCACCTCGTAGCGGGTGACTGTCGGGCCGCGGGTGAAACCGGTGACGGCGGCGTCCACGTCGAACTGGTCGAACACGCCGGTCAGCGCGGCGATCACCTCGTCGTTGGCCTTGCTGCGGGTCTTCGCGGCGGCCCCGGCGCTGAGCATGTTGGCCGGCGGCAGGGTGTAGTCCCCGGACAGCCCGGTCAACGCGAGCTGCTCGGCCCGGGTCGGGGCGGGCGAGTGTTCCGGCGGCTCGACCGACGGCTTGCGGCTCGCCGGCACCTTCCCCGGAGACTTGCGCGGCAGCACCAGTGTCTCCTGGAGGTCCGCGCCGTCCAGGTCCTCGAAGTCGTCCGGGTCCAGTGGCGCGGGCATCCGCTTCGCCGGGCGCTTGCGCGCCGGCTTCGCGGCCACCTCGTCCGCCTCCTCATCCGCCTCCGGTGCGCCGACCAGCCCACCGGCGAGCAGGCCCAGCCGCTCCGGGATCTTGTTGATCGGCGTGGCGGTCACCACGAGCAGGCCGAAGAGCAGCAGCAGGATGAGCAGCGGCACCGCCACCCAGGCGGTGACCGCCCGCTCCAGCAGCCCACCCACGCCCGCGCCGACCAGACCTCCGGCGAAGTCACGCTCCAGCGAGTCGACCGGGTCCTGACCGATCTGGAGCAACGCGGCGGTCGACACCAGCAGCGAACCCCAGCCGATCAACCCACGACCCCGGTGCTCGGGATCGGCCGGCTGACGCATCAGCCGCCACGCCCCGATCATCAGCAGCACCGGTACGACGATCGAGATCGCGCCCAGGAACAGCCGAACCGTGTCGGCCAGTCGCGCGCCGACCGGCCCCGCCCCGGACAGCCAGAGCGACACGGCGCTGAGCAGGGCGAGCCCGAACATGAGCAGCCCGGCACCGTCCCGACGGTGCTCCGGGTCGAGGTCGCGGGCCGAGGCAGCCTGCCGACCAGCGGCGCGCACCGCCCAGCCCATCCCGTGCGCCAGCCCCATCCACAGTGCACCCACCGCACGGCCGACGTAGACCGCCGCGCCGGGCCGGGCCGGCGTGGTGCGACGTCGTACCGGTGCCCGGGTGGTCTTCTTCGCCGGTTGACGGGCACGACTGTTGGTGCCACCGCGCGGCGACGCGCCGCGCCGCCGGCTCGCCTGAGAGGTACGGCCCGCCATAGAGTCACGGTAACGGTGGGGCCGGGCAGATCCCCGCTTTTCCGGGTCGTGTCCGCGCGTCGTAACACGAACCCCACCGCCGGTCGTGATATCCGCCTCAGAAGGGATGCCCCATGGCGTCGCCGGAAATCGAAGGCGATCCGGACGATCCGCTGGCCGGGCACCCTGGCGCGCTGCGTCCGCTGACCGGCGAACTGGTCGCGGCGGTGCTCGCTGCCCGCGGCCGGTCCGTCGGCCCGACCCCGGACGGCGAGCTGGTGGGCAACTTTGACGACAACCTGATCTGGTTCCTCCGCGTCGGCGGGGACGGTGAGCTGCTCCAGATCCGCACCATGGTCGACCCGACCTTCGGCATCGAACGGGTGCCCGACCTGTACGCGTTCTGCAACTCCTGGAACCACGACCGGCTCTGGCCGAAGGCGTTCGTCCACGTCGCCGACGACGGTCGGGCCCGGGTGTACGGAGAGGTGATCACCGACCTGGAACGGGGCGTGACGCCACACCAGCTCGACCAACTGCTCGACTGTGGCATATCCACCGGCTGCCAACTGGCCGTGGCGGTTCGTCGACTGCCCGGCGCGGTGCCGTCGTGACCGGCCGGGACGAGTTCACCGGCAGCCGCACCGGCACGCCACCCACCGGCGCCGGTGACCGCCTCGCGCGGGGCCGCGTACCGGCGCTGGAGACCGCGCTGGCCGAGGCCCGGGACCTCCCCGACGGTCCGGCCCGGCAGGTGGCCCTGGAGCGGCTCGCCGAGCGCGCCGACGCGGCCGGCGACGTCCGGTCCGGGATGGACGCGCGGTTCGCGTTGATCGAGGCGTACCTGCTGCACGGGGAGCGGTGGCGTCTGGTCGAGCCGGTCCGGCGCTGCCGGGCCGCCGCCGACCACCGGCCCGACCTGCTCACCGAGACGGAGACCGGGCTGCTGCTGCGCTACCAGCGGTACGCGGTGGAGGCGCTGCTCGGCACCCCCCGGGTCGGGCTGGACCAGACCCGGTCCCTGCTGCACGACCTGGCCCACCGCGTCGGCACGGATGGTCCGGACACACCGACGGTCGCGGAGCTGCACTGCCGGATCGCCGATCATCTCGGCGACGAGCCCACCGCCCGGCACTGGTACGAGCGATGGTCCGGAAAACGGCCGGGCCCGGCCGGCGGCTGCCCGGGCTGCGCCTCGGCCCGCCGTGCCGAGCTGCTGGCCGGCTGGGGCGAGTGGCATGCCGCGGTCAGCGAGCTCGGGGAAACCGACGGCGACCCGCCGTCCTGCACCGACCAGCCCGAACGGGACCTGGTCGCCGGTCTGCTGCCGGCACTGCGCACCGGCGAGCCGGCGCGGGCGGCGACGGCGCACGTGCGGGCGTACCGTCGGCACCGGCGGGAGCGCGCGGCGTTCCCGCACCTCGCCGCGCACCTGCGGTTCTGCGCGCTGGGCGGGCACCTGGAGCGCGGGCTGGCCATTCTGGCCGAGCAGCTGCCCCGGTTGGACCGGCCGACCGACGATCTCGCCGCCATGGAGTTCGCCGCCGCCGGGGCACTGGTCTGCGGGCTGGCCGCCGACGCGGGGCTGGGCGGGCGGACGATGCCCCGCCCGGCGTACGGCGAGCGGACGGCCACCGAGTTGGACGTCGCCACGCTCGGGGCGTTGCTGCTCGGGGTGGCCAACGAGTTGGCCGGCAGCTTCGACGCGCGCAACGGGACGGGGCACCACTCCGGACGGATGGCCGCCTGGCTGGCCGAGCGTCCGCTCGCGGCGCCGGTTCCGCTGCCCACCGACGACGAACCCGACGAGCCTGACGCCGACTGGTCCGACCTCCAGGCCGACGCCGGCACCGACACCGATCCCGAGCTGGGCGAACGCGAGTTGTCGGCGCTCTCCCTCGGCATGATCACCGGGATCCTGGACGGGCGCGGCGACCGGTACCTGGTGGACGAGGGCGAGACAGTGGTCGGCCACTGGGAGGGGACGGTGATCCAGTTCCGGCGGGCCGGTGAGCGCGGCGAGGTGCTGCACGCCCGCGCCATGGCCAACCGGCGGCTGCCGGCGGCCCGCCGTGCCGAGGCGTACGCCTTCTGCAACGCGTGGAACCACGACCGGCTGCTGCCCAAGGCGTACGCGCACGACCTCGGCGACGAGTTGGTGCTGGCCGGCGACGTGGCCACCGACCTGGCACACGGGGTGGCACCGGCGCAGCTACGGGTCCTCATGGACGCCGCCATCGCCACCGGCATCGCGTACGCCGAGGCAGTCGCCGCGCTGCCTTGACCCTCCCGGGTACGGCTGACGCCGGCCCACCCCGTTCAGGTGGACCGGCGTCAGCGGGAGTTGCTCAGACCTCGACGACGGTGGGCACGATCATCGGCCGACGACGGTACTTGTCGTTGACCCACCTTCCCACGGTCCGCCGGACGATCTGCTGAAGCTGGTGCGGGTCGGTGATGCCGTCCGCCGCAGCCCGGTTGAGCGCCTCGGTGACCAGCGGCACCACCGGGTTGAACGCCTCCGGGTCCTCCGAGAAGCCCTTCGCGGAGAGCGTCGGGCCGGCGACCACCTTGCCGGTGACCGAGTCCACGACAACCGTGGTGGCGATGAAACCGCCGTCACCGAGGATCCGCCGTTCGGTGAGCAGCGACTCGCTGACGTCACCGACGGCGAGGCCGTCCACGTAGACGTACCGGCTCTTCACGTGCCCCACCACGCTGGCGCGGCCCTCGACCAGGTCGACCACGTCGCCGTCCTCGCAGAGCACCACCCGGTCGGCGGCGACCCCGGATTCGATGCCGAGCCGGGCGTGGGCCCGCAGGTGACGCCACTCGCCGTGCACGGGCATCAGGTTGCTGGGCCGGACCACGTTGAGCAGGTAGAGCAGTTCCCCGGCGGGGGCGTGCCCGGAGACGTGCACCTTGGCCACATCCTTGTGCACGACCACCGCGCCGGCCCGCGCGAGCCGGTTGATCACCCGGTAGACCGAGGTCTCGTTGCCCGGCACCAGCGACGAGGCCAGCACGACGGTGTCACCGGGAGCGATGGTGATGTGCCGGTGGTCGCCGCTGGCCATCCGGCCCAGGGCGCTCATCGGCTCACCCTGGGAACCGGTGGACATCAGCACGATCTCGTCCGGCGGCAGCGTGGTCGCCTCGTCGATGCTGATGACCAGGCCGGCCGGGATGTTGAGCAGGCCGAGGTCCCGGGCGATGCCCATGTTGCGGACCATGGACCGGCCGATCAGCGCGACCTTGCGGCCGTGCTCGGCGGCGGAGTCGAAGACCTGCTGCACGCGGTGCACGTGCGAGGCGAACGAGGCCACGATGATCCGACCCTTGGCCTTCGCGAAGATCGAGTCGAGCACCGGGCCGATCTCCCGCTCCGGGGTGACGAAACCGGGGATCTCCGCGTTGGTGGAGTCGGACAGCAGCAGGTCGACGCCTTCGGCGCCGAGCCTGGCGAAACCGGCCAGGTCGGTGATCCGGCCGTCAAGTGGCAGCTGGTCCATCTTGAAGTCGCCGGTGTGCAGCACCAGGCCGGCGGGGGTGCGGATGGCCACCGCGAGGGCGTCCGGGATCGAGTGGTTGACAGCGAAGAACTCACACTCGAACGGGCCGAGCCGCTCGCGGCCGCCCTCCCGCACGGTCAGCGTGTACGGCTGGATCCGCCGTTCGGCCAACTTCGCCTCGACCAGGGCGAGGGTGAACTGTGAGCCGACCAGCGGGATGTCGGGCTTGTGGGCGAGTAGGTACGGCACCGCGCCGATGTGGTCCTCGTGACCGTGCGTCAGCACGATCGCCTGGACGTCGGCCAGCCGGTCCAGGATCGGACCGAAGTCGGGCAGGATCAGATCCACACCCGGCTGCTCGACGTCGGGGAACAACACTCCGCAGTCGACGATCAGCAACTTGCCGTCGTACTCGAAGACGGTCATGTTCCGACCGATGGCGCCGAGCCCGCCGAGCGGGATGATCCGCAGGCCGCCTTCCGGCAGCGGCGGGGGTAGCTCCGCCTCGATGTGCGCCTCGGTCACGCGTCCACCTCATTCTGCGACGCCGTTACTCGACGTCCATCGTGTCGTTCGTTCATTCGGGCAGCTCCAGGCCCGCTGCCGCGAAGTCCGCGCGCAGCTGGGCGATCTCGTCGTCGGTGGCGTCCATGAGCGGGGGTCGCACCGGGCCGGCCGGCAGGCCCAGCGACGCCAGGCCCGCCTTCACCAGGATGGTGCCCTGGGTACGGAAGATGCCGGTGAACAGCGGCAGCAGCCGCCGGTGCAGGGCCAGCGCGGTCGGCATGTCCCCCGCGTCGTACGCCTCGATCATCTGTGCGGTCAGCGCCCCGGTGAAGTGCGTCGAGGTGCCGACCACGCCCACGCACCCGACGGCCAGCGCCGGCAGGGTGAGGGCGTCCTCACCGCTGTAGAAGGCGAGGGTGGTACGGCTGGTGACCCAGCTGGTGGCGGTCAGGTCACCCTTGGCGTCCTTGACCGCGACGATCCGGCCGTGTTCGGCGAGCCGGACCAACGTCTCGGTGTCGATCGGCACGCCGGAGCGGTGCGGAATGTCGTACAGCATCACCGGCAGGCCGGTGGCGTCGGCCACCGCGGTGAAGTGTCGCAGCAACCCGCTCTGCGGCGGCTTGTTGTAGTAGGGGGTGACCACGAGCAGGCCGTGCGCGCCCGCCTTCTCGGCGGCGGCGGCCAGCTCGATGGTGTGCCGGGTGTCGTTGGTGCCGACGCCCGCGACCACCTTGGCGCGGTCACCGACGGCCTCCACCACGGCCCGGATCAGGTGTTCCTTCTCCGCGTCGGTGGTGGTCGGCGACTCGCCGGTGGTGCCGTTGACCACCAACGCGTCGTTGCCCTGCTCGTCGACCAGGTGGCTCGCCAGCCGGGCGGCGCCGTCGAGATCGAGGGAACCGTCGGGGGTGAACGGGCTCACCATGGCTGTGAGCAGCCGGCCGAAGGGGCGGGACGCCGGTCGGGCCGCGGCGTCGAGGTGGTCGTGCGTCATACCCTCCAACCTAGCGGACGACCAGCCGAGGCCCGCCGGGGAAGGGCTCAGGACGCCTCGTGCGGGCTGGCCGCCACTTCGGTGCCGTCCGGCAGCGTGGTGATCACGAAGTCGGCGAACACGTTCGGGGCGACCCCCTGGAGCTGGCGCAGGCACTCCACGGCCAGCTCACGGATCTCCACGTCGGCGTGCTCGGTGGCCCGCATCGCGACGAAGTGCCGCCAGGCCCGGTAGTTGCCGGAGACCACGATTCGGGTCTCGGTGGCGTTGGGCAGCACCGCTCGGGCAGCCTGCCGGGCCTGCTTACGGCGCAGCGTCGGGTTGGGCTCGTCGGAGAAGCGCTGCTCGAGGCCCTCCAGCAACTCGGTGTACGCCCGAACGCTCGCCTCGGCGGCCTCCACGAACTTCTTGTGCAGCTCCGGGTCGTCGGCGATGACGGCCGGCTCGACCATGGCCGCGTCCCGCTCCGGGACGTAGCGCTGCGACAGCTGGGAGTACGAGAAGTGCCGGTGCCGGATCAGCTCGTGGGTGAAGGAGCGGGACACCCCGGTGAAGTAGAAGGTGACCGACCCGTGCTCCAGCACGCTCAGGTGGCCCACCTCGAGGATGTGCGCCAGGTAGCCGGCGTTGGTGGCGGTCGCCGGGTTCGGCTTCTTCCACGACTGGTAGCAGGCCCGACCGGCGAACTCGGCGAGCGCCTGGCCGCCCTCCGCGTCTGTCGACCACGGCACGTCGTCCGGGGCCGCGAATTGGGTCCACGCGATCAACTTGACCTGGGGCTGCACCATGTCCGGCATTCCTGGGACTTTAGTGGTGGGGTACCGCCCGACCCAACTCAGGCGCGCCCCGTGCAATGTCGATCACTCGGACAGCGCCGAACCCGCCGACGCCCCCGGGCGTCGGCCGAGGGCCGGGGCCGAGGTCCAGGGACCAGGAGCCGGGCATCGTCGTCGACGCCGGGGCGGACAGGTGCATCGGCGTCCTTTGGAGCTGAATCGTTTGCGACATCAGCCCCGGCAGGTGGGCCGCCCGAGCCTGCGACCGAGGCCCGAGCACCGTTCAGGCCCCTGGGCGACCCGAACGAGCCGAGGGACCTGGGCCCGAGCGGCTCGGCAGCCGCTTCCGCTCGCAAGATCGCGCAACATCATGGATGTAGTGGCATCCGTCGCGCCCGACCCCACTACATCCAGGATCGAGCACGATCTTGGGGCGAGGTACGTCTGCCGCCGTGGCGCGGACGCGAGCTTGCGGCTGCTCAGTGGCTGATCAACTCGGGTTCCCGAAAGTCGGGGTATCCGCGTCGGGTGGATGGCCCAGTTTCCTGAGAGCCGAGTCGATCATGGGTGATAGGCGCCGGCGGGCCCGTGATGTCGTAGACGAATCAGGTCCAAAGGACGCCCGAATAGCGCCCCCGGCCGAGGTCCGCGGCCGAGGTCCGCGGCCGAGGTCCGCAGCCGAGGTCCGCAGCCGAGGTCCGCAGCCGAGGTCGCGTTCTCGGGCACCGGCGCGTGCGGTGCCAGACAGCGGTGCGTCGGGCGGGCGGCAGGTCGGGTACTGGCCTGTCGGGCGGCGGCAGGTCGGGTACTGGCCTGTCGGGCGGCGGCAGGTCCGGCGGCGGCGCAGCGGGCACTGGCGGGTAGGACGGCGGCGGCGCGGTCAGACGACAGCGCGGTCAGACGTAGAGCGCGGTCAGACGTAGAGCCCGGTCAGACGTAGAGCCCGGTCAGACGTAGAGCCCGGTCAGACGTAGAGCGAGGTGAACGGCGCCCAGGGCAGGTTGCGAAGCACCGAGAAGGCCAGCCACGCGGCGAGGAACCCGCCGATGACCTTCGAGCTGATCCGCAGCTCGGGCAGTCGCCAACCGAACGCCTGGTTCCCCGCCCAGGCCACGAAGAGGTACGCGAGGAACGGCAGCGCGAAGACGAACAGGAAGTGGTGCCGGGCCGCGGCCGCCAGGTCGCCGTGCAGCACGTACCAGAGCGCGCGGGTGCCACCACAGCCCGGGCAGTCCAGCCCGGTGGTCAACTTGAGCAGACAGGTGGGCGCGGCGTCCGGGTCGGCGTGGGTCGGGTTGCTGAGCAGCGCGTAGCTCATGCCCACGGCGACGCAGCCGACCGCGGCCAACGGCACCGCCCAGCGCGGGGAACGTTCGTAGAGCCGCAGCACGAACCGGGTGAGCCGGTCGGGCTCAGGCGCCGGGTAGCCACCCGTCGGGGTCGTCGGCCAACCCTCCGGACCCGAGCCGCCGGGACCGAAGCCACCCGGACCGAAGCCACCCGGACCGAAGGCGGCGGGACCCGTGTCACCGTCTGCCGGCGCCGTGTGGACCGCGCCGGGGGCGGGGTGCGGCTGGTCGACCGGTCCGGGAACGCTCGTCACGCGCTCACGGTACACCGGACACGCCGGCCAACGCGGCGGTGAGCGGACCGGCCAGATCGCCGGCCGCTGGCGGGGCCACCTCGTCCAGGCCAAGCCAGCCGGCGAGGCGGTACAGCTCGGCGGCGAGCGCGACGGCGGTCTCCCCCGGGTCGGCGCCGGGTTCGAGCCAGGCGGCCGGCACCAGCAGCACGCCGGCCTTCCGATCGGCCTTCAGATCGACCCGTGCGGTGAACCGGTCGCCCTGCAGGAACGGCAACACGTAGTAGCCGTAGACCCGCTGTGGCGCCGGGACGTAGATCTCGATCCGGTAGCTGAAGTCGAACAGCCGCTCGGTGCGGGCCCGTTCCCAGATCAGCGGATCGAACGGGCTGACCAGCGTGTTGCCCCGCACCCAGCGGGGCAGCCGGGCGGACGTGTGCAGCCAGGCGGGCTGTCGCCAGCCCGCCACTGTGACAGGCATCAGCTCACCGGCCTCGGCCAGCTCGGCGACGGCCTGCCGGGCGCCGGCCAGCGGCAACCGGAAGTAGTCGCGCAGCTCCGGCTCGGCGGCGACCCCGAGGGACCGCGCGGCGAGGGAAATCAGCGTCCGGTACGCCTCGGCGTCGGTCGGGGTGGGCGCGGCCAGCACCGCCGCGGGCAACACCCGCTCGGGCAGGTCGTAGCGGCGGGCGAAGGAGGTGCTGCGCTCGGCGGCGGCCACCTCCCCGGCCCAGAACAGGAACTCCAACGCCCGCTTGACCGCCGACCAGTTCCAGCCCCAGTTGCCGGTCTCGCGGGGAGCGTCGTGCTCGATCTCGGCGGCGGTCAGCGGCCCCCGGGCAGCCACCTCGTCCCGCACCCAGGCGACCAGCTCCGGCTGCTCCTGGGCGATCCGCCGCATGCCGCCCCAGGATTCGCTGTGCGCCCGGGCCATCCGCCAGCGCAGCATCGGGTGCAGCTCCACGGGGACCAGCGACGCCTCGTGGCCCCAGTATTCGAACAGCTCACGGGGGCGCCGGTAGGCGGCCTGGTCGAGCAACGTGGTCGGGTAGGGCCCGAGCCGGCTGTAGAGCGGCAGGTAGTGCGCGCGTTGCAGCACGTTGACCGAGTCCATCTGGATCAGCCCGACCCGGCCCAGCACACGACGCAGGTGCCGGCGGGTGGGCACGCCCGTCGGCGTCGGGTCGGCGAAGCCCTGGGCGGCGAGCGCCACGCGGCGGGCCTGGGCGAGCGAGAGCGATTCCGGTGCGGTCATCGTCGGCGACCTTAATTCATCGGTACGACGCCGGTGCGGGAAGCTGGACGTGAGGACCAACGGGGCATAGAACGGTGCAATGCTGACCATCCGTCGGGAGGAGCCGGACGACGCCGAGGCGGTCGCCCGGGTACACGTGCACGGCTGGCAGGCGGGCTACGCCGGCTTCATGCCGGACGAGGTGCTCGGACGGCTCAACGTGGTGGCCTGGGCGCAGCGTCGTCGCGACGTCGGCACCGCCGATCCGGAACACCCGTTCATCACCCTGCTCGGCGAGGTGGACGGGTTGGTAGTGGGCTTCACCACCTTCGGACCGTACCGCCGCAACCAGGACCGGGACGACCTGGACCCGACGGTCGGCGAGGTGGTGGCGCTCTACGTGGAGCCGGCCCACTGGGGTGACGGAACCGCTGCGGCGTTGCTGGACGCCGCCCGCAGCGGGCTCACCGAGCGGGGCTGGGCCGGGTACCGGGCGTGGGTGCTGGCGGACAACCGGCGGGCCCGGCGGTTCTGCGAGCGCGCCGGCCTGTCACCGGACGGTGAGCGGTCGACCTACCAGGTGCCGCTGGCCGGTGGGGGCCCGCCGGTCGGGCTCGTCGAGCTGCGGTACGCCGGACGCCTCGACCGCTGACCCGTTCGGGGTCAGCCACCGGCGGATCGGCAGGAAGGCGAGCAACGCCAGACTGACCCACACGTAGGCGTTGCTGCCCAGGAAGCCGTCGACGCCGGTGAAGTCCTTCTCCCAGAGCCAGACGGTCCGGCTGATCAGCAGCGCGTACCCGATGGTCGCGGCGACCAGCAGGACCTGCCGTCGGCGGCCGGCCGGCGCGGCCATCGCGTTGTCGACCAGCAGGATCAACGCGGGCAGCAGCCAGACCAGGTGGTGCACCCAGGTGACCGGGCTGACGAGACACATCACCGCGCCGGTCAGCGCCAGGCCGGTCGCCTCGTCGCCGGCCGCGACGGCGGCCCGGGACCTCCAGGCCCAGAGCGCGAGGGTGCCGAGCACCAGCACCAGCCACAGCAAGGTGCTCGGGTGCTCCGGGTCGAGCCGGGCGACCACCCCGCGCAGCGACTGGTTGGAGACGAAGGCCAGCTCGCCCACCCGCCCGGTGTTCCACAGCGCCTCGGTCCAGAACTCCCGGGACGCGTCGGGGAAGAGCGCGGCGGCCAGCAGTGACACCCCGGCGGCGGTGCCGCTGGCGGTGAGCGCCGCCCGCCACCGCCCGGTCACCAGCAGGTAGACGATGAACACGCCAGGGGTCAGTTTGATCGCGGTGGCGAGGCCGATGCCCACGCCGGTCCATCGGTTGCCGGCGGGCAGCAGCCGCAGCAGGTCCACCGCCACCAGGAAGAGCAGCAGCGTGTTGACCTGGCCGAAGTTGACCGTCTCCCGCATCGGTTCGAACGCGGCGGCCAGGCAGAGCGCCACGGCGAGGGCGAACCACCGGGTCCAGCCGGCGCGGCGGGCGATCGGGTCGACCAGCCACCAGATCAGCACAGTGGTGGTGACCACGCTGGCGAGCACGCTCACCACGATCGCGGCCGTCCACGGCAGGTACGCCATCGGCAGCATGACCAGCGCGGCGAACGGCGGATAGGTGAAGCCGTACTGGGTGCCCGGCTTGAGGTAGTCGTAGATCTCCCCGCCGTCGTGCACCCACCAGGTCAACGCGCCGTAGTAGACCTTCAGGTCGAAGAACCCGTGTCGGACGGCGGCGACGGCGAGGAACCCGGTGACCGCCGCGGCGAGCACCACCACCCCGACGACCTGCGCGGTTGTCCTGTTGGCACCCTGCGCCACCGTCGTCTCCCTCGCCTTGCGTAGGCTTCCGTCCCATGGCTCTCGGGTACGTCCGCCCGGCGCGTCCCGAGGACGCCGGCGAGATCGCACGCATCCAGCTCGCGACCTGGCGGGTCGCGTACCGCCGGATCCTGCCTCGGCATGTGCTCGACAACCTGGACGAGGCGTTCCTCGCCCGGCGGTGGAGCGCTGCGGTGCTGGAGCCGCCCTCGGGCGCGCACCGGGTGCTGGTCGCCGTCGAACAGGCCGAGCAATCGTATCTGGTGGGGTTCGCCGCCTCCGGCCCGGCCGACGCCGAGGCGTTGGCCCCGGGTGAGCCGGCCGACGCGCTCGGCCCGGACGTGGCGGCGGTGACCGATCTGCTGATCGAGCCCCGGTGGGGCCGGCGCGGGCACGGCAGTCGACTGCTCGCGGCCGCCGTCGACCTGTGGCGGGAGGACGGGATGAGTCGTGCGGTGGCCTGGGCGTTCGACGGTGACGAGGCGACCCGCAAGTTCCTGACCAGCACCGGGTGGGAGCTCGACGGCGCGGCCCGGGCGCTGGACGTCGACGACATGCTGGTGCCTCAGGTGCGCCTGCACGTGGGCGTGCCGACCGAGAAGGTGCCGGCCGAGTGAGCCGCTGACCAGGTGCCAGGTGCCCCTCCTCGCCCATGGTGGGCGACAGCCCGGCGATCTTGCAGTTTCGGTTGTCGAGTTGCGTGAGATGCGCCTTATGTCGCGACAGAAAGTGCAAGATCGCGGGGCTCAGGGGGTTCGTTCGGCGATCAGCTCGTCGTCGTCCACGGCACCCGTGGGGTGGAAGCCCAGGGAGGCGTAGAGGGCTGCGGCCGGCGTGTTGTCGGGGTGGTACGACAGGCGGACCGGGGGGTTGCCATCCCGGGCGGCCAGCCAGGGGGCCAGCGTCTGCACCGTCGCCCGGCCGACGCCCTGGGCCTGCTCGGCGGCGTCGATCAGCATCCCGCCGATCCAGTGCGAACCGTCGTCGTCCACGCCCCACATGACGTGGCCGACGACGGTCTCGTCGGCGTACACCGCGAGCGAGTTCCACACCTCGGAGCGCATGCTCAGCAGCAGGTAACGCGCGCCCAACGCCGCCACGAACCGGCGCTGGTCGTCGCGCGGGGCGACGTCGGCCACCGCCCGCCAGTTGTCGTCGTCGACCGGTCGCAGCGTCACTCGGCGCCCGGCCCGGTCACCATATCCACCATCGATCATCGGGGCAGCCTAGGGCCGGCCGGACCCGCGCCGCGACCAGGTTTCACCCCGGACCGACGTGGGCCGGTCAGTCGAGCAGGGCGTCCAGGCCGACGGTGAGGCCGGGACGGTTGCGCACCGCGCGGACGGCCAGCAGGACACCCGGCATGAACGACACCCGGTCGTACGAGTCGTGCCGGATGGTCAGCGTCTCGCCGGTGCCACCGAACAGCACCTCCTGGTGGGCGACCAGGCCGGTGGCGCGCACCGCGTGGACACGTACCCCGTCGATCTCGGCGCCGCGCGCACCCGGCACCTCGTCCTTGGTGGCGTCCGGGACCGGCCCGAGGCCGGCCTCGGCGCGGGCCCTGGCGATCTGCCGGGCGGTGTGGGTGGCCGTGCCGCTCGGGGCGTCCAGCTTGCGCGGGTGGTGCTGCTCGATGATCTCGACGGACTCGAAGTGTCGGGCGGCCCGCGCGGCGAACTGCATCATCAGCACCGCGCCGATACCGAAGTTCGGGGCGATGACCACACCCACGTCGGGCTTGTCGGCCAGCCAGCCGCGCACCTGCTCCAGCCGCTGCTCGGTGAAGCCGGTAGTGCCGACCACCGCGCTGATGCCCTGCTCGACGCACCACTGGAGGTTGTCCATGACGACGTCCGGCGTGGTGAAGTCGACGACCACGTCGGCGGCGGAGACGGAGGATCGGCTGTCGCCCTGGTCGATCGCCCCGGTCAGGGCGAGATCGTCGGCGGCGTCGACCGCCTTGCAGACCTCGATGCCCATGCGCCCACGCGCACCAAAGACGCCGACCCGCAGCTGCTGGGCCGGGGTCCTTCCCCGCTCGTCAGTCACGGGGCACAACCTATCCCAATCGGGACGGGCCCTTCCGGCCGGATCGCTGTGCTCCACCGGCCGGGACACCCGACCGGGCCGCCTCGACCGGGCCGGGCGGCAGACCTCAGACCGCGAAGTCGCCGGCGCCGAACGGGCCCACCACGGCCAGCGACATCGGCCGGCTGAGCAGTTCGGCGGCGAGGACGTTCACGTCCTCCACTGTGACCTCGTCGACCCGGCGGAGCAGCTCGTCGACCGGCATCAGATCGCCGTAGAGCAGCTCACCCTTGGCCAGCCGGCTCATCCGGGAACCGGTGTCCTCCAGGCCGAGCACGAACGAGCCCTTGCTCATCCCCTTGCCCCGGGCCACCTCGGCCTCGGTCAGCCCGTCGGCGGCCACCCGGGCCAGCTCGGCGCGGGTCAGGGCCAGCACCTCGTCCACCTTGCCCGGCGCGCAGCCGGCGTAGACGGCGAACAGGCCGGTGTCGGCGTACTGGCTCGCGTAGGAGTAGACCGAGTACGCGAGGCCGCGCTGCTCGCGGATCTCCTGGAACAGGCGACTGGACATGCCGCCACCGAGCACGTTGTTGAGCACCCCGAGGGCGAACCGCCGGTCGTCGAGCCGGTCGATGCCGGGGCAGCCGAGGATGACGTGTGCCTGCTCGGTCTCCTTCGGCTCCACCAGTGTGGTCGCCGGCTTGGTGCGTACCGCCGGGGTCGCCGCGCGGTGCGGCGCCGGGCCGGACGGGTCGCTGTCCAGCGGGGTGCCGCGCACTGCCTGACGGACCAGCTTGACCACCGCGGAGTGGTCGAGGTTGCCAGCGGCGGCGATGACGATCTGCGGCGCGGTGTAGCGACCCCGGTAGAAGCTCTGGATCTGCCGCCGGGTCATCGGGGTGACGGTCTCCGCGGTGCCGGAGATCAGCCGGCCCAGCGGGTGATCGCCGTAGACCGCCTCGACGAAGAGGTCGTGCACCTCGTCACCGGGCTCGTCGTCGTGCATGGCGATCTCCTCCAGGATCACGCCACGCTCGGTCTCGACGTCGGCCGGCTCCAACAGCGAGTCCGCGACCAGGTCGCACATCACGTCGATCGCCAGCGGCAGGTCCTCGTCCAGCACGCGGGCGTAGTAGCAGGTGTATTCCTTCGTGGTGAAGGCGTTCGTCTCGCCACCCACCGCCTCGATCTGCGAGGAGATCTCCAGTGCGGTGCGCTTGTGGGTGCCCTTGAAGAGCAGGTGCTCGAGGAAGTGCGCGGCACCGGCCTGCGGGCCGGTCTCGTCACGCGAGCCGACCGCCACCCAGATGCCGAACGAGACGCTGCGCATCGCCGGAATCGCCTCGGTGAGGACGCGCAGGCCGCTGGGCAGCACGGTACGACGTACCGTGCCGCCCAGCGGGTCGTCGCTGAGCGTCCGGGTCACCGCCCGGGCGGTGCCGCCGGAGCGGCCCGCCCCGGTGTCCCGAGACGGGGCCACCCCCCGTCGATCCGGTGGAAACGGCGCGCTGATGGCCCGACTCACGACGTGCTCCCGGTTCGACGAGGGGTGGGTGATGCGTTGTACGACGATCAGCTGTGCCGGGTCCGACGGCGCGGACGCTCGCCGCCCTCGCCACCCTCGCCGCCGCCGCCGTTGCCGCCGTTGCCGCCCTCGCCGCCGCGCTCCGGGCCACGACCGCCACGGTCGCCGCCACGCTCACGGTCGCCGCGGTCACGCGGAGCCCGGTCGCCCCGGTCCCGACCAGCCGGCCGGTCGCCAGCGGCGGCCTCACCGGCGGCCGGAGCCTCGGTGCCCTCCGGGCGGACCTTGTCGAGGTAGATCTTGCCGCGGGCGTCGATGTCCGCGATCTCGACCTCGACCCGGTCACCGACGTTGAGGAAGTCCTCGACGCGCTCGACCCGCTTGCCGTCGCCCACCTTGGAGATGTGCAGCAGGCCGTCACGGCCCGGCAGGAGCGAGACGAACGCGCCGAACGCGGCGGTCTTGACCACCGTGCCGAGGAACCGCTCGCCCTGCTTCGGCAGCGTCGGGTTGGCGATGCCGTTGATCCGGTCGACGGCCGCCTGGGCCGACGGGCCGTTGGTGGCGCCGACGTAGATCGTGCCGTCGTCCTCGATGGAGATCTCGGCGCCGGTCTCGTCCTGGATCGCGTTGATGGTCTGCCCCTTCGGGCCGATCACCATGCCGATCTTGTCCACCGGGATCTTGACGGTGGTGACTCGCGGCGCGTAGTCGGACATCTCGGCCGGAGCCTCGATCGCCGCCTTCATGACCCCGAGGATGACCTGCCGGGCCTCGTTCGCCTGCTGCAACGCGGCGGCCAGCACGTCGGACGGGATGCCGTTGAGCTTGGTGTCGAGCTGGAGCGCGGTGACGAACTCCGGCGTGCCGGCGACCTTGAAGTCCATGTCACCGAACGCGTCCTCGGCACCGAGGATGTCGGTCAGCGTCACGTACTGGGTCTTGCCGTCCACCTCGTCGGAGATGAGCCCCATCGCGATGCCGGCGACCGGCGCCTTCAGCGGGACACCCGCGGAGAGCAGGCCCAGCGTCGACGCGCAGACCGAACCCATCGAGGTGGAGCCGTTGGAGCCGAGCGCCTCCGACACCTGCCGGATGGCGTACGGGAACTCCTCGCGCGACGGCAGCACCGGGATCAGCGCGCGCTCGGCGAGGGCGCCGTGGCCGATCTCGCGACGCTTCGGCGAGCCGACCCGACCGGTCTCACCGGTCGAGTACGGCGGGAAGTTGTAGTTGTGCATGTAGCGCTTGCGGTTCTCGGGGGACAGCGTGTCCACCATCTGCTCCATGCGGAGCATGTTCAGCGTGGTGACGCCCAGGATCTGGGTCTCGCCCCGCTCGAACAGCGCCGAACCGTGCACCCGGGGCAGCACGCCGACCTCGGCGGTCAGCGCCCGGATGTCGCGCGGGCCACGCCCGTCCATCCGGACCTGCTCGCGCAGCACGCGGTTGCGCACCTCGGACTTGGTCAGCGACCGGAAGGCAGCGCTGAGCTCCTTCTCGCGACCCTCGAACCGGGCGCCCAGCTCCTCGGCGACCCGGGCCTTGACCCGGTCCAGGGCCTCCTCGCGGTCGGCCTTGCCGGCGATGGTGATCGCCTCGGCCACCTCGCCACGGGCCAGCTCGGAGACGGCGTCGTACACGTCGTCCTGGTAGTCCAGGAAGACCGGGAACTCGGTGACCGGCTTGGCGGCGACCTCGGCCAGCTCGCTCTGCGCGCGGCACAGCTCACGGATCGCCGGCTTGGCGGCCTCCAGGCCGCTGGCGACGACCTCCTCGGTCGGGGCGGTGGCACCGGCCGAGATGAGGGCGACGGCGTTCGGGGTGGCCTCGGCCTCGACCATCATGATCGCGACGTCGCCGTCTTCGAGCGTGCGGCCGGCCACGACCATGTCGAAGGTGGCGCGAGCCAGCTCCTCCAGGGTCGGGAAGGCCACCCACTGGCCGTCGATGTGGGCGACGCGGGTCGCACCGATCGGGCCGGAGAACGGCAGGCCGGACAGCTTGGTCGACATCGAGGCGGCGTTGATCGCCACGACGTCGTACGGGTGCTGCGGGTCGAGCGCGAGGATGGTCTCGACGACCTGGACCTCGTTGCGCAGGCCCTTGACGAACGACGGGCGCAGCGGCCGGTCGATCAGCCGGCAGGTGAGGATCGCGTCCTCGCTGGGCCGACCCTCACGGCGGAAGAACGAGCCGGGGATGCGGCCCGCGGCGTACATCCGCTCCTCGACGTCGACGGTCAGCGGGAAGAAGTCGAACTGCTCCTTCGGGTGCTTACCGGCGGTCGTGGCGGAGAGAACGACCGTCTCGCCCAGCTGGGCGATGACGGAACCGGCGGCCTGGCGAGCCAGCCGACCGGTGGAGAAGGTGATCTCGCGGGTGCCGAAGGACCCGTTGTCGATCACGGCGGTGCGGGATTCGGTGCCGAGTTTGGTCTCGGTCATGTGCTGTCGTGCTCCTTCGCGTCGTGGGCCCACGACATCGGGGAGCTGCTCAGCCGGCCGGTCTTCGATCGAAGCGCCCGGGTGGCCGGCATGATGCCGGGGTTCCCGGGGGCCACTACCGGAGACCGGTACGCTGACCGGCTCCCTCTCGGGTGGTCGCGCGGCCCGTGTTTCCTCAGGTGGGACGCGGTACGGGGGAGCGGCCGTCCGGCCACTCCCCCGTCACGTCACCGGCGCAGACCGAGCCGCTCGATGAGCGACCGGTAGCGGGCAATGTCCTTCTTCTGGACGTAGTTGAGCAACCGACGGCGCCGGCCGACCAGCAGCAGCAGCCCACGGCGGCTGTGGTGGTCGTGCTTGTGCACCTTCAGGTGCTCGGTCAGCTCGGCGATCCGCTTGGTGAGGACCGCTACCTGGACCTCCGGCGAACCGGTGTCGCCCTCGGCGGTCGCGTACTCCGCGCGGATGCTGGCCTTGGCTTCCTGATCGAGCGCCATGTTCTCCCTGTTTCGATGGGTTGATCAAGTGGGTGTCCGTCGTCCCGGTGGACCGGGAACGGACCGGTTCCTCGCACCCGCGGCGTCGAGCAGGCACGCGAGGCCCCACGCCGGTCACCCGACGTCCCGGCAAGACTACCAGCACTCGCCGGTAACACCCGGCGAAGGGCCTCGTTGGCGGCCCGTCACCCCGCCACGATCAGGCCAGTACGCGCCGGGTGCGCTCGACGTCCTGATTCATCTGGGCGATCAACGGCTCGATCGAGTCGTACCGGATCTGACCACGCAGGTGCGCCACGAAGTCCAGGGCCAGCCGCTCGCCGTACAGGTCGCCGGAGAAGTCCAGCGCGTACGCCTCGACCCGCCGCTCCCGGCCGGAGAAGGTCGGGTTGGTGCCCACTGACACCGCCGCCAGCAGCGGCTCGTGCTGGCCGCGGCGGATCAGCCGGGCCGCGTACACGCCGTCGGCGGGCACCGCCGCGTAGCGGTGGCAGAGCAGGTTGGCGGTGGGGAAGCCCAACTCCCGGCCCCGCTGGTCGCCGCGGACCACGACGCCCTCCACCCGGTGCGGGCGGCCCAGCGCGGCGGCCGCCGCGCCCACGTCACCCGCGTCGACGCAGGACCGGATGTACGTGGAGGAGAAGACGGTGCCGGCCTCGGCGACCAGCGGGGCGCCCTCCACACCGAAGCCGAACGTCTGACCCAGCCGTTCCAACAACGCCACGTCGCCGGCGGCCCGGTGCCCGAAGCGGAAGTTGCCGCCGACCACCACCAACGCCGCGTGCAGGTGCTCGACCAGGACGTCGTGCACGAACTGCTCGGCCGGCACCCGGGAGAACTCCGGGGTGAACGGCACCACGCAGAGCACGTCCACGCCGAGCGCCTCGATCAGCTCGGCCTTACGGGCCGGCTCGGTGAGCACCGCCGGGTGCGAACCGGGGCGGACCACCTCGGCCGGGTGCGGGTCGAAGGTGACCACCACCGACTGCACGCCCAACTCGCGGGCCCGGGCCACGGCGTGCCCGATCGTCGCCTGGTGCCCCTTGTGTACGCCGTCGAAGACGCCGATGGTGACCACCGAGCGTCCCCACCCGCCGGGCGCCGCGTCGTAGCCCCGCCACCGCTGCATGCCGTTCCTCTCTGCTGTCCCGCCGGCACGGCGGGTCGACACCGCCGGCTGCGGGCCGACGGACCTGCGCTGCACTGTCAGGCCGGTGCGAGCACGATCTCCGCGCGGGCGCGCCCGTCCCGCTCGCTGACGATAGCGATCAGGCCGCCGGCCGGCCCGAAGACGGCGTACGGTCCGGTGAGGCCGGCCGGGTCCAGTGGCCCACCGTGGGCGAGCACCCGGGCCTCGTCCGGCGTGGCCTCCCGGCGCGCGAAGAACCGGTCGGCCGCCGCGTCCAGTGGCAGGTTCACCACGTCCGGGGCGCGCTGCTCCAGCTCGTCGAGCGTCGCCGCCTCGGCGAGGGTGAAGCCCTCCACCGCGGTACGCCGCAGCGCCGTGAGGTGCCCGCCGACGCCGAGCGCCAGGCCGGCGTCCCGGGCGATGGCCCGGATGTACGTGCCGGAGGAGCAGGTCACGTCCACGTCCACGTCCACCACGTCCGGCTCGGTGCGACGGATCGCCAGCACCTCCAACCGGGAGATGGTGACCCGCCGCGCCGGCAGCTCGACGCTCTCCCCGTCGCGAACCCGCTTGTACGCCCGCTGCCCGTCGATCTTGATAGCGCTGACCGCGCTCGGCACCTGGTCGACCTCGCCGCTGAGCCCGGCCAGCGCCGACCGGATCGCGTCGTCGGTGACCTGCGCGGCAGACACGGTGGCGGTCACGTCGCCCTCGGCGTCGTCGGTGACTGTGGTCTGGCCGAGCCGGATGGTGCCGGTGTAGCTCTTGCCGGCGCCGATCACGTAGGTCAGCAGCCGGGTGGCCCGGCCGACACCGATCACCAGCACGCCGGTCGCCATCGGGTCGAGGGTGCCGCCGTGCCCGACCCGTCGGGTCTTCGCCAGTCGGCGGATGCGCGCCACCACGTCGTGCGACGTCATGCCGCCGGGCTTGTCGACAACGATCAGACCATCGGTGCTCACGTCGGCCAAGCCTGCCAGATGACCGGTACCGGAGAGTGCGTGGGCAGGCCCCTGCGTGACCCGGACGACCGGCAGCGCCAGCAAGGACTCTCAGCGGACCGCGCCGGTCACCGCCCACCTGCCGTCGCGCAGTCGCAGCAGCAGGGCGACCAGCCGGATCACCACGAACACCGTGAGCCCGGCCCAGATGCCGCCCAGCCCGAGGTTGAGCGCGTACGCCAGCCAGATGGCCGGCAGGAAGCCGCCGAGCGCCGCCACGATGGTGAGGTTGCGCAGGTAACGCACGTCGCCAGCGCCGATCAGCACGCCGTCGAGGGCGAACACCACCCCGGCCAGCGGCAGCATGACGACGAACCACGGCCAGGCCACCATCGCCTGCTCGCGTACCCCCGCATCGGAGCTGAACCACGACGGCACCACGCCCGCGCCGGCGGCGACGAGTAGCGCGAAGCCCACGCCGCAGACGCCGCCGAGCAGCCCGACCCGGCGGGCGAGCGCCCGCGCACCCGCGTCGTCGCCGGCGCCGAGCGCGGCACCGACCAGGGACTGCGCGGCGATCGCGAGGGCGTCGAGCACCAGCGCGGTGAAGAACCAGAGTTGCAGGGCGATCTGGTGGGCGCCGACGGCGGCGGCGCCGAAGCGGGCGGCGACGGCGGTCGCGGACAGGAAGCTGGCCTGGAACGCCAGCCCACGGATCAGCAGGTCCCGGCTGAGCACCAGTTGTTGGCGGATCACGCGAGGCTGGGGGCGCAGCGACACCCGCTCGCCGACCAGGGCTGCGGCGAAGAGCACCCCGCAGAGCGTCTGCGCGACGACGTTCGCCACCGCCGAGCCGACCAGACCCAGCCCGCCGGGGTAGACCAGCAGGGGGCAGAGCAGCGCGGAGAGCAGGTTGGGGCCGAGCACGAAGTACAGGGGGCGGCGAGTGTCCTGCACGCCCCGCAGCCAGCCGTTGCCGGCGGCGGCGAGGAGCAGGCCGGGAGCGCCGAGGGCCGCGATCCGCAACCACTGGGCGGCGGCGTCGGCGACCTCGCCACCACCACCGGCGAGGGTACGCGCGAGCGCGCCGCCGCCGACCTGCATGCCGATCGCGATCAGCAGGCCGACACCGAACGCCAGCCAGGACGACTGGACGCCCTCGGCGACCGCGGCGGCCCGGTCACCCGCGCCGAAGCGGCGGGCCGCGCGGCCGGTGGTGCCGTAGGCGACCACTGTGCCCACCCAGGCGGTGAGCGTCATGACCGTGCCGCCGACGGCGAGCGCGGCGAGTGGCACCCGGCCGAGGTGACCGACCACTGCGGTGTCGACCAGCACGTAGAGCGGCTCGGCGGCGAGCACCACGAGGGCCGGCAGGGCGAGCGCGGCGATCCGCCGGGGCGAGGCGGGTCGGTGAGCGGTGGTGGCGTGGTTCATCGCCGCCGATCCTGGCACGGCTGCGGTAAGGAGCACAAGGCCAGCGGTAACTTACGGACCCACCCCTCGACCAGCTCGGCGGACGTCACCGAGGATCGAGGCCCTGATACGCCCCCCTGTCGCCGGCATCCCGGTTTGCGGCGCTCACTACCCTGTCCGAGGCTCCCACGCGGGGGGCACCACGACAGCGATAGGCCTTATGACAGTGAGCGACAGTTACCCTCCGCCCGACCCGAACGTCACCCCCTGGAGCGGCCCGCCGGCCCCGCAGCAGGGCGGCTACCCGCCATACGGACAGCCACCACCCCAGCCGTACTACGGCGCACCACTGCCGGCGCCGGACAAGTCGAACAAGGGCCTGATCATCGGGCTGGTCGCCGGCGCGGTGGTCGTCATACTCGCCATCTGCGGCGCGGGAATCGGCATCCTGCTCGCCTACGACGACGACGAGCCCGCACGGGGGACGTCCTCCACCCCCACGCTGGGCACCGGCAGCACGCCGGGCACCGGGACCGTCCCCACGCCGGGGCCGGCGGATCCACCGAACAACAACGCGATGACCGCCCGTTACTCCAGCGACATGGCGAACGTCTGCGAGGGCAGCCCGATCCTGAACGCGGCACCCTACAGCGGCCCGGCCGGCGCCAAGGCGTACACGTTCTCGAACAACCCCGACCGGCCGACGTCCTGGTCGTCGACATACGTCCCGTCGGACAAGTCCTACTACGCCAAGGGCGCGGACTACCAGAAGGTGTCGGTGGTCGGCTGCCTGAAGTTCGACCAGGGCAGCCAGGGCGCCCCGAAGAAGTGTCAGTACAAGGACAAGGCGGAGAAGCCGGTCACCATCGACTACGTCTCGTCGCGCTACACCCTGACCTTCTACGCGGCCAGGACCGCCGAGAAGGTCGGCGACGGCGGCACCGTGACCGCCCCGACGAACAGGTGCCCGAGTTTCATCTCGTACGACAAGACCACCATGAGGGCGTACGCGACGCCGGACTCCGGCACCATCGAGGCGGCCCTGGACACGTTCCTGTCCTGAACGACTCGACCCCCACTGGTGACCGGACGGTGATGCCGTCGGCGCGGAGCGGCGGCGGCGTCACCACCGGTCGAGACGAGTCACTGACGGGTGTCCATCGACGTCTGCAGCGCGCGGCGGGCCTGCTCGCGGGCGTCGTCGGTGGTGGTCTCGGTCTTGGGCTTGTTCGGCATGGTGGCGCTCCTCTTCCCAGGGCGTGAGCCGCCGACACGCGGCGGCCCTCACGGGCGGTCCTGCTGAGCGCCCCACGGCGGTCCGGGGTTACCGGAGCAGCCGACTGGGCAGCGTGAGCCCGGGTCGATCCGACCCTGGAGGGAGGCGGCACGGGGTGTGGCACCACCGCCCATGACCTGCACCGCCAGGCGGCACCGGCCTTCTCCCAAGTTATCGTTCAGGTCCACATACTGCTTACGGTTCCCGCCATTTGGACGGTCGGCAACCCGGCTCAGCGAGCCAGGAAGTGCCAGCCCAGCCACCACCAGAACCCGAACAGACCGATCCGGCCCACCGGCACCGGACCGACCTCGTAGCGCATCACGTAGGCACAGACCTCGCCGAGGGTGGGGATCCGCGACCCCTCCCGCCGGGCCATCCACTCGACCACCGCGAAGAGGACCAACGCGGCGAGGAAGCCGCCGATAGCGAGCGCGCGCATCATCGCCGCACCAGCCCCCAGAAGGCGGCCAACCAGGCGAACCAGGCTGCCGACCGGGTCAGTTGATCCTCCAGGAGAGGATCGGCCAGCCGGGAGAAGGTGGGGAAGTCATCGCCGGCGGCCAGCACGAACGTCACGCCCTCGAAGACCCCGAAGACCACCACCGGCACCGCCCACCAGGCCGCTCCCGTGCCCAGCCGGCGCGGTGCCGGCCGGCGAGGGACCCGGTTGCTCAGACCGAGCCAGATCAGCACCCCACCCGTCCCGAGGGTGAACAGATTCGCCTCGGTGGAGAAGGACGCGAACCGGCCACCGACGAGCGACAGGCAGACGAGGACGGGAACGGAGACGGCGGGCCGGTCCCAGGCGCGGGGGGCCTCAACGGTGAGGTCGTGCGGCTGCTCCATCCCGCAATTCTTCCCGGTATCACGGAACGCGGGAAGACCAACACTCCCCGGAGCTGACCCTGATCTTCCGGACCGACGGATCGATGGCGGCCGAAGCGCGTCAGTCGATCAGCGCCGCGTCCAACTGACCGCGGATCGACTCGACCACCTGCTCGACCGTGCCCCGACCGGTGAACCCGGCCGCGAACGTGTGCCCACCACCGCCCAGCGCCACCGCGACCCGACTGACGTCCACAGCGCCCTTGCTGCGCATCGACACCGCCCACTCGGCGGGCCTGGTCTGCTTCACCACACAGCTCACGTCAGCCTCAGCGGTGCAGCGCACGGAGTCGATCAGCGCCTCCAGCACGTACGGCCGCTGCTCGTGCCGGGCCAGGTCGTCGAGGGTGGCGAAGGTCCAGACCAGGCCCCGACCTCCGGCGGCGGCCGGCTCCAGTCGAGCGCGGCCGAGCACCTCACCGAAGAGGCGGACCGCGCCGAAGGGCCGGGTGTCGAAGACCCGCCGGGAGATGTCACCCGGTGAGATGCCGGTCGCCAACAACCGGGCGGCCATCTGATGCACCGCCGGAGTGGTCGCCTCGAACCGGAACGAGCCGGTGTCAGTGGTCAGCGCCACGTAGAGGCACTCGGCGATGGCCGGATCCACCACCACCCCGAGCCGGGCCAGCAGTTGCTCGGCCACTACCGACGTGGCCGCCGCACCCGGGTCGACCAGGTTGACGGTGCCGAACCCGGGGTTGGAGGCATGGTGGTCGAGCACCAGCGCCGCACCCGCCGACGACAACCGCCCGGCCAACTCGCCGAGACGCGACTCGCTCGCCGCGTCGAAACAGATCACCAGATCGGGCGCCGGGTCGGCGGCGTCCGCCGGAACCAGCAGGTCCAGCCCGGGCAGTCCCCGGAACGGCTCCGGCAGCTCCGGCGGCCCGGGAAAGGTCGCCTGCACATCGCGTACGCCGAACTGCCGCAGACCCAGACCGAAGCCGAGCATGCTGCCCAGCGCGTCGCCGTCCGGGTTGATGTGGCAGATCAGCAGCACCCGGGCGGTCGGCGGGAGAGCCCGCACCAACGCCTCGGCCGCGGCCCAGTCCGCCTCGACGGGGCCAAGCCCGGCTGCCCCGGCGAACGGGGCGCTGGCGGTGCTGGTCACCGCGTTTCCCCACCCCGCGGGGTTTCCTTGACGTCGGTGGCCTCGTCGGCCTCGTCCGTCTCGTCGGCCTCATCGGTCTCGTCGTCCACCCGGTACGGCTGGGCCTCGCCCGCGTACTTCGCCTGGGCGGCGAGCCGCTGCACCTCGGCATCGGCGTTGCGAGCGGCGGCGAGCAGGTCGTCGATGTGCTTGACCTGGTCCTGCACGTCGTCGAGGACGAACGTGAGCGTCGGCGAGTGGCGCAGCCCGAGGGCCTTGCCGACAGTGCTGCGCAGCAGCCCCTTGGCGCTCTCCAGCGCCGCCGCGGTGTCCGCCTGGGCCACCGAGTCACCGAGCACTGTGTAGAAGACCGTCGCGTCACGCAGGTCAGCGGTAATCCGGGCGTCGGTGATGGTGATCATCCCGAGCCGCGGGTCCTTGATCTGGCTCCGCACCACCGACGCGACCAGCTCACGCACCCGTTCCGCGTGCCGGCGTACCTTGGCCGGATCAGACATCTCGCCACCTCCACGGCGTCCTGCTTCCGGTCGACCCGGCGGCCCGGAGGCCGCCGGCCGACCGGCCAACATCTCGAACATTACCTTCGGGGCCGCTCCGGTCGCCCGGCACAGCCGGCACCGTGGTCAGTCGTCGTCCACGCCGTAGAGCCGGCGTCGAACCGACAGCAACTCAACCTCGGGGCGATTGGCCACCAGGCGCTCACAGGAGTCGAGCACCTCGCGGACGTGCGCCGTCTCGGCGGCCACCACGGCCACCGCCAGTTGCGCTCGACCATGCAGGTCGAGCGCACCCACCTCGGCGGCCGACACCTCGAAGCGGCGCAGCGCCGCCACGATCGGCCGTACATATGATCTCTTGGTTTTGAGCGACCTGGAGTCGCCCGGCAGCAGCAGGTCGAAGACCGCGGTTCCGGTGAACATCGCCCCGGACGATACCGCCAACCCGCCCCGCATGATCAAGGGGTTTACGCCGGGTGGCGTAAACCCCTTGATCAGCGTGTCACTGCCGGATCAGGCGCGAACCTTCTCCCGCATCTCGAAGGTCTCGATGACGTCGCCGACCTGGACGTTGTTGTAACCACCCAGGGTCAGACCACACTCGAAGCCCTCGCGGACCTCGGTGGCGTCGTCCTTGAACCGCTTGAGCGAGGTGATCGTGAGGTTGTCCGCCACGACCGCCCCGTCCCGAAGCAGGCGAGCCTTCGCGTTGCGTCGGATGATGCCCGACCGGACGATGCAACCGGAGATGTTGCCGATCTTGGACGAGCGGAAGACGTCGCGGATCTCCGCGCTGCCCAGCTCGGCCTCCTCGTACTCCGGCTTGAGCAGGCCCTTGAGCGCTGCCTCGATCTCCTCGATGGCCTGGTAGATGACGGTGTAGTACCGGATCTCCACGCCCTCGCGGTCGGCCATCTCGCGGACCTTGTTGGAGGCCCGCACGTTGAAGCCGATGATCGTGACCGGCTCGGACGAGGCACTCGCGAGCATGACGTTGCTCTCGGTGATCGCGCCCACGCCTCGGTCGAGGACCTTGAGCTGAACCTCCTCGGGGATGTCGAGGTTGAACAGCGCGTCCTCCAGGGCCTCCACCGAACCGGAGACATCGCCCTTGAGGATGAGGTTGAGCGAGGTCTTCTCGCCCTCCTTGAGCTGCTCCATGAGCGTCTCGAGGGTGGCCCGACCACGGGAGTTGGCGAAGGACGCCGCCCGTCGCCGTGCCTGTCGCTGCTCGGCGATCTGCCGCACCGTGCGGTCGTCCGCCGCGGCGAGGAACGTGTCGCCCGCACCGGGAGGCGCGGTCAGACCCAGCACCATGACCGGACGCGCCGGCCCAGCCTCGGTGAGCTGGTTGCCGTTCTCGTCGAGCATGGCCCGGACCCGGCCGTGCGCCCCACCGGCGACGATCGAGTCGCCTGCCCGCAGGGTGCCCTTCTGCACCAGCACCGTCGCCACCGCACCGCGGCCCTTGTCCAGGTGCGCCTCGATGGCCACACCCTGCGCCGGCCCGTCGATCGGAGCGGTCAGCTCCAGCGACGCGTCGGCGGTCAGCAGGACAGCCTCGAGCAGTTCCTCGATGCCGATGCCCGGCTTGGCTGCCACGTTGACGAACATGGTCTCGCCGCCGTACTCCTCGGCGACCAGGCCGTACTCGGTCAGCTGCTGGCGGACCTTGTCCGGGTTGGCGTCCGGCTTGTCGACCTTGTTGACCGCGACCACGATCGGCACGTCGGCCGCCTTGGCGTGGTTCAACGCCTCGATCGTCTGCGGCATCACACCGTCGTCGGCCGCGACGACCAGGATCACGATGTCCGTGACCTGGGCACCACGAGCACGCATGGCGGTGAACGCCTCGTGACCCGGGGTGTCGATGAAGGTGACCGCCCGGTCCTCGCCCTCGTGCGGGACGTGGACCTGGTAGGCACCGATGTGCTGGGTGATGCCACCCGCCTCACCGGCCACCACGTTCGCCTTACGGATGGCGTCGAGCAGCTTGGTCTTACCGTGGTCGACGTGACCCATGACGGTCACCACCGGCGCACGGCTGACCAGACGCTCCTCGGCCACCTCCGCGTCGAGGTCGATGTTGAACTGCGCGAGCAGCTCGCGGTCCTCGTCCTCCGGGCTGACGATCTGGATGTCGAAGCCCAGGTGCTCACCCAGCAGGTGCAGGGTGTCGTCAGAACAGGACTGGGTCGCGGTCACCATCTCGCCCAGGTTGAACATCTCCTGGACCAGCGAACCCGGATTGGCGTTGATCTTGTCGGCGAAGTCCGACAGCGAGGCGCCACGGGAGAGCCTGACGATCTGACCCTGACCCCGGGGAGCACCCGAGCTCATGGTCGGAGCCGACAGGTTGTCGAACTCCTGTCTGCGCTGCTTCTTGGACTTGCGACCGCGCGTCGGCCGACCACCCGGACGCCCGAAGGCACCCGCGGCGCCGCCGCCACGGCCACGACCGCCCGCACCCGGACGACCGCCGCCACCGGCCGGACCACCCGGACGGAAACCGCCACCGGGAGCACCCGCACCGCCGCCGGGACCGCCACGGTAGCCACCGCCACCGCCGGCACCCGCGCCGCCACCGGGGCCGCCGCGGTAACCGCCACCGCCACCGGCGCCACCGCCGGGACCGCCACGGAAACCGCCGCCACCGCCACCGGGACGACCTGCGCCGCCACCGGGACGACCGGCGCCACCGGGACCGGGGCGACCGGCAGCCGGCCGCTGGCTCGGCATGGACGCCGGGCTGGGCCGCGGCGGCATGGAGTTCGGGCTCGGCCGCGGCGGCATGCCCGCCGGGGTGTTGGGCCGAGGACCACCCGCACCGGCGGCCGGGGGCCGCTGCTGCTGGCCACCCTGGATGCCGAACGGGTTGTTACCGGCACCGCGCGCCGGCGGACGACCGCCCGGCCGGGCACCCGGACCGGGAGCCGGCGTGCTCGGTCGAGCTGCCGGCGAACCGGGACGGGGCGGCATCGCCGCCGGACCCGGCCGAGGGCCGGGGCGGTTACCGCCGTCTGCCGGAGGCTCCCGGCGAACGGGGTTGTCCCGCTGCTGCTGGCGGGCGGCCTGCGCGGCCTTGACCGCGGCCTCCTGCTCAGCCTTCAGCGCGGCGGCACGCGCCTCCGCGGCCGCCACCTCGATGTCGTGGGCACTCGCCGGCTTGGCGACCGGGGTCGCCGTCTGCGGCGCGCCGGGAACCGGACCCTTGGGCTTCGGACCGGGTGCCGGCGCGGCCGGCCGCCGAGGCGGCATCGGCTTGGCCGAGACCCGGGGCGCGCCCGGGGCCGGGGTTGGCGTCGGGGTCGGGTTTGAAGCCGGCGTCGACGCGGGCGCCGACGGGGCGGCCGGAGCCGGGGCTCCGGCGGACGCGACGAATGCGTTACGCAACCGCCGGGCGACGGGCGCCTCGACGGTGCTGGACGCGGACTTCACGAACTCGCCCATTTCCTTCAGCTTGGCGAGAACGGTCTTACTCTCGACCCCGAGCTCTTTTGCAAGCTCGTGTACGCGGGCCTTGCCTGCCACTGCACTCCTCACTCCGAGGTCGTGCGGGCAGCACCCGCAGCGACCTCACTCGTGCACTTGAAGCCTGGTCATTTCAGGGACTTCATCGTGTGCTCATGTCGGTCGTCCTACCCTGCTAGCGACCCTCGCCCGGTCGGGCTGACCGGACGTAGTGGTTGGCGCATCGACGTGCTCCGCCAGCGCACCGTGGTCGAGGACCTCGGTGCTGCGCAGCGCACGCCCGAAGGCGCGGCGCCGCACCGCCAGCGCGAAGCAGGCCGGATCCGGGTGCATGTTCGCTCCCCGACCCGGCAGCCTGCGGCGCGGATCAGGCCGGAGGCTGTGACCAGCCTCGTCCCTGACCGCGACGATTCGCAGCAATTCGCTGGCCGGCGCACGTTGCCGGCAACCCACACAGGTGCGCTCCGGCTGCGCGCGTCGTACCACTGGAGGAAGTCTACCCCTAGCTCCCCGAGATCGCGCCGCCCGGCTCCCGCACGTGATCAGTTACCCCACGCGCCGCCGGCGCGGTCTGCTCCGCATCGGAACGAATGTCGATCCGCCAACCGGTCAAACGGGCCGCGAGTCGGGCATTCTGCCCCTCCCGACCGATGGCGAGCGAGAGCTGGAAGTCGGGAACTGTTACCCGGGCGGCCCGGTTGGCCAGGTCGACCACCTCGACCCGCAGCGCCTTGGCCGGCGACAACGCGTTGCCGACGAAGGTGCCCGGGTCGTCCGACCAGTCGATGATGTCGATCTTCTCACCGTGCAGCTCGCTCATCACGGCACGCACCCGCTGACCCATCGGGCCGATGCAGGCGCCCTTGGCGTTCACCCCGGGGGTGGTGGAGCGGACGGCGATCTTCGTGCGATGGCCCGCCTCACGGGCGATCGCGCCGATCTCGACGGTGCCGTCGGCGATCTCCGGCACCTCCAGCGCGAAGAGCTTCTTGACCAGAGCCGGATGCGACCGGGACAGGGTGATCTGCGGCCCGCGCATGCCCTTGGCCACATGCACCACGACGCAGCGGACCCGCTCGCCGTGCGCGTACCGCTCGCCGGGCACCTGCTCGGACTGCGGCAGCACGCCCTCCAGCTTGCCCAGGTCGACGCTGACGATGCCCTTCTCGGTACGCGTCTCGTGCGCCTGCACCACGCCGGTGACCAGGTCACCCTCGCGGCCGACGTACTCACCGAAGTGCACCTCGTCGGTGGCCTCCCGCAACCGCTGGAGGATCACCTGCTTGGCGGTCATGGCGGCGATCCGGCCGAAGTCGTGCGGGGTGTCGTCCCACTCCCGCACCAGGCTGCCGTCGGCATCCATCTCCTGCGCGTACACCAGGGCGGCGCCCGACCTACGGTCGATCTCCACCCGGGCGTGCGGCTCGGCCCCGTCGGTGTGCCGGTAGGCGGTCAGCAACGCGGTCTCGATCGCCGCGAGAATCGTGTCGAACGGGATCTCCCGCTCGCGCTCGAGTGCGCGCAGCGCCGCGAGGTCGATGTTCACCTCTCCTCGTCCTCCACATCATCTTCGTCGTCGATGTCGTCTGAATCGTCGATCTCGTCGGAATCATCCGCGTCGTCGAACTCGTCGTCCGGCTCACCGAGCTCGGCGAGCCGGGTGAACTCGATCTGCACACGGCCCGGGCCCAACTGGGCGTACGCCCAGGTGGCGCGGCCGTCGTCGGTCTCCAGGTGCACGCCCTCGTCGTCGGCCGCGACCACCCGGCCGGTCAGCTGACGGTCACCGGCGGGCTGCTCGCCCCGCTGGCCGGGCAGCGCGGCCGCGCCCCGGGCGGTGACCTTGACCAGTCGACCCACGTTGCGCCGCCAGTGGCGGGGCAGGGTGAGCGGCCGGTCGACGCCGGGTGAGCTGACTTCCAGCTGGTACTCGCCGGCGACGATGTCGCCACCGGTCTCCTCCGCGGCGTCCAGCGCGGCCGAGACCGCGCGGGAGACGACCGCGACGGCGTCCAGGTCGATCCCGCCGTCGGTGTCCACCATCACCCGCACCACGTGCCGGCGGCCGGCCCGGGAGACGGACAGGTCCTCCAGGTCGTAGCCGGCGTCGTTGACCACCGGCTCGATCACGGCCCGCAGTCGGTCCCGCCGTGCGGCGAGGTCACCGCCGCGGGGGCCCGCAGCACCGCGGGGTCGACCCGTCGGCCTGGTGGCACGGCCACGCTGCGTCATCTCCGCACCCTCTCCCTGGTCGACGGGGACCGGTAGTCCCGCCATGCCGGCACGCCACCGGAGTGGACACGCCGGTGGTTGCGCAGAGCGTAACGCGCCTGCCCGGCGGCGGACCGGGCGGCGCACCGACGCCGGTGACCCCCGGAGCGGCACGGATGGTGTTGACTTGGCCGGTGGGGAACG
The DNA here is from genome assembly GCF_026342155.1 of Micromonospora sp. NBC_00362. Lineage (NCBI taxonomy): Bacteria > Bacillati > Actinomycetota > Actinomycetes > Micromonosporales > Micromonosporaceae > Micromonospora > Micromonospora sp. NBC_00362. The sequence goes on from NZ_JAPENH010000001.1 coordinate 2,969,769, forward strand.
GCAGAACGACACAGCGCGACCAAGCATCCGGACATTCCCGGCGAAAGCTCCTGAGTGCCGGCGCGCTGCTGGTGCTCGGCGGCGCCGTGACGCCGCTGACCGGCTGTGATCTTTTCGACCGCGACGACCAACCAGCCCCGCCACCCGACCCGCTGCGGCCGATGGTGGACGAGTCACTCGCGCTGGCCGCCGCGTACCGGGCGAGCGCGACCGCCCATCCCGACCTCGCCGACCGGCTCAACCCGATCGCCGAGACGCACACCGCGCACGCCACCGAGCTGGCCCGGGTGATCGGCGTGACGGTCCCGTCGGCGGCCTCCGCCGCCCCGACCACGGCCCCGGCCGCCGATCCGAACGGCGCGCGCGCCGCCCTGCGGGCGCTGGAGAAGACCGCCCAGCAGTCCGCCACCGCCGCCTGCGCCGCGGCGCCCGCGGAACGGGCGGCACTGCTCGGGTCGATCGTCGCCGCTCGGGCGACTCACCAGGAGGCACTGAAGTGAGGCAGCCGTCCGCCGAGGAGGCACTCGCCTCCGCCCTGTCCGCCGAGTACGCGGCCATCTACGCCTACGGACGGATCGGTGTCCGGCTCAGCGGAGCGGCGCGGGACGCGGCACGTCAGGCTGAGGCCGCGCATCGACGTCGACGCGACGCGCTGGTGGTGCAGCTCACCACGGCCGGCGGCGTGGTCCCGCCGGACCGCGCCGGGTACGCCCTGCCGTTCCCGGTCACCGACCGGGCCAGCGCCCTGCGGCTCGCCGCCGAGGTGGAGGAGCGCACTGCCGCCCACTGGCGGGCGGCCCTGGCGTCCACCACGGGCGCCGACCGGGACCAGGCGCTGGCCGCCCTTGTCGAGTACGCCGTGCGGGCCACCCGGTGGCGGAAGACTGCCGGGTCGACCCCGCTGACTGTCCCGTTTCCCGGTCGACCGGCCTGAGCCGGTCCACTCCGGTTGCGGTACGCATACCAGGTATGCATACTCCGTTGCCATGTCCATCCGTCACGGGTTGCTCGCCCTGCTCGAACGCGGCCAGATGTACGGCTACCAGCTGCGCGCCGCGTTCGAGGAGTCGACCGGCTCGACCTGGCCACTGAACATCGGTCAGGTCTACACCACGTTGTCCCGGCTGGAACGGGACGGTTTGGTGCGCCCGCTGCCGGAGAGCGAGGCCGGGCAGCGCCCGTACGAGATCACCGACGCCGGCCGGGCGGACCTGGCGCTGTGGTTCGCCACCCCGATCAGCCGTACCGACCGCCCCCGCGACGAACTGGCGATCAAGCTGGCACTGGCGCTCACCACCCCCGGGGTCGACGTCCGGTCGGTGGTGCAGGCCCAACGCAGCGCGACGATGCGGGCCCTTCAGGAGTTGACCCGGTTGAAGTACGGCAGCAACCGGCCGGAGGACCTTCCCTGGCGACTCGTGCTGGACTCGATGGTGTTCCAGGCCGAGGCAGAGGTCCGCTGGCTGGACCACTGCGAGACCAGTCTGGTCCGGCACCAACCCAGCGGCCCGGCGCCTCCCCCGTCCCGACCCGATGACGCCGACGCGCGGGACGCGGCTCGCTGGGCCGGCGAGGAGGCAAGACGGTGAGCGGATCGGACGACGCGGTGCTGGAGCTACGCGCCGTCCACCGCACCCACGGCGCCGGGCCGGCGGCGGTGCACGCGCTGCGCGGCGTCAGCCTGGTCGTCCGGCCCGGCGAGCTGGTCGCCGTGATGGGGCCGTCCGGCTCCGGAAAATCGACCCTGCTGGCTCTCGCCGGTGGGTTGGACCGTCCGACCGGCGGCGAGGTCCGGGTCGAGGGGCAGCCGCTGGGGGCCCTGGACCGCCGCGGGCTGGCCCAGCTGCGCCGCCGTCGGATCGGCTACATCTTCCAGCAGCTCAACCTGCTGGGCAGTCTGAGCGCACTGGAGAACGTGGCGCTCCCGTTGGAACTCGACGGGACCAGCGGGCGTCGGGCCCGCGCACTGGCCATGGCCGCGCTCACCGAGGTGGGGCTACCCGCGTTGGGCGACCGTTTCCCGGACCAGCTCTCCGGAGGGCAGCAGCAGCGGGTGGCCATCGCCCGCGCGCTGGTGGGCGACCGCCGGCTGGTCCTCGCCGACGAACCCACCGGGGCATTGGACTCCCAGACCGGTGAGGCGGTGCTGCACCTGCTGCGCCGCCGGATCGACGCGGGAGCCGCCGGCGTGCTGGTCACCCACGAGGCACGGCACGCCGGCTGGGCCGACCGGGTGGTGTTCCTCCGCGACGGCGTCCTGGTCGACACGACTGCACCGCTGGGCAGTGTCGAGCAACTGCTGTCCGGCAGCGACCGGTGACCGTTCGCCGTCCGACGCGGGCCCCCGGTCGGGCCGATCCCGCGACGCAGCGGCCGGTCGCGCCACCTGCCCCGGTCGGCCGACGGCGGTTCGCCGAGCTGACCGGCTCCTGGCGGGCGGCGCTGCGGATCGCCCGGCGGGAGTCACGCCGGTCACGGCGTCGGACCGCCCTGGTGCTCGCGATGATCGCCATGCCGGTGGCGGCGCTGGCCTTCCTGGCGGCGAGCTACGACATGGCCGAGCTGACCCCACAGGAACGCGTCGACCGCCGGCTCGGCGTGGCCGACGCGCAGCTGCAGTGGATCGCCAACGGCCCGGTGGGGCAGGACGAGTGGGGCGAGGGTTGGTACACCCGCGACGGCGCTCCCCCCGGGAAGGTCACAGCGGACCGGCTGACGGCGCTGCTCGGGCCGGGCAGCAGGGTCACCGAGGTGCGTCAGAACGTCCCGCTGACCCTGCGCGGCCCGCACCGCGACGAGGTCGTGAACGGTCGGGTGCTGGACCTCACCGACCCGCTGGCCCGCGGGCTGGTGCGGTTCCGGGCCGGCCGGGCGCCGCAGCAACCCGGTGAGGTCGCTGTCAGTCCGAGGGCGTTGCGTCGCCTGGACCTTCGCCTCGGCCACGCCGTGGCCGCCGCCGACGGCAGCAGGGCGTACACAGTGGTGGGCGTGGTCGAGTTCCCGGACGACCTCGGACCGGTGGTCGCGCTGCACCCGGGGGCCGTGCCGTCGACCGGCCCGGAGCCGGACGGAGTCTGGCTGGCGGACGTGCCGGGCACCGTCGACGAGGCGCTGGTGTCCCGGCTCAACGCCAGTGGGGTGGTGGTCACGGCGCGGTACCAGATCGGCTCGGCGACCGGGGCGGACCGGACCTGGCTCGGGTCGGTCTTGGGGGACAACCCGAACGACCTGAGCACCGGCGTCCTGATCGCCGGCCTCGGGCTGCTGGAGGTCGTCCTGCTGGTCGGGCCGGCCTTCGCCGTCGGAGTCCGTCGCCGTCGACGGGATCTGGCGCTGGTGGCGGTGGCGGGCGGGGACGCCGCCCAGCTTCGCCGGGTCGTGCTGGCCGACGGTGTGGTGCTGGGTGTGCTGGGGGCCGCCGCCGGCCTGTTGGTCGGCGTCGGAGCGGCGTTCGCGGGTCGCCCGCTGATGGAGCAGTACGTCTTCAGCGCCCGTTTTGGCGGCTACCGCTGCTGGCCGAGCGCGCTGGTCCTGCTCGGTGGCGTCGCGGTGCTGGCCGGGGTGCTCGCCGCGCTGGCACCGGCCTGGACAGCCGCCCGGCAGGACGTCAGCGCCGGGCTCGCCGGACGACGTACCCCGGCGAAGTCTCCGGGCCGGTGGTTGGCTCTCGGACTGGCGCTGGTGGTCGGCGGGGCGGGGCTGGCGGCGTTCGGGGCCACCCGGACTTCCCCGGCGGTGGTTCTCACCGGGCTGATCCTCGGCGAGTTGGGCCTGGTCTGCTGCACGCCCACGCTGCTCGGGGTGCTCGCCCGCCTCGGCCGGGTGTTGCCGCTGGCACCACGGATCGCTCTGCGCGATGCCAGCCGCAACCGGGCCGCCGCGGCACCGGCCATCTGCGCCGTGATGGCCGCCGTGGCCAGCAGCGTCGCCCTCGGCGGATACCTGGCCAGCGAGGGCGCCCGCGAGGCGCGCGCATACCGGCCGGCGCTGCCGACCGGCCATGTCATGGTCAACCCGGTCGGATCGGCCGGGCAGCCCACGCTGGCCCAGATCACCGACGCGGCCCGCAGTCAGTTCGGGGTCGGCGCTGTTGCCCCGGTGCAGACACCGAGCTGCGGGGCGGGGCGCACCGGCTACTGCGACATCGCACCGGTGCTCCCGCTGACCCGGGCCTGCCCCTGGCAGCCCGGCGTTCACCTTCCCGCGGAGCAGCGCCAGCAGGCCCGCGCCGATCCCCGCTGCCAGATCAGCGAGGCGGACTACTTCGGCGGCTACGTGGAACCCGGAGTCGACGACGGGACCGCACTCCCCCTGCTCACCGGCGTGGACCCGGCGACGACAGCCGCCGCCACGGCCGTGCTGCGCGCCGGAGGCGTGCTGGTGACCGACCCGCGCTACCTGCACGACGGCCTCGTCACCGTCCGGGTCAGCGAGGTGGAGGCCGGGCCGGACCGGCCGGTCACCGTCCACGACCTTCCGGGGTACGCGCTGCCCCGGGCGACCGGCCAGTCCCGTCTGCTGCTGTCCGCCGCCGCCGCGCGGCAACTCGACCTGAGCTGGTCTCAGACCGGTTGGGTGATCGGCACCACGACCCCGCCCGACGAGGAGCAACAGGCACGGTTCGCCGCCGTCCTGCGGCCGTTCGGGACGCTCGCGCTGAGCGTGGAGAACGGTGGTGCCCCACGCGACGTCTCACCGTTGCTCCTGCTGCTCGCGGCGGCGGCCGGGCTGATCACCGTGGGGGCGGCCGGGATCGCCACCGCGCTCGCCGCCGCCGAGGGACGCGCCGAGCTGACCACCCTCGCGGCCGTCGGCGCGGCCCCAGCGGTACGCCGGCTGCTGGCGATCTGCCAGGCCGGGGTCATCGCCGGTCTCGGGTCGGTGCTCGGCATCGTGGCCGGCCTCGGCACCGCCGCGATCGTGCTGGTCTCGGTCAACCGGCAGTACGCCAGTTACTGGCCGGTATCCGATCCGTACCCCTTTCTGGTGCCGTGGCCCGCGCTCGGGGTCCTGGTGCTGGTGCCGGTGGTGGCGATGCTCGGGGCGGGCCTGTTCACCAGGGCCCGACTGCCTATCGAACGGCGGCTGGACTGACCGATGCGCCGGGCCACCGAAAGGGACCGCGCGGGGGTGCCGCCGGGGCCGGGCAGCCGGCAGACTGACCGGCGTGTCAGTGCTCAGGAATGTCGTCCGTCGCGCCGGTCATCATCGCTGGTTCGGCGCCACCGCGCGCCTGCTGGTTCCGGCCGATCGGATGGTTGGTCGACTCACCCGGGGCCGGGTGGTCGCGCTCGGCCTGCTCCCCTCCCTGCTGATCACCACGACGGGCCGCCGCTCCGGCAAGCCGCGCAGTAATCCGCTGCTGTACGTGCCGGACGGCGACGCGTACGTGGTGATCGGCTCCAACTGGGGGCAGACCCACCACCCCGGCTGGGCGATGAATTTGCTCGCCGATCCCGCCGCCGAGGTGGACGTGAAGGGCCGGCGGGTCGCGGTGCGGGCCGAACGGGCCTCCGGCGCCGAACGGGACCGGTTGTGGCGGCTGCTGGTCACCGCGTGGCCGGCGTACCACACGTACGTGCAGCGTGCCGGCGGCCGGGAAATCCACATCTTCCGGCTGGCCCCGACCGGGCGCGGCGCGCCCGACGCTCCACCGTCGGCTGGCTAGGCTGACGCTCGGTAGCCAAGGCGAGGTGGTCCCGTGAGCGCGAGGAGTGAGCCGGGGTTGCGAGCCCCGCAGCCGCGAACAAAGGCGGTCCCGTGAGCGCGAGGAGTGAGCCGGGGTTGCGAGCCCCGCAGCCGCGAACAAAGGCAGTCCCGTGAGCGCGAGGAGTGAGCAGACCGGTGTCGACCGGGGCCTCGAGGATCGACGGTGGACGGTCGCGGAGCGGGTCGCCGAGGCGGTTCGACGTCGGTTCCCGGCCGATGCGCTCGCGATCGCTGTGCATGGGCCTCTGGCGCATGGGGACGACGACGGCGGTGGGGAACGCGAGGCGGGAATGCTGGTGGTCACCTATCGACCCGGGACCGGCCCACCGCCGGCGACCCGGCGGGTGGACGGGGTGCTCGTCGATCTGACAGTGGCCGCCGCCGAGGACTACCTGGCCCAGGCCCGGGTGCTCTCCCCGCTCTGGCCGCTGACCGCCGACCGGTACGTCACCACGCAGGCGTTGCACGATCCGACGGGCTGGTTGCGGACGTTGCGCGACGAGCACCTCGGTCGGCTGGCTCGGGCCCGGCCGGCGGAGTTCAGCACCGCGGCCCGCCAGGCCTGGTACAGGGGCAGCGCGGCGCACTCCCGGGCGGCCCGGCTGGCCGAGTGGTACGAGACCGATCAGGCTCTGCTGATGCTCGGTGAGGCCCGGCTGGCGGCGGCCACGGTGACCGGTCTGCTGAGTCGCACCTACTTCCGTGATCCGGGGGACGCGGTGCGGCGCACCGGGTTGGCCGGCGCGGACATGACCGAGGTGGGTGTGGTGCTGGCCCGGCAGGCCGAGGAGTTGGCGGCCCGTGGTCGCGCTGTCGACGGCACGATCGACGAGCTGCTCAGCACCTGAGGCGCGTCACAGCCCGCCCGGTACGCCGATCAGCGAGCCGACCAGGTAGGTGGCGCCGGCCGCAGCGGCGCCCAGCAGCAGCTGGCGTAGCCCACTGGTCCACCAGGGACGGCGGGTGAACCTGGCCACCACGGCACCGGCGGCGAACAGCCCGAGCCCACCGACGGCGAGCGCCAGCCACAGTGCGGTGGCGCCGAGCAGGTACGGCAGCAGCGGGACCAGCGCGCCGACCGAGAAGAACAGGAACGACGAGATCGCCGCCGCCCACGGGCTGGGCTGGTCGTCGGGGTCGACGCCCAGCTCCTCGCGGACGTGCACCCGCAGCGCCTCCTCCGGGTCGCGCCGCACCGCCTCGGCGACCTGGGTGGCGAGGTCCCGGGGCAGGCCCCGGGCCACCCACGCGTCGGCCAGCTCCCGGGCCTCCGCCTCGGGGTGCCGTTCCAGTTCCCGTCGCTCCTTTGCCACCTCGGCGGCGACCTGCTCGTTGGCGGAACGCACGCTGGTGTACTCGCCGAGGCCCATGGAGATGGCACCGGCGACGAGGCCGGCGCTGCCGGTGAGCACGATGCTGCGGGGCGACACCCCGCCGCCGCCGACACCGGCGATCAGGGCGATGTTGGTGACCAGGCCGTCCATCGCGCCGAAGACGGCCGGGCGCAGCCAGCCGCCGGAGACGTCCGCGTGGTGCGCCTCGCGTAGCGCCGCCGGGGTGTCGGTCACGGCGCCTGCCCTTCGTTCGCGACTGCGGGACTCCGCTTCGCTGCGTTCCTCGCGCTCACGGAAGGGTCAGGATCTCGTGGCCGTCGTCGGTCACCACGATCGTGTGCTCGAACTGCGCCGTCCACTTCCGGTCCTTGGTGACCACTGTCCACCCGTCGTCCCACATGTCGTACTGGTAGGTGCCGAGGGTGATCATCGGCTCGATGGTGAACGTCATGCCGGGCTCCATGATGTCCGTGGGGCGCGGGCTGTCGTAGTGCGGCACGTAGAGGCCGCTGTGGAAGGCCTCGCCGATGCCGTGGCCGGTGAAGTCGCGGACCACGCCGTAGCCGAACCGCTTGGCGTACGACTCGATGACGCGGCCCACCACGTTGATCTGGCGTCCCGGGGCGACGGCGCGGATGCCGCGCATCATCGCCTCGTGGGTCCGCTCGACCAGGAGCCGGGCCTCTTCGCTGACCTCGCCGACGCAGAAGGTGGCGTCGGTGTCACCGTGCACCCCACCGATGTACGCGGTCACGTCGACGTTGATGATGTCGCCGTCGGTCAGGACCGTGGTGTCCGGGATGCCATGGCAGATGACCTCGTTGAGGCTGGTGCAGCAGGACTTCGGGAAGCCCTTGTAGCCCAGCGTCGACGGGTACGCGCCGTGGTCGCAGAGGAACTCGTGCACCACCTTGTCGATCTCGTCGGTGGTCACGCCGGGCTTGCAGTGCTCGCCGGCGAGCTGGGTCGCCTGGGCGGCGAGCCGGCTGGCGAGCCGCATCTTCTCGATGGTCTCCGGCGTCTGCACGTGCGAGCCACGCCACTCCCGCGGACGCGCCTTGCCCACGTACTCCGGTCGGGCGATCTGGGGTGGCACCGGTCGCATCGGGGAGAGCGTGCCTGGTGTCAGCGGCGGACGGACGGTCATGCCGCAAGCCTATCGCCGGGGCCGCCGGTGACCCGCGCCACGGCCACCCGGTGGAGGTTGTTGCCCTGCCAGGGTGGCTGTGCCATGGTGTCAGCGTGGATCAAGGGGGAGCACCGCCCGTCTTCTCCGCCAGCGCCGAGATCGACGGTGACCACCTCCACGTCGTGGTGGCCGGCGAGGTCGACATGGCGACAGCGGACACGATGCTCCAGACGGCGCTGCGCGAGCCCGCCGGGAAGATCACTCTCGACCTGAGCGCTGTCACCTTCTTCGACTCGGCCGCCATCCACGCCCTGGTCCGGCTCGCCCAGGAGTTTCCGGGGCGACTCACCGTCCGCCCGTCCCGGCAGGTCCGTCGGGTGCTGGAGATCTCCGGCCTCGGCGAGCAGGGCTGGCTCGACCCGGCCTAGGCGCCGGCCGCCGCCGGGCGCGCGGTCAGTCCTGCAACTGCCGGCGCAGCGTCACCTCGGTGCCCTCAGCGGTACGCCGTACCGACAGTTCGCCCAGCGCCCTGATCAGGTCCAGGCCGCGGCCCCGGAAGCCGGAGCCGGTCGACTCCCGCCACTGCCCGCTGTCGCGCACTGTGGCCGTCACCGTCCGATCCTCGATGGCCACCTCCACACTGATCATGGCCTCGGCCGGGTGGACCGGGTGCTCGATGGCGTTGGCGGCGGCCTCGGAGACGGCGACCGTCAGGTCGAACAGGTCGGTCTCGCCGACGGAGTGCGCGACCAGGAAGTCCTCCAGCCGCTTCCGGAGCACGCTGAGCCGGGTCGGGTCCGCCGGTAGCCGCAGCGCGAAGCGGTTCAGTTCTGCCGCCTCCAGGGCGAGCACCGCCACGTCGTCACGGCGCGGCCGTCCGGTGACCCGCTCCACGACGGCGTCGATCAGGTCCACCACGTGCTCACTCGGGGTGGCCGCGTCGACGCGCAGCTGGGCCAGTGAGGCATCGATGCCGATCTGACGGTCCTCGATCAGCCCGTCGGTGTAGAGCAGCAGTCGAGTGCCGGCCGGCAACTCGCCCACGACCGACTCGTACGTCGCGTTGGGGAGGGCGCCGACCGGTGGACCGAGCGCCCGGTCGTGCAGGAACGCCACGTCGCCTCCCGTGATCAACAGTGGGGACGGGTGACCGGCGCTCGCGTACCGCAGCCGACCGGTGCGGGGGTTGAACAGCAGACAGACCACTGTCGCGAAGGAGCGGCCCTCGGTGGAGCCGACCAGCCGGTTGAGCCGGGTCAGCGATTCACCCGGATCGAAGCCCTCCAACACGTACGCCCGCAGCGCGTTGCGCAGCTGCCCCATCGCCGCGGCGGCCCGGACGCCCTTACCGACCACGTCGCCGATGACCAGCACCAGCTCATCGCCGTTCAACGCGATGGCGTCGTACCAGTCGCCGCCGACCTCGACGTCGGCGCTGCCGGGCAGGTAACGGCTGGCCACCACCGCGCCGGGCAGTTGGGGTAGCGACCGGGGCAGCAGGCTGTGCTGCAGCGTGGTGGCGATGCGGTGTTCGGCTTCGTAGAGCTGGGCGTTCTCCAGTCGCACCCCGACGAGCCGGGCCAACTGGGTCAACGCGGCGTCGTCGGCCTGCGCCTCGTCGCCGGCCGCCCGCCAGACCTGCAGCTCACCGAGCTGCTTCCCGGTCGTGCCGGTCAGCTCGGCCACGAAGGACGGGTCGGCGGCGGTGGTGCCGCCGCCATCCGCCTCGAAGCGCGTCTCGGCCGCGGTGACCACCACCCGAGCGGCCTCGGCGAGAGTCAACGCGTGCCGGGCGGCGACCTGGAGCACGTCGGCGGTGGATCGGGCGGTGTTCACCGCCACCGCCGCGTCGGCCAGCGCCCGGAGCCGGCGGATGATCTGCCCGCGCAGCTGGCCCAGCTCGACGTTGGCCCGGACCCGGGCGATCAACTCCTGCGCGGAGAACGGCTTGGTGAGGTAGTCGTCGGCGCCGACGGCGAGCCCGGCAACGGCCTCCGCGGAGCCGGCGCGGGCGGAGAGCAGCACGATCGGCACATGCCGGGTACGCGAGTCCGCGCGCAGCGCGCTCACCAGCCCGAACCCGTCCAGCCGCGGCATCATCACGTCGGTGAGCACCAGGTCGAATCCGCCCTCGCGGGCCAGCGGCAGGGCATCGAGCCCGTCGTTCGCGGTGACCACGTCCCAGGTCGGGGAGAGCAGCCGACTGACGTGCTCCTGCAGGTCGGCGTTGTCGTCGACGACCAGGATCCGGCCAGCCGAGGTGCCCTTCACCGGCTGCCGGTCCAGCTCGGGTGTCGACGCGACGCCGGCCCACAGCGCGGTCTCCGCAACGAAGAGCCGGGCCTGCTCGGGCTCACCCACGGGCAGCGGGTCGAACGCCGCCACCCGGTCCGCCGGCAGGTGCGCCGAGCCGAACGGGACGGTCACAGTGAAGGTGCTGCCCACGTCGACAGTGCTGGTCACCCCGACCCCACCGCCGTGCATCTCGACAAGTTCCCGGACCAGCGCGAGGCCGATGCCGGTGCCCTCGTGGGTGCGTGCCCGCACCCCGGGCACCCGGTGGAACCGTTCGAAGACGTGCGGCAGCTCGTCCGGCACGATGCCGACGCCGGTGTCCGTTACCTCCAGCCGGGCCGCGCCCTCGACGGCCCGGATCCGCACCCGGATCTCGCCGTCGAAGGTGAACTTGACCGCGTTCGACACCAGGTTGAGGACGATCTTCTCCCACATGTCCCGGTCGACGAAGACCGGCGTCGGCAGCGGTGGGCAGTCCACCACCAGTCGCAAGCCGGCCCGGTCGGTGGCCGAGCGGAAGGTGCTGGCCAGGCGGGCGGTGTAACCGGCGAGGTCGGTGGGCTGGTATCGGGCGGCGAGCCGACCGGACTCCAGTCGGGAGAAGTCCAGGACGGTGTTGACCAGCTTGAGCAGGCGCAGCGCGTTGCGGTGCATCATGGTGAGCCGGTCGGTTTCGGTGGCGGGCAGCTCCGGGTCGGCCAGCATGTCCTCCAGCGGGCCGAGCACCAGGGTCAGCGGGGTACGGAACTCGTGGCTGACGTTGGCGAAGAAGTTGGTCTTCGCCCGGTCCAGCGCGGCCAACTCGGCGGCGCGGGCCCGTTCCTGCTCGTACGCCCGCTGGGTGCCGACCGCCCGGGAGATCTGGGCGGCGACCAGGCCGAGGAAGTCGCGGTAGTCGTCGCTGAGCGGCAGCTGACGGGCCACGCCGACGACCAGCGCGCCGACCGTCTGGTTGCTCGCCGTGAGCGGCAGCACGAGGGCGTGGTCGGCGGCGTCGACAGGCGACGCGTCGAGCAGAGCGGCCACCTCGATCGTGGCGGGCGCGTCATCGTCGGTCAGCCGGGCCACCAGCCGTGCTGTGACATCGGCGGCGGGCGGGGTGGTACCGGTGCAGCCGGCCAGGGTGAGCTGGTCGTTGTCGTCAGCCAGATAGATCAGGGCGAACGGCACGTCGGCCCGGTGCCGGCCGAGCACCCCGGCGGCGGTCCGACCCAGTTCCGTGGCGCTGCCGATGTCGCTCAGCTCGGCACCCAGCTCGGACAACGCTCGCAGCCGACGCTCGCCGAGCACCCGCCCGGTGGTCTCGCTGACGATGCAGTAGACGCCACTGACCGCGCCGTCGTCCCCCCGGATCGGGTCGTACGAGACGTTGAAGTAGGTCTGCTCGACGAAGCCGTAACGGTCCAGCAGAAAGGGATGGTCCTCGCCCCGATAGGAGCGGCCGGTGCTCCGGACGCTGTCGAGCAGTGGGCCGAGCACCGCCCAGGTCTCGGCCCAGTTCGTGCGGGCCGGTTGGCCGATCACGTCCGGGTGTTTGCCGCCGATGGTCGGCCGGTAGGCGTCGTTGTAGAAGGCCAACTGCTCGTCGCCCCAGAACATGACGATCGGCGCGCTGGAAGCGAGCATCATGCCGACCGCGTTGGAGAGCGCCGGGGGCCATTGATGGGGCTCACCCAGCGGGCCGGAGGACCAGTCGAAGGAGGCCAGTCGCTCGCCCATCTCACCGCCGGCCGCGAACGCGGCCGCCAGCATCGGCGGGGTCTCGCGACCGGACAGGGCGGGATGCCCGATGTCCGCGCCCCCCTGGGCCGAGCTCATGCAGCCTCCCGCTCCGGCCGTACCCCTCGACCGTTGATCTTCACCCGCCGTGCTCCGACTTGTACCCCAGCGGACCAGCAACGTAACGCATCACGACAGATGGACGCTGGTTACGTACGCGTGAGCGGTCGGGCACCGGACAGTGCGGGTGGACGGAGGCGTCGAACGGCGGTGGCCGGAACGCTCTGACGAGTCAGAAGACCGGCAGCCCGTCGATGCTTGCCGCGTTCTTGGTGGCCCGGTAGGTGACCAGATCATCGGCGCTGCGGCGGGAGTGTGAGGTGAGTAACAGATCACGTTCGGCCCGGAAGTCCATCAGTGGCACCGCGTATCCGCAGGAGTCACTGACCCGCTCCACCTCGACAGTGATGACCGCCCGCACGGCGTGCACGTCCGGCGGCGCGGGAAACTCGGCGAGCCGATCGGCGAAGGCGTCCTCGGTGACCGCGACGCTGCTGCCCCGACCGTGCAACCGGACGATCTTCGGCGGGCCGTCGAAGGCGCAGAACATCAGCGTGATCCGGCCGTTGTCCCGCAGGTGGGCGATGGTCTCCGCCCCACTGCCGTGATAGTCGAGGTAGGCCACCCGGTGCGGGCCAAGGATCACGAAGGTGCCCCGCATGCCCTTCGGCGACACGTTGACGTGCCCCTCGACCCCGGACGGGGCGGTCGCCACGAAGAAGAGTGGCTGGGCCACTATGAAGTCACGCAGTCGAGCATCGACCTCCGGATAAACCTTGCCCATGCGCCGATCCTCCCACCGGTGCCGTCGACGGGCGGGGGCGATCCCCGTCACACCCGCCGGCCGGCGGCCTGCACCAACGCCGTGATCGGGGCGGGATCCGACTCGTTCTCCGGATGCCACTGCACCCCGAGCACGAACGGCAGGGCCGGATCCTCCACCGCCTCGACCACGCCGTCCCCCGCCCAACCGGTCACCGTGAGCCGGCCCGGATCGGCGACCGCCTGGTGGTGGTACGAGTTGACCTGGTCGACCCCGGCCAGCACCGTGGCGGCCAGGCTGCCCGGCGTGAACCGCACAGCGTGCGCCCCGTACACCCCGGGCGCGGGGCGGTGCGCCTCGTGACCCACCACGTCGGGCAGGTGCTGGTGCAACGTGCCGCCGTACGCGACAGCCAGCAACTGCATGCCCCGACACACGCCCAGCACCGGCACCTCGGCGGCGAGCGCGGCGGCCAACAGCGTCAACTCGCCGGCGTCCCGGTCCGGCCGGTCCTCGGTACGGGGGTCGGGTGGCTGGCCGTACCGCTCCGGGCCGACGTCCGCGCCACCTGCCAACAGCAGCCCGTCGAGGACGGCCACCACGTCCGCGTCCACGTCGTCCGGAGGCAGGACCACCGCCCGGCCACCCGCTGCCGTCACCGCCCGCGAGTACGCCTCCGGCACCAGCACCGCCCGCACACCCCGCCAGACCGCCCAGTCGGCGGGTTCGACGTACGCGCTGACCCCGATCAGCGGTCTCCTCCTCATAGAGGAGTGACGTAGGCGCCGGTGATGCCGCCGTCGACCACGAACTGCGCGGCGGTCATGAACGAGGCGTCGTCGCTGGCCAGGAACGCCACCGCGGCGGCGATCTCCTCCGGTTGCCCGAAGCGACCCATCGGCACGTGCACCAGCCGACGGGCGGCCCGCTCCGGGTCGGCGGCGAAGAGCTCCAGCAGCAACGGGGTGGCCACCGGGCCGGGGCAGAGGGCGTTGACCCGGATGCCCTCACGGGCGAACTGCACACCCAACTCCCTTGTCATCGCCAGCACCCCGCCCTTGCTCGCGGTGTACGCGATCTGCGACGTGGCCGCACCCATCAACGCCACGAACGAGGCGGTGTTGATGATCGAGCCCTTGCCCTGCCGACGCATGTGCGGAATCGCGTACTTGCAGCACAGGTAGACGCTCGTGGTGTTGACCCGCAACACCCGCTCCCACGCGTCCAGGCCGGTGTCGAGGATGGAGTCGTCGTCCGGTGGTGAGATGCCGGCGTTGTTGAACGCGACGTCCACCCGGCCGTGCCGGTCGGCAACCCCGTCGAACAGGTCGCGTACCGCCGACTCGTCGGCCACGTCGGTGGCCACGAACTCGCCGCCGCACTCCTCGGCGGCCTTCGTGCCGGCCGCCGCGTCGATGTCCACGCAGACCACCCGGGCCCCCTCGGCGGCGAACCGCCGCACTGTGGCCAACCCGATGCCACTGCCCGCTCCGGTGACCACTGCCACCCGGTCCTGCAACCGACCCTGCACTGGCGTCACTCCTCCGTCGCGATGAACACGTTCTTGACGTCCGTGAAGGAGTGCAACGCGTCCGGGCCCAGCTCGCGGCCGAGCCCGGAGCGCTTCATCCCGCCGAACGGGGTCCAGTAGCGCACCGAGGAGTGCGAGTTGACGCTGAGGTTGCCCGAGTCGACGGCGCGGGCCAGGCGCAGGGCCCGACCCATGTCCCGGGTCCAGATCGAGCCGGAGAGGCCGTACTCGGTGTCGTTGGCGAGCCGGACCGCGTCCGCCTCGTCGTCGAACGGCAGCACCGAGACCACCGGGCCGAAGATCTCCTCCCGCCAGTGCCGGTCGGCCGGCGATTCGGCCAGCAACACGGTGGGCGCGTGCCAGAACCCGGGGCCGTCGGGGCAGGAGCCGGTGAAGGCGACGGTCGCCCCGGCGAGGTAGCCGGCTACCCGCTCCCGTTGGGCGGCGGAGATCAGCGGGCCCATCTCGGCGGTGTCGCGGGACGGGTCCTCGACGCGCACCGCGCGTACCGCCGGTTCGAGCAGTTCCAGGAACCGGTCGTACACTGAACGCTGGACCAGGATCCGCGACCGTGCGCAGCAGTCCTGGCCGGCGTTGTCGAAGACCGCGCCCGGCGCGGTCGCGGCGGCGCGCTCCAGGTCGGCGTCGGCGAACACGATGTTCGCGCTCTTGCCACCCAACTCCAGGGTGAGTCGCTTCACCTGCACGGCGCAGCCGGCCATGATCCGGGTGCCGACCTCGGTGGAGCCGGTGAAGCAGATCTTGCGGACCGCCGGGTGGGTGACGAACCGCTCCCCCACCACCGAGCCCTCGCCCGGGATGACGGTGAAGACGCCGTCCGGCAGGCCGGCCTCGCGGGCCAACTCGGCAAGGCGCAGGGCGGTGAGTGGGGTCAGTTCGGCGGGCTTGAGCACCACCGTGTTGCCGGCGGCGAGCGCCGGAACGAAGCCCCAGGCGGCGATCGGCATCGGGAAGTTCCAGGGCACGATCACGCCAACCACACCGAGTGGCTCGTGGAAGGTGACGTCCAGGCCGCCGGGCACCGGGATCTGCCGCCCGGTCAACCGCTCGGGCGCGCCGGCGTAGTAGTCCAGGACATCGCGGACGTTGCCCGCCTCCCACCGGGCGTTGCCGACGGTGTGCCCCGAGTTGCGCACCTCCAGCGCTGCCAACTCGTCCAGATGCGCGTCGACCACCGCGGCGAACCGCCGCAGCAACCGAGCCCGGTCCCCCGCCCCCACGAGACGCCAGGTCTCGAATGCGGCAGCCGCCCGCGAGATGGCCGCGTCAACCTCGTCCACCGAGGCCGCGGCGATCTCCCGAAACCCGACCCCGCGAGTCGGGTCCACCAGAACCGTCATGCCGCCGCCCCCTTTGTCACGCGGTCAGAGGCGTTCGAAGCCACGGGTCAGCTCCCAGTCCGTCACCGCGGCGTCGAAAGCGGCCAGCTCGACCCTCGCCTGGTTGGCGTAGTGGGCCACCACCTCAGGGCCGAACGCCTCCCGGGCCACAGTGGAGTCTTCCCAGAGGGCCAGGGCGTCGCGCAGGGTGCCGGGGACCCGCTCGGCCTCCGGGTCGTCGTACGCGTTACCGGTGCACTCCGCGCCCAACTCCAGCTCGCCGTCGATGCCGTGCAGCGCCCCGGCGACCAGCCCGGCGATCGCCAGGTACGGGTTGACGTCGGCGCCGGGGACCCGGTTCTCCACGCGCATGCCCTGCCCGTGCCCGACCACCCGCAGCGCGCAGGTGCGGTTGTCGACACCCCAGCGCAGCGCCGTCGGGGCGAACGACCCCGGCTGGTAGCGCTTGTAGGAGTTGATGTTCGGGGCGAACAGCAGGCTGAACTCCCGCATGGTGGCCAGCAGTCCGGCGAGCACCCGCTGCCCGGTCTGCGACAGGTGCGCCGGTCCGTCACCGAGCATCGCCGACGAGCCGGAGGAGTCCCGAAGCGAGAAGTGGATGTGGCAGGAGTTGCCCTCCCGCTCGTTCGGCTTGGCCATGAAGGTGATCGCCATCCCCTCCTGGGCGGCGATCTCCTTGGCGCCGTTCTTGTAGATCACGTGATGGTCGGCGCAGGCCACCGCCTCGTCGTACCGGAACGCGATCTCGTGCTGCCCGAGGTTGCACTCGCCCTTGGCGCTCTCCGGGGTGAGCCCCGCGGCGGCCATCTCGACGCGGATGCGGCGCAGCAGCGGCTCCACCCGGGCGGTGCCGAGCAGCGAGTAGTCGACGTTGTACTGGTTGGCCGGGGTGAGGTCGCGGTAGCCACGCTGCCAGGCGTCCTCGTACGAGTCGCGGAACAGCACGAACTCCAACTCGGTGCCGGCGTACGCGGTCAGCCCGTGCTCGGCCAGCCGGTCCAGCTGCCGGCGCAGGATCTGCCGGGGCGAGGCGACCACGTCACCGGACCCGTCGAGCCAGGTCAGGTCGGCCAGCAGCAGGGCTGACCCGGGCTGCCAGGGCACCCGGCGCAACGTGGCGAAGTCCGGCACCATCGCGAAGTCGCCGTAGCCGCGTTCCCAGCTCGACATCGCGTACCCGTCGACGGTGTTCATGTCGACGTCCACGGCGAGCAGGTAGTTGCAGCCCTCGCTGCCGTTTGTCACCACCTGGTCGAGGAAGAAGGGCGCGTGGAACCGCTTGCCCTGCAACCGGCCCTGCATGTCGACGAGGGCCAGCACCACGGTGTCGATCTCGCCCTCGGTCACGGCGACCCGCAGTTGTTCCAGCGTGAGCGGAGCTTTCCTCATTCGCGGGCCTCCATCACCAAGGTCTACTGGCAAACCGGATCACCGTCAATGCCCCCGGCGGCACGTGCGGCAAACCCGACCGTCGGCCGGCGGGACGGCAGCACCGCCCGTCCCGCCGGGTGCCGATCAGGTCGGGCCGTCGGCCGGCGCCGGGTCGGCCGCCACAGCGGGTTCCTCGACGGTACGAACCGGGCCGGTGAACCACGTGCGGGCCGAGGCGTACCACCAGACGGCGACCACCAGGAGCACCCCGCCGACGGCGAGCGGCGCGTAGTTCACCGCCGACCAGGTGAACCCGTCGTTGCCGGGCACCCCGGCGGGCACGATGGGCAGCACGAAGTAGACGGCGATGATCGCGATCTCGATCACCGCGATCCAGCCGAGCAGCTTGTACTTGCGGCCCAGCGTCCACGGCCCGGGGACGAACCGGTCGCCCATCCGCAGCCGGAGCGCGATCGGGATGAGGAACGACAGGTAGAGCCCGAGCACCGCGACGGAGACGACAGCGTAGAACGCGATCGGGATACCGGCGGAGCTCTCGTACAGCGCCGGCAGGGTCAGCACCAGGCCAGCCACTGTGGCGCCGATGATCGCGTTGACCGGGGTGCCGTTGCGGTCGACAGTCGACCACAGGCGCCATCCCGGTACGGCACGGTCCCGGCTGAACGCGTACGCCATCCGGCTCATCGAGGTCACGCAGCTCATGCCGCAGAAGAACTGGCCGATGGTCGAGATGATGATGACGATCTTGAAGAAGACCGGGGTCAGCGCCGACTCGAAGATGGCACCGGAGAAGCCGCCGGCGGCGTTGACCGCCTCGACGTCGGTGGCCGCGAAGAGGAACGCCAGCAGCAGGATCCAGCCACCGACCGCCGAGTAGAAGATCGACTGCCAGAGTCCGCGGGCGGCGGCCTGCGAGGCGCCCCGGGTCTCCTCGGAGACGTGCGCGCAGGCGTCGAAGCCGGTGATCGTGTACTGCGTCAGCAGGAAGCCCAGCGGCAGCACGTAGAACCAGAACGTCAGCCCGCCGATGTCCCCGTCGCCGAAGCCGGAGTTGTTGAACCGCTCGGTGAACACGAACTGGAAGCTCTGGTGGTTGTCGGGCACGAAGACCAGGATGGCCACCACGACGGCCGCGCCGGCCACGTGCCACCAGACCGAGACGTTCTGGAGTACGTCGATGATCCGGTGCCCGAAGATGTTGATCAGCCCGTGCAGCACCAGGATGATCACGAAGAGGACGAACGCCTGACGCAGCGTCCCGGCCCAGCCGTCGAAGAGCGCCGACAGGGTGAGGTTGAGGAACGTCGCACAGCCGTAGTCCACCGAGGCGGTGACCGCCACCAGACCGATCAGGTTCAGCCAGCCGGTGAACCAGCCGTGCACCGGGCGGCCCATGGTGGCCGCCCACCAGTAGATCCCACCCGCTGTCGGGTACGCCGACACCAACTCCGCCATGCAGAAGCCGATGATCAGGATGAACAGCGAGATCAGCGGCCAGCCCCAGGAGATGGCGACCGGCCCGCCGTTGTTCCACGCCTGACCGAACGTGGTGAAACAGCCGGCCAGGATCGAGATGATCGAGAAGGAGATGGCGAAGTTGGAGAAGCCGCTCCACTTACGGCGCAACTCCTGTTTGTAGCCGAGTTCGGCGAGCCGCCGGGCGTCGTCGTCCATCGGTTGCTCGGCGGTCGGCACGGGCGTCGTGGCCACTGCACACCTCCCTGAGGTGGTTCCGCGTGCGAGTGGGCAAAGTGTCGACCCGGCCGATCAAGGCGGTCAATACGTAGTCGGTGGGAACCTCACCGCCGTCGGGCTAATTGCGTTGCCGACCGGCTGCCCCGGCCGGCATCCTGGACCAGTGACCAGGCCCGACAAGGGCCCACCCCGGGCGCTCGGACCGCCCGACCCGGTGGCGCGGGGCACGCCTCTCTCTCACGTACGGCCACTCCGCCGTACCCGAAAAGTGCCCCGCGCCCCACAAACCCCACCCCACCCCACCCCACCCCACCCCGCCGAGCCCCGCCCCGCCGATCTTGCACTTTCGGTTGTCGAGATCGGCGTTGATGCCCCTTATGTCGGGACAGCAAGTGCAAGATCGCGGAGCAAGGCCGGTCAGGTCAGGTCAGGTCAGGAGGAGCCCTGCTACCCAGAGGGCGGCGACGAGCAGACCGGCCAGGAACTCCACAAGCATCGACAGGCCGGCAGCCTTCAGGGCCTGCACCGTGGACGGCCAGGCGAGCTGGTTACTGCCCAACCGCAGCCGCTCCGCCGCCCACACCCCGGCGACGAAGCCGAGCACCAGGCCGACGACCGGCACCACGAAGAACCCGATGATGCCCAGCACCCCACCGGCGAGCAGCGTGGACGTCGGCACACCGGTGCGCTTCAGGTTCCGGCCCGGCCACGCGTACTTGATTACGGCGCCACCCCCGGCGACCAGCGTGGCGGCGGCGAACACCGCCCAACCACCCAGGCCGGCGCCACCGAAGACCGCCCACAGCAGCACGCCACCCCAGCACAGCGGCAGCGCCGGCAGACCGGGCACCACCACACCGGCCAACCCGGCCAGGATGGCCAGCCCGGCCACCACTGTCACCGCCGTCTGCGAGTCCGTCAGATCCACGCCGCCATCCTCCGTCGCCACCCTCCGGACCGGACCGGCCCCCGCTCACGCCGGCACTCCGCTTCGCCGCGTGCCGTAGCCTCGCGCCACGCCGCCGTGCCTGGTGATTCGCTCGCTGCGCTCGCTCACGCCAGCACTCCGCCGCGCAGCCGGGCGGTGATCACGTCGGCCGGGGCGGGCGCACCGAAGTATCGGCCCTGCCCGGTGTCGCAGCGCAGCGCCCGCAGCCGTTCCGCCTGCACGCCGGTCTCCACCGCCTCGGCCGTTACCCACAACTCCAGGGCGTGCGCCAACCGGACCAACGCGTCGACGATCCGTTCGTCGCGGTGGTCGGCCGCCACGTCGGTCCCGTCCGCGCGGATGCCCTCGACGAACGGACCGGCGAGCTTCAGGCAGTGGATCGGCAACCGGCGCAGGTACGCCAGGTTGGAGTACCCGGTGCCGAAATCGTCCACAGCCAGCCGGACGCCGAGCGCGGCGAGCCGGTGCAGGCTGCGCAGGGGTTCACCGGCACTGCCCATCACGGCGCTCTCGGTCAGCTCCAGTTGAAGCAACTCCGCCGGCAGCCCGCTGGTCTGCAACGCGTCAGCGACGGTGTCCACGATGGCCGGTTCGTCGGCCTGCCGGGCGGCCAGGTTGACGCTGACCACCAGCCTGGCGTCCGGGAACTCCCGCCACCACCGCTCGGCGTCCTCGCAGGCCTGCCGCAGCACCCACTCGCCGAGCCGGACGATCAGACCGGTCTCCTCGGCCAGGCCGATGAACCGGTCGGGCCCGATCAACCCCAGCTCCGGATGCTCCCAACGGACCAGCGCCTCCACCGCGAGCATGGTGCCCTCCAGCAGCGACACGATCGGTTGGTAGTGCAGCACGAACTCGCCCCGCTCCAGTGCTGCGGGCAGCCCGGCGACCAGCGCCGAGCGGGCGATGTCCCGGGCGCCGCGTTCCGGGTCGTAGACCGCCCACCGGCCCCGGCCCGCCGCCTTGGCCCAGTAGAGCGTGGTGTCCGCGGCCTTCATCAGCTCCGACGCGGTGGTCTCCGAGGCCGGACACTGCACGATGCCCACACTGGCCGAGACGGCCAACTGGTGCTCACCGACGTGGACCGGAGCCGCGACGGCGGCCAGCGCGGCCTGCGCGACAGCGACCGGGTCGTCGGTGTCGTCCCCTCCGTCGACGAGGATCACGAACTCGTCGCCCCCCATCCGGGCGACCAGGTGGCCGTGGTCGGCCACGCACGCGGCCAGCCGCCGGCCGATCATCACGAGCAGCCGGTCACCGAGGTCGTGGCCGAGACTGTCGTTGATCGCCTTGAAGCCGTCCAGGTCGAGGAAGCACACCCCGACGCGTTGCCCGGCGTCAGCGGTGTCGAGCACCCGTCCCAACGTCTCGAAGAACAGCGTCCGGTTGGGTAGCCCGGTCAGCGGGTCGTGCAGCGCCTGGAAGCGCAGCCGCTGCTGGAGTTCGTACCGCTCGGTGATGTCCTCGATCATCGCGACGGTGAATCGCGGCCGGCCATCGTGTCGGATCAGCGAGACGGCGAGATCCGTCCAGACCACTGTGCCGTCCTTGCGGTGGTAGCGCTTCTCCACCCGGGCGGCGTCGTGCTTTCCCTCGATCAGCTCCTGGTAGAGCTCCCACATCCCGGCGGCGTCGTCGGCGTGGAACAGCGCCGACACGTTGATCTCGCGCAACTCCTCGATCGAGTAGCCGAGCATGTCGGCGAACGCCTGGTTGACGTCGATGATCCGACCGTCCACGCCGGCGATCCCGATCCCGATCGCGGCGCCGGTGAACACCGCCCGGAACCGTGCCTCGCTCTCGCGCAGCGCCTGCTCGACCTCGTCGCGCGCCTGCCAGGCCGACCGGGCGATCCGCTCCTGCTGGCTGAAGGTGCGGTCGCGCAGCGCCCGGGCGAACCCGGCGGCCAGCCCGCCCTGCACCGCCGCGATCCGGTCGGCGAGGTCGGCCGGCCGGTCACCGTCGCACAGCACCCGACGCCCAAAGGTCGCGCCGAGCGCGTGCAGCGTCCACTCCAGGGCCTGCGGCTCGGTGAGGTGCGCCTCCACCAGTGCCCGCCCGACCTCCTCGGCCGGGTGGGCGCTGAACGGCTCCGCCCGTACCGCCTGGGCCAGCCGGATCGTCTGCGCCAGCAGCAGCCGCTCGGTCTCGGCCACGCTGAGCGGCACGAAACCGAGCCGACGCACCGCGCGGGCCCAGTCGGCGGCGTACCCCTGGGCGTCCGCCCGACCGGTGACGACCCCGGTGGGGTCCCGGCCGGCGACGACCGCGGCGGGGCCCCGACCGGAATCGACCCCGGCGGGGTCCGGGACGGCGGCCACGGGATCAGCCGGCGGGCTGGTCGTACCGGGCGACGCCCCCGAAGGCGCCGAACCGCTCCGGGTGCTCGTCCACGTCGGACGGTGAGTCCGGGCGCCAGAGCGGCATGTGCACCACGCCCGGTTCCACTACGGTCCAGTCGCCGAAGAAGCCGGTGACCTGAGCGCGGGAGCGCAGGGTGATCTCGGTGGCGGTGCGGGCGGAGAGGCGCTGGGCGTCCAGCATCTCCTGCGGCTGGTCCTCGAAGGTGGAGTGGGAGACGACCAGGAAGCTGCCCGGCGCGGCAGCGGCCCGCAGCGTGGCCAGGATCGCCTCGGGCCGGTCGGCGTCCGGGATGAAGTGCACCACCCCGGCCAGCAGGATCCCCATCGGACGACCGAAGTCGATCAGCCCGAGCTGTCGGGTCTCGGCGAGGATCCGCTCCGGCTCACGCAGGTCGGCGTGGATGACACCGGTCAGCTCGTTGCCAGCCAGCAACTCCCGGCTGTGCGCGACAGCCACCGGGTCGATGTCGACGTACACCACGCGGGCCTTGGGGTTCACCCCCTGCGCCACCTCGTGCACGTTGCCCACCGTGGGAATTCCGGAGCCGATGTCGAGGAACTGGTCGATGCCGGCGTCGAGCAGCACCCGGACGGCCCGGCGCAGGAACTCCCGACCGGAGCGCATGGTGGCGGCGAGATTCGGGGTCATGCTGGCGATCTGCTCCGCCAGCTGCCTGTCGATCTCGAAGTTGTGTGCCCCACCCAGAAAGTAGTCGTACACCCGGGCCGCGCTCGGCCTGGTCAGATCGATCTCGGTAGGCAGTCCGTCCGGCATCAGCGTGCTCCCCAGTTCATCGCCGCGGCGCGGGACGGCACCGGCGTCGGGGCGCGCAGCGGGCACGCGTGGGCACCGGTCGACCCGCGGGTCGTGTGGTGTGGACCACTCTAGGCGGCTGACTCCAGCAACAGCGAGATGCCTTGACCAACGCCGATGCACATGGTGGCCAGAGCCCGACGGCCGCCGCGACGGCGTAGCTCCAGGGCGGCGGTCAACGCCAGCCGCGCGCCGCTGGCACCGAGCGGGTGCCCCAGCGCGATGGCCCCACCGTTCGGGTTGACGTGGTCGGCGTCCACTGGCAGCCCCAGCTCACGCAACACCGCCACGGACTGCGCGGCGAACGCCTCGTTCAACTCCACCACGTCCACAGCGCCCATCTCGACGCCGACGCGGTCGAGCAGCTTGCGGGTGGCCGGCACCGGGCCGATCCCCATGATCCGGGGTGGCACACCGGCCGCCGCCGCGCCGACGATCCGGGCCAGCGGGGTCAGGCCGTACCGGGCGACCGCCGCCTCGCTGGCCACCAGCAACGCGACAGCGCCGTCGTTGACACCCGAGGAGTTGCCGGCGGTCACAGTGCCGCCGTCGCGGAACGGGGTGGGCAGCGCGGCCAACTTCGCGAGCGTGGTCTCCCGGGGGTGCTCGTCGACCTCGACCAGCCGGGTCTCCCGACGACCGGCCGGCACCGACACCGCCACGATCTCCTCGGCGAACCGGCCGTCGGCCTGCGCCTTGGCCGCACGCTGCTGCGACCGGTACGCGAAGGCGTCCTGCTCGGCGCGGCTCACGCCGTACTCGGCGGCCACGTTCTCCGCCGTCTCCGGCATCGAGTCGACCCCCCACCCGTCACGCATCAACGGGTTCACCAGCCGCCAGCCCAGTGTGGTGTCGTACACCTCGGCCGAGCGGGAGTACGCCGACGTGGCCTTCGGCATGACGAACGGCGCCCGGCTCATGCTCTCCACCCCGCCGGCGATCACCAGTTCCGCGTCCCCGGCGACGATGGACCGGGCGGCGGTGGCGAGCGCGTCCAGGCCGGAACCGCAGAGCCGGTTGACGGTGCTGCCCGGCACCTCCTCGGGCAGGCCGGCCAGCAGCGCCGCCATCCGGGCCACGTTGCGGTTGTCCTCGCCGGCCTGGTTGGCGCAGCCAAGCACGACGTCGTCGACTCGTGCCCAGTCCACCGAGGGGTGGCGGGCGACCAGTTCCCGGATCACGTGCGCGGCCAGGTCGTCGGGGCGGACGCCGGCCAGCGCGCCCGCGTACCGGCCGATCGGGGTGCGGACACCGGCCACCAGGTATGCCACGGTCATCGCGAGTCCTTAGGGGGTGCAGACGGCGGGGGTGGGGCACGCCCACCGGGTCACGAGGGCTGCCGGCCGCCAGGATATCCGCGCGGGCAGCGGATAGGTTGACGGCATGGCCCGGGCCCAGTTCAGCGCAGAGACCAGCGGCGGTGGCGCGTTCGTCCGCCAGCCGAACCGGTTCACCGGTCGGGTCACCGCCGACTCCACCTCGCCGCCCGGCGGCGGCCCGGACGAGCAGGACCGCTGGCCGCTGGAGGCCGGCCGGTACCGGCTGGTCTGGTGCCGGGCCTGCCCCTGGGCGCACCGGGCGAGGATCGTGCGTGGCCTGCTCGGGCTGGACGACGCGATCTCGCTGGGCACCGTCGACCCGATCCGGGACGAGCGGGGCTGGGCGTTCGCCCTCGACCCGGACGGCTTCGACCCGGTGCTCGGCGTGAGCTTCCTCTCCGAGGCGTATCTGGCCACCGACCCGGACTACACCGGCCGGGTGACAGTGCCGGCGCTCGTCGACACAGTGACCGGCCGGGTGGTCACCAACGACTATCCGCAGCTCACCCTCGACTTCTCCACGCAGTGGCGGTCGCTACACCGTGCGGGCGCGCCGGACCTCTACCCGGAGGCGCTGCGCCCGGAGATGGACGCGCTGATGGCCGAGATCCACATCGACGTGAACAACGGCGTCTACCGGTGCGGGTTCGCCACCTCCCAGCAGGCGTACGACGAGGCGTTCCGGGCGCTCTTCGCCCGGCTGGACGCGCTCTCCGAGCGGCTGTCCGGGCAGCGCTACCTGATGGGCGACGCGATCACCGAGGCGGACGTGCGGCTGTTCACCACGCTGGTCCGCTTCGACGCCGCGTACCACGGGCACTTCAGGTGCAACCGCGACAAGCTGACCGAGATGCCCGTGCTCTGGGCGTACGCGCGGGACCTGTTCCAGACGCCGGGCTTCGGCGAGACGGTGGACTTCGACCACATCAAGCGGCACTACTACGGCACGCACCGGGAGATCAATCCCAGCGGCATCGTGCCACTCGGGCCGGACGAGTCCGGCTGGAGCACGCCGCACGGGCGTGGCTGAACCGGGTCGGCCGGCCGCCCCGACGGTGCCGAGGGCCCGCGGCGAGGTCGCCCGCCGGGTCGCCGGGTCCGCGGCGGCCGGCTGCACGCTGGCCGGTGCGGTGGCGGTGACGCTCGCCGTGGTCGCCGGTCCCGGTTCAGGGCTCACCGGGTACGTCAGCGAGGCGGGCATCGCCGGCAGCGCCCACGCCGCGACGTACCGGATCGGGATCCTGGCCCTTGCCGGCGCGTTGCTGCTGATCGGCGCGGCGCTGCCCCCCGGGGTGTGGGCGGCGGCCCCGGCGCTGCTCGCCACCGGGGCCGTGTTCACCGCCGTGTCCGGGGCGGTGACCTGTTCCGGTGGCTGCCCGTTGCCGCCGTTCGAGCGCGCGACGACGGCGGACCTGGTGCACGGCGGCGCGAGCATCGCGGCGACCGCCGCTGTGGTCTTCGCCATGATCACGCTGGCCGTTTCCGGGTCGGCCGGCCGGACGGTGCGTCGGCTGGCCGGCGTCGCGGCCGTGCTGGCCCTGCCGCTCTGTGCCACGGTGGGGCTGGCGATGTTGGTGATCGGTCGAGGCCCGGTGGTGGGGGTGCTGGAGCGGCTGATCCTCGCCCTCGCGGTGCTGTGGGGTCTGGGCACCGCCTCCGCGCTGGCCCTCTGTAAGGAGCCTCACGCTGTCCGGTCCTTCCGATGAGCGGGAATCGGCGTATCGTCGGCCAGCGATGACCAATGTCTGGGGCCTCACTGTCCGCCTGTATGTCGATCTCCGACTGCAGGCCAGTGGCATCTGTCCGGGCTAGCCGCGTTCCTACGCCTGCCCCGATCGGACCGGACAATTGGATACATCCTCATGCCCTTCAGCCTGCGCAAAATCCCCTTCTCCGTGCAGATCCTGCTCGGCCTCGTGCTCGGCGTCGCGCTGGGCTTCGTTGCCCGCAGCAACGACCTGAGCTGGCTGACCAGCACCCTGCACACAGTCGGTAGCCTCTTCGTCCAACTACTCAAACTGGCCGTGCCGCCGCTGGTCTTCACCGCCATCGTGGTCAGCGTGGTCAGCCTGCGCGGCGTCGCCAACGCCGCCCGGCTCGCCGTCAAGACCCTGCTGTGGTTCGGCATCACCGCGCTGATCGCGGTGAGCATCGGCATCGGCCTCGGCCTGCTCACCAACCCGGGCAAGGGCGTGACCCTCGACCTGGGTGGCGCGGCACCGCCGAAGAACACCGGCTCGTGGACCGACTTCCTCACCGGCATCGTGCCCACCAACCCGGTCGGCGCGTTCGTCGAGGGCAACGTCCTCCAGATCGTCTTCCTCGCCGTCGTCATCGGTGCCGCTGCCCTGCTGGTCGGCGACGCCGCCGAACCGTTCGTGGCGCTGAACCGCTCCCTGCTGGAGATCGTCCAGAAGGCGCTCTGGTGGGTCATCCGGCTCGCCCCGATCGGCACCCTCGGCCTGATCGGCAACGCCGTCGCCTCGTACGGCTGGGACCTGCTGGCCCCCCTCGCGAAGTTCACCACAGCCGTCTACGTCGGCTGCGCCATCGTGCTGTTCGTGGTCTACCCGCTGGTGCTGATCCTGGCCGGCCGCCTCAACCCGCTGCGCTTCTTCGCCGGTGCCTGGCCGGCGATCGAGCTGGCCTTCGTGTCCCGCTCCTCGGTCGGCACCATGCCGGTGACGCAGCGCTCCGTCGAGCGGCTCGGCGTGCCCCGCGAGTACGCCTCGTTCGCGGTGCCCTTCGGCGCCACCACGAAGATGGACGGTTGCGCCGCCATCTACCCGGCCCTCGCCGCGATCTTCGTGGCCCAGGTGTTCGGTGTGCAGCTCGGCATCGGCGACTACCTCCTGATCGCCTTCGTCTCGGTGGTCGGCTCGGCGGCCACCGCCGGTCTGACCGGCGCGATCGTGATGCTCACCCTGACCCTCAGCACGCTGGGCCTGCCGCTTGCCGGCGCCGGCCTGCTGCTGGCCATCGACCCGATCCTGGACATGATCCGCACCGCCACCAACGTCGCGGGGCAGGCGCTGGTGCCGACGGTGGTCGCCGCCCGCGAGGGCACTCTCGACCGCGCCGCGTACGAGTCCGCCGGCCGGCGTGACCTGACCGACCCGGAGCCGGTCGCCGACACCCGGCCCGAGCTCAGCCCTGTTCCTGCCTGACCGATTCACCAGCACGGCGACGGGCCCCTCTCCCCGGGGGCCCGTCGCCGTGTCGGAGAGGATGACCCCATGAGTTCCCTGTTCACTCCCCTGGCCCTGCGCGGGGTCACACTGCCCAACCGGATCGCCATGGCACCGATGTGCCAGTACTCCGCCGGCCCCGACGGCCTGCCCACCGACTGGCACCTGATCCACCTCGGCAGCCGCGCGGTCGGCGGTGCCGGCCTGGTGCTGACCGAGGCGACCGCCGTACTCCCCGAGGGCCGGATCAGCCCACAGGACACCGGCCTCTGGTCCGGTGCGCACGTCGACGCCTGGCGACCGGTGACCGCGTTCGTCGCCGCCCACGGCGCGGTGCCGGCCGTGCAGCTCGCGCACGCCGGCTTCAAGGCCTCCACCTACCGGCCGTGGGCACCCGAGCGCGGTGGCGTGCCGGACGCCGAGGGCGGTTGGACGCCCGTCGCACCCGGCTCGGAGCCCTTCACCGCCGGCTACCGGACGCCGACCAGCCTCGACGAGGCCGGCATCGCCGGTGTGGTCGAGGCGTTCGCGGCCGGAGCCGTTCGCGCCCTGGACGCCGGCTTCGCCGCCGTGGAGATCCACGCCGCCCACGGTTACCTGCTCAACGAGTTCCTCTCGCCACTGACCAACCACCGCGCCGACTCCTACGGCGGCGACCGCGCGGCCCGGATGCGGCTGACCCTGGAGGTGGCCCGCGCGGTGCGCGCCGCTGTCGGCGAGGACGTGCCGGTGCTGACCCGGATCTCCGCCACCGACTGGGTCGAGGGCGGCTGGACGATCGAGGACAGCGTGGTGCTCGCCGGTGAGCTGGCCGGCGTCGGCGTCGACCTCGTCGACGCGTCCTCCGGTGGGGTGAGCACTGACCAGCGCATCCCGCTCGGCCCGGGTTACCAGGTGCCGCTGGCCGCCCAGATCCGCCGCGAGGCCGGCGTGCCGACCGGCGCGGTGGGCCTCATCGTGGAGCCCGAGCACGCCGAGCAGATCGTCGCCAGCGGCGAGGCCGACCTGGTGCTGCTGGGTCGGGAGTTGCTGCGCGACCCGTACTGGCCGCGCCGGGCGGCCGCGAAGCTCGGCCTCGCGTACTCCGGCCCCGCCCAGTACGCCCGCGCCTCCTGATCTCGGCCGGCCGGGCGGCCGCCGCGTGAGCGGCCGCCCGACCGCCGGTCAGCCAGCCAGGTGCGACCAGTCGCCCTCCAGGTCCTGCCAGGTGCCCTGGGCGGCCACCGTGCCGCCGATCAGCACCACGACGTGGTCGGCCCGGACCAACGCCGCGCGTTTCGCTGTCGAGCCGACAACTGTCACCCCGTGGCCGCGCAACGCCTGCCACAGCGCCAGCTCGGTGGTGACGTCCAGCGCCGACGACACGTCGTCGGCGACCAGCAGTTCGGTACGCGGGGCCAACGCCCGCGCCAACGCCAACCGCTGCAACTGCCCGCCGGAGAGCCGGGTGCCCTTGTGCCCGATGAGCAGGCCCAGCCCACCACCGGCGGCGGCCAGGTCATGGTCGAGCTGGGCGGTGCTGACCGCCCCCGCCGCGTCCACCTGGTGCCCGAGGGCGATGTTGTCGGCCACCGTGCCGGAGAGCACCCGGGGCAGTTGACCGACGTAGCCGACCTGGTTGGGACGCAGGAACAGCTCCGGCTCGGTGACCGGGTCACCGTTCCAGGCCAGCTCGCCGGTGTGGTGCACGATCCCGGCCAGCCCGCGCAGCAACGAGGACTTACCCGACCCCACCGGCCCGACGACCAGCACCAACTGCCCCCGCTGCACGGTGAGGTTCACGTCCCGCACGGCCACCGTGCCGTCGGAGTGCACCACCCCGAAACCGCGCAGCTCCAGCCGTCGCAGCGGATGCCGGGGCGGCATGGTCGGCGCCGGCGCCGTCCCGGCGGTCAGGTCGACCTCCGGCACCCCCGCTGAGTACGCGCTCACCCCGGTCATCGCCGCAGTGCGTTGGGTCCAGACCCGCGCCGAAGGCAGCTGGGAGATCAACGAGGCAGTCGTCCAGGCGAACCAGCGGGCCGCGCCCAGGGTGGAGACGGCCACCAGCACCGCCCCGGCGGAGAGCGAGCCGTTCAGGTAGAGCGCCCAAGCGCCGATCGGCAACAGCCCACTGGCCATCGACGGTGTGGAGCGCGCCCACACCTGCACCGAGATCTCCCGTCGCTGCCGGTCGCTGCGCAGCACGTCCAGGCTCGCCAGGTGGCGCAGCACCGCAGTGGTCGCGCCGGCGAGCTTCACCGTCCGCGCCGCGGAGAGCGCGGAGACCAGCGCCGTGGCGAAGGAGGCCCGCGCCGCCACCGTCGCCCGGGCCGCACGCTCCAGCTTCGGCCCGAACAACGTCGCGGCCAGCCCGGAGACGACCATCGTGCCGAGGAAGAACAGCCCAGGTACGACGCTGCCGGTGACCGCCGTCATGGCGACGACGAGCACCAGCGCGACGGTCTGGTCCAGCACGTTGTCGGCGAGCTGGACCACCCGCTCGGTGTCCCCGCCCTGCGCCACCACCTCGGCGGGGGTGTGTGAGCTGACCCGGCGCGGCCCGGTCTGGCCGTGCACCAGGCGAAGGCCGATCCGCAGCATCTGCCGCACCCACCACTGCGGGAACCAGACGTGGGTGTAGAACGGCAGCGGCAGGGTGACCAGCAACCCGGCGACGATCCCCATGGCCGGCAGGTACGGGTTGCCCGTCCCGTCGACCAGGTCCGCCCAGAGCCAGGGCAGCACCGGGCCGTCCAGCCCGAGCAGGCTGAGCCCGAGGAACAGCACGATCGCGGCCGCACCGTACCGGGGATCGTTGGTGCAGAGTCGGAAGATCTCCCGCAGTGTCCGGGCCGGCGGCATCGGCGGCAGCGGCGGCGGGTCGGCCCGGGTCGGCCCGACCGCGTCCCGCGTGCTGTCGGGCGGTGTCTCCCGCGTGGCCTTCGCGTTCGGCTCAGCCCGCGTCGATGCCGGCTCGGTCGGCCAGGCGGCGGCGTGCTCGTTCGCCACGATCGGCTCGGTCGGCCAGGCGGCGTGCTCGTTCGCCACGATCGGCTCGGTCGGCGCGGGTGCCGGCCCGCTCGGCCACGCGTCCGGGCCGGGGCCGACCAGAAGGTCGGTGCCGACGCCGGTGCGACCGGCCGGTGCCACTGCGGCGTACGCGGCGGCGTGGCTGGTCGCCAGGAGTTCGGCGAAGCGGGTCGACGTCTCCAGCGGACCGGCCTCGACCACCGCGCCGTCGGCCAGGACGACCACCTCGTCACAGCGGCGCACCGAGGAGAGCCGGTGCGCGATGACGATGCCGATCCGCTCGCGCAGTAGTCGTTCGGTGGCCCGCTGCACCCGCGCCTCGGTGACCGGGTCCAGCCGTGCGGTGGCCTCGTCGAGGATCACCACGTGCGGCTCCCGGACCAGGATGCGGGCGAACGCCACCAACTGCTCCTGACCGGCGGAGAGCACGTGCCCGCCCTCCCCCAGCCGGGTCGTCAACCCGTCCGGCAGCTCGGCGATCCAGCTGGCCAGGCCCAGCTCGTCGAGCGCCCGAGCCGCCGCGTCGAGCAACTCCGGGTCGAAGAGCGCCACGTTCTCAGCGAGCGTGCCGGCAAGGATCTCGGTGCGCTGCGGCACCAACGCCACCCAGCGGCGCAGCTGCTCGACGTCGAGGTCGCACAGGTCGGTGCCGCCGAGGAAGACAGTGCCCGGCGGCACGTCGACCGCCCGGGTGAGCACCTTCGCCAGCGTCGACTTGCCCGAACCGGTCCGCCCGATCAGCGCGTACGCGCGACCGCGCGCGAAGGTGAGGCTGAGCCCGCGCAGCGCGGCCCCCCGGTCACTCTCCCCGTACCCGAATGTCAGGTCCCGAATGCGCAGGTCACCCTCGCTCGGGCTGGCCCCGCCGACCGGCTCCTGCCGGGCCTTGTAGAGCAACTGCACCCGCGCCCACGCGCCGAGCGCCTCCTGGATCTCCGGCACCATCCGGCTGACGTGCTCCGCTGTCGCCCCGAAGGCCAGGGCGAGCAACCAGATGGCGGTGAGCCGGGCGGCGTCGATCCGGCCGGTAGCCAACGCCCAGGCACCGCCGAGCACCACCGCGCCGATGCCCGCCCGGATCGTCGCGGTGGCCACCGTCGCCACCCGGGCGGACAGCACCCAGACCACCAGGCCACGGGACAGCACGGCAGAGGCCCGCCGGGCGTACAACCGCAGCACGTACGGCCGCGCCAGACTGGTGCGTACGTCGTCCTGGCCGTGCACCGCCTCCTCCATCACGGCGGCCAGGTCGGACCACGCCTCCTCCTCGGCCATCCGGGCCGGGCCGATCCGCGCCGTGGGCCGGCGCAGGCCGACCGCGAGCACCACAGTGAGCAGCAGCATCGCGATCCCCGCCGGCCACCACACGAACACCGCCACGCCCATCGACAACAGACCGACGCAAAGACCCTGGGCGAGCCGGGTGCCTTGGTTACGAATTGCCGACGCCACCTGATAGACGTCCCCGTCGATCCGGTCCAGCAGCTCGCCCACCGGAGTGGTCTCCAGGGTGGGCAGGTCCTGCCCGAGAGCGACACGGCAGAGCCGGCGACGCACGTCGGCGGACCAGTCGGCGGTCAGGCCGGCCATCAACAGACTCACCGCGAGGTCGCTGAGGACCACGGCGACAAGGGCTGCGGCCAGTACGACGAAGAAGCCAGCCGAACGATGCACCAGCACCGCGCCGGCCAGGGCCGACGCGCCCGCCTGCCCTGCGGCGCCCAGCACGATCAGGACGGCCACGATCGTCACACGACGGGTTGAAGTCCCCCACAGATCACGGAGCAGGCGCATGAAAAGTCCTCCGGGACGTGGGTGGCGGAGACCTCAGCCTGCCGGCACCACCCCGTCAACTCAACCGATTTTCCCGTCTCTGAGCTGGGCTTCCGTCCGTTCCGCCAGCGGGACAGCCGACCTGCTCGATGCTGCGGCCACGGCCGCACCGCCCGATACCTGAACCAGACAGGGGGCGCCGAACCGGCGGTTTCGGGGTCAGCCCCGCAGACGGCGGTGGCAAAGCCGGCAAGCACGGCACAGTGGGCGGGCCCGGGGGTTGGCGGGCCCGGGGGTTGGCGGGCCCGGGGGTTGGCGGGCCCGGGGGTTGGCGGGCCCGGGGGTTGGCGGGCCCGGGGGTTGGCGGGCCCGGGGGTTGGCGGGCCCGGGGGTTGGCGGGCCCGGGGGTTGGCGGGCCCGGGGGTTGGCGGATCAGGGGGTCAGAGACGGCGCGGCCGGCCGGTCAGAACCGGCAGGCCCGCGGCGAAGCCGGCGCGGTGGGCAGGTCAGGGCCGGCGGGCCCGGGGGACGGTGCCGGCAGCCCTGCCGGCAATTTAGGCGTTTTACACGGTCTGGCCTGATGTAGCCGATCGCGATGCGATCGGACGCTTCTTGTCGACTCGGGTTCCTTCAAGTCGCGCCGTCCGGGCCGTCCAGGATGCCCGACTTCCGTGAACCCGAGTGGATCACGCAGGTGAGGGCCGGTTCGGCGCTGTCGGCCCGGTGGGTGTGGGTGGTCTGTGCGTTGTGGGTGTTTGTGGGTGGTGACTGGGCGCACCCTCAGGCCGGAATCGTGGCCGGGGCGGGGTCGTTACATACCCTGACGATCGCAGTACCACCGGCCCGCCGCCCGACCCCTGAGGGCTGGTCGCGCAGGTTGGAATGCCAGGCTCCACCCGGTCGTTGCAGTCCCCACGAACGACCGACGGACACCGCCTCGATGAGGGTGCCGGCAGGTGGGCCACCCCCCGGAATGACCCCGGCCCCCCGGTCGTTACAACCCCTACGAACGACCGCAGGCACCGCCTCGACGAGGGTGCCGGCAGGTGGGCCACCCCCCGGAATGACCCCGGCCCTCGGGTCGTTGCACAGGGTCCCGGCGCCACGAGCCCCCGCGCTCGGCAGGTCGCCGACCCGACGCCCCACACGGTGTCACCCCCCAAGACTTTTTCCCCGTTTGATGCAGCGCCGGACGAGGTGCTCACACCCCGTCACCGCCGTTCCCCCTTTTTGGCGGTGTGGGTGTTCTACCCCCGAAGGAGCTACCCCCATGAACACGATCTTCCGTAAGAGCATGCTGTCTGTTGCTGGTCTCGCGTTCGCCGGCGGTGTCTTCGCCGGCCCGATCGCCGCCCACGCCGCCACCCCGGCCGTGGATGCCAAGCCCGTCGCGGTGGCCGTGCAGTCGGCGGCGCCGAAGCCGCAGGGCGACCAGTCCCACATCAGCCTCAACGACGAGCAGACCGCGAACGTGAAGGCGATCATCGCCGCCACGAAGAAGGCCGGCCTCCCCGAGCGGGCCGCGGTCATCTCGATCGCGACGAGCCTGCAGGAGTCGAAGCTGGAGAACCTGGGTCACCTGGGCGACCTGAACGACCACGACTCGCTGGGCCTGTTCCAGCAGCGCCCGAGCTCGGGTTGGGGCACGCCGGAGCAGATCACCGACCCCACCTACTCCACGACCGCGTTCCTCAAGGGCCTCAAGCAGGTCGACGGGTGGCAGGACATGGCCCTGACCGACGCCGCGCAGACCGTACAGGTGTCGGCGTACCCGGACGCCTACGCCCAGTGGGAGCAGCAGGCCACCGACCTGGTCGGCCAGCACTGGAACAGCTGACCCGCACCACAGCACGGCACGACAAGATGACAGCAGGACACCGACCGCTGGCCGGCACCCGCAACCCCGGGTGCCGGCCAGCGGTGTTCCTCTGCTCCGAGTCCGCAGACCTGAATCCGCAGATCTTGGACACTTTCCGTCCAGCGCGAACGGAAAGTGTCCAAGATCTGCGGGACATCACCGCCGCCGCGCGTGGCAACCGGCAGCGGTCAGAAGAGGACTGTGGCCAGGGTGCCGATCGGCTGGAAGCCGCAGCGCTCATAGACGCGGCGGGCCGGGAGGTTGAAGTCGTTGACGTACAGGCTGACGGTGGGGGCGACCCGCAGCAGCGCGTCGCGGACCACGGCTGCCATGGCGGCGGTCGCTATCCCCCTGCCTCGCCACTCCGGTGCCACCCAGACGCCCTGGATCTGCGCCGTCCGCTTGGTCACCACTGCCAGTTCGGCCTTGAACACGACCTTGCCGTCGATGATGCGGGCGTACGCGCGGCCGGTCCGGACCAGGTCGTTGACCCGCCGGCGGTAGCTGCGTCCGCCGTCCTCGGCAAGCGGGGAGACGCCGACCTCCTCGGTGTACATGGACACCGCTGCCGGGAAGAGCCGGTCGACCTCGCCGGAGCGAACCTGGCGTACCTCCGGATCAGCCGGTACGGGCGGCAGCGTGTCGGTGACCAGCAGTGGCTGATTGGGGCGAACGTCTCGCGCTGGCCCCCACGTGTCGGAGAGGCGGTCCCACAGCCCGAGGACGGCATCGGCGCGGCCGACGATCGAGGAGCAGAGCCGTTCCTCGCCCGCGAGCAGGTCGGCGAAGGCAGCCACCGCGGCGTCACTGGCCAGCACCGGGGTCAGGTTGCCGCCGAGCCAGCAGAGTGACTCAAGGTTGCGGCGAGCCCCGTACCCCAGGATTCTGCCCTCGGCTCGCCACCAGGAGAGTCCGCGCGCGGCGATCCGCTCGGCGACCTGCGCGCCCGCGAACGGGTCATGGTCGAGCAGTCGCTCGACCGCGCGGCGCTCCGATTCCCCCAGTTGGCGTACCGGCACCGTCAGCACGACTATCAGCCTGCCAGATCGACCCCCCACTCCGCCGGTCGAGTGGCGAGGCCGGCACCGGTTCTGCTGGCCCACTGATCGGCCGGGTCCGTCCGGCCCAGCGGACGACCGGGGGCACCAGGGCTCCGAGCAGGAGGAACAGCGCACCGAGCACGAGCCAGCCAGGTACGCCCCAGCCGAGCGCGAGGGTGGTCACCACGACCGGTGCGAGCATCTTGCCCAGTTCGTAGCCCATGCCGTACGCCCCCTGGTACTGCCCCTGGGCGTCCGCCGGCGCGAGCCCGAAGGAGATCCCCCAGCCGGCGGCGGAGTGCCACAGTTCCCCGGTGACGTGCGCGAGCGCGCCGAGGCCGAGCAGGCACACCGCGCCGGTGGTGGGCAGCGCGCCGCTGGCGGCGAAGAGTACGCAGGCCAGGGCGATGGCCACGCCCGCTCGGCGGGCGGCGCGGGCGGCTCCGGGCAGTGTGGCGGCGGTATTCGCGGCGCGTACCTGAAGGAGCACCACCAGCACGGTGTTGACCAGCGTCAACGCGGAGACCATCCAGGCGGGGGCCCGGGTGTGGCCGGCGATCCACAGCGGCAGGGCGATGGTGAGCAGGCTGAAGTGCATCGACATCAGCCCGTCGACCACTGTGAAGGCGGGGAACGGGCGGTCCCGTTGGGCGACCAGCCGAGGGCCGTGCGTCGGGGCGGCGACCGGGGCGACGGCTGGCAGTCGAAGGAAGACCACCGCTGCGGCCAGTGATGTCGCCGCCGAGGCCAGGATGAGCGCGACGTATCCGGTTCGGGTGTCGGCGGCGATGGCGAAGCCGCCGAGGACGGCGCCGACGGAGATCCCGACATTGGTGGTGGCCCGTAGGTAGGCGCGGGTGCGGACCCGCTGGTCGGCGGGGATCGCTCCGGCGATCAGCGCGCCGCGGGCACCTCGCTCGACCGCGTCGGCCAGCGCGGTGGCCGCTCCCACCAGCAGGAACGTGGGGAACGACCGGACGGCGACCAGGCCGACCGTCAGGGTGCCGGCGACGAACAGCGCGCCGACCTGCACACCGCGGGGGCCTACGCGGTCGGCCAGGTAGCCGCTTGGGGCGCTGGCCACCACACCGACCAGGGCCGAGATGGTCAACCCGACGCCGACCTGGGTGGCCGACAGGCCGACCGACCGGGTGAGGAAGAGCGCGCTGGCGACGAGCCAGAGGCCCCGCCCGACGGTCTTGACCAGAGTGCCGAGGGTGAGGACCCGGGCCGGACCCGGCGGGGGAAGCAGGCGCATGACCGAGACTTTAACAAGACGTACGTACGGTTTGGTAAATGAGGGTTGTCGGCGATGCATTGCCGATATATCGTTGATGCATCAGCGATAGTCCTAGGGAAGGAAGAACCCGATGAGGTTCCACCGACAGCACCACCCGATGCACGAGGCCCGGATGCGGGGGTTCGGCTTCCCGCCGGTCCCGCCCGGTCCGCACGGTCATGGCCACGAGCACGGACACGGCGGCCCCTGGGGCGGCCGGGGCCGTGGACGGGGTCGGGGCCGACGCCCCAACGTCCGAGCGTCCGTGCTGGCCCTGCTCACCGAGCGGCCGATGCACGGCTACGAGATGATCCAGGAGATCGACTCCCGCACCGGCGGTGCGTGGCGGCCGAGCCCGGGCTCGATCTACCCCACCCTTCAGCTCCTGGAGGACGAGGGCGTGATCGTCGCCAGCACCGAGGAGCCCAGCGGTGGACGGAAGCGGTTCACTGTCACCGAGGCCGGTCAGGCGGAGGCCACCGAGGCCGCGCAGACCCCGCCGTGGGCGGACGTCGCCCAGGGCGCGGTGAGCAGCTGGCACGACATCCGTGACTCCGGCGCGCAGGCGATGAACGCTCTGCGCCAGGTGATGATGAACGGCACGGACGATCAGCGTGAGCGGGCCGCCCAGGTGCTCGACGAGACCCGGCGCAAGCTGTACGCGATCCTCGCCGAATCCGAGTGACGCCAGGCCGCACCACAGCGCCGGGCCGCACCACACCGCCAGGTCCCACCACAGCGCCAGGTCCCACCACACCGCCAGGCCGCACCACAGCTACGAGCACCACAGCGCACAACCGCACGATCAGCTCAAACGAAAAGCGGCCGTTCCCCGTGCGGGGAACGGCCGCTTTTTCCACATGGAGAATCAGTGCACGGTGACGGTCGGGCCGGTGACCAGCCCGCGCAGCTCCTCGGGGAGCTCGGCGCCCATCTCGTCGGCGATTCGCAGCGCCTCTTCGATCAAGGTCTCGACGATCTGGGCCTCGGGCACCGTCTTGACGACCTGCCCCTTGACGAAGATCTGGCCTTTGCCGTTGCCGGAGGCGACGCCGAGGTCGGCTTCCCGAGCCTCGCCCGGACCGTTCACCACGCAGCCCATGACGGCGACCCGCAGCGGCACCGGCAGCCCTTCCAGGCCGGCGGTGACCTCCTCGGCGAGCTTGTAGACGTCCACCTGGGCCCGCCCGCAGGACGGGCACGAGACGATCTCCAGGCCCCGCTCGCGCAGACCGAGGGATTCCAGGATCTGGTTGCCGACCTTGATCTCCTCGACCGGCGGGGCGGACAGCGACACCCGGATCGTGTCGCCGATCCCCTCGGCCAGCAGCGCACCGAAGGCGACCGCCGACTTGATGGTGCCCTGGAACGCCGGCCCGGCCTCGGTGACGCCGAGGTGCAGCGGGTAGTCGCACTGCTCGGCGAGCTGCCGGTAAGCCCGGATCATCACGACCGGGTCGTTGTGCTTGACCGAGATCTTGATGTCGCGGAAGCCGTGCTCCTCGAACAGCGAGCACTCCCACAGCGCCGACTCGACAAGCGCTTCGGCGGTGGCCTTGCCGTACTTGCTCAGCAGGCGCTTGTCCAGTGACCCGGCGTTGACGCCGATCCGGATCGGCGTCCCCGCCGCCCCCGCGGCACGGGCGATCTCCTTGACCTTGTCGTCGAACTGCCGGATGTTGCCCGGGTTGACCCGGACCGCCGCGCAGCCGGCGTCGATCGCGGCGAAGACGTACTTGGGCTGGAAGTGGATGTCGGCGATCACCGGAATCTGGGACTTCTTGGCGATCGCGGGCAGCGCCTCGACGTCGTCCTGGGACGGCACCGCCACCCTGACGATCTGGCAGCCGGACGCGGTCAGCTCGGCGATCTGCTGAAGGGTCGCGTTGATGTCGGAGGTGAGGGTCGTGGTCATCGACTGCACGGACACCGGCGCACCACCACCGACCGGAACCGAACCGACCATGATCTGGCGGCTGGCCCGACGGGGAGCGAGTGGCGGGGGCGGCACGGCGGGCATACCGAGACTGATAGCTGTCACTTCAGGCACTCACCTTGAGAAGAGCGTGATGGGGTTGACGACGTCCGCGGCGATGGTCAGCAGCGTGAACGCGCCACCGATCAGGATTACCACGTACGTGAAGGGCATCAGTTTGAGGTAGTCCACCCGGCCGGGGTCGGCCCGGCCGATCCGCCCGTAGACCCAGGAGCGGGCCCGTTCGAACCAGGCGATGGCGATGTGGCCGCCGTCCACCGGGAGAAGCGGCAGCAGGTTGAACACGCCGATGAAGAAGTTCAGCGACACGAAGAGCATGAAGAAGACCAGCCAGGCGTTGTTCTCCACCGCTTCCCCGCCGAGTCGGCTGGCGCCGACCACGCTGATCGGGGTGTCGACGTCCCGCTCGCCGCCGGTGAGGGCGGTCCACAGGGCGGGGACCTTCTGCGGGAGGCGCTGGAGCGCCTGGGCGGTGCCGACGGCGAGTTGACCGGTGAAGTCGGCGGTGGCGCCGAAGGCGCCGACCGGGCCGTACGTCACGCGGGTCGGGGTGCTGGGGACGAGCCCGACGCCGAGCGCGGCCACCGGCGCGGCGGCACCTGTCGGGTTGTCCAGCGGCGGACGCTGGGTCTGCGCGAGCACCGTGCTGGTGGTGCTCGTCTGCCCGTCGCGGACGTACGCGATCTGCGCGGTGTCGCCCGGCTTGAGCCCGCGCAGCGCGGTGAGCAGGTCGCCGTAAGAGTTGATCGAGGTGCCGTTGATCGAGGTGATCCGGTCGCCGTTGCGCAGTTGCGCCTGGGCGGCCGGGCTGGCCGCGTCGGTGCTCGTGCACGCCCGCACCGCGTTCTCCGGAACCACGCACTCGCTGAGCTGGATGACGGCGGGCTCCTGGCGGGCCTGCGCGTCGGTGGTCGGGAAGTCGGGGTTGGGCAGGCCGGCGGAGACGGCGAGGATCCAGATGGTGACCAGGGCGAGCGCGAAGTGCGTGATCGACCCGGCGGCCATCACGATCGTCCGCTTCCAGACCGGGTAGCGCCACATCACGCGCGACTCGTCGCCCGGCTCGACATCGTCGTCCTGCGGCGTCATCCCGACGATCTTGCAGAAGCCGCCGAGGGGGATGCCCTTGAGGCCGTACTCCGTCTCACCCCGCCGGAACGACCAGATGGTGGGGCCGAAGCCGACGAAGTACTTCGTGACCTTCATCCCGAACGCCTTGGCGGTCAGCAGGTGACCCGCCTCGTGCAGGCTCACCGAGATGAGAATGGCCAGGGCGAAGAGGACCACCCCGAGCAGGTACGACATCAAGCTCCTTCCACCGAACCCGCGATGATCTCCTGCGCGTGCGCGCGTGCCCACGACTCGGCCGCGAGCACGTCCTCGACGGTACCTGGTTCGTCGAAGTCCGGAGCCTCCTCCAACACGCGTTCGAGGGTGTCGACGATGCCGAGGAACGGCAGCCGGCCCGCCACGAACGCGGCCACGCACTCCTCGTTCGCCGCGTTGTAGATCGCCGGCCGGCAGCGCCCGGTCTCCCCGGCGGCCTTGGCCAGGGCGACGGCCGGGAACGCCTCGTCGTCGAGTGGCGCGAACTCCCAGGTGTGCGAGGCCGTCCAGTCGACGGCGGTGGCCGCCTCGGGCACCCGGTCGGGCCAGCCGATGCCGAGCGCGATCGGCAGCCGCATGTCCGGTGGGCTGGCCTGGGCGATCGTCGACCCGTCGACGAACTCGACCATCGAGTGGATCACCGACTGCGGGTGCACCATCACTGTGATGTCGGCGTAGGGCACGTCGAACAGCTCGTGCGCTTCGATCACCTCAAGCGCCTTGTTGACCATGGTGGCGGAGTTGATCGTGACGACCGGCCCCATGTTCCAGGTCGGGTGTGCGAGCGCCTGCTCGGGTGTGACCTGCGTCAACTCGTCGCGCCGCCGACCCCGGAACGGGCCCCCGCTGGCCGTGACGATCAGCCGACGCACCTCACCACGCGAACCGGATCGCAGACACTGGGCCAGCGCCGAGTGCTCGGAGTCGACCGGGACGATCTGCCCCGGCCGCGCCACAGCGGCCTTGACCAGCGGGCCGCCGGCAACGAGCGACTCCTTGTTGGCCAACGCGAGAGTACGACCACCGCGCAGCGCGGCCAGCGTAGGAGCGAGGCCCAGCGAGCCCACCACCCCGTTGAGCACGATGTCGCACGGCCACTGGGCCAGCTCGGTCATGGCGTCCGGTCCGGCCACGATCTTGGGAAGCTTGAAGTCACCGGTGGCCCACCCGCGTCGGCTCGCCTCGGCGTAGAACGCGAGTTGCAGATCCTGCGCGGCGGAGGCCTTGGCCACCCCGACCGCCTCGACGCCCAGTTCGAGGGCCTGCGCGGCGAGCAGCTCGACGTTGCCGCCGCCAGCGCCCACGGCGACCACCCGGAACCGGTCCGGGTTGCGCCGGACGATGTCGATGGCCTGGGTGCCGATCGAGCCGGTGGACCCGAGCAGAACGAGGTCGCGGGGGGAAGTCACCCGGCCATTCTTCCCCACCCTCGCTGCACGCCCGCCGGGAGCCTCAGCCCTCCCCCCCCGACGACGCTTCGGGCTGTGCCTCCTCGCCCAGCAGGTCGGCCGGATCGATGGAGAACTCGAACGGCTCCCGCATGACGAAGCGCGTCCCGGCCGCAGCGGCAGCCACGGGCCGGTACTCCCCCTCGGTCAGCTCGTACAACGCGATGGTCGGCACCCGATTGCGCAGGTCAACCCGGAGGAAGAAGGGCACGCGTGCGGCGGCGTACTCACGCGGGCGGTCGATGATGTCCGTGCGTCGGTTTCCTGGGGAGACGATCTCCCCGAGAAGCACGGCGTGCCCGATGTCCATCGTCGTGCGACCGCCGCCGGGCGCATCGAGAATGACGATGTCCGGTATGAAGAGATCCTGGCCCGAGACGATGTTCGTCTCAAGATAAAGCCACAGCTTCGCCTGACGGGCCGCCTGCTTCAGGAGATAAGCGAGGCCCAACTCCGCGTCCTGATGGTCGTACCCGGCATGTGGTGTCACGATCACGCTTCCGCTCAGGACCTCAACCTTGGGGCCGTTGGTCTCCGGCAACAGGTCGAGGGCGAGCTGCGCAGTCCAGGGTTCGTCGTGCCACCGCAGCACGTCGAACGACGGCTCGGTGTGCTGCGGCGCCGGCTCCGGCGCGAACGCTGCCTGGGTCATCCGGGCTCACCCCCTCAGCGGACCATCCTGCTCAGCTCAGCCTAGTCGCGCCGCCCCGCCCGGTACGGCATCGCACACGCGGTGCGACAGATTGGGATATCGGCCTGGCCCCCGCGTTCGGGCGGCGTTCAGACCGGGGCGACGCAGAACACGACGTCGAGATAGTCGGAGCGTTTTGTCCAGTTCGAGTAGTGGTATTCGGCGAAGCCGGGCGCCCGGGCCTCGCACACCGCGTCGGCCTGCGCCTCGTCGACGACGGCCTGTTCGACGCGAGCCAGCACCCGCCACGTCCCGGGACCACACGTGGCGATCTCGTACACCACTGTGGCCGCGCCACCGACGTTGCGCACACACTGGCCGGCCTGCACGAACTGCTCGTCGCCGCTCGCCTTTGCGGTGGGCGTGGCCACTGTCGGGCTCGCTCCCGCGCTGCTCCGCACCTCTGGCGTCACGCGGGAACCGGCCCATTCGATCACCTGGAACACCACACCCACGATGCCGGCGATCGCGGCAGCGGCACCCAACCAGCGCAGTAGGGCCCGCAGCGGCCGGCTTGTGGTGGACCCGGTTTCGTCGTCCATGCTCTGCCTCCGACCCTGCTGCTGGGCAGCCCTCCGCGCATCGCGGTGCCGATCTACCTTCCACATTGACAGGTCGCCGCGAGGCACGTCACGCACTCAAAGTCATCGTCAAGGGGCAGCACGACGTCCGCCGCCCACCCGGTAGCAACAGGTCAACGGCCATCCTCGGCGGTCACGACCGGTTCGGCCCGTCGGC
This sequence comes from Micromonospora sp. NBC_00362, assembly GCF_026342155.1. Classification (NCBI taxonomy): domain Bacteria; kingdom Bacillati; phylum Actinomycetota; class Actinomycetes; order Micromonosporales; family Micromonosporaceae; genus Micromonospora; species Micromonospora sp. NBC_00362. The sequence goes on from NZ_JAPENH010000001.1 coordinate 3,012,332, forward strand.
GACGGCGTCGGAAGTCCGACTAACGCCACTACCCGGCAATGATCGACTCGGGTACACGGACGTCGGGGTGTCCGCAGCGTGCGGACACCCCGACGTCACCGAGATCGTGGTGATCAGGCGCGGTTGTCGACCGGGGGCCGCCGCAGCGGCCCCCGGTCACTGTCAGCCGCCGTTGATGACGAACTGCGAGCCCGGCTGGATGACGATGTTGCCGTCGGCCGAGTTCGTGATTGTCACGTTGGTCAGGTTGGCGTTGCCGCGCGCGCCGCTCATCGCGAGGATGCCGGCACCGTTGACGGACTTGTCGATCCGCACGTTGGTGATCGCGAGGTTCGGTATGTTGCCGCCACCGTTCTTGAACTGGATGCCGTCGTACGTGGAGTCGATGATGTCGGTGTCCCGGATCGTGACCCCGACGATGTCCCTGGTGGCCGGGAAGATCGTGATGGCACCGAACTCCTGGTCCTCGTTCCAGAAGGCGCCACCGGTGCGGTAGAGCCCGTTGTTGGCGATCAGCGTCGTGCCGGAGAACGGCAGCGGGTCGTGGTCGGTCGCCAGCATGATGCCCGGGTAGTTGGCGGTGTCGTAGATCAGGTTGTTCTCGATCGAGTTGTCGTAGCCGCCGTAGATGGCGATGCCGTTGGCCCGCCAGGGCAGCTGGATGGTGTTGTTGACGAAGTGGTTGTCGTGCGCGATGTCGACGTTGCGGTCCTTGACGTACGGGTTGGCCCAGACGGCGAGCGCGTCGTCACCGGTGGTGCGGAAGGACGAGTTGAACACCCGCGAGTTACGCGTGCCGTTGCTGAAGTTGATGCCGTCGGCGTACGTGTTGCGGATCCGCATCCCGGTGAACTCCAGCCCGTCGGCCGGCCCCCACAGGTCGGGGATGTTGTCGTAGTCGCGGCCCACCCAGGCGCCCACGTTGGCGTGCTCGATCCAGACGTTGCTGATCTTCGTACCGGCGCCGAAGCGACCGTTCAGACCGACGCCACCCTCGGCGTTGCCGTCACCGCCCCGGATCCGACCCGAGCCGAAGATGGCGATGTCGGAGATCTGGGTGTTCTTGTCGATGTCGAAGCCGAAGTTGCCCTCGTGCGGGTGGTTGATGCCGCCCACCACGTTCTGCGGCTCGGTCAGCGTGTAGAGCTGCGAGTGCCACATGCCGGCGCCCCGGATCGTGACGTTGCTGATGCCGACCTGGTTGTGCATGCCCCGGTTCAGCGGGTCGTCGGTCAGGATCTTCTGCTCCTGCCGCCACTGCCCGGCGGGAATCCAGACGCAGCTGATGACACCGTTCTGGTCGTCGGTCACCGCACGCTGGATGGCGGCGGTGTCGTCGATCCCGTCGTTCGCGACGGCACCGTACGAGGTGATCGAGGTGCAACCGGCCGGCTGGCTCGCCGCCGGCGCCACCTGCTCCAGATCGATCATGTCGATGACGTAGAAGGAGGCGGTGTCACCCGAGTCACGCTGCAACTTGAACCGGGTGCCGGCCGGGTACGACTGCGCCAACAGCGCGTTCGACTCGTCGAAGAGCCGCCGGGCGTCGGCCTGCGGGGTGTTGGTCAGCGCCTCCGGCCCGTCGGTGTTGCCGTAGAGCCAGCTGTGCTTCGACGACAGTGTCAACTTCCGGGAGAAGACGTCGTTGACGTAGAGGCTGATGGTCGCCTCGATGCCGCCGCCACCGGCCGCGTCGGGGATGGAGTTACGCACCACTATGGAGTTGGCCTGGTTCGCCGAGGTGAACTCGACGAACTGGCCGGCGCCGGTGAGCCGTACCGACTTGCGACCCGAGGACTCGCTGGCGAAGTTGGTGTGCCCGAAGGTCCGTAGCGGGTCGGCCTCCAGCAGCGTGCCCTGGTAACGGCCGGCCTCCGCCTCGTAGGAGACGTACGGGACGGCAGCCCCACGACCGACCACTATCGACTGGTTGAACGCGTTGTTCGTCTCGTTGGTCTCGGCGACCACGTTCGTGGCGTCGGCGGTGGCGGTGATGGTGGCGCCGCCGCTGGTGGCGGTCCAGCTACCGCTGACGGCCACGGTGACCGTCGCGCCAGCGGCGATCGAGGCGGTGTTGGTGTTGAGCGTGGTGCTGCCCGCCACCAGCCGGGTGACTGTGGTCGCGCCGGTCGCTGAGGTGCCCCGGTTGCGAACAGCCACGGTGAAGGTGACGGACGCCCCGACGGCCGGGTTCGGCGGGTTCGAGGCGATGCTGAGCACCTGGAGGTCGGGGCCGGGGGCCTGCGCCACCACCAGCGGTGACGCGGCGGTGAAGCTGTTGTTGCCGTTGTTCTGCTCGACGATCGTGTTCGCCGGGTCGACCACCGCCGAGACGGCGTAACTGCCCATCGGCCGCGTACCGGCGTTGAACGACACGGTGGTCGAGGCGCCCGCCGCGAGCGCGCCCACCGAGGCGCTGCCGGCGACAGCGCCGGCCAGGCTGAAGTTCACAGTGGTCGCACCGGCGTTGGCCGATCCGATGTTCTGCACCACTGCCGAGAGGGTGACCGGGGAGACCTCGCTGGGCGACGTGGGCGACCAGGTCACCGAGCTGACGACCAGATCCGGGTTGGGCGCCGGGGTGCCGCACACCTCAAGCTCGGCCACCTGGCCGGACGGGGCACCGGTGTTGCCGGTGAACCGCAACTGCACGTCCGCTGTGGTCGCGCTGACCGGGATGGTCACCAGGTTGGTGCCCTGGGCGAACTGGTAGGCCGCCGCCGACACCAGACTGGTGTACGCGGACGACCCCTGGTCGCGGCCGAGGACCTGGATGGTCTGGGTGCGGGTGCCCCAGGCCGGGTCCGGGTTGAGCTTCACCGTGACACGGGAGATGGAGTGGTTCGCGCCCAGCGCCACTGTCAGGTTCTGCGGGTAGGACGCCGCGCCCTCCCAGTAGGTGGTGAGCTGGCCATCGTTCGCCTTGTCGGGGGTGAAGCTGAAGGTGGAGCCGCTCGCCGTCATGCTCTTGCCCTGCGCCACGTTGGTGCAGGCGGGCGGGTTGCTGCCGGTGCGGGTGACGGTGTTGCTGTTGCCGGAGAGGTTGCCGGCGCCGTCGCGGGCCCGGACGTGGTACGACACGGTGGCCGTCGCCGGTTGGGTGTCCTGGTAGGTGAGGACGGTGCCCAGCGTCGCGATCAGACTGCCGCCCCGGTAGACGTTGTAGCCGGCGAGCCCGCTGCCACCGGAGTCGGTGGAGGCCCCCCAGTTGAGCGTGATCGTGCTGCCCGACGTGCTGTGCGACAGCGTCCCCGGGACGCTCGGCGCTGTGGTGTCACCGCTGCCGGTTCGGGTGACGGTGTTGCTGTTGCCGGAGAGGTTGCCGGCGGCGTCGCGGGCCCGGACGTGGTACGACACGGTCGCCGTCGCCGGCTGGGTGTCGTTGAAGGTGGTCACGGTGCCGACGGACTGGAGGAACGCGCCGTTGCGGTAGACGTCGTAGCCGGCGATGCCGCTGCCGCCCGCGTTGTCGGTCGACGCGACCCAGTTGAGGCTGATGGTAGTGCCCGACTGGGTGTACGAGAGGTTGCTCGGCACGCTCGGCGCTGTGGTGTCGGGGGTGGTGCCGCCGCTGCCGTACACCTCCAGCTCGGAGAGCTGCCCGGCCGGCCAGCCGCTGTTGGCGGTGATGGTGATCCGGACGTAGCGGGTGGAGGTCGAGCTGAAGTTGATGGTGGCGGTGCTGCCGCTCGCCGGGTTGAAGGTGTACGTCTGCGACCCGACCAGGTCGGTGAAGGACGAACCGTTGGTGCTGCCCCGCACGCTCAGCGTCTGCGTCCGGGTGCCCCAACCAGAGGTCGGCAGCTTCAGCACTACCTGGTTGACGCTCTGTGATGAGCCGAGATCGACCTGCACCCACTGCGGGAACGCGTTGTTGACGCTCTCCCAGTAGCTGCCCACGTTGCCGTCGACGACCTTCGACGAGTCGTAGACGTCGGCGTGGCCGCTCTCCTGGGTGGGACGGCCCTGGGCGAGGTTGGTGGCCGCCGGGGCGAAGCCGGTGCTCGGCGCGGCCGCCGGGCCGGCCGGGCGGGCGGCGGCGGCCGGGTTCGCGAGGGCTGTCGCCCCGGCCGTCGCGATCAGCGCGGCGGCGGCCGTGGCCGCCACCATCCTGAACAGATTCGTTCGTCTCATCACTGTCCTTGTCGTCGGGGGACGGTTGCCGCGGTGGCTGGACCACGGGGTGGGGGTGCGGCGGTGCAGCGCCGGCCGACGCGAGAGGGCCGGTATCGAGAGAGACGGGATGACACGGGCGGCGCGGGGGCGCCGCTCGGCCTGGAAACACCAGATGGGTACGACCATCAACGGGCCTCCCCAGGAGGCCCGTTGAATCTTCCGAGAGCATGCACAGAACCGTGCATACCTTTGTCAAAATCTTGCGTTACTTTGGCCCAAAGGTTACTGACGTGCTACGAGAGCGTCAACACTTCGACCACCGTGACTATTGACGGACTTGTCTGCCCTGACGGCCGCAGCCCGCGCCGACCCGCCCACGAAATCGGGGAAGGTGCCGCCTCCCGACTGCTGGAGGCCACACCTTCCCCGAAGTTGCGCGGATCTTGCGTCAGGTCGTACCGGAACGATCAGGCATCTGGTGCCGTCAACATGAAGGTCTCCAGCGACTCCCCGCCGTACCAGTCGGTGCGCCGACCGACATGGGTCATGCCCAGCCTCCGAGCGACAGCCATCGACGGCTCGTTGCTCGGCGACACGACCGCATAGATCTCCCGGGTACCGGCGGCGAACTCCCGGGCCACCGCCGCACGGGCCGCCTCGGTGGCATAGCCGTGACCCCACGCGTCCGGGTGCAGGTGCCAACCCACCTCGATGTCGTCGGTCCGGCGTGACTCGTCGCGCCCCGGCAGCGGCTTGAGCAACAGAGTGCCCACCACCTGACCCGTCTCGCGTACCTCGATCGCCCACGTGCCGTACCGGCCGCCGTCGGCGGCGTGCCGCTCCTGCCAGATCCCCAGCCGCTCGACGGCCTGGGCCGGGTTGGTCATCGGCAGACCCGACGCCACGCCCAGATACCGGCTGATCTCCGGACGCGAGTAGATGTCGTAGATCCGGGCCAGATCGGCCGGATCGTCGGCCCAATCTCGCAGGATCAGGCGTTCGGTGGTGAGAACAGTCATGACCGGCGATCTTAAGGAGTGACGGCCGCGCCGACAGGGAAGGAGGACCCGATGGGCAACGGATGGCAGCGCGCGAAACGGATCACCAGTGCCGCGTTCCGTCCGGTGCGTGGACGCGACCTGTCGCTGCACGCCGCCGCGATCACCTTCTACGGGGCGATCGCCGTGGTGCCGGTCGCCCTGCTGGCGATCTGGCTCACCGCACTGGTGGCCGGGGCCGACCGGGTACGCCGGCTCACCTCGTACGCCGTGGAGGCCCTGCCCACAGCGATCGGCGCGCCCCGGGCGGTGGAGGCGCTGGTCGACGCCGGGGTGGGGTTGACCCCGCTGCTGGCGCTGGCCTCCCTGCTGCCCGCCTCGCTGTACGGCGAGGGCCTTCGTCGGGCGTTCGTCTCGGTGGCCGCGCCCCGCTCCGACGAGCACCTGGTCGGCTGGCGGGGCCGGCTCCTGCTGCTGCCGCTGCTCGCGCCGGCCCCCGCGCTGCTGCTGTCGATCCTGCTGGCGCTCCCGCTCACCACCCGGCTCGTACGCCAGGGCGGTTGGCTCGGCGTGCTCGGCGTGGTGCTGTCGTTCCTGGCGGTCTGGCTGGTGCTGACGCCGGTGCTGGTGTGGGTGTTCCGGGTCGTCGGGCCGGCCTCACCGGACTGGCTCTCCACCCTCGGGGTCGGGTCGTTCACCGCGGCGAACCTCTCCGGCTTCCTGCACGGTTTCGTGCTCTTCGCCTCGCTCCCGCTGGACCTGGGAGTGCCCTTCGGCGGTTTCGACGACATCGGCGCCGGCGTGGCCGTCCTCCTCTGGCTCTATCTGTTCCACGTGATCGTCCTGGCCGGCTACTCCGCCACCCTGGCCCTCTCAAACTGGCGCACCACCCACCCCCGCCCTTCCCACTCCCCCACCCCCAACCCGCCGGGGTGATCATGAAGTTATTGCCACGACACGCGCGCCGAGTGGCAATAACTTCATGATCACCGAGGGCTGAGGGGGCCCGCGGGCCCGGGGGCCGGGGGGCCGGGGGGCCGGGGGCGGGGCGGGGCGGGGGGTTAGGGGGTGTTCAGGGCTTCGGTGGGGGTTAGGCGGGCGGCTCGGATCGACGGGTAGACGCCGGCCACCACACCTACCAGGAGGGCGCCGGCTATCCCGCCTGCCACCGCTGTCAGGGGGATCGTGGGCGGCCAGCCCTGGTAGCTGGCGTAGCCGACGGTGGCGAGCACCCCGAGGGCGGCCCCGGCCGTGCCGCCGAGCACGCTGAGCAGCACCGACTCGGTGAGGAACTGCACCCGGATCTGGCCGCGGTTCGCGCCGAGCGCTCGGCGCAAGCCGATCTCCCGACGGCGCTCCAGCACCGAGATGACCATCGTGTTGGCCACGCCGATCCCGCCGACCAACAGGGCGACCGCCGCCAACCCGAGGAACAGCGCGGAGAAGCTGTCCTCGGTGGCCCGTTTCGCGGCGAGCGCGTCAGAGGGGCGGCTGACCTGTACCAGCCCGGGCAACTGCGGGTTGAGTGTGGCCGGCAGCACGGCGCGCACGTCCTCCAAGGCGTCCTCCCTGGCCCGCAGGTAGACGACAGTGGGGTGACCGTCGAAGCCGAGCATGGCCTTGGCGGCGTCCCACCCAACCAGCACCGAGCGGTCGAGATCCGGGGAGAGCGGCAACGGGTCCAGGATGCCGATCACTGTGAACCAGCGCTCGCCGATGAACACCTGAGGTGGTTGCCGGGGGTCCACGGTGGCGAAGCCGAGCCGGCTCGCCGCGACGTAGCCGAGGACGGCTGTCGGCAGCCCGGCCGAGCCGGCGTCGAGGGCCCGCCCGCTGCGGATCCTGCCGTTGACGGTCCCCAACAGGTCCGGCCGGGACGCGAGCACGGTGAGGCCGGACGTGTCGTACCGGTCCAGCAGGTCGTTGCGGCGTACTGCCGTGTGGGTGTTCGCGACAGCGCTCGCGGTGTCGACCGGCCCGATCCGCGACGCCATGGCGGCGGCGTCCTCGGGCAGGAGGACGGGCGGGTTCTGATCCGGCACGGGCTCGGCCCGCAGCAGGTTGGTGCCGAGGGCGGAGAGCTGGTCCATCAGGTCGCGCTGGCTGGACGCGGGTATGCCCACCACGACGACCAACGTGGCGATGCCGATGGAGATGCCCAGGGCGGAGAGGACGGCCCGCATCCGGCGGGTGGTCAGGCCGAGCAGACCGAGCCGGAGTACGTCGGTCGGAGCGAGCCGGGCCGCGCTCACGCCCCGCTCCCGGTGACGGTGTCGGCGACGATCCGGCCGTCGCGGATCTCCACCCGTCGAGGCGTACGGGCGGCGAGATCGCGGTCGTGCGTGATCACGGCGATGGTGGTGCCCTCCGCGTTGAGGTCTGTGAGCAGGGCGAGAACCGCCTCCCCGTTGACAGTGTCGAGGGCGCCGGTCGGCTCGTCAGCCAGCACCAGCGCGGGCTCGTTGACGAGGGCCCGCGCTATCGCCACCCGCTGCCGCTCCCCGCCGGAGAGCTGCTGCGGCAGGTGGTCGACACGGTGCGCCAGGCCGACCCGGGCCAGCGCCTCGACAGCGGTGCGGCGACGGCGACGGCGGGGCACCCCGGCGTAGAGCAGGCCGGTGGCGACGTTCTCGGCGGCATCCAGTCCGTCGGTGAGGTGGAACTGCTGGAAGACGAAACCGAGCCAGCGGCCCCGCAGCGCGGAGAGCCGACGGTCGGACAGCGCGGTGACCTCCTGCCCGGCGACGCGTACCCGGCCGCTGGTCGGCAGGTCGAGGGTGCCCATGATGTTCAGCAGCGTGGACTTGCCGGACCCGGACGGCCCGACGATGGCGAGCATCTCGCCAGCGCGCACTGTCAGTGAGACGTCGTCCAGTGCTGTCACCCCGCCGGGGTACGTCCTACTGACCCCCTCGACGTTCAGCACCGGCTCGGCGATCACGATGCCGTCACCACGTCGAGGCCCTCGGTCACACCGGTGCCGGTGACCTCGACCAGGCCCCGGGCGAACATCCCGGTGTCCACGGCCACCAGCCCACCGTCGGGCAGTTGCAGCGCGTGCCCGCCCTCGCGGAGCGCCACCAGCGCGCCGACCGGCACCGCGAGCACGCCCTTGTGGACGGCGGTGGTGAAGCGGACCTGCACAGTTGCCGCGTCCAGCCTGGCCACGTCTGCCGCCCGCGTCGGTGCGACGAGGACGTCCACCGTCGGCGGGCTGCCCTGCCCGGTGCCGCCGTCCGACGCACCGCCGCGCACCGTCTGCGAGATCGAGGCGACCTTCGCCGGGATCTCCGAGCTGTCCGGCAGGGCGACGACCACTGCGGCGCCCACAGTGATGGCGCCGACCTCGGTGGCCCCGACCGGCACGGTGACCAGCTTGACCTTCTCGGTGACGGCCAGCAGCTCACCGGCGACCGGGTCACCGGGCAGCGCCTTCACCGCGCTGACCCGGGCCGGGCCGGTCAGCACGGCGACCTGCCCGACCCCGACAGTGCCGGTGGGGTCCAGGCCGAGCGCCTGCTGCCACTTCCTGATCGCGCCGACGAGGCTTCCGGTGAGCAGCGCCTGACCCGTGCCGATCTTCGTGCCGTCGGTGCCCCGGGACGGCTGCGAACCGGTGTGGTAGCCCAGCGCCCTCAGGTTGTCCGACACGATCCGTACGTCGCTGCCCACCAGACCTGGCTTGTCGAGCGTGCGGAAGAGCGGCGTCCCGCCGAACAGCACCGGCACCGGTCGGTCGTTCACCCAGTAGAGCGGCTTGCCCCGGGCCACCGTGTCGCCCACCTTCGGCAGCCGGGTGACGACGCCCTCCCCGGCGCCCTTCACCAACCGCTCCGGGCCGAAGCCGAGCGTGCCGTTGAGCGAGCGGCTGTCCGACAGGTCGGCCCGGGTGACAGTCGTCGTCGTCACCGGCGGTGGGGCGCTCGCGACGTCACCGCCGGGGTGACGCCGCAGAGCCAGCGCGCCGACGCCGGCACCGACGGCGACCACCAGGGTCACCACCGCCACCACGATCGCCTTCGGACGGGTCGTCCGCCGACCAGGATCGTCGGTCGGGTTACTTCTTGGCACCGAAGATCTCCATCGTGCATTCCCTCTCGGCAGCGGCCAGGGCAGGACCCTCAAGGCCGCCGGCCGGGTCGGCGACCCCGTCGTCGTAGGTCCAGCCGGAACCGTCCGGCAGCGAGTGGATCTTCATGCCGCGTCCGCGCAGGCACTGGACGTAGTCGTTCCACTGGCTCACGTAGTTCGGGTTCTTCTCCGGGTCCAGCTCCGGCGGCTGGAGCGGCAGTTTGTTCGCGCACGCCACGTACGCCGCCTTCGGCTCCCCGCTCTGGTCGAGGGACAGGCCCGTACCGTCCCCCACCGGGCCTGGTTGTGACCGGCCGTCGTTCAGCTTCACGCCGTTGTCATGCAGACAGATGTTGTACGTCCCCCAGAGCCGCTCCTCCTCCTCGTCGGTCATGTCCAGGCGAAGCTGCGGCCGACCGTTGGCGGCACCTCCCGCCGGGGTGGCGCTCGCCGGGGCGGACGGGGTGACGAGTGACGCGACGTCACCGCTGGCGGCGCCCTTGTCGGCGCTGGACGCACCACCGCCGCAGCCGGTGAGGGCGACGGCGAGCACTGTGACCGCGGCGAGTCCGGCGGCGACCCGATGGGTTGAGTTGGTCATGGCGTGCAGCTTCACGCCCGGGTGTCAGAGACCTGTAAGGAACCGGTCGTCATCCGGTAGCCCCAGCTCAGCGGCCGTGCTGGAACCCGTCGGGGCCACGTACAGTCGCTGCCGTGTGTGCGTACGTGCTGGTAGCCGAGGACGACCAGAAGCAGGCGGAGCTGGCCCGCCGGTATCTGGAACGCGAGGGGCACGAGGTGGTCGTGGTGGCCGACGGGCGGGCCGCCCTGGAGCAGATCCGTCAGCGTCCCCCGGCGCTGCTGATCCTCGACGTGATGATGCCGAAGGTCGACGGCCTCGACGTCTGTCGCATCCTGCGCCGGGAGTCCGACCTGCCGGTGCTCATGCTGACCGCCCGGTCGACCGAAGACGACCTGCTCCTCGGCCTCGACCTGGGCGCCGACGACTACATGACGAAGCCGTACAGCCCGCGTGAACTCGTCGCCCGGGCCCGCAGCCTGCTGCGCCGGGGCCAACGGACGCAGGCGGACCCGGTGCTGCGGGTCGGCGCGGTGCACGTCGACCCGGTGCGCCACGAGGTACGCAGCGACGGACGCCTCGTCGACTGCACACCCGGTGAGTTCCAGCTGCTCCAGGCGATGGCCGCCCAGCCCGCCCGGGCGTTCACCCGGGATCAGCTCCTGGGCTACCTGCACGGGTTCGACAGGTACATCACCAACCGGACCGTCGACGTGCACGTGATGAACCTCCGCCGGAAGATCGAGCCGAACCCGCGCAAGCCGGCCCGGTTGGTGACCGTGTACGGCATCGGATACAAGTTGGTCGAAGAGTCACCCCGTGTCGGGTGAGGTCCCGCTGCGCCGCAGCCTGCTGCTCCGACTGCTGGCGTTGGCCGTCCTCATCGCCATCGGCTCGATCGCGGCGACCGCGTGGCTGGCCGTCCGCACCACCACCGGGGCGATCCGGCAGGAGCAGGGGAAAGCGCTCGCCGACGACGCGCGCATCTACGACACGGTGCTCGCGTACGCGGCGACCCACCCGAACTGGGACGGGGTCGACGCGGCCCTTCGGCCGCTCGCCCAGGACGTCGGCCGGCGGATCGCCCTGACCACCGACACCGGTGCGCCGATCGCGGACTCGGCCCCCGGCGCTGGCCCGTTGCCGACGACGTCGTCCGCGACAGTCGACGCGCTCGCTGTCGACACCGCCCTGATGCCCGGCACCACACTGCCGGGCAGCGGTGACAGCGGCACCAGCCGCATCGACCCGCGCACCACCGGGCCGTACCTGCTCCCGCCCGAGGAGCGCGCCGCACTGCGCGACAGGGCGGCCGAGGCGGTCCAGTGTCTGCGGCTGCGGGCGCAGATCGACGCCACCGTCGTGGACGGCCCCACCGGCCGCCCACGGATCGACACCCCGGGCACCAACCTCGCCGACAGTGCCGTCTGCGGCCAGCTGAGAGAGGATCTCGCGACCCGTACGCCCACCGAGGGCAAGGCGCTCGCCCAACTCAACGCCCTGGTGAACACCTGCCTGGCGCGGCGTCGCCTGCCCGCCGTACAGGTGGACCTGAACTGGACCTGGACGAGGCAGCCGGCGGCCAGCGCACCCGACTCCCGCAGCGCGGCCGGCGTCGACCAGGAGCACAACCGGGCGGTCAGTGCCTGCGTCGGCACCAGTCGACGCGAACAACTCCTTCCGTACGTCGCTCCGGCCGCGACTCTCTTCGTCAGCGACCCGGGCGGTCGCCAGTCGACCACCTTCGACCTCTCCCCCGGCAACCAGACCCGCATCGTCGCGGTCGCCGGTCTTGTCCTGCTGGTGACGATCGGCTTCACAGTCCTGGCTGGCATCCGGTTGACCCGTCCGCTGCACGCGCTGACCGGGGCCGCCCAGCGGATGCGCGACGGCGACGTCGCCGCACGGGTCAGGGTGACCGGCCGCGACGAGATCGCCCGGTTGGCCGAAGCATTCAACGACATGGCCGAACGCCGGGAACGGCTGGAGCAGCTACGCCGGGCCATGGTCAGCGACATCGCCCACGAGATGCGTACGCCGGTGAGCAACATCCGGGGCTGGCTCGAAGCGGTCGAGGACGGCGTCGCGGCCCCAGACCGCCGGCTGCTCTCCTCACTGCTGGAGGAGGCGACACTGCTCCAGCACGTGATCACCGACCTGCAGGACCTGGCCGAGGCCGACGCGGGCGCGCTGCGGCTGCACCGTGAGGAGGTCTACCTCACCGACCTGCTCGCCCAGGTCGCGGAGGCGCACCGGGCCCAGGCCGACCGGGTCGGCGTCACCATCACGGTACGCACCGGGGCCGACCCGCAGGTGGACGCCGACCCGGTGCGACTCCGCCAGGCCGTCGGCAACCTGGTCGCCAACGCGGTACGGCACACCCCGCCGGGCGGGCGCGTGACGCTCAGCGCCAGCGCTACCGACGCCGAGGTCATCGTCTCGGTGACCGACACCGGCAGCGGTATCAGCGCCGAGGACCTGCCCCGGGTCTTCGACCGCTTCTGGCGGGCCGAGAAGTCCCGGAGTCGGCAGACCGGCGGCAGCGGCCTGGGCCTCGCCATCGTGCGCAAGCTCACCGAGGCCCACGGCGGCACTGTCAGCGCCACCAGCACCCCCACCCAAGGCTCCACCTTCACCCTCCACCTACCCCCACCCGCTGCCCCCACCCCCACCACCCCAACCCCCACCCCACCCTCCGCCCCATCTGGTTGATCAAGAGGTTTGCGTCACCACCAGGCAGTCAAATGACGCAAACCTCTTGATCACCGGGGCGGGTGGCGGGTGGGGGTGGGGGTGGGGGTGGGGGTGGGGGTGGGGGTGGGGGTGGGGGTGGGGGGCGGGGGTGGGGGGTGGGTGGGTGGGAGTGGAAGGGGTGACCTGGGCTGGTGGGGCGGACTAGGCTGCCGCGGCATGAGCAGTGAGATTCCGGCCCGCGCCGACGTCGTGATCGTCGGTGCCGGGCACAACGGTCTGGTCTCCGCGGTACTGCTGGCCCGCGCCGGCCTGGACGTCCTCGTGCTGGAGGCCGCCGACGTCATCGGCGGCGCGACCCGCACCGAGAACCCGTTCCCGAAGGTGCCGGGGCTGCGCCACTCCACCGGGTCGTACCTGCTCGGACTGATGCCCCCGGAACTGCTCGCCACGCTCGACGTCCGGATCCCGGTGCTGCGCCGCGACCCGCACTACTTCCTCCCCACCCCGGGCGGCCTCGGCTCGCCGTACCTGCTCTTCGGCAGTGACACCGCCGCCACCCGGGCGCAGCTCGCCGAGTTCTTCTCCCCCGCCGACGTGGCCGCCGACGACGCCATGCAGGCCGAGCTGGCCGCGCTGCGGGACGACCTCGCCCCGGCCTGGCTGGCCGAGCCGCTGAGCGTCCAGGAGACCGCCGAGCGGCACGTCCGCCCGGCGCTGCGCCAGGTCTTCGTCGACCTCGTGCAGGGCTCGGTCGCCGACTACCTGGCCCGGTTCGAGTTCCGCTCCGAGCTGCTGGTCAGCATGTACGCGGTCACCGACGGCCTGTCCGGGCTCAACGCCGGCCCGGACGATCCCGGCACCGGCCACAACTTCCTGGTGCACAACATGTGCCGACTGCCCGGCTCCGGCGGCACCTGGATGATCGCCGAGGGTGGGATGGGAACCGTCTCCCGGACCTTCGCCGAGGCCGCCCGCGCTGCCGGAGCGACAATCCTGACCGGTACGCCGGTGCACGCGGTGACAGTGGACGGCGGCGCGGCGAGCGGAGTGGTGCTCGCTGACGGTCGGGAGGTGGCCGCGCGAGTGGTGCTCGGCGCTTGTGACCCGTACCGGTTGATGGACCTGTTGCCCGACGGCGCGCTCCCGGCGCGGCTCGGCGAACGGATGGCGGCGGTCCGCCGGCCCGGCACCACCCTCAAGCTCAACCTGGCGCTCACCGGGCTGCCGCGGTTCTCCTGCCTGCCGGACGGCACGCCGAGCCCGTTCGGCTCGACCATCCACCTGCTGCCCGGGTCGGCGTCGCTGGTCGGCGGAGCGGAGACCTCGCCGATGACCGCGCTGCGCGCCATGTGGGCAGACGTGCAGGCCGGGCTGCTGCCGGCGGAGCCCACCGTCGAGTGGTACCTGCACACCACAGTCGACCCGTCGCTCTCCGACGCCGCCGGGCACCACTCGTCGGCGCTCTTCGTCCAGTCCGTCCCCTACGAGTTGGCCGGCACCACCTGGGACGCGGAGCTGCCCGGGTACGTCGACCGGCTGCTCGGGATCGTCGAGCGGTACGCCCCCGGCACCACCGACCTGATCGCCGACGCGGTGCCGCTGCCGCCGCCCGGCATCGAGGAGCACTTCGGCATCACCGGCGGGCACATCCACCACGTCGACAACACCGTCTCGTTCACCGACCGGATGCCCTACGCCACCGGCGTCGACGGTGTGTACGCCGGCAGCGCCGGCTGCCACCCGGCCGGCAGCGTCATCGGCGCGGCCGGTCACAACGCCGCCCGCCGCATCCTCACCGACCTGTCGGCCTAACCCCTAACCCTGGCCCCGGCCCCGGCCCCGGCCCCCGTTGATCATGAAGTTATTGCCCGCCGTGGCGGCGTGTCGTGACAATAACTTCATGATCAACCGGGCGGGTCAGATCACGGCCTCGCCGGCGGGGGCGGGGGTTTCCGCGTCTACTCGGTGGGCTCGCACCTTGTGGCCGACGCTCGTTAGGCAGCGGCCGCTGGGCAGGTCGAAGCGCCAGCCGTGCAACTGGCAGGTGAGCTGGTCACCGTCGACGATGCCGAAGCGGGTCAGGTCCGCCTTCAGGTGCGGGCACCGCCGCTGCACCACCCAGTCGCCCAACGTGATGTCCTCGGCGTCGGTGCTGCGCTCGTGCTCGTCGTACCAGCCCTCGGCGTACTGGAGCCGCTCCTCGGAGAGGCACTTGAAGAACGCGTAGACGAATTCGTTGTACTGGCCGATCCGGGCCGCCGAGAACCGGCAGGACAGGAAGAGCGAGTTGACCCAGTCCACCTCGTCGATGAAGAGCAGGTGCTCGATCAGCGACCGTTCGGTCCGGAACCGGTAGCGCACCTTCTCGTCCGCGTACGGCCGGACCTCCTTGCCGGGAAAGTCCACAACGATCGACTCGACGCTCTCGCCGTCATACCCCACCAGGTCGAAACGGACCGGGCCGCCGACTCCCTTGGCCAGGTAGATCGACTCGTCGAGCAGCGGCTCGATCCGACGCTTCATCTCGCCGAGCACGTTTACCTCGGGGTGCCGCCAGGACGCCTTCTCCGCCTCGATGATCGGGCGCTTGCGCTCCCGCATCTCCTCCAGGTGCGCGACCTTGTTCGCGAAGAACTCCTGCACCGGCACCGGGTGGGTGGTGCTCGCGCCCTCGGTGGTGACCTCGGCGACGCTGCCCGGCAGCAACACGATCCCGTTGGTGCCGCCGACCTTGGCGTACTCCGAGAGGAAGACGGACTGGTCGGGGAAGATGTTGCCCTCGTCGCCGTGGATGTCGTTGAACTGCCACAGGGCGTCGTCGAGGAAGCACGGCGGGCCGGCGATCGGGAAGACGTGCGACGCCTTCAGGTCGTCGATGTAGCGCCAGGTCCGGTCGAACTGCCGGTCACGCTTCTGCTTGCCGAACGCGGTCTTCGCCGCCTGCGGCAGTTCGTAGACCATCGGGTACCAGATCGCACCGGAGAACTGGAGCAGATGCGCGTGCACGTGCCCCAGCTCGGCGAAGACACTCAGGTCGGTGGGGCGGGCGTCGTTCTGGTTGAGCAGCCGCACACCCTCGTACTCGACCCAGAGCGACGAGTCGCCGATCGGCCCGTCGGTCGGGCTGGTCAACGCCTGAATCATGATCTTCAGGCCGCCGGGCAGCTCCACCACCTGCTCGTTGGGCGCCTTCAGGAACTTGGTGAAGCCCAGCGCCCGGAACTCGTCCTCCATCTCCGAGGTGGGGAACTCGGGGAGCAGGACGGTGGCGTCCTTGGAGACGAAGTCGCGCAGGTGATTCGCGTCGAAGTGGTCCCGGTGCAGGTGGGAGACGTACAGGTAGTCGACCTGACCCAGGCTCTCCCAGTCCAGCAGTGAATTGTCCGGGAACGGGAACCACGACGCGAAGTAGGCCGGATTCACCCACGGGTCGCACAGGATGCTGCCCGCGGCCGTGTCGATCCGCATGCTGGCGTGCCCGGTTCCGGTCACTCGCACCGCACAGTCCCCCTCAAACAGACAATCAGGTGTACGCCAAACGCTACCGGAGCGGGTCTGACCGCCGCCCCGCGACGCCGGTAGTGCCGTCCAGCCCAGGTGGGGCAGGGCCGATGGCCAGGAAACCCCCACCCCACCGCACCGGGTACGAGGCGTGCCAGACTAACCAAAGATCCGATCGCGAGGGAAGGACCGACAGTGGCAGGAAGCGAGCCGGTAACGTCGCCAGACCAGCACAAGCCCGGGCACCGCAAGGCCGGGCAGATCGGCGCCGTGCTGTCCGCACTGGCGCTGCTGGCGATGATCTGCGGCAACCACGAGGGCAGGGTCGAGGACATCTGGCTGATCGGCCTGGCCGCGCTGTTGCTGATCATCGTGATCGGCGACGTCGTGTTGCGGCGCAGCGGTCTGCGCTCCTGACCCTACCCACCGCCGGACGACCGGCCGACGTACGCCGAGGGCCCGCCCCCACCCGGGGGACGGGCCCTCGTCCGTATCGCCTCGGGGTCAGCGCCCGAAGAGGATGTCCTGCACGTCCTTGAGCGCGGCGTCGACCTCGGCCTCGAAGTAGCCACCCGGCACCAGGCCGAACCGGAGCGTGTCCAGGTCCTTCGGGTCGACCGGCATCGGGTTGCGGCGCTGCATGCCACCGAGCAGGGTGTCGAAGAACCGGTCCACCTGGTCGGGGTCGTACCCGCTGCCGAACCGGCGCACCTGGAAGCTACGGCGGATCTGGTCGACCCGGTACAGGTCGCTGCCGGGCGGACCGGCCATCGGCGGACCGCCCATCGGCGGGCCACCCATCGGCGGGCCGGCCACCGCCGGCGGACCGGCCATCGGCGGGCCACCCATGCCCTGCTGCGGCAGCGGAGGCGGACCGGCCGGACCACGGCGCATGTCGCGCAGATCCCGCTCCGGCATCCGGATCTCGGCCGTCATGTCGGCGCGACCGTGCCGCCCAGCCTCGAAGCCGTCAAAGCGCGGCTCCTCCGGCGGCGGCGGATAACCGCCGGGCGCGCGTTGGTCGTCGGGGCCGTACCCACCGCGTTGGTCATCCTGGCCGTAGCCAGCGGGTGAGCGCTGGTCGTCCGGGGGGCCGTACCCGCTCGGACCGGCGGGCAGGCCGCGCTGCGGCATGCCGTGGCCACCCATCGGGCCGGGGCCCATCGGGCCACCGGGACCCATCGGCGGGCCGGCCGGGCCACGTGGCGCGTCGTAACCACCGCCGCGGGGGGCGTCGTACCCACCGGCGAAGGCACCGGTCGGCTCGTCGTAGCGGCCGTAGGGCGGGCCGGCCTGCGCGGGCATCGGCCGGGGCGGCATCGGCTGCGGGACCATGCCCCGGTCGTCACGCATCGGCGGACCCATCCGGTCCGGTGGGCCCATCCGGTCACCCATCCGGGGGTCGCCACCGCGCCCCGCGCTGTTGCGCTCCTCCAGCTCGGCCAGCTGCCGCTCGACCCGGTCCAGGTGCAGGTCGACCTGCCACTCGTCGTAGCCGTTGAAGCGGACCCGGAAGACGACGTCATGAACCTCCTGGGAGGCCACCGGGGCACCGACCTGCCGGCCGTCGAGCGTCGCCTCGACCCGGTCGAGGAAGGCATCCACCTCGTCGACCTTGTATCCCCGGCGGAGCGCCTTGCGCCGGAAACGCTGACCCTGACTCGCCACTATGTCTCCTGGTCTCGTTCGCCACGCCCGGTCACGCCGGTGCCTCTCCGGCGCGGTCGGTGTTGGTGTCGTTGTCTTCGGCGGCGGCAAGCTGGCCACACGCGCCGTCGATCTCGCGACCTCGGGTGTCCCGAACTGTGGTGGACACCCCGGCGTCGCGCAACCGCCGGACGAACTCCCGCTCGACCGGCTTCGGGCTCGCGTCCCAGCGGCTGCCCGGCGTCGGATTGAGCGGAATGAGGTTCACGTGGGCCAATTTGCCGGCCAGCAGCCGCCCGAGCAGGTCGGCTCGCCACGGCTGGTCGTTCACGTCCTTGATCATCGCGTACTCGATCGACACGCGGCGGCCCGTCCGGGCGGCGTAGTCCCACGCTGCGTCCAGCACCTCGGCTACCTTCCAGCGCTGGTTTACCGGCACGAGTTCGTCGCGCAGATCATCATCGGGCGCGTGCAACGACAACGCAAGGGTCACTGAGAGGTCTTCGCTGGCCAGTCGGTGGATGGCCGGAACCAGGCCGACCGTGGAAACGGTGATGTGCCGCTGGGACAGGCCGAGCCCCTCCGGAGCCGGGCTGACCAGCCGACGGATCGCCGCGATCACCCGGTTGTAGTTGGCCAGCGGCTCGCCCATGCCCATGAAGACGACGCGCGACAGCCTCGGCGGGGAACCCGCCACCACGCCGGAGGCCGCCACCCCGGCCATGTACACCGCCTGGTCGACGATCTCCGCCGTCGACAGATTGCGGGTCAGCCCGGCCTGGCCGGTCGCGCAGAACGGACAGGCCATGCCGCAACCCGCCTGGCTGGAGATGCAGACGGTCACCCGGTCCGGGTAACCCATCAGCACGCTCTCCACCATCGCACCGTCGTGCAGCCGCCAGAGCGCCTTGCGGGTCGCGCCGTCGTCGCAGGCCAGCTCGCGCACCGGGTGGAGCAACGTCGGCAGCAACTGGTCGGCCAGCCGCTCCCGGGTCGCCGCTGGCAGATCGGTCATCGCCTGCGGGTCGCGGACCAACCGCCCGAAGTAGTGGTTGGAGACCTGCTTGGCGCGGAAGGCCGGCTCACCCAGCCCGGTAACCAACGCCTGGCGGCCGGCCAGGTCCAGGTCAGCGAGGTGCTGAGGGGGCATGGAGGCCCGGCGCGCGGCGGGGGCGACCGAGATGGCGGGGATCAAGGGCAGGCTCGTCATGGCTGGTCCAGTGTGTCACGCCGTCGGCGGCGGCTGCCGGTCCGGAGGTGTCGAACGGGCCGCGACCGCCGGAGCCGGAGGACCAGGTCGCCGTGATTCATACCTCAGCCCACCACCGGCACGAAGATCGCCAACAGCAGGTAGGCCGTCGGCACCGCGAACAGGATCGAGTCCAGTCGGTCCATCAGACCGCCGTGGCCGGGCAGCAGGTTGCTCATGTCCTTCACGCCGAGATCCCGCTTGATCATCGACTCGGCCAGGTCACCGAGGACCGCCGCGCACGAGACGGCCACCCCGAACAGCGCGCCCCACCAGGGGGCAACCTCGAACATCAGCCACAGCAGCAACGCTCCACCCAGGGCCGCCGCGGTGACCGAGCCGGCGAAGCCCTCCCAGGACTTCTTCGGGCTGATCGACGGGGCCATCGGGTGACGGCCGAAGGAGACCCCGGCCGCGTAGCCACCGGTGTCGGAGAGGACCACCCCGATCAGCGTGGCCAGGATGCGCAGGTGGCCATCGCCGGGGGCCGCCGCCAGCAACGCCGCGAAACCGGCGAGGAACGGCACGTAGACGGCGATCAGGGTGGCCGCGGTGAGATCCCGCTGGAAGCCGGCCGGCCCGTCACCCAACCGCCAGATCATGGTGCCCAGCACGGTGACCAGCAGCCCCAGGCTGAGCGCGTCCGGGCCGGCGTACCAGGCCAGACCCACTGTCAACACGCCGCCGGCGATCAGTGGCACCAGTGGCGGGTGCGCGCCGCTGCGCCGTACCGCGCGGGCCATCTCCCACATGCCGATGGCGACCGCGGCGGCGATCACCGGCAGAAAGGCCAACGGATAGACCAGCAGCGGCACCACGATCAGCGCGCCGAGGCCGAGCCCGACCCCGATCGCCGCGGGAAGGTTACGCCCGGCCCGTCCGGTGCCCACCTGCTGGGTGGCCGGTCGGTCGAGGCTGGCCCGACGTCGCCCCTTCGACCGTCGACCCGTCGTCGGAGCCTCGTCCGGCACCACGTCGGCCCGGACAGGCGCGAGCTGCTCGGTCGGGTACCCCGGGTCGTCGAAGCGGGCGGGAGGGCCGTCGAGACGGCTCGGCTCGTCGAAGCGCCCGCGGTCCGGGCCGTCGTACCGGGGCGGCCCCTCCCCCGTGGGAGGTCGGTCCGGGTAACGGTCACCGCGACCCCGGTCGTCGTACCGGTCGGGCTGGTTGCGGTCGTCGACGTGCCGGTCCCGGTCGTCGAAACGATCGTGCCGGTCCCGGTCGTCGAAGCGGTCGTCCGGGCGGGCCGGGCGGCCACGCTCGTCGTACGGGTCCGCGGGATGCGGATCGGCGTACGGCCGGGCGTGCGGGTCGGCGTACAGCTCAGGGCCGGCGGCCGGACGGCGGCTCCACTGGCCTGCCTCCAGCTCCTGGTCCGGCCAGGGCAGCGCCACCGGGCGCTCCGGCCTGTCCCAGCCGCGAGGCTCGCTGCCGTAGGGGTCGGGGTGGGACATCACGCACCGCGAAGCGGCACGAGAACCACCACATGACGCAAGACCACAAGCATCCCCTACACGTGCGATGTTCCTCGGATTGACCGCCCCGACGGTCGGTCGATCCCCGGTGTTCACCACCCGGTGGCCGGGAATCCTGCCGAGCCTACTGCACACGCCGGATCGGCACGGCGGACGAGGCACGCCCACGGACGCCACCCGGCGCCGCCGGCCCTGCGGCCAGCGACACACACCCATCCGGTACGGCAGACCACAGGTAATCCGCAGCCGTCGATCCGACTCGTCCGGTGCGCGATCGAGTACTGAGCGAACCCGCCCCGGCGTGGTCCGCTGGTGCCGCGCCGGCGCCAGCCCGCGCTCCGCAACGGGGGAAGGGCACTCACATGTACACGTTCGGTCTCGCGGTGTTGACGGTGGCCGCCATGGTCCTGGGAGCAGGGTCACCGGCCGCCGCCACCACGGCACGGACCAGGATCACCATCGACCGCCACACCAGCGAGCTGTACCCGTTCGAGCCGCCCGTCGGCGAGCCGGGAGTGACGTACCCGGCAGCAGGGGTCACCGCCACCGCCCGCAACTGCCCGGCCGGCATGGTCCTCATGTCGGCCTCGCTGGTGCAGGACGGCCTGCCGACCCTGTGGGCCACCGGGGGGCACGGCGCCGGCGAGATCCTCTGCGACGGCGGCACCGTCGAACTCGGGATGGGGTTCGCCCGGATCGCTCCCGCGCTGCACCCCGGCCGGGCCACCGCCCACTTCTCGCTGCGCGACTGGGACACCGGCGAGCAGTTCGCCGAGAGCACCAGGACCGTCTGGATCCCCTGCTGACCTATGGAACGAGGCTCGTTCCCGACGTCGGGAACGAGCCTCGCAGCATGGGTCACACCTCGAGCAGTTCGGTTTCCTTGTGCTTCACCAGGTCGTCGACGCTGGCAACGTACCGCTGGGTCAGGTCGTCGAGTTCCTTCTCGGCGCGGCGACCGTCGTCCTCGCCGGCCTCGCCGTCCTTGACGATCCGGTCCAGCTCTTCCTTGCCACGGCGGCGGACGTTGCGGATCGCCACCTTGGCCTCCTCGCCCTTGTGCCGAGCCACCTTGATCATGTCGCGGCGCCGTTCCTCGGTCATCTGCGGGAGCAGGATGCGCAGCTGGTTGCCCTCGTTGTTCGGGTTCACCCCGAGGTCCGAGTCGCGGATCGCCTTCTCCATGGCGTTGATCTGCGAGTTGTCGTACGGCTTGATGATGGCCATCCGCGGCTCGGGGACCGCGATGGACGCCATCTGCGTCAGCGGCGTGGGCGTGCCGTAGTAGTCGATGATGACCTTGGAGAACATGGCGGCGTTGGCGCGACCGGTACGGATGGCGCCGAACTCCTCCTTGGCGTGCTCGACCGCACGCTCCATCTTCTCCTCGGCCTCGAGGAGGGTGTCGTCGATCACCGGTCTCCTCGCCTCCTTCTGTGCTCGTGGTGGGCTCTGCTGAAAGTCGTCAGACCCGCTGTCGTCGTCGCCGGTCGGCGGGACTCAGGCGGTGATCAGGGTGCCGATCTTGTCGCCACCCACCGCGCGGATGATGGTGTCGTCACCCTGCGCGCCAAAGACCAGCATCGGCAGGCCGTTCTCCATGCAGAGGCTGAACGCCGCCGCGTCGGCCACCCGCAGGTTGCGGCGCAGCGCCTCGGAGAAGGTGATCGAGTCGAGCTTGCTGGCGGTGGGGTCGATCCGCGGGTCGGCGGTGTAGACGCCGTCCACGCCGTTCTTGCTCATCAGCACCACGTCGGCCCGGATCTCCAGCGCCCGCTGGGCGGCCACCGTGTCCGTGGAGAAGTACGGCATTCCGGCGCCCGCGCCGAAGATGACCACGCGGCCCTTCTCCAGGTGCCGGATGGCCCGCAGCGGGATGTACGGCTCGGCGACCTGGGCCATCGTGATGGCGCTCTGCACCCTGGTCTCGATGCCCTCCTTCTCCAGGAAGTCCTGGAGCGCGAGGCAGTTCATCACGGTGCCGAGCATGCCCATGTAGTCGGCGCGGGCCCGGTCCATCCCACGCTTCTGCAGCTCCGCGCCGCGGAAGAAGTTGCCTCCGCCGACCACCACGGAGACCTGCACGCCGCGGCGGACCACTGTGGCGATCTGCCGGGCGATGGCCTGGACGACGTCCGGGTCGACGCCGATCGCGCCGCCACCGAAGACCTCACCGGAGAGCTTCAGCACCACCCGGCGGGCACGCCCCGGCGGCGGTGCCGTCGGATCATCCAGCTCCAGCGTCCGGTCACTCACAACCTGCGTCATCCGCCCCGCCCTTCCCCACGCGCACGCCCCGTGCGGCGCGTACCGCGAACCTGCCGCTGCCGACCCTATGTGACGAGGAGGCCGCGGTGCCTGTCACGTACACCGGCGGCCTCCTCGTTGATGTCTCCTGCCCACGGGCGCCAGCGGCGCCCGGTGGCGGCTCAGGCCTGGCCGACCTCGAACCGCACGAAGCGGGTGACCTCGATGCCGGCCTCGGCCAGCAGCTGCTTCACCGACTTCTTGTTGTCAGAGACGGACGACTGCTCGATCAGGACGAAGTCCTTGAAGAAGGAGTTGACCCGACCCTCGATGATCTTCGGCAGAGCCGCCTCAGGCTTGTTCTCCTCGCGGGCGGTCTGCTCGGCGATGCGCCGCTCGGACTCGACGACCTCAGCCGGAACCTCGTCCCGGGTGAGGTACTTCGGCCGCATCGCGGCGATCTGCATGGCAACACCCCGGGCGTCGGCGTCGCCGGCCTCGTCGGTCTTGCCGGTGTACGACACCAGCACGCCAACGGCCGGCGGCAGGTCCTGGGCCTTGCGGTGCAGGTAGACGGCGGTGGTGCCCTCGACCCGGGCGAACCGGTTGAGTACCAGCTTCTCGCCGATCTTGGCGGACTGCTCCTGGATCAGGTCCGCGATGACCTTGCCGTCGAGCTCGCTGGCGAGCAGCTCCTCGGCGGAGTTCACGCCGGCGCGCTCACCGTGCTCGACCAGCTGCTGGCCCAGCGCGATGAACGACTCGGTCTTGGCGACGAAGTCGGTCTCGCAGTTGAGCTCGAGCAGCGCCTTGCCGGAGTGGGCGACCAGACCGTTCGCGGCCGTACGGCCGGCCCGCTTGCCGACGTCCTTGGCGCCCTTGACGCGCAGGATCTCGACGGCCTTGTCGAAGTCGCCCTCGGCCTCGGTCAGCGCCTTCTTGCTGTCCATCATGCCGGCGCCGGTGAGGTCGCGGAGCTTCTTGACGTCCGCGGCGGTGATTTGGGACATGGCTCTCTCTTCGGTGTTGAGACGGCGTGTGGATGGTCAGAGGTGCCGGTTACCCGGATCCGGGCGGATCGTGCCCGGCGTACCGTCGCTGCCCGCCGTTCGCGAAAACGGACGGCGGGGCAGCGACGGTGCGATCACTCCGCGGTGGCGGCCGCCGGCTGCTCGGTGGCGGCCTGCGCCGGCTGCTCCGGGGTGGCGGGCTGCTCGGCGGCGGCAGCGGCGGGCTGCTCGGCCGGCGCGGCCGCGGCGGCCGGAGCGGCCGACTCGTCGGCCTTCTTCGGCTCGAGCAGCTCGCGCTCCCACTCGGTCAGCGGCTCGTCGCTCGCGACGCCCTCGGGCTTCTCGTCGTTGCCCCGGCGACGGCCGGAACGCGCGATCAGACCATCCGCGACGGCGGCGGCGACGACCTTGGTCAGCAGCTCCGCCGAGCGGATCGCGTCGTCGTTACCCGGGATCGGGAAGTCGACCTCGTCCGGGTCACAGTTGGTGTCCAGCACCGCGATCACCGGGATGCCCAGCTTGCGGGCCTCGTCGACGGCGATGTGCTCCTTCTTGGTGTCGACGATCCAGACCGCGGCGGGAAGCTTCTGCATGTCCCGCAGGCCACCGAGGGTGCGGGTCAGCTTGATCTTCTCGCGGGAGAGCTGCAGGGTCTCCTTCTTGGTGTACCCGGCGGCAGTGCCGCTGAGGTCACCCAGGCCCTCCAGCTCCTTCATCCGCTGGAGCCGCTTGTAAACGGTCTGGAAGTTGGTCAGCATGCCACCGAGCCAGCGGTGGTTGACGTACGGCTGGCCGACCCGGGTCGCCTGGTCGGCAATCGCCTCCTGGGCCTGCTTCTTGGTGCCGACGAACAGGATGCTGCCACCCTCGGCGACGGTCCCACGCACGAACTCGTACGCCTTCTCGATGTACTCGAGGGTCTGGCGCAGGTCGATGATGTAGATGCCGTTGCGCTCGGTCATGATGAAGCGCTTCATCTTCGGGTTCCAGCGCCGGGTCTGGTGCCCGAAGTGGACACCGCTCTCCAGCAGCTGACGCATGGTCACGACGGCCATGGTTGGGGTACTCCTCAAGGTCCCTGGTTGTCACGCCCGGCCGGTGGCCGGGCGTCCTGGCGCCTGGTCGCCGACCCATGGTGGACCCGATCAAGATCGGGACCAGGGAGGCCGTCGCTCCACGACGATTCGTGAAGAGGGCGCGCGAGGTCGACCGCCGAGGCGGTCGCCAGTTGGCCAGTGTACGCCCTTCGCCCGTTCAGCCGCCCCGGGGTGCGCGCGGCGTGCTGCTCCGCGCTCAGCCGCTCGCCTGCCCGGCCGCGCGCCCGCGCGCTCAGCCGCTCGCCTGCCCGGCCGCGCGCCCGCGCGCCTGGCCGCGCGCCGGCGCGCCCGCGCGCCTGCTTGATCGCGCGCGTTGCCGGGAAGATCGCGCTGGTTCGTGGAAATAGTGGCCTCCGCGTCGCCGGAGGCCACTATTTCCTGGTTGTTGTCCGAACCATCAGCGCGCGACAGGCTGGTGGCGGGTCAGACGGGCCGGCGGGCCGGGCCGGGTCAGCCGGCAGCGAGCGCGGCGGCCACGAAGAGCACCAGGCCGACGGTCAGGTAGGCCGTCGGTGGGCGCAACCAGCCCCGACCGTTGTCGGCGAGCGCCAGACCTCCGGTTCGTAGCCCGTACAGCCCGGTCGCGAAGATCGGCAGACCGGCGACCAGGGCGATACCCGCCACCACGTTCCCGGCGTCCACCGGGTCGCCGGTCACGCCCGCCAGCAGCACCCGCAACGCGGGAACCTCGAAGACCAACACCAGCAGGGCGAAGAGTACGGCCAGCACCGGTCGACGGGTCCGATAGACGCCGTCGGCGGCCGGCGGATACACCGGCGGCTCACCTGCGGGCAGGTCGGGTCGCGGGCCGATCCCGGGCATCGGACCGGTCGGCATCTCCAGCGGGTGCGGAGTGTCGCCGCCACCCCGGGTCGGCTCGATGATCGGGTACCCACCGAGCGGAGCGGGACGAGCCTGGTCGGCGAGCACGCCGGCCGGCGCTGTCGACGTGCTGTCGCGGGACGTCTCCGGCGCCGCGCTGGTCACCGGAGATCCCGCCGTGGCCGTCTCGCGGGCGGCGCGGCGTCCGGGCAGCTCACCGGAGGTCTCCGACGGGTCCCGGTCCGCCCGACGCGATCGGGTGGCCCGGTAACCGTCCGCCTCCGGCCGCGCGCCGCCCAACGGGTCGACAGCGCCGAAACGGCCCGAATCAGCCTCGCTCGCCCCGAACCGACCGGTCTGATCGTCCAGGGCGCCGAAGCGACCCGAGTCCGACTCCGGCGTACCGAAGCGGCTCGTGTCCACCGCGCTCAGGCGACCCGAGTCCGACTCGGGCGTACCAAAGCGACCCCCGTCCACCGCGCTCAGGCGACCCGAGTCCGACTCCGGCGTACCGAAGCGGCCCGCGTCCACCGCACTCAGGCGACCCGAGTCCGACTCGGGCGCACCGAAGCGACCCCCGTCCACGGCGCTCAGGCGACCCGAATCCGGCTCGGGCGTACCGAAGCGGCCCGCGTCGACGGCGCCGAAGCGTCCCGAGTCCGGCTCGCGGCGGCGGCCGACTCCCGTGTCCTCGACGGAGCGGCCGTCTTCCGCACCACGCTGCTCGGGGATCTCGCCGTCCCGGTACCGCGGTTCGCCCGCGCCGCGCCACTCCGAATCGCCGTAACCGCGACCCCGCTCGTCGGGGTACCAGCGCGACTCCTGATCTTCCGGAAAACTCCGTCGTCCGTCCACGTCAGGCACCGTATGCGACCGGCCACGCCCGCGCCATTTCAGCCCGGCGGACGCCGTCAATCGACCAAGCCAGCGCGGTCGCACGATTCAGTACCGGTTGCACGGCCACAGACCTGGCACCTGTTCGTGAGCGCCATTGCGTGGGCCATCTTGCGCGATCTTGCACTTACTGTGCCGGCATAGGGGGCATACCACTCATTTCAACTACCGAAACTGCAAGATCGGCGCAGGGGGTGTCCTTGGGCCGCCTGGGCGATTGCTGCGCGGGTTCGGTGGGAGGCCGTAGCACAGGGCGGGCGTGATCATCCGGTTGTCCACAGCACCCCCGTTGTCCACAGGTGGGCCGTTGCCGGGTCGCGGCGATCACCCTCCGGAGGGCACCGTGCCGGCCATGACGAAGCGGAACCAGGCGGTTGGCGCGTACGGCGAGCAATGTGCGGCCCGGCACCTGACCGAGGCGGGGCTGCGCCCGATCGCCCGAAACTGGCGTTGCCCGGCCGGGGAGATCGACATCATCGCGTGGGACGGGCCCGTGCTCGCCTTCTGCGAGGTGAAGACCCGACGGGGTGAGAGCTTCGGTACCCCGGCCGAGGCGGTCGTGCCGGCCAAGGCCCGCCGGCTGCGAGGGCTCGCCGCGCGGTGGCTGACCGAGACCGGTACGACCGCCGAGGAGGTGCGTTTCGACGTGCTGTCGGTACGGCTGCCCCACGCCGGTCCAGCGCAGGTCGACCACCTCAAGGGCGCGTTCTGACATGCGTATCGGGAAGATCGGTGACGCGCCGTGAGCTACGCGAAGGTGCTCTGCGTGGGGCTGGTCGGGGTGACCGGCCACCTCGTCGAGGTGGAGGCCGACCTGGCCGCCGGCCTGCCGGCGGTGGTGATCTCCGGTCTGCCGGACACCGCCCTGCACGAGGCCCGTGACCGGGTCCGCGCGGCCGTTGTCAACTCCGGCCAGCGCTGGCCCAACCGGCGGATCACCCTCAACCTGCTGCCCGCCACGCTGCCGAAGTTCGGGTCGGCCTTCGATCTGGCCATCGCCGCAGCGCTGCTGGGCGGCTCGGGTGAACTGCCGTTGCTCCCACTGGAGGGGGTGGTGGTCCTCGGCGAGTTGGGGCTCGACGGGACGGTCCGGCCGGTGCGCGGCGTACTCCCGATGGTCGCCGCCGCAGCCCAGGCCGGCATCGCGCGGGTGATCGTCCCGGTCGGCAACGCCGCCGAGGCCGCCGTCATCCCCGGGGTACGGGTGCGAGCGGTGGACACCCTGCACCGGCTCGTCGCGTTCGTTCGGGACGGAACGCCGCTGATCGAACCACCGGCGGACATCCCGGAGCCGCCGGCCGGTGGGCCGGATCTCGCCGACGTCGCCGGGCAGCAGTTGGGTCGGCGCGCCCTGGAGGTCGCCGCGGCCGGCGGGCACCACGTGGCACTGCTCGGCCCACCGGGCGCCGGCAAGACGATGCTCGCCGAACGGCTGCCGTCGATCCTGCCCGAGCTGGACGACGACGCGGCGCTGGAGGTCACCGCGCTGCACTCGGTCGCCGGGCTGCTGCCGCCGGGTGGTCGGCTGCTGCGGCGCCCACCGTTCCAGGCGCCGCACCACACCGCGACAGTGCCGTCGCTGGTCGGGGGCGGCTCGGGGCTGGCCCGACCCGGCGCGGTGTCGCTCGCGCATCGCGGGGTGCTCTTCCTGGATGAGGCTCCCGAATTCAGCAAGGGTGCGCTGGAGGCGCTGCGCCAGCCGCTGGAGCACGGCCGCATCCAGCTGAGCCGCAGCGGAGGCGGCACCGTGTATCCGGCCCGCACCCAGTTGGTGCTGGCGGCCAACCCGTGTCCGTGCGCGAAGCCGGCCGGCGACGCGCACTGCGAGTGCTCGCCGCTGGTTCGCCGCCGCTACCTGGGAAGGCTCTCCGGGCCGCTGCTCGACCGGATCGACGTCCAGGTGCGGCTGATGCCGGTGCGGGCGGCCGAGCTGATGGCGACCGACGGCGATGTCGAGCCCTCGGCGACGGTCGCCGCCCGGGTGGCGGCGGCCCGGCAGGCGGCGGCCAGCCGCTGGGCCGGCCTCGGCCGACGGCTCAACGCCGAGGTGGAAGGGCCGCACCTGCGCCGACCGCCGTGGCGGCTGCCGGCCCGGGTCACCGTGGAGCTGCGGGGCCGGCTCGACTCCGGCTCGCTGTCGGCGCGCGGCTTCGACCGGGTGATCCGGATGGCCTGGACCATCGCCGATCTGGACGGTCGCGACCGACCTGACCAGGACGACGTCCGGGAGGCACTTCAACTACGGACGGGGGAGGCGGCGTGAGCGCCGAGGAGGAACGAAGGCTGGCCCGGGTCGCCCTGACCTGGTTGGCGGAGCCGGGCACGCGCGCGGTGCATCACCTGGTCGAACGGCACGGCCCGGTGGCGACACTGGATCTGCTGCTCGACGGCGGCAGCCCGAGCGGTTGGCTGCACACCACTGTCGCGGCACGCTCGGCGGCCGGCGACGTGCGAGCGGTGGCCGCGGAAGCCCTGGAACGGGGGGACCGCCTGGGTGCCCGGCTGGTCACGCCGGACGACGAGGAGTGGCCGGCCCAGGTCGCCAGCCTGGCCGCGATGCGGCTACCGGACGTCAGCCGCCGGGTGGACGGTGAGACCGCCCCGCCGCTCTGCTTCTGGGTACGCGGGAGCTGGCCGCTCGGTGAGGCTCTGGATCGCTCGGTGGCCGTGGTGGGGGCGCGGGCGGCGACCGGTTACGGGCAGCACGTCGCGACCGAGCTGGGGTACGGCCTGGCCGAGCGGGACTGGACGGTCGTGTCCGGTGGCGCGTTCGGCATCGACGCCGCCGCCCACCGGGGCGCACTCACCGCGGGCGGTCTGACCGTCGCGGTGCTCGCCTGCGGGCTGGACCGTCCGTACCCGATGGGCAACGCCGCCCTCTTCGACCGGATCGCCGAGACGGGGCTGTTGGTCAGCGAGTGGCCGCCCGGTGCCGAGCCGCTGCGGCCCCGGTTCCTGATCCGCAACCGGGTGATCGCCGCAGGCACCCGGGGCACCGTCGTGGTGGAGGCGTCGGCGCGCAGTGGCGCGACGCAGACCGCGCGGCGAGCCATTCACGCCAATCGGGTGGCCATGGTGGTGCCGGGCCCGGTGACCTCGGCGATGTCCGTCGGTGCCCACGAGTTCCTGCGCGAGTTCCCCGACAAGGCCCGGCTGGTCACCGGGGTGGCGCACGTGCTGGAGGAGGTGGGTCGGATCGGCGCGGACCTGGCCCCGCCAGCGCGTGGACCGCAGCGGGCCACCGACGCGCTGGACGACGACACGCGGTCGCTGCTGGAGGCTCTGCCCCGCCGAGGCGCGATGGGCGTGGACCGGCTCTCCGCCCGCGCGGGCGTCGACCTACGGACCGCGTTGCGCAAGCTGTCTCTGCTGGAGGAGCTGTCCATGGTGGTCCGTCGCGATGACGGCTACGCCCTCGCCCCACCCGCCAAACCCGAGCGAGCGGCGGCGTCCGGTCGAGCTGTTACCTGAGCGGATGCGTGACCGCCACCCCGGCCGGGGTGGCCGTCCGGATGCCCGTACCTCTCACGGCCGGAATCCGGCCGGCCGCTCGCGGTCGGGGTCCCGGCCAGCCGGTACTGCCGGTACCGTGCCCGGTCATGGGTGCAATCAAGCCGTGGCACATCAGCGTGCTCTGCTGTCTCGTCGTGACCGCCGTGCTCGTTGTCGGCTTGCTCGTCTTCCTGAGCAAGAGGAACAACCGCCGATAGTCGGGGGTGGACACCGGCGCCGTCGTGTCCCGTGGCGGCGGCGGGCCGGCCGTAGGCTGGTGCCGTGTCAGCCGTCAGTGAGGGTGCCGGGGCCGAGGAACCGGCCGGCACGTCGGCGCGGCCACGATGAGCCGGGCGGACCGGGGCACCCGGGCCATGCACCAGGCACTGCCGCCAGCGTTGCGCGACGCTATCGACGACTTCGCCGAGCACCTGTCCCGGGTCCGTAACCGGTCGGCGCACACCGTCCGCGCGTACGTCACCGATCTGGTCTCGCTGTTCGACCACGCCGTCCGGATGGGCTGCGTCGACCTCGCCGAGCTGGACCTGTCGGTGCTGCGCAGTTGGCTGGCGCGGCAGCGCACCACGGGTGCCGCTCGCACGTCGTTGGCCCGGCGGGCCGCGTCGGCGCGGGCATTCAGCGCCTGGGCACACCGGGCCGGGCTGCTCCCCGCCGACGTGGGCGCCGCACTGGCCAGCCCTCGCGCGCACCGGGAACTGCCCAGCGTGCTGCGCGCCGACCAGGCCGCCGCTCTGGTCGAGGCACCGTCCCGGCAGGCACCGCCCACGGACCAGACGCGCACGGACCCAGAACTCCCGGACCAGACGCGCACGGACCCAGAACTCCCGGACCAGACGCGCGCCGACCCAGAACTCCCGGACCAGGCGCGCGCCGACGCAGTGCGGACGGACGCGGCGGCCGGGCCGGCGTCGGGTGCAGCGGAAGCGGCCGAGGCGGTGCCGCTACGGGACCGGGTGCTGCTGGAGTTGCTCTACGCCACCGGCGTACGGGTCAGCGAGGCGTGCGGGTTGGACGTCGGCGACGTCGATCACGGCCGGCGGGTGATCAGGGTGTTCGGCAAGGGCGGGCGGGAGCGCTCGGTGCCGTACGGGGTGCCCGCCCAGCGGGCGTTGGACGACTGGCTGCGCCAGGGCCGCCCGGCGATGGTGGGCGCCCGCTCGGGCGACGCGCTGCTGCTGGGTGCCCGGGGTGGTCGGCTCAACCCGACGACCGCGCGTCAGATCGTCGGTGCGTACGCAGAGACCACCGGACTGCCCCGGACCAGCCCGCACGATCTACGCCACTCCGCGGCCACCCACCTCCTGGAGGGTGGCGCGGACCTGCGTGCGGTGCAGGAGCTGCTCGGCCACTCGTCGCTGGCGAGCACGCAGATCTACACCCACGTCTCGGTCGAACGGCTGCGTGCCGCGTACCGGCAGGCGCACCCGCGCGCCTGATCAAGGGCCGTTAGGCGCCCGCGCCTGATCAAGGGTCGGAGGGCGCGCGAGCGAGGCGGTTACGATCATCAAGTGAGCGTCCCGAATCCTCCTGAGCCGATCCCGGGCGCCCGTCTGCTCTTCTCCCTGGACCCGGCGGTCAGCCACCTCAACCATGGCTCGTTCGGCGCGGTGCCGATCGGCGTGCAGCGCGCCCAGCAGCGGCTGCGCGACGAGATGGAGGCGAACCCGCTGCGTTTCTTCACGCAGGGGCTGGTCGACCGGATCGCGCACACCCGCCGGCACCTGGCCGGGTTCCTGGGCGCCGACCCGGACGGCAGTGCCCTGGTGGGCAACACCACCACCGGCGTCGCCGTGGTGCTCCAGTCGGTGGGCCTCAAGGCCGGCGACGAGGTGCTGAGCACCGACCACGGGTACGGGGCGGTGAGCCTGGCCATCCAGCGCGAGTGCCGTCGCACCGGCGCGGTCAGCCGGGTCCTGCCGATCCCCCTGGCCGCCACCGACGAGCAGATCGTGCAGAGCATCCGCGCCGGACTGCGCCCCGGGCGGACCCGGCTGCTCGTCGTCGACCAGCTCACCTCGGCCACCGCCAAGCTCTTTCCGACCGCCGCCATCGTCGCGGTGGCCCGCGAACACGGCGTGCCGGTCCTGGTGGACGCCGCGCACGCCCCGGGCATGCTGCCCACCACTGTTGCCAGCATCGGCGCGGACTTCTGGGTGGGCAACCTGCACAAGTGGGCGTACGCCCCGCGCGGGACGGCCCTGCTGGCTGTGGCACCGCAGTGGCGGGACCGGATCGAGCCACTGGTGGTGTCCTGGGAGCAGGAGTCGGGTTTCCCGGCCCGGCTCGAGTGGCAGGCGACGCTTGACTACACGCCCTGGTTGGCCGCCCCGGCGGGCCTGTTCACCATGCGCGGTCTCGGCGTCGACCGGGTGCGGGCGCACAACGCGGCGCTCGCCGCGTACGGCCAGCGGGTGGTGGGGGACGCCCTGGGGGTGGCCCCCGCCGATCTGCCCGACCCCGGTGGGCCGGGGGTGGCGCTGCGCCTCATCCCGCTGCCGGCCGGCACGGGCACCACTATCGACGCGGCGCGGGCGTTGCAGGCGCGGATCGGTGAGCGGCTCGCCGCCGAGGTGGCGGTGATGAGTTGGAGTGGTCGGGGGTGGCTGCGACTCACCGGCCAGGTCTACAACGCCGCCGACGAGTACGAACGGCTGGGCGCACGGCTGCCGGCACTGCTCGCCCAGCGCTGACCTGACGGCCGGAAGCGGACACCGGGACCGGACCGGCCGGGAGCAGACGCACCGGGCTGAGGCCGAGCAGGGCCAGCGGGTCGAGATACTCCTCGCCCCGGCGTAGGCCCCAGTGCAGGCACGCCTCGGCCGGGCACCCCGGATGCCCGCGCAGCAACTCGCCCAGCGGAGCGCCGGCGGTGACCGGCTGGCCGGGGCGTACGGCGGGTTGGACCGGTTCGTGGGTGGTTCGTAGCCCGTCAGCGTGCCCGACGGTGACCACCGGTCGACCGGCCACCAGGCCGGCGAAGAGCACTGTGCCCGGCCCGGCGCTGCGGACCACCGCTCCGGCGGGGGCGGCCAGGTCGACGCCGCGATGGCCGGGCAGCCACGGTCGCGGCGGCCTGTCGAACCGGCGCACCGGACGGGGTGGCCCGTCCACCGGCCAGCGGAACCGCCCGGCGGGCACCGGGTCGACTGCCAGCACGGCCAGGCCAGCGACCGGCACGCTCGGGGCCGCGACCGGCTCCGCCAGGGCCGCGGCCGGCACGGTCGGGGTCGGTGGTTGGCCGGGCACCGCCGCTATCAGCACCGCCAGCCCGCAGAGCTGGACGGTCAGTGCGAGCGGGAGCGCGGCGCAGAGCAGCAGCGTGCGGCGGATCGAACGGACGGATGGCTCTCGCATGACGCCAGCCTGCTGCCGAGGCGGGGTCGTCCGCCGGCCCTGCCGACGGGGCTGTGGACAACCGGAGGTGCTGTGGACGACCACCCGATGCCCTCGATGATCTGCTATGCCGGGAACGGCGGGACGCTGTCCACGGCCGTCGCGCGAACGCCGCCGTACCTCCGGTGCCGTTTTCGGGCCGCCACGGAGGGCCTAGGCTGGGCCGCGTACGGCGGGTGCCGCCGTCTGTGCCGGGGAGGCCGCATGACCACTCTCGATGACCGGACGCCGTCCTCCACCGGGCCCACCGTGGCCGACGTCAGCGGCCCGTCCCGGCTCGCGGAGCCGGACGAGACGATCAGCGCCGAGGAGTTGCAGCTCGCGGCCCGCAACCACGGCATCCCGTTGGAGGCGCTGCGCTACGACGTCACACCGGCCGGGTTGCACTACCTGTTGATCCACTACGACATCCCGGAACTCGACCCGGCGACGCACACGTTGACCATCGGCGGCGCTGTGGACCGTCCGTTGACGCTCACCCTCGCCGACCTGCGCGAGCGGCCCCGCGTCACCCGGCAGGTGACACTGGAGTGCGCCGGCAACGGGCGGGCCCTTCTGCACCCCCGGCCGGTCAGCCAGCCGTGGCTTGTCGAGGCGGTCGGCAACGCCGAGTGGACCGGCACCCCCCTCGCTCCGCTGCTGCGCGAGGCGGGCGTCGACCCGGACGCGGTGGACGTCGTCTTCACCGGCGCCGATCACGGCGTGGAGCGCGGAATCGAGCAGGACTACCAGCGGGCGCTTCCGGTCGCCGACGCGCTGCGCGAGGAGGTGCTGCTGGCGTACGAGATGAACGGCGCTCCCCTGCTGCCGCAGCACGGCGCGCCGCTGCGGCTGATCGTGCCGGGCTGGTACGGCATGGCGCACGTGAAGTGGGTCCACTCGATCGAGCTGCGGACCGCGCCGTTCGAGGGGTACCAGAACGCGGTGGCCTACCGGGTACGCCGCGACGCCGACGACCCGGGCGTGCCGGTGACCCGGATCGAGCCGCGGGCGCTGGTCCGCCCGCCCGGCTTCCCCGACTTCATGTCCCGCCGTCGAGTGCTGCGACAGGGCCCGTGCACGCTGGATGGTCGGGCCTGGTCGGGGCACGCTCCGGTGGTCGCCGTGGAGGTGACCACCGACGGGGGCCAGAGCTGGACGCCGGCCGAACTGGACCCGACGGACGCGGGGGACTTCGCCTGGCGGCGCTGGCGGCACGAGTGGGTCGCCACCCCCGGCCGGTACGTGCTCGGCGCGCGGGCTACCGACGCGTCCGGGCGAACCCAGTCGGTCGAGCAACAATGGAATCGTGGCGGCTTCGCCAACAACATGGTGCAGCGGGTCGAGGTCGTGGTGCCGGCCGAGTGATCGGCGGCGGGTGTCACGCCACGGGTGGGGGGCCCGTGGCACTGCCCGGCGGCTCGGGTGCGCTCAGCCGCCGAAGCCGGAGTCGGCGGGCAGTGAGATGTCGGGCTTCTCCAGCTCCTCGACGTTGACGTCCTTGAAGGTCATCACCCGGACGTTCTTCACGAAGCGGGCGGGACGGTACATGTCCCACACCCAGGCGTCGTGCATCTCGACCTCGAAGTAGACCTCGCCGTCGGAGTTACGCACGTGCAGGTCGACCTGGTTGGCCAGGTAGAACCGACGCTCCGTCTCCACCACGTAGGAGAATTGGCGGACAATGTCGCGGTACTCCCGGTAGAGCTGCAGCTCCATCTCGGTCTCGTACTTCTCGAGATCTTCCGCGCTCATCGCACTCCGCCTTCCATGGCCACATCTTCCCCCACCGGCGTCGGAGGCCGAGGCTGCTCGCCCAACGCCACGCCGACGGTACCCCCTGACGCCCACGAGCGCTCCATCGGCTCATCCAGGCCGTGACCGCCGGGCCGTCGGGCGCGCGGCGGCCGGCCGTCGCGGCCGGAGACCGCGGCGACATTGACGTACGAGAACCGGTGCTCCCGGCACGGCCCGTGCTCCCGCAGCGCCGCCGAATGCTCCGGGGTGATGTAGCCCTTGTGCTCGGCGAAGCCGTACGCCGGGAACACCCCGTCCAACTCGACCATGAGCCGGTCCCGGGTGACCTTGGCCAGCACACTGGCAGCCGCCACACACGCGGCCACCCGGTCGCCCTTCCACACCGCCAACCCGGGCACACCCAGGCCGTCCACGCCGAACCCGTCGGTCAGCACGTACTCCGGGCGGGTGGTGAGCGAGGCGAGCGCCCGGCGCATCGCGGCCAGGTTGCACACGTGCAGACCCCGGGCGTCGACCTCCTCGGCCGGGATGACCACCACGGCGTACGCGAGCGCCCGGTCCACGACCTCCGCGTACACCCGTTCCCGGCTGGCCGGGGTGAGAAGCTTCGAGTCGGCCAGCCCCTCGATCTCGCCGCGCCGCCCCTCGGGCAGCACCGCAGCGGCGGCGACCAGCGGACCGGCGCACGCCCCGCGGCCCGCCTCGTCGGCGCCGGCGACGTGCCGGAAGCCACGGCGCTGCAACGCCCGCTCCAGGGCGTACAGGCCCGCCTCGCGGCGCACCACAGTGCGCGGCGGGGTCAGCACGACGCCTCTCCCCGGCCGGCGGTGCTCGACTGCCCCAGTCGGGTCAGCAGGGCGGGCAGTTCGGGCGGGTAGAACCGGTCGCCGCTGGCCGCCAGCTCAGCCGGAACCCACCAGCGGTGGTCGGCGATGCTGCGTCGCTCGATGTCGTTGAAGCCCGTGGTGTCCACCCGCCAGGAGTCCACCCGGAAGAGGAAGAAATCCTGCTCCTGGCGGTACCAGATGCCGTCGAAGGAGAACTCGGTCGCGTCGGACCAGACCGGCTCGCCCAACTGGGCCGGGTCGAGCCGCAGGCCGGTCTCCTCGGCCAACTCCCGGGCCGCGCCCGCCGCCGGGGACTCCGACGGATCGAGCCCGCCGCCGGGAGTGAACCAGTAGCGGTGCCCGGGTCGGGCCGGATCGAAGCCCTCGAACAGCAGGACCCGGCCGGCCGCGTCGACGAGCAGCACGCGAGCCGCGCGTCGAGGGGTGTAGGCACGGTCGCCACTGCTCGCGGCTGCGGGGCTCGCAGGCTCACTCCTCGCGCTCACGGTCACCGCACCAGCCTGCCAGACCGACGACGGATCGCCCACGCCCCGTCGGCCTACGGCTTGGGAATGCCGTCGAACCCGTCGGGCACCGTCAGCCAGGTGGCCCGGTTGACCGGCCAGAAGACGGTGAACGCCCGCCCGACCACGTCGTCCTCGGGGATGGTGGCCTCGGTGATGTTCTGCCCGGACTGCTGCCAGTGCTCCAGCGAGTCGCCGGAGGCCGACCGGTGGTCGCCCATCACCCACAGCCGGCCCTCCGGCACGGTGATGTCGAACTCCTGGTCGGCGGCCTTGTCGCGAATCCCGTCCATGGAGAAGATGTACGGCTCGTCCAGCGACTTGCCGTTGATCATCAGCCGTTCCTCGGGGTCGCAGCAGACCACGTGGTCGCCGGGGATGCCGATCACCCGCTTGATGAAGTCCTCACCATCGGGGTTGCCGCTCCACGCGGTCGGAGCCTTGAACACGATCACCTCGCCGCGGTGCGGTGACCGGAAGTCGTAGACAAGCTTGTTGACCAGCACCCGGTCATCGATCTTGAGAGTGTTTTCCATGGACGGGGATGGGATGAAGAAGGTCTGCAGCACGAAGGCGCGGACCAGCACCGCGACCAGGATCGCCACACCCAGCAGGATCGGCAGCTCCTTCCAGAAGGAGCTGCGCGGCTTGTCGGTCTGCTCGTCAATCACGCCAAGGAGCCTACGTTGCCCGGCTGGACGCCACCGTCCGGAACGCGCGGGAACCCCGTAGCGCGGCTGCCAACGGAAGCATCAGCAGCACACCGCCCTGCGGGGTCGGTCGCGCCGGAGGCGCAGCGGTGGACGCCGTGGCCGGCCCGGAGACGTCCTCGAACGTCGACGGCACCGACAGCGCGCTCCACCGCGACGACGGCCAGACCACCATGAAGGCCCGCCCGACCACGTTGTCGATCGGCACCGGCCCCTGGCAACGCGCGTCCTGGGAGACCTCGCGGTGGTCACCCATCACGAAGATCTGACCGGGTGGCACGACGATCTCGTCGAAGCGCCGGGAGCGACACTCCGCCGGGTTGGGTGGCAGGTCCAGGGGTGAGTCCCGCAGGACGTACGACTCGTTGAGCGGGATGCCGTTGACTGTCACCCGGCCCTGGCTGTCGCAGCACTTGACCCGGTCACCGGGGAGACCGATCACCCGCTTGATGAAGTCCTTCTCACCGGGGCGGCTCACCCCGACCAGGTCGCCGACGGTACGGGCGAGCCGGCCGCCGACGCCGGGCTTCGGCTGCTCGTCGACCTGCGGCGCCCAGCGGTCGGTGCCCCGGAAGACCACCACCTCGCCGCGCAGCGGGTCACGAACGTCGTAGACGACCTTGTTGACCAGCACCCGGTCACCGACGAGGAGGGTGTCCTCCATCGAGCCGGACGGAATGAAGAACGCCTGGAGCAGGAAGGTGCGGATCAGCACCGCGAGGCAGAACGCGACCACCAGCAGCAGCGGCAACTCCTGCCAGAGAGGCATCTGCCGGCGGGTGCGGCGAGCCCGTCGGCGCCACGGATCGACGGTGCCGTCCTCGTCAAGCGTCTGCACCACGCCACTCCCCGGTCCGCAGAAAACACCACCGCCCGGGAGCCTCGTCGAGGCTCCACGGGCGGTAGTGGACAACTACCCGCCACCTGGGCGGGACCGCCGCCTCGCTGCGCCCGTATCGACCAGGGTAATGCGCTCTGGTCGGTACGGCATACGCGCAGCTCGGGCGGCGTGGCGAGCGGGAAGTCAGCTGGGCTGCTTCTCCCGCTTCTCCTTGATCTTGGCCTTCTTGCCGCGCAGCTCGCGCAGGTAGTAGAGCTTGGCGCGACGCACGTCACCGCGGGTCACGACCTCGATCCGGTCGATGCCCGGGCCGTTGAGCGGGTAGGTCCGCTCGACGCCGACACCGAAGCTGACCTTGCGGACCGAGAAGGTCTCGCGCAGACCGTCACCCTGGCGGCGGATCACGACGCCCTGGAAGATCTGGACACGGGACCGGTTGCCCTCGACGACGCGGGCGTGCACCTTGACGGTGTCACCGGCCCGGAAGTCGGGAAGGTCGGTCCGCTTCGACTGGGCGTCAAGGGCGTCCAGGATGTTCATCGCTGCGTCCTCGTAAGGCTCACGGCGCACCGTCACTCGGTGCGCGGGTGGGTGATTCTGATTCCCGGGTGGTGATCGGCGGACCGACCCCGGTCGGGGATCCTCGCAGCCGACCGCGGGCGCGGACGGATGCGGCAACCCCCCTACTTTGCCACATCCCCCGGCGGAGGTTGAAATCCGGCCTGGTCCAGGGCCGCGATGTCCCGTTTGTCGAGCCGATCGGCCGGCAACGCGGCCAGCAGGTCCGGCCGGCGGGCGGCCGTGCGCAGCAGACCCTCCTCACGCCGCCAGCGGGCGATCTTGCCGTGGTCACCGGAGCGGAGCACCTCCGGCACGTCGTGCCCACGCCAACTCGGCGGCTTGGTGTAGATCGGCGCCTCCAGCAGCCCGTGCGCGTGCGACTCCTCGTCCAACGAGCCCGCGTTGCCCAGCACCCCCGGCAGCAGCCGGGTGACCGCCTCCAGCATCACCAGGACCGCGACCTCGCCGCCGAAGAGCACGTAGTCACCGAGCGAGACCTCGGTGACCGGCATCCGGGTGGCGGCGTGCGCCAGGACCCGCTGGTCGATCCCCTCGTAGCGGCCGCAGGCGAAGAGCAGATGCGACTCGGCCGCCAACTCGTACGCCATGGCCTGGGTGAAGGGGGCACCGGCCGGCGACGGCACCAGCAGCCTTGGCGGTGGGGCGTCGACCGGCGCGAGGGCGTCCAGTGCCTCACCCCACGGCTCGGGGCGCATGACCATTCCCGGCCCGCCACCGTAGGGGGTGTCGTCGACGGTGCGGTGCACGTCGTGGGTCCAGGTCCGCAGGTCGTGCACGGCGAGTTGGAGTACGCCGTTGGCCCGCGCCCGTCCGATCAGCGACAGCTCCAGCGGGGCGAAGTACTCCGGAAAGATCGACACGACGTCGACGCGCATGTGCGGGCTGGTCCTAAAGGTCGAGCAGGCCGGCTGGCGGGTCGACGATCACACGTCCGCCGGCCAGGTCGACCTCCGGAACGATCGCCCGGACGAACGGGATCAACGCGATACGCCCCTCGGGGCGCCGCAGCACCAGCAGGTCGGACGAGGGCGCGTGGTCGATGCGGGCGACCTCGCCCAGGTGTTCGCCGGCCGGGGTCACCACAGCCAACCCGACCAACTGGTGGTCGTGGAACTCCTCCGGGTCGTCCGGTGGGGTCACGTCGGCGCTGTCCACCACGAGCAGCGTCCCGCGCAGAGCCTCAGCGGTGTTGCGGTCCGGGATGCCCTCGAACGCGATCAGCACCCGACCCTGGTGGAAGCGGGATTCCTCGATGGTCAGCTCCGCGGGAACCCGGAACGGCACCCCGGGCTCGTCCGCAGGTGTCGCCCCCGGCTCGGTGCCCAGCACGGTGTTGCGCGCAGGCGGGGGTGTCGCCCCCGGCTCAGTGCGCAGCACTGTGCCGGGGGCGAACCGTGCCTCGGGCTCGTCGGTCCGCACTTCCACGGTGACCTCACCGCGGACACCGTGCGGCTTGCCGATCCTGCCGACGACGAGCTGCATCAGTACGAGTCGACGATGTCGACGCGAACCCCGCGCCCGCCGATGGAGCCGATCACCTGGCGCAGCGCCTTGGCGGTCCGGCCGGACCGCCCGATCACAGTGCCAAGGTCCTCGGGGTGCACGCGGACTTCGAGCCGCTTGCCCCGACGGGAATCGACAAGCCGCACCCGGACGTCGTCCGGGTGGTCGACGATGCCCTTGACCAGGTGCTCCAACGCCGGACGCAGTGGCATGTCAGGCCTGCTCACCGGCGTCGGCAGCGGCCGGCGCCTCGGCCGGAGCCTCGGTCTTCGGAGCCTCGGCCGCCGGAGCCTCAGCGGGAGCCTCGGTCTTCGGAGCCTCGGCAGCCTTGGCGGCCTTCTTGGCCGGCTTGGCCGGGGTCTCCGGGGCGAGCCCGGCGGCGGCCTTCGCCTCAGCCTCGTACGTCGCCTTGCGGTCGGCCCGCTCGGGGGCGACCAGGAGCGGCGGCGGGGCCGGCAGGCCCTTGTACTTCTGCCAGTCACCGGTCAGCTCGAGCAGCCGCTGCACCGCCTCGCTCGGCTGAGCGCCGACGGACAGCCAGTACTGGACCCGCTCCGACTTGACCTCGATGATCGAGGGGTCTTCCTTGGGCTGGTAAATCCCGACGAACTCGATCGCCCGACCGTCACGCTTGGTGCGGGAGTCGGCGATGACGATGCGGTACTGCGGGTTGCGGATCTTGCCCATCCGCAGGAGCCGGATCTTTACGGCCACAGTTGTTTCGCTCCTGTTGCGATCTCACCGGCCCAGGCGGGCGGTGTGCATGGGTGAGCGCCGACCGGACCCGTGGGGTTGGGCCGGAGACTACTCGGTGGACTGGCGACGTGCCCGGGTTAGAGGGCGCCGGACGCGCGCCGGATACCAGCGACCCATTCTGCCAGATCCGCTGCCGATCGCACGCATCGGACCCGGACACCGCATCGTGGGTGAGCTGGAACACGACTCAACGCACCGGCGGACGGTCCCATCCCGGCGGAAGCTTGTCCGGTACGCCCCACTCTGGTGGGGGTGTGAAGTCACACCAGGTGCCGTCGAACGGGAACTCGCCAGCCTCGGCGAGCGCGATCACCCGCTCCCCCTCGGCGCGGACCGCCTTCTCGTCGGTCACCCAGTAGTCGGCGCCGAAGGCGAGCCGCTCGACGAACTCGCCCTCGTCCTTCCACTCCCAGCTGCGGTCCGGCCACACCACCACGTCCAGGTCCTGGTCCACCACGTCGACGCCGGCAACCGAGCCGTCGTCCCAGCGGACACCGGGCTCCTCGAGGTTCACGTACCAGTGGGCGAACCGGCCCTGGGCGTCCCGGAACCACCAGACGGAGTGCGCCGCCCCGGTGGGCAGGAACTTCAACAGCGGCGGGCCGTTCCAACGTCCCTCCGCCAACCGGTACGTCGACGAGATCCACTCGGCGAACGGCATCGCCCGCATCCCCAACCCGGCCTCGGTCACCTCGTGGGCCACCGGCGAGTCCCGGGCGATCCAGACCAGCAACCCTCGATCGTCGTCGCTGACCACGCGGGCCGGCCGGACCCACCCGATCCGGCCGTGCCGCACGTTCCGATGCATGATCAGCCGACCCGGCGCGAACCGGTCGACGGGGTTGCCCGGCCGCACCTCAGTAGGCGCGGGCGAGGATGGCGACGAGATCCGGCTCGTCCTCCGAGTCCGGTACCGAACCGTCGGCGCGCAACAGGCAGCGCACAGTGACGCCCTGGCCGTTCGCCTCCGCCTCACCGGCGACGCCGATCGCCGACCATGGCACCCGCGCCCAGCCGGTCGCGGCGGCCTCGATCGCCTCGGCCAGGGTGGCCACCTCCACCGTGCGGGACTCGCGGTTGGCCAGCGCCTGGTCGTGCAGCACCTGCTGGTCGGTCTCCAGGGCGGCCAGCACCGCGGTGATCACGTCCGCCACCGGCGTCGGGGTCTTCGAGCCGTCGGTCCGACGCACCACCGTCGCGTTGCCCACGGCCAGGTCACGGGGGCCGACCTCGACGCGTACCGGATAGCCGCGCAGCTCGGCGTCGACGGCCCGGCGGCCGAACGGGGTGTCGGTCCGGTCGTCGAGCGCGACCCGGACACCGGCGTCGCGCAGGCCGTCGCGCAGCTTGGCCGCCGCCTCGCCGACGCCGTCGCCGTCCTTGACGATCATGACGTACGCCTGGATCGGCGCGAGCCTCGGCGGCACGCGCAGGCCGTTGTCGTCGCCGTGGGCCATGATCAGGCCGCCGAGCATCCGCGTGGACGTGCCCCAGGAGGTCGTCCAGGCGTGCTCCCGGCCGCCCTCCTTGGAGGAGTAGCTGATGTCGAACGCCTTGGCGAAGTTCTGGCCCAGCTCGTGGCTGGTGCCCAGCTGCAACGCCTTGCCGTCGCCCATCATGCCTTCGCAGGTGTACGTGGCCGTCGCCCCGGCGAAGCGCTCGCGCGTCGTCTTCAGGCCGACCACCACCGGAATGCCGATCACGTTGACCATCAGGTCCTCGTACGCCTCGTGCAGGATCCGCCGCGCGTACACCCGGGCGTCCTCACGGGTGGCGTGCGCGGTGTGCCCCTCCTGCCAGAGGAACTCGCTGGTACGCAGGAAGATCCGCGGACGGAGCTCCCACCGGACCACGTTCGCCCACTGGTTGAGCAGCAGCGGCAGGTCCCGGTACGAGTCGATCCACTTGGCCATGAACTCGCCGATGACCGTCTCGCTGGTCGGACGCACCACCACCGGCTCGGCCAGGGGCTTGCCACCACCGTGGGTGACGACCGCCAGCTCCGGCGAGAAGCCCTCGACGTGCTGCGCCTCGCGCTTGAGGTAGCTCTCAGGGATGAACAGCGGGAAGTACGCGTTCTCCGCACCCGCCGCCTTGATCCGAGCGTCCATCTCCGCCTGCATACGCTCCCAGATCGCGTAGGCGGCCGGTCGGATGACCATGGTGCCGCGAACCGGGCCGTTGTCGGCCAGCTTCGCCTTGGCGATCAGGTCCTGGTACCAGCGGGGGAAATCCTCCGCACGGGGAGTGAGCACGCGTGCCATGACCGCACATCCTATGCGCCGCTCGTCAGGGTGGTGCGCTCGGGCGCGGCATCGTCGGCATCCGCCGTCAGGACCTTCCTCGATCGGCACGCCGGAGCGGCTCGCACCCCCGAGCCCGAGGCCCCCGATCTGGCACACCGGGCCCCGAACCGGGTGCGCCGGGTGACCCGACACCGGCAGCCGACCAGCCCGATCGCCGACCGGTCCGGCCGACACGCCGGCCTACACTTCGACCACCATGATTGAGCAGAGGAGCCCTACGCCGGTCCGGACCGGCATCGTCGACGCCGCCCGCGCGCTGACAGTCGCGACCGGATGGGACGGCGTCCGGATGGGTGCCGTCGCGAACGCCGCCGGGGTGAGCCGACAGACCGTCTACAACGAGTTCGGCAGCAAGGCAGGGCTGGCCGAGGCGCTCGCCCGCGCCGAGGTGGACCGGTTCGTCGGCGCCGTCCGGACCGCTCTGCTCGCCCACGGCACCGACGTACGCGCCGGCGCGTACGCGGCTATCGCGCACACCCTCACCACCGCGGCCGAAAACCCGCTGATCAAGGCGATCCTGACCAGCGCCCGGGGCGGCTCGGACGAGCTACTGCCGTACCTCACCACCCGGGCCGAGATGGTGCTCACCGAGGCGTCCGGCGCTCTGATCGACTGGGCCGGCGACCACCTGCCCGGAGCGGACCACGCCGCGCTGGCCTTCGCCGCCGACACCATCGTCCGCCTGGTGGTCAGCCACATCGTGCTCCCCCGTGAACCGATCGAGCAGACCGCCACGTCCCTCGCCGACCTTGCCGTACACCTCTTCAGCGCCGCCGCCCGCCCAGCCCCCTGACCCCGCGGCGGGCACCGCGCAGGCCGCTCGCGCGTCCCCGCAGCCCGGGCACCCCGCACACCCGCCCGGCACGTCCCCGCACCCCGCACACGCCGCGCCCCGCGCGTTCCCGCACACCCGCGCGTTCCCGCACCATGCACGCCGCGCGCCCGCGCGTCCCCGCACCCCGGGCACCCCGCACCCCCGCGCACCCCACACGCCCGCCCGCGCGTCCCCGCAGCCCGGGCACTCCCGCAGCCCGCACCTCGCACCCCGCACCCCGGCACCCCGCACCCGGCACCCCGCACCCCGCACCCCGCACCCCGCACCAAGATCCGAGCAACTTGCCGGATGTTGCTGCCTCAGGCGCGCGGGAGACAGCAACATCCCCGATGTTGCGCGGGTTTTGATCTCGCCGAACACCAAGATCGCGCTCGATCCTGGATGTAGGGGCCTCGGGGTTCGGGGATGCCACTA
This sequence comes from Micromonospora sp. NBC_00362, assembly GCF_026342155.1. Lineage (NCBI taxonomy): Bacteria > Bacillati > Actinomycetota > Actinomycetes > Micromonosporales > Micromonosporaceae > Micromonospora > Micromonospora sp. NBC_00362. The sequence continues at coordinate 3,056,674 of NZ_JAPENH010000001.1, forward strand.
CAACCTGGATCGAGCACGATCTTGCGCCGGGCCGGGCCGCCTCGCGCCGCGTAGGGCCGGGTCGGGTCGGGCCACGCCACGCCACGCCACGCCGGGCCGCGCCGGGCCGGGCGGCGGGCCGGGCCGGGCCGGGCGGCGGGCCGGGCCGGCACGACACGGCCTGCACGGTCCGCACGGTCAGGCTCGGCCGGCGCCACACCGGGTGGCGGGGCGCCGGCGGGGGTCAGCGGATGACGCGGCCGCGGAGGATCGTGCGCGACGGGGCGCGGACCACGCGCAGGTCACTACGGGGGTCTTCGGGGTAGACGGTCAGGTCGGCGAGGCCGCCTTCGACCAGGCCGGCGAAGCCGAGCCACGCACGGGCGCCCCAGGAGGCGGCGGCGAGTACGTCGGTGGGCGCCATGCCGGCCCGTTCGTGCAGCAGCAGCATCTCCTCGGCGGCCAGCCCGTGATCGATGCCGCCGCCGGCGTCGGTGCCCACGTAGATGGGCACCCCGGCCTCGTGCGCGGCACGCACCACCTCGGGGAAGCCGTCGCGCAGCGCGAGCATGTGGTCGGCGTACCCGGGGAACTTGCCCCGCGCCTGCTCGGCGATGCCCCCGAAGGTCGCGATGTTGATCATCGTGGGGACCAGGGCGGTGCCCTGGCGGGCCATCTCGTCGATCAGGTCGAGGCTGAGCCCGGTGCCGTGCTCCACCGAGTCCACCCCGGCCCGCACCATGATCTCGACGGCCGATTCGGAGAACGTGTGCACCGCGGCGCGTACCCCGGCGTCGTGCGCGGCCCGCACGGCGGCGGTGAGGGTGTCCGCGTCCCAGGCTGGCGCCAGGTCACCGACGCCCCGGTCGATCCAGTCGCCGACCAGCTTGACCCAGCCGTTGCCGGCCCGCGCCTGCGCGGCCACGGTGGCGGCCACCTCGGCCGCGTCGACCTCCACGCCGATGTCGCGCAGGTAGCGCTTCGGCGGGGCGACGTGCTGGCCCGCGCGGGCCAGTCGCGGCAGGCCCGGCTCGTCGTCGAGTTCGGGGTACGGGTACGGCGAGCCGGCGTCCCGGATCGCCAGCACCCCGGCGTCCCGGTCGACGTGGGCCAACGCGCGGGCCTGGTCGAGCGAGGTGATCGGGGCGCCACCTCGGGCGATGCCGATGTGGCAGTGCGCGTCGACCAGCCCCGGCAGCACGAAGCCACCGTCGACGACGGTCTCCGCGCCGGGCACCGGGGTGAAGGTCACCCGGTCGCCGACCAGCCAGAGATCCCGTACCTCGTCGTCGGGGAGCAGCACGCCGCGCACATGAAGAGCCATGCGCACAGTCCTACCCGATCACTCCCCGTCGGGGGCGAGCAGGTCGTCCTCGACCCGCACGGAGGTCAGCGGGGGCGGTTGTCGCCACCCTTGCCGAGCTTGTTGAAGTCGATCTTCGGGAGCTTGAAGCCGGGCGGCAGGCCCTGGCCGCCAGCGAGGTCGTTCGGGTCCATCCCCGGCGGGAGCTGCGGCATACCCCCCGGGAAGCCCGCGGGCATCCCGGCGCCGGCGCCGGTACGCGGGCGACCGCCACCCTTGGTGCCCTTGCGCTTGTTCTTCGGCGACTTGGTCGCCTTGCGGCGGCCACCGCCGGGCAGGCCCATCATGCCGCCCATCTGCTTCATCATCTTCTGCGCGTCGGCGAAGCGGTTGAGCAGCTGGTTGACGTCCATCACTGTGACCCCGGAGCCGTTGGCGATGCGCGCCCGGCGGGAACCGTTGATGATCTTCGGGTTGGTCCGCTCGCCCGGGGTCATCGACCGGATGATCGCGGTGACCCGGTCGAAGTGGCTGTCGTCCAGCTCGGCGAGCTGGTCCTTCATCTGCCCCATGCCGGGCATCATGGCCAGGACGTTGGCGATCGGGCCCATCCGCCGCACCGCGATGAGCTGGTCGAGGAAGTCGTCCAGGGTGAACTGCTCACCGCCCATCAGCTTGGCGGTCATCTTCTCCTTCTGATCGGAGTCGAAGGCCTGCTCGGCCTGCTCGATCAGAGTGAGGACGTCGCCCATGCCGAGGATCCGGCTGGCCATCCGGTCGGGGTGGAAGACGTCGAAGTCCTCCAGCTTCTCACCGGTGGAGGCGAAGAGGATCGGCTGCCCGGTGACCTCGCGGACCGACAGCGCGGCACCACCACGGGCGTCGCCGTCGAGCTTGGAGAGCACCACACCGGTGATGCCGACGCCGTCGCGGAACGCCTCAGCGGTGCGGACGGCGTCCTGACCGACCATCGCGTCGATGACGAAGATGACCTCGTCCGGCGAGACCGCGTCGCGGATGTCGGCGGCCTGCTGCATCATCTCGGCGTCGATGCCGAGCCGGCCGGCGGTGTCGACGATGACGATGTCGCGTGCGGAGCGCTTCGCGTGCTCGATCGACGCGCGGGCCACCTGCACCGGGTCACCGGTGCCGTTGCCGGGCTCCGGGGCGTACACCTCGACACCGGCCCGGCCACCGAGCACCTGGAGCTGCCCGACGGCGTTGGGACGCTGAAGGTCGGCGGCGACCAGCAGCGGCTGGTGCCCCTGGCCCTTGAGCCAGCGGGCCAGCTTGCCGGCGAGGGTCGTCTTACCGGAACCCTGGAGGCCTGCCAACATGATCACGGTCGGCGGCTGCTTGGCGAACTGGAGCCGTCGGCCCTCGCCGCCGAGCACGGTGATCAGCTCTTCGTTGACGATCTTGATGATCTGCTGGGCCGGGTTCAGCGCCTGGGAGACCTCGGAGCTGCGCGCCCGCTCCTTGACGGCCGCGATGAAGCCCTTGACCACCGGCAGCGCGACGTCCGCCTCCAGCAGCGCGAGGCGGATCTCGCGCGCGGTGGCGTCGATGTCGGCGTCGGTGAGCCGCCCCTTGCCGCGGAGCTTGGTGAAGATCCCGGACAGGCGGTCACTCAAGGTGTCAAACACGCGAACATCCCGTTTGTCAGTGTTCCGGCGGGCACAACGCGGCCGGCACTGCGGAGTCCGGCCACCGCTAGGGTAACCGCCCGGCCGTAGGGCCGCTGTCGCCCGGCCCGGGCCTCACCCCGACACCAACCCCGACTGGTACGCGAACACGACGAGCTGGGCCCGATCCCGGGCTCCCAGCTTGCCCATCGCCCGGCTGACGTGGGTCCGCGCGGTCGCCGGGCTGACCACCAACCGTGCGGCGATCTCCTCGTTGTTCAGGCCCTCACCGACCAGGCCGACGACCTGCCGCTCCCGATCGGTCAGCGCCTCGAGTCGGGGGTGCGGACGAAGCACCCGGGACGGCCGGGTCGCGAACTCCCGCACCACCCGACGGGTCACCGACGGCGACAGCAGCGCCTCCCCCTCGGCGACGAGCCGGATCGCGCGCAGCAGCTCAGCCGGTCTGGTGTCCTTGGTGAGGAACCCGCTCGCACCGTGGCGCAGCGCGTCGAAGACGTACTCGTCCAGCTCGAAGGTGGTGAGCACCACCACCCGCGTGCCGGTCAGGTCGGGGTCGGCGACGATACGGCGGGTCGCCTCGATGCCGTCGATGCCGGGCATCCGGATGTCCATCAGCACCACGTCCGGCCGTTCCCGACGGGCCAACTCGACAGCCCGCAGCCCGTCGGACGCCTCACCGGCCAGCGCCAGGTCGTCCTCGCTCTCCACCAGCGCGCGCAGCCCGAGCCGGACCAGGTCCTGGTCGTCGGCGATCAGCACCCGGATCACGTCGTCGGCTCCACGGGCAGCCCGGCGTACACCCGGAACCCGCCCCCGGCGCGCGGCCCGGTGCTCAACCGCCCGCCCAGCGCCGCGACCCGCTCCCGCATCCCGGCCAGACCGTGGCCACCCTCGTCGTCGGCAGGAGCCGTCCCGGGGCGGCCGGCACCCACCCCCCGGTCGGTGACCTCGACCGTCACCTCGTCGGCGCGGTAGCCCACCGTCACCTCCGCGCTCGCCACCCCCGCGTGACGCAGCACGTTCGTCAACGCCTCCTGCACCACCCGGTACGCGGCCAGGTCGACAGCGGCCGGCACCTCCCGGGGGTCCCCGACCACGCGCACCTCGACGGCGAGCCCCGCCCCGGCGAGCCGGTCGCGCAGCGCGGGGAGCCGGGCCAGGCCGGGTACCGGTCCGCGCTCCGCGCCCCGCCGCACCGCGCCCAGGGTGACCCGCAGCTCGTCCAGCGCCTCGCGGCTGGTCCGGCTGATCGCGGTCAGCGCCACCTCCGCCTGCTCCGGCCGCTTCGGCAGCAGGTGCAGGGCGATCTCCGCCTGCATGCTGATCGCGGCCAGCCCGTGCCCCACCACGTCGTGCACCTCCTGCGCGATGCGCAGCCGCTCCTCGTCGGCCTGCCGTCGCGCCTGCTCAACTCGTCTGCGGGCCTCTTCGGCACGGGTACGCGCTGTCGCCTCACGGCTCACCCGCACCACCACCCCCACCGCGAGCGGTACGACCACCCAGGCCGACGCGGGCAGCACTCCCGTCCAACCCGGCGCCGGCCCCTGCCCGAAGAAGACGTGCGCCAACAACAGGACGAACGCCCCACCGGTGGCGAGCGCCGCCGGTCGCACCGGCAGCCGCACGGCCACTGTGTAGACCGCGACCAGGAACGTGACCAGAATCGGCCCGTACGGGTAGCCGGTCAGCAGGTACGTCGAGGTGGCCACTGTGACCACGGCGAGGGCGGCGACGGGGGAGCGCCGCCGGACCAGCAGGGCGAGCGCGGCGACGGCGATCAGCGCCCGACTGGCGGCGTCCACCGGCCTGGACCCTGGCTGGTTGTCCCCGGCCAGGCCGGTGGCGAGCAACCCGAACCCGAGCAGCACCAGGGCCAGCGCGGCATCCGCCGCCACCTCCGGCCACCGCCACTGCCCGCCCTGTCGCATGGCCGTCATTCTGCCCGCGCAGGTGCCGCTCGACGTCCGTCCACGAGCGGCGCCGCCCCTACGCCCCCGGACGTACCCCCACCCCGCCCATCCACCCTCACCCCCGCGCCCTCGCCCTCGCCCCCGCGATCGCCCTCGCCCTCGCCCTCGCCCTCGCCCTCGCCCTCGCCCTCGCCCTCGCCCTCGCCCTCGCGATCTTGCACTTTGTGTCGCCAGGATGTGGCTTTTGCGCGGTACGCGGGGACACAAAGTGCAAGATCGCCGCGGGGAACGCGGGGAACGCGGGGAACGCGGGGAACGCGGGGAACGCGGGGAACGCGGGGAACGCGGGGAACGCGGGGAACGCGGGGAACGCGGGGAACGCGGGGAACGCGGGGAACGCGGGGAACGCGGGGAACGCGGGGAACGCGGGGAACGCGGGGAACGCGGGGAACGCGGGGAACGCGGGGAACGCGGGGAACGCGGGGAACGCGGGGAACGCGGGGAACGCGGGGAACGCGGGGAACGCGGGGAACGCGGGGAACGCGGGGCGGGGCAGCGGGAAACGGCGGGGCGGTTAGACGGCGGCTAGGACTGCGGCTTCCAGGCGGGCTCGGGTGGCGTCGTCCGGCCAACCGCCCACCAGATAGAAGGCGTCGACCACGTCGGCGCCGAGGGTGGAGATGCGGGCCGCGCGAACCAGGGCGCCGGCCTCGTCGAGCGCGCAGGCGACCCGGTAGAGCAGCCCGGCGGCGTCGGCGGCGCGCAGTTCCAGCAGTACGGCGTCCGTGGCCGCCTCGCGGTGCCAGACCACTCGTGGAGCCGCGCCGCCGGCACGGCTGGCGAGCGCACGGCCACGCAACCGTTGGGTGACCGACACGTCGCCGGCGACCGCCCGGCGCAGGTCGGCGCGGAGCGGGACCGGGTCCGGCGGAAGGCCGTAGCGGGGCTGTACCCGGCACTCGACAAGGGCCCGCCCGTCGACGGCGGAGGCGTCCGCGGAGATCACCTCAAGCCGGTGCAACGCCAGGCAGCCGGCCACGGTGGCGAGCAGACCCCGCCGGTCGGCCGCCGCGACCGACACCCGGTCGCCGGTCAGGTGGACGACCGGCAGTGGCCCGGCCAGCAGCTCCGGGTCCGGTGCGGGTGGCTCGGGGAGTACGCCGGTGTCCAGCGCGGTGCGAACCCGGGCGACCAACTCGGCGACGAGTCGGCCCTTCCAGTCTGACCAGGCCGCCGGCCCGGTCGCCGCCGCGTCGGCGCGGACCAACGCGTGCAGCACGTCCAGGGTGCCGGTGTCGCCGACCGCCTCGGCCACCGAGGCGATGGTGACCGGGTCGCTCAGGTCCCGACGGGTGGCCACGTCGGGCAGCAGCAGGTGCAGCCGGACCAGCTTGCCGATCAGCTCGACCTCCGCGGGAGGCAGACCGACAGTGGTGGCCACCGCCTGGGCAACCGGCACACCGACTGTGCTGTGGTCACCGGGGAGGCCCTTGCCGATGTCGTGCAGGAGAGCGCCGAGGAGCAGCAGGTCGGGGCGCTCGACCTCGCGGGCGTGCCGGCTCGCCTCGTGCGCGGTCTGTACGAGGTGCCGGTCGAGGGTGAAGCGGTGCACCGGGTTGTGCTGGGGCAGGCTGCGCAGCCGGGTCCACTCGGGTAGCCAGCCGTCGACCAGCCCGTACCGGTCGCAGGTCTCCCAGGCGGGCACCAGGCCGGGACCGGCGCCGAGCAGGGTGATCAGCGCGGCCCGGGCCTCGGCCGGCCAGGGAGCCGGCAGGGGCGGGCAGTACGCCGCCAGCCACTCGCAGGTGGCCCGCGCGATGGGGATTCGGGTCGTGGCCGACGCGGCGGCCACCCGCAGCGAGAGGCTCGGGTCGGGGCGGGCCCCGATCGCCGTGCGGGCGAGCACCAACTCGCCGTCGTGCTCGACCACGTCGCGGGCGACCGGGCGGCGGGCCGGGCGGCCGTTGCCGGCCCGGGAGCGACCGGAGCGCAGCCGGTCGGCGGCCCGGAAGGCGTCGTCCAGGGCGTGGCTGACCGTGCGGGCGTCACCGGCGACCCGACGCAGCAACGCGTCGCCGTCCTCCACGACGGCTCCGGGCCGCCGCGCGGCGTCAGACGCGCCGGGCTGGAGTTGTCGCAGGCCGAGCAGGGCGGCCACTCCGTCGCGTTCCTGGGCGACCAGTCGGTCGACCCGTCGGCCGACCTGCTGGTGCAGCGCGTCGCGGGTGTCCAACAGGCGCAGGTGGGCGGCGCGTACGGCGGGGCGCAGCGCGTCGGTGATGCCGGCCGCGGAGATCGCCCGCAGCAGCCCCACGTCGCGCAGGCCACCGGCGGCCTCCTTGAGGTCGCCCTCCAGCAGGAACGCCAGCTCGCCGTGGGCCTGCCAGCGGGCTTCGGTGACCTCCCGCAGGCCGGGCAGGTGTCGGACGGCGGTACGCCGCCAGTGATCGGCGGCGGTGCGGATCAGCGCGTCGGCCAGCGCCTGGTCCCCCACGATCAGCCGGGCGTCGAGCAGCCCGAGGGCGACCTTGACGTCGTCCTGGGCGACCGAGAGCGCCTCGGCGACGGTACGGACGGAATGGTCGAGCCGCAGGCCCGCGTCCCAGATCGGGTACCAGACGGAGGCGGCCAACTCGTCGATGCCGGGCACCCCGGCGTGCAGCAGCACCAGGTCGAGGTCGCCGTACGGGGCACACTGCCGCCGACCCAACCCCCCGACGGCCAGCAGCGCCACCCCGTCCCGCGCCGGCAGCAACCCCCGCAGGAACGAGTCGTACGCGGCGGCCCGCCCCCGCCGGGCCGCTTCCCCGATCCCCCCGGGAACGCCGACGACCTCGTTGATCAAGAGGTTCGCGTCGCCGTCGTCGGCGGGTCCTGACGCGTTCTTCTTGATCAACGAGGTCATGTCGGTGGTGGCCGCGTCAGAGTGCGTCGAGGCCGCGTTCGCCGGTACGTACCCGGACGACCTCTTCGACACCGGTGACCCAGACCTTGCCGTCACCGATCTTGCCCGTGCGGGCCGCTCCAACGATCGCGTCCACCACCTTGTCGACGTCGATCTCGTCGGTGAGCACCTCGACCCGGATCTTGGGCAGGAACTCGACCGTGTACTCGGCACCCCGGTAGACCTCGGTGTGCCCCTTCTGCCGCCCGTACCCCTGAACCTCGCTGACGGTCAGCCCGGCCACCCCGAGGGCGTGCAGGGCCTCCTTCACCGCGTCCAGTTGGTACGGCTTGATGACTGCGGTCACCAGCTTCATGTCCAACCCCTCCATCCCAGGAACGTTAACCGGCGACCTTTTCGCTGACCGGCTCGGCGGGCTCCGCCGGCGGCTTGGCACCACTCGTGCCGCCACCGGGGGTGCCGATGCCGGCCATCGCGAACGCGCTGCCCGTGCCGCCGCCGGCCGGGGACAGGTCGTAGCTGCTCTCGGCGTGCTCGGCGATGTCGATGCCCTCGACCTCGGCCTCACCCTTGACCCGGAAGCCGATCGTCTTCTCGATGACGAAGGCGAGCACCCAGGCGACGCCGAACGACCAGACGGTGACGATCAGGCCGGCGAGGGCCTGCCGCCCGAGCTGGGTCGCTCCGCCGCCGTAGAAGAGGCCGTCGGAGGCACCCACCACGTCGGTGATCGCGGCGTTGACCGAGTTGGTGGCGAAGAGACCGAGCCAGAGCGAACCGATCCAACCACCGACGAAGTGCACACCGACCACGTCGAGCGAGTCGTCGTAGCCGAGCTTGTACTTGAGGCTGACGGCGAGCGCGCACACCGCACCGGCGACGATGCCGAGCAGGACGGCCGCCCAGGGGGCGATGAAGCCACAGGCCGGGGTGATGGCGACCAGGCCGGCGACGGCGCCGGACGAGGCACCGACCATCGTCGGCTTCCGGGTCTTGACCCACTCGACAGCGATCCAGCCGAGCACCGCCGCCGCCGTGGCGAGCTGGGTGTTGATGAACGCGAGACCGGCGACCGAGTCGACGGTCAGCTCCGAGCCGGCGTTGAAGCCGAACCAGCCGAACCACAGCAGACCAGCACCGAGCGCGACGAGCGGGATGTTGTGCGGCTTCATGCCCTCACGCGGCCAACCGAGCCGCTTACCGAGGACCAGGACCACGGCCAGGGCCGCCGCACCGGCGTTGATGTGTACCGCGGTGCCACCGGCGAAGTCCAGTGCGTGGATGTCGCCGCCGATGATGCCGCCGCCCCACACCCAGTGGGCGACCGGGAAGTAGACCAGGGTGGCCCAGCCGAAGGCGAACAGCAGCCAGCCGGCGAACTTGGCCCGGTCGGCGATGGCACCGCTGATCAGCGCGACGGTGATCACCGCGAAGACCATCTGGAAGGCCATGAACACGTAGAGCGGGACGCCGATGCCGCTGGGGTTCTCCGCCGTGGCACCCCACAGGTCGGTTTCGGCGAGGAAGGTCTTGGTGCCGAGGTACGCGCCCGGGTCTCCCCAGAAGCCGTTCACGTCGGCCCCGAAGGCGACGCTGAATCCGTAGAACCACCACAGAATAGAGATGAGCCCGATAGCCGAGAAGCTCATCATCATCATGTTGAGTACGCCCTTGGCCCGGTTGAGGCCGCCGTAGAACAGCGCCAGTCCGGGGGTCATGAGCAGCACGAGCGCGGTCGAAACCAGCAGCCACGTGGTATTGGCGCCGTCGATCGTCGGTGCTTCAGGCACGCTGGCCTCCTAAAGGGTGAAGTCCTCCTTCGCGGCTTTCCGGGGCAGCGTCGCCCGTAGGCCGGTTGCGCGGAAGCTTCGCGGCCGGCTGTTTCACTTTGGGTCCCGTGCGGGTTTCCGTTTCGTGACGGGTTGTTTCGGACGTGTCACGAACTCCGCACAGTCATCAGCATGGACGATTGTGGATCGACCGGACGGCGATCGTCGATGACTGACCGGTCAACGGCATCGACCGGTGCGCTTGACGGCCCCGGCCGAGCATCGCCCGACCGGCGCTCAGCGGAGGGCGTTCTCCAGGGTGTGCCGCTCGTAGTCGAGCAGCCGCAGATCGCGCATCGGCCGACGCAGGTGGCCCTTGTGCACGATCCGGACGAACGCCGGCTCGCCGGCGGCGGCCATCCGCCGGATCCCCTCGACGTGATCCACGATCCGTTTGCGGATGGTCCGGATCAGCCGGTGCCGGTCGCGAGGGATCAGCCCGTACGCGTCGGCGAAGAGCCGGAGGCGGCGGGGCCGGTCCGGGTGCTTCCAGCCCAGCGTGATCGAGTCCCGGTCGGCGAAGATCGGCACCCAGGTCCAGGCCGCGTACGCCACGTCGTAGATCCGCGCTCCGGGCGAGGCGAGGTCGAAGTCGATCAGCCCGAGGGTGCCGTCCGGACGCCAGATCACGTTGTGCGGCGCGGCGTCGTGGTGGCAGATCACCTCGGTGTCCGGTGGTGGGGGCCCGAACGAGCGCCAGACCGCCGCCTGCGGAGGAGTGAAGCCGTACTGCGCGTCGTGGAACATCCGCAGCATGGTGGCGACGGTGACCAGGGCCTCGTCGGTCACCCAGTGCGGGGCGAGCGGATATTCTCCGCACTCCCCCTCCAGGTACGACAGCACCTCACGGTTGCGCTCGTCCATCCCGAGCGCCCGGGGGGCGCCGGTGAACCCCACGTACTCCAGGTGGCGCAGCAGCGCGTGCACGGACGGGGTCCACGGCCCGGCGTTGCGCCGGACCGTGTCACCCACGCGGACAACTGTGCTCACGTTGCCGCCGTGCAGCGGGATCTCCTGCGAAGTCACGTACGGTCTCCCGAGGCGCTGCGAAGGATGGCCGGGGTCACGCCAGCCCGCGTACGCGCGATCGTCAGTGGTCACCCGAGACTACGCGTCCCGGCCGGTGGCCTCGGTCCCCAGCAACGCGTCGACGAACTGCGCCGGGTCGAACGGGGCCAGGTCGTCCTTGCCTTCACCGAGGCCGACCAGCTTCACGGGGATGCCGAGCTTGCGCTGCACGGCGATCACGATGCCGCCCTTGGCGGTGCCGTCGAGCTTGGTCAGCACCACACCGGTCACGTTGACCACCTCGGTGAAGACCCGGGCCTGCTCCAGGCCGTTCTGCCCGGTGGTGGCGTCCAGGATGAGCAGTGTCTCGTCGATCGGGCCCTGCTTCTCCACCACGCGCTTGACCTTGCCCAGCTCGTCCATCAGGCCGACCTTGTTCTGCAGGCGGCCGGCGGTGTCGATGAGCACGGTGTCCACGCCGGTGTCGATGCCGCGCTTGACGGCGTCGAACGCGACGCTGGCCGGGTCGGCGGCCTCGGGCCCCCGCACGGTCTCCGCTCCGACGCGCGAGCCCCAGGTCTCCAGTTGGTCGGCCGCGGCGGCCCGGAAGGTGTCCGCCGCGCCGAGCAGCACGCTGCGACCGTCGGCCACCAGCACCCGGGCGATCTTGCCGCAGGTGGTGGTCTTGCCGGCGCCGTTGACGCCGACGACCAGGACCACCGCCGGCACGCCGTCCTTCGGGGCGGTCCGCAACGAGCGGTCCAGGCTCGGGTCGAGCGCGTTGACCAGCTCGGCGGCGAGCAGTGCCCGCAGCTCGGAGGCCGAGCGGGTGCCGAGCACCCGGGTGCGCTCGCGGAGCCGGTCGACGATGTCGCGGGTGGCGTCGACGCCGACGTCTGCGGTGATCAGGCTGTCCTCGATCTCCTCCCAGACGTCCTCGTCGAGGTGGTCGCGGGCGAGCAGACCGAGCAGGCTCTTACCGAACACGTTCTGTGAGCGGGACAGCCGCGAGCGGAGCCGGACCAGCCGCCCGGCGGTCGGCTCGGGGACCTCGACCTGTGGTTCGAGCACCGGCGGCGGCTCGACCAGGACGCCGGTGGACAGATCGGACTCCGGGGCCTCGACCGGCGGGCCGGCGAGATCCTCCTCAGCTCTGGTGTCGACCTCCGTGCGTGGCAACGGGGGCTCGGGCCGCCGCCGCAGTCGCGGCACGACCAGCCCGACCGTGCCGGCGATCAGCACACCGAGCAGGACCAGAGCGAGGACGAGATATTCGGCCATGCCGGAATCCTGTCAGATGCCGGCGGCGGCGTCCCAGCCACCGCACCCCGAGCGGTGCCGGAGTCTCAGCCACCGCACCCCGAGCCGGTGCTCGGAGTCTCAGCCACCGCACCCCGAGCGGTGCCCGGAGTCTCAGCCACCGCACCCGGCCGGTGCCAGGGACCGGCGGTAGGCTCGGCCGCATGCCCGCCGCACACCTCCTCATCGGCCCACTTCTGCGGCGTGTGGTGGACACCCGTGCGACGATCTGGGTGGAGACGGCAGCGCCCGCCGTGGTCACCGTCCGCACCGCCAGCGGCGCCACCGGCACCGCTCCCACCTTCTCGGCGTACGACCACCACTACGCCCTCGTGGTGGTGGAGGGCCTTGCCCCGGACAGCGAGACCACCTACGAGGTGCTGGTCGACGACGAGATCGTCTGGCCGGTGCCGAGCAGCGGGTTCCCGCCGAGCGTGATCCGCACCCGGGCCGCCGACGATCGGGACCAGCCGGTCAATCTGATCTTCGGGTCGTGTCGCGAGACCACCCAGCACGCCACGACCCGCAAGCTGCCACCGGACGCGTTGGACGCGTACGCCCGGCGGTTGATGGCCGACCCGGAGTCGAACCCGCTGCCCGACCTGTTGGTGCTGCTCGGTGACCAGGTCTACGCCGACGTCACCTCGCCCACAGTGCGCCGACTGCTGCGTCGACGGCGGCGGCGGCCGAAGGGCGCTCCGGCCGACCAGGTGGTGAGCTTCGACGAGTACACCAAGCTCTACCTGGAGTCCTGGCGTGATCCGGAGATCCGCTGGCTGCTCTCCACGGTGCCCAGCGTGATGATCTTCGACGATCACGAGATCATCGACGACTGGAACACCTCGGCGGCGTGGCGAGCCGAGGTGCGCGAGCAGCCGTGGTGGCAGGAGCGGATCGGCAGTGGGCTCGCCTCGTACTGGGTCTACCAGCACCTGGGCAACCTCTCCCCCGACGAGATCGTCGCCGATCCGGTCTTCGCGAAGGTGGCCGCCGCCGAGGACGCCACCAGCGTGCTGCGCGAGTTCGGCCACCGGGTCGACCAGGAGTCCGACCTGGCGCACGACACCGAGCGCTGGCGCGCGGTGCAGTACCAGTGGAGCTACGCACTCGACCTGGGCCGGACCCGGCTGGTCATGCTGGACAACAGGTGCAGCCGGGTGCTCGAGCCCAACAGTCGGGCGATGCTGCCGCCCGGCGAGTGGGCCTGGTTCCTCGACCAGGCGCACGGGGTCTACGACCACCTGGTGGTGGGCGCCTCGCTGCCCTGGCTGCTGCCGCAGGGCATCCACCACATCGAGGCGTGGAACGAGAAACTGGCGGACTCACGGCGACCGTGGGTGGCGCGCGGGGCGGAGAAGCTGCGCCGTGCCCTGGACCTGGAGCACTGGGCGGCGTTCCGGCGCTCCTTCGAGGCGCTCGCGGAGACGTTCGCCCGCATCGGCACCGGCACGCCACGGCAGTCCGGCGCGCGGATCGGGGCCGGCCCGGCGTACGCCCCGCCGGCGTCGATCAGCGTGCTCTCCGGTGACGTGCACCACTCGTACGTGGCGCGGGCCCGGTTCGCGGACCCGGCGGTGGTCACTCCGGTGCACCAGCTCACATGTTCGCCGATCCACAACCAGGTTCCGGCGGGCATCCGTCCGCTGATGCGGCTGGGCTGGTCGCCCGGTCCGGCCGGGGCTACCCGGGCGCTGGCCCGTTCGGCGGGCGTACGCCGGCCGGGGGTGCGCTGGCGCAAGCTGGCCGGCCCGTACTTCGGTAACGCGGTCGCCACCCTGACCCATCACGGGCGCGGGGCCGACGTGGTCATCGAGGGCACCACCAAGGACGGGCACCTACGCCCGGTGATGCGGCGTCGACTCTCCGGCGACCGCGAGCCGGCCGCGCCGTAGTCTCTACGCCGTGGACGAGCACCTGCCGGAGCCGATCCGGGCGGTTGAGCACGAGTTGACCGCTCTGCTGCGCCGTGGCCGGGCAGTCTCCTGGGAGATCGCCCGGGAGGTGCACCCGAACCTGGAGCCGAACACCTACGGGTTGCTGCTCTGGTTGCGCCGTAGCGGGTCGATCCGGTTGACGGAGTTGGCGGCTCGGCTGGGCGTGGGCAAGGGGACGCTGAGCCGGCAGATCAACGCCCTGGAAGTCCTCGGTCTGGTGCACCGCGACCCCGATCCGAGTGACCGGCGGGCCGCGCAGATCAGCCTCACCGACGAGGGGCAGCGCCGGTTCGACGTGGCCCGCGCGGCCCGGCTGGGCGAGTTCCTGCGCGCTCTGGACGGCTGGCCGGAACGGGACGTCGAGGAATTCGCGCGGCTGCTCGGCCGGTTCAACGACTCCTGGCAGTAGCCCTCAACGCGGGGCGGTAGCTCCCAACGCGCGGGGGAATAGGGCCCCGGTCCGACAAGTTGTTGCTTCAGGCAACCAAGGCATACGGTTGCCTCAGGCAACTCACAGGCGGCCCGTGCGTACCAGCCCCGCCGTTCCACCTCGACTCCGCTCGGAGGCAACAAACGATGAGCCAGGCGACAGTGCCTCCCCAGGCGACCGCCGTGACCATGACCCACCGGCAGATCCTGGAAGCACTCTCCGGCCTGCTGCTGGGTCTGTTCGTCGCGATCCTCTCCTCCACGGTCATCTCGAACGCGCTGCCGCGGATCATCACCGAACTGCACGGCGGCCAGTCCGCGTACACCTGGGTGGTGACGTCGGCACTGCTCGCGACCACAGCGACCACCCCCATCTGGGGCAAGATGGCCGACCTGACCAGCAAGAAGACACTGGTCCAGCTCGCCCTGGGGATCTACGTGCTGGGCTCGGTGCTGGCCGGCCTCGCCCAGGGCACCGGTGAACTGATCGCCTGCCGGGTGCTCCAGGGTGTCGGCGCCGGCGGTCTCACCGCGCTGGCCCAGGTGATCATGGCCACGATGATCGCGCCCCGCGAGCGCGGCCGCTACAGCGGCTACCTCGGCGCTGTGATGGCCGTCGGTACCATCGGCGGCCCGCTGATCGGCGGCGTGATCGTGGACACCTCCTGGCTCGGCTGGCGCTGGTGCTTCTACGTCGGCGTGCCGTTCGCCATCCTCGCGCTGATCGTGCTCCAGAAGACCCTGCACCTGCCGGTGGTCAAGCGGAAGGCCGAGATCGACTGGTGGGGCGCCACCCTGATCACCGCAGCCGTCTCGGTGCTGCTGATCTGGGTCTCGCTCGCCGGCGACCAGTTCGCCTGGGCCTCCTGGCAGACCGCCGTCATGGTCGTCGGCGCGCTGGTCCTCGGCGCGCTGGCCATCCGGGTCGAGACCCGGGCCGCCGAGCCGATGATCCCGCCGCGGCTGTTCCGCAACCGCACCATCACCCTCGCCGTCGTCGCCAGCATCGCGGTCGGCGTGGGCATGTTCGGCGCGTCGATCTTCCTGGGCCAGTACTTCCAGATCAGCCGCGGGCAGAGCCCGACCATGTCCGGCCTGATGACCCTGCCGATGATCCTCGGCCTGCTGGTCGCCTCCACCGTCATCGGGCGGGTCATCAGCAAGACCGGCCGCTGGAAGCGGTACCTGGTGATCGGCTCGGCCCTGCTCACCATCGGCTTCGCGCTGATGGGCACCCTTCGCGCGGACACCAGCTTCACACTGCTCAGCGTCTACATGCTGCTGATCGGCGTCGGCCTGGGTATGACCATGCAGAACCTGGTCCTCGCCGTGCAGAACACCGTCGGCCCGCACGAACTCGGCGCGGCCAGCTCGGTGGTGGCGTTCTTCCGCAGCCTGGGTGGCGCGATCGGCGTGTCCGCCCTCGGCGCGGTGCTCGCCCACAAGGTCAAGGACTACACCGCCGACGGGCTGGCCCAGCTCGGTATCCCCGCCTCCAGCTCCGGCAGCGGCGGCGCCCTGCCCGACGTGCACACCCTGCCCGGCCCGCTGCGGGCGGTGGTGGAGAGCGCGTACGGCCACGGCGCCGGCGACATCTTCCTGGCCGCCGCCCCGTTCGCGCTGATCGCGCTGATCGCTGTGGCCTTCATCAAGGAGGTGCCACTGCGCCAGCACAACGGCAACCCGGTTTCCGACCAGGTCGAGCGGGAATCGACAGTCGCCGCCGGCGCTGGCGCACCCGTGATCCGTACCGGCGAGCAGAGGTGAGGTAGAGCCATGGGCGTGGGAGCACCGGACCGCGAGGAGTACGGCCCCCGGACCCGACCGCTGCCCTTCGAGCGCGGTACGGACGGCCCTCGGGTGATCATGGTGGGCATCGACGGCACCCGAACCTCCGAGCGGGCCGGCTCCTACGCCGCGGGCCTGGCCCGTCGGCAGGGCGCCGCGCTGGTGGTGGTCTTCGTCAGCTCACCGAGCGGGCTGACCGCCCTGGTGCCCGGCATGGACGCCGGCGCGGTCCAGCGCACCCACGACGAGTTGGCCGACGAGCTGCGCCGGGAGTGCCGGCGCGGGGCCGAGCAGTGGGGCATTCCGGTGACCCTGCTGGTGCGGCGCGGCGACGCGTACGGCGAGCTGTGCGCGGCGGCCGACGAGTTCCAGGCCGACATGGTGGTCGTCGGCGCCTCCGAGCAGGCCGGACACCGGCTCGTCGGCTCGGTCGCCACCCGGCTGGTCCGCGCCGGCCGCTGGCCGGTCGTCGTGGTGCCCTGATAACCCGTCGCGGCATGTCCGGGGTGCCGGGCAGGATGCGCGGCATGACCTGGATCGCGCCGGAGATCACCCGGACCCCCGAACCGTACGTCGGCGACGAGCGCACGATGCTCGACGGCTGGCTCGACTACCACCGACAGACGCTGCTGCTCAAGTGCGCCGGCCTGACCGAGGAGCAGTTGCGGACGCCGAGCGTGGAACCGTCCGGGCTGACCCTGCTCGGCCTGGTCCGGCACCTGGCCGAGGTGGAGGCCTGGTGGTTCCGGGAGAACTTCGCCGGCGAGCATGTCGACTACCCGTACTTCACCCCGGACAACCCGGACGCCGACCACGACGTCAGCGCCGCCGACGCCGCTGCCGACTTCGCCACCTTCCACAGCGAGGTGGCGCTGGCCCGCGAGGCCGCCGCCGGCCACTCGCTCGACGAGACGTTCACCGAGGTCGGCGCGAAGAAGCGCACCTTCAACCTGCGCTGGGTGTACGTGCACATGATCGAGGAGTACGCCCGGCACAACGGCCACGCCGACCTGATCCGGGAACGCATCGACGGCGTCACCGGCGAGTGACGAGCGCTCAGTAGTCCAGGGCCGCCCGCAGGTACCGCAGGTCGGCGTGGCCGCCCCAGCGGTGCGCCGACAGCCCGGCGGACCGGGCACCCCGCACGGCCCAGTCCTCGTCGTCGACGCAGAGGACCCGGGCCGGCGGGGTGGCCAGGGCCACGCAGGCGGCCTTGAAGTATTCCGGGGCGGGCTTGTGCACGCCGATCACCGAGGAGTTGACCACCACGTCCAGCTCGCCGACCAGGCCGAGTGCGGCCAGGTCGGCGTCGAGCAGGTCGGTGGCGTTGGTGCCCAGCCCGACCCGGACGCCCGCCGCACGGACCTCCCGGACGAACGCCAGCACCTCCTGGTCGACCTCTCCCCGGTAGCTCTGCCACTGCTCCACAGCGGCGCGGGCCCGCTCCGGGCTGCCCACCGATTCGGCCAGGGCGTCCGCCACGCTGTTCATCCAGTCGGCGTGGTTGACCTGGCCGGTGAGCACCGGCTGGAGCCGCCCCCACTGCATGGCGATCTCACCGAGCACCCCCGCGGAGAGGCCGTACTCCCGCTCGACAACGGCGGCCACCGCCGGGTCCCACCGGCGCAGTACGCCGTCGAAGTCCAGCAGGAGCGCCGTCGCGCGTTCCCGAGCCACTACCCGTTCTCCTCGCCGCGGCCGTGCCGCTGGTCGTCCTCGTCGGCCCGGTTGAGCCGTTGGCTGATCACCTGAGTGACCCCACTGCGCATGGTCACGCCATAGAGCGCGTCGGCGATCTCCATCGTCCGCTTCTGGTGCGTGATGACGATCAGCTGACTCTTCTCGCGCAACTGTGCCAGCAACGTGATCAGCCGGCCCAGGTTGACGTCGTCCAGGGCCGCCTCCACCTCGTCCATGATGTAGAACGGGCTGGGTCGGGCGCGGAAGATCGCCACCAACATTGCCACCGCGGTCAGTGACCGCTCGCCACCGGAGAGCAGCGACAGCCGCTTGATCTTCTTGCCTGGCGGGCGGGCCTCCACCTCGACGCCGGTGGTGAGCAGGTCGTCCGGTTCGGTGAGGATCAGCCGTCCCTCGCCACCGGGGAAGAGCACTGTGAAAACCTGCTCGAACTCGCGGGCGGTGTCCTCGAAGGCACTGGCGAAGACCTCCAGGATCCGCTCGTCCACGTCCTTGACCACCGTGAGCAGGTCCCGACGGGTGGCTTTGAGGTCCTCCAACTGCTCGGAGAGAAACTTGAAACGCTCCTCCAGCGCGGCGAACTCCTCCAGCGCGAGTGGGTTGACCTTGCCGAGTAGGGCGAGTTCGCGTTCCGCCTTCGCGGCCCGCTTCTCCTGCACCGGCCGCTCGTAGCGCACCGGCTCGGGCACCGGCAGACCGTCACGTTCGGCCGCCGCGACGTCCACCTGGGTCGGCGGAACGGGCTGAGTCGGACCGTACTCGGCGACCAGCGTCTCCACGTCCAGCCCGAAGTCCTCGGCGGCCTTCGCCTCCAACTGCTCGATGCGCAGCCGCTGCTCCGCCCGGGCCACCTCGTCGCGGTGCACCTGGCTGGTCAGCCGCTCCAACTCCGCGCCGAGCCGCTTGGCGGCGCCGCGTACCTCCTGAAGCTCTGCCTCCCGCGCGGCGCGCTCCAGGGCGACCGCGTCGCGGTGCTCCTCGGCCGTCGCGATCGAGGTGGTCAGCCGGGTCAGCGCCTCCCGGGCGCCAGCGGCGACAGACCGGGCGATGCCGGCGCCCCGGGCGCGGGCGGCCCGTCGGGCCGCCGCGCGTTCCCGGGCGGCCCGCTCCGCGGTGGCCTGCCGCGCGAGCGAGTCGGCCCGGCCGGCGATCGAGGAGACCCGCTCCTCGGCGGTACGCACGGCGAGCCGGACCTCCATCTCGTTCTGCCGGGCCTGCGGCACCATGGCCGCCAGTTGATCCCGTTCCTCGGTGGAGGGCTCGGCGTCGACCGGGGTCTCCTCGGCCAGCCGGAGCCGCTCCTCCAGCTCGGCGAGCGCGGTGAGGTCCCGTTGCCGGGCGGCCTCGGCGCGGGAGCGGGAGTCGCCGAGCCGGTCGGTCTCGGCCTTCGCGGAACGGGCCGCCGCGCCCAGCTCGGCCAGCCGGCGAGCGGCGGCGTTGCGGTGGCTCTCCGCCTCGCGCTTCTCGGCTGCGGCGTGCTGCACGGCCTCCTTGGCGGCCGCCACCTCGGCGCGCGCCTCGACCAACTGATCGCGCAGCTCCAGGCCGGCGCGTTCGGCGGTGACCCGGTTGGCGCGGGCCTCCTCGACGGCGGCCTGCACCTCGATGTAACTGGGGGCCTTGGCCGACCCGCCCGCCGCCGCGTACGCCCCGACCACGTCGCCGTCCGGAGTGACCGCCCGCAGCTCGGGGTTGCTGGCGACCAGCTCGGCGGCGGCGGCGAGATCGTCGACGAGCGCCACGTCCCGCAGGGCCCGGTGCACCGCCGGACGCAGCTCGGCGCCGCACTCCACCAGGTCGGGTGCCCACCGGGCGTCGTCCGGCAGCTTCGGGCGCAGCGCGTCCGCGGAGCCGGTCATGCCGGGACCGGCCGGGCTGCCGACCAGCAGGCCGGCCCGACCGGCGTCGGAGATCTTCAACAGCCGCATCGCCTCGACGGCCTCGTCCACCCCGCTGACGGCGACCGCGTCGGCGAGGCCGCCGAGCGCGGCGGCCAGCGCGGCCTCGTGACCGGGCGCGACGGTGAGCAACCCGGCGAGGCTGCCGAGCAGGCCGGGCACGTCCCCGGCGCGGGCGAGCAGCGCCCCCGCACCGTCCTTTCGCCGCAGCCCCAGGGCGAGCGCCTCCTCGCGGGCCTTCCAGGTGGCGGCGTCCTTCTCCGCCGCCCGCTCGGCGTCGGACAACGATCGGACGGTGGCCTGGGCCCGTTCCTGCACGGCGACCGCCTCGGCGTGCCGGGCGTCCAGGTCCGCGTTGTCCCGGTCGGCCTCGGTGGACTGGGCGGCGACCGCGTCCAGGTCGGCCTGCGCCTGCTCGGCGCGGCCCAGCGCGTCGGCGTGCGCGATGGCGAGGCGTTCGATCTCCTCGCCGGCGCTGGTGGTCCGGGCCCGGGCGGAGTTGACCTGGCCGGTGAGCCGGGCCATCCCCTCGCGCCGGTCGGCGATGGCCTTGGCCGCGGCGACCAGCTCGCGCTCGGCGGCGGCCAACTGCCGCTCCAACTCCTGGCGGTGCTCGACCGCCTCGGCCAGCCGGACCTGGTCGTCGGTGAGCGCGCCGCGCAGCTCCTCCTCCTGCTCGCGGACGCGTTCCGCCTCGGCCTCCAGCTGGTCCGGGTCGCGGCCGGGCCGCTCGTCGTCGCCGGTGGCGCTGAGGTGCCGCAGCCGTTCCCGGGCCAACTGCTCGATCGAGCGGAAGCGTTCCTGGAGGGCGGAGAGCTTGTACCAGGTGTCCTGGGCGGCGGCGAGCAGCGGCGCGTCCTCCGCGAGGGCGGCCTCCAACTCGCCGAGCCGGCCCTGCACCTCGGTGTGCTCACCCTCGATCCGCTCGCGCCGCTCGCGCAGCGCGGTCTCGTCGGCGATCTCCCGGTCGAGGGTGTTCCGCAGGGTGGCCAGGTCGTCGGCGAGCAGCCGCAGCCGGGCGTCGCGCAGGTTGGCCTGGATGGCGGCAGCGCGTCGGGCCACCTCGGCCTGTCGGCCCAACGGCTTGAGCTGACGACGCAGCTCGGCAGTGAGGTCGGTGAGGCGGTTGAGGTTCACCTGCATCGCGTCGAGCTTGCGCAGCGCCTTTTCCTTGCGCTTGCGGTGCTTGAGGACGCCGGCCGCCTCCTCGATGAACGCCCGGCGGTCCTCCGGCTTGGCGTGCAGCATGCCGTCGAGGCGGCCCTGCCCGACGATGATGTGCATCTCCCGGCCGATGCCGGAGTCGGAGAGCAGCTCCTGGATGTCGAGCAACCGGCACGAGTTGCCGTTGATCTCGTACTCGCTCTCGCCGGAGCGGAACATCCGACGGGTGATGGACACCTCGGTGTACTCGATCGGCAGCGCGCCGTCGGTGTTGTCGATGGTGAGGGTGACCTCGGCGCGGCCCAGCGGCGCCCGACCGGCGGTGCCGGCGAAGATGACGTCCTCCATCTTGCCGCCACGGAGAGCCTTGGCGCCCTGCTCACCGAGGACCCAGGCGATGGCGTCGACGACGTTGGACTTGCCCGAGCCGTTCGGGCCCACCACACAGGTGATCCCGGGCTCCAGCTTCAACGTCGTCGCGGAGGCGAAGGACTTGAACCCCTTCACCGTCAGGCTCTTGAGATACACCTACTCGATCCTCGTCCGGTGGCCGCCGTACCGTCGCCGGCTGCGGGGACCTGGGTGAACCCGCAGACTAACCCGCCGGTGGGAGCGGCCCGGCACGCGACCCGCCCCGCGTCGCGTCGACAGTGGGCGCGCTGTCGTCCGGGAGACCGCGGGAAAGACAAGCGCCTTTCATGATCGGCTTATCCGCCGACGCGCCTTTCGGTAACTGTGCGGCGCTGTTCCCGCACGATCGGCCGCATGATCATGAATCGTCGGCGCCGAAAAGGCCCGGGACAGTGTTACGCGCCGGCACAGAGGTGTCGGCGCGCATTTTTGCGATGGTGCGATTCAGTTTTTACGACCTGAAGATCAGGTCAGCGCCGGCTCGGCCAGACGGAGCAGATCGTCCGCCTCCGCCGCAGCCGCCGCGAGCCGATCATTGTCGGCACGCAGACGCGTGATCTCGAACTCCAGTGCCTGAACCCTGGAACGCAGTCGGGTGACCTCGTCGAGCAGACGCCGGTCGGGCGCTGCACCTACGTGGCCGTAGAGGGCCTTCGCCATGCTGACTCCTTGATATGCGCTGCCGGAAAGGCCGGCCAACGCGCGCCCAATTCATACGCGGCTGTCATTCCAGGCTGTATCTGGGCATGACCGGGCGCGACTGGCGACACCTATATATTGAGCCGCAAACCCCTCCTTCGTCAAGTTCTCGCAGGCCGTAGATCATCTCTACGTCGACCTGTCCACTTGTCGGGGGGCTGCCGCAAGGCACGGACACTCTCTGTCCGGACGCCTTTACTGTACGCCCGGATTCACGGAAGTCCGCACCCTGGCGTCCGACTTCCCCTTAACTCTTTCTTAGCCACGTTGCCGCAGGTCGTAGGCGCGCCGTAGCGTCACCCCGGCCCGCAACCGACCCCTGGAGGCATAGGCGTGTACGGCTGGACCGATCCGATGGACCCGAACGGCGCCCCCCGGCGCGCCGAGGGACCGACCGACGAGCCGGCCTGGCTGCACGACCGCCCGGAGCCCCGCTCGGCCTACCTCTTCGGCGACGAGCCCGGTCAGCCGGGCGACGAGTGGCACCGGGAGCAGCCCACCGACGGCCGGCAACCGGCAACCCCCGCCGAGGCGGCCGACGCCCGCACCGTTGCCTGGGGGGCCTACCAGCCGCAGGGCGAAACCGGCGACTGGGGCGACAGCCGCCCGACCCAGGACACCACGGGCGGACGGCGCGCCGAGTCACCCGGCGGCTGGCACACCGACACCGAACCGGAGACCACCGACGGCTGGCGCGGCGCCGCCGAGACCGACCGGCCCAGCGAGGGACGGCACCGCTCCCCACGCCGCTGGCGCCGGCCGCTGATGATCGGGGGCGCCGCCGCGGCCGCCACCCTCGTCGTGAGCTTCGGCGTCGGCGCGCTCACCCTGCCCGGCGGTGACGACGGGGCCGCCCAGCCGACGGCCGTCGACGACTCCTTCGCCACGTCTGCCGCGCCGACCGGAGAACCGGAGCTGGACGCCCTCGCCGCGCCCTCCCCGTCGACGGTCCCCACCCCGGCGTCTCCGAGCCCGTCGCCCAGCAAGGTCGTCAAGCCCACGCCGGCATCGTCGCGGAGCACCGCGGCGTCGCGCCGCAGCGTCGAGCGCAGCACCGCGCCGAGCAACACCGGCGGCTCCACCGGTTCCAGCGGCTCCAACGGCTCCAGCGGCTCCGTCAGCGCTCAGGCCCGCGAGGTGGTGGACCTGGTCAACGCCGAGCGAGCCAAGGCCGGCTGCAAGGCGCTGAGCATCGACGACAAGCTGATGACGGCCGCCCAACGGCACAGCCAGGACCAGGCCGACAACCAGAACATGTCCCACACCGGCAGCGACGGCAGCAACGCCGGAACCCGGCTGGACCGGGTCGGCTACACCTGGCGCACGTACGGCGAGAACGTCGCCTGGAACCAGAAGACCCCGGCCGCGGTGATGGACGCCTGGATGAACAGCTCCGGCCACCGGGCCAACATCCTGAACTGCGCGTTCACCGAGATCGGCGTCGGCATCGCCAACAGCAACGGACCGTACTGGACGCAGGTCTTCGCGGCGCCGCGCTGACCGCGCGTCGTTCCCGCCCCCGCGCTCGTTGACCTGGTGAGGTACGTCCGGCCGGAGCGTGGGGGCCGCGTACCGGTGCGGGCGGCGACCGGCCGCCCGGGACCCGGGAGCTGCCGATGCGGATCCGGCCGCGGCGACGCGTCGCCGTACGCCCAGTGCGTCGCGTCCTGTCCGCCAGCGTCGCTCTCGTGCTCCTGGTGCCGGCGTACGGGTGCCGGCCCGCGCTGACCCCGCCCGGCGCGCCCACGGCGTGGCCGGCGGCGCAGGCCCGGCACTGGCAGTGGCAGTGGCAGCTCAGCGGCCCGCTCGACCCGGCGGTGGACGCTCACGTCTTCCTCCTCGACCCGGTGGCCAGCACCGCCGCACAGACCGCCGAACTGCGCTCCCGGGACCGCCGGCTGATCTGCCAGGTCAACGTGGGATCGGTCCGCTCCGACGACCCGGACGCCAGCCGGTTTCCGGAGGTCATCCAGGGCGGGGCCGGGCGTCGACCCGACAGCCGGTGGCTGGACGTCCGGAGTTGGGACGCGCTCCGGCCGGTGCTGGCCGACCGGTTCCGGCTCTGCCGGGGCAAGGGTTTCGGCGCGGTGGCGCTCTTCGACGCCGACGGGTACGCGGCGCGCACCGGCTTTCCGCTCGACTTCGACGACCAACTGCTGTTCAACCGCCGGCTCGCCGAACTGGCCCGCTCGCTGAGCCTCTCCCCGGGGCTGGTCAATGACGTGCCGCAGCTCGCCGCGCTGGCCCCGGACTTCGACTTCGCTGTCAACGAGGAGTGCGTCCGGCTGGCCCAGTGCGCCAAACTGCTGCCGTTCAGCGACGCCGGTAAGCCGGTCTTCCACGTCGAGTACACCGGCTCGACCGACGACTTCTGCGTCACCACCGTCGGCTACGGCTTCGCGTCGATCCGGAAGGACCGCACGCTGGACGCGTCCCGCGAACCCTGCCCCCTCCCCTGACCCGGCCCCGCCCCGGCCTCGCCCCGCGATCTTGCACTTTCGGTTGTCGAATTGCCGGGTTAGCCGTGCTTTGTCGCGACAGAATCTGCAAGATCGCCGAGGCGGAGGCGGAGGCCGAGGGCGGGGCCGGGCGGGGCGGGGCGGGTTCGGTTGGTTAGGGGACTGGGACCAGCTCTGGGGTGGGGGCGGGCGGGTCAGTGGGCGCGGGTGCCGGGCGGGGGCGCAGGAAGCGCGGGGCCCACCAGTTGGCGTCGCCGAGCATTGTCATCAACGCCGGCAGCACCACTCCCCGGATGATGGTGGCGTCCAGCAGGATCGCCGCCGCCAGACCGATGCCGAGCTGCTTCATGTCGATGGTGCTCAGCGTGGCGAAGATCGAGAAGACTCCGACCATCACGATCGCCGCGCTGGTCACCACCCCGGCCGACGAGGTGATCCCGTACGACACGGCGTCGCGGTTGGGCAGGCCGGACCGGACGCCCTCGCGGATCCGACTGACCACGAAGACGTGGTAGTCCATCGAGAGGCCGAAGAGCACCACGAACAGGAACAGTGGCAGCCACGACACGATCGCGCCCATCGACGTGAAGCCGAGCAGTCCCTGTGCCCACTCGCCCTGGAAGATCAGCACCAGCAGGCCGTACGCGGCACCGGCGGAGAGCAGGTTCAGCACGATCGAGCTGGCCGCGATCACCACCGACCGGAAGGTGAACGTCATGACCAGGAAGGTCAGCACCAGCACGAAGCCCATGACCAGCGGCAACTTGTCCCGGACATGCTGGGCGTAGTCCTCGCTGTCGGCGACGCTCCCGCCCACCGCGTACTCGATGCCGGGGATACCCCGCAGTTCGGCCGGGACCAGGTCCCCGCGCAGCTTCTCCAACGACTGCACCGACCGGTCGTCGCGACTGGCGTACGGGGTGGGAACGTCCAGCACCGAGACCCGCCGGTCGGCCGACACCTCGATCTTCGGGCCGTCGGCCTCGGCCGGGGCGAACAGCGGATCGCCGGCCGCCCGGGTGGACAGGCCGGTGAGGGCGGCGCGTACCCGGTCGGCCTGGTCGGCGGGCGCCTGAACGGCCACCACGTGATTGGTGCCGGCGCTCGGGAAGGCGGCGGTGAGCCGGTCGTACGCCTGCATCGCCGGAGTCGTGCGGGGCAGGTCCTCCATGCCGGGGAACTTCAGCTTCATGCCGAGCGCCGGCGCGGCCAGCGCGAGTAGCAGTCCGACCGAGATGACAAGCGTCGCCACCGGCGCCCGCAGCGCGGGCCGGAGCACCGCCGGCCACAGCCGGGGCGTGCGGGGCTCGCCGTGCCGGCCGGTACGCGGCGCGGTCAGTCGCCAGAGCAGCGGCACCCGGGGCCGGTCCACCCATCGGCCGAGCCGGGCCAGCAGGGCGGGCAGGACGGTCAGTGAACCGGTCACCGCGACGGCCACCACGAGGATCGAGCCGATGGCGAGGGACGAGAAGACCACGTCGCCGGCGAGCAGCAGCCCGGCCATCGAGATGATCACCGCGAAGCCGGAGACCACCACGGCGTGCCCGGAGGTCTCCGCGGCGATCTCCACCGCGTCCAGACCGGACCGACCCTTGGCGCGTTCCTCCCGCTCCCGACGGATGTAGAACAGCGAGTAGTCGACGCCGACCGCCATGCCGATCAGCAGGATCACCGGTGCCGTGGTGTCGGTGGCCGGCACCAGGTGCGAGGCGAGAGTGGACAGACCCATCGCGGCGGCCACCGAGGAGAGTGCCAGCAGCACCGGCACGCTCGCCGCGATCAACGCCCCGAACGCGATGATCAGGATCGCCAGGGTGACCGGCAGACTGAGCAGTTCGGCGCGCTTGAAGTCCTTACCCAGCGTGTCGTCGAGGGCTTGGCCGATCGACGGCCCGCCGACCTGCTCGACCCGCAGCTCGGGATGCGCGGCCTGCACGGAGGCGGTGGCGTCGCGCAGCGGCTGCACCCGATCCGAGGCCGTCTCCGAGTCACCCGACATGGTGATCGGTAGCAGCAGCGCCGAGCCGTCCCGCGCGGTGACCGGCTGGCCCACCCCGGCCACCCCGGTGACCGTACGCAGGCGGGCCGCCGCATCGTCGGCCGCCGACTTCGCCGCCGCCGGGTCCAACGCGCCACCCCGGGAGGTGATGAGGACGTTGTCCACCGCCGGGTCGTCGAAGGCACCGGCGTCCACGATCAGGCTGGCCCGCCCCGCCTCGCCGATCGCCTGGTCACCGCTGGTGGCCTCGTTGAGCCCGGCGGCGCTGCCACCCACGAAGCACACCGCCACGAACACGGCCCACAGTGCGATCGCCCGCCACGGGTGCTCGGCGCTCCACCGCGCCAGCCGCACCGTCACCGGTCTTCTCCCCATCTCGGGTCCCCCTGTCACGTCAACCCCCTGTCAACGGTGCTGACGCTAGGTGCGTGACGAGGCGGTCACATCGGGGATCGACCCGGGCCCACCCTGGAACCACCGGACCGGGCGCGGGGGTCCGTTCGCCGGGGGTCGAACCCCGATCCGGGCGTACACCAGGGTCCACCCCGGAGCGACCCGCCGCGACCCGCCGGCATCGCCCCGAGCCGGCTCCGGGTCATCCCCGAAGGGAACCCCGGGGCCGTGGCTGACAGTGCGGGCAGCTGTACGAGGACCGGTTCATGAACGCCTCACGGCGGATCGGCGCGCCACACCGCCGGCACGGCTCGCCCTCGCGGCCGTACGCGTTGAGCGCCCGGTCGAAGTAGCCACTCTCGCCGTTGACGTTCACATAGAGGGCGTCGAAGCTGGTGCCGCCCTCGCTGATCGCCTCGGCCAGCACGTCGCGGACGTGGCCGAGCAGGCGCTGCGCGGCCGGGCCGGTCAGCGCGTCGGTGGGTCGGCCACCGTGCAGCTTGGCGCGCCAGAGCGCCTCGTCGGCGTAGATGTTGCCCACCCCGGAGATCAGGGTCTGGTCGAGCAGCGCCCGCTTCACCTCGGTGTGCCGGCGGCGCAGCGCCGCGACGAACGCCTCGTCGGAGAACTCCGGGTCCATCGGGTCGCGGGCGATGTGCGCGATCTCGTCGGGCAACTCGGCGCCACCCTCGCTCACCGAGAGCCCGCCGAACGTGCGCTGGTCGACGAAGCGCAGCTCCGGACCGTCGTCGCTGAACCGGAACCGGACCCGAAGGTGGGTCTCGTCAGGCGTCCCGGGTGGCTGGAGCAGCAGTTGACCCGACATGCCGAGGTGCCCGACGATCGCGTCACCGCTGTCCAGTGGCAGCCACAGGTACTTGCCGCGACGGCGGGCGTCCAGCACCGTCCGGCCGGCGAGCACGTCGGCGAAGTGCACGTCGCCGGGAACGTGCCGGCGGACCGCACGCGGATGACGAACCTCGACCGAGGCGATCCGGCGGCCGACGACCCACTGGGCCACCCCCTGCCGGACGGTCTCCACCTCGGGTAGCTCAGGCACGCGGCCGACCCGTCTCGTGACCGTCGGCGCCCCCGGCCGGCAGCGCCTGCGCCAGGTGGTCGGCCTGCTCGGCCTGAGCCGCCCGCTCCGCGCGCTCCAACGGCCCGAACGGCTCGTCGGAGTCGGCCGAGTCGTCCCGACCGATCGGCTGGTCCTGGCGATCGTCGCCGGCCCGACCACCCCGGCCGTCGCCGGCCCGACCGTCCTTGCCGTCGTCGCCGTTCTGACCGTTCTGCTCGGCGAGCGTCCGCCAGGCGGCCTCGGCGGCACGCTGCTCGGCCTCCTTCTTGCTGCGCCCCTCGGCGCCGCCGTACCGGATGCCGGCCACCACCACCCAGGCGGTGAACGTCTTGAGGTGATCCGGGCCGGTGCCCTCGATCCGGTACTCCGGGACGCCGAGGCCGAGCGCCGCCGTCAGCTCCTGGAGGCTGGTCTTCCAGTCCAGTGCGGCTCCGCGACCGGCCGACTCGGCCATCAGCGGGTCGAAGAGCCGGTGGATGACGATCCCGGTGGTGTCCAGGCCGTACTGGAGGTAGATCGCGCCGAGCAGCGCCTCCAGTGTGTCGGCGAGGATGCTCGCCTTGTCCCGACCACCGGTCGTCTCCTCACCCTTGCCGAGCAGCAGGTACGCGCCGAGCCCGTCCGGGCCCAGACCGCGGGCCACGTCGGCGAGCGCCCGCATGTTGACCACGCTGGCCCGCAGCTTGGCCAACTGCCCCTCGGGCAGATCAGGGTGGTTGTGGAACAGCGCCGTGGTGATCACCACGCCGAGCACCGAGTCGCCGAGGAACTCCAGCCGCTCGTTGGTCGGCAGCCCGCCGTTCTCGTACGCGTACGACCGGTGGGTCAACGCGCGCTGGAGCAGCTCGGGTTCCAGGCTCACTCCGAAGGCGGCTTCCAGGTGACCGACGGACGCCCGCCGCCGCTTGTCGTTGCTCATGTGCGTACCTCGGTGTCGGTGGAGCGGTCGGTGCGACCCGTCGCGGCGTCGCTGTCGAGCAACGCGGAGACCAGATCGGTGGCGCGCCGCCGCCACAGGTGGGCGGCGAGAGCTATGCCGGAGGCGACGTCGTCGGCCCGGGCGGACCCGTGACAGACGACCACCGTCCCCGCGACGCCCAGCAGGGCCGCCGCGCGGGGCGCGCCGCCCTGGGCAGGTGGGCCGCCGGCCATCGCGTACGCGCCCTCGATGGCCTTGAGCAGCACGTTACCGGTGAAGCCGTCGGTGACAACCACATCGGCGCGCGCGCCGAGGGCCACGTCGTACCCCTCGACCAGGCCGACGTAGCGCGCCCCGCCGGGCAGCGGTTCGACGGCGAGCAGGGGGTCGGTGGCGCGCCGGACCCGGTCGCCCTTGCCAGCCTCGGTGCCGACCGAGAGCAGCCCGACCCGGGGCGCGGCGATCGAGTGGGCCACCGCCGCGTACGCGGCGCCGAGCACGGCGTGGCGGGCGAGGGTGGCCGGGCGGGGTTCGAGGGAGCCGCCGACGTCGAGCAACACGACAGGCCCCGCCACTGCGGGCAGGGTGGCCGCCAGAGCGGGTTGGCGGATCTCCGGCGAGCGGCCGAGACCGAGTACGGCAGCGGTGACTGTGGCGCCGGTGGCGCCGGCGGAGACCAGGGCGTCGGCGGTCCCGTCCCGGACGGCGGTGACCGCGGCCCGGACGGTGCTCTCGGAGCGGGCGGCGCTGGGATGGTCGGCCATGCCGACGACATCGCGAACGGGCCGCACCGTGATCCGGGCGCGTTGCGCCGGATCGAGGGCAGCAATCAGCTCGTCGGCGACCTCGGTCGGACCGACGAGAAGCAGATGCAGGTCAGGGTCGGCGCGCATGGCCCGCAGAGCGCCGTCAACCACGACGGCGGGAGCGTCGTCCCCGCCGAGGAGGTCAACGGCGATCCGCGCGGCGCCCGGCTCCACCGGAACGCCGGCCGGATTGGGCCGGCCGGCGTCGGAGGGAGCCGGAGCACCGGGCGAATGCCAGGATGCGCGCGCCGCCCGACCTGGGGTCGGGGGCGTCACTCGGCGTCCAGGTCAGACCTCGAGAACCTGGCGGCCGTTGTAGGTGCCGCAGACGGAGCAGGCGGCGTGCGGCAGCTTCGGGGACTTGCACTGCGGGCACGCAACGGTCGCGACCACTGTCGCCTTCCAGTTCGCCCGGCGGGACCGGGTGTTGCTGCGCGACATCTTGCGCTTCGGGACGGCCACGGTTCTTACTCCTCTGTAACGGTCAGTTGCGACAGGCCCGCCCAACGCGGGTCGATCTGCTGGTGACTGTGGTCGGCCGGCAGATCGTCCCAGTGCGCCCCGCATTCGGGGCACAGTCCTGGGCAGTCCTCCCGGCAGAGCGGGTTGGTCGGCAGCGTGAGCACCAACGCGTCCCGCAGCGCCGGCTCCAGGTCGATCAGATCGCCCTGCATCCGGCCCACCTCGTCCTCGTCGGTCGTGGCGTCCGTGGTGCTGTCCTCGTACGCGTACAGCTCCTGGATCGTCACGCCCATCGAGTCGTTGATCTCGCGCAGGCAACGGCCGCACTCGCCCCGGACGGGACCGGTGATGGTCCCGGAGACGAGCACGCCCTCGGACACCGACTGCAACCTCAGATCGAGGTCGAGGTCCGCGCCCTCCGGCACGCCGATCAACTCCACACCGAGGTCCGCCGGTGCCGGCACGACCCGCTGGACCTCACGCAACGCGCCAGGGCGACGCGGCAGGTCCCTCGTGTCGAGGACCAGCGGCGCCCTGGGGTTGAGTGTCGATGGCGAGTGCTTGGGCATAGTTAGACTCCGGCCGGTGAGAGGCCGACAAAAAAGGTTACCTGGACGACCGCCGGCCCGTCGAACCGGGGGCGACGCCCGCCTGAGAAGTCGGCTGGTGAGGTGCCGCTCAGAAGGGTAGCGGGCGTTCCGCCTCATCCCCACCGAAGGTGCCGATCTCCCGTAGCGCGTGCATCTTGTCGCGGCCGCGCTCTATCGAGGCCAGCGCCCGGGTGAGGAACTGCTCGAAGTTGGCCAGCGCGGTGTCGACGTAGTCGTCGACCTCCTCACGCAGGCGCTGCGCCTCGGCGCGGGCCTCGCCGATGATCCGGGCGCCCTCGTGCTCGGCCGACACGGTGATCTCGTTCACCGAGACCAGGCGGGCGTGTTCTGCCTCACCCTCGCTGATGATCCGGTCCGCCTCGCGCTTGCCGGCTTCCATGATCTTGTCGCGCTCCTCCAGGAGCGCGGCGGCGCGACGCAGGTCGGCGGGGAGATCGACACGCATCTCATCGAGGGCAGCGATCATCTCACCCCGGTCGACCATGCAGTTGTTGCGCGACATCGGGACGGAGCGCGCCTGCTCCAGGATGGCGATCAGTTCGTCGATGCGATCGAGCGGGTCCACCGGCTACCTCACTCCTGTCGTTCGTCGGCCGACCTCCATGATGCGGGCTACGGCCGTTCCCCGCGCCACCAATCATGTCGTGCCGGCCCCACCGCCGCCCCACTCACCCCAACCCGGCGAGTCGCGACATAGTCACCCCCGGCTCCCACCACGCCGATCTTGCACTTTCGGTCGCGTCAAACCACGCCGAAAGGGGCGATGCGGGCACCGTAAGTGCAAGATCGCGAGGATGGAAGGGGACGCCAGGGTCCGCTTAGCGGCGGGGGCCCAGGCGGGCCTGGAGGGCTTCGCGGACCGGGTCGGGGACGTGGGCGGAGATGTCGCCACCCCACTTGGCCACGTCCTTGACCAGGCTCGAGGAGAGGAACGAGTAGAGCGGATTGGTCGGCATGAAGAGCGTCTCGACGCCGGCCAGACCGATGTTCATCTGGGCCATCTGCAACTCGTAGTCGAAGTCGCTGACCGCCCGCAGGCCCTTGATCAGCACACTGGCCTGCTGGGCCCGGCAGAAGTCCACCAGCAGCCCTCGGAACGACTCGACCCGCACGTTGCCGTACGACGAGGTCACCTCGCGGAGCATCTCGATGCGCTCCTCGACGGTGAACAGGCCACTCTTCGACTGATTCACCAGCACACCGACGATCACCTCATCGAAGAGCCGACTGGCCCGCCCGATGATGTCGAGGTGTCCGTTGGTGACCGGGTCGAACGAACCGGGGCACACCGCACGTCTCATGATCGGCGACCGTACCAAAGGGTGGTCTCGCCGTAACGACGACTGCGCTCGGGGGTGATCCCCTCCACCCAGTCGAACTCCCTGGTGCGACGGGACCGCTCCACCACCACCAAGGCGTCGGGCGCCAGCCAGCCGCCGTCGACGAGCGCGGCCAACAGCGCGGTGATCTCCTCGTCCGGCACGGCGTACGGCGGGTCGGCGAAGACCACGTCGTACGGCTCACCGTCGGGTCCGGCGGCCAGCACCGTCGCCACCTTGCCGGTGACCAGACGGGCCGCCGGACCGGCACGGAGGGCCGCCACGTTCTCCCGGATCACCCGGGCCGCCCGCGGGTCGGACTCGACAAGCAACACGTGCCGGGCACCCCGGGAGAGCGCCTCCAGACCGACCGCGCCGGAGCCGGCGTACAGGTCGGCGAAGCGGGCGCCGTCGAGATCGACCTCGGCCTGGACGGCACTGAACAGCGCCTCCCGGACCCGGTCCGAGGTGGGTCGGGTGCCGGCGCCGGGCGGCGCGGCGATCCGCCGGCCACCGAGCGTCCCGGCCACGATCCGGGTCACCGTTTCCTCCTGCTCATGCCCGCGACGCTACGCGATGCGGCGCGGACCCGGTCAGCGCGGCGCAGATCCGAGGAGTGGGCCGGCCAGCCACGACGGGGAGCACCTGAGCAGCCCCGACGGCGCGGCATCCACCGTGGAGCCACGGCGGACAAGACCGTCCCCAGTGACCGGACCGACACCATCGGTGCATCAAAGATCACGAATCGACTACATTGCCGGATGGCAATGATCTGAACTCCCCTCATTAACCACCCATCAGTACAGTCTCCCCCTGTCCCCGCTTTCGCCGCGGGAACGCCACCGCGTCGCGCGACGCCCCGGTGAGCAGGTGACTCCCCGGTCACGATGTCTCCCGGCCTCCCGCCACGCGATCCGTACCCCCCTCACCAGGAGCAGGCGTGAACCCTCCCAAGTCTCCGTTCCGGCGCGTCGCGGCCATCGCCGCGGGCGCGCTGATCGGCCTCGCCGGCATCGGCGTCTTCGCGAGCCCCGCGAGCGCCCACTACACCGAGCCGAGCGGCCAAGCGGTCTGCGACACCACCACCGGAGAGTGGGTGGTGAACTGGACCGTCAAGAGCGTCTACCACTACTCCTCGAAGAGCTTCCAGCTGTCGAGCGTCGCGCTCACCCCCGCCAACACCACGGTGACCAACATCGTCGCGGCGTCGGACAAGTCCTCCTACCCGTATGACGTCAACACGCCGATCACCGGCGTGCAGCGGGTGCCCGGCTCGGCCACTGAGGCCACCCTCGCCGTGAAGGCCCGCTGGGACGACGGCTACCCCGAGAAGGACGCCCGCACGGCGAAGGTGACGTTCGAGGGCACCTGCGAGAAGGACGCGCCGCCGGCCAGCCCGTCGCCGGAGCCGACGCCGAGCGCCACGCCGACCACGCCGCCGACGACGCCGACGCCGCCGCCGGCGGTGTCCATCCCCACCGCCAGCTTCGCCTCCGACTGTGAGGGCGCCGTCACGGTGACGCTCGCCAACGGCGCGGACGCCACGACCGACGCCAAGCTCACCGTCAAGGCCAAGGGCTTCTCGAAGACCTACACCGTCAAGCCAGGCGACAGCAAGAAGGACATCGTCGTTCCGGCCAAGGCCGGCGAGATCACCGTCAGCGAGGGTGACAAGCCGGTCGGCGAGCCCTACACCTGGGCGACCCCCGAGGACTGCGTCAAGCCGGGCGAGCCCCAGGCCGGCTACGAGTCCACCTGCGACAAGCTGATCTTCGGCTTCGCCAACCCGGAGGACGGCAAGGCCTTCGAGGTGACCCTGACCCCGAACAAGGGTGAGGCCCAGAAGCGGACCGTCGAGCCGGGCAAGACCGTGGTCGTCGAGTTCAAGGCGTTCGAGGGTCTGACCGTGACGCCGGCGGCCGAGGGCCTCGACGACACCAGCCCGATCGCCTGGGAGAAGCCGGCCGAGTGCGCCCCGGGTCAGGGTGGCGGTAAGGACGAGCCGGCCCTGCCGCTGACCGGTGCTGCCACCGGCGGCATCATCGCCGGTGCCGCGGTGCTGCTGGCCGCCGGTGCCGCCCTGTTCGTGGTGGCCCGTCGTCGTCGGGTTCGCTTCACCGCCTGAACCAACACGCTCTGACAGTTGAGGGCGCGTCGACCCCCCGGTCGGCGCGCCCTCAACCATGTGACGACCTGCGCGGTCAGCCCTTTTCCAGGTATTCTGCGCGGTCCTCGTCCACCAGTGCGGCCACCGAGGCGGCAAGTGCCGGGCTGTGAGCCAGCTCCGGGTCGTCCTCGATCAGGGTGATCGCCTCGGCGCGGGCGTCGCGGATCAGGTCGGCGTCGCGTCGCAGGGACAGCAACCGCAGGTGCGAGCGGTGCCCGGACTGGGTGGCACCCAGCACGTCGCCCTCGCGGCGTTGCTCCAGATCCAGTTCGGCGAGCTTGAAACCGTCGCTCGTGGACGCCACCGCGTCCAATCGTTCCCGCGCCGACGAACCCTCGGCCGCCTCGCTGACCAGCAGGCACAGCCCGGCGGCGGCGCCCCGGCCGACCCGGCCCCGCAGCTGGTGCAGCTGGGAGACGCCGAACCGCTCGGCGTCGAGCACGATCATCACTGTGGCGTTCGGCACGTCGACGCCGACCTCGATCACTGTCGTCGCCACCAGCACGTCCAGGTCGCCGGCCGCGAAGGACCGCATCACCGCGTCCTTCTCGTCGGCCGGCAGGCGACCATGCAGCACGCCGATCCGCAGGCCGTGCAGCGGGCCCTCGGCCAGCAGCGGGGCGACCTCGGTCACCGCCAGCGGCGGCCGACGGCCGTTGTCGTCCTCGGGTGGCGGTTCCTCGTCGCTGGTCGGCCCGTCACCGATTCGCGGGCACACCACGTACGCCTGGTGGCCGGCGGTCACCTCCTCGCGCAGTCGACGCCAGGCCCGGTCCAGGTAGGCCGGCTTCTCGGCGGCCGGCACCACGTGCGAGGTGATCGGCGACCGCCCCCGGGGCAGCTGGGAGAGCGTGGAGACCTCCAGGTCGCCGTAGACGGTCATCGCCACAGTGCGCGGGATAGGGGTGGCCGTCATCACCAGCACGTGCGGCGGTTGGTCGGCCTTGGCCCGCAGGGCGTCGCGCTGCTCCACGCCGAAGCGGTGCTGCTCGTCGACCACCACCAGGCCGAGGTCGGCGAAGTCGACCCCCTCGTACAGCAGGGCGTGGGTGCCGAGCACGATGCCGGCGGCGCCGCTGGCCACCTCGCCGAGCGCCCGGCGGCGGGCCGCCGCGCCCAGCGAGCCGGTGACCAGCTCGACCCGGGTGGCGTGCTCGGCGGAGCCCAGCTCACCGGCTCGCCCGAGCGGCCCGAGCAGGTCGAGCATGCCCCGGTGGTGCTGGGCGGCCAGCACCTCGGTGGGCGCCAGCAGCGCGGCCTGCCCGCCCGCGTCGACCACCTGAAGCATCGCCCGTAGCGCCACCACCGTCTTGCCCGAGCCCACCTCGCCCTGCAACAGACGGTGCATGGGGTGCGGAGTGGCCAGGTCCGCCGCGATCTCCACACCGACCTCCCGCTGACCGGCCGTCAGCTCGTACGGGAGTCGGGCGTCGAAGGCCTCCAACAGCCCGCCAGGGTGCGCCGGGCGGGGCCGGGCCGGCCAGTCGGCCGCCCGGTGCTTGCGCTGCACCAGGGTCACCTGGACGGCGAAGGCCTCGTCCCACTTGAGGCGCCGCCGCGCCTGGTGCAGCGCCTCCTTGCTGGACGGCCGGTGGATCTCGGTCAGCGCGGCGCCCAGCCCGACCAGCTTGCGGCTGGCCCGCACGGCGCTCGGCAGTGGATCGTCCGGCGGGGTGAAGGTGTCCAGTACGACGCGCACGCAGCGCGCGATCACCCAGGTCGGCACGGCCGCGGCGGCCGGGTAGACCGGGATCAACGCCCCGGCGAACTCCTCGATGTCGTCGCTGACCGCCGCCTCGCCGTCGCCACCCTCGCCGAGCAGGACGTACTCCGGGCCGTTGAGCTGCCGTTTGCCCCGGAACTCGGTGACCTTGCCGGCGAACAGACCCCACCGGCCCGGGCGCAGCTCTCGCTCGCGCCACGCCTGGTTGCCGAAGAAGGTCAACGTCAGCACCCCGCCGGAGCCGTCGCCGACTGTCACCTCCAGCAGATTGCCCCGCCGCTGACGCATCGGGCGCACCGCGGTGCGCTGCACCTGGGCCAACACGGTGACCTGCTCACCGACGTCCAGTGAGCGGATGTCGGTGTGCTCACCACGCTCGTCGTAGCGACGCGGAAAGTGGTAGACCAGGTCACCCGCGGTGTGCAGGTCGAGGTGCGAGGCCAGCGCCTTGGCTGTCTTGTCCCCGACCAGCTTCTTCAGCGGAGTGTCCACAGTGGCTGGTTCGCTCATTCGATCCCTACCAGGAGCGGATAAAACGGCTGGCCGCCCGGGTACGTGTGCACCTCGACGAACGGCCAGCGCCGCGCGACGTGCGCGCGGACGGCGTCGGTGAGCCCGGCCGGGGCGTCCACCCCGGCCAGCAGGGTGACCATCTCGCCACCACCGCCGAGCATCCGGTCGACCACCGCGGCGCAGGTGTCGGTGAGGTCGGTGCCGATCAGGTGCACCTCCCCCTCCACCAGCGCCAGCACGTCACCGGGACGGCACGGGCCGGCCACTGTCAGCGCCTCCCGGCTGGCATGGCAGACCTCGGCGTAGCGGCAGGCGCCGGCCGCCTCGGCCATCGCGATGACGTCGTCCTCGAAACGGCGGTCACCGTCGCGGACCGCGAGGGCTGCGAGGGCCTGCACCGGTGAGCGGGTCGGCACCACGCTCACCTTGATGCCGTACCGATGGGCCTCGCGGGCGGCCGCGCTCGCGACCGCCTCGGTGTTGGCGTCGTTGGGCAGCACCACCACCCGGGCCGCGCCGGTGCTGCGGACGGCGTCCAGCAGCTCACCTGTGGACGGGTTGCCCGGCACTACCGTGGCGCCCTCCGCGGCGAACAGGTCGGCGATGCCGCCGCCGGTGGCCACCACCACAGCGGCCCGGCCGGCCACCACCGGGCCGGAGGGCGACTCCGACTGGTCGGCGAACCGGGTGACCGAGATGCGGTAGGGGCGGCCGGCGGCAACACCGGCCTCGACCGCCGCACCCACGTCGTTGACGTGCACGTGCACGTTCCAGGTGCCTTCCGGCTCGCGCCCGTCGCCGACGACGACCAGCGAATCTCCCAGGGCGTCGAGCGCCCGCCGCAGACCGGCGACCGCCTCGGCCGGGGCGTCGAGCAGGAACTGCACCTCGTACGCGTATTCGTCGGAACCGGTCTCGCGGGCGACGGTGGCCGCCGGGCGGGCGGCGGAGCGCGGCGTCGGCGCGGGCCGGGCGGTGCGCTCCCCGGTCAGCACCTCGACCAGGGCGTCGAGCAGGACGCAGAGCCCTCGACCACCGGCGTCGACCACACCGGCGCGGGCCAGCGCCGGTAGCTGTTCCGGTGTGCGGGCGAGCGCCTCGGCCGCCGCCCGGGCCGCGACACCGGCCACCGTCGGCAGGTCGTCGCTGTCCGCGCCCTCGGCCGCGGCGGCGGCCGCCGCGACAACGGTGAGCACTGTGCCCTCGACCGGCCGGGAGACCGCTGTGTACGCGGCGGTGGTGCCGGAGCGCAGCGCGGCGGCCAATTCCCTGCCACGCACCGCCGGCACCCCGGCGACCTGGTCGGCGAAACCACGCAGGATCTGCGAGAGGATCACCCCGGAGTTGCCCCGCGCGCCGAGCAACGCGCCCTGGGCCATCAGCCGTAGCGCGTGCCCGTGCGCCGTCGGCCCGCTGTCGGGGAGAGTGTCCAGATCCATGGCGAGGGCCTGCTGCGCCGAGGTGAGGGTGAGCACCAGGTTGGTGCCGGTGTCGCCGTCGGGCACCGGATAGACGTTGAGCTGGTCGATCTCGCCCTGGTGGCGCTTCAGTGCGGCCAGCCCGCTCGCGCACCAGCGGCGGACCGCGGCGGCGTCGAGGGTGTCCAGCACGGGCAGAAGCCTACTGGCGCGCACCGACACCCGTCGGACTCGTCCGGCGTGTCCTCGCCGGCCCGCGGCGGCGCTGGCCGTGGCGGGGAGGAGCGCCTCCGGTACCCTTGCCGCCGGGCCGGCCCACCGCTGGGCGGGCGGGCCCACGACCAGGCGGAAGCCGGAGCACGGGCGAGCGCCGGACCGGGCCGGTTGGCCGGGTCGGCGAGTCATCGGGTAACCTGACCAGGTTGCCCGGGCAGCACCTGCCGGCGACCTCATGAACGTATCAATCCCAGGAGTATCCCGTGGCTAGCGTGTGCGACGTCTGTGGCAAGGGACCGGGCTTCGGCCACAACGTGTCCCACTCGCACCGGCGGACCAACCGCCGCTGGAACCCGAACATCCAGTCGGTGCGTACCCCGGCCGGTGGCGGCAACACCAAGAAGTTGAAGGTCTGCACCTCGTGCATCAAGGCCGGCAAGGTCACCCGCGCCTGACGCGGTAGCACCCACCTTTTCGTTCGGCTCAGCCGGCGGACCCAGAGGGTCCGCCGGCTCTGTCGTGTTCCCAGGCAGACGCCGCACACCGGCCCGCCGGGGCCTGGCACGTCGGCCAGACCGGACCCGGCGGGGCCCGGCGCGCAGGTCAGAGGGTGCGGCCGAAGGAGACGCAACCCTCCGCGTCCTTGTAGAAGCCGAAGTTCGGGATCCGCTCGTACCCGGCGGAGCCGTACATGGCGATCGCCTCGGGCTGCTTGTCGCCACACTCCAGGACCACTCGCTTGCGGCCGTGCTCGCGGGCGGAGCGCTCGACGGCCGCCAGCACCGCGCGGGCCACCCCCCGCCCCCGTGCCGCCGGGGCCGTGTACATCCGCTTCAGCTCCGCGCTGTCCGCGCCGTGGCTGCGCCAGCCACCGCAGCCGACCGGCTCGCCGGCCAGGTAGGCCACCAGGAACGCCCCATCGGGCGGCTCGAACTCGGCCGCGTCCACCGGGGTGTCGTCGCCGGTGCCACCGTAGCGGGCACCGAGGTCGGCCAGTGCGGCGATGATCAGGTGCTGCGCCACCGGTGCGTCGAACCGCACCACCCGGATCTCGATCTCACTCACGGTATCCAGGGTACGGCCGCCTGCGGGCCTCACCGGAAGTGGTCCCAGCCGGCCGGGCCGTCGTGGGCGACGCCGTCGACAGTCACGCCGGCACCCTCGGTGACCAGACCGATCGGCCGCCAGTCCGGCGGCAGCGCCACCGCCGGGGGGAAGGTCGCGGCCAGCGCGTGATCGTCGCCACCGGCGAGGATCCAGGTGTACGGGTCGACGCCGAGCGCCTGCGCCGCGTCGGCCATCTGCCGGGGCACCTCGAACCCGTCGCGGCGTACGTCGATCGCCACCCCGCTGGCCGCCGAGACGTGCCCGAGGTCGGCGAGGAGCCCGTCCGACACGTCGATCATGGAGGTGGCGCCGAGCTGGGCGGCCTGCGGGCCGGCCTGGTAGGGCACCTGCGGCCGCCGGTACGCCTCGACCAACAGCCGAGGGGTACGGAAGCCCCGGGTCAGCACGGTCAGCCCGGCTGCCGCGAACCCGGTGCGCCCCGCCAGAGCGAGCACGTCCCCCGGTCGGGCGCCCGAGCGCAGCACGGGCGGACGGCCCGCCAGGTCGCCCAGCGCGGTGACCGCGACGGTCAGGGTGGGACTGGCCGACATGTCGCCGCCGACGACGCTCGCGCCGACAGTCGCCGCCTCCGCGGAGAGCCCGTCGGCCAGTTCCTCCGCCCACGCGGTGTCCAGGTCCGCCGGCATGCAGAGAGCGACCAGCAGGGCTGTCGGCGTGGCACCCATCGCCGCGATGTCCGCCAGGTTGGCGGCTGCCGCCCGGTGCCCGACGTCGCGGGCCGAGGACCAGTCCCGCCGGAAGTGCCGCCCGTCGACAAGCACGTCGGTGGAGGCCGCCACCCGGCCGTCCGGCGCGGCCACCACCGCCGCGTCGTCGCCCGGACCGAGCAGGGTCGTCGGCCCGTACGACAGCCGGGCGGTGATCTTCCCGATCAGCCCGAACTCCCCGATCCCGGACACGCCGACGCCACCGCGGGCGTTCCGCCCGTGCTGCCCGGCTCCGCCGTGCTCGCTCACCGCTGCTCCTTGACCACCGATAGGGATCAGACCTGGTCCGTAAGGTACTTTCACCCTTCGGGCCGCTCCCGGGCGGCGACGGACGGAGGTCGAGTCGTGGTACAGGCGTACATCCTCATCCAGACCGAGGTCGGGCGCGCACGTGACGTGGCGGGTCTCATCGCGGACATCCCCGGCGTGGTACGCGTCGACGCCGTCACCGGCCCGTACGACGTGGTCGTCCTCACCGAGGCGAACACGGTCGACGAGCTCGGCAAACTCATCGTCAGCAAGGTGCAGATGGTGCCCGGCATCACCCGCACCCTCACGTGTTCGGTGGTGCGGCTGTAAGTGGACGAGATGACGACCTCCTCCTCGGCTCTGGACGACGACAGGGCGCGTGACGCGGCCGACGGTACGTCCGAGCCGGCTGACGGTAACCGCGAGTCGACCGATCCGGCCGCCGCCGCGCCGGCCGGCCGCGATCGGACCATGCGTGGCGCGGCCCTGCTGGCCACGTTGATCGCGCTGCCGATCACGCTGCTGGTGGCCGTGCTGGCCTTCAGCAAGCTCAGCCCGGACACGCCGGCCGCCGCGCCGACGCCCTCCGCGACCACCGCCCGGGTGCAGTCCACCACCCCGGTGGAGATGGCCGCCCCGGCGCTGGCCGCCCGCCCGGCCACTGTCTGCCGGGCCCTGCTCTCCCAGCTTCCGGCGAGCATCCGCGACCTGGCCCAGCGGCCGGTCACCGCCGGTCCGGAGCAGAACGCCGCCTACGGCGACCCCGCGCTGACCGTGGCCTGCGGCGGCACCGAGCCGGCCTTCCCCAGCACCGACGAGGTCTGGACGGTCAACCGGGTCTGCTGGCACCTGGCCGAGCAGGCCGACGCGGCGGTCCTCTCCACAGTCGATCGGGAGACGCTGATCACTGTGCGCGTCCCGCGCTCGTACGAGCAGCCGTTGCAGTGGTTGCCGACGATCTCCAGCACGATCGTGGCGAGCGTGCCCTCCGGCGGCGCGATCCCGTCCGGCTGCCAGCGCTGAATCCGAACCGACTCCGCCCGCGTCGGCTGACCGGCGCGGGCGGGGTTCGGACGGCTCAGTGCAGGCCGACGCCGCGCCGCTGGGCGGTACGGATCAGCCGGTTGACCAGCTTCGGGTACTCCAGGCCGGAGGCCGCCCACATCCGCGGGAACATCGACGTCGGGGTGAAGCCGGGCATCGTGTTGATCTCGTTGAGGTAGACGTCCAGCTCGGGAGTGACGAAGAAGTCGGCCCGGGCCAGACCGGCGCAGTCCAGTGCGGTGAACGCGCGGACGGCGTACTCCTGCACCTGGCGGGTCACCTTCTCCGGCAGGTTGGCCGGGATGTCGTACTCGCAGGAGTCGTCGAGGTACTTCGCCTCGAAGTCGTAGAAGTC
Source organism: Micromonospora sp. NBC_00362 (assembly GCF_026342155.1). NCBI lineage: Bacteria > Bacillati > Actinomycetota > Actinomycetes > Micromonosporales > Micromonosporaceae > Micromonospora > Micromonospora sp. NBC_00362. The sequence goes on from NZ_JAPENH010000001.1 coordinate 3,098,149, forward strand.
GTGGTCGGCGACGACCCGCACCTCGGCCAGCACGGACGCCTCGGGCGTGCCGCCGGCCTCGCCCTCCAGCACACCGCACTCGATCTCGCGGCCGACGATCGCGGCCTCGATGATGACCTTCGGGTCGAACTGCCGGGCGGCGGCGACGGCCGCGTCCAGCTCTGCCCAGTCGGTGACCTTGCTGACGCCGAACGACGACCCGGCCCGGGACGGCTTGACGAAGACGGGCAGTCCGAGCCGCTCCTTGTCCTGCTCGCTGAGCGTCATGCCGTTGCGCAGCACCGCGTACGTGCCGACCGGGATGCCCTCGACGGCACAGAGCTTCTTGGTGAACTCCTTGTCCATGGCGGCCGCGGAGGCGAACACGTTCGCCCCGACGTAGGGGATGCCGGCCATCTCCAGCATTCCCTGGATGGTGCCGTCCTCGCCGTAGGTGCCGTGCAGCACCGGGAAGACCACGTCCACGTCGGCCAGCGCCCGGGGGCCCTCGGTCGGGTCGAGCACCATCAGTCCGTTGCCGGTGGGGTCGGCGCGCAGCACGATGTCGTCACCCGAGTCGGCGGTGATCTCCGGCAGCTGACGGGCGTTGATCGCGAGCTGGGCGGGGTCTCCGTTGGTCAGCACCCACTGGCCCGCCCGGGTGATGCCCACCGGCACCACCTCGAACTCGTCCGGGTCGAGTGCGCCGAACACACTGCCGGCGCTGACGCAGGAGATGCCGTGCTCCGGGCTGCGGCCGCCGAAGACGATCGCCACGCGGGTCTTGCCTGGGGTGGTCACTCCGGTCACCTCTTCGTACGCGACTGCGGCTGGTCGTGCTCGCCGGTGGCGCTCACCCGGTTGACCTTACTGTGCGTGGCCGCGGGGCGAGGCGATACCCGGCGAGCCACGGCACGACACGGCAAACAGTCAGGAGAGGATATACGGTGTGTAATCGGACGGTAGTGCTGCCACAGACCGCCGACCTGGGCCTGTTCAGTCCCGGGAGTGCCGGCGCCCGACCGCGATCACCTTTACCCGCTGCCGGCCGGCCCGCACCATGCCCAGCGCCATGAACGCTCCGGCGATGCGGTCGGCGGCCTCCCGGCTGCTGGCGCCGACGACCTGCCGGCGCCGTTCCGGCGCGACCCGCTCGTTGCGGTTGACGCCCTCGACGGGGCGCACATCGGTGAGCACCACGAGGAAGCGGGTCATCGCACTCCGCCCGAGGGTACGGCGGGGGGCTCCGGGCGGGTTCGCACGTCGTCTCCTTCCGGCAGGCCGGGATGGAGGGGCGGCACGCGACGATCGGGTACGGGGGAGAAACCCGATCGCCGCGCGCCCCATCCCCTCCGGTCGCTCACCACCACCGTCGCCACGACAACCGGCGGTGAGGACGCCATAACAGATTGACACGTGTATAGGCGTGAATGCAACTCCCATCGACGTTCTCTCATGCAGACGTTCCCGCAAATGTGTGCGACCATCGATGCATGGCTCCGAAGACCGCCCGCGCCCGCCGGCTCGGCATCGCCCTGCGCCATCACCGGGAAGCCGCCGGGCTGACGCTGGAGACCGCGGCGGATGAGATCAACAGCACCCGCAGCACCCTCTCCCGCTACGAGAACGCCCAGACCCTGATCAGCCCGGCCACCGTGCGCGCCCTGCTCACGTCGTACGGGGTGAGTGCCGAGGAGGTGGCCGCGGCGGTGCAGCTCGCCAAGGACGCCCGCAAGCCCGGCTGGTGGGTGTCGTACTCCTACCTGCTGGATCCGCGCACCATCGACTTCATCGCGCTGGAGGCCGAGGCGACAGCCATCGCCAACTTCGAGCCCTCGGTGGTCCCCGGCCTGTTGCAGACCGCTGACTACATCCGTGGCGTGATGCGCGGCGGGCCACACACCCTCGGCGACGACCTGGTGGAGCAGCGGGTCAAGATCCGGCTCGACCGACAACAGCGGCTCACCGCCGACCAGCCGCCCATCCTCGACGCGATCATCGACGAGGGCGCGCTGCTACGGCCGGTCGGTGACCAGTCGGTGATGAACGGGCAACTACGGCACCTGGTCAAGATGGCCGAGTTGCCGAACATCAGCGTCCAGGTGATCCCGCTCTCCGCCGGCTACCACCGGGGCACCCGGGGTTCCCTGCACATCCTCGAGTTCGCCGACCCGGAGGACCCGATCATCGCGTCGGTGGAGACAGTTGCGGGTCAGATGATCCTCGACCGCGCCGGCGAGACGCGTACCTGCACCAAGATCATGGAGCATCTCCGAAGCGTGGCGCTCAGCCCGGCGGACAGCCGCGAGATGCTCCTGTCAGTCCTGAAGGGACGGTAGGACCGATGACCCCGATGATCACAGCGGCGTTGGCCGCGGCGCGGTGGCGCAAGAGCAGCCGCAGCGGCGACGAAGGCGCCTGCGTGGAGGTGGCCGCGATCCCGCGGCTCGTTGCTGTGCGCGACTCCAAGGACCCGGCCGGCCCGGCTCTGCTGTTCCCAACGGCGGCCTGGGCCGCCTTCGCCCAGGCGCCACCGCAGCGCTGACCACAGGTGCCGAGCCGGTGCGGGCCGAGGCCCGCGCCGGCTCAGGCAACCAGCGGACGAGGCTCCGGCACGGCGCGTAGCGCCTCCAGCGCGGCGATCGCGACGCCTCGGGCACCGGCCATGTCCCGATCCGGTACCAGGGCGAAGGCGGCCACCGCGGCCTGCTCCTCGCGGAGGACCGTGTGCTCGCGGACAGTCGCCAGAAACCAGTCGCGGAACTCCGGCGCCGCCTCCACCACTCCGCCGCCGACGAAGTACGCGTGCGGGTCGGTGAAGTTCGCGGCGACGGTGAACAGCCGCCCCAACGCCATCGCCTGCTGGGTGAAGAGGTCCCGCGCGAGAGCGTCCTCGCGCTCGCCGTACCCCCGGACCAGCTTGGCCCCCCGGGCCACCGGCTCGGCCACGAGCGGGTGCTCGGGGTACCGGGTCAGCCAGTACGGCAGCAGGTTGCGTTCGATGCCGGTCAACGAGGCGACGCTCTCGACATCTCCGGTGAAGCCGCAGGCGCAGGTGGGCTCCGGCTGGCCCGGGCCGAGCAGCCCAGTGAGCGGGATGTGCACATGGCCCAACTCCCCCGCCATCCCGGCCGCACCGGCGATCACCCGGCCGCTCTCGACCACACCGCCGCCGAGGCCGGTGCCGACGATCGCGGACACCGACGAGCGGTTCATCGCGTCGGCGCCGAAGTAGACGTGGTGGGCGTAGAGCGCCGCCGCGTTGCCGTCGTTGTGATAGATCACCGGCAGCCCGAGCCGCCGCTCCAGCGCCCCTCGCACGTCGAAGCCGCGCCAGGCCGGCTGGGAGAAGTTGGTGGAGCCCCGCGACGAGATGACGCCCTCGGCGCTGGCCGGGCCGGGAGTGTCCAGCCCGACCGCCTGAACCAGGTCGCGCGGCACGCCGGTCTGCGCCAGCGCGCCGTCCAGCGCCTGGGCCAACGCCTCGATCGCCGCCTCCGGCCCGGCCCGTACCTCGCTGGGGATCTCCAACAGCCCGTCCACCAGGAAGCGGCCGTCCACCGTCAGCACTGTGGCGTTGTTGCTGGTGCCGCCGTTGTCCAGCCCGACGACCACCGGCACCCCTGCGCTGCCCACCGAAACCGCCTCCCGCCGTCGTGAGTGTGAGCCGAGGCTAGTGCCAACCCCCCTCCCCCGCCATGCCCGGGCAGCCGCACCCTCCCCGCGATCTTGCACTTGCTGTCCCGACACAAGGGGCATCCCACTCATCCCGACAACCGAAACTGCAAGATCGCGGGGAGGGAGCGGGGCGGGGCGGGGTGGGGCGGGGCGGGTTAGGGGCGGCGGGCGCAGACCGCGGTGGCGTCCAGGTCCTCGTCGTGGCGCACTGTGGGTACCAGGCCGGCCGCGGTGAAGGCCGCGCAAAGGGTTTCGACCTGGGTGGTGCCGGCTTCGACCACCAGGTGGCCGCCGGGGGTCAGCCACTCGGCGGCGTCGGCACCGACCCGGCGCAACACGGACAGCCCGTCCGGACCGCCGTCGAGCGCCACCGGGGCCTCGTGCAGCCGCGCCTCCGGCGGCATCAGCGCGACCGCGTCGGTCGGCACGTACGGGGCGTTGGCGACCACCAGGTCCAGCCGACCCCGCCACTGTCGGGGCAGCGGCGCGAAGAGGTCACCCTCGTACACCTCGACCTCCAACCCGACGACGTTGCGGCGCGCACACGCCACAGCCGCCGGGTCGATGTCAGCGGCGGCCAGCCAGCGCGGCGCGAGCCGGTGTGCCAGCGCGACGGTGGTGGCCCCGGAGCCGCAGCACAGGTCGACCACGGCCGGAGCCGCGCCGGTCAGGTCGGCCGCCACCTCGACCAGCAGGGCGGTCCGGGCCCGGGGCACGAAGACGCCCTCGTCGACGGCGATCCGCAGGCCGCAAAACTCCGCCCAGCCGAGCAGGTACTCCAGCGGTTCCCCGGCCACCCGACGGTCGGTCAGGTCAGCCAACGCCGCAGGGCTTCGCGCGGCGGCCAGCAGCAACTCGGCCTCGTCCTCGGCGTAGACGCAACCGGCGGCCCGCAACCGACCCACCAGGGCGGCCCGGTCGGTGCGGAAAGGGAGCGCCATGGGAGACGTCAGACCGATCCCGCCACATCCAACGCGGCGGCGATGTCGGCCACCAGGTCCGCGGTGTCCTCAGCGCCGCAGGAGAGCCGGACGAAGCCGGGAGCGGTGTCGTCGCCCCACTGCGCCCGCCGGTCGGCAGTGGTGTGCAGGCCACCGAAGGAGGTCGCCGCCGCCACCAGCGTGGCGGCCTCGACGAATCGGCCCACCCGGTCGGCGTCGCCCAGGTCGAACGAGAGCACCCCCGGTATCCGGCGCATCTGCGCCGAGGCCACCGGGTACGCCGGGTCCTCCGGCCGCCCCGGCCACCGCAGGCCGGTCACGTCCGACCGGCCCGCGAGCAAGTCCACGACAGCGGCGGCGTTGGCGCTCTGCCGCGCCAGCCGCAGGTCGAGAGTGGCCAGTGACCGGTGGGCCAGCCAGGCGTCGAACGCGCCCGGAACCGCCCCGGTGGTGGTACGCCAGGTCGTCACCGCCTCGATCAGCTCGGTGGACCGGCTGGCCAGGTAGCCCAGCAGCAGGTCGGAGTGGCCGGTGAGCGCCTTCGTCCCGGAGGCGACCACCAGGTCGGCACCGAGATCCAACGGACGCTGTCCGAGCGGGGTGGCTGTGGTGTTGTCCACCGCGAGCAGCGCGCCGGCGGCGTGCGCCCGCTCGGCCAGGGCCGCCACGTCGACCACGTCGAGGCCCGGGTTGGCGGGCGTCTCCACCAGCACCAGCCGGACGCCCTCGAACGACGGGTACGGCCCGACGGTCGGCGCGAACAGCACCCGGACGCCGTTCGCCTCCAGCACACCTGAGGCGAACGCCCGGACCGGGAAGTATCCGTCGGTGGGGAGCACCACTGTGTCCCCCGGCCGCAGCAGGCTGAGCAGCAGGCCGGTGATGGCCGCCTGACCGGTCGCGAAGACGCGGCAGTCACCGCCCTCCAGCTCGCCGACCGCCGCCTCCAGCAGCCGGCGGGTCGGGTTGTCGGGGCGACCGTAGCCGTTCGGTGACGTGCCCTGACCCTCGAACGGATCGAGGTGGTACGGCGCGGCGAAGACCGGCCCGGGTAGGAACGGGTCCCCCGGCGCCGGCTCGGGCAGGCCGGCACGTACGCAGCGGGTGCCGTCTCCCCACTCGCTCATCGGGTTCCTCACTCGTACGACTCGGGTTTGGCGGTGCGGCTCATCAGGGTCTCCACGGCAAGGCGCGGGTCCATGCCCTCGTGGCAGATCCGCTCGACGTGCTCGGTGATCGGCATCTCCACGCCGTGCGCCCGGGCCAGGTCACGGATCGCCAGGCAGCTCTTCACGCCCTCGGCGGTCTGTCGGGTGGCGGTCTGGGCCTGCTCCAGCGTCTCGCCCCGGCCCAGATGCTCGCCGAAGGTGCGGTTGCGGGCCAGCGGGGACGAGCAGGACGCGACCAGGTCGCCCATGCCGGCGAGGCCGGCGAAGGTGATCGGGTCCGCGCCGAGCGCCACGCCCAGTCGGGCCGTCTCGGCCAGCCCACGGGTCATCAGCATGGCCCGGGTGTTGTCGCCGAAACCCATCGCGGTGGCGATGCCGTACGACAGGGCGATCACGTTCTTGACCGCCCCGCCCAGCTCACAGCCGATCACGTCGTCGTTGGTGTAGGGGCGCAGGTACGGGGTCCGGATCGACGACTGGACGAGCGTGGCGCGGGCGCTGTTCGTCCCGGCGACCACTGTCGCGGCGGGCTGCTCGGCGGCGATCTCCGGGGCCAGGTTCGGGCCGGACACGACGACCACCCGGTCCGCGGCGACCCCGGCGGTCTCCACGATGACCTCGCTCATCCGCTTGGTGGTGCCCAGCTCGATGCCCTTCATCAGCGATACCAGGGTGGAGTCCGGGTGCAGGTGCCCGGCCCATTCGGCGAGGTTGCCGCGCAGGGTCTGCGACGGCACTGCCAACACCACCACCTCGGCGCCGGTGATCGCCTCGGCGGCGTCGGCGGTGGCGGTGACGCGGGCCGGGAGCAGCAGGCCGGGCAGGTACTCCGGATTGCGTCGCTCGGTCCGGATGCACTCGGCGACCGGTGCCCGGCGGGCCCACACCGTCACGTCCCGCCCCGCGTCCGCGAGGATCTTGGCGAACGCGGTGCCCCAGGAACCGGCACCGAGAACCGCGACGTGACCGCTCATGCCACCGCTCCGCTTCGCTTCGCGGCGGCCTGAACGGCACCGCTACTGAGCCAGACGATCCGCTCGCTCATGCCGCGTCGTCCCGCTGCTCGGGGCCGACGGAGGACCGGGCCGGTCGCTCCCACAGTGGCGGCGGGGTACCGCCACGGATCTCGGCGAGCATGTCCCGCAGCCGCAACATGATGGTGTCCGTCATCTCCTCGAGGGTGGCCCGGGTCGGCTGGGCGTCCGCCCACCGGCTCAGGTCGATCGGCTCCCCGGCGGCAACGGTCACCGGGATCCGGGGTCGCAGGCTGACACGGGTCGTCCGCGGGTCGAAGATCCGTTCCGGCCCCCACATCACCACCGGTACGACCGGGGCGCCGGTGGCCAGGGCCAGCCGGGCCGCACCGGTCTTGGCCTTCATCGGCCAGAGCTCCGGCTGTCGCGTGGTGGTGCCCTCAGGGTAGATCACGACGGCGCCGCCCTCGTCGAGCGCGGCGACCAGTGCGTCCAGTGAGCGGACGGCGTCAACGCTGCCCCGCTCGACCGGGATCTGCCGGCACCGGTGCAGGATCCAGCCGACCACCGGCACCCGGAACACGCTGGCCTTTCCCAGGTACTGCGGCCAGCGCCCGGAGTCGTAGATGAAGTGCGCGGACACCAGCGGGTCGGCGTGGGAGATATGGTTCGCGACGATGATCATGCCGCCGTCGCCGTGGAGATGCTCCTGACCACGCCAGGTACGCCGGGTCCAGACGGTCATCACCGGCTTCACCAGCCACACGGCGAACCGTTGCCAGAACCCCAGCCTCCGCCGTGCCACTGTGCCTCCTCTTTCGCGCCCCAACCCCGCCGCGACATCCCGCCCGCGACGCCCGCAGCGGAAATCATGCCTGCTCGCCCCCGGTACGGCCAGCGAGGGGCCCGCCGTCCGGCTGGCAGGATTGCGGACGTGACTCAGCCGAGGTGGGCCGTGGTGGTGCCGGTGAAGCGGCTGGCCGTGGCCAAGAGCCGGCTGCGGGGCGCGCTGCCCGGCGTACCCCATGAGGAGTTGGCGCTGGCCCTGGCGGCCGACACGCTCCGCGCGGTGCTGGCCTGCCCGGCGGTCGCCGAGGCCCTGGTGGTCACCGACGACGCCCGGGTGGCGGCGGCGGCACGGGCCGCCGGCGCGCGGGTGCTGCCGGACGAGCCGGACGCCGGCCTGAACGCCGCGTTCCGGCACGGGGCGGCCACTGCCGCCGCCGGGTGGGTGGCCGGGATCACCGCGGATGTGCCGGCGCTGCGCCCGGCCGAGTTGGCCGGCGCGCTGCTCGCGGCGCAGAACGGCCGGCAGGGGGTACGCCGGTTCCTGCCGGACGCGCCCGGCGGGGGCACCGTGCTGCTCACCGCCGGCCCGGGTGTGCCGCTGGATCCGCGTTTCGGGGTGGGCTCGGCGGTAGCGCACGCGGCGAGCGGTGCGCTGCCGCTCGACGGCGACTGGCCCAGCCTGCGCCGGGACGTGGACACCGCCGCGGACCTGGCCGCCGCCGCCCGCCTCGGGCTGGGGCCGCGCACCGCCGCACTGATGGCCGCCGGTCGCCCCGCCCGCGCCGCAGGCTGAGCCGCCCGGCGGGCTGAGCCCACGCCACTGGGTCAACCGCCGGGTGTACGGTGCCAGCATGCAGGGCACTGTGGCCAGCTACGACGCGGCGACGCGCAGCGGAGTCCTGCTGCTCGACGACGGCACCGAGATGCGTTTCCCCGCCCGGGCCTTCGACGCCTCCGGGCTGCGACTTCTCCGGCTCGGGCAGCGGGTCCGCATCGACACCGATCCCGACGGCGAGGTTGTCCGGGTGACATTGCCGACGATGATCTGACCCGGCGAGCCCAAGTTCATTTTGCGTTTACCGTAATCGGGTGATTATGAGCGGGTGAGCACCCCTCGCGAGCAACCGGCCCACCCGCCCGCCACCGACCTCCGCAACGGCTCCCGTACGCGCGGCACCGATGGGCGCTTCCGCCCGTCCCGTGCCGAACGTGCCAGTGCCGCCCGCGCCGACACGCTCGCCGACGATCCTGGTGCCGCCTCCTCCGGGCTGGACGAGGTCATCGACCCCGCCCCGACCATCGAGGCGGACGGCCCGGCCGCCGGTGACGTCCACCCGGTCCTGCCCGACGACCTGCCGACCGGCGCCGCAGCGGAGGACGACGACGAGCCACCGACGGCCCCGCCGCTGCCCGAGGACCGGTTCCTCAACCGGGAGCTGTCCTGGCTCGACTTCAACGCCCGGGTGCTCACCCTGGCCGAGGACCCGCGCACCCCGCTGCTGGAGCGGGCCAAGTTCCTGGCCATCTTCGCCAGCAATCTCGACGAGTTCTACATGGTGCGCATCGCCGGGCTGAAGCGGCGGCTCTCCGCCGGCCTGCCGGTGCGCGGCGGGGACCGGCTGCCCCTGCGTACGCAGTTGGAGCTGATCGCCGAGCGGACCGCCGCGCTGGGCGCCCGGCACGCCGCCTGCTTCGTCGACGACGTGCTGCCCAAGCTGGCCGACGAGCGCATCCGCATCCTGCGCTGGGGCGAGTTGGGCGACGGCGAGCGGGAGCGGCTGCGCACCTACTTCCGGGAGCACATCTTCCCGGTGCTGACCCCGCTCGCTGTGGACCCGGCGCACCCGTTCCCGTACATCTCGGGGCGGTCGCTGAACCTGGCGGTGTCGGTTCGTGACCCGGACGGCGGTTCGGAGCTGTTCGCCCGGGTGAAGGTGCCCAACAACGTCCCCCGCTTCGTCCGGGTGGACCGGGACCAGCCGGGCGTCCGGATGTTGCCGGTGGAGGACCTGATCTCGGTGCACCTGGGGCAGCTGTTCAGTGGCATGCAGGTGGTCGAGTGCCACCTGTTCCGGGTCACCCGCAACGCCGAGGTGGAGGTCGACGAGGACCGCGACGAGGATCTGCTCCAGGCCCTGGAACGGGAGCTGGCCCGTCGGCGGTTCGGTCCCCCGGTCCGCCTGGAGGTCGCCGCGTCCATCTCCGACCACATGTTGGAGCTGCTCGTCCGCGAGCTGGACATGGACGACCAGGACGTGCTGCGGGTGCCCGGCCTGCTGGACCTGTCCGCGCTGTGGCAGGTCTACGGCGAGGCGGACCGGCCCGACCTGAAGGACCCGCCGTTCGTGCCGGCCACCCATCCCCGGCTCGCCGAGGGTGAGGTGCCGCGCAGCGTCTTCTCCACACTGCGCGACGGGGACATCCTGGTGCACCACCCGTACCACTCGTTCGCCACCAGCGTGCAGCGCTTCATCGAGCAGGCCGCCGCCGACCCGAACGTGCTGGCCATCAAGCAGACCCTCTACCGGACCAGCGGCGACTCCCCGATCGTCGACGCGCTCGTCGACGCGGCCGCAGCCGGCAAGCAGGTGGTGGTGCTGGTGGAGGTGAAGGCCCGCTTCGACGAGGTGGCAAACATCGGCTGGGCCCGCACGTTGGAACGCGCCGGCTGCCACGTGGTGTACGGCCTGGTCGGCTTGAAGACGCACTGCAAGACCGCGCTGGTGGTCCGGCAGGAGGGCAACCAGATCCGTCGCTACTGCCACATCGGCACCGGCAACTACCACCCGAAGACGGCCCGACTGTACGAGGACTTCGGCATGCTCACCGCCGACCCGGAGATCGGCGCCGACCTCACCGACCTGTTCAACGTGCTCACCGGATACAGCCGGCAGACCGCGTACCGGCGGTTGCTGGTCGCCCCGCAGGGCATCCGCAGCGGCCTCATCGAGCGGATCGAGCGGGAGATCTCACACGTCCGCCTGGGCATGCCCGGCCTGGTCCAGTTCAAGGTCAACTCCCTGGTCGACGAGGGGGTGACCGACGCGCTGTACCGCGCCTCCCAGGCCGGCGTCCACGTCGACCTGCTCATCCGGGGCATGTGCACGCTGCGCCCAGGGGTGCCGGGGCTGTCGGAGAACATCAGGGTCCGCTCGATCCTCGGCCGGTTCCTGGAACACTCCCGGGTCTTCCGGTTCGGCAACAACGGTGAGGCCGAGTTCTGGATGGGCTCGGCCGACCTCATGCACCGCAACCTGGACCGGCGGGTGGAGGCGCTGGTGCGGGTGAGCGACCCGATCGCCCGCGCCGAGTTGGACCATGTGCTGACCGCCGCGATGAGCCCCGAAGTGGACGCGTTCGAGCTGGCCGGCGACGGGACCTGGACCCGGCGTACCGGCGGTGACGACGCCCCCCGGGCCCATCTGCAGGAACTGCTGCTGCGCCGCGTCGGTGGCACGGCCAGCTGACCGCGCAGCGCATAGGCTGAGCTGATGGTCGAGGAGGAGCAGAAGTACGAGGTGGACGACGCCTACGTGCTGCCGGACCTGGCCGGCGCGGCCCCGGCCGGCGGTCGGGTCCGGGCACTGCCACCGGTGACGCTTGTCGCCCGCTACCTCGACACTGTCGACCTGCGGCTGGCCCGGGCCGGTGCCTCACTGCGCCACCGCAAGGGCGACGAGCTGCCCTGGACGGTGAAACTACCGACCGGGACGCCGGGCGTCCGGCACGAGATCTCCCGTCCCGGGCCGAAGGGGCAGCCGCCCGCGGAGCTGCTGGAGTTGGTCACCGTTCTGCACCGGGGGGCGCCGCTGGCCCCGGTGACAGTGGTGCGGACGGTGCGGCACGCGTACGAGGTGTGCGACCGGGCCGGCTCCGTGCTCGCCGAGGTGGTGGACGACCGGGTGACAGTGCTCGACGACGCCGGCGCCACCACCGACACGTTCCGCGAGGTGGAGGTGGAGCTGAAGGCCGGCGACCCGAAGCTGCTCGACCGGGTCGGCGGGGTGCTGCGCGAGGCTGGCGCCCAGGGCGGGTCGTTCACGCCGAAGCACGTACGGGCGCTCGGCGCCACGGCGCAGGCCGATCCGGACCTGGTCGCGCCGGTCGGGCTGACCGCCGAGCCGAGCGCCGGTGACGTGGTGACCGAGGCGCTACGCAAGGAGATCCGCCGGCTGTTGGCGCACGACCCGCTGGTCCGGCTGCGCGCCCCGGCCGCCGGCGGCGACACCGCCGTGCATCAGATGCGGGTGGCCTGCCGACGCCTGCGCAGTGATCTGCGCACCTTCAAACCGTTGCTGCGAAAGACCTGGTCCCGCCCGCTGCGCACCGAGCTGCGCTGGTTGGCCGACGTGCTCGGCGCGGCCCGCGACGCCGAGGTGCTGCGCGCGCGGCTACGCCGTACCGCCGACGCCGATCCGCTGAGCCCACTCGACAGTGGCGCTGTGGATCGGCTCGACGAGGTGCTCGCCGAACGGCAGCGGCAGGCGCTCACCGCCATCGACGAGATGTTGCGCTCCGCGCGCTACCTGGCCCTGGTGGACTCCCTGGTGCTGGCCGCCGGCGCGCCCCGGTTCACCCGCCGGGCGGCAGCGCCCGCCGCGCAGGCGCTACCCGCGCTGGTGGCCCGCCCCTGGCGGCGGTTGACCGGGCCGGACGGCGTCGGCGGGCTCGACGCACAGTCGCCGGACGAACGCTGGCACGCCGTCCGCAAGGAGGGCAAGCAGGCCCGGTACGCGGTCAACGCGGTGGCCCCGACGGTCGGCAAGGGCGCACGGCGGCTGTCCCGCGCACTCGCCCGGGTGCAGGACGTGCTCGGCGAGCACCAGGACGCGGCGGTGGCGGCGGACACCTGGTTGGAGATCGCCGCCGAGCGACCGGACGACCACGAGCTGGCGGTCACCGCCGGGCGGCTGGCCGAGCGGGAACGCCAGTCGGTACGCCGGACGAGGGGTCTCCTCCCGGCCGCCTGGCACCGGGCCACCCGGCGACGGCGCACCAGTTGGCTGCCGTGACGGGCATCCGGGCGGCGGGCGGGGTGGCCTGGCGGCCGACCGACGACGGCGTACGCGTCTGCGTGGTGCACCGCCCCCGTTACGGCGACTGGACGCTACCGAAGGGCAAGTTGGAACCGGGCGAGCACGCGTTGGCCGCAGCTGTCCGTGAGGTGGCCGAGGAGGCCGACGTGCGCGGCGTGCCGCAGGTGCGGCTGCCGTCGGTGCGGTACCGCAGCGAGGGGCAACCCAAGCTGGTCGACTACTGGTCGATGCTCGCTGTGGCCAGCGGCGGTTTCCAACCGGACACCGAGGTGGACGACATCCGCTGGCTCGCCGTGGACGACGCGATCCGGTTGGTCAGTTACCCGCACGACGCCGAGGTGTTGGCGGCGTTCGCCGCGCTGCCGTCGGTGACGGCGACTGTCGCGCTGGTCCGGCACGCGCACGCCGGTAAGCGGGCCACCTGGTCCGGCCCGGACGTCGGGCGGCCCCTGGACGCCGAGGGGTGGGCCCAGGCGAGCGCGCTGGCCGAGCTGATCGCCCTGATCCGACCGGCCCGACTGGTGTCGGCGTCGCCACGACGGTGCGTGCAGACGCTCGACCCGGCCGCCGCGTTGCTCGACCTGCCGATCGAGGTCTGCGGCGACCTGGACGAACCACAACCCGGCCAGCAGAGCGACGAGCAGATCCTGGCCACCGCAGCCCGACTGCTGGAGCTGGCCGACACCGGTGGGCAGTCGGTGGTGTGCAGCCAGGGCAAGGTCCTGCCGGGCGCCCTGGAGCGGCTGACCGGCCGCACCGATGAGGACTTCAGCACCCCGAAGGGCGGCGGCTGGCTGCTCGCCTTCGCCGCCGACCGGCTGCTGGCCGCCGATCGCCTGTAGGGCCCGCGTTCGGTGGGCCCCGGCTTGGTCAGCGGGGCGGCAGGGTCACTGTCACAGCGACCGGCAGGTGATCGCTGGCCGTGCCGCGCGGCGCGACTGGATCACTCGGGGTCAGGCCGGGCGAGACGAAGATGTGGTCGATCTGCTGGCGCGGGTCGTCCGCCGGGCTGGTCGCCAGTGGTCGGGCGGCGGCAAGCGCGTCGACCAGGCCGGCCTTGGTGAACTCCGCGAACGCCTCGTCGCCCGGCTCGGTATTCAGGTCACCCGCCACCACCAACGGCCGACCAGCCGCGTACCGGGTGGCGAAGTCGGCGACCGCGCGGGCCTGGACCACCGGGCCCGTGCCGGGCGGCGGTTGCAGGTGGGTGCTGACCACTGCGGTACGGACACCGTCGCCGAGGTCCAGCGTGACGGCGAGGGCCTGCGCTCCGGTGGGCGCGCCGACGGCGGCCAGCGGCAGGGTCCGCGGATCGCGTACCGGCCAACGACTGAGCACCGCGTCGCCCCAGACCGGGTCGGCGGCCGGCCCGAAGACGTACGGCATGGCGAGCCGGTCGGCCAGCAGGTCCAGGGTGTCGTGCCCGCCGTTGAGCAGCCACGCCCGGTCCACCTCGCTGAGCAGCACCACGTCGGGCCGTTGCCGTTCGACGACCTCGGCGAGGCCGGCCAGGTCGAACCGGCCGTCCAGCCCGAACCCCATCCGGATGTTGTACGCCACCACCGTCAACCGTTCCGGTGGGCCGTCCCGGTTGCTGGCCACCGGCACCTCGTCGGCGAGCACCGGTGCCAGCAGGGCCAGCGCGGTGACCGCGGCGGCGGCCCGGAGCGGCGGAAACGGCCCGGGTAGCCGGTCGGCGACGGGGCGGGCGGTGAACGCCACGGCGGCGATCAGCACGGCCACCACCACCGGCACCGCAGCGTTGGGGTAGCCGAGGTCGTAGGCCGAGTAGTAGCCGACGGCCCCGAGCGCGAAGACGAGCATCCCGGCGGCGACCGCGTACCCCCGCCGGGAGGCGCTGGCGCTCGCGGTGTCGGCGGCTGACCGGCTGGTGTCGTCGGTCAACGCGAGGCAGGCGCCGAGGCCGACAGCGGCGAGGAGGATGGCTGGCAGGAGCAGGTCACCCCGGTCGAGGGCGAACAGCACCGCGCCGCCGAGCAGTGCCACCGGGCCGTACGCCCGGCCCCACCCACTGGGCGGCCGGGTCAACGCGGCGCACAGGAACCCGGCGACAGCCACCGGCACCGGCGCCAGCCCGAACAGCGGCGAACGAGCCACCCCGTCGCCGGCGACCAGGTACGACATCCCGGTTCGGGCCAGCGCCGGGGAGAGCGCCACCATCCCGGCCAGCAGCAGCGCCGGCCCGGCCAGCAGCCAGGCCCGGCCACCACCGGGGCCGGCAGCGGCGTCAGCGGGGCCGTCAGGGGCGTCAGCGAGGGCGTTAGCCGCACCGCTGCGCTGGCCGGGTTGCGCCGTGCCGGCCAGGAACACCGCCACCGCGACGGCGCTGAGCAGCCAGGCCACCCAGTCACCCCGCCAGACCAGGTCGACGGTGTCCAGCACCGCGTGCACTGCCGCGTTGACAGCGAACCCCAACGCCAGCCCCGGGACCGGGCGATCGGTGTCGGCGGCGACGCCGACCAACCAGACCAGCCCGGCGAGCAACCCGGCGGTGGCCAACCAGAGCTGGGTACGCCCACCGGGAGCGGCGGTGAGCGCGAGCCGGGCGACGGCGAGCACGACGGCGGCGACGACAGTGACCGGGCGGGCTCCGACTCGGCGGACCACTGCGGGTGCGCCCATCGCGAGCACGAACCAGCCGAGGGCGAACGCCCCCATCAGCTCGGCCGGGGTGGACGCCGCCTGACCGAAGATGGTGATGATGCCGGGCAGCCAGACCCGCAGCACGTCGATGAGGAGGAGCACGCCCAGCGCGAGCGTGCCGGTGGTGAGCTGGCGGTAGCGCACCGGCGCCCCATTTCCCGTTGACGGGCCGGCCCAGGGGTGGCCGGCACGGCGATTCTGCGCGAGCGAGCCAACAGGGTCAACGGTCCCCGTACGCCGAGAAGCCGCCCCGGCACGCCGAAAGGGCGCCCACCCACTGGTGGACGCCCTCGCGGTACGGGTCGGTCAGCGCTTGCTGGCCGCCTTCTTGGCCGGAGCCTTCTTCGCCGGCGCCTTCTTGGCCGCCGTGCTCTTGCTCGCCGCCGCGGTGGTCTTCTTCGCCGCGGTCGACCGGGTCGCGGCGGTGGTCTTCTTCGCCGCGGTGGTCTTCTTGCTGGCGGCCGTCTTGGTCGCCGTGGTGGTCTTGCTCGCCTTGGCCGGGGCGGTCTTCTTGCTGGCGGCCGTCTTGGTCGCCGTGGCGGTCTTGCTCGCCTTGGCCGGGGCGGTCTTCTTGCTGGCCGCCTTCGCCGTGGTCGCCTTGGTGCCCGCCGCCTTGGCGGTGGCCGCCTTGGTGCCGGTCGCCTTCGTGCCCGCCGCCTTGGCCGTGGCGGTGCTGGTGGTGGCCTTCTTCGTCGCCACCGTGGCCTTCGGCACCTTGCCGCTGGCCACCATCTCCTTGAACCCGGCGCCGGGGCGGAAGGTCGGGACTGACGTCTTCTTGACCTTCACCGCCTCGCCGGTACGCGGGTTGCGCGCTGTTCGCGCGCCACGCACACGCTTTTCAAATGCTCCGAATCCGGTGATCGCCACCTTCTCGCCCTTGGTGACCGCCGCCTGGACCTCGGTGAGGACCGCGTCGAGCGCGGCCGTCGCCATCTTCCGGTCCCCCAGGCGAACGGCGAGCGCCTCGATGAGCTCGGCCTTGTTCACGACTTCCTCCCGATTGTGCAACTGACTCGTCGCGAGCCATTCTGCGCGCACGGTATGCCCTGTGCTGCCGGGACACAAACATTCGGTAGAAAAAAGCCCTTGTGTCGTAACGGATTCACCCCCACCGGATGGACCGATGGGGGTGAAATCCGCTGTGCGGGCGGCCTAACGGCTATGCGACGGAGGGCAGGAACGGCAGCCGGCGCGCCTCGTAGGAGTCGATGTCGGCGGCGTGGCGGAGGGTGAGTCCAATGTCGTCGAGGCCTTCCAGAAGCCGCCAACGGCTGAAGTCGTCCAGCGGGAAGGACCAGCTAGCGTCCCCCGCCCGGAGCTGGCGGGTGGTCAGGTCGACAGTCACCGCAGTGGTGGGATCCGCCTCGACCAGGTCCCACAACTCTTCGACGGCTTTCAATTCCAACTCGACCGGCAACAGACCTTCCTTGAGGGCGTTGCCGCGGAAGATGTCACCGAAGCGCGGGGCCACCACGGCACGGAAGCCCCAGTCCCGTAGCGCCCAGACGGCATGCTCCCGGGATGAGCCGGTGCCGAACTCCGGGCCGGCGATGAGGATCGACGCCCCAGAATAGTTTTCATCGTTGAGCACGAATGCCGGATCTTCCCGCCAGGCGCTGAACAGCCCGTCGGCGAAGCCGGTCCGGGTCACCCGCTTGAGGTACACGGCGGGGATGATCTGATCGGTGTCCACGTTGGACCGGCGCAGCGGCACGGCGGTGCCGGTGTGGGTGGTGAACTTGTCCATCTCGTCGGTCCCTTCTACAGGTCGGCGGGGGCGGCCAGCCGGCCGACCACTGCGGTGGCGGCGGCCACCGGCGGGGAGACCAGGTGGGTACGTCCGCCCCGGCCCTGACGGCCCTCGAAGTTGCGGTTCGAGGTGGAGGCGGAGCGCTCGCCCGGCTTCAGCGTGTCGGGGTTCATCCCCAGACACATGGAACAGCCAGCGAACCGCCACTCGGCCCCGGCGTCGGCGAAGACCTTGTCCAGACCCTCGGCCTCGGCGGCCTCGCGCACGGCGGCGGAGCCGGGCACCACGAGCATCCGGACGCCGTCGGCGACCCGGTGGCCACGCAGCACGTCGGCTGCGGCCCGCAGGTCCTCCAGGCGGCCGTTGGTGCAGGACCCCACGAAGACCACGTCGATGGACAGCTCCCGCAGCGGGGTGCCGGGGCGCAGGTCCATGTACTCCAGGGCCCGGCGGGCGGCAGTGCGCTCCGAGTCGGTGGTGAACTCCTCAGGGTCCGGCACCGGGGCGCTCAGCGGCGCACCCTGCCCGGGGTTGGTGCCCCAGGTGACGAACGGGGTGATCTGGCTGGCGTCCAGTGTCACCTCGGCGTCGAAGCGCGCGCCGTCGTCGGTGGGCAGCGTCCGCCACCACTCCACCGCCGCGTCCCAGTCCGCGCCCTGCGGCGCGTTCGGTCGACCCTTGAGGTACGCGAAGGTGGTCTCGTCCGGCGCGATCATGCCGGCCTTGGCACCCCACTCGATGGACATGTTGGCGATGGTCATCCGCCCCTCCATGGAGAGGGAGCGGATCGCCTCGCCGCGGTACTCGACGATGTGCCCCCGACCTCCACCGGTGCCGACCTGCGTGATCAGCGCGAGCACCAGGTCCTTGGCGGTCACGCCGGGCGCGAGCTGGCCGGTGACGTTCACGGCCATCGTCTTCGGCCGGCTCTGCGGCAGCGTCTGGGTGGCCAGCACGTGCTCCACCTCGCTGGTGCCGATGCCGAAGGCGAGCGCGCCGAAGGCGCCGTGGGTGGCGGTGTGCGAGTCGCCACAGACGATCGTCAGGCCCGGCTGGGTGAGACCGAGCTGCGGGCCGATCACGTGCACGATGCCCTGGTTGTCGTCGCCGAGCGGGTGCAGTCGCACGCCGAACTCGGCGCAGTTGCGGCGCAACGTCTCGATCTGCGTACGCGACGTGGGGTCCTCGATGGTGAGCAGGTCACCACGGCGGAGGCGGAACGCCGGGTCGGCGTACCCGGTCGGGGTGTTGTGGTCCTCGGTCGCGAGGGTCAGGTCGGTACGACGCACCCGGCGCCCGGCGAGCCGCAGCCCGTCGAAGGCCTGCGGGCTGGTCACCTCGTGCAGCAGGTGCAGGTCGATGAAGAGCAGGTCCGGCTCACCAGCGGCGGACCGTACGACGTGCGCGTCCCAGACCTTCTCGGCCAGGGTCCTCGGCTCAGGAGTGACTCCCACCATCTGGACATCCTAAATTCTGGGAGGTAAGTTTCGGCTTGTGGGACACAGTATGAGCGGTGTCGGCGTTCTCGACAAGGCGGTGGTCATCCTGGCCGCCTGCGTGGACGGCGCCAGCCTGGCCGAACTCGTCGAACGCACCAAGCTGCCCCGGGCCACAGCACATCGCCTGGCCCAGGCCCTGGAGATCCACCGAATGCTGGTGCGTGACACCCAGGGCAGATGGCGGCCCGGCCCCCGCCTGGGCGAGCTGGCCAACGCCGCGCCGGACGTTCTGCTGACCGCCGCCGAGCCGCTGCTGGCCGCGCTGCGCGACGCCACCGGCGAGAGCGCGCAGCTCTATCTGCGCCGCGCCGACGAGCGGATCTGCGTGGCGGCGGCGGAACGCGCCAGCGGCCTACGGGACACCGTTCCGGTCGGCTCGGTGCTGCCGATGACCGCCGGCTCCGCGGCCCAGATCCTGCTCGCCTGGGAGCCGCCGGAGGCGGTGATGCCGCTGCTGCCGCGCAGCAAGTTCACCGGCCGCACCCTCGCCGAGGTACGCCGACGCGGCTGGGCGCAGAGCGTCGCCGAGCGGGAGGCCGGTGTGGCGAGCGTCTCCGCACCGATCCGCGACCGCACCGGCCGGGTCATAGCCTCGGTCAGCATCTCCGGCCCGATCGAGCGCCTGGGCCGCCGCCCCGGCGAACGCCACGCCATGGCCGTAGTAAGAGCCGGCCAACGCCTATCCGGCCTCTAACCCGCACCCGCCCAACCCCTGCCCAACCCCTGCCCAACCCCTGCCCCTCCCCCGTCCTCCCACCCTGCCCGCGCCGCGCCCTCCCGCCCCAACCCGACCGCTCCCGGTGATCAAGAGCTTTGCGTCACCGCCTGCCGCGTGTCGTGACGCAAAGCTCTTGATCACCAAGGCGAGGGGTGGGTGGCAGAGGCGGGGTGGGGTGGGGTGGGATGGGGGACGAGAAAGGCTCATCTCGCGTCGCGAGATGAGCCTTTGGTTGTAGCCCCGACCGGATTCGAACCGGCGCTACCGCCTTGAGAGGGCGGCGTCCTGGGCCGCTAGACGACGGGGCCAGAACTTTTCCGTTCACCACCCTCGCGGGCGGTGCGAATGTAGTCTAGCGGCACCGTACCCGGGCACGAGCACGGGGTGTGCTGTCACCCGAGGGCCCGGCGGGCGGCCGGAACGGGCCCGGCGGCGGACACGAAACAGCCCGCCTCACGAGGTGAGACGGGCTGTGCACGCTGTAGCCCCGACCGGATTCGAACCGGCGCTACCGCCTTGAGAGGGCGGCGTCCTGGGCCGCTAGACGACGGGGCCAGAACAACTTTTGCTCCCCCACCTTACCGGTGGAGGAGCTGCACTCTACCGAAGACCACCCTCCGCCCCCGAAGGGGCGGAGTCGAACTCCGTCAGAATCCAGCGTCTGGAAATTCTCGCGAATTCCAGCAGCGCTGGGGTACCAGGACTCGAACCTAGACTAACTGAACCAGAATCAGTCGGGCTGCCAATTACCCCATACCCCATTGGCCCCTTGCGGTGCCGGGAGTGAACTTTACCCTCCCGGTACCGACAGGCCAAATCCGATCCCCCCGAACCACCCGTGAGCTGCGGAAGCAGGGGCATCAGACGGATCAGGCGACGGGCACCACCGGGTTGGTGAGCTCGCCGATGCCGTCGATCCGCACGGTGACCGTATCCCCCTCGACAAGCGGGCTAACCCCGGCCGGAGTGCCGGTGAGAACCACGTCGCCGGGCAGCAGAGTCATGACGTGCGAGATGTAGGACACCAGGCCCGGCACGTCGAAGACCATGTCCTTCGTCCGGCCGAGTTGGCGCACCTCCATCTCCTCCGGGTTGCGACCCACCTCACACCGGATCTCCAGGTCGGAGACGTCCAGCCCGGTGGTGATCCACGGGCCGATCGGGCAGAACGAGTCGAAGCCCTTGGCCCGGGTCCACTGCCCGTCCGAACGCTGGAGGTCCCGAGCGGTGACGTCGTTGGCGCAGGTGTAGCCGAAGATGGCGCGTTCGGCGGCGGCGCGGTCGGCACGACGCGCACCCGGCGCCCCGATCACGACCGCCAACTCCGCCTCGTGCTCGACCTGCTTGGAGAAGATCGGCAGCCGGATGGCGTCCCGGGGGCCGATCACCGAGGTGGACGGCTTGAGGAAGAGCAGCGGCTCCTTGGGCACCTCGTTGCCGAGCTCGGCGGCGTGGTCGGCGTAGTTGCGGCCGACACAGACGACCTTGCTGGGCAGGATCGGCGAGAGCAGCCGGACGTCGGAGAGGGCCCAGCGGGCCCCACTGAAGGACAGATTGCCGAACGGGTGGCCCTCGATCTCGGCGATGGTCAGGCCCTGCGGCCCAGCCTCCGCTTCGCCTTCGACGGCACCGAACGACATTCCCTTGGCATGGGCGAAACGAGCGATACGCACCCGGCCAATCTAGCGCCGACGGCGCCCCAACCGGCCAGGACAGGCGCTCGGGTGTGCTCAACCTGTCAGCGCGCGGCACCCTATCGGAGCTGGAGGTGACCGGCGCGGACTTCTCGACTTCGTACCCGCACGGAGGCGGCTCGCCCCTAGCGTCGGCTCCGGAGGTTCGTTCGTATGCCTGCATCGACACGACACCACAGAGCCCTCGCAGTGTTCGTGCACTGCCTCGGCATCCTCGCCGCCGTGCCGGCCCTGCCGTCGGCGGCTCCGGAGGCGGCGGCCGCACCACGACCACCGGCCGCCACGCCACAACCAACGGCGGCCGCACCACGACCACCGGCCGCCACGCCACAACCAACGGCGGCCGCACCACCAGCGACCGCACCACCAGCGGCCGCACCACCAGCGGCCGCACCACCACCGGCCGCCACACCAGCACCAGCGGGAACCCGGCCGCCGCTGGCGATGGTCGCGCGGGTGACCGAGCCCACCCCGCCGTCGGCGCCACCGGCGATGGCACCACCGACCCGGGCACCGGCGTCGGCGCCCCCGCAACAGGTCACGGTGGCGGTAGCGACGGAGAGCAGCCCGGCGCCGAGGTACCGGATCCAGGTGCGCAACGTGAGCAACTCTCCGCTGGAGACCACTGTGCGCCAGGAACTGCCGCCGGGCTCGTCGACGACAGCTATCAGCGGTGGTGGCCGGTCCACCCCGGCCGGCGGATCGGCCACCGAGGTGACCTGGCGCTTGCGGCTGCCCGCGCACAGCACCACCACCCTGGGCACCGCGCTCGCGACGACCGCGCCGGGCCGGCCACTGACCGCGCCGACCTGCGCGTTCACCAGCGACGGCAGCCGGCCGTACGACTGCGCCACGGCCACCTGGCGGGCGGCAGCGGCACCGGCGGCCGAGGTGGACGAGGCGCCGCCGTGGCGCCGCTACCCGGTGCTGCTCGCCGGCTTGGCGGTCCTGCTGTTGATCAGCGCCGCCCTGGTGTGGGTGTGGCGACGTCGGCGCGGGCGTCGGCTGACGGCTGCCGCGTTGTCCACCGGCGGCGGCGAGGGTGACCGTGGGACGGTCTACCCGCGCCCGGCAGCCCCGAGTCCGGTACGGCGTCGGCGTACCCCACCGGTCTGGATGTTGGTGGGCGCCGCCGTCGTGGTGCTGGCCGGCGTGGTCGGCACCGCGGGTTGGACGGCGACCCGGCAGGTAGCGGCGATCGACACGCAGAAGCAGCCCACCAGCGGCGCGTGGGTGGGCACCGGGGTCAACGGGTCGCTGGGCGTGCCGCTGCGCGAGTCGGCGTTCGAGTTCACCGTGTACCGGATGACCTGCGGCGCGCCCGGCACCGCCGGAAAGCCCGACGGTGGCGGTGCCGCACCGGCCAACGGGCGACGCTGCGAGGCCACAGTGGGTGTGCGCAACGTCACCGGCGACCACCAGCCCTGGCACAGCGAGCTGCAACGGGCGTACCTGCCCGGTGGGCGCTGGGTGAGCACCGACGAGTCGGCCACCCGGACGGCGAACCTGGGCCGGGACGTCTTCGCCGACCCGATGGCGGCGGGCACCCGGATGGTGCTCCCGCTGGTCTTCACCGTGGACGGGCGGGACCCGCCCCAGCAGCTGGAACTGCGCAGCGGGGTGTTCTCCGCCGGGGTCCGGGTGCAGATGCCCTGACCGGGTGTGCGGGCGGCGGTCGTACCCTGGGTGCGTGACCGCCGCCCTCGCCCCCGCCGTGCTCGACGCGGCGCGGTGGCGGGCCCGCCAGCGGGCCCACGAGGAGCGGGTCGACGTCTGGCTGACGCCGCACCTGGCCCGGCGACGACGCGGTGAGCGGCATCCGGTGGCCGACTTCCTGTTCACCTACTACTCGCACCGCCCGGCCCAGCTGCGTCGCTGGCATCCGGGACCCGGGGTCGAGCTGCGCGACGCCGATCCGGGCGAGTTCGGCCGCGACTACCGCGCCAGCGCCGCCGGGGTCACCCTCGACACCGCTGGGGTACGCGCGCGGCGCGGCGAGTCGATCGCCTGGATCCGCTCCCTGCTGGAGGCGACGCGGGGCCGGGCACCGCACTTCGGCTGCTTCGGGATGCACGAGTGGGCGATGGTCTACCGGCAGACCCGGGAGGAGTTGCGGCACAACTCCTGGCCGCTGCGGCTCAGCGCGGAGCGCACCGCCGAGGTCGTCGAGGAGCGGGGCGTGCGGTGCAGCCACTTCGACGCGTTCCGGTTCTTCACCGCGCCGGCCCGCCCGCTGAACCTGCTCACCCCGACCCGGGAGACGCAGCACGCGCACGAGCAGCCGGGCTGCCTGCACGCCAACATGGATCTGTACAAGTGGGCGTACAAGTTGTCGCCGTTGGTCTGCTCGGAGCTGGTGGCCGACGCGTTCGACCTGGCCCGGGACATCCGCACGCTGGACATGCGGGCCAGCCCGTACGACCTGGCGGCGCTCGGCTACCCGCCGGTGCGGGTGGAGACTCCGGACGGCCGGGCGGAGTACGCGGCGGCGCAGCGCGGGTTCGCCGAGCGGGCCGCCGTGCTGCGCGACCGGCTGCTCGCCGCCGTCCCGGCCTAGTCGCCGTCCCGGGCGGGTCGCCGTCCCGAACGGGTCGCCGTCGCGGGCTGGTCGTCGTCGCGGGCTAGTCGTCGTCGGCGCGGCGGTCCCGCTTGCGCTGGGACTGGCGTTTCTTCTCGGCCAGCCGGCGTTCCTTGGCCCCGCGGGACGGGCGGGTCGCTCGGCGGGTCGGCGGTGGGGGCGCTGCGGCCTCCCGCAGCAGGGCGGTCATCCGGGCCCGGGCCGCCTCCCGGTTGGCCAGTTGGGCCCGGTGTTCGCTGGCGGCGATCGTCAGCACCCCGTCGACGAGGCGGTTGGCCAGCCGGTCCAGCGCCCGCGACCGCAACCACTCGGGCACGGCCGGCGAGTTGGCCACGTCGTAGCTCAGCTCGACCCGGGAGTCAGCGGTGTTCACACCCTGCCCGCCCGGCCCCGACGAGCGGGAGAAGCGCTCCCGTAGCTCCCCGGCGGGGACGACCCACCGGTCGGTCACCCGCAGTCCGTCGTCCACGCCCCGAGGCTAACCCGCGACGACCCGCCGGGGGTCATCGGTGCGGAGGCTCACTCTGCGTCGGGGACTGGCTGGGCACCGGCCCGGCGGTCTCCTCGTCGGAGCCGACGGCCGCGTACGCCACAGCGCCGAAGAGCAGCACCCCGATCACCGCGGCCTTCACGACGACGCCACGGATCAGCGACCAGGCGCCCCGGCGGGCGCCCGGCACCGATTTCTTGACGGTCTGGTAATCGTTCCACCCGCGCCGTGCCCGGGTGTACGCCGACCCCACTGCACATCCGATGACCAGGCCCACCAGCAGGAGGACCGTGAGAAGAGGACGCTCCACCTCCGCCAGTATCCATACCGAGCGTAATATTTCCATGGTCCGATGCCGTCCGGCCGGATATCTGACAGTGGTGGCCCCCGTGGGGGCGTTCGGGCAGCTCAGCCGCCCTTGCCGATGATGGTGTCGGCGGTCTGCTGCACCTGGTCGATCGGGATGGCGAACCCGATGCCGATCGAGCCGTTTCCGTCGATGGTGGCGATGGCGGTGTTCACCCCGACCACCTCCCCGCGGGCGTTGACCAGTGGTCCACCGGAGTTGCCGGGGTTGATGGACGCGTCGGTCTGCACAGCGCTGTGCCGGTTGTTGCCGAGCCGTACCTCCCGGTCGAGCGCGCTGACGATGCCCGCGGTGACAGTTCCGGCCAGACCGAGCGGCGACCCCACCGCGAGCACCGGCTCACCGACCCGGGTCGCGCCCGGCTTGGCCAGGGGCAGCGGGGTGAGACCGGCCGATGCCGGCACCTTCAGCACCGCCAGGTCGCTGCGCGGCTCCCGTCCGACGACCTCGGCGGCGAACCGGCGGCCGTCGGGCAGCTCCACTGTCACCGGCCCGCCACCTGCCTTGGCCAGGATGTGGTCGTTGGTGATCAGGTGCTGCTGGTCGTCCACCGCGAAGCCGGAGCCGGTCGCGGACCCGCCGGTCGTGGATCCGCCGGTCGTGGATCCGCCGGTCCTGGATCCACCGGCCAGCACCGACACCACCCCGGGTACGGTCCGCTCGGCCGCGGTGACCAGCTCGGCGGGCACCGGGGCGGCGGACGCCGCGGCCGGGCCACCAGCCCCGTCCCGGCTGGCCACCACGCCGCCGGCGAGAGCACCGGAGACGGCCGAGACCGCCACCACTGCCAACACGGCGAGCAGCCGCCCGGGCCGTCGCCCGCCCGGGTCGCGCTCGGGCGTGTCCCACCACCCGCGCCCGTCCGGGCCGAGTTCCGGTGAGATGAACCAGGGACCGCGCGGTTCGCCCAGTCCGGTCTGCACTGCCATGCGTGCTCCTCACTGTCGACGTCGGTTGTGCGCGGCGATCAGGGCAGTCGGGAGAACCAGCGCATCGAGCCGGCGGCGGCGCCCATCGCGAACACCAGTCCGAGGCCGATGAACCGGGCCGAGATGTCCTGCCGCTCCGTGCGGTAGCCGACCGAACTGCCGATGTCGTCGTAGACGGCCCGCAGCTCGTCGGTGGTGCTGGCCTCGTGGAACATGCCGCCGGTCTCCTCGGCGACCGCCTTGAGGGTCTGTCCGTCCACCGGCACCTGGATGGGCCGTCCACCCCTGTCGACGAAGCCGGACGGGGTGCCGAACGAGATCGAGTGCACAGGCACCTCCGCCTTCACCGCTTCCGCGGCCGCCTCCATGGGGTCCATCCCGGAGGTGTTGGCGCCGTCGGAGAGCAGGATGACCCGGGCGGGTGGTGTCTCCTTCGCAGCCTCGCTGTCCAGGCTCTTGACCGCGCCGAGTGAGGTGTTGATGGCCTCGCCGATCGCGGTGCCCTGGACACCGGTGATGCCCTCGGCGAGCCTGTCGATCCCCTCGTCGAGGGCGTCCCGGTCGGTGCCCGGGGGCACCAGCACTGCCGCACTGCCGGCGAACGCGACGAGACCCACGTTGAACTCGTCGGGCAGGCCCTCGACGAATCGCCGGGCGGCCTCCTTCGCCGCGGCCAACCGGTCCGGTTCGACGTCGGTGGCGAGCATCGACGTGGAGACGTCCACCGCCACCATCACAGTGGCCCGTTCCCGGGGCACCCGGACCTCGGCGCTCGGACGGGCGAAGCCGACCACGAGCAGCGCCAGCATGGCCAGGAAGAGCCCGGCCGGTACGTGTCGACGCCAGGCGGGCCGCTCTGGCGCCACCCGGTCCAGCAGCCGCAGGTTGGTGAAGCGGACCGCGTACCGGCTGCGTCGCCGCTGCAGCACCAGGTACGCGACGACCAGGGCGAGCACGCCGAGCAGCAGCCAGAGCCGCAGCGGCGACTGCCAGATCACGCGGCACCTCCCCGGTGTCGGCCGGCCGGCGCGGCGGCCAGCCGACGCTGGGCGTGCACGTGCCGGACGATGTCCGCGCTCCAGTCGCCGTCGGTGCGCAGCGGCAGATGGGTGGCCCCGCTGCGGCGCAGCGCCTGGTGGACCTGTTCGCGCTGGGCGGTGGCGGCCTCGGCGTACCGCTCGCGCAGCCCACGGTCCGATGTGCACACCTCGCGGTGTCGGCCGGTCTCCGGGTCGACGAGCGTGATCAGGCCGACGTCCGGTAGTTCCAGCTCCCGCGGGTCGGTGACCTCGATCGCCAGCACCTGGTGCCGGACGGCCAGCCGGCGCATGGTCCGCTCCCAGGGCGCTGTCTGGCCGGGGTCGTCGGGCAGGCCGTCGAGGAAGTCGGAGACCACCACGACCAGCCCACGCCGGTTGGCGATCCGGTGCAGCGCGTCGAGCCCGTCGGCCAGATCGGGCGGTCGGGTCGCCGGCCCACGCCCCGGCCGGTCGGGGGGCGCTGTGGCCCGGGGGGCGGCGAGCAGCGCGCGGAGCAGGGAGAGCAGATGGGTACGCCCGCTGCGGGCCGGGAAGCGGCGTACCCCGTCGGCGCGCAGCACCTGGGCGCCGAGGCGGTTGCCGACGCCAGCGGTCAGGAAGCCGACCGCCGCGACGGCAGCCACGGCCAGTTCCCGTTTGTCCAGCTCGGCGGTGCCGAACTCCATGCTGGCGGTGCCGTCGACGAGCAGCCAGGTGGTCAACTCCCGGTCGGCGTCGACCTGCCGGACGTGCGGCACTGCGGTCCGGGCGGTCACCGCCCAGTCCATCCGGCGGACCTCGTCCTCGCCCGGTCGGTATTCGCGACTGCCGGAGGGTTCGCTGCCGGGACCGGGCAGCAGACCACGGTACTGGCCGTGCAGCAGACCGTTCAGTCGGCGCGTGACGGTCAGTTCCAGGCGGCGCAGGCGCTGGTCCGGGGCCAGCTCGGCCAGGCCGGGGTCGGCGGGCGCGACGGCGGCGCGTCTCATGCCGCCGCCAGATCCGGTGCCTGCTGCGGGTGTCCGGTGGCAAGCCGGGGCGGCGGTACCGCCTCGACGAGCCGTCGCACCACGCTCTCGGCCGACACCCCGTCGGCCACCGCGTCGAAGGAGAGCACCAGCCGGTGGGCGAGGACGTCGACGGCAAGCTCGCGGATGTCCTCGGGCAGCACGTACTCCCGCCCTCGCAGCAGGGCCTGTGCCCGGGCAGCCGCGACCAGGCCCAGGGTGGCCCGGGGGCTGGCCCCGTACGCCAACAGCGGGGCGATCTCCGGCAGCCCGAACCGGCCGGGGTCGCGGGTGGCGAGGATCAGCCGCACGACGTACTCGGCCAACGCGTGGTGGACGAAGACCCGCTCGGCGTGGAGCTGGAGGTCCCGCAGCCGTTGCGCGTCGAGCACCTGGCGCGGGGTGGGCCGGTCGGTGCTCATCCGATAGAGGATGGCCAGCTCGTCGGCGTCGCTGGGGTAGTCGACCACCACCTTCATCAGGAACCGGTCACGCTGTGCCTCCGGGAGCTGGTAGACCCCCTCGGACTCGATCGGGTTCTGGGTGGCCAGCACCAGGAACGGCTCCGGGACCGGCCAGCTGCGCCCGCCGATCGAGACCTGCCGTTCGGCCATCGCCTCCAGCAGCGCCGACTGGACCTTGGCCGGGGCCCGGTTGATCTCGTCGGCCAGCACCATGTTGGCCATGATCGGGCCCAGCTCGATGTCGAAGGTCTCCTTCGACGCCCGGTAGATCCGGGTGCCGACGATGTCGGAGGGCACCAGATCCGGGGTGAACTGGATCCGGGAGAAGGTGCCGCCGACCACCGTCGCGAGGGTCTGCGCGGCCAGTGTCTTGGCCACGCCGGGTACTCCCTCCAGGAGGCAGTGTCCGTTGGCGACCAGGGCGGTGAGCAGGCGTTCGACGAGGCGATCCTGCCCGACGATCACGCGTTTGACCTCGAAGAGGGTCTGTTCCAGCTCGATGCCGGTCGGCTCCGGATCGACCGGGCTGGGCATGCTGGCCAGGGTGTCCGAGATGTCCGTCACGGTGCTTGCTTCCCTGGCACACGCTCGACAAACGTGGGATTGTGCGGCAGGGACCGGCCCGGAGTGGCCGGAATGGGGATGAGCCGCGCGGAAGGGTGACGACCTTCGCGAGCCTGCCGAGTCTCGGACAACCGGCGAGGGATTGGCCAGTGTGCGCCCGACCGGCACGAACCGGTCGAGGAGGGCCCGACGCTTCCTGGGCTGCCGATCCGGGCGGGCGGCGCGCGCCGGGCAGACAGGGTCCGGCCCCCGCGCCGGAGGCGACGGGGGCCGGGTGTCGGTTGGTCAGGGTGTGTGGGTGAGCAGGGTGAAGCCCAGGTTGGCCGGCGTCCCGGCCGAGTTGCGGGTCTGCACGAAGACCGCGTTGGGCGTCAGCAGCCGCGGGGCGACCGAGACCTCCCCACCCGGCGGAATGCAGCAGGAGCCGGACAGGGAGAGGGTGGCCAGGAAGGCACCAGCCGAGACGGTGTGACCGAAGATCACCTCGTACTCCCCGACGCCGTACTTGACCACGGTGCCGCCGCCGCGCGCCTTGGTGCCGTTGGAGTTGACGACGGTGAAGACGTTGGTGGCCACCAGTGGGGTGGCCGCACTCGCCTTCAGCGCTGCTTTCGCGATGCGCGCCGACTCGGCGCTGACCGGCGGCTGGGAGTTCGTGCCGCGTGCCGGCTGGACCGTTTCCTGCGGCGCCTTCGCGGACGGCTGGGCGATAGCGATGCCCCCGCCGGCGAGACTGAGCCCCAGGACAGCGAACGTGACCGCCGCCACCTTGCGTCGGAAGGATGTGCTCATGACAGGTCCCCCTTGTGTGACCGTGCGAATTCGGCCGACCCGCGGGGCGGGACGGATGACTGCCCATAAATAGGCGTACGACGACAGTTGGGCGGGGGAAAGCTGCCTCGCTCACACCCGATGAGATTGATTTTCCACCAATCCTCATCCCCTCTGAGCTGCTGTTACTACTCAGAGTTGCGTCGTTTAAGCCAGATGGAACGTAGCACCGGAAAAAGCCGCCAGTCAATAGTTGATCTCGCTTTTCCGGGGTGTCAACCAACCGTCAGATAATTGTGAAAGGTGAGCGCATCGCCATTCATGAAATGGGTTCGTCGGGGCCGACTACGATCACCGTCGTGATCGTCGACGCTCCACCCGCGCACCGGAACGCTCGGCTCGGCACGGTGCTCTGCTGGCTTGCCGTCGTACCCACCGCCCTCTGGGCGGCGGCCCGACTGCTCGGCCTGGACCGGGGGCCGTTGGTGCAGGCGCTCGCCTTCACGCCGTACGTCGCGGGGGTCAGCGTGCTGGTCCTTGCCCTCGCGCTCGCCCTGCGGCGCTGGTGGCCGGCGGCGCTCGCGGCCCTGGCAGCGGTGGCGTTGCTCGGCACCGTCGCACCTCGGGCGCTGGCCAGCCCGCAGCCGGCGGCGGCCGGGCCGACCGTGCGGCTGCTCACGGCCAACCTGCTCGCCGGCGCCGGCGACGCGCGGACACTTGTGGAGTTGGTCCGGCGACACCAGGTGGACGTGCTCACCGTGCAGGAATTCACCCCGGACGCGCAGGCCGCCCTGGATCGACTCGGCCTCGCCACGCTGCTGCCGCACCGGCAGCTCAACCCGGAGATCGGCACCCCCGGCTCCGGGCTCTACTCGCGGTGGCCGATCACCGACGGCGGCGTCCGACGCAACCTCGAAGGTTGGGGCTTCAGCCAGGCGTACGCGACGGTGTCCGTCCCCGGCGGGCCCGCGGTCCGCGTCGAATCGGCCCACCCCTCAGCGCCGTACGCGCTGGACCAGGTGGGTGCGTGGCGTGCCGACCTGACCGCCCAACCACCGGCCACCCCGGACGGTGGTCTGCGTATCCTCGCCGGGGATTTCAACGCGACCCTCGACCACGGTCCACTGCGGGCCCTGCTGCGCAGCGGTTACGTCGACGCCGCCGATGCCACCGGAGAGGGCCTGACCGGCACCTGGGGTCCGTACGACGGCGACCTCATCCCACCCGTCACCATCGACCACGTCCTGGTCGACCACCGGATAGCGGTCCGCTCGGTCCAGGTGTTCACCCTGCCCGGCAGCGACCACCGCCCCGTCCAAGCCACCCTCACCCTCCCTAACCCCTAACCCCACCCCGGCCCCACCCCATCTCGTCGATCTTGCACTTACTGTCCCGACATCAGCGACAAAAGCCGCAGACCATCGACACAAAGTGCAAGATCGCGGGAGTGGGGGGTGGGGCGGGGAGGCAGCGGGTTAGACGGGGGTGGGGGCTAGGCCGTAGGTGAGGGCGTCTACCAGGGCGTGCCAGCTGGCCTCGACCACGTTGGGGTGGACGCCCACAGTGGTCCAGTCCCGGCCGCCGCCGTCGGAGGTTTCCAGCAGAACCCGCGTGACCGCGCCGGTGCCGTGGCTGCCCTCCAGGATGCGCACCTTGTAGTCGGCCAACTCGAAGTCGCGCAGCTGCGGATAGTGCCGCGCCAGCCCCACCCGCAGCGCCTCGTCGAGGGCGTTGACCGGGCCGTTGCCCTCGGCGGTGGCGATGACCCGCTCACCGCGAACCCGGATCTTGACAGTCGCCTCGGAGACCACAGCGCCGTCCTCGCGATGCTCGACCAGCACCCGGTACGACTCCAGGGTGAACGGTCGGGCCGGGCTGCCCTCCGGCAGCTCGGAGCGGACCAGCAGCTCGAAGGAGGCATCGGCCGCCTCGAAGGACCAGCCACCCGCCTCCAGCTCCTTGACCCGCTTGGTGACCCGGGTCAGCGCCTCGGGGCTGCCGGCCAGGTCCAGGCCGAGCTCACGGCTCTTGAGCTCGACGCTGGCCCGGCCGGCCATCTCGGTGATCAGGATCCGCATGTCGTTGCCCACCACCGACGGATCCACGTGGTTGTAGAGCAACGGGTCGACCTTGATCGCGCTCGCGTGCAACCCCGCCTTGTGGGCGAAGGCAGCGGCCCCGGCGTACGCCTGGTGGGTGTCGGGGGCGATGTTGGCGATCTCGGCGATGGCGTGCGAGACCCGCACCATCTGCTCCAGGCAGCCCTCCGGTAGGACGGGCATGCCGAGCTTGAGTTGAAGGTTGGCGACGACAGCGAAGATGTCGGCGTTGCCCGGACGTTCGCCGTACCCGTTGGCGGTGCCCTGCACGTGCCGGACGCCCGCCTCCACGGCGGCGATCGTGTTGGCCACCGCGCAGGCGGTGTCGTTCTGGGCGTGCATACCGAGCAGCGCGGCGTCGATCCCCAGCCTGGTCGTCAGGTCGTGGATCACGGCGGTCACCTGGGACGGCAGCATGCCGCCGTTGGTGTCGCAGAGCACCATCCGCTCGGCGCCGGCGGCGAGCACTGTCTGCACCACTGCCGCGCCGTACGCGGGGTCGTGCCGATAGCCGTCGAAGAAGTGTTCCCCGTCGACGAAGACCCGTCGCCCCTCGCGGACGAGGTGGTTGACAGTGTCGTGGATCATGGCGAGGTTCTCCGCGCCGGTGGTGCGCAGCGCGCGCTCGACGTGCCGGCTGTCGGCCTTGGCGACCAGGGCCACGGCCGGGGTCTGCGCGTCCAGCAGGGCGCGCACCTGGGGGTCGTCCGCGACCGCGACGCCGGCCTTGCGGGTGGCGCCGAACGCGACGAGCACGGCGTGCCGCAGATCCAGCTCGGTGCGGGCGCGGCGGAAGAACTCGGTGTCCTTGGGCACCGCGCCCGGCCAGCCGCCCTCGATGAAGCCGACGCCGAACTCGTCGAGCAGCCGGGCCACTGCCAGCTTGTCGACCACCGAGTAGGTGAGCCCCTCGCGCTGGGCGCCGTCGCGCAACGTGGTGTCGAAGACCTGGAACGTCATCAGGATCCTTTCTCGGAGCAACAAAAAGACCTCCCGCGGATGCGGGAGGTCTGCGCGCTCGGCAGAGGGGAGAGCCGGCGCGCTAGGTCGCAATAATCAGGGCGGTGCTGGTCACGATGGCCACTCTGCCACCCCTCCCCTGTATGTGGGAGGAACAATCCACATAGCGGGATGCTGACGGAGGGTTCGTTCGCCCCGAACCGCCGCTCGTGATCGGCTTCACAAGCCACCAGGCCACCCACTGGCGGAAACAGCGATGCGGAAGCATCTGGAACGGATCCGATGATGGCCACCGTGCCGTCTGCAAGGAGGACCTGTGCTCACCGTCAGTGACCGCTTACCTGAGCACGGACCCGCCGCCTGCGTATCGCTGGGCGCCAACAACGCGTCCAGGACGATCAGCCACACGTCCCACGAGGGCACGTGGTGCGTGGTCTTCGTCGGGCCGATGGGTTTCACCTCCATCAGCCCGACGGAGATCGCCGACCAGCCCCCCGCCGCCGGAGTCTGACCATGGGCCTGGACGCGATCAAGGCAGCCCTGCCGGAGTACGCCAGGGACATCAGGCTCAACCTCGGCTCCACCATCGGTTCCTCGGCGTTGACCCCGGCTCAGACCTGGGGCACCGCGCTGGCCTGTGCGGTGACCGCGCGCAACCCTGTCGTGTTGCGGGAGATCGCGGCCGACGCGCTCGGGCACCTCGGGCCGGAGGGCGTCGAGGCGGCCAAGGGCGCCGCGGCGATCATGGCGATGAACAACGTCTACTACCGGGCCAAGCACCTGATCGGCGACGAGCAGTACGCCTCGATGCCGGCCCGACTGCGGATGCAGATCATCGCGAGGCCGGGGGTGGACAAGGGCGACTTCGAGTTGTGGTGTTTCGCCGTGTCGGCCATCGCCGGCTGTGAGGTGTGCCTGGAGTTGCACGAGAAGAAGCTGCGCGCCAGCGGCTTCACCCGGGAGCAACTGCACGAGGCCCTGCGGATCTCCGCAGTGGTGCACGCCGCCGCCGTCACCCTGGACGCCGAGGCCGCCCTGGCCTGAGCCTGTCGCCGTTTCCGGCCCCCGACGGCCGGGTAGCTCCTGCGGAGACATGAGTTGATCGGTGACAGTCAGGAGTGAACGGCATGGACAGGATCGATCCGCACGCCACCCACGCCGGGCCGGACCCGCTGCGCGGCGGCGACCAGGGCGCGGTGCCCGGCGGCGCGCCGGCCGGCACGTTCGACCCCTGGCGCTACCGGGACCAGGCCGGCGTGGCCGACGTCGACCTGGTCGGCTACAAGGTCGAGGCCACCGACGGTGGAATCGGCAAGATCGACAGCGCCAGTCACGAGGTGGGCGGCAGCTACCTGGTCGTGGACACCGGGCCCTGGATCTTCGGCAAGAAGGTGATGTTGCCGGCCGGCACCGTCAACCAGGTCGACCACGACCAACGCACAGTCTCCGTCGACCGGACCCGGGACCAGATCAAGGCCGCCCCGGAGTACGACGAGACCAGCCACAGCGACCCGAGCTACCGGGACCAGTTGGGTGGCTACTACGACGAGACGTACGGCGCGCTCCCGCCCGGCACCGCACGGTGACTGTTCGGCCCGACGGCCGGTGGGGCACTGTCCCACCGGCCGTTACCGTGAGGGCGTGGACGCCATCGACGACAGCCGACAGATTTCGCTCCCCGCCACCTTCAACTTCCGCGACGCCGGCGGCTACCTCGGGCACGGCGGACGACCCGTACGCCGTGGCCGGCTCTACCGCTCCGACTCGCTGCACCGCCTCACCGAACAGGACCGCGACGCGTTCGTCGCGATCGGCGTCCGCACCGTCATCGACCTGCGCCGCCCCACCGAGGTGGAGCGGGACGGCCGGGTGCCGGCATACGAGGGGTTGACCTACCGGCACATCCACCCGGAGCACGACGACTGGGCGGGCGTGCCGCACGAGGAGGGCGCGAGCCTGGCCCGGTACCTCGCGGACCGGTACGCCGACCTGGCCCAGACCGGCACGGCCGGGCTGGCCGAGGCGGTCGGGCTGATCGCCGACTCCGCCAACGCCCCGGTGGTCGTGCACTGCGTGGCTGGCAAGGACCGCACCGGCATCGTCTGCGCGCTGACCCTCGCCGTGCTTGGCGTCGACGACGCTGACATCACAGCGGACTACGCGTTGAGCAGCGAGGCGTCGGCCCGGTACAGCGCCTGGCTGGCCTCCATCAACCCGGACGGAGTGGAGGTGCCGGCGCCGTTCCTGGCCTCCCCCGCCGAGGCGATGCAGATCTTCCTGGACGAGCTGCGCGCGGGGCACGGCTCGGTCGAGGCGTACCTGCGCCACGCCGGGGTGACCGACGAGCAGCTCGCCGCGCTCCGCGACCACCTGCTCGACGAGCCCACCAAGGCGCAGCCCACCGACGCGTAGGGCCGACTGTGCCGGCCCGTCCGGGTGGACGGGCCGGCACAGCGACGGAGATCAGAAGACCCGCTGCACCCAGCCGTGCGGGTCGGCCGCCTTGCCCCGCTGGATGTCGACCAACTGCTGACGCAGGGCCATGGTGACCTGACCGGGCTCGCCACCACCGATCAGGAACTCGCCGTCCGGGAAGCGGACCCCACCGATCGGGGTGACCACCGCGGCGGTGCCGCAGGCGAACACCTCCCGAAGGCGACCGCTGGCGGCGTCGGCCTGCCAGTCGGCGAAGCTGACCGGCCGCTCCTCGACCTGGTGCCCGGCCGCGCCGGCCAGCGCGAGGACGGCGTCGCGGGTGATGCCCGGCAGGATCGTGCCGGTCAACGGTGGGGTGACCACAGTGCCGTCGTCGTAGACGAAGAAGACGTTCATGCCGCCCAGTTCGTCGACGAACCGGCGCTCCACCGCGTCCAGGAAGACGACCTGGTCGCAGCCGGCCTCGATGGCCTCCGCCTGGGCGGCGAGCGACGCGGCGTAGTTGCCGCCGCACTTGGCCGCGCCGGTGCCACCGGGCGCGGCCCGGGTGTAGTCCGGGGAGACCCAGACGGTGACCGGCTTGACGCCACCGGTGAAGTACGCCCCGACCGGTGAGGCGATCACCATGTAGAGGTACTCGTTGGCCGGGCGGACGCCGAGGAAGACCTCGCTGGCGAACATGAACGGCCGCAGGTAGAGGCTGCCGTCCTCGCCGGTGGGGATCCACTCCCGGTCGATCTCGATGAGCTTGTGCAGCGAGTCGACGAACACCTCCGGCGGCAGCACCGGCATCGCCATCCGCTGCGCTGAGGTGGCGAAGCGGGCCGCGTTGGCGTGCGGCCGGAACATCGTCACGCCACCGTCGGCAGTGCGGTACGCCTTGAGCCCCTCGAAGATCTCCTGCGCGTAGTGCAGCACGGCGCTGGCCGGGTCCATCGGGATCGGGGCACGGGCTTCCACCCGGGCGTCGTACCAGCCCTTGCCGTCGGCGTAGCGGACGGTGACCATGTGGTCGGTGAAGACCCTGCCGAACCCGGGGTTGGTCAGCAGTGCGGCCCGATCGGCGGCGGATACCGGCGCGAGATTCGGACGGATCTCGAAGTCGATCTTGTCGCCACCGCTCATCGCGCTGACCTCCCTGCGGAACAACGGCATGCGGGACCGCACACCGACATGGCTGTGCCAGAAACTTACCCCGAACGGTCGTTAAGCGGGTAGCGCCGGTCGGGCTGCCCGTGGCAGATCCGCCTCAGAGGCCGGTCGCCACTCGGGCCGGGGCGATCAGGCTACGGCGTGGGCGGCGAGCCGGTCGCCGACCTCTTCGGTACGCAGCGTCACGCCCGGCACCCGGCTGGCCAGCTCGGCGGCGACCGCCGCGTTGACCCGGGCGGCCGACTCGCTGTGCCCGAGCTGTTCCAGTAGCAGCGCGGCGGAGAGCACCGCGGCGACCGGGTCGGCGACGCCCTGCCCGGCGATGTCCGGCGCCGAGCCGTGCACCGGCTCGAACATCGAGGGGTACGCCCCCTCGGGGTTGATGCAACCGCTGGCGGCCAGCCCGATGCCACCGGTGACGGCCGCGGCGATGTCGGTGAGGATGTCGCCGAACAGGTTGTCGGTGACCACCACGTCGTAGCGCTGCGGCTGGGTGACCAGGAACATGGCCGCCGCGTCGACGTGCTGGTACTCGGTTTCGATGTCCGGGTGCTCGGCGGCGATGGCGTCGAACGTACGCGCCCAGAGCGACCCGGCGTGGGTGAGCACGTTGGTCTTGTGCACGAGGGTGACCTTGCGCCGCTCCCGGCGGCCGGCGCGCGCGAACGCGTCACGGATCACCCGCTCCACGCCGTGCCGGGTGTTCAGGCTCTCCTCGGTGGCGACCTCGGCCGGGGTGCCCCGGTGCAGGGAACCGCCGGCACCGGCGTAGAGCCCCTCGGTGCCCTCGCGCACCACCACGAGGTCGACCTCGCCCGGCTTCACGTTGCCCAGCGGGCCGGCGACCCCGGGCCAGAGCCGGGACGGGCGCAGGTTGACGTACTGGTCGAAGGCGAAACGGAGCTTGAGCAGCAGCCCACGCTCCAGCACACCCGGCGGGACCGTCGGGTCACCGACCGCGCCGAGCAGGATCGCGTCGTGCCCGGCCAGCTCGGTCAGCACCGAGTCGGGCAGCACCTCTCCGGTACGGTGCCAGCGGGCGGCGCCGAGGTCGTACTCGGTGGCCTGCACGTCGGGCAGCACCGCGTCGAGGACCTTGCGGGCCTGCGCGACCACCTCGGGCCCGATGCCGTCTCCGGCCACCACCGCGATCCGCGCCACGACCGCACTCCTCTGCTCAACGGTTCCGTCCGGGCAACGGTACGTCGCTGTCCCGCCTCCCGGTACGCAGCGTCCACAATTTGGGATGCGGGAATGCACAGCACCCTCTCAGCTGGGACTCATGGGGCGGTCATCTCCGCTGCCTACGGTAGTGCTCAGTGGGTCGCGGGGGCCCGCTGACCAACGGAGTCGCGGTGACGCGGCGCCATGTGCGAGGGGGCAGATGCGATGCGCATCGACGAGCAGCCACGGACACGCTGGCCGGACCCGTCCGCGTTCCGCAACCGCCGGCCGGACCTTCGACTCGGCAGCCGTCGGCACCGGATCGACCCGGCCGCGGCCACCGAGGGCCGGATCGCGGTGCAGCACACCGTACGCACCGCGACCGCCGAGTACACACTGCTGCTCAACGCCCCCGAGTGGCTCGGTCGCCGGGGCGTGGGCGAGGCGCTGCGGGACAGCGTCGCCGAGCTGCGCGCCATCGACCTCACCTACGGCCCCAACCGACCGGAGAGCCTGGTCTCCCGGCTGCGTCGGGGCGAGATCAGCCCGGAGTCGTACCCGCCGCTCGCCGACCTGGTGGACCGCTGCGCCGCGATGCGCGCGGCCACCGACGGGTGGTTCGACGCCTGGGCGGTGCCCGGCGGCTTCGACCCGGGCGGCCTGCTCGGCGGTTGGGCCGTGGAACGCGCCGCCGAGCGACTGCGCGCCGCCGGCATCCACGACTACGCCGTACTCGCCGGCGCCGACCTCGTCGTCCGGGGCCGCGCGGCGCACGGCGGACCGTGGCGGGTAGCTGTGCACCATCCGACCGCACCCGAGCGCGCGCCGCTGGTGCTGGAGATGACCGCCGGCGGGATCGGCACCTCCGGGGTGACCGGGCGGCAGGGCCACGTGGTGGACCCGCACACCGGCGAGCCGGCCGACCACCTCGTCGCCGCCACAGTGGTGGGCCCCGACCTGACGATCGCCGACGCCTACGCCACGGCGCTCTACGCCGCCGGCCCCACCGGCCTGGCGTGGTTCCGGGGCAACTCCGACTATCGCGCGCTCTTCGCACACCGTCGCTGAGCCGGTCGGGCGCGCGATCGGCCCCCACGGTCTCGGCAACGACCGTGAGGGCCGGTCAGCGACGAGTGCGCGTGGCTCGCACAACCGAGGGGTGCGGACCGGTCGGGCCGGACGTCGACCGCGCCACCCGAAGACGGGCCGGCGCCTCGAACTCGGCCAGTGACCGCAGTGCGTACGCTAGCGAATCGACGCAACTCGACGCAAGAGTCTCCACACCGGACCGTCGTGACCGGAGCACGCGGTGATCGGTGGTTGACCGGCGGCGAGGCAGTTTCGACATGCTGAACGGCGGATGGCACGCTATCCGCCGTGAGTTTCGATCTGAGCGTGTGGGCCCTGGAGGACGGGGCGACGCCCGAGGACGTGCGGACAGCGGTCAACGGTTGCCGGCAGGGGCGGCACGTGGATCGCTATCCCGATCCGCGGGTGGTCAGCTTCTACCGGGCGATCACCGCCTCCTATCCGGACCGTCACCCCGGCCCGAACAGCCCGTGGGCGGTGGCGCCGCTGCACGCGGCCCACGACCACGTCGAGCTGAACCTGCACCCGACCTGCGCGGACCAGGTGCTACTGGACATCGAGCGGCTGGCCGGCGAGCACGGGCTGATGCTCTTCGACCCGCAGGACGGCTCGGTCTACCCGCCGCCGGCGCGGATGCCCGGCTGACCTGACCGGCGGTACGGACGGGAAATGACGAGGGGCCCGGCGAATCGCCAGGCCCCCCACGGTGTTTGTCGTCTACTACTCGTCGCGCAGGTCGGCGGCGCTGGCCGCCGTGGCGCCGATCGACTCGGCGGCCGAGGTGAGCAGGTCGGCGCCGAGCGCCTGGTCGACGGTGAGCGTCATCAGCGTCTCACCGCCCGCCTCCCGACGAGCCACCTGCATGGCGGCGATGTTGATGCCCGACTCGCCGAGCAGGGTACCGACAGTGCCGACCACACCGGGCCGGTCGGCGTAGCGCAGGAAGAGCAGGATCCCCTCCGCGCCGATCTCCACGTCGAAGCCGTCCACCTCGGTCAGCTTCAGCACGTCCCGAGCGCCGGAGTGGGTGACAGTGCCGGAGACACTGACCGTCCGACCGTCCGGCAGCGCGCCGCGCACAGTGACCAGGGTCGGCTGCTCGGCCGTCTCGGCCAGCGTGGCCAGGGTGACCTCGACGCCACGCTCGGCAGCCAGGTGCGGGGCGTTGACGTAGGTGACCTGCTCCTCGACCACTGAGCTGAACAGGCCCTTGGTGGCGGCGAGCTTGAGCACCGACACGTCGTGGCTGACGATCTCACCGCGGACCTCGACGGTGACGCTGGCGGCGACCCCGCCCGCGACCGCGGTGAACGCCCGGCCGAGCTTCTCCGCCAGCGGCAGCAGCGGCCGAACGTCCTCGGCGACCACGCCGCCGGCCTGCACGTTCACCGCGTCCGGAACGAACTCGCCCTGCAACGCCAGCTTGACGCTCTTGGCCACGGCCAGACCGGCCTTGTCCTGCGCCTCGTGGGTGGAGGCGCCCAGGTGCGGGGTGGCCACCACGTTGTCGAAGGCGAACAGCGGGGACGAGGTGCACGGCTCCTTGCTGTACACGTCGACGCCGGCGCCGGCGACCCGGCCCTCGGCGATCGCGTCCGCCAGCGCCTGCTCGTCGACCAGCCCACCACGGGCGGCGTTGATGATGCGAACGCCGGGCTTGACGAGCGCCAACTCCTTCTCACCGATCAGGCCCACCGTCTCCGGCGTCTTCGGCAGGTGGATGGAGATGAAGTCGCTCTCCCGCAGCAGCTCCTCCAGCCCGACCAGGCGGACGCCGAGCTGCGCCGCACGGGCCGGCTGGATGTACGGGTCGTACGCGATCAGCCGGGTGCCGAAAGCGGCGATGCGCTGTGCGAAGAGCACCCCGATACGACCGAGCCCGACCACGCCGACGGTCTTGCCCTGCACCTCGACGCCTGTGTACTTCGACCGCTTCCACTCCCCCGCCTTGAGCGCGGAACTGGCGCTCGCGGTGTTGCGGGCGACGGCGAGCAGCAGCGCGACGGCCTGCTCGGCGGCGGAGACGATGTTGGAGGTGGGCGCGTTGACGACCATGACGCCCCGCGCGGTGGCGGCCGGCACCTCGACGTTGTCCAGTCCGATGCCCGCCCGGGCGACCACCTTCAGTCGCGGCGCGGCAGCAATCGCCTCGGCGTCGATCTGGGTCGCGCTGCGCACGATGACGGCGTTGGCCTCGGAGAGCGCCGAGAGCAGGGCCGGACGGTCGGTGCCGTCGACGTGACGGACGTCGAAGTCGTGGGCGAGCACCTCGATGGCGGCGGGGGCGAGTTCTTCGGCGATCAGTACGACAGGATTCATCGGTCCTCGTAGAGGTCGTGTTTGCGATCGGCCCGGGCGGCGGGGCGCCGCACTGCGCCCTGCGCTGATCCGTGCCGTGGCCGTCAGGTGCCGGCTGCTGCACCTACAGGCGATCGTAGGGGCCCCGCTGGTCGGCGTGTTCCGGTCTTCGGGGTGAGTGCCCTCACACGCCCGGTCGGGCGACGGACATCGGCCGTTCACCGCACCGACACGGTTCTCCGGCCGCGCCGAGCACCGGCGGCGTCGGTCACCCGGTCAGTCCGGGAGAGTCGTGGCGCACGAGCACTGCCGCCCGACGTATCGACGGGCGGCAGCATGCCGGGCAGCCCCGGGGCGGCGCTGGGGAGAGCGCCAGCCCTGGGGCTGTCGGTGGATCGTCGTTCGAACGGGTCAGGCGGTCTCGGTGATCGGGCGGTCGACCCAGCTCATCATGCCGCGCAGCTTCTTGCCGGTCTCCTCGATCGGGTGCGCCGCACCCTCGGCCTGCCACTTGGTGAAGTTGGGCCGGCCGGCCTCGTCCTCGGCGACCCACTCGCGGGCGAACTCGCCGGACTGGATCTCACCCAGGATCTTGCGCATCTCGTCCTTGACCCGGGAGTCGATGATGCGCGAGCCACGGGAGAGGTCGCCGTACTCGGCGGTGTCGGAGATGCTGTAGCGCATCTTCGCGATGCCGCCCTCGTACATGAGGTCGACGATCAGCTTCAGCTCGTGCAGGCACTCGAAGTAGGCGATCTCCGGGGCGTAGCCCGCCTCGGTGAGCACCTCGAAACCGGTCTGCACCAGCGCCGAGGCGCCGCCGCAGAGCACCGCCTGCTCGCCGAAGAGGTCGGTCTCGGTCTCCTCGGTGAAGGTGGTCTTGATCGCGCCGGCGCGGGTGCCGCCGATCCCCTTGGCGTACGCGAGGGCGAGCGCGAGCGCGTTGCCGCTGGCGTCCTGCTCGACGGCGACGAGACAGGGCACGCCCTTGCCGTCGCTGTACTGGCGGCGGACCAGGTGACCGGGGCCCTTGGGCGCGACCATCGCGACGTCCACCTCGGCCGGCGGCTTGATCAGGCCGTACCGGATGTTGAAGCCGTGGCCGAAGAAGATCGCCTTGCCCGGGGCGAGGTGCGGGGCGATCGACTCCGCGTAGATCCCGCGCTGGGCGGTGTCCGGTGCGAGCACCATGATCACATCGGCCTCGGCGGCGGCCTGTGCGGGCGTGACCACTCGCAGGCCCTGCTCCTCAGCCTTGGGACGGCTCTTCGAGCCCTCCGGCAGACCGATCACCACGTCGACGCCGGAGTCACGCAGCGACAGCGCGTGGGCGTGGCCCTGGCTGCCGTAACCGATCACCGCGACCTTCTTGGCCTGGATCAGGCCGAGGTCGGCATCGTCGTCGTAGTACACCTCAACGCTCATGAGAACTTCCCTTTCGTACGACGGCCGGGGCGGCCCGTCGTGGTCTGTGCGGATGAATTCGCCGGACGGTCGGCCGAGGGCCGACCGGCGGCGGGTCAGGCGGCCCGAAGCGCGGGACCGGCGGTGATCGAACGCGAGCCGCGCCCGATGGCCACCAGCCCGGACTGGACCATCTCCTTGATGCCGAAGGCCTCGAGGTCGCGGAGCAGCGCGTCGAGCTTGTCCGGGGTGCCGGTGGCCTCGATGGTCAGCGTGTCCGGTGCGACGTCGACCACCCGGGCGCGGAACAGGTTGACGGTCTCCAGCACCTGCGACCGCGCGGACCGGTCGGCGCGAACCTTCACCAGCAGCAACTCTCGGGCGACCGAGACCTGGGGATCCAGCTCAACGATCTTGAGCACGTTGACAAGCTTGTTCAGCTGCTTGGTGACCTGCTCCAGCGGGGACGACTCCGCGTTGACCACGATGGTGATCCGGGAGACGTCCGGGTTCTCGGTCTCGCCGACGGCGAGGCTGTCGATGTTGAACCCGCGCCGGGAGAACAGGCCGGAGACCCGGGCGAGCACGCCCGGCTTGTTCTCCACCAGCACGGACAAAGTATGCATGGTCATTAAATGTCATCCTCGTCGAAGGCCGGGCGGACGCCACGGGCGAACATGATCTCGTCGTTGCTGGTGCCGGCGGCGACCATCGGCCAGACCATCGCGTCCTTGCCGACCACGAAGTCGATCACCACGGGGGCGTCGTTGATCTCCATGGCGGCGGCGATCGTCTTGTCCACGTCATCGGCGCTCTCGCACCGCAGCCCGACGCAGCCCAGGGCCTCGGCGAGCTTGACGAAGTCGGGGATGCGGTGCTTGTGGGTGCCGAGCTCGGTGTTGGAGTAGCGCTCGTTGTAGAAGAGCGTCTGCCACTGCCGGACCATGCCGAGATTGCCGTTGTTGATGACGGCGATCTTGACCGGGATGCCCTCCAACGCGCAGGTGGCCAACTCCTGGTTGGTCATCTGGAAGCAGCCGTCACCGTCCACCGCCCAGACCACCGTGTCCGGCTTGCCGACCTTGGCGCCCATCGCCGCCGGCACCGCGTAGCCCATCGTGCCGAGGCCGCCGGAATTCAACCAGGTGTACGGCTTCTCGTAGGAGATGAACTGTGACGCCCACATCTGGTGCTGGCCCACCCCGGCCACGAAGATCGCGTCCGGGCCGACGATCTCGCCCAGCCGCTTGATCACGTACTGCGGGGACAGGGTCCCGTCGACCGGCTCGTCGTAGCCCAGCGGGTAACGGTTGCGCAGGTCGTTGAGCTGCGTCCACCAGTCACCCAGGTCGGCGGTGTGCCCTGCCGACCGCTCGGCGGTGACCGCGGCGATCAGCTCGTCGATGACGTGCTTGGCGTCACCGACGATCGGGACGTCCACGTGCCGGTTCTTGCCGATCTCGGCGGGGTCGATGTCCGCGTGCACCACTGCCGCGTCCGGGGCGAACGAATCCAGTTTGCCGGTGACCCGGTCGTCGAAGCGTGCGCCCAGCGCGACGATCAGATCCGCCTTCTGCAGGCCGTAGACCGCGGCGACAGTGCCGTGCATGCCGGGCATCCCGAGGTGCTGCTGGTGCGAGTCGGGGAACGCGCCGAGCGCCATCAGCGTGGTGACGACCGGGATGCCGGTCAGCTCGGCCAGCCGGCGCAGCCCGTCGGTGGCACCGGCCTTGAGCACGCCGCCGCCCACGTAGAGCACCGGCCGCCGGGCTGCGGCCATCAGCCGCGCCGCCTCCCGGATCTGCTTGCCGTGCGGGTGCAGGGTGGGCCGGTAGCCGGGCAGGTCGAGGGTGGGCGGCCAGGAGAAGGTGGTCGGCGCCTGGAGCACGTCCTTGGGGATGTCGACAAGCACGGGGCCGGGTCGCCCGCTGCTGGCCAGGTGGAACGCCTCGGCCAGCACGCGGGGGATCTCCTCGGCGTTCTGCACGAGGAAGTTGTGCTTG
This sequence comes from Micromonospora sp. NBC_00362, assembly GCF_026342155.1. NCBI lineage: Bacteria > Bacillati > Actinomycetota > Actinomycetes > Micromonosporales > Micromonosporaceae > Micromonospora > Micromonospora sp. NBC_00362. The sequence goes on from NZ_JAPENH010000001.1 coordinate 3,141,837, forward strand.
GTGATCGGCAGGGTGATGCCCTGGATGTCCGCTTCCTGGAAGCCGTCGGTGCCGATCAGCGGGCTGGCCACCTGTCCGGTGATCGCCACCATCGCCACCGAGTCCATGTACGCGTCAGCGATCGGGGTGACCAGGTTCGTCGCGCCCGGGCCGGAGGTGGCGATGCAGACGCCGACCTTGCCGGTGGCCTGCGCGTAGCCGGTCGCCGCGTGCCCCGCGCCCTGCTCGTGCCGCACCAGGATGTGCCGGACCGTCGAGTCGTAGAGCGGGTCGTACGCCGGCAGGATCGCGCCGCCCGGAATGCCGAAGACGACGTCGACGTCGAGCGCCTCGAGGGACCGCACGAGCGAGCCGGCCCCGGAGATCGGGGTCGCGGCGGCGGGCCGTACCGCCGGGGCGGCCGGGGTGGTCGTGCGCGTGGCGGCCTGGTCGACATCGAGGGTCGGGTCGGCGGCCGCGCGGGCCCGGCGGGCGGTGTGGGCGAGGGTCTCGGGCGTGGGTCTCGTCATGGCGGTTCTGGCCTTCGGCTGGAGTGGCTGGTGGCTAGTCAAGCGATGCGACACGGGCGGGGCCCGCCTCGCCAGGTTCCGATGGCAATAAAAACGGCCCTCGTGCAGATGCACGGGGCCAGCGCACTCTCAGGTGGGAGAGTGCGCTCAGGTAAGTACTCGCAGCGACCGGTACGACGACATGCGGCTAAGCCTGACGCATCTCACGCGATGAGTCAACTGATCCCACATGTTGGTTAACGGAGGTCGGCGCGTCGGCCTGCGACGCGCCATCGGCAGGTGGGGTGAGCTGCCCGGATCCACCCGGAGCACGGCGTGGTGCGGGCACCGGAGCGGGACGCGCGCCCGGGGATGTGGCCGCCTCCAGCATCGCCTCCAGGTGCTCGGCGGGCACCCCCCAGCCGAAGAGCGCGCCCTGGCCGAAGCGGCAACCGGCGGCCACCACGGCGGCCAACTCGGTCGGGGTGGTCACCCCCTCGGCGATCACCTCCAGCCCCAACTGGTGGCCCAGGCGCATGACGATGTCGACCATCGGGGCGAACGCGGGGCCGTCCTGGCCGACTGGGCGGACCGGCTCGTGCTCGGCGACCAGACTGTGGTCGATCTTGAGGATGTCGATCGGCAACCGGCGCAGCTGCCCCAGCGACGAGTAGCCGGCCCCGAAGTCGTCCAGCGCGATCCGGACACCTGTCAACCGCAGCGCGGTGAGCCGCCGGATCAGCTCGTCCAGGTCGGTGGCGACCGCGTGCTCGGTGACCTCCAGGACCAGCCGCTGCGGCGGAACGTGGTGGGCACGCAGCGCCTCGGCGACCTGGACCACGTACTGCGGGGCGTGCAGCTCACGCGGGGAGACGTTCACCGACACCCAGACGTCGTGCCCGTCCGCCAGCCACCGGGAGAGCTGGTAGCAGGCCTGATGCAGCACCCAGGCGCCGAGCGGGGCGATCATCCCGCACTCCTCGGCGAGCGGGATGAACTCGTCCGGACGCACGTTGCCCAGCTCGGGATGGTGCCAGCGGAGCAGCGCCTCGGCGCCGACCGGCCGCACCGACGGCAGCGACGCCACCGGCTGGAACGCCAACCGCAGCTCGTCGCGGTCGATGGCCCCGCGCAGCTCGTGCTCCACAGTCGTACGGCGGCGCAACAGCTGGTCGTACGCGGCGTCGTACCGCTCGATCCGGTTCTTGCCACGCTGCTTGGCGTAGCGCAACGCCAGGTCGGCGTGGCGCAGCAGCAGCTCCACGTCCGGCTCGTCGGCCCAGTCGGCCACCCCGATGCTCACCGACAGGAAGACCGGCCCCTCCGGCTGGTCGTAGGGGCGGTTGAGCACCCCGAGGAGCCGTTCGGCGACCCGGTCCGCCTCGACCGACCGACCCTGCATGAGGACGGCGAACTCGTCGCCACCCAGCCGGGCGGCAACGTCGCCGGGGCGCAGGTTGCCGCGCAGCCGCCGGCCCACCTCGGCCAGCACGGCGTCGCCCACGTCGTGGCCCCGCATGTCGTTGACGTTCTTGAAGCCGTCCAGGTCCAGGCCGAGCAGCACACACGGGTTGTGGTCGGCGGCGTTGCGGTGCAGCGCCCGGAGCAGCCCGCGCCGGTTGGCCAACGACGTCAGCGGATCGGTGTGCGCCAACTCCCGGAAGTGCGCCTCCCGCTCGGCCAGGCGGCTCGCGTACCCCCGGACGTCGCGAAGGGTGAGGTACTGCCGTGCCACCAGGGCGAAGCCCTCCACGCTGCCGGCCACGATGCCCGCCGCGGTGAACCGGCCGTCCTGGGCGAGGTGGTACATCGCCGAGGCGGCCATCGCCAGCATCGGGGCGATCGCGTACTCGCCGTCGCTGCCGACCAGGTCCAGGTCGATCTGCCCCGGCCGGTCGGCCCGGTACACGGCGAGCGCGACGACCAGCAGACCAGCGGCGAGCACCGCCGCACCGGCCAGCGCCATCGTCGGCCCGGCCTGGCAGAGCCCGGCGCTGAGACCCAGCCCACCGCAGGTCACCGCGCTGATGCCGGCGCCCAGCGCGGCGAGCCGTCGACGTGGCGCGGCGGCCCGGAAGACGACGATCACGACGAGCCCGGCACCGAGCGCGGCGCTCACGGTGGCCACCAGGATCGCCGGGCAGGCCATCGGCGTGGCGGCACCGAGCAACCGGGTGGGCTCGGTGAAGAGCACCCAACCGACGAACCACAGCGCCGCCGCCATGACCAACCCGTCCAGGGCGAGCCGGGTCGTTCCGGCAGCGGTGGCTGCCACCCCGGGCAGCCGGAGCAGACCAGCGGCGAAGGCCAGCCCGCTCACCGCGGTGCCGATCGCCACCGCTGTCGCCCAACCGGTGCGCTGCCCCTGCTCGTGGGCCCAGTGGTCGTTCGCGCTGAGCGCGGCGACAACCCCGGCCAGGAGGCTGAGCAGTGCAACTCCGGCGGCCGCCGCGAGCAGCACGTGTGCCGGTCGACGCGGCGCCACCCGCCGCCGGGCGACGACGGTCAGCAGCACGGCGGCCACCGCGGCGACGAGCCCGCTGAGCGCCGCGACAGCGACCATGCCCGGTGGAAAATGCACGCCTCCAAGAGTGCCGGATGGGCGCACGTCATGGGGGGCTGGGTGTGCATCTGTTGGGACACGGCAGATACCGGGGTGGGCCGGTGCGCCGACGGTGTCATGCTGGTATGCATGCCTGAGCTGCGGTCGAGGACTTCCACACACGGTCGGACGATGGCCGGCGCCCGGGCCCTCTGGCGGGCCACCGGGATGACCGACGACGATTTCGGCAAGCCGATCGTCGCCATCGCCAACAGTTTCACCCAGTTCGTGCCTGGTCACGTACACCTCAAGGACATGGGTGGCCTGGTCGCCGACGCGATCGCCGAGGCCGGCGGGGTGGGCCGGGAGTTCAACACCATCGCTGTCGACGACGGGATCGCGATGGGCCACGGCGGCATGCTCTACTCGCTGCCCAGCCGCGAGCTGATCGCCGACGCCGTCGAATACATGGTCAACGCGCACTGCGCGGACGCCCTGGTCTGCATCTCCAACTGCGACAAGATCACCCCCGGGATGCTGCTGGCCGCGTTGCGGCTCAACATCCCGACCGTCTTCGTCTCCGGCGGCCCGATGGAGGCCGGCAAGACGATGGCGATCGAGGGCGTCGTGCACAGCAAGATCGACCTGATCGACGCGATGATCGCCTCCTCGAACGAGGCGGTCACCGACGAGCAGCTCGGTGAGATCGAACGCTCCGCCTGCCCGACCTGCGGCTCCTGCTCCGGCATGTTCACCGCCAACTCGATGAACTGCCTCACCGAGGCGATCGGGCTCGCGCTGCCCGGCAACGGCTCCACGCTGGCCACCCACGCCGCCCGCCGGTCGCTCTTCGTCGAGGCCGGCCGGACCGTCGTGGAGATCTCCAAGCGGTGGTACGACGGCGACGACGACTCGGTGCTGCCGCGTGCTGTCGCCTCCAAGGCCGCCTTCGAGAACGCTGTCGCCCTGGACGTGGCGATGGGCGGCTCCACCAACACCGTGCTGCACCTGCTGGCCGCCGCCCGCGAGGCGGAGATGGACTTCGGCGTCACCGACATCGACGCGATCTCCCGGCGGGTGCCCTGCCTGGCCAAGGTCGCGCCGAACTCGCCGAACTACCACATGGAGGACGTGCACCGGGCCGGCGGCATCCCGGCGATCCTCGGCGAACTGGACCGGGCCGGGCAGCTCAACCGGGACGTGTGGGCCGTGCACTCCCCCTCGCTGGCACAGTGGCTGACCGACTGGGACGTGCGCGGCGGCTCCCCCACCCCCACGGCCGTCGAGCTGTTCCACGCCGCTCCTGGCGGCGTGCGTACCGTCGAACCGTTCTCCACCACCAACCGGTGGTCGTCGCTGGACACCGACGCGGCCGGCGGCTGCATCCGGGACCGCGAGCACGCCTACTCCGCCGACGGTGGTCTGGCCATCCTGCACGGCAACCTGGCACCCGAGGGCAGCGTGGTGAAGACCGCCGGCGTGCCCGACGACTGCCTGACCTTCCGTGGCCCGGCGAAGGTCTACGAGTCGCAGGACGACGCGGTGACAGCGATCCTCGCCAAGCAGGTGGTCGCCGGGGACGTCGTGGTGATCCGGTACGAGGGGCCCAAGGGCGGCCCCGGCATGCAGGAGATGCTGTACCCCACCTCGTTCCTCAAGGGACGCGGGCTGGGCCGCTCCTGCGCGCTGCTCACCGACGGCCGTTTCTCCGGTGGCACCTCCGGGCTCTCCATCGGGCACGTCTCCCCCGAGGCGGCCTCCGGCGGGCTGATCGCCCTGGTCCGCGACGGCGACGAGGTCGTCATCGACATCCCGGGCCGGTCCATCGAGCTGAACGTTTCCGCCGAGGAGCTGGAGGCTCGCCGGGTGGCCGAGGAGAAGCGCGACAAGCCGTACACCCCCACCGACCGGCAGCGGCCGGTGTCTGCGGCGCTGCGCGCGTACGCCTCGATGGCCACCTCGGCCAGCGACGGCGCCTACCGCCGCGTCCCGGAGTAACCACCGCTCGCATCGACATCCGTGATGTCGGGTATCCCGTCGGCCCGGATACCCGACATCGGTGCCGAATCATCGTTCTACAGCGCACCTAGCCGGGTCGAACATCGGATCCTCGATCGCCTTCAGCAGCGGTCGGGATGCCACATGCTCCGGCCTGATGTGCCGCCCGAGCACCACGACCGCCACCGACGACGCGCCAGCGCTCTTCAACGCGTACGCCAGCGACTGCGCCCGGGAACCTGTCGTCCAGGTGTCGTCCAGGACCAGCGGCCGAACGCTGACGCTCTCGACCGGAAGCTGGACCGTGAACCAGTCGCGCTGGAACGTCCGCGTCTCAGATCCGTGGCGGGGATTCGACAGCGCCGCGAGCCACGGCAGTCCAAGACGGTCGCCGATCAGATCCTGCAGGGGGTGCGGATGAGCCTGGCTCCGGGTGCTCGGCACGACCACCACGTGGGTCGGCGCACCGCCCATCCGATCAGCGACGCAGTCGAGGTGCCGCTGCAGGAACAGCAGCAGCAGTGCGAGCAGATTCCACCTAGCCTGGGCCGACCCCGGCGTGGACTTGTACAGGCGCAGGTGGTGGTGATGCTGACCGGTACGCGGCGAGTAAGCGATTGGAGCGACCACGTCGGCGAGCAGGCCACCAGACGCCGTCTGGTGTTCCTGGCAGGGGTAGCAGTAGTCGAACCCGGGAGTGCGGACACCGCGACACGTCGGGCAGATCCAGGGAAGAGTGGGCAAGGGATTTCGAAGAAAGTTCCGCTGGGTCTCGACGTACTCCCGGACCCTGGCCCACGGGTCAGAGGCTGGCGAAATCAGGAAAGCCCTCCAACTCGGCCGCAGCCGGTGAACGGTCGAGAATGGCGTCGACCGCCTCCACCAGGTCCATGGTCCCGTGCGCGACGTGGACGCCGGGCCGGGCGGCGAAGGCGCGTGCCCAGTCGTGCCGCATCACCTGACTGGTGAGCACAACGGGCCGACCGTGCTGAAGAGCGAGCCGCGCCTGGATCCGGGCTCCACTGCGTTCGCCGGCTTCGATGACCACGGTGGCAGCGGCGTAGCCGCTCATCACCGCGTTTCGCATTGGGAAGCTCTGCTTTGTCGGGGCGGCATCGGGCCAAAACTGGCTGAGCACCAATCCGACCTTTGCGATGTGCTCCTGGAGCGCGTGGTTGACCGTCGGGTAGTGGTGACGAATTCCGGTGCCGATGACCGCGACGGTGCGGCCCCCTGCCGCGAGTGCCGCCTGGTGGGCTGCGGTGTCGATCCCTTTCGCCAGACCGCTGACCACCGTCACACCACGGCGGGCAAGTGATTCTGATACCGAGCTGGCGATCTCGACGCCTCGATCGCTCGCTTCGCGGCTGCCGACCACTGCGATGGCCCGAGCGTCGGGACGCGACTCACCTCGGGCGAAGAGCACTGGCGGCATCTCGCGGATGTCACGCAACTGGGCGGGGTAGTCGTCGTCGAAGAAGGCCCGCACTGTGATGCCCTCGGCCCGCCAGCCCGCGAGGTCGCCGGCTGCGGCCTCGATCAGCGAGTCGACGGAGCGGGTGTCGGGAAAGAGCGTGTCGGTCTGCCCGACGACCCGGCGCAGGACTGCCAGGGCGGTGCCGACCTCTTGAATGTCGTGCACGGCATCAGACCAGCCGAGGTCTGGCTGCCGCAGCAGCGCGATCAGCGCAGCCCGCTCCACCGTCACCCGGTCCATGCCCCTGATCGTAGAGGCAACTCCCGGCCGCCCGGCCCACCGGCCACGCGGAGCCGGCAGAGAAGCTCGGCGCACCTCAGATCGCCCCACGTGATCGAACATATGTTCCCTCAGTCCTCAGGTCAACCGGACGTCGCGCAGGTCGGGGGCTTCGGCGAGGAGGTGTACGCCGTCGTCGTCGTGTCGGTACGCCGTGCAACCGGCGCGGGTGAAGCGAACGGTGAGCACCTGCCCGGCGTGCTGGGCCGCCAGGCGTAGCAGTTCCGGCTCGGGATCGGCGACGTCACGCGGCCCCGAGCCGGGCACCGGGATGGGCACCGTCGGGTCGGTGGGGGCGGCCCCGGCTACGGCGTCGGTCAGGCATTCGACGCACCAGGAGAGCGCGGCGGCCAGACTCGGCCGGTAGGGGAAGTCGTCAGGACGGACAGGTGCGTCAAGCGGCTTCACGTCGACCGACCAGCGCAATCCGTCGGCCAGCAGTGGGTCTGCGGCGTTGTGCCGCAGGTCGCACACCGCCACCACGAGGGCCAGGTCAAGGCCGAGGGCGAGCCGCAGCAACTCGGCCAGCGGCGGCGCGTCGGGAGGCGTCGCCACCACGATCAGACGGCCGGCCGGCGTACCCCGGCTTGCGTTGCGGACGTGCTCCCCGACCGGGTCGGCCCCGGCCCAGGGCAGTGTGACGTAACCGTCGCGGAGGTCTTTGCCGATCTGCTGCCCACCGTCGGCGTCGGCCAGGTCGTCGGGCCGCGCACCGAGGACGGCCGCCCAGGAGCCGAGCCGGTAACGGTCCGGAAGCTGGACGACGGGCTTGCCGCCCGGTTGGGTGGCGACCAGCGGAGCGACTTCGGGCGCACCGGCCTGCCAGGCCAGGTGCACCACCCGGTGCCGCAGGTCGGTGATCGTGACCACCACCGTCCGGTGCAGACGGTGGGTGTCGCCGCAGGTGAAGCAGTGCAGCGCGGATGGGCGCAGGCCGGCGCCGCAGCAGTGCGGGCAGTCGGGGTCGGCCACCCGACCGCCGAGCCGGCAGTCGCAGGCGCGTAGCCGGCTGTGTGGTCGGCAGTCCGGGCACTGCCGCCAGTCGACGGGTTCACCCAGCCACTGCGGGTCGGGCGGTTCGTAGCCGCGGCTCACCGGCACCCGCACACGGCGGACGACCTGGCCGGTGGGCTGCTCCGCGAGGGTCTCCACCGGCTCGCCGGCGCGCAGAGTCGTGTGCCACCAGCGGCCGTTGCGCCACAGCGCCTGCGCGCCGGGCAACTCGTCGCCGTGGGCCGCGTCGTTGCAGTCAGCGAGCACGCGGCGTTCGAGTTGATCGACGTCCACGGCCGAAGCGACGGGTGGGCGCGGCGAGTCAGGTCGCAGCAGCCGGGCGGGAGCGGCCAGGCCGCGTTGGGCAAGGCCGTCGAGCGCCTTGGCCACGTCGGTGCAGGCCAGCGACTCCGGCAGGTCCCGGCACCAGCCGGGCGAACCGAGCGGCACCGGGGAGCCGGGCACCTCGTACCGAATGGCCCAGCAGAACCCGGCATCCTGCCGGCGGGCCTCGACGACCAGGTCGAGCAGCAGCAGGTCGGCCAGCGCACACAGCCGGGCCAGCCGTGCGGCCGGGTCGACGGTCGCCGGGACGGTGGATCGGCCCAGCACCAGCCGCCAGGGGGCGTGATCGGCCCGCAGGATGGCGTGAGCCTCCAACTCGTGCCGAAGCGCTGCGGGCAGGTCGGGCTGCCACTGCCGGTCCAACCACAGCGAAGGCACATCGGCCTCGTCCAGGACCGCGCCGACGGTGGCGGCGAGTTCGCGTACCCGGGAAGCAAGGTCGACCACCCAGTGGCCCGCCGGGTCGCGGTGGGGGTCGAGGCCGCCGGGCACGACCTGGTGGGACGCGACAGCGCCGGTGTCCAGGTTCGCGACGGTGACCACGAGCTGCGCCCGCCGCCGGCCGCGCCGCCCGCAGCGATAACAGGGGTACGTGACGGTGCCCGCGCCGCGACACTGCTCGCAGCTCCGGTACGCCTCCCGGCGTGGCCCGAGCACGTCGGCGTCGGCGAGGAACCGGTCACCGTAGGTGGTGCACCGGCACGGCTCCAGCGTGAAGGTCATCCCGTCGCAGTCCGGGCAGACGACGACGGGCACGGCGGTCACCGACACCGCCGGGCCGCGCAGTCACCGTCGTGTTCCACCCGCCGCACGCACCGCCGACCGCCGTCGAGCGGCAGGTCGCAGAAGACCCGATGGCGTACGCCCTGGGCGTCCTCGGCGGACACCGTGGTCTCACCGGCGTCCACTTCGGTGAGGAAGCTCAGGGAGCGGGCCAGGGTGCCGGCGAACTGTTGGGCGGCCGGCAGGTCGGCGGCGGTGAACGGCAGGTGCGCCACCCAGCGGGCGCTCATTCGCGGGCCGCCGAATCCTCGCGGGCCCGCCGTGACTGCCAGCACTTCAGCGCATCCTTGATCCGCTCGGTCTCCCGCCGGCTGCTGCCCAGCGCCGCGTACACCTCGGCGAGATCGTGGGCGACCCGGTCGAGGAACTCGGCGACCTCCAGGGCGTCCACGCCACGCCGGCCACGGCGGGTGAACCGGCGTCCGCGGACCTGCCAGGGCTTCAGGGGTACGTAGTTGGCCGCCCGATAGGGCGCCGGCCGGGGTGGCTCGGCCCGGAGATGACGGAGAAACGCGCACACGAAGCAGCACCACCCTTCCTCATATTTGATCGACGATCACCGGCGCGGGAATTGCGCGTCCATCGCTGTTGTCGGACCAATCTTGTAAGGTCGGAAGCACCATCGCAATGAATGTCGACTCACACTGTTCCGCTATTTGTGGGCAACATTCCCCTGTTGCAGAACGGCTGTCGGGATGTTGCAAAACTCAACAGGAAGGAGAGCTGGGTGGCCGATGACATGGGCTCGACGGTGCCCCGACGCCAGCTCGGCAGGGCGCTGCGTGACCTGCGCACCGAGGCGGGGGCGACCCTGGACGCGGTCGCCGAAGCGCTGGAGTGCAGCCGCCAGAAGGTGTGGCGGATCGAGAGCGGGCTCGGCTCGGTGCGCGGCGTCGACGTCCGAGCGATGTGCGAGCTGTACGGGGCGACGGACGAGCTGACCCGGGCGCTCATCTCCCTGGCCGGCGAGACGAAGGCGAAGGGCTGGTGGCATGCGTACGGCGATGCCGTCCCCGAATGGTTCGAGCTGTACGTGGGCCTCGAATCCGCCGCAAGCCGGATCCGCCGCTACGACGAATCGTTAATTCCCGGCTTGTTGCAGACCCGAGGCTATGCGCTCGCCGTCTACCAACACCGATCGGAGGTTGACGACGACGAACGCGAACGACTGGTTCAGGTGCGGCTTCAGCGACAGTCGCTGCTGGCACGTCGCCTACCGGCAGCACCCAAGCTTGACGTCGTGATCTCCGAGGGCGCACTGCTCCGTATCGTGGGCGATCGGAGCACGATGGCTGAGCAACTACATCACCTGCTTCAAGTCGGCGCGCGGGAATCCGTGACCATCCGAGTTCTGCCGCTGGCGGCCGGCCTTCATCGCGGAGTCGAGGCCGGCACCTTCGTCATGTTGGAGTTTCCGCTGGGCAACCGGGCAACACCAGAACCCCCGATCATCTACAGCGAGTCGTGGACCGGAGCGCTCTACCTCGACCGTCCAGAAGAGTTCGCTGCCTACGAGACGGTCTGGGCCAGCCTGGATCAGCTTGCCCTCGATGAAGGACAATCGAGGCACCTGATCAACAAGATCATCGGGGAGGTACACCATGGCTGATCTGACCGACGCCCGATGGCGTAAGAGCACCCGTAGCGGCAGTAACGGTGGCGACTGTGTCGAGGTTGCCGACAATTTGCCCGGCATCGTCGCCGTGCGCGACAGCAAAGACCCGCACGGCCCGGCCCTCAACTTCTCCCCCACCGCCTGGGCAAGCTTCGTGCGCTCGACCCGCATTTCGCGCTGAGGCTTAGGTGGGTGTCTCGGGGTCTCCGGGGGACACCCACCCGCCGCGGGGGCTGCGCTCGACGACCGAGTTCGGTTAACGTGCGGCAGTGACAATCGGCGATGTTAAGGTGACGATCCGGAAGGGCGATCAAGCACTCGACAACGCTCGGATGAGCATCGAGAAGGCCAACGCCAAGCTCGCCGACGCGACCGCTTTGGCAATCGCAGCCCTGCATGACAGCGAACGCGGCGAGGCGAGGCAGTCCCGGGAGGCCCTCCGTGAGGCTGCCGACGAGGTCGAGTTGGTGCTTCGCCGAATCAAGGCTGCCAAGGACCATGCTGCCGCCTACCTCGCCGTCATCGGATGAGCGGAAGCATCGGCGAAGTCGTCGCCCAACTGAGAAGCGCCATCGACACCCTCCACAGCGCCGCCGTTGTCGCGCGACGCGCTCAGGCTGACGCGGAACAGGCCAATACGCACTACACCCATGCAGCGCAGGGCAGCAGGCATCCCGAACTCACCGGCGCTGTGACCGAGAGCAAGACCGCTGGCGAGAAGGCCGGCAAACTCGCCCGCCTGATCAGCGAGGCGGCCGACCGCGTAGGCGCCTACTCCAATGCGGTCGCTCCTGGCTCTGCCCCGACCACGCAGCCATCCGACTCAGCCACACCGTCCGGTGAGGATCTACTCGCCGAGACCGTCGAGCGCGATTCCGCACGAAAGAACGTCGCTTCCTTCCTGAGTACGATGACCAGGAAGGTTGAGGACGTCCAGGAGAACACCCAGAAGTCGGTGGCGGCGGCCAGGGAAGCGTTCACGATCATTCGGGGTCCGCAGGGCCCACCAGGGGCGCAGCAAGCCGGCACCACAACCCCGACGGTCGGCCCTACGGTAGGGCAGCGTCTCCTCAACGAAGCACCGGATGCGGCGGGACACCTCGTCGTGGTGGGGCTGGTGGCGAGCATCGCCGTCCACCGCTCCGTTCAATCAATCCGCAAGGGAATAGCGAGGTTACGAGATCGTGAGCGTACGGACCGAGTTCAGCGACCTGATTCGCGCGATGGCGCGGCGTGACTGGGGCACCGTGGACCAACTCCTGGACGGGTTGGAGGCCTCCGGATGGCGCGGCGGGAACCAGGTGATCGGCGCAGCGTTCGCCATCGCGGTCAACGACCGCTTCGGCGCCGCTCACTCCCCCACCGACGTCGCTCGCTTCGTCGCCGAGACTCGCACCCAGTTTCCGGGCGCGGAGTCGCTGCCTACCCTGGAGATGGAAGGCCTCGTCCGCGCGGCCCTCGGCGAGGTCGGGCTGATCGACAATCTCAGCCCCGAGACCGCCCTGCAGATGCAGATCGTATTCCTCGGCAAGCTGCTTCAGGACCGCGATCCCACCGAAACGCAGCTTGAAGACTTCATCGCCGACGTGGAGCGCACGGCCGCCGAGTACATGTAACCAGCGAGGGCTGCGTGCCACCTTCATCTCCGATAGTGTCCGTCCGACCACGCAAACGTGAACTCGTTAGCGCGATCATCAGACGGAGGGCGGCATGGCCAGCATCGAGGAAGTCAAGGCGGCGTTGATGCAGGCCGCGGAGCAGGGCAACTCCACGATTAACCAGATCCGGGCCGCCGCCGACAACACCGAACAAATGCTGGCCCGGCTACGCGCCATCTCCGCTGGTACCGGCCACCCGGCGATCGCCGAAGCCATCGCACGCGGCGAACAGAGCAAGCAGCGCCTCGCCGAAGCCATGGCACTCGTGCAGGGCAGCTCGGAGGCGGCACGCCGCTACATCAGCGTCCTTGGCTGATCACCGACCACCACGATCTGTGTTGGCGAGGTCAAGGCGTCCCTCCGCGTCGCCATCGAAGCTGCCCGTCAGGGACGTCGGGTGTTGGACCAGGCCGCCTCCGACGCGGAGGCGGCAACCCGGATGGCGGACGCCATCGTGCTTTGGTTGAGCGCGGCAGTCGCGGACGCCGAGGTGGCCCGCGACAAAGCCGGCCGCTACGCCCGCCTCCTGGCCGAGGCTGCCCCGCCACATCACGGACGACGAGCTGGATGCCATCCTCGCCGAGGCAGTCAGCCTCTCCTCACGCGCCTGAGGTGCGCAGCTTCGGCACTGACGGCATAGCGCCGTGATCAAAAGCGCCGCCAGCGGCAAGGCTGGCCTGCGTTGGCCCTTTGTGCCGCTTCTCGTGGTTTACTCGCAGAGATGTACTTGTAACCGCCCACGAGCTAGGGGCACGCGGCCAATGCTGCTGAGTTTTCGCTTCGCCAACCATCGTTCGTTTCGCGACGAGCATCAGCTGAATCTGACGCCCGTCTACGGCGACGGGGCCGAGGCCGACGAGCCGGCTCCGCAGGCGGTCCAGGTCGTCGGCATCTTCGGAGCCAACGCGTCGGGCAAGTCGAACTGCCTGGGCGCGCTGGCGTTCATGCGGCACATGGTCGTGGAGTCCGACCGGGCGGTCGAGCCCGGTGTGGGCCTGTCCCGGGAGCCGTTCCGGTTGGATCCGGAGGAAGCCGTCCAGCCATCGCGCTATGTCGTCGACCTTCGGCTCGGCGGAGTCAGACACACCTATGGCTTCTCGATCGACGACGACCGAGTGCTGGAGGAGTGGCTCTACCACTTTCCGCTGGGGCGCAGGCGGCGCGTATTCGAGCGCGACGGCGACGTCTTCAACTGGGGCGAGGAGTCGGGCCGGCGCAGCGACCTGGAGCAGATCGCTGGCATCACCGCGCCAACAGCACTATTCCTCAGCACTGTCGCACGCTTCGGCCAGAGCCGCCCCCAACCGGATCCGACAAACCCACAGCCGTTGCACGACACCTACCGGTGGTTCTACCTGACCGGCCAACGGACTGACCCCAACTCTGGGCTGTCCGCCCTCGTCCGTATCGGCCAATCGGATGCCGACGAGGTACGCCGCTTGGTCGTCGACCTGTTGCAGGCCGCCGATGTGGGGATCGTCGACGTGGTGATCGCCTCTGATTCGGGTGATGATCAGACCGTCTGGTCCGACCTGCCAGCCAGGAGATCGAGCGACCGACTAAAAAGAGCCGTCGCGGCTATCCGGCCCTCGCCCCGCGTCCAGTTCGCTCATCAGGGTCCGCACGGCACCGCACTGCTCGACCTGCAGGACCAGTCGACGGGCACCCGGCAACTGCTGACCCTGGGTCTGCATGCCGCGGCGATGCTCCGTACCGGCACCACAATGCTGATCGACGAGATCGATGCGAGCCTGCACCCGATCCTGACCGCCAAGCTCATCAGCCTGTTCCGCAGCCCGGCCGCGAACCCCCTTGGAGGCCAACTCATCTTCACCAGCCACGACGCCGCCCTGCTCGGCACCCTCGACGCTGAAGAAATCCTCCGCCGCGACGAGATCTGGTTCGTGGAGAAGGACAACGAGGGTGCCTCCTCGCTGTATCCGTTGACCGACTTCAAGCCCAGGAAAGAAGGTGAGAACCGTCAGCGCCGTTACTTGAACGGCAACTACGGCGCGGTTCCCGACCTGTCCACCGACCTGTTTGAGCAGGCCCTTGCCACCCGTGGAGGATCGGATGACGCCCCGGCAGGGTGATCGGCGCGCCTCGGGCTCGATACGGTCCGGCCGTGGCCGCGAGACCGACCTCCGACGCCGCGCATCGACCCGAGAGCAGCGGACAACCGTGCTGATCGCCACCAACGGTGAATCCACGGAACGGGACTACTTCAACGGCCTCAAGCAGGAGGCGTGGGTACGGCCTCGGGTGGTCGTCGTGGCAGAGCGCGGCTCCCCTGTCAACGTGGTAAGAGGTGCGGCGCGGCGTCGGCAGCGCGACGACTTCGACGAGGCATGGGCCGTCTGCGATGTCGACGACTTCGCCACCGAGCCGGCGACCCGCGAATCTGCCGCTAACGACGTCAATCTGGCCTGGTCCAATCCCTGCTTCGAGGTGTGGCTACTGCTCCACTACGGCAACTGCAGCCGGTTCGTGGAGAACGCCAAGAGAGCCCGCGACCTGCTGCGGGAGCACGACCCCTCCTGGGACAAGACCAGGCTCGACTTCGGCAACTTCCGCGACCGGGTTGAGGACGCCTGTCAGCGGGCTGATCGACTCGACCCACCCCCGGATGGCAATCCGTCTACCTCCGTCGGGCACATAATCGCTGCGCTTCGTTAAGACCGGCAAGCCAGGTCAGGACGGAGCCCAGGGTCCGCTGACGAACTGGCCGTTGCCGACGAACGGGCTGACGTTTGGCACGCAGCCGCCGAGGCCCATCGTCTGGGTCATCATGACCGGGGCCGGCTTGCCGCGACCGCCACACTTCATGTGGGCGAAGCCGAGGAAGTGGCCGAACTCGTGATTGATCACGCCGGCGTGGTAATCGTCGATGCTGACCGGGTATCCCGGTGAACCCTGAAGCCAACGCCGCAGGTTGATCATGATGGTCTTGCCGTACTTGCAGGAGTAGACGCCCTCGGTGTCGACGCCGCTCGCGCCGCAGAGGCGGTCCACTGTCCTCGGTGTCGCGAGCCGCACGTCGACGTCGACAGTCGAGGTGCCGACCCGTTGGAAGGACCACGACGCCCGGGTCAGGTTCACCGAGGCGTTGGTGACCGGGTGCTGGGCCGACGTGGCCCAGCCGTTCGGTGCGGCCAACACCTGCTCGATGCTCGCGGCGAACCGGTCGGGCTTCCAGGCGGGGATGTCACCCCAGGCGATGCCCTTCTCCACCGAGACGCTGTAGCGCACCCGCTTCTTGCCCTTGCCGATCACGCGACCCTTGCCGGTGGCGGTGGTGAAGGTGCCGGCGGCCCTGGTGGGGATTTGCGCGTCGGTGGGGATTTCCGGAGTCGGGCTGGAGGTTGGCGTGTCGTCGGGGCTCGGAGCGGAGTTCTGCGTACTCGGGCCGGGGCGTGGGACTTCGGCCTGCCCGGACGCCGGTGCCGACAGGCCGCAGGCGGCGGTTGCCAGCACCGCTGCCAACGAGATCGGCAGGAGCAGCCGTCCGTTGATCCGCACGTCGAGACCTCCAGGAGCAATCACGGGTGAGTGAGGAACACCGGAAGGCTACGTGACTGCCTGTAAGGAAACTGTCAGGATGATCGGTGCCGTCGCGCGGGCAAAAGCATATAGATCCGGCATGCGATACCGAGGCAGGTCACCCTAGGTGATCAGTGCTGTCGGTTTGAGCGAGGTCAGGCGGCCGCGACGACGTGGTCGATCACCAGGTGGGCGGCACCGGTGATGCCTACGTCCTGGCCGGCGGCGACCCGTTCGATGAGCAGGGTCTGGGTGGCCAGCGGGAGGCACCGCTCGTAGAGGGTGGCCCGCATGCTGGCCAGCAGCGGCTCGCAGTCGGCGAGCCGACCGCCGATGGCCACCACCTGCGGGTTGAAGAAGTTGACCACCACGGCCAGGATCTCGCCGACGGCGCGGCCGGCCTGCCGGGCGAGTGCGGTGGCCTGCCGGTCACCGTCGTCGATCAGGCGGATCACACCGGTCAGGTCGGAGACCGGCACGCCCTGCTCCCGGAGCGCGGTGACCAGTGCGGCGCCGCTGGCCACCGCCTCCAGGCAACCGGCGTTGCCACAGGTGCACGGCGGCGCGGGGTCGGCCACCACCCGGCAGTGGCTGATGTCCCCGGCGGAGCCCTGCGCGCCCCGGTGCAACCGTCCACTGGAGATCACACCCGAGCCGATTCCGGTGCCAGCCTTGACGTAGACGGCGTGGTCCAACTCGGAATGCGCGGTGCGGTGCGCGCCGAGCGCCATCAGATTGGCGTCGTTGTCCACGATGATCGGTACGTCGACACGGCCGGCGCAGAACGCGGCGACGTCGAAGCCGTTCCAGCCGGGCATCCGCGATGGGCTGACGATCCGCCCGGTGGAGTGCTGCACCGGACCGGGAATCCCGATCCCGACGCCACGGAGCGCACCTCCTGCCGAGCCGCCGGCCGTCGGGGCGCTGCCCACCAGGGTGGCGACCTCGGCGAGTAGCGCGCCGAGCACCGCCTCCGGGCCGTCCTCGATGCGGACCGGCAGGGTGCGGGCCTGGACCACCCGACCGGAGAGATCCAGTGCGCCGACGCGGGCGTGATGCGCGCCGAGGTCGATGGCGCCGACCACGGCACCGCCGGTGGGCACGGCGAGTTGGCGGGGTCGCCGCCCGCCCCGGGACCGCCCGGCGCCGGCCTCCTCCAGCAACCCCTGGCTGATCAACGCCTCGACCCGCTGCGAGACCGTCGACGGGGAAAGCCCGGAGAGGCGGGACAGGTCGGCCCGACTGACGGCCGCTCCGGTGGCCACCCAGCGCAGTAGCTCCCGGGGGCCGCCCCGGAGGGCATCGCGTGGCGCGTCGTCAATCGTCACGTCAGCTTCTTAGCACCCGGAGTTTGTTCAAGCAACCGGTTGACTTAGTTTGCTAGCTACCTTTAGATGGCGCTGTTGGTTCGATATGAAGCTGACTTAGTTTTGTAGTCGAAGGAAGTGAGGCCGTCTGGTGGCACCGGAGACGACGGGTGCGAACCGACCGATGGTGTCGGTACGCGGCCTGAACAAGTGGTTCGGTCCGCTGCACGTGCTCAAGGACATCGACCTCACGGTCGCCGCCGGCGAGGTGGTCGTCGTGGTGGGGCCTTCCGGCTCGGGCAAGTCGACACTGTGCCGCTGCCTCAACCGGCTGGAGACCGCCGGGCAGGGCAGCGTCGAGATCGACGGTGAGCCGCTGCCCGCCGAGGGACGCGCGCTGGCCCGGCTACGCGCCGATGTCGGCATGGTCTTCCAGTCCTTCAACCTCTTCGGCCACAAGACGGTGCTGGACAACATCACCCTCGGCCCGACCCGGGTCCGCCGGATCCCCCGACCCGAGGCGCGACAGCAGGCGATGGCCCTGCTGGAGCGCGTCGGTATCGCCGACAAGGCGGACCACCACCCGGCCCAACTCTCCGGCGGGCAGCAGCAGCGAGCCGCGATCGCCCGCGCCTTGGCGATGCAACCGAAGGTGCTGCTCTTCGACGAGCCGACCTCGGCCCTCGACCCGGAAATGGTCAACGAGGTGCTCGACGTGATGGTCTCCCTCGCCGCCGAGGGGATGACCATGATCGTGGTGACCCACGAGATGGGCTTCGCCCGTCGCGCCGCCGACCGGGTGGTCTTCATGGACGACGGCCGGATCGTCGAATCCGGCGCACCCGACGACTTCTTCGCAGCTCCGCGCACCGAGCGGGCCCGCGACTTCCTATCCAAGATCCTCCAGCACTAGCCCCCAACGGGAGGGTGTCATGTCAATCCTCAAGATGAGCTTCACCGGGCGGCGGTCGCTCGCCCTCACCGCCACCGCCGTGGCGGTGGCCCTCGCCGCCACCGGCTGCGGCGGCGACAGCGGCGGCGGCGCTCCGACGCTGCCCGGCAACCCCGGCCTGGGCGGAGACGGTGTGGTCGCCCAGTCGGTGTACGACGCCGCCCCGGTGGCCACCGACGCGGACATCCCGGCCGGTTCGACGATGGAGGCGATCCGCAAGCGCGGCTACCTGAACATCGGCGGATCCCTGGACGCGCCGCTGCTCGCCCAGCAGAACCCGGTCAGCGGCACCATCGAGGGCTTCGACGCCGACATGGCGAAGTTGCTGGCGAAGTACATCATCGGCAAGCCCGAGGTGAAGACGACGACCATCGGCACCCAGACCCGGGAGGCCATGCTCCAGGCCAAGTCGGTGGACGCGGTCTTCCAGACGTACACGATCACCCCGCAGCGGGCCACCCAGGTCGCCTTCGCCGGGCCGTACCTCACCTCCGGCCTCGCCGTCGGGGTCCGCAAGGACGACACCTCGATCAAGAGCGTCAAGGACCTCGCCGGCAAGACCGTGATCGTCGGGGCGAACACTCCCGCCGTCACCGCGCTGCCCTCCGCCGCGCCCGGCTCGAAGCAGATCGCCTTCGGCACCGACCCGCAGGCGTTGCAGGCGCTGCTGCAGAAGCGCGCCGACGCGTACGTGCAGGACTTCACGCTGCTCGCCTCGGGGGCCAAGGCGAACCCGGGGATGAAGGTGGTCGGCGAGCCGTTCACCACCGAGGCCTACGGCATCGGCCTGAACAAGGAGGACGCGCAGTTCAAGGAGTTCGTCAACAACTGGTTGAAGAAGATCCAGGCTGACGGCACCTGGGCGAAGGTCTGGGAAGGCACCCTCGGCTCGGTGGTGGAGGGTGGGGCGCCCACCCCGCCCGCCCTCGGTTCCGCCGACGGCTCCTGAGCAGCCTCTCGTACCGATGGAAGCCCTCACCTCGCACCTGAGCGAGCTTGGCCACGGCCTGGTCACGACGGTCGAACTGACCGTCGTGACCACCGTCGGCGCGATGCTGCTGGGCATCGTCGTGGCCACCCTGCGCATCGCCCCCGTCCCGCTGCTGCGCGCCATCGGCACCGCGTACGTGGAGGTGTTCCAGAACCTGCCGCTGCTGGCGCTACTGGTGCTCTTCGTGTTCGCGCTGCCGACCATCGGCATCACGTTCCCGCTGTTCACCTCTGCCGCGATCGTCATCGCCGTGTACGAGGGGGCGTACCTGGCCGAGGCGATCCGCGCCGGGATCAACACGGTCGGCGTGGGTCAGGCTGAGGCAGCCCGAGCCATCGGGCTCACCTTCGGGCAGTCCCTGCGGCACGTGATCCTGCCGCAGGGACTCCGGGCGGTGATCCAACCGATCGGCAACATCTGCATCGCGCTGCTGATGAACACCTCGCTGGCCGCCGCCGTCGGCGTGGTCGAGCTGACCCAGGCGGCCAACACCGTCAACCTGGTCGAGGCTCAACCGATCGCCGTCTTCACCGGCGCGGGCCTCGCCTACATGCTGCTGGCGCTGATCATCGGTCAGGTCACCGGCCTGCTCGAACGAAGGCTGGCGATCGTCCGATGAACAAGACGCAACAGATCCTCTTCGACGAGCCCGGTCCGCGCGCCCAACGGCGGATCCGGATCGCCACGGTGCTGGGTGCCGTTCTCCTGGTCGGCGCAGTGGTCGCGGCCGTCTACCAATTCGCCAGCCACGGCGAGTTGGCCGCCGCCCGGTGGGAACCGTTCACCACCTGGCCCATCTGGCGGTACCTGCTCAACGGCCTCTGGGCCACGCTGCGCGCCGCCGCCGCGACCGCAGTGCTCAGCGCCGCGCTCGGACTGCTCCTGGCGCTCGGCCGGCTGTCGACGCACCGACCGCTGCGCTGGCTGGCCGGCGCGTACGTGGAGATCTTCCGGACCGTACCCACCCTGCTGCTGATCTACGTGACGCTGTTCGCGCTGCCGCAGTACGGGTTGAACTTTCCGCTGTTCTGGAAGCTCGTGGTGCCGCTGGTGGTCTCCAACTCGGCGGCGTTCGCGGAGATCTTCCGGTCCGGCATCCTGGCGCTGGACCGTGGCCAGACCGAGGCCGGCCTCGCGGTCGGACTGCGCCGGGGGCAGGTGATGGCGTTGGTGGTCCTGCCACAGGCGCTGCTGCAACTCGCCCCGTCCCTGGTCAGCCAGCTGGTCGGGCTGCTCAAGGACACCTCGCTCGGCTTCGTGGTCAGCTACACCGAGCTGCTCTACAGCGGGCAGGTGCTCTCCTCGTACACCCACCTGCTGATCCAGACGTTCCTGGTGGTGGCGCTGATCTACCTGGTGGTCAACGCCTCGCTGTCGAAGTTCGCCCGTGTCCTCCAGGCCCGCAACGGCCGCTTCGGCGGACGGCGCGGACGGCGGACCGCCGAGCTGCCCCCGCCACTTCTCGAAGGGAACACCCCCCGGTGACCATCTTCCGCTACGCCGAACTGGCCCGGGTCGTGCGCAACGGCTTCGTGGAGAGCCGGCACTACGGCAGCGTCGTGGTGCTCGCCCCGGACGGCACTGTCGCCCTCGCCGCCGGCGTACCCGACGAGCCGGTGCTGCCCCGCTCCACCCTCAAGCCGGTGCAGGCACTGGCCTGCCGGATCGCGGCGGGCGACGAGCTGACCGGCCCGGCGCTGGCCCTCGCCGCCGGCAGCCACACCGGAGACGACCGGCACGTCGAAGTGGTACGGGCGATGCTGGCCGGGGCCGGCCTGACCGAGAACGCGCTCGGCTGCCCGGAGGACTGGCCGGAGGACGAACCGACCCGGGAACGGCTGATCCGCGCCGACGGACAGCGCGACCGGATTCGAATGAACTGCTCCGGCAAGCACGCAGCGATGCTCGTCGCCTGCGTCGCCCAGTCCTGGAGCACCCACGACTACCTCGACCCCGACCACCCGCTCCAGCGGGAAACCGCCGCCGCCGTCGCCCGGCTGGCCGGCACGCCGATCGCGCACCACGCCGTCGACGGCTGCGGGGCACCGCTGTTCGGCCTGTCGCTGACCGGCCTGGCCCGCACCTTCCAGGCGTTTGTCACCGCGCCCACCGGCAGCGACGAGGCGCTGGTCGCGCAGGCCATGCGCCAACATCCGGAGTACGTCGGCGGCTGGAACGGGCACCCGAACACCGACCTGATGCGGGCGCTGCCCGGCTTCCTCGCCAAGGGCGGGGCCGAGGG
This sequence comes from Micromonospora sp. NBC_00362, assembly GCF_026342155.1. NCBI lineage: Bacteria > Bacillati > Actinomycetota > Actinomycetes > Micromonosporales > Micromonosporaceae > Micromonospora > Micromonospora sp. NBC_00362. The sequence continues at coordinate 3,163,047 of NZ_JAPENH010000001.1, forward strand.
CGTGCTCGCGGTGGCCGCACCGGACGGTCACGCGGTGGCGGTGAAGGCGATCGACGGTTCGCCCCGAGCCACCACGGCCATCGCCCTCGCCGCCCTCGACGCCGTGGGCGTACCGGTGGGTGGGGCCGACGCGCTGCGCCAGGTGCCGGTGCTCGGCGGCGGCGTACCCGTTGGTGCCGTCACGGCCGTCATCGACTGGACCACAGCATCGTCTCGGACCGAAGCGGCATCGCCTCGCACGGAAAAGGAAGAATCATGAACACATTCGAGATCTGCATCGACAGCGTCGAGGGAGCGGTCGCCGCCGAGGAGGCCGGCGCCGACCGGGTGGAGTTGTGCTCCGCGCTCTTCGACGGCGGGCTGACCCCCAGCCTGGGCACCATCGAGACGACACTGCGCGCGGTCAGCCGGATCCGGGTACACGTGATCGTCCGTCCCCGGGCCGGCGACTTCATCTACTCGCCGTTCGAGATCGAGGCCATGGAGCGGGACGTCCGGGCCGCGGTGGCGGCCGGCGCGCACGGCATCGTGATCGGCGCGTTGACCGCCGAGGGCGACGTCGACGTGCCGACCACCCGCCGGCTGATCGCCGCCGCGGGCGACGCCAGCATCACCTTCCACCGGGCGTTCGACATGACCCGTGACCCGCACGCGGCGCTGGAGCAGCTGATCGAGCTGGGCGTGCACCGGGTGCTCACCTCGGGGCAGGAGGTCAGCGTGCTGGAGGGTGCCCCGCTCATCGCCGACCTGGTGCGCCGCGCCGCCGGCCGGATCGTCGTCATGCCGGGCGGTGGCATCACCCCGCGCAACATCGCCCGGATCGTCGAGGCGACCGGCGCCGACGAGTACCACTTCGCGGCCCTGGTCAGCTCGGACAGCCCGGCCGTGCACCGCAACCCGGCGCCGCTGATGGGTGGCAGCCTGAACCGGCCCGAGTACGAGCGTTCGGGCACCTCGGGCGCCCTGGTCGGCCAGGTGCTCGCCGCCGCCCGCGCCTGACCCAGTCGGCTGCTTCGCCGAGCGGTGGGTCTGGAGAAACCACCTTCAGGCCCACCGCTCGCGGGTATCAGCCGACGGGCCAGGCCGCGACGTCACCCCGGTTTGGCGGCGACTGCTCAGTAGCCCAACAGGGCGACGAGCAGCGAGGACACCGCGGCGACCAGGAGCACACCGCCGGTGCCGAGCCCGACCACAGCACTCACCGCCATGGCGCGGGCCCGGGCCACCGGCACCGCCGCGAGGGCCACCACGGTGACGAGCACGGCGACCACATAGATCAACGGATAGTCGATCAGCGCCGCGACCGGGAAGAGGTGCACCCCCACGACGAGGGCGATCCAGGGGGCGGCCAGCTCATTGCGCCGCAGCAGTGCCAGCAGCCCCGCACCGACCGCGGCGGCGCCGAACTCGATGCCGACGACGATGCCGAAGGTACGGCTGGTGTCGGCGTCGAATGCCGTACCGTCCGACCAGTGACGCCAGGCGAGCAGGGCCCCGGCGGCCGCCGTGAGCAGGGAAAGAACCGAACCGGCGATGAGCACCCGCCGCCACCGCTTCGGGGGCGCCTCCTGCGCCCAACCGAACCAACTGGTGGCGAAGAAGCCGAAGACGAACGCCGTCGCCGCCGCGTCTCGGACATGTTCGGTGATCATTGGCTCCCCGATCATTGCCTGGGCTCGACGTCTGTCTTCGCCTCGTCTGTCAGCCACATTGTCGAGCCGCGATCATGATCGCGGTAGATACTGCCGCATCGGGACGGCTGCCCTGCCCGCACCCGCCCCGATCACGCGCCTCCCGACCGTTACGGCCGGTCAGACGGAGCGGCCGGCTAGGCAAGACCTTGATCACCAGTGGGCCCCTCGCCGTGGTGAGGGGCACAGGCCACCCCCACCCCCTTTGCTCTGCACCCCAATAAGCGCCAGTCGCAGACCGTAGCCGTCGCGCCCGCGGGTGCAGAGCAAAGGACAACCGACACCCAACACCCCTCACCCCCCGGCCACCTCGGGCAGACGCCAACAGAGACACCCAGCAGTCACGCAAAGGACATCAGTGCGGCGATGACATGGAAGTAGTGGCCTCCGCAGCCTCGGGAGGCCACTACTTCATCGATCGAGCACGATCATGGGACTGTGCGCTGACTCGACGCGATGTCGTTGACGCAGCGCAGCACCGGGCGTGCGGTCAGTGCGGCAGAGTCCAGCGACCGATCCGCCCGCACGGTGAAGGTCGTCGACTCGCCGGGCAGCAGAGTGACAAGGGCCGTGTCCACAGTGGCAGTGGCGTCCAGCCGGTCCGGGAAGAGGGCCAGGTCGCGCAGGACCGTGCGGGCCGTGACCCGGACCCGCTGCCCACCGTCGACCGGCTCGACAGTCGCGTCCCAGGCCGCCGCCGGCCAGTCCACCTCCCGGTCCTCGGCGAAGAACCACAGGGCGCGCTCTGCGCTGCCGCCGGCCTCCGCGACCAGCACCTCGCGCCGAGCATCCTCCGGCCGCGCCAGGTCCGTCGACAGCGCCAGCACCACCGAGGAGTACGCCGCGACGTCGAGGTTGACCGAGGTCTTCGCCCTCGGCTCCCCGGTGAGCGTGAACCGGGTGACCGCGGCCGGCACGGTCCACGCCTCGGCGGTCTCGTTGACGGCTACCAGGGCCAGGCCGCCGTCGCGGGGCTGCACGGTGAGCAGCCGGTCGGCGTACGCGTGGCGCAGCGCGTACCACAGGGGTTTGCGGCGCCCGTCGCCGTCGACTGCCGACCAGGAGGTCACCGGCCAGCAGTCGTTGAGCTGCCAGACGATGGTGCCCGCGCAGACGTCCCGGTGGGAGCGGAAATGTTCCACCCCGAGCTGGATCGCACGGGCCTGGTTGAGCTGGGTCAGGTAGTGCCAGTCGTCGAAGTCCGCCGGGGCGGGCAGGTGCGCGTCGAGGCCCCGCTGGAGTTTGGCGTCACCGCCGGCCGCCTTCTGGTGGTGTGCCATGCCCGGTGAGTCGTGCGCCAGGGGTTCGTCGCTCAACGCGCGGCGCAGCGTGGCGTACGCCGGTGGGGCCTGGTAGCCGAACTCGGCAACGAAGCGCGGGACGTACTCCCGGTACCTGGTGTAGTCGTGGGTGTTCCACACGTCCCAGATGTGGGTGGTGCCGTGCGCCGGGTCGTTGGGGTGGATCGCCTCGGTGCCCGACCAGGGACTGCCCGGCCAGTACGGGCGGGTCGGGTCCAGCTCGCCGACGATTCGGGGCAGCACGTCGAGGTAGTAGCCGCGCCCCCAGGTACGCCCGGCGAGGGCCTGCTGCCAGTCCCAGTCGTGCCAGCCCCAGATGTTCTCGTTGTTGCCGGTCCAGAGCACCAGCGACGGGTACGGCGCGAGCCGGGTGACCTGCTCGGCGGCTTCGGCGGCCACCTCGGTGCCGAACGGCTCCTCCTCCGGGTACGCGGCGCAGGCGAAGAGGAAGTCCTGCTGGACGAGGAGACCGCGCTCGTCGGCGAGGTCGTAGAAGTCCGCCGACTCGTACCGGCCGCCGCCCCAGACCCGGAGCAGGTTGACGTTGGCCGCGAGGGCCTGGTCGAAGCGCTCGGCCAGCCGCTCCCGGGTGATCCGGGTGGGGAACGTGTCGTCCGGGATCCAGTTGACCCCGCGGACGAAGACCGGGACGTCGTTCACCGACAACGCGAACGGGGTGCCGTGCTCGTCGGGTGTGGTGTCCAGCCGCACCGAACGGAAGCCGATGCGGTGCGACCAACTGTCCAGCGTGTCGCCGTCCGGCGCGTGCAGCGTCACAGCGATCGGGTGGCGGGCCTGCTCGCCGTACCCCCGGGGCCACCACAGCGCCGGCTCGCGGACGGTGAGGGTCAGCACGGCGGTGCGCTGCCCGGCCGGGACGACCACCTCGGCGCGGACGCCGGCCACGGCGGCGCGGACGGTCAGCGGGACGTCCGCCACCCGCTCGACCTCGACGTGCACCTCGACCCGGCCGTCGCGACCGTCCATGGTGACCAGCGGACGGACCGTGGCCAGTCGGGCGGTCGACCAGGCGTGCAGGCTGATCTCCTGCCAGATGCCGGCGGTGACCACTGTCGGCCCCCAGTCCCAGCCGAAGTTGCAGGCCATCTTGCGGATGAAGTGGAACGGCTCCGGGTAGGCGTTCGGCCGGTCGCCGAGCCGCTCCTGCTGTGCCTCGGCGTAGCGGTACGCGGAGTCGAACGTGACGACCAGGTCGTTGTTCCCGTCGCGCAGCAGCCCTCGGACGTCGAACCGGTAGCCGCGGTGCATGTTCGCGGTGCGGCCGACCTCCACACCGTTGACTGCGAGCGTGGCGACGGTGTCCAGGCCGGCGCACACCAGGTCGACGCGCTCGTCGTCGCCCGCCCGGTGCACGAATGTGGACTGGTAGACCCAGTCGGTGCGTCCGATCCAGGCCACCGCCCGCTCGTTGTCGTCGAGGTACGGGTCTCCGATCAGCCCGGCGTCGAGCAGATCGGTGTGCACGCAGCCCGGTACTGTCGCCGGCACGGACCGACCGGCGATCTCCTCGGGCACCTGTGCTCCGGGGGCCGCTCGCACTGTCCAACCGTCGTAGAGTGCCTGTCGGCTCACCATGTCACCGCACCTTCCCGCATCGAAAGATGCCGAACTGAACCGGATAAGCTGAGAAACGGTACGGTCCGGAATCCGGGCTGTCAACGGCCAGAGAGCGAAGGAGCACGCCGGTGAAGCGGCCGACCATCGCCGACGTCGCCCAACGCGCCGGGGTGTCAAAGGGCGCCGTGTCGTACGCGCTGAACGGGCAGCCCGGCGTCTCCGAGGCCACCCGGCAGCGCATCCTGGCCATCGCCACGGAGATCGGTTTCAGCCGCAGCAGCGCCGCCCGAGCCCTCTCGGCCGCCACCGCCGGGGCGATCGGCCTGGCCCTGTGCCGACCGGCGCGGACCCTCGGCGTCGAGCCGTTCTTCATGGCGCTGATCAGTGGCGTCGAGGCCGAACTCTCCGCCCGCTCGTACGCGCTGACCCTCCAGGTGGTGGCCGACCCGGACGCCGAGATCGCCGTCTACCGGCGGTGGTGGGGCGAACGACGGGTGGACGGGGTGCTCGTCTGCGACCTGCGCACCGACGACCGTCGCATTCCCGCACTCGAACAACTGCAACTGCCGGCGGTGGTGATCGGCGGCCCCGGCGGCACCGGTGAGCTGGCGAGTCTCTGGTCCGACGACGCCGCCGCGCTGACCGAGACGGTGGAGTATCTGGCCGCGCTCGGGCATCGGCGGATCGCCCGGGTGGCCGGCCTGCCCGACCTGCGGCACACCGAGATCCGCACCGATGCCTTCGCGGCGGTCTGCCAGCGACTCGGCCTGGTCGACGCGGTCACCGTCTGGTCCGACTACACCGGCGAGGAGGGCGGCCGGGCCACCCGCCGGTTGCTCAGCTCGGCCAGCCGGCCCACAGCCGTCATCTACGACAACGACGTGATGGCCATCGCCGGGCTCTCCGTCGCCCAGGAGATGGGCCTGACAGTGCCCGGCGATCTGTCCATCGTGGCGTGGGACGACTCGCCGCTGTGCCGGCTGGTGCACCCGCCGCTGACCGCGCTGGGCCGGGACATCCCGGCGTACGGCGCGCACGCCGCCCGGCAACTGCTCGCCGTCGTCGCCGGGCAGCCGGGCGGGCGGGTGCAGGACGAGACAGCGCACCTCACGCCGCGCGGCAGCACCGCACCGCCCCGGGGGAGATGAACCGGTTCAGCGAGACGCTGAGGGAAACTCCTCGAAGTACGCCTCGACCCGCTCGGCCGTCGCCGGCCGGGCCAGTGCGAACCCCTGCCCGTACCGGCAACCACCCCGGCGCGCCCCCTCGACCTGGGTCGACGACTCCAACTCCTCGGCGACGATCTCGACGCCCAACCGCTCACCCACGTTGACCACCACGTCGATCAGCGGCGGTTGCCCGTCCGGCCGTGCGCCCACCAACTCCGGGCCCACCTTGAGCAGATCGATCGGCAGGCGGCGAAGCTGCGCCAGTGAGGCGTGCTCGGCCCGGAAGTCGTCCAACGCGGTGCGTACGCCCAACGACCGCAGCCCGGCCAGCCGAGCCACCACCGTCGACAGGTCACCGGCGACCCTCGGCTCGCTCACCTCCACCACCAGTCGCTCCGGTGGCACCCCGTAAGCGGCCAGCACTGCCGCGAGCCGCTGGACGAAGTCGGGGGTGGTCAGCTCCCGGGTCGTGACGTTGACCGCCATCCACAGCTCCCGGGCGCCCACCGACCAGTCGGACAACTGCCGGCAGGCCCGGTCCAGCACCCACCACTCCAACTCGCCGACCAGGTCCAGGTCCTCGGCGACCGGCAACAACTCGGCCGGGAGCACGGTGCCGAGCACCGGGCTGCGCCACCGCAGCAGCGCCTCCGCGCCCACCGGCTGCCCGTCGGTCAGGTCGACCACCGGCTGGTAGACGAGGTCCAGCTCGCCGCGCGCCACCGCACCGGGCAGCTCGCGCTCCAGGTCGAGCCGGCGTACCAGCTGTTCCTCCAGGAACGCGTCGTACCACTCCACCCGGTCCCGGCCCAGCTGCACGGCCCGTCGTCGGGCCAGCTCGGCCTGCCGGAGCACGTCCGCCGGCCCCGCGCCGCTCACCTCGGCCAACCCGATGCTCGTCTGCACACGCAGCATCGCGCCGGCCAGGCGGTAGGGCGGGCCGAGCGCGCTCAACAGTCGGGTGCCCAGCGCGTAGGCCAGCACCGGGCCGGCGGCGGTGACCACCGCGAAGCCGGTGCCCGTGCACCCGGTGACCAGATCGTCGGGGGCGATGACCGCGCGGGCCCGGTGTACCGCCTCGGCCAGCACGTCCTCCCGGGCCGTCGGGCCGAACCCCTCGGTGCCGTGCAGGTCCACCAGCAGCAGCGCGCCGGCCGGCGCCGGAACGTCGCCGATCGCCGCCAGGGCGTCCAGCAGGGCAGCCCGGTCGCCGCCGCCCGCCGCCGCGGGCCGCCGGCTGAGCCCCGACCACGCGGAACTGTGATCAGGCGACCAGGTCGAGCCGGCGCCCGTGGCGGTTGCCGCGCCCTCCGGGACGTCGAGGGTTCGCTCGGGCAGCGGCTCCGGCGTGCCCGGCCAGCGGCCGGGGGCCGCCCGGCGGTGCCGCAGCGACCGGCCGGCCGGTCGCCGATGAGCGGCCCGCCGAACGGACGTGGACGCGTCGCCGGCGCGCAGCAGCTCGCGCAGCACCAGGGGCGGTACCGCCGCCAGGGCCAACAGCACGCTCGTCCGGTCCGGTGCGCGGCCGGCGCCGAGGTGCACACCCGATGCCAGCAGCAGCACCGCCGCGGGGAGCACCGACCGGGGCCAGGCCGCGGCGACCGGCTCCACCGACTCCGTGTCGTCCGCCGCATGCGCCGCGCCGACCGCGACGAGCAACATCCCGAACACCAACGGAGGTACGGCCAGCAGGGCCACCCGGCCGGCCGGCGCGGACGGCAACGTGGCCAGCAGCACCAGCCCGCCCACTGTGAGCAGGACGCCGCCCCGGCAGAGCGCCGCGCCCGAGCGCCGCCGTGGCCCCGCGAACGCGTTCAACGCGGCCATGCCCAACCCGCCGAGCGTCAACGCGGCGGCCAGCCGAACCGGGACCGGTGGGCCGTCGGGGGGCAGCAACAACCAGCCGGCGAGGGCCAGACCGACTGCCGGGCCGGTCGACTCGGCCAGCCACCGCAACCGGACCGAGGCCGCCGCTCGGGACCGGCCGGGGAGCCGGTACAGACCGGCCGTCGAGAGGGCCGCCACGACCAGCGACCCGATCAGCACGGCGAGGGTGTGCCCGATGCCGGCCAGGGGCAGCACGACGGCGGTGAGACCCGCGGCCACCACCGCCGCGTCGAGCAGCACCCCCGCCGCACGCGGTGTCGGATCGGTGCCGCGGCGGGAGGCCAGCCGGGACAGTCGCAACCCGGCGAGCGTGGCACCGGCACCGGCGGCCAGCGCGATCACCACCGAGGGCGGGACCAGGTCGACGGAACCGGCGAGGAGGAGCAGCGCCACCGCCACGGACGTGGCGGCCTCCGGCGCCGCACGGCGGGGGACGAGAACGCGGAACGGGTACGCGAGGAGCACGGCGGTCGCCTTCGTGAGGGGGCACGGGGGCGGTGCGGCGGTGCGGGACATCGGACGCTGCGAGTCCGCTACCCACGATTGGCAACGATGGACGGCCGAATTGGTTACTTGCCGGTCACTCAGGGAAGACAACGACCCGTGTCACTGTACGGCGTACCGCACGCTGCCGGCACCGCCCGCCGCGAGCCGAAACAACCCGAAGTGGGATCATCGGAGGGTGAGTAAGCCCGACACGGTCCGCTTCCGGTACAACCAAGCCATCCTGGTGGCCGCGATCATCGCCTTCGTCGGCGCCCTGCCGCTGGCCAACGCCCAGGACTACCTGCTGCCGGTGCTGCTCGTCCCGCTAGCGGTCGCGGTGTGGGCCTGGCGGGCCGGCACCGACGCCGACGCGCGGGAGCTGCGCATCCGGGCACTGATCGGGCACCGTCGGATCGACTGGGACCAGGTCCTCGAGCTGACCACCGACCAGCGCGGGCGGGCTGTGGCCCGGCTCGACGACGGCCGCCAGGTCGCCCTGCCGGCCGTCCGTGGCGCGGATCTGCCCCGACTGGTCGCGGCGACCGGCCAGCCGCTGCCGGACGCTCCGGCGGAGACCCCCGGTCAGTAGCCGTCGACCACCGTGTTGATCAGCGGCTGCCCGGCGGCGAACCGGCGGACCTGATCGCCCACCAGCCGGTAGGCCCGTGGCAGCAGCCCGCGCACCGACCCGCCGACGTGCGGAGTGAGCAGCACGTTCGGCATGACCCAGAGCGGAGAGTCGGCGGGCAACGGCTCCGGGTCGGTGACGTCCAACGCCGCCGAGATCCGACCGGTGCCCAGCTCGGCGACGAGCGCCTCGGTGTGCGCCACCGGGCCCCGGGCGGCGTTGACAAGCAGCGCCCCGTCCGGCATCGCGGCCAGGAACGCCTTGTCGATCAGGCCACGGGTCTGGTCGGTGAGCGGCACCAGCACCACCACCACGTCCGCGTCGGGCAGGAGCCGGGGCAACTCCTCGACGGCGTGCACCCCCTGCTCCGGGCGGGCCGTCCTGGCGACCAGTGTGAAGCTCACGTCGAAGGGGGCGAGCCGGTCGCGCACCGCGGAGCCGATCGAGCCGGCGCCGATGATGAGCACCCGCTTACCGGTCAACTCGTCGGTCGGGGCGTTCTCCGCGAACGTCCAGCGCCGCTCGGCCTGCGCGCGGACGAACGCCGGGAACGCCCGCAGCTGGGTGAGGATCGCTGTGACGACCCACTCGGCGGTGGAGGGGTCGTGCACGCCCCGGGCATCGCAGAGCGTGACAGCCGGCGGTGTCCGGCCAGCCCAGGCGTCCGCCCCGGCGGAGAGCAACTGCACCACCGCCAGGTCGGGCAGCTCCCGCAGCACCGCCGTCGCGTCCGAGCCACCCAGGAACGGCGGCACCCAGAAGCGGACGTCCGCCGCCTCGGACGGCATCCGGTCGGTGTGCTCGAAGACCTCCACCGTCACGTCCGCGGGCAGCTCGCCCAGGAGGTTCAGGCCGGCCTGGTGCGGAATCCATACCTTCACGTCCGCCGACGATAGTCCCCGGCGCCGCGGCTGGTGGAGGCACGGCAGCGAACCGGCGTCCCGGGGGATGGCGCGCGGTGTCGAGGCGGGCGAGACTCAGCACACCGATGTTCGACTCCGCCCCCAACGAGGTATAACGAAGGGTCGGAGGGCCGGTCGGCCTCCGCCCCGGCAGACAGGTGCTCGATGACCGACGGCTCCCCCGGCCCCGCCCGGCGTTCGATCGCGCCACCTTCGGTGCTCGGCGACCCGCAGCGGTTGCGCGCGCTCGCCGACACCGGGCTGGACGCCGTCCCGGACGAGGCGTTCGACAGGTTCGCCCGGCTGGTGAGTGACCTGCTCGACGTGCCGGTCGCGCTGGTCTCCCTGGTCTCCGCCGACCGGCAGTTCTTCCCCGGCGCGGTCGGGTTGCCCGAGCCCTGGTCGCAGCGCCGGCAGACTCCGTTGAGCCACTCGTTCTGTCAGCACGTGGTGGACACCGAGGTGCCGATGGTGTTGCCGGACGCCCGGCTCTACCCCCGTGTCCGGGACAACCTGGCCATCGACGACCTCGGCGTGGTCGCGTACGCCGGGATGCCGCTGACCGACCTCTCCGGCCGGGTGCTCGGCTCGCTCTGCGCCATCGACAGCAAGCCCCGCGCCTGGACGGCAGCGCAGCTGCGGACACTGGCCGACCTGGCCGCCGCCTGCTCGTCCGAGCTGCGCCTGCGGATCGCGCTCGACGGCGCGCAGGAGGCCCGGCGGCGGGTCGTGCAGGCGCACGAGCGGCTGGAACTCGTGGCCGGGGTGAGCGAGACGCTGGCCGGCACCCTGGACGTGGGCACCGCGCTGCGCCGGCTCGCCGCCACCATGGTGCCGCTGCTCGCCGACTGGTGCCTGCTCACCCTGATCGGGCCGACCGGCCTGCCCCGCGAGGTGGTCTCGGTGCACCGGGACCCGGCCCGCACGGCGGACGTCGACCGCTTCGGCGAGCTGCTGCGCACCGGGTTGAGCCCCGAGTCGGTCATCCGGGCGGTGCTCCGGACCGGCCAGCCCCGGCTGGGCGGCGTGGCGTCCCTGGCCGACGTCACGAGGGGCACCACGAACCCGGAGATGGCCTCCATCGCCAGTCGGCTGGGCATCGCCTCCTACCTGAGCGTGCCGGTGCGGGGTGTCGGCGGCACGGTGCTGGGGGCGATCACGCTCGTCAATGGTGGCCAACGTCAGCAGTTCGACGACCGGGACCTGCTCACCGCTGTCGACATCGGCCGCCGGGCCGGCCAGGCAGTCGGCAACAGCTCGATGTACGGCGAGCAGCGGCACGTCGCCGAGGTCCTGCAACACAGCATGCTGCCCCGGCTTCCGGTGGTGACGGAGCTCGAGTTGGCGGCCCGCTACCAGCCGGCGGCCGACCGCAACGAGGTGGGCGGTGACTGGTACGACGCCTTCGTGCAGCCCGACGGTGACGTGATCGCGGCGATCGGCGACGTGGCCGGGCACGACATCGAGGCGGCGGCGACCATGGGCCAACTGCGCAACCTGGTGCGGGGCAACGCCTTCGGCCGGCCGGACGCGGTCGGGTCACTGATGAGCAACCTGGATGGCGCCATCCGCGGCCTGCGGCTGCCGATCGCCGCCACCGCGACGCTGGTACGGATCTGTCCGCAGCACGCCGGTGTGCACGAGGTGACCTGGTCCAATGCCGGGCACCCGCCGGCGCTGGTGGTCCGCGTCAGTGGGGCGGTGGAGGTCCTGGAGGCGACGCCGGAACCGCTGCTCGGCCTGGCCCGCCCGTCGCCCCGGAGCAGCCAGTCGACCGTCCTGGCCACCGGCGACACCCTGCTGCTCTACACCGATGGGCTGATCGAACGGCGGGACCGCTCCATCGACGAGGGGTTGGCCGAGCTGGTGGGCCTGCTGACCGGCACCGACACGCTGCCCCTCGACGACCTGTGCGACCTGCTGCTCGCCTCGATCCGGCACCGTGAGGACGACACCGCGTTGCTTGCCGTACGGGCTCGGTGAGCGGTCCACCGGGGATCATCGGGGGGGTCCTTCGGCACCCGTTGCATCTCGACGGGCCCGGTCGGGTCGCGCGGCGGGCTACCCTGGGCCGGGTGAGCGCCCGTCCCCCGTACCCTCGCATCCACCGCCTCCGGGTGGCCCTCGCGGTGTCCTGCGCGGCGCTGCTGTTCACCGCCGGTTGCAGCTTCGGTGAGCCGGAGCCCGACCCGGCCGGCGAACCGCCCAACCTGCCGACCCCGTCCGCGTCGGCGAGCCCCGGCGGCGCCGGTCAGCAGGCGGTGGCCACAGTGCTCGCCAAGGGTCTGCGGGTGCCCTGGGCGATCGCCTTCCTGCCGGACGGCGGCGCGTTGGTCACCGAGCGGGACAACGGCCGGATCCTCCAGGTCGGGCCCGAGTCCGGGCCGGACGGGCTGCGGGTCCGCCCGGTGCAGACGATCACCGACGTGGCGGCGGCGGGCGAAGGTGGCCTGCTCGGCATCGCGGTGTCCCCCGACTACGCCCGAGACCGGACGGTGTTCGTCTACTACACCGCCGAGCAGGACAACCGGGTCGCCCGGCTGCAACTCGGCGGGCAGCCCACCCCGATCCTCACCGGCATCCCCAAGGCCAATGTGCACAACGGCGGCGGGCTGGGCTTCGGCCCGGACAAGCAGCTCTACGTCAGCACGGGTGACGCCGGTCAGCGCCCCCTCTCGCAGGACGTGAAGAGCCTCGGCGGCAAGATCCTCCGGATCACCCCGGACGGCAAGCCCGCCGCCGGCAATCCGTACCCCAACTCCCCGGTCTGGTCGATGGGGCACCGCAACGTCCAGGGTTTCGCCTGGGACGCCGCGAAGCGGATGTACGCCGTGGAGTTCGGCCAGAACACCTGGGACGAGATCAACCAGATCACCAAGGGCGGCAACTACGGGTGGCCGGAGGTCGAGGGTCAGGCCGGCGACAGGCGGTTCACCGACCCGATCGCGCAGTGGGCGACGTCGGACGCGTCCTGCTCCGGTCTGGCCGCCACGGACCGGCTGCTGGTCACCGGTTGTCTACGCGGCAAGCGCCTCTGGGTGATGGAGTTGACCGACACCGGCACCCTGCTCGGTCAGCCCAGTGAGCTCCTCACCAACCGCTACGGTCGGCTGCGTGCGGTGGCCGCGGCACCGGACGGGTCGCTCTGGGTGAGCACCTCCAACCACGACGGCCGGGGTGACCCGGCGGGCGACGACGACCGGCTCCTGCGAGTGGTCTTCGCGGGTGGTGACGGCGGACGCAGCTGATTGCGTCACCATCCGTTCAGGTTTGCCAAGATCTTCCGACGGGCAGGTCAGACTTTCAGCATGGACGGGCAACGCGACGAGCGGCACGACGACGCCGATGACCGGGACGACCCGGTGACCGGCGACGATCGGCCGCGCCCGACGGGTTGGTGGGTCGGGGCCGCCGGCCCGCTGCGCCGCCTCGGGCTGATCGTCGCCGTCCTCGCCGTGGCCCTGGCCGGGGCGGTGCTCGGGGTGCTGGCCGGTGGCCAGGTGAGCACCGACATCGGCCCGTTCCGGGCCAATCTCAGCATCTCCCCGGCCCGGGACGGCGGCACCACCGTCGACATCCCGCCGCTCGGCGCGCTGCTGCTCGACAGCCACGACGGGCCGACCCATCTCACCGTCCGGCTGGGCGCCCTCGACCAGGGGCGCACCGAGGCGCTGATCGACGACCCGGCCAGCATCAGTCGGGCCAGCCAGAGCGCCGTGGAAGACGTCCGCTCCGGGGTGATGCGCCTCGGCCTGCGCACCCTCGGCGCGTCGCTGCTCGTCACGTTGATCCTGGCCGGGCTGATCTTCCGCGACGTCCGGCGCACCGCCTGGGCGGGTGGGTTGGCGTTGCTGGTCACCGCCGGCAGCCTCGGCACGGCGGCGGCGACACTTCGTCCGCAGGCCATCGAGGAACCACGCTACGAGGGGTTGCTTGTCAACGCGCCGGCCATCGTCGGTGACGCCCGCCGGATCGCCAACGACTACACCAAGTACGCGGAGCAGTTGCAGCGCCTGGTCGGCAACGTCAGCCAGCTCTACACCACTGTCTCGGCGCTTCCGCTGTTGGAGCCGACCCCGGGCACCACCCGGGTGCTGCACGTCTCCGACATGCACCTCAACCCGACCGGCTGGCAGCTGATCCGGACGGTCGTGGAGCAGTTCGGCATCGACGTGGTGATCGACACCGGGGACATCACCGACTGGGGCAGCGAACCGGAAGCCTCCTTCGTCGCCTCGATCGGCCTGCTGAAGAAGCCGTACGTCTTCATCAGGGGCAACCACGACTCCGGTAAGACCGCCGCCGCTGTGGCCCGTCAGCCGAACGCGATCGTGTTGAACAACACGACGACGACCGTCGCCGGGCTGACCATCGCCGGCATCGGCGACCCGCGCTTCACCCCGGACAAGAACACCTCCCCGGCTGGCAGCGGGTTGACCCAGCAGGTGGCCGACCAGGTGATCGGGGTCGGCAACCAGCTCGCCGCGACGGTTCGCAGCTCACCGCGACCTGTCAACATCGCGCTCGTGCACGACCCGGCGTCGGCCGGGCCGCTCGCCGGCACCTGCCCGCTGGTGCTGGCCGGGCACACCCACTCCCGGCAGGTCTCGGAGTTGCCGCAGGCGCCCGGGCAGCAGCGCACCACGCTGATGGTGGAGGGCTCCACCGGCGGCGCCGGGCTGCGCGGCCTGGAGGGCGAGAAGCCCACCCCGCTGTCGATGAGCGTGCTCTACTTCGACCAGCAGAAGCTGCTCCAGGCGTACGACACCATCACCGTCGGCGGCACCGGGCAGGCCCAGGTCAACCTGGAACGGCGCCTGGTGGAGAACCCGGCCGCCGGTGTCCCCGCCACGCCCACACCCACGCCGAGCGGCGGTGCACCCACGCCCACACCGACCGGCTGAGCCGACGTCGACGCCCGCCAACGGATCGGCGGGCGGTCGACGGGTCAGCGCAGGGCGATGGCGGCCAGTGCGGCGTTGACGATGCTGCCGGGCAGCAGGTCGTGCAGTTCGTACAGCTCGGCGACGCTGCCGGACTGGCCGAACTCGTCCACGCCGAGCGGCACCGCCGGCGCGCCGACCGCCGAACCGAGCCAGGCCATCGCGTGCGACGCGGCGTCGTGCACTGTCACCACCGGCACCCGATCGGCGAACGCGGACCGCAGCGCGCCCGGCACGCTGGGCACAGTGGCCGTCCGTACGCCCTGGCGGAGGGTGCGCTGCCAGGCCCGGTAGAGCCGGTCCAGCGAGGTCACGTCCACCACGTGCGCGGCGATGCCCTCGTCGGCCAGTTCCGCCGCGGCGGCCAGCACCTCGGGCAGGACCGCGCCGGAGGCGGCCAGTTGCACCACCGGGGCGTCGACCAGGTGCGGGTACGTCTGGTGCGCGTCGACCAGCCGGTACGCCCCGGCGACGACCTGCCGGCGCAGCACCGCGTCGCCGAGCCGCGCCCGGGCCGCCTCGAACGGCGCCTGGTCCAGCGGTCGGGTGCTCAACCGGAAGTAGTACGCGCCGTCCTCGGCGGGTGCGGCGGTCGCGGCCGGGGCCGGCCCACCGGCGATCTGACCGAGCGCGTCGCAGAGCAGCCAGTCGAGGGTGGCCGCGTACGCCGGCTCGATGAAGGTCACCCCGGGCAGCTCCAGGCCGACCGACGCGGTGATGGTGGACTGGTGGGCGCCGCCCTCCGGGGCGAGGGTGATGCCGGACGGCGTGCCGGCCACCACGAACCGGGAGCCGGAGTAGGTGCCGTACAGGAACGCGTCGAGGCCGCGCAGCACGAACGGGTCGTAGACAGTGCCCACCGGCAGCAGCGGCTGCCCGGACAGGTCCCAGGACAGCCCGAGCTGGCCGAGCAGCAGGAACAGGTTCATCTCCGAGATGCCCAGCTCGATGTGCTGCCCAGCGGGGCTCTCCGTCCAGCGCAGCATCCGGTCCTCGGTCCAGGAACGCTGCTCGGTGGGGGCGAACACCCCGGTCTTGTTGATGAACCCGGCGAGGTTGGTGGAGGTGGCCACGTCCGGGGCGGTGGTGACCAGGTAGCGGCCCACCTCCCGGTCCCGCGCCAGGTCCACCAGCACCCGACCGAAGACCTCCTGCGTGGAGATCGGCTTGTTGGCGCGTACTCCGGTGCTCTCCGGAACGGTGACCGCCAGCGCGCGCTCGCGCGGCGCACGGGACAGCGCCTCGCGGCGGGCGCCGGCCTGGATCCCGGCGGGTGACGCCGGGTCGAGGCGGTCCCACTCGGTCTCGGCGGTCAACCCCTGCGCGGCGCGCAGCGTGTCGACCTGCTCGGAGCTGAGCAGCGCGGAATGGTTGCGCGGATTACCGGCGATGGGCAACCCCCAACCCTTGACGGTGTACGCGAAGACGACGCTGGGCCGGTCGGTGACCGCGTCGCACTGGGCGTACGCGTCAAGCATCGCCTGAAGGTCGTGCCCGCCCAGGTCGGTGACGAGCGGGCCGAGCTCCTCGTCGGAGACGTCGGCGATCAGCTCGGCGATGCCGGCCGGAGCGCCGTCCAGGAACTGCTTGCGCAGCGCCGGCCCGGCCAGCCCGAACAGCGACTGGTACTGCTCGTTGGGCATAGCGTCGATCCAGTCGCGCAGCGCCTCGCCGCCCGGCCGGGCGTACGCCTCGGCGAGCCGGCGGCCGTACTTGACCTCCACGACGTGCCAGCCGGCAGCCTCGAACTGGCCCCGCCACTGGTTGATCCGGATGCCGGGGACCACCCGGTCCAGCGACTGGCGGTTGAAGTCGACGAGCCACATGACGTTGCCCAGCCCGGTGGTCGCCGGGTCTGCCACCGCCTCCCAGATGTTGCCCTCGTCCAGCTCGGCGTCGCCGATCAGCGCCACGAACCGGGAGTGCGGGCGGGCCCCGAAGTGCGCGTCGACGTACCGCCGGGTGGCGGCGGCGAAGAGCGGCGCCGCCGCGCCCAGGCCGACCGAACCGGTGGAGAAGTCCACAGCGTCCGGGTCCTTGGTGCGCGACGGGTACGACTGGAGGCCGCCACGGGCCCGCAGCCGGGGCAGGTAGGAGCGGTCCAGGTTGCCGAGCAGGTACTGGATGGCGTGGAACACCGGGGACGCGTGCGGCTTCACGGCGATCCGGTCCTCGGCGTCGAGGTGCGCGAACCAGAGCGCTGTCATCGCCGTGACCAGGGAGGCGCTGGACGCCTGGTGGCCGCCGACCTTCACACCGTCGCCGGTGACCCGGTCATGGTTGGCGGCGTCCACGATCCGGGTGGCGAGCCAGAGCACCCGCCGCTGGATCTCGTCGAGGACATCGAGGTCGTGCTCGGTCACTGTGGCTCCATCCAGGCGTCGCCGTTGACGCCCTCGCGAGGGGTGTGCGGGGTGGCCGCGTAGTCGACAGGGGGTTGCGGAAGGCCGCCGCCGGGTCACGGCGGCGGCCTGCTCCGGTCGGGTCTCTCAGCCCTCGACGCCGAGGCGCTCCAGGATCAGCTCACGCAGGGTCTTCGCGTCGGCCTGACCACGGGTGGTCTTCATGACCGCGCCGACCAGCGCGCCGACCGCGGCGACCTTGCCGCTGCGGATCTTGTCGGCGATGCCGGGGTTCGCGGCGATCGCCTCGTCCACGGCGGCGGTGAGCGCGCCGGTGTCCGATACGACCTCCAGGCCCCGGTTGGTCATGATCTCGGTGGGCGAGCCCTCACCGTCGACCACGCCCTCCAGCACCGTGCGGGCCATCTTGTCGTTGAGCTTGCCGGCGTCGACGAGCCCCTGAAGCTCGGCGACCTGGGCGGGGGTGGCACCGATCTCGGCCAGCTCCACGCCGCTCTCGTTGGCCCGGCGGGACAGCTCACCCAGCCACCACTTGCGGGCTGCGGCCGGGGTCGTGCCGGCGGCCACTGTCGCCTCGATCAGCTCGACCGCGCCGGCGTTCAGCACCGACTGCATGTCCAGGTCGGAGAGGCCCCACTGCTCCTGGAGCCGACGCCGGTGCACCCGCGGCAGCTCCGGCAGGGCGGCCTTCAGCTCGGCGACCCAGGCCGGGTCCGGGGCGATCGGCACCAGATCCGGCTCGGGGAAGTACCGGTAGTCGGTGGCCGTCTCCTTCGAGCGACCCGGGGTGGTGTCACCGGTGTCCTCGTGGAAGTGCCGCGTCTCCTGGGTGATCCGGCCGCCCGCGTCGAGCACCGACGCCTGCCGCAGCATCTCCGAGCGGACCGCCCGCTCCACCGACCGCAGCGAGTTGACGTTCTTCGTCTCGGTACGGGTGCCCCACTCCGCGCCCGGCAGGTTGAGCGAGGTGTTCACGTCGCAGCGCAGCGAACCCTCCTCCATCCGCACGTCGGAGACGCCGAGCGTGCGGATCACGTCGCGCAGTTCGGCGACGTACGCCTTGGCCACGTCGGGGGCGAGCGCACCGGTGCCCGTGATCGGCTTGGTGACGATCTCGACCAGCGGAATGCCGGCCCGGTTGTAGTCGACGAGTGACTCCGTCGCGCCGTGGATGCGGCCGGTGGCACCACCGACGTGCAGCGTCTTGCCGGTGTCCTCCTCGAGGTGCACCCGCTCGATCTCGATCCGTACCGTCTCGCCGTTGACCTCGACGTCCAGGTAACCGTCGACGCAGATCGGCTCGTCGTACTGGCTGATCTGGAAGTTCTTCGGCATGTCCGGGTAGAAGTAGTTCTTCCGGGCGAACCGGCACCACTCGGCGATCGAACAGTTCAACGCCAGGCCGATCCGGATGATCGCCTCGATGGCCGCCTTGTTGGCCACCGGCAGCGAACCGGGCAGGCCCAGGCACACCGGGCAGACCCGGGTGTTCGGCTCGCCACCGAAGTCGGTCGGGCAACCGCAGAACATCTTGGTGTTCGTGCCCAGCTCGACGTGGGTCTCCAGGCCGATCACCGGCTCGAAGCGTGCAACGACCTCGTCGTACGCGGGCAGTGTCGTGGTCATGAGACGCTCCAGGCGCGATCCGGGACAGAACCTGTCCAGCCTAATGGGGTTGCCCGATCAATCCTCGGCCGGGTTTCGTCCGGCACGCGTGGCGTCACCGACAGCGGGGTACGGAACGACAATGACGAATACGGGGAGAGAGTCAGGAGCCCAGGTCCGGCCGGTGCTCGTCGGGGTGGTCGCGGTGTGGGCGGTGGCCGTCGTGGTGACGCTGATCAGTTGGTTCGCCTCCGGGGAGGACCGGAACCCGGACACGGCCGCCGAGTTGGTGATCGGCATGGTGCTGCCCGGGGTGGCGGCGGTGGCGATCGCGTACGCCGGCGTGCACCTGGTGAACCGGCGGCGTCGGAATCAGGGGCGGCCGTGAGCACCGAGGAGAGTGTCGCCGCTGAGAAGCAGGTGGCGAAGGAAGACCTGGCCGCGGCGCAGGTTCCGGAGAACCGGGGCCGGCAGCGCCCCCGGAGCACGTACGTTGTCGCCGCGTTGGTAGTGGTCCTCTTCGCCGCGCTGGGCACCGCCGCATTTGTCGGCCGAGGCACCGTGAAGTCCGATGACCTGCTCGTGACGTTCGCGTGGATGCTGATCCCGCCGCTGGTCGGCGCGGCCGTCGCCCTCGCCTTCGGCCGCCGGCTGCTCAGGCGGCTGCCCCGGACGGCCGGTGCCGACCCGACGACGAGGCGGCGGATCGGGCAGGCGCTACGCGACGGGTCCACTGACGACCCTCGCCTGGACGCGCTGGCGCGCAAGGAGGCTCGAACCCGGGTCAGTCAACGCTGGCTGCTGCTGCTGTTCGTGGCAGGTCTCCTCACCCAGGTGGGGCCCCTGGTGAGCCCGGTCCGCCCGTTCGGCCGCCTGCTGGCCGCACTGCTGATCCTGCTCTGGGGAGGTGCCGCCTGGTGGCGCTGGCGTGGTCTGCGGGAGGCCCGCCGCTACCTCGCCGGGCCGCCGAGCCAGCCCTGATCCACGCCCAACCCGCCAGATGCGCGATCGGCGCCGAGGGACAGGTCCCTCGGCGCCGATGCGGTGACGTCCGTTCTAGAGCGCCGGCGGGGTGAACGTGCCGACTGCGGACTCCAACGCGGCGGCGACCCGGTACATCCGGTCGTCGGCCATCGTCGGGGCCATCACCTGCAGACCGACCGGCAGCCCCTCGGAGAGCCCACAGGGCACCGAGATGCCCGGCCCGCCGTACAGGTTCGTCGGAATCGTGTACAGGTCGGCCAGGTACATCTGGTACGGGTCGGCGGTCCGCGCGCCCATCGGGAACGCCACCGACGGGGTCGTCGGCGAGATCAGCGCGTCGACCCGCTCGAACGCGGCGGTGAAGTCCCGGGTGATCAGCGTCCGAACCTTCTGCGCCTGCCCGTAGTACGCGTCGTAGTAACCCGACGACAGCGCGTACGTGCCGATCATGATGCGGCGCTTGACCTCCGGGCCGAAGCCGGCCTCCCGGGTCAGCGACATGACCTCCTCCAACGACCGGTTGCCGTCGTCGCCGACCCGCAGGCCGAACCGGACACCGTCGAACCGGGCCAGGTTGGAGGAGCACTCGCTCGGGGCGATCAGGTAGTACGCCGGCAGGGCGTACGCGAACGTCGGGCAGGACACCTCGACGACCTCGGCGCCCATCTTGGTCAGCGCGTCCACCGACTCACGGAACGCGGCCATCACGCCCGGCTCGGCGCCCTCGCCCACGAACTCGCTCACGATTCCGAGCCGCACACCGGTCAGGTCACCGGTAGCGCCGAGCTTCGCCGCCGCCACCACGTCCGGCACCGGCTGCGGGATGGAGGTGGAGTCGCGCGGGTCGTGCCCGCCGATCACCTGGTGCAGCAGGGCCGCGTCGAGCACCGTACGGGCACACGGGCCGGGGGTGTCGAGCGACGAGGAGAAGGCCACCAGCCCGTAACGGGAGGTGCCGCCGTAGGTGGGCTTGGCGCCCACGGTGCCGGTGACCGCACCGGGCTGGCGGATCGAGCCGCCGGTGTCCGAGCCAATCGCCAGCGGCGCCTCGTACGCGGCCAGCGCCGCGGCGCTGCCACCACCCGAACCACCGGGGATCCGGCTCAGGTCCCACGGGTTGTGCGTCGGGCCGTACGCCGAGTATTCGGTGGAGGAGCCCATGGCGAACTCGTCCATGTTGGTCTTGCCGAGCATCACCGTGCCGGCCTCCCGCAGCCGCTGCACGATCGTCGCGTCGTACGGCGGGCGCCAGCCCTCCAGGATCTTCGACCCCACGGTGGTCGGTACGCCCCGGGTGGCGAGCACGTCCTTGACCGCGACCGGCACACCCGCGAGCGGGCCCAGTTCCTCGCCGGCGGCCCGGCGCTCGTCCACCGCGCGAGCCGCGGCGAGCGCGCCCTCGGTGTCGACGTGCAGGAAGGCGTGCACCCGGTCGTCGACAGCGGCGATCCGGTCCAGGTGCGCCTGGGTCACCTCGACGGCCGAGGTCTCGCCCCCGGCGACCAGGCTCGCGATCTCCGCCGCGGTCATTCTGGTCAAATCGCTATTGCCGGTCAGCTCGCTCATGAGGCCACATCCTCGGTCAGGATCCGCGGTACGCGGAACCGCTGGTCCTCGGCGTCGGGCGCGCCCGACAGCGCTTCCTCCGGGGTCAGGCACGGCGTGACGACGTCCTCGCGGAAGATGTTCGTCAGCGGCACCGAGTGCGAGGTCGGCGGGATGTCCGCGGCGGCGACCTCGCCGACCTGGGCGACCGCCTGGAGGATCACGTCGAGCTGGCCGGCGAACGTGTCCAGCTCCTCCTCGGTGACGGCGAGCCGCGACAGGCGCGCCAGGTGCGCGACCTCCTCGCGGGAGATGGCGGCCATCCGTGCCCCCTTCTGAATTCCTGCTGGTCGGGCGGTGTGCCGGCCGCGCGACAGGTGGAGCGAGACACGCGGTGACCGGAGCGAGTCTATTGTTCCGCTCCGGTGCCGCGTCCCCGACTCCCCCTCCGGCGGCCCTCGTGCCGGGTCAGCGGGTGGGGCGGCGAGCGACATCCGGCTGTGGGAGCCCGCCGGTCGGGCGGACCGGCCGGTACCGGGCCAGCCAGGTGACCAACTCCTCGGCCGGCATCGGCCGGGCATAGAACCAGCCCTGAGCCGCGTCGCAGCCGGCGGCGTGCAGCATCCGCCAGGTCCGCTCGTCCTCGACACCCTCGGCGACCACCCGCAGCCCCAGCGCGCCGGCCAGCTCGATCATCGACCGGACGATCGCCGCGTCGTCGGCGTCGTCGGCCATGCCGAGGACGAACGACCGGTCCACCTTCACCTCCGACAGCGGCAGGCGGCGCAGGTGCTGGAGCGAGGAGTAGCCGGTGCCGAAGTCGTCCAGCGCGATGGCCACCCCGATCCGGTGCAGTCGGGAGATGGTGGCCAGCACCCGACGCGGGTCGGCCATCAACGCGCCCTCGGTGATCTCGACCTGAAGCCGCTCGGCCGGCACCCCGTAGCGGGCCAACCGGTCGGCGATCTGGTCGGCGATCTCGCCGGTGTGCAGGTCGCGCACGCTCACGTTCAGCGCCGCGCGCAGGCCGATGCCGGCCGCCGACCACTTGGCGAGCTGCTCCACCACGTCGTCGACGACACGACGGGTGAGCAGTCGCATCACGGCGCTCTGCTCGGCGACCCGGATCAGTTCCTCCGGGTCGACCATGCCCCGCCGGGGGTGCCGCCACCGCAGCAGGGCCTCGACACCGACCACCTCGCCGGTCGCGATGGCGATCTGCGGCTGGTAGTACATGGTGATTTCCCCGGCGTCGTCGGCCGGCTCGTCGTCCGCGTGCGCCCACCCGGTCGATTCGAGTGGCTGCCCAGGCGTACCCGGCCCGACATCCCGACGAGCCCCGTTGCGCCCCTTGCCCACCGCGCTCCCGTTCGGGGACCGCCGACCGATCACGCCACCGGCGCGCCGCTCCCGGGCCGGGCCGGAGCGGGCGCCGGCGACAGTGGCACGGGCATTGCGGCCCCGGATCGGGTCGGCGCCGGTGGCGATCCGGTTGATCAGCTCATCGGAGTGCACCAGCTCGGCGTCGGTGCGCCTACGGCGTGCCCACCACCGGGCGGCAACCGGTCGTGCTGTGACAACCGCCGACGCCGGGTCCGCCGCCAGCCCGGACCGGTCCGACGCCGCACCGGGCAGCGCGTCCTCGGCCGGGGCGCCGGTGGGCAGCGCCGCCCCGTCACCGCCGCGCACCTCCGCCGACGCGACAAGGGGTACGTCGGCAGTCCGCTCGGCGTCGCTCGGCACGCCGTGCCGGTCGTTCCCGTCCGGTTCCGTACCCTCGCCCTGGCCCTCAACCGCCGACTCGGCGTCGGCGTCGAACGGTCCCTCGGCCGACGGGCTGGTCTCCAGCACGCGGCGCAGGTCGGCGAGGAGGCCGAGTCGCTCGGCGGAATTGTGGTCGGACTCCGGGGCGTACACGGCCACCGTGTCGTTGCGGTGTTTGGCGTCGTACATCGCCACGTCGGCGTGGCGCATCAGGGTGGCGAAGTCCTCGCCGTGCTCTGGGAAGAGGGCGATCCCGATCGACCCGCCCACGTCCAACGGCAACCCGTCGAGCGGCACCGGCTCGGCCAGCGCCTCGACGACCCGGTCGGCCAACTCCCGCGCCTGACCGACATCGGTCAGCCCGGTCATCACGATGGCGAACTCGTCACCACCCAGCCGGGCGATCATCTGTGGTCGGGGCTGCATGTCGGTGAGCCGGGCGCTGACCTCGACCAGCAGCCGGTCGCCCACGGCGTGCCCGAGGGCGTCGTTGACGTTCTTGAAACGGTCCAGGTCGATCAACAGGAGCGCGAGCTGCCCGTCGGGTTCACCGCGGGCGGTCCGCTCGGCGTGCAGGTGCACCTGCTCGGCGACCTCGGCCAGCAGGGCCTTGCGGTTGGGCAGCCCGGTCAGCGGGTCGGCGGCGGCGAGGTGCTGCTGTTCGTTCGTCAGCCGCGCCATCCGATAGACGGCGAAGAGCGGCACCAGCACCAGCGGGATCAGCGCGGCGCTGACCCGCGCCGCCGCGACCAGCACCGGGGCGAGCAGCAGCAGCGAGCCGGTGGAGAGCAACTCGAAGCCGAGGCCCTGGCGGACGGTCGGCCACCAGCGATCCCCGAAACGCAGCCGCACCGCCCAGCTCACCAACCCGTAGTTGACGACGAACCAGGCCAGCGCGGCACCGCCGACAGCGGCCACGTCGGTCCAGTGCAACCGCCCACCGGAGAAGATGGTGCCCGAGCCGAGCTGGATCACCCCGTACGCGGCGGCGAGGGCGCACGCGTACTGGCCGACGTTGAACGCCGTGCGCCACGCGGCGTGCCGCATCCGCCAACCCGAGACGACGACACCGACCGCCTGCACCACCACCGCCGGGCCGAGGCCCCAGCCGAGCAGGATCGCGAAGGTGAAGCAGGTGGACGGGAACACCGCCGACGTCTGCCGGCGCCCCGGTGGCACGAACGGGCGCGCGTCGCAGATCACGGCGAGCGCGGCCATCGTCCAGAACGCCACCGGCAACTGGGACAACTCGCCGGGAAGCCTCGCGAGTGGAACGGCGGCGGTCAGCGCGGCGAACGCCAGGATGCCGGCGACGAAGGCGGCGAACGGTGCGACCCGTCCCGCAGGAAGCGAGTTGCGTGGGTCGGCGACCTCCACCACACCTCCCGACCGACCATCGGCGTGCCGGTGCGCGCGCCGTGACCCAATGAAACGCCCTCGGCCCCCAGTTTCCCGGTATGACAGTCACGAATCGGTCGTAGTCGTAATTAAGTTGGTATACGCGGCCACTCGCCGTGCCGTGCCGCCGGCGGGGGTCAGCCGCCCGGTTGGGCGACCTCCCGGGCGGCGTCCGGGCCGGCCTCCAGCAGGAGGCGGAACCCGTCCTCGTCGAGCACCGGCACCTTGAGACTGGCGGCCTTGTCGGCCTTCGACCCGGGGTTGTCCCCCACCACCACGAAGCTCGTCTTCTTGGAGACCGACCCGCTGACCTTGCCGCCCCGGCTCTGCACGGCCTCCGCGGCCTGGTCGCGCGAATAACTGGCGAGGGTGCCGGTCACCACCACCGTCAACCCCTCCAACGGGCGCGGCCCCTCGTCGACCGCCTCCTCGGCCATCCGTACGCCGGCCTCGGCCCACTTGCGGACCACCTCGCGGTGCCAGTCCACAGCGAACCACTCGCGGATGCTGGCAGCGATGGTCGGCCCGACCCCGTCGACGGAGGACAGTTCCTCCTCGGTGGCCGCGTCGATGGCGTCCATCGAGCGGAAGTGCCGGGCGAGCGCCTGGGCCGCGGTCGGGCCGACGTGCCGGATGGAGAGCGCCACCAGCACCCGCCACAGGTCCCGTTCCCGGGCGACCGCGAGATTGTCCAGCAACTTGGTGGCGTTGCTGCCCAGGCTGCCGTCCTTGTTGACGAAGAACGGCGACCGGGACAGCTGCTCGGCGTCGAGCTGGAACAGGTCGCCCTCGTCGCTGATGATCTCCGCGTCGAGCAGGGCGGCGGCACCCTTGTAGCCGAGCACCTCGATGTCGAAGCCACCCCGGCCGGCGAGGTGGAACACCCGCTCCCGCAACTGGGCCGGGCAACTGCGGGTGTTGGGGCAACGGATGTCCACGTCGCCCTCCTTGGACGGCGCGAGCGGGGTGCCGCAGGCCGGGCAACTGGTCGGCATGACGAACGGCCGGGCGTCGGCGGGCCGCAGATCGACGACCGGGCCGAGCACCTCGGGGATCACGTCTCCGGCCTTGCGCAGCACCACCGTGTCGCCGATCAGCACCCCCTTGCGCTCCACCTCGCGGGCGTTGTGCAGCGTGGCGAGCGCGACTGTGGACCCGGCCACGCGCACCGGCTCGAGCACGGCGAACGGGGTGACCCGGCCGGTGCGCCCCACGTTGACGTCGATGTCGAGCAGCTTGGTGGTGACCTCCTCCGGCGGGTACTTGAAGGCGATCGCCCAGCGGGGGGCACGACTGGTCGACCCGAGCCGGCCCTGGATGGAGACCGGATCGACCTTGACCACCACGCCGTCGATCTCGTGCTCGACGTCGTGCCGGTGCTCGGCGTAGTAGGCGATGAACTCCGCCACGCCGGCCAGGTCCGGGACGACCCGCCACCGGTCGCTGGTCGGCAACCCCCAGGACTTGAGTGCCGCGTACGACTCGGACTGCGCCGTGGGCTGGAACCCGCGGCGGGCGCCGATGCCGTGCACCACCAGGCGCAGCGGCCGGGTGGCGGTGACCCGTGGATCCTTCTGTCGCAGGCTGCCGGCGGCGGCGTTGCGGGGGTTGGCGAAGGGCGCCTTGCCCTGCTCCACCAGACCCGCGTTGAGATCGGCGAACGCGGCGATCGGGAAGTAGATCTCGCCTCGGACCTCCACCAACTCGGGGACATCCGGGAATTCGGCGGACGCGACGAGCTGGCCGGGCACGTCCCGAATGCTGCGCACGTTTGCCGTGACGTCCTCACCGGTACGCCCGTCGCCTCGGGTGGCGGCCCGGACCAGCCGGCCGTTCTCGTAGGTCAGGTTGATCGCCAGCCCGTCGACCTTCAGCTCACACAGGTAGGGCACCGGGCCGCCCGCGTCCCGTTCGACCCGCTCGGCCCAGGCCGCCAACTCCTCGTCGGCGAAGGCGTTGTCGAGCGACAGCATCCGTTCGGCGTGGGTGACCGGTGTGAAGTCGGTGGAGAAGGTGCCACCCACCCGCTGGGTCGGCGAGTCGGGAGTCCGCAGCGCCGGGAACTCCTCCTCCAGTGCCTCCAGCTCGCGCAACTGCCTGTCGAAGTCGGCATCGGGGATGGTCGGCGCGTCCAGCACGTAGTAGCGGTACTGGTGCTCGGTCAACTCCTGACTGAGCGCGGCATGCCGTTCCCGGGCCTGCGGCGTCGGCTCAGCCCCGGCCGCCGCCTCCTGCGCCGGGCTGACCTGCTGACCGATCTGTTCCTCGGACACACCGCCACCTTCGGACACGCCTGCGACCTCCCTGATCACGCTACTCCGGCACCGTATCGGGCCGGTGGGACAATCCGCCGCCCACCCGCACCCAAAAGCGCGACCCCCTCCCTCCCCTCCCCCCCTCCTTCCCCCCTCCTTCCCCCCAGCCCTATCCGGTGATCAGGTGATCCACCCTTCCCGCGATCTTGCATTTGCTGTCGCGGCATTTGGGGTGTTCCGCGCATCTCGGCGACCGAAACTGCAAGATCGGCGCGGGCGGGGCGGCTGCGGTGTGGTTGGCGAGCGGCACGGGCGGTGGCGTGCGAGGATCGCCGGACGATGGCGGCCCGTGGGCCGCCGGGACACGGAGGTACGGATGCCCGAGGCACTGCTCTGGGCGGCGGCGATCCTGCTGGCCGTGGCCGCCGGCTGGGCGTGGAACAGTTGGCGGCACCGGGTGGCCAACCGTCCGGGCACCCGGCCGGGTCGGGGCGGCAGCGGTGGCCGTCGTTCCACCCCACCACGGCCCCGTGGCGCCGGACGGCCGTCCACCAAGCCCCGCTCGCGTGACACCGACCGACACGGCGACGCCCCGGCGCCCGGTGAGATCTGGTGGGCCGACGTGCCGTACGCCGACGGCAGCGGGTCGAAGGTGCGCCCATGCCTGGTGCTGCGCGCCGACTCCCGGGGCGCCGACGTTCTGAAGATCACCAGCCAGGACAAGAGCGACCGGGACGACCACGTGCGGATTCCCACCCGGGACTGGGACCCGGGCGCGGAGCACGACAGCTACCTCAGCCTCACCGAGCCGATCCGACTCAACTCGGCCGCCTTCGCCGACCACGCCGGCCGCTGCGACGCCGACCTGTGGCGAAAGGTCCGCAGCCTGCGCCACCTCCCCACCTCCTGACCACCCCACCATCCGCGTGGCCGCCCGGATCAGTCCCAGGTCGCGCCGAGCGTGGCCAACTGGTCCGCGTACTCGATGCGGTTGGCCCAGTCGCGCGGCCAGGCGGTCATGCCGACGGCCGCGCCCACGAACGCGCCGGCCAGGGCGGCGATCGAGTCGGAGTCACCGGCGGTGGTCGCGCCCCGGGCCAGCGCAGCGACCGGGTCGTCGGCGTGCCGTACGGCGCAGAGCAGCGCGGTGGCCAGCGCCTCCTCCGCCACCCAGCCCTCCCCGGTGTCCCGGCACGGGTCGCCGCCGTCGTCGGGCTGGCGCAGGGCGTCCGTCAGTCGGCCCAGCACCGCCAGGCACTCGTCCCAGCCCCGGGCGATGAACTCCTGCGGAGAACCGGAACCGGCGTGCTGCCAGAGGTCGCCCAGCCACCGCTCGGAGTAGACCAGGCGCTGGGACAGTGCCCGCTCGGTGAGCACCGCGGGAAGGTCGGGCAGCGAAACGCCCGCGCGCAGCACGAAAACCGCGTACGCGGTGAGTTCGCTGGCGGCCAGCCCGGTCGGATGGCCGTGGGTCAGCCCGGCCTGCAACTGGGCCAACCCGGCGAGCGTGTCGAGGTCCACGTCGAGCAACCCGACCGGGGTGACCCTCATGTTGGCCCCGCAGCCCTTCGAGCCGACCACCGTCGCCTCCTGCCAGGGCAGCCCACGGCTCAACTCCGCGCAGGCACGCAGGCAGGTCATGCCCGGGGCTCGGTTGTTGTCCGGGCTGACCGCCCAGGCCAGGAAACGTTGACGCAGCAGCGGCTCCACCGCCTCCGGCGTGAACGACGGGGCCTCGTGCAGCGCCCAACCCACCGCGAGCGCCATCTGGGTGTCGTCGGTGACCAGTGCCGGCTCGCCGGACAGCTCTCGGGGGCCGGCCGGGCCGTACCGGCGCACGATCTCGGCGACGGTCAGGAACTCCGTCGGCTTGCCCAGCGCGTCACCGTAGGCGAGGCCGAAGAGCGAACCGGAGGCGCGAAGCGCAGAGGTATGGATCACGGCGGCCATGATGCCGGGCCGCCGCAACCCACGGCAGGGTCAGTCCCAGCAGAGGCAGAACGGGTGGCCGGCCGGATCGGCGTAGACCCGGAAGCCCTCGCCCTCACCTGGCAGCCGCCGAGCACCCAGCGCGAGCGCCGCCTTCTCGGCGGCCTCGATGTCGTCGACCGTCACGTCGAGGTGGAACTGCTGTGGGCGCTCAGGATCCGGCCAGGCCGGTTGGCGCAGGTTGAGCGCCTGTTGAAAGGCGAGGCGCGGCTGGTGACCGGGTGGGCCGCCCAGCACCACCCAGTCGTCGTCGGAGTCACCCTCGGCGAGCGGTACGCCGAGCAGCTCGGCGTAGAACGCCGCCAACGCCCGCGGATCCGGGCAGTCGATCACCACTGAACGCAGCTGTCCAATCATGACCGTCATCCTGCCCACCGGGTACGACAGGAAACCTCAGTCCTCGCCGAGGCGTCGGCCGGCGTCCCGGCACGCGGCGAGCACCGCCCGCGCGTACTCCGGTGTGGCGCCGGCGAGGCCGCAGGCCGGGGTGACCACCACCTGCTCGGCGAGTTGGCGACGAGGGAAGCCGAGGCGGTCCCACACCTGGCGTACCCGATCGGCGATCTGCGCGGAGGTCGGCACGCCACCGGCCGACGGCGGCCGGGTCGGCGCGGCCCCGGCCAGCAACCCGAGGCCGGCGTCGATCGCCTCGCCCAGCGGGTCGAGCTTGGTGACCAGGTCCAGGTCGAGGGCGACCGCGACGGCGCCGGTGGAGCGGATCAGCTCCAGCGGCACGTCCGGGGCGCAGCAGTGCACCAGCGTCGGCACGCCGACCGCCTCGACGACAGTACGCAGCAGGGCGGCGGCGTCCACCGAGTCGACCGCCCGGTACGCGCCCAGACCGCTTTCCGTCGGCACCCGCCCGGCCAGCACAGTCGGCAGTGACGGCTCGTCCAGTTGCAGCAGCACCGATGCCTGGGGCAGCCGGCGGGCGACCGCCGCGACGTGCGCGCGCAGCCCTTCGGCGAGGGAGCCGGTCAGGTCGCGGACCGCGCCGGGATCGCGCAGCATTCGACCACCGATCGGCAACTCCAGGGAGGCTGCCAGCGTGAGCGGGCCGGCGGCCTGCACCTTGATCGGCCCGGCGTACCCCTCGGCCTGCTCGGCGAGCTGGTCCAGGTCGCGTTCCATCAGGTCACGGGCCCGGCGCAGGTCCCGGCCCGGGCGTGGGGCGACCCGCCACCGCCCCGCGTACACCTCGACGGGCAGCTCGACGAGCAGCCCGGCGGACCGGCCGATCATGTCCGCTCCGGGGCCACGGGCCGGCAACTCGGGCAGGTGGGGCAGCTCGGGAAGCTCCCCGAGGACCACCCGCTGAGCCTCGCCGATGTCGGTGCCGGGCAGCGAACCAATTCCGGTTGCCGCGCCGGCCGGCCAGGGCCACGCCTGATCTGTCACGGGCGAAGGCTATCCCGCGAACACCCAGGCCGTGCGGTCAGCCGGTGATGGTCGCGGAGCCGAGGACCACGTCGCCGGCAGGGTCCGGCCGGTACGCGACCACGGCCTGACCGGCGGCGACACCGCGGACCGGTCGGCGCAGCTCGGCGTGCAGCCGGTCACCGTCGAGGGCGACGGTCGCCGGCACCGCGTCGCCGTGCGCGCGCAACTGCACCTCGCACTCGACCGGGGCGTCCGGACGGGCGCCGCCGGTCCAGACCGGACGTACGGCGTGCACGTCGGACACGTCCAGGGCCTCGGCCGGGCCCACAGTCACCGTGTTGGTCTTCGGCGTGATGGAGAGCACGTAGCGTGGCCGGCCGTCCGGGGCGGGCCGGTCCAGGTGCAGCCCGCGGCGCTGCCCCACCGTGTAGGCGTACGCGCCGCTGTGACTGCCGACGACGGCGCCGGTGGAGGCGTCCACCACCTCGCCGGGGGCCTCACCGAGCCGGCCGGCCAGGAAGCCGCGGGTGTCCCCGTCGGCGATGAAGCAGATGTCGTGCGAGTCCGGCTTGTCGGCCACGGCCAGGCCACGCTCGGCGGCCTCGGCGCGGACCTGCGCCTTCGTCGCGTCACCGAGCGGGAAGATCGACCGGTCGAGCTGCTCACGGGTGAGTACGGCGAGCACGTACGACTGGTCCTTGGCCAGGTCGACACTGCGCCGCAGCAGCCCGTCCGCGCCGAGGCGGGCGTGGTGCCCGGTCACCACCGCGTCGAAGCCCAGGGCCACCGCCCGGTCCAGCACCGCCGCGAACTTGATCTTCTCGTTGCAGCGCAGGCAGGGGTTCGGCGTACGACCGGCGGCGTACTCGGCGACGAAGTCGTCGACCACGTCCTCGTGGAAGCGGTCGGCCATGTCCCACACGTAGAACGGGATGCCGATCACGTCGGCCGCCCGCCGGGCGTCCCGGGAATCCTCCAGGGTGCAGCAGCCGCGCGCGCCCGTCCGATAGGTCTGTGGGTTGCGGGCCAGCGCCAGGTGCACGCCGGTCACGTCGTGCCCGGCCGCCACCGCCCGCGCCGCCGCCACGGCCGAGTCAACCCCACCCGACATCGCCGCCAGAACCCTCACTGACCCACTCCCTTTCCCGTCCCCACCACAACCCTATCCACCAGCCCCGGAAACCCGCCGGACCCGTGCCCGCCCCGCCCGTCCACCTTCGCGATCTTGCAGTTTCTGCGGCGACATATGTCGCGCAAGGCGCGAACGGCCAACCAATAGCGCACGATAGCGGGGCTTGACCCGCGCTAGCGGGGGGTGCGGAGAGCGGCGGCTCGGCGGGCCCGGTCGACAGCTGCCGGGAGGGCCGCGATGAGGGCGTCGATGTCGGCCTGGGTGCTGGTGTGGCCCAGTGTGAAGCGCAGCGAGGAGCGGGCGCGGTCGTCGTCGGCACCCATCGCCAGCAGCACGTGCGAGGGCTGGGCCACGCCGGCCGAGCAGGCGGAGCCGGTCGAGCAGGCGATCCCCTGCGCGTCGAGCAGGAGCAGCAACGCGTCGCCCTCGCAGCCGGGGAAGGAGAAGTGCGCGTTGCCGGGCAGCCGGTCGGTCGGGTCACCGTTGTAGATCACCTCGGGCACCGCCTGGCGGACCCGCTCGATCAGGTCGTCGCGGAGCGCGGCCACCCGGGCCGCGTACTCCTGCTGACCCTTCACTGCCGACTCCACAGCGACCGCGAAGGCGACGATGCCGGCGGTGTCCAGGGTGCCGGAGCGGATGTCGCGTTCCTGACCGCCGCCGTGCAGCAGCGGCGTGGCCGGCACGTCCCGGGCGAGCAGCAGCGCGCCCACCCCGGTCGGGCCGCCCAACTTGTGCCCGGTGACGGTCAGCGCGGCGACCCCGCTGGCGCCGAAGTCGACGGGCACCTGACCGACCGCCTGGATGGCGTCGGTGTGGAAGGGCACCCCGTGTTCGGCGGCGACGGCGGCCAGCTCGGCCACCGGCTGGACGGTGCCCACCTCGTTGTTCGCCCACATCGCGGTGACCACTGCCACCTGGTCGGCGTGCGCGGCCAACTCGGCGCGCAGGGCCTGCGGGTCGAGCCGACCGACGGCGTCCACCGGCAGCCAGCCGACCTCGGCGCCCTCGTGCTGGCCCAGCCAGTCGACAGCGTCCAGCACCGCGTGGTGCTCGACGGCGCTGGAGACCACCCGGCGACGGTCGGGCCGGGCTGCTCGGCGGGCCCAGAAGATGCCCTTGACCGCGAGGTTGTCGCTCTCCGTGCCACCACCGGTGAAGATCACCTCGGAGGGCCGGGCACCCAGCACCGCTGCCACCTGTTCGCGTGACTCTTCGACCCGGCGGCGGGCACGGCGGCCCGCCGCGTGCAGCGAGGACGCGTTGCCGACCTCGCGGGCGGTAGCGACGTACGCCTCCAGTGCCTCATCGAGCATGGGAGTCGTCGCCGCGTGATCCAGGTAAGCCATCGCCGTTCAGCGTACGGCCGACACATTGGGGACCGGATGCCGGAGGGGACTGCACGCAACGGCCGGGGTGGAACTCCACCCCGGCCCGATGCGCGCGGACCCGGTCAGGCGGGCACCGCGGTGACGACGATGTTGTCGCGGTACTTTCGGGCCTTGGCGTCGAACGGCCCACCACAGGTGATCAGGGTCAGCCGCGGCTTGCCGTCGCGGGCGAAGTACCGGTCCAGCGGGATCTTGGTCTTGGCGTACTCCTCCCGGGCGACGACCCGGTACCGCCGCTCCTCACCGTCGCTGCCCGTCGCTGTCAACGTGTCGCCCTGGTCCAGCTCACGCAGCCGGAAGAACGCCCCCTTGCCCTGCTTGGCGCTGTCCACGTGACCGGCGATGACCACCGAGCCGACCTCCGCCTCCAGGCCGGGGCCGTAGCGGTACCAGCCGATCTGGTCGACGCTCGGCGGCACCTCGAACTCGTTGGTCCGCTCGTTGATGCCGACCGCGTTGACGGTGGCGGTGACGCCGATCTCCGGGATCAGCAGCCGTACCGGCGGGATGATCTTCGGACCGGCGGGCAGTTCACCAGCGGTCACCGGCACCGACGGGGCACTGGCGGCGGTCGGTGCGGGGCTGGCCAGCGTGCTCGCCTCGTCGGCCCCCACCGTCCCGGCCGGCTGGTTGGCGCACGCCACCAGGGTGGCGGCGGTGAGCGCGGCAACGCCGGCGGCGAGGGCCGCCAGCGCGCCGCGGTTGCGCACCGTCACTTGCGGCCGGTCCGCGCGGTCGCCATCCGCACCCCACCACCAAGCAGCAGGAGTACGCCGGCACCGGTGAGCACGTACCACCAGGTGTCCACGCCCGTGCCGGCCTGGCCGCCGTCACCGCTGGGCACGCCGCCCGGGGCGGAGTGCAGGCCGGTGATGGTCTGGGCCACCACGTCGAGAGTCTTGCCCTCGGCGGAACCGATCGCGTAGACGATCGTGGCGGTGCCCTCCTTGAGGTTGAGGTCCGCCGGGCCGATGGCGACGGTGTCGGTGCCGGCCAGCACCACGTCGGCCTTCACCTCGCCCGCGTCGACGTCGCCCTTGGCCTCGTTCGGGTTGGTGAGGGCCTCGAAGACAGGGGTGCCACCGGCGCGGACGTCGACCGCCGGGGCGGCGGCGGTGTGCCGGACGATCAGCCGGGCCTTGCCGGCGTCGACCTTCGAGACGTCGTTCACGAACGGGGTGATCTTCGGCTGGCCGGCGGCGTCGAGGTGGGCCGCGATGCTGATGTTCGCACCGCCCGGCACCGCGGCGTTGTCGACCTTGAGGATCGCGCTGCCGATCGGCTCGCCCGGCTTGGTGAGCGCGATGTCGTAGTCGCCCTCCTCCAGGTTCAGCGGGCCGGCGACGTCGCCGGGCTTGAAGTTGTCAAGGGTCTTCTTGCCGTTGACGTAGACGTCGACAGGGGTGTCCGGGATGCCGTGCACGACGGAGACCTTCGACGTGGCGGCGTACGCGGGGCTGGCGGTGAGGGCACCGACGCCGGCGAAGGCCAGCGCGGCGACCGCGCCGCCCGCGGCGACCCGACGGAAGTACGAGAGCTGCATGTCTGCCTCCTGATATTTGGTGCTGATTCGTCAGGCCTGGCTTGCAGAACGGGTTACGCCGGCTCTCGGTCGGGCGGATGCGCCCCGGAGGCACTTTTCTTTTCCGGCCCCAACCGCATCCGGAACGGGGTCGGGAGACGAAGAGCTGGTGAGATGACATCGACCGGGGAAGTGGGGCGGGGACTGTGGCAGCTACAGTCGGGCATGCCCCATCGAAGGCGAGCCGCCCGATGACGGCGCTACGACAGGAACCGGACCCTCCGGTGGACGACCTCGACCGCAGGTTCCGCGACGGCGACGACGTGGCGCTGCGCGAGGCGTACGACCGCTACGGTCGTGCCGTGCTCCACCTGGCCACGTCCATGCTGGCGAACCGCAGCGACGCCGAGGACGTCACCCAGGCGACGTTCGTCGCCGCCTGGCTGGGACGCGACACGTTCGACCCGGCCAAGGGGTCGCTGATCGGTTGGTTGCTCGGCATCGGCCGGCGAAAGGTGATCGACCGGATGCGCGCCTCGGCCCGGGAGACCCGGGTGGTGGAGACGGTCCGACAACTGCCCGAGCCGGCACAGACCCAGCCGGACCCGGACCGCGTGGTGGACCGGTTGGTGATCGCCGACGAACTGGCTCGTCTCCCGGACGATCAGCGACGGATGCTGGAGCTGGCCTTCTACGACGACCTGACACACCAGCAGATAGCCACTGTGACCGGCGTGCCGTTGGGCACCGTGAAGAGTCACATCCGACGCGGCATGGCGAGCTTGAAACGCAGATGGGAGGTGGACGGTGCAGCACCTGGACCACGACCGGCTGGTATTTCTGGCACTCGGTGAGAGCGAGGCGGACAACGGGGAGAGCACCCACCTCGGCACCTGCGCGCTCTGCCGGGCGGAGGTCGCGAGCCTTCAACAGGTGGCGGGGCTCGGCACCGAGACGCAGGGCCTGGCCGACCTGCCCGACCCGCCGGAGCACGTCTGGCAGGGCATCGAAGCCCAGGTCAGGGCGGCGGAGGCCGGGCCTTTGCTGACCGAGACCCGTCGACACCGGGTGCCCGAGCAGGCCGACACCACGACGGCCGAGCAGGCCGACACCACCACGGCCGAGCAGACCTTCGGCGCGGCGGCCGAGCCGACGGTGACCCGACTCGACCCGACGCGGCGATCCCGCCGGGGTCGCGGCTGGTCCGGTTGGGTGGCCACAGCGGTGACCGCGGCCGCCGCCGCGGCGGTCGGCGTCGTGGGCACCGTCTCGGTGCTCCGACCGGACGATCCGACGCCCACCCCGACGCCGGTGGTGGTGGCGAGCGCGCCGCTGGCGGCGTACGGGGCGACACCGCCTGCGGCCAAGGGCGACGCCCGGGTTTTCCAGGACGGCCAACTACATCTGCATGTGGCGAATCTCCCGAGCGTCCCGGGGTACTACGAGGTCTGGCTCATCAATCCGACGACGATGGAGATGTTCTCGGTCGGCACCCTGGGTGGCGGTCCGGACGCCCTGCTACCCCTGCCCCCGAATGTCGACCTCAAGAGCTACTCGGTGGTCGACGTCTCCGCCGAGCAGTACGACAACAACACCCGCCACTCCGGCGACAGCCTGCTGAGGGGCTCCCTGACGGGCTGATCGGCGGGCCGGCTCAGCTCCCCGGCTCGCCGATCAGCTCCCCACACGTCAGTGGCCGCCCGTTCACACGGGCGGCCACTGACGTATCGCTTGCCTACTTGCGCTTGCGGATCTCCTCGGCGGCCTGCGGGACGATCTTGAACAGGTCGCCCACCACCCCGAAGTCGGCCAGCTCGAAGATCGGCGCCTCGCCGTCCTTGTTGACAGCGACGATGGTCTTCGAGGTCTGCATGCCGGCCCGGTGCTGGATGGCACCGGAGATGCCGAGGGCGACGTAGAGCTGCGGGGAAACCGTCTTACCGGTCTGGCCCACCTGGAACTGGTGCGGGTAGAAGCCGGAGTCGACGGCCGCGCGGGACGCGCCGACGGCGCCGCCGAGCAGGTCGGCCAGCTCCTCGACCAGCTTGAAGTTGTCGGCGTTGCCGACGCCCCGGCCGCCGGAGACGACGACGCCGGCCTCGGTCAGCTCGGGGCGGGAGCCCTTCTGCTCGGCGACCCGCTCGACGACAGTGGCCAGCTTGTCGGTGTCGGTGACCGAGACGCTGAGCTGCTCGATCGCCGGGGTGGCGGCCGCCGGGGCGGGGGTGACCGAGTTGGGCCGGACGGTGACCAGCGGCAGGCCCTTGGTGACCTTGGACTTGACGATGGTGGAGCCGGCGAAGGCGACCTGGGTCGCGATGCCGTCGGCGTCCAGGCCGACCACGTCGGTCAGGATGCCGTTGTCGAGCTTGACGGCGAGCCGGGCGGCGATCTCCTTGCCCTCCTGGGCCGACGCCAGCAGCACGGCGGCCGGCTGCACCCGCTTGACCAACTCGGCCAGCACTGTCGCCTTGGGGGCCACCAGATAGCCGTCGATGTCGTCACCCTCGGCGGCGTAGATCTTCTCCGCGCCGTACTCGCCCAGCTTGCCGCTCAGCGCCTCGGCGGCGCCGGCGCCACCGAGCACCACAGCGCTCGGGGCGCCCAGCTCACGCGCGAGGGTGAGCATTTCCAGGGTGACCTTCTTGACGCCGAATTCCTTTGTGGCTTCGACGACGACGAGAACCTCGGACATGTCAGAACCCCCCTCTCACACGAACTTCTCGGTGGCGAGGAACTCGACCAGCTTGACGCCGCCCTCGCCCTCATCAGTGATCTTGGCGCCGCCGGAGCGCGGGGGGCGCTTGGTGTGCTCGACGACGGCGCTGGTGGCGCCGCCGAAGCCCACCTCGTCGGCAGCGACCCCGAGGTCGGCCAGCGAGAGCGTCTGCACCGGCTTCTTCTTGGCGGCCATGATGCCCTTGAAGGAGGGGTAGCGCGGCTCGTTGATGGTGTCCCAGACGGAGACCACGGCCGGGGTGGCGGCGGTGACCACCTCGTAGCCCTCCTCGGTCTGCCGCTCGACGGTCAGCGTCGCGCCGTCGACGGTGAGCTTGCGGGCACCGGTGAGCGCCGCGACGCCCAGCCGCTCGGCGATCATGTGCGGCATGACCTGGACCCGGCCGTCGGTGGACTCGGCACCGCAGATGACCAGGTCGGCATTGAGCTGACCGAGCGCGGCGGCGAGCACCTTCGAGGTGGCGACGGCGCACGAGCCGTGCAGGGCGTCGTCCAGCACGTGGACGGCCTTGTCCGGGCCCATGGAGAGCGCCTTGCGGATCGACTCGGTCGCCCGGTCCGGACCCATGGTCAGGATGGTGACCTCGCCGCCGTGCGCCTCCTTGATCTTCAGCGCCTCCTCGATGGCGTACTCGTCCATCTCGTTGATCACGTTGTTCGCCGAACCGCGGTCGACGGTGTTGTCGTCATTGCGCAGGTTGCGGTCCGCGCCCGAATCAGGCACCTGCTTGACGAGTACGACGATGTTCATCGCGCTTCGACGACCCTCCTGTGTGGTGTTGCGATTCGCTCGCCCGGTCTGGGGCGCAGCGTCGCGCGTCGGTCGACGCCAGGTCAACCGAGGGCGGTTGTGCAGTTGCCCACGGCGCAATGTTACCTGCCAGTAGGTTGCGCTCCCGCAGCACTCAGAGTGACACAGCTCACCGACGCGCAGCCGGTCAGGCCGGCTCGGCCAGGGCGACCCGGATCTGGTCGATGGCCGCCGCCTCGGCGGGCGCCACCCCGTCGTGCGCGCGGGCCACCTGATCCGCCGCGGCCAACACCAGTTCGCGGTACGCGTCCACGTCCCGTGGGGACTTCTCACGCAGGATCCGCACCGCCTGCCCCAGCGCCGGCAGCACCACCGACTCGATCTCCAGCTGCGAGTCCCGGGGAAGTCGCGGCAGCGGGCCGGTGGTCAGCGCCTCCTTGACCGTGCCACTGGCGTCGGCCAGCGCGCCGGACGCGGCGATGCTCTCCCGGATCACCCCCAGGACACCGGGGTCGGCGTTGGAGACCAGGAAGACGGCGCCGAAGGCACCGGTCTTGAGGGTCAGCCGCTCCTCGTCCGTCAACCGCTGCTCCATGATCACGGAGTGTAGACGTACGGGGTGGTGGTGGTGACCGCGACGAGGCCGAGCCGCTGCAGGATGGGCCGGCTGTCCTCGGAACAGTCGACCTGCATGAGCGTCCGACCTCGCTGCTCGGCCAGCCGCGCCCGGTAGTTGACCAACGCCCGGTAGATGCCCCTGCGCCGCCACTGCGGCAGGGTCGAGCCGCCCCACAGGGAGGCGAAGCCGGTGTTCGCCGGGAACCGCACCCAGCCGGCACTCACCACAGTCCCGTCCGCCTCGGCCACCACGACGGTGATCGAGTTCGGGTCGGCGTCGATCTCCTTGCCCAGGCCCCACACGAGGTGCGAGCGGTCCTCCTGCCAGACCTCCTCCTCCATGGCGGCGATTCGCTCCAGGTCCTCCCGGGAGGTCACCTCACGCAGACGTATCCCCTCGGGGACGACCGGCAGCGCGGCGGCGAGCGGCGCGACCGGGCCGACCACGACGGTCTCCCGGTCCGCCGGCACGAAGCCGGCCGCGCGCAGGCGGTCCGCCAGGTCCGCCGGTTCGTCGTGCTCGTTGAGCTTCCACTCCGCCGACTCGCCCCGCTCACCGCACAACCGCGCCTGCCGGGCGATCAGCTCGTCCAGCGCGTCGCCGGTCAACCCGCCCAGGTCGCGGTAGGTGATGAACCCACCGGAGTCGAGCCCGGAGATCCGGACCAACGGCCCGTCCCGCTCCACCGTCACCCCGGCCGGAACCGGGTCGGGGATTTCCGGACGGAGTTGGTTGTCGTAGGCGGCCCGGAGCGTCTGTACGTCGAGATCAGTCACCGGCCCAGGCTAAGCGGGATGGGAAGCGGATAATCTCCCACTGTGTGGGAGGCGATCAGGCGGTGGTTCGACCCGGCGGAGCTGGGCTCGGTCGGTGAAACACCGGACTACCGCTTCTCCCTGGCCAACGAACGGACCTTCCTCGCCTGGCTGCGCACCGGGTTGGCGCTGGTCGGGGGCGGTTTGGCCGCCGCGCAGTTCCTGCCACCCCTGCCGATGAGCCACCTGCGGGAGGTGATCGCTGTGGCGTTGCTGCTGCTCGGCGCGGCGGTCGCGATCCGCGCTGTGGACCACTGGGCGCGTACCGAGCGGGCCATCCGGCTCGGTCAGGAACTGCCCGCGTCTCGGTTCCCCGCCATCCTGGCGCTCGCCGTCGGCGTCGGCGCGTTGCTGCTGGTGGCCGCCGTCCTGATGCGGGCGATCGGCGGGCGGTGAGCACCGGACGCGACCCGGGGCTGCAACCGGAGCGGACCAGGCTGGCCTGGCGGCGCACCCTGCTCACTGTGACAGTGGTGACAGTGCTCGCCGTTCGGCTGGCGTCGACCGGCGACGCGACCGGTGCGCTGATCGCCGGCGGCGCCGTTCTGGTGTGGGGCGCCGTGCTGGTGCTCTGCTGGCCACGGGGCACCGGCACGGGTCCGGCCCGCACCGGCGGCCGGACTCTGCCCCTGGTCACCGTGGGCACTGTGGTGCTGGCGTTACTCGGAGTGCTGCTGGTGCTGCGCGGACTGTGGTGACGCGCGCCGGTGCGTCATCATGGGTCCATGGCCCGGCTTGGCGTACTCCTCTTCCTGGTGCAGATTGTCCTCGCCGTCTGCGCGCTGATCAGCTGCCTCTCCGCCGAGGAGGGCAAGATCCGTGCCCTTCCCCGGATCGCCTGGGTGCTGATCATCCTGTTCTTCCCGCTGGTCGGCTCGATCGCCTGGTTCATCGTCGGCCGGGAGCCCAGCCCCGGCGCCCACAAGGGCTGGCCGGGCGGCACCGGCGGCGGCGAGCGGCAGCGCCCTCGGCCGGTGGCCCCGGACGACGACCCGGAGTTCCTGCGTTCCGTCGAGGAACGCGCCCAGCAGCAGGACCAGGAGCTGTTCCAGCGCTGGGAGGAAGACCTGCGGCGACGCGAGGACGACCTGCGCCGCCGCGACGGTGAGCCGCCGCGTGAAGGCGACCGACCGGAGGTGTGAGCGCGCCGCCGCCGCCGGCGCAGGAGCGACGGCGGCGGCGGGTGCGACTCAGGCCAGGTTCGACGACCGGGGGTACGCATCCGTCGGGTCGGTGAGCACGTTCACCAGGTACGGCACTCCGGAGTCGAACGCCCGCTGGAGCGCCGGGCCCAGGTCGGCCGCCTTGGCGACCGTCTCCCCCGCCCCGCCGAGCGCGCTGACCACCGTGTCGTACCGCAGCTCCGGCTGAAGGTCGGCGGCCACGTCGTAGCCGTACATGGCCCGCATCGGGTGCTTCTCCAGCCCCCAGATGCCGTTGTTGCCGACGACGATCACCACCGGCAGCTTCTGGCGGACCAGCGACTCGACGTCCATCAGCGAGAAGCCAGCCGCCCCGTCGCCCATCAGCACACAGATCTGCCGGTCCGGGTGACTGACCCGGGCGCCCATCGCGTAACCCATGCCGGTGCCCAGGCAGCCGTACGGGCCCGGGTCAAGCCAGGTGCCGGGCTGGGCCGGCTCCAGGTACCGCCCGGCGTACGACACGAAGTCGCCGCCGTCGCCGATGGTGATCGCGTCCGGGGCGAGCGCCCGACGCAGCTCGCCGTAGATCCGGGCCGGGCGGATCGGGTCGGTCTCGGCGGCCATCTCCGCGGCGTCCCGAGCCTTCGCCGCGTCCTCGGCGACGCGCAGGTCGGCGATCCAGTCGGCGTGGTCGGCCCGGTCACCGGAGTGGTCGGCCAGCGCGGAGAGGATCAGGCGCAGGTCACCGGCGGGGGCGACGGCCGGCTGCACGTGCGTCGCCCGCTGGCTGGGGGCGTCGACGATGTGCACCACCTTGGCGTCACCGAAGTCACCGAAGCTGAGCCGGAAGTCCAGCGGGGTGCCCACCACCACGACCACGTCGGCGCCGGAGAGCGCGGCCCGGCGGGCCTTGGCGAATGCCAGCGGGTGCTCCGGCGGGAGTGAGCCGCGACCCATGCCGTTGGTGAAGACCGGCACCTGCAACGCCTCGGCGGCCTCGCGCAGCGCGGCGACCGCGTCGCCCGCGTACACGTCGGAGCCGGCGATGATGACCGGCCGCTGCGCCCCGGCGATGAGCATCGCCGCGCGGCCGACCTCCTCCGGGTCCGGGGCGATCGGGTCGACACCGGTCACGGTCGGCAGCTCGGCCTCCGCGACCGAGAAGACCGTCTCCAGCGGAAAGTCGAGGAAGGCCGGGCCGCGGTGCGGGGTGAGCGCGGCGTTGAGCGCCGCACCCACCGCACGCGGGATGTCGTCGGTGCTGAACACCGTCTCGGCGTGCTTGGTGACCGGGGCGACCAGCGGCAGGTGGTCCATCTCCTGGAGGCTGCCCGAGCCCCAGCGGAACGCGGGCGCGCGCCCGCCGAGCACCAGCACCGGCGAGGCGTTGAAGAACGCGCTGGTCATGCCGGAGATGCCGTTGGTGACACCGGGCCCGGCGGTGAGCACGGCGAGGCCGGGGCGGCGCTGGAGCTTGGCCACCGCCTCGGCGGCGAAGACCGCGGACTGCTCGTGCCGGACGTCGTAGATCGGGAAGTCGGTCTTGTACGCGGCGTCGTAGAGCGGGAAGACGTGCCCGCCGGACAGAGTGAACATCTCCCGTACGCCGTGCGCGCGTAGTGCCGCGAGCGCCAACTCGCCGCCGTGACCCTCGATCCGCTCCGTCATGTCGCTCCCATCGTCCGTGGCCGGGATCACAGGTTACCGGCCAGTCACTTGGCAGTGCGACCGTGGCCCCTGCCGGGGGACGTTGCCGAGGTCAGGGGCCGTTGGCGCGGGAGGCGACGGATCAGCGGCCGGTGAAGCCCGGCTTGCGCTTCTCGACGAAGGCCGCCATG
The DNA here is from genome assembly GCF_026342155.1 of Micromonospora sp. NBC_00362. Classification (NCBI taxonomy): domain Bacteria; kingdom Bacillati; phylum Actinomycetota; class Actinomycetes; order Micromonosporales; family Micromonosporaceae; genus Micromonospora; species Micromonospora sp. NBC_00362. Next base: position 3,204,867 of record NZ_JAPENH010000001.1, read on the forward strand.
CCCTCGCGCCGGTCGTCGGTGGCGAACAGCGCCGCGAAGAGCTGACTCTCCCAGGCCAGGCCCGAGTTGAGATCCATGTCCAGGCCGCCGTCGACCGCCAGCTTCGCGGCGCGCAGCGCCTGCACCGGCCCGGTCAGGTACGGAGTGATCAGCGCGACGGCCGTGTCGTACACCTCGGCGGCCGGGGCGACCCGGTCGGCCAGGCCGATGCGCAGCGCCTCCTGCGCGTCCACCATCCGCCCCGACATGATCAGGTCCTTGGCGCGGGCCGGGCCGACCAGGCGGGCCAGCCGCTGGGTGCCGCCCGCACCCGGGATGATGCCCAGCTTGATCTCCGGCTGGCCGAGCTTCGCGTCCTCGGCGACCACCCGCCAGTCACAGGCCAACGCCAGCTCACAGCCGCCACCCAGGGCGTACCCGGTGATAGCGGCGACCACCGGCTTGGGGATCCGGGCGATCGCGCCGAGCGCGCTGGACAGGTTCGCGGCCCGGTCGGCCATGTCCACGTAGGACATGTCGGCCATCTGCTTGATGTCGGCGCCGGCGGCGAAGACCTTCTCCCCGCCGTACACGATGACGGCGCGGACCTCGGGATCGGCGGTGGCCGCCGTGGCGGCGGCGCGCAACTCCTCCTGCACCTGGGTGTTGAGCGCGTTCATCGGCGGCCGCTCCAGCCGGATCGTGCCGATGCCGTCAGTGGTCTCCAGCCGAACGAACTCGCCCACGCTGCCCTCACTTCCTCGTCGAAGTCGCGTGCCAACCTTACGACCCGGCTCGTTTGGGTAAGTAGTGTGGTGTCAGCCCCGTGGGCGGGAGTCCAGCCATGATCACGTATTACGACGACAGGTCGGTGCAGGTCACCTCCACCACCCTCCGTGTCGACGGTCGCAGCTACAAGCTGGCCGACATCACCATGATCTGGCACCGCCGGGGCACCCGTTCCTGGCGCGTGCTGGTGGGACGGGGTGCGATCGGCGCAGCGCTCGCCGGCCCGCTGGTCGCGGCGGTGCTCGGCATTGGCGTGGCCGTCTGGCTGCACCGCTCACCCACAGTGACGATCGCGATCGTCGGCGCGTCGGTGCTGGTCGGGTTGGCCGTCGGGCCGGTCGCCGACTTCCTCTTCGAACACCTGGACCGCTCGTACGCCCGGGGCAGCCGCCAACTGGAGATCTGGGCCCGTTGGCGGGGTCAGCCGGTGCGTCTGCTGCGCACCGGTGACGCGCTGCGCTTCGGGCAGATCTACCGGGCGGTGCAGCGCGCGGTCGAGCACAGCCAGCCGGCCCACCCCGTCACGCGCCGCTAGCCAGCCCGGTACCGCTTCACGTCCCGACCTGACCGGACCTGTCGTCACGGGTGGGACCTGCGCAGCGACAGCTCTCGCCGAGCCAGGTGGGACGCAACGGACGCGTGCGCAACGGATGCGAGCGCAGCCTTCCTGCAGTGCCTTTGGAGCTGATATCACAAACGAATCGACCGTTGGCCTTGCGGCGCGACGCGTGATGTCGCAGACGATTCAGCTCCAAAGGACCACTGCAACATCACCTCTACCCCGTCGGACGGCCTCCGTCGAATCCTCTGCGCGGACTGGCCGATCCTCTGCGAAAGAAGCCATCTGCCAAGGTCCGAGCGAGGCGCGGTTTGCCTGGCGGTGGTTAGGCTTAGTGATGACCCTCTATTACCGGGACGACGCGGTGCAGGTGACCTCCGAGTCGATCCGGGCGGGCGGTCACGTGATCGCCCTGTCCGACGTGACGTTCGTCTGGCACGACCGGGGGCGGAAAACCCTCGCCGTACGCGGCCGTGTGCTGGGGCGCGGTGTCCTGGTCCTGCTGCTCTCGCTGCCGCCGCTGGTCGCCGTGGTCTGCGTGCTGTCGCTGGCCTGGTCGGCTCAGGACCGGGGCAACTGGCAGCTGGCGCTGATCATTCTCGCCGCCTGCGCCGCGGGGGCGCTCGCCTTGGCGCCGTTCCTGGAGATCCCCCTTGGCTGGCTGGACCGCTCCTACGAGCGCGGCAGCCACGTGCACGAGTTGTGGGTGCAGCACCACGGTCGGGAGGATCTGCTGGTGCGCACTCCGGACGCGCTACGGTTCGGGCAGATCTACCGGGCCGTGCAGCGCGCCGTCGAACAGCAGGGGGACCATCGATGACCAACCGTCGCGGCGAGGCCGTCGCACTGGCCGGCCTGCTCGCGGCGGCCGGCGTCACCCATCTGCTGCGACCCGGCGTCTACGACCCGATCGTGCCGCGCGCGTTGCCTGGCCCACCCCGGTTCTGGACGTACGCCAGCGGGGTGGCCGAGCTGGCGGTGGCGGCGGCCGTGGCGCACCCGACCACCCGGCGGGCCGGCGGTCGGGCAGCCGCCGCGCTCTTCGTCGCCGTCCTGCCGGCGAACGTGAAGATGGCAGTGGACTGGCGACACCGACGCCCGACGAAGCGGGCCATCGCGTACGGCCGGGTGCCGCTGCAGGTGCCGCTGATCTGGTGGGCGCTGCGGGTGGCCCGCGCCGACACCGCCTGTCGACAGGCCCGCTGACCGGCTCCGTCGGGCGGTTGTGGCACGGCCGACGCACACTTGATCCCATGGCGATTCCCCTCCCCACCCCGGCCGCCGTGGTCGGCCTGACCCGCTCCGCTCTCGACCAGGCGCTCGGCTCGGCCACCTCGATGGCCGCCGTGCCCGCCCGCGCGTTCGCGGTGCTGGACGGGGTGGAGGCGCTGCTGGCCCGGATCAACGGCGTGGTCGACCGGATCGAGACGACACTGGACCGGACCGACCAGGTGCTCACCGACGCCGAGGCGGCGGTCCGCGAGGTGGCCGTCATCAGCGCCGCCGCGACCACCGCCATCGACACGGCCACCGAGGTGGCCACCGCCGCCGCCGTGGTGGTCGCCGAAGCCGACCGGGTCTCCCGGGCGGCGGGCACCGTGGTCGCCGAAGCCGACCGGGTCGCGAACCGCGCCGCCACCACAGTGGGCACCGCGACGGAGGCCGCCGCCACCGCGGCTGAGCTGCTGGCGGCGTACGAGCCGGCGCTGCGCCGGGCCGCGCCGATGGCCGGGCGGTTCGTCGAGGAGCTGAGCCACGAGGAGATCAGCGCGGCGATCCACCTGATCGACGAGTTGCCCAAGCTCAAGGAACACCTGACGGCGGACATCCTGCCGATCCTGGCCACGCTGGACCGGGTCGGGCCGGACCTGCACGACCTGCTGGACGTGACCCGCGACCTCAAGCTCGCGGTGGCCGGTATCCCCGGGCTGGGCATGCTGCGCCGACGCGGCGAGAAGCTCACCGACGAGCCGGTCAGCTGACGGCCGGGCCGCGCGGGCGGGCGAGTAGGCCGGTGTGTGGCGGGTGCGCTCAGGCCGGTACGTACAGCTCGTCGATCTCGGCGCGTTGCGGTAGCGCCACCGAGGCGCCGAGCTTGCGGACGCAGGCAGCGCCGGCCGCCGACGCCCAGCGCACCGCGTCGACCAGGTCGCGTCCTTCGCCCCAGCCGACTGCCAGCGCGGCGGTGAACGCGTCACCGGCGGCGGTCGAGTCGACCACGTCGACAGGTACCGCCGGCACGTGCACCTCGGTGCCGTCCCGGTCGACGTACCAGGCGCCCTCGCCGCCGAGAGTGAGCACGGCCCGGGGGGTCAGGTCGAGCAGCGCACGCGGCTCCTCCCGACCCCGGCCGGCGAGCGCCTGCGCCTCGCCCTCGTTGACGACCAGCAGGTCCACGGCGGCGAGCAGCTCGGGTGGGAGGTCCCGCGCCGGGGCGGCGTTCAGGATGACTCTCGTTCCGGCTTCGCGGGCGGCCACCGCGGCGGCCGTCACGGTCTGCACCGGGATCTCCAGTTGGGCGACCAGGACGTCCGCCGCGCGCACAGTGGTCAGCTCCTCCTCGGTGAGGCCGACCAGGGCGTCGTTCGCTCCGGGGGTGACCACTATGGCGTTCTCCCCCTGGGCGTTGACCATCACCAGCGCCACCCCCGAGGCGCCGTAGACCACGCGAAGCTGACTGGTGTCCACGCCGGCAGCGGTGATGCGGGCCTTGAGGGTGACGCCGAAGGCGTCCGAGCCGATCGCGCCGAGGAAGGCGCAGGAGGCACCGGCCCGGACCGCGGCCACGGCCTGGTTGGCCCCCTTGCCGCCGGGCACCATCACGAAGTCGGTGCCGAGCATGGTCTCGCCCTGTCGAGGCAGCGCGGGTGCCATCGCGACGAGGTCCATGTTGGCGCTGCCCACCACGGCAACCCGGGTCTGCGGCACGGCCGTCTCCGCCTGTCCGACGCTCAGGCGGCGCGAGCCGTGAAGCGGTCGCCCGACCGCTCGACCACAAGTGGCAGCCCGAAGGTCTTGGAGAGGTTGTCACCGGTCAGCGTCTCGGCGAGCAGGCCCTGGGCGACCACCCCACCCTCGCGCAGGAGCATGGCGTGGGTGAACCCGGGCGGGATCTCTTCGACGTGGTGGGTGACCAGCACCATCGCCGGGGCGTCCGGGTCGTACGCCAGCTCGGCCAGGCGGGCGACCAGGTCTTCCCGACCACCCAGGTCGAGCCCGGCGGCGGGCTCGTCGAGCAGCAGCAGCTCCGGGTCGGTCATCAGGGCACGGGCGATCTGCACCCGCTTGCGCTCGCCCTCGGAGAGGGTGCCGTAGCGGCGTTCGGCGAGGCCACCGACGCCGAGTTGACTCAGCAGCGCTCGCGCCCGCGCCTCGTCGCCACGGTCGTAGTTCTCCCGCCAGCGGCCGACCACCGACCAGGCGGCGGTCACCACCACGTCGCTGACCCGCTCGTCGGCGGGCAGCCGCTCGGCGATCGCCGCTGTGGTGAGCCCGATCCGGGTACGCAGCTCGTTGACGTCGGTGCGGCCGATCCGCTCGCCCAGCACGTGCGCGACGCCCGTGGTCGGGTGCAGCCGACCGGCGGCGAGGTTGAGCAGCGTGGTTTTGCCGGCACCGTTGGAGCCGAGCACCACCCACCGCTCGTCCAGTTCGACGCGCCAGGTCAGGTCCTGTAGGAGGGCGGTGCCAGAGCGGCGTACGCCGACGCCGTCGAGGCTGACCACCAGATCCGGGTCCACGAAAGCGGCGGCAGGCGTGGCGCCGGCAGCGCCGGGGATCAGGTCACCAGTCACCACACCATCCAACCACGCAGCGCCGGGGTACCCCCCATGGGCGGCACCTCAGCCATAGGGTGAAGCGCCGTGTCATTGATCACCAAGCCCGAAGGACGACCCATGCCACGCCGACGTACGGAGCCGCGCAGATGAGCGCGGTCATCGAGATCGAGGGTCTGCGCAAGACCTTCCGCAGCCTGCACAGCGGTCGACGGGTGGCGGTGGACGGGTTCGACCTGTTGGTCGAGGCGGGCCAGGTCCACGGTTTCCTGGGCCCCAACGGCTCGGGCAAGACCACCACCCTGCGGGCCCTGCTCGGGCTGGTGAGCGCCGACAGCGGCCGGATGACAGTGCTCGGCGAGCCGTCGCCGGAGCTACTGCCCCGGGTGGCGGGCCAGGTCGGCGCCATCGTGGAGAGCCCGCAGTTCTTCGGCAACTTCACCGGCTACCGGACGCTACGGTTGTTGGCCCGCGCCGGTGGTGTGCCGGTCTCTCGGGTGGACGAGGTGCTGGATCTGGTGGGCCTGCACGACCGGGGCGATGAGCGGGTGAAGGGCTACTCGCTGGGAATGAAGCAGCGTCTGGCGGTGGCGTCCGCGCTGTTGAAGGACCCGCGCCTGCTCATCCTGGACGAGCCGGCGAACGGGCTGGACCCGGCGGGCATCCGGGAGATGCGGGACCTGATGCGGTCGCTGGCGGCCAACGGGGTGACAGTGCTGGTGTCCAGTCACATCCTGGGCGAGATCCAGCTGATCTGCGATCACGTCACGATCATCTCTCGGGGCCGGCGGGTCGCGACCGGTCGGGTGGACGAGGTGCTGGCGGGCCACGACCGGCACGAGTTCCTGGTCCGGGTGGCCGAACCGGAGCGGGCCGTCGAGCTGCTGCAGGCTGCCGAGCTGACGGCGGTCGTGGACGGCGGAGCGTTGGTGGTGAGCGGGGTGGACGACCCGACGGCGATCAGCCGGGTGCTCGGTGAGCAGGGCCTGTGGGTGGGCGAGCTGACGCCGCTGCGGCCGGATCTGGAGAGCGTCTTCCTGGAGCTGACCGGCGCGTACGAGCATCCGTCGGTGCCCCGGCAGGGCGGCGACTCGTCGCTGCCGCAGGGCGAAGCTGTGATCGACCTCGATCGGGGAGTGGACGCGTGAACCTGGTGCGTGCCGAGTTGGAGCGACTGTCGGCGCGTCGCTTCGTGCAGCTCATGCTCGTCCTGTTGGTGTTGGCGTTCGCCGTCACGGCGGCGACCACGCTGGCCGGTTCTCACAAGCCGAGCGTCAGTGAGCTGAACTCGGCGCGGGCGCAGGCCGCCGAGGCCAGGCAGAGCATGGAGGCGAGGCACCAGGAGTGCCTGGCCCGCCAGGACGGCACCATCCAACCCGACCCGGACGACTACTTTTCCACAGACTGTTCGGAGATCGACCCGATCCGGCAGGACCGGTTACCGATCGCCGCCGACTTCCTGCCGGGTGTGTTCAGCTTCGCCGAGCAGGCCGAGTCGCTGCTGTACTTCCTCATCGCGTTCCTGGTGTTGTTCGGGTTCCTGGTCGGCGCCTCCTACATCGGCGCCGACCTGAACTCCGGCGGGGTGGTGAACCTGCTGCTCTGGCGACCGCGCCGGATGACGGTGCTCGCGACCAAGTTGGGCACCCTGCTCGGCACTGTGCTGGTGCTTGCCCTGCTGGCGTCGCTGGCCTACCTCGCCACGTTCTGGGTGATCGGTCAGACCGCCGGCCTACCGGGCCGGTTGAACAGCGACTTCTGGAGTTCGCTCGGCGCGGTGCACGGCCGTGGCCTGGTGCTGGTGCTGCTGGCTTCCACGCTGGGCTTCGCGATCGCCACGCTCGGTCGGCACACGTCGGCGGCGTTGGGCGCGTTCGCCGCGTACGCGGTGCTGTGGGAGTTGGGTGGCCGGCTGGTGCTGGAGATCATCGACGCGCGGAAGTCGGACCTGTTCATGCTCTCCAGCCACATCGGGGCGTGGCTCAACGGCGGGGCGCGTTTCTATGACGAGCAGCTGTGCCGGGGCAACAACTACGGCTCCTACTGCGAGGGCTTCTACACCCTGCCCTGGCTGCCGGCGCTGTTGGTGCTGCTCGGCCTCACCGGCGGGTTGACCGCGGCGGCGTTCGCCGTGTTCCGTCGCCGTGACCTGATCTGAATCGAGACCGTCGGGTCGCCCGGCTGCGGGCGGCCCGACGGAACGGCCAGGCCGGCGCCCGGCAAGAGCTTGCAAGCCGTGGGCACGCGGTGAAATATTCCTTCGCATGACCGCCGCAGCGGGCTCAGCCGACGGTGGAGCCGAACACCTCGTCGCGCACCGCGTCCAGGGCGGTGCGCAACGCGCCCTGCAGGATCGGCTCCTCGGTCAACCCGGTCGGCACCACTCGCGGCTGGACCAGGGTGATCGCCGCGACCTCCTGCTGCACCCGGTCGGCGAGCGCCGCGCCACCGGCCTGGCCGACCTCGCCGGCGAGCACTACCAGCGGTGGGTCCAGCACCACGCAGGTGCTGGCCACGCCGAGCGCGAGCCGACGGGCCAGTTCGTCGAGCATCGGGCCGCCGTCGGCGCCGGCCGCGACGGCCGCGCGGACCGCCTCGGCGGCATCGGCGTCCGGGTAGCCGTGCTCGCGGGCCACAGCGCGCACCGAGTCCGCACCGATCAGCTGCTGGAAGGCCGGCTTGGCACGACGGGAGACATCGCGCGGGATGGGCGCGCCAGGCACCGGCAGGTAGCCGATCTCGCCGGCGGCGCCGCTGCTGCCGTGGTGCAACCGCCCGCCCAGCATGATCGCCAGGCCGACGCCGGCGCCCACCCAGACCAGCACGAAGTCCGACAGCCCCTGCGCCGCGCCGGACTGCGCCTCGGCCACCGCGGCCAGGTTGACGTCGTTCTCGAAGACCACAGGCGTGTGCAGGTCGTCCCGCAACGCGGCGAGCAGACCGCTGTGCCAGCGTGGCAGGTTGAAGGCGAAGGTGATGTCGCCGGTGCCGGGGTCGACCAGGCCCGGCGTGCCGAGCACGATCCGTCGTACGCTGCTCAGCTGCGCCTGGGCGCTGCTCGCCGCCTGCACGACGGCGTTGTGCACCACGCCCACCGGGTCGTCGGTGTCCCGGGTCGACTGCTCCACGCGGCCGATGACCGCACCGGTGATGTCGGCGCACGCCGCCACCACCCGGTCCGGCCCGACGTCCACACCGACCACGTGGGCGCTGCTCGGGCGGACGGCGTAGAGCTGGGCGTTCGGCCCTCGCCCGCCGGCCTGCTCGCCGACCCGCGCGACGAGGCCGCGCTCCTCCAGCCGCTCGACAAGTTGCGACGCGGTGACCTTCGACAGCCCGGTCAGCTCGCCGAGTCGAGCTCGGGTCAGCGGGCCGCGTTCGAGGAGCAGCTCCAGCGCGGCACGGTCGTTGAGCGCCCGCAACAGACGGGGGGTGCCGGGCAGCCGGGTCGCACTCATGACACGTCCTCTAGTTTTAGTAAACTTTGCTAACTGTAAACCGACCTGCGAACGGGTAGCCGTAGCGTAACGGCCACTCGACGGTGGGACGCTCCGCCGAGTCGGCAGGGCCAAGACCACCACCGGTACGACGTTTCGTACCCGCGGGGCACCGAAGGGGGAAGCACGTGGGGTTGGATCCAGGACTGCGCCGGCTCGCGCTGGGCACGCTGCTGGGCGCGTACCCGGGACCGGTCCCGCCGGACTGGGCGGTCGACCTGCTGGCCGACGGGCTGGCCGGGCACACCCTGTTCGGCACCAACGTGCACGACCCCGCGCAGGTGGCGGCGAGCACCGCCGCGCTGCGCGCCGGTCGGCCGGACGCGCTGATCGCGATCGACGAGGAGGGCGGCGACGTGACCCGGCTGGCGCACGCCACCGGCAGCCCGTACCCCGGCAACGCCGCCCTGGGCGCGATCGGCGACGTGGCCCTCACCCGACGGGTCTACCAGTCGATCGGCGCCGAACTGGCAGCGCTCGGCATCACCGTCAACCTCGCGCCCACTGTCGACGTCAACACCGCCGACGACAACCCGGTGATCGGCACCCGGTCCTTCGGCGCGGATCCGGTGCGGGTGGCCGCCCACTCGGCCGCCGCCGTGGCGGGGTTGCAGGCCGCCGGCGTGGCCGCCTGCGCCAAGCACTTCCCCGGGCACGGCGCCACAGTCACCGACTCCCACCACGAACTGCCCACTGTGGACGCTCCGCTGAGCCTGCTCCGCCAGCGGGACCTACCGCCGTTCGCGGCCATCGTCGCCGCCGGGGCGCGCGCCGTGATGACCGCGCACATCCGGGTGCCGGCGCTCACCGGCGCCGACCCGGCCACCTTCAGCCGAGCCGTCCTGGTCGACCTGCTGCGCACCGAGTACGGCTTCACCGGCACCGTCATCACCGACGCGCTGGAGATGAAGGGTGCCGCGGTGGCAGCCGGTGGGGTCGGGCCGGCCGCGGTCCGGGCCCTGAGCGCGGGTGCCGACCTGCTCTGCATCGGCGCGAAGGTCGACGCCGGACTGGTCGAGCGGGTGGCCGCCGAGATCGTCGACGCGCTCGCCGACGGCCGGCTGGCGAGAGCGCGGGTCGAGGAGGCGGCCGGCCGCGCCACCGATCTCGCCGCCTGGACCCGGGCCGCCAGCGGGTCGCCGGCCACCGGCGATCCCGAGCTGGGGTACGCGGCAGCACGTCGAGCGGTACGGGTGGACGGTGTGCTCAGCGGCCTGGACCAGCCACTGGTGGTGCAACTGCACACCGAGTCGACGATCGCCGAGGGTCGGGTGCCGTGGGGCCTCGGACCGCACCTGCACGCGGTGCCGGAGATCCGGGTGATCGCCACCGAGACCGACCCGGCCACGCTGCGCGGACTGGCGGGCGACCGTCCCATCGTGCTGGTCGGGCGACACCTGCACCGGCTGCCCGGCGGTCCGGAGCTGATCGCCGACCTGGCGGCCCAGCACCCGGTGACAGTGGTGGAGATGGGCTGGCCGGCACAGTGGCGGCCCGCGGGTGTCCGCGCCTTCGTCACCACCTACGGCGCGAGCCACGCCAACGGTCGCGCGGCGGCCGAGGTGCTCGGCCTGGCCGGCTGAACCCCGGCGTTCTCCGGCCGAGCTGAAACGCTCGGCCGGACGCCGCGCCTTTGAGCACCGCGCCAGAAGTGTCCACAGTCACTCGTCGCCACTTCTTGAACATGTTCAATATCGGCTCTAGTCTGATGACGTCGGTAGTTGAACACGTTCAAGAAGGGCGTCCACATGGACATCAAGGTCTGGATGTACGTGGTCTACCTCGCGGTCAGCGTCGGGCTGACCATCTGGGTGGCTCGAGCGCTGTCCCGCAACGGGCTGGTCTTCCTGGAGGAGGTGTTCGCCGAGAAGCGACTCGCCCAGGCGGTCAACAGCCTCCTCGTGGTCGGCTTCTACCTGCTCAACCTCGGCTACGTCACCGTGGCGATGAAGCACTCCGACCCGGTGGGTTCGACAAGCCAGGCCATGGAGGAACTGTCACTCAAGATCGGCTTGGTGCTGCTGGTGCTTGGCGCGCTGCACTTCTTCAACGTCTTCGCACTCGGCCGCTACCGCCGAAACCGACTCCGCCAGCTCGCCACCCACCCCCCGCTCGCCCCGATCGGCCGCCTCCCCATGCAGTCCGCCCCACCCGGATCGCCGTTGGTCGGCGCGTACCCGGCCGGACCCCAGCCGACCGGCCCACACCCGGCCGGACCCCACCCGGCCAACCCGCACCCGGCCGGACCCCACCCGGCCGGTCCGCAGCCGGGCGTCGGCCCGAACCCGCCGAGCCGATGACAATGCCCCCGACCGACGGCGTCGGTCGACTCCCGGATCCCACCGCCCACTCCGGCGGTGGGATCCGGGGGTTCACCGTCCTCTTCGACGCGGCCTGCCCAATCTGCCGCGCCGCCCGCCGCTGGTTGTCGTCCCGCGCCCAGCTCGTACCCCTGGAGTTCGTGCCAGCCGGGTCCGCCGAGGCCAGGCGGCGCTTCCCCGGCCTGAACCACGACGCGACGCTGCGCGACCTCACCGTGATCGCCGACACCGGCGAGGTGTACGCGGGCGACGGCGCCTGGTTCGCCTGCCTCTGGGCGCTGACCGACCATCGGTCCACCGCCGAGCGGCTGGCCCGACCGCACCTGCTGCCCCTCGCCCGGCAGACGGTGGCCGCCGCCTCGGCGATTCGGGAGCGGATCCGCGACCCGTGGGCCGAGCCGACCGACGAACCGGCGGGATACGGTGACCCCGATGACCGAACAGCCTGCGCAGACGACCACTGCGGGTGACCCAGCCACCGCCCGAGGCGAGCAGACCCGGCAGCTGATCCGGGACACCGCGATGCGGCTGTTCCGCGAACGCGGATACGCCCAGACCACCATGCGGGCCATCGCGCAGGAGGCCGGCGTGGCGGTCGGCAACGCCTACTACTACTTCGGCTCCAAGGACCATCTGATTCAGGAGTTCTACGCCCAGTCCCAGGTCGAGCACCGGGCCGCCGCGCAGCCAGTGCTCGATCGGGAGGAGGCGTTCGGTCCACGGCTCGCCGGAGTGCTGCACGCGGGGATCGACGTGTTGACGCCCTCACACGGGTTCGCGGCGACCTTCTTCAAGACGGCGGCGGAGCCCACCTCCCCGTTGAGCCCCTTCTCCGCGGAGTCCTCCGGCCCCCGACAGGCGGCCATCGACCTCTTCGGCGAGGTGGTGAGCGGCTCGACGGCCAAGGTCGACGCCGAGCTGCGCCCACAGCTGCCCGAGCTGCTCTGGCTCGCGTACATGGGCGTGATCCTTTACTGGGTGCACGACCGATCGCCGGGCCAGACCAAGACCCGCCAGCTGATCGACGGGGCCGTACCACTGATCGACCGGCTCGTGGCGCTGTCCCGGCTCCGGGTCCTGCGGCCGGTGACCCGACAGGTGCTCGACCTGATTCGCACGCTCCGTCACTGATCCGGCCGACCCCTGCGGCCGGCTAAGCAGCAGGTCAAGTCCGCTTTTCGACACTCCGAACCGACAGCTTCAACCTTGCCCCGAGCCTGTTCGATACGTAGCGTGATCGACACGTAGCGGCTCGTCCCCGGCGAGGCCGTTACACCCGGTACCGGGGCCTGGGGGGAGGTTGCGGACCGTGGATCCGGCCCGGGATCCACGGTCCGCGCCGATTGCCCCGCCACCCCGCCCCACCCCGCCCCACCCGCCGCCCCGCCCCGCCCCGCCCGCGCCGATCTTGCAGTTTCGGTCGTCGAGATGCGTGGAATGCCCGCCATGTCGCGACAGAAAGTGCAAGATCGCGGGCCCGCTGCGGCTTCGGGCCCCGCTCAGCGCGGATAGACGCCGTACGCGCGCCAGCCCCGGTTCGGGAAGCCGGCCGCCTCGGCGACCCGGGCCGAGGCGTGATTGTCCCGCTCGTGCAGGTAGGTGGGGACGGCTCCCTCGTCGAGCACCCGCCGTGCGGCCTGGGCCACCAGTCGACGGGCGAGGCCGCGCCCCTGGGCTGCCGGTACGGTGCCGACGGCCAACTCGTGCCCGTACGCGTCGTGCCGTTTGATCCCGGCACCGGCCAGGTAGACGCCGTCCGGGTCCCGGACCACGAGCACCGGCCGGTCGAAGAGTCGCAGCCACGGCGGCAGCCCGGGAGCGGTCGGCTCGGTCCACTCCCCCACGTCGGGCAGTGGCGCGGGGGCCAGGCTCCACCGGAACGGACCGTCATGCACGGAGAATTCGGGCCGGCCGACGGCCTCCGGCAGCGCGGCGAGCAGCCGAGTCGGCGTACGGCCCACCAACGCGCGGATCGCCGCCACGCGGTCCGGCGCCACCGAGAGCACGGCGCTCTGCCCGGTGTCCACGGCGAGCGCGGGGCGTAGCCGGCCGTCCCAGGCTGGTTCGGCCCGCCGCTGCGAGGCGACCACGTGCAACCCCGGCCCGGCCGGCCACTGGCCGAGCCAGGTGGCCAGGTGCAGGTGAAGTCGCCGGTCGAGCATGCGCACCTCCCCGTCACCCGACCCGTCGTCGATCACCGTACGCCGGACGGCGGGGCCGGGCGCGGGATACGTCAGGGCCGAGTGGGCCAGGGGTCCGGGAACCAGGCACATGAATCGACCGTCATATGTATTTCCATATCTGGACACCTTTATTTGGGACGGTGAACCCATGCCGATTCAGCCGAGCGACCACTACCAGCAGGACCCCGAGCGACTCTGGCAGGCGGGGGAAGCCGTCGGAGGCAATCCGCCCCAGCCGCGCTACCGGAACCCGCGGACGATCGGCGGCGGCGCCCTGTCGTGGGCCGGGCTGAACAAGCTGCCCATCGGAAGCTCCAGTCGGCACCGCCTGAACAACCACTGACCCACCACCGAGTGGGTGGCACCGAAGGGAAGCCTCTGACGTTCGCCCGGGGCGACACACCGGAGGAGGTCCAGCGGCGGCTTTCGCACACCTGTCGGGTAATTTCTTGTGGTCCGCCATCCCGGCCTACGACAGGAGAAGCTCCGCGCATGGGCAAGAAGACGATCCACGTCTCCGACTTCACCGGCACGGTTCTGCAGCAGGACGACGAGGTGGTCCGCGTCGTCGTGCTGGAGCACCCGGACCTGGTCGCCGGGCCCGTGCAGTTGGACGCCACCCCGGGCGAGGTGGAGAACATCGACGACGCCGCGTTGGACGTGGCGGTGGTGGAGATCCACGATCGGCACGGTGGCGGCGAGCCCCGCCGGGTGGTGTTGACCGCCAGCGAGTTCGACGCGATGGCCACCGACGTGCCGATGGCGCAGCTGTTGAAGACGGCCGAGCGGGTCCGCCCACCCAAGGCCCGGAAGACCACCGAAAAGATCGACTACGGCACGCTGGAGCACGCCGGCAAGCCACACCGGGGCCGGGTCACCGAGGAGGAGGCCCGCCTGGTGCGCGAGCAACTCGACGAGGTCAACAAGCGCCTCGCCGACGCGGGCGTACGCCAGATCGACCCTGCCGATCCGGAGCACGCCCTGCGTTACGGCTTTCCTGAGGCGTCCTGACCCCGGGTTCTCACTTCTTTCCGACGGCGGCGGCGAGGGCGGCGGCCAGGTCGGCCTCGACCGTCGTCTTGTTCAGGCCGAGGTTGGTGAGCACGCCGGCGCCGTCCTCCTGCTCCAGCAGTGCGAGCAGCATGTGCTCGGTGCCGATGTAGTTGTGCCCGAGGCGCAGCGCCTCCCGGAAGGTCAGCTCCAGCGCCTTCTTGCCGCGCACGTCGTACGGGATGAGGTCCGGAACCTGCTCGGCCCGTGGTGGGAGGACGGCGTCGACCGCCTCCCGTACCGCCTCGGGGGTGGCGCCGCGACCGGCCATCACCCTGGCGGCCAGCCCTTCCGGCTCGGCCAGCAGGCCCAGCACCAGGTGCTCGGGGCCGATTTCGGCGTTGCCGCTGGCTCGGGCCTCCTCCTGCGAGGCCATCACCACGTTGCGGGCACGCGGGGTGAACCGGCTGAAGCCGGCGTTGGGGTCGAGCGCTGCCGCCTCGGTCGCCTTCGGCACGAAGCGCTTCTGGGCGGCCTGCTTGGTGACCCCCATGCTGCGGCCGATGTCGGTCCAGGAGGCGCCGGAGCGTCGTGCCTGGTCGACGAAGTGCCCGATCAGGTGGTCGGCGACCTCGCCGAGGTGATCGGCGGCGATGACCGCGTCGGTGAGTTGGTCGAGCGCGTCGGTGTGCGCCGTCTTGATCGCCTGGATCAGGTCGTCGAGCTTGACGGTGTTACCCATCTGAAGAGGATCTGTCATGCGTCAACCATAGGTTGACGCACTCCTCGCGTCAACCCTGAGTTGACGATGTTGCGTCAGATCAGGCGGCGTACTCCGGCAGCAGTCGAGCGACGGCCCCCGGCGAGGGCATGGCCGCGATCTCCTCGGCGACCGCCCGGACCGCGTCGCGCTGCTCGGCGTTGCCGTGCTGCGGCAGCAGGCGGTGCGCCTGCTCGGCGACGGCGCTCGGATCCACCTCGCCGGGAAGGAGCCGCATTGCGACACCGGCGGCGGCGAGCGTGTCGGCGTTGGCGAACTGGTCGGCGCCCTGCGGCAGCAGCAACTGCGGTACGCCGGCCGCGAGCGCGCCGAGGGTGGTGCCGCTACCTCCGTGGTGCACCACCAGGTCGACGAGCGGCAGCAGCTCCGCCTGCGACACCCACTGGTGCACGCTGACGTGGTCAGGGATCTCGCCCAGTTGTTCCGGGGGCACCCGGCCCGCCGCGACCACCACCTCGGCGTCCAGCGCCGCCAGGCCGGCGATGGCGGTGCGCAGCAGCTCCGGCGTACCGAACGCGGTCCCGAGGGTCAGGTAGATCAACGGCCGGGACGTTCGACGGCTCACCCGTTCGGGCAGCGGGGCCGGTGTGGAGAAGGCGACCGGTCGCAGCTCGATCCGACGTTCGGTGGCGAGGAAGCTCTTGTCCTGGAGCGAGGGCGGCCAGATGTCCAGGTGCGGCCGGCCGACGACCTCGGGGTTCCTGGTGGGCAGTTCCAGGCCGATGCCCTCGGGAAACATCCGGCCGAAGCCGTGCCACACGCCTGGGATCCCGGCCCGGTGAGCCGCCACGGCCGCACCCGGCAGCCCCCACTCGTGCACCACCAGGTCGGGCCGCAGCCGCGCCAGCTCTGGAGCGAGATCCTCGGCGTACACCTCGTAGAAGGCGTCGCCGGGCCGGAACGGCCGCAGGCCGTGCGCGGCGAGCGGTGGGTGCACCTCTGGACCGGCAGCGAAGTGGACCTCGTGCCCGGCCTCTCGGGTGGCGATCGCCAGCGGGATCAGCGGGTACGTGTGACCGACGGACGCAAGACTGGCGAACAGCACACGCATGGCGTCGGACCCTACCTGCAACACCGGGGCCAGGCCGGGTCCGCCGGCCCGTATACGGTGGGCTCCGGTCGAGCGCGGTCACCGGCGGGAAGGGCGGTCATGCGTCTGCACGTGGGGTGCGCGATGTGGAGTCACCGGTCGTGGCCGGGCCAGCGGCTGCCGCCCGCCGAGCGCCTGCGGCACTACGCCAGCTGGTGCGACGCCGTGGAGGGCAACACCACGTTCTACGCGACCCCGGCCCGGGACACCGTGGCCTCGTGGGCAGCCCAGACGGGTCCCAACTTCCGGTTCGTCCTCAAATTTCCCAAAGTCATCACGCACGAACGCCGGCTCACCACCGTCGACGAACCGCTGCGCGTCTTTCTGGACGCCATCGAACCGCTCGGCCCGCGCGCCCACGCCCTCTGGATCCAACTGCCCGGCTCGTTCGCGCCCGCCGACGTCCCAACCCTGAGCCGTTTCCTGGAACAGCTCCCGCGGTCCCACCGGTACGCGGTGGAGGTCCGCCATCCCGCGTTCTTCACCGACGCCCGCGCGGCCCGACTGCTCGGGGCGACCCTCGCGGCCGCCCGCGCCGAGTGGATCCCCTTCGACACGACAGCCTTCTTCGCGAGCCCGCCGACCAGTGACGCGGAGCGGGACGCCTGGACCAAGAAGCCCCGCGTGCCGCTCCGGTCCCTCGCGCTGACCGACCGGCCGATCGTCCGCTACCTCGGTCGTGACGACTCGACGCGCACTGCCGAGGGGTGGCAGCGCTGGGTCGACGTGACAGTCACCTGGCTCCGCGAGGGGCGCTCGCCGACCATGTTCATCCACACCCCGGACAACGCCGACGCGCCGGCGCTCGCCCGCCGGTTCCACAACGAGGTACGAGCACGCGTACCCGGGCTCGACGCGTTGCCCGAGCCGATCCCCGTCGAGCCGCTGACGCTGTTCTGACCGGACCGGTCAACCCTGCTGGTCGAGCAGGTCGTCGAGGTGGGCCGCCGTGCTGATCAGCGAGAGGTGGCTGAACGCCTGCGGGAAGTTGCCGATCTGCTCACCGGTCGGCGCGATCTCCTCGGAGTAGAGGCCGAGCGGGTTGCTGTAGGTGAGCATCTTCTCGAAGGTCAACCGGGCGTCGTCGATCCGGCCGGCCAGGGCGAGCGCCTGCACGTACCAGAAGGTGCACATGTTGAAGGTGCCCTCGGTGCCGGCGAGACCGTCCGGCGAGGCCTTCGGGTCGTAGCGGTAGACCAGGCTGTCGGAGACCAGGCCGGTGTCCATCGCCCGCAGCGTCGACTCCCACATCGGGTCGGTCGGCGAGATGAAGTTCAGCCCCGGCATCGCCAGCAGCGACGCGTCCAGGATGTCGGACCCGTAGTGCTGCACGAACGCGCGACGTTCCTGGTTGAACCCACGAGTCATCACCTGCTCGTAGATGGCGTCACGTTCGGCGGACCAGCGGGCGATGTCACCGGGTCGGCCCCGGCGTCGCGCGATGCGGATGGCCCGGTCCAGCGCGACCCAGGACAACACCCGACCGTAGGTGAAGTCCTGCCGACCGGAACGGGTCTCCCAGATGCCGTCCTCGGGCTGGTCCCAGTGCGCACAGAGCCAGTCCATCAGCCCGGCCGTCTTGCGCCAACCCTCGTACGGCGCGATCAGCCCGTTGCGGTCCGCGAGTTCCAACGAGACGAGCGCCTCGCCGTAGATGTCGAGTTGGAGTTGGCCCGCGGCGCCGTTGCCGATCCGCACCGGCGCGGAGCCGCGGTATCCCTCCAGGTGACCCAGCACCTCTTCGGGGAGGTCCGGTGAGCCGTCGATGCGGTACATGATCTGCAGGGGAAGGTTGCCGTCCCGTGCCTCACGGATGCGGGCGTCGAGCCAGAGGAGGTACTTTTCGGCCTCTTCGGTGAAGCCCAGGCGCAGCAGCGCGTGCACGGAGAAGGACGCGTCCCGGATCCAGGTGTAGCGGTAGTCCCAGTTCCGCTGCCCGCCGATCTGCTCGGGCAGCCCCGCGGTGGGCGCGGCGACCAGGGCGCCGGTGGGTGCGTACGTCATCAGCTTGAGGGTCATCGCCGACCGCTCGACCACCTCCCTCCAACGGCCCTTGTAGCGGGAACCGCTCACCCACCGCCGCCAGTAGTCGCGGGTCTCGGCAAGCAGATCGCACGCCTCGTCGGTGCTGAGTGCTCGGGGCGCGTGCGGACAGGCAGTCTCCAGGACCACCCCGCCGATGTCGCCGGCGTGCAGGGTGAACGACGCGGACACGCCGTCGGTGTCCCGTTTGATGTCCCTCGCGTCGAACTCGTGGAGCGAGTTCTTGAAGGCGGCCAGGGTGAGGTCCATCGTCGGGCTCCGGAAGACGTCGCCCTCGGGGTGCACCTCCAGCTCGTACGAGTCTCGCCCGTAGTTGAACCGTGGGTGGCAGTGGAAGCGGAAACGCATGCTCCCCCGAACCATCCGCACCAGCCGGATCAACCGATGCCGATCGGTGGCCTCCGCACCGGTGACCGGCATGAAGTCCAACAGCTCGCCGACACCGTCGGCGCTGTGGAAGCGGGTGATCAGGATCGGCGTACCGGGCAGGTAGAGCTGCTTGCTCGTGTAGTCGACATTCTCGGGCGAGAGTTGGAAGTGGCCGCCGTTGCGGCGGTCCAGCAGCGCGCCGAAGACGCTCGGCGAGTCGAAGCGGGGCGCGCAGAACCAGTCGACCGTACCGTCCGTGCTGATCAGTGCCGCGGTCTGTAGATCACCGATCAGACCGTGGTCCTCGACTGCCGGGTAGCTGTCCACGCCATCCCCCGCCATGAGTACTGGCAATGGCGGCGACTACCCGGGCACCGGCGAAAGATGCGGCCCGCGGCTCGACACGGTCAAGACCACCGGCTATTGCGGAAGCAAACCTTCCGCAATCGTCGATAGCGTCGACATCAACGACATCGACGAGAGGACACCTGATGAGCCTGCGAGGATTCGCCACCCTGAACATCTGGGCGGACGACGTGGAAGCGGCCACCGCCTGGTACGCGGACTTCCTCGGCATCGAGGCGTACTTCATGCGCCCCGGCCCCGACGGACGCCCGGCCTACACCGAGTTCCGCATCGGGGACTACCAGGCCGAGCTGGGCATCATCGACAGCAGGTACGCACCGGCCGGCCCGGCGACCGGGCCCGGCGGGGTGGTCATGCACTGGTGCGTCGACGACCTCGACGCGACAGTCGAGCGGCTGCTGGCGTTGGGTGCCACGGAGTACCAGCCGATCACCCCGCACGGGGACGAGGGGTTCATCACCGCGGCGGTGGTCGACCCGTTCGGCAACGTGCTGGGGGTCATGAAGAACCCGCACTACCTCGACGTCCTCGCCTCGCTGAAGGCGACCTGACGGGTGCCCGGGCCGTTCAGTCCCACTCGTCCCGACCCGACGTCCGCCGCACCAACGCTGCCGCCTCGTCGGTGTCCAACCCACTGGCGATGAGCAGGTCCTGGGCGGCCATGCGGAATTCACCCGCGGCGATCATTCCCGAGTAGCCCAACCGGTGGGAGTGGGGACGGGTGGGATCCGGGGCGGCTGGCCCCTGCGCCTCTCCGACCAGCTCGAGAGCGGTCAGGATCTGCTGGCGCGCCTTTTGCGGATCCGCCCGCTCGGGAGTGGTGGTGCGTCTCAGCGTATGCATGCTGGTGGCCAGCAGCTCGATGGCTGCCGCGAACTCCTCCGGTATCGGCTCATCCTCCCGGAGAGCCTTGGTGAGTCTTCGCGCGACGGCCCGACAGCCGTAGAGGCTGCGCTCGAGATGTCGGATGGCCTGGGTGGAGCGGGCCAGCAACCTACGTTGGTGCCACCGTAGTGGCGCCAGTCGCACCACCTCCTGGGCAGCCCCGAGCCCCTCGTCCAGCGCGGTCACCCGCGACCCGAGGATCCGCAGGCCGGTCAGACTCTGCTCGGTGCCGTCAAGGTCCCGACGGCGCAGCGCCGCGCCGAGGTTGTGCAGGGCGTCGATAGCCGGGTCGAGGACCGGTTCGGCCAGCCGCTGCACCGTCCGTTGCGGGTGGATGGGCACCACCAACAGACCGACCGCCAAGCCGACCAGGCCGCCGACCGCGGCATCGACGAAGCGAGGAACGGACAGGTCACGCACTGGCGGTTCCAGTGTGGCGATGAGCACCGCTGTGCCACCGGCCTGGGTGAGCAGGGAGCCACCGCCCTTGAGCAGGATGGCGACGATGATCGCCAGTACGACGACCAGGCCGGTCTGCCAGGGCCCGATGCCGAACAGCGGCATGACCGCGTCACCGACGGCGAGCCCGAGAACGACCCCGACCAGCAGCTCGATGGTGCGCCGCAGGCGTGTGCCCATCGAGGCGGCCACGATGCCGACCGCTGTGGTGGGCGCGAGCACCGGGGCGGGATTGTCCAGGAACTGGGCCCCCACGAACCAGGCTATCGTCGCCGCGACGCCGGCCTGCACGGCGAGCAGCCCGTAGAGGCGGAACCGCCAGGCGCGGGAGCCCAGCCCGTGCCGCACCCGCTCGCGCAGACCGGCCCAGGTTCGGCCGACCCGGGACACCCCGTGCGGGGGCGGGTCGTTGTCGGCTGCCGGATCCTGCTTGGCGGGCATCCGCGCCGCTTACCCAGCGGATACGGACCTATCCGGCCAGCGAGCCGAATCGTGCGGATCCCCGTCAGTGGGCGGGGTTCGGCGTGTGCGGGAGTTTGCCGAGCTGGCGCCAGTTCGTCTCGGCGACGTCGACACCGTAGTGCTTGGCGGCGGCGAGGATGTTCTGAAAGGCCAGGTCCCGGTCCTTGTCGGTGACGCCCTGCACCTGATCGAACCGGGCGACGGCATTGCGGACGTGGCTGGCATCGGTCATCGGTTCCTTGCGTTTGCCGGGGAACGCGAAGACGGTCTCCGGCAGCTCACGCTTGTCCTTGTCCGACAGGCCGCCGTGCTTCTCGTGGGGCTTCCAGGTTGATGTCATCGTCCAGCATTACCCGCACGCCGTCCGGCAGCACCTCCGAAGCCGACATTTCCCCGACCACCGCCACCGGCAAGATCCATATCATGCCGACACCTCGGGTCGAGGCCGAAGCCCTGCACACGTCGTCCTTTGTGGAGTGCGAGCATGGCCGGCATGGATATCTATGAGGACTCCCGTACGGTGTCACGCTCCGACCTGGCCGCCTGGCTGCGCCAACTGGCGAACCAGCTGGAGTCTGACGGGCGGCTCTTCTACGGCGCGGCGGGTGCGGTGACGGTCGCGGACACGGTGCGGTGCGAGCTGGAGATCGAGCGAGAGAGCGAGACGGAGGTGTCCGTCGAGATCGAGTTCTCCTGGACCGAGCCCGCGCGCGTCAAGGTGGCGGACGAGGAGGAGCCCTCGAAGGACGACGAGGCCGCCGAGCCGGCCGACACCACGCCGCACGCCGCCCCCTAGCGACGTCGCCGACCCGAGATCGGGCGTGGGCGCCGTCCGTCGGATCCGGCGGACAGTGCCCACGTACGCGGCCAGGCCGCGTACTTTAAGGAAGGTTTAAAGACCTTCCGAGCGCGAGCCGCAAGCGCCTACCATTCGGCGGCCGTGGCCGTTCGGGTCATCCTGGCGTCCACTCGTTGGGAGAGACCCCGTGTCCTACGAAAGCCCGCAGCCGCCCCGTCATCGCGTTCCTGGCTGGCTCGGCCGCAACAGGCTCGGCGTGGCCGTCGGCGCGGCGGCCGTACTCGTCATCGCGGCCGGGGGCGTGTACCTGGGCAACGGCGCGGCGCAGCCCAAGCCGTCGAACGCGGCCAACGCCCTCGAATACCCGTCACCACCGGCCGGGCAGCCGGCGTCGCCCGGCGTGGCGGTGTCGACCTCCACGACGCCGTCGGCCTCCACGACCCCGTCGACCGGCGCGGCACCGTCGACCGCTGCCGCGCCGAAGGTCCCGGCGACCGGCTGGATTCCGGTCGACCGGGCTACCTGGAAGGCGCAGGCCGACGCGTACCGGGCGTTGAAGGTCGACCCCGTCCCGTCCGGAGTGGGCAACCTCCCGGAGTTCCGGGCGGACTGCCAGTACAGCCACCGGCTACCGGACGACCCGATCGTCGCGCCCGGCCTACCGGGCGCGTCACACATGCACTCGTTCGTCGGCAACAAGGCCGTCGACGCGAACACCGTCGCCGGCGACCTGACGAAGTTCACTGCCACCTCCTGCAAGCCCGTCCAGGACCACTCCGCCTACTGGGTGCCCACGCTCTACGACAACGCCACGGGAAAGCCGGTCGAGACCACCGGGTTCCGGGTCTACTACCGCTCGCTCGCCAAGAACTCGACAGGCCAGATGCCGATGCCCAACGGCCTGCGCATGATCTCCGGCGACGCCAAGAAGAAGAAGCCGACCCCGCGCGGCGCGACCGGCCAGTTCTACTGTGCCTTCTACGGCCCCGGTGACCTCGACGGCATCGCCCGCAGCACCAACGGCAACTGGCCCATCTGCGGGGGCGACGCGACGCTGCACTTCATGATGCAGTTCCCCGACTGCTGGGACGGCAAGCACCTGGACAGCCCCAACCACAAGGACCATGTGGCGTACGGCAGCGGCAACTCCTGCCCGACCAGTCACCCGGTCCGGATCCCGGCGATCACCTTCGACATCCAGTACCCGGCCAAGGGCACCCCGGCCGGCTACTACCTGTCCTCCGACAAGGAGGGCAAGAGCGCCTCGTCGATGCACGGCGACGCGTTCGTGATGTGGGACGTCGACACCATGAACAAGCGCACGAAGAACTGTGTCCAGGGACGCCGGACCTGCGACAACTACGGCTACCAGAAATAGCCGGGGCCAGGCCCGTGTCGGCCTGGCCCCGGGGTCGGGTCGGTCAGCTACGCAGCGTCCACCGCTGGTTCGTGCCGCCGTTACAGGACCAGAGGATGAGCTTCGTGCCGTTGGCGGTGGCGGCACCGTTGGCGTCGAGGCAGAGCCCCGACTGGGCGTTCGTCACGGTGCCGTTGCTGTTGACGTTCCACTGCTGGTTGAGCCCACCGTGGCAGTCCCAGATGATGACCGCGGTGCCGTTGGCAGTGCCCGCCCCGGAGGCGTCCAGGCACTTGTTGCCGTACACGGTCAGTTGCTTGCTGGCGGTCTGGGCCCACCGCTGGTTGGCGCCCGTGGAGCAGTCCCAGAGTTGGGTCTGGGTGCCGTTGGTGGTCGAGGAGTTCGGCACCTCGACACAGCGGCCGGACTGGCCACCCACGAGCTGCCCGCTCCCCGTGCCGCTGCCACCGCCCTGCTGCTGCCGGACGATGAAGGTCGACTCCGCCGACCGGTTGCCCTGAGCGTCGACGACGTACAGCCGGTACTCGCCCTGGGTGGCCGGCACGGCGATGGACGTGGCGTTGCCGGCGGCCCTGGTCATCGTCGCCCCGGCGGTGAAGGTGGTCGTGCCGGACGGCGCCAGCCAGACCGACTTGGTGGCGTCGCCGGTGCTGCGGATCGGGATCGACGCCGTGGCACTGGTGACGAAGGTGCTGGCGGGCAGCACGTAGTTCGGCGCGGAGAAGGTGCTCGCCGGGACGATGTCCCGGTACGCGTCCTCAAGGCCGGAATTCGCGGCGATACCGTACGCCGCAGCGGGCCAGACATAGTCGGAGGAGACGAGGATGTCGGCGACCGTGCTGTTCGGCAGATTCTTGTTCGAGACCTTGTTGATCGGGCCGTAGATCTGCGTGATGCTCAGATCGTGCTTCCGCCCGAAGTCGTCCGAGTTGATCATCCAGGTGACGTTCTTGTCGATACTCAGGACGTTGTCGCGGAACGTGATGAAGGCTGATCCCTCATCCGGGTGCAGTCCGTACTTGTGGCCCGACGGCACACCCTGCAGATAGTTGTTGGTGATGGTGGTCCCGGGCTGGCTTCCGAGCGTGTAGATGGGGCCCGTGTCGCTGAGACGCTGCACGGTGTCAATGATGTGGTTGTAGCTGATGGTGTTGTTTCTCGCCGTGGTGGTCGGCCGGTTCGGCACGATCGAGCCCGACGATCCGTCGAAGTTCCACCAGCCCCAGCCGAGCGTGATGCCCGACCATGGGGTCTTCTCGATCCGGTTGCGCTGGATGGTGAGGGTGTCGACGAAGTACGCGGAGATGGGGCTGTGCCCGTTGAACAGGACCGCGCTGTCGTAGAGGTAGTTGTTCTTGATGTCGATGTTCTTCGGTAGTCCCTCGACCGACGCGGAGTACTTCTCGCGGTTGGTCGACGTGCCGTCCCCGATGTAGACGTGCTGCGGATGGCCCACGAGGATCGCGGACCCGGCAATGTCGTTGGTGTGGTTGCCGATCAACTGTGTGCCCTGCACGTCGTTGACCATGCTGATCCCGTCGGCACCGGTGTGTTGGACCCGGTTGCGTTGCAGGAGGATCCCGTCGGCGTTCTGCACCTGGACGATGCCGGGAACCACGTCGACGTTGCGGTAGTGGTAGACGTGGAAGTTGCCCTTGGCGTACACGTTCGCGCTCAGATTGCCCTGCTGGGCCTGCTTGAGGACCGAGCCTGCGACGTTGACCAGGTTCCAGTCGGAGTGCTGCACCGTCAGGCCGGAGAACGTGATGTTGCGCGCGTGGCTGCTCGTCGAGGTGCCGGCGACCCGCAGCACTGTGGAGACGTTGTTCGGCGCGTAGACCGTCGCTGTCGACATGTTCTCGGCGCTGGCCTTGTAGTAGTAGAGCGTCCGGCTGCCCTTGTCGAAGAAGAACTCGCCGGGGGCGTCCAGGAACTCGTAGGCGTTCATGAGCTTGTGCGTGCCACCGACCTGGGCGTTGCCGTTGAACGAACCCTGGGCGATGGCCGCACCGGGTTGCTGGAAGAGGGCCACCCGGTTGGCGCCGTCGGAACTCGTGGTCACCTGGCGGACGCCCACGATGGCCGTGGTCCAGGTCGTTCCGGTCTCGATCTCGATGTCGTCCTGGTTGCGGGCGACGGCAGGGAAATCGTTCAGGCTGTATTTCGCGCCGTCGCACTGCGAACCTGACTCCCAGGCCCACGCGGCCTGGTTGGCAGTGATGTTGTACGTCCCGTAGCAGCCCGCCGAGCTGATCGTCTTCGACGCCATGAACGCGCGCTTGTCATTGACGTAGAGCGCCCGCAGCTTGTTGGCGCGATCGAGCGGCGCCTTCCAGATGTTGCCGCTGTGCTGGCTCCACCCGGTCACCGGGACGCCGCCGTCGAGGACCGGCGTCTCGCCGGGATAGGCGGCGTAGGCGACCCGGAACCCGTTGTTTCCGGAGTCGCTGGCGCCGAACTCGACGGTGCTGGTGACCGGATATCTCCCGCCGCGGAGATACACGTTGATGTCGCCGCTCATCGTTGAATTGATGGTGCGAACCACGTCCCGCGCGCGTTCAACCGTCTTGAACGGCGATTGAATGGTCCCCGGATTGGCGTCGTTACCGTCCGGGGCGACATAGTAGGTCGCCTGGACTGCGGCCGAGGCCGGTAGTTGGTTTGTCAGCACTGCCGGCAGTGTGGCGGCGACAAGCGCCGCCACCGCCAACACTGACATTCGAGCGGTGGATATGGCTGACTTCACGTCTGTTCCTCTCACTGGTCGTCGATGTGGTGCCCAAAGTGCGTATCGAGCGACGAGTACGGAACAGCGACGCCACTAAGGGCCGGCGGGGACTTCCGTCGCCCCGACCGCACTCTTTGTTAACCGCCCCGAAATTCTTACTGGGAGCGTAGGTCACACGTCTGACCAATGCAACCGGCAATTGGAGGGCGTCTATGCAGAAATGCCGTCGGATCGGGCAGATCAACCACGCCGGCCATACACCCCTGCCTACGTCGTCCGACGAATCCGCAGGGACGACGCGAGGCTCGTCGTGGAGGCCCGCGACCACTCGCACGCACCTCGGCGATCGACAACTGGACGGCGGCCTCGGCCTGCGCACCGCAGCGCAGGGCGCTGAACGTCGCGAGCAACCACAGCCCCCCAGGGGACGCCGGACCGGGGGACACCGTTGGTCCGGTCCCCCTTTGGAGCTGAATCGCCTACGACATCACCGACAGCCGACCCCTCGAACCGCTCCAGCGACACGGCCCCCACGCGATCCCCACGACATTGCCGCCAGGCGGTTCGCCCGCACGGTTCGTCTTGACCGGGCCCGGGGAAGGCCAACCGGACCCGACGCCGGGCACACCACCGACCCCTTGCCTGATTCGTTTACGGCATCAGCTCCATAGGCGCCCGCAGGTACTAGGCCCCCGCCGACCCGAGCGGTCGCGAGAGGGCTCAGCGACCCCCGGCCGGACCGACGATCAACCCACTCCCAGGACTCGATCAATAAAGAGGCCGCGCGACCCGAAAGGCTCCGAAAGTTTCGGCGACCGCGCGAGCCGGGGTGGCGTCCCGGGCGTGCCCACGTCAGACGCACCACACCCTCGCCAGCCGGCCCGGGGACCTGCCGGTGCACACGGATCACACATTGACTTGTATTGATGTTCTGCTTACAGTCACCAACGAAATACCGAAAGTTTACCGAAAAGTAGCCCGGAGGTCCGGCCACCTTCCGCAGGTCGCCACGCAGCGACGGCGGTCTGGCGTCGGTCCGCTCCGGCGTGAACCAGGAGGAACCCCAGCGATGTCGCAGCTCGTCCTGTTCGCGATCGACATCTGCGCGGTGGCGCTGCTCGTCTTCGGGCTCTACTTCCCCCGGCACCGCCGACGCGACCTGGTCGTCGCCTATCTAGGGGTCAACGTCGGTGTCCTCGCGGTGGCGAGCGCGCTGAGCGCCAGCGACGTCGGTGCCGGGCTCGGGCTGGGGCTGGCGCTGTTCGGAGTGCTCTCCATCATCCGACTCCGGTCGACGGAGCTCGACCAGCACGAGGTCGCGTACTACTTCTCCGCTCTCGCACTGGGCATTCTCGGCGCACTCAGCACCACCTCGGTCTGGCTCAGCGGAGGCCTGATGGCACTCATCGTCGCGGTGATGTTCGTCGGCGATCACCGACGACTGCTCCGGCACTACCGGCACCAGATCATGGTGCTCGACTCCGCCGTCACCGATCACGTCGCTCTCGTCGCCCAGCTGGAGCAGCTGCTCAACGCCCGGGTGCACAACGCCATCGTCCAGCGGCTCGACATGGTCAACGAGACCACTGTGGTCGACGTCCGGTACTCGGTCGCCCGGCGCAGCGCGGCGGCCGGCACCAGCAAGTCGGTACGGGCCGGGGCGCTCCGATGAGCGCGCCACCGCTGGCGACGCTGACGCCGATCGCACTGGCCGAGGTGATCGACAGGGCAGCGCTGCAGTGCAGGGTGGACCGCAAGTACGTCCTGACGGTGGGCGAATTGCCGTACCTGCTGGACCAGCTCAGCCCGTACGCCCGGGTGCTGGACATCGATGGTGAGCGCAGCTTCCGGTACGAGTCGGTGTACTTCGACACGCCCTGCCTGGCCAGCTACCACTGCGCCGCGTACCGGCGGCGCAGGCGCTTCAAGGTACGGACCCGGACCTACCTCGACTCCGCCCAGTGCTGGCTCGAAGTGAAGATCAGCGGAGCACGCGGACGGGTCACCAAGCACCGACTGCCGTATCTGGCCGAGGACCGCCGCACCGTCCGGTCCGGGCGCGGGTTCGTCGACGAGGTGCTTGACCGGGAGTCGATTCTGTCCAATCTCACCGGCAGCCCGCTGGAGCCGATGCTGGTCACCAGCTACCGTCGCTCCACTCTGCTGCTCCCCGCGACCGCGAGCCGGGTCACCATCGACACCGGGCTCACCTGGCAGGACGGTGACCGCACACTGCGACTGCCCGGCATCGCCGTGGTCGAGACCAAGACCAGCTCGGCCCCCTCTCTGGTCGACCGCGCGCTGTGGCAACGCGGGACCCGTCCCGTACGCATCTCGAAGTACGCCACCGGTCTCGCGGCCCTGCGCGTGGACCTTCCAGACGTGCCGTGGCGACGGACGTTACGCCGCCATTTCCGCGCCGACCCGTCCTCGGCGCTCCTGGAGTTGACAGTTCCGACCCGATCAGAACAGGAGGCATCGTGCGCATGACCACCCGCAACACCGGTCTTCCGGTGGCGGCCCTTCGTGCCGCCGGGATCGCCGCCACCGCCGTGTTCGTCGCAGGCCTCCTCGTGGTGTCCTCGCCACCGGCCGGCGCCGAACCCGTCTCCGCTGTCCAGGCCGCCCAACCGGTCACCGAACTGCTCGCCGGCGCCCCGGCCGCCGATGCCGCCGCCGCACCGGCCGTGGCAGACGACCTGGTCGGCGACATCACCTTCTCGGTGCCCAGCGGCACCTTCCAGGGGGAGGTGGCGGTGACGCTGAGCAGCACCGTCAGCGGCGCCCAGATCCGCTACACCACCAACGGGCAGCCGCCGACCGCCCAGTCGTCGCTCTATTCGGGCTCGGCGCTGCGCTTCACCCGCACCACCCAGTTGCGGGCTCAGGCGTTCGTCGGCCAGACACCGACCGGTGCGCCCGGCACCGCCATGTACGCCGCCCAGAACGTCACCACCGCCCACGACCTGCCGGTAGTGCTGATCGACTCGTACGGCGCTGGTCGGCCCGACCGTGAGTACTTCGACGCCACCACAATGATCTTCGAACCGACGGGCGGCGGCACCACATCGTTGGCGGCCGCCCCGACACTCAGCACCCGCGCGGGATTCCGGCTGCGCGGCAACTCGTCGGCGACGTTCGAGAAGACGCCGTTCCGCGTCGAGTTCTGGGACAACGAGGACGACGACGCCGACCACCCGGTGCTGGGCATGCCCGCCGACTCGGACTGGGTGTTGCGCGGCCCGTTCCCCGACAAGGCGCTGATCCGTGAGGCGCTCGTCTACGACCTCGGGCGCGAGATGGGGCTGCCCGCCCCGCGCTACGCGTTCGCCGAGTTCTACCTCAACGCGGACGCCGCACCGGTGGGTGCCAGCGACTACATGGGCGTCTACATGTTGATGGAGACGATCAAGAACTCCAAGGACCGCCTCGACCTGAAGCAGTTGGACGCCGACGACGTGACACTGCCGAAGATCCAGGGCGGGTACATCTGGAAATTCGAGTGGATGGCGGCCGAGGAGCCGACGTTGCCGTGCACCGGGCCGGCGGCCACCTGCTGGAACTACCTCGAAGTCGCCGACCCGTCGCCCCTGCAACCGCAGCAACGGGACTGGCTGCGCGGTCACCTCCAGGAGTTCAACGACGTGTTGCACTCGTCGAACTTCGCCGACCCGACCACGGGCTACCGCAAGTACATCGACGTCGACTCGTTCATCAACCTCATGATCGTCAACGAGTTGAGCCGGGAGATGGACGCCTACGTCCGCAGCTCACACTTCTACAAGGACCGGGACAGCAAGATCTTCGCGGGTCCGCTGTGGGACTTCGACCTCAGCTTCGGCGTCGGTGGATTCTTCGCCAACGACCAGGTGTCGGGCTGGCAGCACCAGCAGACCCGGCAACCGTCGGCCAACGACTGGTTCGCCCAGTTGCTGCGCGACCCCGCGTTCGTCAACCAGGCCCGATCGCGCTGGCAGACGCTGCGACGGGGCCTGCTCTCCGACGCCGCGCTTCAGACCCGGGTCAATGCTCTCGCGGCCCCGCTGACCAACGCCGCTCAGCGCAACTTCCAACGCTGGCCCAACCTGACCGCGCCGACGGTCAGCTTCTTCCGCACCCCGACCTCGCCCACCTGGCAGGGGCAGGTCCAGGTCATGCGGGACTGGATGCTGCGACGCGCCGCCTGGCTGGACTCCACCGCGGGCTGGGGTGGGTCCGTCACCACGCCACCGCCCACCACGCCACCGCCGACCACACCACCGCCCACCACACCACCGCCCACCACACCACCGCCGGCGGCGGGCTGCACCGCGACGTACACGGTGACCAGCCAGTGGACCGGCGGCTTCCAGGGCGAGGTACGGGTCACCGCCGGAACCTCGGCGATCAGCAACTGGACCGTGACGTGGACCTTCACCGGTGGCCAGAGCGTCGCCCAGGCCTGGAACGCGACAGTCACGAGCCAGGGCTCGACGGTCACCGCCCGCAACGTCGCCTACAACGGGGCACTCGGCGTCGGCGCGAGCACCGCGTTCGGGTTCCTCGGCTCGTCCACCGGCGCGCCCAGCACACCGACGCTGACCTGCACGGCGAGCTGACCAACCAACGTCCCGGGCCGGGTCGACATTCGACCCGGCCCGGGGCTTCGGTCACCTGATGGAGAATTCCGCCAGCCGCAGCGGGGAGTCGAACACCAGGTACACGTCGTGAGTGCCGACGGCCCGAGCCAACTCGGTGCTGGTGCTGACGTACCGGTAGTCGTCACCGGTGCTGGGCACTGTGGCCGTACCGAGCAGCCGGCCGGTGGGCGACCCCAACCGGATCTGGATCGTGCCGACGCCCGCTCCGGCCTTGGCGACCTTCGCGGTGAAGGTGCGCGCGTCGGCTCGCAGCGCGGAACCGTCGAAGGAGATCCACTGACCGGCGGCGGTGGCACCGACCGCCGTACCGCTGGGTTTCGTCTCGTCGACGAGCCGGGCACCCGCGTACCTGTCGAAGTTCTCCGCCCTGGTGGGCCGGGACAGGTCGCGGGCCGGAATGGTCTCACCGCGGACCCGGACCGCGGCGCGGGCCCGGATGTCCTCGACGGACGCCCCGACCATCAGGTCGTGGACCGACGACTCGACCACCCACTTGCTGCGGGTGACGTCCCAGTGCGCCAGGTCGGCGGCGGGCAGGCGCAGGGTCACCGTACGGGTCTGCCCGGGTGCGAGTTTCACCTGTTGGAACGCCTTGAGCTGGCGGATCGGGGTGGTGTCCCGTGAGGTGCGCTGGTGGGTGTAGAGCTGAACGACCTCGGTCCCGGTCCGGCTGCCGACGTTCGTCACGTCGACACTGGCCGTGATGGTGCCGTCGGCCGCCACCGACTGGGCACCGGCACGCAGCTGGCCGTACCGGAACCGGGTGTACGACAGCCCGTGGCCGAACGGGTAGAGCGGCTTCGCGCGGCTGTACAGGTAGGTCTGCCCGGACGAGATGATGTCGTACTCCAGCAGGTCCGGTGGTAGTTGCGAGTCCGAGCGGTACCAGGTCTGGGTGAGCCGGCCGGACGGGTTGCGGTCGCCGAAGAGGACGTCGGCGACGGCGTGACCGGTCTCCGCGCCCGCGTGGGTGGTCCAGACGATGGCCGGTACGTGCTCCTGCTCCCATCGGATGGTGACCGGGTAGCTGGTCTGGAGCACGAGAACGGTCCGCGGGTTGGCCCTGGCCACTGCCTTGACCAGCGCCTCCTGGCCGGCGCTCAGCGCCGTTGAGGTCCGGTCGTGTGCCTCGCGGCCGTTGATGAACGGGTTGCTGCCGACCACCAGCACTGCGGTGTCGGCCGCCTTGGCCGCCGCCACGGCCCGGTGGATTCCGTTGCTGATCAGCTCGCGACTGAAGTGGGTAGCGGCGGTCGGGGTCGAGGCGCCGAGCTTGAGGGCGCCGTCGTCGCCGATCGTCACGTACGTGTCGGCACCGAACCAGCTCTCCTTGGTCTCGTAGCCGACGTAGCGCAGCACCACGGTGCCGTCGGCCTGCGGCTCCAGCTTGAACTGCTGCTGGACGTACCAGCCGTTCGGCTGTTCGTCCCGGGTGAGGAACGGCCCCCAGTTGTAGCCGAGGTAGCGGCCGTTGGCGGCGTTGCGCAGCGTCACCACGTCCTGCCCCCAGTCGACGACGTCGAACTGGGCGACGAGCGCCGGGGTGGCGCCGGTTCCGAGGACGCGGTCGGCGTCGGTGGTGCCGGTGGCCGAGACGTACCGGCCGGTCGACACGTCCTTCAGGGCGATCCGGTCCGCCCCGTCGAGCCCGCTCACGCTGGCCGAGCTGCCCAGGCGCTCGCGGATGCCGTC
The DNA here is from genome assembly GCF_026342155.1 of Micromonospora sp. NBC_00362. Taxonomy (NCBI): domain Bacteria; kingdom Bacillati; phylum Actinomycetota; class Actinomycetes; order Micromonosporales; family Micromonosporaceae; genus Micromonospora; species Micromonospora sp. NBC_00362. Next base: position 3,236,653 of record NZ_JAPENH010000001.1, read on the forward strand.
GAGCGCCGTCACCTGGTACGGCAGGTCGCCGCCGTACCAGTCCGAATAGAGGGTGTCGGCCAGCGGGCCGAGCACCGCCACCTTACGGGTCCGGGCCGGGTTCAGCGGTAGCGCCTGCCGCTCGTTCTTCAGCAGCACCATCGCCTCGCCGGCGGCCTGCCGGGCCAGTCGCTGGTGTTCGGGGCTGTTGATGACATCCGGGGTGATGCCGCCGTACCGGCCGCCGCCCGGGTCGAACTCACCCAACCGGAACCGGACGTTCAGGATCTCGCGGATCCGGGCGTCGATGTCCGCCTCGGTGAGCAGGCCGGTGGCGAGGGCCTGCTTGATGGCGGTGATGGTGGGCTGCGCGTTGGTGTCGTCGGTGATGAAGCTGTTGAGGCCGGCCTTGATGATCGCGGCGTTCCCCTCGGCCTGGGTCGGGTAGTACCCCTGCGAGGCGACGAGGTTGTTCGGCGCCCAGGCGTCGGTGACGTTCATCAGCGGCTGGTCGGTCCAGTCGCGTACCACTGTGGCCAGGTCCGGGTCCACTGTTGCCGGACGGCCGTTGACCAGGTTGTACGCGGCCATCATCCCGGTCGCCGCGTCGGCGGCGATGGCCGGCTTGAAGGCGGCGCGGTCGTACTCGTTGAGCACCCGAGGCGGGACGTTCGAGGAGGTCACGTCGCGTCGGACCTCGTTGTTGTAGGCCAGGTAGTGCTTGAGGGTCGGCGCGCTCTTCAGGTGGTTGGGGTCACCGCCGGTCATTCCCGAGCCGTACGCGGTGGAGATCTCGGCGGTGAGCAGCGGGTCCTCGGAGTAGCCCTCCTCGTTGCGGCCCCACCGGGGGTCGCGCAGCAGGTTGACCACCGGCGCCCACAGGTTGAGCCCCCAGACCCGGGGGTTCTGCGCGTGGTAGCCGCGCGCCTCGTCGCCGACGGCCGAACCGACCTGCCGGATCAGGTCGGTGTTCCAGGTGCTCGCCATGCCCACCGGCTGTGGGAAGACGGTGCCGCGAGCCTTGACCACCGCGCCGTTGTTGTCGATGTCGGTCGACCAGGCCACCCCGTGCAGCGCCTCGGTCCCGGTCTTGAACAGGCCGATGCCCAGCCGGGGAATGGCCGGCTGGTACTGGTGCAGCCAGGAGATCTTCTCGTCCTGGGTGAGCCGGCCGAGCAGGTCGTCGACCCGGACGTTCACGGGCAGGTGGGGATCTCGGAACGGATAGGTGGGTTCGGCGAGCGCGGTGCCGGGAACGGCCGGTAGGGCTAGCAGGGCGAGCGCGAGCGCGGTGATTCCGCGCCGAAGGCGCCAGTTCCGCATGCGGTTCTCCTCATGTCGTACGACAGACGCCCAGTCGGGCGCCGAGGCCGGCGTGACCAGGCTCGACACCCGGCTGACGGGCCTGAACGACGAATCGTCGAAGCGCTTCGACGACCCGGCCGCGTCACCACGGCCATGATTGTTGTGATCCGCGCAACTATAGATGCACGCCAATGACTGGGCAATACCTGTTTGCCCTACTGGCCGGTGGACCCCAGCCGCTTGACCAAAACGCCCTCGATGTCTTTCAGCGGCACGAATCCCCACCGACGCGAGTCGACGCTGTCCGGATGTTCGCCGAGCAGCACCGCCATGCCGGCCGGCACCTGCCGCACCCCGGCGCCGACGGCCGGGGCGACCATGTCCGGGACGGCGTCGCCCGGCAGCGCCACGAGGCGTTTGACCAGCCAGCCGGACGCGGGAGAACCCGCGACGACATCCCGGGGACCACCCTCCTGATGGCGCGCGACGACGATGCCGCCGGCTCGGAGTCGGCGCGTTCGGCGCACCACGAGGCGGTCGCCGTGAGCCAGAGTGGGGGCCATGCTGTCACCCATCACATCGACTATCATCAGCCGCTGGCGCGCCAGGGCAACGCCGACGACGGGTGCCGCGAGCGCGGCAAGCCCACCCAGGACGGTGAGCAGGAATTGTGACTCGTCGGTCATAAGACCCCCTTCGAGGGGTATTACTCTCATCTTTCCGTCGGCAAATCAACCCGTTGACAGCATCGAAGCACGCCGATAATCTCGGGTTTCCCAGCCGGGGTTCTTGAGGTCTGTGCGACTCGCACCTCGGCACATGGGCACCACGGGGAATGGGGGACTATGTGGGTGTCGCTGTTGTCGCGTCCATTTTGACGCTGGCCGGCGTTCTTGCGATATCTGTCATCGGAAAAGTGCGTAGTCGAATGAGTTTCCGCGCGTTCGCCGACGGCATTGCCCAACTGCGGGTCGCCCCCGTGCCCTGGTCCCGCCCGGTGGCGGTGGCATCGATCGCGTCCGAGGTTGCCGTACTGGCGCTTGTCCTGTGGCCCAAGGGCACGGTCATCGGCCTGGCCGCGGCCGTGCTGCTCTTCGGCGCGTTCACCGTCGTGCTCGCGCGGGCCGTCCGACAAGGGTCCACGGCGGGGTGCCACTGTTTCGGCCCGACGGACACGCCCGTTGCGTGGCGGCACGTCGCTCGCAGTGCTTTCCTCGCCAGCACGGCCGCCGGCGCCCTTCTTGGCGCGATCACCCTGCCCGCCATATCGCTCAGAAGTCTAGAGCCGCCGCACCTCATATTGGCTCTTTCCCTAGCGGGATTCATCGTCACGACGCTGGTCAGGCTTGACGACCTCACCTGGCTCCTTCGTGGAGCGTCTCACGCGCGCTGAATCTCTCCAATCGATCGCGCACTTCTCGTGCGCTGCGCTTCGACGCCCCGATCCAAGGAGCCCCACAGTGCTATTTCTGTCCACCGCCGTCGGCATACTCGCGGCGCTCGTCCTCGTCGATCTCGCGCTGAGCGCCGCAGTGATCAGGCGGCTACGCGAGACGGAGGCGAAACTCATCGAGATGAACTCGCCGCCCGCCTCGGGGCTGCCGGTCGGCGCCACCATGCCGGAGTTCGTGTCACCGGACGGCCAGGTCTCCAGCGCCGACCTCGCGGGCAGCCCGACCCTCATCGGGTTCTTCTCCGCCGGATGCCGACACTGCCCCACGCAGGCGGAGAAACTGGCCGACCGGGCCGAGGAGTTCGGCGGCACAGGCGTACGGGTGGTCAGCTTCCTCACTGTGGGTGAGGGCATGACCGACGAGCTTGGCCCGACGCTACGGAAGGCCGGCCTCCTCGTCATTGACGACAGCCCGAGCGCGGTGATGGCCGCCTTCCAGGTGCAGGGCACTCCGTCGTTTGTGCTCTTCGGCGCGGACGGACGACTGGCGGCACGCGGGCATGACCTGAGCGAGGTATTGGGCAGCCGATGAGGCGGTCGGCAGCGTTGATGCGTCGCGCGTTCGGGATCTACTTCGGCGCCGCGCCCTGGGCGGCGGCGGTGAGCGTCGTGATCATGGTGGTGGGTGGTCTGACGGCGGTAGCCACCGCCTGGTTCACCCGAGCCCTCATCGACGGTCTCTCCGCCGACGCCACGTCGACGATCTGGCTCGGTGTCGTCGGTTTCGGCACGCTGGCCATCGTGTCGCCAGTCATCCTGCACGTCTCGCAGTACGTACAGCGGGACGCGGAACGCCGGGTGACGATACGCACGCAGCAGGAACTGTTCACAGCGGTGTCGGCGCACCCTCGGCTGACCGAGTTGGAGGACAGCAAGTTTCATGATCGGCTCCGGCTCGCCCACGAGGCGAGTCGCTTCGCGCCGACCCAGCTCAACAGCATGGTCCTGGGCATCGGGCAGGAGATGATCACCATCGTCGCCTTCGGCGTGACGCTGGTGCGCTGGTCTCCCCTGGTGAGCGCGTTGGTCATGCTGGCGGTGCTGCCCACTCTCGTGGCCCAGATCCGGTTGGCGCGGATGCGCGGGGCGATGATGGAACGCACCGTACCGATGTTCCGCCGGCAGACGTTCTACGCGGCACTGCTGCTGGACATGCGCGCCGCGAAGGAGATCCGGCTGTTCGGGCTCGGCCAGTTCTTCCAGGGCCGCCTGCTGCGCGAGTTGCGCGCGGCACAGGGACAGGAACGTCACCAGGACCGACTGGCCCTGTGGGTCGACAGCGCCCTCGCGACGCTGACCGGCATCGTCTCGCTGGTCGCTCTGGCCGTCTTCGTCGCACGGGTGGTCGACGGACACGGCACCGTCGGCGACCTCGTGCTCGTGATCGCGGCACTGACCGCGTTGCAGATGTCCGCGTCGAGCCTGGTCCGACAGATCGCGATGCTCGGCGAGACGTTGATCGTGTTCGGCCATTACGTCGACATCACCGCGGTGATCCGCGAGGCCCGACGTGCCGTTCCGCTGCCCGCCCTGCCGCCACTGACGCGAGGTCTGGAGTTCGACGACGTCTGGTTCCGGTACGCCCCCGAGCACGACTGGGTCCTGCGCGGTCTCACGTTGCGGATCCCCTGCGGCTCGTCCCTCGCCCTGGTGGGCGACAACGGCGCCGGGAAGTCGACAGTGGTCAAGCTCCTCTGCGGCTTCCACGTCCCGAACAAGGGCGTCATCCGGTGGGATGGCGTCGACATCACCACCATCGACCCGGCTTCGCTCCGCGCCCGTCTCGGGGCGACATTCCAGGACTTCATGACCTACGAGTTCTCCGCCCACGACAACATCGCTGTCGGCGACATCAGCGCGCTGGACGACCGGGCCCGCGTACGGGCAGCAGCCGCCACGGCGGACATGGACGCCACCCTGGTTGCGCTTCCGAACGGGTACGACACCATGCTGACGCGAACCTTCAGCGACGGGGATCTGCCCGGGGTGGGGGTTGTGCTGTCCGGGGGGCAGTGGCAGCGGCTGGCGCTGGCCAGAGCCCTGCTCAGGGAGGGCGCGGACGTGTTGATCCTCGACGAACCGTCGTCAGGTCTCGACGTGGCGACCGAGCACGAGATCAACCAGCGGCTGATGTCGCTGCGCCGCACACACACCAGCCTGCTCATCTCGCACCGGCTCAACACCGTCCGCGAGGCGGACAGCATCGCCGTGCTGGCCGCCGGCCGCATCCTCGAACAGGGCAGCCACGACGAGCTGATGGCATCGGGAGGGCGCTATGCCGAGTTGTTCCACCTCCAGGCATCCGGTTACGACGACGCGATCACCACTCGGACCTCGATGTGAACGCTAACACCCTGCTCAGAGTGTCACTGCTGGGTCCGATCGAGGCAACCGTCGGCGGGCAGCCGATGGCCGTCGGCGGCCTGGGCAGGCGAGCACTGCTGGCGGCGCTCGCCTTCAACCTGGGCTCGGTGGTCGCCGTCAACCGTCTCATCGAGGTGATCTGGGACGACCACCCGCCGGCGACGGCGACGACGAAGCTGCAGGGCCACGTCTGCTCCCTGCGGCGAAGCCTGGTGCGGCTCGGCGGGCCGGACGCCGTGAACATCCTGCAGACTCGCCCACCGGGTTACCTGCTGTGCGCCCGCCTCGCGTCGACAGACCTCGCCCGTTTCGACGACCTGACGCAACGGGGTGCCGGCGCTCGGCTCCCCGAAGGTGCCGAACGCCGGGTCGCCGCCCTCTCCGCGGCACTGCGGCTGTGGCGGGGGGACGCCTGCGTCGATGCCCGGTCCGCTGGGGTGGCGGTCGTGGCGGCATCACTGGACGAGCGACGGTGGCGGGCCATGGAGGACCTCGCCGAGGCGCAACTCGTCCTCGGCGACAACAACTCCGTCATCGACGCGATGGAGCCGCTCGTACGCCGGTGGCCGTACCGGGAACGGGCCTGGGAGCACCTCATCGAGGCACACATGAGGCGTGGTGACGTCGCGTCCGCCCTGGCCGCCCACGACCAGTTGTGCGAGATCCTCGCCGGGGACCTCGGCGTCGCGCCCGGTCAACGAATCGGCCGGTTGGTCAGCATCATCCGCGCGAGCGGCCAGCGGTAGCGCCGTCGCCCACCTGCCACCGACGACCACCACACGAGGCGGCGGCTTGGCCGCCGACGTCGTGCGTCGGGCGGCCGTGACCAGTGCTGATGCCGACCCGGAGTCGCTCGCCGGGGCATTAGCGCACCGTTAGCGAATCGTAAGTGGTCGATGACATCGTGACCTCTGTCGACAAACCGTCGTACCGACGGAGAAGGAGAGAGGTCGTATGATTATCAACAAGCTGGCGGACAAGCTATTGGCCACGCTGCTGCCAAAGGCCACGGCGTCCGCGTGCAACGTCTGCTCTCTCGCCTATGTCGGGTGTGGAGGGCCGTTCTGCTACTACTACTACAACAAGGTGGTCGCGGGGCAGGTCCGCTGTTACGCCAACACGGCGAGAGACTGCAACGCGTCCTACGTGAGCTACTCCACGGGCTGCTGCTGATCGTCGATTCGCGGCCGTCGGTCGGATGTCACCATCCGGCCGACGGCCTCATGCTGGAGGACCAACGATGCGGGGCACGGTGCGTCGATGCTGGGGATAGCCGCGTCGCAATGGCGGGTACGACTACGCCGGTCACTGGCCCTGCTCTCGATGATCGCCGTCGCGGTAGCCGGGTTCACAGTGCTCACCGGGGCCGCTGTGACCTCCCGGCTGGATGCGGTGGGCGCGGTCAGCGCCAACTACCGCCCGGTCTACGACCTCCTGGTACGCCCCCAGGACGCGGTGCTGCCGCTGGAGCAGGAGCGCAATCTGGTCCAGTCCGGCCAGTTGGCGGGCATGCGTGGCGGCATCACCCACGATCAGTGGCGCGAGATCCAGGCGGTGCGCGGGGTGTCGGTGGCGGCACCGGTCGCGATGATCGGGTACGTGATGCGCACAGTGCCCGTGACTGTCGACCTGTCGGAACACCTTGACCCGACCGCCGAGCGTCAGGTGTTGCGGGTCCAGCCGACCTGGGCGACGGACGCGGGGCTGAGCCAGATCCCGGACGGGCCGGCGTTCCTCTACGCGACGCGAAACCGGCTGGACGTGGTGCCGAACAGCGAGCTGAAGAGCGGCGGGGGCCTGCCACCGCCGGAGGAGGTCGACGCCGACGGCCACCGGGTGAAGATCTGCCCAGCGGCTCCGGCCATCACCGCTGAGGACTGGCTCGCGCCGACCGACCTCCGAGCCCGATCGTCGTTGACGTGCGTCGGCGGCATGGGCTCGACGGATCGCGAGGGAAAGGCGACGCGGCCGACAGTCACGTTGGCGTGGACGGTGCCGTTCCTGATGGCTGCGGTCGACCCGGAGTCGGAGGCCACGCTGGCCGGGTTGGACCAGGCCGTCACCTCGGGCCGATACTTCACCTCGGCCGAAGCGCCGGCCTCGCGGCGGCTGGACGGAATGCCGTACCCCTACTCGGTGCTCCCGATCCTCGTCGCGGACCGACCCCAGGTCGACAGGACGCTCAACGTCACAGTGCAGCGCCTGAACTCCGACGTGCCCGAGCTGGTCCGGAGATCCGCCGACGACCAGCGGCTCCGCGCCGCTCTGGTCAACGAGTCCGGCACGCCGGTCGCCACACGGGCGATGTCGTTCGAAGAGCCGTACCAGAACCTGCTCGACCGGATGCTCCGCCCCGACGACCTCGGTGTCGAATACGACCTGGCAACGTCGAACACCAGGTGGCTCGACCAGTTCTGGACCGTCGGACCGCCGAAGAGGGTACGGGCCGGGGACGGTCTGCGGGCCCAGCCAGATCCCTACGACCTGAAGATCTGGGGTCAGGGCGCCGACGACGGTGGGTCGTCCCGGCACGTGCCGATGGAGTTCGCCGACACCAGCGTGCGCAGCGAGGTGGCCGTCCATCGGAACCTGGCGCACGGTTACGAGGAGCAACCGGGGGACGTGAGCATGCCCGACGCCGCGCTGGGCGCGGTGGGCACCTTCGACCCCGCCAAGGTTTCGCTGGGCAGCGCGCTGTCAGCGGTGCCCATGGACACGTACTTCAACCCGGGCGCCGAGGGTGCCGACGAAGCGTCACGGCAGGCACTGGGCGGCCGACGGCTGACCCCGAATTCGAACGTCACCGGCCTGCTCAGCCAACCTCCGTTGATGCTCACCACCATGGCGGCCCTGCCCGCCATCTTCGACCCCGGCGCGTACAGCACCGAGCCCAGCTACCCGGAGTACCAGCTCAACACCACCGCGCCGATCAGCGTGGTGCGAGTTCGGCTGGCCGGAGACGTCGGCATCGACCCGGTCTCCCGGGAGCGGGTACGGGTGATCGCCGAGGAGATCGCGCAACGCACCGGCCTCCAGGTCGACATCACCCTGGGGTCGTCGCCCACCGCGATGACTGTGCACTACCCGGCGGGCAACTACGGCCGGCCCGACCTCGCCGTGGCCGAGCCCTGGGTCCAGAAGGGCGTCGCGTCCGTGCTGGTCCGCGCGGCCGACCGCAAGAGCGTACTGCTGTCCCTCCTGGTGCTCGCGGTGTGCGCGCTGGCAGTGCTCAACGCCAACACCGCCGCCATCCGCGCCAGACGCACCGAGTTCGGCATCCTCACCTGCCTCGGCTGGGGCCGCCGGCACCTCCTCCAACTGATGTTCATCGAGATCGTCGGCATCGGCCTCGCCGCAGGCGTCGCGGGCACCGGGCTGGCGCTCGGGATCGCGTTCGGTCTCGGGCTGAACATCGCGTGGAGCCACACACTGCTCGCCGTACCCGCGGCGGTGGCCCTGGCCCTGCTCGCCGGCGGCTGGCCGGCCTGGCGGGCCGCCCGGCCGGATCCCGGCGAGATCATCAGGCCCGCCGTCTCGGGTTTCGCCCTCCGCCGGCAGGCGCCGCGCCGGTTGGGCACTCTCGCGCTGGCCAACCTTGCCCGCACCCCCGGTCGGACCGCGCTCGGCGCGCTGAGTCTGACGATCGGGGTGGCCGCGCTGACCATGTTGTTGGCGATCACGTTCGCGTTCCGTGGTGCGATCACCGGCACCCTGCTCGGTGATGCCGTCACCCTCCAGGCCCGCACCGTCGATCACATCGCCGTGGCGGTCACGATCGTGCTGGGCATCGTGTCGGTCGCTGACGTGCTCTATCTCAACATCTCCGAGCGCGCCGCCGAGTTCGCCCTGTTCGCAGCCGTCGGCTGGACCGACGCCATGCTGAACCGGCTGGTCATCATCGAGGCCATCGGCATGGGTGCCATCGGCGGCACGCTCGGCGCCGCTGCCGGCCTGGGCGCGGCGGCGGCCTTCGCCGGGGGCGTCACCGCTGCGATCCTCTGGTGTTCCGCAGCCGCCCTGGTGTTCGGCGTCGCCGTCTCCGCCCTGTCCGTGGTGGTGCCGATCGCCGTGCTCCGCCGACTGCCCACCGCCCACCTGCTCGCCGAGGGGTGAGCGGCAAAGGAGTAGGTCCGATGGAACAGACGTCAGCTGCGCCGTCGAGCACTGTGACCATGCCGCTGGTGTGTCTCACCCGGGTACGGAAGTCCTTTCCGCTGCCCGACGGCGCACCGCTGGTCGCTGTGAACGACGTCAGCCTGGCGATCGACGCCGGCACCGCGATCGCGTTGACCGGGCCGAGCGGCTCGGGCAAGTCGACGCTCCTGCACCTCATCGGTGCCATCGAACGAAGTGACGGTGGCACCATCGAGGTCGGCAGCCAGGAGGTGACCGGCTTGGCCGGCCGGGGGTTGGCCGCCTACCGGCGACGGGTCGGCTTCGTGTTCCAACGGTTCCACCTGCTGCCCACGCTCACCGCAGTGGACAACGTCGTGGCACCCCTGATTCCGTTCCGCACCGACTTCGACAAGGTCGCTCGTGCCCATGAGCTGCTGGCGATGGTGGGGCTCGCCGACCGGGCCGCCGCCCTGCCGTCGCGGCTCTCCGGGGGGCAGCAGCAACGGGTCGCCATCGCCCGCGCGCTGATCAACCAACCTGCCCTGTTGCTGGCCGACGAACCCACCGGCAATCTCGACAGTCAGACCGGCACCGCGATCGTCGACCTGTTGCTGAGGCTGCGCGACGAGCAGGGCACGACTCTCATCATGGCCACCCATGACGCCGCTATCGCCGCGCGTTGCGACCGAGCCGTCCAGATGCGGGACGGGTGCCTGACGTCGTAGCTGACGGATCACCAGTGGTGGAGCACATTCACCACCAGTGCGGCCACCACGGTGACGAAGAATACGGCCCATCCCACCAGCTGACGGGAGCCGACGCGCAGATGGGCGATGAGCGCGCCGATGAAATACAGCACCAGCCCAGCGGCCGCGAGGGTGCCCAGCAGCGGTACGGCGAAGCCGGCCAGCAACCCCAACGAGCCTGCCGCCAGCGCCACGCCCAACCGCGGCACCCACGACCGTGGCACGCGCTTCATGTCCGCCTGTGCCTTCGGATAGTCGTGGCCGATCAGGTAGGTGACGGCGGCGAAGCCGGTGAAGACCGACGCGAGAATGGTGACAGCGACATAGGCAGCGAACATTGTTCCTCCGTCGTGGTTGCTCGCCCCCCTGGACGATCTGGCGCTGCGGAATGTGACGGCTGGATGCGCCGCGATCAGCTCGTTTGTCCCAGCGCGCCGAACCGTACGCCGGTGGCCTGTTCGGACAGTTCCCACAGACGGCGGCCGTGCTCGGGGTCGGTCGCGGCGGTGGAGAGCTTCGCCGGCGCGGGGTGACCGCGCAGTTCACCCGGCCCACCCGGGGCGACGAGTTGGCCCGGCTGCGCCCCGGGGTCGGTGGCGGCGAACAGCTGCGACCAGACGCCGCGATCGACCGGCTGGGCGAGGAGTGGGTTGCCGATCCGGCCCAGCAGCAGCCGCCAGACCGGCGTGGTGGCACTGGTCTGCAAGTTCGTCGCGGTGTAGCCGGGGTGGGCGAGGAAGCTGCCCAGCGGGCTCGCCACGGCACTGAGCCGCCGGTGCAGCTCGTAGCCGAAGATGGCGTTGGCCAGCTTGGACGTGTTGTAGAAGCCCATCGGGGAGTAGGCCCGCTCGCCGGTCGGGTCGGCGAAGCGCATCTTCGCCTGCCGGTGGTTGACCGAGGTGACAGTGACCACCCGTGGATCCCGGCCGGCCAGCAGGAGGTCGAGCAGGAGCCCGGTGAGTGCGAAGTGCCCGAGGTGGTTGGTGGCGAACTGCATCTCGTGACCCTGCGGGCTGAGGGTACGCGGCACTGCCATCACCCCCGCGTTGTTGATCAGCACGTCCACCCGACGGTGGTCGGCGTGCATCCCGTCGGCGAACGTCCGGACCGAGTCGAGGTCGGCGAGGTCGATCCGCCGGACTTCCAGGTCGACGCCGGGTCGGGCCGCGGTGATGTCGGCCGCCACCCGGCGACCCCGCTCCTCGTCGCGGACGGCCAGCACGACGCGCGCACCGCGAGCGGCGAGCGCCCTGGTCGTGGCCAGGCCCAGGCCCGCTGTGGCACCGGTGACGACGAAGGTACGGCCACTGAGGTCGGGGATCCGTTCGGTGGACCAGCCATTGACGGTCATGCGACCCACTGTGCTATCTGTGGCACTCAGTGTCAAGAAGTGCACGAGATGCCAACATGGGCATGGTGTGGCAGCAGGTGACGTAGCATCGGCGGATGAGATCTCGTGCGGACAACAGCCTGGCCGACCGCAAACGCCAGCTCGTTGCCGACGAGCTGCGTGACGCCGCCCTGATGCTGCTCGCCACAAAGGGTTTCGACGTGGTGACCGTCGACGACATCGTGGCGGCGGCCGGCATGTCGCGACGCACCTTCTTCCGCTACTTCGCGTCGAAAGAGGACGTGGTCGTTCGGTTCCTTGCCGACACCAGCGAAGACATCATCACCGAACTCGCCGCCCGGCCGCCCGCCGAGCCACCGTCGGTCGCGCTGCGCCACGCTCTCTGGGTGCCGCTCGCCGCCTGCAACGACCACCCGGAGCACTCCGAGCGAGCCCGGGTCGTCGTCCGCCTGATCCTGGACACCCCCGCCCTGCACGCCCGCTGGCTGGAACGCCAGATCGAGTGGCGCGCCGAGCTGGCCGCAGAGGTAGCCAACCGCCGTCGCCTCGACCCGCACACCGACCCCTACCCACGGATGGCCGCCGGGATGGCACTGCTGGCACTCGACACCGTGCTCCAGCGGTGGCAGCCGGGCGACGACGAGCAGCACCTGGCCGAGCTGATGGACCAGGCGTTCGCCGTCGTGGCACCGGCCCTCGACGCGCCCGCCGCGTCACCCGCCGCCGGCTGAGCGCGAGTCAGCGCGGTTTCAGCGCCCTTTCCGGGCGCTCAATACGTTCGCGGCATGACAGTCAAACGTTCCACGCGCACCAGGCGCGGGACCGCCGTGCTGGCGATGATCGCGGTCACGGCGGCAAGCGTGCTCTTCGGCGAACCCGCGTCGGCCGATCCCGTCCCCGTCCCCGTCCCTCAGGCAGCGCTCACCGACCGGGCCTTCGGCCAGGTCGCCGAACTCCATCTCCAGGGCGCCGCTCGGATCACCACCGTCGTGCTGTCGGCCGAGTTCGTCCAGTGGCACCGGCTGCACCCCAACGCCACAGCCGCACAGGCGCAGGCCCAGCTCACCACACGCCACCAGGTGCTCGACGAGTCGCTGACCACGTTCGACCTCCTGCTTCCCGAACAGGACCTGCTGCTCAAGTCCGTCGACATCCTGCTCGGCGCGCCCGGCGGCGACACCCGGACCTCGCCGGAGATCACCGGCCTGGTCGGGGCCGTGATCGGCAAGACTGTCGAACCGTGGGACACCCGCGAGGAACTCGCCTCCGGCGCGCTGCGGACCGCCCAGTGGCTGCGCGGCCGCGATGACGCTCTCGCCGCGGTGTGGTCCGCGACCCGGCAGGCGGGGGCCGCCAGCGCGCCCGTCGCCACCGCCTGGAACGCCGTCCTCGGTGAGCCGGTCGGGGTGGACATCACCAGCACCTACGAGGAGCTCCAGCAGGATCCCGGCCTAACGCATGTCGACCTCGACGCGATCCTGGCGCTGCGGGACGATTCGACGGCGTACGTAGCGGCCGCCAAGCAGCAGCTGGCCTCCCTGCACGCGGAGCTGCTCGGCCTGAGCCTGGAGATCCGCCTCGAGATCGGCGAGAACAACCAGAAGTGTCCGCCGGAGGGGCCGCCGAGCGCCGCGTGCACCGCGGCGGCCAAGAAGGCCGCCGAGGACCGGGACAAGGCTCGACAGCAGACGATCTCCGACATCAAGGCCGGGGTGGGCATGGTCTCCACCATCATCGGGTTCGCCGACCCCGCCGCCGGCAAGAAGTCCAAGGTGATCGGGGAGGCGGTCCTCACCACGATCAGCGCGATCTCCAAGTACGCGGCGGCGATCACCGGCCGCGGCCTCGCGGGCTCGATCTTCAGCACCGCGACGTTGGCGATGACCGGCAACGTCTTCGGTGCGGTGATGTCGATCGTCGGGCTCTTCGGCAGCAGCGGACCGTCGCTGGACGCACAGATCCTGGCCCAGGTGAAGGCCCTCCGCGACGAGGTGCGGGCCCTCGGCGACGAGATGCGGGCCAGCTTCGCGCGGGTCGAGGCCCAGATCAACACGGTGTACGCGAACATGATGGCCCAGTTCGACAAGTTGAACGCCGCGATCGCCGGCAACACCGCGCAGATCACCCTCGTCCAGCAGCAGGTCGCCCAGCTCGGTCTGCGCCTGGAGGACATCGCCGCCACGGTGCTGGCCGCGATCGGCGACGCCACACTGCACGACGCCCGCGCCGACATCAACAGGTACGTCGGCTACCTGGAGAACTTCGGTCAACCGATCCCGACGTACGGCGAGTTCGTCGGCCCGGAAAACGAGTTCCACCTGACCTCGACACAGCTGGCCAGCGGCGCCGCGTTCGTGGTGCCCCGGACCGACGCCGACAACCCGGCGGTCGACCCGACCACGGTGCTCAACAGCTTCGGCGAGGCCCGATCGATCAACTACCTGGCTCGGGTCGCCAACGGACGTGACCCCTCGATGGTCGAACCGTCGACGCCGGTCGGCAACCCGACGGTGTGGAACCTCGGCGCGCAGGCGTACGCCATGTTGATGCTGCAGAACCCGACGTACGCCGCCCAGGTCAGCACCGGCCGCGCGGCGCAGATCGAGGCGGAGGGCACCCGGATCGCCGACCTCGCGGCCAGCTTCGGTCGGCCGGTCAACGGCAACGCCAACGTCCTGATCACCGGGCTGGTCAACGACTACGTCGCCGCCACCAACGAGCTGTCGACAGCGCTGGCCGCCTTCCGGACCAACGACGTCCAGGTCCGCTACGAGCCGGACGCCAACGGCGTACAGGTGAAGACGCCCAAGAGCTACGACCTGTTCTGGGACACCGACAAGCCGCTCGCCGCGGCGCCGGCGAAGGCCGACGAGGCGACGGTGCCCGCGTGCGAGGGCAGCAGGCAGATCGACCGGCCGAGCAACGTTCGCCACGAGCTGACGTCGAACATGGTGCGGGCAATCCAGTACGCGTACACACCGCGCCACGACGAGCCGCCCGCCGGGGTACGGGAGTTGCCCGAGGTCGGCTACTGCTACACGCCGAGCTGGGTCTACACGCGTACGACGGGCTACGGCAGCGGGGTGATCCGCCACTACGGCAAGCTGCGGTTGCAGATCCACAGCCGATTCCGGCTGAACTCGAACACGGCCTGGCAGAACTCGCGCACCGCCGACTACACCTGGCCGAACGAGCAGGTCTACCAGGTCGACTGCGAGTTCTTCAACTGTGACAGCGAGACCACGCCCGAGCAGGGACTGACCCAGAAGTGGCCGTCCGGACGGTACGCCTTCGAGGGCGGCGCGACGGCCGTGAACAACACGGCGCTGGACGCCACGCTGACGCCGACCCTGCGCGGTTTCCTCCAGGCACGGCAGAAGTCCATGTACGACCGGCTACGGGACCAGAGCACCCAGGTCAGCGGGCCGGTGCCCACCGCCCTGAAGAAGCTGAACACGGCGGCGCGGCTGCTCCAGGCGTACACCCGGTTGGGTCTGCCCAACGCCCTCGACTCGGACGACGTGTTGTCCGCGAACCTGTTCGGGCAGTACCAGATCCCGGTGAACATGCCGACGGACGCCAAGATCGGTAACGCCTATGCCAGGGCGAGCGGGAACTACGCCCTCTGCGGGCCCACGCCGTGCTCGCCCGACTCCAGCCGCCCGCTGCGCGACCAGGTCAGCCTCAAGGTGCCCTGCGAGCCCGCTGTCGACTCGTCCCACCTGCCCGGTGACCCACTGGGCGACTGTCTGATCACCAGCGCGCGGTCCCGCGCCAACACGCTGATGCAGCGGTACGAGGTCTGGGCGGACCAGATGACCGCCGGCCTGCACCGCGAGCGGGTGCCGTGGATGAACGACACCCTTCTGGGCTTGCGCATCACCACGCGCCTGACCCACGCCAACTGATCCACTCGCGTTGCCGGCGTCTGCGGACGCCGGCAACGCTTGGTGTCAGGTTCAGTTAGCGTTCGGGCCATGGGATCCGTGGACGTGGTCTTGGCGGTCATCGCCGCCGCAGCCAACCTGGCTTTCGCCACTGTGCTGTTCCACAAGAGCCGTGGCGGCACGACGGCGCCCCGGATCTTCGGCCGCCCTCAGCCCCAGCCGCGCCTGCGGGCAATGATGCACGTATGCCTGGGGCTGGGGACGGGCGTCGGCTGGCTCGCCAAGGACATCTTCCCGCCCCACTCCACCGGCGACACGGTGCTGTTCAACGTGGCGAGGGTCCTGCTGTTGGCTGCGGTGGTCTCGGCCCTGCTGACCGCCTTCCGGCACTCGCGACCCATCGGTGACAGGGCCGCTCGCTAGCTCTGGCGCTGGCCGTCCGGGTGCCGATCCGGCACGTCGCGACCAGCAAGCTTGCTCGAGTCGTGCACCCTGCCGAGCGGGCAACGGCCGCTGCGGCTGGCCGAACTCGCCTTCGCCACCATCGCTCCAGGAGGCACCTGTTCGACCGGGTCACCGGCATGATCGGGGTCCGAGGGCACATCGGTACGGTCCACGGATGACAGTCGTCCGCTCTGTCCTGCTGTTCGTCGTCGCCGCCCTGTTCGAGATCGGCGGGGCCTGGCTGATCTGGCAGGGCTGGCGCGAGCACCGCGGCCTGTGGTGGATCGCCGCCGGAGTCATCGCCCTCGGCGCGTACGGATTCGTCGCCACCTTCCAACCCGACCCGAACTTCGGGCGCATCCTCGCCGCCTACGGCGGCGTGTTCGTCGCCGGATCCCTCGCCTGGGGCGTGATCGTCGACAAGTTCCGGCCCGACCGGTGGGACGTCATCGGCGCCGGCATCTGCCTGATCGGCGTCGCCCTGATCATGTACGCGCCGCGTAACGCAGGCGGCTAAGTCCGCCCGTTCCCCGCTCCGCCGACCTCAGCCTCGTTCCGCCGCACGACCGTCCCGCACAGTCCCCGTCCACGGCGCCTGAGGTGCACCGGAGGTGTTCGGAGTGTTCGGACCTGTTCGGACCTGTCCGCGCGTCTGTCATGCATCGACGGATCGCGCCCATCATCGGTCGTGACGACCACACCGGTCGTTTCTCGACGGTAGGAGATTGCCGATGATCCGCAAGAATTCACGCTGGTTCGGTGCCACGCTGATGGCGATGGCGCTCACGGTCACCGGGCTCGTGGCCACCCCGAGCACCGCTTCGGCGGGGTACCCCGTGATCGTGTATTCGGCCGACCCGTACTCCGCCGGCAACGGCTTCGCCATCTACACCAACTCCGGAATTGATTCGGCGTTCAGAGCCTGCGACGAGGGCGCAGCCGACGGTCGCCGTACCATTGGCCGCATTTGGTGGGAGCCCGTCTACGCCAAGGTCACGCTCCACGCGGCGAACGGCAGTGGCACCTGCTCCGAGCCTTACTACGTCAGACTGCTGCCGGGCACGAGGGTCTATGTCGAAGCCTGTGAACGCAAAGGCGCTGGCGGCTCCGACGAGAAGTGTCGAACGACCTGGGACATTGTGGCGTGACGGAGGACGGCCGGCCGGCGTTCGCCGCTGCCGGCCGGCCGTCAGGCCGGTCGCGCCGACGTGTCGCCGGGCAGGACGGCGGTGCGCAGCGCGGGGGTCGGTTCCGGTGTCCGGCTGAAGACTGACGTCAACGCTGATGCCAAGCCCGACCCGCCGTAGCGTGGCGGGGTGGCAGCACCCCGCATGGCACCGCCGTCAGGGATGAGCCGCCGGCTGACGTTCCTTTTCGCGTTGGCGGCGGGAGTGGCAGTCGGCAACCTGTACTGGGCCCAGCCACTGCTCGGCTTCATCGCGGGCGATCTACGCGTCACGACCGCGACGGCCGGCTGGCTGGTCACCGCGACGCAGCTCGGGTACGCCGTCGGCGTGCTGCTGCTGGTACCGCTCGGTGACGTCCTGGACCGCCGCCGGTTCGTCCCGATCATGCTGCTGACCTCGGCCGCCGCACTGCTGATGTGTGCGCTGGCGCCGTCGATCGGCGTACTCCTCCTCGCACTCGGCGTGCTCGGCGTGACGACGATCTCCGGGCAGATCCTCACCCCGCTCGCCGGAGACCTTGCCGGCGACGCCCAGCGGGGTCGGATCGTCGGCGTCGTCGGATCGGGGACCCTCACCGGCATCCTGGCCTCCCGCACGATCAGCGGCCTCGTCGCCGACGCCGCCGGGTGGCGGACGATCTTCGCCCTCGCCGCGGTTCTCGCCATCCTGCTCGCGATCGTGCTCTACCGCGCGATCCCCCCGCAGGCGCCGCGGACGCGCATGCCCTACGCGCAACTCATCGCCTCGGTCGGCGCGGTCGTCGTACGCGAGCGGGCGGTCAGGTGGACGCTGGTCCTGGCCGCCACCGGATTCGCCGCGTTCTCGCTGTTCTGGACGGCGCTGACGTTCCTCCTCAGCGGCCCGCCGTTCCGGTACCCGGTGGCGGTGATCGGGTTGTTCGGGTTGGCCGGCCTCGCCGGCGTCCTCTCCGGCCTGCGCGGCGGACGGCTACACGATCGCGGTTGGTCGGTCCCGGCCACCGGCGCGGCCTGGGTACTGGCCCTCACCGCGTTCGTCGTCGCGGCGTTCGCCGTACGGTCCGTCGTCCTCGTCATCATCGTGATCGTCATGCTCGACGTCGCCCTCCAGACGCAGGCCCTGCTCAACCGGGCGCGCCTTTTCGCCCTCTCTCACGAGGCCCGGAGCCGGCTCAACACCGCGCTGGCCACCTGCAACTTCGTCGGCGCCGCCATCGGCTCCGCCGCCGCGACCGCGCTCTGGACCGCGGGCGGCTGGACAGCGGTCACCATCGCGGGGGCGGCGCTCTGCTGCTTCGCGCTCATCGTGTGGGCGCTCGGACGTCGTGGTCCACTCGTGCTCCGCACCGCCCCGCTGGACGACGCAATTCAGGGGGTATGACCAATTGGTCATGCCCCCTGAATATTGCTGGTGCGCCGCCAGGGACTCGAACCCCGAACCCGCGGATTAAGAGTCCGCTGCTCTGCCAGTTGAGCTAGCGGCGCTCGCTGACAACGGGACGAGACGTTAGCAGCAGGCCGGACGGTTCCCCAAGGCGGCCACCGAGCGCGGCGTCACCGGGTCGGACGTGCTCACCGACGTGCAGGCAAACCCGGGTCAGGCTTAGAGTTGTGGTCGTACCGGGTTCCACAGTGACGAGGCCGGCTTGACGGCAGCGCCGACGCCAACGCCGTGGATGCTGCGGTCGGCCAGGTCCGGTTGATCAAGCGGGTTTGCTCGTTACCGCTACCTGCCGCGCTGACCGGCGTCAACGGCGCCGAACGGCCGGCTCGGCCGCGAGCCCGCGGTGGATCCGAGGAACCTCGCGCCGCTCCAGGGGGAAGTAGCCAGGTGAGCACCCATTCGATGTTGTTGTTCGTGCTCGCCGCTGTCGCGGTCATCGTCGTCGTGCGGTGGGTGGCGGCCCGCACCGGTCTGCCGGCCGCGGCGCTTCTACCGCTCATCGGCATCGCGTACGCGCTGCTCCCCGGCCCCAACGTCGGCCTGGATCCCGAGCTTGTGCTCATGATCGTGCTGCCACCGTTGCTCTACAGCGCCGCACTGGACTCCTCGCTGTTGGACATCCGCCGGAACCTCCGCATCGTGGTCAGCCTGTCCGTGCTGCTGGTGCTCCTCACCGGGGTACTGGTCGGTATCGGGTTTCACCTGTTCGTCGCCGGGGCGACGCTCGCCGCCGGGATCGCTGTTGGCGCCGCCATCGCGCCGCCCGACCCGGTGGCTGCCCTGGCGGTGGGCCGCCGAGTGAACCTGCCACCGAAGATGGTCACGATCATCCAGGGCGAGGGGCTGCTCAACGACGCCACCGCGCTGACGATGCTCAGCGTCGCGGTGGCCGCCGCGGTGGGTGGTGAGTTCTCGTTCCCGTCCGCGATTGGTCAGTTCGTGTTGGCGGCGGTCGGCGGGGTCGCCGTGGGAGCGGCAGTGGCCTGGCTGGTACGTCTGGCCCGACCGTTCACCGCGGACCCGCTGTTGTCGAATGCCATCTCGCTCGCGACACCGTTCGTGGCCTACCTGTTGGGCGAGGAACTGCACGTCTCCGGGGTGCTCGCCGTGGTGATCGCCGGGCTGATCGTTGGCCACAAGACGCCTCAGCTCACCTCGGGCGCCGCCCGGCTGCA
Organism: Micromonospora sp. NBC_00362; assembly: GCF_026342155.1. Classification (NCBI taxonomy): domain Bacteria; kingdom Bacillati; phylum Actinomycetota; class Actinomycetes; order Micromonosporales; family Micromonosporaceae; genus Micromonospora; species Micromonospora sp. NBC_00362. The sequence goes on from NZ_JAPENH010000001.1 coordinate 3,256,082, forward strand.
GACCAGCGCGGTGTGGCGGTTGGTCGACTTCCTCCTCGAAGGCTTCGTCTTCCTGCTCATCGGCCAGCAGCTTCCCGAGGTAGTCAAGGGCCTGCGTCAGTACGACACGTCGACCATCGTCATCGCGGTCGCGGTGTCCGTGGGCGTGGTGCTCCTGCTGCGTCCCGCGTGGCTGGTGATGACCCAGTCCCTCCCCCGGTCGCTGCACACCCGGCTGGGCGGCATTTCCGAGCAGGACGACCCCGACGAACCCGGGACCGCCCGGCAGATCGAGCGTGCCGACCGCAACGCCCGCCGACTCACCTCCCGCGAGGTGGTGGCACTGAGCTGGTCCGGCACCCGTGGGGTGATCAGTCTGGCCGCGATCTTCACCCTGCCGCTGACCACTAACAGCGGCGCGCCCTTTCCCGACCGTGACCTCCTGCTGTTCTGCACCTTCGTGGTCGTCCTGGTGACACTCGTCGGGCAGGGCCTGACGTTCGCGCCGCTCGTGCGGATGCTGGGCCTGCGCGCCAACGAAGCCGACCAGGCCCGCGTACGCAACGAGGCCCGCTCGGCGGCGGTCGAGGCCGCCCTGGCTCGCCTCGACGAGGTTGCCGCGGTGGAGCCGGACAGCGCGGTGGCCGTCAACACCACTCGTACGCAGCTGCTGGCCCGACTGGCGCGCTACCGCGGACGGCTGGACCTTCTGGAGCAGAGCGGATCATCCGAGCTGCCCACCTCGCCGGCGTACGAGGCGGCGCTTCGTATCCGGCGGACAGCCATCGACGCGCAGCGCGAGGAACTCGTGCGCTGGCGCGACTCCGGCCGACTGCCGGACGAGGAGCTCCGTGTTCTGGAACGTGAACTCGATCACGAGGAGCTGTTGCTGCCGAGGCGGTCCTCCAGCTGACCTGCCACGCCTGTGTCGAGCCACCGGCGTCGTACCCCGTCGCACTGGCGTACGCGAAAAAGGCCCTGACCGGCAGACATCTGCCAGGTCAGGACCTTCATCGTTGGTGCGCCGCCAGGGACTCGAACCCCGAACCCGCGGATTAAGAGTCCGCTGCTCTGCCAGTTGAGCTAGCGGCGCTCATCGGCAACGGAGAGAACATTAGCACCCCTCCAACACGGGCTCCAATTTGGTTCCCCGGGTCCCCCCTTCGGTCGAGCTTTGCCGGCAAAAAGCCCCAAACCGACCACCGCCGCCAAGATCGGGGCGTGGGTTGCGGCGGTGATGCGGCACGATGTCCGCCAGGTACGCGAGAACAGAGGTGGGCATGGCACGGTTCACGCGAGCCGGGGCGGTGGTGGGCGCCCTGACTCTGGCGGCGTCGCTGGCACTGACCGGATGCGGCGGCGGCGAGAAGAAGCCGGAATTCGTTGGCGGGGCGTCCTCGGACGTGAGCGCCACCCCTGGCTCAGCCGCACCTTCGACACCGAGCACACCGAGTGGGCCGGCGCTCACGCTGAGCCCGGCGAACGGCACCAAGAATCGGCCGGTGAGCACGGAGATCAGCGCCAAGCTCCCGGACGGCGGGAAGGTGTCCGCTGTCACCCTGACGGCGGACGGCGGCGGCTCGATCGAGGGCAAACTGCGTAGCGATGGTTCGTCCTGGGTGCCGTCAGCTCCGCTGAAGTGGGGTACGCGCTACACGGCCACTGTGACGGCGAGCGCGTCGGACGGCACGAGCAGCCAGGGCACCAGCAGCTTCACCACGATGGCCAAGCCGAAGTCGACAATCGGTTCGGGCCTGTACCTCTTCGACGACAAGAGTTACGGGGTGGCCATGCCGGTGGTCACCGAGTTCCACCCGGGCATCCCGAAGAAGGACCGGGCTGCGGTGCAGAAGCGGATGTTCGTCCGGACCGACCCGCCTCAGCCGGGCGCGTGGCACTGGGTCAGCAATGGCACGCAGGCCTACTACCGGGCCCCGGAGTACTGGAAGCCGGGCACCACCATCACCGTGCGGATCGCGCTGGCGGGGGTGCCGTTGAGCAACGGCAAGTACGGCGACATCGACCGCAAGGCCACCGCCAAGATCGGCCGGTCGTTCGAGATGAAGGTCGACAACGCCAACAAGAAGATGACGGTGTACGAGAACGGCGCGCCGGTACGCACCATTCCGGTGAGCCTGGGCAAGAAGAGCACACCGTCGTCGAGCGGCACGATGGTGGTGATGGAGAAGAAGGAAGCCACTGTCTTCGACACCCGCGACGACCCGGATCCGGCCAACCGCTACGTGACCGACATCCAGTTCGCCCAACGGCTGACCTGGGGTGGCGAGTACATCCACGCCGCGCCCTGGTCGGAGCACGTGCAGGGGCGGCAGAACGTCTCGCACGGCTGCGTGAACGTGTCGATGGCGAACGCCAGGTGGTTGTTCGGCAAGACCCGGATCGGTGACCCGATCACGATCAAGGGCACCGAGCGCAGGATCGCCGCCGGTAACGGTTGGACGGCGTGGAGCCTGAGCTGGTCGGAGTTCGTCAAGGGCAGCGCGTTGCCGGTGCCCAGTGGTGGGGCCGGTCCGGCGGTCTGAGCCGTCGGCCTCGTTGCGCCGGCTCGGCCGTTGGCCGGGCCGGCGTACCCTTGCACTCCCGCCGCTCGATGACAGCGCGGCGACCCCCGCGCTCCCGACACGGAGACGAACCAGGCTCACGAAACGCCGGATAGTAGCAGGATTCGGGCACTATTGATGGCGTGTTTCGGTTCACCCTCGGCAACCGGGGCCGGCTCTGGCGCGTCAGTAAGAGACGATGGGGCAGCGACCACAACTGTGAGGGAATTCATGCGAGCTAGCCAGGACCAGCTGATCAGGCCCGGTGGGCGACGCCGCGTGTTCGCGGCGGGGCTTCTCGCCGTGGCGCTGGCCTTCACCTCGGCCTGCACCGACGGCGACGGCGGCAAGCCGTCCTCGTGGCACGGCGGCGGCGAGAACCCGGCGCCGAAGGCCGCCGCGACGATCAGCGAGCCGGCGGCCGACGCCAAGGACGTGCCGGCGTCCACCGGCGTCACCTTCACCACGAAGGACGCCGTGGAGACCGCTGTCGAGCTGAAGGACGCCGCCGGCAAGGTGGTCGAGGGCGCCCTCGCCAAGGACGGCAAGTCGTGGCTGCCGACCGGCGCGCTGGCCTACGGCACGAGCTACACGGCCACCGTTACCGCCAAGGGCGACGACGGACGCCCGGCCACCGCGACGAGCACCTTCACCACGATGGCCAAGCCCGGCAACCAGGTACGGGTGAGCAGCTTCCTCGGCGACAACCAGGTGGTCGGTGTGGGCATGCCGCTGATCGTGAAGTTCAGCCGGGGCATCCCGGAGGACTACCGCGACGACGTGCAGCGCCGGATGACTGTCACCTCGACGCCGGCGCAGGCGGGGATCTGGCACTGGGTCAGCCCCACCGAGATCCGGTTCCGGCCGAAGGAGTTCTGGAAGACCGGCAGCAAGGTCTCCTACCGGGTCCAGGCGGGTGGCCTGCCGATGGGCGCGGGTTGGTACGGCCGCGCCGACCTCTCGGTGGACGTCAAGATCGGCGCGGCGGTGGTCATGACTGTGGACAACAAGACCAAGCGGATGACGGTGACCCGCAACGGCTCTGTGATCAAGACCATCCCGGTGAGCCTGGGCAAGAAGAGCACCCCGTCGTCCAGCGGCACCATGGTCGTCATCGAGAAGCTGCGCAAGACGGTCTTCGACACATTCGAGGAGCTGGGCCCGGAGGAGGGTTACCGCACCAAGATTGACTTCGCGCAGCGCCTCACCTGGGGCGGGGAGTTCATTCACGCGGCACCCTGGTCCGAAGGCCAGCAGGGCACCACTAACGTGTCGCACGGCTGCGTGAACGTGTCGATGGCCAACGGCGACTGGCTCTTCAAGAACACCCAGATCGGCGACCCGATCACGGTGAAGGGCACCGAGCGCAAGCTGCAGAACGGCAACGGCTGGACCGACTGGAACATGAGCTGGGACGAGTACGTGAAGGGCAGCGCCCTCCCGTACGAGCCTCCGGCCGACCCGGACGCCACGCCGACCCCGGACGGGACGGGCGCCCCGTCCCCCACGCCGACCTCCTGAGCCAGCCGACGAAAGCCCCCTCCTCGGAGGGGGCTTTCGCGTAGGCCCTGTCTCGCCCCGACAACGACTCAGGCCCCCTCCGAGGAGGGGGCCTGAGTCGGTGAAACCAGTGGGGTGACTGAGGGGAATTGAACCCCCGACAACCGGGACCACAACCCGGTGCTCTGCCAACTGAGCTACAGCCACCATGCCGCCGTCGCCCGGTCGATCGCTCCGGGCGGGGTGCGGACCAATAATAGCCACACCACGACGCACCTCGTCCAGCGGGTTCCCTGCTCCCCGGGACGAGCCGGCGCGGTCAGAGTTCGGCGGCGATGGCCTTGGCGGTCTCGACATCCGGGCCGGGCAGCGGAACGAAGACGGTGCGCCGGTAGTACTCCAGCTCCCGGATGCTCTCCCGGATGTCGGCCAGCGCCCGGTGCGCCAGACCCTTCTGCGGCTGACCGAAGTAAACCCGGGGGTACCAGCGACGACAGAGTTCCTTGATCGACGACACGTCGATCATCCGGTAGTGCAGGTGGGCGTCGAGGCGGGGCATGTCCCGGGCGATGAAGCCCCGGTCGGTGGCGATCGAGTTGCCGCAGAGCGGCGCCGTCCGCGGATCCTTGACGAAGGTGCGGACGTAGTCCAGGACCAGGTCTTCGGCCTCGGCGAGGGTGACCGCCGAACGGCGGACCTCCTCGGTAAGGCCGGACTTGGCGTGCATGGTCTGCACGATCTCCGGCATCCCCTCCAGCGCCGCCTCGTCGGCGTGGATCACCACGTCGACACCGTCACCCAGCACGTTGAGGTCGGGATCGGTGACCAGTGCCGCAACCTCGATCAGTTTGTCCCTGCCGAGGTCCAACCCAGTCATCTCACAGTCGATCCAGACGAGGAGATCAGCCACCGGGACAGCCTACGCGCAGCCCACGCCCCGCGGCTGCGCGCTCTCGGCCGACCGGACCGCTAGGGTTTCGGGGTGCCAGCAGAACCCGTCGCACCGCCCGCCGTCACCGAAGACGATCCCGGCGGCCGTACGGTCCGCCGTCTGGTCACGGTGGTGGCCCTCGGCGCTGTGCTGCCAGCGCTCTACCTGCCCGGCCTCGTGCACGATTTCTTCGATCTCAAGATCTACATGTCCGCGATGGACTGGTGGCGCGTCGGCCACCCGCTCTACGACTACGTCCAGCCCGACCGGGTGCAGGGCGAGTTGTACTTCACCTACCCACCGTTCAGCGCGCTGCTGCTGTGGCCGTTCGGTCTGTTGCGGCTCGGCGCCACCGTGGCGATCTTCACGGCGCTCACCGTGCTGGCCGTGGTGCTGACCACCCGGTGGCTGGTGACTCCGGTGATCGCCCGACACGACCTGCCCCGAACGTTCACACTGATCGCCGCCGTACTGCTGGTGCTGGCGGTGGAGAGCATCCGCGAGACGATCACCTTCGGCCAGATCAACATGTTGCTGGTCGTGCTGATCCTGGCCGATCTACTGTTCGCGGTGCCGCAGGCGCGACGCTGGGCCGGGGTGGGCGTGGGGCTGGCGACGGCACTCAAGCTCTTCCCCGGCATCTTCATCGTGTACCTGCTGGCCACCCGGCGGTGGCGGGCGGCGGCCGTGGCAAGCGCGACAGCGGCGGCGGCGACCCTGCTCGCGGCGGCGATCGCCCCTCGTGACTCGTGGCGGTTCTGGACGCACGAGCTGTGGACCACCGAGCGGGTGGGACGCACCGACATCGTCGGCAACCAGTCGCTGTTCGGCCTGCTCAGCCGGTTCACCGAGCCGGAGAAGCCGGACCGGCTGCTCTGGCTGCTGCTGGTCGCCGCGGTGGCCGGCTACGGGCTGTGGCGGGCCGCCCGTGCGGCGCGGGCCGGCGACGCGGTGGCCGGCCTGACGTTGACCGGGCTGGTCGGTTCCCTGGCGAGCCCGATCACCTGGACCCACCACATCTACTGGTTCGTGCCGGCGGTGGTGCTGCTCGCCGACGCGGCGTTGAGCGCGGACCGCCCGGAGGAGGCACGCCGGCGTCGGTGGCTGGCCGGGCTCGCGCTGGGCATCACCGCCGTGACCATCTACGGCGTGGTGACGTTCCAGGCCTGGGGCGCGGGACCGGTCCGCACTCACGACCCGGTGGACTTCGTCGTGCAGAACACCTATGTGCTGCTCAGCCTGCTGCTGCTGGTGGCGTTGCCGGTGCGCTCCGGGCTCGGTGCGGAAAATCGCACCAATTGGACAGACCTCCCGAGTAGCCATGTTCGGCGCTAATCTGTCCTCATCTACCTCAAGCGTCGCTCGGGTAGCACCGATCCCCCGGTGAGGGTGGCCCTCCGCGTCGGCAGCGCGGAGGGCCGCTCGCCGTCTCACCCACCACCACCGGCCGGGCAGTCACCCGACCGGGCCACCACGGGCCGGATCGTCGCCCGGTGCGGCCGCCACCGGCCCGGCCGTCGGCTCGTCCACGTCGGCCGGCGGCCAGGCGAGACTCAGCGTCACCTCCGGTGGACGGGGCAGCCGGACCGGTTCGTCCAGGTCGGCGAGGGTGGCCGCACGGGCCGCGCCAATCGCCGACCGCGCGGGTTCCGGGGCTCCGGAGCCGACCGGGGCGAGTTGTCGTGCCGGCAACGGTGAGGTCGGATCGGGTTGGCGAGGGCCCAGGCCACTCAGCGAGGTGACCCCGAGCCGGCCGGCGAGCACCGGCACCTGATCCGGCTCGACCACGAAGATCACCTCGCGTGGCCGTAGTGGCCGTAGCAGGAGCAGCGCCGCGCACACCACCAGCAGCACGCCGACGGTCAGCAGACCCCAGGTGGCCGGGCCGGTCCACCCGACCCGCAACTCGGCGTGCAGGTCCAGGGCCAGGTCGTCCTCGCCGTCGGGGCGCATCACCACCAGGCTCACGGGTTCGCCGGCGAGGTCGTCCGCGCTCCACTCCAGCGAGCCGATTCCCTCTCGTACCCAGAAGGGCCGGCCCAGCGGCGTGACCAGCCCGTCGGCCGGCGCGACGCCCGGGGTGTCGGCGGCCGGTCCGGCCGGATCGAGCCGGACCGGCAGCGGACCACGGGCCAGCGCCACGCGACGGACCGTGGCGTGCGGCACCGCCTCCAGCCAGCCACGCACCTCGGCGGTGGGCGCCAGTCCGACGAAGGCCGGCCCACCCGTGGTCCGGGCGTCCAGGCGCAGCCGGGTCTGCGCGGTACGCGCGAAGGGCGCCTCCTGCCGCAGCAACCGGTCGAGGTCGGTGACGACGATCGCGTGACCGGGCGTGCGAACCGTCTCGAAGCGGGCGGCGAAGGACCCGCCGGGGTCGGCGTGTCGGGTCACCAGCCACAGCCCGCCACCGGCGAACAGCGCCGGAATTCCCACTACCAACAGCAGCACTCCGGCGATCACCCGCACGAACCGCATCCGCACCGTCCCCCTCCGTAGCCAAATACCCGGCCGACCTTACCGACGTACACCGCCTGATCAGGGGATATCCACGGCACGGTCGGCATCGGCTCCGGAAAGCACGCTGGCCCGCCGGAAGATCCGGCGGGCCAGCGGGTGGAACAGGATCAGGCCTTGGCGATCGGCTCCCGGCGGGTACGCGTGAACGCCAGCCCACCCAGCACCAGACCGGCCAGACCGGCAACGAGACCGGCCACGCCGAGGCCGACCGCGAGCCCGTTGCCGTCGTCGTCGTCATCGTCGTCGGGCGAGGCGACGGCTGCGGCCGGCGAGGCCGAACCCGACGGCGCCGCGGCGGCGGCGGCCAGGGTGAGCACCGGGGCCGGGTGCTCCGGCTCCTCGGCACCCGGCGCCGGGTCGTCGATCCACCGCGAGATGTTGCCGTCCGAGTAGGTCTGCAGGGTCTTGAACACCATCGAGTCGACCTGCGGCAGAGGCCCCATCGAGACGGGGAACTCCTGGAACTGACCCGGCTTCACCCCCGCGTCGCCGGAGGCCGTCCAGGTGATCTTGGAGACCGCCTCGGTGAGCTGACTGCCGTGCACCTCGATCGGCGGGTCCACCTTGCGCTTCTCCGTGGTGACCGTCCAGCCGGGCACCGGCATCGTCGACACCGAGCCGACCGGGGCGTTCTCCGGCAGCACCACCTCGAGCTTGGTGGTCGACGCGGTGTCGCTCTCGTTGGGCACCCGGAACGCCACCCGGGCGTAGCCACCCTGGGTCGCCTCCTTCGGGTTCACCGTGACGTGCGCGGACGCCGGTCCGGCGAAGCCGAGCACAGCGGTGGCGGCGGCGGTGAACGCCAGGGCGGCAGCGGCGGTTGCGGTACGCCGGAATCGGGTCATGGGTTTCGCGAGCCTTTCTAACGGATGGGCACGGTGGCGGTCACCGTGGCCTGGTCGATGTCGGTCGTTCGGGCGGTGATCTTCAATTGCCACTCGCCGGGGGTCGGCAGGCTGATGTCGCCGTAGGCGTGACTGTCCGTCAACCGCAGCAACGGCACCTCGATCGGCTCGATCCCGGCCGAGGGCAGCGCGACTGTCGCCTTCCACTCCGCGACCAGCAGTGGCTGGTTGGCCTTGTCGTACGCGTAGAGGTGCACCGAGTTGTTGCCCCGCTCGGCCGGGCTCACCTCGACCTCGACGGAGAGGAGCGGGCTGGAGAGCCTGGTGCTGAAGAGGCCGGCCTCGGCCCCGGCGGATGGGGCGGCTCCGGCGGTGCGCGCCGGCGTGGTCTGCACGAGCGTGGCGGACACGGCCAGCACCACGACGGTGACGGCCAACTCCACCAGGACCGCCCGGCGCACCGGTGCCGGGCGTTGCGCCGCGACACGGCTGCGCACCAACTTGCGGGAGTACGCGGCCACGGCGATGACCAGCGCGAACAACCCGATCTTGGCGAGCAGCAAGCGCCCGTACGTGGTGTCGAAGAGTGCCTGCGGGGTGGCCACCTCGATCAGCGCCTGGACGGTGCCGGCCAGCAGCAACGCCGAGACGGCGAGCGCCGCCCAGCGTGACCAGATCGGCAGGATCGCGCCCAACTCCCGCTCGTCGGCCTGGCGCAGCAGGAAGACGGCGAGCATGAGCAGACCGCCCAGCCAGACCGCCATGCTGCCCAGGTGGACGGCGTCGACCACCACCGAGACCGCCGGGGCCGGGGACGCCGCCGGGTGCCCGGCCAGCGGCCAGGTCAGCAGGGCGGCGACGCCGAGCACGGCCAGGATGATCGCGTCCGCGCGGCCGGCGGGCCGGGCCAGCAGCGGGCGGAGCAGGAAGACGGACGCCGCCAGCAGGCCGAGTCGGACCAGGTGGGCGGCGCCGAAGGCGCTGCCGAACACACTGCCGAACCCCTCGCCGGTGACGTCGAAGAGACCACCACCGGCCGTGTAGGGCACCTGCAACCACAGGTCGGCGAGGGTGGCGACGGCCACCAGACCGAGGCCGGTCCAGGCCAGCCGGGTCGGCCCCCGCCGGGAGAGCCGTCGTGGCCAGAGCGCGGCGAGCACCAGCGCCGGCCCCACCAGCAGCACCAGGCCGGCGTAGCCGAGGAAGCGGGCCACCTTCACCGCCGTCTCCACCACCGGGTTGGCGCGGCTGTCAGTGCCCGAGTCGACGGGTGGGGTCGAGGGTGCGCCGACCGAGTAGGTGTACGCCCCGGAGACCGGATGGCTGTCGGCGGAGATCACCCGGAAGCTGACCAGGTAGGTGCCGCGGGCGCCGGCCGGGTCCACCGGGATGGTCACCACACCGCCGCTGAACGACGGTTCACCCCGGTCGGCCCGGGAACCGTCCGGCGCGATGATCCGGATCTTGCCGGGCACCTTACGGACCGACTCGCTGAACGTGAGGACCACCTCGGACGGCCCGCTCGGCACGATGGAGGCGGCAGCCGGGCTGCTGCTCTCCAACACCGCGTGGGCGCTGGCGGAGGTGGCTGGCGCGATCAACAAGGCGACGACGGTGACCAGGAGGCCGGCGGCTGCGGCCAGCCTGGCGGCCCAGCGGCGGGGGGCGACAGTCATGCCGGCCATGGTCGCCGATGGGTGTCCCATTCGGCGACCCGAGGGGGGTGGTCGCTTCTGTGGTCGCACGTCATGAACTGGTAGTCGGCCCGGGTCGGGGAAAAGTTCCCGACGTGTCGCAGACCATCCAAGGGCCGAACGACACTGACGCGCCGCCGACTGCCGCGTAACCTGGTGTGTCGTGATCCCTGTCCCGCGTGACTCCGGTGCCGCCGGTCCGGCAGAGCCGGTCGACGAGGTCGCCCGGGACCCGGCAACCGAGTCGGCGCTGACCGCCCGCGACGGTGACCCCACCGCCCAGGCCGCGTTCGTCCGGCTGACCCAGGCCGAGGTCTGGCGGTTCGCCGCCGCCCTGGTCGACCCGGACAGCGCCGACGACCTGACCCAGGAAACCTACCTGCGGGCGTTCCGGGCACTCCCCGCCTTCGAGGGTCGCTCCAGCGTCCGCACCTGGCTGCTCGGCATCGCCCGCCGGGCCTGCGCCGACCACCTGCGCACTGTCATCAGGCGTCGGCGACTCGACGAGCGCCTGGCGGCGAACGCGTACACCGACCGGCCGCACCCGGACCCGGCCGGCCAGTTCGGCGCCGCCGACCTCGTTCGTCGCCTCGGCCCCGAGCGGCGCTCAGCGTTCGTGCTCACCCAACTGCTCGGCCTGTCGTACGCCGAGGCCGCGGCCGTCGAAGGGGTGCCGGTGGGCACCATCCGGTCCCGGGTCGCCCGGGCCCGAGACGACCTGGTCGAGGCGGTCGGCGACGCCCTGACCGGCTGAACCCGGAACTTCCGGCGCGGACGGGACGACAAATGAGCGTGACAGCACCTTCCACCCGCTTCGGCCGTTGGCCAATGGTCCGCCCGTGGCTCGGCATCGCGGCCCGACTCGGCCTCGCCGCCGTGTGGCTGGTCGCCGGCGCGTCGAAGGTCAGCGATCTCGCCGCCTCCGGGCGGGCGGTCAACGCGTACCAGGTGATGCCGTACGACGTGGCGACAGTGATCGGCGCGGCCCTGCCCTTCGTCGAGCTGGCGTTGGGCGTGCTGCTGCTGCTCGGGCTGGCCACCCGGCTCATCGCCGGGGTGTCCGCAGCGCTGCTGGTGGTCTTCATCGTGGGGATCGCCTCGGCGTGGGCGCGTGGGCTGGCCATCGACTGCGGCTGCTTCGGCAGCGGCGGGCAGTTGGCCGCAGGGCAGGCACCCAGTTACCTCCCGGAGATCCTCCGGGACCTGGGATTCTTGGTTCTGGCCGGATTTCTGCTGATCTGGCCGCGTACGCCGGTATCGGTGGACGGGTGGTTGTCCGGCGAACCCGTTGTGGAGGACGAGGATGAGTAGTCGTAAGGGGCAGCGGGACGCCGCCCGGGTGGTTCGCGAGCAGTTGGCCCGCGAGCGGCGCCGCCGCCGCACGATCTGGGTCTCCGCCGCCGCGGTCCTCGTCCTGGTCATCGCCGGGGGCATCGGCTGGGCCGTCTGGTCCAGCCAGCGCTCCGACAGCTTCACCACCCCGCCCGGCGCCAACGCGGCCGGCACCGGCATCGTCACCGGCGGCGGGCCCGTCACCGTCGACGTCTACGAGGACTTCCTCTGCCCGGCCTGCAAACAGTTCGAGCAGACCAGCGGATCGACGCTCGAACAGTTGGTGGCCGAGAACAAGGCGAAGGTGGTCTACCACCCGGTCGCGTACCTCAACCGTTTCTCCACCACCGACTACTCCACCCGCTCCTCGGCGGCCTCCGGCTGCGCCGCCGCGGGCGGCAAGTACCACGAGTACGCAAAGGCGCTCTTCGCCCAGCAGCCGCCGGAGGGCAGCGCCGGGCTCACCGACGACAAACTCATCGACATCGGCACCAGCGTGGGCCTCGACCGGGGCTCCTTCGGAAGCTGCGTGAAGGACAAGACGTACCGGACCTGGACCGAACACGTCACCGAGGACGCCAGCCAGAGCAACGTCACCGGCACGCCGACCGTCAAGGTCAACGGTCAACCCGTCGAGAACCCCACCCCGGACGCTCTCACCGCAGCCGTGGCGGCGGCCGGCAAGTGATCCGTACCCTGCTGGGCCGCACCGGCCTGGTCGCCGCCGCAGCCAGCCTGGTGACGCTGATCAGCGCGGCGCCCGCCGCCGCGCACGGCGCGGACGCACCGGACGGCACCGACTACCGCACCCGGACCACCGGGGTCGCACCAGCGCGGCCAGGGCTTGAGGTACGCGTCATCGAGGCGGGCGCCCGACTGGAGCTGACCAACCGCACCGGCCGCACCATCGAGGTCATCGGCTACTCCGGCGAGCCCTACCTGCGCGTCGGCCCGGACGGGGTCTTCGAGAACAGCCACTCCCCCGCCACATACCTGAACCGCACCATCGCCGGGGACACCGCACTCCCGGCCGAGGCGGACCCGGCAGCCGCACCCTCCTGGCAACGGATCGACCACGGCACCACAGCGCGCTGGCACGACCAACGCGCGCTGTGGCAGGAGTCGGCACCACCGGCCGCGGTACGCGCCGCACCGGACCGCGAACACCGGGTCCGGGACTGGGCCATTCCACTGCGCGACGGCACCGACCCGCTGGCGATCGGCGGCACGCTGGACTGGGTGCCGCCGCCGGACGCGTACACCTGGTGGGCCGCGACCATCGTGGGGCTGCTCGCGGTGGGCGCGCTCGGCCTGTTCGCCGCCACCGCACCGGCCGGCTCCCGCGCGCTGTCCGCGCTCGGCGTGTTGCTGATCGGCGGCGGCGTGCTGGCCGTCGGGTACCCGGTGGGACGGGAATTGGACGCGGGCGCCCAAGGCGTGGGCGGGGTGCTGGTCGGGCTGCTCTCCGGACAGATCTGGTCCCTGCTCACCGGCGTCGGCGCGATCGCCGCCGGTTGGTACGCGCTGAGCCGCCGCCCGGCCGCCGACTTCGTGGTCGCGCTGGCCGGTGCCTGCCTGGCGCTCTTCGCCGGTGCGTCGAACGCCGCCGTCTTCGCCCGCGCCATCGCCCCGGTGCCCTGGTCACCCGCTGCCGCCCGGGTGATGGTGGCGCTCTTCCTGATCACCGGCGCCGGCGCGACAGCCGCCGGCATCCTGCGCCTACACGCCACCTCCCGCACCACCGCCGCAACCGTCCCAACCCCCTAACCCCCGCAACCCCGCCCCGCGCCGCGCCGCCCCGCGCCGCGCCGCCCCGCGCCGCGCCGCCCCGCGCCGCGCCGCGCCGATCTTGCACTTTGGGTTGGCTAAATGCGCCTTTCGCCCCAAAGGCGGGGACAGAAAGTGCAAGATCGGCGGGGCGAGGGCGGGGGCGCGGGCGGGGCGGGGCGGGGCGGGCGGGGCGGGGTGGGTCTCGGCCGCTGGGAGTTGGTTTAGGACTGCGGGGTGAAGCCTCGGGGGAGTTCCAGGCGGTGCCTTGCCAGCAGGGGAGCGTCGTTGAGCAGGGTGTTGGTGGGGGCGTCGGCGACGATCCGGCCGTCGTCCAGGATCACCGAGCGCTCGCACAGCTCCGCCGCGTACGGCAGGTCGTGCGTGACCATCAGCAGGGTCACCGGCAGGTCGCGCAGGATCTCGGCGAGCTCCCGACGGGCCGCCGGGTCCAGGTTCGACGACGGCTCGTCGAGCACCAGGATCTCCGGGTGCATGGCGAGCACCGTGGCCACCGCCACCCGGCGACGCTGCCCGAACGACAGGTGCTGCGGGGCCCGTTCCCGATGCTCGCTCATCCCCACAGCGGCGAGCGCCTCGTCCACCCGGGCGGCCAGCTCGGCCCCGCGCAGACCCAGGTTCGCCGGCCCGAACGCCACGTCCTCCGCAACCGTGGGCAGGAACAACTGGTCGTCCGGGTCCTGGAAGACGATGCCCACCCGGCGGCGCACCTCGGCCAGGGTGGTCCGATCCGGGGTGACCGTCAGCCCGCCGACGCTCACACTGCCCTCGGTCGGGGTGAGGATGCCGTTGAGGTGCAGCACCAGCGTGGTCTTGCCGGCGCCGTTGGGCCCGAGCAGCGCCACCCGGTCGCCCCGCGGCACGGTCAGGTCGACCCCCTGAAGGGCGACGTGCCCGTCCGGGTACGCGTAACGAACACCCCGAACGTCCAGCGAGACAGCGGTCTGCACGACACCGATCATGACAGCACGACGGCGGTGGCGGCGATGGAGGCCGCCACCACCGGAACGGTCGCCGCGACCAGCCACTGACCGGCGCTCGCCGCACCCTCGCCCTGCCACACGGCGGGCATCCGCCCGGTGTAGCCCCGGGACAGCATCGCCAGATAGACCCGCTCGCCGCGCTCGAAGGCACGCAGGAACAACGCCCCGATCCCGGCCGCGAAGCCGCGCAGCTGCCACAGGAAGCGCGGGTCGTCGCCCCGCGAGATCCGGGCCACCCGCATCCGCCGCGCCTCACCGACCAGCACGTCGAGGTAGCGCAGCATGAACGTGGCGATCTGGGTGAGCACCTGTGGGCAGTGCAACCGGTCCAGCCCCACGATCAGGTCCCGGGTGGTGGTGGTCGCGGCCAGCAGCAGCGAGGCGAGCACCCCCAGCGTGCCCTTGGCCAGGATGTTCCACGCGCCGTGCAGCCCGTCCTCGGACAGCCGCAGGCCGAGCACCTCGACCCGGTCGCCGCTGCCGAGGAACGGCAGGGCGACAGCGAACAGCACGAACGGCAGCTCGATCAACGCTCGGCTGAGCAACCACCGTGGGCCCACCCGGGCCAGCGCCGCCACCGCCGCCACCAGCACGGCGTACGCGCCGAAGGCCCAGAACGCCTCGCGTGGGGTGGCCACCACGGCGAGGGTGAAGACCACCATCGCCACGATCTTGACCTCGGGCGGGAGCCGGTGCACCGGCGAGTCCGACTCGCGGTACAGCACGTGCCCGTGACCGGCCCCCATCCGCGTACCCCTGCTCAGCTGGCCGCGTCGGCGCGACGCCGGATGTCGCCGGACGTCGCGGGGTCACCCTCGGTGGGCGTCGCCGCGTCAGCGCCGGTCGGTGTGCCGCCTCGACGGCGCAGCAGCCAGAACCCGCCGGCCCCGATCGCGAAGGTGACCAGCACCCCGAGCATCCCGGAGAGGCCGGTGGAGACGAAGCTGTTCCGCACGCCCCGTACGCCGTAGTCGGCGAGCGGGCTGTCGGCCAACTCGTGGTCACGGGCCTGCTGGGCCGGGCAGCTGCCCCCGACGATGTTGTCGTCGGCGTCGACGGTGCAGCCCTTGAGCAGGGACGAGTCCAGCCCATCCGGGTGGGAGGAGGCGTAGTTGCTCACCACGCCGGCGAGCAGCAGGGCGACCAGCAGGCCGCCGGCCAGGAAGGCCCAGGAGCGGTTCTTCATCGGACACCTCCGGCGACCGGGACGGCGGGGGCGGCGGGCGCGCGCAGCGAACGCAGCGCGTACACCAGGTCGGGGCGCACCTTCGCGACGGTGAGCACCGTGGTCGCGGTGATCAGGCCCTCGCCGATGCCGATCAACAGGTGGACGCCGGCCATCGTGCCGGCCAGGCCACCCAGGTTGTTGCCCAGGTCGGTGGTGCCACCCAGCCAGTACTCCAGGACGAAGCCCTGCGACGCCACCACCACGCTGAGCGTCGCGGCGACGAAAGCGGTCACTGCCAGACCGGCACGCGTGCGGGGCAAGACCCGCAGCAGCAGCGCGATCAGCGCGTACGCCGCGGCGGTGCCGAGCAACGCCATGTTCGTGATGTTGAGGCCGAGCATCGCCACGCCGCCGTCGCCGAAGATCAGTGCCTGTACGACGAGCACCACCGCCACGCAGAGCGCGCCGACCCACGGGCCGACCAACATGGCAGCCAGCGCTCCACCGAGCAGGTGACCACTGACACCGGCCGTGAAGATCGGAAAGTTGAGCATCTGGACGGCGAAGATGAACGCCGCCACCAGGCCGGCCATCGGGGCCAGCCGGTCATCCAGGTCACGCCGGCCGCGCAGAACGCAGGCGGTGAGCGCGGCAAGAGCGAGCGCAGCGAAGATCGCTGCCACGGGACCGTCGATGATCCCGTTCGAGATGTGCATCGCCAGTGTCTCCACGCGACCTCCCACGCGTCAGCGGGCCCAACCGGGCCGGCGTGGGTCAGCCTATTTCCCAAGCATCGTTGTTGCCAGACTCTGGCAACAACGCATGGGCTTGATCACTCCAGGTCAGACCCCGCCAGCCCAACGGTGCTCGGCCGCTCGCCGGCGCGGCGGTAGGGTCGAGGCCATGACCTCGCCCGACCGCCTCTCCCCCGGTGACCCCGCGCCCGAGTTCACCCTCGCCACCGACACCGGCGACCAGCTCTCCCTCGCCGACCTGCGAGGTCGCAAGGTCGTCCTGTACGCCTACCCGGCCGCGATGACCCCCGGCTGCACCAAGCAGGCCTGCGACTTCCGCGACTCGCTCGCCTCACTCCAGGCCGCCGGCTACGAGGTCGTCGGCATCTCCCCGGACAAGCCGGAGAAGCTGGCGAAGTTCCGCGAGCGCGACGCCATCACCTTCCCGCTGGTGTCGGACCCGGACAAGTCGGTGCTGACCGCCTACGGCGCGTACGGCGAGAAGCAGCTCTACGGCAAGACCGTCACCGGCGTGATCCGCTCGACGTTCGTGATCGACGCCGACGGCAAGGTCGAGCGGGCGCTCTACAACGTCAAGGCCACCGGGCACGTCGCCAAGCTCCGCCGCGACCTCGGCCTGGACTGACCTGTCGTACCGGACCGCTACGGTCCGTCAGTGGTTCGATACAAGTACACGCCCGAAGCGCTGGCCGCCGCTGCCGCCGCCGCCCGCAACATCACCGAGGTGATGCGGTTGCTCGGCGTACGCGTCAGCGGTGGCTCGCACGCGCACATCAGCCGACAGCTCAAGCGGTTCGGCATCGACACGTCGCACTTCGCGAGGCAGGCCCACAACAAGGGGCGGCGCGGCGAACGGCGCACCACATCGGCGCAGCTCCTGGTTGTGCTGCCCGACGGGTCCCGCCGGACGCCCGGCGTGCGGTTGAAGTGGGCGCTGGGCACACTCGGCGTGCCAGAGGAGTGCGAGGGCTGCGGGATAGGGCCGGTGTGGCAAGGCGCGTCCCTCATCCTGCACGTCGACCACATCAGCGGGGACTTCCTCGACAACCGGCCACCGAACCTGCGGCTCCTCTGCCCGAACTGCCACAGCCAGACCGCGACCTACGCCGGGCGAGGAAAACGGGCTACCGACCTCCCCATCCTCGCGACGCCAACCGAGGGGGAGGAACGCTACGTCGGGACGACCGGTTCTGATCGTCGACCGGTCACCCGGACGGACCTCGTCGACCTGTTCGGTCGGGTCGACGCACAGCAGGTGACGGCCCTGGAGGCGGCACGACAGTTGGGCTGGCCTCCGGCCTATCTGCACAAAGTTCGGCGAAGGCTTGAGCAGGACGGCGTGTTGAAACCGCGTCCGAGCCGCAGTTGGCGTTCGATCGCTCATCGCGACGCGGTGTTAGAACAGGCGCTGGCGCACCCGGATGTCGGGCCGAAGCGCCTGTCCGGCATTCTCCGCGATCTGCCTGGTGGGGGATGCAGAGTTGGTCACGGCACGATCTCGGCCATCCTCAAGGAGGCCGGGCTCAACACCGCCGAAGCCAGACACTCTAAACTCAGGGAGTTGGCGGGAGTGGCGTAACGGCAGCCGCGCAGGTCTTAGGAACCTGTATCCGGAAGGATGTGGGGGTTCGAATCCCCTCTCCCGCACAGGGCAACGAAACACGTGCTGAACGGCGGCGGCTGTCGGGCGCGTCACTGTCACGGGTCGTGGGCCTGGTCGTTGGGTCAGGATGGCGAGCGTGAGTCTGCGCTTCGTCCTCGATCCTGACCTGACCCCGCAGTTGCGTGCCGAGATCGTCGATCTCTGGGTGGACGTCAGCAACGCCGGCGGCGCTGTTGGTTTCGTGCCACCGGTCACCGCCACCGACGTGCACGTCACCGCCGATCCGACCTTCGCCGGCATCGCCGACGGACCGGACCGGCTGCTGGTCGGTTACTCCGGGGACCGGCTGGCGGCAATGGTGATCTTCAGTGACAACCGTTTTCCGCTCACTGCGCACTGGTGTGTGCTGAAGCGGGTGATGGTCCACCCGGACACCCAGGGTGCCGGCTACGGCTCGGCGCTGATGGTGGAGGCCGCCCGGCTGGGCAGGGCGTTGGGCCACGAGGCGCTGCACGTCACGGTGCGCGACGGGCTGGGGTTGGACAAGTTCTACGGCCGCCTCGGGTATCGGGAGGTCGGCCGGCTGCCGGGCGCGTTGCGGGTGGCCCCCGATGACGACCGGGACGAGATTCTGATGTGGCTCGATCTGACGGTGGCCGACTGAGCGGTCAGCCCTCGCACCACCGGGCGTTGGCCCGGGCCGAGCTGGTGGTCGGCACGTCGGTGGCCGGAGCGCTCGTCCTCGCCACCTCGACCGAGCGACGGGTCGGCGTCGGCGTGACGGCGGGTCGGCTGCTCGACGGTCGCGCCGACGCGGACGGACGACGTGTGGCGGCCCCGGGTGCGTACATCCGGACCGTGCTGTTCTGCGCCTGGCCCGGCGCCATCCGGATGCCCCCGACGGTGACCCGGTTGCCGTACACGTCGGTGACCCGAACGTTGAACGGGCCCGGCCCGGCGCCGGAGGCGATCAGCCAGTAGTTGTAGTCCTGCCGGGCGGCCGACTGCCAGGGGTCGCTGTCACGCTGCCGGACCTCGACGGACCGCAGCGGGTTGCCGTGGTTGCCGACGCGGACGGCGAACCACCACTGCGACGCGCCCTCCTTGATCCGGAAGGTGAGTGGTCCGGGCAGCGGCGGGTTGACCACCGCGCGGTAGGTGACCGGAACGAGACCCTGGACCGGGTCGGCGATCCGGGCGAACGCCTCGCGGGACAGGTCGAGGTGGCCGGGCTCGCACTCCGGGCACTGGTCCATGATGAGCACCCGGACGGTTCCCTTGGGGCCGACGACGTCGAGGAATCCGCCGCAGGCGGCACCGGCGGAGTATTCCGTCGGACCGAGCGCGACGTAGAGCCGGTTGGCCGGGGCAGCCGGGTTCGAGCAGTTGCCGCCGGCGCCCTCGGAGTCGTAGAAGGTGGCCTTGCCGGTGTGCGTGGCGTTGCCGGTCGGCGGCGCGGCCAGCGTCCGACCGGCGGCGCAGGCCGGGGTGGAGCCGGAGCGCAGGGTGAGGGTGAGCCCGAGCGTCGCCGCGAGGACCGTGACGCCGGTGGCGACCAGCCAGGGCTTCATGCCGGACGACGGCGCGGGCCGGTCCTCTGGAGGATGGTCCAGGTCGATGTTGATGTCGACAGCGCTTCCGTCCGTCACGACGGCGATGCTGCCGGACCCGGTCGGGTGCCGACAAGCGGGCTAAGCCAAAGCTAAGACAGCATCGACGGACGGTGACCGTGGGGTGCCGATTGCTGGTCGGCGGGCCGGTCAGGGCGCGACGGCGATCGGGGCGTCCACCGCCAGCGGTCCGCTGTCGAGTGGCACCAGGTTCAGTCCGAAGAGGAGTTTCTGCTTGACGTTGCGGTGCCGACCGAGGGTGCGCAGCGGCTCCTTGGTGCGTACTCCGGTCTCCTGGTCGGTGGTGGTCACCACGCAGCGGTCGCACGGCCCGGCGGCCTGGAACATTCGGTCGCCGATGCGCAGCCGCCGACCCACCCAGTCGTCCTCGGCCCAGGCCGGCGCACCGTCGACGACCAGGTTGGGTCGGAACCGCGTCATCGGCACCGGTGCCTCCCCCGCCTCGGCCAGCCAGTCGTTGAGGGCGTCGAGGGAGGTTACGTTCGTCAGCAGCACCGGGTAGGCGTCGGCGAAACTGACCTGGTCACCGGTGTCGTGTTCGCGGGTGCCGGCGGCCAGGTGGCGGGTCGGCTGGGCCAGCCAGACCAGTCGGACCGGTCGGCCGAGCAGGGCGCCGAGCCAGTCGTCGGCCGCTTGGCCGGCCGGCAGCGCGGGGACCGGGAAGGTGCGGCTGCGGAAGGTACGGACCGCGACCGGGTCGCCGCCGGCCGGCTCGGGCACGTCGAGGTCGGGTTGCCCGTCGGCGCGCAGCGACAGACCCCCGGGGCGCACGGCGGCGCGCAGGTCGACGAGGCGGGTCGTGTCCCGCTGGGTGACGCCGACCCCGTCGGCGTCCACGACCATCCAGCGTCGGTCGCCGGCCAGGCCCCACTGGTGCACGAACGCGCCGTCGTGGTCGAGCCGGTGACACCCCTTGATGGGGTACGTGTGAATCGAGGTCAGCCGCACCCGGCTACCATGCCACGCCGATCCCGTCGCCCGGGTACCAGTGGTTGGCCGGGCTCTCCCGGTAGGCGAGGAACCGCCGGCCGGTCCGTTCGGCGTGCTCGGCGAGCACGTTGGTGCTGGTGACGTTGTCGGTGAGCAGGATCGCGCCGGGGGCGAGCTTGGGCTCCACGGCGTCGAACTCACGCTTCTCGTGGGCGCGACTGTGGTCGCTGTCGTGCAGGAACAGGTCGACTGGGCGGTCCAGCGCGCCGATCGAGGCGATCGAGTCGCCGATCACCAGGTCGACGACCTCCGACCACGGCGCGACCCGGGCGAGGTAGCCGGCCTCGGGGTTGATGTCCAGCGAGGTGACCCGGCCCGGGTGTCCCTCCTGGGCGTTGCGCAGCAGGGCGGACGCCAGGACGACGCTGCCGAGTCCCTTGTCGACACCGGTCTCGACGACGTGGGTGGGGCGGGTGGCACGGACGATGGCGTACCAGCCGATCCGCCGGGCGTAGCGGATCTCCCTGTCGGCGAGGCCGCGCCGGTCGGAGGCGGCGATCGCCGCCAGGAGGTGCTGGCGCAGGCTGTCGTCCGACTCGATCTCGCCGAGGTACGCGCGTACCTGTTTGACCGGGATGTCGCAGACCACGCTGACGAACCAGGCGAGGTGGTTGCGGCTCAACGAGGTGAGGTCGTACGTGTAGTTGTGGTGCTCGCGGGAGGTCAGCAGCCAGCGCGCCGAGCGGCGCAGCACCTTCGCGTCGTGCCGCGCGATCGTGCGAAGCCGCTTGGGAAAGGCGGCAATCGGGGCGAGTGGGGTACGCGCGACGGCCCGTCGGAGCTTGATTCGATCCACGGGTGCCGTTGTAGCAGGGTTCGGGCGGCAGCGGGAGGGTCCTCGCGAAAGTCGATGGTCACGGTGTTTCCACCCTCCCGCCGGGGCAGCACAATAGGGCCTGGAAAGCGCTCCCGGGCCGGCGTTACCGGCAGTCCGTCCGAACGCAGGGCCGGGTTCGCCGCACCGGTCGGCAGGTATGCGATACCCGAAAGGACGAGGGTGCACGTCAGGAGCGTGCGATCAGTAGCATCGCCGGCATGTCTGGTGCTCAGCGGTACACCGATGCCGACACCGAATTCTTCGACCCACACGCAGTCGATCCGCAGGAGGATGTCCCGGCCGGGGGCAAGCGGCGACGTCGTGGCCCTCGCTGGCGTCGCGTCCTCGTCATCTGCCTGGTAGTCGCAGCGATCCTGGGCGGCGGCAGCATGATCGGTGGTGCCCTCTATCTCCGCTCGGTCGAGAAGGACATCGATCGGGTGGACGCCTTCGCCGACGTTCCGGAGGAGGGGCGTCCGCAGGCGGTGGCCGACGGCGCGATGAACATCCTGATCCTGGGAAGCGATTCCCGCGACCCGGAGAGCACTGGCGGCTCGCGCACGGACACCATCATCGTCGCGCACATCCCGAAGGACCGGGCCAGCGCGCAACTCGTCTCGATTCCTCGGGACACCTGGGTGAACGTGCCGAAGGCCAAGAACGGGGGGCACGGCGGCCGCGATGCGAAGATCAACGCAGCGTACGCCTGGGGTGGCATTCCGCTGATGGTGCAAACAGTCGAATCGTTCACCACGGTGCGAATCGACCACGTCATGATTGTCGACTTCGCTGGCTTCAAGGAAATCATCGACGCCTTGGACGGCGTCGACATCAACGCGGAGAAGTCGTTCACGTCGATCCACCCGCCGTTCCGCAAGTTCGAGCAGGGGGTGCAGCGGATGGACGGTGAGACGGCCCTGGACTACTCCCGCCAGCGCAAACAGTTCGCCGACGGCGACTTCGCCCGCATCCGTCACCAGCAGCAGGTCATCAAGGCCATCCTCGACAAGGCCGTGTCCGGCGGCATCGTCACCAATCCCGGGCGGCTCAACTCCTTCGTCAAGGCGACCTCGAGCGCCGTGGCGGTGGACGAGAAGATGTCGCTCGTCAGTATGGCGACAGACCTGCGGAGCCTTCGCGGCCGTAACCTCACCTTCGTCACCAGCCCGACGAAGGGCACCGGCCGAGTGGGCAGCGAGAGCGTCGTCTTCGCGAACACCGAGAAGGCAAAGACCTTCTACGATGCCGTGCGCCGGGACTCCGTCGACGAGATTCTCGCCAGCGCCAAGTAACACCCGGGCCGGTGGCTGTTGCCGGCCGCCGCCTTGTCTTGAGTTACGGACCGGCCAGGTCAGCCGGCCCTCACGGGGAGGTCCACAATGTCCAATCAGCCCGCCATGTGGCATCGGCCGGTACCGGCCGATGACCGCGACGGCAACGCCACCGATACCCAGGGCGACGGTGAGGGGGACGACGAGGGGAGCCGCGGCGGGAGTCGCCCTCCCGCCTACCAGTTCCCCGGCTACCAACCTGCCGGTTACCAGACTTCCGGCCACCAGACCCCGGCCTTCCCATCGCCCGCCGACCGGCGCTCAACCCTGCCCGCATCGGCACCGCCCGCATCGGCACCGGCGTCTGCGCCTGCGCCTGCGCCTGCAGAACACGAGCCTCGCGCCGGCCTGGACACGACCGCTGTCCTGCCGTACGCCGGTTCGCGTGCCTCGACCCGGACCCGCTGGCTGCGGGCCTGGATGATGACCGCGCCGGTCGACGTCCTGGCACTGCTGACGCCGCTGCTGGTCACCCAGCAGTACTGGCGCGGCACCCTGGCCATGACGGTCCTGACCGTGATCGTGTTCGCCAGCGGCGGCCTCTACCGGGCACGACGGCACGTAAGCTTCCTCGACGAGGTGCCGAGCCTCTGCGGGCGTCTGCTGGCCGCGGCGTCCGCGGTCGCCATCGTCGCGGCGATGCGTCACGAATCCGCCGAGTACGTCTTCAGCTTCACCCGCGGTGTCGCCGCGTCGGCGGGGCTGGTCATCCTCGGGCGGGCTGTCACCCGCGAATTCGCCATCGTCGCCCGCAAGCGCCGGTGGGTCGAACACAACACGATCATCGTCGGCAGTGGCCCCACCGCCGTCGAACTCGCCCGGCTCCTGCGCCGCTACCCCCAGTACGGCCTGCGCTTCGTGGGTTGTGTCGACACTCCGGACGGCCCGTCGGCGCTGCCGCTGATCGGATCCCTCGACGACCTCGACAGCCTCGTACGGCTGCGCGAGTGCGACGTGGTGATCGTCGCGGACGCGAGCTGCTCCGAGACCTCGCTCATGGAGATCCTGGCCCGGCCCCGGACGGCGGAGTGCGACCTGTGGGCTGCCACCCCCCTGTGGGGGTCCCGTTCGCACGGCGACCACATTGGCGCGGTCCCGGTAGTCAGCATCGGCGACATCACGCTCTCCGGCCCACAGTCCGCGCTCAAGCGCGCGTCGGACATCGCGTTCGCCTCGGTGGCGCTGCTCCTGCTGAGCCCGGTGCTCCTCATCTGCGCGGTCGCCACGCTCATCGACGGCGGCCCCGGCATCTTCTTCTACCAGGAGCGCATCGGTCGGCACGGCCGACCTTTCAACATCATCAAGTTCCGGTCCATGCGCCCCGTCGACGAGCACGAGTCGCAGACCAACTGGTCCATCGCCAACGACCGGCGGGTGGGGCCGATCGGCCGGATCATGCGCAGGACCTCCCTCGACGAACTCCCCCAGCTCTGGAACATCCTCCGCGGCGACATGAGCGTGGTCGGCCCCCGACCCGAGCGTCCCTACTTCGTCGAAAAGTTCTCGGCCGAATACCCCCAGTACGCGATGCGCCACCGCGTCCCGGTCGGGCTCACCGGCTTGGCGCAGGTCAGCGGGTTGCGCGGCGACACCCCGATTTCCGACCGGGCCCGCTTCGACAACTTCTACATCGAGAACTGGTCCCTCTGGCTCGACGTCAAGGTGGTGCTCCGTACGGTGACCGAGGTGTTCCGCGCCGGCGGCCGCTGATCCGCCCACGCACCGGCACACCGCCGGGTACGGCCGTCGGCCGTACCCGGCGGCCGTGTGCCGGTCGTACCCCCAACGCATGGAGAACGCAATGCCGAACGTATCCGTCGTGATCCCCACTACGGGCCGCCCCAGCATCGCCGACGCGGTGCTCTCCGCCCGCTCCCAGCAGGGCGCATCCGTGCACATCGTGGTCGTCTGTGACACCCCGGAGGTGCCGCAGACGGTGCGGAACCTGGGACAGCACATCGACCGGGTGGTCTGCACCGGCGGCGGCCGACGCGGGTCGTACGCCCGCAACCTCGGAGTCACCCACGCGATCCCGGGCAGCCACGTCGCGTTCCTCGACGATGACGACACCTGGCTGCCGACCAAACTGGCGGCACAGGTGCCCGCGCTGGAGCGGGTCGCGGCGGCCGGGTTCCGCCCCGTCGTGTCGTCCCGGATCCTGCAACGCAAGGACGGCGCCGAGCCGCTGCCGACGCCGGCTCCCGCCGAGGTGATCCCCGACGGCATGCTGCCGGAGGACTACCTGTTCCGCCGCCGCCACCTCGGCATCGGCCGGCAGTCGCTACCCACGTCGACGCTCCTGACCACGTACGAGTTGGCGACCGAGTGCCGCTGGGACGAGACGCTCCCCCGGCACCAGGATTGGGACTGGTTGGTTCGGGTCGCCCGGCTGCCCCGGGTGAAGATCGTCCAGGTGGAGGAGGCGACGGCCGTCTACACGGTGGGCAGCCCCGGGTCGATCTCGGCCGGCGCGGACTGGCGTACCTCGTGGCACTGGGCCCAGCGCTGGGAGGGCGTGTGGGCGCCGGGAACCTTCTCGGACTTCATCGCGGCCCAGACCCTCCGCTACGCTCTCCAGGCCCGAGACCGGGAGGGCGTACGGGAGATGGTGCGGGCGATCCGCCGCAACTCACCTCCGTCCGCCCGGAACGCGGTGCTGGCGGCGCTCGGGCTGGTACCCCGGTCGACCCTGGAACGGGTCGCCATGCGCAAGTCGAAGGCCCCCAGCAGCCCCACTCGACCGCTTGAGACCGAACGGCCACACTGATGCGTCTGCACTTCGTACTGCCGCAGCTCGAGCCGTACTACGGCATGGAGCGAGCCGCAGTCCTGGTGATGCGCGGGCTCGCACGTCACGGCGTGGAGGTGTCCGCGACCGTTCTGTCCCGGGGAGTTCCGCACGGGCTCGACGACCTCCGTGTCGACACCCTGGACCTCGGGTCGCGGCTCACCCGGCTGGTGGAAGCGGTGCCCCCGCTGCGCCGCCGGCTGCGGAGCCTGCCCCCGGACGTGGAGGTCGTCGCCAGCGGACTGTGGGGCAGCGTGCCCGTCGGGGCGGCTCTGGCTGGCTCATCTCGGACCTTCATCGCCTGGGAGCACTCGCTGCTGCCCGAGCGGATGCGGGCCGACCGTCGGGTGCGGATGCTCGCCCGCGCGTCCGGGTTCGGTGCCCTCCGGCCACGGCTCGTCGTGGCCGTGTCCGACGGGGTGGCCCGGACGGTGCGCGATCTCCACTCCGGGTCGCGCGTCGTCACGATCCCCAACCCGGTGCCGACCGTGCCGTTCGTCCCGCCCCGGCCAATCGCCGATCCGGCGAGGATCCGGCTGGTCACCACGGGCGCGCTCCGCCCCCTGAAGAACCACCTGTGCGCGATCGACGCGCTCGCGGAACTGCCCGCCACCTACCACCTGACGCTTGCCGGAGACGGCGAGGAGCGGACTCTGTTGGAGACCCGGGCGCGCGAGCGCGGCCTGGCGGATCGGGTGACGTTCCTCGGCCGGATCCCTGACGTCCGCGGGCTGCTGGCCGACGCCGACCTGCTCGTTCACCCATCGCTGGCGGAGACCTTCGGCTTCAGCCTCGTCGAGGCAGCCGAAGTAGGACTGCCCGTCGCGGCGATGCCCGTGTCCGCCGTCGACGAGATGGTGCCGGACCTGGTGCCCGGCGTGCTGACGACGGCCCCGACCTCGACCGCCCTCGCCGAGGCGATCAGGCACCTGACGGGCTTCGGCCGGCCCGGGCCCGTCGATTTCGAGAAGGCCTGGCACGCCCGCTCGGTCGCTTTCGATCCGGCCCGGATCAGCCGACAGTGGGTGGAGGCGGTGCGCCGATGACCCTCGCCCAAGGAACAGTCGATCTATCGGGCGAACCGGATCGCAGCGCGTCACCACGCCATCGGGCGCCCCGCCGCGGTGACGCCTTTCTGCGCAAGTCCGGCACCTTCTTCGTGGGAACCCTGCTGCGGACCCTCGCGCAGGGGGCACTCTTCGTGCTGCTGGCGCGGGAGATGCCCATCGACACGTACGGCCTCTTCGTCGGCATCACGGCCCTGGTGGCGGTCGTTTCGCCGTTCGCGTCGGCCGGTGCACCAAGCCTGATCTTCCAGAGCCACGCCGACGCGCCCGCCGAGTGGGCCCGCCATCTGGTCCGAGGGCTGCTGCTGTCGGTGATGTTCGGGGCTGGCGCGACAGTGCTGATCGCTGCGGCGGGGGCGCTGATCTGGGGTGCCCAGACGAGCCTGATCGACCTCTTCTGTCTGGCTTTCGCCGATCTGGTGGCCTGGCGTCTCATCGAGGCCGTTGGCGCGTCCGTGCAGGCACGAGGTCGGATTCTGCTCGCCTCCGTCATCCCCGCGTTGCTACAGGTCGCCCGGTTGGTCGGGGTCATCGCGTTGGCCGCGGCAGCCGGACCAGTCACCCTGCACGCCTGGGCCGTGACCTCGGTGCTGTTGTCGACGGCGGTGTGCGTGGCAGTGGTCCTGGGTGGCCTGCGCGGGTCAGGTCGGACTCCGCTGGAGGTCCGGGGATCGTTGGCGCAGGCGCGGACCGGCATGCTGTTCGCCGTGGGTCTGTCGGCCCAGACTGTCTACAACGACCTCGACAAGGTGATGCTCTCCAAGCTGGGGACCACGGAGAGCGCGGCCATCTACGCCGCGGCATACCGCGTTGTCGACTTCGCGTACACGCCGGCCCGCTCGATGGGTGCTGTCGCGTACCCCAGCTTCTTCGAGGCGGGGCGCAACGGCCCTCGATCCGCACTGCGGCTCACGCGTAAGTTGCTGCCGCGCTACCTGGCGTTCAGCGTGCCGGCATCTCTCCTGCTCGTCGCGTTCGCCTGGATGATGCCGGTGGTCTTCGGCCCCGAGTACGAGGCCGCCACCCTCGCCCTGCAGGGCCTGAGCGCGCTGCTGGTGCTGAAGGCGATCCACTACCTCGCCGCCGATACCCTTTCCGGTGCCCGGATGCAGGGACGCCGCACCGTCGCTCAGATCGCGGTCGGAGTGGTGAACGCCGGCCTGAACGTGTGGCTGATTCCGGCGTACGGGTGGCAGGGTGCGGTGGTGTCGAGTCTGGTGTGCGACGCTCTGCTCGCCGTCCTGCTGTGGGGGTGCCTCGTCGTCGCCCTGCGACGCGACCCGGACGGCACCCGCACCGAGCGCCGCACGGAAGGGGTATGACGTGACCACGCTCTTCGGCGTTCTGCTGAGCATCAGTGGCGTCATGGTGGCCGCATGGCTGATCTGGACCCGGCGGGCGGTCGTCGCCGCCTTCGGTGACAAAGGGGTCGCTGTCGCACTCATCGCCTTCGCGGTGCTTGCCAACGCCGCGCCGGCGCTCGCCGAGGACCGCTCGTCCTTGATCATCGGCCTGCTGCTGCTCGGTCTTCTCGGGTGGCTGGTCGTCGCGCGGCGAGGGCGGCTGCGCGGCCCCGTCGGCGTCTGGCAGCGGATCAGTCTGGCGATGGCCGGGGCGGTACTGATCTGGTGCCTCGTCGTCGACGCCCTCGCCGGCGCCGGCGTGTACGGCTCACGGCTGCCCGCGTACGGTGCCGCGGGGCTGGTGCTGCTCGCGGTGTGGCTGATGGCGGCGCGGGTCACCCTGAGCATCGGGGCGATGGCCTACACCGGGCTGGCCGTCCTGTCGGTAATGACGATCCCGACCGCCCTCTACGACCAGGCATGGCGGGCCTGCACCACCGGAAAGCTGGATAAGTGCTCGCTTGCGGGGGCGCTGTTCAAGAGCTTCTACAACTCCGAGAACTACGTCGCCATGATCGCGTCTTTCACCCTGGTCGCCGCTGTCTACAGCCTGAGCCGGAGACGACTGTTGGCCGCGGCGGGGTACTGCCTGTTGATCATCGTCGCCACCGGATCCCGGACCAGCTACCTGGCCATCGCCGCGGTGGGCGTATGGGTGGTCGGTGCTTGGCTGCTCGAGCGGCGGCGCGCGTACCCGCAGATCAACTTCGCGCTCTGCGTGGCAGTGGTGGTCGGATGCGTCGGCATGGCCACCTACCTGACCTGGAGCGCGTCGAAGACCACGCTGAGCAACCGCGGCAACATCTGGGTCCACGCCCGCGACTACATCGCCAACTCGGAGGTCACCGGTGTCGGTGTCTCGAAGTGGTACTACCTCAGGGACATCGGCGAGGCGCCGTACCACTTCTTCCACTCGGGATACGTGCTGGTCATCTTTTCCGGGGGCCTGGTCGCGCTGACCCTGTGGGGCCTCTGGTTGACGGCCCTGCTGCATGGGAGGGTCACCGACGGTCGGGCCTTCTCCGCCAAGGCGCCCGTGGCGCTCTTCGTCATCTACTCGTTCACCGAGGTCGTCTGGAACCCGCTCTCCGTCGACGGACTGACCTGGATCTTCATCACGATGATGCTGACCACGTCAACGACCGCACCGGCGGGACCTCCACCAACGGAGGCACCGGTGGAGACCGCCGACCGACCGGAACCGCTGGCAGCGCTTCGCCGCCTTTCCAGCGATCACCGCATCGGTCATGCCACGGCTGACGCGCGAGACTGAGTCGCCGGGTCCGGTAGACGCACAACGAAGGAAGCACCCGATGTCGTCAGGTCCCCTCGTGACGCCGGATCCTCGTGTCGCCTCTCGGCATCCCGGGACACCCGGCACGGGCTTCCGCGCGGACATCCAGGGACTGCGAGCCGTAGCGGTCGTGGTGGTGATCCTCGAACACGTCCTCGGCTGGCCGGCCGGTGGCTTCGTCGGCGTCGACGTCTTCTTCGTCATCTCCGGCTTCCTGATCACGAGCCTGCTGCTCAAGGAACACGATCGGACGGGACGAGTCTCCTTCGCGGACTTCTACCGGCGCCGGGTGCGGCGGATCATGCCCATGGCGGTGCTGGTCCTGGTGTGCACGTACGTCGCTTCGTCGCTGCTGTTCCTGGGCGACCGCTTCCGGTCCACGGCGTGGGACGCACTCTGGGCCGGACTGTTCGCGTCCAACTGGCGGTTCGCCTCCGTGGGCACCGACTACTGGCAGACCGACGGCCCCGTCTCGCCGCTACGGCACTACTGGTCGCTGTCGGTAGAGGAGCAGTTCTACCTCGTCTGGCCGCTGTTGCTCGTGCTGGTGTTGCACGCCGCCCTACGGTGGGGTCGGGCCGGGAGCGCGTCCCAGTGGGCGACGGGGGCGGTCCTGGGCGCGGTCGTCGTCGGCTCGATCGTGTTCGCCCTCTGGGAGGTCGGCCAGCGCCCGACGGTCGCCTACTTCTCGACCTTCTCCCGCGCCTGGGAATTGGGAGTCGGCGCGCTGCTCGCCGTGGCGACGCCGCTGCTGGCCCGCATACCGGCGCCGGCTCGCCCCGCGTACCAGTGGCTCGGGTTGACCGGCCTTGCCGTCTCGCTCTTCACCGTCTCCGCGCAGACCCCTTTTCCGGTCCCGGGCGCCATCCTGTCGGTGATCTCGGCGGCCTTGGTCATCGCGGGCGGCGTCGGTGGGCAACGGCTGATGTTTCCCTTGACCAACCGGGCCGCACGGTACGTCGGCGACATCTCCTACTCCCTCTACCTGTGGCACTTCCCCCTGTTCGTTCTGATCGGTGCTGCGCTGCCCGCCGGCCGGCACACCGTACCCATCCTCACGCTCGGCGGTACGGCGCTGCTCTCCGTGCTCTCCTACCACTTGGTTGAGGACCCGATCCGCAGATCGTCGTGGTTGGAGGGCCGGCGGACAGCATCGCCGCGCCGCCGGACCCGCACAACGCTGATCCGGCGGGCCGCCGGCCTGACAGCACTGGCTGCCACTGTGGCTGTGGTCGCCACGGTGACGGTCCGCACGCCCTCGCCGGAGGTCGCCGCGCACCCGGTGGCGATCACGTCGCAGGACCAGTTGGAAGCCCAGATCCGTACGGCGCTGGACGTCGCGGAATGGCCGGTGTTGACGCCTCCCCCGGGCAAATTGGATCGGCTGGTCTTTACCGATGGCGACGGGCGGGGATGCCGGCCGGCCGTCTCGGACGGCAACGACTGCGCGGTCACCGCACCGCGCCCCCGCCGGTTGGCCGTCGTGGTCGGCGACTCCATCGGTGCGGCCTGGCTTCCCCTGGTCCGCGCGGCTCTCGAGCCGGCCGGGTGGGTGGTCCGGGACCTGACCTACGCCGGCTGTCCCTTCCTCGCCGCGGACACCGTCTCCCCCATCGACGACATCACCCGATCCTGTCCGGGCCATCGGGAGACGGTACGGACCCTCGTCACGAAACTCGAACCCGAACTGGTTGTCGTCAGCAACGCCTATCACCAACGGTTCACCAAAGCCGGTCAGCGCGCGTCACTGACCGAGTGGGAACAGGCCACCCGTACCGCTCGGGAACGGTGGCTGGCGGCGGCAGGGAGGATCGTCGCCCTGCAACCGCCGCCGGTGGGGCTGGACCCGAGGACGTGCATCACCCGGCTCTCCGCACCCCCGGATTGCATCTCGACGCTGTCCCAGGAGGATCAGTCGTACGGCAGGGTCGACCGCCGCGTCTGGAGCGCCCGGGGCTCGTGGCACATCGCCACGGCGGACTGGTTCTGCGTCTCCGAGCGGTGCCCGATCTTCGTCGGCGGGGTAGTCGTCCGCCGGGACCGGAACCACGTCACCGCGGAGTACGCCCGCAAGCTGGCACCGCTGCTTGAGGAGGCCCTGGTGCCGGTCCTCGCGGACTAGACGACGTCGCCGAAGCGGCGCGTGAGGCGTCATCGGGCCGATGGAGGGCCTGCGGCACAATCCTCGCCATGAGAATAGCCATCTGCACGGCCGAGGGACGCGCCGACGACATCCTCACCTGGTCCGGAATCCCGGCCAACGTCGTCCGCACCATGCGGGACCTCGACGCCGACTGCGTGGTGCTCGACGAGCCCTCGCCGTTGCTCGTGCGTTCCGGCAAGGTGGTCGCGGCGGCGTCGAAACGGGCACGGTTGAAGGTGAACTGGGAGGTGGAGCCGTGGCTCGTCCGACGGATGACGCGAGAGATGCAGGCGCAGGCGCGGCGGGCGAACGCCGACGTCCTCCTTCTGCTTGGCTGGCACACGTTGGGCGTCGAGGACGGTGACATTCCCGCCGTGATCTGGACCGACGCCACCTACGCGCAGCGGATGGACAAAGCGCCGCACTGGCAGCGCCTCTCCGAACGAACCCGACGCCAGGTCGAGCCGATCGAGGGAACGTCGTTGCGTGAGATGGCCGCGGTCATCATGTCCTCGACGGTCGCGTACGAAGACGCCCTTTCCCGGTACCGCCTCACCCCGTCCCGGGTCCACCGCATCGGTTTCGGCGCCAATCGGGTCGGCGCGGAGGCGCAGCCGAAGCTTCGGATCGGGGCCCTCCCCCGGCTTCTCGCCGTGGGCGTCGAGTGGGAGCGAAAGGGCATGGACCGGTGCGTGCTCATCGCCGACGAATTGCGCCGACGGGGCGTCCCGGTCCATCTCGACGTGGTGGGCGTCCGACCGCCGGACAGTTCGTGGCAGCGGGACCACGTCACCTACCACGGGTTCCTGAACAAGGACAGCGCCGAGGACAGCGCGAGGCTCGACAGCCTGTACCGGGCGGCCGACCTGTTCGTCCTCCCCACCCGGAACGAGCCGTTCGGCATCGTGTTCGCCGAGGCCGCGGCGTACGCCCTCCCGTCGCTAGGCAGCGCGGTCGACGGCGTACCGGATGTCGTTCGGCAGGGCCACAGCGGAATCCTGCTGCCTGTCGACGCCTCGGCGGCGCAGTACGCCGACGAGGTCGCGAACCTGTTGGCCTTCTCCGACCGCTACGCCGGCCTGAGCCACGGTGCCGTCACCCACTTCCGCACGTCGCTGACCTGGGACAGCGCCGTTCGCAGCGTGCATGAGGTGTGTGAGATCGCGGCCAAACAGCAGTAGGGCGTCGGCCATGCCGTGCGGCGACCGACCGCACGGCACGGCCCGGCGGAGGCCCTGGCCCCCGCTACCAGGAGTTGCGGCGCCGCCGCCACACGACGAGCATGCCGATCCCACCCGCCAGCGCGACGCCGGCGGCGACGAGCAGCGGCACCGCCCAGCCGGGTCGGGAGGATTTGCCGTCCGACGCGGCGGCCGCCTCGCGGTACGCCCGGGCCAGGACGTTCGAGGGAACACGCTCCACGACGTCCTCGAACCGCGGCACGGCGCTCGCCTCGTCGCCAGCGAAGTAGGCGTCCAGGCCACTGCGGTACAGCCGGTCCGGCTCGCCGAGGCCGTTCTCGATACCGGCGGCGCCGAGCAGCCCGCTTATCGTGGCAACCGGCACCACGAGCCGGGTCGCATCGTCGCTGAGCGACAGGTCGTGGTCGAGCATCCCGACCACCCGGCCCTGTTGGTCGATGGCGATCCCCCCACGCGAGTACACCCCGACGTCCGCGTTGATCCGGTAGACCGAAGACTGGGGGTCCACTTCGGTCACCCGCACCGGTGCGGACCGCACGGTGTAGGTGGCCGAGCGGTACTCGGTGTCGGTGGTGCCGTAGCCGAGGATCAGCAGCGCGGTATCCGGGGCGATCGTGGCGGAGGTGTTCAGTTCGGCAACGGGAAGGTCCGCCTGGTCGAGCGCGACCAGCGCCAGGTTGCCCTCGGCGAGGGGGAGAGCCCGGACGATGGTGCCAGGGATCGCCGGACCGTTGGTGACGTCGCCAATGGCCACGTTCAACTGTCCGTACAGCTTGGCGTCGGGCTCCGTGCCTCGGTCGCGGCCGGTGAAGACCGTGGTCGCCGCACGGCCCTTGGTGTAGCCCTCCACGTCCGCGGGCTTCAGCTGGCCGGCGGCGACGAGCCTCTTGGCGAGCCCAGCGAGCGCGTTGTCCCGCATGGTTTCCGGGGAGGGCTTGACACACTGGCCGTTGGTGAGGACGTGCCCGCCGCGGTTGACGATGACGCCGCTGCAGCGACGGCTGAAGGTGAAGGGCTCAGCGTGCAGCAGGGTGCCGTCCTGCGCGTTGCGCGCGTACCCGCTGATGATGACCTCGAGGAAGACCATCGAGGGCGCAGCGGTGGCGAGGGCATGCTCATCCGGGCTGCGCGGTGCGGCCGCCGCCCAGGGCTCGATCCCGGGTGCCGCAGCTGTGGCGGTCGGGGCGGCCGTGGGCGCGGCTGCCGGCTCGTCGGGCGTCGTGGCCGAGACGGCCCAGAGGCCCGCTCCACCCCCGAGCGCGGCCACCGACAGCAGCGCGGCGACGGCGACCCAGAGGCCGATCGGCCGCCTCGGCGGCTCGGAGGGCTTGATTCGACGTTCCGACGCCACGAACGGGTTGAACGGTGGAGCCTCGGCGGGACTGGCCTGTGTGGGCGACATCTGCAGGTTCTCGCCGGATGCCGGGCCACCGTCGGACGCGGCCGGAGCGGCCGACGCGGGCACCCCCGACGCGGGCACCCCCGACGCCGGCACTCCCGACGCCGGCACTCCCGACGCCGGCACCCCCGACGCAGGCACCCCCGACGCGGGGAAGGCCGACGTGGGCGCGCCCGACACCGGGTGCGGATCCGAGAGGATCGGCTGGCGAGGAATAGGAGTTCCCTGAACCGCCCACGGCGCGTGCGGCATGCCGGTGATCGGCTGCGGCGGGCCAGACACCGACTGCGGCGGGCCAGACACCGACTGCGGCGAGTTCGAAGCCGGCTGCGGCGGGCTAGACACCGGCTGCGGCGGGCTAGACACGGGCTGGGGCGGGCCGGACACCGGCTGCGGTGGTGCGGCGGGCACGGGGTGGTACTCCACGCCGAGCGCCCGGATCAGCTTCTCCGCGCCCGGCCCGGCCTCCGCGGGATATGCCACCCAGGGCGCGGCGGCGGAGAAGTCCGCGTACGTGAAGGCGGGGCCGCTGGCCGACTGGGCGAGAGCGTCAGCGATCCCGGCGAAGGCGTCCCGCCATCCGGGAGTGGCGGCCACGGCGGCGTCCAGCACGGCCACGCTCACGAACCGGCCCTGCTCGTCGATGGCGGCCCAGGCCTTGCCCACCGGTGAACCGCCCAGCAAGTGGGTGAACCTGTAGGGGCCTTCCGGCTGCATGCCAACTCCTCCGCTCGACCGCCAGGCGCATGGTACCGACCGGTGCCACAGTCAGTCGCCCGGCGGTCACCCGTCAGCTCGTCGCCGCCGTCACCTCTTGCTGATCACGACCACTGGCTCCGGTCCGGACGTGACGCGTTGCACGTGATAGTCGGCGAGCGCCGCCTGCCACACTGGCTCACTCGGGTGGGTGTACGCACGGACCAGCCAGACCCGGGTGCCGGGCGGCCGTTTCGCGGCCTGGGCCAGAATCTCGTCGAGTGCGTCCTTGATGGACTGCTCGTCGGCGGCGGCCGGCTTCGGGAGGATCACATCGGCGCGGGTGGGCATCGTGAGGGTCCAACCGACGGTGCCGGTGACCGGCGCGACCAGCTTCAGCGGGTCCTGGTCGGAGTAGAGCGTGAACCCGAACCAGGCGGGCCCACTGACCACGACGAGGTCGTGTGGTCCCTTGTGAGCCGCGACGTACCGGGTCGACGATCCGATGTCGGTGATGGCCTGGTGTGCCCGCCAGACCCCGGGTTCGTCGCCGTCCGTGCGGTACCAGCGGTGGTTGACGGCGGCGAAGCTGGCGAGCAGGACGGCGCAGGTAACGGCGGCCACCACGCCCGGTGGTAGCCGGGGCAGCCCGCGGCGGACCACGGCGACGGTCAGATCGGCCAGACCGATGATGCCGATGCCGGCCACCAGGCCCGCCACCACGATCAGGAAGTGGGACGTGCGCGGGTCGAGCAGGGGGTAGATCCCCGCGACCCCCAGCCCGATGGCCGCCACCGGCAGCAGGAGGACGGCGATCGCCGGGGCGGCGTGTCCGCGTCGGAACAGCGTGAGGACGCCGAGCACGAGGAGGACGGCGAGGATCGGCACTGGTGCGCCGAGCATCGGCGACAGGGCCTTGGCCTGCCGCACGAGGTGTGCGGGCAGTTCGGAGACGCTCGGCAGGAAGGCGTCCCAGTAGTCCCGCATGGCGTCGTTGTTGCCCCGGGCGGACACTCCGAAGTAGACGGCGGCGACGAGCACGCCGGCGACCAGGCCGGCGACGGTCGCCTCGGCCGTCCTCGCCCACTCCCGGCGCACGGCGACGGAGAGCAGCAGCCCTCCGAGGACGCAGACCGCGACGATGGCGGTGGTGTGACTCAGCAGCATGCCCAGGCCCACCGCGGCCACCACCACAGCGAGTCGTCGCCGAGACCAGGAGCGTTCCGTCCAGGTGGCCAGGGCGAGCAGGCAGACCGCCACGGCGGCGTCCGCTGTGTACTGCTTCAGGTCGTGGCGGGTCTGCTGGACCGGCAGGAGCAGGACGGCGAGCCCGGTGACGACGCCGATGAGGATGCCCCGAGCGCGTTCGGACGCCAGCGAGCGGCCCAGAAGGTAGGCCGCGACGACTGTCAGCAGTTGGAAACCCAGGGGTACGACCCGGAGGTGGTCGATGTCCGGGACCAGTCGGAGCAGGAAACTCCACCCGATCGGGCTCGATGAGGTCGTCACCGGCAGATCGGCGAGGGGGAAGCGGACCGAGAGCGCGACCCACGCCTCGTCGCCCCAGTACTGGGCTGTGAGCCACGACCGGATGTCGTTGACGACGAAGAAGGCCCCGACGAGAGCGATGATCGGCAGCGCCTCACCGACCGTCGCCCGGACGCGCCGGGCGGGTGCCGGCGGCGTGACGCGAATGGGCGGGGCGTCCTCGACTGCGACCACGACGCTCCTTCTCGCTGGCGCGATCCTGCTCGCGCTGGACGCCCGCATGTTACGAGTCGTGACGGCTGAGCGGGGGGCGGGGGTGACCCGAGGTGGTTGTCTATGAAAGTTTCTATGCATAGAGTCAGCTCATGAATGAAGGAGCTGTCGCGGCACCCGCTGACCGGGTGCTCGACCTGTTCCAAGGGGTGCGACTCACCCCCACCCAGCGCCGAATCGCGCACTGTCTGGTGCAGCACGCCCCCGGCGTGGCATACCTGTCCGCCGCCGAGGTCGCCGAGCTGGCCGGCGTGAGTCAGCCGTCGGTCACCCGGTTCGCCGTCGCGCTCGGCCACGACGGCTATCCGGCGCTGCGCCGCCGGCTGCGAGACCTCACCGGCTCGACTCCGGGCGGATCGACGGACGCCGGCAATGAACTCCAGCAGGCGGTGCGCGCGGAGATGGGCAACCTGGAACGACTGGCCGGTCAGCTCGCCGACCGGGACCGGATCGCCGAGACCGGACGGTTGCTCGCCGAGAGTCGCCCACTGCC
Source organism: Micromonospora sp. NBC_00362 (assembly GCF_026342155.1). NCBI lineage: Bacteria > Bacillati > Actinomycetota > Actinomycetes > Micromonosporales > Micromonosporaceae > Micromonospora > Micromonospora sp. NBC_00362. The sequence continues at coordinate 3,292,753 of NZ_JAPENH010000001.1, forward strand.
GGTGCTCGGCCTGCGCGCCGCCGCGCCGCTGGCCGCGTACTTCGCCTACTTCGCGGCGAAGGTGCACCCGGACGTACGGGTCCTCGACGACGGCGGCAGCCTGCTCACCGACCGCCTGGAGCAGGCGGCCGAGGCCGGGGCGTCCGCCGTCCTGGCCTTCGTGTTGCCCCGCTACCCCCGGGAAACCCTGGACGCGCTGCGCGACGCCCGCCACGCCGGGTTGACAGTGGTGGCGATCACCGACTCCCCGGTCAGCCCGGCCACCGAGCACGCCGACGTGGTGCTCGCCGCCGCGGTCGGCGCGCAACTCGTCTTCGACCTGCACACCGCCCCGATGACCCTGGCCATGGTGCTGTTGCAGGCGATCTGCGACGCCACCCCGGCCGACACCCAGCGCCGACTGGAGGCGTTCGAAGCCTCCGCGGCCCGCCGACAGTTGTTCCTCGGTTGACCGGAGGAGAACCAGAGATGACCCAGCCCATTCGTGCCGCACGGGGCAGCCAGCTCACCACCCGCGGGTGGCAGCAGGAGGGCGCCCTGCGGATGTTGATGAACAACCTCGACCCCGAGGTGGCCGAACGCCCCGACGACCTGGTGGTCTACGGCGGCACCGGCAAGGCGGCGCGGGACTGGCCGTCGTACCACGCGTTGGTCCGCACGCTGACCGACCTGCGCGAGGACGAGACGATGCTGGTGCAGTCGGGCCGCCCGGTCGGGGTGATGCGCACCCACGAGTGGGCGCCCCGGGTCCTGCTGGCCAACTCGAACCTGGTCGGCGACTGGGCGACCTGGCCGGAGTTCCGCCGCCTCGAACAGCTCGGCCTGACCATGTACGGGCAGATGACTGCCGGTTCGTGGATCTACATCGGCACCCAGGGCATCCTCCAGGGCACCTACGAGACGTTCGCGGCGGTGGCCGCCAAACGGTTCGACAGCACCCTCGCCGGCACGCTGACGCTGACCGCCGGCTGCGGCGGCATGGGCGGCGCGCAGCCACTCGCTGTCACCATGAACGGCGGCGTCTGCCTGATCGTGGACGTGGACCGCACCCGGCTCGACCGTCGGGTGCACGACCGCTACCTGGATGAGGTCGCCGACTCCCTGGACGACGCGATCGCCCGGGTCCGCGCCGCGAAGCGGGAGCGCCGCGCCCTGAGCGTGGGCGTGGTCGGCAACGCCGCCGAGGTCTTCCCGGAGCTGCTGAACCGGGGCGTCGAGATCGACATCGTGACCGACCAGACCAGCGCGCACGACCCACTGGCCTACCTGCCGGTGGGAGTGGAGCTGGCCGAGGCCCGGGACTACGCCGCCGCGAAGCCGGCCGAGTTCACCGACCGGGCCCGCGCGTCGATGGCGACGCACGTGGAGGCGATGGTCGGCTTCCTCGACGCCGGCGCCGAGGTGTTCGACTACGGCAACTCGATCCGGGGTGAGGCGCAGCTCGGCGGCTATCAGCGCGCCTTCGACTTCCCGGGCTTCGTGCCCGCGTACATCCGGCCGTTGTTCTGTGAGGGCAGGGGTCCGTTCCGGTGGGCGGCGCTCTCCGGCGACCCGGCCGACATCGCGGCCACCGACCGGGCCATCCTCGACCTGTTCCCGGAGAACGAGTCGCTGGCCCGTTGGATAAAGCTGGCCGGTGAGCGGGTCGCGTTCCAGGGCCTGCCGGCCCGGATCTGCTGGCTCGGTCAGGGCGAACGGGACCGGGCGGGCGTGCGGTTCAATGACATGGTCGCCTCCGGCGAACTCTCCGCCCCGGTGGTGATCGGCCGGGACCACCTGGACACCGGCAGCGTCGCGAGCCCGTACCGGGAAACCGAGGGGATGGCCGACGGCTCCGACGCCATCGCCGACTGGCCGCTGCTCAACGCCCTGGTCAACACGGCCAGCGGGGCTTCCTGGGTGTCCATCCACCACGGCGGCGGGGTGGGCATCGGCCGGTCGATCCACGCCGGGCAGGTGTGCGTGGCCGACGGCACCGCCCTCGCCGGGCAGAAGATCGAGCGGGTGCTCACCAACGACCCGGCGATGGGCGTCATCCGGCACGTCGACGCCGGCTACGAGAGCGCCCGCGAGGTCGCCGACCGCACCGGGGTCCGGGTCCCCATGACGGAGGGACCCGCGTGACGGACGACCTTTCCGCCCGGTTCCGGGCGCTGTGGGACGAGATCGCGCCGGTCGGGCGGGACGCCGACAGCGGCGGCTATCTGCGGTACGCGTTGACCGAGCCGGAGCGGGAGCTGCGCGCCTGGTTCCGGGCGCAGGCCGAGCGCCGTGCCATGCCGGTCACCGAGGACGGCAACGGCAACCTCTTCGCCCACTGGGGTGACCCGGAAGCGTCCGACGCGGTGCTCACCGGTAGCCACTTCGACTCGGTGCCGCACGGCGGGGCGTACGACGGGCCGCTCGGCATCGTGAGCGCGTTCCTCGCCGTGGACGAGCTGCGCGCCGCGGGCGTCACCCCTGGCCGACCCCTGGTGCTGGCTGCCTTCGTCGAGGAGGAGGGGGCGCGCTTCGGCGTACCGTGTCTGGGGTCGCGGCTGCTCACCGGGGCGCTGTCGGCCGAACGGGCGGCCGGCCTGCGCGACGCGGCCGGGGTGAGCTTCGCCGAGGCGCTCGGTGACCGGCCGGCGGGTGCCCGCCCGGAGTTGCTGGGCCGGTTCGGCGCCTTCGTGGAGCTGCACGTCGAGCAGGGCCGCGCGCTCGTCGACACGGACGCGCCGGTCGCGGTGGCCAGCGCGATCTGGCCGCACGGCCGGTGGCGCTTCGACGTCGTCGGCGAGGGCAACCACGCGGGCACCACCCGGATGGCCGACCGCCGCGACCCGATGTTGACCTACGCCTTCACCGTGCTGGCGGCCAACAAGGAGGCCCGGCTGCGCGGCGCGCACGCCACTGTGGGCCGGGTCGCCGTCGAACCCAACGCCACAAACGCAATCCCGTCGAGGGTGACCGGCTGGCTGGACGCCCGGGCGGCCGACCCGGAGACGCTGACCGGGCTGGTCGACGCGGTACGCGGCAAGCTCGCCGAGCGGGCCCGCCGCGACGGTACGACGGTGACGGTCACCGAGGAGTCGGCCACCCCGGTGGTCGCCTTCGACGGCGGGCTGGCCAACCGCCTGGCCACACTGCTCGACGCGCCGGTGCTGCCCACCGGCGCGGGGCACGACGCCGGAGTGCTCGCCGCGTACCTGCCCACCGCGATGCTCTTCGTGCGCAACCCGACCGGCGTCTCGCACTCCCCCGCCGAGGCCGCCACCGACGACGACTGCGCTGCCGGGGTGCGGGCGCTGGCCCGGGTGCTGGAGGAGCTGACATGCCGGTGAACGACGTGTCGAGCCGCCCCTCGGACGGCACGGAGCCGCGGCGTCGGTGGGTGCGGAGTCTCCGGCGTGGCGAGGTGCCGCATCTCCTGTTGTCGTCCTTTGGAGCTGATGTCGTAAACGAATCAGCCGAAGCGCCCCAACTGCCGGTGTCACCCCGGCCGCCGGTGTCACCACGGCCGCTGATGTCGCAGACGATTCAGCTCCAAAGGAGGCGAGGAGTATGACCACCGCCCGCTGGCTCGCTGAATACGCCTGGCTGCCCGAGCACGCCGAGCCCACGCCCGACGTGCTCATCGAGGTCGAGGACGGCCGGATCGCCGCGGTGACGCCGCTGACCCCCGGCAGCAGACCACCGGCCGGGGTCGAGGTGTACGCCGACGCGGTGCCGCTGCCCGGCCTCACAGTGCCCGGTCTCGCGAACGGGCACTCGCACGCCTTCCACCGGGCGCTGCGCGGGCGTACCCACGGTGGGCGGGGTGACTTCTGGACCTGGCGGGACCAGATGTACGCCGTCGCGGACCGGCTGGACCCGGACACCTACCTCGCGCTGGCCCGGGCCGTCTACGCCGAGATGGCGCTCGCCGGCATCACCTGCGTTGGCGAGTTCCACTACCTGCACCACCGACCGGACGGCAGCGCCTACGACGACCCGAACGCGATGGGCGCGGCGCTGGTGGAGGCCGCCGCGCACGCCGGGATCCGGCTCACACTGCTGGACACCTGTTACCTGACCTCCAGCGTGGACGGTCGGCCCCTCACCGGCCCGCAGCGCCGCTTCGGCGACGGTGACGCGGCCCGCTGGGCCGAGCGGGCCGCGGCGTTCCAGCCGGCGGACCCGCACGCCCGGGTCGGCGCTGCCGTGCACTCGGTGCGGGCCGTCCCGGCCGATCAGTTGCACACTGTCGCCGACTGGGCCCGGGAGCGGCAGGCGCCGCTGCACGTGCACCTCTCCGAGCAGCCCGCCGAGAACGACGAGTGCCGGGCCGTGCACGGGCGCTCGCCCACCGGGCTGCTCGCCGAGCACGGCGTGCTCGGGCCGCACACCACCGCCGTCCACGCCACCCACCCCACCAGCGCGGACCTGTCAGTGCTCGCCGACAGCCAGACCGCTGTGTGCCTCTGCCCGACCACCGAGCGGGACCTCGCCGACGGCATCGGCCCGGCCCGGCTGATGGCCGACGCGGGCATCCGGTTGAGCCTCGGCAGCGACAGCCACGCCGTGATCGACCTCTTCGAGGAGGCTCGGGCGGTCGAGCTGGACGAGCGGCTGCGTACCCGCCGGCGCGGTCACTTCGCGCCACTCGACCTGCTGAAGGCGGCCAGCGTCGCCGGGCACGCCACGCTGGGCTGGGCCGACGCCGGGAGGATCGCGGTGGGTGCCCGCGCCGACCTGGTGACGGTACGCCTGGACAGCGCCCGCACCGCCGGGGTGCCGCCGGTGGGCGCGTTCTTCGCCGCCGGCGCGGCGGACGTCGAGCAGGTGGTGGTGGACGGCCGGGTGGTGGTGGCCGAGGGCCGACACCTGACAGTCGACGTGCCGGCCGAACTGTCGTCCGCGATCGAGGCGGTGACACCCGCATGAGCGGCAGTCTGCTGGTCGACAACATCGGTGAGCTGGTCACCAACGGCGCCGGCGACGGCCCGCTCGGCATCCGCCGCAACGCCGCGGTGCTGGTCGAGGAGGGCAGGGTGGTCTGGGTCGGGCCGTCCGCGTACGCGCCGGCCGCCGACCATCACGTCGACGCCGGTGGGGCCGCCGTGCTGCCCGGTTTCGTGGACAGCCACGCCCACCTGGTCTTCGCCGGGGATCGGGCCGCCGAGTTCGCCGCCCGGATGGCGGGTCAGCCCTACACCGGCGGCGGCATCCGGACCACCGTCGGTGCCACCCGGGCCGCCACCGACGAGGAGTTGCGGGCCACAGTGCGGCGGCTGCGCGGGGAGGCGCTGCGCCAGGGCACCACGACCATGGAGATCAAGAGTGGGTACGGCCTGACCGTCGCCGACGAGGCCCGCTCGCTGCGGATCGCCGCCGAGACCAGCACCGAGACCACCTTCCTGGGCGCGCACGTGGTGCCCGCCGAGTACGCCGACCGCCCCGACGACTACGTGGGGTTGGTCTGCGGGCCGATGCTGGCCGCCGCCGCCCCGTACGCGAAGTGGATCGACGTGTTCTGCGAGCGGGGCGCCTTCGACGTGGACCACGCCCGCGCCATCCTGGCCTGCGGTCAGGCCGCCGGGCTGGGCGTACGGCTGCACGCCAACCAGCTCGGCCCCGGCCCCGGGGTGCAGCTGGGCGTGGAGCTGGACGCGGCCAGCGTCGACCACTGCACCCACCTGAGCGACGCCGACGTGGCCGCGCTGGCCGACACGGCCCACAGCGACGGATCGGGCACCCGCACGGTGGCGACACTGCTGCCCGGCGCGGAATTCTCCACCCGCTCGCCGTACCCGGACGCCCGCCGGCTGCTCGACGCCGGTGTCACGGTGGCGCTGGCGACGGACTGCAATCCGGGCTCGTCGTACACCTCGTCGATGGCGTTCTGCGTGGCCCTCGCGGTCCGCGAGATGCGGATGACCCCGGCGGAGGCGGTCTGGGCCGCCACCGCCGGTGGCGCACGGGCGCTGCGCCGCGACGACGTCGGTGTCCTCACCCCCGGCGCGCGGGCCGACCTCGTCGTCCTCGACGCGCCGTCGTACCTGCACCTGGCCTACCGGCCCGGTGTCCCCCTGATCCGCCAGGTAATACGCAACGGAGTTCCGCAATGACGCACGTGACCATCCAGCCCACCGGGATCACCGCCGACGACGTGTTCGCGGTGGCCCGCGGCACCGCCACTGTCGTCCTCGCTCCGGCCACCATCGACGCGATGGCGACCAGCCGGGCCATCGTGGACGGCATCGAGTCGTCGGGCCGTCCCGTCTACGGGGTCTCCACCGGGTTCGGCGCGTTGGCCAACACCTTCATCGCACCGGAGCGGCGGGCCGAGCTGCAACACGCGCTGATCCGCTCGCACGCCGCCGGGGTGGGCGCCCCGATGCCGCGCGAGGTGGTCCGGGCCATGATGCTGCTGCGGGTCCGGTCCCTCGCCCTGGGCCGATCCGGGGTCCGGCCGCTGGTCGCGGAGGCCCTTGTCGACCTGCTCAACCACGACATCACCCCCTGGGTGCCGGAGCACGGCTCGCTGGGCGCCTCCGGTGACCTGGCGCCGCTGGCACACTGCGCGCTGGTGCTGCTCGGCGAGGGCTGGGTGCTCGGCCCGGCCGGCGAGCGGCAGGACGCGGCGGACGCGTTGACCGCCGCCGGGCTCAAGCCCATCGAGCTGGCCGCCAAGGAGGGGCTGGCGCTGATCAACGGCACCGACGGCATGCTCGGCATGCTGCTGCTGGCCATCCACGACGCGGCGCACCTGTTCGCCATGGCCGACGTGACGGCGGCGCTGGCCATCGAGGCGATGCTCGGCTCGGAGCGGCCGTTCCTGCCCGAGCTGCACGCGATCCGGCCACACCCCGGACAGGCGGCGTCGGCGGCGAACATCCACCGCCTGTTGCAGGACTCCCGGGTGATGGACTCGCACCGCGACGACCTGGCGCACGCCGTGCAGGACGCGTACTCGATGCGCTGCGCGCCGCAGGTGGCCGGCGCGGCCCGCGACACCCTGGACTTCGTCCGCACCGTCGCCGGCCGGGAACTGGTGTCCGTTGTGGACAACCCGGTGGTGCTGCCGGACGGCCGGGTCGAGTCGACAGGCAACTTCCACGGCGCACCGCTCGGCTTCGCCGCGGACTTCCTCGCCATCGCCGCCGCCGAGGTGGGCGCGATCGCCGAGCGGCGGGTCGACCGGCTGCTCGACGTCACCCGCTCCCGGGAGTTGCCGGCGTTCCTCTCCCCCGACGCCGGGGTGAACTCCGGGCTGATGATCGCCCAGTACACGGCGGCCGGGATCGTCGCCGAGAACCGTCGACTGGCCGCCCCCGCCTCGGTGGACTCGCTGCCCACCAGCGGAATGCAGGAGGACCACGTCTCGATGGGCTGGGCGGCGGCCAAGAAGCTGCGTACCGTCCTGGACAACCTGACCAGCCTGCTCGCGGTGGAGCTGCTGGCCGGCGTACGCGGCCTCCAGCTGCGCGCCCCGCTGGAGCCGTCTCCGGCCGGTCGGGCGGCCGTCGCCGCGCTCGGTGCGGCAGCCGGCGAGCCCGGCCCGGACGTGTTCCTCGCCCCGGTGATGGAGGCGGCCCGTGCCGTCGTCGCCGGGCCGGAGTTGCGCGCCGCCATCGAACGGGAGGTCGGCCCGCTGGGCTGATCTCCGGCGGGTCGCTGTCGTCCGCCGCGGGTCAGGCGGCGGGCGACAGCACCTGGTACGCCCGTCAGGCGGCGGGCGGCAGCACCTTGGCGATCAGTTTCGCCAGCTCGCGCAGCGCCTTGCCCCGGTGACTGATGGCGTCCTTCTCCGCCGGGGTCAGCTCCGCGTTGGTCCGGTCCTGTCCGTCGCCCAGGAAGATCGGGTCGTAGCCGAACCCACCGTCACCGCGAGGCGCGCGCAGCACCCGCCCGGACTGCCGCCCGTCGACGAGATGCTCCTTGCCGCCCGGCAGCACCAACGCGACGGTGCAGACGAACGAGGCCGCCCGCTGCTCGTCGGGCACGTCGCCGATCTGGTCCAGCACCAGCTGAAGGTTGGCCTGGTCGTTGCCGTGCTGGCCCGACCAGCGGGCGCTGAACACCCCCGGCATCCCGTTGAGCGCGTCCACAGCGAGCCCGGAGTCGTCGGCGATGGTCGGCAGGCCGCTCTGCCGGCAACCCTCCCGCGCCTTGATGAGCGCGTTCTCGCCGAAGGTCAGGCCGGTCTCCGGCAGCTCCGCGTACTGCTCGATGTCGTCCAGCCCGAGCAGGGCGATCCGGTGCGCGCCGAGCGCGCCGTCCAGGATCCGCTGAAGCTCGATGAGCTTCTTGCGGTTACGGGTGGCGAGCAGGACCTTGTTCATGCGAGTGCCTTCCGCTGGGCTTCGGCCAACTCGGAGCAGCCGGCGACGGCCAGATCGAGCAGGGCGTCGAGCTGGTCGCGGGCGAACACGCCCGCCTCGCCGGTGCCCTGCACCTCGACGAAGTCGCCCGCACCTGTGCAGACCACGTTCATGTCCACCTCGGCGGCGACGTCCTCCTCGTAGCAGAGGTCGAGCCGGGCCTCCCCGGCGATGATCCCCACGCTGACCGCGGCCACCGAGCGGTGCATCACCTTGTCCGGCTTGCCGGCCAAGGACTTGCGGGCGGCAAGCCAGCCCACCGCGTCGTGCAAGGCGACGTACGCGCCGGTGATCGCGGCCGTGCGGGTGCCGCCGTCGGCCTGCAGCACGTCGCAGTCGAGCACTATCGAGTTCTCGCCGAGCGCCTTGAGGTCGATGCTGGCCCGCAGACTACGGCCGATCAACCGGGAGATCTCGTGGGTACGGCCACCGACCCGACCCTTGACGCTCTCCCGGTCGGAGCGGGTGTTGGTGGCCCGGGGCAGCATCGCGTACTCGGCGGTCACCCAACCGAGCCCGGAACCCTTGCGCCAGCGGGGCACCCCCTCGGTGACGCTCGCCGTGCAGAGCACCCGGGTGCCGCCGAACTCGACGAGCACCGAGCCCTCCGGATGGGTGCTCCAGCCTCGGGTCAGGGTCACCGGTCGAAGTTGAGAGGGCCCTCGCCCGTCAGGTCGCGCCATGCCTGCACCCTATGCGGTACGGCAATCCACCTCGCTCGCGGTGCCCCGGGGAACGTCCGCGCCGCACACACCGGGGAACCCGGCGACCGCGGCCCGGCCTCGGTGAACCGGGCGTGCTGCGTCAGACCTCGTAGCTGGCGCCGGGCCGAACCACCTCGAGCGGCCCGGTGTACGCGGAAGCGGCCGACTCCAACGTGTGCGCCTCGCTGCCCCAGGCGGGCACCAGGTGGGTGAGCAGCAGCCGACCCACCGCTGCCTTGGTCGCCGCCTCGCCGGCCTCCCGACCGGTCAGGTGCAGATCCGGCGGATTGTCCATGCCGTCGAGGTAACTGGCCTCGCAGAGGAACACGTCGGCGTTCTGGGCCAGCCGCAGCAGCGACTCGCAGGGCGCGGTGTCCGACGAGTAGCACAGCGAACGGCCGTCGTGCTCCAGCCGCACACCGTACGTCTCGACGGGGTGATTGACCCGGTCGACGGTGACCGCGAACGGACCGATCGGGAACGTGCCCGGCTGGAGCGCGTAGAACTGGTACACGTCCTCCACCGAACCGTCGTCGCCGTAGGCGGCGCTGAGCCGGTCCGGAGCGCCGGCGGGCGCGTACACCGGCAGCGCCGGGTACGGGCCGTCCGGGGCGTACCGGCGCACCACCACGTACAGCACGGCGTCGAACATGTGGTCGCAGTGCAGGTGGGTCAGCAGGATGGCGTCCGGGGCGTGCAGCCCCGCGTACCGCTGGAGGCTGGACAGCGACCCCGAGCCGAAGTCGACCAGGAGCCGAAAGCCGTCGGCCTCGACGAGGTAGGCCGAGCAGGGCGACTCGGGGCCAGGGAAGCTGCCGGCACTTCCCAGAACGGTCAGTCGCATCGAGTGGTCTCGCTGTCACTATCAGTAGCACCCGCACCGGCGATGGTCCCGGCCATGATCTCTACCGACGCGTACGCCACGCTGCGCAGCCTACGCTGGCGCACCCGGCAGCAAGAATCATCCAACGGAAGTTGTCACGAACGTGACACACGCTCGCGGTACGCCGCGATGCGTACGGGCCGCCGACGAATGTCGACGGCCCGTAGTCGGCAGACCAGATCGGTCAGGCCCAGAGCTGCCCCTCCAGGGCGTCCTCGGCATCGGCGAGTGTGCCGCCGTACGCGCCGGTGGACAGGTATTTCCACCCGCCGTCGCAGACCACGAAGGCCACGTCGGCCCGCCGGCCGTCGCGCACCGCCTCGTGCGCCACCGCCAGCGCGGCGTGCAGGATCGCACCGGTGGAGAACCCGGCGAAGATGCCTTCCACCTCCACGAGCTGGCGGGTGCGCAACACCGCGTCCCTGGTGCCGACCGAGAACCGCCGGGAGAGCACCGAGGCGTCGTAGAGCTCCGGAACGTACCCCTCGTCGATGTTGCGCAGGCCGTAGACCAACTCGCCGTAGCGCGGCTCGGCGGCCACGATCTGGATGCCCTCGACCTTTTCCCGCAGGTAACGCCCGGTGCCCATCAGGGTGCCGGTGGTGCCCAGCCCGGCCACGAAATCCGTGATGCTGGGCAGGTCGTGCAGCAGCTCCGGCCCGGTCGTCTCGTAGTGCGCCCGCGCGTTCGCCTCGTTGCCGTACTGGTAGAGCATCACCCAGTCGGGGTGCTCCACGGCGATCTGCTTCGCCGTGGCGACCGCCTGGTTGGAACCACCCGCCGCCGGCGAGAAGATGATCTCGGCCCCGTACATCCGGAGCAGCTGCACCCGCTCGGTGGAGACGTTCTCCGGCATCACGCAGACCAGCCGGTAGCCGCGCAGCTTCGCCACCATGGCCAACGAGATGCCGGTGTTGCCACTCGTCGGCTCGAGGATGGTGTCACCGGCGCGGAGCCGGCCAGCCTCCTCCGCCGCCCGGACCATGAACAGCGCCGCCCGGTCCTTGATGCTGCCGGTGGGGTTGCGGTCCTCCAACTTGGCCCAGAGCCGCACCGGAGGGGCCCCGTCGGGCACCGTCGGGGAGAGTCGGGGCAGGCCGACCAGCGGCGTACCCCCACAGGCGTCAAGCAGGCTGTCGTACCGCGCCATGGCGGCCGACCTCAGCGAGCCGCGACGGCGTCGCGAGCCACCGCGGCGGCGACACTCTGCGAGCTGATGCTGTGCGAGCTGATCGCCGCTGCCGCCGCGCTGTGCGAGCTGATCGCCGCTGCGGCGGCGAAGCCGAACGCGCCACCTGCCACCGCCGGCAGGATGGTGACGCTGTCGCCGTCGGAGAGCTTCGCGTCGAGCGCGCCGAGGAAGCGGACGTCCTCGTCGTTCACGTAGACGTTGACGAAGCGGTGCAGCGTGCCCGCGTCGGTGATCAGCCGGCCGCGCAGACCGCCGTGCCGGGAATCCAGGTCGGTGAGCAGATCGGCGAGCGTGTCGCCGGAGCCGTCGACGACCTTGGCGCCGCCGGTGTAGCTGCGCAGGATGGTGGGGATGCGAACCTCAATGGCCATGATGGGAACTCCTCGATCGGGTGTGCCTACGGTGACGGGACGAGACGGCTGCGGCGCTGACAAGTCAGCGGCCGGAACACTCGTAATCGACCGTCGCCGGGCTCTGCCCGAACATGTAGGACTGGACGGCGTGCGGGTCGACACCGGCCTCCACGACACGGACCGGCTCCTCGGTGACCACGCCGTCGACGATCCGGAACGACCGGATCTCCTCCGAGTCGGGCTCACGGGTCGAGACGAGCAGGTAGTGCGCCCCCGGCTCACCGGCGAAGGAGACATCAGTCCGTGACGGGTACGCCTCGGTGGCGGTGTGCGAGTGGTAGATGACGACGGGCTCCTCGTCCCGGTCGTCCATCTCCCGCCACACGCGCAGGTGCTCCATCGAGTCGAACTCGTAGAAGGTCATCGACCGCGCGGCATTGTCCATCGGGATGTGCCGGGTCGGGGTGTCGCTGCCGATGGGACCGGCGACCACGCCGCACGCCTCGTCAGGGTGATCCCGGCGCGCGTGGGCGACGATCGCGTCGATGATCGACCGGTCGATGCTCAGCACGTGCACCAGCCTAACGCCTGCCGGGCACGGGCCGAAGTGGTGCCGGTCACCCCTAGTCGATCAAGGCGTTGAGCAGCGACTCCTGTAGATACCCGAGATAGGCGTAGACCGAAAGCTGGAACACCCGGCTGGAACCCGGGTCCTCGGCGACCGCGTCGTCCAACTCCTCGCCCAGATCCGTGCCGTCCTTGATCTCCAGGCGGACGCCCATCGCGAGCCGGGCGTCGTTCAGTGCCCGCAACCACGCCTCGGCGGCCTCGGCGTCCAGCCGCACCTCGCCACCGGCGTCGTCCGGCAACGCTGCCAGGATCGCCCCCGCCTGATCGATCTTCGCGGTCTTCAGGTCGCCCTCGGTGTAGCGGCGAAACTCGGCGGTGCCCGGGGCGTCCTGTGGGTAGACCGCCGGAAAGAGCCGACCGACCACCGGGTCGGTGTGGTCGAAGCCATCGGTGAGCAGACCCACCACCTCGGAGGCGACCTTACGCAGCACCCGCACCTCGTCGACGGCGAAGACGGCGACGTAGTGACCCGCCTGGCGATGGAACATGCTCATGATCTGTCCACCGTCGCCCACAGCCCGTACGCGTGCAGCTGCGACGCGTCGTGCTCCATCCGTTCGCGGGCGCCGGTGGAGACCACGGCACGGCCCTTGTGGTGCACGTCCAGCATCAGCTGTTCGGCCCTCTCCCGGCTGTAGCCGAAAAGCTTCTGGAAGACCCAGGTCACGTACGTCATCAGATTGACCGGGTCGTCCCACACGATCGTCACCCACTGCCGGTCGGACGCCGGCACCTCGTCAGTGTCCGGCGTCTCGACCGGTGCAACCTGCGGAGCCGCCATGCCCCCCATCGTGCCACCGGTTTCCCGGAACCGAGGAACCGGAACGCCGGCCCGGCGCGGATCACCCACCCCGGGCCCTCCCGACCCGCCCCGGACGCCATCGGAGGTGGGGTCCGGCCCGGACCCGGACCAACCGGTGGGCGCGCCGTCAGGCGAGCAGAATGCCGTGATCGACTGCATCGGAGAGCACCACGCCCAGCGAGAGGCGGATCACCTCGAACCGTCGGGAGATCTCCCTGGACAACCCCAACTCGACCTCGCGCACCGCCCGTTGTGACCAGGCCCGCGCCGCGCTGTGGTCGCCGTTGCCGGGCGTACGCCACTGCTGCCAACACCCGCCGGAGAGAGCCACCGCAATGGGCGGAAGCACCTCGTCCCGGTAAGCGACCGGATAGCTGGCGGCGGCGTCGATCGCCTCCAGGCCGGTCAACTCGGCCACGCCGGCCGTGCTGGTGATCAACAGCACCTTGTCCAATTCGTGGCCGGGCCGGTGATCGGCCAGGCCGAACTGCACCGCGGTGGCGATCCGGCGTCGCACGCCTTCGTCCGGCGTCGCGCCGAGCACCTGGGACGCGACGTCGGTCATGATGCCGCGCACCGCCTGGTCGCACTGCGCGGTGGCCAACAACGACAACGCCGCCATCTCCCGGTCGAGGAGATCCGCTAGGCCGACACAGCCGACGCCGAACACGATCTCCTGAACGGCCCGAAGGTGGATGTTCGCCAACTCCAGGGCGAGGTGCTGGCGGATCCGCTGAGCGCACGAGCGGGCCTGACGGTCGAGCCGCTCGGACCAGTCACCCGGATCGGCGGCCACGGCGACGCGGCCCTGCTGGCCCGGCAGGACCGGTGGGTCGACGCTGGCCCGCCGCAACCCCTCACGCGACGCCCAACCCACCAACGCCCGCCGCGGGTCGGCGGCGGTGTCGGCGCCGTCGACCGGGAACCACCGCGCGCCGGCCAGCGCCGGCACCGCGGCCAGGAGGGCCGCCCGATGCGCCTCCACCGTCACCGCGACCGCGTCCACCTCGGTCTCCGCACCCCCGACCGGCGGGACGGACGCCCCCGCGCCCTCCGTAGTCGCCGTGCCGTCGGACACCGGAGCCCACCCCGCCGCGCCGGGGGTGACCGCGAAGACGACCTCCACCGAGGTCGGGGCGACTTCGGCGAGCAGGTTCAACTCGGCGGCGGTGAAGGCCTGGTCGGCGGCGATCACGAAGAGCAGCGCGCCAGCTCGGCCCGCCGCTTCGAGCAGCACCCGGGTGCCGGACACGCCGAGGGTGGCGGTGTCCGGAACGTCGACCAGGGTGAAGTGCCGCAGCAGCGGCTGGGGCACGCTCAGCTCGACACGCCGGGGCGGGCGGGCCAACGCCGGACCGGCCGCGTCCCGGTCCGCGCCGTACGAGTGTGGCTGGCGGTAACCGGGCACGAACGCCGCGCGGGTGGGCACCTTGGCGTCGCGCACCACCAACCAGCTGCCCGCCGGCACCGTGAGCATGACCGGGTCGAGCCCGAGCAGGGTGGCGAGCACGGCGCGCCGCTCGGCACCGGCCGGGCCGACGGCGACCACACCGAGCGGCTCGTCCGGGGCGGCGCCCGACACGCCGACCCTGGTGGGCAGAGGGCCGCAGGTGGGTAGGTCGGCCGGGCCGGTCATGTCGCCCGGCGAATCGACCGAGGGGAGAGGGCCCTGCTTCATCAGGTGCCTCCCATTGCAGGTGACCGTGGGTCCGGTCGCGAAAATTCCGGTACGTCAACCCGGATGTCGGAAGACTACGGGCGGGCTGGCAACCGGGCGGAACACCTCGAATACTCACCGGTAATTGTGCGATTACTCAACTTCGCACGGTGACGGTACGGGCGCGGACGGATTCCGGTCGATATGCTGCGCGAATGAGTCGATGGGAGTTCGTCGGCCGCACGGTTGAGCTCAACCGCCTGCTGGAGGCGGTGACCGGTGAGGCCGGCCGTGGGCTCTTCTTCAGCGGCAGCGCTGGCATCGGCAAGAGTCGTCTGCTGCGCGAGGGCGTGGGCGCGTTGCCCACCGACCGGTTCGCGATCTGGTCCATCGCCGCCAGCGCCACCACCGCGGCGCTGCCGTTCGGTGGGCTGGTCCAGGTCCTCCCCGCCGAGCAGCCCCAGGGCCTCTCCCCTGCGGGCATCCTGCGCTGGGCGCTCAACGTGCTGCAACAGCAGGCGGCCGGCCGGCGGATCGTGCTCGCCATCGACGACGCCCACCTGCTCGATCCCCCCTCGGCCGCACTTGTGCATCTGGTGGCCCGTGCCGAAAACGCCACAGTGGTCGGCACCCTGCGCGACGGCGAGCAGATCCCGCTGCCGATCCGCGCACTCTGGACCGACGACCTGGTCGAGCACGTCGAGCTGACCCCGATGCCGCAGGAGGAGACCACCGACCTGCTGGCGGCGATCCTGGGCGGCCCGGTCGACGCCGGCTCCGCCGACCGGCTCGGCCGGCTGTCGGCCGGCAACCCGCTGCTGCTGCGCGAGCTGGTGCACGCCGCCAACGGCAGCGCCGAGTTGAAACGCGCGTACGGGATCTGGAAGTGGACCGGGCGACTGGAACTGGCGCCCAACCTGACCGACCTCATCGACACCCGGGTCGGCAAGCTCACCGACGGCGTCCGCGCGGTCGTCGAGCTGGTCGCGTTCGGCGAACCACTGGGCCTGCACCTCCTCAGGCAGGCCGCCGAACAGTCGGACGTGGAGACCGCCGAGGAACGCGGGCTGATCACCGTCGTGCAGCACGACCGGCGCACCGACGTCCGGCTGGCGCACCCGCTCTACGGCGAGGTGATGCGCCGTCGCTGCCCGGTCAGCCGCACCCGCCGACTTCAGGCGCACCTCGCCGAATTGCTTGAGCAGGTCGGCAAACGCCGACGCGACGACCTGTTGCGGGTGGCCGTCTGGCGACTCGACTCGGGCACCGCACAGGATCCGGCTCTGCTGCTGGACGCCGCGGTGCAGGCGTTCACCCGCTACGACGTGCCGCTGGCGACCCGCCTGGCGCGGGCCGCGCTGCACGCTGACGGCGGCTACGACGCGGCGGAGCTGCTGGCCACCATCCTGATGTTCGCCGACCGGCCCGAAGAGGCGATCGACGTCCTCGACGCGGTCACCCCCGAACCCGGCGACGAGCGGCGGCTCTGCCGCTGGCTGACCGTACGCGGCATGGTCAGCTACTGGGGGCTGAGCCGGGAGTCCACGGTGGAGGAGATCGCAAGCCGCGTCGAGCAGCTCAGCGACTCCGCCGACCGGTCCCGCGTGCACGCCTTCGAGGCGATCATGCGCCTGCACCGACTGGACACGGCCACCGCGGTGCAGCTCAGCCGACGGGTACTGGACCGGCCGGCGGCCGGCGTCGCCGCCCGCGAGCTGGCCCGATCGACCATCGCGTACGTCCAGGCCGCGCAGGGCGAGCTGGCCCGCAGCGGTACGGCGATCGCCCAGGTGCACTCGGCCGCGGCGAGCTGGCGCACCGACATGCCGTACCTCCAGTTGGCCCTGGAGCTGGCCCGAGGCACCCGGCTCATGCTCACCGGCGACCTGGCCGGGATCGACGCGATAGTGGCCGACGAGTTCGCCGACCTCGCCGGAGCCGGCGACTTCCGCCTCGGCACCGGTTACCTGGCCATCCTCCAGGCGTACGCGGCCCGGCTGCGCGGGCAGAGCGACGCGGCCATGCGGACCTCGCTGGGCGCCTGCGCGGTGTTGGCCACGAGTCGGGTCTACGCCGGTCTGGCCCAGGCCGAACGCGCCCAGGCGGCGGCGCTGCGCGGTGACGCCGCGCAGGCGGTTGCGGCGATGGCCGAAGCCGACCGCACCCACGCGCCGGGCATGGCGGTGCTCTACCCGTGGCTGGAGCAGGCCCGGGGTGCGTCGCTCGCCGTCTCGGGCGACCTGCCGGGCGCTGTCAAACACCTCGGTGACCTGGTGGATCGGCTGCGCTCGGACGGCTTCGCCGGGCACGAGGTGCATGTCCTGCACGACCTCGTCCGACTCGACCAGGCGGGCATGGCGGTCGGTCCCACCTGCTCCGACGGTGGTCGGCGCACCGTCGCGCAGCGCCTCGCCGAGCTTTCCGAGCGGGTCGACGGGGTGCTCCCGCCGCTGTTGGCCCGGCACGCCCGCGCCGCGGTGACCGACTCCGCCGCCGATCTGCTCGCGGTCGCCGACGACTACGCCGCCCTGGAGTTGACCGTGTACGCCGCCGAGGCGACCTCCCAGGCCGTCCAGCGGCTGCGTCGGCAGCACTCGGCTGCCGCCAACGACGCCCGGGAGCGCCTCGCCGGGTTGCTCGGGCGCTGTGACCTGATCCGGACGCCGGCGCTCCAGGCCGGTGCGCCAGTGCTCACCGAGCGGGAGTGGCAGGTGGCGCGCCTCGCCGCGCACGGCGCTCCCAGCCGGGCCATCGCCGAACGGCTCTACCTGTCGGCGCGCACGGTGGAGAACCACCTCCAGCGGATCTACGCCAAGCTCGGCGTCACCGGCCGGGCCGAGCTGTGGGCGGCGTTGCGCTCGATCCCGGGCCACGACGGCGGCGACCCGAGCTGAACCTTAGGCTGGGGCGGTGAGCATCCACCGCCCCGCGCTCCTGACCGACCACTACGAGCTGACAATGGTCAGCGCGGCACTGAAGGACGGCACCGCCGACCGCCGGTGTGTCTTCGAGGTGTTCAGCCGCCGGCTGCCCAGCGGCCGCCGGTACGGCGTGGTCGCCGGGACGGCCCGGCTGATCGAGCTGATCCGCGACTTCCGGTTCGACCCCACCGAGGTCGAGTTCCTGCTGCGGACCGGTGTGGTCGACGAGACGGCGGCGGCGTGGCTCACCGACTACCGCTTCACCGGCGACATCGACGGGTACGCCGAGGGTGAGCTGTTCTTTCCCGGTTCACCGATCCTCACCGTCTCCGGCGGCTTCGCCGAATGTGTGGTGCTGGAGACGCTGGCGCTGTCAGTGCTCAACCACGATTGCGCGGTGGCCGCCGCGGCGGCCCGGATGGTGACAGCGGCGCGGGGCCGGACGCTGATCGAGATGGGGTCGCGCCGGGCACACGAGGAGGCGGCGGTGGCCGCGGCGCGGTCCGCGTACCTGGCCGGGTTCCGGTTCACGTCCAACCTCGCCGCCGGCGCGCGCTACGGCATCCCGACGGCGGGCACCGCTGCGCACGCGTTCACCCTGCTGCACGACGACGAGCGGGCGGCGTTCGCCTCGCAGGTCGCCACGCTGGGCAAGGACACCACGCTGCTGGTCGACACGTACGACATCAGCCAGGGCATCCGCAACGCCATCGCGGTGGCCGGGCCGGACCTGCGGGCGGTACGAATCGATTCCGGCGACCTCGCGGTGATCGCTCAGCAGTCCCGGGAGTTGCTCGACTCGCTGGGCGCCACCGAGACCAAGATCATCGTTTCCGGTGACCTGGACGAGTACGCGATCGCCTCGCTGGCCGCCGAACCGGTGGACATGTACGGCGCCGGCACGGCCGTTGTCACCGGCTCCGGGGCACCGACCGCCGGGCTGGTCTACAAACTGGTCGAGGTCGAGGGACGGCCGGTGGTGAAGCGCTCCGAGCACAAGGCCACCATCGGCGGCCGAAAGGTGGCGGTGCGCCGGCACAAGCCGACCGGCACCGCCACCGAGGAGGTCATCGTCCCGCAGGGCGTTCCCGACCGGCAGCCCAACGACCGCCTGCTCCAGCAGTCGTACGTGGTCGCCGGCGAGTCGGTGTCGCTGCCCACCCTCGACGAGTCTCGGGAGCACCTGCGGGAGTGTCTGATCTCCATCCCGTGGGAAGGGCTGAAACTTTCGGCCGGCGATCCGGCCGTGCCGGTCACCGTCGTACCCGCTGGCTGAGGCATCCCCGAGCACCACCGACCAACAGTGCGGAGAGAGGAAACCCCCATGGCCAACGCGCTGATCATCGTGGACGTGCAGAACGACTTCTGCGAGGGCGGTTCGCTGGCCGTCGCCGGCGGCGCAGGGGTGGCCGCCGGCATCTCCCGGTTGCTCGCCGCCGAGCCGGACCGGTGGACGCATGTGGTCGCCACGAAGGACTACCACGTCGACCCGGGAGCCCACTTCGGCGATCCGCCGGACTTCGTGGAGTCCTGGCCCCGGCACTGCGTGGTCGGCACCACCGGTTCGGAGTTCCACCCGGAACTGGACACCGCCCGGGTCGAGGCGATCTTCCACAAGGGCGAGCACGCGGCGGCGTACTCCGGTTTCGAGGGGCATGCCGACGACGGCGAGTGCCTGGCCGACTGGCTGCGCCAGCGCGACGTGGACCGGGTCGACGTGGTCGGCATCGCCACCGACCACTGCGTCCGGGCGACCGCGCTGGACGCCGCCCGGGAGGGTTTCGCCACCACAGTGCTGCTGGAGTTGACCGCCGCCGTCGCCCCGGCGACCACCGACGTGGCCCTGCGCGCCATGGAGGGCGCGGGGGTGATCATGCAGGGTCAGCCTGTGATCAGGGCCGCATGAGGCGCTAATTGGTTGGCCAAGGGGCCGCCGCCGGTCGAAGATGGCGCCGGAGGTACGGACCCACGTGAACATGAAGCCTTACCGGCGGGCGCTCGCCCTGCCCGGTCTGCGGTCGCTGCTACTGGTTGCCGTCCTCGCCCGCATCCCGCTCACCGCGACCGGGGTGACGTTGACCTTCCACGTGGTGCTCGATCTTGATCGGGGCTACGGGGCGGCCGGGCTGGTGGGTGCGGCGGTCACAGTGGGCGCGGCGATCGGCGGGCCGCTGCTCGGCCGACTCGTGGACCGGCGTGGACTGCGCCCGGTCCTGGTGCTCACCGCGATCGCCGAGGCGATCTTCTGGTCCACCGCGCCGACGCTGGCGTACCCGGTGCTCCTGCCTGCCGCCTTCGTGGCCGGTTCCCTGGCCCTGCCCATCTTCTCCGTGGTCCGTCAGTCGATCGCCGCGCTGGTCCCCGAGGACCAACGCCGCCCGGCTTACGCACTGGACTCGATGTCGGTGGAGCTGTCCTTCATGATCGGCCCGGCGCTGGCGGTGGCCCTGGTCACCGCGATCTCCGCGCAGACCACCATGTACCTGGTCGGTGGCGGCATCGTCGCCGCCGGGATCGCCCTGTGGGTGGTCAACCCACCCATCCGGGAGGCCACCGAGCCCACCGGCCCACAACGCCGCGTGCCGCGCCGGGAGTGGCTGACCCCCCGGCTGCTCGCCGTCCTGGCGCTCAGCGCCGCGGCGACCCTGGTGCTCGGGGGCACCGACGTGGCGGTGGTTGCCGTTCTGCGGGCCAGCGGCGAGGTCGGGTGGACCGGCGCGGTCCTGGCCATCTGGGCGGTCGCCTCGCTGGCCGGCGGTTTCGCGTACGGGGCCGTACACCGCTCGTTCTCCCCGCTGGCACTGACCGCCGCGCTGGCAGTGTGCACCATTCCGGTGGGGCTGGGCGGCGCGCACTGGTGGCTGCTGTGCCTGGCGCTGATCCCCGCCGGAGCGCTCTGCGCGCCGACCATCGCGGCCGGCTCGGACGCCGTCAGCCGCCTGGTTCCGGCCGAGGTACGCGGTGAGGCGATGGGTCTGCACGGCTCCGCCGTCACCGTCGGCATCGCGGTCGGTGCGCCGCTCGCCGGCGCGGTGATCGACGCCAGCGCGCCACTCTGGGGCTTCGTGGTGACCGGTGCGCTCGGCGCGCTGGTCACTGTGGTGGTGCTCCCGATCGAGCTGCGCCGCCGCCGCATCGCCGAGGCGGCCACCCCGCCGCCCGCCGAGGCCGACCTCTCCCCCGCCGCCCGCTGACCACCCCGCCGTCGCGCGAAGCTGAAGGTCGGCGTCCCTGCTCTGCCGGAACGACGCATTGCCACACTGGTAGGCGATCCACCTCGACCGCACCGACAGCCGGCACACATGCTGACGGCAGATATACCTGTGAGGCATATTTATGACTCACAGGTATATCGCTCGTCAGCACTACCGTCACCTGGAGATCCGGCCACGCTGGTGCCACGCGGGCCCGGCCGGCAGGGCCAAGCGGATCCAGCCGAAGCAGGCCAACCGGCGGGACCAGGCCAGGGCTAGACGGACCCAAGCCGGGCTGGCCGAGTCAGGCCGGCCTGGCGGACTGGAGCCGAGGCTATACAGCCGTCAGGGTCATCAGGGAAATGCTCCGCAGCCCAGCCGCGCCAAGCAAGGGCAGGGCGGGCAGGGCCGATCCAGGCCGGGCAGGGCGGGCAGGCGGGCAGGCGGAACTGCGGTAGACAGCCCGCCGGTGAGCGACGCGGAGCGGCTGGAACGCGGCGAGACGCGCGAGTGACAGTGGGCTGGGCATGGCGACGGGCGCCGCTCCCGGTGTCCCGGGGGCGGCGCCCGTCGTACTGCTGAGCTGAGCGTCAGTGCCTGTCGGCGTCGCTCGCGGTGTCCTCGCGGTAGCTGGCCCCGCCGTCCGACTCGCTGGTGAGCGGCTTGGCGCCACCCTCCGGCGGGCCGGCCAGGCTCTGACCACCGGCCGCCAACTCCGGGAACTTCGCGTCGAACGCCGGCCGCTCGGAGCGGATCCGCGGCATCCGGTCGAAGTTACGCAGCGGCGGCGGGCTGCTGGTCGCCCACTCCAGCGAGTTGCCGTGACCCCAGGGGTCGTTCACCTCGACCACCGGGCCGGTCTTGTACGACTTCCAGCAGTTGTAGATGAACGGCAGCGTGGAGATACCGGTGATGAACGCGCCGATCGTGGAGATCGTGTTCAGCGTGGTGAAGCCGTCGCTGGGCAGGTAGTCGGCGTACCGACGGGGCATGCCCTCGTTGCCGAGCCAGTGCTGCACCAGGAACGTGGTGTGGAAGCCGATCATGGTGAGCCAGAAGTGCACCTTGCCCAGGCGCTCGTCGAGCATCCGGCCGAACATCTTCGGGAACCAGAAGTAGATGCCCGCGAAGACCGCGAACACGATGGTGCCGAAGAGCACGTAGTGGAAGTGCGCCACCACGAAGTACGAGTCCGACACGTGGAAGTCGATCGGCGGGCTGGCCAGCAGCACACCGGTGAGACCACCGAAGAGGAAGGTCACCAGGAAGCCGACCGCCCAGAGCATGGGGGTCTCGAAGCTGATCTGGCCCCGCCACATGGTGCCGATCCAGTTGAAGAATTTCATACCGGTCGGCACGGCGATCAGGTAGCTCAGGAAGCTGAAGAACGGCAGCAGCACCTGGCCGGTGGCGAACATGTGGTGCGCCCAGACGCTCATGGAGAGCGCGGCGATCGCGACGGTCGCGGCGACCAGACCCTTGTAGCCGAAGATCGGCTTGCGGGAGAAGACCGGGATGACCTCGCTGATGATGCCGAAGAACGGCAACGCCACGATGTAGACCTCGGGGTGCCCGAAGAACCAGAACAGGTGCTGCCAGAGCATCGGCCCACCGGTTGCCGGGTCGTACACGTGCGCGCCGAGGATCCGGTCCGCGGCGAGCGCGAACAGCGCGGCGGCCAGCAGCGGGAAGACCAGGATCACCAGGAGGCTGGTGACCAGGATGTTCCACGTGAAGATCGGCATCCGGAACATGGTCATGCCGGGCGCGCGCAGGGTCAGCACAGTGGTGATCATGTTCACGGCGCCGAGGATGGTGCCCAGGCCGGAGATGGCCAGACCCATGATCCACATGTTCGCGCCGACGCCAGGCGAGTGTTCGACGCTGCTCAGCGGCGCGTACGCGAACCAGCCGAAGTCGGCGGCGCCGCCCGGGGTGATGAATCCGGCGGTCGCCATCGTCCCGCCGAACAGGTACAGCCAGTAGGCGAAGCTGTTCAGCCGGGGGAAGGAGACGTCGGGCGCGCCGATCTGGATCGGCACGATGTAGTTCGCGAACGCGAACACGATCGGCGTCGCGAAGAACAGCAACATGATCGTGCCGTGCATCGTGAAGAGCTGGTTGTACTGCTCCGGCGACAGGAACTGCAGCCCGGGTCGGGCCAGCTCAGCACGCATGACCAGAGCCATCAGGCCACCGATCATGAAGAACGCGAACGCGGTGATCATGTACATGATCCCGATTTGCTTCGCGTCCGTGGTTCGCAGCAGCCGCGCGATGGCCGACCCCTTGACCGGCTCCCGGACCGGCCAGGGCCGGGTCACGACCGGCTTGGGTGCGACGGTGGTCACGAGTGGCCTCCGGTTCTCGGTTGTCCCGCTCGGCACACGCTGTTTATCGGCGGGCCGTCATCCGCAAGGAGGATAGTCCCCGGCAGGTCGCAGCGCCGCGTGGGGTGGCGTGACACGATCTACTACGGGCCTACAGCGGGCCGAGCAGGAGCCGGTAGTGCTCCCCGAAGATCCGGTCGCCGCGTCCGCGCAGCAACGGGTCGCGCAGCGCCGGCGGGACGTCCCTGGTGCGGTTGCGGTCCCGGGTCCGGTCCCGCACCCATCGGGTACGCGGACGGCGACGACTCTCGTACGCCACGAGCGCCGCCTCCACGCTGTTGGCGGCGCGCAGCGACTCGGCCAGCACCACGGCGTCCTCCAAGGCCATGGCCGCACCCTGCGACAGCGTCGGCGCGGTGGCGTGCGCGGCATCGCCGACCAGCAGGACACGCCCCCGGTACCAGCGGCCCAACTCCACCTCGTCGGTGATCCCGACGTGCACCTCGTCGAGGGCCGCCAGCACCTCGGGTACCGGGCCGCGGTAGTCGGCGAAGAGGTCCCGCAGTCGGGCCAGCGGGTCGGCGGGTTCCTCGGTGCCGGCCTCGTCGGCGTAGAGGTGCAGCCGCCCGGCACCGATCGGCACCATCAGGAACCCGGAGCGCTGGCCGAGCAGTGCGGTCCACTCGGTGACCGGTGGACCGTCGCGCAGGACGGCCCGGTAGACCACCTGCCCCACCGGGCGCGGCGGCCCGCCGAGCGCGGCCAGCGCGCGGACCGAGGAGCGTGGCCCGTCGGCGCCGATGACCAGGTCGTACTCGCTGGTGGTGCCATCGGTGAAGGTGACGCCGACAGCGCCCGGGAGCAGGTCCAGGGTGCGGACCTCGGCGCCGTGCCGGACGGCGCCACCGGCACCACTGAGCAGCACCCGGTGCAGGTCGGCCCGGGGCAGCGCCCGGCATTCGCCGACGCCGGTCCAGAGTGCGTCGAGGTCGACCTCGCAGAGTTGCGCGCCCGCGGCGTCGAAGAACCGCTGCCGGCGGATCACCTGCCCGATCGGCCGGACCGGGTCGTGCAGGTCGAGCCGGTGTAGGGCGCGGGCGGCGTTGCCGGGCAGGTAGAGACCGGTCTCGGTGGACTCCCCAGGTGGCAGCTTGTCGGTGACGTCGGGCCGGAAGCCCGCCAGGCGCAGCGCCCGGGCTACGGCCAGGCCGGCGATGCCCGCGCCGACGACGAGGATGCGCAGGGGGGAGCCACCCATGGTGGTGTACGCCTCCGGAGGGGGAGCGGCACGCGTTGGAGGCAACACGCTACTCGGAGCGATCGGCGCACACCAGGCCCAATCGGCCCGCACCCCGCCGCTCGTCGGTGGCCCGCGCCGCTTGGCTGGCCGTCCGTGGCCAGCCGTCCGGCGGGGCATGGCAATCCTCACAATTCACCAGTTCGACGCGGACGGTTGCGCAGCAGTTTCAGACATGTAAATGTGTCGTTGAGCGTGGGAGCGCTCCCGCACTGCCCCACCACATCCGGCGCCCGGCACGCGCCGAGTCGAGGAGTGTCATGAAACGTCAACTTCGGGCCCTGGCCGCCGCCGGGTTGCTGGTCGCCAGTTCGCTGGTGGCAGTAGCCCTCGGAGGCAGCGCCTCCGCCGACACGCAGATCTGCGAACAGTACGGCTCGACAGTCATCGGGGGCCGCTACGTGGTGCAGAACAACCGCTGGGGCACCACCGCCCAGCAGTGCATCAACGCCACCAACAACGGCTTCGAGATCATCACCCAGAACGGCAGCAGCCCCACCAACGGCGCGCCCACGGCGTACCCCTCGGTGTTCCTCGGTTGTCACTACACCAACTGCTCCCCCGGCACGAACCTGCCGATCCAGGTGAGCCAGATCAGCAGCGCCACCAGCAGCATCTCCTACCGCTACGTCAGCGGCGCCACGTACAACGCGTCGTACGACATCTGGCTGGACCCGTCGCCGAAGCGGGACGGGGTGAACCAGATGGAGATCATGATCTGGCTCAACCGGCAGGGCCCGATTCAGCCCATCGGATCGGTCGTCGGCACCACGAACCTGGCCGGCCGCACCTGGGAGGTCTGGCGGGGCAGCAACGGCTCCAACAACGTCATCTCCTACGTCGCGTCGTCGGCGATCTCCAGCCTGAACTTCAGCGTGCTGGACTTCATCAACGACACCCGCAACCGGGGTGCGATCACCAACTCCTGGTACCTGACCAGCATCCAGGCCGGCTTCGAGCCGTGGCAGGGCGGCGCCGGCCTCGCGGTGACCTCGTTCTCGGCAAACGTCAACGGTGGCGGCCAGCCGCCGACCAACCCGACGACCCCGCCGCCGAGCGGTGGCGCGAGCTGCGCCGTGAAGTACACGGCGAACTCGTGGAACAACGGCTTCACGGCCGACGTGCAGATCACCAACACCGGGTCCAGCGCGATCAACGGTTGGACGCTGGCCTACAGCCTGCCCGGTGGGCAGCAGGTCACCAACGCCTGGAACGCCACTGTGAGCCAGAGCGGGTCGACGGTGACCGCCCGCAACACCGGCCACAACGGATCGGTAGCACCCGGCGGCACGGCCAGCTTCGGCTACCAGGGGACGCTGAGCGGCTCGTACTCGTCGCCGACCAGCTTCTCGCTCAACGGGGCAACCTGCTCCCGCAACTGAGCCGACACCACGATGTGCGGGGGCGTGACCTGGTCGGTCACGCCCCCGCACGTCGTTGGTCGCGGGTGAAAGAATCACGCTTAACTATGCATTAATATTATTTGAGTACCTTCCGAACATGTCGGTCAAAGCCCTATTTCGGCACGATGTCCCCTCGTCGATCGTTGTCTTCCTGATCGCCATCCCGTTGTCCCTCGGCATCGCTGCCGCCTCCGGAGCACCCCTGCTGGCCGGGCTGATCGCCGCCGTCGTGGGCGGGATAGTCGCCGGCGCGCTCAGCGGCGCGCCGCTCCAGGTCAGCGGACCGGCGGCTGGGCTCACCGTGATCGTCGCGGGCACCATCGCCGAGTTCGGCTTCGCCGGCACCGCCGCGATCGTGACCCTCGCCGGGCTGCTGCAGATCCTGCTGGGCATCACCCGCCTCGGGCGGGCCGCGCTCGCCCTGTCGCCGACTGTCGTACACGGGATGCTGGCCGGCATCGGCCTGGTCATCGCGCTGAGCCAGGTCCACGTAGCGCTCGGCGGCGCGCCCCAGAGCTCGGCGTGGGCGAATCTCCGCGACCTACCCGGCCAGGTCGCCGACTACCACAGCGTGTCCGTGCTGCTCGGCGCGCTGACCATGACCCTGCTGCTGGTCTGGGCACGGCTGGTCAAGACCACCATGCTGCCGGCGACCCTGGTGGCGGTGGTGGTTGCCACAGTGGTCGCGACGGCCCTCGGTGCCGACGTGGAGCGGGTGAACCTGCCCGCCAACCCCTTGAACGCGCTCACCTTCGCCCGCTGGCCCGATTCACCGCTGTGGGAGGTCCTCCCGGCAGTCATCACCATCGCCCTGGTGGCGAGCGTGGAATCTCTTCTCTCGGCGGTGGCCGTCGACCGCATGCACCACGGCGCACGGGCGAACCTCGATCGCGAACTCATCGCTCAGGGCGCCGCGAACGCCGTGTCCGGAACGCTCGGCGGCCTCCCGGTCACCGGCGTCATCGTGCGCAGCTCAGCCAACGTCGCGGCTGGGGCACGCACCCGCGCCTCGGCCATCCTGCACGGAGTCTGGATCGCCGGGTTCGTGATGGCTGGCGCCGTACTGCTGGAAATGATCCCGATGGCCGTGCTCGCCGCCGTCCTCGTGGTGGTCGGCCTGCGACTGGTGAGCCTCGCCCAGATCCGCACGTACGCCCGGCACCGGGAACTGCCCATCTACGTGATCACCGCGGTCGGCGTTGCCGCGACCGACCTGCTCATCGGGGTCGGGCTCGGCATGGCGACGGCGGTGCTCTTCATGTTGTGGCGGCTTGCCCGGTGCGAGATCCACGTCACCGAGCCGAACTCCGGCAGTTGGCTCGTGTCGATCATCGGAACACTCGCCTTCGTCGCCTCCGGACGACTCACCCGCCGGCTCGCCGCCCTGCCCCCGGGGCAGCACGTCGTCCTCGAACTACACCTGGACTATCTCGACCACGGCGCCTACGAGACCATCCGCGACTGGCAGGCGTCCTACACGCGGTCCGGCGGCACCGTCCAGGTCGACGAGGTACACGGCTCGTGGTTGCACCGTGCGGGCACCGACGGGCTCGGTACCGGCAAACGCACCTCCCCGTGCGTGGCTCGGGGTCGCCAGTCTTCGGATGCGCATGGGCACGTCGCACCGTCCCTCGCAAACCCTCGGGTTCCGTGAAACCAGAACCGTCGTCAGACGCGGGTGAGGCGTACGGCGTCGGCGACGACCAGGCCGGTGGCGTTGCTCCACCGGCTCACGCCCACCCGGTTGGCGTCACCGGCCGGGAGTGTGAACGTGCCGAGGACCCGCCACTGCCCACCGGTGGCCCGTTGGTCGACCCGGACGGTCTGATTGCCGGCGCTGGTGGCGACGATGTACGGGGCGGCGCTGTTGTAGCCGGAGTTCGCCGGCCACCAGGCCTCGACCCGGTAGCTGGCGGTGGCCGGGACGTTGAACCGGTACCACGCGACGTCGCTGGCGGCGACCGGGTCCGCGTAGCGGTAGTCGGCGCCGTAGCGCTGACTGGAGTACGACGACACGCCCCAGTTGGCGCTGGCGGTGAACCGACCGCTGGTGGTGTTGTCGACAGTGGAGGACCAGGCCGTGCCGCCGCCGGCCATTCTCGCCGCCACGTCGGCGCGCATGACGTTCAGGTCGATGAAGGACGGGTCGATCTTGCCGCTGGTGCTGGTCTCCCGGTGGCCCCGGGCGTAGCTGCTGTCCCGGCCGAGCCGGGTGAGCACCGCGGCCGTGGCGGCGAGCGACGCGTTGTACTGCGCGGCGGTCATCTCCTGGTTGACGCCGTTGTAGTCGATCTCCCACCCGACCATCAGGGTGTTGCCGTCACCGGCCGGGATCGGCCCGCTGCCGCCGCTGACCCCGGCGTGGTTGCACCGGCCGGCCGAGATGACGTGGAAGACACCGTTGTAGTCGACGAGCGCCTGGCACAGCGGGCCCGGCAGGTCGGACCGGCCGTTGATGCAGATGCCGAGCGCCGGGTGCGGGTTGCTGGCGCTGGAGGTCGAGGCGGTGTGGTGCCAGAGCACCCCGATCGGGTCGAACGAGCCGGGCCGCATCCGGTTGAGCCAGTCCCCCTCGACCACTACCTGGACCCCGGCGGCGCGCAGCACGTCCACCAGCCAGGGAATGGTCGCCATCAGGCGTCCTGAAGCAGGTCGGCGAGGCACTCGGCCTTCGGCGCGGCGCTCGCGGCGGCGGGTCGGGCGACGACTGTCAGCGCGGCGACCACCAGGGCGGGGATGCCGAGCACCCCACGGCGGGGCAGACGGATGGACGGGGTTCGGGCCATGGCGATCCTCCAGCGACGGCGGGTACGAACGGATCGACGAACGTGATGACGGGGACGCTATACCGTCACGTACGTCGATGTCGATACCCTTCATTGCCGGTTCACGGGTTGAAGGAATTCGCCGATTCAGACCTCGCCGAGCGCGTCGATGTCGCGCATCTCCTCCGCCGTGAGCGAGAAGTGGAAGACGTCGAAGTTGGCGGTGATCCGCTCCGGGGTCACCGACTTCGGGATCACCACGATCTCGTGGTCGATGTGCCACCGCAGCACCACCTGCGCCGGGGACACGCCGTGCGCGCCGGCGATCCTGGTCAGCACCGGGTCACTGAGGTCGCTGGTCTTGAACGGGCTGTACCCCTCCAACACCACGCCCCGGTCCCGGTGCTCGGCGTGCCGCTGCCGGTCGTACAGCGACGGGCTCCACCGGATCTGGTTGACCGCCGGGTTCTCCTCGGTGGACTGGATCAGCTCGTCGATCTCCGCGGTGCTGTAGTTGCTCACCCCTACCGCCCGGGCCAGGTTCTCGTCGCGGGCGGCGAGCAGCTCGCGCCAGAGCGGGATGCTGTCCCCCGGCGACGACGGCGGCCAGTGGATCAGCCAGAGGTCCACGTGCTCGACGCCGAGCGCCTCCAGGCTGGCCTCCAGCGTCGCGCGCTCCCGGCCCACCCGGTCCGGCGGGATCTTGGTGGTGATGAAGAGGTCCTCCCGGCGCAACCCGCTCTCCCGTACCGCCCGGCCGACCTCCCGCTCGTTGCCGTAAACGGTGGCGGTGTCGAGGTGCCGGTAGCCGGTGTCGAGCGCGGCCAGCACGGCGTCGTAACCGGCCTGGCCGGTGGCCTGCCAGGTGCCGAAGCCGAGCAGGGGCATCCGCACGTCACCGGGGAGCAGGGCGGTGGGCTGGTCGGTGAGGTCCATGAGGTCCGTTCTACCCCGCCGCGCCCTCGGCCGCCGAGCGAACCGGACACTCCGGCCTCCAGCGCACCGGTCCGGATTGCCGGAGAATGCTTGTGTGACCGACCGGCTGGACGAGTACCGGCGACGGCGGGACGCGGCCCGCACACCCGAGCCGGTGCCGTCGGCGAGCCCGCCGCCGTCCGGTGCTGACGCCGAACGCTTCGTCATTCAGCAGCACCACGCTCGCAGCCTGCACTGGGACCTGCGCCTGGAGCGCGAGGGTGTGCTCGCCTCGTGGGCGGTACCACGCGGTCTGCCCCGCGATCCGGGTCGCAACCACCTCGCCGTGCACACCGAGGACCACCCGATGGAGTACCTCGACTTCGCCGGTGAGATCCCCTCCGGTGAGTACGGCGGCGGCCGGATGCTGATTCACGACCGGGGCACCTACCGCTGTGAGAAGTGGCGCGACGACGAGGTGATCGTGACGCTCTCCGGTGAGCGGACCGCCGGCCGCTACGTCCTCTTCGCCACCGGAGGACGGGACTGGATGGTCCGCCGCACCGACCCCGCGCCGCCGGGCTGGACGCCGATGCCGGAGGTGGTCCGACCGATGCACACCACGCCCGCCGCCGGGCTCCCCCGCGACCGCGCCGCCTGGGGGTACGAGCTGCGCTGGGACGGCGTCCGGGCGATGGCGTACGTCTCCGGCGGGCGACTGCGGCTGCTCTCCGAGACCGACGAGGAGATCACCGGCGGGTATCAGTGGCTGCGCGCGATGGCCGAGGCGCTCGCGCCCACCGAGGCGGTGCTCGACGGTGTGCTGGTCCGCATCGACGGTGCCGGGCGGGTCCGCCCGGTACGGCCGGCCACCGGCAGCCGGGTCCCCGCCGGCGCCCAGTACCTGATCGTCGACCTGCTGTGGCTGGAGGGCGTGAGCAGCGTCGACGTGCCGTACACGCAACGCCGCGAGCTGCTCGATGGGCTGGTCTTGTCCGGTATGCACTGGCAGACTCCGCCGTGGTTCCCGGGCGCGGGCGACGAGGCCCTGCGTGCCGGGCGGGAACAGGGCCTGCCGGGCGTGGTCGCCAAGCGACTGGACTCGGTCTACCAGCCGGGGCGGCGCAGCCGGCACTGGCTGAGCATCGACGCGGTGTGACGGCGAGGAGCAACGTGTACCTGACTCACCTGGACTGCCCGCGCTGCGGCAAGGAACACGCCGCCGACCGGTTACAGAATCTCTGCGAGTGCGGGTCGCCGCTGCTGGCCCGCTACGACCTGCCGGCCGTGGCGAAGGCGGTCACCCCGGAACGCTTTCCGCTGCGCCCGGCCGACCTGTGGCGCTACCGGGAGGTCCTGCCGGTAGCCGACCCTCGGCACGTCACCACGCTGGGTGAGGGCTGGACGCCGCTGTTGCGGGCTCCGGCGTACGGCACGGAGATCGGCATCGCGGACCTGATGGTCAAGGACGAGGGGCTGGTCCCGACCGGCTCGTTCAAGGCCCGGGGCGCGGCGGTCGGGGTGAGCCGGGCCCGCGAGCTGGGCGTCGAGCGGATCGCGATGCCTACCAACGGCAACGCCGGGTCGGCCTGGGCCACGTACGCCGCGCGGGCCGGAATGGGCGCGACGATCGTCATGCCGCTGGAGGCGCCGACCATCTGCCGGCGCGAGTGCGTCGCCGCCGGTGCCGACCTGCGCCTGATCGACGGGCTGATCGGCGACGCCGGTCGGCGGGTGGCCGAGCTGATCGCGGAGTCGAACGGGGCGATCTTCGACGCCGGCACGCTGCGCGAGCCCTACCGGTTGGAGGGCAAGAAGACGATGGGGTACGAGATCGTCGAGCAGCTCGGCTGGCAGACACCGGACGTGATCATTTATCCCACCGGCGGCGGGGTCGGCCTGATCGGCATCCACAAGGCGCTGCACGAGCTGCGCGAGCTGGGCTGGATCGGCGACAAGCTGCCCCGGCTGGTGGCGGTGCAGTCCACCGGCTGCGCGCCGATCGTGCGGGCCTTCGCCGCCGGCGAGGATCGGGCCCAGCCGTGGGCGGACGCGCACACTGTGGCGTTCGGCATCACGGTGCCGGCCCCGCTGGGCGACGAGCTGATCTTGGCGGCGCTGCGGGAGTCCTCCGGTACGGCAGTCGCCGTCGACGACGCGGACATCCTGGCCGATCTGCGGGACTTCGCCGCCCGGGAGGGGCTGCTGCTCTGCCCGGAGGGGGCGGCCTGCCTCACGGCGGCCCGGCAACTGCGCGCGGGCGGGTGGATCCGGGCCGGCGAACGGGTGGTGGTGCTCAACACCGGTGCCGGGTTGAAGTACCCGGACACTGTCGACGTCTCCGGCGTACCAGTGATGGGTTGAGGTGACGGCGCCCCGCGGACCGGGCGGTACGCGGGACGCCGTCGTGCCGGTCTACTGGTAGGTGATGTCCGAGGGTGAGTAGAGGCAGTTGACGCCGTCGGCGCCCTCGCCGATCTCGGTCGGCTCGCCGCCCTTCGGCACGCCCTTGTACTTCACGCAGATCGACGTCTCCCGGTCCGGGTCGCCGACGATGGTGATCCGGCTGAACCGGGCCGTGTCGCCCCAGTTGGTGTTGATGCCGGCGATCGCGTCGGTGTTCCGGACGATCACGTTGTCGATCACCACGTGCCGCTGGTACGACGTGGAGCAGTTGCCGCAGGCACGGTAGAGCTTGCCGGCGTTCTCCACCCGGAAGTTCTTGATGTAGACGGTGCCCGAGCCGTTGTGCTGGAAGACCTTGTCGCTGGCGGAACGGGCTCCACCGCCGTCGACCGTGTACGTGGTGCCGCCGCGGAAGGTCGCCGCGTCCTCGCCGACGTCCTCCCACCAGACGTTGATCAGGGTGCAGTTGCCCTCGCAGTGCACGCCGTCGCCGGCCGGAGCACCGATGATCACGTTGCGCAGGGTGGCGCCCGCGGCCAGCTCGAACATCGGGTCCTGGCTCTCGCCCTGCCCGCCGTCACCGATGCCGTAGTAGCGCTTGAGCCCACCGTCGAACGAGCCGGAGACCGGGATCGTGGCGTCCACCTTCTGGCTGCCGGTGGGCGTCGGCCAGCCAGCCGGCGGAGGTGTGGTGGTCGGCGGCGGCGTGGTGGTGGGTGGCGGAGTGGTCGTCGGTGGCGGAGTCGTCGGGGTGCCGCCGCCGGACGAGTCGACCGACACGTCGTCGAAGCCGCCACTGGCGTACGCGGTGACCAGGCCGATCCGGCCCGCGCCGGCCAGGCTGTTGCTGCCGGACGCGATCTGGGTGCCGTTGACGAAGCCGCGGATGGTGCTGCCGCTGGTCTCGATGCGCAGGTTGTACCAGGTGCCGGTGCCGACGCCCAGAGCTGCGGAACCGATCGCCGTGACGGAGCTGCCGTTGACCGCCTGGAGTTCGGCCCGGCCCGAGCCGAGCAGGGCCAGCCGGTACATCTTTGTGCTGCTGGTGGAGCGGGCGGCGAGCCCGACCAGGGCACCGGACGAGCCGAAGCTCGTGGGCCTGACCCGGGCCTGCACGGAGTAGTTGGTCCAGCTGGTCTGGCCGGCGAACTGCCGGGCCAGCTCGCTGCCGGCGTTGGACTGGTTGAGCACGCCCGAGCCGTCGACGGCCCAGGTGCCGCCGGACTTGGACCAGCCGGAGGTGTCGCCGTCGGTGAAGTCGTCGCTGAAGACGGTGGCCGCGAAGGCCGAGGTCATGCCGGCGGCGAGGGCCGCAGCGGTCACCCCGGCACCGACCGCCAGCAGGAGTGGTCGGCGGCCGGAGAGTCGTCTTTTCTGCACAGGTGTCCTCCTTGACGCATGTGGTGGTGATCCCTCGGCCGCCGTACCGAGACGTGCTCGCACGGCGTGCTGCGCTGAACGGGATCGGTGTGCGCCCCCGTCGGACGCCCGGATCCGAGGCGGGGTGAGGCGGGTTCAAGACCCTGGGGAAAGGGCTTTCCCGATGCTTCGAGGCTAGGACTGTCCAACCATCAACGTCAATGCCTGGCGTTTGCAGGTCTGTTGCAGGATTCCCGGGGCGCAACGCCGACCGCTCAGTAGCTCTCCGGCTCGGTGATCCGCCACGCCGCGTTGATCAGCCCGATGTGCGAGAGCGCCTGCGGGATGTTGCCGAGCTGCGTGCCGGTGGTCAGGTCGATCTGCTCGCTGAACAACCCCACGTCGTTGGAGTACCCGACGACTCGCTCGAAGAGCGCCTCGGCGCGCTGCGGCTCACCCGTCATCACCAGACATTCCACCAGCCAGAACGAGCACAGCAGGAATCCGGCCGGGTCGGTCGTCCAACGCCGCAGCAGACCGTCCTCGGTGCCCAGCTCGCGCTCGACCATCGCGATCGTCGAGCGCATCCGCGGATCGGTGGCCGGCAGGAAGTGCGTGACCGGCAGCGCGAGCACCGAGGCGTCCAGCTCCGCCGATCCGAACGCGCCGGTGAACGCCCCGATCCGTTCGTTCCACCCCTCGCGCAGCACGGTGTCGCGGATCTCGTCGCGTACCCGCGCCCAGCGATGCGGGTCGGCCCGATCACCGAGCCGGTCGGCGAGCCCCACCGCCCGGTCCATCGTCAACCAGCAGGACACCTTGGACGAGACGTACTGGCGTTCCTCGTCGCGTGTCTCCCAGATGCCCCGGTCCGGCAGGTGCCACGTAGCGGCCACCTGCTCGGTCAGCCCGAGCACCATCTCCCGCAGCTCGTCCTCGAACCGTGCGCCGAGGTAGTCGCGCAACCGCCACACCGCCGACATCACCTCACCCGGCACGTCGAGCTGCCGCTGCCGCCAGGCGTCGTTGCCGACCCGCACCGGTCGACTGTCACGGTAGCCGCGCAGGTGGTTGCAGTGGTGTTCGGAGAGGTCGCGTTCCCCCTCCAGCCCGAAGAGCACCGGCACTGGCTCATCACCGAACCGGCCGATCGAACGGGTCGCCCAGGCGAACAACCGGGACGTCTCGTCGGGGCAGGCCGCCACCCAGAGAGCCCGCATGGTCAACGAGAAGTCCCGCAGCCAGGAGTAGCGGTAGTCGTAGTTCCGGTCGCCACCGATCTGCTCCGGCAACGAGGTGGTCAACGCGGCGGCGACCGCGCCACTGCGGGCGTACGTGAGGCCGGTCAGGACGGTCGAGCTGTGTTTGACGAGTTCGGGGTATCGGCCGGAGTACCCGTGCGTCTCCCGGAACGCCTGCCACGCCTCCGTCGTCTCGGCGAGGGTGGTCAGCGGGTTCACCCGGGCCGGCGGGTCGCCGTACGCCTCGCCGAACGCGAGGTCCATCCCGATGACCTGACCGGCGGAGACCTCGAACTCGTGGGTCACCCGGTCGGTGCCCGCCCGCAGGTGCAGGCCCCCGGCGCGCAACATCAGCACCACCGGGCCGGCGCCGGCCAGCACCCCGCCGTCCGGCTGCTCGTGCAGGTACGGCGTGAGCAGGCCGTACTCCGGGCGGGGCGCGAAGTCCAACGCCATCCGTACCCGCCCGGAGAGCCCCTCGACCACCCGGATCAGCACCGCGGGTGAGTTCTTGCCCAGCTCGTGGGCGCGGGCGCCGACCTCGGCGGCCAGCGCGTCGGTGACCGCCACGCTGCCGTGCGGGGTGTGGTGCACAGTCCGCAGCACCAACGTGTCCGGCAGGTACGCACGCTCCACCCGGTGACCCGGACCACCGAACCCGACCGGCGCCAGCCGGAAGTGGCCGGCCCTCGGGTCGAGCAACCGCGCGAACACGGACGATCCGTCGAACCGGTGCGGGCACCACCAGTCGATCGAGCCGTCCTTGCCGACCAGGGCACCCGAACGAGAGTCCGAGAGGAACCCGTAGTCGGAGATCTGCGGCTGCTGCTCCACCCGCCGGGGGTACCCGCCTCGGCCCGGATCAGGCCGGAACGATCACTCGGTCGGTGGCTCGTCCTCGCCCGCCGCCTCTGCCGCGTCGGCCTCTTCCTTGGTCTTGTGCACGGCCTTGTCGGCGTGCTCCGGCGGCCCGTAGACCGTGTAGAGCACCAGCGGGTTGGGGCCGGTGTTGACGAAGTTGTGCTTGGTGCCCGCCGGCACCACTACCAGGTCGCCAGCGACGACCTTCCGCTTCGCGCCGGCGACCCGCGCCTCGCCGACGCCGCTGACGAAGGTGAGGATCTGGTCGATGTCCTCGTGCACCTCCTCGCCGATCTCCCCATCGGCGGGGATGGTCATGATGACCAGCTGGGTGTGCTCACCGGTCCACAGCACGCGCCGGAAATCCGGGCTCTTCTCGGCGACAGTCGCGATAGTGAAATGCTCCATGTCCACGCTCATACCCCGTCTGGCGGCGCGCCACGCCGGGACTGGCGGATGGTGCAATTCCCCACGGGTGGCGGGTTTGGATCCGCGCGGACCGGGGATCGACAACGCTGACCGGCGCGAACGGCCGGTCGAGCCAGGTCCCCGCCGACGTACCGCCGAACGGCTGCGGTGGTGGGAGACGGCCAGAGCACGGCGACGTTCCGACAACTGTCGAAACGGCGCCGTGCGCTCTTGTGTGCCCGGGGCCTAGCGGTGCAGCCAGGTGAGCAGGTCGGGTGGGGCCAGCGCCGCGACCCGTTGCCGGTAGCGGGCCAGACCGGTCTCGTCCAGCAGGTCGCGTCCCTGGCCTGAGCCTCCCCGGCGAAAGAACGCCTGCCGGTCACGCAGCACGCCGAGCGTGTCCGGTGCGAGCTGGTCGGCGCGCTCCCGCATGCGACCGAAGGTGGCCGCCTCGACCAACTCCGGCCCCGGGCTCGGGAGGTTCCACAGGTCGGCCAGCCGGCGCATCTCACCGCCCAGATCCGCCATTAGGTCGTCGTAGTGCACCAGCTCGACGTTCGGCTCGTGCCGGCGCGCCCACGCGTCACCAATGTGCATCAGCACCCCGGGCAGCGAGTCCAGCTCGACGCGGGGGTCCACCTCCCGGTCGACCCAGCTCAGCAACCACTCGCGTACCGGAGGCCGCTCCCGGGGTGGCCCGGCCGGGGCGGGTTGGCCGGTCAGCTCGGCGATGCGCGCCCGGTCCAGGTTGGCGCTCTGGTGGTAGAGGGAGACCGCCATGTCCAGCGGGTGCCGGGCCACCACCACGTACCGCGCCCGAGGGTCGAGCGGCACCCCGTCCAGCGGAGTGTGCGTCTTGATGAACCGCCGGTGTGGCTGGGCGGCCAGCCGGTCGTACACCGTGGCCCGCGGCTCGCCCAACCAGTCCAGCCACGGCGACAGCACTGTCAGCGGTGCCGGCAACTCCGGGGTACGAAGCACCAGGAGCGCACAGATCATCTGCATCCAGGTGGTGCCGCTCTTGGATCGGGTGCTGATCACGAGGTCGCCGTCGCGGAACGGGAAACCGGTCCACCGCGCGCTGTCCTCTTCGTCGGACTGGTAACGGTGAATCGGCGTGAGCATCGGTGGATGGTAGTCGCCGAACCGACAGTCGAGCAGCCGAATTCCGGCTTACATTCCTGGGGCCTGTGCGTATGCCTGGCTAGATTGAAGTATGGTGCCCGCCCGCGGGGGCCGGGCGGCGGCACCGGTCTACCGCCCCATCCTCGCCAACCGACGAGGCGAGCTTGAGGCCCTGAGCCACCTCGATCCCGCGTACGCCGCGCTGGTCGCCCCGATCCTGGAGATCGGCGCCATAGGTCGGTCCACGATGGACGCCATTCGCCGGTTGCCATCCGGGCTGCTGCCCGCCATCGACGTCAGCGCACTGCCCGACATTCCCGAGGCGGAGCTGACCCGTTGGGGCGTACCCGTGGTGCCGGTGATCGGGCTCTCCGAGAGCGACCACCGGCTGGTAGCGCACGGCGCGGCGGCACGGGCGTACGGCCGGAGCGCGCTCATCCGGCTGCGGACCGGCCGGGACCGGGCCGGACCGGACGCCAGCACCACAGCCGTGGAACGGATCTGGCGGTTCACCGGCCTCGCCCCTGAGGAGTGCGACCTGCTGGTGGACGCGGGGGACGTCTGCTGCCCGGCGGACGTGCGGACCGCCGAGCCCCGGGTACGCCACCTGCTGGACTGGGCACGTCGACACGCCTGGCGGTCGGTGACGGTGGCGGCAGGTGGTATGCCGCCGACGCTGTCCCGGTTGCCCACCGACGAGCCGGTCCCGCTGGACCGTTGGGACTGGCAACTGTGGCGGCGACTTGCCGACGCCGGGGTCGACTACGGCGACTACGGCGTCCACCCGGCCGGGCCGGGCACCGGTGACCCTGGCGACCGGTTGCCGACGGTGCGTTACACCGACGACGGCCGCTGGTGGGTCTACCGCTGGGCGCGACGCGGCGGCCGGGGCGACGACCGGTTCGCCGACCTGTGTCGCACGCTGGTGTCGGCACCGCACTGGCCCACCACCGGGGCGGCCTTCTCCTGGGGTGACCATGAGCTGCTGCGGCGGGCCCGCCGGGGCGCCGGGGCCGGCTCGACCGCCAACTGGGCGGCGTGGAGCACCTCGCACCACCTGGCCCACGTGCTGGCCACGCTGCTGCACCCGGCCGGGGAGGGCACGCCGCGGTGGCACCCCGGGCAGGGGCCACCGCAGCGGGGACGATCGCTGCGGTGAGGCCGGGTCTACTGCCTCTCGGTGAAGCCGAACTGGATGATGCCCTCGTCGTCGACTGTGGCATCCACCGACGCGTCGCCGAGCAGCTCGGCGGCGTCCTCGTCCAGGAAGATCCGGGCGCCCTGGTTGTCGACCACCCGATCGCCCTGCGCCGGTTCGGGCACCAGCTCGACGGTGAGCGAGCCCGCCTCGGTGTCGGCGGCGATACGCACCCCGCCGTCCTGGGCGACGTCCTGTTGGTTGGCGAGGTCACGGATGACGAGCACGGCGTTATCGGTCATGGTGAGCATTGATGGAACTCCTCGTGAATTGTCGGCTCGCGGTCGGATACCGCGCGGACCGGACAGTCGGCCCGCGTACGAGCACACGTGGGAGGCGACAGAGGGGCGAACGGTCATCGCCGTCGCATCGGATCGGGGCAGCTGACGGCCCCGTCACTCCCACCGTGCCCGCTGGCCGACCATCCGTCAAATAGAGCCAGGTCAGTGGAGAGCGGCGGCCGGCTCCAGCCAGGCGCGAATCTCGTTGACCGCCGCACGGCCGGCCCGGTTGGCTCCGATCGTGCTGGCCGAGGGGCCGTACCCGACCAGGTGAACCCGTGCGTCGGCGACCACCCGGGTGCCGTCCATCGTGATACCGCCGCCGGGCGCGCGCAGCCCCAGCGGGGCGAGGTGGTCGATGGCCGCCCGGAAGCCGGTGCACCACAGGATCACGTCAGCCGGCACGAACCGCCCGTCCGTCCAGGCCACCCCGTCGGGCGTGATCCGCTCGAACATGGGTAGCCGGTCGAGGACGCCGCGCTCACGCAGTCGGCGTACCTCCGGGGTGACCGGCAGCCCGGTCACGCCCACCACACTGCCCGGCGGTCGGCCAGCCCGGACCGCCTGGTCCACCCGGGCCACAGCGGCCCGACCCAGCTCCTGGCCGAACTCCCCGTCGTTGAACGTCGGCGGCCGGCGGGTCACCCAGGTGGTGGCCGCCGCCACTGTGGAGACCTCACCGAGCAGTTGCACGGCCGAGGTGCCGCCGCCGACCACCACCACGCGCAAGCCGGTGAACTCGGCCGGCCCTCGATAGTCGGCGGTGTGCAACTGGCGTCCGCGAAACGTCGACCGGCCCGGGTAGTGCGGCCAGAACGGCCGCGTCCAGGTGCCGGTGGCGTTGATCAGGGCGCGGGCGGTCCAGGTGCCCCGGTCGGTGTGCACGTCCAGTCGCCCATCCGGGCGGGAGTGCACCCCCCGGACCCGCACCGGCCGCCGCACCGGCAGGTCGAAGGCCCTCTCGTACGCGGCGAAGTAGGCGCTGACCTGCTCGGAAGCCGGGCGATGCGGCGTGGTGGGCGGGAGCGGCAACCCGGGCAGGTCGTGGAAGCCGTGCACCCGGTCGAAGACCAGCGTCGGCCAGCGGTGCTGCCAGGCGCCGCCGGGCCCGTTGTCGGCGTCGAGGATGACGAAGCCGCTGCCGGGTGCGAAGCCGGTGCGGTGCAGGTGGTAGCCGGCGCTCAGGCCTGCCTGCCCGGCACCGATCACCACCACGTCCGCGGAGTGGGTGTCCACGTGGGCTACAACGCGCCGGACGTCACCGCTGTGCCCGTCCTCGACCGTCGCGCCGATCACAGACGGCCATTACGGCTTCGGCCGCCTGAGCTGCACTTACGCTGAGTGAATGAGCGACTTCCGTCGGTACGCGGCCGAGTTCCTCGGCACCCTGCTGCTGGTGTTCTTCGGGGTGGGCAGCGCGGTCGCCGCACGGGTCCAGGGCGGCGTGGTGGTGGTGGCGCTGGCCTTCGGGTTCGTGATGGTGGCCCTCGTCTACACGATCGGCCCACTCTCCGGCAGCCACGTCAACCCAGCGGTGACACTCGGTGTGCTGCTCTCCGGCAAGATCTCGGTGCTCGGGGCTGTGGCGTACTGGATCGCGCAGTTCGTCGGCGCGACCGTGGCGGGCTTCGTGCTCTGGGCGCTGACCCGATGGGGTGACGTAGCGGACCAGACCGGAGCCCTGGGCACGAACGGCTACGGCGCGCACATCAACCGGGGCGGCGCGGCGGTGCTGGAAGTCGTGCTGACCTTCCTCTTCGTGCTGGTCGTGCTGGTGGTGACGAGTCGGAGTGAGAATCCGGGAACCGCCGGACTGGCCATCGGTTTGGCCCTGGCCGTGACCCAACTGGTGGGCGTGACGCTGACCGGCGCCGCGGTCAATCCGGCCCGCGCGTTCGGCCCGGCGGTCTTCGAGGGCGGCGTGGCGCTACGCCAACTCTGGGTGTTCATCGTCTTCCCGCTGCTCGGTGGGGCGCTCGCCGCGCTGGTCGCACCGCTGGTGATGGGGGCGCAGCGGCACTACTGGGGTGGCCACGAGAAGACGGTCGGTGGGCCGAAGTAGCCCACACGGCAATATCTTTCGCTTGAGGGCCTTCTCCGGCGAATATCTCCGTGACAGCATCAGCGGATGCATCGCCGTCACTTTCCCCGGGCCGTCGCGCTGCTCGCGCTGGTAGCCACAGCGGCCACCGCCGCCGCGCCCAGTGCCACCGCCGAGTCGCCCACCCCCGCGACGACCCAGCTGCGTGCCACCATCGACACGATCCTCGCCGACACCCGGTTGGCCGGCGCGCAGGCCTCGGTGGTCGTGGTCGACACCAGCACGGGACAGACGCTCTACGACCGCAACGGTGACCGCCGGCTGGTTCCGGCGTCAAACACCAAGCTGCTGACCTCGACGGCCGCCCTTGAGCTGCTCGGCCCGGGTCACCGTTTCAGCACCGACGTACGGGCCAGCGGCAAGCGCCGTGCGGGCCTGCTGTCCGGCAACCTCTACCTGCGCGGCGGAGGCGATCCGACGATGCTCGCCGCCGACTACGACGCGCTCGCCGCGCAGGTCGCCGCCGACGGCGTGCGGGTGGTCACCGGAAACCTGGTCGCCGACGACACCCGCTACGACCGCACCCGACTCGGCCCCGACTGGACCTGGGACGACGAGCCCTACTACTACGCCGCGCAGGTCTCGGCGCTGACAGTCGCCCCGGACACCGACTACGACGCGGGCACCGTGATCGTGCACGCCGCACCGGCGGGCCGGGCCGGCGCCCCGCCGGTGGTCACCACCACCCCCGCCACCGGGTACGTCCGCGTCGACAACCGCGCCCAGACGGTCAGCGACGGCGAGACCTCGATCTCGATCGAGCGCGAGCACGGCGGCAACACCGTCGTGGTGACCGGTCAGATCGCCGTCGGCGACGAACCCGCCAGCGACTGGGTCACCGTCTGGGAACCCACCGGCTACGCGGCCGACGTGTTCCGGGCGGCGCTGCACCGACACGGCGTCCGGGTGCTCGGCCGGACCGTGCTCGGCCAGCCCACCCCGGAGACGGCCGACCCGGTGGCGCGCCACGACTCGATGAGTCTGGGCGAGCTGATGACGCCATTCCTGAAGCTGTCCAACAATGGGCACGCCGAGGTGTTGACCAAGGAGATCGGTCGGGTGCTCTCCGGCTCGGGCACCTGGACCGCCGGGCTCACCGCGATCAGCGAGTACGTCGCCGACACCGGAATGGACACCGGGAGACTGCGCCAGCGTGACGGCTCAGGATTGTCCCGACGCAACCTGATTCCGGCGGCGGAATTCGTCGACCTGCTGAGCGCCGTCCGCGCCGAACCGTGGTTCGCGACCTGGTACGCGGCGCTGCCGATCGCCGGTCAGCCCGAGCGGTTCGTCGGCGGCACCCTGCGCAGCCGGATGGCCGACACGCCAGCCGCAGGCAACGTGCACGCCAAGACCGGCAGCCTGACCGGGGTCTCCGGGCTCTCCGGCTACGTCACCAGCGCCGATGGTCGACTGCTGGCGTTCTCCATCCTGCTGAACAACTACCTCACGGCGTCGGTGAAGTCGATGGAGGACCAGATCGCCGTGGCGCTGGCCGGCTTCCGCGAGGGTGGTGCGTCGACGGCACGGGTGGCCCCGCCGGCGGTGCCGGAGACGCCGCGCACCCCGGAGGGCATCGAGTGCTCCTGGATCAAACCGATCACCTGCTGAGCGACGGCCGGGAGGCGCGGAAGCACCTCCCGGCCCGGCGAGCGCTCAGGCCGGACGGTCCGGTGGGGGGACCACCGCCGTCGGGTCACCACGTTCGATGAGCGCGGCGATCTCAGCGGCCCGCAGCCCGCGCAGCGCCAGCACCCGGGTGCCCCAGCGGTGCAGGCGGCACGGGTGCGGGCTGGCATCGTTACGGCAGACCACACCCCCGGACCACCGTCGGGGGGCGTGCACCACCACCGCCCGTACGGCGAACTGGGTGTCCTCGCCCGTGACGTACGGCGGCAGGGGGATGTCGCGAAGAACCTCCCCGGACGCTTCGCCGATGCCGGACGAAGCGGCACGACGGTCGCGGTGGGCGATGCTACTCATCTCCGCTGCCTCCACACTGGATGGTCGGATGGGGACAGCAGAAAGTTACGGCGCATTCGACGGTCTGCGACGGACAAACTGTCCCGCTCTCCGAACGCACAGCGATCAGTCAGTCAGTCACCGCACCGTCACGGCCTGGAGGCCGACGTTGCCGCAGTGCGACGTGAAGACCTTCTCGACGGTCCAGGTCAGCAGCAGCCGGGCACCCTTCGGCGCTGTGAAGCGGATGGTGAACTGGGCGCTCTGGCTGGTGTAGGGGTCTTCGAGTCGGGCGATGCTGGCGGGCCCGCCGGTGGACAGCCGCGCTTCCAGTCGCCCCCGAGCCATCCAGATGCCACCGTAGAGCTGGACCGTGCGCGGCTCACCACTGCCGGCGACGGCGACGCTGAACCCGTTCCCGGCACCGCAGGCGTAGACGCCGTTGGAGCTGCCGCTCGTCGACCGCTCCGGCGTGCCGTCGGCCCAGCGCACGTACTCCTGGTTGCCGTCCCAACCGACCCGCCGGCCTGGGCCACCTCCGTCGATGATCTCGCCGGAGCCGGAACGCTTGCGGTTCATCGACCTGCCGCCGCGCTCCCCCCAGTGCACCCAGTCCCGAGCGCCAACGGCGGTGAGGTCGACGATGGCGGGCATCTCGCCCCGGCTCACCGTCAGCGCCGGCGAATCGGGCTTCGGCGGTGGCGGGGCGGGCGTGCTGGCCGACGGCGTCGGGTCCGGCGAGGGTGGTCGCTGGCGCGGACGCAGACCGGGCGTCGCCGGCCCCGCCTCGCCGGTGCGCCCGTCGGCGGCCGGCACACCGGGGGGACGTGCGGGCACACTGCCCGGGCCCGCCT
This sequence comes from Micromonospora sp. NBC_00362, assembly GCF_026342155.1. Classification (NCBI taxonomy): domain Bacteria; kingdom Bacillati; phylum Actinomycetota; class Actinomycetes; order Micromonosporales; family Micromonosporaceae; genus Micromonospora; species Micromonospora sp. NBC_00362. The sequence continues at coordinate 3,335,940 of NZ_JAPENH010000001.1, forward strand.
GGTCGTCGTCCGGCGCCGGACCGGACCGGGTGGCGAGGTACGAGATCAACACCACCAGGCAGACGAGGACGGCGGCTCCCTCCACCGCCCAGCGCCGCCGCTGTCGGGCGCGGCGCAACACGCTGCGGGTCACCCCGGCGGTAATGGCACGCGGACGGTGCTTCGGCGGCGCGTCGCCAGCCCTCGAACCAGCCCGCGTGCGGTCTTCGTCCGCCACCGACCCCTCCAACTCCGCCGCCCGGCCGTTATGGACCGCCGAGGACCACACCATCCACTGTGGGCAGTTTCACGTTTGCCCGGGCGTGGACGACACGCTAGATCCGGACTACCGGACGTGTCCAGCCCACAATGGGACGCTGTCGGACAACCCGGCCGCCCGCCCAGGCACCTGGGCAGACCACCAGTGCTTCCGGGGTCAGCCGATCCGGAAGCCGAGCAGTTGCGCGACGACCACTGCCTGCTCGACGTCGATCACGGCACCGGCCCGTTCGACGACCGTCGGATCGAGCGCTGTGAGATCGCTGCCCCGCAGGTCGGCGCCGCCGAGCCGGACGTTCGTCAGCTGCGCCCCGGAAAGATCGACACCGGTGACCGTAGCACCGGTGAGGTTGGCCCTGGTGAGGTCCACCTCGCGCATGCGCACCCCGGTCAGCCGGATGCCACGCAGGTCGGCACCGGGCAACGCGACGAAGGACCAGTCACCGCCGTCCACCGTCAACGGACGCAGATCGCACTCGCTGAAGGTGCTGCCGACCAGCTTGCAGCCGGTGAACTCGGCCTCGAAGAAGTTGCACCGCCGAAACACGCAACGGGTGAAGGCGGAGTCGACATGCCGGGAGGCGTTGAACGCCACGTTGCCGAACGTGCACCCGGTGAAGACCGCACCTCTGCTCACCGCCTCGGTCAGGTCCACACCGAAGAACTCACAACCCACGAAGTGCCGGTCGGTCAGCTCCTCGCCGTACCAGTCCTCGTTGCGGAAGGTCACGTCCTCGGTCAACTCCGGCATCCGGCCAGGTTAGTGGGCGTCGCCGACAGCCGACGGCCGGCGGGCCGACGCCGACCCCCTTCCGGTGTCGGTGTACCGGCGAGTACGTTCGGCGGCGTGAGTGTGGCTCGGAGCAGGGACCCGGATCAGATCGGTTTCGACACGGCGCGGCTGGCACGCATCGACGAGCACTTCGGCCGGTACGTCGACGACGGCAGGCTGGCCGGCTGGCAGGTGGTGGTCACCCGTCGCGGTGAGGTGGCGCACTCCTCGACGTACGGGCTGCGCGACCGGGAGTCGGGCGCACCGGTCGAGGCCGACACTCTGTGGCGGATCTACTCGATGACCAAGCCGGTCACCTCGGTCGCGGCGATGATGCTGTGGGAGGAGGGCCGGTTCGAGCTGACCGACGAGATCAGCCGCTGGCTGCCCGAGTTCGCAGACCTGCGGGTCTACTCCAAGGGGTCGGCGCTCAAGCCGTACACGGTGCCGGCGGTCGAGCCGATCCGGGTCTGGCACCTGCTCACCCACACGGCCGGCCTGACGTACGGCTTCATGCAGACCTCGGTGGTCGACGGGCTCTACCGGGCCGCCGGCTACGACCTGTACCCGCCGGCGGACGTCGACCTGGCCGGCGCCTGCGCGGCCTTCGGCGAACTGCCGCTGCTGTTTCAGCCCGGCTCGGCGTGGGGCTACTCCGTCGCCACCGACGTGCTGGGCCGACTCGTCGAGGTGATCTCCGGGCAGAGCCTCGACGCGTTCTTCGCCGACCGGATCTTCGACCCACTGGGCATGACCGACACCCGCTGGTGGGTGGAGGGCGACGAGGCCGACCGGCTGGCCGCGCTCTACGTACCGGAACCGCGCAGCGGCCGGGCCGTCCGCTACGACAGCCTGGGGTCGCTCGCGTTCGGCAAGCCGGCGCTGCTCTCCGGCGGTGGCGGCCTGATCTCCAGCGCCGCCGACTACCACCGGTTCACGCAGTTGCTGCTGCGCGGCGGCGAGCTGGACGGCGTCCGGCTACTCGGGCCGCGCACGGTGCGGTTCATGACCCGCAACCACCTGCCCGGCGGTCAGGACCTGGGCACCTTGTCCACCGGCGGCTTCGCCGAGACCACCCTGGACGGGATCGGCTTCGGCCTCGGCTTTGCGGTGGTCGACGACCCGATCCCCAGCCGGGTGCCCAGCAGCGTCGGCGAGTACTACTGGGGCGGGGTGGCCAGCACCGCGTTCTGGGTCGACCCGGCCGAGGAGATCACCGCGCTGCTGTTCACGCAGCTGATGCCGTCGAGCACCTACCCGCTCCGCTCCCAGCTGCGCCAGCTCGTCTACGCCGCCCTGGTCGACTGACCCCGCCGGAGGCGCTGACGGACCCCACCCCAGCCCTGCCGATCTTGCACTTTGTGTTGTCTAGATGACCGTGATGAGTCGTTTGTCGGGACAGAAACTGCAAGATCGACGGAATGCCCGGCGAAGGAACGGTCAGTCGGCGAGGCGTGCCGGGAAGCCACCGGTGGCGATCGGACCCCAGGCGTCGATGGTGACCCGGATCAGCGACTTGCCCTGACGCACCATCGCCGCCCGGTAGTCGTCCCAGTCCGGGTGCTCGCCGGAGATGCCGCGGAAGTATTCGACCAGCGGCTCCAGCGCCTCGGGCAGGTCGAGCACCTCTGCGGTGCCGTCGATCTGCACCCAGGGGCCGTTCCAGTCGTCGCTGAGCACGCAGGCCGACACCCGGGGGTCGCGGCGGAGGTTGGTCACCTTGGCCCGCTCGGGGTAGGTGGAGACGACCAGCCGCCCCTGCCCGTCGACCCCGGCGGAGACCGGGGAGGACTGCGGTCGCCCGTCGGCCCGGGTGGTCATCAGCACGACGCGGTGTCGCGGCCGGAGGAAGTCGAGCAGGCCGTCCCGGTCGACCCGGGTGTTCCTTGCGATGCTGCGTGCCATTCCCCGTTCCTACCAGGGTGCGGGCGCAACGGTGGCGGCGGGTCAGCGGGGTCGGGCCGCGGCGCGGTGAACCGCCTGGGTGGGCACCCGGGGGCGGCCGGACGGACGCCAGGCCCGACCGTTGGCGTAGATCACCCGAAAACCGAGGTACGACGCGAGCGGCGCCCAGTGGGCGGAGCCCATCCGCAGCTCGGCGGCATTGTGTCGCTGGCCGTTGGCGAGCACGTCGAGGAGCACTGTTTCGAAGGCTGCCGATTCGACCCAGTCGACCTCCCGGGTGAAACCGCAGATCAAAGCGGCTCCGGTGACCTCCAGGAACTCGCGCAGCACCGCGTCCGAGGCGCGCAGCACCGAGCAGCTGCCGAAATAGAGTCGCCGGCCCTCGGCGCGGCCGGCCATCAGCTCGGCCACCTCGTTCAACTCCACTGACTGCCAGTCGGTGAGGCAGAGCCGGCTCGGCTCACCGTGCATGGCGAAGAAGCCGACCCGGTGGTCGGCGTACTGCTTGAGCAGCCAACGGTCCAGGAAGTAGAACAACTCGTCGCGGGTGGCCGCGTCCTTGTGGATGAAGCGGATCTTGCCCAGCCGCTCCAGCAGCTCCAGCGTGGGCAGCACCGAGCCCCGTTCGTTGAGGTCACGGTGCCACTGACCCTCGACACAGAAGACGCCACCGCGTGCCACGCGCACCTCCGCCAGTCCGCCGCCCGGGGGCTGACGTTACCGGCCGCCATCACCCCGGGAACATCACCCGCCGTGTGGCAGATTGCGACGTTCGGTGCCCTTGACCGCACGAGGGGCGATCGGCCGGAAATGGCTGTTTCGCAAATCAGCCGAATTCCCAGGCAATACCCAGGGACAGCGGATTGTGAGCACGATTCTCGTTAACCACCTCCAACCGCACTGATCAGTGCGAGGGTGGAAATCACGGGACTTCTCGGTCGATGTCCTGGAGCCACCCCATTCGCTCTCCTATCGGGAGGACTTCTGTGCGCGTAAACACCTTGAAGCGGGTCGCCGTCGCATTCGCCCTGGCACTGCCCGGGGCCGCAATCGCCACGGTGATCGCCGCACCGGCGGCGTACGCGGACGGCTGTTACACCTGGAACCGCACCCTGACCCAGGGGCGCTCCGGCGACGACGTCCGCCAGTTGCAGATCCGGGTCGCCGGGTGGGCCGGCTACCGGGACATCGTGGAGAACGACGGCCGCTACGGGCCGAAGACCGCCGCCGCGGTCAAGCGGTTCCAGCAGGCGTACGGGCTGCGCGCCGACGGCATCGCCGGCCCACAGACCTTCGCCAAGCTGTACCAACTCCAGGACAACGACTGCACGCCCGCGCACTTCACCTACGGCGAGTTGGACAACGGGTGCGGCGGGAGCGGGTGGAGCGGCGGCCCGCTGTCGGCGAACCAGACCAAGCAGAACGCGCTGCGCACCATGTGGAAGCTTGAGGCGCTGCGCAAGAGCCTCGGTGACAAACCGCTCAACGTGTCGAGCGGTTTCCGCAGTCGCGCCTGCAACAACCAGGTCGGCGGAGCGTCCGACAGCCAACACCTGTACGGCAACGCGGCCGACGTGACCTCACGGACGTCCTCGCTGTGCCAGGTCGCCCGCGGCGCCCGTAACAGCGGCTTCAGTGGGATCTACGGGCCGGGCTACCCCGACCACGACGACCACGTGCACGTCGACTCACGTCGGGAGAACAACAGCGACGACAGCTCGAACACGACGAGCTGGTCCGCCCCGGACTGCGGGGTCGGCAACTGAGCCCACCCGCTCGTAGCGACGTCGGCCCGACGCGGAGGGGGAATCCTCGCGTCGGGCCGACGTCGTGTCGCCCCGGGTCGGGTGGGCGGAGGGGTAGCGCGCTCAGCTCGCCCGGGGCCAGCGCGGCGCGGTGACGGGGGGAGTCACCGGCCGGCCAGCAACGGTGGGCCGTACCCCCTGGGGGACGACCCGCGCGGCCTGTTGCCGCGACGGCCCGGTCGCCGTGAACGGGAACGGCACGTGCACGAACGGATTGCCATGCCGGATCAACGCCTCGATCTGCCGCTCGTTGAGCCCGTGTGTCTCCAACACCCGACGCCCCCAGCGGTGCAGACGGCACGGGTAGGAAGCGCCGTCGTTGCGGCACAGCGGCCCGGTGGGCCACTCCTCGGCGGTGTGCACGACCACCGCCCGGACCGCGAGCCGGACATCCTCCGGGGTCAGTGGTGCCGGCATTGGCACCTCACCCAGTACCTGATCGATGGGATCCGTCGACTGCTCACCAACTCGCACGGCAGGCCTCCCGCAGTTCGGCAGCGGTACGGCGGACCTACCGCACCGACATCCTCGGCCATGGGTACGGCGGACACCGGACGAAAGTTCAATTCCGGTACGCGGTAAGCAGATCCTCCGCCGACAGCACCCGGATGCCGTCCACGGCGGTGCCACTGCGCGACACGGCAACGACCGGCACCGACTCGTCGGCGCCGGGCAGCAGAGAGCGGTGCAGGAGCAGCCGGCCCAGGTCATGCGCGTCAAAGGGTCGGCTCTCCTGCCACTTGACCGATCCCACGAAGCTGATCCTCTGAGCGACTGGCGCACGGTCGGCGCCGACGATATCGATCTCCGGGTCGTTGGTCCGGGTCCAGTAGCCGCCGATCGTCGCCGCCTCCGCCGGCAGATGGTCACCGGGCAGTCGGCGCAGCGCCTCCCGGACGACAGGTTCGATGGCCCGCCCCCGCCAGGACGTCCACGACCGGTCGATCCGGTCCAGGGTCAGGTCGCCACGCCCCCGCTCGATCTCGGAGAGGTGCGGTCCGAGAAACGACAACCAGAAGCGCAGGTACGGATCGGCCACCGCGTACCGGGTCTCCCGCGACGGCTTGGTCGACAGCGGAACGGTGACCTCCACTGCCCGCTTCTGGGTCAGCAGGCGCAGGGCGCGGTTGAGGGACGCCTGCGGAAGATCCCCTGCCGCGCGGGAGATCAGCGAGAAGGTCCGCTCACCGGAACCGATGGCACGCAGCACCAGACCCGCCTGGGACTGGGGCGGGAACTCCGCCGCCAGGGCCCGCTCGCCGCTCACCAGCAGGGCAGAGGTCGGATCCCGTACCGCGTCGGTCAGATACTCGCGGACGGACGCACCGGTCGGCCACTCGTCGAGGATCAGCGGCAGACCGCCGGACACCAGGTAGGCGTCGAACGCGTCGGCGGCGGACAGGCCGAGCATGTCGCTGACGTCGGCCGGGCTCAGCGGCGGAATGACCATTTCCGTGGCTCGCTGGTGGAATGGCCTGCCGTAGTCGTTGAGGGCCTCCATCATGGCCAGGTCCGATCCGACGCAGATCAGCAGGACCGGCCGTCGGGACAACTCGCGATCGAAGACCTTCTGCAGCGTTCCCTCGAAGCCCGGGTCGCCAGCGATGAGGTACGGCATCTCGTCCAGGACGACGACGCTGGGCCGGTCGGACGGCAGCGCGGCGGCGAGCAGGGTCAGCGCGGCGTCCCAGGTCTGTGGTTGCTGCTCCCGAAGGATCTGCGCACCCGGCAGCGTCGAGGCGGCCGCCTCCTCCACGAAGAGGGCGAGCTCGGCTGCGACGCTCGGCTGCGCGGAGGCGGTGAAGAAGAGGTACGGCACCTCGGCCCGCTCCACGAACTCCTCGACCAGTCGGGACTTGCCTACCCGCCGGCGACCGCGCATGAGCAGGGCCCGCCCAGGCCGACCGGCACGGCCACCCCGTCGCACCCGAGAGAGCATGCCGCCCAGGAGATCAAGTTCACGGTCCCGCCCGACAAAGCCGTCCACGATCACCCCTGACACAACCAACGATGGAACAACCAAATTTGAGTGTAACCTCATCCGTGTTGGTGTGCCCGATCATTCGGCGCGTGTGAAACCGCTCGTCAAACGAGGCCGGCGTCGTGCACGAGCAGCGCCACCTGGACCCGGTTGTTCAGCTCCAGTCGGGTCAGCAGCCGGGAGACGTACGCCTTCACCGTCGCCACGCTCATGAACAACTCCCCCGCGATCTCCGCGTTGGTGTGGCCCCGCCCCAGCGCGACAGCCACCTGCCGCTCCCGCTCGCTGAGCCCGGTGAGCAGCCGCAACGCCCGCTCGCGGCGCGGGTCCGGGCCGACCGGGCCGGGGGCGGCTGCGGTCACGTGGGCGATCAACGTCCGGGTCACCGTCGGCGAGAGCGTCGCCTCGCCCGCCGCGACCCGGCGTACGGCTCGCACGATCTCCGCCGGTGGGGTGTCCTTGAGCAGGAAACCGGCCGCCCCGGCGCGGAGCGCCCGCAGCACCTGTTCGTCGGCGTCGAAGGTGGTCAGCACCAGCACTTCCGGCGGGTGCGGTTGGGCACGCAGCGCCTCGGTGGCGGTCAGCCCGTCGACCCGAGGCATTCGGATGTCCATCAGCACCACGTCCGGGGTGTACGCGGCGACGGCCGCCGGCACCTCGCCACCGTCGGCCGCCTCGCCGACCACTGCCAGGTCCGGCAGACCGCCGAGGATCATCGAGAGCCCGGCCCGGACCAACGCGTCGTCGTCCACGATCAGCACGCGTACCGGCGGCGCGGCCCCGCCGGCCGGCCCGGTCGCGTCCGGCGGTCCGGCTGCGCCGGCAGGGCTGGTCACGCCGGCCACGGCAGCCAGGCGGCCAGCCGGAAGTCACCGCTGTCGTCCCGACCGTAGGCGAGTCGACCGCCGGCCAGGGTCACCCGTTCGCTGATGCCGACCAGGCCGGTGCCGGCACCGGGCAGAGTGTCGCCGGCCGGCGCCCCGACCGGCCACCGGTTGCCGATCGCCACTGTCAACCCGGCGCCCGGCCCGCCGGCCACGTCCACTGTGACGGCCGCGCCGGCGGCGTGCTTGCGGGCGTTGGTCAGCCCCTCCTGCACGATCCGGTACGCGGCCCGGCCCAGCGCAGCCGGCACCTCCCCAGGGCTGGTGACGCTGTCGCTGACGTTCACCCGCACCCCGGCCGACCGCGACTCGGCGATCAGGGCCGGCAGGTCGGCGAGGGTCGGCTGCGGTGGCTCGGGGGCGTCGCCGGCACCGTCGTCCTCGGCCCGGAGCACCCCGATCACCTCCCGCAGGTCCTGGAGGGCGGCGTGCGCGCTGCCCCGGATCACCCCGGCGGCACGGGCCACCTCGTCGGCCGGCGCGTCCGGGCGGAACTCCAGCGCACCCGCGTGCAGGCTGAGCAGCGAGATCCGGTGGGCCAGCACGTCGTGCATCTCCCGGGCGATCCGGGTGCGTTCGAGGTGGCGGGCCTGGGTGACCCGCAGTTGCTGCTCCGCCTCGGCCCGCTCGGCCCGCTCCCGCAACGACATGATCAACTGCCGGCGGGCCCGGACGAACATCCCCCAGGCCAGCACGGCGAAGCTGAGCACCACACCCCAGGACGCGGTCTCCCAGTACGACATGTGCGGATCCGGACGCACCCAACTGAAGACCAGGTTCGTGAGAAGGCCGGCACCGGTGACCGCTATCGCGACGGCCGTCCGTCGATGCACCACCACCGTGAAGTAGAAGATGAGAAGTGGAATGGCGGCGGCCAGCGCAAACAGGGTCAGCGGTGTCGTGGCCACCAACAGCCCGAGCGGCCACCGTCGGCGCAGCCAGAGCAACCCACAGCAGACAAGACCGAGCAGCGCGTCAACGCCGGTCATCCAGTCGTACGGCAGCGGGACCGCCATCGCCGGATCCGGCGACAGGGCGTCCGCGGTGACGAACAGCACCCAGAGCAGGGAGACCAGGAAGGCCAGGGTGTCGACCGCCCAGTCCCGGGTGGTGCGGCGCGGCCGTCGGGTCGCCGCGTCCGGGCTGACCGCGCCGGCCAGCGCCCCGGGCAGCAGCCAGGGGTGCTCCGGGACGGCGATGCTGGTCACGACGCCATGCTAGGCAGCCGAGGGGCGACACGACCAGCTACCAAAGTCGAGATCCGATGATCGACCAAGGTCGACGGGGCACCGACCGGTGGCCGCAGCGGATGGCCGGGCGGCGCGGGCAGTCTGAACCGCATGATCACCGTGGAGAACCTCACCAAGCGATACGGGCCACACCCGGCCGTGGACGACGTGTCGTTCCAGTGCGAGCCGGGCACCGTCACCGGCTTCCTCGGCCCCAACGGCGCCGGCAAGTCGACCACCATGCGCATGATCTGCGGGCTGACCACGCCGACCGCCGGCCGCGCGACCGTCTCCGGGCACCCGTACCAGGATCTGCCCAACCCGGGGCGGGAGGTCGGCGTGCTGCTGGACGCCTCCGCCCAGCACGCCGGGCGCACCGGCCGCGAGGCGTTGACGCTGTCCGCGTACACAATGGGTCTGGACCGGCGCGAGGTCGCCGCGAAGCTCGACCTGGTCGGGTTGAACGCGGTGGCAGCGAAGCGCCGGGTCCGGGCGTACTCCCTGGGCATGCGCCAACGGCTCGGGCTGGCGCACGCGCTGCTCGGCGACCCCCGGGTGTTGATCCTCGACGAGCCGGCCAACGGCCTGGACCCGGAGGGGATCTTCTGGATGCGCGGCCTGCTGCGCGACTTCGCCGACCGGGGCGGCACCGTGCTGCTCTCCTCCCACCTGCTGCGCGAGGTGGAGGCGGTCGCGGACCGGCTGGTGGTGATCGGGGGTGGCCGGATCGTGGCTCAGGGCGACAAGAACGAGTTGCTGGCCGGCGGCGGCACCGTGGTCCGGGCCCGCGACGGTGCGGCGCTGCGCCGGGCGCTGGAGGTGGCCAACCTGAGCGCCGCCGACAGCTCGGAGGGGCTGCTCGTCCAGGCCGACGCCGAGGCGGTCGGCCAGGCCGCCGCCGATGCCGGCGTCGCGCTGGCCGAACTGCGCCCCGCCACCGGCGGTGGCCTCGAACAGCTCTTCCTCACCCTGACCGCCGGCGAATCGACCAAGGAGGCCGTCCGATGACCACCACCACCGCGCCCGCCGCCGGCGCCGTCGCGCCCCGGCACCACACGCCGGTACGCCGACCGTCGCTTCTCCGGCTCACCGCCGTGGAGGTGCGCAAGCTCGTCGACACCCGGGCCGGCCGCTGGCTCCTGATCACCATCGGCCTGGTCACCGCCGCGATCGTCACCCTGCAACTGATCTACGCCGGGGACGCCGACCAGACGTTCCCCAACTTCTTCGTCCCCTCGCTGCTGCCGGTGTCGGTGCTGCTGCCGGTGTTGGGCATCCTGTCGATCACCAGTGAGTGGTCGCAGCGCACCGCCCTCACCACGTACGCCCTGGTGCCCCGCCGGGAGCGGGTGGTCGCCGCGAAGCTGATCGCCGTGTCGCTGACAGCGCTCGCCTCGGTGCTGGCCAGTCTCGCCGTCGCCGCCGTCGGCACGCTGGTGGCGTCCGCCACCGGCGGGGCGGGCACCTGGGAGTTCGACTGGTCGCTGGTCCTGAACGCGGGAATCCTCCAGGTCACCAGCGTGTTGATGGGTGCCGCCTTCGGTCTGCTGCTGCTCAACCCGCCGCTGGCGATCGTCGGCTACCTGCTGCTGCCCACCCTGTGGGGGGTGCTCGGCGAGATGGTCAAGCCGCTGCGCGGTCCGTCCGAATGGCTGGACACCAGCAAGACCATGGAACCGTTGTTCAGCAGCGACGCCATCACCGGCGAGCAGTGGGGGCGGGTAGCGGTCTCCCTGTTGGTCTGGATGGTCCTCCCGCTGGCCGCCGGCCTGTTCCGGACGCTGCGCCGCGAGGTGTCCTGATCATGGACGTGGCCGGCTACCGTCCGCGCACCGTGGTCAGCGGTGGCCCGCTGGAGCTGGCGGTCATGTGGGGTGGCTTCCCGCTGCTCGGCGCGGGCGCCGGATGGCTGCTCGCGGCGGCGACGGGCTGGCTCGCCCGGCTGCCCTGGGTGCCGTTCAGCGACCTGATCGAGTGGTTGGACCGGCTGCCCGAGCCGCAGGCCACCGCCGGCACCATCGGTGTGGGCGTCCTGGCCGGCCTGGTCATCGCCGGGATCGGCACCGCCGAACGGTTGATCGTCACCGTCGACGGGGCGCAGGTCCAGCTGCGCCGCTCCGATGAGAACCGGACCATCGCCCGGGTCGACACCCGGGTGGCCTTCCTCGCCGACAAGCACCTGGTGCTGCTCGACGCCGACGGCGCGGAACTGGTCCGGGAGTCGACGGACCTTCCGGCCGCCCAACTGGCGGCGGCGTTCCGGGAGCACGGCTGGGGCTGGGCGGACGACGACCCGCACCGGTCGGCGTACCGGCTGTGGGTTCCGGACCTGCCCGGATTGCCGGCCGGCGCGGACGCGCTGCTGCGCGCCCGGGATCGGGCCATCCAGCGGGACCGCCGCGACGACGCCCGGGAGCTGCGCCGCGAGCTGGGCCAGATCGGGGTGGTGCTGCGCGACGAGGGCAAGCGGCAGTACTGGCGGTTGACCACAAAGGCCCTCGCCCCCGGGCCGGAGCGGCCGACTTCGGCCGAGCGGAAGGCGGACGGGCGGTAGCGTCTGTCCCAGCAGACCCTGGGAGCCGCGCGATGACCGAACAGCAGCCGTACCGGGTGGTGTCCCGACACCCCGGCTTCGAGCTGCGTCGGTACCCCGCCCACCTGGTGGCCGAGATGCAGATCCAGGCATCGTTCACCCGGGCGCCGATCGAGGCGTTCCGGCCGCTGGCCGCGTACATCGGTGGCGCCAATCGGGCCCGGCACCCGATCGGCTCCGCCGCTCCGGCGATGGCGGCGGCCGGCGGCTCGGAAAAGATCGCCATGACCGTGCCGGTGGTGCAGATCGAGGGTGAGTGGCCGGGCGCGTACCTGATCCAGTTCGTCATGCCGGCCAGCTTCACCACCGCCACCCTGCCCGAACCGGTGGACGCCCGGGTGCGGATCCACGCGGTTCCGGCGCGGCTGGCTGCGGCGATGCGGTTCTCCGGGCGGTGGACGGAGCAGGCGTTCAGCCAGCGGGCCACAATGCTTGGCCGGTCGGTGACCGCGGCCGGGCTGCAACCGACAGGCGCGATTCGGTACGCGCGCTTCGACCCGCCGTGGAAGCCGTGGTTCCTGCGCCGCAACGAGGTGGTGCTGCCGGTCGTCGAATGAGCTAGCGGAGCTGCCGACGATCCTCGACGCTGGGCCGCGCCAGCAGCACTGCCATACCCAGCCCGGAGAGCAGCCCGGCCAGGGAGGCCAGCAGATCGGAGTCGGCGGCGTGGATCGGGCTGTTGCCGGCCAGGGCGGTGAACGTCGCGCCGACCGGCATCATGATCATCATGGGAATGGCAGTGGCCACCAGGAACACCACCGGGCCCACAAGCGCGATGAGCGCGGCCAGGGCGTGGTGCCACCAGATCGGCCGACCGCCCGGCCAGTCCCACGCCAGCAGTGTGACCCCGGTGAGCAGCACCGCCCCGAGAGCGACCTCCGGCAGGAGTCGTGTGCCGGGCGCTGTGGCACGGACCAGCCCGACGCCGAGCAGGGCCACCACTGTGAGGCCGACCGCCAGCCCGACACGAACCCGGGTCCGCGCCGGAGCCGCCGCCAGCGCGGCACCGACTGCCACTGCCACCAGCAGCGCCGCGGTGACCAGGGCACCCTGGTTCAGCTCCGGCTCCCGGTCGGTCGGTGACTCCATCGCGGCCGCCACCAGCGTCAGCACCCCGGCCACGCAGGCCGCCCCGGTCAGCACCCGCCGGTCGGAAGCCGGAGGCGTGCCGCGCTCCCGTCCCGACGACGTACCAGGCTCCCGCGCTGGCAGCGTGCGGCGCTCCCACCAGAGCAGAAGCGCCGTGACCACGCCGAGCACGGCGCACCCGGCGACGGCGAGCAGCACCGTCGCGTCGGAGCCGATCGGGTCGGCCCGGTCGATCGCCACGTCGGCGGCGACCCAGCAGCCGCCCAGCACCACCGCCGGGCCGCCCCACCGCATCAGCCCTCGCCCGGCCAGCACCAACCCGAGCGGCACCGCCATGATCGCCATGAACCGCAGGTCGCGCGCCCAGTAGGTGTTGTTGCCCGGCAGGTGCTCCGACCACGGGCCGAGCGGCTCGGTCAGCGGTTGCCACGTGGTCATGCCGTACGCCCAGAGCACGACGGCGGCGGCGGAGAGGAGCAGCCCGACCGGCCGCGCGAATCGCATCAGTGGACGGTAGCGGCCCAACCGCCAGTGCGGGAGGGCGCGGTCATCCGCCGACCGGTGACCGGACGGGACTGTGGCGCAGCAGCCGCCACGTCGGCAGCACACTGGACAGCACCGCGAGCAACAGACACAGCCCCACCACACCGGCGACCACCGACCACGGCATCACCAGGTCGACGGGGGCACCGACCTGCTCGGCGAGGCCGGCGCTGATGCTGAGCAGACCGACGAACGCGACGGCACCACCCAGCAGCGCGCCGGTCAGGACCACCAGTGCGGACTCCGCCGTGACCAGCCAGATGACCTGCCGTCGGGTCGCCCCGGCCATCCGGATCAGCCGCAGGTCCGCGGCGCGGCCGGCGGCGGCCAGCAGCAGCGTGTTGGCCACCGCGATGGCGCCGTAGCCGGCGGACACCCCGATCAGCAGCAGTGTGAAGAGCCAGACGAGCCGGTCCTCGGCGGCGTCCGCCTCGGCCGCCCAGCCCGGGACGTCGAGGATCCGCGCGCCGACCGGTGGATCGATGCGATTCCGGACGAACACGGTCGACGTCAGCGCCGACGGGTCGTGCGCCCGCACCACGGCCCGGGGTACGAGCAGGTCGCCGGGGATCGAGGTGTCGTCGACCACGGCGACGACGCGCAACGACACAGTCGTCCCGTCGGCGAACACCACCGGGTACGGCTCGGACGGCAGCCGATTCGCCGAGGCGGTTACCACCACCGTGTCGTCACCCCTCAGATCACTCAGTGAACCGGCGACGACGGTGAGCACCCGGTTCGCGGCGGCGAAGCCCTCCGGGTCCACGCCGAGCGCGGTCATCGGCCGGTTCGGCGGCGACGTTCCGGGGTCGGTGCGGTAGACGGTGGTCGGCAGGAGGGCGGTGCCACCGGTCGCGGTGACGGCCCGATCGGACAGGCCGGGTGCACGGTCCGGCACGACGATCCAGCCGGCGTTCACGTTGTCCGCCCGACCCGCGGCGTACGCGGCGGTGCTGGTGCGCACCATTCCGGACACCAGCACCGCGAACGCGACAGTGAGCAGCACCGGCGCGGCGATGGCGGCGGTCCGCCGGGTCGCTGTCAACGCCCCGCCCCGGACCAGCATCCCGATCGCGCCACCGGGGCGGCGCACCGGAGAACGCAGCAGCCACACCAGCGGCCCGACCACCACCGGGGCGAGCACAGTGGTGCCGGCCACCAGCGCCATCACCGCGTAGAGCGCGTACTGCGCCCCCACCCGCGCCTCGTCGGCGGTCGCCGTCCCCACACTGAGCGCGGCCCCCGCCGCGAGAAGCAGCACCCCGGTGGCGGCGCGCAGCCGCCCGATCGGTCGCTGCTCCACAGCAGCCTCGCGTAACGCCTCCAACGGGCGGACCCGCGCCGCCCGGCGGGACGCCGACCAGACGGCCAGCAACGCGATCACCGGCCCGGCGGTGAGCGAGACCGCGACCGGCCAGAGTTCGTAGCGGACCCGGAAGGTCGACGGTTCGTAGCCGACGTCGACCAGCAGCCGGCCCAGCAACGGGGCGAGCGCCGCGCCCACCAGCAGGCCGACGAGCCCCGCCGACACGCCGACGGCGAGCGCCTCGGCGTACACCATGCGGCGGACCTGGCGTCCGGTGGCGCCGACGGCGCGCAGCAGGCCCAGCTCACGGCGGCGCTGCGCGATGGTGAACGCGAAGGTGGAGGCGACCACGAACACAGTGACGAAGCCGGCGAGGGCTGCCGTGGCGGTGAGCACCTGCATGCCGATCCACCGGGTACGGGCGTCGCCGCGCGGCTCCAGCGCACCACGGGCGGCACCGGTGAGCACCCGTCCGTCCCCGGCGACGACTCCGCGAGCCGCAGTGGCGACGCGCTCGGGGTCGGCGTCCGGGGCGAGCACCAGCCCGATGGCCCGCACGCCGGGCGCGAGCGCGGCGGCGACCTCGTCCGCGACATGGACGCCGGGTCCGTCGACCAGACCGGTGACTGTGTACGACTCCGGGCCCGCCGCGGTCAGCACTGTGACCGGTGCGCCGACGCGCAGTCCGAGCGCCCTGTCGACGACCACCTCGCCGGGCCGGCGGGGCTGCTCGCCGGCGGTGAGGCGCAGCCCACCGAGTTGGGCGCTGGACCAACCGTGCCCCTGGTAGGAGTCCTCCCGCCGGGTGTCGGCGGCCGAGGGCCGGCCGTCGACGAGCGGCTGGGCGTAGAAGGTGCGGTCCGGCACCGCCGCCACCACGTCCGGCAGACCGGCCAGCCTGCCGGTCAACTCCGCCGCCGCGCTGGCGGACCAGGGCCGGGTCGGCACGAACTCGTCAGCTGACGCACCCGCCTCCGGGCTCTGCACCACGACCGCCGCCCGCGTCAGCCGGTCCGGCACCTGCGGCCGGCCGGAAGCGAGCAGCAGGGTGGCCGCCGCGACCAGCGTGACCCCGATGGCGACGGCCACGAACGCGCTCGCCGACCGCCGGACGCTCAGCACGACGACTCCGCGACGGTCTCCCGCTCGGCGATCCGGGCGGCGACGACGGCGGCGGTGATCGGGCCGGTCAGCTCGTCGACGACGCGGCCGTCGGCCAGCAGGAGGACCCGATCGGCGTACGCGGCGGCGGCGGGATCGTGGGTCACCATCACGACGGTCTGCCCGTGGTCGTCGACGAGCGCTCGCAGCAGCCGGAGCACCTGCCGGGAGGACGCGCTGTCCAACGCCCCGGTCGGCTCGTCGGCGAAGACCACCGCCGGACGGGTGATCAACGCTCGGGCCACGGCGACGCGCTGCTGCTCCCCGCCGGACAGCTCACTCGGCCGGTGCCCGGCCCGGTCGGCGAGGCCGACGGCGTCGAGGGCGGCGGCCACGTCCCCGGCCGGCGGGCGGCGGCGGGCCAGACGCGACGGCAACTCGACGTTCTGCGCGGTGGTCAGCGTGGACACGAGGTTGAACGCCTGGAAGACGAAGCCGATCCGGTCCCGCCGCAGCCGGGTCAGCTCGTCCTCACCGAGGTCGTTGAGGCTGGTGCCGTCGATCGTGACGGTCCCCTCGGTCGGACGGTCCAGCCCCGCCGCGCAGTGCAGCAGTGTGGACTTCCCCGAGCCGGAGGGGCCCATCACCGCAGTGAACGTGCCGCTCGCGAAGCTTGTGGTCACGCCGTCGAGCGCCGTCACCCGCCGGGTCCCGGTGCCGTACACCGCGCGCAGCCCCGTCAGGGTCACCGTGTCTGTGGTCATGACCGTTACCGTGCCGAATGCCGGGGGTGCGGCGCGTCGTGCCGGGGCGGGCACTTTCCGGCCCTCCCCCGGGTGGACGCGGCGGCCCGCAACCGCCGGCGGGTCGTCCTGCGGGATGACCACCCGCAGGCGGACGCGGCCAGCCCAGTCGGCCGTTACCGTTCGACGGATGACCGCTCTTCTGCTCACCCGACGGATGCGGCCGGTGGACCTGTACAGGGTGGACGCCCTGCTGGCGGTGGCCGTCGGTGGGCTGCTCTGCCCGTACGCCGCGCTGGAATCGCCGCTGCACGGCGGCGTACGCGAACCGCTCTGGGTGTCGGTGCTGGTCGGGATGGCCCTCGGGCTGCCGTTGGCCGTCCGGCGACGGTGGCCGATGACGGTGGCCGTCGTGATCAGCTCGATCACCACCGTTGCCCTGATCACCGGGGTGATACCCAACTTCGCGGCCGCCGCTCCGGCGTTCGCCATCGGCCTGTCCTTCTACACGGTGGCCGTGTTGACGCCCACCCGCCGGTCGATGCTCTGCGCCGCCGGTTGTCTGGCGTTGGTGAGCGTCGGCCTGGCGCTGACAGCTGGCGACCTCTGGTCGCGGACCGGCGGTGTCGTCTACGCCACAGTCATGGTCGCGCCGGCCTGGGTGATCGGTTGGCTGATCCGGGAGCGACGCGCCCTCGCCACCCGGCAGAGTGATCAGCTGGTCCGTCAGGCCGCCACCGAGGAGCGGTTGCGGGTGGCGCGTGAACTGCACGACGTGGTCGCGCACACGCTCAGTCTCATAGTGGTGAAGGCGGCCGTCGCCAATCACGTCGCCGAGGCCGACCCCCGCGAGGCGGGCGCCGCGCTGCGGGTCATCGAGGAGACCGGCCGCACCGCGCTGACCGACGTCCGTCGGGTGCTCGGCGTGCTCCGCGAGGACAGCCCGTACGCGCCGACACCAGGGCTGGACGAGTTGCCCCTCCTCGCCCGGCAGGCGGCGATCGGCGGCGTCGACGTTCAGCTCGACGTGCGGCGGGACGAGCCGACCGGCGCGGTGCCGGAGTCGGTGGGCCTCGCTGTGTACCGGATCGTGCAGGAGGCGGTGACGAACGTGGTGAAGCACGCGGCGCCGGCCGCCTGCCGGGCTACGGTGACCGTCCGGCCCGACGAGGTGCGGGTGGAGGTGACCGACGACGGCCAGCGGCCGGTCCTGCTCGGCGGGGAGGGGCACGGGTTGATCGGCATGCGGGAACGGGTGGCGTTGCACGGCGGGGAGTTCCGCGCCGGCCCCCGCTCCGACGGTGGCTTCACGGTGACGGCCAGCCTCCCCTACCGGGTGGCCGCGTGATCCGCGTGCTGATCGCCGACGACCAGGCGCTGCTGCGCGGCAGTTTCCGGCTGCTGGTCGACCTCAGCCCGGACTGCACCACTGTCGGCGAGGCGGGCACCGGTGTGGAGGCTGTCGCGTTGACTGGCCAGCACCGGCCGGATGTGGTGCTGATGGACGTCCGGATGCCGGAGATGGACGGCATCGAGGCGACCCGGCGGATCTGCGCCGACCCGGCGACGGCCGACACCCGGGTCATCATCCTGACCACGTTCGACCTCGACGAGTACGTCTACGGGGCGTTGCGCGCCGGGGCCAGCGGGTTCCTGCTCAAGGACACCCCACCGGCGGACCTGCTGACCGGGATCCGGGTGGTCGCCGCCGGAGAGGGGCTGCTCGCGCCGACGGTGACCCGCCGGCTGATCGACGAGTTCGCCCGGCAGCCGGAGCCGACCAGGCCGCTGCCCCGGCGCCTCGACGGGGTGACCGACCGGGAACGGCAGGTGCTCGCGTTGATCGCCCGGGGCCTGTCCAACGCGGAGTTGGCCGCGCACCTCAACCTCAGCCAGGCCACCGTCAAGACGCACGTCGGGCGGCTGCTGACCAAGCTGGCGGTACGCGACCGCGCCCAACTGGTCATCGTCGCGTACGAGACGGGCCTTGTGGGTCCCCACCGGTCGGGGTAGCGAGGTCGTGTCTCGACGTGGGCGAGTTGACCTCCAGGAAAGACCGGTGATTCGCTGGGTGGCGACCGGCGGTGGAAGCCTATCGATCCCGTCCGACAGCTCCGCTCACACCGCTAGGCTGACGCCGGACCCATGTGGACGGAGGAGGACGGGATGACCCGGTACGTCGCCCTGCTGCGTGGGATCAACGTCGGCACCACCCGACTGGCGATGGCCGACCTGCGCCGGATCGTCACCGACCTCGGGCACGCCGACGTCACGACGTACCTGCAGAGCGGCAACGTGGCCTTCGGCAGCTCGGTGCGCGACGCGGAGAAGCTGGCCGCCGGCATCGCGCGGGCGCTCACCGACGAGCTGGCGTTGACAGTGCCGGTGCTGGTGCGCAGCGGCCGCGAGTTGGCGGCGATCGCCGGCGGCAACCCGTACGCCGACCGGGAGGACGACCCGACGCGACTGTTGGTGGCCTTCCTCGCCACCGCACCGAGCAAGTCCAGTATGGACGCTTTGGCTGTGCCCGGTGGCGAGAACGTGTCGTTCACTGTGTCCGGCCGGGAGGTGTTCCTGCACTACGTCGACGGCGGCTACGGGCGGTCGAAGTTCACGAACGCGTACCTGGAGAAGAAGCTCGGCGTGGTGGCCACCTCCCGCAACTGGAAGTCGGTGCGGGCCCTCGCGGAGATGACCGCTTCCTGACCGGGGTGGGGGCCACTGCTCGGCGACCCCCACCGACGCTGCTCAGAAGTGGTAAGCGGTCTCGTACTCGGGGACCAGCACGCGGCTGCGCGGCGAGATCCTGCGCACCGCCGCGATCATCTCGTTCAGCCGGGTGCGATCGGTCGGGGCGACCGGCGGCGGGTTCCGCAACGCCGTCTCGAAGTTGTCGTAGTGCACCGGCACCACGACCTTCGGGTAGTCGAGGCCGGCCAGCAGGCGGGGCAGGTAGTCGCCGGTGGTGGTGGCGTTCTGCATGGCCACCATCGCCACGTCGGGCGCGAGGCCGGTGAGGTTCCGCTCGGCGACGTCGCTGGCCCCGGTGAAGTAGACCGACGGTCCGCCGTCGACCCGCAGCAGGTAGCCCAGCGTGTCGCCCTCCGGGAGGTCGGCGATGGTGGCCGGCTGCGGCGGCGGGCTGACCCGCACCCCGGGAAAGGCCACCGAGTACGACGGGTTGCGGCTGTGCAGTGAGCCGACCACCTCGACGCTGTGGTCGCCGAAGTCCAGCACCTCCCCACCCTTGACGGCGCTGAGCTGCGTCGACGGCAGCCCGTAGGCCAACCCCAGGTGGTACGCGGTCAGCGTGCCGAACACCCGTGCGCCGGTGCGCTCGGCGATGTACGGCACGTCCATGAAGTGGTCCCAGTGGGTGTGCGTGACCAGCACCGTCGTGGCCCGGTCGACCCGCGGGTCGATCACGTCGGTGCGCACCGTCAACGCGGTATCGGTCTTGAACGCCCCGGTGAACAGCCCGGTGTCGATCCGGCTGAGGAACGGGTCGACGAGAACGGTGCGGTCGCCGATGTCGACGCGCCAGCCGGCCGTACCCCACCAGCGGAAGCTGACCGCGCCCTTGCGGCGAGCGGTCGGCGTGGGCGCGGCGGTCGAGGGTACGGCCTGGGCCGGGGTGGCGACGCCGGCGGCGAGGCCACCGGCGGAGACCAGGGCGGTGGTGGCGGCGGCGTCGCGCAGGAAGCGTCGGCGGTCGAGACTGGGCATGCGGATCTACTCCCCGTGGTCGGGTGATGTGTCGACCACGAGCCAACCAGTGGCACCGGGCGCCAGTCCAAGATCAAGGGCCGTCAGCTTTGATACGCCAGCGGATATCGGTCCTGCTCAGCGGGGGTGCGGCGGCACCGGAGGGTCGCGAAATCAGTCGCCGCGCAGCGCCTCGACGGCCGTCCGGGCGGCCTCCCCCATCGCCAGGTCCACGTCGATGCGGCGCGCAGTCAACTGTTCGGCGCGGGCGAAGACGGCGATCGCGTACCTGCGGCCGTCGGGGTATTCGGCGACCCCGGCCTCCAGGTGGAACCCGGGCAGGGTGCCGGTCTTTCCGGAGACCCGGACGCCGGGCGGGAAACCGGCGGCCAGCCGGGTCCAGAAGATCTGCCGGGCCATCCAGGTGCGGACCATCGCGCAGGCCGCCGCCGGCCCGGCCTCGTCCCGCCAGATCAGCGTGAGCAGCCGGGTGATCTCCCGGGCGGTGCTGGACGTGGTGTGCGCGGGGTCGAAGACCCGCATCGCCCGGACCCGGTCCGCCGGCAGCGTGGGGAAGATCCGGGCGAACTCCGCCTCGGTCCGGGCGCCCACGTCGGCGAGCATCATCTCGACCAGTTCCCGAGGGCCACCGAGGACGCGGGTACGGGTCAGCCCCAGCTCGACGGCGAGCATCGGCAGCAGGTCCGGGCCGACCCGGCGCAGCAGCAGATCGGCGGCCGTGTTGTCGGTGACCGACATGGCGAAGTACGCGAGGTCGCGTAGCGACACCTCGGCGTCGTCGTCACAGCCGGCCAGACCCCACCCACCGAGCCGGTCGGCGGCGGTGACCAGTACCCGCTCGGTCGGGTCCAGCTGACCGGCCTCGACCTGCCGGGCGAACTCCAACACCAGCAGGATCTTGAAGATCGAGGCGATCACCACCTGCTCGTCGGCCCGCACCCCGACCTCACCGGGCCCGCCGACCGGTCCGCCGTCGTCGACGACTCTCAGGTCGACGGCGTCCAGCTCCACGACGTGCAGGCTGGCCGTCACCCCGACGGCGGCGAAGATGGCCTCGATCCGTTCCTCCACGTCCACGCCAGCACGGTATCCAGCGCCGCAGTGGTCGCGCTGGCGTAGGGTCCCGGCCGTGGATCTGCTCCGGCACCTGCGGCACTTCGTGGTGGTCGCACACGAACTGCACTTCGGGCGGGCCGCGGAGCTGCTCGGGATGGCCCAGCCGCCACTGAGCCAGTCGATCCAGCGGCTGGAACGGGAGCTGACTGTCGAGCTGTTCGACAGGTCCCGCCGGCAGGTGCGCCTCACCACCGCCGGGGAGCTGCTGCTCGGCGAGGCGGAGGAACTACTCGCCGGCGAGGGTCGGCTCCGCAGCCTGATGGGGCAGATCCGCGCCGGTGAGCTGGGCGTACTCCGCGCCGGGGTGCCACCGGAGACGCCCGCCGTGACGCTGCGCTCACTGCTGGACGGGCTCACCACCCGGGCGCCCGGCCTGGACGTGGAACTGCACGAGCTGACCACTGCCGAGCAGGTGCGGATGCTCACCGAGCGGACCCTGGACGTGGGGCTCGTGCATCACCCGGTGGCGGCGGACGGGCTGCGCTTCGGCGCCCCGGTCGACGTACCCCTGGGGGTGCTGCTGCCGCGCACCTCGCCGCTGGCCCGCGGCCGCGAGGTGACGCTCGCGTCGCTGGCCGGTCTGGACCTGGTGGCCGCTCCCCGCGCCACCGCCCCCGGCTGGCACGACCACCTGCTGGCGGTGTGCCGGCAGCACGGGTGGCGCCCGGCCCGGGTGCGTCCGGCCCGCAACCCGGAGTTCCTGTGCGGGCTGGTGCTGGCCGGCGGCGGGGTGGCAGTGGAACCGGCGGCGGTGGCCCGCCGGGAACCCCGGATGGCCTGGCGGCCGATCAGCGACGCGCCGCTGACCAAGCGCACCTCGGCGGCCTGGCCGGATCGGTCGGCGCACCCGGCGGCGGCGATGTTCGGCCAACTCGCCGCGGAGGTGCTGGCCGACGCCGAGCCCACAGCTCCCGCGCCGGCCGCGACGTCGGTGCCGGCCGCACGGCCGTGGCCGGTGCTGTTCGACACGACCGGGTGAACCGACGGGCCGTCGCGTTCGTCACCCCCGATTGGGCGGTGGATCGTCCACCCACCCGGGTATGGATGACAGGAAACGAAGACGAGAAGGAGCCGCAGTGGCAATCACGATTCCCGACATCAGCCTGAACGACGGCACCACCATTCCGCAGCTCGGCTTCGGGGTGTTCCAGATCGAGCCGAAGGACACTGTCGCGGCGGTGACCGCCGCCTTCGAGGTGGGCTACCGGCACATCGACACCGCGCAGATGTACGGCAACGAGGCCGAGGTCGGCGAGGCGGTACGCGTGTCCGGCCTCGACCGGGGTTCGGTCTACGTGACCAGCAAGCTGAACAACGCCTTCCACCGCCCCGACGACGCCCGCAGGGCGTTCGACTCGACGCTCGCGGCGCTGAAGATGGACTACATCGACCTGTTCCTGATCCACTGGCCGCTGCCCACCCTCTACGACGGCGACTACGTCTCGACCTGGAAGGTGCTGGAGGAGTTCCAGCGCGACGGCCGGGCCCGCTCGATCGGCGTGTCGAACTTCCAGGTGTCGCACCTGGAGCGGCTGGCCGCCGAGGCGAGCGTCGTGCCGGCGGTCAACCAGATCGAGGCGCACCCGTACTTCACCAACGACGAGGTCCGCGCCTACGGCCGTGAGCACAACATCCTCACCGAGGCGTGGTCGCCGATCGCGCAGGGCAAGGTGCTCGACGATCCGACGGTCGTCGACATCGCCGGGCAGCTCGACCGGACCCCGGCGCAGGTGGTGCTTCGCTGGCACGTGCAGCGCGGCGACATCATCTTCCCGAAGTCGACCACCCCGAAGCGGATCGAGGAGAACACCCGGATCTTCGACTTCGAGTTGGACGACGCCGCGATGGAGCGGATCACCGCGCTGGACAAGGGCGAGGCGGGCCGGCAGGGCCCGAACCCGGACACCTTCGCCTACCTGCCCAACTGACCTGGGCCGCCGAGGGGCGGGCGCCGCAGCGGTGGCGCCCGCCCCTCCCCCCGATGCGACCCCCCTGGTCAGACGCGACCCACGGAGTCCTGGTTCTGCAGCACAAGCCACCGGCCGTGCTGGTACGTGTAGCTGACCCCGATCAACAGCGGCACCCTGGTGCCGGTGGCCGGCACCGCGTAGACGGAGTCGAACAGCACGAACCCGGTCCGGCAGCCCACCACGGTCCGTTTGGCCACACTGAACGACTGGGTCCAGGAATCGTCGGCGAAGAACCCGCGCAGCCAGTCCACGGTGGCCCGTTTGCCGTCGAGCACCTCTCCGTCGGAGGCGAAGACGGAAGTGACCTCGGGGTGCAGCAGCGCGGCGAAGCCGTCCAGGTCGCGCCGGGCGGTGGTCTCCACGTACGCCCGGACGGCGCGGTCGAAGGCGCGCTCGCAGCCGTGGGCCGTCGCGTCCCCGGTTGTGGTGTCGCCCGGGCCGGGGGTGGCGGCCGACACCGCGGCAGGAGCGGCGGCGAGGAGGCCGGCGGTGAGCCCGAGCAGGGCGATCGTGCGGCCGAGCCGGCCGGCGGGACGGGCGGAGGCGGGTGGGCGCATCGGTTTCTCCTCAGGAGGGGTGGTGTTGCCGTCGCAGCCAACCCGGCCAGCGACGCAGTCGGCCAGTGATTCGAACCCACTCGAATGCGGACGGCACATCGATGCCACCGCTTGTACGATCCGCGCTGTGATGGTCACGCATCTGGACGGTTCGAGCCTCGCCCGGCTCCGGTTGGCGATCTCGCCGGCCTGGGAGGTGACGTCCTGGCTGCGGGCCGCGCTCTCGCGATTCGGGCATCCGGTGCACGGCGATCCCGGTCCGGCCGCCCGCGCCGCGCTGCGGCACCCCGACGTAGCCCTGGTCGCGGAGCTGGTGACCCCGCCCGGCCGGGTCGGCTACACGCCGGACCTGCTCACGCCGAAGCCGCCGCTGGGCCCGCTCGACGCGATCTTCGAGCAGCAGTTGGCGGCCATGGCGGCGACCCCTGCCAACGAGGTGGCGACGCAGGTGAACGAGCGGTTCCCGACGGGCCCGATGCCGACGCGGGTCCGCGCGGCGGTCGAGGACGGCACCCTCGCCCGGCGGGTCACCGATGGGCTGCGGCACTTCTGGCGGACCTCGCTCGCCGAGCAGTGGCCGGCGGTGCGGGCCACGCTGGAGGCCGAACTGGCCGTGCGGGCCACCGCGATGGCCACCGCCGGGGTGGGCAGCATGCTGAACGGCCTGCACCCGAAGGTCGGCTGGACCGGCAGGTCGCTGACCATCGACAGCTCGTACCGGATCACCACGGCGCTGACCGACGCGGAGCTGGTGCTCGCGCCGTCCGCGCTGGCCTGGCCCCAGGTGTCCACCCAGCTCTGCGACGAGGGCAACGCCGTGCTGGTCTACCCGGTCGGCGCCGGACGGGCGGACCAGCGCCGGGCGGGTCGGCTCGGTGACCTGGTCGGTGCGAGCCGGGCGGCCATCCTGGCGGACCTGGACGTGCCCCGGTCCACCGGGCAGCTCAGCGAGCGCCACCGGCTGGCCCCGGCCACCGTCTCCTACCACCTGGGGGTGCTGTTGCGCTCCGGTCTGGTGGTGCGCACCAGGGAGCGGCACAGCGTGCTCTACCGGCGGTCCGACCACGGGGACGGGCTGGTCGGCTGCCGGCCAGGTCAGGGCGCGACCCGCGACGTCGTGCTCCGCCCACAGCCGCGCGAACCGGGGCGAGATACCGAGCAGCTCGGTGACCAGCTCACGGATCGCCGGGTCGGCCGGGTAACGGCCGTAGGCGGCCCGCAGGTCCGCCACTGAGCGCTTGACCTGGAGTGCGCTCCAGCCGGCACTGTGACTCGTGCGCCCACCGGTAGGGCGCACGAGAGGAGACCCCCATGCGGTACCGCACAATCGGCGCCGACCCGGCGACCCGGCGCGAGGTCAGCGTGCTCAGCCTCGGCGCGATGCTCTTCGGCAGCGCCACCGACGAGGCCACCTCGTACGCGATCCTCGACCGGTACGTCGAGGCCGGCGGCACATTCATCGACACGTCGGACAACTACGCGTTCTGGGTGGACGGCGGGCAGGGCGGGCAGAGCGAGGAGCTGCTCGGCCGGTGGCGGCGCAGCCGGGGCGTCGGCGCCGAGATCGTCATCGCCACCAAGCTGGGCGCCCGACCGCTGGCCCCGGGGACCAGCTACCTGGACAACGCCGAGGGCCTCTCCGCCAAGGTGATCCGTGAGTCCGCGGAGCGCAGCCGGGAACGGCTCGGGGTGGAGCGGCTGGACCTGCTCTACGCGCACATCGAGGACCGAACCGTGCCGCTCCAGGAGACCGTGGAGGGCTTCGCCGAGCTGGTCGCCGAGGGCACCGTGGGTCTGCTGGGCGCCAGCAACCACCGGGCCTGGCGGGTGGAGCGGGCCCGCGCGTTGGCCGCCGCCGCCGGCCTGCCGGGGTACGAGGTGCTCCAGTACCACCGCAGTTACCTGCCGAACCGCACCGACCTGATCAGCGAACTGGACCCGGACGGCGAGCCGGGCGGTGTCAGCGGTGACCTGCTCAGCTACCTGCGGGCCGAGCCCGAGTTGACCCTGGTGGCGTACTCACCGCTGCTCAAGGGGGCGTTCACCAGGGCGGACAAGCCCCTCAGCTCGGCGTACGACCTGCCGAGCGCGCCACGGCGACTGGCCGCGCTGCGGGAGGTGGCTGAGCAGAGCGGCGCTACCGTCAACCAGGTGGTGCTCGCCTGGCTGCTGGGCGGGGAGCTGCCGTCCATTCCGCTGGTGGGCGCCTCGTCGGTGGCGCAGTTGGAGGAGAGCCTGGCAGCGGTCGACCTGGAGCTGACCGCCGAGCAACGGCACCGCCTCGACACCACCTGGTGACCTGTCACCGGCCGCCCCGCCGACCTCAGCTCACCGTCGGTGGGGCGGTCAGGTCGAGCTGCCAGTCGTTGGCCCGCATCATCTGCCCCGGCGGGTATTCGAAACCGGTCTCGCCGAGCAGCGTGAAGCCTGCCTTGCGGCACACAGCGTTCGAGGCGGGATTGTCGACCGAGGGGTAGGCGTGGGCGTAGTGCCGGTCCCGTCGGGCGCGAGCCACGTCCACCACGGCGCGCACCGCCGCGGTCGCCAGCCCCTGCCCCCGGTACGCGGGCAGCACCGCCCAGCCCAGCTCGTACACCGGCTGGTCGCGCCACTCGCGGGCCCAGTAGCCGACGCTGCCCGCCCGCACCCCGTCCGCCAGCACCAGCGTGAACATGCAGCCCTGCTCGGTGCCCGAGAAGTGCACGTAACGGTCGTGCCGGGCGAGCACCTGCTCGTCGGTCTCCGGGCCGCCGGTGTGCTTGCGGGTGTCCGGTGAGTTGAGCTGCCGCAGCAGGTCGAGGTCGTCCTCGTGCCACGGCTCGATGCGTACCTGTGCCATCGCGCCCCCGTTCGTCGACCCCCAGTCAAGCGGATCCCACCGACATTTCGCCCCGAACCGCGCCCGCTAGATCGGATCTAGCGGGCGCGTGACGTCACCTCGCGCCTTCAGTGTGGAAGGGAGGTGGCCCATGGCACAGTTGCGGATCGCCGTGATCGTCGGCAGCACCCGGGAGGGACGGGTCGGCGACCGGCTGGCGGCCTGGTTCGTCGAGCAGGCCGTGCGGCACGACGACCTGGCGGTGACTGTCGTTGACCTGACCGAGTACGACTTCCCGGCCACCTACCCCGCCGAGCCGACCGCGTCCATCCGGGCGTTCGTCCGCGAGGTGGGCCGGGCGGACGCGTTCGTCGTGGTCACCCCCGAGTACAACCACAGCTTCCCGGCGCCCTTGAAACAAGCCATCGACTACGCGTACGACGAATGGCAGGCCAAAGCGGTCGGCTTCGTGTCGTACGGCTGTCGCTCCACCGGCCAGCACGCGGTCGACCAACTACGTACCGTCTTCACCGCACTGCACGCGATGACGGTGCGCGACGTCGTCGGGATCGACCTGCTCGCCGGCGAGCCGACCGCCCAGTGCACCGACGAACGGCAACGCGACGTCGGCGTCCTGCTCGACCAGCTGCGCTGGTGGGGTCTGGCACTGCGCGACGGCCGGGCGGCTCGACCCTACGTCTCCTGAACACGTCCAACACGAAAGGTAAGGATCATGAGTAGACGCACCACCGGTCTGGCCATCGAGGCCGAGGGGCTCACCCGCTCGTTCGGGGACACCCGGGCGCTGGCCGGCATCGACCTCCAGGTGCCCGCCGGCACCGTCTACGGTCTGCTCGGCCCGAACGGCGCGGGCAAGACCACAGCGGTCCGGGTGCTCGCCACGTTGCTGCGACCCGACGGCGGCTCGGCCCGGGTCTTCGGGCACGACGTGGTCACCGAGGCCGACAAGGTCCGTTCCCGGGTCAGCCTCACCGGCCAGTACGCCTCCGTCGACGAGGACCTGACCGGCACGGAGAACCTGGTGCTCCTCGCCCGCCTGCTCGGCCTGCGCAAGCCGGCCGCTCGGGAGCGCGCCGCGGCCCTGCTGGCCGCGTTCGGTCTGACCGAGGCGAGTGACCGCCAGGTGAAGAAGTACTCGGGCGGGATGCGGCGACGCATCGACATCGCCGCCAGCATCCTGAACACCCCGGATCTGCTCTTCCTCGACGAGCCGACGACCGGCCTCGACCCGCGCAGCCGCAACCAGGTGTGGGAGATCGTCCGGGCGGTGGTGTCGCACGGCACGACGGTGCTGCTGACCACCCAGTACCTCGACGAGGCCGACCAGCTCGCGGGACGGATCGCTGTCGTCGACAACGGCCGGGTGATCGCGGAGGGCACCCCTGGTGAGTTGAAGTCGTCGATCGGCTCCGGCACCGTCCACCTGCGACTGCGCGACCCCGCTCAGCGCCCCGAGGCGGAGCGGGTGCTCCGGGAGGCACTCGACGTACCGGTGCAGCTCGCCGCCGATCCGGTGGCGTTGACCGCCCGCGTCGGCGAGGCCGGCACCGACCTCGACGCCAGCTCCCAGGCCGCTCGCGTGCTCGGCGACCTGGCCCGCGCCGGCATCGTGGTCGACAACTTCTCCCTCGGCCAGCCGAGCCTGGACGAGGTCTTCCTGGCCCTGACCGACCACCCCGCCGTGCCGACCGACGAGCGCGACGACGAGCTGGAGGCAGCCCGATGAGCGACACCACCACCACCACTACCGAACGGGCGCCGACCGTCTACGTCCCGTCCGCCGAGGCGCTGGCGACAGTGCTCGCGCCCGGTTCCCGACCGCCCCGGCCGAGCGCGCTGGGCGCGTCGCTCACCTTCGGCTGGCGGGCCATGCTGAAGATCAAGCACGTGCCGGAGCAGCTCTTCGACGTAACCGCGTTCCCGATCATCATGGTGCTGATGTTCACGTACCTGTTCGGTGGCGCCCTCGCCGGCAGCCCGCGCGAGTATCTGCAGTTCTTCCTGCCCGGCATCATGGTGACCAGCGTCGTCATGATCACCATGTACACCGGCATCGGCCTCAACACCGACATCGAGAAGGGCATCTTCGACCGGTTCCGGACGCTGCCCATCTGGCGCCCGGCCGCCCTGGTCGGCATGATCTTCGGCGACGTGCTGCGCTACATCCTCGCCGCCGTGGTGATCCTGGGGCTCGGGCTGGTGCTCGGGTTCCGCCCCGAAGGCGGGGTGGTCGGGGCTGTCGTCGGGATCGGGCTGCTGGTGGTCTTCTCGTTCGCGTTCTCCTGGGTGTGGACGTTCTTCGGCCTGATCCTGCGCAGCGAGAAGTCGGTGATGGGGGTCAGCATGATGGTGCTGTTCCCGCTGACGTTCCTGAGCAACGTCTTCGTCGAGCCGAGCACCATGCCCGGCTGGCTCCAGGCGTTCGTGAAGGTCAACCCGGTGACGCAACTGGTGGCCGCGATCCGCGGAGCGATGAGCGGCGAGTCGGACCCGTCGGCCACGATGTGGCTGCTGCTCTGGAGCGCCGGCTTCGTCCTGGTCTTCGGCACCCTGACCATGTACAGGTACAACCGCCGCTAACCCCACCCCGCCCCGCCCCGCCCCGCCCCGCCCCGCCCCGCCCCCGCGATCTTGCACTTACTGTCCCGACAAAGGTGGCGAATCCACCTGAACCGGCGACCGAAAGTGCAAGATCGCGGAGGGCTGGGGTGGGGTGGAGCGGGGTGGGGTGGGGTGGGGTTAGAGCTTCCAGGGCAGCGGCCCGGGGGGCAGGTAGCGGCAGGTGGTGCCTGTGGAGACGGCGTCGCGCAGGTGGCTCGCCAGCGCCGGGTGCCGGTCGTCGAGCTTGCGGAACGTGTCGCGGATTCGCGCGGTCACCGTCTTGCGGGCCCGTTCGGCCTCGTCGCCCAGTCGGCGGCTTCGGCCGGCCAGCCCGGCCGCAGCACGCAGCTCGTCGAGCAACGCACCCCGCTCAGCGTCCAGCTTGGCCACCTTCTGGTCGTCGTCGCGGGCGGCGGCCCGGTCGATCTCCTCGTCGAGGCGGGCCAGGTGCCGCCGGTAGCGGGCCTTCGCCTCATCGTCGAGGACCGGGTCGGCGCCCAACCGGCGGGCGGCGACCAGCTCCGGCCCGGCCGCCGGGTCGAGCAACTCCACGGCGGGCACGTCGCTGCCGGGACGGCTGAGCAGCAGGTGCAGGTCGTGTAGGCCCTTGGCGTCGGGCAGGTGCACGACGACACCCTCGTACGCGAGCTGCCAGACCGGCCCGTCGCGCCGAAACTCGTACCCCTCGACCGCAGCCGCGACCGGCGCGGCCCGGCCGGGCGCGACAGCCTGGCCCGACCCGGCAGCCTGGCCAGGCGCGGCAGCCTGGGCCGACCCGGCGGCCTGGGCCGGGACGTCGGCGTCGAGGGCTGTCGGGGCGGCGAGCCGGTGGAGCACCTGCGTCATGCCGAGGGCTGTCGCCTCCTGGATGGCGGCGGCGCGCAACGCGGTCGACGTCGCGGAGTCGCCCGGGTGACCTCGACCGGCGAGGGCGTTCACGAGGCCGGTGCGGGCGAGCAGCGACCAGGGTCGCGAGCCCAGCCGGTCGGCGGAGTCCCGAGCGGCGGCGAAGCCGGCGATGGCGTCGTCCCAGCGTTCCTGGGCGGCGTCGATCAGCGCCAGCCAGTGGTCGACGGGGCCACTGATGTCGCAGCCGAAGAGCCCTACCGTCCACTCTCCGCGGTGCGGGGCCAACGCGGCCCGAGCGGCGTCGCAGCGCTTCGGGTCGGCGGACGCGGCGGCGGCCTGCGCGCGTAACCGTAGCCAGAGCGGTGACACCGGGCGCGGGTACCGGATGGCGCCGACCTCGATGCCGGCGGTCAGCCGGATCGCCGTCTCGCCGTCACCCCGTTCGGCCGCGGTGATCGCCCGCAGCAGCTCCCGGTAGGGGTAGTCGATCGGGGCCAGCCCGTCCACCAGCACGGCGGCCTCGGCGACCCGACCCTGGAGCAGCAGGCGGGACCAGCGCAGGTGGTGGCCCATGAACCCGAAGTCGGTGTGACCCGGGTCGGTTTGGTCGGTGAGGATGGCGAACCGCTCGTCGGCAGTGGCGAAGTCACCCTGGAACGCCGCGATGATCCCGCTGTCGACGGCCGCGGCCATCCGGTGCCGGGCGAAGTCACCCTGCCGTTCGGCGTCGACGAAGGTGGTGAGCTCCTCGGCGAAGCGAGGGTCGCCCAGCTCCAGCAGCGCCACCCAGCGCAGCGAGGTGGCCCACAGCTCGGTCTCCCGGTCGCCCGTCCGCCGGGCCACGTCTCGGATCTCGGCGGTGAGCGCGGCTCGGGTCGCGGCGGTGCCCAGCCCCCAGGTCGTGTCGTGGCGGGCCCAGAGGCTGAAGGTGAGCGCCTCATCGTCCTGCCCTCGACGGGCGATCGTCTCGCTGGCGGTGATCAGGTCCGCGACCAGGGCGCCGACCGGCGCGCTGGCGTCCGGTTCGCCGATCAACCGGCGGTACGCCTCGCGCACCAACTCCGCCGCCTCGAGCGACTGGGCGGTATCGACCTGGCGGGAGCGGTTCACTGTGAGCGCGACCCGGGCCAGCAACACCGGTTCGTCGAGTGAACGGGCCAGCGTGGCGGCCTCGGTCAGTAGTCGGGTGACCTCTTCGCGGCGGGCGTGGTGATAGTGCGACTCGGCGAACTCGACGAGGATCCGCACTCGTTGTGCCGGGTCTTCGACGACCTCGAGGGCTCGGCGGAAGTGCACCGCCGCCTCGTCGCCGGCCAGCCGGGCAAACGCGTCCCGCCCGGCGGCGACCAGCAGCGTGGCCACCCGGGCCCGGTCGAGCGCGGGGCCGGCCAGGTAGGCGTGGCGGGCGAGGTCGGCCGGGATCAGCCGGTCGGTGAGCTCCCGCAGGTCGTCGACCGCCCTGACGACAGCGCCGTGCCGGGCCCGCCGGTCGTCGTCGGTCAGCCCGTCGTAGAGGGTTTCGCGGACCAGGTCGTGGGCGAAGGCGAAGCGGCCACCGCCCCGGGCGACCACCAGTCGGGCGGTCACCGCCCGGTCGAGCAGCCGGTCGACCTGCGCCGCGGGTGCGGCCGCGCAGGCCGCGAGGACCTGACGGTGGAACTCGCGACCCAGTACGGCGGCGACGGTCAGCGCCTCCACCACGGCGGCGGGCAGTTGGGCCAGGCGGCGGCGCACCGCCTCCCGTACGCCGGGTGCGATCGTGCCGACCGCGTCGTCGGCGTGCCACAGCCGCGCGGTCTGCTCGACGAAGAACGGGTTGCCACCGGTGCGCCGGTGCACCTCGTCGACAAGGCTGGCCTCGGGCTCCCGGCCGGCGGTCCGGGTCATCAGTGCGGCGACCTCGTCGCGGGTGAAACCGGTGAGGGTGATCGTGGTGGCCTTCGCGACCAGCGGCATCAGCAGCGGACGCAGCGGATGCTCGCCCGACTCGACCTCGGCGTCGCGGTAGGTGCCGATCAGCAGGAGCCGCTCGAACCAGGTGTGCTGGGCGGCGAAGCTCAGCAACCGCAGCGAGGCCGGGTCGGCCCAGTGCAGGTCGTCGAGGACGACCACTACCGGCCGGTGCTGGGAGACGGCGACCAGGGCTGCGGTAACCGCGTCGTACAGCGCGAACGCCTCCTGGTCGGCGGCGTCGGGGCCGGGGTCGATGCCGGCCCAACTGACGAGGCGACCGGCCTGGTCGCCGCCGGCGCCGGACTGGCCGAGCAGGGCCGCGAGGGCCGGCTCGGCGGACTGCCGTGCCACCGCCCAGTCGTCGGCGGAGCGCCGTAGGGCACGCAGCACCTGCACCCACGGCCAGTAGCCGGGGGCGCTGTCGGAATCCCAGCAGGCGGCGCCGAGCACCAGCGCGCCTCGCTGCCGGGCCTCGCGGGCCGCCGACGTGACGAGTGTCGTCTTGCCGATGCCCGGCTCGCCGGTGACCAGGGCGAGACCGCCGTGGCTGGTGGTGGCGCGATCCAGCTCGGCGCGCAGCAGACCCGCGGGGTGATCCCGCCCGATGATGGCGTCGCCGAGCGCGTTCATGGTTTCCAGACGGTACTGGAACCGTCCGACAGCGCGGGCGTGTTAACCGGCCGAACGCCTCGCTGGGTCTCGCTGACGCAGGTGTGTTCGGAGCCTTTGGAGCTGATGCCGTAAACGAGTCGATCCCATCGCTCCCTATGCTTCCCTATTCGGGTAGCGTAGGGAGCGATGACGGAAGAAGTGTACTCAGTTGAGCAGGTGGCCGACCGGCTCAACCTGCATGTGCGCACCGTGCGCGGCTACATCCGCTCGGGCCGGCTGCGCGGGGTGCGGATCGGCAAGCAGTACCGGATCGCCGCCAGCGATCTCGACGCGCTGACCGGCCAGGCCCCGACCACGCCCGGCGTCGCCAGACAGGCGGAGGTGTCGAGCATCGTCCAGATCGACGGTGTCGACAGGGCCGCCGCCGACCGGCTCGGCACGCTCGTGCTCACCAGCGCCAACACCGGCCACGACCAGGCCAACCCGCTGCGGGTGCAGACCGTGCACGACGAGCAGCGCCACCGCCTGAAGATCATCATCCTGGGTGACCCGGCCGCCACCGCCGAGTTGCTGCACCTGCTCGACGCCGTGCTCAACGCCGACAACGGCCTGCTCGACCGGGAGGTTCACGATGCCTGACGAGATCCAGGAACGGGCCGGAGTGCCGGTGCTGGTCTGCGACCCGGCGGGGCCGCCGGTGGCCACCGAGCAGGACGCGCTGGACCTGATCGGGGCGGCGTTCCTCGGCGCCCAGGTGGTGGCCGTGCCGGCCAACCGACTCGACGCGCGCTTCTTCACGCTGGGCACCCGCTTCGCCGGTGACGTGATGCAGAAGTTCGTCAACTACCGGGTGCGGCTGGCCGTCGTCGGCGACATCTCGGCGCAGCTCGCGGAGAGTTCAGCGTTGCGCGCCCTGGTGCACGAGTCGAACCAGGGCGGGCAGATCTGGTTCGTCCCCGACCTCGACGCGCTCGACGCACGCCTCCGCGGCGCCCGATAGCCACCTCACCTCTCGGGCACGACCGCCATCTGCACCGCGTCCGGCTCCACTCCCCGGGCCCGAGCCTGCTCGGCCGCCCACCGCAGGTAGGCCAGCCACTGCTCGGACGACCAGCCGTTGCGCCGACCGACACCCGCCTCGGCAGGGAGCAGGCCGGCCACGACACGGTCGAGGATCAGGGGCTGCACGCCGCCCACCCCTCGCCGGTAGCCGACGAAGTAGAGGACCTTCGTGAACAGGCCCGGCCCCAACCAGGGCAGGCGAGCGTGATCGGGGTCGCGGAAGCGGCGGTACGCCGTACACAGCGCGGCCTCGTCGGGCGCTGGCGTGGACACCTCTTCCAGCGCGTACGCCAGGCGTTTGCCGTCGGGATCGGCGTCGAGCGACCTGGCGGCGCGCCACGGGCCGTACCCGATGGGTCCGTAGGCCCAGACCAGCACTGCCGTCAGTAGTTGACGTGGGCTCGCGGACCCCGCCCGGTACGCGTCGGCCACCGCGAAGACGTCGCGCCGCCAGATCACGCCGGTTACCGGAAGGCCCTCGGGCCATGCCTGCGGCGGTAGCCCCGCCCGCCAGCGGTCGACGTTCACTGTGACTGGGGTCCGCTCCCCCGGTAACACCACACCTTCGGTCGTCTGCATGGTCGCCTCCCTCAGATCGCGCGCTCGCGGAACCCTGCGATTCGGACGCTATGGTCGGGTGCTTCCCCCTGCCGCCCGCCGACGGCAAATCGCGGTATCGATTGCAGGTGCGCCTTTCTTGCGGGCAGCCAGCATCCGGCGGGGTCGAGAAACGTCGCACTGCTGACCTACGGTGCTCCCGTGCTTCCCCGAAACGTGAAAATCATCGATCAGGTCCGCGCCGGGGCGCTGCGCCGCGGCATCCCCGCCGCCGACGTGGAGCGCTGGCTGGGGCTCGCCCGCCCGTCCGCCTTCCTGACGCAGAGGGGTGACGGGCCGGTAGTGGGCGCCATCCGTGGGCCGGTGATGCTTCCGGCCGACGCCGAGGACCCCGAGTACCCCTTGATCGCCACCATCGACTGCGCTGCCCTTCCGGCAGACGTGACCGACCTTCCACTGCCGTCCGACGGCCAACTGCTGCTGTTCGGCTGGCCCGAGGAAAGTGGCTGGGGCGAGGTCAGGTACGTGCCGGCAGGCGTGGCGGTCGAGGAACGGGAGCAGTACCCGCCGGGCTTCCCACCGGACGACGAGGAGTTCGCCGAGGTCTACGCGGAGATCCCGCAGGGCGATCTGCACCTCACTGTCGACATCTCGCTGCCCTACGTCAAGACGATCCCGGGGCCCCCGTGGTCTCCGCCGCTGCCGGGAGATCCCCCGTTCGAAGAGCTGACCGACGTGTGGAAGGACGTCCTGGGCAAGGTGCCCGACGGCCCGTTCTCCTATGAAGACGGGACGACGCCGCTGCTGTTGGGCGGCTACGGCACTGACTGCAACGGTTTCAACCCCGCGTGGTTGGGCGCCAACCCCTCGGGCCGCTCCGGCGACGACGGGTCGGGGCGCGATGGTGGGACACCCGACCCTGGTGACTGGGTTGTGCTGGCCGAGTTCCACGGCGGCAGACAGGGCGGCGCGAGCATCCACTGGGTGATCCAGCGTGCGGACCTGAAGGAGCGCCGCTTCGACCAGGCCAGCGTCCTCGTCTACTGGAACCCGTGAAGCCGGACGAGCACTGGGTCCACCGTCCTACCCGACCGAGTGGGTCACCACCGCCGTGTAGGTGCCGGCGACCCGCTCGACCGGCAGGGCCACCCGCAGTGACGGATTCCACGACACCACGTTCGGGCCGGTGCCGGACCAGCCCGCGGCGACCTGCGACGCGGGCAGGCCGATCCCCGGCTGCGGGATGAAGACGCCGTTGCCGCTGCTGGCGGTGGCCGGCCCGGACGAGTAACTGACCAGGCCCCGACCGATGATCGCGGTGTCGGCATCGGTGGTGAAGTCGGTGACGGTCACCGTCGCCTGCCACGACCCGGCCGCCGGTCCGCGGTCGTCGGTCACGGTGACGGTGCCGAGCTGGCCGGAGAAGTCACCGTCTCCCGCTGAGATCGTCCCGAGCGCCGACTGTTCGGGCACGCTGATGGTGAGCCCGACGAGGGCCTCGATCTGCACGGTGACGGCCTGGGTGGCGGAGAGCCCGCTGGCGTCGGTGACCCGCACCGTGAACGGGTAGCTGCCCGGGGTGGTCGGGGTGCCGGCCAGCAGCCCGGTGGTCGGGCCGAGGGTCAACCCCGGCGGGAGCGTCCCGGCGCTCACCGTCCAGGCGTAGGGCGCGGTGCCGCCGGTCACTACCAACTGCACGCTGTACGCGATGGTCTCCTGCCCTCTTGGCGGGGCCGGGAACGACAGGCTCGGTGGGGCGTTCACCCGGACCGGCGCGGAGGCCGCCGAGGCCGGGCCGGTACCGACGACGTTCGTCGCCGCCACCGTGAAGGTGTAGGTGGTGCCCGGGGTGAGCCCGGTCACCGTTCGGGTGGTGGCGGTGCCGTCGAAGGTGCGCGCGCTCTGCGCCTGACCGTTGACGTACGGGGTGACCGTGTAGGACACGATCGGGCTGCCGACGTAGTCGGGAGCGGTCCAGCTCAGTGTGGCCGAACCCGATCCGGCGTTGGCCGCCGTGATGCTGATCGCGGGCGGCAGCAGCCGGATGCCCTGGTCGATGTCGTTCAGGTTGGCCCCGGTGCCGAGGGTCAGCGGTGCAGTGCTGCCGGTGCTCGGGTCGCCGTCGGAGTCGACGGCGCTGTTGGTGCCCTGCGACCGCTGCGAGAAGCGTTGGTCGGCCCGCAGCGCGGCCGGGGAGAAGGTCACCGTGTAGCTGCCGGCCCGCAGCCCGGTGAAGGCGTACGTGCCGTCGGTCGCTGTGGTCGTCGAGCGGGTGACCGACGCGCCTTGGTCGTTGGTGCCCGACAGGGTGACCGGGAAGCCCGACACGGCCGGTTCACCAGCCTGGCGGATGCCGTCCGCGCTCACGTCGTTCCAGGTCCGACCGCTGATGCCGGAGGAGACCACTGTGACCTGGGTGATCTCGGTGGTCGGCAACGCCACCGGCGTCGTCGTGCCACTGGGGGTGTAACTGCCGGTGCTGGTGTTCACGTACCGGTCCCCGCTCGCGTTACCGCTCGGGGTGAGGGTGATCCGCACCGAGTCGACGGCCGCGTTCGCCAGGTTGCTGACCACGATGCGCAGCGCTGTGGTGTCCGGCCCGCAGGTCGGGGTGTAGTCGCCGGGGTTGGGGGTGATGGTGCCGTGCGCCCGGTTGGTGCACTGGACCTGCACGCCGGCCGGCGCGGCGCTGCCCGTGTAGGCGAGGGTTCCGGTGAACGCGGAGCGGCCGTCCCCGTTGTACGGCAGCTCGGTCAACAGCACCAGCGAGGGCACTGTCAGCCCACTGATGTTTCGGTACGCCAGCGTGAAGTTGATCGGATCGCCGGCGGTGACCTGCGGGGTGGAGGTCGACTCCGAGAGGGCGAACTGGGTCTGGTTGCGTACCGCGATGGTGTTGCTGGTGGTGCGGCGGGCGAGGTCGATGGCGACGGCCGCGTCCGAGCTGATCACCGCGAGGTTGGTCGCTGCGGTGTTGTCCGAGGCGATGCGCAGCGCGACGGCCTGGAACGTGATCGCCGGGATCGTGACGCCGGGGGTGGTCGCACCGAGTTTGAGCAGGAGCCTCGGCCCGGTCTCGCCGCTGTCGCCGGTGCACGGGATGCCGTCCGCGCCGTGCTGCGCGGCGGTCAGCTCCACGGCCAGCGTGGCGGCGCCGGAGACGTAGCGGGCGCTGCCGGCGACGTAGCTCATGCAGGCGGGAAGGGTGTCGGTGATGGTCACCCCGCCGACCGGAGAGGTGGCCGACGTCGCCCGGGTGACGGTGGGCGTCAGGGTGTAGGTGACTGTGCTGCCGGCGGCCAGGAACTGTTGGCCGACCGGCAGTCCGTTCGACTGGGTCACCCGCAGCACACCGTCGGTCAGGGTCAGCCGGTTCCCGGTGTACGAGGGGTTGTTGGTCACCCGGTTGTAGTAGGAGGGTCCCCAGGTTTCGGCACCGCCGAGGCGTCCGCTGTCGAAGTTGGCGATGATCGTGCCGGTCGGGTTGGGCTGGACCTGGAACTGCGGGTGGAAGTAACTCACCTCGCCGTTGCCGATGGTCCAGGTGGCTGTGAAGCGGACGGCGTTGACCACTGCGGCGCCGCCGGCGGCTTCGATCGAGCCGTACCAGCTTCCGGTGGCGCAGGAGGTGGTCCGCCGGGCGTTGTCGTCGGGCAGGTTCAGCACGCCGTACTCGACGAGGTATTCGCTGGCGGCGACGACAGTGTTGTTGCGGTACGCCCGCCCGGCCCCGACGATGCGGGTTTCGGCGGGGTTCCACTTGTCGCAGATCGCGGCGCCGACAAGGGCCGGTCCGCTGGTGGAGTAGAGCTGGAGCCGGTCGTAGTAGGTCTGCCCGGGTGAGGCGATCCCGTCGCCAGCGGTCCCGTTCGTCGCGTTGCCGGCGGGAAGCCCAGCGGGGGTGTCGGTGGTCCAGAAGTACCCGTTGTATCCGGCCGATCGGGGTCCGAAGGTCGTCGAGAAGCAGTTGTCGTTCGCTCGGGTGGCGTTGGCCGCGACGTAGGTGCAGGTGGCGGCGGCGGGCTCACCGCCCGGTTCGTACCCGGCGCCGAAGTTGGACTGCCCGGTGACGCTTGTCGGGTCGAAGCCCCGGTACTGGATGGTGGACTGGATCGTCGAGGTGCTGTCGCCGCTGGGCACGAAGACGGTGAAGGTGCCGGAGGCCAGGTAGCTGAGCGTGCTCGGCAGGGTGTTGCCCTGGGCACCGAAGGTCGGGCTGGTCCGCCCGGCGAGGTCGGCGCCGGTGATCGTGATCGACACGGTGCGTCCGGTCTGGGTGCACCCGACGGTGCCGGAGTTGACCACCGAGTTCGACGCGGTGGCGTTGGCGACGATCCCGATCCGGCCGTACGGCACGCCGTATCCGCCGTTGCTGACCGGGGCGCAGGAGTCGGCGACGAGGACCGCGTTGGCGGAGATCGTGCTCAGGTCGGCGGTGAACGTCAGTGGCGCGGTCACCAACTCGGTGCCCTTGGCGGTGGTCGGCACTGTCACCACGAAGCTGAACGCGTACCCGCTGCCGCTGGCCCCGCCGACCGACGCGGGCGTCGGGGTGCCGAAGAGGTTGGCCTGCAGGTTGAGCTGGGGAAGAGCGACCACTGTGGTGCTCCGGGTGCCGCCGTTGAGGGCGCCGCCGTTGGCGGTGAGCGAAGCCCCGATGGTCGTCCCGTTCGGCACGCTGCCGCCGATGGTGACGCTGATCGGGACGGTGCCCGCGCCCGTCGCGTCCACGGCGACGGCGCAGGTCAGCGTCTGCCCGTCGGTGCTGAGGTTGCCGCCGCCCGGGCCGGTGCACTGGGCCAGGTTCGACGTGTCGAAGCGGACCAGCGACGGGGCGGTCAGCGTCTGCACGAAGGTGACCGACCCCGCGCCGGCACCATCGGACGAGTACCCCCAGCCGTAGGTCAGCACGTCCTTGGTGCGTACCCGCCCGTTGTTCGCACCGCTGTCCAGGCTGTCGAAGGGCGCGGCGCCGTCGGAGATGACGGTGAGCGCGACCTGGTTGACGGCGGCTTGGGCCGGCGCGGGCGCGACAACTGTGGTGGTGACCAGGCAGGCGACCAGCACCGAGGCCGCGAAGCCGAACCACCACGACCGGGACCTGCGAATCGGAGACATGAAAGTGAGCAGCCCATTGTTCGAGCGACCATTGTTGGTCTGCGGATTACCGCCCCCACTAAACCATCCGGATGCGACATTCGGCTCTATAACGGACAAACGGCATGGCCGCCCCGATGCTGCCAGGGCGACCACACCGGAGGAACGTCGTTACGGCAGGGCGCAGATGGCGTACGCCGTGTCGGACCAGTTCCCGGCGAACGCGTCCTCCTCGTACGCGCCGGACGCGGCGGAGGTCGGCGCGGTCGCGGGGCCACCGTTGGGGCGGAAGTCGTCCACGATGCCCTCGCCGGTCACCCCGTTCAGCTCGTAGCCGGCACCGGTCAGCACCTTCCCGACCGGGCAGGTCGCGGTGACGCTGCGGAAGTCGAGGGAGTTGCTGGCCCCCACGGCCGAGGTGCGCACCAGGCCCGCGAGGGGGTTGGCGCAGATCGCGTACGCGGTGGCGGACCAGTTCAGGGCCGTGGCGTCCGACTCGTACGCGCCGACGGTGACAGCTGTCGGTGCCGTGGCGACGCCACCGTTGGGCCGGAAGTCGTCGACGACACCTTCACCGGTGACGCCGTTCAGCTCGTAGCCCGTGCCGGTCAGGACCTTCCCGACCGGGCACGTCGCCGTGACGCTGCGGTAGTCGGTCGAGTTGCTGACGCTGGTGGTGGCCACCCGGACCAGGCCGGGCAGCGGGTTGGCGCAGATCGCGTACGCCGTCACCGACCAGTTGCCCGCGAACGCCTCGGTCTCGTAGGCGCCGACGGTGACAGCTGTCGGTGCCGTGGCGACGCCACCGTTGGGGCGCAGGTCGTCGACGATGCCCTCGCCGGTGACGCCGTTGAGTTCGTAGCCGGTGCCGGTGAGCACCTTCCCGACCGGACAGGTCGCCGTGACGCTGTGGTAGTCGGTCGAGTTGTTGACGCTGGTCGCGGCGACCCGCACCAGACCGGGGACCGCGGCGGACGCCGGGCTCGCCGGGACGAGCACCGCTCCGGTGGCGACAAGACCGAGCACGAGTACGGAGGCGCGGGCGCCGTAACGCCGGCCCTTGTTCTGAGCATGCATGTGTTTCTCCCGTCTGAGGCCGACGGGGCGGCAGGTGCGACGCCGACGTCGAGGCCGTTCGTGATGACGGGTTCACGCTAGGTAGCAGCGTGACCAGGCATTATCTCCAAGCCGACTACGTCGCGTAACGGACTGGACCTGCGTTCGACGTCTCTGGACTGACGGACGATGCGCAGGCATCGATGCTTGTGCATACCATTCGGTCATGCCTGCTCGCCGTGTCGCCGCCACCATCGCCCTCGCCGCGCTGGCGAGCCTGCTCGCCGTCAACGCCGCCCGCGCCGACGGGCCGGCGATCAGCACCCCGGGCACCCCCACTGTGGTGGCAAACGAACCACATCAGCTCACCCTCAGCTGGACGCCTTCCGCCTGGGTCGAGCCCGGCGCCGAGCAGCCGATCAACTACGAGGTGCAGGTGCCGCTGGGCCCGAACACGTACCGCTTCCTCGGCTCCACGACCGACACCACGATCACGCTGACTGATCTCGCACCCGGCACGACGTACCGGATCGCGGTTGCCGCCCGTGCGCTCGGCGGCTACTCCGACACCTCGCCCACCACCACAGTGCGCACCGCGTCCGGTCAGGCGACGGTCAGCTACCTCAACCTGGACTGGTCGCCCACCAACAACCAGATCCAGCACCTCCTGAAGGTGACAAACACCGGCACCGGGCCGCTCGACCTGAGCACGGTGCGGGTGCGCTACCACCTGCGCTTCGAGGGCGCCAACACCTCGCTGGTGCCGAACTGCGACTGGGCAGCACTGGGCTGCGATCGGATCCGGCAGACCGTGCAGTTCTTCATCCCGCCGGGCGGGCCGCCCAGCGGGATGACGACGCCAGCGCCGCCGGGTTACCCGATCCCGGGAACGCCGGTCCCCGGCTGGGTGGAGCTGACCTTCACCGACGGCACGCTCGCGCCGGGAAAGTCGACCGGGCCGATCCAACTGCGGCACCATCGGCACAGCTGGAGCAGTATCGACGAACGCGATGACCCGAGCTGGCTCGCCGCCACCGGCCAGTGGACCGAGAACGACCGGATCACGCTGGACGTCGACGGGGTACGCGAGTACGGCGACACCATCAGTTGACGCACCAACGGCACCGCGTCCTCTGACTGTCGAACGCCTCAGCCCGTGCCTTGACCGGTCACCTTACGATCCGCTCATGCGACGCGAGGAGATAGACGGAGTTACTGTC
Source organism: Micromonospora sp. NBC_00362 (assembly GCF_026342155.1). NCBI lineage: Bacteria > Bacillati > Actinomycetota > Actinomycetes > Micromonosporales > Micromonosporaceae > Micromonospora > Micromonospora sp. NBC_00362. Next base: position 3,377,365 of record NZ_JAPENH010000001.1, read on the forward strand.
ATCCACCGCGATGTGCCTGGCACCTTGGCCGCGTCGCTGACGTTTGGGTGCGGTGCCCGCGACGAAGAGATCGACTCCATCGGCCTGACCCATCTCGTGCAGCACCTGGTGGACTGGACGGAGGATCACGTCGCGGAGAAGCACGAGGACAACGTGTGGATGAACGACACGTCATTCCTCGCAGGCGGCCCACCGGATCAGGTAGCGGAGCATCTCGCCACCATCTGCTCGGCCATCAGCAATCTTCCGCCCGAGGATCTGTCAGACGCGGTCGCGGACCTCAATGCGGACAGCCGGTACGTCTCGAACATCGAAGATGGTCTGCGCGACCCGTGGGGAGCGCTGCTGTCGCGGCGTTTCGGGCCGAGCGGATACGGCCTGTCGCGCTGGCCCGCAGTGGACTACAAGCTCTTCACGGCGGACGAGATCCGACGGCATGTCGAAAGGTTCTTCACCAGCGGCAACGCGGTACTCACCCTGACGGGCGAACCGCCTCAGGCGATGCGACTGCCATTGCCCGCCGGGCCGCGAGTCACCCGCAGCACGCCACTCGTCAACAACCACATGGGGCCGATCTGGTACGCCGACGAGGTCCGCGGCGTCGCGCTGACGGTCGGTGTCGAACCCAGCGCGGAAGCTGTCGATCTGATGTGGGCACTGCGGTCGCGAGTCGCTGAGGCAGTAGACGAGGCCGGGGTCGCCACCGGTGCGGAATTCATGTGCGAGGTCGTCGACGGTACGCGGCACGAGCTCGGGTTGAGGGTCACACCAGACTTCGGCAGGAAGGGCAAGAATTTCGACGCCACCGTGGCGGCGGAGCTGCTCTGGGCCGAGCTGCAACGGCTTGCCGCCGATGGAATCGATCGAGTGGAGATCGCCGACCGGGTGCCAACGCAGCGCATGGCCATTGAGGGCGACAACGAATGGATGCAGTCGATCAACGAGCTGCAATCCTTTGCCCACCAGGAGCTGCTCGGCACGGCTGAGATCTACGGCTCGGAATCACTCAGCGAGCTGACTGGGCTTACTCCGGACGCGACACGGGACATGGTGTCGGGCTGGCTCTCAAGCGCCATGATCGTCGTGCCGTACGGGTCGAAACCCGACCTTCCTCGCGCCACCGAGGATTCCTGCCCGACCACCCGCTTCGTGCCCGCAGGTGAGGTCGTCAGGCCGCCGTTCTCCAAGCGGCTCCGCAACAAGGGCAAGCTGGTCATCGGCATCGACGCGATTTCCACAGTGGATGACGACGGGAACGTGCACACCGTCCCGCTGTCCCAGGCACTCGTGGTCGAGCGGTCTGGTGTCATCCGGCTCGCCCACCTCGGCCACGGCTGCGTCACCACGATCTCGGACTTCGCTGACGCTGCCGACAAGCTCCGGGCCATCCTGCCGCCGCGGCGTTTCCGCCAGGCCGTCAAGCAGCTCAGTTGAGGCCTTTGGGCAGGTGGATGCGTGCGGCGGGGATGCCGAGTGCGCACAGCCGTGGCCGCGCGTCGGCCAGCATCGCGGATGGGCCGCAGAGGTAGATGTCCTGACCGGGCCGGTGGTGTCCGAGGGCGATGGTCAGGGCGTCGCCCTGCTCGGCCGGCTCCGCGCAGGGGTCGTCGGAGAGCGCCGGCACGATGGTCAGCCAGTCGTGGGCGCATTGCAGCTTGTCGAGGGCGATCGCGTCGTACAGGTCGGTGAAGGTGCGTGCGCCGACGATCAGCGTCACCCGCCGACCGTCCGATGCGGCGGCGACCTGCTCGACCAGTGCGCGCAGCGGCGCCAGGCCGGTACCACCGGCGACGAGCAGCAGATCGTTTGTGCTCGCCGGGTCGAGGCTCAGCCCGGTGTCGACGGGTGGGCCGAGCCAGAGCAGCCCGCCGGGGCGTACCTCATGGACCAGATGGTGGGAGACGGTGCCGGCGGGTACGGCGCGGACGTGCAGCTCGACGGTGCCGTCCGCGCGTGGGGCGTTGGCCGGTGAGAGCCAGCGCCAGTGCCCGGGCAGGCGCGGCGTGCAGACCGGCACGGCCTGACCTGGTTGGAAGGGCAGGCGCCGCCATGGACGTACCGTCAGGATGGTGATGTCGGGCGACGGCCGGTCATGGCCGATCACCTCGACGTGCCACCAGGCCCGGCCGTCCCCGGCCTGCGCGGCGGCGCGGCGGATGGCGCGCGTGGCGGGGCACAGGGCGCGCTCGGCGGCGATGGTGAGCTGCGGCGTCCACAGGGCGCGCGCGTGGCGGGCAACGGTCGCGACCAGCGCGTCGCCGATGGTGGTGGCGTGCGGGAGCAGGTCGAAGTGACGGTACGCGTGGCCGAGCACCCGGAGCAGCGCCGCCCGGTTCGCCGGGTCGTCGCCGCCGACCAGGAGGCGGCCCAACGCGGTGAAGAACAGCGGCGCGTCACGCTGTGGGAGCAGCCCGGATCGGCGGTCTTCGAGGGTGCACCAGAAGTCGCCGGCGGCCCGCGCGTCGACCGACTCCCAGGCGGCGGCCAGGCTCCCGCTGGCCGGGTGGTCGTCTTTCACCTCGGGCATGCGGGCTCCAAGTCGTTGATTCATGGGCTGGCACCGGGGCGGGCGGGGAGGAACTGCGCCGTTGAGGGCCGGCGCAACTCCGGGACAAGGCACCCGCCCCGGGCCATGCGTCGACTGTCGCGTCTGACCAGGCACAACGGCATGTCACGGTGATCGTTGACGGCATACGTGATCGGTATGCGGCCGACGTCGCGACAGTCGAATCGGGCAGACTGCGGGCATGACGGAACGTCCGGTGCTGCATCTGGTCGTCTGCGCCGCGGGTCCGGCGGAACACATCGACGAGCTGGTCGACCTCCTGATCGCCGACGGGTGGCAGGTGTGCATGATCGTCAGCCCGACCGCCGCGCCGTGGCTCGACCGGGCGGCGTTGCAAGACAAGACCGGCTATCTCGTACGCGTCGAGTGGCGGATGCCCGGCGACCCGGAGCCGCACCCGCCAGCTGATGTGGTGGTGGCCGCCCCGGTCACGTTCAACACGGTGACGAAGTGGGCGCTGGGCATCAACGACACCCTGGCGCTCGGCGTCCTCAACGAGTCGCTGGGCGCGGGGCTGCCGATCATCGCGTTTCCGCACACCAAGGCTGAGTTGGCCGCTCATCCGGCGTACGCGGGTCACCTGGCGGTGCTGCGCGCTGCCGGCGTGGTCGTGGCGGACGGTAAGCCGCTGGAGTCGGTGAACGGGCCGGGGCGTTGGAGCGTCGTTGTCGAGGCGCTCCGGGCGGCGGTCGGCTTGAACGGCAACGATGTCACCAACGATGAATCCCACGCGCGCCTCTCGAACTCGCCCCACGCGACTGGCCCCTAACCGCAGCCTCGCCCGACGCCGAGAACATAGGCACGCCTCGACATTCTCGACGGGCGGTTCAGCCCTATGGAGATCGATCTGCGCTGAAGGTCGGAGGCAAGAGCTGTTCCGGTTTGGGGCAGTCACCCACTCGCCGCGGTTACTCGCCGCCGTTCGCGTCGCGTGGCTTTGGCAGCTGCCGATTGAAGCGCGGCTTGAGGGCGACGACCAGGGCATCCTTCGTACCCTCCGGGCTATCGGTCTCCTACCAGCGGATCTTGCGCCGACCCAGCCAGTCGGCGATGTCGGCGGCCGACGCCGCGTTGTCCGGGGTGTCGAGGAGCAGTCCGACCTGGTCGTGCAGCACCGACGAGTCGCGGTTGCCGGTCAGGTGCTGCCGGAGGCGATCCCGCAGACCCCGCCTGGTCCGGCCGACGTAGATGACCACGCCGCCGTCGAGGACCACGTGCACGCCGGGGGCGCGGGGAGCGCCGGCGACGGCCTCCATGGTGTACGGCTGGGGAACCGTGAAGCCTGCTAACAGGTCGTCGTGCGCGGTGTCGGGCATCCCCCGGACGCTACCGGTGTGGGCCCTCATCCATGGCCCCGCACGGGCCGTCGTGGTCGTCGCGGCGCCGGCAGCGGTCGGCTCCATCGAGCTTGGCGTCGCACCAGATTCGGGTACGCAGGAACTGCTGATCCTCCTCGCTCAGGGTGGTCTCGCCGAAGTCGATGGCTGTGACGTGACCGAGCGAGTCGCGTAGGGCCACGGCGAGGGTGGTGGCCTCGTCGAGGCTGGTCAGGGTGGTGGGAAGGTGGATGATCCAGCGGGGTGCGGTCATCGCTGCCACCGGCTGTTCGGTGGACCTGGATCTGTGTGGCGGCAGCCGGTGTGCCTGGACTGCCAGTGCCGCAGCGCCTGGCGGATGCGTTCGGCCTCGGTGTTTGCCGTGGTCAGCTCGCGGTGGAGACGTTCGAGTTCGTCGGCCACCCGGTTGAGGTAGTCGTGCACCTGGGCGGGGTCGAGGCCGCGCCAGCGCGTGTCGAAGGAGGCGATGCGGGCGTGGTGCGGGTGCAGACGCCCCCCGGTCACGTAGATCATCGCTGCGGCGCCTCCTGCTCGGCGATCAGCGCGGATCTGCGGTCCGGTGAGGCCGCGTGGGTTGAGGATTCGGCGGCCCCAACGGTGCAGCCGGCAGGGGTGGGGTGCGCGGTCGTTGCGACACCGCTGACCGTCGGACCATTGCTCGGCGGCGTGCACGGTGATCGCCTTAACGGCGAAGGTGATGTCTTCGGCGGTGACGTACAGCGGTAGGGGCAGTTCGCCGAGGATCTCGTCGATCGAGTCCATGGCCCTCCTCGATCGGTGGTTGCGGCACCGAGGCGGGCGGGGTCGGACGGTACGACCGCGCGTCCGTACCGATCGGAGCCCAGCACCCACCCCGGGCCTGCTGATGCGCTGCGATCGGCGCCGCAACCGTTCTTACTCCTGCAAGCGCGCCGATGGACACGGCGTGCTTGCTTCGCGTGCCGGGGCGGCGACGCCGCGCCACCCCGGCACTGATCGGGCATCGGTGCCCGGACGAGCCGTTCTGGTGCCAACCCGATCGACTCAAAGGCAACCTATGTCACTAGGCGCTATAGGTCAACTATGAGGACGAGGTGAGAGGATCGGAGTCAGGTGCCAGCCCGAAAGGATCTACGTGTCCCCGATCCCGCTCAGCTATACCGACATCGCCGCCGACATCGCCTCCAGGATCAAGGCCGGCGAGTACGAGCCAGGGGCGAAGCTGCCCTCGTACTCGCAGCTCGCCGACCTCTACTCCGTCTCGTTCTCTACGGCGGCGCGGGCGGTCGCGCTGCTACGAGACCGCGGGACCGTCATCGGCGCCCCTGGCCGTGGCGTCTTCGTCGCCGACCGCGCCGGCAGACAGTCAGGAGACTGAGCGAGAGGCGTGTTCGAGACCGTGGCCGATCATCCGCCTCGAACGGCCGCTGCCCGATCGAAGGCGCGGGAGCACCTCGTGAAGCACCCCGGCGACCCAGTTAGGGATCCCGGCCGGGCCACCGCCGCCCGACCGGGCGTCGAGCAGGAGACGGCCGCCATGGCAGTGGAGATTCTCGCCCGCAACCAACTTGCCGACTACAAGCAGTTGACGCAACGTGCATATGGCCCGACGCGTGCGTTGGAAGGCGATGTTGCTGCCGGACAGGTCGGTGATCGACACCGCCAAGGGTCGTGGCGGCTCGAATGAGCCGCGGGTCAAGCCGCTAGCAGGTCCGCGACGAAACCCAGATCGGGCGATCCCGGCGCCAGTTCCCGCCGGCATCCGCGTGCATGCTAAAAGTCGAGGAGCAACGAGCCATCCCGCTCGGCGGTCAAGCGGGCGGGTGCCGCATCGGTGGTAGCCAGGGATTGAACGGCGCCTCCATTCGGCAGAACAACTGTGTCGACTGTGAGGGTTAGATCCCAGGACAAGCCAGCGGGGTCAAGTACGCCGAGAAAACTCAGCCGACGTGCCTCTCAACCTTCGCTATGCATGCCGGCACCATTGCGAGGTTGCCGACAGCGTCTCGTCTCAGCCGAGAACCTCTATCCCTCAAGCTCTGGCCTCCACGCTACGAGGGAATTGCAAGCCCTCATCGACTCGCAGCCTCATTGCAGCTCGCGGAGGCTGGCGTACCCCTGGCAGCCGAGCACGCAGACGTCGTCCAGCTCCCGCCATGGTGCGCCGACGGTCGGGGCGCTCTTGGCAGACGCCATGCGGGGGCCCTCACCCGCGCGATCGTGTCTCTAGCTGGGCAGTAAATGCTTCGGGGCAATATCACCGCCTGGGACTATTGACAGCGAAGACAGGTCATCCTGCGACGGCCAATCGGATGAAATGCGGGGGTCCCGTTGGCAGGACTCCTGCCTGTACTGTCCGAGGACGCCTTGTGGGGAGGTGAGGTCGATGCTTGCTGGGCTGGAAATTCCATCCGCCGTCACGGTTGGCCCAGCTATTCCGCTGTCGTCGACGACCATCGCTCGGCGGCTGGGTATCAGTGCACCACCGGGGGAGGAAGTGTGAACGAGGAGGAACTCCCTCCGGAGCCTCAGCTGATGGAGTCGCTTAGAGCCGTCGGCTACTCCCTTGAGGCGGCAGTCGCCGACCTGATCGACAACTCGATCACCGCGCAGGCGAACCGTGTCGAGATTTTCTTCAGCGCGGAGGCCGAGCCCTACCTCGCCATCGTCGACGACGGAACCGGCATGAACGCCGACGAGGCTCGCGCCGCGATGTGTCTGGCGGGCACGAGCGCCGCTAGGAGCAGGCGACCCGACGACCTTGGTCGCTTCGGTTTGGGACTTAAGACCGCGTCACTCTCTCAATGCCGCGAGCTCACGGTGGTCACCAAACGGGAAGGTGTGGTGACGGCACTGCGCTGGGACCTCGACTACCTCAGCCGCTCGAGGCGCTGGGCACTGCTCACCCTCTCTGAGGCGGAGGCCTCGAACCTCCCCCGCTACGGCGAGATCAAAGCGAACCCGAGCGGGACCTTGGTCGTTTGGCGGCACCTCGACCGTCTCCCCTCAGCCAGCCAGACAATCTTCGCCAAGGCATTCAACGAGCAGATGCTTTCCGCCCGGGCGCACCTCTCACTCGTCTTCCATCGCTTCCTCTCGGGTGAGGACGGCAAGCCCAAGGTCACGATGGAGCTGAACGGCGTCCGGCTGAGGGTGGTCGACCCTTTCCTCACGGCCCACCGGGCCACCCAGAGGGGGCCGGCCGAGTACTTTGCCGTCGCCGGCGCGCGGATCGACGTGCAGCCGTTCACCCTGCCCCACATCTCGAAGCTTACGCAGGCCGAGAAGGAGACCGCGCAGATCGCCGGCCGGCTGCGCGACAGCCAGGGCTTTTACATCTACCGGGCCAGGCGCCTAGTCATCTGGGGAACGTGGTTCCGCCTAGTGCCGAAGGACGACCTCGGCAAGCTGGCGCGCGTCCGCGTCGACATCCCGAACACCCTCGACCACCTGTGGTCTCTTGACATCAAGAAGTCCGCGGCCGTCCCGCCGACGGAGATCAGAGACCAGCTCAAGCGCCTGGTGGACCGAATCGTCCACCCGAGCCAGCGCGCTCAGCTGTACCGGGGCCGGCCCGCGGCGGCTTCGGACAAGGTCGTCAGGACGTGGAACCTCATCGACGAACGCGGCTCGTTCCGATATGAGCTCAACCGCGAGCACCCGCTGCTCGCCGCTCTCGACGAGCAACTGGACAACGGCGCACGTCGGCTGCTGAGTGAGCTGTTGAGGAACATCGAGTCGTCCTTTCCCGTCGAGGACGCCTACAACCGCCTGGGAGGTGACAACGTCCACGCGCCCCAGCATTCGGACGAGGGGGAGCTCCTCGACTACGCGGCCACCCTGTGGTCCGTGTTCAGCCAAACCGGTGAGTCTGCGGACGACTTCGTCGCCCGATTGCGGTATGTCGAACCGTTCACACTCTCGAAGAACCCCGAAGCACTGTTGAGAAGGGCCGCATCTTGATCAACGGAAACCGGCAGGAGCAGATTGCGGCCTTGGAGAAGGTCGTCGGCGCATTACTCGCTGGCAAAACCCACTCGGAGGCACACCTCACCGAGATGGTGGAGCGGTACCGCCGAGCGGCCGCGCCCGACGCCACCGACGAGGATGTCGCCGCACTGGTCCGACGCCTGACGGAGCGGCTCAGCATCGACGTCGAGCAGGGCGTCGCCATCGTCGGCGAGGACTTCAAACCATGGCTCCACGACAAAAAGCGGCAGATGGACTGGTCGCGATGGCTCAACTTCAAGCAGTGGATGTTGAACGACGGACGGCCGCCCCGAGTTATCGACAAGATGGACGACCTCACCGACGAGATCCTTGACTTCGCCGGCGACCCCACTGCCGCAGGCCCGTGGGCCCGTCGGGGCCTCGTCATCGGTGAGGTTCAGTCCGGTAAGACCTCTACGTACCTCGCGCTCTTCAACAAGGCGGTCGATGCCGGCTACCGACTGATCATCGTCTTGGCGGGGAACACGGAATCGCTGCGCCAGCAGACCCAGGAGCGCGTCGACGAGGGCCTCATCGGTCGCGACACCAGCCTCAGTGTCGCCCGGCCCGGCATCCCCGCCCAGACCCGTTACATCGGCGTCGGGGCACTGGACTCGCGGCTCGCGAACGCCCAAGGCATGACGACGGTAATCCAGGACTTCCGGACCAGCAGCCTCGCCGCATCCAACATCACGGTCGGCACCGACTCAGTCGAGCCCTACGTCTTCGTGGTCAAGAAGAACAAGGCGGTGCTGGAAGCGCTCACCGAATGGCTGGGCCGGCAGCGCAAGGTCGGCGGCAAGCTGCCCCTTCCCCTGCTGCTCCTCGACGACGAGTCCGACTACGCCTCGGTCAACACACGGGAGGACCACAACCCGACGACCATCAACAGCGGCATTCGTGGCATCCTCGACCTGTTCTCGCGAAGCTCCTACGTCGCGTTTACCGCGACCCCGTTCGCGAACATCTTCATCGACCACGAGGTCGAGAACGATTTATTCCCACGCCACTACATCTACGGCCTCGAGTCACCGTCCAACTACGTGGGCTCGCAGGCCACCTTCGGATCCCTTGAGGAGCCCTCCGACGCGATACTCGTGGAGCTGGACGACGCCGAGGAGTTCACCCCCCTCGGGCACAGGGTGCACTGGAACATCGGGGAGGTACCCGAGTCCCTCCGCGAGGCGATCCGCACCTTCTTCGTCGCCAACGCGGTCCGCGACCTGCGAGGCCAACGCGCGCCACGCTCGATGCTCGTGAACGTCTCCCGTTTCAAGCGCGTGCAGAGCCAGGTATTCGACGCGGTGCAGGACGAGGTCTCCACGCTGCGTAACGAGATCGAGGCCCACGCAGCCCAGTACCGCAGGGGCCACCCGAACAGGACCCTCGACATCGTCAAGGAAACCTTCGATCGGCGGTACCCGGACATTACAGAGACGTGGGAGGAGGTCCTGGACGTACTCGCGGCCGCGGCGGCGGACATCCGCGTTCAGCTGTTTAATTCGGACAAGGACCGCGCCCTAGGCGAGGAGGACGAGCACTGGGACCGGCCGCAGCGAATGATTGCCGTCGGCGGTGACGTGCTCAGCCGAGGGCTGACACTCCAGGGCCTGACAGTGAGCTACTTCTACCGCCGGGTCGTCGCCTCCGACACTTTGATGCAGATGGCGCGCTGGTTCGGCTACCGCGATGGCTACAAGGACATCTGCCGGGTTTGGATCGATAAGGCATCCGCCTCCGACTACCGGCACGTCGCGGAGTCGGTGGAGGAACTCCGCCGCGATCTTCGGCTGATGCTTCGCCAGAAGCTCACTCCGGAGGATTTTGGTATTGCGGTCAAGAAGCACCCTGGCGCGCTGCTGATCACCGCCAAGAACAAGATGAAGGCCGCCGAGACCCGAAGCAAGACCATCTCTCTCGCCGGTAAACGCATCGAGACCACCAAGCTGTCCCCTGACAAGAAGGTGATCTCCGATAACTGGTCGGCGTTCCAGCGGCTCGGCGACGCGATCGCCACGAGCACCGCCACCCGGAACGGGACGGGTCGCTGGCCGCGATGGACCGGCGTGCCGAAACGCGTCATCGCCGACTTCCTCAGCCAATACCAGGCACACCCGTCGGACGCCATCTTCTCCGCGTCGGCGCTCAGTGCATTCGCCAGGCACGCGACTGCACCTGAGTTCCAGACCTGGGACGTCGTAGTGGTCAACGGCAGGGAGCAGGCCCCGGAGGAGTTCGCCGGTGCGAAGTTCTACCCTCCGCGGCGAACGATGGACAGAGGGGCGGACAAGGAGCTGCGCGTAAGCGGCACGAGTAGCCGACTAGCAGGCCCAACCGACGTCCGCGTGCTCCTGTCTAACGATGACATCAAGGCCGCCGTCGCCGACGCAGGTACCGATGGCAAAGGCAAGAATCCTCCGGAAACAGTCTTCTACAGCCGCCTTCGCCGGCCAGCCATGCTGCTGTACCCGCTGCTGCCGCAGGACGACGACGGAAAGCTTCCGCAGGGAGTCGATATCGACAAGATCATCGTTGCCGTGAAGCTGGCCATACCCGGTAGGGCCGGCGATCCCAAGGACTCACGGGGCGACGTCGAGTACGTCATCAACACGGTCGCGCAGCGGAAGTGGTTCATTGAGATCGACGAGTCCGAGACCGCGGAGGAGGTCGATGACTGACAACTTCGTCCTGCGCTGGCGGGAGATCATAGCGTCGCCGGGTCCCGGGAAATTCGAGGTCGATTCCTCCCACTGCCTCCGGTTCATCGTCGGCGTCAACGACGGCGGTGAACCGATGATCTTCGTCATCGTCAAGGACAAACCGCCGCTCCCGGATCTGTCCGGGATCATCGAGGTGGAGCGGCGGCAGCGGACTGGCGACCGCAAGTGGACGCTGGCGCTGTCACTGACCGATCGCCGTTTCCTCGAGCCCTACCTCCAGTTCTCTACCGACCTGGTGTCCCGCACCGCCGATGCGGCCACCGAGGCGCAGGGCGTGGCGACGCTGCTCAAGGTCGTCGCCGAATGGAAGCGGATGTTCGCTCGTGGGCCCCGACCCCCGCTCAGCGAAGATGCCCTGCGAGGCCTCATCGCCGAGCTGTGGTTCGGCGTCCACGTTCTAGGGCGGCGGGCGGATGTAGCCAAGGTCGCGCTGGCTTGGCGGGGTCCGCACGGCAGTCATCAGGACTATGTCTTCCCGTTGGGCCCGAGGTACGAGGTCAAGTCCCGGCGGACTGACGGGAAGAGCATCCGGATCTCCTCACCCGAGCAACTCGACGCGGACGGGATCATCCTGGTGACGGTGACGCTGGTCGAGGTCGATGCAGGAACCGCTGACGCCGTCAACCTCCCGATGCTGGTCGATGGAACCCGCGCGGACCTGGTTGCGACCCGGGACGCCGCGCTCGCCTTCGACAAGGCCCTCGACGCGCTCCAGGTCGACTCTGCCGACCACCGCTACGCCGACCACTGGTTCGTCGCCACGGAATACACCGAGTACAACGTGGCGCCTGACTTCCCGGCCATACGGCGCTCCGGCATCCCGGAGGCAGTCGTGGGCGCCACCTACGACATCCGGATCAGCGCGATCAAGGACTTCATCACCGACCGCTGGCGCAGAACCGCGGAGTAGGGGGCATTGATGGACCTCGCGGACTTTTACAAGGACCTCATGAACACCGTGGATACGCGGGCTGAGGTTGAGAACGACTATCGATCGACGGCGTTCCTGGCCGAGGTGTCCGACCGCTTGGCGGAAGCCGAGGACGTCGAGCAGCTCACCGTTCTGCACTTCGTCGGCACCGGCGAGCGTAAACGAGCGGTCGCGGTGAACGGTTTCGACCTGACTGACCAGGACGGGTCGGTCGCGCTCGCGGTGTCAGTCTTCGCGGACTCCGACGAGCCGCTGACCCTGTCCACTGCCGACGCCCGCAGGGCGTTTCAGTCGCTCGCCAACTATCTCGACGAGGCCGTCCGCGGCGTCTTCCAGGAGGGACGAGAGGAGAGCGGGCCCGAGTACCAACTCGCCGAGGACCTCCGCATGCGTGGCCGCAATGTAACCCGATACCGGATGTACCTCATCACCAACATGGAGATGAGCGGACGCGCGAAGGCGTTCAACAGCTCAGAACGTGACGGAATCAGGATCGACTACCACATCTGGGACCTCCGCCGGCTGCTCCAGGTACATGAGTCCAGTCAGGGCCGCGAGGAGCTGGAGATCGACCTCTCAGAGTGGCTCCCGAGCGGGCTCGAGGCTCTGCGGACCTCCGAGACGGCCTCCGACGTCAAGACCTACCTCACCGCCATCCCTGCCCGCGTGCTGGCGGACCTCTACGGGCGGTACGGAAGCCGGCTCTTGGAGGGCAACGTTCGTTCCTACCTGAGCACGGCCGGCAAGGTGAACAAGGGAATACGCTCGACATTGCTGTCGGAGCCGGCACGGTTCCTCGCCTACAACAACGGCATCACAGCGACGGCTACCGACCTGGAGTGGACGGCCGACGGACGAGCGATCAAGACTATCCGCGACCTCCAGATCGTCAACGGCGGCCAGACCACCGCTACGCTGTTCTACGTCCGCCGCGACAACAAGGACATCCCACACTTCGAGGATGTCTTCGTACAGACGAAGCTTGTGGTGGTGCAGCCCGAACAAGCGGTCGAGATGGTCCCGCGCATCTCCCGTTACGCGAATAGCCAGAACAAGGTCAGTGAGGCGGACTTCTTCTCCAACAGCCCCTTCCATGTGAGGCTGGAGGACCTGTCGCGCCGGATTCTAGCGCCGGCCCAGCCCGGTGTGAACTTCCAGACCAAGTGGTTCTACGAGCGCACCCGGGGCCAGTACGCCAACGAGCAACGCAAGCTGAGCGTCGCTGACGCCAAGAAGTTCGCTGCCCTGTTCCCTCGGGGGCAGGTCATCACCAAGACCGACGCGGCGAAATACGAGGTGTCTTGGGCGAAGAAGCCCCATTTGGTGAGCGCCGGCGCCCAACGCAACTTCCTAGCCTTCGCCGATCAGGTGGCCGCCCAGTGGGAGACCTCGGAGGCGAGCTTCAACGAGGTCTACTTCAAGCACCTCGTGGCGAAAGCGCTTCTCTACCACCGCATCCGCGCACTGGCCGCGAAGGCGAGCTGGTACCAGAGCGGCTACCTCGCGAACATCGTCACATACACGATGTCCAAGTTGGCGGTGATCGTCGAGACCCACGCGCCGGGCAAGTCGTTCGACTTCGACCTCATCTGGGCGCGGCAGGCAGTGTCACCTGCGGTTGAGGAAACCAGTCTCGTTGTGGCGAAGAAGGTCTTCGACCTACTTACCGATGAGCGCCGTCCCATCGCGAACGTGACGGAATGGGCCAAGCGGGAAGCGTGCTGGGAGTCGATCCGGAAGGCGTCCGTGGACGTACCAGAAGCTTTCCTGGCAACGTTGGTATCCCGCGAGCGGGTGGCCCAACGCCGAGCCGACGCGGTCGCGGTTCAGAAGATCGATTCCGGGATCATGGCTCAGACCGCGGTTCTCCAGATGGGTGCGCCCGCTTGGGAGTCGGTGCGGCGGTTCGTCGTGGCGCGGCGTCTTGCGACACCCACCCACCTCGGCATCCTGGACATCGCGACCGGGCGAAAAAGAGGGATCCCATCCGAGAAGCAGAGCGCCGTGTTGCTCGGCTTACTCAGGACCGCAGAGGAGAACGGCTTCGAGCTCGATCACTGATCGTCACGGCATGACTCTTATTTCGGGGCCCGACCGGCCATGCTCGCACGGATATGTTCAACGTCGGGTGCGATGATTCATGACGAGCAGGCCACAACTGCTTCAGGGATCTGAGCTCATTTTTGAGCATCTTCGTACGCCCGACACCGGGGCCTCCCGCAAATGTCGGCACTACCAGCGAGGCCTTCCCTCGCCGGCAATCCACGCCAACTTGCTAGCGGGGCCCCGGCCCGGTCAAGCGGGCCACTCATACCGTCTAGCCCAACGAATCTCATCGAACCCGTCGGCCAAGCCGTCGTGGCAACGCCGGGGCAGCCGACGTACGGCGTCGGGCCACAGAGGTAACCTGCGCAGGGCGTTTTGATCGATCGGGGAGGTAACAGAAGTGACGGACGACACCGTCGACCGACGTCGGGCAGGCTACGGCGTCAAGCTCGTGCGCGGCCCGTTCGTCCGTCTTGCGCCACACCCCGAGGCGTGCGAGGACGACGACGAGTTCCTCCGCTTCGCGGCGGCGTGCCGTGATCGAGGCGACCGGCTGGCGGCGGACCTGTTCAGCGGTGCCGGTGGTCTGAGTCTGGGTCTTTCCGAGGCTGGGTTCCGCGTGGTCCTGTCAGCCGACCGCGACCCTGAGTCCGTCGAGACGCACCGTCATCACAACCCCGGCCTCACCCTCGACTGCGACCTCGGCGAATCCGCCAATGTCAGGCGGATCGCAGCCTTGGTCAAGGAGGCGGGGATCGAGCTGCTCGCCGGTGGTCCGCCGTGTCAGCCCTTTTCCCGGGCGGGCCGCTCACTGATCCGTCACCAAGTCCGCCACGGCCTTCGCCCGGCTCACGACGAACGCCGGGACCTCTGGCGTTCGTTCCTGGAAGTGATCCAGCTGGCAAGACCCGCTGCCGTGATCATGGAAAACGTCCCCGACATGGCACTCGACCGGGAGATGTTCATCCTCCGCACCATGGTCCACGAGTTGGAGTCCATCGGTTACGCGGTCGAGGAACGAGTTGTCGACACTCTGCGCTACGGCGTGCCGCAGTTCCGCCAGCGGCTGATCTTGGTCGCGCTGCGAGACGGGATCGCCTTCGACTGGCCGGAGGAGGTACCGGACCGGGTGTCGGTGTGGAACGCGATCAGCGACCTACCCGAGGTCGAGGGCGGCTGGAGGCCCGAGGGCGGGGCGGACGGCTGGTCGGACTACGCCGGACCGATGTTTGCGTTTCAGAAGCAAATGCGCAGGGATGTCGCACCGTCGGATACGGGCAAGGTCTTCGACCACATCACCCGACCCGTACGCGAGGACGACCAGCGCGCCTTCGACATGATGGACGCCGGCACCCGGTACTCGGACCTGCCGGAGGACGTCAAGCGTTACCGCGACGACATCTTCGACGACAAGTACAAGCGCCTGAGCGAGGACACCTACTCTCGCACCATCACCGCGCACATAGCCAAGGACGGCTACTGGTACATCCATCCCCGACAGGACCGGACGTTGACCGTGCGCGAGGCCGCGCGGCTGCAGACCTTCCCCGACTGGTTCCGCTTCGCCGGGCCACCATCGGCAGCGTTCCGCCAGATCGGCAACGCCGTACCCCCGGCGCTCGGCACCCAGCTCGGACGCGCCGTCATGACGGCGCTGGACGCCCTAAGGCCGGCCCCCTACCGCAGCCGCGACATCGCCCAAGCCCTCGCCGCCTGGTTCGACGGCCTAGGCGAGCCGACCCTTCCGTGGCTGCGCGCCCGGACGCGGTGGCAGGTCATCTCCGCCGAGATGCTCCTTGACCGAGCCGCACCCGAGCAGATCCGAATCCTCTGGTCACTGCTCGAACGATGGGAGCAGCCGCAGGACACCGTTGACGCCGGCGAGGAACTTCTCGAGATCGGGCGGTGGGTCAACCGCGAGCACCGAGCCGAGCGGCTGCTCGAACTGGCGCGTACGCTCACGTCGCTACCCGATCCGCTCGACGACGACAAGATCCAGAGTCTCCGCGGGGTCGACGCTTCGGTAATCGACCTCGCCGTCCTCGCGATCCCGACCCGCGGCGAGGATGACGCGGAGGAGCCTGTGCTGATCACCAAGGGCACCCACCGCGTCGCCGCCCGCTTCACCGGCGAGCACGTCGAACGAAGCCACAGGATGACCGCTGGGCGTCTGGCCGTCGCCCGGATGATCGGCGATGACACCAATGCACGGCGAGCGCACCTGGGAGTCATCGAGCTGGCAACCTCCGTATGCCGCCCCACCGACCCCGCCTGTCCCCGCTGCCCGTTGAACAAGACATGCAGCGAAGCTGCCAAACGGGGCAGTCGGACCGCACGGCAACCGGTGATCAGTCCCTGAAGCCGAGCGCGGCGGCGACGTCAGGTGCCTCAGCCCGCAACATCTCCCCGATGCGCTGCAGGGCCGCATATTCGCCGGCACGCATTGCTGCGGCGCGCAGCGCCAAACCGACAACTGGCATGGGCGGCGCCGCCCCAGACGCCTCGCCGCGAGACAAGGCGGCCAATTGCTCGGGGCCTGCCTTCGAGCCCTCGGCGGCACTGCGCGAGTTCTTGCGGTAGGCGTCGTCCGCACGCATACACAGCTCGTGAACGGGACGTTCAATCAGCTGACGCAGCTGCGGCGGCATCGCCACCCTGATCTTCGCCACGTTGATGTTGAACACCACGTCAAGGTCCGTGTCGAAGTCCAGTGCTACCCGCGCAAGCTTCGTGTGCTCGTCGATGCCCCGCATCCCGTTCCAGCCGCCCCACTGGACCAACCGCTGGGCGCGGTAGATGTAGAGACCCTGCTGACGGTTCCAGTTCAGCGGGCCCGACAGCCGCTCGAACTCCGCCTGGGACGTGAACTGATCGCGAGACGGCAGGACATACCGCTGTAGTGCCACCGTGCCGGTGGCTTCACCGACTGTAACCTCGAAGCGCAGCGGAGGAAGCACCTCACGGGCGGGCTCATCTGGAGCGAATGGGTTCCACGGCCGGACCTTCTCGCCGTTGATCGTGATTACGAGACCACCGCCAACCTCACCCTCGAGGAAACGGTGGAAAACCGTACCCAGGTGGTCTGCCGTCCTGCCTGCCAGCGCCTCCAGTCGACGACGTGCCCAGCCGCCCTCAGGCTTACGTTCCGGCAGAACGCGGTCGAGACCGCGCCAGAGCACAGCGGTCCCCCCCGTGTCCGCCACCACCTCGCGGGCTCGGGCGACCTGATCGTCGTCTGCCGGTTCGGCGATGACCCAGTCGTCCACCTCGGCGATCAGGTCAAGATCGATCATTCGCGAGACGGTGCGGGCCGTGGCCGCCCTCCTGCGGCTGACCACCGTCAGAGACCGGCACTGCGACAGAGAGGCAGTCTTCAACCCCAGCCCGTACCGACCGAGATCACCGCGACCGTAGTCGCGTCGGCTGCCGTAACGCATCGCTTCCAACAGACCGTTGGCACTCATACCCTCGCCGTCGTCGGCGATCATCACCCACGAGTCGGAACCATCGAACACGACGTCGATCTCGATCCGACTCGCGCCCGCAGCAACGCTGTTGTCCACTACATCAGCCACAGCAGTCGGAAAGTCGTAGCCGATGTCACGCAGCGAGTCGGTCAACCGCGCAGCAGACGGCGCCACGCTGTACAGGTTCCGCACGCTCACGACGCTTCCTCCGTTCGACAACGACGACGGGGACCAGGATGTCACACTCCCCTGCCGCCCCGCGGGACCCACCCCGAACTTTCCCCGCTGGTGGCCTGTGGCACGGAATTCGCTCCTGCCAGCGTCGGTACGCCATGCCACACCCCTCCCGAAGATCGTGCCCACCTCGGCCGCACAGTTGGCCTCCTCGATCGCCTCCAAGTCGGCAGCGCGGCACGCAGGAAAATTAGAACAAGGGTGCGACGGTTCCGGTGGGCTACGTCTCTATTGAGACCTCGGCAACAAAAACCTAGCGTGCAACGAAAACAGCTGGGTGTGATCACCGTGGTCCCCGCTGCAACTAGCCGCCAGTTTCCGCTACTGGGCTTGGCGGCGGCAGTCACCCAGCCCAGGCTCCCCGGGCACTGTCTCACCGCTCAACCCGCCAGGGCCGAACCTCGCCACGATGGTCCACGCACCTCCGCGGCAACCCGACGAGCCGCTTCCCCTACCCCCCGACGCACCTCGCACTCCCACACCCTGACCACCCGCCAACCGGCCTCGTTCAACTCGGCGTCAACTCGCTGATCACGAGCCCTGTTCGTGGCGATCTTCATTGCCCACCTCTCCGCGTTGGGACCTTTAAACCGGGAGGGCCCGTGCTGCGGACACCCGTGCCAGAAACATCCATCGACGAACGCGGCGACACGTGGACCAGGAAATGTCATGTCCGGCCGGTACCGATTCACCAGCGTTCGCCCCAGCCGGAAACGAAGGCCGAGAGCGTGCACCGCACGGCGTAGGGCAATCTCGGGCTCAGTGTCCCGAGTGCGCCGCCCCCTCAGGTGCGCCCCCTCGGCCGTGGCCACCCAGCCACCTTGGCCGTCCGGCGACGGCGGGGAGCCAGGGCCGTCAAAGTTCGCCATCACCCAGCTCACAGGTCTGCAAAAAAGCCCTTTTCGACACGCACGTCCTCAACTATCCGCGTTTCTGTCAGTACGCCGAGCTCATACTCCTTCAGAAGGTCGCACAGCCGCCGTCCGTCAATCAGGTCTACGGGCGGGGCGCCGTCCCGCGTCGCCTCCGCCTTGGCCTCCACTGTGAACGTGCCGGTGGTAATCAGTAGGCCCTTGTCTCCCCGGCCCGCCATCGCGCCTCGAAAGTCACGGACGGCACTTGATCCGACACTGCCTCGATACCGCTTCGACTGGAAGAAGACGGGAAATGAGACCAAGGACATCCGGTATATTCCTAGTCCATCGATGCCGCCATCACCCGTTCGTCCCGTCACGGTCGTGCTGATGAATCCGGCTTCGCGGAGTAGGCGCTGCGCGAGCCGTTCAAAGGCAGCTGGCGAAACCGACATCAGGACGTCCAACAGCTGCTCTCGCCAGTCCTGCTCATCGTCGATCTGCTGCTCCGCTTCGGCTGGCATCCCCTTGGACTGCTGCGCTCGGCGCTTGGCGCGCAACTCCTCGCGCTGCCGTGCCACAACCTCTGCGTGCAGGCCCGGTACCTCTTCCCGGTGAACTGATCGACCACGCTCGGTCAGGGCCCACACGCCGCGGCGACTGTTGACCAGAAGGTTCATGTATTTGAGATAGGTACGTGCCCAGGCAAGGCGGTACTCGATTTCCGTCCTTGGCCCGTCCCCATGCAAAACCTGCTGCTGTTCCTCGGTGAAGTCCTGCTGCTCGAGCACGGTTGCCACGATCTCATCGATAGATCCGGATCCGCCTAGCGTGCGGACCGCCTGGACAGTCGGCCAGAGCAGCTGCGCTTGGTCCGGTACCGATGCTCGTGACATGGACGTAGTCTGCCTCAAGCAAGTCGGCACCTTCTCGCTGGCCTGCTCCTCTCACCGCGTGTGTGCGCAGCAGTCGGTGTATCAATAATTGACACTCTGTGCCCGCCCGGCATGCGCGCCTCCGTCGCCCAGAAGTCCGAGGTCACCACCCTCCGAAGCTTGGAAATCCGACGGCCTGGTGCCCGTCCCGATGGCATGTCGTGCCTAGCCACGAGCAGAGCTGCCGTCTCGGTATGCTGCCCCAGGTGCCCACTCGATCGGCGACAGGCCGCCTCTCGTGGTCTTCGCGGAGGTTCGGGGCCGTGTCGTGCGCGAGGAGTACGCGCATGACGTCGGTATGAATCCGCGCCGCGGTCCGCCTGCGGCCCTGGACCCGTGTCGCGCACCGGTGACCGAGGGGCAGCGGACGGCGGTCAGGGACGGGGCCAGGGCCGTTCGCCTCGCCGCGTCCCACTGTGGCTGGTGCATGACCGGCACCCAGCCGGGATGTGCCCCGTCAGCCGGCGTCACACGAACCGACGCAGCACGATGTCGACGCGGCCCGGCTGTGGCTGAGCCGCACGGAGGCCTCAGCGAGCACGGCACGGCTGGCTCGTCCGAGCGACCCAGGTCAGGTGGGCGCGCTGCTCTACGCGGCTCGCCTGGATGACGTCTGCGTCATCGGCTACTTCGTGCAGGTGCCGGGCGGTGTGAGCGGCGAGGAGATCGTCGGCCTCCTGCCCGACGGGACCGGTCTGCCCGACTGACGAGCCGAGCGTCGCCGCCGGCGCAGGCGCGGTCGGGTACCCGACCGGACCGGGCTCCGCTCCGACAGCCGCCGCCCTGATCGGCGTCCGCCGGCTCGACGCGGATACCGACGTCAGCGTCGAGTACCCGTGCCGGTTGGCGGGTGGGGCCGAGCCGCCGAATGGCCGCCTGGTTCAGGAAGCACGGTGTCGAGGCGGCGGCGGTGACCTCGAAGGCCGGCACCGATCGGGCGGGGCTGCTGCGGGACTTCAAGGCCGGCAAGCTGCGGGTGCTCTTCACAGTGGACCTGTTCAACGAGGGCGTCGACCTGCCGATGGTCGACACGATCCTGATGCTGCGGCCCACCGAGAGCGCCACGATCTTCCTGCAACAGCTCGGCCGTGGCCTGCGCCTCGACGACGACAAACCCTGCCTCACGGTGCTCGACTTCATCGGTGGGCAGCACGCCAACTTCCGCTTCGACCTGCGCTGGCGTGCCCTGACCGGGGTCAGCCGGCGGGCAATCACCGAAGCGGTACGCGACGACTTCCCGAGCCTGCCCAGCGGCTGCCACGTCGAGCTGGACCGGGTGGCGAAGGAGGTAGTGCTCGCCAACCTGCGATCGGCGCTGCCCACCTCGAAGGCCGGTATCGTCTCCGAGCTGCGGCAACTCGGCGACGTCAGCCTGGCCACGTTCCTCCGCGAGACCGGCCTGGAGATCGAGGACGTGTACCGATCGGCCAGCATCGGCGGCTGGACCGGACTGCGGCGGCTCGCCGGCATCGACACGTCCACACCCGGTCCCGATGACCGCGAGTTAGGCAGGGCCATCGGTCGCATGCTGCACACCGACGACATCGACCGGCTAGAGCTGCTGACGAGGGTCGCGGCCGGACCGCCCGCACCAGGTCAGCAGGTGTACGCGGGCAACAGCCGACTGCTGGACATGCTGCACTTCAGCCTCTGGGGGCCGAGCGCACCCCTCGCGACGCGCGACGAACGGCTGGCGCGGCTGTGGAAGGAACCGGCCCGCTGCGCCGAGCTGCGGCAGGTCGCCGAGGTGCTGCGGGACCGCATCCACCGGGTCACGCCGACCGCCGCTCCGGGAGTGGTGCCGCTGCGGGTGCACGCCCGGTACAGCCGCAACGAGGCATGCGCCGCCTTTGGGATGACCAACCCGGGATCGCTGCGCGAGGGGGTGAAGTGGCTGCCCGACGCCCAGGCCGACCTGTTCTTCGTCACCCTGGTCAAGTCGGAGGCCCACTACTCCCCCACCACCATGTACGCCGACCGCGCCATCACCGACACCCTGTTCCAGTGGGAGTCGCAGAGCACGACTTCGGCGGCGTCGGCGACCGGGCACCGCTACAGGTCGGGCGGCTCGACCGTGCACCTCTTCGTACGGGAAACCCGCATCGCCGACCGTGACCTGGGCGCGCCGCCGTACCTCTACGCCGGGCCGATGACGTACCAGGAGCACACCGGCGACCGACCCATGCGCATCCTCTGGAAGCTGCACCACGCGCTGCCCGCCGACACGTACGCCGCAGCTCGTGCCATCGCCGCCTGATATCGGCCGTCCGTCCGCTCGCCCGGCTACCCCTTCGCCACGGCCTCCGGCTCCGGCGGGACGTGCGGCCCGCCGGCCGGTCGCTCGTCGCCGTGGCCCGGCCACCACGCCTTGTGCCCGATCAGCGCGGTCAGCGCTGGCACGAAGAACATCGACATGACGAACGCCGACAGCACGATGCCGATCGCCACCGCGAAGCCCATCTGCTGCAGGAACGAGATCGGAGCAAGCAGCAGCACCGCGAACGTCCCGGCAAGGATCAAGCCTGCTGCCGCGACCGTCGGACCGGCGTGTTCGACCCCGATGGCGGCGGCCTGGTGCGGCTCGTTGCCCTCCCGCGCCTCCTCGCGTAGTCGGGCGATCATCAGGATGTTGTAGTCAGTCCCGATCGCCACCACGAAAAGGTAGAGGATGATCGGCAGCTGGAAGGTGACACCGGGCTCGCCCTGCAGCCCTTGGAAGAGGTAGACAGTGGCGCCCAGCGTGGCGGCGAAGTTGAGCAGCACCGCTATCACGAGGTAGATCGGCGCGACCAGACTGCGCAGCAGCAGCCCGAGGATAAGCGCGATCAGGCCGGCCGCGACCGGCAGGATCACCGACAGGTCGCGGTTGTTGGCCGAGTTGATGTCCGCGAAGATCGCGGTGGTCCCGCCGACCAGCGCCCGGGTGCCCGGCGGGGCCGCCGCGTGCACGGCACCGCGCAAGTCGTCGCGGACGAGGGTGATCGCCTCGTTGGAGACCGGGTTCTCGTTGAGCAGCAGGTTGACCCGGGCCACACTCGGGTCGGTGCTGCGCTCCGGGGGCTGCGCCTGGCCCACACCCGGGGCTTTCGCCACGGCCACCGCGAAGTCGTTGACCTGCTGCTCGTTCAGCGGCGACCCGTTGCTGGTGGTCAGGTAGACCTCGGTAGGGGCGAGCGCACCGGCGGCGAACCCGCGCTGTAGGTCCTGTGCGGCCTTCGCCGACTCGGTGTCCTGCGGGAAGCCGGCGCTGAAGTCGTAGTCAGCCTTGTAGCCAAGCACGCCTGCAGCGAGCGCGACCAGGAGAACGCCGGAGGCCGCCGCGACAAGCGCCGGCCGGCGCCCGACGGTGTTGCCGAGCCGGTGCCAGATGGTGGCCTTGGGCGCACGCTGCCACGCCTTCGAGGGCCAGAAGACGTACCGACCGAGCAGGGAGACGACCGCCGGGATGAGGGTGAGCGAGGTGACCAGCATGACGCCGACCGCGATCGCGAGCGCCGGACCGAGGGAGCCGAAGAAGCCCAGCGAGGCGAGGAGCAGCACGAGGAACGCGACAATGACCGCTCCGGCGGCCGAGGTGATGACCTCGCCGACCCGCTGGACGGTGACGATCATCGCGGTGCGCTTGTCGTCGCCGGCGCGCAGCCGCTCCCGGTAGCGGAAGAGCAGGAACAGGATGTAGTCGGTGCCGATGCCGAACAGCACGATCAGCAGGATCGTCTGCAGATCCTGGCTGACACTGAGGTCGAATGCCTTGCCTGCGGCGGCGACGAGACCCGTCGTGATGCTCAGGACGACGCCGACGACCACCACGGGCAGCAGCGCCGCGATGGGGCTGCGGAAGATGACGAGGATCAGTCCGATGATCAGGATGATCGTCGCGACGCCGACCACGGCGAAGGCGTTGTTGAAGGTGTCCTCGTTGTCGACGAAGCTCGCCACGTCACCGGCCACGCCTGCGGTCAGCCCACTGTTCGCCAGCTCCGGGCCGATGTCCGCGCGCAGGTCGCGCACGGCGTCGAGCAGTGCCGGGTCGTCGGGGGTGGGGGCGTCGAGCCCGACGTTGATGATCTGCACCGACTTGTCCGGTGCGACAGCAGGCGGGCCGGTCAGGTAGCCGGACGTGCGCGGGATGTTCTTGGCCTTGAGCGACTGGGCGAGCTGGCCCACCTTCGCCTCGTCCGCCGACGTGAGTTTCTGCCCGTCGGCGCGCTTGACCACGATGGTCGCCGTCGCGGTGGCCTGCTGCGGGAACGCCTTCTGCCCCAGCTCGGTGGCCTGCACCGACTCGTACGAGCGAGGCAGGAAGCTTTCCTGGTCGGCGGAGGTGATGTCGCTCAGGGACGGTGTGGTGAGGATGATGGCGGCTGCCGCGACCACCCACCCGGCGATCACCCACCACGCTCTGCCCACGACGAATCTGCCCAGCCGCTCGAACATGGTTCCCCCCGTGTTTCCGGCACAACCGACGTCTGGTGGCCGAGGCGCCCACAGACGCCCCGATCACCACCCTGCGCTACCGATATGCAGCGTACCGTCACGCCCTAATCCTTTTCGGACGCACGGGAGTGTCAGGCGCGTGCTTTTCAGCCTCGCCGCCGATGACCAGGCAGCCGTCCGGGTACCACAGCCGTCGACTAATCACGCACTAGGTTGGGGGCATGGAGCAGCGGATCAGCCTGATCACCCTCGGCGTCAGCGACCTGGCGCGCGCCAAGGCGTTCTACGAGCACCTTGGCTGGCGTGGCCAGGAGGTTGAGGAGACGGTCTTCATCCAGGCCGGTGGCCTGGCGGTCGTTCTTTGGGGCCGCGACAAGCTCGCCGACGACGCCGGCATCGCCGACCCGGGCACCGACGGCTTCGGCGGGGTGACCCTCGCCCAGAACGTCCGATCCCGCGAGGAGGTGGACGAGGTGATCACCACGGCCACCGAGGCGGGTGCCACGGTGACCAAGCCGGCCCGGGAGACCTTCTACGGCGGCTACGCGGGCTACTTCACCGACCTGGACGGCCACGTCTGGGAGATCGCGTGGAATCCCGGCTTCGCCCTTGCGGACGACGGCACCCTCACTGTCCCTGACTTCAGCGCCATGGGCTGAGCCGCGCACCCACGAACACGGATCAGGGCGTCGGAGGCGGGCAGAGCAGCGGGTCCAGCAACGGCAGTTGCAGAGGATCCAGACAGACCGCCAGCAGCGAATTCGGCGAAGGCGTCGCAGTGGGCGTCGGAGTCGGGGAGGCCGACGCGACGGGCGGCGTCGGGACGGCTGAGGTGGACGGTTCCGTGGTGGGGACCGGCTCAGGGGTCGGCACCGAGGTGGGCGACGGCGCAGGAAGGGCCGACGGGGTGACGGCCGGCGCTACAGCCACCGCCACGGCCGGTGACACCACTCTGGAGACGGCTGCCGCAGTCGACGGCCGGACAGCCGGGGCGTGCGGCGGGCTCCAGACGGCACTGTCGGCCGAACCGACCCTCGACCGGGGTGCCACCGGCCCGACGGCACCGATCGGCACGAGGGTCGCCCCAGCCCTCGGCACGTCCAGGGCGATGGTCTCCGCCAGCGGCACGGGCTCGGATGCCAAGAGGTGCGGGTTCGGGCCGAGAGCGCCGGGGCCGACCGTCGCGAACACCACAGCTGCGATGGCGGCAGCACCGAGCGCCCGCCGGTCGGGGCGTACCGCGGTCAGGGGCGCGTCGTCGGGTTCCGCCAGCACGATAGGCGCGGGTCGGGCGCCCCGGTGTGCGGCCAGCAGCGCGTCGACCTGCGCCAGGACGGCAGCGCGATCCGTAGCGACAGCGAGGGTGAGGTAGAAGCGGAAGTTCACCACGGCATTGACGGGGACGAGCAGCCCGGAGAGTCGACTGTGGTCGGGCAGCAGGGTGAACGGGGTGTCGGGGTGGTGGGCGGGCTCGACCAGGTCCTTGTACCGCCACTCGCGCCGGTGCTCACGGCCGCCAAAGGCCACCCGGTGGCTGGTCACGACGGCCATGCCGGTGTCGACGACACGCAGGCCCGCCGGCAGCGCCTCCGAAGAAGTCTCAGCGAAGGAACAGGAGCCGCCCGGCTTTGGCAGGCCGGGAATGTGCCGCGCCTCGGCCTCGACGAGCTGGGCGACGGGCAGGACGCGGAAGACGAGTTCGTCGTCGTCGAGGTCCACCGGCAGGCCGGTGCGGGGCTGCGTACACCCGAGGAAGCTGGCGGCTTCGATGCGGAGCCGGGCCAGGTGGTCGTCGCGGCGCCGCCACGCGTCGGTGGCGTCGCGGTACGCGCGCTGCCGGCGCTCGTTCTCGCGCTCGGCCCAGGCGATCCGCCAGGGGGCGCAGGACACAGAGGTCACTGTCACACGCGGTACAACCGCTCACGTACGTGACAGGCAACGCGACCAGGATCGATGCATCCCGTTGCGCCCGAAAGGAGAGTATTGACGGACACCAGAGTCGGTGCGGCGACGCTAGCCTGCCCAGGACCCCGGCGGCCGAGGAGCTTCCTGATGCTTGACGACATGGGTGTGCTGCGTGACGCGGTACGCGACTATCGCCTGGCGGCGACGTCCGCCGGCCTCGACTGGCCGGACTACGGCGAGTCGCCGGCCGGGCAGCCGCCGGAGGTGGTCTACCGGATCTTCGGCGTGGAGCGTGTCGCCGAGCAGTTGACCTGGTTGCAGTCGCAGCGCTGGCCCGACCGGCAGGTGTTGCCCAATGTCGGATGGCGGATGCCATGGCCGGAGGGCGGGGACGCGCTGGACTATCTGGGGTTGGCGATCGGCACGCCGTTTCCCTGGCGGCACCAACTGCCCCTGTTCTTCTTCGATGTCACCCTCTACACGTTCGTGCTGGCCGGCGAGCACGAGGGTGAGATCTGGCGCTACGAGATCTCACCCGACGCGTGGGACTCGGTCCGTGCCGCCACCAGCCTGGCCACGCTTTTCGATCAGTGGACCAGGGGAATCGCCGCCGGGGTGGTCGTCTACGACGAGCAGAGCAAGTGGCTCCTGGTCGAAGACTTGGGCTCCGCGCAAGGTCTCGACCCGCTGGCCTTCCCGGTAGCCCCGGTGGAGGAGACACTGCTGCGGGCACGGCAGCGTGAATGCGGGGTCGACATGGCCATCGTCGAAGACGGCTTCCCGTACACCGAGGAACTGTCCGACGCCATCGACGCCGTCAAGGCATCGCTCAGTCGGTGACGCAGGTGATCAGCCGGCTCGTCGCCGGTACGGCTGCGGGCCGTGGGTCGGAAACCGCGACTGGGTACGCGGCGGGTACGCCTCGCAGTGCTCGGACCAGTGCTCGGCAGCGGTGGCCAGGGCATCCGCGGAGACGGTGAGGATCAGCGGGTAGATCGCCGTGGACGGGCGGCGCATCCACGGTGGCAGTGACTCGGCGGAGAACTCCACGATCAGCTCCAGCCGGCGGCGGCGCAGCACCCGGCTGCGCAGGGCCAGGTTGGGTTCGGTGAAGCTGACCATCGCCGGTGGCGCGCTCAGCCCGAGGGCGGCGGTGGCCTGCCCGTGCAGCCAGCCGCCGAGCGCGCGGGCCTCCTCGACCATGAGGCTCGGGTAGTGGTGCGACCAGGTCTGACCGTCGGCGGTGCGGGCGTCCACCTCGATGAGCAGCCAGTCGTGCCAGCCGGGTGTGGCCCCGTCGGGGTCGTCGGGCGGGTCGATGCCGGGCTGGTAGCCGACGGGGCGTACCCGCACCCGAGCGCCATCGTCAGACCGGATCTCCACTCGATCATTCTGGCCGAGCGAAGCGGACTTCAGGCCCGGAATAGGTCACTTCGTCATGGTTCGCCGTACGCCCTGGTGCTCGGCGCAGGCGTTGGACCGGCCGCCGGCCAGGCTGACCGAAGCGTCGCGGCACTGCACGAGGTAGCCGCGTCCGGCCCAGAACTGCGGTACGCAGTCGAACCAGTCGCACACCTCGGCGGCCGGCTTGCGGATCCGCGTACCGCCACAGAAGCCGTACCCCAGCGGGTTCTCCGGTGCCCCGCAGAGCGGGCCCTGGGTCGCGCTGGGCGACGGGCGTGGTGACGTCGTCCGCTTTGGCGGTGGGGTCTTCAGGGCGAGCGCCGGGCCGGCGGGGCGGATCAGCGCGGGTGCCACGCTGCTGGTGGGCGCCGGGGTGGCGGCTGCGGCGACCTCCGCGCCACCGGTCGGGTCGGACGGGTCCGACTCGATCAGTGCCGCCGGCACCAGCAGCGCGATGGCCGCCGCCACCGCGATGGTTCTGCGGCCACCCGGTACCCGCGCGGAGAACCGGGCCTGCGCCGGGGTGTTCACGGCCGGCCGGAACGGCTTGAGCTGGGCGTGTTCGGCGATCAGCTCGTCGATTTGGGCGATCACCGCGGCGCGCTGTTCGATCGCGTCGGCGAAGGCCAGCGTGAGCTTGAACCGGAAGTCGGGCGCGGCGTCGGTGGGCAGCAGCAACCCGGAGGTACGCCGCCGGTCCAGCACCTGGAGCAGGGTGACCGGCGCCGCCGGGTCGTGGGCCAGGCCGGTGATCCGGCCGTACGCCCAGTCGCGCCGGCCCCGCCCGCCGAGCAGCACGAGCCGGCGGCTGGTGATCACGGCCATGCCGGCGTCGGTGACGCGTACGCCGTCCGGGCGGCGCGGGCGCAGCGACCCGGTTCGCGGGGCGACGGTGAGGTCCGGCGCGGGCAGCACGGTCGTGTGCCGTACCTCGACCAGTTGCGCGGCGGGTAGCGCCCAGAGCACCACCTCGTCGGCGGCCAACTCCAACGCCAGCCCGGCGCCGGCGGCCGCCGAGCCCTGGAAGTCGGCGGCCAGGGCGCGCAGCCGCCGCAACTCGTCGTCGCGTCGCTGCCACGCCGCCTCAGCGCCGCGGTACGTGCTGACCCGCCGCACGTTCTGCCGGTGCGCCCACCGGTACCGCCATGTGGAACCCGTCGAATCAGTCCTCGCCACGCCGACTCCTTCGCCGCGCTGGCCACCAATCTGGGGGTGTCACGAGGTTTAACAGGCGCGGCGCGGCGCCCGGACACGCCGAAACGGGCGAACTAGCCGATCGGCGGAGCAACCCACACGATAGGGCGATACTCTTGCGTCGATTCATGTTCTCCGAGGGGGGTGGCGGTCGTGCCGGCAGTCACGCTGCCCGGGGTCGTGATCGGTGTCGACATCGGCACCACCAGCACGAAGGCCGTCGCGTACGACACCGACGGGCGGCAGCTCGGCAGTCACCTGGTCGGCTATCCGCTGAACAACCCGCAACCCGGCTACGCCGAGCAGGATCCACAGCTCATCCTCGAAGCGGTGCTGAAGTCGATAGGCATGGTCGTGGCCGAGCTGGTCCAGCCGGTGTCCGGGCTGTCGTTCGGCTCCGCCATGCACAGCCTGATCGGGTTGGACCGGGACGGTAATCCGCTCACCCCGTCGGTGACCTGGGCCGACTCGCGGTCCACCCGGCAGGCCGAGCGGTTGCGGGCGGTGCCGTCGGGGTTGGCCCTGCACCGGCGCACCGGCACGCCGATGCATCCGATGTCGCCGCTGCCCAAGCTGCTGTGGTTCGCCGAGCAGGAGCCGAAGCTCTTCGAGCGGGTGGCGCACTGGGTGGGCATCAAGGACTGGGTGCTGCTGCGGCTCTGCGGCGCGCTGGTCACCGACCACTCGATCGCCTCGGCCACCGGCCTGCTCGACATTCACGAGCTGAAGTGGGACCGCGAGGCGCTGACCATCGCCGGTATCAGTGAGGAACAGCTCCCGCAGCTCGTCGCCACCACCGCCGTGCTGCCCAACCTGACCCCGCAGGCCGCTGCCGAGACCGGCCTGCCGGAGCGCACCCCGGTGGTGGTCGGCGCTGGCGACGGACCGCTGGCGAACCTGGGCCTGGGCGCTGTGCACCCCGGCATGGTGGCCTGCTCGATCGGCACCAGCGGCGCGATGCGGGTGATGGTCGAGCGGCCTGGCGTGGACCCGCTCGGCGGGGTGTTCTGCTACGCGCTGACCGAGCATCGCTGGGCGGTCGGTGGCGCGATCAACAACGGCGGCATCGTGCTCAAGTGGGCCGGCGCGGCGCTCGCCCCGGACCTGGGCGAGCACTCCGAGGAGGACCTTGTCGCCCTGGCGGCCCGCGCGCCTGTCGGTTCGGGCGGGCTCATCATGCTGCCGTACCTGCACAGTGAACGGGCACCACACTGGAGCGCCCTGCCGCGCGGCGCGTACGTGGGGTTGACCCACGCACACCGCCGCGAGCATCTGGTGCGGGCCGCGTTGGAGGGCGTCTGTCAGCAGCTCGCGCTGGTGCTCAGCTCGGTGCGCGCGGCCGGCAACGAGGTGCGGGAGGTCCGGGCCGGAGGCGGCTTCGCCCGCAGCGGCCTGTGGCGGCAGATGCTTGCCGATGCCCTCGGCCTGCCGGTGAGCTTCCCGTCCGCGCACGAGGGGTCGAGCTTCGGGGCGGCGTTGCTCGGCATGGAGGCGCTCGGGCTGATCCCCAGCATCGACGTCGCCGCCGACCTGGTGCGGATCGAGGAGACGATCCGCCCCGACCCGGCCGCCGCTGCCACCTACGCGGCGCTGCTGCCGCTCTTCGCCGAGTTGTACGAGGCCCTCACGCCCACCTTCGCCTCGATCCGCCGGATGGCACCGGGCCTGCCCACCGGCCCAGAACCACAGGCGTGAGCGGTGCCGGGTCAGGGCGCTTCGACGCCGGCGATCAGGTAGCGCTGCACGTCGGCGTCGAGGATTGCGACTTCCTGCGCGTCGTCCGGGCCGGAGCCACGGAACGCGGCCAACTGCTCTGGTGACTCCCAGCGTTCGTAGACGTGGATCCTGCCGGGCTCCAACGGGTCGGCCGCCAGCAGGAAGTCGAGGCAGCCGGCGGTGGCGCGCGCCCGCGCGATGACCTGTTCGCAGTCGGACAGGTACGCCTCGCGGGTGGCCGGTTCGACCTGCAGACTGCCGGCGATGATCAGCATGGGTCCTCCGGGCTCGTGGCTGACCTTTGCTCTGCACCCGCCCGCGCGCCACGCACGGTCCGTAGCTGGCGCATCGGCGGGTGCAGAGCAAAGCGTGATACCTGTGCGTCACAGTTATACCTGTGGGTCGTCGCGCTCGGGGGGACATCGCCGCCCGGACGGGTGACGCCGGTCCCGTCGGTCTCACCAGCCTCCAACGCTTCATATCGTGCAAAAGTGAGAAAAAGCGACAAGAGGCGCTCATCTTCCCTGCTGGGGAACTCTGCCCGCGTACCCCTGAAGGTGCTGACGGCGGCGGTCGCGCTCGCGGTGCTCGCGGCGACCGGCCCGGCCACCGCGGACGGCGCGGGCCGCGCGCCCGTCGCGGACCCGGCGCAGACGACCGATCCGGGGTACGGGGTTGAGCCCGGCGACGGTCAGAGCCACGAGCCCGGTGTGGACCCGACGCCGGAGCGCCCGCCGACCAGCGAGGTGTCCTGGCTGTCGTTTCCCGGCGGGGTGTTCGCTGTGGACTCGCTCGGGCGCACGGTGCGCTACCGCGCCTGCGACGGCGACACCGGCCGGGTCGCCGACCCGACCATGCGGGTCGCCTCCGGGGTGGCCAGCGGCGCGGTAGTGGTCGGTGGGACGGCCTACCGCTACCGGGTGCCGCTGGTCGGGCGCAGCGAGGGGACGCTGGAGCTGATCCAGCGGCACCGCCCGCCGACGACGCTGACCGGTGTGGTGGTCACCAGCCCGCAGCCGCCCACCGACCCGGTCGCCGGGGCCCGGCTGTTCCCGCTCAGCGGGCAGCTCGCCCGGGTGGTCGCCGACGCGAGCCTCAACCCGGCCGGGGTCACCGTCCGCGACCTGTCCGGCCGCTACGGCGACCAGCAGATCGCCGTCAACGGATCGCTGCGGCCCAAGGCGGCCAGCGTCATCAAGCTGTGGATCCTCGTCGAGCTGCTGCGCCGGGTCGACTGTGGACAGGTCTTTCTCGACGACGGGGTGCTGGTCACGCCGGAGGACGTGGTCGGCGGCACCGGTCAACTACAGTTCGAGACGTTCCCGCAGGTGGTCACGGTGCACCGGCTCGCCCAGTACCTGATCAAGTACAGCGACAACGTGGCAGCGAACGTGCTGATCACCTACCTGGGTGGGTTCGCTCCGGTCAACGCGCTGATCGACTCGATGAACCAACGCTCCACCATCCTGGCCCGCCGGATGCTCGACAGCGCGGCAGCGCAACGCGGCGAGGAGAACTACACCAGCCCGGACGACGTGGTGTCGCTGCTCGGCGCGGTCTGGGACGGCGAGATCCTCACCCCCGCCTCCCGGGACCTGATGATCGGGTTCATGCGGGAGCAGACCCTGAACACGAAGATCCCCGCGGCGTTGCCACAGGGCGTGCCGGTGGCCCACAAGACCGGTGACCTGCCGGACGCCTCACACGACGTCGGCTACTACCTGATCCCCGGCACCGAGACCGCCGTCGCGTTCCTCACCGCCGGCCCCATGGCCACCGGCGACGAGACGGTCCGGCGGATGGCCCGCACCGTCTACGACTTCCTGGTCACCCCGGTCGACGGGGCGGTCGAGGAGTGACCCGACCTCAGGCGCCGGGAATGTTCGCCGGCGGGTCCTCGCCCACCAGGTCGGCCGCCGGCGGGTCCGCCGAAACCGGCAGCCCGAAATCCGAGTACGTCAGGTCGAGCTGGGCGGTCTGCGACTGCTCGCTGGCCAACTCGATGCGGTAGCGGACCAGCCGGCCCTGCTCGTCCACGGCAGCGGTGAACGGCACCGCCGCCGCCCGGTCGCCGAGCACGTTGCCGACGCCGCTGCCCAGCACCGCGCCGCTCTGGCGCAGGTCCAGCGTGCCCGCGTACTCCCGCTCGGCGGTCAGCCGGACCCCCGCCGGCGCGCCCAGCGTGCTGGCCAGCCGGGTGTTGTCCAGGCCCTGCTTGGCCGCCGGGTCACCCGGGGCGCCGACGTGCCACCAGGTCTTGCCGTCCCAGACCGGGACGCGGCGGTCCGGGGCGGTGACCCGCACGTACACGTCCGGCCCGGTGGTCAACCGTTCGATCTTCACCACACCGGAAGGCACCTTCAGTGAGGTGGTCTCCAGACCACGCTTCGCCTTCGGGTCCCAGAGCAGCACAGTGGCGTCGCCGTCCGCGCCGCCGGTGCCAACTGTCAGCTTGTACGGCTGCTCGTCGGCCTTCGCCGCAGCGGCCTTCAGCACACCGACCGGGTCGGCCGGGCCCGCCGACGCCGCCGGGCGACCAGCGTCCGGTTCCTCGTCGTCGCTGGTGGCGACCAGCGCCCACGCCCCGGCGCCGACCGCCACCACGAGCACGGCGACAGCGGCGATCAGCTTCGGTTTCTGCACTGTCATCTCCCCCGGGCGGTGCGGTCCGGCCAGACTAGCCGGACCGCACCCCGTCACGCCCGGCTGATCGCGTTGGCGTGGATCGCCTCGTGCAGATACGTGGCCAGCCCGGCGGCGATCTTCTCGTAGTACGCGGTGAACCGCTCGTCGGCCAGGTACATGTCGGCCAACCCGGTCTGCATCTCGTACGAACACTCGTAGAACCAGCGGCTGATGAGCTGCCGGTGCTCCTCCGCCAGCTCCATCACCTCCGGGCTGTCCGCCGGCGCGCCCGAGGCCATCAGCGCGACGATCCGCCGACCCCAGTCCTCGTTCTCCGCCTTGTGCCGCAGCCAGTCTTCCTTGGTGTAACGGGAGACCCGCCGGTTCGACTCCCGGTACGCGTCGGTGTCACCCCACCGCCGCTCCGCCTCGGCCTGGTGCTCCTCCGGATCGACGTCACCGAAGACCTCGAACCGCTCCTCCGGCGTGAGTTGGATGTTCATCTTGCTCGCCTCCATCGCGAACTCGATCGCCGTGACCATCTCCTGCAACCGCTTGAGCCGTACCGTCAGCAGTTCGTGCTGCCGGCGCAGGTGCGCGGCCGGATCGGCCGCCGGGTCGTCGATGATCGCGGTGATCTCCTCAAGCGGGAAACCAAGCTCCCGGTAGTACAGGACGAGTTGCAGCCGTTGCAGGTCCGCGTCGTCGTAGCGGCGGTAACCGGCCGAGGTGCGCCCGCTGGGCGAGAGCAACCCGATCTCGTCGTAGTGGTGCAGCGTCCGCACCGTCACGCCGGCCACCTTCGCGACCTGACCCACCGTGTACGCCATGGTCCCCCTCCCTTCCGGGAACCAGGCTCCTGCCTGCCGTTACGTGAGAGTCAACTCCGATTCTGGCCCACCATGGCGGGGGCGTCCGGCCGCCCGTACAGATAGCCCTGACCCCGTGGGCAGCCGATCGCGGTGACCGCCTCGTGCTGACGCTCGGTCTCCACCCCCTCGGCGACCACAGCCAGGTCGAACGCGCCGGCCAGGCGGGTGACCATCTCCACCGTGGCGTACGCCCGGTCGTCAGTGCCCAGCCGGGCCACGAACGACCTGTCGATCTTCAGCTCGGTGGCCGGGATGCGGTGCAGGTAGCTCAGCGACGAGTAGCCGGTGCCGAAGTCGTCGATGGCGATCCGGATGCCAAGCTCCCGGAGCTGGTGCAGCCGCTCGAGCACCGCCTCGGTGCCCTCGATCAACGCCGACTCGGTCAACTCCAGTGTCAACGCCCGTGGTGCCAACCCGGCGGCGCTGGTCGCCGCGGTGACAGTGGCGATCAGGTCCGGCCGACGCAGGTGCGCGGCGGCGATGTTCACAGCGACCGTGGCCTCCGGCGCCCGGCCCCGCCAGGTCGCCGCGGCCCGGCACGCTTGGTGGATCACCCAGCGGTCGATCGGCAAGATCAGCCCGGTCTCCTCGGCCAACGGCAGGAACTTCGCCGGCGGCAACATCCCCAGCCGGGGGTGCCGCCAGCGCACCAACGCCTCGGCGCTGCGCACCGCGCCGGTGGTCAGGTCGACGATCGGTTGGAACTCCAGGTGTAGCTGATCCTCGTCGACAGCGCGGCGCAGGTCGGCGATCAATTCGGCGCGGGAGACGGCCGACTCACGCAACGCCGCAGTGCACGTGCGGTACGCGGACTTCCCGGCCGCCTTGGCCGCGTACATGGCGATGTCGGCGTCGCGCAGCAGGTCGGTGTGGGAGGCGTGCTGCGGGCCGTACTCGGCGATACCGATGCTCGCCGACGGGTGCACCCCGACGTCCTCCTCGTCGTCGGAGGGCCGCAGCGCGTCCAGCAGCCGCTCGGCGAGCCGTTCGGGTGACACCGGCCGGTCGCCGTCGACCAGCACGGCGAACTCGTCACCGCCGAGCCGGGCGATGGTGCCGTCGCCGTCTACGGCAGTGTGCATCCGGGCCGCGAGCCCGGTCAGCAGGGTGTCGCCGGTGGCGTGCCCGAATCGGTCGTTAACCTGCTTGAACCCATCCAGGTCGAGCAGCAGCACCGCCACCGGCCGCCCGTCGCGCAGGGCCAGGCGCAGCCGCCTGTTGAACAACAGCCGGTTGGGCAGCCCGGTGAGCTGGTCGCCGTACGCGAGCCGGCGCAGCCGGGCCACCAAGCGGAGGTTCTCGTTGGCCGCCAGCCCCTGCCGGACGGCGAGGGCGGCCAGCAACACCATCATGGTCACGAACACGAGCTGCGGGGTCTGCCCGGTGGGCCGGCGGGCCAGCACCACAGCGATGATCGCCCCGCCCACCGGCAGGTACGGCAGCGCCACCCGCCACCAGGGCGGCAGCGGCGACTCGGCGGTGTCGTCGGTGCCGTCGCAGTCCGGTGGCGGCGGGTTGCGGGTGGCGAGGCCGATCAGCAGGTAGCTCAACGGCCAACACAGGTCGATCGGGTGACCGGCGGTGTAGTCGGCGCGGGCGACCAGCGACACGTAGACGACGTCGGCGACGACCCGCAGGGTGAGGCTCGCCGCGAGGACTGTCATCGGCCGCCACATCGGCCGGGCCGGCCCGGAGACCGCGACCAGGATGGTGAGCTGCATCAGGTCGAACATGGGGAAGAGCAGCCCCAGCGTCCGCGCCGGGTCGGCCAGCTCGGCCGCGGCGACCCCCCGGAAGACCAGCACCCAACCGATCGGCACCAGCGCCAGGGCGACGATCACCCCGTCCAGCAACGTACGGGCCCGCCCGACCGCCGTCCTCGGTGCGGACGGCGAGCTGAGCAGCGCGGCCGTGCCGGTGAGGATGCCGGCGGTGAAGACCACCCCGACCACCGGCGTGTGCGGCAGGTCGCCGCCGACGAGCCGCTGCACCGTCCAGATCGCCCGACCGATCGCGGCCAGGGCCATGGTGAGAGCGAGCATCGTCCAGAACCGGCGCAGCGGCGCCGGATGCCGACGGGCCACCCCGACGCACGCGAGCGTCGCCCAACCGGCGACCAGCATCGCGCCGATGTCGCTGACCAGCGCGGCGCCGGGCAACGCGGCGAACAGCCAGCCCGCCTCCAGCAGGATGACCGCAGCCGCGACGAACGCGCCGGCGGGATTCAGCGTCCCCGCAGCCTGCTTTCCGTCCTGTCGGGACACGGTCGCTCCGGCTCTTTCGTCGTGCGTGCACCCTCGGCGGCGCCGGTCCACGGCAAACCCCGAAAGCCTAACCAGCGCCCAGAAACGCCGCCAGAGCCGAACGTGCACCCCGGGCCTCTGTCGCGCTGAGCATCCTCACGCCTCTGGTCAACGGCCCGCAGATCGGTTCCACGGTGAACGGGGCAGTGCGGTGCCGGCCAACGGACGGCGTGCGCGGCGGCGTCTGCGCCGGCCAGGGGTGCAGGGCGGGCGGGCAACGGTGTGCACGGCCACGTCGGCCGAGGGCGTCGGTCGGCCGATCAGCCAGCAGAGGAAGCGTTCCATCGTCGGATCAGCCGACCGGGAGGCGCTCGACGTCGGACTTGGCGATCTCGTACTCCGCCCCGCAGAACGTGCACTGCTGCGCGTACCGGGTGCGGATCGGAATGAGGGGGATGAAGAAGAGTGTGAATTTGGTCGAGCGGCGGGTGATCACCTGCGCGGCCTGGTTGCCGCAGTGGCGGCAGACCTGCTGCACGACACCGGACCGGTCGACCTTGGTACGCAGACCAAAGATGAAGAACATCGCCAGCCAGTACCCACTCGACAGCGAGAAGTCACCAGATCCCGCCATCGGATCAGATCAGTGCCAGGGCCGGCGCTGGTCCAGTTCGCCCGCGAGCCGGCGGAGGAAATCGCGGAACCCCTGCTCGCTGTGCGACGTCTCGATCTCGTCGATGAGCGGGCCGTCGTACTGCTGCGCCTGGACGATCGCGTCCGCATAAACAGCCGGGCCGTCCCCGAAGTAGCGTCGCTCGACCATCGCCTCAGCCATCTGGCTGGCGGAATCGTCGTCGAGCTGAGGGGTGAACATCAACCCGTACAGGATCTGGTTGATGACGCCCTTCCAGTTGCGGCTGTCCATTCCATGCACCTTTCCGACGGGTCAGTTCAACCGGGTACGGCCGTCGAAGCCGAAGAGCGGGATGTCCTTGACGCCGTTGCGGCTCAGCTCGTCGGTGACCTGCCGCATGTGCTCGGGGCCGGGTTGGTAGTGCCCGCTGGCGGAAGTCACGTACTGGACCCTACCGTCGACGACCGCGATCTCACCGGCCGCCGCGACCGGCTGACCGTTGCCCAGTGTGGAGTGGTGGAAGTCGCCAACCTGTTGGTAGTTCGAGGCGTACATGTTGCCTCGCTCATCCATCACGAAGATGGCCCGGCCGCCGTCCCTCGTCCAGTGGGTGGACGCGGCGCGGGTGTCGAAGGGCTGGCCGTCCTTTGCCTGGCGCAGGATGCCGTCCGAGTCGACGTACACGCGGTGCGCCTCCCGTTCCGCCTCGCTGAGCCGACGCACCGAACTGGGCCGAAAGGGGTTTCCCGGATGGTCACCGGCGGTCTCGTACCGGTACTTGTCCAGCATCGGCCGGCCCTGGTAGCGGACCTCCCGCAGCGGTCCGGGCACGCCGGGCCGCCCCGGGGGCCGATCCGGGCCCTTGCGGTTGAACCTGCGCAGCAACGTCTTGGCGCGGCGAAGCAGTCGCGGAATGAT
Organism: Micromonospora sp. NBC_00362; assembly: GCF_026342155.1. Classification (NCBI taxonomy): domain Bacteria; kingdom Bacillati; phylum Actinomycetota; class Actinomycetes; order Micromonosporales; family Micromonosporaceae; genus Micromonospora; species Micromonospora sp. NBC_00362. The sequence continues at coordinate 3,414,372 of NZ_JAPENH010000001.1, forward strand.
GTCGTTGACGACCCGTTGCACGATTTCCTTGATGATCCGGCGGATCGCGACCCGGGCCACGCCGATCGCGATCGGGATCTGTGCCAGCGAGCCACCGAGGGTGGGGGCCGCTGCCGCCAGCGCCATGGCAACCTGGATCACCAGAATCGTGAGCTGGACGATCGTGAGGACCTTCTGGGTCAACGTGATCACGGCCATCACGAGCAGCGCGGCGGCGATGAGTTCTGCGGCCTCGGCGCCGTCCTCGATACGGCTGGTCGGGCCCTCCTCGCCGCGCCACATCGCCTCGAAGGCGGTGACGTCCCGCCCCCGGTTGGTAGCGCTCACGACACTCGCGCCGGCGTTCGCCTCGTTGGCCGCCGTGCGCAGCGTGCCGGCGAAGGACATCCACGCCTGGGCGGCCTCGTACAGCAGCTCCTCGTCGGCCTCTGGCCAGGTGAAGCCCACCCAGTTGAGGGCCTCGGCGAGCTCAGCTGGCAGTTGTAGGCCCACCGGGCAGTCCCAGTCTCGTGAAGAGGGCCGCGCTGTCGAGGTCGCTGCGCTCGTGGGCGTCGGCGGCGGCGTCAAGCCTGTCGGCCACGCTCAGGAGTTGGTCGGCCATCGAGGCGTAGACGTCGAGAGCGTGTTGCAGCACCTCGGTGTAGGCCGCTCCGAAGACCGTCCCGGCCTCGTCGCCACCCCAGGGACTGGCCGAACCGGTGACGGTGCCCTGCAACCGTTGCACCTCCGCACCGAGCCGCTCACCGCTGGCCTCGATGGTCCGCGCCGCCGAGTGCAGCGCGGTGACGTCGACCTCTATCGCGTCGGTCATCCGGTCACCGCTTGTCGAATCGGCGGGTCAACGCGTCCAGGTCGCCGATCATCCCGTCCAGCCCACGCCAAGCCTCTGCCGCGACCGCCTCCAACTGCCGACGCGTCGCCGCCTGGTCGACGTCGCCGCCGAGCAGCTCCTGGCGCTGTCGCAGCTCGTCATCCTGGGCGGCGCGCACTGCCTCGATCACGTGGGCGGCGATGGCACCGGTGCCGCGCCGCAGCAGGCGGGGGTCGATCTCCAGGGACTCCAGCCGGCCATAGCCAGTCACCACGGCCTCGACCAGCCCGTCGGCGGCGGTGCCGCACCCGCGCAGCTCGCCCTCGCCGGTTGGCACAGCGGGTGATGACGTCGACTCCGTCAGTGTTGACGGACCGGCGGCCTGGCCCAACAGACGCATTGCCGCTTCCAGCGAACGCCCGACGGCTGTGTGATCTGCATTCTCTGGACCTGCCACCCGCACCGCCCCGGCCGCCGACTCGACACTGACTCGGCCGACCTTACCGATCAGCCGGCCGTTTGACGGACCCGTTTCCCGGTCCCTCCACCTTGGTCACCGATGGCGTGGTGTCCAAGGTGGAGGCCGGTCGGGGATGTCGAGATCAGTTGGCCGGGGCGGGCTCCAGGCCGGGGATCTCCTCGGAGATCCAGATCGGCTGCCAGTTCGACACCTCGTGGAAGCGGCGCAGCTCGAACAGCCCGGCAACCGACCCGCTCCAGGCCCCGTACGGCGGGTTGGCCTCGTCGAAGCCGCTCTGCACGAAGGTCAGCGTGGTCCGGCCACCGGACTCGGCCAGCTCCCAGCTCGTCACGCCGGTCGGCCCCCAGTCGACGGACATCCGGCGGCCGGGCTCCAGGTCGATGACCTTGGCCGCGTAACCGGTCTCGAAGCCGCCCATGGCGTACCGGCCGCCGACCCAGGGCTCGATGCCGATCGGGTAGCCGAACCAGGCGCTGGCCTGCTCGGAGTCGGTCAGCGACTCCCACACCTTGTCGGCGGGAGCGGCGATGACCAGCTCACCGCGCAGGTCGGCGGAGGTGAAGTCGGTGCGGGGCAGCAGTGGCTTGCCCTCCACGTGGGCGGCCAGGTTGGCGATGGACAGCGCCCAGTACGTCTGGAGCACGCCCCGGATGGTGGAACCGCTCATCGCCTCGGCGAAGTCGAAGTGGCTCTGGATCAGCGTCAGCACGGTGCTGTCGGTGCCCTCGGCGGTCAACTGGAACTCGGTGGTGGTCTCCACGCCGTCGAGCAGCCAGCCGAAGCGCAGCGTGTCGTCGTCGGCGTGCAGGAGCCGCTGGTGCGGGGCGTCACCCTCGGGCGTGTAGCGACCCCAGAACTCGTACCGCTGGGGCAGCTCGACCTCGGCGTGCTCGGCCAGCCAGACACGCAGCTCGGCCGGGTCGGTCAGGGCCTGGCGGACGCGCCCGACGGGCGCGGAGAGACGGGCCTGGACCTTCATCGGCTCACTCATTGTCGTTCCCTTTCGGATAGCAGGCGACGGCCAGCTTGAAGGCATCTCCTTCGCTGCCGCCGTAGCGGGTGAACAGGTCCTGAAGTGCGGTTTGCAGGTCGTGCAGGAACTGCTGGCGCTGCTCGGCCGGCACCCGGATCTCGCCGGAGACTCCGATCGAGGGCAGCTCGGGCGCCGCCCGGTCCAGGCCGGCGATGTCGGCCTGGACCTCCTCCATCAGGTCGAGCAGGTAGCCCAGGCTCAGTTCGTCGCGGGCCCGGCGCAGGCCGATCCGGCCGACGAGCCGCGGAGAGAGCCAGTAGGAGCGGGCGGCGGCCTGGTAGATGCCTTCGGTGATGCCGCGGACCTTGCGTTCGTTTACCAGCTCGACGAGGCCAGCCGCGACGAGCTGCTTGACGTGGTAGTAGACGCGCTGTGGCGTCTGGTCGAGTCGGGCCGCGACCTCGGTGCAGGTGCGCGGCTCGGCCAGTTGCCGCAGCACCTCGACGCGCTGCGGCTTGAGCAGGACTTCGGCCTGCTCGATCTGCTCCAGGTACAGGACATCTCTCATGGCAAAATCAGTTTGTACGTACAAAACTTCCTTGTCAATCGCTTCGCGAGAAGCCGCGCCGACTTTCTTCGACGCGGCTTCAGGCGGCGGTCAGCAGGTGATCAGGGCAACCAGTCCGGTCGCAGCGGGTAGCCGTTCACGCCGTTCGGGCCGTTGTGGGTGGCCAACACCTGGTGCAGCTGGATGCCGTTGCGTTCGAACGCCATCCGCGACCCGGCCATGTAGAGCCCCCACACCCGGGCCGTGCCCGCGCCCACCTCCGAGACGCAGAAGTCCCAGTTCTCGACCAGGTTGCGGCACCAGGCGGCCAACGTCAGCGCGTAGTGCTGCCGCAGGTTCTCCTCGTGGTGCACCTCGAACCCGGCGTCGTGCACCTCGCTGATCAACCGGCCCGGACCGGCCAGCTCACCGTCCGGGAAGACGTACCTGTCGATGAACGCGCCCGAGCGGTGCGGCGCCCGGTTGTCGGCGCGGGTGATGCAGTGGTTGAGCAGTCGCCCACCCTGCCGCAGCCGGCTGCGCAGCGACCCGAAGTAGGCCGGGTAGTTGCGCACCCCGATGTGCTCGGTCAACCCGATCGAGGAGATGGCGTCGAACTGCTCGGCCGGCGCGTCCCGGTAGTCGAGGTATCGCACCTCCGCCAGCTCGGTCAGCCCCTCCCGCTCGATAGCTGCCTGCGCCCACTGCGCCTGCGCCTTCGACAGGGTCACCCCGAGAGCCTTGACGCCGTACTCGCGGGCGGCGTGGCGCACCATGCCACCCCAGCCGCACCCGACATCCAGCAGCCGCATCCCCTTCTTCAGGGCCAGCTTGCCGGCGACCAGGTCGTACTTCGCCGCCTGAGCCTGCTCCAGCGTGTCGTCCGGAGACCGGAAAACCGCGCAGGTGTACGTCATCGACGGGCCGAGCACCTTCTCGTAGAAGGCATTGGAGACGTCGTAGTGGTGCGAGATGGCAGTGCTGTCACGCACCCGCGAGTGCCGCAGCCCGTTCATCACCCGCTTCCACCGGGGCTGCGCCTCCTGCGGCGGTGCCGGCGGCGGCATCAGCCGCTCCCAGCCCAGCCCACGGACCAGCGCCAGCCCTTCGGCCAGCGACGGTGGGCGTAACCGCAGCTCGTCCTTGAGCACCCGCAACGCCTCGTACGGGTCACCCGGGTGCACGCCCTGCAACGCCAGGTCACCACTGACGTAGGCCCGGGCCATGCCCAGGTCACCGGGTGCGGTGAGCAGGTACGACAGCCCACGCTCGGAATGGATCGCCAGGGTGATGCCGGCGTCGGACGGGCCGACGGCGCTGCCGTCGTATCCGGTGATCCGCACCGGCAACGGCCCCATGGTGACCGCGCGGATGACATCCGCGACGGTCGGACCCGTGTGCCGGCCCCCCGCCGGCGGGGTGGCGGGGACGCTCGCCGCCCCCTGATCTCTGTCGGTCAGGCTCATGCTCGTGCTACCGCCTTTTCGTACAGTCCCGTCAGCCGGTGGTCCGGGTCGTAGCGGTCTTTCACCGCGCGCCACGTGTCGCCGCCATAGAGGCGATCGAAGGCGTCCCGGTCGTAGTACGCGTCGGAGTAGAGCGACTTGTGCCCGCCCGACTCCGACACCCTGCGTTCGATCGTGCGGTTGACGTCGCCGTCGGCGGCGCCCGGCGCGATCGGCACGCTCCCCCAGAACCCGATGTTGACGTAGTCCTGCCCGGGCCGCAGCGGATATAGCGGCCAGGACCGCGCCGATCCGGGCCCCGCCGGCTCACGCAGTCGCAGCGGACACAGCCACACCGGGTTCATCCCCACAGCGCCGGCGAACCAGCGCAGGAAGTCGGCGGTACGGTCCAGCGGGATCTCCACGTCCTGCACTACCCGCTCCCGGGCCGGTTGCCCGCGCAGCCGGTCGATCCGGGCCGCCACCTGGTGGCGGTGCTCCAGCCGGACCAGTCGGTGGTAGAAGTCGCTGCGCCGGTAACGCGCCGGCCAGAGCCTGCGCACGACCGGGTGCTGCGCGCCGAACGCCGACGAGCACCAGAACCAGTCGGTGTCCCAGCGCCACAGATAGTCGTACGCGGTGAGCACGTCGCGGGTGCGCTGGCGCAGCGACCGGTAGTAGATGGCCTGACCGGTGTAGTCGCTGGGCGGGTCGGCCCCGTCGGTGAACGTGGCGAAGACCAGGTACGACTCGCCGGGGCTGAACATCACCCCGTCCATCGCGTCCACCGGTTGGCCGGCCCAGGACCGGGTGGCGGTCACCTCAGCGATCGCGTCGGTCAGCGCCTCCAGTTGGGTGAACCGGACGTTGCGCAACGCCACGTACCGGCCGACCGGTTGCAGTTCGATGCGCAGCCGGGTGGCGTACCCGAGGCTGCCCAACGAGTTGGGGAACGCGGTGAACAGGTCGGCGTGCTCCCCGTCGGGTCGGGCGGTGATGATCTCGCCGGACCCGGTGAGCACGTCCAACTCCTGGACGGACTCGTGCGGCAGGCCGTTGCGGAACGAGGTCGACTCGATCCCGAGGCCGGTCACCGCGCCGCCCAGCGTGATGGTGCGCAACTGCGGCACCACCAGCGGCATCAGGCCGTGCGGCAGCGTCGCGTCGACCAGGTCCTCGTAGGTGCACATGCCCTGCACGTCGGCCGTACGGCCGGCCGGGTCGACCGACAGCACGCCGTTCAGGCCACTCACGTCGAGCCCCGGGGCCCGGGGAGCGGACCGGGGACGGAACAGGTTGGAGGTGCGTTTGGCCAGCCGGACAGGCTCGCCAGTGGGCACCGCGGCGTACGACCGCCGCAGCGTGTCCACCGCTTGATCATGGTCAATCGGTTGATCCACACGCTCAGCGCGCATGTGATCACCTTACGCTCGCCGTTTGGAAACCGTGGGATGTCGGCGGTGGCAGTTTCCCGTCCGGTGGCAGGCCCGACGGTTACCGTGGCGGGCATGCCATCGCCAGCGATCACCGCCCTGGACGACGCCAAACTGCCGTATCGGCTGGTCAGCCACGGTGCGGTAGGCAGTCTCGCGGAGGCCGCCGCCGCCCGGGGCGTGGCCGTTCCCGACGTGGTCAAGACGATAGTGGTTCGCCGTGGTGAAGACGATCACCTGTTCGTGCTCACCCCCGGCGACCGGGTCATCTCCTGGCCCAAGCTGCGCGCCCTGCTCGGCGTGCACCGGCTCTCCATGCCGGACGCGGCCGGCGCCCTGGCCGCCACCGGCTACGAACGCGGCACCATCACCCCGTTCGGCGCGAGCACGGCCTGGCCGGTGGTCGCCGACGAGCGACTGCGCGGCCGGGAGATCACCCTCGGTGCCGGCGAGCGCGGTCTCGCCATCGCGATCGACGCCGACACCGCGATCGCCGCCCTCGACGCCACGGTCGCCGACGTCACCGACCCGCAGCCCACCCGCTGAGCCTCGCCACCGCCGGGCTGGCTCCGGCGCGACGTCGTGGGTGAGGATGGCGCGTATGTCCGCGCCCGAGGAACGCCCCGACCCCGCCGGCACCGTCTACGGCGGTCACCGGGCACCGCGCTCCGGGCCGCTGGCCGATCCGCTGCTACGGGTCGCGGTGGCGGTCGGGACCGTCGGCGTACTCCTGGGGGTCGTCTTCGCCACCGGGCTGCTCGACGGTGACGACGAACCGTCGGTGCCGGCGTCGGTCGGTACACCGTCCGGCGCGGCGCGGCCCACCGAGCCGGCCGGCGAGCCGAGCCCGACCGCACCGGCCGAGCCGTCACCGACCCCGTCGGCCAGCACGCCGGCCGCCCCGCCCACCGGGCCCCGGGTGCTGCGCGCCGCCTCGGGCCTCTGCCTGGGGCTCAACGGTGACGGCAAGGAGGCCGAGGCCGAGCTGGCAGTGTGCACCGGCGCCCCCGAGCAGCAGTGGGTGATCAGCCCGGCCGGCACGGGCGTGCTGTCGTTGACAAACGCCGCGTACGGGCAGTGCCTCGACGTCGAGGGTGGCAGTGGGGACGACGGCGCGCGGCTGCTCCAGTTCCCCTGCCACGGTGGGGCCAACCAGCAGTGGCGGTTCGGCGGCACCGGAACCAGCGCGGTGCTGCTCATCGCCGCGCACAGCAACAAGTGCGCCCAGGCCGACGACGACGCCGTCGAGGCCGGCGACGACATCCGGCAGCGACAGTGCGACGGCCGGCCGGCCCAGCAGTGGACAGTGAGCTGACCGGCCGACGCGTCACGGTTCAGCCCCGGAAGCTCCACGCCCTGGGCGCGGTCGCGGCGACCAGCACGGCCTCCGGCACCGGACGGCCCGGTCGGCGGCGCAGCAGCAGCGACAGCCCGGCGGCGCCGATCGACAGCGCGCCCGCCACGTACCAGGCCATCGCGTAGTCGCCCAGCCGGTCCCGGACCAGCCCCGCGCCGGTCGCGGCGACCGCCGCGCCGAGCTGGTGCGCGGCGAACACCCAGCCGAACACCACAGCTCCCGCGCCACCGAAGTACTCCCGGCACAGCGCCACCGTCGGCGGCACGGTGGCCACCCAGTCCAGGCCGTAGAAGACGATGAACACCAGCATGCTCGGCTCGGCCGTGCCGGAGAAGAGGCTCGGCAGCACCAGCAGGGACAGCCCGCGCAGCGCGTAGTACATGCCGAGCAGCAGCCGGCTGTCCACCCGGTCGGTGAGCCAGCCGGAGGCGATAGTGCCGACGATGTCGAAGAGCCCCACCAGGGCGAGCAATCCGGCCGCTGTGGTCTGGGCCATTCCGTGGTCGTGCGCGGCCGGCACGAAGTGCGTACCGACCAGGCCGTTCGTGGTCGCCCCGCAGATCGCGAAGCCTCCGGCCAGCAGCCAGAACGGTCGGGTCCGGGCCGCGGTGGCCAGCGCGCCGAGCGCCCGGGTCGCCGCGCCGCCGGTCGCCGGCGGCGCCGCGACGACCTCGGTCGCCCCGTAGGCGGGCAGGCCGAGATCCGCCGGGTGTTCGCGCAGCAGCCACACCACCAGGGGTACGACCGCCAGCGCCGCCACGGCCACCACGAGTGCGGCGCTACGCCAGCCGTGGTCGCGTACCAGGATGGCGATCAGTGGCAGGAAGACCAGTTGCCCGGCCGCCCCGCCGGCGGTCAGCACCCCGGTGACCAGGCCCCGGCGGTGCACGAACCAACGGCCGGTGACGGTGGCCACGAACGCCAACGCCATCGATCCGGTGCCCAGCCCCACCAGCACACCCCAGCAGAGCAGGAGCTGCCAGCTGGCGGTCATGAAGACCGTCAACCCGCTGCCCGCGGCGACCAGCAGCAGGGCCACCGAGACCACCCGGCGGATGCCGAACCGGTCCATCAGGGCGGCCGCGAACGGCGCGGTGAGCCCGTAGAGCAGCAGGTTGACCGAGACGGCCGCGGAGATCGTGGCCAGGGGCCAGCCGAACTCCTCGTGCAGCGGGTGCAGCAGCACCGACGGGGTGGCGCGGAAGCCGGCCGCGCCGACCAGCGCCACGAAGGCGACGGCGGCGACCAGCCAGGCGGGATGCAGACGGCGGTTCGTGGTCACGGGACAAGTCTGAGCCGGGCCACGCACCTCGACGAGTGGCCGGAAAGCCATCATGCGCAATAATCAGGCCATGAGCGCTGGCCCGCACCGGATCGCCGTACTCGCTCTGCACCAGGTGGTCGGCCTGGACCTCGGCACCCCGTCGCAGGTCTTCGGCACCGCTAGGGCCGCCGACGGGACACCCTTCTACGACGTCCGGGTGTGCACACCGGGCGGGCAGCCGGTGCGCAGCACCGGCGGCTTCCAGGTGCTCCCCGACCATGGTCTGGACCTGCTCGACACCGCCGACACGGTGATCGTCCCGGGCATCCACGACAGCTCCACGTTGGCCTCGGGCACCGTCGAGCCGGAGGTGATCGAGGCGCTGCGCGCGGCGTACGAGCGGGGCGCCCGGATCATGTCGATCTGCACCGGAGCGTTCGTGCTCGCCGCCACCGGGCTCCTCGACGGGCGGCGAGCGACCACCCACTGGGCGTACGCCGAGCGGTTCCGCCGCCTGCACGACCGGGTGGACCTCGACCCGGGCGTGCTCTTCATCGCCGACGACCGGGTGCTCACCTCGGCCGGAGTCGCCGCCGGCATCGACCTCTGCCTGCACGTCATCCGCCTCGACCACGGCAGCGAGGTGGCCAACCGGGCGGCCCGCCGCTGCGTCATGCCACCGTGGCGCGACGGCGGTCAGGCGCAGTACATCGAGCAGCCGGTGCCGAAGGCGACCGACACCAGCACGGCTGGCACCCGGGAATGGGCGCGGCAGCGGCTGCACGAGCCGATCGCGCTGCGCGACCTGGCCGAGCAGGCGCGGATGAGCGTGCGCACCTTCACCCGACGCTTCCGGTCGGAGACCGGCCTGAGCCCGGCGCAGTGGCTGCTGCAACAGCGCACCGACCACGCGAGACTGCTGCTGGAGACGACCGACCTCACCGTCGACCAGATCGCCCACCGCTGCGGGTTCGGCACCACCGCCGCCCTGCGCCAACAACTCCACCACCGCATCGGCGTGGCCCCGTCCACCTACCGCCGCACCTTCCACCCCCGCCCCGAGCCAGCCAAACCCTGACCCCGCCCCGCCCCGGCGCCCCGGCCCCGCCCCGCCCCGCCCCGCGATCTTGCACTTACTGTTGTTGAATTGCCCTTTTATGCGGCTTTCGTCGGGACAGAAAGTGCAAGATCGGCGGAGGGCGGACTCACGGACATCACGCTCACTTGCACAAGACCGGCGACACCGACCTTCCGAGCGGCGTTGCTCAGGAGCGGAGCAGGTGCAACTGGGACTGGTGCTTCGGCAGGTGCACCCGGGTGTGCAGGTCCAGGGTGCGGGACCAGGGCAGTGGCTCGTCGACGACGAGGTCGAAGCCCTCGCGGAGGTGCGTCTCGACAGGGGTCTCCGCTGCCAGGCCGAGCTGGTCGACCAGCCCGCACAGCCGGTCGCTGGTGCCGTGCAGCAGCGCGGTCAGGCCACGCAGACCACAGTGCTCGGCGGCGAGCGCGTCGAGCTGCGGGCGGTGCATGTCCTCCGCCGGCTCGTAGTACGCGAACGGCGACCCGGCCAGCAACGCCTCGGTGGCCTGGATCATCAGCTCGTCGTTGGCGACCAGATGCGCGACGATCTGCTCGGCACTGAGCTGCCCCTCCGGAGCCGGACCGAACCCGCCCGCGTCGACCTCAGCGAACAGGGCACCGTAAGCCCGCCGCAATCCCCCGCTCTCCATCCCCCCAGTCAACCCGCCGCGGCGGGAGTTAGCGGCGGGATTGGCGGGAGCGGAGGTAGTCGCTGACCACGTACTCGCCCAGGTCGTCGGTGTCCGGGGTGAACATGCGGCCCCGGCTGCGGCGGGCCACCGCGTCGACGAAGCGCCGCAGGCCCGGGTCGTCGCCGAGCATGAACAGGTTGAGCGTGGCACCGTAGCGGCTCAACCGGTCCACCTCGCGGACCGTCGCCTCGATCGTCTCCGGCAGCGGCGGCCAGTGGAACAGCGCCTCCCCGTCGTCCGGGTCCAGGTGCGCGGTCGGCTCGCCGTCGGTGACCACCAGCACGATCGGCTCGGCGTCCGGGTGCCGGCGCAGGTGCCGGCCCGCCAACCGCAGCGCGTGCTGGAGGTTGGTGCCCTGCTCCATGTCCGGCTCCACTGCCGCCAACTCCTGCTGGGTGAGCGTCATCGCCTCCCGGCCGAAGCCCACGATCTGCAGGGCGTCCTGCGGGAAACGCGTCTCCATCAGGTGTGCCAGCGCCAACGCCGTCTGCTTCATCGGCCCCCAACGACCCTGAGAGATCATCGAGTACGACAGGTCGACGCAGAGCACCACTGCGGCCGAGGCACGCCTCTCGGTCTCCACCACCTCGAAGTCGTCCACCGAGAGCTGCACCGGGACCGTCGGCCCGGCCCGACTGACCGCCCGAGTCAACGTCCGGACCACGTCCAACGGTTGCTCATCGCCGTACTGCCAGGGCCTGGACGCGCCGCTGACCTCGCCCGCCGCACCGGCCGAGCGCAGGTCGTGCTGGCCGCGGGGCCCGGCGGTCAGCTCCGCGAAGACCTGCCGCAGCGCGGTCCCGCCGAGCCGGCGCAGCGCCTTCGGGCTCAGTGTGAGCCCCTCGGCGTCCCGGCTCACCCAACCCTGGCGGCGCAGTTCCCGCTCCAGATCGCGCAGCCGGCGAACGTCGTCGGCCGCGTCCCGGCCCAGCGTGCGCGCCACCGCGTCGACGTCCACGTCGTCGAGGGTCGCCCCCGGGTGTTCCTGGTCGAGTTGGTCCAGCAGGTCGTCCAGGTCGCCGATCTCACCCAGCGCGCCGGCCGCGTCGGCGTAGTCCAACGGCTGGTCGCCGCGGACCCGCTCACCCCGCCCCCAGCGCAGATCGGGTCGCAGTGCCCGCAGGTTCGCGTCGAGCGCTGACAACTCCCCCGCCAGGCGGTCGCCGAGCGACTGCTGCATGAGGCCGGCCAACTCGGCGCGCTGCCGCTCGGAGAGCGAGTTCATCAGCCGCTCACCGGCCGCCGCCCGGCGGGCCAACACGTCGATCAACTCGTCGACGTTCTCCGGCTTCTCCGGGAAGAAGTCGCCATGTCGGCGCATGAACTCGGCGAACGCGTCGGTGGTGTCCTCCGCGCGACCATGCCGGGCGAGCAGGTCGTTCAGGTCACCCATCATCTCGGCGAGCCGCTGCTGGGCGGCCGGGTCGGCGGAGGCGCGCACCGCGTCACGCAGCCCGGCGAAGCGCTGGCCGAGCACGTCGTCGCGGAGCTGGTCGAGGATCTGCTGGTACGAGCGGCGCGCGTCGTCGCTGGCCCACTGGTAGCCGGACAGCTCCTCCACCGCCCGCGCCGTCGAGCGCGGCAGATTGTCCAGCACCGCCTCGGCGAACCGCGCGGCGTCGTCGTCGCGACCCCGCAGCTCGTCCCGCTCGGCGGCGAGGGCCTGGTCGAGCAGGGCCTGGGCCCGGGTCACCGCCCCGTCCAGGTCGCCCCTGCGCAGCGCCTCCCGGCGCAGCCGCCGAGCCCGGGCGGCCAGGTCGTCCAGGCCACCCCGCCCCTGCGGGCCACGGCGCAGCAGGTCACGCAGCGCCTCCCGCAGGCTGCCGCCGGCCAGCACCTCGGCACCGACCGCGTCCACCGCCTCGCGCACGTCGTACGGGGGTGCGAGCGGGTCGGGCCCGCCGTTCCACTGCCCGTAACGGAACCGGTTGCCGGCCACTGTCAGCCCCGGCCGCCGTAGACGGTGCGCCCCGAGTCGGTGACGTCCTTGCCGAGCCGGCGGGTCAGGTGCAGCCCCTCCAACACGAACTCGACGGCGGCAGCAGCCTCCTCGGAGGTGGGTGCGTCGCCCAGGTCGAGCCGGTCCAGAACCTTCGCCAACCCGGGTACGGTGCCGACCTGGCGCAGCAGCTCGGCGGCGCTGACCAACTCGCCGGTCTCGATCGCGGCGCCGTCCTCGACCAGTGCGGTGAACCCGGACAGGTCCAGCCCGGCCAGGTGGGCCCGGAACGTCTCGGCCGTCGCGGTACGGAGCAGGTGCGCGAGGATCTCGATCTCCCGGCCCTCCTCGCCGCTCTCGAACTCGACCTTGCCACGCAACGTGCTGGTCACCGACACCGCGTCACCGACGCGGGCGACGGCGGCCTCGGGGCGTCCGTCCGGGGTGTCGGAGGCGGCGAGCAGACCGGCACGGCGCAGCGCGGCACCGGCGACCGTCTCGGCGGCGGCGATGGCGAATCGGGCGGAGACACCGGAGCGCGGGTCCACCGACGGCGACTCCCGCACGGCGCGGGCGAAACGCGCCAGCACCTCCAGCACGTGCTCCGGCACCTCGGCGACCAGGTCGGCCTCCTGGCGGATCAGCGCCAGCTCCAACTCCAGGTCGACCGGGTAGTGGGTGCGGATCTCCGCGCCGAACCGGTCCTTGAGCGGTGTGATGATCCGGCCCCGGTTGGTGTAGTCCTCCGGGTTGGCGCTGGCCACCAGGAGCAGGTCCAGTGGCAGACGCAGCTGGTAGCCGCGAACCTGGATGTCCCGCTCCTCCAGCACGTTGAGCAGCGCCACCTGGATGCGCTCGGCCAGGTCGGGTAGCTCGTTGACGGCGAAGATGCCTCGGTTGGTGCGCGGCACCAACCCGAAGTGGATGGTCTCCGGGTCGCCGAGAGTACGGCCCTGGGCGATGCGGATCGGGTCGACGTCACCGATCAGGTCGCCGACGCTGGTGTCCGGGGTGGCCAACTTCTCGCCGTACCGCATCGAGCGGTGCAGCCAACCGATCGGCAGGTCGTCACCGGCCTCGGCCACCTGGGCGCGGGACGCCGGGGTGAGCGGGTGCATCGGGTGCTCGTTGAGCACCGAGCCGGGCAGAACGGGGGTCCACTCGTCGAGCAACGCGCCCAGCGAGCGGATCAGCCGGGTCTTGCCCTGGCCGCGCTCACCGAGCAGCACCATGTCGTGCCCGGCGAGCAGTGCCCGCTCGACCTCGGGCAGCACGCTGTCGTCGTAGCCGACGATGCCGGGGAAACGGGTCTCGCCGGAGCGCATCCGGGCGAGGAGGTTGTCGCGGAGTTCCTGCTTGACGGTGCGGTACTGGTGACCGGCCGCCCGTAGCGCGCCGAGCGTGCCGGGCAGGTCGGCCGGTGGAACCGGGATTACCGGGGTAGGCGCAGTCACCCAACCCACGCTAGCTCACATCCGCAGGGGTGCCCCGGCATCAGGGAGCACCCCCACTCCCGCTCAACCCCGACCGCAGCGCCGGCAGGCTCCACGGCGGCGCAGGTGGTACGCGTAGGTGGCCGCGCCGAGCGCCACGCCCCAGACCGGCCAGAGCAGCATCGGCGCCCCGGTAATGCTGAGTCCGCCGGTGAGTTCCCAGAACTTCGGGTTGCTGAGCAGCCCCAGCGAGGCCGCGGTAACGGAGATAGCGACCACTGTGGCGGGCACCACAGCCAGCTTCACCGGCACCCGCCGGCCGGCGAGCCCGAGCGTCCAGCGCGGGAACCGCTCGCCCCAGCCCTGGACCAGGCCGAGGGTGAGGACCGCGCCGACGGTGGCGAACGCGGCCAACCCGAACCCGGCCCAGACCAGCCCGGTGTCCTGCATCTCGGTCAGGAACTCGCGGGAGATGCCGAGCGGGATGCCGGCCGCCCAGGCGAACCGGGTCAGCGCGTACGTGAACGGGATGACGGCGGCGATGCCGGCGGCCCACCGGCCCCAGCGGGTGGCGGCGGTCGGGGTGGTCCACCCTCGGTCGGTGTGGTTGCGGCCGCAGCCCACGCAAGCCGCGGCGGTACGGCGCTGCCAGGCGAGCACCGCACCGGCCAGCAGCAGCCCGCCGGCCAGCGCCGCGAACCGGCCGAACAGCGCCCAGTTGAAGATGTCGGCGTAGTCGACCGGCGGCCACCCGAACGGCGCACCGACGATCAGTATCGGCAGGTAGCCGAGGACGACCAGCACCCGGACGTCCGGCACGACCAGGACGAGCACGAACGCGACAGCCCAGCCGTAGCCGGCGAGCAGCGCCCGCAGCGGGCCGGTTGGGCGCGCCCCCGGACGGCTCATGGCCAGGGCGGCCACGGCGGCGGCGAGCAGTACGCCGGCGAAGAGCGGGGTAGCCACCTCGACCGGCACGAGGCGCAGCAGGCTGACGTCGCCGCCGTGGGGGTCGTTCGGACCGAACGGGTAGCCGGCGCCGGTGAGCGTGCCGATCAGGGCGAGGACGCCCCACAGGCCGAGCCAACCGGCGGCCAGTGGGGCGAGCCGGTCCGGCCAGCGGGAGCCGGTACGGGACGGGGAGGCAGTGATCGTTGTCATGGTCTCAGCCTCGACGGACAGCCACCGGATTCCCTCCCGGCCGGCGGTGAACCCACTCCCCCGGTGGAGGGACCGATCAGCCCGACGGGGTGACGAAGCCGGACTCGTACGCGGCGATGACGGCCTGCGTGCGGTCGCGGACGCCCAGCTTGGCCAGCACGTTGCCGACGTGCGTCTTGACCGTCTCCACCCCTACCACCAGGTGCGCGGCGATCTCCGGGTTGGACCGGCCGGTGGTCATCAACCGCAGCACCTCGGCCTCCCGTTCGGTGAGCCGGGCGGCGGTCAACCGGTCGCCGCCCGCCGGCCCGTACGCCCCGACCAGTTGGCGGATCGCGGCCGGGAAGAGCAGTGACTCGCCGGCAGCGACCACCCGGACGGCCTCCACCACCTCGGCGGGCCGGGCTCGTTTGAGCAGGAACCCCGAGGCGCCGGCGCGTAGCGCCTCGTAGACGTACTCGTCGTTGGCGAAGGTGGTGACCACCAGCACCCGGGGTGGGTCGGCGGAGGTGGCCAGCAGGTGCCGGGTGGCCTGGATACCGTCGATGCCGGGCATCCGCACGTCCATCAGCACCACGTCGGGCCGGTGCCGGGCGACCAGCGGCGGCACCTCGGCGCCGTCGGCGGCCTCGGCGAGCACGTGCAGGTCGGGTTGGGCGTCGATGATGGCTCGCAGCCCCACCCGGATCAGCTCGTCGTCGTCGACGATCAGCACTCCGGTCGTCATGTCGTCTCCTCGTACGGCAGGCGGGCCCGGATCAGCCACCGGTCGCCGTCGGGGCCCACTGTGAGCCGGCCGCCGAGCAGCAGCACCCGCTCCCGCATGCCGTCCAGGCCTCGACCGCCCCGCCCCCGTTGGGCCCGGTCGGGGCGGCGCACCGCGTTGGCCAGTTCCAGCTCCAGCGCGTCGCTGTGCAGGTCCAGGCGTACCGTCACCGGACCGTGGCCGTGCCGGGCCGCGTTGGTCAGTCCTTCCTGGACGATCCGGTAGCCCTCCCGGGAGACCACAGCGGGCAGCCGGGTCGGGTCGCCGGCGCGTTGCGCGTGCACGGTCAGGCCGGCCGCGCGGGCGTCGGTGACCAACCGGTCCAGGTCGGCGAGGGTACGCTGCGGCGCCACAACGGGCCTGTCGCGTCCGTTCTCCCGGAGCAGTCCGAGCACGTGGTCGAGGTCGTCCATAGCGGTCCGTCCGACGTCCTCGATGGCGGTGAGCGCCCGCCGGACGAATTCGGGGTCGGTGTCGAGGACCTCGCGGGCGGCTCCGGCCTGGAGGGTGGCGACTGTCAGCGCGTGACCGACCGAGTCGTGCAGCTCCCGGGCCAGCCGGTTGCGTTCGGCGAGCCGGGCGGCCCGTGCTTCGAGGGCGGCGATCCGCTCCGCCTGAGCCGGGCCGAGCAGCACCGGGGCCATGGATCCGGCGAGCGCGCCGAGCCCGGCGACGGCGTAGCCGAGGCCGACCAGCAGGAGCACCCCGGCCACTGTCAGCCAGCCGCTGTCCTGCCCGTCCAGTGGCCCGAACTGTTCCTTGCTGGTCAGCTCGGTGCCGATGCCGAACTGTTGGGCGATGAACGCCAGCGCCATCGGCAGGGCGCTGAACAGCGTGATCATCACCACGGCGCCGACGATGAGGTGGGTGGCGATCCAGAGCGCGCTGCGCAGCCGGGTCTCCCGGTCGCCGTGGTGCCCCAGCTCCGGCTCGGGCAGGTCGACGCCGAGCAGAGCCCGCACGGCGGCGATCTCCAGTGCCCGGCTCCCGTCCAGGAGCAGCGGCACCACGGCGATCAGCGCCGCGATCAACAGCAGCGCGTACGACAGTGAGCGGGGGATCTCCGAGTCGGCGAGCAGTTGGGCGAAGGTCACCGCGAGCAGCCCGTACGGCAGCGCCAGCACGCCGCCGAGCAGCAGGAACACGCCGCGTCGCCAGGTGGTGCCGGCGACCAGCGGGGCCAGAGCCGCTCGGAGGGTCACCTCGTCATTCTGCGGCCCGGACGGTCCCGGCGACTCCCCCGCGCCGGGGAGATGTCAGCGGTGGTCGGCGACGTACTGCTGCGGGTCCTTGTCGCGGAACGGGAGGTTGCGGCCGTTCTTGTGTTCGCCGTAGAAGGTGAGCCACCGTTGGCCCAGTTCGGCGCGGAGTTCGGTGCTGGCGTGCCGGCGGAAGTCGGGCAGCGCCTCGTCTTCCTCTTCGGCGAGGTGTTCGCTGTTCTCCCGGCGGGCGTTGCCGACCGCCTCCCACCACTGGTCCGAGCCGACCGGGTGCAGTTTCGCCTCGGCGATGGCATCGCGGATCTTGTTGTGGTCACCGATCGCGTCGGCGGTCTCGTCCTCGCCGTCGTCGCCGTGCTTGACCAGGTGCGGGTAGAGGATCGCCTCCTCCGCCTCGGCGTGGATGTCCAGGTGCAGGGCGAGGGCGTCCCAGATGGCGAGCATCTCCTGCTCGTCGCGGGCGTCGTCGAGGCGGGCGAAGCCGCGCCGGAAGGCGGCGTGGTCGTCCAGGATCAGCGCGGTGATGTCGTCCACTGTGCTCACTTTCCGGTTGGTTTGCCGAACCGGGCACGCAGCATCGCCGGCATCGCGGCGAGTCCGGTGATCGGGCGGAAGCGTTTAGCGGCCTCGGCCAGCGCCGTGTACTCGTCGTCGGCGAGGTCGATGTCGGCGGCGGCGGCGTTGCGTTCCATCTGCTCGACCCCGGACGCCCCGGGGATGGCGAGCACGTTCGGGTGGCGCAGCAGGTAGGCCAGCGCGATCTGACTGGGGGTGGAGTCGTGGGCGTCGGCGACCTGGCGCACTGTGTCGATCAGGGCCGCGCCGCGCTCCAGGTTCTCCGGAAGGAAGTACGGGTTGGCGCGCCGGACCGCGCCGGTCGGCGGGTTCTTGGCGTCGTAGCGGCCGGAGAGGAAGCCCTGCGCCAGCGGGCTGTACGCGATGACCACCCGACCGGCCTGCCGCGCGTACGGCAGCAGGTCCTGCTCGGGTGCGCGGTCCAGCATGCTGTAGCGGACCTGGTTGCTGAGCACCCGCCGGCCGAGCGCCGCTTCGGCGACCTGCCAGCGGCGCAGCCCGTAGTTGCTCACACCGACCTCGCCGACCAGCCCGACGTCCTGGAGGGTGCGCATGCCGCGCATCGTGGTGTGGTCGGCGACAAGCGGGTTGGGCTGGTGCACCTGGTAGAGGTCGATGCTGGTGACGCCGAGCCGGGCCGCCGAGGCGACAGCGCGCTGCTGCACCACGGCGGCCACCGGCAGCACCGGCAGGATCTTGCTGGCGACCACCACCTTCGGCCGGTCGTCGCCGAGGGCCGCGCCGAGGATGCGTTCGCTGCGCCCGAAGCCGTAGATCTCCGCGCTGTCGAAGACCGTCACGCCCAGCTCGACGGCCCGCCGGACGATCTGCGCCGCCTGCCGCTCGAAGTCCGGGCCGTACCCCCATTCCCGGGAGCCGAACTGCCAGGTGCCCAACCCGATCTTGGACAGCGGTTTGGGGGTGTCGAGCGCAATGAAACGCATGGCGTCGAAACTACCCCGATGTCCCGGTTTCCACGCCCGATCCGCGCCACGCTGGGCCGGAGCTAGGCTCATGATCGTGACTTACCTCGCTGCGGATGACCGCTACGACACCATGACCTACCGGCGCAGCGGACGCAGTGGCCTGCGACTGCCTGCCGTCTCGCTCGGGCTGTGGCACAACTTCGGTCCGGACCGCCCGTTCGAACGGCAGCGCGACATCGTGCGCCGCGCCTTCGACCTGGGTGTCACCCACTTCGACCTGGCCAACAACTACGGCCCGCCGCCCGGTTCGGCGGAGGAGAACTTCGGCCGGATGCTCGCCACCGACCTGAAGCCGTACCGGGACGAGTTGGTCATCTCCAGCAAGGCCGGGTACCTGATGTGGCCCGGCCCGTACGGCGAATGGGGCTCGCGCAAGAACCTGATCTCGTCGCTGGACCAGTCGCTGGGCCGGATGGGGCTGGACTACGTCGACATCTTCTACTCGCACCGGTTCGACCCGGACACTCCACTGGAGGAGACGATGGGGGCGCTCGACGCCATCGTCCGCTCCGGCAAGGCGCTCTACGTCGGCATCTCGAACTACAACTCGGAGCAGACCGCGCGGGCCGCCGCGATCCTGCGCGAGCTGGGCACGCCGCTGCTGATCAACCAGCCGTCGTACTCGATGCTCAACCGCTGGACCGAGTCCGACGGCCTGCTCGACACGCTGGAGCAGGTGGGTGCGGGCTGCATCGCGTACAGCCCGCTGGCCCAGGGCCTGCTGACCGACCGCTACCTGGGCGGCATCCCGGCCGACTCGCGGGTCCGCACCAGCGTCTTCCTCAACGAGAGCGACCTCAGCGAGGAGAAGATGGCGACCATCCGTGGGCTCGGCGCGGTCGCCGAGCGGCGCGGCCAGTCCCTCGCCCAACTCGCGTTGGCCTGGGCGCTGCGCGACCCGCGGATGACCAGCCTGATCATCGGGGCGAGCAGCGTCGAGCAGTTGGAGACGAACATCGCCGCGCTGGACAACCTCGACTTCACTGCCGACGAGTTGGCCGAGATCGAACGCCACCTGGGCTGAACGCCGCCGGGTCCCGGGCGGGTCCGATCACCAGATCCGGCGCCGCCCGGCCCGGTGGTTGCGCACCTCGCACTGCCGGCCCACCGGTGCGGCGGCGCTGCGACGTCGCCGTCCGGCACCGATCAGCAGCAGCGCCAGGAGCAGCACGGCGGCGGCGCCGGCCAGCACCGGCCACCGGCCGCCGAGGTTGGTCACCGACGCCACCGGCACGCCCGGGTCGGCCGCCGCCGCCACCGCCGTCTCGGTGGCGGCCGGCCCACTCGCCGCGGTACGCGGAGCAGCCGCCGCGCTCTTCGTCGCGCCGGCCTTCGCCGGGGTGGCGGTGGCCGTGGCACCGGTGGCCTTGGCACCACGGAACACCACGTCCGAGCAGGAGTAGTAGGTGTCCGGCGTGTTGGAGTTCTGCCAGATCGTGTAGATCAGGTGTCGGCCGCTGCGGCCCGCCGGCAACCGGCCGGCCAACTGGTACGCCCCGGCCCGCACCGGCGGGTCGGTCAGCGTCAGAAACGGGCGCGACTCCAGATCCGACCAGGTCAGCTTCTTGCGGGGGTCGTAGTCGGGCGTGGTGACGTAGAGCCGGAAGGTGCCCCGGTGTTCGATGGTGGTCCGGTACCGGAAGGTGAACGTCGCGCCGGTGGTCAGCGTGGTGCTGGGCCAGTCGGTGCGGGGCAGGTCCAGTCCCCGGTACGCGGACAGTCCGCCGCTGCACAGCTCACCGTTCGGAATCCGTTCCCGATCTCGCCCGTTTACAGTGGAAACACGCACGTTGTCCCATTCGCGGACCGCCGCGCCGTCCTTGACCGCCGCCCGGCAGGCGCTGGTGGCCGCGTACCGACCCTCGGGGCCACAGGCCGCCGCGCGACTGATCGGGTCGGTCGGGGCGCCGTGGGCTGCGGCGGGTGTGGCGGCCAGGGGCACTGTCGCGGCAGCGACCAGCACCGTGGCGAGGAGCCGGCGTACGGGCATGAGGATGACCTCCGCCCACTGGTACGGCCCGGAGACGGCAAAGGTTCGACGCTGACCGGCCGGGAATCCCGCGGGTGGGTGCGGCGTTTCGATACTCGGAACCGCTAGCACCGAGGAGGCAGACATGAAGGTACGTAGCTCATTGCGTGCGCTGAAGCAGAAGCCGGGTTCGGTGGTGGTCCGCCGTCGCGGCCGGGTGGTCGTGGTGAACCGCGCCAACCCGCAGTGGAAGAGCCGCCAGGGCTGATTCAGCCCATACCGAACATCTAGTCGCCAACGCCCCGACCGGGTCATCCGGTCGGGGCGTTCTGCGTGCCGAGGCCGTTCGACGGATCGACTAGGGTGATTCGGAAGATCGCCCCGATGAGGAGGAACCGGTGTTCATCTTGGAGCTGTCCTTCGGCGACGAACCCGACCGGCTCGCGGCCCGGCCGGCGCACCGGGAGCGTCTCCAGGCCCTGCACCAGGAGGGCCGGCTGGTCATGGCCGGGCCGTTCGCCGACGACTCCGGAGCACTGCTGATCTTCGACGTCCCGGACGCCGAAGCGTTCGCCGCAGTGGTCGCCGAGGACCCCTACTACCGGACCCCCGGGGTGACGATCGCCAGCCAGCGGGAGTGGTCACCGATCGTTCGGTAGCCGCGGCTTCGACGACGCCCTGGCCGCCACTGTCCGGGTGGCCGGCCGACTCACGACTCGTCGTCCACAGCGTGCGCGGCACGGTTGCCGACATGGCCCAGGTAGAGCAGGTAGGGCACTACCAGCACGGCGAGCACCAGGACCGCCGCGATCACCGGCGGGTCCCCGAATGCGGCGCCGAGGATGACCGGCAGCGGAGACACGACGGCCAACAGCATCCCGGTCCGATAGAAGGGGCGCTCGACCCGGCGGTGTGCCGCGTACCAGTGCTCGATCGATTTCATCGTCACGGTGGTCCGCACCCCAGGGCTGCGGTACATGTCGACCGACGGCCGCACCGACGCCCTGGCGGTGAACGCGACGAGCCATCCGAGGAATGCGTAGACCACCGAGATGAACGCTCCAGCCAGCAAAGGTCACCTCCTGACGCAGCAAAACGCCCTGGTCGGATTATCCCGACCAGGGCGTTTCTCAAGGGTGGAGCCGAGGGGACTCGAACCCCTGACCCCCACACTGCCAGTGTGGTGCGCTACCAGCTGCGCCACGGCCCCTTGCTGTCATCCCGGTCGCCCGGGCACTGGGAAACTATACACAGACGGGCCCGCATGGTCATCTCGCGGGGTCCCCCGCCGAGCGGGTCAGTTGAGCGCCACGTCCGGCGGGAAGTGCGCGACGGCGGCCATCATGCCGCCCTGCCGGCGCAGCACCATCGGCCACAGGTCGTCGGGCCTGTCGACGAAGGCGTCCCCGGGGAGCCCGTCCAGCACGAACCAGGACCCGTCGGCGATCTCCTGCTCCAACTGGCCGCTGCCCCAGCCGGAGTAGCCGGCGAAGACCCGGATGCCGCCGATGCTCTCCCGCAGGCGCTCCGGGTCGACCGAGAGGTCGATGGTCCCGACCGCCCCGGAAACCTGGTGGAAGCCCTTCACCCGGCGCATCGGGTGCCGCATCCGGGCGAGGCAGATGGCCGAGTCGGGCTGCACCGGGCCACCCTCGAAGAGCACCGCCGGGTGGCGGGCCAGGTCGCTCCAGTCACCGAGCACCTCGGCCACCGGCACCTCGGTGGCCCGGTTCAGCACCACGCCGAGCGCGCCGCCCGGCTCGTGGGCGACCAGCAGCACGACCGTACGGTCGAAGTTCGGGTCCTTGAGCGCCGGAGTCGCGACCAGCAGCCGCCCGGTCATCGACTCCATCGCTCGTCCGCCGATCGCCTGGCCCTCTCCCTGCATGCCACACACCCGTCAACCGTGAGCCCGCGCCGGGGGCCGGTCATCGACCGGATCCGCCCGCCGCATCGGGTTCAGCCGCCCTGTCAACGCCATGCCTGGCACCATAGCCTGCGTGCTGGGTGCTGGCTAAGGTCTGACCGGCGGGTGATCGGACAGTTAAGACGAAGGGCCGACGCACCCGACGGCGGAGCTCCCGGTGATCGACCGATCGGGGCCACCGACGGCCGAGAAACGCCCGAAAGGTCCGTCACATCCCGATAGATTCGGCTGATCGGGAGGGCGACCGCGGACGCCCCTGCCCGCGACACGGAGGCGGGTGGCGATGGCAACTGTCCGGGACGCGACGTACGACGTGCTCCGCACCCTCGGTATGACCACTGTCTTCGGCAACCCCGGCTCCACCGAGGAACCGTTCCTCCAGGACTTCCCCGCCGACTTCCACTACGTCCACGCGCTGCACGAGGCGACGGCCGTCGCGATGGCCGACGGCTACGCCCAGGCCAGCGGAGTGCCCGCCCACGTCAACCTGCACACCGCACCGGGCACCGGCAACGGCATGGGCAACCTGGTCACCGCCTGGCACAACAAGACCCCGCTGATCGTCACCGCCGGCCAGCAGACCCGGGAGATGCTGCTCCTGGAACCCCGGCTGGCCAGCCGCCGACCCACCGAGCTTCCGCAGCCCTACGTGAAGTGGGCCTACGAGCCGGCCCGGGCGCAGGACATCCCCGCGGCGATGCTGCGGGCGTACGCGACGGCGGTGCAGCCACCGGCCGGGCCGGTCTTCCTCTCCCTGCCGATGGACGACTGGGCCCAGCCAGCCGACCCGCCCCCCGCGCCGCGAACGGTGGCCACCCGGTTCGCGCCCGACCCCCAGCGGTTGGAGGAGTTCGTCCGGGTGCTGGCCGGCAGCCGCAACCCGGTGCTCGTGTACGGGCCGGGGGTGGACCGCTCAGCGAGCTGGGCGACCG
Source organism: Micromonospora sp. NBC_00362 (assembly GCF_026342155.1). Classification (NCBI taxonomy): domain Bacteria; kingdom Bacillati; phylum Actinomycetota; class Actinomycetes; order Micromonosporales; family Micromonosporaceae; genus Micromonospora; species Micromonospora sp. NBC_00362. The sequence continues at coordinate 3,437,364 of NZ_JAPENH010000001.1, forward strand.
CGATCGCGCTGGCGGAGCGGCTCGCCGCGCCGGTCTGGTCGGCTCCCGCCACCGAGCGGGCGGTGTTCCCCGAGGACCACCCGCACTTCCGCGGCGTGCTGCCGTACGCGATCGGTCCGCTCGCCGAGGCGCTGCGCGGGCACGACACGGTGCTGGTCGTCGGCGCTCCGGTGTTCCGCTACTACCCGTACGTGCCGGGCGGGCACCTGCCCGACGGCGCCCGGCTGCTGCACATCACTGACGACCCTGACGAGGCCGCGCGAGCCCCGGTCGGCGACAGCCTGCTCAGCGACCCGGGGCTGGCCCTGGCCGCGCTGGTCGAAGGGGTGCCGCCGAGTGACAGGCCGGCACCCACCCGACGGGACGCACTGCCACCGCCGGAGGTCGGCACCCCGCTGAGCGCCGACGCCCTGTTCGCCGCGCTGGCCGCGCACTGGCCGACCGACGGCGTGCTGATCCAGGAGTCACCATCCAATCTGTCCGCGCTGCGTCGTCAGCTACGGATCACCCGCCCGGCGTCGTACTTCACGATGGCCAGCGGCGGCCTCGGCTACGGCCTGCCGGCGGCGATCGGCATCGCACTGGCCGAGCGGGACACCGGGCGCGGTCGCCCGGTGGTGGCGGTGATCGGCGACGGTTCCTTCCACTACTCGGTGCAGGCGCTCTGGACGGCCGCGCGCCTGGCACTGCCGGTGGTGGTCGTCGTCCCGGTCAACCAGCAGTACGCGATCCTCAAGGCGTTCGCCGAGCTGAAGCACACTCCCGGGGTGCCCGGCCTGGACCTGCCGGGGTTGGACGTCATCGCGATCGCGGCCGGCTACGGCTGTGCCACGCAGGTGGTGGAGACCCCCGATCAGCTCGGCGCGGCGCTCTCCGCCGGGCTACGCGCCGACCGGCCCACCGTGTTGCCGGTGCCGATCAGCACCGACGTGCCCAGCATCCTCTGAGCCGAGTCAGCGCGGTCCGATCGACAGCGGGGCACCGGTGACGACGTCCAGCACCGGCCGGCTGCCCAGCGGCGCCGCGAGGGTCACGGTGACCGGCTCCAGTTTCAGCAGGGCGATACATTCGCCGGTGGCCCGGGTGACGCCGCCACCGACCACCACGACGTCCGGCCGTTCCCACACCAACGGCGTGATCCCGGTGTCGCACGCGCCGACGCCGAGGCGCACTGTCAGCCGGGCGTCGTCGACGGCGGCCAGGTCCTGGGCCGCCACCAACCCGTCCGGCAGCGGCCGGGCCGGCGTGGTCGGCTCGGGGACGGCGGTGACCGCCGTCGGCGCGACGGCGAGCCGGACCACCGGGGTGGCCAGCTCCTTGATGGTGAACAGCCAGGCCGGGACCTGCGCCACGCCCCGGCTCGTGCGCACCGGCACGGCGCCGAACGTGACAGCGGTGACGGTGAGCGGGAGACAGGCGGTCTGCGTGCTGCTCGTGGTCCACCCGTCGGGCCCCGGCTCGACAGTGGGGCCGCCGGGGGTGGGCAGACCGGGCCGCTTCGGCCGCCCCGGGCAGGGCAGCGGGTCACCCTGGTCGAGCTGCCGGTACGCCTCGGCGGCACTGACCAACGGCAGCGTCAACCGCCCGTCCGGGAACTGGATCTCGGCGCCGACCCGGGTGGGCGGAATTCCGACCTGCGCGCGGTACCACCCGGCCCGGAAGGCCGCCTCGGTCTCGGGGGTGAAGCCCGGGTCACCGGTGAGCACCGTCGGTCCCTCCAACGGCACGTAGCCCGTGCGCCAGTCGGGGCCGGGCCGCCACGCCTCGGCGACCTGGGCGGCCCGCTGGTCGAACGCCTTCGCCCCGTGCGTCGGGCTCGGCGGGCCGCCGGCCGGACCGGCGTCGGTCGCGGCGCAGCCCGCCATCAGCAGCACCGGGAGTACGAGCAGCAGGGCAGGCCGTTTCATGTACGGTTCGACGCCTCCGCCGACCTACCGGTTCCCGACCTGAGGTCAGGTCTCGCCCCCCAGATCCGTCTGGTACGCCTCCCAGAGCAGGTCCGCGCCGCGCCGCCGGTGCCGGGCCAACCGCCGCAGCAGGTGTCCGGCCCGGTGTCGCAACTCATCGGGGCGCGTCTCGGGCCGCTCGGCGATCTGCTGAACCGCCAGGATCGCGGCGACGATCGCCACGTGCTCCCGGGTCAGCAGCCGCACCCCGTGGTCCAGTCGGGGCGACTGGGTGAGCAACTCCCGGTAGAGGCCGGTGGGGCCTTCGGTGTCCCGGACGTGCTCGGCGAAGCCCTGGCGCACCGGCCGCAGCCGAAGGAGAACCTCTTCGCGCCAGCGCGGCTCGGTGCTGGCGACGGCGACGGCCCGGCCGAGGGCGTGCACGTCACCGGCGAGGCCGGCCGGACGCGGCGCGCCGGGTAGACCGATGGAATGTGGATCGGCGGGGAGCCCCGCCGGATGCGCGACGCGCGGTCGGGCGACGACTGACGGCTGCTGGACCGGACCGGTGACCATTGGCACCTCCCGCGCGGCGGCGCTGCTATCCCATACCGCGATGGTGAGGCTGCCCGGCCCGCCCTGTCCAGGGCCCTGAGCGGTCTCATCTGCCCCGTTGAACCCAATGACCCCACCAGCCACGCAGGTGCGGCCCCCAGCGCCGCACGGGCCTCCTCGGACCGACGACCGCCTCAGTCGGTCGACGGGCGCTCTGCCAGCCGGCGCAGGTGCTCGGCCACGGCACGCGCGTCGCCGGCCCGCTCGACGCCCGGTCGACCCGTCGTGATCGCCTCGGCCAGCGCCCGCAGCTCGGACGGCGGCAGGACGGGCAGCCCCATGCCGCGCAGCGGGATCGTCACCCCCCGGGCACTCCCCGGGTCGGTCGCACGGACGGCCCGCACCTGCGGTTCGCCGGCTGGACCGTCGTCCGCCTCGCGGTACGACACCGCGCCGGACTCGATCCGGGCGGTGGCGAGGTCGACGGTGCGGGTGCGCAGCGCACCGCGTACCCGCGCCCGGCTGCCGTCCAGCCAGGCGGCCGTGCGGAGCACCCGCAGCACCAGGTAGAGGCCGAGCAGGACGAAGGGCAGGCCACACAGGCCGATGAACAGGCTGGGACCGGACTGGTTCGGGTCGGCGGAGTCGCGTAGACCGGGCGGCAGCAGCCCCGGTGGCAGGTCGCGAGCCTCCTCATAGGAGGCGAACGCGTCACCCGGGCCGGTCAGCCGGCGCAACAGCCCGTCGGCGACGAGGGGCAGTGCCACGAACGCCGCGCCGACCGCCGTGAGCAGGACGCCGAACACCACCGCCACGACGCGCTGGCCGGGCGACGCACCGACCGACAGACGCAGCTCCTGGTTGTTCACAGGGGGCAGCGTAAGACCCCGCGAACAACGAAGCGCCCCGGCTGGTGGGCCGGGGCGCTTCGCTTCGAGGTGGTGGAGGTGCCGGGAATCGAACCCGGGTCCTTCGCCGGTTTGTCAGGGCTTCTCCGAGCGCAGCTCGCTGTGCCTCTACTCGGCCCCACCGCTCACGCGAGCAAGTTGGTGTGACGGGCCCAGTCGCTGATTAATCTCGCCGCACGGACCCCGCGACCGGGTCCGATTGGCCAGCCTCCTAGCTGATGCCGGCTACTGGGACGAAGGCGTTCCCAGGCCGACAGACTTAGCTACTCGCCTCAGGCGGCGAGAGCGAAGTCAGCGCGATTTTGCTTGGCGCTTATAAGTTTCCGACGACCGATTCTCGAGACGACGTCGGCTTCCTCGGCTCGCTTCCCCTGTCGCTGCGTACGAAGTCGAAACCAGTCACCCCCTCGACAGGCCGCCGATGTGGCGGCACTGACAAGACTAACGCCTGCCGCAACAGCTTTCATCCCGAGCCCCGGGCCGGCACGCCGACCCGGACAAACAGGATGAACTAATCGTCCATGCCCTTGCCGCGTCGACCGGACACCCGGGCGATCTCCCGGTCCGCGTCCCGCTTGGCGAGGTCCTGACGCTTGTCGTACGACTTCTTGCCCTTGGCCAGGGCGATCTCGACCTTGGCCCAGCCGTCCGAGAAGTAGACCTGCAACGGGACGATGGTGAAACCGCCCTCACGGGTCTTGCCGAGGAGCTTGTCGATCTCGCCCCGGTTGAGCAGCAGCTTGCGGGTACGCCGGGGCTCATGGTTGGTCCAGGTGCCCTGGGTGTACTCCGGGATGTGCATCGCGTGCAGGAACAACTCGCCGTCACGTTCCTGCCCGAACGCGTCGACAAGTGACGCCCGCCCGGCCCGCAGCGACTTGACCTCGGTGCCGGTCAGCGCCATGCCCGCCTCGTACGTGTCGAAGATGGCGTAGTCGTGACGCGCCTTCTTGTTGGAGGCGACCACCTTGCGCCCCTTTTCCCGTGGCATCGGTGCCACCCCCTCTCCAGGCGTCCGTGGCCGGGCTCACCCCGGCCGGACAACCGATCATGCTACCCGAATGACAAGGACCCTCCCGCGCCGTTTATTTCCGGCTGCGGGAGGGTCCTCGGGAGACCACGGGACGACCCGTACGGTGCCTAGACCCGCAGGTAGAAGCGCAGGGTGATCCAGGCGGTACCCGCGCTGACCAGACCACCGACGCCAGCCATCAACGGGAAGATGAACAGGATGTCGCCCCAGGTGATCGGCGAGAGCAGACCCTGCAACGCGCTCAACGACCCGTCGAAGAGCAGATACTTCGCCGCGACCAGGGCCACCAGACCGAGCAGTGAACCGATCAGGCCGGCCACCACGGCCTCCAGCACGAACGGCGCCTGGATGAACCAGTTGGACGCGCCGACCAGCTTCATGACCGCCACCTCACGCCGCTTGCTGTACGCGGCCACCTGAATGGTGTTCGCGACCAGCAGCAGGGCGGCGACCGCCATCACGATGGCGGCAGCCAGGGCGATGTTCTGGATCGAGGTGAGGATGTTGAAGATCTTGTCGAGCAGTCGACTCTGGTCGATGATCTCCTCGACGCCAGCGGTGTCCTTGTACTGGTCGTAGACGTTCTTGTACTGCTCCGGGTTGTTCAGCTTGAGCCGAAACGCCTCGGGCAGTTGGTCCGGCTTGACCGCGTTCACCAGGTCCGGCGCGTCCTGGTACATCTCCTTGAAGCGCTTGTACGCCTCGTCCTTGTTGACGTAGAGGACGTCCTTGACCAGGGGGTCGCTGTCGAGCTTGGTCTGGAGTTCGGTGCGCTCCTGCTCGGTCACCTCCTGGGTCAAGAAGATCGAGACTTCGATGTTCTTGTAGTAGAGGTCCTTCATGTCGTCGACCTGGCGGTACATGAGACCGCTGGCGCCGAGCATGGTCAGCGAGACCGCCATCGTGATGATCATCGCGATGGACATGGTCACGTTGCGCCACAGTCCGACCAGTACCTCGGACAGGACGTATTTCACGCGCATCGGGATTTCCTCCGGGTCTCCGGCATGAGGTGTTCGTCGTCAGGCTGCGCAGGGGTGGAGCGCCGGCTCACCCGTAGACGCCGCGGGCCTGGTCACGCACGATGCGACCGCTCTCAATCTCAACGACGCGGCGGCGCATCTGGTTCACGATGTTGGAGTCGTGGGTGACCATCACGACGGTCGTGCCGGTGCGGTTGATCCGGTCCAGCAGGCGCATGATCTCGATCGAGGTGTCCGGGTCCAGGTTTCCGGTGGGCTCGTCCGCCAGCAGGATCAGCGGACGGTTCACGAACGCCCGGGCGACGGCGACCCGCTGCTGCTCACCACCGGAGAGCTCGTGCGGGTAGCGGTGCTCCTTGCCACCGAGCCCGACCAGCTCCAGCACCTCCGGCACGACCCGGCGGGCAACCGCCTTCGTCTTGCCGATCACCTCGAGGGCGAACGCCACGTTCTCGTAGGCGGTGCGGTTGGGCAGCAGCCGGAAGTCCTGGAAGACGCAGCCGATCGAGCGCCGGAAGTGGGGTCGCTTCCAGGAGCGCATCGACGTGACGTCCTTGCCGTTGACGACGACGCGCCCCTTGTTGGGGGCCACCTCGTGCAGCAGCATTTTGATGATCGTGGACTTGCCGGAGCCGGATGGACCGATGAAGAAGACGAACTCGCCCTTCTCGATCGAGACGGACACGTTGTCGAGCGAAGGCCGGGACGCCTTCGGGTACGTCTTCGTCACTTGCTCAAGCTGAATCACGGGTGGTGAGTCTACGCGGTGTAACAACTGAGCCAAGCCCCACGCCCCGCCGATCCGGCACGAGTCGTCGAATCAGGCCTCTACCTGGAGATCGATGACGCGCTCCGCCCGCGCGCCGTCACGCACCGTCGCCGGCGAGCTGCCGCCGCTTGCGCCAACGGATACCCGCCTCGATGAAGCTGTCCAACTCGCCGTCGAAGACCGCGCTCGGATTGCCGGTCTCCTGCTCGGTTCGGAGATCCTTCACCATCTGATACGGGTGCAGGACGTAGGAGCGCATCTGGTCGCCCCACGAGCCGGCCGCATTCTCCTTGAGACCCTCGAGCTTGGCCTGCTCCTCCTGGCGCTTGCGCTCCAGCAGTCGGGCCTGGAGCACCCGCAGCGCGGAGGCCTTGTTCTGCAACTGGGACTTCTCGTTCTGGCAGGTCACCACGATGCCGGTCGGGACGTGCGTCAGGCGCACGGCCGAGTCGGTGGTGTTGACGCTCTGCCCACCCGGCCCGGAGGAGCGGTAGACATCGACCCGGACCTCGTTCTCGGGGATGTCGATGTGGTCGGTCTGCTCGGTGACCGGCAGAACCTCGACGCCCGCGAAGCTGGTCTGCCGACGACCCTGGTTGTCGAACGGGCTGATCCGGACCAGCCGGTGCGTGCCCGACTCGACGCTGAGCGTGCCGTACGCGTACGGCACCTTGACCGCGAAGGTGGCCGACTTCAGGCCCGCCTCCTCGGCGTACGAGGTCTCGTAGACCTCGGTCGGGTAGCCGTGCCGCTCCGCCCAGCGCAGGTACATCCGCAGCAGCATCTCGGCGAAGTCCGCGGCGTCCACGCCACCCGCGCCGGCCCGGATGGCGACCAGCGCCTCCCGGGAGTCGTACTCGCCGGAGAGCAGGGTGCGGACCTCCATCTCCTGGATGGCCTTGGTCAGCCCGGTGATCTCCGACTCGACCTCGGTCAACACGCCCGGGTCGGCCTCGGCCTCGGCCAGCTCCAACAGGACCTGGGCGTCGTCGAGGCCGGAACGCAGGCTGCCCAGCTTGCTGATCTCGCCGTTGACGTACGACAGCTGCGAGGTCACCTGCTGGGCCTTGGCCTGGTCGTCCCACAGGTCGGGGGCGGAGGCCTCCTGCTCCAGGCGGGCCTTGTCCTCGTGGAGCCGGTCGAGGTTGAGGACGGCCTCGATGTTTCGCAGGGTCGCGTCGAGTTCCTTGAGCTGTTCGGCGTAATCGGCAGCGGTCACGACAAGCAAGCGTACTGTGCCGGGAGCGGAGCAGCTCGTTCCCTATGCGCGAACCCGCTGACCGTCACCCGACGGGGGCGGACTTCAACCACGACAGGGCCGCCCGGTGGTAGGCGACGGCGAACTCCAGCGCGCTGGCGTCGTACGTCTCGCCGTCCCGTTTGGCGTTCTTCACCTGCTCCCGGACCTGGGCGAGGGCCTCGGTGTGGTATTCGTTGGCCGAGGCGTACAGGCCCTTCAGCTGGCTGGCGGAGTGCAGGTTGCCGAAAGCCATCCGGAGCGCTATCGGGTTGCGGATGGTGTCCCGCCCCGGGTTCTCCGCGAGCCAGCGGGAAAACGTTCGTTTTCCGCTGGCGGTGAGTGCGTAGGGCTGGCTCATCCGCGGGCCCGGCTTACCGAGCCGCACGTAACCCCGCTCAGCCAGCACCGGCAACTCGCGGTACACCTGACTGCGGGTCATCGACCAGTACGGCGCCAGACGGCGCTCAGCGGCGGCCATCAACTGACCGCCTGTCATCGGGCCCTCGTGGAGGAGGCCGAGCAGGGCCGCCGCCGTAGGGTTGACTCCGGAATCCGCCATGGCCACTACGCTGCCACTTTGCGCACCCGGCGTCCAGGATTTGCCGGTTTGCCACCCGACAGGACTTCCTAAGTGCACTGTCGGCGGCAGACTGTCCGTTGAGGACTATCGATGGATTGCCACATTCCGGGCGTCCGCCGGCGGCGCCCACGCGCCGCCGGCGGGTCGTCGCCGGTCAGCCCATGTGAGGGTACGTGTGGTCGGTCGGCGGCACGAAGGTCTCCTTGATCGTCCGCGGGGAGATCCAGCGGACGAGGTTCAGCCAGGAGCCGGCCTTGTCGTTGGTGCCGCTGGCGCGGGCGCCACCGAAGGGCTGCTGCCCGACCACAGCGCCGGTCGGCTTGTCGTTGATGTAGAAGTTGCCGGCCGCGTACCGCATGCGCTCGCCGACCGACTCGACGACCCGGCGGTCGGTGGCGAACACCGAACCGGTCAGCGCGTACGGGGCGATCGACTCCGCCTGCGCGACGACCTCGTCGAACCGGGCGTCGTCGAACACGTGCACGCCCAGGATCGGCCCGAAGTACTCGGTGGTGAAGGTCTCGTGGGCGGCGTCGCCGCACTCGAAGAGCGTCGGTCGCACGAAGTAGCCGACCGAGTCGTCGGCGGTGCCACCGGCCAGCACCCGGCAGCTGTCGTCGCCGGCGATCAGCTCCAGCGCGGCGGTGTGCCGGGCGAACGCCTTGTCGTCGATCACGGCGCCGCCGAAGTTGCCGAAGTCGGCCACGTCACCGTAGGTCAGCGAGTCGGCGGTGGCGGCCAGCCGGTCCCGAAGCCCACCCTCCCAGATCGAGCGCGGCACGTACGCCCGCGAGGCCGCCGAGCACTTCTGGCCCTGGTACTCGTACGCGCCACGGATCAGCGCGGTGTGCAGCGCGTCCACGTCGGCGCTGGTGTGCGCGACGACGAAGTCCTTGCCGCCGGTCTCGCCGACCAGGCGCGGGTAGCCCCGGTAACGCGAGATGTTGTCGCCCACGGTCCGCCACAACTGCTGGAAGACCTTCGTCGAACCGGTGAAGTGGATGCCGGCCAGATCCGGGTCGGCGAGCACGACGTCCGAGACCTCCTCGCCCCGGCCGGTGACCATGTTGATCACGCCGGGCGGCAGGCCGGCGGCCTCGAACAGCCGCATGGTGAAGTGCGCGGCGAACTGCTGGGTCGGGCCCGGCTTCCAGACCACCGTGTTGCCCAGCAGGGCCGGCGCCGACGGCAGGTTGCCGGCGATGGCGGTGAAGTTGAACGGGGTGACCGCGTAGACGAAGCCCTCCAGCGGGCGGTGGTCGAAGCGGTTCCAGACGCCGGGCGAGGACGCCGGCTGCTCCTCGAGCAGGCGACGCGCGAAGTGCACGTTGAACCGCAGGAAGTCGATGAACTCGCACGCCGCGTCGATCTCCGCCTGGATCGCGGTCTTCGACTGACCGAGCATGGTGGCGGCGTTGAGCGTGTCCCGCCAGGGACCTGCGAGCAACTCGGCGGCGCGCAGGAAGATCGCGGCGCGCTCCTCGAAGGGCAGCGCCCGCCACATCGGCGCGGCGTCCTTGGCCGCCTTGGTCGCGGCACGCGCGTCGTCGTGGGTGGCGTGCGCGGTCACCCCCAGCACGTGGGCGTGCTTGTGCGGCTGCACCACGTTGATCGGGTCACCGCCGGCCATCCGCTGCTCACCGCCGATGGTCATCGGCAGGTCGATGCGCTCGGCGGCGAGCTCGGTCAGCCGCCGCTGGAGCCGGTCCCGGTCGGGGCTGCCCGGCTCGTAGTTGCGAACCGGCTCGTTGCGCGGCTCGGGAACGGAGAACACGGCATCCATCAAGGCTCCTGGCGATCTCGACAGCAGTGGCGAAACCGGACCCGCGGGCACCGACCGGATGGCCGGACACCGGACGCCGCACGGGAGGCCGAGCAGCGGCGGGACCTCCCCTGATTCTCCCACGACGGGCCACGCGACCCACTTCCGCCACCGCCCTGCGCCAAGGACCGCCCCACCCCTCCTCTCCTTACCGACCGGTCTCGATCCGTCCCGCTGTCCCGGGGCGACAGGCAGCCCAGCGGGCCCGCGTACCCTGAATGGTCGGTGACCTGCCGCCTCGAAGGGGAGACGATGACCAAGCAGCCCGGCCGCGTCCCGGCCGCTGAGTCGGACGAGCCGGCTGTCGACCCGGCCATCGCCGGCAGTCGGCCGCTGCCCGCCCCCGGCGCCGCAGTGCTCGCGCTGCTGGCGCTCGGTTGGCTTGCCGCCATGCTCTGGTCCACCCGGGAGGCAATCACCTCGGCGGCGGCCGGGGTCACCGCGATCAGCCTCTCCGCGTTCGCCCTGCCCGGCGTGATCTCGGCCGCGCTGGTGGCCGGGGCGGCCGTCGCGCTGGCCGCTGGCAACCTGCTGGCCCGCCGGTACGGCGACTGGGCCACTCTGCGCTTCGCCGGGGCGATCGGCGGCGGAATGCTGGTCGGGCTCGCTGCCGCGGTGGCCATCAACCTCACCTACTTCGACACGTCCACCACCAACGTGATCGCCGGCACCACGGCAGCCGCGGCGATCATCGGGGGCGCGCTGGCCGGCGCGCGGACCGCACCGGCGGTCGGTGCTGTGGTCACCGCCGCGCTGGGCACGCTGATCTTCGTTGTCGCGTTCAGCCGCGCCCGGGATCCGCTGTTCGACCTCTTCGGCTCCGGCGACAGCCAGGAATCGTTGATCAACGCGGCCAAGTGGGTGTCCCGTACCGAATCGCTCGTCGCCGGGCTGCTCGCCGGGCTATTGGCCTTCGGCTACCTGACCTGGGCACGGCGTCGAGCCGTTCGCCGCGATCCCGAGGCACCGGCGCTGCGCTGGCCGGCGTACCTGCTCGCCGGCGCCGGGCCGGGGCTCCTCCTGCTGCTCGCCGAAGTGATCATCAGAGTCGGCGGCCGGTCGCTGCTCGACCTCGCCAGCGCGCTCAGTGAGGCGGACGCGGTGGCGCAGACCTCGCTGGGCACCTCGCGGGTGGACAACGGCATCTGGGTGCTGTTCGTGGGGGCGCTGACCGCGCTCATCGCGTTCGGCCGCACACTCAGCCCGACCCACGGTGACGACGACGAACCGGCGCAGGTGCCGAACCCGGTCGCGGACCAGGCAGACCCGGCGGACGACAAGCCGGGCTACGCCAAGGCGTTCGACGCCGACCCGGCCGAGAAGTTCGACGCCGACCCGGCCAAGGCGTTCGACGCCGACCCGGCCGAGACGTTCGACGGCGACGCGGCCAAGACGCCCGACGCGGACCCGGCAAAGGCGGACCCGGCACGCTGACGCCTCACCGGGGCCGGTGCTCGCCTCCGGCTGCCGCCTGGGGGCGCCCGGCTCAGTCGGTCGCGCTCAGCACCTGGTCCAGCTCCGTCACGTCGTACCACTCCAGCTCGTGGTCCTCGGCGCCGTCGACTGTGAACTGGGCGTCCGGGTCACCAGCCGCCGCCTCGGCCACCACGTCGGCCGCCGCGCCGACTTCCTCGGCCGCGTCCGTGCCGTCCACATGAATGGCCGCGACGGCGCCCACCGGCACGGAGTCGGTCAACGTCACAGCGCTGGAGCCCAGCTCACCGTCGCCGCGCCCGATCGCCGCCGACGGCAGGTCGACCGAGATGACGACGCGACGGCGGGGAGCTGTCGGATCGGCCCGGAGCAGGTGCAGGGCGTCCTGGGCAGCCCGGGTGAAGGCGACGTACTCCAACTCCTCCTCGTCACCCTCGGCGTACCACTCGCGCAGCGCCGGGGTCACTGCGTGCGCCTGGTCGGCGGACAGCCCCTCCGCACGCAGCCGGGCCAGCATCGGTACGGTCGCCGGCACGTACACCCGGACAAGCTCGTCGGTCACCGGTCGTCTCCCCGCGTCGTCCTCCACCGGCGGCCGCCGGCACGGGCGCAGATCATGCCGCACGCCGTGACCGTCATACACCCCGCCTCCGGCCGGAGGAAGTTCCCAGCCGGTGTGTCCCGCGCGGTTGGTCCGCCACCGACCCGGTCCGGTGCTGGGCGGCGAGGGCTGTCGGTGGCAAACTGAGCCAAACGACATCAACCCCGGGAGTTTCTGTGGAGCCGAGGTTCCTGCTGCTCTCCGACGTGGCGGCCGAGCTCAACGTGTCGGACTCGCAGGTCTACCACATGGTGCGCAGCGGCGAACTGCCGGCGATCAAGATCGGCGGGCGCGGCCAGTGGCGCGTCGAGCGCGCCCGGCTGGAGGAGTACATAGCGCGCAAATACGACGAGACGGCAGACTGGGTGCAGAGCAACCCGCTCATCGACCGCGACCCCGAGTAGCAAAGCCTGGCCCGGCCTGGGCCTTCGTGCGCCGCCCAGCCCACCCCACCCCGCTCAGCCTCAGCCCGCACCCGCCTGGCCTGGCACGCTCCGCCTGGCCTGCCCCGCCCGCCGCGCCCCGGCCCGCCCCACCTGACCTGCCCGCCCAGCGCGCCCCGGCCCGCCCAGCGCGCCCCGGCCCGCCCGACCTGACCTGCCTGGCCGTCTGACCTCGCCCGTCCGCGTGTCCGCCCGTCCCAGAGCATGATCCACTCGGCTTTACGGAAGTCGGGGTGTTGGGGTCGCTGGGACCGCGCGACATCAAGGAACCCGAGTGGATCAAGCGCCTTGTCGGGCGGAGGCCACCACAAGGCCATTGACCGAGGCCGTTCCGTCGCTCAGAATCGAGCTTGTCGGAGGCAAACGAAGGTAAACGCAAGATCGAGGGGGCCATGATGAGCGGAGCGCGACCCGGTCCCTCCCGACCACCCGTTCGGCTGCGCCCCGTCCCGCCCTTCGACCCGCCGTACGTCGACGAGATCGACGGGTCGTACTGGCCGGCGCCGACCGACGGTCAACTCGCCCTCGACCTGTTCGCCTCCACCCGGCCCAGCCCGGTCCGGCCGCCGGAGCGGCGAGCAGCACTGCGCCCGGTGCCCAGCCGGTCCACCACCACCCATCCGGTCGCGTCGTTGCCGCCGTCGACCGCTCCGGAAACCACCCGGGCCGCGCACCGCTTCGTCGGCACCTGCCTGGAGGTGGTCAACGGCTACCGCTCGCCGGCCCAGGTGCGAGCGCTGCTCGACCCGGCCCGGGCGGGCGACCTCCTGACCGAACTCGCCCGCGCATCCGGCCGGGCCGGGGCATCCCGCCGCCGTAGCGGCCGACCACTGGTCCGGCTGCAACGCCTACGCGTCTGTGAACCCCGGGAGGCCACGGTGGAGGCGGCAGCCGTCCTCACCGGCGCGGGCGGCCGAAGTTGGGCGATGGCCCTGCGCCTCGAACATCGCCGGGGCCGCTGGCTCTGCGTTGCCCTGCACGTGCTCTGACCCCACCTGCCCGGTCGCCGGCGAGGCTGAGAAGACACCGACGGGCCCCGGCCTGGTCGGCCGGGACCCGTCGGTCAGACGCTGTCGGTTCAGTTGCCGCCGTTGGGAGCGCCGTGGCAGCGCTTGTACTTGCGGCCCGAGCCACACGGGCACGGCGCGTTGCGGGACGGGCCGTTGCTCGCCTCCGCCTGGTTCGGTGCCGGCCGACGGGCGGCGGCCGACGGAACTGCCGGGCCACGCAGCCCGGATGCCGGCCGCTGCGGAGCGGACGGCGCACTCTGCCCCGGTGCCGCAGGAGCACCCGGAGACGGTCGGCCCACACCCAGCGCCGGAGCCTGCTGCTCGGCCTGCTCCACGGCGACCGCACCCGGGCTGGCCTCACCGTCGATGGTGGGGGCGGAGTATTGCAGACCCTGCCGCCGCGGGGCCTGGTTGAGGCCCTTGGCCCGGATCTCCACCGGCTTGTCGAGCAGGGTGACCTCGTCGGCCCCCTCCTCCGGCTCCGGTTCGGTCACCTGGACGTCGACGTTGTAGAGGAAACCGACGGTCTCCTCCTTGATGCCGTCCATCATGGTGGCGAACATGTCGAAGCCCTCGCGCTGGTATTCCACCACCGGGTCGCGCTGGGCGTACGCCCGGAGGTTGATGCCCTCCTGGAGGTAGTCCATCTCGTAGAGGTGCTCGCGCCACTTGCGGTCGATGACCTGGAGCAGCACCATCCGCTCGAGCTGGCGCACCCCCTCGGTGCCGAGCTGCTCCTCACGCCTGTCGTACGCGGCGTTGGCGTCGTCCTTGAGGCGGGCGACCAGGAAGTCGGCGTCCATGCCGGCCCGGGAGCCACCGGCTTCCTCTTCCAACTCCTCGATCGTCACGCCGACCGGGTAGAGCTGCTTGAGGCTGGACCAGAGCTGCTCGAGGTCCCAGTCTTCGCCGTAGCCGTCGGAGGTGGCGCCCCGCACGTACGCCTCGACGGTGTCGTCGATCATGTTGCGGACCTGGTCGGAGAGGTCTTCACCGTTGAGCACCCGGAGCCGCTCGGCGTAGACGACCTGGCGCTGCTTGTTGAGCACCTCGTCGTACTTGAGCACGTTCTTGCGGATCTCGGCGTTCTGGCCCTCGATCTGGGCCTGGGCGCTCTTGATCTGCCGGGTGACCATCTTCGACTCGATGGGCACGTCCTCCGGGATGTTGAAGCGCTCCATCACCGCCTCGACCGCTCCGGCCCGGAAGCGCCGCATCAGCTCGTCCTGAAGGGACAGGTAGAAGCGGGACTCGCCCGGGTCGCCCTGCCGGCCGGCGCGACCACGCAACTGGTTGTCGATCCGCCGGGACTCGTGCCGCTCGGTGCCCAGCACGTAGAGGCCGCCAGCGGCCGAGACCTCTTCCGCCTCGGCGTCGCAGGCCTGCTTCCAGGTGGGAAGGACCTCCTCCATCGCCTTGGCGTACTCTTCCTCGTTCTCCAGCGGGTCGAGGCCGCGCTGGCGCAGCTCGTTCGCGGCGAGGAACTCGGCGTTGCCACCGAGCAGGATGTCGGTGCCGCGGCCGGCCATGTTGGTCGCCACGGTGACCGCGCCCTTACGCCCGGCCTGGGCGACGATCTCGGCCTCCCGCGCGTGGAACTTGGCGTTCAGCACGTTGTGCGGGATGCCACGGCGGCGCAGCAACTGGGAGAGGATCTCGGAGTTTTCCACCGAGACGGTGCCTACCAGCACCGGCTGACCCATCTGGTGCCGCTCGGCGATGTCCTCGATGACGGCGTTGAACTTGGCCTTCTCCGTCTTGTAGATGACGTCGGGCCGGTCCTCGCGAACCATCGGGCGGTGGGTCGGGATGGTCACGACGCCGACCTTGTAGACCTTGTTGAACTCGCTCGCCTCGGTCTGCGCCGTACCGGTCATCCCGGACAGCTTCTCGTAGAGGCGGAAGTAGTTCTGGAGGGTGATGGTGGCCAGGGTCTGGTTCTCCTGCTTGATCTCCACCCCCTCCTTGGCCTCGATCGCCTGGTGCATGCCCTCGTTGTAGCGACGGCCGTGCAGGATGCGACCGGTGAACTCGTCGACGATCAGGACCTCACCGTCGCTGACGATGTAGTCCTTGTCGCGCTTGTAGAGCTCCTTGGCCTTGATGGCGTTGTTGAGGTAGCCGACCAGGGGGGTGTTCACCGACTCGTACAGGTTGTCGATGCCGAGCCGGTCCTCGACCTTGGCGACACCCCGCTCGGTCACCGCGATGGTGCGCTTGGAGTGGTCGACCTCGTAGTCGCCCTCGCCGTCGGTGCCGGCCTGGAGCCGGGCCACCACACCGGCGAACTCGCCGTACCAGCGGGCGGAGTGCTCGGCCGGGCCGGAGATGATCAGCGGGGTGCGGGCCTCGTCGATCAGGATGGAGTCGACCTCGTCGACCACCGCGAAGTTGTGCCCGCGCTGCACCAGCTCTTCCTTCGACCACGCCATGTTGTCGCGCAGGTAGTCGAAGCCGAACTCGTTGTTGGTGCCGTAGGTGATGTCGCACTCGTAGGCGGCCTTGTGCTCACTGGCCGGCCGGTTGGGCAGCACCACGCCGACGGTCAGCCCGAGGAACTCGTGCACCCGGCCCATCCACGCCGCGTCACGCTGGGCGAGGTAGTCGTTGACCGTGATCACGTGGACGCCCTTGCCGGAGAGCGCGTTGAGGTAGACGGCCATGACCGAGGTCAGCGTCTTACCCTCACCGGTCTTCATCTCGGCGATGTTGCCGAAGTGCAGCGCCGCGCCGCCCATCACCTGGACGTCGTACGGGCGCTGGCCGAGCACCCTGGCGGCCGCCTCGCGGGCCACCGCGAACGCCTCCGGCAGCAGGTCGTCGAGGGTTTCACCCTCGTCGAGCCGCTCCCGGAACTGTTCGGTCATGCCGGCCAGTTCCTCGTCGGTGAGGTTGACGTAGTCGTCCTCGATCGAGCTGACGGCGGCGGCGATGGCCTTGAGCCGTCGCACCATGCGGCCCTCGCCCGCGTTAAGGACCTTTTCCAGAATCGACACGGATCAACGCTCCCCTAGACAGTCTCGAACCATCGTAGGCGCTCCATCGGCCCGATGGTCACTGGTGGCGGTGCTCGACCCCGCCGAACCCGACAAAACTCGCGTCCTGCGCACGCTCCAAACGTTATCCGGTTACGCCGTCGGCGAACGCTACGGCAGGATGCACGAGTGGAGCCCGTGGAGATCATCGAGGACGGCGTGCTGCTGCGGCCCTGGCGGGAGACCGACGCCGAGACAGTGCACCGAGCCTGCCAGGACCCGGACATTCAGCGTTGGACCAACGTACCGCGCCCGTACCGGCCGGAACACGCCCACGGATTTGTCACCGAGATGAGCCCGAAGGCCTGGGCCGAGGGCACCGGAGCGCCGTTCGCGGTCTGCGACCCGAGCACCGGGGAGCTGCTGGGTTCCAACGGGCTCAACTCGATCGACAAGGACGGCACCGGTGAGATCGGCTACTGGACGGCACCCTGGGCTCGTGGTCGGGGCGTGATGGTCCGGGCCACCCGGGCGGTGGCCCGCTGGTCCTTCGACGCCCTCGGGCTTCGCCGGCTCCTCTGGCAGGCCGAGGTGGGCAACCACGCCTCCCGGCTGGTGGCCCTCCGGGCCGGTTTCCGGATCGACGGCAGGTTGCGGCTGGCCAACCCGGCGCTGCCCGGCAGCGCGGACGGCTGGATCGGCTCACTGCTGCCGGGCGAGGTACCGGCCGCCGGGTCGACCGGTCCGGCCGGACCGGGCACCCTCGCCGCCCGGCGCGCCGCCGTCTTCGGCCGCCCGCAGCCCGTTCTGTTCGCCGAGACCGGGACCGGCGAGCTGCGGCTGCGGCCCATGGAGGAGAAGGACCTGGACGCCGTGGTGCAGACCTGCCGGGACCCGGAGAGCATCCGCTGGACGACAGTGCCGGACCCGTACGAGCGCGCCGACGCGCAGGGCTATCAGACCTACGGCCGGGACGCCTGGGCTCGGGGGGACGCCGCCTGCTTCGTGATCGCCGACTCCGACGACCGGTACGCGGGCACGCTCGACCTGCGGCTCTCCCCCGCCGACCCGCTGGTGGCCGACGTCGGCTTCATGACCGCGCCGGCGGCCCGGGGCCGGGGCTACCTGTCCGCCGCGCTGGTCGCGGTCAGCGCCTGGGGCTTCAGCACGTTGGGCCTGGCGCGGATCGAGTGGAAGGCGAATGTGGGCAACACCGCCTCCCGTCGGGCGGCGGAGAAGGCGGGCTTCCTGATCGAGGGGATCGCCCGGGGCGGCGTGCCGCACCGGGGCGAGCGGGTGGACGTGTGGGTCGGGGCGCTTCTCGCGAAGGATCTGAGATGAGTCTGCGGGCGGTCGTCGAGGCGCACGGGGTGCGGCTGCGCCCGTTTCGCGCGGAGGACAGTCCCGACGTGGTCGACGGCTGCGCGGACGCGCTGACTCAACGGTTCGTGTCGAACCTGCCGACGCCGTACACCGATGCCGACGCCCGTTGGTGGATCGACGTCGGCGCCCCGGCGGCCTGGGCCGGCGGCGGCACGGCGTACGCCGTCGCGGACCCCGCCACCGACCGGCTGCTCGGCGCGGTGGGGTTGAACAACCCGGTGCCCGCCCGGGGTCAGGTGGAGATCGGCTACTGGATGCGACCGGCGGCGCGCGGTCGCGGGCTGGCCACCGCGGCGACGCGCGCGCTGAGCGAGCACGCGTTCGCCGTCGGCGCGGCCCGACTGGAGCTGCTCACCGAACCGGAGAACGGGTCGAGCCAGCGGGTCGCGTTGGCCGCCGGCTTCCGCTACGAGGGTCTGCGCCGGTCGGCCGGCGCGTCCCGCGACGCGGGTCGGCACGACCTGCTGGCCTGGGTACGTGTCGCCGGTGATCCGCCCGGCCCGGCCGCCCGGCTGTTGCCCGACCTGCCCGGCGGGGTGCTCACCGACGAGGTGGTGGCGCTGCGCCCACTCGGGCCGGACGACGCGGCGCTGATGTACCGGCTGCACAGCCGACCCGAGGTGGTGGCGAACCAGGCGCCGCCGGTGCCGCCGACCCGCGAGGCGATCGAGCGGCGTTGTCGTCTCGCGCAGAGCGGCTGGCTGACCGGCGAGATCGCCCGACTGCTGATCACGGACGTGGCCAGCGGCGAGCCCGTGGGCAGTTGCGGCGTGTCGTACACCGACGCGGGCGCCGGCGAGGCGTCGGTCGGCTACGCGTTGCTGCCGGACTGGCGCGGCCGGGGGTACGCGACGCGGGCGGTCCGGTTGCTCGCGGAGTGGGCGTTCGGCTCGGCCGGTGTCGCCCGGCTGTCGGCCGGCACGGTGCCGGACAACACCGCGTCGCACCGGGTGCTGGAGCGGGTGGGTTTTCGGCGCGAGGCCCTTCAGCGCGGCCGGCTGCCCGGGCTGGCCGGCGCCCGCCTGGACGACCTGACCTTCGCGCTGCTACCCGCCGACCTCCGCTGACGGATCATGGAGTTGTGGTGGGCGTTTCCCCACCACAACTCCATGATCGACGCGGAACGGCTACCCGTCAGGTGGCGAGGGAGATGATGCCGTAGTCGTACGCGTGGCGCCGGTAGACGACGCTGGGGCGGCCGGACTCCTTGTCCTGGAACAGGTAGAAGTCGTGGCCTACCAGCTCCATCTCGAACAACGCGTCGTCGATGGTCATCGGCTCGGCCGGGTGCACCTTCTCCCGGGCGATGTGCCACGGCTGGTCGTCCTGCTCCTCTTCGACCCGCTCCGCGACCGCGGTGCCGGCGCGGGCGCCATCGCTCGGCGCGCTCAGCGCGCTGGGCACCAGGTCCGCGACCGGCAGGCCCGCTGTGGCCTCGGCGACGGAGATCGGCGCGTGCCGGCCCCGGTGTACGCGGCGGCGGTCGGCAGCGCGGCGCAGCCGGGTGTCGAGCTTCGCGATGGCCGCGTCGAGCGCGCTGTAGAAGTCGTTAGTGCAGGCTTCGGCCCGTATCACCGGGCCCCGGGAAACGCAGGTGATCTCCACCCGCTGGCAGTGGTCGGCTTGGCGCGGATTGCGCTCGTGAAACAGCTCGACATCAACGCGAATAAGTTTGTGGTCGTAGCGTTCGATCTTCGCGAGTTTCTCGGCTACGTGTACCCGGTAATGGTCCGGCACTTCGACGTTTCGGCCCTTGACCACGATGTCCACGTGACCTCCCTTGTTTCGGACGGTCTTCGATCCGGTTACCCGGCCGCGCGCCGTGGGGAGACCCGCTGGCGTCGACCGGTTGGTACGGCTACGCCTCCTCTCACCGCCGAGGGTGGTGGGAACGACCTCCTACCCCCGACAGCGAAACGCTAACTCCTGTTTGCCCGGCAGTCACCCCATGTTGCCGAGACGGCCCAGGATTTTTCGCAGCTCATACACCAACGGGTGAAACGGAAACACTATCGGTTACGACTGGTGTCTTTTCTCGGTCGCCGCGAGCACCGCCGCGACACTGGGTGCCCATCCCGTCGCGGTCAGCACCCGGCTCGCGGCGGCGAGGGTCACGCCGGTGGTGACGATGTCGTCGAGCAGCACCACGACCGGCGCCACGCCCCCGGCACCACCCCGGACCGGCCCCGTCGAGCGGGGCTGGAAGGCCGCCTCCGCCGCCGCCGCGCGCCCGGCGCTGTCCAGGGTCACCGAGTCGGGCCGGGGCGAGGCTCGCAGCGGACGGTGCACCCGCACCACCCAACCGCTGCGGTTGAGCCGGGCCGCACAGTGCCGGGCCAGCCGGTCGAGATGGTCCCCGTAGCGGGAACGCGCTGCCGCCGCGGTGTCCGGGACCGGAACCAACGCCAGCGGACGGGCCTCACCGACGGCCGCCGCGACGACCTCGGCGAGCAGCGCGCCGAGCGGGCGAGCAAGCCCGTGTCGGCCGTGTTCCTTGTACGCCAGCAGGGCCTCGCGCAGCGGACCCGCGTACGGGCCGAGGGCGACGCAGGGCGGCAGGCCCGGCGGGGCGGGGGTGGGGCGGACAGCCAGTGGCCGCAGTGCGCCCAGCGCCACGACACAGGCTGGGCAGACCCCCCGCCGCAGGCCGGGTCGGCGCTCCCGGCAACCGGCGCAGTCGGCGGGCAGCACCAGGTCGGCGAGGTCCGCCCAGAGCCCGCTCACCGTGTCAGTAGAGGAAGAACGGGGCCGACGGGTTGCTCGGCCGGACACCGGTCGGCACCGGGGCGATGTCGCGTACCCGGCCGGGCTCGATCCGTTCGAACGGGCTGCTGCGGTAGGCCACCCCGTTCGCCTCGTACATGTACGCCCCGCTGGGCGCTCGCACACCGCGGTTGGTCGGGTACGCGGTCAGGTGGTTGACCTTGGCGCCGAGGTCGGTCCGCAGCGGCGTCTCCAGGGCGCCGTCGACACTGATCTCGTAGATCGCCGGCTGGCCGACCGACCCCGCCACCACCAGCTGGTCCTCCCTGCCCCAGTCGACAGCCGTCGGGTTGGTCAGCGAGGTGACCAACTCTCGGGGCGGGCCGATCGAGGCCCCGCCGCCGTCGAGGTTGACAGCGGCGACGTAGAGACGGCCGCCGGCGATCAGCGCCACCCGCTGGCCGTCCAACGCGGCGGCCACAGCGGTGACCGCGGCGGAGGGCAGGTTGAGCGGTACCGGATACATCCGGGCCGCCTCGTCGAACCGGTAGAGCTGACCGTCGGCCACCACCAGGCCGCGGCTGGGGCGGTTGTCGACAGTACGCAGCCAGACCGGTCGGCCGATCGAGGAGTATTCGGCGGCGCTGCGGCTGATCACGGAGACCGGGTCGGCGCCCGTGCCCACGGCGAGTCGGTACCGGTTCTTGCCGTCGGCGACCACCATCGCGGCGAGGATCCGGCGGTCCTTGGCCAGCCCGAGGCTGGCGGAGACGACGTTGCGGTTGGCCTCGGGTGTCAACGGCACAGTGCCGCTGGGCTCGCCTTCGAAGTCGAGTGGGTGGATCGCGCCGTCGTACACGCCGAACCGCTGCGGGCTGGCGGCATACGGGTAGAGCTCCCGGGAGTCTCGTCGCTCGCCCAGGTCCACCACGGGCTGCGCGTTGTTGCGGATCTTCAACTCCAGCTGACCGGGGAGGTCGCCCAACGACCAGGCGATCTGCGTGATCAGCTGGTCGATCCCGCTCTGGTCGTCACCGGACATGTCCAGGTTGACCTCCCACCGGCCGTTGCCGCCGGTGGCGTTGTTGATCAGCTCGGTGCGGTCCGGCAGCCCGACGACTCCCGGGCGCAACCAGTCGGAGGGGCCACCGACCAGCCACTTCACCACCTCGTTGACCTGCCGCTCGACCGGCACCGCCTGCGGCCGGTAGCGCTGGTCGGGCACCAGGCGGCTGCGGTCCGAACTCCAGAAGTAGATCGTCTCGTCCTGGTAATACTCCCGAAGGGCGGTGTCGCTGAGCAGCAGCACGTTGGGCGGGTTGATGATGTAGAGGCCGGCCCGGTCATCGTTGACGCCACCGTTGAAGGACGCGCTACGCAGGCCGAACTCGTACTCCGTCTCGGTCGCCACCGGTGGGGCCAGGGTGCCGTTGGTCCGCAGCACCCCGATCTGCTGCACGGTGATCTTCACGGTCGTGGTCGAGTCGCTGTTGAGGGTGTAGACCGCCTCGCGCAGCCGGACCACGTTCAGCGCGACCTCGCTGCCCTTCTTGTCCTGTAGACGGGTCTTGTCCTCCGGTGCGATGAACGCCTTGACCCGCTCGTACGCCCGATCCGGCTCGCCGGCGGCGGCGGACAGGAAGTTGCGGACGAACGTCTCGTTGACGCTGCCGCTGGCCGTCCGCGTCGGTGGCTCACTGCCCCGACTGATCACACCGGCCTCGGTCGCGGCACCGCCCTTGCCGTCCACCCGCACGTCGGATGCCGCCGGAATGCCACAGCCGGCGCCCAGCAGCACCATCACGCCGAGGGTCCCGAGCAGAGTCGGCCGTCTCACGAGCGCACCTCCGTCCGCTGTCCGTCTCCGGCCGGAGCCGGGCCGATCGCCAGGGCCCCGCCGGTGCCGGGACCGATGGCCAGTGGTCCACCGTCGCGGGGGCCGCCGAACGGCAGGGCGGCGTCGGCCGGCACCAGCCGCAGCGGTGAGGTGGTCAGCCGATCGCCCGCACGGGCCGGCAGGGTGAGCCGGAACTGCGCGCCCTGCCCCGGAGCACCCCACGCCTCCAGCCAGCCGCCGTGCAGCCGTGCGTCCTCCAGGCTGATCGACAGGCCCAGCCCGGTGCCCCCGGTCTGCCGGGCCCGGGACGGGTCCGCCCGCCAGAACCGGTTGAACACCAGCTTCTCCTCGCCCACCTTCAGCCCCACACCGTGGTCGCGGACGGTGATCGCCACGGCCGTCTCGTCGATGCCGAGAGTGATCAGCACCGGGCGGGCCTCACCGTGCTCGACGGCGTTGCCGACCAGGTTGCGCAACACCCGCTCGACCCGGCGCGGGTCGACCTCGGCGATGACCGGCGTGCCCGGCAGGTCGAGTTCGATCGGTACGCCCACCCGTTCGGCCAGGCCGGCCAGCCGGTCGACCACCCGGTGCACCACCGGCACCAGGTCGGTCGGCTCGGAATCCAGCATGGCGAAGCCCGCGTCGAACCGGCTGATCTCCAGCAGGTCGGTGAGCAGCTCCTCGAATCGGTCCAACTCGGCCTGGAGAAGCTCGGCGCTACGGGCGACCGCCGGGTCGAACTCGTCACGCTCGGCGAAGATCAGGTCGGCGGCCATCCGGACCGTGGTCAGCGGGGTACGCAGCTCGTGGGAGACGTCCGAGGTGAAGCGGCGCTGCAACCGGGACATCTCTTCCAGGCGCAGAATCTGCCGTTGCAGGTTGGTGGCCATCTGGTTGAACGACGCGGCGAGCAGGGCCAGGTCGTCCTCGCCGTTGACCACCATCCGCTGGTCGAGCAGGCCCGCGGAGAGCCGCTGGGCGGTTCGTGCCGCGACCCGGACCGGGTTGACCACCAGCCGGGTGACCAGCGCCGCGAGCAACCCGAGCAGGATCACCAGCGCGACACCGGTGGCCACCACAGTCGCGCGGGCGTCGGCGGCGGTGACGTCCTGCCGGCCCAGCGGGACCAGATAGTAGAGCTCGATCTGGCCGAAGCGGGTGGGCACCGGCGAGCCGTAGACCAGGTATTTGGTGGTCTCTCCGGTGAGTCGCCCGGTGCGGATCTGACTGGCCACCTTGCCGTCGGCTATCGCGGCCCGCAGCTCGGGGCTGATCAGCGACTGCACGTTCGCCGAGGGGGAGGTGCGCGTCTGGATGTCGTTGGGGTAGTCGTCGGCGGTGATCGCCACGACCACCCCGCTGGTCTGCTGGGGGTCGCCGCCGGCCAGGTAGTTGACAGTGCCGTCGATGGTCTCCTGGAGCTGGGCCTCCTGCGGCTGCCCGTAGAAGGAGACCTGCTTGGCCGCGTAGCTGGCACCGCTGGTCACCCGCTGCCGGACGTCGCTGCGAGCGCTGTCGAGCAGGATGGTGGTGATCTTGTCAGCGATCAGGAACGCGAACCCGCCGACCAGCAGGCTGGACGCGACCAGCGTGATGGTCACGACCCGGACCTGGAGCGAGCGGCGCCAGGTCTGGTGTGCCCGACCCACAGCACGAGCGACCCGACCGCTCACCGCACGCCAGAGCTCCCCGCCGGCGCTGGGCCGGCGGGCAGCCGTATTCGGGGAGGGTGGGGGCGGCGAGGTCGACACAGTGCGACCAGGCTATCCGGTCCCTGCCTTGTAGCCCACGCCCCGCACGGTGAGGATGATT
This sequence comes from Micromonospora sp. NBC_00362, assembly GCF_026342155.1. Taxonomy (NCBI): domain Bacteria; kingdom Bacillati; phylum Actinomycetota; class Actinomycetes; order Micromonosporales; family Micromonosporaceae; genus Micromonospora; species Micromonospora sp. NBC_00362. Next base: position 3,461,341 of record NZ_JAPENH010000001.1, read on the forward strand.
TCCGGTCGCTCCGGGTCCGGCTCGATCTTGGCCCGCAACCGCTGGACGTGCACGTTGACCAGACGGGTGTCGGCCGCGTGCCGGTAGCCCCAGACCTGTTCGAGCAGCACCTCGCGGGTGAAGACCTGACGTGGCTTGCGGGCGAGCGCGACCAGCAGGTCGAACTCCAGCGGCGTCAGCTTCACCTCCTCGTCGTTGCGGCTCACCGTGTGCGCGGGCACGTCGATGGTGATCTGGTTGTCCGGTGGCCCGATGGTGAGCATCTCCGGGGCCACGTCCTCGCCTCGGCGCAGTCGGGCCCGCATCCGGGCCACCAGTTCCTTGGGCTTGAACGGCTTGACCACGTAGTCGTCGGCGCCGGACTCCAGGCCGAGCACGACGTCCACGGTGTCGCTCTTGGCGGTCAGCATGACGATGGGCACGCCGGACTCCGCCCGGATCGACCGGGCCACGTCGATACCACTCATACCGGGAAGCATCAGGTCAAGCAGCACGATATCGGGACGACTGTCGCGAAAGGCGGCCAACGCCCGCTCGCCGTCCGCCACGAAAGAGGGCAGGAAACCCTCACTGCGCAGCACGATGCCGAGCATCTCGGCGAGCGCGGGGTCATCGTCGACCACCAGTACGCGGGCTCTCATGGGATTAATATTGCATCCTCATTCAGTTCGGTGGGACCGGCGTCCGCCGGTAACGCTTCGCGCCGCCGTCACCACGGTGATCGCGGTCCGCGGCGGCGGCGCCACGGCTGCGGTGCCTGGCGCACGAACAGGCCGTCGCCAGGCTGCCACCATGATCCCCCTTCGGCGCCGCCTGGCGCCACCGCAGGCCGGGCCGATCCGGTTGTCGCCATCCGGACGACAATCAGCCGAACAGCCCACGCCCCCAGTGATCCCCGCCGTCGCGTACCCCGGGAGGACAGGCGAACACCCCGCTGGAGACGTGCCGCAGGTACTCGTTCATCACGTCGTGCCGCGCCAACTGGGTCTGGATCGGTACGAACTGGCGGCGTGGGTCGCGCTGGTAGGCGATGAAGAAGAGGCCCGCGTCGAGCCGGCCGAGGCCGTCCGAGCCGTCGACGAAGTTGTAACCCCGGCGCAGCAACTGGGCGCCGCCGTTCCGACTCGGATGGGCCAGCGTGACATGGGCGTGCTCAGCGATCACCGGCTTGCCGTCCGCGCCACGAGCGGCGAAGTCGGGCTCGTCGAACTCGTCGCCGCGACCCAGCGGCGCGCCGCTGCCCTTCGTCCGGCCGACGATCTCCTCCTGCTCGGCGAGGGAGGTCCGGTCCCAGGTCTCCACGAGCATCCGGATCTTGCGGGTCACCAGGTACGAGCCTCCGGCCATCCAGTCCGGCCCGTCGCCCGGCTGCACCCACAACTGGTCGCGTAGCAGCTCGGTGTCCTCGGCCTTGAGGTTGGCAGTGCCGTCCTTGAACCCGAAGAGGTTGCGCGCGGTGGCCTGCTCCCGCGAGGTCGACGAGGTGCGGCCGAAGCCCAACTGCGACCAGCGGACGCTCACCACGCCCATACCGAGCCGGGCCAGGTTGCGGATCGCGTGCACCGCTACCTGCGGGTCGTTGGCGCAGGCCTGGACGCACAGATCGCCGCCGGAGAGCTGCGGCTGCAACGCGTCGCCGGGAAACCTGGGCAGCTCGGCGAGGGCGGCGGGCCGACGGTCGGCGATGCCGAACCGGTCCCGCCCGTCGGCGTCGCGGAACAGCGTCGGCCCGAAGCCGATGGTGAGGGTGAGCTGCGAGGGAGGCAGGCCGAGTGCCTCGCCGGTGTCGTCCGGTGGGGCCTCCGGCATTCCGCCGACCGCACCGAGCACCCCGGCATCGCGCCCCGCGGTCATCCGGGCGGCGGCGGCCGACCACTCCTCCAGCAGTTCGACGAGTCGGGCCCGGTCCTTGGTGATCACGTCGAAGGCCACGAAGTGCAGCCGGTCCTGCGCCGGGGTGACGATGCCGGCCTGGTGCTCACCGTGGAACGGCACAGCACCGGCCGGGTGGTCGTTCGCCGCGGCCGGGCCGTGGGAGCCGTTCAGCAGCGCCCCCGCGCCGGCCGCCACTCCGGCGACCCCCGCCACCCCGGCGCCGGCCAGGGTGATCGCCCGGCGCCGGGTGAACCTGCTCCCGCTCATCGACTCGACTCTTTCTGCCAGGTGGTCACTTCGCGACGGCCGCGGCGACCTTGCTGATCGGCTCGGCGAGCGCGTTGATCCCGTCGGAGAGCTCCTTGAGCTCGGCCTTGCTCAGCGCGGTGTGCAGCTTCCACCCGTCGCCGTCGCGGTGTTTGCCGAGCAGCCCCTCGACGTTCGTGAACTCGGTGTCCAGCTGGGTGACCAGCTCCGGCGAGCGCTGCTGCAACGCGGGCCGCAGGGCGGACACGGCGGCTTTGGAACCTTCGAGGTTGGCGGCGAAGTCCCACAGGTCGGTGTGCGAGTAGCGGTCCTCCTCGCCGGTGATCTTGCCGCTGGCCACCTCGTCGAGCAGTTCTTTGGCACCGTTGGCGAGCTGGAGCGGGGAGAGCTTCTCGGCGTTCGCCTTGGCCACGATCTCCTTGACGTCGACCAGCAGGCGGTCGGCGATCGGGCCGTCCTTGCTGATGTCGCCGGACTGCCAGAGGTCCTTCTCGATCCGGTGGAAGCCGGTGAACTCCATCCCCTCCTCGATGACCTCCTCGCGACCGTCGATCTTGGGGTCGAGGTCGCCGAAGATCTCGGCAACCGGCTCGATCCGCTCCCAGTAGGTGCGGGCGACCGGGTAGAGCGCCTTGGACTTCGCCACATCGCCGGCCTTGACCGCCCCGACGAACTCCTCGGTCTTGTCCAACAGAGCGGTGGTCTGGCTCTTGACGTAGCGCTGGTAGTTGTCGGTGGCGTCACCCAGCGCGGCGTCGGCGGTGAGCGGCTGCGCCGACCCGCTCACCTTGAGCGCGCCCCGGATGCCCTTGCCACTCATCCCTGGCTTGCAGGCAGTCTGGTACGTGCCGGCCGGCAACTCCACGTGCAGCTCGCGGCTCAGGCCGGGGGCGATGTTCTCCACCTCGCCCATCACCCGGTCGCCGTCGGCGTACACGTAGAACTCGGTCACCTTCGCGCCCGAGTTGGTGATCTTGAAGGTGGCGGTGCCGGCGCCCAGGTCGGTCGAGCCGACCTCACAGGCGGTGTCGCTGGCCTTGACCACGATCGGTCCGCCGGACGCGGCCGAGTCACCCTTGTCGGAGTCGGAGCAGGCGGCCAGACCGGCCGTCGCCAGCACGCCGGCGGCGGCCAGCGCGAAGAACTGGGTAGTACGCATCTGGGCTGTCTCTCCTCGTGGGTCAGGCACGCTGCGGCGTGGACGCCGCCTCGGCCTCGGCGCCGGTGTCGGCCCCGCGCTCGGTGACGGTGGTGGTGGTCGCGGTGGGTGCCGGCTTGCGCCGGGCCGGTCGCAGGAAGAGCAGGAGCACCGGCACGGCGTACGCGACCCAGGCGATCGTCTCCAGCACGGTGGGCGCGGGAGTCACGTTGAACATGCCGGCGAGCAGGGCCGCGTACCAGGTGCTCGGGTCGAGCGCGCCGGTGATGTCGAAGGCCAGGTCGTTCAGGCCGGGCAGGACGCCGGCCTCCTGGAAGTCGTGCACGCCGTACTTGAGGATGCCGGCGGCGACCAGGATCAGCAGCGCGCCGGTCCAGGTGAAGAACTTGCTGAGGTTGATCCGCAGGGCGCTGGCGTAGAGCAGCACACCGAGGACCACGGCGGTGACGATTCCACCGATCAACGCGAGCAGCGGGCCGCTGTCGCCGGCCGCGCCCTGTGCGGCCGAGTAGAAGATCAGCGCGGTTTCCAGGCCCTCGCGGATCACCGCGAGGAAGGCCATGCCGGCGACGGCGAGGGACCCGACGGCCAGCGCCTCGGTGAGCTTGCCCCGCAGTTCGCCGGCGATGGTCCGGGCGGCCCGACGCATCCAGAAGATCATCCAGGTCACGAAGACCACGGCGGCGACCGAGGTGATCGCCTCGAACAACTCACGGTCCTCGGATCGGGACAGCAGCGAGGTCGACGTGTACTCGATCAGCCAGCCGAAGAGCACCGATAGCGCCACGGCCAGGCCGACGCCCGCCCAGACCTGCGGCAGCCGGTCCCGGCGCTGCGACTTCACCAGGAAGGCGACCAGGATGCTGACCACCAGGGTGGCTTCCAGCCCTTCCCGCAGACCGATCAGGTACGTGGCGAACATCCGGGCTCCGAGTAGGTTAGGCGCCTTGGCTGACTTAGGGCAGGCATACCTTCCTCCCTGCTCAGGACCCTCGTCAAGTCGTTCACGACAAGCTCACTGGGCCCATGACGAGGACCGACGACCGCCCGGCAGCCGGTCTGCCGCCGGTCGGCTGTGGGAGGATCCCCGCCGTGAGGGGATTCCTGCCGTGGTTGGCGGTGCTGGCCGTGGTGCTGCTGCTCAGCGCGCTACGTCTGCGGGCGCTGGCCACCGTCGTGTCGGTCGGCTGGCTGATCTGGTGCGTCTGGACCTGGTTCCGCCCCACCCGCCGCAGATAACCGCCCCCACCCCACCCCACCTCACCCCACCCGCGATCTTGCATTTCCTGCTGCGGCATATCGCGCCAAAAGCCGCAAAACCCCAACCGAAACTGCAAGATCGCGAAAGCTATGGGGCCTAGCCGGCGGGCGGAGACGACGAACCGGGCCGGCTGCGAACAGCCGACCCGGTCCGGAAACGTCGATCAGTAGCGGTAGTGATCCGGCTTGAACGGACCCTCCGTGGAGACGCCGAGGTAGGCGGCCTGCTCCTTGGTCAGCGTGCTCAGCTTGGCGCCGAGCGCGCCGAGGTGCAGCCGGGCCACCTTCTCGTCCAGGTGCTTGGGCAGCACGTAGACGCCGATCGGGTACTCCTCGGTCTTGGTGAAGAGCTCGATCTGGGCGATCGTCTGGTTGGCGAACGAGTTCGACATGACGAAGCTCGGGTGCCCGGTCGCGTTGCCCAGGTTCAGCAGACGACCCTCGGAGAGCACGATGATGGCGTGCCCGTCGGCGAAGCGCCACAGGTCGACCTGCGGCTTGATGTTGATCCGCTCGACGTCGGACCGCTTGGCCAGCCCGGCCATGTCGATCTCGTTGTCGAAGTGGCCGATGTTGCCGACGATGGCCTGGTGCTTCATCCGCGCCATGTGCTCGTTGGTGATGACGTCGAAGCAGCCGGTGGCGGTGATGAAGATGTCGGCCTGCTCGACAATGTCGTCCAGGGTGGCGACCTGGTAGCCGTCCATCGCGGCCTGCAACGCGCAGATCGGGTCGACCTCGGTCACCACGACCCGGGCGCCCTGGCCGCGCAGCGACTCGGCGCAGCCCTTGCCCACGTCGCCGTAGCCCATGACGACCGCCATCTTGCCGCCGATCAGCACGTCGGTGGCGCGGTTGATGCCGTCGATGAGCGAGTGCCGGCAGCCGTACTTGTTGTCGAACTTGCTCTTGGTCACCGAGTCGTTGACGTTGATGGCCGGGAAGAGCAGGGTGCCAGCCCGGTGCATCTCGTAAAGCCGGTGCACACCGGTGGTGGTCTCCTCGGTCACGCCCTTGATGCCGGCGGAGATCCGGGTCCAGCGCTGGCCGTCCTCGCCGAGCGAGCGGTGCAGCAGCTCGAGGATGACCGCGTACTCCTCGGAGTCGGCGGACTCGACCGGCGGGACCGCCCCGGCCCGCTCGAACTCGGCGCCCTTGTGTACGAGCAGGGTGGCGTCGCCGCCGTCGTCAAGGATCATGTTGGGGCCCTGCCCGTCCGGCCAGGCGAGCACCTGCTCGGTGCACCACCAGTACTCCGGCAGGGTCTCGCCCTTCCAGGCGTACACCGGAACCCCGGCCGGAGCCTCGGGGGTGCCGTCCGGGCCGACGACGATCGCCGCGGCGGCGTGGTCCTGGGTGGAGAAGATGTTGCAGGACGCCCAGCGCACCTGCGCGCCGAGCGCGACCAACGTCTCGATCAGGACGGCGGTCTGGATGGTCATGTGCAGGGAGCCGGTGATCCGCGCGCCGGCGAGCGGCTGCGCCTCGGCGAACTCGCGACGAATCGCCATCAGGCCGGGCATCTCGTGCTCGGCGAGCTGGATCTCCTTACGCCCGAACTCGGCGAGCGACAGATCCGCCACCTTGAAGTCGCCGTCGGCGAGCGTGCTCGGCCGGGCCTCGGACGGCGTGCCGCTGGCGGACGCCGGGAGGGTGCTGGTCATGAAAGCTCCTGTCGAACGATGTCTGCGCCGACCCTCCACCTTACGCGCGTCGGCGACGGGCATCAGGCACGGTCCGCGGACAGCGCACGGGGCGGTCGGTGATGGACGGACTTTCCCGCCCACGTCCCGCCCGCCCCGTGCATCCCCCCGGTTTGGTTCCCCCGCACGTTCTCGGACCGTCGTCGCGATAACGCTGCGTACTCATAGAGTCACACTCAGCCAGGGTGACGTCAAGCTATTCCGGGAAAGTCGGACTTGTGTCTTTCGCCCGAGGCGAGGTCAGCGCAGCCCGGACGTCGCCACGAACGCCACACCGGCGCCGTCGATCCGCAGCGGCGCTCCCAACGCCGTACCGATCGCCGCCTCCCCCGAGACCAGCGTCAACGCGCCAGCGCCGTCGTCCACGGTGACCGAACCACCAGCGCAGAGCACCACCCGGGGGCCGGGCAACGGCAGCGTCACCGAGGGCACCGCCGCGTCGACCCGGACCCGGTGCAGCGCGAAATCGTCCACCGGCACGGGCCACCAGTCCACGCCCGGGCCGACCGGCTGCGCGGCCCGCACCGGATCGTCGAGCACCTCGAAGCGCAGCACCCGCAACAACTCGTCGACGTCCACCCGCTTCGGGGTCAGGCCGCCGCGCAGCACGTTGTCGCTGGCCGCCATGATCTCCACGCCGCAGCCGCTCAGGTAGGCGTGCAGGTTGCCGGCGGGCATCCAGATCGCCTCCCCCGCCTCCAGCCGCAGGTGGTGCAACAGCAGCGCGACCAGCGCACCCGGATCCCCCGGGTACGCCTTGGCCAACCGGCGGGTCAGCTCCGCGTCCGGGCCGTCGGCCGGCGCTGCCGCCACCGCGGCCAGCAGGTCGTGACGCCTGGCCACCGGCCAGGCGAGCAACGTCCGCACCGCCGTGCGCAACCCCGCCGGCCCGGCCCGCAACGCGGCGACAACAGGCGCCAACGCCGGTACGCCGAACGCGGCGAGCGCCTCGGCCGACTCCGCCGGATCCCGGAAACCGCACAGCGCCTCGAACGGAGTGAGCGCGACCAGCAACTCCGGCTTGTGGTGCGGGTCGGAGTAGTTACGCTGCCCCTCGGCGCGCCCCACCTCCGCCGCGTAGCCGGCCTGCGCCTGCTCGGCGTCCGGGTGGGCCTGCAGGCTCAGCGGAGCGTCGGCCGCGAGCACCTTGAGCAGGAACGGCAGCCGGCTGCCGAACCGCTCGGACACCCGCTGGCCGAGCCACTGCCCTGGCTCGTCCCGCACCAGGTCACAGAGGCTCACCCGCAGACCGGCGCGATCCACGTGGGCCGGAGCGCCCGGGTGGGCCCCCAACCACAGCTCCGCCTCCGGGCCGGCGCTCGGCACCGATCGCCCCTGAAGGAGGGCGATGGCCGAGCGCGAGCCCCAGGCGTAGTCCCGGATCGGCCCGTACAGTGGCTCCACCTGTCAGCCCCCGGGCCGCCCGGCCGCCTCGCCCGACGTGTCCTGCGGCTGCGGTACCGCGGTGTCGGCCGCGGCACCGGTGCCGGCCTCGGCGGCAGCGGCGCTGTAGACGTCCGGCTCCAGGTAGATCACCCGGGCGATCGGCACCGCGGCACGGATCCGCGCCTCGACGGCGTTGATGCCACGGGCCAGGTCGTGGGCGCTCTCCCACTCCGGAACGGCGATCTTGGCGGCCACCATCAGCTCTTCCGGGCCCAGGTAGAGCGTCTTCATGTGGATGATCCGCTCCACCTCGGGGCCGTCGGTGACGGCCCGTTCGATGGCTGCCAGCTCGGACGCCTCGGCGCCCTCACCGAGCAGCAGGCTCTTCGTCTCGATGGCCAGCACGACGGCGATGACGACCAGCAGGACGCCGATCATCGCGGTGCCGGCGGCGTCCCACTCGCCGTTGCCGGTGATCAACGTCATGGTGACGCCGAACAGGGCGAACACCAGACCGACAAGCGCGCCGAAGTCCTCCAGGAGCACCACCGGCAGCTCCGGCGCCTTGGCGCGACGGATGAAACGCACCCAGGACTGGTTGCCCCGGACGTGGTTGGACTCCTTGATGGCGGTCCGGAAGGAGAACGACTCCATGATGATCGCCGACACCAGCACCACCACCGGCAGCCAGTGCCAGGACTCGATGCCGCCCTTGTGATGCCACTTGTGGTACGCCTCGTAGAGCGCGAACAGGCCACCGATGCTGAACAGCACGATGGACACGATGAACGCGTAGATGTAGCGCTCCCGGCCGTACCCGAACGGGTGTTCCGGGGTGGCCGCGCGCTTCGCACGCTTGCCACCGAGCAGCAGGAGGCCCTGGTTACCGGAGTCGGCGACCGAGTGGACCGCCTCGGCCAGCATCGACGACGAGCCGGAGAGCAGGAACGCGATGAACTTGGTGACGGCGATGCCGATGTTGGCCAGCAAAGCGGCGACGATCGCCTTCGTCCCACCATTGGCGCTCATGCCACCGCTCCGCTTCGCCGCACGAAGCCGCCCGGTCCGCGCATGACGCGCCGCCCATTGCGTTCGTTCACTGGTTCGACAGCTCCTTCATCTCGGTGATGGCCGGCACGGCCATCGGGTCCAGCCCGTGGGCCAGGGCAAGGTAGATCGAGGCGAAATCCGGTACCGCGATCAGCGAGGCCAGCCGCTCCAGGGCGGAGCCACCCTCGGCGGTCACCACGTCGCACCGCACGCCACGGCGCTCGGCGAGGGTCTGCACCGCGTCCGCGCGGCGCTCCTCGACGGCGAGGGGCTCATCGGTGTCGTCCTCGGCGTTGAGCCCGCCGTCGCGCAGCAGCACCAACCGCAGCCGGGTGCCCTCACCGTCGTCGTCGTCGGCCGGGTCGGCGAAGATGTCCCGCTCCCCCTCGGCCAGGCCGCCGAAGACACCGTCGAGCAGACCGACCCGACCCCGCCCGGCCTCACCGAGCGCCCCGGTGACCACCGGGTAGCGGGCGTTTGCCGACAGGGTGTCGCCGAACCGGCGGGCGGCCACGGTGGCCAGCGGGGACGAACCCCAGACGATCGGGATCGAGCCGGCCAGGCCCAGGGCCAGCGACTTCGCCGGGTTGACGAAGGACTCGGCGGCCGACCGGCAGCGGTCGGCGTCCGCGTCGAGCCGGGCCGCGGTCTCGGCCAGGTCCGCCTCGTTGACCTTCACGAGCCCGAGGGAACGGGCCGCGAGCAGCACCGGCACTGTGAGCGCCCAGAGGCTGGCCCGGGCCGGAGCACGCCGGGGCACCGGGATGAACGGCGCCCTGGCCTGCTCGGCGATCGACTGCAACTGCGAGTCCGGGGCACCCACGGCGACGAGTCGGGCACCACGGCGGTGGGCCGCCTCGGCGGCGCCGAGCGCCTCCGGGCTACGTCCGGACGCGCTCACCGCGATCACCACGTCGGCCGCGCCCACCCAACCGGGTACGCCAGCGGAGCGGTGCCCGATGATCGGGACCGGGCAGCGTGGCCCGGCGACAGTGGCCAGCACGTCCCCGGTACGCCCGGCGGTGCCGATGCCGGCGATCACGACGGCTCGGGGCCGCCCGTCGTCGGCGAGCACCGCGAGGTTCGCCTCGGCTGCCAGCGCGGCGCTCTCGCGGACCTGCGCACCGGCCGACGCCGTGTGCCGGAGCATGCCACCCGGGTCGGCCTCGGCCAACGCCTGCGGGTTGTCGAGCAGGGCCTCGTCGGCGTCCCGGCGTCCGCTGACCCCGGCCGTACCGTCGATCATGAGGACTGCCCGGGGCCGCCGCGCGCCTCGTCGAGCAGCAGCACCGGCACGTCGTCGCGGACCTCGAAGATCCGGCCGCACTCCGTACAGGTCAACGTCTGCGCCTCGGCGTCATAGGTGAGCGGGGCGTGGTGCGTGTCCGGACAGGCAAGGATCTCGAGCAACTGCGGATCCAGGGCCATGGCGCGGCTCCTTCCACGTGTACGGCTTGACCGACGGCGGTGCCGACCGGCGCAGGCGATCTTATCGGCGAACGCGGTCGAGCACGTCGTCCCGGAGCGAGACCATCCGATCCCGGGTGGGCGCCTCGACGTTGAGTCGCAGCAGCGGCTCGGTGTTGGAGGCGCGCAGGTTGAACCAGGCGCCGTCGGGGAAACGCAGGGTGAGCCCGTCCATCTCGTCGGCCACCGCGTCGGGGTACGCGGCGCGCACCTCGGCCACCGCCGCCGCCTGGTCGACCACCGTCGAGTTGATCTCACCGGAGGCGATGTAGCGCTCGTACTCACCGGCCAACACGGACAGCGGCAGCGACTGCTCGCCCAGCGCGGCCAGCGTGTGCATCGCCGCGAGCATCCCGGTGTCGGCGAACCAGAAGTCCCGGAAGTAGTAGTGCGCGGAGTGCTCGCCGCCGAAGACGGCGTTGGTGCGAGCCATCTCCGCCTTGATGAAGGAGTGCCCGACCCGGGCGACGACCGGCTGCCCACCGTGCTCCCGGATGATCTCCGCGACGGCACTGGAGGTGATCAGGCCGTGGATCACCGTGGAACCCGGGTGCTTGGCCAACTCACGGGCGGCGACGAGCGCGGTGATCGCCGACGGTGAGACCGGCTCGCCGCGCTCGTCCACCACGAAGCACCGGTCGGCGTCACCGTCGAAGGCCAACCCGATGTCGGCCCCGTGCTCGACCACCGCGCGCTGGAGGTCGACAAGGTTCGCCGGGTCGAGTGGGTTGGCCTCGTGGTTGGGGAAGCTGCCGTCCAACTCGAAGTAGAGCGGCACGATCTCCAGCGGCAACGGCGACAGGGCCGCGTCGCCGAGCACTGTCGGAACGGTGAAGCCACCCATGCCGTTGCCGGCGTCGACGACCACCTTCAACGGCCGGATGCCCGAGAGGTCGACCAGCTTGCGCAGGTAGCCGGCGTAGTCGGGGAGCAGGTCGCGTCGCTCGGCGGGCCGGGTCGGCGCACCGGCGGGACGAGCGTCGCCCGAGTCCAGGAGGGCCTGGGCCCGCTCCCGGATCTCGGCCAGGCCGCTCTCCTGGCCGATTGGGCGCGCGCCGGAACGGCACATCTTGATGCCGTTGTACTGCGCGGGGTTGTGACTGGCGGTGAACATCGCGCCGGGCAGGTCGAGCGAACCGGACGCGTAGTAGAGCAGGTCGGTGGAGGCGAGGCCGATCTCGATCACCGAGCGGCCCTCGGCGCGTACGCCGGCGGCGAACGCGGCGGCCAGGCCGGGCGAGGTGGCCCGCATGTCGTACCCGACGACGACGGCGTCGCCCGGCTCGTCGGTGGAGTTGAGCAGTTGGGTGAAGGCGGCGCCCAGTGCCTCGGCGGCCCGTTCGTCCCACTGGTCCGGCACCGTCCCGCGGACGTCGTACGCCTTCACAATCTGGGACAGATCAGACACGTGTTCCACTCCTTGGCCGCAGGTTAGACACCGATCCTGAGCCTAACGGAGGGCCGGGCCGTCCTCCGCTCAGCCGGGGAGGCGGGGAATGAACACGGTGTGGCCGTCACCGTCGGTGGGCGGGTCACCGGGCTTCGGGCGACCGTCGGGCCGACCCGGCATCGGCTGGGTGGCCTCCGGGGCGGAGGTGTCCGGCCGGGCACCGTAAACCCCGCCGGTGGCGGGACGCGGTGACGGCACCGCACCACCCCAGGCGGCGGCCGGCGGCTGCTGGCCGTACACCTGACCGGGGCGACCGGGCGCGGCCGGCAACCCACCCCCGGCGCGGTAGGTGGTGCCACCGGGGTTGCCCGGGAGGGTGCCCGGCGCGTCGTCGGACGGCTTGCGGTCCTGCCGGGACCGACGGAACAGCAGCACGATGAGCAGCAGTCCGACCGCCACCAGCACAATGCCGAAGTACATCACCGGTGAACCTCCTCCGGACGATTCGGCGGCCGTCGCCGTGGTGTTCGGCGCCGCGGAGACGCCCCCCTGCGCCGCCGGGTTCACCGCCTCGTCGACGGTAGCGACCTCGGTTGGGGTCGGAGTCGGCGTCGGCTTCGTCGACCGCGACGGAGTCGGCGACGGAGTGACCCGCCCTCCAGTCAGCCGCGCCGCGTCCGTGGCGTGACCCAGCGTCTGGCCGGCGGCGCTGATGCCCGCGCCCCTGACCACGAGACGGCCGCCCGGCGAACCCGCCGCGAACGCCACCCGGTACCGCACCGTGATGCCCTTGCCCTTGCACAGCGTCGGCTTCAAGGGTGACGTCTGCGCGGTCGACACGGTGCCGGCGCCGCCGGTCACGGCCACCGGGAACCAGCGCCCGCCCGCGTTGACCTCGACCGCCACCTGGTTCGGCTGGAGACCCTCCAGGCTGAAGCCCAGCGCGGTACGCAACAGGACGCACCCGTCGGTGCGCTTGCGCACCGCGACGTTCACCCCCTGCGCGGAACCACCGGCGGCGAAGCTACTGGCCGCGCCCACCCGGACCGAGTCCTGATCGGCCAGCGCCGGTGACGCACCGAGCATCACCAGGCCGCCCGCAAGACCGCAGACCGCCGCGAGCCGTGCCACGCGTCGACGCACTGTCATGATTACCTCGCCGTTCTCCCCGGGTGGGGTCCGCGGGTCAGGCTACTACCGGCCCACCTGTCCCACCGGTCATAGAGCGCCCCGCATGTGGGCGGCGTTACGGTTTACGGCGCCTCCCGCCGACCAACTGATGACCGGGCTGACCAGCCAGTCAGCGGGCCTGCTGCGCCTCGGCGAGGGCGTCGCGGCACAGCCGGTCGGCGGTGCGGGTGGTCTCCGGCAGCCGGTAGCGCGGAGTCAACGCGAGCACCTGCGCTGTCGCGTTCTCCAGGCTCATCCGATGGCCGACACTGACGAAGACCGGCTTCACCCCGTCGCGGGTCCGCAGCACCCGACCGACGACCTCACCACCGTCGCGCAACGACGACCAGGAACCCCGCTCGGCGGCCGGCGGATCCCACACCCCGACCAGTGGCGTCTTCGCCACCCCGATCGCGGGCAACCCGGTGACCACCCCCAGGTGGCACGCGAGCCCGAACCGACGCGGATGGGCCAACCCGTGCCCGTCGCAGACCAGCAGGTCCGGGACGGCGGTCAGCCGGTCGAGCGCAGCGAGCAACGCCGGCAACTCACGAAAGGCGAACAACCCCGGCACATATCCGAACGCGGGTCGCCCCACACCGACAGCGGATTCCACCACCGCGAGGGTCCGGGCGTCCAGGACCGTCACGGCCGCCGCCAGCAGGTCACCACCCTCGGCGTACGCGACGTCCAGGCCGGCCACCGTCGCGGGCGCGCTCGGCCCCGGCCCGACCAGGTCCACCAGCGGCCGCAATTCCTCCTGTACGGCCACCGCCTCGGCAACACTGCCCGGCCCTGTCGTCCCCGCTCCCACCGCGTCCGGCGCGGCGTTCATGCCCGGCGTGCCCGGCGTGCGCCATGATCCACTCGGCTTCACGGAAGTCGGGCTATCCCACGGCCTTGGATGCCCCGACTTCAAGGAACCGGAGTCGATCACCCTCGGCCCGAGGCGTCGGCGCCATCCCCGGCGGCCCTACCGTCCGAGCCACCTTGAGCGGGGTCACCGTCGGCCCGGCCCCTGATCGCACCCAGGCCGAGCGCGAAGGCAATGCCGAGGGCGACACCGAAGGCGACGCCACCCTTCGCACCGAACACGGGAATGCCGATCGCCAGACCGATCAGGATGCCGACCGGCCAGGCCCAGACGGTGGACCTGACGCCCTGCGTACCGGATTTCGCCATGCGTCGATCTTATTCGGCCCCGCCACCGACCCGCCCTCCGTCTGTCCATCCGCGACGCATGCCTACTTCGCTCTCGCTATGTCGGGGTCCGCGCCAGGATCACCGGCCGCGCGAAGCTGCTCCTCGAACATGACGAACGTCCGCTGCCGAATTCCACGAATGAGCGCCTGCTCCTTCGGCGTCAGGTGACGATCTTCGGCCTTCGCCACGTCCCTGACCGCCTGCACCGTCTCGTAGAGAGCGAAGATCGGACCTTCCCCCTCGAGATAATGAGCCCGGAAGCGCTCGACCTCCTGCACGAAGTCATCAGGAGTGCGCCGGAATACGTCACCTCCGACGTCGAAAACGATCTCGCTGAACAGGTCGTTCTTCTCCTGCCAAGCGCCAGTGTCGATCGCAACACGCCAAACCCTGGCGCCACCGTCGGGCGTTTCCACGATTTTGACCGGCGACTGGTAGTACAGGTAATAGGAAGGAAGCACCAGACCTGGCATTCGGGCCATCAAGCGTTCCCCTCGTAAGTTGACTGCAGCGCCTGCCAGAACACCTGTTGCTCGCGACGAAGGATTCCGTCTGCGATCGCTCCCTCGCGTCTCGTCAACGCTCGACCCTCGATCCGGGCCAACGCATCCACATCGCGGCGCACCTCATACAGCGCATGTTCCCAGACCGCGATCTCGTCGAGCGCGGTCAGGTGCAGGCGAAACTCCGCAAGGTGACCGTTCCGGGTCCGCAGGACAAGTTGCACGTCGCGGTAACCACTGTCCTCGGGAGACACGAACCGGTCCTGGCAACTCACGATCACGACCTCAGGGTGGTCGCGTATCCGCTCGAGTGCCGCGTAGAGGTCGTCGAGATTGCGGAACTCGACCTTCGCGGCGGCCAGGTCGAGCAGCTTGGACGCATCGCCCTGGTGTTTGGCCACCTTGTCCTCGGCTCGACGGCGATCCTTGGGCTGGGCACGCCACCCGGGCTCACCGACCCGACGATCACCGACAAGGGCTAGGGACGTCGCCAACTGATTCAGCTCCGCCTGAGCAACGGTAGCTGCTGCATAGAGCTCGTCGAGGTACTGCTGCCGATAGGAAGGGTCAGACTGGCGACGCTTCTCGAATCCCGGTTGGGTCGGTGGATCATCCGGAATCCGAATACTCGCGCTGATCCGCCGCTGCTCGTCCGTGAGTGGCGTTGGCTGTGGTTGATCCACATCGTTACCGGTCCCGATCGTCTGTCCCAACACCCCGGGCTCCGCTGCCTCCTGTTGGGCGACGTCGTCCAGCACCTCGGCGAGGACGTCAATGGCCTGCTGGTGGCTGGCCAGGTGATACAGGGTCAGCGGACGGGCCGTCAGCGACTTCGCGAGTTCAGGCGTGGACTGGATCATGCGCGCCAGGTCCGGGTGTCGCACCAACTGCCGCGCCAGCCGCTCGGCCAGGTTCGGCTCGTTCGGCGGCGGCTCTCGCCTGGCGCTATCGAGCATGTCCCGGACCCGGTCGTCGGCGAACAGTCGCACGAGATCCCGTGCCGACGCGTCGTCCAGGTCCGGCACCAGCCGACGAAGGGTGGGCGGGTCGACGGCGGTCGCGAACTCAACGGGAGTCACCCCCGCCGCGAAGACGTCGTCCAAGCTATTGGCCGACAGAACGGCGCGGGCAGGGCCGCCACCCGGTGTTGGCTGGTCGAGATCGGCGCTCGCTGGAACGTTGGCGTCGGCATCAGGGGCCGAGCCGGGGCCGTCGAGGAGCAGGTACATCCGGTTGATATACGGGTCGCCGTGGCCGCCGTCGTCGTGCGTCGGCGGGTGATCCGGCAGGTCGGGCCGTTCGCTGAACCGGCCCCGGGGTAGTCCGCCAAGCGGCATCGGTCTGCCGTCTCCGCTCAGCACCAGCGCGTCGATGCCGACCACGTCAGGGTAGAGCGGCCGGTCCCGGACCACGCCGTTCTGCGGGTCCACGTAGAGCACAGTGCCGTTCTGGTTGAGCGCCACCCAGGCGTGCGAACCGCCGTGCGCCCACTCGGTGACCAGGAACGAGTAACTGCCATGGCCGCCCAGCAGCAGTTGGTCGTGCAGGTTGCGGTAGCCCCGGTCGGCGGCCTGCCGCGCCTGCGCTGTGTCCGTACGTTGACCGGACGCCGGGGCGAGGAGTTGCTGGAAGCGCCCGCCGGTCACGTCCTCCACCCGACCGGGGCCGCCCGCCTCGCCACGGATGGGGCGCCGGATGTCGCCGTCGAGGTAGCCGTCGAACGTTCGGGGCGCCGACACGCGGGGTCGCCCGTGCACCCACGTCTCGAACAGCGACAGTGTGCAGTCCAGGCAGTTGATGCCCCGGGTGGCGTCGGCCGCGGGACCGCCGTCGTTGAGCAGCCCGAACCAGCCGCCGTGTCGAGGGTCGGCGGTGCGGGTGACGGTGCCGTCCGGTCCGCGGGGCATCTGTCGTTCGACGTCGACCTGGTGCAGGGCGAGCGGTGGCCGAAGTCCTCCGGGCTGCCCGTACGGCCGGGAGTCGTCGATCGGCGGCGGATCGTCGTCGCCGGTGAGCATGGACGGACCGGTAGTTTCCACAGCGCCGAGCGCAAGCGCGCCCACGTCACGGTTGGCGTGCTCGAAGGTGGCGCTGATGTCCACTACCGGCGGGGCCGTGGTGCCGGCCAGCACCGCGTCTGCCAGGTCACGCCATTCGGCGTACGCGCGAGTTTCCTCGTTCGCGGCGCGCTGCCAGCCGTCGGCCCACTGCCGGTTGCCGGCCTGGTGCAGTTGCCGGGCGTAGGTGGCGTACTCGACGGCTCGCCGATCGTGCTCCACGGCGCGGGTGCGCAGTCGGGCGGCTTCGGCCTGCCGGCGGTTGTTCTCGAACCCGATCCGCACCGATTCGTAGTGGTCCTGGTAGCGCTGCCGCTCGGCGGCTTCCGCCGCAGCGGCCCACTGCGCCGCGTACGAGTCGTTGGTCTCCGGCTCGCGCACCGTCGGGGCGCCGAACGCTGCCACGTCGACGGGGATCGACGCCCTTCCCCGGGCGGGATGGTCGGGCGCTCGCACCGGTGCGGGCGTCGCCCGGGTGGGGACACGCGAGGGCACGGCGAACCGACCCACCGCCGGTGGGGTGGAGGCGACCGGTAGCGGCCCGTTGGTGGTGCTCGGGACGCCGAAGGTGACCGGCGCCGCCAGCCCGGGGTTGATCGTCGGCGCGGAGGGTCCAGTCGTCGGAGACCAGGCGGTCGGTCCGGAGGTGGTGGGGTGCGGTGAGCTGCCGGGGTGGGCCGGCGGCGCACCGGTGGCAGCCGGCCCGCCCGATTCGAGGGGACCGACCACGGGCGCGGACGCCGACGAAAGCCTCGGATCGGCACCCACCACAGGCCGACTCGGGTCAGCCACCGCCGAGGTGGCCGGATCGGCAGCCGAAGCCGACGCGACGGGACCGACATCCACCGCCGACGTGGCCGGGGTGGTGGTCGTCGCCGAGGGCACGGGGTCGGCCGGGTGTGGGACGCCCGCTCTGTCGCCGAACGACCCACCCGTCGACGGAGTCACCTCGGACGCGCGTACCGAACGATCCGCCGCGTCCACGTCGGACACCCCGCCAACCGGCATCGGTGACGACGTCTGCACGTCGGGCGCGATCGGAGACGCCAGCCCGGCTCCCCGTGACTGCTCGACAGCCGGTGTCGTCGGCGCAGCCGACTGGTTCGGCGGCGTGGTGGCAACGCTCTCCGTCGCCTGCATCGGAATGCTCGCAGCCGTCACCAGACCACCCGAGGCCACACCACCGGCAGCCCCCGCAGAAGCAGCCCCCGCCGCAGCCGAGGCCGCAGCAGACGAGACCCCGACGGAGGGAGACGCTCCCGCAGAGACCGCGTCAGCCGCGACGGGCAGCACGGCCGGGAGGGAGGGGCCCGTGAACGATGCTCCGGCGAGGGCGTTGGCCTGTGCGTCGAGCCGGGCGCGTAGCGCGTGGTCGGTCTGCCCGGTCGCCGAACCGGTGGCCCCGGACGCGGCGGCGCGCGCCACGTCCTCCATCGAGGTCAGGCCCTGACCGGTGGCCAGGCTCGCCGCGCTGTCGGCGAGCACCTCGCCGGTCATCTCCCGCCCCAGGTGCTCCCCGACTTTCGCCGCTCGCCCGGTCGCGTGCCGACCCAGGCCGGCCAGCGGCGCCACCGCCCCGCCGGCCAGGCCACCGACCGCCGAGGCGCCGAGATCGGTCAGGTCCAGGCCGTGTGCCCGCCCGGTGGAGTTCTGGTACGCCTGGGTGGCCAGGGTGACCCCGGCCTCCTCGGCGGCCTCCTCCAGCCCGCCACGGGCGGCTCGCTTGGCGAGCCCGCGTGCGCCACCTCGGGCGACGTCCTTGGCGGCCCGCTCGCCGGCCTCCTTGAGCCCATGCTTGAGGGACTTGCTGGCCAGTTGGCCCATCAGCCGCTTGAAGATCTGTTGGACCAGCAGTCGCGTCGCGGTGATCGCCGCGCCGGCGGCCGGGGTTGCCGCACCGGCGGTCAACACCGCCGCCACCGCCACTGTGAGAAGCTCGATGACCAGGATGCCCAGCTCGATCCAGACTTCCAGCTTGGCGCCCTCGATGTCGCAACCGCACTCCTCGACCAGTCGGCCCAGGTCGGCGGTGACCGCGAGCAGCACGGGCAGCGGGGCGTCGGCGCCCTCGGCGATCCCCCGCCAGGCCGCCTCGAACGCCGCGTCGACAGCCCCGACACCGCCGTACCCGTTGCGCACCTCGACGGCGGCCGCGGCGGCGTCGGCGTGCGGCCCGGCGAGCACGGAGGCGACCGCGTACCACTGGTCGGCGACGTCCCAGACGGCCCGCTCGTTGCCCTCCGGCCACTGCACGCCGACCACCCAGTCGAGGGCCTCGTAGATCCAGCCGGGCACGTCCCACGGCGCGTAGTCCAGGGGGTGCGGGATGGGGCTCGGCAGCACGCTCATCGGGATCGTCAGCGCCGGTCGGCGGCCCGACCGACCCGGGCGGCATTGGCCCCGTCGGTCTGCACGCTCGCGTCGACCGCCTCGACCACGTCGCCGCCCAGCTCGGTGAGCCGGTGCCCGACGCCGGCCCAGGCCCGCAGCACTGTCTGCTCGAACCCACGGTAGTTGCGCTCGAAGGCAGCGCCGATGTCGTCGCGACCCCAGGGCCTGGCACCGCTGGCGGCCTCGATCGCGCCACCCTCCGCCGCACGACGGGCCGTCACCGCCTCGCCGGCGAGCGCCAGGTCGGCACCACCCCGGAGGGCCCGGGACGGATCAAGCCAGAGCTGCCCGTCGGTCATGGCTTCGCCTCACCTTTGCCGAGTACGGCGTCGGCCCGACCGAGCAGCGTGGCGTAATCGCCGGTCTTGAGGAAGTCCGTCGCGCCGGAGCCGGCCGGCATGCTCTCGGCGACGAGGTCGCGGGTGGCGTCGGCGGCGGCTGTCGCGGCGGCCCGGATCGTTTCGGTGACCTTTCGGCCGAGCGCGTCGGCGTCGCGGTCCCGGTAGATGGCCGGCGTCAGCTCGACCTCGATCAACTGGCCCTGCGCGCCCACTGTCGCCGTCACCTGGCCGTCAGCCGACCGGCGGGTCACCCGCAGCGCGGCGAGTCGCTTCTGGAGCGTGTCCAAACCGGACCTGAGCTGCTGGTATTGCCCATAAACGTCGTCGAATCGGGCACGTAGCTCGCGATTGACGCCCCGGTCCGCCTGTTCGTCCACCGCCGCCCTCCCGTCACCGTCGGTAGAGCAAGACAATACCGGCCGCCATCGATCCGTGTAGTCCGGTAGTTTCAATGCGTGATCGACCGTCAACAGGCCGAGCAGCTCGCCGCCACCTGGGCCCGCCGTGACTCGCAGCGTCTCGGCCACGAGTGCACCGCGATGGTCGACGAGTTCGACCTGGGGTGGGTCATCACGTCCGTCGTGCCCACCGAGGTGCGCACGGTGCCGGGTGACCTGCCGACGACAGTCATCGACAAGCAGACCGGCACTGTCACCACGTGGCCCCGGGTGCCGAGCACTGTGGTGGCGGAGCTGTACCGGCGTAGCCAGCCCGTCGGGCCGACGGCTCCCCGCACTCTCGACCCGTCGAGCCTGCTGGTCCGGGAAATCCATCGGGGCGCCACCCCGAACACCGCCGCGCACCTGACCATCGACGGACGGATCTGGACGGCCCAGGGCACGAAGGCCGACGTGCCAATCAACCATCACCCGCTGGTCCGCGACTATCTCGACCAGCTACCCCCCGGCGAGTTGGTTCGCGGCGGGGCGGCGCACGCCGAGCTGATCGTGGTCTCCGACGTCCTGCACGAGTACGACCACCGCCGCGTCGCCGAGGGCATCGCCCCGATGGGACGGGCCGAGGCAGCGGCGCTGCTGGAGGGCGCCCGCTTCGAGATCTTCCGGATCCGTGAGCCGGGCGATCCCGCTGGAGGGCCCGCCGAGCGGCCCTGCGACTCGTGCATCGCCTTCCTGGTGCGGGCGAACGTCCTGCCGGAGTCGGCTCGCGCCTACACCGAGACGTGGACCGCGCCGAAGGCATCCGACCCCGATCCTGGGCGATTCCCGGCGGAGGTCGCGAACGCCCTGGTCGCGGCCGGTTGGCGGCCACACATCGGCGATCAGATCATGGCCGCCGCCGCCGTACGGGACGTCACGTCGGTGCCGGGGCGCAACCACCGGCACGAGGTCTTTCCCGCCGCCGTGGAGGCGCTCACCGCGTTCCCCAGCCTGGTCGGTGCGCGGCGCGGCAGGGGCGAGCAGGTGTGGATCTCCCGTTTCGACATCCGCCCGCACACCATCGCGCACACCGCCGACACCCTCGCGGACTTCGGCGCGGTGCTCGGCGTACGCCTCTTTCCGATCGGCACCGAGCAGCAGGACAGCATCCTGGCGGTGGACGAGCGCGGCCGGGTCTTCGCGCTCGACCAGGCCGGCGAGTGGTTCCTCGGCGACACCATCGACGCCGCGCTGACCACTCTGCTGCTCGGCCGGGCCCCCGCCCGGGTCCGCGACGACGGCACCTGGCAGGCCGACTAGCCCGGCGGTGTCGCCGGGCTAGAGCGCGAGGCCGGTCAGCACCATGACCCTGGGCTCGGTGTAGTCGTCCATCGCGCTGCGCAGCCCCTCCCGGCCGACGCCGCTGCCCTTCACCCCGCCGTAGGGCATCTGGTCGGCGCGGTACGACGGCACGTCACCGATGATCACCCCGCCCACCTCCAGCGCGCGGGCGGCGGCGAAGGCCACGTCCAGGCGTCGCGTGAAGACGCCGGCCTGCAAGCCGTACGCCGAGTCGTTGACCGCTGTGAACGCGGCCTGGTCGTCGGCGACCGGGGTGACCACCAGCACCGGCCCGAACACCTCCTCGGCCACGACCTTGGCGTTCGCCGGCACGCCGGTGAGCACTGTCGGGGGGTAGGTCGCGCCGTCGCGGAGGCCGCCCACCTCGACGGTGCCGCCGGCGGCGACGGCGTCGGCCACCCACGTCTCGACCCGACGGGCGGCGTCCTCGGACACCATCGGCCCGACGTCGGTCAGTTCGGACGTGGGGTCTCCGCTCCGCAGCCCCCGCACGGCCGCCACCAGCCGGGGCAGGAAGTCGGCGTGCAGGGCATGGTGCACGTACACCCGCTGGACGGCGATGCACGACTGGCCGGCCTGGTAGTTGGCGAACGTCGCGATGCGCTGCGCGGCGAAGTCCAGGTCCTCGTCGGCGGTCCAGTCCGCACAGAGCACCGCGGCGGCGTTGCCGCCCAACTCCAGCGTCACGTGCTTCTCCGGCGCGGCGCGTCGGATGGCGGCGCCGACCGGCCCGGAGCCGGTGAACGACACCAGAGGTAGCCGGGGTTCGGTGACCAGCTCGGCGGCGCGGTCGTTGGGCAGCGGCAGCACCGAGAACATCCCGGCCGGGAGGTCGGTCTCGGCCAGCAACTCGCCGAGCAGCAGCGCGGTCAGGGGCGTCGCGGGCGCGGGCTTGACGATGATCGGCGCGCCGACGGCGATGGCCGGCGCCACCTTGTGGGCGACGAGGTTGAGCGGGAAGTTGAACGGCGTGATGCCCAGGACCGGCCCGCGCGGCACCCTGCGGACCAGGGCGATCCGCCCGTCGGCGGCCGGGTCGGTGTCGAGTCGTTGCAACTCGCCGGAGAATCGGCGGGCCTCCTCGGCGGCCCAGCGGAAGGTCGACACGGCACGCCCGACCTCGGCGCGGGCCCACTTGAGCGGCTTGCCGTTCTCCGCGGTGATCAGGGCGGCGATCTCGCCCGCGCGCTCGGCGATCCGCCGTGACACGTGGTCGAGGGCCGCCGCGCGGGCGTGCGCCGGCAGGGCCGCGGCCTGCGCGGCCACCCCGGCCGCCGCGGCGACGGCGGCGTCGACCTGGTCCGGCGTGGCGAATGTGGTACGCCCCACCGGGCGGCCGTCGTACGGGTGGTGGACTGTCAACTCACCCTCGCCGGTGGCGGGGCGGGAGGCGACGAAGAAGGCTGTGGGCTCCACGCCGAGCAGAGTAACCGAGCGACCAGTCGACGGAAACAGTCGCGATAACCCTTGTCTGCCGCGAATTCAGTAGCGAAGATGGCAGAGAGATTGCGATAACCGCCGCAGAACCGCGCCCCCGGCCCCCTCGGAGTGATCCCTCATGAGTGACCAGCAGCAGCTGCGCAACTTCGTCAACGGCTCCTACGTCGACCCGTCCGACGGCGGTTACGCCGACCTGGTCGACCCCTGCACGGGTGAGGTGTTCGCCCAGGCCCCGGTCTCCGGCGCCGCCGACGTGGACGCGGCGATGAGCGCCGCCGCCACCGCGTTCGAAAGCTGGCGGGAGGTCACCCCTGCCGAGCGGCAGCGGGCGCTGCTCAAGCTCGCCGACGCCGTGGAGGCGCGCGCCGCCGAGTTGGTCGACGCCGAGGTGCGCAACACCGGTAAGCCCCGCCAGCTCACCGCCGAGGAGGAGCTTCCCCCGGCGGTGGACCAGTTCCGGTTCTTCGCCGGCGCCGCGCGGATGTTGGAGGGGCGGTCCGCCGGGGAGTACCTGGCCGGGCACACCTCGTACGTGCGGCGTGAGCCGATCGGCGTCTGCGCGCAGGTGACCCCCTGGAACTATCCGCTGATGATGGCGGTCTGGAAGATCGCGCCCGCACTCGCCGCCGGCAACACAGTGGTGCTCAAGCCGTCGGACACCACACCGGTGTCGACGCTGCTGCTCGCCGAGATCGCCGCCGAGTTCTTCCCACCAGGGGTGTTCAACGTGGTCTGCGGCGACCGGGACACCGGTCGTACCCTCGTGTCGCACCCGACCCCGCAGCTGGTGTCGATCACCGGCTCGACCCGCGCGGGCATGGAGGTCGCCGCCGCGGCGGCCCCCGACCTGAAGCGCACCCACCTGGAGTTGGGCGGCAAGGCCCCGGTGGTGATCTTCGACGACGCGGACGTGGCGGCGGCCGCCGAGGCCATCGCGCTGGGCGGCTACTTCAACGCCGGGCAGGACTGCACGGCGGCCACCCGGGTGTTGGCCGGCCCCGGCGTCCACGACGACTTCGTGGCGGCGCTCGCCGAGCAGGCCCGCAACACGAAGACCGGCGCCCCGGACGACGCCGACGTGCTCTACGGTCCGCTGAACAACGCCAACCAGCTCACCCGGGTCAGCGGTTTCGTGGACCGCCTGCCGGACCACGCGGCGATTCAGACCGGCGGGTCCCGGCAGGGCGAACGCGGCTACTTCTACGCGCCGACGGTGGTCTCCGGGCTGCGTCAGGCCGACGAGATCATCCAGGACGAGGTGTTCGGGCCGGTCATCACGGTGCAACGCTTCTCCGACGAGGACGAGGCGGTGCGCTGGGCCAACGGCGTCGACTACGGCCTGTCCGCGTCGGTCTGGACGCGGGACCACGGCCGAGCCATGCGGATGACCCGTCGTCTGGACTTCGGCTGCGTCTGGGTCAACACGCACATCCCGTTCGTCTCGGAGATGCCGCACGGTGGCTTCAAGCACTCCGGGCACGGCAAGGACCTCTCGGTCTACAGCCTGGAGGACTACACCCGGATCAAGCACGTCATGCACAACATCGAGGGCTGAGCCATGCCGACGTCCGAGGAGCTGCACAAGCGGCGCGGCGATGCCGTGGCCCGGGGTGTCGGCAGTGTGATTCCGTCCTACGTGGACCGCGCGTCCGACGCGACGATCACCGACGTGGACGGCCGGGAGTGGATCGACTTCGCCGCCGGCATCGCCGTGACCAGCGTGGGCAACTCGGCACCGAAGGTGGTCGAGGCAGTCCGGGCGCAGGTGGAGCGGTTCACCCACACCTGCTTCATGGTCGCGCCGTACGAGTCGTACGTGGCGGTGTGCGAGCAGCTCAACGCGTTGACGCCCGGCGGGTTCGCCAAGCGCTCGGCGTTGTTCAACTCGGGCGCCGAGGCGGTGGAGAACGCCGTCAAGGTCGCCCGACACGCCACCGGGCGGCCGGCGGTAGTGGTGTTCGACCACGCGTACCACGGCCGGACCAACCTGACCATGGCGTTGACAGCGAAGAACATGCCGTACAAGCACCGGTTCGGGCCGTTCGCCGGGGAGATCTACCGGGTGCCGATGTCGTACCCGCTGCGCGACGGCGGGCTCTCCGGCGCGGAGGCGGCGACCCGAGCGATCGAGATGATCGAGAAGCAGGTCGGCGCGGAGAACGTCGCCGCACTGCTCATCGAGCCGATCCAGGGCGAGGGCGGCTTCGTCGTACCCGCGCCGGGTTTCCTGCCCGCGCTGCGGGCCTGGGCGACGGCGGCCGGGGTGGTCTTCGTCGCCGACGAGATCCAGACCGGTTTCTGCCGCACCGGCGACTGGTTCGCCTGCCAGCACGAGGGCGTCGAACCCGACCTGGTGACCCTCGCCAAGGGCATCGCCGGTGGCCTGCCGCTGGCAGCGGTGACCGGTCGGGCCGAGCTGATGGACGCGGTGCACGTGGGTGGGCTCGGCGGCACGTACGGCGGCAACCCGATCGCCTGCGCCGCCGCGCTCGCCACCATCGAGACCATGCACGAGCTGGACCTGGCCGGCGCGGCCCGACGGATCGAGTCGGTGCTGGTCCCCCGGCTACGGGCCATCGCCGAGCGGGATCCCCGGGTCGCCGAGGTACGCGGCCGGGGCGCGATGCTCGCCGTGGAGCTGGTACTGCCGGGCACGCTCACCCCCGACCCGGTCGTCACGGCCGCGATCTCGGCGGCCTGTCACGCCGCCGGCCTGCTCACCCTGACCTGCGGCACGTACGGCAACGTGCTGCGCTTGCTGCCACCGCTGGTGATCTCCGACGGGCACCTCGGTCGCGGTGCCGACCTCCTCGACGCCGCCTTCGGCTGAGCGGCTGAGCGGCTGAGGGGGGCCCGGTGCACGGGCCCCCCTCCGCCGAGGGTCAGCGGAGCACCTCGACAGTGTTGCGGCGCACCAGGTTCTTGCCCGGCTCGCGGATCTGCTCCATGGCTGCGGAGTTCAGCAGCACGCAACTGCCCGACGGGCCGGTCACCGTCACAGTGGTCGCCCGGTTGTTGTCCAGGTTGGTCACCCGCAGCCGGGTGCCCACCGGGAACTGCCCGCTGGTCGCCGCCGGTCCGGCCGCCTCCTCGAAGAAGGTGATCGCCCCGGAGCACGCCGACTGGGGTGCCGGGCCGGGTGCGCCGGGAGACGCGGCGCCGGGGCGGACGGTGCCGGGGGCCGGAGCGCCGGCGGGCGGGGCCGCGCCGTCGACACGTTCCACCACGTTGCGGCGGATCACGTTCTTTCCCGGCTCGCGGACCAGCTCCATGGCGGCGGCGTTGAGCAGCACGCAACTGCCCGACGGTCCGGTCACCGTCACGGTGGCCGCCCGGTTGTTGTCCAGGTTGGTCACCCGCAGCCGGGTACCCACCGGGAACCGGTCGCTGGTCGCCGCCGGCGCCCCGCCCTCCGCCGAGAAGGTGACCGAGCCGGAGCAGACCGACGACCGTGCCGGGGCCGTGTCGGCGAACCCGAAGCTGGTCCCCACCGACACGCCCACCGCGGCGAGCACCGCCACGCTCGCTGCCAGCACGTGCCTGCGCTGCACCCTCATCGCCGTCACTCCCGTCCTCGGTGGTGTCCTTCACCCACCGGTACGGATCGGAGCGTCCTACCGTTCAGCCGGCACGGGTATCGATCGTGCGGCGGCCAGGTCCACCGGCCCGTACCGGGTGCGTGGGGCCCCGGTGATCAGCGCCCAGTAACGGTCGCCGTACGACCAGTGCCACCACTCGGTCGGGTAGTTGACCATCCCCGCGCCGCCGAGGGCGTCCACCAGGATCTGCCGGTCCCGGCGAGCGGTGCCGCCGATCGCCGGCGCGTCGGTGAAGCAGGCGTCGGCGCTGTCCTCCGGGGTGGCGTCGATGGCCGTGCCGAGATCAAGCTCCACACCGTCGTCTGTGCAGAGCGTCAGGTCCACAGCGCCGCCGGTGCTGTGCGGGGCCACCTCGACCGGTGAGACGAACTTCGTGGTCTCCCGGTGCAGCCGCTGCGGTGACCAGTCCGGGTGCCGTCGGCGCAGTTCGTCGCGGTAGCCGGTGAAGATGGCCAGTTGCGCCTGGTACGGCCGGTAGCCCTCGACCACCAGCAACCGCAGCCCACCGGGCAGGGCACGCTGCGCGGCCAGCAGGCGGTCCACGACACCGGCGCGCAGGCGGGCGTACGCCCCGGCCGGGTCGGCCGCCCGGCCGTCGAGCCGCAACTCCGGCAGCTCACGCAGGTCCACGAACTCCTCGCCGTCGTCGGCGCTGGGCACCGCCGCCACCCGGGGGTCGGAGAGCAGGATCATCGGATGCTCCCCGCCGTGCTCGCGGACCGCTCCGCGTGCCGGAGCCGGGCCAACTCGACGAGTCGGTCCACCACCTCCCGGTAGCCGACCCCGACGGCGGCCCACACCTTCGGGTACATCGAGTGCGCGGTGAAGCCGGGCATCGTGTTCAGCTCGTTGACGTACAGCTCACCGGCCGTCTCGTCGTAGAAGAAGTCGACCCGGGCCAGACCCCAACCCCCGATCGCGGCGAACGCCCGCAGCGACAGCTCGCGGACCCGCGCGGTCACCTCGTCCGGCAGCACGGCGGGGACGATCATCGGGTCGGCGTCGCCGAAGTACTTCTGCTGGTAGTCGAACCAGCCGCCGCTGACCTGCACCTCGCCCACCGCCGACGCCTCGGGACGCCAGCCACCGAGCACCGCGCACTCCAACTCCCGGCCGGCGACCCCCTGCTCCACCATGACGAGTTGGTCGTGACGAAGCGCCTCCTCCACGGCGGCGGCGAGGTCGTCACCCTCGCCGACGCGGGAGATGCCGATCGACGAACCCATGCTGGCCGGCTTGACGAACAGTGGCCGGCTCAGCCCGGTCACCAACTTCTCCGGGTCGTCGACCGCCCGGTAGGCGTGCGCGTCGAACGACACGTACGGGGTGACGGGGATGCCCTCGGCGCGCAGCGCCCGCTTCATCGCCACCTTGTTCATGCCGACGGCCGAGGCGAGGATGCCGCACCCGACGTACGGCACGTTCAGTGACTCCAGCAGCCCCTGCACCACACCGTCCTCGCCGTACGGGCCGTGCAGCACCGGGAAGACCACGTCCAGCTCGGCGTGCACCGCGCCGGGGGCGTTACCGGCGGACACCTGCACGACACCCGGGCGCGGACCGGCCCGCAACTCGACGGCCGGCCCGGTCACCACCAACTGGTCGTCGATGGCCCGCTCGCCGGCCGGCCGGTCGCGCAACTCGGCCAGCAGCGCGTCGGGCATCAGGCGGAAGCCGCCGCTGCGGGTGACGCCGATGGCGACAGTGCGGTAGCCGCCACCGGCGAGCGCCCGGGCCACCCCGAGCGCCGAGGCACAGGAGACCTCGTGCTCCGCCGACGGTCCACCGAACAGGATTCCGATCCGAACTGGCGCGCTCACGCCGCCGCCCCTTCCTCAGCCAGGTCGGCGGATCGCGGGGCCATCAACCGGGCCACCAACGCCGCCTCCACGTTTCCGCCGGTCAGCACCACGCCGACCGTCCGCTGCCGGTCCCGGTCCGGCGCGAGCCGCAAAGCACCGGCCAGGCCCGCCGACCCGGACGGCTCGGCGAGCACCTTCAGCTCCGTCAGGATCAGCCGGAACGCGGCGGCGATCTCGTCGTCGTCGACCCGGACGACGCCGCGCAGCGTGTCCCGCACGATGGCGAACGGCAGCTCCCCCACGCAGGACGGCCGCAGCCCGTCCGCGATGGTGGGCGCCGGCGCGACCGGCACGCGTACACCTGCCGCCAGGCTGCGGGCGAGCGAGTCGCAGCCCACCGGCTCCACGCCGTACACCTCGATGCCGGAACCGGCGGCGGCCAGGCACGCACCGGCCACCCCGCCACCACCCCCCACCGGTACGACAAGCGCGTCCAACGGCGTCCCCGCGCGCTCGGCGTCCTCGATCAGCTCCAGGCTCGCGGTGCCCTGCCCGGCGATGACATCCGGGTGGTCGTACGCGTCGACGACGGGATGACCGCTCTCGTCGCTGAGCCCGTCGGCCACCGCCACCCGCTCCTCGACGCTGGTGCCGGCGAACACCACCCGGGCTCCCGCCGCGCGCGCCCGGTCGACCTTCGTCGAGGCCGCGTCGACAGGCAGCACCACTGTCGCCGCGAGCCCGTGCTGCCGGGCCGCCAACGCCACGGCCACCGCGTGGTTGCCGGTGCTCTGCGCGATCACCCCGGTGTGCCCGGCCATCGCGAGGCGGCCGACCGCGCGCAGCGCGCCGCGCATCTTGTACGAGCCGCCGTTCTGGAGGTTCTCCGCCTTGAGCAGGACCCGTGCCCCGGCAAGCTCGTCGATCACCGGGGAGCGCAGCACCGGGGTACGGACGACTCGGCCGGCAAGCCAGTGGCTGGCCTCCTCGACATCGGGCCGGACCTGGCCAACGGTGCGTGTCATCGGTTCTCCTTTTCGGGCACACCACAGGCGGGGTCCAGCGGTACGTGGACCCCGGGGAAGGTGGGTGGAAGTGTCAGGTCACTGTGGGTAGCTGGACGTCGACCCGCAGGCCGCCGTACTCGGCGGGCCGGGCCGCGATGATGCCGTCGTGGGCCTGGGTGATCGAGCGGGCGATGGCCAGGCCCAGGCCGGCCCCACCGCCCTGCGAGGTCCGGTCCCTGGCGAGTCGGCGGAACGGCTCGAACAGGCCGGCCACCGCCTCGGCCGGCACGGGCTGGCCGGTGTTCACCACGGACAGCGCGGGCACACCACTCACCAGGACGGTCAGTGAGCCGCCCGGCCGGTTGTACTTGATCCCGTTCTCCACCAGGTTGGTGACCAGGCGTTCCAGCAGCACCCGCTCGCCGACGACGATGCGGGGTTCGAGATGGGTCTCCACCGTGACCCCGGCCTCCCGGGCCCGGTCCAGGTAACCGGCCAGCACCGCCTCGACGATCGTGTCCAACCGCTGCGGTATCCGCGATCGGAGGCCCTGGTCACTCTCGCTGAGCGCGAGCAGGCCCTCGATCAGTCGTTCGTTGCGCTCGTTGGTCTCCAGCAGCTGACTGGTCAGCAACTCCAACTGCTCACCGGTGAGCGCCCTGGCCATGCCGACCTCGATGAGCGTCCGCTGCACGGCGAGGGGCGTCCGCAGCTCGTGCGAGGCGTTCGCGGCGAACCGTCGCTGCCCCTCGTACCCGGCGGAGACGCGTTCCATCATCTCGTCGATCGCCCGGGACAGCCGGGCCAATTCGTCGCGGCCCCGCGGCCGGATCCGGTGACCGAGGTTCTGCGGGCCCAGGTGCCCGATCGGCCCGGCCAGGTCAGCGACCGGGCGCAGGCACCACACCGCGGCGAACCAGAGCCCCACCAGGACTGCCACTGTCACGAACAGGACGGCCACCAGGGGCAGCATGAACGCCCCCGGCCGTACGTTGCCGCACACAGTCGACAACCCGGGCACGGGCACGTCACAGAACTGCTGCCCCCAGGCCCAGGTCATCTCCGACAGCCACTTGCCCATCGCCGGCAGTATCGGGCCGGCCAGCAGCGCCAGCAGCCCCACCAGCAGCACCCGACGTCGGGGCGTCCAGCTCACGCCGTGCCGCCGATGCGGTAGCCGGCCTTCGGCACGGTGTGGATGATCGCCGGATCGCCGAGCTTCTTGCGCAGTGTCATCACCGTGACCCGTACGGCGTTGGTGAACGGGTCGGCGAACTCGTCCCAGGCCTGCTCCAACAGCTCCTCGGCGCTGACCACCTGGCCGTCCGCGCGCAGCAGCACATGCAGCACAGCGAACTCCTTCGGGCTCAACGCGAGGGGGCGGCCGTCCCGGGTGGCCAGGTGTCGGCCCACGTCCAAGGCCAGGCCGTCCTGGGCGAGCACCGGTGGCAGCGCCGGCGTGGACCGTCGCCCGAGGGCCTGCACCCGGGCCACCAACTCGGCGAAGGCGAACGGCTTCGTCAGGTAGTCGTCCGCGCCGAGCCCGAGGCCCTCGACCCGGTCCCGAATGCCGGCCGCCGCGGTGAGTAGCAGCACCCGGGTGCCGACCTGTGAGTCGGTGATGCTGCGACACACCTCGTCGCCGGTGTGCCCAGGCATGTCCCGGTCCAGCACCGCGACGTCGTACCGGTTCACCCCGACCCGCTCCAGCGCACCGTCACCGTCGTAGCAGACGTCGACGGCCATCGAGAGGCGGCGCAGCCCTTCGGCCACCGTGTCCGCCAACAACCGCTCGTCGTCTGCCACCAGCACCCGCACGTTTGTCCGCTCCCCCAGTTCGGCTTGCCCGGCATACCGTCGCAGGCCCGGGTTAAGGGTTCTGTAAGCACCCGTCGCAGCCATCCTCCACGCGGGTGTCCAGCGGGCAAACCACCGCAAGCCAGTCCCGGTCGACTTCGTGCCCGTGTCACGTCATCTGGGTCGTCCGTCCCCGAAAGCCGAGGCGGGTGGCGAGCGCGGGTGAGCTGCGTCACCCTGGCCCCGGCCCACCCCGTCGATCTTGCACTTTGTGTTGCCCGAATGTCCCTAAGGCGTTATCTGTCGGGACAGAAAGTGCAAGATCGACGGGGCGGGGCCGGGCGGGGCGGGGGTGACGGGGGTGCTGGTGTGGTTAGGAGAGGGCGGCGCGGATGGTGGCCTTGATGTGCTGGGGGCGGCGGTAGAGGTCACGGTCGGTGAAATAGCGCATCCGCCAGCCCGCAGCGTCCAGCCAGTTGACCCGCTCCCGGTCGTGTCTGAGCCGTTCACGGTCCAGGTGCGACAGTCCGTCGTACTCGATGCCGATCCGGCGTTCGCGGTAACCCAGATCCAGCCGGTAGAGAGCTATGCCATGACGGTCGGCCACCCATAGTTGCGGCTCGGGTGGAGGCAGCCCCCCATCGATCAGAATCAGTCGCAACTGGCTCTCCTGTCGGCACTCCGCCCTGCCGTCGGCCAGCGGTACGAGTTGCCGGGCTTGGCGGACACCACGCAACGCGTTGTGGGCTGCGACCTCGGCAAGCAGGTCATCCTGGGTGACCAAGCCCGACCGCAGCGCGGCATCGAGTACCGGGAGTGCGTCGAGTCGTCGGACGGCGCGAGCCAGGTCGACCGCACAGCGAGCCGCCGGCACACAGGGCAGACCGTCGACGAAGACCGGCCGAACGGGTAGCACCGTCCGGTGAACGACCACCCCGGGTAGACGGGGCTTTGGCACCTCGGCGGGCAGATGAACGTGGATCAGATCATCACGCAGCACCCCGAAGCCGTGTCGGCGGGCGGCACTCTGCCTCGCCAACATCGCCCCGTCGGGCAGCCGGAGCAGCAGTGCGCGCAGTGCGTCATCGTCGCCGCAGGGCTGGTCGGCGTAGACCCCTCTGCGTACGCGGTGCAATTCCTCGCGGTCGAGCCGACTACGGATTCGCCCAACGGTGAGTTGCCGCATGAGTGCGTCGGTACGCCACAACTGAGTAGCCATGGAAGCAGGCTGACCAACCCGGGAGCCCAGAGAGGACCCGCGACGACCACCTGTGGAAAACCATCCCCCCTGTGGACAACCCCCAACCCCACCCCCTGCCGTGCTAGCGCCCCACCCCCGGACTCCCCGGCCCCGCACCCCCCGCCCCCGCGATCTTGCACTTCCTGTCGTCGATACGCCCTATATGCAGCGAAAGGTCGGCGCAGAAAGTGCAAGATCGCGGGGGCGGGGGCGGGGGGCGGGGGCGCGGGGCGGGGTTAGTCGCAGGCTATGCCGTCGCCGTCTCGGTCCAGGTCGTAGATGTCGTTGCCGATCACCCTGATCGGCCCGCTGACGTAGGCGGGGCCGTTGCCACTGCCACCCGCGCAGTCGACGTCGCTGGCGATCGGGACGCAGCCGCTGTAGTTCGGGTCGCACTTCGACGACTGCGGCTTCTTCGTGCCAATGGCGACGACCTGGGTCACCGGCTGCTTGGTCACTGCGGACTTGACCAGTTTCTTGGCCGTCCGCACGCCGTCGGTGGTGGTCACCTCGTAGGTCAGGGTCCGGACGCCGTTCACGCCCTTGGTGCGGACGACCCGCTTACCCTCGGCCAGTGACGAGTCCTTGACGGTCCGCTCGCCGTACCTGATGGTGGCCTTCTCCGTCACGGTCGTCACCTGCACCACCGGCACGGCTGCCGCGCTGGACGGGCTGGGTGCGACCGACGAAGGCGCCGACGAGGGTGTGGAGGGCACGGCGATCGGCGACTCCTCCTGGGCCGGCTCGCCGGAAGCGACCAGGATCGGCTGCTGCGGCTGCTCGGCGGCGGTGCCGGTCTTTGTCGGTTCCGGCTCGCCGGTCAACGCGCCGACGATGGCGGTGCCGGCGCAGCAGAGCAGCAGGAGCGACAGCGTCACCGAGCCGAGGATCACGGCGACCCGGCTGGCGGGAGTGGCCCGGCGGAACCAGTTCGGTCGGGGCGTCTGGCCAAACGACGGCGGGTACGGCGGCCCCGGGTTCTGTGGTGGTTGCATCGTCACGGCGATGAGTGTCGTCGCAAACACAGCCTGCAATATCCCCCGTCGCGTTCGTCACCTGCGCCTTTCGCTTCGCCGGGAAGATCGGTGGGCGCGCTCGCGGGCGACGAGTCGGCAGGTGCGGCAACCCTCCAGGTCGGCAGGGCAGGGCCGATCGTGCGGGTGTCAGCACCAACAAAAGCCGCAGATCACCACGCACTGAATCGACAGGGGGTCGGAGGCCGAACGGCGACGACGGAACTGTCGCGATGCCGTCAACGGGGCGGGCTCAGCGCTCTTCCATCGCCCATGGTGACCCGTAACCGTTCAGCAGGTCGAGGAAGGGCTTCGGGGGCAGCGCTTCCGGCCCGAGCACCCCGACACCTGCCCACGCGCCGCTGGCGAGCAACTCCAACGCGACGACCGGGTTGACGGCGGTCTGCCAGACCACCGCCTGGTGCCCGTACTCCCGCATCGACCACTCGTTGTCGACCACGTGGTACAGGTAGACCTCGCGGGGATGCCCGTCCGGGCCGAGCCCGCGTACCCAGGTGCCGGCGCAGGTCTTGCCGCGCATTCGGGCACCGAGCGTGGCCGGGTCGGGCAGGCTCGCGGCCACCACGTCACGCGGCGAGACCTCGACGCCGCGTACCCGCACCGGGGAGACCGCGTCCAGGCCGAGCTTGTGCAGCGTCTTGAGCACCTCGATGAACTCGTCGCCGAGGCCGTACTTGAAGGTGACCCGCCGGGCCTTGACCCAGCGCGGGATGAGCAGCACCTCCTCGTGCTCGACGTTGACGCACTCGACCGGCCCGATCCCCTCAGGAAAGTGGAAGACCTCGGGCTCGGAGAACGGTTCCGTGGTGAACCAGCCCCGGTCCCTCTCCCAGATGACCGGAGGGTTGAGGCACTCCTCGATGGTGGTCCAGATGGAGAACGAGGGCGCGAAGTCGTATCCGTCGACGGTGAGGTTCGCCCCGTCCCGGACACCGATCTCGTCGATCTCACTGAACAGCTCGTCGGCGGCGTAACGGGCGAACACGTCGGACAGGCCGGGCTCGACCCCGATGCCGCACAGCGCCAGCCGACCGGCCGTCGACCAGGTGTCGGCGAGCGCGAACTGTTCGTCGCCGAGCTTCACGCCGGTCTCGACGTGCGACAGCGACATCGCCATGTCCAGGTAGTCCGCGCCGGCAGCGAACGCGCCATCGAAGATCGGCATGACGAACCGCGGGTCGACGGCGTTCAGCACGTGCGTGATCCGGTGCTCCCGGCACAGTGCGGTGACCGCGTCGGCCGAGGAGGCGTCCACCTGGGCGGCGACGAAACGGTCACCATGCCCCGCGACCGCCCGCTGGGCGCGAACGGGGTCGTGGTCGGCGACCACGATGGTCTCGAAGAAGGTCCGTCGGGCGGCGATGGCTACGGCGGCGGAGCCGACGCCACCGGCGCCGACGAGGAGGACACGCATCAGGAATCAAACCCCAAACCGAAACGATCGAGAGTACGGAGCCAGAGGTCGCGCCGGCCCTCACGCGCGTCGGCGCGGGCCAGTGACCAGCGGGTGAGATTGATGCCGACCGCGCGGGCGGGTTCCGGCGGGAACGGCAGTGGCTTGCGGCGAACCAGGTCGAGCCGGGTCAGCGGGGTGTTCCCGCCGTCGAGCAGGTCGAGCAGCACCCGGGCCCCGAAGCGGGTGGCCCCGACGCCGAGGCCGGTGTAGCCGGCCGCGTACGCCAGCCGACCGCCGTAGGCGGTGCCGAAGAACGGGCAGAACCGGGTGCAGGTGTCGATGACCCCGCCCCAGCGGTGGCTGAACCGCACGTCGGCGAGCTGCGGGAACGTGGTGAAGAAGTGGCGGGCGAGGGTGGTGAAGGTGGCTGGGCGTTGCTCCAACTCGGGCGCGACCCGGTTGCCGTAGTGGTAGACGGCGTCGTAGCCGCCGAAGAGGATCCGCCCGTCGGTGGTGATCCGGTAGTAGTGGAACTGGTTGGCGGTGTCGGCGAGCCCCTGCCGGTTGCGCCAACCGATGGCGTCGCGCTGGGCCGGGGTGAGCGGTTCGGTCATCAGCACGTGGTCGTACACCGGCACCAGGTACGCCCGCAGCCGGCGCAGCAGCGGCGGGAACGCGTTGGTGGCCAGCACGACCCGGCGCGCGCGTATCGAGCCGGGAAGACCTGCGGCGCGGGTGTCGGCCGGGCCGGGGTCGGCCGACAGGGCTGCGGGATCGGTGCCCAGGGTGCTGGCGTGCACCGCGGCGATGTCGGCGCGCAGGCCGGTGACCCGGGTGTGCTCGTGCACGCGTACGCCGAGGTCGAGGCAGGCGCGGCGCAGCCCCCAGGCCAGCTTCGCCGGGTCCACCATCGCCACCCGGTCGGCGTCGAACATTCCACCCAGGTACGTCGGTGAGTGCACCTCGGCGCGTACCTCGTCCCGGTCGAGCAACCGCACCCGGTGGCCGTACCGGCGGGCCAGGTCCGCGTCGGCGGCCAGCCCGTCGAGTTGGTACGGCTCGACGGCGACGGCCAGCTCACCGGTGCGCTCGAAGTCGCAGTCGATGTCGAACGTCGCGACGGTGGCGGCGATGGCGTCCAGGTTGTCCCGGCCGAGGCGTTCCAACTCGCCGACCTCGTCGGGGAACCGTTCGACGCCGTTGGCGAGGCCGTGGGTCAGCGAGGCGGCGCAGAACCCGCCGTTGCGCCCGGATGCGGCCCAACCGCAGGTCCCGGCGTCGACGAGAAGCACGTCCCGGTCCGGGTCCGCCTGCTTCGCCAACAGCGCTGCCCACAGTCCGCTGTAACCGCCGCCGATCACCAGCAGGTCGGCGGAGTGCCGACCGCTCAGTGGCGGTAGCGGGTCGGGTCGGTCCGGGCGATCGAGCCAGTACGGCACGGGTGCCGCGTCGGCCAACGCCCGGCCGGTATGCGGGAGCGTCATGACGGCCCACCGGTCGGATGACCCGCATCCGGGGGCGTCATGACGACCGACGCGGGTGACCTGACGGCCCGGCCAGCAGGGTGGCGCGGCGGGCCCGTCGACCGCGCAGCGAGCTCAGCCCCACGAGTAGCAGCGCGACAGCGAACATCGCGGTGCCGATCACGTTGACCTGCGGTGGGATGCCACGCTGGGCAGCGCCCCAGACGTACATCGGGAACGTGACTGTGGTGCCGGCGTTGAAGTTCGTGATGATGAAGTCGTCGAAGCTCAGCGAGAAGGCCAGCAACGCGGCGGCCACGATCCCGGGCAGCACCAGCGGCAGGGTGATCCGCCGGAAGGTCTGCCACTCGTTGGCGTAGAGGTCCATGGCGGCCTCCTCCAGCCGCCGGTCCATCCCGGCGAGCCGCGCCTTCACTGTCACCACCACGAACGACACGCAGAACATCACGTGCGCGATCACGATGGTCCAGAACCCCTGCGGCACTCCCGCCGACACGAACAGGGCCAGCAACGACGTGCCCATCACCAGCTCCGGGGTGGCCATCGGCAGGAAGATCAGCACGTTGATCCCGGATCGGCCCCGGAAACGGTGCCGGACCAGCGAGAACGCCATCAGGGTGCCGAGCACCGTGGCGACCACAGTGGCGATAAAGCCGATCTGCACGCTGCGGACCACCGCGTCGCACATGTCCGAGGTGGCGCACGGCTGCCGCCAGTTGTCCAGTGTGAACTCGTTGAAGTCGTACGACAGCCGGCTCGACGGCCTGTTGAACGACAGCGCGGCCACCACCAGGATCGGCAGCGCCAGGTAGCCGAGCACCAGCAACGCCACGATCATCACCCAGCGGTCCGCGAGCCAACGGGAAACCCTCATCAGAGCCGCCTTTCGTTCGCGACTGCGGGGCTCCGCTGCGCTGCGCTCCTCGCGCTCACAGGACCTCCTCCGTGCCGGCTCGACGGAGGTAGCCGAAGACCACCGCGAGGATCGCCGCCATCAGCAGGAACGACAACGCGGCGCCCTGCGGGTAGTCCAGGCGGACCAGGAACGCCGAGTCGATGACGTTGCCGATCATGTATTCGTTTGGGGTGCCGAGCAGTTCGGCGTTGATGTAGTCGCCGCTGGCCGGGATGAAGAACAGCAGCGTGCCGGCGACAAGGCCGGGCATGGACAGCGGCAGCGTCACCCGACGGAACGCCTGCACCGGGCTCGCGTACAGGTCGGTGGCCGCCTCCAGCAACCGGGGGTCCAGCCGCTCCAGGCTGGCGTACAGCGGCAGCACCAGGAACGGCAGGAAGTTGTACGTCAGGCCGAGCACCACAGCGAATGGGGTGGCCAGCAGCCGACCGTCCGGGGCGAGCAGGTGCACGTCGCGCAGCAGACCGACGAGCGCGCCGTTGTCCGACAGGATCGTCTTCCAGGCCAGCGTGCGGACCAGGAAGCTGGTGAACATCGGTGCGACGACGCACACCAGCAGCAGGTTCTTCCAACGGCCGGCCTTCTGCGCGATGGCGTATGCCAACGGGTAGCCCAGCAGCAACGCCAGCACCAGCGCCAGCCCGGCGTAGCCGAACGAGCGCAGGAACTGCGGCCAGTACGCCTGCAGCACGTCCGGGTAGTTGCCGACCGCCCAGGTCATCGCGTACCCGGTGGAGAGCGAGCCGCTGGGGTCGTACAGGCTGGCCGCCGCCAACTGCACCAACGGCACACCGAAGAAGATGAGCAGCCAGGCCGCACCGGGCAACAACAGCAGGTACGGCAGGAGCCGGCGCCGCCCGGACCGGGCTGCCGGTGGCGCGGGCGGCGGGTGCCCCGCCCTGGTGGGGGCCAGCAGGGTCACGACGACGCACCCACCGGCTCGTCGAGCACCGGCGATGTCCGGTCGGTGTCGGCGGCGTCGCGGGGCAGCAGGAACGCGTGCTGCGGATCCCAGTACGCCACGGCCTCGCTGCCGACCGCCACCGGCGTCGACGTCCCGCTGTTGGCGGCGAAGACCGACAACTCGGTGCCCCAGCCGGTGCGCAGCAGGTACTGCGTGCTGACTCCCACGTAGGAGGCGTCGGTGACCACTCCGGTGACGTGCTGATGCCCAGCGGGCACCTGGTCGGCGGAGCCGACCAGAATCAGCTTCTCGGGGCGTACCCCCAGGTGGACGGGACCGTGGTCGGCCCGTGAGCGGCCGGCGGGCACCGAGAAGCGCGTGCCGTGCGCCGTCACCGCGACCTCGCCGCCACCGGCGCCGGTGGCCTCGCCGGCGAGCAGGTTCGACTGGCCGAGGAAGTTCGCCACGAACGCGGTGGCGGGAAACTCGTAGAGGTCGGCGGGAGGACCGAGTTGCTCGATCCGGCCGGCGTTCATCACCGCGACGGTGTCGGCCATTGTCATGGCCTCCTCCTGGTCGTGGGTGACGTGCACGAAGGTGATGCCGACCTCGGTCTGGATGCGCTTCAGCTCGATTTGCATCTGTCGGCGCAGCTTGAGGTCGAGTGCGCCCAGCGGCTCGTCGAGCAACAGCACCTGCGGCCGGTTGATCAGGGCGCGGGCCAACGCGACCCGCTGCTGCTGGCCGCCGGAGAGCTGGGCGGGGCGGCGGTTGCCGTACCCGTCGAGTTGCACCAGCGACAGCATCCGGGTGACCTCGTCGTCGACCGAGCGGATGCCGCGTCGACGCAGCCCGAAGGCCACGTTCTCGAAGATGTCGAGGTGCGGAAAGAGGGCGTAGCTCTGGAAGACGGTGTTGACCGGCCGCTTGTACGGCCGCAGCCGGGCGATGTCCCGGTCACCGAGCAGCACCTGGCCGCTGGTCGGCTCCTCGAGGCCGGCGATCATCCGCAACGTGGTGGTCTTGCCGCAGCCGGACGCGCCGAGCAGCGCGAAGAACGAGCCCTGCTCGATGGTCAGGCTCAGGTCGTCGACAGCGGTGAAGACGCCGAACCGTTTGGTGAGGTTGGCCAGGCGCAGGTCGCCGGCGGGTGTCTCGCGCGCCATCCTCGTCACGCCCCGATGACCTGTTGGAACTTGCCCTCGTACTCCTTCTCCTGCTTCTCGTCCAGGGCCATGAACACCTTGGACTTCGACAGCAGCGCCTCGTCCGGGAAGATCAGCGGGTTGGCTGCCAACTCGGGGTCGATCTTCTCCATCTCGGCCTGAGCGCCCTTGACCGGGCAGATGTAGTTGACGTACGCGGCCAGCTTCGCCGCGACAGCCGGCTCGTAGTAGTAGTTGATCAGCGCTTCGGCGTTGCCTTTGTGGGTGGCCTTGTTGGGGACCATCATGTTGTCGCTGTAGAGCATCACGCCGGAGTCCGGCGCGACGAACCGAACTTTCTCGTCCTCACCGGACAGTTGGATGACGTCGCCGGACCAGCCGATGCACGCGGCGATGTCGCCCTTCGCCAGGTCGGGCGCGTAGTCGTTACCGGTGAACTTGCGGATCTGCCCGGAGTCGACTGCCTTCTTGAGCTTGTTGAGGGCGTCGTCGAACTGGGCGGCGGTAAAGTTCGCCGGGTCATGCCCGTTGGACCCGAGCAGCAGACCCATGGTGTCGCGCATCTCGCTGAGCGCTGTCACCTTGCCCTTGAGATCGGGGCGGGTGAGCAGTTCGTCGACAGTCCGCAGTTCCTTCGTGACGTTGCCGTTGTAAGCGAGGCCGGCGAGGCCGGACTGCCACGGGATGGAGATCCGGTTCTCGGCGTCGAAGGGGCGGTTGAGCAGCGACGGAAGCAGGTTGGCCTGCACGTTCGGGATCTTCGCCGGGTCCAGCTTCTGGATCCAGCCGAGCCGGATCATCCGGGCCGCCATCCAGTCGGTCAGCACGATGATGTCCCGGTCGGTGCTCTGGCAGGCGGCGAGCTGGTTCTGCACCTTGCCGAAGAATTCGTTGTTGTCGTTGATGTCCTCGGTGTAGGTCACCTGAATGCCGGTCTTCGTGATGAACTCGTCGAGGCTCGGCCGCTTGGACTCGTCAGCGTCGTCCACGTCCATGTACTGCGGCCAGTTGGCGAAGGCGAGTTTCTTCTCGGTGCCGGAGAGGTCCTCGCTGACGCAGCCAGCT
Organism: Micromonospora sp. NBC_00362; assembly: GCF_026342155.1. NCBI lineage: Bacteria > Bacillati > Actinomycetota > Actinomycetes > Micromonosporales > Micromonosporaceae > Micromonospora > Micromonospora sp. NBC_00362. The sequence goes on from NZ_JAPENH010000001.1 coordinate 3,501,152, forward strand.
TCGGTCTGTTGCGCGCCCTTGGTGCCGCAGCCCGCGAGGCTGCCACCCATGGTGAGCAGGGCGGCCGAACCGAGAGTGCCGGTGAGCAGTCCACGCCGGGAGAGGGGCCGGAGGGGAGTACGCATGACGACTCCTAGGGGTCATCGTCGGCGGGCGGGACGGGGAGGCGCGCCGGCGGGAATGTCGGGAGGGTCAAGTGCCATGGACGACTGATCCTGACATGAGGTGACCTCCCTTACAAGGGATTCCGTTGCGGGAATAGCGATGCACGACGAAATACGCCAGACTACGCGGGGATACACGCGCGACATCACGATTCGGGACATGGGGAGCGGGCAATGACAAACCGGCAGCACGAGAACAGCAATGGCGGTCGACGCGTCGCTGTCCGTGACGGCGCCAATCACGCTCTGCTGGATGACGTGGCCAAGCAGATCATCGAGCAGCTCCAGGAGGACGGCCGCCGCCCGTACGCGACGATCGGCAAGGCGGTGGGGCTGTCCGAGGCGGCGGTCCGGCAACGGGTGCAGCGGCTGCTCGACTCCGGCGTGATGCAGATCGTGGCGGTGACCGATCCGCTCCAGCTTGGCTTCAACCGGCAGGCGATGATCGGCCTCCGTACCGACGGCGACCTGGAAGCGGTCGCCGACCGGCTGGCCGAGTTGGACGAGGTCGACTACGTGGTGATCACCGCTGGGTCGTTCGACCTGCTCACCGAGGTGGTCTGCCGCAACGACGACCACCTGCTGGAGATCCTGCAACGACTGCGCGCGGTGCCCGGGGTGCTCTCCACCGAGGCGTTCGTCTATCTCAAGCTGCGCAAGCAGACCTACACCTGGGGTACGGCCTGACGCTGCCCGCCGCTCGCCGCGCTGACAGCGCCGATGAACGACGCCCAGGCGGTCGGCGCGAAGGTCAGGGCGGCGCCGTCGCGATCCTTGCTGTCACGCACCAGCACCCGGCCGGGCAGGTTGTCGGCCACCTCGACGCAGGCACCACCGTTGTTGCTGCTGCGGGTCGCGGTGCGCCAGCGGGCGTCGGTCATGTCCATGTCGTGGCCACTTCCCCGATCAGCTCGATCGACCGTCGTTGGGGGAACGCCTCACCGGTGACGCTCTCCCACCTGCGTCCCAGGCTAGCGACGTCGAGGGGATCGGTCACGACCTGACCGCGGAGCTGATTGTCGAGATACGCCAATTCCGCCCCGTCGGGCAGCCGCCCCAGAATGAACGGGCCGGCCAGCCCGGTGTGCCACGGGCTCTCGGCCGGGATGATCCGGACCTGCACGTGCTCCCACTCGGCCACTCTCGCGAGGTGGGCCAACTGGGCGGCCATCACGGCGCGGTCACCGACCGGCCGGCGCAGCACCACCTCGTCGATCACCGCCACGAGCTGCGGTGGAGCATCGCTGCACAGGACCGCCTGCCGTTCGAGGCGGCCCGCCACGATCTGGTCCACCTCGGACGGTGCGACCAGCCCGCCGGTGCCCAGGATCGCGCGGGCGTACCCCTCGGTCTGCAGCAGACCCGGCACGAGCAGCGGCTCGTACCACCGGAGCGAGGTGGCGTCCTGTTCCAGCTCGGCCCACGGCCGGAACCACGGCAGGTCACGGCGGCGGAACGGCTCCGGCCAAAGGTCGGCCGCGTCCCGGCGCAGGACCTCGGCCACCGCCACCCGGGTACGCGGATGCGGGATGCGCCCCGGAGCGAGCCACCGCGCCGCCGTCTTCGGGTCGACGCAGACCTTCTCGGCCAACGACTCGACAGTCTCCCCCGCCTCGGCCATCGCCACCCGCAACGCCTCGTTCGCCACCAGGCCCTCCCGCCGCTCCTCCGTGCCGTGGCGGACGACCCCGGGTCGTTCGCCCAGCAGGCGCGCTGCGACGCCGCTCGATGCACGTTGCGGCGGACGATAGCCACGCTGCGTGTCCGTGTCTGCGCTCTACCGGCGTGTTGCGGTGGGACGTGTTGGGCGCGCAACCAGGACGCCCCCCGACCGTCCCCGAAGTGCCCCACCAGCGTCCCAAGACCCGCGCCTCTCGGCCCCCGGCGCGCCCTCCCCGGCCCCCCGCGGCCCGTGCCTCCCGACCCCGGCGCGCCCTCCCCGGCCCCCCGCGGCCCGCGCCTCCCGACCCCGGCGCGCCCTCCCCGGCCCCCCGCGGCCCGCGCCTCCCGACCCCGGCGCGCCCTCCCCGGCCCCCCGCGGCCCGCGCCTCCCGACCCCGGCGCGCCCTCCCCGGCCCCCCGCGGCCCGCGCCTCCCCCGTCACGCGTCGCCCCCGTCACGCGTCGCCCCCGTCACGCGTCGCCCCGACCTTCAGCCGCGCCCCCGACCCCAGCCGCGCACCCAACCCCAGCCGCGCACCCAACCCGGCCTGCTCACCGCAATCCGCGACCGCCGCCCTGCGGCATCCCCGGCCCCGCGTGCCCTGCCCTTGCACTTTCACTTGATCCACTCGACTTCACGAATATCGCGGTATCAACCACGCCCGGGACACCGCGATTTCGGCGATCCCGAGTGGATCGAGGCAGCGGCCGAGGAAGGCGCTGTCACCCGCCGGGCCCTTTGGAGCTGATGTCGCGAACGAGTCGCGGACGGGAGAACTCGGCGACGAGCCGGCCTGCCTGACCGATAGGCGCGAGCCGGGAGGCGCGAACCGACAGGCATGACGCGAGCCGGGAGGCGCGAACCGACAGGCATGACGCGAACCGGGAGGCGCGAGCCGGGAGGCGCGAGCCGGGAGGCGCGAGCCGGGAGGCGCGAGCCGGGAGGCGCGAACCGACAGGCATGACGCGAGCCGGGAGGCGCGAACCGGGAGGCGCGAACCGGGAGGCGCGAACCGGGAGGCGCGAACCGGGAGGCGCGAACCGGGAGGCGCGAATCCGGGAGGGCACATGGCGCGGCCTCGACAGGACGGCCGCGATGTCGCAAACGATTCAGCTCCAAAGGCAGCCACCAGCACACCTCCGCCTCCAGCCGGCCGTCGATCAACCAGTCCGCGGCAGTACGGATTCCGTTGCATCCATGACGCCTGTGCGCTAAATCCGTCGCCAACCGACCGTGATACCGCCGATAACACTTGCTTCCGAGGTTGAGACTGTGCGATAACCGTTGGCAGAGCGGCCGGCCTCACCCCTTTGACCGGCCCGACGACCGATGGGGCTGACATGGCCAACGCCACCGACCACCTCTGGATGCACTTCACCCGGATGGCGAGCTACTCCGCCGGTGAGGTGCCGACCATCGTGCGCGGCGAGGGAGCGTACGTGTGGGACGCGCAGGGTCGCCGCTACCTGGACGGGCTCGCCGGGCTTTTCGTTGTCAACGCCGGCCACGGCCGTACCGAACTGGCCGAGGCCGCCGCCAAGCAGGCCGGCGAGCTGGCCTACTTCCCGCTCTGGTCGTACGCGCACCCGAAGGCCATCGAGCTTGCCGAGAGGATCGCGGCGCTCACCCCCGGCGACCTCAACCGGATCTTCTTCACCACCGGCGGCTCCGAGGCCGTCGAGGCGGCGTGGAAGCTGGCCCGCGCCTACTTCAAGCGCACCGGGAAGCCCAACAAGTACAAGGTGATCAGCCGGTACATCGCCTACCACGGCACCTCCATGGGCGCCCTGTCGATCACCGGCCTGCCCGGCATCAAGAGCGACTTCGAGCCACTGGTGCCGGGCGCGATCAAGGTGCCGAACACGAACTTCTACCGGGCGCCCGAGCATGGCGACGACGCCGAGGCGTTCGGCCGCTGGGCCGCCGACGAGATCGGTAGGGCCATCGAACGGGAAGGGCCGGACACTGTCGCCGCAGTCTTCCTTGAGCCTGTGCAGAACTCCGGCGGGTGCTTCCCACCACCACCCGGCTACTTCGAGCGGGTACGGGAGATCTGCGACGCGTACGACGTGCTGCTCGTCTCGGACGAGGTGATCTGCTCCTGGGGGCGGTTGGGCGAGTACTTCGGCGCGGTGCGCTACGGCTACCAGCCGGACATCATCACCACTGCCAAGGGCATCACCTCCGGCTACGCCCCGCTCGGCGCGATGATCGCCAGCGACCGGTTGATGGAACCGTTCCTCACCGAGACCGGCATGTTCGCCCACGGGGTGACCTTCGGCGGGCACCCGGTCTCCTGCGCGGTGGCCCTGGCCAACCTGGAGGTGTTCGCCCGCGAGGACCTGGTCGGGCACGTACGCGCCAACGAGGACGCCTTCCGGGCCACCCTGGAGAAGCTGTACGACCTGCCGATCGTCGGCGACGTCCGCGGCGACGGCTACTTCTACGGCATCGAGCTGGTCAAGGACAAGACCACCCGGGAGACCTTCACCGAGGCCGAGTCGGAGCGCCTGTTACGCGGCTTCCTCTCGACCGCCCTGTTCCAGGCGGGTCTCTACTGCCGGGCCGACGACCGGGGCGACCCGGTCATCCAGCTGGCCCCACCCCTGATCGCCGAGCAGCAGCACTTCGACGAGATCGAGCAGATCCTCCGCACGGTCCTAACCGAGGCCTGGACCAAGCTCTAACCCCACCCACCCACCCACCCACCGCTGTTGATCAAGAGGTTTGCGTCAAAAACGCGCCGGCTAATGACCGAAACCTCTTGATCAACCCCGGGAAGGGGGCGGGGCGGGGGCGCGAGGGGGGCGGGGGCCGGGGGCTGGGGGGTGCGGGGTTAGTGGTTGGGGGGGATTACTCGGAGGTGGCCTCGGCGGCCGGTCTGGTGGGGGTTCTCGGGACGGTTTTGGTCCGGCTCCGGGGGGCGGGGGGCCGGGCGGGCGGCTTCGCGGACCGCTTCGGCGAGCGCGACCAGGTCGTCAGTGGTGGGCGGCGGTGGCTCGAACTCGCCCTCGTGTCGGACGACGTCCCAGCCCCGCGGCGCGGTCAGGCTGCGGGCGTGCGGCTCGCACAGGTCGTACGTGTGCGGCTCGGCGAACGCCGCCAGCGGCCCCACCACCGCTGTCGACTCGTTGTAGACATAGGTCAATGTGGCGACCGCTTGCCGGGGGCAGCCGTTACGGGAGCAGCGCCGTGGTGACCTCACGTGCGGCAGGGTATCTCCATTACCGGGTCCGGCGCATCGCTTCGCGTTGCGACACGCCCGTCATGGTGATCACAGTCGACCGTCCTGGGCGCGCCGCGCCACGAGAGCGGCGCTGCCGCTGACCAGCCCGACGCGGGCGCTACCCTTTGCCTCATGACGAGCCCGGAACACCGCCGCCCCGGCTCCGGCCGGCGTGCGCATCGTGACCGGCACGGGCGCGGCCTGCGCGGGCGGCTGGTTCCGGCCACCGTACCGTTGGCGCGAACCAAGGCCGAGGTCTTCGACGACCTGGTCCTGGACACCGTCGAGACGCTGGAGCGTCGGTTCGCCAAGGAGTTGGCCGGGGTCGAGTTCGCGGTCGAGGACGTCCCGCCGGACCTGAACGTCTACGACTCGGACGTGCTGGAGGACGGCGAGGTCCCGTTGGCCCGGCTGCTGCCCGGCCGCCCGGGCCGGCAGGAGGTGCCGCCGCGGATCGTGCTGTACCGGCGGCCCCTGGAGTTCCGGGCGATGGACCGTGAGGACCTCGCCGATCTCGTCCATGACGTGATCATCGAACAGGTGGCGAACCTTCTCGGGGTAGACCCGGACGAACTCGCCTGAGCCAACCGCCCGAGCCTGAGCCAACCCCCGAGCGGAGAGTCGGGCGGCCCCCACCGCCTCGACCTCACACCGCTCAGGCGACCCCCGCGCAGACCCACACCGCCCGGACCTGCACCGCTCAGGCGGCCCGCCGCTTCAACTTGCGCCGCTCCCGCTCGGAGAGCCCACCCCAGATGCCGAACCGCTCGTCGTGACCCAGTGCGTATTCGAGGCACTCGGTCTTGACCTCGCAACGCGAGCAGATCCGCTTCGCCTCGCGGGTCGAGCCGCCCTTCTCGGGAAAGAACGCCTCGGGGTCGGTCTGCGAGCACAACGCCCGCTCCTGCCACTCCGGCGCGTTTCCGAGCAGGTCGGCCACCTCAAGCTGGCCGTCCATCAAATGCCTCCTTGTCGCGCACCGGCGTCATCGCCGCTGCAACCCCCCACGCGAAAGGCGTGCTTGTCCGTCCGGTCCCGTTTTGTTGCGTTCCGTGCGAACAACCCCATTCAAATTACACGCGTGTAATGCGTGCGCCGTCAAGCCAAACTTGATAATGGAGTCGCCCTCCCGACACCCCCGGCCGGCCACTCGGGCCGTCCAGCCTCGCAACCTGCCCTATCGATTCAGACCCCGGCCGAGTAACGCCCTCTCCGGCGAGTTGCCCGACTTTTCTGCCGTGGCGCTTCTCCGACGAGTCGCCGACCGGACGGCACCAGAGACCTCCACCCCTAAGCTGATCTTGGTGGGGGACAGGTTAACGCGGCGCGGCGCAGACTGCCCGTCAAGCTGCGGACAGCACTCGCGCCCCGTCCACAATGTGGACAGGGCGCGGTGGTGAAAACGAGGTTCCGGGGTCAGCCGGCGGCCCCAAAACTACTGCTGGGCCAGGCAAACTCGGCTATCTCTCCACCATGGACAGAAATCGTGCCGGCGGGCGTACGATCGTCCCACCAGACGGTATACATTCCGCTCGGCAGATCGGGATAGACCGCACTGTGGAACGAGCCGTCCCGCACCCGACGCTCACGCACCGCCGAGTGGACCCGCCGGTCGTCGTCGCGACTGATCTCGATCTCCCGGCCGTGCAGATCCGGGCCCGTGTAGACGATCAGGGCACCGGTGTCACCGCCCAGATCGAGGACGACGGTCCCGGTCTCCGACGGCCCGTACGCGTGCTCGTGCATCCGCTCGCCCCGGCCCGATCAGGACGCCGCCGGCGGGTTGTTGAACCCGTCGTACGGCGTACCCAGGTAGGGGAAGTTTCCGAGGAACGGCGCTGTCACGTCGGCGGCGCTCAGCCCAGGGGTGACAGCGGCGGCCGCCGCATCCGGCTTGAACGTCTTGTCCACCAGCGGGACGGTGACCCCGGCGATGGCCCGCAACGCGATGCTGACCACGTCGTCGCCGACCCGCCGCCCGTTCGGGAACCCGGCCAGGTCGCCACCGAGCACCCCGAACCGGTCCGGCCGCCTGGTCGGTGGGATCGCCGTGTTCAGTCGCAGCATGTCGGCCTGCACGTCGCCGGTGGCGTTGGTGAAGCCGTCGATCAGCCCGGCGGGCACGCCGGTGAGCAGGATCGCCACCAGGTCGGCTCGGGCCTTCTTCGCCTTGGTGAGCTTGTCCAGGTTGGGAAAGACGTCCGGGTAGAGCGCCGGCAGCAACGCGGCCAGCTCCGGTTGCTCGACGAACTGGGCGAACCGCTTGTCCTCCGACGGTGGCAGCGAATTCCACAGGTCCTTCTTGGACATCGGCACGATGACCTCGTTGAACAGCGGATTTCCCAACCGCGAGACCTGGGTGAACGGGCCGGTGCTGGTGTCCGCCCCGCCCCGGTCGCCGAGCACCCGCACCTGCCGACGCGACGCCGACGTCCACACCCCGATCACCGACGCCCGATCGGCGGCACCGTAGCGGTTGGCGCGCCGACGTACCCGCTCCAGCGGCACCTGCACCGCGATGCTGTGCACGTTCATCCGGTCGGTGGCGTTTACCGGCTCCCCCTCGGCCTTGAAGATCTTCTTCCCGGCGACGTGCAGCTGCTGGAACGGCCGCAGCGTGCCGAGGTCGAAGATCGCCCCGAGGTCCACGAAGAACCCGTCGGCGCGCTGCCCGGCGAAGACCCGCTCCCCCGTGGACAGCGAGTAGGTGGCCTGCCGCACCAGGTCGGCGTACTTCGGGGTGGACAGCGGGCCGACGTTGCACGGCGGGCACTGCAGCTTGTGCGCCAACCGGTGCTCGCGGCCGTCAGCCACCCTGGTCAGGCTGTAGAACTGCCGCCGGTTCCAGTTCTTGCTGTCCAGCGAATCGATCGGACCGGTGTTGTAGAGAAAACTGTTCGGGTTGGTGATCTCGGTGGTGAATTCGAACCGGTAGGTGACATCCGGACGACCGTCACCGTCGTTGTCGATATGGATCTCGTACCGCACGTCGTCGCCGAACTCGAAGAAGTTCGGGCCCCCGGAGGGGAGCTGCAGCGGCACGTAGTTGGCGATCAACGTGACCGTGTCGCGTTTGTCGGGGCTGACGAACGCGTACAGGTCGGAGCTGTCGGCGACCGGATCCTTGGCTATCTCCGGGGCCTCGCGGTGGGAAGACATGACGGACCAACCTCACTGGGCGGGGACAGGGTGGCGGGGCGAAGGGTCGGGTCAGCGCCGGGCGGCGCGCCGCAGCCGGTCCGCCAGGCCGCGGTCGCGTACCTCGATGCGCGTCTCACCGACGAAGACGTCCATCGTTCCCGAGGCGGCGTCACGCAGGTGCACGACGATCGGTTCGTCGGCTCGTCCGGCCGCGCCGGGGGCGTTCTGCGCGGCCGACAGGCCCGGCACTGTGAGCGCGGCGGCGCCGAGGGTGGCGCTGGCCGCGGCGGTCAACGTCTGCCGGCGGGTCAGTCGCGGCCACTGCCGCTTCCGCTGATCACTGGTCATGGGCAACCTTTCCGGCGGTGGCGCGAGCGCGCCCGCGGAGACGGACGGGTCCGGTGCCGTCTCGCGACGCCGCCGGGCCCCTGAGGGGACACCGGCGGCGGTCCTCGCCGCGACCGCCACCGGCATCGCGTGGTACGGCCGGGGGCGGGGAAAGGTTCGACGTCAGGGGCGGGCGTGACCGTACGCAGTCGACCGCTTGCGCGCCGGACGACCGGCGGCCTTCGCGATGGCCCGCAACTGCTCCTCGGTACGCGCCGAACCGTTGTCGGAACCGGCCATCCGGGAGATGGTCTCCTCCATCAGCGTGCCGCCGAGGTCGTTGCAGCCGCCCTGGAGCATCGCGACAGTGCCCTCGTCGCCGAGCTTCACCCAGGAGCACTGGATGTTGTCGATCCGGCCGTGCAGCAGCAGCCGGGACATGGCGTGCACCACCCGGTTCTCCCGCCAGGTCGGCCCGGGTCGGGCGATACCCGCCAGATAGATCGGAGCATTCGTGTGCACGAACGGCAGCGCCACGAACTCGGTGAACCCGCCCGTGCGGTCCTGCACCCCGGCCAGCACCCGGAAGTGCGCCAGCCACTGCCCGGGGTGGTCGACGTGGCCGTACATCATCGTGGAGCTGGACCGGATGCCCAGCTCGTGCGCGGTGCTGACCACCTCGACCCAGGCGGCGGCCGGGAGTTTGCCCTTGGTCAGCACCCAGCGCACGTCGTCGTCGAGGATCTCGGCGGCGGTGCCCGGAATGGTGTCCAGCCCGGCCTCACGCAACTGGAGCAGCCACTCACGGATCGGCACCCCGGCCTTCGCGGCGGCGGTGACGATCTCCATGGGCGAGAACGCGTGCACGTGCATCTCGGGCACCCGGGCCTTGATCGCGCGCACGATGTCGGCGTACCCGGTGACCGGCATCTTCGGGTCGATGCCGCCCTGGAGGCACACCTCGCTGGCGCCGGCGGCCCACGCCTGCTCGGCCCGGTCCGCGACCTGCTCGACGGAGAGCCGGTACGCGTCGGCGTCCCGCTCACGCTGCGCGAACGCACAGAACCGGCAGCCCACGTAGCAGACATTGCTGAAGTTGATGTTGCGGTTGACCACGTAGGTGACGTCGTCGCCGACCACCGCGCGGCGCACGTCGTCGGCGAGGCGGCACACCTCGTCGAGCGCCGGCCCGTCCGCGCCGAACAACGCCAGCGCGGCATCGGTGTGCGCGGGGTCGAGCAGGGCCGCCGGGTCGTCCGCGGCGAGCCGCAGACCGGCCGCCAGGTCACGGTCCGCACCACTCCCGGCCGGTGCCACGGGTACGCCAGCCCGGCGGGCGGTCGCCTCCGGGGTGACCTTGCCAGCGACCTCGGCCCAGTCGCCGTAGACGCTGTCGAAGTCGCCGCGCCGGTCGTCGGTGCGGCCGGTGGTGTCGATGGTGGCGTGCAGGTCGACCCGCCCGCCGAACACCTCCTCCGGCTCCTGCCACGGTCGTCCCTGCGGTATCGCCGACTCGACAGCCATGCCCGTCGACGGATCAGCCAGGGCGCCGACGTGCGGCAGCAACCGTGGGTCGAGCCACGGGTCACCCGCGCGCACGTACTCGGGGTAGATCGTCAACCGCTCCCGCAGCGTGAACCCGGCCAGCTCGGTGTGCCGGGCCAGCTCGTCGATCTGCGGCCAGGGGCGCTCCGGATTGACGTGGTCGGGGGTGAGCGGGGAGACGCCACCCCAGTCGTCGATGCCGGCGCGCAGCAGCAGGTCGTACTCGCCGGCGATGAGGTTCGGCGGGGCCTGGATCCGGGCCTTCGGGCCGAGCAGCAGCCGGGCCACCGCCACAGTGGCGGCCAGATCGTGAAGCTCCGCGTCCGGCATGCCGCGCATCGCCGTGTCCGGCTTGGCGCGGAAGTTCTGCACGATCACCTCCTGGAGGTGCCCGTACTCCCGGTGGGCGCGGCGGATCGCGAAGAGCGCGTCCACCCGCTCCGCCGAGGTTTCCCCGATGCCGATCAGGATGCCGGTGGTGAACGGCACCCCCACCCGCCCCGCGTCCTCGAGCACCCGCAAACGGACCGCCGGCTCCTTGTCCGGCGAGCCGAAGTGCGGGCCACCCGGCTCGGACCAGAGCCGGGTCGCTGTCGTCTCCAACATCATGCCCATGCTCGGCGCGACCGGCTTGAGCCGTTGCAGCTCCGACCAGGACAGCACCCCGGGGTTGAGGTGCGGCAGCAGACCTGTCTCCTCCAGCACCGCCACCGCACAGGCGCGCAGGTAGTCCAGGGTGGAGTCGTAACCGCGTTCGTCCAACCAGGTCCGGGCCGCCGGCCAGCGTTCCTCCGGCCGGTCACCCAGTGTGAACAGCGCCTCCTTGCAGCCCTGCGCGGCACCGGCCCGGGCGATCGCGAGGACCTCGTCGCGGTCCAGGAACGGCGCCGGCAGCCGGTGCGGCACTGTCGCGAAGGTGCAGTAGTGGCAGCGGTCCCGGCAGAGCCGGGTCAGCGGAATGAAGACCTTCTTGGAGTACGTGACCACACCCGGCCGCCCGGCCTCGCGCAGCCCGGCGTCGCGGATTCCCCCGGCGAGCCGGAGCAGTTCGTCGAGCGCGTCGCCACGAGCGGACAGCAGCGCGGTCGCCTCGTCGACATCGAGCGCCCGCCCGTTCGCGGCCCGGCCCAGGGCCCGCCGCACGCTCGCATCGCTCGGGCCGGAGTGGGTGCGATCAACCATCCACTCACCCTATGCGCAGCCCGACGCGACCCAACCAGTCCCAGCCCGCACCGTGGGAAACGGCACCCCCCGCCGCCCTCCCGGCCCCCTCCCGGCCGACCTCCCGGCCCCCTCCCGGCTGATCATGAAGTTATTGCCACGACACGCCGCGTGATCGGGCAATAACTTCATGATCGACGGGGGTTGGTGGGGGCCGACGGGGTTGGCGGAGTCAGCGGGGCTGGTCGGGGTGGTCGTTGGGCTTGATGTGCTGGGTACGGTCGGTGTCCGGGTCGGCCGGGTGGGAAATGACCTCGGTCGGGTCTGCGGACTGGCGCGGGATCGCCTGAGTCGGGTCGGCCGACGGAGGCTGCCCGAACGGCGGCGGCGCGGCCGGGGACGGCGGCACCGACTGGGGGGCGGGGTTCGTCGGCGGCGCGGACTGCGGGAACGGCGGCGCGGACTGCGGGTGCGGTGGAGCCGACTGCGGGTGCGGCGGCGCGGACTGCGGGTGCGGCGGCGCGGACTGCGGGGCCTGGAACGGCGGCGACTGCTGGCCGTACTGGCCGGCCTGCGGGTAGCCACCGGCCTGCGGGTAACCACCAGCCTGCGGGTAGCCACCAGGCTGACCAGCCTGCGGGTGTCCGCCAGGCTGGCCGGGAGCGGGCCATCCGCCCTGCGGCTGGCCGCCGGGCTGACCCGGGGCAGGCCAACCGCCCTGCTGCTGCGGCCAGCCCGGCTGGGGCTGGCCGTAGACGCCAGGCTGCGGCTTGGGCCGCGGCACGTAGTAGTGGGCGCGCCAGATGGTGTAGACCACCCAGGCGGCGATCGCGAAGATCACCATCCAGGCGAACCGGGTGAGCACGCCGAGCAGCGCATCGAGCACCTCGGCCTCGGCCAGCCGGCCCACCGTCCAGATCAGCATGGTCAGCGTGCCGAACAGTGCGCTGACCGCGTACTCGACGACGGCTGTCTGCGTGATCAGCTTCGCCTTCGCCAGCACCGGCGAGATGTGCGTGGCCAGCAGCACCGCCAGCAGTGGGAGGCCCACCGCCTCCACCCCGACGAACGCGGAGAAGGCGCCGCCCGCGCGGTCGGTGAAGGAGCCGTAGTCGTTCGGGGCGATGAGCCGGAGCAGGCCCACGAAGAGGAACACGGCGTTGGCGCCAAGCAGCGCGAGCGCGGCGAGCTCCCGTAGCGGCTTGGTCAGCTGGCGGGCCTGCGTCGCGTCGGCGGACGCGGGCTCGGCGGGGCTGGTCACGAGCTCCCCCTCGGGGCATCAACGGACAGGGCGCACGTGAGCCTAGTCTCTGGGGCCACCGACGGATCGGAGGCGTCACGTGCGCGAGGATGGTCGACATGCGCATCGTGGTTCTGGCCGGCGGCATCGGCGGCGCCCGGTTCCTGCTCGGGGTCCGGGCGTACGCCCGTGACGTCGGCGCGGAGGTGACCGCCGTTGTCAACGTCGGCGACGACCTGTGGTTACACGGGTTGAAGATCTGCCCCGACCTGGACAGCGTCATGTACACCCTCGGCGGGGGCGCCGACCCGGAACGGGGCTGGGGTCGGGTCGGCGAGAGCTGGACTGTCAAACAGGAGTTGGCCGCGTACGGGGCGGAGCCGACCTGGTTCGGCCTCGGCGACAAGGACATCGCCACCCACCTGGTCCGCAGCACCATGCTCAACGGCGGTTACCCGTTGAGCGCGGTGACCGAGGCGCTGGCCAGCCGCTGGGAGCCGGGCGTACGCCTGTTGCCGGCGACTGACGACCGCCTGGAGACCCATGCCGTGGTGGAGGACGACCAGGGCCAGCGGGCGATCCACTTCCAGGAGTGGTGGGTGCGGTACCGGGCCGACATCACCACCCACCGTTTCGTGTTCGTCGGCGCGGAGACGGCGAAGCCGGCCCCCGGGGTGCTGGACGCGATCGCCTCGGCCGACCTGGTGCTGATCGCGCCGAGCAACCCGGTGGTGAGCGTCGCGCCGGTGCTGGCCGTACCGGGGCTGCGTGCGGCGGTGGCGGACGGCCCGGCGCCGGTGGTGGGTGTCTCGCCGATCATCGGCGGCGCGCCGGTGCGGGGGATGGCCGACCGTTGCCTGGCCGTGCTCGGTACGGAGTGCAGCGCGGCCGGGGTTGGCCGGCTCTACGGCGGTCGGGCGAGCGGCGGCCTGCTCGACGGTTGGCTGGTGGCCGAGGAGGACGCGGGCACTGTGGTGCCCGAGGTGACGGTCCGCGCGGTGCCGCTGCGGATGACCGACGAGGCGGCGACGGCGGCCATGGTCCGCGCCGCGGTGGAGTTGACGTGAGGCTGGAGATTCTGCCGGTGCTCGGCATCGGTCACGTGACCGAGGGTGACGACCTGGCCGCGGTGATCGCTACCGCCGCGCCGTGGCTGCGCAACGGCGACGTGCTGGTGGTGACCAGCAAGATCGTCTCCAAGGCCGAGGGGCGGTTGGTCGACGTGCCGGCGGACGGGCCGGAACGGCTGGCAGCCCGGGACGAGGTTCTGGCCGGTGAGACCGCCCGGGTGGTCGCCAGCCGGGGGGCTACCCGGATCGTGCAGACCCACCACGGCTTCGTCATGGCCTCGGCCGGGATCGACGCGTCGAACGTGGACAAGACCCAACTGGTGCTGCTGCCGGTCGACCCGGACGCCTCGGCACGGGCTCTGCGGGACGCGTTGCGGGAGCGATACGACCTGGACCTGGCCGTGATCATCAGCGACACGATGGGCCGGCCCTGGCGCAACGGGCTCACCGACGTGGCGCTCGGGGTGGCCGGGATGCCGGCCATCCGCGACCACCGGGGCGAGGTCGACCCGTACGGCAACGAGTTGCAGTTGACCCAGATGGCAGTGGTGGACGAGCTGGCGGGTGCCGGCGAACTGATCAAGGGCAAGTGCGATCAGGTCCCCGTCGCGGTGGTGCGGGGTTACCTGCCGGCCACCGTCTCGGACGACGCCGGTGGCGCGCGGGCGCTGATCCGCGACGCGGCACAGGACCTGTTCTCGCTCGGTACCGCCGAGGCCCACGCCGCCGGGCTCTCCGACGCCGCGACCCTGACCGACGGCCCCGGCCCGACACCGGCCGACCTGACCGCGGTGCGATGGGCGATCGACGAGGTCGCCGGGCTGGTCGCCCCCGGCACGGTCTTCACACTGGTCGACGAGGCCGAGGTACGCGCCGGCCTGGTCGCTGAGATGCCCGGGTGGCCGGATGGCGCCGACCTGCTGCTCGGCTCGGCCCCGACGCCCGTCGAGCCGTTCGGTCTGGTCCGCTTCGGCGCCGACCTGCACCGACTGCGCGTCGCATTGGCCGCCCAGGGCGTCGGGTCGACTCTGTTGCCGCCACCGCCCGGCAGCCCGGCGAGCGCCGCGCTCGCCCTGTAGAACCGCCCTCGGCCGGTACGAACGGCCGGGTCACGCGTCCAGCATGGCCCGGCCGAGCGGGGTCAACGTGTGCAGCACGCTGTTGCGTTCGCGGTGGCTGACCAGCAGACCAGCGTTGCGCAGCACCGTGGCGTGTTGGCTCGCCGCCGCCGGTGAGATGTTGAGCTGGCGGGCGACCTCGCCGGTGGTGCAGCCCTCGTCGCTGGCCTGCAAGACCGCGGCCCTGGTGCGGCCCAGCAGCGCGGCGAGTGATTCGCGGGCAGCACCGGACGCGGCGCTGGCGTCGGCGGAGACCAGGGCACCCAGCCGGTCCACCGGGTAGACCAACACCGGTGGCAGCGCCGGGTCGAGCAGTGCGACAGGGGTGGCCGCGCAGAAGAACGACGGCACCAGCAGCAGCCCACGGCCGTCCAGGTGCAGCTCCCGGCTGTGCGGGTAGCTGTGGACCTCCAGCACCCCGCTCTCCCAGCGCATCGTCGGCCGGAGGCTGCTGAGCAGGCCCTCGACGCCGCCGTCGAGCAGCGCCCGCGCCCGCCGCGTGCGGTCCGCCGCAACCGCGGCCTGGATCCGGCCCCAGTACGGGCTGATCGCCAGCGATCGGTACTGCTCCATCGACTCGGCCAGGTGGTGCAACGCCGACACCTCACCGCGAGCGAGCGCGGCCGCCGAGGAAGGCAGCTGGTTCTCGGCGGCCAGCACGCTCAGGTCCCGGTGCAGCAATTCGGTGGGGGTACGGCGGAGCGCGTCCAGCCCGGCCTCGAAGCCCTCGACGCTGGCGTACGGGGTGAGGAAGTCCGGGAAGTAGCCACGCGGCGGGTTCAGCGCGAAGAGCAGGCGGAGCTGCTCGGAGGCGGAGTCCTGGCGCAGGTCCCGGGCCACGCTGCGCCGCCAGTTGGCCGTCAGCGGGTCGCGGGTGCGGCCGCGAAGCACGTGCAGGCTGAGGACCAGCTCCCAGACCGGGTCCGCCGCCGGCGCCACCCGGGTCCGGAGGATGTCCTCCCCAGAAAAGTGGATCTTCAGCATGGAGCGCTCCTGTGTCGCCGACAGGGGGATGCCGGATGACCGTTCGACTCTACCTGGCTGGCAGTAACCTCCATCTTTAAGCCTGGACTGAAAAACCTCGACGCCTCCGGGGCCGGTTCGGCATGCTTCCCATGCCCGAACACGGCGCCGTGCGTCCTTGACGCCCGTGCTGCCGGGCACCGGGACCGGGGAGGCCCCGGTGATCGGACGGCACCACGAGGGTCTGCGGCCCTTGTTCCGCAGAGGTGCCGTCCGGTCATCCCGCCCCCGGTGCCGGCTCAGCCGACCCAGAGCGCGACCCGATGGTCCTCGTCCGTGACGTAGAACGACAGTCCGTCCAGCTCCGCCACCCCCTCGACGTGGTGAAACGGGGCCAGGTCCGCCACCTGCTCCCCGACGAGCCGCCGCCCGGCGTCCGCCTCGCCACCGGTGAGCCGGAAGCGGACGTGCCGCGAGGTGACCTCGCCCCCGCCCGGATGGTCGTCGAGCAGGACCGACCCCTTGCCCAGCGCGTCGATCGAGCCGATCACGGCCGCGTACCCGCCGTCCGCCGTCGGGGTGATCGCGCGGAAGCCGGTCAGTTGCCCTGGCGGGGTGACACCTGTCAACACGTACGCGCCCAACGCCCGCGGCCACGCCCGCTCGGCGGTGAACATGCCCGGCACACCGGCCACCTCGACCAGGATCGGCTCACCGGCGTCGGTGACCGGAAAACGCAGCCCGAGCAGCACCGTCCCGGCCGGGGTGAACGCCGCCGCCTCCACGTTCAACGGCAGGTCGTCCGGGGCCAACCGGCTCACCCAGCTCTTCTCCCGGACGGTTCCCCGGGCCAGCGTCTCCACGATGAACCGTTCCCGCACCCGCTCCCCCGCCGGCAGGAGGGTCAGCGGCGCCGCGGCGAGGGCGTCGTTCACCACCCGGTGCAGTCGAAACGAGTTGCGTACCACGTGCACCGGCACCGGCCCGACCGCCGCGTCGTCCTCGCGGAACCGGGCCACGAAGGCGCGCCGAGGTCGCAGCGGGCCAGCCTTCGAGCCGAAGTGGGAACCGAAGACGTACACCCAGCCGTCGTGATGGGCGAGCGCCTCACCGTCCTCGGTTCGCCCGTTCTCCACGCCGGCATCCGCCCGCACGTGCACTGCCGTCCACTCCCCGGCGTCACGCTCCAGCAGCAGCGCGAGGCAGTGCTCCACCGGCCCCTCGTCCAGCACCGTCCAGAAGCCCCGCTGGGCACCGTACGCGCGCAGCAGCGCCGCCGACCGCACCGGCAGCAGATCGCTGGCCTCGTTACCGGCCACCACGAATTCGACGAGTCGCACTGTCACCGAGCCAGCGTACGGAGCACACGCTCGTACAGTGGCGGGGTGCCCGACACCGTGATCACCGGCCCGACCGCCCAGACGAGCGACCCCGAGACGTACCGGGCGCTGCACACCGACGCCGTCGCCTTGCTGGAGGGCTGGCAGCCCACCAGCCCGGGTGCTGCCGACGCGCGGGACCGAACCCTCGCGCTGCTCGCCGCCGGTCCGATCGCGATGAGTCGGCAGCACCGGCCCGGGCACGTCACCGCCAGCGCGTTGGTGCTGGACTCCACCGGCTCGCGGGTGCTGCTCTGCCTGCACGTCAAGTTCGGGTGGTGGGTGCAGCTCGGCGGGCACTGTGAGCCGGTCGACCAGACCCTTGTCGCCGCCGCCCTCCGCGAGGCCACCGAGGAGTCCGGAATCGCCGGCCTGCGCATCGACCCGGTGCCGATCGACGTGGACGTGCACCCGGTTCAGTGCCAGGGCGGCTCGGCGCACCACGACGTACGGTTCGCGGTGATCGCTCCGCCCTCGGCGGTGGAGCAGGTCAGCGACGAGGCCGAGGCGCTGGGCTGGTTCCCACCGGACCAGCTCCCCGAACCACTGGCCGGCGGGACCGCGCAACAGGTCGCGCCGGCACTTGCCGCGCTCAGACGTAGCCCTCTTCGCCTCGCTCCTTGAGCTCGTCGACCAGGGCCTTGACGTCCTGCGCCCGGTCGCGCGGGCAGACCAGCACCGCGTCCGGGGTGTCCACCACGATCAGGTCGCGCAGACCGAGCACTGCCACCAACCGACCCGACTGCGGAACGACAACGAGGTTGCTGCTGTCCCGTAGCAGCACGCCCGGCTTGGCCTCCGTGCCGAGCACCACGTTGCCCGCGTCGTCGGCCGGCAGCACGTCGCCCAGGGTGTGGAAGTCACCGACGTCGTTCCAGCCGAAATCGCCCGGCACCGTCGCGACTCGACCCGCCGTGGCCGCGCCCTCCATCACCGCGTAGTCGACGGAGATCTTCGGCAGGGTCGGCCAGATCGCGCCGAGGACGTCGTCCTGTTCCGGGGTGCCCCAGGCAGCGGCGATGGCGGCGACGCCGGCGTGCAGCGCCGGCTGTTGGCGGGCCAGCTCGGCGAGGAAGACGTCCACCCGCCACACGAACATGCTCGCGTTCCACAGGTGCCGGCCCGAACGGACGTACGCCTCGGCGACCTCGGCGGCCGGCTTCTCCTTGAACTCGGCCACCTGTCGCCACGGCACACCCTCGGTCGGATCGCCGGTCTCGAGGTAGCCGTAACCGGTCTCCGCACGGGTCGGAGTGATCCCGACGGTCATCAGCATGCCCTGCTCTGCCCCGCGGACCGCCTCCTGGACAGTGCGGACCCAGCTGTCCGGGTCGCGGATCAGGTGGTCGGCAGCGAAGCTGCCCATCACCGCGTTCGGGTCACGCGCCGCGATCACCGCGGCGGCCAACGCGATCGCCGCGCAGGAATCCCGGGGGGAGGGCTCGACCAGGATGTTCTCCTCCGGCAGCACCGTCAGCTGCCGCGCCACCGCCGCGACGTGCGCGGCACCGGTGACCACAAGGGTCCGATCCGGTGTGGTCAGCGGCGCGAGCCGTTCGACTGTCGCCTGGAGCAGCGAGGCGCTGGTGCCGGTCAGCGGGTGGAGGAACTTGGGATGGCCAGCGCGGGACAACGGCCACAACCTCGTGCCACTGCCACCTGCCGGAATGACCGCATAGAGCATCCGCACATCATGCCCGACGTACCTGCCCAAAGTGGCACGGGTCACCCGCGACGGCGCGGAGGGTCAGGAACGGGCGCGACTCCACGCCGCGATGTGCACCTCGGCGCTGGACTCCCAGGTGAACTCCTTGGCCCGGTCGAACCCCGCCTTCGCCAGCGACAACCGCCGCTGCTCGTCGTCGAGCAGGGCGGCCAGGTCGATGCCGATCTGCTCCGGGTCCTCCGAGGTGTACGCGACCGCGTCGCCGCCCACCTCGGGCAGCGAGAGCCGGGGCGTGGTCAGCACCGGGGCGGCACACGCCATCGCCTCCAGGATCGGCAGCCCGAACCCCTCGCCGTAGGACGGGTACGCGGCGACCAGGGCTCCGCCGAGGAAACCCGGCAGGTCGGCGTAGCGCAGGTAGCCGGGGCGCAGCAGACGCAGGTGCGACGGCACCTCGGCCACCGCCCGGTCGATGTCCTCGTCGTGCCCCTGCCCACCGGCGATCACCAGGGCCGGCGGGTCGACCCGGTCAGCCACGGCCCGCGCCCACCCACGGATCAGGTTGGGCACGTTCTTTCGAGGCTCCTTGGCACCGAGGAAGGCGACGTAGCTGCTGTTGCCCAGCCCCAGACGCGCGCGTACCCGGGCCTTCTCCTCCTCGGTGGGAGCGTGGAAGGCAGCCTGGTCGACGCCGTGGTAGGCCACGTCGATCCGCGTCGGGTCGGCGTCGAGCAGCCGGATCAGCTCGTCCCGGGTGGCCTTGCTGGGCACGATCACCCGGTCGGCGCGGCGCAACGAGGTCTTGATGGCGCTGCGGAAGAACGTGCGGCGCGACTTGTCGTAATGCTCCGGCTCGGTGAAGAACGTCGCATCGTGCACGGTGACCGTGACCGGACACCCGGCCCGCAGCGGGCAGGTGTAGAAGGGCGAGTGCAGCACCTCTGCGCCCACCTGTTGGGCGAGCAGCGGCAGGCCGGTCTGCTCCCAGGCGAGCCGGGCCGGGCGGTGCGCCACGGCGGCCGGGGCCGGGATGATCTCCGCGCCCGGCAGCATGCGGGTGTACCTCTCCAGATCGGTGCGGAGACTGACCACCGCCAGCTCCACCCCCGACCCGCACACCTTGCCGAGGGCACCGAGCAGACCGTCGACGTATCGACCGACACCACCACGGTCGGTGGGGACACTCGTGGCGTCGATGAGCACGCGGGGCGGGCGACCGGCGGTCACGGGGCGACTCCTTGAACTGGCGGGCCTGTGGGGAACAACACTCCGGGGGTAAAGCCTACGCCGGGGCGCGGGGCCGACGCTGACTGCGACCCGACGGTACGCCGACTTGTCATCGTCATCGAGTACGGCCCGCACTGGCGTATCGTTCGCGCCGATGGCCGACAACATTGCCCGGGTGTTCGCCGACGCGATCGCGACCGACCCGACCCGACCGCTGCTCACCTGGTACGACGACGCCACCGGCGACCGCACCGAACTCTCCGGCGTCACAGTGGCGAACTGGGTGGCGAAGACCGCGAATCTCCTCGTCGACGAGGTCGGCCTCGCGCCGGGCACTCCGGCCGGGGTGCTGCTGCCGCCACACTGGCAGACCGCGGCGGTGCTGCTGGCCTGCTGGTCGGCCAAGCTGAGCGTCGTCGACACGCCGGGCGAGGTGGGGGTGCTCTTCGCCGCCGCCGACCAGTTCGACGAGGCGCAGTCCTGGTCCGCCGACGAGCGGTACGCCCTCGGGTTGGCCCCGCTCGCCGCCCCGCTTCAACAGGTGCCGCCCGGCTTCGCCGACTACGTCGTCGAGGTACGCGCCCACGGCGACCACTTCACGCCGCAATCCGGCAGTGGCCCCACCGACGCGCACCTGCTGAGTCGCGCCGAGGCCCGCGCCACCGAGTTGGGCATCGAGCCCGGCGCGCGGGTCCTGGTTGACGCCACCCGCTATCCCGACCCGGTCGACTGGCTGCTGGCCCCGCTGACCCGGGCCGCCACAGTCGTCCTCTGCGCCAACCAGGACCCGGCCCGCCTGACCAGCCGCCAAGCCACCGAAAAGGTCACCCAAACCCTCCCGTAACCGCCCCCGCCCCGCCGTCGGCCCCGGCCCGGCGAGGCCCGGCCCGGCTCGGCCCGGCTCGGCCCGCCCCGCCCCGCCCCGCCCCGCCCCGCCCCGCCCCGCCCCGGCGATCTTGCAGTTTCGGTTGTCGAGATGGGCGGAATGCCCCTTAGGTCGGGACAGAAAGTGCAAGATCGCGGGGGGAAGGGGGTCAGGACGTCGCGCGGGACTGGGCCAGGGCGGCGAAGGCGGTGAGGGACTCGGGGTTGACCAGGGCACCCTTGGCCGCCGCCTGGTCTACCGGGGTGCCGGTGAGGATCTTCTTGACCGGCACCTCCAGCTTCTTCGCCGAGAGGGTGCGGGGCACCGAACGCACCTGGTGGATCTCGTCGGGCACGTGCCGGGGTGAGAGCGCCGTGCGCAGTTCACGGCAGATCTTCGCGCGCATCGGGTCGTCCAACTCCAGACCCTCCGCCAGCACCACGAAGAGCAGCAGCTCACCGGCGCCGCCCTCGTCGTCCTCCAGGTGCACGACGACCGAGTCGACCACCTCGTCGAGCCCTTCCACCACCGAGTAGAACTCGGCGGTGCCGAGCCGCACCCCACCGCGGTTGAGGGTGGCGTCGGAGCGGCCGGTGATCACGCAGCCACCCCGCTCGTTGATGGTGATCCAGTCACCGTGGCGCCAGACGCCCGGGTAGACGCCGAAGTACGCCTCCGCGTAGCGGGTGCCGTCCGTGTCGTTCCAGAAGCCCACCGGCATGCTCGGCATCGGTTCGGTGATCACCAGCTCGCCCAGCTCACCGATGACCGGCGTGCCGTCGGCGGAACGAGCCTCCACCTTGGCGCCCAACGCCCGGCAGGCGATCTCACCGGCGTACACCGGCAGCAGCGGCACCCCGCCGACGAAACCGGTGCACACGTCGGTGCCACCGGAGAGCGACTGGAGCTGGACGTGGTCGCCGACTGTCTCGTACACCCAGCGGAAGCCCTCGGCGGGCAGCGGCGCACCTGTGGAACCCACGCCGCGCAGCGTCGACAGGTCGGCGACCTCCCGGGGGACCAACCCGGCCTTACGGCAGGCCAACAGGTACGGCGCGGAGGTGCCGAAGTACGTCGTCCCGGTCTCCGCCGCCAGCCGCCACAGCCCGCCGAGGTCAGGCTCGGCCGGCCGGCCCGGCTCAGCACGGACCCCCGGGTTGCCGTCGAAGAGCACGATGGCCGCCCCCACCGCCGGGCCGGAGACCAGGAAGTTCCACATCATCCAGCCGGTGGTGGTGAACCAGAAGAACCGGTCGGCCGGGCCCAGATCGTGGTGCAGGGCGAGCATCTTCAGGTGCTCCAGCAGGATGCCGCCGTGGCCGTGCACGATCGGCTTCGGCAGACCAGTGGTGCCCGAGGAGTACAGCACGTAGAGCGGGTGGTCGAACGGCACCGGCGTGAACGTCAAGGGCTCGTCGGTGGGTGCGGCCAGCTCGGCCCAGCCCAGCGCGCCCTCGGGCGCGGGACCCGTCGGGTCGAGGTAGCCGATGCTGACTGTGTGGCGCAGCGACGGCAGGGCGGCCCGGATCGCGGCGACCTCGGCGCGCCGGTCCACCGGCTTGTCGCCGTACCGGTAGCCGTCCACCGCGACCAGCACCGTCGGCTCGATCTGCTGCCAACGGTCGGTGACGCTGCGGGTGCCGAACTCGGGCGCGCAGGACGAGAAGATCGCTCCCAGGCTGGCGGTGGCCAGCAGCAGGACGTACGTCTCGGCGATGTTCGGGGCGTACGCCGCCACCCGGTCACCGGCGGTGACGCCGAGCCGGCGCAGCCCGGCCGACACCCGGCGGACCTGCTCGCGCAGCTCACCGGCGCTCAACGTGTCCGGCGGGCGGGTCTGCCCGTGGGAGATCACCACCGGGTCGTCGTCGGCCCGCCCCGGCATCCGCAGCACGTTCTCCGCGTAGTTGAGGGTGGCGTCGGGGAACCAACGGGCGCCGGGCATCCCCCGCTCGGCCAGGGTGGCGGACGGCGGAGTGTGCGCGATCACCTTGAAGTGGTCCCAGATCGAACGCCAGAACCCGTCCAGGTCGGTGGTGGACCAGCGCCACAGCGCGTCGTAGTCGGCGAAGTCCAACCCGCGGTGCTCCCGCAGCCAGCGCAGGTAGGCACCGATCCGGGACCGCTCGCGTACGTCCGCCGGCGGCGTCCACAGCATGTCACCCACTGCTCCACCCTCCCCCTGGCCCGACACGACACTGTGACTGGGCCGTGGCGCCATCTTGCCCTACCTCGAAGCGCCATTCTGCGCACCGGGTAGGCCAACCGACGCGTGCCCGTCCCACACTCCAACCCGCCACCTCATGTGGGTCAGCCGGCGCGGTGGGCCTGGATGGCGCGGCGGCGGGCCAGCCGGTGCGCGCGGCGGATCTCCGCCTCCTTGTACCGGCGCTCGTCCTCAGCGGTCTCCGGCAGCACCGGGCGGACCGTGCGAGGCGCCCCACCCACGTCCACGCCGACGAACACCAGGTACGCGGTGGCGACCCGGACCGGCGCGTCCTCGGCCGAGTCCCACCGTTCGGCGACCACCCGCACGCCCACCTCCATGGAGGTCTGGCCGGTCCAGTTCACCTGGGCGTGCGCGTGCACCAGGTCACCGACCCGGACCGCCTCGGAGAAGACGATCTCGTCGATCGCCGCGGTCACCGCGGTCCCGCCGCTGTGTCGGGCGGCAGCGGCACCGGCCACATCGTCGACGAACTTCATCAGAACTCCGCCGTGCACGGTGCCGTAGAGGTTGACGTCCACCGCGGTCATGATCTTGCTGAGAGTGACGCGCGAGTACGACGTCGGCTTGCCGGTTGGAGCGGCGGAGAGGTGCTCAGTCATGTCGAAAACGGTACGGTGCGCGGATGCGACATCTCTGGAGCTTCCTCGCCGGGCTGGTGGTGGCGCCCATCACCTGGGTGCTGGTCACACTGGGGCAGGACGGGTCGAGCCGGACGGTCGACCGCTGGGTGGAGATCGGCACGTTCAACACCGCCAACCTGATCGAGCCGGCCGTGTACCTCGGTGTCGGCGGTGTCCTGCTGGGCCTGCTCGGCACGCTGCGCTTCTCGCCGCTGGGCCCGTTGGTGGCCGGTGCGCTGCTGGTCACCCCGTACGTCGGGATGTTCGTGGCGCCCTTCTCGGTGCGGGACGCGATCCCGCACGAGTGGAAGGTGTTCGGCGATCCTCTGCCGCTGCGACTGCCGGTCGAGAACGGCACGCTCTTCCTGCTCGGCCTGCTACTGCTGATGGCGACCTTCAGCCAACAGCGTTGGCGGCAGTGGCCGAGCCCGGCGACCGAACCGGCCGCGGCACCCACCCCCGCGTCGGACGGAGGCCCCCGCAACGACGACTTCACGTTGACCGACTGGCCGGCCCCCACCCCCGCGGAGCGCGACACAGCGCCCCTCACTCTCGGTTACCCGGCCGACTCGACACCGACCGAGCCGCTGCCCCGCCGGGTGGGTGGCGAATCACCCTGGTCCGCCCCACCGCGCGGCCAACCGCGCCCCGAGGACACCACCGAGATCCGCTGATCGCCGGGGCGGGCCGGGTGACCGGCCCGCCCTCCGTCTAACTCCCCGCCGCCAGGGTGGCCCGGACGGTGCCCAGCAGGGCGTCCCGGGCCGTCATCGGGAAGAAGTGCCCGCCCGGCAGCACGTGCAGGGTGGACCCGGCAGACGTCTGCTCCCGCCACGGCGCGACCCGATCCGGCGGCACCTCCCGGTCCCGGTCCCCCGCGAAGGCGACGATCGGGCAGCTCAGCGGCGGCTCCGGCCGGTACTCGTAGGTCTCGCAGAGCGCGAAGTCGGCGCGGATGGCGGGCAGGAGCAGGTCGAGCAGTTCGCGTTCGGCCAGGATCTCCTCGTCCAGACCGCCCAGCTCACGCAGCCGTTCGACGACCACCGCGTCCGGTTGGTCGTGAATGTTCGGCAAGGTACGCCGCAGCGTCGGCGCGAGGCCACCGGCGGCGAAGAGAACCCGGGGCGGCGGCACCGCGCGGCGGCGCAGTTCGCGGGCCAGCTCGAAGGAGACCAGCGCCCCCATACTGTGCCCGAACAGGGCGTAGGGCACCCCCAGCTCGGGTGCCAGCGCCGGGGCGAGGGCCTCCACCAGCTGCCGCACCCCGGTGTACGCCGGCTCACGCCAGCGGGACTGCCGCCCGGGCAGCTCGACGGGGCAGACCTCGACGTCGTCGCCGAGCAGCTCCTGCCACCCGTGGTACGCCGAGGACCCACCACCGGCGTACGGCAGGCAGATCAGTCGGACGGCGGGGGTGACGCGGCGGCGCGGCCCGGCGGCCAGCCAGCCCTGGGCGCGGCCGGGCGGGTGGGTGGTGAGGCGGTTCACGGAACGGCTCTCCTAGTACGTCGGCTCGTCGGCCAGCAGGGCGCTGGCCTCCTCGTCGGACATCTCCTCCAGCTCACTGAGCAGGTGGTCCTCGATGGCGAACGCGGCGGCCTCCAGGGTGGGGCTGTCGAACAGCACCCGGATCGGCACCTGCACGTCGAACGCCTTGCGCAGGTGCACCACCGCCCGCATCGCCAGCAACGAGTCTCCGCCGAGGGCGAAGAAGTTGTCGTGCACGCCGATCCGGTCGACCCGCAGGATGCCGGCCCAGACCTCGGCGATGGTCTCCTCCAGGGTGGAGCGGGGTGCCACGTACGGCACGTCGTCCGCCTCGACCGCGTCGGCCAACTCCACCAGTGGTCGCCGGTCGACCTTCCCGTTGGCGGTCAGCGGCAGATCGTCGATCTCGTGGAACGCCGCCGGCACCATGTACCCCGGCAGCTTGCCCGTGAGGAACTCGCGCACGTCCGTCGGCGCGGCACCGGCGACCCGGGGGACGACGAAGGCGACGAGACGCTTCGCGCCACGCGGATCGCCCTGCGCCACCACCACCGCGCCGCGCACCTCGGGGTGCTGGGCGAGGGCGGTCTCGATCTCGCCCAGCTCGATGCGGTAACCCTGCACCTTGACCTGGAAGTCCTCCCGGCCCAGGAACTCGATCTCTCCGCTCGGCAGGAACCGGCCGAGGTCACCGGTGCGGTACAGACGGGTTCCGGTGGCCGGGTCCGCAACGAAGCTCGCCGCCGTCCGCGCCTCATCGTGCAGGTAGCCGCGGGCCAGGCCGACACCACCGATGTGCAGGTGCCCGGGAACCCCGGTGGGTCGGGGTCGCAACGCGTCGTCGAGGACGTGGAAGGTCTGGTTCACCATGGGCCGCCCGTACGGGATGCTCGTCCACTCCGCCGGGACCGCGCCGATCGGGTAGAGGATGGACCAGATCGACGCCTCCGTCGCGCCACCGAGGCTGACCACCTCGGGCCCGCCGAGCGTCTGCCGGATCCGGTCCGGCAGGGCGACCGGGATCCAGTCACCGCTGAGCATGACCAGTCGCAGGCCGCCGGTGGCCTCCCGGACGGTGAGGTGCTCGACGAACAGCTCCATGAGGGCCGGCACCGAGTTCCAGATCGTCACGTTGGCCTTGGTGAGGAGGTCGAGCCAGGCGGCCGGATCGCGGTGTGCCGCCGCCTCCGGGAGCACCACCGCGCCGCCGACGGCGAGCGGACCGAAGACGTCGTACACGGACAGGTCGAAGCTCAGCGACGACAGCGCCAGGACCCGGTCGTCCTCGCCCACCCGGAAGCGCTCGTTGATGTCGACGACGGTGTTCAACGCGCCCTCGTGTTCGATCATCACGCCCTTGGGCAGGCCGGTGGACCCGGAGGTGAAGATGACGTACGCGAGGTTGTGGGGCGTGGTGTCGATCGCCGGCAGCGCGCCCGCCGGGAGGACCCGCAGCTCGTCCACCCGCAACACCTCGACGTCGCCGAACCGGTGCGCCCCGGGGCCGGCCAGACGCCCCTGGGTCAGCACCACACGCACCCGGCCGTGCGTCAGCAGGAAACGCACCCGCTCGTCCGGCAGGTCCGGGTCGATCGGCAGGTACGCGGCCCCGGCGGCGAGCACACCGAGGACGGCGGCGCACTGCTCCCAGCCCTTGTCCATCACCACCGCGACGAGCTCGTCGGGGCGTACCCGCAAACCGACGAGGTGGGCGGCGATCGTGCGGGCGCGGTCCGCCAGCTCGCCGTAGGTGAGCGTCCGGGTCGGCGTGATCACGGCCGGGCGCTCGGGCACCCGGGCGGCGGTGGCGAAGAACGGCTCGTGCAGCATGCCCACCGGCAACGGCGCCTCCGTGCGGTTGTACGCCGCCTGGGCGGCCAGCTCCGCGCGGGGCACCAGCGACGGCACCGGGTCGGCCCAGTGCGCCTCGTCGGCGGCGAGCCAGTGCAGCACCGACAGCGTCGCCGCGTGCATGGCGGCGACCATGCCCTCGGGGAAGAGACCCTCGACGGCGTCGATGTCCAGCACCAGGGCGCCGTTCATCTCGTACACCTGGGTGTCGATCCAGATCTGCGGTGTCTGGGAGATGGAGTAGACCACCTCGCCGATCTGCGGGTGCCCGCCGATGCCCTCGAACAGACTGGTGAACACGACGGGCATGACGGCGGCGGCGTCACCGCGTACCCGCTTCAGCTCCCGCGCGACCCGCACGCCGCTGAACAGTCCGTGGTCGAGGTCGGCGAGGAGTTGGTCCCGGATCGTCCGGGCGCGGTTCTCGAACGACGCCGCACCGCCCGCGTCGATCTCCAACAGCGTCACCGAGGTGAAGTCACCCAGGATCGCGTCGACCTGCGGGTGCAGCGGCAACCGGTGCGCCATCGGCAGGTTGAGGCTGAACCGCTGGTTCTTCGACCAGGTGGCGACCACCTCGCCGTACGCGGCCAGCAGCAGCGCGGTCGGAGTGAGGCCGCGCCGGGACGCGGCGGCCTTGACGGTGTCCCACTCGTCCGCCGGCACCTGCCCGGTGAGCCGGGCGAAGCGGGGCGCGGCGATGGTGTGCGGGTCGGCCGCCAGCGGCAACTCCGGGGCGAGGGCCAGTGTCGGCACCCGCTCCTGCCAGTACGCGGCGGCGCGCTGGTACCGCTCGGTGGACTCCGCGGCCCGCGCGGCGAGCACGTAGTCGCGGAAGCTCAACTCCAGCTCGGGCAGGGTCGCGTCCGGCTCGTGGTAGAGCAGGGTCAACTCACGCATCACGATGCTCGACGCCCAGGCGTCGGTGATCAGGCCGTCGATGCTGTAGTGCACCCGCCCACGACCCTCGTCGAGCAGTGTGGCGCGCAGTTCGAACAGCGGCCACCGGTCCGGCACGAACACCTGGTGCGACATGGCGGCGCGGGTCCGCTCGAAGCTCGCGTGCACCTCGGCGGCCGGGCGACCCCGCACGTCCTCGGTGACGACGACGTAGTCCGGTACCTCGTCGAGGACCTGCTGCTCGCCGTGCGGCAGCACGACGGTACGCAGCGACCCGTGCCGCCGGATCAGCCGGCGCAGCGCCCGCTGCAACCGCGACACGTCCAGCTCGGGGACGTCGAACTCCTCGTAGCCGTGCATGCCGACGTTGCCCAGCTCGAACACGCCGGTGCGGCCGATCCAGTACGCCTGCTGCACATCGGTCAGCGGGAACGGCAGGTGCGCCGACGCCGGGTCCGGCACGACAGCCGGCAACGACTCGGGGCCGCTGACACCGGCCTCGGCGCGGGCCGCGCGTACCGCGGCGGCGAGACCACGAACCGTCGGGTCGGCGACGAAGGCGCGCAGCGGGATGTCCGCCTCGCACACCTGGCGGACCTGGGCGACGAGCTGAGCGGCGAGCAGGGAGTGCCCACCCAGCTCGAAGAAGCCGACGGTGGGCGCGACGTCCGGTTCGCCGAGCAGGTCGGCGAAGATCGCCGCCACCTCGCGCTCGGTGGGGTCCTCGACCGCGTGGACCTCGGCGGGGTCCTCCGCCGCGCCGTCCTCGGTCTCGTCGAGCACTGTGACCACCACGTGGCCGGTGGAGGCCGCCCCGCCCACCACCCGGGCGGCTGTCCGTTCGACGGCCGACAGGTCCGCCACCGGCCACCCGTAGGTCACCCACTCCGCGTCGGACTCCCGGCCCAGTGCCGCCGCCTGCGCGACGAGGTGGCCGGCGAGCGGGTTGTCCGGCGTACCGCCGAGGAGGTGCACCTCGACGGCGGTGACCGGCTCCCGCGCGCTGACGCCCACGGCGGCCAGCGTGGCCAGGGCCTCGTCGGCGGACGTGCGGGCGTCCACCGGCACCAGCACGGTCACCGGACCGGGCTGACCGGCACCCCCCGGGTCGTCGACGCTCGCACCAGCGGTGGTGAGGGCCCGCCGGAACGCGGCACCGACCACCGTGTCGCCGGCGAGCTGGTATCGGGCGCCGGTGTGCCGCTCGGGGGCGGCAGCCGGAGCTGCGGTGACGTGCGGCAGGAAGCGGTGCCCGCCACGCAGGGCCACCACCGGCTCGGGGTGCGCGCACCTGACCTCCCGCACCACCGAGGCGGCGAGGCGGCGGGCGGCCACCGGCGTCGTGGCCGGAAGCACGTCGAGCAGCGTCCGGGTGCCGGGCACGCCGCCGGTCGCCCAACCGGCGAGCACGCCGCGCGGCGGCACCAGCGTCTCGGCGCCGGTCACGTCGAGCGCGCCGTCGGTGACGACGACCACCCGGGCGTACGCGTCGCCGCGACTGGTGAGCGCGTCACCCAGGGCCGCGAGCGTGGGTGCCGGGTCGCTCTGTGGAACCGCCAGCAGCACCCCGCTGATCCGCTCCTGCGGCGACAGCGACGTGCGGAGCGCGCCGGTCGCCGGATCGAGGTCGGCGGCGACCACCCGGCCCCCCGCCGCGCGTAGCTCGTCGACGACGCCGTCCGGCAGACCAGCGTCAACGGCCAGCCAGGCACCGGTCCCGGTGGTCGCCGGCCCGGCACCGCCGGCCCGGCGGTAGCCGCGCACGACGAGCCCGTCGGCACCCGCCCGGCTCGTCACCGCGTCCTGGGGAGGATCGACCCAGCAGCGTTCCCGCTCGAACGGGTAGGCCGGCAGGACGGTCCGCCGGGGCGGCACGTCACCGTGCAGCGCCTCCCACCCGATCGCGACGCCCATCCGCCACAGCGCACCGGCGGCGGCGAGAAGCTCCGTCTCGGCGTCGGCGTCCCGACCGGCCGACGGCAGCGACGCCACCGCGCGGGCGGCCGACCCACCGGCGAGGCGGGTCAACACCCGCCCGGGGCCGATCTCCAGCACCACGGCGTCGGCGTCAGCGTCGCGCAGCGCCGCCAGGCCGTCGCCGAAGCGGACGGTCGACCGCAGTTGCCGGGACCAGTACGCGGGGCTGGTGGCCGACTCGGCGGTGATCCAGGCACCTGTCACGTTCGACACGAAGGGGATCTCCGGCGCCGAGCGCGGCACCTGGGCCACCTCCGCCTCGAACGCCGACCCGGCGGCGGCCATGGCCCGGGAGTGGAACGCGTGCGAGGTGGCCAGCCGGGTCGAGGCCACCCCCCGCTCGCGCAGCCGGGCCTCGAGAGCCGCCACGGCCTCGGGCGGCCCGGCAACGGTGCACTGCCGGGGGCCGTTGACGGCGGCGAGGTCCAGCACATCGTCGAGCAGCGGCAGCAGCTCGGCCTCGGCCAGCGGCACCGCGAGCATCACGCCTGGCTCGGCCGCCTGCATGAGCCGACCGCGTGCCGCGACCAGGCGCACCGCGTCGGGCAGCGCGAACACCCCGGCCAGGCAGGCGGCCACCAGCTCACCCACACTGTGCCCGAGCAGCCCCGCCGGTCGTACGCCCCACTGCGCCCAGAGCTTCGCCAGCGCGTACTCGACGACGAACAGCGCCGGCTGGGCGTACCGGGTCTGCTGGAGCTGTTCCGCAGCGGTCTCCCGCTGGTCGGCGGGGAACAGCAGGTCCCGGATGTCCATGTCGAGCAACGGCGTCAGGAGGTCCGCGACCCGGTCCACCTCGGAGCGGAACACCGGCTCAGCGACGTAGAGGGCGTGGGCCATGCCGGTGCGCTGCGCGCCCTGACCGGGGAAGGTGAACAGCACCGCGCGGTCGGTGGCGGTCTCGGCCGGCCGGGCCGCCGGTCGCCGCAACGCCTCGACCACCTCGGCGGGGCTGCCGCCGACGACCGTCCGGCGGTACGGCAGGGTCCGCCGGCCGCGTTGCAGGGTGTACGCCACCTCGGCCAGCGGCGTGTCCGGGTGGGCGCTCAGGTGCGCGGCGAGTCGGTCGGCAGCCGTGTCGAGGGCGGTGGGTGTGGCGGCGGACAGGGGCAGCACGTGCCGCCGGCGGCTCTCCTGGCCCGCCGCGCGGGTCGGGGCCTCCTCCACGACGACGTGCGCGTTGGTGCCGCCGATGCCGAACGAGCTGACCCCGGCACGGCGCACCCCGCCGGGCCATGGGGTGCGGGCCGCGACGACGTGGAAGGGACTCGCGTCCAGAGCCAGCTCGGGGTTGGCGGTGCGGAAGTGCAGCGACGGTGGAATCTCGCCGGCCCGCAGTGCCAGCACCGTCTTGATCAGACCGACGACCCCGGCGGCGGTGTCGAGGTGCCCGACGTTCGTCTTGACCGAGCCGAGCCCGATGCGGCCCGGCGGCAGGTCTCCGAAGGCACTCGTCAACGCGGCGACCTCGATCGGGTCACCGAGCGGGGTGCCGGTGCCGTGCGCCTCGACGTAACCGATCGTGCCGGGGTCGACCCCGGCGACGGCGAGCGCCTCGGCGATGACGTCGGCCTGCCCGTCCACGCTCGGGGCGGTGAAGCCGACCTTACGGTCGCCGTCGTTGTTCACGGCCGAGCCCCGGATCACGGCGTGCACCAGGTCGCCGTCCGTCATCGCGTCGGCGAGCCGCTTGAGCACGACGACGCCGGCGCCGCTGCCGGCCACCGCGCCGGTCGCCTCGGCGTCGAACGCCCGGCAGTGGCCGTCGGCGGAGAGGATGCCGCCCTGGGTGTGCCGGTAGCCACGGCGGCGGGCGATGACCGTCGCGCCGCCGGCCAGCGCGACGTCGCACTCGCCGGCCAGCAGCGCCTGCGCGGCCATGTGCACGGCGACCAGGGAGCTGGAGCAGCCGGTCTGCACGCTGATGCTCGGGCCCCGCAGGTTGACCTTGTACGACACCCGGGTCGGCAGGAAGTCCTTGTCGTTGCCGATGGAGGTCTGGAAGGCCCCGACCCGGGCCACCAGGTCCGCGTTGGGCAGCAGATTGTGCAGCAGGTAGGAGCTCTCCCCCACCCCGGCGTAGACACCTGTCACGGGTGTCGTGGAGTCGAACGGGTGACCGGCGTGCTCCAACGCCTCCCAGGCGCACTCCAGGAAGATCCGGTGCTGCGGGTCGAGCAGCTGCGCCTCACGGGCCGAGAACCCGAAGAAGCGGGCGTCGAAGCCGGCCGGGTCGTCGAGGACGCCGAGGGCACGGACGTAGTCGGGGTGGTTGAACTCCTCGGGTGCGACACCGTCGGCGATCAGGTCGGCGTCGTCGAGGGTGGTGAGCGATTCGACCCCGTCGCGCAAGTTGCTCCAGAAGGCGTCGAGGGTGGCGGCCCCGGGAACCCGGAGCGCCATTCCGACGACGGCGATGGCGGTGTTCGGCAGCGTACGTTCCTCGGTCATCATGCGTCCCCCCTGTCGTGATGCCGGCCCGGCCGACGTCGCGGTGTGCGCGCCCGTTGGATGGCGGCGCGTGTCTCGGCGCGGTGGTGCCCCGCGGACATCGCCGGCGTCCGGTCCCCGGACGCCAGGTGCCGGGCGAGTGCCCGCACGGTGGGGTGGCGGAACAGCTCCACCACCGGCACCGTGCGACCCAGCCGCTCGGACAGGCGCGTCTGCACCCGCATCACGAGCAGCGAGTGCCCACCGATATCGAAGAAGTTGTCATCGACGCCCACCTCGTCGACCACCAGCACGTCGCGCCAGATCGCCGCCACCGCGCGCTCCAACTCGCTGCCGGGCACACCCACCCCGGCAGGGGTCGGGGCGGCGGGCGGCGCGAGGGCGTTCCGGTCGACCTTGCCGCGGTCGCTGCGTGGCAGCCGGTCCAGCGTGACGATCGTGGCCGGCACCATGTACCCGGGCAGCCGGTCGGCCAGGTGCGCGCGCAGCAGCGCCACGTCCACGTCGCTGGGCGTCACGTAGCCGACCAGCGTGGGTCGGCCCGGCACGTCCTCGCGCAGCACCGCAGCCGCCTCTCCTACCATTGGGTGGGCACCGAGCGCCGCCTCGATCTCGCCCAACTCGATTCGGAATCCGCGTACCTTGACCTGGCCGTCCTCCCGGCCGAGGAACTCGAGCACCCCACCGACACCGAGGCGGACCCGGTCCCGGGTGCCGTACATGCGGCCGCCGGGCGGGCCCCACGGGTCGGGCAGGAAGCTGACGGCGGTGCGGGCCGGGTCCCCGACGTAGCCCTGCGTCACCCCCGGTCCGCCGAGCCACAGGTCTCCCGGGACCCCGCGCGGCACCGGCCGCAGTCCACGATCGAGGACGTACGCCCGCACGCCCGGCAGCGGCAGCCCCACCGGGACGCTGCCGGTGACCGGCTCCCGGTCGCCGCCCGGCTCGTGCACGGTGGCCGTGATGGTGGCCTCGGTCGGGCCGTACGCGTTGAGCCAGCGCACCTCCGGCGCGGCGGCGCGCCACTGGGCGAGCCGCCCCGCGTCGACCCGCTCGCTGCCGACCACGACGAGCCGCAGGTCCGGACAGGAGGCGGGCGGGTGACGGTCCAGCACCGCCACCCACTCGTGCCAGTACGACGCCGGCAGGTTGAGCACTGTGAGTCGCTCCCGGCGGACCATCGCGGTGAACTCGTCGAGACCGGGCACCGGCCCGGCCGGCGGCAACACCACGGCCCCGCCCCGGATCAGCGTCCCGAACAGCTCCTCGGCGGCCACGTCGAAGCCGAGCGCGGCGAACTGGAGCACCCGGTCGGCGGGGGTGAGCGCGTAGTGCCCGGCGACCGCCTCCAGGGTGTGCACCAGGTTGCCGTGGCTGACGCGGACGCCCTTGGGTTGCCCGGTGGTGCCCGAGGTGTAGAGCACGTACGCCGGCGCCGACGGGGGCACCGGCGTGCCGGCGGCTGCCGGGGCGGCGAGCAACGCGTCCTCGATCGCGACGAACGGCAGGTCGGCGGCGGGCGGGTGGTTCTCGCGGGAGCCGAGCAGTAACACCGCCGACGAGTCGGCGAGGATGTGCGCCAACCGCTTCGGCGGGATCGCCGGGTCCAGTGGCACGTACGCGGCCCCGGCGCGCAGGACGCCGAGCAGCGCCGCCGGCCAGTCAGGGCTGCGCTCCAGCAGGACGGCGACGGTGTCACCGGGGCGTACACCCCGGGCGGTCAGGTGGGCCTGCACTGCGGCGGCACGGCTGTCCAGCTCGGCGTGGCTGACCTGCCGGTCGCCCTGCACCAGCGCCGGGCGCTGCTGCCAGCGCGCCGCGGCGACGGCGACCAGGCCGTGCAGAGTCGACGCGGTCGGCGCGTCGGTCGCCCCGCCGACCGGCGGGATCGGCTCGGGGCCGGGCACCAGGTCCAGTGTGGACACCGGGGCGTCCGGGGTGCTCAGCGCCGACTCCAGCAGGGTGCGGTAACTGTGCGCCAGCCGCTCGGCGGTGTCCCTGTCGAACAGGTCGACGTCGTACTCCACGGTGCCGCGCAGCTCGCCAGTGGCACTGGGCACCTCGTCCCAGGCCACCGTGAGGTCGAACTTCGCCACCCGGCCGGGTGACTCGGTCACCCCGACCGACAGGCCGGGCACCGCGTCGGTCCGCTCGGGCAGGTTCTGTGCCGACAGCATGACCTGGAACAGCGGGGTACGGCTGGGGTCGCGTGGTGGCCGGACCGCCTCGACGACCTGCTCGAACGGAACGTCCTGGTGCTCGTACGCGCCGAGCACCGCGTCCCGCACCCGGGCCAGCACGTCGACGAACGACTCGGTGTCCTGCCAACGGGTCCGCAGCACGACCGTGTTGACGAAGAAACCCACCAGGTCGTCGAACTCGGAGCGGGTGCGCCCGGACACCGGGCTGCCGACACTGACGTCGCGAACGTCCGCGTACCGGCCCAGCACCAGCTGGAACACGGCGAGCAGCACCATGAACCGGGTGACGCCGTGCCGCCGTCCCACCGCGTCGAGGCGTTCGACCAGGGCGGCGGGCAGCCGTACGTCGAACGTCTCCCCCCGGTGCCGGACGGTGGCCGGGCGGGGACGGTCGGTCGGGAGGTCCAGTGCCACGGGCGCACCCGCGAGCCGGTCCACCCAGTACGCGAGCTGGGTCGTCCGCGCGGCGCCGGCCAGCAGCGCGCGCTGCCACAGGGTGTAGTCGACGTACTCGACGGTGAGCGGGACCGGTGCGGGCGTGCCGATGGTCCGGGCGGCGTAGAACGCGCCGAGGTCACGGATCAGCACACCGATCGACCAGCCGTCACAGACCGCGTGGTGCAACGTCATCAGGAGCATCGCGTGCTCGTCGGTCAGCCGGATCAGATGCCAGCGAGCCAGCGGCCCGGTGGCGAGGTCGAAGGGTCGGGCGGCGGCGTGGCGCAGCAGGGCGTCGGCCTGCTCGTCACGGTCGGCCCGGTCGCGCAGGTCGTCCACGGTGAGGGCGACCGGTGGCTCGTCGTCCACTACCTGCCGGGGCTCGCCGTCGATCGTCACCAGCCGGGTCCGCAGCGCCGCGTGCCGCGTCACCAGCCCCCGCAGGCCGGCATCGAGGGCGTCGACGTCGAGCGGGCCGTCCACGGTGAGCACCAGCGGCACCGAGTAGACCGCCTGACCAGGGTCGAGCTGGTCGAGGAACCACAGCCGCTGCTGGGCGTACGACAGGGGGTGCGGCCCGGGGCCGGCGGCCGGCACCGGCGGGCGGGCGTCGTCCGGGCCGGCGTCGGCGACGCGTGCCGCGAGCGCGGCGACGGTGGGCGCCTCGAAGGCGGCGCGGACACCCAGCCGCACGCTGGCGGCGGCGGCGATCCGCGCCACCATCTGCGCCGCGAGCAACGAGTGGCCGCCGAGGGCGAAGAAGTCGTCGGCGGCGGACACCACCGGCACGCCGAGCAGGTCCTGCCAGGTCCGTGCGACAAGTTCCTCGATCGGGCCGCTGGGCGGCACGCCGTCGGCGGCCCGGACGCCGTGGTCCGCGTCGGGCGCGGGCAGCGCCCGGCGGTCCACCTTGCCGTTGGGGGTGACCGGCAACGCCGCCAGCGGCACGTACCAGGTCGGCACCATCGCCTCGGGCAGCCGGGCCGCGAGGTGGGCGCGCAGCTCACCCGCCGGGACCGCGGCGTCGTCCGGGACGACGTAGGCGACGAGCCGACGTTCGTCGCCGTCCCCGTGCACCGTGACGGCGGCGGCCCGGACGCCCGGGCAGGTGGTGAGGGTGCTGGCGATCTCGTCCGGCTCGATCCGGACACCACGGATCTTGACCTGCTGGTCGGCCCGGCCCAGGCACTCCAGTTGACCGTCCTCGCGCCACCGCACCACGTCACCCGTGCGGTAGACGCGGGCGCCGGGCTCGAAGGGGCTCGGCACGAACCGCTCGGCGGTCAGGTCGGGCCTGCCGACGTACCCGTGCGCGAGACCGGCGCCGCCGATGAACAGCTCCCCCGGAGCGCCGATGCCGGTCAGCCGGCCGTGGTCGTCGAGGACGTAGAGCAGCTCCCCACCGATCGGTCGACCGATCGGGGTCCGCGCCGCGTCGCCGGGCAGGTCGGTCACGTCCCAGGTGCTGGAGAACGTGGTGCACTCGGTCGGGCCGTACCCGTTGACGAGGCGCAACCCCGGCAGCGCGGCGGCCAGCGTGGCGACCCGGCGGGCGTCGGCCGGCTCGCCGCCGAAGTAGAGGGCGCGCAGCGGGGCGAACATCGCCGGGTCGGCGTCCACGCACCTGTGGAACAGGGCGGTGGTGAGCATCAGCACCGTGACGCCGTGCTCGGCGAGTCGGTGACCCAGCCGGGACGGCGTGAGCACGTCGTCCTTGGGGATGCCCACCAGGCGCGCACCGTTGAGCAGCGCACCCCACACCTCGAAGCTCGCCGCGTCGAACGACACGTTGGCCGCCTGTGCGACCGCGTCGGCGGGCCCGACGGGGAAGTAGTCGGCACGGTGAACCAGCCGGACGATCCCGCCGTGGGTGGTCTCGACCCCCTTCGGCCGCCCTGTCGACCCGGAGGTGTACAGGACGCAGGCCCGCTGGGTCGG
The DNA here is from genome assembly GCF_026342155.1 of Micromonospora sp. NBC_00362. Taxonomy (NCBI): domain Bacteria; kingdom Bacillati; phylum Actinomycetota; class Actinomycetes; order Micromonosporales; family Micromonosporaceae; genus Micromonospora; species Micromonospora sp. NBC_00362. The sequence goes on from NZ_JAPENH010000001.1 coordinate 3,538,000, forward strand.
GTACGTCAGCGGCCACGTCGGCGCGGGCCGTCCCGAGGGCAGCACCAGCCGGTCGAGCCGCAGCACCGGCAGGTCGTCGACAACGGCCACCGGACCGTCGGCGAGCAGCAGTCGCGCCCCGCTGTCGCGCAGCATGAACTCCCGCCGTGCCTCGGGGTAGGACGGGTCCAGGGGCAGGTACGCCGCCCCGGTGGCGAGCACCGCGAGCATCGCCACGACGAACTGGGCGGACGAGCCCATCGCCAGGCCGACGACACTGCCCGGGGTGACCCCGTGTCCGGTCAGGACGGTCGCCAGGGCGTCGGCCCGGGCGCGCACCTCGGCGTACGTGAGGATGGTGCCGTCGTACTCCAGAGCGACGGCGTCCGGTGTCGCCTCGGCCTGGGTGAGAAACGCCGCCGGCACACTCGGCGGACCTGCCGTACCGCCGCCGGTGCCCCACCGGACGATCAGCGCGCGCTCCTGCGCCGACGTGTGCGCGAGGGTGGAGATCGGCGCCTCGGGGTCGGTCAGGGCGTTGTCGAGCAACGTCAGGTAGTGGTCGGCGAACCGGCGCACCGTCGCGCTGTCGAACAGGTCCGGGTCGTAGGCGAGGACGCCGAACGCCCCGTCGGGCCGCGGCTCGTCCCAGATCACGCTCAGGTCGGGCGGCACCGCCCCGGTGGTGGCGGGGGCCGCTCCCACCCCCAGCACGACCGGGCAGAGCGCGGCACGACTCGGGTCGTGGGGTAGGCCGAGCGCCTCGGCCACCCGGTGCAGCGGGACGCCGGTGTACGGCGAGGCCGCCCGCAACCCGGCGGCGACCCGCGCGAACAGGTCGGCGGCCGACGGGTCGTCGTCCCACCTGCCGCGCAACGGCACCAGGGCGCCGTCCAGCGGCGTCGCGGTGGCCAGGTCCCGGGTGCCGGCGTGCCGGCCCAGCACCACCTGCCCCGCGGCGAGCAACGGCACGGAGGGTGCGACGCCCACCGCCGCGCTCACCGCGTGCAGCCGTCGGGTGGTGTCCGGGCCGACGGTGAGCGTCACCCGATCGGTGTGCTGGCGTCGACGGGCCGGGCGGACCCGGTCGGTGACCAGGTCCAGGGTGGGTATGCCGGCCAGCGCGGCCCGCCAGTGGACGAACGCGTCCGTCTCCGGGGCCACCGCACGCGATCCGGTCACTGGACCGGCTCCCCGAGACTCGGCTGGCCGGCTCGCTGCCCGACCGGGCTCGTCGCCCCGGCCAGCACCCCGGCCGGATCGCGGTCGGTCACCCGGGCCACCAGCCCACCGTCGAGCGTCACCACCCGGTCGGCGCCGGCCAGGGTCTCCCTGCGGTGGGCGATGGTGAGCACCGTCGCGTCGGCGAGGTCCACCGCCAGCAGCCGCTGGATGCGGGCGTCGGTCTCGGCGTCGAGGCTCGACGTGGCCTCGTCGATGAGGACCAGTTTCGCGTCCCGTAGCAACGCCCGGGCCAGGCAGAGCAGCTGCCGTTCACCGGCGCTGAGCTGCCCGCCGTCGGCGGACAGGGCCGCGTCGAGACCGCCACCGCCCACGCCGAGCAGCCGGTCGGCGAGGCCCACCTTGGTGAGGACGGCGGTGACCGCCGCGTCGGGGTACGCACCGGTCGGGTCGATGTTGTCCCGCAGGGTGCCGGGCAGCAGCACCGGATCCTGCGGTACCACCTCGACGGCGGCCCGCAGGTCGGCCAGCCGCAGCGTGGCGGTGTCCACCCCGTCGACGAGGATGCGCCCCTGCTCGGCCGGCACGAACCGCAGCAGCGCGGTGAACAGGCTGGACTTACCGCTGCCGGTCCGGCCGACGATGCCGATCTTGCTGCCCGCCGGGGCGTCGAACGACACGCCGTTCAGCGCGGCCGGGCCGCCCTCGGCGTAGCGCAGGGTGACGTTCTCGAAGTGGACCTCGCCGGCGGTGGGCCAGCCGGCCGGGGCCGGTCGCCCGTCGGTCGGCTCGACCGGCAGCCGGGTGTAGTCGTCGACACGTTCGAAGCTCGCCAGCGACAGGTCCATCATCTGCACCGTCATCAGGCTCATGGCCAGCGCCTCCATCAGCGCGTACACGAAACTGATCCCGACGCCGGCCAGCCCGGCGCCGATCCCGCCCACGGCGACGATCAGCACCCCGTACGTCAACAGGACGACCGCGCCGAGCATGTCGAGCTTCAGGTTGAAGTGCCGCGACAGCGCGTTGACCGTGTAGTCGGCGTGGTGCGCGACGCGGACCCGGTCACCGAACGCGGCCTGGTAGCCGCGCACCCGGCTGTTCCGGCCCTCGATCGAGGTCACCCCGTCGACCGCCTCGTTGAGCAGCGCGAGCATCGGCTCGTTCGCCTGCTTCGACAGCCGGGACGCCTCGACAGTGCTGGCCCTGGTGAGCCGCTGCCAGCGGAGGTAGACCACCAGCAGCAGCGGGGCCGCCACCAGCATCAGTGGACTGGTGAAGGCCAGCGCCGCCAACGGCACGACCAGGCCGACAGCGACCCGGAGGGTGTCCATTGTGGTCTCCGGCAACTCCAGGTCGATGGTCTCCATGTCACCGGAGAACCGCGCCAGGACGCGTCCGGAGGAGTTGCGGTCGAAGAACGACAGCGGGGCCCGGAAGACCCGGTGCAACATCGACCCGTGCAGGTTCTGGCCGGCGGACACACCTCGGGCGAAGGCGAAGCTGAACAGCCCGCGATCCAGCACGAGCGCCATCAGACCGATGGCGGCGAACACCCCCGCGTAGTACAGCGTGTCCTGCCCGGCGTGCTCGGTCCAGTGGCCGAGCCAGAACGACGAGCCGCCCAGGACGGCCTGCCCGCCGACGGCCAGGCCGAGCAGAACGACAGCGAGGAGGCCCGGGGTCAGCACCTGCAGGTAACGGCGGTAGGTGGCGGAACCGACTCGACCGGCGCGGACCGTCTCCTCCTCCTCGGCGGTCACCTCCTCGGCCACCTCGTCCAGCCCGGCGCCGTCCGGGTCGGACGGCGTCGCGGCCTCGGCGGCCACGGCCGGCAGCAGGTCGGGCATCTGCGCGGCGACGTCGGCGAACCGGCCCGCCGCGACCACCCGGCCGCCGTCGAGGACCAGCACCCGGTCGGCCCGCCGGGCCACGTCGAGGCGGTGGGTGGCAACGATCCGGGTCCGCCCGGCGAGCACCCCGTCGAACAGCGCTTCCAGGATGGTGCCGGCGACCGCGTCGTCGACGGCGCTGGTCGGGTCGTCGAAGAGGTAGACGTCGGCGTCCTCGTAGGCGGCGCGGGCCAACGCGATGCGCTGCCGTTGCCCGCCGGAGAGGTTGACGCCCCGCTCGCCGATGGCCGTGCCGTCGCGGGCCGGCATCGCCGCCAGGTCCGCCTCCAGGGCGGTGGCGCGGACGACCGCCGCGTACCGGTCCGGATCGTCGGGCGAGAAGCAGCGGATGTTGTCGACGACGCTGCCCTGCATGATCCAGGGGCGCTGCGGCAGGTAGACGGCGCTGCCGCCGACCCGTGCGGTACCCGCGACCGTCGGCAGCGCCCCGGCCAGCGCCGCGAGCAGCGCGGACTTGCCGCTGCCGACCCGACCCAGCACGCAGATCAACTCACCGGGCGCGACCCGCAGGTCGACGCCGGTCAGGACCGGCCGGGCGTCCGCGTCGGCCCCCGGCCAGGTGAACGACGCGCCGTCGAGGTCGACCGCCCCGGCCGGCGCGTCGCCGTCGGTCGACGCCTCGGCGGTGTCCGGGGCCCGCAGGAAGGTCGTCACCTTCCCGAACGCCACCCGCCACTCGTTGCGCATGTCCAGGTAGCGCACCAGCTCGGGCAGTTGGGACCGGAGGACGGTCAGCACGGCGATCGCCGCGAACACGTCCGCCGCCTTCAGTTCGTTGCCCATCGCCGCGTACGTGACCAGGGTGGCCATCACCATCAGCACCGGCGCGGCGGCGTTCACCAGGTAGAGCGTGGCGAGCCGCTTCTGCCGGCGGACCAGCAACGCGTTGAGCGTCGCGCGTTCCCGGCCGACAGCCCGCTCGGCGACGTCCTCCCAGCCGTGGGTGCGCAGCGTCCGCATGGCCCCCAGGTACTCGCCGACCAGCCCGATCCGGACGCCGTTCGCGTCCCGGATCGCCGGCACCAGCGCGAAGACCCTCTCGTTGGCCACGTGCGACAGCCACAGACCGGCGATGAGGATGACGATGCCCACCAGCGCCGCCCAGCCCAGCAGCACCCAGAGGACCACGCAGGAGCCGGCGATGCCCAGCGGCACCGCCCACGCCATGTGCGTGAAAGCGACCCGCCCGACCCTCCGGGCGTCGGACGACGCGAGGGTGATGACCTCCCCGGAGGGGTGGGCCAGTCGGGCACCGCGATCCATCCGCAGGTACTTGCGCAGCATCTCGGTCCGCAGCAGCGCGGTGATCGAGTGCGCGGTCTTCCACACCTCGGACCACTGGTGCTTGTGGCTCAACGCGTCCAACACGTAGAAGCCGGCCAGGCCGGCGGCGATCAGCAGACCCTCCACCACCGGGCCCCGGCCGTCGCCCTCGAACCAGGCGATCAGCTCCCGCACCAGCAGCGGCCCGACGGTCGCGCAGGTCTGGTAGGCCAGGAAGATCAGGCCCGCCCACCAGAACCGCCGACGGTAGGTCTGGTAGAGGGCCCCCCGCAGCCCGTCCGGACGGTCCCGCCGGGCGGCCCAGGCACGCTCGAAGACCGGGGTCACCCGCTCCAGGTGGTCGTACCGGGGCGGCGTCAGGCTGTCCGACAGCTTCAGTGGTCGGCGCAGGGACGCCTTCACCAGGATCGAGGGCCATTGGACGAAGAGTCGGGACAGCACTCCCGCGTCCTGTTCGGCACTCGGGCGGACCGGTGTGGTGGTTGTCGACACGGTGCGTCTACTCGTTTCCAGCGAGGGCGAGCGGAGCGAACCCGTAGGCGCGCTCCAGGGCGGTACGGACACTGTCCGGCAGATAGCGGCGCATGGCGTCGAACTCGCGGGCGCGGCTGAACTTGCTGGACTCGGCGAACCGGGGACGTTGCTCCAGCCAGTTCGCCACCGTCAGGGCGGCGAGGTCGGCGTACTGGCCGGCGCTGACACCGACGCAACCGCCTGAGCGGTCCTCGAGCAGGAACGGCGGGCCGTCGAAGGCGGCGTCGAAGAGGGCGCTGCGGGTGACGGTGCCGAACAGGTACGCCAGCGTCTCCGCCTCCGCACCGATCAGCTCCCGCACGGCGGGCCGCAGCTCGTGCGGGATCGCGCCGGTCGGGAAGATCTCCGTGCCGTACACCGAGTGGAACAACCCCGCGTCGCACAGCTCCTGCCGCGACCCCCACTGGGCCAGCAGGTCGTGCACGCCGCGCAGGTGCGCCAGCAGGTTGGCCTCCGAGTGCGCCAACTCGGCCACCCCGTGCGACTCCAGGAAGGCGATCTTCTCGGCGAGCCCGCTCACGCCCCCTCCCGACTGCCGTACGACCCGGTCATCGCCACCAACGTCTTGCGCGACCCGGTGAAGCTGGACCGGCCGTGCGCCATCGCCATGTTGTCGACGACCAGCAGGTCACCCTGCTGCCAGGGGAAGGCCAGGGACTCCGCGTCGAACGCGGCGCGGATGGCCGCGAGGTCGGCGTCGGTGATCGGGCTGCCGTCGCCGAGGTACGCGTTACGCGGCAGGTCCTCCTCGGCCAGCAGTTCCAGCAGCGCCTCCCGGGTGGCCTCGGGCAGGTTGGAGACGTGGAACAGGTGGGCCTGGTTCATCCAGACCGTCCGCCCGGACACCGGGTGCACGGTGACGGCCTGGCAGGTCTCGGTGGTCCGCAGCGCGCCGTCGTCGAACCACTCGTAGGTGATGCCCCGCTCGCGGCAGAACTCCTGCACGGCCTCCCGGTCCATCCCGGGGAACGTCTCCTGCCAGGACACCCCGAGACCGACCCGGTAGTTGCGCACGTACCGCACACCGTGCCGCTCGAAGCGCTCGCGCACCTCGGCGGGGATGCGCTGCCAGACGGCGTGGCTGTCGGCGAGCGGGGTCTCCCCACCGGTCTGGGCCGGGATGTTCGAGTAGAAGAACAACCGCCGGGGCCACACGCTGGTGTACGCCATCTCGTTGTGCAGCGGGATGACCTCGCTGGCCGGGTACTCGGTCGAGGTGTACACGTCGCCGACCTTGCTGCGCGGCGTGGACCGGTAGGTGTACTCGGCCATCTCCTCGCCGAAGACCTTGACGAAGGCGGAGAAGGCCGGCGCGTCCGGGGCGTCGAACCCGCGCAGCAGGACAGCGCCGTGGCTGTCCAGTCGGTCGTTGATCAGGTCGAGGTGCTCGGTGGCCCATCCCGCCGGCGAGATGCCGGGCGAGGTGGCCTCGATGCAGGCCACCCGGTTGCGCTCCGGGAACAGGCAGCTCTCTTTCACGTGGTCCATGTCGGAGGTCCTTCCGCGTACGTCGGGTCTTGGTCCGGGTCAGTCGGCGTCCGGCCGGACGAACGACCGGAGGGCGGCCAGGGTCAGGGCGGCGAGCCGCTCGATGCTCTTCCGCTCGTTGAGGTTGCTGCTGTACTTCAGGTGCAGGCTGAGCTCACCGTCGGCGAACCGCGCGAACACCTGGAGCCGGTGCATGCGTTGCAGCTTCGGCATCGGCCAGAAGTCGTCCATGGCCGGCCCGAGCAGCGGCGACTCCTCGGGCTCGTGGGCGAACTCGCCCCAGTTGTTGAGCAGGATGTCCGGCTTGCCGAGCGGGGCGAGCGCGTCCGCCACGTCCGGATGCCCGCCGAGGTAGCGCAGCAGGCCGAAGGCGAGGCCGCGCCGGGGCACCGCCTCGATCTGCTCGCGGACCGACTCCAGCAGCGCCCTCGGGCCGGGCTTCTCGGGTCGGCGGACGAGCCGGGGTGAGGTCATCGAGAACCGGCCGATGGCACGGGACAGGTCGAGGTCCTGACCGCCCATCTCCCGACCCCGGGCGACGAGGTCGACCAGGATCGACGACTGACCGGACCAGTCGGTGAAGCCCTGGAGGGTGGCGGCCAGCAGCGCGTCGTTGACGCTCAGGCCGTACTCCTGCGGCACCAGCCGGCGCAGCGCGGCGGTCTCCTCCGCGTCGAGCCCGACCACCACCGTCTCCTCCGACGACATGCAGTCGTCTCCGTCGGGGTGGTCCAGCGGCCAGGTCGGGACAGGTTCCTTGGCAAGCGCCGTCCAGTACGCGATGTCCTCGGTCAACTCCGTGCCACGGGCGAGCGCGTCCAGGTTGCGGGACCATTCGGCGAACGACGCCGTCGACAGCGGCAGGCGCGGCTCCTCGCCGGCCTCCACCGCCTGGTACGCGGTCTGGAGATCCGCCATCAGGACGTCCCAGGAGCTGTTGTCCATCAACTGGTGGTGGACGATCACCACGAGCAGCTCGGGACGGTCGGCCCCGAAGCGGACCAGGGCGACCTGGAGCAGCGGCCCGTTCTCGATGTCGAGCTTGCGGTGCAGGGTGCGATCGAGGCGCCGGAAGGCGACCTCCTGGTCCGCCGGGTCGAGGGCGGACAGGTCCACGCTGGTGAACGGCGTGGGCTGGTACGCCTCGTTGACCCGGACCGACAACCGGCCACCGGCCCGGGGGAAGCTGATCCGCAGCGAGTCGTGATGGGTGATCACCGCCGCCACGGCCCGCTCCAGCAGCGCCGGGTCGAGTGACCGCATCGCCTCGAACATGAAGATGTGCGTGTACTTGTGCGGGTCGGCGAAGTTCCGCTCGGCGAAGGCCACGTGCGACGCGACGAGCGGCACCCCACCGGGGTGCGTACGGCGGCTTTCGTCACCACCCGCACCGGCGGTCGTCGACCCACCGGCAACGGACGCGAGGCCGGCGATGGTGGGGTGCGCGATGAACTGCGCGGGCGTGATCACCACACCCGCCTTACGGGCACGATCCACCACCCGGATCACGTGCAGCGAGTCCCCACCCAGGGCGAAGAAGTTGTCCTCCGGACCCACCGACGGCACCCGCAGCACCTCCCGCCAGATCCCGGCCAGGACCTCCCGCGCCTTGTCGGCCGGCGTCTGCGCGTCGGTAGCGACCGAGGCGAGCGCGGCGATGGTGGGGTGCGCGATGAACTGCGCGGGCGTGATCACCACACCCGCCTTACGGGCACGATCCACCACCCGGATCACGTGCAGCGAGTCCCCACCCAGGGCGAAGAAGTTGTCCTCCGGACCCACCGACGGCACCCGCAGCACGTCCCGCCAGATCCCGGTCAGGATCCCCTCCACCGGTCCACGCCGGGTCTCCGCGGTGGCGGTGGCAGCGGCGGTGGCCGGAGCCACGGTGGGGGTCGGTGCCGACAACGTGGCCCGGTCGACCTTCCCGTTGGGCAGCCGGGGCAGGCGGTCGACGAGCGCCACCGTCGGCACCATGTAATCCGGCAGCCGCTCCCGCAGCGCCGCGCGTAGGTCGTCGGTGGAGAGCGCGGTACCCGGCCGCAGCGCCACGTGGGCCATCAGCCGCCGGTCGTCCGCCCCGTCGTCGTCGCAGAGCACCACGCACTCGCCCACACCGTCCAGGGCGGACAGCGCCGAGGCGACCTCGTCCGGCTCGACCCGGTGACCCCGGATCTTGACCTGGTCGCCGATCCGGCCCAGGAACTCCACGGTGCCGTCCGGCAGCAGCCGCCCCCGGTCACCGGTGCGGTAGAGCCGGTCGCCCGGCGCGCCCAGCGGATCGGGCACGAACCGCTCGGCGGTCAACGCGGCGTCCCCCAGGTAGCCGCGGGCCAGGCCCGCACCACCGACGACGATCTCGCCGGGCAGGCCGGTCGGCACCGGCCGCAGCCTCTCGTCGAGTACGTACAGCCGTGCGCCCGGGATCGGCCGACCGAGCGGCACCACCGCCTCGCGGCCCGCCCGGTCGATGCGGACCTCCGCCACGGCGACGATGCCCGTCGTCTCGGTCTGGCCGTACATGTTGACCAGCCGGGGCGCGGTCCCCGGCGCGTTGCGGATGGCCTCGGGAAGTTCGTAGCGCAGCGGCTCGCTGGCGGTGAGCACCACCTGTGGCCGCCACCCGCCGGGCGAGGTGAGCGCCGGCAGCAGGACCCGCAGGTACGACGGCACCAGGTCCAGCACCTGCACGCCGTGCGCGGTGACGAAGGTGAGCAGTGCCAACGGGTCGGCCAGGTGCGCGCGCCCGGCGACGACCACGTGGCCGCCCAGCGCCAGCGGAACGGCGAACTGCCGCACAGACGACGAGAACGCGAACGACGCGGTGTGCAGGAACACCGGCTCGTCGGGCAGGGCCAGCGCGGCCGGCAGCCCCTCCAGGTACGCGGACAGCCCGCCGTGGGTCACCACCACACCCTTGGGGAGCCCCTTGGTGCCGGAGGTGTAGACCACGTAGGCCGGGTGCTCCGGTCGCAGCGCCGGTGTCGGCCGGGGGCCCACCGGGGCCGGCAGGTCCTCGATCGTCACCACCTCGCCCGCGCCCTGGGGCGTACGACCCGCCAGGTCGCGCGTGGTGAGCGTCATCGTCGGCCGGGCGTCCGCCACGATCGCCGCCAACCGCTGCGCGGGGTACGCGGGGTCCAGCGGCACGTACGCGGCACCTGTCTCCAGGACCGCCAACGCCGCCACGACGACGTCGACGCCCCGGTCGAGGTGCAGGGCGATCGTCGTTCCCGGGCCCGCGCCGCGTTCGGCGAGCACCCGGGCCAGGTCACCGCTGCGGCGGTGCAGGTCGCCGTAGGAGAGGGTCGTCTCGCCGCTGGTGACCGCCGGAGCGTCGGGTCGGCGTCGCGCCTGCTCGCCCACCCGGGCGGTGAGCGTGCGGTGCGCGGCGCCAACCGGCAGCGCCGGACCGTGCGCGAGCGCGTCGAGACGCTCCCGCTCGCCCGGCAGGAGGGGATCCACGTCGAAGACGCGCTGGTCGGGGTCACCGACCAACCGGTCCATCAGCACCCCGAGGCGGCTCATCATCGCCTCGACGGTGCCCGCGTCGAACAGGTCGGTGCTGTACTCGGCGTGCCCCTCGATGCCGTCCCCGTTCTCCCACAGGTCGATCAGCAGGTCGAAGCGGGCGGTGCACTGCTCGTTGTCGATCGACGTGAGGGTGAGGCCGGGGCCCGGGTCGGGTAGGCCGCCCGGGGCGTTCTGCAACGCGAAGCGCACCTGGAACAGCGGTGAGTGGCTGAGGCTGCGGGTGGGCGCCACCGCGTCGACGACCATCTCGAAGGGGACGTCCTGGTGGGCGTACGCGCCGTGCGCCGTGCTGCGGACCCGCCGGAGCACCTCGCGGAAGGTGGGGTCGCCGGAGAGGTCGACCCGCAGCGCCAGGGTGTTGGCGAAGAACCCGACGAGCTTCTCCAACTCGGTGCTGGTGCGGTTGGCGACGGGCGTACCGACGGTGATGTCCCGTTGGCCACTGAGCTGGGCCATGAGCACGTCGAAGCCGGCCAGCAACGCCATGAACAGGGAGACCTTCTCCCGCCGGGCCAGGTCGGCCACCGCCCGGGATCGCTCGGCCGACCAGCTGATGTCGTGGCGCGCTCCGCGGAAGGTCTGCACCGCCGGTCGCGGCCGATCGGTCGGCAGGTCCAGCGTGGGTACGCCGTCGAGCTGCCGCTTCCACCAGTCGAGCTGGTCGTCCAGCTCGGCGCCGATCAGCCAGGACCGCTGCCAGAACGTGTAGTCCACATAGGTGTGTGTCAGCTCGGGCAACGACGACGGCTGCCCCTGGGCGATCTCCCGGTAGAGCGTCACCAGGTCGTTCAACACGATGTTCAGGGACCAGCCGTCGGAGACGGTGTGGTGCAGCGTCAGCAGCAGCACGTGCGAGTCGGGGCGTACCCGCACCAGGGTGCCGCGCAGCAGCGGCCCGGCGGCCAGGTCGAACGGAGTGCGCCCCTCGGCGTCGAAGAGGGCGGCCAGCCGACCCTCCGGGTCGGCGTCGCCCTGCACGTCCACCTCGGCGTACGCCACGGCGTCGACGGGCAGGAACTCCTGCACCGGTTCGCCGTCCACGGACGGGAACCGGGTGCGCAGCCCCTCGTGCCGGGCCCACAGCGCGCCGAAGGCCACCCGCAGCGCGTCCGCGCGCAGGTCACCGTCGAAGCGCAGCGCGAGGGGCACGTTGTAGAACGCGCTGTCCTCGGCGAGCCGGTTGAGGAAGTACAGGCGTCCTTGCGCGTGCGACAACGGCACCGGACCGGTCCTCGGGACGGCGACGAGACCGGGCCGGGGGGCCCGCCCGCCGAGCGCCTCGATCCGGGTCCCCAGGTCGGCCAGCGAGGTGGACTCCAGGAACACCGCCAGCGGCAGCTCGATTTCGAGCTTCTTGCGCAGCCGGGCCATGGCCCGGACCGCGAGCAGGGAGTGCCCACCCAGGTCGAGGAAGTTCGCGTCCCGCCCGATCGACTCGACCGGCCGCCCCAGCACGTCGGCCCACACCTCGGCGATGGCCTCCTCCAGCCGGCTCTCCGGAGCGGCCAGGGTGGGCGCCGGCTCGGCCGCCGTGGGCGCGGGCAGGGCCGCCCGGTCCACCTTGCCGTTGGCGGCCAACGGCAGCGCGTCGAGCGGAACGACGACCTCCGGCACCATGTAGTCCGGCAGTTCCGCGCGCAGCGCGTCACGCGGGTCGTCGGCCATGGAGTCCCCGGCCGCTGTGACGTACGCGACCAACCGCTCCTCACCAGGCCGGTCGGTTCGCAGCAGGACCACCGCCTCGCGGACCTGCGGCAGCCGCGTCAGGGTGGCCTCGATCTCCGCCAACTCGACCCGGTACCCCCGGATCTTCACCTGGGTGTCGATCCGGCCCAGGCAGTCGAGCTCGCCGTCGGGTCGCACCCGGACGAGGTCGCCGGTGCGGTACATGCGCTCCCCCGGCGTCGGGGCGAACGGGTCGGGCAGGAACCGCCCGGCGGTCAGGTCCGGCCGACCGTGGTAGCCACGGGCCACACCGGCACCCGCCACATACAGCTCACCGACCGTGCCGGGCGGCACCGGCAGCAGGTTGCCGTCCAGCACGTAGAGCCGCGTGTTGGCGATCGGACGACCGATCGGCACCACACCGGACAGGTCGGTGCCGTCGTGCACCTCGTGCACGCAGCAGCCGACGACGGTCTCGGTGGGCCCGTACTCGTTGACGATGCGCAGGCCCGGAGCCCGGCGTCGCCAGGCGGCGGCGGTGGCGCCGTGCAGCGACTCGCCACCGACGATCAGGTAGCCGTCCGCAGCGATGGTCCGGCTCGGAACGGCCCGGTCCAGCGCCTCCAGGTGGGCCGGGGTGAGCTTGACCAGCCCGAGGTCCAGGTCGCTGCCGAGCAACTCGGTGAGGGTCTCCAGCTCGGTGCCGTCGGCGACGAGCACCACCGGACGCCCGGCCAGCAGCGGACAGAACAGCGTCGTCACCGACAGGTCGAACCGCAACGGCGAGACCAGTGGCGCGCCCCCGCCCTCGGCCACCCGGTACGCCCGCATGCTCCACGCCAGGTAGTTGGTCAGGCCGCGGTGGGTGACCACCACACCCTTCGGTCGCCCGGTCGAGCCCGAGGTGTAGATGACGTAGCAGGCGCTGTCCGGGTGCGGACGCGGCAGCGGCGGCAGGTCGGTGGTGGCGTCCTCGTCGCCGTCGGGCAGCAGCACCGACACGTCGGTGTCCGGTAGGTCCGCGACCCGGCCCGCGCTGGTGACGACCACCCGCACCTCTGCGTCGGTGAGCATGAACCGCACCCGCTCGGCGGGCTCGCCCACGTCCAGCGGCACGTACACGCCGCCGGCCCGGAGGGTGGCCAGCACGGCCGTGACGAGGTCGACACCACGGTCCAGGAAGAGGCCGACGCGGGTCTCCGGTCCCACACCGTGCCGGCGCAGCCGCGCGGCGAGGGCGTCGGCCCGGCGGTCCAGCTCTCCGAATGTGACAGTCAGGTCGCCGACCAGGAGCGCGGGCGCGTCAGGGGTACGGGCGGCCTGCCGAGCGAACAGCTCGTGCGCGCGCACGTCACCGAGGAGAGGGTCCTCGGTGCGGTTGCCGTCCACGACCGCCGCCCGGGTCTCCTCATCGGACAGAAGGCGGGCCAACCCGACCGGGGCGTCCGGCGCGGCGGTCAGACCGACCAGTAGAACGCCGAGGTGAGCGGCCATCCGCGCCACAGTTCGCTCGTCGAGGATGTCGGTCGCGTACTCGGCCACCCCCCGCAGCCGGCCGTCGGCGTCCGGCCACACCTCGACCGTCAGGTCGTGCTTGCTGATCGGCAGGTGGTGTTCGACGGCCGTGACCCGCAACCCCGCCGCCTCGGCCTCCAACGCCTGGTCCTCGACGAGGGCGAACATCACCTGCGCGAGGGGCGTGTGGCTGAGGTCGCGCTCCGGGTCGACCGCCTCCACCACCGTGTCGAAGGGCACCTCGCCGTGCGCCATGCCCTGCTGCACGAGATCGCGGACCCGTCCCACCAGGGCCCGGAAGGTGGGCGCGCCGGAGGTGTCGACCCTGACGACGATCGAGTTGACGAAGGAGCCGACCATCGTCTCCAGCTCGACCCGGGGGCGGTTCGCCACCGGGGTCACCACCGAGACCTCGTCCTGGGCCGCGTACCGCGACATCAGCGCGGCGAACCCGGCGAGCAGCACCATGAACGGGGTGGCCCGCTCATCCTGGGCCAGGCGAGTCACCGCCTGCCACAGGCCGTCGGGCAGGGCGAAGCGGTGCCGCTCGCCCCGGAAGGACTGCACGGGCGGGCGGGGACGGTCCAACGGCAGGTCGATGACGGGCACCGCGCCCGCCAGTGCCCGCTTCCAGTAGTCGAGGCCCTCGGCCAGCTCGGCGGCCCGGTCGGGATGGCTCTCCCAGGCGGCGTAGTCCGCGTACTGCACGGTGAGGGGCGCGAGCCGGGGAGCCCGGTCCTCTGCCCCGGCGCGGTACAGCTCCAGCAGCTCATCGATGAGCAGGCTGACCGACCAACCGTCGCAGATGCTGTGGTGCAGGGTCAGCACCAGCACGTGCGCGGTGGGGGTCTGCCGGAACAACGCGGCGCGAGCCAGTGGCCCGACGGAGAGGGAAAACGGACGACTCGCCTCGTCGCGTACGGCGGCCAGCACCGCCGCGTCGTCGACGGGCAGTGGGCGCGGGGTGAGATCCACCTCGATGTCTCGCAGGATGCGCTGCACCGGGTCGCCCTCGTTCGCCGCGAACACGGTCCGCAGCGCCTCGTGCCTGTCGACGAGGGCGCGCACCGCGTCGGTGAGCACGTCGAGCCGGAGTGCGCCGGTCAGGCGTAGGGCGGTCGGCACGTTGAACATCGCCGAGCCGGGGACGAGCTGGTCCATGAACCACAGCCGGCGCTGTGCCGGGGAGACGGGCAGGTCGCCCCCGCGCGGCACCCGGGCGAGCGCCTCGGCCGGCCGGGGGCGCCGGCCGGCGAGACGCTTCTCGAACAGGGCCCGCTTCGAGGGCGACATCGAGTCGAGGCGTGACCGGCCGGGCGAGAGCCCCGCGCCGTGCGGCGCGGGGCGGCTGGCACTCGCGTCGGTGGTCATCAGGCCACCTCCCGAGCGGCGCTCTCCAGGTGCGTCACGAGACTGCGCGGCCGCATGTCCGTCCACTCGGTGGTGACGTGGTCCAGGCAGGACGCGCGGTCGGCGGGCCCGTGGGTCACCGTCCACCCGGCCGGCAGGCTGAGCGACTCGGGCCACAGCGAGTGCTGCCCCTCGTCGTTCACCACTACGAAGAAGCATCCGTCGGGGTTGTCGAGAATGTTCACGTCTTCCTCACTCTGCGCCTGGTCCCAGGACCCGACGGGGAAGCGCTGAACCGGCACGGCGGCCAGGCAGGGACCACGGCGGTCAGACCTGCCAGCGTCGAAGTCGGGACGCGCGTCCCCAGATCGGGCGTCGTCAACTGTCGTTTGCGGAGACTTTTGCTATGCGTCGCTCAGAGGACGTGCGGGGTTTCGCCGCCGCGTGTCTCGCTATCGGATTCCACCACGGCCACGGCCGGCCACCTGCACGTTAATCGGCTATCCGACCCGAAGCCGAGGGCCCTTTGCGGACGCAACCCGGTCGATGTCAAGCAGATTCTGGCAAGCCACGCTGAACCCACGTCGCGCTCCCCCCCGAAGTTTGCGACCCAACAGCGTTCATGAATGTAAACGCAAGCGAGGCACAGAAAACCATCAGACACGGAGCGTGTCAAGACCCTTGCCTGCCGCTGAAGTTCAGCATGCCAACCGGGACGTATTTATGACAAATACTCCGCAGGTGGTTGGTCGACCGGGTACGCCGCCAGGCCCGCCGGCGTACCGTCGGGCGGGGCTGCTGGCGGTCGGGCGAGACGGCCGAAATCGGCCAGAAATGCGGTGCCGCCAACGCATCTGCGCAGAACAGGAGCATTGCCGCCTACTCCGTGCGGCATGCGGACCGATCAACGACGACGCCACCGTCCAGGCTGGACGCGGCGCGTCGGAAAAATCACTTGCCCGGACGGGCAGGATCATTCATCGCGGAACTCGTGACCAGAGTCCGACACGGAGACGAGTTTCACTCGACAGGCGGAAAGAACGACCGATCATCCATTGGCCGAGCATCCGAATGGCTGGACAACAGTCAATGTAATGGTTATTAACGTACCCAAGGCGAGGCACGACAGAGAGCGTTGGCGTCGCCGAATCGCAGCTCCCGCGAAGCCGTCGACCATCCGGGCCGACAAGCCGACGCGTGGGCCGCCCGACGATTGCGTCCGATTGCCGGATCCGATCAGGCCGAGACGTCGGGTCGAGCACGGGACCCCTTCGCCGCACGGACCCGCACCACGCGTGCGTGGCGGGGGGAAGGCGCCCGGCGTACCCGAAGGCACCCGCACGCCGGGCAAGCAGCAGGCATCGACACCCGAATTCGGGCGGACGCGTGCGCCGGGGCCATCGACGAAGGCCAGTGTGCGTACGCGCCGAATCAGGCCCCGTCCGTCGCGGCCCCGCCTTTACCCGAGCGCCGGGATGCCGTGCGTCGGCGCCGGCGATTGCCGGCACCGGACGCTTGTGCCACGGCGTTCGGAAACACCTCGGTCAGCCCTGCAAAAGCTGCCGAGCCATCACGATCCGCTGGACCTGGTTGGTGCCCTCGTAGATCTGAGTGATCTTGGCGTCCCGCATCATCCGCTCGACCGGGTAGTCCCGCGTGTAGCCGTAACCACCGAGCAACTGCACCGCGTCGGTGGTGATCTCCATGGCGGCGTCGGAGGCGAAGCACTTCGCCGCCGCGCCGAAGTAGGTGAGATCCGCGTCGCCACGCTCCGACTTGCCGGCGGCCGCGTACGTGAGCTGCCGGGCCGCCTCGAGCTTCATGCCCATGTCGGCAAGCATGAACTGGATCCCCTGGAACTCGGCGACAGCCTTGCCGAACTGGCGACGCTCGGCCACGTACCCCTTCGCGTAGTCGAGCGCGCCCTGCGCGATGCCGACGGCCTGCGCGGCGATGGTGACCCGGGTGTGGTCCAGGGTCTTCATCGCGGTCGCGAAGCCGGTGCCCTCCGCGCCGATCATCCGGTCGGCCGGGATCCGCACGTTGTCGAGGTAGACCTCGCGGGTGGGCGAGCCCTTGATGCCGAGCTTCTTCTCCGGCGCGCCGAAGCTCACCCCGGCATCGGACTTCTCGACCACGAAGGCCGAGATGCCCCGGGAGCGGGCGGAAGGGTCGGTGACGGCGAAGACGGTGTAGAACTCGGACACCCCGGCGTTGGTGATCCAGCGCTTCACACCGTTGAGCACCCAGTGATCCCCGTCACGTACCGCCCTGGTGGTCATGGACGCCGCGTCGCTGCCCGCCTCCGGCTCGGAGAGGCAGTACGAGAACATCGCGTCACCGGCCGCGACCGGCGTCAGGTAGCGACTCTTGAGGTCGGCGGAACCGGACAACAGCAGCGGCATGGTGCCGAGTTTGTTCACCGCCGGGATCAGCGAGGAGGACGCGCAGGCGCGTGCCACCTCCTCGATCACGATGGCGGTGGCCAGCGCGTCCGCGCCCGCGCCGCCGTACTCCTCGGGGATGTGCGGTGCGTGGAAGTCGGCCGCTCGCAGCGCGTCGTAGGATGCCTTGGGGAACTCCCCTGCCTCGTCGGCCTCCGCGGCGTGCGGAGCCACCTTCGCGGCGCAGACCTCTCGCACGGCTTCCCGGATCGCCTGGTGCTCCTCGGGCAACCGGTAGACGTCGAACGACTCCCCTGCGGCCATCTCGGCCCTCCCCTTCACCACTATCATGCGCAGTCTGTGACGACTCCTGACCGCCGACCGCGCAGACTGAAGACTAGCGACTGCAGTTCAGGTGATGTTACCGGCGCGTAGGTATGGGCAGGACGGTGGACCTGACGCGCTCAGCGATGATGGAGATTGAGACAGTGAGCCACCCTCCGGTGCCCCGCCCAGGCGCCGCAGCAAAATGCGACGCGACGACGCGACGCCAGCGCGAGCGGAGAAGACAGGCGTGACGATCCCCTACCCCACCATCCAGCCGACCCCCGCCATCGCCGCGGTGACCCCGCCCTCGGGCGCACCCCGGCCGCGGGTGACGTTCCTTGGGACTGGTTACCTCGGTGCGACGTACGCCATCTGCTACGCCGAACTGGGCTACGAGGTTCTCGGGTTCGACGTCGACGCCGACAAGATCGCGATGCTGAACGCCGGTCAGGTGCCGATCCACGAGCCCGGCCTGGACGAGCTGCTCCGGCGCAACCTCGCCGCCGGCCGCCTCCGGTTCAGCACCGACATCGCCGAGACCGCCGAGTTCGGTGACGTGCACTTCATCTGCGTCGGCACCCCGCAGCGGGCCGACGGCATGGGCGCCGACCTGTCGTACGTCGAGGCGTCGGTCACCAGCCTCGCGCAGCACCTGACCCGCAAGGCCTTGATCGTCGGCAAGTCCACCGTGCCGGTCGGCACCGCCGAGTGGGTCGAGCAGCTCGTCGGCAAGCACACCCCGAACGACCTGGACGTCGAGGTGGCGTGGAGCCCCGAGTTCCTCCAGGAGGGCTTCGCCGTCGACGACGTACTGCGGCCCAACCGGATCGTGGTCGGCGTCAAGAGCGAGTGGGCCAACGGCATGCTCTACGCCGCGCACAAGGGCGTGTTCGACCTGGCGGCCACGGAGGACCGCGAGGTGCCCCTGGTGGTCACCGACTTCTCCACCGCCGAGCTGGTCAAGGTCGCCGCGAACGCCTTCCTGGCCACCAAGATCTCCTTCATCAACGCGATGGCCGAGGTCTGCGAGGCCTCCGGTGGCGACGTCACCCAGCTGGCCCGCGCGATCGGCTACGACCCGCGAATCGGCAACAGGTTCCTCCAGGCCGGCCTCGGCTTCGGAGGCGCCTGCCTGCCCAAGGACATCCGGGCCTTCCAGGCCCGCGCCCAGGAGTTGGGCGCCGGCGAGGCGCTGCGCTTCCTGCACGAGGTCGACCTGATCAACCTGCGTCGGCGTACCCGGGTGCTCCAGCTCGCCGCGGACCTCCTCGGCCGCCGCTCCGGCCCGGCCGGCCCGGACTTCTCCGGCACCCGGATCGCGGTGCTCGGTGCCACCTTCAAGCCCAACACCGACGACGTCCGCGACGCCCCGGCGCTCGCCGTCGCCGCGCTGCTGCACAAGGCCGGCGCCGACGTGCACGTGTACGACCCGCAGGGCACCGAGAACGCCCGCCGCGCGGTTCCCGAGTTGACCTACGAGAGCAGCATCAACGAGGCGGTCGACGGGGCCGACCTGGTCTGCGTCCTCACCGAGTGGGCCGACTTCCGCAACGCGGATCCGGTCGCCCTCGGCGAGTTGGTCAAGGGCCGCAAGGTCGTCGACGGCCGCAACTGCCTCGACCCGGCACTGTGGGCCCAGGCGGGCTGGGAGTACCGGGGCATGGGTCGCCCCTGACCCGACCGACGCTCCACCGGCCGGCCATCGAACATCTCGGTGACCGGCCGGTGTCGTTGTTTGCCCCGGACCCGCCGACAAGAGTCGAAATCCGCGCCAGCATTGGGCATGCTGCGACAGTGGGAGTCCACAGTGCGGGTGGAGGGGTGTCGTGGCGACCTTTCAATGCTCCTCGTGCGGCCGGGAGATCAAGCCGGCCGTCCGATGCCCGCACTGTGGGGCAGATCAACCACAGTGGGTCGAGCACCTGGCCGACATTGAGCGTTCGATAGCGGAGATGAAGGCGCGCGACGCCGCCATCGCCCGCGAGCAGCGGCAGATCGCCGCCAAGATGCAGGCCGCGCTCTTCCAGCGGGACATCCTCGCCCACGCCGGCGAGGAACGGATCAAGCAGGCCACCCGGCCGCGCCGGGTGCTGCGACGCCGCCCCGCTCGGCGACCACCGACGGCCACCATGGGAACGCCGCCCCGGGTGCCTCGCCAGGGCACACCGCCCGCCCCGGAGGATCCGCCGCCACCCCCGCCCCGGGCCGCCTGGCTGGACGCGGACGACCCGGAGCACCCGCCGGAGGCGTCCTCGCGCGAGGTGCAGAACATCCCGCTCGGGCTGGGCGCGCTGCTGCTCGGCGTGGCCGCTGTGGTCTTCGCCGCCGTGGCCACCAGCTCGATGGACGCGCTGGCCCGGCTCGGCATCCTGCTCCTGGCCACCGTGCTGATGCTGCTCGCCCCACCGGCACTGGCCCGGCGCGGGCTCACCTCGACCGCCGAGACCATCGCCGCGGTCGGCCTGCTGCTGGTGCCGCTCGCCGGCAATGCCCTCTGGGCGGTGGACCGAATCGGCACCGGCGGCGGCTCCGGCACTGTCTTCGCCGGGGTGATCTTCGCGGTCACCGCCGCCGTCGCGTTCGGGTACGCCGGTTGGACCGGTCTGCGCGCGCCCCGCTTCGCCACAGTGCTCGCCGCCCAGCCGGTGCTGCCCCTGCTGGCGTACGACCAGATCACCGGGCCGGGCGGCTGGGCCCTGGTGCTGGCCCTGGTCGCTCTCGTCAACCTCGGCCTGGCCCGCTCCGGCGTGACCGTCGAACGCCCCGTCCGACAGGACCTGCCATCGCCGGGCACGCCGTCCGCGCCCCGCCAACGCGACGCCGAGAGCCGGCCGGAGGGCGACCCGGAGGAGGCTGCCGAGCTGATCGACGCCAGCGGCGGTGCCACCGACCCCCAGCCGACCCGACCGGTGCCCGGCCTGCGTCAGCTGACCTGGTTGCTGCACGCGCTGGCGGTCGCCGTCTCGCTGGCGTACGCGGTCACCGCCCTGCTCCGGGCACAGACCGTGCCGACCGCTACCGGCGCCGGGGTGGTGCTGCTGTTGGCCGCCGTGATCGGGCTGGCCGGCGCGTTGGTGCTGCGTCGTCCGCCGCTGCCGGACGTCGCGGCCGGCATCGTCACCCTGGCGGTGATCGGCTCGCTCAGCCGAATCGCCTCGGTGGCACTCCCCGGCCGGGCGCTGCTGCTGATCGCGGCGGTCATCACGGTGACCGGGCTGGCGGTGCGCGCGGTCCCGGAAGCGGCCCGGCGTGGCCCACAGCTCGCCTCCGCGGTGGCGTTGACCGTCAGTGGTCTGGTGGTCGCCGGCGGCGCGTTACGCGCCGGGGTGGCGCCGGTCCGGGCGGCACTGCCCGCCTGGAACCCCGACCTCAGCCGGTACCCGGAGGAGTTGGCCGCCGCCGTCGGGCCGACCACCTGGCAGCTCGCGGGTGCCGCGTTCCTGCTCACCATCGCGGCGGTGCTGGCCCTGCCCATCGAGATCCGCCGGGAGTTCGCGGTCGCCGGCGCGGCGCTGACAGCGCTCGCCGTCCCGGCCTCGTTCGATCTCGGCTGGGCGACGGCACCCTGGCCCATGGTCATCACCGCGATCGGCATCGGGGTCATCGGGCTGTCCGCCCGCACCGACCGGGCCGCTGTCGCGCACGCCATCGGGGCGGCCGTGGTGGGCCTGTTCGGCGCGGGTGCCAGCCTGACCAGCCCCACCCTCACCGCCGCGGTCCTGATCACCCTGTTCGTGGCCGGCACGCTGGTCACGCTGGCGCCCCGGATCCGGATCGCCTCGGCCGCCTCCGACACGGTCACCGCCTGGGCGGCCGGTGGCGCCGCGTTCGCGCTGCCCGGGGCGGTGGCGGCGTTCGTGGCCGCGACCATGCCGAGCGACCCGACCCCCACCCCGGCGAGCCTGCGCGAGGTGACCGTCCCGATCCTGGCGGCCAGCTTCCTGGCGGTCTGCGTGACCCTGGGCTACGCAGCCGTCGTGCAGGTCTCCCAGCGCCACATCCCCGCCCCACTGTCGGTCGGCACCGGGCTGGGCGCGCTGATGGTCACCGCCGCCGCGTTCGGGGCGCCCGGCGCGACAGTCGCCGACGCCTGGGTGGGCGCGCTCCTGCTGGTCGCGGCGGTGCTGCTCTTCCTGGCCCCCTCCATCGACGCCGGCCGTCGAGCCGACCTCACCCTCGACGGCTCGGACCTGGCCGCCGCGGCGGTCACCACCGCCCTGATCGCCACACTGGTACGGATCGGGGCGGTGCTCGCCCCGGGGGGTCAGTTGGCGGTCGCCGCCGCCCTGCTCCTGGTGGTCGCCGTGGGCGCCCGCAGCATGCCGGAGGAGTGGCGACGCGGCCCGATCCTCGGCCTCACCGTCGGCGGTGTCCTGATCGGCGTCCTCGCCGGATGGTCGGCGGTACGCGGTGGCGTTGGCGTGCTGGCCACCCCCGGGCCGATCTGGAGGGGCGACCTGAGCGACTGGCCGGCCGCCCCCGTGGGCGGTGCCACCTGGCAGGCGCCTGTGGCGCTGGCGCTCCTGGCCCTCGCCGCCGGCATTCTGCTCCCGCCGCCGTGGCGCTGGGACGTTTCCGGCGTGGCGGTGGTGCTCGCCACGATCGGCGCGCCGGCCGCATTCGATCTGGCCTGGTGGTCACCGGTCCTGGTCGGCGGAATGGTCGCCACCGTGTTCGGCATGGCCGCGGTGGCCACCGAGGAGGCCCGCGCCGGGCTGTCCCGGGCCACGGTGGCCGGGGTCGTCGCGCTGCACGCCGCCGGAGCTGGACTGGTCCGCCCGTGGACCACGGCCCTGGCGCTGGGCAGCATCGCGCTGATCGGCGTGGTGGTGGCCTCGCTGGCCCGCGTTCTCGCCGGTCCACAGGTCGCCGACATCGAAACCGAGGGTATGCCGCCGCACCTGGCGCAGATCGGCGGCGCGGCGATCGGTGCCGCCCTGCTGGCCCTTCCCGGTGCGGTGGCGGCACTGTCCGCCGAGTTCGATCATTCGGCGCAGGTGGTGCTGACCGCCGCGCTGGCCGCGACGAGCCTCGGCCTGGCCGCTGTGGCCGCCGTCCGCCGGTTGGTGCCGCAATATCTGCCCTGGGTCAGCGTGGCGGTGGTCGGCGGGGCCACCATCAGCGCCCTCGCCGCCATCCCCACCGGGCTCGCCGCCGGGGTCTACGCGGCCGCCGCCGCCCTGCTCGGCGTGCTGGCCGAGCTGATCCGCGCTGCCACAGTGCCGCCCACCGGCGCGGCCCAGCCGGTCCGGCGCTGGTCGGTGCGACTCGACGGCGCCCTCTGGCGGCTGCCCGACGACCCGGAGCGACGGCGGTGGCGGGTCAACCCGGCAGCGGGCGCGTTGGCCGCGGCGGCGCTGCCGACCGCCCTGGCGCTCGCCTCGATCGCACCCGCGCTGGTCACCGCCCTGGTCGAGCCACACCGCACATTGACCCGGATCTGGCATGGTCCGCTCCCGGAGTTGCTCACTCCACCGTCGGACGTGGTCAACCCGACGCACGTACTGACGGCGTTGCTGCTCACCGCGACCGCCGCGCTGGCCGCCACCGGGTTCAGCGGTGGGCGACGGTCCCGCGCCGTGCCGGTGGTGCTGCCAGGGGCGGCCGTCACGCTGCTGATCGCGCCCATCGCGCTGGGCCAGGGCTGGCCCGCCAGCACCGTCGCCGCGCTCTCCGTCTTCACCATCGCGATGCTCGGTCTCGCACTGACCCCGCCGCCGGCGCTGGTCGAGCGGGCCCGCTCACTGCGGCTGGCCCGGGTGCTGGTGTTCGCCATTGGTCTGGCCGGTGGCAGCGCCGGGCTCGCCGGCAGCCTGGCCGACCGGCAGATGACCCTGTTCACCCTCGGCAGCGCGGTCGGGGTGGGCGCGGTGGCGGCGCTGTTCGGCACCACCCAGCGGGCGCGCATCCTCGGCTGGCTCTTCGCCTCACTCATGGCGCAGCTCTTCGTGCTCACCGCCGGCCTGGTCGCCGGACTGGCGGCGGTCTGGTCCGCGTTCGGGGTGCTCGCCGTCGGCGCGGTCCTCCAGGTGCTCGCCGCTACCCTGCCCCGGCTGCGCCGCCCGGAGGCGCAGCGTGAGGCCTCCACAGTGGAGTGGACCGGGCATGCTGCCGCGCTGATCGCGTTGGCCCTCGCCTTCGACTCGCCCCGTCACATCGCCGCACTGCTGGCCGCCTGGGGCGCTGTCCTCGGGGTGGCGGCGACCCGACCCGGTCGCCGGCCGGTGGAACGCCGGATCCTGTTCTGGGCGGTGGTGGTGTGTGAGATCACCGCGTGGTGGATCCTGATGCGAGTCGCCGACGTGGCGTTGCCCGAGGCGTACACGCTGCCGTTCGCCGTGCTGGCCCTCCTCGTCGGAGTCCTGGAGCTGCGCCACCGGCCCGACATGAGCAGTTGGGTGGCGTACGGTCCGGCGCTGGTCGCGGCCTTCGTGCCGACGCTGGCGATCGTGCTGGCCACCGAGTCCAGCACTGTGCGGCAGATGCTCCTGCTGCTCGGCGCGGTCGCGGTGCTGATCTTCGGCTCGTCCAGTCGGCAGCAGGCCCCGGTGATCGTCGGCGCGTCGGTCACCGCGATCACGGCGATCCACGCCCTGTTCAGCCTGGGCCCGTGGCTGGCGCTGATCCCGGTGGGCATCCTGCTGCTGGTGCTCGGTGCGAGCAACGAGCGCCGCCGCCGCGCCCAGGAACGCCTACAGACCGCCCTGCGCGGCATGAGATAAGACGCAGGGTCCCGGCGGCGAGGACGAGTGGGGAGGAGTTCGCGTCACCCGCGTCCGTCTCGCGCGATCTTGCACTTTCTGTCGCGGCATAAGGGGTAAAAGCCGCAAAGCGACGACCGAAAGTGCAAGATCGCGGGGTGGGGGGCGGGGGGTTAGTGCAGGGTGGCTTGGAGGGCGGCTTCCTTCGTTGCTACCAGCTTCTCCAGGTCCTGCTGGTAGGTCGCCATCTTGGCGCGCAGGCCCTCGTCGGCGGCACCGAGGATCCGTACGGCGAGCAGGCCGGCGTTGCGGGCGTTGCCGATCGACACGGTGGCGACCGGGATCCCGGCCGGCATCTGCACGATGGACAACAGCGAGTCCATGCCGTCGAGGTGCTTCAGCGGCACCGGCACACCGATCACCGGCAGCGGTGTCACCGAGGCCACCATGCCGGGCAGCGCGGCGGCGCCCCCAGCCCCCGCGATGATCACCTTGAGGCCCCGGTCGGCGGCGTCGCGCCCGTACTCGATCATCGCGACCGGAGTCCGGTGCGCCGAGATCACCCGGACCTCGTACGCCACGCCGAAGTCGTCCAACACCTCGGCCGCGGCCCGCATGGTCGGCCAGTCCGAGTCGCTGCCCATGATCAAGCCAACCGTGCTCACTGCTGCCCTCTCTCGTTCCCGAAACCGTTACTCACTCGTGGCCCTCGCGCAGCCAGCGCACGGCCCGCGCGGCCCGCTCCCGCAGGTCGTCCAGGTCGTCACCGAGCACCGTGACGTGCCCGATCTTGCGGCCAGGTCGTACCTGCTTGCCGTACAGGTGCACCTTGGCGCCCGGCTCGGCGGCGAAGAGGTGATGCAACCGCTCGTCGATCGACATCCCGCCCGGCTCACCACCGAGCACGTTCGCCGACACCACCACCGGGGCGGTCAGCGCCGTGTCACCCATCGGGTAGTCCAGCACGGCCCGCAGGTGCTGCTCGAACTGGGAGGTCCGGGCACCCTCAATGGTCCAGTGCCCGGAGTTGTGCGGACGCATCGCCAGCTCGTTGACCACGATCGCGGGCCGGCCGGCGTCGTCGCGCACCTCGAACAACTCCACCGCCAGCAGGCCGATCACACCGAGCGCGGTGGCCAGGTCGATGGCGAGCTGCTGAGCGGAGACCGCCAACTCCTCGTCCAAGCCGGGCGCCGGGGCCAGCACCTCCACGTTGATGCCGTCGCGTTGCACGGTCTCGACCACCGGGTACGCGGCCACCTGACCGAACGGCGAACGGGCCACCTGCACTGCCAACTCCCGCCGCAGCGGCACCCGCTCCTCGACGATCAGCCGGGTGCCGCCAGCGAGCAGAGTGGTCGCCAACTCCGTGGCCTGGGCGGCGTCGTCGACCATCCAGACGCCCCGGCCGTCGTACCCACCCCTGGCCGCCTTCAGCACCACCGGCCAGCCGACCTGCTCGCCGAAACCGACGAGGTCGGCGGGCTCCCCGACCGGCCGCCAAGCCGGGTTGGGCGCACCCAGCTCGGTCAGGCGTTCCCGCATGACCTGCTTGTCCTGGGCGTGCAGCAGCGCGTCCGCCGGCGGGTAGAGGGACACCCCTTCCGCCGCCAGCGTGCGAATGTGCTCGGAGGGTACGTGCTCGTGGTCGAAGGTGACGACGTCACAGCCCTTGGCGAAGGTGCGCAGCGCGGCCAGGTCGGTGTGGTCGCCGTACTGGACGTCGGCGGCGACCAGCGCCGCGCCGTCGTCGGGAGTGGTCGCGAGCACACGCAGTGACTGGCCGAGGGCGATCGCGGCCTGGTGGGTCATCCGGGCCAACTGGCCGCCACCCACCATGCCGACAACTGGCAGACCGGTACGGGAATCCATAGCGCGGCCAGCCTATCCGGGCCGCCGACGGGCCCACCGGGAGGGCTGGCGACCCGCCTCCGAAGCGCTGGCGGGACCGCCCGGCGGGCGGCGCGGGCGACTACCGGGCGTGGCCGTGCGCTCAGCCCAGCTCGGCTACCAGCTCCTCGACGGAGGTGACCGGCCGCTGGCAGACGAAACCCCGGCAGACGTACGCGGCGGAGCGCCCCTCCACCAGCGGACGGTCGGCGAGCAGCGGCACACCCGGCTGGTCCGGACGCCCGGCGACGACCACCGCTCCGGGCGGCGCGTGCCGGCGGGCGGCGGCCACCAGTGGGTCGCCGTCCGGGTCGTCGGTGACGACGGCGATCTCGTACGGCCCGGAGAGCAACGCCTCCCCGACCGTTGCCGCGTATCCGGCGAACCGGGGGTGCCTACCGACGATCGGCGCGACAGTGCCGAGGGCCGCCTCGGCGGCGTCCCGGTAGCGCGTCTCCCCGGTCAGCGCCGAGTACGCCACCAGTCCGGCGATCAACGCCGACCGGCCGGACGGGGTGGCGTTGTCGGTCGGGTCGGCCGGCCGGGCGACGAGCCGCTCCGCGTCGTCGGCGGTGTCGTAGAAGGCGCCGCCGGGCGCGGCGAAGTGCGCCAGGGCGGTGTCCAGCAGCTCGCCGGCCAGTGTGAGCCAGCGGCCCTCCCCGGTGAGCTGGTGCAGCGCGCAGAAGGCCTCGGCCACGCAGCCGTAGTCCTCCAGGACACCGGCCGGCTCGCCGACCTTGCCGTCCCGGGAGACCCGGCGCAGCCGGCCGTCCACCAGGTGCACAGTGGCCAGGTGTTCGGCGGCCTGGCGCATCGCCCCGTCGGCCACGATGGTGACGCCGTCCATCAGGTTGGCGTCCTCGTCCTTCGGTGACGCGTACACGGCGGCGACCTGCTGGAACTCGGCAATGGCGGTGATCGCCAAACCGTTCCAGGCGGCCACCACCTTGTCGTCGAGGGCCGGCTGGGGGCGGGTGTCCCGGGCGGCGAGCAGCCGCCCGACCACCTGCTGCCAACGGGCGCGCACCTCGGGCGCGGCATCGTCCACGTCCCGGGCGAGCTTGAGCACGCTCATACCGTGCTCAAAGGTGCCTTCTTCCGTGACGGTGAACAGGTCGGCGGCGAACCGGCCGTCCTCCTCGCCCAACGCCTCCACGAGTTGGGCGGGCGTCCAGGCGTACGTGAGCCCCTCGACGCCCTCGGTGTCGGCGTCCAGTGCGGACGCGAACCCCTGCCCCGGCCGGTGCAGCTCGTCGGCGAGGAACCGGGCGGTGTCCCGGGCCACCCGACGGGCCAGCGGGTCACCGGTGAGTCGCCACAACTGGGTGTAGACCCGCAGCAGCAGCGCGTTGTCGTAGAGCATCTTCTCGAAGTGCGGCACCGTCCAGTGCACGTCCACGGAATACCGGGCGAAGCCGCCCGCGAGCTGGTCGTAGATGCCGCCCCGGGCCATCGCCTCGGCCGTGTGCCGGGTGATCTCCAGGCTGCGCGGGTCGCCGGTGCGCTGGTGGTGGCGCAGCAGGAAGAGCAGGTTCATGTGCGGCGGAAACTTCGGGGCGCCACCGAACCCGCCGTTCGTGGCGTCGTACTCGCTGGCCAGCTTCGCGGCCGCCGCGTCGAGCAGCGGGGCGTCCAGCGGCGCTGTGGGGCCGCCAACGGCCTGCGCGCCGCCGATCGCCTCGACCACCGCGGCGCCCTGGCCCAGCACCGCCTCGCGCTGCTCACGCCAGGCGGTGGAGACCGACTGGAGCAACTGGACGAAGTTGGGTCGCGGGAAGTAGGTGCCGCAGAAGAACGGGGTGCCGTCCGGGGTGGCGAAGACGGTCATCGGCCAACCGCCCTGGCCGGTCATCGCCTGGGTGGCGGTCATGTAGATCGCGTCCACGTCCGGACGTTCCTCACGATCCACCTTGATCGACACGAAGTTGTCGTTCATCAGGGTGCCGACCTGCTCGTTCTCGAACGACTCGTGCGCCATGACGTGGCACCAGTGGCAGGCGGCGTAGCCCACCGAGATGAGCACCGGAACGTCCCGCCGCTTCGCCTCGGCGAACGCCTCGTCCGACCACGGCCACCAGTCGACCGGGTTGTCGGCGTGCTGAAGGAGGTACGGACTGGTGGCGTCGGCGAGTCGGTTCACCTGACGACCATAGCCAGCCCCGGCGCGGACCGCGCGGGCTCCACCCGGACGGTCAGGACGCGCCGTCGGCGCGGAGCCGGAACACGTTCGACTCCGCCGAGTCGCGCAGCGACCCCAGCACCGCGCCGATCTTGTCCGCCGGCATGGGCTTGAAGAAGTGGTAGCCCTGCGCGGAGGTGCAGCCCAACTCGGCCAGGGCCATCCGCTGCTCGGCGGTCTCCACCCCTTCGGCGACCACCCGCAGCCCCAGCTCGTGAGCGAGGCCGACCGTCGTCCGGACGATCGCGGCAGCCTCCGGCGAGTCGGCCATCCGGATGACGAAGGAACGGTCCACCTTCAACTCGTCCACAGCGATCCGGGTGAGGAAGGTCAGCGACGAGAAGCCGGTGCCGAAGTCGTCGACAGCGAGTTGCACGCCCATCGACCGGAGCGTCGCCAGCACCTCGTCGATGACCTCCAGCTCGCTCATCACCACCGTCTCGGTGATCTCCAGAACGAGCCGGCGCGGCGGCACCTGGTGGCGGCGCAACGCCTCGGCGATCTCCGCCGGCAACCGGGGGTCGAGCAGGCTGCGCGCCGAGAGGTTGACCGAGATCGGGACGTCCAACCCCTCCCGGGCCCAACTGGCGGCCACGCTGAGCGCCTTGTTCAGCACGTAGCGGGTGAAGGTGCCGAGCTGCTCGCTGTTCTCCACCGGTCGGATGAAGTCGGCCGGGTTCAACCACCCACGCCGGGGGTGCTGCCACCGGATCAGCGCCTCCACGCCGGTGGGCGCACCCGTGGCCAGGTCGACCGCCGGCTGCAACGCCAGCACCAGTTGGTCGTCGACCTTCAACGCCTCCCGCAGCTCGGCCAGCAGGGCGAGCTGGTCGGTGCTGGCCGCGTCGCGTGAGCCGTCGTACGCGGCGACGTTGCCGCCGCCCTCCTTGGCCTGGTACATCGCGATGTCGGCCCGACGCAGCAGCTCGGTCAGGTCCGCGGTGCCCGCGGCGGCCACCACCACCCCGACCGAGACCTCGATGGACATCCGTACGCCGGCCACCTCGGTCGGTGCGGCCAGCCGTTCGGCGATCTCACGGGCCTGACGCAACGCGTGGGCCATCGGGGCGGCCCGGTCGCCGAGCACCGGCACCGCCGTGAGCAGGAGGGCGAACTCGTCGCCACCGAGTCGACCGAGCAGGTCACCGGCGCGGACCAGCGAGTTGAGTCGGTTCGCGGTCAGTCGCAGCAGTTGGTCACCCGCCGCGTGGCCGAGGGTGTCGTTGACTTCCTTGAACTGGTTGATGTCCAGCAGCAGCAGCGCCACCGGGTGGTCGTGGCTGAGCTGTCGCAGCGACTGGTCGCCCTTGCTCAACATCGCCGCCCGGTTGGCGAGCCCTGTGAGCGGGTCGTGCACCGCCTCGTACGACGAGCGGGCGGTCACCAACCTCAGCTCGTGGTGGGTCGCGGCGTCGTGCAGCGCGGCGGCGAGGGCGTCGCCGAACGCGGCCACCGCGTCACGTTCCCGGGCCGTGGGCGGGGCCGAGCGGGGGAACCGCACCCGCAGCCGACCGACCGGCGTGGCACCGACCGACAGCGCCCGGCTCAGCTCGTGCTCGTCCGGCTCCGACTGGTCCGGCGGCCCGGTCTCCCGGTCGATCAGCTGACCGCTGGCGTCGCCTCGGTAGAGGTGCCACCGGCCGTCGGCCCGGGCCACGTCGACGTCCACCAGCTCGGCATTGAACAGCGTCAGCGCCCCGGTGACCGCCGCGCTGGCCACACCCCGCTCGTCGAGCTGGTTGAGGGCCGCGGTGGCCTCGGCGAAGGCACGCCAGGTGCGGCGCTCCTGATCGGAGCGCAGCCGGTAACGGTAGGTCTGCTGCAACAGCCACAGCAGCGGCGGCAGCAGCAGCAACCAGCGGGGGTCGAGTTCCAGCAGTGCGACCACCACGAGGCCGACCGCCACGTTGCCGACGAACATCAGCAGCTTGCCGCGCAGCGCGGCGAGCAGTGGCGGCCCGATCGGCAGCCCGTGCCGCAGGCCCAGCGTCACGCCGCCCAGCCAGGCGGTCACCAGGAGGTACGTCACCGAACCGGCGATCACGGCCAGCGCCAGGATCGGAGTTGGCGGCGAGAGCAGGGGCCGCCCGAGCGCGGTGGTCACGGAGACGGCCAGTGCCGACGCGGCGGCCAGCGACGCGGCGATCCGGACGATCTCCAGGGCCGGACGGCGGTCGTTGTGCAGTGACAGCAACGTCCAGGCCAGCCCGGTGCCGAGCAGCGTGGCGGACGGGAGCCAGCCGGCTGGGGTCAGGTAGAGGCAGACGATCAGGGCCGCCTCGCCCCAGGTGATGCTGACCATGCCCGCGGCCGAGCGGAACCGCAGCCGGGCGAGCTGGGCGAGCGCCAGGACGGCGACGGCGATGCCGAAGCGAGCCGGACCGCCGAGGGGGTCGTCGGCCGGCAACCGGACCGGGAGGGTCAACCCGACAGCGGCGGCGGCCAGGGCGGTCAGCGTGACGGCTGCGGTGAGCACGAGCAGCCGGCCCGGTGTGCCGCGCACCCCGAGCCGATCGAACGGGCCGTCGGCCGGATCGGAGGTCATCGACCTCCCCCGTCAGCCGACCGACCGACGTCGCGGTGGGCGGCCGCTGCTGTGCTGGTCATCGGCGCCCCCTCCCGCACACGGCTCGGAGACTTTTGGTCCCCCCGGCGGAAGGCTAAGCCAAACCGGGTGGCCGCAACAGGGGGCGACCACCCGGTTCGGCGTGATTCACGCGCGGACTACCCGTTCAGGTGCTGCTGGTGCCCGTTGGGAGCGGGCGCGGATGAATCACGCCCCCCGGTCCCGTCTGTCGGATCGACGACTGCCGCATCGGCCCTGGTCGGGTCGGTCGCCCCGGACTGCTGGGGGAAACGGTCCGGCAGGCGGCGCAGCCGAGCGTTCATGTTGCGGATCAGCAGGATGGTCGCGGTGGCCAGCAGCAGGATGAGGAAGAGGCCCATCGGCCCGGCCAGACCACCCGTGCGGGTGTCCCCGAAGTTGTTCTCCGCGAGCACCTGGGCAGCGGTCAGCATGGCGTTCCTCCGATGTGCGGTTGGTAACCAGGGTAGCCCCGCCGGGAATCAGCGCGCGTGCGCCGTCTCCCGCACTCCGGCGAAGAGATCGGACTCGGGCAGCGGGCTGTCGACCATCGAGCGGGCCAGCTCGTAATCCTCGGTCGGCCAGGCGCGCTTCTGGAGCTCCATCGGCACATGGAACCAGAAGCCGTCCGGGTCGACCTGGGTGGCGTGGGCGCGCAGCGCGTCATCACGAACCGGGAAGTAATCGGCGCACTCCACCCGGGTGGTGATCCGCGGGCCCTTGTCGGGGCGGTCCTCCCACCGCTTGAGCCACTCCTCGTAGGGCGACTCCAGACCGGCGGCCAGCATGCCCTCGTGCAAGGCCATGATCTTGCCCTTGGAGAAACCGATGTCGTAGTAGAGCTTCAGCGGCTGCCAGGGCGCGCCCAGCTCCGGGTAGCGCTCCGGATCACCGGCGGCCTCGAACGCGGCCACGCTCACCTTGTGACACATGATGTGGTCCGGGTGCGGGTAGCCACCCTCCTCGTCGTACGTGGTCACCACGTGCGGGCGGAACTCGCGCATCAGCCGCACCAGCGGGCCTGCGGCGACTTCGACGTCCTGGAGGGCGAAACAGCCCTCGGGCAGCGGCGGCAGCGGATCACCCTCGGGCAGACCCGAGTCGACGAAGCCCAGCCAGGCCTGGTCGACACCGAGGATCGCCCGCGCGGCGTCCATCTCGGCACGCCGGATCTCGCCGATGTTGGCCCACACGTCGGGTCGGTCGAGCTTGGGGTTGAGCACGCTCCCGCGCTCGCCACCGGTGCACGTCACGACCAGGACGTCCACCCCCTGAGCGACATATTTCGCCGTCGTCGCCGCGCCCTTGCTCGACTCGTCGTCCGGGTGCGCGTGCACGGCCATGAGACGCAGTTGCTCTGCCAACTTCGGCGCTCCTCGTCTGTGCCGGACGGGGGACCCGACCGGGCTCGACCGGCTGACCTGCCGGGATCTTTCCTCACCGCACCCTGTCACCGGCCACCAGCGCCGGGCATGACCTGCCATTCCTGCCGCTGGACCGGGTGGGAGGATGGGGCTCTGTCATTCTTGCCGATGCCGCCGACAACAACGCCAGGAGATACCCGCCGGTGACCGAGACGCACGCCACAATTTCACCAGGTGCGCCGGTATTCCCGGCCGGGCGCTACGGCCGCCGCCGGGCACCGGGCGGAAAGCGCCGCCGTACGCTGCTGGCCGCGCTGGCACTGTTGGCCCTCGTCGCGACGCTGACCGTGATCTCGGTACGGCTCTACCGCCAGTACGGCGATCCCGTCTACGACGCCCAGGTGATCACGTACACCGACATCACGGACAAGCAGGTGCTTGTCGACTTTCGGGTGACCGTCCCGCCGGGTGGATCAGCTGTCTGCGTGCTGCGCGCCCGGGACCGTGCCGGCGCCGAGGTCGGCCGCGAACAGGTCACCGTGACCGCCGACCCCGGGGATCGGCACGTGACGACCCAGCACCGCCTGGCGACCACCGCACGGCCCTTCATCGGTGAGGTCCTGCGCTGCCGAGCACCGTCCTGAGCTGCTCGAACAGCACCAGAAGCGGGGCTGACGGGGCGCCTACCCCCGGTGTCGGATCCGGACACCGGCGGTGATGGCCGACACGCTGTGTCGTACCGCACTGGTAACTTGGTGGTTCACCTGTCAGCCAGCCACGCACAACTGAGGAGAACGCCTGTGTCCACTGGCAACGAGGCGCCCGCCACCTGGCTGTCGCAGGACGCGTACGACCGCCTCCAGGCCGAGCTCGACGAGCACATCGCCAACCGTCCGGCCATCGCAGCCGAGATCAACGCTCGGCGCGAGGAGGGCGACCTGCGGGAGAACGGCGGCTACCACGCCGCCCGCGAGGAGCAGGGCAAGGCCGAGGGTCGCATCCGCTACCTGCAGGAGCTGCTGCGCACCGCGAAGGTCGGCGAGGCCCCCACCGCCGACGCGGTGTCGCCGGGCATGGTGGTGACGATCTACTTCGACGACGACACCAACGACACCGAGACCTTCCTGCTCGGTTCCCGGGAGATCGCGGCCACCACCGACCTGACCGTCTACAGCCCCGAGTCCGCGCTGGGCAAGGCGATCCTGGGCGGTCGAGCCGGGCAGACCTGCACCTACACGGCGCCCAGCGGCGCCGACATCAAGGTGACAGTGGTCAGCTTCGAGCCGTTCTCCGGCTGACCGTCGCCGGTCGCGCTACCCGCCGCCGGCCGGCTCGACCGACGCCGGCACCCACTGTCGGAACGCAGGTCGCCCGACGCCGGCACCCACTGTCGAAACGCAGCGCATCCGAGGCGTGGCACCCACCGGTGTCACGCCTCGGCCGCGAAGACCACCTGGTAGCCGCTGGCCCGTAGGGCGCTGATCAGGGTGTCCGAGTGCTCGACGCCCCGGGTTTCCACCGACAACGCCACCTCCACCTCGCCGAGGCTGAGGTGCGGGTTGGCCCGCTGGTGCTCCACGTCCACCACGTTGGCCCGGTGCTCGGCGATCTGAGTGAGCAGCGACGCGAGCTGCCCCGGCCGGTCCGAACAGCGGACGGTCACCCGCAGGTAGCGACCCGCCGCGGCCAACCCGTGCTCGATCACCCGCAGCATCAGCAGCGGGTCGATGTTGCCACCGGAGAGCACCGCGACCACCGGGGTCTCCACCTCGACCACGCCGGCCAGCAGCGCGGCCACGCCGACCGCCCCGGCCGGCTCGACCACCTGCTTGCCCCGCTCCAGCAGCATCAGCAGGGCCCGGGAGATGTCCTCCTCGGAGACCGTGACGATCTCGTCGACCAGCTTGCGCACGTGGTTGAAGGTGATCTCGCCCGGACGGCCGACCGCGATGCCGTCGGCGATGGTGGAGAAGATGGGCAGCCGGACCGGTTCCCCGGCCACCAGTGAGGGCGGGAACGCCGCCGCCCCCGCCGCCTGCACGCCGATGATCCGGACGTCGGGGCGCAACGCCTTCGCGGCCACCGCCATGCCCGAGATCAGACCGCCGCCACCCACCCCGGTGATGATCGTCTTCACGTCCGGGCACTGTTCGAGGATCTCCAGCGCCACAGTGCCCTGCCCGGCGATCACGTCGGGATGGTCGAACGGGTGGATCAGCACCGCGCCGGTGCGCTCGGCGTACGTGTGCGCCGCGACCAGCGACTCGTCGACGGTGTTCCCGGCCAACTCGACCTGCGCGCCGTACCCCTTGGTGGCGGCCACCTTCGGCAGCGGCGCGTTGACCGGCATGAAGACCGTGGCGTGCGTGCCGACCAGGCCGGCGGCGAGAGCCACGCCCTGCGCGTGGTTGCCCGCGCTCGCCGCGACCACGCCGCGCTCCCGCTCCGCCGCCGACAACCGGGAGATCCGCACGTACGCGCCCCGCACCTTGTACGAGCCGGCGCGCTGCACGTTCTCGCACTTGAGCCACGTCGGCCCGCCCAGCGCCGCGCTGAGCGGCCGGGAGGGCTCCAGTGGGGTGGTGCGGGTGACGCCAGCGAGCAACTCCCGTGCGGCCCGCACATCGTCGAGACCGACCAGTTCCGTCATGCCCCGATCGTGCCACCCGCCTGCGGAGCCCTCGGCGGCGACACCGGAGTGCCCGACAGCGCGCACACCGTCGAACCTCAGGCGGTGGCCGGCGACTCCGTGCCGACCCGCGGGTAGCCGGGGGCGTGGCGCGTCCACGGGGCGGCCATCTCGAACTGACCGGCCACACCGAGCAGCAGCAGCTCCGAGCCGGGCGGACCGACCAGCTGCACGGCGACCGGCAGGCCGTCCGGGCGGCGACCGACCGGCACGACGACCGCCGGCAGGCCGGCGATGTTCCAGGGTGCGGCGTACGGGGCGTACCGGATGTTGGCTGTCATGTTCGCCCGCCAGGACCGCTCCGACCAGCGGGCCGCCTCCGGTGGCGCGCTGGCCAGCGCCGGGGTGAGCAGCAGGTCGACCGAGTGGTCGGTGAAGAAGTCGACAGACCGTTGCCGCCAGGCGGCCCGGTCCGCCTCCCGCACGTAGCCGCGACGCTGCGCCCACTCGCCCAGCGCGACGTGCCGCCGGGTACGCCGTTGCAGCCCACGCCGGTCCAGACCGGAGGCCCGGACGTCGGTGGCGGCTGCGGCGAACCAGGTGGCGATGCCCTGCAGACCGAGGGCGGTCGGGTAGACCGGATCGGCCGGCACGGTGTCGTGCCCGGCGGCGGCGAGGAGCCGACCGGCGGCGGCGACCGCGTCCCGGTTGGGCGCGTCCGGGGCGACACCGCGCACCGGGGAGCGCAGCGAGACACCCACCCGCAGCCGCTGCGGGGGGACCAGCTTCTCGGGACGCCGGCCGGCGAGCACCGAGAAGCCGACCGCCGCGTCGGCGACCGTGCTGGTCAACATGCCGTGCTCGGTGAGGCCGAACCAGTCGTCCGCCCCGAGCTGGCAGGGGACCACGCCCCGACCGGGCTTGAGCCCGACGAGTCCGCAGCAGGCCGCGGGAATCCGGATCGAGCCGAGACCGTCGTTGGCGTGCGCGATCGGCACCAGCCCGGCGGCGACCGCGGCGGCGGCACCACCGGAGGACCCACCGGGGGTACGCGTGCTGTCCCACGGGTTACGGGTCACCGCGCTGTCGTCGTCGGTCAGTGCCCACAGCCCCAGCTCCGGCATCCGGGTCACGCCGAGGATCACCGCGCCGGCGCCGCGCAGCCGACGCACCACCTCGTGGTCGGCCTCCGCCACGTCGGTGCGGGCGGCGGCCGACCCGTTCCAGGTGGGCAGGCCGGCGACCGGAGTGTTCTCCTTGACCGCCACCGGAACACCGGCCAGCGGCAGGTTGGCCAGGTCCTCCTGCTCGTCGACCTTCTCCGCCTCGGTGATCGCCTCACCGCCGCGAACGGCGCGGAACGCGGCCAGCTCACGGTCGGCTCGGGAGATGTACTCGAGGTGGTCGGCGACGACCTGGGTCGCCGAGACGTCACCTCGGCGTACGCCCCGGGCGATCTGCTTGGCGGTCGCTCCGACCCAGGTCGCCATGATGTCCTGCACGGCCATCCTCCCCCAGCGGTCAGCCCAGCGCCTGCTCCAGATCGGCGAGTAGGTCGTCGACCGTCTCGATGCCGACAGACAGTCGCACGAGATCGCCGGGAACTTCAAGCGGCGAGCCGGCAGCACTTGCGTGTGTCATCCGACCCGGGTGCTCGATCAGGGATTCCACACCACCCAGCGACTCGGCGAGCACGAAGAGCTTGGCCCGGTTGCAGATGTCCACCGCGTGGTCCTCACCACCCACGGCGCGGAACGAGATCATGCCGCCGAACCGGCGCATCTGCTTGGCTGCCACCTCGTGACCGGGGTGCGAGGGCAGCCCCGGATAGAGCACCTGGGCGACCTTTGCGTGGCCGTCGAGGTACGCGGCGAGCCGCTCGGCGTTGTCGCAGTGCCGGTCCATGCGTACCCCGAGGGTCTTGATGCCCCGCAGGGTGAGCCAGGCGTCGAACGGGCCGTTGATCGCGCCCATCGCGTTCTGGTGGTAGCGCAACTCCTCGCCGAGCCCGGCGTCGGCGACGACGAGAGCGCCACCGACCACGTCGGAGTGCCCGCCGACGTACTTGGTGGTGGAGTGCACCACCACGTCCGCGCCGAAGGCGATCGGCTGCTGGAGGTACGGCGAGGCGAAGGTGTTGTCCACCACCAGCAGGGCGCCCGCGTCGTGTGCCACGGCGGCCAGGGCGGCGATGTCGGCGATGCCGAGCAACGGGTTGGTCGGCGTCTCCACCCAGACGATCTTCGTGCGGCCGGGACGCACGGCCGCCCGGACCGCGTCCGGGTCGGAGACCTTGGCCGGGCTGAACTCCAGGCCCCAGCGCTGCGCGACCCGGGCGAAGAGCCGGTACGTGCCGCCGTACGCGTCGTCCGGGATCACCACGTGGTCGCCGGGCTGGCACACGGCCCGCAACAGGGTGTCCTCCGCCGCCAGGCCGCTCGCGAAGGCGAGCCCCACCGGCCCGCCCTCCAGCGCCGCCAGGCACTCCTGGAGCGCGTCACGGGTCGGGTTGCCGGAGCGGCTGTACTCGTAGCCGAGACGGGGTGCGCCGACGGCGTCCTGGGCGTACGTGCTGGTCTGGTAGATCGGTGGGATCACCGCGCCGGTGCGGGCCTCGGGGTCCTGACCGGCGTGGATGGCGAGCGTCTCGAAGCCGTGACTCATTCTGGTGAGGCTAGTGCCCCCGTCCCGCAGGCTGGAACGGAACCCGCGCTCCCGGTGGGGGCCGGACCGTCCGGCCCGGCCCCCGCGTGCCAGCCAGGGGCCGGCGGCCGGTCAGCCGGCCGGTACGGGCAGGACGTGCAGGGTGGCCTGGTTTCTCCCGGTCCAGTCGTAGGAGAGCGCATAGAGCCGTGCGCCGTTCGGCGACCAGGCCAACCCACCCCGGCTCAGCTCACCGCCGCCCAGCACGAAGCGGGTCAGTTCGGTTCCGTCCGGCCGATGGACGAACAGGTACGACGTGTCCGCCGCGGCGGCGATCCTGGTGCCGTCGCGGGACGGCTCGACGGCGGCCGGGTAGGCACCGGTGGGGAAGGTCGCGGAGGGGGTGGTGATGTCGGCGAACGGGAAAGCCTGCACCTCGTACGGGGCACCGGCCGCGGTGTAGAGGGTGGTGCCGGTCGGGTCGAGGGCGATGTCCTGCAGGTTGCTGCCGATGACAGTCCAATCGTTGGCCCGCAGCAGGTTCAGCGTTCCCCCGGCTCCGATCGCGTACGCGTAGACCGACGCCGGGCTCAACGACATCTGCCCGGCCAGCAGCACCGAACGGTTCTGGCTGGCGGCGGCCAGCAGCGGAGCGCCGTAGAAGTCCTGAGTGGTGGCCATCCCCGTGCGCACCTGGGCCGGCTGGCGGCCCAGGTCGATCTGGCCGATGTTGCCGCCCCACTGGTCACAGCCGTAGCCGAACCACAGGTACCGGCCGGTCAGCGCCAGCGACGACGGGCACTCGCCCGCGCCGGTGTCGTACCGGGCGGACTCGATCAGCGAGCCGGTGTCGAAGGCGGCGATGGCGTTGGCGGTGGGCAGCGCCACGTAGAGGGTCCGCCGGTCGGCGCTGAGCAGCAGGTCGGTGGGGCCGGGCAGGCCCGACAGCGTGCCGACCACAGTGCCTGTCGCGCCGGTCACCACGACATCGGTTGCGGAGCTGCCACCGCTGACGAAGACCCGGTCACCGGCCGACACCACGTCGGCCACAGTGTTCAGCGGCAGTGCGGTGGCGGTCTGCGCGGCGGCCGCCTGGGCATGGCCCGGGGCCGCGCCGGTGAGCAGCCCGGCGGTCAGCGCCGCCAGCGCCAGGGTCAGGCCTCTTCTGGTCTGCAAGCTTGGTCCTTTCGGAGCATCGACGCGCACGCCGATGGCCGGGATCACCCCGTGTTCATCCATTCACGTAGATGATTACCACAGTCGGTTCACGCGTGGGGGGCGCCGTCGCCCGCGAGGTCGCCGACATAGCCTGGCGCGATGAGCGGTTGCGTGTTCTGCGGGATCGTGGCGGGCGAGGTGCCGGCGTTCCGGGTGGCCGACACCCCGGACGGGGTGGCGTTCCTGGACACCCGGCCGGTGTTCAAGGGGCATGTCCTGGTGGTGCCCCGGGTGCACCTGGTGACCCTGGCGGAGTTGCCGGCCGACCTGCTGCCCGACTACTTCGCCATGGTCCAGCGGATGGCGGTGGCGGTGGAGACCGCTCTCGGTGCCGGTGGGACGTTCGTGGCGATGAACAACAAGGTGTCCCAATCGGTGCCTCACCTGCACACACACGTGGTCCCGCGGACCAAGGGCGACGGGCTGCGGGGCTTCTTCTGGCCGCGCACCCGGTACGACGACGACACCGAGGCCCAGACGTACGCGGATCGCATCGCTGCGGCGCTCCCCGGTGGGGCCTGACTGATCCGCACGCGGGTAAGGAAGGTGGACCCTCCGGTGTTGCACGCTGGGAGTGGTACGAGAGGAGATCCCACGTGTTCTTGCGCCGTATGAAGGCCGATATGGTCTCGCCCGACCAGGCCCTGCCGGGCCGTCCGATCGCCATGCCGGTGGCCGACCGCCACGAGGTGCTGGGCACCCCGCTGAAGGGCCCGTTTCCTGAGGGCCTCCAGGTAGCGGTCTTCGGCATGGGCTGTTTCTGGGGCGCCGAGCGGCTGTTCTGGACGCTGCCCGGCGTCTACACCACCTCCGCCGGCTACGCGGGTGGCATCACGAAGAACCCGACGTACGAGGAGACGTGTTCCGGGCGGACCGGGCACGCCGAGGTCGTCCAGGTGGTGTACGACCCCAGCAAAATCAACTACGAGGATCTACTGAAGGTCTTCTGGGAGAACCACGACCCGACCCAGGGCATGCGCCAGGGCAACGACGTCGGCACCCAGTACCGCTCGGCGATCTACACGACCACCGACGAGCAGCGGACCATCGCGGAGTCTTCGCGGGACGCGTTCCAGCCGATCGTGGCGCGGGCCGGCAAGGGCGAGATCACCACTGAGATCGCCCCGCTCGGCAGCTACTACTTCGCCGAGGACTACCACCAGCAGTACCTGGCGCCGACCAAGAACCCGAACGGGTACTGCAACCACGGCCCGAACGGGCTGAGCTGCCCGGTCGGCGTGGCCCGTGTCGCCGGCTGACCACCGCTTCCCGCACACGTGTGATGCCCGGCCGCCCAGGAGGTGGCCGGGCATTCCCGTTCGGGCCTGTGATCGAAATCCGTTGCCGAGCCCGACGAGAACTCGATAACGTGGCCGTACACGTGAAAGGAGGTGGTCCAGACTTGTATAGCAATCGGACTCGTGAGGTGGCCGTCAGCTAGCCGCTGTCCTCGACAGTGATCGGCCTGCCGCGAGGCGGGCAAAAAGCACCATCGTCGAGACCGTGTGGCAGCGGTGCGGCGAATCCACGACAGCCACCCGACCCCCGGGGTGCCGGCCAAGTCCAGCCGGCCCGCGCACATGCGCGGAGCGCCCCGGGGGTCGCTCCATATCCGCGGGAGTGGCGATGTCCATGCGCGAGATGGTGGTGCTGGGGACGGCCAGCCAGGCGCCGACCCGTCAGCGCAACCACAACGGGTACGTGTTGCGGTGGGACGACGAAATGATCCTCTTCGACCCGGGCGAGGGCAGCCAGCGTCAGCTCCTGCACACCACTGTCACCGCCACCGACCTGACCCGGATCTGCGTCACCCACTTCCACGGCGACCACTGCCTGGGCCTTCCCGGCACCATCCAGCGACTCTCCCTGGACCGGGTGGCGCACCCGGTCGCCGTGCACTTTCCCGCCGGCGGCGCCGAATACTTCGCCCGGCTGCGGCACGCCACCTCGTTCTACGAGACCGCCGAGCTGCGGGTCGAGCCCATCGAGGCCGACGGGCAGCGGATCGCCCTGCGCTGCGGCACGTTGGAGGCACGCCGGCTCCGGCACCCCATCGAGACGTACGGCTACCGGTTGGTCGAGCCGGACGGGCACCGGATGCTGCCGGAGAAGCTGGCCGCGTACGGCATAGCGGGGCCGGCTGTCGGCGAGCTGATCCGCGTCGGGCACCTGGACCTCGACGGACGCCGCGTCACCCGGGCCGAGGTGAGCGTGCCCCGGCCGGGGCAGCGGTTCGCGTTCGTGATGGACACCGGCCTCTGCGACGGGGTGTACGCCCTCGCCGAGCACGCCGACCTGCTGGTCATCGAGTCGACGTTCCTGGAGTCGGAGGCCGCGCTCGCCGCCGAGGTCGGCCACCTGACCGCGGCGCAGGCCGCCCGGGTGGCGACCGAGTCCGGGGTACGACGACTCGTGCTCACCCACTTCTCCCAGCGCTATCCCGACCCGCGCCGGTTCCACGACGAGGCGCGCGCGCACTTCGACGGCGAACTGATCGTCGCCGAGGATCTGACCACGGTGCAGGTTCCGCCGCGCCGGGTAGCCTCGGCCGGGTGACCGTCACGCTCCGCCCCGCAACCGAAGGCGACCTGATGGCGGTGGGTGCCCTGCACCAGCGCTCCCGGGTCGCCGCGTACTCCGCCTTCGTGCCGGCCGAGGCGCTGGCCGACCCGACACCGGAGGCGATGGGGCGGTACTGGGTCGAGCGGTGGATCTGGGAGCGGGACACCCACCGGATGACAGTGGCTGAGCGGGCCGGGGCTCTGGTCGGGTTCACCCACCTGGGCCCGGACGACGAGGACGACCCCGCCACCGGGCTGCTCAACGCGATCCACCTCGACCCTGCCGAGCAGGGCCGCGGCGTCGGCCGCACCCTCATGGTGGACGCCCTGGACGCCATGCGCGCGCAGGGCTGGCGACGCGCCGCGCTCTGGGTGCTGAGGGACAACGCCCACGCCCGCTCGTTCTACGAACGCGGCGGCTGGACCCCCACCGGCGACGAACGAGACGAGGCAATCGGATCGGCCCCAACCCCACAACTCCGCTACACCCGCCCCCTCTAACCCCACCCCACCCACCCCCCACACCCCAAACCCCGCCCTTCCCACCTCGCCGATCTTGCACTTTCTGTCATGACAAAACGCCGCGATAGCGACATTCAGGCGACAGGAAGTGCAAGATCGACGAGGGCTGGGGCGGGGACGGGGCGGGGCGGGGTGGGCTTAGTGGGCGCCTAGGTGGGACAGGAGGTCCTGGCGGGTCAGGACGCCCTTGGGCTTGCCGTCGACCAGGACGAGGGCGGCGTCGGACTTCTCCAGCATGCCCACCGCCTCGCTCACCGGCTGACCACCACCGATCATCGGCAGCGGGTCGCCCATGTGCCGCTCGATCGTGTCGTGCAGGTGGGCCTGGCCGGTGAACAGCGCGTCGAGCAGGTCCCGCTCGGCGATCGAGCCGGCGACTTCACCGGTCACCACTGGCGGCTCGGCCTTGAGCACCGGAAGCTGCGAGACGCCGTACTCGCGCATGTAGTCGATCGCGTCGCGGACGGTCTCGGTCGGGTGCACGTGCACCAGCTCGGGCAGCCCGCCCGGCTTGCTAGCCAGCGCGTCGGCCACCGTCGGCTCCGCGCCGGAGTTGTCGAGGAAGCCGTACCGGGCCATCCACGAGTCGTTGAAGATCTTGGAGAGGTAACCACGACCACCGTCGGGCAGCAGCACCACCACCACGTCGTCCGGGCCGGCCCGGCGGGCGACCTCCAGGGCGGCGACCACCGCCATTCCGCAGGAACCGCCGACCAGCAGCCCTTCCTCGCGGGCCAGCCGCCGGGTCATCTCGAAGGACGCCTTGTCGGAGACCTCCACGATCTCGTCGGCGACACCCCTGTCGTACGTCTCCGGCCAGAAGTCCTCGCCGACGCCCTCCACCAGGTACGGCCGGCCGGTGCCACCGGAGTAGACCGAGCCCTCCGGGTCGGCCCCCACGACGCGCACCCGGCCCTCGGACGCCTCCTTGAGGTACCGGCCGATGCCGGAGATGGTGCCGCCGGTGCCGACGCCGGTCACGAAGTGGGTGAGCTCGCCGTCGGTCTGCTTCCACAGCTCCGGACCGGTCGTCTCGTAGTGCGAACGCGGGTTGGCCGGGTTGCTGTACTGGTTGGGCTTCCAGGCGCCGGGGATCTCCCGGGTCAGCCGGTCGGAGACGTTGTAGTACGAGCGCGGGTCCTCCGGCGCGACGGCGGTCGGGCAGACCACCACCTCGGCGCCGTACGCCCGGAGCACGTCCTGCTTGTCCTGGCTGACCTTGTCGGGGCAGACGAAGACGCACTTGTAGCCCTTGAGCTGGGCCACCAGGGCCAACCCGACGCCGGTGTTGCCGCTGGTCGGCTCGACGATGGTGCCGCCGGGCTTGAGCAGACCGGCGGCCTCGGCGTCCTCCACCATCCGCAGCGCGATCCGGTCCTTCACCGAGCCGCCCGGGTTGACGTACTCCACCTTGGCCAGCACTGTGGCCTGGATGCCCTCGGTGACGTTACGCAGACGCACCAGCGGGGTGTTTCCGATCATGTCGACGACGTTGTCGTAGTACTGCACGGTGTGCCCTTCGTTGCGGCGCCGGCGGTGGGCGGCCGGGAAGACGTTTGCTCACCGCCAGCGTACGTGTCGTCAGGGCACCAACCCCCCGGGGATGACCGAGCTGCGGCGGGCCTCCCACTCCAGGAACCGGTCGGTCTCGGCAAGCACGCTGCCCGCCAACCAGGTGACCATGACCGCGTCGTC
The DNA here is from genome assembly GCF_026342155.1 of Micromonospora sp. NBC_00362. Lineage (NCBI taxonomy): Bacteria > Bacillati > Actinomycetota > Actinomycetes > Micromonosporales > Micromonosporaceae > Micromonospora > Micromonospora sp. NBC_00362. The sequence goes on from NZ_JAPENH010000001.1 coordinate 3,581,141, forward strand.
GGCCAGCCCGAAGATCGCCAGCGGGATCTCCGGAAGCAGGTCGATCGGCGAGACGATGTACGCCGTCGCCGCGGTCATCAGGGCCAGCCGAAGACCGCCGTCGTACTCCCCCTTCGTGGTGGCTCTGATCATCCGGGGCAGCGCGGCCAACCGCGTGCCGATCGACGGCCCGTTGCGCGCCCCGGTCGCCAGGGCCCGCGCCAGGGCCGTGAACGCCGCGCTGCGCTTCAGTGTCTTACCCATCGTCGCGCTCCTCTCCGCCGGATCAGCGTGGCGGGTCGGCGCAAGTCGGCCGGCCTCTGGAACCCAAGTACCCCGCCGCGTCGGTTTCCAGGCACCCGGGTGCCGTCACGACGACAGCGGTGTGTCGGGCCAGCGCGATAATGTCGCGGTATGGGGGTGGCACATTCCGTCGTACCCGGTGGTGAGCGCTGGCGGCAGGCCCGGCGGCTCGTCCGGCTGGCCGCCATCGGGACGGGCGCCACCGCGGCGGCCGCGGTGGCGACCGGCGGGGTGCTGGTCGGCCAGGCCCGCCAGGCTCGACGGACCATCCCGATGGCCGAGGCGCCGCCGCCCCGCTGCGACGGGATGTACGGCGCGAAGTTCCCCGGTCCCGCGCTCACCATGGTCGTGCTCGGCGACTCGTCGGCGGCCGGCTACGGGGTGCACCGCCGTCGGGAGACGCCCGGGGCGCTGCTCGCCACCGGCCTGTCCCGTCGACTGCACCGGCCGGTGCAGTTGCACCGCTTCGCGGTGGTCGGCGCGATCTCGGCGGCGCTGCGCCACCAGGTGGAGGCGGCGCTGGAGTGCCGACCCGACATCGCGGTGATCCTCATCGGCGGCAACGACATCACCAACCGCACCCCACGCGGCTTGGCGGTGCGCTACCTGGTCGAGGCGGTGCACGCCCTGCGCGACGCGGGGTGTGAGGTGGTCGTCGGCACCTGCCCCGACCTGGGCGCGATCCGCCCGATCCAGCCGCCGCTGCGCTGGCTGGCGCACCGGTGGAGCCGCCAGCTCGCCGCCGCCCAGACGGTGGCAGTGGTGGAGGCGGGCGGGTGGACGGTTTCCCTCGGTGACCTGCTCGGCCCCCGGTTCGCGGCCGAGCCCACCCGGATGTTCGCCTGGGACCGGTTCCATCCCTCCGCCGAGGGGTACGCGATGGCCGCCGCCGCGCTCCTACCGACGATGCTCTCCGCCCTCGGCGCGACCCCGGAACGACGGGCCACACCGACGCGCGGCGACGGCGTACGGTCGCTGCCGAAGGCCGCGCAGGAGGCGGCTCGACACGCCGGCACGGAGGTCAGCGGCGTCCAGGTTCGGGGCCGCGACCGAGGGCCGGCCGGCCGGTGGGCGCAGTTGCGCCGACGGGCGTTCTTCGGTGTCGGCGCGGTGCCGCAGCACGGGTCCGCCTCGGACACCTCGACAGTGGAGGGACTGGCATGAACGAGCGCAGCGCGCGGAGCGTGACCCCCGGCCTCGCCGGCCGACTGGGTCGGGCGGCGGCGATCTCGCTGTTCGCCGGCACCGTCGGGGGCGCCGCCGTCCTCGCAGGTGAGGCCTTCATCGCCCGGCACCGACGCTACGCCGAACCGGAGCTCGGCCTTGCCCTGCGCGCCACGATCGGCCGGGCGGGCGCTTCCCCGCTGCGACTGGTGTTGCTGGGCGACTCGTCGGCGCTGGGCGTCGGTGTGGACCGTCTGGAGGACACCATCGGCGGGCAGTTGGCCAACCTGCTCGCCGAGGGCCCGACCGGCCGCCGGGTGCACCTGTCCAGCGTCGGCGTCTCCGGCTCCCGCTCGACTGACCTCGCCACCCAGGTGGCCCGAGCCCTGCTCGGTGAGCGGCCCGACGTGGCGTTGATCCTGATCGGCGCGAACGACGCCACCGGGCTGCGCCGACCCTCCGACGCGGCGGCCTATCTCGGCGCGGCGGTGCACCGCCTGCGCGAGGCGCGCGTCGAGGTGGTGGTGGGCACCTGCCCCGACCTCGGGGCGGTGCGTGCCATAGCGCCTCCGCTGCGCCAGGTGGTCGGCTGGTCCGGGCGTCGGGTGGCTCGCGCGCAGACCACTGCCGTGCTGGAGGCGGGCGGCTCGGTGGTCGACCTGGCCACCGAGACCGGGCCGGTGTTCCGGGCCGACGCCGGCACCCTCTGCCAGGACGGTTTCCACCCCTCCGCCGACGGCTACCGGGTGTGGGCGCACGCGCTGCTCCCCGCCATCGTCGCCGCGGCGGCTGCCACGACCCGGCGCTAGATCGTCCCCGGCCAGGGTGACATTTCCCGCCGCGCCGGCTTCTTCCGCGCCATGTTACCGGCGGGTTAACGTTGGTCCATGCCGATTGAGTCGTCCCGCGACGCCGTCATCGTCGCCACCGCCCGCTCCCCCATCGGCCGGGCGCACAAGGGGTCCCTGCGCGACGTCCGCTCCGACGACCTCGCCGCGACCATCGTCCAGACCGCGCTGGACAAGATCCCCGCGCTGGATCCGACCACGATCGACGACCTCTACCTCGGGTGCGGCCTGCCCGGTGGCGAGCAGGGCTTCAACATGGCACGGGTGGTGTCCACCCTCCTCGGTCTGGACACTGTCCCCGGCGCCACGCTGACCCGCTACTGCGCCTCCTCGTTGCAGACCACCCGGATGGCGATGCACGCGATCCGGGCCGGCGAGGGCGACGTGTTCGTCTCCGCCGGCGTGGAGATGGTCTCCCGCTACGCCCGGGGCAGCTCCGACGGGCTGCCGCCCGAGGCGCAGGCCCTGGTCGGCGGCGGCTGGGAGAACCCCCGCTTCGGGACGGCCGGTGAGCGCTCGAAGCGCCGCGCGCAGGGCGGCGCCGAGGTGTGGACCGACCCGCGTGAGGCCGGCGAGCTGCCCGACATCTACCTGACCATGGGGCAGACCGCCGAGAACCTGGCCCAGGTGTACGACGTCACCCGCGCCGACATGGACGAGTTCGGCGTACGCAGCCAGAACCTCGCCGAGAAGGCCATCGCCGACGGTTTCTGGGCCCGGGAGATCACCCCGGTCACCACGCCGGACGGCACCGTGGTGAGTACCGACGACGGGCCCCGGGCCGGCGTCACCCTCGACGCGGTCTCCGGCCTGAAGCCGGTGTTCCGCCCGGACGGTCGCATCACCGCCGGCAACTGCTGCCCACTCAACGACGGCGCCGCCGCCGTTGTGGTGATGAGCGCCCAGCGAGCGGAGGAGCTTGGGCTCACCCCGCTGGCCCGGATCGTCTCGACCGGTGTGACAGCCCTGTCACCGGAGATCATGGGTCTCGGGCCGGTCGAGGCGTCCCGGCAGGCGCTGCGCCGAGCCGGCATGACCATCGACGACGTCGACCTCGTCGAGATCAACGAGGCGTTCGCCGCGCAGGTCATCCCCTCCTACCGCGAGCTGGGCATCCCGGAGGAGAAGCTGAACGTGATGGGCGGGGCCATCGCGGTCGGCCACCCGTTCGGCATGACCGGCGCCCGGATCACCGGCACCCTGCTCAACGCGCTGGAGTGGCACGACAAGACCATCGGTCTGGAGACCATGTGCGTGGGCGGTGGCCAGGGCATGGCCATGGTGCTGGAACGGCTCAGCTGAGCTGCCCTCAGAGCGCGCTGCGGGTCGCCGTCACCTCGGCGGCGGCCCGAGCCAGCGCCTCGGCCCCCGGGTCGGCGGCCAGCAGGTCCGCCGCGACCACCCGCAACTGATCGGGTAGGGCCAGGTCGTTGTCGAGCCGGGGCACCACCCGACGGGGCTCCCCCTCGGCGTCGGCGGCCAGGTTGGCGACCTCCTGCACCAGGCGGTGCACCAGGTCGGCGCGGGACACGTTGCCGGTGGTCGCGACCGCCGCCCACCGGGGCTGCTGCCAGTGCGCGATCTGACGGACCAGCAACTGCACGGCCTTGTCCAACTCCGCTGCGCTCATCGCCGCCGAGTCTACGGCCGGCACCGACCGCGCCGGGTCGGGCCGGTCAGCGGCGCAGGTAACTGAGCAGCCGCAGCAACTGCCAGTAGAGAAAGACCAACCCGGTGAGCAGGCCGAACGCGCTCAGCCACGCGTACCGACGGGCTCGGCCGTCGCGGACCGAGCGCTCGACGAGATCGAAGTCGAGGATGAAGCTGAACGCCCCCGCGATGATGGCCACCACCGAGAAGGCGTACGGCAGCCAGCCGACCTCCCCACTGACGCTGTAGACCGCCAGGCCCGGTCGCCCGGTGATCAGGTACGACACCAGGTTGACCACGCTGAGCACGGCGATGCCGAGCAGGGTGCCGATCACCAGGCGGGCCAGTCGAGGCGTCGCCCGGATCACCCGGGCCCGGTAGAGCGCCGCCATGCCGAGGAAGACGCCGAAGGTGCCGGCCACCGCCTGCACCACGATGCCCGGATAGACCTGCTCGAAGGTGCGGCTCGCCACCCCCAGCAGCAGCCCCTGGAGAATGGCGTACCCGACGATCGGCACCGGGTTGGTGATCGCTCGCAACGAGATGACCAGGACCAGCGCGATCGAGGCGAGGGCGCTGCCGGCCAACGCGGCGCCCAGCCACACCGCGTCGGGGATCACCGCCCAGGACACCGCCGCGGTCGCGCCGGTCACCAGCAGCAACCCGACGGTACGGACGACCACGTCGTCGACTGTCATCGGCTCGACGTCACGGGCGCCGAGCACCCGGGCCTCCACCCGGCCGGTCTCGTCCAGCCGGTTGAGCACCGGGTTGTTGCTGCGCACCGCCGCCTCCTTCGCCCTACCCCCCGAAGTCACTCTGCCCCGGGCGGACCGGCGGCGGCGGGCAAACGGCGCGGACGACGGCGCCCGCCCCCACCGGAGTGGGGACGGGCGCCGGTCGGCAGTGCGGACGAGGTCAGTCGTCGCCCTGGAAGTAGCTCAGCAGGCGCAGGATCTCGATGTAGAGCCAGACCAGGCTGACCAGGATGCCGAAGGCGGCCACCCAGGAGTAGCGCTGCGGCAGGCCCATCCGGACGCCGTCCTCGATCTCCTTGAAGCTGAGCACGAAGCTCAGCGAGGCGACCACGATGCAGACCAGGCTGAAGCCGATGGCGAGCGGGCTGCCGTCGCGCAGGCCGGTGTTGACGCCGAACAGCGCCAGCACCAGGTTGATCATCATGACCGCGAACAGGCCGACCATCACCGCGATCATGCCCTTGACGAAGGCCGGGGTGGCCCGGATGACCTTCGCCCGGTAGAGCATCGCCATCAGGAAGAAGATGCCGAAGCTGGCTGCGGCGGCCTGGAGCACGATGCCGTCGAAGCGTGTCTCGAACGCCTTGCTGACCATGCCGACGAAGACACCCTCGACGACCGCGTACGCGATCACGAGCGCCGGGTTGGCCATCCGGGAGAACGAGATGATCAAGCCGAGGACCAGGCCGACCACCGCCGCGCCGATCCAGGCGGTACCGACCAGCGCGTCGGGCACGAGCACCCAAGCGGCCGCGGCGGTGATGCCGAGAATGCCGAGCAGAGCGACCGTCTTGACGACCACGTCGTCGACGGTCATCGGCGCCACGGTCGGCGGCGCGGCCGGGTAATCGGCCTGGGACGGGTACTGCTGGGGAATGCCGGGCTGTCCGTACGGCCCGGCCGGGGCGTACCCGGCGGAGCGCTCCCGCTCGGCCGCTTGGCCGAGCCGGGCGAGCACCGGGTTCGAGGTCTTCACTGTCTGGCCTCCCTCAGGGGGTCGTTTGCACGTGAACGTGCCCTCCAAGAGTAAACGGCAGAGCCAAGTCCTGGAGATCACGAATGAGAATGCGCGAGTCGACCGGTGCCCGGGGCGGGGGTCGAACCCGCACGCCTTGCGGCAGCCGCTTTTAAGGCGGCCGTGTCTGCCTTTCCACCACCCGGGCGAGTGGCACCGGCGCGCCGACACGCCTGGTGCAATGTCACCGTAGCCGGTCTGCGGCGACCCGGCGTACCCCGCCGGCCCGGCCACATTAGGGTCGATGCCGTGAGCAGCGCAGCCCCCACGGCCCCCGACGCCGCACCTGAGCAGGCATTCCGCCTCGCCGATCAGGTCAACCGCCGACCCCGGGCCACCCGGCTGCTGGCCGCCGCCCGCCGCCACCGGGCGGACCTGGTGGCCGCTCTGGTCTTCGCGGTGCTGGCCGGCTGGCTCGCCCACGGGCTGTGGCCCGACCCGGGCGGCCGGATCCTGGCGCTCAACCCGGAGGACCAGGCCCTCTACGAGTGGTTCCTGGCGGTGGACGCCCGCGCGCTGCTCGGCGACTTCGACCTGCTCACCGACCGGCTCAACGCGCCCGACGGTGTGAACCTGATGGCCAACACCACCGTGATCGCCCTCGGCGTCCTCTTCGCGCCGGTCACCCTGCTGCTGGGAGCACCGGTCACCTTCGCGCTGCTCGCCGCCGGCAACCTCGCCGGCACCGCACTCGCCTGGTACCTGCTGTTCCACCGGACGCTGCGCGTCCGCCGGGTAGCCGCCGCACTCGGCGGAGGGCTGTGCGGATTCGGACCCGGGATGGTGTCGCAGACAAACAGCCACCTGCACATGACCGCCCAGTGGCTCGTGCCGGTGATCATCTGGCTGGTGGTCCGGCTGCTCCGGGCGGCCGACCCGGGGCCCGCCACCCCCGACGAGGCCGGCCGTAGCCGAGCCACCGGGCCGAACCGTCGTCGACTGTTCACCTCCGCGGCGGGGCTGGCCGGCGCGGTCAGCGCGCAGGTCTTCATCGGCGAGGAGGTGCTCTTCCTCACCGCGATCGCGCTGCTGGTGATGGCGATCAGCTACGCCGTGGCGGACCGGGACCTGGCCCGCCGGGCACTCCCCGGGTTCGCCGGCGGGTTGGCGATCGCCGCCGGGCTCGCCCTGCTGGTGCTCGGCTATCCGCTGTGGTTCCAGTTCGCCGGGCCGCAGGGAGTCGCCGACGGGATGTTCACCCCGGCCTACTTCTCCGCCGACCTGAGCAGTTGGTGGAGGCTCTCACCACTGTCGGTGGCCGGCAGCGACGAATCCGCCCGGCTGACCACCGGCCCCGCCGAGTACAACACGTTCCTCGGCTGGCCACTGCTGCTGGTCACCGCGGTCTGCGCGATCTGGGCCGGGCGACGCCGGCTGGTCTTCGCCTGCGTCGTGGCGGGCCTGGTGATGGGGGCGCTCTCCCTCGGCCCAGAGGTGGTGCTCGGCGGCACCAGGACGGCGATCCCCGGCCCGTACGCCCTGATCGGAGGGCTCCCGGTGGTGGACGGGGCGTTGCCGATGCGGTTCGCGCTGGCGTTGCTGCCGATCGTCGCGACGCTGCTGGTGCTCGCTGTCGACAGGGCAGTGCGCAGCTCCGGTCGGGCGCGGCGGCTGGTGCCCCTGGCCGTCGGCGTGGCGCTGCTGCCGATCTTTCCGACCCCACTGCCGACCGCCGGACGACCCCCCGTGCCGGAATTCATCACCGGCGGCCACTGGCGGCAGTGCGTACCGCCGGGCGGGGTGCTGGTCCCGGTGCCACTGCCCACCCCGAAGGAGCCCTGGCCGATGCGCTGGGCGACCGCAGCGGACGCCGGTTTCGGGCTGCCGGAAGGCTTCTTCATCGGTCCGTACGGGAGGGGCGGCACCGCGGCGATGGGCACGTTCAAGCAGCCCACCTCCGCGCTACTGGCGGATGTCGCCCGGCGCGGCGACCAACCGGCCATCGGCGACGAGCAGCGCCGACAGGCCGTCCGCGACGCCGACTTCTGGGGCGCCTCCTGCGTGGCGCTCACCGACGACGCCCCCCACGCGGAAAGCCTGCGCGCCACCCTGGAGCAGCTCTACGGCCCACCCACCCGCATCGCCGACGCCTGGACGTGGCGGGTCTAGACCACCAAAAACCCCGCCGATCTTGCACTTCCTGTCCGGACAAGACGCGCCAGAAGGCGCATTACGGCATCCGGAAGTGCAAGATCGACGGGGTCTGGCGTCGCTTTCTGGTCAGACGCGGGGCGCGCCGACCGGCTGGGAGGCCTCGACGAACTCCTCGCGCGGATCGTGCAGCTGACCCAGGGCGACCACCTCGCGCTTGAGGAAGAACGCCAACGACCAGTCCACCACCACGCGGACCTTGCGGTTGAACGACGGGATCCGGCTCATGTGGTACGTCCGGTGCATCACCCACGCCGGCCAACCGGTCATCTTGATCCCGTACACCTGGGCCACGCCCTTGTGCAGGCCGAGGCTCGCCACGCTGCCGACGTGCTTGTGCTTGTAGTTCACCGGCTCGCGGCCCCGGATCACGGCCGTGATGTTGTCGGCCATCCGGGCGGCCTGGCGCACGGCGTGCTGAGCGCTCGGCGAGCAGAAGTTGCCCGGCTCCTTGGTCAGGTCCGGCACGGCGGCGCAGTCGCCCGCGCTCCAGGCGCCCTCGAGCACCTGGTCACCGTCGACCACCTGGAGCGTGGGCAGGCAGGTGATCCGACGACGGTCGTCACGCGGGAAGTCGGTCGAGTCCAGCATCGGCGACGGCTTCACGCCAGCCGTCCAGACGATCGTGTCCGAGCGGAAGCTGTCACCGTCGGAGAGCTTGACCACCCCGTCGACGCAGGACTCGAGCCGGGTGTCCAGCCGGATGTCCATGTTGCGCTTCATCAGCTGCTGCACGGTGTAGGCGCCCATGTCCCGGTCGACCTCGGGCAGCACCCGCTGGGTGGCCTCGACCAGCACCCAACGGACCTCGTCCTGCTTGAGCTCCGGGTAGTAACGCAGGGCGTCGCGAGCCATGTCCTCCATCTCGGCGAGCGCCTCGATGCCGGCGTACCCACCGCCGACGAAGGTGAAGGTCAGCGCCGAACGGCGGACGTCCGGATCTGGCGTTGCGGCCGCCACGTCGAGCCGATCCAGCACGTGGTTGCGCAGGTAGATCGCCTCGCCGATGGTCTTGAACCCGATGCCCTGCTCGTGCAGACCGGGGATCGGCAGGGTGCGGGAGACCGAACCCGGGGCCACGATCACGTGGTCGTAGGTGATCTCCCGGGCCGGGCCGCTGATCGGCTGCACGGTGGCCACCTTGCGCTCGTGCTCGATCCGCGTGACCGTGCCGGCCACCATCTTGCACCGGCGCAACTCCCGCCGCAGCGGCACCACGGAGTGCCGCGGGGAGATGTTGCCCGCCGCCGCCTCCGGCAGGAACGGCTGATAGGTCATGTGGGGTTGGGGGTCAACCACCATGACCTCAGCCTCACGGGAGCTGAGCTTCTTCGACAGGCGCAGGGCCGCGTACAGACCGACGTGCCCGGCACCAACCACAAGGATCCGCTTCGGATTCACGTTGTCTATCTTTCCCCGGCCGGCTCAGGTAATCCCGCTCGCGGCCCCCATCTGTGACGGAGCACAACCCATGTGACCTGCGTAACCCTCAGGTCGCAGGGGTCACCGACGCCGCAGCAGCCAGCCCAGCAACACTGCCATCCCCACCGCCACCAGCAGCCCCAGCACTGTCACCCACTGGTATCCGGCACCCCCACCCGTCCCCGTCGCCTGCAACAACAGCACGCCGAGCACTGCGGAACCCAACAGCACGGCGGCCGACCGCACCAACCACCGGGTGATCAACTCGGGGTCCACCATCGCGTCATAGGGCAACAGCGCGGCCAGCGCGCAGAGGGTGTGACCCAGGTAGAGCAGGGCCGCGACGGCGAGCAGCCGCCAGAGAGCGACCGGACGGCCGTACCCGTCGGTGGCGAGCAGCCAGCCGCCGACAGTGACCAACGCGGTGAAGGTCGTCCAGACCTTGCGCGGCCCGATCGCGGGCAACAGGGCGGCCACCGCCAGGAAGAAGATCGGCCGGCCGGACAGCACCTCCGCGGGGAACGCCAGGACGAACCCGGCAAACACGATGACGAAGATCCCGGCCCGGACCAGCAGCGGGGCCACGCTGACGCGAGCGACGGCGTACTGCGCCGCCCGAACCCGCTCCACCAGAGCGCTCACCGGGCCCGCCCTCCGTTCGCGACCGCGGGGCTCGCAAGCTCACTCCTCGCGCTCACCGGGCCCGCCTTCCGTTCGCGACTGCGGGGCTCGCAAGCTCACTCCTCGCGCTCACCGGGCCCGCCCTCCGTTCGCGACTGCGGGGCTCGCAAGCTCACTCCTCGCGCTCACCGGCCACCCACCCTTGGGGCCGTCGCCAACCGGGCCACGTCCCGCAACACCTGGTCCAGGCTGCCGGCACCCGCCCAGCGCACCACCGGCACGCCGTGCTCCCGGAGCTGCCCGATCATGATCTCCCGATCCAGGCGCCACAGCCGGTACGCCACCTCGGCCCAACCCCGGTCCTTCGGCGACGCCAGGTCGGTCGGCAGCGTGTCGACAGCCACCACGAACCGCCCACCGCGGGCCAACCGGGCGAGCATCTGCGCCGACCGTTCGTCCAGCAGCGGGGTGAGCACCACCACCAACGCGTCCGAGGAGAGCAACTGCGGGCCGAAGACCTGGTCGTACGGCTCGTGCGCGGACGCGTGGACCCGGACGTCGAGCAACCACTCCAGGACGGTCAGGTACTGCCGCCGTCCGGCGGCCGGCCGGAGCCGGCGGGCAGCCGGCCCGTACTCCAGCAGCGAGACCCGATCACCACGGTGCAGGTAGTGCTCGGCGATCGCGGCGGTGGCCCGGACGGTGGTGTCCAGCACCGAGGCGGCGCCGCCCACCCCACCGGAGCGGCCCGCCTCGGCGAGCACGTCGAGCAGCACCACCACCTCCGCGTCCCGGTCGGAAAGGGTGGCGGCCACATGCAGCTGCCGGGCCCGCAACGAGACCCGCCAGTCGATCCGGCGCAGCCGGTCCCCGGGGGCGAAGACGCGTACGCCGGCAAGCTCGCCGCCCTCTCCGGGTCGACGGGAGTGGTGCGCCCCGACCAGGCCGGCGGCGCGGGGCATCGCCTCGACCGCCTCGAACGGCTCGGTACGGGGGTACACCCGTACCCGTACCGGCTCGGTGATCACCGCCCGGGAGACCAGCAGACCACCGGCAGTGGCGACTCGGGCACCGGCGGGGCCGACCGGGTGCCGGCCCCAGCGCACTGCCTTGCCGGCCAGCTCCAGGTCGACCGCGGCGCCGATCGGCACCGAGGTCACGAACGGCCGGTCCGCGACGGATCGACGCCGACCGTTGCCCTGCGCCGTCGCACCGGTTTCCGGTGTGGCGCTCGGCTCCCCGGCGTCGACGGCCCCGTCACTGGCGAAGCCGGCCCGAACGATCCGCAGCCACGGCGACACGCGGGTACGCATCACCACCAGGTCGTAGTCGACAGTGTCCGGGTTGCCGACGCTCACCGCCGCCGCCACGTCGCCGCCCTCGACCAGCGGCCCACCGTCGCCCTGGGTGATCCACACCTGGGGCAGCGCCGTGGGCCGTCGACGCAGCGCGTACGCGGTGCCCAGGGCGAACGGGGCGGCGAGCACGATGAGGTCCACCCGGCCGAGCAGCACCCCGGCCACCAGCAGCAGGCCGGCGAGCAGCACCGCACGGCCGAGCGCCGGGGTGGGCGCCCAGCCGGCGGCCGGTTCCGCTTCGGTGGCCGTCGGCACTGTCGGTCCGGTCATCAGTGCCGGGGCCCGCCGGCGGCGTAGCTGGGCAGCGCGCCACTGGCCGGGGCGGGAGTCGCCTCCAGCACCTCGCCCACCACGAACGCCGGGTCGACCCGGCGCAACCACATCTCCGGGCGCAGGGTGATCCGGTGGGCCAGGGCGGGCGCCGCCACCGACTTGACGTCCTCCGGCACCACGTAGTCACGGCCGCCGAACACCGCGCGGACCCGGGCCAGCAGCAGCAGCGCCAGCGAACCACGAGGTGAGGCGCCGACCAGCACCGACGGGTGCTCCCGGGTGGCCGCGGTGAGCGACACGATGTAGCGGCCGATGGAGTCCTCCACCACCACGTCCTCCAGGGCGGCCTGCATGGCCCGCAGCGTCGCCGCGTCGACCACCGCCTTGATGTCCGCCTCCTCCCGGCGACGGCTCATCCGACGGCGCAGCACCTCCCACTCCTCTTCGTGCTGCGGGTAACCGAACGAGACCCGCAGCAGGAACCGGTCCAGCTGTGCCTCCGGCAGCGGGTAGGTGCCCTCGTACTCGATGGGGTTGGCGGTGGCCAGCACGTGGAACGGCTCGTCGAGCTTGTAGGTCACACCCTCGACCGAGACCTGCTTCTCCTGCATCGCCTCCAGCAGCGCGGACTGGGTCTTCGGCGGCGTGCGGTTGATCTCGTCGGCGAGGAGCAGGTTGGTGAAGACCGGGCCGGCCCGGAAGGTGAAGTCGCCGTTGCGCTGGTCGTAGAGGAAGGAGCCGGTGACGTCGGCGGGGAGCAGGTCGGGGGTGAACTGCAACCGACGGAAGTCCAACCCGAGGGCCTGGGCGAACGAGCGGGCGGTGAGTGTCTTACCGAGCCCTGGCAGGTCCTCCAGGAGCACGTGCCCGCCCGCGAGGATGCCGGCGAGGACCAGCTCCAACGCGTCCCGTTTGCCGACCACGACGGTGCCGACCGCGTCCAGGACCGCCCGAGCCAGGTGCCCGACCTCGGCGGGGGCAATGCTCCGGTCCACGTCGTTCATCAAATACTCTCCAGTTCGGCGACGATCACCGCGAGGTCGCGCGGCGACGGGGTGCGGCGAGGCGGGGTCTCCAGGAACGTCCACAGGCGGTCACCCAGCAGGACGCGAGCGCGGGCGGGATCCGACTCACGGGTGACGCCGTGTTTCAGCCGCATCCGCTCGTCGGCCAGTTCACCGATCCGGGGCAGAACCACCTCGGTGAAACGTTCGGGTCTGTTCGAGGACCAGTCCAGGGGCCGTTCCCACTGATTGATCGCGCCACGCAGCGCGTCCCTGGCGTCCCAGTTGTAGCTGCCGTCCTCTTCGCCCGCGCCGGCCTGGCGAGCCGGCGGCTGCGGGGGTGGCGGCGCCAGCAGGGCGGTGACCCGGCGGACCGCCAGCACGGCGAGCACCCCGGCGATCAGTACGGGCAGCGAGACCTGGAGGCCCACCGCGCGGAGGCCGACCAGCAGGACCGCTACCACCGCGGCGGCCCACGCGAGTGAGCGCAGCACCGGACGCCATCGGGATGGGCGAGCCTGCGGACCGGCCGGTGCGGCCTCCTCCTCGAATGCGAGCAGATCGTCGATGCTGGTGCTGCTCATGAGGTCACCGCCGCGGTGAGCTCTCCGCGCAGTCGGCCGAGCGCGGCGCGGGCCTGGTCCCGGGTGCGTTCGCCGACCGGGTGGGTGGCGTACCGGGCCTCCCGGTAGACGTGCGCGAACTCGGCGAGCACGTCGGTGCTGGCGATGGCCGGCACGCCCGCGGCCGGGTCACCCTGCAACAGTCGGCTGACCAGGTCGGTGGGGGTGTCTCCGGCGAGCCTCGGCACACCGGCCGCGGCGGCGGTCTCCTCCAGGCGCACCCAGCAGGCGATCACCGCCACCCGGGGGTCGGTGTCCTGGTCGTCGAGTTCCTCCAGGCCGGCGTCGAGGGCGGCTACCACCTCGCGGGCGGTGCCCTCGGCGGTACGGCGGGCCCGCTGCGCGGGTAGTGCCCGGGTGGTACGACGCAGCGCGCCCCGGATCAGGACCCAGCTGAGGTAGCCGAGCGCGGCGAGGATGGCCAGCCCGAGCAGGACCACCGCCACAGTGCCGACCCACTGCGGGATGTGCGCCTGGGTGGCCTCGCCGGCGTCGCGGGGCTCGATCGGGATGGACGGCGATGGCTCAACCGTCGGGTACTCGGGAACCCAGGGAACGTTGTCCGCGGCCGGCGGGATGCGACTGGCCCCGATCGACGAGTGAGCGGACGCCAGCGCGGCGCCGGCGAGCAGGGCGGCGACCGCGCCGACCGGCCACCACCGGTGGAGCAGGCCGAGCGCCGGCCGCAGCGCACCCGGCTCGGCGGACGGTACCGGTGTGGGCGGGCGTGTTCCGTCTGTCATCGCCACCACCCCACGCGTCGTCTCAGTCCACTCCGGCCAGCTGCTTAGCCTGGCCGAAGACGTCGTCCAACATCCCTGGTGTCAACCGCCCGGTGAAGGTGTTCTGCTGACTGACGTGGTAGCAGCCGAGCAAGTCCGGGGCGTTCGTGCCGGACCAGTGTGCCCCATGACCGAACGCCGGTCGCGGGCTGGGCGGGCGCTGCCCGTACACCGCCTGGAGCACCGGCCACCACGCGGCCCAGGCGAACGCGCCCAGCGCGACCACGACCCGCAGCGTGGGCCGGATCAACGTGACCTCGCGGTGCAGCCAGGGTGCGCAGGTGTCCCGTTCCACCGGGGTCGGCTTGTTGTCCGGAGGCGCACACCGGACGGCCGAGAAGATTCGCAGGTCGCGCACCGTGAGCCCGTCGTCGGCGGCGACGCTGGTCGGCTGGTTGGCAAGCCCGGCCCGGTGCAGCGCCGCGAACAGCACGTCACCCGACCGGTCACCGGTGAAGATCCGGCCGGTGCGGTTGCCACCGTGCGCGGCGGGCGCCAGCCCGAGGATGGCGATGCGGGCGTCACCGGTGCCGAGGCCCGGCACCGGTCGACCCCAGTAGTCCTGGTCGCGGAAGGCCGCCCGACGGGTGCGGGCGACCTCCTCCCGCCATTGGACCAGCCGCGGGCAGGCGAAACAGTCGCTCACCGCAGCGTCGAGGTCGGCCAGGTCGGTCGCCCGCGCTGCGCGGGCGACCACCTGTGCGGGGGTACGCGTCTCAGCCAAGCTTGGCCCGGAAGAGTTCCAGGGTGCGGGCCCAGGCGCTGGAGGCGGCGCGCTGGTCGAACGCCTCCGGCCGGTCGTCGTTGAAGAAGGCGTGCGAGGTGCCCGGGTAGTCGTAGAGGTGGCAGTCGCCGCCGGCCTCCTCGATGCCCCGCCGGGCGGTCTGTACGCCGTCGGTGGCCGAGGTGCCGTCCTCTTCGGAGCAGTGGATGACCGCTGCCTTGCCGGCGTAGTCGGCCCAGTCGGGGCGCATCGACTCCCAGGGCAGCACGGGATAGAAGCCAGCGGTCGCGACGATCCGCTCGGAGATGGTGGCCGACCAGAGGGCCAGGCTGCCACCGGCGCAGAAGCCCACGGCACCGACCTTACCGGTGACCTCGGGCCGCCCGGCGAGATAGTCGGCGGCGCCGGCGATGTCCTTCGCCGCCTCGTCCATCCGCATCGCCAGCAGGAGCCGCTGCGCCTCGTCCGGCTCGCTGGTCGTCTCACCGTGGTAGAAATCCGGGGCGAGGGCGACGAAACCGGCCTCGGCGAACCGGTCCGCCACCGACCGGATGTGCGGGACCAGGCCCCACCATTCCTGGATGACGATGACGGCGGGGCTGGCCGTGCCGCTGGCGGGTATCGCGAGATACCCCTCGCTCGTGCCCCCGTTGCTGCGGTAGCTCACCATTTCGCCCATGGGCCGTCCTCCTAGCGGTCAGTCATCGTTGGCTGGTCGCCCAGTGGTCCTACGTGCCGGTAGCCTGCCACGCCACGCGGCCGTCGGGAAGACGCCGGAACAGTGGCATTCACCTCCTGTTCGCCCCCCGGTGACTCCGGGTACGCCGACGGCGGCGGGGTCTGCTCCCGCCGCCGTCTTTGTCGAGCTAACCGCTGTGGTCAGACCTTCTTGGTCAGGCAGAGCACGTAGCCGGTCTTGCCTGGCTTGATGCTGGAGTAGATGTACCCCTCCTGGCCTTCCTTGAAGAACTGGGTGCAGGTGGTGTCGGCCTTGGCCTGCGCCTCGCTCTGGCCGTCCACTCGACCGACCACGCTGTACGCCGCGTCGGTGGAGGTGCACTCGACGACCTTGGCGCCGTCGACCTCCTCCTGCTCGGTGCCGGTGACCTCGGGCAGTTCGGCGATGCAGTCGCCGGTCTTGGCGGCTGCGGTTTCGTCCTTGTTGAAGTAGTTGCCGATCGCCGAGGCGACGCCGAACTTCAGGCCGGCGATGACGACGACGACGAGGATCGCACCGACGATGCCGATGGCCTTCTTCGCACCGGACTTCTCCGCCTTCGGCTCGGCCGCCGGCTGCGGCTCGGCCGCCGGCGACGGCTCGGTGGCCGGCTGCGGCTGCGTGGCAGGCTGCGGCTCGGCCGCTTGCGGCGTCTCGACGGCCGGCTCAGGGGTTGCGGCGTCGGGCGCGGGGGGCGGTGCGACCTGCTCTGGCACGGGGGTTCCTTCCGAGGGGTTGATGAGCAGACGACACCGTAACGATCATTGATTTCCGGTGTCGTCCCGCTCGCCTCGTCCGTTCAGCTAATTCCCAGTTTCACCCGCATGATCCAGTTCACACCTCGGTCAGCTCGTCGGGGTGGGGGTTGGTGTGCCGCTCGGCGTCGCGGTCGGGCTTGCCGTGGGCTGGCCGGTGGCCGTCGGGGTCGGCGTTGCGGTCGGGTCGAGTGTGCTGCTCGGGTCCGGCGTGGCTGTGGGCGACGACGCCGGAAGGAGAGGCGCACCCGGACCGCGAGGCCCGAAGGGAGCCTGCTCGGGGCAGTACGGGTACGGCCGCAGCAACGGCTGGCCATAAACGTCGAGCGGGCTCGGGCAGTCCGGGTGGTAGCCGAGCCGGATCGGATTGCCGTTCTGATCGAAGAGTCGGGCGTTCTCCACCAGCCGGCCCTCCCCGTCGTAGACGAAGACGTCCCGGATGTGGCCGTACTGGCTGTCAACCGAAGTCTGGTCGTAGTAGTAGTCGTTGTCGCGCGCGTTCTCCGCGTCGACCAGCCCGGCGAGCGCGAAGACCACCAGCACCGCGCTGGCGACCTGAACGGCCGAGCGCGGCCAACGGGTCAGCTGGGCCGAACGGCGACCGATCCAGATGGAGGCGAGCACGAAGCCGATCAGCATGATCAGGCCGGCGAGTAGCTCGCCGCCGAACCGGGGCAGCAGCCCGAAGTCGCCACCGGTGCTGATCACCGTGACCAGCATCGCCGCCAGATAGCCGCGCAGCACCCACCAGGCCGGGCGCAGCAGCCGGAGGAAGTCGCTGGCCGTCTCGTACCCCAGGGGTGGGCCGAGACGGGTGTCCATGGTGCGCAGCCGGCCGCGGACCCGGGCCATCGCGCTCGCCACCCGCTGGTCGAGGTTGCGCCCGCTGCCCGGCGCGGCGCCGGCTGCGGCGCGCAGCTCGGCGGCGTACGTCTCGGGCTCGCCCAACCGCTCGACCAGGGTGCCCTCGGCCTCGGCGGCTACCTCGGTGAGGTGGTCGGCGAGATCCTCGGTCAACTCGTCGCGTTGCCCGGGGGGCAGGTCGGCCAGAGCGGCCCGGACCCGCGCCACATAGTCGGTGATCTCCTGCTCCGCGACGGTCATGCCGCCATCCCCCGATCGTCGAGCAGACTGTCCATTGTGGTGGCGAACGAGCGCCAGAGCTTGCCGGAGCGGGTCAGCTGGTCGCGCCCCGCGACGTTGAGTGAGTAGTACTTGCGGTGCGGCCCGGATTCGCTCGGCACGACGTAGGTGGTGAGCAGGCCGGCGGCGAAGAGGCGGCGCAGCGTCCCGTAGACAGAGGCGTCACCGACCTCCTCCAGGCCGGCCTCGCGCAGCCGGCGCAGAATGTCGTAACCGTAACCGTCCTCCTCTCGGAGCACGGCCAGGACGGCCAGATCGAGCACGCCCTTCAACAACTGTGTGGTGTCCACGCATTGCACACTAGTGTGTAATGCGAAGTAGCGTCAACGAATCGGCCGCGACACGCCCGGCGCGCGGCGCGCGTGGTGGTGATCGACTCGGCTTTCAGGAAGTCGGGGCATCCACGCTGCCCGCACACCGCGACGCCAATGAAGGCGCGTTGATCAAGATCGCTGGTGCGCGGTGGCTTACTGGACGCTCCAGGCGATGCCGTCGAGGATGTCGTGCTCCGAGGCGACCACCGACGGCATCCCGGCCCGCTCCATGATCACGCGAAGCACCAGGGCGCCCGCGCCGATCACGTCGGCGCGGCCCGGGTGCATCACCGGGTTCGCCAACCGCTGCGCACGGGTCTGACCCAGCAGCTCCGCTGTCACCCGGGCGACCTCCTCGTACGACACCCGGGCGTGGTGGATGCGCTCCGGGTCGTACTCCCGCAGGCCCTGGGCGAGCGCGACCACTGTGGTGACCGACCCGGCGAGGCCGACCAGGGTGGCCGCCTCGCGACCGGGAACCACGGCGAGCGCCCGGTCCACCACAGCGGCGATGTCGGCCTGCGCCGCCGCGACCTGCTCGGGCGTCGGCGGGTCACCGGGCAGGTGCCGCTCGGTCATCCGGACGCAGCCGATGTCCACCGAGATCGCCGACCGCACCCCGGCGGCCCGGTCACCGACCACGAACTCGGTGGAGCCACCACCGATGTCGACGACCAGGAACGGCTCCTTCGCGTCGGCGGGCAGCCCGCGCACCGCGCCGGTGAACGACAGCCGGGCCTCCTCGTCGCCGCTGACCACCTCGGGCGCGACACCGAGGGTGGCCCGCACCATCTCGGTGAAGTCGGCGGCGTTCGCCGCATCGCGGGAGGCCGAGGTGGCACACATCCGCACCCGCCGCGCGCCCAGCTTCTCGATGTCGGCGGCGTACGACGCCAACGCCACCCTGGTCCGCTCGATCGCCTCCGGCGCCAGTCGGCCGGTGCGATCCACGCCCTGCCCCAACCGGACGATCTCCATCCGCCGGGTCAGGTCGACCAGCGGCGCCTGCGGCCCGGCCGAGGCGTCGGGCAGGTCGGCGACCAGCAGTCGGATCGAGTTGGTCCCGCAGTCGATGGCCGCCACACGCGTCGTCACGGCAGCAACCTTACGGCAGGACGGGCGGCCACCCGGCGGCTTGGTTGGCAGTGGGCCACGACTCGCCCAGGTCGCCCGACGGGCCTCGCAACAACGCCACACCGAGCGAGGTCAGGTGATGTCGTACGGCCCCGCCCTCCCGCTCACTGGTCACCAGACCGGCGGTCCGCAGCGCGCGGGCATGTTCCGAGGCCGAGGAGAGACTGATCCCGACCGCCCGGGACAACACTGTGGTGGTCAACCCCCCGTCGGTCGCCAGTCGGCGCAGCACCAGCGCCCGGGTGACGCCGAGCAGCCGACCGAGGGCACCGTCGTCGGCGGGAGCCTCGCGCACCGGCATGACCACCGGGTAGACGAGCAGGATCGGGTAACCCTGCTCGACGAGCACCCGGGGCCGCGGCCCGGCCAACGGGGAGGGCAGCAGGATGATCCCGTGGCCGGTGCCGGGAAGGTCGCCGTCCCACCACGTCCGTACCTCCAGCACCGGCTCCCGCCACCGGATGCTCGGGTGCAGACCGGCGAAGAGGCTGGCCAGGCCATGCTGCGCCAGCCGCTGGCTGGCAGACGCCACCTGCTGACGGTACGCGGACACCAGCTCGGCCCAGTGCGGTTCGAGCACCGCGTCGAACCAGGTCCGCACGGCCCCGCCGAACAGGTCGAGCACCTCCGGATCGGCCGCCGCGAACCGCCGCCGCAGCGGGCTGACCGACGTGTCCGAGTACGCCAGGGTGACCTCGGCGCGGACCCGCCGTACCGGGGTGGCCCGGATCGCCTCAAGCCCGGCCTCCACCGACTCCAGGCCGTCGAAGGGAGTGACGAAATCCGGCAGACGTCCCCGGTCGGGCAGCAGATGCCGCAGGACCGCGGTGGCGGCCTGGGCGGCAGCCGTGCCCTCGGCCGCCGCCACCCGCTCGGCCAGGGTCGGCGCCATCGCCGCGACAGTGGGATCGCGCAGCCACTGACCAGCCAGCAGCGCGATCCCGACCGGATGCAGCCGATCGGCGAACCGCACCCGGCACAGGTCGGCCGACCCGAGCTGGAGGCGAAGCATGGCACCAGCCTGCCTGCCTTCGCCCAGGACCGAAAGGGTTGCTCCGCGGCCGAATGATCTCCAGTGTGGACCTCGGGGTCGACGGGGGGGTGGCCGGCGTGCGGCGAACGGTGGCGGTGTTAACGGGGCTCTGCCTCATGGTCGTCGCGGCAGCTTGTGATGAGCGGGGGCAACCCTCGTCGGCCCCACCAGCCTCACCGTCCGCGTCGAGCGAACGACCGGCGGCCGGCGACCACCAGCTCACCCTGCACCACAACGGACTCGACCGCACCTACCTGCTGCACGCGCCACCGGGGTACGACCCGGGCAGGCCCTCCGCGCTGGTCATCGCGCTGCACTTCTATCCCGGCCTCGGATCCTCGATGCGGGAGTTGGCGGGCCTCGACGCCAAGGCCGACAAGGACAACGTGCTGGTCGCCTACCCCAACGGGCAGGGCGGCGGCTTCAACGCGCTGATCTGTTGCGGCAGCGAGGACGACGTCGGCTTCCTCACCGCCCTCACCGACCATCTGGTGCAGACCTGGCACGCCGACCCGAACCAGGTGTTCCTCACCGGCATCTCGAACGGCGGCGACATGAGCTTCCGGGCCGCGGTGGAGAGCACCGGCAAGTACGCCGCTATCGGAGTGGTCAGCGGTGGTTACAGCGGGAACTTGACCACCGCCGACAGTTACGTGCCGAAGAGCCCGGTCTCCGTGATCACCTTCATCGGCGGCCAGGACCGCTACGCCTCGACCTTCCAGGCCGGCATGCGGACCTGGCAGCAGCGGCTCAGCTGCCGGCCGAGCCCGAAGGCGTCCGGGGTGCCGGGGGTGACGCACACGGTGGCGGGCTGCGCGGACGGCAGCGAGGTCAGCGTCTACACGATCGCCGACATGGGCCACAGTTGGCCGGGAGCGACAACGGGCCAACTCGCCGCATCCTCCGCGGGGCTGTCCGCCACCGACCTGATGTGGGAGTTCTTCGCCGCCCACCCCCGCAAGGCCTGACCTACAGGCGCAGCAGCATCCGGGTGTTGCCCAGCGTGTTCGGCTTGACCCGCTCCAGGTCCAGGAACTCCGCGACACCCTCGTCGTACGAGCGCAGCAGTTGCTCGTAGACCGGCTGCGGCACCGGAGCGCCGTCGATCTCGCGGAAACCGAACGCGTCGAAGAACCGCGTCTCGAAGGTGAGCACGAAGATCCGTGCCACCCCCAACTCCCGGGCCGCGTCGATCAGCTCACCGACCAGCCGGTGACCGATGCGCCGACCCCGGCACGACGGGTCCACCGCCACCGTACGGATCTCGGCCAGGTCCTCCCACATGACGTGCAGCGCGCCGCAGCCCACCACGACGTCGTCCTCGGCCCGGACCGCGACCCGGAACTCCTGCACCTGCTCGAAGAGGGTGACTGTCGCCTTGCTCAACAGCCGCCGGTCGTTGGTGTAGGTGTCGACGAGTCGTCGGATGCCCCGCACGTCCCCGGTGCGGGCCCGCCGCACGAGGATCTGACTCTCGGGTGCCTCGGACCCGGCCTGCCTGCTCATTCGGCCGCCGGCACGTCCACGCACGGCCCCGCCGACCACCAGGGCTCGACCAGGCCCAACGTCTCGTCGCCGAACGGGTTCACCCCGGGGCCGGCGCCCAGCGCGTGACCCAGGTGCACGTGCAGGCACTTCACCCGACCCGGCATCCCGCCGGCCGAGATGCCGGCGATCTCCGGCACCTCACCGATCGCACCCCGGCGGGTGAGGTAGTCCTCGTGCGCGGCACGGTAATGGGCGGCCAACTCCGGATCCGTCGTCAGCCGGTCCGCCATCTCCTTCATCAGCCCCGCCGACTCCAGCCGGCTGCACGCCGCCGTGGCCCGGGGGCAGGTCAGGTAGTAGAGCGTCGGGAACGGGGTGCCGTCGGCGAGGCGGGGAGTCGTCTCCACCACGTCGGGAAGGCCACACGGGCACCGGTGGGCCACCGCCCGGGTGCCCCGAGGCGTCCGGCCGAGCTGCGCGGCCACCGCGGCCAGGTCGGCCTCGGTGGCCGGCTCGCGCTGCGGCAGGGGAACGGAATCCGCCGCCGGCTCCGACGGTGGTACGACAGTCACGGTGCCCATCTCTCCTGGTGTGCTGGTCGGTGGATCACTGGCCCGGCTGCTGGCTGTCCGCAGCCCGCACGCTCGACCAGAGCGTGTCGTACCAGGTCGACGGCCCGGCTGGCGGGGCCGAAGCGGCCGACTTCCCGGCGTCCCGGGCGGCGCCCTCCGGGTCGTGCAGCACCACCATCATCTTCTCGCCCGGCTCGCCCATGAAGAACCGCTCCCGAGCCTGCGTCTTGATGTACTCGTCGTCTTTCCAGTTCGCGGCCTTGGCGGCGAGCTTGGCGATCTCCCGCTCCTGCACCGCCTGGGCCGCCTCCATCCGCTCGATGTCGGCCTGCTGATCCAGGTAGACCCGGACTGGATAGGTGTAGGCCAGAGCGAGCGCGATCAGCACCGCGAACAGCACTGTGGCCCGGCCGGTGAAACGACGGGGGTGGGGTGCGGCGAGCCGCTTCACGACACCAGCGGCAGCGGTACGCCGAGCTGCGGCGGGACGATTCGCCGAGCGCACGCCTTCCGCGCCCCGGGCAGCACCCGGTGCGCGACCGGCGGCGCGCGGCTCGGCGCGTACGCCCGCCTCGCGGACCGATCCCCGCGTGGCGCGCCCACCGCCC
Source organism: Micromonospora sp. NBC_00362 (assembly GCF_026342155.1). Taxonomy (NCBI): domain Bacteria; kingdom Bacillati; phylum Actinomycetota; class Actinomycetes; order Micromonosporales; family Micromonosporaceae; genus Micromonospora; species Micromonospora sp. NBC_00362. The sequence goes on from NZ_JAPENH010000001.1 coordinate 3,603,581, forward strand.
GGCCGACCGGACTGACCCGGCCGGCGGGCGGGACGCTGACCACCCGGTGTGCGGCGCTGCTGCATCGTCACACCCCTCCCCCGAGGCTTCGTGCGTCTCAGGCCGAACGGTAGCGCGGGAACGCGCCAGCGCCGGCGTAGCGCGCCGCGTCGGCCAGCTCCTCCTCGATCCGGAGCAGCTGGTTGTACTTGGCGACACGGTCCGAGCGGGCCGGGGCACCGGTCTTGATCTGGCCGCAGCCGGTGGCCACCGCCAGGTCGGCGATGGTGGTGTCCTCGGTCTCGCCGGAGCGGTGGCTCATCATGCACTTGAAGCCGGCCCGGTGGGCCAGGTCCACCGCGTCCAGGGTCTCGGTCAGCGAGCCGATCTGGTTGACCTTGACGAGAACCGCGTTCGCCGACTTCTCCGCGATGCCGCGGGCGATGCGCTGCGGGTTGGTCACGAACAGGTCGTCACCGACGATCTGCACCCGGTCGCCGATCGAGGCGGTCAGCGTCTGCCAGCCGCTCCAGTCGTCCTCGGCCAGCGGGTCCTCGATCGACACGATCGGGTACTCGTCGGCCAGCTTCGTGTAGTAGGTGCTCATGTCCTCGGCGGACTTCGCGGCACCCTCGAACGTGTAGGTGCCGTTGTCGAAGAACTCGGTGGCCGCCACGTCGAGCGCGAACACGATGTCGGTGCCGAGCCGGTAACCGGCCTTCTCGACAGCCTCGGCGATCAGGTCCAGAGCCGCCGCGTTCGTCGGCAGGTTCGGCGCGAAGCCACCCTCGTCGCCGAGCCCGGTGGAGAGGCCCTTCTTCTTCAGCACCGACTTCAGCGCGTGGTAGACCTCCGCGCCCGAGCGCAGCGCCTCACGGAAGGTGGGCGCGCCGATCGGCGCGATCATGAACTCCTGGATGTCGACGTTCGAGTCGGCGTGCGCGCCACCGTTGAGGATGTTCATCATCGGCACGGGCAGGAGGTGCGCGTTCGGGCCGCCCAGGTAGCGGAAGAGGCTCAGCTCGGCGCTGCCGGCAGCGGCCTTCGCCACCGCCAGGGAGACCCCGAGGATGGCGTTCGCGCCCAGCTCCGACTTGCTCTCCGTGCCGTCGATGTCGAGCATCTTCTGGTCGATCAGCCGCTGCTCGCTGGCCTCGTACCCGATGATCTGGTCGACGATCTTGTCTTCGACGTTGGAGACCGCCTTCTCCACGCCCTTGCCCTGGTAGCGGTCGGCGTCACCGTCGCGCAGCTCGATCGCCTCGAAGGCGCCGGTGGAGGCGCCGGAGGGCACGGCGGCGCGGGCTACCGTGCCGTCGTCCAGACCGACCTCGACCTCGACCGTCGGGTTGCCCCGCGAGTCGAGAATCTCCCGGGCGACGATTCCCTCGATGGTTGCCACTAAGTCGCTCCTCGTTGTTGTGATCCGGTCCGTGGGTGGGCCGCGACGGTGCGGCTGAGGCAGGTGTTGAACGCAGCGTATCGGGCGACGCGAACGGGCACGGCGTCGCCCGCGCACCCGGGTCACCCCGCGTTGACGGACATTCCCGGATTTCCGGGCGTCAACCGGCAACGGGTTTGCGCTGCGCGGACCAGATCCACCAGGCTGGTCGCCATGCCCGCCGCCTCGACCACCCTCCGCATGCTCGCCGTGTCGGTCATCGCGTCGCTCACGGTCACCGGCTGTCAGACATTCGAGGACGCCGGAGTCGCCATGGGCCGCTCGGAACTCGTCAACGACCTCGCCGCCCGGCTCGATCGGGCACTGGAGTTGACCTACTCGGCCGACTACCAGTTGCCCGGCGGCCAACGCGCCGCGATCGTGCAGGCACAGGACCCGGCGCGATCCACGTACACCTACCCGGGCGGGCAACTCACCGTCACCCCGGAGGCCATCACCCGGTGCACGACGACCGCCGCGCGCCCGCAGTGCACGCTGATCACCCCGCCCACCCCGGGCAGCAAGCCCACGGTGACGCTGTTCGGCGAGGCCAACCAGCAGGGCCTCGTCACGCCGCCAGTGGTGGTCGGGCTGCTCACCGCCGCAGCGCTCGACCCACAGGCGGTGATCAAGCAGAGTGACACCACAGTCGCCGGGCGCCACGCCGCCTGCGTCGTGGTGGAGAGCTCGTCGTCCGGCGACTTCACCGCCTGCGTGACCACCGAGGGCGTGCTCGGCAGCTTCACCGGGCCGGTCGACGGCAAGCCGATGGAGTTGGCGCTGAGCAACTACTCCGCGACCGTCGACGAGGGCGCGTTCGAACCGCCCGCCGGCGCCGCCGTCGTCGACCGCCGCCCCGGCGGCTCGTGACCGACCCACCGGTCGAGCCCCCAACCGTCGCGCCGCCCGGCGGGTTCCTGCCGGGAGCCGACCGGAGCCGGCCTCCCGGCCCCAGCGACCTGGCCCTGCCGGTGACCGGCGCGAAGCTGCTGACCGGCGTCGACGGCCATCCCCTCCGCGTCGCCGATCTGCCCGTCGACACCGACTGGGTGCCGCTGGGCACGCTCGACGGAGTGCCCGCCTGGGGCGCCGACCTGACCACCACCGCCAACGACCTTCCCGGCCGGGCGCGCGGCTGGGCGTCCCTCGCCGCCGAGGTGCCGGAGCCGCACGCCACGCTCGCCAGCCGGGCGCTGGCGGTGCTGACCTGGCGGCGTACCCACCGGTGGTGCGGCGCCTGCCGAGCGGAGCTGACCGACCGACCCGGCGAGACCGCCCGACAGTGCCCCGACTGCGCGCTGTACGTGCCGATGCAGCTCTCCGCCGCCGTACTGGTGGCGATCACCCGGCCCGGTCCGCCCGGGCACGTCGACGAGCTGCTGCTGGTGCAGCACGCCACCGGTCCGACCGGGCTGTGGGCGCTGGTGGCCGGCTTCGTCGAGGCCGGCGAGACGCTTGAGGCGGCGGTACACCGGGAGGTCGGTGAGGAGGTCGGGCTGCCCGTCGACCGGCTGGCCTACTTCGGCAGCCAACCCTGGGCGATCTCCGGCCCGGGCGTGCTGCTCGCCGGCTTCACCGCCCGTGCCGCCGACTCCGGGACCGAACCGGTGGTCGACGGGCGGGAGCTGACCAGGGCTCAGTGGTTCGGCCTGGATGAGCTGCCGGCGCAACTGCCGCCCGCGTACTCCATCTCGCGCTGGCTCATCGACGCGACGGTGACCGCCGCGCGGCGCTGAGACCCGCGCGGCCCGGCGTTTCTCCTCAGAGACCGAGCAGGGTGCGGAGGTGGCGCGGAGGCGGGCAGTCGTGGGCGAGCATCGCGTCGTGCCAGTCGCGGACCGACACCCCGGCCGGACGGGCGGCGGCGATCTCGGCCACCTCGCTGTACCCGACGAAGTAGGTGGAGAGCTGGGTGGAGGTCAGTTGCGCGCGCCGCCACTTGCCGGCCGCCTCGCCCTCCTCCTGGAAGCCGCGCCCGGTCATCAACGCCATCGCCTCGGCCTCGGGCAGGTCCTCGGCGTGCACCAACTGGTCGAGCAACGCGTTGATGGTCATGCGCAGTTGCATCTTGAGCTGCTGCAACCGCACCGGCAGGCCGCCGAAGCCGAGCCCCGTCATCACCTCCTCCGCGTAGACCGCCCAGCCCTCGATGAACGGGCCGGACTCGGCCAACGCGCGGACCCGCGTCCCACCGACGTAGCGGCGGGCGTGGGCGAGCTGGAGGAAGTGCCCCGGCATCGCCTCGTGCACCGTCAGGTTGCGGATCATATGAGCGTTGTATTCGCGGTAGAAGGAGTCAACCCGCTGCGTCGGCCAGTCCGACGGGGTGGGCGCGATGCAGTAGAAGGTCGGCAGGGCGGCGGTCTCCAGCGGGCCGGGGGCGTCGCAGTACGCCACAGCGACCCCCCTGGCGAACTCCGGCATCTCCTGGATCACGCACCGGTCGTCCACCAGTGTGACCAGGTCGTGTGCGCGGACGAAGTCGGTCGCCTCGTCCAGTGTCACCCCGGCCAGCTCGACGATCGTCGCGTCGTTCGGGTGCTCGGCGGCGAGCAGGTCCAACGCCCGACGTACCGTCGCGTCGTCGGCCGGACCACCGACCAGCTCGACGGCGGCCTCGCGGATCTCCGCGGTGACCCGGTCCAGGTTGGCCCAGGCGCGACGCTGGATTTCGGCGGCGCCCAACTCGGTGTCGAGGGTGTGCCAGAGCCGGGCCTCCCAGCGGCGCCGGCCCAGTCGCGGGTCACGGCCGGGGCCGGCGTCGGCGGCCAGGCCGGCGCGCAGCCAGGCCACGAACTCGTCCAGCGCGGCGATCGCGGCGGTAGCCGCCGGCTCGACCCGGTCGAGGTGGCTCGGGGCCTGGGCGAGCAACGCCGGAAGCTCGTCGCGGATCAGCGCGGCCGTGCCGGTGAACTGCCCGACCGCCGTCTCCGCGTGGACGCGCGGCATGTCCCGCAGCGTCGCGCGGGCGGTGGCGAGGGCGTCCGGTACGGCGGCGAGCCGGCCGGCGAGTTGGGTCAGCCGCACGTCCACGGGGGCGTACGGGCGGGCCAGCAGCGGGTGCAGAAGCGGGCCTGGGTTGTGCCGCAGCGGATCCCACTCGTGCGAGCGGATCTCGGTCAGCTCGAACAGCTCCCGGTCCACGAATGCGCTGAGCAGCGCGTGGTCCACCTGCTCGTCGACGTCGAGCGAGTCCGGGTCCAGTTCGGACAGTGCGTTGGCAGCGTCGGAGAGCATCGCCCGATCGGCGGTCAACCCGTCGGCGGACAGGTCCGGCAGCCTGTCGTCGAAGCGGTGGTCACCGGCGGCGGTGGCAACCCCCGGCCGCGACTCCAGTAAAGCCTCGACAACCCGCTCAGCCAGCACCCCAAACGCTTCCACCGCACCACCCTACCGACCGCTGTGCGCTCCGCCCCCGGTTTCACCCACCCCGTCGATCATGAAGTTATTGCCATCCACCTCGGCGTGTCGGAGCAATAACTTCATGATCACCGCGGGCTGGTGGGTGGGGGTTCGGGTTCGGCCTTGCGGATGGCTTCGGCGTGGGCGAGGGTGGTGCGGCGGAGGGCTGCTTCAGGGTCTATGCCCGCCTCGCGGGCCGTAGCGACCCTGGCCAGCAGGTCGGCGCCCAGTCTTGCCTCGGCATCCGCGTGGGTGTCGGTCGGTGGGAGCGGAACGTCGATGCCTCTGCGGGCGGCGCGGTCCAGGATCTGCGTTGCCAGGGCCAGCGCGGGCTGACTCATTGCCACACCGTCCAACGCCGAGTGCCGTGCCTTCTCCGCGCGCTTGATCCGCTCCCAGTTCTCGGTGATCTCCTCCAGGGTGCCCGCCTCGGCACCGGCGAAGACGTGCGGATTACGCCGGATCATCTTGTCGACCAGACCACCGGCCACGTCGTCGATGGTCCACCGCTCATCCTCGGGCAACTCCTCGGCGAGCCGCGCGTGCAGCACCACCTGCAACAACACGTCGCCCAACTCCTCGCGCAGCGCGTCGGTGTCGTCGGCGCTGATGGCGTCGTACGCCTCGTAGCTCTCCTCCAGCAGGTAACCGGCGAGGCTGCGGTGCGTCTGCGCCCGCTTCCACGGGTCGCCACCCGGAGAGGCCAGCCGATCCAGCACGGCCACCGCGTCGAGCAGTCGGGCACCCGGCGGATCCCACGAGCCGTACATCAGCTCCATCTCGGCCAACCCCGGCTGCCGGGCCAGCCGCAGACCCAACTCCCGGGCCAGCGCCTCGTCACCCGCCGGGCCGGCCAGCCACACCACTGTGCCGTGCGTCGCCACCGCGTCCAGCAACGGCTGCGTCGCCGGGCCGTCCACCACAGTGACCTCGGCGCCCGCCTGGCGCACGGCAGTGGTCAACTCGCTGTCCGCGCCGGTCAACACCGGGTGCTGGCGTACGACGTCCCAGGCCGCGGCCGTCAACAGGCCGGCGGGCAACCGAGGTGAGGTGACCAGGAGGACGATCCGTGCCGTCATGCTCAGCTGGCCGTGCCCTCGGCCTCCGGCGTCCCGGTCGGCCCCTCCGGGGTGGAGATGTCGGTGACCGCGTCGGAGCCCGGCTCACCCAACGGCACGCTCACCGCGGGTGCGTCATCGCTGAAGCTGAGCAGCGGGAAATCGAGCGGACGGTACCGAGGGCTGACGGTGACGTCGTAACGACCGACCGCCTCGGCCAGGATCCGCTTGGTCGCCAGCGCGCCGCGTAGCTGCTCGCCGTCGAGCTGCTGGGCGGCGGCCTCGTCGGTCACGTCGGCGGGGATCTTGCCGGCCGCACGCCCGGCGGCGATCACGTCGGCGAGCTCCTCCTTGGTCGGCTCGATCGGCTCGGCCGGCAACCCGGACAGGCAGGTGAAGAACTTCGCCACCTCCCGCACGTGCCCGGTCTCCGGGTCGAGGCTGAGCTGCTGGGCGGCCTGGTCGACAGTCACCTGGCCGCGCGGCTGGTAGTTCTTCTCGGCGGAGAGCTTCTCGCACACCTTGGTCAGCACCATGGCCCGAACCACGTCGGCCACCTTGGGCAGGGTCGGTTGCGGCGCCCCGGGCTGCCCACTGGCGGAGGATTCCGGCGCCGGGTTCTTCGTCCGCAGGTCCTTCATCGCGGCGGTGACCTGAACGTCGGTGATGCGCTGGTCACCGATGTAAGCGGCGATACCAGGCTCAGCACGGCAACCGGAGAGGGCGACGAGGCCGAGCGCCACAGTGGCGACGGCGGCAAGACGGCGAGCACGCATAGCCGCCACTCTCTCACGCCGTCACCCGGGGTTGTGACACCCCCCACCTTCGCTCATCCCACGACCAGGGACGGCGTCGACGCGACCGTCCCTGGTCCAGAGCACACAGCCGGCTCAGGCGTTCGCGGCGACGGCGAGCGGGGCGGGGGCACCGAGCACATCGGAGAGCAGTTGCGCGCACCACTGGAGCAGCGCCTGGTCACGCAGCGGCTCGCCACCGATCCGACGGGTGGTCGGTCGGGGCACGCTGACCTGGTCGGTGGCCTGCTTGTAGACGGCATCCGGGTGGTAGCGCTTGAGCCGCATCTGCTTCGAGTCCGGCAACGGCAGCGGGCCGAACCGTACGTGCTTGCCCTGCATGGACACGTCGGACAGGCCGTAACGGCGGGCCAGCAGACGGAACCTGGCCACCTCCACCAGGTTCTGCACCGGGGCCGGCGGCTCGCCGTACCGGTCGGTCATCTCGGCGATCACCTCGCCCAGCCGCTCCTCGTCGCGCGCCTCGGCGAGCTTGCGGTACATCTCCAGTCGCAGCCGCTCCACGCTCACGTAGTCGTGTGGCAGGTGCGCGTCGACCGGCAGATCGATCTTGACATCGGTCTCCTCCTCCGGCCGCTCACCCTTGAACGCGGAGACCGCCTCGCCGACCATCCGCACGTACAGGTCGAAGCCGACGCCCTCGATGTGCCCGGACTGCTCGCCACCGAGCAGGTTGCCGGCGCCCCGGATCTCCAGGTCCTTCATCGCCACGTACATGCCCGCGCCCAACTCGGTGTGCTGGGCGATGGTCGCCAACCGCTCGTGGGCGTGCTCGGTGAGCGGCTTCTCCGGCGGGTAGAGGAAATAGGCGTACGCCCGCTCCCGGCCCCGGCCGACCCGGCCCCGGATCTGGTGCAGCTGGGCCAGGCCCAGCAGGTCGGCCCGCTCCACGATCAGCGTGTTGGCGTTCGGGATGTCGATGCCCGACTCGACGATCGTGGTGCAGACCAGGACGTCGAACTCCTTCTCCCAGAAGCCGACCATGACCTTCTCCAGGGCGTCCTCGCCCATCTGGCCGTGCGCCACCGCGACCCGCGCCTCGGGCACCAGCTCCCGCAGTCGCCGTGCCGCCCGGTCGATCGACTCGACCCGGTTGTGCAGGTAGAAGACCTGCCCGTCGCGGAGCAGCTCACGGTGGATGGAAGCGGCCACCTGCCGGTCGTCCTGCGCGCCGACGAAGGTGAGCACCGGGTGCCGCTCCTCCGGCGGGGTGGCGATGGTGGACATCTCCCGGATGCCGGTGATCGCCATCTCCAGGGTGCGCGGGATCGGAGTGGCCGACATGCTGAGCACGTCGACCGACGCGCGCAGCGTCTTCAGGTGCTCCTTGTGCTCGACACCGAAGCGCTGCTCCTCGTCGACGATCACCAGACCGAGCTGCTTGAAGCGGGTCGCCGTCTGCAACAGCCGGTGCGTACCGATGACGATGTCGACGGTGCCGTCGGCGACCATCTCCAGCGTCCGCTCGGTCTCCTTCGGCGTCTGGAACCGGGACAGCTGCCGGATCTGGACCGGGAACTGGCTCATCCGCTCGGCGAACGTGTTGTAGTGCTGCTGAACCAGCAGGGTGGTCGGCACCAGCACCGCCACCTGCTTACCGTCCTGCACCGCCTTGAACGCCGCCCGGACCGCGATCTCGGTCTTGCCGTAGCCGACATCACCGCAGATCAGCCGGTCCATCGGGACGGTCTGCTCCATGTCCCGCTTGACCTCGTCGATCGCGGCGAGCTGGTCCGGCGTCTCCTGCCAGGGGAAGGCGTCCTCCAGCTCGCGCTGCCACGGCGTGTCCGGGCCGAACGAGTGCCCCTTGGACGCCTTGCGGGCGGCGTAGAGCTGGATGAGCTGCGCGGCGATCTCCCGGACCGCCTTGCGGGCCCGGGCCTTTGACTTCTGCCAGTCCGAGCCGCCCATCTTGTGCAGGGTCGGCTGCTCGCCGCCCACGTAGCGGGAGAGCTGGTCGAGCTGGTCGGTCGGGACGAACAACCGGTCGCCGGGTTGGCCCCGCTTGCTGGCCGCGTACTCGATGACCAGGTATTCCCGGCTGGCGCCGTTGACGGTGCGCTGCACCAGCTCGACGTAGCGGCCGATGCCGTGCTGCTCGTGCACCACGTGGTCGCCGGTCTTCAACTCCAGCGGGTCGATGGTGTTGCGCCGACGGCTCGGCATCTTGCGCATGTCCCGCGTCGAGGTGCCCCGACCACCTGTCACGTCATTGCCGGTGAGCAGCACGAAGCGGGACGCCTCGTCGACGAACCCGCTGCTCAGCGCACCGCAGGTGACCACCAGTTCGCCGGGGACGGGCGCGGTCGGCACCTCCTCGGCCAACCGGGCACCCAGGCCGGCGTCGCGCAGCACCTCCACCGCCCGCTGGGCGGGGCCGTGCCCCTCGAAGACCAACGCGATCGACCAACCCTCGCCGGCCCAGCGCTTGAGGTCCTCGACGACCCGCGAGGTCTCGCCGTGATAGAGCGGCGCCGGTTGGGCGGCCAGGGTCACCGCGATGGCGTCGTCCGGAGTGACGGCGGCCTGCTCGGGCGCGTCCTCCCAGGGCTGCCGAGTCTCGGCGGTCTCCCCCTCAACCAACCCGAACGGGGACAGCGTCCACCACGGCTGGCCGAGCCTGCCCGCGGCGGCGCGTACCTCGCCGAGGGTGCGGAAGGCGGCGGCGCCGACGTCCACCGGGGCCTGGCCGCCGACCGCGGCGGCGGCCCAGCTGGCCTGCAAGAACTCCTCCGACGTACGCACCAGGTCGTGCGCCCGCGTACGGATCCGCTCGGGGTCGCAGAGCAGGACGTGGGTGCCGGCCGGCATGGCGTCCAGCAGCAGCTCCAGTGAGTCGGGGCCGACCAGCACCGGGGCGAGGGACTCCATCCCCTCCACCGGGATGCCCTCGGCCAGCTTGTCGAGGATCTCGGCCAGCTCGGGGTGCTGCTCGGCGAGCGCGGCGGCCCGGTCGCGAACCGCCGGGGTGAGCAGCAGCTCGCGGCAGGGCGGCGCCCAGAGCAGCGGAACCTGCTCGATGGTCCGCTGGTCGGCGACGGCGAAGGTGCGGATCTCCTCCACCTCGTCGCCCCAGAACTCGACCCGGGACGGGTGCTCGTCGGTGGGCGGGAAGACGTCCAGGATGCCGCCGCGCACCGCGAACTCGCCGCGCTTGGTGACCAGGTCGACCCGTGCGTACGCCATGTCGGTCAACCGGCGGGCGACCTCTTCCAGGTCGGCCTCCTCGCCGGCGGCAAGCTGCACCGGCTCCAGATCACCGAGCCCTTTCAGCTGCGGCTGGAGCAGCGAACGGACCGGCGCGACTACCACTCGCAGTGGCCCGGTGCCGCCGTGCGCGTCGGTCGCCTCCGGGTGCGCCAGCCGGCGCAGCACGGCCAGCCGCCTTCCGACAGTGTCGGAGCGCGGGGACAGCCGCTCGTGCGGCAGCGTCTCCCAGGAGGGGAAGACCACTACCTGCTCGGCCGGCAGCAGCCCGCCCAGCGCGGCGGCCAGGTCGTCGGCCTCCCGGGTGGTGGCGGTCACCGCCAGCACCGGTCGCCCGGCGCCGTCGTTGTCCGCGGCGACCGCCGCGACGGCGAACGGGCGCAGCGCCGCCGGGGCGGTGATGTCGAGCCCGTCGACCTGGGCGGCACCGGAGCGCGCCAGGTCACGCGCCCGGGTCAGCCCGGGGTCGGACAGGGCGGCGGTGAACAGACCGGTGAGCAAGGGAATCCTTCCCGGGGAGTCGACGCACACGACGGCGGCCCCTCGTCCAGCCGGACGGGGGGGCACGACGACAAGCCTAGCCCCGTCGACCGACAGCCACCCCCTTCCGCCCAGGTCCGCGCCGCGCGCGTCACGCCCGCGCCCCGCGCCCCGCGCCCCGCGCCCCGCGCCCCGCGCCCCGCGCCAAGATCGTGCTCGAACCAGGATGTAGTGGCCTCAGCGGCGCACCGATGCCCCTACATCCTGGATATTGCGCGATCTTGCCGGGTCGAGCCCCGGTCGCCGCCAGGAATCTTGACCGTCGCTGGCGGGCGTGGTCGGGTTTCGGGATGGGTGAGCAGTGGCGGGCACAGTTCGACGCGGAGGTGAGCTTCGCCAACGGCGGCGGGCTGCGTACCGAGGGGTTCCGGCTGGACATTCCCGGTCGGGAGATCACCGACGGCGACCTGGCGGCGTTGTTCGTCAGGCACCTCGGGCTGCTGATGGTCGCCGACGTACGGATCAGCGCCAAGACGGTCATCGAGGAGCCGCACAAGGGCGGCCGGGGTGTCGCGGTCGACGGCTCCGACGCGGATCGTCGGCTGGTCGAGCTGAGCCACGTGATCAGCGACGGGATGACCACCCTGCCGGGTTGGCCGGGCCCCCGGATCACCGACTGGCTGACCTTCGCGGCATCCCGTGAGCGGTACGCCCCGGGCACCGAGTTCCACGTGGCCCGAATCGACATGATCGCCAACACCGGCACGTACCTGGACACGCCCGCCCACCGCTGGGCCGGGCGCGACGACCTGACCGAGGTGTCGCTGGACCGTCTCGCCGACCTACCGGGGGTGGTGGTCCGGGTGCCGGCCGGCATCCGCGCGGTGGACCGGCTGATGCTGGCCCCGTACGAGGTGACCGGCCGGGCGGTGTTGCTGCACACTGGGTGGGACGCGCACTTCGGCACCGAGCGGTACGGCGCGCCGCAAGCGCCGCACCTGACCGGGGACGCCGCCCACGCGCTGGTCGACGCGGGGGCTGCCCTGGTCGGCATCGACTCGATCAACATCGACGACATGAGCCCGGCGGCCGCCGGCGTACGCCCCGCGCACAGCGCGCTGCTCGCCGCCGGCATCCCGATCGTCGAGCACCTGACCGGCCTGGACGCGTTGCCGCCGAGCGGTTTCCGGTTCACCGCGGCCCCGCCGATGGTGGCCGGCATGGGCACCTTCCCGGTCCGCGCCTTCGCCGTCGTCAACTCCTGACGCCCCCGGCGACGCCTGCCGCACGGCCTGCGGCTGGTCACTGCCGGACCGCAGGGGCGGCGAGCTGGTTCCACACTGTGGTCCGCAAAACGGACCATAGGCTAGCAACGTGGACAAAGAATCGCACGGCACAGCTCGCGACTGGGCGCCGCGCAGCATCGGACTGCTCCTCGGCACCCTCGTGCTGGCCACGGCGTTCATCGCGGCCTACGTCGGCGCGTTACACCAACCCACACCGCGCGACCTGCCGATCGGCGTCGTCTCCGGCGACCAACGCGCCCAGGCGACGCTCGACGCCGTGCGCGGCCAGACCACCATCCTCAAACCCATCGGGTACGACGACCCGGCCGCCGCCGAGCACGGACTGCTCAGCCGCGCGGTGTACGCCGTACTCAGCACCGGGCCCGACGACGGCCTGCTCCTGACCGTGGCGAGCGCCTCCGGCCCCTCGGCCACCAGCGCGATCAAGGAGGTCCTCGGCACCGCCACCACCCGCGCCGGTACTCCGCTCCAGATCGTCGACGAGGTGCCGGTCACCCCGGCCGACCCGCGCGGGGTGGTGCCCTTCTACCTGAACGTCGGGTACGTGCTCGGCGGCTACCTCGCCTCGACAGTGCTCGGCATATCCGCCGGCACCACCCCCCGTACGGCGCGACGCGCCGGACTGCGTATCGCCGCGCTGGCGGTCTACAGCGTGCTGCTCGGCATCGCCGGCGCGGTAGTCGTCGGACCCGTCCTGGACATCTGGCACCACGACGTACCGACGATCGCCGCCATCGGCGCGCTGGCCGTCTTCGCCGCCGCCATGTTCGCCAGCGCCATCCAGGGCTGGCTCGGCGTCGCGGGCACCGCGCTGGTCATCCTGCTGTTGGTGGTGCTCGGCAACCCGGGCTCCGGCGGCATCTACGCGCCCGAGTTCCTGCCCGGGGTGCTGCGCGGCATGCACCGCTGGAACATCCCCGGGCTCGCCAACGACCTGACCAAGGCCGCCGTGTACTTCGACTGGCGGTCGGCCGGCTGGCCGGCATCCGCCCTCGGGATCTGGACGGTGCTCGGAGGGCTCGGACTGGTCAGCGCGAGCCTGGTCCGGGGTCGCCGGACCGCCCCCTCCGGCCCCGGAACAACCCGCTCCGACCCCTCGCCGGACCGCGACGGTGGTTGAGATCACCCCGGAAACACCCCTCCTCGGGGCAGTGGATCACCAGGGGGCCCTCCAGACATCCCCTGCGCGCGGATACCATCCAGTAAGTCGGACAGCGCTGTCCTTCGTATCCACGTAAGGGAGCGCATCGTGACCGACCAGCACGACCACGACGGCCCGGACGCCGCACTGCGCGCCGACATTCGCCGACTCGGCACCCTGCTCGGCCAGACCCTGGCCCGCCAGGAGGGTCGCCCACTGCTCGACCTCGTCGAGGAGATCCGCGCCCAGGTTCGCTCCGACGCCCCCGCTGCCGCCCAGCGCCTCGGCGGGCTCGACGTGACCACCGGCACCAAGCTGGCCCGCGCCTTCTCCACCTACTTCCACCTGGCCAACATCACCGAGCAGGTGCACCGTGCGCGGGACCTGCGCCGCCGCCGCGCGGTGCAGGGCGGCTGGCTGGACCAGGCCGCCAAGATGATCGCCGAGCGCGGGGTGCCGGCCGAGGAGATCGCCAACGCGGCTCGCCGGCTGGCGGTGCGACCGGTCTTCACCGCGCACCCGACCGAGGCGGCCCGGCGCTCGATCCTGTCCAAGCTGCGGGCGATCGCCGACGAGTTGGACAACGAGACCGCCAACGCGATCCTCTACGGCGCCAGCGACGAGGGCCCGGCCAACCGCCGGCTGGCCGAGTTGTTGGACCTGATGTGGCAGACCGACGAGCTGCGGCTCGACCGGCCGGACCCGACCGACGAGGCCCGCAACGCCATCTACTACCTGCGCGACCTGTACGCCGAGGCCGCCCCGCAGGTGCTCGACGACCTGGCCGACACGTTGCGCACGCTCGGTGTGGAGACCTCACCGACGGCCCGGCCGCTGAGCTTCGGCACCTGGATCGGCGGCGACCGCGACGGCAACCCGTTCGTCACCCCGGCGGTCACCCGCGAGGTGCTGACCATTCAGCACGAGCACGGCATCGCGGCCACCGAGAAGGCGATGGACCACCTGATCAACGAGGTCTCGGTGTCCCGCCGACTGCGCGGGGTGTCCCTGGACCTCTCCGCCAGCCTCGCCGCCGACCTGGACGCGCTGCCCGAGGTGGCGCAACGCTTCCGCCGGGTCAACGCGGAGGAGCCGTACCGGCTGAAGGCACGCTGTGTGAAGGCGAAGCTCGCCAACACCCGGCTGAGGTTGCGCCAGGGCACCGCACACGTGCCGGGCCGGGACTACCGCGGCTCCGCCGAGCTGATCGCCGACCTGGACCTGCTGCGCGCCTCGCTGGCCCGCAACTCCGGGCAGCTCACAGCGGTCGGCCGGCTGGCCTCCACCATCCGTACGGTTTCCGCGTTCGGCCTGCACCTCGCCACGATGGACGTCCGGGAGCACGCCGAGGCGCACCACGCGGTGCTCGCGCAGCTCTACGAGGCGGTCGGCGAGGTCTCCGACTACCCGGCGTTGACCCGGCTGGAACGCACCAAGCTGCTCGCCGACGAGCTGACCGGTCGACGTCCGCTGTCGACGCTGGACACGTCGCTGTCCGAGCCGGCCCGCAAGACGTTCGACGTGTTCAGCACCATCCGGGAGGCACAGGACCGGTTCGGCGCCGAGGTGATCGAGTCGTACATCATCTCGATGACCCTGGGTGTCGACGACGTGCTGGCCGCCGTGGTGCTGGCCCGCGAGGCCGGCCTGGTGGACGTGCACAGCGGGCGGGCCCGGGTCGGGTTCGTGCCGCTCCTGGAGACCCCGGCCGAGCTGAACTCGGGGGGTGAACTCCTCGACGAGCTGCTGTCGCTGCCCGCCTACCGGGCGCTGGTGACGGCCCGCGGTGACGTGCAGGAGGTCATGCTCGGCTACTCCGACTCGAACAAGGAAGCCGGGATCACCACCAGCCAGTGGTCGATCCACCGGGCGCAGCGCGCGCTGCGCGACGTGGCCGCCCGGCACGGTGTGCACCTGCGGCTCTTCCATGGCCGGGGCGGCACCGTCGGGCGCGGCGGCGGGCCGACGCACGAGGCGATCCTGGCGCAGCCGTACGGCACCATGGACGGCGCGATCAAGGTGACCGAGCAGGGCGAGGTGATCTCCGACAAGTACACCCTGCCCTCGCTGGCCCGGGAGAACCTGGAGCTCACCCTCGCCGCGGTGCTCCAGGCGACCCTGCTGCACACCGCGCCCCGGCAGCCGGCCGAGATGTTGGAGCGCTGGGACGCGACGATGGACGTGGTCTCCGAGTCGGCGTTCCGGTCCTACCGGTCGCTCGTCGAGGACCCGGACCTGCCCGCGTACTTCTGGGCGTCCACCCCCACCGAGTTGCTCGGCGCGCTGAACATCGGCTCCCGGCCGGCGAAGCGCCCGAACACCGGCGCGGGGCTGTCCGGGCTGCGGGCCATCCCGTGGGTGTTCGGCTGGACACAGACCCGGCAGATCGTGCCGGGCTGGTTCGGCGTCGGCTCCGGGCTCGCCGCCGCCCGCGAGGCCGGTCTGGCGGACGTGCTGGCCGAGATGCACCGCAATTGGCACTTCTTCCGCACGTTCCTGTCGAACGTCGAGATGATGTTGACCAAGACCGACCTGAGCATCGCCCGCCGGTACGTCGAGACGCTGGTGCCGAAGAAGCTGCACCCGATCTTCGAGCAGATCGAGCAGGAGTACGAGCTGACCAAGCGGGAGGTGCTGGCGGTGACCGCCTCACCGGCCCTGCTGGAGAACTCGCCGGTGCTCCAGCGCACCCTGGCCGTCCGCGACACCTACCTGGAGCCGCTGCACCATCTCCAGGTGGCGCTGCTGCGGCAGTACCGGGAGTCGGGCGCGGCCGGGCGGGCGATCGCCACCGCGCCGGGCGGCCGACGCGCACCGAGCGACGGCACCGCCCTGGAACGCGCGCTGCTCACCACCGTGAACGGCATCGCCGCCGGGATGCGCAACACCGGCTGATCGGCAGGTACGAAAACGGGCCCCGGTCACAGTGACCGGGGCCCGTTGCCGTAGGTCTGGACGACTGTCAGAAGTCGCCGCCGCCGAAATCTCCGCCCCCGAAATCTCCGCCCCCGAAGCCGCCGCCGCCGAAGTCCCCACCGGCGTAGTCGCCGCCGCCGAAGTCCCCACCCTGGTCGCCGCCGCCGAAGTCGCCGCCCTGGTCGCCGCCGTCGCCGCCCTGGTCGACACCGTCACCGAAGCCCTCCTGGTAGCCGGCGTCGTAGC
The DNA here is from genome assembly GCF_026342155.1 of Micromonospora sp. NBC_00362. Taxonomy (NCBI): domain Bacteria; kingdom Bacillati; phylum Actinomycetota; class Actinomycetes; order Micromonosporales; family Micromonosporaceae; genus Micromonospora; species Micromonospora sp. NBC_00362. The sequence goes on from NZ_JAPENH010000001.1 coordinate 3,619,573, forward strand.
CGTACCCCGGGTCGGCGAAGGCTGGCGAGAACAGCGCGTCGGCGATCAGGATGCCGCCGAGCACACCAGCGCCGGCACCCAGCGCCGTCTTCCACCAGGGCGTCGAATACCAACCGGCGGGCACCGGGCGACCCTGATAACGCCCACCGGGGTAGTAGTAGGGCGTTTCCCGGCCGGGTTGTGGCCCGGCCCGGAAGGTCTGCCCCTGCACATCGACCTCGCGCTCCTTGGTGAGCTGCCCCACGCCGCGGGCGGCGGCCAGTGTCGGCACCTCGGGGCCCGGATCGATGCCCAGCGCCGTACGCGCCGCCCGGATGTACGCCAAACCCTCCAGCGCGGTCTCCCGGGCCAGCCCGAACTGGTGCGGCGTGGACGCCTGCTCCAGCTGGGAGCCCGCCGCGTTGTACCGCTCACCGGCGTCGGCCAGCGCCTGTCGTACCGCTGGGTCGTCGCCCTGCAGGTTCATCAACTGGCCGCCGAGGCGCTCGTACCACCGCTGCGCCTCCGCGCGGGCGTCGCCGAGCTCGGTGCGCCGACGGGCACCGGCCTGAGCGCGGACCAGCGCGGCGGCGCCCAGCGCGCCGACCAGCACAACGACGAGGCAGAGCACAAGTTCCATGTCATCGAACGTACCCCCGGGTCGCACGTCGTATCCGTCTGGCAAGCTCCGGTGATGGACGTCTCGACGCTGCTCCTGGTGATCGTGTGCCTCGGCGCCGGCGGGGCGGTGGGCTGGCTCGCGGCCCGGTCCCGGTCGGCCGCCGACATCGCCCGCCTGGATGCCACCCTGGCCGCCACCCGGGAGGGCGAGGGTCGGCTGGAGCAGTCCATGCGGGCGTTGAGCTACGAGGCCACCGCCCAGTCCCAGGAGGCGGTGGCCCGCGCGGTCGCGCCGCTGCACGACACCCTGCGCCGCTACGAGCAGCGGGTGGCCGAGCTGGAGCACGACCGCGTCGACGCGTACGCCGAGCTGCGCGAGCAGGTCCGCTCGATGAACGCGGTCTCCGGTGAGCTGCGCACCGAGACCAAGCAGTTGGTGGCGGCGCTGCGCGCACCGCAGGTGCGGGGCCGCTGGGGCGAGCACCAGTTGCGCCGGATCGTCGAGGCTGCCGGCATGCTGGAGCACTGCGACTTCTCCGAGCAGGTCACCGCCGCCACCGACCAGCAGGTCGTCCGACCGGATCTGGTGGTCCGCCTGCACGGTGGTCGCTCCGTGGTGGTGGACGCCAAGGCCCCGTTCGACGCGTACCTGACAGCCATGGAGGCCCGCGACGAGCGCGGCCGGGACACCCACCTCGACGCGCACGCGCGGCACCTGCGCGGGCACGTCGACGCCCTGGCCGCCAAGTCGTACTGGTCGGCGTTCGACAACTCCCCCGAGTTCGTGGTGCTGTTCGTCCCCGCCGACCCGTTCCTCGACGTCGCCCTCCAGCGGGACCCGACGCTGCTGGAGCACGCCTTCACCCGCAACGTGGTGCTCGCCACGCCGGCCACGCTTGTCGCCCTGCTCCGCACTGTCGCCTACTCCTGGCGGCAGGAGGCACTGGCCCGCAACGCGCTCGCCGTGCACACCCTCGCCCGGGAGCTGTACGGCCGGCTCTCCACCCTGGGCGACCACGTGGGCAAGCTCGGGTCCTCACTGGCCGGTGCGGTGACCGCGTACAACAGGGCGGTCGGCTCACTGGAGGCCCGGGTGCTGGTCAGCGCCCGCAAGCTCGCCGAGTTGGGTGTCTCGGACGACGAGTTGGCGACCCCGGCCCAGGTCGAGTTGACGCCCCGGCAGCCGCAGGCCCCCGAGCTGGCCGATCCGGCCGACGAGGTCTCGACCCGATAGCCATTCATGTGACAGTGCGTATGCCCGCGCATCACGAACTGGTCACAAGGGACTGACCAGTAGTGACAGTGCTTGTCGATACCGCGAAAGATTCTGCTCACCCGAGCGCCCTTCTCTGAAGGGCCCTGTTCTCTGGAGGTAAAGAGAACGTGAGCAGACTCCGAAATATGAGCCGGCGCACCTCAGCCGCGCTCTTCGCGTCGGTCCTGGCGGCGAGCGCCATGACGACCATGGCTGGTGCCGCCACCGCGGCCGCCGCTCCCGCCACCACACCGGACGCTTCCCCGGCCACCGCCGCCGAGACGCTGGGCGCCCACGACGCCAAACTGCTCAGTGAGGCCCGCGCCAAGAAGGCCCCGACCGTCACGTTGATCGTCGCCACCGAGAAGGGTGAGGCGGGGGACGTCGCCGACAGCCTCACCAAGCTCGGCGGCACTGTCAGCCAACGGCAGGACCGGGTCGGCTTCGTGCTGGCCAAGGTCCCGACCGACCGGGTCCTCAAGGCGGCGCGACTGCCCGGAGTCTCGGCCGTCGACCTGGACGAGGTCATCCAACTGCCGGACCCGGCCCCGGAGCGCACCGCCACCGGCACCGCCGGCGCGCGGCAGGCCGCCGTCGAGGCGCCGGGAGAGAGCACCCCGGCCAACAACCCCTACATGCCGACGAACGAGACCGGCGCTGTGGCGTTCACCGCGGCCCACCCCGAGTGGGACGGCCGGGGCGTCACGATCGGCATCATGGACTCCGGTGTGGACCTTGCCCACCCGGCGTTGCAGCAGACCACCACCGGCGAGCGCAAGATCGTCGACTGGGTCACGGCTACCGATCCGCTGGAGGACGGCTCGTGGCGGCGGATGCAGGCCGAGGTCGCCGGCCCGTCGTTCACCATCGCCGGCGGCACCTGGACGGCACCGGCCGGCACGTACCGGTTCAACCTGTTCAGCGAGTCGGTCACCGCCGCGAGCGACGCCCGGGGTGACGTCAACCGCGACGGCGACACGACCGACACCTGGGGTGTGCTCTTCGACCCGGCCACCAACAACATCCGGGTGGACGCCAACCAGAACCTCAACTTCACCGACGACCCGGTCATGCGGCCGTACAAGGAGAAGTACGACATCGGTTACTTCGGTACCGACAACCCGGCGACCCCGGTCGCCGAACGGCAGCCGTTCGTCGTCGAGTTCCGCAAGAACGTCAACACCACGCCGATCGGGCTGCCGGGCACCTACGACTACGTCAGCATCGGCATCGTCGAGAGCACCCACGGCACCCACGTCGCCGGCATCACCGCCGCCAACGACATGCTCGGCAACGGGGCCTTCGACGGCGCCGCGCCCGGCGCCAAGCTGGTCTCCGCCCGCGCCTGCTCCTGGGGTGGCGGCTGCACCGCTGCGGCCCTCACCACCGGCATGATCGATCTGGTGGCCAACCGTGGCGTCGACATCGTCAACATGTCGATCGGTGGCCTTCCGGGCCTGAACGACGGCAACAACGCGCGGACGAACCTCTACAACGAACTGATCGAGACGTACGGCGTGCAGTTGGTCATCTCGGCCGGCAACTCCGGCCCGGGTCTCAACACCATCGGCGACCCGTCGGTGGCCAGCAACGTGATCAGCGTTGCCGCCAACATCAGCAAGGACACCTGGCTGGCCAACTACGGCTCGGTCGTCAAGAAGAAGAACGCCCTGTTCAACTTCTCCTCCCGTGGCCCGCGCGAGGACGGCGGCTTCAAGCCGAACATCGCCGCCCCCGGCTCGGCCATCTCCACCGCGCCGACCTGGCAGCTCGGCGCCCCGGTCGCCGAGGCCGGATACGCGCTGCCCCCGGGCTACGCGATGCTGAACGGCACCTCGATGGCGTCTCCGCAGACCGCCGGCGCCGGCGCTGTGCTGCTGTCGGCCGCCAAGGCCACCGACCGGGGCGTCAGCCCGGCGGCGTTGCGGCGGGCGCTGTTCAGCTCCGCCAAGCCAATCGCTGACGTGCCGACGTACGCGCAGGGCTACGGCATGGTCAACGTTCCGGGCGCCTGGCAGCTGCTGCGCCAGGGCGTCGAAACCCGGTCGTACGTCTCCGACGCGCCGGTCTGCAGCCCCCTGGCGGAGCAACTGACCATCTGGAACGGCGTGAAGTTCGTGCCGAACCCGGGTCGGGGCACCGGCGTCTACAACCGCTGCACCTCGTCCGAGGGCGGCCACAAGGTCGGCCAGAGCAAGACGTACCCGGTCAAGCTCACCCGCACCAGCGGCCCGGCCGGCACCATCAAGCACAACATCACGCTCCAGGGCAACGACGGCACCTTCAAGGCACCGAAGACCGTCGCGTTGCCGCTCAACAAGGCCGTCACCATCAGCGTCACCGCCAAGCCGGCCACCGAGGGCGCGCACGGCGCGATCGCGCGGATCGACGACCCGGCCACCAACGTTGTCGACTTCGAGGTGTCCACGGTGGTGGTCGCCTCGAACGACGTGAAGAAGCCCACCTTCTCGTACGCCAACGAGGGCTCGGTCGACCGCAACGGCTTCACGTCGTACTTCGTCACGGTGCCGGAGGGCGCCAAGGCCCTCCAGGTGAACCTCTCCGGGATCGCCACCGGTTCGCAGACCCGGTTCATCGCCATCAACCCGTTGGGTGTGCCGGTAGAGGCCACCACCAGCACCGTCTGCTACACCAACTTCTCCGACGTCAACGTCTGCAAGCCGCAGGAGCGTGACTACCAGAACCCGCTGCCCGGGGTCTGGGAGATCGAGGTGGAGTCGCGGCGGACGTCCCCGGCGCTGAACAACCCGTTCAAGCTCCAGGCGCGGGTGCAGGGCCTGACTGTCGAGCCGGCGCTGGTCGAGCTGCCCAGTGTCGAGGCCGGCGAGCCGACCCCGGTGACCTGGAAGGTCACCAACGCCTTCGGTCCGGTCTCGGTCAGCGGCCGCAGTGGCGCGCTGACCGGTGTGCGGACCGAGCGTCCGACCATCACCGAGGGCGGTCCCAACCAGGAGTGGACAGTCGAGATCCCGGCCGGTACGTCGACGTTCACCGCCCGGATCGGCAACCCCGCAAACGCGGGCGCCGACCTGGACCTGTTCGTCTACCGGGGTACCACCGAGGTCGGTCGGGCCGCGGACGGCGACTCGGAGGAGGCGGTCACGCTGACCAACCCGGCCGCCGGCACCTACCGCGTCGTGGTGGAGCCGTACGGGGTTGACGGGCCGGGCACCAGCACCGCCTACGACTACTACGACGCGTTCGCGTCCGCGTCGCTGGGCACGATCACCGCTCCGGCCGTCGCGGTGCCGCTGATGCACGGCGAGTCGGCCACCATCACCGGCACTGTGACCGCGGTGGCCGTTCCGGCCGACGGGCGTCAGCTCTCCGGTGAACTGGCGATCGTCACCAGCGAGGGTGCGATCGTGGGTCGCGGCAACGTGTCCATCGGTGCCGTGAACTGATCCGTCCGTAACGCCAGCGGAAGCCCGTCCCCAGGTCCGGGGGCGGGCTTCCGCGCGTGAGGGGGGCCGAAGGGTCAGGACCGGTGGGCGGCCGTCACGACGAACGGGGTGCCCTGCTGGCAGGTGGTCATCATGCCGGGCTCCACCCGACCGGTGACCTCGACCCGGGCGCCCGGCGTCAGCACCTCACGCGGGCCGCCGAGCAGCAGGTAACCGTCGAGCAGTACGCAGCCGGGCTCCACACCGCCCTGCACGGTGCCGCTCAGTGTGGTGGCCCCGACGCCCGGCGGCGTGCTCGGGCCGCCCGGTTTCGGAGTCTTCAGGCCGGGCGGCACGGACCGGGTGACGGTCTCTGGCGAGGGCGTCGGGTCGGGCGTGGGCTGGCTGGTCACCGGCTGCGCTCCCGTCGGTGTCGGGGTGGGTGTGCCGCCCCCGACACCCTGGCCGCCGCAGGCGCTCAGCGCCACGCAGACGGCCAGCGCGGGGACGGCGAGCCGAAGAGTCCTCATGCCGAATCTGACGTACGCCGACCCGAGTTCGTTCCCGCGCTTCAGCCGCGCGCCGCTGCGGCCTTCATGTCCCGCCTCAGCTCCTGCGGAAGCGAGAACGTGAGCCGCTCGTTGGCGGTGGTGATCTCCTCGACGTCGGCGAAGCCGCGGGCGGCGAGGTGGACCAGCACCTCCTGGACCAGGTCGTCCGGGACGCTCGCTCCCGAGGTCAGGCCGACCGTGGTGGCCCCCTCCAGCCAGGCGTCGTCGATCTCGTGCGCGAAGTCGACCAGGTGACCGGCGCGGGCGCCGGCGTCCAGGGCGACCTCGACCAGGCGGACCGAGTTGGAGGAGTTCGTCGAGCCGACCACGATCACCACGTCACAGTCGGCGGCGATCTCCTTGACCACGTGCTGCCGGTTCGAGGTGGCGTAGCAGATGTCGTCGCTGGGCGGGGACTGCAACAGCGGCAGCCGCTGCTTGAGGCGGGCCACCGTCTCCAGCGTCTCGTCGACCGAGAGCGTGGTCTGGGAGAGCCAGACCACCTTCTCCGGATCACGTACGGTGATCTTGTCGGCGCCGTCCGGGCCGTCCACCAGCTGGATGTGCGCCGGAGCCTCACCGGCGGTGCCGATGACCTCCTCGTGCCCCTCGTGGCCGATGAGCAGGATGTCGTAGTCCTCGGCCGCGAAGCGCCGCGCCTCGTGGTGCACCTTGGTGACCAGCGGACAGGTCGCGTCGATCGCCTTGAGCGACCGCGCCTTGGCCTGCTCGTGGACCTCCGGCGCCACACCGTGCGCGGAGAAGACGACTGTGGCGCCCTCCGGCACCTCCTCGTTCTCCTCCACGAAGATCGCGCCCTGGGCTTCCAGGGTCTGCACCACGTGCTTGTTGTGCACGATCTGCTTGCGCACGTAGATCGGGGCGCCGTAGAGCTTCAGCGCCTCCTCCACTGTCTGCACCGCGCGGTCGACACCCGCGCAGTAGCCGCGGGGCTTGGCCAGGAGCACGCGCTTGCCGGTCCGGTGAGTCGCCTGAGCCTCAGTCACCACCCCATCGTACGTGCCACCCCGCAGCGCGGCAGCGGCCCGCAACCCACCCCCAGCCCTCGGTGATCAAGAGGTTTACGTCAGAAACGCGCCCAGCGCCGACGCAAACCTCTTGATCACCGGGGAGGTCCGTAGGGTGGGCGGGTGAGCGAGGGTGGGCGGGTGGGAAGCGGCGGAAGCGGCGGCGGGGGCGGGGGCGGCGGCGGCGGGGCCAGCAGCGCTGAGGAGCCTTGGCCGGTACGGGTGGTCAGCCAGAAGGTGGGCGCCTGGATCGCCAAGCTGGGCTGGGTGTGGGTGGACGGGCAGGTCGCGCAGATCAGCCGCCGCCCGGGAGCCAGCACTGTCTTCCTCACCCTGCGTGACCCATCGGCCGACCTGAGCCTGACCGTCACCACCAACCGGGACGTCCTGGACTCCGGCGCGCCGGAGCTACGCGAGGGCGCACGTGTGGTGCTGCACGCCAAGCCCGAGTTCTACGCCGCCCGGGGCACGCTGAGCCTGCGGGCCGACGAGATTCGTCAGGTGGGGCTCGGGGAGCTGCTGGCCCGACTGGAGAAGCTCAAGAAGCTGCTCGCCGCCGAAGGGCTCTTCGACCGCGCCCGCAAGCGTCGACTGCCGTTCCTGCCCGGCCGGATCGGCCTCATCACCGGCCGCGCGTCGGCGGCGGAGCGGGACGTGCTGACAAATGCCCGGCGGCGCTGGCCGGCGGTGGAGTTCCGGACTGTCAACGTGGCAGTGCAGGGCCCCTCCGCGGTGCCACAGATCGTCGACGCGCTCAAGGTGCTGGACGCCGACCCGAGCATCGACGTGATCATCATCGCCCGGGGTGGCGGCGGCATCGAGGACCTGCTGCCCTTCTCCGACGAGGCGCTCTGCCGCGCGGTGTTCGGCTGTCGTACGCCGGTGGTCAGCGCGATCGGCCACGAGACGGACGCCCCCCTGATCGACTACGTCGCCGACGTCCGCGCCTCCACCCCGACCGACGCGGCGAAGCGGGTCGTCCCCGACCTCACCGAGGAGGTACGCCTCATCGGTCAGGCCCGGCACCGCCTCGAACGGGCGGTACGCAACCTGGTCGACCGGGAGACGCACCGGCTCGACGGGCTGCGTTCCCGGCCGGTGCTGGCCCGCCCCCAGGTGATGGTGGAGCATCGGGCCACCGAGCTGGCCGCGTTGCGTCAGCGGGCCGGCCGCTGTCTGGAGCACCGGCTCGGGGCCGCCGAGGATGACCTGCGGCACACCCTCGCGCGGCTGCGCGCCCTCTCCCCCGCCGCCACCCTCGACCGGGGGTACGCGATAGTGCAGCGCGCGGACGGCCACGTGGTCCGCGCGGCGGCGGAGGTCGGCAAGGGCGACCCGCTGCGGGTACGACTGGCAGACGGCGAACTGGCCGCCACCGTCGATGGCTGAGTGGCGACGCGGCGCGGTGGGGAGTGGTGTGCTGAGATGAACGCGATGACTGATGACACGAAGGCCGGGCCGGACGAGCGGCTCAGTTACGAGCAGGCCCGCGCCGAGCTGGCCTCGGTGGTGGAGCGGCTGGAAGCCGGCGGCACGTCCCTGGAGGAGTCGCTGGCGCTCTGGGAGCGCGGCGAGGCGCTGGCGGTGATCTGTCAACGCTGGCTGGACGGTGCGCGGGCGCGGATCGACGCCGCCCGGCAGGAGCCCGCTTCCTGACCGACCGCCGGTGGGGCGGCCGGAGCCGCCCCACCTCGGTACGTCAGTTGAACAGGCTGTACAGCTCGGCCGGCGCCTCGACGACCTGGTCCGCCGGCGGCTTCTGCGCGGCGGTGGCGGCACCGTAGTCCGAGTAGGTCATCTTGACCTCCTGGGCGGCGGTCTGCCCGGCGGCCGGCAACTGCAGCACCAGCTCGCTGAGCCGGCCCTGCGGATCCACCTTCGCGGTGAACGGGACGGTCTTCGCCTGGGTGCCCAGCGCGGCGATCGTGGCCGCGTTCAACGAGCCCGCCTCGGCGGCCTTGGTGACGTCGAGGGTGCCGGCGTACGTGCCGGTGCCGGTGCTGCGGACCTCGGTGATGCCCTGGGTGAGCACCGCGCTGCCAGCCGGGTCGACCTTCTCGAAGTCGAAGCCGAGGTTGCGGTTGCCCTTGATCCGGTTCTGGTCCAGGTGCTGGTACTTGCCGAGGTTGAGCTGCTTGATGGCGGGCAGGCTGTCGGCGGTGGGGCCGCTCAGCTCCAGCTTGACCCAGCTGTCCGGCTTGAAGTGGATCACGTCGAGCTTCATCGCCAGGTCGGCCGAGGGGCCACCGATCGCGATCTTCATCGCCGCGCTCTGGCTCGGCTGGTGCACCAGCCCCTCCGCCGTCGAGCCGGCGCCGGCCAGGGTGAACCGGAAGTTCCCGTTGCTGATCTCCTTGGTGGAGTCGAGCAGGGCCTGCTTGGCGTCACCCGCCACCGGGGCACCGGACGGGCTCGCCGTGCCGGAGGCGCTCACCGTCGGGGAGGGCGTCGATCCGGTGGTGCCGGTTCCGCTGGCGCAGGCGGCCAGTGCGGGCGTGATCAGAGCGGCGGCTACCAGGCCGGCGCCGAGTCGTCGAACAGTCATACGTGTCTCCCAAGGGGGTCACCCGACGACCTGGACGGCGCCGGAAACCGGGCGACGCAGCAGCACCGTCGGCTGCGTCGCGCGACCCGGGCCGAGCAACGCGCCAGGGTCACCCCCTCCTTGTTCCCTGTCGACGCGTCGGACAATCACCCTTCGGGCCTGTTGCCCAGATTCGGCGCCTGCGGGGCCACCCCACCGGGTCCGGTCAGCGCAGCGAGCCGGCCAGTTCGCGGAGTTCGTTGTCCCGGGCGTCGCCAACGACGATCACCGTGCGGGTCGGCTCCAGCAGGACCAGCGCCTGCTGGTTTCCCCGGGCCGTGTAGAGCTGCCAGGTGCGCCCGGCCAGCTCGGTGGGGCCCTGCGGCTGGCCCTGACTGGTCAGCTCGGCGGGGAGCAAACGGTCCGCCGGGACGCTGCTCTGCAGCAGTTGGACGCCCCGCCCCTCCGGTGTCAGGTAGCCGATTCGCAGGTTCGCACCGCCCTCGACGGTCTGGTAGCGGGCGCTGACCGTCTTCCAGTCGGCGTCGAGCCCCTGCGGCTGGCTCACCGGAAAGACGTTCGCCGCACGTGCCTGCTCGAAGGCGGGCGCCGGATCGACTGTGGTGGCCTGGTCGCCGCCGAGGAAGCCCCGGTAGAACGCCAGCAGCAGCGCGATCGGGACGAGCAGCACCAGCAGCGAGATCGCCATGTCCTTCGGCGACCGCTCGGACTTGCCGGACACCGCCGGCGGCGGTGGGGTCGGGTCGGTCGCGGCGGGCTCACCACCGCGGCCGGCGGGGACGTCGGCCGGCGGCTGACCGTCGGGCGGCGTGCGGTCGGCGGGTACGCGGTCGGCTGGCTGTGCGGGTTCCACCCCGCTATCTTCGCAGCCGCCCGACCGGCGGTATCCGGGCCATCACCGCCCCGCGCCGACGCCCGGTCGGCCATCGTGTGAGGATCAGCGACAAAGCCGGCAGTGGGGGCCTCCCCGCCGCCGGTCGTCCCCGCACCGTCGCGAGGAGGAGTAGCCGTCATGACGAACACCAGGACGCGGATCCCACAGGATCTCGACCGAAACCTTGCCCTCGACCTGGTCCGGGTCACCGAGGCCGCGGCGATGGCCGCCGGCCGGTGGGTCGGTCGGGGCGACAAGGAGGGCGGCGACGGGGCCGCTGTCGACGCGATGCGCAAGCTGATCAACTCGATTCAGATGCGCGGTGTGGTGGTGATCGGCGAGGGCGAGAAGGACAACGCCCCGATGCTCTTCAACGGCGAACACGTCGGTGACGGCACGGGCCCGGAGGTGGATGTCGCCGTCGACCCGGTGGATGGCACCACACTGATGAGCAAGGGAATGCCGAACGCGGTGGCGGTGCTCGCCGTTTCCGAGCGGGGTGCGATGTTCGACCCGAGCGCCGTGTTCTACATGGAGAAGCTCGCCGTCGGGCCGGCGTACGCCGACGTGATCGACATCAACGCCGGTGTGGCGGAGAACCTGCGCCGGATCGCCAAGGTCAAGGGCACCGACGTTTCCGAGGTGACAGTCTGCGTGCTGGACCGGAGCCGTCACGACGACCTGGTCGCGCAGATCCGCCGGACCGGGGCGGGGATCCGGTTCATCTCCGACGGCGACATCGCGGGCTCCATCGCGGCCGCCCGGGGCGAGTCGGACGTCGACGTCCTGATGGGCATCGGCGGCACCCCGGAGGGCATCATCTCCGCGTGCGCGCTGAAGTGCATGGGCGGCGCCATGCAGGCCAAGCTGTGGCCGCGCGACGAGCAGGAACGGGAGAAGGCGATCGCCGCTGGTCACGACCTGGACCGGGTGCTGGGCACCGACGATCTGGTCACCGGCGACAACTGCTTCTTCGTGGCGACCGGGGTCACCTCGGGCGACCTGCTGCGCGGGGTGCGGTACCGGGCGGGCGGCGCGTACACCCAGTCGATCGTGATGCGCTCGAAGAGCGGCACCATCCGGGTGATCGACTCGTACCACCGGTTGGAGAAGTTGGCGCTCTACTCCGCTGTCGACTTCGACGGTCGTCCGCTGGCCGAGCAGGAGTGACAGCCGCCGACACGGCGACCCCGCAGACCCTGTCGGCCGCCCGCCGGATCACCGGCGTCGCGCTGGCGTCGGCCTCCGGGGTCGCTGTGGCGGTGCAGTCGCGCATCAACGGCGAACTCGGGGTACGCCTCGACGACGGTTTCGCCGCCGCTGTCGTCTCGTTCGGCATCGGCCTGCTGGTGCTGCTGGTCCTGGTGCCCGCGACCCCCGGTGGTCGGCGAGGGCTGGTCGCGACGCGACGGGCCCTGCGGACCGGCACGCTGCGGCCTTGGCAGTGCCTCGGCGGAATGTGCGGAGCCTTCCTGGTGGCCACCCAGGGTCTCACCATCGGCACGTTGGGCGTGGCGGTCTTCACAGTGGCCGTTGTCGCCGGCCAGACCGGCAGCAGCCTCGCCGTGGACCGGGCCGGGATCGGGCCGACCGGCCGGCAGCCGATCACCCGGCAGCGGCTGGCCGGCGCGGTGCTCACAGTGCTGGCGGTCGGCCTGGCGGTCGGCGACCGTCTCGGCGACCCGGGCGCGCTGGCGCTGGCCCTGCTACCGCTGCTCGCCGGGGTGGGTATCGCCTGGCAGCAGGCCGTCAACGGCCGGGTCCGCGCGGCGGCCGACAGCGCGTTGACCGCCACGCTCGTCAACTTCGCCGTCGGCACCGTCACCCTGCTCGTCGCGTTCGCGATCGACATCGCCGTACGCGGCTGGCCCGGCGGCCACCTGCCGACCGAGCCGTGGCTCTACCTGGGCGGCCCGATCGGCATCGTGTTCATCGCGATCGCCGCCGCGATCGTCCGCTTCACCGGTGTGCTGCTGCTCGGCCTGGCCACCATCGCCGGGCAGATCGTGGGCGCCGTCCTGCTGGACCTGGTCCTCCCCACGGCGGCCTCGCACCCGGGTGTGAACACCCTGCTCGGGGCGGCGCTGACAATGGTGGCGGTGCTGGTCGCCGCGCTGGCGCCACCCGCTGGCCGACGTGATGCCCGCGTGTGACGGCAGAGAGCCGACCCTGTCAGTGACCGCAGCTCCGCCCTCGACGACGAATGTCAGCCGGCGTCGGAGGAGTGCCCGGGGAAGAGGTGGGCGCTCGGGTCGATGGCCACTGCCGCGTTGTTGACCGCTGTCGCCGCCTCACCGAAGCCGGTGGCGATCAGCCGGACCTTGCCCGGGTACTCGGTGATGTCGCCCGCAGCGAAGACTCGGGGCAGGTTGGTGGCCATCGCGCTGTCGACCAGGATGTGCCGGCGGTCCAGTCGTAGCCCCCACTCGGCGAGCGGGCCCAGGTCGGCGGTGAAGCCGAGGGCGGCCACCACGGTGTCCACCGGCAGCGTCTCGGTAGCACCGCCGCGCACTGTCACCTCGGCACCGGTCACCGCGCCGTCCCCGAGCAGCCTGGTGACCTCGGCGTTGACCACCACCCGCACCGGCAGGGAGAGCACCCGGGCGACAGTCGAGGCGTGGGCCCGGAACTTCTCCCGGCGGTGCACCAGGGTCACCGACCGGGCCAGTGGTTGCAGCGCCAGCGCCCAGTCGAACGCGGAGTCGCCGCCACCGACGATCAGCACGTCCCGGTCGGTCAGCTCGGTCGGCTCGGTCACGAAGTAGACGATCCCCGAGCCGGGGGCGCCGTCGGCGCACGGCAACGGCCGAGGGCTGAAGCTGCCGAGCCCGCCGGTGACCACTACCGCGCCGCAGGCGAGCTGCTCGCCACCGGCCAGGCCGAGCACCGGGCGACCGTCGGCGTACGCGAGCTTCTCCGCCCGGGTGCCGAGCAGGTACTGCGGGCCGAACGGTGCCGCCTGGGCCACCAGGTTGGCCACCAGGTCGCGGCCCTTGACCGCGGGGAAACCGGCGACGTCGAGGATCAGCTTCTCCGGGTACATGGCGGTGACCTGACCGCCTGGCTCGGGCAACGCGTCGATCACCGCCACCGACAGCCCCCGGAACCCGGCGTAGTACGCGGCGAAGAGACCGGCCGGACCGGCCCCGATCACGGCGACATCGACCTCGCGCATGGCGTACCGTCGCTTTCCGCTCACGGATCAACGCGTGCTGATCTCGACCGTAAGCGGGCGGCGACGGTCCGGCAAGCACGTCCCAGAGGCGCGCCGGAGAATCGGCTCAGGGCAGGCTGAGCGTGGAGCCTGAGTAGTCCGGGCCGCCCACGGCGGGTCGCCGCCGACGGAACAGGATCGCCGCCACCACCCCGCCGAGCAGGCCGAACAGGTGCCCCTGCCAGGAGATCCGCTCGTCGGTGGGGAGGATGCCGACCAGTTGCCAGCCGTAGAGCAGACCGACAAGCAGGAAGACTGCGAAGTTCCACCAGCTGCGCTCGACGATGCCCCGGGTGAGCAGGATGCCCAGGTAGCCGAAGATGACACCGCTGGCGCCGACCACCACCGAGTTGGGTGAGCCGGTGAACCACACGCCGAGCCCGCTGACCACGATGATGACCAGGGTCGACCAGAGGAACCGGCGGGCGCCGGCGGCGAGGACGAAGGTGCCCAGCAGGATCAGCGGGATGCTGTTGCTGTAGAGGTGGTCGAAGCCGTGGTGCAGGAACGGGGAGAAGAAGACCCCGTCCAGCCCGTCGATGCGCTGCGGGATGATGCCGGCGGTGGCGTCCAGGCCGAACGCGAGCCCCTGGTCGACGGCCTCGATGAGAAAGAGGAACGGGACCACCGCGCACATGGCGACGAACGCCCGGCCGAGCGCGGCGTAGAACGCCTCGGTGCCGAACCGGTAGGGGTCGCCGCTTGACGGGTGCAGGGTCACTCCACAACTGCTATCAGCAAAAGCGGCCGACCGCCACTCATGTCCCGTCCGGGTACGCGCGAAGGCGGGGCGAGTGGAGAGCCACCTGCCCCGCCTTCGAGAGCCGTCAGTAGTGGTTGTTGTTCTGGAAGTAGGTCCAGGCGCCGCAGGGCGTCTTGTACCTGCCCTTGATGTAGCCCAACCCCCACTTGATCTGCGTGGCCGGGTTGGTCCGCCAGTCGGACGCGACGGAGCCCATCTTGCTGCCCGGCAGAGACTGCGGGATGCCGTACGCACCGGACGAGGAGTTGTTGGCCTTGTGGTTCCAGCCGCTCTCCTTGGTCCAGAGCTTCTCCAGGCAGGGGAACTCGGCGATGCCGAAACCCGCGCTGATCATCAGGGCGCAGCCAGTCTTGCGGTTGCCGCTGTACTCGGCGCAGGACGCCGGGATCGGCCCGTCGTACGGCTTGGCGGGCGCGTTCGCGGCGGCGCGCTCGCGCTTGCGGGACGCGGCGGCGGCCTCGGCCCGGCGGGCCCGCTCGGCGGCCTCCTTGGCGGCCTGCTTCGCCCGCAGTTTGGCCTGGTACTCGGCGGCCCGCTGCTTGGAGAACTGCACCTGGTGGGCGGCCTGCCGCTCGCGCTGGTACGCGAGGTCGGCCCGGTCGACCTCGAGACTGACCTGCTCGGTCAGACCCTGTTGCTGGGTTTCCCGGTCTTCGCCCAGGTAGAAGCCACCGGCAACGCCCACGGAGAGCAGCGCTACAGCAGCCGTACGGGCGCCCAACCGGCTCCACAGCCGACTCACGAAGTGGTCCCTTCGTCGGGAGCAAGGACGTGGCGCGGCGCAGACCACAGGTGGGCCGTCAGCCGTGCCACGAGCGCCCCGACCGGTTGCCGGTCGCGCCGACGCACCGACCTTCGCCGATGTCGTCCGTCTCGCGACGAACGATCGCCGACGATTCCGGTGGTGCGTGGACGCTCGTGGGACACGATTGCGCACAGTGAGGCTGATGGGAAACCAACCAGGCCGTTTGTGATCTGCGCCACACAAAAAATGCGGACAAAAGCCCACAAAATACCCGTTAGATTGGGATGTCCTCCAGGAGGTCCGTGACCATCGCGGCGATCGGCGACCGCTCCGAACGGCTGAGGGTGACGTGCGCGAAGAGTGGATGACCCTTGAGCGCTTCGATGACAGCCGTCACCCCGTCGTGCCGGCCGACCCGCAGATTGTCCCGCTGGGCCACGTCGTGGGTGAGCACCACCCGGGAACCCTGCCCGATCCGGGACAGCACGGTCAGCAGCACCCCGCGCTCCAGCGACTGGGCCTCGTCCACGATCACGTAGGCGTCGTGCAGGCTGCGTCCTCTGATGTGGGTCAACGGCAGCACCTCCAGGATCCCCCGCGAGGTGACCTCCTCCAGCACGTTCTCGTGCACCACCGCGCCGAGCGTGTCGAAGACCGCCTGGGCCCACGGCGACATCTTCTCCG
Organism: Micromonospora sp. NBC_00362; assembly: GCF_026342155.1. Lineage (NCBI taxonomy): Bacteria > Bacillati > Actinomycetota > Actinomycetes > Micromonosporales > Micromonosporaceae > Micromonospora > Micromonospora sp. NBC_00362. The sequence continues at coordinate 3,635,236 of NZ_JAPENH010000001.1, forward strand.
ACTCCGAGCCCGGCAGGTAGCCCAGCTCCTGGCCACCGACGGCGTACAGCGGGCGGAACACGATCACCTTCTTGTGCCGGCGGCGCTCCATCACCGCCTCCAGCCCGGCGCAGAGCGCCAGTGCCGACTTTCCGGTGCCGGCCCGGCCACCCAGCGAGACGATCCCGATCGACTCGTCCAACAGCAGGTCGAGAGCGATCCGCTGCTCGGCCGAGCGGCCGTGCAGGCCGAACGCCTCCCGGTCGCCCCGGACCAGACGCACCGACTTGTCCGGCAGCACGCGACCGAGCGCGGAGCCGCGCCCGGAGTGCAGCACCAGACCGGTGTGGCAGGGCAGTCCGGCCGCCTCGTCGAGGTCGAGCGTCTCGCCGCCGTACAGCTGGCCGATCTGCTTCTCGCTCAGCTCCATCTCCGACATGCCGGTCCAGGTCGGGTCGCTGGCCTGGCCGTGGCGGTACTCGTCGGCACGCAGACCCACCGAGGCGGCCTTGACCCGCAACGGCATGTCCTTGCTGACCAGGGTCACCTCCCGCCCCTCGGCGGCGAGGTTGAGCGCGACGGAGAGGATCCGGGCGTCATTGCTCTCGGTGCGGAAACCGGGCGGCAGGACGCCGTCGTCGGTGTGGTTGAGCTCCACCCGCAGGGTGCCGCCGACGTCGTTGGCGGGCACCGGACGGTCGAGTCGGCCGTGCCGAACCCGCAGGTCGTCGAGCATCCGCAGCGACTGCCGGGCGAACCAGCCCAGCTCCGGATGGTGCCGCTTGCCTTCCAACTCGGTGATGACCACCAGAGGTAGCACCACTTCGTGCTCCGCGAACCGGTGGAAAGCCGCCGGATCGGAGAGCAGCACCGACGTGTCCAGGACAAAGGCCTGGCCGGCTGGTCGTGGCTCCTTGGGGTCGGCCGGCGCGGCGGCCGCCGAACGGCGGCTCCTGGTGGCTCGGCGGGGCGTGGCAGTCGCGGCCGGGGTCTGGTCGGCACCGGCGATGGTACGGCGAGTCGTCACAGGCCTGCTCCGACGGATGGGCACCCGCCACCCGTGTTCCGCCTCCTCCGGTGCCCGGGGACACGGGGTCGGATGCGGAACCCCATGCGCGAGGTCGCAGATCCGGGCGGACCGGCTGGCTCGGGAGAACCCCGCGCCATGCCTAGACGCTAGCCCCGCCGGACCTTCCCGGCTAGGGGCCGAACGTGGATCTCCCAAGACGCGCTCGTGAACAGGGCTCCGTCGACGTCCGCACCAGCCGAAAGGCATTGTCGCGGACGCGGCGGAACCGGCCGGGATGCATGCCCCCTGCGCGCATCCCGGCCGGGTGGGGCCACCGTCACCGGTCTGACGTGACCCCGACGGTGCGTGTCCGCCGCGGACGACGCACCGCGCTTGTGGCGCCGGTCGGCGGGGCAGTCCCGCCGACCGACCTCAACCGCTACGTCGGACGAGCGTGCCGGTCGGGTGCCGCCCGGTGATCGGGGCGGCCGGCGCGCTGAACGACGAGCCGGTGTACGTGGTGCCGGGGCGCTCGACAGCGCCGGCGGAGCGGACCACGCCCGCTGGTGAGACCGACAGGGCCGAGGCGATCGCCGCCTGGGCGTCCCGACGACGCCGGTTCCAGGCGCCCCGGTCACCGTCGAAGTAGCCCTGCCGGTAACCGAAGCGGTAGCCGATGCGGTAGCTGAGCTGCCCGTGCAGCCGACCGGCCGCGTAACTGGTGGCACCGAGCACCAGAACGAGGAACACCGCGAGGAACGGGCTCATCGGGCAGCTCCGGCCCAGCCGGGACGCCAGGTCATCGCTCCTCCGGCTCGATGGTGGTGGGGTCGGCGACGAGCAGCCGGTCCAGGTCGTCGGTGCTGACCTCCTCGACCAGCTCGACGCTGATCCGGCAGCCGTCCAGCACGACTTCGGCCACCGAGGACCGGCGGATCTCGCCGCCGGCGTCGTAGACCCGGACGCTCAGCTCCGGGCAGCCGAGATGGGTACGCCAGGCGTTCCACTCGGCACGATCGCCGACGCTCAGCGACAGGTAGCGGCAGCCTCGGGCCAGGTAGAGGCGCCAGGGGGCGGTCAGCCCCGCGGCGACCCCCTCGGCGATCAGCCCGAAGGCCTGGGCGCGGGTGGCGAGCTCGGTCACCACGACCCCCTGGCACCGGGGGCGTGACGCATGTGAGCACCAATCGTCTCATGCACGTGACACACCGTAGAATGTCCCATGGGCGTGACAGTATCAGCTTTTCGTCCGCTTACGTTTGCCACTACGTTCATCTATTCTGCCCGCGTGACACCCCTCAACAGTGGCACTGACTCGTTTACCGGAAACCCGAACCTCTCGTCACGTCTGCGTGACAGTGGCGAGCCGGGGCGCGCGCCCGCTGCCGGCTGGCCGTACCGTCACGGAGTGACCGAGACGGCCAATGCGCGGAAGATCGCCTTCGCCACCTTCGTCCGGCGGGCTCTGGACGAGGCACGGGCGACCCGAGCCTGGAGCGGCACCGAGGTGTCCCGGCGCACCGGCGTCTCCCGGCAGACCATCAACCGCTGGGTCCGAGGCGACTGGGCCAGCGACCCGGAGGCCGAGCGGGTGGTCGCCTTCTGCGAGGGCCTGGGGTTGAACCCGGCCGCGGCCTTCGCCGCACTCGGCTGGGACCGCGCCGCGGCCGGCCCCCGCACCGGCCAGGCCGCCCCTCCGATGGACCCCGACGTGGAGGCGCTGCTGCGCCGTCTGGTCGATCCGCAGGTGTCGGACGCGGAGAAGTTCCACATCCGGGAAACCATCAGATACCTCGCATACCGCCCAACGTTGCCGGTCGATGTCCGAAAAAGGGGCAATCAGGCAGGCTAGTTCCTCAGATAGCGAAAGAACGCCTGGTCAGGTTCATTCGTTTGCCTCCGGGGCTGGAACGGGCACGCTAGCGTCCCTATTCGTACTGCTTGGGCTCGTCATCGGCGGGGGGACGGGACAAGGCCGAACCTAGCCCTGCGGGACAGAAGGAGGGGTCTGTCCATGACCCTGAAGTGGTTGGCAGTCGTGGTCGCAACGGTGTCGGTGACACTGTGGGCGACCGGCAACACGGTGACCCTCGCGGTCGACGGCGGGCAGCTGCCGCTGCTCGTCAACCTCTTTGCGCTCATCACCGCCGGCACCGCGGTCGTCCTGGCCGTCGTCGCCGAGCTGCACGAGCGTCTGAACAACCGAATCAGCGCGCTCACCGAGTTCCTGGTGGCACGGCTCAACGAGATCGACAACCACACCGGCGATCGCAACACCGGGTTCGTGGAGGGCTATCTGTTGAGCCATGGCCAGGAGGCGGCAGTGGTGCCGTTCGGCCGGCGCGGACGAGGAGCCGCCGAACGCTGATCCCGTACCGCTCAATGGGTCCGCTCGGCCAGGAATGAGCCTGGATCGCCGGGGTACGCTGACGCGCGTGCCGCCGTTGAATCTGGGCAATCAGCAGCCGAGAACCCCGTTGAACGCCGACCAGGCCTGGCGGATAACCGCCAGCCGGGCGGCCGGGACCGTGCTCTTCTTCGACTTCGACGGCACGCTCGCGCCCGTCGACGACGATCCGACAGCGGTACGCCCGGCACCCAAGGCGTTAGCCGCGATCGAGGCGCTCGCCCCGGTCGTGCAGCGGGTCGCGATCGTTTCCGCCCGACCCGTCGAGTTCCTTCGGGATCAGCTCGGCGGGCTCGCTGGCGTGGACCTCTACGGCCTCTACGGGCTGGAGCACAGCCACTCCGGCGGCGAGACGGTCACCGAACCGGCCGCGCTGCCCTGGGTGCCGACCATGGAGGAACTGGCCGATCTGGCCCGGGCGGAACTGCCGCCCGGCACGCTCGTGGAGTACAAGCGGCTCTCGGTCGCGCTGCACTGGCGTACCGCCCCGCAGCTCGGCGCGACAGTGCAGCAGTGGGGGCAGGCGCAGGCCGACCGTCTGGGGTTGCGCTCGCAGGCCGGGCGGATGGTGCTGGAGCTCAAGCCACCTGTCGACCGGGACAAGGGCATGGTGATCGGCGAGGCGATCAAGGGTGCCACCGGCGCCTGGTACTTCGGCGACGATGTCTCCGACATCAAGGCCTTCGCCGCGCTGCGCGCTCGCGCCGCCGCCGACCCGGACTTCCTCGGTGTCTGTGTGGCGGTGGCCAACCCGGAGACCGGCCACGAGGTGGCCAACGCCGCCGACCTGACCATCGAGTCGCCGGCCGCCCTGGGCGACTTCCTCACCCGGGCGCTGACCCACCTGCCCTGAACCGACCTGACTCCGACGGCGACCGACGGTGTCGCCGCCGGGGGTCAGGCGCCGTAACGGCGTTGTCTGGTGGCGTACGAGCGCAGGGCACGCAGGAAGTCGATGTGCCGGAAGTCCGGCCAGTTGAGTTCGCAGAAGTAGAACTCCGAGTGCGCGGACTGCCAGAGCATGAAACCGGACAGCCGCTGCTCGCCGCTGGTGCGGATGACCAGGTCCGGGTCGGGCTGGCCCCGGGTGTAGAGGTGCTCGGCGATGTGCTCGACGTCCAGCACCTCAGCCAACTCCTCGATCGTGCCCCCGGTGGCGGCGTGCTCCAGCAGCAGCGAACGGACCGCGTCGGTGATCTCCCGGCGGCCGCCGTAGCCCACCGCGATGTTGACCTCCGCGCCGCCGGTGCGCTCGCGGGTGCGCTCCTCGGCGCCCTTGAGCGCCGCCGCGGTCTGCGCCGGCAGCAGGTCGAGCGCCCCGACGATGCGCAGTCGCCAGGGGTTGCCCTCCTCGGAGAGCTCCACCACCAGGTCCTCAATGATCTTGAGGAGCGGGTCCAGCTCGGCGGCCGGACGGCGCAGGTTGTCGGTGGCCAGCAGGTAGAGGGTCACGTGCCCGACCCCGGCCTGGTCACACCAGCCGAGGACATGCTTGATCTTCGCCGCGCCGACCCGGTGCCCGTCGTTCGGGTCGACGAAGCCCATCTCCCTCGCCCATCGGCGGTTGCCGTCGCACATCACCCCGACGTGCCGGGGCACCGGCTTACCGGCGAGCTTCGCCGTGAGCCGGCGCTCGTACACGGAGTAGATAAGGTTCCGCAGCGTCATCACCTAGCAGCGTAGCGACCCTTCAGCCGGTCCACTGCCTCGGAGCCCCATCCCCGCCACCCAGACCGGCGCCGATCAGTGCGAGCGTACGAGCGGTGAGGCGTCCGTCACCCAGTCCCAACTCGACCACGTCGTAGAACACCCGGTCGTCCCGACGGGCGGCTCGGACCGCCGCGTCCACCACCCGGCGTCGCCGGGCCAACCAGGCCGCTACCGAACTGTGCCGCAGGTGGGTGCCGAGGCGCCGACGCAACCCGTCGGCGTAGCGGCCAGCCGCGCCCTCGGGCGACCGGGCCGCCGCCGACCCGGCGAGCGCGCCGGAGAGCAACGCGTAGAAGATGCCCTCCCCGGTGAACGGATTGATCAGTGACAGCGCGTCCCCGGCCAGCAGCGTGCGCCCACGCCCCGGCGCCGGCCGGTGGGTGGAGAGCGGCAGGTGATGCGCGCGCAACGCGGTGACTGTCGCCAGATCGGTGCCGGGCAGCAGCGCGGCCAGCCGGTCCAGCAGGTACGCGCGGCTCAGCGGCTCGCCACGCAGGACCTCCCCGTACCCGACGTTCGCCCGCCCGTCACCGATCGGAAACGACCAGGCGTACGCCGGCCAACGCGCCTTCGAGGTGACGATGAGCTGCTCGGACGGGCCGGGCAGAGCCGGGGCGTACCCCCGGATGGCCAGCGCGAGGTGCCGGTCGGGGTTCTGCGGATGGCCGAGCGCCCGACGTACCACCGAGCCAGCGCCGTCCGCGCCGATCACCACCCGGCCGGACACCTGCCCGTCGAGCACCACCCGGTCCGCGCGCGGCTCGACCTGGCGCACCGTGTGCCGTCGCAACTGCGCGCCGGCGGCCACAGCGGCCGCCACCAGCCGCGCGTCGAAAACCTCCCGGGGCACCGTGTACGCGGGTCGGGGCAGAGCCCGAGCCACCGCACCGCCACCCGGCGAGATCATGCGTAACGCCGGCAGCGGCGCGTAGCCCGCCACCGCCTCGGTCACCCCCAGCTCGGCGAGCACATCCACCGAATGCGCGGCGATCCCGTCACCACACGCCTTGTCCCGGGGAAAATCGGCCCGGTCCAGCAGCAGCACGCTGGCACCGGCCCGGCGCGCCGTCAGCGCGGCTGCCGACCCGGCCGGCCCCGCCCCCACCACCACCACGTCGAACTCGTCACCCACCGCGCGCCTCCCTCCAGTCCGACGCGGCGCGGCCGTTCCCGCCGGGCGACCCGGTCGGCCTTGCGGCCGGCCGCCCCGACGATCTCCGCAACCACCCCGACGCCGACCGCTGTGACCGACGCCACCCGCCATCCTGCCCCCTGCCCGCCCTCGAAGACCGCTCCCGCACTGGGCCGACCGGTCTCACCCCCCTCCTTTGCTCTGCACCCGCGGACGCGACGGTTACCGTCCGCGACTGTCGCCTATCGGGGTGCAGAGCAAAGGAGGGGATGGATGGACTGGGTCGCGGTCGGCCTGCCGGGTCGGCCCCAGCGGCGTCGGTGCGGCCCATCAGCGGTCAGGGTTGGGGTTCAGGTTGGGCCGCGTCGGTGGTGCGGGCGGCGCGGCGCAGGCCGTAGAGGGCCAGCCCGGCGGCGGCGAGCAGGGGTGCGCCGTCGCGGACCAGGCCGTCCACGCCCAGCAGCCACCAGCACAGCGGCAGATCCACGGCGAGTACGGCCACCGTGACGACGACCAGCAGGCCACGCGCCCAGTCCTTGCCCCGCATCAGGAACGCCGTGCAGAACAGCACCGCGTAGCTGGCCGTGATGCCAGCACCGAACCAGAACAGCACGGCCGGCACCGCTGTCAGTCGACCATCCAGGATGGAACCTCCGGCCACCAGCGCCGGCACCAGCATCAGCGGGCTGTAGGTGAAGGCCGCCACCCGGCTGGTCAACAACCAGGCACTGGCCTGTGGCCGGCGTGGAGGGGTTTCCCGCCAGGAGATGCCGTCCCGGTCGATGACGAGGCGTGGACGGTGCCGGACCAGATGCCCGGCCAACGCCGACGAGCGGTAGAGCAGCCAGACCACCGCGACACAGAGCGCCGTGAGAATGGCGAAGCCGAGCAGGCCGGGCAGCGGCGGCACTCCCTGCCGGGGCACGACGAGCCGGCCGACCGCGAAGATCGTGGTGACCGCGAGGATCAGGCCGAACGGGCGGGCCACCGTACGACCCCGCCGCACGTGCCCGATCAGCAGCAGGAAGCCGAACGAGCGCAGCATGGCCCAGCCGGTCCGTACGGCCAGCCCGAATCCCTGCTCCGGGGCGTACCACCAGTTGAGCAGCTCGACCACGACGGTGGCCGCCGCCGTCGTCGCCAGCAGGGTGGTCAGCACCCGGACGGCGGACGGCCGCCGGACCTGGGTCTCGGCGGCCGTCCTCATGAAATCCGATGTTGCCCGCGAAGGGTCTCGTTCACACCTATCGCTGCGGCTGCGCGGCGTCCAGGCGGGCGCGCAGCGCGTCCAACTCGGCCCAGAGCACGCCGGGCAGCTTGTCACCGAACTTCTCGAACCACTCGGTGATCATCGGCAGCTCGTTGCGCCACTCGTCCGGGTCGACCTTCAGCGCGATCCGAACATCCTCCGGGGTCATGTCCAGGCCCTCGACGTCGAGGGCGTCCGGAGCGGGGACCATGCCGACCGGCGTCTCGACCGCGCCGGCAGTGCCCTCGATCCGCTCGACGACCCACTTGAGCACCCGGGAGTTTTCCCCGAAGCCCGGCCAGAGGAACGAGCCGTCCGGGTCCTTGCGGAACCAGTTGACGTAGTAGATCTTGGGCAGCTTCGCCTCGTCGCCGTCGGCGCCCTTGCCCATCTCGATCCAGTGCCGGAAGTAGTCGCCGGCGTGGTAGCCGATGAACGGCAGCATCGCCATCGGATCCCGCCGGACCACGCCGACGGCGCCGGACGCGGCGGCGGTGGTCTCCGAGGAGAGCGTGGCGCCCATGTAGACGCCGTGCACCCAGTCGCGGGCCTCGGTCACCAGCGGGATGGTGTCCTTGCGGCGTCCGCCGAAGAGGATCGCGTCGATCGGCACCCCGTTGGGGTCGAAGTACTCGTCGGCGAGGATCGGGCACTGGGTGATCGGGGTGCAGAACCGGCTGTTCGCGTGGGAGGACAGGCTGTCGCTCTCCGGCGTCCAGTCGTTGCCCTTCCAGTCGATCAGGTGCGCCGGCGGCTCGCCCATGCCTTCCCACCAGACGTCGCCGTCATCGGTGAGGCCGACGTTGGTGAAGACGGAGTTGCCCCGGTCCAGCGTGCGCATGGCGTTGGCGTTGGTCTTCCAGTCGGTGCCGGGCGCGACGCCGAACAGGCCGTACTCGGGGTTGACGGCGTAGAGGCGGCCGTCCGGGCCGAATCGCATCCAGGCGATGTCGTCGCCGATGGTCTCGACCTTCCAGCCGGGAATCGTCGGCTCCACCATGGCGAGGTTGGTCTTGCCGCAGGCAGACGGGAACGCGCCGGCGATGTGGTAGGTCTTGCCCTCGGGCGAGGTGATCTTGAGGATCAGCATGTGCTCGGCGAGCCAGCCCTCGTCCCGGCCCATCACACTGGCGATCCGCAGCGAGTAGCACTTCTTGCCCAGCAGCGAGTTGCCGCCGTAACCCGAGCCGTACGACCAGATCTCCCGGCTCTCCGGGAAGTGCGAGATGTACTTGGTGTCGTTGCACGGCCACGCGACATCCTGCTGGCCGGGGGCGAGCGGGGCGCCGATCGAGTGCAGCGCGTGCACGAAGTCGGCGTCGTCGCCCATGGCCTCGAGGACCCGGGTGCCCATCCGCGTCATGATGCGCATCGAGGCGACCACGTAGGGGCTGTCGGTGATCTCGACACCGAACATCGGGGACTCGGCCTCGACCGGCCCCATGACGAACGGGATGACGTACATGGTGCGACCGCGCATGGAGCCCCGGTACAGCTCCGTCATCGTCCGCTTCATCTCGGCCGGCGCCATCCAGTTGTTGGTGGGGCCGGCGTCCGCCTCGTCGACGGAACAGATGTAGGTGCGCTCCTCGACCCGGGCGACGTCCGTCGGGTCGGTGCGCGCGTAGAACGAGTTGGGCTTCTTCTCCGGGTTGAGCCGGATCAGGGTGCCGGCCTCGACCAGCTCATCGGTGAGGCGGCGCCACTCCTCGTCGGACCCGTCCACCCAGACGACACGGTCGGGGGTGGTCAGTTCCGCGACCTCACGGACCCAGGCGAGCAGTTTCGGATGGGACGTCGGGGCCTGATCAATACCCCGCACAACAGCCGGAGCAACCATGACACATCTCCTTGTGGTCGACGCTGACCGATCTATGGGATGCACGAGACTCAGCGGCGCGATGCGTCGCCTTCGTGGAAACCTGGGATTGGCCTCAGCGTAAACCGGGCAGCCTTCCGAGTCAGTGGGACAGGTTGTGAAGAACTGCACAAGCTACGGCCTCGCTGCGGCATCACGAGCTGATACCCGCTTTCCCGCGCAGTTTCACGCAAATCTTGTTGTGCACCCCGGCGGACGCTTGTTGCGGTCGGGCCGTGGACCTGCCCCGCCGACCGGTGCGGTGATTCCCGTTCCGCGGCGGCTCAGTCCTCCCAATTGGCTACGCTCTGTGCAGTGGTCACGTACGCGGCGCTGGGGCCCCTTCGGGAGACCACGCCCGCTTGCCGTTGCTACCCCTCTGACTGGGCGGCAGCCGGTAGGCTCCCTCCGTGGCCGCCACGATGACCGGGGAACAACCGGGTCCCCGGCAGACCCGACGGGGTCTCGTCGGCTTACTCCTCGACCGCTTCGGTCACCTCATCCGCGAGATGGGCAAGTTCGCCACGGTGGGCGGCTTCGCCTTCCTCGTCGACTTCGCGCTCTTCAACTACCTGACGAGCAAGCACGGCGTCGAAGAGCTGACGGCGAAGACGATCTCCACGGTGATCGCGGCGTCCGTCGCCTTCGTGGGCAACCGGTTCTGGACGTGGCGGCACCGCCAGCGCAACAACGCGGCCCGCGAGTACGCGCTCTTCTTCTTCTTCAACGCTGTCGGTCTCGGCATCACCGTGGCCTGCCTCGCGCTCAGCCGCTACGGGCTTGGAGCCATCTGGCCGGCCGTGTTCCAGACGCGCCTGGCGGACAATCTCGCCAGCTACATCGTCGGCACCGGGTTCGCCACGCTGTTTCGATTCTGGTCGTACCGGCGGTTCGTCTTCGTCGAAGCGGGAACCCCGACCCTTCCGCAGGTGAATCCCGATCGAGACCACGGGGCGTGACCTGCCGCCCACCTCGTTCGGCCGGTGATCGCCGGCCGCACCGACTGCCCTAAGGTGTTTCGCATGCGTCTTGTCCGCCTGCTGCCTGAGCGCTGGCAGAAGTTCATCCACGAGGCGCTCAAGTTCGGCATCGTCGGCGGCATCAACACCGTCATCAATTACGCGGTGTTCAATGCCCTTGCACTGACCGTTTTCGTCAACGGTCAGTTGAAGGCGACAGTGATCGCGACGATCGTCGCCACCATCACGTCGTACCTCATGAATCGGCACTGGACGTACCGCGATCGCCCGAAATCGGCGCTTCGCCGAGAATATCTGCTTTTCTTCCTATTCAACGGTGCTGGTCTGCTCATTGAGCTGGGGGCCGTGGCGGCAGCCAAGTACGGTCTCGGCGTACACGGCCTTCTGGCGCTGAATCTGGCCAAGACCGTCGGTGTCATGCTGGCCACGCTGTTCCGGTTCTGGTCGTACCGCACCTTCGTCTTCCAACCCGTCGCACCGGCCGAGGACGAGGCCGCGAAACCCGACTCCACCTGGCACGACATTCCGCGCGACGAGTGGGACACCATGGCGGAGATGGACCCGGTCGCCGAGTTGGCGGAATCGGTGTCCGAGCTGGAGGAGGCGGAATCCGCGCAACGCCTCGACTCCCCAGCCGGCGCACCGGCTCAGAGCCGGCTCCCGCGGCTGAGCGTCAGCCCCGCCGTCGACCTGGACGCGGAACTCGCCGCGGAGCTGCACGTCAGCACCCGTCGCGCGCCCCGACGGTGACGACACCCGACGCCCGCTCCGGCACGGGGCGACCGGCCGAGCTGTTCTTCGAGGATCTCGTCCCGGGGCTCACCGTCGACCTCGGCGTGGTCACCGTGGACGCCGACGAGATGGTCGCCTTCGCCCGCCGCTTCGACCCGCAGTGGTACCACGTCGACAGCGACCTGGCCGCCGCGAGCCGGCACGGCGGTCTGATCGCCAGCGGCTTCTACACGGTCAGCCTGTTCATGCGCGCGTACGTCGACCACCTGCTGTCCCGGGCCGCCGCTGACGCATCCCCCGGCCTGGAGGAGCTGCGTTGGCTCGCCCCGGTGCGGGCCGGCGACCGGCTCGCGGTCCGGGTCGACGTGATGGGCGCCCGACCGTCGACTGCCCGCCCCGGGCTCGGCACCGTCAGCCTCACCGGCACCATGCTGCGCCTCGGCCCGGACGACCGGCCCGAGCAGGAGGTGCTGCGGACCCGCTTCCGTGGCTGGTTCGCCGTGCGACCGGTCGAGGCCGACCCCGAAGCCGAAGCCGAAGCCGAAGCCGAGGCCGAAGCCACCGACGCTGACCAGCCCGAGGTGGACCAGCCCGACCCCGGCCCGACCGCAGGGGACCCGCCCACCGTCGGGTCGTCCGACAGCGGCTCGACGGCCAGCAGCGGCTCACCCGAGGCCCAACAACCCGACTGACCCGCCCCCACCGCGCGGCAGGGGCGGGTCTCCACCGTCCGGTTCAGGTAGTGGTGTCGCGCAGCGGCTTGCCGTCCTGCATGTCGGCGAGCATGTCGCGCATCTCGCCATCGCCCAGCGAGTGCTTGTCGTGCTGTGCCTCGACCAGCTCGTACAGGGTGGTCTGCACCCTCCCGACGTCCGGCACGTCGGCGAGCACCGACTGGCCGCGCTCACCTGCCGACTCGATGGTGAGCGTCCCGCAGCCGAGCAGACGCTCGACGAAACGCTGGTTCATCGAGTGGTCGTTGACCCGGGCGAGCGGGAGGTCCCGCCGGTCCCGGGAGAACACACCCTGCTGAAGCAGGACTCGCTCGTTCGTGAACAGGTAGTGGGTGGTGCGCCAGACCAGGAACGGCCACAGGCCGAGCCAGAGCACCGCGACCAGGGCGATCGCCCCGATCACGGCCAGCGCGATCGAACCGCCGCCACTCTCGGGCAACAGGAGCACGCCGACCACCACCGCGGCGATGGCCAGCACCAGCACCGCGATCGGCCGGATCAACGCCTTCCAGTGCGGATGCAGGTGCAGCACGACGTGCTCGTCCTCGGTGAGCACGTCTTCAGGAAACGCCACGGGAACCTCCAACGCGATTTTCTAGACGCGCAGACGGTAAACCCCCCAAGCCCCGCCACGACATCCGCCGCGCGGGCCCACTCGGGCTCTTCGTGATCTTGCCCGTCCTCAGCGGAGGTGCAGGACGTCGCCGGCGGCCAGGGTCCGGGCGCCGGCCGACGTGGTGACCATCAGTTGGCCGTCCGGGTCCACTCCGGTGGCGGTGCCGGTCAGGGACTCGCCGTTGGGGAGCAGGACGCGTACCTCGCGTCCGATCGTCGCGCAGGCCGCCAGGTAGGCGTCGCGCAGGCCGCTGGCCACCGCGTCGCCGCCCGCCGAACGCCAACGGTCGTACCAGTCGGCGACCGCGCGCAGCAGCGCCCGCAGCAGCGGATCCCGATCGGTGGCCACAGCGCCGGCCAACTGGAGCGAGGTGGCCGGCAGCCCGGTCGGATTCACCGGCAGCTCGTCGGCGCGCAACGTCACGTTGAGCCCGATGCCCAGCACGATGGCCGGCGGTTGGTCCGGCGCCCCTCCGGGCACCGCCTCGGCCAGCACGCCCGCGCACTTCGCGTCGTCGATCAGCAGGTCGTTCGGCCACTTGAGGCTGGCTTCCAGCTCGGCCAGCCGGGCCACCGCCTCGACCAGCGCCACGCCGGCCAGCAACGGCAGCCACCCGTACCCAGTGGGTGTCGCCGGCAGCCAGCCGCGGTCCGGCACAGCCTCGCCGGGCCGCAGCAGGACGCTCGTCGCAATGCCGGCCCGCGCCGGCGACTGCCAGACCCGACCGCGTCGGCCGCGCCCTTCGGTCTGCCGCTCGGCGACCACTACCAGGCCCTCGGGCTCGCCGGCCCGGGCGGCCTCGGCCACGTCGGCGTTCGTGGAGCCGGTCTCGGCACGCAGCTCCAGCCGGGCCCACGGCCCGTTCGGCGCTGTCAACGCGCGGCGCAGCCGGGCCGCCGACAGCGGCGGCCGGTCCAGATCGGTGTACGGGGAGCCCGACATTCCGCCAGCCTACGGCGGTGCTCCGGTCGACACTGAGGCGTACTGCACAGCGGCACCCACCTGAACCATCGTTATATTCCCTGGGTGACTACCGAGACCGGGACCAACATGCACAGCACCGCGGGCAAGCTGGCGGACCTGGAGCGCCGGGTCGACGAGGCGGTGCACGCCGGGTCGGCCCGCGCCGTGGAGAAGCAGCACGCGCGCGGCAAGAAGACCGCCCGCGAGCGGATCGAGATGCTGCTCGACGAGGGCTCCTTCGTCGAACTCGACGAGTTGGCCCGGCACCGGTCCACGGCCTTCGGGCTGGAGCGGAACCGCCCGTACGGCGACGGTGTGGTCACCGGCTACGGCACGGTGGACGGCCGGCAGGTGTGCGTCTTCGCTCAGGACTTCACTGTCTTCGGCGGCTCGCTCGGCGAGGTCTTCGGCGAGAAGATCGTCAAGGTGATGGACCTGGCCATGAAGATCGGCTGCCCGGTGGTCGGCATCAACGACTCCGGCGGCGCGCGCATCCAGGAGGGCGTCGTCTCGCTCGGCCTCTACGGCGAGATCTTCTTCCGCAACGTGCGGGCCTCCGGCGTCATCCCGCAGATCTCACTGGTGATGGGCCCCTGTGCCGGCGGCGCGGTCTACTCCCCGGCGGTCACCGACTTCACTGTGATGGTCGACCAGACCTCGCACATGTTCATCACCGGTCCCGACGTGATCAAGACGGTGACAGGCGAGGACGTCGGCATGGAGGAGTTGGGCGGCGCGCGTACGCACAACACCCGCAGCGGCAACGCGCACTACCTCGCCAGCGACGAGGACGACGCTGTCGACTACGTCAAGGCGCTGCTGTCGTACCTGCCGTCGAACAACCTCGACGAGCCGGTCGTCGTCGACGCCCCCGCTTCGCTTGAGGTCACGGACGAGGACCGGGAGTTGGACACCCTGATCCCGGACTCGGCCAACCAGCCGTACGACATCCACACGGTGATCGAGCACGTCCTCGACGACGGGGAGTTCCTGGAGGTCCAGCCGCTCTACGCGCAGAACATCGTGGTCGGCTACGGCCGGGTCGAGGGGCGACCGGTCGGTGTGGTGGCCAACCAGCCGATGCACTTCGCCGGCACCCTGGACATCGCCGCCTCGGAGAAGGCCGCCCGCTTCGTTCGCACCTGCGACGCGTTCAACATCCCGGTACTGACCTTCGTGGACGTGCCCGGCTTCCTGCCCGGCACCGGTCAGGAGTGGGACGGCATCATCCGCCGGGGCGCGAAGCTCATCTACGCGTACGCCGAGGCGACCGTCCCGAAGGTCACCGTGATCACCCGCAAGGCGTACGGCGGGGCGTACGACGTGATGGGCTCAAAGCACCTCGGCGCGGACCTGAACTTCGCCTGGCCGACAGCGCAGATCGCGGTGATGGGCGCGCAGGGCGCTGTGAACATCCTGTACCGCTCCGAGCTGGCCGGCGCCGAGGACCCGGCGGCGGTCCGGGCCGAGAAGATCGCCGAGTACGAGGACACCCTGGCCAACCCGTACGTGGCCGCCGAGCGTGGGTACATCGATTCGGTGATCGCGCCGCACGAGACGCGCACCCAGATCGTCCGGGCGCTGCGCGTCCTGCGGACCAAGCGGGAAACCCTGCCGCCGAAGAAGCACGGCAACATCCCGCTCTGATCTCGCCGCCCTGATCGCCCCGGCCGCGTTAGCAGGGCGGGTTGGCGGCAGCACACATCCGCGCTGCCGCCGCCACTGCGAGCTGCACGAGTTCGGCCTCGGTGCCGTCGTCACCGAGGCGGAGCACCGAGACGGTGTCGCCGACCCGGACGACCGCCAGCAGGATCGGCGACGGCGCGTCGCCGAGCGGCTGGCCGGTCTCCAGGTCCCGGGTGACGGTGAGCGAGTCCCGCAGGATGGCGGCGTCGTCCCCGGCGAAGCCCCGCCGCACCACCGACCACCGGTGCAGTGCTTCCCCCGTGCGGGTCCCTCCCGCCGTCATGACCGGCCCCACGCTCAGCCACGCGGCACACGGGGCGACCAGGTCGTCCAAATCGGTGAAGAGCTGTCGGGCCGCCTCGGGTACCAACCGGAAGAGCTCCTGCGTCACCAGACCAGCCGACCGGGTGCGGATCGGCGCAGCGTCTTTCGGCACAAACGTCTGTGAACGGGACAGGATCGACATCTGCCAACCGTTCGACCGTCCCTGGCTCGTCCGGCAGTAGCCGAGCAGGTGGTCCAGCAGGACCGGCTCGCCCAGCCCCGATTGGCTGAGCTGCACATCGACCTGTTGCGACAGGTCGGCTGGCTGCAACAGGGCGTCGGTGGCGATCTCGTGTCGGGTCGGCGAGGCCGAGGCGGCTGGCTGGGCCGGTGGTGGGGACTTCCTCGGGGCGGCGACCGCCACGGCGGAGACCCCGGCGAGGGCCAGCACGACGGTGGCCACCACGATCTTGCGCTGGCTGCGGCGGCGGCCCCGGGAGCGGATCTCCTCCGGGCCGAGCCACCGCACGTCCTGCAGGTCCCGCTGGATCTGTTCGACGAACGTCGGGTCGTCACGCATCGGTGGCCTCCTCCAGATCAGAGACGGCGAGCAGGCCGGCGAGCGCGGTACGCCCCCGGGAGAGACGGGCCTTGACGGTGCCCACCGGGGCCGCGGTCTCCCGCGCGACCTCGGCGACCGGCATGCCCACCAGGTAGTACAGGGCGATGGCGACGCGTTGCTCCTCGGGCAGTCGACGCAGTGCGGCGACCACAGCGACGGTGTCGGTGCCCGGCCCGGGAACGGTCTCGGTGGCCCCGTGTCGCAGGTAGGCGCGGGCGCGGCTCCGCAGGCTGCGCCACCGGCTGACCGCGATCCGGCTGGCCACCACCCGCACCCACGCCTCCGGGTCGTCGTACGCGCTGATTGTCGACCAACGCTGCCACGCCCGGACGTACGCCTCCTGCACGGCGTCCTGCGCCTCGCCCCGATCGCCGGTGAGGGCGTAGACGAACCCGAGGAGTCGTTGCCGACTCCCCCGGTAGAACTCGTCGAACCCGTCGACGTCCGGCACCCGCTACCTCCCCGTGTCGGTCGCTGGGAACACGCACCGGCAAGGGCCGTTGGTTGCCCGGTCAGGCGATCGACTTTTCCAACTCGCTGAGCGGGAACGCGCCGGCCCCGATCCGCTCCCGGACCGCCCGGCGTACGGCCCGCTGCACGGCGACGTTGACCGGCGTCGGTACGCCGTGCAACCGGCCGAGCAGCGCGATCTCACCGTTGAGGTGGTCGACCTCGGTCGAGCCGGTGCCCCGGGCCAGGCTCTGCCAGGTGGAACCGCCGGAGCGAGCCTCACCGTCGACCGGGCGTTGCCCGACCAGGTCGCCGCGTTCGGCTTTCTCCTCCTCGGGCGAGGTGTGTGCGATGCCGGCGGCGGCGAGCGCGGCGACGCCCTCGGCGCGTACCCGCTCGACCAGCGCGTCCGGGATGTCCCCGCCGAGCAACGCCTGTAGGCCGTTACCGAGGTTGCTGAGCAGCTTGCCGTACTTCCAGCGCAGCACGTCGGCGCGGACCGGAGCGACGAAGCCGGCGGCGGTCAGGTCGGCGGCGATCGCCCGGTCGGTGTCGTCGGCGCCCCCGGGGTATCGCCCGATGTGGAGCATCCCGGGATGCGGGTACCCGTTGGCGACCACCACACCCGGGTCCAGGTGGGTGGCCGGCAGCCAGACGCAGACCGGGTGCACGTCGGCGAAGAGGCGCAGCGCGGCCCGCTCGTTGGCCACCCCGTTCTGCGCTGTCACCAGCGGCAGACGTTCGCCCGCCGTGCCGCCGCCGACCACCGGCGCGTCCACCCAGGCCGCCAACGCGTCGGCGCTATCCTGCGACTTCACGGTGAGGATCAGCACGGTGTCCGCCGGCAGCGGCTGGTCGGTGGGCCGGTCCACCGCCGCGAGCCGGGCGGTGACCTCACCGTCGGGCTGCCGAACTGTCAGACCCCGCGCCCGGATCGCGTCCAGGTGGGCGCCGCGGGCCACCAGTGTCACGTCCCGGTCGGCCTGGGCCAGCCGTACGCCGATGGTCCCGCCGACCGCACCCGCCCCGATGATCACGTATCGCATGGCCTCATTCTGCCCGCCCGTGCGCCTTCCGCCCGTGCGCCTTCAGCCCGCCGGTCAGCCGGTGGTCAGGCCGGCGTCGGTGAGGATCGGGCCGGCGAGCAGGAGCGCACCGGCGATCAGCGCCGCCAGGTTGACGAGGGCGAAGACGCCAACCCAGAAGAGCGGCGGGAACGGAGTGAGGCCGGCGAGTTGGTCGGCGTCGGAGGCGGGCATCCGGCCCCGCGAGCGCAGGCGCTGCAGCTCGACCACCGGACGCACCCCACCGAGCAGCAGAAACCACACCCCGGTGTACGCGAACGCGGCCTGGACCTGCGGCGTCGCGTACCACGAGACGGCGAACACCAGCGCGCCGGTGATCAGCAACGACACCATGCCGAAGACGTTGCGGATCATGACGAGCATGGCCAGCAGCAGCGCCACTGCGACCCAGAGCAGCAGGGTGATCCGGTTACCGCCGAGGAGCCAGGCGCCGGCCAGCCCCACCAGCGGCGGCGCGACGTATCCGGCGAGCAGAGTGAGGATCATGCCCGGCCCGGTGGGGCGGCCGGCGGAGAGCGTCAGACCGGACGTGTCCGAGTGCAGCCGGATGCCGTGCAGCTTGCGGCCGGTGAGCAGGGCGACCAGGGCGTGCCCGCCCTCGTGCGCGATGGTGACGGCGTTACGGGCGATCCGCCACGGCAGCCGGGTGGAGACCACCACCAGCGCCACGGCCCCGGTGATCAACACCAGCAGTGCGGGCGGGTCCGGCTGCGCGCCGAACAGCGTGTCCCACAGGTCGCTCAGCCCGTCGATCGACATCATGGGGCGCGAGCCTACCGGCGGCGTTCCGTGTCGCTCCCGAGGCACCGGTTCATACATCGGTCACTGGGGCTACTGACGCCCGCCGATGAAGCTTTTTTCCGGCTGCACTTGTGATCTAGGGCACTTACCTCCAAAGATGAATGTCGATAGAGCGACGTCCTTGGAGGCATTCATGGCCCGTACCCGATCATCGCTGCGCCGCGCGCTCGCGGCCGGCCTCACCGTCCTCGCCACCGCGGCGGCGGCCCTGGTCGCGACCGCCGGACCGGCGGCCGCCGCCACCACACCCGGTGTCGACGTCTCCCGCTACCAGGGCACCATCAACTGGACCAGCGTCCGCAACGCGGGCATCCAGTTCGCGTTCATCAAGGCGACCGAGGGCACCAGCTACAAGGA
Source organism: Micromonospora sp. NBC_00362 (assembly GCF_026342155.1). Classification (NCBI taxonomy): domain Bacteria; kingdom Bacillati; phylum Actinomycetota; class Actinomycetes; order Micromonosporales; family Micromonosporaceae; genus Micromonospora; species Micromonospora sp. NBC_00362. The sequence continues at coordinate 3,653,870 of NZ_JAPENH010000001.1, forward strand.
CCCGAACTTCAACGCCAACTACGTCAACTCGTACAACGCCGGGGTGATCCGCGGGGCGTACCACTTCGCCCGCCCGAACATCTCCGCCGGCTCGACCCAGGCCAACTACCTGGCCTCCAACGGCGGCGCCTGGTCCGCGGACAGCCGCACCCTGCCGGCCGCGCTGGACATCGAGGGCAACCCGTACGCCGGTGGCTACTGCTACGGGCTCAGCACGACCGGAATGCGCAACTGGGTGCAGGACTTCCTGAACACCTACCGCTCCCGCACCGGCCGGTACGCGGTCATCTACACCACCACGAGCTGGTGGAACCAGTGCACCGGCAGTTGGACCGGCCCGTGGGCGAACCACCCGCTCTGGCTGGCCCGCTGGTCGAGCACCCCCGGCGCCCTGCCGGCCGGCGCGTCGGTGTGGAGCTTCTGGCAGTACACCAGCACCGGCGCGGTCTCCGGAATCAGCGGCAATGTGGACCGCAACTACTGGAACGGTGACCGGAGCCGCCTGATCGCGTTGGCCAACAACACCTGACCGGGCCGTTGGCGGCAGCGGGATCGACGGTCACCAGCACGGTCGACAATCGGTCCGGCTGCCGCCACACCACCGGGTACGGGTCAAGCCCGCCGCCGGCTCAGGGCCGGCACCACAGCATCCTCACGAGCCAGCGCGCCCCTGCGGGTCAACCGCCAGGCAGCCACGCCAAAGCCAGCAACGATCGCGACGCCGAGCAGTGCGATGAGCACCGAAACCCCCGCGCTGACCAGCAGCAGGATCGCGTCGCCGAGCGCCACGAGCATCCACAGTGCCAGCCGGGGCCGAGTGTCCCTCCGTCGGTAACCCATGTCGTGCCTCCTTCCGTCGTCGAAGGTCAAGTACCCACGACGACGCAAGGTCATGCGAATGAGTTTCAGTCCTGACGGTCGGGCACGAAACCCTTGGCGATCCGGTCGAAGTTCGGCAGGTTGGCCTGCCAGTCCTTCTCCGCGATCTCCCACCGCAGGGCGTAACCGCGGTTCTTGGCCGTCACGAACCCCCGGTTGCGGACGTGGATCCGCTGCCCGTCCCGCGTTTCCAGCCACTCCCAGTCGCCGCAGGTCTTCCAGAAGTCGCAGCCCACGATGCTGAGTTTTTGGTAGTTGTTGACGCGGCTAGCGCGCCGCGGCTCCTGCTCCTGCCAGTCCTTCACCGCGTCTTTCGCCGGCCTGTCAGTCCACTGCACCAGCAGCTCGCCCGGTCCGTTGGGATCCTCGAAGACGACAGTTTTGTCGGGGGGCGTGCTACGCACCCAACCATCGGGGATCGGCAGGGCGAAGCCGAACGGGTCCCGGTGCAGCTTCCAACCCGCCGGCAACGCGTTCGGGTCGACCGAGGGGGTGGCCGAGGCGGACGGGCTCGGGGCACCGCTGGTGGGCGGCGGAGGCGCCGCAGCGGAGGTCGGCGCGGGCGCGGAGGTCGCGGCAGCGCTGGTCGGATTGGCCTGCGGGGTCTTGTCGTCGTCCTTCGTCAGCAACGGCACGACCACCACGAGACCGATCAGCAGCAGCGCCACCACTGCACCGATCAGCAGGTTGCGTCGGGTGTTGTTCGGCTTCGTGCCATCCGACAGCGGCACCGCCGCGCGCCCGGCCGGACTCACCGGCGGCATGAGCGACGTCGGGGTGGTCGGCTTGCGCTGCTCCGGAGCCACCGGCGGACCGTCGACGACAGTCGGCTCGTCGTCGACGTTCGTCGTACCGTCGCCGCTCGTGTCGGGCGCGGCCGTGACCTTCGCGGTCGGCTCGGCATCTACCGGCTCGACCTCGGACGGGCGGTCGATCGTGGCGGTCGGCTCCGCCGGTGCGGCTGCGGCCGGCTCGGTGGGCACCAGCGCGGTCGGGTCGGCGGCCGCGTCGGAGGAGACGACGGCCGTCGGCGTGGCATCGGCGGTGGGGGTCGCGGCGGCAGCGGAGGTGGCGGCCGAGGTGCTCGCGGCGGCGGCCGGCGGCGACACCGGCCGGTCGACACTCTCGGCCGGTCGCGGCGCCGGCACGTGCGGCGGGCGCGGCTCGCGCGGACCGTTCGGCCCAGGCCGGCGTACGCCATCAAGCAGTGAGATGCCGCGCGACCGCTTGCCCCCGGCGCGGCGCAGCAACCGCTCCGCCACCTCGGCCGTGATGCGCTCGTTCGGGTCCTTGCGCAGCAGCCCGTTGAGGACGGCCTTGAGCGGACCAGCGTTCTTCGGCGGCGGAATCGGCTCGGTGGCCAACGCGGCCAGGGTGCCGATCGCCGACGGCCGGGCGTACGGCGACTTGCCCTCGACCGCCGCGTAGAGCGTCGCGCCCAGCGACCACAGGTCGGCCTCCGGCCCGGCAGTGCCGTCCCGAGCCCGCTCCGGCGAGATGTACGCGGGCGAGCCGAGCACCATGCCGGTGCGAGTCACGTTGGGGTCGCCGGGGATCGTGGCGAGACCGAAATCGGTCAGCACCACCCGACCGTCGTCGCCGAGCAACACATTGCCGGGCTTCACGTCGCGGTGCATGACACCCGCCTTGTGCGCGGCGCTGAGCGCACCCAGCACGCCCAGGCCGATCTCCACAGTGCGGGCCACCGACACCGGGCCGTCCTCGGCGAGAGTGTCCTGCAACGACTTCGACGCCACGTACTCCATGACGATCCACGGATCGCCATCGGTGCGCAGCACGTCGAAGATGCGGACGACGTTGGCGTGGTTGAGCCGGGCGATGGCCCGCGCCTCCCGCAACGAGCGCTCGCGCATCTCGCGGCGCTCCTCATCGGTGAGGCCGGGCGGCGGCACCAACTCCTTGATGGCGACGTCCCGGTGCAGCACCTCGTCGCGCGCCTTCCACACCCGGCCCATGCCGCCCTGGCCGAGCGGCGACAGGAGCCGGTATCGGTCAGCGACGAGTTGGGGAAGCGCGTTCGACATCGGTGAGACGGTACCCGGACCCGCCGACGCTCACACCGCCGGCACGCCACTGTGCGCTTCGGGTAACTTCGCGCCGCGTACCCTGGCGGCATGTCTGCCGAAGAGCCGCTGTTCCGGGTCGTCCGCGGCGTGCCCACCGCCGAGGAGTTGGCCGCTCTGGTGGGGGCGATCATCGTCCGAACCCGTCCAGCCGCCGCTCCCACGCCGGCGACGGAATCCGCCTGGGCGCGCAGCGGTCGACCCGGCGGCTCCAGCGGGTGGCGCGCCGCCGGCCTGCCCCGCTAACCCGAGACCTACCGGTACGGGGGCTGTCAGGGTGGCGTTGAGCCGTTAACCTCACTCAGGGAAACGGTGCCGTTACGGGTAGGGAGGATCCATGATCCCCGAAGAGGACCGGCCAGCACCCTGGCTACGCGGTTACGGCGGCATCGAAGCCGACATCAGCCAGCTCAGAGAGTTCGCCGAACGGCTCGCCGCCGAGGTCGAGAGCAACTACGCGCCGCACCTGTCGTACATCGCCGAAGACATGTCCGCGAAGCTGCCCAACCCGTGCGACGCCTTCATCGAGCTGGTCACGTTCCTGCACGCACACCACGAGACACAGCAGGCCACCGCCGACATGGTGTACGCCGTCCGAGGCGCCACCGGCCACCTGGCCGCCGCCGCCGATCAGGTCGCCACCCACTACGCCGACAGCGACGCCTTCACCGCTGCCCGAGTGGTCGACGTGCAACGAGCCCTCGCCAACCCGGCCAGCGTCCTCCCCGGCGGCCCGACGCCAACCCTGACCGACCCGACCAGCCCCGACGCCGTAGGGCCGGTGGTGCTGCCGTGATCGAACGGGGCACCGGCCGCACCTCCGGCCTCACCGACTGGCACCTCATGGACGTCAACAGCATGTGGGCCTGCCTCCAGGACCACGACACCGCCAACCACTGGAAACAGGTCGCCGGTTGGCGCAAGGTCTGCGACCTGGCGCAAATCCACCTCGGCCGCCTCCAGCAGTACCGACGCGGACTCGCCGAGGCGTGGCCCCCCGAAACCAGCGCCGCCTCCCGCACCTACCTCGCCGAACTCGACGAACTCGTCGACAAGGTGCAGCGCACCCACGACGCCGCCGCCGCGAACTACACCGCGCTCTCCGCCGCAACCCAGGCCATCGGCACCACCCGCGCCGCACTCCGCAAGATCTACGAGGAGTACGCGACCAAGTTCCAGCAGAAGCAGGCGTACGAGTCGATGGTCGCCGACCCGAAAGCGGTGATGGGCAACCGAGCTGCCACGCCGCCTGTTGCTGATGGGGACTTGGAACGACTGAACGTGCAGGCGCGATCCATGATGTTCAACCTAAGCGGCGAACTCCAACAAGCCCAAGCAACCCTCCAAAAACCACCCGTGGCGCCTCCGCGCCCGAGGCGAGACCCGTCCGACTCAGACGCTTATGACTCCGCGCCCACAATTCCGCCAATCCTACCTTTGCCCTTAACTGTCGGCGCAGCTCCGTCTTTGCCTTCACCTATTCCGACGGGTGGCTCGCAACCCGCCTCGATCGCCACCGTGATAGGTCCGATACTTGGCGGCACCAGCCCCGCAACTGTGCCACCTCCTCAGATTCCTGGAAGTCCTGGATTTGGCACCCCATCCCCGGGGATAGGAACGCCGACACCGCTCCCACCTGGCCCGATACCTCGGGTCCCAGTCTTGCCCCCTGAGGGCAAGTCGGGAGTCGAAAATCGGCAGGTTCGCGGAAATAGCAATGGGGTCCCATCCCCGCAGCCGCCGACGCGGTCGATGCCGCCGAGCGGAGTTATCGGTGGAGCACCAGGCCTTGGACTAGGTCAGCCCGTACCCCCGTCCAGTCCGACACGAAAAGTTAATCCCATTGGCGGCGTGATTGGTGGCGGTGGCGCTGGTACCGCACCTACCGGTGGAGCCGGTTCCCGGCCAGCCGGAAGCCGGGGTTTACCTGGACGGCATCAACTTCCGCCCATCGGTGGCGCCCCCGGGCTGGGCGGCGGCGCTAACGCTTCGGGTCTGGGCGCTATCTACCCGCCTAATCATCCCGCACAAAGGGGACAGACCACAGATCGGCGAGCCTGGGATCCCGATCATCCGTGGGAGATCGACCAAGGGGTAGACCCCGTCGTCCGCCCGCCAGAGGAGCAGAGCCCACCTGATCCTGGCCCCGCAATCGGCTTCAACCGCTAATGAATCGCAATCGTCGAGCCCTGCAGATATTGTCAGCTATTTTTTCGGCAACACTGTCCGCAGGTCAAGCTTCGGCGGGAACAGGCTCTCAGTTCCCGAGTGGCGAGCCTGGCGAGATTAACAGAATCAGATCGGACCAGTGGCACCTTAGCTACCTCAATACTTCCAACGCGCAACGCATTACCCGAGGAGCAGGGGTAACTGTCGCAGTCCCAGACACAGGAGTGCAACCGCACCCCGACCTGCGAAGAAACCTTCTAAGAGGTACTGACATCATCGCCGGCGGAGATGGCAGCGGGCAGTACGATCAGAACAGCCATGGCACTGGGATGGCTGGCTTAATCGCTGCGCATGGACAAGGGACAAACTCAGGCGCTTTGGGAATAGCCCCAGATGCGCAAATACTTCCAATTCGAGATACGCCTGTCGATGGCGAGGGCAAGGCCGAAGACCTGGCTGCCGGAATCGATTTTGCGGTCCTGAACGGAGCTGACGTTATAAGTATCTCCTCGGTGGGCGGCGCCGGCATTCCATTGAGGCGATCAATAAGAGCAGCACTCGCGGCCGGTGTGATCGTGGTGGCATCCAGTGGCAACCGCCCGCAGGATTCTGCAGTTGGTTATCCAGCGTCCGAGGATGGGGTCATCGCTGTCGGTGGAATTGACCGAGACGGGAAGCGTGCCGCCGTCTCCGTCACTGGGCCGGAGATTGACGTGGTTGCCCCCGCCGTCGACATCTACAGCACGAGCATCGACGGCAAGTACCGCAAAGGCACCGGCACCTCGGACGCGACGGCGATTGTTGCGGGCGCGGCTGCGTTGATCAGGTCCAAGTACCCGTACCTGCCGGCCCGGGAGGTCGCGCACCGGCTCACGGCTACCGCCGTCGACAAGGGCCCTCCGGGGCGTGACGACGAGTACGGCTACGGGGTGATCGATCTTGTGGCGGCGCTGACGGCAGACGTACCGCCGCTGGGGTTTGAATCGGTGAGCGCTCCGGCCGGTGCTGGCCCGACCACGACGGCTGGTGCTCAGCCGGGTGACGAGAGCGATAGCGCGACCGCGCGCGGCCTAGCCACTCTCGGGGTGCTCGTGGCCGCCGGGGTCGGGTGGGCCGTGATAGCGCGGCGACGTCGGCATGGTGATGATCCGCCGCCCAGAATCAGTCGCTGATCGATCAACGAAGCGCTGATCCACTCGACTTTCAGGAAATCGCGGTGTCCGGGGCGACCGGATAGCGCGTTTTCCTGAAAGTCGAGTGGATCAAGGGCGCACGGGCCGCCCGACCACCCGGCCGCCCGACCACCCCGACCGCCGACCGCTGGGCCGTGCTGGGCGGGGTGTCGGTCTTGGTGGGGAGTTGGGCGGTAACGTCGGGGTGGTGTCTGAGACTTTGCCGCTCCGCCTCGTGCTCGCATCGGCGAGCCCTGCCCGTCGTAAGTTGCTCCAGGCTGCCGGCGTCGAGCCCGAGGTGCTGGTCAGTGGGGTGGACGAGTCCCTGGTGGTGACCGAGCGGGCCGAGGAGTTGTGCCTGGAGTTGGCTCGCCTGAAGGCGCAGGCGGTGTTGACCCGGCTGAACGCGACCGCCGGTCAGCGCACGTTGGTGATCGGCTGCGACTCGGTGCTCGCCTTCGACGGGGAGATCCTCGGCAAGCCGGCGGATGCGGCTGACGCGACCCGGCGGTGGCTGCGGATGCGGGGGCTCAGCGGCGTTCTCCACAGCGGGCACTGCCTGGTCGACGTTACTGCGGGCCGGCGCGCGGAGGCGGTCGCATCGACCACTGTCCACTTCGCTGACATCAGCGATGACGAGATCGCCGCGTACGTGGCCACTGGTGAGCCGCTGGCGGTGGCCGGTGCGTTCACGATCGACGGGCTGGGTGGGCCGTTCGTGGAGCGGATCGAGGGTGACCCGGGGACGGTGGTCGGATTGTCGATGCCGCTGCTGCGCCGGCTCCTCGCCGAGCTGGATCTGCGGATCACCGACCTGTGGACGACTGTCGCGCCGGGCGGCCAAACGGTCGAGCCGCTCGGTAACGTCCGGTCATGACCACCAAGTCGATCCCGCTCACCAACGAGCTGCACGCCTATCTGGTCGCACACGGCTCCCCGCCGGACGAGATCATCCAGGACCTGGCCGAGGAGACCCGGTCGGTGCTGCCGGAGCACGCCACCATGCAGGTGGCTCCGGAGCAGGCCGCGTTCCTGACGTTCCTCACCCGGCTGCTCGGCGTGCGGCAGGCCGTCGAGGTCGGCACGTTCACCGGGCTCTCGTCGCTGGCGATCGCCCGCGGGTTGCCCGAGGGTGGGCGACTGACGTGCTTCGACATCTCCGAGGAGTTCACCGGCATCGCCCGGCGCTACTGGGCACGGGCCGGCGTGCAGGATTCGATCGACCTGCGCATCGGCCCGGCCGCGGACGGACTGCGGGAGTTGCCGCACGAGCGGCACCTGGACTTCGCGTTCATCGACGCGGACAAGACCGGCTACCCGATCTACTGGGCGGAGCTGGTGCCCCGGATGCGTCCGGGTGGGGTGATCGCCGTCGACAACGTGTTGCGGGGCGGGCGGGTCATCGCCCCGCAGGACGCCAATGACCGGGCCATCGCCGCGTTCAACGACGAGGTTCTCGCGGACGTACGGGTGGACCCGGTGATGCTGCCGATCGCGGACGGCCTCACCCTCGCCCGGGTCCACTGACCGTCAGCAACCGCCTGACACTGATGTTGGGGTGTCCCCACCAGGGGACACCCCAAATCTCAAAGGCAGCGTCAGCGAACGCTGCGGGCGAACTGGCGGGCGGCCCAGTAGACGCCCAGCGCGGCGAGGACCGCTGTGATGCTGAGGCCCTGCCAGACCTTGTCGCTGCCCAGGTCACCGGCGAACAGTGCCCGGGTGCCGTCGACCGCCCAGGAGAACGGGTTCCAGTTGGCGACGCCCTGCAACCAGCCGGGTGCGAAGGTCAGCGGCAGCAGGATGCCGGAGAGCAGCAGCACCGGCTGCGCCACGGTGTTCATCAGCGGGGCCAGCGCGTCCTCGCTCTTGACCTTGAGGGCGACGCCGTAGGAGACGGCCGAGGTCATGAGGGCGATCAGGGCGAGCATCAGGTACGCCAGCAGCAGGTCCCCGATGAACACCCGCAGGTCGAAGATGAGCGCCAAGAGCGTGATGATGACGGCCTGCACCAGGAGCGAGACCACGTCGCGCAGCGATCGGCCGAGCAGCAGGGCGAGCCGACTGATCGGGGTGACCCGGGAGCGTTCGATGACACCGGCTCGCAGCTCGGCGATCAGGCCGAAGCCCTGGAACAGGCCACCGAAGATGGCCAGCAGCACCAGCAGACCCGGTACGAAGATCTTGTAGGCGGCGGCCTGGGTGGGCGCGTTCAGTGCGGGCTTGAGCAGCGGGGCGAAGAGCAGCAGGTACATGACCGGCTGGAACACGCCGACGAAGACCCAGACCGGGTTGCGTAGCAGGAGTTGAATCTGGCGTTGGAAGATCAGCCACGTGTCACGGGCGAATTTCATGAGAGTCGTCTCCGGTGGTCAGGACTCGCGCAGCGAGCGGCCGGTCTTGGTGAGGAAGACGTCGTCCAGGCTGGGTCGGTGCAGCTCGATCGAGCGCAGCTCCAGCCCGGCGTGGTCGAGTCGGCGCAGCACCTGCGGGATGGCGGTGGCGCCCTCGTCGACGTAGAGGCGCAGACCACCCTCGTCGACCGTCTCCAGCTTGTTGACGTACGGCTCGCCGTCGAGCGTCTGGGCGGCCTGTGGGGTGGCGGCCAGGTCGAGACCGACCAGCACCACGTCGCCGGAGATCTCCCGCTTGAGCTCGGTTGGCGTGCCCTCGGCAACGACCTCGCCGTTGTCCATGATCGCGATCCGGTCGCAGAGCGCGTCGGCCTCGTCCAGGTAGTGCGTGGTGATGAAGACGGTCATCCCGTCGGCGCGCAGCCGCCGGATCTCGTCCCACATGTGGGCGCGGCTCTGCGGGTCGAGGCCGGTGGTCGGCTCGTCCAGGAAGACGATCTTCGGCTCGTGGATGATGCCGAGGGCGATCTCCACCCGGCGACGCTGGCCGCCGGAGTAGGTCTTGCACTTGCGGTCGGCGTACTCGGTGAGCTGGAAGGCGTCCAGGGCGCGGGCGGCGCGCCGTTGCGCGTCGGCCTTGCTGATGCCGTACATCCGGGCGTGCAGCACCAGCTCCTCGCGGGCGGTGGACTCGTCCCAGGTGCTGCCGCCCTGCGGGACGTATCCGATGCGGCGGCGCACCTCGGCCGGGTCCTTGCGCAGGTCGGCGCCCGCGATGGTGGCCTCGCCGCCGTCCGGCTCGATCAGCGTGGCGAGCATCCGCAGCGTGGTGGTCTTGCCGGCGCCGTTCGGGCCAAGGAAGCCGAAGATCTCGCCCTTGGCAACGTCAAGGTCGACGCCCCGCACGGCGTCCACCGTCTTCGTCTCTCGACCCGCGCGGGAGCGGAACGACTTCCGCAGCCCCCTGGTCTCGATCATTTCTGCTCCTGGTCGTTCGGGCCGGTCGGGCCGGCCGTCGAGTGGGCGGACGCCGGACGGCGCACTCCCCCGCTGTGCCGCCAGCAGGCTAACGCGATATAGCTTTTTTAGTCAACGTTGATTATTCCGCGTCGGTGTCGGACGGCTCCACACCGTCCCTCCACCCCGACCAACCCTGCGCTTCATCCAGCTCAGCAGGCAGGTACGACACACCGGAATCGATCCGCTCGGCAATCCGCTCGCACCAGGTCATCTCCGCCTCCGCTCGCGCCGACCACAGCTCGAACATCCAGCCCACGTGCGCCGGCTTGCGATTGCGCACCCAGTCCGACTCCAGCGAGGCGCGCATGGACTCGACGCCGGCGCGCAGCAGGTTGGCCCGGTTACGCAGGGCGGCGGCCGCCTCGGCGCGCGGCATCGCCGGCAGGAAGGAGAAGGCCGCCACGAACGGGTCGGCGGGCTCGCTGATGGTCCACCAGGAGTTGCGCAGCAGCGTCTCGAACTCGTCCTCCCCCTTGACAGTCACCTCGTACGTGGTCCGCGCCGGACGGGCCCCCACCTGCTCGGTCGCGACGGCGCGGAGCAGCCCTTCCTCGGTGAGCTTGCGCAGGGCGTGATAGATCGATCCGGGCTGTACGTTCGCCCACTTGTCGGCGCTCCAGCTCAGCAGCTCACGGCGCACGTCGTAGCCGTGCACTGGCTGCATCCACCGCACCAGACCGAGAATCATCATCCGAGTCGAAGACACCCGATAAGCGTAATAGCCAAGTTTGACTAAACCGTGGCGGGTGCAGTGCGGCATCCCACACTGAGCGATCGTTAGGGCCGCCGGTGGGCGGCCGATACACTCCCCGTCAGTAACCTGCCCGGGAGGAGCCACGAAGGTGCGCAAGGTACTCATCGCCAACCGCGGCGAGATCGCCGTCCGGGTGATCCGCGCGTGCCGCGACGCCGGCCTGGGCAGCGTCGCCGTGTACGCGGACTCCGACCGCGACGCCCTGCACGCCACCCTCGCGGACGAGGCGTACGCGCTCGGCGGGGACAGCGCGACCGAGACCTATCTGCGCATCGACAAGTTGCTCGACGTCGCCGCTCGGGCCGGCGCCGACGCCGTACACCCGGGTTACGGCTTCCTCAGTGAGAACGCCGACTTCGCCCAGGCCGTCATCGACGCCGGGCTGACCTGGATCGGCCCCACCCCGCAGGCGATCCGCGACCTGGGCGACAAGGTCACCGCCCGGCACATCGCCCAGCGGGCCGGCGCACCGCTGGTCCCCGGCACCCCGGACCCGGTGGCCAGCCCGGACGAGGTGATGGCCTTCGCCGTCGACCACGGCCTGCCGGTCGCCATCAAGGCCGCCTTCGGTGGCGGGGGGCGCGGCCTCAAGGTCGCCCGCACGATGGAGGAGATCCCCCAGCTGTTCGAGTCGGCCACCCGGGAGGCGGTCGCGGCGTTCGGTCGGGGCGAGTGCTTCGTCGAGCGGTACCTCGACCAGCCCCGGCACGTCGAGGCGCAGGTCCTCGCCGACCAGCACGGCAACGTGATCGTGGTGGGCACCCGGGACTGCTCGTTGCAGCGACGTCACCAGAAGCTCGTCGAGGAGGCGCCCGCGCCGTTCCTCACCGACGCCCAGCGCGCGCAGATCCACGAGAGCGCCAAGGCGATCTGCCGCGAAGCCGGCTACCACGGCGCCGGCACCGTGGAATACCTGGTGGGCGTCGACGGCACCATCTCCTTCCTGGAGGTCAACACCCGACTCCAGGTCGAGCACCCGGTCACCGAGGAGACCGCCGGCATCGACCTGGTCCGCGAGCAGTTCCGGATCGCCGACGGCGAGAAGCTGCGGATCACCGAGGACCCGACGCCGCGGGGGCACGCGATCGAGTTCCGGATCAACGGCGAGGACCCGGGCCGCAACTTCCTGCCCGCCCCCGGCACTGTCACAGCGCTTCGCCTGCCCAGCGGGCCGGGCGTGCGGGTCGACACCGGCATCTCGGCCGGCGACGTGATCGGCGGCAACTTCGACTCACTGCTCGCCAAGGTGATCATCACGGGTGAGACGCGGACCGAGGCGCTGGAGCGCGCCCGCCGCGCGCTGGACGAGATGGTCCTGGACGGCATGGCCACCGCGCTGCCGTTCCACCGGCTCGTCGTGCGGGACGAGGCGTTCACCGCCGAGCCGTTCACAGTGCACACCCGGTGGATCGAGACCGAGTTCCACAACACCGTGCCGCCGTTCACCGCCGCCGCCGGCACCGCCGAGGCGCCGGCCGAACGCGACACCGTCGTGGTCGAGGTGGGTGGCAAGCGCCTCGAGGTCAGCCTCCCCGCCGGCTTCGGCGGGAGTACGACCACCGCGCCACCCGCCGCCCGCAAGCCGACCCGGCGCGGCGGCGGCACCAAGGCCGGCGCCCCGGTCGGCGGCGACGCGCTCACCTCGCCGATGCAGGGCACCATCGTCAAGATCGCGGTGGCGGACGGCGACACAGTGGCCGAGGGTGACCTGGTCGTGGTGCTGGAGGCGATGAAGATGGAGCAGCCGCTGCACGCCCACAAGGCGGGTACGGTCAGCGGTCTCAGCGCCGAGGTCGGCGCCGTGATCACCGCCGGTGCCCCCATCTGCACCATCGCCTGAGCGGCCCGACCCCGCACCATCGCCTGAGCCGCCCGGCGGGCGGTCAGCGCAGGGTTTCGGCGGCGACCGCGCGCACGGCCACGGTCAGGGCGTTCAGCACGTCCGACTCCAGCCGCCAGTGCTGCCAGTACAGCGGGACGTCCAGGTGTCGACCCGGTGCGAGGTCGACACAGTGACCGGCGGCCAGGTCGGCCTCGGCGATCTGTTCCGGCACCAGGCCCCAGCCCAACCCGAGCCGGATCGCCGCACTGAACGCCGGCACCGACGGTACGTAGTGCACGGGCGGGTCGAGCGGCCGACCGACCACCGCCCGGATGAACCGGTGTTGCACCCGGTCCTTCCGGTCGAAGACCGCCAGCGGGGTGCTCGCCAGCGCGGACGCGGTGAATCCTTCGGCGAAGTGGGACGCCGCGAATTCCGGGGCGGCCAACGCGCGGTAGCGCATGGCCCCGAGCCGCAGCACCCGGCAGCCCTGCACGGCCTCCCGCTGAGCGGTGACCGCCGCCGTCATCGAACCGTCGCGGAGCAACTCGGTGGTGTGGTCCTGATCGTCCTGCCGCAGGTCGAACGAGAGCCCGGCCCGCTGCGGCAACCGGGCCAGCGCGGCGGGAAACCAGGTGGCCAGCGAGTCCGCGTTGACCACCACGGCGACCCGGATCCGGCCGCCGCCGGCCAGCGGGCCGCGGGCATCGGTCAGCGCCTCCCGTTCGAGCAGCGCGAGCTGACCGGCCAGGCGCAGCAGCGGGCGGCCGGCGTCGGTTGCCACGCACGGACGGGCGCGGCGGACCAGCACCTGACCGACGGTCTCCTCCAGCGCCTTGATCCGTTGGCTCACCGCCGACGGCGTGACGTGCAGCAGCCGGGCCGCCGCGTCGAAGCTGCCCTCCGCCACCACCGCCGCGAGTGTCCGTAGCTGCGCCGAGTCGAGACCTTCCATTAGCTGAGCTTAAGTTGCTTCAGAATCTTTAGTTGGACTGGTGGCTGCCGACGGTCCTAGCGTCGACATCGTGCTCACCTCCGCCGTCGCCGGCTTCTCGGTCTCCATCGCGCTCATCGTCGCCATCGGCGCCCAGAACGCCTTCGTCCTGCGCCAGGGCCTGCGACGCGAGCACGTCGTGCCCGTGGTGCTGACTTGCGCCGCGTCGGACGCGTTGCTGATCATGGCGGGAGTGGCCGGGGTCGGTTCGCTGGTGACCGGCCGACCTGGCCTGCTGATGGCGATCCGCTGGGGCGGTGCGGCCTTCCTGCTCTGCTACGCGGTGCTCGCCGCCCGCCGCGCTCTGCGTCCCGGCGCCCTACTGCCCACCGATCGGCCGCCGGCCACGTTGGGGGCGACCCTGCTCGCCTGCGTCGCCTTCACCTACCTGAACCCGCACGTCTACCTGGACACCGTGCTGCTCCTGGGCAGCGTGGCCCAACAACACCCGCACCGGTGGGTCTTCGGTGCCGGCGCCGCACTGGCCAGCGTGGTCTGGTTCACCGCGCTCGGCGTCGGGGCGCAGCGCCTCGCGCCGCTGCTCGCCCGCGCCGTCGCCTGGCGGGTGCTGGACGCGGTCATCGCCGTCGTGATGGCCGGGCTCGCCGTGGCACTCCTGCTGGGCTGACCGATTCGTACCCGGCCGGGCTCGGCGTGGCACTTCCGCCGGGCTGCCCGGCTCATCCGGCGAGCACCGACGAGGCCGCCGGCACCACTACCAACGACGATGCGAGTGTTTTCCGCGACCACCGGCGGTGGAACGGACCGCGAGCGGGAATGATTGCCGGGTGCGGTTCCTTCACGGCGCGGCTCCCGCGCACGACCTGACCTATACCGACGTCTTCATGGCGCCGGCCCGCTCCGATCTGGGCTCCCGGCTCGACGTCGACCTCTCCACCGGCGACGGCACCGGCACCACCATTCCGTTGGTGGTGTCGAACATGACCGCTGTCGCCGGCCGGCGGATGGCGGAGACGGTCGCCCGCCGGGGTGCCATCACGGTGATCCCGCAGGACATTCCGATCGAGGTGGTGGCGAACGTCGTCGCCTGGGTCAAGCAGCGCCACCTGGTCTACGACACGCCCATCACGCTCGGCCCGACCGAGACCGTTGGCGATGCCATCCACCTGCTGCCCAAGCGCTCGCACGGTGCGGTGATAGTGGTCGACGACGCCGGCCGGCCGATGGGTGTGGTCACCGAGGCGGACACCACGGGCGTGGACCGCTTCGCGCAACTGCGTCACGTGATGTCCACCGAGCTGCACACCGTCCCGGCGGACGCGGATCCTCGTACCGGCTTCGATCTGCTCTCGGCGGGCCGTCGCCGACTCGCCCCGGTGGTGGACGCCGAGGGTCGGCTGGTCGGGGTGCTGACCCGGCAGGGCGCGCTGCGCGCCACCCTCTACACGCCGGCAGTGGACGACAGGGGTCGGCTGCGGATCGCGGCGGCCGTCGGGATCAACGGGGACGTGACCGGCAAGGCCGCGGCGCTGCTGGAGGCGGGGGTGGACACGTTGGTAGTGGACACCGCGCACGGCCACCAGGCACGGATGCTCTCCGCACTTCAGGCGGTCCGGAAACTGGACCCGGGGGTGCCGGTGGCGGCCGGCAACGTGGTCACCGCCGAGGGCGTACGCGACCTGGTGGAGGCGGGGGCGGACATCATCAAGGTCGGCGTCGGCCCGGGGGCGATGTGCACCACCCGGATGATGACCGGCGTGGGTCGACCGCAGTTCTCCGCAGTGCTCGACTGCGCGGCCGCCGCCCGCCAACTGGGCCGGCACGTGTGGGCCGACGGCGGGGTGCGGCACCCCCGGGACGTGGCGCTCGCGCTCGCCGCTGGCGCGTCGAACGTGATGATCGGCTCCTGGTTCGCCGGCACCTACGAGTCCCCCGGTGACCTCTACACCGACGCGGACGGCCGGCGGTACAAGGAGAGCTTCGGAATGGCCTCGGCTCGGGCGGTCAGCGCCCGAACCGCCGACGACAGCCCGTACGACCGGGCCCGCAAGGCGGTGTTCGAGGAGGGCATCTCCTCGGCCCGGATGCACCTGGACCCGGCCCGCCCCGGTGTCGAGGACCTGATCGACGAGATCATCGCGGGCGTACGCAGCGCCTTCACCTACGCCGGCGCACGGGACCTGACCCAGTTCCACGAGCGGGCCATCGTCGGCGTGCAGAGCGCCGCCGGCTTCACTGAGGGAATGCCTCTCCCCACCAGCTGGTAACCCCACCGCACCGCCCACCCTCGTTGATCATGAAGTTATTGCCTCCCGCATCGGCGTGTCCTGGCAATAACTTCATGATCAACCGGGGAAGGGTGGGGGGCCGGGGAAGGCCGGGGCGGGCGGGTTAGGTCGAGAGTCGGCGGAGGACTGCGCGGGCTGCCTCGCGGGGGTCGTCGCCCACCCGGTCGGGCAGTGCGCCGGCCAGCCAGAGGGTGGCGAAGCCGTGCGCGATCGACCAGGCCGCGAGCGAGTCCCGGTCGGTGTCGGCGGGCGCGCCGCCGCTGGACAGCGCCGCCACCCCGGAGCGGAGCGCGGCGCCGGCCCGTCCCCGCGCCGCGTTCAGCTCGGCGTCGTCGGCCCGGTAGAGCTCCGGGCGGAACATCACCTCGAAGTACGCCCGGTGCGTGACGGCGAAGTCGACGTACGCGACGCCGGCCTCCAACAGGTCGTCGTCCGCCTCGGTCAACGTCTGGGCCAGTAGGTCGAAGCCCTGCGCGGCGATCGCGGTGAGCAGGCCCGCCTTGTCGCCGAAGTGATGGGCGGGCGCGGCGTGCGAGACACCGGCCCGGCGGGCCAGGTCGCGCAGGCTCAGCGCGGCGGGTCCGACCTCCCCTACGGCCTCCAGCGCCGCGGCGAGCAGGGCCCGGCGCAGATCGCCGTGGTGGTAGGCGCGGGTGCCAGTCATGCGCGAATCCTATCTTGCCATTGACAAGATGACTGCCTGACGCGCAATCTTGTCACTGGCAAGTTTCACAGAGGAGGATTCCGATGGCACCCCTGATCGCCTTGATCGTCGGCACCGCACTGGCCCGGACCGCCGGCCTGGCCGGCATCTCCGCACTGGACGGCTGGCATCCCGCGCTGCGCGTCGGGCTGGCCGTGATGTTCACGCTCACCGCCGTCGCGCACTTCGTCGGCCAGCGCCGCGCCGACCTGATCGCGATGGTCCCGCCTCGGCTGCCCCGGCCGGACCTGCTGGTCACCGTGACCGGCGTGCTGGAGCTGATCGGCGCGGTCGGCCTCCTGGTGCCAGCGACCGCCCGTGCCGCGGCGGCCGGGCTCGGCCTGCTCATGCTCGCCATGTTCCCGGCCAACGTCTCGGCCGCCCGCCGCGAACTGACCCTCGCCGGCCGCCCGGTCACCCCGCTCGCACAGCGAACGGTTCTGCAGATCGTGTTCGTGGCCACCGCTGCGGTTATTTCGTTTGGCCCCTGACTATCAGGGAGCTAACCTGCCTGTCGTGGAACTCGTGACCCTCCAGGACGTGCCGCTCGGCCGGCTGCTGGTGGTGGCCGGGCACCTGGTCGGGCAGCGGTGGAACCGCTACCTCGCCGAGGAGCACGGTCTCACCCAGGCCGGCATGATCACCCTGATGACGCTCGCCCGACACGGCGAGTTGCCGCACCGGGCGGTCGCCGAGAAGGGGTTCGTCCGCCCGGCAACCCTGACCGGCATCGTCGACACGCTCGAGCGCGACGGCCTGGTCGAGCGGCAGCGCGACGACAACGACCGACGCAGCATCCGGCTCGCCATCACCCCGGCCGGGCGGGAACGGGTGGCCGCGCTCGGCGCGCTCATGCACTCCGGACGGCCCCTCACCTCGGTCGATGCCGACCCGGCGAAGGCCCAGGTGATCCGGGAGTTCCTGCTTGAGGTCATCGGCAGCGGAGACGACCCGCGGATGACCGGACGCCCTACCGAAACGAAGGACCCGGCGTGCTGATCAGACTCCTGCGCGGCCAACTGCGCACCTATCAGAGACCGTTGCTGGCGGTCGTGCTGCTCCAGTTCGTGGGCACCATGGCCTCGCTCTACCTGCCCAGCCTCAACGCGGACATCATCGACCAGGGTGTGGCCCGGGGCGACACCGACTACATCGTGCGCACCGGCGGCTGGATGCTGCTGGTCAGCCTGATCCAGATCGTCTGCTCGATCGCCGCCGTCTACCTGGGGGCCCGGGTCGCGATGGGCTTCGGCCGCGACGTACGCGCCGAACTGTTCGGGCACGTCAACCGCTTCTCCGCCCGCGAGGTGGCCCGGTTCGGGGCGCCGTCGCTGATCACCCGCAACACCAACGACGTGCAGCAGGTGCAGATGCTGGTGCTGATGAGCTGCACGATGCTCGTCGCCGCACCGATCATGAGCGTCGGCGGCGTGTTCATGGCGTTGCGCGAGGACGTCGGGCTCTCCTGGCTGATGCTGGTCAGCGTGCCGGTGCTGGCCATCGCCCTTGGCGCGATCATCCGTCGGATGGTGCCGGGCTTCCGGCTGATGCAGACCCGCATCGACACCGTGAACCGGGTGCTGCGGGAGCAGATCACCGGCATCCGGGTGGTCCGTGCGTTCGTCCGCGAGCCGTACGAGACGGACCGCTTCGGCGTCGCCAACGCCGACCTGACCGCCACCGCTCTGCGTACCGGCCGGTTGCTGGCGTTGATCTTCCCGGTGGTCATGCTGGTGCTGAACGTCTCCAGCGTGGCGGTGCTCTGGTTCGGCGCGCAGCGGGTGGACGCCGGCGCGATCCAGGTCGGCGCGCTCACCGCGTTCCTTCAGTACCTGATGCAGATTCTGATGGCGGTCATGATGGCCACCTTCATGCTGATGATGGTGCCGAGGGCGGCGGTCTGCGCCGAGCGGATCGTCGAGGTGCTGGACACCGACTCCTCGGTGGTCCCGGCCGCCGCGCCGGTCACCGAACTGCCCACCCGAGCAGAGCTGGAGCTGCGCGGGGTGCGCTTCCAGTACCCGGGCGCTGTGGAGCCGGTGCTGCGCGACATCTCCTTCCGGGCGACCCCGGGCACCACCACGGCGATCATCGGCAGCACCGGCGCGGGCAAGACGACGCTGCTGTCGCTGATCCCCCGCCTGGTCGACGTCACCGACGGCGCGGTGCTGGTCGACGGGGTGGACGTGCGGGAGCTGGCGCCGGACGAGCTGTGGCGACGCATCGGCCTGGTGCCGCAACGGCCGTACCTGTTCACCGGGACGGTCGCCAGCAACCTGCGCTACGGCAACCCGGACGCCACCGACGAGGAGCTGTGGACGGCGCTGGAGATCGCCCAGGCCCGCGACTTCGTGGCCCAGATGCCTGGTGGGCTGGACGCCCCGATCGCGCAGGGCGGCACCACCGTCTCCGGTGGGCAGCGGCAGCGCCTGGCCATCGCCCGGGCCCTGGTCCGGCAACCGGAGATCTACCTCTTCGACGACTCGTTCTCCGCGCTCGACCTGGGCACCGACGCGCGGCTGCGAGCGGCCCTGCGGCCGGTCACCGCGCAGGCGGCGGTGGTGATCGTGGCCCAGCGGGTCTCCACGATCATCGACGCCGATCAGATCATCGTCCTGGAAAACGGAGGGGTCGTCGGAGTGGGACGACATGCGGAGTTGTTGGACACCTGCCCGACGTACGCCGAGATCGTGGCCTCGCAGCAGACCTCGGAGGTGGCGGCATGAGCGAGCGTGACGAGTCGCGCGCCGCGGCCGTACCCAGTCAGAAGCCGGCCGGCGACGGACGGACGCCCGATGAGACCGCGCGGCGACCCGGCGGGGGACCCGCGGCGGAGACCCGCGGTGGCGCGGCGACGCCGAAGCGGCTGCCGCCCGGCCGTCAGGGCGGCGGCCCGGGATGGATGAGCGCCGGAATGCCCGCCGAGAAGTCGATGAACTTCGGGCCGTCGGCCCGACGGCTGCTCGGCCGGCTGCGCGCGCACCGACTGCACCTGGCCGCGATCATCACGTTGGCAGTGGTGAGCGTCGGGTTCAGCGTGGCCGGGCCGAAGATCCTCGGCCACGCCACCGACCTGATCTTCACCGGGGTGATCGGCCGGCAACTGCCGGCCGGCACCACAGCCGAACAGGCCGTCGCGGCGGCCCGGGCCAGCGGCAACGACAGCTTCGCCGACATGCTGGCCCGGATGGACGTGGTGCCCGGGGTGGGCATCGACTTCAGCGCCCTGAAGCGGGTGCTGCTGCTGGCGCTCGGGCTCTACCTGGCGGCGAGCCTGCTGTCCTGGTGGCAGGGTTGGCTGCTCAACGGGGTGGTCCAGCGCACCGTGCTGCGGCTGCGCGCCGAGGTGGAGGAGAAGCTCAACCGGCTGCCGCTGCCCTACTTCGACAGGCAGCCGCGCGGTGAGCTGCTCAGCCGGGTCACCAACGACATCGACAACATCTCCACCAGCCTCCAGCAGACCCTCAGCCAGCTGCTCACCTCACTGCTGACCGTCGTCGGCGTGCTGGCCGTGATGTTCTGGATCTCGCCGGTGCTGGCCCTGGTGGCCCTGGTCGCGGTGCCGTTGTCGGTGCTGGTCACCCAGCGGATCGCCAAGCGCTCGCAGAAGCAGTTCATCGCCCAGTGGACGCACACCGGCGAGTTGAACGGCCAGATCGAGGAGGCGTACACCGGTCATGAGCTGGTGAAGGTCTTTGGCCGGCAGCGTGAGGTCGAGGCCGCGTTCCACGCGAAGAACGAGGAGTTGTTCCGGGCCAGCTTCGGGGCGCAGTTCATCTCCGGGATCATCATGCCGTCGATGATGTTCATCGGGAACCTGAGCTACGTGGCGATCGCCGTGGTCGGCGGGCTGCGGGTCGCCTCCGGCACGATGAGCCTCGGCGACGTGCAGGCGTTCATCCAGTACTCCCGCCAGTTCACCCAGCCGCTCACCCAACTCGCCTCGATGGCCAACCTGCTGCAGTCCGGGGTGGCCTCGGCCGAGCGGGTCTTCGCGGTGCTCGACGCCGACGAGCAGACCCCCGACCCGGTCGCGCCGGCCCGGGTCACGGACCCGCACGGTCGGGTCGAGTTCGAGCACGTCTCGTTCCGCTACGAGCCGGACAAGCCGCTGATCGACGACCTGTCGCTGGTCGCCGAGCCCGGACACACGGTGGCCATCGTCGGCCCGACCGGCGCCGGCAAGACCACCCTGGTCAACCTGGTGATGCGGTTCTACGAACTGGACGCCGGCCGGATCACCCTCGACGGGGTGGACATCACGACGATGCGCCGCGACGACCTGCGCGGCCGGATCGGCATGGTGCTCCAGGACACCTGGCTGTTCGGCGGCACCATCCGGGACAACATCGCCTACGGGCGGCCGGACGCCACCGAGGAGGAGATCCTCGCCGCCGCCCGGGCCACCTTCGTGGACCGGTTCGTGCGCAGCCTGCCCGACGGTTACGACACTGTCATCGACGAGGAGGGCAGCAACGTCAGCGCCGGCGAGAAGCAGCTCATCACCATCGCGCGGGCGTTCCTCGCCGAGCCGTCACTGCTGATCCTCGACGAGGCCACCAGCTCGGTGGACACCCGCACCGAGGTGCTGCTGCAACGAGCGATGGCCGCGCTGCGCTCGGACCGGACCAGCTTCGTGATCGCGCACCGGCTCTCCACCATCCGCGACGCCGACCTGATCCTGATGATGGAGGACGGCCGGATCGTCGAGCAGGGCACCCACGAGCAGTTGCTCGCCGCCCAGGGCGCGTACCACCGGCTCTACCGCTCACAGTTCACCGGCGCGGTGGTCGACGAGGAACCGGCCGCCCAACCGGCGTCGGTCTGAGGTCGGGCGGCCGTGCGCGCGAGACGATCGGTGGGCGGGTCAGTCCGACGGCAGCAGGTCTGCCGCGCGGGCGGCGACCTGCCCGCCGATCAGGGCGAGAGCCGCGTCGGCGGGCATCGGCGCCAGGGCACGGCCGCCGCGCAGGCGCAGCGCGAGGTGCCCGTCGGCCACCTCCCGGGCACCCACCACCCCGAGGTACGGGACGCGGCGGCGGGCCGCGTCCCGGACCCGGGCGCCCAGCGAGCCGGCGGCGTCGACCTCCACCCGCAGGCCGGCGTCGCCCGCCCGTCGGGCCAGGTCGGCCGCCGCGTCGGCCTGACCGTCGTCGACCGGCAGCAGCACCAACTGGACGGGCGCGTACCAGGCCGGGAACGCCCCCTCGTGCACCTCGATGAGGTACGCGAACAGCCGCTCCATGCTGCCGACCAGGCTGCGGTGCACCATGATCGGCCGACGCCGGCTGCCGTCCGAGTCGGTGTACGACAGGTCGAACCGTTCCGGCTTGTCGAAGTCCAGTTGGATGGTGGAGATGGTCGACTCCCGGCCGGCGGCGTCGACGATCTGAATGTCGATCTTCGGACCGTAGAAGGCGGCCTCCCCCGGTGCCTCGACGTACTCCACCCCGGCCAGCGCCTCCCGGAGCAACGCCTCGGCGCGGGCCCACTGGGCGTCGTCGCCGACGTACTTCTCGCCCGGCCCGCGCAGCGACAGCCGGAACCCGGCCGGCCGGACACCGAGCGCGGCGTGCGCTTCGCGGATCAGTCGGAGGATCTCGACGACCTCCGCGCCGACCTGCTCGGGCGCGCAGAAGGTGTGCGCGTCGTTGAGCGAGATGGCGCGTACCCGGGACAGCCCGCCGAGCACACCGGAGCGCTCCGAGCGGTACATCCCGCCCAGCTCCGCGATCCGCAACGGCAACTCCCGATAGGAGCGGCCCCGCGCCCGGAAGACCAACGCGTGGTGCGGGCAGAGGGCCGGCCGGAGCACGAACTCGTCGTCGGCGCTCAGCCGCATCGGCGGGAACATGTCGTCGGCGAAGTAGCCGAGATGGCCGGAGAGTTCGAAGAGTTCCCGCTTGCCCAGCGGCGGCGAGTAGACGTGCTGGTGGCCGGAGCGGCGCTCCAACTCCCGGACGTACTCCTCGACGGCGTGCCGGGCGGCGGCGCCGGCCGGCAGCCAGATCGGCAGGCCGGCGCCGGCCAGCGGGTCGGAGACGAAGAGGTCCAGCTCGCGGCCGAGCCTACGGTGGTCGATCATGTCGGGCTCCTGGATCGGGTACGACCCGGAGGCGACCTGAGCTCCGTTCGGCGCACTGCCCACGGGGGCGGATCGCCCCGGGGCCTGGTCGACTGTTGTTACGTCAGAGCGGCGCGCCGGGGACACCCGGCGTCGTGGTCATCACTACCGCGCTGCGCATACGGCGACCGTACTCGCGCGACCATCAAGGATGCACCCGGATTTACGGCGGAGGGGTGGGCCGCCGGCGCGGGACCCGCCGGCGGCCCTGGCGGCCGAATCGTCAGGAACGGGGGACCCGACGGGCATGGCCGCGCCGACAACGGTACGCCGACGAACGCCGTTCTGCCGCCCGCCTCGAACGGGTGCAACGGCCTCCGGACCCGTCACCCGGCAGCGACCGGCCTCGTTGTAGCTGGGTGGCCCAGTCGTGTCGACGGTCACGACGGGCCGGGGCCGTCCACCGTGACGCCGGACACGACGTCAGGCTCAAGACACCCAATTGGCCGCATTCGGCGAGGTGGCAGGCGTGCCCGAACTTCTGACTGACGTCGCATCGCCGACGTGGGCGTACCTGGTGCTGCTCGCGCTGCTGATCGCGGACGCCTTCGTGCCGGTGATCCCCACCCAGATCGTCATGATCACCAGTGGTGCGCTCACCGTCTACGGCGGGCTCAGCCTGCCGGTCACCATCGCCGTCGGCGCGCTCGGCGTATTCGCCGGCGACCTGGCCTGCTACCTGCTTGGGCGTAGCGCGCCGGACCGGCGGCCACCCCGGCACGCCGAGTTGAGCCGTGCCCGCCGGGTGGCCAGCCGCGTCACCCAGGGGCTGCGACAGCCTGGGCCGCTGGTCATCCTGCTCTGCCGGTTCGTGCCCGGCGGTCGGATGGCGGCCTGCTTCTCGGCCGGGCGCAGCCGCTACCCGTACCGCCTGTTCGTGCTCTACGAGGCGGTCGCCGCGCTGGGCTGGGCCACCTACGGCGCGCTGGTCGGGCACCTGGGCGGCACCGCACTGACCGAGTCGGCCTGGCGGCTGGCCATCATCGCCACCGCCGCGGCAGCCGGCTTCGCCGCGGCCGGATGGGCGATGACAGTGGTCAGCGCCCGCCACGCCCGCGCCGCCGCCGCGGTCGCCGCGGTCGAGGTCCCCGTCGACTGAGTGTCGTTACATCTGCGAGTATAAGCTTTACTTATATTGGCAGCATGTGGGACGTCAAACTTCATCCTGAGGTCGAGGAGTGGTTCCTCAACCTCTGCAAGACGGATCCCGCCAGCGCCGACCTCATGAGCGAGGCCATCGATCTCCTCGCCGAACACGGGCCGGCGCTCGGGCGTCCCCTGGTTGACCGTCTCAAGGGCAGCATCTTCCACCACATGAAGGAGTTGCGGCCTGGGTCGACCGGCTCCACCGAGGTCCGGATGATCTTCGCTTTTGATCAGTTCGAGAAGCTGTTTTTCTGGTTGCTGGCGACAAGTCGGGCCAGTGGCAGACTTGGTACAAGACGGCGGTCCCGTTGGCGGACGACCGGTTTCAGGAGCACCTCTCCAGGCTGAGGGAAGCACAGAGATGACCGATGGAGCTGACTGGCAGGACGTCAAGGCGAAGGCCCGCGCGCTCGACCCTTCCTGGGCAGATCCGGACCGGGTCTCCCGACGCGCTCAGCACCGTGAGCAGATGCTGGCAGCGGTCAGTGGGGCGCAGCTGGCAGAGATCCGCAAGCACCTGGGTATGACTCAGGTACAACTGGCCGAGGCGGCGGGGCTGACGCAGGCGAGGATCAGCCAGATCGAGAACGGCGAGCACACCAGCCTGGAATCACTCCGCGCCTACGTCACCGGCCTGGGTGGTCATCTCGACGTCGTCGCCCGCATTGGGAACATCCAGCTGAACGTCGCCTGACCTGGCGAAGGTCTTCGCGACCATCGGACGTTCACGGATGCGCGGAAGCACGTGACGGCCGCATCCCGAAAGGCCTCTAGGGGTGGTCCCGGGGAACGATTTCGGTGGCTGTCCCGGATTCGGCTGGGGTATCCGCGGCGACAGGCTGAGGCATGCCTGTTACCCGGAGTACCGGCCTGCTGGCCCTGGGCGGGATCGCCCTGGCTGCGCTGCTCACCGTGATCGGCCACCTCGAAGTCAACGACGACCTCAACCCGTGGGCGTTGACCATCAGCGACTTCGCGGTCTCCGACCGCGGCGGCGTCATCGACATCGCCATGGTGGTGCTCGCGCTCGCCACAGTGGCGCTGCTGTACGGACTGCGCCGCGCCAGCCCACGCCAACCGCGCGCCGGTCGTACGGCCGAGCTGCTGCTCGGCGCATGGGTGGGTGGGCTGCTGCTGGCCGCCGTGGTGCCGACGAACGAGCCGGGCACCGCCATGACCACCGCCGCGTACCTGCACCGGTACGCGTCGGTGATCGCCTTCCTGGCGTTGCCGGCGGCCGGTTGGCTGCTCGCCCGCCGACCTGACCTGACGCCAGCCGCCCGGACCCTACGCGCCCTGGTCCTGCTGAGCCTGGCCCTGGCTGCGGCGATGATCTGGTCCGCCTACCCCGGCGACCGGATGCTCATCGGACTGGCCGAACGCCTCCTGATCCTCACCGAGGTGGCCGTCCTGGCCACCGTGGCGCTGCTCCAGGCCCGGCAGGTCACTCCAGCTCGTGCAGCATGAGCTGGCGGGCCGCCTCGGTGATCGAGCCGGACAGCGAGGGGTAGATGGTGATGGTCTGGGCCAGCTCGTTGACAGTGAGGTTGTTCTCCACCGCCATGGTGATGGGCAGGATCAGCTCGCTGGCCTTCGGAGCGACCACCACACCGCCGATCACCTGACCGCTGGCGGGACGGCAGAACAACTTCACGAAACCGTCGGAGAGATCGTCCATCTTGGCCCGCGCGTTGCCGGACAGCGGCAGCATCACCTGCCGGGCCGGCACCTTGCCCGCGTCGACCTCGTCCTGCGAGACACCAACGGTGGCCAGCTCCGGGTCGGTGAAGACGTTCGCCGCGACCGTACGCAGCCGCAGCGGTCGGACCGCCTCGCCGAGCGCGTGCCACATGGCGATCCGGCCCTGCATGGCGGCGACGCTGGCCAGCAGCAGCACACCCGTGCAGTCGCCGGCGGCGTAGATGCCGGGCACGTTGGTCCGGGAGGCCCGGTCGACAGTCAGGTAGCCGCCCCGGCCCAGCTCCACCCCGTACTCGGTCAGACCCAGGTTGGCGGTGTTCGGGATCGAGCCGACGGTGATCAGCGCGTGCGAGCCGGTCACCTTGCGGCCGTCGGAGAGCTCCACCTCGACGCCGTCGGCGGTACGCCGGACCGCGTCGGCCCGGGAGTTGTTGAGGATCTCCATGCCCCGGTTGCGGAACACCCGCTCGATGGCGGAGGCGGCGTCGGCGTCCTCGTGCGGCATCACCCGGTCCCGGCTGGAGACCAGTGTCACCTCGACCCCCATCGCCAGGTACGCGCTGGCGAACTCCGCGCCGGTCACGCCGGACCCGACCACGATCAGGTGCTCGGGCAGCTCCGGCAGGTCGTACACCTGTCGCCAGGTCAGGATGCGCTCACCGTCCGGTACGGCGGTGGGCAGTTGGCGGGGCGTCGAGCCGGTGGCCACCAGCACGGTGGACGCGTCGATCGAGTACTCCTCGCCGCCGTCGGCGGGGGTGACGACGACCCGGTGGGTGTGCCCGAGGGAGTCCTCGCCGAGCCGGGCGGTGCCGGCCACGAAGGTGACTCCCGCCTTCAGCAGTTTGGCGTGGATGTCAGCGGACTGCGCCAGGGCCAGCCGCTTGACCCGCCCGTGCACCGCCCTCGCGTCGACGGTGACCGCCTCCAGGCCGTCCGAGTGCACCCCGAACTCCTCGGTGTCCCGGTAACCGGTGACCACCTGCGAGCTGGCGATGAAGGTCTTCGATGGTACGCAGTCGGAAAGCACGCAGGCACCGCCCGCGCCGTCGGCCTCCACCACTGTGACATCGGCGTCCAGCTGGGCGGCGACCAGTGCCGCCTCGTACCCGGCCGGCCCCCCGCCGATGATCACGATCCGGCTCACAGCGTTCGCCCTTCGTTGATGCTCACAGTGACTTTCTTCTCCCGAGCGCATTCGACACGCACTGTCGTATTCTCCCCCACCCGTCGGCCGGGCTATCGTCATCGCCGTGCGTCATCACGCCGCCTACGGCTCAAATCTCGACCCTGCCCGGATGCGCGCCTACTGTCCGCATTCGCCGATGGTGGGCACCGGCTGGCTGGAGGGCTGGCGGCTGACCTTCGCCGGGGCGGACGTGATCGGCTGGGAGGGTGCGGTGAGCACCCTTGTCGAGTCCCCCGGTGACCGGGTCTTCGTGGCGCTCTACGACATCCACCCGTACGACGCCGGCCAGCTCGACGAAATCGAGGGGGTGACCGCCGGCACGTACCGCAAGCTGCACGTCCGGGTCTCCACCCTCGACGGCGACGTGACCGCCTGGATCTACGTCTTCAACGGGTACGAGGGTGGCCTGCCGACCTCGTGGTATCTGTCGGAGATCGCGAACGCCGCCGAGAAGGCGGGCGCCCCGGACGACTACGTCACCGAGCTGCGGGCCCGCCCCACCGGCACCGCCTCGGCGTAGCAGCGCGTATCGCACCCCTCCAGTGTGCTACCGCAGTCGAGCGGAGCGCCGGGCGGGCCGGACCGGGGTCGTCAATCACACACCGGCCGCCGGGACGGAAAGTTCGTACATGTCGGCCCACACGGTCTCCCGCAGGCCCACCGACTCGTACAGCGACAGCGGGGCGGTCGGGTTGGTGAGGTCCACGCCAAGGCCGGCGGACCGCCGCCCCTTCTCGGCGTAGCGGGCGAAGGCGCTGCGCAGCAGCGCCGCACCCACACCCCTGCGCCGGTACGCGGGCAGCACCGACAAACTCTTCACCCAGCCCTGCTGCTGGTCGACCGCCTGGTCCGAGGACCGCAACGCGCCGACCGGCACCCCGTCCACCTCGGCGACGAACCACTCGTCCCAGGCGGTCAGGTCACCGATCCGGGCCCGCCACCGCTCGTACGACAGCGGCTCGTGATCGGCGGTGTCGGCGAAGGCGGTATCGGTGATCCGGTGGAACTCCCGCAGGTCGGCCTCGTCGTCCGGGCGGACCGGCCGCACCGTCACTGCCGATGGACCGGCCGGCTCGTCGGGCAGGTCGTCCAGCGGCCCGCTCATCCGGACGTATCTCTTGACGAGGGTGAACCCGACCTCGCGCAGGGTTCGTTCCCAGTCGCGTTCCGGCGCGAAGACCGCGCAACGGACGGTGAGCGACGGCAGCCCCCGCTCGGCGGCGCGCTCGGCGACCCGGTCCAGTTGGCGGAGTAGCAACGGCGCGCGGACGGCGGCGGCCCGTACCGGATCGACGTAGACCTCCACGAACTCCCGGCCCACACCTGTCGGGTTGTCCACCGTCGCCCAGCCGACCACAGTGTCGTCCGGGTCGATGGCCAGCCAAGAATCCCGGCTCGGGTCGAAGTGGGGGGCGGTCAGCGACGCCGCGACGTCCTCGGCGTCGAAATCGGGATGGCCGATGGCGAAGGTGTCGGCGGCGTGCACCACCGCGAGGATCGCCGGCACGTCGTCGAGGGTGGGTCGGCGCGTCGTCCAACCAGCGGGAAGGGTCACGGCAGGACATCCTGGCAGCCGATCCGCTCCGGCGCCGCCCATTTTTCCGGCCGACGGGAAGCTCAGCCGAGGTCGACCCGGGTGCGGTGCAGCAACTCCACCAGCTCCGCGCCGTCGGCGGGCCCGAGGGCGGTGAACGCCGGCGCGGTCAGCCGGTTGGTCACCGCCTCCGCCCAGAGTCGGCGGCGTACCAGCGGCCCGATCGGCGGGTACGGCGGCGGCCAGCCACAGGCCACCGCGCCGGCCTCGCCCTCCGGCCCGGCCAGCACGGCCTCCAACGGGGTCATCCCCGCGGCGCGTACCGCCAGCAGGTAGGCGCCGGTGAAGTGTTCCCGGAGCAGCCGCAGCCCGGCCGCGCTGCGCGCCCCGGGCGAGAGATCCGGAAGCGGCATGGCCCGCCACGCGGCGAAGAGCGGCATCCCACTGGCCTCCGCCGCCACCACGGCCCGCTCGACGAGCGCCGACAGGCGTTCGGTGCCGGGCAGAGGGCCGAGCTGCTCCGCCCCCCACCGGCAGCATTCGGCGAGACTCGCGGCGGCCACCTCGAACGGCGGAACGACCCGGGCGGCGGCGTCCCAGCCGTCGGCGACCGCGTCCGGGGCGATGAATCCGAGGGCGGCCGATGCCGTCTCGGCCCGCACACCGCCGAGCGCGCCGGCCCGGCCGCTGATGTAGAAGGCCCAGCCGGAGATGCCGAGCAGTCGGGCCCGGCGCAACGTGGTCGGGTCCCGGCTGAAGGCGTCGCCCAGGTCGAGCACGACGGGCTTACTGGCGGCCGCGACCTGCTCCGGAGTCACCGCGCCGCCTCGCTCGGGCAACCCGACCGGGCGACCACGACCACGCCCCGACCCGGGGCCACTCGCCGTGTACGGTCCGCACACTCGTCGTCGTCCATCGATGGTCAGTCTGCCGCGCCACCGCCCGCGTCCGCATTCCCCTCTTCGGCCGCCAGTGCCTCGACCGCCGCCTCGACCTCGCCGGCGCGCCGCCGGGCCACTGTGACCGCACGCTCGGCGGCACGCCGGGCGAGCTTGGCCCGGCTGAGGTCCTGCTCGGCGACCGCGCGCCGCCGCTCCAGCTCGGCCAACTCGGCCTCGAGGCGATCGAGTACTGCCGCACCGTCGCGCTCCTGCCCGGTCGCCTCGGTCAGCTCGGTCTCGGCCCGCTCCTGGTCGGCCTGGGCCTTCGCCAACTCCCGGTCCAGGGCGCGGCGCTGGCGGGCCCGCTCGGCTCGGGCCGCCCGCTGTGCGGCCCGCTCGGCCTGCTCGGCACGCTCGGCCGCCCGGTCCGGACGGGGTGCCGCCTCGGGACGGCCCCGTTGAGGGCCGGGTCGGCGGGCCGGGCGCTCCTCCTCGCGCTCCTCGTCATCGTCGGTGACCAGCCGCAGTTGCGGCCGGGGCACCTCACCGAAGCCGGCGTAGCTGGCCGCCCGCAGGAGGCGGCCCGCCCGCACCTGCTCGGCGACCTCGGCGTCGGAGAACGCCGCGTTCAGCGTCGCCTCCACCTCGGCCAGGGGCAGCCGGCTCGCCGGTGGCGCGTCCGGCTCGGCCGCGGCGAGCTTGCGAACCTCGGCGACCAGGGCGCCGACCACCGCCCGGCGCTGTGCGGACAGCTCCCGCAGTCGGGGCCCGCGCAACTCCCGCTGGGCGACTCGCAGGGCGTCGGCGAGCTGCACCAGATCGGCGACCAGCTCCGGGCGTCGGATGGAGAGCAGGTTCACCAACCAGGCGGCCACCGTCGGACGACGCAGCCGGGCCAGTTGCCGGGCGGTGGTCGGGTCGCCGGCCCGGCGGGCCTCGGCCACGGCGGCGTCCCGGGCGGCCACGAACCGGTCCGGTGGGGTGCGGTAGAGCTGCTGCACCAGCTCCGCGGAGAGGCCGGGCATCGGGTCAGACGTCCACCCGGCTACCGGGCTCCAGTCGCTGGTATTCGGTGCCGGACAGCGCTGTGTACTGCCGGTCGAGCACGCCCAGCCCGTTGTCGTTGAGCAACGCGTCGTGCAGGGCGTACGCGCGCCGCGGTGCGACAGCGCGGATGAAGTCGACCACCTCGGAGAACTTCGACCATGGCGCGTGGATCGGCGCGAAGAGCGTGTCGACGGGTGTCTCGTCGGGCACCACCAGGGAGTCGCCCGGGTGGTAGACAACGTCGTTGATCAGGTAACCGAGGTTGTCGATCACCGGGATGTCGGGGTGGATCACGGCGTGCCGCCCCCCGTACGCGCGCACCGCGACCCCGGCGGCGGTGAACGACTCACCGACGCTGACCGGGCGCAGCACGTCGGCAGCGTCGCCCAGGGACTCGCCGAGCGAGGCGGGCCCATGGATCGGGAACGGCTGTCGGTCGAGTTGCAGGCGCACCGCGGCCAGATCCAGGTGGTCGGGGTGTTCGTGGGTGATCAGCACCGCGTCCGCACCGTCCAGCGCCGCCGCGGCGTCGCCGAACACCCCGGGGTCGACGACGAGCACTCCCCCGTCGTGTTCCACCCGAAGGCAGGAGTGGGCGTACTTGGTGAGCCGCATCGTGACTCCTCGATTATCGAATCGTGACGTCCTCAGCGCAGTCTGCCGGAACCAGCCGGTGTGTGCGTCGCGTCCGAGCTATCGCCACACCGGTTGACGACGATGGGAGCGGGGATGGACGGACAGGTGGGACGACGCCGCGGTGCGCTGCTGGCGGCCACGACACTGGCGGCGGCTCTGGCGCTGACGGGGTGCGGCGCTGGCGACAGCGGGGCGCGGGACAGCGCGGGCACGGCGGCCGAGGCGCCAGCGGCCAACGGCGGCGAGGCGGGCCGGGACGCCGCCGCTGGTGCGCCGCAGGGGGCCGGCGCGGGTGCACCGGACCTGCGGGTCGACCAGCGGGCGATCATCTACACCGGAAGGATGCGGGTGCAGGTGGACGATGTGGACTCCGCTGCCCGCGAGGCCACCGCCGTGGCCACCCAGGCCGGCGGCTTCGTCGGCGGTGACCAGCGGCGCAGTGCCGACGCCGACGCGGTGGCGGAGTTGGAGCTGCGGGTGCCGGCGGCGAAGTTCACCGGCGTGGTGGAGGAGATCGCGAAGCTCGGTCGGCAGCAGAGCCGGCAGATCGACACCCAGGACGTCACCGAGGAGACCGTCGACCTGGAGGCCCGGATCACCAGTCAGCGGGCTCGGGTGGAGAGCGCCCGCCGGTTGCTGTCCCGAGCCACCTCGATCACCGATCTGGTGTCGCTGGAGAACGAGTTGGGTCGCCGGGAGGCCGATCTGGCCTCGCTGGAGGCCAAGAAGCGGCGCCTGGCCGACCTGACCGCCCTCTCCACGATCACCGTGTCGCTGGCCGGGCCGGCGGCGAAGGACACCGAGGACGAGGCCGAGACCGGCTTCCTGGTCGGGCTCAGGGGCGGCTGGAAGGCGTTCCTCGTCTCGATGACCGTCCTGCTCACGGTGCTGGGTGCGTTGTTGCCCTGGCTGGTGGCGCTGGGCGTACCGCTGGTGGCGCTGCTGGTGGTGCTGCGCCGACGGCGTAGGTCCCCGGCTCTGGTCGCGCCGGTCAGCGCGCCGCCGCCAGTGCCCGCAACGCGGTCTGCACCATGACGCGGACACCGACCGCGATGGACCGCTCGTCCACGTCGAAGCTCGCCCGGTGCAGGTCGACGTTGGGGCCGGAGCGACCCACGCCGAGCCGGGCGAGGGCGCCGGGGACGTACTCCAGGTACCAGGAGAAGTCCTCGCCGCCCATGCTCTGCGGTGTCTCGGCGATCCCGTCCGGGCCGAGGGCGGCGGCGGTGGCTGCGGTCAGCACCTGGATGGCGTGGGAGTCGTTGCACACCGGCGGCCGGCCGCGCAGGTATTCCAGGTCGACAGTGGCACCGGTCGGCGCGATCACGTCCCGCACCACCTGAGCGACGATCTTGGGAGCTTGCTCCCAGGTGTCGCGGTCCATCACCCGGAGGGTGCCGGACGCGCTCGCCTCGGACGGGATGACGTTGTAGCGGGTGCCGGCCGAGGCGTGGCCGAAGACCAGCAGCAGGCCGCTGTTGGCCGGCACCCGGCGACTGACCAGGGCCGGCACCTCGGTGATCAGCCGACCGAGCGCGTCGACCATGTCGACGGTCAGGTGCGGGCGGGCGGTGTGCCCGCCCGGGCCGGAGAGTCGGACCGTCACGTTGTCGGCGGCCGCGGTGATCGGGCCGACCCGCAGGCCGACCTGGCCCACCTGCAGGTTCGGGTCGCAGTGCAGCGCGAAGATCTGCACCACGTCGTCCAGGCCGCCGGCCTCGATGACCTCCAGCGAACCGCAGGGCAGGATCTCCTCGGCCGGCTGGAAGATGAGCCGGACCCGACCGTCCAGCTCGCCGAGGTCGGCGAGTTGGGCCAGCAGCATGCCGACGCCGAGCAGGACCGAGGTGTGCACGTCGTGCCCGCAGGCGTGGCAGACGCCCTCGACCGTCGACCGGTACGGGACGTCCTTCGGGTCGTCCAGCGGCAGGGCGTCGATGTCGGCGCGCAGTGCCACGACCGGCCCGTCCGGCCTGCCGTTGACGTCGCAGATCACGCCGTTGCCCTTGGGCAGCAGGCGCGGATTCAGCCCGGCCAGCGACAGCTCCCGGGCGATCAGCGCGGCCGTCTCGAACTCGTTGCCGGACAGCTCCGGGTGCGAGTGGAGGTGACGGCGCGTAGCGATCAGCCCCGGTACCCGGAGCGCGAGAAGGTGGTCCAGCTCGCGGGGCAGGGGCTGGGATCCCGGTGGCGTCTCCGGCCAGGACGACGCCAGCTGGCCATTTGTGGGCAGCGTCAACGCACTCGTCACGTCGAATTCTCGATCACTAGGAATGGATGGATCATCGGGGACAGCAGACAGCCTAGACCTCCGACGGTGACGCTGCGCAACCTCGTTACGGTAATGATCGGACCGCACAGAGTCACGTATGCCCTGCTGGGGGCGCTCGTCAAGGCGGGGGACAGCAGGTAGATCACGGTCAAACGCCGTCATCAGCCCCTCACCTCCTACAACGCGTAACCGATCGCGGCGGTCACGAATCCCCGCGCCAGTCGGAGACCCGTTGCCAAATTGTCGCATTAGTCGGGGTGATGAACTGACACTCCGACAATTAGCCGACCACACACGGCAACGAGCCGGATAAGGACGCTCACATGCACCCACCCACCGTGGGCGCACACGGTGTGCGTCCCGGCTCAACCGACCGGATACCCGCTGAGAGTGCCGGACACACCGCGTCCCGAGGCCGCAGCGGCGGCCGGGCGCTCAGAATCGGTCGGTGGGTCGGTACAACCCCCACACCTCACGCAACGTCCCACAGACCTCACCCACCGTCGCCCGGGCCCGCAGCGCCTCCTTCATCGGGTACAACACGTTCTCCGTACCCTCGGCGGCAGCCCGAAGATCGGCGAGCGCCCGTGCCACCGCGTCGGCGTCCCGCTCGGCGCGCAGCCGGGCCAGCCGGTCGGCCTGGGCCGCCTCGATCGTCGGGTCGACCCGCAGCGGCTCGTACGGCTCCTCCTCGTCCACGGTGAACCTGTTGAGCCCGACCACCACCCGTTCCCCCGAGTCGATCTCCTGGGCGATCCGGTACGCGGACTGCTCGATCTCCCGCTTCTGGAACCCGGCCTCGATCGCGTCCACCGCCGAGCCGTGGTCGGCCACCCGCTCCATCAACTCGACGGCGGCGGCCTCGATCTCGGCGGTCATCGCCTCCACCACGTACGACCCGGCGAACGGGTCGACGGTGGCGGTCAGGTCCGTCTCGTAGGCCAGCACCTGCTGGGTACGCAGCGCGAGCCGGGCCGCCTTCTCGGTGGGCAGCGCGATCGCCTCGTCGAAGCTGTTGGTGTGCAGCGACTGGGTGCCACCGAGCACCGCAGCCAGACCCTGCACCGCCACCCGAACCAGGTTCACCTCCGGCTGCTGGGCGGTGAGCTGCACGCCAGCGGTCTGGGCGTGGAACCGCAGCATCATCGACTTCGGATCCTTGGCGCCGAAGTCGTCCCGCATCAGCCGGGCCCAGATCCGCCGGGCGGCGCGGAACTTCGCCACCTCCTCCAGCAGCGTGGTGCGGGCCACGAAGAAGAACGACAGCCGGGGCGCGAAGTCGTCGACGGCGAGCCCGGCGGCCAGCGCCGCCCGTACGTACTCCACCCCGTTGGCCAGCGTGAACGCGATCTCCTGCGCGGGCGTCGCGCCGGCCTCCGCCATGTGGTAGCCGGAAATCGAGATGGTGTTCCACTTCGGCACCTCGCTGCGGCAGTACGCGAACGTGTCGGCCACCAGGCGCAGCGACGGCTTCGGCGGGAAGATGTACGTCCCCCGGGCGATGTACTCCTTGAGGATGTCGTTCTGGATGGTGCCGTTGAGCGCCGTGCCCGGCACCCCGTTCTCCTCGGCGACGAGTTGGTAGAGCAGCAGCAGCACCGAGCCGGGCGCGTTGATGGTCATCGAGGTGGACACCTTGTCCAGTGGGATGTCGGCGAACAGCAGCCGCATGTCCTCGATGGAGTCGATCGCGACACCCACCTTGCCGACCTCGCCATGCGCGATCGGCTCGTCCGAGTCGTAGCCCATCTGCGTCGGCAGGTCGAACGCGACCGAGAGGCCCATCGTGCCGGCCCGCAACAACTGGTGGTACCGCGCGTTGGACTCGGTGGCGGTGCCGAAGCCGGCGTACTGGCGCATGGTCCACGGGCGGGAGGTGTACATGGTGGGGTAGACACCCCGGGTGTACGGGAACTCGCCCGGGCTGCCGAGCCGGGAGTCCAGGTCCTCCGGAAGGTCGGCCTCCGTGTAGACGCCGTTGATCGGGAAACCGGACTCACTTGACCGCCGTTGGTTCATCCCCGGATGGTAGGACGCCTGGCCACGTGGTCGGGTGAGGGATACCGCACAGTGCGTCCCGACCCGTCGACACCAGGTGAACGACAGCGCACGTTCTGTCGACTTCGATAAACGTCCGCCGCGTCGGCTTTCGCATCGGGCGTCGGAACCAGCAAGATAGGGGGGTTGTGTCCCAGCCCCCCTCGATTTCCCCCGGTGGCTTTTCTGTGACTCAGATCCCGACGTGGAGCGGCGGACCAGTTAGTCCCGCCAACGGACGAGCGGCGCCCGGCACCACCATTGGTGGCCGGTACTCGCTGCGGTCCTCGGTGGGCAACGGCGGCATGGGCACGGTGTGGCGCGCCACAGACACCCTGCTGCGCCGCGACGTGGCGGTGAAGGAGGTCGTCCTGCCCCCGGGGCTGGCCCCCAGCGACCGCGACGCGATGTACGAACGCACCCTGCGCGAGGCCCGCGCCGCCGCCGCCATCCAGCACCCCGCTGTGGTGCAGGTGTACGACGTGGTCACCGAGGCCGGCAGGCCGTGGATCGTGATGGAGCTGCTGGACGCCCGCAGCCTCGCCGACATGGTGATCGAGGACGGGCCGGTCGCGCCCCGCGCCGTCGCCAAGATCGGCATCGCGCTGCTCGGCGCGTTGGAGGTCGCGCACGCGATCGGCGTGCTGCACCGCGACGTCAAACCCGCAAACGTGCTGATCTGCACCGACGGGCGCTGCGTGCTGACCGACTTCGGGGTCGCCCGGATGCCCACCGACGTGCAGCTCACCACCCCCGGCATGGTGCTCGGCTCGCCGCACTTCATCTCGCCCGAGCGGGCCATGGGCCAGGAGTTCGGCCCGCCCAGTGACCTCTTCTCGCTGGGTGTGACGCTCTACACCGCCGTCGAGGGGCGGCCCCCGTTCGACAAGGGCGACCCGATCGAGACCATGCACGCCGTTGTGGAGGACCCGCCCGCCCCACCGCAGCGCAGCGGCCCGCTGACCCGGGTGCTGATGGGTCTGCTCGAGAAGGACCCGGCGCGCCGACTCGACGTGCACACCTCCCGGGCCATGCTGCGCGAGCTGCTCGCCGGCCCGCTGGGCAGCACGGCGACGGCTGTGCACTCGGTCACCGACCCGTACGCAGTGGTGCCGGTGCAGCAGCGCCCCATCCCCGTCCTCCCGCCGCCCCCGCCGGAGCCGAAGCCGGACAGCCAGATCGGTGGCCCGGCGATGCTGGCCCCGGGTGAGTCGCTGACCGACCGGCTGGCCTCGCTGCGCCGGGGCGAGCGCCCGCAGGCAGCTCGCCCGGCCGGCACCACCGGTGGGCTCGACGAGACCAGCGCCGACGCGTTGGCCGGTCCGCTGCACACGCCGACCGGCGCGATGCCGAGTCCCGGGCGACCCGCGGCCGGGCGCACCTACGGCGGCAACGCGGACGCCACCCAGCGGGTGGATGCCGGCGGGCACCCCGACGCCACCCAGCGGGTGGACGCCGGCGGGCACCCCGACGCCACCCAGCGGGTCAGCTACGGCAGCCCGGCCGATGCCACCCAGCAGGTCGGGTACGGCGGCGCACCGGAGGCCACCCAGCGCGTCGGCGGCACCTACGGCGGCGGCAACCAGTGGTCGGTGCCGGGCACCGGCCAGCCCTGGGCCACCGCGCCCGCCGCCTCGGGCGGCAGCGCGCTGGACAAGGTCCGGGCCACCGGTGGTCAGCTCGTCACCACTGTCAAGGGCTGGCCGCGCAAGGTGCAGCTCGCCGCGGCCGGCGGGTTGGTCGTCGTGCTGCTGATCACCGCTGTGGCGCTCTCCGGCGGCGACGACGCCCCGCCGAGCACCCCTGCCGCGCAGCCCACCACGTCCGCCCCGGCGGCCCCCACCGTCGAGATGCAGGAGCACACGGCCCGCGGGATCCAGGTCATGGTGCCGAAGGGCTGGAAGAAGGCCACCGGCGGCTCGTACACCGACTACATCGACCCGGCTGACAGCGGCCGCAAGGTCCGCATCATCACCGAGAAGTGGAGCAGCAGCTCCGTCCGGTGGGCCGAGACGGCCGAGAACGGGCTCAAGACCCGGAGCACCTCCTGCGTCAAGCCGTACAACCAGGTCTCCTCCACCGAGACCGAACTGGCCAGCAAGCCGGCAGCCGAATTCGAGTACACGTGCGGCGCTGGTGACGCGATGCGGCACGGCGTCTGGCGGGGCGTCGCGCAGGACGGCAAGGCGTACTCGTTCTACCTCACCGCCACGGACGCCAAGTTCGCGGAGAGCAAGCCGATCTTCGACGAGATGGCACGGACGTTCCAGCTCACCGGGAACGGCTGAGCCGGAGGGAACCCACAGGGGCGATCCGCCGCCGTGCTATCAAAGGGGCATGGCGGCGGACACCACTGACATCGACGACATTCGCGAGCAAGCCCGGCGCTGGCTGGCCGACGACCCCGACCCGGCCAGCCGGGACGAGCTGACGGCGGTGCTCGATGGCCTCCCGGCGAGCGCCCCGGAGCTGGCCGACCGGTTCGCCGGCCCGCTGACCTTCGGCACGGCGGGCCTACGCGGCCCGCTGCGCGCCGGCCCGAACGGCATGAACCTCGCCGTGGTCACCCGGGCCGCTGCCGGCCTGGTCACCTGGCTCGCGGCCCAGGGTGGCACCGGCCCGCTGGTGATCGGGTACGACGCCCGCCACGGCTCCCGGCAGTTCGCCGAGCGCACCGCCCAGGTGGCCACCGGCGCTGGCCGCCCGGCGCTGCTGCTGCCCAGCCCGCTGCCCACCCCGGTGCTGGCGTACGCCGTGCGGCACCTCGGCGGTGTCGCCGGAGTGATGGTCACGGCCAGCCACAACCCGCCGCAGGACAACGGCTACAAGGTCTACCTCGGCGCGGAGTTGGGCGGCGAGTTGGGCGCCGGCGCGCAGATCGTGCCACCCGCCGACGCCGGTATCGAGGCCGCCATCCGATCGGTCGGGCCGCTGGCCCAGGTGCCGTTGGGCGAGCCCGGTCTGGTGCTCGGCGACGACCTGGTCGCCTCGTACGTCGAACGGGCCACCGCGGTGATCGACCCGGACGGGCCGCGGGACCTGACTGTGGCGTACACCCCGCTACACGGGGTGGGCGCGGCGGTGCTCACCGCCGCCTTCGCCCGCGCGGGCTTTCCGACCCCCGGGGTGGTGCCCGACCAGGCCGAACCGGACCCGGCGTTCCCCACCGTGTCATTCCCCAACCCGGAGGAACCGGGTGCTGTGGATCGACTCATCGCCCTGGCCGACTCCACCGGCGCGGACCTCGCCATCGCCAACGACCCGGACGCCGACCGTTGCGCGGTGGTCGTCCGGGACGACCGCGACGGCTGGCGGATGCTGCGGGGCGACGAGGTGGGCGTCCTGCTCGCCGATCACCTGATGCGCCGGGGGGTGACCGGGCTCTACGCCACCACGATCGTGTCGTCGTCACTGCTGCGGGCGATGTGCGCGGCCCGGGGCCTGCCCTACGACGAGACGTTGACCGGGTTCAAGTGGATCGTGCGGGCCGGCGGCGGGAGCGCGCCGCTGGTCTTCGGCTACGAGGAGGCGCTCGGCTACTGCGTCGCCCCGGAACACGTCCGGGACAAGGACGGCATCACCGCCGCACTGACGGTGGCGGAGTTGGCCGCCGGCCTGAAGACGCAGGGTCGTACGTTGACCGACCGGCTGGACGAGCTGGCCGCCGAGTTCGGCGTACACCACACCGACCAGCTCTCCGCCCGGGTGGACGACCTGCGGGTCATCGCCGACGCGATGGCCCGGATCCGGGCGGCCACCCCGGCCACACTGCTCGGGCAGCCGGTGGACAGCGTCCGGGACCTGCTGCCCCAGTCGGACGTGGTGATCCTCCGGACCGCTGTGGCCCGGGTGGTGATCCGCCCGTCCGGGACCGAGCCGAAGCTCAAGGCGTACCTCGAGGTGGTGGAACCGGTAGTCGACGGTGACGTCCAGACGGCCCGCAGCAGGGCGGCGTCGGCAGTGGTCGCGCTCCGCGCTGAGGTCAGCGCCGCCCTTGGCATCTGAACCCCGCGGCACCCAGCCACAACAGGTCCGCCCTTTGCTCTGCACCCGCGGAAGCGCCATTCCACTGTCAGCCGGTGGCGCCTGGGCGGGTGCAGAGCAAAGGGCGCGCCGAGCGGGGTCGATCCGACGTCAGCGGCGCGGGCCGAGGGCCTGGTCGACGGCCCTGGCCAGGGCGGCGACGACCAGGCCGACCGACGGACGGACCACCGAGTCGTCGGTGCTCACCTCGCCGGAGAACCCGGCGCCGGTGGCGATCTCCGTCAGCCGGCGGCGGGCGTCGGCGGCGGCCTCGCCGCTCACCCCGAGCGCGGACTCCATCCGGAGCACCACCACCAGGGTGGCCAGCGCGGCGGTCCGCTCGTCCGGGGCTGCCGCGCCGGTCAGCGCCTCGGCCAGCCGCTGCCGGGTCTCCGCCTCGACGGAGGTGTCCACGACCGGGTAACGGTGCACGTGGATGAAGCCCAGCTCCGTCTCGTCGACGTCCCGGACGACGCCCTGCCGGCACAGGTCGGCGAGGATCCGGTCGCGCAGGCCGTGCCGCAGACGCTGCACCCAGGACGCCGGGGTGTGCGGGGTGTCGGCGGCGATCCGGCTGAGGACATCGTCGCTGAACGGCTCGCCGGTCGGCGTCGGGTCGATCACCGTCAGGGACCCGTCGGCGTACGCGATCCGGCCGGCCAGAGCCAGCTCGACCAGCACCGCGGCGGCCATGCCCAGGTCCAGGCTGATCCGTGGCATTGTCGCCTTGCCGGTCGTGTCGTCGTAGGCGAGGAGCAGCAACTCCTCGGCGAGCGCAACACCAGTCATGGCCGGAGACGGTAGCGGGTCCGCGCACCGCGCGCACGGACCCGCCGGACCCGGCACCGACCGGGTATCCCCTCAGAAGCGGGGCATGCCACCGAACTGGCGGTCGCCGGCGTCGCCGAGGCCGGGGACGATGAACATGCTGTCGTTGAGCCCCTCGTCGATCGAGGCCGTGACCAGGCGCAGCGGCAGACCGGAGCGTTCCAGCCGCTCGATGCCGACCGGGGCGGCGAGCACACAGAGCACTGTGATGTCGGTGCAGCCCCGGTCGGCCAGCAGCCGACAGGAGTGCTCCAGCGAACCACCGGTGGCCAGCATCGGGTCGAGCACCAGCACCGGCAGACCGGCCAGATCGCGGGGCAACGACTCCATGTACGCGCGGGGCTCGTAGGTCTCCTCGTCGCGGGCCAGGCCCACGAAGCCCATCGACGACTCCGGCAGCAGGCCGAGCGCGGCGTCCGCCATGCCCAGGCCGGCGCGCAGCACCGGGACCAGCAGCGGCGGGTTGGCCAGCCGGGTGCCCTCGGTGCCGGTGACCGGCGTCTGCACCGGATACCGCTCGACGGGGAAGGTGCGCGCCGCCTCGTACACCAGCATGGTGGTCAGTTCGTGCAGCGCCGCCCGGAACGTCGAGGAATCGGTGCGCGCGTCCCGCATGGCGGTCAGTCGAGACTGGGCCAGCGGGTGGTCAATGACGTGTACGTCCACGATCGCTCAACCTACCGGTCCGTACCGCGCGGCGGTGCGGGTGCGGTCGGACCAGGGACGCCGCTCACGTCAGCGCGTCATCGAGCGGTCGTGAGCAAGATCACTCGGCGGTCTGGTGCGTAGACTTCTCGCCATGACGGCGACAACGACGTCGGCCCGGTCGGAGCTCTCCGAGCTGGGACGATCCGAGACCGCTCTGCGGACCTTCCTGCACGGCCTGCCCGGCGTGGACCAGGTCGGCGCGGAGCAGCGGGCGGCACAGCTCGGCACCCGCTCCATCAAGACCACCGCCAAGGCCCAGGCGATCGACCTGGCGATCCGGATGGTCGACCTGACCACCCTGGAAGGGGCGGACACCCCAGGCAAGGTGCGCGCGCTCGCCGCGAAGGCCCTGCGTCCGGACCCGGCCGACCCGTCCTGCCCGCACGTCGGCGCGGTCTGCGTCTACCCGGCGATGGTCCCCTACGTGGCGGAGGTACTGCGCGGCTCGGGTGTGCACCTGGCCAGCGTGGCCACCGCGTTCCCGTCGGGTCAGGCGCCGCTGGAGATCAAGCTGGCCGACACCCGGGCCGCCGTCGCCGCCGGCGCCGACGAGATCGACATGGTGATCAACCGGGGTGCGTTCCTGGCCGGGCGGTACAAGGAGGTCTACGACGAGATCGTGGCCACCAAGGAAGCCTCCGGGGACGCCCACCTCAAGGTGATTCTGGAGACCGGCGAGCTGGCCACCTACGACAACGTCCGGCGGGCCTCCTGGCTGGCCATGCTGGCTGGCGGCGACTTCATCAAGACCTCCACCGGCAAGGTCCCGATCGCGGCGACGATGCCGGTGAGCCTGGTGATGCTGGAAGCGGTCCGTGACTTCCGCGAAGCGACCGGACGGCAGGTGGGCGTGAAGCCCGCCGGTGGCATCAAGACCACCAAGGACGCGATCAAGTACCTGGTGATGGTCAACGAGACCGTCGGCCCGGACTGGCTCGACCCGGACTGGTTCCGCTTCGGCGCGTCCAGCCTGCTCAACGACCTGCTGATGCAGCGCACCAAGCTGACGACCGGCACCTACTCCGGTCCCGACTACTTCACCCTGGACTGATAGCCGATGTTCGAATACGCCCCCGCCCCCGAGTCCCGCTCGGTGGTGGACCTCAAGCCCTCGTACGGGCTGTTCATCGACGGCACGTTCGTCGACCCGACCGACGGTGGCAGCTTCAAGTCGATCAACCCCGCCTCCGAGGAGGTGCTGGCCGAGGTCGCCGAGGCCGGCGCCCAGGACGTGGAACGCGCGGTGCGGGCCGCCCGCAAGGCGTACGACAAGGTCTGGGGCCCGATGTCGGGCCGGGACCGGGCGAAGTACCTGTACCGGATCGCCCGGCTCATCCAGGAGCGCTCCCGCGAGCTGGCCGTCCTGGAGTCGCTGGACAACGGCAAGCCGATCCGCGAGTCCCGCGACGTCGACCTGCCGCTGGTCGCCGCGCACTTCTTCTACTACGCGGGCTGGGCCGACAAGCTGGAGCACGCCGGGTTCGGCGCGAACCCGCGGCCCATCGGCGTGGCCGCGCAGGTCATCCCGTGGAACTTCCCGCTGCTCATGCTGGCCTGGAAGATCGCCCCGGCGCTCGCCGCGGGCAACACCGTCGTGCTGAAGCCGGCCGAGACCACCCCGCTGACCGCGCTGCTCTTCGCCGAGATCTGCCAGCAGGCCGAACTGCCGGCCGGTGTGGTCAACATCCTCACCGGCGCCGGCGACACCGGCCGCGCGCTGGTCGAGCACCCCGGCGTGGACAAGGTCGCCTTCACCGGCTCCACCGACGTGGGCCGGGCCATCGCCCGGTCGGTCGCCGGCACCAGCAAGAAACTCACCTTGGAACTGGGCGGCAAGGCCGCCAACATCGTCTTCGACGACGCACCGATCGACCAGGCCGTCGAAGGCATCGTGAACGGCATCTTCTTCAACCAGGGGCACGTCTGCTGCGCCGGCTCCCGACTCCTGGTTCAGGAGAACGTGGCCGACCGGGTGCTGGAGTCGCTGAAGCGACGGATGGCTCAGCTGCGGGTCGGCGACCCGTTGGACAAGAACACCGACGTCGGCGCGATCAACTCGGCCGCCCAACTGGAGCGGATCCGCGAACTGTCCGACGCCGGTTCCGCCGAGGGCGCCGAGCGCTGGTCACCGCCGTGCGACCTGCCCGACCGGGGCTTCTGGTTCGCGCCGACCATCTTCACCGGCGTCACCCAGGCACACCGGATCGCCCGCGAGGAGATCTTCGGCCCGGTGCTGTCGGTGCTCACCTTCCGCACCCCGGCCGAGGCCGTGGAGAAGGCCAACAACACGCCGTACGGGCTGTCGGCCGGGATCTGGACCGACAAGGGCTCCCGGATCCTGTGGATGGCCGACCGGCTGCGCGCCGGCGTGGTCTGGGCCAACACCTTCAACAAGTTCGACCCCACCTCGCCGTTCGGTGGGTACAAGGAGTCGGGCTACGGTCGCGAGGGCGGCCGGCACGGGCTGGAGGGCTACCTCAATGTCTGAGCGGGTCGCGGTACGCAAGACGTACAAGCTCTTCATCGGCGGGAAGTTTCCGCGCAGCGAGTCGGGACGGTCGTATCTCGTGCAGTCCTCGAATGTGTCACTGGCCTCCCGCAAGGACGCCCGGGACGCGGTGGTCGCCGCCCGCGCCGCCGTCAAGGGCTGGGCCGGCGCGACCGCGTACAACAGGGGTCAGATCCTCTACCGGGCCGCCGAGATGCTGGAGGGCCGCCGCGAACAGTTCGTCGCCCTGGGCATCCCCGGCGACGAGGTG
The DNA here is from genome assembly GCF_026342155.1 of Micromonospora sp. NBC_00362. Classification (NCBI taxonomy): domain Bacteria; kingdom Bacillati; phylum Actinomycetota; class Actinomycetes; order Micromonosporales; family Micromonosporaceae; genus Micromonospora; species Micromonospora sp. NBC_00362. The sequence continues at coordinate 3,696,955 of NZ_JAPENH010000001.1, forward strand.
GACGCCGCTGTCGACCGCTGGGTCTGGTACGCCGGCTGGGCCGACAAGCTGGCCCAGGTGTACGGCGGCGCCAACCCCGTCGCCGGCCCGTACTTCAACATCTCCGCGCCCGAGCCGACCGGCGTCGTCGCTGTGGTCGCCCCGGAGCGCCCGGCGCTGCTCGGCCTGGTCAGCGTGATCGCCCCGGCGATCGTCACCGGCAACACGGTGGTGGTGGCGGCGTCCCCGAGCGAGCCGCTGGCGGCGGTGACGCTGGCCGAGGTGCTGGCCACCTCCGACCTGCCCGGCGGTGTCGTCAACATCCTCACCGGCGCGATCACCGAGACCGCGCCGACGCTGGCCGCGCACATGGACGTCAACGCGATCGACCTGACCGGGGTCACCGACGCCGCGCTCGCCACCGACCTGGAGGTCAAGGCCGCGGAGAACCTCAAGCGGGTGCTCCGACCGGCTCCGGCCGACCACGACTGGACCGCTGACCCAGGGGTGGCGCCGATGACCGCGCTGTTGGAGACGAAGACGGTGTGGCACCCCAAGGGGGTGTGATCGCTTCCTGCCTTTGGGGTTTTCCGGGGGAGCCCCGCCCGCTCCGGGCGGTCAGGCTTGATCCCTGCGCGGGCGGGGCTCCCCCGGAAAACCTGACGTGGGCCGGGTCCGTCGGTCGGGTCAGCTCACTGGTACTGCCTCGGGGTGGGTCACCAAGATCTGCGCAACGTCAGGGTTGTTGCTGCCTCACGCGTCCGTGCGGCAGCAACAACCCTGTTGTTGTCCGGATCTTGCGCCAATCGGGGGTGGGCCCGGGTTGGGACGGCTCAGTGGGTGGGGGGTCTACTACCGGGGGTAGGATTGATTCGTGACTCGGTTGGGCGATCTTGAACGTGCGGTGATGGACGTGCTGTGGGACGTGGTTCCCGGCACGTCGGACGGGGTGACCGTGCGCGAGGTGGCCGACGCGCTCGATGGCCGTGAGCTGGCGTACACCACTGTGATGACGGTGCTGGACCGCCTCGCCGGCAAGGGCATGGTGCAACGGGAGCGGGAGGGCCGGGCCTGGCGGTACCGCCCGGCGGCCAGCCGCGAGGCGCACATCGCTCAACTCATGCTCGACGCCCTCGACCTGGGTGGCAGCCGGGACGCCGCACTGGTGCGCTTCGCCCGCTCGGTGACCGGCACCGAGGCCGAGGTGCTGCGAGCGGCCCTGGGCAGCGAGGCCGGCCTGGCCGGGCCGGGCTCCACCGGCGGCGACGCGGGCGGGGCCGACGCACTGACCGACCGGGTGGACGGGCCGGCGGGCCGACGACCCGCCGGCGAGGCAGCGGAGCGGTAGGGCGCGCGCCATGGCCTACGCCGTGCACTTCGCCGCCACGATGCTGGCCTGCTATCTGACTGCCCAGGTGTTGGCCCGCTCCACCTGGACGTGGCGCAGCCCCCGGGTGGCGATCGTCTGCTGGCAGGCCGTCGGGTTGGCGTTGGGCCTCTCGGCGATGGGCCTGCCGATGGCGCTCGGGTTGAGCGCGTACGACAGGCCGACCGGCAGCGCACTGCTCGCCCTGGCCAACGACCTCGCCCACGGCGCCCTGCCGATCGGGGTGGGCACGTTCCACCTGGCCGGCGTCGGCGTGGGCTTCGGCATCGGGGCGGTGCTGGTCACGACGACAGTGCGCAGCATCCACGGCACCGTACGCGCCCAGCGTCGCCACCGGGACCTGCTCTCCCTTGTCGCCCGGAACGACCCGGCCGCGCCGGGCGCGCTGGTGTTGGATCATCCGAGCGCCGCCGCGTACTGCCTGCCGGGCGTGAAGCCGCAGGTGGTGGTCAGCGCCGGCACCCTGAGCCTGTTGGACCGGGCCGAGCTGGCCGCGGTGCTCAGCCACGAGCGTGCGCACGCCCACGAGCGGCACGACCTGGTGCTGCTGCCTTTCACCGCGCTGTGCCGGGCACTGCCGTGGTTCGGCTGGGTGCGCGACGCGCACGAGCGGGTCGCCCTGCTGGTCGAGATGCGCGCCGACGACAAGGCCCGCGAGCTGCACGCCGAGGCCCCGCTGGCGGGTGCGCTGCGCCGGTTCGCCGCCGCCGGGCACCGGATCACCCCGGCCGGCGCGCTCGGCATGGGCGACCGGGATCTCGACGTACGGGTGCAGCGCCTACTGGTCAGCGACCGGCCGCCCCGGGTGCTCGGCGCCACCGCCCTCGCGGTCGCCACCACCCTGGTCGCCCTCCCGGTCACCCTCTTCCTGAGCTGACGCCCACCGGGCACCGCTGAGCCCCCGCGGGAGCCGCGCGGAGGGCGCTGCCCCGCGCCCCGGGCGCGCCCTCGCACCCCGCTTCCCTCCCCGACGCGCCCCGCACCGCGCGCGCCCCGCACCGCGCGCGCCCCCGCACCGCGCGCCCGGCACCCTCGCAAGATCGCACTCGATCCAGGATCGAGGGGCATCTCGGGGTCGCGAGACCACTACATCCAGGATCGAGCGCGATCTCCTCAATTACTACGTGGCGTAGTAAAGTTTCCTACGACAGGGCGTAGTAGGTCTTACCAGTAGGCAAACTACGTGTAGGGTGGCTACGACAAGGGAGCCAACGCTATGGAGGGCTGGTCATGGACACCCTGCTCCTCGCCCGCCTGCAGTTCGCCACCACCACCTCGATCCACTTCTTGTTCGTGGTGGTCACGCTCGGGCTGGTCACCCTGCTGGTCGGCATGCAGACCGCCTGGGTGCTCACCGGCAACCCGAAGTGGGAGCGGCTGACCCGCTACTGGGGCCAGCTCTACGTGATCAACTACGTGCTCGGCATCGCCACCGGGATCGTGATGGAGTTCCAGTTCGGGCTGAACTGGAGTGGCCTGTCGCGCTACGTCGGCAACGTCTTCGGCGCGCCTCTGGCCATCGAGACGCTTGTGGCGTTCTTCCTGGAGTCCACGTTCCTCGGGATGTGGATCTTCGGCTGGCACCGGCTCGGCAAGGGCGTCCACCTCGCGTTGCTCTGGGGTGTGGCGATCACCGCGTACGCCTCGGCGTTCTGGATCATGGTGGCCAACTCCTGGCTCCAGAATCCGGTCGGCTACGAGGTCCGCGACGGGATCGCCCACCTCACCGACTTCGGCGCGCTTCTCACCAACCCCAGCCTCGGCATGGCCTTCGGGCACGTGGTCTCGGCAGCGCTGCTGGTCGGCGGGATGCTGATGGCGGCGGTCAGCGCCGGGCACCTGATCCGGCGTACCCCGGACTTCGCGCTCTTTCGCACCTCGCTGCGGATCGGCCTGGTCACCGCGGCACTGGCCATCACCATGGTGCAGGGGTTCGGTTTCGCCCAGTTCGGTCCGGTGGGCTCGGTACAGCCGACAAAGTTCGGCGGCGACGGCCCGGAGAGCCAGGCACTGATAGCCGAGTGGACCACGCGGTTCGGCCCCGGCGACTACACCCCGCCGGCGCTGGCCAGCGTCGGGTTGGGCTTCATGATCCTGATCGGTTTCACCCTCGGCTGCGTCTGGCTCCTGCTGCCCCTGCTCTTCCGGGACTGGGTCATCCGACTGCGCTTCCCGCTCTGGCTGATCGTGCTCGGACTGCCGCTGCCGTTCATCGCTGTGATCCTCGGCTGGATCTCCCGGGAGGTCGGCCGTCAACCCTGGGTGGCGTACGGGCTGCTCCCCACCGAGCAGGCCGTCTCCCCGGTCAGCGCACCGCTGATGCTCACCTCGCTGATCGGGTTCAGCCTGCTGCTGGGCACCCTCGCCGTCACCAACTGGGTGCTGCTCGCCCGGCACGCCAGGCGCGGCGCGGCCGACCCGGCCCTCGGCCGCCCACCGGCACCGCCCAGCGAACCGGCCCACCCCGAACCCGCCCTCCTCTGAGGAGTAGACAGTGGACCTCGCCTGGTACGCCCTGCTCGGCCTCTTCTTCGCCAGCTACCTGGTGCTCGCCGGCTACGACTACGGCGTCGGGCTGCTGCTCGCCCGCGGCGTCGGGCCGGCCGGGCGGCGGGAGGCGCTCACCGCGCTCGGCCCGTTCTTCCTCGGCAACGAGGTGTGGCTGGTGGCCGCCGTGGGCATCCTCTTCGGCGCGTTCCCCCTGCTGGAGGGCGAGTTGCTCGCCGGCTGCTATCCGGCGGTAGCCGGCGCGCTGGTCGGCGTCATCCTGGTCACCGTCGGGGTGCAACTGCGCAGCCGACCCGACGACGAGCGGATCCGGGCCCGCTGGGACCGCGTCGTGATGATCGGCAGCGTCCTCGCCGCGCTGGGCTGGGGCGTGCTGCTCGCCGCGCTGTTGCAGGGCGTCCCCCTCCAGGCCGACGGGCACGTCGCCGGCGTGGCACACCTGGCGACCCCGTTCGCGGCCGCCGCCGGGTTGGCCATGGTCACAGTGGTCGCGGTGCACGGGGCGACCTTCCTCACCCTGCGACTGTCGGCCGAGGCCGCCGTCGTGGTCGGTCGTACGGCCCGCCGGCTGGTGCCGGTGGCGCTCACCGCTGTCGCAGTGGCCACCGTCGTGGGCCTGCTCTCCGCCCGGGTACGCGACGCCGTGCAGCGGCCGGCGGTGGCCGTACTCCTGCCGGTGCTGCTCGTGGCGGCGCTGCTGGCGGCCCGCGCGGCGCTGGCCCGGCGGCGGCCAGGGTGGGCTCTGGTCGCCACCGGCGCGGCCCTGGCGCTGCCGGTGCTGCTGGTCGGAGCCGCTCTCTGGCCCTACGTGCTGGTGTCCACGACCGACCCGGACGCCTCGCTGCGGGTGGCCGACGCCGCCGCCAGCGCACCGACACTGCGGCTGCTGGGCTGGGTGGCGCTACCGCTACTTCCGGCCCTACTAGGCTTCCAGGCGATGTGCTGGTGGGTTTTCCGAGGACGGACCGACGGTAGGGCACCGGTGTACTGGTGAGCCGCCGTCCGTTCGACCCGCGTCTGCTGCGCCGGGTCCCTGCGGCCCGGGGCGATCTTGCCGTGCTCGGGCTCCTGGGGGTGCTGGCCGCCGGGTTGATCGTGGCGCAGGCCACCGCGCTCGCGTCGCTGCTGGCCACCGCGATCGACGGTCGGCTGGATCGACCGGCGCTTGCCGGCTTCGTGGTCGCTGTCGCCGCCCGCTCGGCACTCGTCTGGGCGCAGGGCACGGTCTCGGCGCGGGTCGCCGCCACCGTCAAGGCAACGCTGCGGGCCGACCTGCTCGGCGCTGTGGGCCGGCACGGGCCCGGGTGGGTGGCCGGGCAGCGGGCCGGTGAGATCGCCACACTGGCCGGGCGTGGGTTGGACGCGCTGGACGCGTACTTCACCGGGTACCTGCCGCAACTGGTGCTCAGCGTGACGGTACCCCTGGCGGTGCTGGCGCGGGTCGTCTTCGCCGACTGGAGTTCGGCGGTGATCATCGCGCTGACCTTGCCGCTGATCCCGGTCTTCGGTGCGCTGCTCGGCTGGCAGGCGCAGGCCGCCACCGAGCGGCAGTGGCGGCGGCTCGCGCTGCTCGGCGGGCACTTCCTGGACATGGTCGCCGGGCTGCCCACCCTGCGCGCGTTCGGGCGGGCCCGGGCGCAGACCGACGTGGTACGCCGGATGGCCGACGGTCACCGCGTCGCCACCATGAAGACGTTGCGGATCGCGTTCCTCTCCGCGCTGGTCCTCGAACTGGTCGCCACCCTCTCGGTGGCGCTGGTAGCGGTGCCGGTCGGCATCCGCCTGCTCGGCGGCGGGTTGGCCCTGCAGACCGCGCTGCTGGTGCTGCTGCTGACGCCGGAGGCGTACCTGCCGTTGCGGGCCGCCGGTAGCCGCTTCCACGCCAGCATGGAGGGGCTGGCCGCGCTGGACGAGGCGTTGACCGTCTCCGCCGCGCCCCCCGCGCCCCGGGCCGCCGAGGGCGCCTCCGTCCCCGACGCTCGGGCCGAGATCCGGTTCGAGGGGGTGACAGTGGCGTACGAGCGGACCACCGCGCTGCGCGACGTCACGCTGACCATCCGGCCCGGCGAGCGGATCGCCATCATCGGTCCCAGTGGCGCCGGCAAGAGCACTCTGCTCGGTCTGCTGCTGGGCTTCGTGGTGCCGACCAGCGGCCGGATCACGGTGGACGGGGTCGACCTCGCCACCGCCGACCCGGACGCCTGGCGCCGGCAGCTCGCCTGGGTGCCGCAGCGGGCCCACCTCTTCGCCGCCTCGCTGGCCGACAACATCCGTCTCGGCGCGCCGGACACCCCGGCCGACGTCCTCGCCACCGCGGTGCGCGACGCCGCCCTGGACGACGTGGTGGCCGGCCTGCCCGACGGCCTGGACACCCTGCTCGGTGAGCGCGGTCACGGGCTGTCCAGTGGGCAGCGGCAGCGGGTGGCGCTGGCCCGGGCGTTCCTGCGCGCCGCCCCGGTGGTGCTGCTCGACGAACCCACCGCCCGCCTCGACACGGCGGCCGAGGCGGTGGTGCTCGACGCCACCCGTCGCCTGGTCGCCGGGCGGACGGCGCTGCTGGTAGCGCACCGACCGGCGTTGCTGGCCGACGCCGACCGGATCCTGCGCATCGAGGACGGTCTGGTCACCGAGTTGACACCCGAGCCGACCGGGAAGGCCGCCCGATGACCGGGGAACACGGGCGGGCGGTGGTGGCCGACGCGGCACCGGCCGGGCGGGCCGCCGCCGAGCGGGCAGTGCTGCGACTGGCCCGGCCGTACCTGGGCCGCCTGATCGGAGCCGGGCTGCTGGCGGCCGCCACCGAGTTCGCCGGCCTGGCCCTGATGGCCACCGCCACCTGGCTGCTGATGAGCGCCGCCGGTCAGCCTCCGCTGGACCGCCTCACTGTGGCGATCGTCGCGGTCCGGGCGCTGGCGATCAGCCGGGGCGTGTTCCGCTACACCGAACGGCTCGCCGGGCACGACGCGGTGCTCCGCATGATCACCGATGTCCGGGCCCGGGTCTTCGCCACCCTGGCGGCCCGCCGTGGCACTGCGCACCGCTCCGGGGACGTGCTGAGTCGACTGGTCTCCGACGTGGAGGCCGTGCAGGACCTGTTGTTGCGGGTGCTGGTGCCCGCCTCGGCGGCGGCAGTGGTCGGTGTCCTGGCGGTCGCCGTGGCGGCGCTGATCTCACCACCGGCCGCTGGCGCGCTCGCCGTCGGGCTGCTGGTCGCCGGGGTGGCGCTGCCCGCGTTGGCCACCGCTGTCACCCGCCGCAGCGCGGCCGAGGTGGCCCCCCTGCGGGGCGCGCTGGCCACCGACGCGATCGACCTCACCCACGGCGCGGCCGACCTGGCCGCGTTCGGGGCGACCGACGTCACGTTGCGCGCCGCCGAGCAGCGCGCCCACCGGCTGGCCCGGCTGGAACGTCGGCTGGCCGCCACCGGCTTCGCTGTGGACGCGGCCGGCGTGCTGGCCGCCGGCGTGACCGCGGCAGCGGTGGTGCTTGTCGCGCTCGCCGCCGACGTGTCGGGCGTGCTGGTGGGCGTCCTGGCCGTCGGCACACTGGCCGCCGTCGAGGTGACGCTGGCGTTGGTCGCGGCGGCCCGGCAGTGGACGCAGCTACGGCCCGGCCTGAGCCGGGTGGCCGACCTGCTCGACGCCGACCCGCCGACCGCGCCGCCGGCGGCCGGTCCAACGGACCTGACCGGCCCGCACGAGCTGCGTTTCGACGACGTGACAGTGCGGTACCGGGCCGGTGCGGCGCCCGCCCTGGACGGGGTCAGCCTGGACCTGCCGGCGGGACGCCGGATCGCTGTCGTCGGCCCGAGCGGCGCCGGCAAGAGCACGCTGGCCGCGGTGCTGACCGGCACCGTCCGGCCCGTGTCCGGCCGGGTCACCCTGGACGGTCAAGACCTCTCGGCGTACGCCGAGGAGGCCCTGCCGCGCGCCGTCGGCGGGCTGCTGGCCGAGGCGTACGTCTTCCATGCCACGGTGCGGGAGAACCTGCTGCTCGGGCGGGCCGGAGCGGGCGAGGAGGAGCTGACCGCGGCCACCGCCGCCGCCGGACTGCTGGACTGGGTCCGCGCTCAGCCGGCGGGCTGGGACACGCTGGTCGGCGAGGAGGGCGGGCAGCTCTCCGGCGGGCAGCGGCAGCGGCTGGCGCTGGCCCGGGCACTACTCGCCGCGCCGCCGGTGCTGGTGCTCGACGAGCCCACCGAAGGTCTGGACCCGACCGCCGCGGACGCGGTGCTCGCGTCCGCCCTCGCCGCCACCCCCGCCGGGCACTCGGTGCTGCTGATCAGCCACCGGCTCAGCGGGCTGGCCGAGCTGGACGAGATAGTGGTCCTGGACGGCGGTCGGGTGATCCAGCGTGGTCGGCACGCCGAGTTGGTAGCGGCCCCGGGCTGGTACCGGGACCAGTGGCTGCTCCAGGCCGCGGCCGAACGGGGTTACCTGGCGCTCGCCCCCTGACCCGACTCGGGGACGGACCAGGGTTCTCCCGGACGTCGACCGGCGGGAGTCCGTGGCAGTGTGGTGCCATGGGGCGCGGTGAGGACGTGATGGTCGACGAGCACCTGCGGGAGCTGGCCGCTCGACTGCAGGGGCCGGCGCGACTCAAGTCCGACCTACTGACCGAGGCCCGACACGGGTTGCTGGACGCCGTCGAGGCGTACCGCGAGAGCGGGGTGCCACCCACCGAGGCGCAGCGCCGGGCGGTGGTGGAGTTCGGCTCACCGGCGCAGGTGCTCCCGTCCTGGCAGGCCGAGCTGGCGGTGGGCGCCCTGCGTGGGCTCTCCCTGCGGATGCTGGCGATCGCTGGGGTGGGGGTGTTCGCCGGTGATCTGACCTGGCGGGGGTCGAGCTGGAGTGGTGGCCCACGCCCTCCGGCCGGCTACCTGCTGCTCTCCAACTCGGTCGACTGGATCTGGATGAGCGCGCTGGTGCTCTCGGTGGCCGGTCTGCTGGTGGTCTGGGCGACCGCGCGAGCGCCACGGCCCGGCCTGGCCCTGGCCCAACGCGCGGTGGGCGCCGGCCTGACCGGCGTCCTGATCCTCGGCATAGTGGCCGGCAGCGCCCTCTTCACCTGGTCGCTCAACCTCTGGGACGCGGCGGCGCACTGGCCACCGATGATCATCGGTGCGGTGTTGGTGGGTGGCGCCTACTTCTCGCTGACCCGCGCGGCCCGCGGCTGGCTGCTGGCCGCCACGCGCTGATCGGCTTCGGATTCGAGCGGGTCAGGCCGGGGTGGGCGGGCTGCCGGGGTCGAGGAACCGGCCGACGGTCAGTTGGAACTCGCGCCAGCCGGCCCGCTCACCGGCCAGCGCCCGCCGGCCGGAGTCGGTGAGCTGGTACGTCCGCCGTTCCCGGCCGCTGACGGTGCTCCAGGCGCTCGCCACGTGACCGGCGCGTTCCAGGCGACGAAGCGCCGGATAGATGGTGCCGGTGGGCAGATCCAGACTGCCGTCACTGCGGGCGCGCAGCGCCTCGATGATCGCGTAGCCGTGCAGCGCGCCCTGTTCGAGCACGGCGAGCAGCAGAGCGTCGAGATGGCCGTGCAGTTCCTGGGCCTTCATGCGTAGCTACGCTACTTGTCGAACCGCCGCTTCGCCAGCGGTGACGACCAGCAGGTCGGACCCGTGCGCCAACCGGCCACCGGGGTGCGGGCATCGGTCACCCAGGGCTGCCGACTAGGGTATGTGCCCAGAGTCACTCGCCGGTCAGAGACCCCGGTGGGTGGGCAACCCGAAGCACACGGAGGTCAGCGTGGCCCGCCAGTCGCCCCAACGGCCCGACGCCGACGAGCCCGAGCTCGACGACACCACCGGCGCGGTCGAGCCAGACGAGACCGAGACCGACCGCCCGTCGGCGTCGATCGACCGCTCACTCTGGGACGAGCTGCGCATCGACCCAGTGGAGATCGCCCTGCCCGCCGGCACCGGCTTCACGCTCCGGGCGTACCGACCGGCCAGCTCGCTGACCCCGACCGACGTGACCGAGCGCGACCAGGACGACCCCTTCCTCGCCCGCCGCCAGGCGATCGAGGAGGAAGAGGACGACGAGACCGTCGTCATCCTCGACGAGGAGCTGGCCCAGGAGTTCGCCGACGAGGACGACGAGTCGAAGCGCCGCCGTGACGGCGCCGCCGCCGACACCGAGACCGACGACGAGTCGGACGAGGCCGTCACGGACGAGGCGGACGACGAGGAGGTGCCGGTCTTCCTCAGCAACCGAGGCAAGCTGCTGCTGTTCAAGACCCCCGAGTCGCTCGTCAGTTTCATCCGATCCGGTGCGCCAAACGATCTGTCCCAACTGGACAGCTGGAATGAATTGTCCGAACGGGTGGAGCCGGCAGATATCGCTCCGCTGGACGAGGACACCTACGAGCTCGACCTGGTCGTGGAGAACCTGCGCGGCGGGCACGACACGTGGGATTCGACCCTGCTGATCGAGGCGGGTGAGGCCGCGCGGGACCTCTCGTACGCATTGCGGCTGCCTGCGGTACTCGACATGCTCTCCGCCGGCTCCAGCCTCGACGACCTGGACGAGGCGCTGCGTGGCACCGCCAACGGTGGGATCGGCGCGTTCATGGCTCGGCGACGGCTGAAGAAGATCGGGGCGCAGACCGCAAGTTTGGGTTGGCGCACCATTGTCGGCAAGATCTCTGCGGTGGTGGACTGGCGCGACTGACCCGTACCGGGGAGCATCAGTTGCTGGCAGAGGAAAGACCTGTCCCGGGAGGAGGACGACGCCGTGGCGCTCGTGCGCGTTTACTGCGGTCTGGCCTCGGCGGATTCGGCTGACCGACCGGCCTCGGCCGGTTCGATGCTGACGTCCGCTGTGGTCGACGACGCAGGCCGTCTGCTGCATGTCTGCGAGATCAGCGATGACGCCGCTGGCTACGCCCAGCTCGTCGCGCTGCTCGTGGAGCGGTCGGGCGGGCCGAGCGGTGCGGCCATCGCCGCCGACAGCGACGACCACACGGTCACCTCGCTGCTGAGCGCGGCGGGGCGACCCCTGGCGATCGCTGACGACGACTCGGTGGACGACTTCGCCGAGCGGTTCGCCGATGACGACTCCCTTGAGGAGATGCAGTCGCCTCCGGTCGAACGACGGGCGGTCGGCCTCGCCCGCGCGTTGCAGGCGGGGGCGCTCTCCGCCGTCACCCTGCCGGCACCCCGGGACCTCGCCGGTTACAAGCAGGTCCTCGCCGCGCACGCCGCGCTGGCCAGTGGCCGACACTCCGCCGCCGTGGCGCTGCGCGAGGTTCTGCGTGAGCTCTACCCGGCGGCCCTGCGCGCATACCCGGACCCGGCCGAGCCGGTCTCCCTGGCCGTGCTGGACGCGCTGCCCGAGCCGGGCATGCTCGGCGGCACCGTGGCCCGGGGCCGTGAGGTGTCGGTCGCGGCTGATGCCATCGCCGCGCACCTGGCCGCGGACGGGGTCGCCGATGCCGAGGAGATCAACGAGGCGGTCACCGCCCTGCGGGTCGCCATCTCCGAGACACCCCGACGTGCCGCGGTCAACCGGGCGCTCACGTCCGCGGTGGCAGAGACGGTCCGCCAGGCCGTCGCCTCCGTACGGGCCTGCGACGCCGGCTGTGAGGCGCTGGTCAGCGCGCTCAGCTCACGGGTCAGCACGCCTGTCCAGGCACCCGGGCGGCGGGCCGCGGCCCGCCGCGGCGAGTCCGTCGGCGAGTTGACCGGCCTGGCCGGCACCAACGCCGGGATGACCGGCCTGGCCGGCACCAACGCCGGGATGACCGGCCTCGCCGGCACCAACGCCGGGTTGCGGTCGGTCCGACCCACCCCGGCAGCCGCCGACCCGGCGCCCGCCGTCGGGCGGCGCAGCCGTCCCGAGCCGGTCCCCGGTAACGCGCCGTTGGCGTCGCCCCGCCCGCTCGGGCCGCCGCCGGTCGCCCCCGCGCCGGTCACGCCGCCGCCGGTCGCACCCGCGCCGATGACCCCGGCGGCGATGGCTGGTCCGCCGGCGTCCACGCTGCCCAGTCGCAGCGAGCCGCTTCCGAGCCGGATCGACGGCCCGACCAACCGGCCCGTCTCCTCTCCGCCGCCTCCGCCGCCCGGGATCACCCCGATCGCGCCGACGCAGCGCGGCATGGTGCCGCCAGCCGAGGCCGGTGAGCCGTTCCGGCCGACGCTGACCACCGCCGCGATCAACAACGCGCGGGCCGAACGCCAGCGGACGGTCATTCCGCCCCGCCCCAAGACCAACGGCGAGCCCCGGCCGAGCCACCAGCAACGCCCTGTCGACGAGCCGCCCACCGGCGGGTTCAGCGCCACCGATCTCAGCATTCCGGTGCCGACCCCCCGACCGGGGCAGGAGGTGGCGCCGCCCGGCTCCCGAGCCAACTGGCCGCTGGTCAACAAGCCGGAGGACCCGTCCGACAGCTCACCGAACAACCCGGTGGCCTACTCGTACGGCGGCAGCCGCGGTGTCGACGCCCCGACCGACCCGGGTCGGGCCGACGGTCGGGTCACCCCGCCGTGGTTGGCGGACGACCTGCCTCCGGAGCCGCCGATGCTGCGGCTGGTGGAGCCGCCGCCGCTGGCCGACCGGGCGCTGCGCGAGGGGCTCAACCCTCCCGCGGACCAGCACCTGGAGACGCCGCCGCTGCGCCTGGTCGACCGGGAGCAGGCCGCTCGCAACGGTCGGGCGGCTGCCCGCACCGAGCGCGCCGCCGAGCACCGGCCGCCGCCCCCGGTCGAGCACCGGCCGCCGCCGATGGAGCACCGACCGCCGCCGGTCGCCGATGAGGGCGACGGCGATCTGCTGATCTTCGCGCAGGCCAAGTCGGCCTGGTTCGTCGGGCAGGCCGAGGAGTCCGACCTGGACTGGTCGACCACCGCCGACACCGGCTGGCAGGCCGCGGAGCAGGCCGCCCGCCCGGCGGTGGGCGCCGAGACCAACGCCGGGCTGCCGAAGCGCGTGCCGCAGGCCAACCTGGTGCCGGGTTCGCCGCTTCGCGAGGAGCGCCCGTTGCGGATAGTGCGTGATGCGGCAAGCCTCGCGGAGAACACGACCGGCTACTTCCGTGGCTGGCGTCGCGGCCAGGAGATCGGCGGTTTCGCTGTGGGTGGTCGGCCCGGTCGCGAGGCGGCCGGCGGCTGGGACTTCAGCCGCGACCACGGGGACCGCGACGACGACCGGGAGTACGAGTACCGCTCGGCGGGCTACCAGTCCTGAACCCCCTTCTCACACGTAGAAGCGCCCCCAGCCAGCTGGCTGGGGGCGCTTCTACGTCAGCAGGGCGATCCCCGGGCACGCAGAAGCCGCCTCGCGAGGACCGTGGCTGGGCCTGGCCCCCGGGAAGGGGCTGACAGCTTCCAGGTCGTCAGGAGGCGGCTTGGCGGCGCGCAGGCTCGTCTGAGCGACGAGTCGGCGCGGAGGCACCCACCGGGGCGGCTGGCAGCGCCCGGTGGCGGCCGGAGCCACCACCGGGGCGTGCAGCGTCCCGGATCAGGCCGGGGCGACGGCGCGCGTACGGCGCATGGTCAGCACGTACTCGACCAGCGAGATCAGCACGTGCTTCGTCGACTCCCGGTTACGGGCGTCGCAGGCCACCACCGGCACGTCGCTCGAGATCGCCAAGGCGTCCCGGACGTCCTGCGGGTCGTGGTACTGCATCCCGTCGAAGCAGTTGATCGCCACCAGGTACGGCAGGCGTCGGTGCTCGAAGAAGTCGATCGCCGCGAAGCAGTCGGCCAGCCGGCGAGTGTCCACCAGCACGACCGCACCGATCGCACCCCGCACCAGTTCGTCCCACATGAACCAGAAACGGGTCTGACCCGGCGTACCGAACAGGTACAGGATCAGGTCACGGTCGATCGAGATCCGGCCGAAGTCCATGGCCACCGTGGTCGTCGTCTTGCCCGGCACCTGCCGGGTGTCGTCGACGCCCACGCCAGCGGAGGTCATGATGGCCTCGGTGGTCAGCGGCGTGATCTCCGAGACCGAGCCGACCAGCGTCGTCTTACCGACGCCGAATCCACCGGCAATAACGATCTTCGCCGACGTCACGCGGCCGCTCGGGTTCGGCGGGCGGTGCGACATGTCAGAGCCTGCGAAGTCCACTCAGCACCCTCTCCAGCAGTTCAGTGCCCACCGCGTCGTCGGAGTCGTCCAAAATGGTCGGCTCGTGGACCGCGACCAGGCCGTCCGTCGCCATGTCGGCGATGAGCACCCGGGCCACACCGAGCGGGAGCTGCATCCGCGCCGCGATCTCCGCGAGCGATTGCACGCGACCGTCACACAGCGCGGCGATGTACTGGTGTTCGCGGCCACCACCGTTGCCATTGGCAGCGGTACGGCCGCGCACCGTCGTCTCGACGAGCGCCTCCAGCGCGATGTCGAGCCGGGGACGGGTGCGACCACGGGTCACGGCGTATGGACGGACCAACGCTCCGGTCGGTTCGTCACGATCGGCCATCTCGCCGCTCACCTCCTTCGCACCCGTTACCGGCTCCCACCGGTGAAACCCGTCGTTGTCGTTGTTGCAGTCGTGCCGACCTCACGATCGGCGAGACGTCAGCCCAGCATGCCCGCGGCCGCACGCGGCTGCGGGGTCAGTGCGTCGCCCACCCGGTCGACCAGCAGCGCCATCTCGTAGCCAACCTGGCCCACGTCGGAGCTGCGGGCTGCCAGCACGGCGAAGGACGAGCCGTCCGAGATGGACATCAGGAACAGGAAGCCATTGTCCATCTCCACGACGGTCTGCAACACCGCGCCTCCCTCGAAGCAGCGTGCCGCCCCCTGGGTCAGGCTGACCAGACCCGACGAGATCGCGGCGAGCTGGTCTGCCCGGTCGCGCGGCAGATCCCGTGACGACGCGAGGAGTAGGCCGTCCGCCGATACGGCGACCGCATGCGCGACGCCGGGCACCCGGTCGGCGAAGTTGGCCAGCAGCCAACCAAGATCCTGCGTAGTTGTCATCCTTCTTGCTCCTTCTGCCCGCTCCCGGCCACCGGGCCTGAGCCAGACTGCGAGGATTGCCCTCCCGGAGTCGCCTCCGGGCTGGTCGGGTTGTCCGAGGTGCTACGCCCTCGCTGCACGCCCCGGTGGTAGGCGGAGAGCAGGCCACGAACCGCCTCCGGGGAGCGCCGCTGGACCGAGGTGGTGGGCTTCTCTACCGCACCGGGTACCAGCTGCGCCATCGGCTTGCGCTTCGGCAGACCGGTAGTGGTGGTCTCGCTCACCGGCGCCGCGCCGGCCGCTGCGGAGGCAGCACGCCAGCCGTCGTCGGCGGCGGTCTGCCAGCCGTTGCTCTGCGGTTGGGGCCGGCGGTTCGGCAGGCTCTCGGCGAGGCTGGGGCGGGTGCCCTCGTTCGCTGTGGAGCCGTTGTCCCGCGGCGCTCCTCCGACCGTCGGAGTGTCTGCCATCGGTGTGTTACCTGTCGTCCCGGGTGGTGTCTTGTGGACTGCCCGACCGCTGGCCTCGACTGTGGCGAACTGCTGGGTCGCGGAGTCGCCGTTCGTCGTTGGCTGAGCGCCGGCCGCGGTCTCCTCGGAGCCCGGGCGACGGGTACGGAACCAGGCCGACTCGAGCTCCCGGAAGATCGGCAGCTCCATCGTCTCATCCGCGTACCGCTGACGGTTCTGCGCCTGCGGCTGCTGCGGTGCCGGCCGAGTCTGCGGAGCCGGAGCCGGAGCCGGCGCTGCTGCCGGAGTCGGCGCTGGAGCCGGAGGCTGGGCTGCGGCCGGCTGCTCGCCGGGTCGCGGCACCCGCGGCAGTTCCGTCGTCATGTCCAGCGCGGCGGCGAGCCGCTCGGGCACCGGCGGGGTGGCCGTGTCCCGGTCGCTACCCGGCACCGGCGGCCAAGCCGGCGGCGCCGGAGCGTTGGGTGCCTGCGCGGGCGGGGCGGATCGGGGCGCGAAGCCGCTGAACGACTGGCTGGACGCCGGCGGCGCCGAGTAGGGCTGGTTCGAGTACGGCAGACCGGACGACGGCGAGGCCGAGACCGGCGACGCGGACACCGGCGGACCGGCGTACGGCTGCCCGGAGGCCGGAGCGGCGGACACCGGCGCGCCGCCGTACGGCGCGCCCGAGTAGGGCTGTCCGGAGTACGGCTGGCCGGAGGCCGGCGAGGCGGAGACCGGCGCACCGGAGTAGGGCTGCGCGGAAACCGGTGGTGCCGAGTACGGGTGCGTCTCGGGGCTGCTCGGCAGCTGACGCGGAATGGAAGGCTGCTGGCCGGTGGTCGGGGTCTCGTCCCCGGCCCGGCGCTGCGGCAGCGGGTCGGCCCCCGGGCCGTTCGCCGAGCGGGGGGTGAACCCGTCGCCGCCGTTGACGCCGTTCGTCCCGGCCGCGCCGGTCAGATCGGACCAGGCCGGCATCGAGCGGTACGCGCCGCCGTTGGCGGGAGTGCCGGCACCGTTGCGCGTCGCGGGGTCGAACGGGCGACCGCCCAGGGTGACCTGGTTGCCGGACTCGCTCGGGCGGGGGCCGTTGCCCAGCGCGGGCAGCGCGCCGAAGACCGGCGCGGGCCCACCGGACTGCGGACCACCGAACTGGGGAGCACCGGACTGCGGGCCACCGAACTGGTGAGTACCGGCCGCCGGCAGCGCCGGAGGCTGCTGCACCCGACCGGACAGCGCCCGGGGCACCAGCACCGAGGTCGGCAGGCTCACTTCGGCGACCGTGCCGCGATCGTTGCCGGGGCGCAGCTCGACCCGGACACCGTGCCGCGACGCCAGCCGGGCGACCACGACCAGGCCCATCATCCGGGAAACGGCCACGTCCACCTGGGGCGGCGTCGCGAGCCGCTCGTTGAGGTCGTGCAGCTGGTCGGCGCTGATGCCGATGCCGCGGTCCTCGACGTACAGCGAGGAGCGGTCGCCGACTCGGCGAGCCTCGACCATGACCTGCGAGTCGGGCGGGGAGAACGCTGTGGCGTTGTCGAACAGCTCCGCGACGAGGTGCACCAGGTCGTTGACCGCGTGCGCGGCGACCTCGATGTCGCGGTCGATGACACCGAAATCGATCCGGGTGTAGTGCTCGACCTCGGACTGCGCGGCGCGCAGCACGTCGATGAGGGCGGCCGGCTCACGCTGCACACGGGTGGAGTCGGCACCGGCGAGCACCAGCAGGTTCTCGTCGTTACGGCGCATCCGGGTGGCCAGGTGGTCGAGCTGGAACAGCTCGGCCAGCCGGTCCGGGTCCTCCTCGCCGCGCTCCAGCCGGTCGAGGTGCCCGATGAGGCGGTCGACCAGGATCTGGGAACGGCGGGCCAGGTTGACGAACATGGTCGCGACGGAGGCACGCAGTGCCGCCTGCTCGGCGGCCGTGCGGACGGCTTCCAGGTGGACGGCGTTGAACGCCTCGGTCACCTGGCCGAACTCGTCCTTGCTGCGCACCGGCAGCGGTTCGGCGATCTGGTTGGCCAGCTGCACCGGGGAGAGCTGCCCGACGACCTGCGGGTCGCGCAGACGGGCCACCGCCTGTGGCAGGCCGTACTGGGCGACGGAGAGCGCGCCCTGCCGCAGCTCACGGAGTGAGCGGGCCATCGAGCGGGCCACCAGGTAGGCGAAGAGGATGGCCAGCAGCAGCATGCTGAGCAGCAGGCCGGTCTCCAGGAAGACCTGGCGCTGGACGTCCGAGCGGAGGGTGTCGGCCTGGTTGACCACTTCACTGTCGAGCTTCCGCTCGACGGTGCGGATCAGCTTGGCGTTGGCCGTCATGGCGGCTTCCCACTGGTCCGGGCCGAACGGCGCACCGCGCATGTCGCCGGTGGTGTTGCCGTCGATCCAACCGGTGTAGTTCTGTGCCTGCCGGCGGTCGCCGCCCGCGACCGTCTGGTCGTGGAACTTCGCGTCGTCCGGGGTGGCGACGGCCTTGAAGCTCTGCAGAGCCTGCTGCTGACCGGTGTCACTGGCGACGTAGTCCCTGCGCAGTGCCGGGGTCAGGCGCTGTCGGCCCTGAACGCCCAGCGCGCGGTGCACGACGACCCGGCGTACGGCCAGGAACTCCTTCTCCCGGGCGACCGCCGCGGCGGCGCGCATCCGGTCGCTCAGTTGGTTGTCACCGGCGAGCTGCGTGGACGAGTCGCGGATGGCGAGCAGGTCACTGATCAGACCCTCGTACGCCTGCACGGTCTCGGTGAGCGCGAGCTTTCCGTTGAACACCTGGCTGCGGACGCCCGCCAGGTCCTGGAGGTTCTGGTCGATGCTGTCGAGGAGACCCTCGAGGCTGCTCGGCAGGTCCTCGACCTCGGCCCGCTGCTGCCGGTACGGGGCCGCATCCTGATCCACCCGGGAGTTCACCCGGTTGTAGGCCTCCTGGTACTGGGCCGTCGGCTGCGTCCCGTTCGCGCCCAGCAGCAGCACGGCGGCGGTCCGCTCGTCCTGCAGGCTGTCGACCAGATCACCTGAATAGCTCGACAGATTCGCCAGGTCGCCAGCTCGGTTGGCATTGTTGAGCGTCTCCACGTGGTCGATAAGACCACTGGTGCCCACCACGACCGTGGCGATGGTCGGCACGATCATGATGAGACCGAGCTTGGACCAGATCGGCATGTCCCGGAGCCGGCTGGCCGGCCGGCGCAGCCGCGACAGGAAGGAGCCCGCCGTCTTTGGCCGTTTGCTCACGTCACCGCCCTCGCGATTACAGCTTGAACGCGTTGCCCCGGGCAACGCCCAGCGACCGACCCGGCGGGTCGGACCCCCGAGATTCCATCACGCCGGTCGACAAGAAGAAAGCCCAGGTTGTCCCGGACCGAAGGTGTGATGAGATGTTGATGCGATTTGATAGCAGTCTGTCTGGCCGGAGTAACTGAAGGTAATGGAACATCCGCACCGTGTTGTCCTACTGGCCGGCCCATCGGGGTCCGGAAAGTCGTACATAGCGCAGCAAACCGGTTTGCCGGTGCTGTGCTTGGACGACTTCTACAAAGACGGCGATGACCCTACGTTGCCGAGACGAAACGGGCAGGTGGATTGGGAATCGCCGCACTCTTGGGACGCCCCCAGTGCGGTGGAAATCATTGCCCAACTAGCCCGCGAGGGCCGAGCCGATGTGCCGGTTTATGCGATCGGTGCCGATCGACGGGTGGCCACCCGGCCATTTGATGTCGCCGGATCGCCACTTTTCGTGGCCGAAGGGATCTTCGCCGCCGAGATCGTCGAGGAGTGCCGCAGCCGCGGCCTGCTCGCCGGGGCGTACGCGCTGCGCCGCCCGCGCGGGGCCACCTTCCTGCGCCGACTCGCCCGCGACCTGTCCGAGCAGCGCAAGGCGCCTCGGGTGCTGATTCGACGCGGGGTGTCGCTGCTACGGGCCGAGCCCGCGGTGCTGCGTCGGCAGATGGGCCTCGGCGCGGAGGCGGCCCGCGCCCGGGAGGTGCTGCGCCGGGTGGCCGGGCTGCTCGCCGGCCACCCACATGGCTGAGCTCAGGCCAACAGCTTCGCGTACGCCGGCTTGATCACGTCATCGATGATCCGCAGCCGCTCGTCGAACGGGATGAAGGCGCTCTTCATCGCGTTGATGGTGAACCACTGCAACTCTTTCCAGCCATAGCCGAACGTCTCCACCAGCAGCGACATCTCCCGCGACATCGAGGTGCCGCTCATCAACCGGTTGTCGGTGTTGACTGTGGCCCGGAAACGCAGGTCCCGCAGCAGGCCGATCGGGTGGTCCGCGATCGAGGCCACCGCGCCGGTCTGCACGTTCGACGAGGGGCACAGCTCCAGGGGGATCCGCTTGTCCCGGACGTACGCGGCCAGCCGGCCGAGTGATCCGTCGGGTGCGATGTCGTCGACGATCCGCACCCCGTGGCCGAGCCGGTCCGCCCCGCACCACTGGATCGCCTGCCAGATGGAGGGCAGACCGAACGCCTCGCCGGCGTGGATGGTGAAGTGGAAGTTCTCCCGCTGCAGGTACTCGAAGGCGTCCAGGTGCCGGGTGGGCGGGAAGCCCGCCTCGGCGCCGGCGATGTCGAAGCCGACCACCCCGGCGTCCCGGTGCCGCACGGCCAGTTCGGCGATCTCCTGGGAACGGGCGGCGTGCCGCATCGCGGTGAGCAGGGTGCCCACCCGGATGGTCAGGCCCGCCTCGACCGCCTGTGCGGTGCCCTCGGCGAACCCGGCCAGCACCGCCTCGACCACCTCGTCCAGGCTGAGGTCCCGTTCCAGGTGCTGCTCCGGGGCGAACCGCACCTCGGCGTAGACCACACCGTCGGCGGCCAGGTCGAGGGCGCACTCGCGGGCGACCCGACGCAGCGCGGGCGCGGTCTGCATGACCGCCACCGTGTGCGCGAACGTCTCGAGGTAGCGCTCCAGGGAGCCGGAGTCCGCCGCGTCCGCGAACCAGCGTCCGAGCGCCTCCGGGTCGGTGGTGGGCAGTTCGTGGCCCACCTCGGCGGCCAGGTCGACGATCGTCGCCGGCCTCAGCCCGCCGTCGAGGTGATCGTGCAGCAGCGCCTTCGGGACCTTGACGATGTCCTCGTACCGGATAGTTGCGACCATGCTCAGACCCTAGTCAGCGGCCTGGACGGACCGGTACGGGACCGGCCGGGGCGTCACGGCCGCCAGCCGTACACCCCGTGCACGTCGAGCCGGATCACGAGCCGCCCGTCGGCAACCATGGCTGCCCGGTAGTCCGCCCAGTCCGGGTGGTCGCCGCGAATCCGGCGGTAGACCTCGACCAGTTCGTCGACCGTCTCGTCGGTGGTGGCCCCTGCCGGCTCGCTGAGCGTCACGGTCCCCTCCGCGACCGCGTACGCGTCGCCGTCCGGAGTGGTCACGTGGAAGCTGGCCCGGGGATCGCGGCGCAGGTTGCGCACCTTCGCCCGGTCCCCGGTGGTGGAGCAGCGGATCAACCCCGGCTCGGCCAGGTAGTCGAGGTTGGAGAGCTGGGGCCGCCCGTCCCGACGCACTGTGACCAGCACTCCGCGCCCTCGCTGACCGAACAGCTCCCACAGTCGGTCGGAATTGGTTGACATGTCATCGAATCTAGAGCCAGATCGATGACATGTCAACGAAAGCGTTAGACTCGACGGATGGACGCACCCCGGTGGCTGGACGAACGCGAGGACCGCGCCTGGCGCGGCTACCGCAGGATGCGTCGACTGCTCGACCTGGAGCTGGCCCGGGAGCTGGCCCAGGACGCCGGCCTCTCCGAGCCGGACTACGACGTGCTGTCCGACCTCTCCGAGACCCCGCATGGGCAGCTACGCCTGCGGGAGCTGGCAGACCGCATGCTGTGGTCGCGCAGCCGGCTCTCCCACCACCTGACCCGGATGCAGCAGCGCGGCCTGGTGACCCGCGAGGAGTGCGCCGATGACGCCCGGGGCTCGGTCGTCGTCCTCACCCCCGCCGGGCGGCAGGCCATCGAGTCCGCCGCCCCCGGCCACGTGGCCGCCGTCCGCCGACACCTGATCGACCTGCTCACCCCGGCGGAGATCGACGCCCTCGGCGCGCTCACCCACCGGGTGGTCGACCACCTCGGTGGGCGGGCGCCCCAGCCACGGCACGATGCGGAGGTCTGACGTGGACCCCCGCATCCTCGACCGGCTGCGCTGCCCGATTTGTGGCGAGCCGCTGGCCGAGGCGACCGCCGGCACCACCAGTGCGCTGCGCTGCCCGCGCCGGCACAGCTTCGACATCGCCCGGCAGGGATACGTCAACCTCCTCGCCGGGCGCGCCCCGCACGTCGGCGACAGCGCCGAGATGGTGGCCGCCCGGGCGGACTTCCTCGCCGCCGGGCACTACGACCACATCTCGGCCGCCCTCTCCACCGCCGCGACGGAAGCCGCCGGTCGGCGCCACGCGTCGCCGACACCCGACTTCGGGGCGTACCCCTTGGTGGTGGATGCCGGCGCCGGCACCGGCCGGTACCTCGGCGCGGTGCTGGCGGCACTGCCGGACGCCGTGGGTCTGGCCCTCGACGTGTCCAAGCCGGCGCTGCGCCGCGCCGCCCGCGCGCATCCCCGGGCCGCCGCCGCGCTCGCCGACACCTGGCAGCGACTGCCGCTCGCGGACGCCTCGACCGCCGTGCTGCTGAACGTCTTCGCCCCGCGCAACGGCCCGGAGTTCCACCGGGTGCTCGACCCGGCCGGCACGTTGCTGGTGGTCACGCCCGACACCGACCACCTCGCCGAGCTGGTGGACGCCCTCGACCTGCTGCGGGTGGACCCGGACAAGGCCGACCGGGTAGCCGGCAGCCTGGGTGAGCACTTCACGCCGGTCAGCTCGACCGTGCACCGGGCGGAACTGGCGCTGACCCGGCCGGAGGTCGCCACACTGGTCGGGATGGGCCCCAGCGCCTGGCACACCGACCCAGCCGCGCTCGCCACCCGGCTGGCCGCGCTGCCCGACCCGATCCGGGTCACGGTGGCGGTCCGGCTCGACGTCCTGCGACCTCGCTGACCTCAGGTGGAGAGGTCGACCTCTTCCCAGCCGGGCGGCTCGTCGTGGTACGGCCCACGCAGGATGACCGCCCACTCCAGCGCCCAACGCCGCTGCCCGATCGCGTTCGCGTCGACCAGGCCCGGCGCCCGCCGGCCGCCGCGCTCGGTCTCCAGGTACGCCCAGTCCAGGCAGTAGTGCAGGTCGAGCAGGGCGGCCGCGTCGGCCGGGTGCTGCGGCGCGGTGAGGATCCGGGAGCGCCAGTGCGGGAAGGTCTCCCCCTGGGCGATGTGCGGCAGCCGCTCGACCAGCCGCTCGTCGACGGCCAGCGTCGGATCGAGCTGTTTGCTCAGCCCGAGCACCCAGGCCAGCGCGAAGAGCGCGTCGTGGTGCAGCACGAACGACCGGTGGTCACCCTTGCCGCCCATCACGAACTGCCACTCCGGCGGGGTGACCATGTCGACCAGGTGCGAGCCGAGCAGCCAGCTCATCGCCGCCTGCGGGGGCATCCCGAAACAGCGGGCCAGGATCAGGTGCAACACAGCGATCCGCGCCTCGATCTCCACTGTCGGGCGCAGGTCGATCTGGTCACCCGGCTCCCACACGAGGGGAAACTGGGCCGGCGGCAACGGCAGGCCGAGCCGGGACAACTCGTCCAGGCTCGCCTCGCGCACCTCACGTGGGTCGGGGGCAGCAACGGTCACGGCGGATCTTCCTGTCTGCTCGCGCCGGCGCAAGGCCGGTTGTCCCCCCTTGGCCTGCGACAATAGCGCTCCCAGGTGACCGGCACCACGCCAGGGCGACGCCGGATCGATCAGCCGATGCGCTCGATGACCAACGACGTCGCCGCCGGAGCCGTCGGCGCGATCCGCACCGCGTTGGCGGCCTCGGTCAGCGCGGCCGGAATCCGCGTCGCGTCGTCGGCACGCAGCTCGTAGAGCGCGTCACCGGCCCGCACCTCGTCACCCGGCCGCTTGTGCAACACCACACCGGCCGGCACGCTGACCGGGTCCTCCTTGCGCGCCCGACCCGCGCCGAGCCGCCACGCCGCAACCCCCATGGCGTACGCGTCGACGGCCGCGACGTACCCGTCCCGCTCGGCGCGGACCACCTCCACCTCGGCGGCCGTCGGCATCGGCGCGTCCGGGTCGCCGCCCTGCGCCCGGATCATCGCCCGCCACGAGTCCATGGCCCGGCCGTCGCGCAGCGCCGCAGCCGGATCGGCGTCCGGCAGTCCCGCGGCGTCGAGCATCTCCCGGGCCAGTGCGAGGGTCAGCTCCACCACGTCGGCCGGTCCGCCACCGGCCAGCACCTCGACCGACTCGGTCACCTCGACCGCGTTGCCGATCGCCAGGCCGAGCGGGGTGGACATGTCGGTGAGCAGGGCGACAGTCCGCACACCGTGCGCGCCGCCCAGCTCGACCATGGTGCGGGCCAACTCGCGGGCCTGGTCGACGGACTTCATGAAGGCGCCCGAGCCGACCTTGACGTCGAGGACCAGCGCCCCGGTGCCCTCGGCGATCTTCTTGCTCATGATCGAGCTGGCGATCAGCGGGATCGCCTCCACGGTGCCGGTCACGTCGCGCAACGCGTACAGCTTGCGGTCGGCGGGGGCGAGCCCGGAACCGGCCGCACAGATCACCGCACCGACCTCGTCCAGCTGGGCGATGAACTCGTCGTTGCTCACCGTGGCCCGCCAGCCCGGGATGGACTCCAACTTGTCCAGCGTGCCGCCGGTGTGCCCGAGACCCCGGCCGCTCAGCTGCGGCACTGCCGCGCCACACGCCGCCACCAGCGGGGTGAGCGGCAGAGTGATCTTGTCGCCGACGCCGCCGGTGGAGTGCTTGTCGACAGTCGGGCGGCGTACCCCCGACAGGTCCAACCGCTCACCGCTGGCGATCATCGCGGCGGTCCACCGAGCGATCTCCGGGCCGGTCATGCCGTTGAGCAGGATCGCCATGGCCAGCGCTGACATCTGCTCGTCGGCGACAACCCCCCGGGTGTACGCGTCGACCACCCAGTCGATCTGCGCGTCCGACAGCACACCGCCATCCCGCTTGACCCGAATAACGTCAACAGCAGCAAAACCACTACTCATCAGAAGATCTTCCCTAGTCGGATGGAGATGCCGCCCCGCAACCGTGCCCTGGAACGGCGGGTGCCCACGACGGGGCCGGGGCCGACCGTGCCCGGCGGAGGGATCAAGCCTGACCGCCGGGAGCCGGGCACGGTCGGCCCCGGCCCCCAACCGCAACCAAACCCAAACTCAAGCTCAACCAGCAGCCCAGCGCACCGGAATCTCCACCGGCGGCTCACCCTCGCCAGCCCAGAAGATCGTGCCGGTGGCGTCCACCACTACCACCCGGGGCGTGCGGGCCAGACCCCAGGTGATCACCTCGGCCGGGTCTGCCCAGCTCGGCGCCTCCTCCAGCACCCCGGTCTCGGCGCCGGCGTCGTCTCCCGCCGACCGCTCCCAGTACGCCGTCCAGACCTGCTGACCAGCGGACATGTCGGGATGCACGAAGACGGTGCCGCGTCCGCGCCAGGCGGCGAGCCGCTCCGGGACCACCGGCACCGGCGTCTCCCCGGTGACAGCTTCCAGGTCCTCCACGCCGAAGGCGTGCGGCAGCAGCTCGGCCATCCGCAGTGGCCGGGTCTTGCTCTCGATCAGGCACTCCGGCCCGCCGTGCTCCCAGAGCAGCTGCCGGCAGCGGCCGCACGGCATCAACGGCTCACCGGTCGCGTCGACACAGGAGAGCGCGACGAGCCGGCCGCCACCGGTGGCGTGCAGGCTGGACACGACCCCGCACTCGGCGCAGAGCGTCACCCCGTACGCGGCGTTCTCCACGTTGCAGCCGACCACGACACGGCCGTCGTCGACCAGCGCGGCGGCGCCGACCGGGAACGTCGAGTACGGCGCGTACGCGTGCCTCATCGCTTCGATGGCGGCGGCGCGCAACCGCGCCCAGTCAATGTCGGTCATTCCACCATCCTGCCGAAGTAGCCCAGGTCAGAAGCCGTCAGGGTACTGCGATCGGCACGTCGGCCCGCAGTGAGCCGCGCTGCCGCGCCGGCCCGCCGGCCGGTCGATCATGCGGTTGTGGTGGCCGACAGATGCAACGTCGCGACTTCTGTGTGGCACCACAACTCCATGATCGACGGACCAGCGCGGGTCAGCCCTTGATGTACGGCTTGCCGTCGGCGGCCGGTGCCCGGACCCGGCCGACCAGCCCGGCGACGGCCAGGATGGTCGCCAGGTAGGGCAGCATGGCGAGGAACTGGCTGGGGATCGAGCTGCTGATCGCGCCCAGGTAGGTAGCGAGCTGGTCGGCGAATCCGAAGAAGAGCGCGGCGAGCAGCGCGCCGGTCGGGTTCCACCGGCCGAAGATCAGCGCGGCCAGGGCGATGAAGCCCTTACCGCCGATCATGTTCTTGGTGAACGAGTAGAGCGCCAGCGTGTAGGACGCGCCGCCGATGCCGGCGACCACACCGGCCAGCAGCACGTTGCGGTAGCGGACCCGCAGCACCTTGACGCCGAGCGTGTCGGCGGCGATCGGGTGCTCACCGACCGAGCGGGTCCGCAGCCCCCACCGGGTACGGAACAACCCGATGTGGATCACCAGCACCAGGAACAGCCCGAGGTAGAGGAAGATGTTGCCGCGGAACAGCGCCGGCCCGAGCACCGGGATGTCCTTCAGCAGCGGAATCTCCCAGTTGCTGAACCGGGGCGCGCTGTTGTACTTCTCGGCGTCGGTCTGCATCAGCCGCTCGTAGAGGAAGCCGGTGACGCCGACCGCCAGCAGGTTCAGCACGATGCCCATGACGACCTGGTCGACCAGGTAGCGGATGGCGAAGACGGCGAGCAGCAGCGAGATGAACGCGCCGCCGATGGCGGCGGCGACCAGGCCCACCCACACGCTTCCGGAGATGCTGCCGAACAGGGCCCCGCTGAACGCGCCCATCAGCAGTTGGCCCTCGATGGCCACGTTGACCACACCGGAGCGTTCGCAGAGCACCCCGGCGAGCGCACCGAAGATCAGCGGCAGGGCCAGGATGAACGTGCCCCGGATGATGTTGACCAGCGGCATGAAGTTCTGCCCGGCCGGCGCGGCGGAGACCTGCCAGCAGAGGAACGACAGCACGAAGCCGACGAGCCCGACGCCGAGCACGGGTAGGAACCAGCGCTTCGGCACCCCGGCGAGCAGCGCCGCGCCGGCGGCGATCGTGATGATCCCGAACAGGATCGCCCCGATGGTGCCGTTGATCTCCAGTGCGGCGCCGGCCGCGTCGTCGCTGAGGGTGAACCGGGCCTGCTGGTCGGTGGCGAGCGCGCCGAAGAGCACCGCCGACAGCAGGCCGAGCGCCAGCAGCGTGAGACCGACCTTCCGGCTGCGGGTCCAGAAGCCCTCGTCGACCGGGGCGACCGCGATGTCGGGGACAGCCATGGTGGACATGAGTTACCAGCCCTTCGCCAGGCTCGTCTGCAACCGGGCGGCGCGCGCGGCCCGGAGCTGGAAGATCGCCTTCACCAGGGCCGGTGCGGCGATGAAGATGACGATCAACGCCTGGAGCACTGTCACCAGCTCCAGCGAGATCCCGGAGTACGACTGCATCCGGTTACCACCGGCCTGCAGCGCCCCGAACAGCAGCGCGGCGAGCAACACTCCCCAGGGCTTCACCCGCCCGAGCAGCGCCACCAGGATGCCGTCGAAGCCGATCTGCGCGACCACCAGCGGGGTCAACGCGCTGGCGGTGGAGCCGAGCACCATGTTCGAGCCGCCGAGGCCCGCCAGGATTCCGGCGAAGACCATGATCAGGATGTACGTCCGGGTGACGCTGATGCCGGCGGTCCGGGCGGCGTCCGGGTTGGCGCCGACCGCGCGCAGCTCGAAGCCGAGCGTCGAGCGGTTGAGCAGCCAGGCGACCGCCCAGGTGGCCAGCACGGCGAGCAGGATGCCGGCGTGCACCCGCAGGTTGTCACCGAGCAGCCGGGGCAGTTGGGCGGAGGTGTCCACCGCCTTGCTGATCGCGTCGGTGCGGTTCGGGTCCTGCACGCCGTTCTGCACGATCAACCAGGTCAGGAAGTACGTGGCGACGTAGTTGAGCATGATCGTGTTGATCACCTCGTGCGCGCCGGCACGGGCCTTGAGGATGCCGGGGATGAAACCCCAGATCGCTCCGCCCAGCGCGCCGGCCAGCACCGCCACCAGCAGGTGCAGGCCGGGCGGCAGCGGCAGCAGGAAGCCGGCCAGCGCCGCCATGATCACGCCGATGGTGGCCTGGCCCTGGGCGCCGATGTTGAACAGGCCGCCCCGGAAGGCCAGCGCCACGGACAGACCGGTGAAGACCAGTGGCGCCGCGTAGGTCAGCGTCTCCGAGATCGGCGCGAGCACTGCCTGCCAGCCGTTGGCGCCGTCCAGCCAGCCGGAGAACGCCTCCGGGTCGAAGATCGAGCCCTTGAACAGGTTCGCGTACGCCTCGCTGACCAGCGTCCAACTGGAGTTGATCGCGTCGGACGGCCGGGAGGTGATGTACGAGTAGGTGGAGAGCACGTCGGGATCAGAGATGATCATCAGCACCGCGCCGACCACGATCGCCAGCACCAGCGACAGCAGCGTCACAGTGAAGGTGTTCGCCGCCCAGAGGTTGTCCAGGAACAACCGGCCCAGGCTGGGCTTCGGCTCGGGCTCCGGGCCCGGCTTCGCCACCGAGCGGTCCGGCTCGGTTGCCACCTCGGCGCGTTCGGTGTTGCCGAGCGCGTTCTGCGCGGCCTGCGCCTCGCTCGCCGGCTCCTTGTCCGGGGAGCCGGACTGCGGGTTGGGGTTGGTCATGACTCGTCCTCGCTCGCGGAGCCTGCGTCGCTCGCCGGGCCCCCGTCGGCCGCACCCGGCTTGTCGGCGGCGGGTGCCGCACCGGGCTTGTCGGCGGCGGATGCCGCACCGGGCTTGTCGGCGGCGGATGCCGCACCGGGCTTGTCGGCGGCGGGTGCGGCGATGGCGTCGTGGGCCGCGTCCGGGCTGATGCCGGCCATCAGCAGACCGATCTCCTCACGCGGGGTGTCCGGGCCGACGATGCCGATGATCCGGCCGCGGTACATCACAGCGATCCGGTCGGCCAGCCCGATCACCTCGTCGAGCTCGCTGGAGACCACCAGAACGGCGGTGCCGATGTCCCGTTCGCGGATGACCTGGCTGTGGATGAACTCGATCGACCCGACGTCGACGCCACGGGTCGGTTGGGCGGCGATGAGGAGCTTCAGCGGCCGGGACAGCTCCCGGGCCACGATCACCTTCTGCTGGTTGCCACCGGAGAGGGTGCCCACCGCCGCGTCGGCCGATGAGGTGCGGACGTCGAACTGCTCGATCCGCTCCTTCGCCGAGGCGGCGATCGCGTCCGGCTTCAGCGCGAGCCCGGCACCGAACGGCGGCCGGTCGTAGATGTCCAGCACCAGGTTCTCCGCGACGCTGAACTCCTTGATCAGGCCGTCCACGCTGCGGTCCTCGGGCACGTAACCGACACCCGCCCGGAGCACCTTCTTGGGCTTCCAGCCGTTGATCCGGTCGCCAGCCAGGCTGATCGTGCCGGCGAGCGCCGGGCGCAGGCCCATGATCGCCTCGATCAGCTCGGTCTGACCGTTGCCCTGTACGCCCGCCACGCCGAGCACCTCGCCCGCGCGCACTGTCAGGTCGACGCCGTCGACAGCGCGGATCTGCCGGTCGTCGTCGACGACCAGCCCAGCCACCTCCAGCACCGGCTCGCCCGGCGTGGCCGGGGTCTTGTCCACTGTGAGCCGGACGTTGCGCCCGACCATCAACGCGGCCAGCTCGTCCCGGCTGGCCTCCGGCGAGGCGGTGCCGACGGTCTTTCCACGTCGGATCACTGTGATCCGGTCGGCGATGGCCTTGACCTCGCCGAGTTTGTGGGTGATGAAGACGATCGACTTGCCAGCCGCCTTGAGCGACCGCATGACCGTCAGCAACTCCTCGGTCTCCTGGGGGGTGAGCACCGCGGTCGGCTCGTCCAGGATGAGCAGGTCGACGTCGCGGGTGAGCGCCTTGACGATCTCGACTCGTTGCTGGATGCCGACCGGCAGGTCCTCGATCACCGCGTCCGGGTCGACCCGCAGGTTGTAGCGCTCGGACACCTCGGCGACCTCGCGCCGGGCCCGCCGCCGGTCCAGGAAGCCGGCGACGCCGCCCCTGATCTGCTCGGCGCCGAGCATGATGTTTTCGGTGACGGTGAAGACCGGCACCAGCATGAAGTGCTGGTGCACCATGCCGATCCCGGCTCCGATCGCGTCGGACGGGCCCTTCAGCTTCAGCGGCTTGCCGTCGACCAGGATCTCGCCCTCGTCGGGCTGGTACAGCCCGTAGAGCACGTTCATCAGGGTCGACTTGCCCGCGCCGTTCTCGCCGAGGAGGGCGTGAATCTCTCCAGGCTCCACCGTCAGGTCGATGTGATCGTTGGCGACCAGATCACCGAACCGCTTGGTGATGCCGCGCAGTTCGAGTCTCAGCGCAACCTCCTGGAGTGCGAGCGATGGTGCAGCGTAGCTGCCGTCGTACCGGCCGGACCGGACCGGCCGCCGTGGTGCGCGATCGGCCGCTCCGACCCCGCGGGGTATCCGCAGAGCCGGAGCGGCCGATCGGGTCGTACCTGTCCCCCGCCGACCCCCCCGATGATCTCACCGGAGCGGCCGGCCGGTTGTCACTTGGTCGGCTGGGCCTTCGAGGTGACGGTGATGGTGCCGGCGGCGATGTCCGCCTTGATCTTGTCGACCTCGGCCTTCAGCTCGGCCGGAACCTTGCTGTCGAAGTCGTGGTACGGGGCGATCGAGACACCGTTGTTGGCCAGGGTGCCGACGAAGCCCGGCTTGGCCGGCAGCTTGTCGCCGGCGGCGGCCTTGATCACGGCCTCCTTGACGGCCTCCGGGATGTTCTTGACCACGGTGGTCACGATCGCGGAGCAGTCCGGGGTGCTCTCGCAGCCGTCCACGTCCACCCAGATGGTGCTGTACTTGCCACCCGAGGCCTTGGCCGCGGCGGTGGTGCCGAGGCCGGAGCCGCCGGCGACCGGCATGATGATGTCCGCGCCCTGGGCGACCAGCGCGTCGGAGACCTTCTTGCCCTCGTCCTGCTTGTCGAAGGCGTTGGAGAAGGAGCCCTTCTGGGTCTCCTTGTTCCAGCCCAGCGCCTGGACGTTCTTGCCCTTGGTGGTGTTGAAGTACTTCACACCGTCGACGAAACCGTCCATGAAGATGGTCACCGGCGGGATCGGCACGGCGCCGTAGGTGCCGACCTTGCCGCTCTTGCTCATCCCGGCTGCCAGGTAGCCGGCCTGGAACGCGGCCTGGGCGGTGTCGAACTGCATCGGGTAGATGTTGTCCACGCCCGGGTTCGCGTCGACGATGCCGAACTCCTGGTTCGGGTTCGCCGTCGCGATCTTCTTGGTGGCGTCGCCCATCAGGCCACCAACCGCCAGGATGAAGTCGCACTTCTGGTTGACGAACTGCGTCAGGTTCGGCTCGTAGTCGGCCTCGGCCTTCGACGCGACGTACTTGATGTCGATGTTGTCGTTGGCGGCCTTGGCCTCCTCGAGGCCCTTCCAGGCCGAGGCGTTGAACGACTTGTCGTCGATGCCGCCAACGTCGGTCACCATGCAGGCGCTGAACTTCTTGGCGCCACTGCCGGCGTTGTTGTCATCCTTGGGCGCCTCGCCACAAGCGGCGGCGGTGAGCGCGAGCCCACCCACCGCGAAGATCGAGGCGATCCGCATCCCACGCACCGAGCGCAAGACGTCTCCTTCCCATTGCACACCGCGCCTTGTGCGGTGGCAGCCCATCAGCCGACCTGCGGGTGTGCCGCCGGCTGTCCCACGTTACGGACGGGAGCGTACGCCCGCGTCCACCCACCGGCCGACAATCGTGCACGACTGTTGAGCGCCTGTTACCCGGGTGTAACCCTTGCGTGGGGCAAGTCACTCTTCGTGCTGGTAAGCAAGCGCCACGGCGTCCGCAACGTCCGTTTTCTGGAGGCGTTTTCCTCCTCGGACGTTACCGCCAAAAGACCGCGACCGCCGCGTTGACCAGGGTCAGACCGACGATCGCGAGGAAATGACCGCGGTTGACCACGTCCCGCTTCCGGGAGAAGAAGACCATGACGAAGATCAGCAGCGCGATCACCAACTTCGTCACAAGTTTGGCCGGCGCCGGTTCGTCGCCGTCGCGCAGCGGCGCGGAGAGACCCAGCCCGGTCAGCAACTGGATCACCGCCCCCCACAGCATGGCCGGGTTGATCCGCAGCCGACCGCTGGCGTACTGGGCGATCGAGCCACCGAGCAGCAGGGCGAACCCGATCAGATGGACGTAGAGAAGGATGAGTCGGAGTGCTTCCACGCCGCCCATCCTCCCCCATCAACGACAGTTTGTAGTAGTGGGTGGGCCGGTCGGCGCGTCCCGGCCGCCCGGCCACTGTCGACTACCTATCCCTTAACGGCGCCGGAGGTGAGGCCGGAGACGATGTAGCGCTGGAGGAACTGGAAGACCAGCACCGTCGGGATCGCGGTCAGCAGGGTGCCGGCCGCGAAGATGCCGAAGTTGGTGTTCCGCTCGCCGCCCTGCAACATGCCCCGCATGCCGACCGCGAGGGTCTTGGCGTCCGCATCGGTGAGGAAGACGCTCGCCATCAGGAACTCGTTGATGGTGTTGATGAAGGCGAGCAGCCCGGTCACCGCGAGGATCGGCGCCACCAACGGCAGCAAGATCCGGAAGAAGACCTGGGCGTGTGAGGCGCCGTCCACTGTGGCCGACTCGTCCAGCTCCCGGGGCAGGGTGTCGAAGAAGCCCTTCATCAGCCAGGTGTTCACGCCCAGCGCGCCACCCAGGTAGAGCAGCAACAGACCCCACGGGGTGTTGAAGCCGATGGCCGGCCACAGGTCGGTGATCGTGCCGAAGATCAGGAAGATCGCGACGATCGCCAGGAACTGCGGGAACATCTGGATCAACAGCAGTGACAGCAACCCCACCCGTCGCCCCTGAAACCGCATCCGGGAGAAGGCGTACGCCGCGAGCGCGGAGAGGAAGACCGAGGCGAACGCGGCCCCGCCGGCGATGAGCAGCGAGTTCAGGAACCAGTCAGCGAACTCGGTGCGCGCGAACAGATTCCCGAAGTTCTCCAACGACACCCCGCCGGTCGGCACCAACTCGGTGGACGACAGGGTGCCGAGCGGATTGAGCGCCGCCGAGACGACGAACACGAGCGGACAGAGACTGAACAGCACGCCGAGCAGGCCGACCAGGTGCCGCCAGCCGACCTCGGCGAACCATCGCTTCTTCCGCTTGCCCGCGTTGCGGTTGACCACTGCCGGGCCGTTCGCGCCACCCGGGACGGCGGCGCCGGTGAGCATGGTCATGCGTACACCTCCTCCTGTTGGCGGGTCCGCCGGAAGCTGACCGCCGACACCACAGCGACGATGGCGAAGATGAACAACGAGATGGCAGCGGCGAAGCCGAACTGTGCGGCCTGACCACCGAACGCCAGCCGGTAGGTGTAGGTGATCAGCAGGTCGGTGGCGCCGTTGCTGGGGTTGTCCGCCGGGAACGGCGCGCCCTCGGTGGTCAGGTAGATCGCGTTGAAGTTGTTGAAGTTGAACGCGAACGACGAGATCAGTAGCGGCGAGAGCGCGACCAGCAGCAGCGGCAGGGTGACCGCCCGGAACGACTGCCAGCGCGACGCCCCGTCGACCGAGGTGGCCTCTGTCAACTCCCGTGGGATGGCCTGTAGCGCGCCGGTGGCCACCAGGAACATGTACGGGTAGCCGAGCCAGAGCTGCACCAGGATCACCGCGGCGCGGGCCGACCAGTCCTGCCCGAACCAGTCGACGCCGAGCCCGAACAGATTGTTGATCAGCCCGAAGTCGGTGTTGAACATGTCCCGCCAGACCAACAGCATCGCGAAGGACGGCATGGCGTACGGCAGGATCAGCAACATCCGGTAGAGGTTGGTGCCCCGCATTCGGGGCGAGTGCAGCGCCAGGGCGATCACCATGCCGAGGATGAACGTGCCGCCGGTGGAGCCGATGGCGAAGGCGAAGTTCCAGATCAGCGTGCCGAGGAACGGCCCGGAGATCCGCTCGTCGGTGAGCACCCGGGTGAAGTTGGACAGCCCGACGTTCACCTTCCACCCCTGGGCGAGCCGCTCGCCGTCGGCGGCGACGAACGCGCCGACCTCGCCGTCCGCGGTCCAGGTCTTACCACTGTCGCTGTCAGTGACGCAGTCGCAGTCGGCGTCGTACGCCCGGACGGCCTTGCCCTCGTACGCCCGGGACAGGCCGGACGAGCGCAGCGCGCCTCCGGCGGTCGGCACCACCAGGTCCGTGATGTCCTTGCTGCGGGCGCTGGCCTGGCCGACGTTCAGCACTGTGTAGCCGTCGGCCGCGGTGACCTTTCCGCCGGGGCCGACGGTGGCCGCGCCGGGATCGAGCGGACGCAGGCCCCCGGCGTCGCCGACGGAGACCGTGTCGCTTCCTGGCTTGGTGATCAGGAAGACCAGGGCGCCGGTGGCTGGGTCACCCTTGGTGGCGACCGACAACGGGTACTGGGTGGACCCCGGGACCTGCTTGACCGAGGAGCTCTGGATCGCGACGATCGCGTCGTCCTTGCTGCCGCGGTGGCCGTCGCCGAAGTTGGTGAAGGCAGTGCTCGCGGTGTAGAGCACCGGTACGACCTGGAAGGCGATCAGGAAGAGCGTTCCGGGGATGAGGTACTTCGCCGGGACGTGCCGGCGGCCCAGGTACAGATAGAACAGTGCGGCGGTGGTCAGCACGAGCACCGCCAGCCCGATCCACTTCTCGGCCGCCACGAGCGGGAAGGCCGCCCAGATCGCGATCCCGGCCACCAGGCCGAGCAGGATCACCTTCGCGGCGAGGCCGGCCACGGTGATCGGCGCGTGGTTCCGCGCGGTACGGGAGGTGCGCGGGGACCCGGTGCGGACGGGCCCCCGGCCCGGGGCCTGCTGGGCAGACCCCGGGCCGGACAGCGGTGCGCTCATTACTTGATCGAACCGGCGATCGTCTTGCCGGCCGCGGTGACCGTGCTGGTCGGGTCGGCGCCGCCGATGACGGCGGCCTCGGCCTTGCCGAACGGGTCCCAGATCGCGGCCATGGCCGGGATGGCCGGGAGCACCTGGCCGTTCTTGCCGGCCTCGATGAACTTGGCCAGGTCCGGGTCACTGCTCTTGACCTGGTCCAGCGCGGCGGTCAGCGCCGGGGGACGCGGGTCGGCCTGGTAGAGCGCCACGGCCAGGTCCGGCGTGGTGACGTGGTTGGCCACGAACTCCTGGGCGAGAGCCTTGTTCTTGCCCTTTGCCGCCACGTAGAAGGACTGGACGCCCACGAACGGCGCGGCCGGCTTGCCGCCGGCGAAGCCGGGAACGGCGGAGACGTCGTACGTGATGCCGGCCTTCTTCACGTCGGCGGTGGCCCACGGCCCGGAGACCAGGAAGGCGCACTTCTTGCCGGTGAAGGTGGCTGTCGCGTTGGTGTCGGCGATGGAGCGCTTCAGCACGCCCTCGCCCTTCTCACCGAGCGCGGCGATCTTCTTGAACGCGGCGATCGACTCGGGCTTGCCCACGCCCAGGTCCTTCGGGTCGTAGTCGCCGTTCGCCGTGGTGCCGAAGAGGTAACCGCCGGCCGAGGTGTACAGCGGGTAGATGTGGTACGCGTCGCCCTTCTGGCCGACCTGGAGGCAGAGCGTCTCGGTGACCTTCTTCTGCGCCTTGAGTTGCTTGCCGGTGGCGACCAGGTCCTCGATTGTCTTCGGTGCCTCGGGGGCCAGTTCGGTGTTGCGGATCAGCGCCAGGTTCTCCTGGGCGTAGGGCACGCCGTAGAGCTGGCCGTTGAACGTGACGGCCTTGACGGCGGTCTCGTTGAAGGCGGCCTTCTGCTCGTCGGACAGCTGCACCGGGTCGATGGCACCGTTCTGGACCAGGTTGCCGATCCAGTCGTGCGCGCCGATCACCACGTCCGGGCCGCCGCCCTGGCTCGACACGGTCACGAAGTTGTTCTGGAGGTCCTCGTTCGGGACGGCCTGGACCTCGACGGTGACACCGTTCTCCTGGCCGAACTTCTCGGCGAACGGCTTGAGGGCGGCGGTCCGCTTGTCGTCCGCCCAGATCACCAGTTTGCCACCGGCGGCCTTGGGGGTGTCCTTCGCGGCCGGCTCGTCGCTGTCGCCACCGCAGCCCGAGGCGGCGAGCGCCAGGGCGAAGAGGGCGACCACACCCGCGGTACGGATGCGCATCGGTGCTCCTGTCGTCATGGCGGGCCGCCGGGGGAAGGGCGGGCCCGCCAGTGGAAAGCTCTGGAAGTTCTTGCCAACCGGCGCGTGGATGCTGCGCCGCTGCTATCGCATGTTGCGGGGACGTTAGCAAGGCGTTGCAAGTTATGGAAGGGCTTGCAGAGCACCCCGCAAGAACTTGCCGGTGGGCTAAAGTGCCGCCATGCGCGCTCGACTGTCCGACATCGCCCAGCAGGCCGAAGTCAGCGAGGCCACGGTGTCGCGGGTGCTCAACGACCGCCCCGGCGTGGCCCCCGAGACTCGGCAGGCCGTCCTCACCGCCCTCGACGTGCTCGGGTACGAGCGCCCGGCCCGGCTGCGTAAGCGCAGCGCCGGCCTGGTCGGCCTGGTGGTGCCGGAGCTGGACAACCCGATCTTCCCCGCCTTCGCCCAGGTCATCGAGTCCACACTGGCGCAGAGCGGTTTCACCCCGGTGCTCTGCACCCAGAGCGCCGGCGGCGTGACCGAGGACGAGTACGTGGAGATGCTGCTGGACCGACAGGTCTCCGGGATCGTCTTCGTCTCCGGTCTGCACGCCGACACGGCCGCCAACCACGACCGCTACCGGGCGCTGCTCGCCCGACCGTTGCCGGTCGTGATGATCAACGGCTACGTGCCCGGCATCGGCGCGCCCTTCGTCTCCTGCGACGATCGGGAAGCGGCCGAACTGGCCGTCGCCCACCTGGTCGCGCTCGGGCACCGACGGATCGGCCTGATCACCGGCCCGGACCGGTTCGTCCCGGTGCAGCGCAAGGTGGCTGGCTGGCGCTCCGCGATGACCCGGCTGGCCGGGGTCGCCGAAGCCGACCTGGGTCCGCTGGCCGAGCTGTCACTGTTCGGAGTGGAGGGTGGCGAGGCGGCGGCCGGCCGCCTGTTGGACCGCGGCGTCACCGGCGTGGTCTGCGGCTCCGACCTGATGGCGCTCGGCGCGATCCGAGCCGCCCGCCAACGCGGCCTCGACGTCCCCAATGGCCTCTCCGTGGTCGGCTATGACGACTCCCCACTGATGGCTTTCACCGATCCGCCGCTGACCACCATGCGGCAGCCGGTCATCGCGATGGCGGTGGCCGCCGTCCGCGCCCTGGTGGACGAGATCAACGGGCACGGCGCCCCGCACTCGGAGTACCTGTTCCGCCCGGAGCTGGTGGTGCGCGGCTCCACAGCCGTCGCGCCGAGCTCCGCCCGCTTGTCTTACGCAAGATCTGCTTGACTCTTGCAGCGGCGGGCCGGCATATTGCTCGAATGATCAGCACCACCATCCCGCCGCACGCCACCGACGACGACTGGTGGCGCTCCGCCGTCGTCTATCAGGTGTACGTCCGCAGCTTCGCCGACAGCGACGGCGACGGCACCGGCGACCTCCAGGGCATCCGGCAGCGCCTGCCGTACCTGCGCGACCTCGGGGTGGACGCGCTCTGGCTGACCCCCTTCTACACCTCGCCAATGATCGACGGCGGGTACGACGTGGCCGACTACCGGGACGTCGACCCGATGTTCGGCACCCTCGCCGACTTCGACGCGATGATCACCGACGCGCACGCCCACGGCCTGCGGATCATCGTCGACCTGGTGCCCAACCACACCTCCAGCGCGCACCACTGGTTCACCGCGGCGCTCGCCGCCGGCCCCGGCTCACCGGAACGGGCCCGCTACCTCTTCGCCGACGGTCAGGGCACGCACGGCGAGTTGCCCCCGAACGACTGGGAGAGCATCTTCGGCGGCCCCGCCTGGACCCGGATCGCTGACGGTCAGTGGTATCTGCACCTGTTCGACCCTTCGCAGCCGGACCTGAACTGGCGTCACCCGGAGGTCCGCGCCGAGTTCGAGGACGTGCTGCGGTTCTGGCTGGACCGGGGCGTCGACGGATTCCGCGTCGACGTGGCGCACGGCATGATCAAGGCGGAAGGGCTGCCGGACGTCGGCTTCAGCTCGGCGACCACCGGCCAGCGCCAGGTCGAACTGCTCGGCAAGGGCCGGCTGCCGTACTTCGACCAGGACGAGGTGCACGAGATCTACCGGGCCTGGCGGCCCATCCTGGACAGCTACCCGGGCGGTCGGATGGCGGTCGCCGAGGCGTGGGCCGAGACGCCACAGCGCCTGGCCCGCTACATCGGTCCGGACGAGTTGCACCAGGCGTTCAGCTTCGACTTCCTGGACGCCACCTGGTCGGCCGACTCGTTCCGCAAGGTGATCGACACCGCGTTGGCCGAGGCGACAGTCGTCGGAGCGCCGACCACCTGGGTGCTGTCCAACCACGACAAGCAGCGGCACGTCACCCGGTACGGCGACGGCGTCGAAGGGCTGCGCCGAGCCCGGTCCGCCAGCCTGCTGATGCTCGCCCTGCCCGGCTGCGCCTACCTCTACCAGGGCGAGGAACTGGGCCTTCCAGAGGTCCTCGACCTCCCCGACGAGCTGCGCCAGGACCCGGCGTTCCTGCGCACCGGCGAGAGCCGCGACGGCTGCCGGGTGCCCATCCCGTGGAGCGGCGAGCTGGCCCCGTACGGCTTCGGGCCGGCCGGCAGTGAGCTGAGCTGGCTACCCGCCCCGGCGCTCTGGCAGGAGCTGTCCGTCACGGCGCAGACCGACGTGCCCGGCTCGACCCTGGAGCTGTACCGGACCGCGCTCCGGATCCGCCACGAGCATCCCGCGCTCGCCCTCGACGCCGACGGGGTCACCTGGCGGGAGAGCGAGCCGGGCGTGCTGGCCTTCTCCCGCCGCTCCGCCGACGCGACAGTGCTGACCTGCGTGGTCAACTTCAGCGGCGCGCCGGTCCTGATCGACGGGTACGGTCAGCCGCTCGTCGCCAGCGACGAGCTCACCGAACAGGGCTCCGGCCAGCTGCTGCCAATTGACGCGGCAGTCTGGTTGGAACGGCGCTGAACGGGTAACTCGTTCTCGACCTGGTCGTTCGTCGTGCCCCGCGCCGACGGGCGACTGGGCTACCGGCCCCTTGTGGTGGGGGGTGAGGTGCCACCGGCGCCGCGCGGAGTCCGCTCCGCGTGGCGCCGGTGTCCGTGTGCCACCCGCAGGTTAGATCCGCGGATGGCGCGGGTACCGAATCGGGCACCATCACTACGGAGGTGACCCCATGGTGGTACGGATCGCCCAGTGCACGCTCGACGTCGAGGACCTGGACCTGATGGTCTCGTTCTGGTCCGCGGCGCTCGGCTACGAGGTCGAGAAGGGCGACGACGGCAGCGCCAAGCTCTGGCCGCCGGGGCAGCCGTCCGCCGCCGCGCCCACAGTGTGGTTGCAGGGCTCGGGCACCGCCAAGCGGGGCAAGAACCGGCTGCACCTCGACCTGGTCGCGGACACGGACCCCCAGTCCGAGGTACGGCGGCTGCTGAGCCTCGGCGCGCGGCAGGTCGACGTCGGGCAGACCGGGACCGAACAGTTCACGGTGCTCGCCGATCCCGAGGGCAACGAGTTCTGCGTGCTGGACCGCGCGCCGACCCGCTGAGGTCTCACTTCGCGGTGAGCAGCGCCGCGATCCGGGTGAAGCCGGCGCGTACCTCTGCCTCGTCCGGCGGTTCGGCGGGCTCACCGTGGCCGGCCTCGTCGGCTGCCGCGTCCAACTCCTCGTCGATCACGTCCTCGAAGTCCCCGTACAGGTCGGCCCCCTCCACCTGACGGGCCTCGTCCTCGGCGGCGACCTGCGCGGCGGCGATCTCGCTGCGGATCTCGTCGGCGGACAGCGCCGGCAGCAACGGCTCCACCACTGCCATCAACTGCTCCTCGGCCACCACCGCCTCGGCCAGGGCCAACGCGTGCGGTCGCTCGTACGGCCCGCAGACCACCGGCTCCCACTCGTCGAGGTCACCGAGCGGACCGAAAGTGATGATCCATGGCAGGCCGAGGAGCGGTGAGTCCGCCGGCAGGTCCAGTGTCATGAGTGCGCCCACCGGCTCATCATGGTCCGCGAACGCGAGCGACGACGCCGTTCCGCTCAGTTATCGCCCGTCCGGCGGTCGATCGGCGGCCGGTCAGCCGGGACGGACCGCATCCAGGGCCGCGCGGACCAGGGCGAGCGCGGTGGCCGGCGGCACGCCGAGCCGGGCGGCCTCCGCCGCGTAGCCGGCCGCCGCCTGCTGCAACCTGTCGACGGCGTCGTTCCGCCCGGGGGCGACGAAGGTGCCGTTGCGCCCCCGGGTCTTCAGCAGCCCGGCCGCCTCCAGCTCCCGATAGGCGCGGGCCACAGTGTTCGCGGCCAACCGCAGGTCGGCGGCGAGCTGCCGGACGGTGGGCAGACGGCTGCCCACCGGCAACCGGCCGTCGCCGATCAGCTCGGCGAGCTGCACGCGCACCTGCTCGTACGGGGGCACCGACGAGTCCGGGTCGACCGAGATCAGCACCTGCGCGCCTTCCGTCATCAGCCCGCACCGCCCGGCGTACCGGGGTCGATGCCCTCATCGACATCCCTCGGTGGGGCGGGGGTTTCCGCCAGGTCCACCACTCGGCCGTTGGTGCTGGTCGCCAGGAGCGCCGCGCCGAACAGCACCAACTGGTTGAGCAGGTAGAGGTACAGCAGCAGACCGACGGCGCCGGCCACCACCGTGTACGCCGGGTTCCGCTCGGTCCGCACCACGTAGTATCGCCCGACGGTGTTGAGCAGCGTGATGCCGACAGCCACCAGCACCACCACCGGACGCAACCGGGACCGGCTCATCCGCAGCCGGGGCACGGCCAGCAGCAACGCGGTGGCGAGCACGGTGTTGACCAGCACGCTGAGCACCGCGCTGATGGTGGTCAGACCCACCGACCCGGTGCTGCGCAGCAGGAAACGCAGCAGCGACTCCAACGCGTCCACAGCCGCGACCGAGACGCCGAGCAGCACGAAGACGCCGATCATCACGCCCAGGTCGACGAGTCGCCGCACCACCAGATTGCCCGGCTGCTGGTTGAGCTGGTACATCAACCGCTGCGAGGACCGGATGGCCTCGACCCAACCGATCCCGGTGAAGACCAGGATGACCAGGCCCACCACACCGACGGTGCCGCTGGAGTTGGCGATCTGCTCGGCGTCCAGGAACGGCAGGTTCTCCTTGAGGAAGTCGGCCGCCGCCGCGCTGACCTCGTCGTTGTCCTCCAGGATCGCCCCGAAGATGGAGAACGCGACCAGGGCGAGGGCGAACACGGCGAAGAAGCCGTAGTAGGCGATCGCGGCGGCCAACCGGCCGGCCAGCACCTCGCCGTACAGCACCCCGGCCCGCCAGACATGATCGAAGAGCCCCGACCGGTGGCGCGCGGCGCTCACCCAGCGGTCGATGCCCGTCTCGATCCGGCCGATCACGTTCACGCGGTCATCCTCGCCGATCTCCCACCGCTGTAGTGGCAACCGGCTTCCGATGCTCGCCGGCCGGCGCGTCGCAGATGCTTCAGGTGCTGACGGCTCGGTTGCCGGCGTCTCAGTTGCCGAGGCAGAAGTCCCGACGCGGCTGCCACCTGGCCTGCCCGCTGTGCGAGAAGAGGGTGAACCCGTCGACCTCGAACATCGCGGAGAAGTCGGCCAGATCCTCGTACACCTTGTCCAGAGCCTCCGGTGCGACGTCCTGAGCCACTGTGACGTGCGGATGGTACGGGAAGCGGAGCTCGCGGTGCAGGCCCGGCGCCGCGGCGATTGCCGCGGCCAGCAGCTCGCACTCGCTGATCCCGGCGGCCACCGCGACGAAGACCACCTGGGTGACCGGACGGAACGTGCCGGTGCCCCGCAGGTGCAGCGTGAACGGCAGGTGCCCGGCGGCGACGGCGGCCAGGTGCCGCTCGACCGCCGGCAGGTTCGCCGTCCGGATCTCGGTGGGCCCGAGCAACGTCACGTGCGCGGGCACCGCCAGCGGATCACCGGCCTCGACCCGCCGCCGGGTGAGCAGGGCACCCCACGGCTCGGGGATGTCCACCGCGATGCCGATCTGGATGGTGTCGCCGGCCGGCGGCACCCCGCCACTGCGATCCACGCTTCGCGCCGCCCCTCCGACCACCGAGCCGTCCACCTGTACCGCGGGAGCTACTCGCCGCGTACGGGCG
The DNA here is from genome assembly GCF_026342155.1 of Micromonospora sp. NBC_00362. Lineage (NCBI taxonomy): Bacteria > Bacillati > Actinomycetota > Actinomycetes > Micromonosporales > Micromonosporaceae > Micromonospora > Micromonospora sp. NBC_00362. The sequence goes on from NZ_JAPENH010000001.1 coordinate 3,738,517, forward strand.
GGAAGAACCCAACCCGCTCGTACGCGGACCGCAGGGTCGTCGCGGCCACCGCACGGGCCTTCTCCGCGCCGGCCGCGAGCAGCTTGTCCAACTGCGCCGGATCGTCGAGGTAGGCGCGGGTGCGCTCCTGGATCGGCCGGACGAAGTCCGTCACCACCTCGGCCAGCTCCTTCTTCAGATCGCCGTAGCCGCGGCCCGCGAACGCGGCCACCAACTCGTCGATGCCGCGGCCGCTGAGCGACGAGTAGATGGTCAACAGGTTGGACACACCCGGCTTGGTCTCGGCGTCGAAGACGATCTCCCGGCCGGTGTCGGTCACCGCCGAACGGATCTTCTTCGCGGATCGGGCCGGATCGTCGAGCAGGTCGATGATGCCGGCCGGCGAGGACGACGACTTCGACATCTTCGCGGTCGGGTCCTGCAGGTCAGTGATCTTGGCAGTGTCCTTGACGATGTGCGGCGCGGGCACCGTGAACGTCGCGCCGAACAGCGAGTTGAAGCGCTGGGCCAGATCCCGGGAGAGCTCCAGGTGCTGGCGCTGGTCCTCGCCGACCGGGACCGCGTTGGCCTGGTACAGCAGGATGTCGGCGGCCTGGAGGACCGGATAGGTGAACAGCCCGACGCTGGCCCGCTCGTTACCCTGCTTCTGCGACTTGTCCTTGAACTGGGTCATCCGGCTGGCCTCGCCGAAGCCCGTGATGCAGCCGAGCACCCAGGCCAGCTGCGGGTGCTCGGGCACCTGCGACTGGACGAACAGGGTGCTGCGCTCCGGGTCGAGCCCGACCGCGAAGAGCTGGGCCGCGGCCACCCGGGTCCGCTGACGCAGCAGCGCCGGGTCGTGCCCCGCGGTGATGGCGTGCAGGTCCACCACGCAGTAGAACGCGTCGTGGGTGTCCTGCAGCGCCACCCAGTGCCGCACCGCGCCGAGATAGTTGCCGAGATGGAACGAGTCGGCTGTCGGCTGGATGCCGGAGAAGACGCGGGGCCGGGCGGGAACGTCGGACATGGCGATAATTCTGTCAGCAAGCACCCCGGTCCGTCATGACGGGCCGGCGGGTCGGCTCCGGCCCGCCGGTGCCGGGGTGCTGACCTCGCGTGGTTCGCCCGCGCCGACCCGGCGCGTCGGCCCGACCGCGACCCGGCGGTGCTGCCCCGCCATCGCCTCCCGGGCCGGCTCGGGGCCACCTGCCGAGGCCGACGCGGACTCGCGGCGCCGCCCGGTGCTCTGCTCGGTGCTCTGCTCGGTGCTCTGCTCGTGGCGCTGCTCGGTGCGGGCGGCGGAGACGGCGAGTTGGGCCACCCGGCGGCCGTCCAACGCGAGGACCCGCAGCAGCCAGCCAGCCGGCATCTCGGCCGGATCGGACGCGCCGACCTCGGCGGTGGGCGCGCCCGGCACCGGCACCTCGTCGCCGGTCACCGGGAGCCGGCCCAGCGCGGCCATGACGAACCCGCCCACCGTCTCGTACGGTCCGGCGGGTAGCGCCACCCCGGTCCGCTCGGCGAAGTCAGCGAGGTTGAGGCGGCCGTCCACAACGGCGGGCAGGCCGGCGTGCACCGGGTCCGGGGTGGCGTCGTACTCGTCGTGGATCTCGCCGACCAACTCCTCGATGAGGTCCTCCAGGGTGACGATCCCGGCCGTGCCGCCGTACTCGTCGACCACCACCGCGAGGTGCTGGCCCTCCCGGCGCATCTCGGTCAGCGCGGCGAGCACCCGTTTACTGCCCGGAAGCCGCTTCACCTCGCGGGCCAACTCGCCGACGGTGACGCACGGGTCGGCGTCCGGGCGCAGCAGTACGTCACGGAGGTGCACGAAGCCGACCACGTCGTCGTGCGTGCCGTCGGTGACCGGGTAACGGGTGTGCGTTTCGGCGCGGACCAGTCGGGCGGCTTCGACGATGGTCAGCCGCGCCGGGAGGAAGACCACCTCGGTGCGCGGCATCATCACCTCGCGGATCAGACTGGCACCGGCCACCAGGACCTCGTCGATGATCCGCCGCTCGTCCGGGTCGAGCACCGTGTTCGCCGCCACCAGGTCCCGCAGATCAGCCTCGGAGATGTGCTCCCGGCCGGCCGTCGGACCGGTCCCGAGCAGATCGGTGACGAGTCGGGTGGCGCCATCCGCGGCGCGCACCAGCACCCGGGCGACGGCCCGGGCGAGCGGGCCAGGGTCGCGGCGGGGGTGTGCCCGCACGTGTCGCCGGAGCCCGGTACGGGCCGCTTCCCGCATGACAGAGATGGTAGACACCGTGGGCCCACCACGCCGGGGATCACGCGGAGCGGCGGAGAGATGTTCGGCTCTGTTTAATCATGAGAGATTATGATGGAATGGGGTTGACGGTGGCAACGGCGAGAGCGCCGACCACCGCCCTAGTGTGATCACCGAAGGGCCACGTCCCGGGCGGGCCAGGCAGGAGGCAACGACGTGAAACTGCTCGTCACCGGGGGCGCCGGCTTCATCGGGAGCGTGGTGACCCGGATGCTGCTCGACGCGGGTCACCAGGTGGTCATCCTGGACGACCTGCGCACCGGCCACCGCGAGGCCCTCGCCCCGGACGCCACCCACGTGGAGGCGTCCATCCACGACGCCGCCCGGGTCATCACCGCGAGCGCCGGGTTCGACGGGGTTCTGCACTTCGCCGCCCTGATCGCCGCCGGCGAGTCGATGGTCAAGCCGGAGCTGTACTGGCACAACAACACCATCGGCACGCTCGCCCTGATCGACGCGGTACGGGCCGCCGGGGTGCCCCGAATGGTCTTCTCCTCCACCGCCGCCGTCTACGGCAACCCCACCGAGCTGCCCATCACCGAGAACGCGGTAAAGGCGCCCACCAACACGTACGGCGCCACCAAACTCGCCGCCGACATGGCACTCACCTCCGAGGCGATCGCGCACGGGCTGGCCGCCGTGTCGCTGCGCTACTTCAACGTGGCCGGCGCCCACCTCGACGGCGAGATCACACTCGGCGAGCGGCACGACCCGGAGACGCACCTGATCCCGATCGCGCTGGACGTCGCCGCCGGCCGGCGGGAGAAGCTCCAGCTCTTCGGGGACGACTACCCCACAGTCGACGGCACCTGCGTCCGCGACTACATCCACGTCGCCGACCTGGCCCGCGCGCATCTGCTGGCGCTGGACGCGGCCACCGGCGGCCAGCACCGGATCTACAACCTGGGCAACGGCAACGGCTTCACCAACCGGCAGGTCGTCGACGTGGTCCGCGAGGTCACCGGGCACCAACTGCCCGTCGAGGTCGCCCCGCGCCGCGAGGGCGACCCGGCCGAGCTGGTGGCGTCGTCCGCGCTGGCCCGCGAGGAGCTGGGCTGGGTGCCGCAGAAGCCGACCCTGCACGACATGGTCGGGGATGCCTGGGCGTTCTACCGCACGCACATCCTGGGCCAGTCATGAATCACCCGAGCAATGATGTCGCCGAGCGGGCTACGGCCGGCTTCTCCGCGCAGTTCGGTGCCGAGGCTGCCGGCCGCTGGGCGGCCCCGGGCCGGGTCAACCTGATCGGTGAGCACACCGACTACAACGAAGGTTTCGTGCTGCCGTTCGCGCTGCCGATGCGTACCGTCGTCGCTGCCGACCGACAGGACGGGGAGCACTGGACGGTCTGGTCCGAGCTCTCCGGCGAAGCGATCACCTTCGGCGCGGACGACGTCGCCGAGCCGGGTCGGGTCACCGGCTGGGGCGCGTACGTCGCGGGCGTGGTCTGGGCGCTGCGCGAGGCCGGTCACCCGGTGCCGGGCGCCCGGCTGGCGATCGCCTCCGACGTGCCACTGGGCGCCGGGCTCTCCTCCTCAGCCGCGCTGGAGTCGGCAGTGCTGGCCGCCCTGCTCGACCTCGGCGAGCTGGAGCTCGCCCCCGAACTGCAACCCCGGCTGGCGCAACGGGCGGAGAACGTCTACGTGGGCGCGCCGACCGGGATCATGGACCAGTCCGCGGCCATCCGTTGTCGCGCCGGGCACGCCCTCTTCCTGGACTGTCGCGACGAGTCGGTCGAGCACATCCCGTTCGACCTGGACGCCGACGGGCTGGCTGTGCTGGTCATCGACAGCCGGGCGCCGCACCGCCACGCCGACGGGGAGTACGCGGCCCGCCGTCGCTCCTGTGAGGCCGGGGCCAACGCGCTCGGCGTTGCCGCCCTGCGCGACGTGGGCGTCGACCAGCTCGACGCCGCGTTGGCGCAGCTCGACGACGAGGAGACCCGGCGACGAGTCCGGCACGTGGTGACCGAGGACCAGCGCGTACTGGACACTGTGGCGCTGCTCCGCGCCGCCCGGGTCCGCGACATCGGTCCGCTGCTGACCGCCTCCCACGTCTCGATGCGTGACGACTTCGAGATCACCGTGCCGGAGATCGACACCGCGGTCGAGGCGGCATTGGCGGCCGGCGCGCTGGGTGCCCGGATGACCGGGGGCGGCTTCGGCGGCTGCGTGCTCGCGCTGATCGAGGCCGACAGTGCCGACGCGGTAGCCGCCGCCGTGACCGACGCGTACGCGCAAAGAGATTTCACCGCCCCCGGCACCGTGACGGTTCTCCCCTCCCCCGGCGCCACCCGCCTGCCCTAACCCGAACCGCCCCCACCCACCCCCTCCCACTCACCCCCCACCCACCCCCCACCCCAGCCGGTGATCAAGAGGTTTGCGTCAGGATTCGGGCCCGAATTGACGCAAACCTCTTGATCACCCGCCGCAGGCGGAGGGGTGGGAGGGGGTGGGGTGGGGGTGGGGGTGGGGATGGGGATCGTGCTTGTTCATGGAAGTAGTGGCCTCACCCGATGGGTGAGGCCACTACTTCATGGATCGAGCGCGATCTTGCGGGCGGGCGGGCTCGGGCTTGCCGGCGGGGCGGGGTTAGCTGGCTTCGACGATCATGGCGGCGCCCACCGTGCGGTTGGTCGCCTCGTCGATGATGACGAAACCGCCGGTGGTGCGGTTACGGCGGTACTCGTCGGCCAGCAGCGGCACCGTCGTGCGCAGTCGCACGCGGCCGATCTCGTTGAGCCGCAGTTCGTCGGCGGACTCGTCGCGGTGCAGGGAGTTGATGTCCAGCCGGTAGTGCAGCCCGCGCACGATCGCCCGTGCCGACCGGGTGGTGTGCTTGATCGTGTACCGGGCGCCGACCCGCAACGGGGCCGTCTCGTCCATCCAGCAGACCATCGCCTCGATGTCCTGCGCCACCGCCGGTGCGTTGTTCGGCCGGCAGATCAGGTCACCCCGCGAGATGTCGATCTCGTCGGCCAGTCGTACCGTCACCGACATCGGCGGGAACGCTTCCGGCACCGGCCCGTCGGCGGTCTCCACGGCGGCGATCCGGCTGGTGAAGCCGGAGGGCAGCACCATCACCTCGTCACCCGGCTTCAGCACGCCGGAGGCGACCTGGCCGGCGTAGCCGCGGTAGTCGGTGACAGTGGTGGACTGCGGACGGATCACGTACTGCACCGGGAACCGGACGTCGACCAGGTTGCGGTCGCTGGCGATGTGCACCCGCTCCAGGTGGTGCAGCAGCGACGGGCCCTCGTACCAGGGCATGTTGTCCGACCGGGTGACGATGTTGTCGCCGCGCAACGCGGAGACCGGCACCACTGTCAGGTCCGGTGCGTCGAGCTTCGCCGCGAACGCTGTGAACTCGTCGGCGATCCGCTCGTAGACCTCCTGCGACCAGTCGACCAGGTCCATCTTGTTGACACAGAGGACCAGGTGCGGCACCCGCAGCAGGGAGCAGAGGAACGCGTGCCGGCGGGACTGCTCGACGAGGCCCTTGCGCGCGTCCACCAGGATCAACGCCAGGTCCGCCGTCGACGCGCCGGTGACCATGTTGCGGGTGTACTGGATGTGGCCCGGAGTGTCGGCGATGATGAACTTGCGCCGGGGGGTGGCGAAGTACCGGTACGCCACGTCGATGGTGATGCCCTGCTCCCGCTCGGCCCGCAGACCGTCGGTGAGCAACGCCAGGTTGGTGTATTCGTCACCACGGGCCGCGCTGACCGCCTCCACGGCGGCCAACTGGTCGGTGAAGAGCGACTTGGTGTCGTAGAGCAGCCGCCCGATCAGGGTCGACTTCCCGTCGTCCACGCTGCCGGCGGTGGCGAACCTCAGCAGGTCCATAGCCCGGGCCTCCGGCCCGGCCCCGGTGGCAGCCTGGGCCTCCGCATTCGCGGACGCCACGATCTCGGTGCTCATCAGAAGTAGCCCTCCCGCTTGCGGTCTTCCATGGCGGCCTCACTGACCCGGTCGTCACCACGGGTGGCGCCGCGCTCGGTGATCCGGGTGGCCGCCACCTCCTCGATGACCTTCTCCACGGTGTCCGCGTCGGAACGGACCGCGGCGGTGCAGGAGGCGTCGCCGACGGTGCGGTAGCGCACCTGCGCTTTGAACCGCTCCTCACCCGCGCGCGGACGGAAGAACTCGTTGACGGCGTAGAACATGCCGTCCCGCTCGATCACCTCACGCTCGTGGGCGTAGTAGATCGACGGCAGCGGGATGCGCTCCCGGGCGATGTAGTGCCAGACGTCCAGCTCGGTCCAGTTGGACAGCGGGAAGACGCGGATCGACTCGCCCGGGTGGTGCCGGCCGTTGTAGAGCGACCACAACTCCGGTCGCTGGTTCTTCGGGTCCCACTGACCGAACTCGTCCCGGAAGCTGAACACCCGCTCCTTCGCCCGGGCCTTCTCCTCGTCCCGGCGGGCGCCACCGAACAGCGCGTCGAAGCGGTGCTTCTCCACCGCGTCCAGCAGGACCGGTGTCTGGATCCGGTTGCGCATGCCGTCACCGGACTCCCGGACCATGCCGCTGGCCAGGGCCTCCGGCACGCTCGCCACCACCAGTTGCAACCCCAGCTCCGCGACCCGTTGGTCGCGGTATTCGAGGACCTCGGGGAAGTTGTGCCCGGTGTCGACGTGCATGACCGGGAAGGGGACGTTGGCCGGGGCGAACGCCTTCTGCGCGAGCCGCAGCATGACGATCGAATCCTTGCCACCGGAGAAGAGCATCACCGGGCGTTCCATCTCGGCGACCACCTCGCGCATCACGAAGATGCTCTCCGCTTCCAAGGCGTCCAGGTGGGAGACCTGGTACGCCGCGGGGGTGGTCATGACACCGGCTCGATTCGCTCGCTCATCCGATTTCCAGACCTTTCCGGTCGGGCATGTCAAGAAAGTTCGCTCAGGCTACCCGGAATGCTTCTGCAGCGCTGCAAGCAACCGGGTGGCGAGATCCTCGCGGCAGACCAGGAGGTCAGGCAGCCGCGGATCCGCCTCGTTGTATTTCAGCGCAGAACCGTCGATCCGGGAAGCGTGCAGTCCGGTGGCCGTCGCCACAGCGATCGGGGCTGCCGAGTCCCACTCGTACTGCCCACCTGCGTGGATGTACGCGTCCACCTCGCCGGTGACCACTGCGGCGATTTTCGCTCCGGCCGAGCCCATCGGCACCAGGTGCGCCCCAACGTCCTCGGCCAGATCGGTCAGGAAGACCGGCGGCCGGCTCCGGCTCGCGGCCAGGCGGATCTTCCGCTCGCCGGCCGTCGCCGCCTCCACTGTCATCGGCGGGTACGCCGGCGGGTAGTCAGTGCCCAGCACCCGGTGCTGCGCCGGCAGCCCCACCGCCCCGGCGATGAGCCCGTGCGGGCTCGGCGCGTTGCGCGCCCAGAGCGCCACGTGCACCGCCCAGTCCGAGCGGCCCTCCTCGGAGAACTCCCGGGTGCCGTCCAACGGGTCGACGATCCACACCCGGTCCGCGTTCAACCGGGACACCGCTCCGGTGTTCACCTCCGCGGCCCAGGCCAACCGGGAACCCTCGTCCTCCTCGGAGAGCACCGCGTCCTCCGGACGCCACTTCGCCAACTCCGTGCGGATCAGGTCGTGCGACACCTTGTCCCCGGCCGACTTCAGCGCACCGGCGTCGGCGAAACCCATCTCCGTGCGCAGGTCGAGCAGCGCCTGCCCGGCCCGGGACGCCAACCATCGGGCGAACGCGCCATCGATCATCGGAGGACTGCTCATCTGTCCGCTCCCGTCGCCTCGCCGCGCTGCCCGCACGGGCCGATCCGCCGCGACTCGCGTCGCCGGTCGCGGCACGCTGAAAGGCGCAGACTACCGGCCCGCCGTTTCCGATTCGGGTACGCCCCGCCCGGCTCAGCCGCCGTGGTAGAGGTTCTGGGTCGGCTCCACGCCCTTGGTGATCACCGACTCCACCACGTCGGCGGCCCGGTCCACCAGGAAATCGAGCTCCTTGCGCTCGGCCGCGCCAAAATCCGACAGCACGTAATCCGCCGGATCCTGCCGCCCCGGCGGGCGGCCAACGCCGAACCGCACCCGGGCGTAGTCCTTCGTCCCCAACGACTTCGACATCGAACGCAGGCCGTTGTGCCCGCCCTCGCCGCCGCCGAACTTGATCCGCACCTGACCGAAGTCGATGTCCAGCTCGTCATGCACCGCGATCACCTGCGTCGTCGGCACCTTGTAGAACTGTGCCAACGCCGCTACCGGCCCGCCGGACAGGTTCATGTACGTCAGTGGCTTCACCAGCACCAGCTTCGGCCCACCGAACCCGAGCCGCGCCTCGGCCACCTCGGCCACCGCCCGCTTGTGCCTGCCGAAACGCGCACTCACCCGCCCGGCCAGCAGCTCGGCCACCATGAACCCGACGTTGTGCCGGTTGCCGGCGTACTCCCGACCCGGGTTGCCCAGGCCGACCACCAGCCACGGCCCCGCCTCGTCCGTCACTACCCGTCCCTTCCGACGCCCATCCCATCGACTCCCGATATGCCGACAGGCGCCCCCGAACATCCGGGGACGCCTGTCGCACAGTACGAGCCGATCAGGCCTCGGTACGCGCCTCGGTCGTCTCGGCGCCCTCGGCCGGGGCGCCGTCCGCGCCCTCGGAGCCCTCGGTGGTCTCGCCGACCTCGGCCTCGGCCTCGTCGGTGGCGGCCTCGACCTCGGGCAGCGTCGCCTCGAGCTGCTCGGCGGTCGGGGCGGCGGTGATCGACGCGACGGTCAGCTCCGAGTCGACGGCCAGCTCGACGCCGGTCGGCAGCTTGACATCGCCGGCAGTCACCAGGGTGCCCGCCTCCAGGCCCTCGATCGACGCCTCGAGGTGGTCCGGAACCTTGGTGGCGTCCGCGGTCACCGAGAGGGTGTCGTGGTCGTGCACGATCAGGGTGTCCCGGGCGGCCTCGCCGGTCAGCTGGACCGGGACCTCGACGGTGACCTTCTCGCCCCGGCGGACCAGGATCAGGTCGACGTGCTCGAAGGTGTCGCGGATCGGGTCACGCTGGATCGCCTTCGGCAGCGCCAGCACCTGGGTGCCGTCGGCGATGTCGATCGCGAAGAGCTGGTTGGCACCACCCTTGCGGATCGCGGCGGCGAACTCCCGCGACGGCAGCGCGATGTGCTTGGGCTTCTCGCCGTGGCCGTACAGCACGGCAGGCACCTTGCCGGCCCGGCGGGTACGGCGGGCACCACCCTTGCCGAACTCGGTACGGGGCTCGGCGCTGATCTTTACCTCGGACACGGGGAAACTCCTGATGCTTTTCGCTGCGGCGGCTTGTCGTCTAACGGTGCTGGGGCGAGGGGCTCGCTGGGGCTCATGCGTCATGAACGACTGCCCGGAGCACCGCGTCGATGACGGTGCCTCCGTGCGGCGCTTTTCAGCGGCCCGCCGGGCACCCTCGCCGTGGCAACCGCACCAGTCTACCCGAGCTGTTTCCAGGGTTTCCGGCAGTCCCCGATCACGGCTCAGGACCGGCGCGTCGGTGGTGCTCCCACCAGCGTGCCGGCCCCGTTTCGACCAGTTTGCCAGCCCCGCCCCCGCCAGCGTGTCGAGTGACGGAAACGGGGCTCAGGCTCAGCTCAGGCCACCGAAGAGGGTGGTCACCGAGCCGTCGTCGAAGACCTCGCGGATCGCACGCGCCAGCAGCGGCGCGATCGACAGCACCGTGAGCTTGTCCAGCTGCTTCTCCGGCGGGAGCGGCAGGGTGTTCGTCACCACGATCTCGCTGATCGAGCTGTTCTTCAACCGCTCGGTGGCCGGGTCGGACAGCAGCGCGTGGGTGGACGCGACCACGATCTCCGCAGCGCCCGACTCCTTGAGGATGTCGGCGGCCTTGGCGATGGTGCCCCCGGTGTCGATCATGTCGTCGACGATCAGGCAGACCCGGCCCTCCACCTCGCCGACGACCCGGTTCGCCACGACCTGGTTCGGCTTCATCGGGTCACGGGTCTTGTGGATGAACGCCAGCGGGCAGCCGCCCAGCCGGTCGGTCCACCGCTCTGCCACCCGCACCCGACCCGAGTCCGGTGCCACCACTGTCATCGGCCGGCCGGCGTACTTGTGTTCCACGTACTCGGCCAGGATGTCCATGGCGAAGAGGTGGTCCACCGGGCCGTCGAAGAAGCCCTGGATCTGCGCGGTGTGCAGGTCGACGGTGAGGATGCGGTTCGCGCCGGCGGTCTTCAGCAGGTCCGCCACCAGTCGGGCCGAGATCGGCTCCCGACCACGGTGCTTCTTGTCCTGACGGGCGTACGGGTAGAACGGCAGCACCACTGTGATCCGCTTGGCGGACCCCCGCTTCAGCGCGTCCACCATGATCAGGGTCTCCATGACCCAGGTGTTCACCCCGTGCGTGACGGACTGCACCACGAAGGCGTCCGAACCACGTACCGAGTCCTTGAACCGTACGAAGAGCTCGCCGTTGGCGAACTCGTACGCGTCGGCCGGCGTCGGCGCGACGCCGAGCACCTCGCCGATCTCCTTGGCCAACTCCGGAAAGCCACGTCCGGAAAAGAGCATCAGGCTTTTGCGGTTTTCGGCGACGATGCTGCCCATGGGCCCGTCTGCTCCCGTTATGTCGGCGGTACCCGACCCGGTGGTGGTGGGTCGGGGACTATTCGGTTGCAGTATCTCCCGCGCCGGATGCGCCGCCCACCGTCTCGGTCGCACCGTGGATTGCCTCACTGTGGCTTGCGGCACCAGTCGTACCGGACGCACCCTTCGCGTCGCCGGTCGGCTGCTCATCCTTCGCGTCGCGGGCCCGCTGCGCCGCCTCCGCCGCGGCAGTGCCGGCGCGCCGCTTGACCACCCAGCCCTCGATGTTGCGCTGGCGCGCTCGGGCGACGCCCATCGCTCCGGCCGGCACGTCGTCGACGATCACCGAACCAGCCGCCGTGTACGCCCCATCGCCGACCTCGACCGGCGCCACGAACATGTTGTCCGCACCGGTCCGCGCGTGGCTGCCGATCACGGTGCGGTGCTTGTTGACCCCGTCGTAGTTCACGAAGACCGACGCGGCGCCGATGTTGGTCTGCTCGCCGATCGTCGCGTCGCCGACGTACGTCAGGTGCGGCACCTTCGCGCCGGCGCCGATCTGCGAGTTCTTCACCTCGACGAACGTGCCGACCTTCGCCTTCTCGGCCAACTGGGCGGCCGGCCGCAGGTACGCGTACGGCCCGACGGTTGCGCCCGCACCCACCTCGGCGCCGACGGCGTGACTGCGGATCACCGACGCGGCGGGGCCGACGATCGTGTCGATCAGGGTGACGTCCGGCCCGATCAGCGCGCCCGCGCCGACCACAGTGCCGCCGCGCAACTGGGTGTTCTGGTCGACCACCGCGTCCCGGTCCAGCGCGACAGTCACGTCGATCCAGGTGGTGGCGGGGTCGAGCAGGCTCACCCCGGTGCGCATCCACGCCTCGTTGATCCGGTCGCGCAGTAGCCGACGCAGCGTGGACAGCTCCACCCGGTCGTTGCAGCCCAACGTCTCGACGTGGTCCACGGCAACGTGCACCGCGACCGGCTCACCGGCGGAACGGAGCAGACCGAAGACGTCGGTCAGGTACTCCTCGCCCTGGTCGTTGTCGGTGGAGAGCTTGCCCAGCGCCTCGCGCAGCCGCACGGCGTCGAACGCGTAGATGCCGGCGTTGATCTCCCGGATGGCGCGCTGCGTCGTGTCGGCGTCACGCTCCTCGACGATCTGCTCCAAGCGACCGTCGGCGTCCCGCACGATCCGTCCCAGGCCGGTCGGGTCGGGCACCTCGGCGGCCAGCACGGTGGCCGCCGCGGAGGCCTCCTCGTGCGCGGTCACCAGCGCGCCCACCGTCTCGGGTCGCAGCAGGGGCACGTCACCGTTGATCACCACGACGGTGCCGGCACCGTCCGGTACGGCCTCCAGAGCGATTCGTACGGCATGCCCGGTGCCGAGCTGCTCGGCCTGGAGCACCGGAGTGGCGTCCGGGGCGACCTCGGACAGGTGCGCCCGCACCTGGTCGGCGCCGTGGCCCACCACGACGACTGTGCGGTCCGCGCCCAACGGTGCGGCGGCGCTCAGCACGTGACCGAGGAGCGTCCGACCGAGCAGGGGGTGCAGCACCTTGGGCAGTGCCGACTTCATCCGCTTACCCTCACCGGCGGCAAGTACGACGACGGTACGGAGGTGGGGCTGGGGCACGACGTGGCTCCCGTCGGGACGGCGGACACTCTCGCGGCCATGCTAGCCGCGAGGCCCGGCACGTTCCTCTCTTACCCCCACCGGACCCTAAAGCGGACGTAGGTGGGCAGCTCGGCCGCCAGGGTTCGAACCTGAAATACGGGTACCAAAGACCCGGGTGTTGCCAATTACACCACGGCCGATCAGCGACGCGAGCACGTCGCACGAGGGATGGACATCCCGCCGCTACACCTTAGCGCCCCCGCCGTCGGATGCCAGCGCTCATCCCGCCGCAGGGCGAGTGGTCGATGCCGTGGGTCTTCCGGGAGTCGTCGGCCCGCGCCTCAGCCGCCCTCTTCCCGGACCGGCCAGGCACCCGCCACGGAGCCGGCTGACCTGCGACTTCGAGCAGTTACGCGAAGACGATTCGAAAGTTCCTCGTGCGATCTACGGTGCCGTAAGTTACGGTGACGTAGGCGTAGCTTTGTGATCGTTACCATCCCCCTGCGAGGTCCCATGTCCACTGCTCTGCTCGATTCCAACACCGCCGGCCCCGGCCCCAAACCACTCACCGACGGCAGCCAGTCCCCCGGCATCCTGGCGGCCCTCTGGGCCTTCGTGGTGATCCCCTTCGTCGCCCTGCTGATCGCCGTGCCGGTGGCGTGGGGCGGCTGGCTGGGCTGGACCGACGTCGTCATCGGCCTGGTCTGGTACGTCGTCTCCGGGCTCGGCATCACCGTCGGTTTCCACCGCTACTTCACGCACGGCTCGTTCAAGGCCAAGCGGTGGCTTCGGGTGACTCTGGCGGTCGCGGGATCGCTTGCGGTGCAGGGCGAGATCATTCAGTGGGTCGCCGACCACAGGCGTCACCACGCGTTCTCCGACCTGGAGGGCGACCCGCACTCGCCGTGGCGCTTCGGCACCAGCTTCTGGGCGTTGACCCGGGGCCTGTTCCATGCGCACGTGGGCTGGCTGTTCCGCCGGGAGCTGTCCAATCGCGGGCGTTTCGCACCGGACCTCATCGCCGACCGGGACATCAGCCGCGTCGACCGACTCTTTCCCGCGCTGGTGGCCATCTCACTGCTCGGCCCGGCGCTGATCGGCGGCCTGGTGACCTGGTCCTGGCAGGGCGCGCTGACCGCGTTCTTCTGGGCCGGACTGGTCCGGATCGGCCTGCTGCACCACGTCACCTGGGCGATCAACTCGGTGTGCCACGTCTACGGTGAACGTCCGTTCGCGATGCGCCAGGGCGACCGCGCGTCGAACTTCTGGCCGCTGGCGATCCTGTCGTTCGGCGAGAGCTGGCACAACCTGCACCACGCCGACCCGACCAGCGCCCGGCACGGCGTGTTGCGCGGTCAGGTGGACATCTCCGCCCGGGTGATCTGGTTGTTCGAGAAGACCGGCGCGGCGACGCAGGTGCGCTGGCCGAAGCCCGAGCGACTCGCCGCCAAGCTGGTGAAGCCTGTCGCACCCCACTGAAACCGGGCGGTGCACGGGGATGCCGCCTGGCAGGATGGCCGGGTGACCGAGCCATGCGGGGGGACCGGGCGGCTCGGCGGACGGGGAGCCGAGCCCGATCCGGGTACGGTCGAACGGCGCGTCAGGGCGGTCGAACCGCCCGACAGTGAGGCGACGACGTGAACGGGCACAGCGGAGGAACCATTCCACGGCAGGGCGTCACCGAGCGCCAGCGAGGCGGCGACATGCCCGAGGTCAGCGACGACGCGGCGGCAGCTGTCGGCGGCCGACGGGCGACGCCGACGGCGGCGCCGAAGGCCAAAGCTCCCTCCCGGGTCCGCATGTCGGCGGCCCAACGCCGGGAGCAGTTGATCGCGACCGGCCGGCAGCTCTTCGCCGAACGCGGCTTCGACGCCACCTCCATCGAGGAGGTGGCGGCCCGCGCCAAGGTCTCCAAGCCGGTGGTCTACGAGCACTTCGGTGGCAAGGAAGGGCTCTACGCGGTGGTGGTGGACCGGGAGGTCCGGGCCCTGTTGGACCGGATCACCACGGCGTTGACCGCAGGGCATCCGCGGGAGCTGCTGGAACAAGCGGCGCTCGCCCTGCTGACCTACATCGAGGAGGAGACCAGCGGTTTCCGGGTGCTGGTCCGCGAGTCGCCGCTGATGTCCGGCACTGCCACCTTCAGCAGCGTCATGAACGACGTGGCGCACCAGGTCGAGCACATCCTCGGCGCGGAGTACAAGAGCCGCGGGTACGACCCGAAGCTCGCCGAGCTGTACTCGCAGGCGCTGGTCGGCATGGTGGCGTTGACCGGTCGCTGGTGGTTGGAGGTGCGTAAGCCGCGCAAGGAGACGGTGGCGGCGCACCTCGTCAACCTGGCCTGGAACGGGTTGTCGCACCTGGAGGCCAAGCCGACGCTGATCACCGCGCGGCGCAGCTGACCTCGATCAGCGGCGGTGCACGTCGGCCACCGGGTGCTTGCGGTGCTCCAACTCCGCCTCGGCGGATTCCGGTGGGCCGACCTTGTCGTAGAGGCCGGTGCCGAGCAGGATCAGGCCGAACAGCATCGACACGACCACTGTCGACATCGAGAAGTTGAGAAAGTTCGCTTCGGTCTGCAGCACCGACATCATCAGGATGCTGGTCACCAGGAACACCACGCCCGCTGTGAGGTTCATGTAGTGGCCGAGGTTGGTACGCCGCGAGGCCCCGATGATCAGGACGATCCCGAAGATCACCGAGGCGAGCGAGAAGGCCAGGTTGGTCCGGAGGCCGAGGGCCCAGGTGCTGGTGCGGGCAAAGAGCGGATCCCCGATCGTCTCGGCGACGCCCCACACGCCGAAGACCAGGATGTAGACGCCGATCAGCCCGGAGAGGACCCGGTAGAGCGGCCGTGCCGGATGGTTGACCGGAAAATGCGGCATGCCCAGACCCCCTGATATGACCGTTTCAGGGGAATTGTCGCCCAAGGCAGGACCGACTGTCCGAAGAACCACAAAGCCGGAAGGTCCGCCGAAGGCTGGACCGGGTCAGGGTTTCGCCGGAGCCCGAGCTGCGCAGGGATCAAGCCTGACCGCCCGGAGCAGCTCGGGCTCCGGCGAAAACCCACGGCCGCAACCAAAAGGGCTCAGAGAACCAGACGAGCCTTCTGGAACGCCTCCGCCTCGTCCTCGGTGCCGACCTTGCCGTACATGCCGACCATGAGCAGCACCAGGGCGGCAGTCATCACCACGACCACCGTGGTGATGCTGAAGTTGAAGATGTTGGCGTCGGTCCGGATGAACGCGAGACCGGCCAGGCTGACCACCATGAGGCTGTACGCCAGCCACTGGTTGATCGCCACGTCGATGTTGCGGCCGAGCGCGGTGCCGACCAGCACGATGATCCCGAGCAGCACGCTGAGCAGCGAGAAGCCGAGGTTGGTGCCCTGACCGAGGACGCGGGTGTCGTCCTGGGCGAGGATCTCGTTGCCGGTGCTCGCGACGATGCCGAGCACACCGAAGACGACCAGGTACAGACCGGTCAGCCCGCCGATCGCCCGGTAGATCGGCCGCGCGGGGTGGTTGACGGGGGTGTGTGCCATGTCTGTGTCTCCAACGCCGTGGGGTAGGTGTCGCCGACGATTGTCTCGCATGTGGTGGTGTGACGCCGCACACGGGGCCCGGGCCGGCGCGCCCGGCCGGTCAGCTCTCGGGCAGGTCCTCGGCGAGGGTCATCCAGCTCTCCTCGATCCGCTCCCGCTCGGCGCGCAGATCCTTGAGCTGGGTGTCCAACTCGGCGACCCGGGCGTAGTCCGTGGCGTCCGCCGCGAGCTGATCGAGCAGCGTGGTCTCGCGCTGGTCGAGCTTGCTGAGCTGCCGCTCCAGCCGGGTCAGCTCCTTGCGGGCCTGACGGACCTCGGCGGCGGACATGCCACCCCCCGAGGGGGCAGCGGACGCGGAGGTCGAGGTGGCGCCCGCCCGAGGAGAGCCGGCCCGCTCGGCGGTCCGCGCGAGGTATTCGTCCACGCCACCCGGCAGGTGCACCAGCCGACCGTCGCCGAACATCCCGTACGCCGTGTCGGTGACCCGCTCGATCAGGTACCGGTCGTGGCTGGCCACGATGATCGTGCCGGGCCACGAGTCGAGCAGGTCCTCCAGCGAGGCGAGGGTGTCCGTGTCCAGGTCGTTGGTGGGCTCGTCGAAGAGCAGCACGTTGGGCTCGCCGGCCAGCAGCCGCAGCATCTGCAACCGGCGGCGTTCCCCACCGGAGAGGTCACTGACCGGGGTCCAGAGGCGGCGGTCGTCGAAGCCGAACACCTCGGCGAGCTGAGAGGCGGAGACCTCCCGGTCGCCGAGCTGAACCCGGCGGGCGACCTCCTCTACCGCCTCCAGCACCCGTAGGTGCCCGGGCAGCTCGGTGAGCTCCTGGGAGAGGAACGCGGGCCGCACTGTGGAGCCGGTGCCGAGGCGACCGCCGTCGGGGCGGGTGATGCCGGCGAGCATCCGCAGCAGCGTGGTCTTGCCGGCGCCGTTGGCGCCGAGGATCGCGATCCGGTCGCCGGGGCCGACCAGCCAGGTGACGTCGCGAAGGATCTCCTTCGGGCCGGCGTGCAGCTCGACGTTCTCCAGGTCGTACACCTGCTTGCCCAACCGCGAGGTGGCCATCCGCTGCAACGACATGGTGTCGCGCGCCGGCGGCACGTCGGCGATCAACGCGTTCGCGGCGTCGATGCGGAACTGCGGCTTGGAGGTCCGGGCGGGTGGGCCACGACGCAGCCAGGCGATCTCCTTGCGGAGCAGGTTCTGCCGGCGGGCCTCGGTGGCGGCGGCGACCCGCTCACGCTCGGCACGGGCGAGGGTCCAGGCGGCGAAGCCACCCTCGTAGGCGCGGACGGTCTGGTCGGCGACCTCCCAGGTGTTGGTGCAGACCGCGTCCAGGAACCACCGGTCGTGGGTGACCACGACCAGGGCGCCCTTGCGGCCGACCAGGTGCCGGGCCAGCCAGTCGACCCCGCCGACGTCCAGGTGGTTGGTGGGCTCGTCGAGGATGAGCAGGTCGGAGTCGCGCACGAGCAGCGCGGCGAGCGCCACCCGGCGGCGTTCGCCACCGGACATCGGGCCGACCGGCTGGTCGAGGCCGAGGTGCGGCATGCCGAGGCCGTCGAGGATGGCCCGCACCCCGGAGTCGCCGGCCCACTCGTGCTCGGCGCCCATGCCCTCGGCGAGCCAGGCGGTGCCGAGCACCACGTCCCGGACGGTGGCCTCGGGGGCGAGGGCGAGCTGCTGCGGCAGCCAGAGCACACGCAGGTCACGGCGGTGGGTCACCCGACCGTCGTCGGGGTCCTCCTGCTTGGTGAGCAGTCGCAACAGGGTGGACTTGCCGGCGCCGTTGAGGCCGACCACGCCGATCCGGTCGGCGTCGTCCAGGCCGAGCGAGACGTCCGTGAGCAGCCGCCCGGCGGCGCCGTACCCCTTGGACACCCGGTCCAGATTGACGATGTTCGCCACGTTCCACCCTTCATGATCAAGGCGTCCCGGTGCCGGCGGGCACCTGGACGCCTTTCCCAAGGGTACGCGGAAGCCCCGGACGCCCGCGCCGCGCGCCAGCAGCTCCGGTGGAACGCGTCGTCAGCCGACGCGGGCGCCGGCTACCGGACCGTGCGCGACCCGCGCCTCCCGGCAGACGCCCGCGGCGGTCAGCTCGGCGGCGATCCGCTCCGCGTCGGCCGCGTTGGCGGCGAGAAACACGCAGGTCGGGCCGGAGCCGGAGACGATGCCGGTGAGCGCACCGGCCGCCTCGCCGGCCTTCAGCGTGTCGGCCAGCGCCGGGCGCATGGCCAGCGCGGCGTCCTGGAGGTCGTTGCCGAGCGTACGGGCGAGCACCCGGGGGTCACGCTGGCGCAGCGCGCCCAGCAGCGCGTCGGTGCTGCCCAGCGGGGCGCCGGCGGCGCCGGAGTCGCGGAGCCGATCCAGCTCCCGGTACGCGGTCGGGGTGGACAGGCCGCCGTCGGCGATCGCCACCACCCAGTGCCAGGAGGTGGGGCGGGCCAGCACGGGGCTGATCGCCTCACCCCGGCCGGTGCCCAGCGCGGTGCCACCGTAGATCAGGAACGGCACGTCGGAGCCGAGGTCGGCGGCGATGCCGGCCAGCTCGTCGCGGGACAGCCCGGTGCCCCAGAGCGCGTCGCAGGCCACCAGCGCGGCGGCCGCGTCGGCGCTACCGCCGGCCAACCCACCGGCGAGCGGGATCTGCTTGCGCAGGTGCAGTCGGGCGTGCGGCAGCACCCCCGCGTACCCGGCGAGGGCGTGCGCGGCGCGGATCACCAGGTTGGTGTCGTCCAGGGCCAGCTCGCCGGTGCCCTCACCCTCCATGGTCAGGGCGAGGGTGTCGCCCCGGCGGGCCGTCAGCTCGTCGTAGATCGAGATGGCGTGGTAGATCGTGTTCAGCTCGTGGTAGCCGTCCCGGCGCAGCGGGCCCACCCCGAGGTGCAGGTTGACCTTCGCGGGCACCCGCACCCGCACCGGGCCGATGGCCCCCCGTCGCTCGTCGTCGTCCGGTCGCCAGGCCTCGGTCACGGGGTGATGTCCCGCACGCGCAGGCGGATGTCGAACGGCTTGGCCACGATCAGCTCCTCAGCGTCCTGGGCGGGCACCGCGTCAGCCTACTTCCCGGCCGGCGTACCGACCGGAGCCGACGCGGCGATGGCAGCGAACTGCTCGACGGTCAGTGACTCCCCACGGGCGCCGGGGTCGACGCCGGCGGCGGTGAGCGCCGCGGCGGCCCGGTCCGCGCCACCGGCCCAGCCGGCCAACGCGGCGCGCAGCGTCTTGCGCCGCTGCGCGAACGCCGCGTCCACCACGGCGAAGACCCGCTCCCGCGGTACGTCGGTGCGGGGCGGCTCGTGGCAGGTGAAGGAGACCAGACCGGAGTCGACGTTGGGCACCGGCCAGAACACGTTCGGCGGCACCTTGCCGGCGCCCCGGGCCTGGGCGTACCAGGCGAGCTTCACCGACGGAATGCCGTACACCTTGGAGCCGGGACCGGCGACGAGCCGGTCGGCGACCTCCTTCTGCACCATCACCAGGCCGCGTCGCAGGCTGGGCAGCACGGCGAGCAGGTGCAGCACCACTGGCACGGCCACGTTGTAGGGCAGGTTCGCCACCAGCGCTGTCGGCGCCGGGTCGGCCAGCTCGGCGGCGGCGATACGCAGCGCGTCCGCGCGGTGCACTGTGAGCCGGGCGGCGTCAGCCCCGGCGTGCCGCGCGACGGTCTCCGGTAGCGCCCCGGCGAGCACCGGGTCGATCTCCACGGCGTGCACGTGCCCGGCGACCGGCAGCAACCCCAGGGTCAGCGAGCCGAGCCCGGGCCCCACCTCCAGGGCGACGTCGTCGGGGGTCAGGCCGGCGGCGGTCACGATCCGGCGCACCGTGTTCGGGTCGTGCACGAAGTTCTGGCCCAGCTTCTTGGTGGGCGCGACGCCCAGCCGGGCGGCGAGTTCCCGGATCTCCGCCGGGCCGAGGAGACCGGTCATGGCTGGCAGCGTAGCGACGGGGTCGGTGCCGACCGTCGAGCCGGGCTCACCACGGGCCGAAGGCCCGGTCGCCGGTGGCGGAGATGGCCGCGCACAGCTCGTCCAGGTCACTGCCGGTGGTCGCGGCGAGCGCGCGGACGGTGAGCGGAATCAGGTACGACGCGTTCGGCCGGCCGCGGTACGGCATCGGGGTGAGGTACGGGGCGTCGGTCTCCACCAGCATCTGATCCGCCGGGGTGAGCGCGGCGGCCTCGCGCAGCGCCGTCGCGCTGCCGAAGGTGACGGTGCCGGCGAAGCTCAACAGGTAGCCGCGGCGGACGCACTCGCGGGCGAAGTCGGCGTCGCCGGAGAAGCAGTGCAGCACCACCCGGTCGGGAGCACCCTCGTCGTCGAGGATCCGCAGCACGTCGGCGTGCGCGTCGCGATCGTGGATGACCAGCGTCTTGCCGTACCGCTTGGCGATGGCGATGTGCGCCCGGAAACTCTGCTCCTGCGCGGCACGCCCCTCGTCCCCGGTCCGGAAGAAGTCCATTCCGGTCTCGCCGATCCCCCGGACCCGATCGCGGGCGGCGAGTGACTCGATCTCCCGCAACGCCTCGTCGAGGTCGCTGAGCCGGGGTGCCTCGTTGGGGTGCAGCGCCACGGTGGCCAGCACGGCCGGGTACCGGTCGGCGGTGTCCGCGCCCCACCGCGAGGAGGCGACGTCGACACCCACCTGGACCAGCCGGTCCACGCCGACCTTCGTTGCCAACGCGATGGCCACGGCAACTGGGTCGTCGGCCGGCCCGCCGCCGGGCACGCCGGCCTCGCTGACAGTGATGTCCAGGTGGGTGTGGCTGTCCAGCACCGCCCGGGGCAACGCCTCGGGGGCGGGCGGAAACTCTCCGGCCCGCCGGGCGGCACGCTCGCGACGGGATTCAGTGGGCTCGCTCATCAGCGACAGCATCACACACCGGGCCTGTCCATCTGCCCGCCACCCGACGTTCACCCGGGCTACGCCGTGCGACTCTACGGTCGCTCACGAGCGGACGCGACAGCGTGCGGACCTCATCCCACCGAGCAGCGAGGCGACGGCATGAGCGTCACCCCCCAGGCCGGTGGCAGCGCCGGCGAACGGACCGGACTGCACGTGGCGTTCGGCGGCGGTCTCTACCCGGCCGAGGAGATCGCCCGAGGCGCCGCGTACGAGTTGTTCAGCGCCGACGAGGTGGCCGGCTTCGAGTGGGCGCCCCGCCCGGGCAGCGCCCTGCCGTGGCACCGGTTCGTGCACGTCACCGAGGTGACAGCTGTGCACGGTGCCACCGAGCCGGCCGACGAGCCGGAGACGCCGCTACTGATCCCCGCTCACCGCGAGCGGGGTTGGGCGTACCTGCACCAGCTCAGCCAGCAGCCGGCGACGGCGGGCGACCCGATGCTGGTTGAGGCGCGCGCGTCGGCGGTGGTCCGGCGGGGCACCCGGATGATGAAGGTGCTCTCGGCCCAGCAGCTCGCCGGCTACGTACGGGGTTGGCTGCCGCACGGCTTCTGCTACCGCGAGCACGATGTGGCGCACCTGCGTACGCCGGCGACGACGACGGTGCTGCGTACCGATGGCGACGCTGGCCGGGACGGCCCGGACGTGGCGTACGCGCTGCGCTGGCGCGCGTCCGACCCGGGTGACTACGACGTGCCGGTGGGCCCGGCACACCGCGGCCTGACCGCGCTGGCCGCCCGGGACCGGCTCGGCGCCCCGGTGCTCGGCACCGGCTTCGTGCCCAGCAACGGTCAGCTCATCCCGGAGTTCATCACCAGGGACTTCGCCGACCTGCCGATGCCGGCGAACGCCGCCCTCATCGCGTACCCGGCGGAGGGGGTGGAGGTGGTGCTCTACACCTACCAGGCCGAACAGCGCGGGTGGCTGCGGATGGTGGGTCCGCAGTGGCGGCACCTGCTGGCCTCGGTGCCGGGCCTCTCCCCGGACCAGGAGTACGTGCCGAACGCAGACGCTCCCCGCTCCACCCAGCTGGTCGGCATGTACGGCGACAGCGAGTACGAGGCGGTCGCCGACCTACCCGGTGGGTTCCGGGTGCTGGCGATGACCCGGGCGGCCCGTTACCCGGTGGACGCGGTGGCTCGCCGGCTCCGGTTCGCCCAGTGGCGGGGGGTGCCGTGCCTGGTGCTGCGGGAGGAGGCCGGCTGGCTGCGGGTGCGCCTGCGCTACCCGAACCCGGACACGGTGGTCACGACCGGCGCGCAGTGTCAGGAACGCGGCGTCTACGAGGCCTGGGCGCCGGGCGCCGAGGTGACCGACGACCAGGTGATGGACACCCGGTACGCGATGTGACAGCGCGCGGCGGCGGGGCACCCGCCGCCGCGCGTCGCACGCTCAGTCGGCGAGCCGGGCCAGTTCCTCGTCGACGATCGACGGGTCGAGCTTGCGGAACACCGGCTTCGGCGCGGCCAGCGGGCGACCCGCCTCGATCGACACCGACTCCCAGCGCGCGCCGACTGTGTAGTCCCCGGTGAGCACCGGGTACGCCGGGCCGCCGTCCAGGTCGTCGACCTGCTCGATCACCGGCATCGGCGCGTGCACGCCGGTGCCCCCGAGCAGCTCGTGCACCTGTTGCGCGGAGTGCGGCAGGAACGGGGTGAGCAGCGTGTTGGCGTCGCTGATCACCTGAAGGGCGACGTGCAGGATGGTGCCCATCCGGGGCTTGTCCGCCTCGTCCTTGAGCTTCCATGGCGCCTGCTCGGAGAGGTACCTGTTGGCCTCGGCGACCACCTTCATGGCCTCGCCGATCGCCTGCTTCTGGCGGTGCCGGCCGATCAGGTCGCCGACAGTGGTGAACCCGGTCCGAGCGACGGCGAGCAGCGCCTCGTCGGCCTCGGTGAGCCCGGCCGGGTCGACCGGCGGGATCGCCCCGAAGTTCTTCGCGGCCATCGAGACGCACCGGTTGACCAGGTTGCCCCAACCGGCGACCAACTCGTCGTTGTTGCGGCGCAGGAACTCGGCCCAGGTGAAGTCGGTGTCGTTGCTCTCCGGGCCGGCGGCGGCGATGAAGTAGCGCAGCGCGTCGGCGTCGTAGCGCTCCAGGAAGTCGCGAACGTAGATGACCACCTTGCGGGACGAGGAGAACTTGCGCCCCTCCATGGTCAGGTACTCGCTCGAGACCACCTCGGTGGGCAGGTTGAGCCGACCCAGCTCGCCCGGCTCACCGTCGCGGGAGCCCTCGCCGGAGTAGCCGGAGAGCAGCGCCGGCCAGATCACCGAGTGGAAGACGATGTTGTCCTTGCCCATGAAGTAGTACGACTGGGCGTCCTTCCCCGCGCCGTCGGCGGACCAGTACTTCCGCCACGCGTCCGGGTCGCCGGAGCGACGGGCCCACTCGATCGAGGCGGACAGGTAGCCGATCACGGCGTCGAACCACACGTAGATCCGCTTGTCCGACCGGTCGCGCCAGCCGTCGAGCGGGATCGGCACGCCCCACTCCAGGTCACGGGTGATCGCCCGGGGCTGGAGGTCGTCGAGCAGGTTGCGGGAGAACCGCAGCACGTTGGGCCGCCACCCCTCGCGGGTGTCCAGCCACTGCCGCAGCACCTCGGCCAGGGCCGGCAGGTCCAGGAAGAAGTGCTCGGTCTCGACGAACTTCGGAGTTTCCCCGTTGATCCGCGACTTCGGGTTGATCAGGTCGATCGGGTCGAGCTGGTTGCCGCAGTTGTCGCACTGGTCACCGCGGGCGCTGTCGTACCCGCAGATCGGGCAGGTGCCCTCGATGTAGCGGTCGGGCAGGGTGCGCCCGGTGGACGGGGAGATCGCGCCCATGGTGGTCTTCGGCACGATGTAGCCGTTGCGGTACATCCCCTCGAACAGCTCCTGCACCACCGCGTAGTGGTTGCGGGTGATGGTGCGGGTGAACAGGTCGTACGAGAGGCCGAGGCCGTGCAGGTCCTCGACGATCACCCTGTTGTACCGGTCGGCCAGCTCGCGCGGGGTCACCCCGTCGGCGTCGGCCTGCACCTGGATCGGGGTGCCGTGCTCGTCGGTGCCGGAGACCATGAGCACGTCGTGGCCGGCCATGCGCATGTACCGGGCGAAGACGTCGGAGGGAACGCCGAAACCGGAGACGTGGCCGATGTGGCGGGGGCCGTTGGCGTACGGCCAGGCCACTGCCGCGAGAACGTGACTCATGAGCAGTGAGCCTAGTGACCCGTCCGGGGCGTTCGCGAACCAATGGGGGGTGCCCGACCGTCGGACCGGGCCGACCACCTCGCCCGTTGGTCCGATTTGTCGTCGACACGCGGCTCACCTGCCCGTTTCATCTCCTGGCGCGGTGTGCAATGAACGTCGTGACGGGCAGAGGAGCGGCGCGGGACCACGAGGACCGTCCCACCGGGTCGGCGGTCGGCGACGACCCGGGGCCCGAGCCCGCCGTGTCCCGGGTCGCCGGGGTCGCACCGCAACCTCGGTTCGTGCGCAGCGCCGACCCGGGGACACAGCGGCCCACGCCGGCAGGGAGGTCCGCCGCCCCGGCCCGCCCCGCGCCGGCGGCACCGTCACCCACACCGACTCGTCCGACCCCGGGGGCACCCGTACCCAGCCCGGTCCGTCCCGGCTCGTCAGGCTCGCCGACCGGCGCGGCACCGACCGGCGCGGAGCCTGTGGAGGTGGAGCCGACCACCGGCGCGCCGGTGGACGCGGTGCCGCGTCGGGTGCCGGTCCGAGAGCAGGGCCGCCGGCAGCGCGACCACGGGCCCGACGGCGACCCGCCGGACGACGACGGCGGCGCTTTCTGGGCGCCGATCGAGCAGGTGCACTGGGACGGCACCCCGGTCCGCAAGGACGCGGCACCGGCACGGCTCCGCGGCTTCCGGCTGGCGCGGCGCCGGGCACCCAGCCGCACACCCCCACCGCCGGATCCGTTGCCCGGGCTCGCCGCGCTGGTGGTGCTGAGCCTGGTCGCGGCCTTCTTCGCCTGGGTCAGCGCCGGCCCGTTCTGGCTCGCGGTCGGGCACGCCCGGACGGGCACCGTGGTGATCGACGACTGTTCCGGCGGCGGGCTCACCCTGCGGTGCCGGGGGATCTTCACTGCCGAGGACGGGCTGTTCATCGCCCATGGTGTCCGGGTCAGCGGCGTGCCCGTCGATCAGCGCACGGCCGGCACCGCGCTGCCGGCGCGGATGACCGGCCCGGACAGCGGCACCGCGTACGCGGACGTCGGCGTGGGCCGGCACCTGCGGTGGCTGCCCGGTCTGCTGGTGGTGCTGGCCTGCGCCGCCGGCATCGTCCGGTGGACCGGGTCGGCACGGCTGCCCGGTCGCCGGCACCGCCGGTGGGCAGTGGCCGCCGCCATCGCCGGCCCGACGCTGATCACCGTCGGCTTCCTGGCCGCCGCGTGGTGAACCCTCCGCCCGGCGGAGCGCACCACATCGGTCAGCTGTGCACGATCGTGTAGACGTCCCGGCGGCGCAGCGCGTACTCGGTGGCGACGTCGGTGATGGCGTCCCGGCGGGACCGGCCGGCGGCCTCCCGCTCGGCGACGGCGGCGCGCAGGGTGTCGTCGTCGGGGCGTTCGGCAGCGGTCACCGGAGCTCCGGCCACCACCAGGGTGATCTCGCCGCGCGGGTCCCCCTCGGTGGCCCACCGGGCCAGCTCGCCGAGGGGGCGGCGGAGCACCTCCTCGTAGGTCTTCGTGAGTTCGCGGCAGACTGCGGCCGGCCGGTCCGCCCCGAACGTGTCCGCCAGGTCGGTGAGCGTCGCCCCGATCCGGTGGGGGGCCTCGAAGAAGACAAGGGTGCGCTCCTCGGCGGCGAGGGCGCGCAGCCGGGATCGGCGGCCGCTGGGGGTACGGGGCAGGAAGCCCTCGAAGCAGAACCTGTCGCAGGGCAGCCCGGAGACGGCCAGCGCGGTGGTGACCGCGCTGGGCCCGGGGGCGACGGTGACCGGCGCCCCGACGTCCAACGTGGCACGGACCAGCCGGTAGCCGGGGTCGGAGACGCTGGGCATTCCGCCGTCGGTCACCAGCGCCACCACGTATCCGCCGAGGATGGCCTCGACCAGCTCGGGGGTGCGCCGCTCCTCGTTGCCCTCGAAGTAGGAGACGATTCGACCACCGACGGTGAGGTCGAGATCGCGGGCCAGCCGGGTGAGTCGGCGGGTGTCCTCGGCGGCGACCACGTCGGCGCTGATCAGCACCTCCCGGAGTCGGGCCGAGGCGTCGGCGGGGTTGCCGAGCGGAGCACCGAGCAGGATCAGGCGCCCAACTTCGGACATTTCACCCACGGATTCGTCTCCTTCATTGCAGGGAATACCGGTATCAGGGACGACGGACGCCACCGGGCACCCTGGCAGCCTACGATCGCCGGGTGACGAGTGCGTCGACAGCGCAGAGCCCGAGCGCCGATCCGGACAAGATGATCCAGATGACGGGCGAGCCCAGTGCCACCCAGGAGCCGACGGCGCCGAGTGCCGAGGGCGGCGGGGTGGCCGCTGTGGTCCGGCGACGGTTCGCCACCGTCGACACCCAGGTGGACCGCTTCTCCTGGCTGGCCACGGCAGTGGTGGTGGCCATCGCGGCGATCGTGCGCTTCGTGGGGCTGTCCAGCCCGAAGGGCAAGATCTTCGACGAGACGTACTACGCCAAGGACGCCTACGGGCTGATCTCGCGTGGCGTGGAGTGGAACTACAAGGACAACGCTCCGTCATACGTGGTGCACCCGCCGCTGGGCAAGTGGTTGATCGGCGTCGGCGAGTGGGCGTTCGGCTATCAGGACGCCGATTCCAAGGTCTCCGTCCCCGGGCACCTGATGACCACCGCACCGGAGTTCGGCTGGCGTTTCTCGGCGGCGGTCATCGGCACGCTGTCGGTGCTGCTGCTGGTCCGCATCGGTCGGCGGATGTTCCGCTCGACGGTGCTCGGCTGCGCGGCCGGCCTGCTGCTCGCCCTGGACGGCTTCCACCTGGTGCTGTCCCGGGCGGCCCTGCTCGACATCTTCCTGCTCTTCTTCGTGCTGGCGGCGTTCGGCGCGCTGGTGCTCGATCGGGACGCCCGCCGTCGGCGCTGGGCTCGGGCCCTGGACGACGGGCTCGATCCGAGCCAGCCGGGCCGGGCCGGCCGCCCGCCGACCGGTTGGCGCACCTGGCCGTGGTGGCGGCTGGCCGCCGGGGTGCTGATCGGCTGCGCCTGTGCGGTGAAGTGGAGCGCTCTGTACTTCGTGCCGGCCTTCGCGCTGCTGGTGCTCTTCTGGGAGGTCGGCGTCCGCCGCTCGGCGGGCGTCCGCCGGCCCTGGCGGGACACGCTCGTCGACGAGCTGCCCTGGCTGGTGCTCGCCGGCGTGCTCATGGTGGGCACCTACCTCGCCACCTGGTCGGGCTGGCTGCTCACCGACGACGGTTACTACCGGCTGGCGTCGTCCTACCCGGGCTCCCGGCTCAGCGACCGGCCGGTGATCGGTCCGCTGATCAACCTCTTCGAGTACCACCGCGCGGCGTACGGCTTCCACGCCCAGCTCGATGACGCGCACAAGTACCAGTCGTGGCCGTGGCAGTGGCTGCTGTTGGGTCGGCCGGTGGCGTTCCACTACGCGGGCGACGGCGTCTGCGGCGCGGCGAGCTGCGCCTCGGAGATTCTGCTGCTCGGCACCCCGCTGCTCTGGTGGTCGTTCCTGCCCGCTCTGGTGGCGCTGGTCTGGCTGGGTGTGGCCCGTCGGGACTGGCGGGCCGGCGCGATCCTGCTGACCGTGGCCGCCGGGCTGCTGCCGTGGTTCTGGTTCGCCCTCGACGGCCGGACGATGTTCTCGTTCTACGCCGCGCCGGCGGTGCCGTTCCTGGTGCTGGCCGTGGTGTACGTGCTGGGCGCGCTGATCGCGCCCGCCGGGGGTGACGTGGGTACGGTGGCGCCGCTGGTGCCCGGCGACCCGAGTTATGAGCGCCGACTGGTGGGCAGCATCGCGGCGGGGGCGTACGTGCTGCTGGTGGCGCTCTGCTTCGCGTACTTCTATCCGATCTTCGTGGGTCGGGTGATTCCCTACTCGGACTGGTTGTCCCGGATGTGGCTCGACGGTCGGTGGATATAAGCATCGACAGGCGACGCGCCGCACAGCGCGACGGAAGAAGGGCCCGCACGCCGAAGCGTGCGGGCCCTTCTTGACAAAGACGCGCGCCCCGATCGCCTGCCACGGGGGAAGCGGGCGATTGGGGCGCGCATGAAGAGCTTAACCACCCCGCACCACCGGCACAACGGGTCGACTTGGGTCAGATTTCCGACGGATGCTGGCCGAACCGACACCTTCCCTCGCACAGTTGACCGAGGGTGACCCGGCGTGGACCCTGAGCGCGGGCGCGGCCGGTCAGAGGCGATCCCCGGCGTGGCCGGAGTCGCCGGTTCCGCACGCCTCCACCCAAATGATCATCCAAAGTGGATCTCACTACACTGCGGGTCGTGATCAACTTCAGACGATCGACGGCGGTCCTTCTCGGACTGTTGGCGACCACCGCGCTGACCGGGCCGGCGCAGGCCGACGAGGAGCCGGCGCCCGAGCCGCCCCGGGTCGAGTTGGTGCTCGACGTCAGCGGGTCGATGCGCGCCGCCGACATCGACGGACGCTCCCGGATCTCGGTCGCCCAGCAGGCCTTCAACGAGGTGGTCGACGCGCTGCCCGAGGAGACACAACTCGGCATCCGGGTGCTCGGCGCGACCTACCGCGGCAAGGACAAGAAGGTCGGTTGCCAGGACACCCAGCAGATCGTGCCGGTCGGGCCGGTGGACCGGTCCGCCGCCAAGGCCGCGGTGGCGACACTTCGGCCGACCGGGTTCACTCCGGTCGGGCTGGCGCTGCGCTCCGCCGCGCAGGACCTGGGCACCGGGGCAACCACGAGACGGATCGTGCTGATCACCGACGGCGAGGACACGTGTGCTCCGCCGGACCCGTGCGAGGTGGCCCGGGAACTGGCCGCCCAGGGCACCAGGCTGGTCGTCGACACCCTCGGCCTGGCCCCCGACGAGAAGGTTCGCCGACAACTGCTCTGCATCGCCAGCGCGACCGGCGGGACCTACACCGCCGCGCAGAGCGCCGAGGAGCTGACCGACCGGATCAAACAGCTCGTCGAGCGGGCCGGGGACACGTACACCCGGGCCCCGACCGTGGTCGGCGGCACGAGCGCGTGCGACTCGGCGCCCCTGCTCGCCCCCGGCGTCTACGCCGACCGGGAGGCGTTCTCCGAGCATCGCTACTACCGGGTGCCGATCCGTCCCGGGCAGGAACTGCGGGCGTCGGTGAGCATGGCGTTGGACCGGGCCGTCAACCGGGACTACGGGGTGCTGTTGCGGGCCACCGCGGCCGACGGCCGGGAACTCGTTCGCGGCGCGGACGCCGGCAGCGGGCGGGCCGACGTGCTCTCCGCCGGGCTGCGCTGGTCGGCCACCGCCGACGACGAGGATGCCACCGAGACCGAGCAGAGCTCCGCGCCGGTCGTCGAACCCACCACCGTCTGCCTGGTGGTCAGCAACTCGTTCGCCCCGCGTCCCGGCACCGCGGCGACCCCGGGCATGCCCGTGGAGTTGACCATCGACGTGGTCGCCGCCGCACCCGCACCGGACGGACCGGACCTCGGCCGCGGCTGGGCGCTGCTCGCCCTGCTCACCATCGCCGGGCTGATCACCGGTCTGCTCGCCGGCCTGCTCACCCGCTGGTGGGTCGCCACCTGGAGGGAGAACTGATGCCTACCGCACTGTTCCGGTCGATGGCGGCGCTGCTCGCCGCCGGCGTCGCCGCTCTGCTTCCCGCTGCGGCCGTAGCCGCACCGACCCCCTCCCCGGGTGCCACGCCGGTGAACCGTGCCGGCACGTCGTTCCTCACCGCCACCCCGATCACCGCCGGACAACCGGTACGGGTGGACGCCTCGATCGGTGACCACCTCTACTGGTCGTTCCCCGCGACGGCCGGCCAGGTGCACGAGATCAACGCCACCGTCACCTTCCCGAAGGGACGCGGCGGCGCCTCCACCTGGACGGTGGACGTCTTCGACGGGCTGCGCCGACGCCAGGCGTGCACGGCGGGGGCTCAGACCCCGACCGTGGACGCGAAGGCGTCGAACGTGGTGCTGGGCTGCACGCTGCGCGAGGTGCGGCCGTGGGCGGAGCCCTGGTCGGCCGATCCGCTGCCCGGCACGTACGTCGTCCGGCTGTCCGTGATCGAGCTGCCGGAGGCGGATCTGGGTGCGCCGATCGACGTCGACCTGCTGGTCGGCACCATCGCCGACCGGGGCGCCTCGGCTGACGACGGCGAGTTGGCCGCCCCGCTGGTGCCGAACACCAAGGCCGGCACGGTGCTCAACGCCGTACCCCCGGTGGACGCGGAGGCCGACGACGAGAGCGGCTCGCTGGCGGACTGGTTGCCGGATCTCGGCTCGCGCTGGGTCTGGACCGGCATCGGCGGCGCGCTCGCCGCGGTGGCCGGCGTGTGCGGCTTCGCGGTGACCCGACGCCCTCGACGTCGCTGAAACGCCACCTCTGGTGGCCCCGCTCAGCGGCGGGGCCACCAGAGACTCAGCTACGTCGGGAGCCGCGCGGCAACCAGCCGATGAACCTATCCTGGAGCGACATCACCGGGGCCGCGCGCAGATCCTCGGTGGCGGCGGCGAGGCAGGAGCCCAGATAGACGCTGAGCATTGCGCGATCACCCCCGTACTCCGCCAGCAGCCGGGTGCGCTTCGTCGCGCACGGCCACTCGTCGCCGCAGGAGCCGCAGCTCCAGCAGGGGGTCTTCGGGGCGTGTTCGTCAGCCCGCACCCCCGGCCGTTCCAGGCCATCGGTCATCGCACGTCCTTCCAGATGTCCACGGGACTGGCGGCTGCCGTGCCGGCCAGCATTGATGGTGGTCCCCCCGGAGCCATCAGGGAGAGCGCTGCGCGTCCCTCCGGTGTTACATCTTTGCGGTACCTTCGACGGTCGTGGGAGTCGGAAATTTGACGGTTAACTCTGTGCGTCATTCCTACCGACCAGTAGGCCACCGAAATGCGTGACCTGCTTCCATCGACGGTCGCGGTCGCCGTCGCCGGGCCGGAGGACTGGACAGGCGAATTGCTCCCCGCTGAGCAGGCGTGTCTCGGCGAGCGGGCGGTGCAGACCCGTCGGCGGGACTTTGTCGCGGGAAGGACTTGCGCCCGCAGGGCGTTGCGCGACCTCGGCCTGCCGACGACCGCGGTGCCGGCCGCCAGCGACCGCGCGCCGGTCTGGCCGGCCGGGGTGGTCGGCAGCATCACCCACACCGCCGGCTACTGCGCCGCAGCGGCGGCGCACACCACCGACATCCGGTCCGTCGGGATGGATGCCGAGCAGCACCGCGAGGTCAATCCGGGAGTACGCCGACTCGTGCTGCTGCCGGAGGAGGAGGCCACCTGCGCACGGCTACCCGGCGGCACCCACTGGCCGGTCGTGCTGTTCAGTGCGAAGGAGACCGTCTACAAGGTGTGGCATCCGATCGTCCGCGGCTGGTTGGACTTCCACGACGCTCTCCTCGACATCGATCCGGATGCGGGCACGTTCACTGCCCGGATCGCACCGGCCCGCGTGGACGCGGCCGGGGTCGACAACCCCCCGACATCGATCAGCGGCCACTTCGTGATCGCCGACGGGTTGGTCCGCACCGCCGCTGTGCTTCCGGCGCGTTGACCTCGCCTGGTTACTCATAGCGATGAATGGAATACCGATCCACAGTGGCGTTCGGCGACCGACCAAACACCGTCCACGCTGGCCAGACTGGCTTCGCATCCTCGCGATGGGATGCCCTCCGGCGTGACCACTGGACGTTCCGCCACCCACGGTAACGTCGAAGAGTTCCCCGCACCGCACGTACCGAAGCGTCAAGGAGTACGGTGACCCACCCCCAGCCACGCGTCAGGCCGCACAATCCCCAACAGCCGAACCCGCAGCCGCCGGCCCGCTCCTTCGCGGCGACACCGCAGCCGCCGTTCTCGGGGCCTGCGTACCCGGCGGCCGGCGGGCACACGGACCATGGCGGCGGATATCGGGCACCCGGTGGGTCCGGCTACCCGATCATCGCACCACCACCGGCGCAGACGGACCGCGCCAAGAAGTCCGTCGTTGCCGTCGCGGTCTCCGCGGCCGTACTCACCCTGCTCACCTGCGCCGGCGGCATCGTGGCGGTCGTCATCGGCACCAAAGGCACCTCGACCACTGTGAGCGAGGCACAGGCCACCCCGCCGACCCCGCCGCCGGCGAACGGCGACACCCGCGACCTGTCGCCGGGCGACACCCTGGTCGTCAACAGCGAGGCCGGCACCGTCGAGATCACCGTGACGAAGTTCAGCAGCGCCACCAAACCCTGCAGGTCCCACGGACTGAAGCCCGGCGAGGGCATGTACGTGATCGCCGACGTGACTGTGGCTGTCACCAAGGGCACCGTGTCGACGAACCCGCTCTACTTCCAGTGGGTGGCCGCCGACGGCACCAAGACCACTGCGATCGGTGGAGCCTTCTCCGGCTGCGGCAAGCCGATGCCGGCCGTCGACGACCTGACCGCCGGCACCAGACGCACCGGCAGCGTGGTGTTCGACGTGCACGACACCTCGGGCGCGTTGGAGTACCAGGACCAGTTCCAGACCGCCGGTTCCTGGAAGCCGTGACGCGCTGACGCGACGTGGGGCCGACCCGTCCGGGCCGGCCCCACGCGGTGGGCGAGTCGGTGGGTCAGCAGCCCGTCCAACGCACCGGAGTCAACCGGTCGGCGAGGACGTTGCGGAACCCGACGATGGTGCCCGAGTTGGAGATGGAGCGCGCACCGACGACCACCCCTTCGCCGCCGCCCGGCAGAACCCGGGAGGTGGCGCCCCTGGCAACGCGGTCACCACCCACCACGGCGCCCTTGGCGTTGACACCGGTCAGTGCCGGCATTTCCTGGTCGAGCAGCGTGTGCGAGCCGTTCCGAAGGTCCCACCGCACCCTGCTCGACGAGGTGGCGCCGCCCAGCCATACCTGGCCGATCGCCCAGCGGCCCGCCGCCTCGCCGGCAGTGCTCCACTCGGCGCCCGGGAACGTGAGCGCGTCGATCCGGCCGTTCGGCCGGCGGACCCAGCTGTTCCAGTCTCCGAAGGGCCCGGCGCTGCCGACGATGGTCCCGTTGTCAGTGATCCCACCCGCCTGGGCGTCGACCGGGGCGTCGAGCACCTCCACAGTGCCCGGACGGGCAGCCGGCCAGCGCAGCGCGACAATTTCCCCGGAGACGATGTCGGAGCCGTGGCCGACGATGTCGCCGGCATCGTTGATGGCGCTGACATACGTGGCGGTGGACGGCAGCACCGGCAACTGCTCGAGCTTGCCGTCGCGGTACCTCCACGGCTGCCCGTAGCCGGTCTCCGCCGATCCGTTGCCGATCACGACGCCGTCGGCGTTGATGTCGACGGGGGTGGCCGAGGCCTCCGATTCCAGCTCGGTGACCCGCTGCCCGTCCCAGAACAGCAGCAGGTACTGGTTGTCGGTCCCACCGACCCGCAGCGCGGTCCCCGCGACGTAGCGACCCGTCGGGTCGACCGCGTTCGCGTCGGCGCGATAGGTGTCGGTCGGGTACGGCAGCGTACTGATCTTGCAGGTGCGGGGGGTCGCCCCGCCGGGCGCGGCGGTCGCCGTCGCGGAGACAGCGACGCCGAGAGAGGTAGCCAGCAGACCGGTCGCTGTGGCTGCGAGCATCCGGCGTCGAGTGCTTCGATTCATGCTTGCTCCCCGTGTGCGGCCCGGGTGCTCCCGGGCATTCGGTTGATACCCGGCTTCACAGGTGAGCTGGCTTCACGGTTGCGCACTGTCAGCCAAGAGACAGAAACGGATCCGGCGGACCTACCGTCCCCATGCCTCGGTGGCGGTGACGACCGGCCGGCCGGTGCGTACCGATTCGTCGACGGCGAGGCTGATCAGGTGGTCCTGGCAGGCTTCGGCAAGCGGATACGGAGCCGGGCCCTCCTCCCGCGCCCACGCCCCGGCGCGGGCGACGATGTCGGCGACCGCGATGTCGTCGTCGGACATCCCGCTGCCGACGAACGGATTGCGGTAGACCACGTCGCCGTCGAAGCTGATGTGCTTGAGGTCGAGCCCTTCCAGGTTGAGGTCGAGACCGGTCTGCCGCCGGGTCAGGAACGACTCCACCGGCGTGCTCGGGTCGACCAGGCGGACCACCCGGTCGTCCACCAGCTCACCGCGCGAGCCCCGGACCACCAACCGGCGGGTACGCAGCGGGTTCCACCACTGGTTGTCGGTGAAGTCGTACAACCCCATCCGCCCGCCGAAGTCGATGGTCGCGAGGGTGGTGGAGAGCTGCTGCGGGGTGTCGTCGCCGCTCCAGCCAGCCGGCGAGAGCGGGTCGGCCAGCGGCGCGACGAAGGCGCGCGCGCTCACCTCGGCGCTCTCGTGACCGACGCCGAGAAGACCCCGGATCAGTGAGACCGCGTGGTACAGGTGGGTCGAGGAGATCTGGACCGAGGTCGGCTCACCGAGCACCCCGGCGCGGACCAGCGCCAGCCGCGCCGCGTGCCCGGGCATCAGCAGGTACTGCTCGGCGACCTGCACCAGGCCGCTGCCTCCGACGTCCGCCCAGAGCGAGCGCAGACCCGCCAGGTCGGGGGCGGGCGGTGTCTCGGCGAGCACCGGTACGCCGGCCGCCACCAACTCCCGGGTCGCCTCTGGCGTCACCGGCCACGGCACCGACACGATGACGAAGTCCGGCCGCTCGTGGGCGAGCATCTCCGCCGTCGTGCGGAAGGTCGACACACCCCAGTCGGCAGTCACGGCGGCTCCCCGTGATTCGGTACGCGTCACCACCCCGGTCACCCGGAACCGCTCGGGGAGCAGCCGGGCCAGGCGAAGGAAGAACTCACCTCGCCAGCCACTGCCGATGATGCCGAACCGGGTCTGGGCCACCGAAGTCATCTTGGCTCCTCACGTAGAGGTCCGGATGCTAACCGTTGTCCTTCGCTACGGTTGTGCCGATGACCACCGAGCCGACGCGGGCCGTACCCGTGCTGGTGCCCGACGCGGGACCGCCCCTGGACTACTACCTGGTCCTCCCTCGACGCGACGAGCGCGACCCAGCCACCACTGTGGAAGGGATCGTCGTCGAGGAGTTCGCCCGCCACCACGACTTCACCACGACGGGGTTGGACAGCGCCGGCTGGACGTCGAAGACCGGCTGGTGGAGTTCCGCCACGCTGAGCCGCGGCATGCGCACCGACCCCGAGGTGCTGGAGCGGGTGTTCCCCACCTCCCGCCGGAAGGCCGAGGACGTCTACCGCGCGCTCGGTGGCGGGCAACTGCCGGACGAGTCGGTGCTTCGTACGCACTTCCTCGACCACCAACCGATCGCCACCGCCCCGCCGTTGCGGCTCGGCCCGGCGCGGCCACCGGCCGGCTTTCACGAGCGGCGGGTGTACCGCGTCCTCTTCGCCAAGGACCTCCGCGCCGAGCAGGTGGCGAGCCTCCGGACGGCCTGGCGGACACCGACGGGCGGCACTGTCGCGTCAGTCGCGAGCGGTCGTCTCGACGAGCACGGCGACCAGTTCGCCTGGGATCTGCGACGGGTCGGCCACACCCTGGCCTGGTGTCTCGACGTGACGGTTCTGCTGAGCACCGACGCGTCCGAGGCGGTGGGCTCGACCCTGACCGGCCTGACCAACGTCCTGCGCGAACACGGCCTGATACCGGTGACGACCGAACGCTTCGCCTAGCGCGTGGCACCTGACCACCTGACCGCCCGACAAGACTGGAGGCTTGGATGTCAGTCGACCTTGAGGCAACACTGGCCCGGCCCATCTCGCTCGCTGAGATGGTGACCGCCGCGCGCGCCACCCTGTCCGAGCTGCTCGGCGTGGACACGACGCCCGAGCTGAGCGTGTTCACCGACCGACGTTACGAGCAGGGACGCCGCGTCGCTTCCGGCCGCCGCCTCGACGCGGCGGAACTGCGGTCCACCACCATCGGCCACCGCATTGACCCCAAGCCCAACGGAATGCCGGGCTCGATCCACCTTGAGATCGACGTCTCGGGCTTCGCGGACGGTGCGTGGCTCCTGGTCATCGACCACGAGCCGGAGACCGGCGGTGTCCCGGAGGCAGTCTTCAGCCCCTACCGCACGTGTGTGAGTGTCGTCGTAACGCTGGCCATGGCGCTTGCCGTCGCCGACCTCACCGGCGGCCAGTTCACTGACGACCAGATCCGGCTGCTGCGGCCAGGCCACACCCACCCGCGCCATCTGGTCACGGCGACTCGACTGCCACGTGAGCCGGGCGAGTTCACCCAGAGATGCGAGCGCTACCTTCGCCAGTTCGCGCATCTCGGCGGGTGGCCGCGCCAGGTGTCGATGGAGCGCACGTGATGGGTTCGGTCCGCCACCCGGAAGATCGCAAAAGGCCGCCTCCGACTCGCGGAAACGGCCTTTGGCCTGGGGTGGAGCTGAGGGGATTTGAACCCCTGACCCCCTCGATGCGAACGAGGTGCGCTACCAGTCTGCGCCACAGCCCCCCGCCGGCGAACCGGCTTCGGTCCCACCCGGCTTACACCGGGCGGGCCGGCAGCAAGGCTAACAGGTCGTCGGCCTTCACCGCGAATCCGCCCCCGGCCCGGCGCTTCGACCCGCCCGAAGATCGACTCGGGCTCCTGGAAATCGGAGCATCCCGGACGCCACAACCACCCGACTTTCAGGAACCCGAGTGGATCAAGCCGGCCGGGCACGGCCGAGACCGAGGCACCGCCGAGACCGGCCGGGACGGCGTCAGGCGCCTCGGCCGGCCTCGTAGGGACGGCCGCGCAGTCCGCCCGACCGCCGGTACGAGACCGATCCACCGTTGACCGCCGCCGGGAGGTCTCCCGGCCGGTCCAGGCCCATGGCGGCTCGGCGTACCCCTTCCCGCTGGGCGGCGAGGCGGCGCTGCGCCTCCCGCCGGGCTGCGGCCCGGCGGGCCTGCTCCCGGCGCACCTCGGCCTGCCGGGCGGCCAACCAGGCGGCCTCCCGGGCCCGGACGCGGCGGCGGCGACGCCCGGCCAGGGCCTGACCCCGCAGGTGCACGACGTACAAGGCCAGGAGCAGGAAGGTGACCCCGAAGCCGACCCAGAAGCCGGGGCTGACGAACAGCACGCCGATCAGCTCGACGACGTTGAGGAGCAGCAGGGCGGCGAGCACCCGGCGACGCCGGTACACGGCGGGGGTGTGCTGTCGGCGCGGCGGTGGGCGGCGACGGGACCGCTTCGGCGCGGCGGGCACGGCGCGCAGTCGACCGGAGCGGCGGACGGCTGGTGGCGCGGAGACCGGGGCGCTCAACGCACCGGTAGTCACGTCTTCACTGAGGGTGACGACCAGTGAGCGCGGAGGATGGACGGGTCGCCGTCCCGGCACAGTGCGGCGCCGTCGGCGGCGCTGGAGCACCCGCGCCGTCGACTGCGCCCGCTCCGCCACCAGCCGCTCGGTGGCGTCGTACCGACGAACCAACGCCGGGGCCAGGGCGAGCAGGCCGGCGGCGGCGAGGACGGCGAGGAGCACCGAGGTCGGCACCCTCACCCCTCCCGTCACCGAATTCGAAGCAACCGCCATCCGACCGCAGGATCTTCCATCGATCACGCCTGGGCGCGTGGATCGTCCGGCCGGGGAGCGCTTGCCGCAGCTTGCAGTTACTTGAGGTTACGGCGCACCGACCGGGATGCCACCGCGCCGCGCCGATCCCGTCCGTGGGACGAGTGGGCGGATGTCGGGAAATCCTCCTACCGAGCGGTGGCGCGAACCCGGTGCCAGCGGGCCAGCAGGCCACCCTCGGCGGCGATCTCCTCACTCGTCATCGCGTACCCGATGTGGTCCCGCCAGGCGCCGTCGATGTGCATGTAGCGCACGTGGTACGACTCCTCGCGGAAGCCCAGCTTCTCCACCACCCGCCGGGACGGCCGGTTCTCCGGACGGATGTTCACCTCCACCCGGTGCAGCCCGCCCGGGCCGAACGCGTGGTCCACGGCGAGCGCCAGCGCCGTCGGGATCACACCCTGGCCGGCGACCCGCGCGTCGACCCAGTAGCCGACGTAGCCGGAGCAGAGCGCCCGCCGCACGATGCTGCCCACGTTGATGTGCCCGACCAGCCGGTCCCGGTCGGCCTCACGCAGACAGACCGCGAACGGCATGCCCTCACCCTCACGGGCGGAACGCCGCTGGTCACGGTGCACCCAGCGGAACGCGGCCGGCGAGTTCATCTCGTCCCAACCGCCGGGCAGTGACGACTCCCAGGGTGCCAGCCAGGCCCGGTTGGCCCGCCGCACCTCCGACCACGCCGCCGCGTCGGAGCGCCGGTAGGGCCGCAGCAGCACTGGGCCGTCGGCCAACTCCACCGGCCAGCCCGGTGCCCGCGCGGGTCCGAAGAGACTCACCCGCACAGTCTCCCGCGCGGGACCGAGTCGCGCGCAAGTGGTCCCACCGCGTTCACCGCACAGACCCCGACGATCACCCGACGCGGGCCGCGAGCGGACCGGCCGGGACGCGTCACCGGCGGCGGTCCAGCAGCAGGACGTCCACAGTGGAACCGGCTGCGGCCGTGGTGACCCGCTCGCCGAGCACCAGCAGCCCGTTGGCCTCGGCCAACCCGGAGAGGGTGAACGGCCCGCCGCTGAGCGGTTGGACCGTATACCCGCCGCCGCGTCGCTCGGCGACGTGCGCAGGCCGGAACTCGCGCAGCCCCGTCGGCGACGACACGGTCTCCAGCAGGTGTGCCCGCACACTGGGTCGGAACACCGGCTCGGCGCCGGCGAGCAGTTGGATGGCGGGGCGGGCCAGCACCTCGAAGCCGATCAGCGCGGCACCCGGGTCGCCGGGCAGGCAGACCACCGGCACCTCCTCGGCGCCGACAGTGCCGAACCCGAGCGCGGTGCCGGGGTAGAGCGCCACGTCGGTGAAGGTGACCGGCCCGGCGCGACCGCCCTCACGGCGGGAGAGGATCCGACGCACCATGTCTCCGGGGCCGGTGCCGGTGCCACCGGTGGTGATGATCAGGTCGGCGCGCAGCGTCTGGTCCTCCAGCAACCCGCGCAGCCCCTCCGGGTCGTCGTCGCAGATGCCCACCCGGTACGCCAGTGCGCCCACCTCGGCCGCCGCGGCGGTCAGCGCGTGCGAGTTCGCGTCCACCACCTGACCGGGCTGACTGCCCCGGCCCACGTCGACGAGTTCGTCACCGGTGGCCACGATGACCACCCGTGGACTGGGCCGGACCACCACGTGCCCGATGCCGGTCGCCGCGAAGACGGCGACCA
This sequence comes from Micromonospora sp. NBC_00362, assembly GCF_026342155.1. Lineage (NCBI taxonomy): Bacteria > Bacillati > Actinomycetota > Actinomycetes > Micromonosporales > Micromonosporaceae > Micromonospora > Micromonospora sp. NBC_00362. Next base: position 3,777,680 of record NZ_JAPENH010000001.1, read on the forward strand.
GGGCCGGGGACACGTAGGTGCCGGCCCGGGCCAGCAGGGTGCCGGCGGGCAGCTCCTCACCCGCTCGGCGTACCCCGTACCCCCGTTTGGGGGTACGAAAGATCTCCACCGCGGCCATGCCCTGGTCGGTCCACTCCACCGGGACCACGACGTCGGCGGCGACCGGCAGCGGAGCCCCGGCGGCCACCGAGAAGCACGAGCCGGGGGTGAGCCGGACCGGCCGCCAGCTCGCGGCGCCGAGATCGCCGACCACGTTGAGCCGAATGGTGCGGCCTCCGGGCGTGCCGGAGGGGGCCGGGACGTAACTCGGCCCCCGGCCCCCTCCGGAAATGTCCTCCCAGCGCGCGGCGTAGCCGTCCACGGCAGCCTGGTCGAAGGCCGGGAAGGCGTGCGGCGCGACGACGTCCTCGGCGAGGACGTTGCCGTGCGCCTGGGTGAGGTCGAGGTCGAGTGGCGGCAGCGCGCGCAACCTGCGCAGCACGCTGCCCAGGTAGTCGGCGAGCGGCGTCAACTCGTTCGCGGCCGCCTCGGCGTCGGCCGTCGCGGTCATGTACCAGATCCGCCTGCCGCGTCGGCCTTGACGAAGTCGGCCAGCCAGGACCTGAACTCGGCGCCCAGGTCCTCGCGCTCGGCGGCGATCTGCACCACCGTCTGGAGGTATCCCAGCGGCATGCCGGTGTCGTAGCGGGTGCCGCGGTAGACGATCGCGTGCACCGGGATGCCCTCGGTGCGCAGCAGCTCCATCGCGTCGGTCAGCTGGATCTCGCCGCCGCTGCCCGGCTTGGTCCGCCGGATCGCGTCGAAGATCTTGCCCGGCAACACGTAGCGGCCGAGCACCGCGAGGTTGCTCGGGGCGTCCTCGGGCTGCGGCTTCTCCACCATCCCGGTCACCTTGACGACCTCGCCGATGTCGGTCAGCTCCGACTCGGCCGGCTCGACGGAGGCGATCCCGTACCGCTTGGTCTCGGACGGGTCGACCTCGAAGAAGGCGAGCACCACACCGCCGGTGCGGGCCTGCAACTCGATCATCGCCGGCAGCAGCGGCTCCGACGGCTTGACGAACTCGTCGCCGAGCAGCACCGCGAAGGGCTGGTCGCCGACGTGCGACTCGGCGTACCCGATGGCGTGGCCGAGCCCGAGCTGCTCGGGCTGCCGCACTGTGTAGATCTCGGCCAGCTCGCTGGGCCGACGTACGGCGGCCAACCGCTCGGAGTCGCCCTTCTCCTCCAACCTGGTCTCCAGGTCCGGGCGTCGGTCGAAGTGGTCCACCATCGACGTCTTACCCCGACCGGTGATCAGCAACACGTCACCGATGCCAGCCTGCGTGGCCTCCTCGACGATGTACTGCAACACCGGCCGATCCACCACCGGCAGCAGCTCCTTGGGCACCGCCTTGGTGGCCGGCAGGAACCGGGTGGCCAGTCCGGCCGCCGGGATGACGGCCTTGACCGCCAGGGGACGGCCGTTTGCGGCGACCGTCGATGAGGGGTTCGCTGAGTGCTCCGACATGCCGCGAGACTATCGGCCACGGCTCTGCCGCGGCGGGTGTGGCCCAGAAGACGCGCCGCCACCCGGCCCCGGCCGGGCCGCGTCCGGGCCGGCCCGCGCCGCGCCCGACGCGCTGTCCGGCGTGTCGTCGGCCGAATCCGGCCGGGCGTGCGCCGGGCCCGCCAGCGATGATTCCGGTACGCCCACCGCCGGGTCGGACCGGGCGGGCCCGCCCGGCTCCCGGCTGGCCTGCACCGGCTGGCCGGCGCGCGGCAGCCCGTCGGTCGGGCTCACCGCACACGCGAGCACCGGAATTTCCCGGGTCGGCAGATCCGAGCGCGCCTCGGCGACCCGGTACGTGTCGCGGCCCGCCGCCTTGGCCGCGTAGAGCGCGTCGTCGGCGGCCTCCAGCACCTCCCGTCCGGTGCTGCCGTGGTCCGGGAAGACGGCGATGCCCACCGACACTGTCACCAGGACCGGTCCGGCGTACGCCTCGACGGCGATGGGCGTCTCGCGCACCGCCGCGCCGAGCCGCTCTGCCACGATCGCCGCGCCCCGCGCGTCGGTTTCCGGCAGCAGCAGCACGAACTCCTCACCACCCTGACGGAAGGCCAGGTCGACCTCACGGATCTCCCCGCGCACCCGGCGGGCGAACTCGGCCAGGACGGTGTCCCCCGCGGCGTGCCCGTAGGTGTCGTTGACGTCCTTGAACCGGTCCAGGTCCAACGCGAGGACGCTGAGCATCCGCCCGAATCGGCTGGCCCGTTCGACCTCCCGCCGGATCGACTCGCGCAGGTAGCGGTAGTTCCACAGCCCGGTGAGCGGGTCGGTGAGGGAGAGCCGCTGCGCCTCCTCGTGCACCCGGACGTTGTCCACCGCCACTGCCGCGTGCCCGGCGAAGGTGCGCAGGGTGGCCAGGTCGTCATCGTCGAACTCGTCGGCGCCCAACCGGTCGTAGAGGGCCAGCACGCCGAGCGCGGCCGCCGCGCCCGCCTCGTCGACCGGCCCCGAGGGCCCGCCGAGGGTGGCCGTGGCACCGCCGGCCGGGGCGGCGAACGGAACGGCGACGTAGGTGCGACAGCGTGGCTCACCCGTTGGTGCCCCGGTCGGCTCCGCCCTGCCCCGCTGCGGTTCCCCGGTGGCGGCGACCTCGCCGACCACACCGACGCCGACCGGCACCCGCAGCGTCTGCGACCCGTCCGCCTCCTCGGCCGACCAGCGCCCGTCCAACCCCTCGGTGCACTGCGCGACGAGCACCCCGCCGGTCTCCACCAGCAGCACGGCACCCGCACGCGCGCCGGTGGCCCCGATGGCACTGCGCAGGATCACCCGCAGGATCCGTTGCAGGTCGTGCGTGCTGGCCAGGGTGTCGCCGAGCACCGCGAGGTGCCCGCGCAGCTGATCCCGGTTGCTGGTCAACGCCGCGACGTAGGAGCCGGTCTCCCTCGTCATCCGGTTGAACGCGGCGGCCAACCGTCCCACCTCGTCGCGGCTGCGTACCGGCACCCGGGCGGTCAGGTCGCCCTGGGCCACCCGGTCGACAGCACCGGCCAGCTCCGCCAGCGGCCGGGTGGTCACCCGGGCCAGCCGCCAGGCGGTCAGCACCGCGAGCAGCCCGGCCAGCACGACCACCCCGACCAGCGTCGCGTGCAGCCCAGGTGGCCGTTCACTGGGAACGGAGAGCACCAGTGGCAGCGGCTGCGCGTCGGAGGGCCCGAGCCTGCGCACGTACCGGCCCTCGTTGGTCTCGGTGACCTGCTCTCCCCGTACGCCGACGGCGGCGGCCAGCACCGCGTCGCGGACGTCACCGGACTCGGTCGTGTGGGTGACCCGCGCGGCGCTCGCCCCACTGTCGAGCAGGGTGACCGCCACCCCGGTCACCGCCGCCAGTCGGGCCACGAAGGCCGGGTCGACCAGTTGCGCGGCGGTCACAGTGCCCAGCCGGGTGCCGGCGCGGTCGTGCAGGTCGACCTGGGCGGCCAACGCACGGACCGGGCCGGGGTTCGAGCCCCCGTTCGTGCCCTCGGTCGAGCCGGCGCAGTCCTTCCACGGGGTCGACGGAGCACCGGGCGAGATGTAGGTGACCTGGCCGGCCACGTCGGTGACCAGCACCGCTGCGGCCAGACCCCGGCCGACCAGTTGCGCGGCGGCGACCGCCGGATCGGCGGTGAGCGCCACCGCGTCGGCCGTGGCGCGTAGCTGCTGGCAGAGCGCGTCGACCGAGGTACGAACAGTGGACGCCGCCACCGCCAGGCGCTCGGTGGAGCGGCTGCGGTCGACCGCAGCGACTGTGGAGGCGACGAAGAGCGCGCCGAGCAGGACGGGCCCGAGCACCACCACGAGGAAGGCTGCCGTCAACCGCCCGCGTAGCGTCACTCGTCCCCCCGGAAGTTCCGCCTCCGTTGCTTGCGATGCTGACACAGTGCAACCGTGGGAGAGGCGTTGCGTCAGGAGTGTTGCGTGCCGGAATTTTCTGATGAAGCGGAAGTGACCCGGATGGCGAAGCGGGACACCCGCGTCGAGCTGCTCGCTCGCCGCCGGTCCCTGCCCGCCGAGACCCGGGCAGCCGCCGCCGGGCGCGTGCAGGCCGAGCTGGTCTCCCTGGTACGCCGGCTGCGCCCACACCGGATGACGGCGTACGTGCCGGTCGGCTCCGAACCGGGCGGCGCGGACCTGCCCGAGGTGCTGCGGGCGGCGCTGCCGGCGGACGCCGAGTTGCTGCTGCCGGTGCTCCTGACCGACCTGGATCTGGACTGGGCGGCATATGCCGGGCCCGCTGCCCTGATCGCGGCGGGACGGGGTATCCGTGAACCAGTCGGTGCTCGTCTCGGGGTGGCCGCCGTGGCGCACGCGGAACTCGTGGTCGTACCGGCTCTCGCTGTCGACCGCCACGGTCGACGGCTCGGGCGCGGCGGCGGCTCGTACGACCGCGCACTCGCCCGGGTGCCCCAGGCAGCCCTGACGGTGGTGCCGCTGCACGACGGTGAGCTGGTCGAGGCGCTGCCGGCGGAGCCCCACGACCGTCAGGTGCGCGCGGTCGTCACTCCCGCCGACGGGGTGCGTACGCTTGACGGCGGCCCAGGTGCGGCGCACGGTGTCGCGCCCCACACGTCTGCTGGACGAACCCGGGCCGAATGACGCACCATTGGCACTCGAATACGTCGAGTGCCAACTGGCTGAGCCCAGATCCGGAGGAGAACGTGCCCACGTACCAGTACGCCTGCACCACGTGCGGTCAGCAGCTCGAGGCGGTGCAGTCCTTCTCTGACGAGCCGCTGACCGAGTGCCCGGCGTGTCAGGGGCGGCTGCGCAAGGTCTTCAACTCGGTCGGCATCGTCTTCAAGGGTTCGGGCTTCTACCGCACCGACTCCCGGGCGTCCGGTTCCGAGACGACCGCCGGCGGCACGGCGACCAAGCCGGCGAAGTCCGAGTCGTCCTCCGGTGACAGCTCGTCGTCCTCGTCGGGGTCCTCGTCCTCGTCCGGGTCGTCTTCGGGCTCGTCGTCCTCTTCCGGGTCGTCTTCCGGGTCGTCCTCGGGTGGATCGGGCGGCGGCAAGGCGGCGGCCAGCTCCACGTCCTGATCGCCGAAGGCCCGACCCCACCACGGGTCGGGCCTCGATCAACTCGGTCGCCCCCTCAGCAGGCGGGTTGATCCACTCGGGTTCCAGGAAGTCGGCCTGTCCCCGTCGCTCTGACCACCCGGCTTCCGTGATCCGAGTTGATCAAGTCAGGTGCCTTAGCAGGTCGAGGCGGCGGATGGGCGTTATCCACAGGCCGCGCGGTTGTCCACAGGCGTCGGCCAGAGGGTCGGTCGAGGCGGCGAAAGCTGCCTAGCCTGCCGTCCATGGGTGCCACTGCGGCGCTCGGGGACGGGAGGCGGCAGAGGCGATGGTCGATCCGGATTCCGCGCGGGCGTTGCGCCCGCTGCGCCAGCTCACTCTGCCCGGCGGGCGCACCCTGCTTCGGGCCGGCCTGGTCGCCGCGCTGCTCGGCCTGGCCGCCGCAGTCCTGCACACCCCGACCGGATGCCCGCCGACCGCTGTGCCCTCCGACGCACCATCGGTGGCCGGCGACAGGCGGGGAGCTGGTTGAGCCGCCGGGGTCAGTCCCAGTGCGGGGGGCGTTCGGCGAGCAACCAGTCGTCGTTGCCGCCGGACCGCTCGCCCCAACCACGGTCGGTGTCGTCAGAGGTCTGCTCGGGCAGCACCACGAAGTCTTCGCTCAGGTCGACGGCGCGGTCGTCGTCTCCACGTACGCCGTGCGTGCCGGGGTCTTCGGTGCTCACGAGCGGCAAGACTAGCGCAGCCGACGACGGTAGACCTGACGGTCGACCGTGGCACGCCGGCCAGAAACGACCGGGCCGCCGGTGGCGTTGGTAGCGTCGGACGGCGTGACGACCCCCAGCGGTGGCAGCACCTCGGACGACTACTGGCGACGGCCCGACACCGGCGACGACGCCGTGGCGGACCAACCTCCCACCGCGCCCGCGGCCACACCACCGGCCGGGGGTCCTGCCACCGGATACTCCGGCCCGCCGCCGAGCGTGGCGCCGCCGGCGGGTTGGCGTCCACCCGTACATCTGCAGCCGGTGCCGCCACGACAGTTGCCGCCGCAGGACATGGCCGGCCTGGACGCGGCCGAGCAGCGCTCGCAGAGGGTCACCTACGGCTTCGGCGCGGCGGCCGGCGTGGTGCTGCTGGTTCTACTCTGCCTGCTCTGCTCGCGAGTGATCTTCTGATCCTCACCCCTGGGCAGCAGCAGTGGCACTGGCGTGGAGGAACAGGTCCGGGAGCGCAACCCCCAGCATGCGTGTTGGCTGGCCTGGCACGTCGATGTGCTGTTGAGCGGCATACCTCGGAGTCATGTTCATACCTCTGAGGTATGCCGCTCAATGCCGTGTCCGCCCCGACGGTGGCGACCGCCGGCTGCGACCACAGCCCCAGCCAGGTCCAGTGCAGTCGATCAGAAGGGGCAGCAGCTCAGAGGGTGGTGCCCCAAACCGTCTCGGCACCGGAGTGGCCGGTCAGGTAGACGTAGACCAGTGCGGCGATGGAGAGCCCCACGGCCGCTACCGCCAGCACCGGGGTGACCAGCGCGGGCAGCTGCGGCACCCGAGGGTGCCCACTTGTCGCCACCAGCAGCAGGATGGCCACGATCCCGAGCGGCACCACGACGCGCAACAGGATGTCACCGTAGCGGGAGTGCTCGAAGATCTGATCGAGGATCGGCCCCTGGAAGCCCCGGGCCACCAGCGCGTCGGTCAGTGCTTCACCCGACTTGACCGCGACGTAGGCAGTCACCGGCGCGGCCACGGCGAGGAGGCCCAGGGCCCAGTCCAGCCGGTGCCTCCACCGCGGTAGCCCCACGTACGCGATGGCCAGCACCGCCAGCAGCGGCACGAACACGACGACAGCGTGGATTACCAGGACGTGCACCGGTAGACCCAGGATCTCCTCGAACATCGAACCCTCCAGGTGGATCATGGTCAGGGGTGGTCAGCCTATGGTCCGCCGATCGTCCGCAGGCTCTCGACCGGTGACACGCGCGGCGCGTCGATCGGGTTCATCCTCTGGGCCGTACTCCCGATCTTGCCTGGCTGTGTCGGTGGCCACCCGGAGCGGGCGACGGTTGTCGATGCGGGTCGGGCGTGTTGTCATTGGCCAATGTCCGGTGCCGAGGAGCTGCTGCGGTCGAGGGGCCTGCGCGTCACGCGCCCCCGCCTCGCGGTGCTGGACGTGCTCGCCGACGGCGGCCACCTGGAGGTCGACGAGATCACCCGGCGGGTGCGCGAACGCCTCGACTCGGTCTCCACCCAGGCCGTCTACGACGTGCTGGGCGCGCTGTCCCGGGCCGGGCTGTCACGCCGGATCGAGCCGGCGGGCAGTCCCGCCCGCTATGAGGCGCGGGTGGGCGACAACCATCACCACGTGGTCTGCCGGGGCTGCGGCGAGATCGCCGACATCGACTGCGCGGTGGGCAGCGCGCCATGCCTGGAGCCGAACAGCGCGCACGGGTTCGAGGTGGACGAGGCCGAAGTGACGTTCTGGGGCCTCTGCCCGGGCTGCCGGGCCCGCCGCTCCGCCGACGTCTGATCAGCCGGCACCGGCAGCACGTGACCGGCGAGGTCGGCCCGACCGTGGCACTCTTGGGCGGTGGACTCCGATGACCTCGGCCTTTTCGGTCCGGGTTCGGTCACGTGGAAGGTGCACGAGGAGCCGATCCTGATCGTCGCCGGCCTGCGCTCGCTCTACCTCCAGGCGTTGCACCCCCGGGCCATGGCCGGGGTCGCGCAGAACAGCAACTACCGCACCGACGCCTGGGGCCGACTGGTCCGCACCGCTACCTATGTGGCGACCACCGTCTACGGGACCACCGCCGAGGCGGAGGCCGCCGGGGCCCGGCTGCGCCGCCTGCACGACCGGCTGCGGGCCACCGACACGCTCACCGGTGAGCAGTTCCGGATCGACGAACCGGACCTGCTGCGCTGGGTGCACGTGACCGAAGTCGAGTCGTTCCTGAGCACGGCCCGACGCGCCGGGCTGCCGCTGAGCGACGACGAGGTGGACGCCTACTACACCGAACAGCGCCGCGCCGCCGCCCTTGTCGGCCTGGACCCGGCCACCGTTCCAGGGACCGCCGCCGAGGTCGCGGACTACTACGAGACCGTACGGCCACAGTTGCGGATGACCCGGGAGGCCGCCGAGACGGCGGTGTTCCTCACCGCCCCGCCGCTGCCGTGGAAGCTCAGCCTGCCGGTCCGGTTGGGTCTCACCCTGGGCCCGCCACGCTGGGCGTACCTGGGGATCGCCGGCACCGCGTTCGCGCTGCTGCCGACGTGGGCACGCCGAATGTACGGAGGTCTCGGTCTACCGACCACCGAGCTGTCGGCGGACCTGAGCCTGCGCGCGCTGCGGCTCGCGTTCGCCGCCGTCCCCCGCCGCTACCTGGAGGGACCGTTGATTCAGGCAGCGAAGGAGCGGGCCGCGCGGCACGCCGCCTCGCTGGCCGGCTGACCCGACCCTCTGCACGGGCGATCAGCCGTCGGCGGGCCGGTCCATGGCCGCCCACGGCTCCTTGCCCGGGACCTGCGCGCCCGTCGGGCAGTGCCGCCGAAAGTCGCACCAGCCACAGCGCGGGCCGGGCGCCACCGGGAAAGCCTCGTCCGCGTCGGCGCCGTCGGAGACCGCGCGCTCGGCGGCCATGATGTCGCGGGCTGTCTCTTCCGCGCGGGTCAGTTGTCGGGCCAGCGACTCGACTGTGTGGTCGTGGCCGGCGACCGTGCCGGTCGGCAGGTGGTGCAACTCCACCCGGCGGCACGGCCGACGGAACACCCGCTCGGCGGCGTACGCGTAGAGCGCCAGCGCCTGCGAGCCCCGGGCGTCGTCAGTGTCCAGCCCGGTGCGGCCGGTCTTGTAGTCGACGATGACCAGCTCCGGCCCCTCCGGGCCGGGCCGCGAGTCGATCCGGTCGGTACGACCGTTGAACGCCAGCACTGCTGTCTTGACCGCCACCACCCGCTCCACGCCGAGCGGGTCGGAATCCGGCTCCAGCGTCTCGACGTACGCCTCGAGCCATCCCAACGCCCGCCGGTAGGCGGCCCGCTCCTGCTCGTCGTCGCGGTAGCCCTCGCGGACCCAGGTGCCCTTGAGCAGCGTGGCCAGCGCCTCGGGACGCCGCCGGTCGGCGGGCAGCGCATACCAGTTCTTCAGGGCGGTGTGCACGCTGGCGCCGAGCGAGTTGTGCGCCCACGGCGGGCCCTTGGGCGGGGCGGGGCGGTCGACGTAGGAGTAGCGGTAGCGACGCGGGCAGTCCGCGTACGCGCCGAGCTTGCTCGGGGTGCAGACGAACAGCCGCTCCGGCATGCCCTCGAAGCCGAGCTGCTCGGCGTCGCCGGCGCGTTGCCGCGGGGCCCGGCCGCCGGCGGCCGGCCGCCCCGCTGATGAGGATCGTCGCACGCCTGCGATCCTGCCATCCGCCTCCGACATCGCGCGCGTGCCGTCAGGCCATGTTCACGTACTGCGTGACGAAGGCGGCCACCGCGTCGGCGATGAGCTGCACGGCGATCGCGGCCAGCAGCAGGCCGGCGATCCGGGTCAGCACCTCGATCCCGCCCGGCCGGAGGATCTTCACGATGCCGCCGGAGAAGCGCAGGACGATCCAGACGGCGACCATCACGGCGAGGATCGCCACGGCGATGGCGCTGAACTCTCCCAGCCCGTCGGCCTGCTGGACGAAGAGCATGGTGGCCACGATGGCGCCCGGTCCGGCCAGCAACGGCGTGCCCAGCGGCACCAGCGCGATGTTGGAGGTGACCTGCTGGCTCGGGTCGTCGGCCTTGCCGGTCAGCAGCTCCAAGGCGACGAGTACGAGCAGCAGGCCACCGGCGGCCTGCAACGCCGGCAGGTCCACGTGCAGGTAGTCGAGCAGGGTCTGCCCGGCCACCGCGAAGATCACGATGACGCCGAGCGCCAGCGCGACGGCCTGCCAGGCTGCCCGGTTGCGGTCGCGGGCGGGCAGCGGGCCGGTCAGCGCCAGGAAGATCGGCATCATGCCCGGCGGGTCGGTGATCACCAGCAGGGTCACGAAAACCTCGCCGAACAGCTTCAGATCCACGTGATCAACCTAGCCGCGCAGCGATGGGCGAAATACCCGGATCAGCCCGAAGCGACCTCGGTCACCCCCTCGGCGACGATCCGCTCGTACGCCTCGACGCTGGTGCTGAACGCGCCGAGTTGGACGGTCTTGTGGGTGCCGTGAAAATCCGAGGAGCCGGTGACGAGCAGACCCAGCTCGGCGGCGAGCGCCCGCACGTGTTCCCGCTCGGCCGGGCTGTGGTCCTCGTGGTCGGCTTCGAGCCCGGCGAGCCCGGCGGCGGCCAGCTCGGCGATCAGCTCGTCGGGCACCACCCGGCCGCGTCGGGTGGCTCGGGGGTGGGCGAAGACCGGCACGCCTCCGGCCGCCCGGACCAGCCGGACGGCCCGGAACACGTCGATGTCCTCCTTGGGCAGCCGGTACCGCTCGCCCAGCCAGTCCGGGCCGAACGCCTCCCGGACGCTGCCGACCAGGCCGACGCGGATGAGTGCCTGCGCGATGTGCGGGCGTCCCACTGTGCCGCCACCCGCGCCGGCCAGGATGTCCGGCCAGTTCACGTCGATGCCGTCGGCCCGCAGGAGACCGACCATCCGTTCGCCACGCTCTTCCCGGGCGGCTCGGACCCGCGCCAGCTCGGCCACCAGCTCCGGGTGGTCCGGATCGAACAGGTACGCGAGCAGGTGCAACGACACCGCCGGCTGCGCACCGGACCAGCGACACGACAACTCCGCGCCCCGGATCAGGCGCAGACCTGGCGGCAGCGCGCCGACTGCCGGCGCCCAGCCGGCCGTGGTGTCGTGGTCGGTGATCGCCAGCACGTCCAGCCCGGCGTCGAAGGCCGCGCCGACCAGCTCGGCCGGGGTCAGCGTGCCGTCGCTGGCCGTCGAGTGGGCGTGCAGGTCGATCCGGGGGGCGGGGCCGGTACGCGAGGTCACCGCCCGACGTTACCGAGGAAACGGTGAGCCCGGCTCACATGGGTCACCCGGGGTCAGAAGCCCTTCACCAGGATCGGCCGCTCTCCGGCCGGCATGCCGGGCACCGCAGCGGGGCTGGCTGGCTTTCCCGCCCGCACCTGGCCGACGTCGACCCGGACCAGCTCGCCGGTGCCGTCGAGGTAGGAGGCCTGGGCCTCGTCGCTCCACACGATCGCCCCGGTCATCGGCGGCCCGGCCGCAACGGCTGTCGCTCCCGGCCCGAGCCGCTGAAGGTCGACGAGCAGGGACCGACCGCCAGTGCCGCTCCCCTCGTTGACCAGCAGCCACCGCCCGTCCGGCGAAACCCCGCCGACGCCGTCCCGGCTCAGGTCTGGACCGCAGCCGGTGCGTACCGGGTCCAGGCGACGTGTCGGGGTGAGGATGGCGAGGCACGTCCGGTCCGGATCGGTGGTGGTGACCTGGCCGACGAGCCGCCCGTCGGGCAGCCGCCCGTAGACGTTGAGGCTCTCCCGGTCGAGGGCCTCGGGCAACGGCCCCGCACCGGGCCGCCAGAGCGTGTGACCGGCGTCGGCCCTGTCGAGTCGGACCAGCACGCTGTCACCGACGAACCGGACGGGCTCCGCCGCCGCCGGCACCGGGGTGCGCACTGACCCGATGAGTTGGGTGCCGACCACGCCCGCCATCAGGAGATCGTCTCCGTCGCGCCAGGCGACCTGGTGGCTGTCCGGCGCCAGGACGATCGCGCCGGCACCGGCCAGCAGCACCTGCACCAGGCCGTCGTCCTGCACCACCCACAGGGAGCGTCCCGCGGTGCTCGGCGCGCCGACCACCAGCCAACCGCCGCCGCTGGGCAGCGGCTGGACGCGTTCGGCCGGCCCGACGTCGGGCAGCACCAGCCGCCGCCCGTCGGCGCTGACCAGCGTCTCGCTGATGAGAAGAGAGGTCGACGTCGTGGGCGAGGGTGCGGGACCGGGAATGCTGGCCGTCGGAAGCGTTCGGTTGGTCGGGTCCGGGTCGCCGATCACGACGATGGGTGAGCCGTCCCGCCTGGTCTCGGCACCGAGCTGGGCCATGCCGGCGCTGAGCAGCACTGTGGTGACCGCCGCGAGGGCGAGGCCGGCGGCGGTGCGTCGACGCCGGATCCGGTTCGCGCGACGGATGGCCTGGCCGGCCGGATCGACGCTCAGCGGGCGGGCAAGGGCGACCTGGTGCGAGAGTGACACCCGCACCGCACCTTCCATCTCGTCAGGCCGCACCTGGTATGAACGCTGCGGGCCGTCCCGCAGGTTGTCGCGCCGGCCCGGGAGATGAGTCACTGCTGTTCCCCGGAGCCCGTGCCGACGGGCACGGCCGCCGGGGCGGTGGGCAGGACGACCTGCGGGGTGATCGCACGCGGCACGGCGGGGCGCGGCGCGGTCGGGCGGGGCACGGGTCGGCCAGCCGCCCGTCCGGGACGGGGTGTGGCAGCGGCACCGGTGGCCGGGACTCGCCCGGTCCGGGAGCCCGAGCCCGTCGTCCGGCCGGGGGCACCGGTCGCGGCCACCGCTCCCGCACCGCTGGCAGCGGCAGACCTGCCGGCGATGCCGGCGGCGGCCGATCTGCCGGCGATGCCGGCGGCGGCTGCCAGCTCTGGTGCGTCCGCGCCCAGTCGCCGACGCAGCGTGGCGAGCGCCCGGGACGCCTGGCTCTTCACAGTGCCCGGCGAAATGTCCAGCATCGCGGCGGTCTGCGCCTCCGACATGTCCTCGTAGTAGCGCAGCACCAACACTGCCCGCTGCCGGTTGGGCAACTCCCGGAGATGCCGCCAGAGCAGGTCGCGGTCAAGTTGCTGCTCGATCTCGTCGACGCCGGCCCGCTCGGGCAGCACCTCGGTCGGGCGTTCACCGTGCCAGCGTCGCCGCCACCAACTGGTCGACGTGTTGACCATCACACGCCGGGCGTACGGCTCGACCGCCTCGATTCCGCCGAGACGTTTCCACGCGAGGTAGGTCTTCGTCAGCGCCGTCTGGAGCAGATCCTCGGCCGTGGCCCAGTCGCCGGTGAGCAGATAAGCGGTGCGTAGGAGCGCGGCGGAGCGGGCCGCGACGAACTCGCGGAACTGCTCCTCCAACGAGTCCTTGCTCGCCACCGCCCACCTCCACACCCCTGCCGTCCTGGCAGAGTGCCACGTCAGGGGCGCTCTGGTCCATGACGAAAGGTGCGCACTTGCTCCGATGTTCGGTCGAAAACCTTCACGCCCCGTCGTCGGCCTTGGCCTCGTCGGCCTCCTTGCCGAGCCGCGCCTCGACCGCCTGCGGCTCGTACATCTCCTCGACGACGCGCAGGTAGAGCTCGTTCGGGTTGGGCAGGTTCTTGATCTCGCGGAGCGCCTGCTCCTGGCCGGCGGACTCCAGCACGAAGGTGCCGTAGTTGAGCGCTCGACCAGTCGGGGTCTGCTCGTACTTCATGTCGGTGACCCGGACCAGCGGCATCATCGCCACCTTGCGGGTGACGATGCCGTTGACCACCATGACCCGCTTGTTGGTCAGGATGAACCGGTCATACCACCAGTCGGCGACCTTCCACGCCACCCAGCCCATCACCGCGAACCACAGCAACACGGCGATGGTGGTCAACGCGCCGACGTCCTGGCCGGCGAGGAAGCCGGAGAGGTAGCCGAGCACGAAGGTCGCCGCGACGCCGATCAACAGCGGGTTGGTGAGGTGGATCCAGTGTCGCTTCCACTCGCCCCGGTAGCGCTCGGTGGGGAAGAGGTAGCGAGCCACCAGAGAACTGGGCTCGTCTTCCAGTGGCAGCACCCGCCGAGGGGTCGAGCCGGTCGCGTCGGCGCGCAACCCGGCCAGCTCGTCCTCGGAGATCTGCGGCGGCTGGTAGCTGGCCTCCGGATCACGGATCCACCCCCGACCGGAACGACCCTGACCGGCATAGCCGGGCCCGTCGCCATAGCCGACGTCGTCCGAAAGGGACGGACCGTCGGACAGGCCGGGACCGGCCCCGTAGCCCGGGCCGTCATCAGGCCCGATCCGCGGGATCGGCTCGGTGTCGCGCTCGCGGCGTTCCCGGTCGGGGTCGTCCGGGTCGAAGGGTGGACCGGAGGGGCTGCCCATCGGCTGCTAGGCGACGAGGCTGGTGAAGAAGTCGCCAAACCCCTGGGCGATATCCATGATCCCGCCGCCGAGCGACTTGAACACGTCCGCCGCAGAGTTTGGCCGGTAGGCGACGAAGAAGATCAAGAATGCGATTCCGGCCCAGGTGAGGACCTTCTTGACCATGGCGGGCCATCCTCTCGCGCGGCGCCGGGTCCCATTACCGCAGCGGCACCCAGAGTATCAGTGTGGTGTCGTACAGTGAATATCTGCGTCCGTTCTCCGTCAATCCGGAAGAGTTGTCAAGCTCTACCGGGTAGATACGGGGACGGTGCGCCGTACACGAGCTCGGGCGGAGTCCACTCGGTCAGGTCGTGTAGCACGACGTCTTCCGCGAGCAGGTGACCCGCACTCGCCGGCCAGGCTATCGCATGGAGCCACATTCCCCGAGCTTCGCCGGCGTACGCGCTTCGATCCGTTGATGAATTCACCACCCACAGTGGAGTCGGGTGCCCGCCGACCTTGATCTTCGCCTGTCCGACGTGGTCGGGGTGACCCGACCCCGGGTCGGTCAACGCGTCCACCAACTCCGGCCCCGGGTCCGGGCCGGTCAGACCGGCGAGCCGGGTGCCCAGGCCGACACCGGGTTCCTCGGCCACGAAGACCAGATCGGCCGGACCACCACCGAGCGGCGCCGGGCCCGCGCAGGCCACCACCGTCGCCCGCACGCCCGTCCGGTCGTCCCCGGCGTACGCGACGCCGGTGAGTGTCCAACCGGGCGGCAGCGGCCACGGGCACCACAACGGCGTCACCGGCGGATCGCCGGTCGCGGTGATCCGTTCCACCACGCTCGCCACGATGTCCGCTCCGATGTGCTCGGGCACGTGCAACGGCGGCACCGGGCCGCAGCGCACACACCTCGAGTCGGCGTTCATCAGATCCGGCGCCCGTACCGGGCCCCCGCATCTCGGACAACTCACCGCGACACTCACATCCCCACCGTCGCCCCGGACCGCCGGCACGTCAAGCCGGAACGTCCGATTCGGCACCGTACGTGGGTCAGTCCGGCGGCGTACCGGCGTGCGCGCGGATCCAGGCGTGCATGGCGATTCCGCTGGCCACGCCCGCGTTGATCGACCTCGTCGAGCCGTACTGGGCGATGGAGTAGAGCTGGTCGCAGGCCGCACGGGCCGGCGCGGAGAGGCCGGGCCCTTCCTGGCCGAACAGCAGCACGCAGTCCCGCGGCAGGGTGCCGGTCTCCAGCGGACGCGACCCCGGCAGGTTGTCGATGCCGAACACCGGCAACTGCCGCTCGGCCGCCCAGGCGACGAACTCCTCGATCGTCTCGTGGTGCCGTACGTGCTGGTACCGGTCGGTCACCATCGCGCCGCGCCGGTTCCACCGTCGCCGTCCGACGATGTGCACCTCGGCGGCGTTGAACGCGTTGGCGTTGCGCACCACGGTGCCGATGTTGAAGTCGTGCTGCCAGTTCTCGATAGCGACGTGGAAGCCGTGCCGGTGCCGGTCCAGGTCGGCGACGATCGCCTCGTGCCGCCAGTAGCGGTAGCGGTCGACGACGTTGCGCCGGTCCCCCTCAGCGAGCAGTTGCCTGTCGTAACGGGGGTCGTCCGGTGGGTCCCCCGGCCAGGGGCCCACGCCCACCTCGAGTTGGTCGTCGGTCACGGTCATCAGAGGGTACGGACCCCGCCGGCGCCGGCCGCGACGACCTGCCGGTCAGCCCAGGTCGAGGGCGGCACCGAGCCGGTCCAGGAAGCGCCGGTCCGCCGCGCTGGCCGGTGGGTCCACCCGGCGCGCGCCGGTGCCGGGCACCGCGCGACACACCCGGGCCGCTACCGACTGCACCCACTGGCGGTACGCGGCCGAGTCGGCAGGGTCGGCCCGCCGCCGGAGGACCCGGCTCGCCGCACGACAGGCGGCCAGCAGGTCCACCAGGTCGGTGAGCCGCTCGGCGGGTTGCGGGGCGCCGTCGTGGCGGGCGTAGATCGTGGCGACCACCGCGCGGACCAGGTCGCTGTCGGAGGCTCGGCCCGCGGCCACGGCATCCAGACCGGCCAGGCCGGCCAGGACTCCACGCTCCGTCCGGCCGGGAGCGGGTGCCGCGGCGGCCACGAGAACCCGTCCGGGCAGGCTGGTGAGCAGATCCCACTCGGCGGCGGAGTAGACAGCGGTGGTCAAGGGTGCGGCTCGGCGGCCGGCAGAGGACGGCTCTCCCGCTACGGAGTGGCTCATCGGAACCTCCGGCGTCAGCATATGCCCCGCGACGGGAACAGGGCCCCTTCCCCAGCAGACCCGCGCAGGGGAAGGAGCCCGGTGTTCGTCGACGGTCGAGCCTGCCGCGCGGCTGTCAGCGCGGCTCGGGGAAGCTGGGCCGCTCCGGATCCACTCCGTCGGGCACCGCAGCGGCCGCGTACTCCCGCTTGGGGACCATCACCTTGCGCCGGAAGACGCAGACCATCGTGCCGTCCTGGTTGTAACCACGGGTCTCCACCGACACCACGCCCCGGTCGGGTTTCGAGCCGGACTCACGCTTGTCCAGCACCGTGGTCTCGCCGTAGATGGTGTCGCCGTGGAAGGTCGGCGCGACGTGCCGCAGCGACTCGACCTCCAGGTTGGCGATCGCCTTGCCACTCACGTCGGGCACCGACATGCCGAGCAGCAACGAGTAGATGTAGTTGCCGACCACGACGTTGCGCTTGAACTGGCTCGCCGTCGCGGCGTAGTGCGCGTCCATGTGCAGCGGGTGGTGGTTCATGGTGAGCAGGCAGAAGAGGTGGTCGTCGTACTCGGTGACGGTCTTGCCCGGCCAGTGCCGGTAGACCGCGCCGACCTCGAACTCCTCGTAGTAGCGACCGAACTGCATGCTGGTCCCTTCGACGGGCGGCGATGGAGTTCGGCACAGCATGCCTTATCGATGGTTAAGGCGACCGGCGGGGCGCGACGGCGGCGGAAATGTCACACCGGTCACTCGCCTGGGGGGAGACGCAATGAGCGGCGGGGCCCTCCCCGGCACCCGCCGCCCACGCTCTGATGTGAGGAATTCTGCCCTACGCCTGCGTAGGTTCAACAGAGATCGCGGTCACATTTATCTTTTTGTAACACTACTGTGTGTGACGACGGGGAGGTTGATCAGCGATCTCCGCAGGCCGGATACCTCCTTGTCAAGGCCCAAGTTACCGATTCGTAGTGCTCAATCGCGTGGATCTCCCTGGAAACGCTCCCATTACCGCAGGTCACGCAAGTGCGTCATGCACTTGCGTTCCGCAGGTCGGGTGTGAACAGATGCACGTCGATGACCTGCGGCACCCCCCGGCAGCCCCGGGCACGTTTCGTGCCCCACCGCACGGGAATTCGATACGGTCAGCCCTGGTTCTACGGGACGTAGATAAACCGCGGTGATCGGAGAGTGCAATGGCAACCGTTGAGCTGACCTCGACGAACTTCGACGAGGTGACCGGCAACGACGGCATCGTCCTGGTCGACTTCTGGGCCGACTGGTGTGGTCCGTGCAAGCGGTTCGCCCCGGTCTACGAGCGCTCCTCGGAGAAGCACCAGAACATCGTCTTCGGCAAGGTCGACACGGAGGCTCAGCAGGAGCTGGGCGCCAAGTTCGACATTCGCTCGATCCCGACGATCATGGCGATCCGAGACGGCGTCATCGTCTTCGCCCAGCCGGGCGCCCTTCCCGAGTCCGCGCTGGAGAACCTGATCGAGCAGGTCGAGGCGCTGGACATGGACGACGTCCGCAAGCAGCTGGCCGAGCACAACCACTGAGTCGTCCCCACGACGACACCGAAGGCCGGGCCCGATGCGGGCCCGGCCTTCGCCGTACCCCCAGCAACCCCGCATGATCACCTGCCTGGTCAGGCCGAACTGGCCGTCGGAGGGACCCGAGGCCGTCGGTACATCCCGTATCGTCACGACCCGATGGAGAACCTGACCACCCGCGGGCGCGTGACCCGGCTGGGCGTGACCGCACTGGGCCTCGTCCTGCTCGTCGTCGGCACCTTCTGGGGCAGCGACGACGACTTCCCGTTCGGCCCGTTCCGGATGTACTCCACCTCCAACCCGCCGAACGCGCCCGCACCCGACACCCGCGTCGAGGGGGTGAACAGCTCCGGGGCGGTGATCGACCTGGACCAGAACGCGACAGGCATCCGCCGCGCCGAGATCGAGGGTCAGCAGGCCCGATACGCCGCCGACCCGACGCTGCTCACCGAGGTCGCCGACGCGTACGCCGAACGCCACCCGGACGCTCCCGCGCTGGTCGAGGTCCGCATCGTCATCCGCTGGCACGGCATCCGCGCCGGCCGACCGACCGGCCAACACACCGACCAGACCGTCGTCCGCTGGCAGGCCACCCGATGAACCGCTGGCTGACCGACGCCGTACCCCGGGGCCGGGTGGCCGCCTTCCGCACCCTGATCTACCTTTTCGTCGCCGCCGATCTGGTGATCTTCACGCCCTGGGTACGCACCCGGGTGAGCGTGCCCGGCGACCTGTACCAGCCACTCCTGATCGGCCGCCTGCTCCCAATGCCGACGCCAACCGAGACGCTGGTGACGGTGATCTTCTGGGCGTTGCTGCTGCTCGCACTCCTCGCCGCCACCGGACGAGCGCCCCGGCTGCTCGGCTGGGCGGTGTGCGCGCTGTACCTGGAGTGGATGATCATCGCGATGAGCTACGGGAAGGTCGACCACGACCGGTTCGGGCTGCTCGTCGCCCTGGCCGTGCTGCCCACCGCCGGTCGCGCCCGACACGGCGACACCACCCGCACCGAGGCCGGCGGCTGGGCCCTACGCGTCACCCAGATCGCGGTGATCTGCACGTACTTCCTGGCAGCCTTCGCCAAGCTGCGCTTCGGCGGTCTGGACTGGCTGACCGGCTCGGTCCTGGCCCGCGCGATCATCCGGCGCGGCACCGACCTGGCGGACCTCATCGCCCAGGTGCCGTACCTGCTGATCGTCGCCCAGTTCGGCATCGTCGCGTTCGAGCTGCTGAGCCCGCTGGTCTTCTTCCTGCCACCCCGCTGGCGACTCGCCATGGTCGGCTTCTTCTACTCGTTCCACGCGGTCACCATCGCGACCATCACGATCTCGTTCGCGCCGCACCTGGCCGCGATGACCAGCTTCCTACCGCTGGAGCGGGTGCGCCCGCTGGTCTGGGCACGCCGGCTCGTCGGCCGCGGCTCTCCCGAGGCGGCGACGACGGATGCCCCGGAGCCGCGCCCGGCCGACGTCGACAGGGTGCCGCCTGACCCGGGCCCGGTGACAGCCGGCGCGGGGCCGGCGCTGGACGATCAGGCGCCGGTGGTCGGGCGACCGGCCGGCCCGTAGAGCCGCTCCCGGGCCTCCTGCGGCAGGGAACAGGCAGCAGTGCCACCGGGAAGTCGGTGCCGGTTACGTGCCACCCAGCGGTACAACGGCCAGGCGGCGACGCGTACCGGAGGAATCCGCAGACCGGCGCCGGCGACCCGCCAGAGCGGACCACTCGCGGCGAGCAGCTTCGCGATGGCGTCCGGGCCGGCCGCCCGCGAGCCGTCCGCGCCCACCCACTGCACGGCCTCCTCGCACTCGGCCACTGTGAGGCCGAGCGCGTCCAGGTCGGCGAACTGCCAGGGCACGACACGTGCGGCGGTGGGGATGCGACGTTCGATGAACTCCGCACAGCTCGTGCAGAACGCGCAGTCCCCGTCGTAGACGAAGGTCGACGTCTCCATGGCGTCCATCCTCCCCTCTCCGACCACGCGGACGCCCACCGGTGTACGGCGGGTCACTTGCGCTTGCCTCGTACACGTGTTCGAATAATGGCCATGCGCTGGGACAACCTCACCGCTCCCCCGGTCGAGGGAGACCCCGAGCGGGCAGCGCCAGCGACGCCACCCCTGCCGCTGGCGCTGCCCGGCGCCGTCGCCCGCACCTTCGACACCCCCGAGTTCGCCGGGATGACGTTCTACGAGGTGCAGGCCAAGTCCATCCTCAACCGGGTGGCCGGGCAGTCCCGCGTCCCGTTCGAGTGGACGATCAACCCATACCGAGGCTGCTCTCATGCCTGCGTTTACTGTTTCGCGAGGAATACACACACTTATCTCGATCTCGATGCCGGTGCGGACTTCGACCGGAAGGTGATCGTCAAGGTCAACGCCGGTGAGCTGGTCCGGCGGGAGCTGGCCGCGCCACGCTGGCGGGGCGCGCACGTGGCGATGGGCACCAACGTGGACTGCTACCAGCGCGCCGAGGGTCGTTACCGGCTGATGCCGCAGATCATCGGAGCCCTGCGCGACTTCGCCAACCCGTTCTCGATCCTCACCAAGGGCACGTTGATCCTGCGCGACCTGCCGCTGTTGCGCGAGGCTGCCGAGGTGACCACGGTGGGCATCTCCTTCTCGGTGGGGTTTGTCGACGAGCACCTCTGGCGCACCGTCGAGCCCGGCACACCGCACCCACGCCGCCGGCTGGACGCCGTCCGGGCACTCGCCGACGCCGGTTTCTCCGTCGGCGTGCTGATGGCACCGATCCTGCCCGGCCTCAGCGACAGCGACGAGTCGATCGACACCACCGTCTCGGCGATCGCCGCCGCCGGCGCGACGAGCGTGACCGCCCTGCCCCTGCATCTGCGTCCCGGCGCCCGGGAGTGGTACGCGCACTGGCTCGCCCGCGAGCACCCGCACCTCGTGCCCCGCTACCGCGAGCTCTACCGGGCCGGCGCGTACGCCCCGCAGGCGTACCAGCGGGAGCTGACCGCCCGGGTGCGGATCGCGGCACGCCGGCACGGGCTGCACCGCGGGGAGCGGGGCGACAACCGCAGCCTGCCCGAGCCACCGCCACCGTCGGCGGCCGAGCAGCTGACGCTGTTGTAGTCGGAGCTACAGTCGGCGGGTGCGTACCGCTCAGCAGATCCTCGCCGACTCCGCCGTGATCGCCGTCGTGGGCGCGTCCCGCGACCCGTTGAAGGCCGCGCACGGCGTGCCGTTGCAGATGCAGCGGTACGGCTGGCGAATCATCCCGGTCAACCCGACCGTCGACGAACTGTTCGGGGAACGGGCCTACAAGTCGCTGGCCGACATCCCGCACCCGGTCGACCTGGTGGACGTGTTCCGGCCGGCGGCCGACGCCGTGCAGGTGGTCCGGGACGCGGCGGCGATCGGCGCCCCGGCGGTCTGGCTCCAACTGGGCATCGTCTCGGCCGAGGCGCGGCGGATCGCCGAGGAGGCCGGCATGGACTACGTCGAAGACCGCTGCCTCATCGTCGAACGCGCCGCCGCCAACCTGACCCGCCTAACCTGACCCAGCCCTCACCCTCGCTCCCGCGATCTTGCACTTACTGTCCCGGCATAATCGACATAAGCGGCAACCGGGCAACCGAAGTGCAAGATCGCGGAGGTTGGGCGCGGATCAGAGCTTGTACTCCTTGAGGAGGCCTCGGGAGATGATGGTCTTCTGGATCTCCGAGGTGCCCTCGCCGATGAGCAGGAACGGGGCCTCACGCATCAGCCGCTCGATCTCGTACTCCTTGGAGTAGCCGTAGCCGCCGTGGATGCGGAACGCCTCCTGGACGACCTCGGCGCAGTATTCGGAGGCGAGCAGCTTGGCCATCCCGGCCTCCACGTCGTTGCGCTGGCCGGCGTCCTTGAGCCGGGCGGCGTTGACCATGAGGGCGTGTGCGGCCTCGATCTTCGTGCCCATCTCGGCGAGCTTGAAGGCGATCGCCTGGTGCTTGGCGAGGGGCTGGCCGAAGGTCTTGCGCTGCTGGGCGTAGCTGACCGCCAACTCGAAGGCCCGGATGGAGATGCCGCAGGCGCGGGCGGCGACGTTGACCCGTCCCACCTCGATGCCGTCCATCATCTGGTAGAAGCCGCGGCCCACCTGGTTGGCGCCACCGAGGATCGCGGAGTCGGGGACGGTCACCCCGTCGAGCACCATCTCGGTGGTCTCGACGCCCTTGTAGCCCATCTTCTCGATCTTGCCGGGGATGGTGAGGCCGGGGGCGGTCTCGCCGAAGCCCGGCTCCTTCTCCAGCAGGAAGGTGCTCATGTTGCCGTAGACGGACTCCGCGCCGGTGTCGGTCTTGACCAGGGTGGCCACCACCGAGGAGTACGCCCCGTTTGTCAGCCACATCTTCTGTCCGTTGAGCACGTAGTTGTCGCCGTCGCGGACGGCCCGGGACTTGATCGCCGACACGTCGGAGCCGGTCTCGGGCTCGGACATGGAGAACGCGCCGCGCACCTCGCCGGTGGCCATCCTCGGCAGTAGGCGGGCCTTCTGCTCGGCGGAGCCGTGCTGGGAGATCAGGTACGCCACGATGAAGTGGGTGTTGACGATGCCGGAGATCGACATCCAGCCTCGGGACAACTGCTCCACCACCAGCGCGTAGGTGAGCAGCGATTCGCCGAGGCCGCCGTACTCCTCGTCGATGGTGAGACCGAACAGCCCCATCTCGCGCATGCCGTCGAGGATGTCGGTGGGGTACTCGTCGGCGTGCTCCAGCCGCTGCGCGTGCGGGATGATCTCCTTGTCGGCGAAGTCCCGAACGGTCTCCAGGATCGACTGTTGCACATCGGTCAGGCCGGGCGTCTGGGCGAGTCGGGCCATCTCAGCCTCCGGGGATCCGCGCACTACTCATGGGTAACTGAACGCTGGGTCAGTATCGGCCCCTCGGGTCGACGAGGCCAAGGTGACCAGTCCACACAACCGCTGTGAAAAGGTTCACCGCTGCGGGTAGCGTCCGGCAAGAGGGACTTTTCCGGCACCGGCAGGAGGAGGACAGCTGTGAGCTACCCGCCGCCGTCGGGACCGCCCGAGGACGAGCCGCCGCCGTCACCCTACGAGCCACCGAAGGACCAGTCGCCGTACGCGCCACCGCCGGCCGGCCAGTCGCCGTACGCGCCGCAGCCGGACCAGCCGGCGTACGAGCTGCCAACGGAACGCTCACCGTACGGGCCACCGGCTGGCGAACCGTCCCCGTACGGCCACCAGGGGCCGCAGCAGTCGGCGCACTGGAGCCAGCAACCGCCGTACCCCCCGCAGGGCCCCTACGGGCAGTACGGCCCACCGCCTTCCGGGCCGGGTCGGGGCACCAACGTGCTGGCGATCCTGTCGCTGGTGTTCGCCTTCGTCTTCCCGCCGGCCGGCGCCGTCCTCGGCCACGTGGCCAAGCGGCAGATCCGCACCAGCGGCGAGGAGGGCGACCAGCTCGCCACCTGGGGGCTGATCCTTGGCTACGTCTTCACCGGCCTCACCGTGCTGGCCTGCTGCGGCTGGCTGGCGCTGGTGGCCTTCGGCAACACCGGCGACAGTGGCAGCTACTGACGACCGGGCCGCCGCGGACCGTCGTCGTCAGCGGAAGCGGGCCTCCCGGACGCTGTTGCCGCCGTCCACCACCAGCATCTGGCCGGTGATGTACGAAGCGGCCGGCGAGCAGAGGAAGCTGATCGCCGCGGCGACCTCGTCCGGCGTGCCCGGCCGCCCCACCGGGGTGCCCAACCCCTGCTTGATCTCGGCCATGGTGGACGCCGCGGTGTAGATGGTGCCCGGCGCCACCGCGTTGACTGTCACCCCGTCGGCGATCATCTCCATGGCCAGGGCCCGGGTCAGCCCGACGACCCCGGCCTTCGCCGCGGCGTACGCGGCCTCGGTGGGCAGGGCGTTGACCGGGCCGGCCGTGGCCGACAGGTTGACGATCCGACCCCAACCCCGCTCGGCCATCCCCCCGATGAACGCCCGGCTGCACAGGAACGCTGTGGAGAGGTTGCGGTCGATCTCACCGCGCCACTCGTCGTAGGTCAACTGCGCTACCGGCCGCAGCACCCCCTGGCTGGCGCGACTGGCCAGGCCAGCGTTGTTTACCAGCACCTCGACGTCGCCCAACTGCTCGGCGACCGCATCGGCCAGCGCGCCGACCTCGGACTCGTCGGTCAGGTCCGCGACGAAGCCGGTCACCCCCAGCTCGGTCGCCCGCTCGTGGATGCGGCGGGTGGTGGAGACGATGGCCACCCGCGCGCCCAGGTCGGCGAGTCGCCGGGCGGTGGCGTACCCGATGCCGTCCGGGCTGCCCGCCCCGGTGACCAGGGCGACCCGCCCGTCGAGGCGCATGGTGACCGGGTCGGTGAGCGCGACCGGCTCGTCGGGGCCGGGGCTGCCCGCCGGGGTGGCCGTCCGGGCGCGCCGGGCCGCACCCGGGCGGCTGACGTCCCGTCGGGGTCGACTGCCGGAGCGGTCCGCGGCGCGCGCGTCGTATGCCATGACAGGGATCCTGCCCGTTACGACCGGCCCGAGCAACGCGGCACCCGGAAGCAGGGGCGTCGGGTTTGGGCGGCGCTGGCTACCCTGTCTCCGCACCCCAACCTGACGGAGAGTTCGTATGACCAATCCCCCGCCGCCCGGCAACTGGAGCGATCCCACGTGGTCGGCCCAACCGTCGAGCCCCGCACCGGATCCGACACTGGTGGCCGGTCAGCCGGTGCCCGCCCAAGCTGGCCCGGTCGACCCGTACGCCCCGGACCCGTACGCCCCGGCCCCGTACGCCCCGACCGCGTACGCCCCGGACCCGTACGCCCCGGTCGACCCGTACGCCGGTGCGAAGCAGCCAGCGGCCCAGCCGATGCCCGGTTACGCCCCGCCCGGTTATCCGCCGCAGTACCCCGGCTACGGCTACCCCCAGCCGCCGAAGACCAACGGGCTGGCCATCGCGGCGTTCGTGCTGGCCCTGATCGGTTTCACGTCCTGCATCACCGCGCCGATCGGCGCGATCCTCGGCCACGTGGCGCAGAAGCAGATCCGGCTCAGCGGCGAGGGCGGGGCGGGGATGGCGAAGGCTGCCATCATCGTCGGCTGGATTCTCACCGGGTTCCTGGTGCTGGTGATCCTCATCTACGTCGCCGCGATCGTCTACGCGATCGCGACCAGCGACAACAGCAGCAGTAGCTACTGACCGGCGGGCGGGCCGGCGTACCGCCGATTGTCGGGCCGGACCGACAGCCGGCGGCGGTCGTCCCGGCCCGGCCGGTCACTGCTCCGGTGGGGTGAACGACGAGGTGCGGCTCATCCCGGCGGCCCGGCCCTTGGCCGCGACCACCAGCGCCATCTTGCGGGACGCTTCGTCGATCATCTCGTCGCCGAGCATCACGGCGCCGAGCCGGCCGCCGGCCTCCGAGGTGTAGTGCTCGTACGCGTCGAGGATCAGCTCGGCGTGGTCGTAGTCGGCCTGGGCCGGCTGGTAGACCTCGTTGGCGGCGTCGATCTGGCCCGGGTGCAGCACCCACTTGCCGTCGAAGCCCAGCGCGGCCGAGCGCTTGGCCACCTCGCGGAACGCGTCGACGTCGCGGATCTGCAGGAACGGGCCGTCGATGGCTTGCTTGTCGTGCATCCGCGCGGCCATCAGGATCCGCATCAGGATGTAGTGGTACGGGTCGCCCGGGTAGTCCGGGATCAGGCCGCCGACCACCATCGACTTCATGTTGATCGACGCCATGAAGTCGGCCGGGCCGAAGATGATGGTCTCCACGCGCGGCGAGGCGGCGGCGATCGCGTCCACGTTGACCAGACCGGCGGCGTTCTCGATCTGCGCCTCGATGCCGATCCGACCGACCTCCAGGCCGATCGTCTTCTCGATCTGGGTGAGCGTCAGGTCCAGCCACTGCACCTGGGCCGCGGTCTGCACCTTCGGCAGCATGATGCAGTCCAGGTTGGCGCCGGCGCCCTCGACGACCTCGATGACATCCCGGTAGGTCCACGGGGTGGTCAGGTCGTTGACCCGGACCACCCGGGTCTTGCCGGCCCAGTCGCCCTCGTTGAGGACGGCCACGATGTTCTTGCGCGCGTCCGGCTTGGCCAGTGGGGCGACGGCGTCCTCCAGGTCGAGGAAGACCTGGTCGGCCGCGAGGCCCTGAGCCTTGCCGAGCATCTTCACGCTGGAACCCGGCACGGCGAGGCAGGACCTGCGGGGGCGACCGACTGCGGCCATGGATGCGCTCCTTCCAGCGTCCGGCGGGCATGCCGACGCCACCTGACGACAGATCCGGGACCTTAACGATCCCAAAGGGCGTTGTGACGCCACGGTAACCTCGCGCCATGACCGGGGTGAATGGACCTGTGGAAGAT
The DNA here is from genome assembly GCF_026342155.1 of Micromonospora sp. NBC_00362. NCBI lineage: Bacteria > Bacillati > Actinomycetota > Actinomycetes > Micromonosporales > Micromonosporaceae > Micromonospora > Micromonospora sp. NBC_00362. Next base: position 3,803,897 of record NZ_JAPENH010000001.1, read on the forward strand.
CTCACTGGGCGCCGACTGGTGGTGGTGACCGGGGCCAGCTCCGGCATCGGGCTGGCCGCCGCCGTGCACCTGGCCTGTCGGGGCGACCAGGTGGTGCTGGTCGGGCGGGACCCGGCCCGTCTACAGGCCGCTGCCGTTCGGGTACGGGAGAACTCCGGTGAACGTCCGGAGCTGTTCCGGGCCGACTTCGCGATCCTCGACGACGTACGTCGACTGGCCGAGCAGCTCCGGTCCGCCTACGACCGGATCGACGTGCTCGCCAACAACGCCGGCGCGATCGCGCTGCAACCACTGAGCACTGTCGACGGCTTCGAGATGTCGATCCAGGCCAACCACCTGGCCCCGTTCCTGCTGACCAACCTGCTCGCCGACCGGGTGGGCCGGGTCGTGGTGACCGCCTCCGGCGCGCACCGTTTCGGCGCACTGGACCCGGACGACCTGAACAAGCCACTGCGTGACTACCGGCCGATGGGCGCGTACGGCACCAGCAAGCAGGCGAACGTCCTGTTCACCGCCGAGGCCGCCCGGCGCTGGCCGGACGTTGCCGCCTACAGCTTCCACCCCGGCGTGGTCCGTACCCGGTTCGCCAACGACAGCAGGCTTGTCGCGTTCGGCATGCGGTTCATGCCGTTCCGCAGCCCGGAGAAGGGTGCGGAGACCCTTGTGTGGTTGGCCAAACAGGAGCGCTCTCGGCTGATCAACGGGGGTTACTACGTCGACCGCCGACCGCGTCGACCGCTCCGGAAGGCTGCCGATCCGCAGCTCGCCGCCCGGCTATGGACGGCGAGCGCCAAGGCCGTCGGTCTCGATGACTGACCGGGCCGGTGTGCTGACACTCGTCGCGATCGTCGAGTTCGCGGTCGGGGCCGAGGCCGCCGGGCAGCGCTACGAGGACGCCGTGCTGGCCCTGCTCGAACGGCACGGCGGCCGGTTGGAGCGGCGTCTGCGCGGCACCGACGGGCAGGCCGAGGTGCACGTGATCCGGTTCGACGGGCGGGCCGGCTACGAGTCGTTCCTCGCCGACCCGGACCGGGCTGCCCTGCGTACCGCCCTCGGCGAAGCCGCGCCGACGACCCGGGTGATCGAGGTGCACGAGGGCTAGCCCGGTAGGTGGGTGGGGCCTCGGTCCGCCCGCTTGGGTTGATCAGTCGGCCAGCGGGGTCGGGTCGGCCGGGAGGGCTGTGGGTTCGCTCCGCCGGCCGCCGAGCACCACCACCGCCACGCCGGCCAGCAGCAACGCCATCCCGAGCAACGCGTACGGGCGGGGCAGCTGACCCAGCCAGGCCCAGCCGAGCACTGCCGCGCCGGGCGCCTCCAGCAGGATCAGCACGCTGACAGTGGTAGCCGGGATTCTCCGAAGGGCGTAGTTGAACATCGAGTGCCCGAGCAGTTGGGCGCCCGCCACCAGGGCCAGGATGGCCAGCCAGGTACGCCCGTCGAAGCCGGTCAGCCGTACGCCGCCGACCACGCACAGGGTCAGCAGGATCAGCGCGCAGATCCCGTAGCAGATGGTGGTGTAGGTGGTGGTGCTGATGCTGACCCGGGCCCGTTCCCCGAAAGCGGTGTAGACGGCGGCGAACATGGCACCGATCAGCGCCAACACGTCACCGAGGACGGCCCGGCCGGAGACCCCCACGTCCACCCCGGTGGCGACCGCCGCGCCGCCGACCGCCACCGCGATGCCGATCCACACCACCCGGGGCAGCGGACGCCCCTGGGCGCGGGCGATCAGCCCCTGCCAGACCGGCTGGGTGGCGACCAGGGCTGTGGACGTGGCGACCGAGGTGAGCTGGGCGCTCGGCACCCAGGTCGCGAAATGCCCGGCCAGGGCGACCCCGGACAGCACGCAGAACAGACCCTCCCGCCGACCCGCACTCACTGTCAGTCTGCGGAACTCGGCGCGGCGTCGGGCCAGCGCGAAGGGACTCAGCACGGCCACCGCGAGCAGGTTGCGCCAGAACGCGATGGCCAGCGCGGGGGCTGCGGCGTACGCGATCAGCGGCGCGGACGACGACACGGCGACCACTGCCAGCCCGACCGCGCCGGTGGTCAGCGGGTCCAGGGACGGCCGGGGTGGAGGTGGGGGCACGGGACGTAATCCTCACACGTATGACGGTCAGCACGGAGGGTCATCACTCCGTTACGATCACGCGGGTTCGCGCCGGCGACCCTCGACCGCCCGGAGGCGCTCCCCCATGCCCAGCTACCAGGCGGTGCTGTTCGACTTCTTCGGCACCCTGACCCGTTCGGTACAACGCGGTGTCGCGCACGTCGGCACCGCCGAACTGCTCGGCTGTCCCACTGAGATCTTGACCGAGGTGCTGAACCGCACCTACTACGAGCGGGCCAGCGGCCGGCTCGGCGACGCGGAGGCGACGCTGCGCTGGGTGTGCGCCCAGGCCGGCGTACACCCCAGCGACCATGCGGTGCGGGCAGCTGTGGCGTCCCGGCACCGGGCGGTCCGCGCCGACACCTGGCTGCGGGCCGACGCGGTGCCGGTGCTGGCGGCTCTGCGCCAGCGCGGCCTGCGCACCGGCGTGATCAGCGACTGTACGCACGAACTGCCGGCCTTCCTGCCGCAGCTCGCTGTCGCCCCCCTGCTCGACGTTCGGGTCTTCTCGGTGCAGGTCGGGCGGTGCAAGCCGGATCCGACGCTCTACCTGACGGCCTGCCAGCGGCTCGGGCTCGCTCCGGGCGACTGCCTCTACGTCGGTGACGGCGGCAGCCAGGAGTTGACCGGCGCCGAGCGGGCCGGGATGACCGCCGTCCGGCTCGCCGCACCGGATCTGGCCACGCACATGGTCTTCAACGCCGACCGGGACTGGTGCGGCCCGACGCTCGGCGCCTTGGGCGACGTGCTCGCCCTCGTCGACGCCGACGCCGCGGTGGCGGGCGTCGGCGGTCGGACGGGCTGATCGACCGATCAGCGGCGGCGGACCCGGTGCAGTCGGAACGGCTTACGGGTGGCCCGGACCGCCGGAGTCGGCCGAGGTGGCTCGGCCTGCGCGTCGGCCGGCAACTCCGATCCGGCCAGCGGCGTACCGGCCGGGGCGAGCCGGTTCACCGCGCATCCGTCGGCCGCCCAGCGGGCCACCAGGTCGGCTGTCGGACCTGGCGCGTTGAGGCGCTTCGCCGCCACCAGCGGCGCGGTCACCTCCCACGCCTCGGTGCCTGGCTGCAACCGGCTCACCCGGGCCGGCCAGGTGACGATCCGACCGCCGTGGTCGCCGCGCAGGGTGACCTGGGCCTCGGTCGCGTCGGCCAGACCCGGTGCGGCCTGCTCGCCCGGCCCGCTGACCACCAGCAGCGCGCCCTCCAGCGGTGCGCACCAAAGCGCGAGCGCCGGCCCGTCCGCAACGCTGACCCAGGCCACGGCGGCCTTCTTCATCGCCTCGTCGACCAGTGGGGTGCCCCCGGGGGCGTCCTCGTCCGTCACACCAGCATCCTCCCGCATCGGCGCCTCCGCTCAGCCCACGAACGGCGGCACGGCGATCTCACCGCGGGCCACCGGCACCACCTGGCCGGCGACCGTCGCGCCGACCGCCACCCCGTTCGCCGCTGTGACAGTGCAGGCCAACGCGGACGGACGGTTCATCTCCACGCCCTGACGGACCGCGTACTCCGAGCGCCCCTCGCCGGGCAGCAGACCACTCGCCACCAGCCAGACACCGAGGCCGAGCGCCGCCGAACCGGTCGCCGGGTCCTCCGGAACGCCGATCCCCGGCACGAAGACCCGGGCGTGCGCGGTTTGCGCGGCCGCGTCCCAGGAGAAGACGCTGACGTGCGACACCCCGTACCGCTGCGCCGCCGCCGGGTCCACCCGGGCGCGGGCCACCGACTCCGGACGCACCGGCAGGTACGGGAACTCCAGCCCGCAGCCGGCGACCCGTGGGGGCGGCCCGAGGTGGTCGTCGGCGACCAGCCCGGCGATCTCCAGCAACGGCTCCGGGTCCAGCTCCGGCCCGAGCGTCGGAGCGCCACCGGTCAGCGTCGCCCCGGACGCGGTCACCTCGATCGGCAGCACACCGGCCCGGCACTCCTGAGTGACCTGCCCCACACCGAACATGCCCCGTCTGCAGGCGGTGACCGCCGCGCCCACGCTGGGGTGCCCGGCGAACGGCAACTCCTCCACCGGGGTGAAGATCCTGGCCCGGTAGGTGACGCCGACCTGGGTCGGAGGCAGCACGAACACCGTCTCGGACAGGTTGAACTCCAACGCGAGCGCCTGCATCTGCTCGGTGGCCAGCGCCTCCGCGCCGAACACCACCGCCAGCGGGTTGCCGGCGAAGGGGCGATCGGTGAAGACGTCCACGATCTCGTAGGCCAAGGTCGACATGTTGATAAACACTAGGCGCTTAGGCTGGTGCCCGTGAGTACGCCGACCCGGGTCTACATCGCCCGTCTCGCCGGAGTCGCCGTCTTCGACCCGAACGGTGACCAGGTGGGGCGGGTTCGTGACGCCGTGGCACGGCTGCGGGCGACGAAGCGTCCGCCGGAGGTGGTGGGTCTCGTCGCCGAGATGCCGATGCGTCGCCGGATCTTCCTGTCCATCAACCGGATCACCTCCATCGACGCGGACGCCGTGGTGCTCGGCTCCGGCACCCTCAACCTGCGCCGGTTCGAGAAGCGCCCGAACGAGCTGCTGGTGCTCCAGGAACTGCTCGACCGGCGGGTGCAACTCGACCCGGGCGGCCAGCCCGGCGCGGTCGTGGACGTCGCGATGGAGTGCACCCGGGGTGGCGAGTGGTCGCTGACCCGTGTCGCCGTACGCGAGCAGACCGGTCGGCTCAGCCGCCGCGGCCACCTGCACCAGGTCGAGTGGGACCGGGTGCGCGGGCTCAGCGGCATCGCCGACAACCGGGGTACGGCGAACCTGCTCGCCGTACTGGAGGACATGCGCCCCGCCGACCTGGCCAACGCGTTGCAGGATCTGCCCGACGCGCGACGCAACGAGGTGGCGGCCGCGCTGGACGACGAGCGACTGGCCGACGTGCTCAGCGAGCTGCCGGAGCACGACCAGGTGGAGATCCTCGCCGCCCTCGACCGGGAGCGGGCCGCCGACGTCCTGGAGGAGATGGACCCGGACGACGCCGCGGACCTGCTCAACGAGCTGCCCCCACCCGAGCAGGACGTGCTGCTGGACCTGATGGAGCCGGACGAGGCCGATCCGGTACGCCAACTGCTGAAGTACACCCCCGGCACGGCGGGCAGTGTGATGACCTCGGAGCCGGTCATCCTGCCGCCGGACGCCACAGTCGCCGAGGCGCTGGCCCGGATCCGGGAGCCACAGCTCTCCCCCGCCGTCGCCGCGCAGGTCTTCGTGACCCGAGCACCGCAGAACACGCCGACCGGCCGTTACCTGGGCATGGTGCACTTCCAGGCGCTGCTGCGCGAGCCCCCGGCCGACCTGCTCGGCAAGGTGGTGGTCAACGACATCGACCCGCTGCGCCCCACCACGCCGCTGCCGGAGATCACCCGCCGGATGGCCACCTACGACCTGGTCGCCATGCCGGTGATCGATCGCAACAACCGGCTGGTCGGCGCCGTCACCGTCGACGACGTGCTGGATCACTCGCTGCCCCGGGACTGGCGGGACCGCGACGCCCTCGCCGCCCCGGGCACCACCGACCCTGCGCTGGACGGCGCAGATGGCTGACCAGCGTCGGACGGAGCGTCTCGACCAGCCACGTGAGCCCCGGGGCGTGAAGCTGCCCCGGTTCGACGCGGAGGCGTTCGGGAGGTGGTCTGAGGGCATCGCCCGGGGCATGGGCACCGCGAACTTCATCGTCGTCATGACTGTGGTGATCGCGATCTGGTTCGTCTGGAACACCCTGGCCCCGGCGGACCTGCGCTTCGACCCGTACACCTTCACGTTCCTGACCCTGGTGCTGTCGTTGCAGGCCAGCTACGCGGCCCCGCTGATCCTGCTGGCCCAGAACCGGCAGGCCGACCGGGACCGGGTGGCCCTGGAGGAGGACCGGCGACGAGCCACCGCGCAGAAGGCGGACACCGAGTATCTGGCCCGGGAGATCGCGGCCCTGCGGATCGCGCTGGGTGAGGTCGCCACCCGCGACTTCCTCCGCTCCGAGCTGGCCCGGCTGGCCGAGGAACTGGACGAGGTGGGGCAACGCCGGCAGCGACTGGAGCGCCGCCAGCAGGAGAAGGACAGCCGGCAGGAGCGACGTGGCCAGCGGCCGACCGACGGCGTCGGCCTGGAAGAACCCCGCGACGACCTGGACGGCGACTTCACCCGGGACGCCCGGCCGGACGGCACCGGCCCGCGCCGGTCGGAGAGCTGACCGACGGGTCATCGATTGGCTCACACCGCCCCGGGCAGCGGCGGCAACGGATGCCCCGCGACGTAGCATTGCGGGCATGTCAGCACCCGTGAGCACCGTCGAGGACGCGATCCAGGCCGCCCTGGCCACCGTCAACGACCCGGAGATCCGCCGGCCCATCACCGAGCTGGGCATGGTCCGCTCCGCCACGATCGGTGCCAGCGGTGTCGTCCGCGTCGAGCTGCTGCTCACCGTCGCCGGCTGCCCACTGAAGGACAAGCTGCGTAACGACATCACGGCCGCCGTCGCCGCGGTGCCCGGCGTCACCGGCGTGGAGATCGACTTCGGTGTGATGACCCCCGAGCAGCGGCAGGGGTTGCAGTCGCAGCTGCGCGGCGGCGGCGCGACCGAGGAGCCCGTCATCCCGTTCGCCCAGCCCGGCTCGCGCACCCGCGTGTACGCGGTGGCCAGCGGCAAGGGTGGCGTCGGCAAGTCCAGCGTCACTGTCAACCTGGCGGCGGCGCTCGCCGCCCGTGGGCTCTCCGTCGGCGTGGTCGACGCCGACATCTACGGCCACTCGGTGCCGCGAATGCTCGGCACGGAGGCCCGGCCCACCCGCGTCGAGGACATGATCATGCCGCCGCAGTCGCACGGCGTGAAGGTGATCTCCATCGGCATGTTCACCTCCGGCAACGCCGCAGTCGTGTGGCGCGGTCCGATGCTGCACCGGGCACTGCAGCAGTTCCTGGCCGACGTCTACTGGGGCGACCTGGACGTGCTCCTGCTCGACCTGCCGCCGGGCACTGGTGACGTGGCCATCTCGCTGGCCCAGTTGCTGCCCAACTCGGAGATCCTGATCGTCACCACCCCGCAGACCGCCGCCGCCGAGGTCGCCGAGCGGGCCGGGGCGATCGCCCTGCAGACCCACCAGCGGGTGGTAGGCGTCATCGAGAACATGTCCTGGCTGGAGCTTCCGGACGGCTCCCGGATGGAGATCTTCGGCGCCGGCGGCGGTGAGGCGGTGGCCGCGTCGCTGAGCCGGACCATCGGCGCGCAGGTGCCGCTGCTCGGTCAGATCCCCCTGGACACCCGGGTCCGCGAGGCCGGCGACGCCGGCAACCCGATCGTGCTGGCCGAGCCGGGCTCCCCGGCCGCTCAGGCGCTCGGCACGATCGCCGACCGGCTCGCCCTGCGCCGCGAGTCACTGCTCGGCAAGCCACTCGGTCTCAAGCCCGCTGGGCGCTGACCACCCGGAACACCATCAGCCCGTCGGCCACTGTTGGCCGGCGGGCTGAGTCGTGCCGGTGGGTGGTCCAGCCAGGCCGCCGCGACGGGCGCGATCCGACCGAGTCCGGGTAGGGCTAGACCAGCCTGTCGCGGGCACCAGCCGGTCGAGGTACGGGTCGGTCAGGTGGCGTCGTCGTAGCTGGCGCGGGGGGCCGGAGCCGAGGGGCTGCTGGTGGCAGTGCCGGAGCGGGCCTCGTTCGACCGGAGGTCGGCGGCGTTGGCCACGTCCTTCAGGTCGTTGTGCACGCCGCTGACGTCCGCGCGCAGGTTGTCGTAGACGCCCTGCAACGGCTTGCGGATCGCCGCCTCGTCCTCCTCGCTGAGGAGGTGCTTGCGGATGAATGCCTTCGGATGCAGGTCTTCCAGCTGGATGTCGGTGCCCAGCTCACGGCTCAGGTCGCCGGTGGCGTTGCGGGCCATGTTGCGCAGGTTGCGCACCAACCGCAGGCCGTCGGTGATCACGGCGGGGAGCCGGTCGCCGAAGATCAGCAGCGCCAGGAGCAGCAGCGCACCGATCTCCCACCAGTTCAGGTTGTCGAGCATCCCGCGGGCCTCCTCTCGGCGTCAGCAGCAAGACTACGCACGGCGGACGGCTTTCGGGCAAGGGGTGCGCCGCTGTTCACTTCGCTTCCGTGGTGAGTCACTTCGCGTCCGCGGCGAGAGTTACCGAGGTGTTCTGCCGAGCGGAGCCCCGCCGATACTCGACGGTCACGACCGAGCCCGGCGCGTACTTGCGGACCAACGCCGTCAGATCCGTCGGCTCGGTCATCGGCCGCCCGTTGATCTTGAGAATCACGTCGCCGACCTTCAGTCCGGCGCCGTCCGCGGGGCCGGACGGCTCCACCTCGGCCAGCCGCAGGCCACCCCCGACAACCCCGGTGGGGCCGTCCGCCCGGGCGCCGATCACCGTACGCCGGGCCTTACCGGTGCCGATGATGTCCTGGGTCACCCGCTTGGCCTGGTTGATCGGGATGGCGAAGGCGAGCCCGATGTTGCCCGCCTCGTGTCCCTCGGCCACGAGTGACTTGATGGTGGAGTTCACTCCGACCACCCGGCCGGCACCGTCGACAAGTGGGCCGCCCGAGTTGCCGTGGTTGACCGCGGCGTCGGTCTGGATGGCCGCGTAGTACCGCACCGGGCCGCCCGGCTCACCGGCCTGCATCGTCCGGTCCAGCGCACTCACGATGCCGGCGGTGACCGTGTTGGCAAGCGACAACGGCGAGCCGATGGCGAGCACGGGGTCGCCGACCGCCAGCGCGTCGGAGTCGCCGAACTCCACGGGTCGCAACCCGGGACGACTCACCTTGATCACCGCGATGTCCGACTCCGCGTCCTGGCCGACGATGGTCGCCGGCGCGGTGCTGCCGTCGTTGAAGACCACCGAGGCCTTGCCGGTGCCGCCGGCCACCACATGGTCATTGGTGATCACATGGCCGTCGGCGGTGGCGATGAACCCGGAGCCCTCACTGGTCCCGCCGAGGCTGCTCATCCGTACGGTGACCACGCTGGGCAGGACTCGTTCGGCGACCCCGGCCAGCGACTCCGGTTTGCGCTGCGCCAGCGCCGGCACCTCCGCGGGCGCACCGCCGAGGACCGCCGCACCAGCGCCGCCGCGCACCGCGAACGCGTAGCCCAACGCACCGCCGAGGGTGCCGGCCAGCAGCGCGGTGATCACGGGAATGAGCAACAGGTGGCGCAGAGTCGGCCGGCCCGGCGCGTCGGGGTCGCTGACCGGCTCGGGCTCGGTGCCGGGGGCCACCACCCCGGGCACCACCACTGCGGTAGGGGCCGCCGGGTCGCGCCAGGGGTCGGCGAGCGCGTCCGACCACCAGGCCGACGCGTGGGCCGAGTTGGGGGCGCCCACAGCCGGCCCCGGCCAGCCCGGTGTCGGCCCGCCGGCAGACGCCGGCCAGCCCGGTGCCGGTCCGCTGCCTGGCGGGGCGAGGGGCGCACGGTCGGCCCCCGGCATGGTCGGCGGCCCCACCGACGGGGCTCCTGCCCCGGGCGGTCGCGCCGGAGCCGGAGTCTCACCGCCCCGGCGCCAGTCCCAGCCGTCGGTCACGTCGGTGCCTCCCAGTCCGTCCCCGGATCCCGCGCCGCGTCGCCCGGCCACGGGCCGGTCTGGTCGCGGCTGACGGGATACCGCCTCCAGGATTGCACGGATGGACGCGGTGCAGTCAGCGGTTGCCCCGGTGATCGCTTCCGGCGGAGGCGCGGCTGCGCCCCACGACGGTCGCCTCTACGCTCACAGTGCCAACCCGCCCCCGCACCACGCACCGCCCCCGGAGGTGCCCCATCGCCACGGTCGCCGGTTCCGGCAGTTCGACGACACAGGCCCAGCATTTCGCCGAGTCGTACGTCACCGAGGATCTCGTTCTGCGTACCGCCCGCAGCCTGGCCCGGGAGGTGGGCCTCGACGCGGTCACCCCCGGCGCGGGGGCGGCGCTGCGGCTGCTGGCCGCCGCCGGCAACGCCCGTGCGGTGGTGGAGATCGGCACCGGCACCGGAGTCAGCGGCGTCTGGTTGCTGCGCGGCATGCGCGTCGACGGCGTGCTCACCACCATCGACGTGGAGGTGGAGCACCAGCGGATCGCCCGGCGGATCTTCGCCGAGGCGGGTTTCGCGGCCGGGCGTACCCGGATCATCACCGGTCGGGCGCTCGACGTGCTGCCCCGGCTCGCCGACGGTGCGTACGACCTGGTCTTCGTGGACGCGGAGGCGACTGGCTTCCACGCCTGTGTGGAGGCGGCGCTGCGGCTGTTGCGCCCAGGGGGCGTGCTGGCGCTCAACGGTGTGCTGGCCAGCGGCCGGATCGGCGACCCGTCCGCCCGGGACGCGGAGACGGTGACGGTTCGCGAAACGATCAAGGCGGTCCGGGAGTCGGAGCACTGGATTCCCGCGCTGCTTCCGGTCGGGCACGGGCTGCTCGCCGCGGTGAAGTGCTGATCCGAGCCCAGGACGGGTCAGAGCCTCGGTCGGGCCGGGGCTCTGACCCACGCGCTAGTTGACGTCGGCGAGCCAGCGCAGCAACGAGCGGACGCCCCAACCGGTGGCGCCTCGGCTGACCTCGGCCTGGTCGCTGTCGGCCCAGGACGGGGCGGACATGTCCAGGTGCAGCCAGCGGTCTCGTAGCTCGCCGGTGAACTCGCGCAGGTAGAGCGCGGCCAGCACCGACCCGGCACCCTGCGCGGGTGCGCTGTAGAGATCGGCGATCTCGCTGCCGAGGTACTCGACGTAGTCGGTGTGCAGCGGCATCCGCCACGCCGACTCGCCGGCCGCCTCGGCCGCCGCCAGCACGCTGGCGGCCAACTCGTCGTTCTCGCTGTAGAGGGCGGCGGTGCGCTTGCCCAGCGCCACCGAGTTCGCGCCGGTGAGCGTCGCCAGGTCGAGCAGCAGGTCCGGTTTGAGCTGCTGCACCGCGTACGCCAGCGCGTCGGCGAGGACCAGCCGACCCTCGGCGTCGGAGTTGGTCGTCTCGCTGGTCGTACCGCCGTAGTGCCGGATGACGTCGCCGGGGCGGAACGCCGAGCCGCTGACCATGTTCTCGGCCAGCGGGGTCAACGTGGTGATCCGGACCGGCAACCGCAGCGCGGCGGCACCAAGGGTGGCGGCGACGACAGCGGCCGCGCCGGCCATGTCCTTGCGCATGAGCTTCATCGACGCCACCGGCTTGATCGAGATGCCACCGGTGTCGAAGGTGATGCCCTTGCCGATCAGCACCACATGGGTGCGCGCGTTGGCGGGGTGCCAGTCCAGTTCGACCAGCCGGGGTCCGCTGGCGGATCCACCGCCCACGGCGAGGATCCCGCCGAAGCCCTCGGTGGTCAGCTCTGCCGGGCCACGGACCCGCAGCCGCAGGTCCGGAAGGTCGGCCGCGGCGGAGGCCACCTGGTCGGCGAACCACTGCGGGGTCTTCACCGACGAGGGAGTGTTGGTCAGGTCCCGCGCGAGATGGGTCATCGCGGCCGTGGTCCGAGCCGTGGCGACGGTGTCCTCGTACCCGGCGGGGTCGTCGAGCAGCAGGTCGACGCCGGTGAGCGCCGGTCGGTCGCCGGCCTCGGTGAGTCGGAACCGGTACGGGGCGAGCAGCAGCCCCTCGGTCAACCCGCGAACTGCGGCCGGGGTCACCTCGGCGGGCAGCGCGATGGTGATATGCGTCTCAGCTGAAGCTGAGCGGGCCAGGGCCGCGCCGGCTGTCCGCCAAGCCGCCTCGCCGCCGTCACCGATGCCGAGCAGCAGCAGCCGGCCGGGGGTACGCCCGGGGCGCAGCTGAGTGTGGATCTCGCCGGCCCGGCCCGTCAGCCGGGCCGCTGACGCCAGCGCGGCCGCCTCGTCGGCCGTGCCGTCCGGGCCCGCCACGGCTGTCGATACTGGCTCGGCCGAGGTGTCACCTTCCGCCGTCGAATCGGCGGAGCGGACGGGCAGGACGAGGACGTCGAGCCGGTCCGGCTCGGCGATCAGACGGATTGCGAGCACGCGGAACCGTACCTCCAGGAAAGTGTCGCGGACCGGTGGCGAACCCACCTGACCGCAGCGTTGAAGACCCTGAGCCACCGGCGATTCCGGTGGCTCAGGGTCCAAAGAACGTTCCGGGCGGCGTGAGCCGCCCGGAGCACTCCTTACTCAGCCGGCCGCTGCCTTCAGTGCGTCACCGAGCGCGTTGGCCTCGTCGGGAGTCATCTCGACGACGAGCCGGCCACCGCCCTCCAGCGGGACCCGCATCACGATGCCCCGCCCCTCCTTGGTGACTTCCAGCGGACCGTCGCCCGTCCGCGGCTTCATCGCCGCCATGTTGTCTCCCCTCAGACCTACACCAGGGTCGGTGGGTTGCCCCACAGCCACTTCGTCACGACCACCCGCAACGGTCACGGGGGTGTCGACAAACGATTTTCCCTGATGAACACCGCCGGACCCAAACCGGAGCAGCATTGATGTAACAGCATCTAGCTTATCTTGAGAAGGCCTGTCACAATGTGCGGTCATGCAGGCACGGTCGGCACTCTTCGACCTGTACGGCGACCACCTCCGTCCGAGGGGTGGCCGGGCACCGGTTGCTGCCCTGGTCAAGCTACTGGCGCCGCTGGGAATCGCACCGCCAGCAGTTCGCACCGCCGTCTCCCGGATGGTGCGCCAAGGCTGGCTCGAGCCCCTCCGGTTGGTCTCCGGACCGGGATATTCGATCACACCGAAAGCTGCCCGCCGACTCGACGAGGCAGCCGCCCGGATCTACCGGACCGGCCGGGTCACCTGGGACGGCCGGTTCGACCTCCTGGTGTTGGAGGCCCCGGGCTCCCGGCGGGACCGCCAACGGCTCGCCGCGAATCTGAGCTTCCTCGGCTACGGAACGCTCGACGAGCAGACCTGGGTCGCCACCCGCCCCGCCGAGGACGTCGACCTCCTCCTCGCCGAGACCGGCATCCGGTTCGAGCGGTTCACCGCCTCGCACTTCTCCGGCACCCCCGGCGCGATGGGCGTGGTCCGACGCGCCTGGAACCTGGCCGAGATCGGCCGCGCCTACGAGCGGTTCGTCGCGGACCAGCGCCCGCTGCTCGCTGCGGTCACCGTGCGCAGCAGCGACGAGGAGGCGTACGCGACGCGGTTCCGCCTCGTGCACGCGTGGCGTACGTTCCTCTTCCAGGATCCGCAGCTGCCCCCGGCGCTGCTGCCCGAGCGGTGGCCCGGCACCGCCGCGGCCAGTTTCTTCGACCGGCACGCAGCCCGCCTGCGTCCGGCCGCCGACCGGTACGTCGAACAGTGCCTCGACGCCGGCAACCGCATCGTCCGACAGAAGGGTCGTTAGACACGTGACCGAGCCGCTGCTGGTCGACCGGACCGACGCCGTCGTCACCCTCACGCTGAACCGGCCGAACGCGATGAACGCGCTCGACGTGGCGCTCAAGGAGGCGCTGCGGGACGCCCTCGCGGAGCTGGAGACCGACCGGTCCTGCCGTGCTGTCGTCCTGGCCGGGGCCGGCGGAGCGTTCAGCGCCGGTCAGGACCTACGCGAACACGTGGCCACCCTGGAAAACTCCGCCAATGACCCGCTGGGCACCGTGCGGGCGCACTACAACCCGATCGCCGCCCGGCTCGCCAACCTGCCCAAGCCGGTGATCGCCGCGGTCCGCGGGATGGCCGCCGGGGCGGGCGCGTCGCTGGCGTTCCTGGCCGACATCCGCATCGGCGGTCCGACCACCAGTTTCCTGATGGCCTTCGCCAAGATCGGTCTCGCCGCCGACACCGGCGCTTCCTGGACGTTGCCCCGGCTGGTCGGCCACGCCAAGGCGGTGGAGCTGCTGCTGCTGGCCGAGCCGGTCCGCGCCGAGGAGGCCTGCCGGTTGGGCCTGCTCAACCGGCTGACGGACGACGACGAGCAGGTGTTGCCCGTCGCCCAGGAGTTGGCCGCCCGCCTCGCCGCCGGCCCGACCATCGCGTACGGGGCGATCAAGCGACAGCTCTCCATCGCCGACGCCGGCACCCTCGCCGACGCGCTCGCCGCCGAGGCGCAGGCCCAGTCGATCTGCGGCGCCACCGCCGACCACCGGGCGGCCACCCTCGCCTTCGTCGGCAAGCAGAAACCGGTCTTCGAGGGACGCTGAACGCGATCCGGACGCCGCCCTTACCGTCCTCGAACACGGAACGCCTAGCGTCGGCCGGTATGAGCGATCGTGAATCGGTGGCGCACCTGCTGCGCCGGGCCACCTTCGGGCCGACCGCCGACGAGGTGGACGCGGCCGAGCGGGCCGGGCCGGCGGCGACACTGGACCGGCTGCTCACCCCGCCCGCGACGGACCGGGGTGCGGCGGCCACACCGGTTCCGACGCTGCCCCCGGACCCGTACGCCGGGCTGACCAAGGACTCCACCCGTGAGCAACGGCAACAGGCCAACGCGGAGCGCCGCAAGCAACTCCAGCAGGTCACCGAGTGGTGGCTGGACCGGATGGTGGCCGCCGAGGACGGGCTGACCGAGAAGTTGCTCTTCTTCTGGCACGGGCACTGGGCCACCAGCGCGCAGAAGGTCAAGTCGGCGCGGCTGATGGTGGGCCAGTTGGAGACGCTGCGCCGGCACGGTCGTGGGCCGCTGGGCCCACTGTTCGCCGCGATGGTGCGCGACCCCGCCCTGATCGTCTGGCTGGACGGGCAGAAGAACACCCGCAAGGCACCGAACGAGAACCTGGCCCGCGAGCTGATGGAGCTGTTCACCCTCGGCATCGGCGCCTACAGCGAGGCCGACGTGAAGGCCGGCGCGCGGGCCCTGACCGGCTGGGTGGTCGACCGGCGTACCGGTGCGGCCCGCTTCGAGACCCGCCGGCACGACCCCGGCGAGAAGAGCATCCTCGGACGGAGCAGCCGGTTCGACGCCGAGGCGTACGCCGGCCTGCTGGCGGCCCAACCGGCAGCGGCGACCTTCGTCGCCGGTCGGCTCTGGTTCCGCTACGCCGGCACCGAGACCCCGGCACCGGATGGCCTCGCCGGCGCGGACACCATCGCGACAGTGCGCGCGCTCTTCTCCGCGCCGGCCTTCGCGCAGACCCGGGGCACGCTGGTGAAGCAACCGGTGGAGTGGTTGGTCGGTGCGCTGCGGCAGCTCGGTATCCGACCGTCCGCGCTGCCCGAGCAGCAACGTAGACAACTGCTGGCCGGTCTGAACGCGCTCGACCAGGTGCCGTTGCGCCCACCGAGCGTCGGTGGTTGGCCGGCCGGGTCCGCCTGGCTGACCACCTCGTCGTTGCAGGCCCGGCTGCGGACGGCCGGGGTGCTCGCCGCCGCCACGGCACCAGCGGTGCTGGCCCGCCTGACCGCCGCGCCCACCGCCGGCCGACCGGACGCGCTGGCCCGACTGCTGGTGGTCGACGGCTGGGGCGCACGCACCCGGGCGGCTCTCACCCCGCTGGCCGGTGAGCCCCGCAAACTGCTGGCCGCCGGCCTGGTCAGCCCCGAATACACAGTCAGCTGAGCGGAGGAGTCGACATGGACACAGTGACCCGACGCAGGTTCCTGCTGACCAGCGGGGTGGTCGGCGCGGGCGCGTTGGCCGCCGGGGCCGGCGCGTACAGCCTGCGGGACCTGCTGGACACCAGCGGGGACCGGGACCCGCAGTCCCGCACGCTGGTGCTGGTGACCCTCTACGGCGGCAATGACGGCCTCAACACTGTCATCCCGTACGGCGACCCGGCCTACCGGGCGGCTCGCCCGGAGCTGGCGTACCCGGACGGGGAGGTGCGGCGGTTGGACGACGACTTCGGCCTCAACCCGGCGCTGGCCGGCCTGCACCAGCGCTGGTCCGGCGGTGGGTTGGCGATCGTGCGCGGAGTCGGCTACCCGAAGCCGGACCGCAGCCACTTCCGTTCGATGGACATCTGGCACACCGCGCAACCGGACCGGCCCGGCAACACCGGCTGGCTCGGGCGGTGGCTGGACCGCGCCGGCGGCGACCCCCGGCTGGCGGTCTCCTTCGAACCGGCGCTGCCGCCGCTGCTGGCCGGGGCCGAGAGCGCCGGTGCGGCAGTGCCGGTGACCGACCGGAAGGCCGCGAAGGGGCTGCCCGCGGCGACACTGACCGCGTTCGCCGCCGCCGAGGCGGGCGAGTCGGCGGCCCGGGGCCGGGCCGCCGCCTGTTTCGCCGACCTGCGGTCGGTGGACGAGATGATCCGCCAGGTACGCGACTCCGCCGACCCGGACACGGCGGACCCGGACGGCGAGCAGGCCCCCGCGACGGCCACCGGCGGGGCCCGCACCCCACTGGACGCACAGCTCGACCTGGTCGCGCAGTGCGTCGAGGCGGGAGTGTCCACCCGGGTCTTCTCGGTGTCGCTGGGCGGCTTCGACACGCACGCCGACGAGAAGCAGTTGCAGGCCGTGCTCCTGGGTCAGCTGGACCGGGCGTTGACCGGGTTCGCCGACCGGATGAGTCGCACCGAGGCGGGCCGGAAGGTGGTGGTGGCGGTCTACTCCGAGTTCGGCCGTCGGGTACGGGCCAACGCCTCGGACGGCACCGACCACGGCACCGCCTCGGACGTGCTGCTTCTCGGCGCGGGCGTCCGGGGTGGCTGGCACGGCTCACCACCGAGCCTCACCGACCTCGACGACGGCGACCTGAAATACACCACCGACTTCCGGGACGTCTACGCCACGCTGCTGGAGCGGGTGCTGGACACCGACCCGGGCCCGGTCCTCGCCGACTGGCGGGGACGAGTGGACAAGCTTTTCTAGTCGTCCTCTTCCGGGTCCTGGTTGGCCTGCTCGCCCAGCACGAACGCCTGCATGGCCAGCTCGTCGCCGGCCGGCGAGACGAAGGCGGGCAGCTCACGCGGGCCCAACTCCTGCACGTAGGACCAGAACAGCCGAACCGCCTCGGCCGGCGTGCCGGCCTCGATCGGCAGGTCGAGGCTGACCAGCCAGGTGCGCCGCGCCGGGGGCGGGCCGAGCTGGTCGGCCAGCGCCCGGAAGGCCGCCGGCTCCACGGCGGTGACCGGCCCGTCGAACGTCAGCAGGTCGGCCGGCACCGGCTCGTCGAAGGCCCGCCGGGTGTACGCGACAACGAGCGTGCCCGGCTCGACCGGGGACTGCGGGTCGTCCGGGTCTTCGCGATGGCGTCGACCCGGCGCGGTGACCCGGCCGAGGGCCACCAGCCGTGGCGGCGCGTCGACAAGCACGGCCACCTGGTCGCCCAGCCCTGGCCGGGCGACATCGGTAAGCCCGGTCAGCTCCAGCGTGTCGTGGTGCACGAGCCGCTCGGCCTCGTACCGTTCGGCGGGCAGCAGCACCGCCCAGGTGCCCACCCCGTCGGCGTTGCCGGCCGCACCGGCCCGGTGCGCGGTCTCGGTCGTCATGCCTGCAATCTCATCACGCCGCCGATGCAAGGGTGACGTGACAGCCGACGATGTGATCGTCGACCATCCCGGTGGCCTGCATCAGCGCGTACGCGGTGGTCGGGCCGACGAACCGGAAACCGCGCTTCTTGAGTGCCTTGGCCATCGCCGTCGACTCCGGCGTGATCGGCGCCAGCTCGGCGAACGAGGCGGGGCGAGTTGGTCGGGGCTCCGGCGCGAAGGACCAGAGCAGCGCGGACAGGCCCTCCGGCAGCTCCAGTGCGGCGCGGGCGTTGGCGATCGCCGCCTCGATCTTGGCCCGGTTGCGGACGATGCCGGCGTCGGCGAGCAGCCGGGTCACGTCGGCGTCGTCGTAGCGGGCGACGGTCGGGATGTGGAACTCGTCGAAGGCCAGTCGGAACGCCGGACGCTTGCGCAGGATGGTCAGCCAGGACAACCCGGACTGGAACGCCTCCAGCGTCATCCGCTCGTAGAGCGCGTCGTCGCCGCGCAGCGGCCGCCCCCACTCGGTGTCGTGGTAGATGGCGTAGTCGGGGGTGCTCGACCCCCAGGCGCAGCGAGGCAGCCCATCGGCGCCGATCACCAGGTCAGTCACCTCGTACACGCTAGGGCATCCGTCCGACACCCCATTGCCACCGGCCGTCCGGCTGCCTATGGTGCTTGTTACCGACCGGTAGGTCGAGGTCACCCGACGGTGCGCCCCGACCGGTGACGGCGAGCGGAGGCCGCGCGGTGAAGGAGTTCCCGGACGTCATCGCCTGGTCGATCCCGGCCTTCGTGCTGCTCATCGTGCTGGAGCGGGTCTCCTACCTGCTGCACGGCGACGACGACGAGGTCGGCTACGGCGGCGCCGACACCGCGACCAGCCTGACGATGGGCCTGGGCAGCATCTTCGCCGACCTGCTCTGGAAGGTGCCGATCGCCGCCGCGTACGCGCTGCTCTACGCGCTCACCCCGCTGCGGGTCGCCGAGCTCTGGTGGACCTGGCCGCTGATCCTGCTCGCGCAGGACTTCTGCTACTACTGGTCGCACCGCGGCCACCACGTGATCCGCATCCTCTGGGCCTCGCACGTGGTGCACCACTCGTCGCAGCGGTTCAACCTCTCCACCGCGCTGCGCCAGCCGTGGACCGGCCTGACTAGTTGGGTGTTCTACATCCCGCTGATCGTGGCCGGCGTCCACCCGGCCGTGGTCGCGTTCTGCGGCTCGGTCAACCTGCTCTACCAGTTCTGGATCCACACCGAGCGGATCGACAAGATGCCGCGCTGGTACGAGGCGGTGTTCAACACCCCGTCGCACCACCGGGTGCACCACGCGTCGCAGGGCAGTTACCTGGACCGCAACTTCGGGGGCATCCTGATCGTCTGGGACCGGCTCTTCGCGTCGTTCGCGCCGGAACGGGAGCGTTGCGTGTACGGCCTGACCACTAACGTCGGCAGCTACAACCCGGTCCGGGTGGCCTTCCACGAGTACGCCTCGATCGCCCGGGACCTGCGCGCCGCGGTGACCTGGCGGCACCGGGTCGGGCATCTCTTCCGCGCACCGGGCTGGCAGCCAGCGCCGGGCTCCCCGGTCAGGGCAGTCGGCCCTGCTCGACCAGACGGGCAAACCTCTTCAGCGCCTGGGTGAGGCCGAGCTTGGAGCCGGGCCAGAGCACCGGCCACGCCAGCCGACCGGCCCGACCGCCCGGCAGGTGGAACCACTCGTGCCAGACGACCTGGGTGCGGTCCCGGTCCAGTTGGGTGCAGCGCAGCACCCCCGGGCCGCGCAGCAGTTGGCCGTGGTGCACGACACCGATCTCGTACGGCTCGTCGACCCGGACCACCAGCATCTCGTCGCGCAGCGTCGCCCGGCCGAGCGCGGTCACCGCCTCGATCCGGCTGCCCTCGCGCCCGTCGCCCTCGACCACCCGGACGCGGGTGAACGGGATCCAGTCGGACTGACGTTCCCACGCGAGCAGCGCGGCGAACACCCGCTCCGCCGGGGCCTCGACGATCACCGTGGCGGTCACCTCACCGGCGCCGGGTCGGGCCGCCTCGCGAAGATCGTCGGCACCCCCCGGCTCGGTCATGCCGACTCCGACCGAACCACCGCGTCGCGCTGCTCGGTGTCGGCGGTCTGCTCACGATCGGCCGATTCGTCGTCGTCGGCGGGCGCGGCGGCAGGTGCCACCCCGTCGGAATCCGCCGGGGACGAGCTGGCGGCGGGCAACGGACCGGGAGTCGTCGAGCCGACCGGGGCCGAGCCCGCCTCGCCGTTCAGCGGCGCGTCCTTGCCCGGCTCCGCCGTCTCGCCCGGCTCGGTCGCCTCGCCGGCCTCGGCCGCGTCCACGGGAGTCACCCTGCTGGCGGACTGCTCGCGGGCCTGCCGCAGCACGTCCGCGTCGTCGGTGCGCCCCTCACGCAAGGCGATGACCTCCGACTCCAGTACGCCGATCAGCTCGGACTTGTAACCGATGTCGTAGGCGGCACGGCGCAGCGCCTTATCGACCTGGTCCATCCGGTACCCGCGCAACCCGGTGTCGAAACGGACCGCCCCCACGTCGGATTCGCGCAACGGGCGGGTGCCCGGCAACGCCACGGCCTGCGAATCCGGCTCGGCCGGCACCAGACCGGGATCGCGCCCGCTGACCAGCACCGTCACGCCGAATATCACCGCCGCGACGGTCAACGCCACGACCAGGAGGAGCAGAAGCTGACCCATGCACTGATCGTGGCATGGCAGCCGGCCGGGAGCGACCCCGCCACCCGCCTCGATCATGATCGGTGCCGACGCCCGCCCGGAATCGTGGACGGGCGACCGACTAGCGTCGGGACCGGCCGACGCGGCGGCGACGGCGTGAACTTCCAGGAGGCGGGCATGGTCGGGGCGCTTCGGCTGGGTGGGCACACGTTCGCCCCCGGCGAGTTGGTGGTGATGGCGATCATCAACCGCACGCCGGACTCGTTCTTCGACCGCGGGGCCACCTACGCCGCCGACAGCGCTCTGCGCGCTGTGGAGCGGGCGGTGGACGAGGGCGCGGCCATCATCGACATCGGCGGCGTCAAGGCCGGCCCCGGCGCGGACGTGGACGTCGCCGAGGAGATCCGGCGAACGGTGGACACCATCGCTGCCGTCCGAGCCGCGTTTCCGGAGGTGGTGATCTCCATCGACACCTGGCGGGCCGAGGTGGCGACGGAGGCCGTGGCGGCCGGGGCCGATCTCCTCAACGACACCTGGTCGGGCGTCGACCCGGCGTTGGTCCGGGTGGCCGCGCGGACCGGCGCCGGCCTGGTCTGTTCGCACGCCGGCGGGCTGACGCCGCGGACCAGGCCGCACCGGGCCGCCTTCACCGACGTGGTCGCCGACGTGGTCGCGACGGTGACCGGGCTCGCCGAGCGCGCGGTGGCGGCAGGGGTACGCCCCGACGGCATCCTCATCGACCCGGCGCACGACTTCGGCAAGAACACCCGGCACTCGCTGGAGATCACCCGCCGACTGGACGAGTTGACCGCGACCGGCTGGCCGGTGCTGGTGGCCCTCTCCAACAAGGACTTCATCGGTGAGACGTTGGACCTGCCGGTGGCGGAACGGCTGGAGGGGACGCTCGCCGCGACGGCCGTCTCGGCCTGGTCGGGCGCCCGGGTCTTCCGGGCTCATCAGGTCGGCCCGACCCGCCGGGTGCTGGACATGGTGGCCTCGATCCGAGGCGACCGCCCGCCCACTGTCACCCGCCGAGGGCTCGCCTGACCGGTCGTCGCCGTAACCGACAGCGAACGGTCGGACGGACCGACACGATCGCCGGAGGCAGTGGCGCTCAGGTCCAGCGAAGGATGTTCCTACGCCAGGCGTAGAGGATGCCGAGCGCGAGCACGGCCACGAACACCGCCATCTCCACCACCGTCACCAGACCGAAGCCCGGCCGGTCGAAGACCACCGCCCACGGAAAGAGGAACACCGCCTCGACCGCGAACAGCACGTAGAGGTAGGCGTACACGTAGTAGCGGATCTGCATCTGCGCCCAGTCGGCGCCGACCGGGTCGAGCCCGCACTCGTAGCTGGCCCGCTTGCCCGGCGGGTCGGCCGGACGCGCCGGGCGTAACACCCGGTTGGCCGAGAACGCCGTAACGAAGAAGATAACGCTGGCGAGCAGCAGGAGACCGAGCGTCGCGTACGAGCCCAGGTATCCGTTCACAGTCGGCAGCCTACCGCCCGCCCGGACGGGCCGTCCCAAACACGTTACGGATTTGTTTCCAGATGGGACTAGTG
Organism: Micromonospora sp. NBC_00362; assembly: GCF_026342155.1. Lineage (NCBI taxonomy): Bacteria > Bacillati > Actinomycetota > Actinomycetes > Micromonosporales > Micromonosporaceae > Micromonospora > Micromonospora sp. NBC_00362. The sequence goes on from NZ_JAPENH010000001.1 coordinate 3,825,540, forward strand.
CACCGGGGCAACTGTTACCGAATATTGGACACCCACCCATGTCACCGGAGGACAGATGGCCCGCGTGAAGGCATCGCCCGGTAACCGGGCGGAGGGGCGGCGTTCCACGCCCCTGCTGGCGACCGCGCTCGCGCTCGGCCTCCTCACGGCACTCGCCGTGGGGCCAGCCTGGGCAAGCGCGGCCGCACCGGACGCGGACCCGGTCGCCACCTCGGCCGAGCCGGTCAACGAGCCGGGAGGCGAGGAACCCCCGACCACACCGGCGGAGGAACCCACCCCGACCGAAGACCCGGGCGGTGACCCGGAGCCGACCGACCCGGCACCGGAGACCGCCGCGCCACCACCGGAGACGACGCCACCGGCGCCGGTGACCACCGCCCCGGAGGTCCCGCCACCGCCGACCACCAGCGCGCCCGCGCCGGGCAGCACCACCCGGCCGCCCAGCCCGGCTCCCCCGGTGCCACCGACGGCGCCCCCCGCCCCGCCGACACCGCCGGCCCCGACGGTCCGCCCGCCCGCGCCGGGTTCGGCGCCGCCGCCGCAGAGCCCGCTGGGCGTGCAGGTCACCACCGGCGACGTCACCCTCGGCGAGACGTACTGGAACACACCGAGTACGGCCGCCACCCTCCAGGTCACGGTGCACAACACCGGTACCACAACGGAACAGATCCGGCTCTCGTACACGCTGCCCGCCGGGCTGACCGACGCCGGAACGAAGGGCTGCGCCGCCGCCGGTGGTGGGACGTACCGCTGCGGCGCCTGGACCGCCGGGGCGGGCGTTCGGTTCAGCACTGTGCTGCGGCTGCGGGTCGCCGGCACGGCGTGGAAGCAGATGCCGCTCAGCGGCTCCGTCCAGGTCGTCGCGGACGCGCCGGGAGCCGCCGGAGAGGTGACCGACGACCAGGGCTTCGCGGTGCTCTTCCCGGCGGGCCCGCCGGTACCCGGGATCGACCTCGCCGCCGACGAGGTGGCCTTCGACATCAGCGGCGGCCCCAGCACCCTCACGCTCCGGCTGGGTAACACCGGCGCTGTGGACGCCGCCGGCCGGGTCGAGGTCGTCCTGCCGGCCGGGGTCACCGTGCCGACCCCGCCGCTCGGCTGCGTGGCGGTCGACCCGACGCGTACCCGCTGCGACGCCGGCCTGGTGCTGGCGGGCACGACCGCGGAGGTGCAGTTGCCGGTGGAGGCGACGCCACAGGCGCAGCGGGAAGCGCCGCTGTCCGGGGCCGTGGTCGGTCAGCTCGATCCGCGCAGCGGCCCGACCCGTCGGGTGCAGATGAGCTTCCGGATCACCGCGGCGGCCGCGCTGGCCACGCCAGTGGTCTCCCCGCCCGCGCCAACCGGCTCGCAGGGCGTACTGCCCGCCGGTGCCGCGACCGGAGACGGCGGGGTGACCTCGGTGCAGCGCACCGCCGTGATCCTGATCGCGGTCTCCACGCTGCTGGTGGTGCTGGCCCTCACGCTGGCCACGATCTCGCTACGCCGCCGGCTCGGCGGCCCGTCGCCGGAGCCCGCGCCCAGCCCCGCCGACTGATCGACTGACGACCCCCGCAGCGCGCGGCCGGGTCGTCGGCGGAAGCCGGTGGTGATCTGAATTACGGCGGGCGGTGCATAACCCCGCAAAAGCGGGCATTCTGCAACTCGATCCGGTCCCAGTCGGCGGACCTCCGGGGATGGTTAGGGCTCCCTTAGACGTAGGCTCTCAGGTGAGGAACGACAGCGGCCGGGCCAGCCTGGGGCGGTGCGGTGAAGCGTTGCGTCAAGGAGGTTCCGTGGCCGGGCAAGCCCCGCAGTCGCGAACGAAGGTGGCACAGTGACCAAGCAGATCCGTCAACTCGACCGCGTGGTCATCCGGTTCGCCGGTGACTCGGGCGACGGCATGCAGCTGACCGGCGACCGGTTCACCTCGGAGACGGCGCAGCTCGGCAACGACATCTCCACGCTGCCAAACTTCCCCGCCGAGATCCGGGCTCCCGCCGGCACCCTGCCCGGCGTGTCGAGCTTCCAGGTGCACTTCGCCGACTACGACATCCTCACGCCGGGCGACGCGCCCAACGTGCTGGTGGCGATGAACCCGGCGGCACTCAAGGCCAACCTGGCCGATCTGCCGCGCGGCGCGGACATCATCGTCAACACCGACGAGTTCACCAAGCGCAACCTCGCCAAGGTCGGTTACCAGGCCAGCCCACTGGACGACGACTCGCTGGCAGGTTACGTCGTGCACCCGGTGGCGCTGACCTCGATGACGGTCGGCGCGCTCGCCGCCCACCAGGTGTCCAAGAAGGACGCCGAGCGGTCGAAGAACATGTTCGCGCTCGGCCTGCTCTCCTGGATGTACTCCCGGCCCTACGAGTCGACGCTGCGCTTCCTGGAACGCAAGTTCGCGTCCCGGCCGGAGCTGGTCGCCGCGAACGTCGCCGCCTTCAAGGCCGGCTGGAACTTCGGCGAGACCACCGAGGACTTCGCGGTCCGCTACGAGGTCAAACCGGCCAAGATGAAGCCGGGCACGTACCGCAACATCACCGGCAACGCGGCGCTCTCGCTCGGGTTGGTCGCCGCCGGGGTCCGCTCCGGGCTGCCGGTCTTCCTCGGCGCGTACCCGATCACGCCCGCGTCGGACATCCTGCACGAGCTGAGCAAGCACAAGCGCTTCGGTGTTCTCACGATGCAGGCCGAAGACGAGATCGCCGCCGTCGGCGCGGCACTGGGCGCCTCCTACGGCGGGTCGCTCGGCGTGACCACCACCAGCGGCCCCGGCGTGGCGCTCAAGAGCGAGACGATCTCGCTCGCGGTGGCGCTGGAGTTGCCGCTGGTGATCGTGGACGTGCAGCGCGCCGGCCCGTCGACAGGCATGCCGACCAAGACCGAGCAGGCCGACCTCAACATGGCGCTCTACGGTCGGCACGGCGAGGCACCGGTCGCGGTGATCGCGCCCCGGTCACCGTCGGACTGCTTCTTCGCGGCACTGGAGGCGGCCCGGATCGCGCTCACCTACCGCACCCCGGTGATCCTGCTGTCCGACAACTACGTCGCCAACGGCTCCGAGCCGTGGCTGCTACCGGACGTGGAGTCGCTGCCCGACCTGCGGGTCGAGTTCGCCACCAAGCCCAACGGCGACGACGGCACCACCTTCCTGCCCTACCTGCGTGACCCGGAGACCCTGGCCCGACCGTGGGCGATCCCCGGCACTGCGGGCCTGGAGCACCGGATCGGCGGTCTGGAGAAGGCCGACAAGACCGGGGACATCTCCTACGACCCGGCCAACCACGACTTCATGGTGCGTACCCGGGCCGCTCGGATCGAGACCATCCCGGTGCCGGACATCGAGGTGGAGGACCCGGACGGCGACGCCCGGGTGCTGGTCCTCGGCTGGGGCTCGACGTACGGGCCGATCGGCGCGGCGTGCCGCGGGGTCCGTCAGCGTGGCCTCTCCATCGCCCAGGCGCACCTGCGGCACCTGGCACCGATGCCGGCCAACCTCGGTGAGGTGCTCCGCTCGTACGACAAGGTGGTCATCCCGGAGATGAACCTGGGCCAACTGGCCCACGTCATCCGGGCCCGCTACTTGGTCGACGCGATCAGCTACAACCAGGTCCGCGGCCTTCCGTTCACGGCCGCCGAGCTGGAGACGACGCTGGAAGAGGTGCTGAAGAATGTCTGAGCCCGTCGCCGTCAAGCTCACCGCGAAGGACTTCAAGTCCGACCAGGAGGTGCGCTGGTGCCCCGGCTGCGGTGACTACGCGATCCTGGCGGCCATCCAGCAGTTCATGCCGGAGCTGAACATCCCCCGGGAGCGCACCGTCTTCGTCTCCGGGATCGGCTGCTCGTCCCGCTTCCCGTACTACATGAACACGTACGGGATGCACTCGATCCACGGTCGGGCCCCGGCGATCGCGACCGGCCTGTCGGTGTCCCGGCCGGACCTGTCGGTCTGGGTGGTCACTGGCGACGGCGACGCGCTCTCCATCGGCGGCAATCACCTGATCCACGCGCTGCGGCGCAACGTCAACCTCAAGATCCTGCTGTTCAACAACCGGATCTACGGTCTGACCAAGGGCCAGTATTCTCCGACATCCGAGGTCGGCAAGGTCACCAAGTCGACACCGACCGGCTCTGCGGACGCCCCGTTCAACCCGCTCTCGCTCGCCCTCGGCGCAGAGGCCAGCTTCGTCGGCCGCACCATCGACTCCGACCGCAAGCACCTCCAGTCGGTGCTACGGGCCGCCGCCGAGCACGAGGGTTCGGCGTTCGTGGAGATCTACCAGAACTGCAACATCTTCAACGATGGGGCGTTCGAGCAGCTCAAGGACCCGTCCACGCGGGACGACTACCTGATCCGCCTGGAGCACGGCCAGCCGATCACCTTCGGGGCCGACGGGCAGTTCTGCGTGGTGCACCCACCGGGTGGCTTCGGCCTGGAGGTCCGGGACACCAGCTCGGTCCGCCCGGAGGAGATCGTCGTGCACGACGCGACGGTGACCGACCCTGCTTACGCCTTCGCGCTGTCCCGGCTGCCCGGCCTGGACCTGCGCAACACTCCGATCGGGGTGTTCCGCTCGGTGGACCGGCCGTCCTACGACAGCGTGGTGCAGGCTCAGCTCGCGGCCGCGAAGGCGAAGGTCACCGAGACCCCCGAGCAGCAGCTCGCCGGCCTGCTGGGCAGCGGCGACACCTGGACGATCATGTAACCCGTCCGCACCGACGAGAGCGGCCGTCCCCGATCCGGGGGCGGCCGCTCTCGTCGTACCGGCGCTTTATCAGCGCTGGGCGGTGGCCGGCATCCAGAGGTTGTCGATCTCCTTCTCGGCCGTCGCGAGGCTCGCCTCGTGCAGCGGGATCAACTCGGCCATCGCCGGCACCGACGGCGCCAGGGTCAGCTCGGCGCTGATGAAGCGCGGCTGCAGGCCGGTCATCGACAGGCCGTGCGGGAGCCACGGCTCGGCGTGGTCCCAGCCGAAACGAGGGGTGCCCTCGCCGTAGCCGCCGCCGCGGGTGGCCAGCACCACGAACTCGCGTCCGCCGAGCAGGCCCTCCTGCGTCGTCGGGTCGTACGCCAGCCCGGGAACGATCAGGTGGTCGACCCAGGACTTGACGCTGCTCGGCGCGCCGAAGTTGTAGAGCGGCAGGCCGAGCAGCACCACGTCGGCCTGCTTCACCTCGTCGACGAGCCGCTCGCTGAGCTGCCAGGACTCGCTCTGGGCCGGCGTGTGCTGGTCCGGAGGGGTCATTCGCGCCAGCCCGCCGTCCGCGTCCAGGTGCGGCAGCGGCTCGGCGCCCAGGTCCCGGTAGGCCACGGTGCCGTCCGGGTGGGCCGCACGCCATGCGTCGACCGCACGGGCGGTGAGCCGCCGGCTGACCGACCAGTCACCGCGGATGCTCGAATCAATATGCAGCAGATGCATCATTCCTCCTTCAGAGATCGTTCGTGAGGCACCAACTATTTATAGCAGGCCGATGTTCCGCTGAGTCGGTAGAGTGGGTCACATGTCCGCGCAGCCGCTCGACTCCTCCGAGCACCGCTCGGGCGCACTCCTGGACCATCTGGCCCGGCGGATGCGACTGCGGTCGGAGTCGGTGCTGGCGCCGCTGGGGCTACGCCCCCGGCATCTGGTCGCACTCACAGTGCTGCGCGCCGGCGGCGGCACCGGGCAACAGGCGCTGGCCACCATCCTGGAAATGGACAGCACCAACATCGTCGGGCTGCTCAACGACCTGGAGGCGAAGCAGCTGATCGAACGTCGGCGCTCACCCGAGGATCGCCGCCGACACGTCGTCGAACTCACCGAAGATGGGGCAAAACGCCTCAGCGAGGCCGAATGCGCCCTGGCCGGCGCCGAAGACGAGGTGCTGGGCGCGTTGGATCGCGCCGAGCGGGAGACGCTCTACGAACTACTCAGCCGGGCCTCCACCGGCACCGCCGTCAGCTGCACCGAGGCGATCTGCGTCGCCGACGACACCTGCTGACGCCGCCTCGCAGCGGCGAGAGCGGCAGCGTCATCCCAGCGGTCACCACCGCGGCAGCGGTGGGACGATCAGGCGGTGGTGGCCGACTGGGGGCGGTCGTCGCGTACGTGCACCAGCATGTCGCCGGTCTCGATCACCGCGCCGGCCCGGTCCGCCAGGGTGACCACCTTGCCCCGCCGCACCAGGGCGATCACCAACGACTCCAGCTCGCGCGGCGAGCGACCCACCTCGTCCCGCTCGGCGGAACGCATCGCCAGCGCCATGCCCTGGCCGGGGGTGAGCAGGTCCTCCACCACGTCGATCAGCGGCGGCGCCGAGGTGGACAGGCCGAGCAGCCGGCCCGCCGTGGCCGAGGAGACGATCACGTGGTGCGCGCCGCTCTGCTTGAGCAGCGGGGCGTTCTCCGCCTCCCGCGCCGCCGCGATGATGCGGACCTGCCCGGCGGTGAGCTGCCGTACCGTCAGCGCGACCAGCACCGACGCGTCGTCACTGTCGGTCGCGATGATCACGGCCTTCGCGTTCTTGACGTGCGCCTCGTTCAGCACCGACGAACGGGTCGCCGAACCCTCGATCGCCACCAGCCCGGCGGAGGTGGCCTGCCGCAGAGCGGCGGCGCTGCGCTCCACCACCACGATCCGCGAGCGGTCCAGACCGTTCTCCATCAGGGCGGACACCGCGCTGCGCCCCTTGGTGCCGTAGCCGCAGATGATGACGTGGTCCTTCACGGCTCTCCTCCACCGCGACAGGCGACGGCCGGTCCGGTACTGCTCGGTCAGAACTTCCAGGGTGGTGCCGACCAGGATGATAAGGAAGATCACTCGGGCCGGGGTGATGAAGAGGACGTTGACCAGCCGAGCCGACGGCGCGGCCGGGGTGATGTCCCCGTAGCCGGTGGTCGAGAGCGACACGACCGCGTAGTAGAAGCAGTCGAGGAGGGTGAGGCCGTCCTCGTTGACATCGCGGTAGCCGTCCCGGCCGAGGTAGACCGCGGCGACCACGGCGAAGACCAGGCCCAGCGCGGCGGCGAGCCGAAGGCTCAGCGCGCTCAGTGGGCCCCGGCGCTGCGCGGGAAAATGGATCACCGTCGAACCTGCTCCCCCGCCGTCGCCTGCACGCCCACAACATAGCGGGTACACCGTCGACCGCACGCCCGGGTTGCGGCGGACAACCGGCGGCGTGCCCGCACCCGACTACCGGACGACAACGACGAACCGGTGCAGGCCGGCAGACGGAGGGGGCGCGACCCTCGTGACGACGAGCGGCAGACGGCGAGCCGAGGCCGACGACGAATACACCGAGTACGTCAGATCCCGGATGGTGCAGTGGCGGCGCACCGCCTACCTGATGTGCGGGGACTGGGACCGGGGCGACGACATCCTGCAACGGGTGCTCACCGAGCTGTACCGCTCGTGGGCGCGGGCCCGGCAGGCCGATCACCTGGACGCGCTGGTCCGGACCATGTTGGTGCGGCGACTGATCGACGAGCGGCGGTTGCGGTGGGCGCGGGTCCGCCTCGGCGCCGCGCTGCCCGACGTGTCCAGGTCCTTTGCCGACCCGACCGACCGGATCACGGTGGTGGGCGCGCTGCGGCAGGTGCCGCCACGCCAACGGGCGGTGCTGGTGCTGCGGTACTTCCAGGACCTCAGCGTCGAGGAGACCGCCCGGGCCATGGGCTGCTCGACGGGGACGGTGAAGAGCCAGACCGCCAAGGGCCTTGCCAGCCTGCGCACCCTGCTCACCCCCACCCTGACCGCGAACTGAGAGGAGCGACGATGCTTGACGAACGCCACATCGGCGACCTGATGCTGACCGAGATCGAGTCGGCCGAGCGGCCCTCCGTCGTGCTGGACGTGGAACGGGCGATGAGCACGGCACGGCGGCAACGCCGCCTCGCCCAGGGTGCCGGCGCCGCGCTGCTGGCGGTGGCACTGACCGTCGGCGGGCTCACCGTCCCCGACCTGCTCACCCCGGACCGACCGCCGGCCCCCGCCCCGTTCGGCACGGCGCCCGCCGATGGCGAGACCGGTCTGCCGGTCGCGCTCACCACTGTCGACCCACAGCGGGTTTACGTCCGGTTCGGCTGGCTGCCGGACGGGCTGCGGGATCTCCAGTACCAGGCCGGACTGCTCCTCTCCGGCCCGGGTGTGCACCTCAGCGCGTCGAACGGCCGCACCGACGACCAGCGACAGTTCGTGGCCGTCTCGCTTCTTCCGAAGGACGTGCAACCGTCGGCACCGCAGCGTGACAGCGGGGAGTTGGCCCTGGCCCGTGCCACCGAGGCCGGTCCCGAGCTGAACGGCGGGCCCAGCGTCTTCACCAGCTATTCCGGTGCCGAGAAGCCGGAGGCGATCCTGCGCTGGGAGTACGCCCCGAAGGGCTGGGCGCAGGTCCGGGTGTTAGGGGTGGAACCGGATACGCGGGACGCCGCGGTGCAGGTGGCCCGTTCGCTACGGTTCGACACGAGCCTCGTCCCGATGCCAGCGACGGTGACAGGTTTACCGGCCAACCTGGGGCTGATCACGGTCGACGTGTCCGAGTCCCTGGATGAGCCCCTGACCTGGTACGTCGGGATGACCTGGACAGCGGAGCCGGGTACCGAGCCCGGTCGGCAACGGGCCCGGACGCTGTCCCTCGGCGTCTCCCGCTACCGCAACATCACCGATCCCACGGCCAGGGGGTACGTCGACCCGAACACCACACTTGACGGACACCCGGCGCGGTTCACCGGCGAGAACGGCAACGAGTCGTTGACCGTCTACGACGTCCACGGAGTGAATGTGTCGATCGACGACAGCGCTCTGCTTCCCACCGGCGGCACCCGGGCGCTGTTCCCGGCGGTCACGCTGGTGGCCGATCCGGCCAACTGGCACACCCACCTGGCTCGGTGACGGGGTCGGGCCCGCGCCTGGCGCGGCGCGGGCCCGCACGGGCAGCCGGCAGGTCCGGCAGCGGGCATGATGGGGATGTTCCCCCGACGACGACCGCGAAAGTGAGGCCGGCATGTCGTTGCTGCGACGAGTGATCGGCGGGGTGCTGCGCCGCCACCGCCAGCGTCAGGGCCGCACGCTGCGCGAGGTGGCCGCGTCGGCGGACGTCTCCGTGCCCTACCTCTCGGAGGTCGAGCGGGGTCGAAAGGAGGCCTCGTCGGAGGTGCTGGCGGCGATCTGCCGGGCGCTCGGCATCAGCCTCGCCGACCTGCTCGGCGAGGCCCGCGACGACATGCGCAGGGTCGAGCCCCGCCTCCCGGCCGCGCCGCGCGCCGCGCTTACCGACCTGGAGCGGGTCGATGCGACTCGCCGGGAGATCGGCAACGCCACCCTGCTGGTGGGTCCACGTGTCGATGGGTTCGTCCTGCACCGCGGGCCGGTGGCGAGCGAGCCGACCCTCAGCGTCGGCGCGATGGCCTCCGCTGGTGGCTCGCGCCCCGGTCCGCGTACCCCCGCTCTGGTGGGCTGCGCGCGGGCCCGGGCGGGTGCGCGGCGGGTGACCGTCGCGTAGGCCGCGTGGGTTCTGCCGTCGGCGGATCTGCCGGCGGCAGAATCACTGGGCCAGCCACCGTCGTCGCCCGCACGCTGAAGGGGCCGGTCCACCGGGTGGTCCCCACCGCCCGCCGGCGCGGTGGAAGGCGGCGGCACATGATCGGGTACGACGTGCGGATGTTGGAGGGTGGGCAGCCGTCCTTCGGTGACCATGTGTTCGAGCGGCTGCTGCGCGAGCGGATCGTCTTCCTCGGCAGCGAGGTGACGGAGGAGTCGGCCAACCAGATCTGCGCGCAGATCCTGCTGCTCGCCGCCGAGGACGACGACCGGGACATCTACCTCTACATCAACTCGCCGGGCGGTTCGGTGAGCGCGGGAATGGCTGTCTACGACACGATGCGCTACGTCCGCAACGACGTGGCGACGCTGGCGCTCGGGTTCGCCGGCTCGATGGGGCAGTTCCTGCTCTGCGCGGGTACGGCCGGCAAGCGGTACGCGCTGCCGCACTCGCGGATCATGATGCACCAGCCGTCCGGGGGGATGGGCGGAACCGCAGCCGACATCACCATCCAGGCGGAGAACATGCTGCACGTGAAGCGGACGATGCAGGAGCTGATCGCCCAGCACAGTGGACGCTCACTCGACGAGATCCAGCGGGACTGGGACCGGGACCGGTGGTTCACCGCCGAGCAGGCCCGGGAGTACGGCCTCATCGACCAGGTGGTCACCCGAGCCGAACAGCTCCCGTCGCTCTGATCAACGCCTGGTGGCCGCGGTACCGCAAGACCATCCCACCCATTAGCCTCCGTAGATATCTCGGCGGGTGCAGAAGGAGTGGGAATGACTGACGGTTACGAAGGCCGCTGCTGCGGCGACGACACGGCCACCTCCGCCGTGAGTCGCCGCACGATGTTACGCGCGGCGGTGCTGGGTGCGGGCGCCATCAGCGCCGGTGGCCTGCTGGTTCCCGAGGCCGCGCAGGCCGCGCCGTCGATCTACAACCCGTTCGGCGCCTACCCGATCACCGACACCTGGGAGGGCCACCTCCGCCGCGGGTCACTGGGCGGCATCGACTTCGGGATGGGGGTGGGCACGGCGTTGCCGGCCTGCGGCGCCGGCACCATCCAGAACATCCCCAACAACGGCACGGGCGGGCACACCGTCACGATCCAACACGCGGACGGGTACCGCAGCCAGTACCTGCACCTGTCGCAGTTCCTGCTCGGCAACGGTGCCAGCGTGGGCGCGGGCACGATCGTGGGCCGCTCCGGCGGCGCGGCCGGCGCACCCGGCTCGGGCAGCTCGACAGGCCCACACCTGCACTGGCACATGATCGACCCGTCCGGCACCCGGATCAACCCGCTGGTCTTCATCCAGCAGAACCCGGCCGACCAGCCCCGTCAGGTGTTCGAGGCGGCCAGCAACACCGGCTGGCGCGCCCTGCCGGTCTCCGGCAGCGCGGGCGCGGTCACCGGAACGGCGACGACCGCGATCACCCTCGGATCCACGAAGATCCTCTACACCCTCAACGGCGGCCGGGTCCACGAGGCCGCCAGCAACGCCGGCTGGACCAACCTGTGGACCGGCATCCACGGCGCACAGGGCACCGCACTGGCCGCGATCAACCTCGACGGGGTGAAGCTGGTCTACAACGTCGTCGACGGCTACGTGCACGAGGCCGCCAGCAACAACGGCTGGCGCAACCTCAACACCGGCATCGGCGGGGCAAGCTCGTCGTCGATCTCGGTGATCACGCTGAACGGCGTCAAGTACGTCTACAGCATCGTCGGCGGGTACGTCCACGAGGCGCACAGCGCCAACGCCTGGCGGAACCTGAACACGGGCATCCCGGCCTCGGCGGTAGCGGCGATCACACTGGGCAACACGAAGATCCTCTACACACTGAACGGCGGCCGGGTCCACGAGGCCGCCAGCAACGCCGGCTGGGCCAACCTGTGGACCGGCATCCACGGCGCACAGGGCACCTCGCTGGCCGCGCTCAACGTCAACGGGGTGAAGCACATCTACAACGTCGTCGACGGGTGGGTGCACGAGGCCGTCAGCAACAACAGTTGGCGCAACCTCAACAGCGGAGTCCGCGGCACACGGGCGGCGGCACTCGGTCTGAATGGCGTCAAGCTGATCTACGCAGCCTGAGTCGCCCTCCGCGCCGCGAACCCCCCTTCGCGGCGCGGAGCACCACTTCTCTCAGCGGATCCCAGGCAGCGCGCCGGTCAGGGGCGGCCGTTGATGCTCGCTCGGGCGCGGAGCCCGGCGCGTGGTCCCTGGGGGAATCGGGCGGGTGGCATCGAGTGCGAATGCCAACCGATGAACGCGGGAACGTGTCCGCAGGTGATGAAGCTTTGTGGAGTCCCGCGCCAGCGCAGGGCGCCAATGAGACCGCCAGTCGAGAGCGAGGTTCGTTTGCCCGACTGTGGTCCTGGGCTGGGAAGACAGGGGTCCGGGTGGCAGGGTGAACCGGGACCACTCCCTGCCACCCCAGTTGAGTGCCCGGGTCGCTAGACTGGGCCCTCGCGCCCCCGTAGCTCAGGGGATAGAGCATCGGTTTCCTAAACCGTGTGTCGCAGGTTCGAATCCTGCCGGGGGCACCGTGAAGATCGGCCAGAACTGGCTCTGCGACTACTGGCCGTCCCGATCGTTAGCGGGCGACCTGTCCAGGGTGTGCGTCGACTCGACGAGGCGAGGCGTGGGCGCTTTCGGGGCGCGCGGTCGGTGCCGCGCTGCTGCCAGGTGACCTCGGATGTGTTCGACAAACCTAGGCGTACCGCCCCTGCTGAGACAATCAAGCAACTCGTCAACGTTCAGTTGGGGCTTGCCGGCGGGCACGCTTCGCCAGCGCAACCTCGGATCTTCGCTGCTCAAGCCCCTGATGACCGGCCTGCACGCCATCTTTGCGCTGCCATAGCCGGTGGTCGGTCCAATCAGCCCGCCGCCGTGCCTGGCGCTGGTCGATCCGGCCCGTCATCGATTTCGGCGCACCTTTGGGCGCCGGAGGGCCGGGCGGCACGGCGGCGCTCGGTGAGCCGTCGCGCCTTCACCGCGTTGCCGCAGTCGGCCATGCGGCACCAGCGGCGGGAACCGTTGCGGCTCTGATCGAGGAACAGCCAGTCACAACCACCTTCGAGCACCGGGCAGCGGCGCACCCGGGTCAGGTCGGCTGTCAGCATGACGTCGAGGGCGGCCTCGGCGATCCGGTCGGGCACCAGCATGGCCGGCGCCGTGCCGTAGACCAGTCGCACCTGCGACGAGTCGAGCACGAATCTCGCTCGGGCGGCCGCGCCGGACCAGCGCTGATGTAGTGCGACAAGGGCGGCACCGGCCACGATGGGGTCACCCGCCGTGTCACCGTTCGCGTCGGTGATCGCCGCGAGCATCACGAGGTACAGCCCCTCACGGATGTCCCGCACGGCGGCCAGTCCCGCGTGCGCGGCGGCTGGCTCGTCGTGCCACGCCCGGCCCACCTGGTCGGCCTCCGCGTCGCTGATCACGCCCACCCGGACCGACCAGCGCAGCAGAGCGGAACTGTCGGACAGGAAGTCGTGCGGCGACTCGCCCCCTCGCTCCAGCGTGTTGGCCAGATCGAGTGCCGGGTGACCGCCGACCAACGGTAGTTGGCACACGTCGAGTGGCATACCGGCGATGCTACCACCTAGACCCTTTAAGGCGGTTACATTCTTCGCTGGCTCTTCGCATCTGCTCTCGACACATCGAGACCAGCAAGGAATCCACAACTAGCTATGCTACCGTCAAAACCCATTTAGCCGGGATCACGACGGCCCATCGCCCTGGCTGATCGCTACACCTCGTCCAGGATCTGGGAGGTCGCCAATGGTGCACCAACGACGCGCGGTCTATGCCCTCGCCGCGTTGTCCGCAGCCACTTTCTGTTACGTCACCACCGAAGTGCTTCCGATCGGGTTGCTCACGCTGATCGCCCCAGACCTGGGACGCTCCAGGTCTGAGGCCGGTCTGCTGGTGACCGGGTACGCGGTGGTGGTCATGATTGTGGCGCTCCCGCTGACCCGGGTCACTCGGCGTGTGCCCCGGCGTCCGCTGCTCGCCGGCGCCCTCGGCGTGTTCGCCGCGGCGACGACGGTGTCGGCCTTCGCAACCTCCTACGAGGTGTTGCTCGCCGCGCGGCTGGTGTCCGCCACCACAAACGGTGTCTTCTGGGCTGTGGTGTTCCCGGTGGCGATCTCGATGTTCCCCGCGAACATCCGGGGCCGCATCGTGGCTCGGCTGTCGATCGGCAACGCGCTCGGCCCGGTCCTCGGCGTACCGCTGAGCACCTGGTTGGGAGGGCAGGCCGGGTGGCGGGCGGCCTTCGTCGCGATGGCCGTCTTCGGCTTCGTCACCTGCGTCGCGGTCGCCCTGCTCCTACCGAGCGTCACACCGCAAGAGAGTGCGGGCGACATCGGGCCGATGCCGGACCGGCCACGCTTCGTCGTGCTCCTCCTCGCCACCGTCCTCGCGGTCACCGGCGCCATGGGCGCGTTCACCTACATGACCGTCTTCCTCCTCGACGTCAGCGGGTTCGCCGCGGCGTCTCTCGGCCTGCTGCTCTTCGTTCAAGGCTCGTTCGGCGTCGCCGGCACCTGGGCGGTCGGCCGGGTCCTGGACCGCTTTCCGCTCGGTGTCGTGCTGGTCCTACTCGGGCTCCTCACCGCCGCGATGCTCGGCCTCTCTGGAGTTGGCTCGAGCAAGGTATTGACGATCCCGTTGCTCGCCGTGGCGGGGATGTCGTTCAGTTCGCTGATCGCGGGAGTCCAGCACCGCGTCATGCAGGTGGCCCCGTCGACCACCGACATGGCGTCGGCCAGCCTCAGCGTCGCGTTCAACTTCGGCCTCGCGGCCGGCTCGTTGATAGGCGCGGGTCTGCTGGCGACGGCCGGTGTGCGCGTCATCCCGTTGTTCGGTGGCCTGCTGACAGCCGTGGCGATCGCCTTGCTCGCCGGCCACGAAATGTCCCGCAGGAGAGGGAGGAACCACGAGCCTGACCACAGCGGTTGGTCGGTACGACCGAACCACAGCCGCGGTGCCGAGAAGCCGCAGGCCACCACCGTGCGGACATAGATCGCGGGGCGTCCCCTGAGCTGACGGGGGGGTGCGAGCGCTACCTGGGTGGCACAGAGCGGCCCGGCGCGGAGAGTGTCCTCCGTGCCGGGCCGCCGCATCGGGTGGAATCAGCTGGTCACGCAGTCGGCCAACACGCCGGGGCCGGTGCCGGTGCCCTGGAAGCCGAAGTTGGTCGACTGCCGGCCGAGGACCCGTCCGTTGTAGCTCACGTTGGTGAACCCGACGGTTCCGCTGGTGCCGCTGACCTGCGCGTTCCAGGCGCTGGTGACCGCGCCGCCGGGCAGCGCGACGGACACGGTCCAGCCGTTGATGTCCGACTTGCCGGCGGTGACCGTCACGCTCGCTGTGAAACCGCCAGCCCACTGGTTGACCGCGATCGACGCGTAGCAGCCGTCACCGGCCGGCGGAGTGGTGGTCGGCGGAGGGGTGGTCGGCGGCGTGGTCGTCGGCGGGGTCGTGGTCGGGGGAGTGGTAGTCGGCGGGGTGGTGGTGGGCGGGTTGGGCGCGCCGTTGGCCAGGCTGAAGGCCAGGTCGGGCTGGAACGAACCGGCAGTGAAGCGGCAGCCGTCCGCCTCCCCCGGCGGCTTCACCCACAGGTACGCGTCGATGTTGCTGTCACCCGTGTTGGTCGTCGGGTACTGCCCGATGCGTCGGTCGGTGTTGTCGTCGCCGCACCAGTCCCCGCTGGCACCCCCGTTACGGCTGGTGTCGATGACCTGGCGCTTGCCCGAGACCCCCATGCCGTTGAGCGCGGAGATGACCGCCCGACCGAAGTTCGCCTCGCTGGAGGTGGAGTTGTAGTTCGACACGTTGGTGAAGAAGCCGTCGGCGTACTGCACGCCGGCCGCCCGGAGGCGGTTGGCCGTCTCACCGGCGCTGTTCCAGGTGGAGTGGCCGCCGTCGAGGTAGACCTTGGCGTTGGGGTTACCTGACTTGATGGTCCGGGTGGCCGTCGAGATCGCCTCGTTGCGCGCGTTGATCTCGGCGCTGCTCAGGCACGTCAGCAGAGCGAGCGAGTCGGTTTCCAGGATGATGATGACGGTCTGGTTGCCCAGTCCCCTGGCGAAGTTGGACACCCACGTCTGGTACTGGTTGAGGTCGGGCGCCCCACCGGCGCTGGCCCCGCCGCAGTCCCGGTTGGTGATCTCGTAGACGGCCAGGACCGGGATCTGCTGCGCTGCGTTGGCGGCACCGATGAACCCGGAGACCTCGGACTGCACTGTCGAGGGGTTGAAGTTGGCGAACCAGCGTGCCTGCGGCTGACTCGCGATCTTGTCGCGGATGACGGCCGTGCGCGAGTCGCCGGGGTTGGCGGCGACCCAGCGGACGACTGCCGAACTCGGGTCGCGGTAGAGCGACCCGGACAGCGTGCCGGCGGAGGCGCTGCTGACGGCGAGGCAGACGCCGACGGCGGTGGCGCCCGCGACGGCCGCCACGCTGATGGCGGCCGATCTGCGGCGGAGCGAGGAGAGGATAGCCACGACGTGTTGCCTCCAGATCACATAGATGTATCTAAGTTCATGGGAGCGTTCCCATGGACGTTAGCGGAGGCGCGCACCGCTGCCAAGGTGTGAACACCCGTCGATGGGTTGGAGATCCGCGTTCGGGCCCATGTCTGATTGTCACGACCGGCAGGAGGTCAGGAGCCGTAGATGCTGACCTTCAGCTTTTCTCGAATGGCCGCCGCCTGCACCTCGTCGCGTCCGTTGTAGACATCCAAGGCCTGATGCCACACCTTCCACGCGGAGGCGAGGTCACCCGCCGCCTCGTAGGTGTCGCCGAGGCGGGCCAACGCGCTGGCTTGGAGGGTGGTCTCACCAACCTCCGTAGACAGGTCGACCGCGCGCCGCCCACAGGAGAGCGCCTGGGCGTGGTCACCTCGTTGGTGGTGAACATGCGCCAGGCTGTCCCACACGTACGCCTCACCGTGGAGGTCGCCCAGGCGTTGCGTGAGAGTGACGGCGCGTCCGCAGTAGTCAAGAGCGCGGGTGTGGTCCCCCAGCAGGCTGTGATACCACCCGACCGCATTGAGCGCGCTGGCTACGCCGGCTTCGGGGCCCACACGCCGGTAGAGGTGCAACATTTGTTCGGCGTGCGCCAGCGCGTCACCGTAGCTTCCCTGGCGCTCGGCCAACCAGGACAGATTGCTGTGGACCTGCGCCTGTCCCGTCCGATCCCCGATCTCGACGTACAGATTCAGGGCAGAGCCGTGGTGCTGGCGGGCACGGTCGTAGTGCCCCAGGCGGGTGTGGGCGTTGGCGAGGCCGCGATGACAGCGCGCCTCGGCCCTGCGGTCCTTCAGCCGCTGCGCGGCGACGAGACCCGTGGCCTCGACCGCGGCCCACTCGTGCCACCACCCGAGCCGGTTGAGGAAGGTGGTCAGTGTCCAGCCAAGTTGCCATGCGTGCGAGTCGAACCCGTTCGACGCTGCCATGTCGACCGCCATGACGAGTGCCCGCCGTTCGTGCGTATACCAGGCGAACGCCGCGTCGCTGTCAGCGAGGATCTCCGTGGTCACGCCGGGCTGCGGCGCCGCGAGGTCGATCGAGTCACGCCGGTGCGGATAGATCAGCCGATCGGCGACATGGGCGGTGTGCAGGTAGTGGTCGAGCATCCGATGCCGCGCGGCGCGTCGATCGCGCTCGGTCTCGTGGACATCGACGAGTTCGCGCGCGTACGCGCGCAGGAGATCGTGGAGCGCGTACCGGTCGGTCGAACGCCGCTCGACCATGTGGACGGCTACCAGGTCGGCCAGCAGTCGACTGGTCTGGTCCAGCGGCAGTCCGGCCAGGCTGGCGCAGGTCGAGACGGCCATCTCCAGGCCGTGGTGCAGGCCGAGCAGGCGAAACAGTCGGGCGTGTTCGGGGCTGAGAGCGCGGTAGGAACCGGAGAGAACTGTGCGGAGGTCGGAGCCCGGATCGTCTCCGGCAAGGACGTCCAGGTCCTTGCCGCTCCCGAGGCGACTGGCGAGGACCTCGATCGAGAGCTGGGCGTCGGTGGCCGCACGCGCCGCGACGATGGCCAGCGCCAGGGGTAGTCCCGCACACCGGCGGATGATCTGGTCGACGGCTTCCGCGTCCCGCACGACCCGGGCGACGCCGAGGCGGCGGGTGAGCAACTCGTGCGCTTCCACCTCGGTGAGCATGTCGAGTGCGACGGGTTGAGCCCCTTCGTTCACGACGAGTCCGGTGAGCCGGTTTCGGCTGGTGACCACGACCAGGCAGGACGGGCTGCCCGGAAGCAGTGGGCGTACCTGTGCCGCGTCGCGGGCGTTGTCCAGCACTACCAGCACCCGCCGGTCGGCCAGGACACTGCGGTAGAGACTCGCCTGGCCGTTGAGCCCGGGAGGTATCCGGTCCGGCGGAACGTTCAACGCTTCCAGGAAGTCTCGGAGGACGTCGGTCGACTTGAGGGCCGCCGTTCCGTCCGGGCCGAACCCGTCCAGGTTCACAAAGAGCTGCCCGTCCGGGAAACGGTCACGGACCCGATGTGCCCAACGGACGGCCAGCGTGGTCTTGCCGACACCGGCGTGGCCCACGATGGACAGGACCGTCGGGCGCGGCTGGTCGGTGGGATCGGTCGCCAGAGCCCCATCCAACTCGGCCAGACTGGCGGAACGGCCGACGAACAGGGCCCCTTGCATGGGAAGTTGAGCCGGGCGAACAGGTGTCGCACCGGCGCCGGACGCAACGGCGACGCCACCGGGACGCGCCGACGGGTCGAGGGCTCGGTCTTGCCGAAGAATCGCCTCGTAGGTCTTCCGCAGTTCGTCGCCCGGGTCGACGCCCAGTTCGTCGGCGAGCGTGGAAGCCACGCGCTGGTACGCCTCGATCGCCTCGGCCTGCCGTCCGGACTGGTAGAGGCCTGTCATCAGCATTGCCGCGAGCCGCTCGCGCAGCGGATGTCTCGCCACCAGATCAGTCAGTTCGGCGACCACGGCAGCCCCGGCGCCGAAGGTCAGCTCGCACTCCAGACACTCTTCGAGAACCGCGATGCGCATCTCCTCCAACACGGCTGCCTCGCGCTCCAGGACGATGCCGTTCAGATCCGCGAGCGCGGGACCCCGCCACATCGACACCGCCTGACGCAGCACGACAGCAGCCTTGCGCTTGTCATCGAGCGCCATGAGGCGCCGCCCCTCGGACACGGCGTCCTTGAATCGGGCAAGGTCCAGCTGACTCGCGTCGACCCGAAGCCGGTAGTTGGCGCGCTCACCAACCAGCAGATGCGCCGCACCGTAGCGATCAAGTGTGCGACGTAGCTGCCAGATTCCGCTGTGGATCTGGTTGCGAGCTGTCGCGGGCGGGTCCCCGCTCCAGGCGACGGCGATCAGGTCCGCGGCGGACACCAGCTGACCATGGCGGAGGAGCAGACCGGCCAGCAGCCTTCTCTGCCGCTCGCCGCCCATCTCTACGCGTTGGTCACCAACGCGAACCTCCAGGGGCCCGAGCACCATGAAGTCGATCGGCACCGCCACGATGACACCCCCGATGTGCGGATCGGCCCGTAGGGTAGTCATCCGGTATCACAGTGTCAAGATCGAGCTTCGCTAGTCGTCGTAAATCGTCTGAAGACCGCCCCCGGGACGGGCCCGGCTCGTCCCCGGGGCGGCGGTCCGATCAGACCCGAGCCAGCCCCAGCGCCCGCACGTCGACGGCGACGTCCGGGCCGTAGGAGTCGGCGATGCGGCGCTCGAAAGCAGCGGCGTCGACCGTGTATTCCTGCGGGCCCTCGACCTCCAGCACGTGCGCCGCCAGTACGCAGCCCACCTGTGCCGCGCGCTCGATGGGCAGGTCGGCGGCGAGCGCGGCGAAGAAGCCGGCCCGGAAGCCGTCGCCGACACCGGTCGGGTCGACGATGCGGCCCACCCGCGCCGCCGGCACCAGGAAGTCACAGTCCTGACCGGTGACGCGTACCCCGTTGGCGCCCAGGGTCACGACCCGCACGCCCACGCGGCGCAGGATGTCGTCCTCACTCAGCCCGGTCTTCGACTCCAGCAGCGCCGCCTCGTACTCGTTCGTCAACAGGTAACCAGCACCGTTGATCATGGCCTCGATGTCGGCCGACGGCATCCGGGCCAGCTGCTGTGACGGGTCCGCGGCGAAGGGCAGGCCCAGCCGGCGGCAGGCGGCGGCGCGGGCGAGCATCGTGTCCGGGTTCTCCGCGGCGACGATGACGAGCCCGAGCCCGCCAGCCCGCGCGGCGACACCGTCGAGGCTGATCCGGTCGGGCTCGCCCATCGCGCCGGGGTAGAAGGACGCGATCTGGCAGAGGTCGGTGTCGGTGGTGCAGATGAACCGGGCTGTGTGTGCGACGGAGCTGACCTGCACCTCCGAGCAGTCGACCCCGTGCCGCTCCAGCCAACTGCGGTAGTCCCCGAAATCGCCGCCGACCGCGCCGAGCAGCACCGGCCGGTGCCCGAGTTGAGCGAGCCCGAAGGCGATGTTGGCAGCGACCCCGCCGCGCCGGACGACCAGGTCGTCGACGAGGAACGAGAGCGAGACGGTGTCGAGGCTGCCGGCGATGAGTTGCTCGGCAAACCGCCCCGGGAAGCGCATCAGATGGTCGGTCGCGATCGAGCCAGATACGGCGATCATGCGAGGCGCGCCCTCTCAGTAGCGGTAGTGGTCGGGCTTGTACGGCCCCTCGACCGGGACACCGAGGTAGTTGGCTTGTTCCTTCGTCAGTTCGGTGAGGCGGACACCCAGCGCGGAGAGGTGGAGTCGGGCCACCTTCTCGTCCAGGTGCTTCGGAAGGGTGTGGACACCGATCGGGTACTGGTCGGTGGTGGTGAACAGCTCGATCTGCGCGATGGTCTGGTTGGCGAAGCTGTTCGACATCACGAAACTCGGATGCCCGGTGGCGTTGCCCAGGTTCAACAGCCGACCCTCCGACAAGACGATGATCGAGTGACCGTCCGCGAACCGCCACTCGTCCACCTGCGGCTTCACAGTGATCCGCTCGACGTCCCCGCGCTTCGCGAGACCAGCCATGTCGATCTCGTTGTCGAAGTGGCCGATGTTTCCCACGATCGCCTGGTGCTTCATCCGCGCCATGTGCTCGTTGGTGATGACGCTGAAGCAGCCCGTCGCCGTCACGAAGATGTCGGCGGTCTCGACAACGTCGTCGATGGTCGCGACCTGGTAGCCGTCCATCGCTGCCTGCAGGGCACAGATCGGGTCCACCTCGGTCACGATGACCCGCGCTCCCT
The DNA here is from genome assembly GCF_026342155.1 of Micromonospora sp. NBC_00362. Lineage (NCBI taxonomy): Bacteria > Bacillati > Actinomycetota > Actinomycetes > Micromonosporales > Micromonosporaceae > Micromonospora > Micromonospora sp. NBC_00362. Next base: position 3,846,291 of record NZ_JAPENH010000001.1, read on the forward strand.
GACCACGCAGACTCTCGGCGCAGCCCTTACCGACGTCGCCGTACCCGAACACCACCGCGACCTTCCCACCGATCAGCACATCGGTGGCCCGGTTGATCCCGTCGATCAACGAGTGCCGGCAGCCGTACTTGTTGTCGAACTTGCTCTTGGTCACCGAGTCGTTCACGTTGATCGCCGGGAACAGCAGGCTTCCTGCCTGCTGCATCTCGTACAGCCGGTGCACACCGGTAGTGGTCTCCTCGGTCACCCCCTTGATCCCGGCGGCGACCCGCGTCCAGCGACCGTTGTCCTCCCGCAGCGACTGCGTCAGCACACCGAGGATGACCTCGTACTCCTCGGAGTCGGCGCTCTCCGGCGACGGAACCGCCCCGATGGCCTCGAACTCGGCGCCCTTGTGCACCAGCAGCGTGGCGTCACCGCCGTCGTCGAGAATCATGTTCGGGCCCTGCCCGTCCGGCCAGAGCAGCACCTGCTGGGTGCACCACCAGTACTCGTCGAGGGACTCGCCCTTCCAGGCGTAGACCGGGACACCCGCCGGGGCTTCCGGGGTGCCGGTCGGGCCGACAACGATCGCTGCCGCCGCGTGGTCCTGGGTCGAGAAGATGTTGCAGGACGCCCACCGGACCTGCGCGCCGAGGGCCACCAACGTCTCGATCAACACCGCCGTCTGGATGGTCATGTGCAGCGAGCCGGTGATCCGCGCACCCTTCAACGGCTGCCGCGAGGCGTTCTCCCTCCGGATCGACATCAGACCCGGCATCTCATGCTCGGCCAGTTCGATCTCCTTACGCCCGAAGGCCGCCAACGACAGATCCGCCACCTTGAAATCGCTGAAGTTGCCAGTCATGTCCGCACCCTCCCGCACCAGTGTCGAGGACCGTTGGAGTCCCGTTCAACCGCGCCCGTGCTCCACACACCGAGCCACTGCGGGCCCGGGTGCGGAGCAGGCGCCGTCAGGAGTTGCGACTGGCCGGGTCGACCCTGGCGTACGTGAGCAGGTCGGCCATCGTGAACTGGCCCGAGAAGCGGGCGGGCAGGGTCGGGCGCCAGTTGGGCTGCACCTTCAGGTAGCTCGCCGGGTCCAGCTGGGCGACGCCGATGAGCACCTCCGCCACGATTCGCCCCCCTACCGCGCCCAGCGAACCGCCGCCGGCCTGGAGTTGTGCCTCCTTGAGGATGTAGTAGAAGAGCGGGGTGTTGGAGTCCAGGCCGAGGCCGTACCCACTGAGCTCCGGAAAGTTGAAGCTGCCGAGGGCGGGCGCCCCGATGTGTGCGGCGACCCGCTGGCCCGATGGGATGCCGAAGGTGAGCTGACGGAGCAGGTCACGTCCGAGCAGGTTGGCCGACGGCGAGCCGGCCGGCGGTGGGGGCAACGGAAAGCCGAACAGCGGCGTCGAGTTGCGGACGTCGATCCACTTGCTCCACCGCACCTGGCCGTCGAAGAACTGGAACCAGAACTGGTGGTCGAGGTAGCGACGGGCGGCCCGCTTCCCGCCGCGCAGGTCGGCCGGGTCGGCGCCGCTCAGCGCCGGGTCGAAGAGCATGGCGTAGAACTCGTCGCCGCCGTTGCCGGTCCGGTTGACCAGGTAGGCCGGTCGTGGCTGGCTGTGGCCGAAGCGGAACGCCGCCGCGGTGAACTCGACCGGGATGAACGTCGCGTTCGGCTCCGGCTTGTAGAAGCGACGGCCGCCGTTGAGCACTGTGAAGACAGTGCCCGGGCCGGCGATCAGCGGAAGGAACTCGTTGAGCACGATCCACTGGTAGTGCCAGGTGACGAGTTGCCGGGCGGCGCCGAAGACCTGTGCCGCCGGTGTGCCCTGTGCGCGCACCAGGTCGACCACCCGGTTGTGGAAGAGGATGAACGCCGCCGTGATCTGCGCGATCGGCAGATTCTCGTCGTTGCGGACGTCGAACACGATCGCCCTGCCACTGGAGTTGCGGGGCAGGTCCTCGAAGCGTCCACCGGACTCGATCTTGAGTTTGGCGGGATCGGCCGAGTTGTACAGCTCCGGGTTCCCGGTCGGCCCGCCACCGTAGAGCGAGTCGAGGTCGAGGGCCGGCGTCCGCGGGTTGGGCACGGTGGTCGGGTCGACCGGCGTGCCCAGTGGCGCCGTCGTCTCGAAGGCCAGGTCGTGGTCGATGAACTGCCCGAAGTACGTCATGCCCTGCGGGATCGAGAAGTTGTCGGGGTTGTTGATGCTGTGCTGCTGCTGGTCGGCGAGCGCCTCCGCGCCGACGGTGAGCGGGTCGCGGGCGTCCATCGGGCCGCCGACGCGCGACAGGTCGATCAGCGCGTTCCGCATCTGGTTCGTCGCGGACCCGAACGCCGGCAGCGACGGGAACATCCGACCGAACCGGTTGGAGAACGCGGCCGCCGCCGGCGTCGCGTCGAGCAGGACTCCCCCGGTGCCGGCCACGAGCGCCCCCGCGCCGACTCCGGCCAATAATCGCCGTCGGCTGACACCTCGAGAAGCGTTGTCAATTGCCATGTCGGCCACCTTCCGTCCGCGGGCGCCCGCGTGGACGCACGGGCCGCAAACCCGCGAACCGGCAGCAGTGTGAACCCTTCGGTTAGTGGCGCCCTGGAGCTTCGGTGGTGTCCGGCTGGAGGCCGGTGAGCATGGTGTCGACAAGCGAGGTGTCGTGTTTCGCGGCGCGGAACAGCGGGTGGTCGAGCGTCGATCGGAGGAAGTCCCGGGTGGTGGCCACACCGGGCCCTTCGATGGCGCACTCGTCGAGCGCCCGGGCCATCCGGGCCAGGGCCTGGGTGCGGTCGGGCGCCCAGACGACCACCTTCGCGAGGAGGGAGTCGTAGTCGGCCGGGACCCGGTAGCCGGCGTACCCGTGTGTGTCGACCCGGACGAACGGGCCGGCGGGCAGGTCGAAGCGGGTCAGCTCACCCGGCGTCGGTACGAAGCCGCGCGCCGGGTCCTCGACGTTGACGCGACACTCGATCGCCGTGCCGCGCGGCGTCACGTCGGCCTGGGTCAGCGCCAGCCGCTCGCCGGCCGCGACGAGGATCTGTTGCCGCACCAGGTCGACGCCGGTCACCAACTCGGAGACCGGGTGCTCGACCTGGAGCCGGCAGTTGACCTCCATGAGGTGGAAGTCGTCCCCACCGCCGACCAGGAACTCGAAGGTGCCCGCGCCGACGTAGCCGACACCGAGCGCGCCGGTGACCGCGGCGGCGGTCATCCGGTCGACCATGTGTTGCGGCAACCCGGGCGCGGGTGACTCCTCGATCAGCTTCTGGTGACGCCGCTGCACCGAGCAGTCGCGCTCGCCCAGGTGGATGCCGTTGCCGTAGCGGTCGGTCAGCACCTGCACCTCGACGTGGCGGGCCGACTCGAGGTAGCGCTCGATGTAGACCCGGTTGTCGCCGAAGAGCAGCTGCGCCTCGGCCCGCGCGGAGGCGAACTCACCCAGGAACGAGGCCGGGTCGCGGACCACCCGTACGCCCCGGCCGCCGCCACCGGCGACCGCCTTGATGATCAGCGGGAAACCGATCTCCTCGGCGACCCCGCGGGCGTGGGCCGCCGACTCGACGGCGTCGGTCGTACCGGGGAGTACGGGCAGGCCGAGGCCCGCCATGATGCCCCGCGTCCGAGCCTTGTCCCCCAGCGCGGCCATCACGGCGGGCGGCGGCCCGATGAACGTGATCCCGTCGGCCTCGCAGATCTCGGCGAAGTCCGGGTCCTCGGAGAGGAAGCCGTAGCCCGGGTGGATGGCGTCGGCCCCGGTGCGGCGGGCCGCCTCGATGATGGCCGGGGCGCTCAGGTAGCTGCGCCGGCTCGGACCCGGCCCGATCTGGACGGCTTCGTCGGCCAGCCGCACCACCGCCGAGTCCCGGTCGACCGTCGAGTAGACCGCAACGGTACGCAACCCCATCTCCCGGCAGGTCCGGGCGATCCGGACCGCGATCTCGCCCCGGTTGGCGATCAGCACCGACTCGAACACTGGGTCAGCCCTCCGACACAGCTAAGGCGATCAACCGTTCGCCGTACTCGACCGGGGTCGAGTTGGGCACCAGCACCTTCACCACCTCGCCCGCGCGGTCGGCTTCCACCGGAATCATCATCTTCATCGCTTCGAGAATCGCGACCTGCTGGCCGGGCACGACCTGGTCGCCCTCACTGACGAACGGGTCGGCGCCGGGCGACGGGGCGAGGTAGAGCGTCGCGACCATCGGCGCGCACACGTAGTGCAGGCCGGCGTCGGCCTCCACCGGCGGGGCCGCCGGGGCGGCCGCCACCCCGGGTGCGCCGTCCGGCCACTCCACCTCGACCACCAGGTCACCGTGCTGGAGCCGGGCGCGGCGGACCGGACCAGGCGTCGACCCGATCAGCCGCGCGAGACTGCGGACCGCGGCATCCAGCGGGTCGCCGTTACCCTCCGGCATTCGTCAAACCTCCGATCTGTCGGAAGCGGGCCCGGCGCTGGGCCCGCACCTCCTCGCGGTTGAGACCAGCCAACTCCGCGAACGCGTCGACGACCGCCCGGTGTACGGCCGACGCCGTCGCCCCGGGATCGGCCGGTGCCCCGCCGGGTGGTTCGGGGACCACCCCGTCGACGACGCCGAGCGCCAGCAGGTCGCCGGCCTGGAGCTTGAGCTGCTCGGCGGCCTCGTCGGCCCGACCCGAGTCGTTCCAGAGGATCGCGGCGCAGCCTTCCGGGCTGATCACCGAGTACGTCGCGTTGGCGAGCATCAGCACCCGGTTGCCGACGCCGAGGGCGAGCGCACCTCCGCTGCCACCCTCGCCGGTCACTATCGCGACGACCGGAACCGTCAGCCCGGCCATCAGCCGGATGCTGTCGGCGATGGCGAGGGCCTGCCCGTTCTCCTCCGCGGAGATGCCGTGGTAGGCGCCGGGCGTGTCGATCAGCGTCACGATCGGCGTGCCGAGCTTCTCGGCCAGGCGCATCAGCCGGGCCGCCTTGCGATAGCCGGCCGGTGTCGCCATGCCGAAGTTGCGGCTGGCCACCTCGGCGACCGTGTGGCCCTTCTGATGGCCGATCACCACTGTGGGCCGGCCGTCGATCAGACCGAGGCCGCCGACGATCGCCGGGCAGTCACTCGCCAGCCGGTCGCCGTGCAGCTCCACGAAACCGTCCACGAAGTGGCCGATGTAGTCGAGTGTGGATGGTCGGCCGAGGTCGCGGGACAGCGCCACGACCGCCCACGGGTCCGCCGACTCGGGGGGCGTGGTGGCCCGTACCGGGTAAGGATCCGGCGCGGACCGGTCGGCCCCCGCGAAGGCCAGCAACCGGCCGATGGTCGGCCGCAGGTTCGACCGGGGCACCAGGTCGTCGAGCATGCCGCGGGCGAAGAGGTACTCGGCGGTCTGGAAGCCGGCCGGCAGCGGCTGACGCAGCGTCTGCTGGATGACCCTCGGCCCGGCGAAGCCGAGGCGCGCACCCGGCTCGGCGAGGATGACGTCGCAGAGCGTCGCGAACGATGCCGCGACACCACCGTAGGTCGGGTCGCTGACCAGCGAGATCGTCAACACCCCGGCCTCGTCGAGGGCCCCGAGCGCCGCGCTCGTCTTGGCCATCTGCATGAGCGACAACACGCCCTCCTGCATCCGGGCGCCGCCGGAGGCGCTGACGATCAGCAGCGGCGTACGGGTTTCGAGCGCCAACTCGGCGGCCCGGGTGATCCGCTCGCCGACGCCCGTGCCGAGGCTGCCGCCGAGGAACCGGAAGTCCATGACCGCAGCTATCAACGGTTGCCCCTCGACAGTGCCCCGGACGCAGACGACCGCCTCGTCGAGCCCGGTACGTCGGCGGGCGGCCTCGATCCGCTGCGGGTAGGGCCTGGTGTCGACGAACCCCAGCGGATCGCCCAAGGCGCCGACCGGTGGCAGCTCCTCGACCGAGTCGAGATCGAAGAGTTGCTCGATCCGCTGGTGTGCGGTGACCTGGTCGTGGTGGTCGCACTCCGGGCAGACGCCCAGGTTGCGCTCGACCCGGCGCTGGTAGAGCAGCGCCCGACAGCCCGGGCAGATCAACCAGCTCTTGCCGACGGGCGTGTTGACGGTGGCGGTCATGACTGTCCGCGTTCGGCCGCGGCCTTCTCCACGATCTCCCGGATGCGTGCCTGCTGCTCACGTGTGGTCCGGTTGAGGTGGGCGGTCATGCCCTCGTCGTCGGCGTGCCCGCCCGCCCGCATCTCGAAGTCCTGTACCCACCGCATCCGCACGCCGCCGTCCGGGATCTCGGTGTACTCCCAGAACAGGTTCATGTACTTGAAGGCGCCGGTCTCCAGCCGCCGTGCCCGCACCACCCGGTCGCTGCGGTCGGGCACCCGCTCGGAGACCCAGCTCCAGACCCGGCCGGCCGGGTCGGGGTGCATGGTCAGGCGGAAGACGACGGCCCCGTCGGCGGACGTCGAGAGCACTTCGGTGCTGGCGTACTCGCTGAACAGGGAGGGCCAGTTGGGGATGTCGTTGGTCAGATCCCAGACGAGGTCGAACGGTGCGTTGATGACGACCGCGTTGTCAGTGTGTCCGGCCATGGGGTCACCGATCCGCGAGTCGTTGGTTGACGTAGTCGACGGCGAGCCGCGGCGTCTTCATGATCGACACAGCGTCGTCGGGGATGCGCACCTCGTACTCCTGCTGCACCCGCGCCGCCAGCTCCAACAGCGCGAGCGAGTCGTAGCCGAGGTCGTCGAACGGCGCGTCGAGCGTCGCCGGATCGGCCCAGTCGGTCTGCTCGACCACGCCGGAACTGGTCTCCAGGATCCGACGCAGGTCGTCGAGGGTCAGTTGGCTCATGAGGTTCCTCCCGTCGGTCGCTGCCACCCGTCGCGCACGCCGCCGACCTGCGGCACCGGCGACTCGGGGTGCGGGACCTCCTCGGTGTCGACGTGGCCCAGCTCGGGGCGCGGGGCCAGCGGGCTGATCTGGAACACGATCAGCGCGGTCTCGCCACCGGCGTTGACGATGCGGTGCCGCTGGCCGCGACGGACCATGAGAGCCTCGTCGGGCGCGAGCTTGACCTCCGCGCCGTCGACGCGGATCACCACCTCGCCGCGCACCAGATAACAGAACTTGTCCGAGTACGGGTTGTACTGCTCCGCCAGGAACTCGCCCGGCTCCAGCCGGACCGTGCCCATGAAGCCCTCCGTCGCGTCGACGGTCTTCGGGCTGAGCAGGATCCGCACCTCGCCGCCGATCCGGTTGATGCCGGGCACGTCGGTGGCGGCGACCTTCACGATCGGTTGCCGATGCATGATCATCCCTTCTCTGCGACGAGCACTCGGAACGGCAGGTCCGTCGGGTGGACGGCGGCCGGGCCGAAGCCCGCCGCTGCGAGGGCCCGGTTGTAGGCGGCGACGGAGTGCGACTCCCCCTCGAAGGTCCAGACCAACATCAACACCGAGAAGAGGTACGGCGCCGGGTCCAGTGCCGGCGACTCGTCGCCAGTGGTGAAACCGACGATGACCAGCCGCCCACCCGGCTTGACCACGGAACCGAGCCGGGCCACCAACTCGTGCACCCGCTCCTCGGAGAAGTGGTGGGTGACGTTGGTGAGCAGCGCGACGTCGTAGGGGCCGCCGAGATCGGTGGTGAACATGTCACCCGGCAGGAACGACGCCCGGTCGCGCACGCCGAGCCGCTCGGCGTGCTTCTCCGTCACGGCGAGCACGTTGGGCCAGTCCAGCGAGGTCACCGCCGCCTGGGGGTTGTGCTGCGCGAGGGTGTAGCCGTAGACGCCGTGGCCACAGGCGACGTCGAGGATGTCGAGTTCGGCGCGCTCCTTCGTCCACGGCGCGAGCGCCTCGGCCATCACCTCGGCGGTCGGCTGCGCGACCTTCGTCGCGTAGGCGGCGAAGTCCTCCCAGTAGGTGTACTCCGGGGTCTCGGCGTGCACGTCGAGCACTGTGCCGCCGGCCCGCACGGCGGCGCTGAGGTCGCGCAACGCGTCCCACTCCCAGTCGCTCGACATCACCTTGACCATGCCGCCCAGGTAGTCCGGACGGGTGCTGACCAGGTGGTCGGCGGCCGCCGGGGTGAGCGAGAAGTGCTCGCCGGTCCGGTCGGTGAGGCGGATCGCGGTGAGCGCGTCGAGCAGGATGCGCGCCCCCCGTGGGTGGATGCCGAGCTGCGGGGCGAGCCCGCTGGCCGTGGCCGGGCCTGCGGCGAGCGCGTCGAACACACCCAGCTCGACACCGGTACGCAGCAGGCTCGTCTTCTTGTATGCCTGCATCATGTCGTTGATGTCGCGGCGGGTCAGCGTCACGTGATGCTCCCTGTCTCGGGGCTCCAGGTGTAGAAGGGCGTGGCCTTCGAGTCCTGCAACTCGGTCATGCTGTCCGGGGCGTAGCGCTGCAGGTAGGCCGAGAGCCGCCGGTTGACGTCCTGGAAGTCCGCGCGGGCTCGGGCCGCGAGGAGCTTGTCGAAGACGTCGGTGTCGGCCTCGAGCAGGTGCATGTAGAGGTCCTGGTACTGGAAGAGCGTGCGCCGCGAGATGCCGACGACGTGGGGCATGTCGCCCTTGTCGTGCTCGGCGAAGAGCTCGGCGACCGCGTCGGCGTGACCGGGGGCCATCCGCATGACCATGAGGGCGCGGTAGGACATGTGCTCACGCTCCCCGCAGGATCGTGGCCAGGGCGGCGGCAAGGGTCTGCGCCTGGTCGTCGACCGGGCCGGCGCTGCGGAAGGCGACGATCCCGTCGGGGCGTACCAGCAGCGCCCCGCCGTGGCCGACTCCGCAGCTCGCGAGCCACGAACCGTCGTCGGCGAGGTCACCGTCGGGGCCGGCGGTCAGCGCCTTGATCGGAAGCCCGGTCTCCGCCGAGACCGCCTCGGCCGCCGCCAGCCAGGCGTCGTCGCCCGGAGCCGTGGCCAACGTCCAGCCCTCGGTCAGCACGTCGATAGTGGAGACCCGAGCGCCGTCGTGGTCCACCCAGCCGTGCGGGGCACGCGATCCGGGTTGGCCGGTGAAGGTCAGCTCGCGGGGCAGCAGCTCGGTGTCGGCGGGCGCGCCGACGATCGCGTTGGAGGTGTAGCGGTAGCCCATCGTCACGATGACGAAGTCCCGGTAGGCGGCCTTGTCCTCGTCGGCGAGCTGGCCCCGGGTGCGGAAGAGCATCCACGCCTGGTCGGCGGTAGCGGCGCCGACCGGACGACGCTCGGCTTCGTAGGAGTCGAGCAGGCTCTCGTCGGCCCGCCCCGCAAGGACGTCGGCGAGCTTCCACGCCAGGTTGTGCGCGTCCTGGATGCCGGCGTTGACGCCGAAGCCGCCGGCCGGCGGGTGGGCGTGACACGCGTCGCCGGCGAGGAAGACCCGCCCTGACTGGTACGCGTCGGCGACCATGTGCCGCGCGTCCCAGGGCTGGGCCGACTCGACCTCGACCTCCAGCTCGGGGTCACCGGCCGCGATCCGGGCCAGTTCGACGCAGCGTTCCGGTGTGAAGTCGGCCGGCGACTGCCCCCGCTCGGGGTAGTAGTTGACGCCGAACATCCACCGCCCCGGCTCGATGAAGAGCAGCAGACCCTGGGCGAGCTGGTTCATCAGGTAGATCAGCGTGAACCGGGGTGCCGACTCGGGCAGGTCGACCTTGGCGCGGAAGATGATGCTGACGAAGTTCCCGGCGACACCGTTGCTGCGGTCTCCGATCTCAAGCATGTTCCGGACCGGGCTCTTCACGCCGTCGGCCGCGACGACGTAACGCGCCCGGATGGTGCGTGTGGTGCCGTTGTCGTTGACTGTCGCGGTCACCCCGTCCTGGTCCTGGGTCAGCCCGATCAGCTCGTTCTGGAAGCGGATGTCCGCGCCCGCCTCGACGGCTGCGTCGTGGAGCAGGGGCTCGTAGTGGTCCTGGCCGCACCAGATCGGCCAGCTCGGCGTGAACGGGTCGTAGTCGACGTCGTGCGCCTCCATGACGAACGACTTGTGGAGATCGGCCAGGGACTGGGCGCCGAGCATGACCAGTGGCGTGGCGCGGCCGGCGCGGACGAGGTCCAGTTCGGCGCCCGGCCCGACGATCTTCATGCCGGCCTGCTGCACGGCCGGTTCCAGGCCGACGGTGCGGAAGATCTCCACAGTGCGGGCGTGCAGACCGGTCGCGCGGGGGATCGTCGACAGCCGGGGCCGACGTTCGACAAGGATCGGCCGGATCCCCTTGCGGGCCAGGAAGAGCGCGGTCGACAAACCGACCGGGCCGCCGCCGACGATCAGGACGTCGGTGCTTCCGTCAGACATGAGCGTCCTCCGTGTAGACGACTTTGTAGAGGTGGCGTTCCGGCGTGGCGATCGCGCGTACCTCGCCGAAGTGAGGGTGGACCTCGGGGTTCTGGAGCATCGCCGTGAAGTGCTCTTCGCTCTTCCACTGCGCGTAGTTGACGACCCGGGTTCCGTCGAGGCTGGCGTGGATGTTCGCCGACACGAAACCGTCGACCTTGGACATCACCGCGTCGGTGGCCTCGATCAGGATGTCGACGAGCTTCTGCTGGTTGGCCGGCTCGACGGTGAAGACGTTGACCATCGTCACGACCGGCTGGTCGATGCCGATGTGTGCCATTGCGGGCTTCCTTTCCTAGATCGGACGCGCTTCGAGCAGGGCCCAGCCGCGGGACGCCGGGGTGTTGACCAGCTCGAAACCGGACGCGGTGAACAGCGCCTGCCATTCGCGGAGGTCGCGCTCCTTGCCGCCGAAGAGCACCAGCATGTCGATGTCGATGATCTTGGCGTGGTCCCACTGGTTGCGCGGCGGCACGATCTGGTCGATCGCGATGAGGCGGGAGTCGGCGTCGCCGATCGCCGCGCGGATCCGACGCAGCAGCGTGACGCAGGTGTCGTCCGGCCAGTTGTGGACGATCGACTTCAGGATGTACGCGTCGGCGCCGGCCGGCAGCTCGTCGGTGAAGAAGTCGCCGCCCCGCACCTCGACCCGCTCGGTGACACCGTGCTCCTTGAGCAGCGGTTCGGCATCGGCCACCACCTCGGGCAGGTCGAAGAGGACACCGGTGCCCTCGGGGTGACGCTGGAGCATCTTGGCCAGGAAGTAGCCGTTGCTGCCGCCGATGTCGGCGATCCGGCCGAACCGCTCGGGCGCCAGCTCCGCCGCGAACCGGTCGGCGAGCCGCCGGCTCCAGTGGGCCATGAAGCCCTCGAAGAACCGGTTGGCCTCCGGGTGGGCCTGGAGGTAGTCGTAGAAGCCCATGCCGAAGACCTTGTTGAAGGCCGGCTCGCCGGTGCGGACGCTGTGCAGGATCTCCGCGTACGGGAGGCGGTTGAAGTCGGCGCCGCTGAACTGCACCATCGGCCGCAGCCCGCCGATTCGGGCCGACGTCAGCCCCTCGCCGAGCGGGGTCAGCGCGAACGACCAGTCCTCCTGCTCGTCGAAGATGCCGACCGCGCAGGCCGCGCGCAGGATCCGCCGCAGCGCGTCCTCGTGCGACTCGGTCGCCGCCGCCAGTTGGGCTACCGGCACCGGTCCGTCGACGAGCAGGTCGGCAACGCCGAGCTCGGTGACCACGTAGATCACGTTGGCGATCTGTTTGGCGCTTCCCAGCACCGCGATCTGCCGTTCACGCAGGTCAAGTGCCTGCTGCTCGTCGAAGTTCGCGACGGCGGCGAGGCTGGCGTCGGTCATCGTCCATTCCTTTCGTCGGTCACGACCATGGCCGCGTTGAACCCGCCGTAGCCCCTGGCGAGGACGAGCGCCGCGCGTACGGGTGTCTCCCGCGCGACGTCGCGCACCAGGTCGAGGTGCAGGCCCTCGGCCGGCTGGCGGATGTTTGTGGTGGGCGGGATGACTCCGTGCCGGATCGACAGCAGCGCGGAGACGAGGTCGAGCGCCGCCCCGCCCGAGTAGAGCCGGCCGGTCATCGTCTTGGGCGCCGTCACCGGCACCCCACGTGGGCCGAAGACCGCGGTGATCGCCTCGGCCTCGGCGCGGTCGAGCGCCGCGACACCGGCGCCGTCGGCGAAGACGACGTCGATGTCGGCCGGTGTGAGACCGGCGTCGGACACTGCCATCTCGGCCGCCCGACGCAGACCCGGCGGACGGCCGGAGCCGGGCCGGGGGTCGAACGTCGCGCCGTAACCGGCGATCACCCCGTAGACGGCGGCCCCGCGCCGGGCGGCGGCGTGTTCGTCCTCCAACACGAGGATCGCCCCGCCCTCGCCTGGCACGTAACCCGACGCGTTGGCGTCGAACGGCAGGTAAGCCGTGGCCGGATCACGCCCCGTACTGAGGAGGCCGTTGGCGAGCTGGGCCGTCCAGCCCCACGGGCAGAGCGACGCGTCGACGCCGCCGGTCATCACGAGCTGCACGCCTTTGCGCACCTGGCGTCGGGCCTGCGCCACCGCGTCGAGCCCGCCCGCCTGCTCGGTGACGAGCACGCCGGTCGGCCCACGCATCCCGTGGCGGATGGAGATCTGGCCGGTGTTGACAGCGTAGAACCAGGCGAACGACTGGTAGGCGCTGACGTGCTCGGAGCCCTTGCTCCAGAGCTTCTCCAGCTCACGATGGCCGAACTCGAAGCCGCCCGACGCGCTGGCCGTGACGACACCCATGCCGAACTCGGGCAGCGCCGACGGGTCGACCGACGCGTCGGCCAGCGCCCACTGCGCCGCCGTCAACGACAGCCGGGTCATGTGGTCCGTCTGCGCCATCAGCCGGCTCGGGATGTGCTCGGCTGCCTCGTACCCGGGCACCTCACCGGCCAACTGGGCGGGATAACCCGAGGGGTCGAAACGGCTGATCGGCCCGATGCCACCGACCCCGGCGACGGTGGCCGCCCAGAAGGCGTCGCGGCCCAACCCGTTGGGCGCGGCCACCCCGACCCCGGTGACGACAGTGGTCATGCCACACGCGCCAGGAGCATCGCGCTCTGGAAGCCGCCGAACCCGCTGCCCACGCTCAACACCACGTCGGTCTGCTGCTCACGGGCGGTGAGCGGCACGTAGTCGAGGTCGCACTCCGGGTCGCGTTCGTGCAGGTTGGCCGTCGGCGGCACCGCCCCGTGCTTGATCGCCAGGGCCGACGCCGCGATCTCGATCGAGCCGATGGCGCCGAGCGAGTGGCCGATCATCGACTTGATCGAGCTGACCGGGGTGCGGTACGCGTGGTCGCCGAGGCTCCGCTTGAACGCCGCAGTCTCGTGCCTGTCGTTCTGCTTCGTACCCGAGCCGTGCGCGTTGATGTAGTCGACGGCGTCGCCGGGCAGCCGGGCGTCGGCGAGCGCGACCCGGATCGCCTCGGCCATCTCCCGCCCGTCGGGCCGCAGGCCGGTCATGTGGAACGCGTTGGAGCGCGAGGCGAACCCGACCAGTTCGGCGTAGATCTGCGCGCCTCGCCGGCGGGCGTGCTCGAGCTCTTCGAGGACGAACATCGCCGAACCCTCACCGAGAACGAACCCGTCGCGACTGTTGTCGAACGGCCGGGAGGCGTGCGTCGGGTCGTCGTTGCGGGCCGTGGTCGCCTTGATCGCGTCGAAGCAGGCCACGGTGATCGGCGAGATCGGGGCGTCGGTCGCGCCGGCGATCATCACGTCGGCCGAGCCCTCCCGGATCAGCTCCCGGGCGTGGCCGACCGAGTCGAGGCCCGACGTGCAGCCGGTGGAGACCACCGTCGCCGGACCTTCCGCCCCGACCGACCACGCCACCTCGCGGGCGAACGAGCTCGGTACCAGATAGTCGTAGAGGTGCGGGGTGGCGTACCGGTGGTCGGTCAGCCATTTCCGGCCGCCGTCGCTGACCACGACGTACTCCTCTTCGAGGCTCATCGTGGCCCCGACCGCCGTGCCGACACTCACGCCGACCCTTGTCGGGTCGGCGACCTCGAAGCCGCTGTCGGCCAGCGCCTCCCGGGTGCAGACCACTGCCATCTGGGCCGCCCGGTCCATCCGGCGGACCTCCTGCGGCGACAGGCCCTCGGCAACCGGGTCGAAGTCGGCCTCCGCGGCCACCCGCGACCGGAAGGGGGTGGCGTCGAAGAACGACAGGGTACGGGTGGCCGTGCGGCCAGCGGTCAACAGTTCCCAGAACGCCTTGGTGCCCAGTCCACCGGGGGCGATGACGCCAATCCCGGTGATGACCACCCGACGGTCGGATGTGCTCGTCATGGAAGACCTCCTGGCCGCGATGTCCGTGTGAAAGCTAGGGACGGCCGGTCGAACGGCGCTGGAGCGTCGGTCGAGGGCCTGTCACGAGGCCCTGGCGAGCCCCGGGCGCAGTGGCCCGCCGGCGGCCAACACCTCCCGCTGGAGCCGCTGGAGGTCAGGCGAAGGGTCCAGGCCCAACTCCTCACTGAGCACCCGGCGCAGGTGGTGGTACGCCTGCAACGCCTCGCCACGGCGCCCGGAGCGGCTGAGCGCCACGATGAGCTGGCGGTGGAACCACTCGTTGAGCGGGTACGTGCCCACGAGATAGCGCAGCTCGCCGATCAGCTCGCGGTGGCGGCCGAGCGTGATGTCGGCCTGGATGCGCAGCTCCAACGCGCGGATCCACTGCTCCTGGAGGTGGATCGCGTGCGCCTCCAGCGCCGGCCCGAACGTCACGTTGGCGCCCACCGGCCCCGTCCACATGGCCAGCGCCCGCCGCAGCACCTCGGCGCCCTCCTCGGGCCGGTCCGACTCGATGTGCGAGCGACCCTGGTCGAGCATCGTCTCGAACACCTCGGCGTCGAGCTGGCCCGGCTCCACCCTGAGCAGGTAGCCGCGGGCACGGCTCTCCAACACGGTCCGGTCCGGGGTCTCTATGCCCTCCTTCGCGAAGAGCTTGCGCAGGTGGTAGATGTAGGTCTGCACAGTGGTGACGGCGCTGCGCGCCGGATCGTCACCCCACAGCTCCCGGATTATCGAGTCGACCAGAACGACCCGATTGGCCCGCATCACCAGCAGCGCCAACACGGTCCGCACCTTCGGCGGCGTCGGCGTGCAGATCCGGCCCTCGTGGATCACTTCAAGCGACCCGAGAATCTCGTACCTGACCACAGTGGTCCCCCCATTCCCCATAGCACTCGTCGAGACGCTCTCAAGCTATGGATGAGCAGGACGTGTCGGAACGACCGCAGGTAGCGACATCGCGGGTTCTTCCGAGGATCGATGCGTGTCGAAAGTTGTACGGCGCGTACCCCTTCGATCGCTCGATGTTTCCTCCAGGCAACCTCCACCAGGGGCGGGAAGACTCGCCGGGCCCCCACGCCCCTCGGGTTAGGAGTCACACATGTCGCGCCGCCTCTTCACCTCCGAGTCGGTCACCGAAGGTCATCCCGACAAGATCGCCGATCAGATCAGCGACGGGATCCTCGACGCGCTACTGGCACAGGACCCGCACAGCCGGGTCGCCGTCGAAAGCCTGATCACCACCGGCCAGGTCCACGTCGCGGGCGAGGTCACCACGCAGGCCTACGCCGACATCCCGCGCATCGTGCGGGAAACGGTCCTGGGCATCGGGTACGACTCGTCGAAGAAGGGCTTCGACGGCGCCTCCTGCGGCGTCAGCATCTCGATCGGCGCCCAGTCGCCCGACATCGCGCAGGGCGTCGACACGGCTATCGAGCTGCGCGACGGTTCGTCCGGCGGTGGGCTCGACGCCCAGGGCGCGGGCGACCAGGGCATGATGTTCGGCTTCGCCTGCTCGGAGACGCCGGAGCTGATGCCGCTGCCGATCGCTCTGGCCCACCGGCTGGCCCGTCGTCTGGCCGCCGTCCGCAAGGACGGCACAGTGCCGTACCTGCGGCCGGACGGCAAGACCCAGGTCACCGTCGAGTACGACGGCCTACGCCCGGTCCGGCTCGACACCGTCGTGGTCTCCACGCAGCACGCCGCCCACATCTCCCTCGACGAACTGCTCGCCCCCGACATCCGGAACCACGTGATCACGCCGGAGCTGGAGGCGCTCGACCTCGACACCGAGGGTTACCGGCTGTTGGTCAACCCGACGGGCCGGTTCGAGATCGGTGGCCCGATGGGCGACGCCGGCCTGACCGGCCGGAAGATCATCGTCGACACCTACGGCGGGTACGCCCGGCACGGTGGTGGCGCCTTCTCGGGCAAGGACCCGTCGAAGGTCGACCGCTCGGCGGCGTACGCGATGCGGTGGGTGGCGAAGAACGTCGTCGCCGCGGGCCTGGCCGAACGGTGTGAGGCGCAGGTGGCCTACGCGATCGGCAAGGCCCACCCGGTGAGCCTGTTCGTGGAGACGTTCGGGACGGAGACGGTGCCGCTCGACCGGATCGAGAAGGCGATCGGTGAGGTCTTCGACCTGCGCCCGGCGGCGATCATCCGCGACCTGGACCTCCTGCGTCCGATCTACCAGCAGACGGCAGCCTACGGCCACTTCGGCCGTGAACTCCCGGACCTGACCTGGGAGCGCACGGACCGCGCCGCAGACCTCAAGGCCGCTTGTTGAGGAACGTCGCCGGTCGCCAGGGCCTGTTTCATGAGGGCGGTCGAGCCGAGGCGGGCCCGCCGCAGGCCGGCCAGTTCCTATGGAACAGGCCCTAGAACGGCGGGCGGCGCGGGCGTGGCACCAACCGGTCGTGTGGCAGCGTCACCAGTGACGCTGCCACCGCCTTGTTGACCGCGTCGATGCGGGAGACCGCGCCGAGCTTCGCGAAGATGCGACGCAGGTGGCTCTTCACAGTGGCCTCGGTCAGGTCGAGTCGCCGTGCGATCTGGGCGTTGGTCATCGCCTCGGCCGCGAGTTGCAGGATCTCCAGCTCGACGGGAGACAGAATGGTGGACTCCGCGTTCTGCACCTGCACGAGGCTCTGACCGGAGACAGAGAGCAGCACCGAGCCGCTGCCGTCCCGTGCCTTGCGGATCGCGGCGACCAACTCCTCACGACCCACGCTCTTGAGCAGGTAGGCGCGAACCCCGGCGGCGATCAGCCGGCGCAGCAGGTCGGGGCTGTCATACATGCTGAGGATGACGACAGCGCTGTCCGGCGACACCTCACGGATGCGGCGCACCGTTACCACCGGGTCGTCGCCGGGAATCTCGACGTCGAGCAGCACCACGTCGGGCCGCTCCGACGCCGCTTTGGCGACCGCGGTGGACGAGTCGCCCGCCTCGTCGACCACGTCGAGGTCGGCGTGCACCTCGAGCACCCAGCGCAGCCCCTCGCGGACGAGAGCGTGGTCGTCGACTATGAGGATGGTGGTGGTGGCGCCGGCGGGAAACCCGCCGTCGGACCGCGTCAACCTAACCCCCAGACCCCATCCCCCGACGCCAGCGTGCACACGATTGGCACCGTATCGCGGACGTGTGACACCACAGCTATCGTGGCGTCCTCCCGACACGAAGAACGCCACGATCGCCGCGCGACTCTGTCAGTCTTGTGTGGACAGACGGACCAACTCGCCGATGCCGAGGCCCTTGTTGGCGATGTAGAAGCTGCCGTCCTTGGCGATGGCGAACGACATCGGAGAGTCCAGGCCGGTGCTCGCCAGCTCCCGGTGGCTACCGTCGCGCTCCACCCGGATCAACGCGCCGGTGGAATCCCCGGAGCTGAGCCCGTTCTTCGCGATCTCCAGCACGACCAGTCGACCCCGCTTGTCGAACGCGATGTCGATGATGTTGGTGAAGCCGGTCGCGAAGATCGTCGGTTCCTGCCCGGGCACCAGCCGCCACACCCGGGCGCCGCCGTTCGGGAAGGGGTGGCCCGTCAGCTGCCCGATGTAGAAGGCGCCGTCCGGCCCACGGGTGATGGTGACCGGCACGAACTGGATCGGCGTCGTCGAACCGGGCGGCAGACCCCACTCCGGCGGCGCAGGAACCTGCTCCTGCGGCCACACGTGTTCGGCAGTGACCACACCGCGGCGGTCGATCTTGAGCACGTCGTTTGCGGCCGCGTCGAGCGCGTAGACGTCACGCCCGTCGGCGACGACCGCGTACGGCTGGCTCTCCGGAATGACCCCGTCGGGGTTGTTCTGACCCTCGTAGGCGGAGAGGTCGCCGACGACAGACCAGCGGCGCTTCCCTTCGACCCGGAGGATGGTTCCCATCGTGGCCCCGGCCGCACCGAGCAGGTCGCGCGAGACCGGGTCGGTGCTGTAGCCCATCGCCACCAGGAGCTTGCCCTGCCGATCGAAGGCCAGGTCGTGGGCACCGTAGACGGAGAAACCGCCGCCGGTGCTCCGCAGCGACGGCAGGCCCGTCACGACTCGCTTCTGCCAGCCGTGACGGACCGCAGTGATCGCACCGGTCGAGCCGTAGCAGAGGTTGGTGCCGAACGTGCCGGGGATGCACACGTCTTCGCCGCCGAGCCCGGCCTCGGCGACGTAGACGATGCCGGCCCGGTCGATGGCGACACCGCGAGGGTTGTCGAGGTTGCGGGCGACGACGGTCAGTCGCCCAGTGGTCGAGGTGGCCGCCGTGGCGGGCGCGGCAATGCCGGCCACCAGTACCAGCGGCACAGCCAGCGACAACGTTCGTCGCATCGCGTCGAGCATGGGTTCTCCTCAGCAAGCGGGGTTCGGATGCGAACGACGCTGCCGCCGTGGCCTCGAGGCCCGGTGGAGGAAGGCTCGACAGGTCCGCCTACTCCGGCTGATTGGGAGTGCCCCGCCCCAGCTCATAGGGGGATGTCACGCCCTCGTAGGCGAGGTGCATCACCATGCCGTTGGCCGCGTGGTCGAGGTTGTGGCAGTGGTCCATCCAGAGCCCCGGATTGTCCGCCTTGAAGCCGATCTCGTAGATCTCACCGGGAATCACGTCGAGGCTGTCGATCCACCACGGTGACCCGGTCGCGCGGACCCCGTTGCGGGACAGCACCAACGCGTGGTGGCCGTGCAGATGCATCGGGTGGTTCTGGTGGCTGCGGTTGACGATCCGTACCTTGACCACGTCGTCCATCCGGACCATGAGCGTCGGCGTGTTGGGGAAGCTGTGCCCGTTGATGATCGGCACCAGGTGGAGGCCCCCGTTGTAGAAGGACAGCCGGTCGTCGAGGAGTTGGGTGAACGAACGGTCGTACGACGAGCCCGCGTCGAAGGGCCGGGTGCCGCCAGACCCGTACGAGAGCGGGTCGAAGTGGTCCCCGTCGTCAACGATCTTCGGCGTCGAGGTGTCACCCGGTGGTGCCAGGACCAACCCGGCGTCACGGTTGGCGAGGTCGGTCAGACGCACCGGGCCCGCCGGCATCGTGAACGTCACGTCGTAGCGTCCACCGGTCGCCAGACCGAACCGCGGGTCGGTCAGCGGGGTCGGACCGATGACGTCGACCCCGTCGATAGCCGCCACCCGCACCGGCGTGCCGTTGACCGTCAGGGCCCGAGGGCGGCTGTCGGTGGACGGATTGTTGTCGGTGTTGATCAGGCGCAGCCGCACCGGCGTGCCCGGGGCCACCTCCTGGCGTTGCAGCGTGTCACTCGTGCCGAACGAGACGATGTTGTCGTCGGGCGTACGCCACTCGTGGGCCTGCACGACGAAGTCCCGCTCGCCGGCTGGTGGGCCGTCGCGCGGCTCCACGATCAACGCGCCGAACAGACCCCGCCTGATCGCCTCGAGCGGGTTCTGGTGGGTGTGGTACCAGAAGGTGCCGACCTGCTCGGCGATGAACCGGTAGGTGAAGCTGCCGCCCGGCTCCACAGCGTTCTGCGTCGCGCCGGCAACGCCGTCCTCACCGTTGGGGACGTCGAGGCCGTGCCAGTGGATGGTCACGTTCTCGTCGGGAATCTCGTTGTGCAGCGTCACCTCGACGAGGTCTCCCTCGCGGACCCGCAGCTCCGGCCCCGGCGACTGTCCGTTGTACGTCAGCGCCTCGATCTCGGTGCCTGACGAGAGCCGTACCGTGGCGTTCTTCGCGGTCAGGGTGAAGGCCTTGTTGGGCTTGCCGGTCCGCGGCCCTCGCAGGTCGTCGACGGAGGTCCCGCCGTGACCACCGTGACCGATCGACGGGCCGCCGCCGTAGTCGACGTTGTCGTGGGACGTCATGCTCATCCGGTCGGGCAGCCTGCTGCTCTGCGCCACGTAGGTGATACCGGCGACGACGACCAGCACCACGACGGCGGCCTGCGCGGTGGCGCGCAGGGCGCTGGCACGCCGGCCACGGCGTGCGAAGTCGGTAGCGGTCACGACCCGCAGACGATGCACCTGCCAGAGCCACAGCACCAACACCGACAGCAGGATCGGCGCAGCGTGGGTCGCGATGTCGTCGAGGTAGGACGGGACCGGGCGGGACACGTACGCGAAGTAGACGCCAATGACCGTCGCCACCGCCGTCACCTGGACCGGCACGACGAATCGGGGATCGGCGGCGGCGGAGCGCGTCTCGACGTCGACCGGTGCGTCGTCGCGGTTGGCCAGGGTGCGCAGGCCGGGCACGGTCCAGATGACGACGGCCAACATCGGCACCAGCAGGAGCGGCATCTGCACGATCACGCGGTTGTCGGCAAAGATCCAGTCGACGGCGAGCATCAGCCCGATCGCGACGCACTTGAGGACCAGCACCACCAGCGCGGCGACGAGCAGACGCAGCAGTCGACGGGCGCTCTTGCGCAGCGCCTCGGGCGTTGGCCGCCAGGCCAGCCGCGTGGCGAGGATCGCCGCGGACAGCCAGATCAGGAACAGGACCCCGGCCAGGATCCCATCGGCGTTCTCTCCGACCTCAAACATGACGCCAACATACGAAGGATGCGCACCGCACGGCATCCGTTGAGGAACGGTCGGTGCGTACGGCGATCGCCGTAGCGGGCACCGCCCGCGAAACACGGGCCGTAGTCAGCTGCCGGGAGCGACGAGCCCCGTCTGGTAGGCGAGGACGACGAGTTGCGCGCGGTCGCGGACGCGGAGCTTGACCATGGCTCGGTGGACGTGGGTACGGGCCGTGGCCGGGCTCATCGACAGCCGGCGCCCGATCTCCTCGTTCGTCAGCCCGCTGGCCACCAGGCTCATCACCTCGCGCTCGCGGTCGGTCAACACCGCCAGCCGGCCGCCGTCGACCGGCATGGGCGCGACCTTGCTGACGAACGCGCTGACCAGCCGGGCCGTCACCCGCGGCGAGATCAACATGTCGCCGCCGGCCACCACCCGCACCGCCTGGCGCAGCTCGTCGGGCTCGATGTCCTTGAGCAGGAACCCGCTCGCGCCGGCGCGCAGCGCGTCGAAGACGTACTCGTCGAGCTCGAAGGTGGTCAGGACGATGACCCGCACGGCCGGGAACCGCTCGACGATAGCGGCGGTCGCCCGCACGCCGTCGAGCACCGGCATTCGCACGTCCATCAGCACGATGTCCGGCCGGGTCGCGGCGACCATCTCGACAGCCTGGGCGCCGTTGGATGCCTCACCGACCACCTCCAGGTCGTCGCTGTGGTCGAGCAGGCCCCGGAAGCCGGCCCGCACGAGTGTCTGGTCGTCCGCCAGCACCATCCGGATCGTCACGCTGTCTCCTCCACCTCGACCGGCAGCCGCGCGGCCACTCGGAACCCCCCGCCCTGCGACCGGGGCCCGGCCTCGAGCGAACCACCGGCCGCCGTGGCCCGTTCCCGCATGCCGGCCACCCCGTGCCCCCGCCGGCCCGCCCCGGCCCCGACTCCGTCGTCGACGATCTCCACTGTGACGGCGTCACCCGCGTAGGCGATGGTGACGTCGACGGTCGTCGCCGCGGCGTGTTTGACGGTGTTGGTGATCGACTCCTGCACGATCCGGTAGACCGAGAGCGCCACCTCCGGCGGGATCGGGCGCGGGGTGCCGGCGATCCCCGACCGCACCTTCACGCCGGCCTGCTCGGCGACCGCGAAGACGCGGGCCAGATCGGGCACCTCTCCGGCGTCGCGGAGCATGCCGATCGCCGAGCGGACCTCGTGCATGGCGTCTCGGGCCGCGCCCCGGATGCTCCGCAGCGCGGCCCGCGCCTCGGCCGGTTTGCTGTCGAAGATGTCGTCGGCGAGGCTCGCCTGCACACTGATCGCGGCGATCGTGTGACCGAGTACGTCGTGGACCTCGCGAGCGATGCGGAGCCGCTCCTGGGCGACCTCGTGTTGACGCTCCTGGCGCATCACCGCGAGACGCTGCTGTGCCTCGGCCAGCCGGTCCCGGCGGGTGCGGATCGTCTCGGCGAGCAGCACCACTGCCGCGAGCAACGAACCCTCTTCGAGGGTGGCCGAGAGGGCGGGAAAGAAACCCTCGCCGAACAGCGTGTACCGCATGATCAGCTCAAGGACGACGAAGAACCCGGCGACGACGAGCGCCCAGGTGAACCGGCCGGCGGCCGCCACGGAGAAGAGGGCGGCGGCCAGCGGGAGGGCGGGCGGGATGCCCGGGTACTCGAGCGCGTAGTAGATCATCAGCGCGGTGACCGAGCCGACCAGCACCAGCAGCGGCCACCGGCGCCGGAAGACCAGCAGCAGCCCGATCACCGCGCCGATCGCGTAGGCGCGCGCGTCCGGCGGCCGGGCGCCGGGCTCGTCGGCGACCCGGATCGCCACTGCCACGACGGCCGCGACGACGACCGCGATGAGCGCATCGATCGCGATTCGTCTGACCGCCGGGTTCATGTCCGCAACGGTACGACGCGCGCACGGTCCGTTAGCGAGGGCCCCTTCCCAACCGGAAACCGTCGGCAAGGGGCCCGTCGGCTCAGCCGCGGCGGAGCGAGAGCAGGGTCTGCCCGGTGGGGATCACGGTGCTGCCGTCCACCTGGAGCCCGGCCTTCTCGCCAAGTTCGGCGTACTCGCGCCAGGTCCTCGCCTTGCCCGCCATGAGCGAGAGGAGGCGCAGGTCCATCTGGGTGATGAACATCAGTCGGGCCGGGTCATCGGGGAAGTTGTCGTTCTCGTCCTTCACCAGGATCTGCACGATCAGCACCTTTCCGGTAGTGCCGATCGCGTCCGCCGCCCGCTGGAGGATCTTCTCGGCGGCGCTGTCGTTCCAGTCGTGCAGGACGTTCGACAGGATGTAGACGTCGGCGCCGGTCGGAAGCGGGTCGAAGATGCTCCCGCTGACCACCTCGGCGCGGTCGGCGATGCCCGCCGCCTCGAATCGGGCCCGGCCCTGCTCGACGACGCCCGGCAGGTCGACCACTGTGCCGCGCAGGTGCGGCTGGGCCTTGAGGATCTCGGTGAGCAGGGCGCCGGTGCCGCCGCCGACGTCGATGACGTGGTTGACGGTGCTCCAGTCGTAGCCCTGGACGACCTGGTCGAAGTAGCTCGCGTGGGTGGCCATCAGCGCGCCGAACGACGTGGCCCGGTCGGGGTTGGTGGCCAGGTCGTCCCAGAACTCGATGCCGTAACGCACGGGGTACGCCGCGTCGCCGGTGCGGATCGAGTGGGTCAGCGAGCTGAACGTGCCCTCGATCCGGCCGGCCATCGAGTCGACGTCGAGCCAGGGACGTTGGGCGGCGGGATGGTCGGTCTTGAGGAACTCGGCGGCTTCCGTCAGGGCGTACACCCGTGGCTCGGTCTCCTTGAAGACGCCGCGGACCGCGAGGTAGCGCAGCAGCCGGTGCAGCGCGTCGGGATTGGCCTTCGTCGCCGCAGCGAGCTCGTCGAGCGTGGTGGTGCCCGCGGCGATCAGGTCGGCGAGGCCGAGCGTCGCCGCGGCCCGCACTGCCCACGGCGTGATCGTGTCGGTCAGCGAGTAGAGATTGACCCGATTTTCCGTCATGGCGGCGAGCTTCGACGACGGCGCTCAAGACCTGCTCGAAGCCGCGTCGATCGACCGGTTCTCCAGCCGGGTTCGAGTGGGCGGGCGCAGGCTGCGCCTGTCACGGCCGCCATGCGAAGGGGACACGATGGGCGCCAGCCACCAGGAGCGCGGAGCGATCGAGGTCATTCAGGACCTCATGCAGCAGAAGTGGGTCTACGAGCTGTTCGGCGAGATCGGCGCGCGCCAGGGTGCCTCGGCCGCGCACGTCGAGCGGCTGAGGGCGGTCGACGCCGCCGCGCACGTGTTCTGGCCGTTCCAGGCACCGCCATTTCCGGTGATCGCGGCCACCGCCAGCGGATCGACGTTGACCGACGTCGACGGCAACGACTACCTCGACTGCCACATGGGATACGGCGCTCAGGCGCTGCACGGGCACAACCCGGCGCCGGTCGTCGACTTCGTGCGCGAGCACCTCGGCAAGGGCACCGGCAACGGCTACACCAACGCGTTGGAGCTGGAACTGGCGACGCTGCTGCGGGAACTGCTCCCGCACAACGAGAAGTTCGCCTTCCAACACTCGGGGACGGGTGCCACCCAGTCGGCGATCCGGCTCTGCCGTGCGCACACCGGGCGGCGAATGGTCGCCAAGTTCGAGGGCACCCTGCACGGGTCCCACGACCTGGCTGTCCACAACACCGCGCCCTGGTATCACGGGCACCCCGCGGTGCCGTTCCCAGAGATCGGCAAGGACGGCATTCCGCTGGTCTCGGCATTCGCTGGCGTCACCCCGGCCGAGCCGCGCGACCTGCTCATCCTTCCCAACGACACAGCTCTCGCTGTCGAGTTGATCGAGCGCCACGCGGGCGAGTTGGCGTGCATCCTGGCCGAGCCGGCCGCCTCGTCGTTCCCGTTCGAGGAGACGACGATCCCGATGATCCGCGAGGTGGCGGTGGCCGCCCAGCGGCTCGGGGTGCCGTTCATCCTCGACGAGGTACTGACGGGCTTCCGTTCGGGGCTCGGCGGCGCCGCGCAGAAGTTCGACATTCCGACCGACCTCGTCACCTACGGCAAGGTGATCAGCGGGCTCGGGCTGCCGCTGTCGGCGATCGGCGGTCGGGCCGACATCCTGGACATCTCGCAGACCAGTGGGCAGTCCTGGACCGACTTCGGCCAGAAGACCGGCCTGCAGGGCAGCCACACCGGCAACCACCTGTCGGTGGCGGCGTCGCTGGCCACGCTCCAACTGCTCCGCGACAAGGGGCCCGCCTACTACACGGACCTGCGGGCCAAGGTCGACCGGGTCCAGGCGCGGCTGGCCGCGTTCCGGGCGGCCGAGGGGATCCCGCTGCGCATGGTGGGGTTCGGCGACTACATCGGGTGCTTCCAGTTCCTTCCGGAAGACTCCTACACCGACTACCGGGACTACTCGCGGGCACTCAACCCCGCGACGTTCATCCTCACGCTGCTGCTGCGCAAGCGCGGCATCTACACGCTCGGCATGCCGATGTTATTCGCCGGCGGCGCTCACAGCGACGCCGACGTGGACCGGCTGACCGACGCCGTGCTGGAGAGCACGCTGGAGCTTCGCGCCAACGACTTCCCCTTCGACCTGGCGTGGCCGGCGACGTCCGCGTGGGGCTCCGGCTCCTCCGAGTGGGGTTCGGGCTCCTCCGACTGGTCGTAGCCACCTCCGCGTCATCGGGCCCGGGTCAGCTCCTGACCCGGGCCCTCCTCATGTGCCGTACAGGTCATACGCAAATAGCCGTACTTGACTAATCGTACGCGAAAGCGTGTAGTCGAAGGGTGGGTCCGCTGTCGACCCCGTCCGACTTCAGGAGGAACGCGATGACGGAGAGCTGGACCGACGAACGCAGCGCCGCCCCACCCAATCCGCGCCGATGGCTGATCCTGGCCGTCATTCTGGCCGGGGCATTCATGATTCTGTTGGCAACGACGATCGTCAATGTCGCTGTCGCGCCGATCCAGCGCGACCTCCAGTCGACCTACACGGCGATGGAGTGGGTCATCGCCGGCTACGCGCTCGGCTACGGCCTGTTGCTCATCCCCGCCGGGCGGATCGGCGACCGCTTCGGCCACCGCAAGCTGTTCCTCATCGGCGTCGCGGGGTTCACTATCGCGTCCGCGGCGTCGGCGCTCGCTGCCACACCCGGCCAGCTGATCGCGTTCCAGGTGGTGCAGGGCATGATGGCCGGCATTCTCAACCCGCCAGTGCTGGCGCTGATCCAGACCACGTTCCCGGCGAAGGAGACCGGAAAGGCGTACGGGATCTACGGCGCGATCGGCGGCATCGCGACGGCCAGCGGCCCGCTCCTCGGCGGCCTGCTGATCGCGTGGGACCTCAACGGCTGGGACTGGCGACCGGTGTTCCTGCTCAACGTGCCGATCGGCCTGGCCACGTTCATCGCCGCGCTGATCCTGGTGCCCGAGTCGCGAGGCCGCCGCGGTGGTCTCGACGTGATCGGCATGCTGCTCGTCTCGGCCGCCGTCCTGCTGCTGGCCGTCCCCCTGGTCGAGGGCCAGCGCCTGGGTTGGCCGGCATGGACGTTCGTGTCGATGGCAGCGGCGCTGCCCGCGCTGGCCGTCTTCGCGGTGTGGGAGTTGCGCCGGGCCCGACGCGCCCAGGTCCCGCTCGTGAGCATGCGCCTGTTCTCGCACCGCTCGTTCTCCGCCGGCGTCGGCATCAGCCTCTGCTACTTCGCGGGCTTCATCGGCCTGCTCTTCGCGCTCTCGCTGCACCTGCAGATCGGCCTGGAGAAGTCCGCCCTGACGACCGGCCTGATCCTGCTGCCGTTCTCGTTCGGCACACTGGTCGGCGCGGCCATCTCCGACAACGTCGCCCGGGCGCTCGGTCGTGGCGTCCTGATGCTCGGCGCGGGCATCGTGATCGTCGGCATGGTGGGCATCATCGCCACGATCCACTGGTGGGGCTCCGGCCTGGAGCTACTGCCGGCCCTGCTCTTCGCCGGCTTCGGCTCGGGCCTGGTGATCGCGCCGAGCGTCGAGATCGTGCTGGCCGGTGTGCCCTGGCAGGACGCGGGCGCGGCCAGCGGTGTGCTCGGCACCGCCCAGCGTCTCGGCCAGGCGATCGGCGTCGCGGTGGCCGGCGTGGTCCTCTTCGGAACGCTCGGCTCCTACTCGGGGACGGCCGCCGAGAAGGCGAGCCCGGAGCTGCAGGCATCGCTCGTGGCGGCGGGCCTGCCGCCGGCCGAGGCGAGCGCCGCGACGACCACCTTCGCCGACTGTTTCATCCGCCAGTCGCGTGCGTCGGATCCGACGGCCACGCCGCCCGGCTGTGCGGACTCGGCGCCGGGTCCGGTCGGCGAGGCCTTCGACAGCGCTGCCACGTCGGCACTGGAGACCAACTTCAACCGCGCGGTCCAGTGGACCGTCGGCACCGTCCTGGTCGGCGTGATCCTCACGTTCCTTCTCGTCTACCTGCTGCCCCGCCGACCCGAAGAGCCCTGGGCCGAGGCGAGCAAGCCCGATTGGAACGTGACGACGACCCAGCCCGAGCCCGCTCAGTGACAGGCCGCCAGCCCCGGCCCCGGAGATGCCACAGGGGTCGGGGCTGGCGTCGTCACGAGGTGGTCATCGAGGTCGGTTGGTTGGCCATCAGCTTGGGCAACTGGTCGAGCAGCTCGTCGTGCCAGGCGAGCTCGGTACGAAGTCGGAGTTCGGTATGACGGAAGGTCGTCCACTCCAGGCCGCGGATGTGCGGCGCCGCCAGCTCCCGGAGCGCGAGCCACGAGTCGAGCTGCTCGGCGAGGGCCTTCCGGCGCGCCACGATGATCGTGCGCAGCGCGGCCTCTCCGATGTCGATCACGTTCTGCAGGGCCAGGTCGACCGGGTCGTGACGGAGCTTGGTGTCGCGCAGCGCCTCGTCGCGGTGGTCGATCAGCTCCGCCGCGCCAGCCGAGGTGAGCGCGTAGATCGTGCGGGCGGGTCGGTTGCCCTCCTGCTCGGTCCGGACCGCCTCGATGACGCCCTCGACCTGCATTCGGTGCAGCGCGCCGTAGAGCGACCCCGGCTTGACGTCGCTCCACAGCTCGGTACGGTCGACCTGGGCCGCCCGGCGGATCTGGTGCCCATGCATGGGGCCCCCGCGCGCGAGCGCACCGAGTACGAACAGGCGAGTGCTATTCACGGCATTAGTCCAACACGAGTGCCCGTTTGCGGGCAAGTTACCCAGAGCAATCCTTGAGCGGCCCGCTATCCATGAAACGTCGGGTCGCAAAGCCTCGGCAGGACGATCAGCGAAGCCGCGATGGCCCTGTTGACCGCGTCGATCCGGGACACCGCGCCGAGTTTGGCGAAGATGTTGCGCAGGTGGCGCTTGACCGTCGCCTCCGACAGGCAGAGCCGGCCGGCGATCTGGGCGTTGCTCATCGCCTGACCGACCAACTGCAGGACCTCGCGCTCACGGTCCGACAGCGTGCTGTGCACCGGCCCTTGCACCTGGGTCAGGCTCTCCCGCGACACCGCCAGCATCACCGGCGCGTCATCGGCGCGGGCGCCGCGGATCGCCGCCACCAACTCCTGGCGCGTCGAGTTCTTCAGCAGGTAGCCGCAGATGCCGAGGGTCAACAACTCACGCAACAGCGTCGGGCCGTCGAACATGCTGAGGATGATGACCCGGCTCGCCGGCGCGACGTCGCGGATCCGGCGGACCGTGGTGGTCACCCCGTCGCCGGGGATCTGCACGTCGAGCAGCACGATGTCGGGCTGGCGGATTCGGATCTCGTTGATCGCGGCGCCGCTGTCGCCGGCCTCGCCGACGACCACCAGGTCGCGCTGGGCGTCGAGGATCTCCCGGAGGCCGTCGCGCACCACGACGTGGTCGTCGACCAGCACGATGCGGGTCGGCTCGATCATCGTGACGGTCACCGGCCGGCCCCCGCCCCGACGGCGAGCAGCGGCACGACAAGCTCGACCGAAGCGCCCTGGTGGCCCGCCGCGCGCAGCGCGAGGCGACCGCCGACGACCGCCGCGCGCTCAGCCATCGCGCGCAGGCCGGAGCCGTCGCGCACCGTCGCGAGGTCGAAGCCCACCCCGTCGTCGGCGACTGTCGCCCGCAGCTCGTGCGGGGTGATGTCGATGACCGCGTGGATCACCCGAGCGCCGGAGTGGGCCACCGCGTTGCGCAGCGCTTCGCGGACGACCAGAAACACCTCGTCGAGCACCTCGGGCGGCACCCACGACTCGTCGCCGTTGATCTCGGTGTGCAGGCGTGTGTCGCCCGTCTCGACAGTCGACAGGAAATTGGCCAGCGCCTCGTCGAGTGATCCGAGCGGCTGAGAGAGCCGAAGGTCGGCGATGAGCACACGCAGATAGCCGACCGCGTCGTGAAGCGACTCCCGGGCGATGACCACCCGGCGGTCCACGTCGTCGTGGCGTCGTTCCTGGGCAAGCTCGTGGGCCTCCAGGTTGCGGTACGCCGCACTGAGGCTGTGGCCCAGCCGGTCGTGCAGCTCGCGCGCGATCAACGAACGCTCGGCGATCTGCGCCTGATGGACCTCGTTCATCAGGCCGGCGGCATAGCGCGAACTCGCGTCGGCCAGCCGGGTCAGTGTCGTACGGGTGAGCGCGTCGGCGACCAGCGCCAGGATCGCGCCTTGATCGGGCTGGCCGGCCAACTGCTCCAGCGCGTCTGCCAACACGATGTCGGCCAGCGCGACGACCGCGCGAAAGCACTCGCGTGGGTGAAGCTCGACGTCCTCCGTGGACACTGCCGGCGGCGGTGTCGACAGCGGGTCGGTCGTCTCACGACGAATCTCGGCCATCGTCTCGTGCAGCAGGACGTCGGCCTGCGCCGTGTAGCTGTCGATCAGGCCAGCGGCTCCTTCGAAGTCGTCACTCGCAGCGGCAAGACGCTGACGGTAGGCGGCAAGAATCGGTTGATGCCTGCGTTCGAGAACCTTGGCAGCGGTCCTCCGCAGCGCATCGTTTCCAACAACCATTGCGGATCCCCCGGTGTGTGCCCTATTGCTCCCCAGGTGCGGGCACGGACGGCTCTCCCCAGCGCCGGCTGCCCGCCGTGTCGCCGACTCCCCCCGTCGTGGGCGACAAAAGCACTCAGATCGGATCGGCCTTCTACGAGTTGTCACGGCCGACTACTCGCACGAGTCTACGGTCTCATCGCGCATCGTTGGAAGCATCGAAGCTTAGCTTTTGGTAGTCACACCAAAACTTAAGGTGAAATCCATATTTGGCCGCGACCAGTTTTCGACGGCGCGTCGAGGGGCCTGCCCGACAGTTCACCCGAGACCTCGACCACCAGGAGTGGAGCGACCAATGGTGAGCAGACGCAACGTCATGAAGGCCGGTGCCACCGCGGGAGCAGCCGCGCTGGTCACGGCCACCGCGGCGGCGGCGGCCCGCGGTTCCACCCCGTCCGCGACACCGGCCCACGGCCCCCACACCGGCCATGGGAAGACGGCACACGTCGCGGCCGTCACCGCCCCGTTCGCTGTCCGGATGCCGATACCGCCCGTGCAGCAGCCGATCGCCTCGGTAGCCAACACCGACTTCTACGTCGTTTCCACCCGTAAGGCTCAAGCGGAGATCCTGCCCGGGACGCGTACCGAAGTGTTGACCTATGACGGGCTCTTTCCCGGCCCGACGTTCCGGGTCAAGACGGGCCGGCTCGCGGTCATCGCCCACAGCAACCACCTCGACATGCCGACCGCGGTGCACGTGCACGGAGGCCACACACCGTCGAGCAGCGACGGGTTCCCGACCGACGTGCTGGACCCGGGGAAGAGCCGGATCTACAGCTATCCCAACAAGCAGCGGGCGGCCACGCTCTGGTATCACGACCACGCCCACCACATGGAGGCCGAGCACGTGTTCCGCGGGCTCGCCGGCTTCTTCCTGATCGACGACCCAGCCCAGGCCGAACTGCGGTTGCCCTCCGGCAACCACGACATCCCGATCATGTTGCGCGACGCGCGGTTCGCCGACGACGCGAGCCTGGTCTTCGAACACGACGACTTCCAGTTCCGCAACACGATCCTCGTCAACGGCAAGCCGCAGCCCTACTTCCCGGTGGCCGCCCGCAAGTACCGGCTGCGCTTCGTCAACGCGTCCAACCTCCGCACGTTCACCCTGCGGCTCGGCAACGACGCCGAGGTCGCCCAGATCGCGAGTGACGGCGGGCTGCTCGCCGGGCCGACGCCGATCCGCTCGTGGAGCCTGACGCCCGGCGAGCGGATCGAGATCGTCGTCGACTTCGGCGCGTTCCCGGTCGGCAGCCAGGTCTTCCTCGACGACGCGGTGGCCGGGCCGGTGCTGCGCTTCGACGTCAACCGGGCTGCCGCCGACACCAGCCGGGTGCCCGACCGGCTGAGCACCATCCCCGCGCTGCCGGCGGCCACGAAGGAGCGGGCGTTCACGCTCAACTTCAACCCGTCGACCGGCCAGTTCCTCATCAACGGGCAGCAGTTCGACGCCGAACGGGTTGATACCGAGATCAAACGCAACACGACCGAGGTGTGGACGGTGACGAACGGCGACACGCTCTTCGGCATCCCGCACAACTTCCACCCCCACCTGGTCCAGTTCCGGGTGCTGGATCGCAACGGTCAGCCGCCAGCGCCGGGCGAGGCCGGGGTGAAGGACACCATCTCGGTGGGGCCGGGCGAGACGGTCCGACTCCAGGCGACATTCGGGCCATACCTTGGCCGATATGTCTACCATTGCCACATGATCGACCATTCGGCGAGTGGGATGATGGCACAGATGAAGATCGTTCCCTGACCCCTGAGAAAGGTTTCTTGTGCCCTCGGCAGAGAAGACTGTGCAGATTGGACGGACCCCCGAGGCCGTCTTCGCCTTTCTCGCCCGCGGCGAGAACGACGCGCGCTGGCGTCCCAACGTGCTCGACGTCGCGCGCGTCTCCGGCGAGGGGGTCGGCGCTCGCTACAAACAGGGGCTCAAGGGCCCCGGTGGGAGCCGCATCCCTGCCGACTACGAGGTGACCGGGTTCGAGCCGGGTCGACGTCTGGCGTTCCAGGCGACCGGCAGCGTGGTACGCACCCAGGGCGAATACACGCTCACCCCGGCCGACGGCGGCGGGACGCGGCTCACGCTGAAGCTGGCGTGGCAGCCGAGCGGGCTGTCGCGCTTCCTCGGCCCGGTCGTCGGCAAGACGTTCGAGGAGGAGATCGCCGCCCTCGACGCCCTTCGCGACCTGCTGGAGAGCGAAGCCTGAGCGCGGCGTGAGCCGGTGGCGCCGGCGGCAACCGCCGCCAGTGGATGTCGCCCGAGGGCCCGGAGCCAACTGACTCCGGGCCCTCATCCTGTCGAACTCAAGGACTGGCGCAGGTGACGTTGCTGGGTGCGGTGGCACCGTTGCCGGTGGCGGTGAACCCGAAGGTGGTGGAGGCGCTCGGGCCGACCGTGCCGTTGTAGGCGGCGTTCTTGACGGTGACACTGCCGGTGGTGCCCGTGTTGGTGCCGCTCCAGAGACTGCTGATGGCCTGACCACTGGCCAGGGTCAGGCCCACCGTCCAGCCGTTCAGGGGCGCTGTGGAGTTGTTGGCCACTGTCACCTCAGCCTGGAAGCCGCCGGGCCAGGTGTTGAGCGTCCGGTAGGTGGCAGCGCAGGTGCCGGGCTCACCGGTCGGCGGCGGGGTGGTCGGCGGATCGGTGGGCGGGTCGGTCGGCGGCGGGGTCGTCGGAGGCGTGGTCGACTCGAACTGGCTGAAGAACCTCCAGATCTCACCCGACGTCCAGGTCCGCGAGTCGTTGGGACTGCCCGACCCGTCCACCGGGCTTGGGGTGTGGTCCCCGTCGAACGCCGCCCACTGCACGGGGTAGCCGGCCCGGCAACCCGCGTACGCGGTGGTGATGTGGGTGAGGCTGCCCCGGCTCGGCTCGCGGGGGCTCTGCGCGGTGCAGCCGTTGTTGCGCACGAACGTGTCGCGCAGCTGCCGACCCTGGGAGATGTTCAGCACGCTGTCGTAGATGCCGTGGATGCCGAAGTAGGCGACCGGCTGCGTACCCCCGTTGCATCCGCTGAGGTTCGCGCCGGATATGACGGTGACCGCGCGAATGATCGTGGGCCGGGCACAGGCCACCGCGTAACTCATCGCCCCGCCGTAGCTCCAGCCCAGGGCGAAGCGCTGGGTGGTGTCCACGCACAGATCGTTCTCGATCTGCCGGGAGATGTCGTCGAAGAGGGTCAGGTCCCGACCGTTGGTATTGGCCCAGCCGGCGTTGAGACCCTGCGGAGCAACGAAGATCGTGCTGTTGTTCGACAGCGGCTGGAGCCCGTAGTAACCGGCCGAGGTGACGTTGTTGGCCGATCCGTTCAACCAGTGGAAGCCGAAAATCAGCCGGTACTGGCGGTTACGGTCGTACCCGTCCGGGATCCGCAGGTTGTACGTACGGCTCTGGCCGCTGCTCTGAATCGTCCGCGTCCCGGTGGCGAGTGTGGGGGCCTTGCCGCAGCCGGCGGTCGCCGCGAGGGTGCCGTTGGTGGCGGCCACCGCCGTCGCACCGAAACCGCCGCTCAACGCGGCGCCGGTGGTGGCCGCGAGGAGAAGCGCCGCGGCCGCGATGGATGGGAGGAAGAACCTACGTCTGAGCATTGCTTGGGCTCCTTGCCGTTCGACGACAAACAGTGGTCGCCAGGCATCAACGGGGGCCCGGACTGGTCACCGACCGGAAAGGCGGGAGGGGCGGACCCCTCGGCGCGTCTTCGCCGGCTGGCTCGGGTGACCGGGAGCGTGCCCTTCACTCCCGGGTGAAAGATAGCATGTTATCGATAACACGCCGAGCTGATCGCGCCTCGCGGGCTCACGTCCCGAGCGGCCGGGCCGCCCACTCGGCCGCCACTTCGTGCAGGTCACCGGTGCGGAAACGCGGGGGCTCGTGCAGCAGGAAGTCACGGTGGCTGATGTTCCAGGCGTACGCCCCGGCCATGGCGAAGGCCAGCACGTCGCCCACGCCGATCGGCCCCGCGGTGGCCGACCGGGACAGCACGTCCTTCGGGGTGCAGAGCTGCCCGACCACTGTGACCGGCCCGCCGTCGGTGCGGGGGCCGCCGGCACCCGGTCGCGGGTGCACAGTGAACGGCTGCGCGTGTCCCTTCGCCGCCGGAGTCCGCAGGTGGTGCGTCCCGCCGGCCACCACCACGAACCACTCGCCGTAGGAGCGCTTCACGTCGACGACCTCGGTGAGGTACGCCCCGCAGTAGGCGGTGACCGACCGGCCCGGCTCGATGCGCAGCCGCACGCCCGGATGCCTGTCGAGGACGTCCGTCAGGGCCCGGCCGTAGCCGTCCCAGTCGAATCGCGCGTCCGGGTCGGTGTAGTCGACTGTCATGCCGCCGCCGACGTCCACCTCGGCCGCGTCGACCTCGGCCGCAGCCCAACCGACCACGGCGGCGGCGACAGTCGCGGCGAGCGGCGCGTCCAGTCCACTGGCCAGGTGGGCGTGGATCCCCCGTACGTCGATGCCGGCGGGCGGGCGGCGGGCGCACGCGATCGCATCGGCCGGGTCCATCCCGAACGGGCTCGGTCCACCGCCCATGACCAGGCTCGCGCCCGGCGCGTCGACCGGCAGGTTCACCCGCAGCAGCACCTGGGCCGACCGGCCAGCCGCGGTGGCCAGCGCGCCGAGTCGCGCCAGCTCGGTGGGTGACTCGACGTGGATGCGGTGCACCCCGGCGGAGAGAGCGGCGGCGAGGTCCGCGTCGGTCTTGCCCGGCCCGGCGTAGGCGGCCGGCGCCCGTCCCGGCAGCACCTCGGCCAGCCTGCGCAGCTCGCCCCGGCTGGCGGCCTCGAACCCGTCGACGATCGGGGCGAGGGTTCGCAGCACACCCGGATCCGGGTTGGCCTTGACCGCGTAGAGCAGCTCGACCGGCTGGGGCAGCGCCGCCCGGATGGCTCGGGCCTGCCCGGCGAGCGCGTCGAGGTCGTGGACGTAGACCGGGCGGGTCATCGTGGCCCACCCATCGGGTTCGGCACCGGCACGAACGGTGCGGCCCGGTCGGCGTCACGCCGCCACCGGACCAGCAGGTTCGCCTTGGCCAGCAGCGGCTCCCCGGTCAGCAGCGGGCGCAGTTCCGCCGGCTCACCGAGGTCGGCGGCCACCGCCGCGACGACGGCGCGCAGCTCCTGCCACAGCCGCCGTTCGATTCCCGGTCGCGCGTCGGCGAGGGCCCCACTGATCCCACCGAGGTGGTTGACGAACAGGCAGTAGACGATCCGGCGATGGGCGGCCCGGGGACCGTAGCGGACCTGCGCCGGGACGCCGTCCGGCCAGGTGTCCCACCGATCGGCGTCCAGCTTCACCCCCTCCAGGTCGCGCAACAGCATCCGTACCGGACGGCGGTCCCGGTCGAGCACGACGACCACGTTCTGCAGGTGCGCCTCGTGCACGACGCCGTGGCTGAGCCAGCTGCGCAGCACCGCCGGCACCAGCAGGCCGACGTACGCGCGCCACCAGGCCACCGGGTCCGGTGTCACCAGCGGCGTCGCGGCCAGCGCCGCCGCGAGCACCGGGGTGTCGCCCGGACGCAGGTGCGGACGCAGGCCGTCGCGCAGGATCGTTCCGTACGCCTCGTCCGGGCCGGGTACGTCGACGGTGCGGTAGGCGGGCTCGGCGAGCAGCCCCACCCCGTCCGGCAGCGGCACCCGGGCCAGCAGGTCGGTCAGCGCCACCGCGCCGGTGAGTTCGTAACGCGCGTTCTTGCGCAGGCAGTTGGTGATCCGCACGTGCAGGCTGGTCTTCACGAACAGGTCGGCCTCGGGGGCGTAGAGGGTGCGGACGCTCGCCGTGGGTCGTACCGGCACACCGGCCGCCCCCAGGTCGCGCAGCCGTGGGTGGGTGGGCGGCATCAGCGACAGCTGCCAGGGGTGCACCGGCAGGACGCGGTGCCCGCGTGGGGGCCGTGGCGGGTCGAGCGCGGCCACCAGCGGATCGAACGGCCCGGCGTCGGCGATCAGGTCGTCCGGTACGGCAAGCCAGTGCAGCCGGAACGCCGTGCGCAGCTCCGGTGCGTACGCCCGCCACCTGTCCGGGTCGCCGCTGCGCCACTTCGGGGTGGGGTGGTGCGGGTGGCCGAAGACCAGCGACTGCTCGGAGTCGACGTACGCGTCGATGGCGGGCTCACCGGTGGGGGTCGGATCCTCAGCCGGTCGGTCGGCCAGCAGTCGGGCCACTGTGTCCCGGCTGGCCCGGACCTGCTCGGCGAACTCGTCGTTGACCAGGCCGGTACGTGTGGTGAGTTCCGCCGCTACCAGGGCGGCCAACCCGTCCGCGTCCAGGTCTTCCCACCGCCCGCCGCCGGTGGTGCGTTGGACCGGGCCGGTGTAGCGGTGCGCGCCGATCGGCGAGGTTCGCGCGACCTCGCAGCGCACCGTGACATCGAGGTGCCGCAGTGGCAGCCGGACGGCGCCGTCGACAACTGTCGGGGTGCCGTCCGGCGGGGCCAGCTCGCGCAGCAGGCAGCCGAAGACGGCGTGGGCGGCGGCCAGGTCGGCGCGCTGAGCGGTGTCGCTGGCCGGCCGGGAGCGCAACTGGGCGCTCGTCATCGTGTCTCCCGGAGGTAGTTCGGGCCGGTACGCAGGTAGTACTTGTTGATGTCGGCGCAGCCCAACCGCTGTTTGGGCAACAGGGTGCCGGCGGTGATCATCGCTTTGATGGGCAGCTGGGTGGCGTGCAGGACCCGCTCGGTGAAGGTCCGCGCCGCCGGTCCGTCGCCCCACCGGTCGCGGGCGGCGGCGAGCCGGGGCACCAGCGCCTCGGCGGGTGTCGGCACGGGCAGCCCCCGGGCGGCCAGGGCGACCAGTGGCGCGGCGGCGGCCAGGTGCAGGGTGATGGTGATGAACACGTCGGCCAACTCGTGCGGGTCGCGCGCCCACATCCGGTCGTCGTGCAGGGCGAGCCCGTTCGTGCCGTCGTGCCGCCTGTCGAGCCGGGCGCCGTCGTTGTCCTTGTAGAGCAGGCCGACAGTGCCGTCCGGGTGCACCAGCAGGTGGATGTTCTGCGGGTGCGCCTCCAGTGCGATCCCGTGGCGTAGCAAGAGGAAGACGTGCCAGTCGAGCAGCAACTCCAGGTAGGACTCCAGCAGCGCGACGGGCCGCTGCGGGCTGATCCGTTCCAGGACCGTGCCCGCCACCGGATCGGCGGCGGCGAGGGCCGCTACCGGCACCACCTGGACGCCGGCCAGGTCGCGCGGAAATCGGCGCAGCAGGAAACCGCGGCGCTCGTCGCCGTCGACGTGCGCCCAGGTGCTCTCGTCGACGTGCCGGATCCGACCGGCGAAGCTGGGTTCGGCGGTGGCGATCCGGTCGAGCAGTCCGGCGACGGCCGCGCCGTCGGCAAGCGAGCCCGGTTGCAGTGTGCGTCGGTTACGCGCGCCGAGACTCGCGGTCGGCAGCGGCAGCTTGAGATGCAGGTACGGGTCGTGGTCGAGCGCCACCGTCCGCATGGAGAGGGTGGGTCGCACCGGGGTCACCGGCAGGTCGACCACCGGGAGCGCGTCGCGGGCCACTGTGATCGGATGTGCCGGCAGCAGCAGCTGATCCGGTCGCGGCGCGCGCGGCCACCACGATGGAAGCTCGCCCGCGAGCTGAACGCCCTCGGCCGGGGCGGCGTACCAGCGCAGCGCGAACCGTGGGGCGTGCTCCGGGGCGTACCGGAGCAGTTCGTCGTCGCGCAGACCGTGCCGACACCGGTCGGTGGGGTAGACGGGGTGGCCGTGGTGGGCGGCGATCACGTCGTCCAGGAGCGCCGCCGGCAGACCGGTCGGGGTGAGCGCGCGTTCGGCGGCCACCTCGGTGAACACCCGCGCCCGGCTGCGGGCGGCAAGCCGTCGGGCCCGCAGGTCGGCGCGGCACTCGACGCCGAAGTCCCGCCAGCCGGCCTCGGCCTCGGCGTTGTCGCGTGGGGCGAGCAGGGTCACCAGCCCGTCCAACGTCTCCGTACGCTGCGTTTCGCCGGCGCGGGTCACCAGCAGCACCATCGGCGCGGCGCTGCGCAGAGCCTGCTGGAACCCGTCCGCCCGGACCGGTATGCGCAGCAGGCCAGCGGGGTGTGGCACCTGCCACCAGTCCGGCCCGTCCGGTCGACCGGCGCTGCGCAGCCCGAGGTGGTCCTCGCGCAGCAGGGCGTCGAGCACCCGGGTGAAGACCTCCCGCTCGCAGTCGTCGCTCACTCGACGATGGTCCACTGGAGGCCGTTGCGGAGGGCGGTCAGCGACTGCCGGACGGTGCCCTCGTCGGGGCCGATTCCGTGCAGCACGGCCAGGTAGTCGCGGTTCGTGCCGGTGTGCTCGGCGGTGCGGCCCACCTCGCGCAGCGGACGGCAGCCCAGTCGGACGTCGCCGTGGACGGTGTCGAGTGGGCCCGGTGCGGCGACGAGTCGGCCGGACCGGTCCGCGCAGACGTACTCGACGTGGGCGTAGCGGTCGACGGTGTCGGGTAGGCCGAGGGCGGCCAGCGGCTCGCCGAGGTGCAGCCGGATGACGTACTCGAACAACGGCACACCGAGCAGGTCGGCGAGGATCAGGTCCATCCGGTCGCCGATGAGGCGGTAGTTCACCTCGATCAGCCGGACCCGGCCGTCGGAGACGACGTACTCGGTGTGGCAGGCGCCAAAGCCGACCCCGAGCGCGTCGAGCCGCGCCCGCAGCTGGGTGCGCGCCTGCTCCGCCGGGGGCGACCAGGCGAGGCTCTCCTCGGTGAAGGTCGGCGGCGGACCGAGACCGGTGCGCCACCCGCCGAGGGAGGCCAGCTCGGTGCCGTCGCCGAGGGTCTCGAAGGTCCGCAGCTCGCCGGCGAGGTACTCCTCGACCACCAGTGCCACGTCCGGCCGCCGGCCACGGATCTCGGCGACCCGGGCGACCAGCTCGGCGCGGTCGGCCACCAGGTACGCGTCCTCACTGGCCACTCCCTCGCGGGGTTTGACCACCGCCGGGAACATCCCGGTCGGCACGTCCGGCGTGGTGTCGGGGTCGATGGTGACGGTGCGGACCAGATCGAGGCCGGCAGCGGCGATCGCCCGGCGGGCCGCGGCCTTGTCCTTGCAGAGACGGGCGGCGTCCGGGTCCTTGCCGGGCAGGCCGAGCTTTCGAGCGGCGATCGCGGTGGCCTCCTGGAGATGGTCGCTGTTGGACAGTAGCGCCACCGCTCGGGTGGCTGCCGTCGCCGCGACCACGGCGGCCGGGTCGCGGACCGCGCAGCGCGCCACAGGCACGTCGGCAGGCCATTCGGCCGGCCGGTCGGTCAACACGGTGGCCGACAGCCCGAGCGACGCCGCCGCCGGGAGAAACCCGTCCAGGACGGCGTCGGTGGGGTTGAGCGCGGTCAGGTAGAGCCGCATACCGCCTCCGTCGACTACCACGATGTGACTATTAGGGTAGCCTACCCTTATTAGACGGTTTTGGTGCGATCTGCCCGGTGCAGCAACCCCGCGGCGACCAGGCCACCGATCAACACCGCAGCCGCGCCCACCAACTGCCCCGTCTCCAGCGCCGAGGCGAAGGCGACAGTCACGGCCTCCCGTTCGGCCCCGTCACCTGCGGCGGCGAGGGCCGCCGGGAACGACCCGGCACCGGCCAGAGCCGCCGGCAGCAGCGCCGCGAACCGGGCGTTCAGCACGGCACCCAGCACCGCGATGCCGAGGCTGCTGCCGACCTCGGTCATGGTGCCGTCGACACCCGCGCCCGCGCCGGCCTTCGCCGCCGGGATCGCGCTCATCACCGCCTCGACGATGGCCGGATTGGCGAGCGCGCACCCAACACCCATGACGAGCAGCCCGACCAGCAGCACCGCGTACCCGTCGGACGGGAAGAGGGTGACCAGCGCGAGACCGGCCGCGAGCAGCGTCATGCCAACGGCGATGGCGACCGCCAGGCCGAGCCGGCGGATCACACTCGCGACGACGCCGCTGACGTTGAGCAGCACGATGGACAGCGCGAAGGGCGCCATCCGCAGACCGGCCTCCCAGGCGGGATAACCCCTGACGAACTGGAGGTGCTGGGTGAGCAGGAACAGCGCGCCGGTGGCGCCGAACGTGATCAGCACGACGCCGGAGATCGCACCGACGAAGCGCCGGTCCCGGAAGAAGCGCATGTCCAGCATCGGGTGCGCGATCCGTCGCTCCCACCGCACGAAGACACCGAGCAGGAGTACGCCGACGACCCCCGCGCCGATCACAGCGGTCGACGCCCACCCGCGCTCCGGCCCGGAGATGATCGCCCAGACGACAGCGGTCAGGCCGGCGGTGGAGAGCACCGCGCCGAGCACGTCGAGTCGGCCGCCGGCCGGCCCGCGGGACTCGGGGACCAGCGCGCGGCCGACGAGCAGGCAGACCAGCACGACCGGCACGTTCATCAGGAAGATCGCGCCCCACGGCAGATGCGCGAGGATCGTGCCGCCGATCGGCGGCCCGATGGCGAAGCCCAACGCGCTGGTGGCGGCCCAGATGCCGATCGCCCGGGAGCGCTCGGCCGCGTCGAAGACCTGCATCGCCACCGCGAGCGTCGCGGTGACCAGCAACGCGCCACCGACTCCCATCCCGGCCCGCGCGGCGATCAACTGCCCACTGGTGCTGGCCAGACCGGCGGCCAGCGAGCCGACCCCGAAGAGGACCAGGCCGGCGAGCAGCGTCCGACGACGGCCGTACCGGTCGGCGGCGCTACCCGCGGTGAGCAACAACCCGGACAACACCAACGCGTACGCGTTGATCATCCATTGCACCTCGGCGGTGCTGGCACCCAACTCGGTGGTGAGCACCGGCACCGCCACGGTCAGCACCGTGTTGTCCAACACCACTACCAGTTGCGCGACGCACAGCACGGCCAGGATGAGCCATCGCTGTGGCAGTCGTGCCGATGTCGTGGTGTCGGTGGTCGGCTGAACGGTGGTCACGCCACCGCCTTGACGCCGTCCACTGCGGGCTGCTCGGTGGACTGCTCGGCCGTCGGGCCGACGGCGGGGCCGGGCCGGTGCGGGAATCGCCGCTGGTGAGAGAGGCCGAGGGCGACCCCGGCGGCCACCAGCACGATGGCCGCGACAGCTACCGCCGGATAGCCGACCCGGTCGGCCGCCGCGAGACCGATGGACGCGGCCACGAACGAGCAGACCAGGCCGAACGACGACAGCACAGTGAAGTCGGTGCCGCCGGTTTCGGGCCGGGAGTAGTCCATGTTGACCGTGTAGAGCACGACGTTGGCGATGGTGTAGGCCACCATGAAGCAGCAGAGCGCGGCGACCGTCCCGCCCAGCGGAGCGTTGCCGTTCATCAGCGGCAGCAGCAGCAACGTCGACACGGTGAGCGCCACGCCGCCGACCACCAGCACTCCACTGCGCCCGAACCGCCCGATCCCGAGCCCCGCGACAAGGCCCGCCACGATGGCCGGGGCGCTGATCACCACGCCGGTGACGACGCCGATCCGACCCAACGACCACCCGGCGTCGACCAGGGCCGGGGTGACCAGGGCGTACGCCATGCCCGCACCGACGTAGACCAGCGGCACCACGCCGAAGGTCCACCACCGGCAGCCCGGCTGGCCGAACACCGACAGCAACGCCCGGTAGGCAGCGCCGACCCGTTCCACCCGATCGGTGCGGGGAGGCTCCCGGAACCGCCACACCACCACCAGGCCGACCGCCGTCATCGCGGCCAGCAGGCCGATCGCCGGCACCCAGCCGAACTGGTCGTAGACCAGGACGCAGGCGCCACCGCCGAGCAGGTTGCCGAGGTAGCTAGCGGCGACCTGGATGCCGTTGCCGGTGCCCCGGGCCGAGTCGGCCAACATCCGGACCGCGACGGCGTCCACCGCGATGTCCTGGGTGGCCGAGAAGAACACGTACGCGGCGCAGATCGCGATGATCGGGCCGAGCGCGTCGGCCGGGCTGGCGAACGGCAGCAGCGCCAGCAGGGCGAGCACCAGGGCGGTCTGGAGCACGAGCAGCCAGGAGCGGTAGTGGCCGCGGTGCCGTGAGCCGTACCGGTCGAGGATCGGCGCCCAGAGGAACTTGATGGGCCAGATCAGGCCGACGATCTGCAACAGCGCCAGCGTGTCCAGCGAGGTGCCGCCGTCGCGCAGGATGGCGGTGAGCCCAACGGTGATGAAGCCGACGCCGAGGTACTGGGTGACGTACAGCGCGGTCAGGGTGCCGAGGCGGCCCTTCATGCCGCTTTCCAGTAGCCGAGGGAGGTCAACCGGTCCTTGTCGACGCCCAGCGTCTTGCGCAGGTGTCGGGTGATGCCCCGGGTGGTGGCCGCCTCGCAGGCCACCCAGTAGTGGCCAGCGCCGCTGGTCGGCACTGCCGAGCAGACCGTGTCGACGAGATGCTGACCCGCTTCGCGCCGCGGCACCCAGGTGACGTCGTGGTGCGCCCGGGCCCGCAGCGCGAGTGCCTTCTCGCCCTCGTGGGCGTACTCCAGCCACACCGTCGCCGGAATGTTGGCGCCGGCGTCGAGCAGGCTGTTCACCGCGGGCAGCGAGGCCGCGTCGCCGATCAGGTAGAGGTGCTCGGGCGCCGGGTCGGGCAGCTCGAAGGCGCTGCCCTGCATCGTCGCGCTGATGGTGTCGCCAACCGTGGCCGTGGTGGCCCAGCGGGCCGCACAACCGTCGTGGATGGCGAACTCGAGTGTGAATCGGCCGGTGGCCGGATCGGGGTCCACCAGCGTGTACGCGCGCTGGTGGACCCGGCCGTCGTTGTCGAACCACAGCCGGATCCACATCGTGGGGTGCACCCCGCACGTCTCCAGCAGGCCGCCCCCGTCCATGAGGAGCCGCTGGTAGTGCCCGTCGATCGACTCGGTGCTCAGGACGGTCAACTGAAAGTCCCGCCCTCCCATGGCCTTGAGGACCAGGGCCTCCCAGTTCCGTTTCACGCACCCCTCCAGGTAAGGTCATCCTTGGTTAGGGGAGGTTAACCTAAGTTGCGCCCCGGATGGAACAGAGGACAGCGCCCGATGACGTACCAGGAGAAGATCGCCGGTCTCGGCGAGCTGTCGTTGGTGACCGTGGACCCGGACCGGGACGCCGCACTCCTGCACGGTTGGGTGACCCTGCCCCGCAACTCCTTCTGGGGCATGGGTTCGCACAGCCTCGAAGAGGTCCGCGAGATCTATGCCTTTGTGGACAGTCTGCCCACGCACCACGCGTACCTGATCAGTGTCGACGGGGAGCCGGTCGGCCTCTTCCAGAGCTATCAGCCCGAGGCGGACCCGGTCGGCGAGCGCTACCCCGTCCAGCCCGGTGACGTGGGGATGCACCTGCTGCTCAGCCCCGACCGACGCCTCGCCCGCAGCCTCACCAACGCGGCCGGCCCGGCCGTCGCCCGCTTCCTGTTCCGCGACCCGGCCGCGCAGCGGATCGTTGTGGAGCCGGACGTCCGCAACCACCTCGCCCTGCGCCGGCTGGAGATCGAGGGCTTCACCTTCGACGCCGAGATCGACATGCCGGACAAGCGGGCCCAACTGGCGTTCCTGACCCGCGCCCGGTTCGCCGAGAGGCACCCGACGCCGGCCTGACCAGCGCCGTCAGCCGACGGCCCCTGGCGACCGTCAGCCGTTGGCGTTCCAGAACCCGACGAGGGTCGCTGTCCACCAGGCGAGCTGCGAGATCGTGGCAGCGGCGACACCCGGCAGCAGGGCGGACCAGGGTGGGCGGCCCCGCACGGCCACGAGTCGATCCCGGACCCGGCCGAGGAACAGCCCGTTGATGC
Organism: Micromonospora sp. NBC_00362; assembly: GCF_026342155.1. Taxonomy (NCBI): domain Bacteria; kingdom Bacillati; phylum Actinomycetota; class Actinomycetes; order Micromonosporales; family Micromonosporaceae; genus Micromonospora; species Micromonospora sp. NBC_00362. The sequence continues at coordinate 3,889,549 of NZ_JAPENH010000001.1, forward strand.
CGACCACCAACACCGCGAGCAACTTGACCCAGACCAACGCGGACGACGTGTCCGGTCCGAGGGCGGTCCCACTGGCGAGCAGACCCACCAGACCCAGCCAGATGAGCAGGTGCGCGCCGCGGGCGGCGGTCAGCACGGTGCCGAGCGGTTCCTGGCGCAGCAGCCAACGCAGGCTGAACCAGTCCACAGTCAGCACCGCGCCGAAGCCCACCACGAGGCAGGTCAGGTGGCAGAAGAGGGCGACCATCCGCGCACCCGGAGAGAGGGTGACGTGCGGCGCGACCAGGATCGCGATCAGCCAGCCGAGACTGACCGTCAGCACCGAGGCGACGATGGTGGCCCGGCCGGCGGCGCGACGGTGGCCGCCGCGCCAGCCGGCCGCCGGCACCGGGGCGACCGTGTCGGGCGGTGACGCGTTGTGGGTCCGGTGCGTCGCGCGGCGCACCGGGCGGACGGTGTCCGACGTGACGGCACGGTGGGCGGGACGGGACGCCCGGGTCGGGGGTTTGACGTCGGCGCGCAGGTCAGACGTCCGCATCGACCGGTCCTCTGGGCCGCATGTTCAGCCGCCCGGCGCGGCGGGAGGCGCGCCGGGCCGGTTGTCCAGCGTGTTCAGCTCGGCGGCCCGCGCCTGCTGGATCCGGCCTGCGAGCGCCCTCAGCTCCGGGCTTCCCCCGGCGGTCTGCTCGCCCCGGCACAGCACCACAGTCTGCGCGAGGTGCGCCCGGATCAGGCCAGCCGCCCGGGACGACACCTCCGCGTCGGACGCGGCACGTAGCTCGGCGAGGCTGGCCTGGGTGACCATCCCTGGCATCTGATGGCCCTCGTGGATGTTCAGCTCCGGCACGTTTCCCGCGGCCAACAGCCCACGCAGGTCCCGCAACTCCGCCTGATGGGCCTTTCGGACCTCGCCGAGGAGAGCCCGTAGCGACGGATCCGCCGGGCGGGTGTCGAGCTGATCGATCAGCGCGAGCGCTCCCTCGTTCATCGGGATCAGCAGTTGAATGAAGGCATCATCGGTGCCGTTGAGCACCACCGGGGCGGTCGGCGCCGCAGCGGCCGTCGACGCTGCCACCGACGACGCTGCTGGTGCCTGGTCGGTGCGGCCCCAGCCCTGGGTGAGCCCGACGGCCACCGCCGTGGCGGCCAGTGTCGCGACGACGCCGACCAGCCGCCCGGCCCGCACGCGAAGCCCTCGGCGCTGCACCGTGATCTGCTCGTCCATCCGTTCGCCGGTGCTCAACGGGCCGCTTGGAACGCGCGGCCGACCACTGTCGCCTCGGTCCCGTCGCTGAACAACCCGGACCGATCCTTGTCCGTGGCGGGTAGCCCGAACCAGGCGTAGCGCTGCAGGTAGGGGAGTTGGCCGAGCATGGCGGTGGCCGCCGTGAGGAAGGCCGCCTGCTGCTGCTGACTGGGGAACTGCGAACCGCCACCGGCGAAGCGGATCAGCGCGAACTCGGTCAGCCAGATCGGCTTCCGGTACCGCTGGTAGACGGCCTGGAGGTACTGCCGGAGTTGGGCCACCGCGGCGGCGGTCGTGAAGTCGGCACCGAACCAGTGCAGCGTGATGAAGTCCACCCGGTGGCCGCGGGCCTGGGCCCCGGTCATGAACCTGTCCAGCCAACCCTGCGGGTCCGGCCCACCCCAGGCGACCGCCGGGCTGCCCAGCTTGCTGCCCGTCGCCATCAGCTGCGGCCACAGGTCCAACGCCTGCTCGACTGTCATGTTCGCCTGCTCAGGCATGTCCGGCTCGTTGAAGGTGAGCAGGTACGGCCCGGCGGCCTTGGCCCGAGCCAGCTCCGCAGCGGTGACGTTCTCCGCGCTGCGGATCATCGGCACGAACGTCGCACCGCGCGGCGTGCTGATCCCCGGGTGCTGGGTGCCCCAGGTGTAGTACCAGCTGGCCTTGGAGTTCGCCAACGCCTGAGTCGCCCCGGCGAAGTTCCACACCCCGACGCCCTTGCGGGCGGAGCTGACCGCCGGCGCGACCGGCGCCTTCGACGAGGGGCGTGCGCTCGGCGAGGGCGCGACGCTCGGGGCGGCGACGGTGGGCGCGGCAGACGGCGGCGCCGCCCACGAGGGCGCGGACGGATCGTCCGGCTGGATCACCACCGCCATGGTGATGGCCAGGACGGCGGCGGCCACACCGGCGGCGAGGGACGGCACGAGGCCACGGGGCCGGCTCACCGCGAGGTCGACGACACTCGGGCCGCCGCTGGCATCGGTGGGCACCGCGCTCTGTGGGGTCGGCCCGCCGGCGGATCCGGCCGTCGGGCCGGACGGCGCGACGGCCTGCGCGGCGGCTGCCGGGGCGGCAGCGCTCGGCAGGTGGGCGCCGAGACCCGCCGGCAGCGGCAGCAACGGCATACCGGCGAGCAGCCGGTCGATCGGCAGGAGGGTGGTGCCCAACCGTCCACAGAACGCGCAGTCGCGGACGTGTCGAGCCAGTCGTTTGCGCCACAGCGAGCTGGGCGTGCCGTCCCACTCGGCGGTCACGGCGCCCAGGTCCGGGCAGCCGGGGCGGGCGCGGAGCGCGCGTACGACGCCACGGGCGCTCTGGATCTGCTCCTTCATCCGGTGGATCCGCACCGCGACGTGCCCGGGTGACAACCCGAGCGCGTCGGCGACCTCGTTGCGGGTGATCTCGCCGGTCTCCTCCAGCCACCACAGCGAGAGCAGTTCCTGATCGTCCGGGTCGAGCCAGCGGGTCGCCTCGGCGACCTCACGTCGTTGGTCGGTGAGGCCGAGCCGGAGGATTGTCATCCCCGCGAAGTCGGAGGCGGGGTCGGGCACGTTGTGGATCGCGTCCAGCCCGGCGTCGCGGTTGAGCGCGACACGTCGGCGCGTCTCCCAGTCACGCACCTGACGGATGGTGATCGCCACCAGCCAGGACCGGTATGCCGCCGGGTCGTTGAGCGCGGGCAGGTACCGGATCACCCGTACCAACGTCTCCTGGACCACGTCGTCGACGTCGGCGTGCCCGCGCAGCGCACGCCCGACGATGTTGTAGACCAGCGGGAGCGAGGCCGCCACGACGTCGTCGAGAGCGCGCTGGTCGCCCTGCCGGGCCGCGACGACCAACCCGACATCGGGCAGTGCTCGACCGGCTGACGACATGGGTCTCACTCCTTGGGTGCTCATCCGCGCGGCGCCCACGCTGGGTGTGCTGACCGCCCTCAAGATCGGAGACTCGCGGCAGCGGGTGGGATTACAGAATTCCCGGGCGCCCGGTTCGCCACAAGCGAGACGGGTCCGTCGGCGGCGCATATGTGGTGCCGGCGCCGGGTATGGTGCGGGGTGTCGGTGTCGCCGGGCGTTCGCCCGTGCACAGGACACCAGCATTCGGGCGCCAGCGTGTGCGCCGAAGCGTCACCAGGTCGCACGGCCGACGTTGCCGAGGCCCCAGACGCACCCCTCTCGTAGAGACAGGATCCCTGCATGACATCGAACGACAACGGTCGACCCGCCCTGTTCCTCGCCACGTCGCACGGTGACGTGCTGGACGGACCGGCGGTGACCTTCGACAGCAGCGAGGAGGCCATGCGGCAACTGCGCCACCCGTTCGCCGTGAAGCCGGCCCAACCGGCCGCGACCGCCGCCGACGTCTCGGACCAGCGCGGCTGATCCCCGCCCACTCGCTCCTCAAACGCCTAGCCTCATACTTTCGGCTAGAAAATAGTCGGTCTTTCGGGTAGTGTCCGGGTCATCAAGTGAACGACATGACGCGGTGGCGAGGCCCGTGCTCGTGGCCTTGCGACAGCGCACCTTCGCCCGTACGTGCGCCCCGGCGGCAGCCGGTTCGGAGACTCTTCCGGTCGACTCGATCGACGGGCCTGCGGGAAGGACCACCCACATGGCCACCATTGTCGCCAACGCCACCACCGCCGATCAGCGGAGCAGCGAGCAGGACCCGGACGACCTCCTCGCCGTCCTGGCGGCGACCCCGGCGGACGATCCCCGCCGCCCGGCAGTGCGGGACCGCGCCATCGAGGCGTGGCTGCCGCTCGCCCGGCACCTGGCGCGCCGCTACGGCGGGCGCGGCGCACCCGACGACGACCTGGTCCAGACCGCCTGCGTCGGGCTCATCAAGGCCGTTGACAACTTCGACCCCGACCGGGGTGTCGACTTCAGCGGGTACGCCATTCCCACCATCATCGGCGAGATCAAGCGATACTTTCGGGACCGCACCTGGGCGGTGCGCGTGCCCCGCCGCCTCCAGGAGCTGCGCCTGTCGATCAGCGCGGCGAACAGCGCCCTGACCCAGACCCTCGGCCGCTCGCCGACCGTCGCCGACATCGCCTCCTACCTCGACGTGACCGAGGAGACCGTCCTGGAAGGGCTGGAGGGCGCGCGCGCCTACCGGGCCACCTCGCTGTCCACCCCGACCGGGGCTGACGGCAGCCGGGAACTCGGGGACACCCTCGGCGACGACGACAGCGCGTTCGACCTCGTCGAGATCCGCGTCGCCCTCGGCCCGGCCCTCGCCACGCTGCCGGAACGCGAGCGCCAGATCCTGAGCCTGCGCTTCCACGGCAACCTGACCCAGGCTCAGATCGCCGACCGGATCGGCGTCTCACAGATGCACGTGTCCCGGCTGATCACCCGCTCGCTGGCCGCACTGCGTCACCAGCTCAGCCCGGACATCGCCGCCTGAGCCCGATCAGAGTTGGATGACGTGGCCCACCCGTGGCGGCGTACGACCGGCGAGAACGTCGAGCCAGGCGTGTCGCAGCGCCTCCGGCCCGGCACCCACCCGAACGTCCAACCATCCGCTCACCACTGCGGCGAAGCGTTGCCAGGCCTCGGTGAACCGCTGGTCGAGGCCGTCGCGGCCCCAGTCGTGGCTGCGCTTGCGCATCTGCACCGGCGCGAAGAACACCTCCTCGGCGGCGTCGGCGTTCGGCGTCTGGTTGGTGAGCCCGACCGCGATGTCCCGGACGAGCCGATCGCCGAGGCGTCGACGCAGGGCGGCACGGCTCGAGGGTGCCCCGGACAGGTCGAGGTAGAGGGTCGGGACCACGTCGAGGGCGTCGATGTCGTCGTACGACACGACCTCGTCGTAGCAGCCGAGCGACCGGGTGAACTCCAGGTTGCCCGGTGAGGTGAGACCGACCAGGCGCGGCCCGCGCCGGTGCAGCTCGAACGCGGCGGCGTACGCGGTCTTGCTCGACGCCGACGACACCAGCAGCGCCTCGGCACCGTAGAAGTCGTTGTCGACGACCTGATCGGCCAGCATGAACGAGGTGAAGAACAGCGGCCGGAACAGGATCAGCAGATCCTCCTGGTCGCGCTGGTACGCCGGGTCGCCGGTGGTCGACCGGTACGCGTTGTACGGCGACGGCAGCTCGGCCCGGTGCGGGCTCGCCTCGCGGAACCCGGACACGTCCACCCGGTCCGGCCGCACCACGAGGTGACCGGCGGGCGGGAGGTAGCCGTAGATCCGTTGCCCCACCTCGACGCCGGCCACCGCCGAGGCGACCACGTCGGCGAAGCCCCAGAGCGGCGGCAGGCCCCACTGCGGCCCGAGGCCCTGGGCCGCCGGCGGAAAGAACTGCCAGTACCGCATCGAGTCGCCGAGCACCGCGTAGGTCACGTTGTTGGCGGTGAGGCCGACGCGGTCCACGCGCAGCAGCGCCTCGCCGTCGGCCAGGGCGGGGGTGGAGCCATCGACGAGCGTGGTCCGCCCGAGGTCGTCACGCGCCACGGCGAAGGTCCATGAGTCAGCCATGAGGTGACGCTAGACAGCCTCACAACCGGAGACAAGTGCACTGGGAGTGCAAAATCCCACTGCGCGCGGTCAGTGTCGGAGCGCGGCGAGGTCGCGGAGGTGCGCGAGCGGCAGGTGCGGTGGCCGCCACTCCACGAAGAGGGCCGTCGCGTCGTCCTCGAGTTGGTCGTCCTGATAGCCGACGACCGCGCGGACCAGGCGACGCATCGTCTCTGGGCTGGGCAACCCGTCGTTCAGGGCACGGTTGACGAAGTCGACGAGCCGGTCCAGACCGAACTGCTCACCCTCCGCGCTGCGGGCGTCGGTGATGCCGTCGGTGTAGGCGAGTATGCGGTCGCCCGGGTGCAGATTCTCCACGTGCACCCGCGGTCGGCGAGGTGACAGGTGGCCCAGGCCGAGCGGCAACACGGTCGGCCCGGGTAGCTCCCGGACGGCCTTGCCGTCACGGAGCAACATCGCACCGGGATGCCCGGCGTTGATCATGCTGAGCTGACCGGTCTGGCGGTCCAACTCGATGAGCAACCCGGTCGCGAAGAAGTTCGGGTGCTCGGAGCGCACCCACCGGTCGATGCTGATCGCCGTGTCGACCAGGTCGAGGCCACACCGACGGGCATTGCGGTACGCGCTGACCACCAGCGAGGCCAGGGTGCTCGCCTTGATGCCGTGCCCGCAGGTGTCGAAGAGCCCGACGCTGAGCACGTCGTCGTTCAACGCGTAGTCGAAGATGTCGCCGCCGACGTCGTAACACGGTTCGAGGATGGCGGTGACCACCAGGTCGTCGGTGGCGAAGGTCAGCGGCGGGAGCAGGCCCCACACGATCTCGGCCGCGACCTGCATCGGCATCCGCCGCCGCATCCGCTCGACCACGTCACCGTAGAGCCGGCGGTTGACCAGGATCTGGGCGACGTTGACCGCCACCTCCCAGGCCGGGGCGTCCATCGTCTCGTCGGCGGCGGCCGGGGAGACGATCTCCAGTACGCCCATCCGCTCACACCCGAGCAGCAGCGGCACCCACACCCGGTCCGGATTGTCGGGCGCACGCTGGATGTCGAGGGTGGTGAAGGCCCGGCCGGCGAGCGTCGTCTCGATCGGCAGCTGGTCCCGGTCGAGCCCCGCGCCGAGCAGCGGCACGAGCAGGGTCTGCGTGTAGTCGGCCAGATAGATCACGATCTCGCTGGCATCGAGAGCGGGCGCCGCGCGGGCGACCAGTTGCGACACCTCGTCCGGGCCACCCCGGGGCGCGTTGAGCTGCAACCAACGCACCACCTCGCCGACGTCAGCCATGCTCCACCTCCCCCCTGTCCAGCGGTGAGGCTACCTCGCCCCAGCGCATTCTCCGCCCGCCCCGACCATCGCGCCGAGGAGCGCGGACAACGGCACGGTGGCGAATCCCACTCGCGCGTCACTCGCCCCGTACGGCACCCACAGCTCACCGTCGTGCACGAGCGCACCGCAGGAATAGACGACGTTCGGCACGTACCCGTCCCGGTCGTTGTCGTCGGGTGCGAGAAGCGCACCAGGCAGGTGGGCGATGACCCGCTCCGGTGTGTGCAGGTCGAGCAGGAGCGCACCGATCGCGTACCGACGCATCGGCCCGACGCCGTGGGTGAGCACGAGCCAGCCGACGTCGGTCTCGATCGGTGATCCGCAGTTGCCGACCTGGATCAGTTCCCAGCTCTCGCCCGGTGCGTGCAACGGGGTCGGGGCCTGCCAGCGGCTCTCGCCGTCCAGGGCGGTCAGGCCGATGGTCTCGCCGTCGGCACGGCACAGTGCAAGGTGCCGGCCGCCGACGGTACGCGGGAACAGCGCGAGCCCCTTGTTGCGGGCACCCGGTCCGCGCATCGGGGTCATCTCGAAACGGCGCAGGTCGTCGCTGGCCAGCGCGCGGGTGGCGATGTTCCGGCCGTCGTAGGCGGTGTAGGTGGCCCGGTACACCGGCCCGGATTCATCGACGAAGCGGACGAACCGGGCGTCCTCCATGCCGTTGCTCTCCGCCGGGGTCGCCGGCCACAGCACCCGTTGGTGCAGGGCCGTGTCCGCGGGGAAGGCAGTGGCGTAGCTACCGGCGTTGGTACGACGCAGTTGTTCGACGGTCGCCAACCCGGTGCTGCGGGAGAGCAGATCGGGTGGCAGGTTGCCGAGCACCCGCTCGAAGGCGGCCCCGTCGTACCACTCGGGCAACGCGTCCAGCACGGTGGCAGCGACCTCGTTGTCGCAGCCCTCCTCGGCCAAGCCGGCAACGAGCAGGTCCCGACGGTGCCGTACGCCAGTCCGCTGCCCGACGGCCAACGGCCCGGCCCGGTCGGCGATCCTGAGCTGTTCACCTGGTCCGACGATCGCGGTGGCGAAGCCGATAGAGGACACGTGACCCTCCCCGACCTGGCGCAGGCTGATGGCGACGCGCAGTTGCCCCGGGCCGAGACCGCCCTGGTCCGGGTGGACCACCATCGACGGGTTGCACAGGGCGGCGGCCTCGACGGCGTACTCGTGGCTGAAGTAGGCGCCGACCAGCAGCCGGCTGCTCGGTGAGAGGTCCCGGGCCCGTGCGGCGCGGTGCCGGACCAGCTCGTAGTGGTGGTGGAAGGTGCCAGCCAGGTCGCGGTGCCGGGCGCCGAACCGGTCGAGGGTTTCCCGCAGCAGCCGTGCGGTCTCCTCGTCGTCGAGCTGCCCGACCCGGTCGATCAGCGCCTGCGCGCGGGTCCGTACCACGGCGGCGTCCTCACCCGGCACGAAGAGCTTGACGATGACGCGGCGCGGATCCGGGGTGAGAGTGACGTCCTGTCGGACGGCCAGACTCCCTGTCACGACCACCGCCGGGCGTGCTGCAGCGTGGAGATGAGCGCGAGGGTGGACTCGGCGCCCTGGTTGAGGTTGGGCCCGTGCGCGGTCAGCCCGTCGTAGCCACCGCCGGTCGCCGGATCCCACATCGGCGTGCCGAGGTCGTTGTCGCCGAGGAACCACCCGACCGCCTGCCGCACCCCGTCGTCCCACGCCGGGTCACCGGTGACGGTGGCCGCCGTGGCGCAGGCATCGGCGAAGGCGGCGACCTCGATCGGCTGCTGGTCGTGGTGCAGCCGTACGGCGCCGCGCCGCCAACCCCCGGCCGGTACGACCGACAGCCGCCCGTCGCGGAGCTGGACATCGCGCAGCCAGGTCAACATGCGTAGGCCATCGTCGAGAGGTGGGCCACCCTCGCGAAGCTGACTCGCGGCGATGACCACCTCGGCGAGGGCGGCACTGGCGTACGTCAGCTCCTGCCGTGGCCACGGCCACCCCGCGTCGGAGGCCGGCGGGCCGATCGTGCTGGCCGCGTCCGCCAGCAGGGACGCGGCGGCGACGTGACCCGGGTGACGGCGAAGCACCTCGGCCGCGCCCAGACCGGCGAAGGCCATCGTGTGCGGGGCCTTGGCCCGGCGGGCGGCACCCCGACTGAAGGCGACCAGCGCCTCCTCGCGTACCCATGGGGCGGGGCTGCGGGCGACGGCAGTGCCCAGGCCCCACAGAGCTCGACCCCACCAGTCGCCGAGCCCTGCCTCGTCGACCCAGCGCCGGTCGTGCCCGAGCCGGTTGCGGAACGCTCCGCCAGCGTCCTGCGCGTGGGTCAGGAACGCCAGGTAACCCTCCGCCAGCCGGAGCAGTTCCTCGCTCGGCTCCGGCTCGCGGCTCACGACCAGCAGGCCACGGGCCACGTCGTCGGTGCAGTAACCATGCTCACGCCGGACGATGGCGTGCCGTGCGTGCTCGAACAGGCCGGTGTCATCGCTGAGCCGAGCCAGGTGCGCGAAGCTGGGCGCGGGTGCCGTCACCCAGCGCCCACCCGTCGACGTCCGGGAGCGTCCGGTGGTCGCCGTCACGCCGGCACGGCGCTGATGGCGGGTTTGCGGGCGTCGACGAGCTCTTCGGCGAGAGCGCCGTAGCGGGCCGCCACCGCAGGCCAACGCAGGTGCGCGGCCAGCGGACGAACCCGTCCGGCCAGCCGGGCGGCCAGGCCCGGTTCGATCAGGACCCGCCGGATCGCCTTGGCCAGTGCCGCCGGGTTCTGGTGGGGTACGACCAGGCCGGGCCCACCGGTCAGCAGCTCGACGGCGTGCGGGAACGCCGTCGCCACGACGGGCACTCCGGCGGCCACCGCTTCGATGAGTACTCCGGAGGTGACCTGTTCGCGGGAGTCGTAGGGCAGCACGACCACGTCGGCGGAGCGGATCAACCGGCCCAGCGCCTCCTGGTCGTGGTAGACGTCCTGGTAGTCGACGGCGTGCGCGACGCCCAACTGGGCACCGAGCTGGTGCAGCCCCGCCCGGTACGCCTCACCGTGGTGCTCGATCACCTTCGGGTGGGTCCGCCCCGCCACCGTGTAGGTCGGAGTCGGTTCCAGATCCTGCAAGCGCGCGAGGGCCCGCAACGACCACTCGATGCCCTTGCCCGGCCCGAGCAGCCCCCAGGTCAACAAGTGCGGGCGGGTACGTCGGTCGACGGGCACACCGGCGAGTTCGGCCGCGCCGTGCGGGATCACGGTCACCTTGCCCGGTGGCACGGCGTACCCGACGAGCAGCCGGTCGCGGGCCGTGTCGGTCATCGTGACGACCGCCCCGGCGGTCGCCACGATCTGCTCCAACAGGGATTTCTGCCGGGCCGAGGGCTGGCTGAGCACTGTGTGCAGCACCACGATGCTCGGCACGCTGAGCCGCCGCAGCAACGGCAGGACCTCCTCGCCGTCGGTGCCGGGGTAGATGCCGTACTCGTGCTGGACGATCGCCACGTCGTACGCGTTCAGAGCGGCCGCAGCCTCCCGCCAGCCGGCCGGGTTACGCGCCGACCAGGTGTGCACCACCCCGGGTACGGGCCGCTGGTCGTCGCCGTGATCGGTGACCCGGACGATGCCGCCGCGGGTGCCGTCGGCGGTCAACTGGGCGGCGAGGGCCGCGTTGAAGGTGGCCAGTCCGCACCGGGTCGGTGGGTGGGTGCTGAGGAATCCGTAGCTGAGCATGAACGTCGGGCCTTCCGGTTGTCGGCCACCGCAGGAGTACGGGTGAGCCTCACGCGGGGACGGCGCACGCCGGTCAGCGTGTGTGACCGGCGGAACGGAGAGCGGTGCAGTTCAGTCAGTTGCCGACGAGCTTGTCGTAGACGGCGAGATAGTCGGTGACCATCCGGTCCGCGCTGAAGCGCTTCAACGCCAGCGCCCGACACTGCACCCGATCGAGGCCGGCGACCTGGGTGATCGCTTCGACGGCCTGGTCGACGGTGGAGACGAGGAGACCCGTCACCCCTTCGTCGACGACCTCGGGCATGGACCCTCGCTTGTAGGCGACGACCGGTGTGCCACAGACCATCGATTCCACCACCGACAGCCCGAACGGCTCGTCGAAGGCGATCGGGTGCAGCAGTGCGGTGCTGTCACCCAGCACCTCGGCACGCCGTCGCGGACCCACCGACCCGAGGAAGATGACCTGGTCGCCGTCGATGTGTGGGGCGACCTGCTCAGCGAAGTACCGCTCGTCCTGCACGATCCCGCAGATGGTGAGGGGCCGGCCGGCGCGGCGGGCGATCTCGATCGCGGTGTGGGTGCCCTTGTCCGGGTGGATCCGGCCGAAGGCGGCCAGCCCAGGACCGGCCTCATTGGTGAACGGCAGTCCGGCGACATCGACGCCGTGGTAGACCGTGGCCACGTAGTCCAGCTCCGGCGCCCGGTCGGCGTCGGAGATCGACACGTACGACGAGCGGGCTCGGCCATAGGCGGGCAGGATCCCCGCGCCGGAGAAACCGTGCACTGTGGTCAGCAGTGGCGCGCGGCAGTGCTCCGCGAACGCCAGCGGCAGCCAGTCCAGGTGACTGTGCACCAGGTCGAACTGCGCCGAGCGGGCCATCGCGTGGGAGACGTGCATCGCCTCCCACACCCGACCGTCCAGATCAGGGTCGTCCGCGTACCCCCGTGGGCAGACTCCGTCGAGCTGGGCGGACGTGACGGAGTCCAGTGTCGCGAAGAGCGTCACGTCGACCCCGCGGCTGACCAGCCCCTCGGCGAGCAAGCCGGTCACCTGCTCCCACGGGCCGTAGTGGTGCGGGGGCGTACGCCAGGCGACCGGTCCGAGCAGCGCAACCCTCAAGGGGAGGACGCGTCGACGAGATCAGCTGGGTTGAGGTTCAGGGTGGCGAGCAGCCCCGAGTGCTTGGCCGGGTCCACGCGCTCCGGCAGCTCGCGCTCGACCCAGTCGGCCCGCGCCTGCTGGCCCCGGTCGCGAAGTGCGGCGACGATCCGATCCCTGGCGATCCTCATCTGGTACTCCCTAGTTAAGGCGTTCGGAACAATTCGCACGGAGGGTGTACCCAAGTGCGCGCGTCGGGCAACCGACCGCCGGACACCGGCGACGCGGCGCCGGTCGGTCGGGACGCGGTCTGCGATCAGCCGACACGACCGTTACGTCGCGGCGATGGAGAAGATGAGCGGTAACGCCCCTGGCGGGCTGGTGGCGACGGCGTCTGGCGGCCACCGGGGTCCCGGGCGACATGTTCACCGTACGCCCTCGCGGCGTCCCGCCGCACCAGCGCCCTGGACGGGCCGGAGGTCAGGGCTCCAGCACCACCTTGCCGGCCCGGCTGCGGTTCTCGGCGAACACCAGTGCCGCGGAGACCTCGCTGAGGGGGTAGCGAGCGGCGATCTGCGGCACGATCACTCCCTGCCGTAGCAGGTCGAGCACGATGCCGAGGTCGGTGCGCAGGCGACGGCGGAACGCGGCGCGGCGGGTGAGCTGACCGGCCCAGAAGTTGTAGAAGCCGGCCCGGTGGCCGTTGGGCAGCGCGTTCCAGGTGTAGAGGCGGGTCAGCAGCTTCACGAAGACCCACGCGACCGACTGCCCGGTGCCCACGGCGGCGGCGTTGCCGTAGACGACCAGCTTGCCGCCGGGGGCGAGCAGGGCGTACGAGGTGCGTACGCCCGGGCCGGCGACCGGGTCGAAGACGGCGTCGACGCCACCGGGCGACAGAGCGCGGACCCGCGCGGCCATGTCCGGGTCGCGGTAGTCGAGCGGTTCGACGCCGAGCGCGCGCAGCCCGGCGTGGTGTCGTTCGGCGGCGGTGCCGATGACCCGCAGGCCGAGGTGTCGGCCGAGTTGGACGAGCACGCTCCCGACGCCGCCGTTCGCGCCGTGCACGAGGATCGTCTGCCCGGCCGTCAGGTCGGCGTCCCGCAGCATCTGCCAGGCGGTCACCCCGTTGACGACGACGGTCTCGGCCGCGGCGGGGTCCAGGCCGACGGGCACCGGGGCCAGGGCGTCGATGTCGACAATCGCGTGCGTGGCCCAGGCGCCGGTCTTGGTGACCGCCGCCACCCGGGTGCCGACCAGTGCGTCGTCGCCGCCGGGACCGACCGCCCGGACGGTGCCGACGAGGTCGTAGCCGGGCACGAACGGGAACTTCGGCTGGCCGGGGTAGAGCGCGTGGCGCATCTGCTGCTCGGCGAACGAGATGCCGGTGGCCTCGACCTGGACGAGTGCCTGCCCCGGGGCGGGGACGGGCATGGCGCGCCGGTGCAGCAGGAGGCCGTCGGGCTCCACCACGCCGGGCAGTACCACTTCGGTGATCGTCGTCTCGGTGGTCATCGGGGTTCTCCCTTGTTTGTAAGTGTGCACTCACACACTTGTTGGTTTAAAAGAGTGGGCCGCCGAGGCGGCCCAGCATCGGGGTCGGTCAGGGGTGGCGAATGCCGGCGGTCAGGGCGCGAGCCCACGGCTCCGCGACCTGCTCCAGGCCGGCGGTCACGATCAGGTGACACAACTGGCCGTACGCGAAGAACTGCTGCACCTGCGCGTCGCTGGCCCGGGCCCGACTCTGCACGAAGGTCGCGACCCGCCGGTAGCCGGCCCGCACCGCCTCGGCGACCTCCGGGATGTCAGTGACGGCCTGCGCCTGCACCTGGAAGAGCAGCAGGTCGCGATCGGCGATCAGCTCCGCGTAGGCACCGCCCATGGCGTCGAGGATCTCCTCCGGGCTGTCACCCCCGGCGCGCTCCGCACCCGCCTCGATCGCGTCGGCGATCCGGTCGAAACACGCCCCCGCTGCCGCCACGAACAAGCCGAGCTTTCCGGAGAAGAGCCGGAAGACGTACGCCTCGGAGATGCCGGCGGCGGCGGCCACGGCGGTGACCGGGGTGGCGTGGAAGCCGGCGCGCGCGAACACCGACACTGCGGTGTTCAGGACGGTGACCCGGCGGGCCTCGGCGGTGGATCGCATGTTTGTAAGTGTGCACTCACAAACAAGCGTCGTCAAGTCCGCCGCCCTGCCATCCCGTCCGCCGCTCGGCCACCAGCGCCCATGCGGTCGCGAGGGCGCGATGCTCGTCAGGGGCGCGATGCGGTCGTCCGGGGGCGCGGCGTGTCGTCAGGGTGCGATGCGCAGTTGCCGGATCGCGGTGTCGTCGTAGTCGCTGAAGCGGTACCGGAGGCCGGCGAACGGGCTGCCGGGGAAGTCGCCGGTGATCGTCGCGGTCACCACGGTGCCGGCCGGAGTGTCCTCCGCTTGGAGGACCGCGAATGCCCGCTGTCCAGTGCGCTTGGCCACGTGGGCGAGTGGTGGACGCTGCTGATCCTGCACGACGCCTTCGACGGCTACACCCGGTTCGACCAGTTCCAGGCCAACCTGGGCGTGTCGTCCAGCATCCTGACCAGCCGGCTGAAGACCCTCACCGGGCAGGGGTTGCTCGAACGTCGCCGTTACCAGACCAGGCCCGACCGCTACGAGTACGTCCTCACCGACCTCGGCCGCAGCCTGCGGCCCGTCGTCGTCGCCCTCGCCGCCTGGGGTAACTCACGCCTCGATCCGAGCGAGCGCAGCATGATCCTCGTTGACCGGACAACCGGGGTGGAGGCCGACCCGGTGATCGTGGACCGCCGCACCGGTCGCCCGCTCGACGACGTCGACTTCGTGTTCGCCGCCGGCCCGGCCGCCAGCGAGGCCATGCGCAAACGCTACGACCACCTCCCCACCCAGGTAGCCCCGCGGCGGCCCTGACCGGCTCACTCCAGCGGATAGAGGCGCGCCGGGTCGCCGGGCCGGAGGCTGTCCGGCGTGTCGTCGGCGCTACTGGCGGCGATCGAGCCGAGCAGCGCCAACGAGCGGGCGGACTCCGTACCGGGCTCGGCGTGGTAGATCACCAGTAGCTGCCCGTCGGCGCCCGCCACCGCGAGCTTGTCGCAGTACAGGTCGAGGTCGCCCACCTCAGGATGGTGCAGCCGGCTGACGATGCCCTCCCGCCGACGCACCTCGTGGCGCGCCCACAGTTGCCGAAAGCAATCGCTCTTGAGTGACAACTCGCCCACCAGAGCCGTCAACCGTGGGTCGTCGGTTGCCCCGCCCGAGTCGGCACGCATCTGCCCCACGACGCCCTGCATCGCCTGCCGCCAGTCGCGGAACAGCTCTCGCTCGGCCTCGTCCAGGAACACCGCCAGGAGTCGGTTGGCACCCGGGGCGAGATTCGGCGACAGCGCCCTCGCCATCGGGTTCGACGCCAGGATGTCGAGGTAGCGATTCTGCACGAAGGCCGGCATGGAGAGCTGCCGCAGCAGGTGCAGGATGCTGGCCGGGACCCGCTCGGCGGCCGGTCGGGACGCACGGCGCGACCGCGCACGGCTCAACCCGATCATGTACGCGGTCGCCTCCGGATCCAGCCGCAGCACTCCGGCGAGGGCGTCGAGGACCTGCACCGAAGGGTGCCGCTCGCGACCCTGCTCCAATCGGAGGTAGTAGTCGGCGCTGATGCCGGCCAGCATCGCCACCTCCTCACGCCGCAGTCCCGGCACCCGTCGTAGGCCCACGCCGGGGCCGAGCCCGACGTCCTCGGGCCGGGTCTGCTCCCGGCGGGCGCGCAGGAAGTCGCCGAGCGGGTTCGTTGCGTCCATGCCACCGACGGTAGATCGCCGGGCGGCCCGGTGACTGGCTGTGTCACTACCAGGAACAGCTCGCCCTGCCGCCCGGGCCGCTCCCGGCGGACAGTCGTCGAAGGGCCGGTTCCGAACGGCCGCAGATGTCACACCGACAACGGACAGAGGATGAGATGAGCGAGAACCTTCCCGGCGGTGCCCTCACCCCCGCTGACGGCCTCACCCTGAGCCGGATGGGCTACGGGGCGATGCAGTTGGCCGGCCCGGGTGTCTTCGGCCCGCCCCGCGACCGCGAACAGGCGCTCGCCGTGCTCCGCGAGGCCGTCGACCTGGGCGTCCGGCACATCGACACCAGCGACTTCTACGGGCCCGTCGTCGTCAACGAGCTGATCCGCGAGGCGCTCCACCCGTACCCCCAGGGTTTGCACCTCGTCACCAAGGTCGGCGCGCGCCGCGGCGCCGACCGCTCCTGGATCCCGGCTCTGGAGCCGGACGACCTCAAGGCCCAGGTACGGGAGAACCTGGAACACCTCGGCCTGGACGTGCTCGACGTGGTCAACCTGCGGGTAGGCATGGCCGAGGGCACCGGCGACGCGCCGCTCGGTGCGCAGTTCGCCGCCCTGGCAGAGCTGCGGCAGGAAGGGCTGATCCGGCACCTGGGGCTCAGCAACGTGACGCTCGACCAGCTCGACGAGGCGCAGGCCATCGCGCCGGTGGTCACCGTGCAGAACCTCTACAACCTCGCCAACCGGCGGGACGACGCCCTGGTCGACAGGTGCGCGGAGGAGAACATCGCGTTCGCGTCGTTCTTCCCGCTCGGCGGGTTCACGCCGTTGCAGTCCGACACGCTCGACGACGTGGCCGCCCGACTGGGCGCCTCACCGCAGCAGGTCGCCCTCGCCTGGCTGCTCCAGCGCTCCCCCACCACGGTGCTGATCCCCGGCACCTCCAGCCTGGCGCACCTGCGGGAGAACATGGCGGCGGCCGACCTGAAACTGCCGACCGACGCCGTCGAGGAGTTGGACGCGTTGGCTTCCTAGTGCTGGTGCGGCCGGTTGCGGATCAGGGTGACCGCCAGCACCGCGGTGACGAGGAAGACGACGCCGTTGACCCGCAACCCGGCCTGGACACCGGAGGTCAGTGCCTCGGCGATCGCCGCCCGGACCGGGTCGGACAGTGGTCGGCCGCCGTTGGCACCGGAGGCCACCGCAGCCTGCACGGCGGTGCGGGTGGGTTCGCCGATCTGGTGCGCGGCGAGCCGGTCCGGCAGGTCGGCCACCATCGTGGTGGTGAGGAGCGTGCCGAGCACTGACGAGCCGAGCACCGAGCCGACCTGGCGGGCGGCGTTGACAGCGCCGGAGGCCATGCCGGCCTGGGCGGGCGAGACGCTGGCCAACGCCGCCGCCGTCGCCGGGGCCACCACCAGACCGCCGGCCGCCCCGAACAACGCGAACAGCGCCCAGCGGTCACCGAACGACGTGGTCGGCCCCTGGTTCGCCAGCGCGAAGCTGGCCACCGCACCGAGGACCAGGCCGAGGGTCAACGGCGCCTTGAATCCGGTACGACGAATCGCGCGCCCGGCACCGAAGGCGACCAGCACGTACGCCCCGAAGAGCACCAGCATCCGCCAGCCGGTGTCCAGCGGGCTGAGCGCCTGGGCACGTTCGTGGAAGAGGACCAGCAGGATCGCCACACCGGTGAAACCGAACAGCGACACCGCGGCGACGACCATGACGGCGCTGAACGACGCGGACCGAAACAGCCGCACGTCGAGCATTGGCGCGCTGGCCCGCAGCTCGACCAGCACGAACGCGACAAGTGCGACGACTGCGACGACCCAGCCCGTCGACACCACCGGGCTGGTGTAGCCGACCTTGCCGCCCTGGATCAGCGCGTAGACGGCTGCCGCGATGGCGACGGTGCCCAGCAGCAGGCCGGGCACGTCGAGTCGGGCGGCGCTCGGCCGGGACTCGGCCACCCCGACGATGGCGACGACGAGGGTGACCAGACCCAGCGCGATCGTCGACAGGTAGACGCTGTGCCACTGGTAGTGCCGCAGCAGGAAGCCTGCGATGAGCGGGCCGATCGCGAGGCCGATGCCGGACGCCGCCGACCACGCGGTGATGACCTCGGTCCGTCGGTGCGGGTCGGTGAAGGTCGCGCCGAGGATCGCCAGACTGTTCGGCAGGATCAGGGCCCCGCCGAGGCCGGCGACCAACTGCCCGACGATCACCCACGCGACGGTCGGAGCGCCAGCCACGACGGCCGCGCCGGCGATCATCGCGACGACCCCCGCGCCGAACATGCGCCTTCGCCCGTAGCGGCTGCCCAGGGTGGCCGCGGACAGCACGACGCTCGCCACCATCAGGGTGTAGGCGCTGGGGATCCAGACCAGAGTGGTGGGGTCGACCCGCAGGTCCCGCTGGATCGTGGTCAACGCGGAGACCGTCGCGGTGATCTGAAGGAACGTGATCATCGCGCCCAGGCACATGGCGATCAGGGTCACCGGGCGGGACCCACGCACCGACGAACGAGCGGTCGCGGCCGGTCCTGGTGGGTTCTTCCCGGTTGGGGTCGCTCCGGGTGGGGTTGGGGCCGTGGCGCTGGTCGTCACTGAAGATCCTTCAGGCTGGTGATCTGACTTGCGTATGCTGAAGTCAGCGCAACCCAGTGAAGCGCCTGGCTAGCATCTACGCAAGTCAGGTAGGCTGGAGGGCATGGAGGACCTCCGAGACGATCGCGATTCCTGGACGAGCGAAAACTGCTCGGTGGCCCGGGCGATGGACATCGTGGGCAGCAGGTCGACGGTCCTGATCATGCGCGAGGCCCTGCTCGGCACGCGCCGCTTCGACGACTTCGTCCGCCGGGTGGGCGTCGGCGAGCCCGCCATGGCCGCCCGCCTCAAGGAGATGGTCGCCGCCGAACTGCTCGAACGAATCCCCTACCGGGAGCCCGGGCAGCGCACCCGCCACGAGTACCAACTCACCCGCAAGGGCCGCGAACTCCTGCCCGTCATCACCGCACTACGCAACTGGGGCGACACCTGGGCCGCCACCGACACCGGCCCGTCCGTCGTCGCCACCCACCACGACTGCGGCGAGCCGATCCGCGCCGTGCTCCGCTGCGCCGCCGGCCACGAGATCGCCGACGGCGACATCGACATCATCGCCGGCCCGGGCCTCGTCCGGCGCGACTGAAACCCCTGACCACGACCGGACCACCGCACTGCCACCACTGGAGGCCGTGTTGGTGCTGGCCGAGGCGGCAGCCGAATCACGCTGGCGGGGTGGCGGGCCGTCAGGTCGACGGCCCGCCACCGTGAATCAGAGGGTGACCTGGTGCACCCGGTCGTCGACGCCACGCACCGCCAGCCAGGCGCTGCCGTTGCCACCGGCGGCGGCCCCGGGCGCACCCCGGAACGCGTCGGTGGCGAACTCACCGCGTCGGAACCAGCCGCCCCAGGCCCCGTCGGCCAGGTTGCGCTGCCAGAGCCGGTTGTCGGCGGCGAGCGCGAACAGGTAGACCCGGCCGGAGGTGGCGAGCAGTGTCGGGCTGCCGCTGGTGGTACCGCCCAGGTTGGTCCAGGCCGACCAGGTGGTGCCGGTCCGGCTGCTCCACCACACCTCGTCGGTGCGGCTGCGGACCGCCACGTGCAGCACACCGGCCTCGTCGACGACAGCGCTCGGCCGACCGTAGAACGGCCGGTTCTCCGGAGCCCCGACGCCGGTCCAGCCGGCGTTCGGCGTACGCGACCAGAGCTTGCCGTCGGCACCGCGGGCGACGAGCGTCCACTGCGTCGGGCTGGTCCAGGCAACCGTCGGCGCGTCGGTCAGCGTGCCGCCGAGGCTGCGCCACGGTCCCCACCTGCCGGCCACGTAACTGCGCTGCCAGGCGGCGTTGTCGGTGCCACGGACGAAGACGTCGAGCCGCCCGTCGGCGGAGCCGTACGCCGCCGGCTGACCGAGGATCCGGCCGCCGACCGGGCCGCCGAGCGAGGTCCAGCGCGTGCCCCACGTCGTACCGGTGCGGGTGTTGACGGCCAGCGCACCGGAAGCGTCGCGAACGAAGGCGGTGGCGTGGGTGTCGTCCACCCGGACCAGCGCCGGGCTGGCGCTGGCGGTGCCACCGAGGTCGGCGCCGGCGACCTGGTCGGCGCCGGTCAGGCCGAGCATGGCCACCCCGTGCGCCGGCACCTCGACTGTGTACGAGCCGGTGAACGGCTGTACGCCGGGGGTGCCCGGCTGGGCGTCCACGTTGGAGCGGGACCACAGGTCACGGACCCTGACCGACCCACCGAGGGCGACGTCGGCGAAGTTCACAGTGATCTCCTGGGCGCTGTCGTGCCGGTTGAGCAGCGCGACCGCCCGCTTGCCGGAGCCGGCGAGCACCTTGCTCCACACCTGCGCGTCGGTGCCGGTGTCGGCGACCTTGACGCCCTGCCGGACCAGCGGGTCCTGGTCCACCGCGATGATCTCCGGGTTGGTCAGCGCCGAGATCATCTCCTTCGGCAGGCCACGCGGGTCGGAGCCGATCACCAGCGGCGCGGCCATGATGGCCCACATGCCGAGCTGCGTCTTGGACTCGTCAAGGCTCAGCTCGTACCCGCCGTCGGGCAGCGGGCGCATCGGCAGCAGGTAGTCCGGGTCGTTGTAGTGCCCCGGCCCGGTGGCCGCCGGGTGGTACGCGTTGACGTCCATGTTGCGCAGCACCCACGGGTACGCCCACTGCGGGGACGGGTCGGTGAGCCCCACGTCCGTGTACGTCCGCCAGGAGTCGGCGATGGTGGGCGCGTACGTGTAGCTCCAGGTGGAGAGCTGCTCCGGGGTGTATGGGCCGCCGCCCCAGTCCGAGCTGACCGGGTTGCAGATGTTGAGCAGCATCGGTCGGGGCGACTGGCGTACCGCCTCGGCCAGTTCCCGGAAGGTGGTCTCCGGGTCGAGGCCGGCGGCCCGGCCGCACAGCCAGTCGGCCTTCAGCGCGTCGAAGCCCCAGCCGGCGAACTGGGCGATGTCCGCCCGGTAGTGGCCGTTGCTGCCGAGCCCACACTGTCCCGGCAGGTACGGGCCCGCGTCGGTGTAGATGCCGGCCTTCATCCCCCTGTTGTGGATGTACGCGGCCAGCGCCGCCATCCCGCCGGGGAAGCGGGCCGGGTCGGCGACGAGCTGACCGGCCTCGTTGCGCGGGGTGGGCGCGGCCCAGTTGCCGTCGATCCACACGTAGGTGTAGCCGGCGTCCCGCAGGCCACTGCTGACCATGTGGTCGGTGACCGACCGTACTTCGGCCTCGGTGGGGTCGCCACCGAGACCAAAGTAGGTGTTCCAGCCCTGGTAGGGCGTCGGGGCGAGGCCGCTGTTGAAGAAGGTCGGCGCGCCCTGGTCCTCGGCGCCGGTGGCCGCCGGGGCGTGACCGGGGCGGCCGGGTCCGTGGCCGGCCGGTGGCGGGTCGGCGTGGGGTGGGCCGGCCATCGCCGGCATCGGGCTGGCCAGGCCCAGGCCGAGCACGGCCAGGGCTGCGGTCAGCTGTCGGTTCAGGCGCATGGAGGTACTCCTGTCCCTCGGGGGTGGGGGTGGTGGTGCTCCGAACTCAGTCGCGGGTCAGCACGATGAGGTCGGCGTCGTGGGTCGCGCTCCACCGCACGGGCAGGCCGACGGTGGCGAGGTGGCTGCCGGAGTAGTGCCGATCGCCGTGCGAGTAACGGGCCGCCGGGTCGAGGCCACGAAGGGGCAACCGGACCGGGCGGGACGGAAGCAGCCCCGCGCCGTCGAGCCGACCGGTGTGCCAGGCGAGCACCACGATCTGGTTCTCGTCCGGCGCGGAGTACTGCACCGCGCAGCGGGCCTGGTCGGGGCCACCGATCAGGTGCACCTCGCCGTGCGTGACGACGTCCCGGATCTCCTTGTAGCGGGCGATCCAGCCGGCCGCCTCGGCCCGCTCGGCGGGGGTCCACGACCGGATGTCCGCGCCGATGCCGAGCACACCGGCCATCGCCAGGACGAATCGGAACGCCAGCGACCGGGGGCGGGTGTCGAACAGGCCGGGCGCGTCGGTGACCCAGGAGCTGAGCAGGTGTGGGGCGTTGGCGTGCAGGAAGCCGTACTGGATGGCCAGCCGGTCCAGTGGGCCGGTGTTGTCGCTGGGCCAGAAGACGTCGGCCCGGGCGGCCATCGCCAGGTCGGTCCGCGCACCTCCCCCGGCACACGCCTCGATCAGCACACCGGGATGGTCCCGGCGCAACCGCTCGTAGATCCGATGCAGGTTGGCGACGTGCGCGCCGTCCAGGTCGAGGGGGCCCAACCCGCCGGACCGACCCGGCTCGGTACGCGGCCTGTTGAAGTCCCACTTCAGGTAGTCGATGTCGTACCGGCGCAGTAGGCCGTCGACCGTGGAGTGGACGAACTCGGCGACCTCCGGCCGGCCCAGGTCGAGCAGGTACTGGTTGCGGACCGGGGTGAGCGGTCGGCCGTCGACGGAGTAGACCCAGTCTGGGTGCTCGGCGTACAGGGACGACTTCGGGTTGACGCACTCCGGTTCGACCCAGAGCCCGAAGTTCAACCCGAGGGCGCGGACGTCGGCGATGAAGGTGTCGAACCCGGCCGGGAACTTCGCCGGGTCGGGCGTCCAGTCGCCCAGCCCGGCGGTGTCGTCGTCGCGGCCCACGAACCAGCCGTCGTCCACGACGAACGTCTCCACGCCCAACTCGGCGGCGATCCGGGCGAGCGCGAGCTGACTCTGCGCCTCGACCGCGAAGTAGGTCGCCTCCCAGGAGTTGTAGAGCACCGGGCGGGGGCTGAGCCGGTCGCCGGCCAGCGACCGCTGGTGGGCGTGCCAGACCCGGGCCAGCCCGTCCAGGCCGTCCGGGCTGTACGCCCCGGTGGTCACCGGCAGTGCCAACCGCTCGCCGGCGGCCAACTCCAGCGGGCCGTCGACCAGCTGGCGGCCGACCCGGACGCGGGTCAGGCCGCCGGTGTCCCGCTCGGCGCTGATCTCCCACGAGCCGGTCCAGGCCAGCGCCATCCCCCACGCCGGACCGGCCGGCTCCGCCGTGTCACGCACGGCCAGCCAGGGCACGTGCAGATGCCCGGGTACGCCCTGCGAGCTGCCGATTCTGAACGTGCCGTGGCCCAGCTCGACGTGGGAGAGCTGGAACTCCTGCTCCCACTGGCCCCACTGGTGGCTGAGCAGCGCGCCGTGCGGCGTCGGTACGCAGAACCCGCCCGATCCGGCCCGGACGACCCGCAGCGCGTCGCTGCCGTCGTTGGCCAGTTCGACCCACCGCTGCACCACGTCGGTGCCGGCCGGCACCCGGTAGTGCACTGTGGCGCGCAGCCCGGTGACCGGGTCGGCGAACTCGACGGCCAGCTCCCGCTGGTCGGCGTTGACCCGCGCGTCGGTGTGCACGAAGCCCACCCGGCGCTGCCCGTTCGAGGTCTCGATCACCAGGTCGGCGCCGGTGAACGGGCGGTCGGCATCGGTGGAGTACTCGATGGGGGCCGCGTCCCCGGCGGTGAGGAACGGGACCGGGCCGTCGTAGGCGACCGGCGAGGGCCCGTCGGAGACGCCATGCGGCCCCCACGCGACAAGTTCCAGCCAGCGGCCGTGCGCCGGCACCGTCACCGTGTACTCGGTGTGCGTGCCGCGCAGCGTCCAGCGCTGCCCGGCCTCGGCGGTCACTTTACCGCTCCGAGCGCCAGGCCAGAGACGAAGTGCCGCTGGAAGCGGAGGAACACCGCGACGGTGGGCACGGCCGCGATGACGGTGCCGGCGGCGATGACGTTCCAGGACGAGACGAACTGGCCCTGGAGGGCGAGCAGCGCCGGGGTGACCGGCATGTTGTCATCGGTACGCAGCACGGTGATCGCCCAGAGCAGGTCGTTGAAGATCCAGGTGAACGACAGCGCCCCGAGGGCGGCCAGCGCGGGTCGGGTCAACGGCAGCATCACCTTGGTGAAGATCTGCGCCGTGCCGGCGCCGTCGATGGTGGCCGCCTCCTGGATCTCGCCCGGCAGGTCCCGCATGAAGCCGTGCAGGACGAACGTGTAGAAGCCGAGCCCGAAGCCGACCTGCACCGCGATCAACGCCCAGAGCGTGTCGTACAGGCCGGTCAGCTCGCTGAACTTGGCCACCGGGATGAGCAGGATCTGCGGTGGGAGCAGGTTGCCGGCGAGCATCAGCAGCAGGATCGTGCGCCGCCCGGGGATCCGGAAGCGGCTCAGCGCGAACGCGGCCATCGCTGCCAGCCCCAGGCTCAGCGCCACCGACGGGACGGTGACCAGCATGCTGTTGATCAGCGCGCGCAGCTCGCCGCCGTCGGTCCACGCCTGCCGGTAGGTGTCCAGTGTGAACGACCGGGGCAGGCTGCCCACGCCGTGCGCGGCGATGTCGTCGAACGACCGGGTGGACATCACCACCACCCAGAGCACCGGGCCCAGCCAGAGCAGCGAGAGCAGGATCATGCCGGTGTGGAAGGCCCCGGTACGGAGCTTGTTCATGACGCTTCCTCCCGGAACGCGCGGACCAGGTAGCCGAGGATGACGGCCAGCGCGAGCACGAAGATCACGACAGCGATCGCCGAGGCGTAGCCCAGCCGCAGGCTCTGGAACGCGGTCGAGTACATGTAGGTGCTGAGCAGCTCCGACGAGTGGTACGGCCCGCCCTTGGTCAGCGACCAGACGATGTCGAACGAGCGCAGCGAGTCGATCACGATGACCGACAGCACCACTGCGTTGACCCCCTTGAGCTGGGGAATCGTGACGTGCCGTAGCCGCTGCCAGGCGCTTGCGCCATCCATCCGGGCCGCCTCGTGCAGGGCCGGGTCGATCGCCTTCAACCCGGCCAGGAACAGCACCATCACGTACCCGATCTGCCGCCACAGCGCGGGCAGGATCACCGCGTACAGGGCGGTCTGCGGGTCGGCGAGCCACGGCCGGATCAGCTGTTCCAGGCCGACGGCCCGCAGCAGCGTGTCGGCGACGCCGTCGGGCTGGTAGAAGACCCGCCAGACCAACGCGGTCACGACCAGCGAGAACACCACAGGGGTGAACAGCGCGGCCCGATAGAAGCCGACAAAGCGCCGCTCCTTCTGCAGGACGAGCGCCATGCCGAAGCCACCCAGCACGGAGAGGCCGCCGAAGAGCACCAGCCAGATCACCGTGTTGACCAGCGCGCCCCGGAAGGTGGCGTCGCCGGCCAGCTCGACGTAGTTGTCGGTGCCGACGAAGGTCGGCGGTGTCATCCCGTCCCACCGGGTGAGGGAGAACCAGAAGCCCTGGATCGCCGGCCAGAAGACCCAGACGCTCTCGACAGCGAACGGCACGAGGACGAACGCCACCAGCAGCGGCGACAGTCGAGCCGACCGTCGCCGCCGGGTGGGGGTGACCGAGGTCGTGGAGATCGTTGCTGTCACGTCAGCCCTTGAAGACCTTCTCGGCGCCGGCCTGCCACTCCCGCAGGATCGCGTCGATCTGGTCCGGCTTGTCGATGAACTTGGTCAGCGCGGTGTCCGCTGTCGGCTGGAGCGCGTCGCTGGAGTCGCGGTTGAAGAACTGGGTCAGCTCCTTGGCCTCGTCCAGCATCGCCTTGCCCTTGACCACCAGCGGCGAGTCCGACGCCTTGGCCTTGGGGTTGGCTGGCAGCACGATGCCGGAGCTGGCCTTGACGTACGCCTCCTGGGCCTCGACCCCGGAGAGGTAGCTGAGCAGGGCCTTGGTGCCGGTCGGGTTGGCGGTCTTCGCGCTGGCGAAGAAGCCGTCGGTCGGCGCCTCCTCGGCCAGCGGCACCGCCGGGTCGATGATCGGGAACCGGAAGAAGTCCAGGTCGCCGAGCGCGTCCTTGGGTGCGGCGTCGGCGAAGAACGTGCCGATCAGGAACATGCCGGTCTTGCCGGCCAGCAGCGCGGTGGTCGCCTCCTGGAACGGGTACGCCTTGCCCTTGGGGTCGAAGTAGGGCAGGGCCTCGCGCCAGCGGGTGAAGACCGCCTTGACCTTCGGGTCGTCGAAGCGCTGCTTGCCGGCGAGCAGCTCGCGGTGGAACGGCGCGCCGTTGATCCGGATGTTCAGGTAGTCGAACCAGGCCGAGGCCACCCACGGGGTGTCGCCGAGGCCGATGCCGATCGGCGGGACGCCCTTGCTCTTCAGCGTCTCGCACAGCGCCAGGAACTCGGTCCAGGTCTTCGGCTCCTGCACACCCCACTTGGCGAAGTTGGACTTGCGGTAGAAGAAGCCCCACCAGTAGTTGTTCATCGGCACGAAGATCTGCTTGCCGCTGGCGTCGGTGGAGAGCGTGCGCAACGACTGGGGGTAGTCGTCCAGTGACTTCCACACCTCGGAGACGTCCAGCAGCAGGTTCTTGCTGGCGTAGTCGTTGGCGACCGAGCCCGCGTACCAGGTGTAGAGGTCCGGCGGGTTGGCCGAGGTCAGGTAGGTCGGCAGCTGGGTCCGGAAGGTCTCCGAGGCGATCGTGTTGAGACTGGCCGTGCCCTTGCCCTGCGCGTTGAACGTCTCGATCAGCTTCTCCATCGCCGCCTTGGCCTGCGGCGAGGAGAGGTTGGACTGGATGGTGACCGCGCCCGAGCCGTTGCTCGTGGTCGGCCCGCTGGCGGAGCTGGCGCACGCGCTGAGGAACGAGCTGGCGCCGAGCGCGCCCAGGCCGGCGAGCCCAAGGTGGCCAAGGAATCGCCGGCGACCGGGGTCGAAGTCGCTCACGGAGGTATCCCTTCCTTTACGACACTCAGCGTCACCGCGCGATGTGTCGACCATGTGAATGCTGTGACGAGAAGGTTGCATCGGCCGTCGCCGACTGTCAAGATATCTTCGTAATTAATGATTAGACGAGACCAAGGCGAGGGCCAGGTGGATCAGCTTATGCGCCGGCTTGAGGGCAAGAACGCGCTGGTCACCGGTGCGATGGGCGGGATCGGTGCGGCCATCGCCCGGCGACTCGCCGCCGAGGGGGCAGCGGTCGCGCTGCTCGACGTGGCCGACCCGGCGCCATTGGCCGAGGAGCTGACCAGGCGAGGCGACCGCGCACTGTCCGTAGTGGGCGATGTCAGCGACGAGGCCGACTGGACGGCCGCCGTGAGCGCCGTACGGGACCGCCTCGGCCCGGTCGACATCCTGGTCAGCACCGCGTACGCCGTGCGGGTCGCCCCGGCGCACGAGACCAGCCGGCAGTCCTGGGACCACCAGCTCGGCGTCAGCCTCACCGGCTCGTTCCTCGGCGTCCGCGCCTGCCTTGACGACCTGCGGGCACGCTCGGGCGCGGTGGTGCTGATCTCCTCGGTGCACGCGCTGGTCGGGTTGCCCGGCCGGCCCGCGTACGCCGCGGCCAAGGGTGGCCTGGTCGCGCTCGGCCGCCAACTCGCCGTCGAGTACGGCCCACAGGTCCGGGTCAACACGGTGCTGCCCGGGCCGATCCTCACCGCCGCCTGGGCCGACGTGTCCGAAGAGGACCGCCAGCGCAGCATCGCGGAGACCGTAGCGAAGCGCTTCGGCACACCGGACGAGGTGGCCGCCACCGTCGCCTTCCTCGCCTCGCCGGACGCCGCGTACGTCACCGGCGCGAGCCTCGTGGTGGACGGTGGCTGGACAGCGGTGAAAGCCTCGGCCTGAGAGATCGATACCGACCAGCGAAAAGGCCAGGAGCATTGGCACAGTACGCACGCCGCGGCGTCCACGGGCAGACCGTCGAAGCGATCGCCCGTCGCATCCTCACCGGCGAGATCGCCGCCGGCGCGACGCTGAACATCGTCGCGTTGCAGGAGGAGTTCGACGTCAGCCTCACCGCGCTCCGCGAAGCGCTGAAGGTCCTCTCGGCCAAGGGCATCGTCGACGCCCGACAGAAGCGCGGCACCTTCGTCCGACCCCGTGCGGACTGGAACCTGCTCGACGGTGACGTGATCCGCTGGCAGTTCGCCGAGGGCACCGACCAGCGGTTGCTCGACCAACTGCACGAGGTGCGCGCCATCATCGAGCCGGCCGCCGCACGGCTGGCCGCCACCCGCGCCACCGAGGACGACCTGACCGCCCTCGACCGGGCGCTGGCCGAGATGGCCCAGGCCAACGGTGATCCCGCCGCCGCCATCGCCGCCGACCTCGCCTTCCACCGCGCGCTGCTCACCGCCACCCACAACGAGCTGCTGGAGCGGATGGAGGTGGTGATGGAGACCGGGCTCGCCGAACGGGACCGGCTGGTGCACGGTGGCAGCCCTCACGACGACCCGGTACCCAGCCACCGCGCGGTGGTCGACGCGCTGCGCGACCGGGACGAGACGGCGGCCGAGACCGCTATGCGTCAGTTGCTGGACAAGGCCGTCCGCGACGTCGAGAAGGCACGGGGACGAAGGGGCAGTCAGTGAAGATCGAGCGGATCGAGACCTTCCTGGTCGCGCCACGGTGGTTGTTCTGCCGGGTGGAGACCGACGACGGGCTGGTCGGGTGGGGTGAGCCGGTGGTCGAGGGCCGCGCCGAGGTGGTGCGCGGCGCCGTCGAGGTGCTCTCCGAGTATCTGATCGGTGCGGACCCCCTGCGCATCGAACAGCACTGGCAGGTGCTCACCAAGGGCGGCTTCTACCGGGGCGGCCCGATCCTCTCCAGCGCGGTCGCCGGCCTCGACCAGGCGCTCTGGGACATCGCCGGGCAGGCGTACGGCGCGCCGGTGCACGCGCTGCTCGGCGGGCACGTACGCGACCGGGTACGGATCTACTCGTGGATCGGCGGGGACGAACCCGGCGAGGTGGCCGACGCCGCCGCCGCGCAGGTCGCCGCCGGCCTCACCGGGGTCAAGATGAACGCCTGCGGCCGACTCTCGCCGATCCCCACCTCGGCCGAGGTGGACGCGGTCATCGGCCGGGTGGCCGCCGCCCGTGAGGTGCTCGGCCCCGACCGGGACATCGCCGTGGACTTCCACGGTCGCGCCGGAATGGCCGCCGTCCGCCGGATCCTGCCCGAGCTGGCCGCCCTGCGCCCGTTCTTCGTGGAGGAGCCGGTCCTGCCGGACCAGGCTCACCACCTGCGCGACATCGTCGCCAGCACGCCCATTCCGGTGGCCACCGGCGAGCGGCTCTACGGTCGGTCCGAGTTCCTCGGCCCGTTGCAGGCCGGGGTCGCAGTGGTCCAACCGGACCTGTCGCACGCCGGTGGGATCTCCGAGGTCCGCCGGATCGCCGCGCTGGCCGAGACGTACGGCGCGCTGCTCGCCCCGCACTGCCCGCTCGGCCCGATCTCCCTGGCGGCCAGCCTCCAGGTGGCCTTCGCGACGCCGAACTTCCTGATCCAGGAGCAGAGCATCGGCATCCACTACAACGCCGGCTCGGAGTTGCTGGACTACCTGATCGACCCGGAGCCGTTCCGGTTCGTGGACGGGCACATCGCCCGCCTCGACCGGCCCGGTCTGGGCATCACTGTCGACGAGACGGCGGTCCGCAAGGCCGCCCAGACCCCACACGCCTGGCGCAACCCGGTCTGGCAGCACGCCGACGGGTCCTTCGCCGAGTGGTGACCGGCACGCGACCGGTGGCCCTGCGAGTGGCCTACGACGCGGCGCACGGCGGTCGGTGGACGAGTCTGCGCGGCGGCGGCCGGGAGTGGCTGTGGCGTGGCCCGGAACCAGGCCGGCACGAGGTACGCCCCGACGGCGCGTTCGTCGATGCCGGCGGTCTGGAGGAGTGCCTGCCCACAGTGCGCGGCGAGCCCGACCACGGCGAGGTGTGGTCGCGGCCGTGGCGCGACGGCGGCCCCGGCACCGCGCTCATCGAGCGGCCGACGTTCACCCTCACCCGCCGGATCACCGACTTCGCCGGCGTGGTGGCGGCCGACTACCTGTTGGCCGCCGACCCCGGGTACCGGTTCGTCTGGGCCGCGCACGCCCTGCTCGACCTCTCCCCCGCCGCCCGCCTCGACGCGCCCGCCGGCACCCCGACCCGGCTGCACCCGGAGGCCGCCGCGCTCCTGCCACCGGACGGCTGGCCCGCCGGCGAGCCATGGTTGACCGGCCCGTGGCCGGCCCCGGCCGGGCTGACGCTGGACACGTTCGGCAGGGACGACGGGACGGCGCTCGGCGCGGTGCTGCTCGACTGCGCCCGGGTCCAGGTCATCGACGGAGCCGACCGGCTGACTCTGGAGCTGGAGTGCGCCGACCAGCCCCGCGGCACCGCCCTCTGGCGCAACCTGGGCGGCTGGCCGGCGAACGGCCCCTACCGCAGCGTCGGCATCGAACCGATGCTCGGCGCGGCCTTCGACCTGGCCGACGCCGGCCCCTCCGACGCGGCGGTCGTCCCGCCCACCGGCGAGGTCACCTGGCGACTCACCATCTCCGCCCACCGCGACCACTGAGGACACCGGAATGAACCTGCTCGACGAGCTGCGTACCCATCGACTGTTGGCCATCGTGCGCGGCCCGGACCCGGACGCCGCGCTGACCGCCGTACTCACAGTGGCCGAGAGCGGCGTCGCACTGGTCGAGGTCTCGATGACCAGCGCCGACGCGCTCGGTGTCATCCGCCGCTCCCGGGCCGCCCTCGGGCCCGACTTCGCCCTGGGCGCCGGCACCGTGCTCAGCGTCGAGGACGCCCGCGCGGCGGCCGACGCTGGCGCCGGTTTCCTGGTCACCCCGGCCATCTCGGCGAGTCTCGCCGAGGGCGGCCGGCTCGGGCTGCCGGTGCTCGCCGGCGCCCTCACCCCCGCCGAGGTGGTGCGGGCCAACGACGGCGGGGCCACCGCGATCAAGCTCTTCCCTGCCTCACTTGGCGGGCCCGACTACCTCGGCGCCCTGCGCGACCCGTTCCCCGGTACCGCGTTCGTGCCGGTCGGTGGTGTCGACGCCGACGGTGCTCGGCGCTACCTCGACCGGGGCGCGACAGCCGTCGGCGTCGGTTCGCCGCTGCTTGGTGACGCCGTCCGAGGCGGCGACACGACGGCGCTGCGCGAGCGCGCCGCAGCCTTCCTCGCGGCGGTCCGGCCATGACCGACCTGCTCACCCTCGGCGAGACGATGGCGGCGTTCCGCACCACCGGCCCACTGCGACTGGGCGGCACCGCCGCAATCTCCGTCGCCGGATCCGAGTCGAACGTGGCGATCGGCGTGGCCCGGCTCGGCCACCGGGCCGCCTGGGTCGGTGTCACCGGCGCCGACGAGCCCGGTGAGCTGGTCCGCCGTACGCTGCGCGCCGAGGGTGTCGACCTGACCTGGTCCCGGGTCGACGCGACCGCCCCCACCGGCCTGATCCTCTTCGAGAATCGGGTCGCCGACATCAACCGGGTCACCTACCACCGCGCCGGGTCGGCCGGCTCCCGGCTGGGCCCGGCCGACGTGACCCGGGCCTTCGACGCGCCCGGGTCACCACCCCGGCTGCTGCACGTCACCGGCATCACCTGCGCGCTCGGCGCCGAGCCGTACCAGGCGGTGGTGGAGGCCGTGCGCCGCGCCCGCGTCGCCGGCAGCACGATCTGCCTGGACGTCAACCACCGCAACCGGCTGTGGTCGGTCGCCGAGGCCGCCGCCGCGCTGCGCCCGCTGCTGCCCTCGATCGACCTGGTGGTCGCCTCCGACGACGAGTTGGCGGTGCTGACCGATGCGAACGATCCGGCCCCGGCGCTACTCTCGGCCGGCGTCACCGAGGTCGTGGTCAAGCACGGTGCCGATGGAGCGACCAGCCACAGCGCGACCGGCGCCATTCACCGTCCAGCCCGGACGGTGTCGGTGGTGGACACCGTCGGCGCGGGCGACGCCTTCGTCGCCGGGCTGCTCTCCGGCTGGCTCGACGGCGTCGACGCGTCGGCCCGACTGGACCGGGCCGTCACCACCGGCGCGTTCGCTGTCGCCACCCGGGGCGACTGGGAGGGCCTGCCCGACCGGGCCGAGCTGGCGCTGCTCGACCACGGCCCCGGCGGTACGGTCCGCTGACGACCCTTTGGAGGAGCACCATGAAGCTGACCGAGCCGACCGTCTGGAGCACCGACCGGCTGGAGTTGGGTGAGGGCCTGCGCTGGGTCGACGACCGACTGGTCCTCGTCGACCTGCTGGCCGGGCGACTGTTGGAGACCGACGGCGACGCCCCGAACCCGCTGCGGGAGCTACGCCACCTCGACGTGCCGCTCGGCGCTGTCGCCCCGGTGACCGACCGACCCGGTGAATGGCTGGCCGCCGCCGGGACCGGCGTCGCGGTGCTGCCCGCCACCGGCGACCCCCGACCGGTCGCCGAACTGGTCGCCGACGCGCCCGAGCCGACCCGGATGAACGACGCGGTCGCCGACCCGCACGGCCGCTTCTGGGCCGGCAGCATGACGTACGCGATGGTGCCCGGCGGGGGCACCCTGTTCCGCCTCACCCCCGGCGCCGAGCCGGTCCCCGCGGTGACCGGGCTGACCATCCCCAACGGGCCGGCGTTCGACGCGACCGGCACCACGATGTACCTGGCCGACACCCCGCGCGGCGAGATCGACCGGTTCACCGTCGACCCCGCCACCGGTGACCTGAGCGGGCGGGAGCCGTTCCTGCGGTTGTCCCCCGCCGACGGCGGGCCGGACGGCATGACGCTCGACGCGGCCGACCACCTCTGGATCGCGTTGTGGGGCGGCTCCGCAGTACGCCGTTACCGGCCCGACGGCACCCTCGACCGGGAGATCCGACTGCCGGCCAGGCAGCCGGCCGGCATCTGCCTGGGCGGCCCCGACCTGCGGCGACTCTTCATCGGCACGGCCCGGGTGGGGCTGGACTCGGCGGGTCCGCAGGACGGCGCGCTACTCGCTGTGGACGTCCCGGTGCCCGGCCTGCCCGCAGCGCGGGCCGGCGCGCCAGCGAGCTGATCGGAGGCATATCGGACGCCAGGGCGGGAACAACCGCACCGAAGCGCCGTAACAGCCGACCGGTAGGGAGCGAGCCGATGAGCACCGTGGGGCGGACGTCATGAACGGGCCGGTCGGCGACGAGCCGATGGGCGAACTGGAGCTGGTGCACACCTTCACCGGCCCGATGCCGACCGGTGTGAGCGTCTCGCACCGGGGCCGGATCTTCGTCAACTTCCCCAAGTGGGGCGACGAGGTGCCGGCCACAGTCGTCGAGCTGCGCGACGGTCAGGAGATGCCCTACCCCGACCAGGCCTGGAACGACCCGTCCGGCGACGACGACGCGGGCGCGTTCGTCTCGGTGCAGAGCATCGTGGTGGACCCGGCCGACCGGCTCTGGGTGCTCGACACCGGCAGCCCGATGTTCCAGCCCACCAAGCCGGGCGGCCCCAAACTGGTCCGGATCGACCTGGACACCGACACGGTCGCCCAGGTGATCACCTTCCCGACGGACGTGGCGCTGCCGACGACGTACCTCAATGACGTCCGCTTCGACCTGCGGCGGGGCGAGGCGGGGGTCGCGTACATCACCGACTCCGCCGACTCCGGGCCCAACGGGATCATCGTGGTGGACCTGGCCAGCGGGGCCTCCTGGCGGCGGCTGCACGACCACCCGTCCACCAAGGCGGAGCCGCTGACGTCGTTCCGGCCGGTGGTGGAGGGCCGACCGTTCCTCGAACGGCCGGCCGACGGCCCGCCGAAGCCGGTGAGCATGGGCTCCGACGGCATCGCCATCTCCGCCGACGGCGATCGGCTCTACTACTGCCCGCTGGCGTCCCGACGACTGCACAGCGTGTCCACCGAGGCGCTGGCCGACCCGGGCGTCACCCAGGAGGCGGTCGCCGCGACAGTCGTCGACGAGGGCGACCGGGGCACCGCCTCGGACGGGTTGGAGAGCGACAATGCGGGGCGGCTCTACCTCACCGCGTACGAGCACAACGCGGTGCTGCGTCGACTGCCCGACGGCGAGTACGAGACGCTGGTGCACGACCCGCGACTGCTCTGGCCGGACACGATGTCGGTGGCCACCGACGGGTACCTCTACGTGACCGCCAACCAACTGCACCGGCAGCCGCAGTACCAGCGGGGCAAGGATCTTCGGCGCAAGCCGTACGCGCTGTTCCGCACCCGCATCGACGCCGGCCCGGTGCTGCTGCGCCGCTGAGCGGGCAGCGCGCCCGTCAGCGCAGTTTCGCGCCGATCTTGCAGATTCTGTCGCGACAAAGCAGGTCTAAGCCGGCAATTCGACGACACAAAGTGCAAGATCGCGGAGCGGGGGCACAGCGGGTCAGCTGACGGGCAGGGTGCGGTTCAGGAGGTCGAACAGGGCGGCCCAGTGACGTTCGGTGGCCTGCTCGTCGTACGCCGGGGTGTCGGCCATGGTGTAGCCGTGGTGCGCCCCGGTGTACACCTCGGAGCGGTAGCGCACTCCGGCGGCGTCGAGCGCCTCCTCCAGCGCGGCGATCTGCTCCGGCGTCATCGACTGGTCGGCGTCGGCGTGCCCGAAGTACACCTCGCCGGTGATCGAGGCGACGCCCCGGTGTGGGCTGTCCGGCGCCTCGGTGACGATCCGCCCGCCGTGGAAGCTCGCCACCGCGGCGATGCGGTCCGGGTGCGCCTCGATGGCCCGCAGCGCGTTCGTGCCGCCCATGCAGTAACCGGTGATGGCGACCGGACCCGGTCGGACGTCGTCGCGGGCGGCCAGGAAGTCGAGGAACGCGGCGGTGTCCCGGCTGATCACCTCGGGGGTCAACGCGCCGACCAACGGCATGATCTTCTCGAAGAGCGCGCCGCGCTGGTCGGCCTCGCCGAGCCGGGACAGGTCGAACAGGGGTGCCCGACCGGCCCGGTAGAACAGGTGAGGCGTCAACACCAGGTAGCCCTGGGCGGCGATTCGCTCGGCCATCTCGACCAGGCGCGGGCGCGGCCCGAAGGCGTCCATGAAGAGCAGCACCGCCGGGAACGGGCCGTCGCCGTCCGGTCGGGTCAGACTCGCGTCCGCCACTCCGTCACCGGTCGGGATGTCCACCGTCGTCGTCAGCACCGTGCCTCCTCGTACGCCGATCTTGGTCCGTTCGGAACGTTACTCGCCGGGCCGGCGAGTCCGGCACCGGTCCGTCAGGCAGGGACTACCGATCCCTGGACAAGACCACCCTGGGCGGTGGCCGAAGTCTGACCCAGTGTTGGTGGCGACCAATGAAGGACACCGTTGACCTGGGGGTTGTCGTGCTCGACCTGACCGTTCCGGAACTGACCGGAAAGCTCGCCGTGGTGACCGGCGGCAGCGACGGGCTGGGTCTCGGCCTGGCCACCCGGCTGGCGCGCGCCGGTGCCGAGGTGGTGCTGCCAGTCCGCAACCCGGCCAAGGGCGCCACCGCGCTGGAGGCCGTCCGGGCCGCCGCGCCGGGTGCCGTCGTGTCGACCCGGCCGCTGGACCTCGCCTCGCTGGGGTCGGTGGCCGCGCTGGCCGACACGCTGCTCGGCGAGGGCCGACCGATCCACCTTCTCATCAACAACGCGGGCGTGATGACCCCTCCCACCCGACATGCCACCGCAGAGGGCTTCGAGCTCCAGTTCGGCACCAACCACCTCGGCCACTTCGCGTTGACCGGACGGCTGCTGCCGCTGCTCCGGGCGGGGCAGGCCCGCGTCACCACGATGTCGAGCAGCGCCGCCCGCTCCGGCCGGCTGGACTGGGGCGACCTCCAGAGCAACCGCAGGTACGCGCCGATCCGCGCCTACAACGCCTCGAAGCTGGCCACCCTGCACTTCGGGCTGGAACTCGACCGGCGCAGTCAGGCCGGTGACTGGGGCATCGTGAGCAATGTCGCCCACCCGGGCACCACCATGACCAACCTGTACGCGTCCGGCCCCAATCTGGGCCGCAGCCGCCCCTCGCTGCACCACTCGATCATGGGTCGACTGGCCCACTGGGGGATCCTGGTGCATTCGGTGGATGCTGGGCTGCTTCCTGCCCTGTACGCGGCCACCAGCCCGCAGGCGCAGGGCGGCCGGTTCTACGGCCCGGACGGTCTGGGCCAGTTCACCGGCGCACCAACCGAGTTGACCGTCTACCGCTCGGCGCGCAATACCGACGACGCCGCCCGGCTCTGGGCCGCCTCGGAGCGGCTGGTGGGCGTCGAGTACCCCGGCAACTGACTGGGCGTCCGCCGTGAACGCGGCGTCAAGAAATGGCGGTGGCCCGTCGAAACCGCGTATCGACCGGTGCTCCACAGTCGCGCGGTGGTGACGATGGGTCCATGAGTCCTTGGCGGATGACACGCTGGGAACGCGGCGAGCCGCCACCCGGTACCGACACGGCCAGCGATCCCGGCGAGCCCGTGACAGGAGCGGACGAGCCGGAGCGGCGGCACGAGGCGCTGGTCAGCGTCCGGCTCGGTCCGTCCGCGCCCGGTAGTCACCTGGTGGAGTACCTGCGGCGCGAGCCGTGCGCGGTCGCGGCGTGGTGGATCGCCGCCGACGTCGACGCGGTGGTCCGCCTCTCCGCCGACAGCATCACCGTGCTGCACCGCGCCGTGGCCGACCTGCGCCTGCGCGCCGGGGTGGAGGTGGCGGAGGCCAACTACATCCTGCGCGCGCTCGACCTGACCAGGCCGACCGACCCGCGTACCGCAAAGGAAAGTCCGGCCTGGGTGGGGTCCGCCGCATGAACCGCCGCACTGGTGTTCACCGGATCGTGGTGGGAGTCGACCGCTCGTTCGCCGGGATGCAGGCGCTGCGCCGGGCGATGGGACTGGCCCGCCGCGACGGCGCGCAGGTGGACGCCGTCCGCGCCTGGGTCTTCGCGCCGACGTGGCGGCCTGGCACCCTGACCTGGCGGTGGCAGGACGAGTGCGACCGGGCGGCCCTGGTCTACCTGCGTGGCGTCTTCGACGCGGCGCTCGGTGGCCTGCCCCGGGACGTGACAGTGCGGCTGGTGGCCACTCAGGGGTACGCCGGGCAGGTGCTTGTCGACCACGCGCACCGCGATTCCGATCTGCTGGTCGTCGGCAGCCCGGATCGCGGCCGGTTCGGCCGGTCCCGTGGCCACGTCACCCGGTACTGCGTGACCCGTGCGGCCGTGCCGGTCGTCGCGGTGCCCGCGCCGACCTGGGCACGGGCCGCGACGATCCGCCGCTTCGCCCGCGACCTCGAACGATTCAGCCGATGACCAGTGCCCTGGCGCCGCCGCCGGTGACTGCCGCTCTCGCGACACGTATGGAAAGGACCAACCCGACAATGGACGAGGCCCCGATGATCTTCGCCGTTCCGGTGCGCGACCTGCCGGGACGGCTGGTACGGACGGTGCGGACCGGCCGTTCGCCGCAGGGGCAACGGGTGGGCATCGCCTTCACCCGACCGGAGCTGCTGGTCGCCGCGATGGGCGCGGAGCAGCAGTGGGAGGAGCTGTGCGAACCCGCACTGCGGGGGATGCTGCGCCCGCTCGGCATCTCGGTGATCCAGGTCGACCCGCTGCTGGTGGCCCCGCCACTTGACCGGGTCGACCCGGCACCCGCCTCCGGTCAGGCGCGTACGAAACGCACCGCGTCCGCGACCACGTGGCCGTCGGTGTCCTCGGTGCGGATCAGCACGCTTCCGTCGCTGCCCGCAGTGAACTGATAGGTGCCCAACGGCACCCACTGACCGCCCGACTGTCGCTGGTTGACCGTCCGGGTGACCAACCCCCCGGAGTACGCGATGTCCACCGGCACGTTCGTCGCGCGGTTCGGGTCCGCGGTCCAGCGCAACTGCACTGTCCACGACCCGGAGGCGGGCAGTGAAGGGCGGAACCGCAGCCGGTTGACGCCCTTGGCGGTGTTGCCGTCGTGCTCGTAGTCCGGGCCGTAGTAGCCGCCGATGCTGGTGCTGCGCAGCCACGTCCCGGCCCTGGTGATGCCGCTGGACGCGGCGTTGTCCAGGATCACCTCGCTGGTGGAGCCCCACTCCAGCACCGCGCCGTCCTGGCGCAGCCGGGTCTGCAGGGTGGGCACGGAGACGGCCTGCACGGCGAGGTTCCCGGCGAGCGCCAGGGACGCCGCTGTGGCAGCGGCCTGCCCGAGGATCATGAACACGGGTTCCATCCGGATCGAGCCGTACGCGATGTGACTCGCCGAGAGACAGACCGGCACCAGCAGGTTGGCGCACTGCGCCTGGTGCGGCACTATCGCGCGGTAGCTCACCGGGTACGGTGCCGGCACGCCGATCTGCACGTCTCCCTCGTTGCGCACCCTGCCGTCGACGACCACCCGCTGACAGTTGTGCGAGTCCATCGTGTAGCTGGCCAGGCCCACGGAGTCGGTGGCGCGTACCCGGCCCCGACAGTCGGCCTCGGTCATCACGTACGCGGAGATCATCCGGCGTGCCTCGCGGATGTAGAGCATCGGTGGCCAGCCGCCGGTGCCGGTGAACTCGTCCACCGGCAGCCCCCACCGGGCCGTCGAGTCGCGGACCGACGCCGGCAGTCGGGGGTCGTTGGCCAGGAACCACATCAGCCCCTGCTGGTAGGTGCGGTGCTCGGCGATGATGCTCTCGCGCGTGGCCCAGCTCGCCGTCGGGTACGCGTAGTTGAAGCCGATGTTGTCGGTCGACACGGCGCCGTTGTTGTTCGAGTCGGTCTTCCCGCCGCCGACCGAGTGGGTGGTGAAGTACGGCCCGGTGTAACCGGCCTGGATGTGCCGCAGCAGCAGCTCGTACCGGATCGGGTCGTAACCGGACGGCTTGCCGAACGGGATCCGGTTGGCCGCCTGGGTCAGGCACATCCGGAAGCAGTACGCCTGGATCTTGTCGTCGCCGCTGCCCTGCGGGGCGAGCGGGGTGGCGGAGATGCCCGGCAGCAACCCACTGGCGGGCGAGCCGGCCGTCACGTACGGGTCGACGGGGTAGGCGAACTGGTGGGTGTTGCGCGACTGCACCCCGTTGATCGTCTCGCCGTAGGTGTCGTTGGACTCCCGCCCGACGGTGAACCCCACCCCGGCCATGGCCAGCAGATCGCCCTCGTAGGTGGCGTCGACGAACACCCCGCCCCGGTAGATCGACCCGTCCTCGGTGCGCAGCTCGGTGATGCGCTTCCCGGTTCGGCCCAGGCCGGCCAGCCGGGCGTCGACGACCACCGGGACGCCCGCCTCGGCCAGCATCTCGGCGAAGACGGCGGTGGCGACGCGCGGTTCGAAGGTCATCCGCAGCGGCGACGTCGGCGTGAGGGTTCCGCCGTGGTACTTCACGTACACCCGGCGGTAGAACTCGGCGGCCAGCCCGCCGATGGACGCCTGGACGCCGGTGTCGGTGGCGCCCAGCCCTGCCGTGCTCAGCCCGCCGACGTGGCCGGTGGGCTCCACCACCACTGCGGTGTGGCCGAGCCGGCGCATGGTGATCGCCGCGGCCAGCCCGCCGGAGGTGGCGCCGTAGACGACAAGGTCGGCGGTGGTGACGGCGGCCCGGGCGGGGCCGGCCCGGAACGGGTCGGTGAGACCGGCCAGGACGAGGCCGGCGCCGCCGGCGACGAGCAGCCGACGACGGGACAGGGGCAGGGGAAGGGGCAGGGACACGGCGGGGCTCCCGAGGGGTAACCGGTAACGGGGACGGTTACAGAAGCACGCCGCTGCCGCTGCGAAAGAAATTCTTCAATCTCTGCCGGCGGGTGTCAACGGTTCACGGCCGGTAGCGGTAACCCATTCCCGGCTCGGTGATGAGGTGGCGGGGGCGGGCCGGGTCGTCCTCCAGCTTGCGTCGCAGCTGGGCCAGGTACTGCCGCAGGTAGTTGGTCTCGTTCTGGTACTCCGGCCCCCACACGTCCTGGAGGAGCTGACGTTGGCTGACCAGCTTGCCGGGGTGGCGCAGCAGCTTTTCCAGCACGCTCCACTGGATGGGGGTCAGCTTGACCTCGGTGCCGTCGTCACGCAGCACGCTGTGGTCGGCCAGGTCGACTGTGTGCTGGCCGATCCGCAGAGCCGGCACCGCTTCGCTGGGCGCGCCCAGGCGGCGGGTCACCGCGCGGATGCGGGCCAGCAGTTCCTCCACCCCGAACGGCTTGGTGACGTAGTCGTCGGCGCCCGCGTCCAGCGCCGCGACCTTGTCCTCGCTGCCGGCCCGGCCGGAGAGCACGATGATCGGCACTGTGGTCCACCCGCGCAGGCCCCGGATCACCTCCACGCCGTCGATGTCGGGCAGGCCGAGGTCCAGCACCACCAGGTCGGGCGGGTGGCTGGCGGCGGCCTTCAACGCGGCGGCCCCGGTGCCGGCGACGTCCACGTCGTACCGGCGGGCGCGCAGGTTGATCCGCAGGGCGCGCAGGATCTGCGGTTCGTCGTCGACGACCAGGATGCGCGTCATTCCTGCGGCCCCTCCGAGCTGGTCGGCGCGGCGGGCAGCCGCAGCACCATGGTGAGCCCACCGCCGGGGGTGGTCTCCGGGGTGATGCTGCCACCCATCGCCTCGGCCAACCCCCGGGACAGGGCAAGACCGAGACCGACACCCGTCTGGTTGTCCCGGTCGCCGAGGCGTTGGAACGGCAGGAAGACGTGCTCCCACTGATCTTCCGGGATGCCCGGCCCCCGGTCGATCACCCGCAGCTCCACCTGACCGGCGTGCGCGCTGGCGGTGATCGTGGGCGGTTGGTCCGGCGGGCTGTAGCGCAGCGCGTTGGCGACGATGTTGACAAGCACCCGTTCCAGCAGGCCCGGGTCGGCGGTGGCGGCCGGCAGGTCGGCCGGGATGTCCGTGCCGACCGTCGCGGCCACCGGGCCAAGTTCGTCCAACGCCAGGGGTACGGCGTCCTCCAGGCCGATCGCTGTCGCCGAGATGCCCAGCACGCCCGCCTGGAGCCGGCTCATGTCCAGGAGGTTGCCGACCAGCCGGGCGAGACGGTCCAGTGACTCCTCGGCGGTCTCCAGCAACTCCTCGCGGTCGGACTCGTCGAACTCGATGTCGTGGCTGCGCAGGCTGGTCACTGCCGCCTTCGCGGACGCCAGTGGCGTACGCAGGTCGTGGCTGACCGCCGCGAGCAGCGCGGTGCGCATCCGGTCGGCGGCGGCGAGGGGCCGGGCGGTGGCGGCCTCCTGGGCGAGCCGTTCCTGTCGCAGCGCGACGGCGGCCTGGGCGGCGAACGCCTCGACGATCCGCCGGTCGGCGGCCTCCAACCGCCGGCCGCTGAGCACGACGGTGATCCGGTCGTCGACCGGTACCGCCGTCTCGCCAGCGTCGGGCGTGCAGGCCGGCTGCTCGCCGACGCTGGCCACCACACACCAGGCGTGCTCCTCGCGGGCCCGCTCCGGTCGCCCGCTGGCCTCCTCGGCCAACTCCAGCACGCTCACCGCGCGGAGCCCGAACGTTTCCCGGAGCTGATCCAGCAGGGCGGGCAGCGGACGTTCGCCGCGCAGCACGCCACCGGCGACGGCGGCGAGGGTCTGCGCGTCGGCGGCGGCCCGCGCGGCTTCCCGGGTACGACGGGCGGCCACGTCGACGATCCAGCTCACCGCGAGGGCCACCCCGACGAAGACGGCCAGGGCGAGCAGATTGTCCGCCTCGGCGATGGTCAGCGTGCGGAAGGGCGGGGTGAAGAACCAGTTGAGCAGCAGGGAGCCGCCGAGCGCGGCGACCAGGGCCGGCCACACCCCACCGACCAGCGCGACCCCGACGACCCCGGCGAGGAACAGCAGGATGTCGTTCGTCAGCGTCAGGTCCGGCAGGGTCTTCAGCAGCACTGTGAGCAGCGGCATGCCCAGCACCGCCAGGCCGAAGCCGAGCAGCCGGCGGCGTCGGGACAGCGCCGCCGGTACGGCCGCCGCCCGGCGGCCCTTGCCGGCCTGCTTGTGGGTGACCAGGTGCACGTCGATCGAGCCGGACAGCGCTGTGGTGGTCACCCCGACGCCTCTGGCGAAGATCTGCGCGAGGCGACCCCGCCGGCTGGCTCCGAGCACCAACTGGGTGGCGTTCACGCCCTGAGCGAAGTCCAGCAGCGCGGCCGGCACGTCGGTGCCGAGCACCTGGTGGTACGTGCCGCCGAGGCTCTCCACCAGCACTCGTTGCCGGGCCAACTGGGCCGGGTCGGCACCGGCCAGGCCGTCGCTGCGGGCCACGTGCACGGCGAGCAGGTCGGCGCCCTTGCTGCGGGCCGCGACCCGGGCCGCCCGACGGACCAGCGTCTCACCCTCCGGGCCACCGGTCAGCGCGACCACCACCCGTTCCCGGGCCTCCCAGGTGGCAGCGATCCCCTGCTGGCTGCGGTAGCGGTCGAGCTGCTCGTCGACCTTGTCGGCCAGCCAGAGCAGCGCCAGCTCGCGCAGCGCGGTGAGGTTGCCGACCCGGAAGTAGTTGCCCAACGCGGCGTCGATCTTGTCGGGTCGGTAGATGTTGCCGTGCGCCATCCGCCGCCGCAGCGCTTCCGGGGTCATGTCGACAAGCTCGACCTGCTCGGCGGCGCGGACGATCTCGTCCGGCACTGTCTCCCGCTGGGCGGTGCCGGTGATCTGCGCGACGACGTCGTTCACCGACTCCAGGTGCTGCACGTTGACAGTGGACAGCACGTCGATCCCCGCGTCGAGCAGCTCCTGGATGTCCTGCCAGCGCTTGCCGTGCCGGGAACCGGGCACGTTGCTGTGTGCCAGCTCGTCGATAACAGCGATCTGTGGCCGGCGGGCCAGCACCGCGTCCAGGTCCATCTCGGTGAACGCCGCGCCGCGGTAGTCAATGGTCCGGCGGGGCACCTGCTCCAGGTCGCCGAGCATCGCGGCGGTGTGGTGACGGCCGTGGGTCTCCACGAAACCGATCACCACGTCGGTGCCGCGCGCGGCCCGCCGCTGGGCCTCCTCCAACATGGCGTACGTCTTCCCGACGCCGGGGGCGGCACCGAGATAGATGCGCAGTTCTCCGCGTGGCACGGGGACCATCCTCCCTGGTCAGATCGGCGGGCGGGGCCGCGCCCGGTTGGCACGGCCCCGCCCGCGAAGGTGCTCAGCGTGCGGCGAACTGCTTGTCGAGGGCGAGGTTGAGCTCCAACACGTTGACGCCGGGCGCGCCCATGAAGCCGAGCCCGCGCCCGTCGGTGTGCTCCTCGACCAGCTTGCGGACCGCCGCCGGGTCCGCGCCGCGCTCCCGCGCGACCCGGTTCACCTGCAGTTCGGCGTACGCCGGGCTGATCTGCGGGTCCAGACCGCTGGCGCTGGCGGTGACCGCGTCGGCGGGCACCGCCGGGTCGGCGGACGCGTCGCCCCGGATCGGGGTGACCACGCCACCGGCGGCCACGTAGTCCTCGCCGGGCTGGGCCACCTCCACCGACACCCCCTCATAAGAGGAGACGAACGGCGTCGACGGGGCGGCCTGGTTGACGCTGACCACCCGAGTGACAGTGCCGGTCAGGCCGTCGGCGCGGAAGACCGCCAGGACGGCGCCCACCCCGTCGTCGGTGCAGTACGGGCGCCGGCCGTCGACGCCGTTGAGCTCGCCGACCGACTTGCTGCGCCCACACACCTGGGTGAGCAGGCTCTCGCTGGATTCCTCGGGGTCGGTGGCGATGGTGTCGACAACGCTCTCCGGGCCCAGGTTGCTGGCGGACGTGGAGGTCGGGTCGTAGCCGTCGCCGGCGGCGGAGGGGCGGGACTGGAAGTACCGGGCGACGGGGTTGCCGTCGGCGTCGGTGAAGGACTGACCGATCAGCGCGCTGCCGACAGTCGTCCCTCCCGAGGAGATCAGCGAGCCGTCGGCCTTGTGGTTGAGGCCGGGTAGCTGACCGAGCGCTACCAGGGCCAGCGGGTAGACCAGGCCGAGCAGCACGGTGAAGACGAGTACGGCGCGCAGCGCGGCGAGGTGTTGGGCGATCCAGGTAGGTAGGCGCATCACGAAATCCCCGGGATGAACTGGATGAGCAGGTCGATGAGTTTGATCCCGATGAACGGCACGATGATGCCGCCCAGCCCGTAGACCAGCAGGTTGCGGCTGAGCAGCTTCGACGCGGCGGCCGGCCGGTACCGCACGCCACGCAGGGCGAGCGGGATCAGCGCGATGATCACCAGGGCGTTGAAGATGACAGCGGACAGGATCGCCGACTCCGGGCTGGACAACCGCATGATGTTCAGCGCGTCCAGGCTCGGGTAGAGGCCGGCGAACATGGCCGGGATGATCGCGAAGTACTTCGCGATGTCGTTGGCGATGCTGAAGGTGGTCAGCGCGCCGCGCGTGATCAGTAACTGCTTGCCGATCTCCACGATCTCGATCAGCTTGGTCGGGTCGGAGTCGAGGTCGACCATGTTGCCGGCCTCCTTGGCGGCCGACGTGCCGGTGTTCATGGCCACCCCGACGTCGGCCTGCGCGAGCGCCGGCGCGTCGTTGGTGCCGTCACCGGTCATCGCGACCAGGCGGCCACCCTCCTGCTCCCGCTTGATCAGCGCGAGTTTGTCCTCCGGTGTCGCCTCGGCCAGGAAGTCGTCCACCCCGGCCTCGTCGGCGATCGCCTTCGCGGTCCGCGGGTTGTCGCCGGTGATCATCACGGTTCGGATGCCCATCCGGCGCATCTCGTCGAACCGCTCCCGCATGCCGGACTTGACCACGTCCTTGAGGTGGATGACGCCCAACGCGCGGGCTGGCGCACCGTCGACGTGCTCGGCGACGACCAGCGGGGTGCCGCCGGTGCCGCTGATCGCGTCCACGATCTCGCCGACCT
Source organism: Micromonospora sp. NBC_00362 (assembly GCF_026342155.1). Lineage (NCBI taxonomy): Bacteria > Bacillati > Actinomycetota > Actinomycetes > Micromonosporales > Micromonosporaceae > Micromonospora > Micromonospora sp. NBC_00362. Next base: position 3,933,645 of record NZ_JAPENH010000001.1, read on the forward strand.
GCTCGGTCGGGTGGCCCCCGTTCTCCCGTACCCACTTCATCACCGCGGCGGCGGCGCCCTTGCGGACCCGGCGGGCGGTGCCCACCGCGCCGGCGTCCACGCTGGCGTCCGGTGTGAGGTCGACGCCGCTCATCCGGGTCTGCGCGGTGAACGGTACGAAGGTGGCGTGCGGCATCACGCCCGGCTCACGCTCGCGCAGCCCGAACTCGTTCTTCGCCAGGACGACCACCGAGCGCCCCTCCGGGGTCTCGTCGGCCAGGCTGGACAGCTGCGCGGCGTCGGCCAGCGCCGCAGGGTCGACCCCCTCGACGGGTACGAACTCGGCGGCCTGCCGGTTGCCCAGCGTGATGGTGCCGGTCTTGTCCAGCAGCAGGGTGTTGACGTCGCCGGCCGCCTCGACGGCCCGGCCGCTCATGGCCAGGACGTTGCGCTGCACCAGCCGGTCCATGCCGGCGATGCCGATGGCGGAGAGCAGCGCGCCGATGGTGGTGGGGATCAGGCAGACCAGCAGCGAGATCAGCACCACGCCGGTCACACCGGAGTCGGTGATCGCCCCGCTGTCCGGCGCCGCCGCCTGGTACGCCTTGGAGAAGATGGCCAGCGGCTGGAGGGTGACCACCGCCAGCAGGAAAATGACAGTGAGCGCGGCGAGCAGAATGTTCAGCGCGATCTCGTTCGGCGTCTTCTGCCGGTTGGCCCCCTCGACCAGGGCGATCATCCGGTCGATGAAGCTCTCCCCCGGCTTCTGGGTGATCTTCACGATGATCTGGTCGGAGAGCACCTTGGTGCCGCCGGTGACCGCGCTGCGGTCGCCGCCGGACTCCCGGATGACCGGGGCCGACTCGCCGGTGATGGCCGACTCGTCGACGCTGGCGATGCCCTCGACGATGTCGCCGTCGCCGGGGATGATGCCGCCCGCCTCGACGAGCACGACGTCACCCTGACGCAGGTCCGGCGCCGGCACCGCCTCATCGCGGTAGGTGTTGGCCCGCGCGCCCGGCTTCCAGTCGATCAGCCGGGTGGCGATGGTGTCCTTCTTCGCCTGCCGCAGGGTCGCGGCCTGGGCCTTGCCCCGGCCCTCGGCGACCGCCTCGGCCAGGTTGGCGAAGACCACTGTCAGCCACAGCCAGATGGTGATCGCCCAGGCGAACACCGACGGGTCGATCACCGCCAGGACCGTGGTGAAGGCCGCGCCGACCTCCACGATCAGCATCACCGGGTTGCGCCACAGCGTGCTGGGGTTGAGCTTGCGTACCGCGTCCGGCAGGGACCGGATCAACTGCTTGGGGTCGAGCAGGCCCCCGCCGATCCGGTTGCCCTGGGTGGCGGGCGTGCCGGGAAGTTGCTCTGTCGGGGCGGACGTGACGGACATGTCCTCGTTCCTCATGATGATCAGAGCCCCTCTGCCAGCGGACCGAGCGCGAGCGCGGGCAGGAAGGTCAGCGCGACGAGGACCACTGTGACGCCGACGACCATGCCGATGAACAGCGGTCGGTGGGTCGGCAGGGTGCCCTCGGACGCGGGGGTGGGTGCCTGGCGGGCCAGCGAGCCGGCCAACGCGAGCACGAAGATGAGCGGCAGGAACCGGCCCAGCAGCATGCACAACCCGAGCGCGGTGTCCCACCAGGTCGTGTTGACGGTGATGCCGCCGAACGCCGAGCCGTTGTTGTTGCTGGCCGAGGTGAACGCGTACAGCACCTCGGAGAGGCCGTGCGGGCCGACGTTGAGCGCCGTGGAGTTGTTGCCGGTGCCGAACGCCGCAGCCGTGCCGACGAGCACCAGGATCGGCGTGATCAGGAAGTAGAGCGAGGCGAACTTGATCTCGCGCGACCCGATCTTCTTGCCCAGGTACTCGGGAGTGCGGCCCACCATCAGCCCGGCCACGAAGACCGTGATCACCGCGAGGATGAGCAGGCCGTACAGCCCCGAACCGGTGCCGCCCGGCGCGACCTCGCCGAGCATCATGTTGACCATCGTCATCATGCCGCCGAGCGAGGTGAACGAATCGTGGAACGAGTTCACCGCACCGGTCGAGGTGAGCGTGGTGGCGGCGGCGAAGGTGGCCGAGTTCGACACGTCGAACCGCACCTCCTTGCCCTCCATCGCCGCGCCGACCGCCTGCGGCACCGTGCCGTGGCCGGCCAGCTCGAAGATGTTGGTGATGGCGACGCTGAGGAACGCGAGGATGCCCATCACCGCGGCGATGGCGTAGCCCTGCCGGTTCTGCCCGACCATCCGGCCGAAGACCCGGGGCAGACTGAACGGGATCAGGAGGATCAGGAAGATCTCCAGCCAGTTCGTCCAGGTGGTGGGGTTCTCGAACGGGTGCGCGCTGTTGACGTTGTAGAAGCCGCCACCGTTGGTGCCCAGCTCCTTGATCACTTCCTGGCTGGCGACCGGACCACCGGTGATGGTCTGCGTGCCGCCGGTCAGTGTGCTCACGTCGGTGCCGGCGGACAGGTTCTGCACCGCCCCGCCGATCATCAGCGCGATGGCGCCGAGCACCGCGATCGGCAGCAGGATCCGCAGCGTGATCCGGGTCAGGTCGACCCAGAAGTTGCCGAGCTGCCCGGTACGACTGCGGGCGAAGCCGCGTACCAACGCGACAGCCACCGCGATGCCGACCGCCGCCGAGACGAAGTTCTGCACGGCCAGGCCGGCCATCTGCACCAGGTGGCCCATCGTCGACTCACCCGAGTACGACTGCCAGTTCGTGTTGGTCACGAACGACACGGCCGTGTTCCACGCGCCGTGCGGCACCACCGGGTCGAATCCCAGCGACAGCCACAGGTGGTTCTGCACCCGTTGGAACAGGTACAGGAACAGGATCGAGACCGCGGAGAACGCCAGCACGCTGCGGGCGTACACGCCCCAGGTCTGCTCGGCGGCCGGGTTGACCCCGACCAGACGGAAGACGCCCCGCTCGACCCGCGACTGCTTCGTGCCGGAGACCGCCCGGAACATGTAGTCGCCGAACGGCTTGTAGACGGCGACCAGGGCCGCCACCAGCGTCAACACGAAGATGACGCCCGCTGTTGTCATGGTCATCAGAAGCGCTCCGGAAACAGCAGGGCGAACACCAGGAACGCGCCCAGGACGACCGCGAGCACCAGACCGACGGCGTTGACAGCGTTCACAGCTTCTCCACCGCCCGGACCACCAGGGCGAGCACTGCGAACAGCACCACCGTCAGGACCACGAACACCACGTCAGACACGCTGACTCCTCAGCCGGAAAGGTTCGTCGCGACCGCCTTCCGGTCGCGCCGGGCAATCAAAGCCCCACCACCCGCCGGACGGCAGGGGTCATAACGCGACCATGACGGCGGCGGACCCTTTCTTGACGTGGTTTTCACACCTGCGCACTGAACAGGTGAAATGCGGCACAGACCCTCGGTGGCCCGCGAGGTCAGGACCGGTTGTCCGCCCTTTGCTCTGCACCCGCGGAGGCGACACTTGCTCTGCACCCGGGGAGGCGACACTCACGCTCTGTAGCTGGTGCCTCGGCGGGTGCAGAGCAAAGGGGAAAGCACGACAGAGACCAGGCGCGACCCGGAAGGGGGTGCGTCAAGGCACGGCGGGGCGGAGGTGCGAGGCCCGTCAGGCCGGGCGGCGGGCCACCAGCACGTCGCGCATGATCGACTGGTCCACCCGGTGCCGCAGCGCGCGGTAGGGCTCGGCGTCGACAACTGTCAGACCGGCGTCGGCCAACGCCGCCGCCGCGTCGTCCCGGCTGGCGACATGGGTGTTCCAGGAGATCCCGAGCGCACCACCGGGACGCAACAACCGGGCCCAGACGGGCGCGGCGTCCGCGAGCAACGCCAGCGGGTCTCGGGTCAACCCCTGCCCAGCGGTACGACTGCCGTGCTGCACGCCGTACGGCGCGTCGGCGACGACCAGGTCCACCGTCTCCGGGCGGAAGAACTCCGCCGAGCGGGCGGTGTCGGCGTTGACCACGTCCAGCAACTGCGTCTGGCCGGCCTTGTGCTCCTCGCGGGTCGGCGCCAACTCGATCCGCACCCGCCGGCCGACCACCTTGCGCTCCCGCCGCACCGGTCCCGACTCCAGCACCCGGTGCTTGACCCGCTTCTGCTTCAGCCAGGTCGTGATGAACGCCCGGTACGCCTCGACGTCCTTCTGATCGCGCTCGATCCCGGCGGCGTCGAAGCCGTACATGAGCGCCTGGTTGAGGGTGGTGCCCCGACCACAGAGCGGATCGAGCACCCGAAACCGGCGGCTGGTCATCTCGGCGGCCCAGTCCGAGGCGAGCAGTGTCACGTTGAGCAGCAGCTTGGTGAACTGCTCATTGGTCTTGCCCGGGTACTTCTGGATGGTGAGCAGATCGTCGTCGTAGCGGTCCAGACGGCTCCACTCGATCGGCCGCAACAGCTCACCGACGATCTCGAACAACGCGTACCCGGCAGAGAGGTTGCCCAGGACGGCCAGATCACGCTCGGTCAGCCCGTCGCCGGTGAACGTGATGTACGACGCCCCTCCGACGACCTCGGTGTCCAACTCGCCGATCCGGCCGTCCAGCGCCGAGCGGCCGAAGATCTCCAGCTCGGCTCGGGTGAGGTCGACGGCGGCGCGGGCGTACACCCGGTTGGTGGCGGGCAGGATCAGCAGGCCGTAACGCGTCATGATCCGGCGAGTATTCCACAACCAGTCACTGTCGCCGGGAACCGGAGCGGCTGCCGGAGCGACTACCGGTACATGGGGTGTGAGCAGTGGCGGGAGGTCCTGTCCGCGCAGTTGGACGGGGAGGAGACCGCCGCCGAACTGACGGCGGTGCAGGGGCACCTCGACGGGTGTGCCGAATGCCGGGCCTGGTTCACGGCGGCGGCCGCGGTGACGCGTCGGGTTCGTACCCGATTGGTGGTTGAGGTGCCCGACCGGACGGCGGCGATCCTTGCCGCGGCCAGCGCGGCTCCGGCCCGCCGGTCACTGTGGCGGCGTGGCCCGCTGGTCGCCGGCCTACCAAAGGTGCCCGGGCGGGGCCAGCTCGCCGCCGGATTGCGCGCGGCGTTCGGACGTGGCCCGCTCGTCGCCGGCCTGCGGTCGGCACTCGGGCTGCTCGGCGCGGTGCAACTGGTGCTCGGCCTGGCCCAGGTGGGCCGGGGCGCGACCGCCGACCACCTGCACCCCACCGGCCAACACCTGTGGCACGAGTCGGCGGCGTGGAACGTGGCAGTGGGCGCGGGCTTCCTCTTCGTGGCGCTGCGCCGCAGCCCACCCGCCGGGCTGCTGCCGATGCTCAGCGCGTTCGTCGGCACGTTGCTGCTGCTGTCGGTAAACGACCTGGCCACCGGTTCGGTGGGCGGGGAACGGCTGATCAGCCACGGCTTCCTGGTGGTCGGCTACCTGATCACCGTGCTGCTGTCCCGCCCCGGCCTGCGCCCCGGAGGCCCGGCACCACAACGGCAGCCGACACCGTCGCGCTGGCGATTCGGGGCCGACGAGGTGGACCGGCCGCTGCGGGTGGTAGGCCCCGAGTCCTATCCAGTGCAGGCCGCCGATCGCTTCGCCGCCCCGGCGGCGCATGCCGGTCGATCCACCCGCACCGGCGAGGCCGAGGAACGCCGGGCCGCCTGATCGGCCGAGTCAGTCCACCTGCCGCTGCCGCGCCCGGTGGGCGCGCAGGTTGGTGGGGTGCCCACAGGCCCGTACGGAGTGCCAGACTCCGCTGTTGTTGCGTGAACGGTCGTAGAACGCCACTCGGCAGCGGGGGTTGCGGCAGGTCTTGATCCGCCGTCCGACGTCGGCGAGCTGCGCCTCGAACAGCGTGGCGAGGACGAGCGAGACCAGCAGATCGGCACCGACCCCGGCCGGGTCGAGGTGGACGGATCCGCCTCGAGCGAGCCGGAGCGTGGCACCGCTGGTACGAGATCCGGTCGAAACCCGGTCCGACGCCGTGACGGGTTGCCCGGGGTCGGGCGTGACGTGGAGCCTGGCATCGATCTCGTCCAGCAACTCCTCGCGAAAGATCCGTAGTGCCCGGAGCCCCTCGGCGTCGAGCGTGACGTCGGGCGCCGGGCGCCCGGTGGCCGTCGACCACTGCCCGACGGCCACCCGTGCCCACTCGGTAGCGCTGCCCAGATCGTCCAGGAGGTCCGGATGCCGTGGCGCGCCGGCCGAGATCGTGTTGAGTAGATCCTGGACGAGACCGAGGCCGCCCGGGGCGTGGTCGATGCCGTACCTCGCGGTGGCGATCCACGGCCCGGCCACCGCATCTGCCGTGCGTTCGGGCATGGAAGGCGTCATCAGCTCACTTCCCGAGCAGGGCAAGTGCCCCGTACCACGCCGGTCCCGGATTCACCCAGTCTGGGTAGAGCCGCACCATCTCGTCGAAGAACTCGCGGGCGGTCGACTTTTCGGCCAGCAGTCGCTCCACGTTCAGCAGGTACTTCCGGGTCAGGTCGATGCTTGCCGGGTCGTCGGGGCGGTTCCGATTCTTGTGGCCGGCGACGACTGCGCGCGGTGCGAGCGCTTCGACGCGGTCGAGGGCGTCGAGCCAATGCCGTAGGCCGCCGTCGACCGTCTCCACGATGTACTGGTGAACCCCGTTGTAGACCACGTCACCGGCGACCACCAGGCCGATCGACGGAACGTGCAGGACGGTGGTCTGATCGGTGTCGGTGTGTCCGGTCTCGACGGGCTGGATGAGATTGCCCTCGAGCAGGAACCCTTCGGCCGGCACGGGCACCGCGTCGACCGGCGACTCCGGGATGAGGCCGGGGAAGACCCGGTCGAACAACTCACTTCGTCCGACGGTGGCCTGCTGGTGCATGACCTCGATGGTGCCGGGCGTCGCGTAGGTGACCGCGCCGGGGAAGCGCTTGACCAGCTCACCCGCGCCGAACCAGTGGTCGCCATGCCCGTGGGTGGCGTAGATGTACGTCAGCCGCTTACCCGACTGTGCGATCCAGTCGCCCACCTTCGAGATCTGCTCGTGGGTGAACGGTGGATCCACGAGGAGCGCCTCCTCGGCTCCGAAGATCAACGTTGAAGAGACCGGATTCCAGTGGATCCGTGACCCGTCCGGCATGCGTTGGTCACCCGCTCGCACCGGACCGTCCGAGACGAAGACCTCGTAGGACAGGGCATCTGTGGTCATGTCTCCTCCTCGGTGACTCGATCGCCCGCAGGTCCCGAGTGTGGTTACCCGCCGACCGTGAAATAACCATAACCTCTATGCCTATTTCATCGCGATCATCGCGCCCGTGGCCCGCGGCACACCACAGGTCGGGCACGCCGAGGACCGCCGGCTGAAGGTGAGCCGGCCTGCCTTCCACTCCCTACGCCGGAGGCTCAGCCGGCCGGTTCGAACCGTCCACGCCGAGGACCTGCGGGATGACCTGTTCGACGATGGTCAGCAGGGTCGTGGTGAGCAGCAGGTGCACCTGGGCGCGGGTCAGCGCGCCACGCTGAAGCCATTCGCGGGCCGTCGAGGTGGCCAGACCCCCGTACGCCCGGACCATCCCGCGCAACTCCTCGCGGTGCTCCGCCTCGCCGGCCAGCCCGACGGCGACCAGCATGCGGTCCGCGGCGACCTCCTCGGCCTCGGCGAGCACCCGCTCCACGTCGGCGTCGCCGCCCATTCCCCGCGCGGTGACCGCCGCCAGCCACGAGGTGCTGTGCCGGGACACCACGTCGAGGAACCAGGTGACGCTGGCGTCGACCCGGGTCCGCAGATCACCCTTGGGTAGCCGCTCCAGGGCAACCTCGGGGATGGTCACCATGACCCGGACGACCTCCAGGTAGAGGTCCTTCTTCGCACCGAAGTAGTGGTTGACCAGGCCGCGAGCGACACCTGCCTCGCGGGCGACGTCGGTGGTCGACACGTCCGCGTACGGGCGCTCACCGAACAGCCGGACCGCGCAGGCCAGGATCTGCCCACGCCGGGCGTCCGGCTCCAAACGGCGGCGGCGCGGAGCCGTCTCGACACTCATCTGCCCGACCCTATCGACAGCCCACCGGCCGGCCGCCTTTCCTCACCATGATCACTTGATGCTCAGTAGTCGTCAGCGCTGTCTCTGAGCTTCTCAGCATCAAGTGATCGCCACGGGCCCCGGCGACGCCGTTCAACCGACAGCGCAACGACCACTTTCGGTTGAGAGCCAACCTTTCGGGGACCCCTGATCGGGGATCGGCGCCGAGTAGTTCGCCCGTCCCGCCTCGCGCCCGCCCACTCGCCGTCCGCCCGTGGTGTCTGACAACAGCGGATTCGCACGATCGATGCACCCACACAACCCCGCAGGCCGCACGGCGCACGCCTCGCGGCGGGGCAAGTTTGCCGCAATCTTGGACAGTTTCCGTTAGCTCGTAACGGAAACTGTCCAAGATCTCCGCGCACACGGCCCGCGCGCCGCCCGGACCACCGTCGATCTTGGAGGTGTGGTGGGCGATATGGCCGCCCGTTCCCTCTTTGCGAGGCACCACAACTCCATGATCGGCCACGTCTAGGCCAGGGTCAGCGGTGCTGGGCTGCGGACCGGACGTCCCGACGGCCCGTGGCCGGACGTCCATCTCGACTTATTGACATGCCGCCAACAGCGCGCGAGGGTGGTGCACATGCCGACCCCCCCGCCCGACGGCTCCCCCTCACAGTGGCGCGAGCCGGAGCATGACGACCTGGCCGAGCTGGCCCGCACCTTCTTCACCAAGGAGGTGTTGCCGCACGCCGACCGCCTTCAGGAGCAGGGCCACCCGGACCGCGAGCACTACCGGCGCGCCGGTGAGCTGGGGCTGCTCGGCCTGTCGGTCCCGGAGGAGTACGGCGGTGGGGGCGGCGGGTTCACCCACGAGGCGGTGCTGCTGCACGAGCAGGCGTACGCCGGGGAGAGCAGCCTCGGCCTGGCCGTCCACAGTGGCATCGTCACCGGTTACCTGGTGGCGTACGGCAGCGAGGAGCAGAAGCGACGCTGGCTGCCCGGCCTGTGCAGCGGTGAGCTGGTCGGCGCGATCGCGATGACCGAGCCGGACGGTGGTTCCGATCTTCAGGCGATGCGTACCCGGGCGGTCCGCGACGGCGACGACTATCTGGTGACCGGCGCGAAGACGTTCATCACCAACGGTGGTCTGGCCGATCTGGTCATCGTGGCCGTGAAGACCGACCCGGAGCAGCGGGCGTCCGGCGTCTCGCTGCTGGTCTGCGAGGTGGGCGGCGACCCGGAGGGCTTCCGCCGGGGCCGGCTGCTGTCCAAGATCGGCCTGCACGCCAACGACACGGCGGAGTTGTTCTTCGACGAGTTCCGGGTGCCGGCGGCCAACCTGCTGGGCGGCGCCGAGGGGCTGGGCTTCATCCAGCTCATGCAGCAGCTTCCGCAGGAACGGCTGGTCATCGGCGTCGGCGCGGTAGCGGTCATGGAACGGGCGGTCGCGCTGACAGTCGCGTACGCCAAGGAGCGCACCGCCTTCGGCAAGACCCTGATGGGTCACCAGAACACCCGGATGGTGCTCGCCGAGTGCGCCACCCGCACCCGGGTCAGCCGCGTCTTCCTGGACGACTGCATCGTCCGACACACGCGTGGCGACCTGGACGTCTCCACGGCGGCGATGGCGAAGTCATGGCTCACCGACGGGCAGTGTGAGGTCGTCGACAGGTGCCTTCAGCTCTTCGGCGGCTACGGCTACACGACGGAGTACCCGATCGCCCGGATGTACGCCGACGCCCGCGTCCAGAAGATCTACGGCGGCACCAACGAGATCATGAAGGAGCTGATCGCCCGTGCTCTCTGAGGCGTACGTCTATGACGCGGTCCGCACCCCGCGCGGACGCGGCCGGGACACCGGCGCGCTGCACGGGGTCAAGCCCATCTCCCTGGTGGTCGGCCTGATCGACGCGTTGCGGGAGCGCAACCCCGGCCTGGACGTCGGCCGGCTGGAGGATCTGCTGCTCGGCATCGTGACTCCGGTCGGCGAGCAGGGCGGCGACCTGGCTCGGGCGGCCGCGCTGCTGGCCGGGCTGCCCGACCAGGTGGGCGGGGTGCAGCTCAACAGGTTCTGCGCCTCCGGGTTGGAGGCGGTCAACTCCGCCGCCGCGCGGATCCGCTCGGGCTGGGAGCATCTGCTGCTCGCCGGTGGGGTGGAGTCGATGTCCCGGGTGCCGATGGGCTCCGACGGCGCGGCCTGGGCCACCGATCCGCAGACCGCGTTGGCCACGTCGTTCGTGCCGCAGGGCGTCAGCGCGGATTTGATCGCCACCCTGGAGGGCTTCACCCGCGACGACGTGGACGGCTACGCGCTGCGGTCGCAGGAGCGGGCCGCCAAGGCATGGGCCGGCGGGTACTTCGCCCGCTCGGTGGTGCCGGTCCGCGACGGCAACGGGCTGGACATCCTCACCGTCGACGAGCACCCGCGCCCGGAGACGACCCGGGAGGCGCTGGCCAAGCTCACCCCGTCCTTCGCCACGATGGGTGAGGCGGCCGGCTTCGACGCTGTCGCGTTGCAGAAGTTCCACTGGCTGGAGGCCATCGAGCACGTCCACCACGCGGGCAACTCGTCAGGCATCGTGGACGGGGCGGCGCTGGCGCTGATCGGTTCGGAGCAGGTTGGTCGGGATCTCGGCCTCACTCCGCGCGCCCGGATCGTCGGCGCGGCGGTCACCGGCGCGGACCCGACGTTGATGTTGACCGGTCCGATCCCGGCCACCCACAAGGCACTCGCCGTCGCCGGGCTGACAGTCGACGACATCGACCTGTTCGAGATCAACGAGGCGTTCGCCGCCGTGGTGCTCAAGTACGTCCGCGACCTGGGCCTCGACCCGGACCGGGTGAACGTCAACGGCGGCGCGATCGCGCTCGGCCATCCGCTCGGCGCGACCGGAGCGATGCTGCTCGGTACGGCGTTGGACGAGTTGGAGCGCCGCGACCTGCGCCGTGCCGTGGTGACCCTCTGCATCGGCGGCGGCATGGGCGTCGCCACAGTTCTCGAGCGCTGCTGACCCGGAGGACGACAATGACAAACACCATCCGGTACGACCGCGGCGCCGACGGCATCGTCACGCTCACACTGGACGACCCCACCCAGTCCGCCAACACCATGAACCGGGCGTACGCCGCCTCGATGAGTGCCGCGCTGGATCGGCTGGAGGCCGAGCCCGATCTCGTCGGCGTCATCGTGACCAGCGCGAAGTCGACGTTCTTCGCCGGCGGCGACCTGCCCGAGATGATCCGGGCCACCCGCGCCGACGCGCCCGACCTGGCAGCCCTGCTCGGTGCCATCAAACGGGACCTTCGCCGGCTGGAGACACTGGGCCGACCGGTGGTCGCCGCTGTCAACGGCTCCGCGCTCGGTGGTGGCCTGGAGATCGCGCTCGCCTGCCACCACCGGATCGCACTGGACGCGCCCGGCAGCCGGCTCGGGCTGCCCGAGGTGACGCTGGGCCTGCTGCCGGGGGCGGGTGGCGTCACCCGGACCGTGCGGATGCTCGGCCTGGCCGGCGCGCTGACCACTGTGCTGCTCACCGGCCGACGGATGCGCCCGGCCGACGCCCTGTCGGCAGGGCTGGTCGACGAGGTTGTCGCCACGCCCGCCGAGATGCTGGAGCGGGCGCGGGCCTGGGTCGCGGCGAACCCGCACCCCAGGCAGCCGTGGGACCGGCCGGACTACCGGATGCCCGGTGGCACCCCGGCCAGCCGCTCGCTGGCCGCACAACTGCCCGCCTTCCCGGCGACGCTGCGCAAGCAACTCAAGGGTGCCCGGCTGCCCGCGCCCGAGGCGATCCTCGCCGCCGCCGTCGAGGGCGCACAGGTCGACCTGGAGACCGCCCTGACCGTGGAGACCCGGCACCTGATCGGCCTGCTCACCGGCCAGGTCGCGAAGAACATGATCGGTGCGTTCTTCTTCGACCTGAAGGCCGTCAACGGTGGCGCGGCCCGACCAACCAATGTGGACGCCACACCGGTGCGCCGGGTGGCGGTGCTCGGGGCCGGCATGATGGGCGCGGGCATCGCGTACGCCTGCGCCAGCGCCGGACTGGACGTGGTGGTCAGGGACGTCACGCCGGAGGCCGCCGGCCGGGCCCGGGAGCACGCCGAGCGGTTGCTGGCCCGCGCGGTACGCAAGGGTCGCACCACCGAGGCGGACGCCCGCGCCGTACTGGACCGGATCACCACCACCGACCAGGTGGACGCGCTGGCCGGCTGCGACGCTGTCATCGAGGCGGTCTTCGAGGACCCGGCGCTGAAACAGCAGGTCTTCGCCGAGGTGCTGCCCGTACTGGCGCCCGGCGCGTTGCTCGCCTCCAACACCTCCACCCTGCCGATCACCGGGCTGGCCGCCGGCGTGGACCGGCCGGCGGACTTCGTCGGCATGCACTTCTTCTCCCCTGTGGACCGGATGCCGCTGCTGGAGATCGTGGTGGGCGAGCGGACCGGGGACGTGGCGCTGGCCCGGGCGTTCGACCTGGGTCGGCGGATCGGCAAGACCCCGATCGTGGTCAACGACGGCCGGGGTTTCTTCACCAGCCGGGTGATCGGCAAGTTCATCGACGAGGCTGTCGGCATGGTCGCCGAGGGTGTTCCCGCCGCATCGGTGGAGCAGGCCGCCCTTCAGGCCGGCTACCCGACCGGGCCGCTGGCGCTGGCCGACGAGGTCAGTCTCACGCTGATCCAGCGGATCCGCCGCCAGTTCGAGGCGGCCAGCGAGGAGTTCCGCCCACTGCCGGCGCACCGCCTGGTGGACGAGCTGGTCGACGCGTACGACCGGCCGGGGCGCACCGCCGGACGCGGCTTCTACTCCTACGACGACGGCGCCCGCGGCCGGCTGTGGCCCGGTCTCGCCGACCTGACCACCGACGCGGGCCGGGCGGTGCCGTTCACCGACCTCCAGGAGCGGATGCTCTTCGCCGAGGCGCTGGACGCGTTGCGCTGCCTCGACGAGGGCGTGCTGCGCACCGAGACCGACGCCAACATCGGCTCGATCTTCGGCATCGGCTTCCCTGCGTGGACGGGCGGGGTGATCCGCTACGTCCGGCAGTACGCGGGCGGCCCGGCCGGCTTCGCGGCCCGTGCCACCGAGTTGGCCGGCAACTACGGCGACCGGTTCACGCCCCCCGCCGACCTGGCCGACCGGCTCGCCACCCCTCGATCCGAACCGGCTGACGTCGCGTGATGGCGGCACGCGGCGGGCCGCTGGCCGGGGTGCGCGTGATCGAGCTGGCCAGCCTCGCCCCGGCGCCGTTCGGCTGCATGGTGCTCGCCGACCTCGGCGCGGACGTGGTGCGGGTGGACCGGCCGGGCGCACCGGGAACGGGCCGGCTGGCCGCCCCGACCAGCGGGCCGTTGCAACGCGGCCGGCGGGTCACCGCGCTGGACCTGAAGTCCCCGGCCGGGGTGGCGGACCTGCTGCGCCTCGCCGAGCGCGCGGACGTGCTGGTCGAGGCGTACCGGCCGGGGGTGGCCGAGCGGCTCGGCATCGGGCCGGAGGTGTGCCAGGCCCGCAACCCCCGACTGGTGTACGCGCGGATGACCGGCTGGGGTCAGGATGGCCCGCTGGCGGCCCGAGCCGGGCACGACATCGACTACATCGCTGTGGCCGGGGCGTTGGAGCCGCTGGGACGGGCCGGCGAACGCCCGTACGCGCCGATGAACCTCGTTGGCGACTTCGGCGGCGGCGGGATGCTGCTCGCCGTCGGGGTGCTGGCCGCGCTGCTGGAGCGGGAGCGCTCCGGCTTCGGCCAGGTGGTCGACGCGGCGATGGTGGACGGCTCGGCGCTGCTCACCTCGTTCCTGCACGGGCTGCTCGGCACCGGCCTGTGGGCCGCCCCGCGCGGGCGCAACATGTTCGACGGTGGGGCGCCGTTCTACGACACGTACGCCACCGCCGACGGTGGATTCATGGCGGTCGGCGCGATGGAACCGGCTTTCTACGCCGTACTGCTCAGCGGCCTCGGCCTCGCCGACGATCCGGACCTACCCGCCCAGTACGACCCGAGTGGCTGGGATGAGCTGCGCCGCCGGTTCACCGAGCGGTTCGCCGAGCGCACCCGGGACGAGTGGACGGCGGTCTTCGCCGACCTGGACGCCTGCGTCGCGCCGGTGCTCGCGCCCGGCGAGGCGCACGCGCACCCGCACAACGCGGCCCGGGGCACGTTCGTCGAGGTGGGCGGCGAGATCCAGCCGGCCCCCGCACCCCGCTTCGACCGCACCCCGACCGACCGCCCAACCCCGGCACCAGATCCGGAGCAGGACGCCCTACCGGTCGAGGACATCCTTACCAACTGGCCGGAACACCCGTGACCTGGCGCGTGCAGGCGCGCCGACGGCCCGGCCCGCCGTTGCGGTGGCTGGTAGCGTTGACGACCTCACGATCCGCAACCTCCCATCGAGCGGGAGGCGCAAGATCTCCGCTTTCCTGCTGGAGGGTCTTGCCATGGCTGAGAACAATCGGGGGGCGGCTGCCTCACGCACTCGCCTGCTCCTGCTGACCGCGGTCAACGCCCGGATGGACGCGGGCAGCAGCCCCACGGGGATTGTCGGGCGGAGCCTCGCGCGGCAACTGCTGGACGCTGGTGACCGGGTGCGTGTTCTCGCCGAATCCGACCAGGTGGATGGCTGGCCCGACGGGGTCGAGGTCGTCGAGGGATCCATCACCCGGCCGCTCGAGCACGTCCAGGTCTACGACGACGTCGACGGCGTCTTCCTCGCCGGAGCCTCGCCGACGACGGTGCGGAATGCCCTGGACCTCGCCGGTGGTGCCGGTGTGCGGCGAATCGTCGTGCTGTCCTCGCACGGGCCGGAGTACGAGGAGAGGTACCCGCCCGAGACCTGGTTCTGGCTGTCGATCGAGCGGGCTGTCGAAGGCTCCGGGATGGAGTGGGTACACATCCGGCCGTCGGCGGTGATGGGCGCGGTGATCGAGGGCACCTATCCGGCCACCGGATCGGACTGGCCAGAGACGATCAGGGGCGAGGGCACCGTACGGGAGGCACACCTGGACGGCGGGCACTACCCCTTCATCCACGAGGACGACCTCGCCGCTGTCGCGTTGGCGGCGCTGCGTACCGACGACCATGTCGGCGCTGTCCTCGAAGCGGTAGGGCTGCCGATCAGCAGCCGTTCGCGGGTGGCGAGCATCGCCAGAGCGGTCGGCCGCGACATCGTCGCCATTGAGGTGACGCCCGACCACAGCCGTGCGAGTTGGCGGCGTCGCGGCTGGCCCGACAGCGGTATCGACGTGACCCTGTACGCCCTTGAGGAGTACGGCACGCGACTCGCTGACCTCACCCAGTGGACGCTCGACCAGCGGCCGACCGTGCGCGAGATCATCGGCCGCCCGCTACGCGACTTCGACGGCTGGGCGGTTGAAAATGCCCGACTGTTCCGCTGAACGTGCCGCAACCGAGCGCTGCCATTTCAGCCACGGCAATTCCTGGCCGGGACGGCAGCCAGAGCTTCACAGGGAGTCAACGAGCATGGGTACGGACAGCTGGAGGGGCCACGTCAACGGAATCCTCTACGGGGTTCAGTTCGACAGAACGCTCGACGATTCGGTGGTCACGCGGGTAGACGACGGGGTGGCCGCTGGGCTCTACCCGGGTGACCGGGCCGAGACGCGGGACGCGCTGGTCCACGCGCTGCGCTACTCGGGTCCCCTGAATGAGCAGGCCGGAACGCACCATAGCGAGGACGACCTCATCGAGTTCCTCCGCCGGCTGTCCACCGCGCTGGCAGCGCCCGCTCCGTCAGGTTGATCAAGAAGTTCGCGTCAGGGATTCGTCCTCCGGTGACGCAAACTTCTTGATCAACCTGGTTGGACGGGGTGGCCGCCGCCGACCAGGGCGGCGGGAGTGGTACCAGGTGGCGAAGAGGGCTGCCGCCAGGAGCAGCTCGGCCAGGTCGCCGCCGTAGTACATGAGTTGGGCGGCCGAGCGGAACACTTCCGGGTCCCGGTCGGTGAGGCCGGGCGGGAGGGTTTCGGCCCGGGCGTACAGGTACTTGGCCAGCACGGCGTGGCCAGCCGACGCGGCCAGTAACGCGCCGACCCGTACCGCCAGTCCGGGACGACGCGGCGCCGGGTCCGGCCCGGCCAACGACCAGGCGAAGAGGTACCCGGCTGCCAGATAGTGCAGGTGCACGGCGTGGTGCAGGATGGGCTGCCGTTCGGCCGCCGCGTACAGCGGGGTGAGCAGCACCAACGCCAACCCTCCGGTGGTCAGCAGCGCGGCGGTGACCGGGTGGGCGAGCAGGTGCAGCGGGCGGGCGCGCAGCAGCCGACCGACAGCTCGGCGTACCGGCGGCGGCACGACCCGCAGCAGCAGCGTCACCGGGGCGGCGAGCACCAGCCCCAGCGGGGCCAGCATGCCGAGCAGCAGGTGCTGCGCCATGTGCCCGCTCGGGTTGTCCGGGAGCGGAGCCAGCGGCCCGACGGCGACCGCCAGCAGGGCGCAGCCGACCAGCCAGGAGGCGGTGCGACGGTGGTCCCAACCCCGCGGGTCCCGGACGGCGGCCAGCACGTAGCCGACCGCCAACAACGCGACCGGGAACAGTGGGAACCAGCTCGGCCCGGCCGCGCCGTGCCCGGCGTGCGCCAGCGGCCCGGCCACCGTCATCGGGCGCCGGGCTGGCGGGAGCGGGCCCGCCAGAGGACGGCGACGCCGGCCAGCAGCAGCACCGCGCCGGCCACGTTCCAGACCACGTCGTACGGCACCAGGTGTACGCCGTAGCGGATCTGGTGCAGCCGGAGCACCTTGTGGTCGACGAGACCGTCGAAAAGCTGGAATCCTCCGGCGCCGAGCAGGAGGCCACCCCAGGCCAGCCGGCTCGCCAGGGCATGCCGTCGACGCAGGTCGGCGAACCAGAAGAACCCACCGACCAGGGCGATCACCTCGGCGGCGTGCAGCAGCCCGTCGGAGAGCAACGCCACCGAGGGGGTGGAGCGGTCGTAGAAGTGGTGCCAGGCGAGGAGTTGGTGAAAGACGATCTCGTCGATCGCGGCCATGATCGCGATGCCGATCAGGACGCCGACGAGGGTGGAGGAACGAACGTCGACGGAACGGGGCCTTGGCAGGCTCGAATCGACCACCACACACCTCGCAGTCAGGTCGGATCGGGTCGTAAATACCCCGAACCGCACCAAACATGCCGGACCGGAGCAGCGGAAAGGCCCAGCGGGCCGGTGGCACATCCCCGTTTCGTGACTCCCGGGCCACTGACGGCATGATCATGGAGCCTGGAGGGGCAGCGACAGCCAGATACCGAGAAGGAGGTGCCCGTGCCGGACGCGGACGAACTCGTCGCCAACGCGCTCGCGGCGGTGCGCGGCACTGACGTACGGCAGGCCGAACGGCAGTTGGACCACCTGATGGTCGGCACCGGCGCCGCGGACGGCACCACGGCGGTGGACGCCGCTCTGCTGCGTCGCCTGGTCCGCGGCCTGGGCCGGCTCTGGCCGCGCGGTTGGCAGCCGGTCGACGTGGACCGGATCACCAGTCGACGGCTCGACGCCCGCGCCGCGCGGCTGGTCCGCGCCGCGATGGCCGCCCAGCGGCGCGACCAGGCCGAGCCGGTCCCGGCCTGGTGGGACGACCAGCTACGCGAGCTGGTGCCCGCCGACGGCGGTGCCGACGGCAGCGTGCTGGCCGGTTGGGCCAGCCGGGAGGGTCTGGACCGGGCCGACGCGCTCCGCGCGGCCGTGGACACTCTCGCGCTGGTGGAGAGCCTGCCGCCGATCGCGGTGCTGCGCCCACCGCCGGGCACGAGCGGCGCGGCACTGCCCCGCACGGCGGGCACGGCTCGCAGCGGGTCGCCGATGCTGGATCGGGTGCGGGCGCTGCTGGCGAAGGCCGAGTCGACCACCTTCCCGGCGGAGGCGGAGGCGCTGACCGGGAAGGCCCAGGAGCTGATCGCCAGGCACAGCATCGACGAGGCGCTGCTGGCGGCCGGGTCGGAGCGCGGGGATCTGCCCGGCGGCGTACGCCTGAGCACCGACACCCCGTACGCGGGCGCGAAGGCGCTGCTGGTGCAGGAGGTCGCGGCGGCGAACCGGTGCGAGGCGGTCTGGTCCGACGATCTCGGCTTCGCCACAGTGCTGGGCTGGCCGGCGGACCTGGTGGCTGTGGAGTTGCTCTACACGTCGCTGCTGGTCCAGGCCACGGCGGCGATGCTGCGGGGGCGTGCCGAGCGACGGCAGGGGTCGGGGCGACGGACGAAGGTCTGGGACGAGTCCTTCCTCAACGCGTTCGCGCTGCGGATCGGCGAGCGGCTGCGCACGGCCACCGAGGCGGCGACCAACGCGGCGGACCAGGCGGCGGCCGAGACCACCGGGGCGGAACGGCTGTTGCCGGTGCTCGCGGCCCGGGGCGAGGCGGTCCGGGAGCGGTTGGACACCCTCTTCCCCGGCGTCACCCGGCACCGGCTCAGCGTGCGCGACGCCGAGGGCTGGTCGTCCGGCACCTCTGCCGCCGACCGGGCTTCGCTCGACGTCGGCAGCGCCCGGAAGCCCCGACAGGTGCCCGGCCGACCCGATCCGCGCTGAACCATCCGGCGTGGGAGCGCCCCAGGCGGATGTTTCTGCGATTTTCTTCGGTACGCGGTAGGGATCGGGGAATCGACTCCGACCCTCCGCTGAGTCGCGCCCCGATCGGGGTGCGACCAGAGCCTGAGGAGCATCGCCGTGAAGTACATGCTGCTGATCTGGAACCGGCCCGGCTTCACCGAGGAGCTGAGCGAGCAGGAGCGCACCGCCCTGTTCGGTGAGGTCGACGAGATCATGAAGGAGCTGACCGAGACCGGCGAGCTGATCGGCGGCCAGGCGTTGGCCAATCCGTCGCAGACGGTGACGGCCCGACTCGTGGACGGCACCCCAGAGGTCCTCGACGGCCCGTTCATGGAGAGCAAGGAGCAGTTCGCCGGTTACCTGGCCGTCGACTGCGACAGCCCGCAGCGAGCTGCCGAGATCGCCGCCCGCTGGCCGGACGTCCGGTACGGCGGCGCGATGGAGGTCCGCCCGATCATGGACGAGGCCGGGACGGAGATGTGACCGAGGACCGGACGGTCGAGGATCTGCTGCGCACGCTCGCGCCGCAGGTCCTCGGTCTGCTGGTCCGTCGGCACGGACAGTTCGACAGGTGCGAGGACGCGGTCCAGGAAGCCCTGCTCGCCGCCGCGACCCAATGGCCCGGGCAGGGCGTACCGGACAAGCCGCGCGCCTGGTTGCTCACAGTGGCCACCCGCCGGCTCACCGACGAGTGGCGCAGCGAGAGCGCGCGCCGGGACCGCGAGGTGGCGGTGGCGCGGCGCGAACCGGCGTACGCCGGGGTGGTGCCCGCTGTGGACGCGGAGCCCGCCGTCGCGGCCGACGACGACACCCTCACGCTGCTGTTCCTCTGCTGCCACCCGGCGCTGCCCGGATCGGCGCAGGTGGCGCTCACGCTGCGCGCGGTCGGCGGTCTCAGCACCGCCCAGATCGCCAGGGCGCACCTGGTGCCGGAGGCGACGATGAGTCAGAGGATCCGGCGGGCCAAGCAGCGGATCGAGGCCGCCGGGGCACGGTTCACCATGCCCGGGCCGGCCGAGCGGGGCGAGCGGCTGGGAACGGTGCTGCGGGTGCTCTACCTGATCTTCAACGAGGGCTACACCGCGTCCAGTGGCCCGGAGCTGCGCCGGGCCGAGCTGACCGGCGAGGCGATCCGGCTGGCTCGCATCCTGCGCGGCCTACTGCCCGACGACGGCGAGGTGACCGGGCTGCTGGCGCTGATGCTGCTGACCGACGCGCATCGGGCAGCCCGGGTGGGGTCCGACGGGGAATTGGTGCCCCTCGCCGAGCAGGACCGTTCACTGTGGGACGCCGCCGCCGTCGCGGAGGGGGTCGCGCTGATCACCGAGGCGCTGACCTGGTCGCCGCCCGGCCCGTACCAGCTCCAGGCGGCGATCGCCGCTGTGCACGCCGAGGCGTCGACGGCGGCGGAGACGGACTGGCGGCAGATCGTCGCGCTCTACCGACTGCTGGCCCGGATCGCGCCGAACCCGATGGTCACCCTCAACCAGGCGGTGGCGGTGGCCATGGTCGACGGGCCCCGGGCCGGGCTCGCCCTGCTCACGTCGTTGGACGCCGACGACCGCACGGCCGGGCACCACCGGCTGGCCGCCGTCCGGGCCCACCTGTTGGAGCTGGCCGGGGACGTCGGCGCGGCGCGGGAGGCGTACCTGGTGGCGGCGCGGGGCACCACGAGCCGGCCCGAGCAGCGCTATTTGGAGGTACGGGCGGCCCGGCTGACCGGGCAGGGGTGAGCCACGCCGAATTGCCAATTTGGCAACAATCTTTGCGCATCGCCCGGTCGCCGGTCACAGTCGGGGGCGACGCGCGAAGGAGCAGACACAGATGACCGAGCAGCACGAGTTCGACAAGGACTACTGGGAGCGGCACTGGCACCAGGCGCACCACGACCGTCCCGGCGCGATGAGCACGAGTCCCGCGCACCCGTACCTGGCTCGGGAGATCGGCGCTCTGACGCCGGGCTCGGCGCTGGACGCCGGGTGCGGCGCGGGCGCCGAGGCGATCTCGCTCGCCGCCCACGGCTGGCAGGTCACCGCCGTCGACATCTCATCCGTCGCGCTCGCCCGAGCCGCCGAACGCGCGACGGAGAGCGGGGTCTCCGAGCGCGTGCGGTGGGTGGAGGCGGACCTGACGACCTGGGCCCCGGAGACGCGGTTCGACCTGGTCACGACGCACTACGCGCACCCCGCGATGCCGCAGTTGGCCTTCTACGACCGCGTCGCCGGGTGGGTGGCCCCCGGCGGCACCCTCCTGATCGTCGGGCATCTGCACACCTCGGAAGCCACCGCGCCAGGCCACGGGCACGGACACGGGCACGGACATGGGCACGGGTCTGGGTCTGGGCACGGGCACCCGCCGGACGAGGCGTCGGTCACCCTGGCGGACATCACCGCCGGCCTGGACGGCAACACCTGGGAGATCGTCACCGCCGAGGAGCACCGCCGCACCGTGCCGGGCCGGGAGGTCCCGCTGTACGACGTGGTCGTACGCGCCACCCGACGCCCCTGAGCACACCAAGGGTTCGACGGCCGAGAGGCCGGACACACAGCACGCCGGGCCGGTGATGATCACCGGCCCGGCGTGCGAGGTACGTCGTACGTCAGCTCTTGAAGGCGTCCTTGATCTTCTCGCCCGCCTGCTTGAGCTTGGCGGTGGACTGGTCAGCGCGACCCTCCGCCTCCAGCTGCTCGTTGTCGGTGGCCCGACCGGCGCCTTCCTTCAGCTTGCCGGTCGCGTCCTCGGTGGCGTTGTTGATCTTGTCGTCGAATCCCATTGCCAACCTCCATTGCAAGCATCGCAAGCTTCGCTACGACCACAGATGTACCCCCGTCGTCACCGGCCCAACCATTACCGTCGTCACAGATCGGCAGCGGCCGGACGAAAGCGACGCAGCCGCAGGCTGTTGGCCACCACGAAGACCGAGGACAGCGCCATCGTCGCGCCGGCGATCATCGGGTTGAGCAGCCCGGCGGCGGCCAACGGCAGGGCCGCCACGTTGTAGCCGAACGCCCAGAACAGGTTGCCCCGGATGATGCCGAGCGTGCGCCGAGACAAGCGGATGGCGTCCACCGCGGCGTCCAGGTCGCCCCGGACGAGGGTGAGATCGGCCGCCTCGATCGCCACGTCGGCGCCGGTGCCCATGGCCAGCCCCAGGTCGGCCTGGGCCAGCGCCGGGGCGTCGTTGACCCCGTCACCGACCATCGCCACCGACCGCCCCTCGGCCTGAAGCCGCTTGATCACGTCGACCTTCCCGGCCGGCAGCACCTCGGCGATCACCTCGTCGACGCCCACCTCGGCGGCGACCGCGCGAGCCACAGTGGTGTTGTCCCCGGTCAGCAGGACCGGAGTCAGCCCCAGCCCGCGCAGCCGGGCCACCGCCGCCCGGCTGGTCGGCCGGACCACGTCGGCGACAGTGAGCACGCCTCGAGCCTGTCCGTCCCAGCCGGCGACGATCGCCGTACGGCCGGCGGCCTCCGCGTCGCGGACGGCCCACTCGACCTCCGGCGGTACGTCGATCTCACGCTCGCGCAGCAGCCGGACCCGGCCGACCAGCACGGCCCGCCCGTCGACGGTGCCGGCCACCCCCAGCCCTTCGAGGTTGCCGAAGGCGGTCACCGGGGGCAGCGCGCCCTCGGCGGCGGCAGCGGCGGCGATCGCACTGGCGATCGGGTGCTCGGAGGCGGCCTCCACCGCCCCGGCGAGCCGGAGCAGCTCGGCCCGGTCCACACCGCTCGCCGGCACCACGTCCACCACTGTCATCCGGCCGGTCGTCACGGTGCCGGTCTTGTCGAGCACCACGGTGTCCACCCGGCGGGTCGACTCCAGCACCTCCGGGCCCTTGATCAGCACGCCGAGCTGGGCGCCCCGACCGGTGCCGACCAACAGCGCGGTCGGGGTGGCCAGGCCGAGCGCACACGGACAGGCGATGATCAGCACGGCCACGGCGGCGGTGAACGCGGCGGTCGGGCCGGCCCCGGTGCCGAGCCACCAACCGAGCGTGCCGACGGCGAGGGTGATGACGATCGGCACGAAGACCCCGGAGATCCGATCCGCCAACCGCTGCACGGCTGCCTTGCCGCTCTGCGCCTGCTCCACCAGGTCGGCCATTCGGGCGAGCTGGGTGTCCGCGCCAACCCGGGTGGCGGTGACGATCAGCCGCCCACCCGCGTTGATCGTGGCGCCGACCACGCCGTCACCCGGGGCGACCTCGACCGGCACCGACTCACCGGTGAGCATGCTGGCGTCGACAGCGGAGGTGCCCTCGTCGACCACCCCGTCGGTGGCGATCTTCTCCCCGGGGCGGACCACGAACCGGTCACCGACGGCGAGCCGGTCCACGGGGATCAGGGTCTCCACGCCGTCACGCAGCACCGTCACGTCCTTGGCGCCGAGGTCGAGCAGGGCGCGTAGGGCGGCACCGGCAGTCCGCTTGGACCGGGCCTCGAAGTAGCGACCGGCCAGGATGAACACGGTGACCCCGGCGGCCGCTTCCAGGTAGATGTTGCCGGCACCGTCGCTCCGGGTGATGTCGAAGCGGAACGGGTGCGTCATGCCGGGCATCCCCGCGTCACCGAGAAAGAGCGCCCAGAGCGACCAGCCGAAGGCGGCCAGGGTGCCGAGCGACACCAGGGTGTCCATGGTGGCCGCGCCGTGCCGCAGGTTGGTCCAGGCGGCCCGGTGGAACGGCAGCCCACCCCAGACCACCACCGGAGCGGCCAGGGTCAGCGACAACCATTGCCAGTAGTCGAACTGCCAGGCCGGGACCATCGCCAGCAGGACCACCGGCACGCTCAGGGCCACCGACACCCAGAGCCGGGTACGAGGCCCCCGCAACGGGTCCACCGGGGGTTCGGCGCTGGGCGGAGCCGGCAACGCCGCCGTGTAACCGGTCTTCTGCACGGTCCCGATCAGGTCGTCCGGCGTGACGCCGTCGGCGTAGCGGACGGTCGCCTTCTCGGTGGCGTAGTTGACGGTGGCGCTCACCCCGTCCATCCGGTTGAGCTTCTTCTCGATCCGGGCGGCGCACGCGGCACAGGTCATTCCGCCGATCGCCAGTTCGATCCGGTTCGGCGCCTCGGGCAGCGGTCTGCTGGTGGTGGTCATCGTCTGGTCCCGTCAGTTGTGTCCGTGCCCGGGGGTGCCGTGGTCGGCCCCGCCGGTCGGTGCGGGCCCGCTCGGGCTGGGGGCCTCTCCGGTCGGGGCAGTGCCGGCGACCACAGTGAACTCCGCGGTGCGCACCCGCCCGCCGTGTTGGAAGTCGAGGTAGAGCCGGTAGCTGCCGGCCGAGGGCACCTCGGCGAGGAAGGTGACGGCCGGACCGGGCCGGGTGCGCCCATCGCCGGGCGTCCCGTCCGGGTGCACGTGCAGGTACGCCAGATCACCCCGACGTAGTGCCACGAGGTGCCCGTACGCGCCCAGGTAGGGCTCCAGGTCGGTGACCGGCTGCCCGTCCCGGCTGACGGTCAGTGTCAGCGGCGACGTGCGGCCGGGCTGCGGCGTGCCGGTCAGGGTGACCGTGTAGCCGTCGACCGTGGTGCTGGTCGCCGGGGCGGGCAACGGCCGTTCGGTCAACTCGCCGGGGACTGTCACGTCCACGCCGAGGGTCAGCGGCTCACCCCCGGTCGGGGCGAAGTCGGCGAACGCCCGCCACTGCCCGGGGCCGGCCAGCGGGGTGTCGACCCGCCAGGTGCCGTCCGGGGCCAGCTCGGGGTGGACGTGGCGGAAGCCGGAGAGGTCCCGACGGGCGACGATCAGGTGCATCTGCTTGTCGTGCGCCACGTCGTACCGGGTCACCGGGCGGCCGTCCGGGCCGGCGATCCGGAAGGCGAACTCGCCGGCCGGGGCGTCGACCGGTTCGAGGGTGTAGCCCCGGTCGGAGACGAGCAGCCCGCCGGGGAGCCGGTCGGCCGTCTCGTCGTGCTCGCCCGTCGCAGGGGCGGCATCGCCGTCGTGCCGGCCCTCGACCACCGGGGCGCGGTCGACCACCCGGCCGATCCCGTAGGTGGCGCCGAAGATCGCCGCCAGGCCGACGGCGAACCCGGCCAGTCTCGTCACGGTGCGCACGCCGGCCCGCCGATCACGCGTCGACGAGGTCGTAGCCGGCCTCGTCGACTGCGGCTCGGACAACAGCGGTGTCCAGCGGCTGATCACTGCTGACGGTGACCCGGCCGGCCGCGAGGTCGACCTGGACGTCGCGCACCCCCGCGATGGCACCGACCTCGGCGCTCACCGCGCTGACGCAGTGCCCGCAGGTCATGCCCTGAACCTGGTACGTCGTGTCGACCATCGGATCGTCTCCTTCGCGGTACCGGTACCCGGTGGGGGTATCTCAACAGAGCCGACCGTACCATACCCCCTGGGGGTACGCTATCCTTGTCGACATGACCGCACCCACCCCGATCCGCGGATACACCGCCAGCAAGGACCAGCTGCTCGCACGGCTCCGCCGCGTCGAGGGGCAGGTCCGGGGCATCGAGAAGATGGTCGACGACGACCGCTACTGCATCGACGTGCTCACCCAGATCTCGGCCATCCAGGCCGCCCTCGACAAGGTGGCCCTCGGGCTGCTCGACGGGCACGCCCGGCACTGCATGCACGAGGGCGCCGCCGAGGGTCGGGCCGACGAGATGGCCACCGAGATGATGGCGGCGGTCGGCCGGCTCATGAAGCGCGGCTGAGCGGGCTCAGTCCGGCGCGGGGTCGAGACGGACCCTGCGCAGCAACTGCGCGTTGAGCGCCACCACGATGGTGGACGCCGACATCAGCACCGCCGCCAGCGCCGGGCTCAACGCCACGCCGGCCCAGGCCAACACCCCGGCGGCCAGCGGCAGCGCCACCACGTTGTAGCCGGCCGCCCAGGCCAGGTTCTGTCGCATCTTTCGGTACGACGCCCGGGACAGCCGGACCACGGCCCCCACCCCGCGCGGGTCCGAGGATGCCAACACCACCCCGGCGGACTCGATGGCCACATCGGTGCCCGCGCCGATCGCGATCCCCACGTCCGCCCGGGCCAGCGCCGGTGCGTCGTTCACCCCGTCACCGACCATCGCCACTACCAACCCCCGCCGCTGGAGCTCGGCCACCCGATCGTCCTTCTCCGCCGGCAGCACCTCGGCGAAGACCTCGTCGACGCCAGGTCGGAAGCCCAGGTCGGCGGCGACCGCCTCGGCCACCGGCCGGGCGTCACCAGTGATCATGGCGATGGTGCGGACACCCTCGGCACGCAGCTCGTCGACGGCGCGCCGGGCCTCCGGACGCACCTCGTCGGTCAACGCGAACGCACCGAGCACGGCGTCCGGCAGCCGCACCAGGTGCAACACCGCGGCACCCCGCGCCGACCACCGCCCGGTCGCGGCCTCCAGCTCCGCCGGGAGCCGAAGGCCCAGCTCACGCAGCAGCGCCGGCCCGCCCACCGCGTACTCCGTACCGTCGATTGTCGCCTGCACGCCGCGGCCCGGCAGCGACCGGAACCCGGCCGCCCGGGCCGGCCCGGCGCTCCCGGCGGCCGCCACTATCGCCCTGGCCAACGGGTGTTCGCTCTCCGACTCGACACCGGCCGCGATCCGCAGCACCTCGTCCCGCTCGACGCCGGACGCCGTCACCAGGTCGGTCACCCCGTGCTCGCCCCGGGTCAGCGTGCCGGTCTTGTCGAAGAGCACCGCGCCGACGGTCCGCATCCGTTCCAGGGCCAACCGGTCCTTGACCAGGATCCCGGACCGCGCGGCGAGCGCTGTGGAGAGCGCGACGACCAGCGGGATGGCGAGACCCAGCGCGTGCGGGCAGGCGATCACCAGGACGGTGACCGCACGGACCACCGCCTCGTCCGGCTGACCGAGCGCGGTCCAGACCAGTACGGTCAGCACGGCGGTGCCGGTGGCCAGGTAGAACAGCGCGGCGGCGAACCGGTCGGCCAACAGTTGGGCCCGTCCACCGGAAGCCTGGGCCTGCGCGACCATCCGCTGGATGCCAGCGAGGGCGGTCTGCTCACCCAACGCCTCGACGCGCACCCGGATCGCCGAGTCGGTGGCGACGGTGCCGGCCACCACCCGGTCGCCCGTCGACCGGGCGACCGGCCGCGACTCCCCGGTGATCATCGACTCGTCCAGCTCGGCGCCGCCCTCGACGACCCGGCCGTCCGCCGGCACCCGACCCCCCGGCCGGACCAGCACCACGTCGCCGATCCGCAGACCGGTCACCGGCACCGCCTCGACCCGCCCGTCCGCCGCCACCCGTTCGGCCTCGTCCGGCAACAGCGCGGCGAGCGCCGCGAGCGCTCCCCGGGCCTGCCCGATGGCCTTCATCTCCTGCCAGTGCCCGAGCAGCATGATGGTGACGAGCGCGGCCAACTCCCACCAGAAGTCCAGGTCGAAGGCGCCGACGCTGGTCGCCAGGGACGCGGCGTACGCGACGGTGATCGCCATCGCGACCAGCAGCATCATCCCGGGCGCCCGGTCCCGCACCTCCCTGACCGCACCGACCAGGAACGGCCAACCGCCCCACCAGAACACCACCGAGCCGAGCACCGGCCCCACCCAGGCCCGGCCGGGGAGGCCGTCGTCCCCGGTCAGGCCCAGCCGATCCGACACGAGACGACTCGTCAACACCACCGGGACGGTCAACACCAGGCAGACCCAGAACCGGCGGCGGAACAACGCCGGATCGTGCCCGGCGTGTTTGTCGTGCCCGGCGGGCTTGTCGCGCCCGGCGTGTTTGTCGTGCGGCATGGGCTCGGCGTGTCGCTGGCGATCCGGGTCGGGCGGTGACGGAGCGGGCATGGCTCCAACATGCCGCCCCGGAGGCCGCCGCGCGAGCGGTTCGGCCGCCCGACACTCCGCCACGACCTGCAACCCCCGGGAGGGCTGGCTAGCATCTCCCACGATGGCCCTCCGAATGCCGCTGCACAGTCGGGCACCGGCGCCGCCCCGTCGTGGCGTCGTCCCCGGCCGACCGGGCCGAGCACTGACCGTCCGTGATCAAGCGGTCGTCAGGCAGCGATCCGCCCCGCCGTCCGCCGCGTTTCCACCGCAACGGTGAACCGCCCGGCCCGCTGACCCGTATCCCGCACCGGATCGTTGGGAGTCTCACCTTGGCCGCCGACCACACTCACCCCGCTCCGTCCGCCCCGCCACGGGTGCGACGGATCCTCATCGTGACTGTGGTACCCCTCTTCGTCGCCACCGTGCTGGCCGCGTTACTGCTCTGGCCCCGCGGCGGGTCACCGCAGACCGATGGTGGCGCGGACGTGCCTCGCCACCCCGGCACCGTCACCCGGGTGGTGAGCGAGCCGTGCCCGCCGGCGCCGTCGGTTCCGGAGGGCACACCGAGGGTCGGCGACGGGCGGTGCGGCACTGTCGACGTCCGGGTGGACGACGGGCCGACCGCCGGCCAGCAGGTACGGACACCGGTGCCCGACGGGCCCGGCGCACCCCGGGTCGAGGTCGGCGACGAGGTCGTCCTGGTCGAACTGGCCGATCCGATCGATCCCACGGTCAGCAACTGGAACATCGCCGAGCACCAACGCGGCACCCCGATGGTGTGGCTGGCGGTGGTCTTCGCGGCCGCGATCGTCGCGTTCGGGCGGTGGCGAGGTCTGGCAGCGCTCGCCGGGCTGGCCGCCAGCTTCGCCATCCTGCTCACCTTCGTGCTGCCGGGCATCAGCGCCGGCAGGTCACCGCTGCTGGTGGCGGTGGTCGGTGCGGCCCTGATCATGTTCGTGGTGCTCTATCTGACCCACGGGGTCACCGCACAGACCTCGGTCGCGGTACTCGGCACCCTGGGCAGCCTGGTGCTGACCGGCGTGCTCGCCACCATCGCCACGGCCGCGACCCACCTCACCGGCTTCGGCAGCGAAGACGCCACCACCCTGTCGATGTTCCAGGGCGACGTGGACCTGCACGGTCTGCTACTCGCCGGCATCATCATCGGATCGCTCGGGGTGCTCGACGACGTGACGGTCACCCAGGCGGCCACCGTCACCGAACTGGCGAACGCGAACCCCGGGCTGACCCGGTTGCAGCTGTACCGTGCGGCCACCCGGGTCGGCCGCGCGCACATCGCCTCCACCGTCAACACCATCGTGCTGGCGTACGCGGGCGCGTCACTGCCCCTGCTGCTCCTGCTCACCGCCGACTCGCGGCCGATCGGGCAGATCCTCACCAGCGAGTTCCTCGCGCAGGAGATCGTCCGCAGCGCGGTCGCCACCCTCGGCCTGATCGCCGCCGTGCCGCTGACCACCGGCCTGGCAGCGGTGGTGACCGCCGCCGGGCGCGGCGATGCCACGCCGTCCACCGGCGCTCCCGCGCCCCGGCCCCAGCCGGACCGCAGCGAGGCACTGGCCGCACTCAGCTCACCGCGTACGGCCGGCTCCGACGAGCCGGACCGGACGCGGACCGCACCCCCATCCGAGGCCACCGACCGGTGGCCGGAGTCGAACAGGAGCACGGATACGGCATGGTGACACTCCTCAGCGTGACCAGATCGGGCATCCACCCTGAGAACCGCGTCACTGGTCACTCAACGCTATGGCGAAATGACGCTTTTGGTCGGCATCCAGGCATAGCTCAGCCGGTCGACTCTCGGGTAACCTCGCTGCCGGTTACCGATGAAGGCGCGAAGCGGCGCCTGCGGTGCCACCGCCCAATCGCCAACCGGCGAGCCGGGGACCCAGGTGCCTGGGGTGAATCCGCGTCAGCGGTAGGGGCCACTTCCGCCCCGAACCCGTCAGCTAACCCGGTCGGCGGTCGACGGAAGGGAACATTGTGACGGCACCCCTACGCCGCTGGTTGACACCCGTGGTGGCCGTGATCGCCGCACTGACCGTGCTCGCCGGGCCGCTCCCGGCGCACGCCGCCCCGACGAACCCCACACCGTCCGGGCACGAGGAGGACGGCGAGCCCAAGCTGCTCAACGACGTCATCGAGCAGGCCAACCGCGACTACTCCGCCGCGAAGTCCAAGCTGGACAAATCCAAGAAGCGGCAGGGCGAGTTGGCGGCGGAGGTCAACCGCGCCAAGGCCGACCTGGACGCGCTGGCGCCGCAGGTCGGGCAGATCGCCGCCCAGGCGTACCGGACCGGCCGGATCGGCGCGGTCGCGATGCTGCTGGAGAGCGACGCTCCCGACTCGTTCGTCCAGCGCGCCGGGCTGCTCGACGAGATGAACATGGTCAACGAGAAAAAGCTCTCCGAGGTCAACGAGGTGAAGGCCCGCGCCGAGCAGGCCAAGCTGGCCCTCGACACGGAGGTCCGCGAGCAGCAGAAGCAAACCGCCCTGATGGCGAAGCGCAAGAGCGAGGCCGACAAGGCGCTCTCCCTCGTCGGCGGCAAGGGTTTCACCGGCGGCCTGGTGGATGCCACCTCCAAGGTCGCGAAGATCGGCCCGGGTCGCACGGCCGACGGTGACTGGAAGCCCCAGTCGTGCAGCGAGAACGACCCCACCACGTCCGGCTGCGTCACGCCGCGCACGCTGCACGCGTACAAGGAGGTCAAGGCGGCCGGCTTCAACCGGTTCGTCGGCTGCTACCGCCCCGGCGGGCCGTGGGAGCACCCGAAGGGCCGCGCCTGCGACTGGTCGCTGCAGAAGAGCGGGTTCTCCCCATGGCACAACAACGACACCCGGACGTACGGCAACAACGTCGCCGCGTTCCTCATCCGTAACGCCGACCGGCTCGGCATCTACTACGTGATCTGGAACCGGCAGATCTGGTTCCCGGCCACCGGCTGGAGTTCGTACAGCGGGCCGTCGAACCACACCGACCACGTCCACATGTCGCTGCTCTGACCCGCACGATCCCCGTCGAGGGCCGTTCCGCGTCACGCGGAGCGGCCCTCGACGCGTCAAACGGTGGCAGGCGCGGCCGGGTCGGTCGACTCGGCCGAGGCCGGGGTCTCCACCGTCGCGAAGCCGGCCGGCACCGCGGCCACCGGGCGCACGGCTCCGGCGGCGAGCCGGTAGGACACCCCCACCACCGCACAGCGTCCCAGCGCCACCTCGTCGGCCAGCACGGGCGACTGCCCGAGCAACGTCTCGACGGTCTGGGCGATGTGGATGTCCACGATGCCGTCGATGTCGTCAACGCCCTCGGACGCGGCGCGGCGCAGGCTGGGCAGCACGGCGTCGACCACCGCGCGCAGATGCCCACTCGGTGCGGTACCGGTCGCGGCGGACTCCCGGGCGGCCTGCACCGCACCACACGAGTCGTGGCCGAGCACCACCACCAGCGGGGTGCCGAGCACTGTCACCGCGTACTCGACGCTGCCGAGCACCTCGGGGCCGGCGGTGTGCCCGGCGGTGCGAACCACGAACAGGTCGCCCAGACCCCGGTCGAAGATGATCTCGGCAGCCAGCCGCGAGTCGGAGCAGCCGACGATCACCGCGAACGGGTGTTGCCCGTCGGCCACGGCGGCCCGGTGCCCGGCATCCTGGTTGGGGTGGCGTGGGGCGCCATCGACGAAGCGCCGGTTGCCGGCGACCAGTTCGGCGTAGGCCCGGGTCGGCTCGCTGAGCGCGGTGGCCCGGTCGGTGGTCCGCTGCGGACCCGGCTGACCGCCGGAGCTTCCGGTATGACTCATCCCGCACCTCGTCTCGACGCGTCTGCCCTGGTCAAGCCGGCTTTCCGCCGGCCGGGCGGGCGGGCGCTGGCTCGTGCTCCACCGTCACACGCACCGTAAGATGCGTCAAGGTATGCGTGATTTAGATTTCATACGTTGACTCCGGCCACACCCTGGGCAACCTTCCCGAGGCAGGGCGGACCAGACTCTCGCGAGGGCAGGCGGACATCCGGAAAGGCGGTCACACGATGGCGAGCACGGTGACGGACGACACCGGCGGCGGGCGGAACTGGACGTTCCTCACCAATCACGGGCACGTGCTGCTGGCCATTGCCCGCGATCCGACCGCCCGGCTACGCGACGTCGCGGCCGAGGTCGGGGTGACCGAACGGGCCGCGCAGGCGATCGTCGCCGACCTGGAGGCGGGCGGCTACCTGCACCGCACCCGGGTCGGGCGACGCAACGAATACACCCTCAACCCGGCCGGCCGGTTCCGGCACCCCGCCGAGGCCGACCGGCAGGTCGGCGACCTGCTCGCGCTGTTCGCCGACGTTCCCACAGCGAAGGCAGAGCCCCGGGCCTGACCCCGGTCACCGGGGGCCGCTGACCGACGGTCACGGCGGTAACCTTTGCGGGTGCGCGAATGCCCGCCGTTGAGCGCGACCCCGTCCCGCCGTGCCCTTCGCGGCGTCCTCAGTGGAACGCTGGCGGTCCTGCTCGGCGCCGGCCTGGTGGCACCCTCCCCCGCGACCGCCGCACCGCCCCTCTGCGGGCCCACCGGCACCGACAGCCTGGCCCAGATGCCGTGGGCGCTCCGCCGGCTGGAGCCGTCGTCGGCGTGGCCGCTGTCCCGGGGTGCCGGGATCACGGTCGCCGTGATCGACTCCGGAGTCTCCGCCGCCCACCCGCTCCTCAAGGGGCAGGTGCTCGAGGGTCGCGACTTCAACGGCCTGCCGGCCCGGCAGGGCCAGTGCGACGAGGCCGGGCACGGCACGCTGATCGCCGGCATCATCGCGGGCCGGGAGGGCACTGTCGTCCCCTTCAGCGGCATCGCCCCGGCCGCCCGCATCCTGCCGATCCGGGTTCTGCCACAGCTCGGCGCGGTCAACAACCCGCAACTCCCCGCACAGATCGCCGCGGCCATCGACTGGGCGGTCGCGCAGGGCGCCGACGTGATCAACCTGTCCCTGACCACAATTCCCCGCCCCGAACTGACGGAGGCCGTCGAGCGCGCGCTGGACAAGGGGGTGGTGTTGGTCGCCGCCGCGGGCAACCGGTCGGAAGACTCGCAGAACCTGCCGGGCTACCCGGCCGCGTACCCCGGGGTGATCGCGGTGGGCGGTGTGGACGAGCAGGGCGGCCACGTCGGCACCTCGATCAGCGGCGACTACGTCGACATCGCCGCACCCGGGATGAACATCGTCGGGCCGGCGCCCGGGAACAGCGGCTACCGCACCGTGCCGGAGGGCGGCACCAGCTACGCCGCCGCGTACGTCTCAGGAGTGGCCGCGCTGGTCCGGGCCGCCTACCCGAGTCTCGACCCGCAGCAGGTCGCGGATCGGCTGAAACGCACAGCGGACAACCCACCCGAGGGTCAGAACGCCGACATCGGGCACGGGATGGTCAACCCGTACCGGGCGGTGTCGAGCCTGCTCGGCACCAGGGCGAACCCGCCGGCCGGCGCGCTTCCGGCACCCGCCGTACGGGACGACCCGCTGAGCTGGCAGCGCCCCACCGCGATCTGGGCGGCGGTCATCGGCGGGCTAGTCGCCGTGCTGCTGCTGGTCGCGCGACCGATCACCGCCCTTGGCCGTCGACGCGACTGGCGCCCCGGCCGACGCCCCGACGCCCCGACCGCCGGCTGAGCGGCGCACCGCAGCCCGCCGCCAACGCCTACGCCCGCCGCCAACGTCACACACAGAGCGGCTCCGGGCCGGGCGAACCGGACCGGAGCCGCTCGTGCGGATGCCTCAGCTCCACACCTTGGAGTTGCTCATCTCCGTGGTGAGGTAGTTTTCGCGGGCGATGCCCACGGCACCGCCGATCTCGTTCAGGATCCGGTTGATGTCCCGGACCGCCGCGTCCCACTTCGCCTGGTGCTGCTCGTAGGCAACCCGGTCCTCGCCGTCCCAGTGCAGCTTGGTCAGCATCGACCGCAACGTGTCGAGCTTCTCCTCAAGGGTCTTCGAGATGGCCTGCATCTGCTGGTTGCTGCTCTCGAGGACCGCATAGTCAACTTTGATCGTCACGATTTCCTCCTCTGCCGGCTACGGATCACGGGTTGAGAGCAGAGTGGAACTTGTCCAGCATCTGCTGCTGCTCTTCGTCGTTGACCTGGTGCGTCGTACCCGACTTGTCGAGCAGGTCAGCGATGCTGTCCATCGCCGTCAGCAGCTTGACGGTGTCCTCGTTCCAGCGCGTCATCAGCGACTGGAAGCCAGTGGACGCCTGACCCTTCCACGCGATGGCCAGGTCATCGACGACGTTCCACAGCTTCTTCAGCTCGCCGTCGACCTCGCTGCGCGTGGACCGCACGTCACTCGCGGCGGTATGCAGAGTCGCAGCTTCGACCTCGAACGCCATGCTTCACACCCTTCCGTCTGTTGTGGTGGCGGCTTCGCCGCACCCCTCCCCCGCGGCAAGGCAGCAACACCCCACCGACGGACACTCCTGTGAAGACCGTAGCGGAACGCGTCCAGCCCTCGCAGCCCTGACCGGTGACGTTCGATGGATGGTGGTGAATCGGGCCGGACGGCCCACCACCCCCTACCGAACGACCGACAGCGCTCAGGTCGGCTCAGACCACGCGGTCTGAATCAGCTGCTGGCCATCACGACGGCGAACCAGGGTGCCCCGACCGGGCGGTTGTGGGCTCGGCCGCAACGTGCCGAAGACCGCGCCCTCCTCCCGGTTGCCGGACATCAGCAGGCCCGGCGAGTCCAACTCGCGCAGTCGTTGCAGCACCGGCTCGTACAGCGCCCTGGACACACCACCGACCCGGCGCGTGACGATCAGGTGCAGACCGATGTCGCGGGCCTGCGGCAACAACTCGTGCAGGGCGCTCAGTGGGTTGCTGCCGCCAGAGGCCACCAGGTCGTAGTCGTCCACCAGGATGTACAGGTCCGGACCCTTCCACCAGCTCCGATCACGTAGCTGGGCGGTCGTCACGTCCGGGCCGGGCAGTCGGTTGGACAGCGCACTGCGGATCGACCCGAGCCCCTGGGCGAACGCCTGGTTCGACGGGGCGTAGTCGAGCAGGTGGTCACCCTCCACCGCCCCCAGCAGGCCACGCCGGTAGTCGGCGATCACCAACCGGGCCTGCGCCGGCGTGTACCGCTCGGTGATCCCCCGGGCGATCAGGCGCAGCAGGTTGGTCTTGCCGCACTCCGCGTCGCCGAAGACCGTCAGGTGCGGCTCGTTGGCCAGGTCCAGGTAGACCGGCGCGAGTGCCGACTCGTTGACACCGATCGGGAGACCCGGTGCCGACCGGTCGATGATCCGGGCCAGCTCCGCCACCGGCAGCCGGCGCGGCAGCAACCGCACCTTCGGCGCCGGACGACCCGGCCAGTTCGCCGCCACGTGCCCGGCCAGGGACAGCGAGGCCTCGCTCAGGTCGTCGATGTCGCGGCGGCCGTCGATCCGCGAGATGGCGGTGAGGAAGTGCAGCTTGTCCCGGGTCAGGCCGCGACCGGGCGACTTCTCCGGCACGTTGTTCGCCGCCCGACGATCGATCTCGGACTCCGACGCGTCGCCGAGGCGCAGCTCCAACTTGGTGCCGAGCAGATCCCGCATGTTGATCCGGATCTCCGCCCACCGCACGGCGGTGAGGACCACGTGCACACCGAAGCCGAGGCCCCGGTTGGCCAACGTGGTGATGGTCTGCTCCAGCTCCTCGTACTCCTGGCGCAGGGTGTTCCACCCGTCCACCACCAGGAACACGTCGCCGAACGGGTCGTCGGCGAACTCGCCGGCGGCCCGACGACGGCGGTAACTCGCCACCGAGTCGATGCCGTGCTGGGCGAAACGCGCCTCCCGCTCGTCCAGGACGGCGACCACCTCGGCCACCGTCCGGCGGACCGCCTCGACGTCGCGCCGGCCCGCCACCCCGGCCAGGTGCGGCAACCGCTCCATGCTGCGCAGCGCGCCCCCGCCGAAGTCCAGACAGAAGAACTGCACCTCCCGCGGCGTGTGCGTGAGCGCCAGCGAGGCCAGCAGCGTACGCAGCATCGTGCTCTTGCCACTCATCGACCGACCGACGATGACCACGTTGCCGCCAGCCCCGGCCAGCTCGACCATCATCGGGTCGCGGCGCTGCTCGTAGGGACGGTCCACCACGCCGACCGGCACCGTCAGTCGCCCGCGCCCGGGCCAGGAGGCGGTGCACAACCCATAGGTCGGGTCCACCGCCAGCGGACCGAGCAGCTCACCCAGGCCCGGCGGGTCGGCAAGCGGCGGCAACCACACCTGGTGCGCCGGGCGGCCCCGGCCCTTGAGCTGGTCGATCAGCACGTCGAGCATCGCGACGGCCTTGCCGTCGGCCGGCTGCTCCGGCTCCGGAGCGGTGGCCACCGGCACCTGCGGGACCTGCACCGGAACGAAGTCGAGACCGTACGGCACGATCCGGCGCTGCACCAGCGCCTGCGAGGCGGACGCCTGCTGCCCCGGCGCCCGGTACGCCCCCGACACGTACGCGGCCCGGAACCGCAGCATGGTGCTGGTGTCCGTCTTCAGGTAGCCGTGGCCCGGCGCGTTCGGCAGCTCGTACGCGTCCGGTACGCCGAGCACGATCCGGCTCTCCACTGCGGAGAACGTCCGCAGACCGATCCGGTACGACAGGTGCGTGTCGAGGCCCCGCAGCTTGCCCTCTTCGAGGCGCTGGCTTGCCAGCAGCAGGTGCACGCCGAGGGACCGACCCAACCGGCCGATCATCACGAACAGGTCGATGAAGTCCGGTTTGGCGGCGAGCAACTCGCTGAACTCGTCACAGATGATCAGCAGGCTGGGCATCGGCGCCAGCGGCTCACCGGCCGAGCGCGCCTTCTCGTACTCGAAGCGGGAGACGTAGTTGCCGGCCGCCCGCAGCAGTTCCTGCCGGCGCACCATCTCGCCGGCGAGCGCGTCGCGCATCCGGTCGACGAGCGGCAACTCGTCGGCCAGGTTGGTGATCACCGCGCTGGTGTGCGGCAGGGCCTCCAGCGAGGCGAAGGTCGCGCCGCCCTTGAAGTCGACCAGGACGAAGTTCAGTTCCTCCGACGAGTGGGTCACCGCCAACGCGGCCACCACCGTACGCAGCAACTCGCTCTTGCCGGAGCCGGTCGCACCGATCACCAGACCGTGCGGGCCCATGCCCTCGTGCGCCGACTCCTTGAAGTCGAGCTCGACCACGTTGCCGTCCGGGCCGACGCCGAGCGGGATGCGCAGCCGGTCGCGGTGCCCACGCGGGCGCCAGGTGTTCTGCACGTCCACCGCCGCGGCGTCACCGACGCCGAGCAGATCCGGCAACTCCGTGCTGCGGGCCAGCGGCTCGTCGCCGCCGGTCTGCTGCTGGGAGAGCCGGAAGGGGGCGATCTGTCGGGCCAGCCCCTCCGCGGCCTCGGCGCTGAGCCGGTCGGGCCGACCCAGCGTCGACGACGAGCTGCCCCGGACCAGGTCGAGTGAACCTCCGTCATTGACGTCGAGGCAGAGCAACCAGCGGCCGGCGTCGCGTGGCACCGTCCCGGAGAGGTCGATCACTGTGGCGCCGAGCAGCCCTGGACCAACCAGCTGGCAGGTCGGCGAGATCTCCCCGCCGTCGATCACCACGACCAGGTGCGGGGCGGTGGTGAGCGGCTTGGCCTCCGGCGCGAACCGGGGCCGCCCGGCCAGCTCGGCGGCGAGCGAGGCCTCGGCCTCGGCCAGGCTGGCGAAGACCAGCCGGCGCGCGCCGGCCGCGTCCGTACGACCGCTGTGGTGGGCGTGTGGCAGCCACTTCACCCAGCCCCAGGAGGACTGCCGGTCGGGTGCGGCGACCACCGCGATCACCAGGTCGTCCGGTGCGTGGAAGGTGGCCAGCTGCCCCAGCGCCGCCCGGGTCAGGTCGAGCACCGGCTCGCGGTCGCCGCGCAGCACCACCCGACTGAACGCGCGAACCGACAGCGCCGTCGGCAGCTCGGGCACAGTGGAGTGTGCGCGGACGAACCGGCGAAGCGCGATGGCGCTCATCGGCTCCAGGTCCTCCACCGGCTTCGTCTCCGGTGGAACGATCTCCACGGCGAGCCGCTGCGGGCCGAGGGCGATCCGGGTCTCGCCGAAATCGTCCTCGGTGATCCGCCGCTCCCAGAGTCGCCGGGACGCGGCGATCGACCAGAGCGCGTCGGGCTCCGGGTGCCGCCAGGCCATCGCGGCCCGCTGCTGCTCGGCGGCACGGCGGGTGCGCTTGCGCATCTGCGCCAGGTAGCGCATGTAGTCGCGGCGATCAGCGTTCAGCTCCGCCTTGTCCTTGCCACCGCTGTTGGCCAGCGAGCCGATCGCCATGCCGAGCATCGAGACACCGAACAGACCACCGGCGACGTAGGTCATCATGCCGCCGCCCTTGCCGGCGTAGAGGAACGCCATGGCGCCGACCCCGCAGAACATCGGCAGGATCATGAGTAGCTGCCCCATCCCGCGGGGCGTCGGCTCGGGCAGCTCGGGAGGCGACTCCAGCAGCACCTCGCCGCGCGGTAGGGCCGGCCCCGGCTGACGCGGGAGCCGGCGGAACACCACAGTGCTCACGGCTGTCTCCTCCCCAGAAGCGGCCCTGATGACGTGCGGCCCGCGGAACACCGCCCGCGGGTGGGCATCGTACGTGCCGTCATCGTAGGTAATCTGCCGTGTGCGCGGTGGACCCGGACCGCGGCATTCCAGCCAGCCGATCACAGACGCACACCTGGAGGCCACTGTGGCGACGAAGACGGCGACCGGTGGTCTCAGCCGAATCACCATCGTGGCTCCGCGTACCCGGATGGATCTGGCGCTGCCGTCGGACGTGCCGTTGGCCGACCTGCTCCCCACCCTGCTGCGCTACGCCGGTGAGGACATGGCCGACGAGGGCGCGCGGCACGGCGGATGGGCACTGTCCCGATTGGGCGGTGCGCCCCTCGACGGTGGTCGTACCGCTGCGCAGCTCAGTGTCCGCGACGGTGAGGTGCTCTACTTCAACCCCCGCTCCGACGCCGCACCGGAGATCGTCTTCGACGACGTGGTGGACGCGGTCGCCACCGCTACCAACCAGCGCCCCGGCGCCTGGCAGGTCGGCGCGACCCGCTCCTTCGCTGTGGTCTTCGCGGCGGCGGCGTTCGGCGCCGGCGCGCTGGCTGCCCTCTTCGCTGGTCCGCCCCACCTGCCCGGCGCGTTGGCCGCGCTGCTGGTAGCGGTGGCGCTGCTGGTGGGCTCGGCGGTGCTGTCCAGGGCCGCCGGTGACAGCGGCATCGGCTCGGTGCTGGCCCTGGTCGCCCTGGTGCACGCGGCCACCGGTGGCCTGCTGCTGCTCGCCGGTGATCGAGCGCTGACCGACCTGGCCAGTCCGCATGTCCTTGTCGCGGCGACCGCTGCGGTGGTGGCCGGC
The DNA here is from genome assembly GCF_026342155.1 of Micromonospora sp. NBC_00362. NCBI lineage: Bacteria > Bacillati > Actinomycetota > Actinomycetes > Micromonosporales > Micromonosporaceae > Micromonospora > Micromonospora sp. NBC_00362. Next base: position 3,972,274 of record NZ_JAPENH010000001.1, read on the forward strand.
GCGGTGGCCGTGCTGGCGGTCGGCGACCGGTACCCCCTCTTCTTCGCGGCGATCGGTGTCGCGGCCGCGACCGGCCTGGGCGCGGTGCTCTGCCTGGCCCTCGGCCTCGACGCGGCGGCCTCCGCCGCGGTGGTGGCGGCTGTCGCGTTCGGCGTGGTGCCGGCGCTGCCGATGATGGCCTACCGGCTGGCCCGGCTGCCGGTGCCGTCGATTCCGACCGGCCCGGAGGACCTGAAGACCGACAGCGAGTCGGTGGACGGCAGGCAGGTGCTCCAGCAGAGTGAGCGCGCCGACCAGTTCCTCACCGGTCTGCTGTGGACGGTGTCGCTGCTGGTGCTGGGCGCGCAACTCGTGCTGGCCCTGGACGGGCGCCTGCCCGCGGTGCTGCTGTGCCTGGTGCTGGCCCTGCTGGCGCTGCTGCGGGCCCGCCCCCTCCTGGGCCGGGCCCAGCGCACCCCGGTGCTGCTGGCAGGCACCGTGGGTCTGGGCCTGGCCGCCGCGACCACGTTCGCCGGTGGGTCGCTGCCGGTCCGGCTCGGCCTGATCCTGGGCGGTCTGGTGCTCGCCGCGGTGATCAGCCTGATCTACGGTCTGACCGTCGCCGGCAAGCGCATCTCGCCGGTCTGGGGTCGCCTGCTCGACATCGCCGAGATCCTGCTCATCATCTCGCTGGTGCCGCTCGCCTTCTGGGTCTGCGGCCTCTACGGCTGGATCGTCAACCTCCGACCCTGACCGCGCGCCGCCGCCGCACCGGTCAGCGCGACCGCGGACCGGCGGAGACGCCCAGCGCCGACGCGACCGGAGCGGTCGCGTAGACGCCCGGAGCATGCTGGCCGTCCATCGGCCGGGTGGACGCGCCGACCCGGCCGGCGACCTCACGAACCACCTTGACCAGGGCCTCGACGTGGTTGTCCATCGCGGCAACCCGCAGCAGCGGTGCCGCCACCCGACCGTCCGACGAGACGGTCACGGCCACCGTGTGCGACGGCGCCGAGGTCGCGGTGATCGCGTCGACCAGCGGACCGAGCTGCGCGTCGAAGCGGCCCCGCAGCGCCATGCAGCGGTGCGTCCAGCCGCCGCCCCGCAACCCACGCCAACTCTCCGCCGGCGCCTCGGGCACCAGGTCCAGACCGGCGGCCGAGACGATGGCCGCGCGTAGCTCCTCCCGGCCCAGCGGGCGATGGGCCAGCCCCGCCGAGGTCAGCGCCTTGCCGAGCCGGCCGATCCCGGCCGCCACCGTCCGGTGTACGCCGGTCAGCCCGCCGCCCCGGCTCACGGCCTCGACCCGCGCGTCCCGGACGGTGAGCCGCACCGCGACCCACACGGTCCGGTGGGCAGCCGGCGGCGCACCGGGTGCCGGGTACCAGACCAACGTGTGCGCGACGACCTGGGCCCGGGAGACCGGGGCGCTGAAGTCCGCGAGCACCCGCAGCGCGTGGTCCACCGCGGCGGCGTCGACGGAGCCGACCGCCGCACCGGTCGCGGACTGCAGGGCGACGGCGGCGAACCAGCCCTGGTCGTCACGCCCGATGCCGAGCCGGGTGCCCCGGTCGGTCAGCTCGATGACGCTCAGCTCGGGAGCGAGCGCAGCCAACCTCGGGTCGGTCGCCGTACCGCTGGCCAGCGCTGCCGACGCCCGTTCGCCGCGTCGCCGCAACCGCTGGCGCAGCAACAGGTCCTCGAACCACCAGCGGCCACCCCGACGGGCGAAGGCGGCCAGGACCACCAGCAGCGCCGTGGCGCCGGCCGCGGCGAGCACCCAGCTGGGTCCGGCGGTGGCGGCCCAGACGCCGACCAGGCACAACTCCAGTACGACGAGCTGCCCGACCAGCACGGGGCCGACCCGCCCACGGCCGGGCCGCTCGGCCGGGGGCGCCGGCCGGGTCGGAACGTCGACAGGGTCCGTGACCGCTCGGACGGGTGCCGCCTGAACCTGCGTCATCGCTGACTGTCCCTCCTGCACGGTACGACTCTGCGCCGGGGTCTCCTCCGGTGCCGGCCACGAGCGGTGGTCCCAAGGAACCACCGTCGGCCCCTTATCGTAGGGAAGCCCGCGACGGCACCCCGACCCTGATCGTCGCGGATCCACCCCGCCGGAGGTAAGTCATGCGGACCCGCCGCGATCAGGTGCAGGCGTACCGCTTCGTCACCCGCCGCATCGTCTCCGCGTTGCTGTCGGGCGATCCGGAGACCACCAACCTGCCGATGCGACGGCTCGGCATGGCCGTCTTCGGCAGTGTCCTCACCGCGGCCATCGTGCTCGGCGGGGTGGGTGCCTACGGGCAGTTGACCGGTGGCGCGGCGCCGCTGGACGACCAGACCCTCGTCATCGAACGGGAAACCGGCGCGACGTACGTCTTCATCGAGGGCAAGCTGCACCCGACGCTGAACTACACGTCGGCGCGCCTCATCGTGAACGACGCGAGTGCCCAGGTGCGGACGATGTCCCAGGCGTCGCTGCGGGACCGGCCCCGCGGCGTCACCGTCGGCATCGTCGGGGCACCGGACGCCCTGCCGGACCGCAAGTCGCTGACCGGGCTGCCCTGGTCGGTCTGCGACGTGCCCGACCCGGTCGACAGGCAGCGGTCCAGCACCCGGCTGGTGATCGACCGGGCCCTGCCCGGCGGCACGCCGCTGGGTGACCGGGCGGTGCTGGTCTCGGTGAACGACCAGCGATACCTGGTCACCAACAACACCCGGCTCCAACTGCTCGATCCGTCCCGCACGATCACGGCACTACGGATGGCCGGCACCGAGCGACTCCAGGTCGGGCAGCAGTTGCTCAACGCCGTGCCGGCCGGGCCACCGCTGCGCCGGCCGTCGCTGCCGGGTGAGGGCGAGCCCAGCAGTCGCACGGTGGCCGGGCAGACGCACGACGTCGGTTCGGTGTTCAAGGCCGCCGGGCGGCACTACGTGCTGACCCGGGACGCTCTCGTCTCGATCAGTGAGATCACCGCTCTGCTGCTCGTCAGCAACGGCGGTCGGATCACCGACATCACCCCGAACCAGGCGAGCGAGGCGTTCGAGGAGCGGCGGATCGAGGAGGAGGGGGTGCCCTCGACGATGCCCGCCCTCTACCCGGCCCAGCCCGGTCAGACCACGCTGTGCGCGACGTACCGCAAGGGCACCGCGGGCGGCCCGCCGACCACCACACTGGAGGTCTTCGACCGGGTGCCAACCGAGTTGACCGACAGCGATCCGGGCCTGGTGCCGGTGCGCCAGACCAGGCGCGACGCCGTACGCACCGCCGAGGCGGTGCTGCTGCCCGGCGGCAAGGGTGTCATCGCACAGGCCTCACCCGGCGCCGGGACCAGCGGTTCCGGCGCCGCCGGGTCGACGATCTACCTGATCAGCCCGCAGGGCATCCGGTATCCGCTCGGCTCGGCGGCGACACTGGACGTGCTCGGCTACGGCGGGATCACCCCGCTGGCGGTGCCCGGCTCCCTGCTCGCCCTGATCCCGACCGGGCCGACTCTGGATCGCGAGGACGCATTCGCCGTCTTCACTGCCGACGGTCCGGCACCGTCCGCACCACCGTCGGCCGCGTCGGAGCCCGGCTCACCATCCGCTGCGCCGCCCTCGGGCACGCCGTCCGCGGCGCCACCGTCGGGGTCGTCGTCCGCGGCGCCACCGTCGGGGTCGGCCAGTGGCAGCCCGTCGAGCGGTGGGACCGGCGGGGGGTCCACGGAATCGACCGACGCCGACGGCTGAGCAGCTTCGACGGGTCGCCCGGAGTCGCACTGGTGGACTAACCTGAATGTCGCTGACGGTTGTCAACCAGAACGACGGGGATGTTGCCATGGCCGGGCGTACGGAAGTCGACCTGTTGTCCCTTGAGGACTTCCACGAGCACCTGGCGTCGCGGTTGAGTCAGGCCGAGTCGGTGCTGCGCAAGCTCAACACCGAGATGCAGTGCCGTCCTCCGGCGCTGGGCTCGTTCTTCGACGCCACCGACAAGGCGCGTCGCTACAGCGAGGTCCACCAGTCCTATGTCGAGCAGGCCGAACGAATCCGGCAGGCGGTGCTGGCGGCACAGCAGGCGACCAGCACGATCCTGAGCAACTACCGCACCGCCGAGGCGCGTAACGCCGCCAACGCCGACGACGTCACCGCCGCGCTGACCCCTGTCGACCGGGCGTTGCAGCCGAAGGAGGACGGGCGTGTCTGAATACACCCAGCGCTACCAGGGCAACAGCCACCAGCAGCTGTACGACGGCCTGATGGCGGGCAAGCCGGAGCAGATCGAGGGCGTGGCCACCCAGTGGGCCGAGCTCAAGGGCATCCTCGACGGCCTCGGCCGGGAGTTGAGCGGCGACCTCGACAAGCTGAGCAACACGTGGACGGGTTCGGCGGGTCGGGAGTTCCACCGGCGACTCAGCTTCATCGTCGCCCACAGCGACGCGTTGGGCGAAGGGATGGCCGGCATCAAGCAGGGGTTGACCATGATGGCCGACCATCTGCGCGCCGCCCACAAGGAGGCCGAGAGCCCTGAGGAGACCGACGACAACGACAAGGCGATCGGCGGTGCGATCAAGGGTGGTGCCACCTTCGGGCTGACCGGTCTGATCATCGGGGGCATCGCGGGTCACCAGCAGGACAAGGCAGAGCAGGAGAAGGCCCACCAGCGGATGGTGAACCTGGTGGCCGGCCTGGCCAACAGTTACGAGATCTCCGCCTACGACCGGGTTGTCGAACCACCCCCGCCCGACCCGGACACTCCGACCACCGCCCGCAAGGATCCGACGACGCCACAGAGTGTCTCGGCCATCGCCAGGGTGTCCGGCGGTCCCACCACCGGCGCTGACACCGCGCGCACCGGTGACGCGACCATCTCGTCGCCCGACCGCGTTGCCCAACTGCCGGGCGACGGTTCGACTCCGGGTGAGGTCGGCTCGGGCACCGGTGGCAGCCCGGCTGTCGGCGCCGCGCCGATCGGCGTTGGCAGCGACCTCGCTGACCGCGGCACCTCCCTCGCCGGAGCCGACCCCCTCGTCGGTGGCGCGCTGCTCGGCGGTGGTGCTGCCGGGCTGGTCGGGCTGTCCGGGCCGGCCGGCGCGCCCACTGCGGCGAGCACCGGTCCCGGCCTGCTCTACGGAGCACAGGGCGGGTCACCGGCCGGCGGGGTGTTGCGCAGCGGCGCGCTCGCGGGCTCGGGCAACGCACCCCCCGCCTCGGCTCGACCGACCGGCGGTGGTGCTCCCCCGGCGGAGACCCGCGCCGCCAACGGGGTCGGGCGCAGCATCGACGGCCAACGCGGTGGGAGCGGCGGGCGCCCGGCCATGACCGGCGGCAACGCCCGGCCGGGGTCCGGCGGCGGCCGGCCCGGTGTGCTCGGCGGGCAGGGTCGAGCGCAGGACGACGACTCCGACGAGCGGCTGACCTGGTTGACCGAGGACGAGATGGTGTGGCAGGGCGACGACAAGGCCGCGCCTCCGGTGCTCGGCACCAGCGACTGATGACGGCCTGACGCCGGCACACACCACCAGCGGTGCCGCCCCCGGCGACGCACGGTGCCCCCGATCGGACCCGATCCGGTCGGGGGCGCTGCCATTCCTGGGCCCCTACCGTCGGCGTCCACAGTGCGCATGGTGGTGGCGGTCACGCCCGCGCCGTCCATCGCCGTGCTGCGGTAGGCCAGGACGGACGATAGGTTGGTCTGGTGTCGTCCGCAGCGTCTGTCCGCCCAGCCAGGTGGGCTGTGCTGCGGTCACTGCGGGAACTGACCCGCCTGGCGGTCACCGCGCTGGTGCTCGCGGTCGGCCTCGGTGCCGCTCTCGCCGCGACCCCACCGCCCGCCCCCACGCAGCTGCGGCCCAGTGCCGTGAGCAGCCGGGTGCCGAGTGTCCGCCCCGATGCCGTTCCGGCCAACCAGCGGGCCGCCCAGCCCGCTGAAGCCCCGCCGGCTGGCACGTTCGATACCGCCACGGCGACCGGTCCGGTCGCGGCGGGCCCGGTGCACGTCCCGGCCATCGATCCCGGCCGTGGCTCTCCTGCACGACGCGGCCCGCCCGCCCGCTGAGCCAGGCCCGGCGACCCCCGGGGCCCGATCCCGGCTGATCATCCCGCACGGCACCCTGAGGTCGCCGTCGACGGGACCATCCCGCCACCGGGCCGACCGGCGATACCGGGCCCTCTGCCGCCCGTCGATACCCGCCTTCGACCGCGAGGTGCTGATCATGCAAACCATCCTCTCCGCCGTCCTGCCAGACCTCTCCCGGGCCGCCGTCATCTGGCTGAGCCTGCTCGGGGTGGTAGCCGTCGCTGTCTCCGCTCTCCTGCTGCGGCCCGGCCGATTCCGCTTCGACCCGGGCTCCCGGATCCGCCGCGCCGCCATGCCGAGCCACCTTGAGCAGGCGCAGGAGGAGCGGGAGCAGAGCCGCTACGCGCAGGAGGTCGCGGTGGCGGCGGAGCGGGCGACCACCACAGTGCGGCGCCGCCGGGAGGAGTGGGTGGCCGCGCAGGAGGCGGTCGAGGCGGCCTGGCTGGCGTACGAGGCGGCCGAGGCCGGCGTACGGCGGCTCGACGCGGCGGCCGCGATGCCGCTGCCGCACACCGCCCGGACCCCCGCGGAGTACGCGGACCGCGAGCGCTACCTGCACCGGGCGGCACTGGATGCGTACTGGCGGCGGGAGCTGTCGGTGGAGCAGCTCAGCGACGTCTTCGCGCACCGCCACGGCTGGGACCCGCGACTGCACCCGGTCGAGCAGGAGCTGGTGCTCCAGCGGGCGATCCGAGACAACCTGGCGGCCCGGCACGCCGCAGCCCGCGAGCGGGAGCAGACCGCGTGGCGGGCGGCGGAGTTGGCGGTGGCCGCGGCTCGCAGTCTGCGCGAGGAGGCGCACGCCGCGACCGGTCGACGGGTCGCCGAGTCGGCGTCGGTGCTGCCGCTGAGCGAGGTTGCCCGACCGGTGGGCGCGCAGCCTCGGGAGAACGTCGAGCAGACCCGGGAGAACAAGGTGACCGCACGCGGCCGTGCGACGGTGCCCGCGTTCTGAGCCGCGCGGGCCCGGGTGGGTTAGCGTGACGGCATGTCCCGACAGGCGTGGGTCCTCGTGGTGATCGCCAGCATCCTGGCGCTCGCCACACTGGTCGGTGCCGTGGTGCTGGCGGTGCGGGTGGTGCGTACCCGGCGGATGCTGACCGGGCTCGGCGCGGGCGGCAAGGTCGCCTTCTACGGGGCGTTGATCTACACGATCTTCCCGGTCGACGTGCTGCCGGACCCGATCTACCTGGACGACATGGGGGTCCTGGCCGCCGCGCTGATCTACCTGACCCGGCTGGTGCACCAACGTCGGGCGGCGGGTCGGCAGCTGCCCGGTCAGCCGGACGCGCCGACGGATCGGGGTCAGGTGCGCCGCCGCGTGCCATGATCGGGGTCGGTTCGGCGGACAGGGGACGAGGCATGACGGGCGATCATCGGTTGGACGTGCACGATGAGCGGGTTGTCGCCTTCTGCGCCGAACGACACCTGGCGACGCTGACCACACTGCGGGCGGACGGCACCCCACACGTCGTACCGGTCGGGGTGACTCTCGACCCGGCGGCCGGCCTGGCCCGGGTCATCACCTCCGGCGTCTCCCGGAAGGCCCGCCAGGTGGCGGCTGCCGGCACGGCGGGCGCTGCGGTGGCCGTGTGCCACGTGGATGGCCGCCGCTGGTTGACGATCGAGGGCCGCGCGGTGCTGCGGTCGGATCCGGCCGCCGTGGCCGAGGCGGAGCGGCGGTACGCCGAGCGATATCGGACACCACGGCCGAATCCGGAGCGGGTGGTCATCGAGATCACCGTGACCAGGCTATTGGGCAGTCTCTGAGCTGACAGTTTGTCCCCGACGACCGGTTCGGGTCGGGCAGGGACGCCGCGCGACACCGGTGCCCGCAGTCGGCGGAATTCTCCGTGGAGCAGAGCGGTTACGCCCTCGGTACGCCCAGGGCCGAGACCACCAATGGTCGGCCGTGTTGCGCCGAGCGCCATTCCCGGTGCTGCCGCCCTCCGCTGGCCGGAGGCGCCAACCCCCGAACGGAGACTCGACCATGAACCCGATCGTCCAGAAGAGCGGCCTGTCCGTCGTCGGCCTGCTCGTCGCTGGCGGCTGCGCCCTCGGCCCTGCGGTGGCCGCGCAGGCCGCCCCGGCTCAGGCGGCCCCGGCCTCGTCGAGCCAGAACGACCGGCACGCCGAGCGGATCCTCGGCGTCGACTACCAGGCCCAGCCGAACTTCTACTACTGCGGCCCGGCCGCGACCCGGATCGCGTTGTCCGCCCAGGGCAAGGCGCTGTCCCAGGACGAGGTGGCTCGGCTGCTCGGTACCACCGAGGCGGGTACCCCCTCGGCCCTGGACACCACCCGGGTGCTGAACGAGCTGACCGGTGGCAAGTACCGGACCACCGAGATCCGTGATTCGGTGGCCCGCCCCGACCAGGTCGAGCAGCTGCGCCGTGACGTGCTGGCGGCGGTGGACGCCGGTCGCCCGGTGGTGGCCAACATCAAGGGCACGACGGTGGACACCGACGGCAACCCGCACTCGTACGAGGGTGGCCACTACCTGACCCTCGTCGGCTACCGCGACGGTGGTGACACGATCCGGGTCGCCGACCCGGCCGACCCGGCGTTGGGCGAGTACTGGATGAGCCTGCCGAAGGTCGCCAACTGGATCGCCGAGCGCGGCTACTCCTCCTGATCACCACGGTTCACCGGGCCGGCCTCTCCCGTGCGGGGAGGCCGGCCCGACCGTCGTTACGGGCCCGGGCGGCGAGGTGCGCGCGTCGACGGGCTCGGGCGGCTCGCGTCGGTCGGGCCCGGTGCAGTTGTCGGCGGACCGGCGGGTGGATCTCCGCCTCGCCGGCTCCGGCCGCCCGGCGCACGATCCGATTGGCGTCCTCGGGTTCGGAACCGGCGGCCCGGAGCAGGTCGCTGGCTGCGGTACGCAGTCCGGTGACGAGGGATTCGCCGAACGACTTGACGCCGGTCGCGGATGCCCGCCCGGCCAATTCTGCACACTCCTCGATCAACCGGCGGGTCCGTCGAGGGTCGTCACCGACCCTGCACTCCACCCGCATCTCCGCCACCGCCTGACCCAACCGGGCCATCGCATCCGGCAGCTCCGGCGGAATCGGTTCGTCGTACTGCAACGCGGTGGTCGACCAACGGGCCATGGCGCGGGTGTCCAGCAGCAGCCGTTCCAGGTGACCCGCGCTGCGGGCGTAGCGGTGGTACTGCTGTCGACGGTGCCAGCGCACGGGGGCGATCGTCACCACCTCCTCGGCGCCGCTGAGCGCATCGTGCAACCGGCCCAGGTCGTCGTCGGTGCCGCGGAGCCGCTCCAGGACACCCATGGTCCCGGCGCCGTCGCGCTCGCGCAGCGCACGCGCCAGCTCGGCGAGTTGCTCGCAGAGGATCGTGAAGATCGGTGCCGCGGCGCGGTCCAGCACCCGCATCGGGTTGATCGGCAACAGGAGCGCGACAACCACCAGGCCGACGGCCCCACCGACCAGCGCGTCGAAGATCCGGGGCACCTCCAGGCCACGCTCCATCGGGGCCAGCGTGGCGATCAGCACGGCGGTACCGCCGGCCTGACCGACAAGCGGACCACCCTTTCCCGCCACCAGCAACGCGGCGGCGATGGCCAGCGCGACCACCACGCCGGTCTGCCACGGGCCCGAGCCGAGCAGGAATCGCAGCGTGTCACCGATGACGATGCCCAGGGCCACGCCGCCCAACAGTTCGAAGGTCCGGCGGGCCCGCTGCCCGATGGCGGTGGCGATCGTGCCGACGGCGGCGGCGGGAGCGAAGACGTGCGATCCGGGGCCGAGCAGATTCTTGGCGAGCAGGGCGGCGATGGCCGCGGCCAGCCCCGCCTGGATGGAGATCACCAGGGTGACCTCCCACTGCCGGGCCCGGATCCGGCCGGCCTGCCCGCCACGGTGCCGCACCCGCCGGACCGTCCGCTCGGCGGTCTCATCGAACCGCGACTGATCGCGGTCGGCGGGTGGGCGGTCGGCGGCCATGGCGGCGGTTACCCCGGCGGCGGCAGGGCAATCGTGGCGGCCGGGTCACCACCGCCACCGCCAGCACCACGGACACCGTCGGACGCATCGTCAACCATGGGTTCGCGCAGCCCCGTGGGGGTACCAGAGCCACACACCTCCCACCGATCCGCAACCGGTAAGGGGCCGTGACATGACCAATCCACCGACCACCGACGACCACGATGTCGTCGACATCCTGGTCTCCGATCATCGTGAGATCGAGGCAGTCCTCGTCGAGTTGGCGACCCGGCAGGGCACCCCCGAGCACCGCCGACGCCTCGCCGACGTGGTGATCGCCGAACTCGTCCGCCACTCGGTGGCCGAGGAGGCGTACGTGTATCCGGTCGCCCGAAAGGTGCTGCCCGACGGCAACGAGATCGCCGACCGGGAGATCGCGGAGCACGCCGACGCCGAGCGGACCATGAAGGAGTTGGAGTCCGTCGACGCGTCCGACGCCCGCTTCGACCAGCTGCTCGCCCACCTGACCAGCACCGTCCGACACCATGTGACGGAAGAGGAGAAGGAACTCTTTCCCCGGCTGCGCGCGGCGACGGCCCGGGAGGAACTCGTCGAGATCGCCGCCCAGGTGACGGCGATCAAGGAGATCGGGCCGACCCGGCCACATCCGGGGAGCCCGGAGCACCCACCGGCGAACAAACTGCTCGCACCCGGCCTCGGTCTCGTCGACCGGTTGCGCGACGCGTTGAGCGGCCGGCCCACCTCGATGGACGAGCTACGCGACAAGCGCTGACCCGGCCATCATCCGAACCCGGCACTCCCGGGTCGCCGACGGCTCGGCGGCCCGGGAGGAGCGCGCAGGGTCAGCGGACCTGGTCGCCCTCACCGGTGCGCGCCTGGGCCTGGTCCACGCCCTTGTCGATCTGATCGCCGTACTTGCCGCCGGTGCGCTTGTCGGCCATGTCGCCGGCCTTCTCCGCGCCCTGGTCGACCTGCTTGTCATGCTTGTCCGCGAAGTCCTTGGCCTTGTCCATGAAGTCACCCACGGTGTTCCTCCTCAGTCCGGTCCGTCCCCTTCGCGTTCCCTCGGCCGGACCACGCAAACGCCGCCGCTCCGGACGTGATTCGCGAACACCCACCCACGTCATTCCGGCCGACGTACGATCCGCGCGAGCGACGGCCAGCGATTCGGGTGTCGGGGCACTACCGACCGGGTACCGACCTCGTCGACATCGAGGAGGACCGACATGGCCGCAGAGGAACCCGGACCGACAGGCGGCCCCGGGCCGCGCCAGACCTGGGCGGCGCTGCCGTGGCTGGTCCGGACCGCTGTGTTGTGGAGCGCCTGCCTGGTGGTGATCGCCGCGGGGCTCTACCTGCTCGGCCGGATCGCCGTCCTGTTGGCGCCGCTGGCCATCGCGCTGGCCGCCACCATCTTCCTCACCGCGCTGCTCGACCCGGTCCTGCTGCTGCTGCGCCGGTTGCGCCTGCCGGCGGCGCTGGCCGCGCTCTGCACCGTACTGCTGCTGCTCGGCATCCTGGTCGGCGTCGGCGCCCTGGTGTGGAACCTGACCGCCAGCCAGTTCGATCAGCTCAGCCAGGAGTTGACGCAGGGGGTCGAACGCAGCCGCGACTTCGTGACGTCCACCCTGCCGGTCAGCGAGGCACAGCTGGACCGGCTGGTCGACCAGGCCCGGGAAGGGCTCAGCGGCAGCTCTCCGGACCCGGTGGCCGGCGCCCGGACCGCCACCGAGGTGTTCGGCTCCGCGCTGCTGGCTCTGGTGCTGCTCTTCTTCCTGCTCAAGGACGGCCGGTCGATGTGGCACTGGGTGCTGTCCCGGGTCTCCGGCCCGAACCAACCCGTGCTGGCCGAGGCCGGCCGGGCCGGTTGGCGGACGTTGGGCGCGTACAGCCGGGGCACCATGTTCATCGCCGCGATCGACGCGCTGGGCATCGGGCTGGCCCTCGTGGTGCTGCGGGTGCCACTCGCCCTGCCGCTTGCGTTGATCACGTTTCTCGGTGGGTTCGTGCCGATCATCGGGGCGACGGTGGCCGGTGCGGTGGCGGTGCTGGTGGCGCTGGCCGCGAACGGTCCCACCACAGCGCTACTCACCCTCGCGGCGGTGATCGCCGTGCAGCAGATCGAGGGCAACCTGCTGGAGCCGCTGGTGATGAAGCGGCAGGTCCGACTGCATCCGGCGGTGATCCTGGTGGCAGTCACCGCTGGCACGCTGATCGCGGGCATCGCCGGCGCCTTTGTCAGCGTTCCGATCACCGCTGTCCTCTGGCGCGTCATCGACACCGTCCAGCAGCGCCGCTCGACCTCGGCTCTCCTACCCTCACAATGATCACCGAGCGAGGTGCGTGGTGAACCAGGTGCCGGCCTGATCGGCGACCTGCTCAAGGGTGCCGGGCTCCTCGAAGAGATGGGTGGCGCCGGGGATCACCCGTAGCTCGCCGACCTGCCCCAACTCGGCCAGCGCCCGCTCGTTGAGCGTGATCACCTCTTCGTCCAGCCCGCCGACCAGGAGCAACATGGGGGTACGCACCTGGGCCAGCGCGTTGCCGGCCAGGTCCGGCCGACCACCCCGGCTGACCACCGCGGCCACCCGATCGGCGCGGGACGACGCCGCGACCAGGGCAGCGGCAGCACCTGTGCTGGCCCCGAACAGACCGATCGGCACATCGCCGGCGGGACGCTCGACGGCCAGCCAGTCGACGATCCCGGCCAGCCGACTGGCCAGCAGCCCGATGTCGAAGCGCAGTTCGGCTGTTCGCGCGTCCACCTCGTCCTCGGCAGGGGTGAGCAGGTCCGCCAGCACCGTGCCGAGTCCGCGGCCGTTCAACGTCCGGGCCACCGCCACGTTGCGCGGGCTGTGCCGGGAACTGCCGCTGCCGTGCGCGAACAGCACCACGCCGACCGGCTGTGCGGGCAGCGTCAGGTCGGCGGGGAGTTGAGCGTCCCCGATCGGAATTGTCACGCTGCGCTGTTCGTCCATGCCTCACCTCCGCGTACTCGCCGGTTGTCCGGGTACCCCGCCCGCCGCCGGGCACGCACGCCGCGACGGCGTCACCCCGGGCCGTGGGCCCGCAGCCGTGCCGCGTTTGCCCGCTGGGGCGTCGGGTACGCGACGAGCGACCGCAGACCGTGTCGGCGCAGCCGCGCCCCGACGGATCGCGAGGATCGCCATGGCCAAGCAGCAGATTTCCCGGCAGCAGCAGCTGACCGAGCGAACCCAGCGTGAACAGGACGCCGAGCGCAACCAGGACGTCGGGGACCAGGATTTCGGAGACCAGGCCGCTTCGGCCCGGCTGCCCGACGACCCGAAGGCGGCGGCGCCCCGGGACGCGATCGGGCGTCCGTCGACCGGCGAGCCGGTCTGAGCGACCTGGGCCGGCGAGCGCCGGTCTGAGCGACCTGGGCCGGCGAGCGCCGGTCTGAGCGACCTGGACCGGCGAGCGCCGGTCTGACTCACAGCGCGGGCGGGCGGGGCGGGAAGACTCCCGTCCCGCCCGTCACTGTTCGCGTTCGGGCAGCCGCAGCAACGGAGACCGGCCCGGTGGCTGCTCGGGCGGCGGGCCGGACGGTTCGGCCGGTGGCACCGGCACGGTCACCGGCTCGTCGCAGGTCACCCGCAGCAACTGGTCGTGGTGGCGCAACTCCACCACGTCGTCCGGGCCGCCGTGGCGCAGCGAGTACGTCGTCTGGTGGGGCCGAACGTCCACCCGCAGCGCCAACCCCCGCCACTGGAGTGAGAACTCCAACCGGCTGAGTCGGCTGGAGAGCCGGGGGGCGAAGGACAGCTCGCCGTCGTGGTCCCGTAGACCGCCGAACCCGCTGACCAGGGCGAGCCACGCGCCGGCCAACGACGCCATGTGTACGCCGTCGCGGGTGTTCTCGTTGAGGTCGTGCAGGTCCATCAGCGCGGCCTCACGCAGGTAGGTGTGCGCGAGTTCGGGGTGGCCCACCTCGGCGGCGAGCACGGACTGGGTGCACGCCGACAACGACGAGTCTCGTACGGTGCGGCGCTCGTAGTAGAGGAAGTTGCGCACCTTCTCCTCAGGGGTGAAGGCGTCCCCCCGCCAGTGCATGGCGAGGACCAGGTCGGCCTGCTTCACCACCTGCTTGCGGTACAGCTCGAAGTACGGGTAGTGCAGCAGCAACGGGTACTTTTCCGCCGGTGTGTGCGTGAAGTCCCATTCCTGGAGCCGGGTGAAGCCCTCCACCTGCTGGTGGACCTCGAGCTCCTCGTCGTACGGGATGTGCATGGAGGTGGCGGCGTCCCGCCAGCTCGCGGCCTCCTCGTCGGTGACGCCGAGGTGGAACGCCTCGTCCCGGTAGCGCATGACCACGTCGGCGGCGGCGAGCAGGTTCCGCTGTGCCATCAGGTTGGTGTAGACGTTGTCGTTCTTCACGGCGGTGTACTCGTCCGGGCCGGTGACTCCATCGATGTGGAACTGCCCGTGCCGGTCGTGGTGGCCGATCGAGCGCCACAGCCGGGCGGTCTCCACCAGCAGCTCCAGCCCGATCTCCCGCTCCAACTGGGTGTCCCCGGTGACCATCACGTAGCGGCGCACGGCGTCGGCGATGTCGGCGGCGATGTGGAAGGCTGCCGTTCCGGCCGGCCAGTACCCGGATGACTCCGGGCCGCCGATGGTGCGCCAGGGGAAGGCCGCGCCTCGGAGGTTGAGCGTCTCGGCGCGTTCCCGCGCCGAATCCAGCGTGCTGTGTCGCCACTGCAACGCGCTGCGCACCGCGCTCGGCTGGGTGTACGTGAGCACCGGCAGGACGAACATCTCGGTGTCCCAGAAGGCGTGACCGTCGTAACCGGGGCCGGTCAGTCCCTTTGCCGAGATCGGCCGCTGCTCGGCTCGCGCGCCGGCCTGCAACACGTGGAAGAGCCCGAACCGGACCGCCTGCTGCACCTCCGGGTCGCCCTCGACCAGCACGTCGGAGGCATCCCAGAACGCGTCGAGGTAGTTGCGCTGCTCCCGGTGCAGCCCGTCCCATCCGTCGAGCCGGGCACCGGCCAGTGCCGCGCCGACCTGGTCGCGCAGCGCCGGCAGGGACCGGCGACTCGACCAGCTGTACGTCAGATACTTGATCACCCGCAGCTTCTCGCCGGGCTGGAGCACGCAGGCGATGGTGGTACGCACCCAGTCCTGGTAGCCCTCGGACTCGATGGTGGTGTGGTCCGGGCCGTGCACCTCGTGCTCCATGGCCGAGGCGACCCGCAGACCGGAGACCTTCGTGCGGTGGATCAGCTGGCCGCCGTCGGGGGTGGTCAGCTCCTCCTCGGCCTGCAGCGGCGACTCCAGCACCGCCGCGACCCGCGGGTCCTTGCTCTGCGCGGGCAGCGACTCGTTCGCCACCAACTCGGACTGCACGATCAGCCGCAACGGGCCGTCGACGGCCTCCACCTCGTAGCTGATGGCGGCCACGGACCGCTGGGTGAACGAGACGAGACGGGTGCTGCGGACCTTTACCTCCCGGCCGGCGGGCGAGCGCCAGTGCAGCTCCCGGTGCAGCGTGCCGGCCCGCAGGTCGAGTATCCGCTCATGGGCGATCAGCTCGCCGTACCGCACGTCGAGTGGTTCGTCGTCTACCAGCAGCCGGATCAGTTTGCCGTTCGTGACGTTGACGATGGTCTGCCCGGACTCGGGGAAGCCGTAGCCCGCCTCCGCGTACGGCAACGGACGCAGTTCGTAGAACGAGTTGAGGTAGGTGCCGGGCAGGCCGTGCGGTTCGCCCTCGTCGAGGTTGCCCCGCAGGCCGACGTGCCCGTTGGAGAGCGCGAAGACCGACTCCGACTGGGCCAGCACGTCCATGTCCAGTCGGGTCTCCCGGACGTGCCACGGCTCTACCGGATAGGCGCGCTCCCGAATCATCCGGAGCCTCGTTCGGTGGCGATCGGGTCGGTCGCGGCGCGATGCGGCGCCGGTGGGTCCTCGCGGTCGAGGAGGTCGGCGAGGTCCGTCACCACGATGTCGGCGCCGTGGGCGAGCAACTCGTCGGCCTGCCCGACCCGGTCGACGCCGACCACGTAGCCGAAGCCACCGGCGCGGCCGGCGGCCACCCCGGAGAGCGCGTCCTCGAAGACGGCGGCCCGCGTCGGGTCGACGCCGAGCAGCCTGGCCCCGGCGAGGAACGTGTCGGGGTGTGGTTTGCCGCGCTGCCCCTGCGCACGGGCGACCAGCCCGTCCACCCGAGCCTCCAGCAACGGCTCGAACCCGGCGACGGCCACCACCTCACCCCCGTTCGCGCTGGCGGTGACCACGGCTCGGCGGAGGCCCGCGGCGGTGGCCGCCTTCAGATACCGCACCGATCCCGGGTAGACCTCGACGCCGTCGGTACGCAGACGGTGCAGCAGCAGGACGTTCTTGCGGTTGCCCAGGCCGTTGACGGTCTCCGCCTCCGGCGGGTCGTCCGGGCCACCCTCGGGCAGCACGATGCCGCGGGAGGCGAGGAACGACCGGACGCCGTCGGCCCGGGGGCGGCCGTCGACATAGCGGTTGTAGTCCGGTCCCGGATCGAACGGTTGGAACGGTTCGCCGGAGACGGTGGAGCGCTGGCGGAGAAACTCGTCGAACGTCTGCGTCCAGGCGGCGTTGTGTACGCGGGCGGTCTGCGTCAGCACACCGTCCAGATCGAAGAGACAGGCGGTCACGTGAGCAGGTAGGCCCAGCACGGTTCGAATCTATCCACCCCGCTGGGCCCGCAAACCCGTTTCGGCCTCCCTGAGGCGTTTCAGTTCGGTCGCAGCGTCCAGATCACCGTCATCTCCGAGGTCGGCTTGCCGTCCTCGGTGGCGATCTGGACCGCGACGGGGAATTCCGGGCGCTGACCGGCGGCCAGCTCCTCGGCAACCTCGGCCACCGGCCGGCCGAGGCGCGCGGTGGCCAGCACCGGGCCCATGGCGAGCTTCCGGTAGGCGATCTCGGCCCGGACGGCCAACGGCACGGCCCGGTCGAGCAGCTGCCCGAAGGCGGCCAGCACCACCGCGCCGGAGGCCGTCTCGCCGAGGGTGAACATGGCGCCGGCGTGCGGGCCCCCGATGTGGTTGTGGGTGGCCGGCGAGTCGGGCAGCCGGACGACTGCCCGCACGCCGCCCTCCGCCTCGGGTGCCACCTCGACGAACTCGATACCGAGCGTACGAGCGAACGGCACCGCTTCCAGCATGCCGGCCGCCACCTGGCGGGAGTCGATAGTCATGGCCTGACGTTACTAACCGGTAACCAGGCCGGCAACCAGCGACTTCGCCGTCAGGGCGCGGTCAGAGGTTGCCGATGATGCGCAGGATCTCCGCATAGAAGTTGCCGTCGATGCTGCGGAAGAAGGAGAAATCCTGCCCCGGGTCGCCAAAGAACGGCCGCAACGTCCACGCCAGTTGGGTGCCGACAAAACCGAAGAGCAGGATCCAGATGTAGAGCAGGGTCATGCTGGCCGGCCGCTGCGTCGGCTCACCGCGTCGGGCCGTACGGCCGTCCCACGGGCGTTGCGCCACGTAGCCGGGCGGCAGCATGCCGGGCGGGAACGAGGCACCCGCCGGCTGACCGGCCCACTGCGTCGGAACCTGGGCCGGAGCCGTCGCGGTGGTCACGGCACCGTTCGCTGTCGACTCGGCCACTGCGGCCCCGGCCGGCACGGCGACCGGCTCGGCGCTCTGACCGGCGGCCGGAGACGGCCCGGCGGGCACCGCGGCGGGCACGGCCTGGACCGGCGCCGGGGCGCTGGCCCGCTCGTCGACAGTGACCTTGGCGGCCTCGGGCGCGAGCAGCCCGTTGTCGTTGAGCACCTGCATCCCGCTGGTCAGGAAGCGCAACCCGACCAGCGCCGACAGGGTCAGGATCGACACGTTGAGCAGCTTGAAGAAACCGTAGTCGTTGGCCGTGATCAGGAAGAAGAGGCTGATCGGCGCGAACGCCACAGCGAGCATCGAGGTGACAGTGATCGCCACCATCACCAGCGCCAACGACTGCCGCACCGAGAGCCGGGCGCCGAAGACCAGGTTGAAGAGGTAGAGCGTGGGCAGGCAGATGACCAGGGTGACCAGGAACAGCAACGGCAGCTTCAGCGCCGAGGTCAGCGCCATCAGCGGGCTGTGGAAGAAGCCCAGCACCGCCCCGTAGCAGGCCAACGCGATGGCGGAGCTGGTCAGCATCCGCCCGGTGAGGGCGTTGAGGTCACGCTCGGCCACGATCTGCTGCCAGATGCTCTCGCGATCCCGCAGGATGCGCTCGATGACGAGCGGGCTGGGACGGTCACCCGACACGGGTGCACCCCTCTCGGTGGTCTTTCACAGTGGACTGGTGGGCAGACGGTAGGGCACGGGGTGGCGGGCCCGCCACCCCGTCCGGGTACGTCGTCAGCGCCAACCCACGTCGATCCGGTCACCGCGCTCGTCGAAGAAGTGCAGCGCGTCCATCCGTACCGAGACGGCGAGCGGGTGACCGGCGCTGACCGCCGGGTACGGCGCCAGCCGCACCGCCAACTCCGCCGGGCGGCGGTGGTGCCGGCCCGGATCGGGGAGCACGCTGGTCTGGACGCCACTGGGCGGGGCCTCCTGCGCGTCCACCGGCTTGCCGGTGAGTCGCTGCATCACCGAGCCGAAGCGGCGCAGGCCGCGCTGGCCGACCGGCGGCGGTTCGAGGGGGGCACCCATCTCGTCGACAACGATCGCTGTCGCGCCGATGTCGAGGAACGCCAACGACTCGTGCCCGTGGTGCTCCAGGTAGCGGATCCGCCCACGCAGCACGTCGCCGGGGCTGTCCGGTGCGACCGGAGTGAGCGCCTCGGCCCGCATGCCGACCACGATCCGCTCACCGTGGTAGTGCGCCACCGCCCGACTGCGGATGTCGTTCCAGGGCAGGTAGAGCGACTGGTCACCGAGGTTGAGCGTGACGTACCGGTCGAGATGGACGTAGACCGACGCCTCCAGCAGGTTCATCCGTGGGCTACCCAGGAACGCCGCCACGTAGAGAGTCGCCGGCCGGCCGTACACCTGGGTCGGTGTGCCCACGTCCTGGAGCACGCCACGGCGCATGATGGCCACCCGGTCGGCCATGGTGAGCGCCTCGGCCTGGTCGTGCGTGACGTAGACAGTGGTGACGCCCAGCTCGCGGGTCAGGCCGGAGATCTCCGCACGCAACTCGGCCCGCAGGCCGCTGTCCAGGTTGGACAACGGCTCGTCCATCAGGAACAGGCCGGGCCGGCGGACGATCGCGCGCCCCATCGCCACCCGCTGCCGCTGCCCGCCGGAGAGCTGACCTGGCTTGCGGGCCAGCACGTCACCGATGCCCAGCGCGCTCGCCACGTCGCTGACCCGTTCGCCCCGCGGCTCGGGCTCGACCCCGGCCAGCCGCAGCGGAAACGCGATGTTGTCGCCAACGCTCATGTGCGGGTAGAGGGCGAAGTCCTGGAAGACCATGGCGATCCTGCGGTCCCGTGGGGGCAGGTCGTTCGCCACCTCCCCGTCGAGCATGACCGCGCCGGTGGTCGGCTCCTCCAACCCGGCGATCATTCGTAGCACTGTCGACTTGCCGCACCCGGACGGCCCAAGCAGCACCATGAACTCGCCGTCGTTCACATCCAGGTTGATGCTGTCGACGGCCAGCGTGCCATCTCGGAAAACCTTGGTCACATCCTTGAGCGTGACGGTGCTCACCGTCTTCCCCCCCAGCGCGCGTCGACCGAACCCCACAAGACTGTGACCAGGATCATGGGTTTGTGACATCGGGTAAACGTCTCATGTTCGATCGATGACACTGCTATTACACGACAGAAGCCGCGATCAGCAGCGCGTGGACCGCTCGCCCGGCTCCCCGAGGAACACCTGCCGCACCACCCGCTCCGCCGCCCGGCCGTCGTCCAACGTGCAGAACCGGGCCCGGAAATGCTCGCGGGCCTTGGTCGCCGCGTCCGAGCGCACACCGTCGGTACGGAACAGGTCGAGCAGATCGGCGAAAGTGGAGGCCACCGCGCCCGGCGGTTCGGCGGTGACGTCGAAGTAGACACCCCGGGCCAGCCGGTACGCCTCCCAGTCCGGGGTGTAGAGCACTATCGGCCGGTCCAACACCGCATAGTCGAACATGGCCGACGAGTAGTCGGTGACCAGCACATCCGCCACCAGGTAGAGATCCTCCACCCGTTGATGGCCGCTGACGTCACGAACCCTCTCCCAGTCCCTCGGCTGGCCGGGACGTCGATCACGGTCGTGGAAGTAGTGGCTGCGCATCAGCAACCGGCCGGAGTCACCCAGCGCCTGGACGAACCGGTCCGGGTCGAACGGCGGCCGGTAGCCGGGCAGGTGCTCACGGTGCGTCGGGGCGTACAGGACGACCTGCTCGTCGGGGTCGAGGCCGAACGTCGCACGGAGTCGGCGCACCTCGTCCAGGCTGGCCGTGACCAGGCGGTCGTTGCGCGGGTACCCCACCTCCAGCGTGGTGTACGTGGCCGGGTACGCCCGGTCCCACATCTGGGTGGAGAAGCTGTTGGCGCTGACGCTGTAGTCCCAGCGGTCCACCCGGCGCAGCAGCCCGGCGAAGTCCATCCGGCCCGCGCCGATCGGGTAGCGCTGCTGATCCAACCCCATCACCTTGACCGGCGTGCCGTGGTGGGTCTGCACGTGCACCTGTCCCGGCCGCTTACGGACGAAGTCCGGAAAGTTGACGTTGTTGACCAGCCACCGGGCGCGGGCGAGCACCCGGTAGTACGCCGGCGTGCCGGCCACCACGTACTCCACTCCGGCCGGCACGGTGTCCACCCGGTCCCGGCGGACCACCCACACCCCGCGCACCCCCGGCGCCAACCGGCGGGCGACCTCGTAGATGGCCGCCGGGTTGCAGGAGTAACCCCGGTACCAGTACGCCGCGTACACCGCGAGCGTCGGGTCGACCGGCCGCCGCAACTCAGCCCGGTAGTACTCGCGCAGCAGCCCGTCCCGGGTCAGCCGGGCACCGCGCCGGGCGACCGGGCCGACAGTGCGGCGCGCGGTGCGGGCCCGCCGACGGGCGGCGTCGCGGGCCCGGCTGGCGGCCCGCAACGCGCTGAAGGTGCGCCACCGGCCGGTGGCGACCAGCTTGTGCTTGATCCCCTCGACCCCGTCCGGTACCGGGTAGCCGCCGGCCGGCAGCCAACGCTCGTAGTCGGCGGTGATCTGCGCGAAGAACGCCTCCCGCAGCTCCGGCGCGATCCGCTGACCGTTGCCGAGCACTGTCAGGTAGTGCCAGATCATCCGTTCGAAGACCGCCGGCCGCAGGGCCTCCGTCGCCGACCCCCACGAATCCATCAGGTGGAAGACGCGGTGCCACTGCGGGAAGACCTCGAAGTGCCGGTCACCCCGGGTCCGGGTGATCGCGCCGGCGCGGCGTTGGCGGTAGTTGACGCAGACCAGGTCCAGTACGCCGATCCGGTGCGCTGCCATCAGCACCGGGTAACTGAACGAGACGTCCTCGTACCAGCCGGGCGCGAAGCGAAGCCCCAGGTCGGCGAGGAACTCCCGACGGACCAGCCGGTTCCACGCGGTGTGCAGCAGGTGCATCGCCTGCGGCCGGTCCCGCAGGCGGAAGGTGCCCGGGCCCGGCGACTCCGGAAACACCTCGGCCATCGCGCTGCGGGTGGCGGTGTCGTTCCAGTGGGTGCGCACGTGGTCGACCAGCAGGACGTCCGGGCGAGTGACCCGCAACCGTTCGGCGACCTCGGTCAGGCACTCCGGAGCCAGCCAGTCGTCGCCGTCGAGGAACCACACGTACTCGCCGACGGCCCGGTCCAGCCCGATGTTCCGGGCCGGACCGAGGCCGACGTTCTCCGACAGCCGGACCGAGTGCACCCGCTGGTCGCGGGCCGCGTACTCGTCGATGATGTCGCCGCTGGCGTCCGGCGAGCAGTCGTCGACGGCGATCACCTCGATGTCGGTCTCCGGCTGACCGAGGATGGAGTCCAGGCATTCCCGCAGGTATCCCTGCACCCGGAAGGCCGGCACCACGAAGCTGATCAGAGTCATCCGGCCGCCCTCCGTCAGCGCGGCGCGGCACCTCCAGCGCCCGCCGGCGCCACCGACGCCCGCGCGCTACGGGCCGGTCGCACGAACCAGGCCAGGACGACGCTCACCACGAAAACCACGAGAAGGTACGCACCGAGTGTAGCCAGTCCGATACCCGCAATACCGGCGATCGCCGCGAGGGCCAGCAGCACCGAGCGCCCCTCCCAGCCCAGCGTCGCCGCGTGCAGGGGCGGTGCCACCTGTCGCTTCTCCAGCCGGGCGGTCAGGTCGTAGTGGTGCACGGTGAGCACGAAGACGTACCCGAAGATCAGCCAGCCGGGCGCCTCGCCGACCACCCCGACCGCGATGGCGAACAGGTACTCGGCGGCCCGCAACGCGGCGGGCACCAGCCAGTCCAGCGGACCGTTGTGCGCCGCCCCGGCGCCCAGCCCCCCGACCAGCAACACCAGCAGCGCCACCGGCACCGCCCAACGCAGCCCCTCGGGCGCGTCGCTGAGCAGCGCCCCGACCAGCAGCACCGCCGGGCCGAGCGCGGCGATCACCGCCAGGGTCAGCGGCCCCATCGGGCGGACCACAGGCAACCAGCGGGCCAGCGGCCCGTCGTCGCGGTGCAGGGTGGCGTCGACAGTGTCCAGCACGGGCACCCACATCCAGCGGGCCCGCAGCGTCCGCAGCGCCCCGGTGTACGCGAACGCCAGCACCCCCCAGACCAGCACGGCGATCAGGCTGACCAGCGGGTTGAACAGCGCCACTGTCAGCGCGATCAACGCCCACCGCTCACCGATCGGGAAGACCACTGTCCGCTTCAGCCAGTACGACAGCGAGCCGGTGTCCGCCTGCACCCGGGTCGACGCCGCGTTGAGCCGGTCACCGATCCCGCCGCCGGCGTTCGTCGCCGTACGCGGCCGACGCGCCGCCTCGTCGTGCAGCACCCCGTACCAGGTGTCGGTCATGTGCCGGACGGTCTGCAACGTCATCGCGGCGATCGCGAGCGCCCACCCGTTGCCCAGCCCGGCGTGGCTCACCCCGAAGCCCAGCCCGGCGTAGACCAGGTACTCCTTGGCCCGGTCCGCCATCGTGTCCAGCCAACCACCCCAGGCGCTGAAGTGCCGGGTGTAGCGGGCCAGCTGGCCGTCGACGCAGTCCAGCACGAAGCCCAGGTAGAGCAGCACCGCGCCACCGACCAGCGCGGGCCGCCCACCGACCCCGAACAGCACCGCCGCGCCCAACGCGAACAGCACCGAGATCACCGTCACCCCGGTCGGGGTGAGCCGGAGCCGGGCCGAGAGCCGGACCACGTACGGCGACCAGGTGCTGACGAAGTAGGTGGAGAAGAAGTCGTCCTTCTCCTTCACCGACAGCCGCAGCTCGGCCCGGTCCTCGTCGACAGCGGTCACCGCCGCCTCGGCAGCGGTCAGCCCGGCCTGGTCCTCGACCCGGTGGGCGACGAGCAGGCGTACCCGCTGGGCGAAGATCAGGGTGCCGAGCGCCGCGAGACCCGCGAAGATCCGGTCCACGGCGGACCCGGGGCCACCGGCCGCTACCGACCCTCCGGAGCCGGTTCCGCCGGTCGCCGGCAGCGGCGCCACGTCGCCGGCCGGGCCGATCGGGGCGGCGACGGGAAGCATCCCGGACGCGGCGGCACGGGCGGCGGCCGCGAGGTTCGGCAGGTCGTCCACGCCGACCCGCAGCGCGCCGCCGAACACGCCGGTGGCGGCCCCGTCGAGGGCGTCCAACGCGCCGGCGTCGACCACCTGGCCGCGCTCCTCGCGCACTGCGGTCCGACCGGGCACCGGCGGGTCGCCGAGGACCAGCGCCACAGTGGGGCCCACCGGGCTGGTGGCCAGGTGCCGCAGTACGGCGGTGTGCGCGACCAGGTCCGTGCCGGTGATCAGCACCGGGCCGGTCGCCCTGGTGACCAGGTCGGACAGCTCGTCGAGGTTGGCGGCGAAGCGCACCTCGTCCGCCCCGGCCAGGCGCAACTGGGCGGCCAGCCGGTCGGCCAGCGGCTCACCGGTCGCCGTGGTCAGGCCCGCCGCGGGTGCCCCGGCGGCGAGCACGATCGCGAGCGTCACCGCGGAACCGCGGCGTGGTACGCGTCGAGCGCCTCGGCGATGGTGCCGTCGAGCGTCAACCGGCCCGCGTCGAGGTACAACCCCCGACGGCAGAACCGGGTCAGGTCCTTTTCGTTGTGTGACACCAGCACCAGCGTGCGCCCCTCCCCGAGCAGACGATCAATAGTCGCGTAACACTTCTTGCGGAACTCCGCGTCCCCGACCGCGGTCACCTCGTCCATCAGCAGGATCGGGTGCGGCAGGTGCGAGATGATCGCGAAGCCCAGCCGCACCTTCATCCCCGACGAGTAGTGCCGCACCGACGTGTCGATGGCCCGTTCCACCTGCTCACCGGCGAACTCGACGATCTCGTCGAAGTGCCGCTTCAGGTAGCTCGTCGACAGTCCGTGCAGCCCACCGACCAGGTGCAGGTTCTCCCGCCCGGTCAGGTCGTTGGAGAAACCGGCGGACAACTCCAGCAACGGCGCCACCGCGCCGTGCACCCGGATGCCGCCCTCATCGGGGATGAGCACCCCGGCGATCAGCCGCAGCAGTGTGCTCTTGCCCGTGCCGTTGCGCCCGATCACGCCGACCGTCTCGCCGGGCTCGATGGTGAACGACACGTCCCGCAACGGCCAGAACTGGCCGGGCAACGCGCCACGGGCGCCCCGGTGGATGAACAACTCCCGTAGCCGTAGCTGGCGGCGACGGTTGCGGACGAACCGAATGCCCAGGCCGTCGGCCTCGATGATCGGCGCGGCCACCTCAGAGCTCCTTGAGCACGGCGGGCTCCAACCGGCGGAACGACCACCAACCGGCGGCCAGCACCAGCACGCTGCCGACGATCGTGGTGGTGAGCAGCCGAGCGTCCGGAAACTCGTCCGGATACCAGATCGCGTGGTGCAGCTGGAAGATCCCGACCAGCGGGTTCAGCTCGTACACCACCTTCAACCAGCCGGGCAGCCCCGACTCCCGAACCAGGCTGAGCGGATAGATGATCGGCGTGGCGTAGAACAGCACCCGGATGATCAGCCGCATCAGCCGTTCCACGTCGCGCATCAGCACGTTCCACGCGGACAGCAGCAGGGCGAGCCCGGTCAACAGGACGGCCTGGACGGCCACCGCCAGCGGCAGGGAGAGCAGCGACCAACCGGTGTGGATCCGACCGTGCACCGCGTAGATCACCGCGATGGCGATCAGGATCGGCAGACCGGCCGCGTACTCGGCGAACCGGCCGGTGACCCGGCCGATCGGAAAGACCTGGCGCGGCACGTTCATCGTGGTGATCAGCCGCGACTGGCCGGTCAGCGCGTTCGTCGCCTCGCTCAGCGCCGAGCTGGTCCACATCCAGGCGAAGATGCCGGTGATCAGGAACAACGGGTACGACGCGGCCGCCTCACCGAGGTGCCGACCGGTGTCGGAGGAGTAGAGCACCCCGAAGACGAACCAGTAGATGGCGCCCATGCCGAGCGGCTCGATCAACGACCAGAAGTAACCCAGCACCGACTGCTGGTACTTGACCGCGAGATCCCGCCTGACCAGGATGCGCAGCGAGTTGCGGTGCGACCACAACGCCGCGACGCCAGAGGTCACCGCGAGCCTCCCGCCTCCTGAAACGGACGACAGGTTAGCAGTCGGTGAACGATTGCCCCGAATCGACCGGACTCAGCACTCGATCACGTTGACGGCCAAACCGCCACGCGCCGTCTCCTTGTACTTGACCTTCATGTCGGCGCCCGTCTCCCGCATGGTCTTGATGACCTTGTCCAGCGACACCTTGTGCACCCCGTCGCCGCGCAGCGCCAGCCGGGCGGCCGTGATCGCCTTGATGCTAGCCACCGCGTTCCGCTCGATGCAGGGGATCTGCACCAGGCCACCCACCGGGTCACAGGTCAACCCGAGGTTGTGCTCCATCCCGATCTCGGCCGCGTTCTCCACCTGCTCAGGGGTGCCACCGAGCGCCTCGGCCAGCCCCGCCGCCGCCATCGAGCACGCCGAACCGACCTCACCCTGGCAGCCCACCTCGGCGCCCGAGATCGACGCGTTCTCCTTGAACAACACACCGATCGCCCCCGCCGTCAGCAGGAACCGCACCACACCCTCGTCATCGGCGTCCGGCACGAACCGGGTGTAGTAGTGCAGCACCGCCGGAATGATCCCGGCCGCGCCGTTGGTCGGCGCGGTGACCACCCGGCCGCCCGCGGCGTTCTCCTCGTTGACAGCGAGCGCGAACAGGGTCACCCAGTCCATCACGTGCAGCGGGTCGGCCGAACCGGCCTCCGCCTCCAGGCCGCGCCGCAGCTCCGCCGCGCGCCGCCGAACCTTCAACCCCCCAGGGAGTACGCCGTCCCGCTCGCAGCCGCGCTGCACGCACTCCTGCATCACCCGCCAGATCTCCAGCAGACCGGCCCGGATGTCCGCCTCGCTGCGCCAGGAGCGCTCGTTGGCCAGCATCACCTCGCTGATCGACAGCCCGGTGCGGGTGGTGACGTCGAGGAGTTGCGCCCCGGTCAGGAAGGGGTACCGCACCGCTGTGCTGTCCGGCTTGATCCGGTCCGCCCCGGCCGCCGCCTCGTCCACCACGAACCCGCCACCGACGGAGTAGTAGGTGCGGCTGCGCAGCACGGCGCCGGACCGGTCGTACGCCACGAAGGTCATCCCGTTCGGGTGGTACGGCAACGACCGGCGGCGGTGCAGCGTCAGGTCCCGATCCGGGTCAAAGTCGATCTCGTGCGCGTCGAGGATGTTGATCCGCCGCTCGGCCCGGATCCGCTCGACCCGAGGCCCGACGGTGTCCGTGTCGACAGTCTCCGGCGACTCGCCGGCCAGCCCGAGCAGCACCGCCGGACCGCTGCCGTGGCCGTGCCCGGTGGCACCCAGTGAGCCGAACAGCTCGGCCTGCACCCGCGCCGTGTCGCTGAGCAGCCCGTCGGCCTTCAGCCCGCCGACGAACGTCCGCGCGGCCCGCATCGGCCCCACAGTGTGTGAGCTGGACGGCCCGATACCGACGCTGAAGAGGTCGAAAACACTGATCATGGCTGCGCTTCCTCGCCGTCGTCCCGGCGTACGGGACCCGGCCGGGTCGTGACCGCCGATCTGGCGGCCCCGCTCGTGACCGTCCGGGGTATGGGGTGCCGGCCCTCCGGGGTGTGGAAGGCCGATCAGCCAGCCTACCCGCCCAGCTCACCGCCCACCCGGTCCGGGACGTGAACACCCGATCACCGTCTCCCGCCCGGCGCCGCCCCGCGGTGGGCGGGGCGCTGCGGGGAGGCGTCAGCG
This sequence comes from Micromonospora sp. NBC_00362, assembly GCF_026342155.1. NCBI lineage: Bacteria > Bacillati > Actinomycetota > Actinomycetes > Micromonosporales > Micromonosporaceae > Micromonospora > Micromonospora sp. NBC_00362. The sequence goes on from NZ_JAPENH010000001.1 coordinate 3,999,590, forward strand.
GGGGGCTGCCCGGGTAAAGCACCTACGGGTCCACTGGTTGCCGCTCCTCCTCGGGACTGAGGGCGAGGTGGCCATCCCTTTCTACCGTGGATTGCAGACGCGGCGCACCGCCGCAGAGTGGGAGTACGACGATGAGTCGCAAACTGGTCCGGCCCCGCGAGGGGCGCATGATCGCCGGTGTCTGCGCCGGCCTCGGACGGAGGTTCGGCATGTCGGCCGGAATGGTCCGGCTGCTGTTCCTGCTGTCGCTGCTGCTGCCCGGCACGCAGGTGATCGTCTACCTGATCCTGTGGGTGCTGATGCCGAACGAGGACCGCTACCTCGCCTCCACCGGCCACTGACCCGCCCGCCGCACCTGACGTAAGCGCAGAACTTGGACGGTTTCCGTCAGCAGGGCGGGAACTGTCCAAGATTGCTCGTGTCGCGGCGGTCCTGGCATCTCAGGCCCGGCAGCGGATCGGGGCCGCAGGCCCCCACACGGAAGCGCCCGCTCCGACGGAAGTCGGTGCGGGCGCTTCGGCGTACGGGACGCAGGTCAGGGGGCTATGTAGGTGACAGTGATCTGCTGGTAGCCGAGGGAGCGGAGCAGCCCCTCCAGCATCTTGCGGGTGTTCTCCTCGGCTCGGGCCGAGAGCCCGCTGTCCCGGGCGGCGGCGGTGATCCGCTCCTCGGCGAGCTGGTAGACCTGCTGCTGCCGGTTGGGGTCGTTGCCGACCAGGTCACCGAGTCGGTTGAGCAGACCGCGCTGCTCGGCGAAGACGTAGCTCTTCTCCATGTCGAGGTTTGTCTCACCGAGCTGCGGCGCGGGCAGCTTGATCTCGACGGACTTGCCGTCGGCGGACTGGACGACGGCACCCTCACCGATCTTGGTGAAGTCGACGTACGCCTCGATGCTGCCGGCCCCGACGAACAGGGTGCGCTCGTTGAGCAGGAAGTCCGGAACGTTGCGCCGGTCGTTCTGCGTGTCGACCACTACCTGGAAGTTGCCTTCCGCTGCCACGTAGCGGCTGAGGTCCTGGATCGACTTCAGCAGCGGTGGCTGACTGCGGTCGGTCTGCTCCTTGGCGAACGGGTTGCGGAACTCCGGCAGGATCCCGGTCGCCTGAATGCCGAGCAGCGCGACAACGGCCAGCGCGGCGGCGCCGAGCAGCAGGAGCAGGCCTCGGGCCGCCCCACCGCCACCGCCACCGACGGGGCCATCGCCACCGCTCGTCGGACCACCGGGACCTCCAGGCCCACCGGGGCCAGCGGGACCGGCCGGCTCGCCGGGACCACCCGGCGCATCAGCGGTCCACTCGGGTGTCGCGGTCGACCGCGCCTTGAGATCGTCACCGGTCGGGTAACCGGGGAACTCTCTCGTGGGCTCGTTGCTGCCAGCGTCGCGGGCCATCACGCTCACCGTCCTCGTCAGACAAGTCGTCTGTCAATGACGGTACGGCCCCGATACGACAGTCGCGCGGCGAGCGCCAGGAAGCGACAAAAGGGCAGGTCAGGCGAACGCGGAGAGCCCAGTGAGCCGCTGCCCGATGACCAGTTGGTGGATCTCGGAGGTGCCCTCGTAGGTCAGCACGCTCTCCAGGTTGTTGGCGTGCCGCATCACCGGGTACTCACCGGAGACGCCGTTGGCACCGAGGATGGTGCGGCACTGCCGGGCGATGGCCAGCGCCTCCCGCACGTTGTTCAGCTTGCCCACGCTGACCTGCTCGGGCCGCAGCCGCCGGGCGTCGGCGAGCCGGCCCAGGTGCAGCGCGAGCAGTTGCCCCTTCACCAACTCGACGGCCATGTCGGCGAGCTTGGCCTGGGTGAGCTGAAAGCCGGCCAGGGGGCGACCGAACTGGGTGCGGGTGCCCGCGTACGCCAGTGTGGTTTCCAGGCAGTCGCGGGCCGCGCCGACCGCGCCCCAGACGATGCCGTAGCGGGCCTCGGTGAGGCAGCTCAGCGGCGCCTTCAGCCCGACCGCCTCGGGCAGTTGGGCGTCGGCCGGGAGCCGGACGTCGTCGAGCACGATCTCGCCGGTCACCGACGCGCGCAGCGACATCTTGCGGCGGATCTCCCGGGCCGTGACGCCGGGGGTGTCCATGGGTACGGCGAAACCCCGTACGCCCTCGTCGGTGCGCGCCCAGATCACCGCGACGTCCGCGATCGGGGCGTTGGTGATCCACATCTTCCCGCCGGTGAGCACCCAGTCGTCGCCGTCGCGGCGGGCCCGGGTGGCCATCGAGGCGGGGTCGGAGCCGTGATCCGGCTCGGTCAGACCGAAGCAGCCGATCGCCTCACCGGTGGCCATCGACGGCAGCCACCGTTGCTTCTGCTCCTCGCTGCCGTAGCGCCAGATGGCGTACATGGCGAGCGATCCCTGCACCGAGACCAGGGAGCGGAGGCCGGAGTCGCCGGCTTCCAACTCCTGGCAGGCCAGCCCGTAGGCGACAGCGGAGGCGCCGGCGCAGCCGTAGCCGGTCAGGTGCATGCCGAGCAGGCCGAGCTTGCCGAACTCGCGGGCCAACTCCCGGGCGGGCACCGTGCCGTCCTCGTACCAGTCGGCGACGTGGGGTCGCACCCGGTCGTCGACGAGTTGGCGGACGACGTCGCGGATCTGCCGCTCCTCCTCGCTGAGCGACGGGTCCAGGTCGAGCAGGTCCAGCGCAGCGGTCATGGACGCCACCCTAACGAAGGTTCAGCTCGGGAAAGAAGGGCTCGTCACTCGATCGGCTCGGAGAGCACCAGCACCCGCGCGTGGATCTGGTTGCGCTGCTGGAGGGCTGCGCGCAGCGCCCGGTGCAGCCCGTCCTCCAGGTAGAGCCCGCCGTTCCACTGCACGACGTGCGGAAAGAGGTCACCGTAGAAGGTGGAATCCTCGGCGAGGAGCTTGTCCAGCGCCAACTCGCGCTTGGTGGTGATCATCTGATCCAGGCGCAGTGGCCTCGGCGGGATCTCCGCCCACTGCTTGAGCGTCAGATTGTGCTCCGGATAGGGACGCCCGTCCCGGACCGCTCTGAAGATCACGACGGCACGCTCCCCTCCCCGTGGCCGGGCCGACCGACGGCGCCGAGCCGGGCCGCGGCGGGCACCGCGCGGCGCGGCACCGATGACCGTGCCAGCCTAGCGGCCCAGCGCACGCTACGTTCTGCTCCCTGATGTCAGTTTCGCTATCGCTCGTCCGATCCTCAACCGGACGAACGGGACGTCCGCGTCAGTTCCACCGGCCTCGTCGCACGACCTCGTCCATCGGACGGCGTCCACGGCGCAACGATGGTGACCGATGGTCAGCCGCGCGGTAACCGATTGTGACGGCTCCGATGGGTTGGTACTCCGCCGGCACGCCGAACGCGTCCCGGTAGGCGGCGAGCCGCTGCGGCGGAATCCCGAAGAAGCACGCCCCGAGCCCCTCGTCCACAGCGGTGAGTAGCATCAGCAACGCCGCGAATCCGGCGTCCACGTGCCAGTACGGCACCGGCCAGCGGTCCGTTGACTGATCCGTCCAGCCCTTGTCCGGCTCCGCGTACCGCCGCAGGTAGGCCGACTCGTTGGCGTGCGGCACCACGATCAGGGGTGCCCGGCGCATGCCCGCGAGCCAGCGCTCCCGCCCACCGCCATCGGGGGTGGTGGCGGCCCAGAACCGATCCCGGTCGGCCAGCTCCTCCAACACCAGGAAACCCCAGCCCTGGGCGAAGCCGGCCGACGGCGCGCGGACCGCGTGGTCGAGCAACCGGTCCACCACGTCGGGCGGGACCGGGCGGTCCGGGTCGTAGTTACGCACCATCCGCCGTCGGCGGACGACCTCGGCGAACTCCATCAGGCGCCGGGGCGGATGCCCCAGGCACCTCGCCAGGTGGTGCCGGGCTTGAGGGTGAGCAGGTCCTTGCCCGACCGGAACGCGTCCGGCGGGCAGGTCATCGGCTCGACCGCCACCGAGCGGCGGTGCCGCTCGCCGGTGAGGGCGTCCCCGGTGAACACCTGCCACCAGCCGAACTCGGCGTCCGCCCAGATGCTCACAGCGGCCGAACCGTCCGGCGCGGCGAGGCTCACCGACGAACCGCCGTCGGCGTCGGAGATCACGTCGCCGAAACAGGAGTCCAGCACGGCCGCACCAATGCGGCGAGGGCTGGTCCAGTCGTACTCGGTGCCGGCCACCGGGGTCACCCCCACCGGCAGCAGCCGACCGTCCACCAGCACCCGGCTCCGGGTGGGCAGCCGCAGCACCAGGTCGTCCACAGCGACGCCCGGCAGTTGCAGGTACGGGTGCACGGAGAAGCCGAACGGGGCCAACTCCCCGCCGATGTTCGTCACCTCGTGCTCGGCGCGCAGCCCGTCCGCGTCGACGCTCCACCGGCTGCGCAGCCGCAGCGGCCACGGGTAGCCGGGCTGCGGCGGCAGGTCGTAGCCGACCGTCACGGCGTCCGCCGACTGCTCCAGCAACTGCCACGGCACCCAGTTGACCAGCCCGTGGATGGCAACGTGCCGCTCCGGCTCGGTCAGCGAAAGCTGGTGCGTCCGCCCGTCGAACGAGTAGCGGCCATCGCGGATCCGGTTCGGCCAGGGCGCCAGCACCTGCCCTGTGCAACCGGGGCAGACCTCGTCGGTCTGGTACCCGTCGAGCAGGTCGACACCGTCGTGCCGGTACGTCCGGAGCCCACCGCCGACCTCCACGATGACGGCCTCGTGGCCGGCGGCGGAGATGGTCCACTGGGCGCCGGAGAACGGGCGCGGATCGGGGCTTTCCATGCCGGCGACACTAACCGGTCAGGTCCGGTTGTCGCTCGACGCCGTCGCCGCCCGGTAGCGCAGCAGCGCCGGGAACGCGACAGCGAGCACCACCACGAGCACCGCGGAGGCGAGCCCGCCGGCCACCCAGGCCACCCCGCCACCGAACCCGGCGGCCATGGTGCCGGCGCGCAGGTCACCCAGGCGTGGGCCACCCGCCACCACTACCGTGTTCACGCCCTGGAGTCGGCCGCGCATCCGGTCCGGTGCGTAGACCAGCAGCATCGACTGACGCAGCACCGCGCTGATCAGGTCGGCGGCGCCGGCCACGGCGAGCAGCACGACCATCAACCAGAGCTGGTGGGCCAACCCGGCCGCGGCGATCGCCAGGCCCCAGCCGACCACCGCGAGCACCAGGCCGAGCCCTTGGCGGCGGAGCCGGCCGATCCAGCCGGACGTCAGCCCACCGATCATCGAGCCGATCGCGATGGCGCTGTAGAGCAGACCGACCGAGCCACCGCCGCCGAACCGCTCGTGCGCGATCTCCGGAAAGAGGGCCCGTGGCATGGCGAGGATCATCGCGATCAGGTCCACCCCGAAGGACAGCAGCAGGACCGGGGTGGTGGCCAGGTAGCGGAACCCGTCGACGACGCTGGCCAGACCGGCACGCCGGGCCTGACCGTCGGCGGTGGGCTCGGGCGGGAGCGAGGGCAACCGCAGCGCGGCCCAGAGCATCGCGGTGAACAGCACCGCGTCCAGCCCGTAGGCGATCGGTAGGACCACAGTGGTGTCCGGCGAGGCGGAGAGGATCAGGCCGGCGGCGAGCGGGCCGGCGACCGAGGCGGCGGTGAAGGTCGTGTAGTTCAGGGTGGTGGCGGACGCCACCAGGTCGTCCGGCACCAGCCGGGGCAGCATGGCGCTGCGGGCCGGCGAGCTGATCGCGAACGCCACCGACTGCAACGCCATCAACGCCAGCAGCAGCACCGGGCTGCCCACGTCCAGCACCGCCTGGAGCAGCAGCCCGAGAGTGGATGCCCAGAGCAACAATGAGCCGCCGAGCAGCACCGCACGCCGGTCACGGGCGTCGGCGACCGCGCCGCCCCAGAGCCCGAAGACCAGCAACGGCACGAAGGCAGCCACACCCAGCAGGCCCACCCAGAACGAGTCCCGGGTCAGGGCGTACATCTCCACCGGCACCGCGACGGCGGTGAACTGGAAGCCGAACATCGCCACCGTGTTGCCGAGCCAGAGCCGGCGGTACGCCGGAACCCGCAGCGGACGCACGTCGATCGCCCAGCGGCGCGCTGCGCGCGGCCGGGTCTCCCGCACACCCGTCACGGCGCCAACCGCTCGACGACCCAGTCACCCTGGTCGAGGCGGCGGAAGCGGAGCCGGTCGTGCAACCGGCCGGCCCGCCCCTGCCAGAACTCCACCGACTCGGGTTGGACCCGCAGCCCGCCCCAGTGCGACGGGGTCGGGATCTCCGCCTGGTCGGCGAAGCGCTCGGCCACCTCCTGGTACCGCTGCTCCAACGCCGCCCGACCCGACACCACCTGCGACTGCGGGCTGGCCCAGGCACCCAGTTGGGAGCCACGCGGCCGGCTGGCGAAGTACGCCTCGCTCGTGGCGCGGTCGACGGGCGCGACCCGTCCGGCGACCACCACCTGACGCTGCATGGGAAACCACGGAAAGACCAGGCTGGCGTACGGGTTGGCGGTCGTCTCGACGCCCTTGCGCGACAGGTGGTTGGTGAAAAAGACGAAGCCCTCCGGGTCGTACCCCTTCAGCAGCACCGTCCGCCCGCTCGGCCGGCCGGCAGAGTCGGCAGTGCCCACCACCATGGCGTTCGGTTCGGGCAGCCCGAAGGCCACCGCGTCGGCGAACCAGCCGTCGAACTGGGTGTGCCAGTCGACGGCCAGGTCAGCCTCGGTCAGGCCCAGGTCCGCGGCGTACTCGTTACGCATCGCGGCCGGGGCGGGTGTGTCACCCGTCACGTCCCCACTCCTTTCGCGGGCCCCGCCAGCACCCTCCCGCGCTGACCAGCCCGCCCTGCCCAGTCTCACTGAGCCGCGCGGAGAATGCGCGTCCGGGGATGTCGCGTGCGGCACAGTCGCAGCGGGTCGCGTATCCCTTACTCAGCAGGCAGTATGTTCCGAACACATCCCTGAGGGTCGCCTAAGGCGCTCGGCCGATCGGGCCGGATGAGCGATCGGGCGCACCGACCAGATCCAGGAGAGCGACATGGCCGATTTCAAACCCGGGCTGGAGGGCGTCGTCGCCTTCGAGACCGAGATCGCCGAACCTGACCGTGAGGGCGGTGCGCTGCGCTATCGCGGAGTCGACATCGAGGATCTGATCGGCCAGGTGTCGTTCGGCAACGTGTGGGCACTGCTGGTCGACGGCCGGTTCGGGCCGGGCCTGCCGCCGGCGGAGCCGTTCCCGGTGCCGGTGCACTCCGGTGACATCCGCGTCGACGTGCAGTCCGCTGTCGCCATGCTGGCCCCGTACTGGGGTCTCAACCAACTGCTGGACATCTCCGACGAGCAGGCCCGTGAGGATCTCGCCCGGGTCTCGGTGACCGCGCTCTCCTTCGTCGCCCAGTCCGCCCGCGGCCTCGGCCTGCCGGCGGTGCCGCAGAAGGAGATCGACAAGGCGCAGACCATCGTCGAGCGGTTCATGAAGCGCTGGCGCGGCGAGCCTGACCCGCGGCACGTCAAGGCCGTCGACGCGTACTTCATCTCGGCCGCCGAGCACGGTCTGAACGCCTCCACCTTCACCGCTCGCATCGTCGCCTCCACCGGGGCGGACGCGGCTGCCTGCATCTCGTCGGGCATCGGCGCCCTCTCCGGCCCGCTGCACGGCGGCGCCCCGTCCCGGGTGCTCAGCATGCTGGAGGCGGTGGAGCGCAGCGGCGACGCGGAGGGCTACGTCAAGGGTGTCCTCGACCGGGGCGAGCGGTTGATGGGCTTCGGCCACCGCGTCTACCGTGCCGAGGACCCGCGCGCCCGAGTGCTCCGGCGTACGGCCAAGGAGCTGGGCGCGCCACGCTTCGAGATCGCCGAGGCGCTGGAGAAGGCCGCCCTCGCCGAGCTTCAGGCCCGCCGCCCGGACCGGGTGCTGGCCACCAACGTCGAGTTCTGGTCGGCGGTGGTGCTGGACTTCGCCGAGGTGCCGGCGCACATGTTCACCTCGATGTTCACCTGCGCGCGGATGGGCGGCTGGAGCGCGCACATCCTGGAGCAGAAGCGCCTGCAGCGGCTGGTCCGCCCGTCCGCCCTCTACATGGGCCCGGAGACCCGCAAGCCGTCCGACGTCGAGGGCTGGGCGGCCATCCCGCACGGCGTCTGAGCTGGTAGGAAGGGCCCCTCCCCGACGCCGGGCGTCGAGGAGGGGCCCTTCTCGTCGGCGACCGGAGCCGACTGTGGCGAAGGACTCAGACCGACCGCCGGGACCCCGCCCATCGCCGTCCGGTGCGGGTGCGAGGATGAGGGCCGGCAGTGTCGCCGGGCCCGCCCTCGCCCTTGCGGAAGGATCTTCAAGACCGTGGCTGACGCACCGATCATCCGGATTCCCGATGAGATCAAGCCCGCCGATGGACGCTTCGGCTGCGGCCCGTCCAAGGTCCGCCCGGCGGCGGTTTCCGCTCTCGCCGAGGTAGCGACCACCTACCTCGGCACCTCGCACCGGCAGAAGACGGTCCGTGACCAGGTGGCCCGGCTGCGCTCCGGCATCGCCGAGTTCTTCTCCCTGCCCGAGGGCTACGAGGTGATCATCGGCAACGGCGGCACCACAGCGTTCTGGGAGGTCGCCACCTTCGGCCTCATTCGCGACCGGGCCCAGTTCGCCAGCTTCGGCGAGTTCGGCGCCAAGTTCGCCAAGTCGGTCAAGGACGCCCCGTTCCTGGGTGAGCCGACAGTGCGCAAGTCCGACGCGGGCAGCGCGCCGACCCTGGTCGCCGAGTCCGGCGTCGACGCGTACGCGACGCCGCAGAACGAGACCTCGACAGGTGTGGCCGTCCCGATCAGCCGGGTGGCCGGGGCCGACGAGGGCGCGCTGCTGCTTGTCGACGCGACCTCCGGCGCGGGTGGCCTGGAGGTCAACGTCGGCGAGACCGACGTCTACTACTTCGCTCCGCAGAAGTGCTTCGGCTCCGACGGCGGTCTCTGGCTTGCTCTGATGTCCCCGGCCGCACTGGACCGGGCCGCCGAGATCAAGGCGTCCGGGCGCTACATCCCCGCCTTCCTCGACCTGGTCACCGCTATCGACAACTCGCGGCTGGAGCAGACCTACAACACCCCGGCGTTGGCCACCATCTTCCTGGCCGCCGAGCAGACCGACTGGATGAACGCGCAGGGCGGCCTGTCCTGGGCGGCGAAGCGCACCGCCGAGAGCGCCGCCGCGGTCTACGGCTGGGCCGAGCGGTCCAGCGTTGCCACCCCGTTCGTCACCGACCCGACGCTGCGCTCCAACGTGGTCGCCACCATCGACTTCGCCGACTCGGTGGACGCCACGGCGATCGCCAAGGCGCTGCGCGCCAACGGCATCGTGGACACTGAGCCCTACCGCAAGCTTGGTCGCAACCAGCTGCGGGTGGCGCTGTTCCCGGCCGTCGAGCCCGCCGATGTCGAGGCGCTCACCGCGTCCATCGACTACGTGGTCGAGCGACTCTGACGTTCGTCACGGTCGGTGTCCGTTGGGGCCTCCACGGACACCGACCGTGATCATCGCCGCAGCTCAGTCACGACATGCGGGGTGTCGCTTCCCCCACCCCGAGGCAGATGCGCGTACGGTGGTCCGAGACGCCTGGGTGGCCGACTCGTGGCGTGCGGCCAGCGAAGCGGGACGGAGGCAACGCTATGCGCCCAGTACGCTTCGTCGCCCTCTCCGAGGACGGCCAGGCCCTGGTGCTCGCCGACGAGGTGGGGCGACTCCTCGCCCTGCCGATCGACGAACGCATCGCCGGCGTGATGCACCCCGAGCCGGGTGCCCCGCCGCTCGCTGTGGCACCGAGCACCGCCGATCCGATTCCCTCACTGTCTCCTCGGGACATCCAGGCCCGCATCCGTTCCGGTGAGTCCGCCGAGGATGTCGCCCGGATCGCCGGGGTGCCTGTCGACCGGGTGCTGCGCTACGCCGGCCCGGTGCTCCAGGAGCGGGCGATGCTCGCCCAGCACGCCCGTCGCACCCGCCTCAAGGGCGCGGAGAAGCCCACCCCGCTCGCCGAGGTGGTAAACGGTCGGCTGAGCCAGCACGGCATCGACACCGAGAAGATTTCCTGGGACGCCTACCGGCGCGACGACGGCACCTGGCGGATCATCGCCACCTGGCCGTCCGGCAAGGCCACCGCGCAGGCCATCTGGGACATGGACAAGGCCCGGCAGGTGGTCACGCCGCACGACGACATGGCGCAGTACCTGTGCGCCGAGCGGCCCACGCCGATCCTCGGTCAGGAGCCGGCACCGGAGCGGACGGGGCACGCCCTGCCCGGTCCGTCGCGTGGCGAGCCGAGCCGTGGTGGGCACGGGTTGCCTGCCGCGTCCGAGCACCCGCGCCCCGGCCGCGATCCGATCCGGGCTGGCCGGGACGCTCTGCTCGCCTCCCTGGACCGCCCGCTCGGCGGCTCGTCGGGTCGTGGCCTTGAGCCGCGTACCCCGGCTGCTCTTGCCGGATCGGACGCACCTCGGCAGCGGCCCGTCGCTGGGGGTGCCGCCGCGATGCTCGGCGGCGGCCAGGGGTCGGCCTTCGACGACGATTCGGACGCGCCCAAGGAGGTGCCGGCCGTGCCGTCGCTGGCGGTGCTGCGACCCCGACGGACGGCCGCCGCGGCGGCCTCCGGGGAGTCCACCGACGCCAACGGCAAGCCACGCAAGCGGCTGCCGAGCTGGGACGACGTGCTCTTCGGCAGCGGCCCGGCCGCCCGCGAATCCTCCTGACGCCTCGCGTTGACGGGTGACGGTGCGTCACCCGTCAACGCGTGCGTTCGGATCTCACCGGCTGTCTCCGGCGTCTTCGCGATGAGGGGCGGCGACCCCGCGTACGGCCTCGGCGACGGCGCGGAAGTCCTTCTTGAGGATCGCACCGTGGTTGCTGGCGACCTTCGCCCCGATGGTGATGTGCGGGTTGCGGGCGGTCACGGCGTCGAGGCTGGCACGGATCTGCTCCTGTTCGTCCCCGCGACTACCGAGGGACGTTCCCGAGGCGACCACGTACCGCACCGGGACACTGATGGCGTCCAGCACCGGGCCCAGTTCGCGCTCGCGGGAGAGTTCGCCGAGTTCGATGTTGCTGTCCGCCATCTGGTCGGCGTTCATCCGTGGGGTGAGGCCGGTCGGGCGGAGCAGCGGCATGAACAGGTTCATCCGTCGGAACATCGTGCGGATCCGCCGCGCCATGGCCTCGTCGAGCCAGTCATGCGGGAACGCGCCGTCGACCAGGACCGCGCCCAGGGCCCGCTCCGGGTTCCGGTTGGCCCAGTGGGCTCCGACCACCGCTCCGTAGGACCAGCCCACCAGCACCGCCCGGGCCACCCCCCGGGCGGCGAGAACGGCGTCGACGTCCCGGACGGCCGCTTCGAACGAGTAGTCGGCTGAGCGCTTCGACTTCCTGCCGCGAGCCCGCTCGTCGTAGGTGATGTGCCGGAATTCGGTGCCCAGCTCGGCGATGACCCGCCGCCAGTAGCCCTGGGTGGCGAACTGGCCGTTGAGGTAGACCACCGGGATGCCGGGGCCGCCGGTGTCGGTGACGGCCAGGGCCGTGTCGTCGACCGGCACCATGCCGGTCCACGCCGAACTGGTCGAGGACACGCTGTTGTTAGTCATCTCGATTCGTCCTTTTCAGAGGCTGCGGGCGTTGATGTCGCCCTGCATGGTGCTGGCGTGGATGTCGAGCTCGACGGTGCCGTCGTTCTTGAGGGCGTTGCTGACGCGGCCGTGGCCGGTGCCGGCGTCAAGGGCGGCCGAGACGCCGGCCGCCGCCGCGATCGAGATGTCGCCGGACTGGGTGCGGAGGACGACAGTGCCGCGCATGGCCTCGGCGACAGTGATGTCACCCCGGGTGGTGCTGATCTCGGCGGGGCCGTTGAGCCGGCCGACCTCGACGTCGCCGTCGATCGCGGTGAGGCGAACACTCGCTGCCTCGTCAATCTTGATTCTCCGGTACGCCCCGTCGACGGCGACGTCGCCGAGGCGGCCGACGCCCCGAAGCTCGGCGCTGGCGGCCCTGGCCTCGACGTGGGAGCCGGCAGGCACCCGGACGGTGACCTCCAGGGCGCCGGAGGGGCCGAAGAGCTTGTTGACGGGAGGTGCGGTCGTGATGCGCAGGACGCCGTCGGCGTAGGAGACGGTGGTCTGCTCGGCGGCCCTCGTGTCGCTGCTCTTGGCGGGGTCGGCCGGGAGGACCTCGACGGTGGCGTCGGCGCGGTCTGCGGCGATGAGCTGGATGCGTCCGGCGGGGATGTCCAGGACGGCGGAGATGGGGGCGGGTGTGGCGAACGTCTGCATCGTGCTCTCCCAGGTCGGCGCTTGTTTCTTATGTGGGAAACGCTACGTTGCTTTCCAGATTCTGCAACAACCATGTTGCAGTGAGACTGTGTTTACGCCGCTCAAAGCCGTGGTTTTGTTGCAACGACCCAGAGTTTAATGCAACATCGCGGATTGCTGCGTTGCATTGGCGTGTGAGTTAACGCTATGGTGGTGGAGGCTGGGGCCACCGCCCTACGGGGACCACGAGGGAGATCGCGATGCCGGGAGGCAGGCTCACCCGACAGGAACGTCAGCAGATCGCGCTGGGGCTGGCCGACAGCCTCCCCTACGCCGAGATCGCCCGACGCCTCGACCGTCCCACCTCGACTGTCACGCGGGAGGTGATGCGCAACGGCGGTCCCACCGGCTACCGCGCCGACCTGGCCCATCACGCGACCGAGCGCCGCGCCCACCGGCGCAGGCCTGCCCCCTCCCGAGGCACCGAGGCAGCCCCCCGACAGGACGGACGCGACGCCCAGGCGGCAGCCGACTACGAGGAGTCGTTCACCACGGTCCTCATGGCCTCCGGCCTGAACAAGATGGGGGCCCGGGTGTTGACCAGTCTGTTCCTCACCGACTCCGGCAGTCTCACCGCGTCCGAGCTCGCCCAGCGCCTCCAGGTCAGCCCGGCGTCGATCTCCAAGGCGATCACCTTCCTGGAGGGCCAGAGCCTCGTCCGCCGCGAACGCGACGAACGCCGCCGCGACCGCTACCTGGTCGACGACGAGCTCTTCTACCAGGCGACGATCGCCAGCGCTCGGGCCAACGACCATCTCGTCGCGATCGCACGCCAGGGTGTCGCCCTCCTCGGCGCGCACACCCCCGCCGCCGCCCGACTGGAGAACATCGCCCGCTTCCTCGACTTCATCAGCGAGAGCATCACCCGCGCGGCCGAACAGGCCCGCGAGGTTCTCCGCAGCAGGCCATCCAGCGCGACCAGCGACGTGCCGCCGACTCACAGCGACCAGGCGGCGATCCGTTCGTAGCGCGGTCGGCCGCCGAGGTGGCTGCGCACCAGCAGCAGCTCCGATGCCGGCCACGATGGTCCTTCGTACCCGTCCAGGCTGGCCCGGTCGGCCTCGACGTCGGCCGGGTCCATCCGGTCGCCGGGCCGGGCGACGGTCAGGTGGGGCCGAAACGGCTTCTCGTCGTACGGCAGCCGGCCCTGGCTCAGCCGGGACCGGATCAGCCCGGCGAGCACGTGCAACGCCTCGACCTCCCCGCGCAGGTCCACCCAGAGCACTGTGGATCGGACCCGGCCGAACCGCCCACCGCCACCGAGGCTCAACCGGGGTACGGCATCCCGGCCGTCCCGGAACCGCTCGGCGGCCAAACCGAGCGCACTGTCCACCTCGACCAGCCGGGCAGACTCGACGGCACCGAGGAACGCCAGAGTGAGGTGCAGGTCGGCCGGGTCGGCGAGGCGGACATTGATGCCAGCCGCGGTCGCCGCGGCGACGCGCAGACGCGCGACCTGTGCGACGAGATGATTGACGGCCTCGACGGACGGACGGACCGCGACGAAGAGTCGCACAGCGTACGGCCGATCAGCGGTGCCGCTGCCGAAGCCCAGCCCGGGCCGCGGGGAGGGCCAGCCCGGCGGCGTGCAGCACGCCCTCCACCCGGACCCGCTCGATCTCCTGATCGACGCCCTCCAGCTCGGCGAGGTGTTCGGCGATGCCGAGGGCGCGGCAGGCGAGGCGGAGCCTGTCGTCGTACGCCTGAAGCAACGCGCTGTGCCAGACCATCGAGCGACCGCTGCCGCCGACCCGCTGACCGCCGAGACGGCGCAGGTCGGCGGCGAGCTGCTCCAGCGGCCGGCGGTCAACGCTGTCGAACTCGCTGAGGTCGATGTCCCGGGTCAGCGCGTCGGCCTCGATGGCCCGGTCGAGACGGGCGATCGTGCGCTGCTCCCGGCGGCGGTCACGCCACTCGGACCAGCCACAGACCACCCGGTCGACGATCTCGTCGTAGCAGAAGATCAGGGCGAATGCCACCGGCAGCGTGGCCACGGCGAGGAACGCCAGGGCCAGCATCAGCGCGCGTCCGACTCCCACGTATCGACGCTAAGCCCCACCATGCCACCCCGCCACCGGTTTCGCCGCATCCGCGCGATCCGCGCAACCGGACGCGGCCGGCGCCGGTGGTAAACCTCAGCAGTCGGCGGAGGTGACGTAGAAGCGGGGCATCGGCAGCACCCGGAACCGCAGCCGGGCACCGGAGTGGCGCAGCTGCCAGGTGAGGGCGATCACCGCGGCGGCCAGCGAGATGAGCCCACCCATCCAGATGCTGGCACCGGCACCGTAGTGCTCCGCGACCCAGCCGATCAGCGGCGCGCCGACCGGGTTGGTGCCCAGGAACACCAGCACCCACAGGGCCATCACCCGTCCCCGGAACGCCGCGTCGACGCCCATCTGGATCCGCTGGTTGGCGGCCTGGGCGAAGAAGACCATGCAGAAGCCGGTGGGCACCAGAAGGGCCACGACCAGCCAGTACGCAGTGGAGAGGCCGACCAGGGTGCCGAAGCTGGCGCAGGCGATCGCCGCGCCGAGCACCAGCCACACCGACGGGCGGCTACGGCGACCGGTGCCGCTGAGCGCACCGCCGAGCGCGCCGACGGCCAGCGCCGTGCTGAACAGGCCGAAGGAGGCGGCACCGGTGTGGAAGACGGTCTTCGCCAACGCGGCCAGGGTGAGCTGGAAGTTGAACAGCGACATGCCGATCACCGACATGATCGCCATTGGCAGCAGCAGGTCGGGGCGGCGCCACACGTACCGCAGTCCGTCGACGACCCGGGCGGACGCCCGCTCGTCGCGAGGCAGCAGGGCGTCGCGGTGCAGCTCGGTCGTCCGCATCCGGACGACATTGACCAGGGGCGCGACCGAGCTGAGGGCGGTGAAGAGGAAGACCGGGCCGACGTCGAACGCGGCGATGGCCAGGCCGGCCACGGCCGGGCCGACGATCCGGGCGGAGTTGAACACGGCGGCGTTCAGCGACAGCGCGTTGGGCAGCAGCGGCGTGCCGACCAGTTCGGAGACGAACGCCTGCCGGACCGGTGTCTCCACCGCGTTGGCAGTGCCGAGCAGCGCGGCGAAGGCGAAGACGTGCCAGAGCTGCACCAGGTCGGTGAGGACCAGCACCGCCATGCCGAGTGCCAGCAGGCTCCAGAAGGCGTTGGCGGCGAAGAGCAGCACCCGCTTGTCGTACCGGTCGGCGAGCCGGCCGGAGAGCAGGGTGAGCAGGAGCACCGGGGTGAACTGGCAGGCGGTGACCACGCCGAGCGCTGTCGCCGAGTTGTTGGAGAGCTCGAGGACGAGCCAGTCCTGGGCGATGAACATCATCCAGACGCCGATCAACTTGATCAGCTGCCCGGATGCGAAGAGGCGGTAGTTGCGGACCTGTAGGGACTGGAACATCGTGCTCAGCTTCGCCTGCACTCTTGGTGCGCCTCCTCCGGACGTACGCGTCATCGACACGTGACGGCACGGACCCGGTGGCGCGGGTGCGGCTCAGGCGCGAGCGAGCTGCTGAAGAATCTCGGCGGCCCTCTGCAGGGTCTCCCGTTCGTCCTCGTCGAGTGCGGCCAGCCGGTGGGCCAGCCACTCGTCGCGGGCCCGCTCGAACTGGTCGAGCACGGCCTGCCCTCCTTCGGTCGCCGCGAGGATGACCTGCCGCCCGTCGGTCGGATGGGGTGTCCGCCGCACGAGGCCGCGGTCCTCCAACTTTCCGACGATCTTGGTCATCGTCGGCGGCTGCACCCGCTCCACATCGGCCAGCTCACGGGGTGTCATCGCGCCCGCCAGCCGCAGGCTGGTGAGCGCGGAGACCTGGGTGACCGTGAGGTCGCCGACCGGTCGGGCCTGTCGGACCCGCCGGTTGAGTCGGGTGATCGCATCACGCAGCTGGGGAGCCAGCTGCGCCGGTGGCACGCGTTCCGCCGTCACCGTCCGCTCCGTCACAGTAGTTAGCTTAACTAATGAGCATGGCTAACGACATCCGTTATGACCAGGCTCACGAGGGGATTCAGATGGTACGGGCGGGGAATCCTGATCGACTCCCCGCCCGGACGTGTCTCAGAGCACCAGGGACTCGATCGGCCCACGCAGGAAGTACAGCACGAACAGCGCGGCCACCCCGTACAGCAACGGGTGGACCTCCCGGGCCTTGCCCCGCGCCAGCTTGACCACCACGAAGGTGATCAGACCAGCGCCGATCCCGTTGGAGATCGAGTAGGTGAACGGCATCAGCACGATGGTGAGGAACGCCGGAATGGCGATCTCGTAGTCGGACCAGTCGATCGTCCGCACCGCTGTCATCATCAGGAACCCGACCACCACCAGGGCCGTCGACGCCGCCTCGAACGGCACGATCACGACCAGCGGCGCCAGGAACATCGCGAGCAGGAAGAGCGCGCCGGTGACCAGGTTGGCCACGCCGGTCCGCGCACCCTCAGCGACACCGGCCGCGCTCTCGATGTACGACGTGTTGCTGGAGGTGCTGGCCGCACCGCCGGCCGCCGCCGCGATCGAGTCGACAAGCAGGATCTCCTTGGCCTTCGGCGGGGTGCCCGACTCGTCGAGCAGGCCGCCTTCCTGGCCGACAGCGACCATCGTGCCCATGGTGTCGAAGAAGTCCGTGATCAACAGCGTGAAGATGAACATCAGCACGACCAGCCAACCGGCCCTACCCCACGAGTCCAGCACGTTGAACTTGCCGAGCAGCGACAGGTCCGGCAGGTCGACCACCGACGTCGGCAGCTCCGGCACGTTCAGCGACCAACCCTTCGGGTTGGGCTGACCGTTGACGAACGACGGGCCGATGTTGCCGATCGCCTCCACGATCACCGCCAGCACCGTCGAGGCGAGGATGCCGATCAGGATCGCGCCCTTCACCCGACGGACCACCAGCACCAGCGTGATCAGCAGGCCCACCACGAAGACCAGCATCGGCCAGCTCACCAGCTTGCCGCCGATGCCCAGGCCGACCGGAACCGTGGTGTTGGCATCATCCGGGATGCGCCGGACGAAGCCGGCGTCCACCAGGCCGATGATGGTCAGGAACAGACCGATGCCGACCCCGATCGCGCTCTTCATCTGGGTCGGCACCGAGCGGAACACAGCGGTTCGCAGACCGGTCAGCACCAGCACCGCGATGATCAGACCCTCGATCACCACCAGACCCATCGCGTCTGCCCAGGTCATCTCGGGGGCGATCTCGTACGCCACCAGGGCGTTGACACCCAGACCGGCGGCGAGCGCCAGCGGGAACCGGCCGACCACACCCATCAGGATGGTCATCAGGCCGGCGACCAGCGCGGTCGCGGCAGCCAGCGCCGGAATCGGAAGGCTCTTGCCGTCACCGTCGACGGCGCCGCCCAGGATCAGCGGGTTGAGCACCACGATGTACGCCATCGTGAAGAAGGTCGCCAGGCCACCGCGTACCTCACGGCTCACCGTCGAGCCACGGGCGGAGATCTCGAAAAACCGGTCGAAACCGTTACGCGGATGAGCGGGGTTGGAAGGTGTGCCGTTCTCGGGCGGCGCTACGGCCATCAGGTCCTCGCAGGTGATCTTCCAGTTGTCGCGCGCATCGTCCCAGATCGTCGGTGGGCAGGGGAAGTAGATCCCGTACGCTTGCCGAATGCCGAACGAGCAGCCACCGCGGCCCGCACCACTGGATCCGCCGATGGTGCCGTTCGCCCTCGCCGGGTTGATCGCGTGGGCGGTGGCCGGGCTGGTCCTGCTGATCTTCTTCCGGGGCTGGCTGACCGACCACGGTCACCAGAACTGGCTCTGGACCTGCCTCGCCGGTTTCCTGTGGGGCTTCCCGGGCCTCGCCGTGATGATGCGGCACGACGCCAACCGACGCCGCCGCCGCGCGAGGTGAGCTGGCCGCCGCGCCGGAGCACTCCGGCGCGGACGATCAGGAGTGTCCGTACGGCTCCGCCGGCTCAGCGGCCTCCACCGAGCCCGGAGCCCGGCTGACCGACATGGCCTCCACCGCGCTGTCGTCGTACACAGTGGGCAGCTCGTCGACAGCGGTCTCGGCCGCCTCGATCAACGTCTCGGAGTGGGCGCCGCACCCGTGGTCGGCACTCACCACCCGGCCGTCGTCGGGGGCGTAGAAGTTGCCGCACGCCCCGAAGGCCTGCCGCATCGCACCGGCCAGCGGCAGGTAGAAGCCGCAGGTGCCGCAGCGGGCGGCGGACGGAGCGGCGGACGAGATGGCCGCGGCGGGGCCGTGGTCACCTTCGTACCAGCGCTGCGCCGTGTCGATGCGACCCTCCCGGGAGAGCACGCGGGCGCGCCCGAGGCCCAACTCCCAGGCCGTCTCCTCGACCGCCGGGTCGTCGGAGAGCAGGTAACCGGGGACCAGTCGATCGTCGTCGGGCGAGGTCGGGAGCAGGTCACCCGGCCCCAGGTCGCCCGGCTTGAGCCGCTCCTGCCAGGGCAGCCAGCCGGGTGCGAGCAGCGCGTCCGGGCCGGGCAGCAGCACCGTCTCGCAGATGGTCACCGTCTTGCTGCGCGGAACCCGGGTGACGGTGACCGCCCAGCGCCAGCCGTTGTAGCCGGCGAGGCGACATTCGAAGTAGTGGGTGACCAGCCGATCACCCTCGGCAACGACCTGCAGGTGGTCGCCGACATCGTCGGCGTCCACCTCGGTGATGCCGGCGCGGGCCACCTCGACGGCGGCGGCGCAGACCTGGTCGAGACGGGCGGCACGGGTGGAGACGGGCCTGGTCACCAGACCATTGTTCCCCATGCGCCCCGCAGGGGTGACAGGGACTCCCGGGGAACCTTTCCCAGCGGTGGTGCGGCGTACCCGGATCAGATGGGCGAGGATGGTGCACATGCCGTCGTACTCCCGCTCCGGGCGTTCCGTCCTCGGGCGGACCGTCGGCACCGGCATTCGCGCCATCCGTCTGCTGTTGCGTGGTTCGGTGGGCAGCGGCCGCTGGGTGACCCGCCGGGCCGGCCGGGCCCGCGCCCGGGGTGCCGGCGGCGAGGTCGGCATGGTTCGCCTGTTCGACCTGCACGCGCTCTCCTGCGCCGGCGACACCCTGATCGCCATCGGTCTGGCCGGCACGATCTTCTTCAACGTGCCGCTCGGCGAGGCCCGCAGCAAGGTCGCGCTCTACCTGCTGGTGACCATGGTGCCGTTCGCGATGCTCGCCCCGGTGGTGGGTCCGCTGCTGGACCACTTCCGGCACGGCAGGCGTTACGCCCTGGCCGCGACGATGCTCGGCCGCGCCTTCCTGGCCTGGTTGATCTCCGACTACATCCACGGATTCGGGCTCTACCCGGCCGCGTTCGGGGTGCTCGCGCTCTCCCGGGCGTACGGCGTGGCCCGCTCCGCGGCGGTGCCCCGGTTGCTGCCGGAAGGGCTCGGCCTGTCCCAGGTGGGTGCCCGGGCCAGCGTCTACGGCACTGTCGCGGGTGCGCTGGTGGCACCGATCGGGTTGGCCGCGTTCTGGTTCGGGCCGCAGTGGCCGCTACGGGTCGCATCGCTGATCTTCCTGGTCGGCATGGTGATCTCGCTGCGGCTGCCACCGAAGGCCGACTCGGAGCCACCGGAGCGGGTCCCCCGGCCCCTACGCGCGCTGGGCCGCCGCCGTGGCGACCGGCCGCTGGGCCGGGGCCGACCGTCCGGCCGGCTGGTGATCGCCACCCTGATCGGTGCGGCGACGCTACGCGCGCTCTACGGCTTCCTGCTGCTCTTCCTCGCCTTCGCGATCAAGAAGGGCGACCTGACCACAGTCGTGTTCGGCCGGGATCTGGGCGCCGAGTGGGCGTTGGGCGTGGTCGGCGGCGCGCTCGCTGTCGGCACCTTCCTGGCCACCGCCATCGGCACCCGACTGCGCATCCACCGGCCGACCGCCATCCAGTCCAGCAGCATGATCATCGTGGCCGGGGTGGCGGTGCTCGCCGTCATCCAGTTCTCGCTGCTGATGGTCGCCCTGCTCTGCCTGGTCGCCGCGCTGGCCAGCGGGGTAGCGAAGCTGGCCGTGGACGCCTCGATCCAGGAGCGCATCCCGGAACGGTTGCGGGCCAGTTCCTTCGCCCACTCCGAGACGGTGCTGATGCTCGCCTTCGTCGCCGGCGGCGGGCTCGGGCTGGTGCCGTTCGATGGCCGGATGGGCATCGCCGTGGCCGCCGGGGTCGGCGTACTGGCCGCGATCCGGGGTGTGCTGGCCGCCGCCCGGCTGCGCGGCGAGAAGCTGGCCGGCCGACCGCTCGGTGACGACGAGCTGACCGAGGAGGAACCGGCAGACGAACCGGCGGACGAGCCCGGCGACCCCACACCGACCTCACCGGCGCCGGCCCAGACCAGCTCACCGCAGTACGACGACCCGAGCCTCGCCCCGCCGGGCTACCACATCTACCGCCCGTCGTCGGCAGTTGGCGGCCCGGGTGGCGGGGCCGACGACGAAACCCGGCGCGAGTCCCCCGGCTCACTCTCGTGACCGGTCTGCTGGTGGTGACTGCGGTTCCCGCCGAGGCGGACGCGGTCCGCGCCGGGCTGACCGACCGCAGCGTCACAGTCACCCCGATCGGTGTGGGTCCGGCCGTCGCCGGTGCCGCCACCGCCCGGCTGCTGGCGCTGGCCGAGGCCGCCGGCCGCCCGTACCGTGCCGTCGTCAGCGCCGGCGTGGCCGGCGGCTTCAGCGGCCGGGCCGAGGTCGGCGACACCGTGCTCGGCACGGCCAGCATCGCTGCCGACCTGGGAGCCGAGTCGCCCGTGGGTTTCATCCCGGTCGACGAGTTGGGCATGCCGCCGGCGCTGCTCGGTGCGGGCAGCAGGGTGCCCGCGGACCCGGGTCTGCTGGCGGCACTGCGAGCCGCCCTCCCGAGGGCCACGGCCGGTCCGGTGCTCACTGTCAGCACCGTCACCGGCACCACGGCCAGCACCGACGAGTTGCGTCGGAGGCATCCGGAAGCGGTCGCCGAGGCCATGGAGGGGTACGGCGTGGCGGTCGCCGCGGCGCAGGCCGGGGTGCCGTTCGCCGAACTGCGCACCATCTCCAATCCGATCGGCCCCCGCGACCGGGACGCCTGGCGGCTGCGCGAAGCCCTGACCGCCCTGACCGCAGCAGCCCCAGCGCTGCGCTGAGCCGGCACTGCGCTGAGCCGGAGACGGTCAGGGGAAGCAGCGTTTGCCCGGGTGGCCCAGGCGCAGTGCGGCCGGGCGGCGTCCCTCGATCTCGAAGCCGCACGCCCGCAGCAGGTCGGTGCCGGATCCCTCGGCGATAGCCGCCGCGTCGTCGATGCCCGCCTCGCGCATCCCGGTCACCAGCGCGGTGACCAGCCGACGCCCGAGCCCCAACCGCCGGTACCGGGCGTCGACAAGCACGCCGTCGAGCACCATCTCGCGCTCCGGCAGGTGCGGATGCCACTCCCCGTACTCCAGGAACGGGCTCCGCTCATGGGCCCGCAGCTCACCAACCAGCTTGCCGTCGGGAAGCTCGGCGACGTACCGCCAGCAGGTGGCCGGCAGGTCGTCACTGATCACCCGACGCACCCGCGCAGTCCGCCGGACCTCGGCAGCCCACCGCCGATTGTCGCGATAGCGCCGGTTCAGCTCGTACGCGGCCGGCGGCAGCGGGAGCGGATACCGCTCGGGCGGCAACCGGTACCACTCCGCCCACCAGGCACCGGGCCAGTCCCGCGGCTCGTGCACCGGCCAGACGTCGAGGTGAGCCGGGTATCGGCGGCCCGCCTCGTCACGCATGTCGTCGTGCGGAACCGGCGCGGGTTCGGTGACGCCGGACGCGGATGGTGGGACGCCAACGGCCAACGTCCCACCCGCGGCCTGGACGAGGCGTTCCACTGTCCGGAATCGGGGATCGAGCGCCCGCCCCGACTCGATGCGGGCAAGCGTCGGCTGGGGCACGCCGGATTTCTCGGCCAACTGCCGCTGACTCAGATCGGCCCGCCGACGCAGCGCGCGGAGCGCCCGCCCGAGGTCGGCGCCGCCGGCCTCGTCGGTGTGGTCACTCACCTCGGTCACAGGCCGATGTTCCCGGCTGGTCAGCGAGTTATCAACACCATGCGCGGAGCTGTGGATAACGCTGTGGACAACCTCGACCACCGGTGGATGACCTACTCCCTCGACCCCTTTGGAGCTGAATCGTTTGCGGCATCACCACCCTCTCGGGGCCCCGGTCAACCGGCCCCGCTTCTGGGGCTGGGTCTGGGGGCCGGGGCCGGGGCCGGGGCCGGGGCCGGGCCGGGCCGGGTCTGGGGCTGGGGCTGGGGCCGGGTCTGGGGCTGGGGCTGAGGCCGGGTCTGGGGCTGGGGCTGGGGCTGAGGCTGAGGCCGGGGCTGGGGCCGGGGCTGGGGCCGGGTCCTGGTCTGCGAGCACCCTTGGCCCCAGCTCCAGACCACGGTCACCGACTCCGGGCGATTCGTTTACGACATCAGCTCCAAAGGGAGACCGGGATAGGTGCTCGCCCCTGCTGGGCCAGTCGTTTCCCCGCGTTGTTGCACCCGGCGTCACGGTCGCGGATCACAGTCGTGGGGTGGGCGCGGAACCTGGGCGGAGGGCGGGGCTACCGTGAGGGTGTGGCGCTCTCCCTGGCGATCTCGCCCTGCCCCAACGACACATTCGTCTTCCACGCGCTGGTGCACGGGCGGGTGCCCGGCGCGCCGCCGGTCGAGGTGACGTACGCCGACGTGGACGTCACCAACACGGCGGCCGAGCGGGGTGCGTTCGACCTGGTGAAGGTGAGCTTCGCGGCGCTGCCCTGGCTGCTCGACGACTACCACCTGCTGCCCTGCGGCGGCGCCCTCGGTCGTGGTTGCGGTCCGCTGGTGCTCACCCGGGGCGACCGGGACGGCGGGCCGGACCGCACCGACCTGACCGGTGCCACGGTGGCGGTGCCGGGCGACCGCACCACCGCGTACCTGCTGTTCCGGCTCTGGTCGGCCGGGCGACCGCCGGCCCGGATCGAGGTGGTTCCGTTCCACGAGATCATGCCGGGCGTGGCGGCTGGGCGCTACGACGCTGGGCTGGTCATCCACGAGGCCCGGTTCACCTACCACCGGCACGGCCTGAGCGCCCTCGTCGACCTCGGCGAATGGTGGGAGGCAGACACCGGCCTGCCCATCCCCCTCGGCGCGATCCTGGCCCGACGCGGGGCGGTCGACCCGGAGGCCGCGGCCGGCTGGGTCCGAGAGTCGGTCCGGCAGGCCTGGGCGGACCCGGCGGCCAGCCGAGAGTACGTGCTGGCGCACGCCCAGGAGATGGAGCTCGACGTGGTCGACCGGCACATCGGCCTCTACGTCAACGAGTTCACCGCTGACCTGGGCGAGGCCGGTTTCGCCGCGGTGGCGGCACTGCTCGACCGGGCCGCCACCGCCGGCCTGGTGCCTCAGACCTCCAGCTCGCGGGCCACCGCGTGGACCAGCTGAGCGATCTTCTGCGCGGACTTCTTGTCCGGGTACCGACCCCGGCGCAGGTCCGGCTGGACCTTCGCCTCCAGCACCTTGATCATGTCTTCGACCAGGCCGTGCAGCTCCTCGGCCGGCCTGCGGCGCAGCTCCGACATCGACGGCGGCGCGTCCAGCAGCTTGACCCCCATGGCCTGCGCGCCCCGGCGGCTGTCCACCACGCTGAAGTCGACCCGCTGGCCACCCTTGAGGTCGGTGACACCCGCCGGCAGCGCCCCCTTGGGCAGGAACACGTCGCCGCCCTCGTCACTCGTGACGAAGCCGTATCCCTTGGCCGTGTCGTACCACTTCACTCGACCCGTAGGCACCTGAAAACCCCTGCTTCACTTGAGCCGCTACTGCTCCAAGGCTAGCTGGATCATCCGGTCGAGCGCCGCTGGGAATTCGGTGAGCTCGTTCAGCACCACTTCCGCCCCGGCCGCGCGCAGCTCATCCGAGGAGCAAGGGCCGGTTGCCACACCGATGCCGGGCACCCCGGCCGCTGCGGCCGCCACCATGTCCGCGACATGATCACCGACGTAGTGGGTCGCGCCGTGCTCCCGCAGAGCGGTCGCCTTCTGCTCGGCGAACAGGTCGCCGGCCAACTCGTCGACAGCAAGACCGAGGTGATCGAGGTGCAACCGGGCCAGCCGGCCGATCTTGGACGTGACGACCAGCACCCGGCCACCCCGCGCACGGATCGCCTCGATGGCCTCCCGGGCACCGGGCAGCAGGAGCGTCGGGGTGATCGCGTACGCCGGGTACAGCTCGCGATACACCCGCACGGCCGACTCGACCTGCTCCGGAGGGAACCAGTGCGCGATCTCGGTGCGCAGCGGCGGCCCGAGCCGGGACACCGCCACCTCGGCGTCGACCGGCACACCGGTCCTGGCGGTCAGCGCCCGGTACGCCGCGGCGATGCCGGGGCGGGAGTCCACCAGGGTCATGTCGAGGTCGAATCCGACGGTCAGTGCGGGCATGTCGAGAAACGTACCGGCTACTCCCAGCCGACCGGACGTCCGAGGGGCGCGGAGGCCCGGTGCCGGGCTAGCGTGGAAAGACGATGACCACCTCACTCGCCGACCACCTGCGGTCGCTGCCCGACGAGTCACTGGCCGCGCTCCTCCAGCTGCGGCCCGACCTCGTCGTGCCCGTGCCGGCCGACGTCTCCGCCCTGGCCATCCGAGCCCAGTCCCGGGTCTCCGTGGCCCGCGCGCTGGACGGTCTGGACCAGTTCACCCTCCAGATCCTCGACGCCGCCCGCCTCACCCGGAGCCCGGACGACGCCACCACGGCCACCGACACCGTGCTCGCGATGGCGACCTCGGGGCCGCAACCGCCGGCTCCGACGGCCGTCCGGGCCGCCGTGGGCCGACTGCGTGCGCTCTTCCTGCTGTACGGCCCGGAGCACGCGCTCCAGGTGCTGCCCGCCGTGGACGAAGTCTCCCCGTACCCCGCTGGGCTCGGCCGACCGGCCGCGGAGCTGGACCCGCGCACTGCCGCGCTCTGCGCGGACCCGGCGAAGCTCCGACGGACGGTGCTCGCCGCCCCGCCCTCGGCCCGGGCGATCCTGGACCGGTTGGCGGCCGGCCCGCCGGTGGGCAGCGTGCCGCCCGGGGCGTTGCAGGCGCCGCCGCTCGGCGCGGCGGACCCGGTCCTGTCCGACCCGACAAATGGTGGCGCGCCGACCGGCTCCCCGGTGCGGTGGCTCGTCGACAACCGACTGCTGGTCCCGGCGACGACCGGTTCGTCCACGGCCAGCGGAACTGTGGAGCTGCCCCGCGAGGTCGGCCTGCTGCTGCGCCGCGACAGCGGCCCCCTCGGGCCGCTGCGTACCAGCCCACCGCCGGTGGCCGCCGCGCCGCGCGAGCCGAAAGCGGTCGACTCGGCCGGAGCCGGGCAGAGCATGGAGGTGGTCCGGCACACCGAAGGGCTGCTGGAGCAGCTGGGCGACGAGCCCGCGCCGGTGCTGCGTTCGGGTGGCATCGGTGTACGGGACCTGCGCCGGTTGGCGCGTACCGCCGGGTTGGACGAACCGACCACCGCGCTGCTGCTGGAGGTGGCGTACGCGGCGGGGCTCCTCGGTGAGCTGGAGATGCCCGGTGCGACCACCAGCCGGTACGGGGCGGATCAGCAGGTGCTGCCGACCGGCGGGTACGAGGTGTGGCGGGCCGCCTCGCTGGCCCAACGGTGGGAGCAACTCGCCCGGGCGTGGCTGACCATGACCCGGCAGGTGGGGCTGGTGGGCCGCCGTGACGACCGGGACCGGCCGATCACCGCGCTCTCCGCCGAGGCCGAGCGGGCCAGCGTGCCGGCCACCCGACGGGCGGTGCTCGGCGTACTCGCCGATCTGGAGCCGGCGACGGCGCCCACCCCGGAGGAGGTGCAGGAGCTGCTGGACTGGCGGGCTCCGCGTCGCAGCCGGGGCCGGGACGCCGCCCACCGGGAGGTGCTGGCCGAGGCCGCACAGCTGGGCGTGACGGGGCTGGGGGCGCTCACCTCGTACGGTCGGCTGCTGCTGGGGGACCTGACGTCGACCGACGGGCGGGGTGACGACCCGCTGGGCGTGCACGCCGACGTCGAGAGCGGCGACCCGTCCAGTGCCGCGCGGGCGCTGGACGCCCTGCTGCCCGCACCGGTCGACCACTTCCTGGTGCAGGCCGACCTGACAGTGGTGGTGCCCGGCCCACCCGAGCCGGCGCTCGCCGTCGAGTTGGAGGCGATGACGGAGTTGGAGTCGGCCGGCGGGGCCAGCGTGCACCGTGTCACCACGGCGAGTGTGCGGCGGGCCCTGGATTCCGGCTACACGGCCGACGACCTGCACGACGTGTTCCGGCGTCGGTCACGTACCCCGGTGCCGCAGGGGCTCACCTACCTGATCGACGACGTGGCCCGTAAGCACGGCGGGCTGCGGGTCGGCCTGGCCGGGGCGTACCTGCGCAGCGACGACGAGACGCTGATCAGCGAGGTGTTGGCCGACCGGCGGCTGGAGTCGTTGGCGCTGCGCCGGCTCGCGCCGACGGTGCTGTGTACGCAGTACCAGGTTGGTCGGCTGCTGGGCGCGCTGCGCGACGCGGGGTACGCCCCGGTGCAGGAGGACGGCACCGGCAGCACGGTGCTGGCCCGGCCGCGAATCCGGCGG
Organism: Micromonospora sp. NBC_00362; assembly: GCF_026342155.1. NCBI lineage: Bacteria > Bacillati > Actinomycetota > Actinomycetes > Micromonosporales > Micromonosporaceae > Micromonospora > Micromonospora sp. NBC_00362. The sequence continues at coordinate 4,026,382 of NZ_JAPENH010000001.1, forward strand.
GCCCCGCCCAGAGTGTCGGTGACCACCCGGACGATCGATCCGCTGGCCGCCCCGAAGCTACCCATGCCCCGGCTGCTGGGCGTGGTGGAACACATCCGGCGAGGCGACGCGGCGGCGCGGGCCGCCCGACGGGCGCCGGCGGTGGTGCGCGGCGGGGCGCCTGGGCTGGGTGGCGGCCCGGTGCCGGCCCACACCCACAGCGAGGCGCTGGCGGTGCTCCAGCAGGCGGTCCGGGACAAGGCGCTGGTCTGGGTGGGTTATGTCGACGCGCACGGGGCGACGGCGTCACGTCTGCTCAAGCCGGTCTCGATCGGTGCCGGCTACCTGCGGGCCGAGGACGAACGGACCGAGATGCTGCACACGTTCGCGCTGCACCGGATCACCGCGGCGGTGGTGGCGGACTGACCGGCGGCGTAACCGCGCGGGAGCGCCGTCGGTCAGCGGCGGCTGCGGCTGCGGCTGCGGCGTACGGTGCCGACCACCGAGATGATCAGCAGCAGCGCGAAGCCGGCGCCGGCGGATTCCCCGACCGAGTCGACGAAGCCCTGCTGGAGCACCAGCCAGCCGAAGAGGAACCATCCGAGCAGGAGCGTCGCCGCGACGGCGTACGCGATCACCGTCGCTCGGGACACCTCGTCGGGTGGTGCGTGCTCGTGCTCCGCGATCACGTCACGGTCGACCGTCATACCCAGCCTCCCCGCCCGGTCCGGCCCTGGACTCCAAGGGTGACACTCAAGAGTCCGGTCGGACAGGGGGTTACCGCCGCGATTCGCTCAGTGTCACTCAGGTGCCGGGGCGGCGGCCGATCAGCACCACCCGGGTGCCGACCTTGCCGAGCTCCCACATCCGGACGGCGTCGGCGTGCAGCAGGTTGACGCACCCGTGCGAGCCGATCGACTTCTCGTGCAGGTAGGTGGTGGTCTCGTGGAAGCCCATCCCCTGGGTGAAGTGCTGCCAGTACGGCAGCCACACCTCGTACGGGTTCGACCATTCCTTGGGGTTGCGGTAGTTGACGGCGTACGTGCCGGCCGGGGTGCGGTAGCCGGACATGCCGGTGCGGGTCACCGTCGGTGCCATGATCACCTTGCCGCCGCGCAGCGCCCAGACGGTCTGCCGGGTCAGATCCACGCAGAACGTGGTGCCGGTGCCAGTCTTGCAGCGGGTCGTGTCGGTGGTGGCGAGGCGCTGGGCCACGTCGAGGGTGGTGGGTCCGGCGCGACCCTCGACGGGGCGAATGCCGTACCTCTTCTGGAACTTCTTGATCGCCGCGCAGTCGGCGGCGGACTGCCGACCGTCAACCGTCACGGCCCCGAACCCGCCCAACCGGGCCAGGTGGGTCTCCACCGCCCGCTGGTGCTGCCCCTGGGGGCAACCGGCGACGGTCGGCGTACCGGTGCCGGGGGTTTTCGTGGGTGTCGGGCGGGTCGGCTTCGGCGTGGGTTTCCGGGAGGGTTTCGGGGTGGGCGAGACCGGGGTGGGCCGGCCGTGCTGGTCGGGCCCGGACGTGTCGCCCGCCCCCGTTGCCTGTTCCGCCGCACCGGCTGGGGCGGCTCCCCCGCCACCACTCCCGCCGGACTGCGGATCGAACGCGCACGCTCCCGCGCCGACCAGCACGACCACCACGAGGGCAACCAGCCGGGAAGTGGTCCGAACGTGCTTCATGGGCCCTCCCCAGACAGTCGTCCCTCTACTAGACGTTCGTGAGTGCCATCACGGTTGCGCCCGGTGAGCATCTTTCTTCCGCGGTCCCGCGTCGTGCAACACTGGATGGTCGGCCAGCAGCGGGTATGCGACCCGTTTCGGCCGGTCGGCCAACCGAGGAGAGGACGCTGGCGTGAGCGGTGGACCACTGATCGTGCAGTCGGACAAGACCCTGCTGCTGGAGATCGACCACCCCGACGCGCAGGCCTGCCGGATGGCGATCGCGCCGTTCGCGGAGCTGGAACGCTCGCCGGAGCACGTGCACACCTACCGGCTGACGCCGCTGGGTCTGTGGAACGCCCGCGCGGCGGGGCACGACGCCGAGGGTGTCGTGGATTCGCTGCTCAAATACTCCCGTTACCCGGTGCCGCACGCGCTGCTGGTGGACGTGGCCGAGACGATGGACCGGTACGGCCGGCTTCAGCTCGCCAACGACCCTGCGTACGGGCTGGTGCTGCGCGCACTGGACCGGCTGGTGCTGATCGAGGTGGCCAAGAGCAAGAAGCTCGCCGGGATGCTCGGCGACAAGATCGACGACGACACCATCCGGGTGCACCCGTCCGAGCGTGGCCGGCTCAAGCAGGCGCTGCTCAAGCTGGGCTGGCCGGCGGAGGACCTGGCCGGTTACGTCGACGGTGAGGCGCACCCGATCGAGTTGGCCGAGGCCGGCAAGGACGGGCGCAAGCCGTGGACGCTGCGCTCGTACCAGCGGGAGGCCGTGGAGGCGTTCTGGGCCGGCGGGTCGGGGGTGGTGGTGCTGCCGTGCGGCGCCGGCAAGACCCTGGTCGGCGCGGCGGCGATGGCCGAGGCGAAGGCGACCACGCTGATCCTGGTGACCAACACGGTCGCCGGCCGGCAGTGGAAGCGGGAGCTGATCGCCCGCACCTCGCTGACCGAGGAGGAGATCGGCGAGTACTCCGGCGAGCGCAAGGAGATCCGCCCGGTCACCATCGCCACGTACCAGGTGCTCACCTCGCGGCGCGGCGGCGCGTTCACCCACCTTGACCTCTTCGGGGCCCGCGACTGGGGCCTGGTCGTCTACGACGAGGTGCACCTGCTGCCCGCGCCGATCTTCCGGTTCACAGCGGACCTCCAGGCCCGCCGCCGGCTGGGCCTCACCGCGACTCTGGTACGCGAGGACGGCCGCGAGGGTGACGTGTTCAGCCTGATCGGGCCCAAGCGGTACGACGCGCCGTGGAAGGACATCGAGTCGCAGGGTTGGATCGCCCCGGCTGAGTGCACCGAGGTCCGGGTGACACTGACCGACGCGGAGCGGATGTCGTACGCGACGGCGGAGGCGGAGGAGCGCTACCGGATGGCGGCGACCGCCCGCACCAAGCTGCCAGTGGTCAAGGCGCTGGTCGACAGGCACCCGGACGACCAGGTACTGGTGATCGGCGCGTACATCGACCAGCTGCACCAGCTCGGCGAGTACCTCGACGCGCCGATCATCCAGGGCTCGACCACGAACAAGGAGCGGGAGCGGCTGTTCGACGCGTTCCGGTCCGGCTCACTGCGGACCCTGGTGATCTCGAAGGTCGGCAACTTCTCGATCGACCTGCCGGAGGCTGCGGTGGCGATCCAGGTGTCCGGCACGTTCGGCTCACGCCAGGAGGAAGCCCAGCGGCTGGGTCGAGTGCTGCGACCGAAGGCCGACGGTCGACAGGCGCACTTCTACACCGTGGTGTCCCGGGACACGATCGACACCGAGTACGCGGCGCACCGGCAGCGCTTCCTCGCCGAGCAGGGGTACGCGTACACGATCGTCGACGCCGACGACGTGCTCGGCCCGAAGCTACCGACCGTCGACTGACCCGTGCGGCCTTGATCGACTCGGTCTTCCGGCCTTGATCGACTCGGTTTTCAGGACGTCGCGGTGTCCGGGGCGCTGTGATGCCCCGGCTTCCTGGAACCCGAGTCGATCAGCGCGGTGGGTGCGGGCGCGGGGCGGGGGGACGGGGGTCTCGCGCGCTCGCTATGGAGCTGATGTCGTAGACGAATCAGCCGTCCGGGGTGGACGGCGGCCACTGGCAACGCCGGGCAGCCACGCCTCGTGCGCCCCGCGCTCCACGCGCCCGCGCTCCACACGCCCGCGCACGGCGCTCCACGCGCCCGCGCACCGCGCTCCGGGCAATCAGCGGAACTCAGCGCTTGCGGGACTCCGCGACGAAGACCCCGCGCCCCGGACGACCGACCAACACGCCCTCTTTCCGCAGCTTCGCCACCGCACGGCTGATCGTGGACTGCGAGACGTCGTATTCGTCTGCCAGCACGCGCCCGGACGGAAGCTGTGACCCTGGCGGATAGGTCCCGTCCTTGATCTTCTTCAGAAGATCGTCGAGCAGCTCGTCCATTGTGGGCGGGATCGGCACGTGGAGCCCCTTGCAGTCGGTTGGCTCGCCCAGTTTTGATCAGCCGCTGCTGCGCGCCCGGATCTTCGCGCGTACCGCAGCTCGGGTGTTGGTCCGGCTCAGCGCGCGGGTCGAGCCGGGCGGGGTGACCGTCTCGGCGGAGGACCAGCAGGGCGTACGACATTGGGTCTTCTGTGACCGACCACTGCCCGGCGGCGCGCGGTGCGCCCTGCCGGTCGACCACCTCGCGCCGTGCGCGCGACGACCGCGTCAGCGCTGACCGGCGACGCTCACCGGGAGAAGCGGTCCACCAGGACCGCGAGCCGGCGGTCGTGGTCGGCGCGGCGGAGCCGGCCGCTGCGCATCAGCGTGACCAGCCCGTGCAGGCCGCTCCAGAACGTCTCGGTGACCGTCTCCAGGTCGTCGTCCGCCGCGACCGGGCGCACCGTCTCGGCCAGTTCGGCGAAGCCCCGGGCCAGGTCGGTTGGCACGTCCTGGCTGGCGAACGGCAGGTCCACGGCGAGTGTGAACATCGCGTCGTAGATCGCGGGCCGCTGCTGGGCGAACGCGACGTACGCGGCTGCCACGTCGGCGACCGCCTGCCGGGGATCGGCGGCGGAGGCTCGGGCCGAGACCAGTGCGGTTGCCAGCTCGGCGAAGCCCTCGACGGCTACCGCCGCCATGATGGCGTCCTTGCCCTTGAAGTGGCTGTAGAGGACGGGCTGGCTGTATTCGATCTCGGCGGCGAGCCGGCGGGTGGTCACGGCGTCCCAGCCTTCCGTCAACGCCAGGTCGCGTGCCGCGGTGATGATCGCCTGCTCCCGTTCCGCCCGCTCGCGCTCCCGGCGCCCCTGTGTCGACATGACAGCAATTCTAGCACCGCTAGCGTTCCTGTCGGCGCTCTGCTAGCGTCGCTCGCGTATCTAGCGGCGCTAGCAATTGGAGCGGTTCATGCTGTCCTTCATCGCCTACGGGCTCGCCGTCGTACTCAGCCTCTTCGTCGTCTTCATCGGTGCGCGGTTCCTGCTGGTACCGCAGGCCGCTGCCGCCGGGTACGGCGTGCCGGCCCGCGCGGACGGCGGCTCCGCCTACCTGACCGTCAAAGGGCTGAAGGACCTCACGTTCGGGCTGCTCGGCCTCGCCCTGATCGCCTTCACGACCGCCGACGCTGTCGCGTGGTTCATGCTGATCGTCGCGCTCGTACCGCTGGGCGACACCGTCATCGTGCTACGGAACGGCGGAACGAAGGCTGTCGCCTTCGGCATCCACTTCGCCACCGCCCTCGTCGTCCTCCTGAACGCCGCCCTGCTGTTCGCCCTGTAGCTGCCAAGATCGCCGGCCGCGCCCTCGCCCGTGTTGATCAAGAGGTTTGCGTCATCGATCGGCCTGATGACGACGCAAACTTCTTGATCAACGGAGTCGATGGGTCACGACGTGGGGGGTGGGCAGCGGTCGGGGAGGGTTACCTCGCCGGGGCGGTGGTCGAAGGTGTCCATGGTGAACCATTCGTCCAGCTCCGGGTCGAAGAGGTTCTGCAGGCCGAACTGCAACACCTGCCACCACCGGCTCGGGTCGTGCTGGTCGACGTAGATGTCGCCGAGCGCGATCGGGAACCGGAAGAACTCCCCCGGCACCGTGGAACCGCCGACCACCCCGACCCGCCAGTGGTCCACGTGCCGGTCCTTCTCACCCTGCAGGATCTCGGGCCCCACATAGCGGGCGGTCTTCAACTTGTCGTTGAAGATCTGGCGGTTGAAGAACCCCGGGACTTTGCTGCACGCGCGGGGCGGAAACAGCGGGATGTTCGGCCACCTGTAGGTGAGCGTGTAGAGCGTGTTCTCGTAGATCAGGTTCGTGAACCAGATCGGATGGTCCGGGCCACCGGCGGTCATCTGACTGTTGCCGTCGCGGCCCTGCCAGGAGAACGGCACGTCGATGCCGAGGTCCCGCACGACGTACCGGCCGGTGCCCTGGAAGTCGGCGGGGAGCAGCGGTGGGCGCGGCTCCCGCGAATCGGGGACCGTGGGGCCGTCGGCCTGCGCCGCGCGGGGCAGCGGCGCCGCCGCCGGACCGGGCGCGACCACCCCGAGGGCGAACAGAGCGCCGGCCACCGCCGAAACCAGAGTCCGACGGGTACGCCTCGACACCATGCCTCCTCCACCGACGTGCACAGTGGCCGGCGCACTGACCGCGCGCGTGCCTTCGGCGAAGCGTAGGAGCAGGAAAAATGTGAGAACGGGCGGAAGGCTGCGGCTCCACCTGACGAGTGACGGGACGCGCACCGCCTGGAACCGAACGCGGGCCCGAGCCGGCGTAAAGCGCACCTGGCCGCTTGATCAACAGCGCCCTTCGAGGCGCGGGCAGGACATGAGCTGTCCGACCGCTCAGGCGGCGCGGAGCTTACGAAGGACGTACTGGTTGAGACTCATCCCGTCCTCGGCGGCCTCGATGGCGAGCTCGCGATGCAGGCTCTCTCCGACACGGAGGTTGAACTTGCCCGAGTAGCTTCGCTCCGCGAACGGCTGCGGCACCGCCTCGCCCTGCTCCTGCATGTCGACGATCACCTCCTGCAACAGATCTTGAAGGCCCTGCAGCGCCTCCACCTGCGTGGGGGCCAGCCAGGAGAGCGACGCGAATTCGGCGCAGGTGGCGACGAACTCCTGGTCATCGATCGACCAGGTGACACGGTAGGTGTAGTGCGTGATCTCGGGACGGGCGTCGGGTTGCATCACATGGCCTCCTTCTTGTCGATCGCCTTGAGAACCTGCCGGACCTGGTACGCCTTGGCCTTGCCCTTGTCGTCCTGGATGTTGACGCGTGGGTCACCGGCCCACGGCATCCGGAACACGGCATGCGAGGTGCCCGTCTGCCGCGGCTTCCCGAAGTAGTGCTCGCACACCCGATAAAGATCGTTGTAGGCGATGTTCTGCTGACGCTGCCGCATCGCTTCGACAAGCCTGGCTATCGAGGGCACCCAGCAATGGTACTACCCGCAGTACCAGTACTCCACTCTTTAGAGGACCCGGGTCACCTGTTCGGCAGCGACGACCGCGTCCCGCCGCGCCGGGTCGAGGTTGGCGCTGATCACCACTGACGCGCCGGCCGAGAGCGGCGCGAGCAACCACTTCAGTGGCTGCTCGGTCTCGGCGGCGTCGACCAGGAGGCGGTCGCCGGCGCGCAGGTCCAGCATCGTGGCGAACTCCTGGGCGAGCGCACCCCACTGACCGTAGGTGGTGCCGTCCGCGGTGGCCGGATCAGACGGGTGGATGGCGGTGTGGTCGGGCGCGCCGTCGCCGTGTCGCAGCACCTCGGCGGACCAGTCCAACCAGCCCAACGGCACGTCGTCCAGCCGCCCCGGCCCGGTGCCGACGAGATAGCGGTGCGGCGCGTCCGGCACGTCCTCCAGCCAGTCGTCCTGCCGCTCCGGCGTCACGAAGACCGCGTCGAACGGCCGATCGCCGCCCGGTTCGAGCACCGCCAGGCCCGCTGTGGCGCGCGGTCGGAACGACACCGCCAGGCCTGAGGCCCAGGCGCCCAACAACACCGCGGCGGTACGCCAGTGCGGCGGCAGCAGGACCGCTACGCGGCTGCCGGGGCCCAGTCGGCAGCCGTCCCGCAGCAGGCTCGCGCTGCGTGCCGCCCACTGACCGACCTGCTGTGCGGTGAGGTCGACGCGCTCGCCGGTCGCCTCGTCGCGGTAGCTGAGCAGCGGACGTTCGGCCTCGACGGGCCGGGCCGCCTGGTCGGCCGTGACGGTTGGCTGCATCTCCACGCTCCCCGGGTCGACGTCGGCACCACAGTACTCAACGACTTTCGTCGCAGCGGTCGTCGGCCGATGGCCGTATCGGGTGACCGGGTGGCCCGCGCACGGTGCAGAGAACGATCCCCAAAACGCCGCCGAGGAGCGCCCATGCCGACCGGACCCGACCCCGTCACCGCCGACCATCCCGCCACCGACCACCCGGCCGCCGCTGGCCGTCTGCCGCTGCGTCGGCGGCTCCTGCCGGTGATCGCGTTGCTGCTGCTCGCGCCGTGGGCGGCCGAGTGCTCGTGGGGCGGCTTCGCCATCGACGACTTCCTGCCGGTGCTGATCTTCCTGGGCCCGATGTACGGCGGCGCGGCGATCCTCATCCGGGAGACCGCTCGGCACCTCGGCGCGGGCTGGCCGACCATCGTCCTGCTCGCCGCCGCGTTCGGCGTACTCCAGGCCGGGCTGGTCGACCAGTCACTGTTCAACCCCGACTACCTCGACGACACCCAGTACGCCGACACCCGGGCCGCCGCCGAGGCGACGCTGGTGCCGGGGCTCGAATTCAGCCTCCGGCAGGCGTTCGACTACGTCGGCAACCACATCATGCTGACGATCTGCGCGCCGATCGTGCTCATCGAGTCGTTCCTCGGGCCGCAACGGCGGCTGCGGCCGTGGCTGGGCCGACCCGGTCTCGCCGTGGTGGGCGTGCTCTACCTGCTCGGCAGTCTGTTGATCTTCTCCGACAGCAGCGGCCGGAAGGGCTTCCTGGCCAGCCCGCTCCAGCTGGCGTTCGCGGCGCTGCTGGTCCTCGCCCTCGTCGCGACGGCCCTGCTCCCTCGCTGGCGTCGCGCCCACCCGCGCCGGGTCCGCCGGGTGCCGCATCCGCTCTGGGTCGGTCTGCTGGTCGTCGTCGTCCGCCTCGGCTCCGACCTGACGCCCGGCTGGACGGGGATGATCATCGCGCTTTCGCTGTCCGCCGTCGCCGGAGGGCTTGTGGCGTACTGGTCGTCGGGCAACGGCTGGGGGCAGCGGCACGTGCTCGTTGCCGGCACCGCGGGCCTGGTCACCGCCGCCGCGTTCGCGTACCTGGTGCCGCCGTACTCCCCTGCCTCCCCGGCGGCTGCCCTGGCCGGCGACGTCGCGGTCACCGTCATCACTGTCGCCCTGGTCGGCGGTGCCTGGTGGCAGCTGCGCCGTGCTTCGCCGACTGTTCATGTCGGCGCAAGCTGATGCTCCCCGACAACTGTCAGCCTCCGTGCGGGTACGACCTAACGGAGGAAGTCCTTGACACTCAGAAGAGCATTCACCGCGCTCACCGCAGCCGGTGTCGCCGCCGCCAGCCTGACCGGGGCCACCCCCGCGTCGGGCGGCGGGCACCACCATCCAGGCCTGTCGCTCGCCTTCGACCGGGTCGCCACGTACCCGGTGTTCCAGAACCGTCCGGCCGGCGAGGATCCGACGACAGCGACGGTCGCCGAGATCTCGGCGGTCAGCGAGGACGGTCGCACCCTGATCCACACCGACGCGCTGGCCCGGCGCATCGGCTTCCTGGACATCTCCCGTGTCGACCGGCCACGCGGCCTCGGCACGCTCTCCCTGTCCCAGCTCGGCGACGCCGAGGACGAGCCGACCTCGGTCGCCGTGGTCGGCAGGTACGTGCTGGTGGTGGTGAACACCAGCGCCAGTTACACAGCGCCGTCCGGCCGCCTCGACGTGATCGAACTGGCCAGTCGCGAGCGGGTGGCCAGCTTCGATCTCGGCGGTCAGCCCGACTCGATAGCGATCAGCACTGACAAGCGGTACGCCGCGATCGCCATCGAGAACGAGCGCGACGAGGAGGCCACCCCGTCCGGCGGCGAGGAGGGCGACCTGCCCCAGGCGCCCGCCGGTTTCGTGCAGATCGTCGACCTGGCCGGCACGTCTCCGGCCGGTTGGCGGCTGCGGCCTGTCGCGCTGACCGCTGCCGACGGCACGGCGCTGCCCGCGCTGGCGCAGGCCGGCCTCGCCGCGCCGACCGACCCCGAGCCGGAGTACGTCTCGATCAACGGCCGCAACCAGTTGGCCGTGACGCTTCAGGAGAACAACGGCGTCGCCCTGATCGACCTGCCCACCGGCCGGATCACCACTGTGTTCAGCGCCGGCACCGCCACGATCAGCGGCATCGACACCAAGAAGGACGGTGTCATCGACCTGACCGGCGGCATCACCGACGTGCCGCGCGAGCCGGACGCGGTGGCCTGGGTGGACGACCGCTATCTCGCCACTGCCAACGAGGGCGACTGGCACGGCGGCACCCGTGGCTGGTCGGTCTTCGACAGCCGCAGCGGACGCGTCGCCTGGGACGCCGGCAACACCTTCGAGCGGCTCGCCGTCTCGTACGGGCTGCACAACGAGGACCGGGCCGGCAAGAAGGGCACCGAGCCGGAGGGCGTGGCCGTCGCCGAGTACGACGGTGTCCGGTACGCCTTCGTCGGCTCGGAGCGGAGCAACTTCGTCGCCGTCTACGACCTGGACGACCCCACCCGGCCGGTCTTCAAGCAGGTGCTGCCGACCACCAACGGGCCGGAAGGGCTGCTGCCCATTCCGTCGCGCGGGCTGCTCGCGGTCTCCAGCGAGGAGGACGACGCCGCGGTCAACGTCCGGGCCTCGGTGTCGCTCTTCCAGCTCGGCACTGCCACCCCGGCGTTCCCGAGCATCGTCTCCGGCACCGACCGGGCCGGCACCCCGACCGGTTGGGGAGCGCTCGGCGCGCTGAGCGCGGTCCCGGGCAAGCGGGACCAGCTCTACAGCGTCACCGACGCGGCGTACGGCCAAACCCGCATCCTCACCGTCGACGCGAAACGGACGCCGGCCGTGATCACCGCCGCGCTGCCGGTGCGGGATGCGGTCGGCGCTCCGGTCGGATACGACGCGGAGGGCATCTTCGCCCGCCCCCAGGGCGGCTTCTGGCTCGCCGTGGAGGGCGCCAGGGGCGCGGAGAACAAGCTGGTCCGGCTCGACGCCGCCGGGGTGACCCGGCAGACCGTCGCGCTGCCCGCCGAGGTCGCCGCCGGCCTCGGCAAGCAGGGCCTGGAGGGGGTCACCGCGGCCACCGACCGGCAGGGCCGGGAGATCGTCTGGGTGGCCGTACAGCGGGAGTTGAGCACCGACCCGGCCGGCGTCGTCCGGCTCGGCCGGTACGACGTCGCGGCGGGCACCTGGAGTTGGTTCGGCTACCAGTTGGGGGCCACCACAGTGCCCGGCGACTGGATGGGCCTCTCCGAGATCACAGTGGTCGGTGACCGGCTCGCGGTCATCGAACGGGACAAGCTGAACGGCCCGGCCGCCACCGTCAAGCGGATCTACACGGTGCCGTTGCCCCGTGCGGCGGCGACCGGTCCGCTGACAGTGCTGCCGAAGACGCTCGCCGTCGACGTGCTGCCCGCGCTTCGCGCCAGCAACGGGTGGACGCAGGAGAAGCTGGAAGGTCTGACAGTGGCCGGCGACGGCGAGGTGTACGCGATCACCGACAACGACGGGGTCAAGGACGCCACCGGCGAGACGGTGCTCCTACGCCTCGGCTCCAGCCGCACGGTCTTCGGCCGCCGCTGACCCACCGCCAGTTCCCCTTCGGCCGGCGTCCACCCTCGCGGTGGGCGCCGGCCGATCACGTCAGGTGACCCCGGCTACAGGCCCACCGCACCCACCGAGGAGCCTTTGCTCTGATACCTATATGCGACACGCACGCTCCGTGATGAGCGTTCCCACCCCTCGACCGCGCGGCCGTGATGAAGTCCCAGTTCAGCGCGGTGGTGCATATAGGTATGCAGAGCAAAGGCGGTGGGTGGCCCGGCCGGGACACTGCGGCCCGTGACACTCTGCTGCTGGTACCGCCCGCGAGCATCCGGGCATCGATCGTCACCCAGTGTCAGCCGGGCAACTCCGGGCCGCCGTCCAGCAGGGGGGCGAGCAGGTCGTCGTACTCGTCGACCCGGGCCAGGACCTCGGCGGCGGTGAACTGGCGGACGGCCGGTTTCCGGCCGCGCGCGCCGGCCTCGACCTCGTCCCAGGTCAGCGGCGTCGACACCGACGGCACCGACTGGGCCCGCAGCGAGTACGGCGCCACAGTGGTCTTCGCCGCGTTGTTCTGGCTCCAGTCGATGAAGACCTTTCCCGGTCGGAGGTTCTTCGCCATCTTCGACACGATCAGCCTCGGGTGGGCCTTCTCCAGTTCCTGAGCGATCCGCCGGGCGTAGTCGGAGACGAGGTCGGACGACTGGGTGCCGGCGATCGGGCAGCAGAGCTGCATGCCCTTCTTGCCGGACGTCTTCGGGTACGACTCGATGCCGTCGTCGGCGAGGCGGTCGCGCATCAGGACCGCCACCGGGCAACACTCGGCGAGCCCGGCCGGCGGGCCCGGGTCCAGGTCGACGACCATCATGTCCGGGTGTTCGCCCACCTTCCACTGCGGTGTGTGCAGCTCCAACGCGGCAAGGTTGGCCAGCCAGACCAGGGTGGGCAGGTCGTCGGCGACCACGTAGTCGATGGTTTCCCGGCCTTTCGTCGACCCGGGCGCGGGCAGGTTCTCCACCCGCACCCAGTCCGGGGTGGCGGCCGGCGTGTTCTTCTCGAAGAACGACTTGTCGTCCACCCCGTTGGGGAAGCGGATCCGGGTGAGCGGCCGGTCCCGCAGGTGCGGCAGCAGCACCGGGGAGATCCGGGTGTAGTAGTCGATCACCTCACCCTTGGTGAACCCGGCCGCCGGGTAGAGCACCTTGTCCAGGTTGGACACCTCCAGCGCGCGACCCTCGACGTTCACCCGTAGCCGTTCAGCCGGCATCGTCGACATCCTCCGGCGGCTTGTCCGGGCGCAACCGCAGCACCCGGGGGAAGCGCAGCCGGCCGTCGGGGGTGCGCTGGCCGTACTTCACCTCCACCACCACCTGGGGTGTTACCCAGATGGCGCCCCGCGCATCCTCGCGCGGCACACCCGGCGCGAACGGTGACACGCCGGAGCGCAGCGGCTCCAGCTCGGCGAGGAGCTGCCGCTCGATGGCCGCGCCGATCCCGCCGCCGACCCGACCCCGGTAGATCAGTCGGCCGTCCGGGCCGGGCACCCCGACCAGCAGCCCGCCGATCCGGCGCGCGCCCGGTCGCCAACCGCCGATGACGAAGTCGCCGGTCACCTCCAGCTTGACCTTCACCCAGTCCGGCGAGCGCACCCCCGGGCGGTAGACGGCCCCGACCCGCTTGGCCATCACCCCCTCCAGGCCGTGCTCCCCGGCCGCCTCGTAGGTGGCCGGCCCGTCGGCGAACATCGGCGGCACCGCCCAGCGGAGGCCACCGAGCGCGAGCGCCTCGAGGGCCTCCCGGCGGCGCTCGTACGGCCAGCCGGTCAGGTCGTCGCCGTTCAGCCGGAGCAGGTCGAAGATCATGTACGTCACCGGCATGACCGCTGCCAACCGGGCCGCCTTGGCCCGATCCCGGACGTGCATCCGCTCGGCCAGCGCGGTGAACGACGGCTGCCCGCCCTGGCCGAGCAGCACCACCTCGCCGTCGAGCAGCGCGTCGTCGACCTGCTCGGGCAGGGTGGCCAACTCCGGGTACGCGGCGGTGATCTCCACGCCGGAACGGGCATACAGGTGCTGACCGCCACCTGAGATGTCGGCCAGGGCGCGGACGCCGTCCCACTTGAACTCGTAGGCCCAGCCGTCACCCGCCGGGAGCGGCCCGGTCATCGCGAGCATCGGCTTGAGCGGCGCGCCGGGCACGACCCGACTGTAGTAGCAGCCCGAACACCTCGCGTCCGGTTCTTTCGGATGCGAGCATGGTCGATACCGGGGAAGGGAGCGCAGGATGCGTGCCATCTGGAAGGGAGCCGTGTCGTTCGGGCTCGTCTCGATCGGGGTGAAGCTCTACTCCGCGACCGAGGAGAAGGACATTCGGTTTCACCAGGTGCACCGCGAGGACGGCGGTCGGATCCGCTACAAGCGCACCTGCTCGGTCTGCGGCGAAGAGGTCACCTACGACGACATCGCCAAGGGCTACGACATCGGCGGCGGCGAAATGGTGATCCTCACCGACGAGGACTTCGCCGACCTGCCGCTGACCAGCTCCCGTGCCATCGACGTGCTGGAGTTCGTGCCGGCCGAGCAGGTCGACCCGATCCTCTACAACAAGGCGTACTTCCTCGAGCCGGAGGGCGCGGCGACCAAGCCGTACGTGTTGCTGCGCGACGCGCTCATCGACTCGGAGCGGGTGGCCATCGTCAAGGTGGCGCTGCGCCAGCGGGAGCAGCTGGCCACGCTGCGGGTCCGCGAAGGTGTGCTGCTGCTCAACACCATGCTCTGGCCGGACGAGATCCGCACACCGGACTTCGGTTTCCTCGACGAGGACCTCAAGGTGCGCCCACCGGAGCTGGCCATGGCCAGCTCTCTGATCGACTCGATGACCGGCGAGTTCGAGCCGGACGTCTTCACCGACGACTACCGGGCCGCGTTGCAGGAGGTCATCGACGCCAAGGTGGAGGGTCGGGAGGTCGTCCAGCCGGAGGAGGTCGAGGAGGCCCCGGCTGCGGCGGTGGACCTGATGGCAGCGTTGAAGGCCTCGGTGGAGCGTGCCAAGGCGGCTCGTGGCGAGCAGCCCGCCCGCGGTGGTGGCGGCGGCGAGCCGACGCCCATCTCGTCGGCCCGGTCGGCGCAGAAGGCAGCCGAGAAGAAGGCGGCCAAGGCACCCGCGAAGAAGGCCGCGGCCAAGAAGACGGCCGAGAAGAAGGCGGCGGAGCCGGCGAAGAAGACCGCCGCACGCAAGACCGCCGCGAAGAAGGCGGAGCCGGCGAAGAAGACCGCCGCACGCAAGACCGCACCCCGCAAGAGCGCCTGACCGGGTACGGCAGCGGCGGCGGTGTCCGCCTCGCCGGGTACGCTCCGCCGGCCGCTGGCGACCGGAGGAGCCCCCATGCCGTACACCCCTGATCTGGACCGGTTACTGACGCCCGGCGCCCGCTTCACCGACCAGCACGGCGGGTACCTGATCGAGGTTCACCCGGTGGGCGACATCGTGTTGCCGACCGGCCGTGTGGTCGGGTGTGACCCGCTGGTCTGCCCGGAGGCGGAGCCGTTCACTGTGACAGTGCCGCCGGGGCGGCATCCCGCCCGCGCCTGGGTGGCGGTGGTGCTCCGGGAGGACGCCGAGGTGGACCGCCGGGTCGCCGCGCTGGAGCTGGTCGTCTCGGCGGAACCGACGATCCGCTGGGAGCCGGCCGTCGCGGGCGACCAGGACGTCGCCACGCTCGGCGCGGACGACTACTTCGGATACGGGGTGGACGCCGGTGTCGGCACCCTCGCCGACCCGACCGCGCTCGCCGTCCTGGAGAGCTGGGACTCCGACCGGGTCGAGGAGGTCTTCATCCCGACCGAGCTGCCGTCGTCCCCGGTCCCGGGGCTGATCACCGCAGTGTTGGACGAGGCCAGCGGCGCCAACGTCGTCACGGTGGCCACTGGTTGGGGCGACGGCTGCTACGGCACCTGGATCGGCCGTACCGCCGACGGACGGATCACGTCGTTCGTGACCGACTTCATGGTCGTCCCGGAATAACCGCCCGGGAAAGCCTCGGAATGTCGCACTGGGCGATCCGAGGCGTCGGCGGCGGGCACGGTAGGCCGCGGTGCGGGTACCGTGTGCGTCGGCTTTCCCCCCGGCACCGGGTGCCGGCCACACTTCGCAGCAGGGAGTCGACGACGTGAGCGAGCGGACGCAGCAGACGGGCCCGGACCAGAGCCCGGCAACCAAGTCGGGGCGCCGCCTGGCCGCCCAGTTGGCGGAGAAGAAGGCCGCCGACCGGAGGCGGAAGATCAACGCCGGGCTCAGCAGCCTCGCCGCCCTCGCCGTGGCCGCGACGCTGATCGGCGTCTTCGTGGCGATCGGTGGGGGCGACGACAAGCCCAAGACCCAGGCCGACGCGACCCCGTCCGCCTCCGCCCCGGCCCCCGACGAGGCTGGCGCGCCCCCCGCTCCGCAGCTGCCCGAGGGCTCCGACCCGGCGCTGGGCACCAAGCCGACGGTGACGCCGGGCACCGGTGAGCTCAAGAAGCTCACCGTCACCCCGCTGATCAAGGGCAAGGGCCCGGCCGTGCAGAAGGGCCAGAACATCACCACCAACTACGTGGGGGTGTTCTTCAAGGACGGCAAGGAGTTCGACTCCTCGTGGAAGGCCGGGCAGCCGGCCACCTTCCCGATCGGCGTCGGCCAGGTCATCCCCGGCTGGGACCAGGGCCTGGTCGGGGTGACGGTGGGCAGCCGGGTGCAGCTCGACATCCCGGGCGAGCTGGCGTACGGCAACGACGAGGCCGCCGCAGGTGGACGTCCCACCGGTCCGCTGCGCTTCGTGGTGGACGTGCTCGCCGCCCAGTGACCTGTCCAAGTCGTCCCGGTTGTCGCCGGGACGCGATGGAGTTGTTCACATGGGGCTTCCGGCCCGTCACCCAGCGGCAGTAGGTTCGGCGTCACCCCGGGCGGTTCGCCGCCCGGGGTGAGCAGCATCCGGAACCGGGACGCGGAGGTGCATGTGACGGCGCTGGACGAGCCTGGGCGGACCGCCCGGTCGATGTGGGCGTTCTTCGAGCCGGTGCACACTGTCACCTACCTGCACCCCCGGGCCCGGGCCGCGTACGAGGCGGTCGGGCTGCGCGGCTACTGGCGTGGTTACTTCGCCGGCCGGGCCGCGCCGCTGGGAGCCGCCGAGGCGGCCCCGGTGATCGCCGCCTTCTTCAACTTCGCGCCGCAGATGGTGGCCCGCGCGCTGCCTGCGGTGTGGCGGTTGGCCACCCCGCAGGAGGCGCTGCGCGCCCGACTGACCGGTGCCGTGCAGGCGCTCGCCGAGCTGACCTACGAGCTACCCGAGTCGCACCTGGTGGAGGCCGCCGACCTGCTGGATCGGGCCGCCGCGGCGGCGCAGACCGCCGGCCGGGTGCTCGGCGCGGCCAACGCGGCCCTCCCGGCCGGGGAGTACCCGCTGGCGCGGCTCTGGCAGGCCGCCACCACGCTGCGCGAGCACCGGGGGGACGGGCACGTGGCGGCGCTGGTGGCCGCCGGCCTGGACCCGGTGGAGACGCTGGCCGGGCGGGTCGCGCTGGACGGTTCGTCGCCGCAGTACCTGCTGGGCCGGGGCTGGTCCGAGGAGCAGTGGCAGGCCGCCCGCGTGCGGCTCACCGAGCGGGGCTGGCTGACCGGGGACGGCGCGGCCACCGACCACGCCCGGGCCGGGTTCCAGGCCATCGAGGACGCCACCGACCGGGCCGCCGCGCACCCGTGGCAGGCGCTCGGCGCCCACGACACGGACCGGCTCCGGGAGCTGCTGGAGCCGATCGCCCGTTCCGGTCACACTCTGCTTCCCGAGGGCAGCCCGCTCGGTCTGCCCGCGTTGCCCGGCTGACCGGGCACCCACCGGTCGGGCAGGATGGGCCCCGTGACTGATGCGGTGGTCTTCGACCTGGACGGCGTGATCGTGGATTCCGAGCCGGTGTGGGAGGAGGTCCGCCGGGCGTACGTGGCGGCGCACGGCGGGACGTGGCAACCGGACACGCAACGCCGACTCATGGGGATGAGCACCGGGGAGTGGGCCCACTACCTGAGCGGAGAACTGGGCGTCGACCGCACCGCCGAGCAGGTAGCCGTCGAGGTGGTCGAGGAGATGACCCGACGCTACCGGGACCACGTACCCCTCATCGACGGCGCCGACCAGGTCGTTCGCCGGCTGGCCGCGCGGTGGCCGCTCGGGTTGGCCAGTTCGTCGCCGACCCGGCTGATCGAGGCGGCGCTGGCGGCGACCGGCCTGACCGACGCGTTCGGCGCGACCCTCTCCACCGAGCAGACCGAGCGGGGCAAGCCCGCACCGGACGTGTACCTGAGCGTGGCGCAGCGCCTCGGCGTCGACCCGACCCGCTGTGTGGCCGTGGAGGATTCGTCAAACGGGGTGCGTTCCGCAGCGGCGGCGGGGATGCGGGTGGTGGCGGTGCCGCACGGCTCGTACCCGCTCGACCCGGACGCGGCCGGGTTGGCGGTGGTGACGCTGAACGCGATCGGTGAGCTGACCCCGGAGCTGGTGGACGAGCTGGGTTGACAGGGGTCGAGCCGGGTAGAGACCACGGATGAAGGCCATCGTGTACGAGCGCAACGGCGACCCTTCGGTGCTCGATCTGGTCGACCGGCCGGTGCCGGAGCCGGGTGCGGGCGAGGTCCTGGTGCGGATGGCGGTCTCCGGGGTGAACCCGACCGACTGGAAGTCCCGCCGCAACGCCCCGCCGAACGGGTGGCAGATTCCCGGGCAGGACGGCGCGGGGGTGGTCGAGGCGGTTGGCGAGGGGGTCGACCCCGACCTGATCGGTGAGCGGGTGTGGGTCTGGGAGGCCGCCTGGCAGCGACAGTGGGGCACGACGGCGGAGTACACGCTGGTGCCGGTCCGGCAGGCGGTGCGCCTCGGCGCCGCCCCGTTCGAGCTGGGCGCGGCCCTGGGCATCCCGTTCCTCACCGCGCACCGCTGTCTGACCGCTGGTGAGTTCATGCCGGACACGCTGCGGGCCGGTGCGCTCGCGGATCACACGGTGTTGGTGCAGGGCGGCGCGGGCGCGGTCGGCAACGCCGCGATCCAGCTCGCCCGGTGGGCCGACGCCACGGTGATCGCCACTGTGAGCAGCGCGGAGAAGGCACAGCTCGCGGCCTCGGCCGGCGCCTCCTTCGTGATCAACTATCGGGAGCAAGACGTGGTCGAGGAGGTCCACAAGATCGCCCCCGACGGGGTCCACACGATCGTGGAGGTGTCCCCCGCGCGCAACGCCTCGGTCGACGTACGGGTGCTGCGGCACGGTGGCGCGGTCTGCATGTACGCCGACAACGGCGGGGACGAGGTGAGCATCCCGATCCGGGCGATGATGGCGCCGAACGCCCGCTGGCAGTTCGTCCTGGTCTACACGGAGCCGAAGGCGGCCAAGGCGCAGGGCGTGAAGGACGTGGCGGCGGCGGCCAGCCAGGGTGGCATCCGGGTCGGCGCGGACGCCGGTCTGCCGCTGCACTACTACCCGCTGGCGGAGGCGGCCGCTGCGCACCAGGCGGTGGAGGACTCGACGGTGGGCAAGGTGCTCATCACGACCAGCGATGCCTGATCGGGTCGCTGACCACCCGATTTCTCCGTCAGCAGGACAGAAGCGAACAACTTTCGCAACAATGACGGTGCGGGTCACCCCGCGTGGAGCGGGCGGCCCCGGCGCGGTGCGAACGCCGGGGCCGCCCCTGGGGAGGGTTCAGGAGTACTCCCGCCCCAACAGGCGACAGTGCCGGGGAAAACGTTACGGGGCTGTCAGCTCCCGGACAGTCAGCTCGCCCTCGGCGTACCGCGAACGGACGACCTTCTTGTCGAACTTGCCGACGCTGGTCTTCGGCACCGTGTCGATGAACGCCCAGCGCTCGGGCAACTGCCAGCGCGCCACCGACCCGGCCAGGAAGTCCCGCAACTCCTCGGCGGTCACCGAAGCGCCCTCCCGGACCACAACCGTGGCCAGCGGGCGTTCGTCCCATCGCTCGTCCGGGACCCCCACCACGCACGCCTCCAGCACCGCCGGGTGGGCCATCAGCGCGTTCTCCAACTCCACCGACGAGATCCACTCGCCACCGGACTTGATCACGTCCTTGGCGCGGTCGGTCAGGTTGATGTACCCGTCCGGCGAGAGGGTGCCGACGTCGCCGGTGCGCAGCCAGCCGTCACGGAACTTCTCCTCGTCCGGGGCGTCGTCTCCGACGTACCGGGCGGTCACCCACGGCCCTCGGACCTCCAGCTCCCCCACGGCCGTGCCGTCGGCGGGCATCGGGTCGCCAGACGGGCCGACGATCCGCGCCTGCACGCCCGCGGGCACCCGCCCCTGGGTGTAGCGGTAGCGCCAGGCCTGCTCACCTGTCGCACCGGCAGGCGGACGCGAGACCGACCCCAGTGGGGACATCTCGGTCATCCCCCAGGCGTGGATGACGTCGATTCCGTGCCGCTCGTCGAACGCGTGCATCAGCGCCGGCGGGCACGCCGAGCCGCCGACGATCACCTCACCGAGCGACGAGGTGTCCACGTCGTGGGTGTCCAGGTAGGCCAGCAGGTCGGTCCAGATGGTCGGCACCGCGCCGGCCAGTGTGGGCCGCTCGGCGGCGATCATCTCGGCGATCGGCGCGGCCTGGAGGAACCGGTCCGGCATGATCAGCGACGCGCCAGACAGGAAGGCCGCATAGGGCAGACCCCACGACATGGCGTGGAACATCGGCACGATGGCCAACTCGCGGTCGGTCGGCCCGAGGCCGAAACCCTCCGGCATGCAGACCTGCAACGAGTGCAGATAGATCGACCGGTGCGAGTAGGCCACGCCCTTCGGGTTGCCTGTGGTGCCCGAGGTGTAGCAGAGCGCTGCGGCGTCGCGCTCGTCCACCTCGGGCCAGTCGTACGTGTCGGGCCGGTCGGCGAGCAACGCGTCCCAGTGGTGCACGGTGATCCGGTCGCCGGCCGCCGCCACCAGCGGCGCCGGGTCACCACCGCCGACCACCACGACGTGCCGCACAGTGATCAGCTCACCGATCACCCGGCCCAACAGCGGGATGAGCGTGCTGTCGACGAGGACCACCCGGTCCTCGGCGTGGTTGGCGATGTAGACGACCTGGTCGGGGAAGAGCCGGATGTTGAGCGTGTGCAGCACCGCGCCCATGCTCGGCACCGCGAAGTAGGCGATCAGGTGCTCGTTGTTGTTCCACATGAAGGTGGCGACCCGCTCGTCGCCGGTCACCCCGCACTCGTCGCGCAGCCCGTGCGCCAGCCGGGCGGCGGCCCGGCCCACCTCGGCGTACGTCATCCGGCGGGCTTCGGCGCCCGTCCAGGTGACCACCTCGGCCGTGCCGTGCACCAGTGCACCGTGGTCGAGGATCCGGGAGATCTGCAGAGGGGCGTCCATCATCGTGCTACGCATGGGTAACAAGCTAGTGTCGGCGGTCACACGTTGGGAACCCCCGTAAGTTGTCGCAGGTGAGCATCTCCTGGGCCGACTCGTACGTGGGGCAGTTGCGCGCGCTCGCCGGGGACCGGACGCTGATGTTCGTCGGCGCCCGTGCCGTGGTCAACGACGATGCCGGGCGCATTCTGCTGATCAAACGCTCGGACAACGGCCAGTGGGCCATGCCGGCCGGCGCGATGGAGCTGGGCGAGTCGATCGCCGACTGCGCGGTACGCGAGGTCCGCGAGGAGACCGGGCTGCGCGCGCTGCGGGTCTGCGCGTTCGCCCTCTACACCGGCCCGGACCGGACGAGCACCAACATGTACGGCCACACCTACCAGGTGTTCACTACCGCGTTCAAGGTGGAGGAGTGGGACGGGCAGTTGGCCCGGGTCACCGACGAGACCACCGACGCCGGCTTCTTCGCCCGCGACCGGTTTCCCGCCCCACTCTCCACGTCGGTCATCGAAACCCTGGCCGACCTGGACGTCTTCGAGCAGACGAACCGGCTCATCCTCAAGTAGGGCGGCCCCGGAGCCACCGACCCCGGGGCCGTGCCTCACTGCGGCAGCCGGAGCCCGGCGAAGAACCCTTCCTGGATCCAGTTCGGGTACGCGACGGGCAGCTTCGTGGCCTCGTCCAGCTCGGTGAGGTCCTGCTCGGTCAGTGTGAGATCCGAGGCGGCGATGTTGTCGACCAACTGCTCGTGCTTGCGGGCACCGACGATCACGCTGGTCACTGCCGGTCGGGACAGCAGCCAGGCGACCGCCACCCGGGCCGGGCTCACCTCGTGCCGCTCGGCGACGCCCTTGAGCACGTCGACCACTCCGAAGGCGTGCTCGGGGTCGAACGGGGTGAAGCTGGCGTAACCGGGCTGGGCGCTCCGCGCGCCACTGTCGGCGACGGCACCGTCCCGGCTGACCTTGCCGGAGAGGAAACCACCGGCGAGCGGGCTCCAGACGGTCAGCCCGACACCCTCGTTGAGTGCCATCGGCACCACGTCGCGCTCCACGTCCCGGCCCAGCAGCGAGTAGTACTCCTGCACCGAGACGAACCCGGCCAACTTCTCCCGAGCGGAGATACCCAGCGCCTTGGAGATCTGCCAGGCGGCGAAGTTCGCAGCGCCGATGTAGCGGACCTTGCCCTGCCGGACCGCGTCGTCGAGCGCGCGCAGCATCTCCTCCATGGGAGTGATCTGGTCGAAGTTGTGGATCTGGTACAGGTCGATGTGATCGGTGCCCAGTCGGCGCAGGCTGTCCTCCAGGTTCTGCATGATGTGCAGCCGGGAGGTGCCGACGTCGTTCGGGCCGGGGCCCGTCCGTGAGTGCACCTTCGTCGCCAGTACGACGTCGCGACGCCGCTTGCCGAGCGCCTTGCCGAGCAGTTCCTCGCTCTCGCCGTCGCTGTAGCCGTCGGCGGTGTCGACGAAGTTGACGCCCGCGTCCAGCGCGGTGTCCACCAGTCGCTGCACCTCCGGCAGCGCCAGCCCACCCAGGGTGCCCCAGAGCGGGTGCCCGCTGCCGCCGAAGGTCATCGCGCCGAGCGAGATCTCCGAGACGTACACCCCGGTGGTGCCCAGCAGTCGGTACTTCACGTGTGTTGCTCCTCATGGTGGGTCGGAGGCCGAGGTCAGGCACTCCGTGGTCACTATGTCGGACACTGTGTCCGGCAACGAGCGTACGTCGCCTACCCAACCCCCGGCCACCTAGGATTCCGGCTATGCCCTCGATCACCCGCCGCCGCCCGCGCAATCCCGACGGACGCGCGGCCGTCGAAGCGCGGGTGCTGGCGGCCACCGAACGGCTCCTGAAGGAGGGGATCCGCTTCACCGACCTCGGCGTGCAGCGGATCGCCGCCGAGGCCGGCGTGGCGCGGTCGACCTTCTACACCCACTTCCGGGACAAGAGCGAACTGCTCATGCGCCTCGCCGGCACCATGCGGGAGAGTGCGTTCGACCGCACCGGCGAATGGGACCCGGGCGGCCCCGGCGACCCGCTCGCTCGGCTCACCGACGTGTTCGCCGACGTGATCCGGATATACCGGACGTACGCCCCGGTGCTGGCCGCGGTCAGCGAGGTCGCCGCGTACGACGAGGTGGTCCGGGAGTACTGGGCGGCCGGGCTGGAGCGGTTCGTCGCCCGCACCGTGGACGCGCTCCGGATCGAGCAGCAGGCCGGGCGTACCCCCGCCGACCTGGACGTGACGACGGCCAGCCGGCTGATAGTGGTCGGCGGCGACCGCTTCCTCGCCGACCACGTCAGCACCACCTCGGCCGACCCCGAGACCGACGCGGCAGGGGCCCGGGAGTTGGCCGCGACCTGGTGGTACGGCGCCTACCGCCGCCCCGCCTGACCTAGGGCCCCGCTGACGCCGACCGCCCCGGAGCGGTCCGGGGCGGTCGGTGTCGAGACGGTCAGATCATCGTCTGGGACTTGGCCTCCATGTCGGCGGCGGCCTCCTCCTTCGACTCGCGGGTCAACGGCTTGCCGCCCGGAGCCGGGGCCTCCCCGCCGAGCGGGTCGGCGCCACCGGTGGCACCCTTCGGGCCGGCACCCCGCAGCTGCGTGTTGGGCAGCGTCAGTGTGACCACCACCGCCACGATCGCGATCAGGCCGGCGGTCAGGAAGACCATGTCCAGCGCGTCGACGAAGGCGCCCTGGATGGCCGCGCGCACCGGGCCCGGCAGGGCCAGGATGGTGGCCGGATCGTTGATCGAGATGTTGGCGCCACCACTCGCCGCCACCGCGGCCTGCTCCTGCGGCGGGAGCTGCGCGATCGCGCCGGGCAACCGGTCGGCGAGTCCGCCGGTCAGCCGGGACGAGAGCACAGTGCCGAGGATCGCCACACCGAACGAACCGCCCAGCGACCGGAAGAAGGTCGCCGACGAGGTGCCGGCGCCCAGGTCGCGTACCGAGACCGCGTTCTGCACCGCCAGGATCAGCGACTGCATGCACAGGCCCAGCCCGACGCCGATCACCACCATGTACCCGAACGCCACCCAGAGCGAGGTGGCCACTTCCAACTGGGTGAAGAGGAACATGCCGACCAGGAGGGTCACCGAACCGGCCACCGGGAACCACTTGTACCGGCCGATCCGGGTCATCGCGCGGCCGGTCAGGATCGAGGTGACGATGATGCCGGCCATCATCGGCAGCATCAGCAGACCGCTGCGGGTCGGCGAGGCGCCCTTCACGATCTGCAGGTACAGCGGGATGAAGATGATCGAACCGAACATCACCAGACCGATGATGAGCAGGGCCGAGTTGGCCAACGCGAAGGTGGCGTTCCGGAACAGCCGCAACGGCAGGATCGGCTCGGCCACCCGGGCCTCCTGGAGGACGAAGAGCACTCCCAGCACCGCACCGACGACGAAGAGCGTGATGATCACGCCAGAGCCCCAGGCGTACTCGTTGCCGCCCCAGCTCAGCGCCAGCAGCAGCGAACTCACCCCGGCCACCAGCAGGCCGGCACCGAGCCAGTCGATCGAGTGGTCCCGACGTTCGAACGGGATCAACCGCATCACGTGGTAACAGACGACGATGGCCAGGATCGCCAGCGGCACGTTGATGTAGAAGATCCACCGCCAGTCGGTCTCCGCGAAGTAACCACCCACCAGCGGCCCGGCGACCGACGAGATGCCGAAGACCGCGCCGAACAGGCCCTGGTACCGACCACGCTCCCGGGGTGACACCACGTCCGAGATGATGGTGAACGCGAGCGTGAGCAGACCACCGGCGCCGAGACCCTGGATACCCCGCGTGACGATCAGCTGGGTCATGTTCTGCGACAGCCCGGCCAGCAACGACCCCAGCAGGAACGTGCCGATCGAGAAGAGGAAGACCGGCCGACGCCCGTACAGGTCGGCCATCTTGCCGTACAGCGGCGTCGACGCGGTCGAGGCGAGCAGGTACGCGGTGACCACCCACGAGTAGTGGTTGATCCCGCCCAACTCGCCCACGATGGTCGGCAGCGCCGTACCGACGATGGTCTGGTCGAGTGCGGCCAGCAGCATGCCGGTCATCAGGCCCAACATGAGCAGCCGGATCTGCTGACGGTTCAGCACCGGCGCATCCGAGGCTTCGGTGGTCATGTGGCCTTCTATCCCGCGAGCCGCAGAACATGCGCCGAACCACCAAAAAACCAACCCCGTGCCGCACCCGCTCCGCCAGCGTTGATCATGAAGTTATTGCCACGACACGCCGCGCCGAAGGGCAATAACTTCATGATCAACGGAGGGGTGGGTGGGGTCAGGAGGTGGTGAAGGTTTTGGTGATCGCCGCGCAGAAAGCGGGGAGGTCGTCGGGTTTGCGGCTGCTGGTCAGGTTGCCGTCGGTGACGCACTCCTCGTCCACCCAGGTGGCCCCGGCGTTGGTCAGGTCGGTACGCAGGGTCGGCCAGGAGGTGATCCGCCGGCCGCGCACCACGTCCGCCTCGATCAGCGTCCACGGGCCGTGACAGATCACCCCGACGGGCTTGCCCGCGTCGAAGAACGCCTTCACGAACCGCACCGCGTCCGGGTCGCCCCGCAGGAAGTCCGGGTTCGCCACCCCTCCGGGCAGCACCAGCGCGTCGTAGCCGGCGGCGTCGGCCTTGTCGACAGTCACGTCCACGTCGTACGTCTTGGAGTGGTCCAGGTGGTTGAAGGACTGGATGGAGCCGGGCTTCAGCGAGACCAGCTCGGCCGTCGCGCCGGCGGTCTCGACCGCCTCGCGTGGCTGGACGTACTCGACCTCCTCGACGCCGTCGGCGGCCAGGAAGGCGATCCGCTTGCCCTGCAATGTCGCTGCCATCTCGGTACATCTCCTTTCCGGGGGTACCTCAATCCCCTTCCCGCGCTCGAACGCCCGAAACAGGTCGGTCAGGTGTGGGACCGGCTCGGACCGGTCACGGAGCCACCGAGGACCGCTTGACCAGCGGCGGGACCGGTTGGCGCGCAGGTTTGTCCGGCAGGCCGCTGGGGACCCGGGGAGGCATGGCAGGAGCAGCAGCGGAGCAGCGCCGGTTCGCCACCGTCGTGGAGAGCTGGCTCGGACGCCCAGTCCTGATCGTCGGTGACGCCATGTTGGACGAATGGCGGTTCGCCGACTCCGACCGGCTCTGCCGGGAGGCGCCCGCCCCGGTCCTCACCCTGCGACGGCGGATCTCCGCCGCCGGCGGGGCCGCGAACACCGCCGTCAACGTCGCCGCCCTCGGCGGCCGGGCGGTGCTGGTGGCACCGGTCGGCGCGGACGTCGCCGGGGACGAACTGCACGACTGCCTGGACCGCGCGAGCGTCTGGGACCGCACCGTCAACCAACCCGGGCGGCCCACACCGGTCAAGCGGCGGATGTTGGCCGGCAACCAGATCCTGCTGCGTGAGGACTCCGGTGACCCGGAGGACGCGCTGGACCACGACGGGGTGAGCCGGCTGCTCACCGCCCTGAGCTGCGCCACCGAGGAGTTGCGCGCCGCCGCCGGTGGGGAGGCCCCGACCCTGGTGGTCTGCGACTACGGCCTGGGCGCGCTGCCCGCGCCGGTCCGCGCGTGGCTGGTCGAGAACCGCCAGCGGTACGCCACCGTCGCGCTCGACGCCCACGACCTGGCCGACTGGCGGGGCCTCGCGCCGACAGTTGTCACCCCCAGCTTCGCCGAGGCGACCCGGTTGTTGGCCCGCGCGGGCGGTACGACCCGACCGACCGGCGGGACCGAACTGCACCTGGAACACCCGGACGGCGACCCCGTCGACGGACCGTCCGAGATGACCGTCGGCGCGGCCCCGGGGGCGGTACGCGCCGACGACACCGCCGCCGAACCGACCCGTGCCGACCGCCCCGGGCCGGTCGGCGAGCCCACCCCGGGCGAGGGACGGGTCGCCCTCACCGGTGACGGGCTCAGCGTCACCGGCACCGGCGTCACAGTGAACACCCGGGCCGGAGAGGGCGTCGACCGGGCCGTGCTGGCCAAGTCGCGGCTGGCCGAACTGCGTGCGCACACCGGTGCCGATGTGGTCGCGGTGACCCTGGACACCGAGGGCGCCGTGGTCGGCGGCGCCGACGGGGAGCCACGACGCAGCCACAGCACTCCGGTGCCGGCGAGCCACGCCGTGGGTGCCGGCGACGCGTACCTGGCGGCGATGACGTTGGCCCTGGCCGCCGACGCGCCCCTGCCCACCGCCGCCCAACTCGCCCAGCTCGCGGCCACCATCACCGTCTCGGACACCGGCACCTGCGTGTGCCGACGGGACGACCTGCTCGCCGCGTTGGACCAGCCGACCGACACCACCAGCCACCCCGCGCTGGTCGGCGGCGACGAGTTGGACGCGATCGTCGCCGAGTACCGCGAGGCGGGACGGTCGGTGGTCTTCACCAACGGCTGCTTCGACGTGCTGCATCGCGGGCATGTGCGCTACCTGGAGCAGGCACGCGCGTTGGGCGACCTGCTCATCGTGGCGGTCAACTCGGACGGCAGCGTACGACGGCTGAAGGGCCCGGACCGGCCGGTCAACCCGGTCGAGGACCGGGGTGCCCTGCTCGCCGCGCTCGCCTGCGTGGATCACGTGGTGGTCTTCGAGGAGGACTCACCGGCCGCGCTGATCGAGGCGGTCCGACCGGACGTGTACGTCAAGGGCGGTGACTATCCGCCGGAGCTGGTGCCGGAGGCGCCGCTGGTACGCCGGCTGGGCGGCCAGGTGCGCACCCTGGGGTACGTGCCGGACCGCTCCACCTCGGCGATCATCGAGCGGATCCGGTCGCACAGCCAGGACCCGTCGCCCCACATCGACGACCGGGAGCCGGACCCGTCGCTGCGCACCCGCACCCAGGCGTCGTGAACCGCCCCCTCGACCTCGGCACCCCGGACGAGTTCCGCGCCGACCGGCTGGTGGACGTGCTGATTCCGACCCGGAACCGGCCCGCCGAGCTGGCCGTCACCCTGGGCGGGCTCGCCGCCCAGGACGGGGTACCCGGCTTCGGCGTGGTCGTCAGCGACCAGTCCGACGGGGATCCGGCGTACACGCACCCCGCCGCGGCCACAATGGTCCGGGCGCTTCGCCACCGGGGTCACCCGGTGCTGCTGACCCGCCGACTGCCGCGACGGGGGTTGGCCGAACACCGGGCGTACCTGCTCGCCGCCTCGGCCGCCCGGTACGTCCTCAGCCTCGACGACGACATCTGGCTGGAACCGGATGCGCTGCACCGACTGGTCACCGCGATCGGTGAGCTGGGCTGCGGGTTCGTCGGCAACGGCGTGCACGGGCTCTCGTACACCGATGACGTGCGGCCGGAATCGCACCGCCACTACGAGGAGTGGGCCGGGCCGCCCACACCGGAGCGGATCCGACCCGACACCCCGGAGTGGAACCGGGCCCGAATCCATTCGGCCGCGAACCTGCTGCACATCACCGAGCAGTTGGCGCTGCCTCCGGGCGCGTGGCGGGCGTACAAGGTCTCCTGGATCGGCGGGTGCGTGCTCTACGACCGGGCCAAGCTCGTCGACGCCGGCGGCTTCGACTTCTGGCGTCGGGTGCAGGAGAAGCACCAGGGCGAGGACGTGGCCGCGCAACTCGCCGTGTTGTCCCGCCACGGCGGTGCGGGCATCCTGCCCAGCGGCGCGTACCACCTGGAGTCCCCCACCACCGTCACCGACCGGGACGTGGAGGCGTGGGAGGTAGTCCTCGCCGAGGAGGACACCCCGCAGCCGGCCTGAACTACCGGGTGAGCAACTCCCGGGCGGCTTCCAGCACCTCGATCACCGGTACGTCGGTCACGAACGAGTCCCGGTGCGGGCAGTCACCGTCGCCGGGCCGGTGCGGATAGATGCCCGGTGTGCAGTCGACACCGCAGACTGGGCAATGCACAGTCCACGAGCTGATCGGCCGGTGCCGACCCCGCAGCGGGCTGGCCCCGTTGATCAGGTTGCCGACCCAGAAGATGCCCACAGTGGGCGCGCCCACCGCTGCGGCCAGGTGCAGCGGGCCGGTGTCGTTCGAAACGACCAACGCGCAGTCGGCATAGCAGCCGACCAACCCGCCCAGGCTGAGCGTGCCCACCTGTGGACGCACCGGCGCCTGCGCCGCGGCGACGACCCGATCCACCACCTCCTGCTCGGAGGGCGTGCCGGTGACCAGCACCTCGTAGCCGTCCTCGTGCAGCGCCCGGGCCACCTCGGCGAAGCGCTCGGCGGGCCAGCGGCGGCGGGTGTCGGTGGCGCCCGGATGCAACGCCACCCGGGGACGGCGTGCCGGGCCAAGCACCCCGGCGGCCTCGGCCCGGTCGGCGTCGGTCACCGCCAGCGTCGGCGTGATGGTGGTGGCCGGCGCTCCCGCCAGCGCCACCACCTCCAGGTAGCGGATCACCTCGTGCTGGTAGTAGACGTAGCGCAGCCACCGGTCCAGCGGCGGCGCGGCGTCGGCGCGCAGGCCCACAGTCAACCGGGCACCAAGCCGACTGATCAGCGGGTTGGAGTTGGCACCCCCGCCGTGGATCTGCACCGCCAGGTCGAATTCCGCACCAGCGGCAGCGGCCACGAAATCGTCGATCGACGACTCCGGCTCGCCCGGCTCCGGCGTGCGGATGCCGGCTGCCGGCGGCACCACCAGCACCCGGTCCACCGGGCCGGGCCGGTCGCGCCAGAGCTTCGCGTGCCACGGCGCCCCGAGCAGCACGATCTCCGCCGAGGGGTACGCGCTGCGCAACGCGTCCAGCGCCGGCAGGGCGAAGATGAAGTCACCGAGCGCGTTGGCGCGCAGCACGGCGATCCGCCGCACGTCGGGAAGGCGCTCGGCCGTCGGGCCGAGCACTGACGGGGTGACCACCCGGCCCGCTACGGCCGGTCGATCTCGCCGGCGGTGTCCGGGCGGTGCAACTCCCGGTCCGCTGCGGGATCGGCTGGCATCGACGTACCCGTCCCGAAGTCGCCGGAGCGCGGCCCGGTGCGGCCGACGGTGATGGTGCGCGGCGCGGGCCGGGTCGCCCGTGGCAGCCGGACCCGGAGCAGGCCATGGTCCATCACCGCGTCGATGGTGTCCGGGTCGACCCGCGCCGGCAGGTTGACCCGGTACTCGAAGCCGCGCGTCTCGAAGCCGCCGGGGATGCCCTGGTCGGCGTTGACCTCCGCCTCCGAACGGGCCCGCACGCACAACTCGCGGTCGTCCAACTCGACGGCCACCTCCTCCGGCGCCACCCCGGGCAGCCGGACGACGACCTCCCAGCCGTCCGAGGTCTCGGTCAACTCGACGTCGGACGCCCCGCCGCGACCACCGACCAGGCGACTCAACTCGGAGCGCAGCGACTGCAACTCCCCCATCGGGTCCCAGCCCTGCTGCCGGTTGCCGCGCCACCCCCGGCCGAAGCCGCCGAACTGCTGCTCGCTCATCACACCTCTCCGATCCGCTGGGTGGCCGTCGGTGGCCGTAGTGAGCTGGGCGCATCCAGGCCCGCATCAGGGTCGACGCCCACACCGAGCCGGTCGACCAGCTCACCACCGAGCCAGGCGCTGATGCCGAGAATCGCCAGCGCGACCACCTCGATGGCGACCAGTGCCCCGCCGGCGGCCCGGGAATCAGCGTTCAGCCGCACCGCCCACACGGCGGCGAAGAGCAGGATCACCGCGACGTTGGCGCCCGCGTGCAGCAGACCCACCCGCTTGGCGCGGGTGCCGGTCGGGATCGCCAGCAGGTCGAACGTGCCGGCCGCCGCGGCGAGCAGGCCGCCGATCAGGCCGACGGTGATGTTCCAGTACGCGACCTCGCCGAGGAAGTCGGGACCGCCGACGGTGTCCACCACGTCGAACAGCACCGCCGTGGCCAGCAGCGCGACCGGGAACATCACCAGCATCGGGTGGACTGGGTGACCCAGCACCTTGAGTCGGCTCTCCATCTCCCGGCCTCCACTGGTCGGCGTCCTGCGGAACGGTCTCGTGCGGGCGAGCGCGTCGGGTGAGGCCGTACCCCCGGCAACCAGGCACAAACCTCGCGCTGGTCACGGCGGCCTAGGCTGACGACGGTGGTGCCCCGCCACCGGGTCAACGGCTGAGGGAGGATCAACGTGACGGTGGAGATCACCTCGCACGAGGAGTTGCGCGAGCTTCTCGGCGTGCCGAACGCGCGGGCCGCCACCAAGGAACGCACCCGGCTGCACGAACGGGACCGCGAGTGGCTCGGCGCCTCGCCGTTCTGCCTGATGGCCACGGCCGGCGCGGACGGCAGCTGCGACGTCTCACCCAAGGGCGACCCGGCGGGGTTCGCCCTGGTGCTGGACGACACGACGATCGCGCTGCCCGAGCGGCCCGGCAACAAGCGGGCCGACGGCTACCGCAACATCCTCGACAACCCGCACGTCGGGTTGCTCTTCCTGATCCCCGGGCGGACCGACACGCTGCGGATCAACGGGCGGGCCCGCCTGGTCAGCGACGCGCCCTGGTTCGACGACATGGTGGTCAAGGGGCACCGGCCGGTGCTCGCCGTGGTGGTGGAGATCGAGCAGATCTTCTACCACTGCGCCAAGGCGTTCCTGCGGTCCGCGCTGTGGCGGCCGGAGACCTGGCAGCCCGAGGCACTGCCGTCCCGGGCGCGCCTGATCAAGGAGGTCGAGGCACCGACGGAGAGCCTCGAAGACCTGGAACGGCACTACGGCCCGGCGTACGCCACGAAGATCTACGTCTGATCCCGCCGCACGACGGAGAAAATCATGGGCGTCGACCTACGGTGTTGGCTGGAGTACCACTTGATCGTGCTTGAGAAGGCGTAAGGCTCCACCTGATCACTTGTGGGGTGCCGAGCACGCAGCGCCGCGGTCCGCAGCTTGTCGTCGCGGACCGGCATGTCTGTTGAACGACACTCACCGATGACGCTCGCACGCCTACGCTGGATCCCCACGGGAGGGGGTCCAATGAGGACTAACTGGCCTGGGTCGCACCCCGTCATCCGCAGGGCCGGCCGCTTCTGGGTCGCTCGCGCCTCAGCCTGGCAGCTGGTGACGGCGCTGGTCCTCTTCGTCGCGGCCGTCTCGGCGGCCTTCACCGGGGCCGCGATGCTCACCGCCGGCCCCGAGCCGACCGACCGTGGCGGACCGAAGGGCTTCCCGCAGACCTGGCTGGCGACCGCTCGGTCGCTCCTCGGTGCGGAGGACTTTCCCCGGCAGAATGGAAACACTTGGCACGAATTCCTCGCCACACTGGCGAGCCTTCTCGGTGCGGTCACCCCGGCCGCGATCATCGGCATCGTCATGATCCGGATCTTCGCCACCGAATTCTTCACCTGGCGGTCCAAGGGAAGTCTGTCCAGCCTCGCCGAGCTGCGCTCGGACACCGCCGGGCCGGTGCAGGTCAGCACGGACGGGATCATCGCGATCCGTTTCTACAAGAAGATCCACGGCGTCGCGCTGAGCGACATCCGGGCACGGGCCTACCTGGCCTTCCGTTCCACGTCGCTCATCGACGGCAGCACCTTCTTCAAACGCGAGCAGCTCCAGGTGCTCAGCCCGGAGGCCACTGAGGTGGAGGAACGGGTGTGGCCTCGGGTCGACTCGTGCATGCCGCTGACCCTCTGGATCCCACTCAAGGCGCCTCTGCGCGACGGGCGGGCGACGAGTGTGCAGGGCCGGCAGCTCGACAGCCGCACCTACCACATCTTCGTGGTGGTGGAAGCCAGGGTCGCCGGGTTGAACATCAGCGTCCACGACCAGCACAGCTATGCGCTGGGCAAGGATTTCCACGAGGGTAGGGCGGTGCCGATCGAACCGGACCTGACCCGACGGCCTCGCGAGTGGCGCGGCTGGGATCGCTTCGACGAGCCGGCGACGTACGGGATCTTCGCGTACGGCTCACTGGTCGCGCCCGAAACGGTCAGCGACCTGCTCGGTCGGCCCGCTCGGGAGGGCGTCGACTACTGCCGGGCCACCCTGAACGGCTGGCGCCGGACGTGGAGTGTCTGCACCGACAACACCGGACCGGGCCGTATCCGCTACCAGGACCTGGCGAGCGGCGACGAACCCGAAATCCAGGTGCTGTTCCTCAATGCCGAGCCGGACGCGGCTGCGCCGGCAGCCCTCGACGGAATCCTGATCCTGGTACGGGGAGAGCAACTCATCGAACTGGACAAACGTGAGGGCAACTACCACCGCACGGTGCTCACCACCGGGCTTTCGGTGCCGGCCGACACCGTGGTGCCCGACGTCGTGTGGATCTACACCGGGCGGCAGGAACAGGTGGACCGGGCACGCCAGGGCATCGTGATGGGCACCGCGCGGATCCGGCAGGAGTATCTGGACAGCGTCTGCAAAGCACACGCGCGGCACCAGGGCCTGCTGGAGAACCTGGAGCGGTATACCAGCGCTCCGCCGGGTGTCTCGGTGGTCAGCCTCCGCCGGATCGAATTGCCGGCGACGGAAGCAGCCCCACCCCAGCAGCGCAAACCGGGCTGAGGCGGATGGCAACGTTCAGGCGGACCAGCCGACCCGATTGCCGAACGACTCCCGGGAGATCCCGGAGCCGGTCTCCGGCCAGGAACCGAACCGGTCGTTGTGCAGGTGCGCGAAGAAGTAGCACATGCCTTCGCAGTCGGCGTCCAGCAGCGCCATCGCGGGGTCGGCGAGGACCGCCTCGTAGTACGACCGCCCCAGGGCCACGATAAAACCTCGGGCGTAGAGGAAGCCGTCGTCCGACCCGTCGGTCACCTCGTGGATGTCCTCCCGATCGATGTCGTACAGCTTGCGCTCCACCACCCGGTCGAGATCCGTCAACTCCTGCCCGGTCAGCTCGACCGTCAGCTGCCCGAGGCTGTCCAGGAAGGCATCAAGCCAGGCGTCGATCGCGGAGGACGAGCCGTCATCGTCGCCGTCGTCGGCGGGGTCGCGCTCGACGAGGGCCTGCCGCAGCGCCAAGGGCTCGGCGCCCAACTCGGCCCAGGCCGCCTCGATGAGCGCCCACAGCCGGGCCTCGTCAGCGGGGGTGGGTAGCGTTCCAGGGGCATCGGTGGTCACGGTCACCCTCGGAACATATCGACCACCGCCGACAGTTTCAGGACTTCGAATCGGCGGACACCATCCACAGGTGGCCGTCCGGGTCCGCGAAGACACCCGCGTACGCCCAGGGTTGGTCTGCCGCCTCGGTGATGATCTCGGCGCCGGCAGCGCGCGCCCGCTCGACGAGAGCATCCACTTCGGTCGGCGAAGCGACACCAAGATTGAACAGGCATTCGCTCTGGCCCCTCGGGGCGACCTCGTGCCGGCCGATCACCCAACCGAAGCCACCGGTCGGGATGAGCATCAGCCGCAGCCCGTCGTTGACCACGAACTGCAGCGGCTCCGGGAGGCCGTCGTCGGCCAACTCGCCCACGGCGTCGAGGCCGACTCCGTCGCGATAGAAGCGGTAGGAGGTGGCCCGGTCGGCGATGGGCAAACTCACGATCACCGGCGCAAAAGTCATGGGTGGACGCCTCCAAACTGTCGGTCCGGCACGGTCAGGCATCGGTGTGTCGCTGAATTAGCGTTGGACTCGTGACCGTAGACGATTGGTTGACAGCGACCCGCACCTCCTACGACACGGTCGCGGTCAGCTACGCGCACCTGGTACGTGACCTCCTGGCGGAGGCACCGTACGAACGAGCCGCCCTGGCCTCGTTCGCCGAACTCGTACAGGGTGCCGGCGGCGGGCCGGTAGCGGACGTGGGCTGCGGCACGGGTCGAATCACCGCCTACCTGCACACGCTCGGCGTCGACGCCTTCGGGATCGATCTCTCGCCCGGAATGATCGACGTGGCCCGCCGTGACCACCCGGAGTTGAGGTTCGAGATCGGCTCGATGACCGACCTCGATCTGGCCGACGGCTCGGTCGCCGGACTGGTCGCCTGGTACTCCCTCATCCACATCCCCGACGACGAGGTCGGCGTCGTGTTGGCCCACTTCCGGCGGGTGGTGCGCCCCGGTGGCCCGCTGCTGCTCGGCTTCCACGTGGGCGACGAGACGACAGTCAAGACCGAGGGCTACGGCGGGCACCCGATGAACGTGCGCGTCCATCGTCGGCAACCAGCCCAGGTGGCGGCTTGGCTGCGCCAGAGCGGCTTCACTGTCGACTCGCAGACGACAGTCACCTCGGCGGAGAGCCGGCTCGGCGGCATCCTCGTCGGACGACGGGAGCCCTGATCGCCCGTTGTCAATTCTTCCTCGTCATTGTCAGCCTAAACTGCGTACAGTGTTAGCAGTATTCGACGTCGAATGAGGCGACTGATGACGGACGACGTGCGGCCCGTCTGGGTGCTCGGTGGTGGTGGAGTGGCTGGCATCGCCTGGGAGGTCGGCATCCTCACCGGGCTCGCGGACGAGGGAGTGACGGTGGCTCCCTCGGCTGTCGTCATTGGCACCAGCTCCGGTGCCGTTGTCGGCGCCCAATTCGGCAGCGGCACCCCCCTCGCGGAACTCTTCGAGCGCCAGCGCGGCGGCGTCGCCCACGAAACCTCACCCGCACCGGGCCTTCTCCACCTGCTTCGGCTCGCGCGGGCACAACTGTTCGCGCGCAGCCCCGAGCAGGCCGCTCGCCGCCTCGGCCGACTCGCCCTCGGCGCACGCATCGACGACCCGTCCCGGCAGCGCCGGATAGCCGAGGCCCGCCTGCCCAACCATGCCTGGCCGTACGAGGTGGACCTTCGCATCGTGGTCGTCGACACCGAGACCGGCGCCAGCCGCACCATCACCCGGCACGACAGCGTCCCCCTGGTGGACGCCGTCGCCGCGAGCTGCGCCATGCCGATCTCCACGGCCCCGGTCAGCATCGCCGACCGCCGCTACATGGACGGCGGCATGCGGTCGACAGTCAACCTCGACCTCGCCCCCGGAGGCGGCCCCGTCATCGCCCTCGCGCCGAGCACCGCCGCCATCGGACCCTGGGCACGCATCGACAAGCAGCGAGCCGCGCTGGGAACGGGTCGCCGGGTGGAGTTGCTGCTCCGGGACCCGGCCTCCAAACGAGCGCAGGGGACCAGCGTGATGGACCGATCCGTCGTGCCCGCGCTCGTGGCCGCAGCCCGCGATCAGGGTCGACGCGAGGCGTCCCGGGTGGCCGCCGCACTCGCGGCGACAATGCCGGGGCGAGAAGCACGAGGCTGACACCCCCAACGCCTCCGCGTGCCGCCCTCCGTACAGGACCGGCGCGGTGGCGGTTTTCCGCACGGACGCCGCCGCCTACCGCGGGCCAACCAAGACCCCCGACAAACCTTCGGGTCGTGGCGGTCATTCACCGTCGAACGTGACAAGTCCTTGGGATCAGCGGTCCACAACGCGATGGCCAGGCCTTATGCCCTCTATCGCAAGTAAGTTCCGCCTTCTCCTAAATGTACCCAGATCCCATCAAAACCCCTCTCGACCGATCAATCAGTCGAATACGCTACGACTCGCCCATTGAACGACGCCAGGTGACTAGTAGGTAGCCCTGGATGCATCGGGTGGCTCTGGAGGGGTCATGAGTAACAACCGACGGCTGCGACGCAGCCGGAACCATGGCCGGGCCGCTTCAGGGCTCAGCTCCGCCCTACTGGTGGTCGGGATGACCGGTGGGCCCGTAGCCGCAGCGCAGCCGGTGGAAACGAAGCCGTCCGCACAGGACGCACACATCGGTACGCCCGGTCCACTGGGCCAGCACGGCGGGTTCTGGTCAGCTGTCAGCCAAGACGGCGACGGACCCGGCGATTCGTGGGACCAGTACCCCGATGGGCAGAAGGACTACGGTCCGCAGGGCTGGCAGAGCCCCTGGGGTGGCCACGACAAGGACAAGGTCGACTACCCGCACGACAAGCATGGCGCTCAAGGCCCCCAGGGTGCCCAGGGCGACGCAGGAGCTCAAGGTGCTACCGGAGCCCAAGGTGCACAGGGCGACGCGGGCGCGCAGGGCTTCCAAGGCACTACCGGCGCTCAGGGCGACGCAGGCGCTCAAGGCGCTACCGGCGCTCAGGGCGACGCGGGCGCTCAAGGTGCCACCGGTGCTCAGGGCGATGCAGGAGCCCAAGGGGCGACCGGAGCCCAAGGGGCGACCGGAGCCCAAGGGGCGACCGGAGCCCAAGGGGCGACCGGAGCCCAAGGCCCGCAAGGCGACGCGGGCGCACAAGGTGCTCAAGGCTTCCAAGGCGCCACCGGCGCGCAGGGCGACTCAGGCGCTCAAGGCGCTACCGGCGCTCAGGGCGCGCAGGGCGACTCAGGCGCCCAAGGTGCTACCGGCGCTCAGGGCGCGCAGGGCGACTCAGGCGCCCAAGGTGCCACCGGCGCTCAGGGCCCGCAAGGCGACGCAGGCGCCCAAGGCGCGACCGGAGCCCAAGGCCCGCAAGGCGACGCGGGCGCACAAGGTGCTCAAGGCTTCCAAGGCGCCACCGGCGCTCAGGGCGACTCAGGCGCACAAGGTGCCACCGGCGCTCAAGGCCCGCAAGGCGACGCGGGCGCACAAGGCTTCCAAGGCTTCCAAGGCGCCACCGGCGCTCAGGGCGACGCAGGCGCTCAAGGTGCGCAGGGCGACGCAGGAGCCCAAGGCGCCACCGGCGCCCAAGGCCCGCAAGGCGACGCAGGCGCACAAGGCGCCACCGGCGCTCAGGGACCGCAGGGCGACGCAGGCGCACAAGGCGCCACCGGCGCCCAAGGCCCGCAAGGCGACGCAGGCGCACAAGGCGCCACCGGCGCCCAAGGCCCGCAAGGCGACGCAGGCGCACAAGGCGCCACCGGCGCCCAAGGCCCGCAAGGCGACGCAGGCGCACAAGGCGCCACCGGCGCCCAAGGCCCACAAGGCGACGCAGGCGCACAAGGCGCCACCGGCGCCCAAGGCCCGCAAGGCGACACAGGCGCACAAGGCGTCCAAGGCTTCCAAGGCGCCACCGGCGCCCAGGGCGCGCAAGGCGACGCAGGAGCGCAAGGCTTCCAAGGCGTCCAAGGTGCGCAGGGGGACGCAGGCGCCCAGGGCGCGACCGGTGCCCAGGGTTTCCAGGGCGCCCAAGGTGCACAGGGGGCCCAGGGAGACACGGGGGCGCAGGGACTTCAGGGGGTGCCAGGACCGCAGGGCGCCACGGGCGCCCAAGGCACGCAGGGCGTGGCTGGCAACGGAATCCAGGCCGCTTACATTCAGGGCCCGCTGACCGTGATCGCAGACACCCCTGTCGATTTCGGCTGCGAGCCTGGAGACATTGCTGTCGGAACCGGCTATCAACTCTCGGGTGCAGGCGTCAACCCGGTGCTCATCCAGCCGCTCTCAACCAGCGGCTACCAGTTCACCTTCACCGGCGGGGGCGCCGATATCTGGGTCTCCTGCATTTCACTCGCCACACCGCTGATGTTGGGGGCTCCGTCCAACACGTCGGGCCGGGCGACGTCCAACAGTAGCGAGGCCAACCGGCCGAACAGCAGGTCGAACAGCCCCGTTACGGTCGAGGAGGAGAAATGAACATGCGTCAGATATTCGGGTCGCTCGCCTGCGGCGCGGTCCTGCTGACCGGAGTCACGGCATGCAGCAGCGACAAGCCTGCCGAGAAGCCGCAGACGAACAACGCCGGCAGCACCGACAAGACGAACGGCGGCACCGAAACGCCGGCTGATCTGCTTAAGCTCGGTCTTGAGCAGGGCCAGGCCGGTAACTTCGACGCGGCGAAGGCCACCTTCGAGAAACTGCTGGACGCCGAGGCCGACAACAAGTTCGCCTGGTTCAACCTGGGCTACATCGCCCAGTCCCGCAACCAGGCCGACGAGGCGATCAGCAACTACGACAAGGCGCTGGAGGCCGACGCCAACTACAAGCCGGCCCTCTACAACAAGGCCATCGTCCTGGAAGGTAAGGCACCGACCACGGCGATAGACATCTATCGCAAGATCGTGTCGATCGACAACAAGGCGTCGACCGCCTACCTGCGACTGGGCATGATGCTGTCCCAGTCCGGTGAGGACGCGACAGCGCGGGACGCGTTCAAGACGGCGATCCGTCTGGACAAGGGGCTCACCTCAGCGGTTCCAGCGAAGTACCGCCCGACCCCTACCTCTAAGTCCTCGACTCCAGCGGGTAGGTGAATGGCTCCATGCGCACACCTCGCGTAACGGTCTTCACTGGAAGCAACCGCACCCGCTTCATCGACGAGTGCTTCGAATCGCTCGTTGCGCAGACCTTCGTCGACTGGGAATGGGTGGTCGTCCTGAATCAGGGGTCGCGTTGGCGGCCCGAGAGGCATGACGACCGTATTCGGCTCATTGTCCAGGACAACCTGAACGGCGTCGGTGCCGTGAAGGGGTACGCCTGCGCCGAGGCTGCCGGTGACATCCTGGTCGAGCTTGACGACGACGACCTGCTCAGCAGCGACTGCCTGCAAGAGATCGTCGACGCCTTCGACGCCAACCCGGAGGTGGGGTTCGTCTACAGCGACACCGCGCAGATCCAGGAGGATGGCGGCCGCTCTGAGGACCGTTTCGCGAGTTCGTTCGGCTGGCGGCACTACGACGACAAGGTGGACGGCCGCGAGGTGCTGGTCTGCCGGGCGTTGCCGCCGACGCCACACAACGTGAGCTACATCTGGTACGCACCGAACCACGTACGGGCATTCCGTCGGGACATCTACGAGAAGGTCGGCGGGTACGACGAGTCGCTCGACGTTGCGGACGATGCCGACCTCATGGCTCGGATGTACCAGGTGAGCGAGTTCCATCACATTCAGAAGTGCCTGTACCTCCAACGCATGCATGCCAAGAACACGCAGCGCATCCCAGATGTCAACGCTCGCATCCAGCAGCGCACGGTGGAGATCTACGACCGGAACATTCAACACAACGTGCTGGCCTGGTCACGTCGGCAGGGACTTCTGGCCCTCGACCTGGGCTCCGCGCACAACAAGCCGGAAGGGTATCTCGGGCTGGATTACCACGACGGGTCGGGTGTGGACATTGTCTGCGACATCAGAAAAGGTGTCGACCTGCCGGACAACAGCGTCGGAGTCATTCGGGCGGTGGACTTCCTGGAACACATCCCGGACAAGATCGCGCTGTTCAACGAGCTGTACCGACTGCTCGCACCGAACGGGATGCTGTTGTCGCTGACCCCCAGCACCGACGGTCGAGGCGCCTACCAGGACCCAACACACGTGGCGTTCTACAACGAGAACTCCTTCTGGTACTTCACGGACGCCAAATATTCTCGGTTCGTACCTGAAATCGAATGCCGATTCCAAGCGTCGCGGCTGGTCACGTACTTCCCGAGTGAATGGCACAAGGCCCACAACATCCCGTACGTCTCCGCGAATCTCATAGCGATCAAGGATGACGCCCAGCGCAACGGCGGCCTGTTGAACATCTGACATCGGGCGGACAATGACGGACGGCGTCCGCCGCCCAGGCGATCCCGGTCGGCTCCTCGGGTACCGCCGTTGCCCCCGAGCGACAGGGTCGGGCACCGACGCGGTCTTCCACTACGTACTGTCTTCTTGTGGTCGACACTGATGAGGCGGTCCAGATCGCGATGCGATTCCTGGCCGGCCGCCTCGCCGAGCGTCAAGATCTGCGCGAACCGCCGAGCGTGCAGGATGCGACCATCGAGCAGGTGACGACAGCGACCGGTGTGCGGCTTTGCCACGTCGTGAGTTTTGGGTGGCCGCTGCGGGTGGCTGTCGATCAGGAAACGGGCGACGCCGACATGCTGCGGTAGGACCGATCTGGTGCGACCGCTGCTATGTGCGGAGGAAGTGTGTGAGGTCGCCGGCAAAGTGGGTCAGTTCCTCCCCTGCTTCGAGGACGAAGACCGCTCTGGCGGACCAGGCCGTGTCGTCCCAGTCGGGGCCGGCAGCTCGAAGAGTCACCCCCAGTGACACGTGGCCTCGACCGTCATGCCGAGCGTCGATCACGAGCTGGCGTTCCATCGATGTCCAGGTACGGGTGCCCCTCCAACCCTCCCAGTCGGCCGCGAGCCTCTCCACGAACCCGGGCAGCGTCGAGTCCGCAGGCTCGTACAGCCCATCGATCTTGGCAATCGTCGATGCTGTCATGCCCAGCTCGTGCAACTCCGTCGCGATCGTGTAGACGTAGCCGCCGCCGTACGGATCTTGCGGAGGATGAACAAGCCAGCGCTGGTCGTCAGACCTCTGAAGGACGAACGGTTCGCTCATAGTGACTCGCAGTATGCCCATGTCGGCGGTGGCCCGGTCTCCCGGCTGAGCCAGGGACATCTTGTCTGCAAGCCCTGTGCGTCGCGTCCGCACCCGTCCAGCAACGGCTGCGCTCTCGGAATAGAAAAGGCCCAGGTCATGATCGGCGATCAAGCCGGTGACCTGGGCCTTTCAGTGGAGCCGCCTGACGGAATCGAACCGTCGACCTACGCATTACGAGCGTGTTGGTCTAGATGGACCTTCTTGGACTACGCCAGCTCAGGGGCCTGATGTGAGATCCAGTCAGCGCCAGTCCGAGAAGGTCCGTACACCGTCCAGTACACATTTTCGCCTAACGCTGCGTGACCTAGCTCGGTGAGCTGATCACAAACTTGTTGCCGTTGCCCTCGTAGCCCTTGAGCTTGCCGAGCTGGATCGCATCCTTGCCGCCCTTGAGGTCGCGCAGTGGGATCACCTCGGCCAACGGCTCGTCACCGGCAGCGAAGCCCTCCCACCAGGAGTTGCGCCGGTTGCGCTGCGAGTGGTACCGGCTGCCCAGCCAACCGGTAACCATGATCCCCAGGATGATCAGGGTGAAGTAAGCGGTCAGCCGGACCGTGGGGATGCCGTTGAAGGACAGACCGATCAGGGTGATGACGAGCATCCCCGAGGTCAATCCGCCAGCGATCCCGGTCCACAGCAGCAGCTTCTTGGTCGGCGGCGGTGGT
This sequence comes from Micromonospora sp. NBC_00362, assembly GCF_026342155.1. Taxonomy (NCBI): domain Bacteria; kingdom Bacillati; phylum Actinomycetota; class Actinomycetes; order Micromonosporales; family Micromonosporaceae; genus Micromonospora; species Micromonospora sp. NBC_00362. Next base: position 4,067,970 of record NZ_JAPENH010000001.1, read on the forward strand.
GCGTCGGTGTGCAAGAGGGGGTCCTCCGGTCCGAGTCGATCCGGTCGTCGTGCTGCGGAGGTGGGCTGGCGACACCTCCGACCCCGGCCGGCTCGGGCCGGGGCCCGGGGCGTATTCGTGCTGGTCAATGCCACGTTTGGAGCTAGATCACTATGTTACGACGAGGTTGCGGATCGTCATCATGTCTCACGGTCATGGAAGTTGCACACCTGGTTGACCCAGGTCGTCCTTAGTCCCGCCGATCGGACTCCCACCACCCCCGTTCGGCTGACCCCCGATCAGGGGTCACTCGCTCGTAAACGCAGAACGACGCCCCGGAGTCGTCTCTCGGAGCGCCGCCCTCGCGAGGGGTGGGGGCGCGGACCCACACCCTAGTTTTGCCAGCCAGGGAGGGGTCCGCGCACTCAGAACCTAGGTCACAGTGTGCGCAGTGGTCAACCAGTGCTTGAGCCTGACGGCGGCCGTGTGATCGACTCCCCGTGCCAGCCAGGGAGACCACATCAGCATGCCCATACCCATGTCGTCGCGGCAGATCGCCGACGACCTGTCCGACCGCATCCGCGCCGGGGAGTACCCGGCGGGCACGAGGCTGCCCACGCTGCGGGAGTTGGCCGACCTGTACTCGGTGAGCGTGTCGACGATCCAGCGGGCGCAGGAGTTGGTGAAGGACCGCGGCCTAGTCGTCGGGGCCGCCGGGCGCGGGGTGTACGTCGTCGATCGCTGACGCTCAGAGGTCGATGACGTAGTCCAGCTCGACCCGGTCCCCCGGCAGCACGATGTCCACCGCCGCCTCGACAGGTCGGCCGCCGGCCAGCATCGTCCGGGTGATCGTGAGGACGGGCACCGAGTCGCCGATGCCGAGGGTCTTCGCCTCGTCGGGTGTGGGCATCCGGGTACGCACCTGCTCGCGGACCTGGTCGACGTTCACGCCGAGGGTTGCCAGCTGCGCGATGTTCCCACCAGGCCACGGCTCGTTGGCCGGGTCGGCGACGGGTGTCCCGCCGACCATGTTGAGCAGCAGGTAGGAGATGGAGATCTGCTGGGGTACGCCGTGGGAGCGGAACACGAAGTGGCGGCGGAGCAGCGGCGTGCCGGCGGCGACCTCAAGCAGCCCGGCGAGTGTCGGGTCGGCGGGGACCTCGGTGAAGTCCTTGTCCAACGTGTACGCGGACCAGTCGATGCCCTGGTCTGCGGTGAAGCTGGTGGCCTTGACCCCGGGCTGATCGCGCTGGCCGGCGTCGACCTTGTAGCGGTCCATGCCGAGCCGGCGGATAGGCCAGCGTGGGCGGACGTGGGAGCCGCGGTGGCGGGCGGTGGTGATCAGACCCTCCGCACGTAGGAGCGCGATGGCTTCCCGGACGGTGCCGCGGGCGACGTTCCACTGCTGCGTCAGTTCCACCTCGGTGGGCAGCGGTGCGCCCGCCGGGAGTGCGCCTGAGGTGATGCGGGCGCGCAGTTCGTCGGCGATCTGTCGGTAGCGCGGGGTGTCGTCGCGGGGTGGGGCCATGGCGATCACGGTACCGCCCGATCTTGATTCGTCTGTGCTTCAGGTCTGGGCCGAACGTATCAGAGTTTCGTCTAGACGAATAGACAGAACAAAGGGTACGGTCTCGCCATGGAGTACCGAGTGGACCTCTACGCCGCCGGCGGCGTGTACCGCGACACCGTCGGGTTCGTCGCCCGCAACGAAGTCGAGGCCGTGGTCACCGCACGCGGCCTGGTCGTCGAACAGGGCTTGGCCCGGGCCCGCGTGTGGCAGAGGCACGGCGCCGGCCAGCTCCAGCACATCGAGTGGGTGGGAGCGGAGCGATGAGCACCCCCAAGGAGCAGGACACCTTCGCGGTCCGGGGTGAGCGCATCGCCCTCGCCACCGCCGTGCTGCTCACCGCCAAGGGCGAGTTCGACCTGGCGGTGCTGGCGCACTTCGCGGTGTGGATCGCGTGGCTGTACCCGCTGATGCTCGACGTTTACGTGATCACCGCGTTCCACAAGCGCCGCTGGCTCGACGTCGCGATCAGCCTCGCCCTGATGCTCTTCTCCCAGATCGCCGTGCACCTCGTCCCCGTCTTCATCACCGAAGGCGAAGAGACGCCGTGGGGTCTGGTGATGGCCGTCGCGTGTATCGCGCCGATCGTCGTGGTCCGGGTGAAGGCGCTGACCGGGAAGACCCGGGCCGAGCGTGAGGCGGAAGAGCGCGACAACAGCCTCGCCGAGGACGCCCGGAAGGCGCGGGCGGAAGCCGCCGACGCCGACCGGAAGCGGGCCGCTGCTGAGGTCGCGTTGAGGGCGGAAGAGCGGAAGAGCGCCGACGCCGTCAAGCTCGCCGAGGCGGAAGCCGCCGGGCGGAAGAGGGCGGAAGAGCGTGCCGCCGCCGAGGCGGAAGCGCGGGCGGAAGAGAGCCGCGAGTCGGAGGCGGAAATCGCCCGCCTGATTGGGCACGCCGAGGACGTTCAGGCGTCCGCCCGCGACGCCCGCGCGCAGGCCGCTGAGCAGTCGGAGTTGGCGGCCCGGATCTCGGGTCAGCTCGACGAGGCGCGGTTGCTGGCGGAGCGGGCCATCGCGGAGAAGCTGAATGCTGAGCAGCACATCTCCGCGCTGACCGACGCGCACACCGCCCTCTCGCAGGAGTTGGAGCGGGTGCGCCAGTCGTACGCGCGGCTCCAGTCGCGGACGGAAAACCCGGGTCGGCGGCAGGCGGAAATTTCCGCCCCGCCGAAGCGGAAGACGCCGCCTGCTCTTCCGCCTGCTCTTCCGGTTGACGTTCCGCCCGTCGAGGGCGTCTCTTCCGCCACGGTGGCCCGCGTGATTTCCGCCTTCCGCGCCAACCCGAACGGGACGCAGAAGCAGATCGCCGCCGCCGCCGGCACGACCGACCGGACGGTCCGGACGGTCCTGAACAACATCCCCGCCGACCACCCGGCGCTCGCCATCGAGTCCGCCGCAGCCACCAAGGAGAGCTGACCATGCGTACCTGCTGGCACATCTGGCGTTGGCGTCACAAGCACCAGGGCGGCACCCACTGCGCGCCGTGCTGCGTCTTCCGGCCGTACCGCACCAACGCCGAGCGCGTCACGCGCTTCCGGCGCCTCGCGGGTGTCAGCGGCGGCTTCGCGTTTGTCGGCGCCGTGATGCTTTCGCTTCGCCTGCTCGGCGCGGTCACTGACCTGGGCATCCCGCTGATCCTCGGGCCGCTGGGGATGCTCCTGTTCCTGCCGACCTGGATCGTCGCGCTGCTCGCCAACCACCTGGCCGAGCACTACAGCGAAGCCGCTTGAACTGCCCAAACATGCGCGGCGCCCGGCCAAACCTCCAAGCCGGACCGGGCGCCGCCTCCAACCCCAAGAGGAAGGAACGTCCAATGTCCCAGACCGACATCGTCCTGGTCACCCGGGACCCGATCCGCGCAGGTCACCAGCCCGGCGACCACATCCACACCCGCATGCCGAGTGACGCGTCGCTGGTCGCGACCGGTGCCGTCGTGTCGATGGCGTTGCTGGGTGTCGGCACGCTGGCCGCTGGGTTCACCGGCCGCCTGGAGGTCGAGTCGCCGGTGACGGCGGCCCTGATCGTGCTGCTGTACCTGCTCGCGTGGGTGGCTGTCCGGGCCCGCTGGAACGCCAACCACCCGCCCGCGCCCGCCGGGGAGTCGTCGTGACTCAGACCGTGACGCACCGTAACTCTGAAGTCTGCACTGCAGACTTCGCCCCCACCCCCGCTGAGCGTGAGTTCGGCTCGGAGTCGCCGGAAACTCTGCACTCTGCAATGACGGACAGTGACCGTCGCCCGTTCGACACGGCGGCGTGGTTGGCCAAGTTCAAGGACAACTTCACCCCTCCGCCGCTGCTGACCGAGCGCCGCCCGGCGGTCGACACGATGCGCCTGTACGCGCAGCGGGGCCGGTACACGGCCGACGTGCACGGTGCGGTCCGCGCCCTCGGCATCGCCTGGTTCCGGGGTGTTGCCGTAGCCGGTCTGGTCGGTGCTCGCCTGTGGGAGTGGTTGACGGAGCGCCCGGCCCGGTTCATCACCGTCGCGGTCACCGTGAAGCTCCTGTCGTTCCTGCCCCCGGTCGCCTGGACGGTCGACCACCTCATCCACCCCGGCGTCGACATGGCGCTGCGGATCTTCCTGTAGGAGGCACTGATGTCCCGAATCTGGAACACCGCGCTCGGTCCGCTGGAGTCGCGCCTGGAACCGCTGGGCGCGTTCGAGGTCGGCGACTGCTTCGTCGGGTCGGACCTGCGGAGCGTCTACCGCGTGACGGTGGACTGCCAGACGCACCCGCACGGTCACGTCGAGACCGTGGACCTGACCGCCGGCCCGGGCGAGGACCCGAACGTCCTGTGGCCGTTCCACCCGAACACGCCGATGCACTACGTCGTGTCCGGCCTGAGTGAGTGAGGAGGCACTGATGCGTGCAATGGGAGGGGGCGGCGGCCGGTTCAAGGCCTTCCGCTCGAAGGGCGTCCGGGGATTGGCCTGGGCGTCGATGGGTGCCGCGCTGGTCGGCGGCCCGCTGATCGCCGGGATGTTCCTCGGCGACGGCATCGACAAGGTGCTCACCGCGATCCCGTGGAACTGGATCCCGCCGGTGCTGCTCGGGATCATGTTCGTCGTCTTCTGGGTGGACCTGCTGGTCGACTGGGAGCCGAACCGCAAGGCGATCTGGATGCTGCTCCTCAGCCCGTCGGTGGCCCGCGCCGTCCCGGGTGATCTCGGCGAGAACGTCACTGGGTGGTCGGGGGCGGTCCTGGATGCGGTGGCGCAGCCGCTGCGTGAGTGGTTGGGCACCGGGTCGCCGATCGCGCTGGCGTTGTTCGTGTCGATCGCGGCGGTGCTGATGGCCCGCCGGTCCATCGGCGGCGGCAATTCGCTGGCTGGGGCGTGACGGCATGGACCCGCTTTTCTGGATCCTGGTCATCACGTGGATGGTGCAGCGTGGCGTCACCGACGGCATGTACGCGTTCCGGGGGAAGCCGAACCCGCGCTATGAGCTGAAGAAGGCGAAGGCCCTGGCCGCTGGTCAGGCCGCGCCGGAGCAGCACCGCTACGGCGGCCGGGATTGGGCGGGCGACCTGCTTTCCGACGCCATGGCCGCCAACACGAAGTGGCGGCGCTCCCGGGCGAAGGCGAAGGCTCAGCCGGTCGACGACATGATCGGCATCCTGCGGGAGCCCAAGGCGCAGCCGAAGTCGGAGCGGGTGTTCGACCCGAACTACTCCCGCACCTGCCCGGACTGCAAGGACGAGGTGACGCTCGACGGGCGTCCGTGCCCGCGTTGCGTGTCCGAGCAGCAACGCCGCAACGCGCTCTGGGACGAGCAGGAACTCGCAGCGCGGAGGGCGAGTCGCTCGGAGGACTCGGCCCCGGCTAGGACGTTCGGTTCCCCGGAGGAGCGGGAGGAGAAGGTCAGCACGCTCCAGGACGTGGCCCTGGCGAAGTTGGCCGAGTCGGGCACCCGAACTCACCGGGACTCGCGGGGCCGCTGCCCCGACTGCGGGGAGCCCAATCCGTTCGACACCCCGTGCAGCTCGCACAACCCCGCCGCCCCGCGAGAGGAGACGCTGGTGCCGCAGGGGGAGGCACCGAAGTCTTTCGCCGATGGCTGGACTGGGATGCGCACTAACCAGGGCGAGCCCATGTGTCAGGGGTGCCAGAAGGCATACCGCCGGCTGAACCCGCCTGCCGGCTGCGGCTGCCCGGCTGCGTCCGGGCACACCGCCCAGATCATCCAGTTCCCCAACCCGAACACCGTTAAGGAGATCGACATGTCGAACCCCGAGGCCGCCGGCCTGTCCACCGCCATCGCGTTCGCCGAAGCCGCCGCGTCCGCCCACCACTCGTTCGCCACCGCCGGAGCCGAGGGGTACATCGGCGCGTTGCAGCGCGGTGACATGGACGGTGAGCCCATCGACACCGCCCGGGAGGCGATGGAGGCGTCTGGGATCGCCGCCGACAAGTGGAACGCGCACAAGGCGACGCTGGAGGCGCAGCAGACCGTCAAGGAGGCGTACCAGGCGCAGCCCGGCGCAGCCAACAAGGAGTACCTGCTCAACGGCTGACCCGGCTACCGCCGTGGGGCGCGGGCTAGCACGGTCCGCGCCCTGCGGTGGAAGCCGGGACACCTGAGGAGAACCAGATGAGCACGACAACCGAGGTGCCGGAGCGGGTGGCGCCGATCGTGGAGGGTGGGTTGCGTCCGCAGCTCGCCCCGCACGCCGCTGTCGGCACCCTCGTCGTCGCGGCGGTCGCTTGCCGGGTGGCGGTGCACGCGGTCGGCGACGAGCAGACCGTCGCGGTGTGGGTGGCCGGTGCCGCGTTCGCCATCGCCGTGGTCGCGGCCATGCAGGTGCGGCGACGGGTGTTCGACAAGCGGGCCCGCCGGCGTGCGCTGGCGTTCCTGGGCGTGGCTGTCGGCTGGCTGACCGGGGTGACCCTCACCGGCCTGTCGCTGGGCGCGGTGGGGCTGCTCATGGCTGTGGCGTACGCGCTGTCGATGCACTGGTGGCGGCAACACCCGGTCGGGTTGATCCAGCCGAAGGCGACCCGGTCGGGCCACCAGCGACTGTGGGCGGAGAACAACGGGGCCAGCGACGGGGCCCTGCCTGGCTCCCGGTTGACCAGCCCCGAGCAGATCGCCGCTGGCGTTCGTTTCGCGCTGAAGCTGCGGGCTGGGAAGCAGACCCTTGGGATGGCGCAAGGCGCGATGGAGAAGCTACGCGGTGGCTTGTTCTTGCAGACCGACCAGGAACTCATCATCGAACGGCACCCCACCGAGCCGGAGCCGACCGCGCTGCTCACCATCGTGACGAAGTCGCCGGTGAAGGACACGGTGTTCTGGCCCGGCCCGCAGGCGTTCGACCCGCAGACCGGTGACGTCCGGCTCGGCCCGTTCACCGACGGCGAGGGCGTGGCCGCGTGGCGGGTGTACACCGAGACCCGGCTGAAGGGTGGCTACCTCCAGGGCGGCACGGAGGGCGGGAAGTCCCGCACGATGGAGATGCTGGCGATCACGATCGCGGCGTCCACGTCGCACCCCACGGTCATCTGCTACGCCGACGGGCAGGGCGGCGCTTCCTCGCCGCTGCTGATGGAGCACGCCGACTTCAGGGCGCGTACGCCTCAGCGGGCGCTGGCGATGCTCGAAGGCATGTACCTGCTGATGCAGCTGCGGCAGGACGAGAACGCCGTGATGGGCCTGCGGGGCTTCACGCCAACCGAGGGTCGGCCGGGTGTGCTCGGCTTCATCGACGAGTGCCACAAGCTGTTGAGCAAGGTCGACAACCCGCTCTACGGCGAGCGCACCCAGTGGCTCGTGTCGGCCATCGCCAGCGAGGGGGGCAAGGTCGGCGTCGCGCTCATCCTGGCGTCGCAGCAGTCGACCCTCGACGCGTTCGGCGGTGCCGGCACCAACGTCGCGGAGAAGATCCGGGGCAACCTGCTGACCGGCAACGGGGCGATGTTCAAGGGCAAGGACGCCAACGCCAAGACGGTGTTCCAGATCAGCGTTGACCCCCGCTCGTTCCCCGACATGCCGGGCTACGCGTACCTGGTCAACCCGCGCCCGGGTGCACGGTCGGCGCCGTTCCGTTCGTACTACCTGACCGACGAGATGGCTGAGGAGTGGCCGAAGCGGATCGTGTGGCGGTCGCTGGACGCCGGGTCGGCGGCGGCGTGGGGTACGTCGTACCTGCGCCGGGATGAGCTGGCTGAGGAGGCGCTGGAGGCGGCACGCCAGCGGATCGCCGCCCGGCGGGCTGGGATCGTGCTCGACGAGCCTGCCCCCGCCCAGCCGACCACAGGCGGGGACGGCGCCGCGCTGGAGTCATTCGGCCTGGCCGCTTTCCCGACGTGGACAGAGTTCGTCGCCCAGGCGCAGCAGGAGGCGCTGAAGGCGCTCGGACCCAGCCACGACAAGGTGGTAGCCGCGATCCGTGACGGCCACACCAGCCCGCAGCGGATCGCGGACGCCATCGACCTGTCGGTGCGCCGGGTTCACCAGTTGCTCGGGGATCTGGCTGAGGCTGGTCGGGTGCGCGGTGGTGGCCGGCAGTACGAGGTGGCCGCCTGACTCCGGGTACGACGATGCGGCCCCGCCTCCATCTGCTGGAGTGCGGGGCCGCGGTGCGTTCGGGGTCAGTCGCCGAGTTCGGCTTTGGCGATGGCTTCGATCAGCTCACGGCGGAAGACGACGGCCTGGCCGGCGGTGGTCCCGGGGAGTTGGCCGGTGGCCCATCGTTTGTGGACGCCTTGGCGGGTGAGCTTGAGGATGTCGGCGGCCTCGGCTGCGGAGAGCAGGTCGGGGATGTACGGGTCGCGGGTCGGTTCTCCCATGCTTAAACATTAGCCGATCCTGTTTACGTACGTCAACACACGACGCGCATTATCTAACGCAAGTCATTCACCATCTAGAGTTGACGTACGTAAACTCTGTAGGTTAGACTATGGGTATAGGGAAACGGAAAACCGAAAGGGGAGACGGACATGGCGAACATCGGATGCGAGATTTGCGGAGCCGACAACGCCCGCACCGTCCCCGCCCCCAGCGGCGGCTGGATGGACGCCTGCGAGGACTGCGAGGCCGACGAGAACACCCAGGCCGCGATCGACGCCCAGGCCCTCCGCGACGACGAGGCGTACCGGGCAGCCGCCGACGCCGAGTGGGGGCTGGCGGGCTGAGCCCCGCCGGGGCCGGGCAACCGGCCCACCCGCAGGAACGCGCTTTCCTCTCCCGCCCTGGACACACAGAAGCGCCCCACCCAGCCGAAAGGCCAGGTGGGGCGCAGTGCGTTGCGGGAAGGGTGTTACCGGATGGACTGGCGCGGGTCTGCCGCCGGCGTGACCTGGTTGCGGGTCAGCAACGCCAGGACGCCCACCACGGCCACCTGCACCGCACCGACGGTCTCCTGCGACACGTTCAGCCCGTACGCGGCGACCAGCACCGCCACGGCGGTGACGAGGCCGGTGAACGCGGCCGGCGCGACCGGGCGCACCGCGGCGGCGTTGATGGCGGTGGTGACGGCGGTCAGGACGGCGACGATCGCGGCGGCCTGGATCGCGGACAGTCCGTCGATGCCGAACGTCACGATCACGCCGAGCAGCGCCGAGATGGCCTGGATGACGAGGGTGGGCTCACGTCCGAACAGCTTCACGGGATCTCCTAGGGTTGGTGGATGGCAGGTCAGCCGCAGCTGCGCGAAGCCGCCTGGCTGTACGCGCCAGGCGACGCGTTCGTGCCCGTCGCCGTGGTGCGGCTGGTGGAACGCATGGACGGCACAGGCGTGTGGCAGGTGCTGATGAACAGCCCCGCCGAGCATCAGGAACCGAAGGTGTGGGAACGCCCAGACAAGCGGGCGGCGCGGGCCGTGCTGGACGACCTGTACGCCGAGGGCCGGGACAAGGGCGGCCGGTGGAAGGTCACCCAGTACGGGGAGCAGTAGTTACCGCCGGGGGCAGCCGAACTCGCCGCGCAACCGGGCGATGTCACCGGCGATCTGCCGGCCAGCCGGCGTCTGCGGCGGGGTCTGCGCGTACGCGTCGTCCATCGTCGTGACGATGCCGCACCACTGCCGCTCCGACTCCCGGGCCACCGCGTTGGCGTACACCATCGCCGACCCGGCCGCGAGGATCGCGAACACCAACGCCACCATCAGGGTCTGCCACGCTCGGAACGTCATCCCGAATCACCCGCCCCGGACTGCGCGGGCGACGGCGATGATGATGGTGGCTGCGGTAAGTCCGGCGCCGGAGAGGGCGATGGACCCGACGTTGTACCGGTAGCGCCATTGCTGCGCAGCGAGAGCAGCCCCACGCCGGCTGGGATCCCCAGCACCGCCACGAACGTGCCCAGCAGCGCCGCTGACGCCTGCCCGGGTGGGACGAGGACTGTCTGGTGCACGATCCCGCCCAGGCCCACGAGAATGCAGCCGATGTCCAGCGCTACCCGGATTCCCCGTTCGGTCTTCGTCACCACGCACAGTCCCTAACCTTCCCGGCGCCGTCATGGCCCAACCGGAGCGGATCACCCTTGCTGCTCGTTGAGCCGGCGCGCTACCTCGTCGACGAACCGGTCGGCGGCCAGCTCCCCCGACTGGGCCTTCGCGACCAGCTCGGTCAGTTCGGCGTCGCGCTGCACCGCGGCCTGGTCCCGCGCCGTCTCGGCCGCCGCCACCTCGTCGATGCGGGCCAGGATCGACGAGGTGTCGAGGCCCTTGACCGCGCCGAGCAGGGCCGTCTGCATGGCGGCCATCTGCGCACCGAGGCCACGCAGCGTCGGGTGCGCTGCCGTGTACTTCGCCGCGGTGGCGTCTTCGCCCATGGCCATCCGGGTGTAGATCTGCCCGATCGGGTTTCGGCCATCCAGCACGGTGAGGTTCTTGTGGACGGTGGCCAGCCAGTTGTGCTCTTCCGGGGTCATGTCGTCCTCCACGGTCGGGGCCTGGAGCAGGCCGATGTGCTGCAGGTAGCGGCGGAACAGGGGCCGCTGGTCGCGGCCCGCCTTGATGGCGTCGCGGAAGAAGCTGAAGTGCGTGTGCCAGCGGTGGGAGCTGTCGCCCGACTTCCGCTTGCCAAGGCGATCCCACCGCCGCACGGTGGTGCCGTCGGGGCTGTAGATGATCTCCCGGATATCCCGGGTATCCGCCGCGTCGGCCTCGCACTGCCCGACGCACCACACGCTGAAGCTGGGCAGCGTGTGTGTGCGGCCAGCGGAGCGGACGTTGAACTGGCCGACGTCCAGGCCAGCCGCGTCGAGGGTCAACCCGGCCCGGTCGCGCGGGGACTCGACCACCGAGTAATCGTTGGCGACGGTGCGGTCCGAGCCGCAGTGGTAACCCCCACGGTGGGCCGAGTCGCCGACGATGCCGACCTCGCCCGGGTCCAGTTCGTCCGGCCCGGGAGCGTTGTCGAGGTGCGTCAGCAGCAGGCTGCGGACGGCCAGGAGGTTGGCGGGCGCGCGGGTCATCGGCATCTCCTCACGGTCACGGGTGCAGCAGGAGGGACACGTTGGTGTGGGTGGCCAGCAGCCGCACCTGCCCGCTGGACAACGTCACCGAAGCGCGCAGCCCGAACGTGCGGGTGCCAGCGGCAAGCGCGAACGGCCACGACTGCGACGCCGTGACTCGGGCACCCGCGGTCACGTTCGAGGGATTCCACACCGCCTGCGGCCCCACCCACGTGCCGTCGATGAGGAGGTCCATGGTGGCGAAGGTGACCGTGCCGGCCGTCGACAGGTGGAAGTAGCCGGTGTATACCGCCAATCCGGTCATGCCGCCATCCGGCACGGTGATGCTGGTGCCGGAGTACCCGGCTGTGACGTTGCTCAGCGTCAACGCCGTGGACGTGCTGGTCAGCGTGTAGTCCGACGCCAGTTGCAGCTGAAACGCGACCGGGTTGAGCCGCGCGGGCGGCAGCCGGTTGCCGGACATGGTGGCCATGAGGGTTCCCTCCTACAGTGCCGAGATGGCGGGCTGCCACACGTCGACTTCGGTGCCGGACGGCCAGGCCCGGTTGATGCCGTTGATGCCCCGCCCGCCGGGGGCGCAGGACAGCCGCTGGAACGCGCCCGAGCCGGTCGTCGTCGCCTCGGTCGCGATCGTGTACCCGCTGACCCGCCACAGGGACGACGCCGCAGGTGTGCCGCCGTGCCGGGCGCGCAGCACCGCCAGGCCGGTCGTGGCCGGCGACGAGAACGCCACCGTGAACGGGGTCCACACCCCGGGTGTCAGCGACACTGTCGGACCGAACGACGACGAGATCGGCACCCCGGCACCGGTCAGCCAGTCGACCGCGATGTTGACGTCGACCGGTGCCACCTCGGCGTACGCCCACATCGTCAGCCGGTAGGTGGTCGACGCGGTCACCGCCACCTGGGCGGAGTGCAGACCACCAACCGCCGCCACCCCATCGGGGGTGATACGCGCGACCCCGTACGGGGTGCCAGGGCGGCCCGACGCCAGCCAGGTGACGCCGCTGGATGCCCCCACCCAACCGGACACGTCCGTCACGAACCATGGGTTGCCATTGATCACCCAGCCTGCGGCGTCCGCCCGGACCTTCTCACCGCCGATCCGCACGTCGAGCGGGTAGTCGACGGGATACCACGTCCACGGCCCGTTCGCGGCGGTGTGCGACAGCGCGAACAACGTGGCCGAACTCGTCAGGTCCATAGCCAGGGTCGACCCGTCAGCGGCGACCCGCTGCTCACCGTCGGCGGTGGCCACATCCCACACGGCGGCCGGCGACGGAGTCACCTGCACCATCCACGACCGCGGCCCGATCGTCTCCGACCAGCCGTCCACCAGGCGATCCAAGTCACCCGGCTGATACTGGGCGGGCGGATTGGTCCGCACCACCCTCGTCCCCACCTGGCATGCCAACCACGCGGTGAGCAACCCGGGGTTCGCGGCCAAGTCCAACGGGAACGCCCGCTCCCGCAGCTCGTCCACCGTGCCCAGCCACACCCTCCACGCGGCGTGGTCCACCAACCGGCCATCCGACGCGACGTTCAGGTCCGCGCTGTCGGCGTAGATCCCCACCCGCGCCTGATGCCCCAGGTCAGACACCGTGGCCTCACCCCCGTCAGGGCGGGTGACCGTCCACTCGTTGCGCAGCCCCTGATCGTCGTACGCAGGTGACAAAACGTCCCGGGACCCGTTCCGGGCAACGAGGTACTGCGCCAGGTCGACAGTCATCCCAACGGGCGCGTTGTACCGGGCACCACGCGGCCGGTAGGCCAGGCCGAACCCGGACTCGTACAGCACGCCCATGTCGGCGTCTTCAGCCTCACGCAACAGCTCGACGAGGGTGGCCGGGGCCTGCGGGCCCATCGGTTCGCTCCCACCGGACCCGACCGTGACGGTGATGCTTTCCTCCGCGCACAGCCGGGTGACGCGCACGGCCGCCGTTTCCCCCCGGTAGCCGAACGCCGCGGCGACCGCCGTCGACAGCGTCGGCGGGGATGTCCACACCGCGACGTGCCCCTGGGCGAGATCCGCCCCGTCCTGCGCCGACGCCGTCAACGCCAGCGACGACATCGACGGCAGGGCCATGTTCCCCGAGGTGGTGCCGGAATTGACCGACACACCATCGACGTACACAACCCAGGCGACTTTCGCGCCGCTCTGCGTCACATCCCAGCGGACGTGATGCGGCAGCCCATCGAACAGGGTGGCGGCGGTGGCCGACACCTCAGGTTCGCCGTTCATCGCCACGTCGAGGCCGCGCACGCTGGGCAGCAACAGCAGCTGAGGCCAGGCGAGCGCACCGCCCGGCAGGTACGACGGGTTGACGTCGATGGTGCCGTCCCCGGCGTCCGTGCCGGAGCGGTACATCGTGTCGACCGTCCACCGGGTGGGCGAGGACGCCATGGTCACCGGAGCCCAGATCACGGTCAGTCCGGCGTTGCCGCTGCGGCTGACCGTCGACGGAAGCCACGGAGCCAGGTCACCCTGCCCCCACCGTGGGTAGCTGATCACCGCCCCGGACGGGTGGGTGCCGACGAACGGGCGCATCGACTGCGCACCTGCCAGGGCGGCACCTTCCGACGCCAATTGGCCGTCCTCCAACGGCCAGTACGCCACCGGGTTGGTGCGCGGAATGTAGCGCCGTGGTGCGGAAAACAGGGTTCGGTTGCCCTGCTCCAGGCGGCGCAGCAGCCCGGAGGCGGTGACCCGCACCCGCGACGACGCCTGACCTGGGGTGGTCGTGGGGAGGAACTCCGGCTCCCACTGATCAGCGAACCCCGCGAACCGGACGACCCACACCCCGCCCCAGAACACGCGCACCCTGAGCGGGGTGCCCCGGCGGACATTCGGCCAGAACGTCGACAGCGGATGCAACGGGGTCAACGCGCCGTCGTCGTTGTCGAGGGTGACCGTGCACGTTCCCGGCGACGAGTTGCTCGCCCCAGCGGATCTTCCAGCACGAAGCCGGACCGGCTCCGGTTGCAGGCGCGACGACAAGTCCGTCCACGTCCACGAGCCAGGGCTGCCGGCCGGGTTGGCGCCGAACGCGGCGTGCACTTCTAGAGGCAAGTCCTGGTCGTCAGGCCACACCGTGCACACCTCCCGGGGAGTCGACGCCGTTCGATCGGGGGACGCGCCTGGTTGCAGCGGGTGAGGACACTGTCACGGTGACCCGTCTCCGTTTGTGGTTGACCCCAGCGACCGTCGTCGTCGCACTCGCCCTGGTCGCCGTCACCGCCGGGCTATCACTGCGAGGCGTCAACACCATCCGAGGGTGGTTCGCCGAGCCGACGCCGGCTGCCAGCCCGCAGGCGATGTACACCGTTCCCGGGGCCATCCGTCTGCCCGCCGGGCAGTACGTCGACCAAGGGCAGAGCTGCCAGGGCACCGCCATCACGCCGGACGCGCAGGTCGTCGTCACCGACCGCAGCGGCGCCACCGTCGCCTACGCGCCGCTCGGCGCCGGGGTGCTCACCGGCGGGGCCTGTGAGCTGCCGTTCAGCCTGACCATGCCGACGGGCAAGGGTGAGTACGGCCTCGACTTCCCCGTGTACGGGCTGATGCCCTACACCGAGCAGGAAGTCGCCGACCTCCTCACCCTGACCATCGGCTAGCCGGAGCCGAACGCCATGTTCGGGCTGCCGCCGTAGTAGATGCGGGTGTGCTCCCGGATCGCCCGGATGATCGGATCGCCGTCCCCGCCAACCCACTGGGCGACCAACGGTGCCGGCGCCGGCGCCGGCGTTGACAGGCCGTACCCGCCTGCCGCTGCGGCGGCCAGTGGAGTGCCGGCCACCAGGGCGGTCACCCCGCCAAGCTCCGACCGCAGCGCCGGCAGCTCACCCCGGATGCCCCGGATCAGGCCACCCATGATCGACGAGCCGGCCGGCTCCAGGAGCTTCCGGTCCCGTGAGGGCGGCCCCTTCCAGGACGGGATCACGCTCGTCACCCAGTTCAGCGTGGATTGCAGGTAGGCGAACATCGAGCGGATGCCGTTTATCAGGCCCTGGATGATGCTGCGGCCGGCGCCGTAGAGCAGGCCGCCGAGGTTGCCGACTGCGGACGTGATCCGCCCGCGCAGGCCGCCGAACGTGCTGGCCACGGACGAAAGGGCCTTACGCGCCCCGCCGGTCAGCTTGTCCCACAGGCCGGTGAACAAGCGGATCGCCGACCCAATCAGAGCCTCGATCCGCTGTTTCACGGTGGCGTTCCCGCCGGTGAAGATCTGCACGATATGCGCCCACCCGGCAGCTATCGACGCGCGCAGTTCTTTGACCCACTGGAACAGCCCACCGAACGCGGCACCGAGGGCGTAGATCAGGTTGCCGGCGACCCCGATCACGTGGTTGATCAAGTAGAAGATCACGTTCAGGGCGTCGGCGGCGGCCGGGCCGAGCGCCGCCATCAGCGCCAGGAAGTTGCCGACCGCCTGCCCGAGCGGACCCAGGTTAAGGGCGATGACCTCCAAGATCGGCCCAGCAGCCTGCACAGCCGCGAGCAGGCCAGGCATGACGGCGCGCACGAAGTCGGCGATGCCCTCCGCCAGCCCGGGGATGTACGGGCCGATCGCCGCGAACATCTTCTCCAAGCTGGGACCGATCTCCACCACCAGCTTCTGCAGGGTCTCCATGGCCCGCAGCAGCGGACCCGGAGCCTGCTCCGTGCCCAACAGCGGACCGGCGGCCTTCGCCAAGGTGTCCTTGATGGTGGTCGACAGCTTGGTCGCCGCCGACTTCAACCTCGGATCGCCGGCCAGAGCGACGATTCCCAGGCCGATGACACCGCCGCCGATCGCGGCGAGGATGCCACCGGCCAGCGCGGCACCGACCAGCGGCCCGGCGAGCGCCGCCGCCGCGATCACGCCAATGAACGTGGCTGGGCCAGCGAGGGTGGACAGGCCGCTGCCCAGGCTGCTCACGATGCTGCTCGCCAAGGACCGGCCGATGGTCTCACCAGCGGCGTTGATCCGGCCGTCACGCAGCGACTTGTCGACGTCCACGTCCGCTTCGATGCGGGCGCGGACGGTCCGCGACACCTCGGCGACCTGGGCGCGCAACTGCCGCTCGTACTCGCGCCGACCGGCGGGCTCGGTGGGTACCTGCGCGCGGAGGCTGGCCTCCACCTGGCTGATCGCGGTGGCGATGTCAGTGCGCAGGTCGGCTGTGTCCGCGTCGACGTCGATTCGCGCCGACACGTCCCGCGTGAGCACCCCGAGTTCACGCCGGACGTCGTCTTGCAGTTGCTTCGTCAGCGGGTCCAGGCGCACCGGCAGCGTCGGCTCCTGCCCGGGCCGGACCGGCAACTCATCAGGCACATCGCCCGGGCGGATCGTCGGCTTCACGGGCACGCTGACCGAGGTACCCGCGAAGGCATCCGCGATCAGCGTGTCCAGCTTCGAACCGGCGAACTCCTTCGCGATGTCCTTCTTCAGGGCACGCGCGAAGCCCCTCGCACTGGGGATGAGCGCGACGAACGCGGTGCCGGCTTCCGTAGCCACGTCATCCCTCCTTGATCAGACCGAGTCGTTGCAGGCGGCCCACGTACTCGCGGCGCCGCTTCTCGCTGCGAGGATCGGGGCGCTTCAGTGGCTTCGGCTTGCTCCCCTTGCCGCCGCCCCTCTGCCAGTTCGCCCCGGCGAGCAACTCCACGGCGCTGGCCAGCAGGTGATCGGCCGTCGACCACCGCCCGGCGTCACCGTGCAAGGCGACACCGAGCGGTGAGTCGGGCGGGAGATGCCGAATCAGGGCCAGCAGTTCCCGGCGGGTTAGCTCGCCGGTGACGAGCTGGCGGAGCGACGTGCCGGGGTAGTACCGGCGGAGCGACGCTTCGACGGCCTCGCCGTGCTCCCGGATGAGCTGGGCGAGGCCGGCGATTCCCCCGGCTTCGTCCCGGAGTGCGCCTGCCAGCGGCGGAACAGCTCACCCATCGCGCCGGACGGCTGCGGCAGCTCCTCGAACCGCTTCCACTGCTCGGGGCCAAAGCCACGCCGGAACAGCGTCTGGATGGCCTCCACGTCGCCCTGGTCGGCGGCTTCTGACACCCGCCAGTCGGTGTCCTGAGCGTGGGGCAGCTCGAAGTCCTGGCCGCCGTAGCGGAACCGGTACGGGACCTTGCGATGCTCGGCCACGTATGCGTCGAGGTCAAAGACGTCATCGGACATGCGGATCTCCTTGCAGAGCGGGCGTGCGGGCTTGAGCACCGGCGGGCCCCGCGCCCGCTGACGGACCCGCCGGTGCGATCAGGGGCTACGGGGTGGCGAGGTCCTCGTCGAGGTAGTGCCGGTAGGCGACGTTCCCCGACCCGTCCACGTACGCGGAAAGCGTCCACTCGTAGACCGTCACGTTCTCCGACGACCAAACGACGTCGCCGCGCTCGGTCACCTCGGCCTTCGGCAGGTAGATCCGCAGCGCCCGGTCCTCGCCCTCCATGCCGTGCAGCACCCACGACCGGACATCCGTCACCGGCGGCTTCTCCGCGATGGTCAGACCCTCGGCGGTGCGGGTGATGGTCGACCCGGGGAACTGCACCCCGAGGGTGGTCAGGTTCGTCTCCGCCGCCGCGAACGTCCACGTCTTCGTGAACTGGCCGGGAATGCGCTTGGCCAAGGCGTTGCCCTGCCAGATGAACACGTCAGTTCGGTCCTGGCTGGTCGCCTCGGTGATGCCGTCGGACGACACCGCGCCGATCGCGAGGAACCCCGCCGCGAGCGCCGTGGACGCGTTCGTGGGGGGCGTGATCGTGCCCGGGGTAGTCCGGTCGTGGGTGTAGACCGCGCCGTCGGTGTAGGCGCGCATCAGATCGGTGTCGACCGCCATCGGTCATCCTCCTGAGCATGGTGAAGGCCCGACGGTCGCCGGGTACTGGTCGCGGGCGCGACGGAACTACGCGGGCCGGCCGCGCATGCCGATCTCGACAGTGAGCTGAGTGATCGTCCGGGCGGCATCCGCCGGATCCGGAACCGGTGTCGGCCCGGCGAACGTGGCCACCCGATAGCAGGTCACCGGTCGAGGCCAACCAGGCACGGTCACGTCCTGGCTGCGGATGCCGCGCAGCAAAGCCCACACCAACTGGGCGAGGGCCTGCCGGTTCATCTCGTCCGTGGTCGCACCGGTGGAGTACCAGACCTGCGCCTGCAACCGCGGGGAGTCGGCCACCATGTGCAGCTCGACACCGCCGAGGCGGCGAATCCGGACGTACTTTCCCGGGGACTCCTTCGGGGCCACCTTCGTGGCGACGGTCACGCCGGCGGCGTAGGGCTCGGACCGCTCGGCGAGGCGGGCCTGCAGCCAGGTCACCGCGACCAGTTCCGCGTCCGGGTAGAGCGCAACGGCGTCCATCAGGCGTTCCGGGCGGCGTCGATCGAGCTGGTCAGGATGCCGTGCTTCGCCTCGACGGCCAGGCCGGACGGGTGGTCGAGGGTCACGGTGGCCCGCGCCCGCTCCGTGCCCGCTGTGACGTCCACCGTCACCGGCAGCGCGACCCGACCAGGGGCACCGTCCACCCGGATACCGGCGGCCTCGACCTCCACTGCGACCGCCTCAGCCTTCCGGCCGAGCACCGCCTGCACACCCTCGGACCGCAGCAACTCGCGCATCCCACGCCTGTTCAGCTTCACCTTGATGCTCACGGCTACCCCTCCACCCGGTTGCAGTAGGCGACCGTCCCGAACGCCGTCCCGGAGAACGGGCTCGTCCAGCCGAACGGCTCCCCGACCACCTCGTACGCCCGGCTGCGGATCTCTAGCCGGTCGGTGGCCGTCACGTCGGCTCCGGACGGCATGAACACGATCAGGTCAGAGGCGACCACGTTTCGGTCCCCGGTGAGGCTCTCGTCGCGGCCGTTCTGCGCCACCGCGCACCCCGCGTACGGCGTTGACGTGGCCGACGACCAGTCGCGGACCTGATTGCCGTACCCGTCGGGGACCAGGCCGGCGCGCAGCACCGTCACCGTCTCCCCGTACGGGAACGCGATCGTCACGGGTCCACCAGCTCGTACAGCGGGAACCCCGCGATGTCGGCGCCGCACGAGCAGTACAGGGCACCGAAGTTCAGCGAGCAGATCGGCGAGTGGATGCTGCCGCAGCCCGGGGCGGTGTCGACGGTAAACGCCGACGGCCCGGAGGTGCGGCACAGCGCCTGCAGGGCTTCGATCTCCGAGGGCCACAGGTTGAAGCCCGACCGCTGCCGGGTGTCGCTGGTAACCGAGTACGGACCGGCCGTCTGCTGCTGCCACGCACCGGATCCGGCCTCAGCCCACCGCTTCACCGCCCCCAGGAGGATCAGCTTCGCCTCGGCCACCTGGTCGGCGGTCGGCAACGGATCCGTGGACGCCAAGCAGGGGGCGACGCGACTAGCCTTGGCGTTCGCGCCGGCCACCATCGCGTCGATCAGCTCTACGCCCTGCAAGCTCGCGGGCAAGTCGGTCGGGCGGATGATCTGGCCGGGGGTCGTCGGGTCAGGCCCTGCGGGGATCGGCATCAGTCACCTCCGCAGGGTGGCCATCAGGGTGGTGGACGTCTTCCCCAGGGTGGACCTCGCCACAGGCGCGATTGCGAGGTTCGGGCTGATCGAGGCTGGAGGCCTGCGCCCGCAACTGCGCGTTCTCGGCGCGCAACATGGCCGCCTCCCGCTGCGCCAGCCACAGCTCCAGCGCGAGTTGCCGCACGTCATCCAACGTCAGGTCCACCGCCGCCCCCTCACGCTGCGGCGATCGTGGTGACGGTGCCGCTGCTGCCGCGCCACTTCAGCGCGCCGCCCTCGGCGTACAGCACCCCGCCGCCGGTCGGGTTCGACGCTGGTGGGGTGGTCGCGTTACCGACCCCGACGACACCCACGCCGCCGCCCAGCGACGACGTGTTCAGCGAGAGGGACGACACCGACGAGGACGATCGGCGGGCTACGAACCCCGGGCCGAGCGTGATATTGCCCGTCGACCGGGACACCACGATCGGAGTGTCCATCAGGACCCCGGCGTCGTCGTAGCGGACGAGCTGCCAGTTCGATCCGGCGTTGGCGCCCGCCTCCGCTTCGTTCGTGCTGCGGATCTTCCACCGCCGGTACTGGTCCGCGCCCTCCGAGTCGAGGCTGAACATCAGCCCCTTCTCCGTGCCCGCCGGGGCGGACAGGCGCAGCTCCTGACCGTTAGAGCACCTGACGACGAAGTCCGCCAGGTTCGTCATGATCAGCGTCTTGTCGAGGCCGGCGATGGCGTTGTCCACCGACGGGTTGCCGAACCGGACCTCAAACCGGGTCTGGATCGCCCCCGTCGAGTCGGGGGTCTCCACGCTCCAGTGCTTGTGGTTCGACGCGTGGTTGTTCGCCTCCCAGTGCGCGCCCGCCCACACCACCGGCTTCATCGCACCCACCGGCAGACGGTTCACGTCATACCCGCCCGCAGGGAAGTACCAAGCCTCCATGGCCTTGGCGTCCTTGCGCATCAGGTAGTGACGGATCGTCTCGCCATACGAGTAGTAGTCGGCACGCTGGTACGAGTACAGGTTCAGCCGGCCGGTGGAGTCGTACTGGCCATCCTCGCCGTCGTCCTCACCACCAGCGAACGACGACGGGATCGACACCGACCCCACCGCGCCCGTGCCGACGACCTGCTCCAGGGCCCGCAACCGCGGCTCCGGGGCCGCCATCACCCGGATGACCGGGCCGCTGTCGACGATCGCGTACAGCACATCGGTGCCGTCGGTGGGGCCCCGGAAGTCGACCTGCCCGCCGTACCCGTCGAGGTGAGTGGACGAGTTCAGCAGTGCGTCGTCCGGGTCAGGGGTGTCGGTGCCCCGCTCGACGTAGACCGGGGCCCGGTTCTGGCAGGCCGGATCAAGGTAGTAGGTGATGACCCCGTTGGTCGCCTGATCGCCGTTCGGGCGCTGCACGAATCGAGTGCCGGAGTCGGGGAAGCGTCTGGACGCCACGGGGCTCTCCTTGCAGGTTGTGGCGGGGCCCAGCCGGTGTGGGGTTCGGCTGGGCCCCGGTCTCTCAGTGCCCGGTCGGGACGATTCCGCCGCCGGCCTTGTCGTCGGCCTCCAGGGCCGCCACGAGATCCGGCTTCCGACCCTCGCTGGACACCCGGTCCGCCTCGTCGCGATCGGCGTTGCGCCGCTCGATCTCCGCCTTCAGCTTCGGCACCGTCAGGGCCTCGTAACCCTCGGCCGCCGGAGCGGAATCCGACCCGGTGTATGCCTCCCATAGGGGAGACGCGAAACGCTTGTCCTTGTGGTCGGCGACGCTCACGACGACCTTGTTCTCGGTGTTGACGAAGCGGCCCATCAGACGTTCGCCACCGCGTCAGTGACCTTGGCGAAGCCGTCCAGGTCCATGATCCCCCAGCCGTACACGACCTCCAGGCGCAGAGCGATCTGGTTCTTGCGCTTCAGGTCGCCCTGGCCGTCCGGGTCGCCGTACTTGATCAGCTCGACCGGTACGCGCTTCTGCACACCCCATCGGAGCAGGTCCCACTGGCCGACGATCGCCTTGATGTTGGTGGGCGACGCGGCCTCCGGGCTGCCACCCACCGTCGAGGACGACGCAGCGGTCAGCCCCTCGAAGGCGCTGATGTTGGCGCCGAATCCGAACTCCGGGTACTTCTTGCGGCCGTCGGAGTACCGGGCGGTCGCGATCGTCCACGCGTACGTGGGATCGAACGCGATGCCGTTCGGCACGTACCCGTCAGCGATGACCAGGCCGGCGGCCTGCTCCAGGACGATGTCCGGGGTGGTCAGCGTTGCGGTCACGATCTCCACGGCGTTCGTGGTCGACGCGATCCGGTCACCCGCGACGATGCCAGCGATGACGGCGCCGGTGAGCGGGTTGATGCCGTGCATGACGCCGAGGTCGAGGGCCCGCGCCAGCGCCAGGCCGCCCTCGTCGCCGAGGGTGGACAGGACGCCGAGCTGGTAGTCCTCGTCGGCCCACTGGACTTCCTCGTTGAACCGCATGGTCACCTGCACCTTGTGCGGCGTCACGACCTTGGTGCCGAACGTTGCGGTGGTGTGGCTCTTGTCCGCGCCCTCACCGACGTACTCAGCGCGAGGACGACCGGTCAGGGTCATGTGGGTGACCTCGCCGAACTTCTGCGGCTCGGCCCCGGCCAGTTGGGCCACGGCGGATCCCGTCATGGCCTTGCTGAAGAGCCCGTCTGCGATGTTCTTCGGCAGGGTGATGTTGCTGGTGGCGAGAACGGCCACAGCCGCGCTCCTTCCGGGTCAGTCTCCGGTGCCGAACAACGAACGGGTGAACTCCCGCTCGGAGCTGCTGCCAGAGGTGGGTGACGTGCCCTCGCGGGGCACGTGGTTGCTTCGCTTCTTGGAAGACTCGGCGAGCTGCACGAGCTGCTCAGCTTGTTTCGTCAGCGTCGCCTCGTCGGTGCCGTTGAGGAACAGGTCGGCGTGCTCGTCAGAGATGCCGTGCTTGGCTGCGATGCGCAGCCGGAGCTCGGCAGCCTTGGCCGCGTCGCGCTCCCGCTCGGCGGTAGCTGCCCTCTCGGCGAGCTTCTCCGCCTCGGTCTTGTCGCGGTCCTCGTACTCCTTCAACTTCAGGCGCAGCGACTCGGCCTCCTTGTTGGCCTTCCGTAGCGCCTGCTTGACCTCCGGCGGTACGTCCTGCGGCTTCTCTCCGCCGGTCTCCGCCTTGGCCGTGGTGGTGGTGTCGTCGGCAGCCGTCTCGGTCGCCTCAGTGGTGCTGGTGTCCGCCATCTCGGCAGCACTCCCTTACTCGCCCGCCCTCACGGCGGGAACGTCAGTTGATGCCCAGGTCTTGGCGCATCTGGGCGAGGATCGCGTTCGTGTCACCGCCGGCCTTGGCGCGGGCGGCGCTGTACTCCTCGAAGTAGCGATCAACGTCGTACGGTTCCTGCTCACCCGGCCACACGGGGCAGGCGACGCAGTCGCACGTCCCGTGGTAGCTGGTCGCCAGGCCGCCAGCTGTGTCCTGGGAGTGGTAGACGGCACCGCGCGACGCCAATAAGCGGCAGAACGCGCACGTGGTGGGCCCTGTCGGGACCCTCGCCCACCGGGCGTCCGCCGGGTCCTGGTCGACGCTGTCCGCGATGGTCTGCCGCGCCGGCTGCAACACCAACCGCTGCACACCGCCGGACAGGTGCTCCAGCGACTTCGCTGGATCCGGTTGGGCGCCGAACAGCGGACCGACCGCCCACCGGGCCACCGCCGCCGCCTGCTCCGGCGGAGCCGGGTCGGCCATCGACGCCCGGAACCGGCCCGGCACGTCGGCCTGCTCGCGCAGCTCGTCGTACCAGTCCACGGCGGCCAACGCCGCGGAGTCGCCGTACACGGCAACCAGGTCGGCGGTGAACGTCTCGATCTGGGCCACCGGGACGTCGCCCGTCAGCAGCGCGAGCAACTGCTCCCACCAGTCGGCCAGCTCGGCGAGCGCCAGCGTCACGAGGTCGGTCTGAGTGGTCCGGAACGCCGCCACGTCAGCCGGCGTCGCCACCGCTGCCGTCCGCTGCTGGTGCCTGACGGGCAGCCTGAGCCGCCGCAGCGAGCATCGTCGTCCTTTGCTGCGCCTGCGCCCGCCGCCGGTCCGCCCACGCCCGGGTGATCTGCTGCTCATCCAACCCGAGCAGCTCCAACCCGACCTCGGTCTCGGCCAGCCACGGCACCGTCGCAAGCTGTTTCGCCCCAGCGTCGGCCTGCGCAGCCCGCGACAGATACCGCGGGTCGCGCCACTTCGTGTCGATCGTCTTCCACTCCGGCGGGATGCCGTCCGCGGCGATGCCGTTCTGCATGGCCAGCGCCCGGATCGTGGCCCGACGCAGGTATGGCGCCCAGTCGTCCGTCGCGCCCTCAGCCTCGGCGATCAGCTCATGCTGGGACGCGTCGTACGCCTCCGCCGACGTTGGGTTCGCCATGTCGGTGATCGCCACCGCCGTATCGGGCAGGCTCGTCGACCGGGCGAACATCTTCGCGTAAGCGTTCAGTGCCGCCAGGTGAGGCTCCGGCGACGACGCCGGGAACTGCTTCACGTCCGCTCTCGGCTGCTGAGCGTCATCGTCGTCCGGAACACCCTTGATCCGGCCCATCACCACCTGCCAGGCGGCCTTCGTCGACCCATCGGCGTTCTTGAAGATGGACTCATCGGCACCAAGCAGCCACAGGTCAGGGATGGCGTAGATGTCGCTGTGCGCCTCCAACCGGATCAACGCCCGGGTGGCCTGGTCCTGAAGGTTCATCACCTCACGGGAGATCCGCGACGACCCGAACGGGCGACCCAGGCGCGGCTTGTACGGCAGCGGCTCCGCCGGCACGCCCCACGGGTGTTCCTGCACGTCCACCGACCAGCCCGATGCGTCCTTGTCCGCGACGATGGTGCGCCCGTCGAGGTACAGCGCCAACGCGGTCACCTGGTCGTCATCGCCGCGAGCGTTGACCGACAGCAGGTTGTCCAGGCGGCGGGTGCGAGCGTTCCACTCCCCGGTCGCGTTCAACGCGTCCCGGAAGTGAATCAGCGCGTCCGGCTCACCCTCACCGCCGCGGGTGTTCACCACGAACGCCGTCGAGTGGATCAGCGACGAGATCGCCGCCTGTGACACCTCAGAGCCCAGGTTGTTGTCCTCCCACACCTCACGGAACCCGAGGTCGTCGAGCCGGCCGCCAGGCCACACGAACCCGTCGAGGTTGGTGCGGCGGGCCAGCACATCAACGGCCTTGCCCGACCAGCCCAACACGATGCCCAGGCCCCAATACTGCGGCGGGATCACCGAGCCGATCAGCCGGGTCAGACGCTTCATGTCGTAGTACGCCTGGCGCAGCTTGTTGCGCTCGTTCTTCTGGTTCAACTGGTCCAGCAGCAGGTTCAAGGTGCGGCTGTCGTCGTCGGAGATGCCCGGCAGGGTGACACGGTCCATCACAGCACCACCGCCCTCCGCCTACCGCCGCGCTCCGCACCGACCCGACCGGGCCGGCGAACTCTCGTCTGCTGGGCGCCGATCAGCGCCAACGTGCCCGCCTGGATCGGCGTGATGTCCGACTCGGCTGTCTTCCGCGACCACACCCACATGCCCGTGTCACCGAGCGGTCTCTTGCCGGCTGGCAGAGCCGCTGAGGTGAACTGCGGCTGGCCGATGTGCCAGAGCCAGCCCGTCACGATCCCGTCGAGGACCCGAGAGCAACCGGCGCCCAACTCGGCCACCTTCACCGGCGTCGCCTCAAGCTTCGTGCCCTTGAAAAACCACCGGCCGGCGCGCTGCTCCAACAGGGCTGCGATCGGCCCGGCCACGTCGACCACCACCGCACGGATCTGCGGGTTCGCGGCCACCGTCGCCACGAGGTGCGGCACCAACCACGCCACCCCACGGCCCCGGGTGTGCTGGTCGTCGTCCAACTCGAAGTGCCACAGGCCGTCCGCCCGCTGACCAGCCAAGGCCACCGACGCCCAACCCAGATCCGGGCCGCACTCCACGCCTAGCGCGAACCGGTCGACGGCAATTGACCGCTCGTCGGCCTGATCCCGCCACGCCGGTGCCGGAATCACCCCGGAGCCCTTCGCCGCGTCCCAGATTCCCAGTGCCTCGCGCAGCCACGCCTCGTCCGACGACAGGTTCTCCCGCAGCCGCAGCATCGACACCAGCGGCGTCCGCAGCGGGAACGACGGGTTCGCCCTCTCCCACTGCTCCCGGTCATCCGGGTCCGCGTCCTCATCAGCGGAACACTCGATGTACACCATGTCGTCGGACTCACCCGACAACGCCTTCGCCCGCTTCAGCGAGAACGCTTCACCAGGGTCGATCGGCCGCGGCGGGGTACCCATGTAGAACAACAGCGCGCCGTGCGGGTGACGGGACTGGTTCGTCGCGGCGACCATGTCTTCGAGGGCCTTCTCCGTCAGAATCTGCGCCTCGTCGAACACCTCGACGTCGACCTCATCGAACCCGCGGCCGAACCCCTGCTCGCGGGCACCGAACATGATCACGGAGCCGTTGCGGAACCCGATCTCCTGCTCACCGTTCGCCGTCCGGATGTAGTCGATGTACGGGGCGACCTTCTTGCGACGGGCAAACCCCTGCAACGCCTTGAACGTGTTCGTCGCCGTCCGCGTCCGGTGCGCCGTCCAGATCACCTTGAAGCCCGGGAACAGCACGCACAGCGCGAAGATGATCCGGCCGACGAGGAACGTCTTCGCCACCTGCCGGGGAATGCTGAGCACAACCCCGCCGATCGTGGCCGCGTAGATCCCATCAGCGCGCTTGCCGAGGATCGCCCGACCGGCGCCCTCCTGCCACTCGTCGAACACATCCCCGAACTCGCGGCACTTCTCCCGCACCGCCGGCCACCCGGTTGACACCACGCCGGAGGGCAGCACCAGGTGGCGGGTTACCTCAGATAGCCGCCGCGTCGAACGCTTCGTCGGAGACCGGACCGCCACGCTCCGCCTCCTGCCCCTCGCGGGCGTCGATCGCCTCGATGTCCCGCACCACCTCAGTCAGCCGCTTCGTCAGCGCGGCTAGATCCCGAGCCGGCGTGTTCGGATCCTCGACCGCCTTCGCGATACGGGACCGCATCGCGACGAGCAGCTCCCGGGTGGTGCCCTTGTCGGCAGCCTCCGTCACCGTCTTTGGCTTCGCCGGTGCCGGCGCGGCCTCCCCTGGGGCGACCACGCGCAGAGCCTTGCGAGGACCAGCCATGGTCACCTCCTGTGGAAAAACGCCGGAGAGAGATCCCGCCTAAGCCGGGAAGTGCGGACGGCGGCGGGGGTGGGGGGACCTCCCCCTGGGTGCGGGTCAGACTGCCTGACCGTCGCATGATCGGGCCACCGTCGACCTTGTCGCTCTTGAGCCTGTTGCATAGTCGATGAGCTGCTTGTTTGTTGGCGAGCGTGTCGGCTCCACCCTTGTTGCGAGGCACGATGTGGTCGACCACATACTCACCTGGGTCGAGGTAGGGCAACGTGTAGTCGATCTCATCACCGCAGATGCCGCATGGCGGTTTGCCCTTGGCGATGGTGGTGCGGTGCCTGTCGCGGATGGTGGTGCTGCGCCCCATGGCCCACCTCCGGGTGGTGCGGGCAGGCTGTCCGCCATAGCCAGCCTGCCCGCTATCCCGCCCCCGGGACGTGACGAAGCCCCGCCGGCACGGGGGCACTGGCGGGGCTCCGAAGACACTCGTTCTCAGTGACCCGAGTGTGAATCAATGCAGGTGCATCGTCAAGCTGACGCGCTGGTCAAGGCGTTCCCTCGGCTGGCCCACATCCGCTCCGCGTAGTCGCGCAGCTCCTTCAGGTCGTACAACGTCCGTTGCTTGCCGTCCTTGCCGCAGCGGTGGACGCGCGGCACGTACGTCTCGTTGCGCTCCGCCTTGCGCGCCTCCAGCGACGCCCACTTGCGGATCAGCCCCGGGTCGACCGGCCGGTGGAACCGCAGTGCCAGGTCGGCCGCCGCCGCGTACGCGTCGACGGTGGCGGTCACCTCGCCCACGATCTCCCGCTGCCACCACTCCACGGTCTCGTCGGTTCCGCACCCGTCGCAGCCGATGAGTTGCCGCTCCCCGTACTGATACACGCGGGTGCCGCACACGGACTCCACGCCGTCGAGGTCGCGGACGGTGAGCGGGCAGTCGCCGATGTACAGCCGGTCCGAGCCGGCCGGGTAGGCGAGGCGTCGGGTGCGCGGATCTCCGGCGATGTCGCGCAGATCCCGGGCGTGCTCGTCAGCGGCCCTGTGAGCGGCCAGCCATACCGAGTGGTGGGCCACGTATGCACCGAGCGCTGTTATCGCGTCAGCGGGCAAATGAGAGCCCCTTTCATCGGCGATGATCCGCACCAGGGCTACGAGGGTTGCTCGGATCGCCTGCCGGGCCTCCATCCCGTCGTCGTCCGGCACCGGAGCGCCCGACGAGGACGAGGCGACCCGCTCACCACCACGCCCACGCCGGATCAGGGTCAGCGCCAGGTCGTCGTGGAGCCGGGCGGCGGTGTGGGCGTCCTCGGCGATGCGGCGGGTGTCCACCTCGCACAGGCGCAGCCCGTCGGCGGCCAGGCGGGGCAGGCAGCCGTGGCACGTCTCGGGGTCCGGGCAGTCGTCGGTGTGGTGGTGCGGTATGCCGCAGTGCGCGGCGACGCAGAGGATCGTCATGGCGCTGGGTCCCCCCTTGTAGGCTGGCCGGTGATCAGCGCGGGCGTCCTACGGGGTGTCCGGGGTGGGCCAGGAGCTTTCGCGGGCTTCCTGGCCCACCGTCGTTTACAGGCCGATGCCGGCGGCGGGGTTCTGCCGCCAGCGGTCTACCTCCTCCAGGTAGCCGTAGAGGGCTGCGCTGCCCTCCTTCCATCCGCCGTGGCGGGCGATGCGCACCAGATCGGCGCCGGGGGCGGCGTACGCGGCGGTGGCGAACCCACGCCGCAGGGAGTGCCCTGAGTACGCCTGCGCGGCGTCCAGGCCGGCGGCTTCGGCGGCCTTGCGGACGATCGCGGCGACCGTCTCCCCGGTGATCCGCCCGTCGGCGTCGCCTTTGCCGGTGGCGACGTGCCCGAGCCGGCCGTGGCGGTCGATGCGCAGGAACAGCGGGCCGGTGTCGCGGCCGTGGTGGGCGAGGGCTTCGCGCCACTGGGCGACGGACCTCACGGGGCAGGTGGCGAGGTTGGAGCCGTAGGGGACGGCGACGATCCGCCCGTGGCCGTCCTTGTCGGTCTTGGACAGGCGGACGGTGACCTGGATGCCTTCGGGGTGGGGTTCGAGGTCGGCGAGGTTGAGGGCGGCGATCTCGGAGCGGCGGGCGGCCATGGCGAAGCCGAGGACGATGACGGCGCGGTCTCGGACTCCGACGAGGGTGTCGGGGTCGAGGGTGGCGACCATGGCCCGTAGCGCGTTGAGGGTGAGCGCGGGGGCCCGCTTGGCGGTGCCGCCGGTGCTGGCGTAGCGCTTGCGGTAGCCGCGTAGGACCTCCTTCGCGCCGCGCCGGTCGACGGGGTGGTCGGCGGCTTCGTGGGCTTTGGTGATCGCGGCGAGGGCTTTGCCGATGCTGGACGGGGCGAGGTCCCGGCCGGCGAGGTGCGCGGTGTATTCGGCGAGGGTTTGCCCGGTGGCGGGGAGCGGTGTGCGTTGCTCGGTGGTGCACCAGTCGGTGAAGCGGGCCCACTCTTCGCGGTAGGCGCGGCGGGTGCTGGCGGGGGTGGCTTCGGCGATGAGCTGCCACGCGGCGTCGGACAGGTAGGTGTCGCGGGTGGCGGGTGCCCGGTCGACCGGGGTCAGGTCGGTCATCGCTGGGCCGCGACGGGCACGGTGCGGAGGTGCTTGGTCGCCCAGTCACGCATGGCGGCCCAACCCTCCTCGGTCACCTCGACGGCGCGCTGTCCGGCGGCGTCGGGCTCGTCGGCGAGGCGGGCGTACCCCCGTCGCTGGGCGGCATCGAAGGTCCGGGTGCACTTCGCGCCGAGGTTCCACGCCACACCGCGCCGGTCGACCACGACGGTGCCCGGCGAAGCGAGAGCGGCGTTGAGGAGTTCGTACTGGGCTCCGGTCATCATGTCGATCTCTCTTTCTGGTTCGTGAGAAGGGGAGTTATCACGGAGCAGGGGTGGCGTCCTGTCGGGTCAGGTAGCGGATCGCGGCGGCCAGCCGATCGGGAGAGTCGTCCATCTGGCCGATCGCCGAGTTGCACGCCACGCAGAGCAGGCCGCGCACCTTCGCCGAGTTGTGGCAGTGATCGACCACCAGCCGGAAGCCCTCGGCTGCCGGCGAACCGTCCAGCCGGGGACGACCGGCGCGCAGGTTCGGAAGCTCGCACTCGTGCCGGCGGCAGATCGCGCAGGAATAGTCCTGGGCGGCGCGCATCGCGTCGTACTCCTCCGGCGTGATCCGGTACTTCGCCCAGAGGTGCTTCTCCCGCGACTTGGTGACTCCCGCCTCGACGCGGTAGGTCAACTCCCGCTCCCGGGTCCGGCACGGTGCGCACCGGGCGCGGGGGCCCGCGTTCACGAACGAGGCAGCCTCGCGGACCTTCGTGCAGTTCCCGCACTTCCGGGTGGCTTCGGTGGTGGTCACGGCTCTCCTTGTCGATCAACCTGCTTTGTGGGAGTTATCCGGTGCCTCCGGGCTCGCCCCGCATCAGCCGGTAGGCCGCGTCCGCAATCCAGGCGACTCGATCCGACGAAGACATCTCAGCGATCTTGTAGATGCAGCTCGCGAGGGCCTGCGCCTCGTCGTCGTGCTCGCAGGTCGTGCGCGAGTGCCGGTCGTCGGTGTCGACGGTGATGGTCACCTTGGTCATCTCGGTCCCTCCTTGATCGTTCTGTGCCAACAGACCGGTGCTTCTGCGGGTATCGGTGGTCATGCGGCGGCGGGCTCGTCGAGGTGCCAGAGGCGGATGACGACGCCAGGGGTGTGCAGAGCCAGCTCGTCCTCGCCGGGGAACACCTTCCGGGTGCGCAGGTCAACTACGCGGGAGTCGTCGCGCCACACGCCTGCGTCTGTGAGGGCGTCGAAGGTGGAGCGGAGCAGCTTGTCGATGTCGGGCTTGCGGTGCGGCCAGGTGCGGCGCCGCTTGGGCGCGCTGTCGGGCTTGCGGAGGGTGAAGACCACGACCGCGCGGATCGGCCCGTCGATCGGTGTGCCGGTGCCGGCGTCGAGCGCTGCGGTCTTGACCGCTTCCCGCCAGCTCTTGTGCTTCTCCTTGTTCGACTCGACCTGGGCGACCTTGCCGGTGAATACCTTGGCGTCGCCGCGTCCGCGGTAGATGGGGCGGGCTTGCTTGCTGCCTTGGGTGGCGGGGTCGCCGTGGACGGTGATGGTCAGGTCCGCGGTGGCGGGTAGCGGATGGGTCATGACTGCTCCCTCGGGGTCGAGTGGTCTGAGCCGCAGTGGTGGGGAATGGCGAGATGGCGGCCTGGCTTGGTCAGGTCGTGCTCGGGCTCCCAGAAGTCGGCGTGCAGTCCGCTGAGCCGACGGTCGATCACAAGGACCGGGAAGCCGTAGTGCTTCACCACCGCGGCGTGGGCCGGCGGGATGGTTCGGCGGTCGAGTCGGAAGGTGAGTCCGGCAACCACTCCGGTCAGGACGAGATCCGGGCACCGGACGCACTCCGTGACGGTGAACTCTCTGTACATCACCTCGGTTCACCCCCGGCCCGTGCCAGTGGTGAGACCACGATCTTGAAGATTCCGGTGAGACCAATCGGGTGGGACTGAGACCACCCCCCTAAAGGGGGTTTGGTCTCACCCACCTGTCCCTGTGGGACCTGGTGATACCTGGTCTCACTTGGTCTCACTGGTCTCACCTGCGCTCTCCGTCGACTTGTCTTCGGTCTTTGGTGACGGTGAGTAACGAAGGGACCGGTTAGTGCCGGGCGTCTCGATGACGTCGGTGGAGACGATCAGTTCGTCGAGAGCAGCGCGGAAGTCGTTCTTGTTGCCCTTGATCCGGCCGAAGAGAGCGTTGAACGTGATGCCCGGCAGCTCTTCGACGGCCGCCAGGATCAGCTCGCGCAGCTTCTTGCGCTTCGCGTCCGCCAGAGCCCGCTTGCCGGCGGCCCGGCTCGCGCCTCCCCCGATGACCGGCATGGTGAGGGCCCGGGTCGCGACGTCGAACTCAACGCGGCTCTTGGCCAGGTCCACGTCGCGGCCGATCGCCTTGAGGAACCGCGGAGCCGGGGCCTGGTCGATCTGGCCGAGCAGGTCGTCATCGTCGTCGCTGGGCTCCGGCTGGTCCTCGACGGTGTACGTCCACAGCGCGTCCGGGTGGTCCATGAACTTGCTGGAGCCGCGGCCCCGCTCGCCGTTGTGGCCGAAGTGGTGGACCAGCATGGTGTCCTCGACCGGGCTGGCCTGCTCAACCTCCTTGAGCGCGTTGAACCAGCGGGCCACGTCCGCCGAGGCGTTCTCGTCGACCCCGGCACTGGCCAGCAGCGGGTTGAGCGGGTCGAGGATCAGCGCCCGGGCGTCGACCTCGATCAGCTTCGAGACCAGCAGTGCCCGAGCCCCGGCGTCGAGCAGGTTGAACGACGACGGGCCAGCGTCACGCACGTGCAGCGCGTAGACCTTCTCCTGGTGGACGATGTCCGACTCGCGCAGCCACCGGCGGAACTGCTTGCGGGTCATCTCCGCGTTGACGATGAGCAGGTTGCCCTCGATCGGCGTGACCTCGAACTGACCGAGGAACGGCTTGCCGTCGACCAGCGACCGGATGACGTTGAGCATCATGGTGGTCTTGCCGGCCTTGTACTTGGCCGTGAGCAGGACCGTCTGGCCCTGCATCCACAGATCCTGGACGCGCCAGAGGTCTTCCTCTTCGTCATCGGTCAGTTCGCTGAGCCGGTCGATGGCACCGTCGATCCGCTCCCGCAGGCTCTTGGCCTCACTGAGGTTGAGGATCTTGTCGTAGACCTGGCGGGCCTTGTCCCG
Source organism: Micromonospora sp. NBC_00362 (assembly GCF_026342155.1). Lineage (NCBI taxonomy): Bacteria > Bacillati > Actinomycetota > Actinomycetes > Micromonosporales > Micromonosporaceae > Micromonospora > Micromonospora sp. NBC_00362. The sequence continues at coordinate 4,100,287 of NZ_JAPENH010000001.1, forward strand.
GCGGTGCAGCTCCTCGACCGCGCTGCGCAGCCGCGGGTCGGCCGCGAGCTGGGACCGGATCGCCGCGGCCTCGTCGTCGGTGGGTGGTTCCGGCGCGCTGGTCTCACCGGTCTCACCGGCGGTCTCACCCAACGGGTCCACGTCGACTGGCGCGCTGGGCTCCGGAGACGACGTGGTGCGCTCGAGGTCGTCGAGCATCGCCTCCAGCTCGGCGCCGGACACGCTGTCGCCACCGATCGCGCCGAGGTCGAGCGCGCTCATCGCCGCGCCCTGGTGGCCCTCGTGGTCGCGCCAGGCGATGTACTGGAGCTTGGTGATGGTCCGCCGGCCGTAGGTGGCCACCGCGTCGGCGAGGAACTCCGGCGGGTTGTCGGTCCACAGGTGCAGCGGGCCATGGCCGGAGTCGGTGTCGAAGTGGGTGCAGCCCAGTTCGTGCGCTGTGGCGCTCTTGTAGTGCGACGAGTCGCCCGGCCGCGTCCAGATCGGGCAACCGCAACGGTCCGGCAGCCCGGTATCCGTCCATCCGTCCGGGTCGAGCAGGTCCGACCACGGGGTGGTGGCCGACCACAGGTCGATCGGGTCGCCCTCGTGCCGGATCCGCTCGGCCTGACGCGCCTTGCGCTCGGCGTAGGAGTGCGCGTGCAGTTGGATCCGGTCGAGCAGCCACTCTGGCGCCGGCTCGACCTGGCCGGTGATCGCGTACGCGCCCTCGGCCCGGACCGACGGCGGCACCAGTGCCTGATGGTCGCGCCACACGGCGACCCAGCCGGAGTCAGCGCGCAGTGTCCCCTGGCCTGGCAGAGCGGCCAGGTCGATGCCCTCGGGGATGGTGAACCAGAAGTGGCCACCGTCCTTGTGCACCCACCGCTGCTCACCGTCGGCGGCGACCATCACCTTGCCCGGCGTGGTCACCGTCGGCCGGCGCCCGGTCAGGTCGTGGCCGGACTGCTCGGACCAGTCAGCCAGGAACCCGGCGACCTGCTCGGCGGTGTCCGCGTCGACCATGACCATGCGGGACCGGCCGACCTCGACGCCGATGTTGATCGGGCCGCGCTCCTTGACCATGCGACTGATCACGCGGGTGGCGATCGCCGGGTCGGTTAGGGCGTGCGCGATGCCGCACTCGTGCTGCTTGCGCTCCCAGCCGCGCTCGCCGGCCTCCCGGGCGGCGTCCTTGGCCTCCCGGTCGGCGGCCTTGGCCTGGCGAGCGGTCAGCGTGCAGATCGGGACCTTCTGGCCCGGGGCGATCGGCACGATGGCGAAGCCCTGGCGGACCGCGTTGCGCACGATGTTGGTCAGTGCGTCCTCGTCGCCGGCCGGGACGATGCCGAAGCAGGCGGTGAACAGGTCGTTGGCGATCATCAGACCTTGGCCCACCGTTCGCCCATGTCCGCCCGGTCAGTGCGCAGCACGGGCGTTCGCCCGGCCATGCGGCACAGCCGTTCCGGCGGCTCCTGCATGATCTTCTCGACGTCGACCGCCGCGGAGGTGCTCACCACCAACTCGTCGTGCATCGCCAGGTAGACCGCGTCCGACAGTCCGGCCTCGTCGATGCGGATCAGCGACTCGGCCAGCACGTCGTACGCCGAGCCCTGGACGAAGTAGTTGACGGCCTTGTGCACGGCCACCCCGAACTGCCCGGACGGGATTGGCACGATCCGGCCGGAGAGGGTGAACACCAACTGGTGCTGCTCGCCGACCTCACGCAGCTTCTTGATGAGCCGGCCCACCCGCGGCATCGCCCGGAATACCGCGTCGCGCAGCGCCCAGGCGTCCTGGATGTTGATGCCCAGGTCGACCGACAGCTTGGTCATGCCCTCGCCGTACATCTGGGCGAGCACCACGACCTTGGCCTGCTTGCGGCTGATGTTGGCGACGTTGGCGATGGTCGTGTAGAGATCCGACGAGCCGTCCTCGTAGCCAGCGAGTACCTGCGTGTCCTTGGCCATGTTCGCGGCCACCACCGGCTCGATCTGCGACCAGTCGATGGAGGTCAGCGCGTCGCCCTCGTCGGCGACCACGATCCCGCGGCCCTCGGCCGGGAACTGCTGGAGCGGCGGACCAGACATCGACATGCGCCCGGTCGCGGCGCCGAGGATGGTCGTGGTCGGGTGGATCCGGTCGTGGTCGTCGGCGAGGTCGACCACCTTGGCCAGGTAGTCGCGCTCCACCTTCTCGGTCTCCTTGAGCCGAGAGAAGGCGACGGCCACCGGGTGGTCGAGGCGGGCCAGTGCGTCCTTGGTCGCGGCGGGGGCGCCGGTCTTCTCGGTGCGCGGGTGGTTGTCCGGGAGCAGTCCGCGCTCGTCGAGCCAACCGGTGAGCGATCCCCCGTGGCCCGGCTTCACACCGGCGGCCTCGAGCACCGCGCGATCGGTGTCCTGCTGGGCCCGGACCGTGGCCCGGTACGCGTCGAGGCGCTCGAGGTCGACCCGCAGGCCCTTCGCCGAGCGGCGCACGAAGATGTGGTTGATCCGCTGCTCACGCTCGAGCAGCTCCTCTGCGTCGGTGCCCGACACGCCCCAGGACTGGAACGGGTGTCCGCTGGTCAGCCGGCTCAGAGCGGCCTGGCGCGCCAGCGGGTAGATCCGGGCGGTGAGGATGACGTCGAACGCGGCGCCCTGTACGTAGATCGGGCGGTCGATGTCGAACTCCTTGTACCCGGCCGACTTCGTCATGCCCAGTGCCTTGAACGCGCTGACGAGCACGTCCTCGGTGCCGGTCTCGAGGTAGCGGTTGCCGGCGGCGATCAGTGACTTGCTGGTGCGCTCGTCGGGCTCGGCCAGACGGCAGTAGAGCAACGTGTCGCGCACCTTGCTCACGTCGTCGAGGCGCATCAGTCCATGGCGGACCAGCACCGGTACGTCGAAAGGGCTGTTGTGCACGACGAGGATCCGGGCGGTGGTCAGCACGGTCCGGATCGCCTCGGCCTGGGCCGGGTCGCGCGGGTCGAGCACCACCGCGTGGCGGGCCGATCCGACGGTGACAACCTTCAACCGCATGGCGAGGGCGTCCACACCCTCGGTCTCGATGTCAAGCGCGAGATACGGCTCACGCTCGGCCAGGCGCAGGGCCTCGCGGATCGCCGGCTCACGGCCGACGGTGTACTGGGCGTCGAGGGAGCTGGCGAACGAGAAGGTGCCGACCTGACCGGGGTGAACTGCGGGCCCGAGGTCCATGAGATCCCTCCTGCTATGTCGTGGTGCGGGGGTTGCGCGGGCAGGTGGAGCCGGTCTGCCTGGGAGGTGCGCCAGCACCGGGGAAGGAGAGCTGGCGCACCAGTCAGGCGGACCGGATCAGAAGGGGCGACCCTGGGCCGGGACGGGAGCGGTGCGCGGGCCGGGGCGGACGGCGACCTTGTAGTGGTGGTACTCACCGGTGCCGGACTTGTTGGCCTTCTTGCCGAAGTACTTCGCGGCGAAGAGGTCGCCGACCTGCACGCCGGCCTCGTTGATCTCCTTGCGCAGGATCGACTGGTAGGCGGTCACTCGGACCTCGGTGTTGTCGGCCTTGCGCAGGGTGATCACCGGGCAGTCCGGGAAGATGCCGGTCTCGCCGTCCTTGTAGTTCGACTTGACCGAGCCGATCGAGACGACGGTGCCCTGCACCCCGTCCCCGGCCTCCTTGGCAACCCAGGCGGGGGCGCCGCCCTCGTCGAGGGAGTCCAGCAGGTCGACGGTGGCGGTGTTGGTCTTGTCGTCGGTCATGCTCTCGAGCAGGTCCACGGCGTTCTCCTTATGTGTGGTGTGGACGGACTGGTTGAGGTGGTGCTCGCCGGTCACAGCGCGCCGGCCGCGATGGCGGCCAGTCGCTGCTGCGCGGCGGTGCTGTGCTCCGGGGTCCAGGCACTGGCGTAGGTCCGCCAGATCCCGTCCAGCTCCGGCTCGTCGCCGGCCCGGTTGATGAGGTCGATCAGGTCGGGGGTGGGCGTGGTGCTGGTCTCCTGCGACGACAGCTCGGCGCCGTAGCGGTACTCCTTGCGCCACTGCACGACGCCGAGCCCGAGCTGCGCGCCCCTCCAGCCGTGGCCGATCTTGATGCGCCAGAGTTGGCCGACGTCCATGCCGTCACCGAGCAGGACGACGTACCCGTGCTCCAGATCGAGGTCTGCCGGCGGCGTGGTCCAGTCGGTCACCGTGGACCGATCGCCGGCCACGTCGATGCCGGCCGAGATCAGCGGCGCGTTGGCGTAGAGGGCGAGCTGCACGGCGGTCCCCTGTGGGTACTTGACCGCGTTCTCGCCGCTCTTGAGGTCGACGATCACGTGCCGACCGCGGTACCGGGCGATCCGGTCGAAGCGACCGACGACCCCGTACTCCGGCCAGATCGCGAAGCCCTCGACGAACTCCGGCAGGATCTCGATCCCGTAGGCGTCGAGCGTCCGCTGCCACGCCGCGGCGTCAGCCCGCTGCTGCTCGGTCAGCAGCTTCCCGCCGAGGTCGGCCAGTTCCGAGGCGCGGTGGCGCTGCGTCCCCCGGTTCGCCGCGTGGTGGGCGCCGGCCACCTGCATGGCGTCCTCGCACACCCGGTCGACCGTCTCCCGGTTGTCCAGGTCGACGGCGACCCGCTCGGCCAGCCGCGGCTCCAGCGTCATGCCGATGGCGACCTGACGCTTGCGCCACTGCTCCAGGGCGTAGGAGTCCGGCACGATCTTCGCCACCGCGGTGACGCTCTTGCAGCGCTTCCCGTTCAGCGTGTAGCTGTGGGTCGAGTCGTTGTAGACCAGCCGGTGTGTCACGCCGCCTCCCCCATCTCCGCGAAGAAGTCGTCCTTGCCGCACCCGCCGCACAGCCCGCCCGGCTGACGCCACTCGGGGTTGTGCACGCACTGGCTGATCTGGTGCAGGTAGTCGGCGCGCTGCTCGGTCTCGGTGACCTCGCCCCGGCAGAACGGGCGGGCGCAGCCCTTCCCGGGCAGCCGGTGCTTGCCGAGTTGGCCGTCGTCCTTGACGTACGCCGTGGACCCGCAGGCGCGGCACTCCCGGCGCTCCGCGCTGTAGTGCTGCCCGTCGTTGGCCCGGGCGCAGTCAGGGCAGAACCGCTGCCGTGCGATCCGGGGGGTGAACTTGGTCTTGCAGCGGTCGCAGGGCTTGCCCTGGTCACCGGCGGCGTGTGCCCGGCGCTCCTTCGGGGTCATTCCGCCCCGGATGCCGTGCCAGTCGTCGGTGTCGATCGCGTTCTTGAGGCACTGCTTGACGACGTCGCACCCCCCGCAGACGTTCTTGGCGGCGGCCTGTCCGCTGTGGTCGCGGTCGTCCGGGTACATGAAGTCGGGGTCGAGAGCGAGGCACAGTCCGCGTAGCCGCCAGTTGGCGTCGAGCGGGGTGGCCAATCGGGTCAGGGTTGTGGCGCTCATGCCGTCACCTCGGCCCCGTGCGGGAACGTCACGGTCGCGGCGTTGCCGTTCGCGTCCACCTCGATCGAGAGTCCGTACGCCTCGACGATCTCGACCGGCACCCGGGCGCCGGGGATCGTGAGCTCCGAGGGGTTGTCGGCGTAGCCGAACCAGCTCACGATCTCGTCGATGTGCTTGTGCGCGCCTTTGGGCAGGGTCTCGGTGAGGAACTGCCGAGCCTCGGCGCTCCATGTTTGCGTTGGCGCGGTCACTGCTCTGCTCCGATCAGCTGGTTGTGGATGTGGGCGGGCTCCAGCGGCCCGATGGGCAGCTCCCCGAGGTGCGGCACGTCGACGAGCCGGTACGGGACGGCGGCGATCGCGATGGGCCGGGCCAGCAGGGTGGTGGCGATGTTGTCGGCGTAGTGCCGGCCGGCGCGGGTGTCGTCGTCGAGCTGGCTGGTGGCGGCGCGCATCTGGTTGAGCCAGGCGTCGTCGGCTCCGGCGGGGTCGGGTCCGAAGGTGCGGTCGCGCCATTGGGTGAGGCGTTGCCGCCAGGTGGCTGGTGGGGTGGGGTTGGTGGCCCAGGCGTGGACGGTGCCGTCGTGGAGGTCGTAGCTCACGACGCCACCGCCTCGGCGGGCACAGGCTGCATGCACTGCGGGCTGCACCCCTCGATGGATCCGGGCGCTCCGTCGGGCGCGATGCCGCAGCCGCAGATGAGCCCGCCAGCCAGGGCCTCGTCGCGCTGCTGCCGCACCCGGGCGTTCTCGGCGACGAGCCGGCCGATCTCGTTGTCGCGGCCGGCGGCGTACTCGCGGGACTTGGTGAGGGCGGCGACCAACTCGGCGACCTTCGTCGGGATCTCGTAGATGTAGTGGACGTCCGGGTCGGTGAGGTCGATCCCCAGCGCCTTGGCGGCACCGTCGAGTAGGTCGCTGTTGAGGTCGCGTTGCTCGCGGGCCTCGTCCCGTTCGGCGGTGACCCGGTCGAGGGAGGCGTTGCGGTCGGCCACCCGGGTACGCAGCTGCTCGACCTCGTCGCGAGCGGCGGCCAGGTCGGCGGCGGGCACCCAGTCGGTGCGGGTGACGGTGGTGTCGTCGTTGGTCATGCCGACACCCCGTCCAGCTCGACGGTGACGACCTTCGCCGGCCGACTGACCCTGACCTGGGTGAGCCGGTTGAGAACCCGGCGGATCCAGCTGGGCCGGTTACGGGCCGTGTCGTACTGGGCGATGCCCGCGACGATCGCGTGGCAGCACCAGAGGTACGACCACTTCCAGTCGGTGAGGTCCCACTCCCAGGTGTCGGAGAAGACGCCCTTGTCCTCCCAGAAGCGGGCCAGCTCGCGGGCCTCTTCCTCGAAGCCGGCTTCCCCGCGTGCGACCGCATCGGTGATCTCGGCCTTGACGGTCTGCGCGAGCGCCGGGTCCTCTTCGGCGAACTCCGCGAGCAGGTCAGTGACGTGCTGGAGGAAGACGGCCTCGCTGTACTCCTTGAGCGACTTGCCGTGGTCGGCGGTCTTCTCGGCCCAGTAGCCGGGGTTGATGCCGTGGTCGCTGCGGAAGAACTGGAACATGTCGGGGAGGCGGGAGAAGACGAGGTTGCCGTCAACGTCGCCCCGGATGGCCAGCGAGCCCGGCCAGGTGACGATCTCGAACCAGTACATGGAGCTGTCCGGCTTGGTGAACCGCAGGTGCCGGTACAGGCCGTCGTCGTGCAGCACGGTCATGGTGTGGTTGGCGGTGTCGCGCTTGAAGCGCTCGGCCAGCTCGCGCTGGTGGTCGTTGGTGGTCACAGGAAGCTCCAGACGATGAGGGCCCAGATCGGGGCGACGAGGGCGAGGCCGACGAGGAAGCCTCGGAAGGTGCGCTTCACGGCGGGGTCGGGGGTCATGCGGCTCTCCGGGCGGTGAAGCGGGCGGCCAGCCGGTCGACGACGGGCTGCCACACGGCGCGGTGCTGCGCGGCCACCGCCTCCCGGTGCGCGATGGACTCGGGCAGGGGCAGCGGCATGGCCATGAGCGCGGCGTGCGTGGTGTGCAGCTCGTGGCGCATGACCGCGAAGTCGGCCCCGTACTTGGCGGCGTATTCGGCGGCGACGCGTTGCTCGACGCGGCGTTCGCCGATGACTTCGCCGAGGTAGACGGCGAAGGCCAGGAGCAGGGCGACGACGGCGACGGCGAGGATGAGGCGGCCCATCACGACACCGCCTGGCCGACCAGGGCGGGCATGATCTGCTGCCCGATCCACCGGGTGTACGCCGGCGGGATCGCCTGGGCCATCTCCCGGGTGCTCATCCAGTCGATGCCCATGGCCCGCTCCCAGTCGGCCTTTGCGCCGTGCTGGATGCCGTCCCGGACAGACCGGCCACCGCTCTTGCCGGTGACGGTGACGTACTTCCCGTCCCCGACCCGCCCCCGGTGCTGCGGGTGGTGCGGCTGGGCGAGGGTGATCCCACCGCCGACCTCGAATCCCCGGTGACGGAACACGCCCAGGTCGAACATCTCCCCGCAGAGCACGGTCGGGTCGATGAGGTGCGGGAGGTTCGGCTCGATGTTCTCGATGACGTAGGGCACGTCGGCGACTTGGAGCAGTTCCCGGGTCTGCGGGATCAGGTTCTCGTGCCGGTCCCGGGTGCCCCACTGACCCGATCCCGTCGAGCCGAACTGGCAGGGCGGCGATGCGGCGATCAGGTCGAAGGTGCGCAGGAATGCGACGTCGCGCAGGACGTCGAGAGCGTCACCCTTGATGAACTCGTCGCCGCAGTACCGGGGGCGGTCGAGTTTGTCCACGCCGACGACATGGAAGCCGGCCTGTTGATATCCACGGGTGGCTCCGCCTGCGCAGCAGAAGAGGTCTAGGGCGCGCATCACGACACCTGCCAGATGCTCTTGCCGGTGGTCCACTCGAACTCGGCCTTACCGCGCCGGCACTCGGCGATGAACGCGTCGGTGTCCAGCGTGTTCAGCCACGCCGTGTAGCCGGCGGCGTCGGTGACTTGGGGTGCGGGGCGTCCGCCGTCTCCCGTGCCGGGGCCGGTGGGCGGTGGGCTGGTCGGGCCGGGCTGGAAGTGGGCGATGACGCCGCCGAGGTCGAGGATCCGGGGGCTCATCGGGTGCCGTCCTCGACCTTGATGTTGTCGGCGTACGACATGTGCGCGACGTGGTTCGCCATGACGGGGCTCGGGACGTGGACGACCCGAACGCCGACCTTCCCGAAGGCCCGGTCGGCGGTGACGTGCGCGCCTACCTTCATCTCGACGCCGAGCACTTCAGCCGCAGCCCGAACCTGCTCGACCTCGGCTTCGTCGTTGTCGCCCCGGGTGTGCACGCAGAGGTCCGGGTAGGCCGGAACGGGCATGGTCGGGTTGGCCTCGTAGAAGTCGGCCACGGCGCGCAGGCCGGCGATCAGTTCTTCGCGGGTGGTGCTCATCGCTTCGCCTCCCATCGGGTGGGCAGGGAGATCGCGGCGACCAGATCCGGGCCGGCCGCGTTGAGCCGGGTCACGGCCTGCCGGTACTCGATCTCGTGGTCGACCAGGTCCCGGTGGGTGGCGGCGATGAACCCGGTCAGGCCCTCCCAGTACGCCTGGGTGGCGGCGACCTGCTCGTCGGCGGCGTCGGCCAGGGCGAGGCGGAAACGGTCGAACCCGTTGGCGCGGATCACGGCGCTCATCGGGTGGCCGCCTTACAGGTGTCCCAGCACAGCCACTGGTTCTTGGTGCCGGTCAGCGGGTTGCCAGGCAGCAGCTTCAAGCCGGACGTCGCACCGCAGATCCCGCACTTGCGGTCCGGGTTCGTCTCGACGTTCGCGATGAACGCGCCGTCGCTGCGACCCTGCCGGTACGCCGACGAGAACACCGGCGGCAGGACCCCGACGGCGGCGAGGATGTCGACCGCCTCCCGGACGTTGGTCGCCGGGTAGTCGGTGGGCTGGCCGGTGAAGTGCGGGGCGTCCGCCGGCTTGCGCCACACCTGAAGCCCGGCCTCGTTCACCCGGACGGCGACGGTCGCGCCGTCCTCGAACGCGGCGTTCTGGTAGCCGCGCCATCCGCCGACGCGCCAGTCGTTGCGGTGGGCCCAGCGGGAAACCTCGGCGAGCAGCCGGCGGTCCTCGGTGGAGGTGGTGATCGTGGGGGTCATGCGATACTCCCTGGGGTCTGGCGCTCCGCGATGTCCTTGCCGGGATGCGGGGCGCTGGTTCTTTTCCGGGCCCGGGTGGGCACCGGGTGGATCAGGCGGCGTCGACCGCCGCGTGGTCGCGGATGAACGCGTCGATGTCGTCGCGGTGGACCAGGCGACGGCGGCCGAGCTTGCGGCTGCGCAGTTCCTTGCGCTCGATGTAGCGGCCGACCTGCTTCTCGGAGATCCCGAGAAGAACGGCCACCTCAGACACGGGGTAGAGCAGGCGGGACGGCGGAGTCACGTCCCCGCTCTCGGGGATCTCAGGGGTTTCGTTCCCGAACATGGGGATAGACTACGACGGACTGGAGTCCCCGAACAAGGGGATGAGTCAGCTTTTCGGTCAGGCTTCCACTAGCCGTTCGTAACGTAAGGTGGCAGCCATGTCCGCCACCGCAACCAGCGCTGTCGATGCCCCAACGCGCCCTGTAGCACGCGACGCTGCCCGTCGCCGAACTCGGGGATCTGCCCGATCTCGGGCGGCCACTCCCGATCTCGGGACCTATCTTCTTCCCATGGTGTCTCTCGACGCGCGTCGTGCTGCCTTCGGCCGGTTCGTAGCCAAGGCACTCCAGGACGCCGAGGATCGCGGCATCAGCGTTAAGCAGATCGAGCGCCGCACCGGCGTCGGCTCCACCACCTTCTACCGATGGAAGGACGGCGACTGGACGCAGGACCCTCGGGCCACGAAGGTCGACGCGTTCTGCGAAGGGCTGGATATCCCGACGTCAGCGGCCTACCGGGCGCTTGGCTGGGGCACCGACGGAAAGCCCAGTGCGCAGCCGGCGGAGACGTTCGACCCGGAGCTGCGGGCCATCCAACGCAAGCTCATGGATCCCAAAGTCTCCGACGCGGCCAAAGAGTCCATCCGGGGGATGCTGCGGCTCATCATCGGGTCGAACGGAAACGGCCGGAAGGCCGTCGGCGAGGACTGACCGTGTCGCCGCGTCTCCCCTACCCCACGATCAAGCAGGGCGACGACGGGTGGTGGCACGCCTACGTCACCGTCGGCTCGAAACCGAACGGCCGGGCTGACCAGCGACACGTCCGCCGCAAGACGAAGGACGCGACGGTCGCCCGCGTCGACGAGCTGTTGGCGCAGCGGCGCTCCGGGGCGGTGACGAAGGCCGGTCGGGCGCCGACGGTGCAGTCGTGGATGGAGACCTATCTGACCGACGTCGCACCGCGCCGCTGCAACCCGGCCACCCTGTACGACTACCGGTCAAAGTGCCGCAACTGGATCTACCCCCACCTGGGGAAGACGCGGCTGGACAAGCTGAAGCCCGACCAGCTCGACGCCATGTATCTGGCGATGGAGCGGCAGGGCAAGGCGTCGAGCCATGCGCTGAAGGTCCACCGGATCATGACCCGGGCCCTTGAGGTGGCGCTGCGGCGCGGCATGGTCGCGCGGAACGTGGCGAAGCTGATCGACGCCCCGTCCGGGCGGTCGCCGAAGATGGCGTTCCTGACGGAGCCCGAGGCGGCGAAGGTACTGGTCGCTGCGGCCGAGCTGCGGAACTCGGCCCGCTGGTCGGTGGCGCTGGCGCTGGGGCTGCGGCAGGGTGAGGCGCTCGGATTGCGGTGGGCGCACGTCGACCTGGGCATCGGGCACATGGAGATCCCCAAGCAGCTGCGCCGTCGGATCTACGAGCACGGCTGCGGCGGCACGTGCGATCGGAAGCGGGGAGCCGACTGTCCTCAGCGGTCGGAGGGTGGTCTCCAGCTCGTCGACCCGAAGGGTAAGAGCGAGCGGACGCTGCCGATCCCGGCACCGCTGGTGGAGAAGCTCCGCGCCCACCGGGCCGCGCAGGACGCCGAACGCGCGGCAGCCGGTGAGTGGTGGGTGGAGGGTGACTTCGTGTTCGCCCAGAACGACGGTCGGCCGCTGGATCCGAGGCAGGACTATCAGGTGTGGCGCGACCTGCTGGACACGGCGGGCGTGAAGCGGGTGCGGTTGCACGACGCACGGCACACTGCGGCGACGTTGATGGTGGCGCAGGGCGTTGACCTGCACGTCGTGAAGGACGTGCTGGGGCACACGGACATCCGGACGACGCAGGGGTACGCGAAGGTGGTGTCGGAGCTGACCCGGGAGGCTACGGACCGTATGGGCCGGCTGCTGCTCGGCGGGAGCTAGTACACCTCGATCTACACTGTTGACCTTCAAGCGCATGCGAAAGGGCCCCTGGCTCCCGGGATGTTTCCCGAGGCCAGGGGCCCTTTTTTCTTACCGAGCCGCCTGACGGAATCGAACCGTCGACCTACGCATTACGAGTGCGTCGCTCTAGCCGACTGAGCTAAGGCGGCAACGATCAGCAAGTGTACGGCACCCCGGCGGCACCGACCGAACGGGATACCCCCGTCGCGCCCGCCAGCACCAACCGGACATCGGCCGCCATCTGGACGCTTACCGGACAGCGGACGATCGGAGCCGGGACTACGCTGCGGCGGGTGAGCGACGAACGCGACCACCCCGAACGTCAGGACGAGACGACCGAACGCCCTGACCGCGCGCCGGCCGGTGAACGCGCCGCCCATCGGCCGCGCAGCACCGACCCGTTGGAGTTGGGCTTCACGCCGCGCAAGCCGGTGCCATGGCTGGCGCCGTTTCTGTTGATCAGCACCGGCATCCGGACGCTGCTGGCGGTGCTCTTCGGGGCGTACCTCGACAAGCGCGAGTTGCAGAACGCGTTCGGCGACGGCGTCTTCCGCCAGGTTGGGCCGGACGGCGGGCTGTGGCTCGACTACGTGGCCGACCTCGGTGACGGCTTCAACGCCACCTACTCGGTGGCGTACCTGCTGGCGCAGCCCGAGCTGACCGTCGACGGGCACCGCCTGCCCCGGGCGCAGACACTGGTGATGGGCGGGGACCAGGTGTACCCGTCGGCGGCCTACGCCGCGTACGAGGACCGGTGCAAGGGCCCCTACCAGGCCGCCCTGCCGGTGGCGCCGGCCGAGAAGCCGACGCTCTTCGCGGTGCCGGGAAACCACGACTGGTACGACGGCCTCACCGCGTTCCTGCGGTTGTTCGTCCGCTCCCGGGACCGCAACTTCGCGGGCTGGGGCACCGGGCAGTCCCGGTCCTACTTCGCTGTGGAGTTGCCGGCCGGCTGGTGGTTGCTCGGCGTGGACGACCAGTCCGGCTCGTACCTGGACGACCCGCAGCTGGCCTACTTCGACGAGGTGGCCCGGCGGCTCGGGCCGGAGTCCAAGGTGATCATCGCCGCGCCGGCGCCGACCTGGGTCAAGGCTGCCGACAACCCCACGGCGTACGACTCGATCGACTACTTCATCCGCACGATCATCGACCCGACCGGGGCGCGGGTGCGACTGTTGCTCTCCGGCGACCTGCACCACTACGCCCGCTACTCCGGGCCGGACCGGGAGCTGATCACCTGCGGTGGCGGCGGCGCGTACCTCTACCCCACGCACAAGCTGCCGGAGCGCATCGAGGTGCCACCGCGGGACACGCTCGCCCGCAAGGCCAGCTCCGCCCAGCCGTACGACCTGGTGGCCCGCTACCCGGACGCCGCGCGGTCGCGCCGCTACGGCTGGGGCATCTTCCCCCGGTTGCCGTTCCGCAATCCCGGCTTCACCACGCTTCTCGGCACCCTGCACACCCTGCTGATGCTGGCCATGGCCGGTGCGACGGCGAACTGGGCTGACAGCACCAACCAGCGGTTGTTCAGTGTCCCGCTGGTGGTGATGGTGCTCGTGACGGTGATCGCGGCGGCCCTGTTCGCCAAGCCGCCGAGCGCGAGCGGCAAACGTCACGCCCGGCACTGGATCCTCGGAGTGGGCCACGGCGTGGCGCAGGTGGCGCTGGCGGCGGCCGGCACCTGGGTCTGGTTGGCGCTGCCGTTCTACGACTGGCCGTGGCCGCTGCCGGCGGTCGCCGCGGCGGTGCTCTACGGCCCGGTGATCGGTCTGGTCGCCAGTCAACTGGTCGCGGCGTACCTGCTGGTGGCGGGCTCTTTCGGAGTGAACGTCAATGAACTCTTCGCCGGCCAGGGCATCGAGGATTCGAAGTCGTTCCTGCGACTGCGCATCGACCCGGACGGCACGTTGACCATCTACCCGCTCGGGGTGGACCGGGTCTCCCGCGACTGGCGGGTGAACCCCGACCAGTCCCCCACCCACAGTTGGCTGATTCCCAAGTCCCCTCTAACCCCCCACCTAACCGAACCTCCCACAGTCCTGCACTAACCCACCCCACCCACCCACCCCACCCACCCCACCCGAGTTGATCAAGAGGTTTGCGTCATGACGGACCCGATTCCTGACGCAAACTTCTTGATCAACTGGGCTAAGCGGCGGGGGCCGGGGCGGGCGGGAGGGGCGCGGGGTTAGGGGGTGTATTGCTGGTCGTGGGCTTGGCGGGAACCGCAGACGTCGGCGCGGGAGCACATTGAGCGCGAGCCGTCGGCGTCCAGGCGTACCGTCACCGCGTCTCTCGGGACGCTGTGGCCGACGACCCGGCCGTCGCCCTCGGGGGTGGAGACCCGACTGCCGACCGCTGGGGCGGTTTCCTGAAAGCGCTGGTACAGCGGGTGCTCGTACTTGAGGCAGCACATCAGTCGACCGCACGCGCCGGAGATGCGCAGCGGGTTGAGCGGAAGGTCCTGGTCCTTCGCCATCCGGATGGTCACCGGCTCGAAGTCGGTGAGGAACGTGGCGCAGCACAGGTCCCGACCGCAGGAGCCGATGCCGCCCTGCACCCGCGCGGAGTCCCGTGCGGAGAGCTGGCGCAGTTCTACCCGACAGTGCAGGGTCGCGCCCAGGTCGCGGACCAGGGAACGGAAATCCACCCGGTGCGGGGCGGTGAAGTAGACGGTGCTGCGCTCACCGCCGCTCTCGGCGGAGCCGAGCACATGGTCGACCGCCACCACCTTCATCGGAAGGCCGTGCGAGCGGATCAGCCGTTTCGCGGCGACCTTGGCCTCGGCCTTGCGCCGACGCAACGCCTCGTCCCGGCGGAGGTCGTCGTCGCCGGCCAGCCCGACCAGGCGGGGGAAGCCGTCGGTCTCCTCGGTCACCCACTGCGCGGCCCATACGCACTCCGCCACCTCGGGCCCGTCATCCGTGGGAACCAGCACCCGGTCGCCCACCTGCGGACGCAACTCGCCCGGGTCGAGGTAGTAGAGCCGCCCGTACCGGTTGAAGCTGACCGCGCAGAGCATGCCCATCCCCCCACCCTACGACGGGTCACGCCGTGAAGCGCAGCGGCTGGCTACGCCCCGCCGCCATTCATGACCGTCGACTCGACCTATTGCCGAACGTCCCGTCGTGCCGTTGCTGCTCGCCCGGACGGTTGAATCCGGGGCCGGGCAGGAGACAAGACGTGCCTCGGCGGCGTTGAGTGGAGGCAGACCTGCGGGGGGTGCAGGGGGAAGACCACGGCGTCGCCGTGGGCGCCGGCTTCAGGCCAGGCGCCCGTGAGCGACGCCGTGGCCTGTCCGCGGCAACGCGGCAACGGCCGGGGGTCGGGCTCGGTTACCAGCCGACCCGGGTGGGCTGGTCGTAGCGGGGGCGTCCGTCCGTTGGCGGACGCCACGCGGTCTCGGCCAGGCTCGGTGCCCACTGACGCAGCAGCGTCTCCGCACCGTCGTACGCGACGCAGAGCACCGCAAGCACCCGTGCGGCGATCTCGGCGGCGTCGGCCACACCGGGCCCGACCGGCCCGGGGCGCGTCGACGCACCGGTGGCGGTGGCGGCGACCACGGCTACCGCTTCGGCCGAGCGGAGCACGTCGGCCAGCGTGCGGGCCAGCGCGAGACGGCTGCCCTCCACCCAGTCGGCGAGGGCGTCGGCGTAACCGGCTGTGGATTCGAGTCGCCCGACCAGGCTGTCCGGCCCCTCGTCGAGGTGGCGTAGCAGCGCCGCCCGCTGTTGCCCGTACGCCGTGGCGGCCGGGCCGGACCAGAGCACCGAGTCGCTGAGCGCGGCGGAGACGTCGTCGTACCCCCGGACGAGCCGGCGCACCGCGTGGCCGGCGCTGGCGAGCGGCACCGGGTGCAGGTCGAGGAAGCCGCGAACCGCGTCGCCCGGCAGCACCTGCATGCGGCGCAGCAGCGGCCAGACCCGGTGCCCCTCGGGGACGCCGGCCGCGATCAGTCTGTCCACCCGGCGAAGCAGGTCGAGGCCGGGCTCGGCGAGCCGGTCCAGCGCGTCCATCACGGTTCCCCGGTGAGCCGGCGGCGGGCCGCCCGGTCGACCTCGGCGTAGCGGTCGGCAGCCTCCCGCACGGCCGCTGCGGCGGCGGCCAGTCGACCGGCCGCGGCACGGGCCTCCCGGGCCCGGTCATCGGTGGCGGTGGTCCACTGCCGGTGCAGCGCCCGACCGATCTCGCCCGGGCGGCCCGGTGCGTCGGCACCGAACGCGGCCTGGGCCGGATCGCTGGCGGTGACGGTGTGCGAAACGACTGTGAGCGTGGCGCTCGCCTCGTCCAGTCGGGCGGAGAGCGCGCGCAGTGTGTCCATCTCAGGCCCCCGCGAGCGGTCGGTAGGCGGCGAACGTCTCGTTGTGCAGCTTTTCCCGCGCCCACTCGGCGGCGTCGGCCGCCGCGGTGACCGCCGCCTGCACGGAACCGGCCACGTCGCGCGGGCTGCGGGTGTGCAGCGGCCCGAGGAACCGGACGTCGGTGATCCGTCCACCGGCGGTGACCACCACCTCGACCAGGCCGTCCGGCGAGCGGACGGTCACTTCGACGGTCGACACCGCCTGGTCGAACTCGGCCTGGAGGGACTCGATCCGGCGGTAGCGTCGCACCGCCTCCTCGATCCAGGCTTCGTCGATCTCCCCCCGCGGCATCGGCCGACTCCTCCCGGGTGATCCATCACTCAGTGTGGTGCCACCGTCACCACGGCACAGGGACCGTACCGCACCGCAATCGGGCCTGTCGATGCCTGTGGACAACCGCCCGGAAGTGCGGGTCAGCCCTTCCAGAGGGCGAGCATCATCGCCTCGACCGCGATCCGCGGCTTGACGTTCGCCTCGATCGCCGCACGGCAGGCGAGCACGGCCTCCAACCGGCGCAGCGACCCATCGGCGTCCCACTTCTGCGCGCCGGCGCCGGCCAACGCGGCCGTGTCGGTGTGCACCGGGGCGACGGGTGCGCGCAGCGCCATGGTGAGCGCGTCGCGGTAGAAGCCCGCGAGGTCGACCAGCGCCCGGTCCAGTGCGTCCCGCTGGGCCCGGGTGGCCCGGGACTTCTGCCGCTTCTCCAGCTCCTTGAGCTGCCCGGCAGCGCCTCGCATGGCGCCGGCCGCGCCCCGGCCGGTGCCGCCCGCGCCGAGCGCGGTCTCCAGTGCCGCCCGCTCGGTCGTGTCGGCCTCGGTGACCGACGCCTCGGCCTCCGCCTCGGCCGCCTCGATCAGCGCCGACGCCGCGTCGAACGCCGCGCCGACACCGGTCAGCCGGCGGGGCACAGCGAGCACCGCCTCGCGTCGTTTGCGGGCCTCCGGGTCGCGGGCCAGCCGGCGGGCCCGACCCACGTGACCCTGCGCGGCCGCCGCCGCCCACTGCGCCACGTCGGGCGCGATGCCGTCCCGACGAACCAGCACCGCGGCCACATCGGCGGCCGGCGGCTGCCGCAGGGGTACGACACGACAGCGCGACCGGATGGTCACCGAGATGTCGTCCGGGTGGGTGGACGGGGCGCAGAGCAGGAAGACCGTGCGCGGCGGAGGTTCCTCGATCGCCTTGAGCAGCGCGTTGCCGGCGGCCTCGGTGAGCCGGTCGGCGTCCTCGATGACGACCACCTGCCAGCGCCCGCCGGACGGGGTGCTGGCCGCGCGGAGCACCAGCGCGCGCATCTCGCCGACGCCGATGGAGAGCCCTTCCGGCACCACCATCCGCACGTCGGCGTGGGTGCCGCCCATTGTGGTGCGGCAGCCGGGGCACTCACCGCAGCCGGTGCCGTGCACGCACTGAAGTGCGGCGGCGAACGCCCGTGCGGCGACCGAGCGGCCGGAGCCGGGTGGCCCGGTGAAGATCCAGGCGTGCGTCATCCCGGTGGACGGGTCCACCCCGCCGGTCACGGCGTCGTCGGCGGCTGACTCGTCACCGCTGGCCGGGCCGGCGGTGACCAACGCGGCCGCGCCAGCACGCAGCACGGCGGCTGCCGCGGCGGCGGCGCGCCGTAGCTCGACCACCGCCTCGTCCTGACCGACCAGGTCGGCGAAGACGTCCGGCATCAGGTCTTGTGCTCCATCGTCACCAGCTCCGCGTCGGATAACTCAGGCTGCACCGACGTGTCCGGGCCCTGCGCCGGCCGCGGGTGCACGATGCCGCCCGGCTTGCCGAGCATCTCCTCGACCCGCCGGACCACCTTCCTGGTGATCTCGTCGGTCGGCCGGGACGCGTCGAGCACCAGGTAGCGCTTCGGGTCGGCGGCAGCGAGGTCGAGGAACGCGTACCGGACGCGTTCGTGGAAGGCGATCGACTCGGCCTCCAGCCGGTCGGTGCCGGTGTTGCGCGAGGCCACCCGGGACAGGCCGGTACGCGGTTCGACGTCCAGCAGCACCACCAGGTCGGGCTTGAGCCCACCGGTGGCCCAGGAGGAAAGCCAGGAAACCTCGTCGACAGGCAGAGTCCGGCCGGCGCCCTGGTACGCCAGGGACGAGTCGACGTACCGGTCACTGATCACCACGCCGCCCCGAACCAGCGCGGGCCGGACGACCGTGGCCACGTGGTGCGCCCGGTCGGCGGCGTAGAGCAGCGCCTCGGCCCGGGGGGAGGGCGCGTCGTCGCCGGAGGTGTCCAGCACCAGCGACCGGATTCGCCGGCCGACGCCGGTGGCCCCCGGCTCGCGGGTGACCACCACCTCCCGGCCGTGACCGCGCAGCCGCTCGGAGAGCGCGCTGAGCTGGGTGGACTTCCCCGCGCCCTCGCCGCCCTCGAAGACCACGAAGAGCCCGGCGGAGACGAACGGCTCGGCGGGCATCAGCGGACGGCCCCGGATGGAGCCCCACAGGTCGGCGAGGACCGGGACACCCTTCTTGTCGTCCATCTGGCCGAACGCGCTGATGCCGGCGAAGATGCCGGCGGCACCGGCGGCGAGCAGCAGCAGTCGGGTGGAGGAGACGGAGATGCCGAGGTCGGCGATTGTCAGTTTGCGGGAGCCGCCGACGCCGACCAACACGCTGCTCAGCCCGATGGCCAGGATCAGCACCAGCCGGGTGCCGATCTGCACGACAGCGAAGACCCGGCCGCGCACCTCGTCGGCCACCTCGCCGCCCAGCAGTGTGGTGCCGGCCAGGAAGGCCATTCCGGCACCGGCGCCGACCAGCACCGCGCCGACGATAGCCATGGACAGGTGGATGGCGAAGGCGAGGGTCATCACCGCGGCGCTGGCCAGCACGATGCTCATGCCGAACCAGCGACGCCGGGACATCTCCTTGACGACCATCGGGCCGAGCCCGATGCCGAGCGCCAGGCCGACGAAGATGGCACCGAAGAGCAGCGAGAACGCCGCGTCGCCGGCGCCCAGCGAGTTGGCGAAGAACTTGGCGGTGCCGACCACGATGCCGCCGCCGGCGAACGCGCCGAAGATGCCCAGCACCAGGCCGCGGACGAGCGGGGTCTGGCCGATGTACTTCCAACCCTCGGAGAACTGCCGGAACATGCTCTGCTCGGCACGCTCGGCCTCACCGCGTTGCGCCTCGCTGATCTCCTTGATCCCGAATGCCACCACCAGTGCGGTGGCGAGCCGGGAGAAGGAGTTGATCCAGAGCGCGAGTTGGGCCGGCTCGGCCCAGGAGGGCAGGTCGCCGCCGACGGCACCACGGACGCCACGGTCGAGCACGGCAAGGCTGATGGCGGCGGCGACCGGGGTGAGGCCGTAGGTGGTGATCAGGGTGAGCTGGTTGGCCGCTTCCAGCCGGGCCCGCGGGATCAGGTTCGGGACCGCGGCCTCCTTGGCCGGGATCCAGAGCAGGGTGAGCGACTCGATCAGGAAGGTGGCGATCAGCGCCCAGCCGACCACCAGGCCGCCTGCGGCGCCACTGAGGGCGTAGAGCGGAATGGAGGCGAAGAGCACGAAGCGCAGCAGGTCGCAGATGACCATCGTCCAGCGCCGGTCGAACCGGTCGGCGAAGACGCCGGCCACCGGGCCGAGCACCAGCGCGGGCAGCAGCCGGATCGCGGTGACCCCGCCGAACGCCGCGCCCTGTGCGGTGCTGCCCTGCACCTGCGAGGCGGCGAAGAGGGCGGTGGCCAGCAGGCCGAGCCAGTCACCGAAGGAGGCCGCGCCGAGCACGATCCACAGCCGGCGGAACGGCCGGATGCGCAGCACGGACCGGATTGCGGCATAACCGGACGGATCAACCTGACCGCCGTTGGGCTGCTGGGCGGCGTTGTCCGACTGGGCACCCGAGCGCGACACGCCGGGCGACTCGCCGCTGTTCTGGCTTTCGATGGCCGTACCTCCACGTGCCGGCCCATCGCTGGGCACCTCCGGTGCAACACTCTAGACCCGGTGGGGGCCACCCCCCGGGCGACATTCTCCTGCTCGCTGAGCCTAGGCCGCCGGAGGTACCGACCGCAGCCCGGACGTACGCGAGGGTATTTCGCATTCTCCGTCGGACAGTTAGCGTGCACACGTGGCCATCGAAAGCGACAAACTTCGCGAGCGCCTGGATCGGGCGACTGCCCACCTCGACCCCCCGTACGCGGTGGTCGACCTCACCGCCTTCGACGCCAATACGGTCGCCTTGGCCGATCGCGCCGCGGGAAAACCGGTCCGCCTGGCCAGCAAGTCGGTCCGCAGCCGGGAGTTGATCAGTCGAGCCCTCGCTCGGCCCGGCTGGCAGGGCGTGATGGCGTTCACAGTGCCCGAGGCGATCTGGCTGGTCCGCGCCGGCGTCAGCGACGACGTGCTGGTCGCGTACCCGAGCGCGGACCGGGCCGCCCTCGCCGAACTGGGCGCCGACCCGACGCTCGCCGCCGCGATCACCCTGATGATCGACAGCACCGGCCAACTCGACCTCATCGACGCCATCACGGCGCCGGGGCAGCGCGCCGAGCTGCGGCTCTGCCTGGATCTGGACGCTTCCTGGCGACCGCTACGCGGTCGGGTGCACGTCGGCGTCCGCCGCTCACCGGTGCACAGCGCGCGGGCGGCCGGCGCGCTCGCCGCAGCCGTCGCCGGTCGACCCGGCTTCCGGCTGGTCGGGCTGATGTCGTACGAGGCGCAGATCGCCGGCCTGGGTGACGCGCCGCCGGGCAAGACGCTGCTGGCCGGCGCGATCAGGCTGGCCCAGCGTGGGTCGTACCGCGAGTTGCTGGCCCGCCGCGGCGCGGCGGTCGCCGCGGTACGCGAGCACGCCGACCTGGAGTTCGTCAACGGCGGCGGCACCGGCAGCGTGGCCGCGACCAGCGCCGATCCCGCGGTAACCGAGATCACCGCGGGATCGGGCCTGTACGGGCCGACGCTGTTCGACGCGTACCGCGCCTGGCGGCCCACCCCAGCGGCGTTCTTCGCCTGCGCGGTGGTCCGCCGACCGACGCCGGAACTGGCGACGGTGCTCGGCGGTGGCTGGATCGCCTCCGGCCCGGCCGCCGACAGTCGACTGCCCCGGCCGTGGCTACCGGCGGGGCTGAAGCTGGTCGGCACCGAGGGCGCCGGCGAGGTGCAGACTCCACTGTCCGGAGCGGCGGCGGCCGGGCTGAACGTCGGCGACCGGGTGTGGTTCCGGCACGCCAAGGCAGGTGAGCTGTGTGAACGGGTCAACGAGCTGCACCTGATCGAGGGCGACGCGGTGGTGGCGAGAGTCCCCACCTACCGGGGTGAGGGGCAGGCCTTCCTCTGAGACCGGACAGCCGCCCTCACCGCCGGCCGAGGACCGCGCGCCACACCGACTCAGGCGGGTTGGGGCGCCTCAGCCTGCTTGCCGACGGCGGGTCGGCCATTGTCCGGGCCGTCCACCTGGCGGTGCAGGTACTCCCGGATCAACGCCTTCGCCTCCAGCAGCACCCGCTCGTCGCCTTCGGACTTCCGGCGGAACGCGAGCTTGATCAGCGCGTCCGCCGCCTCGACAGCGATCTCCAGCACGAAGCGCAGCTTGGGCACGTCGGTGAGCCCGAAACGTTCGGTGAGCACCCGGGCCAACTGGTCGGCGATCACGCCGTTGTTGTCCCGCTGCTCGTCGAGCAGGTGCAGGTCGACCACGTCGCCGAAGTGCAGGGTACGGAAGCCCGGGACGGTGCGGTGCATCGTGATGTACTCGTCGATGCCCGCGTCGACGCCGTCCCACCAGTGGGTCATCTCGTCGGAGGCGAACCGCTCGTCGAGGCGCTGGAGATAGGACTCCATGGTCCGCAAGGTCAACGCCTGCACGATCGCTCGCTTGTCCGGGAAGAACTGGTAGACCGACCCGATCGCCACCTCGGCCCGCTCGGCGAGCAGGGTGGTGGTCAGCCCCTCGTACCCCACCTCGTCGACGAGTTCGGCGCAGGCATCCAACATGCGCTGTACCCGCGCGACACTTCGACCTTGCACCGGTACGCGGCGCAGCGGCCCGGTCGTGGCGGCTGGTGTGGACACTCTGCGCCACCCCCCTTCGACGGATGAACATATCTCCACGTCACGAGTCCGTGACTACCGGTACAACGAGCGGATCGCAATTGCGGTATTTACCAGCTAGAACGTTCCTGATATGAAGTCAGTTCATATTCATGAATGAGGAGCGCGCATGGTCCGCACCGCACCGCTCGGGGCTGGATGGTCCAACTGGGCCGGGAACCAGCGTGGCAGCGCCAGCGCGATCCTGCGCCCCGGCTCGCCGGAAGACGTCGCAGAAGCCGTCAGATCTGCCGCCGCCGACGGCGGTCGGATCCGGGTGACGGGCAGCGGCCACTCATTCACCGCCGTCGCGCTCGCCGACGACCGCCGGATGGATCTGTCCGACCTGGACACCATGGTCAGCGTGGACGTCGCACACCGACTTGTCACGGTGCCGGCGGGCATGACCCTGCACGCGCTCAACGGCCTGCTCGCCCGGCACGGCCTCGCGCTGCCCAACCTCGGCGACATCGACGCGCAGACCGTCGCCGGGGCGATCTCCACCGGCACCCACGGCACCGGAGCCGGTTACGGGTGCCTCTCCACCTTCGTCGAGGCGATCACGCTGGTCACCGGCACCGGCGAGGTGCTGCGCTGCTCCGCCGACGAGCATCCCGACGTCCTCGCCGCAGCCCGGGTGTCACTCGGCGCGCTCGGCGTCCTGGTCGAGGTGACCCTGCGCTGCGTGGACGCCTTCGTCCTGCGTGCCCACGAACGACCGGCCGAGCTGGCCAACGTGCTCGGCGAACTGCCCGACCTGATCGGCCGGCACGACCACGTCGAGTTCTACTGGTTCCCGTACACCTCCCGGGTCCAGGTCAAGGCCAACGACCGGGTACCCGCCAACGACCGGCCGCTGTCGCGCTGGCGCGGCTGGGTGGACGACGACTTCCTGTCCAATCGGGTCTTCGCCGGCGCCTGCCGACTCGGCCGGGCCGTGCCCGCGCTGGCCCCGGGGATCAGCGCGGTCTCCGCCCGCGCCCTCACCGAACGTCAGTACACCGGCCGCTCCGACCGGGTCTTCTGCACGCCGCGCCGGGTCCGCTTCGTCGAGATGGAGTACGGCCTGCCCCGCGAGGCGTTGCCCGAGGCGCTCGCCGCGCTCCAGCGGATCGTGGACGGCCTGCCGTTCAAGGTGCTCTTCCCGGTGGAGGTGCGATTCACCGCCGGCGACGACATCTGGCTGTCGCACGGCTACGGCCGGGACAACGCCTACATCGCCGTGCACCAGTACGTCGGCATGCCGTACGAGCCGTACTTCCGGGCCTTCGAGCAGGTGGCCGCCGGGCTGGGCGGTCGCCCGCACTGGGGCAAGCTGCACTACCGCGACGCCGCCTCGCTGGCCACTGCGTACCCCCGCTTCGCGGACTTCCAGGCGGTCCGAGACCGGCTCGACCCTGATCGCGTCTTCACCAACGCCCACCTGAACCACGTCCTCGGGGTCTGACGACTTCCATCGGTACGCGCGGTGATCAGCGCTAGCGCGCCAGGTCGTCCAGGTTCACCGCGTCGGCCATCGCCTCCGCGCCCCTGTCGTTCAGGTGCATGCCGTCGCCGCTGTCCAGCGCCGGGTGGATGTGGTCGGGGGCGTGCGGGTCCGCGACAGCGCTCGCCACATCGACGACGGCGTCGAAGGCGTCAGTCGTACGGATCCAGTCGTTCACCTCGCGTCGGGTGGCGAGGCCCGCCGGCGTGCTGATCTCCGGGCCGGCGCCCGCGAACGGGCCGATGGTGGCGACGACGATCCGCAGACCGGCGCCGTGAGCGCGGTCGGCCAGCGCTCGGAAGCCCTCGACGAGGGCGTCGGCGGTGACAGGCGGCTCGCCCAACATGACCGGAAGGCCAAGGTCGTTGATACCGAAGTGGACCAGGACGTGGGTCAGGGCGGGGATGGAGAGAACGTCACTGTCGAAGCGCGCCAGACCGTGTTCGCCGACGCCGTCGCGCAGGAGACGGTTCCCGGCGATGCCCTGGTTGACCACCCACCCGCGCTTCAGACGCCGGTTGAGGACGTCGACCGAGCGACGATTCGCGCTCGTCGTGGTGCCGACCCCTTCGAACCAGGAGTCGCCGAAGGCCACGGCTACGACGGTGTCCCGGGGGGCGAGCACGTCGACGCCCGCCAGGTAGAACCTCGCCTCGACCTGCTCGGCCCCCACCAGTGCGGGAGAGGTGACGTGATTGCCGTCGGCTATCCGGGCGACTTCGGCCGGCTTGTGCGAGTGGGTGGCCAGACCGGTCCGCTCCGGAAGGTAGAGGCTCAGCACCAGATCCGTGCCGGCCGCGACGGGGATGTCCACCGGGTCGGTGACCGCCTCCTCGCCCGCCGGGATGACGTGGCGCTCCGCGCCGTCGACGGTGAGGGCGACCCACTGACCGCCGACGGCGACAGTGGCAGCCCCGATGGTCAACGGAGTGCGGCCGTAGCGGTTCGTCAGCCGTACCCGGAAGGCCTCCCCGCCGCCGGCCAGGTGCAGCACCTGACGAACGGTCTGGTCGGTGAAGCCACGGGGTTCGCTGAACTGGAGCCGCTCGTACGGACTGAGCACTCCGGTACGGAAACCGGCGGTCCAGATCATGGCCGGTCCAGGTCGGTAGTGGTGCCCTCCTCCATGCTGATCACCGAATCGATCAGGGAGAAGAACGTCTGGATGCCGGGCAGGTTGGCGCCTCGACGGCGGGATTCGGCGTAGTCCTCTGACGAACTCCAGAAGACGATGTCCAGCCACTCGTCGGCCGTCAGCCGGATCAGTCGCGCGTCGAGGAAGCCGCCACGATCGGCCTGGAAGTCGCGCAGCATCGCCGGCCGCGCGGCCAGCAGGGCGTCAGCGCGCTCGGCGGGGACGCGAAAGCGGGTGATTTCGACCGTGGTCATCGTGCCTCGATCCGTTCGGGTGGGGAGCCGTTGACGCCCAGCATCAGTCGGAGCTGGCCCAGGAGGACATCGCGGAAGTCAGCGGGTGCCGGCGTGGGGTGGCTCTGGACCCGGGAGATGATCAGACCGGCCAGCGCCGCGAGCAGGAGGTCCGTCACGGCCTCGGCGTCCTGGGCCAGCGTGAACGCACCCCGGGCAGCGCCCTCCCGGACGGCGGCCAGGAAGGGCGCCCGGTACCGCTCCTGCACTGTGGCGCTGTAGTCACGCAGCTCGTCGTCACGCATCGCGGAGCGCCAGAACTCCACAAGCACCTGCCGGGTCTGCTCCGAATTGTGCAGACTCCGGTCGACAAGCGCGACGAGTCGTCGCCACGGATCATCCTCGGCGGCGGAGACGGCCCTCAGGGCCTCGACCTCCCGGTCGGTGAACACCTGCATGGCCTCGATGATCATGTCTTCGCGGGAGCCGAAGTAGGTCTGGAGGGTGCTGATCGCGACCCCGCCGGCAGCGGACACGTCGGTGAAGCGGGTGTTCTCGTATCCGCGGGCGGCCAGCACGCCGGCCACGGCGTCGAGAACGGCGTCCCGCCTGTCTCCGCCAGCACGCCTCTTCCTGATCGGCATGACCATACGGTACGACCGTACCGGCGAAACAGTGAAGGACTGAGCCACTCGCGTGACCCGAAACACCGCAAAATAGATCTTGGACAGTTTCCGAACGGAAACTGTCCAAGATTCTGAAGCCCGGTTCAGACGGCGCGGAGGGCTACTCCGTGCTGGTCGCTGCCTTGCGTGGGGCGGCCTTCTTCGCCGGAGCCTTCTTCGCCGCCGTCGCCTTGGCCGTCGTGGTCTTCTTCGCGGCAGTGGACTTGCTGGCGGCGGCCGTCTTCTTGGTGGCCGTGGCCTTCTTCGCGGGCGCCTTCTTCGCCGCCGCCTTCTTCTTCGGCGCCGGGCCCTTCGCCCGCTTCTCGGCCAGCATCTCGGACGCTTCCTCGATGGTCAGCGCCTCGGGAGTCTGCCCGCGCCGCAGCGACGCGTTGAACTCACCGTCGGTGACATACGGGCCGAACCGGCCGTCCTTGATCACCATCGGCTTCTCGGTGGCCGGGTCCACGCCCATCTCGCGCAACGGCGGGGCCGCAGCTCGCCGTCCACGCGCCTTCGGCGCGGCCAGCAGAGCCAGCGCCTCGTCCAGACCGACAGTGAACATCTGGTCCTCGGACTCCAGCGACCGGAACTCCTCGCCCCGCTTGACGTACGGGCCGTAGCGACCGTTGTTCGCGAAGACCTCGACGCCGTCCGGCGCGACACCGATCAGCCGGGGAAGGCTGAGCAGCTTGAGCGCCTCCTCCAGCGTCAGCGAGTCCGGGGTCTGCGTACGCAGCAGCGACGACTTCCGCTCGCCGCTGGACACGTACGGGCCGAACCGGCCGGACTTGAGCACGATCGGCTCGCCGGTGCCGGGGTCGTCGCCGAGCTTGCGCTCGCCGCTGCCGCCCAGGAACAGCTCGTGCACCTTCTCCGGGGTCAGCTCGTCCGGGGCCAGGCCCTCGGGGATCGGCGCCCGGTCACCCTGGGAGCCGCCCTCCTCGCCCTCGGCAGCCGGTGCCGGCTGCTCACCGCCGGGCAGTTCACGTTGCAGGTACGGCCCGTAGCGGCCGACCCGCACCACGACCTCGCGGCCGTCGTCGTCGGTGAAGAGCGGGATGGAGTTGACGCTGCGGGCGTCGATGTCGCTGAGGTTCTCGGTGACCAGCTTCTTGAGCCCACCAGAACGGGCGATGTCCTGGTCGCCGGCACCGTTGGAGCTGCCGAAGTAGAACGCCGTGAGGAAGTCGACCGCCGCGTGGTCACCGCCGGCGATCTCGTCCAGCTCGTTCTCCATGGTGGCCGTGAAGTCGTAGTCGATGAGGCGGGGGTAGTGCCGCTCCATCAGCCCGATCACCGCGAAGGCCAGGAAGGTCGGGATCATCGCCTGGCCGCGCTTGGTGACGTACCCCCGGTCCTGGATCGTCTGCATGATCGACGCGTAGGTGGACGGGCGGCCGATGCCCAGCTCTTCCAGGGCCTTGACCAGCGACGCTTCGGTGTAGCGCGACGGCGGCTGGGTGTGGTGGCCCTGCGCGGCCAGTTCGTCGGCGGTCAGCGGCTGGTCCTTGACCAGGGTGGGCAGCCGGCGCTCGGCGTCCTCGGCCTCGGCGTTCTCGTCGTCGCTGGACTCGACGTAGGCGCGCAGGAAGCCCGGGTCGGTGATGGTCTTGCCGGTCGCGCCGAAGTCGGCTTCCTCCTGGGAGGTGGAGACCGCCCGGATGCGCACCGACACGCTGGAGCCGACCGCGTCGGTCATCTGCGAGGCGATGGTGCGCCGCCAGATCAGCTCGTAGAGCTTGAACTCCTCGGCGGACAGCTCCTTGGCCACCTCGCCCGGGGTACGGAAGTTGTCCCCCGCCGGGCGGATCGCCTCGTGCGCCTCCTGCGCGTTCTTCACCTTGCCGGTGTAGCGGCGCGGCTCCGGCGGAACGCTGCGCTCGCCGTACAGCTCGACGATCTGTCGACGCGCCGCCGAGATGGCGGTCTCCGACAGGTTGACCGAGTCGGTACGCATATAGGTGATGTAGCCGTTCTCGTACAGGCGCTGCGCGGTGCGCATCGTCTGCTGCGAGGACAGGCGCAGCTTGCGGGCCGCCTCCTGCTGGAGGGTCGAGGTGATGAACGGCGCGTACGGGCGACGGCGGTAGGGCTTCTCCTCGACCCGGGTGACGGTGAACGGCCGCCCCTCCAAGCGAGCCGCGAGACCACGGGCCCCGCTCTCGTCGAGGTGGACGACACCGGCGCCAGGCTTCACCCGGCCGGTGGTCGGCTCGAAGTCCTTACCGGTGGCGATCCGGTCACCGTTGAGCGCGATGAGGGTCGCGTTGAACGCACGCGGGCCCTCGCCGACGTTGGCCACCGCGAGGGTGGCCAGGATGTCCCAGTATTCGGCGGTGCGGAAGGCCATCCGCTGCCGCTCCCGCTCGACCACGATGCGGGTCGCCACGGACTGCACCCGGCCTGCCGAGAGCCGCGGCATGACCTTCTTCCACAGCACCGGGGAGACCTCGTAGCCGTACAGGCGGTCGAGGATCCGGCGCGCCTCCTGGGCGTCGACCAGATCGCGGTCGATCTCCCGGGGGTTGGCCACCGCCGCCTGGATCGCCGGCTTGGTGATCTCGTGGAAGACCATCCGCTTGACCGGGACCTTGGGCTTGAGCGTCTCGACCAGGTGCCAGGCGATCGCCTCGCCCTCGCGGTCCTCATCCGTCGCCAGGAAGATCTCGTCGACTTCCTTGGCCAGCTTCACCAGCTTGCTGATCTGCTGCCTGCGGTCGGCGGAGACGACGTAGAGCGCCTGGAAGCCGTTGTCGACGTCCACCCCGAGCCGGGCCCAGGGTTCCTTCTTGTACTTGGCCGGCACGTCGGCGGCGTTGCGCGGCAGGTCGCGGACGTGACCGAAGCTGGCCTCCACGACGTACCCCGGGCCGAGGTAGCCCGAGATCGTCTTGGCCTTCGCCGGTGACTCGACGATGACCAGACGGGTGGTTCCAGCGTTGCTCGGCACGTCTCTCCCCGACCTCACTCCTGCTCGTGGTCTGCCGGCGCCCGGACAGCGACCGCTTTCGACCCCGCCGTCGCACCGGCGGTCCGGATGTCCAACGTAACGCGCCGCCCGCGTTTCGGGTTTCGCGGGCCGCAAACCGCTTCAAGGCGGCTGTCGACGCCACCCTGCCGCGCTCGGCACTGCCGGACGGCGCCACCGTACACCGTGGGTAGGGCTCGAAGCGGGTCACTGTGACGATGGCGGACCCACGACCGAGGCCCGAGCCGCCCGTTTTCCGCCTGGATCGACCCGCCCGCTGTCCGGCACCGGACACCCGGCCGGCCCACCCCCGGGCCGCCGCCCAACCCCGTCGATCACGGACTTGTGGTGGGCGTTTTAAGCCAGAACAAGCAGTACGTCCCCACCACAGCTCCGTGATCGACCCGGTGAAGGTGGGGTGGATCAGGTTGGCCAGGCGTCGACCGGCGCCGCGTTCGGCGGCCCGCCGACCAGCTCGGCGAGGCGGGCCAACCGGCGGCGGCCGATTATTCGGTACGCCGGGCCGCCCTCAGCCGGGCCGAGCAGCGTCCCCGCCATCCCCGCCGAGGCGAGCGCCACGCCGATCGGCTCCCAACACTCGTGGTCGTCGGCGCCCAGCCGCAACAGGAAGCAGTCCGGAGGCTCCGGCGTCCCGGCGGCGGCGAGCCACAGCCGCAACCGCCGACCGGTCAGGTGGAAGGCGGCCGGCGGGCGTTTCGTCGTACCGTGCAGCCAGGCGGCCGCGAGCGGCTTCAAGACCCGGGTGTACGACGTACGAACGGCGTGTCGCGCGCCCTCAATCGGCTCCCAGCTCGCCGCCAGCCCACGCGACGCCAACTCGGCGACCAGCACGTGCACCCGCCAGGCGGCGTCCACCTGCACCGAGAGCCGGGCCGTGCCGCCCATCCGGACCACCTCACCGGGCCCGGCGAGCAGGCCGGCCAGGTCGGCGACTGTCGGTTCGGCCGCGTCCGCGCCGAAGAAGACAAGTTGTCTGCCAGCGTCGTCAGTCTGGGGTGGGCCGTTCTGGACTGAGCCGTCCTGCTGCGGGCGGTTCTGCGACGGGCGGTTCTGCGGCGCGCCGCCGCGCCGTCGCCCGGGAGTGGGCGTGTCGGACTCGGGCGCGGGGAACAGCGCCGGGGGCGGCTGTGCCTTCCCGGTGTCACCGAGCCCGCTCAGCGACACTCCGGCACCTCGTCGAATGCCTGTTTCAACTCCTCGGAGTTGAGCTTGCTGGTGTCCAACGCGCTGGCGTCGTACTCCGTGTTGAGGGTCTCCACGGCGGCCCGCACGCCGTCGTAGAAGGCCGTCGGCTCGCCGGTGCCCAAGCCGTCGATGGTGTCCCGGGCACGGCCGTACGCGTCCCGCATCTTCCCCAGGGAGCTGCGGAAACCGGCGGAGATGGCCTCGCCGTTCTCCGCCTCCGGGATACCCGCCTTCTCCACCTTGCGGCGCGCGGCCTCGCTGGCCTGCTCCGCCCCATCGAAGAGCCGCACCAGGTTCTCCTTGGCCTGCGCCGGCGTGGTCTGCGCTGTCATCTGCTCGTCAGTGCTGCTGGTCAGCTTGTTGATCTCGGAACGCCACGGGGTGAGGGCACCGCAGACCGAGGCCGCCCAGGCCCGTGGGCTGGGACCCCCGCCGCAGCCGGCCAGGACGACGATCGTGGCCAGGACCACCGTGAGCTTTCCGGCGGCAGACGCCCGGCACGTACGCATGCGTTGCAGCGTACGGCCTTTGGCCAGGTGTGGCATCGGGCCGGACGGCCGGGGTCCCCGGTCGACGGGCTACGTCGACCGGGGACCCCGGGCCGTTGGTGGATCAGGCGTTCACCGTCTCCGGGCGGTGATCGGTGCTGCCCGCGCCGGTGTTGCCATCGGCGTCCGAGTCGGACATCGCGATGCCCTTGCGCTTGCTGAACACCACCGACGCCACGATGATCAGCGTCGCGACCAGCGCGATGCCGACCCGCAGGCCGACGTTGCGTTCGTCGCCGACGCTCCAGGCCACCACGGCGGGCGCGATCAGCAGCGAGACCAGGTTCATCACCTTGATCAGCGGGTTGATCGCCGGGCCGGCGGTGTCCTTGAACGGGTCACCGACGGTGTCGCCGATGACAGTGGCGGCGTGCGCCTCGGAGCCCTTGCCCCCGTACGCGCCGTCCTCGACCAGCTTCTTGGCGTTGTCCCAGGCCCCACCGGAGTTGGACAGGAACACCGCCATCAGGGTGCCGGCACCGATCGCACCGGCCAGGTACGCCGCGAGCGCGCCGGGCCCGAGGCCGAAGCCGACAGCGATCGGCGCCAGGATGGCGAGCAGGCCGGGGGTCATCAGCTCGCGCTGCGCGTCCCGGGTGCAGATGTCGACGACCTTGCCGTACTCCGGGCGCTGGGTGCCGTCCATGATGCCGGGCAGCTCACGGAACTGCCGGCGGACCTCCATCACCACGGCACCGGCCGAGCGGGACACCGCGTTGATGGCCAGCCCGGAGAAGAGGAAGACCACAGCCGCGCCGATGATCAGGCCGACCAGGTTGCGCGGGTTCGCCACGTTCAGCGCGTTGAGGATCTCGTTGCCGACGTCGCCCACGCCAGCCGTCGCGTACGCGCTGCTGAGCGTGTCGGTGTACGAGCCGAACAGCGCGGTCGCGGCGAGGACCGCAGTGGCGATCGCGATGCCCTTGGTGATCGCCTTGGTGGTGTTGCCGACCGCGTCCAGCTCGGTCAGCGTGCGAGCGCCGTGCTCGTCGATGTCGCCGGACATCTCGGCGATGCCCTGGGCGTTGTCGGAGATCGGCCCGAAGGTGTCCATCGCGACGATCACGCCGACGGTGGTGAGCAGGCCGGTGCCGGCCAGCGCCACAGCGAACAGCGACAGCGTGATGGAGCTGCCGCCGAGGAGGAAGGCGCCGAAGACGCCGGCGCCGATCAGCAGCGCCGAGTAGACAGCCGACTCCAGGCCGATGCTGATGCCGGCCAGGATCACTGTCGCCGCACCGGTCTGCGAGCTCTTGCCGATGTCCTGCACCGGTCGCCGTTTGGTCTCGGTGAAGTAGCCGGTCAGCGCCTGGATCGCGGCGGCCAGCACGATGCCGATCACTACCGCGCCGATGGCCACCAGCCGCGGGTTGCCGGTGGCGTCGGTGAGGCCACTGTCGAACTCGCCGAAGGTCGCCGGCAGGTACGCGTAGGCGGCGATCGCCACCAGCACCGCGGAGAGCACCGCCGACAGGTAGAAGGCCCTGTTGATAGCGGTCAGGGCGTTACGGTCGGACGCGCGCAGCCGGGTGATGAAGACGCCGACGATCGCGATCAGCACGCCGATGGTGGAGATGATCAGCGGGAAGACCAGGCCCTCCTCGCCGAACGCGGCGCGGCCGAGGATCAGCGCGGCGACAAGCGTCACCGCGTACGACTCGAACAGGTCGGCGGCCATGCCGGCGCAGTCACCGACGTTGTCGCCCACGTTGTCGGCGATGGTGGCGGCGTTGCGCGGGTCATCCTCGGGGATGCCCTGCTCGACCTTGCCGACCAGGTCGGCGCCGACGTCGGCGGCCTTGGTGAAGATGCCGCCGCCGACGCGCATGAACATCGCGAGCAGCGCGGCGCCGAAGCCGAAGCCCTCCAGCACCGTGGGCGCGTCACCCCGGTAGACGAGGACGACCATCGCCGCACCGAAGAGGCCGAGGCCGACGGTGAAGAAGCCGACGACGCCGCCGGTCTGGAAGGCGATCTTCATGGCCGCCTCGCGGCCACCTACTCGCTCCCGTGCGGCGGCGGCCACGCGCAGGTTGGCGCGGGTGGCCAGCCACATGCCGGCGCCGCCGATGAACGCGCTGAACAGGGCGCCCACCACGAAGAAGAGCGAGCGGCCGATCTTCACAGCCAGCTCACTGCCATCGGTGTCGTGCACCGGAAGCAGGAAGAGCAGCACGACGGCGACGACGACGAAGATCGCAAGGGTGCGGAATTGCCGGAGCAGGTAGGCCGAGGCGCCCTCCTGGACCGCCCCCGATATCTCCTGCATTTTCTCGGTGCCCTTACCAGCGGCCAGCACCGTTTTTGTCAGGGCGGCAGCGAAACCGAGTGCCACCAGAGCGACAACCGCGGCGATGACGACGTAGGTGACATTGCTTCCGGTAAGGGAAAGCCCGCCGCCGTCGGCGGCCAAGGTCTCGGACATCTGTGTCCTCCTGTTACCGAACATCGCGCCGGTGAGTGGAGACGCACTGACCGACGCCTGGATGCGGACTCGCAAGCGCGCGCCAACCCACCAGCGGACCAGCGATGAACACCCATACCCGCTGGCTGCGGGATAGGTCACTTGCTGACAACCCGGGTACTGTAGCCCTCCGCAGTGTTGGAGGTCACACCCAGGTGGCACCGTGTCGCGATGATCTTCGTCGCTGTGTTATGAAACGAAATCTGATATAGGGCCCCATCCATGCGAAGAAGGCCGCATCCCCAGCAGGGGACGCGGCCTACGCAGCGGAACCAATCAGCGGCCGACCGGCCACACCATCCGTACCTCGGTGCCGATGCCCTCGTCGACAGGGCGCACCTGGAGGTCCTCGACGAAACCGGCGAGCAGCGCGAAGCCGACGCCGGTGGTCAGCGCCTCATCGGTCAGCGCCTCGTTGGCCAGTTCGTCCGGCGGCAGCGCGGTCAGACCGATACCCGCCTCGATCGGCGCCCGGTCCACCACCCGCACGGCGTACGAGCCACCGTCGGACATCTCCACCAGCACCGGGTCGGCCAGGCCGTACTGCCGGTGCAGGGCCACCGCCCGCGTGCACGCCTCACCGATGGCCAGGCGCACCTCGTCCAGCAGGTCCTCACGCACCCCGGCGCGCCGGGCGACGGCGACGCCGACCAGGCGGGCGGTACGCACGTGCACCGGAGCGGGCGAGAAGGAGAGCTTGACTGTCGCCATCACGCGCCGGCGCCCGCCGAGTCGGCGCTGATCGCCGCGTCGACCGTCGGGTGCAGCGGAAACACCTGGTCCAGCGCGGTGATCCGGAAGATCTTGAGCAGCGGTTCCTTGTCGCAGACCAGCGCGAACGAACCGCTCGCCGAGCGGAGCCGCTTGAGCGCGCCGACCAGCACGCCCAGCCCGGTGGAGTCGAGGAAGTCCACCCGACCGAGGTCGACCACCACGTGACGGGCGCCACCATCGATCAGTTCGAGGAGTCGTTCACGGAGTCGGGGCGCGGTGTAGACGTCCACCTCACCACCGACCTCGAGCACCGTGTGCTCGCCCACGGTGCGGGTCGCCAGTGACAGCTCCATCGGTCCTCCTCGCCAGAGCCGTAAACTCTCGTGGGCATCTAACCACTACCGCCGGGGCGGCCTGCGGACGCCAGCGGAGGCTTCCCCTTACCCCGGTGTCCGACTTTTCATCTCCGAACACCAGTGCGAGAGTGCAGGGCGTGACCTCCAACGACTTCAGCTCCGCGCGCGGCACCCCGCGCCACGACCTGGAGTCGTCGTCCGCGGCCACCGTATCCGCTGGTCCCGGCCCCGGGCC
This sequence comes from Micromonospora sp. NBC_00362, assembly GCF_026342155.1. NCBI lineage: Bacteria > Bacillati > Actinomycetota > Actinomycetes > Micromonosporales > Micromonosporaceae > Micromonospora > Micromonospora sp. NBC_00362. The sequence continues at coordinate 4,134,373 of NZ_JAPENH010000001.1, forward strand.
AGCGCCGGCCGACCTGCTGCGCCGGCTACGCGCCCGGGGCGCCGCCGACCCGGTCACCCACGTCGAGCGGGTGCCGGCCCGCGCCGGTGTGCCCGCGCCGTGGCCGTCGTGGGCACCGGCGGAGTTGCGCACGGCGTTCACCGGGCGCGGCGTGGTCGCGCCCTGGCAGCACCAGGCCGAGGCGGCCAACCTGGCGTACGAGGGCCAGCACGTGGTCGTCGCCACCGGCACCGCGTCCGGCAAGTCACTGGCGTACCAGTTGCCCGCCCTCGCCACACTGCTGGCCGACCCCCGGGCCACAGTGCTCTACCTGGCGCCGACCAAGGCGCTCGCCGCGGACCAGTTGCGCGCCGTCGCCTCGCTGGAGCTGGAGGGGGTACGCCCCGCCTGCTACGACGGGGACACTCCGCGCACCGAGCGGGAGTGGATCCGCCGGCACTCCCGGTTCGTGCTGACCAACCCGGACATGCTGCACCACGGCATCCTGCCCGGGCATGCCCAGTGGTCCGGTTTCCTGCGCCGACTCGCGTACGTGGTGATCGACGAGTGCCACACCTACCGGGGCGTCTTCGGCTCGCACGTCGCGCACGTGCTGCGTCGGCTGCGTCGGCAGTGCGCCCGGTTCGGGGCCACCCCGGTGTTCGTGCTCGCCTCGGCCACCTCCGGCGACCCGGCCACCGCGGCCGGACGGCTGACCGGCCTGCCGGTGACAGCGGTCACCGAGGACGCCTCCCCCCGCGGCGGGGTGACCTTCGCACTCTGGGAACCGCCGCTGCTGCCACCCGACTCGTCGGCCACCTCCCCGGTGCCGCCGCAGGCGACCGGCGAGCACGACGAGCTTCACCAGGTCCGTCGGTCGGCGCTGCGCGAGACCGCCGACCTGCTCGCCGACACGGTCGCCGAGGGGGTACGCACCCTCGCGTTCGTCCGCTCCCGCAAGGGCGCCGAGGTGGTGGCCGCCAACGCGCGTCGAGCGCTGGACGACGCCGTGCCCGGCCTCGGCGACCGGGTGGCCGCCTACCGGGGCGGTTACCTGCGGGAGGAGCGACGCGAGTTGGAACGGGCCCTGCTGCACGGCGATCTACTCGGCCTGGCCTCCACCAACGCGCTGGAGCTGGGCGTGGACCTGGTCGGGCTCGACGCGGTGCTGATCTGCGGCTACCCGGGCACCCGGGCGTCGCTGTGGCAGCAGGCGGGCCGCGCCGGACGTTCCGGGCAGGAGGCCCTCGCGGTGCTGGTGGCACGGGACGACCCCCTGGACACCTACCTGGTGCACCACCCGGAGGCGATCTTCGGCGCGCCGGTGGAGGCGACGGTGCTCGACCCGGCCAACCCGTACGTGCTGGCACCGCAGCTGGCCTGCGCCGCGGTGGAGGCGCCGCTCACCCCGGCCGACCTGGTGCTCTTCGGCGAGGGGGCGAAGGAGGCGGTCGATCAGCTGGTCGCGGCGGGGGCGCTGCGACAGCGGCCCACCGGTTGGTACTGGCGGCACCGGGAGCGACCCGAGGTGGACCTGCGCGGCGAGGGCGGCGCCCCGGTCGCCGTGGTGGAGTCGTCGACCGGCCGGCTGCTCGGCACCGTCGACGGCGGCTCGTCGCACTTCCTGCTGCACTCCGGCGCGGTCTATCTGCACCAGGGCGTCTCGTACGTGGTCGGCCAACTCGACCTGGCCGACGGCTGCGCGCTGGTGCGCGCCGAGGAGCCGGACTGGTCCACCCACGCCCGCGACGTCACCGACCTGTCAGTGGTGTCGGTGCGCTCCTACGTGGACGCCGGCCCGGTCGGCATGTTCCTCGGCGAGGTGGACGTGACCAGCCAGGTGGTGTCGTACCAGCGGCGGCGGATCGCCACCGGCGAGGTGATCGACACCCGGCCGCTCGACCTGCCCGCCCGGGAGCTGCGCACTGTGGCGGTCTGGTTCACCCTGTCGCCGCAGTCGTTGGCCCTCGCGGGGGTCCAGCCGGCCGACGTGCCGGGCGCGCTGCACGCCGCCGAACACGCAGCGATCGGCCTGCTGCCGCTGATGGCCACCTGCGACCGGTGGGACATCGGTGGGCTCTCCACCGCCATGCACCCGGACACCGAGGCGCCGACCGTCTTCGTCTACGACGGGCATCCGGGTGGCGCCGGCTTCGCCGAGCGGGCGTACGGAACGGCGGCGGCGTGGCTGCGGGCCACCCGGGACGCGATCGCGGAGTGCGGCTGCGAGGCCGGCTGCCCGTCCTGCGTGCAGTCACCGAAATGCGGCAACGGCAACAATCCCCTCTCCAAACCGGACGCGATCCGGGTGCTCGACGTGGTGTTGACGAACCTGCCCGACTGACCGGCTTGCATGAATCGGCATGGCACGGGGCACAATGATGTGGGAGCGCTTCCATCGATGCCAATGTTGCTGATCGCCCCCCGTGCCCGAGGAGAAGCTGTGGCCGACACCATCGCCGAGACCGTCGACCTGCTCTACACCATCGACCAGGACAATCTCACCCTCGACCAGCAGATCGCGCTGGGGTCGGCACTGGCCGCCCTGGCCCAGGCGGAACGGCTGGAACAGATCAACGAGCGGCTGCGCGGCATCCACCAGGTGCTGAACACCTGGGCGCTGCGAGCCGCGACCTCCGTCGACAGTCGCTGAGGCTTCCGGAGTGATCCTGCTAGGGCACCAGTGATCACTCCGCGCTGGGTAGTCGTCCGGCGACCTCGACGGCTACCCAGCAGCAACTGATCTTGGGCAGCGGGGAGGGCGGTGCTTGTCGGGCTGTGCGAGACTCCGGCGCACCAACCCCCAGAGGAGTACTCATGCAGCTCGACAACTTGCAGGGCCAGCACCAGTTCCACATCCGCCAGCGGCTGCGCATGATGGTCAACCAGTACGAGGTCCGGGCGGTCTCCCCCGACGGCACCGAGGGTGAGCTGTTGGCGTTCGCGCAGCAGAAGCGGCTCGCCTTCAAGGAGCAGGTGACCATCTACACGGATGACTCCAAGCAGCAGCCCCTGCTCGGCTTCAAGGCCCGCCAGCGCATCGACCTCGGCGCCACCTACGACGTCACCGACGCGGCCGGCAACCCGATCGGCCTGTTCCGCAAGGACTTCGCCCAGTCGCTGCTGCGGTCCACCTGGCACGTCGAGCAGGGCGGCCTGCCGCAGGTGACGGGCCAGGAGCGAAGCATGCCGGTGGCACTGCTGCGTCGATTCGTCGACTCGCTGTCCTGGCTGCCGTACCACTTCGACTTCACCGCAAACGGCCAGCCGGTCTTCACGGTGGTCAAGAAGTGGGGCCTGCGCGACAAGTACGTCGTCGAGGTGCAGAACCCGCAGATCGACCGCCGCCTGGTCATCGCGATGGCCGTCGCCCTCGACGCGCTCCAGGCCCGCTGACACACCCGGCCCGGACCAAAGCGCCGCGGCGACCCACCACGGTCGCCGTCGCGGCCACCCAATCCTCGGCTGCCGGCCGGGACCTGGACCTCGAACAGTCCCGGCCGGCAAGCCGTCGGCCGTGATCCCCGGCAGGCCGGCAGTCGGCCGCGATCCCCGGCCGGCAGGCCGTCGGGCCGTCGGGCCGGCAGGCCGTCGCGCCGGTAGGCCGTCGGGCCGGTAGGTCGTCGGGCCGGCAGGCCGTCGGGCCGGTAGGCCGTCGGGCGGCGCTCTCGGGCGGCGCTCCGTTGGTGACTCGGAGCCCTGACGGGTCCGGTCCCCCTTTGGAGCTGATGTCGTAAACGCATCACCCTTGATGTCGTAACCGATTCAGCTCCAGAGCACCCAACCAATCCCACCAGGGCCCCTGGCACCTTCGACCAGGCGCTGGCCCGTACCTGCGCCTAGTGCCGCAACGCGAGTCAATTCCGGAACGCCACAGGCCGCGCCCTGCGCACGCCGCGCCCTGCGCACGCCGCGCCCGACCACAGGGCACGCCTGGGCTGCCCGCACCCCGCCGGAGGCGGCGCTGAGCAGTGACGCCGCCGCAGGGGTCAGCCCCGCACCGGGCCGGCGCGGGCGCTCGCCGCGGCTACCCGGGTCAGGCCGGGTAGTGGCGTGAACGCCACCTCGACCGTCACCTGCACGTCCAACCCGTCGAGGTGGCAGCCGACCAGCCGGCCATCGTTGCGACCGGCGAGGTCGGCGGCGGACGCGCAGGCCACCGCGTCGCCGTCGAGCGCTCGGGCTGCCCCGGCCAGCGCGCCTAGGTCGGCTGCTACCGCCGCCCGCTGACTCGCCATTCCGGCGGCGACGATGGCGGCGCCGAACGTCCCGAACACCACGAAGACGAGCCCCATCGCCAGCAGCAGGACCGTCGCGCCACCTCGCTGCCGGTCCGACCGGCCAGCGACGATCCCTCCGGCAGCCGGTTGTCGGCCGGAGCGGGGTGACGGATCTCTTCGCACTACCAACTCCCCTCGTGTGCGCCCGGTTCGACGGCGGCGACGGCGGTGGCGACCACTGTGATTCGTGGTAGCCGGGCGCCCAGTGTCCGGACGGGTGCCCGTACCGTCGCCTGCACCCGGTCGCCGTCGACGGACACCGACACCGCCGCCCCCGGCGGCGCCGCCCGGCCACCCTCCGCGCTGCCGTCCGCGCCCCGGGCTGCGGCGAGCGCCGCCTCCCGGGCCGCGTGCAGGCAACCCGCCTGCACGCTGACGGCGTTGACAGCGGTCAGGCCGGCCAGCAGGAGCAGAAGCAGCGCCGGCAGGCCGGCCGCCAGTTCGGCGGTGAAGGACCCCCGGTCCCCGCCAACGGTCCGCGCGAGGACGCGAGGTCCCCGCCCGCCGCGTGCCGCCAGCCCGGGGACGCTCGACCCTGAATCGCGGCCGACCCGCCGGCGCTCGATCACTTCAGTGCCCGGTCGATGACGGCGGTCAGCGCCGACTGGACGTTGCCGGAGGTCAGCACCTTCAACAGGATCCCGGCGAAGGCGACGGCGGCGAGAGTGCCCACGGCGTACTCGGCCGTGTTCATTCCGGCATCGCCGCGCAGGCGAGCGATGAGTTTGCGCATGACTGTTTCCCTTCTCGATGGGTCAGAGCACATCGCCGAGGACGGCGACGATCACCGGCACGAGTCCGGCGAGAATGAACGCCGGCAGGAAGCACAGCCCCAGCGGCAGAACGATGAGGACACCCGCCCGGCGGGCCGATGCCTCAGCAGCGGTGGCCCGGTCGGCGCGCAGGTCGTCGGCGAGCCGGGTCAGCGCACCGGCCAGGGCGGCACCACTGTTGGCCGAACGCAGCGCCGCCGCGGTCAGGCGCTCCGCGCCTGGCACGCCGTCCAGCGCGGACCATGCCTCCGCTGGGCCACCACCAAGCAGCAGCGTGCGGCCAACACGGGCCAGCCGGTCGGCGAGCGGCCCGTCCAGTGCCTCGGCGACGGCCAGCACCGAGCGATCCACCGGCGCGCCCGCCCGCATCGCCGCGGCCAGCAGGTCGGCGGCGAGCGGTAGGTCGGCGGCCTCCTGTTGCCGCCGCCTACGTACAGCGGGCGACTCGATCCGCCGCAACAGAACATCGAGCAGGAACGCGGCCGGAAGAGCGCCGAGCAGCCCGAGCCAACCCTCGACGACGATGGCTACCGCGAGCCCAGCCAACACCGCCACGAGCCGGATCACGTCCGGTCGCCGCCGCCTGGTCGAGCTGGGCTGGCTCGCCGCGCTGGTTTGGCTCGTTGAGCTGGGCCGGCCGGCTGGGCTGCGCTGGCCGGCCCAGCTGCGTTGGCTCCCCGAGCTGCGTTGGCTCCCCGAGCTGCGTTGGCCGGCGGCGCTGCGTCGGCCGGCTGAGTCGGGCTGGCCGGCTGGGCCGCGGGGCGTCATCCGGCTCGTCCCGGTGTCGCGCCCAGCCGTTCCGCCCAGAGGAGGCCCACGACCTGAAGTGCAACCGCGACAACTGCGCTAGCACCGCCGATAGGGCTGTGCAGGAGCACCGCCATGGGGTCGACGCCGATGCCGTACCCCAATCCGATCCCGCCAATCGGCAGGGCCGCCAGTAGCCAGGCCGTGGCCCGCGCACCGGCCGCCTGAGCCGCCGCAGCGGCCAGACCACGGTCGGTTGCCCGAGCGTCCGCCTCGATCCGTTCCAGGAGCTCCGCCAGCGGCGCACCGGTCCGGTCGGCCAAGCGCACCGCCGCCGAGGTCAGCTGACGTAGGCGGCTCGCCCCGTCACTCTCGACGGCCGTGACGTCGAGCGCGTGTGGGACGGGCAGGCCGGCCCGCAGGTCCGCCGCGAGGCCACAGAGCTGGTCCAGGCCACGTCGACGGTCCCGCTCGGTGCTCCGGTTCACTCGCCAACGCAAGGCGGCGCGCACGGCCAACGTGCCGTAGCCGGCCATCGCGACCGCGGCCACCGGACCGCCGACCACGGCGCCCACACCGCCACCGAGCAGGCCGACCACAGGCAGCACGCGGGTCGCCGATCGCGAGATGCGCACCGACGGAGGCGTACCCGGTTTTCTGTCAATCGGGCCGACGCGCCCGTGGGCGCGACAATCGACGATCGCGCACCCGTCGGCCGTTGCCCCGGCAGACGTGTCGCCCCGACAGCCGGCGTCCAAGTCGCCGCGCCCACCTGCGGTTGCCGGGCCGGAGACGACGTTCCGGCCGGAAGTGTCCACGCCACTGACACCGATCGTGGTCGTGGCCGCCGATGCCCCCGGCCGCTGTTCGGCGTCGAGCATGGTGGGGGCCGCTTCCGGGCGGGCGGTGCCGGTCGGGCGTCGGGGATCCCGACGGGCCGGCGGGCGCGTGGGGCCCTCCGGACGAGTGAACCCGTCTGCCGCTCCCGGCCACCTCGGGCTGCGACTGACGTCCCGGTCGGGCCAGCCGAGTGCCGTCCGTCTTCCGTCGGCGCCCGCAGTAGTCGCCGACTCGAACGCGATGCCGACCTGATGACCCTTGGTCGGGGCGACGCCAGTGCCGTCGACCGGCCCGTCCGGCGTGCGACCGAGTTCCCTGATCCACTGGACCAGGGCCTCATCCGGATCGGCACCGCCGGCCCTCCGTCCCGGTGCCAGCACGCGACGTCGACGGGCCCGGATGCTCCGCACGGGCCACGCCACCAGGGCAGCGGCGACCAGGAGCAGCGCCGCCGCCAGCATCGTCTCGCCGGTCATGCCGGACCCGCCGATCCGGGCCACGGCTCGCTGAGGATGGGCGGCACCGCCACCCCACGCTCCCGCAGCAGCGCCCCGAGGGCACGGGCGGCGAGCCCGAGCCCACTGCCGCGTACCCAGGCGGGCACCACTGTCACCAGCCGTTCGGGCCCCTCGGGCAGCAGCAGGCAGACCGACTCCAGGACGCGACCCCGGTCGCTGCGTCGCACCTGGAACAGCACCTGCAACGCGGCGGCCACCTGGGCGTGCAGCGCGGCGCGCGGCAGCCCACCCAACATGCCCAGGGCCTCCAACCGGGCCGGCACGTCCGACGGTGTGTTGGCGTGCAGGGTGCCGGCACCCCCGTCGTGGCCGGTGTTGAGCGCGGCCAGCAGGTCGACCACCTCACCGCCCCGGCACTCCCCGACCACCAGCCGGTCCGGGCGCATCCGCAACGCCTGCCGGACCAGGTCCGCCAGGCTGACGACGCCCGTTCCCTCCACATTGGCGGTACGCGCCTGGAGCCCCACCACGTGCGGATGCCCCGGACGCAGCTCGGCGGCGTCCTCCACCAGCACGATCCGTTCGGTCGCCGGCACCATCCCCAGCAGGGTGTTGAGCAGTGTCGTCTTGCCCGACCCGGTGCCCCCGGTGACCAGGTACGCCAGCCGGGCCGCCACGACTGCGGCGAGCAGTGGCGCCAGCGGTCGCGGCACGGTCCCCTGGCGCACCAACTCGTCGAGGGTGAACGGCCGGTGCCGGAAGGTCCGCAGCGACAGGTAGGGACCTTCGGTCGCCACCGGCGGCAGCACGGCGTGCAGCCGGGTGCCGTCGGGAAGCCGCGCGTCCGCGTACGGGGAGCCGTCGTCGAGCCGCCGCCCCGCGCTGGCGATCAGCCGCTGCGCCAACCGGCGGACGTCCTCCACCGAGCCCACCGGGACAGCGACCTGGTGCAGCCCCGACCCGCGGTCGACCCAGACCCGGGCACCGTTGACGAGGACGTCGGTGACCTCCGGGTCAGCGAGCAGCGGCGCCAACGGCCCGGCGCCGACGAGGTCGTCGCGCACCCGGTCAGCGATCCGCAGCATGGCGGTGTCACCGAGCACTGCGGCGGCGGGCTCGGCCCGTACCGCAGAAACGATGGCCGCCGCGGTGACCGGGGTGGTGGCGGCGGCGATCCGCTGCCGTACCCGGGCGGCGAGGGTGCCGTCCTCCGGCCCGGCGGTCATGCCGCACCCGCAGCCGGCACGCCGGTGAGGTCGGTGACGATCCGTTGGCAGAGCGCGGCCAGTGGGCCCTTGCCCCCGGCGGCCGGCGCCTCGCCGCGTTCCAGCCCACGGCAGAGCCCCGGCTCGGGGCGCAGCGTGCCGGCCAACGGGAGGCCCAGCGCGCGTGCCACCTCGGACGCCCGCAACCGCCCGGGCGCAGGCCCGCGCACCACCACCGAGAGCGCAGCGCAGTGCGGGGCGGCCGCGGCCACCACCCGAGTGGCCGCAGCGGTGGCGCGCAACTCGGCCGGCACGACGACGAACGCCTGGTCGGCGGCTTGCAGCGCCACCACTGCCGCATCGTCCAACTGCCGGGGCAGGTCGATCACCACGAAGTCCCGCCCACGCCGGGCCGCGTCGACAGTCGCTGCCATCGCCGTCGCCGGCAACGTCAGCATTTCGCCGCGGTCCCAGGAGAGCACCACGAGGTCACCCCGGCTGGGCAGGGCCTGCACCAGCGCCGGGGCGTCCACCCGCCCGTCGGCGCTGGTGAGCGACGGCCAGCGCAGGCCTTCCAACTGCTCCCAGCCCAGCACGAGGTCGAGGCCACCACCGAGCGGGTCGGCGTCGACCAGGAGGGTGCGCAGCCGGGCCCGCGCGGCGGTCACCGCAAGACCACCGGCGAGCACACTCGCGCCCGCACCGCCCCGACCCCCGAGGACCGCGACGACCCGGGCGCCGACGCCGGCCGGACGATCCGGATCATGCTCGGCGAACCGATCCACCAGCCATGGCTCCGCGGCGGGCAGCGTGGCGACGTGCTCGGCCCCGATCAGCTCGGCGATCTGCCAGCCGGGGTCGAGCTGACCGGCCCGACCGAGCAGCACCAGCCGGGGCCGCTGCGGCAACCGGGCGCGCAGGCACGCCTGCGCCTGGTCGGCGCCGAGCAACACCAGGGGCGCGGGAAGCCACCGGGTACGGGCAGCCGCTGGGTCGCGGGCCAACTCCACCTCGGTGCCGCCGACGGCGGCGAGCCGGAGCACGTCATCGAGCAGATCGTCGTCGCCGGTGACGACCAGCGGAAGCCGGCGGATCGGCGGAACCGTGGTACGGGGTGGCATCGCGGCCTCCAGCGGTCGGGCTCGGGTATGCCGCCGACAGTGCTCGGAATCCGCCCCGCAGGCCGCCCGGATGTCGTCGCCTGTGGACAACCTGGTGGGCTGTGGAAAACGCCCGCCGAGACAGCTGATCTGCTACGGGCACGGGCAAATCCGCAGCTGGCGCCGCGGAGCCAAAAACAGCGGGGCCGCTCCCGAAAGGAGCGGCCCCGCGAGTCGGTGGTCAGCCGGGCTGATTTGTCCAGGTCGCATCGAGGATCACCTTGTACGAGCTGATCCGCACTGGCGACAGCGTCAACAGCTCAGCGGCGAGCAATTCACCCGTCCTCGGATCGAAGACCAGAAGAGATTGCTGGTCGTGTTCGCGGTCATCGAAGGTGACGGCGACGCCTTTGCGGCCGGCACGGTCCGTGACCTGCCCCCGCCAGCGGAAGCCGGGCACGTCGGCGAGAACCCGCAGGACCGCAGCTCGGGTCGCACGCGGCACGACGTACCGCGCGTAGAGCGTGCCGACCCACTTGCTCGCCGCCCCCGCGCCGTACTCGACCTTCAGCCGCTCCCGCAGCTCGGACGGGTCGGCCGACGGCGGCTTGAGCTCCTCGGGCGGCAGCGGAATGACGTCCGGCGCGGGGGTGCCGGTGGCTGCTGGTCGCCCGATGCTCTCGCGCTGCCAGTAGTCCCGAGACTCCTGGTCGGGGTACTGCGGCTCCAGTTGGGTCCTGATCTGGTTACCGGTCCCGTCGAGGGCCTGCCAGATCTTCGTCTCGCTGGCAAAGGCCACGTGGTGGCGACCGTCGGCAGACGTCTCCACTGGTTCGCCCCACACCTTGGTGTGGTGATACATGTAGCGCCCGCTCTGGCTGTCGTACGCCGCGTCTTTGATCTTGTTGGCCAGCATGCGTAGCTGCGGGCCGGCGGCCGGCGGATCCGCGTCGAACTGGTACGCGACCGGCACCAGCACCAACCCCGCTGCCGCCGGCGGCTCGGCCGGAGTGTCCGGTGCCCCCTCGCCGAACGGCTCGAGCACCGCCACGGCACCGACCGCGACCGCCAACGTCCCGGCCGCCAGGACCAACCGCCGGGTCGGGCGTACGCGACGACGCTCGCCGACCGTTTCGGTAGCGCTGGCGCGTTCGATCAGCTCGCGCGCCGAGACCAGCGGTGACCCGACGGCGGCGTTCCGGGCCGGGTCGGCCGGGCCTAGAAGAGTACGGGTGCGCTCTGCTCCGAACATCACAGATCCTCTCGAATTGTCACCAACACCGGTCGACGCCGGGTCGGCGCGGGCCGGTCCGACATTGCTTCGGCAAGACGACGGCGAGCGCGATGCAGGCGCACTGCGGCGGTCGCCCCGGCGCAGCCGAGAACCTTTGCCGCCTCGGAGACCGTCAGCTCCTCCCAGCCGACCAACCGGAGGATTTCCTGGTCGAGGTCGTTGAGGGTGGCCAGAGCGGCCCGGACGTCGGCGACCCCGACTGTCGTGTCGGCACCCGACGATCCGGCCAGTCGCTCGAGGCCGACATCGGTGATCGAGAGGAGGTCCGGGGCGGCACGCCGCGACCGCCACTGGTTCGCCAGCAGGCGCCGGGCCACCCCGTACAGCCAGGGCAGGCTGCGGTCCGGCACCTCGGCGCGGCGACGCCAGGCGACGACGAAGACCTCCTGGGCAAGCTCCGCCGAGGCATCCCGGTCAGCAAGCCGGCGCAGGCCGTACCGGACTATGTGCTCGTACTCGGCGGCGTAGAGGCTGGTGAACCAGCCCTCGTCCCGCTTCTTCGGTGGACCCACCCGAACCCCCATTGCCTCGGCGACTCTCACAGTGGCTTGTGTCGCTGAGGGACCCGGGATTACCGCGCGGCCGAGGGCGGGTGCTGCCCACCGGGAAACGAACGCTGCGGTCAGTCGTCGATTGCCTGGTACACGGTGGTCCAGAAGTCGTGCCACAACGGCAGCCGCTGGTCGCCCGCGTGCGCCCGCTGCATGAAGACGATCGTGGTGAGGTCCTCGGCGGGATCGTTGTACCAGGCGGTGCCGTAGAAGCCGGGCCATCCGTAGCTGCGGACGGAGGGCCCGAGGTGTGTACGCCGGGTCCGGACCGACATTCCAAAACCCCAACCGATGGCGTCGAAGTACCCGGGCCAGAACCCGGAGATGGCCTTCTGGGTCGGAGTCAGGTGGTCGCTCGTCATCAGCGTCACCGCAGGCCGCGACAGCACCCGCTCGCCGCGGTGGGCGCCGCCGGCGAGCAGAGCCGACGCGAAGGCGAGGTAGTCCTGGGCGGTCGACACGAGCCCACCGCCACCGGACTCGAACAGCCGCGGTCGACTGAACCGCCCGTCGGGGGCGTCCTCGACAACCGGCTCGCCGGTCGCGGCGTTGTCCTGCTCGTACGCCGTCGCGAACCGGCCGATGCTCTCGCTACCCACGCTGAAGGCGGTGTCGGCCATTCCCAGCGGCTTGCACACCCGCTCACGCACGGCATCGCCGAAGGACATGCCGGTCGCTCGGGAGATGAGAACACCTGTCACGTTGGCGGCGGTGTCGTACATCCAGCGCTCACCTGGCTGGTGCACGAGCGGGAGGTCACCGAGCTGGCGGATCCACTCGTCCGGCGACGGATATTCGAGTGCGTTCAGCGCGTCGGCGATCGGGACCGTTCCCGGCTCGGCGGGGACCATGCCGGTACCAAGGGTGCCGTCCAGGACGTCCCGCAGCGTTATCGGGCGTTCCGCCGGGACGGTGTCGTCCAGTGGGCTCTGGGGATCGGCGAGCACTGTCATGTTGGCCAACTCCGGGAGGAGATCGTCGACCGGGTCGTCGAGGCGGAGGGTGCAGTCCTCGACGAGGGTCATCGCACACGCGGCGACGATCGGCTTCGACATCGAGCCCAGGCGACAGATCGTGTCGATCGCCATCGGGGTCTGCGACCCGCGGCCCTCGAACGCGAGATGACCCGTCGCCTCGATGTGCACCTCGCCGTGGCGGGCGAGGACGACCACCATGCCCGGGACGAAGCCGGACTCGACGTGGTGCTCAAGCAACCCTTGCAGCCGAGCCAGCCGTTTCGACGAGAAGCCGCCAGCAGCCACGAGTTACCTCCTCAGCTCGTCCCGATTGGCAAATTACACGGCAGGCGGCGGTCGCACCGTCCGCGACGAGCTGGGGAGGGGACCCACCCGAGCGGTCCCGCACATCGCCAGACCGCTTCAACAACCGAGGGTGCCGCACGTTGCGGAGGTGTGTCGCGCACCGAGCCGTGGGGCCACACCGACTGCCGGGCGGCTCGCGCTTCTGCGGTGGAGCGTTTCCAGCAGAAAGGGACGACCCCCGTCGGGGGGAGACGGGGGTCGTCGGAGGTTCGGCTCCGGGGGGGTCGAGCCGAACCACTCAGCGGTCACGGGGGGTGCAACCGCTGAGGGTCTGCCTGTTTCGAGGATGTGAAAGCTCGTCGTACGGACAAGTCTGCCTGAGCGCGCCCGTCACGTCGAGTGGCGCTGCCTCCACTCACTGCGAAAATCTCCTCGCAGAGTGTGAGCGTGATCACGCGGAGCGGAGAGCCCGCAGGTCTGAGGGGTGGCATGACCCCGGGCACCCGCCGACGATAGACCATCCGGCTAGACTTTCGCGCCGTGGGCCGAAGTGCCGCTTTCTTCGATCTGGACAAGACCGTCATCGCCAAGTCGAGCGCCCTGGCGTTCGGTCGTCCGTTCTACCGGGATGGGCTGATCACCCGGCGTGACGTGGTCAAGTCGGCGTACGCGCAGCTGATGTTCCGGCTGGGCGGCACCGACGAGCAGACCATGGCCCGAACACGGGACTACCTGGCTGCGCTCTGCAAGGGCTGGCAGGTGGAGCAGGTCCGCCAGATCGTCGCGGAGACGCTGCACGAGCTGATCAACCCCTACGTGTACGCCGAAGCCGCCGCCCTGATCGAGGAGCACCAGGCGGCTGGGCGGGACGTGGTGCTGGTGTCGGCGTCCGGCGAGGAGATGGTCCGGCCGATCGGCGAGCTGCTCGGGGTGACCGACGTGATCGCCACTCGGATGACGGTGCGGGACGGCCGGTACAGCGGCGAGGTCGAGTTCTACGCGGCCGGTCCGAGCAAGGTCGAGGCCGTCAGCGAGTTGGCCGCCGCCCGGGACTACGACCTGGCTGATTCGTACGCCTACTCCGACTCGTACAGCGATCGTCCGTTGCTGGAGTGCGTGGGCCACCCGAGTGTGGTCAACCCGGACCGGCAGCTACGCAAGCTGGCCTCGGAGAACGCGTGGCCGGTGCTGGAGTTCCGGCACCCGATTCCGCTGGGCCGGCGGCTGCGGGAACGTCCTGCGGTCCCGGTGGCCGCGGCGGCCCTGGGGGTCGGGGTGGGCGTGGCGATCGGCATCGCCTGGTACGGCCGGCACCGTCGTACCCGAGCCGCCACCACTGCCTGATCCCACCCAACCGACCGCTCAGGCGGCGGCGAGGATCTCGTCTCCGATGGCGGTGAGCTGGTCGGTGCCGACCTCGACGGCGGCCATGTAGTGGCGTAGCCAGGAGCGCAGCCCGTCCGGGGTACCGGTGGCGAAGGCGCCGGCCGCGCCGACGTACTCGGGTTCCCGCTCGCGGTGCCCCACGTCGACGGGGAGCAGGCCACGCGGGTCGAGGCCACTGGCGAGCAGCACCAGCCGGGCGGCCCCACGGGCGACCACGCCGGACGGCCCGGCGAACGGGCGCAGGTTCAGCAACTCCCCGTGTACGACAGCGGCGAGCACCAGCGGGGAGACCTTCGTGCCGCCGGCGACGAGGCCGGCCAGCCCGTCCAGCCGGGTGGCGACCACCGGGTCGGCGACCGGGCGGCCCAGCTCGGCCTCCGACACCAGGTCCCGGGCGGCGAGCACGTGCAGTTTCGCGAGGGCCTGGCGGGGCGCCTTCGGCCACAGCTCACTCAGGCCCGGCAGCGCTCCGGCGACCCGCAGCGCCCCCTGGAGCACCGGGTCGGTGACGGTGCCGGCCCGGACCGCCTCACGCTCGTGCCCGGCTCCCTCGAGGGCCGCGCTGGCCACCGCGGAGCGGAGGCTGACCTCGGCGGCTACCTGTCCACCGTGCCGGCGCAGCGCCCGGTGCCCGAGCGCCTGGTCGAACCGCGCGCGGGCCTGCTCGACGGCGGCGGTGATGTCGGCGAGCGCGAGCAGCGGGGCGAGCGGGTCGGTGGTCACCCCGCCACGCTAACGACCCGGCCTGGCGTGGCGGGCCGCACCCGCCGGCAACGCGACCCGGACCACCCGACCCGGGGGGCGAACCGGCGGGGACGGGCCGTCGGGCGCGCGGCGGGGGCCACTCGGCGCGAGGCGGTGGGCAGCCGTGGCCGGTCGCGGGCCCCGCGACTACCCTCGTGCCATCGAGACCCAGGTCACCCCGAGGATGAGGAGTCACGGCATGAGCGAGGCATTGGCCAATCTGCTGAACGAGACGCGCCAGTTCCCCCCGCCGGCCGAACTCGCCGCGCACGCCAACGTCACCATCGACGCGTACGCCGAGGCGGAGGCCGACCGGCTGGCCTTCTGGGCGAAGCAGGCCGATCGGCTGGCCTGGTCGAAGAAGTGGGATGAGGTGCTCGACTGGTCGAACCCGCCGTTCGCGAAGTGGTTCGTGGGTGGGCAGCTCAACGTCGCGTACAACTGCCTGGACCGCCACGTCGAGGCGGGCCGGGGCGACAAGGTGGCGATCCACTGGGAGGGCGAGCCGGGCGACACCCGCACCATCACGTACGCGGACCTGCACGAGCTGACCTGCCGGGCGGCGAACGCGCTCACCGACCTGGGGGTGACCGCCGGCGACCGGGTGGCGATCTACCTGCCGATGATCCCGGAGGCTGCGGTGGCCATGCTGGCCTGCGCCCGGATCGGCGCCGCGCACAGTGTGGTCTTCGGTGGCTTCTCGGCCGACTCGTTGAGCAACCGGATCCAGGACGCCAGCGCCAAGGTGGTGATCACCGCGGATGGCGGTTACCGGCGGGGCAAGCCGTCGGCGTTGAAGCCCACTGTGGACGAGGCGGTGGCGAACTCCCCGTCGGTGGAGCACGTGCTCGTGGTTCGCCGTACCGGCGAGGACGTGGCGTGGTCCGACAAGGACCACTGGTGGCACGAGACGGTGGAGACCGCGTCGGCCGAGCACACCGCGCAGCCGTTCGACGCCGAGCACCCGCTGTTCATCCTCTACACCAGTGGCACCACGGCCCGCCCGAAGGGCATCCTGCACACCACCGGCGGCTACCTCACCCAGGCGTCGTACACGACGCACGCGGTGTTCGACCTGAAGCCGGAGACTGACGTCTACTGGTGCACGGCCGACATCGGCTGGGTCACCGGGCACTCCTACATCGTGTACGGCCCGCTCTCCAACGGCGCCACCCAGGTGATGTACGAGGGCACCCCGGACACGCCGCACAAGGGCCGGTTCTGGGAGATCATCGACAAGTACCGGGTGAGCATCCTCTACACCGCTCCCACCCTGATCCGGACGATGATGAAGTGGGGCGACGACATCCCGGCGGACTTCGACCTGTCGTCGCTGCGCCTGCTGGGCAGCGTCGGCGAGCCGATCAACCCGGAGGCCTGGATGTGGTACCGGCAGCACATCGGCCGGGGCGAGCTGCCGGTGGTGGACACCTGGTGGCAGACCGAGACGGGCGCGATCATGATCTCGCCGTTGCCGGGGGTGACGGCGGCCAAGCCGGGTTCGGCGATGGCGCCGCTGCCGGGCATCGTGGCCGACGTGGTGGACGACCAGGGCCAGTCGGTGCCGAACGGTGGTGGCGGCTACCTGGTGCTGCGCGAGCCGTGGCCGTCGATGCTGCGCACCATCTGGGGTGACGACGACCGGTTCATCGACACGTACTGGTCGCGTTTCCCGGGCATGTACTTCGCCGGCGACGGTGCGAAGAAGGACGACGACGGGCACATCTGGCTGCTCGGCCGGGTGGACGACGTGATGCTGGTGTCCGGGCACAACATCTCGACGACCGAGGTGGAGTCGGCGTTGGTGTCGCACCCGTCGGTGGCCGAGGCGGCTGTCGTCGGCGCGACCGACCCGACCACCGGTCAGGCGATCGTCGCGTTCGCCATTCCACGGGGCAGCACTGACATCGCCGGTGCGGCGGGCGAGCAGCTCATCGCCGACCTGCGCAACCACGTGTCGAAGACGCTCGGCCCGATCGCCAAGCCGCGGCAGATCATGCTGGTGCCGGAGCTGCCGAAGACCCGCTCCGGAAAGATCATGCGCCGGTTGCTGCGGGACGTGGCGGAGAACCGGTCGCTGGGCGACGTGACCACGTTGCAGGACTCCTCGGTGATGGACCTGATCTCCTCGGGGATGAGCGGTACGAAGTCCGACGAGGACTGACGGTAGGCGTACTCATCGGAGGGTGGTGGTCCGTGCGGACCGCCACCCTCCGTCATGTCTTACGGGTACGGTTCGTGCCGCCTCGCCACTGTCACATCGGTCGGTCGGGGGAGTCGGGAGAAGCTGAACGGGCACAGGCATAGATCACCTCTGTCCTTTCGGCCGGTTGTGCTTTAGGTTCACGCAGGTTGGAAGAGTTCGACACACATCGCTTCGATGGTCGGCCACGCCAACGTCCTCCTCCCCATGCCCGAGAAACGGAGCGGCATGAACCACAAACCGCAGTCCAGGGCGCGCCGACGACTACTCGTCGCGCTGCCCGCCATCGCCCTCGCGGCCACGTCACTGACCGTGAGCGGTAGCGCGGCGGCCCAGTCGCCGTCCGGCACCCCTCTGGCGGTGATCGGGGCCGACGAGCACTACATCAACTACGCCGAGCCCGAGGTGCAGCCGGACACCACCGGCCGTGAGGTGAAGGGCAAGGGTGGCATCTACACCCCTGCCGCGGAGTCCGCCCGCGCGTTCGACCAGAAGCACGCCCGGGGCAACCCGGTGACCGCACGGCAGTTGGCCAAGGACGAGGCCAAGTCGCTGAAGACGGGCCAGAACCCCCGCAAGTTCAAGAAGGCCCCGACCACCCAGACGGCGAAGCTGCTGACGCTGCTGGTGGAGTTCAACGACAAGGCCAACGACGACTTCACCGGCGTGATGGTCCCCAAGACGGTGTTCGAGGACCGCACCTGCGTCCCCGGCACGGTCCAGAACGGCCCGAAGCACAACAAGATCCCGGACCCGGCGCGCCTGCCCCACGAGGACAACAACTCGATGTGGGTGCCGGACTTCTCGCCGCAGCACTACAACAAGATGCTCTACAGCAAGAAGGGCATCACCGAGCGGGTCCGTACGGACCTGAAGGGCCCGGACGGCAAGAAGGGCATCGACCTGTCCGGTCGCACCATGCACAACATGTACCTGGAGATGTCCAAGAACGCGTACACGGTGGACGGGCAGGCCAGCCCGTGGATCACCGTGCCGCACTCGGAGGGCTGGTACGCGGCCAACCGCTGCTTCCAGGACGAGACCGGCGCGTGGGTTCCCGGCCGTGAGCAGTCGATGAACGGCCACCCGGACAACCCGGCCGGCGCGGGCCGCCTGGCGACCGACGCGATCGACGCGCTCGTCGCGAAGGACCCGACCTTCCCGTGGGCCGACTACGACATCGAGGACCAGGCCGACCGCGACGGTGACGGCAACGTCTTCGAGCCGGACGGCGTGATCGACCACCTCGTGCTGGTGCACGCCGGTCAGGGCAAGTCCCGCGGTGGCGGCGCCGAGGGCGTGTACGCCGTGTGGGCGCACTCCTCCACGGTTGCCGGTGGTTACACCATCCCGGGCACCAACCTGAAGGCGTCGAACTACATCGTGCAGCCGGAGGACGCCGGCGTCGGCGTCTTCGCCCACGAGTTCGGCCACGACCTGGGTCTGCCGGACCTCTACGACACGTCCGGCAACGCCGACTCCGACGTGGACTTCTGGGACCTGATGGCCTCGGGCTCGCACTCAGGTGAGATCTTCCAGGCGTTGCCGACGCACATGGGCATCTGGGACAAGTGGGTGCTCGGTTGGGCCGACCCGCTGACCATCCGCCCCGGGTCGAACCCGCGCGAGGTGAAGCTCGGCCAGACGTCGCGCACCCCGATCGACTCCGAGGACGGCATCAAGGTCGACCTGCCGGACAAGGTGACGACGCTGGCGACCCCGCACAGCGGCACGAAGATGTGGCACAGCAACAACGACCAGGAGTGGGCCGACGTCAAGCTGAGCCGCTCGGTCGACGTGCCGGCGGCTGCCGACTCGAAGTTCTGGATGTGGAACAACTACATCATCGAGGAGGACTGGGACTACGGCTTCGTGGAGCTTTCCACCGACGGCGGTACGACCTGGACCGAGCAGAAGGTGTACGACGAGGGCGGCACGGTGGTCACCACGCCGGACGGCTACCCGGACCCGAACGGCCGCATGAACGACTTCGGCGGCAAGAAGTACGGCCTGACCGGCAGCACCGACGGCTGGCGGCACGACTACGTCGACCTGTCGGCGTACGCCGGCACGACGGTCCAGGTGCGGCTGCGCCTGGCCACCGACGAGGCGTTCGAGGAGCGCAACTGGTTCGTCGACGACTTCTCGGTCACCGGCGGCGGCGCCACCACCTGGAGTGACGACGTCGAGGGCGGCGACAACGGCTGGACGGCCACCGGCGGCACCTTCGTCGACACCACCGGTGGCGGCTGGAAGGTCTCCAGCGGCACCGAGGTGCACGCCCAGTACTACCTGGCGGAGTGGCGCAACTTCGACGGCTTCGACAAGGGCCTGAAGTACGCCTACGACACCATCTACTCGCACGAGGCGTGGAAAGTCGACCGGATCTCCTACAACGCCCCGGGCATGCTGGTCTGGTACCGGGACACCGCGCTCGGCGACGTCAACCACGTCACCGGGCAGATGACCTCGCTGCCCAGCTACGGCGCGAAGGGCGGGTTGCTCATCGTCGACTCGCACTTCGACCCGTTGCGGCGCACCGGTGAGGCGGCCGTGAAGGACCCGTCGGTGACGGACAACCTGCCGAGCCGCCCGCAGTCCTCGAACGCGGCCTTCACGTTGAACCGGACGTACCCGTTCACGGAGTGCCTGGAGGCGGCGGACGAGCCGTACAGCGCGTACTGCACGAAGTTCAAGGGACTGCCGCCGGTGAAGTCGTTCACCGACGCCAAGGGCTGGTACCCGGGCATCGAGATGCGCGATGGTGCTGCCTACGCCCGGGACAACGACGCGTCGGTGGTCCTGCCGTCGCGTGACAACGCGCCGTACACCACCCGGGTCACCAACCCGGACGGTAGCCCGGCGCCGGATTTCTACGGCGTGACCCTGGGCGGTGGCGCGATCGTGCTGGGCACCGGAAACCCCGGCGACCAGGGCGTGAACTACGGCGTCTCGCTGACGATCAAGAAGGCTGCCGGGGACAACTCGTCGGCCATGATCTACGTGACCCCGGCCAAGAAGTAACGGTTTCACGGATCGCGAACTGACGGTGGGGCCGGTGGCGGAGACGCTGCCGGCCCCACTGTCGTATGTGCGCAAAGCTTGATCGAAAAATGTCGTTGTATACGTTCGCGTCCGGGGCCGCGCTGGTCAGCGGGGCTGATGAACCGGCGGGGTGTGACGGTGAAAAGCATTCCCAACAAAATCTTGCAACAAATCGACGCGTTCGTCTTCCCACCCGTCCCGCCAGTAACTATGTTCACCAATGGTCCCACTAGTGGGATCGATCTCCCACCGGCCTGTACCCCCGTTGGGCCGGTTCCCTCACACCGGAGGTACCACGTGCGCAAAGTCGCAGTGGGTCTGCTCGGGCTCTCACTGACGGCGACAGGCCTGGCTTTCGGCCCGTCCGCCTCGGCGGCGCCTCAGCCCAAACTGCCGGCAGCAGCACCGGCCGCTGCCGAACCGCAGTCACTGCAGGATGAGCTCCCCGACAAGCTCGAGGAGAAGCGCCGCGCGCTGCGTCAGCAGGGTCTCAGCGACGTGCTGACCGGTCGCAGCAAGCCGATCGAGCGCAACGGAAGCACTGTTGTCAAGGTCGGCGAGGTCGGCAAGGCGGGCGGAACGGGCGCCAACGCCCGCGCGCGCGCCGGCGCCGCCGCGCAGACCAGGGATCAGTACGTCGAGCTCAAGCGTGAGCGGACCGACAAGATCTTCGTGATCCTGGCCGAGTTCGGTGACGAGCGGCACCCGTCCTACCCGGACAAGGACATGAACCCGGACGTCGCCGGACCGGCGACGTTCGAGGGACCGCTGCACAACAAGATCCCCGAGCCCAACCGGGCCGTGGACAACTCCACCATCTGGCAACCGGACTTCAGCCCGGAGCACTTCCGCCAGCTCTACTTCGGCACCAACCCGGGCGACGAGTCGCTCAAGCAGTACTACGAGGCCCAGTCCTCGGGTCGCTACACCGTCGAGGGTGAGGTGACCGACTGGGTCAAGGTCAAGTACAACGAGGCCCGCTACGGTCGCTCCGACGACCCGAAGGCCGACGACGACCCGACCGGCGACCCCGCCGTCTGCGCCGACAACGTCTGCCCGAACACCTGGAACCTGATCGCCGACGCCGCCACCCAGTGGGTCGCCGACCAGAAGGCCAAGGGCCGGACGGACGCGCAGATCACCGCCGAGATGAAGTCCTTCGACCAGTGGGACCGCTTCGACTACGACGGTGACGGCGACTTCAACGAGTCGGACGGCTACATCGACCACTTCCAGATCGTCCACTCCGGCGGCGACCAGGCCGACGGTGACCCGCAGCAGGGTGAGGACGCGATCTGGAGCCACCGTTGGTCGGCGTTCAACAGCTCGCCCGTCGGCCCGCCGAACTTCCCGATCGGCGGCACCCAGATCGGCAACACCGGCGTCTGGATCCGCGACTACACGATCCAGCCGGAAAACGGCGGCCGCAGCGTCTTCTACCACGAGTACGGCCACGACCTGGGCCTGCCGGACGACTACGGCCCGGCGGACAACAGCAACGAGCACTGGACCCTGATGGCCCAGAGCCGGCTCGGCGCCAAGAACGACGCCGGCATCGGCGACCGTGGCGGCGACCTCGGGGCATGGAACAAGTTCCAGCTCGGCTGGCTCGACTACGAGGTTGTCGTGGCGGGGCAGAAGCGCACGATGGAGCTCGGCCCGCAGGAGTACAACTCGAAGAAGGCACAGGCCGTCGTGGTCGTGCTGCCGAAGCGGGAGTACACCTTCAACTACGGCGCGCCGTTCGAGGGCTCGAAGCAGTACTTCTCCGGCAACAAGGACAACCTCGACGGCACCATGACGAGGACGTTCGACCTCACCGGTAAGTCCGCGGCGGCGCTGTCGCTCAAGGGCAAGTACAGCATCGAGGAGACCTACGACTACCTCTACTTCGAGGCGTCGACCGACGGTGGTCAGACCTGGACCGACCTGGACGGCACCGTCAACGGCCAGCCGATCGGCGTCGACGGCGCCGGCCGCCCCGCCCTCGATGGCAGCAGCAACGGCGCCTGGGCGGACATCAACATTCCGCTGAACACGCTGGCCGGCAAGGTGGCGCAGGTCCGCCTGCACTACGTCACCGACGGTGGCGTGTCCGAGGGCGGTTTCTTCGGCGACGCGATCACCGTGACCGCCGACGGCCAGACCGTGCTCAGCGACGGTGCCGAGACCGACGCGGGTTGGGCGCTCGAGGATTGGGAGGTCGTCGGTGCCACGTACACCGACGAGTTCGACAACTTCTACATCGCCGGCAACCGCTCGTACGTCTCGTACGACAAGTACCTGAAGACCGGCCCGTACTTCTTCGGCTACGCGAACACCCGCCCGGACTGGGTGGACCACTACGCGTACCAGGAGGGCCTGCTCATCTCGTACTGGAACACCCGCTGGGACGACAACAACACCGCCCCGGCATCCCCGACCAACCCGGGTGGTCACCCCGGTGAGGGTCGCAACCTGTACATCGACGCGCACCCGCGCCCGATCTACAACCTGACCGGCGCTCCGTGGCGGGCCCGCGTCCAGATGTACGACGCACCGTTCAGCCTGAACAAGGCCGACTCGTTCACCCTGCACCTCAACAGCCAGCCGCAGTACATCCGTGGCCAGGCTGCCGAGCCGCTGTTCGACGACACCAAGAAGTACTTCTACGAGGAGCTGCCGAACCACGGCGTCAAGCTCCCCGCGGCCGGTGTCAAGATCAAGGTTCTGGAGCAGGACGGCACCTCGATGAAGATCCGGGTCAGCTGACCACTGATCCCGCACCAACCAGCGACGCCCCGGGCAGGTCATCTGCCCGGGGCGTCGCCCTTTGTCCGGCCCTTGTGCCGCTGGTTCCGCCCGCCGGACCCCGGTCCCGCTCCGGGACTACCCGGGGCTTTCCCCTGTTCAACGCGACCACCAGGGTCGCCCGCGGCAACCGGGTCCTAGGCTGTCTGCCATGACCGACCAGCGCGGCGGGGCCGTCGACGAGTCCTGTGTCCTCACCGAGGGGCCGTGGACGCACCGTTTCGTCGGCGCCAACGGCAGCCGGTTCCACGTGGTCGAGGGCGGCACCGGGCCGATGGTGCTCTTCCTGCACGGCTTCCCGGAGCACTGGTGGGCCTGGCACCAGATGTTGCCGGCGATCGCCGACGCCGGCTTCCGGGCGGTCGCCGTCGACCTACGCGGCTACGGGGCCAGCGACAAACCACCCCGGGGGTACGACGGCTACACCCTCGCCGCCGACATCGCCGGGCTGATCCGCGCGCTCGGTGAACGATCCGCGACGATCGTCGGCAGCGGCCTCGGCGGCATGGTGGCCTGGACGGTGGCGTCGTTCCACCCGTCCCTGGTCCGCCGGCTCGTGGTGCTGGGGGCGCCGCACCCACTGCGACTGCGCGCCGCCATCTTCGCCGACCCACGCGGGCAGTTCACCGCCTCCACACCGGCGTTGAAGTTCCAGCTACCCCGCTACGAGCACGTCCTGACCCGCGACGGCGCTGCGGCAGTCGGCGAGATCATGCGCCGCTGGGGCGGCCCACAGTGGGTGGCCGGGCCGGACTTCGAGGCGTACGCCGAGCGGTGCCGGGAGGCGATGTGCATACCGCAGGCCGCGTTCTGCGCGCTGGAGGGTTACCGCTGGGCGTTCCGTTCGCTGCTGCGACTGCACGGCTACCGGTTCGTCCGCCTGATGCAGAAGCCACTGTCCACCCCGACCCTGCAACTGCACGGTGCCCTGGATACCGCCTCCCTGCCGCGCACCGCGCTGGGTTCCGGCCGGTACGTCGTCGCCCCGTACGAGTGGCGGCTGCTCGACGGGGTGGGGCACTTCCCGCACCTGGAGGCACCGGAGCTGGTGCTCGGCGAGATCCTGCGGTGGGCGAAGACCTGACCGGTCAGACCCGCTGCTCCCGCAGGTCGGTGACCTCGGCGGCCGGCGCCCAACCCTGGTAGACGCCGAAGTCGAAGACCTCCAGTCGCATCGCCTCGGCCACCGGCCAGCGACCACCGGTGTATTCCACCCGCAACCAGGCGTCGTGCTTGCCGAGCACGATGAACGGCTGCCCCTGCCAGGTGCAGGTGGTCCGCACGTACGCCAGATCCTCGATCTCGCTCGCCGGCAGCACGCGGACGTAGCGGCCCGCGCGGACCTCCTCGAAGCCCTCGCCCGGCTCGGGCTGGTAGAGGCGGATGTCGTCGCCGTCCGGGCTGGCCTGGTATTCCCGGCCCTGCCAACGAGCCACGTAACCGTCGCGCATCACGCCTCCCCGACCCGTCGCCAGGTGACCGAGTCGGTGTCCAGCTCCGCGACCACCCGCTCGCCGCCGTCCGCGCCGATGCGCCAGAGCTGGGCGCCGTGCGGCAGCCGTGCGCTGTCCACCTTGAACTCCGCCACCACGTCGCTGCTCTCACCCGGGGCGAAGCCGTTGCCCCGGAACGGCGGACGTTCGATGACCCAGCCCTCCATGGCCCGCATCGCCGGCTCGTTCTGACCGCCGTACGGGATGCGGTAGAGACTCGGCCGGTGCGCCGGCCAGCGCAGCACGTAGATCTCCTCGGCGTCCGGGGCGAACGGCGAGCCGGGGTAGCTGAGGCCCAGCGCCTCGTGCAGCTGAGCCGGTGTGGTCAGGTGGGACAGCTCACCGGCCCGGTGCACGAACCCGGACACCCTGTCGTACCCACGATCCAGGTAGTACGCGAGCTGGCTGGGGGCGATCGCCTTCTGCATGACCGTCGGGCGGGTCGGGTCGACCGCCGCTGGGGCGTACCGGGGACGGGCGGCGGGTTCGGCCACGGCCGGCGCTTCCACCTGGTCCACTTCCAGGTCGTCCCCGAGCCCGACCTCGGCGGCCCAGTTGGCCAACGCGACGATCTGCTCGCCGGGCAACTTGGCGCCCACCGGCGTGCCCGGGTTGACGGCGAACGACCAGTCCTCGTCGGGCCAGCGCCGGATCAGCTGGGCGAACTTCACCCGGACCGTGTCGACGTCCCCCTCGACATGGTCGGCGAGGCGCTCCGACGACGTGTAGACCACCACGTACGTCTCGCCGTCGAGCTGTCCGGTACGCCAGACGAAGCCGGGATCCCCGGGGCGGCTTCCCCGCACCGATTCCGGTGCCGCCGGCAGTAGCACCCGGGCCAGCAGGAGGGTGGACAGGAACGTGTCGGTGCTGCCCGAGCCTGCGGCGCTGAGCAGGTCCTCCTCGACCGTGTTGGCGGGCTCGAACTCGACCGGCGCCGGCTCGTCGGCCGGCGAGCGCGGAACGTCGCTCGGGCTCACGCTCGCGCCGCTGCCCTCGCCGTCGGCCTGGTCCGTACCGGCCGGGCCCGCCGACGAGACAGCACTGTCGGCGCGGTCGTCCTGGAGCGGGGCGTCGACGCGGTCGTCGATCCGCGGGTCGCCCAGGCCACCGCCGGCTGCGCCGACCTCTGTCGGAACCACGGGGTGCGGGGCGGATGGGCTCGGGGCCGGCTGAGCGGGGCTGAACGACGGGGGCCCGGACGGGCTGGAACCGAAGGACGACGGGCCGAACAGGCCCGGGTCGGAGGACGTCGAGCCGAACGGCGGCGGGGCGGCCTCGGCGGGGCTGGGCCGCCGGGGCGCGTCGACCGGCGCGCTGCTCTCGACCGGGTCGGCGAGGTCGCGGGACTCGATGATCGTGCCCTCGATGACGATGGGCGTGAAGCCGCGGCGCGGCGCGGGCGGCCCGGAGACCGGTTCCGCGACTGACACCGGCAGATCCTCCGTCGGCTCGAACCGGCCCGGCCGGTCCTGGGGAATCGCCTGCGTCTCCTCCGCCGATGGCCGCCCGGGCGCACCGATCAGGGGTGGCTCACCGGTCACCCGGAACGCGCGGGTGGGCTCCTCAGCGAGTGGGTTGTGCCGGCGCGGCGGCAGCGGCTGGGTGATCTCCTCGCCGGATGGCGGCGCGTCCGTCCCGCGGGACGCGCCGAGGCCACCTCCTGGCCGTCGTATCGGCTGGGTGGCTGCCGGGTCCGCCGCCATCGGAAAGGCTCGCGTCGCGGGCTCGTCGGCCGGCGCGTCGGCCGGACGGCGGCGAGGAAAGGGCTGGCTGCCTCGCCCGAACCGGGTCGGCGGGGCCGCCCGGTCACCGGGGCGTCCCCCACTCGCGGCCGGGTCGCGGGTCGGGCTGGGGTCGAAGAAGGAGCGCCGAGGCGCGGCCTGGGGGCCGGCGTTGCCGTTGGCCGGAGCGGGGCCGTCGACGTCGCCCGGCCGGGTCGCTGCCGGCCAACCAGCGCCGGGCCCGGCCTGGTCGGTGGTGGGGCCGGCGGTCGCCAACGGGGTGAAACGGGACTGCCGGCCGGTGCGGGGCAGGGCTTCGGCGCCCGGTGTGGGCCGGGGCGGCTCGGTGGGGTGCCGCTGACCGGCGGCGGGCAGGCCCTCGTCGCCGGACCGGCGCGGTGGCTCAGCGGGAACGGGCGGCCGGGGCGCCGGGCCCGGTGCCGGCGGGGCACCCACTCGGGGGGCACCGCTCCGGCTGGGCCTGTGGGGTGTGAGCGGAGCACCATCGGGGCCGGACGAGGCCGCCCCCGTCGCCGGGCGCGATCCGGCGGCTGGCGCGGAGTCCCGAGCTGGCATGCCGGGCCGGGTGCGGGCCAACGTCTCGGCGCGTTCCAGGCGGGCGCGGGCACCCATGGCGCGGCCGGGCAGTCGCACGTCACCTCGGGACAGCTGCGACACGAACCAGGCCGGCAGGTAACCCTCGACCGGTAGACCCGGATTGACGGCGAGCCACCACTCGTGGTTGGGCCAACTGGCCGCGAGGTCCGCGAAGGGGATGCGTCGGTTGCTGCCGGCGTGATCGCCGAGGCAGGCTCGCAGGGCGGCGGCGGAGGTGAAGGCCAGGACGTGGGTCCGGCCGCCGGTGGTCCAGGTGCCCCATCCGGCGGGTGGCTGGCCGGGCTGCGTCGGCGCGGAGACCGGCAGCAGCACATCGGTGCGGGACAGGACCCTGAAGTACAGCTCCTGGTCGTTGGCGCGCAGCGCGTCGCGCATCGCCACCTCGGCCTCCGTGGCCGGCTCCCATGCGGTCACGGCCACCTCCCCTTCCGAGAACAGGCCACAGGTATCGCGTACAACCTACAAGGTGGTACCAAGATCACAATGGCTGGCCGGCGGCGGCCTGCCAGGGCCAGGAGGAGGCGATAACATCCCGTTCCGGAGCCGATACGATACGGAGGGTGTCGATGTCCGGATCGATAACGCGCCCGGTCCTCGCAGGTCTGGCCGCCAGCCTGTTGACCGTACCGGCCCTTCCGACAGTCGCCGCCACCGCCGGGCTGCGGGCGGCACCGGCCTGCGCGACACCACTCGCCCCCGTCCGGCCGGTCGCGGCCAGGCCCTGGCCACAGCAACGGTACGACCCGGCGCGGCTCGCGTTGCTGGCCACCGGCGCCGGGGTGACCGTCGCGGTGGTCGACTCCGGGGTTGACCGCGTGCACCCGCAGCTGGTTGGGCGGGTGCTGGCCGGCACGGACCTGCTCGACCCCGGCGGGGACGGCGGTCGGGACTGCGCCGGGCACGGCACCGGTGTGGCGAGCATCATCGCCGCGGCGCCCCGCTCCGACGTCGCCTTCCGCGGTCTGGCGCCGGGTGCCCGAATCCTGCCGGTGCGGGTGAGTGAGCAGCAGGTGGTGCAGGGGCGGGAGTCGGGGCGTACGGTCAGCGCCGACGAGTTCGCCCGGGCCATCCGGTGGGCCGTCGACCATGACGCCGACGTGGTGAACCTGTCCGTGGTCCTGTACGCGGACGACCCGGAGGTCCGTTCGGCCGTGCGGTACGCGGTCGACCGGGACGTGGTGCTGGTGGCCGCCGCCGGCAATCTGCACGACAGCGGGGATCCCCGACCCTTCCCCGCCGGCTACGACGGGGTGCTCGGTGTGGGCGCGATCGGGGCGGACGGCGCGCGGGCGACGTTCTCGCAGACCGGCCCGTACGTCGACCTCGTGGCCCCGGGCAGCGAGGTGCTGACCGCCGCACCCGGCGCCGGCCACCATCGGGTCGAGGGCACCAGTTACGCGGCGCCCTTCGTGGCCGCCACCGCCGCGTTGCTGCGGCAGTACCGGCCGGAGCTGACCGCAGCCCAGGTGGCGGAGCGGATCATCGCTACCGCCGATCCAGCTCCGGGCTCGGGCCGGGGCGGCGGGTACGGCGCCGGCGTGTTGAACCCCTACCGGGCGGTCACCGAGACCAGCGGCGGCCGTGCGGCCGGCGCGCGGCCGGTCGCCGCCCTCGCCGACGACCGGGCCGACCCGGCGCAGCTCGCCTACCAGGCCCGCCGGGCTGCCGCACGGGACCGAGCCCTGCTGGTCGGCGCGGTGGCCGGCATCACGGCGGTCACAGTGGCGCTGCTCGCCCTGGTGGTGCCTCGGGGCGTCCGTCGACGTTGGCGCCCGGCCGACCCGACCTGAGCCCGCCCGCACACGACCTGAGCCCGTCGGCGCGCGACCTGAGCCCGCCCGCGCGCGGCCCTGACCGCCGACCGGCGGCGGGCGGGGCGCCGACCCGGACACGGTCAGCGCTCCCGACCCACATCGCTCACTGGAACAGCCCGGTGTTCTTCTTTTCGGTGTCCAGGTAGTCGGTGGCGGAGTCGTTCACCGCCAACCTGATGTCACGCAGCATCCCCTGCAGGTCCTGCGAGGCCGAACGCCACCGCGCCTGCCGCTGCTCGTAGGCCTGCCGCGCGTCGCCCGTCCAGCTCGCCACCAGCGGGGCGGCGTCGCGTTCGAGTTGGCCGAGTTGCGCGTCGAGGGTGTTCAACGCCTTCTGAATGTCAGCGCCGGCCTGCTGCAGCGCGGCGAAGTTGACGACCAGCACACCATTGTCCATTGGATTCCCTCCCCAGCGGGATCAGAGCGGCAGTTGGATGCCGCCGCGGTTGGTGCCGGCCACCCGGCTGGCCACCTCGTCGTCGGACGCGTGGTATTGCCGACCGGCGGTGCGGATCGCACCGGCGGTCTCGCGCAACGCGCGGTGCAGCGCCGTCTGGTCCTGTGACCACTGCTGCTTGACCTGCTCGAACGACCGGCCACCAGCGCCACGCCACGCCTGCTGCAACACCTCCAGCTCGGCCAGCAGGCCGGTCAGCATGGATTGCAACGACTGGTCCACCTGCTCGAACTTCGCGGCAGTCTGCTGCATCACCGCTGCTTCTGCCTTGGTTTGGGACATCCGGACGTCACCTCGTCTCTCGGATCGCACCTGGCCGTCGACGCGCCCACCCCGTGGCGACGCGTCGTCGCTTGGCCCGGTCGTCGAGCACTGAGACACGGGTCAGCGAAGGACTTCGTGGCTGACGGTAGCGACCTCGTAGCAGTTCTGCTACCCCGCCGGCCTCCCCTGTGGACAACCGAGGCGGCCATCGGTCGCTTACGATGTGCCGCAGCCACGTCGCGGCGCGTGACGGGCCGCCGGAGGGCGGCCGGCCGCCCGACCCGGTCCCCACTGGTCGAGGAGGCACGGTGCCGGCGATCACCACCGGAGGGCCGCACCCGCCGACCCCGACCGGATCCGAGACAGGTGCCTCCCCACTGGTGGGCGGGCCGGGCCGATCCACCGACAGCGGCCCGCTGTCGGTCGATCAGCGCACCCCCGGTCGCCGGTCGCCGGTGGCCCACTGGGTCGCACTCGGCCGTCGTGCGGCTGCCGGAGCGCGAGCCGGCCAACTGGTCGCCGCACAGGTCGCGGTGGCGCTCGTGCTCGTCACCCTCGGCCGACCCGCGCCGGTCGTCGCGGCGGCCGTCCTGGTGGCCGTGCTGCTGGTGGTCGGCGCCTGGGTACCGGTGCGAGGGCGGTGGCTGTTCGAGTGGCTGGGCACCGCCATCGGGCACCTCACCCGTCGACGGGTGTTGGCCGGGCCGGCCGACGCGGCCGAACTGCTCGACCTGGTCGCCCCGGGCACAGTGGTCCGCTCGACCGAGTTGACCGGCGGGCCGGCCGCCGTCCTGGAGGACACCACCGGCATGGTCGCGCTCCTGGAGCTCGGCGACCCCGGCGACCTGCTGGGCGACGTGTCCCAGGCGATCCCCGCCCCGGCCGCGTTGCTCCCGGCGACCGGGCCGGACCAGCCCCCGCTGCTGATCCAACTGCTGCTCGCCGGTGCGCCGGCGCCGGTGCCGAGCGCGGGTGGCACTGTCGGCACGTCGTACCGGCAGCTCACCGACGGGCGGCTCGCCGGGCGCGAGCGTGCGGTGGTGGCGGTCCGGGTGCTGCGGGTGAACGGTTGGTCCGAGGAGGACCTGCGGCGGGTACTCGCCGGCACGGTTCGCCGGATCGTCCGCCGGCTCGGGCCGTTGGCCGCGCGGCCGCTCGGGGTGCCGGCGGTACTGCGCGTCCTGGGCGAGCTGGCCCACCACGATGGCGAACCGGTTCGGGAGTCCTGGCCGGCGATCCGGTCCGGCACTCTCGTCCAGGCCACCTTCCGACTGCTCCACTGGCCCGATGCGGGCGCTGCGGCTACCCGGCGGTTGGTGCCCCGCCTGCTCGCGCTGCCGGCGACGGCCACGACGGTGTCGATCTGCTCAGGCCCGTCGCCGACGATGTCGGCGTCGTCGGGTCCGCCGACGGCCAGCGGAGTGCCGACCGAGCTGACCGTACGCCTGGCCGCCGGGACGGCGGCTGAGTTGGTGGCGGCCACCGAGGCGCTGACCCGCCTGGTGACCGACCTGGGCGGAAAGCTACGCCGACTCGACGGTGCCCACCTGAGCGGGCTGGCCGCCACGCTGCCGTTGGCGCTGTCGGCACCCGGGGCGCAGCCCCGCTCACCGGCGCCCGGAGCGCGACCCGGCCCGGCGGTGAACGCCTGGGAGCTGTCCCTGGGCGACGCGGGAATGATGGTCGGCACCAATCGACACGGCCGAGCCGTCACCGTGCGACTGTTCCGGCCGGAGAGCACCCGCGTGCTGCTGGTCGGCGGGGTGCGGGCAGCCCAGCTGGTGGCCCTGCGCGCCCTGGCCCTCGGCGCCCTGGTGGTGGTGCAGACCGCCCGGCCACGCGCCTGGGAGCCGTTCATCCGAGGGGTTGGCGCGCCGGGTGGCACGATCCCGTTGCTCCCTCCCGGTCGGGCGGTCGCCGACGGGGTGGGCACCGCGCTGCGTCCGTTGCTGCTCATCGTCGACGCCGGGCCGGTGGCGGGCGAGGCAGCGCCGGGCCCACCGTGGCGGGCCACCCTTGTGGTACGCGACGAGCTGACCCCGGCCGATGTGGACGCGTTGAGCCGCGCCGACCTGGCATTGCTCCAGCCACTGACCTCCGCCGAGGCCACCCTGGCCGGAGCGGCGCTGGGGCTGGGCGGCTCGGCCGAGTGGCTGACCCGGATCCGGGAGGACATGGTGGCCGTGGTCAACCGTCGGGCGCTGCGCTGGGCACTGCTCTCCCCCACTCCGATCGAGGCGCAACTGATCGGCCCGCCGACGCGGGGCTGATTCCACCGGGACGGCCAGCTGGCGGGTTACGTCGGTGCGGTGTCCGTGGCACGATCCCCGCCATGGGTTTTCTGAAAGGTCTGCTGATCCGGCTGGCCAGCACAGCTCTGGCTTTCTGGCTGGCCACGCTCCTCATCCCGGGCATCTCCCTGGATTCGAACTCGGCCACCGAGACGGTGACCACGCTGCTCCTGGTGGCGGTGATCTTCGGCGTGGTCAACGCGGTTCTCCAGCCGATCATCAAGACCGTCGGTTGTGGCTTCTACCTGCTGACCCTGGGTCTCATCGCCCTGGTGGTGAACGGGCTGCTCTTCCTGCTCACCAGCTGGATCGCCGACCAGGCCGGGCTGCCGTTCTCGGTGGACGGTTTCTGGCCGGCGGCAGTGCTCGGCGCCCTCTTCGTGAGCATCGTGACCTGGATCCTCGGCGCCGTCCTCGACCGCGACTGATCGCCGACCAACCAGCACCGACCCGGTCCGTCCGGGGCTCCGACCTCGGTCGGGGCCCCGGCGGGCCGATGACCAGAGTTCGGGAATGTGGCGGCCGGACCGCCCACCTCGGCGGTTAGCGTCGCAGCATGTTCTCGCTGACCTCTCCCGACGGCCACCTGCTCAGCACCGATCCGGCGCGGATCGACCTGGACCTGGTGCACCACTGGTTGTCCACCGACGCGTACTGGGCGCTCGGACGGGACCGGGAGACCACGGAGCGGTCGTTCGCCGGCTCGCTGCCGTTCGGCATCTACCGGCCGGAGGACGGCCGGCAGGTCGCTGTGGCCCGGGTCGTGACTGACGGCGCCACCTTCGCCTGGCTCTGCGACGTGTACGTCGACCGTGCCGCCCGAGGTCGCGGGCTGGGCGGGTGGCTGGCCGGCGCGGTCCGCGACCACCTGGACGAGCTGGGCGTACGCCGGATCCTGCTCTGCACCAACGACGCCCACCAGGTGTACGCGGGGGTGGGCTTCACCCCGCTGGACGCGCCGCAACGCTGGATGCAGCTGGACCGGCGACCCCCGGTGACCCCGATCACCGGAAAGGAACAAAGCAGCACTACGCCCCTTACGGTGGAGGCGTGACGCCACTCCGCCTGGGATATCTCTACGGCCTCGGCGCGTACCTGCTCTGGGGTTTCTTTCCGCTCTACCTGAAGCTGCTGCGACCCGCCGGCCCGCTGGAGATCCTGGCCCACCGGATCGTCTGGTCGGTGCTCTTCGTGGCCCTGCTGCTGGCGGCGCTGCGCAACGTCGGCTTCCTGCGGGCGCTGCTGCGCCGCCCCTGGGCGATGGCGGGGATCGCCGCCGCCGCCGCGCTGATCGCTGTCAACTGGGGCACCTACATCTACGGGGTCAACTCCGACCGGGTGGTGGAGACGGCGCTCGGCTACTTCATCAACCCGCTGGTAGTGGTGCTGCTCGGGGTGACTGTGCTGCGGGAGCGGCTACGCCCGGCGCAGTGGGTGGCGCTGGGGATCGGCGCGTCGGCGGTCGCGGTGCTCACAGTGGACTACGGCCGGCTGCCCTGGCTGGCGTTGACCCTGGCGTTCAGCTTCGCCGGCTACGGCCTGGTGAAGAAGCGGCTCGGGCTGCCGGCGGCGGAGGGGCTCTTCGTCGAGTCGGCGGTGCTGGCGTTGCCGGCGTTGGGCTACCTGGGTTGGCTGACCGCGAAGGCCGAGCTGACCTTCGGGCACGTCTCGGCCGGGCACACAGCGCTGCTGGTGCTGGCCGGCGCGGCCACGGCGATCCCGCTGTTGCTGTTCGCCGGGGCGGCCAACCGACTGCCCCTGAGCAGCCTAGGCATGATCCAGTATCTGGCGCCCATCCTCCAGCTCGGCTGCGGGGTGCTGATCTTCCACGAGCCGATGCCGCCGGCCCGCCTGGCCGGCTTCGCGCTGGTCTGGCTGGCTCTGATCGTCTTCACCGCCGACGCCGTCCGAGCCTCCCGCCGCACCCGCCACCAGACCCCTGTCCCCACCCCCCTCCCCACCCCCTGACCCCGCGATCTTGCAGTTTCGGTCGTCGATATGCCTGATCTGCCCCTTATGGAACAGCAGAAAGTGCAAGATCGCGGAGGACCGGGGTTGGGCGGGGCGGGGTGGGGTGGGGTGGGTTAGGGGACGGCGTAGGTCAGGAGGGGCGTGCCGTCGGCTTTCTGCAGCTCCACGCTGACCAGCTCGGCGTCGGTGAACCTCGTCGCGCCGGTGAAGCTGAGGTCGTCGCCGGGCGCCGCCAACCAGGAGCCGATCTGCTCGGTGGCGCCGTTCGGACCACGCGCCACCAGCCGGAACGGGTACGCCTTGCCGTAGCTCGTCCGCGCGTCGTACCCGCAACGCATTCTCACCTCGGTGCCCCACTTGGTGCCGGTGAGCCCGAGGTCGGCGTGCACCGGCCCGGCGGCGGCCACCGGTCGCATGGCCACCATCGACACCTGCGGGGTCGGGTTGCCCTGCGCGCCGGGCGGCCCGGACGGGTCGACCGTTCGAGGCAGCGCCACTGCGGTGCCCACACCGACCAGCAGCGCCAGCCCGGCGGCGGCCAGTGTGGTCAGTGCGTATCGTCGCCGGTCCGCGGCGCGTTCCCGACGGCGGCGCTGGCGGGCCTCGTCGAGCAGCGCGGGTACCCGGGGCGGGGCCGGCGGCGGCAGGATCTGCTCCAACCCCGCCGGGTCGAGGCGTCCGAGCAACCCGGGCAGGACGGCGATCTCCGCGACCGCCTCCCGACACGAGGCGCACCCGCCGAGGTGCCGCTCGTAGGCCGCCCGTTCGGCGGGGGCCAGGGCGCCCAGCACGTACGCGCCGTCGTCATACGCGAACTCGCACCGGGTCATCCCGTCACCCCCATCTCGGCCAGGACCAACCGTAGAGACCGCAGCGCGTAGTGGGTGCGGGATTTCACGGTCCCTGGCGGCACGCCCAGGCGGGACGCCGCCTCGGCCACCGACCGCCCCTGGTAGAAGCACTCGACAAGCACTTCCCGGTGGGTCGGGCTGAGCCGGTTCAGCGCCTCGGCGACGGTCCACGCCTCCACCGCCCGTTCGGCCTCGTCGATCACCTCGGGCGGTTCGGGCAGATCGTCGGTGAACACCTCACCGACGCGGGTGGATCGGCGCCGCCAGGCGTCGATGGCCAGGTTGCGCGCGGTGGTGAACAGCCAGGACCGCACCGATCCGCGTCTCGGGTCGAGAGACTCCGGATGTCGCCAGGCCCGCAGCAGCGTCTCCTGTACCAGGTCCTCGGCCCGCTGCCGGTCCCCGTTGACCAGCCGCAGGGCATGGGCGTACAGCGCCTCCGCGTGCTCGTCGTGCAGCGCGCGGAGCAGTTGGGCGTCGTGGTCGCTGATGGCGGTCTCCTCGCTTCCGGCGCGCGTCCGGCGGTGCGTTCGCTCGGGAATACGTGCTGTCACGCCGATCGGTTCAGCCCGAGGTCAGACCGGTGGCGTGGTGACGCCGCCGACGAAGGTGTTCATGCCTGGTTCACATCGCGGCTGACGAGCGCTCACCGCGTCCTCTTAGCGTCCGGCTGGTACGCCGCCTGTCGTGCCACCGACTTCTCTGGAGGCCTCCCCCATGAGCGACCGTCCCCGGCTGCTCCCCCTGTTGAACGGCACCCGCCATGGCACCCGTGATGCCATGACCTGCCTGTACCGGTGCGGAAACGCGTGTGACCACCCGGTCCCGAACACCTCCGACAACGCGTACTTCGGTGACGTGGTGAACGCCGAGGTGTCGCGGCGTGGCGTGGTCCGGGCCGGCGCTGTCGGCGCGTTGGTGCTCGGTTTCGGCGGCGCGGCAGCCGGCGCGCTCGCCGGGGCGGCCCCGGCCATGGCGGCCCCGACCGCCCCGGACGTTCCGGAGAACGTCGGGTTCGGTCGTCCCAGCACCGGGGTCGGCAGCGGCGCGCTGACCTTCAAGCCGATCCCACCGAACAAGCTGGACACCCTTGTCGTACCGAACGGCTACGACCACGCCGTGGTGATCAAGTGGGGTGACCCGGTGCTGCCGGGCGCGCCGGAGTTCGACCTGCACCACCAGACCGCCGCCGCGCAGTCCAGGCAGTTCGGGTACAACAACGACTTCGTGGGCGTGCTGCCGCTGGACAAGCAAGGCAAGCGGGCGCTGCTCGTGGTCAACCACGAGTACACGAACGAGGACCTGATGTTCCCAGGCTTCCCCGGCCTGGACGGGCTCTCCGTGGAGCAGTTGCGCACCGCGATGGCCGCGCACGGCATGTCGGTGGTGGAGCTTGAGCGGGTCGCGGGCACCGGGCAGTGGAAGCCGGTCGGGAAGGGCCCCCGGCCGTACAACCGGCGGGTCACCGCCCTGAGCACCAAGTTCGACCTGACCGGCCCGGCCGCCGGCTCGGCCTGGCTGAAGACCGCCGCCGACCCCAGGGGCCGCACTGTCGTCGGCACGCTGAACAACTGCGCCGGTGGCGTGACCCCGTGGGGCACGGTCCTCTCCGGCGAGGAGAACTTCAACCAGTACTTCGTGGGCGCCGACGCCGTCCCGGCCGAGCTGAAGCCGAAGCTGGACCGGTACGGCATCGGCACCGCCAGCCGCTACCCCAGCGGCAGCCGCAAGTGGGAGCGCGCGGACGAGCGCTTCGACCTGGCGAAGCACCCCAACGAGGCACACCGGTTCGGCTGGGTCGTCGAGATCGACCCGTTCGACCCGGAGAGCCGCCCGCGCAAGCACACAGCGATGGGCCGGTTCAAGCACGAGGGCGCCAACGTGATCGTGGCGAAGGACGGTCACGTGGTCGCGTACATGGGCGACGACGAGCGGTTCGACTATCTCTACAAGTTCGTCTCGGACAAGAAGTTCATGAAGGGCAACTCCTGGGCTGCCCGCAAGCACAACCTGACCCTGCTGGAGTCCGGCACGCTGTACGTGGCGAAGCTCGACCAGACCAGCGCCGCCGAGATCGACGGCTCGGGCAAGCTCCCCACCGACGGCGCGTTCAACGGCCGGGGTCGCTGGATCAGGCTGGTCAGCGGCAACCGCTCGTTCGTCGACGGGATGACCGCCGCGGACGTGCTCACCTTCACCCGGCTCGCCGGCGACAAGGTCGGCGCGACCAAGATGGACCGCCCCGAGGACGTCGAGCCGAGCCTGCTCACCGGCAAGGTGTACGTGGCGCTGACGAACAACACCAACCGGGGCGTCGGCAGCAACCCGAAGGCGGACGAGGCCAACCCGCGCACCGCCAACAAGCACGGGCAGATCCTGGAGCTGGTCGAGGACCGCAACGACAACACCTCGGAGACCTTCGCCTGGTCGCTGCCGATCGTCTGCGGCGACCCGACCGACCCGTCGACCTTCTTCGCCGGGTACGACAAGACCAAGGTCTCCCCGATCTCCTGCCCGGACAACGTCGCCTTCGACGCCACCGGCAACCTCTGGATCTCCACCGACGGCAATGCGCTGGGCAGCAACGACGGCCTGTTCGCCACCGCCGTGGAGGGTCCGGAGCGGGGTCACCTCAAGCAGTTCCTGACGGTGCCGCTCGGCGCGGAGACCTGCGGCCCGTTCATCACCGGCGACAACCGCTCGGTCTTCGTCGCCGTACAGCACCCGGGCGAGATCACCGGGGCCTCGGTGGAGAACCCGGCCTCGAACTGGCCGGACGGTGACTACGCCAAGCCGGGCGTGGTGGTCACCTGGCGCCTCGACGGCGGCCCGGTGGGCAGCTGACGTCGTACTCGGGGCTGATCGGCCGCTGACGTTGCTCCGGCGGTCCGGCGCTGGACCGCACCGAGAGGCCCTCTCCCAGCCCGGGAGAGGGCCTCTCGGCGGTCAGTTGTCGGTGGCGATGCCGTCGGCCACGCCACGGGCCACTGTGAGCAGCTTGGCCCGTACGACCCGGGCGGAGGTCATCATCTCGCTGGCCGGCAACGCGCAGGCCAGCACGACGCGGCGTTCCATGTCCTTGTCCGGTGCGACGAGCACCGCGGCGCAGGCCACCCCCTGGCGGAACTGCCCCATCTCCAGTTGCATGCCGCGCCGGTCGCCGGCCGCCAGGTCGGCCTCGAAACTCTCGGTGGTGGTCAGCGTGGCGGTGGTGAAGGGGCGCATGCCGTACTCGCGCAGGTAGCGGTAGCGCTGGTCGGTGGTGAGGGTGGCGAGCAACGACTTGCCGAGCGCTGTCGCGTGCGCCCCCTCGTCGAAGCCGGGGACGAGATCCTCCAGGTAGGGCGAGCGGTGCCCCTCGGCGACAGCGGTGAGGGCCACCTGACCGCCGACGAACCGACCGAGGTAGTGGCTGTAGCCGGTGTCCAGGGCGGCCCGCCGCAGCGTCTCACCGACCGCTGGCGGGCCCCGGAACGCCGTCACCAACTCCCGGTACCGGTCGGCCACCTCCAACCCCACGATGTACGTGCCGTCCTCTCGACGGATCACGTAGCCCTCGTAGGCGAGGGTGCGCACCAGGTGGTAGGTGGTGGCCACTGTCAGCTCGCAGCGCCGGGCGATCTGCTTGACGGTCAGGCCCTTCGGGGCGCGACCGACCGACTCCAGCACCCGTAGCGCTCGGGACACGCTGCGAATCAGGTCCGAAGGTTCTGCCAAGGGGTCGCGCACAACCACCTCCGCCGCCGGGGACTTACACCATATGAAAAACAGGCCCGGTGCGAAATGCCTGTTCGGGTCGAGGATGCCAGATCACCATCCACAGCTTGTGGCCCGCCGGTCACCAGGAGTGCTGTGAGCGGGGTTCGCGTAGGTTTGCCGGACGATGACCGACACCTCCAACACCCCCGATCCGACCGTTGCCCGACGCCGTCCGGTCCGGGCCAGCGCGGGCGCGGTCGTCACCACTGTGGCCTGCGTACTCCCCGTGTTCCTGCTCGGCGGTCTCGCCGTGCAGATGGGCACGGACCTCGGCTTCTCGCCGGCCGGCCTGGGCCTGGCTGTCTCCGTCTACTTCGGGGTCAGCGCGCTGGCGTCGGTGCCCTCCGGGCGGTTGGTCGAGCGGTACGGGCCGGCACTGGTCGCTCGCTGCGGCATTCTGCTGGCCGCCGGGTCGATGCTGGCCGTGGCCGCCTTCGCCCGGTCGTACCCGGTGCTGGTCGGCCTACTGGCGCTCAGCGCCGCCGCGAACGCGCTCGGCCAGTTGGCCAGCAACGCCGCGCTGGCCCAGCACGTGCCGGCCCGGCGGCAGGGGTTGTCGTTCGGTGTCAAGCAGGCCGCCATCCCGGTCTCCACCCTGCTGGCCGGGGTGGCGGTGCCCACCATCGCGCTCACCGCCGGCTGGCGCTGGGCGTTCGTGGCCGCCGCCGTGGCAGCGCTGACGACGCTGGCCGCCGTACCCCGGCAGTTGCCCGGCCTGGCCCGGCGGGCCGGCGCCGCCCGCGCCGGGCGGGCGACGGCGGCGCTGGTGGTCATCGGCGCGGCGGCGACGTTGGCCTCGGGCGCGGCCAACTCGTTGGGCACCTTCCTGGTGGACTCCGCCGCGGCAAGGGGTCTGTCGCCGGGCCTCGCCGGCCTCACCCTGACCCTGGGTAGTGCGGTCTGCGTGGCGGCTCGGGTGGGCGCCGGCTGGTTGGCCGACCGCCGCGAGACCGGCCACGTCGCCCTCATCGCCGCGATGCTGCTCGTCGGCGCGGTCGGGCTGGGCCTGCTGGCGTTGACCGGCTCGGTGCCGTTGGTGGTCGGCGTGGTGCTCGGCTTCGGCCTGGGCTGGGCCTGGCCCGGCCTGATGAACTTCGCCGTGGTCCGGCTGCACCCGCAGTCACCGGCCGCCGCCACCTCGATCACGCAGACCGGGGTGTACGCGGGCGGCTGCCTCGGCCCGCTGAGCCTGGGCCCCCTCGCCGCCCACCTCGGTTACCCGGCGATGTGGACAATCGCTGCCGTGGCGATGCTGCTCGCCGCCGCCCTCATGCTCGTCGGCAGCCGACTGTTGACCCGCGCCGCCACCGGAGCGGGCCGCGGCGTGGATCAGCTGGTGCGGTCGGCGATGTAGTCGCAGAGCGACTCGAGCGCGCTGCGGGACGGGCCGGGCGGCAGCGGGGCGAGCTGCGCGCGGGCCTCCTCGGCGTAGCTGCGCACGGTCTCCCGGGCCCGCTTGAGCGCCGGGCTCTCCCGGAGCAACCCCAACGCCTCGGCGTGCAGCGCGTCGTCGGTCAACGGGCCGGTCGCCAGGATCTCCCGCAGCCGCACCGACGACGCGTCGGAGTCGTCCGCCTCGCGGGCGTAGAGCACCGGCAGCGTCGGGACACCCTCGCGAAGGTCCGTGCCGGGGGTCTTGCCCGACTGCACCGACTCGGAGGCGATGTCCAGCAGGTCGTCGGAGAGCTGGAAGGCGACGCCGATCGTCTCGCCGTACCCGGCGAGGGCCTCCACGTGCTCCGGGGCGGCGCCACCGAACATGCCGCCGAACCGGGCCGACGTGGCGATCAGCGAGCCGGTCTTCTCGGCGATCACGTGCAGGTAGTGGGCCACCGGGTCGTCGTCGGCGCGCGGCCCGACCGTCTCCGCGATCTGGCCGTGCACCAGCCGGGCGAAGGTGCGCGCCTGCAACCGGACCGCCTCGGGGCCCAGGTCGGCGGCGATGTCGGCCGCGCGGGCGAAGAGGTAGTCGCCGACCAGGATGGCGACCGAGTTGGTCCACCGGGAGTTCGCGCTCGGCGCACCCCGACGGACGGCGGCCTCGTCCATCACGTCGTCGTGGTAGAGGGTGGCGAGGTGAGTGAGCTCCATCACCACGGCGGCCGGGACCACCTGCGCACCGGTC
Source organism: Micromonospora sp. NBC_00362 (assembly GCF_026342155.1). Lineage (NCBI taxonomy): Bacteria > Bacillati > Actinomycetota > Actinomycetes > Micromonosporales > Micromonosporaceae > Micromonospora > Micromonospora sp. NBC_00362. The sequence continues at coordinate 4,174,397 of NZ_JAPENH010000001.1, forward strand.
GGGTCACCGAACTGGGCGCCGAGCGCCACCAGCAACGGCCGGAACCGCTTCCCGCCAGCCTCGACGAGGTGCCGGGCGGCCTCGGTGACGAACGGGTCGGCACTGGCCACGCTGGCCCGCAACTCGACCTCGACCGTGTCCAGAAGACCCAGCACGGACGCCTCGACACGAGGATCGGCGAGGTTGAGGCCAAGCGCGCCGAACTGACTCGTGCTCGCCCGACCCCGTCGACCGCCGGAGCCGGAGGCACCTGAACGCTCGCCCGCCGGTTTCACCACGCTAACAACCATGCCACACCCGTTCGACCTGCTCCGGCCCGGGGATACGCACCGGGGGCCGGCACGTGAACACGCGCCGACCCCCGGTGATCGATCCCTCGGTCATCGAACGAATTCGGCGGCTCCGGCAGCCAGATCGAGCAGCGGCGCCGGGGCGACACCCAACACCAGGGTCGCCAGCACACCGATCATCAGCGCGGCGGAGGTGAGCCCACCAGGCACCATGACGGTCGGGGTGGACTCGCCCGGCTCGGAGAGCCACATCATCACCACGACCCGCAGGTACGGGAACGCGAGAATCATGCTGGTCAGCACACCGGCGATCACCAGCCAGGCCTGGCCACCCTCCAACGCCGGCCCGAAGATGGCGAACTTGCTGGTGAAGCCGCTGGTCAGCGGAATGCCGGCGAAGGCCAGCAGGATGAACGTGAACAGCGCGGCGAAGAACGGCGACCGACGGCCCAGCCCGGCCCAGCGGGACAGGTGGGTGGCCTCGCCGTCGTCGTCCCGTACCAACGTCACCACGGCGAACGCGGCGAGCACCGAGAAGCCGTACGCGACGAGGTAGAACATCGTGCCGGCCAGCCCGTCGCGGCTCGGCGCCAACACACCGACCAGCAGGTAGCCGGCGTTGGCGATCGAGGAGTACGCGAGCAGCCGCTTGATGTCGGTCTGGGTGACAGCGAGCACCGCACCCACCAGCATGGTCAGCACCGCCACCGCCCCGAGGACCGGCGTGAAGTCCCAGTTGGCGTCGGCGAACGCGACCTGGAAGACGCGCAGCAGGGCCCCGAACGCGGCGACCTTGGTGCAGGCCGCCATGAACCCGGTGACCGGGGTCGGAGCGCCCTGGTAGACGTCCGGGGTCCAGACGTGGAACGGGGCCGCCGCGGCCTTGAAGAGCAGACCGATGGCGAGCAGCGCCATGCCGGCGAAGAGCAGCACCGGGCTGGCCGGCGACTCGCCCACCGCCGCGTGGATGGTGGCGAAGTCGACGCCGGCCGTCCGCCCCGGGACGCCGGAGGTGAAGCCGTAGATCAGGGCCACGCCGAACAGGAAGAACGCCGAGGCGTACGCGCCGAGCAGGAAGTACTTCATCGCCGCCTCCTGGCTCAGCAGACGCCGGCGACGGGCCAGCGCGCAGAGCAGGTAGAGCGGCAGGGAGAAGACCTCGAGTGCGATGAACATGGTCAGCAGGTCGTTCGCCGCCACGAAGATCAGCATGCCGCCGATCGCGAACGTGGTCAGCGGGTAGACCTCGGTGAGACCGTTGCGCCCCTCGGCCTGCCGCCGGTCGTCGGCCGACTCCGCGGTCACCGCGGCCTGGGCGACGAACGCCCCGCCCCGCTCGACCGAGCGGTCACCGATCAGCAGCAGCGCCATCGCTGCCAGCACCAGGATCGCGCCCTGGAGGAAGAGCGTCGGCCCGTCGATCGCGAGCGCCTGGCCCGCGGTGATGATCCGCTCATCGGCGCTGAGGACCACCATGGTCAGTGCCGCGAGCACGGCGAGCAGCGCCAGCGTCAACTGCACCACGTGCCGCCAGCGACGAGGCACCAGGGCCTCGACCAGCACGCCGAGCAACGCCGTGCCCAGCATGATCAGGATCGGAGAGATCGCCGCGTAGTCGATCGACGGCAGCTTCAACTCGGTCACTGGGCCGACCTTTCGTTCACGACTGCGGGGCTCGCAAGCTCACTCCTCGCGCTCACCGGCCTGCCTCCTGGACGGTGCCGCCCACGGACGGCGCCGGGTCGGTTCTGCCGATGTCGTCCATTGTCGCCTGGACGGCGGGGTTGATCACGTCAGTGACCGGCTTGGGGAAGAAGCCGAGCAGCACGATCAGCGCGATCAGCGGGGCGACCACCACCTTCTCGCGCAGGTTGAGGTCCCGGCGCATCCCGTCGACCTCGGTCAGCGCCGGGTTGAGGGTGCCCTGGGTGGTGCGCTGCACCATCCACAGCACGTACGCGGCGGCCAGGATGATGCCGAGCGTGGCGATGACAGCTACCGGCTTGTTCACTGTGAAGGTGCCGATCAGCACCAGGAACTCGGAGATGAACGGCGCCGTGCCGGGCAGCGCGAGCGAGGCGAGACCGGCGAAGAAGAGCACCCCGGCGAGCACCGGGACGAGCTTGCCAGCGCCACCGAAGTCACTGATCAGCGCCGAACCACGGCGGGAGATCAGCATGCCCACCACCAGGAAGAGCAGGCCGGTGGCCAGCCCGTGGTTGAGCATGTAGAGCACCGCGCCGGTGCCGGCCTGGGTGGTGAAGGCGAAGATGCCCACCCCGATGAAGCCGAAGTGCGCGATCGAGGTGTACGACACCAGCCGCTTGAGGTCGTTCTGGCCGACCGCCAGCAGCGCGGCGTAGACGATGCCGATCACGCCCAGGGCCAGCGCCCACGGCGCGAACCACTTCGACGCCTCGGGGAACAGCGGCAGGCAGTAGCGCAGGATGCCGAAGGTGCCGACCTTGTCCAGCACGCCGACGAGCAGCGCCGCCGCGCCCGCCGGGGCGGCGCCACCGGCGTCGGGCAACCAGGTGTGGAACGGGAAGAACGGCGCCTTGATGGCGAACGCGAGGAAGAAGCCGAGGAACAGCCACCGCTCGGTGCCGGTGCTGATGTCGACCTGCGAGAGCGCCTGCCAGTCGAAGGTCTTTCCGCCGACCACCCACAGGCCGATCACCGCGGCCAGCATGAACAGACCGCCGACGAGCGAGTAGAGGAAGAACTTCACCGCCGCGTACTGCCGCTGGTGGCCGCCGTAGCTGCCGATGAGGAAGTACATCGGCACCAGCATGACCTCGAAGAACACGTAGAACAGGAAGACGTCGGCGGCCGCGAAGACACCGATCATCGTGCACTCGAGGACCAGCAGCAGCGCGAAGTAGACGGGCACCGACCGCTTCGACGACTCGGCGTCGTGCCAGGACGCCAGGATCACCAGCGGCACCAGAACCGCGATCAGCATCAGCATCACCAGCGCGATGCCGTCGGCGGCGAAGGTGAAGCTGACCCCCCAGTTCGGAATCCAGGAGTACGACTCGCGGAACTGGAACCGGTCACCGCCGGCGTTGAAGCTGACCCACATCACCACCGAGAGCACCAGCACGAGCAGCGACCAGGCGAACGCCACCTGCTTCGCCAGCTCCGGGCGGTGGCGCGGCAGGAAGGCCACCACCAGGGCGCCCACCAGCGGCGCCACGGTGAGCACCGAGAGGAACGGGAAGTTGGACATTATGCGGCCTTACCTCCGTCGTGGATGCGTGGTCCGCCGGCGGGGGCGGGCGTATTGAGGTCGATCACGCGAACCACCCCGCCTGCACCGCCAGGAACGCCGCCATCACCAGCAGCGCACCGGCCAGGATCGAGGTGGCGTACGAGCGGACAAAGCCGGTCTGCATCCGACGGAGTCGACCCGAGCCCCCGCCGACCGCTGCGGCGAGCCCGTTGACGAGCCCGTCGATGCCCCGGTTGTCGAGGTACACCAGCGCCCGGGTGAGGAAGATGCCCGGCTTCTCGAAGACCGCCTCGTTGACCGTGTCGGTGTAGAGGTTGCGCCGGGCGGCGGTGACCAGCACCCCGGCCGGCTGCGGCACGGTGGCAGTGCCGGCCCGGAACAGGAACCAGGCGAGCCCGGCACCGAGCACGGTGACCAGCAGCGACAGGATGGTGATCACGGTGTGCGAGAGGACCGCCGCGTGCTCCGCGTGCTCGCCGCCCAGCCCGGCGGTCTCCGTCAGCCAGTCCGGAACGGACGTGGCGAGCAGGAACCCGGCGCCGACCGACCCGACCGCCAGCAGGATCAGCGGGATGGTCATCAGCTTCGGCGACTCGTGCGGGTGCTCGATGTCCTCGGTCCACCGCTGCGGCCCGTGGAACGTGAGCACGAACAGCCGCGTCATGTAGAACGCGGTGAGCCCGGCGCCGAGCAGTGCCGCACCGCCGAACAGCCAGGCGGTCCAGTCCTCCCGCTCGAAGGCGGCCACGATGATCGGCTCCTTGGAGAAGAAGCCGGAGAAGGGGAACATGCCGATGATGGCCAGCCAGCCCATCATGAAGGTCAACCAGGTGATCTTCATGTACTTGGACAGCCCACCGAAGCGGCGGATGTCGACCTGGTCCTTCATTCCGTGCATGACCGAGCCGGCGCCCAGGAACATGTTGGCCTTGAAGAAGCCGTGCGCCAGCAGGTGCACGATGGCCAGCGCGTACGCCGCGCCGCCAAGGCCGACACCGAGGAACATGTAGCCGATCTGGCTCACCGTCGACCAGGCCAGCACCCGCTTGATGTCGTCCTTCGCCGCACCGATGATGCAGCCGATCAGCAGGGTGAGCGCGCCGACGCTGACCACCACGAGTTGCAGCGTCGAGTTGGCCGAGAAGATCGGGTTGGACCGGGCGATCAGGTAGACGCCCGCGGTGACCATGGTGGCGGCGTGGATGAGCGCCGACACCGGGGTCGGGCCCTCCATCGCGTCCGGCAACCACGCCTGGAGCGGGAACTGACCGGACTTGCCGGCCGCCCCGAGCAGCAGCAACAGGCCGAGGACCAGCACCGTGGTGCCGGTCAGCGCGCCGACACCGTTGAACACCTCGTCGTACTGGGTGGTGCCCAGGGTGGCGAACATGATGAAGATGCCGATGGCCAGGCCGGCGTCGCCGACCCGGTTCATCAGGAACGCCTTCTTGCCGGCGGTGGCCGCGCTCGGCCGCTCGGTCCAGAAGGAGATCAGCAGGTACGACGCCAGACCGACGCCCTCCCAGCCGAAATACAGCATCACGTAGTTGTTGCCGAGCACCAGCAGGAGCATCGCCGCGACGAACAGGTTGAAGTACGCGAAGAACCGACGACGGCCCGCGTCGTGGGACATGTACTCCACCGCGTACAGGTGGATCAGGAAACCCACCCCGGTGATCAGCAGCACGAAGACCGCGGCCAGCGGGTCGAAGAGCAGGCCGAAGTCGACACGCAGGTCACCGACAGCGATGAAGTCCCAGAGGCTCAGCTCGACCGACTTGTTCTCCAGGCCACGCAGCTGGAAGAAGAAGCTCAGGCCGAGCACGAACGCGGCGCCGATGGCGGCCACGCCCAACCAGTGCCCCCAGCGGTCGGCCCGGCGGCCGAGCAGCAGCAGGATGGCCGCGCTGAGCAGCGGGATCGCCACCAGCAGCCAGACGCCCCCAAGCAGCCCCGTGGCCTGGGCGTATTCCACAGTCTCTTCCACCGGTGGACCCCTCTAGTACTTGAGCAGGTTGGCGTCGTCGACGCTCGCCGAGCGTCGCGTCCGGAAGATGGACATGATGATCGCGAGCCCGACCACGACCTCGGCCGCCGCCACCACCATCACGAAGAACGCCATGATCTGGCCGTTGAGGTCACCGTTGATCCGGCTGAAGGTGACCAGCGTCAGGTTGGCCGCGTTGAGCATCAGCTCCACGCACATGAACAGCACGATCGCGTTGCGCCGGATCAGCACCCCGGCGGCGCCGATGGTGAACAGCACCGCGGCGAGCACGAGGTAGTAGGTCGGCTCGACCGAGAAGAACGATCCCATTACTTGGTTTGCCTTCCGTTCGCGACTGCGAGGCTCCGCTTCGCTGCACTCCTCGCGCTCACCGGTCCGTACCCTTCAGGGCCGTCTCCTCGGCGGTCAGCTCGCGCTGCGGAAGGATCGCCGGGGTGCTGCGGTCGGTCAGGCGGCCGTCGGGCAGCCGGGCCGGGGTGGCCACCGAGGAGGAGGTCGCGAAGACGCCGGGGCCCGGCTTCGGGCCGGGGTAGTTGCCCGGGGCGAAGCGTGCCTTCATTGTCGACACCTGGTCGACCTTGTCCTGCTTACGCCGCTCGACGTGGGCCAGCACCATGGCACCGACCGCCGCGGTGATCAGCAGCGCCGAGGTCAGCTCGAACGCGAAGACGTACTTGGTGAACAGCAGCCGGGCGATGCCTTGCACGTTCCCCTCGGCGTTGACCTGGTCCAGACCGACCGTGTTGGTCCGGTCCAGCGCCTGGTAGAGGCCGGTGCCGACCAGGCCGGCGAAGCCCAGGCCGAGCACGATCGCCGCGACGCGCTGGCCGCGCAGCGTCTCGATCAGCGAGTCGGTGGAGTCCCGACCGACAAGCATCAGCACGAAGAGGAACAGCATCATGATGGCGCCGGTGTAGACGATGATCTGCACCATGCCGATGAACGGACCGGCCTGGAGCACGTAGAACACGCCCAGGCAGAGCATTGTCAGCACCAGCCACAGCGCCGAGTGCACGGCGTTGCGCGCGGCCACCATCCCGATCCCGCCGATCAGCGCGAGCGGGGCGAGGATCCAGAAGGTGACCGCCTCGCCGGTGGGGACAGAACCCGCCGCGGCGAGCACCGTAGACGTGGTCATGCTTCCTCTCCCTTGCCGGCCGCCACGCGCTGGGCGGCCTGCTCGGCGCCCGGGAACGTCACGCCGGGGTGCTCCTCGACCTTGTAGCGGCCGGGGCCCATCGGGGACGTCTCCGCACCGGCGGAGGTGCCCGGGTTGTCCAGCGCGCCGACGTAGTAGTCCTTCTCGCTGTCACCCAGCCGCATCGGGTGCGGAGGCTGCTCCATGCCCTCCAGCAACGGCGCGAGCAACTGCTCCTTGGTGAAGATCAGGTCCTGCCGGTTGTCCCGGGCCAACTCGTACTCGTTGCTCATGGTGAGCGACCGGGTCGGGCAGGCCTCGATGCACAGCCCGCAGAAGATGCAGCGGGCGTAGTTGATCTGGTAGATGCTGGCGTACCGCTCACCCGGCGAGAAGCGCTCCTCGTCGGTGTTGTCGCCGCCCTCGACGTAGATCGCGTCCGCCGGGCAGGCCCAGGCGCACAGCTCGCAGCCGATGCACTTCTCCAGGCCGTCCGGGTGCCGGTTGAGGATGTGCCGCCCGTGGTAGCGCGGCGCCGACACCGGCGGCTTGAACGGGTAGTCGGTAGTGACGACCTTCCTGAACATGTGCGAGAAGGTGACACCGAATCCCTTGAACGTTCCGGTGATCGCGCCCACGTCACACCTCCCTGGAGTCCGAGCCGGCAACGATGTTGGCCGGCTCCCGCTCGGCGACCACGCGCGTGATGCGCGGGCTCGGTGGTACCTGAAGATCCATCGGTGGCAGCGGGAAACTCCCGTGCGGCCGGTTGTCGACCTGTTCCTGCGTCGTCGGCGTCGGCTTCGGGCGCCGGCTGGGCCAGAAGATCGTGACCAGCAGCAGGATGCCGGCCGGGATGCCGACGGCGATCACCTTGCCGCGGGTGTCCCAGTCCTCGATGGAGCGCAGGCCCGACAGGACCAGGATCCAGGCCAGGTTGATCGGCAGCAGCACCTTCCAGCCGAGCCGCATGAACTGGTCGTACCGCAGCCGGGGCAGCGTGCCACGCAACCACACGAAGACGAAGACCAGGGCGATCACCTTGCCGAAGAACCAGAGCATCGGCCACCAACCGGAGTTGGCGCCCTCCCAGATGGTGATCGGCCAGGGTGCCCGCCAACCACCCAGGAACAGGGTGGTGGTGACGGCCGACATGGTCACCATCGCGACGTACTCGCTGAGCATGAAGAGCGCGAACTTCAGCGAGCTGTATTCCGTCATGAAGCCGGCGACCAGCTCGGACTCGGCCTCGGGCAGGTCGAACGGCGCCCGGTTGGTCTCACCCACTGTGGCGATGAAGAAGATGATGAAGCTCGGCAGCAGCAGGATCGCGTACCAGCCCGGCGCCGGGATGGTCTGGCCGAAGACGGTCAGCTGGGTGCCGTCGCCCTGAGCGGCGACGATGCCGCTGGTGCTCATCGTGCCGGCGGTCATGAAGACCGCCACGATGCTGAGCCCCATGGCGACCTCGTAGGAGATCATCTGGGCGCTCGACCGGAGACCACCCAGCAGCGGGTACGTCGAGCCGGAGGCCCAGCCACCCAGCACGATGCCGTAGACGCCCATCGAGGAGCAGGCGAGCAGCAGCAGCACCGCCACCGGCACATCGGTGACCTGCAGCGGCGTGTGGTGACCGAAGATGCTCACCATCGGGCCGAACGGCACCACCGACAGGGCGGTGACCGCGCAGATCACCGAGATGGTCGGGGCGAAGAAGTAGACGACCTTGTCGGCCGCCTTCGGGAGGATGTCCTCCTTGAAGGCCATCTTCAGGCCGTCGGCGAGGGTCTGCAGCAGGCCGAACGGGCCGACCTGGTTGGGGCCGGGCCGCACCTGCATGTAACCGACCACGCGCCGTTCGAACCAGACACCGAGCAGGGTGGCCAGCAGACCGAAGGCGAACGCGAAGACAATCTTGCCGAGAACCAGCCACCACGGATCCCGGCCGAAGTCGGCCAGCGTCGGATCCTGGGCGAGGAAGGACGGACTCACTGTGCCCACCTTTCGTTCGCGACTGCGGGGCTCACTCGCTGCGCTCGTTCACTCCTCGCGCTCACTGGTTACCCCCGGAGTTGAGGAGCGGACCCGGGAGACCGGTCTCGTCGGCCGCCACGCGTCCGGCCGGGATGGCCGTACTCGGTGCGGGGACGGAGATCCGGACGACCGCGCCGGACGTCGCCCCGAGGCTGCGCCGCACTGTCGAGCCGGGTGAGTTGGTCGGCAGCCAGACCACGCCGTCCGGCATCTCGGTGAGTTCCGCCGGCAGGGTCAGTGCCCCACGGTCGGTGCCGACGGTGACCGCGTCACCGTCGACCACACCGAGCGCCTCGGCGGTGCCCTTACCCAACCGGACCACCGGCGGACGGGCGGTCCCGGCGAGGTTCTCGTCGCCCTCGGTCAGGGTGCCGAGGTCCACCAGCTGGTGCCAGGTGGCCAGCACGGCCTCCCCGGCGTTCGGCTGCGGGACCCGCCCCGGCGCGACCGACGGCGCGGCCGGGCGGGACATCCGCGTCGCCGGCAGCGTGGCCAGCTCACGACGCACGCTCAGCACGTCGGCAGTGCCGAGGCGTACGTCGAGCAACGCGGCCAGCGCGTCGAGCACCCGGCCGTCGGTCATCGCGGCGGTGGTCAGCACCGCCTCGAACGGGCGCAGCCGGCCTTCCCAGTCCAGGAAGCTTCCGGCCTTCTCGGCCACCGGCGCGATCGGCAGCACCACGTTCGCCCGCCGGGTCACCGCGCTGGCGCGCAGCTCGAGGCTGACAAGGAACGGCACCGCGTCCAGGGCGGACTCGGCCAGTCGCGGGTCGGCCAGGTCGGCCGGGTCGACACCGCCGACGACAAGCGCGCCGAGCTGCCCGTTGGCGGCCGCGGTCAGGATGCCGTCGGTGTCCCGCCCGGCCTGGCTCGGGATCACCCCGGCCGGGATGTCCCACGCCTCACCCAGCTCGGCCCGGGCGGCCGGCTCGGTCACCAGGCGTCCACCGGGGAGCAGGTTGGGCAGGCAGCCTGCGTCGACAGCGCCGCGGTCACCAGCGCGCCGCGGCACCCAGGCCAGCTTCGCGCCGGTACGCCGGGCCACGTCGGCCGCGGCGGAGAGCCCACCCGGCACGGTGGCCAGCCGCTCGCCGACGATCAGGATCGCGCCCGGTGCGCTCAGCGCCTCGCTGACGGTGGCGTGCTCGGCGAGCACGCTGGCCTCCTCGCCCGGCACCACCCGGGCCAGCTTGGCACCGAGCTTCTCCAGGCCGCGAGTGGCGAAGGGTGCCAGCGCGTACACCGTCAGGGTCTTCTTCAGGTACGCCTTGCGCAGCCGCAGGAAGAGGATCGGGCACTCCTCCTCGGGCTCCAGGCCCACCAGTACCACCGCCGGCGCGTTCTCCACGTCGGTGTAGGTGACGTCGGTGACCCCGGCGACCGAGCTGGCCAGGAAGTCGGCCTCCTCGCGGGAGACCGGGCGGGCCCGGAAGTCGATGTCGTTGGTGTTCAACGCGACCCGGGCGAACTTGGCGTAGGCGTACGCGTCCTCGACGGTCAGCCGACCACCGGTGAGCACCGCGCTGCCCTGCCCGCTCTCCCGGGCGATGTGCAGCCCCTCGGCGGCGACGGTGAGCGCCTCACTCCAGGACGCCTCGCGCAGTTCACCGGTGTGCTCGTCGCGGACCAGCGGAGTGGTCAGCCGGTCGGCGGCCCGGGTGTACTGGAAGCCCCAGCGGCCCTTGTCGCAGTTCCACTCCTCGTTCACCGCGGGCTCGTCGCCGGCCAGCCGTCGCAGCACCTTGCCACGCCGCCAGTCCGTGCGCTGCCCGCAGCCGGCCGAGCAGTGCTCGCAGACGCTCGGGCTGGAGACCAGGTCGAACGGGCGGGCGCGGAAGCGGTACTGGGCACCGGTCAGCGCACCCACCGGGCAGATCTGCACGGTGTTGCCGGAGAAGTAGGAGTTGAACGGAACGTCGCCGGCGTCGCCCTCTTCGCCGTACGCGTCGTCCCGGTAGATGTTGATCTCCTCGGCGGACGACCGGCCCATCAGGTCGATGAACTTGTCGCCGGCGATCTCCTCGGAGAACCGGGTGCACCGCTGGCAGAGCACGCACCGCTCGCGGTCCAGCAGCACCTGGCTGCTGATCGCCATCGGCTTCTCGTACTCCCGCTTGTGCTCGTGGAAGCGCGAGTCGGTGCGGCCGGTGGACATCGCCTGGTTCTGGAGCGGGCATTCGCCGCCCTTGTCACACATCGGGCAGTCCAGCGGGTGGTTGAGCAGCAGCAGCTCCATCACCCCCTCCTGCGCCTTCTTGGCGACCGGGGAGGTGATCTGGGTACGCACGACCATGCCGTCGGCGACGGTCTGGGTGCAGGAGGCGACCGGCTTGCGCTGCCCCTCCACCTCGACCAGGCACTGCCGGCACGCGCCGGCCGGGGCCAGCAGCGGGTGGTCGCAGAACCGGGGGATCTCGGTGCCCATCTGCTCGGCGACCCGGATCAGCAGCGTCCCCTTGGGGGCGGTGACCTCGACGCCGTCGATGGTGAGGGTGACGGTCTCGGTCTGCTTGGCTACGTCGGTCATCAGTGCGCCCCTACCAGGGTCTTCTCCGACAGCTTGGGTGCGGTCCGACCCTCGATGTAGTCGAGGTAGTCCTGCTTGAAGTACTGCAGCGAGGAGGTCACCGAGCTGGTCGCGCCGTCACCCAGACCGCAGAACGACCGGCCGAGGATGTTGTCGCAGGTGTCCAGCAGGGTGTCCAGGTCTTCGTGGGTGCCCTGACCGGCGAGGATCCGCCGGTAGACCCGGACCATCCAGTAGTTGCCCTCACGGCACGGGGTGCACTTGCCGCACGACTCGTGGTGGTAGAACTCCAGCCACCGGTACGTCGCGTAGACCGGGCAGTCCTGGTCGGAGAAGATCTGGGTGGCAGTGGTGCCGAGGATCGAGCCGGCCGCCGCCACCCCCTCGAAGTCCAGTGGCACGTCCAGGTGCTCGGCGGCGAGCAGCGGGGTGGACGAGCCGCCCGGGGTCCAGAACCGCAGGTTGTGACCGGGCTGCATGCCACCGGCCAACTCCAGCAGCTCGCGCAGCGTGACACCCATCGAGCACTCGTACTGGCCCGGGTTGGCGACCCGGCCGGAGAGCGAGTAGATCATCGGCCCGGAGGACTTCTCGGTGCCCATGCTCTTCCACCAGTCGGCCCCACCGAGCACGATCGGCGGCACGCTGGCGATGGTGCCGACGTTGTTCACCACAGTCGGGCTCGCGTACAGGCCGTGGGTGGCCGGGAACGGCGGGCGCAGCCGGGGCTGACCCCGGAACCCCTCCAGCGAGTCCAGCAGCGCCGTCTCCTCGCCGCAGATGTACGCCCCGGCGCCGGAGTGCACCACCAGCTCCAGGTCGTAGCCGCTGCGCAGGATGTTCCGGCCCAGGTAGCCCTTGTCGTACGCCTCCTGGACCGCGTTGCGCAGCCGGCGCGCGGCGTGCACCGCCTCGCCCCGGATGTAGATGTAGGCGCGGGCGGCCCGGATCGCGTACGACGCGATGATGACGCCCTCGACCAGCGCGTGCGGGTCGTGGGTCATCAGCGGCAGGTCCTTGCAGGTGCCCGGCTCGCCCTCGTCGGCGTTGACCACGAGGTAGTGCGGCTTACCGTCGCCCTGTGGGATGAAGCCCCACTTGAGGCCGGTGGGGAAGCCGGCGCCGCCTCGGCCCCGCAGCCCGGAATCCTTGATCAGCTGGATCAGGTCGTCCGGGTGCGCCTTGAGCGCCTTGCGCAGCGCGGCGTAGCCGTCCAACTGCTCGTACGTGCCGATGCGCCAGGCGTCCGGCGACAGCCAGCGCTTGGTCAGCACCGGCGTCAGCTTGGCCAGCGTCTCCGGGCGGGGAGTGGTCACTTCTGGGCCCCCGTTTCGTTCGCGTCCGCCGGTCCGGTGCCATCGGCGTCCGTGCCAGCCTTCGCTTCGGTGAGGTTGCGCTCCTGCGCCCCGGCCTCGTCGCCGGCGGGCTTGCCGTCGCCGGCCGGCGCGTTGGCCGCCACACCGGCGGCCTCGGCCGCCCGTGCGTCGCCAGCCTCGGGCGCGGTGCCGGTGCCGTCCGTCGGGACCTTGGTGCCGGGGGCGTCCGGCACCGCGGTGCCCGCGTCCGGCTGCCGGGTCTCGGCGGTACGCACCTGCGGCGACTTGTCGTCCGGTGCCTTGACGTCCCGCGTGGTGCTGCCACTGGCGTCTGCCGGCTTCGCCGGCCCGGTGGCCTCTGCCGGCTTCGCCGGCCCGGTGGCCTCTGCCGGCTTCGCCGGCTCGGCGACCCCGGCTGCCCCCGTCGGGGCGGACGCCCCGTCGCCACCCTTGACCGGCGCCGCGCTGGCCTCGACGGGCGCCGGCTTGGCGGCCTCCGCCTTCGCCTTCGCCTCGGCGGCAGCCTTGTCGGCCTCGGCCTTGCTGCGGATCGGGGTGTTCGGGTCGAAGCCCGGCACCGAGACGCCGTGCTGCTGGGCCAGCCGCAGCCCGCGCAGGGTGGGCTCGCCCGGTCCGCCGTCGGCGACCGCACCGTCACGCTCGTCGGCGAAACCGGCGAGCTGCACCGCCATCTCCTTGAGCGTGCAGAGCCGGGCACCCCGGGTCGGCATCGGCCGGCCGCCGGCCCGCAGCTCGTCCACCACACCGACAGCGGTGGAGGCGTCCACACCGTCGAAGAAGTCGTAGTTGACGGTCATCACCGGGCCGTAGTCGCACGCCGCCAGGCACTCGGCGTGCTCCAGCGTGATCGTGCCGTCCGCTGTGGTTTCGTCGTGCCCGACGCCGAGGTGCTCGGCGAGGGTGTCGTAGACCTCCTGGCCACCGAGCACGTTGCACATCGTGTTGGTGCAGACGCTGACCAGGAAGTCACCGGTCGGCTTGCGCTTGTACATCGTGTAGAAGGTGGCCACCGCGCCGACCTGGGCCTTGTTCAGGCCCAGCACCTCGGCGCAGAACGCGACCCCGGCCGGGGAGACGTACCCCTCTTCGGCCTGCACCAGGTGCAGCAGCGGCAGCAACGCCGAGCGGGACCGGTCCGCCGGGTAACGGGCGATGATGTCGCGCGCCCGCTCCCGGGTCTCGTCAGTGAAAGTCGTCGTCATCAGAGCCGCCTTCCGTTCGCGACTGCGGGGCTCGCAAGCTCACTCCTCGCACTCACCTGTCACACCCACCCATCACCGGGTCCAACGAGGCGCCGCCGGCGATCACGTCGGCGATCAGACCGCCCTCGGCCATCGCCGGGAGGGCCTGCAGGTTGACGAAGCTCGGCTCCCGGTAGTGCACCCGGTAGGGCCGGGTGCCACCGTCGGAGACCGCGTGGACGCCCAGCTCGCCGCGGGGCGCCTCGATGGCGACGTACACCTGGCCGGGCGGGACCCGGAAGCCCTCGGTCACCAGCTTGAAGTGGTGGATCAGCGACTCCATCGACTGACCCATGATCTTCGCGACGTGCTCCAGCGAGTTGCCCATGCCGTCCACGCCGATGGCGAGCTGCGCCGGCCAGGCGATCTTGCGGTCGGCGACCATCACCGGGCCCGGACGGAGCCGGTCCAGCGCCTGCTCGACCAACTTCATCGACTCCCGGATCTCGGCGAGCCGGACCTGGTAGCGACCCCACACGTCACCGTCGGGGTGGGTCGGCACGTCGAACTCGTACGTCTCGTAGCCGCAGTACGGCATGGTCTTGCGCAGGTCCCAGGCGAGGCCGGCGGAGCGCAGCACCGGGCCGGTGATGCCGAGCGCCACGCAGCCGGTGACGTCCAGCACCGCGACGTTCTTCGTCCGCTCGGTCCAGATCGGCTGGCCGGAGAGAAGGTCCTCGTACTCCTTGAGCTTCTTCGGCATCATCTTGAGGAACTCGCGGATCTTGACGATCGCGTCGTCCGGCACGTCCTGAGCCACACCGCCCGGCCGCACGTACGCGTGGTTCATCCGCAGGCCGGTGATGGTCTCGAAGATGTCGAGGATGTACTCCCGCTCACGGAAGCCGTACAGCATGATCGAGATCGCGCCCAGCTCCATGCCGGTGGTGGCCAGCCAGACCAGGTGCGACGAGATCCGGTTGAGCTCCATCATCAGCACGCGGATGGTGGTGGCCCGCTCGGTGATGTCGTCGGTGATGCCGAGCAGCTTCTCGACCGCGAGGGCGTACGCCGTCTCGTTGAAGATCGGGGCGAGGTAGTCCATCCGGGTCACGAACGTCGAACCCTGGACCCAGTTGCGGTATTCGAGGTTCTTCTCGATGCCGGTGTGCAGGTAGCCGATGACCGAGCGGGCCTCGCGGACCGTCTCGCCCTCCAGCTCCAGGATCAGCCGCAGCACCCCGTGCGTGGACGGGTGCTGCGGACCCATGTTGACAACGATCCGCTCGTCGTTGATCGGGTCGGTGCCCGAGACGATCGTGTCCCAGTCCCCACCGGTGACGGTGAAGACCCGACCCTCGTCGGTCTCGCGCTCGCTCGCGTAGTTCGACGTCGTCACTGGTACGACCTCCGCTCGTTCGGCGGCTGGATCTCCGCGCCCTTGTACTCGACGGGCACACCGCCGAGCGGGTAGTCCTTGCGCTGCGGGTGGCCCTCCCAGTCGTCCGGCATGAGGATCCGGGTCAGGTTGGGGTGGCCGTCGAAGACGATGCCGAACATGTCGTACGCCTCACGCTCCTGCCAGTCCGCCGTCGGGTAGATGGCGGTGACGCTGGGCAGGTGCGGGGCCTCGACGGAGACCGCGGCTTCCAGCCGGACCCGCCGCCGGTACGTCATCGAGGTGAGCAGGTAGACCACGTGCAGCCGGCGTTCGTCGGCGCCCAGGTAGTCCGCACCGGACACCGAGGAGCACAGCTCGAACCGGAGCGCCAGGTCGTCCCGCATCACCTGGCACACCTCGGCGATCCGCTCCGGGCGTACGTGCAGGGTCAGCTCACCCCTGTCGACCACTACCTTCTCGATCGCGTCGTTGAAGGCCGGGTACGCCTCCTCCAGCGCGTCGCGGACCTCGTCGAAGTAGCCCCCGTACGGCCGGGACGCCTCCTCGATGGGCTGGCGCTGGCGGACCAGGCCGCCGTAGCCGGACACGTCGCCGGTGCCCTGGTTGCCGAACATCCCGCGACCGGCCGGACTGGCCGGCGGGAACTCGGCGGGGGCGCCACTGGTGGCGCCGGCCGGCACCACAGGCAGCGGTACGCCGCCGTCGTTTGGCTTGTCCGTGGGTGACGTCATTTCGGGCCTGCCTGCGGGTGGAGGTGGTTCTGAGCGTTCATCCAGTTCTCGATGCGCAGTTGCTCCTCGCGGCCCTCGCGGACCGCCCGGGTCCACTCGGCGCGCCGGGCCTTGTCGCTGCGGTACGAGGAGGGCATCGAGCCGTAGGGCACGATCGGAACGTCACCGCGCTCCTGGCGGGCCGCCAGCATCTTGCGGCCGTTCGGGCCCAGCGGCTCATACATGATCTTCTCGCGGAGCTTGAGGATCGCGTCGATGAGCATCTCCGGCCGGGGCGGGCAGCCGGGCAGGTACATGTCGACAGGCACCACGTGGTCGACGCCCTGCACGATGGCGTAGTTGTTGAACATGCCGCCGCTGCTGGCGCAGACGCCCATGGAGAGCACCCAGCGCGGCTCGGCCATCTGGTCGTAGATCTGGCGCAGCACCGGGGCCATCTTCTGACTCACCCGGCCGGCCACGATCATCAGGTCGGCCTGCCGGGGCGACGCCCGGAAGACCTCCATGCCCCAGCGGCCCATGTCGTAGTGCGGACCACCGGCGGCCATCATCTCGATGGCGCAGCAGGCCAGGCCGAAGGTGGCGCCCCACACGGACGACTTCCGAGACCAGTTGACCAGCTTCTCCACCGAGGTGAGCAGGACGCCGGCGGGAAGCTTCTCCTCGATGCCCATCTGACGTTCCTTCCTCAGTCCCAGTCCAGGCCGCCGCGCCGCCACACGTAGGCGTACGCAACGAAGACCGCGACGATGAACAGGACCATCTCCACGAAGCCGAAGATCGGCAGAGCGTCGAACGAGACCGCCCAGGGGTAGAGGAAGATGATCTCGATGTCGAAGACGATGAAGAGCATCGCCGTCAGGTAGAACTTGATCGGGAACCGCCCGCCGCCGACCGGCTGCGGGCTGGGCTCGATGCCGCACTCGTAAGCCTCGAGTTTGGCCTTGTTGTAGCGACGGGGACCGGCGAAGCGGGCGGCGCCAACGGAAAACAGCGAGAACGCCGCGGCGAGGGCGAACAGCCCGATGATCGGTGCGTAAGGCGAGAGCGACATCGTTTTCTCCTGCTCGTCCTTCCCTGCCCTCGGTGCTTGACGAAAATCACACTATTCACGTCCCTCGCAGTGGCAGTCGGCGGGGGTCGATCTTTGTCGGCATCGGCGCCGTGACCAGCGCCGATGCCGTCCTACTTATACGGCTGGGGCGGCCTTCGTCATCGCGTTGATGACCCGATCCATCGCGTCCCCGCCGCGCGGGTCGGTCAGGTTGGCCAACAGCTTGAGCACGAAACGCATCAGCGTCGGGTGCGGCATGCCGTGTTTGGTGGCGATCCGCATGATCTCGGGGCGGCCGATCAGTTTCACGAAGATCCCGCCCAGCCGGTAGTAGCCGCCGAGCCGGGCCTTCAGCTCGTTCGGGTACGCCAGCAGTGCACGCTCGCGTTCCGGGCCGGCAGGACGGGCGAGGGCCTGGACCATGGCCTCGGCGGCCAGTTCGCCGGACTCCATCGCGTACGCGATGCCCTCACCGTTGAACGGGTTGACCATGCCGCCCGAGTCGCCGACAAGCAGCACGCCCCGGGTGTAGTGGGGCACCCGGTTGAAGCCCATCGGCAGCGCGGCACCGAGGATCGGGCCGTCGGCGTTGGTCTCGTCGGTCATCCCCCAGTCTTCCGGGGTGTTGGCGAGCCAGTCGGTGAGCAGCCGGCGGTAGTTGGTCTTGCCGAACGCCGAGGACGAGTTGAGCACGCCGAGCCCGACGTTGACCCGCCCGTCACCGAGGCCGAAGATCCAGCCGTACCCGGGTAGCAAATTGTCGCCGCTGTCCTTGCTGCGCAGCTCCAGCCAGGACTCCAGGTAGTTGTCCTCGTGCTTGGCCGGCGAGCGGTAGTAGCGGCGCACAGCGACGCCGATCGGCCGGTCCTCCCGCTTGGCCAGCCCGAGCGCGAGCGGGAACCGGCCGGAGACGCCGTCCGCCGCGACGACCAGCGGGGCGCGGAAGGTGGTGGGCTCCTTGCCCGGCCCGACCTCCGCCTCGACGCCGGTGACGCGGCCATCGCCGTCGAGCACCGGGCCCAGCACGTTGACGCTGGTCCGGAGTTTCGCGCCGGCGGCCACCGCCCGCTGGGCGAGCAGGTCGTCGAAGTCCAGGCGCGTGCGCACCAGACCGTAGTTGGGGAAGCTGGCCAGCTCCGGCCAGTCCAGTTCGAGACGCACCCCGCCACCGATGACCCGCAGGCCGCGGTTGTGCAGCCAGCCCGCCTCGGGCGAGGTGTCCACACCCATCCGGATGAGCTGACGGACGGCGCGCGGGGTCAACCCGTCGCCGCAGACCTTCTCCCGGGGGAACTCGGTCTTCTCCAACAACAGCACCCGTACGCCGTGCCGGGCCAGGTGGTACGCAGTAGCTGATCCACCGGGACCGGCGCCCACGACAATGACGTCGGCGTCGTGTTCCACCGCGGTCATTCGCGCCTCCTCCCGCACGCTCGTGAAATGCTTCACAAGCCAGACGGGACGAGTGTATGACCGGCGTCATACCAGCGCAGGATCAGGGGTACCTAACTCGCCGATGTGACAGCTCATGACCGTCCACAGCGGTCAGGTGTCAGGCCGGACTGGAGGCGTCCAGGCCCGCATCGACCCGAATTGTCTCCGGCAGATGCTCGCGGAGCGCCCCACCCGCCGCCCGGTCCAGTGCCGCCAACACCTCGGCGACCACCTGCCGGACCTCCGCCGGATCGGCCCCGGCCAACTCGCGCAACTGGGAGATGAGTTCGGCCGCGTCGTCGTCGGTGGCGGCCACCGGGTCCGCCGGGTCTGCTCCGGTCATGCGATCGAGCGTACCGGGCAAAGTGGACTAAAGACCGATATTTACGGAACCTGAATAATGTCCATACCGGTCGGTGCGGTCCGTCCGCTACTCGCGGATCCCCCGGTGCAGGGCCACCACGCCACCGGTCAGGTTGCGCCACGCCACGCGCCCCCACCCGGCAGCGGCCACTCGGCCAGCCAGCGCGGACTGCGCCGGCCAGGCCCGGACCGACTCGGCGAGATAGACGTACGCCTCAGGGTTGCTCGACACCGTGCGGGCCACCGCCGGCAGCGACCGCATCAGGTACGACAGGTACACCGTCCGGAAGACCGGGTTGACCGGGGTGCTGAACTCGCAGACCACCAGCCGGCCGCCCGGCCGGGTCACCCGGGCCAGCTCACGCAGCGCCGCGTCGGTGTCGTTGACGTTGCGCAGCGCGAAGGAGATGGTCACCGCGTCGAAGCTGGCGTCGGCGAACGGCAGCCGCAGCGCGTCTCCGGCCAGCAGCGGCACCTCGGGCCGGGCCCGCTTGCCGGTGTGCAGCATGCCGAGTGACAGGTCGACCCCGACCGCGTACGCCCCGGACTGGGCCAGCTCGCGCGTCGAGACGCCGGTGCCCGCCCCCACGTCCAGCACCCGCTCGCCCGGCCGCAGCCCGAGCGCGGCCCTGGTGGCCCGACGCCAGGAGCGATCCTGACCCAGCGAGATCACCGTGTTGGTCAGGTCGTAACGCTCTGCCACGCCGTCGAACATCGCGGCGACCTCGTGCGGCTGCTTGTCCAGACTGGCGCGCTGGCCCTGCGGGGTACGGCTCACCCCCTCACTCTGCCAGCCGCCCACCAACCGACGTTCGCTGGGTGGGCGGCACGCATCCCGTACGCGAAAGGGCGGGGTGGTCGCCCACCCCGCCCTCGCGTCCTGCCCGCGTCCGTGACACCTCGGTCAGAACGCCTGTCGCGGTCGCATCCGTCGCGGTCGCATCCGTCGCGGCCGCGCCTCGCCTGAGCGCCGCCGGTCAGGGCACCGGTGTCAGTCGGTCGACTTCTCGTCGGTCGGCGAGACCAGGACCACCTTGCGGCGACGGGTGAGCACCAGCAGCGCCCCACCCACCAGCAGGATGATCACGCCGATGCCACCGATCAGGCCGACCTGCACACCGGTCACCGGCAGGCCGCCGCCGCCCGAGCCACCACCGGCGGAGCCACCACCGGCACCCGGCGAGACGGTAGTGCCCGGCGTCGTCGTACCGCTGGGGATCGGCGTCGGCGTGGCCGTCGCGGTCGGGTTCACCGTCGCGGTCGGCGTGACCGTCGGCGTCTCCGTCGGAGTCGGGGTCGGCGTGACCGTGGGCGTCTTCGTCGGAGTGACAGTCGGCGTCGGCGTCTCCGTCGGGGTCGGGGTGACCGTCGGAGTGACCGTCGGCGTCGGGGTCGGCGTCTCCGTGGGAGTGACCGTCGGCGTCGGCGTCGGCGTCTCCGTCGGGGTCACCGTCGGCGTCGGCGTCGGCGTCTCCGTCGGAGTGACCGTCGGCGTCGGCGTCTCCGTCGGAGTGACAGTCGGCGTCGGCGTCTCCGTCGGAGTGACAGTCGGCGTCGGCGTCTCCGTCGGAGTGACCGTCGGGGTCGGGGTCGGGGTCGGGGTGACCGTCGGCGTCTCCGTCGGGGTCACCGTCGGCGTCGGGGTCGGCGTCTCCGTCGGAGTGACAGTCGGGGTGGGTGTGGGCGTCGGGTCGACGGCCTGGTCGACGAAGACGTCGAAGATCGCCTGGTTGTCGCCCTCGTCGATCTCGGTGAAGGCCTTCCGCTGGGCGGTGTTGGCCCGCCGCGGTTGCTCCTCGGGCTTGCCGGCTGCCGCGTCCAGGCCGTGCGCCACCAGCTCACCGACCCGCAGCACCGGCTCGGTGACGTTCTTGCCGACGGTCACCCTGATGTCCGCGGAGTAGTAGTCACCGGGCCGGATCACCGCGCCGTCGTCCTGGCAGAGCGCCTGAACGACGCCGAAGGTCTGCGTGGTGCACGTGTCCGGCAGGGTGTCGAAGGTGACGCCCGCCGGGAGGGTCAGCACGTAGGCGAGGCCGGTGGCCTTGCGGCTGCCGTCGTTGTAGACCGCCCAGTCGACCGGCACCGTCTCGCCCGGCCGCACCGGCCGAAGGTCGGGGTCGTCGCCGTTGACGCCGTTCACCACGACGTTCGCGTTGACGTCCTGCACCCAACTGGTCAGGTCGTACCCGGGCTCGGTGACGGTGATGTCGTGCTGGACCTTGTTGTCGTCCTCGTTGGGGTCCTCGGTGGCCGAGCGGATGGTGACCACCAGAGTGCCGGCGGCGCCCCTACCACCGGTGGAGAAGATCGGGATACCGAAGTCCTCGCTGGTGCCGGCGGCCAGGTCGCCGAGGCGGCAGGTGAACTTCTTGCCGTTCACCCGGCAGCCGTCGGGCACCACGACCCGGACCTTGTTCGTCTTCAGCTTGCTGGTGTCCACCGTGTAACTGACGCCCTTGGCGTCTTCCTTGCTCCGGGTGTTGTCGACGGAGAACTTGAACGGCTTGCTCTTGGCTTCCGTCACACCCTTGGCCAGGTTGTAGCTGAGCGGCACCAGGGCCAGATCGGCCTCCTCGGCCGCCAGCACCGGAGCGGCCACTGCGGCGATGCCGCCGGCCGCGAGCAGCGCCACGACACTGGCGCGCACCAGCGTCGAGCGGTGGAACGCTGTCATCAGTCCCCCGGGGGTAGGGAAGAAAGAATGGTTGCGGAACGAGCGGACGTTATCGGAGGCCGATCTTCCACGCCAGCAGGCGGAGCCGTTTTCAACCGTCCGGTCCGAGCTGCGCAGACAGTACGGGCGGGATGGTCACCCATCCCGCCCGTACTGCCGTGCGTTATATGAACGACCCGCAGCGGGCCGATGGAGGACAGCCTCGTC
Organism: Micromonospora sp. NBC_00362; assembly: GCF_026342155.1. Lineage (NCBI taxonomy): Bacteria > Bacillati > Actinomycetota > Actinomycetes > Micromonosporales > Micromonosporaceae > Micromonospora > Micromonospora sp. NBC_00362. Next base: position 4,196,015 of record NZ_JAPENH010000001.1, read on the forward strand.
CGTCGACGTGGTGACGGATATGAGCCGGGACGCTAGCCGCCGACGATCATCTCCACCAGCCCCGCACCGGAGAGGCTGACGCTGCGGCGGCGGGGACCACCCGTACCGCCGGGGTGATCCGGCGGGAGCATGAGCGTCGATCAGCCGAACGGCCGGGTGCCGACAGTCAGCTGACGTCCACCAGGGGCAGGGACTTCCCCGCCCCGCCGCCGGGCAGCGCGATCGAGGAGAAGTGCGAGACCACCCGCTCGTCGGTCGGGTCGTCGGCCGGCGTGTGGTGCACGGCGAGCCGGTGGTAGAGGGTGTCGCGCTGCGCCGGGATCCGGTCCGCGGAGCGGATCATGCCGATCAGCTCGTGCAGGTTGGAGCGGTGCCGGGCACCGGCGGAGGAGATGACGTTCTCCTCCAGCATGATCGAGCCGAGGTCGTCCACGCCCATGTGCAGCGAGAGCTGCCCGACGTCCTTGCCGGTGGTCAACCAGGACGCCTGCAGGTGTGGCACGGTCTCGAAGAAGAGCCGGGCCACCGCGACCAGGCGCAGGTATTCCAGCGTGGTCGCCTGGGTGCGGCCCTTGAGGTGGTTGTTCTCCGGCTGGTACGTCCACGGAATGAACGACCGGAAGCCGCGGGTGCGGTCCTGCACGTCGCGGATCATGCGCAGGTGCTCGATCCGCTCGGCGTGCGTCTCGCCGGTGCCCATCATCATGGTGGCGGTCGACTCGATGCCCTGCCGGTGGGCCAGCTCCATGACCTCCAGCCAGCGCTCGCCCGACTCCTTGAGGGGGGCGATGGCCTTGCGGGGCCGCTCGGGCAGCATCTCCGCGCCGGCACCGGCGATCGAGTCCAGGCCGGCGGTCTTGATCCGGGCGATGGCCTCGTCCAGGCTCACCCCGGAGACCTTGGCCATGTGCAGGATCTCGCTGGGGCCGATCGAGTGGATGACCAGCTGCGGGTACGCCTGCTTGACCGAGGAGAACAGCTCCTCGTAGTACTCCACGCCGTAGTCCGGGTGGTGCCCGCCCTGGAGCATCACCTGGGTGGCGCCCAGTTCGACCGCCTCGCCGCAGCGGCGAAGGATCTCCTCGGTCGGGTGGGTCCACCCTTCCTTGTGCTTGGGCGCCCGGTAGAACGCGCAGAACTTGCACGCCGTCACGCAGACGTTCGTGTAGTTGATGTTGCGGTCGATCAGGTACGTGACGACGTTGTCCGGGTAGCGTCGCCGACGCACCGCGTCCGCCGCCTCGCCCAACGCGTGGAAGGGCGCCTCGGTGTAGAGCAGCAGCGCCTCCTCGGGCGTGATCCGCCCGCCGTCCGCGCCGCGCTGCAGGATGTCGTCGATCTCCCGGCTCACCGTCACACCCCGAGCCTACGCCGGTCACCCGCCTTGGCCCTGAGGGGTGCTTAAGGCTGTGACTCGCTCCGCACAGGGCTGGATCGCGCTGGAGGCAGCACCGAAACGGGGCCACCCCCACACCACTCCGCGATCTTGCATTTACTGTCGCGACACACGGGGCATTCCGTGCGTATCGGCGACCGAAACTGCAAGATCGCGGAAAGGCATTGGCGTTCGGCGTCGTCATGCGTCGTAGTCGACGGTGAGCTTGTCGGTGGTCGGGCTGGACTGGCAGGTCAGCACGTAGCCAGCGGCCAGTTCGTCGGGCTCCAGCGCGTAGTTGCGGGCCATCGTGACCGCGCCGTCGACGACCTTCGCCTTGCAGGTCGAGCAGACGCCACCCTTGCAGGCGTACGGCAGCTCACCCCGCACCTTCAGCGCGGCGTCCAACACCCGTTCCTCGCGACCCATGGTGAAGCTCGACGACCGGCCGTCCAGCACGATGGTCACCTCGGCCCCGGCGCCCACCTGATCGACGGGTCGGCGCACCGGCTCCGGTGGCGTGTCGACGTGGAACAGCTCGGTACGCACCGCCGACTCGGGCAGCCCGCGTGCGGTCAGCACATCCCGGACGTCGACCACCATGCCGTACGGGCCGCACAGGAACCACTCCTCGATCAGGTCGCCCGGCACGATGGTGCCCAGCAACCGGCCCAGCCGCTCGGCGTCGATCCGACCGGAGAGCAGCGGCGACTCGCCCTGTTCCCGGGAGAGGACGTGCACCAGGTGCAGCCGGGTGGGGTAACGGTCCTTCAGGTCGGCCAACTCCTCGGCGAACATCACGGTGTTCGCCGTGCGGTTGCCGTACACCACTGTGAAGGTGCTGGCCGGCTCGACGGCCAGGGCGGTCGCGACCAGCCCGAGCACCGGGGTGATGCCGGAGCCGGCGACGACCGCGCCGTAGTGCCGCGCGCGGTCCGGCGCGAACGCCGTGGTGAAGGTGCCCAGCGGCGGCAGCACCTCGACGGTGTCGCCACCGCGCAGCGCCCCGCAGGCGAACGCCGAGAAGGCGCCGCCGGGGATCTCCCGTACCCCGATCCGCAACCGGCCGTGCCGGGCCAGGTCGTCGGGGGTGGAGCAGATCGAGTACGACCGGCGCACGTCAGTGCCGTCCTCCGCGGCTCGCCGCACTGTGAGGTGCTGGCCGGCGCGGAACGCGAAGGTTTCCCGCAGTTCCTCGGGTACGGCGAAGGTCACCGCCACGGAGTCCTCGGTGAGCCGGTCGACGGCGGCGACGGACAACGGGTGGAAGACCGGCCGGCGGCGAACCGGGCGGGTGATGGTGACAGTCACAGCGCCTTCAGGTGGTCGAAGGGTTCGGAACAGGAACGGCACCGCCACAACGCCTTGCACGCTGTGGAACCGAACCGGCTGACCTGCTCGGTCTCCGGTGAACCGCACTGCGGGCAGCGGACCGCGAGCGTCAGCGAGACGACGCCGGCGGTGCGTACCGGGGCCGGCGGGGCGATCCCGGCGGCGGCGAGCTTGGCCCGCCCACGCTCGGAGATCCAGTCGGTGCTCCACGGTGGGCTGTAGACCGTCTGGACCTGCGCGTCCGGGTGGCCGGCGGCGGCCAGCGCGCGGCGGATGTCGGCCCGGATCACGTCCATCGCCGGGCAGCCGGTGTAGGTCGGGGTGATGGTGACGGTGACCCGACCACTGGCCGGGTCCTCCTCGACCGCCCGCAGGATGCCCAGCTCGTCGATGGTGATGACCCGGATCTCCGGGTCCACGACGCTCGCGGCGGCCTCCCGTGCGCTCGCCCTGCCGGCGCGGTTCGCGATTGCGGGGCTCGCGCTCATCGCGCTCACCACGTCGCTCCTGGGTGGGCGCGGTGCAGCACCTGCATCTCGGCGAGCAGGTAGGCCAGGTGCTCGGTGTGCACACCGGCCCGCCCACCGGCGGGGGCCCAGGCGCTGTCCGGCTGGGTGAGCGTCGCCTCGGCCAGCACCGGGCCGACGACCTCGTCGAACGCCGGCCGCACTGTGGCCGGGTCGACCGGCGCCGCCGGGTCCGCGGCGAACAACTCGTGGGTGTACGGCCACACCTGGTCGACGGCCGCCTGCATCCGACGATGCGACTCCTCGGTGCCGTCACCGAGCCGCTTCACCCACAGCGCGCCGTGGTCCAGGTGGTACGCCGACTCCTTGCGCGCCTTCGCGCCGATCGCGGCCAACCGCTCGTCCGCGCAGCCGGCCAGCGCCGTGTACAGCGGCAGTTGGTACGCCGCCAGGAAGAACAGCTTCGCCATCGTCACCGCGAAGTCGTCGTTGGGCAGCTCGACCAGTAGCGCGTTGCGGAACTCGCGGTCGTCGCGCAGGTACGCCAGCGCGTCCTCGTCGCGGCCGGCGCCCTCCAGCTCGCCGGCGTACGACAGCAGCAGCCGCGCCGCGCCGAGCTGGTCGAGGGCGATGTTGGCCAGCGCGATGTCCTCTTCCATCTCCGGCGCGCGGGTGGTCCACTCGGCCAGCCGCTGGGCCGCGATCAGCGCGTCGTCAGCGAGCGCGAGGGTGAAGTCGAAGGGCCCGTTCACGCCGTCACCTCGCTGCGCTGGCTGGTTCGCTCGCTCCCCGCGACCACCTCGCTCCGCTCGGCGGCGGCGCGAAGCGCCCCGCTGCTGAGCTGCCTGGTTCGCTCGCTCCGCTCGCTCACAGGTGGGCCACCCCGTCCGGCACCTCGTAGAAGGTGGGATGGCGGTAGACCTTGTCGGCGGCCGGGTCGAAGAAGGAGTCCTTCTCGTCCGGGCTGGACGCGGTGATCGCGCCGGCCGGCACCACCCAGATCGACACGCCCTCCTGGCGGCGGGTGTAGAGGTCGCGGGCGTTGCGCAGGGCAAGCTCGGCGTCGGGGGCGTGCAGGCTGCCGACGTGCGTGTGCGACAGCCCGCGCCGGGCCCGCACGAAGACCTCCCACAAAGGCGAATGACTCGTCATGCCAGGTTGTTCGGCTTGCTCGCGACGCTCGCTCACGCGGCCACCGTCTCCTTCTGTCCCGCCCGCTTCGCGGCGTATGCCGCGGCGGCCTCGCGTACCCAGGTGCCGTCGGCGTGCGCGGCCCGGCGGTGGGCCATCCGCTCCCGGTTGCACGGCCCGTCGCCCGAGATCACCCGCATCAGCTCGTCGTAGTCCGGCTGGGTGTAGTCGTACGCCTGCCGCTCGTCGTTCCAGCGCAGGCCCGCGTCGGGGATGCGCAGCCCGAGGATCTCGGCCTGCTGGACGCACATGTCGACGAAGCGTTGGCGCAGATCGTCGTTCGAGAAGCGCTTGATCTTCCAGGCCATCGACTGGGCGGAGTGCGTGGAGTCGCCGTCCGGCGGGCCGAACATGGCCAGCGACGGGTACCACCAACGGTCCACCGCGTCCTGGGCCATCGCCTGCTGCCCGGGGGTGCCGTGCGCCAGGGTGTGCAGGATCTCGTAGCCCTGCCGCTGGTGGAACGACTCCTCCTTGCAGACCCGGATCATCGCGCGGGCGTACGGGCCGTACGAGCAGCGGCAGAGCGGGACCTGGTTGACGATCGCCGCGCCGTCCACCAACCACCCGACGGCACCCACGTCGGCCCAGCTCAGAGTCGGGTAGTTGAAGATCGAGCTGTACTTCTGGCGGCCGTCGAGCAGCAGTTGGACCAGTTCGTCGCGGCTGATGCCGAGGGTTTCGGCGGCGGCGTAGAGGTAGAGGCCGTGACCCGCCTCGTCCTGCACCTTGGCCAGCAGGATCGCCTTGCGCTTGAGCGACGGCGCCCGACTGATCCAGTTGCCCTCCGGCTGCATGCCGATGATCTCGGAGTGGGCGTGCTGGGCGATCTGCCGGATCAGCGTCCGCCGGTACGCGTCGGGCATCCAGTCGCGGGGCTCGATCTTCTGTTCGGCGTCGACGACCTCGGCGAAGTACGCCGCCAGGTCCTCGTCCGGCGCGGGCCCGCCGCGCCGTCCGCGCGCCGCCGCTGCCCGCAGTTCGGCCTCGGCGGCCTCGACCTCGCCCAGCAGGCCGCCGGGCGCCTCGTCGGTGGCGCCGTCAGGAGCGGAGAAGTCGTTGCCATACATGAGGCTAAGTGTTACAGCTTGCGCCACGTTGCACCAGGGGGTGTAACAGGAATCCGCGCATCCCATCTGTGAGCGGATGAGCGCTTTGCGCTACTTGGACACCGCCGTCTCGCCGTGACCTAGGCCACGAAACAAAGGTGAATCCCTGCAAAAACCTCATACCGGCCCCAGATCCCGCCTTTATCGCAGGTTGCCTAGTGTCGAACCCTGGCGGTCTGCCGGTCCGGCCGTAGACTTCTGCCGGACAACCGATCGGCTGCCGACATCGACATCTCCACAGAGGCCACCTCCCCCGGCCTCGGCGATCGCACCCGATTCGTCCCGACGACAAGCCGGTCCCCCCGGCCCTGACACCTGGAGTTCACCCACTCATGCGATCTCGCGTGACCCTGGTGCTCGCCATCACGGCGGTCGTGCTCGGCGGCGTCCTACTGGTCCCCACCGCGTACGCCCGGCTCGCCAGCGACGACAGCGGCGGAGGTGGCGGAGGTACGTCGAGCGTCGCCGCGCCCGCGCCCACCCCACCACCGCCGCCCACCCTGGCCGCCGGCCCGGTGTCGGTGAGCTTCAAGGGTCAGTTCTTCTCGTGGGCTCTGCTGGACCGGAAGACGGGCAAGATCTCCGGGTCGCCGAACATGACGGCGACCAGCTCCACCGAGTCGATGATCAAGGCGTGGATCGTCTCCGACTACCTGCGGCAGCTCGGCGACAAGGAGCCGCCCGCAGCGATGAAGGAGCTGGCTCGACTCGCCATCGTCGACAGCAACGACGGAGCGGCCAACAAGGTCCACGCCGCCGCGGGCGGCTCCTACAAGCCCTCGTCGAGCAGCGTCCCCGACGCGGTGATCCAACGAGCGATCAAGATCTGCGGGCTGACCGACACCAAGCGTGGCAACGTCAAGCCGTACACCGGCTACTGGAGCTTCACGCGGATGTCCCCCCGTGACGCGGCCCGGGTCGGCGACTGCATCGCCGACGGTAAGGCCGCCGGCCAGAAATGGACCAAGTGGGTGTTGGACCAGATGAGCAAGGTCAAGGGCACCACGGCGGCCAAGGACCAGCGGGCCTCGTCCGGTGGTGGCCGCTGGGGGATCATCGACGGTCTACCCAAGTCGATCACCGCTCAGGGGCCGGTCAGCATCAAGAACGGCTGGACCCCCATCTACGGCGACGGCAACTGGCACGTCAACTGCCTCGCCGTCACCAGCAAGTGGAGTCTCGCGGTGATGCTGCGCTACCCGATCAGGACCGGTCTGGACTACGGCGCGAAGGTCTGCGCCAGCGTGGCCACCCAACTGGTCACCCCGCAGCCCGGCGCCGCGCTCAAGGTGCCGCAGCAGCCGGTCGGAAAGCTCTGATGGCAGGCAACCGTCGGGTCGACCGGCGCAACGGCGGCGAGGCCTCCCCGATCCGGCTGATCGCCATCGCGGTCATCCTGATCGGGCTGGTGCTGGTGTCGCTGCGGCTGCTGCCCGGGTCGCCGTTCGAGTCGTCCGCCGCGGCCAAGTGGGGCGATTCCGGTTCCGGCACGAGCGACCGACCCACCGGCGCCGGCACCGATCGCAGCGCCCGCAAGCCGTCCTCGCCGACGCCGAGCCCCAGTCCGTCGCTGGAGCCGCTGCCCTTCGTGGCCAAGGACCTCAATCTGAACATCGAGGGCTGGTACTCCTGGAGCGTCCTCGACCGCCGGACCGGAAAGATCATCGGTTCGAAGAACATGGGCGAGACCAGCACGACCGCCTCGCTGATCAAGGCCTGGATCGTCGCCGACTACCTGCGGCGCGCGGCCGACGCCGGCCAGACCCCGAGCGACGCCAAGCTCGCCGACGCGACACGGATCATCCGGGACAGCGACAACACCCGTGCCGAACAGTTCTACAACCAGGTCGACCGGGACGCCTCGATCAAGCGGCTCATCTCCATGTGCAAACTGACCGACAGCAGCGTCGCCCCCGACAAGGGTTGGAGCCGGACGGCGCTCTCCCCCCGGGACACCGCCCGGATGGGCAACTGCATCGCCACCGGCACCGCCGCCGGGCCGAAGTGGACCAAGTGGCTGCTCAACGAGATGAAACTGGTTCGCGGTGCCGGCGACTTCGGTATCCGCAAGGCCTTCCCGGCGTCCGAGCAGAAGAAGATCGCCATCAAGAACGGGTGGATCGATCGGACCAGGGAGCAGGAGATGCACATCAACTGCCTGGCCATCGGTGACACCTGGACGATGGGCGTGATGGTCAAGTACCCGATCAACATGGGCTACGACTACGGCATGAAGAACTGCGAGAAGATCACCGAGGCACTGCTCCGCCCCGGCGCCTGAGCCCCTCGGGCTGACGCCTAGGCATGCGCCGGCCCGGCCGGCGCTTTGCCGGCCCGGCCGGCAGCGGTCAGCCGGCGAAGAACTCCGGGCCGCCGTCCGGCAGCGCCGGGGCCTCGCCGATGGCGGCGGCCCGTCGGGCCCACTCGCGCAGCCCGGCGACCTGCCGCTCGCCGAGGGAGAAGTCGAGGGTCCGGAAGTACGTGGCAAGCGTCTCCGCGTCGAAGGTCTCCCAGCGGGCAGCCGCCTCGGCGACCTGGTCCAACTCCGCCAGGCAGAGATCGCGCGAGCGCAGGAAGGCCTCGTGCACCTCCTTCACCAGGCCCGGGTGGGCGGCGGCGAAGTCGCGGCGGACCGCCCAGACGGCGAAGACCATCGGCAGACCGGTCCACTCCCGCCACGCCTGCCCGAGGTCGGTGACGGTGAGGCCCTTCCGCGGCGCCTCGTAGTACGCCCGCAGCGCCACGTCCCCGATCAGCACGGCGGCGTCGGCCTCCAGCAGCATCTGGGTCAGGTCCGGCGGGCAGCGGAAGTACTCGGGCCGCACGTTGTACTGCTCGGCGAGCAGCAGCTGAGCCAGCATGACCCCGGTCCGCGAGGTCGAGCCGAGCGCCACCCGGGCGCCGTCCAGCTCGGCGAGCGGCCGGGTGGAGACCATGTTGACCGAGAGCACCGGCCCGTCGCTGCCCACCGCCAGGTCCGGCAGGAGCAGCAGCTCGTCGGCGTGCTTCAGATACTCCAACAGGGTGATCGGGCCGATGTCGAGGTCGCCGGCGACCAGCGCCGCGCTCAACCGGTCCGGCGAGTCCTTGTGCAGGTCCACGTCGAGCAGGGCACCGGAGCGCATCAGACCCCAGTAGATCGGCAGGCAGTTCAGGAACTGGATGTGCCCGACCCGCGGGCGTGCGATGCGCTCAGCCATGGCCCGACCGTATCCCCGGCCGCTGGCTCCGGCTCGGCGGGCCGGCCCGGAGTGGCCAACCCCGCACTTGACCGGGCTGCTCGCCGGCTGGCCTAACTGCCTGCGTGCGCGGCTGCCTGCCGGTCGGCTACCGGTAGGTCGGTCAGCGACGACCGTCGTACCGCCCGGGTCACGACCGGCACGAAGGCCAGCACCACCAGCAGCCCCACCACACCGGCGCCGGCGATCAGCGGCCGAGGCGGAACGACCGCGAGCAACGCCCCGCCGATCAGGAAGCCCACCATCGAACCACCCTGCACCGCCGCGCCGTAGCTGGCGTACGCCCGAGCGCGCATCGCCTCCGGCACCCGCCGAGCGGTGAGCAGGTTGGCGAAGACGTTTTCGCCGCCGTTGGCCGCGCCCCCCACCAGCCAGAGCGGCACCAGCACAGCCGCCGCCGGCACCGTCGCCGCGAGCAACACCATCAGGCTGCACACGGCCAGAGTCGCCAGCACCCCCCGTACCAACGCACCGTCGTCGTCGAGCCGCCTGGCGAGTCGTACGGCAAGCCAGCTCCCCGGCAGCATGCCGGCCATCCATGCGGCACTGACCAGGCCGTATGTGGTCGCCGAATCCCCCAGCGTCTCCCGGATGAAGAAGACCTCGATCACGTTGATACCGCCGATCGCCGCGATCACGACGGCGGTGGTCACCACCATGACGAGCATCAGCGGGTCACGACGCAGCCGCCAGCCGATCTCCGTAACCCCGGGGGGTGCCACGCCGCCCGAGACGGCCTGGCTGCCCGAGACGGCCTCGCTGCCCACGGCTGCCGGGCCGGCAACGGCGGCCTCGCTGCCCACGGCTGCCGGGCTGGCAACGGCTGCCTCGCTGCTCACGGCGGGCCGGCGGCCGCCGCGGCGGGTCCGCAGCAGCAGGCCCGCGACCACGAGCGCCAGGTAGGTAGCGGCATCGAGAAGCAGCGGTACGCGGGTGCCGAACTGCCCCACCAGCAGGCCGGCCAGTACCGGGCCGCCGAGCGCACCGAGCGAGACGGCGTTCTGACTGATCGCGCTGGCTCGGGGCAGGTCAGCCGGGCGGACCATCGCCGGCAGCAGCGCCGCCAGGCAGGGTTGCGTCACCGCGAGCCCGCAGGCCAACAGGGCGACGAGCCCGACCACCAGGACCGGCTGTTCGACGACGGCGAGGAGCGCGCAGATCGTGGCCTGCCCGAACCCGATTGTCACCAGCAAGGTACGGCTGTCTATCCGGTCGGCGAGTCGGCCCGCGAGGGGGGCGAACACCACCAGAGGCAGCGTGGCGGCCAGCAGCAGCCCCGATACGGCCAGCCCACCTGCGCCAGCGCCCTGTAGGGCCAGCGCCAGCGCGGTCGCGGCGAGGAAGTCACCGCAGATGGTGGTGCCCCGGGCGGCAGCGGCGAGCCAGACATCCGACCAGCGCGATTCGTCAGGTGTGAAGGACATACTTCGAAAATAATGCTTCACAACTGATTCATGCAAGCCTGGCTATGCCAGCGGCACCGTCCGGTACTGCACAGCGACAGTGCGCGCCCCCGGCGGCGGGTCCCCCTGCCTCCGCCGCGGGTGATACGGCCTGAGCAGCGCCAGCACCGCCTCGTTCAACTCGGCCAACTCCTCGGCGGTGAGCAGCAACAGCGTGTCGGTGAACAGGGCCGTCTCGTACCACTCGGCGGGCTCGTCCCCGGCGCGCCGCAACCAGTCCCGGGTCCGCTCCATGGCCCGGACCGCATGCGCCTCCACCAGCGCCTGCTCGGCCGCGCGCGCCTCAGGCCCGGCATCCCGACCCGCCTCGACCAGCACACTCACACTCGGCACGCGCCACAGCCGCTCGCGCGCGTCCCCCCGGCTCGGCGCCTGCTCGACCAGGCCGAACTTCGCCAGCGCCCGAAGGTGGTAACTGGTTGCGCTCGGCGACAACCCGACGATCTCGGCACACTCGGTGGCGGTCCCACCACTCTTGCGACTGTTCAGGTACTCCATGATCGCGATCCGGGCCGGATGGGCCATCGCCCGCATCACCTGGGGGTCGCTGATCGTCATCCGGCGCGAATCGGAGCGGGCCTCGGTCATACACCCATGATCCCGGCAGCCCCGCCAACCTGCCATCACCCCCGCGCCCCGCTCGGACCACCGCGCGTCGGCCACGCCTTTGCCTTCGGCCGCGAGCAGGCGGATTTGACGGCGGGCACGGCTTGGCGGGGGTGGCCTGAATAGGCGAGCGTGGCCTGGCGTCGCCGTGGCGTGGCGTGGCGTGGCCTGGCGTGGCGTGGCGTGGCGTGAGCGCGGGGGCGGGGCGGCTTCGCGGCACGGCGGTTCGGCGGCGCGGCTTCGCGGCGCGGCTTGGCGGCGGGACAAGCGGGCACATCACGATGATCGACGAAATTTAGTTGGCTCATCGATCAGGGCGACTCCAAGTTGTCGTACACCAGTTCTATTCTGCTTTTATGGTGGAGGCGTTGGCGCAGGTGGATGGGGCAGTTGACGACTGCGCCGAGACCGCGCTCTGGGCGCTCTCCGATGACGATTTGCTTGCTTCTCTCGACGCGACTCACGTGTTGGCGCAGCGGTTGGCCGCCGTTCAGCTCGGTCTGGTCCGCGAGTTGGACGGTCGTGGGCTGGCGGTCACCCAGGGCGCCTCGTCCACCGCTGTCTGGCTTCGGGAACGGCTCCGGCTCTCCGGTCGCAGCGCGCGCCAACTGGTCCAGCTCGCCGCCGTCGTCGACGCCGCCCCGCCAGCGGTGCGCGACGCGCTGCTCGGCGGTGCCATCACCGTCGAGCAGGGTCGGGTGGTGGCCGAGACGATCGCCGCCCTCCCGGTCGAGGCCGGTCCCGAGGTGGCGGACAAGGCCACCCAACTACTGGTCACCTGGGCCGACCGTTTCGATCCGACAAGCCTGAGCCGGCTCGGCGAGCGCGTCCTCGCGCACGTCGCCCCGGAATTGGCCGACCAGGCTGAGTTGAAGGCACTGGAGCGGGCCACCGAGCGAGCCGAGGCCCGCCGGCACGTCACGCTCTCCGAGCAACGGAACGGCCAGGTACGCCTCAGCGGCAACCTCGACACCGAAACCGCGAGCCTGCTACGCGAGGCGATCGACCCGCTCTGCGCCCCAGCCGGTGAGCAGGATGACCGCAGTCCTGGTCAGCGCCGCGCCGACGCGTTGGGCGAGATCTGCCGACTGGCGTTACGTACCGGTCAGCTGCCCGACAACGGCGGTGACCGTCCTCATCTGGTGGTGAGCGTTTCGCTGGAGGAACTAGTCAACGGCGTACGCGCCGGAACACTGGAGACCGGCACGCGCCTCACCCCCGGTGCGGTCCGCCGCCTGGCCTGTGATGCGGGCGTGCTGCCGGTCGTGCTGGGCGGCAACAGTCAGGTCCTGGACGTCGGCCGGCAGCGCCGGCTATTCACCGGCCCGTTGCGGCGCGCGCTGGTCCTGCGGGACGGCGGTTGTGCCTTTCCTGGTTGTGATCGGCCGCCGAGATGGTGCGACGGTCACCACATCCGACATTGGGCCGACGGCGGGGTGACGGCGCTGGGCAATGCGGTGCTGCTCTGTGGCTACCATCACCGGTTCATCCACCGCGGCGACTGGACGGTCCGTCTCGCGGCGGACGGTCGACCTGAATTCCTCCCGCCCAGCTGGCTGGACCCACAGCGCACCCCGCGTCGCAACCTCTACCACCTGCGCTGCTGATTCCGGCAACCACGCCGGCGCCGCCCGCGCCCACATCTTGCGACGGCCGTTACCGCAATCGCCACCGTCACCGCGCCTTGCCGCCGCGACCGCCTTGCCACCGCCACCGCGGTCGCCACCGCCACGGCCGCACCACCGCCGCCCCAGCACCGCGCCTTGCCACCGCCGCCTCAGCACCGCGCCTTGCCACCGCCGCCTTGCCACCGTCACGGCCTCACCACCGCCACCTCGGCACCGCGCCTTGCCACCGCCACCGCCACCGCCTTGCCACCGCCAGGGCCTCACCACCGCCACCTCAGCACCGCGCCTTGCCACCGCCACCGCGGTCGCCACCGCCACGGCCTCACCACCGCCGCCTCACCACCGCGCCTTGCCACCGCCACTGCGGTCGACACCGCGGTCGCCACCGACCTCGACCTCGACCTCGACCTCGACCTCGACCTCGACCTCGACCTCGACCTCGACCTCGACCTCGACAAGCCTGCTGTCCCTGCCGCCTCAGCCGTGTCTTCCGGTGATCGACTCGGCTCCCTGAAAACCGGGTTGTCGCACCGGCCCAGACACCGCGACTTCCTGAAAGTCGAGTGGATCACCGGCGTCGCGACGGTCGCGGCGTGAGACAGCACGGCACGGCAGGGTGCGCGATCGCCCAGCGACACTCGACCGGCAACACGCCGTCTCGGACGGGTGGTCACGTCGGTAATTCGCTGGATACGTCGGGTTGGGGAGCGTAGGGTTGCAGCCCGCTTGACGGCCGAGGTGAGCTGCACCGGAACGGACGTCTTCGCGCCGGGCGGGCGGCCATCCGCCCCCGGATACGCGAGCGCGCAGCAGATGTGAACGATGGGACGTCAGCATGCCCGCACTGGACCTCGACACCCAGCTCGAGACCGACACCGACACCCAGCTCGACGCGGACCTGGCCGCCGAACGCGAACACCTCACCACCTCGCGGGCCGCGCTGGGTCGGATGCGGGAGCGGGCCGAGTCTCTCTTCGCCACCGGTGATCAGGTGGCCGGCGATGCGTACGCGGCCGAGACGCTCGGCCGCACCCTGGCCCGCCGGGTCGCCGAGCTGGCTGACGACCCGACCACTCCGCTCTTCTTCGGCCGCCTCGACTTCGCTGGCGCCACAAACAACAGCACCATCACGGACAACGGCACCACCAACGGCAGCGCCACGGACAACGGCAGCGCCACCGACAACAGCACCACCACGGACAACGGCAGCGCCACGGACAACAGCACCACCAACAGCACCACCACGGACAACAGCACCACCAACAGCGGGAGCACCAACCGCAGGCCCACCAACAGCGGCACCGGCAGGCCCGCCAACGACCCGACCGACCCCGACACCAGCGGTGATCATCACGGTCGGCGGTATCACGTGGGGCGGCGGCATGTCACCGATGAGCGTGGTGAGCCGTTGGTGCTGGACTGGCGGGCCCCTGTCTCCCGTTCGTTCTACCGGGCCAGTGTGCGGGATCCGCAGGGGGTCGCGGTTCGGCGGCGGTTCGGGTTCAGCAACGGCGTTCTGACCAGCTTCGAGGATGAGCGGCTGGATCGAGGCGAAGAACTCGGTACGACCAGTCGGATCCTCACCGCCGAGATCGAGCGGCCACGCGTCGGGCCGATGCGGGACATCGTCGCCACGATCCAGCCGGAGCAGGACGAACTGGTTCGGGCTGACCTCGCCGACTCGATCTGTGTGCAGGGCGCGCCGGGTACGGGGAAGACGGCTGTGGGTCTGCACCGGGCCGCGTACCTGCTCTACCTGCACCGGGAGCGGTTGCGGCGGGCGGGCGTGCTGATCGTCGGGCCGAACCGGGCGTTCCTGTCGTACATCGCGGCGGTGCTGCCGGCGCTCGGTGAGGTCGAGGTCGAGCAGGCCACGGTGGAGGAGTTGATCTCCCGGGTGGCGGTTCGGGCGGTCGAGGCGCCGGCGGTGGCCGCGCTCAAACACGACGTACGGATGGCGAGCGTGCTACGGCGCGCGGTGCAGGGGCAGATCGGCAGCCCGACCGAGTCGATCACCGTGTCGGACGGCTCGTTCCGCTGGCGCATCGGGGTGGAGCCGTTGCACCGGATCGTCGAGGAGACCCGCCGGGAGGGGCTGCCGTACGGGACGGGTCGGGAACGTGTCCAGGCGCGGGTGGTGAGCCTGCTGCAACGGCAGGCCGAGGCGCGGCGTGCGGAGTCGCCAAGCGATGCCTGGCTGCGCCGGATGAGCCGCTGCCGGCCGGTACTCGATTTCCTGGATGCGGTCTGGCCGGCGCTCACCCCGGAAGGGCTGGTGCACGGCCTGTTCTCCGACCCGGACCGGCTCGCCGCCGCGGCGGACGGCCTGCTCAGCGACGCCGAGCAGACCCAACTCCGCTGGACGAAGCCGGCCCGCACGCCGAAGGCGACCCGGTGGACCGCTGCCGACGCGGTGCTTATCGACGAGGCGACCGGGCTGCTGGAACGGCTCTCCGGGTTCGGGCACGTGGTGGTGGACGAAGCGCAGGACCTCTCCCCGATGCAGTGTCGGGCCATCGCTCGGCGCAGCGAGCACGGCTCGGTCACGCTCCTCGGTGACCTCGCCCAGGGCACCGCGCCGTGGGCGGCGACGGACTGGAGGGAATCCCTCGCCCATCTGGGCAAGCCGGACGCGGTGGTGGTCCCGTTGACAGTCGGTTTCCGGGTGCCCGCCGCGGTCGTCGCATTCGCGAACCTGCTGCTCCCGGCGCTCGCGGTTGACGTACCGCCGGCCGAGTCGCTGCGCCACGACGGCGGCCTGGACGTGCGTACGGTGACCGACCTGACGTCGGCAACGGTGGCCGAGGTGCGCGCGGCGCTCGCACACGACGGCTCGGTCGGTGTGATCGCCGCCGACGACGCGGTCGACGGCCTGCGCGCGGCGCTGGCCGAGGCCGGTGTCGAGACCGCGACCGCCGACGACGTGGCGGCCGCCGAGCGGGTCACGGTGGTGCCGGCGACGTTGGTGAAGGGCCTGGAGTACGACCATGTGGTGGTGGTCGAGCCGGCCGCGATCGTCGCGGCCGAGCCGCGCGGGCTGCACCGGTTGTACGTGGTGCTCACCCGGGCGGTGTCCCGGCTGGCGGTGCTGCACGTTGCGCCGCTGCCCGCACCGCTCGTCGGCGGGTCAGCCGGCTGACAGGGCGGCCGCGACCTCCCGCAGCGGGCGGCCGGAGTCGGCCAGCGGCACGTGGAACGACAGCCACGACCCATCGGCGAAGTCGATCCGCAGTCGCTTCCAGTTCAGCCGGTACCTGCCGAACCGGGCGGTGACAGCCGTGCGCGGAACGGACCCGAGCAGTTCGATGTCGGCTTGGGCCCGTTCGTCCGCCGCCGAGTTGGAGAGCAGCCCGACGGGTGCTGTCGCGCCGAGCAGCAGCCGCTGGTCGGTGGCCCCCAGCACGAGGGTTCGCAGGCCGGAGCCCTTCGTCGCCACGTTCACCGCATGGTGCAGCACGGACGCCTGGGAATCTGGCTCGCCTCGACCTCCGACACCGAAGAAGAGCCAGTCGACGGCGTTGTCCGCCCGACCGAAGGTGATGTTCGGTGACAGCACGTTGAGCAGGACACCCAGGAAGCCCGGCCCACCCGTGGCGGGTGGCGTCGACGGCTGCGGGGGCGGCGCCGGGGTCAGCCCGCTGCCCTCTCGCACCTGGGCCACCGCGCGCACCTGCTCCCCGGCCGCCAGCAGTCGGGTGATCCCCTCGACGTACCGTGCCTGACTCTCGTCGACCGTCATCAGCGCCCCTCGTGGTCGGCGGATCGGCGCGGACCGGCGCCTGGGTCGCCGATGACCTCGCCGACCAACTCCCGGACCAGGGCCGCTGCGGCCTCCTGCGCCCGGTTCGCGGCTGCGGTGAACTCCTCGGCCAGGCTGTAGGAGTCCAGACGCATCGCCCGCGCGTTCAACTCCGTAGAAACGATCTTGCCGTCGGCCGCGGCGGTGACTCGCACCAGGCCGGAGTCGCTGACGCCCTCGGCGCTGGTCTGCTCCAGCTCCGCCATCCGGTCGGCGAGTTGCCGCTGCCATCCGTCCAGGTTGCGAGCCAGCGCCTCGATGCGGTCCAGGGCGGGGAAGGTCATGGCTGCCTCTCAGTTCACGATGGAGTCGAAGACATTCTGCACACCCACTGTGTACGGGCCCAGGTCCTCGCTGTACGTGCCGTCCACCAGGTAGTTGCGGTCCTTCTGCCCGTCGGAGATGTCGTGCAGGCCCACGCCGGTGTCCAGCAGAGCGCCGCCGAAACCGGGGATGTTGACCGGCGAGACCTGGTTGATGACGAACTTGCCCGGAAAGAGGGTCTTGAACTTCTCGACCTGGAAGGCACGCCCCTCGGGCGTCCAGCCGCCCTTGCTGAGCAGCTTGTACTGCTTCTTCCGCTGCTTGAGCTCCATGACGGTGTCGGCGTACTTGCGGAGCTGCCCGGCGACCTTGCCCAGCCGGGCGGCGAGGCGGGTGAGCACCTCGGCGAACCGGGCGACGATCTTGACCATCCGACCCACTGTGGTGGCCAGCCGGGCCAGCACCCGGACCACTGTGGCGGCCAACGAGACGCCGGCGCTCAGCGCCGCGGCCACCGCCGCGATGATCACCTCGGTGAGGAACCAGAGCAGGAACTCGAGGATCAGCTCGACCAGCAGGTTGAACGCGTCCACCGCCGCGTTCGCCGCCTCGACCAGCACGTCCTTGGTGCCGTCGAGCCCCTGGGCCAGCTCCTCGATCGCCGCCTCCACCGACTCCATCGAGGCATGGAAGCCCTCGGCGGCGTCGCCCGTCCAGGCACCGCGCAACCGGGCCCGGTCGGCGATCTGGTCACCGGCGATCTCCCGTACCGCCGCGCCGGTGTCCAGGCAGAGCTGTGCGGCCCGCATCAGGTCGTCCGGTTCGCCAGCGACCAGCTCCAGGAGCTGCTCGAACGGCCAGAGCACCGCGTTGGAGAGCGGCTTGAAGGGTTCGGGAGTGCCCGAGACGATCTGCTCGAAGTAGGTCTTGTTGCGCTGCAACGCCTCGGTGCTCACGCCGGCACCGAACCGTTCGGAGCGCTGGCGCCACCCGACCAGGGGCCGGGCGCGATGACGTCGGGAGCGGGTGGGCGGCCGGGCACGAACAGGTCGGTGTTGGCCGCGTCGGTGCCGGTGTAGGCGGCGGCGGTGTCGGTGAGCCCCTCGGCGATGTCCGCCATCATCTCGGCGCCGTCGGCAAGCCCTTGCAGGCACGCCTCGAACTGCTCGGCGTACGTCGCCGCGAGGTTGAACGACGCCGGCATCACCCCGAAGGCGTGCCGGGGCACGTGCCCGTCGCCGAAGGCGCGGTGCAGCTCGCGGAAACGGGCCGCCCGATCCTTGGACCCGGCGGCGAACGCCGTCAGAGCCTCCGGCTGGACCTCCAGCTCATTGCTCGGGCTTGACACGAACCCTCCCCTATGGCCTGTGCGGCGGATCAGTCGCCACGACTGACCACCATAGGCATTGCTCGCCGTAATCGGGGGTCCCATCGGTGATGACGGGGTCACCCGTCTCGACTTTGTGTCATAAAGTAGTTTGCGTGAACCCCGACGACGATTCACCACCCACTGACGCGGCGGCGGCGCTCCGGCTGATCCAGGACCAACGGTCGGCGACGGCACGCCGGCTCGATCCCGACGCCCGCCTGCTCTACTGGCCGTGGGGTGTCGCCTGGCTGATCGGCTTCGGGCTGTTCTTCCTCCGGTTCACCCCTGGTGACCGGGCTCTGGTTCCACTGCCGAGCTGGCTGCCGCTGACCGTCCTCTTCGTACTGCTGCTGGCCGCTGCCGCAGTGCAGGCGACGGCCAGGGAGCGCGCCTACGACCAGGTGAGCGGCGACTCCGCCCAGCGTGGCCGCTGGTACGGGTACGCCTGGGGCCTGGGATCGCTGGGCGTCTACGCCGGGCTCGGCCGGATCAGCGGGCACCTGCCGCACGATCTGGCGGCGCTGCTCTGGTCGACCACCTCGGTCGGGCTGATCGGCGCGCTGCAGATGGCGGGCGGGGCGATCTGGCTGGACCGGGATCTGTTCCGCCTCGGCGTCTGGATCAGCGTGATCAATCTGCTCGGCGCGTTCGCCGGACCGGGCTGGCACGCGCTGGTCATGGCGGTGGCGGGCAGTGGCGGGATCCTGGTGGCCGGCGCGCTCGCCCGGCGGCGACAGCGACAGCTGCCGTGACCGAGCTGGATCCGGTCATCCACGCGCAGGCCCGGCTGCGGGTGGTCGCCAGCCTCTCCGCCCTCGGCGAGGGCGACAGGATCGCGTTCCCCCGGCTACAGGAGCTGCTCGCGATGACCGCCGGCAACCTCTCTGTGCACCTGCGCAAACTCGAGGACGCCGGCTACGTGGAGATCAACAAGACCCATCGTGGACGCACCCCGGCGACCCTGGTCCGGCTCAGCCGGCGAGGCCGGCTGGCGTTCGAGGAGTACACCGAAGCGATACGCGCCCTGCTCGACCCCGCCCCGTCGAAGGAGCAGCCATGACCCTCGCCCGCGCCGACCAGGCCAGCCGCCGGTACGGCGACGTTCTCGCCCTCGACCGTGTCGACCTGGAAGTCCGGGCCGGTGAGCTGGTCGGCCTGCTCGGGCCGAACGGCGCCGGCAAGAGCACCCTGATGAACCTGCTGGTGGGTCTGCGCCGCCCCAGCTCCGGGCGGGTCGAACTGTTCGGTGGTGATCCCCGCGACCCGGCGAGCCGGCGGCAGATCGGGGTCACCCCGCAGGAGACCGGCCTGCCCGGCACGCTGCGCGTCGGCGAGGTCGTCGACTTCGTCTCCGCGCACTACCCCGACCCGGTGCCCCGGGCCGAACTGCTCGACCGCTTCGGTCTCGCCGACCTGGCCCGGCGGCAGACCGGTGGGCTCTCCGGCGGGCAACGGCGCCGGTTGGCGGTGGCATTGGCGTTCGTCGGCCGGCCCCGGCTGGTGCTGCTCGACGAGCCGACCACGGGCCTGGACGTGGCCGCCCGGCACACCCTGTGGGAGGCGGTTCGGGCATTCCACGACGACGGCGGCACAGTGCTGTTGAGCAGCCACTACCTGGAGGAAGTGGAGGCGCTCGCCCACCGGGTGGTGGTCATCGGGCAGGGCCGGGTGCTCGCCGACGACACAGTGGACGCGGTGCGCGGCATCGTGGGCGTACGCCGGGTCAGCCTGGTCGCCGACAACCTGCCCGACCTGCCCGGGGTGGTTCGCACCGAACGGGTCGACGGTCGGCTGCACCTGCTCACCACCGACGCCGACGAGCTGGTCCGAGCGCTGGTCACGACCCAGACCCCGTTCACCGACCTGGAGGTACGGCCGACCTCGCTGGAGGAGGCGTTCCTCGCCATCACCAGCGGAGAGGCGACCAGCGGCGACGTGCCCGCCGGCACCGGCCGACCCACCACCGCCGGTGCCGGCGGCCGACCCACCACAGTCTGAGGAGGCGACAGTGCAGCTCGCCCTGGTCCACGCCCGCTACCAACTCCTGGAGATCATCCGGATCCCGGTGGCCGTCTTCGGCAGCGCCTTCTTTCCGGCCGCCGCCATGATCTTCTTCGTGGTGCCGTTCGCCGGTGACGATCCGGTCGGCGCCACCTACGCCACCGCGTCGATGGTCACCTTCTCGGTGATGAGCGCCAACATCTTCCAGTACGGCGTCGGTGTCGCCGAGGACCGCGACCAGCCCTGGAACCCGTACACCCGGACCCTGCCGGCGGGGCCGGCCCCGCGGTTCGCCGGCCGGGTGCTGGCCGGCCTGGCGCTGACCTACCTCTCGCTGATCCCGGTCGTGGTGATCGGCGCGACGCTGACCGCGGCCCAGGTCACCCCGGCGGCGTTCCTGCTGGCCCTCGGCACCGTGGCCGTCATCTCGGTGCCGTTCACGCTGATGGGGCTCGCCATCGGCTACTCGCTGCCGAGCAAGGCGGCGATCGTGGTGGCACAGGTGCTCTTCCTGCCGCTGGCCTTCGGCGGCGGCCTGCTCTCCGCGCCGGGCGACGCGCCCGGGTTCATCGAGACGATCGCGCCGTACCTGCCCACCCGGGGCGCTGCCGAACTGATGTGGGCGGCGGCGACCGACTACGACGTGGAGCCGCTGGCAGTGATCATGCTCGGTGTCTGGGTGGTGCTGCTCGCCGCGCTCGCCGGCTGGGCGTACCGGCGGGACGAGGGTCGCCGGTTCAGCTGACGATTCGTCCGTTTCCGCCCCGGGCCGCGGCGGGACGGTGCCAGGATTCCGGCAGGGGGCCGCCGTGGCCGCCCGGGCCGAGAGGGGTCTTGACGTGAGCACCGTCCCGCCGGGTACGCCCTGCTGGGCCGACCTGGCCACCCCGGACCTGACCGACGCGCGGCGTTTCTACCCGGAGCTGTTCGGGTGGACCGGCCAGGTCACCCCGGAGCCCGAGGCGGGCGGCTACACGGTCTTCCTGCTCGACGGTAAGCCGGTGGCCGGCGCCGGCCCGCCCGCGATCCCGGACCAGATTCCGATCTGGTCGACGTACCTCGCCACCGACGACGCCGAACTGGTCGCCGGCCGGGTCGAACGGGCCGGCGGACAGGTCGTCGTCCCCCCGTTCGAGGTCTTCGACAGGGGCTGGATGGCGGTCTTCGCCGACCCGGCCGGCGCCACGTTCAGCGTCTGGCAGCCGCTGGCCATGGCCGGTGCCGAGCTGTTCAACGTGCCGGGCGCGATGAGCTGGAACGAGCTGGTCACCCCCGATCCCGAAGGCGCGAAGGTCTTCTACGAGCTGGTGTTCGGCTGGCAGCCCGACGACCAGGCGGTGGGCGCGATGACGTACACCGGGTGGCGGCTCGGGACGCAGATCGTCGCCGGGATGATGCCGCCGCTGGCCGACGACTTCCCGGCCGACCTGCCCGCGTACTGGACTGTGTACTTCGCGGTGGCCGACGCGGACGCCGCCGCGGCCCGCGCCGCCGAGCTGGGCGGAACGATCCTGGTCCCGCCCCGCGACATCCCGGCGGGCCGCTTCGCCGCCCTGCGCGACCCCCAGGGCGCCCTCTTCTCCGTCATCGACCTGGGCCCCTGACCCAGCGCCTGCGTGCTCAGGGGCGGGTGGGGCGGACGGGGACCACCAGCGGGCCGTGGGCGCCGGGGACCACCCGGACGCTGGCCCGGTAGTGGGTGGCGAGCAGCTCCTCGGTCAGCACCTCGGACGGAGTCCCGGCGGCCACCACCTGACCGGCGGCGAGCATCACCATCCGGTCGGCGTACTCACCGGCCAGGGAGAGGTCGTGCATCGTGGCCAGGACGGTCAGGCCGTGCTCGCGGCGTAGCTGGTCGACGACTTCGAGCACGTCCTGCTGGTGGCCGATGTCGAGCGCGCTGGTCGGCTCGTCGAGCAGTAGCAGCGTCGCGCCCTGGGCGAGCGCGCGGGCGAGGAACACCCGCTGCCGTTCGCCGCCGGAGAGGGTGGCCAGTTCGCGACGGTGGAAGCCGGCGAGGTCCAACCGCCCCAGCACCTCGTGCACGGCGTCGACGTCGGCTGTCGACTCCCGGCCCAGGGTCGGGATGTACGGGGTGCGGCCGAGCAGCACGTAGTCCAGCACCGACATGCCGGGCGGCACCACCGGGGACTGCGCCACAGTGGCCACTATCCGGGCGCGGTCCCGACGGCGCAGCGCGGCACTCGGCGTACCGAAGAGAGTGATCGCCTTCGGCGCGGGCAGCAGGCCGCCGACGGCGCGCAACAGTGTGGATTTGCCGGCGCCGTTCGGGCCGATCACCGTGACCCACTCGCCGACGGCGACGGTGAGGTCGACGCCGGTCAGGATCGGCGTGCCACCGAGGGCGACGTGCAGCCCGCGCACCTCGACGGCAGGCGCACCGGCGGCGGGCTCGCGGCTGGCGGGTTCGCGGCTCACGTGAGCACTCGCCGGGCGGTCCGCAGCACGAGGACGAAGAACGGGCCGCCCAGCAGGGCCGTCACCACTCCGATCGGCAGCTCGGACGGAGCGGCGACGGTGCGGGCCACCACGTCGGTCAGCGCCAGGAACGCGCCGCCGAACAGCAGTGACATCGGCAGGATCACCCGGTAGCTGGACCCGGCGAGCAGCCGGACGGTGTGCGGCACGATGATGCCGACGAAGCCGATCAGGCCGGTCGCGGAGACCGCCGCCGCGGTGCCCAGCGAGGCGGCGGCGATCAACAGGTATCGGGTGCGCTGCGGGTGCAGGCCCAGACTCCTCGCCTCGTCGTCGCCGACCGCGAGGACGTCCAGCTCACGGCGGTGCAGCAGCACCACCACAGTGGTCAGCGCGGCGTACGGCAGCACCAGCAGCACGTCGTGCCATCCGGCGGTGGCCAGCCGGCCGAGCAACCAGGAGTAGACCGGCTGGATGCTGTCGGCGTGTCGTTGCAGGAGGTACGTCTGCCCGGCGGAGAGGAACGCGGAGACCGCCACCCCGGCCAGGATCAGCATGGCCGGTGACCCGCGTCGCCCACCGGCCGCGCCGAGCACGTAGGTCATCGTGACGGCGAGCAGCGAACCGGCGAAGGCGGCCAGCGGAATGGTCATCGGCAGACCGGAGAGCGTGCCCTGCCGGCCGGCGCCGCCGAGGGCGATCGCCGCGGTGACCGCGAGGCCGGCGCCGGCGGCCACACCGAGCAGGTACGGGTCGGCCAGCGGGTTGCGGAACACGCCCTGGTAGCAACCACCGGCGAGGGCGAGCAGACCGCCGACGAGCAGGCCCAGCACCACCCGGGGCAGGCGCAGCTCGGTGACGATCGCGATCTCACGCTCGGTCAGCCCGCTGTCGAGGTGCACCCCGGGAAACAGGTTGAGCAGCTCGGCGGCGACGCTGCCCGGGGGCAGGCTCACCGGGCCGAGCGACACCCCGACGACGAGCGCGACGAGCACCGCGACCAACCCCGCGACCAGCCACCGCATGCGCAACCCGGCCGGCCGGGCTCCGGACGGCAACCCGGCCGGCCGGGCCACGGAACGTGGCTCGGCCGGCGAGAACGACGGCGGCGGCGGCTCGGCTGGCCGACCGGTTGGTGCCGGATCGGACACCTGTCGCGGCCCGGTCACCGACGGACGACGGTCACGCGGGCACCTTGGCGACCGCGTCGATGATGACCCGGAGCAGGTCCACGACCCGTGGGCCCCAGCGGGAGGCGACGTCATCGTCGAGGGCGACCACCTGGTTGTTCTTCACAGCGGTGAGGCCCGCCCAGCCACTGCGCGCCTTGACCGTGTCGGCGCTCTGCTGGCAGCACTTGGCGTCGGCCAAGAAGACGAAGTCCGGGTCGGCCTTGACGATGAACTCCTGGGACAGCTGCGGGTAGCCGAAGTTCTTACCGTCCGCGTCGGCCGGGTCGGCGATGTTGGTCAGGCCGGCCTGGCTGTAGAGCGAGCCGATGAAGGTCTTGCTGGTGGCGCTGTACAGCTCCGGGCCCAGCTCGTGGAAGTAGGTGAGCTTCTCGGCGCGCTGAGGCAGGTCCTTGACCAGCTTGGCGATGTCGTCCTTCATCCGGGTGGCGACGTCGGTGGCCTGGTCGGCGTGCCCGGTCAGCGTGCCCAGCTCGGTGATCTGCCGGTACGAGTCGTCGAGCGTGACCGCCGCCGGGGTCTGGTACACCGGAATCTTCAGCTTGCCGAGCTGTTCGACGATCTTGTTGCGGTCGTCGGAGAGCACCACCAGGTCAGGGTTCTTACCGGCGATCGCCTCGGCGTTCGGCTGGAAGGCGGAGAGGTCGGTCTTCGGCACGTCGGCCGGGTAGTTCGACTGGTCGTCGACGGCGGTCACCTGCGGGCCGGCGCCGATCGCGAAGAGCATCTCGGTGGCGGTGGGCGACAGCACGACGATCTTCTCGGGGCGCTTGTCGAGGGTGAGCGCGCCCACGGTGACCGGGTAGGCGGCGGCCGCTGTGCCGGCGCTCGGCTGGTCGTCGGCCTTCTCGGCGCAGGCGCCGAGGGCGAGCGCGGTGACCGCGAGGGTCGCCGCGAAGAGCCGAGGGGTACGTCTGAACATGGGGGCCTCCTGTCGGTCGAGGAGTGTGGTGCTTCGCCGACAGGGACTTTCGTACGCCCGCCCACGAGGCGCCCTTCCTCGAGAGCGCGTTTCGCGACCGGTCCGCAGGCGACCTGGCTCGTCCCCACCGACCGGTGGGGCATCACAGTTGCGGGACAGCGCCGGGATGAGCACCGGCTTCGCTGCGGACTGGTCGCTAAGACGGTAGCGCACCGCCAGGACGTGCCGGATCGATCAAGGATTGATCGATCCGGCACGATCGGTGACCCGTCACGCACCGAGGGATTCGTCCCGGATTCAGAGGCTCGGGAACGGGTGGTGGGGCCCCGCCGGGGCGGGACGGGGCCCCACCCGATCAGGAGGACGTGATGGTGACGTTGTCCACAGCCGCCTCCACCAGGCTGGCTCCGGAAGCGTCCGCCGCCTCGACGAGCACGCGGACCGACTGGCCGGCGTACGGGGTGAGGTTGAGGTTGGCGACCGCCCAGCTCCCGTTACGGTTGCTGGCCGCGCCGGCCTGGGTGAGCAGCGCTGTGGTGCCGCCGTTGTGTACCACGCTCACCCGCAGGTAGTCCGCCGACGAGGCGTTCGAGCCGTGCGCCAGGTACCAGGCGAGCGAGAGGGTCAGGGTGCCGGACGACGGCAGGGTCACCGCCGGTGACCGGGCGCTGGTCACGCCGCCGTCGAGGTCGTAGTCACCGGCCGCCGAGCCGGCGAGCCGGCCGGTGACCAGGTCGTTGGACCCGGCGTACGGGGTGAGCTGCTTGGCCCCGGAGGACGTGGTCGCCTGGGCGGCGCCCCGCTCGAACGCGCCGACGGTGGCGGTGTCGGTGCCGCCCGGGTTGATGGTCCAGCCGGTGGCGGTCTCGAAGGTGTCCGACCAGACAGTGGTGCCGCCGCCCCCGCCGCAGTACTGCGCCTGCTTGCCGATGGCCCGGTACGGGCAGTCGGCGTACTCGCTGAGGATCAGCACCGCCTCCCGGTTGCGCGAGGTCTGCGCCGGGATCACCTCGTCGGGCGGGTAGAAGCCGCCGCCACCGGACGAGCCCGGGTACATCTCGAACGTGTACGCCCAGATGTTGTGGGTGGCCCACATCCAGTCGATGCTGTCGCCGTCGGTGATGTAGAGGTCGCTGGACTGTTCCGGGGTGTAGCCGTTGGTGGCCGCCATCTGCTGACCGATGGTGGCGAAGGTGCTGTACTGGTCGGCGTTCATCCCGGTCGCGGTGTTCGCTGTGGTGTAGCCGTACGGCCAGAGCACCAACTGCGAGTACGTGTGGAAGTCGATGTTGGCCTTGATCTGCTGCACCCCGCCGACGACCCGGCCGTTGACGAAGGTGCGCAGCGCCTGCGTCTCCGGCGCGGAGAACGCCGACGGCCCCCGGTAGGTCTCCGACGAGGTGGTGCCGGACGAGCCGCCGCAGCATCCCCAGTTGTAGGACCAGTTGCGGTTGAGGTCGGTGCCGACGTTGGACGAGCCGCTGTTGGGCTGCCGGTTCTTGCGCCAGGACCGGTACGACCCGGTGGCGATGTCGTACTCGCTGCCGTCGGGGTTGACAGTCGGCACGATCCAGAGTTCCCGGCCGTTGACGATGTTGGTGATCCGGGAGTCGCTGCCGTAGTTGTCGGTGAAGAGGTTGAGCAGGTAGATCGCCATCTCGACGGTCAGGTGCTCACGGGCGTGCTGCTGGGAGTTGAACAGGATCTCCGGCTCGTTCTCGTCGGTGCCGACGTTGTCGGAGATCTTCACCGCCATCAGGTCGCGGCCCTCGTACGACGAACCGATGCTGATCTTGCGGGCGATCGCCGGGTGGTCGGCGACTACCTGGTTCACGACGGCGGTCAGTTCCGCGTAGTCGTGGTAGTTCGAGTCGGCCGGCGGGAAGGCAAGCGCGCCGAACTCGCCGGCGCCGCGCTCGGCGTTGGGTGGCGGGGCGAGCGGTTCCAGCCGGAAGCCGAGCTTGCCGATCGCGGCGGCCTCGCTCGCGGTGGCCGAGATGTGCAGCACGCCGTGTTCGGAGTAGTCGATGGCGGCTCCGGTGCGGGCCACCGCGTTGCGGTCGTCGAGGGTCCGGGGCCCGAGCACCCGGTAGCCGGCGGCGGCCTGCTCAGCGGTGCGGTCCGGTGCCGGTCGGGCGCCGACCGGGCCGGCGGCGACTGTGACGATGCCCAGCCCGGTGACGACAGCGAGCACCAGGACACGGCGGAGGGGGATGGGCGTGCGGAGGGCCATGGACTACCTCCTCGATGGGCGGGAGATCCCGCTCGGTGAAGGACACTTCACCACCTGTCACATGGTCATATCAACATTGATCGCTGCGTTGACCATCCCAAGCGGATCATCATGGCGGCAATGATTTTCCACCTATCAACATCTGGCGAAACTTCCCTCCAAGCGGAAAACTGACCAGCGACGATGCCCCCACGACACCGCGGAGCACCAATGGCCAGATCCCGCCTGCGCGCGGCCGCCCTCGCCGGCGTCACCACGCTCACCCTGCTCACCAGCGCCGCGCCCGCGCTGGCGGCCCACCCGCCCGCCCCCGCCCACGACGAGCAGATCACCTACCAGGACTGGTCCGGGCCTGCCGACTGGCACCGGGGCAGCCGGGCCGGCACCCGCGTCGTGCCCGGCGCCCGAGCGGGCGTCACACTGGCCCGCCCGGCCGGCACCATCGAGTACGCGGACCCGCACACCGGTGCCACCCAAACCTGGGAGTACGGCACCTGGACCTCGCCGGTGACCCCTGTCGGGTTCGACGCCACCGAGCTGATCGCCTCCTGGAACGCGGAGACCCCCGCCGGCACCTGGATCCAGGTGGAGATGCAGGGCAGCTACACCAGCGGCGACCAGACCCCGTGGTACGTCCTGGGTCGCTGGGCGTCCGGCGACACCGACATCTTGCGGACCAGCGTCAACCGGCAGGGCGACCCCTGGTCGACGATCTGGACCGACACCTTCAGCATCGACGACGCCACCGCCGGCGTGCTGCTGCGGTCCTACCAGCTCAAACTGACCCTCTACCGC
Source organism: Micromonospora sp. NBC_00362 (assembly GCF_026342155.1). Classification (NCBI taxonomy): domain Bacteria; kingdom Bacillati; phylum Actinomycetota; class Actinomycetes; order Micromonosporales; family Micromonosporaceae; genus Micromonospora; species Micromonospora sp. NBC_00362. The sequence goes on from NZ_JAPENH010000001.1 coordinate 4,223,437, forward strand.
ACACCCGGGCAGAGCGCCGCCCCGGTGGTCCGGATGTTGGGCGCGATGAGTTCCACGGTGCCGGACCGGTTCACAGTGCCGCCGAGCGCAGGGCACATCGCCTGGGGCCGGGAGCTGCCGGTGCCGCGCTACTCGCAGAACGTGCACTCCGGGCACTACCCCGAGTACGACGGCGGCGGCGAGGCGTGGTGCTCACCCACCTCGACGGAGATGGTGGTCGAGTACTGGGGACGCCAACCGTCGGCGGCCGACACCTCCTGGGTGGACCCGACCTACCCCGACCCGACTGTCAACCACGCCGCGCGGATGACCTACGACTACGCGTACGACGGGGCGGGCAACTGGCCGTTCAACACCGCGTACGCGGCAAGCTTCCCCGGGCTGGAGGGCCGGGTGACCCGGCTGCACTCACTGGACGAGCTGGAGCGTTTCATCGCCGCCGGCATCCCCGTCGTGACCAGCCAGTCCTTCCTCGCCAGTGAGCTGGACGGGGCGAACTACGGCACTTCCGGGCACCTCTTCGTGGTGGTCGGCTTCACCGCCGACGGCGACGTGATCGTCAACGACCCGGCCTCGTCCAGCAACGACGTGGTGCGCAACGTCTACAAGCGTGCGCAGTTCGAGCAGATCTGGCTGCGTACCAAGCGCACCAACGCCAGCGGTGGCGTCTCCGGTGGCTCCGGCGGCATCGCGTACCTGATCAAGCCGACGTCAAAGCCCTGGCCCAAGGTCCCCGGCTCCACCAACTGGTAGACCCAACCCCCGCACGTGTTGATCAAGAGGTTTGCGTCACCAGAACGGCTTCCGGTGACGCAAACCTCTTGATCAACGTGGGGGGTCGGTGGGGTCGGGGGCGGGGGTTTGGTCTTCGCCGGCCAGGGCGGAACGGAGGCGTTCCTTCTCGGTGCGGCGGCGCTCGGCCGCTTCGGCAATCTCCCCGGCCATCTCGTCCCGCCAACCGCGCAGCAGGAAGAAGGAGAGCGCGGCGGAGAACACCAGCGCCAGCATCAGCTTCAGGAACACGTTCATGTCGACCAGCCAGAGGCCCGCCAGCACGGCGACGAACAGCCCGATCCGGCCCAGCGTGTACTTGAGCGCGGCGCTCACCCGCACCACTCCGTTCTCTCCGTCGCCCGCCACTGACGGCGGAAGGGTCGAGCCGCCCGACGGGCGGTCGTGGTCAGCCGGTCCGGCGGGCCAGCCAGCGGACACCCGGGAACCAGAGGGCCGCGTACGCCACAGTGAACGCCCCCGCCGCCAACGCGCCGGAGAGCAGCGGCGGCAACCCCGCGCCCAGACCGGCGATCAGCAGCCCGGCGAACACCCCGACGGCAGCGGCGACCACCGCCGCCACCACCCGGGCCGCGCCGAACTCCCAGGCCCGGAAGTCGTCCCAGAACAGCCAGGCCGGCAGGATCACCGCCAGCCAACCGTTCGTGTGCCCGAAGTCGCCGGCGCCGATCGAGGCGAACGCCCAGTCGAACAGCACCAACGCGAGCGCGCCGATGACCAGGCCAGCCAGGCACACCCCGAGCAGATCGCCCAGGGTACGGATGCGGCCCTCGGCGTCCCGGCGGGGAAAGCCGCCCTGCTGCTCAGGTCCTCGTTGCTCGGTCATCGACTGCGAGGGTACGTGGTGGCTCAGGCCCAGACCTGCTGCGGCTCGGCGCGCCGCTGCGCCAGCGACGGGGCCTTGTCGTACTCCCGGACCACGTTGTAGCGGGTGTCCCGCTCGACGGGCTGGAAGCCGGCGTCCCAGATCAGGTGCAGCAGGTCGTCCCGGTGCATGGTGTTCGGGGTGCCGTACGAGTCGGCGTCGTGGGTGATCTTGTATTCGACGACGGAGCCGTCCAGGTCGTCCACGCCGAAGTTCAGCGAGAGCTGAGCCACCGACAGCCCGTGCATCACCCAGAAGTTCTTCAGGTGCGGCACGTTGTCGAAGAGCAGCCGGGAGACGGCGAACGTCTTCAGCGACTCGGCCGGCGAGGCCATCGTCGTGCGCGCCTGGATCCGGTTACGGATCTTGCCGTCCGCCGAGTCGACGAAGTCGTGCTGGTAGCGCAGCGGGATGAAGACCGCGAAGCCGCCGGTCTCGTCCTGCAACTCGCGCAGCCGCAGCACGTGGTCGACGCGGTGCCGGGGCTCCTCGATGTGGCCGTACAGCATCGTCGCCGGGGTCTTCATGCCCTTGCTGTGCGCCAGGGCGTGGATGCGCGACCAGTCTTCCCAGTGGCAGGCGTGGTCGACGATGTGCTGCCGGACCTCCCAGTCGAAGATCTCCGCGCCGCCACCGGTCAGCGACTCCAGACCGGCGTCCATCAGCTCGTCGAGGATCTCGTCGGCGCTCAGACCGCTGATCTTCTCGAACCACTGCACCTCGGTCGCCGTGAAGCACTTGAGCTTGACGTTCGGCAGCGCCGCCTTCAGCTCGCGCAGCACCTTCGGGTAGTAACGCCAGGGCAGCGTGGGGTGCAGGCCGTTGACGATGTGCAACTCGGTGAGCTGCTCGTCCTCCATCTCCTTGGCCTTGCGGACCGCCTCGTCGATACGCATCGTGTACGCGTCCTTCTCGCCCGGCTTGCGCTGGAACGAGCAGTACGCACAGGACGCCGAACAGACGTTCGTCAGGTTGAGGTGCCGGTTGACGTTGAACATCACCCGCTCGCCGTTCAGCTCGGTGCGCTTGTGGTGCGCCAGCCGCCCCAGCCAGGTCAGGTCGTCGCTCTCGTAGAGGGCGACCCCGTCCTCCCGGGTCAGCCGCTCACCGGCGTACACCTTCGCTTCGAGCTCACGCTTGAGTCCGGCGTCCATGGCACGTCCCTTCCACCTGCGGTCCGGATCGAGCGTACGTCGCGGTGCCGACGGACCCGGCGGCACGGTCGCCGGCAGCGACCCACTTCACCAGACTCTCAGCCTCCCGTAACCCGACAACGCATCGACATGAGTGGCGCGGTGCGGTAGTAACAAGGTGGGGCGGAACACACACACTGGTACCGTCCCGGCGGTCGCGCCCACCGAGCGCGGCGACGAGCGGTTGGACGGGGAGCGGCATGGTCTACAGCGGGCGCGGGCGACGGCAGCGACGACGGAGCCCGGTGATCTCGCCGGTCCTGCGTCCGAAGCTCTGGGCCGCCCTGCTCGGCGCGATCGCCGCGGCCGTGCTGGCCACCCCGGCGTACGCGGAGCCCGGCGTGCCGACCACAGTGCCGGACACCGGTTCGCGCCCGGCGGTCACCGGCTCGCTCCAGCTGCCCGGCGGCGCGCCGGTCGCTGGCGTACCCGCCCCTCCGGTGGTCAACATCGGCAACGGTCCGCTGGCCACCGCGATCTCCGCCGGTGAGGTTCAGGTCGGCGCGCTCGGCGAGGATTTGCTCGTGAAGCGGCAGAAACGCGTCGATGCGCAGGCGCAGCTCGACGCCGCCGGCAAGGCGCTGGCGACCGCACAGGACGCCCTGCTCCGGGCCCAGCAGACGGCCGACACCGCCGCCGCCGAGGCAGTCAAGGCCGCCGCCGCGCTGCCGCCGGGCGACTTCGCCCAGGACATCCGTGGGCTCAGCCGCCTCCAGGCGATCACCCGTGGCGAGAAGGTCGACGGCGGCACCACCGGCGTGGCCGGGGAGCTGTCCCGGGCCCGCGCCGGCGAGCAGACCGCGTACCAGAAGCACAGCCAGGCCAAGGATCTGCTCGTCGCCGCCGAGGCGGAGTTCACCGCCGGTGAGACGGCGCTCCGCACCGCCGAGGCGAGCCTGCTCAAGCTGCGCCGGGACAACGCCGCCGCGCTGATCGAGATCGAACGTCAGCAGGAAGCCTCCGAGCAGCAGATCGGCGCTGGCTACGTCTCCAACCAGAGCATCAGCGGCATGGCCGCGCACCCCCGGGCGCTGGCCGCGGTCCGGTACGCGCTCGCCCAACTCGGCGATCCGTACAAGTGGTCCGAGGAGGGGCCGAACCAGTTCGACTGCTCCGGCCTGATGTGGGCGGCGTACCGGTCCCCCGGCGCCGACTACTTCGACCTGCCCCGGGTCTCCCGCGACCAGTACGCCGCCACCCGGGGCCGCACCGTCCCGCAGAGCGCGCTGCTCCCCGGCGACCTGCTCTTCTTCGCCTCGGGCAGCAGCTGGACGACGATCCACCACGTCGGCATGTACATCGGCAACGGCAAGATGGTGCAGGCGCCCACCACTGGCGACGTCGTCAAGATCTCGGTCGTCCGCTGGTCCCGGCTCTACGCCGCCACCCGGGTGATCGGCGCGGTGCCGGCACCCCCGGTCGTGACCAATCCGACCCCGCCGGTCTCGACCCCGAAGCCGAGGCCGACACCGTCGCCCACGAAGACCACCAAGCCGACGCCGACACCGTCGCCCACGAAGACCACCAAGCCGACGCCCACTCCGACGCCGACGCTGACGACCACCCCGACGCCCACCCCCACCGGCAGCACCACGCCGAAGCCGTCGAACACCCCGAGCAACACTCCGACGACCACGCCGAAGGCCAGCACGAGCGCGACGGGCAGCACCTCTCCGACGACCACGCCGAAGGCCAGCACGAGCGCGACGGGCAGCCCCAGCGCCGCGGGCAGCCCCAGCGCCACTGGCTGATCCGCCACGACCGGCTCCGGCTGTCCGCTCGGGAAGATCTGTGGCACCGTGACAACCAGGCACATCCGACTCGACGTCACGGGTCCGGGTGCGAGCATGGCGCGGAGGGCGGAAATGGCCGAGCAGAGAGATCCGGCGGAGACTGTCGACCCCGTGGTCGACCAGGCCGGCCCACCAGGGCCGGACACCGCCGACCCGGTGGCCGCCAGCGACGCCAGCCCGGCTACCAGCAGCTCGACAGGCAGCGACACCATCTCGGCGAACGCCGGCTCCGCTGACAGCGACGCCGCACCTGCTGTCAGCGGCCGGGTCGGCAGCGACACGGCAGCGGACGCCTCGACCGAGGCCGACGACGACGCATCCGCCGGCGGCGACGAGCGGCAGAGCCCGGCCGCGGCACCGGTCCGCGCACGTGCCAGCGTCGTGACCGCCGGTGCTCTCCGCAGTGATCTGCCGGCCAGCGCTCCGGTCACCGCGACCACCTACCGTGCGACCGGCTCGGCCAGCCCGGCCGACGTGTCGTTGCCGGGGCAGCGAAGCGACTCCTCCGCGCCGGCCCGGGCCAGCGCCACGGTTCCGAGCAGCAGCCGGGGCACTGCCAGCGCCCTGGGCACCCCGGACCGCCGCGAGAGCGCGCCCGGCGTCTATCGAGCCGCGCCGGTGGGTGCCGAGCCGGCCCAGCCTCCGACGCCGTCGACTCCGGAGCCGGAGCCGGACCCCACGCCACCCGGCCCCGGGCCGACCCAGCCGTCGCCACCGGAACCGGAGCCCGCGCCGGCCCCTGGCCCGTACCCGCCCAGTCCGGTGCCGACGCCGGGTCCTCGACCCACGCCGCCACCCGGTCCGGTTCCGCCCGTTCCGGGCCCGCCCACCCCGCCGCCCTCGCCGGTGCCGCCCATCCCCGGCCCGCCGACGCCGCCCGTCCCGAGCCCGCCGCTGCCGCCACCCGGTCCGCCGGTGCCGGCACCACCGGCCCCGCCCGGCCCGATGCCGGCACCGCCGTTCCCGCCGCCGCCCGCGATGATCGACACGCCCGGCGTACGAGCCAGCGCTTCGGTCTCCGCACCGCCGGCCGGGTGGCCGTCCCCCGGTGGGGCGACCCGGCCGACGTCCGGTGCCGGATGGGCCGGTGCGCCTGCCTCCGCGCCGCCGGTGGTGCCCGCACCAGCGCTGCCGAGCTGGCCACCGTCCACCGCCGGTGCCCCAGCGTCGACCGGGAACCCCGGGAACTCCCGCGTGACCGCGCCGCCGAGTGGCCCACCGGCTGGTTCCGCCGGACGGGACGCTGCCGGCACCCGTGGTGAGCGGCACGACAGCCGCACCGATCTGGCCGGCACCGTCTACGGCAACGGCGAGGGGGCCGGCTTCACCACTGTCGCGATACCCGCCAACGCGGTGGAGACCTCCGGCTCGCTGACCGGGCACATCCTGGCCCAGGGCTGGTCCGACACGCCGGCTGAGCGGTCCAGCAACGCCCGGGTGATGATCGTCCTGGCCGCCGCTCTGGGGCTGCTGGTCGCGATCAGTGTCATGGTCGTCCTGCTGGCCGGCGACGCCCTGGACGGTCTGGTGGGCAGCGTGCTCAAGGGGTGAGCCAGCGAGGGCCAGCGATGGTGAGTCCGCCCACTACGGTCGGTCAACCGGCTGGCGGCTTCGCCAGACCGCCGTACACTGGCTGAGATCACTGACCCGGCGCGCGTGGTGTGCGCCCCTGGGCGATCTTGCGGGCGATCCGGCGGTACAGCCGCGGCAGGCCATCGCGAAGATGCGCCCCGCTCGAAAGGTTTTTGTTGACCACCTCTGCTGACCCCAGCACCGTTACGTCCGTTTTCAACTCAGTCCCGGCGGCCGACGCCGCCCGGGAGCAGCTCGACGTCGCCCCGAGCGAAGCCGGCACCCCGCCGGTAGCGACCGCGCAGGCCGAGCCGACCGAGACCGCCGAGCCGATGAGCTTCGCCGCTCTCGGCCTGCCCGAGCCGCTGGTCCGCGCGCTGGCGCAGCAGGGCATCACCAGCCCGTTCGAGATCCAGCGGGCCACCGTTCCGGACGCGCTCGCCGGCCGCGACGTGCTGGGCCGCGGGCAGACCGGCTCGGGCAAGACGCTCGCGTTCGGGCTGCCGATGATCGCCCGGCTGGCCACCCGCAACCGGGCCCGGCCGATGCGTCCGCGCGCCCTGGTCCTGGTGCCTACCCGCGAGCTGGCCATGCAGGTCAACGACGCTCTGGTGCCGCTGGGCAAGTCCGTCGGCATCTTCCTCAAGACCGCCGTCGGCGGCGTTCCGTACGACCGTCAGATCGACGCGCTGCGCCGCGGCGTGGAGATCATCGTGGCCACCCCGGGCCGGCTCGGCGACCTCATCGAGCGGGGCATCTGCCAGCTCGACGACGTCGAGGTCACGGTGCTCGACGAGGCCGACCAGATGGCCGACATGGGATTCCTCCCCGAGGTGACCGATCTGCTGGCGAAGACGCCCGCGAACGGTCAGCGGCTGCTCTTCTCGGCCACCCTGGACGGTGACGTCGACGCGTTGGTCAGGCGGTTCATGACCGACCCGGTCACCCACTCCACGGCGCCGTCCACCGCTTCGGTGTCCACCATGGACCACCACATGCTGTTGATCCCGCCGCACGAGAAGTTCCCGGTGGCGGCCTCGATCGCCGCCCGGGACGGCCGGACCATGGTCTTCGCCCGTACCCAGCTCGGGGTGGACCGGCTGGTCGAGCAGCTCGCGGCCGTCGGCGTACGCGCCGGTGGGCTGCACGGCGGCAAGACCCAGCGGATGCGCACCAAGACGCTCGCCGAGTTCCGTGAGGGCCGGATGAACGTGCTGGTCGCCACGGACGTGGCGGCGCGAGGCATCCACGTCGACGGAGTCACCCTGGTGCTGCACGTCGACCCGCCGAAGGACCCCAAGGACTACCTGCACCGCGCGGGGCGTACCGCCCGGGCCGGCGAGTCGGGCGCTGTCGCCACGCTGGTGCTGCCCAAGCAGCGTCGCACCACCCTGGCGATGATGGAGAAGGCCGGCGTCGCGCCGGCCGAGACCCGGGTCCGGGTCGGGGACGCGGCGTTGGCCGAACTGGTCGGCGCCCGCGAGCCCAGCGGCGTCCCGGTTCGCGTCGAGGCGGAGCCCCGGGGCTACGGCGACCGCTCCGGCGGGCCGCGCCGATACGACGACCGCTCCGGCGGCCCGCGTCGGTTCGGTGACCGCACGGGAGGCGAGCGCCGCTACGGCGACCGTCCGCAGGGCGACCGGCGCTTCGGCGACCGGCCCACCGGCGAGCGCCGCTTCGGCGACCGCCCGCAGGGTGACCGGCGCTTCGGCGACCGGCCCACCGGCGAGCGCCGCTACGGCGACCGGCCCACCGGCGAGCGCCGCTTCGGCGACCGCCCGCAGGGCGACCGGAGCTACAGCGACCGCCCGCAGGGTGAGCGGCGCTTCGGCGACCGGCCGCAGGGCGAGCGGCAACACAGCGACCGCCCGCAGGGCGACCGCAGCTACGGTGACCGGCCGCAGGGCGAGCGGCGTTACGCCGATCGGGACACCCGGGGGCACGGCGACCGTCCGCAGGGCGAGCGTCGGTTCGGCGACCGTCCGCAGTTCGGTGACCGCGACGGTCGGGGCGACCGACCGACCGGCGAGCGGCGCTTCGGCGACCGGCCGCAGGGTGAGCGGCGCTTCGGCGACCGGGACGCTCGGGGTGGGTTCCGCCCGGAGAGCCGGGTCCGGGATGACCGGCCCCGCGACGACCGGCCCCGCGAGGACCGCCCGCGTGACGATCGGCGCGGGTTCGGCGGGCGACCGGCAGCGCGTACCCACTGATTGATCCACCGAACGCCGTCGTGAAGCCCAGGCTTCACGGCGGCGTTCGCGCATGCCCTGCCGATACCGAGCAGGTCGCGTAACGTCCGGCTCATGCCGACCATGCCGAAGTCAATCTTCTGGTCCCGGACGGACACCGCCGGCAGCGAGCAGGTTCTGCTCGACGACGGCCACGGGTTGGCGGCCCGGGGCACTCTGCTCGCCGTGGACCCGATCCCGTGGACCGCCCGCTACCAGCTGACCACCACGCCGGACTGGGCCACCACCCGCGTCGAGGTCGAGGCAGAGGGTCTCGGCTGGCTGCGCCGGGTGACCCTGGAGCGGGCCGCGGGCCGCTGGAGGGTGACCACCGCCGAGCAGGGCGACCTGGACGCGGCCCTGGTCGCGGCCGGTCATCGCCGGGCCGGTCTGCCGGGTACGGACGACCCGGACCGGCTGGCCGACGCGCTCGACGTCGACCTGAGCGGTTCGCCGCTGTTCAACACCCTGCCGGTCCACCGGCTTCGGATGGCGGCCGAGCCGGCCGACGTGGCGCACCGGATCACCGTTGCCTGGGTGCTGCTGCCCGGCTTGGAGGTGGTGCCGGCGGAACAGATCTACACCGGGCTCGGGCCGGGTCGGGTGCGCTTCGCCAGCGGCACCTTCACTGCCGACATCGATCTGGACGACAGCGGCTACGTGGTGCGCTACCCCGGGCTGGCCGAACGGATCGACCCGCGCTGATCACCGGACCGGCGGCAGGCCCCGCCGATCGGCCTCAGGCGGGCCAGGCCCCGCTGGCCAGGAAGCGGTCGATGGTGGCCAGGTGCGGGGTCAGGTCGAGGCCCTGGGCGGCCACCCAGTCGTCGGCGTAGTACGTGTCGGCGTACCGGTCGCCCGGGTCGCAGATCAACGTCACCACCGAGCCGGTCCGACGCTCGGCGAGCATCGCGGCGATCAGGCCGAACGCGCCCCACAGGTTGGTGCCGGTGGACCCGCCCACCCGGCGGCCGAGCAGCGCCGATCCAGCGCGCATGGCGGCCAGCGACGCCGCGTCCGGCACCTGGACCATCCGGTCCACCACCGAGGGCAGGAACGACGCCTCGACTGTGGGCCGGCCGATCCCCTCGATGCGGGAGCCCTTGCCGGTGCGTACCGACCAGTCGGCGGCCAGCCAGGCCGGATAGAACGCCGAGTTCTCCGGGTCGACCACGCAGAGCTTGGTGGCAAGCCTGCGATACCGGGCGTAGCGGCCGATGGTCGCGCTGGTGCCCCCGGTGCCGGCGCCCACCACGACCCAGGCGGGGATCGGGTGCCGCTCCAACTCCAACTGCGCGTAGATCGACTCGGCGATGTTGTTGTTGCCCCGCCAGTCGGTCGCCCGCTCGGCGTAGGTGAACTGGTCCATGAAGTGCCCGCCGGAGTCCTCGGCGAGCCACCGGGCCTCGACCACCACGCTCGCCGGGTCGTCCACCAGATGGCACCGGCCGCCCTGGAACTCGATCTGCGAGATCTTCTCGGGCGAGGTGGAGGCGGGCATCACCGCGATGAACGGCAGGCCCAGCATCCGGGCGAAGTACGCCTCGGAGACCGCCGTGGAACCCGACGACGCCTCGACGATCGTGGTGCACGGCCCGATCCAGCCGTTGCAGAGCCCGTAGAGGAACAGTGAGCGGGCCAGCCGGTGCTTCAGCGAACCGGTGGGGTGTGACGACTCGTCCTTGAGGTAGAGGTCGATCCCCCATTCCCGAGGCAGCGGGAACGGCAGCAGGTGGGTGTCGGCGGACCGGTTCGCGTCTGCCTCGACGGCGGCGATCGCCTCGGTCACCCAGGTTCGGCTGGATTCGTCGCACCGGTCGAGATGAGTCACGCTCGGAAACCTAGCAAGCGGGCCAGCGGTGGTCAGCGCGGGTCCGGCGGCTTTGACCTGCGGCGTTGGCGGCGCTGACCGGCGCGGCCGGTGGCCCGGACCAGCGGGGTGAGCGCGACGGCCAACCTGGGCAGTGCGTCCAACAGGCGCACCTGGGCTCCCCGCCAGCGAGGCAGGCTGACCACCGGACGTGGCCGGCGGGCCAGCCGGACCGCCCGCGCCGCCACCTGCTGCGCGGTCAGCATCGATCCGGTGAACGAGGCCACCGCACCCGGGTCGTCCAGCCGGTCATGCAGCATCGGGGTCCAGATGCCGTCCGGGCAGAGGCAGGAGACATGCACCCCCCGGTACCCGGCCATCCGCAGGTCGGACAGGGTGCCGAGGCTGAACGCCAGCAGGGCGTGCTTGCTGGCCGCGTACACCGTCTCGCCGGGCGCGGCGACGAGCCCGGCCAACGAGACGACGTTGAGCACGTGGCCGTGGCCCTGCCCCCGCATCACGCTCAGCGCGGCGAGGGTGCCGTTCATGGCGCCGTGGGTGTTCACGTCGAGCACCCGACGGCGGGTCGCGGCGTCGTGATCCCACGACGCCCCGGTGACCAGGATGCCGGCGTTGTTGACCCAGAGGGCGAGGTCACCCCGGTCCGCCGCGTTCGCGGCGATGGCGGCGCAGGCGGCCTCGTCCCGGACGTCCAGGGCGGCCGACCAGCCGCCGAGCGGCGCCGCGGCAGTCTGCACCGCCACCGGGTCGAGGTCGGTGAGCAGCACCGACCAACCGTCGGTGTGCAGCGCGGCGGCGATGGCGCGGCCCAGGCCGCCGGCAGCGCCGGTCACCACGGCCACGGGACGCGCCGGCGGGGTCATCGGCGCACGCTACCGCCGGCCGCCCCGGCGACACCAGGGGTACGCGGCGGTCAGGCCGCGGGTGGGCCGACCGGCTGGGGGCGGTTCTCCCACTTGGTGGAGAGCGCGATGGCGGTACGGGTGGAGGCCACCCCCGGCGTCCGGTTCAACCGCACGATCAACTGCTCCAGCTCGGCGATCGTGCCGACCCGCGCCTTGAGCAGGAACGACTCCACGCCGGCCATGAAGTAGCAGGACTCGATCTCGGGCAGCACCCGCAGTGACTCGAGCATGTCGTCGGTGTCGGCACCGGAGTCCTCGACGATGCCGATCAGCGCGGTGACACCCAGCCCGATCGACTCCGGGGCCACGTCCGCGCGGTAGCCCCGCACCACGCCGCTGCTCTCCAGCTTGCCGACCCGCTCGTGCACGGCCGGGGCCGAGAGGCCCACCTGTCGGGCCAACTCGGCGTACGAGAGGCGGGCGTTGCCGCGCAGCAGGTCGACGAGGCTCAGGTCGATGGCATCCACAGAGAGTGACCTTAACCGCTGACGCGTAACGTGCGGCCTTCGGCACCCGTTGGACTGAGCGGTGAGTCACTGTTCATAAACCGCCGGTCAGGGCAGAGGTAGCACCAGTAACATTACTAACTCCCCACTCAGTGCATTTTTCGCGTTTGGGCGGACAGGCCATGTCCCTGGTGCTGTAATTGCCATACGTCCCTCATGACGGCTCTGGGCTACGCACCAGCCGGGGGCAGTGTGTTCAGCCGGGGGCTTCGTCGACGCGAGGAGGGGGCTGTGGACACTGGAGATCGCCTGCTGACACCGGGTGAGGTCGCCGCGCTGTTTCGGGTAGACCCGAAAACTGTGACGAGATGGGCGGCGGCCGGCCGGATAGGAAGCATCCGGACTCCAGGCGGGCATCGCCGGTTTCGGGAATCCGAGGTGCGAGCCCTGCTTGAGGGGGAGGGCATGCTGGACGAGGTGGATGAGGTCGGTAAGCCACGCAATGTGGGGCCGGCGGCATCCACGGGGCCGGGTCCGGCCAACGCCGGCATGTACTGAACTGGTGCGGACAACGCCACGCGGACCGGACACCAGTCCGGTCCGCGTCCCGCTTCGGCCAACCGCCGGGCGGCAGCACCGCTCGTGCTGAGCAGCGGCAACGATGCCAGCGCGCGAGCGGACGGCCCAGCGCGAGCGGGACGGCGTCGCTTCGGGCCGCGCCGGCTCAGTTGCGGGCTGCGCCGAGCTGGCCGGACCACCGCCGGAACAGGGTGTGCTTGACGCCGAGCGCGTCCAGCACCTTGCCGGCCACGAAGTCGACCAACTGCTGCGCGCTGGCCGCCGCCCCGGCGCCGTAGAAGCCGGGGCTGGCCGGCAGCACCACAGCGCCCGCGTCGTGCAGGGCGATGAGGTGCTCCAGGTGGCTGCGGGTCACCGGTGTCTCCCGGGGGACCAGCACCACGGGACGGCGTTCCTTGAGGTTGACCTCTGCGGCGCGCTGCAACAGGTCCTTGGAGAGCCCGATCGCGATGCCCGCGCAGGCGGCCGTGCTGGCCGGGACCACCGCCATTCCGCGTACCCGGTAGGAGCCGCTGCTCGGCCCTGCGGCCAGGTCGCCGGCCGGCCAGTGCCGCACATCCGCAGTGGTCAGGTCCCGATCCAGCCAGGCGGCGAGGTCCTCGGCCCAGTGCCCGTCACGGAAGGATCGGCCGGTCTCGTCGAGCACAGTGAGTCGTGCCGCCCGGGACACGATCAGGTCCACCGGCTCGCCCGCGTCGAGCAGCCCGCCGATGACGGCCGCCGCGTACGGCGTCCCGGAGGCACCGGAGACCCCGACCACCCATGGTTCCCGCATGCCCCCAGCCTGCCTGGTCCGGCTGACCCGCTGGTGGGCACCCCCGGGGTTGGTCCGGTCCGACATGTCGGACGGGGTACCTGTCCACCCCACCGACCTGGCATGCTGCCGCTGGCGATTCGCACCGGAACCATCTCGAAGAGGAGGCATCGGTGACGACCGGCGAGATCCTCCGGACGCTGCGTGCCGAATGTCCGATCCCGCCCCGACTTCCACCACCACACACCGATCGTGTGCAGGACTGGCTGCTCGGTCTGCTGCCCGAGCTTGGCCTTCCACTGGACGACGTCGCGCTGCGCCGGCTGTCCCGGGGCGCCTTCGCCCGGTACGCCGCGCGGCTCTACCCGGCGGCGACCGAAGCCGACCTGCGGATGTTGGCCGCGCTGTTCACCTGGTTCTTCCTTGTCGACGACGCCTGCGACGGGCCGAATCGGTTGACGCCGGAGCAGATCCGGGCGCTGCGCAACGGCACCCTGGCGCTGCTGCACGGCGGCACCCGGCTGCGGCAGGCAGGGCTGACCGGCCCGCTGCGGCGACTGCTGGTGCTGGCCTGGCGGGAGCCGCGCCGCCGGATGCCGGCACGGTGGCGGCAGCGTTTCGCCGACGCGGTGGCCCGACACCTCGACGGCACCTGGCAGGAGGCCGTCACCAAGGAGGCCGGCCGCCGTCCCGGCGTGGACGAATACGTCGAGCTACGTCGGTCGACGTCGGCAGCGGAGGTGTCGTATCCGCTCGTGGAGTTCGTCAGCGGCCGGCCACTGCCCGACCCGGTCTACCACCACCCGCTGCTGCGTCAGATCGCCCGCACCGGCAACGACCTGCTCTCCTGGTACAACGACCTGGCCTCGTTGGAACGGGACCGGGTGACCGCCGGCGGGCACAACCTGGTCCTCGCCATCGAGACCGAACTGGGCGTTCCGGAGGCGGAGGCGGCCGAGCGGGCGGCCGAGCGCTGGCGGGAGGCGATGCGGCGCTTCGTCGCGTTGCGTGCCACGGTGCCGTCGTTCGGGCCGGCGTTGGACGAGACGGTCGCCGACCATCTCGACGGGATCGCGAACGCCGTGCGCGGGACCATCGACTGGACCTTCGAGAGCGCCCGCTACCCGGTCAGCACCACCCCGCCAGCCCCGGGGCCGTAGGCCGAGCCGGGTCACCCAGCCTCAGGGCCGTAGACCGAGCCGGATCACCAGGTCCAGCAGGGCGAAGAGGAACAGCGCGATGCCGACGAACCCGTTCGCGGTGAAGAACGCCCGGTTGACCTTGCTGAGGTCGGTCGGGGTGACCACCACGTGCTGGTAGGCGAACGCCACAGCTGTCAGTGCCAGCCCGATCCACCAGAGCCAACCGAGACCGATCAGCGCACCGAACCAGATGAACAGGGCGAAGGTCACCACGTGCGCGACAGTGGAGGCGTGCAGCGCGAAGCGCCGACCGTACCGGGCCGGAACGCTGTGCACGCCGATCTCCCGGTCGATCTCGGAGTCCTGGCAGGCGTAGATCAGGTCGAAGCCGCCGATCCACAGCCCCACTGCCGCGCCGAGCAGCCAGGCCGGCCCGGAGCCGTCCAGGGTGCCGGTGACCGCCAGCCAGGCGCCGACCGGGCCGACCGCCTGGGCGATCCCGAGGATGGCGTGCGGCCAGTTGGTGAACCGCTTGGCGTAGGGGTAGACGACGAGTGGCACCACGGCGAGCGGCGCGAGCACCAGGCAGAGCGGGTTGAGCAGGGCGGCGGCGACGAGGAAGACCACGAGTGCGACGGCCGCACCGGTCCAGGCCGTCCGCACGCTCACCGCTCCGGTGACCAGTTCCCGACCAGCGGTACGTGGGTTCCGCGCGTCGATCTTGCGGTCGAGGATCCGGTTGGCAGCCATCGCGAACGTCCGCGCGCCGACCATCGCCACGGTGATCAGCAGCAGGTCGAGCCATCGCACCCGCCCGCCGGCACCCTGCATCGCGGCCAGCGCGGAGAGAAACGCGAAGGGCAGCGCGAAGACGGAGTGCTCGACGGCGACGAGCTTCAGGAAGGACTTGGTCCGGCCCGGCTTCGCCGTCGGTGCGTCGATGACGGCCATCAGATTCCGTACTCCTTCCAGCGCTTGTCGACCAGGGCGGCGACTTCCGGGCTCATGCTCATTTCCTCCGGCCAACCGCGGGTGTAGCCCTCGGTGGGCAGCTTGCGGGTCGCATCGACGCCGGCCTTACCGCCCCAGAACTGCTGGTACGACGAGTGGTCGAGGTGGTCCACCGGCCCCTCGGTGAGCAGCAGGTCGCGGGCGTAGTCGACGTTGCCGAAGGCCCGGAAGGCGACCTCGTTGTAGTCGTGCACGTCGCAGTCCTCGTCGACGATCACGATCAGCTTGGTCAGCGACATCAGGTGTGCGCCCCAGATCGCGTTCATCACCTTCTGCGCGTGCTTCGGGTAGCGCTTGCGGATCGAGACGATCGCGCAGTTGTGGAAGACGCCGGCGGCCGGCAGGTCGTAGTCGACGATGTCCGGGATCATCAGCTTGAGCAGCGGCTGGAAGATCCGCTCGGTGGCCTTGCCGAGGCCGTGGTCCTCCTGCGGCGGCTTCGAGGTGACGATCGAGTGGTAGACCGGCTTGCGCTGCATGGTCATCGCCTCGATGTGCAGCACGGGGAACGGCTCGACCGGCGTGTAGAAGCCGGTGTGGTCGCCGAACGGCCCCTCGGGCAGCCGCTCACCCGGCTCCAGGTAGCCCTCCAGCACGATCTGCGCGTGCGCCGGCACCTGCAACGGCACTGTGAGGCAGTCGACCATCTCCACCCGCTCACCGCGCAGGAACCCGGCGAACAGGTACTCGTCGATGTCGCTGGGCAGCGGCGCGCTGGCCGCGTACGAGACGACCGGGTCGCAGCCGATCGCGACCGCGACCGGCAGGCGCTGCCCGAGCCGCTCGGCGACAGCGTGGTGCGCTGTCGAGTCCTTGTGGATCTGCCAGTGCATGCCCAGGGTGTTGCGGCCGTGCTGCTGGAGTCGGTACAGGCCGAGGTTGCGCTTGCCGGTCTCCGGGTGCTTGGTGTGGGTCAGCCCGTAGTTGTGGAAGATCCCGCCGTCGTCGGGCCAGACCTGCAATCCCGGCAGCCGGTTCAGGTCGACGTCCTCACCCCGGTAGACGACCTCCTGGCAGGGGGCGGTCTTCACCTTGCGCGGCGGCACCGACTTGAGCTGCATGACCTTGCCGAGGCCCTCCCGGATGCCCGACCAGCCGACCGGCAACTCCGGCTTGATCATCGCGCCGATCCGGGCGCCGACCTCGTCGAGCGAGTCGACGCCGAGGGCCATCGCCATCCGCTTCTCGGTGCCGAACAGGTTGATCGCCACCGGCATCTCGCCCCGGGTCGGACGCTCGAAGAGCAGCGCCGGGCCGCCGGCCCGCACCGTGCGGGTGACCACCTCGCTGATCTCCAGCGTCGGATCAACCGGGACGTCGATCCGGCGCAACTCCCCCGCGCGCTCCAGCGCCGCGATGAAGTCCTTGAGATCGGTATACGGGAAGCCACGAGCCGCCATGTCGCCCAGTCTCCCGCACCGGCTCCCGCACGGCCCAAGCCGGGTGCTGTGACGCTCGCGATTGCCTGCCGGCCGGCGGCTGGCGGCGGGCGGCGGCGTCCAGATCGACTCGGCTTTCCGGAGACCGCGGTGTCCCAGGTCGCCGGATACCGCGACTCCACGGAAGGCGAGCGGATCGCCGCCGCCTCGGGGCATGGCGGGCGGTTGAGCGGGTAGCCGGGCAGGCGGCGGAGGGGCGGGACGGCGGACGGGGGGTGGCGATGGGCGGGGAGCGGGTTCCGGCGGGATTCACCGAGCAACGGGCTCGGGTCGGCCAGATCACCATGAACTACGTCCGTGGCGGCGCCGGCCCGCCACTGGTGCTGCTCCACGGGTACCCGCAGTGCTGGTACATGTGGCGGCACCTGCTGCCCGAGTTGGGGCGCTCCTTCGACGTGGTAGCGCCCGACCTGCGCGGCTTCGGGGGCAGCGACGCCCCGGACGGCGGGTACGACAAGAAGACTGTCGCCGCCGACCTGCACGGACTACTCGACCAGCTCGGCCTGGTCGGTGACCTTCGGCTGGTCGGGCACGACCTGGGGACCATGGTCGCGTACGCGTACGCCGCCGCCCACCCGCAGCGGGTGAGTCGGCTGGCGCTCACCGAGGCGCCGATCCCCGACGAGAGCATCTACACGTTTCCCGCGCTCACCTCGGCCGGGCCGGGGGTGTGGAACTTCGGCTACTTCTCCCTCGGCAACGGGCTTCCGGAGGCACTGGTCGACGGGCGGGAGGCGCTCTGGGTGGACAAGTTCACCGATGCGCTGATGGTGCGCAAGGGCAGCATCGCCGCGCCCGACATCGAGGAGTTCGCCAGCCATCTGCGCGACCCGGCGCATCTGCGGGCCAGCTTCGCCTACTTTCGGGCGTTCGAGCAGGACATCGCCGACAACGCGGCGTACCGGGGCACGAAGCTGACCATGCCGGTGCTGGCCGTCGGCTCGGCGGCCAGCCTCGGCGGGCAGGTCGCCGAGCAGGTCCGCCGGTACGCCGACACGGTGCGCGGCGAGGTGATCGAGGACTGCGGGCACTGGCTGTACGAGGAGCGCCCGGACGAGATGTTCGCCCTGCTGCGCGACTTCCTTCAGACGGATTGAGCAGCGGCTCCCGCCGCCGGGACGCGTCAGCGTTCAGGCGGCGGGAGCCGGGCGTGGATGGCCAGTGGCGCGGCCACCGAGCGGTTTCCCCGCGGGCCGAGCGAATCGAGTGGCTGTTGTTCACACGTCCCGGCGACTGTTCACACGTCCCGGCGACGCAGGGACAACACAGCGAAGCCCGTGAGCGCGCCGGACCATGCCACGAGCGCCGCCACCGCGCCCAGCCATCGACCGGTGTTGTTTGCCGACTCCAGGAGGGTCGTCACCGCCGCCCCGAAGCTGTGGCTGGAGATCGCCGACGGAAGCACCTCCGCCGGGACCGTCATCAGGGCGATCGTCAGCACGATCAGCAGACCGAGGATGGCGAAGATCGCACCGGCTGAGCTGCGCAGCAGACACCCGAGGCTGATGGCCGACACACTCACACCTGCTGTGGCAACCACGGTGCCGACCAGACTCAGGACGCTGGCCCGGTCGTTGAGGGGTGTGCCCAGCGGACCCGGCGTGAGGGCGAGCCAGTTAACCACCGCGGTCACGAGAATCGTCACGCCAACCAGAGCGCTGGAGGCACCGCCGACTGCGGCCAGCTTGGCGGCCAGCACAGGTGTACGCCGGGGAGCCGCACCGAAGGCGAGCCTGATGGTGCCGTTGCCGAAGTCGCTGGCACCCGCGATCGCACCGATTGCGGCAATCAGGAAGATGGAGAGCTGCATGCCGATGAGGGTCGTGTTGATGAAGGTCGGCAGGAGGTCCGCCGCGGATTGTTGGGCATCCGGCTCGGTGAACAACGCGACCGGGATGCTGAGCCCAGCCGTGCAGAGCGCGGTCAGGACCAGGAGAACGACGAGCGAGCGCGCCGTGACGAGCTTGATCAGTTCGCTGCGCACGAGGCCACCGAAGGTCAGTTCATGTGTCGGTGGAACATGCCTGCGCATTGGGGCATCGACCTCTGCTGCCGTGCTCATCGCCCGGCTCACCTCATCTCAATCTTGACATCGTCCAGTGGCTCGGCCACCGCCCGCTCGGGCTCGCCGATGTCGCGCCCTCGGAACGTGACCGACTGCGCTGTGAGCTCCACGAATGCCTCCTCCAGTGAGGCCCGCAGGGGGACGAGTTCGTGCAGTCTGATGCGATGCTCGGCGGCCAGGTCACCCACCTCGACCGCGGTGAGTCCGTCCACGCGGAAGGCTCCCTCCGGCCCATTCGACAGGTGTCCGCCGCTGGAGCGCACCAGTCGACCCAGTTCCTCGCCCTGAGGGGTGCGCAGGAGTACGCCCCGGGACCTGCTGCGGCCGATCAGCGCGCTGACGGTGTCGTCGGCGATCAGCCGTCCCTTACCGATGACCACCACATGGTTCGCGGTCAGTGCCATCTCGCTCATCAGGTGTGAGCTGATGAGCACCGCTCTGCCCTCGGCCGCCAGCTTCTTCACCAGGGTTCGCATCCAGAGGATGCCGTCCGGGTCCAGCCCGTTGATGGGTTCGTCGAACATGAGGCTCGACGGGTCCGCCAACAGGGCAGTGGCGACGCCGAGCCGCTGGTACATGCCCATCGAAAAGCCGCCGATTCGGCGGTTTGCCACCTCACCGAGACCCACCAGATCCAGCACCTCGCGGACCCGGGAGGTGCCGATCCCCGCGGTGGCCGCAACAGCTTGGAGATGGCGAAACGCGGTACGCCCGGGATGCCCCGACTTTGGGTCGATCAGCGCGCCCAGCGCGCCGAGCGGATTGCGGTGCTGGTTGAAGGGAGCCCCGTCGACGAGGACCGTCCCACTGTCGGGTTGAGTCAGTCCCAGGATCATCCGCATCGTCGTGGACTTCCCTGATCCGTTGGGACCCAGGAACCCGGTGACGATGCCCGGCCGCACCACGAAGGAGAGGTCGTCGACGACCGCTGTCCCGCCATACTTCTTGGTGACCCCGTTAACTTCGATCATGCCATCTTCTCTTTCCCCCGAAGCGTCGCCGCCCTGGTCGTGGCCTCGATGAACTGGTCGGTCAACGCTGGCCTGCCGACCGGCACCCACAGCCGGACGGTTCGTGAGTCGTAGATCCCGAGACACACCGCGCCGATCGACACGCGGTGGGCCGCGATCTGGTGTGAGTGGACGAAGTACACGGAGTCGAGGGGAACCACGTAGCGGGTGACCCACAGGAAACCGCGTCTGAAAGTGAGCACGGCACCGTCCGGATCGAGCCTCGCGGCCACCCAGCAGTAGTTGCTGGCAATCAGCAGGACGAGCGCCAAGACGACCATGAGGGCGCCCGCCGTGACCGGGCGCAGGTTGCTTGCCGCCACGCCGGCCACCGTCAACACCACCGCGTTGACGGCGAGGAGCCACCAGGCGACGGAGCGTCGAACCGAGTACGACTCGTCGGCGGCAGCGGCGTACGCGGGGAAATGACGCCGAATCTCGTTGCGCAGGAACGCCAGGCGGGCTGCGGGGAAGACGACGTTGGCCCCGATCCGCTCCCCGGACTGTCGGGCCACGACATTCAGCCGGGCATGGCCCGTGGCGCGCATGAGCGGATTTTGTTGAATCTTGATCCCCGCCACCTGGGAGCGGGACACCTGGCGGGACTCCGCGGACACCAGCCCACCCGACATGGCGAGCACCGATCCCCTGAGGCGAACCTCGAACGATCGGTACCGCAGCCAGGCGACTGTCGTCCCGAACCCGATCGCGACCGGCACTGCCAGCACCAGGACGGCGGCCGCCAGCACCCACAGTGTCGCCGCACTGTCTGGAAGGTCGGGAGTGGCAGCGGACCAGGGCAACAGGATCGCAAGGTTGTCGTAGAGCCCGAACAGGAAAGGGACCACCAACAGGAACTGTCCGTAGGTGACCGAGAGCATGAAGTAGTCCCGGGGGCGGATCCGATAGATCAGGTCGTTGTCGCCCGACGGGTGACCCTCTTCCCGATCCACAGCGTCCGGCCGGTGCTCGGCAGACTCGGTTGCCGAAGCGACAGCGGGATGCCGGGGACGGGAGGTCGGGCGAGCCCGGTGGGCCTCGAACAGGTCCTCGATCTCGGTGGCCACCGCCTCCGGCACCGCCTCGATGACCAGGTTGGCCTTCGACTGCGCACCGATGCCGATCAGGACCCGCGAGCAGCCCAGGGCCCGACCGACCGTCGACCGGGAGGTCTGGACGCTGGTGACTTCCGACCAGGCCAACGAGGTGGAGCGCCGGAACACCAGCCCCGTGGCGAAGGTGACCCCGTCGGGACTCACCGAGAATCGGGTCATCCACCAGTCCACGATCAGACTGAGCACGATGACGCCACCCACCAGACCGAAGATCGCGTCTACCGGGATGCCGAGCACGGTTGGCCACTTGGCCCGTATCGAGAGCCATACGATGATCGCCGGGACGATGCCGGTCACGTGCTCGGCCGCACGAACGGCGAACATGGCCGGGCTGTTGCGACGATTCCGGATTTCTTGCGTCATTCCGGGTGCTCACGAATCAGCTGCTCGAAGCGGTCGGCCTCGGCCCGCCCGAGCGGGCCGAGGGACCGCGATTCGACGATCGTCGCCGCCCTGACGGTGTACAGGTTGAACAGGCTCAGGATCGGACCCTGGCGTACCTCGCAGTACAGGATGCGGGAGAGCGGGTACACCTGCCGCCGCCTCCAGAAGCGACCCTGCTCGATGATGATGCACTCCTCGGTCAGGGCATACCTGTAGTACCGGTAGCGCTGCGGGATCAGCACCAGAGCGTCGAGCACGGCGAAGGCCAGCGCGGCGAGAGCGAGCAGACGGATCCACACGTCCCACTGCGGCGTGGTGAAGGACGCCCGGGACAGGGTGAAGGCAACAACGAGCAGCGCGACGACGCCGACAGCATTCTCCACCTGCCAGAAGACGACCGACCGACGGTCCAGTCGCCTCATGCGGGGGTTCGGACCGTCGGCGTCCGGCGTCGCCCTGTCAACCGCATCGGTCACCGCGGCGTCACGACTCACGTCGCACTGAACCCGAAGGCTCGCTCGCCGCGGCCTTGCTTCTCGCCTGCCGCGCCCCCGCCCATATCCAGAGCAGCGTCACCAGGCCAGCGACCACCACCACGTACGGCTTTCCTGCCGGAATTCGCCCTTGGACGATGAGCACCACGGCTGCGATCACGAACAAACATGGAACCACCGCACCCATCCAGGCCGGCCCCCGGCGCGCCATGAGCAGGTGAAGGCCCAACACCGCCAGCACCGCCACAGTCACGCCGATAAGCGCAAGATTCTGCGACACGCGCTACCTCCTCTTTCGGCCCGAATCGGGCAGGACAAGGGACGGCGGATCCGCTGCCGCCCGGCCGGTTGTTATGTGTTGACTTCGGCTCACGAGGCATTTCTTTTCTTCAAAACGTTATCATCACCGTCGTCGAAGCGCTTATTCTGCCGCGTCTCAGCATTGGCCGGTGGTAGCGACTTCAGCTCAGCGGCGATCCGTAGCAGCTCCTGCGATATCCGCAGGGCCACGTGGCCGTTACGAGTGAGGTTGAGACCCCGGACCTCACGTTCGAACAGCTCAACTCGGCAGACCTTCTCCACCTCACGAATGTGATAGAGGACAGTCGATTTGCCATATCTGAGCTTCTTCGCGGCCTCCGAGACGCTGCCAGACGAGGCGGCGGTAACGAATGTTCTCAGCATTTCGGTATTCATGTGCTCCCCCATGTGACGTGCGGTTCACTGCCAGCGCTTCCCCCAATGACGTGCGGCCTACTGCCAGTCGGCGTCGATGCGTCCAGCTGGGTTGATCATCAGCAAAGCTGCGCTGAGCGCGATCTTGCGGCTGGGAGTTGAGCCAGCACCTCATCCCCCACTCTGGATCAAGCCGACCCCATGGCTTGTGCAGCGCTTGGGGCCGGCCAGGCACAAGGTATCAAAGGTTGAACCCCGCTAGGGCCCTTGCCATTGGCCGACGACTGTCGCTTACGGCTGCCCCGCAGCCCATGGTGATCCATCGGCACGCCGATTGCTGACTCAATGTCTGAAAGTTGCCATTCAGTGACGTCGGCCCATGCCAAGCAGTGCCCGTTAAGGGCCTTAGGTTAACTTCCGCCACGTTGCCGGGACGATGAGCGGACCTAAATACCACGGCGGCCATAACCTAGGCAACTGCCGTACGGAAACTTCGTCGTTCGTCGCTGTCTCTGAATGTGGGTGTTAGTTTTTCCTCGCCCAACCGGGGCGGAATTACAGCGGGTCGTTTCTGCAGGGTGTTCCTCTGCTTCACCTGTTCGAAACGCCACGATTATTGGAGGGTTCAGATGGGCTGGTTGACTCTGGCAGCGAAGATCATCAAGGCCGGTGCGAAGTACGGCACACGGTTCGCGAAGTGGGTGTGGGCGAACAAGACCCAGATCCTCAAGTGGTCGAACGCCGGCTACACCGTCTACGAGATCGTCCAGCTGATCGCTCGCATTCTCGGGCTGGCCTAAGCCCTTTCGGATCCCCCAGATCCTGAGCGCCTGTTGACGAAAAGGGGAGGTCGGCCATTCATCGGCCGCCTCCCCTTTTCGTATGCGTTTGTAAGGTGCAACGCTGATGCCTATCAGCAGCGTGCCTGGTCGCGTTCGGCCCGAGTTCGCCGGGGCGGCAGTCGCTCTGGATGGACACGCCCCCGGGGCGGCCCGAGCAGGGCCGCAGGTGTCCTCGGTCAGGCTGCGGGCGTCCAGGCGTGGGCGGCCAGTGGCGGGTCGAGCGGTGCCCGGGTGAGCCGGTTGGCGAAGGTGGACATGGTGTACGCGCCGACGCCGAGCACCACGTCCAGCGCGTGCCGGGGCTGGTAGCCGGCGGCCAGGAAGTCGTCCATCTCGTCGTCGGGCACCGCGCCCCGGTGGTCGAGCACGGCCAGCGTGAATCGGCGCAGCGCCTCCAGGCGCGGATCGGGCAGCACCGACCCGGCACGCAGCGCGGTGATCAGCTCGGGGGTCGCGCCCAGCCCGGTGAGCTTGCCGGTGTGCAGAGCGACGCAGAAATGGCATTCGTGACTGGTGGAGACCGTCAGGATGACCACCTCCCGGTCCAGCGGGGCGAGGTCGGTCTGCTCGAAGCCTGCGCTGGCGGTGAGGAAGCCGCTGAGCAACTGAGGCGAGTCGGCCATCAGGGCCACCGGGGTGGGCAGCCAGCCGAACCGGCCGCGTACTCCCTCGATGGACCGACGGGCGGCGGCGGGTGCGGTCTCAGCGGTGTGGGCGGTGAAGACGGACACGGTTACCTGCTTTCCGGAGCCTGGTTCGTCGGACGGTAAGATAGTCAACATGGTTGACGAAATAGTAAACGTGGTTGTCGAACATGGCAACCGCTGATCCCGTGCGTCCCGGCTTCGCGCTGCCGCTGCTGCTGCTGGCCGGCTTCCGGACACTGATCGACGACCTGCACGCCGAGCTGGCCCGGGAGGGGCATCCGGAGCTGCGACCGCTGCACGGGTTCGTGCTCCAGGCCGTCGGCGCGGACGGCACCACAGCCACCGAGCTGGGCCAGCGGCTGGGCATCTCCAAGCAGGCCGCCGGCAAGACCGTCGACCGGTTGGTGGCCGTCGGCTACCTGGAGCGGGTCGACGACCCCTCCGACGCCCGACGGCGGCTGGTCCGGGTGACCCCGCGCGGCGCCGACGGGCTGCGCCGCTCAGCCGAGATCTTCGACCGGCTGCGGGCACAGTGGACCGAGACGCTCGGCCCGGAACGGGTCACCGCGATGGAAGACGACCTCGGCACGATGGCCTCGGCCAACTGGTTCCGACTCGACGTGCCCGGCTGGTTCGGCGGCTGATCGTGGGCGCGGGCGAAACCTCCGGGCCACAGTGCGGGGTGCCCAGGTCGGGTGCGGGAGCGCCCGCGGCCAGCCGGCTGAGTGGACGGTCAGCGGGTGCGGGCCAGCTCGACGAAGGCCCGCCACGCGGCCGGGGTGAAGGTCAGCAGGTCGCCGTCGCGGTCCTTGGAATCGCGGACGTGCACCCGGCCCGGCAGGTTGTCGGCGACCTCGACGCACGCGCCACTATTGTTGCCGCTGCGGGTGGACTTGTGCCAGCGGGCTCCGGTCAGATCCATGGCTTCACGATCTCCTCGAGCAGGTCGATCGACTGCTGCCGGGGCAGCGCGTCACTGCGCAGACTCTCCCACCTTCCGAGCAGGGTCGCCACCTCGAAGATGTCGTCCACGGCGGTGCCACCGGTCTGGTTGTCGAGGAAGCCGAGCCAACTGCCGTCGGCGGTGCGGCCCAGGATGAACGGCCCGAAGAGGCCGGCGTGCAGGCCCACGCCCTGCGGCAGCACGTGCACCCTGATGTGCGGACGGCGGGCGCACGCCACCAGGTGCCGCAACTGCTCGGCCAGCACCCCGGCGCAGCCCTCCGCGAAGCGCTGCAACGCGGCTTCGTCGATCACGGCGGTGAGCTGCGGCGGGTGCTCCCGGTCGAGGATCGTCTGCCGCTCCAGCCGGGCCGCCACCAACTCCTCCACCCGGTCGGCGGTGAGCCCGAGGTCGAGCCGGAACACCGCCCGGGCGTAGTCGGCGGTCTGCAACAGCCCGGGAATCATCGTCGCCTCGAAGCACCGCAGCTGGGTGGCGACCCGTTCGACCTCCAGCCAGGGGCGGAACCAGACCGGCTCGCCGTCGCGCCGGCCCAGCTCACGCAGCGAGACCAGCAGGCCGCCGGTGTCGAGCACCTCGTCGGCCCGGATCAGGTACGCCTCGTTGGGTGCCGTCTGGCCCAGCTCGACGGCCGACACCATGGACGGCGAGTAGTGCGCCCGTTTGCCGTACTCCTCCTGGGTCAGCCCGGCCGCGAGCCGGGACCGCCGGAGCTGCTCCCGGATAAGCGCCGCCGTGGACACCACTGTGGTCACCGCACCCCACCTTCCGCCGCGATTGTCGGGTCATACGACCCATCTGCCGCACGGTAGCGAGCGCCTGACACTGTGTCATGCCGTGACGCGCATATCGCGGTAACCCGAGCTGCGACCCCGCCTGACCGCCCGGCTCGGCCGCCTGGAGGCCGAGTGGATCAACGACGGACACTGTCGATCGAAAACCGTCACAGGTGATCTCTAAGATCATTGATGCCGATCGGGTCGGGGTGCTGCGAACCTGGCTTCTTCCGACCGGCTCATCCCTCACCAAGGAGATCCATGAGATCTGTGCACGTTGCGCGTGGCAGGCTCTTGCGCGGCCTGACCGCGCTGGTCGTGGGCACCGCAGGGGTCGCCGTGGCGGCTGGCCCGGCCGCGGCCCAGGACGACCCCGGCTGGGTCGACGGCTGGCTGGGTGACGTCACTGTCGGCGGCCCCGGCGCTCCCGGCCGGACGGTGCCACTGACCCTGAACAGCACCGGCGCCAGCCAGCCCCGGGTGACCATCGACCTGACCGGCCTGGTCGGCGTGGCCACCGCCGGCTTCCCCGACTACTGCGTCACCCAGGGCACCTCGGTGACCTGCCCGATGCCGCCGACGGCCACCGACGAGTTCGGCACGCTCACCGGCACCGTCCCGGTGGTGTTCCGGCCCGCGCCCGGCGCTGTCGACGGCGCGACCGGCACCCTCGACTACACGGCGCTCGGCGAGCAGACCGAGGCGTACACCCAGCAGGCGACTGTCACGGTGCGGTCCGGGCCCGACCTGCTCGACACCGTCGACGAGCACCTGACCGGCGTCGAGGTGGGCGACAACCTCGCCGTACCGGTGTCCGTGGTCAACGCCGGTGACCAGCCGGCGGTGGACCTGCGACTCACGCTCGGCTTCCCGGTGGGCCTGGTTCCGCCCAGCTACCGTAACTGCCGGTACGGCACCAACCAGTCGCTCGCCACAGTGGTGGTCTGCACCGTGCGGGGCACGTTCACGCCCGGCCAACGCCACGAACTGCGGGGTGGGCTCGACACCACTGTCGGCCCGGCGACGCTCGGCAGCAAGCGGATCACCCAGGCCGTACAGCCGCTGGCCAGTGCCGGGCCGCTCCCGACCGGCGTGAAGCTCAAGCGCCGCGACGCCGACCAGGCACTCCGGCTACGGCCGGTGGGCGCGGCGCTCGACGTGATCCCGGTCGAGGCGACCCGAGCCGACGGCCAGACCTACCTGCGCGGCGTGCACGGCGCCTTCGACATCGTCGCCAGGGGCGCGGCCGTCACCGGAGCCGTCGGGGACACCGTGCGGGTCACAGTGGGTCTGCGCAACAAGGGTCCGGGCGTGCCGGATGGCACCCTCTCCGGCGATGGTGTCGGAGCTTTCCAGTTCACCCCACCCACCGGGGTCACCGTGCTGGCCACGCCGTCGGGTTGCTGGCTCAGCGGTGACGAGGAAGAGCCCGAGACCGTCCCGGCAACCTGGTACTGCAACGGGTCGGGGTCGGTCTTCCCTGCCGGCAAGACGCACACGGTCGGGTTCGACCTGCGGATCGACAGCCACACCGGGGTCCCCGGCAAGGTCCAGCCGTCCCAGCGCTACCCCCGGGTGGACGACAACCCGAGCAACGACATCGCCCCGGTCACCGTGAGCTGACCGAGGCTGAATAATGCGGGCCGGTCACTGACGATTCAGTGACCGGCCCGCACCGCGTCGCCAGGGTCAGTCCGGCCGCGCGCCGCGACCGCCCGAGTTGCTCCCGGATCAGCGCCGCCGTAACCCCCTCAGTCGCCCGAATAAAGCCGCGACGGATCGACGAGAACGACGTCGGGACGCTGACCGGCCGCGTGCCGAAGCTCGTCGGTGAACCCCGCCGCGCTCGCGAGCAACAACCGGGCGTCCCGCACGTCCAGGCCGGGCCGCGCGGCGAGTAGGTCACGTGCCCGGCTCAGCCGATCCAACTCGGGCAGACCCAGCGTGCGACCCCACTTGACCTCTCCGATGGCGAGCAGCGGCCGAGGGCCGTCGCCGAACGGCGGCTCACCGAACGCCACCAGGTCGAGTTCCAGGCTGGTGCGGGTGGAGGGATCGGTGAGGACGGCCGCGCTGGCCTCCGCGACGACACCGCCGAATGTCTCCGGCGCGGCGAAGCGCAGGGCCCACTGCCGGACGATCTCCTCGAACGCTGGCCCCAGCACCCCGCTTGAGTACCTGCGATTGGAACGCCTCCAGACGTCCGCGCCACGCCGCTGCTCCAAGGCCGTCCAGGAGGGCCGCATGACCGCCTGATAGAAGGTGATCAGGGGTTCGGCGATGCGGTAACGGCTACGCCCGCTACGGAGCGGATCGGGCTCGCGAATGAGGAGACCGGCGTCCTCAAGGACGGTGAGCGGGTGCTGGAGGTCGGTGGCCTTCCGTCCGATGTACCCGGCGATCCCCCCTCGGGTGCCGTTGCCTTCGGCGACCGCGGACAGCACGGAATGGTAGAGCGCGGTGTCCCGCAGGTCGGGATCCTCGGCGAGCAGATAGCGAGCCTCGCGGAACAACGGGCGGGCCGGATTCAGCACGGCGCGCACGACCCAGTCGTCGAAATCGTCCGGCCCGTCGGGCACATCGTCCTGGACGTATTCCCGTCGGTAGGCCGGCGTGCCCCCGACGATGGCGAACACGCGGGCAGCGAGGGCAGGATCAACGATCCCCCAGAACGTCGCGGCGGCCCGATAGTCCAACGGTGGCACGGGCAGTTCCAGCCCCGCCCGTCCGCGCAGCGGGGCCGAACCGGCAAGCAGACCACCCATGAACGACAGTGCCGAACCGCACAGCAGCAGGCGCGTACGAGATTCGGTGCGCTCGACCCGGCCCGGCGTGAGGGCGTGCTGAATGATCGACGGGAGATCCCGACTGGATCGGGCAAGGTAGGGGAACTCGTCGATCACCACGGTGACCGGGCGGCGCTGGCCCAGTGCGAGCAGCGCGTCGACCGCACTCGACCAGTCTTCCAGGCGAAGCGGACCAGGCGCGTCGGTGTGCCGGCCGAGAGCCTCCCCGAGTCGACGCAGCGATTCTGCCGGGGTCGCCTCGGTCGCCCCGAAGTAGAAACCGTCGGTAGCGCGGGCCAACTCGTACAACAGCAGAGTCTTGCCCTGCCGGCGACGGCCGCTGACCACGCCAAGCGTCGCGCCGGGCCGGTCGTCCGCGGCGAACCGGACCAGCTCCGCCCATTCGACGTCACGGTCGAAGATTTCCGCTGGTTTGGAGAGCTTCACTGCCACATCCCCACAGAACGTAGAACTACGCTTCTAAGAAGTGTAGTTCTACGTTCTGTCAGCCGTGGTTCAGTCCAGCCCGCCGTACGAGTGCAGGCCGGTGAAGAAGATGTTCACGCCGAACAGGTTCATCAGCATGGTGAGGAAGCCGAGCACCGCGATCCAGGTGGCCACGTTGCGTTTCACGCTGGGCGTCGCGCGGGCGTGCAGGTAGCCGGCGTACACCACCCAGGAGATGAACGCCCAGGTCTCCTTCGGGTCCCAGCCCCACGGACGGCCCCAGGCCGCCTCGGCCCAGATGGCACCGGCGATCACCGCGAAGGTGAAGATCGGGAACGCGAAGGCGTGCAGCGCGAAGGTCAGCCGCTCCAGGCCGGCAGCGCCGGGCAGTCGCTTGGCCAGGGTGTACGGGAAGCTCCGCTTGCCCTGCTCGTACCCGTTGCGCATCAGGAAGCCGACCGCCGGCACCACGCCGAGCAGGAAGATGCCGGACGCGAAGACGATCGTCGAGACGTGGATGACGAACCAGTACGAGTTCAGCGCCGGGACCAGCGGCACGATCGGCACGTACAGCACCAGCTCGGCGGTGGCGACCAGCAGCACCATCACCAGGGTGAGGAAGAGCCCGAGCTTGCGCAGCGACTGTCGCTTCCAGAGCACCACCAACCAGGCGGCCACCCCGATGAACGTCACGGTGAGCACGAACTCGTACATGTTGCCCCAGGGCATCCGGTCCGCGGCGAGCCCACGGGTGACCAGCGCCGCGAGGTGCAGCGCGGCGGCGACCGCAGTGGCGCCCACCCCGATCAGGCCCGCCAGCCGGGCCCGCCCGGCGGAGCGGTCGACAGTGGGTGACGAAGGGACCGGCGCGGGGGGCGTCGGGACGACACCGCCGCCGGCACCGACCAGCTCGCGCACCGGAGCCGCCGTGGCGACCCGGGTACGCACGTTGCCCAGCGCGTACTCGACGGCGTGGCCGATCATCGCGATCAGGTACGCCAGGATCGCGAATGACACCAGATTGTCGGAGAGTGCGGACATCACTCGGCTCCTTCTCGCACGCCGGCCCGGTCAGCGGAGTCAGCGCCAGCACCAGCCCGTTCGGCACCGCTGACGGCGGCGACCAGCTGGGTGAACTCGTCGGCGAACCCTGGATAGTCGGTACGCGGCAACCCACCGACCTCCATCAAGCTACTACCGCTCGTCGGAGATCCTTCCCCGGGGTCGGCCGGCACCACCCGGAAGAACACCCGGCGGCGCTTCCCGAACAGCGAACCCATCAGACCGACCAGCAGGACGCCGCAACTGACCAGCAGCATCGTCGAGCCGGGATCGTGCCGGACGGAGAGGGTGACGTACCGCTCGGTGCCCAGGAACTCGACTGTCGTGCCGTCGTCCAGCTTCCAGGTCTCGCCCTTGCGGAGCAGTTTGGTGCCGACCTCCTTGACCTTGCCGGCCCGCACCTGCCGCTGGTCGAGTTGGTAGACCGAGCCGGGGATGCCGGCGTCCAGGCCGAGGTTGCCCCGGTAGGCGACCAGGTTCAGCGCCGGGTTGCGCTCGGTCGGGTACTGCGAGCGGACGAACGGCGCCTGCTCGGGCGCTGTGGGCAGGTAGATGCCGGTGAACGCCATCTGCTGATCCGGTGCGCGCTGGCCGGTCGCCGGGTCGACGTTCGCGTCCGGGAAGGCCGCCAGCCCCTCACTGGTGAGGCCCATGTCGCCGGTGGTCAGGAACGGCTCGTCACTGATCTGGCTGTTGCCGAACCGGTCGGTGTAGCGGATCACCGGCGCGTACCCGTGGCCGAGCAGGTAGACGCTCGCGTCGTTCAGGCGCAGCGGCGAGTTCACCGAGAAGTCGGCACTGCGGGTCGGCTCGTCCGGGCCGTCAACGGTGACCGTGGCGTTGAAGAACTCCGGCTGGCCGGACGCCAGGAACCGGGCCTCGAAGTCGTCCAGCCGCAGGCAGAAGCCGGGCAGGTCGGCGCTGTCCACCTGGGGGCCGAGCTTCGCCTCGGCGTACTGCTGGCGGGTGTTGCAGAACGCGTTGTCCGCGCCGGCCACCAGCAGCCGGTTGCCGCTCCAGCCGTACCAGGAGCCGAGCGCGACCCCGATCAGCACCGCGATCAGCGAGGTGTGGAACAGCAGGTTGCCGGTCTCCTTGAGGTAGCCCTTCTCGGCGGAGACCTCGTCGCCGCGCACCTCGACGCGCCAGCGGCGCTTCCGCAGCGCCTCGGCGATCGCCGCCGCCCCACCGGGCGGGGCGGGCAGCACAGTGTGCTGCGGCAGCCGGGCCATCCGCTTCGGCGCGGCCGGCGGACGCGACCGCAGTGTGCGGACGTGGTCGCGCAGCCGGGGCGTGATGCAGCCGATCAGGGAGGTGAACAGCAGTAGGTAGATCGCGGAGAACCAGACCGACCCGAAGACCTCGAACGCGCCGATCCGGTCCAGTCGGGGAGCCCAGTCCGGGTGGTCGACGAAGTACTCGTTGACCTTCTCCGGGCTGATCCCGCGCTGCGGCAGCACCGAGCCGGGAATGGCGGCGATCGCGAGCAGGAAGAGCAGGATCAACGCCGTACGCATGCTGGTGAGCTGCCGCCACGAGTTGCGCAGCAGGGCCAGCAGCCGGTTCGGCCGGCGGCGTGGCGCGGGCGCCGCGGTCTCCGGTCGGTCGTCGACGACCGTCATCAGATGCTCACCTCGCCCACCCCGACGGTGGTCTGCAGCCAGATCACGAAGCTCTGCCATCCGCCGGTGACCAGGGCCAGACCGATCAGGATGAGCAGGGCGCCGCCGACCCGGGTGACCCAGCGGCTGTTGCGCCGGACGGCGCGGAAGACCCCGAGCAGGCGTTCGAAGCCCAGCCCGAAGACGATGAACGGTATCCCCAACCCGAGGCAGTACGCCACGGCGAGCACCACGGCTCGGTCGCTCTGGCCGCTGGCGGTGGCCATGCCCATCACCGCGCCGAGCGTGGGGCCGGTGCAGGGCACCCAACTGAGCGCGAAGACCGCCCCGAAGACCGGTGCGCCGAGCAGCCCGGCCGACGGCAACCGGGAGATCCGGAACTCCCGTTGCAGGGCCGGGATCATCCCGAGGTAGCTCAACCCCGCCACGATGATCAGCACGCCGACGCCGATCTGCAATTCGCGCTCGTAGTCGAAGAACACCCGGCCGATGCTGGCGAAGAGGATCGCGGTGGCCACGAAGACGACAGTGAAGCCGCCGATGAACAGCAGCGTCCCGGCGAGCACCCGACCCTTGACCGCGCCCGCCCGCGCGACCCGTTCCTTGACGGCGACACCCCCGCTGGCCGGCGCGGGGTCGGCCTCCGGCCGCCGGCCCTCCAGGTCGGCGCCGGCCAGACCGGTCACGTACGACAGATAACCCGGGACAAGCGGAAGCACGCACGGGGAGAGGAAGCTGACCAGGCCGGCGAGCGCCGCCGCGCCGATGGCGAGCAGCAGCGGCCCGCTGAGGGCCAGTTGCTCGAAGGTCTCACCCATCAGTTCGACGCCGGCTTCTCGGCGGCGACCCGTTCGACGATCGGTTGCAGGCCCTCCTGCTTGACGGCGGCCCGGATCACCGCGGCGATCCGACCGTCACGGTCGAGCACCACAGTCGCCGGCACGCTGTTCGGCGGGATGTCCAGCGCGAGCGCCGTCTTGCTGGACGGGTCGAACAGGCTCGGGTAGGTGACCCGGCCCTTCTCGAACGCCTTGGCCTTGTCCCGCGAATCCTGGACGTTGATGCCGAGGAAGTTCACCCCGGAACCCTTTGTGGCCTGATAGACGGCTTCCAGGTCGTCCGCCTCGGCGCGGCACGGCGCGCACCAGGAACCCCAGAAGTTGACCACCACTACCTGACCGCGTGCCTCGCTGACGTCGTAGCTGCCGCCGAGCAGCAGCTCACCGGCGAGCTTCGGGGGTGCGGAGCGCTGGTCCGGTGCGCACTCGAAGATCCCGTCGGTGGTGGTCGTGCAGGTCTTCTCCTGCGCCTTCGACGACGTGCAGCCGACCAGCGCCACGGCGGCGACGGTGGCGAGCAGACCGGCGGTCCACCTCCGGGCGTTCATCAGGCCCCCTTGGCCGTCCGGGCGGTCGCGGAGAGAGCGATCAGGTGCGCGGCCGGCTCGCTGTAGCCGATGCCCACCACCTTCGCGTCGTCGAAGTGGAACGAGGTGAGGCTCGCCAGCCCGCACTGCCGCTTGCGCGGGTCGTGCCAGAGCCGCTTGCGCTCGACGTAACGCCGCAACGTCCAGATCGGGAGCTGGTGCGACACCAGCACCGCCTCGCGCCCCTCGGCGGCGACCCGGGCGGCCTGCACGGCGGCGAACATCCGCTCGGCGATCACCCGGTACGCCTCACCCCAGGACGGGGTCACCGGGTCGCGCAGCACCCACCAGTTGCGCGGGTCACGGAACGACCCGTCACCCGGGGAGACCTTCTTGCCCTCGAACCAGTTGGCGCTCTCGATCAGCCGCTCGTCCACCCCGACCGGCAGCCCGAACTGGGCGGCGATCGGCTCGGCGGTCTGCTGGGCGCGCTCCAGCGGGCTGGCCACCACGTGCACGATCTCCCGCTCGGCCAGGCCCTGCGCGGCGGCCTTGGCCATCTGCACACCCAGCTCGGAAAGGCGGAAACCGGGCAGCCGGCCGTAGAGGATCTGGTCGGGGTTGTACACCTCGCCGTGCCGAAGCACGTGGACCACCGTCTTGCTCAAGGCTGCGCTCCCTCTGTTCGCGACTGCGGGGCTCGCAAACCCGGCTCACTCCTCGCGCTCACGCTCAACCCCCGTGGCCAGCCGCTGCCGCCGCGTTCGCCGCCGTCGGCAGCGCGTCGGCGATGTGCTCCAGAGCGGCGTCGTCGATCGCCGCCGACACGAACCACGACTCGAAAGCGCTCGGCGGCAGGTAGACGCCTGCGGCGAGCATCGCGTGGAAGAACGCCTTGAACGCCGGCACCTGCTGGGTGCGCGCGCTGTCGTAGTCGACCACGTCGGCGTCGGTGAAGAAGACCGAGAACATGCTGCCCGCGTACGACAGTCGGTGCGGGACCCCGGCGGCGGCCAACGCGTCGGACGCCAGCTTGCCCACGACGGCGGCCGTCTCGTCGAGGCGCTGGTACAGCGCGTCGTCGGCGAGCCGCAGGGTCGCCAGGCCGGCGGCGCAGGCGAGCGGGTTACCGGAGAGGGTGCCGGCCTGGTAGACCGGGCCGGCCGGCGCGAGTCGCGCCATGATGTCCGCGCGCCCGCCGAACGCCGCGGCGGGCAGGCCACCACCCATGACCTTGCCGTACGTCCACAGGTCGGCGTCGGAGGCGTCGAGGCCGTGCCACCCGGCGCGGGAGACCCGGAACCCGGTCATCACCTCGTCCACCACGAGCAGGGCGCCGTGTGCGTGCGCGATCCGGGCGAGCTGCTGGTTGAAGCCGTCGCGGGGGGCCACCACGCCCATGTTGCCGGCGGCGGCCTCGGTGATCACCGCGGCGATGTGCTGGCCCTCGGCGGCGAACGCCTCCTCGACGGCCCGGATGTCGTTGTACGGGAGCACTATCGTCTCGCTGGCCGCCGCGCCGGTCACGCCGGGCGAGTCCGGCAGGCCCAGGGTGGCCACGCCGGAGCCGGCGGCGGCGAGCAGCGCGTCGACGTGGCCGTGGTAGCAGCCGGCGAACTTGACGATCTTCGAGCGGCCGGTGAAGCCGCGGGCCAGCCGGATCGCCGACATTGTCGCCTCGGTGCCGGAGTTGACCAGCCGGACCTGCTCCATCGGGGTCCGGTCGACGAGTTCGGCGGCCAACTCCACCTCACCCGGTGTGGGCGTGCCGAAACTGGTGCCCCGGGCGGCGGCGGCCTGCACGGCCTCCACCACCTCCGGGTGGGCGTGCCCGAGGATCAGCGGACCCCAGGAGCAGACCAGGTCGACGTAGCGGCGACCGTCGGCGTCGAACAGCCACGGGCCCTCACCACGGACCATGAAACGCGGGGTGCCGCCGACCGCCTGGAAGGCGCGCACAGGGGAGTTCACCCCGCCCGGCACGATGGCGCGGGCGCGGTCGAACAGGGCCTCGGAGGCCGGCGCGTCGGCTGGGTAGCGGCCGGATCCGGCGGGAAAGATGTCGGTCACGATGCCGCCATTGTGACAGCGCCGGACGGTCAACCAGCAGCCACCCCGTGGTGGGGTTACCCGGCTCACCTGTGCCTCGCGCCGGTCGGCAGCGCCGACACGGGGGGCTTCATGGCCTGGACGGCAACGGCTCGCGGCCTCGACAGGCCAGGTCGGTCGGATCGCGCTAGGCTGACCGGGTGGATCGTGCCGAACTGTCCATCACGCTACACCGGACGGGCGACGAAGCAGTCTTGCGCCTGGCCGGTGAGATCGACATGCTCACGGCGGCCCAGCTCTCCACCGTCGTCAACGAGGTGCTGGCCGACCCCCCGCCGAAGATCGTGCTCGACCTCGGCGGCGTCACCTTCTGCGACTCGCAGGGCCTGGGCACCCTGGTCGTGCTCAGCCGCAAGGCCAGTCACGCGCAGAGCCTGCTGATGCTGACGCACGTGGGCGACTTCCTGATCCGCGTCTTGGACATCACCGGCCTGCGCAGCGCCCTGATGATCCGCAACGACCAGCCCACCGGCTGAGCCGCCCCGCCACTGTCAGGCGGTGTTGCCCCAACGGGCCTGTTCGAGCAGCCGTACCGCCCGGTCGCGGACCTCCGGGTCGTCCGACCGGAGCTGCGCGGTCGCCTCGTCGACAGCGTCGGTGAGCCGCCGCCACTGCGTGTCGCGCTCCCGGACCAGATCCGACTGGGTGGCGAGCTGCCGGGTCTTCACCCACAGCTCCACGAAGACCGACACCTTGGCCCGCAGCACCCACGGGTCGAACGGCTTGGTGAGGTAGTCCACCGCCCCCACCTGGTAACCCCGAAGGGCGAGCTGGGCGTCCCGGTCGGCGGCGGTGAGGAAGATGATCGGCACGTGCCGGGTCCGCTCGCGGCGCTTGATGTGACTCGCCGTCTCGAAGCCGTCCATGTCCGGCATCTGCGCGTCCAACAGGATCACCGCGAAGTCGTCCACCAGCAACTGCTTGAGCGCCGCCTCGCCGCTCTCCACCGCCACGGACTGGACCGGCAGGCCCTGAAGGATCGCCTCCAGGGCCGTCAGGTTCTGCCGCCGGTCGTCCACGAGCAGCGCTTTGGCCATCTGGGTCACGAAGTCTCCTCGGTCCGGCTGCCGTTGATCCAGGACGACATCAGTTCGATCAGGTCGTCCAGGTCGACCGGCTTGGTGATGTAGTCGCTGCCCCCGGCAGCGAGCGCCGACTCACGGTCACCCGGCATCGCCTTCGCGGTCAGGAAGACCACCGGAAGGTCGGCGAACCGGTGGTTGCGGCGAATCTGGCGGGTGGTCTCGTAACCGTCCTGGTCGGGCATCATGGCGTCCATCAGCACGATGTCCACCTCCGGATGCTCGGCCAGCAGACGGACACCGTCCGCCCCGTTGTCCGAGTACAGCACGGTCATCCCGTGCAGCTCCAACGCGCTGGTCAAGGCGAAGACGTTGCGGACGTCGTCGTCCACGATCAGCACCGTGGCGCCGTCCAGTTGACGGGTGGCAGGTGCCTCCGGCCGTTCCGGCAACAGATCCAGCGGCGGCATCAACAGCGACGACGGCAGCCCGGCGCGCTGCGGCGACGGAGCCTGCGGCGCGACCACCGCGTCCGGGGCCAGCACCTGCGGCACGAACAGGGTGAAGGTCGAGCCCTGACCGGGCGCGGACGACACGGTGATGGTGCCGCCGATCAGTCGGGCCAGATCGCGGCTGATCGACAGACCGAGGCCGGTGCCGCCGTACCGGCGACTGGTAGTGCCGTCGGCCTGCTGGAACGCCTCGAAGATGATCGACAGCTTGTCGTCGGAGATGCCGATCCCGGTGTCGATCACGGTGAACGCGATCACCTGCTGGGCGTTCGTCAGCGCCGGCACGTCGAAGACCGCGTTCTCCGCGGCCGGGGCGATCCGCAGCGTCACGGCGCCGTTGTCGGTGAACTTCACAGCGTTGGAGAGCAGGTTGCGCAGGATCTGCTGCAACCGCTGCGCGTCGGTCACCAACGCCGGCGGCAGATCCTTGCTCACCCGTACCTGGAAGTCCAGGTTCTTCTCCTCGGCCTGCGGCGCGAACGCCTGCTCGACGTAGCCGCGCAGCTCGGTGAAGCGAATCTCGGTCGGCTCGACGTCCATCCGGCCCGCCTCGATCTTGGACAGGTCGAGGATGTCGTCGATCAGTCGCAGCAGGTCCGAGCCCGACCCGTGAATGGTCCGGGCGAACTCGATCTGCTTCGGGCTGAGGTTCTGCTCCGAGTTCTCGGCCAGCAGACGGGCCAGCAGCAGCAACGAGTTCAGCGGGGTCCGCAGCTCGTGGCTCATGTTGGCCAGGAACTCCGACTTGTACGCCGACGCCCGGGTCAGCTGCTGCGCCTTCTCCTCCAGGCCCAGCCGCGCCAGCTCGATCTCCCGGTTCTTGGTCTCGATGTTGCCCTTCTGCTCGGACAGCAGAGTGGCCTTCTCCTCCAGCTCGGCGTTGGTGCGCTGCAACTCCGCCGACTGCTCCTGCATCTCGTGCGCCAGCCGCTGCGACTGGGCCAGCAGCTCCTCCGTACGCCGGTTGGCCTGGATGGTGTTGACAGCGATGCCGATGGTGAGCACCAACCGCTCCAGGAACGACAGGTGCAGCTCGGAGAAGGCCGACACGCTGGCGAACTCGATCACCCCGAGCAGCTCGCCCTCGAACAGCACGGGGAGCACCACCAGGTCGGACGGGGGTGTCTCGGCCAGGCCGGACCGCAGGGTGAGACGGCTGTTCGGGGAGGCGCTGACCCGGATTGTGCGACGGGAGAGCGCTGTCTGCCCGACCAGCCCCTCACCCGGCCCGAAGGTGACGTCGTGCCCCCGTGCCACGTACCCGTACGAGGAGGTCAGCCGCAGCCGCATGCTGCCGTCGGTGTCGTCGGCCAGGAAGAAGGCACCGAGCTGGGCGTCGACCAGCGGAGTCACCTCCGTCATGATCATGCGGCAGACCTCGCCGAGGTCGCGCTGGCCCTGCAGGAGGCCGCCGATCCGGGCGAGGTTGGAGTCCAGCCAGCCCTGCTCGGCGTTCTTCTTCGTCGTCTCCCGGAGGGTGACGATCATCTGGTTGATGTTGTCCTTCAGCTCGGCGACCTCGCCCTGCGCCTTGACCGCGATCCGCTGGGTCAGGTCGCCCCGGGTCACCGAGGTGGACACCTGGGCGATGGCCCGCAACTGCGTGGTCAGCGTCGAGGCGAGCTGGTTGACGTTCTCGGTGAGGTCGCGCCAGGTGCCAGAGACGCCCTTCACCTGCGCCTGACCGCCGAGCTTGCCCTCGATACCTACCTCGCGGGCGACCCGGGTCACCTCGTCGGCGAACGACGACAACTGGTCGACCATCGTGTTGACAGTCGACTTCAGCTCCAGGATCTCGCCCTGGGCGTCCACGGTGATCTTCTGCGACAGGTCACCCTTCGCCACGGCGGTGGTCACCGAGGCGATGTTGCGGACCTGGCTGGTCAGGTTCGACGCCATCGAGTTCACATTGTCGGTCAGGTCGCGCCAGGTGCCGGAAACGCCCTTCACCTGCGCCTGACCGCCGAGCTTGCCCTCGGTGCCCACCTCGCGGGCCACCCGGGTCACCTCGTCGGCGAACGACGAGAGCTGATCCACCATCGTGTTGACAGTCGACTTCAGCTCCAGGATCTCGCCCCGCGCGTCCACGGTGATCTTCTGCGACAGGTCACCCTTCGCCACAGCGGTGGAGACCTGGGCGATGTTGCGGACCTGGGCGGTCAGGTTGGACGCCATCGAGTTCACGTTGTCGGTCAGGTCCCGCCAGGTGCCAGCGACCCCGCGTACCTGGGCCTGCCCACCCAACTTGCCCTCGGTGCCCACCTCGCGGGCCACCCGGGTCACCTCGTCGGCGAACGACGAGAGCTGATCCACCATCGTGTTGACAGTCGACTTCAGCTCCAGGATCTCGCCCCGCGCGTCCACGGTGATCTTCTGCGACAGGTCACCCTTCGCCACAGCGGTGGTCACCGAGGCGATGTTGCGGACCTGGCTGGTCAGGTTCGACGCCATCGAGTTCACATTGTCGGTCAGGTCCCGCCAGGTGCCGGAAACCCCCTTCACCTGCGCCTGACCGCCCAGGTTGCCCTCGGTACCCACCTCGCGGGCCACCCGGGTCACCTCGTCGGCGAACGACGACAACTGGTCGACCATGGTGTTGACGGTGTTCTTCAGCTCCAGGATCTCGCCCTGGGCGTCCACCGTGATCTTCTGCGACAGGTCGCCCTTCGCCACGGCGGTGGAGACCTGCGAGATGTTGCGGACCTGGCTGGTGAGGTTGCCGGCCAACTGGTTGACGTTCTCGGTGAGGTCCCGCCAGGTGCCGGAGACGCCGCGCACCTGCGCCTGACCGCCCAACTTGCCCTCGATGCCCACCTCACGCGCGACCCGGGTCACCTCGTCGGCGAACGACGACAACTGGTCCACCATCGTGTTGACGGTGTCCTTCAGCTCCAGGATCTCGCCCTGCGCCGCCACCGTGATCTTCTGCGACAGGTCGCCGCGCGCCACCGCCGTCGAGACCTGAGCGATGTTACGGACCTGGGCGGTCAGGTTCGACGCCATCGAGTTGACGCTGTCGGTCAGGTCCTTCCAGGTGCCGGCCACGTTCGGCACCTCGGCCTGGCCGCCCAACTTGCCCTCGGTGCCCACCTCACGGGCCACCCGGGTCACCTGCTCGGCGAAGAGCCGCAGCGTGTCGGTGAGGTAGTTCATCGTGGCGGCCAGCTCGGCCACCTCACCACGCGCGCCGACCGTGATCTTCTGCGACAGGTCGCCCTTGGCCACCGCCGTCGCCACCTGCGAGATCGACCGCACCTGGCCGGTCAGGTTCGACGCCATGGTGTTCACCGAGTCGGTGAGGTCCTTCCAGGTGCCGGCGACGCCCCGCACGTCGGCCTGGCCACCCAACTTGCCCTCGGTGCCCACCTCACGGGCCACCCGGGTCACCTCGTTGGAGAACGACGACAGTTGGTCCACCATCGTGTTCACGGTGCGCCCGATGCGCAGGTACTCACCGCGCAGCGGCCGACCGTCGATCTCCAACGCCATGTGCTGGGACAGGTCACCGTCGGCGACCGCCACGATCACCCGGGCGATCTCGGTGGTCGGTCGACCCAGGTCGTCGATCAGCGAGTTGATCGCCCGCTGCCCCTCCGCCCAGGAGCCGTCCAGCCCCTCGTCGTCGAGCCGCTCGGTGAGCCGGCCGTCACGACCGACGATCCGGCTGATCCGCCGCAGGTCAAGGTACTGCCGCTCCTGGAGCGAGACCACCTCGTTGAAGGCGTCCGCCACCTCACCGGCCGCGCCGGCCCGGCGGGGAAGCCGGACCTTCAGGTCGCCGCGCCCGATCCGTCGCAGTGCCTCGGCCAACTCACCGAGGAGCGCCTCGTGGTCGGACGCGGACGGATCCGCCACCGACTGCTTCGACGTGGTCATCATTCCTCGCTCAACTCGGGGGGCGCCGGTCCGTGCGGACACACCGGCACCCCATATTGTGCCCGCGCGCGCCGTGGTGCCAGGGTGCGCGACCCGCCAGGTGGCATCGATCGCGCGTCAACCCGCCCGATCGGCGTCGAGCCGGCACGGCGCGCCGCAAACCTCGCCCAGCCCCCGCACCGGTCGTTTCGACGCGTCACCCAGCACGCTGCCACCGGTGCCGCTGACCGACGCGACAGCCCGCGATCGGTGATCGGCTTGGCACCCGGCAGGGGGACGGTGGAGGATACGGGGGTGCCAGACGAGGCGGGGCCCGCGACGGCCGGGGCCCGGGACGGGGCCGTCCGGCGTGTGCGGCTGCCCGCCGACCGCCGTACGCCGGCCGCCGCCCGCGCCGTGGTCCGCTCGGTGTTGACCGAGTCACACCTGGACGAGCTGGCCAACGAGGCGCTGCTGCTCACCACCGAGCTGACCACGAACGCCGTCGAGCACGCCCGCACCGAACTGGACATCGAGGTCGTCGCGGACGAGATCGGGTTGACCGTCACCGTCTCCGACTTCGCCCCCGGTTCCGGCGACGAGCTGACCGTCGGCGACCGCAACGACTCCACCGAGATCAACGAGGTCTCCGTGCGGGGCCGGGGCCTGCTGCTGGTCGACCACTTCGCCAGCCGCTGGGGCACCACGTACCTGCCCACCGGCAAGGGCGTCTGGTTCCGGCTCGACCGCCCCGGCGTCGACCCGCCCTCCGGCGGGAGCATCGGCGAATCGACACCGGCCAACGCCGGCCCCCGGACGAGCACCGACGGGTCCGCGCCGAGCGCCAGTGCGATGAGCGAACTCATGCAGACCGCCCCCGACCTGTACGGGGACGACCCGCTGCCCGACTTCGCCACCAGTCTGCTCAGCCGGGTCGCCGAGATGGTGGGCGCAGCCGGCGGCACGATCCGCCTGGACCGGGGCGACGGTCAGGGTCGCCAGGTGCTGGCCCGCTTCGGTCGGCCGCCCCGCCCCGACAGCGACCTGCTCCGGGTGCCACTGACCGTGCACCGCCCCTACGCCGGGGAGTTGGAGTTGGACGCCGCGCCGTCGGCGTACGCCCAACCGTTGGCGGTGCTCACCGCCGAGCGGCTGTCGCTGCACCTGGAGAACGACCGGCTGCGCCGGGCCGACGTCCGCCGGCAGGTGTGGCTGACGTTCCTGGCCGAGGCGAGCGAACTGCTGGCCCAGTCGCTCGACGTCGACCTGACCATGGCGCTGGTGCCGCAGTTGGTGGTGCCGCGACTCGGCCAGTGGTGCGCGGTGCACACCACCGACGAGTGGGGTCGGCTCCGGCTGGCGGCGGCCAGCCACGCCGACGAGTCGATGCTTCCGCAGTTGCACAAGGTGCTGGCGGAGACCGGGCCCGATTCGATCCAGGCCCGCCTGCGCGAGGCGTCCCGCAGCGCGGCGCAGATCCCCCTGGGCGGCCCGATGGAGGGTTTCGCCGTCCCGCTGATCGCCCGCGGGCAGCGGCTCGGGACCCTGGCGGTGGGGCGGCACCAGCGGCACCGGCACGACCCGGACGAGGTGGCAGTGTTGGAGGACGTGGCCCGGCGGGCCGCGCTGGCCATCGAGAACGCCCGGATCCACGCCGAACGCCGTCGGGTGGCGCAGACGCTCCAGCAGTCTCTGCTGCCGCCGGTGCTGCCGCTGGTGGACGGAATCGGTTTCGCCGCCGAGTACGTCCCGACCGGCGACGACGCCGAGGTGGGCGGCGACTTCTACGATGTGGTGCCACTGCCCGACGGGCGGTGGCTGGTGGTGATCGGTGACGTCTCGGGCAAGGGTGTCCAGGCGGCCGCGGTGACCGGGCTGGTCCGGGACGTGATCAGGGTGCTGGTCGGCGACGGCAAACCGTTACCGGAGGCGCTGGCACGGCTCAACGAGACACTTGTCGAGCGCGGTGGCGGTCGCTACTGCACGCTCGCGCTGGCAGCGGTCGGGCCGGGCGAGGGTGGCCAGTTGGACGTCTCGCTGCACCTCGCCGGGCACGACCGGCCGGTGTTGCTGGCCGCAACGGGCGGCGCCGGGTTCGTCGGCACCGGCGGCACCGCCCTCGGCCTGCTCGACACGATCACCTCGCCGACGGCGGAGATCACGCTCGCGCCGGGCGATTCGCTGATCTTCTACACCGATGGTGTCACCGAGCGGCGGCGCGGCCGGGAGCTGTTCGGCACCGATCGGCTGCGCGACGCCGCAGCGCCCCTGGCCGGGTATTCGGCCGACGTGGTGGCCGCCCGGCTGCGCGCCGCGGCGATCAACTTCTCGGTCGAGCCGCCCCGGGACGACATCGCCGTCCTGGTGCTCCGCAACGACGCGAGCTGACCGCCGCGCCGCCCTCGGATATTCGGTCCGCTCGGTAGATTGACGGTCATGACGAGCGTCGCGCAGGTCACGTCGTACTCCCGGCCGGCAGTCCGGGCCCTGATCGTCGCGCAGCTCGCGACCCTTGGCGCGTTCGTCGCCGTGCTGCTGCTCTACGTCGGTCGGATGACGACCGCCGGCGTCGGCCCGGCCGAGATGCTGACCGGCACGTACGACCCGAAGGACATGATCCCGTTCGGGATGGCTGGGCTGAACCCGTTCCTCTGGCTCTACGCAGTGGTCGGGATGCTCTACGTGGTGGGTGCGGTGCTCGCGCTGCCGTTGGCGATCGTCGCTGTGGCGCTGGCCGCCCGAGCGCGTGAGGCCCTGCCCCGGGCGACCCGGTCACTGCTGCTGGTCGGCGCGGTAGGCGGTCTGCTGGTGCTGGTGGCCCGTTTCACCCCGCCACTGCTGGACATGCACCGGTGGTGGCTGGACTGACCTCGGCCGGGCCGCACCGGCCGACAAGCTGACCCGGCCGGGCCGCACCGGCAGACGGCCAACCCGGCCTCACAGGCCGCCGGGGAGCCGCCCGGGTGCGAGCCGGTGCTCCGGATCCAGGTGCTGCTTCGCGGCCCGCAACTGGGCCAGGCCGGCCAGCTCGCCCCAGAGGTCGACCGCCTGGCGGACCGCCGCCGGAGCGGAGACCACCACGCAACGGCCATGCCGGGCCAGCAGCACCCCTCGGACGGCGGCCAGGATGGACGCCACCCGGTCGGCTGCCAACGCCCCGGGCAGTGCCGCATGCACCACGCCCAGCCCGGCGGAGCCGCGCACCGGCACCGGCGCTCCGGCAGCGTCGCGTAGCGCGTAGACGGCGGCGTGCAGGTCGCCGATCGGGACTTCCAGGCGCAGCGCCGTGTCACCGGGCGCGAACGGGTAGCGGCGCCACCACGTCGGCGCGGAGTGGGCGATCGTCGCCTCCCCGTGCAGCAGGCCGACCAGCCGCTCGGCACGCTCGCCGACGTCGGCCGGGCCGCCTTCCAGCAGCACCACCAGGCTGCCGGCCCGGGACGGGGCGCCGGCCCGGCCGGACATCGACGGATGACGCTCGCGGGCGGTGGCCGCCGGGTGACCGGGCGGGTACGGCGTACGTGGGCGGGGGGTGCCTCCGGGCAGGTCCAGCTCGATGGCCGACGGCTCCAGCCGAGCGGCGAGGATCGTCTGGACCAGGTCGTGCACCTCCAACGGCGTCCACACCGGGCGGGACACCCAGAGCCTGCTCGCCGGCACCGGCTGCACCCGCATGCTCGCCGACACCAGCACGCCGAGCGCGCCCTGGGAGCCGCAGAGCAGGCGGGCCAGGTCGAGGCCGGGCGCGCCACCGCCGACGCTGATCAGCTCGCCGTCGGCGGCGAGGTAACGCACACCGAGCAGTTGGTCGCAGGGGCTGCCGTGGCGGTGGCGCAGCGGACCGGACTCGCCGGCGGCGAGCACGCCGCCCAGTGTCGCGCCCGGTGAGGGGGCGTCCATCGCGAGCCGCTGCCCGGTGCGCCCCAGGGTGGCCTGCACCGCCCGCAGTGGAGTGCCGGCACCCACGTCGGTCACCAGCGAGTCGACCGGTTCGTGACCGATGCCGGCGAGCCGGCCGGTGTCGAGCAGGATGTCGACCTGAACGGGGGCCGCACCCCAGTCGATCTTCGTGCCCGCACCTCGGGGCACCACCGCCAGATCGTGCACGGCGGCCAGCCGCAGCACCTCGGCGGCGGCGTGCGGGCCGCCCGGGACGGCCACCCAGCGCGCCGGTCGCCCGGCCACCTCATCGGCCGGCCCGGCCAGCCGGGAGAACGGTGGACCGCAGATCGCCGCCAGCCGCCGGGTGATCTCGAGGGCTCCGGACCGGCCGAGGGAACTCGCTGCTGCCGCCATGCGGGCCATCGTACATGTGTTCGAAAGCCGTGGTGGCGAGTATCGGGATGCCGCTGGTCCGGCGCGCTGCGGCTGCCGGCCGGTAACGTGGCCGCCGTGACCACCGAGACTGCCCCGCCCGCGGCGAAGCGGGTGCCCAGCGAGCGCACCCACCACGGCGACACAGTCGTCGACGAGTACGCCTGGCTCGCCGCCAAGGACGACCCGGAG
The DNA here is from genome assembly GCF_026342155.1 of Micromonospora sp. NBC_00362. Classification (NCBI taxonomy): domain Bacteria; kingdom Bacillati; phylum Actinomycetota; class Actinomycetes; order Micromonosporales; family Micromonosporaceae; genus Micromonospora; species Micromonospora sp. NBC_00362. The sequence continues at coordinate 4,268,246 of NZ_JAPENH010000001.1, forward strand.
ACGATCGCCTACCTGACCGCCGAGAACGAGTACACCGACGCGCGTACGGCACACCTGGCCGACCTGCGCGCCGACCTGTTCGAGGAGACTCGCCGACGCACCCAGGAAACCGACCTGTCCGTGCCGACCCGCAAGGGCGGGCACTGGTACTACACACGGACGGTCGAGGGGCAGCAGTACGGAGTGCAGTGCCGCCGGGCGGTCCGCGACGGTGAGACCGACCCGCCGGTCAGCGCCGACGGCGCCCCGCTCGACGGCGAGGAGGTGCTGCTCGACGGCAACCTGCTGGCCGAGGGGCACGACTTCTTCTCACTCGGCGCGTTCGACGTCAGCCCGGACGGTCGCTGGCTGGCCTACTCCACCGACTTCTCCGGCGACGAGCGATTCACCCTGCGGGTGAAGGACCTGACCACCGGCGAGTTGCTCCCGGACGAGGTGCCGGACACGTTCTACGGCACCGCCTGGTCGTCGGACGCCTCCGTGTTGTTCTACGTGACAGTGGACGACGCCTGGCGGCCGAACCGGGTCTGGCGGCACACCATCGGCTCGGCCGCCGCCGACGACGTGGTGGTCCACCAGGAGGACGACGAGCGGTTCTGGGTGGGGGTGGAGCTGACCCGGTCGGAGAAGTTCATCCTCATCGACGTGCACAGCAAGGTGACCAGCGAGGTGCTGGTGATCCCCGCCGGCAACCCGACCGGCGCGCCGGCCGTGATCGCCCCCCGCCGACAGGGCGTCGAATACACCGTGGAGCACCACGGCCACCGCTTCCTGATCCTGCACAACGACGGCGCCGAGGACTTCGCGCTGGCGTTCACCTCGGCGGACGTACCGGGCGACTGGGTGCCGTTGATCGAGCACACCCCCGGCACCCGGCTGGAGGCCGTCGACGCCTTCGCCAACCACCTGGTGGTGTCGCTGCGCACCGACGGGCTCACCGGGCTGCGGGTGCTGCCGGTGGGCAGTGACGACGGGTACGACATCGACTTTCCCGAGCCGCTGTACAGCGTCGGGTTGGACGCCAACCCGGAGTACCGCACCGGCCAGGTCAGGTTGCGCTACTCCTCACTGATCACCCCCGACTCGGTGTACGACTACGACCTGGTCACCCGGCAGATGGTGCTGCTGAAGCAGAAGCCGGTGCTGCCCGGGCCGGACGGGCGACCGTACGACCCGGCCGAGTACGAGCAGCACCGCGACTGGGCGCTCGCCGACGACGGCACCCGGGTGCCGATCTCACTGGTCTGCCGCGTGGGCACCCCCCGGGACGGCTCGGCACCCTGCGAGCTGTACGGCTACGGCTCGTACGAGGCCAGCATGGACCCGTGGTTCTCGGTGGCCCGACTGTCCCTGCTGGACCGGGGCGTGGTCTTCGCTGTGGCGCACACCCGGGGCGGCGGTGAGCTGGGCCGACGGTGGTACGACCAGGGCAAGCTGCTGGCCAAGAAGAACACCTTCACCGACTTCGTGGCGTGCGCCCAGCACCTGGTCAAGGCCGGCTGGACGGCAAGCGACCGGCTGGTCGCCCGGGGCGCCTCGGCCGGTGGCCTGCTGATGGGCGCGGTGGCCAACCTCGCGCCGGACGCGTTCACCGGGATCGTGGCGCAGGTGCCGTTCGTGGACGCGCTCACCTCGATCCTCGACCCGTCGCTGCCGCTGACGGTCACCGAGTGGGAGGAGTGGGGCAACCCCCTCGACGACCCCGAGGTGTACGCGTACATGAAGTCCTACACGCCGTACGAGAACGTGGCCGCCGTGGACTACCCCGCGATCCTCGCGGTGACCAGCCTCAACGACACCCGGGTGCTCTACTCGGAGCCGGCGAAGTGGATCGCCCGGCTGCGGGCTGTCGCCCCGGGCGGCGACTACCTGTTGAAGACCGAGATGGGTGCCGGGCACGGTGGCCCGAGCGGTCGCTACGACTCGTGGCGCGAGGAGGCGTTCATCAACGCCTGGATCCTGGACCGCATCGGCCACGCCTGACCCGTGGGACGGCATGATCGCGCTCGGTGGTGGGGTGGTCCCCTCGGCGGCTCGGGGAGACCACTGCTTCCATGATCGGGCGCGATCATGGCCGGGTCGCACATGCGCGGCCTGGCCTTTCCGGGTCGCGGCGGATGTCGCGCCCTAGACTTCCGGGGTGACCCCGGCCTCGGATAGTGACGGTGGAGCCGCCGAGGACGTCCGCCGACCGAGCGTGGCGGCGGTGGCACGGGACCGCCGGGTCTGGCTGATCCTCGCGGTGGTCGCCGGCCTGGTGGTCTGCTGTTGTTCGGCAGTGGTCGGCACCCTGATCGCGCTCTCCTCCGGCCTGCTCGCCGCCTGACCCGGCCGGTGGGGGCACAGTGGTTCAGGTCGTGCGCAGCTCGTCCAGGGCGGTGCTGGCGCGCAGGAAGAGCAGGCCGACACCGATCGTCAGCAGCACCGCTGCCAACGCGCCGGCACCGAGCCACGCCAGGTGTTCCAGGGGTACGGCGGGGACCCGCCTGACCTCGGGTAGTCGGACGAACTGGATGTACTGCCCACGGGTGGCCGGGTCGGCACAGAGCGCGTCCGTGCCGGTGCAGATCTCCGTCGACGATTCACCCCGCACGGCTCCGGGAAAGAGCCCACGACCGAGCAGCGTGCCCACGGCGAGCGCGAGCAGGATCGCCGGCACGGCCGGCGCCAACGCCTGCCAGGCCACCGAACGGCTCAGCGTGGCGCGCGGCACCCCGGTGGCGACCAACGCGGCGTACGCGCGTCGACGGGCGACGATCCCCTCGACCAGCGCGACGATCAACCCGCCCGCCGCGATCAGGATGGCCACCGCGACAGCGGCGTCGACCAGGTCCATGGTGTCCAGGTAGAACGAATCGGGACGCTCGTCCACGCCGGCGAGCAGGTTCTGCTCACGGTCGAGCTGGTCCTGGGCGGCGAACTGGGCGCGCAACGCGGCCGCACCGGCACCGAAGATCAGCGCGGCGAGCAACGCCGCGAACGTGCGGCTGCCCGCCCACGGGTCGGCCATCAGCCGGCCCGCCGCGAGCAGTGCCGGAGCACGGCGGGCGTGCCGTCGCAACAACCGGCCGCAGTGGTACGAGATCCAGCCGGTGCCGATCACCACCCCGATCATCGCCGCGAACGCACCCGCCGCGAACAGCAGCGGCACCAACCAGGCCAGCCCTCCGGTGTCGTCCACCGAGTTCACCGCGGGGCGGATCAGCGCGAACGAGGCCACGCCGAAGCCGATCAGGAGTCCGGCCCACGGACCCGGACCACGCTCGCGGGCGGCCTTGCGGCTGACCCCGAGCGGGCTGGTGGTGACCGTACGCAGCATCAGGGCGGCGGCCAGCGCCGCCACGACCGGCAGACCGAGCACCACGCCGGCCAGCGCGCCGGTCGACGGCAGCACGTCGGTGGGTAGGGCCAGTTGACCTTGCGCATCCGGGCGGTGCAGCAGATCGCGGCCGACCAGATAGACACCCAGCCCGACGAGCGTGCCGAGCAGAGCAGCCACGCCGGTCTCCAGAACCACCAACCGGGTGACCTGCCCGGGAGTGGCGCCGGCCAACCGGAGCGCGGCCAACCGGCGATCCCGTGCCGGCGCGCCGAGCCGGGCGCACTGGCCGGCCAGCGCCAGCACCGGGATCATCAGCATCAGCAGCGCGATCGCCGTGCCGCCGCGCAACCCGGGCTGCGCCAGCAGAGCGTTGTGGTACTGCTCCGACCACCTGTTCTGGTTCTCGTCCGTCGCCGCCGGGGTGGGGATGGCCAACACGGTGAGCGCCGTCAGCCCGGCCACTGTCGCCAGCAGGGCGCTGAGCGCGGTGAGCACCACCCGGGCGATGTCGGTGCGGGTGCCGGCGAGCGCGAGTCGGAGCAGCGTCGCCGGTCTCACCGGGCACCGCCGGCCAGCGGCACGTCAAGCCCCAGGCCGGTGTGGTCCACCAGGCCGTCCCGCAGCACGATCTCCCTGTCCGCGTACGCGGCGATCCGCGGCTCGTGGGTGACCAGCACGACGGCGGTGCGCTGCTCGCGGGCAAGCCGGACCAACTGGGTGAGGACCTGCTCGCCGGCGAGCGTGTCCAGTGCGCCGGTGGGCTCGTCGGCGAAGAGCACCCGAGGCTCGGTCACCAGCGCCCGCGCCGTGGCGCAGCGCTGCTGCTGGCCCCCGGACATCTCACCTGGCCGAACATCGGCCAGCTCGGCCACCCCGAACCGTTCCAGCCAGGTGAACGCCGCCGTCCGTGCCTCTCGCCGCCCCGTGCCGGCGAGGAGCAGGGGCAGGGCGACGTTCTCGGCGGCGGTCAGCTCGGCCACCAACTGACCGAACTGGAACAGCACCCCGAACTCGGTGCGCCGCAGCCGGGACCGGGCCGCCTCCGACCAGGTGTCGATGCGGTGCCCACGCCAGGTGACCTCGCCGGCGTCCGGCCGGAGAATCCCGGCCAGGCAGTGCAGCAGCGTCGACTTGCCGCAGCCGCTCGGCCCGGTCACGGCGACGATCTCGCCCTCGGCCACGTCGAGCGTCACGCCGCGCAGTGCGGGCGTCGGGCCGTACGCCCGAACCACCCCGCGAGCCTGGAGTTGCGTCACGGATGCACCTCCCGGTGCCAGTCGGCGACCCGGCCCAGGGTGGCGTGCAGCCACCGCAGATCCGCGTCGAGGTGGGCGATCGCGAAATCGGCAGCGACCACATCGCTGAGGGTGGCGGCCTGATCGGCCTTGACCGCTGTCAACTCCCGCAGCCGCGCGGTGTGCGCGGCCCGCTGGGCGATCAGGTACGAACGGGCCCGGTCGACATCGGCGACCAGGAGCGCCACCACGACCTTGGCGAAGAGTGTGCTGGCCACGTACGGCATGGGTGCTTCCACAGTGGACAACCACTGGTCCAGCGTGACGCGCCCCTGGTCGGTCAGCGCGTACGCGGTGCGATCCGGCCCGCCCACCCGGTCCTGGGCGGCGGCAGCCACCAGCCCGTCGCGTTCGAGCCGACCGAGAGTGGCGTAGACCTGCCCGAAGGCCAGCGGTCGAGCCCGCGGCAGCCGCTCGTCGTGCGCACGCTTCAGCTCATACCCGTGCCGGCTGCCCCCTGCGAGCAACCCGAGCAGGACATGCGGCGTAGACACCCAGCCAACTATTCACCCAGCGAATACCCAAGTCAACAACCCCAACCCCGCCCCCGCCCCAACCCCGCCCCCACCCCTGCCTCCACCCCTGCCCCACCCCGCCCCCACCTGGTTGATCAAGAGGTTTGCGTCACCAACGTGCCGGAACCTGACGCAAACCTCTTGATCAACCAGGTGGGCGGAAGGCCTTGGGGGTGGGGGTGGGGGTGGGGGTGAGGGCCGGAGGGGTGGGGGTTAGGGGGTTTGGGGCCAGGTGGGGGTGCGGCCGGTTTGGGTCAGGAGGTGGGCCAGGTCGTGGGCCAGATTGGGGGGCAGGTTGGGGGTGGGGTTGGGGGGCAGGTTGGGGGTTGGGGTGGGTAGGGGGTCGGCGAAGACGCCCATCTTGCGGGCGGTGGGACCCAACTGCTCCACCAGCGCATGCAACTCGGCCACCGCCTCCGGGGCTGGGTGGTACGGCTGGCCGGTGGCCACCGCGAGATCCCAGCCGTGCACTGTCAGGTCCAGCAGGGCCATGCCGCCGATGACGGGCTGCGGCATGCCCATGCCCGGCGACACGCCCTCCAAGGTGGACGGATCCGACCAGGCGGTTACCAACCGGCCGGTCTCCACCTCGAAGCGGTCTCGCCAGCCGTCGCCCAGGTGGTCGGGCTTCTCGGCCCACTCCACCTGTCGCTTCTCGGCCAGGTCCTGAAAGTTGACCACCACCTGGAAGAGGTGGTTGAGCAGATCACGGACCAGGTAGTCGCTGCACGGGGTGGGCAGGTCCAGCTGGTCGTCGGAGACACCCCGTACGACATCGACGGTTCGCGGCGCGGCGGCCGCCAGCAGCTCGCTAGTCTGAGTGGACATAGGGCCAGCGTATGAGGGTGGTCTTGAACAAATGCGACAGCGACCGCGTGGCGACAGCCGAGGCATTCTCGACCCCGGGCGTCTGCTGCGCGAGATGCGCTTCCGCCGACACCTGCCGGCGGAGTCGCTGCGTCAGTGGGTCGAGCACTACTGGTTGATCGACTGGGCGTTGAGCGCGCCGTTCGAACAGCGGGTCGTGCCGCACCCGGCGGTGAACGTGGTGTTCCGACGGGACGACGACGGGCCCGAGTCCGGCGAGGTGGCCGGGGTGGGCCGCGACCTGTTCCGGATCACGCTCAACGGCACCGGCCGGGTGTGCGGGGTGCAGTTCCGCCCCGGCGGCTTCCACCCGTTCTGGCGGCGCGCGGTCAGTGAGCTGACCGGCCGTAGGGTGCCGCTGCCCACCGGCCGGCTGACCCTCCCGGACGTCCCGGTGGGCGCCGGCACGTCTCCGGGAGCGCCCACCTCGGCGGCCGGCGACGACGAGCGCTGCCGGGCGCTGGACACCCTCCTCACCGCCTGGCAGCCGAAGCCGGACCCGATGGCCGAGGAGGCCGTCCGACTGGCCGAGGCGATCCGCAAGGACCGGACGGTGCTGCGCGTCGACGACTTCGCCGCGCGCCACGACGTTCCGGTCCGCCGGTTGCAGCGGCTCTTCATGGAGTACGTGGGGGTCGGGCCGAAGTGGGTGATCCGCCGCTACCGACTCCAGGAGGCGGTCGAACAGGCCGCCGGTGGCCCGCTGAGCTGGGCTGACCTCGCCGCCGACCTCGGCTACAGCGACCAGGCCCACCTGGTCCGTGACTTCACCGCCGTGGCCGGGGTGTCCCCCGCCGCGTACGCCCGCTCAGTTGGCTGAGGAGAGCTGACAGATCAGCGACGCCGCAGGACGACCACGGCGACGTCGTCCTGGATCTCCGGTGGGGCCAGTTCCACGAGCAGTCGGGCGCAGAACCGGTCCAGGTCACCGTCGACAGTCGCGGCGACGCTGGCCAGGGCGGCGAGCCCTTCGTCGATGGTGGCGTCCCGCCGCTCGATCAGCCCGTCGGTGTAGAAGACCAGCGTGGCGCCGGCCGGCACCACGAACTCCAGGTCGTCCGGGCGCGGGGCGCGGACGCCGAGCAGCGGCGCGGAGTGCTGCACGAACTCGACCTTGCCGTCGATGATCATCAGCGGCGGAAGGTGCCCGGCACTGGCCAACCGGACCCGTCCGGTCGGCGGGTGCATCAGCAGTACGCAGAGCGTCGCCAACTCGTTCGGCAGCAGGGTCCGCATCAGCTCGTTGACCCGGTGCAGGATCTCGCCGGGCTGGTGGCCCTCGACCGCGTACGCCCGCACCGCGTGCCGCAGCTCGGCCATCACTGTCGCCGCGTGCAGTGAGTGGCCGGCGACGTCCCCGATCGCGAGCAGCAGGTGCCCGTCGAGCATCACCAGCTCGTAGAAGTCGCCGCCCACCTCGGTCTGCGCGCTGGCCGGCTCGTAGCGCACCGCGAGGTCCAGGCCAGCCACTGTGGGCAGCCCACGCGGGAGCAGGCTGCGTTGGAGGGTGACAGCGATCCGGTGCTCCTCGTCGAACGAGCGCTGCCCCTCCACGGCCGCCGCCACCGCCTGAGCCAACTGCTTGAGCACCGGGGTCCGTGCGGTCTGGGTGGCGGTCGGGACCACCACGTACAGCGGGGCCCGGTCCTCGCGCAGTCGGGCGGCGGCGACTGTCACCGTGTCGTCCGCCGGCCAGTCGACGAGCGCCCAGTTCGCTGGGGTCTCCACCCGGACCGTGGCACCGGTGGGCACACCGGTGTCGTCGACGACCCAGGGCACCACGGCGGCCACCGCGCCGGGACCGGCGCAGACACCCGCGAGGCAGTCGCCGTCGAAGGTTTCGGCGATCACCGCGGCCGGGCTCTTGAAGATCTGCGCGGCGCCCTCGGCTGCGGCCTCCAGCAGGCGCGCGAAGGTCGGCGCCGCGTGCACAGCGACTGTCGTGTCGGCCAACCCGAGCAGCCGCTCGGCGAGCAGTTCGGCGCGCTGGCGGGCCTGGTAGTAGCGCAGCACCGCCCGGGTGGTGGCGATCAGCTCCTCGGGCTCGATCGGCTCGGTCAGGTACGCGTCGGCACCCCGGGTCAGCCCCTGGGCGCGGTCGGCCACGTCCACTGCGTGCGCCGACACGTGGATCACCGGCATCGCCGGGTGCCGCGCCTTGATCTGTTCGCAGACCTCGTAGCCGCTCAGGTCGGGCAGCCGGACGTCGAGGACCACCAGGTCGATCCGGTCCACCTCGACCCGAGCCAACGCCTCGGCGCCGTTCTCGGCCTCCAGCACCGTGAACCCGGAACGGGTCAACCAGCTGACCAGCAGGTAACGCTTGGTACGACTGTCATCGACCACCAGGATGGTTGTCGGCATGCCGTCCACGCCGTCACGCCCCGCCGACGGGTAGGGAGACGGTGAATGTGCTGCCTTCGCCGGCCGCGCTGGTCAGCTCCAGTGACCCGCCGAGCAGCGTCACCAACCGCCGGGCGTACGGCAGACCGAGGCCGGTGCCGCCGACCCGGGTGGCACCGGGGATCTGGTAGAACTCCTCGAAGATCCGGTCGTGCAGCTCGGGAGCGATGCCCGGCCCGGTGTCGCGGACCTCGAACTGCCAACGGTCGCCGTGTTGGCTGGCCCGCAGTCGCACCTCGCCGCGCTCGGTGAACTTCAACCCGTTGTGCAGCAGGTTGCGCAGCACCTGGCCGAGCAGCACCTCGTCGGTGCGCAGCAGGGCCGGCGCGGCCGGCTCCTCCACTACCAACTCCACCTCGGGGCGGGTGGCCAGCGCGCGCAGCGTGCCGCGCAGTTGACCGAAGACCGGCCGCAGGTCGACCTCGGCCAGCTCCGGCTCGATCCGGCCGGACTCCGCCTTGGCCAGGTCGAGGAGTTCGTTTACCAGGTTGAGCAGGTCCGCCGCCGACGAGCGGATCAGATCGATCTGGCGGCCCTGCTCGTCGGTGAGCGGGTCGGAGGCGGAGTCGGTGAGCAGCCGCCCCAGGCCGATGATCGCGGTGACCGGGGCGCGCAGCTCATGGCTCACATTGGCCAGGAACCGGCTCTTCGACTCACTGGCCGCACGGAGTTGGGCCGACTTCTCGTCCAGCTCGGCGTAGAGGGCGACGACGCCACGGTTGGTCTCCTCCAACTCCTCGGTGAGCTGGTTGTAGAGCGCCAGCACGCCGCGGTTGGTCTCGGCCAGCTCCTCGTTCAGCACGGCCAGCTCGTCGCGCTGACTGCGCACCTCGTCTAGTGCGGCGATGAGCTGCCCGTTCTGCACTGTCAACTCGTCCAGCGCACTGGCCGGCGCGGTGCGGCCGAGTTCGGTACGGAACTCGGCCAGCCGCTCCGGGGTCGGCGTCGGCGCGTTGGCCGGGACTCGTCGGGACATCCGTACGACCGTAACCCCCTCGACGGTCGACACGCTCAGTGTGTCGACCAGTCGGGACACCGCGCCGGACTGCGGTTGGTAGCGATCGTCGGGCAGCGGGGACACCGGGGCCAGGTCGGCGCGCAGGTGGAAGCGGCCGTCGGCACCCGCGTCGACGTGGAAGGAGACATCGGCACCGCCGACTGTCCGCAGCAGATCCCGGGCGACCTCGCTGAGCGCGGTGGCGATCCGCACCTGGTCCTGGTGTTCGAGGCCGACCACAGCGGCCACCTCGCGCCCCCGCTGACGGATCACGAAGATGTCCTGCTCGACCCGCAGCGCCATCTGGAGCAGCGGCAGCGCTGCCGGCTCTCCGCTCACGCCCACGACCTCGCGACCAGTACGCAGGCGTCGTCACGTCGTACACCGGCGTCCCGGAGCAGGGTCGCCGCCATGATCAGCGGGGATCGCTCCGCCAGGCCCGGGTAGTCGGTCATCCGCCACCGGTCGACCACCCCGTCGCTGTGCATCACCAGCCGGGCGCCGGGACCGAACGGGTAGTCGTACTCCCGGATCGTCGGCCGTTGGTGGCCGGCGATGCCGGGCAGCGACACCAGCCCTCGACGGCGGCCGTCACCCTCGACGACCACGCCGGCGATGTTGCCCAGGCCGGCGTAGTGCAGCACGCCGGCCTCCGGCATCAGCTCGCCGACGGCGAGCGCGGCGCCCCGGGTGTGCGACATGCTCCGGTGCAGGTGACCGACCACCATCGCCGGTGGGCCGGCCGGGGCGTCGCGGAACGCGGCCAGCGCCGCCTCGGTGGCGGCTCCGGCCAGCGGGCCGTGCCCCAACCCGTCGCTCACCAGCACCTGGTGCCGCCCGTCGACGACCCGCACGGCGTAGCCGTCGCCGCTGATCGTCTCGCCGGTCAGCGGTCGGGTGAGAGCGCCGGCCCAGGACGGCCGAGCCGGCTCGGCCGGCCAGACCTGCACGGCGAGGACGGTGCCTCGGCCCGGCAGCGAGTATCCGTCGAACCAGCTGGCCTGCCGGACGATGGCGCCCAGACCGATGCCGAGTGTGCCGGTGGTGGAGTGCCCGTCCTGGGACGAGACGGTCAGGTCGGCCATGCCGGGCCCGGAGTCGATTGCCACCAACTCCACCCCGGCCTGCCCGGCGCGGCGTACCGGCCGGAGCAGCAGGACACCGTCGTCGGCGTGCTTGACCAGGTTGCTGGTCAGCTCGGCGGCGACGATGGCCAGGTCGGCGATGCGCGCCTCGCCCATCTCCACCTGCGCGCCGAGACGTTCGGCGGCACGCCGGACGGCACTCGCCGCGCTGCTGGCCTCCACCCGGAACCAGATGCCACTGTCGGTGACCGCGTCGGCGTTCACCTGGACCACTTGGTGACCGTGATCCGCGTACCGGTCTCCGCTGACGTCTCGATCTCGAACTCGTCGACCAGGCGTCGTGATCCACTGAGCCCGAGGCCGAGGCCACCGCCGCTGGTGTAGCCGTCGGTCATCGCCAGGTTCAGGTCGGCGATGCCCGGCCCGGAGTCGGCGAACACGATCTGCACGCCCTTGCGTCGGCCGTTGTCCACGACAGTCACCTCGACCGAACCGCCGCCGCCGTACACCAGGGTGTTGCGGGCCAACTCGCTCGCAGCGGTGACCACCTTGGTCTGGTCGACGAGGGACAGCTTGCTGGCCACCGCCACGGCGCGGACCAGCTGCCGGACGCGCACCACGTCCTCATCGCTGCGGACCGACTGCGCCTGTGGCTGGCCCAGGTCGATGCCCGCGGTCACGGCGTGGCCGTCTCGGCGTCCGGATCGTCGTCGAGCTGGTAGTCGAGCTCGTCGGCGTGGGCCGCCGCGATCAGCTCCATGCCACGCTCCACGTTCAGCGCGGTACGGATGCCGTTCAGCGACAGCCCGAGTTCGACAAGGGTGATGGCGACGGCCGGACGCATCCCGACCACCACCGTCTCCGCGTCCAGCACCTTGGAGATCGACGCGATGGTGGAGAGCATTCGCCCGACGAAGGAGTCGACGATGTCCAGTGCCGTGATGTCGATGATGACGCCGTGGCAGCCGGTCGCGACGATGCGCTCGGCCAGGTCCTCCTGGAGCGCGACCGCCGTCTGGTCGGACATGTCGAGCTGAATCGAGACGAGCAGGATGTCCCCGATCTTGAGGATCGGCACCCTCTCCATCAGGCGTCCCGGCGCGGCTGGCGGCGGGCGGTCTCCACCCCGGTGAGCCGCAGCACGTGGCGCAGCGCGTCGGCGAGGCTCGCCTTGGTGGCGATGTCGCCGAACTCGATGCCGAGCGCCACGATGGTCTGCGCGATCTGCGGACGGATGCCGGAGATGATGCAGTCGGCGCCCATCAGCCGGGCAGCCACAACGGTCTTCAGGATGTGCTGGGCGACCTGGGTGTCCACCGCCGGCACGCCGGTGATGTCGATGATCGCGTACGGCGAGCTGGTGTCGACAAGGGTCTGGAGCAGCCGCTCCATGACGACCTGGGCCCGGGCCGAGTCCAGGGTGCCGACCAGCGGCACGGCGACGACGCCCTCCCAGAGCTTGACCACCGGCGTGGAGAGCTCGAGCAGCTGCTCGGCCTGATCGGCGATCAGGCTCTCCCGGGTGCGAACGAAGCTCTCGAAGGTGAACAGGCCCATCTCGTCGACCAGCTTCGAGAAGGCGACGAAGTCCTGGAGCGCTTTCGGGCCGCCGGTCTCCTGCACCAGCTCGGCCAGCACGTCCTTCAGCGCGAAGATGCTGATCGTGGTCTCGGTGGCGGAGAAACCCTGCCGGGCCCGGCCACGGGACAGCTCGGAGAGCGCGGCGCGCAGCTCGGCAGCGCCGTCGGCGGCCAGGTCGATGGTGCCCTGCTGGCCGGTGGCGACGATGGCGCGGTGCAGGTCCTGGACCTGTCGGCGCAGCTCCGCCTGGCTCAGCCGGCCTCGCAACGAACTGGTGACGATCTCGGTCCACCGAGTCGTGACCCGTTCGTCCTGCCCGCTCAGCAGCGCGGCGAGCCGACCACTTTCTTCGGTGCTCAACGCCATTTCGAACCCCCTTGACCTGGACCGGGCGGACTCTATCACCGGGGTCTGATCAACTACTTGCCCCGTAGCAACGGAATGACGATGGCCACCGGATCACGGCTCCCGTTCTACCTCTGACCATGGTCGTGGGATACCGTTCCCCCGATAACAGGAGGTCTGGCGAATGTCGTTGACGGTGCACACGGAACAACGCGGCGACGTGGTCGTCGTGGCGGTCGCGGGCGAGCTGGACATGGCCACCGCACCGCAGCTTCAGGACCAGATCACCGACCTGCTCGACAAGGGCCGCAACCGGCTGGTGTTCGACCTGGCAGACGTCTCGTTCTGCGACTCGACCGGTCTGTCGGTCTTCGTCCGCGCCAAGAACAGCTGCGACGAGGCTGGCGGCGTGGTCCGGCTGGCCGCCCCGCAGCGCGGCGTGCTGCGCATCCTCGAGGTGAGCGGGCTGGTCGAGGTGCTGCACACCTACCCGACGGTGGATGAGGCAGTCGCCGGCGAACCGACGCCAGCTTCCTCCTGACCGTCAGCGTGCGTCACTCGTCCTCGACGTAACGAGGACGAGCGATCGCCATGCCCGCCGTCGTCTGCACGGCCAGGGCGCCCAACAGGAACCCGATCGGCGCGGTCCAGCCGCCGGTGGCCTCGTAGAGGATGCCGACCATCAGCGGGCCGAGGGCGGCGATCACGTACCCGGTGCTCTGCGCGAACGCGGAGAGCGCGACAGTGCCCTCGGCGGTTCGGGCGCGGAGGCCGATGGCGGTCAGGATCATCGGGAACGCGCCCTGACCGATCGCCAGCAGGGCGACCCAGAGCAGCGCGGCACCGTGCGGTGCGAACGCCAACCCCAGGTAGGCCAGCGCCGACGCGGTGGTCAGCCCGAGCACCAGTGGCCGCAGGCTGCCGAGCCGACCGGCCAGGGTGGGCATCAGCAGCGCGATCGGCACGCCGAGCGCGGTCACCCCGGCGAGCAGTAGCCCAGCCGACTCCGGCTGGTAACCGGCGTCGCGGAACAGTTGGGCCAGCCAGCCCATGATCGCGTACCCACTGAGCGACTGCGCCCCGAAGTAGACGGCCATCGCCCAGCCGAGCCGGGTCCGCGCCGGCCGGACCCGCGTCGGCGTGGCGACGACCGCCGTCGGGGTCGCCCGCCGCGCCGCGGCGCGGGTCCGCAGTGCCAGCGGCACCCACGGGAGTACGGCCACCGCTGCCATCGCGGCCCAGACGCCGAGCCCGGCCCGCCACGACCCGAAGGCGTGCGCGATCGGCACCGCGGAGGCGGCGGCCACAGTCGTGCCCACTGTCAACGCCATCGTGTACGCCCCGGTGACCAGGCCGGTGCGGTGCGGGAAGTGCTGCTTGACCAGCATCGGCAGCAGGATGTTGGCGACCGCGATGCCGGACAGCGCCAGCGCGCTGGTGAGTACGAAGATCAAGGCCGAGTCGGTGACGACCCGGAGTACCTGGCCCACGGCGAGGGCGAACATGGCGACCACCAGCACCCGGGCCGGTGCCACCCGGCGGACCAGCCACGGGGTGAGCGCGCCGAGGCCGGCGAACGCGATGGTCGGCAGGGTGGTGACCAGGCCGGCGGTGACGCCGGAGAGGCCCAGCCCGTCGCGGACCTCGTCGAGCAGCGCCCCGAGGCTCGTCACCACTGCGCGCAGGTTGAGCGCGACCAGCAGCATCCCGACCAGCACCAGCGCGCCACCGGTCGCCGGGTGCGTCCGCCGGCCGGTGCCGGGGTCCCGCGTCGGGCGAGGGTCGACGGCGACGGGGGCGGGCAGCGGCGGAGCGGCGGTTGGTGGCGGGGTCATGACCTCTAACCTACAATCATGGGATGAATTTGGGACCGGTGATGTAACCAGTGCCACCGTCTGTTGATTTCCCCTCCGCGCCGCCGGCGCCCCCCAGCGGCCAGCCAGCCGTGCCGCCCCACAGCCAGCCAGCCGTGCCGCCTCGCGGCCACCGGGTCCGGCAGACCACCGAGCAGCTCCGCGCCCGGATCCTGGGCGGCGAATGGCCCGTCGGCGGGCGCATCCCCACCGAGCCACAACTGGTCGCCGCGCTGGGCGTCGGGCGCAACACGGTCCGCGAGGCGGTCCGCGCCCTGGTGCACGCCGGGGTGCTGGAGTGCCGGCAGGGCTCCGGCACCTACGTGGTGTCCACCGACGAACTGGCACCGGTGGTCGCCCGCCGACTCGGCGACGACCGGATGACCGAGGTCATCGAGGTACGCCGCGCCTTCGAGGTGGAGGCCGCCCGGCTCGCCGCGTTGCGGCGTACCCCGGAGGACCTGGCGGCGCTCGACGGCGCGCTCGCCCAGCGCGAGGCCGCCTGGCACGGCGGCCGGGTCGACGCGTTCGTCGAGGCCGACGCGGCACTGCACACGGCGGTGGTCGCCGCCGCGCACAACGCCATGCTCGCCGAGCTGTACGCCTCGGTGGGCACCGCCCTGCGCAGCACTGTCGCCCAGGCCATGGGCGGGGAGCTCACCCCCGAGCGCTACGTCGATCACACCCGACTGGTCGAGGCCATCCGGGCCGGCGATCCCGGCCGGGCGGCGCTCGAAGCCGGCGCTTTTCTGGAACCCGCCGAACGGGCATAGGTTGTGCCCGACAGAAAAGCGGACACCTCGGGAGTACGAATGCTCAAGGGCTTCAAAGACTTCATCATGCGCGGCAACGTCGTCGACCTGGCGGTCGGTGTCGTGATCGGCGCCGCGTTCACCGGCGTGGTCACCCAGCTCACCAAGTCGTTCCTCGACCCGCTGATCCGGGTCTTCGTGCTGCTCATCACCGGTAGCGACAAGGGCCTGGCCGGCACGGCACCCAGCTTTCGCGGCATCTCGTTCGACTGGATCGCCTTCGTCAACGCGGTAATCACCTTCCTGCTGACCGCGATGGCGCTCTACTTCCTTGTCGTCTACCCGATGAACCGGCTGGCCGAGCGGCGCAAGCGGGGCGAGGAGCCGCCGCCCTCGGCGCCGAGCGAGGAGGTCAAGCTGCTCACCGAGATCCGGGACGCCCTGGTCTCCGCCGGCCACACCACCCCCGGCCAGCAGCGTGGGGCGCTGGACGACGTGCTGGGCCGCCGCCCTGAGCCGCCGACGCAGCGCTGACCCGAACGGATGCACATCGGCCCCTGCGGGATTCCCGCAGGGGCCGCACCTTCTCGTACGTGTGTTCGATAGAGTCCCGCCATGGAGCAGCGAAAGCACTGGTGGAACGGGAAGTGGGGGCGGCTGGCCCGGCGGGACGTCTTCCTGCGGGTGGACGCCGACCGGTGGCACGTCGAGCAGCGGGCCGGCGGCGCCGAGGGCATCTCCCGTTTCTACGAGTACGGCAGTGCGGACGAGGCCGAGGACACCGTCCGGGCGCTGCTCGACGGCCCGGACACCTGGCGGGAGCTGTCCCCCCGCCCGCCCGGCGGCTGGACCCTCCCGAACAGCTGAGTAGGCGGGTGCAGCAGACAGTGCGGGGGCCCTTCGTCCGCCACCGTGGCTCCGCCTCCCGGTGGCGGTACTGCTCTTTACGGTGATGACTCTGAGGCATATTGATGCCACACAGTCATCACGCTCTCCGGCCCATCGCCTCGAACCACTGCCACTACCCCATCGGCGAGCGGGTCAAGCGACGCGCGCCAGCGAAGCGGCGGCGCCTGCGAGCGACGGCGTTTAGCGGCGCGCCGCCCTGGGAACCGCAGCGGGATGGACCAGCAGGACGAGCAGCAGGCGACCATCTCGCGGATCACCACCGGGATGCCGGTGATCGACTCAGCTGGCACGGAGGTCGGCACCGTGGACCTCGTCCAGCGGGGTGACCCGAACGCGGTGACAGTCCAGACACCGACCGCCGACCCGGGCAGCAGTTTGGACGAGCTGATCGAGGCGACCGCGGTCGAGGAGCCGGACGTTCCGGCCGATCTGGCGGCGCGGCTGCTACACAGCGGCTATCTGAAGGTCTCGACCGACCTGACCCGCACCGGCGCGGTCTACGTACCGGCCGACCGGATCGGGTCGGTGGCCGACGGCCGGGTCTTGCTGGCCGTCGGGGTGGCCGACCTGCCGCCCGAGGAGTGACCCAGCCGCCCTTCCCGCCCGGCGGGGATGGGCTGGTCCGGCCCGGCAGGGGCGGGTTGGCGGCGGTGGAAGAGCAGCAGCATCAGGCAGCCCGCGACCAGGCCCCAGAACGCGCCGCCCACGCCGATCAGCGTCACCCCGGACGCGGTCACCACGAAGGTGACCACGGCTGCCTCCCGGGTTGCCGGGTCGGTCACCGCCGAAGCGAGCGCGGTGGCGAGGGCTCCCAGTAGCGCCAGCCCGGCGACCGCCTCGATGAGGATCGGTGGGGCGACCGCCACGAGCGTGGTGGCCACGCCAGCGCCGAGGCCGAGCACGGCCAGCCCAGCGCCTGCGGTGACCGAGGCGATCCATCGGCGCTCCGGGTCGGGGTGCGCGTCGGGGCCGGCGGCCAGCGCGGCGGTGATCGCCGCGAGGTTCACCGCGTGCCCGCCGGCCGGGGCGGCGAGCAGACTGGCCAGGCCGGTGGTCCGCAGCGCGGCGCCGAACGGCGGCCGGTAGCCGTAGCCGACCAGCACGGCCATGCCGGGTACGTTCTGCGCGGCCATGGTGACCAGGAACAGCGGCAGGGCCAGACCGACCAGTGCTGACGCGTTCCAGGCCGGCGCGGTCAGCGTGACCGACGGGATCAGCGCGGCACCGGTCAGGCCGGTCGGCGGTGCGGTCAGTGCGATCGCCGCCACGGCCACCACCAGCGCACCTGGCACTGCCCAGCGTCGGGCGAACCGGTGCAGCAGCAGCCAACCGACCACCACCGATCCGGCCACCACCGGCAGCTCGACCAGCGCGCGGACCGGGGCGGTGCACAGCGGCAACAGCACCCCGGCGAGCATCGCGCCGGCCACCGGCTTGGGGATGGCGGCCACCGCACGGCCGAGCGGTGGGAACAACCCGGCCGCGACGATCAGCACACCGGAGACGAGGAAGGCGCCCACCGCCACCGGCCATCCGCCCGGCGACGGCCCGGTCGCCACCAGCAGCGCCGCGCCCGGAGTGGACCAGGCCACGCTCATCGGTATCCGGTACCGCAAGCCCAGCCAGGCGGCGGCGAGCCCACTCGCCACGCAGAGAGCGAGCAGACCGGAGGCGGCCTGCGCGTCCGACGCGCCCGCCGCTCGGAGCCCGGCCAGCACGACTGTGAACGAGCTGGCGAAGCCGACCAGCGCGGTCACCACCCCCGCCAGCACCGGTTGCACGCGTCCGGACACCCCACCCTCCCGACTGTTCCGTTTACGGAACGGAAGCGTGTAGCACGATAGCCGGGTGCCGCACCCACCACCAGCCCCGCGCCCGGGCCTCGACGTGGATCCCGCCGTCGTCGGGCGCCGGGTCCGTGCCCTGCGCGAGGAGCAGGGGATCTCGCTGTCCACACTCGCCCGGCTCGCCGGTGTCGGAAAGGCCACCCTCTCCGGCCTGGAGCACGGCACCCGCAACCCGACCCTGGAGACGCTCTGGGCGGTCACCGCGCAGCTCGGCGTACCGCTGACGGCCGTACTGGCGGAGCCGGCCGCCGGGCCCACCGTGCACGGCACCGCCGTCACCGCCACCCTGCTGGAGGTCTTCACCGACACCGACGCGACCTACGAGCTGTACCGGATGCGGGTCGCGCCCGGCCCCGGGCAGCTCTCCCCCGCCCACCCGGCGGGGGTGACCGAGCACGTCACCGTGTTCGCCGGGGTGCTGCGCGCCGGGCCGGCCGACGCACCGCTGACCGCCCCGGCCGGCGGTCACCTCCGCTGGGTGTCGGACGTGCCACACAGCTACGCGGCGGTGGGTGACGAGGAGGTCGCCGCGAGCCTGCTGCTGCGCTATCCGCGCCGCGGAAACCCCGCCGAACGGTCACGGACCGTCGACCCCGTCGACGAAAATCGCAATCATTTCTCGACCTAGGTAGGAGGCGTAGAGACGAATGCGGGTTGTTCTTGGCAAGCTTGTCCCCATGACGCTGATCCTCCGCTCGGTCATCCTCAACGACATCGGCTTGGTGCGCACCAACAACGAGGACTCCGCCCTCGCCGGTGACCGCCTGATCGCCGTCGCCGACGGCATGGGCGGGCTGCCTGCGGGCGAGGTGGCGAGCGAGATCGTGATCCGGATTTTGGACGAGCTGGCTCCGCCCACCGACCCCGACGGCGCCGCCGACGCGCTGCGTGCCGTGGTCAGCACCGCCAACCAGCGCATCCACGCCGCGATCACCGTCGACCCGAGCCGGGACGGCATGGGTACGACGCTCACGGCGGCGCTGCTGGCCGGGGAGACGCTGGTGCTGGCCCAGGTGGGCGACTCCCGCTGCTACCTGCTGCGCGAGGGGGAGCTGACCCAGCTCACCCGGGACGACACGTTCGTACAGGCGCTCGTCGATCAGGGCACCCTCTCTCCCGAGCAGGCCCGCCACCACCCGCAGCGGTCCCTGGTGACCCGGGCCGTGCAGGGCGCCGACACCCCACCCGCGGTCGGGGTGCTCACAGTGGTCCCCGGTGACCGGCTGCTGCTGTGCAGCGACGGGCTCTCCGACTACGTCGAGGACGAGGCCATCGCCGCTGCCCTGGGCATGTACGCCGACCGCCAGCAGTGCGGCGAGCAGTTGGTGAAGCTGGCCCACCACGCCGGCGCGCCGGACAACGTCACAGTCGTGGTCTCCGACGTCGTCGCCCGCTGACCCGTACGGCTCGCTCGGCGGCTCACCCGGACCGACTGGTTCGGGCTCCGCTGCCACAGTAGGTGGTTGTGCCATCTAGCTAGCGCCGCTACTGTCCGACGGGTGGATTCCGACCGGCGTGGGCAGTGGCTGCGGGGGGTGCTCGACATCTGCGTCCTGGCCCTGCTGTCCAACGGCGAGTCCTACGGCTACCAGCTCGCCCAGGCGCTCGACGCGGCGGGCGTCGGGCCGATCCAAGGCGGCACGCTCTACCCCGTGCTGCTGCGCCTACAGAAGACCGGCCTGGTGACCGCGCAGTGGCGGGAGGGCAGCGCCGGGCCAGCCCGCAAGTACTACCGGCTCACCGACGACGGGCACGCGGCACTCCGCGCCGGCGGCAGCGCCTGGCTCACCTTCGTCCGGCCGGTGAACGACATCGTCACGAAGGGGGTCAGCCGGTGAACGCCGACGATTGGCTGCGTACGCTCACAGCCGAGCTGCACCAGCGCCGGGTCGCGGCGGACGCCGCACGGCACGTGGTCGCCGAGGCCGCCACGCACCTACGCGAGGGCGGCGGCGACCCCTGGGTCGTCTTCGGCCCACCCCAGCAGTACGCGGGTGCCGTCGTGGAGAGCATCGGCACCGCGCCCGGACCGCGCCCCGGCCCGGTCCGGTTGCACGCCGCGGGCATCACCAAGCGGTACGGACGGCGAACCGTGCTGCGCGACGCCACGCTGACCGTCCGGGCCGGACAGATCGCCGCAGTCGTCGGCGCGAACGGCTGCGGCAAGAGCACCTTCCTCCGGATCTGCGCCGGACTCATGTCACCGGACGCCGGTGAGGTGACCGTCTCCGGGCGGCTCGGCTACTGCCCGCAATCCGGCGGCACCTCCGACTTCCTGCTCGCCGACGAGCACTTCGTGCTGATCGGCGCCGGCCAGGATGTGGCCCGGGGCCCGGCCCGCCGCGCCGGTCGGGCGGCGGCCCGGCAGCTCGGCTGGGAAGCGGGCGGCGACGTGCAGGCCCGCCACCTCTCCGGCGGCACCCGACAGAAGCTCAACCTGACCATGTCCACGCTCAGCGCCCCCGACGTGCTGCTGCTCGACGAGCCGTACCAGGGCTTCGACCAGGGCACGTACGTCAACTTCTGGGACCAGCTCAGCAGGTTGCGCGACGCCGGCACCGCCATCGTCGTGGTGACCCACCTGCTGAACCAACTCGACCGGGTGGACATCGTGCTCGACCTGACCCCGGCACACGAGACCCTGCGGCACGCGCCCGGCATCCAGGGAGGCCGCCCGTGAACCGGCTCGTCACCGTCGCCGAGATGACAATGCGGGAGCTGCTGCGGCGTCGAGGCGTACTCCTGCTGTTGTTGTTGATGCCGTTGACCTTCTACCTGATCCGGCGGGACGCCTACCTCGGGCAGTCGGTTCGCTCGCTGCTGCTCGGCGTGGGCTGGGCGGTGAGCACCGCCGCGCTGTTCGCCACGACCGCGGCCCGCGAGTTGGAGCCGAGGCTGCGGCTGGCCGGCTACCGCCCACACCACCTCTACCTCGGTCGGATGCTCGGTCTGTGGACGGTGGGGCTGGTCATCTCCGTACCCTTCTTCCTGCTCCCGATGATCGACGGCGCGGACCTGCGGTACGGTGGCCTGGCGGCGGCGCTGCTCTGTTCCGTCGCGGTGGCGGCGCCGTTCGGGATGCTGATCGGTGCGCTGCTGCCCCGCGAGTTGGAGGGCACGCTGCTGCTGCTCACAGTGGTGACGGTGCAGATGCTGATCGACCCGGCCGGGTCCGGGGCGAGGTTGACGCCGTTCTGGTCGAGCCGGGAGGTCGCCACCTGGACTGTCGACAACACCGACCAGGGCTATCTCTTCCGTGGCCTGCTGCACGGGCTCGTCGTCACCGCCCTGCTGACCCTGGGCGTGGCCGCGGTGGCCAGCGTCCGTCTGCGCCGCCGTCGCCACCTGCGGCACCTGCCGGTCGGCTGACCGCCGCACCGGCCGCGGATCGGGCCAATCCGGTTGCTGCGACCCGCGCGGCGGGTTGAGATAGGCGAATGACCATTCGCCGGGTGACCGACGACGACCGTCTCACCACCAGCTTCCCGCTGGCCGCGTACGCCTTCGAGTCCTCGCCGCTCAGCGCTGCCCGCACCGCCGAGTTCCGCGACTACCTGCCCTACAACCAGGGCAACCGGACGCTGATCGCCGAGGAGGACGGCACCACGTTGGCCGCCGTCTCGGCCATCCCGATGCGACAGAACCTGCGCGGGGTGGTGCTGCCGATGGCCGGTGTCGCCGGGGTGGCGACGCATCCGCTGGCCCGCCGGCAGGGGCACGTCCGGACGCTGCTGCACCAACTCCTCGACGAGATGCGCGACGAGGGCCACCCGCTCAGCGCGCTCTATCCGTTCCGGCCCAGCTTCTACGCCCGGTTCGGCTACGTCGGGCTGCCCAAGCCGCGCCGGGTCACCTTCACCCCGGCCAACCTGGGTTCGCTGCTCCGGGTGGACCTGCCCGGCGAGGTCGGCTGGGAACGCGTCGCCGCCGGCTATCCGGCGTGGCGGGCGTTCACCGAGCGCAACCTCCAGGAACGACACGGCTTCGCGATCTTCCCGGACCACCGGGCGGTCGGGATGCGTGACCGTGACGAGTACTGGCTGCTCACCGCCCGGGTCGGCGGGGAGGTCACCGGCGCGGTGACGTACCGGATCGACGAACACGGCGGCACGCTGCACGGCAACGAGCTGCTTGTCACCGACCCGCTCGCGCGGACGCTGCTGTTGCAGTTCTTCGCCCGGCACGTCGACCAGATCGAGCGGATCACCGTTCAGGTTCCGCCGGACGAGTTGCCCGAGCTGTGGCTGACCGACCTGGACGTGCACGTCGAGGCCCGTACGGCAGTGCCGGGTTCGTCCGCGCCGATGGCCCGGCTGCTGTCGCTGGACGCGTTGAGCGGGCTGCCCGCCGGCCCGGGCCGGGTGCGGATCGAGCTGACCGGGGACCGCTGGCTGACCGGCACCCACCTGCTCGACGGCACGACCGGAGCGCTGGAACTGGTCGACGACACCACCGGCCGCGCGCCGACCGCCACGCTCACCGCCGCCGGGCTCTCCGCCCTCGCGTACGGGGTGCTGGACCCGGCCGAGCTGCCGCTACGCGGTCTGGGTGAGGTGCCGGTGGACGCCGCCACGGAGCTGCGCGGCCTGTTCCCCCGCCGGGTGCCGTACCTCTTCGCCGACTTCTGAGCCCGGTTTGCCGCCGGGGCCCACCGCGCCGCGGGCGGCGGGCGGCAGCCGGCGGGCGGCGGCCGGCGGGCGGCGGCCGGCGGGCGGCGGCCGGCGGGCGGCGGCCGGCGGGCGGCGGGCGGCAGGCGTGGCTTAGCGGTGCATTAAGCCGGCTCGGCGGATTCGTCGCGACGCCGTCGCGGCTCCTAGCATCACGGGGTGCGCTTGACGTCGCTTGCCGCTCTCCTCGTCCTCGGTGTCGCCACCGCGGCCCTGCCCGCCTGCGCGTCCAACGACCCGGCCCCCGCCTTCGAGGCCGGCTCGACCGCCTCACCGACGGCGCTGCCCACCGGCGGTCAGAGCGACGCGCCGGGTGCGCGGGACGGCCTCGGCGGCCCGGGGGCCAGCGCCAGCCCGAAGCCCGCCAACAAGGTGCTCGCCGCCGGCAACCCGAACGGCACTGCCACAGTGCCGGCCGAGGCGCGGGCGGTGAACACCTCGAAGCCGACCCGGACCATCGGCTCCGGCACCCCGGCGAGTTGCACCTCCGCGGCGGTCGTGAAGGCCGTCGCGGCCGGCGGTGTCATCACCTTCAACTGTGGACCGGCCCCGGTGACGATCAAGATGGCCGCCACCGCGAAGGTCCGCAACGCCAACGGGCCGAAGATAGTGCTGGACGGCGGCGGCACTGTCACGTTGAGCGGCCAGGGGCGGCGCCGCATCCTCTACATGAACACCTGCGACGAGGCCCAGGGCTTCACCACCTCGCACTGCCAGAACCAGGATCACCCGCAACTCACAGTGCAGAACCTGACCTTCGCCGACGGCAACTCCACAGGCGAGAAGGCCGAGGGCGGCGGCGGTGGGGCGATCTTCGTACGGGGCGGGCGGCTGAAGGTGGTCAACTCGCGCTTCGTCCGCAACCGTTGCGACCGCACCGGCCCCGACCTGGGTGGCGCGGCCGTCCGGGTGCTGAGCCAGTACGAGAACAAGCCGGTGTACGTGGTGAGCAGCACCTTCGACGGCGGTTCCTGCTCCAACGGAGGGGCGCTGAGCAGCATCGGCGTGTCGTGGGTGGTGCTGAACAGCCTGCTCAGGAACAACGAGGCGATCGGCAGCGGCGCCAACCCGGCCAAGTCCGGTACGCCCGGCGGCGGCAGCGGCGGCGCGATCTACTGCGACGGCAACGAGTTCACCGTACGGATCGCCGGCACGATCATCGAGAACAACACTGCCAACGAGGGTGGTGGCGCTGTCTTCTTCGTGAGCAACAACCGCACCGGCACGATGAAGATCGAAAACTCGACCCTGCGCCGCAACCCCAGCGCCACGTTCGAGACCCGCGGCTTCCCCGGCATCTTCTTCCTGGGCGCCCGCAACCCCACGCTCACCAACTCCAAGCTCTCCTAACCCGCCTGCCCGCCTGCCCGCGCGCCCGACCCCCGCGCCCGCGCCGGTGATCAAGAGGTTTCGGTCATCGGGGCGGCGTTTTCTGACCGAAACCTCTTGATCAACAAGCTGGGGTGGGGTCAGTAGGGGTTTCCTTCGCCTGGGGGGCGGGCGCGGAGCAGGGCGGCGGGGCGGCCGGGCAGGTCCCGTGCGCCGGACATCGGCGGGCTCGGCGTGTGGTCGCCATCGGCCATCCCGGCGAAGAGTTCCTTGAGCGCCGTCAGCGCACTGATCTTGGGCTGCCAACCCAGCTCGGTCTCCGCACGCTCACTGGACATCAGCGGCGCGTTCAGACCCAGCTCCACCCAGCCCACGTCGACCGGTTGCAGCCGCGCCCGCCAGGTCAGCGCCGCCGCCGCCCGCAGCACCGGCGCGGCGACCGGCACCGTCCAACCGTGGAAGTGCCGGGCCACCAGCTCCGGAGTGAGCACCGGGTCCGCGGCGACATTGAAGGCGCCGCGCGCATCACCCAACACCGCCCGGGCGTACGCGTCAGCCACGTCATCGGCGTGCACCGCCTGCATCCGCAACCGGCGGTTCGTCGGCACCAGCGGAATCCGGCCGAAGCGAAGCAGCCGCACCGGCGCCAACGGGCCGAGGAAGTAACGCGTGATCTCGGCACCGGCAGCCCGCTGGAAGATCAACCCGGGTCGCATCCGCACCACCCGCAGCGTAGGTTGATCCCGTTCGACGCCATCCAGCAGCGCCTCCACCTCCGCCTTGTGCTCGCTGTACGACGAACCGGGCACACCGGTGGCCGGCCACCGCTCACTGATCGGGTGATCCTTCGGGCCGGGCGCGTAGGTGCCGACCGACGAGGCGTACACCAGAGCCGGAACACCGGCCTGGACCACCGCGTTGATCACCGCCCGGCTGCCCTCGACGTTGGTCCGGCGCAGCACCCGCTGGTCGTGGCTGGGCTGGATCTGCCAGGCCAGGTGCACCACCGCGTCCGCACCCGCGAACACCTCGGCGAGCTGCCCGACCGCGCCCGGCGCGCCGATGTCGCAGGAGTGCCACTCCACCTGGTCGTACGGCTCGCCGGCATCCGGGCCGGGCAACCGTCGAACGACCCCGGCCAGCTCCACGCCCCGCTCCCGGCGCAGCCGCCGCAGCACCGCCGTACCGACGTTGCCGCTCGCCCCCACCACCACGATCCGCATGACCGACCCCGTACCCGCCCAGCAGCAGCTCAACCACCCACCAGCGCGGCGACCGCCGCCGGCGAGCGCGTCTTGATCCACTCGACTTCCTGAAAGTCGCGGCATCCGCGCGCGCAGGACAACCCGACTTCCGGGATCCCGAGTCGATCAAGGTCGAGGTGACTCCCGTACCCAGCCGTGCTTCTCCTTGCCCCGCCTACCAGCGGTGGCGGCCAGGCAGCGCGGGCAGATCCAGCCCACCGCATCCGCCTCGGTGAGCACGTCGGTACCCGAGTAGTCGAAAGGTACATGCGGGAAGCGACGCAGTCGGGTACGGCTCAGCGCCAGGCCACAGACCGTCTGGTTCTGGCCGGGCAACCAGGCGTGCACCTCGCCACCCGGCTGGCGTACGCCGTCACGCCCGACCTCCTCCCCGGAGGCCGCCACGGCAGGCAATCGGCTCGATCCCATGCCGGTCCTGGTTCCCCACCGACCCACACCCATGCGCCGCCGGACGAGGTCGCTCGATCCACCCCAAATCACCGACCCAGCGCCCCGGACCCTCGGCCGCGCCCCGACAGGTGATGATCAACTGCGGCGGACAGCCGTCCAACCGCAGCCATCGACGGCCGGCCGGAAGCCGAGAGCCGTCGACGCTCACCGTCGGGTAACCTGAGCGCGCGGGCCGCTAGCTCAATGGCAGAGCTGTGGACTTTTAATCCATAGGTTCAGGGTTCGAGTCCCTGGCGGCCCACTCCGTTCCAGCTCAGCGGCCCTTTGCAGGGCTGCTGTCTTTGTCAGCACGACTCGTACAACAGCGAAGTACAGCAGTAGCGCTCCACCGGTCCAGTGCTCTGCCGAGCCGCTTGAGCGCGTTGCGGGTGGCTAGCTTGGCGCTTCGGCGTCATCCACATGGAGTACACATGCCCAACGTGGTCCTCATCGCCGGGCCGGTAGTCGACCTGGCTTCCGCTGCGTGGGCTCTGGCAGACGCCATCGGCCTACAGGTTGTCAGCGCAGGTAACGTCTTCCGCGGTCACGTGCAGCAGCAGACTTCGCTGGGCAAAGAGGCGAGCCGGTATATGCAGGCCGGACGTCTTGTCCCGGATGAACTAATAGTCAAAGCCATCGCTGACGCCCTAACCAACGCCGACGGTGGCTGGGTGCTGTACAACTTCCCTCGCAACATCCGCCAAGCTGAGTTGCAGACGCAGAGCGGCCATGTCCCCGACACAGTGATCGAAGTTGTCCTTACGGAGGACCAACTCCGCCTCGCCGCGCAGCGCCGGGTGGAACGTCAGATAGGCCTGGACTCTCAGCAAGCCGAGCGACGCCAGGAACTCTTAGTGATGTACTCGCATTCACAGGAGACCTACCGAGAGCAGGTCGAGCCGTTGCGCGCCTATTACCGGGCCCATGGCCTGTGGCAAACCGTCAGTGGCTTCGGCGACTTCGAGGACGTAGCAGCCAGGCTGATCCCAATCGCCTCTGCCAGTAAACGCCACTCCTGACGGGCCGCACGCGCCGCCGTTTGGGCGCGCGTCCGTCGCTCCGACTCCGGCCACGCAACACGCCCGGCGGCTGGCGCGGAAGTGGTCAGCCCATGGGGCCGGCAGCCGGCCGGGCCGCGCGGTCACGAGCCCGCGGCATAGTGCAGCGCACGCCGGCTGCGTCGGCGAGCTGGTGGCGGGTAGCGGGGTTGCGGTTACTTCGCCTCCGGCGGGGCGCTCGGGCTCCAGGATGGTCGGGGGTCCGTCGGCGGGTCACGGCGCGGCCGTGACGTGTCCGCCTAGGTGATCACCGGGCAAGCCGGTCGGTGATGACGCCGCCGCCTATCTTGACTACCGGACTTCCGTCGAGACCGGGTCGAGGAAGAAGAGGCACTGGGCGGGTTTGAACTCGCCTACCTCGGCGACGAAGCGGAACTTGTCGCCTTCGCCGACGGTGGCCGGGATCTGCTTGCCGGTCAGTTTCAGGTCGAGGATGTTGACGTCCTCGTACTTGAAGGCCGGGCCGACTGCCGTGTTCGGGCCCTTGTCGCCTGGGCCCAGGAGGAAGTCGTAGCGGGTGTCGTAGTCACCGTGGGGCGCCATGTTCACGATCGAGCCGTTGAACGCGACCGTCTTGCCCTCGTGCCTGGTCGCGAAGGCCAGGTTCGCGTCGTCGCAACTGTCCGCCTTCAGCAGCGCGGCGAATTCCGGATTGTTCTGCGGCGTGATCACCTCAGTGGCAGCCGACTCGACAGCGGTCGGAGCCGGCGTAGCAGACGGTTTCTCACTCACAGCAGCCGTCGACTTGTCTGACTCGTCCTTCTTTTCGTCTCCGCCGCTGAGTGCAGAGGCGGCGCCGATGACGACGGCAAGGAACACGAGGACGGCGGCCGCCGCGCCGATCAGAAGCCACGGCTGCGGCTTCTTCGGCCGACGGAAGTCGACTGTGGAGCGAAGCGCGCCTGGGGTCTGTCGTACGAGCTCCCAGCCATCCTTCTGCATCTTCGAGATAACCCAGCCGTCGGTGCCGCGAACTGGCCGTACGGTCTTGTACTCGTACTTGATCTCGTCGGCCATGCGGCTACGCATCTCCTCAGTGGACTGCTCACACCAACTGCCTGGCGCAGCATAGGGGACAGGCACAACTGACACCGGCTCCGTGTAACGCCGGGCTGATCGACGACGCCGGACGAGTGGAGATCTTGATCTCCAATGCGGCCTTCACTCTCCTGGAAGGGCCGTCACCTGCGACGTGAGGAACCTATGCGCCCTCGTTCCCTTTCCCGCTCGATCCGACGTACCTTTTCCACCTCGCTGGCCACCCTCGCCCTCGTCGGGGGCACGGCGGCACTCGCTCCGGCCGACGCGGTGGCGGCCGGGCGACTCCAGCCCGATCTGGTCGTCGATCTGATGATGACCGACGTGCTGAATCCGGCGGAGGGCGAGACCTTCTCCGCCGAGATCGACATCCGGAACTACGGCACCGGAGCGTCGGACCCGATCAGCGTCACTGTCGCGGTGCCCGCCGGGCTCAGGACCACGACCCCGTCGGTCGTTGACCCTGCCTGGACCTGCACGGCAGTGAGCACGACGAGCTACACGTGCTCGTATCCGCAATTGGCGGCCGGTGGTCGGGCGAGCCGGCTGTTCGTGCCGTTCGTCGTGGCCGGCGCGACACCGGGCAGCAGGGTGCCCATCACCACGAGCATCACCCCGCAACGCCGCGAGGCGAACACCGACAACAACACCGCATCCGTCACGGTGGCGATCTCGGGCACGTGCGTCATCCGCGGCAGTGTGTGGCACGACCTTGACCGGGATGGGCAGCGCGAGGCGGATGAGCCTGCCATCGCCGGTGGCCCGGACGGCGTGTTGAAGGTGAGTCTGTCGAGTCCGCAGCGACAGGCGATTGGCGGTGGCTCGGCCACCGTCAACCCGGACGGAACCTGGTCGATCACCGCCCGCACCGAGCTGCTGTACGAGGTCCGGCTGGAGGCAGCCGCCACGTACGGCCGGACTGTCGCAGACGTGGGTGACGACGCCACGGACTCGGACATCGTGAGGTCGTACCAGTTCGAGCCGACCCTGCTCGTCGCCAGCGCCGAATTCCAGGCGGTGCATGGCGCAGAGTACGTGGTCGACGCCGGCCTGGTCAGCCAGAGCTGAGCCCCTCGCCGCCCGCCCGAGATGTTTCGGGCGGGCGGTGATCCGGACAGACAGCAGCGGCTCCGCCGGTGGGGGTGGTGATGACACCTGGCGCCGGAGGCTGACGTAGATATCCTCTTCAGGTGCTGGCCCGTGTGGAGATCGTTGACATGGGTCCGGCGCTGCGAAGGGACTATCGACATGCCCCGTGTGGTACCGGCGGTCAACCGTGCGCTCGACGTCCTCGAACTGTTCCTGGACTGCCCCCAGTTGTCGGCCCGTCAGGTGATGGAGCGGCTCGGCCTGCCCCGCACCACGGTCCATGAACTGCTCGTCACGCTTGAGGCTCGCTCGTACCTGATCTCCGTACCGGGGCAGCCGGTGCAGTATCGGCTCGGCATGCCGCTGTTCCAGCTCGGTGCGGCGTTCGCCGGCCGACTTGATCTGGTCCGCGAGGCGCAGTGTGTGGCGCGGGACGTGGCTGCCGCGTGCGACGAGGCGGTCCATGTGGCGGTGCTCGACGGCGCCGATGTCATCTACCTGGTGAAGTTCGACAGCACGCACCCCGTCCGGATGGTCTCCGCTGTCGGGCGGCGGCTGCCGGCGCACTGCACGGCTGTCGGCAAGGTTCTGCTGTCGGGCCTCGATCGGGCGGGCCTGGACGCCGTCCTGATGAAGAACGCCCTGCCGGGCATGACGCCGGACAGCATCACCGACCCGGCCCGGCTCCGCGAGCATCTTGATCGGGTCCGGGCGGAGAACGTCGCTGTGGACATCGGCGAGTCCGACACCGCCATGCGCTGCGTGGCTGCGGCGATCCGGGACCATTCCGGCACCACCATCGCCGCGATGAGCCTGTCCGCGCCGATCATCCGCTGGACGCCGGAGGCGCACGTGGAGTGGACCGGGCTGGTTCGCGAGGGCGCGGCGGCGCTGTCGGCTCGCATGGGTTACCGGGCCCAGCCTCGATAGCTGGCCGCCTCCCGTTTTCGGTTCGAAACCCCATCGAAACATTGACATTCTTCTTGACGCTGCTCTAGCGTCGCGACCACTCGATACGGTATCTCGAACTCAGTTCGAAATCTCGAACGGTGGTGGTCTCG
This sequence comes from Micromonospora sp. NBC_00362, assembly GCF_026342155.1. Classification (NCBI taxonomy): domain Bacteria; kingdom Bacillati; phylum Actinomycetota; class Actinomycetes; order Micromonosporales; family Micromonosporaceae; genus Micromonospora; species Micromonospora sp. NBC_00362. The sequence goes on from NZ_JAPENH010000001.1 coordinate 4,297,953, forward strand.
TGGCCCGACCGAACTGCAACGTCAGCGCAGCTTTCTCGGCCCGGTCGCCGATCGCCTCAACCTCGTCGCGCTTCCCGGCGCGCGGCACGCGGAATCTCTCGCGCGGCGCGCTGGGCGGCCAAGACGACGCGTGCGTCAGCGGACAACCGACGGTGGGCGGCGGCAAAGGCAGGCCCGTCGCTACCCCGTCGACCGCAACAACGGGTACGCGAGCGCACTGATCGATGCGGGCGACGCGTGCGTGGTCGCCGTCATAGGGACACCTGGAGCACAGGCACGCCTTCGGCGTGCAATCACGCGGGAAACAGAGGAGGCGAACGTCCATGGAGGACAACTCGGGGTGGTCCCGGCGCGGCTTTCTGGGAATGGGAGTGGGGGTACTCGGCGCGGCCGGTCTGGCCGCGTGTGGGGACGGCTCCGAATCACCCACCAGGGTGCAGCCGGAGGTTCCGCAGGAGCTGATCGACGCCGCGGCGGCGATGAAGGGCTCCTCGATGGGCATGCTGTCGCAGAAGCTGTACTCGACGGCGGCGAACGAAGCCCTCGACAGCTCGATCAAGAAGTTCGCCGACAGCACCGGAACGAAGATCGAGAACAGTCTGGTCCAGGCCGACGCCGGTGACGTGGTGGCCAAGATCGACGCCGAGGTCAAGGGCGGGGTGGCCCGTGACCTGGCGTTCATGACCGACTCGCGGTTCGTCGCGCAGTTCCAGGCGCTGGGCGACCTGGAGGACGTGACTGACGTCGTCAAGGCGCTGACCGCCAAGTACGGCGAGCCCTGCGCCGAGGCCAAGAACTTCTGCGTCTTCGACGGCAAGTGGTTCGCCATCCCGTACCACTTCATCGGGATCGGGTCGTTCCTGCGCAAGGACTGGATGCAGGACAAGGGCATCTCTCCCAAGGACATCTACAGCTGGGAGGAACTGCGGGACCTGTGCCTGGAGATCTCCGATCCGACCAAGCGCCGGTTCGGCTGGGGCATGACGGTGAACCGGTCCGGTGACGGCAACGGAATGATCGAGGCGCTGATCAACGCCTACGGCGGGTCGATCGCCGCCAACGACGGCCGGAAGGTCACCTTCAACTCACCCGAGACGGTGCAGGCGGTGACCTTCCTCGGTGACATCTACACCAACCCCAAGTACAAGCCGATGTTGCCGCCGGGGATCGCGAGCTGGACCGACACCAGCAACAACGAGAACTGGCTCGCCGGGATCCTCGGCTACACCCGCAACCAGTTCAGCGTCTACGCGGACTCCAGGACCAAGAAGAACCCGGTGCACGCGAACACCCACGTGTTCTCCGACTGCATCGGGCCGGCGACCGACAATCCGCTGCTGCTCGGCCAGTCGCAGGGCTTCGTCGTCTTCAAGGGCGCCAAGAACCCGGCGCTCGCCAAGCTCCTGGCGCAGTACCTGGTCAGCGCGCCCGCGCTGCTCGGGGTGGCGAAGGAGGCACCCGGCCTGGTGATGCCCGCCTGGGAGAAGGTCTGGGACGCCGACCCGTTCTTCACCAGCGGCGACCCCGCGTTCCCCATGCTGCGCAAGATCACTGAACTGAAGCTGCCGCTGAACACGAAGAACGGCCTGGCCTTCCCGCAGAAGGCCAGCGCGGGCCAGCAGGCGGTGGGGTCTGCCTACGTCCTCACCGACATGATGCAGCAGGTCGTGCAGGGCACGGCGCCGGCGCAGGCCGTGACGGCCGCCCACGCCAAGATGGTGCAGATCTTCAACCAGCAGGGGCTGCGGCAGTGAGGTCGGTCCGTCCTGCGCGGGTCCCGACGGCGAGGAAATCCCCGCCGTCGGGGCCCGGCTCCCTCACCGCGGTCCAGCGGCGGCTGGGTCGTGACTGGCGACTCGCGGCACTGTTCCTGGCACCGATGGCCGTGCTGGTCGGCGGGCTCGTTCTCGTGCCGATCGCCCGTTCGATCGTCACCAGCACCACGGAACGGCACGGGCAGGACAGCGTCTTCGTCGGCCTGGACAACTACCTCGCGCTCGTCGGCGACGACCAGTTCCACACCGGCGTGGTGAACTCGTTCGTCTTCACCGCGTACGCCGAGGTTTTCAAGGTCGTGCTGGGGTTGGCCGCGGCCCTGCTGCTGCACCATCGCCGCCGTGGGCGGGCCGTGCTGGCCGGGCTGCTCCTGGTGCCCTGGGTGGTGCCGACGGTGGTGACGGCGTTCAGCTGGCGCGCGCTGCTCGACCCGATCTTCGGCAGCGTCAACACGCTGCTCACCGCGACCGGGATCGGGCCGCTGCTGGCCAGCGCGCACCTGGTCGACAGTTGGCCCGCCGGCTGGTTGTCCGACCCGTCGCTGGCTATGCCGTCGGTGATCCTCGTCAACGTCTGGAAGGGGGTGCCGTTCTTCACAGTGTGTTTCCTCGCGGGGTTGAAGGCCATCCCGGCAGACCTCTACGAGGCGGCAACCATCGACGGCGCCTCGGCGTGGCAGCGATTCAGAAGCGTGACGCTGCCCGGACTGCGCCATGTGATCACCGTGACGGTGACCCTGTCGTCGATCTGGACGTTCAACAACTTCGACCTGGTCTGGTTGCTGACGCAGGGCGGCCCCGGCGACGTGACAGCGCCGTACGTGCTCATCGCCTACTCGAAGGCCATCCTGCAGCTCCAGTACGGCGCGGGCGCGGCGGTCACGCTCGTCATGCTGCCGATCATCGGCGGGCTGGTGTTCGTCCTGGTCCGGTTGTTGCGCCAGGACACCAACATCAAACTGCCCCGGCGACGCCGGACAGCGCGGTGGACCGGGACACGGCGCTGGGCTCCGAAGGCACGGAAGGCGCTGCCGTGGGTCGTCGCCGCGCTGGTCACCGGTCTGCTGGCCTGGGCGTCACCGCAGATCTTCTGGAAGGCGGCGGTGGTCCTCGGTGTGATGCTGCTGATCGCGACGGGGGTCGGCCGGGTGGTCTCGACCCTCCAGTCCCGAGGTGGTCGCCGTTCGTCGTCGGCGGTGTCGGGCCTGGGTTCCTGGGCGGCGCTGGCCGGCTTGCTGTTCTTCGTGCTGGGCCCGCTGTACTGGATCGCCGTCACGGCCTTCAAGTCCGAGGGTCAGGTCGTCATGCGTACCGACGACCTGTGGCCGACCCCGTGGACCCTTGAGCAGTTCGGCGCCCTGTTCGACAACCAGCCGTTCGGCCGCTGGTATCTCAACACCCTGCTGGTGTCCGCGGCGTCGACGGCCGTGGCACTGGTCTGCGCAGCGCTGGCGGGCTACGCGCTGGCCCGACTGCGGTTCCGCGGGGCGCAGGGCTTCACCGTCACTGTGCTGCTCACCTACGTGATGCCGGGCGCGCTGCTGTTCATCCCGCTGTACCAGATGCTCATCGGCGCCCGGCTCACCGACTCGTTGTGGTCTCTGGTGGTGACGTACCCGACCTTCACGCTGCCGTTCGCCACCTGGCTGCTCGTGGGGTACTTCTCGTCGATCCCCATCGAGCTGGAGGAGGCCGCGTTGGTCGACGGCTGCAGCCGCATCCAGGCGTTCGGCAAGGTGGTGCTGCCGCTGGCCAAGCCAGGGCTGCTGGCGGTCGCGCTCTTCACCCTGACCAACGCCTGGAACGAGTTCCTCTTCGCCTTCGTGTTCATCACGAAGGACGAGTACAAGACGCTCCCGGTGGGGATGCAATCGATGATCGCCGGGGACGTCGTGCCGCAGGGACAACTCGCCGCGGCGTCGCTGCTGGTCAGCATCCCCGTGGTGATCATGTACGCCCTCGGGCAGCGCTTCCTGACCGAAGGGCTCACCGCGGGCGCGGTCAAGGGCTGAGTACGTGCTGTGAACCGGACGGGCCGCTGGTGCCGATCGCGCACCAGCGGCCCCGCACGAAAAGCTCCCCCGCGGCACTCCGCCGGTCAGCGCCAGGCCATGTTGATGGCCCGCTCGAAGTTGACGTAACCGGCGCGGGCGAAGGCCTGTGCCATGGGTACGTTGCCCAGGTCGGTGGCCGCGCGGATGCGCGGGACGTCCTCGGCGGCAAGGGCTCGGGTGCCTTCGGCGAGAAGGCCGTCGACGTACCCGTGGCCCCGGTGTTCGGGGACGACGCCGAGGTAGGCGATCACCGGGTGGTAGGCGTTGCGGGCCGGGACGACGAACCCGACGGGCTCGCCGCTCTCGCCCAACGTGCCGATGCGCCACCACTCGCGAGGGCTGGAGTACGTGGCGAGTTCCTGCTCGTAGTGCTTGAGCGCGGCCTCGTGCGGCGACATCTGCGCCAGGTCGGTACGGCTGTGCGCGTCCAGGGTCCCGTCCAGTGCGCGGGTCATCAGCGCGAGCAGTTCGTCGGTGTCCAGGGCCGGGCGGAAGGCCAGTCGCTGATCCGGCGTGGGCAGGCCGGCCGCGGGGCGCCACTCCAGGCGTAGGCGTTCGACAGTCAGGCGGGCGCCGGTGCTCTCGAGGACGCCCGTCCTGGTACGCACGGCCCGGTAGGTGTCCGGGTTCTCCCGCCAGTCCGCCGGGATGAATCGGCCGTATCCGGGAGGGACCGTGCCGGGTGCCAGGACCTGCTTCGCGGCGGTCTCGTACAACGCCTGTGCCACCTCGGTCAGATCCTCGGCGGTGTCGTCGACGTCGAGGATGTCCAGCAGCAGCGGAGCGGTGTCGTCGCCACGGCCCCACCAGGCGACCCTGGCCAGCAGTCGGTCGCCGCGCACTGCCACCCACATCCACTCCGGTCGGCGGCGCTTGTCGGCAAGGTCGTCGTCGAGCTCGTGATTGATCGTGTACGGCAGGCGGTTAAACAGGGCGATCTCGTCCGGCCCGGTGATGGGACGGATCGTGACGTCGTCCCGGGACATGGTCATGCGGACGTGTTTCCGGTCTGTGTGCGCGTGTAGGTGAGGAAGAGGGCGCCACTGTCCAGAGCGGTGTGGTCGGTCAGGCGCCAGGTGCGTGGTGCGAAGACGGCGTCGCGGCCGAAGAGCGGGATGCCGGCGCCAATTGTCAACGGGGCAAGCTTGATGATCAGCTGGTCGATCTCGGGGTAGAGGGCACCGGCCAGCGCGCCGCCGCCGATCACCCAGACGTCCTTGCCGTCGTGCCGCTTCAGCTCTCGTACCGTGGCAATCGGGTCCTGGCCGATGACCTCGACGGCCGGGTCCGGGCTGCTGCCCAGCGTGCGGGAGAACACCAGGTGGCGCAGGTGCGGGTACGCGTCGGTCACGCCGGCCTTCAGGCCCACCTCGTAGGAGTGGCGCCCTTCCAGCACTGTGTCGAACCGGCTGCCCTGGTCGGTGATGCCGAACGCCTGCCGGGCCGGACCGGGGAGGGTCTCCGGATATTCGCTGACGAGGTGGTGCAGGTAGTCGTCCGGGATGGGCCAGAAGCCGTCGGGGCCGGTGGGGTCGGCGCCGTCAGGACCGGCGATGAAGCCGTCCAGTGTGGCGGCGATGTAATACACGAGCTTGCGCACGACGATCTCCTCGTTCAGGCTGCCGGATGCTGTTCAGCGGCGACGTCCATCAGCCTGCCGGGCGAGGCACCGGGCTACAAGATCAGAACTGGTAACGTGCCATAACCCTTCGCTAATGCGTGGATCGGGAACAGTGCATGGAACTCCGCGACATCGAGATCTTTCTGACCCTGGCGGAGGAACTGCACTTCACCCGCACCGCCGAGCGGCTACATGTGACCCAGGCCCGGGTCAGCCAGGCGATCAAGAAGCAGGAACGTCGGATCGGCGCCGCGCTGTTCGAGCGGAACAACAGGCAGGTGACACTCACACCGATCGGCCAACGGCTCTTCGACGACATTCAGCCCATGTACCGAGGTCTGCACGAGGGCATGGACCGGGCCAGGCTCGCGGCTCGCGGCAAGACCGGGGTGCTGCGGGTCGGGTCGATCGCCGTCAACCTCCACGATTTCCGCGAGTTGTTCGACGGGTTCGCGAAGGACCACCCTGACTGCGAGGTGCAGCTGCGCCATGTCGACTTCGGCGATCCCTTCGGTCGGCTGCGCGCCGGCGACATCGACGTGCAGATCGTGTGGTTGCCCGTCAAGGAACCGGACCTCACCGTCGGCCCGGTGATCTACACCGAACCCATCGTGCTGGCCGTCGGGGTGACCCACCGGCTGGCCGGCCGGAAATCGGTCTCCTACGAGGACCTGGCGGACGAGACGGTCATGGGCGGGGCCCGGCCGGACTACTGGCGGGAGATCCTGGTGCCCGTACGCACACCCAGCGGACGGTTGATACCGATCGGCCCGTCGGTCTCCAACTTCCAGGAGATGATCCCGATCCTCGTCACCGGCGAAGCCGTCTCGCCGGTGCACGCCCAGGCCGCCCGCTACTACGCGCGGCCGGACATCGCCTACGTGCCCATCCACGACGCCCCGCCGGGTCGGTGGGGGCTGATCTGGCGTACCGGCAGCGAGACCGAGCTCATTCGATCCTTCGCCGGCATCGCGCAGGGTCTCCAGTCCGTCGAATAGCCCGCCGCGTTACCCGGCGCTGGCGATGATCGCGCCGCTGACGGTGTCCACATACCACCGCTGGTACTGCTCGATCGTCCATCCGCGTTGCCTGACGAACCAGTCGAAGTTGCGGACGTCCTGGGCCAACCAGAGGATGTCGGCCACCTGATCGACGCTCAGGTCGGGGCGTACGCCTCCGGTGCCGACGAGTTCGGCGGCGAACATGCCCATGCCGCGGCGGCGGTCGTCGACGTTCTTGCGCCAGATCTCGGCGACGTCTGGATCGGCAGTGGCCGCGCCGGCCAGCGCCAGCATCACCTGGGCCTGCCGGGCGTTGACCTCGGCCAGGTGACGGGCGTAGCGGACGAGCTTGGCCCGGGGGTCGGCGAGGGCGCGGATCTCGGCGACGAAGGGCCGGTCCGGCAGGGCCACCGGTTCGTCGTCGCCGGCCAGTGTGACGTCGACCAGTTGGGAGAGCAGTTGCCGCTTGCTGCCGAACACCGCGTACAGGGTCTGGACCGCGACGCCGGCTTCCACGGCGACAGCGGTCAGCGGTGTGGCCGCGTAGCCCGGGTCGACGAACAGCCGGCCAGCCGCTTCGAGGATCGTTCGCCGCGTCTGTCGGGCCTGCTCCTGTCGGCGCGAAGAGTCATAACGTCGCTTGACAACCACCTCCCAAGTGTAGTGCTCTATTGGATAGAGGCTCACTCTATCGAGAGGTGACGGTCATGCCGTTCGGTGTGTTGCAGGAGATGCCCGGCGTCAGCGAGGCGGAGTACCGGCAGGTGGAACGCCACCTCGGACCGGACCGACCGCCGGGTCTCCTCGCCCATGTCGCCGGGCCGACGGAGGACGGCTGGCGGATCATCAACATCTGGCAGGACGAGGCGGCATTCCGCCGGTTCCAGTCCGAACGGCTGGTCCGGGCTGCTGGCCTGGCGGCACAGGAGGATGGCTTCGACCCGACGAAGGCGGCTCACTTCCGCTCGGTGAGCGTCGACGGCGCCGAGATGCCGTTCTGATGGCCGACACCGCCAGCCTGCGGGCCCGCGGCGCCGCTTTTTGGGCGGGCGCGGCAGCTGGCTGGATTCGCCACGCCGATCGGCAGGACGAGACCGGTCGGCCGCTGGGAGCGGTGGCCATGGATCGACTGGCCGCACGACCCGCCGAACGAATCCTCGACGTGGGCTGCGGCTGCGGCGGCACCACAGCCGAGATCGCCGCCGCAGTCGGCGGGACCGGCGCGGCGATCGGTGTCGACATCGACGAGGCGATGGTGACCGCCGCGCGACGCCGGTTCCCCACCGACGGGTACCCGGGCCTCCAGTTCCACGTGGCCGACATCGAGACTCTCGATGTCGTGCCGGGTGCCCCGTTCGACGCGGCGTTCTCACGAATGACCCTGATGCTGTTGGCGGACCCGGTTGCCGGCTGCCGCACGATCCGGCGATCACTGCTCCCGGGAGGGCGCCTCGCCGCGACCGTCTTCCGCGACAGCGGCGTCAACCCGTGGCTATCCGCGGCGATGCTCGGCGCCGCACCGCATCTCGGACCGTTGCCACCGCTCCCGGTCGGTGACGAGCCCGGTCCGTTCGCGTTCGCCGACCCGGCACGGCTCGTCCGGATCCTCACCACCGCCGGCTTCACCGCCGTCACAGTCACACAGTGCGATGTCGCCCTGGAAACACCGGACGACGCCGACGCGGTGGCCGAATGGCTCATCGAGGTCGGCCCGGCCGGTGCCGCGTACCGGGCGGCTCCGCCGGCTGGTCAGGCTTCGGCCCGGGCGGGGTGCGCCCGGCTGCTCGGCCGGTTCCGTGAGCCTGGCGTCGGCTACCGGCTGCCCACCGGCCTCTGGCTCGTCACCGCGAACGCCGCCGAAACCCCTACCCACCACGAAGCCCGTGAGGACAACATCCAATGAGTACGTTCCGACCGCTCGCACCAGCCCTCTGCCTCATGTTCGCCCTGACGGCGTGCACCGAGGCCGACGCGCCCGAGCCCGCTGCGGCGCCAGACACGACACGGTCGACCAGCGCGGCCGGCTCCACTCCGGCCGACGGCTCTGCGGTGTCGGCGAAGGACGTGTGCGCCTACCTGGACGGCCAGGTGCCGACGCTCAAGGGGATCGGGTCCGAGACCGGCGCGATGGCCAATCTCACAGTGAACCTCTATTCCTGGTACGAGAAGCAGGGCCCCGTACCCAACGGCCGCGACATCGACGACCAGACCCGCAAGGAATGCCCGGCGACCCGGACCGAGGTGCTGAAACTCGCCGGCATGGAGAGCTTCGAGCGGCTGTAGCCGCCGCGAACGCGACGCCCGATCACCGGACGGTGGCCGTCACTGCCTGAGCCGCTTCTCGAACCAGTGGTGGGCGTAGCGCTCGGTGTTGTACGCCTCGATCTCCCGGTAACCGGTCGCCCGGTACAGGGCGATCGCCTCGGTGAGGTTGCGGTTGGTGTCCAGCCGGACCGCTGTCGCACCGCGCTCGGCGGCGTACCGTTCCAACTCGCCCAGCAGCCGCCGCCCGACACCGAGCCCGCGGACGGTGTCGGCCACCCACACGCGTTTGATCTCGGCGGGCGCGTCGCTGTGGAGTTTGACAGCGCCGCAGCCGATCGGTTCGCTGTTGAGGGTGGCGAGCAGGAGCACCCCGTTGGGCGGGACGAGCGCTTCGTCGTGGACCGGGTTGCTCAGTGCGGGGTCGAACCCGTCGTCGAATCGTCGCGCGATGTCGCGGGCGTAGGCCCGCAGACACGCGCGGGCTCGCGGGTCGCTCGGCGGGCATGGCTCGATGACGACCATCGAGCCGATGAGCAGCCGTTCGACCTCGGCCATGGCGGTGACGAGTCGTTCGCGGCGGTGTTCGGTGAGCGGTTCGAGGATCGAGGCGGCGAGATCGTCCGACCGCCGGTCGAGGTCGGCCCACTGGGTCCGGCCGGCGTCGGTGAGCGTGGCGACGCGGACCCGGCCGTCGCCGCCGGTCTGGTCGGCCGGTCCGACGGTGATGAGGCCGTCGTTCTCCAGGGTGCGCAGGAGTCGGCTGAGATGTCCGGAGTCCAGGCCGAGCCGGGCCCGCAACGCGGCCACCTCGGCACCGGCGGGGCCGATCTCCCAGAGCAGCCGGGCCTGCCCCAGCGGGCGCCCCTGGGCCATGTACTCGTCGTCGAGCGCACCCACCCGTTGGGTGACAGTCCGGTTGAACCGCCGCACGGCGGCGAGAAGAGCCGAGTCCATATGCCTGACTTTAGTCAGGCTTCTAGCCTACGCGCCAGCTCGGTGGCCGGGCCGGGGGCGTTGACCGGCGGGCGGCCCTTCACCCACCGACACGGCGATGGCGGGCAATCCCCTCCTCCACGCTTGGGAACCACCGCTGCGTGCCGCCGTAGGCCAGCGGCACGCAGCGGACCTGGTCAGTTGTCCCAGTCGACGATGAAGGTGTGCTCGTTCCAGCCCGACAGGGTGCCGTCGGCGCTCCGACTACGGATCTTCAGAGTGTGGTAGCCGGATTGGGTCGGGGTGTAGCTGAGAGAGATCTTCCCGTCCGCCCCGGCGGGGACCGTGGTCTCCGGTCCGCTCCGGAAATTCACCTGGAACTGGTAGACGTACTCGGTGACGTTCGGCATCTGCGGCTGAACGTCGAAGGTGCCCTCTACGCCGACACCGCCGCCGGTCCTCCACGCGGGGTAGACAGTGGAATTCACCTGCGGTGCGCTTGAGACGTAAAAGCTGGTTCCCGAACCGCCGGAGAGAGCGCCAGTGGCGTTGCGGGCCTGCACCCCGAGGTAGTAGCTGCCGTCCTCGGTCGGGGTCCAGGTGAGCCGACCGACTCCGTCCGGCCCGGCTTGCAGGACATGCTTCTCCTCATCCGGCGCCAGCGACCAGACGTACTCCGTCACACCTGGCATCCGGGAGGTGAAGGTGAAGGTCATCGCCTGCCCGGGCTTTCCCTGCTCGGGGCCGGTGATCTCCGGGCTCACCTCATCGGGTCGGGCGTACGGCTCCGCGACGGCCGACAAGACGCCGCCCGCAGTGCGGCTGCGTACCTTGAGTTCCAGTGGCCACATCGCCATCGAGGGCACCCAGGTGAAGCTCGCCGTTCCGTCGGCCGCCGCGGGCACTGTCGTCTTCTCCGGCTCGTCGTTGAACCAGTACTCGTACTCGATCACGTCGGGCATGCCCGGGCTCAGCGAGACGGTGCTGACCTTCCCCATCATCAGATCCCCGTCGAACTGCACAGTGGGTGCGGTGTCGACGGTGAAGGTGTAGGTACGCCACGCACTGAGCGCGCCACTCGCGTCGCGGGTACGCACCCGTAGCGTGTTCAGTCCACCCACGCTGGGCGTGATGGTCACCGTGGTCGGCCCGTCCGAGGCGACCTGAGCGGTCTGATTCGTTCCCTCGTTGACCTGGTAGATGAACCGGGTCGCGCCCTCCTGACTGCTGGTGAACCGGAACTCACCGGGCACCCCGATCCCGCCGGCGGGGCCCCAGGGCGTGTAGAGCCAGGACTCGACCGTGGGCCGGGTGTCCCGCACCCAGTAGTTGTAGTAATTGACGTCGGAGGTGTTACCGGCCCGGTCGACGCTCTGCACCGTCAGGTACTGCTGGCCCGCATCCTCCGGTCGCAGGGTGATCGTCGCCGTTCCACCCGGGCGGTCGGCCTTGACGTCGGTCTCCGGCCAGTGCCGGCCCCACCGGAAGGCGACCACATCGTCGTCGTTGGCGGTGAAGGTGAACTTCCCCGCGAGGCCGACGTCACCGGTCGGCTGGTCGGCGTTGGGATACTCCGGCGAGGTCACGGTGGGCGTGCTGGGTGCCGTGGTGTCGACGGTGAAGTAGCACGTCCGCGTCCATGGCGACGTGGCGTCACCGTCGTCGGCCTGGAGCTGCCAGGCGTAGGTCCGGCCCTGCTCGAAGCTCAGGTCGAGGTAGTAGGTGGAGAAGCTGACGTTGGGCCAGTGTGAGTAGGTCCGGCTGACCCGCTCCTGACGCTGGCTCTCATCGTCGACCGGCCAGACTGCCAGTCGTCCGAGCTTGTCCTCTTCCACGCCATCGGCGTCGTCCGGCAGCACGGCGTAGACGTCGGTGCTTGTCGCCGGTAACCAGAGGCCCGGCGCCGAGGTCGCGCAGGGGCGGCCACCCAGAGCGAGGTCGGTCGGCCGGGGCGGTGGCGTGTTGTGGTGCACGGTCAGGGTCGCACTGCTGGCGTACCGCCGGCCGTACCGCTCGTCGGTCTCCTTGTTACCCGCCACCCGAACGGCGAGGGTGAGCGTCTCCTGGTCGTTCTTCGCCGCCCAGGTGAGCGCCTTGCCGACGTCGAACTTCGCCTCCGCCACCGCGCAACCCGACTCGGGCACGCCAGCGCTCGCCACCCGGAACTTCTGGGCCGGCTGATAGTCCCACCGCGAGTCCTCGCTGTAGGGGTCCGTGACCCACACCTCGACCGCACGGTGTCCGCAGTCGTTCGCGTGCGTTTCGTTGGCCGCGAGAGTGGCGCTGATGATCTGCTTCCCTCGAAGGGCGGCGACGTCGAAGGTGAAGTAGGAGCGGGTCACGTGCTTCCCGCTCGGATCGACGGTGGCGCCGACCGGTAGGTCACCGGACGGGTTCGGGAAGGTCTGGTCCGGGGTGGCGCGGTCGACGTAGCCGCGCAACTGTGGCTCGATGGTTGCCGTCGGTTGGTACGTGTTCTCCTCGGCGGCCTGGGCTGCGCCGGCCGGGACCGACAACCCCACAGACAGGCTGCCGACAATCGCCACGCTGAGCGCGGCCCGCGTGACCCGGGCCCCGCTCAGGCTTCTCGGGCCCGACGTCCGGAGCCACCGGCGTCGGTGATGGTGGGTCAAGGCTCCTCCTCGTTGTCGCCCTGCACTAAGGCGGCGGCAAAATCATGGCAGGAGACCCCCTGTTCGCGTCTGCTCACATTCGGCGGTGGAATCGCGCTTTACGGGCGTGAGCAGCACCTGGGGCAGCACGGATGGCGAAACAAGAGATGAAGCGGTGAGCTGAATCAGGCCATCCGGTGGATGGGTGGTCGGAGCTGATTTCGGTCGTCAGCGGGTTCGCTCGTGGCGGTAGGACCGGATGCCGGCGTGATCCAGGACCACCACCACGAGCACCACCCCGGTGGCGACCGCGCTGACCGCCACCAGCGGCAGCCGCACGACGGCTGCCGCACCCGCCAGCACGACCAGGGCGGCGACCCGGGGCCAGGAGAGTCGCCGGTGGATCGCCGCCGAGAACAGAATCCGCCCGACGAGAAACAGCAACGGGCCGCTCAGGATGACCACGACCGCGACGGTGTCACCGGTGCGCAGAGGGTGGGCGATGCTCAGCTCGGCGCCGACGGCGGTGACCACCAACCCGGCGATCATCACGAGGTGCAGGTATCCGGTGGTGACACCGAGTCGGGACGGGTCGGCGTGCTCGATGGCCGGGCCGAGGCGCTGACCGGCAGGCGTGACGTAGAGCAGACCGATCAGCACCGCGGCGGCGAAGACCAGCAGGAACGCGGCGGTCTGCGGGAGGGCGAGGTCGCTGTCGGCGTACGACAGGCCGGCCACCAGGACGAGCTCACCGAGCGCGATGATCATGATTTGTTGGTACCGCTCGGCGAAGTGCTCAGCGGCGAGATGCAACTCCTGCGGACCGGTCCGACCCATCAGTGGAGTGGGCCAGCCGAGGCGCGGGCCGGTGAGATCGATGGCGAGGGCGAGCAGCCAGAGCGGCACCCGCCACTCCGGCAGAAACCCACCGACCAACCACGGTACGGCCGACACGCTGAACCAGCAGAGGATGCGCAGCGCCCGGCTCTGCCTCGGGTGGCCGCGTAGCGCCAGGGCGGTGACCACGCCCCGGGCGATGTGCACCGAGACGTACGCGCCGGCGAAGAGCAGGCCCCGCCCGTCGAACGCCTGCGGGATCGCCGCCCCGGTCAGCAGACTGCCCAGCGCGGCACCGACCAGCAGCCACCGGACGGCAGGGCTTTCCGGGTCGTACCAGTCGGCGAACCAGGTGGTGGTCACCCAGATCCACCAGACGCCGGTCAACAGCACTGCGGTGTGCAGCGCGCCGACCACGCTGAGGTCGTGCAACAGGTGGGCGGCCAGCTGACTGAGGGCGAGCACGAACGCCAAGTCGAAGAACAACTCCAGGAACGAGGCGCTCAGCGGCGAGTCACTTCCCCGCAGCAGCCGTTCGGGTCTGCTCGCCATCGGCGCTTCCTCCTCCGGTGGCACGCGCTGCGTCCGTCGTACCACCCGAAGCCCGCCGCTGACGGCGAAAGCGCTGTCAGCGGCGGACGGCGACCCCCGCGTACCCGTGGGCGTCCACGGTCTCCGGCTCGCCGTCCGGTCGCCACCGGGTGGTGGCGACCAGGCCGGGTTCCACCAGGTCGTACCCGGCGAAGAAGCGTGCCGTCTCGGCGCGCGTCCGGGGCACCAGCGGTGCGCTGCTGTTGCGGTAGACGGCCTGGCCGCGCTCGGCCAGTTCCGGCGAGATGCCGTCCAACGTCAGGTGGGACAGCACCAGGTGACTGCCGGGCACTGTGGCGTCGCGTAGCCGGGCGATCGCCGCCCACGGGTCGTCCTGGTCCGGCACGAAGTGCAGCACCGCGAGGAGCAGCACCGCCACCGGTTGGTCCAGGTCGAGGGTGGCCCGCACGTCCGGGTGGGCCAGCAGCTCGTCCGGCCGCCGCAGGTCGCCCTGAACGACAGCGGTGGCGGGTACACCCGTCAGCAACTGCCGGGCGTACCCGACGGCCACCTCGTCGTAGTCGACGTAGACCACCCGCGCGTCGGGCGCCACGGCCCGCACCACCTCGTGCACGGCATCCTGGGTGGGCAGCCCGGCGCCAATGTCCAGGAACTGGCGTACGCCCTGCTCGGCGGCGTACCGGACGGCTCGGCGCAGGAAGTGCCGGTTCGTCTGAGCGGCGACCCCGGTCTCCGGGAAGATCTCCAGCACCCGGTCGGCGGCCGCCCGGTCGGCCGGGAAGTTGTGGCTGCCCCCGAGGAAGTAGTCGTACATCCGGGCGACGTTGGGTCTGGTGGTGACGTCAGGTGCCGGCTGATCGGTCATGCGGGATCCCTTCGGCGGCGAGCGCGGAAATCGATGTCTAGCACCCGCGGCGACGACCCGCTGACCCCTCGTGTCGTTGATCCGGCTGCGCCCATGGTCACCGCTGACCACGGTGGGGGCACCGACTCAACGAGGAGGGACGCCGATGACCGCTCAGCGCGAGACAGTGCAGGTCGACAACGACCTGTTCCGCGCCGTGTACGACTCGCCCGCATCACTGCCCGGCCGACACCGCTGGACCACCCCCGAGTCGGACGTCCGGCGGCTGGAGAAACTGCTCGGCATGCCGGCGCGCAGCATCGGCGCCCCGCTCTGGGTCAGCGGCGACGAACCCGACTGCCCGAAGTGCCGCCGCCGGGTCACCTGGTACGACATCGTCTCGTCGGCGCTCTCCGGCCTGCACGACAAGGCCATGATCGCCACGGTCATCCTGGGCGAGCGCAAGTACGTCAACACCGAGATCCCGGATGCCATCGCCGGGGTGCGCTGCTCCGACTGTCACACGGCTATCGACGGTCTGCGCAGCTTCAAGTGCCACAACTGGGCGTACGCCTTCGAGGCGCTGGAGGCCGTCCGCGAGCGGATGGCCGGCGGTCCCGCGTCGATCTGAGGCGGCAGCGGGCTCAGTCGGCCGAGCGGCGGGTGGGGCGGCGGCCGGGCGGGGAGGGCGGCTCCGGGCCGGGGTCGGGCACCGGTGGCATCTGCCGGGTGACCGGCTCGGCACCGGTGACCCGCAACGACTCGCCGTGGTGCCACAGCTCGACCTCGGCATCCGCGGCGGCGTCGGGCAGCTCGTAGCGGGCCTCGGCGGGAGTCAACGTGACCCGCAGCCGGTGGCCGCGCCAGCGCAGGCTGAACGCCAGCCGGTCGATCCGGCGCGGCAGCCGGGGGTCGAAGGAGAGCACCCTCCGATCGTCGCGCAGCCCACCGAAGCCCTGCACCAGCGCCAGCCACGCGCCGGCCAGCGAGGCCAGGTGCAGCCCGTCGGCGGTCTTGTCACCCAGGTCGGCCAGGTCCTGCAGGACAGACTCGGCGAACAGGTCGTACGCCAGATCCAGGTGCCCGGCCTCGGCGGCCAGCACGGCCTGCGGTGCCGCCGACAGCGACGAGTCGCGGACCGTGCGGGCCTGGTAGTAGGCCAGGTTGCGGGCCTTCTCGTCGGCGGTGAACTCACCGGGGCAGAGCTGCATGGCCAGCACCAGATCGGCCTGCTTCACCACCTGCTTGCGGTACAGCTCCAGGTACGGGAAGTGCAGCAGCAGGGGGTAGTCGTCGTCGCCGGTGTTCGCGAAGTCCCACTCGGGCTGGTCGGTGAAGCCGGCGGCCTGCTGGTGCACCCCACGCTCGCTGTCGTACGGGACGGCCATTGCGTCGGCGGCGGCCCGCCAGCCGGCCACCTCGTCACGGCCCACGCCGAGCCGGCCGGCCAGCTCGGGATGCGCCTCGGCGGCGTCCGCCGCGCCGCGCAGATTGCGCTTCGCCATCAGGTTGGTGAACACGTTGTCGTCGACCAGTGCCGCGTACTCGTCCGGGCCGGTAACCCCGTGCAGGTGGAAGTCGCCCTCGTCCGACCAGTGGCCGAAGCCGTGCCAGAGCCGGGCGGTTTCCACCAGCAGTTCCAGCCCCGCCTCCGCCAGGAACCGCTTGTCGTCGGTGGCCGCCAGGTAGCGCAGCACCGCGTCGGCGATGTCGGCGTTGACGTGCAGCGCGGCGGTGCCCGCCGGCCAGTAGCCGGAGCTTTCCCGGCCGCCGATGGTGCGCCACGGGAAGGTCGCGCCGGTCAACCGCAGCTCGGCGGCCCGCTCCCGCGCCTCGGGCAGGTGGGCGTGCCGCCACCTCAACGCCGAGCGGGCCACCGTCGGAGCCAGGTAGGTCAGCACCGGCAGGACGTAACTCTCGGTGTCCCAGAGGACGTGCCCGTCGTAGCCGTTGCCGGTCAACCCCTTGGCCGAGATGGTCCGGTCGGAGTCCGGGCGACCGGCCTGGATCAGGTGGAACATCGCGAACCGAACGGCCTGCTGAAGCTCCGGATCGCCGTCGAGCTGCACGTCGGCGACCTGCCACGCCGCGTCCAGGGCGGCGCGCTGGTCGGTGAGCAGGGCGGCGAAGCCGTCCGCGCGCGCCGCGTCCGCCTCGGCGGCGACCAGGGCGGCCAACTCGTCGGCGGGCGTCGCGTCGAGCGCCGCCCACTCGTAGGCGGCGAACTTCGTCAGCCGCAACCGCTCCCCCGGGTGCAGGCGACCCGTCACTGTCAGTCGTACCCGGTCCGGGGTGCAGTCACCGCTGGTCGTCACAGTGCCTGGGCACTCCAGCAGGTGACTGACAGCGACCGCGACGCGCTGGCCGCTGCGCTCGGTGCGGTGCACCAGCACGCCGTCGAGGCCTGTCGCACGGTGCGTCTCGGCGGTCAGCGGGTCGGTGGGCACCGAGGCGGCCCGAGGGTCGTCCGAACGCTCCGGCACCTTCTCGTTGGCCAGCAGATCCGAACAGACCCGCAGCTCGACGGCGGTGTCCAACGGCTCGACCTCGTACTGGACGGCGGCCACCGGGCGACGCGGCAGGGACACCAGCCGGGTGCTGCGGATGCGTACGCCCCGCCCGGCCGGCGAGATCCACTCGGTCTCCCGGCGCAGCACGCCGGTACGCAGGTCGAGCACCCGTTCGTGGCTGCGCAGCATCCCGGTCCGGAGGTCCAACGGCTCGTCGTCGACCCAGAGTCGGATCAGCGCGGCGTTCGGTGCGCTGATGACGGTGTCACTGGCTTGCGGGAACCCGTACCCCTCCTCGGGATAGCTCAGCTCGCGCCGCTCGTGGAAGCCACTGACGTAACTGCCCGGCATCCCGCACGGGGCACCCTCGTCGAGCACCCCGCGCCAGCCGATCCACCCGTTGCCCAACGCGAAAATCGACTCGGTTTCGCCGAGCCGGTCCACGTCGGCCTCCGTACGCCGGATCCGCCAGGTCTCGTCGTCCGCCGCAGCGGTGGGCTGCTGTTGATCGGTGGCCGAACCGGTCTGCACGAGGCCTCCTGTCGATGTCGACGTCCTGCAACAGCCAACCAGAGCCGGCTGTGCGAATCCTGGACGAAGGTCTGAGGGACCACCCGACCTTCGACAGCAGCGATGCCCTCTGGCGCGTTCCTAGGGTGTGCCCAAGGTGAACAGGGTATGAACGTGAAGTGAGGTGATGCATGGTCGACAACGGCAGCATGGACGTTCCGGAGATCAGCGCTGAGTGGTACGACGACGTCGTCGACGCCGCCGCCGGCAGCCCAGAGCCGGTGCAGTGGTTCGTCGGACACGCCACCGAGGGGGTGATCCTGCTACTCGGCGCGCTGCTGGTGATGGCCGCGCTGAGCCGCCGGTCCGGCGGCCCGCACGATCGGGCACTCGCCCTGATCGCGCCGGTGCCGGCCCTCCTGGCGTACGTGGGCAGCGAGTTCTTCAAGACGGTGGTGGACCAGGATCGGCCCTGCCGGACGATCGGTCGGGAGATCATCGCGGGTGCCTGCCCACCGCCGGGCGACTGGTCGTTCCCCAGCAACCACGCCACCATCGCCGGCGCGCTGGCGGTCACCACGTTGCTGCTCTCCCGCCGACTCGGCCTGATCGCGCTGCCTCTGGCCGCACTCGGCGCCTTCTCCCGGGTCTTCGTGGGCGTGCACTACCCGCACGACGTGATCGCTGGTGTGCTGTTCGGCGCCCTGGTCGCCGTGGTGGTCACCCCGTTGCTGGCCCGCCCGACCAGCGAGGTGCTCCGCCGCCGGGCCAACCGCCCCGACAGCCCGGTCGCCAAACTGGCCAGCCGCTCCCGCCCCTAGCGGCAGCGCGACCTGGAGTGAGAGAGCGTGCCCCCTCGCCACGCCGATCTTGCACTTTCGGTTGTCGATATGAGCGGGACGCCCCTTATGCCGGGACAGGAAGTGCAAGATCGCGGGGGCGGGGCGGGGCGGGGCGGGGGCGGGGCGGGGTCAGGTCGCTAGTAGGAGGGCGGCCGTTGTGCCGAGCAGCAGGAACGGGCCGAAGGGCAGGTGGGTGCTCCAGTTGACGCGGCGGGTGGCGAGCAGGGCCACACTCACCAGGGCGGAGAGCCCGAAGGTGAGCATCAGCCCGAACAGCAGCACCGGCCAGCCGTACCAGCCGAGCAGCGCGCCGACGCTGAGCGCCAGCTTGGCGTCGCCCAGCCCGAAGCCGCGGCGGCCGAGCAGCAGGGCGGTACTGGCGAAGAAGAGCGCCAGCCCTGCGCCGCCGATGACGGCTCGCAGCCAGTGGCCCGGGTCGGCGTCGAGCGCGGCCACGCCGAGCAGCAGCCAGGTCCCGGCCGCCGCGGGCAGTGTGAGCCGGTCCGGCAACCGGTGCACGGCCAGGTCGACGAGGATCGCCGGGATGGTCCAGCCGAGCCACCAGATCAGCGCCGGCAGCGCCCCGCCCGGCGGACCGGCGAACGCCAGCAGCACCGCCGCCGCGAGCACGGCCAGCTCGACGGTGGCCGGCGGTGGGCCGACCCGGGCGCGGCACTGACCGCACCGGGCCGCCGGGCCCAGCGCCGGCCAGGAGCGGGTCAGGCCCACCGGCGCGCCGCAGGCGTCGCAGCCGGTCCGGCTGGGCAGACCCGGGGGTACGGCGTAGCGCAGCGCGGCCAGCCGCATCAGCGGACTGATCGCGAGGATCGCGAATACCGTCGGAACGCGGCTGCGTGCCACCGCCGAGGCGAGGCCCGCCGGTCGTTGGCTCGGCGAACCGGGCGTTGCCTGGCTTGGGGGTTCCGTCGTAGCACCGGACGGCGGGGGTGCCGGGCTCCGATCGGGTGGGTCCTCCCGACCGGGGATGGCCGCCGGGGGGCCGGTCAGCGCCATGTCGCCTCCATTGCGGCCAACTGCTCCCCCGCGATGCTGAACACGGATCGTGATTGAACGCTCGCAGTGGTGTAGCGGATGGCGCGGAAAGCGACGTGCCGACCGGAGCCTGTGAGCGCGCTTTCGACCGCTTCCACGTCAGGGGTGCCGTTGGACGCGGCAGCCCGCCGACAGGGTGCCGACGCCGGTCGAATGCCGGGATGAGACCGCGATGTCCCACTCCCGCGACCGGTGGCGTGACTCCGGTCAACCCATCCGGAGCGGCGACGCCCCACCAATAACGACAGTTTTCTCGCCCATTGCCCCCGGAGCAGTGCGGACACCCACTACCACCACCTGTCATCACGCAGAGTGTTCGCTTGAATTGCCTCTGTTGCATCGGCGATCGTCAGCCTATGCTCGCCCCTTGGGTGTGACGCAAGCCTCACCTTCACCATCGGACGACACAGGACCCCGAATTTGTAAAAGATCCGTAACGGTGAATGCAGAAGCGCAATGAACGGCTCCGGATGTGCTGATCCGGGCGCGCTTCCGCATGCCCGACGGCGGTGAACCGTCACCGCCCCGGGCGACCACGAGGAGGCTCGACGGTGCGCGGACGGCAGCTCAGAAGAGCGGCAATCTGCCTGCTGGTGGGCGTGGCGGCGATGCCGGTCACCGCCTGCGCCAGCGGACGGGAAGCGGTCGAACGGCCGACGGAAGTCCGCGACAACAGGCCCCGGACCGATTCCGACGTCGAACGACGCGCTGCCGAAAAGGCGGCACTTGACGCGTACTCCGGGTATCTCGCGGCCTCGCGCGCGGCGGGCCTGCGCAGTGATCCGCGTTCGCCGGAACTGTCCCGGTTCCTCGGTGATCCACTTTTGACTCGGGTTCGGGTGTCCATTCGCGAGGCTAAGGAGCACGGCGCTATGCGTACCGGGACGTTCAAGTCCGAGCCGACCGTTACCGCCGTCAGCCTGGACGCGAAGCCGGCCACCGTGGAGATCCAGGACTGCCTGGACACGACCGGCTACCGGCTGGTCTACGCCAAGGACAAGCGCTCGGTCCCGGGCAGCGGTGGCGGCAGGCACCTCTCCACCGCCACCGCGACCCGCTATCCCGACGGCCGTTGGCTGATCAACTACGGTGCGACGCACCGGGACCAGCCGTGTTGAGCGGGGCCGCGACAACCCGACGGGTGCTCGCCGGGCTCGGCCTCACGCTCCTGCTGGTGGTCGGTGCGGCCCCGCCGACCGCCGCCGCCCTACGGGCCGACCCGGGAGCGGGCTGCCCACCCGACCAACCCGACTGCAGCGTCTGGGACGACGAGCCCGGCAATCCCGGTGGTCCCGGGGGCGGCGGGGACGACGGCGGGGGTGGGGACGACGGCGGCGGTGGCGGTGGCGGCGTCTGCCAGTGGAACGGGCGGACCATCCCCTGCTACGACGAGGACCTGGGCTGGTTCAACAACGGCGACGGGTGCTACTACAAGCTGACCGAGGGGCCGGTCGAGCCGCCCGAGGGTGAGCAGTGGTATCTGCAGACCTGCAACGGCGGCGACCTGGGTGCCCAGGTCGTGGTGTCGCTGGCCGACCCGCCGGCCGGCTTCGGCGCGCCGCCAGACCCGGAGGAACTGGCCCGTCGCGCCCTGGCGTCGATCAGCCTGCTGCCGGCGCGCCTGAAGGTGGCACCCCGCAAGGACATCGGTCCAGGTCTGGTCGGCCTGCCGGTGTGGATGTGGGCGACCCCGACCCCCAGCTACTTCGGCCCGCTGACCGCGTCCGCGTCAGACCGGGGCGTGACCGTCTCCATCGAGGCGAAGGTCGACCGGATCGTCTGGGACATGGGCGACGACGAGTACGTCACCTGCGACGGTCCCGGCACCCCGTACGACCCGAAGGGCAGTCGCGCCGGCCTCACGTCCCCCGACTGCGGCTACGACGAGGGTTACTCGGAGGCCGACACCTACGACGTCACCGCCACCACCCACTGGAAGGTGACCTGGCGCGGCGGTGGCGAGAGCGGAGAAATCCTGGTGACCCGAAACAGCGGCATCGTGCAGATCCAGATCAACGAACTCCAGGTGGTCACCAGATGAGCCTCGCGACGCGCAACGGGACCCCGTCGGTGGACGCACCCGTCAATCCGCCCACAGTGGTCCGCCAGCGCCGGGTCCGTCCCGGGCTGCTCGGTCTCGCCGTCCTCCTGATCGCGCTGGGCGGGCTGGGCGCGGCCTTCGCTGTCACCTCGGTGCGGGCCACCGGCAGCTATCTGGCGGTGGCCCGACCGGTGGAGGTGGGCCGGGAGATCAGCGCCGCCGACCTGGTCACCGTGCAGGTCGCCGGCGGCCAGGGGTTGCGCCCGGTGCCCGCCGCACGGCTCGACGAGGTGGTCGGCAAACGGGCCGCCGTCGCGCTGCTACCGGGCACGCTGCTCACACTGGGACAGGTCACCGACGACCCGCTGCTCGGCCCCGGCCAGCAGCAGATCGCGCTCGGCCTGAAGACCGCCCAGGTGCCGGCCCGCGAACTGCACCCCGGCGACAAGGTGCTGCTGGTCAGCACTCCGGACACCAATGCCGACAAAGACACGGCCGCCGCCGGCACCCGGTTCGCGGCCACCGTCATCGACATGGTCAGCCCGGCCACCGACGACAAGGTCCTGTACCTGGCGCTGCTCATCCGTGACGTGCCGGCGGTGGTGGCGCTCGCCGCACAGGAACGGCTCGCCGTCGTGCTGACCGAGGCGGCCTGAGCATGGCGATCATCGCGCTGGTGTCCGCTAAGGGTTCGCCCGGCGTCACCACCTCGGCGCTGGCCTGCGCGCTGGCCTGGCACCGGCGGCTGGTGGTCGCCGAATGTGACCCGGCCGGCGGCTCGATCCTCGCCGGATACCTCGGCGGCCAACTGGACGGCCCGCGCGGCATCGGAGAGCTGGCAGTCGGCGAGTTGCGCGACGGCAACCTGGAAACCGCGTTCTGGTCCCAGCTGGTCGACCTGGACGCGCCCCGCCGGGAACGGCTGCTGCTGCCCGGCCTCGTCGACCCGGCCCAGGGCGGCAGCGTCACCCCCCTCTGGCAGCGCTTCGCCGACTACTTCGACGCCCTCGACCGTGGCACCCCCGGTTACGACGTCATTGTCGACTGTGGTCGGCTGCACGTGACCGGGCCCCCGTGGCCGGTGCTGCGGGCCGCCTCGGTGGTGCTGTTGGTGACCCGGGCGAACCTGCCGGACCTCTCCGGCACCCGCGCGGTGGTCACCACTATGGAACGGGACTTCGCCGAGCACCGGGTGCCCCCGGGCACCCTGCGGCTGCTGCTGGTCGGCGACGGGCACGGGCGGTCCGAGATCAGCCGCGCCCTGAAACTGCCGGTCATCGCACGGCTGCCGCACGATCCTCGTACCGCCGGGGTGCTCGCCCTGGGCGGAACAGTGCGGGCCGGTCGGCCGCTGATGCGCGCGGCGGCCGCGCTGGAGGTCCCGATCGGGGCGCTCCTGGAACGGCGGCGGGCCCGGTTGGCGTGGCCCGTGCAGCAGGGGGTGCCGGATGCGGTTTGAGCCGGTCTCCACCGATCCGCGCCAGCAGCCACCGGCAGTGACCTCCACCGCGCCGCCCCTGGCCGTGCCGAACGGCCGGCACCACCAGTCCGGGCCGCAGCCGCAGCCGACGCCCGTGGCGACCCCGCCGCCGGAGTCGCCGCCCCGGGCCCGGATGGACTTCCAGGTGGTCCGGGAGCTACGCCGGGAACTCACCGAGCGGCTCACCCTCTGGCAGCGCGGCCGGGAGTTCACTGTCGACGAGGAGGACACCGAGCGGGCCCGACTCGCCGTCACAGTGGTCGCCGCGTACGCGGACTCGGTGCGCCGGGCCGGCACGCCGATGGCCGCCGGCGATGAACGCCTGCTGCTCGACCAGGTGACCGCCGAGTTGGTCGGGCTCGGCCGGCTCCAGACGCTGCTGGTCGACGACACCATCGAGGAGGTGCACATCCTCGGCTGCGACCAGGTGCGCATCACCCGGCACGGCGGCGGGGTGGACTGGGCCGAGCCGATCGCCGACAGCGACGCCGAACTGGTGGAGATCCTCCAGGCGGCGGCCCGTCGGGCGGGCGCGACCGAGCGGTCCCTCTCCACAGTGAAGCCCACCCTCGACCTGCAACTGCCCGACGGCAGCCGGCTGGCCGCGGTGTTCCTGGTCAGCCACCGCCCGTACGCGGTGATCCGTAAGCACAACACCCTGGACGTGAGCCTCGACGACCTCGCGGGCGCCCGGGGTGACCTGGACGAGATGATCGATCCGCTGCTGCGCGACTTCCTCCGCGCGGCGATGCGCGCCGGTCTGAACATCATGGTCGCCGGATTGGCCGGCGCCGGGAAGACCACTGTCATCCGGGCGCTGATGAACGAGATCCCGCAGGACGAGCCGTACGTGCTGCTGGAGGAGAGTCGGGAGCTGCTCCCGGCCCGCCGTCGGGAGCGGCACCGGGCGGTGATGAGCTTCGAGGCTCGGGAGGGTCACGGCGAGCGCGGCTTCGACGGGCGCCCAGCCGGTGAGGTGACCATCGCCGACCTGATCCCGCTGTCGCTGCGGATGGGCGTCCTGCGGATCATCGTGGGCGAGGTGCGATCCCGGGAGATCGTGCCGATGCTCCAGGCGATGACCACCAGCCGGGGGTCGATGTGCACCATCCACGCCCGTACCGCCGCCGGGGTGGGTGAACGGATCGTCGAGCTGGCCCTGGCGCACGGCCGCGAGATGACAGTCGACCAGGCCCGCCGGATGGCCGGCAACGCGCTCGACCTGATCGTCTACGTCACCATCGAGGACGAGACCGCGATCGGTGGGCGGAAGCACCGGTTCGTCTCGCATGTGGAGGAGGTGATCGGCGCCGGCGAAGCCGGTCGGATCACCACCACCACTGTCTTCGGGCCCGGCCCGGACGGTCGTGCGGTCCCCCGGCACCTGCCGGAGCGGGTCCGCGACCAGTTGCTGCGGGTGGGTTACGACGCGCGGCTGCTGACCCGGTGGGTCGAGGCCGGTGCCGGTGCCTGGCGGCGGCCACGGCAGACCCAACTGGCCCGGCGGGTGACCTGATGCTCGGCAGCCTGGAGTTGATCGCGGTGGTGTCCGGCGCCGCCTGTGTGGCCGGGCTGCTGCTGGCCGTGGTCGCGCTGGTCGGCACCCGCCGACCCCCCGGGCCGCGCCCGGGCAGCGGGCCGGGGCTGAGCCGACTGTGGCGTGGGCCGGGCAGCACCCCGGCCGAGCAGCGGGGTTACCAGGCGCTGCTGGTGGCCGCACTGGTCGCCGGCGCGTTGGCGTTCCTGTTGACCGGGCTGCCGGTGGTGGGCCTGCTGGTGGCGGTCGCGGTGCCCGGCGCCCCGTGGCTGTTCGGAGTGGGAAAGGCCGAGCAGCGGGCGATCGCCCGGATCGAGGCGGTCGGCGAGTGGACCCGCCGACTCAAGGACGTCTCCGGCACCGGGCAGGGCCTCCAGCAGTCGATCATCGGCACGATCGGCAGCGTGCCACCCGGCGTCGAGGACGAGGTACGGCTGCTCGCCGCCCGCCTCCAGGCCGGCTGGATGGCCCGCTCCGCGCTGCTGGCGTTCGCCGACGAGATCGCCGACCCGGTCTGCGACCAGGTGGTCGCGGCGCTGATCCTGCACCTGTCGGACCGGGGTGAGCGGCTGGGTGACGTGCTCGGTTCGATCGCGGGTGCGGCGTCCGCGGAGGTGGCGACCCGTCGGGAGATCGAGGCCAAGCGCACCCAGCCCCGGTTCGCGGTCCGCTTCCTCACCGGGATGACGCTGGCGACCCTGGCGTACGGGCTGGTCAACACCGAGTACATCAGGCCGTACGGCACACCGGTGGGTCAGCTGGTGATGGCCGCCCTCGGCGCCGCCTTCATCGGCCTGCTGGCCTGGGTGCGGTCGATGAGCCAGCCGCAACGGCCGGCCCGGTTCCTGCCCGCGCCCAACCCGGCCGAGGTGATCGCGTGAGCGCGAGGAGTGCAGCGCAGCGGAGCCCCGCAGTCGCGAACGAAAGGCCAGCCCGGTGAGCGCGAGGAGTGCAGCGCAGCGGAGCCCCGCAGTCGCGAACGAAAGGCGGCTCCCATGATCGTGAACTGGCATTTTGTCCTCGCGGTCTGCGGTGGCGCCGGGATCGGCCTGGGTGTGTTCCTGGTGGTCCGGGAGTTGGTGCCGGCGACACCGGCGCTCGGGCCTGCGCTGCGCCGACTGCACCAGCCGCCGGGCACCGGTCGGGTGGCCACGCCCGCGTCCCGGCGGCTCGACTGGCTGACCGGGATGTCCCGCTGGTTGCGGCCACCGCAGATGCAGCTCGCCCTGATCGGTCAGACCTCCGAGCAGTACGCGTTGTCGGTGCTGCTCTCCGCGCTGATCGGATTGGCCACACCGACACTGCTCGGGGTGGTGCTGTGGGTGCTCGGCATCCCGTTCCCGCTGGTCGTGCCGGTGCTGGGCAGCCTCGGTCTGGCGCTGCTGGCCGGCCTGCTGGCGCACCGCGCCGTGCTGACCAAGGCCAACGCCGCCCGCGACGAGTTCCGCCAGGCCGTCTGCACCTACCTCGACCTGGTGGCGTTGCAGCTCTCCGCCGCGCACGGGCCGGTTCAGTCGCTGGAGCGGGCGGCGGCGGTCTGCGACGGTTGGGTGTTCGACCGCCTCCAGGAGTCGCTGCGGATCGCCCAGATGCAGATGCACGCGCCCTGGGACGAACTGCGCGACCTGGCCGACAAGATCGGCATTCCGGAGTTGGGCGACGTCGGCGCGATCATGCGCTCCTCCGGCAGCGAGGGCGCTCAGGTGCACGAGACGCTGCGCAGCCGGGCCGACTCGCTGCGCGACCAGATCCGCACCGACAACCTGACGCGCGCCGAAGGGGTGACCAGCAAGCTCGACATCCCGGGCGCGCTGCTCGTCTTCGTGCTGCTCGGGTTCGTCCTCTATCCGTTCATCGCCCGTGTCTGACCCCTCCCCCTCGAAGGAGAACGCCATGTCCATCCTCAGCTATCTGCACGTCGTGGTGACGACGCGCCTGGCCGAGCTGCGCCGGGACGGTGAACGGGGCGACAGCCCGGTGCCCACCGCGGTGATCATCGCCGGCCTGGTCGCCGTCGCCATGGCCATCACCGCCCTGGCCCTGACCAAGGCCAAGGGTTGGATGGACGGCATCCCGGACTACACGGTCCCGAAGTAGCCGGGATGCGTCGAGCCGCGTACCCGAGGTGGAGCCGGGTGGTCAACGCCACCCGGCGCCGCCTCGCGGCCGGCGACCGGGAGCGGGGCGCCAACCCGGTGGAACTGGCCGTGATGATGCCGCTGATCCTGGTGCTGCTCTTCGCCTCGATCCAGGTCGCGGCCGTCTTCCTCGCCCGCTCCACAGCGTTGAACGCCGCGCAGAGTGGCGTCAACGCGCAGCGGACCTACGAGGCGAGCAGCGGCGCCGGGGTGGACAGCGCCTCCCGCTTCCTGAGGGCCGCCGGCGGTTGGCTGGTGGGCTGGGACAAGGCCGGCCCGACCTGCGTGACCACCACGACCGACGTGACCTGCACGGTGAGCGGCCGGTCCCTGTCCGTGGTGCCGGGCGTGGACTTCGCAATACAGCAGACTGCCCACGGAACGGTGGAGAGGGTGACCCCGCCATGACCCGTACCGCCGAGCGGGGCTCGGTCTCCATCGAGGTGGCGGTGCTCGCGCCCGCGTTCATCGCGCTGATGGTGCTGGCCGGTGTGGTCGGGCGCAGCGCGGTTGCCGCGGAGGCGCTCGAAGCAGCCGCGCACGACGCCGCTCGGGCCGCGTCGATCTCCCGGAATGCCGACGTCGCCAAAGAAGAGGCGCGGGAGGCCGCCCAGAAACAGCTGGACTGGCACGGCCTGGCCTGCGCCAACGGCCTGGACCCGGCATTCAGCGGCAAGTCGCCCGGCAATGAGTCCAGCTTCGACAGAGCCTTCAGCAGCACAGTCGGTACGAACGCCACGGTGACGGTGACGATCAGCTGCCGCGTGTCCTTCAAGGACATCACCCTCGACATCCTGCCCGGGATGAAGAGTGAACGGCTGATCTCCGCGCAGTTCACCTCCCCACTCGACCGCTACCGGAGTCGGCAATGACGGCCACCACGTCGGCTGCCAGTCCCTCGCGGGCAGGTGAGCACGGCCGGGTGAGCATCTTCCTCGCGGTGACGATGGTCGGCGTACTGGCCATCATCGGCCTCTCCTTCGACGGCGCCGGGCAGCTCCGCACCCTGCAACGCGCCCAGAACCTGGCCGCCGAGGCGGCCCGGGCCGGCGGTCAGGCCATCGACCGGGCCACCGCCATCGAGGGCGGACCGAAGCGAATCAACGAGCCGGAGGCGCGCGATGCGGTCGCCAGCTACCTGGCCACCGTGAACACCGCCGGCCACACGGTGAACTTCCCCCAGGTCGACGGGGAATCCCTGATCCGAGTGACCGTCTCCATCACCTACCACCGCTCGATGGTCGGACCGTTCATCCAGCAGAAGACGGTCACCGTCACCGGCGAGGCGACCGCGCGTGCCATCACCGCAACACCGTAGGAAGGAAGGCAGCCATGCCCGTATCGGGTGGGTCCGTCGTACGGCGGACCGGACGGATCCTCACCGGCATCGGCGCGCTGGCCGTGCTCCTGGTGCTGCTGGTCGGCGCGCCGATCGCGCTGCTCGCCTTCGCCGGTAACCCGCTGCCCGATCACCTCCCCACGATCAGCGAGGTGGGCACCGCGCTGACCAGCCGGGACGACGGTCAGCTCTTCCTGCGGGCGTTGGCAGTGGCCGGTTGGTTCGGCTGGGCCACGTTCGCCTTCTCCGTCCTCGTCGAGTTGGGCGCACAGACCCTGCGCCGGCCGGCGCCGAAGCTGCCCGGGATGGGCCGCCAGCAGAAGGCCGCCGCCGCGCTGGTCGGCTCGGTCGCGCTGATCCTGGTTGCCAGCCCCGCCGCCGCCAGCGCCGCGGCGATCTACGGAACTCCGGTGTACGCGAGCCCGAGCGCAACGTCCGTCACCACCCTGGCCGCGCCGACCCGCGCCGCGACGACACCGGACACGGCCGCGCCGGTGGCCCGGGGCGGCCTGCTCGGCATGGCCGGGACAGGGCTGGCGGCAGGCGGTGCACCGACGGCGAACGACGAGGCCGCGCCGGTGTACCGGGTGGCACGTGGCGACTACCTCGGGGGGGTGGCCGAGCGATACCTGGACGAGTTCGGGGACTACCGACAGCTCGCCAAGCTGAACAAGCTCGACAACCCGGACCGGATCCGCCCCGGCCAACTGCTCCGCCTGCCAACGGAGGCCGCCGACCAGGGGGCCCGGCAGCACGCCACCGGCCGGGTCGTCGACCGGCCCGCAGCGCCGAAGCCGCCCGCGCCCCGGCCGGCGCCCGAGCGAGCCGCACCGCCGCGGGTGGCCCCGGCACCACCCAGCGGTACGGAGTCAGCGGGCCAACCGCCAGCGATGACGGTCGGCGCAGCCCGGGTCGGTGCCGCCGACCGGGTGAACCGCCCGCTGGCGGTCTCCGCCGTACTGGCGGTGGCGAGCATCGTCGGCGCCCAGATCGGCGCGGTCCTGGGACTGCGCCGCCGTCCAGCCACCGCCGGGGCGGCTCCCCGACTGGCCGCCTCCTCCCGCACACCCCGCCGCAGCGCGGGCCGAAGCCGCGGTGGCGCGGGGGGAAGTGGTGGCGCGGGGGGAAGTGGTGGCGCGGGGGGAAGTGGTGGCGCGGGGGGAAGCGGTGGCGCGGGCCAAATCAGCAGTGGCGTGGGCCAAAGCGGTGGCGCGGGCCAAAGTAGCAGCGGCGCGGGCCGGCGGGGCAGTGGTGGGGCGGCCGGGAGCGGTGCCGCCTGGGCTGCCAGCCGGGCGGCGGCGGCCATCGAAGCACCGGCGACACCGCACGGCAGCGCGGCACCGGGCGGGAACGACTTCGGACCTCGCGGCGGCGGGATGACGCCCACCGGCAGTGGGGTCGCACCTGCCCACACTGGGGTGACGCCCGCCGGAAGCGAAGTGGCGCCCGCCGGAAGCGGAATGGCCTACCCCGGCAGCACCGCGTTCCCGGGCAGCGGGATGGCTCTCTCCGGCGGCACGGCGCCCCACGGCGGCGGGATGACGGCCGCCGGCCCTGGCGGCTGGAGCGGTGACGAGGGCTGGGCCGGTGCCGGTGGCGAGGGCGGGCTGTTCGACGGCGGGCACGGCCTGGACTCCGTGCCCGACGGTCCGCCGGTCGGCCGACACCGACGCACCTGAGCGGGCCCGCACGACCTGGTGTCTCCGCTGTCCGGCGGAGGCTCGCGAACCCAGGCAGGGAGGTGCCGGGTGCCCCAGGCCAGCGAGTCAGTCGGCCATCGCATACCGGGCCCACGACCTGGCTGACCACCGCACACCCGATCGACGACCTGGCTGACCACCCGCACACCCGACCGGCGATCCGGCTGATCACCGATGCCGGAGTTGGTGTCTCCAGGTCGCGCCGGTCGCGCCCGCGACGGTCGAGGCCCGCCGCCTGGCGGGAGTGGCCGGGGCAATGTCTCCGAGAGCGATATGCCTGTGAGTCATAGAGATGACTCACAGGCATATGCGTCGTAGGCGTTACTGCCGCGCGGCGAGGAGCACCGGCGCGGGGCGACATACCCAACGCCGGAGGCACCTGGGTAAGGGCAGGGCGGCCAGCGCAGGGCGGCCAGCGCAGACGGTCAAAGCAGGCAGTCAGCGCAGGCGGTCAAGGCAGGCAGTCAGGCAGGCGGTCCAGGCAGGCCAGTCAGGGCAGGCGGGTCTGGAGCACGCCGTCCTGGATCCGGGTGGGCAGGATCTGCTGGTCGTTGCCGGACGGTCCCTGCACGACCTCACCGCCGTTGAGCCGGAAGGCGCTGCCGTGCCACGGGCAGACCACGCAGGCGTGGCCGTCGATCTCCTGCACCTCACCCTCGCCGAGCGGCCCGCTCTGGTGCGGGCAGCGCTCCAACATCACGGTCACCTCGTCGCCGTGCCGGTAGAGGATCACCGAGATGTCGTCGTCCACCTCTCGGGTGATCAGGGTGCGTTGCGGCAGCGTCGCCATGTCGGCCAGCGAGTGCCAGCCATCGGTCATCCGGTGCAGTTCGGAGACGCTCTGGTTGACCTGCGCCCCCTGCTTGTACGCCAGGTGACCCCCGATGTACGCGCCAAGGCTCACAGTGGAGAGCCCGAGGAAGCCGAGGGCACGACCCATTCCGTGGCGGCCGGACAGCCGGGCGGCCAACGAGCCTGCGTAGAGCGTCATGCCGACGGTGTTGGCGGCGGCGTGCACCAGGCCGACCCGGCGCTGGTCCCGGGCGAGTGCCGCCCAGTCGTTCAGACCGGCGACCGCCGCCGGCAGCGCGCTGACGGTGCCCAGACCGACCAGCACGGTGGCGGGCCGGCGCTGCCCGGGCATGAGGTCCAGCACCGCGGCGCTGATCCACGCGCCGACCGGCACCTGCACCATCGCCGGATGCAGCGGATGCCCGAGGGTCACCCCGTGCAGCAGGTCGCGCAGCCGGCGCGGACGCAGCGTTCCCAGGACGACCTTCTGCAACCGGTCACCCGCGCGGTCCAGCCGGGAGTCCTGCTCAACTTTCGTCAAAAGTGCTCGCACGAGTACCGACTTCCCGGCGATCGCCGTCGCAAACCGGTCGGCGGCGACAAACCTGTCGCACCACCCACACCGCCGATCTTGCAGTTTCTGCTCACATAATCCGGGGCACAAGCCGCGAAACGGCAACAGGAACTGCAAGATCGACGGGATTGTGGGGGTGGGGGCGGGCCGGCATGCTGGCGGGATGGGTGTGCGGGTGGAGCGGGTCGGGGCGGTCACCACCGTCGTGCTGGATCGGGCGGACGCGCGAAACGCCGTGGACGGTCCTACCGCTCGGGCGCTGGCTGACGCGTTTCGGGCCTTTGACGCCGACCCGGACGCGGCGGTGGCGGTGCTCTGGGGCGCCGGTGGAACGTTCTGCGCCGGCGCCGACCTCAAGGCGATCGGCACACCGAGCGGCAACCGGGTCGAGCCGGAGGGGGACGGTCCGATGGGTCCGACCCGGATGACGCTCAGCAAACCGGTGATCGCGGCGATCTCCGGGTACGCGGTGGCGGGCGGGCTCGAACTGGCGCTCTGGTGTGACCTGCGGGTCGCCGAGTCCGACGCGACGCTCGGGGTGTTCTGCCGCCGCTGGGGAGTGCCGCTGATCGATGGGGGCACCGTCCGGCTGCCCCGGTTGATCGGCGAGAGTCGGGCCATGGACCTGATCCTCACCGGCCGCCCGGTGCCGGCCGACGAGGCGTACACGATGGGGTTGGTCAATCGGTTGGTGCCGCCCGGCCAGGCGCGGGCCGCGGCCGAGGAGTTGGCGGCGGCGATCGCCCGGCATCCGCAGACCTGCCTGCGCAACGACCGGGCGGCTCTGCTGGCCGGCGCGGGGCGGCCCGAGCCGGAGGCGCTGGCGACCGAGTTGGCGTACGGGATGGACTCACTGACGACGGACGCGGCGGCCGGCGCGGCCCGGTTCGCCGCGGGCGAGGGCCGACACGGCGCGACGCCGCCGGGAGGGGTACACCCCCCGGCGGCGTCGGCTACCGGTTAGGCCTGTTTCATGAGAACTGGCCGGCCTGCGGCGGGCCCGGCTCGACCGCCCTTATGAAACAGGCCCGAGCTCAGTTGCGGTTGATGGTGAAGGTTGTCGTGGGGTTCTGGATGTCCACCGCGTTGTTGCTCAACCGGAGGTTGTTGAAGGTGACCGACCCGACGGCCGGCCCCTGCCCGGCCTCCGGCATCGGGTTCGCCCAGATGGCGAAGCCGGACTTCGCGTCGTAGGCGTCCCCGCTCTTCCGAGCGCCGCTGATCGAGACGTTGGTGAAGACCGTGTCGGTGATCGGGTTCTGCGGCTGCCCGCCGACGTAGTTGGTCTGGAACATGATGCCGCTGTAGGTCGGATCGATGATGTCGACATCGCTGACCCGGATGCCCTGGAACACCTTCGAGGCGGAGAAGACCCAGATCGCCGGGAAGGTCTGCCCGCCCCAGAAGTGCCCGCCGGCCCGCACGATCGAGATGTTCTCGAACCGGGTCGGCGGGTTGGCACCGAAGCCGTTCATCGGGTAGCCGAAGTCGAGCGAGCTGATGGTGATGCCCGAGTAGACCAGGGTGTCCGCGATGTAGATGTTGCGGAACGTGTTGCCGTAACCGCCGTAGACGGCGACACCGGCGGCCCGCCAGGTCAGGGTCGAGGTCAGGTTCTCGTAGATGTTGTCCTTCATGTCGGCGCCGCCCGCGTCGATCGCCGAGAACAGCGCGAAGCTGTCGTCGCCGGTGGCCCGGGCGTCGTTGTTGCTGACCAGGTTGTTGGTGCTGCCGTTGGTCATGTTGATGCCGTCGGCGAACATGTTCCGGATCCGGGAGTTCTTGATCGTCATGTAGTCGGTGTTCGCGCCCCAGTAGAGGCACACCATGTGCTCGTTCCAAATGTTGTCGATCACGATGTTCGACACGTTGGCGAAGTCGAACACCTTGCCCGGACCGTCGATCCGCGAGGTGTAGTTGCCGAAGTAGGCGAAGTTCTTGAAGGACGAGTTCGCCGCCGAGTTCTCCGCCCGGAAGCCGATGTCGGTGTTGTCCTGGCCCGACGGAGCGTTGAACCGGGTGTACCAGGGGCCGGCGCCGGTCACCTGGACGGCCTTGCCGTACACCTGGAACTTCGACGAGGTGGAGTAGTTACCGGCCGGCAGGTACACGCCGACCAGGTTGCCGGTGGTGTCCATCCGCACCCGGTCCAGGGCGTTCTGCACGTCCTGGTGGGTGAAGCCGGTCGGCGTGGTGTAGCGGGCCGGGTCCGGGTTGGCGATCGGCGCCACCTGCTCCGTGTTGATGAAGTCGATGGCGTACGTGGTGGTGTTGGCCGGGTCCTTCTGGAGGCGGATCTTGCTGCCGGCCGGGACTGTGGAGTTGAGCATGACGTTGGCTTCGTCGTAGATGTGCCGGGGTCCGCCCGCGCTCGGCGAGTTGCCCGGGCTGGCCTCGTTGCCGTAGAGCCAGGCGTACCGGGACGTCAGGTCGATGGCCTTGTGGAACGTGCCGTTGACGTAGACGTTCAGCGTCGAGTTGATCCCACCGCCGCCCGGTGCGTCCGGGATGGAGAAGCGGGTGACCAGCGTGTTGGTGCTGGCCCGGGTGGTGAACTCGACGTAGCTGCCGGTCGAGTTCAGGGTCACCGCCCGCCGACCGGACGCCTCACCGGCCAGGTCGCCGATCTCCCGGTTCGGTCCGACGACGCTGGCGCCGCCGCCGATCGCACCGTCCTCGGCCTCGTACATGTCGTACGGCATGTTGGCGCCGCGACCGACGAAGAGCGGCCGGTCACTGGTGTTGTTGGCCTGCTTCACCGGCAGCTCGTTGCCGTCCACGGCGAGCACCACCCGGACGGTGTACTTGCCGTTCGCGGCGGTCCAGGTGCCCAGGTTGATCGGGCCGACAGTGGCTCCGGCGTTGATCACGCCGGAGTGCGAGCCGGTCAGGGTACGGACCACGGTGCCGGACTCGTTGAGCACGGTCAGGGTGATGCCGTGCGCACCGGAGGCGGACGCCTGGTTACCGGCGTTGCGGATGGACACGGAGAAGGTCACCGTGTTGCCCGCCGACGGGTTGCCCGGCGACCAGGCGACCGCCGAGGCGACCAGGTCGGAGCTGGCGACCGCGGCGACGACCAACGGGCTGGGGTTGGTGTAGCTGTTGTTGGTGTCGTCCTGCTCGACGACTGTGTTCGACTCGTCGACCTTGGCGCTGAGCGGGTAGCTGCCCGAGTCCCGGGTGCCGATGCTGGCGCTGACGGTGGTCGAGGCGCCGGCCGCGAGACCGCCGACCGAGGCCGTGCCCACCCGGGTGGAGCCCAGGTAGAAGTTGACGTTGGTCGCGCCGGAGGCCGCCGAGCCCGCGTTACGCACCGTAGCGGAGAGCGTGATGGTGCTGGTCTCCACCGGTGCGGACGGGCTGAACGACATGCCGGTAACGGTCAGGTCCGGGTTCGGCGCGGGGGTGCCGAAGACCTGGAACTCGGCCACCTGACCGGCCGGAGCACCGGTGTTCGAGGCGATCGAGAGCCGTACGTCGGCCGCCGCGCCGGAGACCGGGATGGTCACCGTGTTGCCGCTGCCCGGGTTGAAGGCGTAGTTCGCCGCGCCGACCAGGGTGGTGAAGCTCGACGAGCCCTGGTCGCGGCCCAGCACTGTGATGTTCTGGGTACGCGCGCCCCACGCCGAGTCCGGGTTGAGCTTCACGACGACCTGGCTGAGGCTGGCGTTCGCGCCGAGCTGCACTGTCAGCGTGCTCGGGTTGCCGTTGCCCTCCCAGTAGGTGGCCACGTTGTTGTCGTTGGCGTTTGTGGCCACGAACGTGTGCACGAACCCGGAGGCGGTGATCGGCTTGCCGATCGCCAGGTTGGAACCGGTCGGCGGGTTGCCGGTGCCGGTCCGGGTCACCGTGTTGCTGTTGGCCGACTGGTTGCCGGCCGCGTCCTTGGCCCGCACGTAGTACGACACCGTGGCAGTGGTCGGCTGGCTGTCGGTGTACGTGAGGGTCGAGCCGCTGACGCTGCCACGCAGCGCGCCGTTGGCGTAGACGTCGTAGCCGGTCACCCCGACGTTGTCGGTGGACGCCGACCAGGCGAGCCGGATCTGTCCGCTGGCCGGCTGGGTGTAGGCCAGGTTGCCCGGCACGCTGGGTGCCTGGGTGTCGTTGCTGCCGGTGGCGCCGTACACCTCGACCTCGGACAGCTGGGCGGCCGGCCAACCGGTGTTGCCGGTGACCTGCACGCGTACGTAACGGGTGCTGGCGGCGGTGAAGCTGACGGTCGCCGTGTTGCCGCTGCTCGGGTTGAAGGTGTAGCCGGCGGACGCCTTCAGGGTGGTGAAGGACGAGCCGTTCGTCGAACCCAACACCGACAGCGTCTGCGTACGGGTCTGCCAGTCCGACGCGGGCGGCAGCTTGAGCACCACCCGGTCGACGCTGACGGTGGCGCCGAGGTCCGCCTGGATCCACTGCGGGAACGCGTTGTTGGCGCTCTCCCAGTAGGTCGACGCGTTGCCGTCGTTGGCGTTGCCCGCCACGTAGTTCTGGTTGTAGCTGCTGGCGGTCATGGTGGCGGAGAGCCCGGCGAGCATTGCCACGCGGGCGGCGGCCGCTGACGGGTCGGCCGCCGGTGCCGCGCTCGCCATGGGGGTGACGACCGGGGCGGTGGCGAGGAGCATCCCGGCGAGCGCGCCGGCGAGCATCCGACGGCGGCCCGTGCGGGCGGTACGGGGGACGGTGGTGGGCGCGCCGGTTGGCGGCGTGCCTCGTCTGGTGCCGGTCCTGGACATGGGGTCGCTACACCTCTTTCGGGGGTGGGTGTGGGTGCGTTGCCCGGTGACGGGTGCAGGGGTACGCCCGTCGTTCCGCGACAGGTGGGGGACGGTGCGGGTTGGGGACGGGGTCGGGCGGCTGGCGCGGCGTTGCGCCGGGGCGCCCGGACCGGGTGCCCCCGCCCGGTCCGGGCGGGGGCTCCCGACCTAGCTGGAGTAGATCTCGAACTCGCTGAGCTGGCCGGCTGGCCAGCCGCTGTTACCGGTGACGGTCAGCCGCAGGTAACGCTGGGTGGTCGCCGTGAAGGTCACGGTGACCGTGTTGCCGCTGGCGGGGTTGAAGCTGTAGCCGGCGGACGCCTTCAGCGTGCTGAACGTCGAGCCGTTCGTGGAGCCGAGCACCGCCAGCGTCTGCGTGCGCGTCTGCCAGGCCGATGAGGGTGGGAGCTTCAGCACGACCCGGGACACCGAGCGGTCGGCGCCCAGGTCCACTGTCAACGACTGCGGGAACGCGTTGTTGGCGCTCTCCCAGTAGGTGTTCGCGTTGCCGTCCACCGCGTTGGGGGCGGCGTACACGTCGGAGTGGCTGGTCTCGGTGATCGACCGTCCGGCCGCCAGGTTGCCGCTGGGCGGCGGCGTGGTCGGGGGCGGCGTGGTCGGGGGCGGCGTGGTCGGGGGCGGGGTGGTCGGGGGCGGGGTGGTCTGGGTGCCGCCGTACACCTCGACCTCGGAGAGTTGCGCGGCCGGCCAGCCGGAGTTACCGGTGACGGTGACCCGGACGTAGCGGCGGTCACCGGAGGGCAGCCCGATCGACACGGTGTTGCCCGCGCCGGGGGCGAAGACCCGACCGGCGGACGACGCCAGTGTGGTGTACGACGAGCCGTCGGTGGAGCCGAGGACCGACAGGGTCTGGGTGCGTTGTTCCCAACCGCTGGGCAGCTTGAGCGCCACCCGGTCGACCGACCGGGACGCGCCCAGGTCGATGGTGACCGACTGGGGGAAGGCGTTGTTGGCGCTCTCCCAGTACGTCGACGCGTTGCCGTCGACCACGTTGGCGGCCGTGTAGCTCTGGTTGGTGCTGGTCGCTGTCGCCGGCCGGTTCAGGGCGAGGTTTCCACTGGTGGGAGGCGGAGTGGTCGGCGGCGGGGTGGTCGGGGGCGGGGTGGTCGGCGGCGGGGTGGTCGGCGGTGGCGAGGTCGGTCCGCCACCCCACTGGGGGTTCGGCCACGGGCCGCAGTACGGGGTCGGGGTGTACCAGCCGGAGTTGCCGGAGCCCTGGGTGATCTGGAAGCCGGCACCCACGCAGTTGTGCATCGGGTTGCTCTGCGCGATGTTGGTGGCCCGCACGTTGGTGAACGACACCTGGCTGTTCGCCTGCACCTGGAGCGCGTACGTGCCGGCGCCGTCGATCCGTACGTTGTTGAGGTTGATCCCGTTGGTCTGGCCCTCGATCCAGTGCAGCGCCGCGTACGAGCTGTCCAGGATGTCGGTGTCGGTGATGTTGATGGTGGGGTTCTGGAACGCCTCGTTGAGCGCGGAGAACCAGATCGCCCCGACACCGAAGTTCCAGTTGTAGTCCGAGTTGCCGTTACGGATCAACGTGTTGCGGGCGATCGTCCAGGTGCCCTGGACGCCGGTGGCGCCCTGCACGCCGGGGTAGCGGTTCGCGACGTGGATGCCACCGCCGTTGGTCAGCGAGTCGGCCGTCACGTTGTCGGTGATCTTGATGTCCCGACCGCCGTAGCTGACCAGGTGGTTCGCCAGCAGGGTCACCCCGATGGTGTTGCGGGTGAAGGAGTTGTTGACGTTCGGCACGCTCTGCGCCCACATCGCCAACGCGTCGTCGCCGGTGTTGCGGACGAACGTGTTCGTCACCGTCGAGTTGGTCACGCCGGTGTGGAAGTTCACCCCGTCAGCGGTCTGGTCCAGGATCCGGCTGTTGCGGATGGTGAAGTTGTCCATCGGGCCGTCCATCCACGCCCCGACCTTGGTGTTCTCCAGCCAGAGGTTGTCCACCACCGAGTTGGTCATCGCCCCGCCCAGGGCGTTGACCTGGTCGTCGTCGATCCGCTCGCGGATGTCGCCGATGATGGCGAAGTCCCGCAGCGTGACGTTGCGGCTCGGCCCGTTCGCCTCGTGTGCGCGGACCGGGCCGGTGTAGCCGCCACCGGGGACGTACTTGCCGTAGATGCCGACGGACCTGTTCCGCTCGGTGGGGTGACGGCCGCCGAGTACCGAGTACCAGGGGCCCGCGCCGCGCAGTGTCACCCCGTCGACCACCACGTGATCCCAGAGGGTGAAGGTGCCGGTCGGGATCCAGACCGCCCGGCCCTGGGCCTTGCCGGCGTCGACAGCCGCCTGGAACTTCGCCGTCGAGTCGGTAGCGCCGCTCGGGTCGGCGCCGAAGTCGGTGACCACGTCGAGCACACCGGAAGGCTTGGTGATCGCCGGGGCGACCAGCTCGAAGTCGGCCAGGTCGATGGTGAACGTGGGCGACTGCGCGGTCGAGGAGACCTGGAAACGGATCTTCGTGCCGGCCGGCTGGGTGCTGCCGAACATGGCCCGGGTCTCGTCGTAGAAGTGGTGCGGGTTGGTGTCACCCGGGTTGTTGTTGAACGGGTATCCGCCGTAGTACCAGCCGTACCTCGACGTGACCGCTACCGACTTCAGCAGCGACCCGTTGGCCCGCAGGTCGATGGCGGCGTCCCGGCCGGTGCCGGCCGGGCTGTCCGGCAGGCTGTACCGGAAGGTGACAGCGTTGGCCGGGGCGGTGAGGGTGAACTCGACGTACTCGCCGACGGCGTCGAGGGTGACCGCC
Source organism: Micromonospora sp. NBC_00362 (assembly GCF_026342155.1). Taxonomy (NCBI): domain Bacteria; kingdom Bacillati; phylum Actinomycetota; class Actinomycetes; order Micromonosporales; family Micromonosporaceae; genus Micromonospora; species Micromonospora sp. NBC_00362. The sequence continues at coordinate 4,336,493 of NZ_JAPENH010000001.1, forward strand.
TCCCGACCGGACGCCTCGGACGGCAGCGTGCCGTACCGCCGGTCCGGGCCGATCTTCGTGCCGTTGTGGGCGGTCTCCTCCGCCTCCTGCTCGACGAACGGAACTGTGGCGCCCCGGTTGGGGATGTCGAAGGGGGACAACCCCGCCGCCGAGGCCGGGGTAGCGGTGCCGGTGACCGCGAGGACGGTGACCGAGGTGGCGGCGAGCACTGTGGCGGCGATGGCGGCCAACAGTGCGCGGGCCGGGTGTCGAAGGTGGTGCGGGGTGCCGGTGGTGTGGTTGGCCATGAGCTGCGCTCTCCCTTTCGTCAGGCAGGCCAGATCCCCCCGTGTCGGTGCGGTGTCGCGCGTCCCCCCTCGGTTCTCCCTTCTTGGTGGCGTGGTGCCGGCGACCGGGACGGGCCGCCGGCACCACGGCGAGCAGAGTCAGGTCAGGCCGGGCCGTCCGCCCCGCGCGGCCCGTCGGTGGACTCGGCGGTACGCAGCCAGACCGCTGTGTCGGACGGCAGTAACCCGTCGTCGAGCGGCCCGCTGGCCAGCAGCAACTCCCCCCGAGCTGGCATCGGGACCGGCGCGGCGGACAGGTTGACAAGGCAGGTGAAGCCACCGCCGCGGTGGAACGCCAGCACCCCGTCCGGGGCGGGCAACCAGGTCAGCTCGCCGTCACCGAGCGCCGGGTCGGCCTTTCGGGCCTGGATCGCCGCTCGGTACAGCTCCAGCATCGAGGCCGAGTCGCCGGTCTGCGCGCTGGCTGTCCGGTCCTTCCAGTCGGCCGGCTGCGGCAGCCACGGCGCCGCGGCGCCCTCGGGGCTGAACTCGAACGGCGGCTCGTCCCCGCCCCAGGGGAGCGGCACGCGGCAGCCGTCCCGACCGGGGTCGATCCGACCGGACCGCTCCCACATCGGGTCCTGCCGCAGCGCGTACGGGATGTCCTCGACCTCGTAGAGGCCCAGCTCCTCGCCCTGGTAGACGTAGGCGGCGCCGGGCAGCGACAGCGAGAGCAGCGCTGCGGCGCGGGCCCGGCGGGTGCCCAGCTCCAGGTCGGTGGGGGTCCCCTCGCGTTTGGCGGCGAAGCTGAACCGGGTGTCCGCGCGACCGTAGCGGGTGACGTGCCGGGTGACGTCGTGGTTCGAGAGCACCCAGGTGGCCGGCGCGTTGACCGGCGCGTGCGCGCTCAGCGTCCCGTCGATGCTCTCCCGCAGGGCCGCGGCGTCCCAGGCGCAGCCGAGGAAGTCGAAGTTGAACGCGGCGTGCAGCTCGTCCGGGCGCAGGTAGTTGGCGAACCGCTGCCGGTCCGGTAGCCACACCTCACCGATCAGCGCCCGGTCGGCGTACTCGTCGGCGACGCGACGCCAGCCCCGGTAGATGTCGTGCACGCCGTCGAGGTCGTGGAACGGGTGCGGCTGGTCCTCGCGGACCTCGGGCAGTGTCCCGTCCTTGACCAGGAGCCCGGCCGAGTCGATCCGGATGCCGTCCACGCCCCTGTCGAACCAGAACCGCAGGATGTCCTCGAACTCCTCCCGCACCCGGGGGTGGTCCCAGTTGAAGTCCGGCTGCTGGGGGGCGAACAGGTGCAGGTACCAGTCGCCGGGGGTGCCGTCCGGGTTTGTGGTGCGGGTCCAGGTCTCGCCGCCGAACTCGCCGACCCAGTCGGTGGGTCGCTCGTCGCCGTTCGGCCCCCGGCCGGGTCGGAACCAGAACAGGTCCCGTTCGGGCGCTCCGGGGCCGCCGGCGAGCGCTGCCTGGAACCAGGGGTGCGCGTCGGAGCAGTGGTTGGGCACCACGTCGACGATGGTCCGGATGCCCAGCGCGTGCGCCTCCGCGATCAGCGCCTCCACCTCGGCCAGGGTGCCGAAGACCGGGTCGATGTCGCGGTAGTCGGAGACGTCGTAGCCGGCGTCCGCCATCGGGGACGGGTACCAGGGGCTGAACCAGATCGCGTCGACGCCGAGCGCGGACAGGTGGTTCAGCCGGGACCGGATGCCGGCGATGTCGCCGATGCCGTCGCCGTTGCCGTCGGCGAAGCTCCGGGGATACACCTGGTAGATCACGGCTCCACGCCACCACGGACTTCTGTCAGCTGTGGACACGAGCACCTGCTTTCTGCGTCAGTACGTCGGCGGGTTCGCCGGACCTGGTTATGTGTCGGGCGAACGGTCGTTGTTCGCCGCGCGGGAGGACCGGTGGTCGCTATCCCTTGATGCTGCCCGTGGTCAGACCGGACATGATGTTCCGCTGGAAGATCAAGAAGATGATGACAGTCGGGATCGCGGCGATGACCGACGCGGCGATCACCACGTTCATCGGCGTGCCACCGGCAAAGGCGTAGATGCCGACGCTGACCGTCCGGGTCTCGGGCGACGGCATGACCAGCTTCGGCCAGAGGAAGTCCTTCCAGACCGCCGTCACGGCGAAGATCGAGACGACGCCGAGGATGGGACGCGACAGCGGCAGGATGATCGACCACAGCGTGCGCAGCGACGACGCCCCGTCCATCAGAGCCGCCGCCATCAGCTCCTCGGGGATCGAGTCGAAGAACCGCTTCAGCAGGAAGATGTTGAACGCGTTCGCGACCAGGGGCAACCAGATCGCGAACGGTGAGTCCAGCAGGTTGATGTGCACGATCGGCAGGTCGATCACCGTCACGTACTGCGGGACGATGAGGACCATGGCCGGGATCATCAGGGTCCCCAGCATCAGGGCGAGGATCACGTTGCCGAAGATCGGTCGAAGCTTGGACAGCGAGTACGCGGCGGCGGTGTCGAAGACCAGTTGGAACAGCACCGCGCCGATCGCGTAGTAGAAGGTGTTGAACAGCAGCTTGGCGAGGGCCAGGTTGTTCCACGCGTCGACGTAGTTCTGCGGCTGCGGGTCCCTCGGCCACAGCGACGGTGGGGTCTGGGCGATCTCCTGGCCGGACTTGAGCGCGCCGGTGACCATCCAGTAGAGCGGTCCGAGGAAGACGAGCGTGAACCCCGCCACGACCACTACCAGCAGCGTCCAGTAGATGACCCGGCCGCGCCCCCGGCTGAGCTGGGATTGGGAGATGAGGGTCCGGGTTCCGGAATCCTGTGCCATTCCTCGCCGTCCTAGTCCTGTTTCGCGGTCAGCCGCACGTACACGGCGGAGAAGCCGGCCAGCACCACGAGCATGATCACGCCCAGGGCGGCGGCGCCGTTGAGGTCGTTCTGGAAGAACCCGTGCTGGTAGATGAGGTACGCCACCGAGGTCGCCGAGTCCTCCGCGCCCGCACCGTTGGCGAGGATCAGTGGCTCGATGAAGAGCTGCATGGTGGCGACGATCTGCAACATCGCCAGGAGCGCGAGGATCAGCCGGGTCTGCGGGATCGTGACGTGGACGATTCGCTTCCAGATTCCGGCGCCGTCCAGCTCGGCCGCCTCGTACAGCTCCCCGGGAATGTTCTGCAACGACGCCAGGTAGATCAGCACCGCGCCGCCCATGTTCATCCAGGTCGACGCGACCACCATCGCCGGCATCGTCATCTCCGGCGACTGCATCCACTGCGAGGTGGGCAGGTGCAGCGCCTTGAGGATCGCGTTGAAGAGCCCGGCCTCGCTGGGGTCGTACGCGTAGAACTTGAAGAGGAAGAGCGCCGAGGCCGGCGGCAGCATCACCGGCAGGTAGACCAGGATCCGCAGGTACCCCTTGGCGTGGCGGAACTCGTTGAGCAGGATCGCCACGAAGAACGGCACCACGTACCCGAGGGCCAGCGCCAGGACGGTGAAGTAGAAGGTGTTCTGCCAGGCCGTCCAGAAGCTGGGGTCGGCGATGATGCGGGAGTAGTTGTCCCAGCCCACCCAGGTGGTCTCGCCGCGCCGGGTCCGCTGGAAGCTCATGACGATCCCGCGGATCATCGGGTACCAGGAGAAGACGACGAAGCAGAGCACCGCCCCGATCAGGAACGCGTGACCGCTGAGGTTGTCCCGTACCTTGCGGCCGAGACTCGTGCGCTGCGGCCTGGCCGAGTACGGCGACGGCGGGCGGCCCGGTTTCCTGGGGGTCTCCGGGACGGTGGTGATCGCCAAGGCAACTCCTGGGTGAGTCGGTGACGTCGAGATGCGGTGCGAGTGGCGTGGGGGTCGGGTCGGCGTCCCGACCCCCACACGATCGGTCAGCTCTCGGCGGCGAGGAGCTGGTTGACCTTTTCCTCGGCGGTCTTGAGCAGTGCGTCGATGTTCGAGTTCGGGTTGGTCAGCACACCTGACATCGCGCCGTCGAGCACCGCGTAGACGGCCTGGGCGTTGCGCGGCTCACCCTTGATCGGGACCGGGGTCGCCTCGAAGAGCGCGAAGTTCGTCGTGTCGACGTTCGCGTTCGCCTTCCGCAGCTCCAGCTCCTGCTTCTGCGCGTCGCTGCCGTTGGCGAAGAGCAGCGGCTGGGGCAGACCCACCGGGTAGTTCTGCGGCTTGGCCCGGACGTAGTCGAACTGGCCCTTGCCCGGGGTGAGCTTCTGGTACGCGATCCACTTCAGACCGGCCTTGACCTGCTCGGGAGTGAGGTCCTTCTTGAAGAAGTAGCCCTCGCCACCACCGAGCGTCCCCTTCGCCGCGCCGTCCTGGCCGGGCAGCGGAGCCATCGCCCAGTCCTGGAACTTGCCCTGGAACTGGCTGACGATCGCCTGGGTGGCGTCCGGCGCGCCGATGAACATGCCGACCTTGCCCGCGCCGGCGTTCGTCAACAGGTCACCCCACTGGAGGAGCTGACGGGCGCCCATGCTGTTGTCGCCGTACCGCATGTCCTTGAGGTTCTGCAGGACCTGCTTGCCCATGGTGTTGTTGAAGTCGGCCTTCTTGCCGTCCTCGGTCAGCACCTTGCCGCCCTGCGAGTAGAGCAGGGAGGTGAAGTGCCAGCCGCCGGTGTTGCCGGCGCTGTACTCCGAGTAGCCGGCGATGCCGTTGCCGAGCGCGGAGATCTTCTTGGCGGCGGTACGGACCTCGGCCCAGGTCTTGGGCGGGTTGTTCACGTCCAGCCCGGCCTGCTGGAACAGGGCCTTGTTGTAGACCAGGCCCATCGAGTAGTTCTTCACCGGCACGGCGTAGAGCTTGCCGCCGTCGGTGAAGACCTCCTTGAGCGCCGGGTCGACGCTGTCCCAGGTCGCGATCGCGTCCTTGTTGACATGGGGGCTGATGTCCATCGCCTGACCGGAGTCGAGCACCTGCTGGAGATCGGTCATGTACCCGTAGAAGACGTCGGTCACGGTGCCGCCGGCGAGGCGGGCGGTGAAGTCCGGCGGGTTGTTGCACTGCTCGCCGACGCTGACGCTCTTGATGGTGATGTCCGGGTTCTGCTTCTGGAACTCGGCGACGTCGTCGTTCCAGTTCTTCAACAGCTCTTTCTGGGCGCCGACCGGCTGGCAGTCGACAGTGATGGTGACCTTGCCGCCGGCGGTCGAGCCCTTGTCGTCGCTCTTCGTGGAGCATGCCGTGAGGCTGAGCCCCAGGCCGGCCACGAGCGCAACCGCCGCAGCCTTTCGGTATTGCGGTACGGACATCTGTCCATCCCTTCGGGAACGGGTGACTCCAATGACCTTTGCTGATCTGCGGTGATACGACCTGACGCCCAGTAGCTGCGTCGGAGCCAGGTGTGAGTGGAGTCACTGTAGCGAGGCCGACTCATTTCGGCAAGGTATCGACCCTGTTCCGAAAGGACACGACGCGATCACGACAGATGTTGGCAAGCAATTGAAAGCAGACCGGTTTGCCGACTATTGATGCCTTATGGCCGATCATTCGGCTTGGTCGATGGCGACCGTGGCGGGCAACGACGAAAACGGCCGCCGACCGCGAGAGGCGGTCGACGGCCGAAGCGTCGTTCGGTGTGGTGCCTAGCGGCCGGGGGCGGGAGCGGTGGAACCCCGCACCACCAACTCCGGCTCGAACAGCAGCTCGTCCTGAAGGACGCCGGCGCCCTCGATCTGGGTGACCAGCAGATCCACTGCGGCCTGCCCCATCGTCTCGATCGGCTGCCGCACAGTGGTCAACGGCGGGTCGGTGCACGTCATGAACGCGGAGTCGTCGTAGCCCACCACCGACACGTCGGCCGGCACCGAGCGACCGAGCCGCCGGGCCGCGCGGATCGTGCCCAGCGCGAGCACGTCGCTGGCGCAGATGATGCCGGTCACGCCCCGCTCGACCAGTTTCGTCGCGGCGACCCGCGCCCCCTCCATGGAGAAGCTGGAGCGCTCCACGCACTCGGCGTCGCCCTCGTCCCAGCCGGCGGCCTTCATCATCGCGTCGAGCTTGCGCCGGGACGGCACGTGCCCCTCCGGGCCGAGCACCATCCCGATCCGTTCGTGCCCGAGCGAGCGCAGGTGCCCGTACGCCTGCTCCACCGCCACCGCGTCGTCGGTGGAGACCCGGGGGAAGCCCAACTCCTCCACACCAGCGTTGACCAGCACGACCGGAAGCCCCCGGTCGGTCAGCCGACGGTAGTGGTCGTGTTTGGCGTCGGCGAGCGCGTACGACCCACCGGCGAAGATCACACCGGAGACCTGGTGGTCGAGGAGCATCTCCACGTAGTCCATCTCGGAGACCCCGCCGATGGTCCGGGCACAGAGCGCCGGGGTGTAGCCGCGCTGGGCGAGAGTGCCGGTGACCACCTCGGCCAGCGCCGGGAAGATCGGGTTCTGCAACTCGGGCAGCACCAGCCCGACCAGCCGGGCGCGTTCGCCGCGCAGCTTGGTCGGCCGCTCGTAACCGAGCACGTCCAGCGCCGTGAGCACTGCGGTGCGGGTCGCCTCGGAGACCCCGTCGCGGCCGTTGAGCACCCGGCTGACGGTGGCCTCGCTGACGCCCGCCTTCTTGGCAACTTCAGTCAACCGCTTGGTCACGTTCGCAATCGTACGTCACCTGGATGAAAGAAATGAACAGCAAATTGCCGGCGTTTGCCAGCGCACTGCTTGATCGCCGCGCGGAGACGGGGTCAGGACAGGTCGCGTAGGGCGGTTTCGATGGCCCGGTGGAAGGTCGGGTACGCGTAGATCATGTGCCGGAGCTGACTCAGCGGCACCGCCGCGTGCACCGCCACCACCAGCGCGGACAGCACCTCGCCGCCGGCCGGGCCGGCCGAGGTCGCGCCGATCAGCACGCCCTGGTCGGCGTCGGCCACGAGCTTGATGAAACCGTCGTCGCCGACCCGGTGGATCCAGCCTCGGGTCGAGCTGCCGAGTTTGGTGAAACCCACCTGCACGTTGATGCCGCGCTCGCGGGCCTGCTGCTCGGTGAGCCCGACAGCGCCGATCTCGGGATCGGTGAAGGTCACCCGGGGCAGCGCGCGGTAGTCGGCTCGCGGGACGGTGCCGGCCGATCCGCTCGATCCGCTGGCGGCCAGGGAGCTGGACGCGCCCATCGCCCCGCCGACCACGCTGGAGGTGCCGCTGGCGTCCGCCCCCGCCTTCGCCTGCCGGGCGCGGGCCAGGATGTCGGCGATCACGATCCCCGCCTGGTACATGGCGATGTGCGTGAAGGCGCCCTCGCCGGTGATGTCGCCGACCGCCCAGACGTGGTCGGTGACGTGCAGACGGTCGTCGACCGGGAGGTAACGCTGGCTGGCGTCCAGGCCGATCGTGTCCAGGCCCAGCTCGGCGAGGTGGGCCTTGCGCCCGGTCACCACCAGCAGCCGGTCGGCGGTGAACTTCGCGCCGCCGCCACCGCGCAGAGTGAACCTGGCTCCGTCGTGCTCGACCCGTTCGGCGCGTACCCCGGTGTGGATCTCCACGCCGTCGGCGCGCAGCGCCGCGGCGGCGACCTCGGACGCCTCGGGTTCCTCGACGGCCAGCACCCGGTCGAGCGCCTCGACCACTGTGACCCGGACCCCGAAGCGGGCGAAGACCTGCGCCAACTCCAGGCCGATCGCGCCGCCACCCAGCACGAGCAGCGACTGCGGCAGCTCCTCGACCTCGATCGCCTGATGGTTGGTCCAGTACGGGGTGTCGGCCAGGCCGTCGATCGGCGGCACCGACGGGCGGGTGCCGGTGCCCAGGACCACCCCGTGTCGGGCCTCGAACACCTGGTCACCGACGCGGACCCGGCGCGCACCGTCGAGCCGACCGCTGCCCCGCACGAGTCGGCCACCCTTGCCGACGAACCGCTCCGCCGCGACCGTGTCGTCCCAGGTGTCGGTGGCTTCCTCACGGATCCGCTTCGCCACCGGCGCCCAGTCCGGCTGGACCTGCGCCGTCCCGGCGAGCCCGTCGACCCGGCGAGCCTCGGCGAGCGCGTTGGCGGCTCTGATCATCATCTTGCTCGGGATACAGCCCCAGTACGGGCACTCCCCGCCGACGAGATCCCGTTCGACGCCGACGACGTTCAGGCCGGCCTCGGCAAGTCGCTCGGCCACCTCCTCGCCCCCGACCCCGAGCCCGACCACGACCACATCCACCAGCTCCGGCTCCGCCACACCGAACAGCATCCCCCAGCGACACCACACCAACCACCGGGGTCGGCGGAAAAGTCGGAGCGTGCACCGGCCCGGACGCCTACCGTGGCCGGATGCACGCACGCTTCGCTCCGGTCCGGGACTGCTTCCACGACCTGTTCGCCTCCGGCCGGGAAACCGGCGCCGCAGTGACCATCTGGTACGACGGGCAGCCGGTAGTGGACCTGGTCGGCGGCTCCCGCCGCGGCCACGGGCCGGGCGGCGAGCCGTGGCTGCCGGACACGCTGGTGAACGTCTACTCGGTCGGCAAGCCGGTGGCCGCGCTCTGCCTGTTGCTGCTCGTCGACCGGGGAACCGTCGATCTCGACACGCCAGTGGACCGGTACTGGCCGGAGTTCCGCACACCCGCCACGGTCCGTCAGGTGTTGTCGCACACCGCCGGGCTGCCGGCCTTTCCGGTGCCCCGACCGGCCACCGCGATCGCCGACTGGACGGTGCTCACCGGCGACCTGGCCGCCGCCGACCCCGAGTGGTCGCCGGGCTCGGTCGCCGGGGAACACGCCTGGACGTACGGGCATCTGGTGGGCGAGCTGGTCCGCCGCGTCGACGGACGGTCGGTGGGCCGGTTCCTGGCCGAGGAGATCGCCGACCGGTGGCAGCTCGACCTCGGCTTCGGGTTGACCGAGGCGGACCAACTGCGCAGCGCGGACCTGCGGTACGGCGACCCGCACTGGCCGACCCGAATGCTCGGTGAGCCCGGCTCGCTGCGGGCTCGGGCGATCGGCAACCCGGCCGGCGGGCTGGACCTGGCCGTGCTGAACAGCCCGATGTGGCGGGGCGCGGAGGTGCCCGCGGTCAACCTGCACGCCACCGCGGCCAGCCTGGCCCGGCTCTACGCCGGCCTGCTGGCCGGTGGTGTCCTGGACGGGGTTCGGCTGTTCAGCCCGGAGCTGGTAGCGGAGGCGACAGGGGTCCAGTACGACGGGCCGGACCTGGTGCTGGACCGCGACGCCCACTGGACCCTGGGCATGCAGTGGGAGCCGGACGGCAGTTGGGGCATGGGTGGCATCGGCGGCAGCAGCGCGTGGGCCGACCCCGAGCGGGGCTACACCTTCGCGTACGCCACTGCGCACCTCGCCGAGCACGACCGGGTGGACGAGCTGGTCGAGGCGTTGCACTCGGTGCTCTGATCAGCGCAGCCAGACGGGGTCGGTGCCCGGTACCGAGAGCGGCGGTGGGTAGTCGAACGCCTCGGGCAGCCGCCACGGTTGGTGGATGGCCTTGCCCCGCACCCCCGCCAGCTCCGGCACCCACCGGCGCACGTAGTCGCCGTCCGGGTCGTACCGTTCGGCCTGCCGGACCGGGTTGAACCCCCGGTAGGGCTTCGTGTCGTTGCCGGTGCCGGCGACCCACTGCCAGTTGCCGGAGTTGTTCGCCACGTCCCCGTCGAGCAGCCACCGGAAGAACACCGCCACCCCGGACCGCCAGTCCTGCCCGAGGTGCTTGGTCAGGTAGCCGGCGGTGATCAGCCGGGCCCGGTTGTGCATCCAGCCCTGTGCCAGCATCTGCCGCATCCCGGCGTCGACGATCGGCATCCCGGTGCGTCCCTCGGCCCAGGCCGCCAACGCGTCGTCGTCGTAGCGCCACTGCTCGGTGGCACCCCGCCGGTACGCCGCTGTCGAGATCTCCGGGAAGGCGGCGGTGACCTGGTAGTAGAAGTCCCGCCAGCAGACCTGCCTGACGAACGGGCCCGATCGGTCGCCGGCGAGGTTCGCCACCGCCAGCGGCGACACGCAGCCGAAGCGCAGGTACGGGCTGAGCCGGGACGTGTCGTCGCCGGCCATGTCGTCGTGCTGATCGCCGTACCGGGTCAGGTCGGGCAGCCAGTCGGTGAGCCGCTGCCGGGCGATCCGCTCGCCACCGATGGCCGCGTCCGGTGAGTCTCCGGCTGGCAGCGCCGGCAACCGGCCCACGCGTACCCGGTCGGGCAGCGCGATCCGGCGCGGCGCGGCCAACTCCTCGCGCCACCGGTTGGCCGCCCAGGCCCTGTGGAACGGGCTGAACACCCGGTAGTGGTCGCCGCCGCCACCGGGCCGCAACGCGCCCGGCTCGACCACTGTCAAACCGGGAAACAGTCGCAGGTGCAGCCGGTGCCGCTCGCACTCGGTGCGTAGTCGCCGCTCCCGACGGACGGCGTAGTGGCTGACGTCGGCCGAGAGCGCGACGGCGGTGGCCCCGACCTCGTCGGCAAGCCGGATCGTCTCGGCCACCGGGTCGCCGTGCCGGACCACCAGGTCGCCGCCACGCTCACGGAGCTGGTCGCGCAGGTCGGCGAGGGCCTGGTGCAGGAAGCGGGTGCGGTTGGCGGAGAGGTCGGCCAGCGCCGGGTCGAGCACGTACAGCGGCACCACCTGGTCGAAGGCGGCACAGGTGGTTGCCAGCGCCGGGTGGTCGTGCACTCGCAGGTCGCGGGTGAGGAGCACGATCGCCGTGCTCGCTGTCACCGGCTCTCCGGTTGGATCGTCGGCCCGGGGATGACGACCGGCGTACCGGTCGAGCTGAGCAGGGCCCGCGCGGCCACCGCCATCCGTCGCCGCTGCGGCACCAGGGCCCGCCGGACGAAGACGTCGTAGTCCTGCGCGGCCACCTCGTCGAGGATGCCGCCGTAGAGCGCGTACGCGGTGCGCATGCAGGCCTGCGAGGCGGGTGCCAGCATGGTGATGCCCGGTGCGGCGGCGGCGTAGTGCGCCTGGGCGCGCGTCACCTCGTACTCGATCAGCTCGCGGATCCGGGGGGTGACGCGGCCCCGGGCGCGGGCCTCGGCCAACTCCTCGCGGGTGACCCCGAACTTCGCCATGTCCTCGTCCGGCAGGTAGGTGCGGCCCCGGTCGAGGTCCTCGGCGACGTCCCGGATGAAGTTGGTGAGCTGGAAGGCGAAGCCGAGCTGACGGGCCGGCTCCCGGGCCGCCACCGGGTCGGAGGTGCCCAGGATCGGCAGCATCATGGTGCCGATGACCGCCGCCGAGCCCTCCATGTAGTCGAGCAGGTGGTCGTAGGTCGGGTACGCGGTGACGGTCAGGTCCATCGCCATGCTCTTCAGAAACGACGCAAAGTCGTCCCGGTCGAGATCGAAGACGGCGATCGTGTGCAGCACTGCCGGCAACAGGGGGTCGTCGACCGGCGCACCGTGCAGACCGGCCACGAACTGGCTGGCCCAGTGGTCCAGCAGGGCGGCCCGCTCGGCCGGCGGCAGGTCCTCGGTGCGGTCGACGATCTCGTCCGCGTACCGCGTGAACCCGTAGAGGGCGTGCACATGTCGTCGTTTCCAAGCGGGAAGCAGACGGGTGGCGAGATAGTAGGTGCGGCCATGGCGTTTGTGCAGCTCACGGCACCGGTCATAGGCAGCGGTGAGATCAGTTTCCACCGGCCCTCCTCCATTTATCGACGCACCAATCGACGCAACTCGTAGCCTAGGGTACGCTCAGTCGCATGGCCAACGACGCAGTTGCGGGCAACGCGACCCGCGTGGCGCCGACAGGGCCGGGGGACGGGGACGATCCGGTCCGCGCCGTTCTGGCTGCCTATACCCACGATCTGGTCACGGCGGTCGACGAGACCCTGGACGCCTTCCTCACCGCCGAGGTCGACACCCTCAACGACATCGACGCGTCGATGGGCAGCTTCGCCGCCACCGCCCGGGAGGCCGTCCTGACCGGCGGCAAGCGGATCCGCTCCACGTTCGCCTACTGGGGTTGGCGCGGAGCCGTCGGTGGCACCGCGCCTCTGCCACCCGTGCTGCCCGCGCTGGCCGCGCTGGAGCTGCTGCACACCTTCGCGCTGGTGCACGACGACGTGATGGACGCGTCCACCACCCGCCGCGGCCGGCCCACCGCGCACATCGCGCTCGCCGAACAGCACGTCGCCGCCGGCCACCGAGGTGATCCCGGCCGGTTCGGTGAGGCCGTCGCCGTGCTCATCGGCGACCTCTGCATGGTCTGGGCCGACCAGTTGCTGGCCCACGCCTCGGTGCCGTCGACGCGCCTCTTCGAGGTGCGCCGCTGCTACGACCAGATGCGGGTCGAGACGGTCGCCGGGCAGTATCTTGACGTGCTCGGCGAGAACGACCCGGGCAACTGGTCGGTCGACCGGGCACTACGGGTGGCCCGATACAAGACCGCCAGCTACACCGTCCAGCGACCACTGCTCTTCGGTGCCTGCCTGGCCGGGGTGCCCGCTGACGACCCGCTGGTCTCCGCGTACACCCGCTATGGCCTGGCTGTCGGCGAAGCGTTCCAGCTCCGCGACGACCTGCTCGGCGTCTACGGCGACCCGGCGGCCACCGGCAAGCCGGCCGGGGACGACCTCCGCACCGGCAAGCCGACCACGCTGCTCATGCTGGCCCGTGAGCTGGCCACGCCCGCCCAGCTCACGGCGTTGGAGCGAGCCGCCGACGGATCGGTCGACACGCTCGCCGCGCTGGTCGCCGAGACCGGTGCGGTGACCCGGGTGGAGCAGATGATCGCCGAGCGGGTCAGCGACGCGCTGGCCGCGCTCGACGCCGCACCCGTGGACCAGACGGCGCGGACCGCGTTGACCGGGCTGGCCACCGCCGCCGCCAACCGGCGAGCCTGATGAGCGACTTGAGCGAGGAGGTGGTCACGTGCGGACGGTGACAGGACGGACGGACCGGGTGGTGGTCGTCGGAGCCGGGCTGGGCGGGCTCGCCTGCGCGCTGCACCTGGCCGGCAGCGGTCGACAGGTGACGGTGCTGGAGCGCGAGCCGGTGCCCGGCGGGCGAGCCGGGCGCCTCGGCGTGGACGGCTACGAGTTCGACACCGGCCCGACAGTGCTCACCATGCCCGACCTGATCGCCGAGGCACTCGGCGCGGTCGGCGAGGAGCTGCACGACTGGCTGGACCTGACCCCGCTCGACCCCGCCTACCGGGCGTACTACCCGGACGGCTCGACCCTCGACGTGCTCACCGACACCACCCGGATGGCGGCCGAGATTTCCCGGGTCTGCGGGCCCCGGGAGGCCGACGGCTACCTACGGTTCGTCGAGTACGCGCGGGAGCTGTGGCGGCTGGAGCGCACCGACTTCATCGAGCGCAACCTGGACGCGCCGACCGACCTGATCACCGGCAACCTGCTCAAGCTGCTCAGCGGCGGGGCCTTCCGGCGCCTCCAAACGAAGATCAACCAGTTCTTCCGGGACCCGCGTACCCAGCGGATCTTCTCCTTCCAAGCGATGTACGCCGGCCTCGCGCCGCATGACGCGCTGGCCATCTACGCGGTCATCGCGTACCTCGACTCGGTGGCCGGGGTCTACTTCCCACGCGGCGGCATCCACGCGGTCTCCAGGGCGATGGCCGGCGCGGCCGAGAAGCACGGCGTGCAGATCCGGTACGACACCACCGTGACCAGGGTGGAGACCGTGAACGGCCGCGCCACCGGCGTGCTCACCGCCGACGGCGACCTGGTGCCGGCGGACGTGGTGGTGCTCAACCCCGACCTGCCGGTCGCCTACCGGGACCTGCTCCCCGCCGCGCCGCGGCGCCGGCTCACCTACTCGCCGTCCTGCGTCGTTCTGCACGTCGGCTCCCGACAGGCCTATGCGAAGATCGCCCATCACAACATCCATTTCGGACGCGCGTGGAAGGGCACCTTCGATGAGGTCATCCGACGGGGTGAGCTGATGACCGATCCGTCGCTGCTGGTGACCAACCCCAGCCGGACCGACCCCGCGGTGGCACCACCGGACCGACACACCTACTACGTGCTCGCCCCGGTGCCCAACCTGCACCGGGCGCCGTTCGAGTGGCGCGGCGACCTGACCCAGCGCTACACCGACCAGCTGATCGGCACCCTGGAGGAGCGCGGCTACGTCGGCTTCGGCGCCGGGGTAGAGGTACTCCGGGCGATCACCCCCGCCGAGTGGGAGGAGCAGGGGATGGCCGCCGGCACTCCGTTCGCCGCCGCGCACACCCTCTTCCAGACCGGCCCGTTCCGCCCGTCAAACCTGCACCGCGACCTGCCGAACGTGGTCTTCGTCGGCTCCGGGACCCAGCCCGGTGTCGGCGTACCGATGGTGCTCATCTCCGGCAAGCTCGCCGCCGGCCGGATCACCGGGGAAGGCCGATGATCAGTCGCGAGAAGCACCTCGTCGAACTCGTCGACGAGTCCGGCAAGGCCCACGGCGAGACGACAGTCGCGGCGGCGCACCAACCACCGGGGCAGCTGCACCGGGCCTTCTCGGTGTTGCTGGTGGACCCGGACGGCCAGGTGCTGCTCCAGCGGCGAGCCGCGGTGAAGACCCGGTTCCCGCTGCGCTGGGCCAACTCCTGCTGCGGCCACCCCCAGCCGGGGGAGTCGCTCGCCGAGGCGGCCAACAGACGGCTGAGCGAGGAGTTGGGCGCGGGCCCGGTCGAGCTGACCGAGGTCGGCGTCTACGTCTACTACGCCGAGGACCCGGCAACCGGTCGGGTCGAGTTCGAGTACGACCACGTACTGCGAGGCGAGTTCCTGCCCGGCGCTCCGCTACTGCCCGACCCGGACGAGGTGGCGGAGCTGCGGTGGGCCGACCCCGCCGCGCTGGAGGCCGAGTTGAAAGTCGACCCCCGGTCGTACGCGCCCTGGCTGGGCGGGGTGGTGAACCGCTTGCTACGCCCCGCGGAGTCCCGGTCCGGCGCAACCGGCCCGGCCCTGACGCCGCCCGGATCGTCGGCGAATGACACGGCGGAGCGGTCGGGTGGTCGATGAGGCGCTGAGCGCGGGCGCTGTCGCACGTCGGTTGGGGGTCGCGGTGACGACCCTCCGCACCTGGCACCAGCGCTACGGGCTCGGGCCCAGTGAACACATCCCCGGTCACCACCGCCGGTACACACCCACCGATCTGGCCCGTCTCGAGATCATGCGACGGCTCACCGCCGAGGGGGTGAGCCCCGCCGAGGCGGCTCGGTGGGCCCGCCAGGCACCGGACCCGACGCCCAACGGCGCCGGCACCGTCGCCCCCGCCCGGATCCACCCGACCGGCCGTGACGGCGGCTCCATCCCGGTCGGCCGCGCCGGTCCGGCGGCCCGTGGGTTGGCCCGGGCCGCCATGCGACTGGACGCGGCGGCGATCAGCGAGACGATCGCGCACGCACTGGCCGCCAGCGGGGTCGTCGCCACCTGGGAGGGCCTGCTGCGCCCGGTGCTCGCCGGCATCGGCGAACGGCACGCCGCCACCACCGGCCTGATCGAGGTGGAACACCTGGTGTCCCGCTGCGTCTCGGAGGCGCTCGCGGCGGCCAGTCGGGCCAACGTCCCCACCGGGCCGGCCCGGATCCTGCTCTCCTGCGCCGACGAGGAACAGCACACCCTGCCGCTGGAGGCGTTGGCGGCGGCTCTCGCGGAGGCCGGTGTCAGCTACCGGATGCTCGGCGCCCGGGTGCCGGTGGCCGCTCTCGTCGAGGCGGTCAACCGGACCGGACCGGCCGCCGTGGTGCTCTGGTCGCACACCCGGGCCACCGCCGACCCGACCCAACTCAGCGCGCTGCTCGCCGCGCCCCGACGCCCGTTGCTGGTGCTCGCCGCCGGGCCCGGCTGGCGAGCCGACACGCTGCCCGCCGGGGTGGTGCGGCCGGTCGACCTGGCCGAGGCGGTCTCGCTCTCCGCCGCCGTCCGCGACTCCCTGGACCAGTCGAGGCGTGATTGATCGCACTGTCGCCGGATCGCGGCGTGAACTACCGTCGGGCGGGTCCGCCTACCCCGACCCTCCGGGAGCGAGCAGATGCAAGCCCGCGCAGTCCTGGCGTCCGTCCTCGCTGTGGCGCTGCTCCTGTCCGGCTGCGCCCAGCCGACCCGCTCCATCACACCCGCCGCAGTTCCACAGCCTGTGGAATCGACCACGCCGCCCACCCCGAAACCGCACCCCAGCGTCACCAAGCCGGCCAAGCCGCCACTGCGGCCGCTGCCGGCCAAGCTGCCCTCCGGTCTGGGGCGCAACACCGGCGTACGCCCGGTGGCCCTGACGTTCGACGACGGGCCCAGCCCGGCCTGGACACCCAAGGTGCTCGACCAATTGAAGGCCGCCAAGGTGACGGCGACCTTCTGCGTCGTCGGTCGCGAGGTGCAGCGTCACCCGGAGTTGGTCCGGCGGATCGTCCGGGAGGGACACCAGCTCTGCAACCACAGCTGGCGTCACGACCTCGATCTCGCCCGTCGACCTGCCGGCGAGATCCGGGCCGACCTGGACCGCACCAACAAGGCCATCCGGAAGGCCGTTCCCGGCGCGAAGGTGTCGTTCTACCGGCAGCCCGGCGGCCGGTGGACGTCGGAGGTGATCGGGGTGGCCAAGGACCTCGGCATGCGTCCGCTGCACTGGTCGGTCGACCCGCAGGACTGGGACAAGCCGACAGCGGCCACGATCGGCAAGCGTGTCCACACCGCCACCCGGGCCGGTGCGATCGTTCTTCTGCACGACGGGGGCGGTAATCGGGCCGCGACACTGGCCGCATGCCCGAAGTTGATCGCCGACCTGAAGCAGCGCTTCGGCATCACCCGACTCCGCTAGAACCGGTCTGACCTGCAGTTATGGCCCGTCCCAAGCCCTTGCCGACACCGATTTTGTCGACCGACGGAGCATCACGTATGCTTTCCAAGCCTCCGGCGGGGCCGGATGGGAGCAAGTCCGCTTGAAGTTGCGAATGTGCAATGATGGCGGGGCCGCCCTCATCGTCTAGCGGCCCAGGACGCCGCCCTTTCAAGGCGGTAGCACGGGTTCGAATCCCGTTGGGGGCACGACCGGCGTAAGCCGGAGCAAGGCAAGACCGGCGTAAGCCGGAGCAACACAAGCTAGGTCCTGTGGAGCAGTTGGAGTGCTCGCCGCCCTGTCAAGGCGGAGGTCGCGGGTTCAAGTCCCGTCAGGACCGCAGCGCTGACGCCGCGCCCCGCGCGGCGTTCTGCGTATCGGAGCAGGTCGCCTTGCCGCCGGTTCGTCCGGTTGCCGGGTAACATGAGCCGAGCGACACGGCCAGGTAGCTCAGTTGGTACGAGCGTCCGACTGAAAATCGGAAGGTCGGCGGTTCGACCCCGCCCCTGGCCACATAGCCTTTCGCCGGGCTACAGAGGTCCCCGCCAGCGGAAACGCAGGTGGGGATCTTGCTTTTTCCGGCGCCACTGCCGGCACGCGCGAGCAGAGCGCCGCGACCCCCGCGACATCAGCGGCATGGCGCCGAAGCGACGACCTCCAAGATCGTGCTCGATCCAGGAAACAGGGCCCTCCACCCGCGTGCGAGGCCACTACATCAAGGATCGAGCGTGATCATGCGAGAAGGATGCCCTGGCACCGCTGCCGGCGACGCTCGGACGACAACCGCGAGCGGCGTCCATGCACTATCACCGAAACTGCTGCCTCCCGACCGGCTGAGGCAGCAGTTTCCCTGAAGATGCTCAGATCTTGGCGCCCTGTGCACGGCCACCCAGGTGAGACCGCCCCCGCACAACGAGGAACGGCGCGGCGTCAGTGGTCGCGGCGACCCTGCGGGCGGTGCTGCGTCACGCTGCCCTGGATCGCCTCCCACACGCTCCGTCCGGCCTGTCGCAGCGTCTCCCCCGCCTGCTCGGCCAGCTGCGCCGCGCCCTGGGCTGCGGCCTGCGCGGCACCCGGCAGACCACCGTCTCCATCCCCGGACGGGCTCGGACCGGATGCAGTCGACCGGCCTGGCTGGTTGCGGGTCTGCCCGGCCGCCGAACCCGCCGATCCCTCGGGGCGCCGCTGCTGCCGGCCCTGTGGCTGCTGGCCCTCAGGACGCCGCCCCTCCGGCTGCGGGCCCTCCGGCTGCGGGCCCTCCGGCTGCGGGCCCTCCGGCTGCGGGCCCTGCGGATGCGACTGGTCGGCTGACCCCGGGCCGCCAGCTCGCGGCCCGGGTCCTCCGGCGTCCGGTGCCGACCCGACCGGACCCGCCCCGGATCGACCGGCATCCGCCCGATCAGAGCCCGGCCGGCCAGAACTCGGTCGACCTGAGCCCGGCCTGTCGAAACCCAGTCGGTCGCGGTCGGCCACGGGGCTGGCCGCGCCGACCTGCCGGCCCGGCTCGTCGCGTCCGTCGTCCGAGCGTCGACGTGATGCCTTGATCTCCGCTGCGCCCGCGGCCAACTGCTGGGCGCTGCGGTTCACGTCGTCGACGGCGGTGCCGGCCGTACGGGCGAGCGCCTCGATGATGTGCGGGTTGTGGTCGAGCGTGTCGAGTGCGCGGCCCAGGATTCTGGTCAGCTGCTCCAACCGCACCCGCAGTTGTGCCTCGGCGTTCACCCCATCGATGTTCAACTCGCCGCCGTTGAGGTGCACCCGTACGCCGGCGTCGACCTGGAGCAGGTTGGCCACTCGGGCCCGCAGCGACAGGTCGGCCTCCAGGCCGTCGACCGCCAGTCGGATGGAGTCGACGGAGACCTTCGGAATGTCGAGCAGGACGTCCGGGTCCCCGCTGTCGACGTTCCGGTCCGGCTCCCGCTGCTGACCGCTCTCGCTCATGCTCTCCCGCCCCACCTGCACACCGGCTCGGTCGTCCGAGCCGTTGGGCGCGGTTACCCGCTTTCCGGCGGGCCATCCCGTCCGTGACGACTCGACGACCCTCTGTCTGGAACCGGGCACCGCGCGAAGCTGCACACCGAGGCATCAGCCGGTATGGTCCGGGCCTATGGGACAGGAATTGACTGATCCGGCCGACATCCGGCAGGACGTCGGCCAGTTCTCTCTCCGGTGCAGCCTTCTCGTCCCGGGCTCCCCCGAGCACGCGTTCGCGGTCTTCACCGACGAGCTGACCGACTGGTGGGTCACCGAATACACCTGGTCCGGCCCGGACGCGCTGGCCGAGCTGGGCATGGAGCCCCGGGCCGGCGGCATGCTCTACGAGATCGGCCCGTACGGTTTCCGCGCCGACTGGGGCCGGGTGCTCACCTGGGATCCGCCTCGCCGACTGGTCTTCGTCTGGCAGATCGGCCCCGACCGGGCGCCGGTGCCGGACCCGGCCCGCGCGAGCGAGGTCGAGGTGCTGTTCCATGCCGAGGGGCCGGAACACACCCGGGTCGAGCTGGAGCACCGGCACTTCGACCGGCACGGCGAGGCTGCCGAGGGTTACCGCAAGGCGCTCACGGCCGGCTGGCACGAGCTGCTCACCCGCTACGTCGCCACGTTGTCGCGCCACCGCCCCAGCACGACGGCCTGACGACCCACGGGTCACCGGCCGAGCCGTCGACCGGCGGCGGCGCCGAGGTCACGACCACCAAGGTTCGCGCGTTGGCCTGCCTCCGCCCCCGAACCGAAGCCGGTGCCGCCCAGGCGACGTGGCGGTGCGGTACGCAGCCGTGGGTACTCCTCGGTGAGCCGGCGCTGCACCCGGTCGGACCGGTCGGCCAGCACCAGTGCCATCGACGGTGCGCCCGACTCGCTGGCCGCGGCCGACTCGGCCGCCCAGAGTCGACCTCCGACCACCTCCGCGAAGCCGGCCAGCCAGGAGCGGCGGAAGGCTGCGGGGTGGTCGTCAGCGGGCACCTCGGTGGCGGCCAGGCCGTGCGCCGCCTGTACGAGCAGTGAGGTGAAGAGCAGGTCGACCCGTTCCAGGTCACTGGCGAAGCCGAAGAGGTGCAGGGCGAAGCCGTTGCCCTGCCGACGGCGTACGCAGCGGCAGCGCAGCGGCTCAGCCACCGCGGCGAGCAGGCCGACCTTGTCGCGGGCGTACGGGGCGACGACGTCGAGCACTCGATCGCCGACCGGGTCGGTGGTCGGGTCCCGGGCGGCGAGCAGCGCCCGGTCGACGCCGTAGCGGGCGATCAGCTCGGTCGCCTTGGCGGTGAACGCGGCGGCCTCGGCCGGCGTGCAGGCCGGGTCCTCGGCCTGGGCCAGCAGCTTGCGCACCTTGCTGAGCATCGCCTCGGACATGCCTACAGAGCTACCACACGGGCCGGACATCATCGGGGCCGCACGGTGATCGATCGATACGTATCATCGTCACGGCCAGATGATCAGTCCGATACGGACGGTCAACCAACTGTTTGGAGGAACGAACGGATGCCATCCCCGACCGCTCGTCTGCTCGCCGTCGCCACGGCCACCGCACTGCTCTCCGTCGGCACGCCCGCGCAGGCGGAGCCCACCACGCCGACCACGCCGGTCAGCTCCGGGCCGAACGCGTTCGCCCCGCTCGCCACCTGTTACGGCGGAGCGGTCCGCTCGTACTTCGAGACCGGCCGCTACGGCGGCTCGGCCGGCCAGTACCGCACCACGACGCGCTGTCGTGACATCAACGTGCGCAACGCGAGCGTGTACGCCACAGACGCGTGCGTGATCTTCGTCGACAAGACGAGTGCCTGCAACTACTGGACCTACCTGCCGGCCAACTCGGGTTGGATCACGGTGGCGACAAACGTCCGGGACGGCGTCAACTTCCGGGTCCGCTTCGAGAACCTGCGGTACGAGTACGAACCGCTGATCGCGTACCACGCGTTCTGACCGATCCGCACGGTCGCGGCGTCCGCCCCCCGACGGACGCCGCGACCCGGCGGCGGTTCACCCGGCGCGGCTGCGCAGGGTGGCGATCGTCGAGCCGGCGAGCGTGAGCAGGCAGTCGGGGAGCAGCCCGTCGGCTGCCGCGGCGCCGAACAGCGCCTCCCCGGTCGGCTCGTCCCGATTCGCGTACGCGCTGACGAAGCGGGCCACCCAGCGGGTGTCGTACCCGGCCTGATCGATCCCCGGAAAGTCGAGCGCCGCACCGCTGGCCGCCGGCGCGTCACCGAGCATGGTCGCGGCCAGACACCAGGCGACGCCGTACGCGCCGTCCAGGCCGGCCCGGTCGACGACCGCGTCGAACGCTCCCACCACCGCGTCTCCATCGCCGGTCAGCGCCGAACGGAGCACGGCGGCCGCGTCATCGAACGTCTGCTGTGGTAGGTCGGTCACGCAGCGCACAGTAGGACGGGTGGTCAAGCGTCCCCGCAACCGTCACTGTCCGTGTTCAACGCGAGCTACCTGCGCATTACGCCACCTCCACGGTCCCGCCGCCGGCCTCGGCACGCTAATGTGCGCAGCGGACCTTCGCCGGAGGAAGGACGACCATGTTCGTATCACGCCGCTCGCGGGTAGCCACACTGGCTGCCTGCGCGACGATCCTGCTCGCCACAAGCGCTTGCGGGGATGACAAGCCCGAAGAGGCCAGCGCCCAACAGGTGCGCCTCTACGGCACGGACGGCAACATGCTCAACTCCTACCCTGCGGAGTTGAAGGAACGAGCGAGTCTCGTCGACGGGATGAAGGGCACCACGCCCCTCGTTCCGCTGCCAGACGACTTCAAGGGCCGGCTACGGGCCGTCAATCCGGCGCTGACGGACTACGTGTACTCCGCCGAGACGTACGACGCGGTGGTGATCGCCGTGCTCGCCTCCCAGTTGGCCGGGAGCACCGACCCGGCCGCCATCACCAAGCAGATCGTCGCCGTGACCAACGACGGGCAGCGCTGCGAAGACCCGGCCAGTTGTCTCACGCTGGCCCGCAACGGGCAGGACATCGAGTACCGCGGCGTGTCGCTGACCCGGGCAGGCTTCACCGACAAGGGTGAGCCGGCCACCGCGAGCTACGCCACGCTGACCTTCGACGGGCAGCAGATCAACGACGGCAAGACCGAGTTCGTCGGCGCGGGCATCGAGTCGGCGGCAAGCACCAAGACGCCGCCGAAGCCGAAGAAGCAGCGCCCGGGTGCCGCCGCCGACCAGGAGCCGCTGATCCTGGGCGGCCTGCTGCCGAAGACCGGTGACCTCTCGATCGCCTACCCGCCGATGGCCGCCGGCGCCGCGCTGGCGATCAAGGAGATCAACGCCGCTGGGGGCGCACTGGGCAAGCCGGTGACGTGGCTCGACGGCGACGACGGCACCAACCCGGCAGTGGCCAAGGCGACGGTGGCCAAGCACGTGACGGACGGCGTCAGCGTGATCATCGGTGCCGGCGGTTCGGGCATCTCCCGGGCGGTGCTGCCGGACGTGGTGCAGGCCGGGAAGATCCTCTTCTCCCCGTCCAACACCGACGCCAGCCTGACCGACGTCGACGACGAGGGCCTCTACTTCCGTACCGCCCCGCCGGACAGCCTCCAGGGCCGGGCGCTGGCCGACGTGATCCTCCGCGACGGGTCACAGAAGATCGTCATCGTCGCCCGCAAGGACTCCTACGGTGAGGGCCTCCAGGGCACCGTCCGCGAGGAGCTGGAGAAGGCCGGTATCGCCAACGACCGGCTCAAGCTGTTGACGTACGAGCCGCCGGCCGACGCGAAGGCCGCTCCGGTCGACTTCAGCGGCGGCGCGAAGGAGATCAAGGAATTCGGCGCGGACGCCGTACTGATCATCGGTTTCGGTGAGTCCGCCCAGGTGATCCGCGGCCTGGCCGACGCCGGGGTGCAGATCCGGCAGTAGGCGAGACCCGAGAACCACTACGGCCGCACCGGCTTCCCGCCGGTGCGGCCGTTTTTGGTACGCGGGATCAGCGCGGCCGGCGGCGCTCCAGGAACTCGGTCATCCGGCGGTGCTTCTCGTCGTCCTCGAACAGCACCGCCTGGCTGACCAGGTCGAGATGCGGGTGCGCGGCGGCCGGCGCGTCCACCGCCAGCTTGGTCAGCCGCACCGCCAGCGGTGAGCCCAGGGCGATCTCGTCCAGCAACGCGTGCGCCACCGTCAGCAGTTCGCCGGGCTCGTCCACCACCCGGTTCACCAGGCCGATCCGCAGGGCCTCCGCGGCGTCCACCCGCCGGCCGGTGAAGAGCAGCTCCTTGGCCCGGCCCTCACCGATCAACGCGGGCAGCCGGTGGGTCGCGCCGGCGCCAGCCAGGATGCCCAACCGCACCTCCGGTTGCCCGAAGACCGCCCGCTCCGTGCAGACCCGCAGATCGCAGGCGTACGCCAGCTCCGCGCCACCGCCCAACGCCGGGCCGTCGACGGCCGCCACGGTCGGCATCGGCAGCGCCCGGATGCGGGCGAAGGCGGCCGAGTTGATCGCGGCGAGGGCGTCCGTGCGACCCCGTTCGCGGAGCTGGCCGATGTCGGCGCCACCGGCGAAGATGCCCGACGCGCCGCCGGTGAGCAGCAGCAGGCGCGGGCGCGCCTCCAACTCGGCGCAGACCTGGTGCAGCTCGGCGATCAGGTCGGCGTCGATGGCGTTGCGCTTCTCCGGCCGGTCCAGGGTGACCACCAGCCGGTCCGGCCGCTCCTCGATCCGCAACCCGCTCACTGCTTGACACCGCCTTCCCAGCGGTAGAAGCCCTGCCCGGACTTCTTACCCAGCCGCCCCGCGGCCACCATCTCCACCAGCAGCGGCGGCGGCGCGAAGCGGTCCCCGTACGCGGCCTGAAGGGTGCGGGCGATGTCCAGCCGCACGTCGAGGCCGACCAGGTCGGTGAGCTCCAACGGCCCGATCGGGTGCCGGTAGCCGAGCACCATGGCCTTGTCGATGTCCGCCGGGCTGGCCACCTCGTCGGCGACCATCCGGATCGCCTCCAGCCCGAGGGTGACCCCGAGCCGGGAGGTGGCGAAGCCGGGCATGTCGCGTACGACGACGGGGTCCTTGCCGAGCCGGCCGGCGAGCGCGACGGCCGCGGCGGTGGTCTCGTCGGCGGTGGCCGGGCCGACCACGATCTCCAGCAGCGCCATCGCCCAGACCGGGTTGAAGAAGTGCAGGCCGACGAAGCGCTCGGGCGCGTCCAACTCGGCGGCCAGCGCCCCGATGGCGATGCTGGAGGTGTTGCTGCCCAGCAGCGCCGGGCGCAGCGCGGCGGAGTCCCGGAGCACCGCACGCTTCAGGGCGAGACGCTCCGGCACCGCCTCCACGATCACCTGGGGGGCGGGAGCGACGGCGGCGAGGGTCGGGCGCAGCGTCACCCGCTGGCGGTTCGTGGCGGCCTCGTCGGCGCTCAGCTTCCCGCGCTGCACCGCCCGCTCCCACAGCTCGGCGAGCCGGTTCAGCGCTGCCGCACCCCGCTCGGGGTCCACCTCGACCAACTCGACGGCGTGCCCTGCGCCGGCCGCCACGTACGCGATGCCAAGCCCCATCGTGCCGGCACCGACGACCACGAAACGATCGCTCATCACGCCTCCCTGTCCCGCCCGCCGACGCGCGGGGTCCCCGCTGCGCCGGCCCGGGTGTCCCGCCCGCTCCGCTCGCTCATGGTGCGACCCTAGACAGCGCGACGACCCGGCCCATGCGTGGGGGAGCGCCGGATCGGGTAATGACGGCCCGTCAACCGAGGGAAGGACCGCATCGACATGAGCCAGGCACCGGAGAGCGTCACCGACGGGGAGATCGTGGAGACCCGAGGCGACGAGCGGGTCGAACTGCTGCGCGCCGACACCAACAACGACGGCAAGACCGACGTGTGGGTGGTGGACACCGACGGCGACGGCAAGGCGGACCTGTTCCAGTTCGACACCGACGGTGACGGCAAGGTGGACATCACCATGGTCGACATCGACGAGGACGGCCAACCGGACGAGGTGGTCGACGGCGACGGCGGCCTTCCGCCCGAGCAGCTCCCCCCGACCGTCCAGGTCTGAGACGTACGGACGGCCCCCGCTCTCCGTCCGGCGGAGAGCGGGGGCCGTTCTGCTCAGTCGACGAGGCGCAGGGTGGCCAGGTAGTAGGGGGCGTCGCGGTCGTCCACATCGGTGAGCTGCCATCCGGTGCCGTGCACCAGGTTGGCGAACTCGTCCGCCGAGCAGACCAGGTAGTCGAACCACTCGGTGCTCAACTCGCGGTAGCGCAGCCGCAGCCGCAGCTGGCCACCGAGCCGGCCGCGTCGACGGTTGCGCTCGTGGTAGCCGGTGTGCAGCGGGTCACGGGTGCCGTACGGGTTGGTGCCCTGCGCGATGATCTGCGCCCCAGGCCGGGCCAGCGCGGCGAGCGCGGCCAGGAACTCGGGAGCACGCTCCCGCCCCTCGAACAGCCCGAGGTTGTTGCCGAGCAGCAGGAATGTGTCGTACCGCGACCCGTCGGCGACGTGCGTGTCGACGGTGCCGTGCACCAGCCGCCGGACCCCGCGACGCCGGCTCACCTCCAGCGCCCCCGCCGAGGTGTCCAGCCCGGTGACGGGTACGCCGCGCTCCTGGAGCAGCAGCGCGATCCGGCCGGCGCCGGTACCGATGTCCAGCGTCTCGCCGTGCGCCCGGTCCACCGCGCGGTGGTCGTACGGCTGCCACTCCGCCGGCCCGTCCAGGTAGTGCGCGGACGGGGCGCCGTTGATCAGACCGTCGTCCCGTTCGATGATCTCGATGACCGGTCGCGGCAGTCGACCACCGACCAGGGGCCGGGGGCCCACCCCGGTGGCCACGGCGAGCGTGTCTCGCAGCAGTTCGCCGATCACGTCACCGATTCGAGGTTCGACCGTCACGGCGTTCACGCTATCCGGCCACTCAGTGGCCCGCGCCGGCCGTATCCTGGCGGCGTGACCATGCTGGACCGGCTGTCGGCCGAGAAGTACATCCTGCTCACGACCTTCCGCACTGACGGTCGGGCGGTGCCGACCCCGGTCTGGGCGGTACGCGACGGGGAGGCGCTGGCGGTCTGGACCCGGGCCGACTCGGGCAAGGTGAAGCGGATCCGCCGCAACGGCGAGGTGACAGTGGCGCCGTGCGACGTGCGGGGTCGGCCACACGGGGCGGAGGTGTCAGCTCACGCCACGATCTACGGGGGCGGTGACACCGGTCGGGTCCGCGACCTGCTCAAACACAAGTACCGCCTGATCGGTCGGCTGAGCCTGCTGGGCAGCCGGTTGCGCCGCGGCGAGGGCGGCACTGTCGGCATCCGGGTGACGTTGGCCAAGCCACAGCGCTGACCCGCGTCGCTGACCCGCGGCCCGGGGTCGTGCTCGGCTGGGCACACGAAAGGGGCGGCGGATCGAGATCCACCGCCCCTGACGTAGAACTGTTGCCTGCTCAATCGCCCTGCCGCTGCTGCGGGATCTGGCCCTGCAAGAGCGCCCTGACCTCCGACTCACGGTACCGACGGTGGCCACCCAGGGTGCGGATGGCACTGAGCTTGCCAGCCTTGGCCCACCGGGTCACCGTCTTCGGGTCGACCCGGAACATCGACGCCACCTCGGCCGGCGTGAGTAGCGGCTCTGGTTCGTGCGTTCGCGATGCCATCGGTCACTCCTCCACATGTATAGACATCGGCCGGGGTCCCGCCGGCCGACGCGTCTCCCATGGTCCGGCTAGTCCCCGATGTCCGACATGGGCCGAACGGATGAAGGTCCCTAGACGGACGGATGAACCATGCCCGATTTTTACGACTTTTACACGGCAGAAACTACCTTATTCGGACTCATGATCACGGTTCGTGATGCGTCAACTACGAGCACAACTCACCTTGGGAGCGCTCCTAGGGTGATATGCCCTAGTTGCACCGCTCCAAAAGCTGCACCGCACGCCACCGAGCCACCAACTTGTCGTACGCGGCCGACGCCTCCTCGGCCTCGCCGCGCGACAGCCCCGCGAGGCCGCTGGCGACCAGCTCGGGCGAGTCGTCAGCGGCGAGCGTCTCGTCGGAGAGCAGATCGACCAGGCCGCCGTAGTCCAGCTCGACCACGGACCGCGGATGGAACTCCTCCAGCCAGCGGGCCGCCTCCTCCACCGCCTCGGTGATCGGCGCCTCGCCCACCGACTTGCGCAGCACCGACAGCGCCCGCGACGAGCGGCGTCGCGCCTTGGAGATCTCGGTGCGGTAGCGCAACGCCCGCCGGCCCGGCTGGCTGACCAGGTCCCGCTCCTCCGGGTCGAACAGCACGAACCACCGCAGCGGTACGCCCCAGGTGGCGATCTGCTCGTGCACCCGGGGCACCCCGTGCTCCAGCACCCGGGCGCCACTGCGCCAGTCGTCCACCACCGCCCTGGCCTGCCCGGCGAGCACCGGTGGCACGAAGGCGTCGGCGAGCACCGAGGGCACCCCGTCCCGGGCGCTGAGCGCCGCCTCAGCGACCCGGATGCGCAGGTTCCAGGGGCAGACCAGTAGGCCTTCGTCCGTCTCCAGGACGTACGCCTCCTCCGGCAGGTCCGGCAGCCGGGTCCAGCCAGCACCCAGCGCCTCGATCACCGCCGTCCGCTGCCGACCGGGCCCCTCGACCGGGGCGATCGCGCGCCCCTCCGAGACGTAGCGACGCCAGTAGCTCTGCCGGTCTCGATCGAAGGCGGCCAGCGGTTCGTACACGCGCAGGTAAGAAGCGAAGAGCGACGGCACCGCGCGATCCTCCCACGAACCACGCCCGTACGCGGTCAGCGGCCGGAGCACGCGCGCCGCACCGTGGGACGGCGGCGGCGCGTCGAGCGCCCGCCCGGCGGCCGATACTAGGCTCGATCACACCGGCAGCATCCCCGCCGGGGTCCACCAGGTCCGCGTCCCACAAGGACGCACACCACAGTAGGAGCCAACAATGGGCGTATTCGCGAGCACCGACGACCCGGTATCGACAGGTCACGAACAGGTCGTGTTCTGCCAGGACAAGCAGAGCGGCCTGAAGGCGATCATCGGGATCTACTCCACAGCGCTGGGCCCGGCGCTCGGCGGCACCCGCTTCTACCCGTACGCGAGCGAGGACGACGCCCTCGCCGACGTGCTGGACCTGTCCCGCGGGATGGCGTACAAGAACGCGCTCGCCGGGCTGGACCTGGGCGGCGGCAAGGCCGTCATCTGGGGCGACCCGGAGCAGATCAAGAGCGAGGCGCTGCTGCGTGCGTACGGCCGCTTCGTGGAGTCGCTGGGCGGCCGCTACTACACCGCCTGTGACGTCGGCACGTACGTGGCGGACATGGACGTCGTGGCCCGGGAGACCCGCTACGTGACCGGGCGCAGCGTCGAGCACGGCGGCGCCGGCGACTCGTCGATCCTCACCGCCTGGGGTGTCTTCCAGGGGATGCGGGCCGCAGCCGAGCACGTGTGGGGCACCCCGAGCCTGCGGGGCCGGCGGGTTGGCGTGGCCGGGCTGGGCAAGGTCGGCAAGTACCTCACCGGGCACCTGCTGGACGATGGCGCCGAGGTGGTCGCCACCGACGTCAACCCGAAGGCGCTGGCGTGGGTGCGCAGCAACCACCCGCAGGTCACCCTCGTCGACGACGCCAGCGCGCTGGTCGCCGCGGACATCGACGTGTACGCGCCGTGCGCGCTGGGCGGCGCCCTGAACGACGACACCGTGCCGGCGCTGCGCGCCAAGGTGGTCACCGGGGCGGCGAACAACCAGCTCGCCCACCCGGGCATCGAGAAGCTGCTGGCCGACCGGGGCATCCTCTACACGCCGGACTACGTGGTCAATGCCGGCGGCGTGATCCAGGTGGCCGACGAGATCGAGGGCTTCAACTTCGACCGGGCGAAGCTGCGGGCGACGCGGATCTACGACACCACCCGCGAGATCCTGCACCTGGCTGACGCTGAGGGCGTGCCGCCGGCGGTGGCCGCCGACCGTCTGGCGGAGCGGCGGATGGCGGACGTCGGCCGGCTGCGCGCGATCCACCTGCGCTGAGCTTTCCCCGGAGGCGGATCGACGAGATCCGCCTCCGGGCCCCGGTGCCGGGCGTCGCTGGGTAAGCTGAGCCGGGGTCAAATTTGATGCGGTTTGTCCGGTGTCACGGGTGCTAACCGTCCCGCTCCTTACCCGGTACACTGGGTGACGGCCGGATCGACGCGACGCGCAGAGCCGGCTGACGGTAACCCGAGGTGCCGAACGATGGCATCCCCATGTACCGTAAGAGCCACGAGAGATGCCTGACGTCATCGGGGCCCGCCTTCGGGCTGCCCCGCATTCTGTGCGAGGGGGTCGAGCCATGGGGCGCGGCCGTGCTAAGGCCAAGCAGACTAAGGTGGCGCGGGAGTTGAAGTACCACTCCCCGAACACCGACCTCACCGCTTTGCAGCGCGAACTGGCGGGTGCTGGTAAGTCTGAGCACCACTTCGACGACGACTCTAAAGAGTTCGTCGACGACGATGATGAGGATCACGCGGACGACGATCCGGATCCCTGGGTCCGTCCGACCCGCTGACCTATCGGCGCAGCTGAGCACGCGGTAACCCCCGCGTGCTCACGCACGTCCCGTGCAGGTGCAGTAGCCGACGATCAGGGGCCTGGCCCGACCGGATCCACTCCGGTCGCTCGACAGGCCCCTGACAACGGCTCCCTCAGCGCGGGCGATTGTTCCAGTTGTAGAACGTCGGGATGTTCTCGAAGTGGTTCCAGGCGCAGACCGCGCTGGAATCCTCCGCGCCCGACACCTCCGAACGCAGCCGCCGTGCGTCCTCGGCCTCCTGGAGCAGCACGACGAGCGCGGGACCCGCGTCCCGCACCCGTTCGGTGACTCCGTCGTCCGCTTCGCGCTCAGGCCGCCGGTGACTGGTGGTCTCGGGCATGCTCCAACACTCCCTCCAATAGGCGGATCTTGCTGTTGCGGCAGTGCTCGGTCTCCGTACCGTCAAAACGCCCCAGTTCGAAGTAACGGTTGGCGGCATGGCCGCCACCGCAGAAGCCGAAGTACGGGCAGGACGCCCGACACGCCTCCACCCCGGCCAGGAACTCCCTCACCCACGGCGTCGTCGCCGCGTTGCCGAGGATCTGCGCCAACGGCGTCGTCAGCACGTTGCCGCTGCTGAAGTCGCCGTAGTGGGGGTCGGTGAAACCGGCCAACTCCGGGGAGAGCACGATCACCGAGCCGTCGTGACCGATGGTCGGGATCGGGTCCAGGTGGCGGGGCAGCACACCGTCCGCCGAGTTGTCGAGCACCGCCGCGGCGTAGCGCAACGACCACTCGATCTCGCGGAGGTGGATCCGGGGCTCCCGGCGCCACGCCCCGACCAACTCCGCCCAGAACGCGGACACCTTCGACGGGTCGTGGCGGTTGTCGCGGGTGTTGACTCCCTCGGTCTCCTCAATGTTGATGCCCAGCACGTCGCAGCCCAGCTCGAGGAAGTAGTCGTACAGCTCGGTGGCGAGCCCCGGCTCGGGCCGGGACACCACGGCCAGCGCGGAGAAGGGCAGACCGCGCCGCCGCAGCACCGAGATGCCGTGCAGGATCCGGTCGTACGCCGGCTGACCGCCCCGGTTGACCCGGTCACCGTTGCGCGCCCGGGGCCCGTCGACGCTGACACTCACCCGCATCTCGTGCCGGGCGAAGAAATCGCACCAGTCGTCGTCGATGAGGGTGGCGTTTGTCTGCACATGGTGCTCGACCTCTGGCCCGAACGGGGCGATCAGAGCGGCCAGGTGCTCTCGACCAGCGGCCAGGGGCTCGCCGCCATGCCACACGACGGAGAACCGACCGTTCGCCGCCCAGGGTTTGACGGCGGCCGCGACCGCCTCGGCCACCGCCACCGGCATCCGGCGGTCGGCGGCGCGAAACGGCAGATAGCAGTACGTGCAGTCGAGGTTGCAGAGGGTGGTGGGCTGCATGACGACGTACGACGGGACGGCGGCCAGACCGCGCATCCCGCTGAACGACTGTCCCCGAGCAGCCATCGCCCTCCTTCGCCTAGCCTGAGGGGCGGTCGGGAAGCCTCGGAGCGAGCGAGGCGGGGTTCCCGACCGTCTCTGAAGGGTGCCCTTCAGGCTAGGCGGCATTGGCCACTCGGGTGAAGCCCTGATCAGGTGCCCGTACGATCACCGGAGGGTGATCATCCTCGGGTGTGCTGACCGACCATCTGCACGTTGCCGGTGCCCTCGATGATCTCGCCGGCCTGCCACGCCTCGACGCCACGGCCGGTCAGGGTGGCCAGCGCCCGGTCGGCGTCCTCGGCCGAGACGATCGCGAACATGCCGACGCCCATGTTGAAGGTCGACTCCATGTCGTGGTCGTCGATCCGACCCTTCGTCTGGATCAGGTCGAAGATCGGCTGCGGCTTCCAGGTGGACCGGTTGACCACCGCGTCGACGTGCTCGGGCAGCACCCGGACCAGGTTGCCAGGGATGCCGCCGCCGGTGATGTGGGACAGCGCCCGCACCTCGGCCTCGGCGATCAGCTTGAGGCAGTCCTTGGCGTAGATCTTGGTCGGCGTGAGCAGCTCCTCGCCGAGGGTCCGCTGCCGACCGAAGTCGTCGATCACGATGTCCAGACGCATCCGGGCCGCGCCCAGCAGCACGTGGCGGACCAGCGAGTATCCGTTGGAGTGCAGGCCGGAGGAACGCATGGCGATCACCACGTCGCCCACCTCGACCCGCTCAGGGCTCAGGATGTCGGCTTCTTCGACCACGCCCACGCCGGTCGCGGAGATGTCGTACTCGTCCGGACGCAGGACACCGGGGTGCTCGGCGGTCTCCCCGCCCAGCAGCGCGCAGCCGGCGTAGCGGCAGCCGTCGGCGATGCCCGCGCCGATCTCGGCGACCTTGTCCGGCACGACCTCGCCGGTGGCGATGTAGTCGAGCAGGAACAGCGGCTCGGCGCCGCAGGCCACCAGGTCGTCGACGACCATGGCGACGAGGTCGATGCCGACCGTGTCGTGAATGTCCATCTGCTGGGCGATCACCAGCTTGGTGCCCACCCCGTCGGTGGAGGACGCCAGGATCGGGCTCTTGTACTTCTTCGTGTCCAGCCGGAACAGGCCGGCGAAGCCACCGAGGTCACCGAGCACCTCGGGACGGCGAGTCTGCCGCACCTTCGACTTGAGCAGCTCCACGGCGCGGTCACCCGCGTCGATGGAGACACCGGCGTCGGCGTACGAGACCGAGCGTTTGCGCGCCTGGCGGCCAGCACCGCCCGTCCACGGCTGGCGGTCGCCGCCGGCGCCGGTCGGGCTGCTTCCTGCGCCGCTGCGCTCGGACACGTGCGTCACGGTTCTCCCCTTTGGTTCTCGGTGCCGCCGGCGGTAGCCGGGCCGCGCCGGTTGGTGCTACGGGCGGTTTGCGGTAACGCCACCCGGAGTGGCGACGGACGAGCCGTTGGTGTGCGGGGCCTCCGGCGCCGAGTTGGCGACGCGTCGACCCACCCCTTCGAGCACGTGCTTGCCGATCAGGTTGCCGGCTGGCAACTCGATCGGGTACTCCCCATCGAAACACGCCCGACACAACCTGGTCTTCGGCTGCTCGGTCGCGGCGATCAGGCCGGGAAGGGATACGAAGCCCAGCGTGTCGGCGCCGATGGAGCGCCGGATGCCGTCGTTGTCCAACCCGTTGGCCAGCAGCTCCGCCCGGGTGGCGAAGTCGATGCCGTAGAAGCACGGCCAGCTGACCGGCGGGGAGGAGATTCGGACGTGCACCTCCAGCGCCCCCGCCTCACGCAGCATCCGCACGATGGCGCGCTGGGTGTTGCCGCGCACGATCGAGTCGTCCACCACCACCAACCGCTTGCCGCGGACGTTCTCCCGCAGCGGGTTGAGCTTGAGCCGGATGCCGAGCTGACGCAGGGTCTGCGACGGCTGGATGAAGGTGCGACCCACGTACGGGTTCTTCATCAGGCCGGCGCCGTACGTGATGCCGGACGCCTCCGCGTACCCGATGGCGGCCGGAGTGCCCGACTCGGGCACCGGGATCACCAGGTCGGCCTCGACCGGGTGCTCCTTGGCCAACTGCCGGCCGATCTGCACCCGCGCCGAGTGGACGTTGCGCCCGGCGATCGTGGCGTCCGGGCGGGCGATGTAGACGTACTCGAAGAGGCAGCCCTTCGGCTCCGGCGCGGCGAACCGGGTGGAGCGCAGCCCGTTCTCGTCGATCGCGATCAGCTCGCCCGGCTCGACCTCGCGCACCACGCTGGCGCCGACGATGTCCAGGGCGGCCGTCTCGCTGGCGACTACCCAGCCGCGCTCCAGGCGGCCGAGCACCAGCGGGCGGACACCGTGCGGATCGCGGGCCGCGTAGAGGGTCGCCTCGTCCATGAAGACGAAGCTGAACGCGCCGCGCAGCTGCGGCAGCACCTCCAGCGCGGCCGCCTCGACCGACAGATCCGGTCGACTGGCGAGCAGCATCGTCACCAGGGAGGTGTCGTTCGTCGAACCGTCGGCGATGAGGCCGCGCTCGGCGACCTCCTTCTCCAGCTCGGCCGTGTTGACCAGGTTGCCGTTGTGGGCCAGCGCGATGGTCGTGCCTGAGGTGGTCGACCGGATCGTCGGCTGGGCGTTCTCCCAGTTGGACGCGCCGGTGGTGGAGTATCGGGCGTGCCCGATCGCCAGGTGACCACGCAGGCTGGCCAGGGTGGGCTCGTCGAAGACCTGCGCCACCAGGCCGAGGTCCTTGTAGACCACCACGCCGGAGCCATCGCTCACCGCGATGCCCGCCGCCTCCTGGCCACGGTGCTGCAGGGCGTAGAGGCCGAAGTAGGTCAGATTGGCAACCTCTTCGCCGGGGGCCCAGACACCGAAGACGCCACAGGCGTCCTGGGGGCCAGGTCGTTGGGGGTCAAGGTCGTGGCTCAGCCGGCCGTCGCCTCGGGGCACCTACCGCTCCCTCATGCTGGTCTGGACCGGCCGGGCGGGGATCACGGGCGGATCCACTCTCCTCTGCCGGGACCACTGTCATCGCCTGACAGTGTACGCGAATCGACGTCAATACAGAAAGTCACGATTCCCCTGCTCAGCGTCACGGCCAGTGGGACATCGGGACGACTAGAGGGGCAGATACGCCGAGAGGTCCGCGCGATTGCCACTCATCTGGACGCGACCGTCGGTGACCGCCGACGCCCAGTCGAGCCTGCCGGTGGCCAGCTCCAACCAGGTGTTCGGGGCCATCTCGACCACGTTTGGTGGATTTCCCCTGGTGTGTCGAGGCCCCGGTACGCACTGGATCGCCCCGTATGGTGGAACGCGCACCTCCACCGATCGGCCGGGGGCGCGCTCCGCGAGGACGGCCAACAACGACCGGACCGCCTCCCGGAACACCGGCCGTTCGGGTGTACGCCCCTCGTCGAGCGCCGACAACGCGGCTGCAACGGCAGCGGACTTACTGTGCGGAGAGGACACGACGGGACGATACGACCCTCAGGCCAGACACGCGACGCTGGCCCTGGGTCGCGCTCATGCAGTCGGACAAGGCATAGTTGCCGACGGCGTATTCGTACCGTGATGATCCCCGGCCCGGCGCCCCGCCGGTCAGAGGGAAGTCAGCCCGGAAGGCGGTGGACGTGTCAACACACCGACGTGCCTGGAAGCAGCGGGCCGGTGTGGTCGTAGCGCTGGTTGCCGGCGCTCTGCTCGCCGTCCCCGCCACACCAGCAATGGCCGCAGATGTCAGCGTTTCTCCCGGCTCGATCACAGTAAACGCCGGCAGCGACGCCACGATCACCGTAAGTGTCACCCCGGGTAACGGTGACGACAAGGCGACGATCAGCCTGGCCGGCCTGCCCTCGGGTGTTCGATGCGCCAGCGGTTGCGGCGAGGTTGACTTCCCCGGCCTGGGTAATCAGGCGAGGTCGCAGCTGGTCCGGATCGCTGCCAACGACAACGCTGGCGACGCGACAGCGACCGTCACGGTGGCCGTCGAGGCCGAGTCCGGCCCGGACACCGCCACCGTCTCGCTGACCGTCAAGGGCAAGGCCGCTCCGCCGCCGCCGCAGAACCAGACCGTGCGGTCGATCTCCGGCAAGGTGATCTCGCAGGCCAACAGCAAGGCGGTCGCGAACGCGGTGGTCATGCTGCGCGACAGCACCGGCCGGCAGCTCGACACCACCAGCAACGGAAGCGGCGACTTCCGCTTCACCGGCACCACCGACAAGCCGATCGCACCCGGTCGGATCGACCTGGGCGCGAGCTTCGACAACGTGGTGGCCACCAAGACCATCAACGCTGCCGCCGGACAGGCCGTCACCGGGCAACGGATCAGCCTCGCGATCAAGGTCGAGGTGACGCCCAGCGCCACCCCGTCCCCCACCCCCGAGGCCACCGCCACCGAGGAGGCGACCGAGGAGGGCACCGAGGAGGAGCCCACCGAGGAGGCCAGCCAGGGCGCTCCGGCGAACGCCGCGAACAACGAGGACAGCGGCGGCATCGGCTCGTACCTGATCATCCTGCTCGGTGGTCTCCTGGTCGCCGCCGGTGTCGGCACGATCGTGCTGCTCTGGATGAAGCGCAGGGAGAACGGCGACGACGACGACGCCCCGGCGGCTGCCGGTGGCGGCGGTGTGGTGCCGCCCTCGCGCGGCGGGTTCCGTGGCCCCGACGACCAGACCCGGGTGGTCGGCGGTCGTCCCGGCGGCGGAGCGGACCCGACCATGGTCGGCGGCGCGGCGCTGAGCGAGGCGCCGACGATGATGCACCGCCCGGTGGTCGACGACGTTCCGCCGGACCCGTACGGCGCGCCTGCCCAGGCGTACGGCGGCGCGGGTCAGCAGGGCTGGGGCGGCGCCGGCTACGGCGAGGAGCCCGCGTCCGCCGGGTACGGTGCCGGCGGCTACGGCAACGCCCCCGCTTCCGGTGGCGGCTACGGCGCTCCGGCCGGCCCGGAGGGCGGGTACGGCGCCGGTGCGGCCGGTGACGGTTACGGTGCCGCGCCCGGTGCCGGTTACGGCAATGCTCCGGCCTCCGGTGCCGGCTACGGGAACGCCCCAGCCTCCGGTGGCGGCTACGGCGGTCGTGACTACGAAGCCCCCGGTGGCACCGCCGCCTACCCGCCGGCTCCCGCTGGCGGCGCGGCGTACGGCGAGCGGTTCGACGAGCCGACCGGCCGGTACACCGGTGACAGCACCCAGTACCCGGCCCCGGCCGACCCGTACGCCACAGGCGTCTACCAGCCGGAGCAGGGGCAGGGGCAGGGTTATGGCCAGCCCGATGCCGCCCCGTACGGCGGTCGCGCCGCCGAGCCGACCGCAGGGTACGGCGCTCCGGAGGCTGGCGGGTACGACCAGGGCGGCTACGGTCAACCGGCCGGCGGATACGACCAGGGTGGCAACTACGGCCAGGAGCCTCCGCAGCAGCGCGGCGGCTACGACGACCGGGGCTACGACCAGGGCGGCTACGGCCAGCCCGCCGGCGGATACGACCAGGGCGGCAACTACGGCCAGGAGCCTCCGCAGCAGCGCGGCGGCTACGACGACCGGGGCTACGACCAGGGCGGCTACGGCCAGCCCGCTGGGCGGAACCGACCGGACACCCCGCCGCCGCCACCGACCGAGCGCGGCGGTCGCCGCCTCGACTGGCTGGACGACTGACCCACCACAGCACATGGAAACGGCCACCCGGAGATCCGGGTGGCCGTTTCGCTGTCCCAAGAAAAACCCGACCCCGCGCCGATCTTGCAGTTTCGGTCGCCTTTACGGGCGGAATGCCCCTTACGTCGGGACAGAAAGTGCAAGATCGCCGCGGGGTCGGGGCGCGGGGTCGGGGCGCGGGGTCGGGGCGCGGGGTCGGGGCGCGGGGTCGGGGCGCGGGGTCGGGGCGCGGGGTCGGGGCGCGGTCAGGCGGCGGAGAAGACGCCCTGGTGGAGCACCGGCACGACGTCCGACACGCCGATCCGGACGGCGATGTCCACGTCCGCGGCGAAGCCGCTCTCGGTCAACTCCCGTCCGGAGACGCTGCCGCGCACCGCGGCGGGTAGATCCGGGGTGCTCGCCAGCGCGGCTAGCGCCATGGCGGCCTCCACCGAGAGCCCACCCGGCACGCCGGAGAGGGCGTCCAGCACCGACGCGGCGCCGAGTTGGTCCTCCACCGACGGGCGCAGCGACCCGTCCGGCCACCGCTCCCCCGAGGCGATCACGCCGATCGGGGAGTCGAGCGTGCCGTACCCCTGGCGGCGCAGCCAATGCCCGACGGCGCGTGCGTTGCGCAGGCACGCCGCCACCACCGGCAGGCCGGTGGCGCTGGCGGCGGCGCTGATGGCGGAGCCGTTCGGGGAGGGCAGCACGAGGTCGGCCACCACGGGCGCGGTGCTCAGCGCGGCGGGCGAGAGCGACCACGGATGTTCAGTGGTCGTCTGCCGCCGCCCGACCGCAGCGGTCGCACCGACCCGGAGGGCGTACTCGGCGGCCTGCTCACCCCAGGGGAACGGGTGCACCCGCATGCCCCTGGCGACCGCCACCTCCACGGCGGTGGTGAACGAGAGAACGTCCACCACCACCAGCGCCGCGCAGACCCGGCCGAGTTCGGCCGCCCCGGTCAGCCCCCAGTCGAACCGGGCACCCGATCCGGGTTGGCCGTAGACGGCGGCCGTCAACGCCTCAGCGCTCGTCAGGCGACGGCTCGGCGACACCGGAGTCAGACTCGGACGCCCCGCCCGGCTGCTCTGACCCGATCGGCTCGACCGCGCCGGTCTCCGGGGACGGACCCGAGG
Source organism: Micromonospora sp. NBC_00362 (assembly GCF_026342155.1). Taxonomy (NCBI): domain Bacteria; kingdom Bacillati; phylum Actinomycetota; class Actinomycetes; order Micromonosporales; family Micromonosporaceae; genus Micromonospora; species Micromonospora sp. NBC_00362. The sequence goes on from NZ_JAPENH010000001.1 coordinate 4,374,120, forward strand.
AAGCGATCGGCTCGGAGACCACAGCCGCCGCGTCGACCGGCTCGGCCTGCGCGACAGGCAGCGGGACGGCCTCGACCGCACCCGCCACACCGGCGGCCGGCGCTGGCACCTCGACGGCCGCCGAGCCCCCGAAGAGGCGCGGCAACGTCTCGGTGTGCGCCGTGCGCAGCTCGTCCAGGCCGATCCGGAACTGGCCGTGCACCTCGAGCGCACCACCGGACGGGTCGGTGACCCCGATCAGCTCGAACGGCACGCCCCGCTCGGCGCAGAGCGCCGCGAACGCCTTGTCGTGGCCGCGCGGCACCGAGACCAGCGCCCGCGTGGCGGACTCGCTGAACAGGTACACGAACGGCATCGAGCCCTCGGCGAACTGCTCCGGCACCGCGACCCGGGCACCGACGCCGCGACGCAGGCAGGACTCGACCAGGCTCTGGGCCAGGCCACCGTCGGAGAGGTCGTGTGCCGAGCTGAGGTGACCGACGCGGGCCGCCTCGGCCAGCAACTCGGCGAGCGCCTTCTCGCGGAGAAGGTCGACCTGCGGCGGAATCCCGCCGAGGTGCTCGTGCGTCACCCAGGCCCACTCCGAGCCGGACAGCTCCACGTTCGTCTCGCCGAGCAGGTAGAGCTGGTCGTGGTCGCCACCGGCGCGCGGCACGAAGCCCATCGGCACCCGGTCGGCGACGTTGTCCAGCACGCCCAGCACGCCGACCACCGGGGTCGGGTGGATGGCCGCCGCGCCGGTCTGGTTGTAGAAGCTGACGTTTCCGCCGGTCACCGGGATGCCCAGCTCCAGGCAGCCGTCCGCCAGGCCGCGCACGGCCTCGGCGAACTGCCACATCACGCCCGGGTCCTCCGGCGAGCCGAAGTTGAGGCAGTCGGTCACGGCGATCGGCTTCGCGCCGGTCACCGCCACGTTCCGGTACGCCTCGGCCAGGGCCAGCTTGGTGCCGTTGTACGGGTCCAGTCGGGCGTACCGGCCGTTGCCGTCGACCGACAGCGCCACACCGAGGCCGGTGCGCTCGTCGATCCGGATCACGCCGCCGTCCTCCGGCTGGGCGAGCACTGTGTTGCCCAGCACGTAGCGGTCGTACTGCTCGGTGACCCAGCTCTTGTCGGCCAGGTTGGGCGACGCGATCATGCGCAGCACGGTCTCCCGCAGCGCCTCCGGGTCGGCCGGGCGGGGCAGCGTCTCGGCCCGGTCGGCCTGAAGCAGGATCAGGTCGGCCGGCTCGCGCATCGGCCGGGCGTAGACCGGGCCGTCGTCGACAAGCGAACCCGGCGGCACGTCGACGACCAGGTGGTCCTGCCAGGTGATCAGCAGTCGACCCGGGCTGCCGTCCGGCTCCGGTGCGGTGACCTCACCGATCGCGGTGGCGAGGACGCCCCACTTCTCGCAGGTCTTGAGCACCGCGTCGAGCTTGTCCGGCGCGACGACCAGCAGCATCCGCTCCTGCGACTCGCTGGCCAGGATCTCGTGCGGGTCCATCGAGGGCTCGCGCAGCGGCACCCGCTCCAGCCAGACCCGCATGCCGGTGCCGGCGGCGGCGGCGGTCTCGGTGAGCGCGCAGGTCAGGCCGGCGCCACCGAGGTCCTGGATGCCGACGACCAGCTCGGCGTCGTACAGCTCGAGGCAGGCCTCGATCAGCAGCTTCTCGGTGAACGGGTCGCCGACCTGCACGGCCGGGCGACGCGCCTCGCTGCCCTCGTCGAAGGTGGCGCTGGCCAGCACCGAGACGCCGCCGATGCCGTCGCGGCCGGTCTTGGCGCCCATCAGGACGACAACGTTGCCCGGGCCGGCGGCGGCCTTGTTCTGCAGCCGACTGACCGGCAGCACGCCCAGGCAGAGCGCGTTGAGCAGCGGGTTGCCCTGGTACGAGGGGTCGAAGACCAGCTCGCCACCGATGTTGGGCAGGCCCAGGCAGTTGCCGTAGCCGCCCACGCCGGCGACCACACCGGTGAGCACCCGGGCGGTGTCCGGGTGGTCAGCGGCACCAAAGCGCAGCGGGTCCATCACCGCGACCGGGCGGGCGCCCATGGCGAGGATGTCCCGGACGATGCCGCCGACGCCGGTCGCCGCGCCCTGGTACGGCTCGACGAAGCTCGGGTGGTTGTGCGACTCGACCTTGAAGGTCACCGCCAGCTCGTCGGAGATCTGCACGACACCGGCGTTCTCACCGATGCCGGCGAGCATCCGGTCGCTGTGCGGGGCCTTCTCGCCGAACTGACGCAGGTGCACCTTGCTCGACTTGTAGGAGCAGTGCTCGCTCCACATGATCGAATACATCGCCAGCTCGGACTGCGTGGGCCGGCGGCCGAGGATCTGCCGGATCCGGTCGTACTCGTCGTCGCGCAGGCCAAGCTCGGTGTACGGCTGAAGCTCGCCCGGGGTGCCACCGGCGCGCGGCACGGTGTCCACGCCCTCGGTCCAGACGGCGGCGGCCGGCTGGGCGGGAGCGGTCGCCGGTGCGACCGGCTGCGCCGCGTTCGGCTCGGCCGGCTGCGCCGGGGCGGAGTACGCCTCCGGTGTGTCGCGTACCGGGTCCGGATGGGTGGTCATGACCTCTCCTCGCTGCGCTCGTGCCCGCCAGGCCGGCGGTTGAGCTGACCGATGATCGTGCCGCCGGTCATGCCGGCGCCCCCACCAGGTGCTTGAGGACCGACGTGAAGAAGCCGAGGCCGTCCAGCGAAGGGCCGGTGAGCGCCTCCACCGCGTGCTCGGGGTGCGGCATGATGCCGACCACGTTGCCCGCGGCGTTGGTGATCGCGGCGATGTCGCGCTGGGACCCGTTGGGGTTGCCGCCGACGTAGCGCGCGACCACCCGACCTTCGGCTTCGAGCTGGTCCAGCGTCGCGGTGTCAGCGACGTAGCAGCCCTCGCCGTTCTTGACCGGGATGAGCACCTCCTGGCCGGGCTGGAAAGCGTTGGTCCACGCCGTCCCGGCCGACTCGATGCGCAGGACCTGGTCCCGGTTGCGGAAGTGCAGGTGCTGGTTGCGGGTGAGCGCACCCGGCAGCAGGTGCGCCTCGCAGAGGATCTGGAAGCCGTTGCAGATGCCGAGCACGGGCAGACCACCCTGGGCGGCGTCCACGATCGTCTCCATCACCGGGGCGAACCGGGCGATGGCACCGCACCGCAGGTAGTCACCGTAGGAGAATCCGCCGGGCAGGACGACAGCGTCGACACCGTGCAGAGCCGGGTCGCCGTGCCAGAGCCGGACCGGCTCGGCGCCGGCGATCCGGACGGCCCGGGCCGCGTCCCCGTCGTCGAGCGAGCCGGGGAAGGTGACCACACCGACCCGGGCGGTCACGAGCGGGCGTCCGCAGTCTCGTCGGCCTCGACCAGGCGGACGGTGAAGTCCTCGATGACCGGGTTGGCGAGCAGTTTGTCGGCAATCTCCCGAGCGCGGTCCAGGTCCGGTTCACCGGTGAACTCGATCTCGATCCGCCTGCCGATCCGAACCGAGGCGACGTCACCGACGCCGAGTCGGGGCAGCGCGTTTGCGACGGCCTGGCCCTGCGGATCAAGGATCTCGGGCTTGAGCATGACGTCGACGACGACGCGAGGCACTGGGCACTCCTGACTGTGTACGCAGTTGGGTGCCGACCCACAATGGGCGAGCGCAGCCAGCGTACCTGGCAGATATCGCCGCGGACGCACCGGCCGGGTGCAGTTCAGGCAGTGATCGACATTACTGACGCTCAGTCTGACCTGTCAGGCGCGACAGGTGGCCCTAGCAGGACATATACGGCGCAGCGGGTGGCCGAATCGTTACATTGGGCAACCTCGATCACCTCCTTGATAACGATCGCGTCGCGCCCTACTCTACATCGACGTAGGTCGATTTCGCCGGCTCCGGGAATCCCCGCGGCCCGGCACCATCCGCACCCGGCGACCCCGGGCGCGCCCCGTCCAAGGAGTCCACCCGATGCGCATCCGCCCCCTGCTCGCCGTACTCAGCACCGCGCTTATCGGCGCCCTCGGCGTCACGTCCGCCGCCTCCGCCGCCCCCGCCGGCCCGCAGCCCATCATCGGCGGCGGCACCGTCTCGTCCGCGCCGTGGGCCGCCGCGGTGCTCAGCAACGGCTCGTTCACCTGCTCCGGCAGCGTCATCGCCGCGCAGTGGGTGCTCACCGCCCGGCACTGCATCAGCGGCACCATGTCGGTGCGCGTCGGAAGCGTGAACCGCACCTCCGGCGGGGTCACCCGCACGGTCAGCGCCACCTACACCCGCAACGACCTCGCCCTCATGCGGCTCTCCAGCACCGTCAGCACCTCCGCGGTGAGCCTGGCCAGCAGCAACCCGCCGATCAACTCGACGAACTCGATCTACGGCTGGGGCATGACCTGCTACAGCGGCTGCTCGGCGTCGACCCAACTGAAGACCGCCACCGTCCGGGTGACCAGCAACAGCGCCACCGACGCGTACGGCGGCCAGGCGATCCGCAGCACCCGGGTCAACGGCAACGCCTGGCGCGGTGACTCCGGCGGCCCGCAGTTCTACAACGGTCAGCAGGTCGGCGTCGCCTCCACCGCCGACGGGTCGAGCATCCAGAACTACGGCAGCGTTGCGTACAACCGGGCCTGGATCACCTCGGTGGCCGGTGTCTGACGGTTAGCGCCCCGCTCGGCGCGGATGGTCGGCCACGTGCCGGCCGTCCGCGCCGCGTCGTTTTGCAGCATCCGATCAGGTGAACAATGCACACGATCGGGTCGCGCCACTCCTGACAGCATCGGAAACGTGCTGGTCGTGACGACAGAGCAACTGCCCGGCTACGAGATCCGCCAGATTCTCGGTGAGGTGGTGTCATCGATGGCCAGGACGCGCAACCCGTACCGCGAGGGTGTGAAGAACCTGCGCGGTGGCGCGTACGACCCGATGGCCCCGGACAACCTGACCCGGTGGCGCACCGATTCGGTGGCCCGCCTCGGCGAGGAGGCCCTGCGGCTCGGCGCGAACGCGGTGATCGGCATGCGGTTCGACAGCCGGGACTGTGGCGAGATGTGGATGGAGATCTGCGCGTACGGGACGGCAGTGGTCGCCGTACAGAAGATGCCCGAGGTCATGCCGGCCGACCAGCCGGCGGTCGCAGCGGGAACCGCGGAGGTCGCGGGCATCACGGAGTCGCCCGGCGGCATCGCCGAACCCGCCAGCGCCCCCAACCTGAGAACCGCCGCCGAAACCCCAACCGGCGAGTAACGCCCGACCTCACCGCCCAGCCCAGCCCGTCGCCCCGCCCTTCCCCTGTTGATCAAGAGGTTTCGGTCATCAGGGAGATCGAAGATGACGCAAACCTCTTGATCACCCGGGAGGGGGGGGTGGGGTGGGGTGGGGGTGGGGGGTTAGAGGATTGGGGGTGGGCTGTAGGTGGCGGCTTCTGGGTGGGCGGTTACCACTGTGGTGATGCGGCTTGTCACCGCTGCCACCTGGGCTTGGGCGGCGCCTACGAAGGCGTTGCGGTCGGCGACCAGGGTGTCGATGTCGGCGCGGGACAGCCCGAGTCGGCCATCCGCCGCCAGGCGGTCGAAGAGGTCGTTCTCCGGTGAGCCCTTCTCGCGCATAGCCAGGGCCACCGCCACCGCGTGCTCCTTGATCACCTCGTGGGCGACCTCCCGGCCGACGCCCCGCCGGACCGCCGCGACCAGGATCTTCGTGGTGGCCAGGAACGGCAGGAAGCGCTCCAACTCCCGGTTGATCACCGCCGGGTACGAGCCGAACTCGTCGAGCACTGTGAGGAACGTCTGGAACAGCCCGTCGGCGGCGAAGAACGCGTCCGGCAGCGCCACCCGGCGGACCACCGAGCAGGACACGTCCCCCTCGTTCCACTGGTCACCGGCCAGCTCGCCGACCATCGACAGGTAACCCCGGATGATCACGGCGAAGCCGTTCACCCGCTCCGACGAGCGGGTGTTCATCTTGTGCGGCATCGCGCTGGAGCCGACCTGACCCGGCTTGAAGCCCTCGGTCGCCAACTCCTGGCCGACCATCAACCGGATCGTGGTGGCCAGCGACGACGGCGCGGCGGCCGTCTGGGCCAGCGCGGCCAGCACGTCGAAGTCGAGCGAGCGCGGGTAGACCTGCCCGACGCTGTCCAGCACCCGGGAGAAGCCCAGGTGCTGGGCGACCCGTCGCTCCAACTCGGCCACCTTGTCGGCGTCGCCGTCGAAGAGGTCGAGCTGGTCGGCGGCAGTGCCGACCGGCCCCTTGATCCCCCGCAGCGGGTAGCGGGCGATCAGGTCCTCCAGCCGCTCGTACGCGATCAGCAGCTCCTCCGCCGCCGACGCGAAGCGCTTGCCCAGCGTGGTGGCCTGCGCCGCCACGTTGTGCGAACGACCCGTCATGACCAGCTCGGAGTGCTCGTGGGCCAGCCAGGCCAACCGAGCCAGGGTGGCCACCACCCGATCGCGGATCAGCTCCAGCGAGGCGCGCACCTGGAGCTGCTCGACGTTCTCGGTGAGGTCCCGGGAGGTCATCCCCTTGTGCACGTGCTCGTGCCCGGCGAGCGCGCTGAACTCCTCGATCCGGGCCTTCACGTCGTGCCGGGTGACCCGCTCCCGCTCGGCGATCGAGGCGAGGTCGACCTGGTCGAGCACCCGCTCGTACGCCTCGACAACGCCGTCCGGCACGGGCACACCCAGGTCGCGCTGAGCGCGGAGAACGGCGAGCCAGAGCCGCCGCTCCATCCGTACCTTCTCCTCCGGGGACCAGAGGGCGACCAGTTCGGGCGAGGCGTACCGGTTGGCCAGCACGTTGGGGATCGTCGTCACGTGCCTCATTCTCTCCTACCCGGCGGGTCGCCCAGCCGCGAGGCCACTACCGGAGCCGGTGGGACACGCTGGCCGGTTTGTCGGCCGGGCGGTGTGCTACCAGCCGGCCTCGGCGCGATCGCGATGACCGGCGGCACCCTGCCGGCCACCGGGCGCCGTCGTGCGAGGGCACAGTCAGCGCAGCTCGTAGACCGTGACGCTGCCGGAGACGAGGCGTACCTCAGCCAACCCGGCCAACGCGGGCGACACCTCGCCGGCCCGGGTGTCGGCGAACAGCCAACGGACCCGGTAGTCGACGCGCAACTGGTCCAGGTCGGCCGCGGTGGGGGCCTGGAACACCCTCTCGTTCAGCGCGAACCGGGCCGGGTCCGGCGGATCCTGTCGTACGTATCCGAGACCCCGCCGTCCGTTGGCGGCAAGGGCGGCATCGGTGTAACCCCAGCTCTCCACCACCGTCCGGTGCCCACCCAGTCCGGTCACCCAGTAGGCGCGGGCGTCGCAGTGCGCGGTGGTTCGAACCGGCCGGCAGTGCACGTTGGTGGCCACCACGTCGTCGTCCGCGGCGTGCTCGTCCAGCCACAACGCGGCCCGCATCTCCGCTGCCGTCACTGTGGAAGGCTGCGCGGCCGACGCGGGCAACCCCGGTGCGACCTGGACGTACCGGACGGCACCGTCGACGCCCCGGGCGACGCTCGCGCCCAGCAGCGCCGCCGTGACGCCAGCCAGCGCCACCGCCACTGTCCGCCGCCGCCCGCCGCCGTCCCGGCGACCCAGCAGCGCACGGACTCCGACCGCGACGAGCGCGGCCAGCAGGAGAAGGACCGCGAGCCGCAGGTACGAGCGGCCGAGGACGCCCATCCATCCAGTCATGGTCGCGGCCGGTCTGGGCATCATTGGCACAAGGAGATACGACGCCACACCGAGCACGGCGGCGGACACCGCCACCGGCCAGGGCGGCCGGGCGAGGGTGAGCAGCCACACGGTGAGCACGGCGCCGAACGGGAGCACGTCCAGCCAGAAGTAGACCTGGCTCAGCGACGGATGGTGCAGGGTCCAGATGCCGCCCGCGCCGGCGAGCACCGCGCCCGACAGCAGCCAGGGCGCCGGATCGGCACGGCGTGGCCCGGCGAGGACCAGCATGCCGATCAGCCGGGGCAACTGCACCAGCAGCCACCAGCCGAGCAGGACGAACGTCAGCAGCCAACCGGACGCCCCAGCCCTGCTCAGACCGAACGGCAGCAGCCCGCCGCCGCGCACCCCGTCGCCCGCGCCGATGGTCTCCCGGTACTGCGGCATCGCGTGCAGGAACGCGAACGCCTGTGGGGCCAGGGTGCCCGCTCCGCCTCCGGCGAAGAGGAGATAGCCGACGCCCATCGGCACCACGAGGCAGAGCAGGGTCGCGAGCGCCGGCCAGGGCACCCGCCGTCGCTGCTGCCACCAGGTGGCGGCGACAGCCACTGCGACGCCGGCGATCAGCGGCGGCAGCGCGCTGGACTTGGCGCCGGCGCAGGCCAGCCCGAGTACCGGCAGCAGCGCCCAGGCCACGCCCAGCGGGCGCCCGCGTACGGCGTCGACGCAGATGCCGGCGAGCAGCACCAGCAGTGGCAGGACGTACGTCTGTGACGGGCTGGAGAAGGAGAACGCGAATGCGCCGTCCGCGATGGCCGAGTTGACGGCCACCGGCATGCCGAGGCCAGCCGCCGCGCCCGCCACCGGGCCCGCCCACCAGCGGCCGGTCAGGTCCCGGGCCAGGCCGGCGGTGACCAGCACGCTGACGACGGCAACCGGCGCCAGCCACAGCCGGAGCAGTACCGTCGCGGGTGGAATGCCGGTGATCATGCTGCCGGCGGCCATGTGCGCGTCGGACAGGTAGTGGTAGCGCAGCGGCTCGCCGGCCATCTGCGGCAGTTGAAAGGGCAGGTCCCGGGTCAGCTCCTGGACCAGCGACAGGTGGTAGAGCAGATCCTGGTAGTAGCCGTGGTTCACCGGCGGGAGCGGCACCAGACGCCACTGCGCGACGGCCCACAGCAGCACGAGTAGCAGCACCGCGACGACTGACCAGTGCCAGGCGAGTGGAAGCGGCCGGCGGGTCCCGACCCGCCAGTGCCGACGTAGCCGGGGAACGGCCAGGAAGGCCAGCGCCAGGGGCACCGGCCACCACCGCAGCAGGTGCTGCTGACCGGTGGCCGCCGCGGCGACCCAGGCGCCGAGTTCGAGGAGCAGACCGGTGGCCGCGCCGAAGCCCAGGTCCTCCGGCAGGTTGCCGCGGCCACCGCGTACCGCCCGGTGCACCAGGGTGCCGGGTAACACCACAGCCAACGACCAGTAGGCCACGTAGCGGAGCACGTCGACGGCGGGCACGTCGGTGTACGACCAGGCGGCCGGCAACGCGGCGAGGAGCACCGACCAGGGCAGGGTCGCGACCACTGCGGACCCCAGCGACCGGGCGGGTCGTCGGGCCGGGTGCGGCGCGGGTGCTGGGGCCTGTCGTTCCACCAGTCCGAGCGAGTCAGCCACGGGCGCTACCCACCGGTGCGGCGGGAAACGGGGAGGACAGCTCGGTATCCGCCGAGTCGGCTCCGACGTGGTACGTCGGTCGACCCTGCACTGTCGCGTAGATCCGTCCGACGTACTCACCGAGCAGGCCGAGACAGACCAGTTGCACGCCACCGAGGAGTAGGACCGCCACGAAGGTCGACGTCCAGCCCGGGATGGTCAGACCGCGCAGGTACGCCACGACGCCGAAGCCGATGAGGCCGAGACAGGCCAGGAAGCTGATCGCACCGAGCCAGGTGGCGAGACGCAGCGGCGCCGCGGAGAAGTTGGCGACGCTGTCCCAGGCGAGCGCGATCATCCGGGGCAGTGGATATTTCGTCTCGCCGGCCGCCCGAACTGCCCGGGAGTAGCGCACCTCCGCACTGGCGAAGCCGAGCGCGGGTACCAGCAGCCGGTAGACCGGGGTGCGTTCGGGCAGCTCACGCAGTGCCTCGATCACCTCCCGGCTGACCAGCCGGAAGTCGCCGGCCTGGGCGGGCACCTCGGCGCCGACGAGCCGGCGCATCAGTCGGTAGTAGAGCTGCGCGGTACGTCGTTTGAACACGGTGTCCGAGCTGCGGTCGGCTCGTACGCCGTACACCACGTCGACGCCCTGCTCACGGGCCACCCGCAGCATCTCCGCGACCGTCTCCGGCGGGTCCTGCAGGTCGGCGTCCAGGCTGACCACCCACTGTCCACGGGCGCGGTACAGCCCGGCGGTCAACGCCGCCTGGTGTCCGCTGTTGCGGCGCAACTGGACCAGGCGCAGTTGCGGCCAGCTCCGCGCGTGGGTGAAGAGCACAGTGACGGTGTCGTCCCGGCTGCCGTCGTCGACGGCCACCACCTCGTACTCGACGCTGAGCGCGTCGAGCACCGGACGCAACCGGGCGATGAGGGCCGGGATGACAGCGGCCTCGTTGTACATCGGAATGACGACAGACAGCACCAACACTTACCGGCCCCGTTCCGGACGCAGGTGGCATCGAACGCACCTCGTTCGGGGGTGCGGACGGTCACCGTTACCCGACAACCTCACGGGCGGTCAGCCAGCCGCTGAACAGGACGTGAACGTCTACCTGCCGGCCGCTCCGATCCGCTGCGACCAGGACGATCACGAGGTGGGTGGCCGTTTTGTCACCCGGGTCAGCGCCTCGCCTGTTGATCATGCAGGATCGCCTTATCTGACTCCCGGCGTCGCCGGGTCCTCCTCATCTTCGAGGCCCGCATGCGTAAATCCTCCTTCGCCGCCTTCGCGACCGTCGTGGTGACCGGCGGCGCCCTGGTGGGCACCGCGCTGCCCGCCCAGGCGGACGCTCCGACGACCCTCTACGTCCGGCAGAACCTCGCCGGTGGCTGCTCCGACCAGTTCCCGGGGACCTTGGCGCAGCCGTTCTGCACCATCAGCGCCGCGGCAGCGATCGTCACCGGCGGGCAGACCGTCGACATCGGCGGCGGTGTCTACATGGAGCGAGTCAGCGTCACCTCGTCCGGCACTCCGCAACAGCCGATCGTGTTCGTGGGCAGCTCCATCAACGCCTCCTTGGGCGGCGCATCGGCTGGGTTCGTCGTCGACGGCCAGCATGATGTGGTGCTTCAGAACATCCGCGTCGTCGGGTCGGGTGACGTGCCGGCCGCGGATGTGCGCAACTCCTCGGGCATCACCATCCGGGGCGGCACCTACGCCCTGCACACTCCCGCGACGTCGCCGGTGATCCGGTTCGCCGGTGTAACCGGCTCGAGCGTGTCGAAGACAAGCGTCACCGGGTTGACCTCCACCGCCGGCATCACAGTGGACGCCGCAAGCAGTGACGTGGACATCCAGGGAACGACACTGCAGGGCTATGCCAACTACTTCCTTGCCGACGACACGGTCGGTGTCCGGATCGACGGGCCGGGAAACTCGTACGTCGGTGGCCGCATCGACGGCTTCACCGGCGCGGCGCTCGCGCTCGGGCCCGCCGCGGCCGGCACCGTGGTGGCCAACAACGTGATTTCCGGGGGCGGCGGCCACGGCGTGCACAACAACGGGGCCACCGGCACGGCGATCACCAACAACACCGTCAGGGACCGCTGCCGCGACGGCATCCGCGTCGACGGAGCCTCGTCCGGCGTTTCCGTGCAGAACAACGTGCTGGTCACGAACGGCTACTTCAACCAGGGCTACTGCGAGCCGGCGTTCCTCGACGGCGTCGAGATCGGCGTCTACGGTGGGGCCGTCGGGAAGACGGTGGTCGACTACAACAACGCCCACCACTACTACAACGACTCACCGCAGATCTACGCCTGGAACACCCGGATGGGTCTCGCCGCGTTCCGGGCCGCCTCCGGCCAGGCCGCGCACGACCGCGAGACGGGACAGGCCCGGGACGACATCGACTCGGCGAACTCGGCGGCCCCCGGTTACCCGACCCTCGACCACGCCGGCTCGCCGCGCGTCGACGACCTGACCGTGCCGAACACCGGCGCCGGCCCGGTCACGTACGCCGACCGTGGAACCGTGGAGACTGTCCGAAGCCCTGTGGTGTCGTTCGACGTCGCCCTCAACATCCAGGCGCGCTCGGTGAGCGTGAACGCGTCCGCCTCCACCCCCGGCCTCAATCCGATCGCGTCCTACCGGTTCTCGTTCGGTGACGACAGCGTCGTCACCCAGTCGAGCCCGATCGCCTCGCACACGTACGCGAACCCGGGTAGCTACCAGGTCACCGTCACGGTCACTGGCACCGACGGCCGGTCGGATACTCGCCATACTCAGATCAGCATGTTGCGGCCGACCGGGACCGTTGGTCTGCGCGCCCTGTCCAACCGCCGCTACGTGAGTTACCAGACCGGCTTCGGCCTTCGACCGAACCAGGCCGAGCCGAGCACCATTGCGCAGTTCGACCTGGCGGACGCCGGCGACGGCAAGGTCGCCCTCTTCTCCCGGGTGGTCGGGCGCTACGTCGCCATCTCCCAGTTCGACCACGTCACGTTGACCGCGGACAGCGTTCTCGTGGACGTACGCGAAATGTTCACGCTGGTGCGCAACGGCGACGGCACCATCAGCCTCCAGGCCCCCATCACCACCCAGTACGTGACTGCCGACCCCAGCGGCACGCTCGCCATGAGCGCCAGCAGGCCCACCATCGGCACCTGGGAGAAGTTCCTCCAGGTCGTCGTACCGGATGCGAACCGTTCCTTGAAGGCCCGGGTCAACGGTCGCTTCGTCAGCGCCGACGGCGCGGGGACCAAGCCGTTGATCGCGAGCGCGGCGACCGCCAGCAGTTGGGAGCGGTTCGACGTGGTGGATCTCGGCAACGGGCAGGTTGGCCTCCTCGCCCGCGTCAACAACCGCTTCGTGTCCGCCGACGGCGCGGGCGCCAAGCCGCTGATCGCGAACGCACCGACGGCCAGCACCTGGGAGCGGTTCACCATGGTCCGCAGCAGCGACGGCACGGTCAGTTTCAAGGCCGCCGTCAACAACAAGTACGTCAGCGCCGACGGCGCGGGCAGCAAGCCACTGATCGCCAAGGGCCCGGTCGTCAGCACCTGGGAGAGGTTCACCATCGGCTGAGCCCTACCGCAGCGTCCGACGCCCGCCGGGACCCTCGGGTCCGGCGGGCGTCGCCCTGCACACTCCGCTCAGCGCTCCAGGATGGCGGTCACACCCTGACCACCGGCGGCGCAGATGGAGATCAGCCCGCGCCCGCTGCCCCGCTCGGCCAGCAGCTTGGCCAGGGTCGCCACGATTCGTCCGCCGGTGGCGGCGAATGGATGCCCGGCCGCCAGCGACGAGCCGTTGACGTTGAGCCGGTCGGTGTCGATCGCGCCCAGCGGTGCGTCCAGCCCGAGCCGGTCCTTGGCGAACTCCGGCGACTCCCAGGCGGCGAGGGTGGCCAGCACCTGCGACGCGAACGCCTCGTGGATCTCGTAGTAGTCGAAGTCCTGCAACGTCAGCCCGGCACGGGCCAGCATCCGGGGCACCGCGTACGCGGGTGCCATCAGCAGTCCCTCGTCGCCGTGCACGAAGTCCACCGCCGCCGTCTCCGACCAGCTGAACCAGGCCAGCACGGGCAGGTGGTGCGCCGCCGCCCACTCCTCGCTGGCCAGCAGCACCGTGGACGCGCCGTCGGTGAGGGGTGACGAGTTGCCGGCCGTCATGGTGGCCTGCTCGGCGTCCGGGCCGCGGGTGCCGAAGACCGGCTTCAGCAAGGCGAGCTTCTCCAGGCTGCTGTCCGGGCGCAGATTCTGGTCGCGGGTGAGCCCCAGGTACGGCGTCATCAGGTCGTCGAAGAAACCCCTGTCGTACGCGGCCGCGAGGCGCTGGTGTGAGCGCAGCGCCAGCTCGTCCTGGGAGCGCCTGTCGATCTGCCAGCGCAGGGCCGTGCGGGCGGCGTGGTCGCCCATGGACAGGCCGGTACGCGGCTCTGCGTTGCGCGGGATCTCTGGCTTGAACGGCTGGAGAGGGCGCAGCTTCGCCGCGATCTTGAGCCGTTCGCCCAGCGTGCGGGCCGAGTTGAGCTTGAGCAGCGTGCGGCGCATCTCCTCGTTGACGGCGAGCGGGGCGTCGGAGGTGGTGTCGACACCGCCGGCGATGCCCACGTCGAGCTGACCGAGGGCGATCTTGTTGGCGACCAGGATGGTTGCCTCCAGGCCGGTGCCGCAGGCCTGCTGGATGTCGTACGCCGGGGTGTGTGGGTCGAGCCGGGAACCGAGGACCACCTCGCGGGTGAGGTTGAAGTCGCGGGAGTGCTTGAGCACCGCCCCGGTGACCACCTCGCCGATGCGCTGCCCGGCCAGCCCGTAGCGGGCGATCAGGCCGTCGAGCGCCGCGCCGAGCAGGTCCGCGTTCGACGCGTCCGCGTAGCGGGCGTTGGAACGGGCGAAGGGGATGCGGTTGCCCCCGATGACCGCGACCCGCCGGATGCTCTGCACGATCCGCCTCCTCGACATATGTTGCTCGAACCCTACTGGCCAGTAGGCTACGCCCATGACCGACAGGTACGCGAGCTTCGTCCAATCGGCCGCCGGCCGCGCGCTGGTCAAGCGCCTCGGGCTGCCCGACCCGCCCCGACTGCGCCGGCACCACCCCGGCGACCCACTGCTGCCCGGCCCGGCCCTGCTCGGGGCGGCCACCGGCGGCCGGTACGCGGCTCCGGTGACCATGCGACTGACCGCCGCAGGGGTCGAGCTGGCCGATCCGGCCGATCCGGCCGCCGCCACCCCGCGGCGGTACGGGGCACTGCTGTTCGACGCCACCGGGATCACCGACTCGACCGACCTGCGCCAGCTCTATGACTTCTTCCACCCGCAGGCCCGGGCCGTGCTGCCCGGCGGCCGGGTAATCGTGCTGGGCACCCCGCCGCAGGAGTGCGCGACGACCCGCGAGGCGACCGCCCAACGCGCCCTCGAAGGACTCGTCCGCAGCATCGGCAAGGAGTTCGGCCGGGGCATCACCGCGCAACTCGTCCAGGTGGCCCGCGCCCAGGGCGATCCCAGCATCGGCCTCGAATCGACACTCCGGTTCCTGCTGTCCGGCCGGTCCGCGTACGTGTCGGGGCAGGTCATTCGGGTCAGCGGCGGCGCGGCGAGCATCCCGGCCGACTGGGACCGCCCGCTGGACGGGCAGGTCGTGCTGGTCACCGGTGCCGCGCGGGGCATCGGTGCGGCGCTGGCGAAGGTGCTCGCCCGCGACGGCGCGAAGGTGGTGGCCCTGGACATCCCGGCCGCCGGCGACGCACTCGCCGCGGTGGCGAACGACATCGGCGGCACCGCCGTCCAACTCGACCTGACCGCGCCGGACGCTCCGACCCGACTCGCGGAGCACCTGGCCAGCCGGCACGGCCGGGTCGACGTGGTGGTGCACAACGCCGGCATCACCCGGGACAAGACGCTCGGCCGGATGGACGCCGACCGGTGGGACCAGGTGATCGACGTCAACCTCTCCAGCCAGGAGCGGATCAACGACGTACTGCTGGAGCGGGAGCTGATCCCGGCCGGCGGACGGATCATCTCGGTCTCCTCGATCGCCGGGATCGCCGGCAACCGGGGGCAGACCAACTACGCCACCAGCAAGGCCGGCGTGATCGGGCTGGTCGACTCACTCGCGCCGACCCTGCGGGAGCGCGGGATCAGCGTCAACGCGGTGGCTCCCGGCTTCATCGAGACCCGACTGACCGCGCGTATCCCGCTGGTGGTCCGCGAGGCGGGCCGGCGAATGAACAGCCTGGCCCAGGGCGGGCTGCCGGTGGACGTCGCCGAGACGATCGGCTGGCTGGCCTGGCCGGCCAGCGGCGCGGTCAGCGGAAACGTGGTCCGGGTCTGCGGCCAGAGCCTGCTGGGGGCGTGATGGACACGCGGCCGGAGTCGGGCAGCCGCACCCCTGTCGAGCTGTCTCGGATGCCGGCGGTCGGGGCGCTGCACCGACGGGCGTTGCTCGGCGCGTTGCCGGGCCTCGGCGGTGGGCGGCGCGGGCCCGACCTGCCGGCGGTCGAGTTGACGGTGGGCGGGGTGAGCGTCGACCGGGCGCAACTGGCCGACTACGACCGGGTCTGCGGGTTCCGGCTCACCGATCGGCTGCCCGCGACGTTCCCGCACGTCATGGGCTTTCCGCTGGCCCTGCGCCTGATGACCGCGCCGACTTTCCCCCTCCCGCTGATCGGGCTGGTGCACGTCGGCAACCGGATCACCACGCACCGCCCGATCACCGCCGACGAGACCCTCGACTTCACCACGTACGCGGAGAACCTGCGCCCCCACGACCGGGGGCGGCAGGTGGACGTCGTGCTTGTCGGCTCGGTCGACGGGGCTGAGGTGTGGCGCGGCGTCTCGACGTACCTCGGTCGGGAGCGCAAGCCGGGCGGACGCGAGCCCGGCGAACGTCCCGAGGCGCCGACGGCCACCGCCCGTTGGAGGGTGGAGCCGCGCATCGGTACGGAGTACGCGCGGGTCTCCGGTGACCACAACCCGATCCACACCTCCCGACTGGGGGCGCGACTGCTCGGCTTCCGCCGGCCGATCGCGCACGGCATGTGGAGCAAGGCGCGCTGCCTGGCCGCGTTGGAGGCCCGACTGCCGGACGCGTACGCAGTCGAGGTCGCCTTCAAGCTGCCCGTGCCGCTGCCGAGCACTGTGAACTTCGCGCTCCTGCCGGACGGCGGGTTCGCCCTGCACGACTCCCGTGGCCGACCGCACCTGACCGGTCTCGTGCGCTGAGCGCACCTGACTGCTTCGTGCACTGAGCGCACCGCGCTGCTTCGTGCGCTGACTCGGCCCTTGGCAGGCGCGCACTTCTACGCTAAGTTGTTCTCACAGCGAGATGTTCTCAGAGTGAGAGAGACGTGATGAACGAGCAGGAGTTCCTTGCCGCGTACGACCCCCGGGCCTACCCGTCGGTCGCCGTGACCGTCGACGTGGTGGCGCTGACCATCCGCGACAGCGCACTGCACCTGCTGCTGATCCGGCGCGGCGAGGCGCCCTTCGCCGGGCACTGGGCGCTGCCCGGGGGCTTCGTCCGCCCCGACGAGGACCTGACCGCTGGCGCCGGACGGGAGCTGGCCGAGGAGACCGGGCTCGGCGGCGAGGCGCTGCGCCGCGTACACCTGGAGCAGTTGGGCAGCTATGGCGCCCCCGACCGTGACCCGCGGATGCGGGTCGTCTCGATCGCCCACCTCGCGTTCGCCCCCGACCTGCCGGACCCGGCCGCCGGCAGCGACGCCGACGACGCGATCTGGCTGCCGGTGACCGCGTTGACCAGCCGACAGCTCGCCTTCGACCACGGCCGGATCATCGACGACGCGTTGGAACGGGCCCGCTCCAAGCTGGAGTACACCCCGCTCGCCACCCGCTTCCTCGCCGCCGAGTTCACGATCAGCGACCTGCGGGCCGTCTACGAGACCGTCTGGGGGCACCCTCTGCACGCCGGCAACTTCCACCGCAAGGTCCTCTCCGTGCCGGGCTTCGTGGAGAGCACCGGCGCCAGCACCGAGCGCGGTGGCGCCCGAGGCGGCCCGCGCGCCCGGCTCTACCGGGCCGGCGACGCCCGCCTGCTGCACCCGGCGCTGCTGCGCCCCGCCCGCGAGGAGACGGTGCGGTGAGGGCCACGGAGGCGATCCGCCTGGTCGCGGCCGCCCGCACCGACGCGGACCTCTTCGGCGCCGACCAGCCGGCTCACCGCTACCGCGAGCTGGTCGCGGCCCTGCACCCCGACCGCCTGCCGACCGACCCGGCGGTACGCGCCGAAGCCATCGACGCGTTCATCCACGTCACCACCCGGTGGCAGGCCCGGCAGACCACAGTCCTCGGCGACTACCGGCTCGGCGCGCCGGCCCACTCGGGTGACCTGGCCGACCTCTACGACGTCGGCGACGACAGGCTGCTGAAGCTCCCCCGACGGCCCACCGACAACGACCTGATGGCCCGCGAGGCGCACGCCCTGCGCACCATCGCCGAGCGCGGCGACCCCCGCTACCTGCCGTACGTGCCCCGGCTGGTCGACGAGTTCCGGCACCGCGACGCCACCACCGGAGCGGAACGGCGGATCAACGTCCTCGCCACCGCACCCGGCCTGCACGACCTCGAGGAGGTGCGGCGCGCGTACCCCGACGGGCTGGACGCCCGGGACGTGGCCTGGATGTGGCGGCGGCTGCTGGTGGTGCTCGGCCTGGCCCACCGGGCGGGCGTCGTGCACGGCGCGGTCCTGCCCCGACACGTGCTGATCGAGCCGGACGCCCACGGCGTGGTGCTGATCGACTGGTGCTTCTCCGCGGCCGTCGGGAGCACGATCCCGGCGGTCGTGCCCGGCCACGGCTGGGACCCGGAGGAAGTCCTCAAGAAACAGCGGTGCGGGCCGGGCACCGACATCGCGATGGCCAGCCACTGCATGAGCTGGCTGATGGGGCCGCGCGCGCCCCGCGAGCTGCACACCTTCGCGCAGGGCTGCCGGCAACGGTCCCTGCACGCCCGGCCCGACGACGCCTGGCGCCTCCTGCGCGAACTCGACCAGGTGCTGGACCGGCTCTACGGGCCACGCGCCTTCCGACCCTTCACCCTCACCCCCTAAGGAGCTGTCATGGGCAGTGGAATCTGGTCCACCGACGTGTACGACGCCGCCGACCGCTACCGCCGGTCCACCGGCAAGAGCGCCTTCTCCTACAGCGACAGCGGGGCGCGCACCGTGCACCCCGCGCTCGACCCCAGGGACGCGACCCGCGAGAGCCGCGACTCCGACGAGCACCCCCGGTCGACGCCCGTCGCGGTGCTCTTCGACGTGACCGGCTCGATGCGCACGGTGCCGCGGGTCCTGCAGACCAAGCTGCCGCAACTGCTCGGGCTGCTGCAACGGCAGGGCTACGCCAGCGACCCGCAGATCATGTTCGGCGCCATCGGCGACGCCACCTGCGACCGGGTGCCGTTGCAGGTGGGCCAGTTCGAGTCGGACAACCGGATGGACGACGACCTCGGCCGGATCGTGCTGGAGGGCGGTGGCGGCGGACAGATGAGCGAGTCGTACGAGCTGGCCATGTACTTCATGGCCCGGCACACAGTCACCGACAACTGGGAGAAGCGCGGCCGGCGCGGCTACCTGTTCATCATCGGCGACGAACTGGCGTACCAGCGGGTGAAGGCCCGGGAGGTGGCCGGCCTGATCGGGGACGGCCTCTCCGAGGACGTGCCGCTGCGGCAGGTGGTCGACGAGGTGACCCGCCGCTGGGATACCTACTACCTGCTCCCCGCCGGCAGCCACTACGCCGGCAACGCCAAGGTGCTCGACTTCTGGCGAGACCTGCTCGGGCAGAACACCGTAGTGCTCGACGACCTCGACGCGGTCTGCGAGACCATCGCACTGACCATCGGCCTCGGCGAACAGGCCATCGACCTGGACGAGGGCCTGCGCGACCTGGACCGCGCCGGCTCCGGCGCCACCGGGACCGTGTCGAAGGCGCTGGCCCGCCTCGGCCGGGAACGGCGCGCCCAGGTGTCGACGCTGCCGACATTCACCGACACGGCCAGCGGGGTGACCCGGCTGTGAACCACGTGGCGGTGGTCGACCTCGGCTACGGCGACGCCGGCAAGGGCACCGTGGTGGACTGGCTCTGCGCCACCCGTCCCGTGCACACCGTGGTCCGCTTCAACGGGGGCGCGCAGGCGGCACACAACGTCGTGCTGCCCGACGGGCGGCACCACACGTTCGCACAGTTCGGCGCCGGCACGTTCCATCCCGGTGTGCGTACGCACCTGTCCCGGCACGTGGTGGTGGACCCGCTGGCGTTGGCCGCCGAGGCCGACCACCTCGGGACGGTGGGGGTGCCCGACGCACTCGACCGGCTGACCGTCGACGGGGACGCGCTGCTCGCCACCCCGTACCACCGGGCCGCCAACCGGGCCCGCGAGATCGCCCGGGGAGCCGACCGGCACGGCTCCTGCGGGCTGGGAGTGGGCGAGGCCGTCGCGTACGGTCTCGCCCACCCCGACGACGCGCCGCGGGTCGCCGACTGCCACCACCCAGCGCTGCTGCGCCGCCGGCTGACCACACTGCGGGATCGGCTGACGGCCGAACTGGGCCCCCTGGACGCGCCACCGATCGAGGACTGCCTGCCCGCGTTCACCGGGTTCGCCGGGCGGGTCGCCATCGTCGACGGCGGTTGGCTCGCCGGGGCGCTCCGCTCCGGGACCTGCGTCTTCGAGGGCGCGCAGGGGGTGCTGCTCGACGAGTGGCACGGCTTCCACCCGTACACCACCTGGAGCACCACGACGTTCGCCAACGTCGACGGCCTGCTCGCCGAGGCGGGCCGGCCCGGCGACGTGACCCGGATCGGGGTGCTCCGCGTGGTCACCACCCGGCACGGGCACGGCCCGCTGGTGACCGAGGACCGGAGCCTGCCGTTCGCCGACGCGCACAACGCCACCAACCCGTGGCAGGGCCGGTTCCGGTTCGGCCACTTCGACGCGGTCGCCCACCGGTACGCCCTCGCCGCAGCCGGCGGCGTCGACGGCCTGGCCCTGACCCACCTCGACCTGGCCGGCCCCGACCTGCGGATCTGCCGCCGCTACGACACCACCGACCGGCTCACCCCGGGCCCGCCCGGTGACCTCGACCGGCAGGCCGCGCTCACCGCCCGCCTGCTGCGCTCCCGCCCGCTGTACGACGAAGCGCCGCAGGACTGGCCGGCAGCGGTGAGCGCGGAGCTGGACACCCCTGTGGTGCTCACCTCACACGGCCCCACCGCCGACAACAAGACCCCACAAGGTCCACTGCTAGCCCCACCAACCCTGGCCCACACAGCCTGACCCACCCCACCCCACCCCACCCCAACCCGCCCCAACCCCGCCCCAACCCCGCCCCAACCCCGCCGATCTTGCACTTTCGGTCGTTGTTCTGCGGCTTTTGCAGGTATTGGTCCGGACACAAAGTGCAAGATCGGCGCGGGGAGAGGTGGGGGTTATCCGGCAGCTTCGGCCACCGGGCGGGTCGCACACGGCGAGCATGGGGGCATGGACTCCGCGCTCGACCTGCTCCGGCAGCTGGTCACCTCACCGTGGGTGTACCTGCTGATCTTCGGGCTCACGGCGGTCGACGCGTTCTTTCCGGCCGTACCCGGCGAGGCGGCCGTCATCACCGCCGCCGTGCTCTCCACCAGCGGAAATCCCAAGCTGGCGGCGGTGATCGTCGCCGCCGCGCTGGGCGCCTGCGCCGGCGACCACGTCTCGTACGCCATCGGGCGCGGTGGCGGCGCGAGACGCTTCGCCGGGTTTCCCGACGGCAGCCGCCGACGAGCCAGCTCGGAGTGGGCCCGGCGCGCACTGAACCGGCGTGGCGGGCTGATCCTGACCACCTCCCGGTATCTGCCGGGTGGGCGGACCGCCGTCACCCTCACCATGGGCGCGGTGCGCTATCCTCGCCGGTCGTTCCTGCTGTACGACGCGATCGCGACGGTCACCTGGGCCCTGTACTGCGGGCTGCTCGGCTACTTCGGTGGGCTGGCCTTCGAACGGCACCCCGTCAAGGGCATCCTCGCCGGGATCGGCCTGTCGGTGATCGTCACACTGGGCATCGAGGGCATCCGTTGGCTGCGCCACCGGGCGCGCCGCCGCGCCGCCGCCACCACCGATCGGGCCGGACCGACCTGACATGCGTCACAGCAGGTCGGCATCGTGCACCAGGATGGCCAGCTGCACCCGATTGCCCGCGTGCAGTTTCGCCAGCGCCCGGCTGACGTGCGCCTTGACGGTGGCCTCGCTCATCGTCAGCCGCCGGGCGATCTCCGCGTTGCCGTGCCCGCGTGCCACCTCCCGGACGATCGCCAACTCCCGTTCGGTCAGCGGTGCGAGCCGCTCGCGGGCCGCGTCCCGGCGGGCCGGGCCACGCTCGGCGAACGAGCTGATCAGGCGCCGGGTCACCGTCGGTGCGAGCATCGCGTTACCGGCGGCCACCGTCCGGACGGCGGCGGCCAACTCCCGGGGCGGGGTGTCCTTGAGCAGGAAGCCGACAGCGCCGGCCCGCAGCGCCCGGTGCACGTACTCGTCGAGGTCGAAGGTGGTCAGCATGATCACCTTCGGGCCGACGGCGACCACGTCGGGCGCCACGGTCAGCCCGTCGACGCCCGGCATCCGCACGTCGAGCAACACCACGTCGGGGCGTAACCGCTGGGCCTGCTCCAGCGCGCCGACGCCGTCAGCCGCCTCACCGACGACAGTGATGTCCTCCGCCGCCTCAAGGATCAGCCGCAGCCCGGCCCGAACCAGCTGCTCGTCGTCGACCACCACGACCCGGATCACGCCGCACCCGCCAGCGGGATCAGGGCCCGGACCAGGAAACCGCCGTCCACGGGAGCTGCCTCCAGCCGGCCGCCGAGCAGCTCCACCCGCTCACGCAACCCGAGCAGCCCCTGCCCGGCACCCGGCAGCGCCGACCCGCCCTCGGAAGGGCCGTTGCGGACCAGCACCTCCAGCCCGTCGGGCAGGTAGCGCAGGCAGACGGTCGTCTCGGCGTCGGCCGCGTGCTTGCGCACGTTGGTCAGCGCCTCACGGACCACCCGGTACGCGGTACGCCCCAGCGTCTCCGGCAGTGCCGTCGGCACACCCTCGTCCTGCCGGGACACCCGCAGCCCGGCGGCACGGGACTCCCCGATCAACTCGTCCAACGTGTCGAGCCCCCGCTCCGGCGTCACGGTCGGGCCTGCCTGGCGCAGCACACCCAGCACCTCGCGCAGGTCGGTGAGCGCCTGCCGGCCGGTCGTCCGGATCAGCACGGCGGCCTCGACGGTCGCCGGGTCCACGGCGGTCACCTCCAGCGCACCGGCATGCACCACCATCAACGAGACCCGGTGTGCCACCACGTCGTGCATCTCCCGGGCGATCCGGGTCCGCTCCTCGGCGCGGACCCGGTCGGCGCGGGCCTCCTGCTCGCGTTCCAGCCGCTCGGCCCGGTCCCGCAGGGCGGCGAGCGTGTCCTGACGGGCCCGCACCCAGAGGCCGAAGACCAACGGAAGCCCCACCAGGCAGGCGGCGAGCAGCAGCACGTTGCCGGTGCTGGCGGTGGTGATCCGGCGTACGCCGCCGACCGCCAGCCCGACCAGCACCCCGCCGGTCAACACCAGGGCCGCCCCGGCGAGGTAGCCGGCGAGTTGGCGACCGCGCAACCGCAGACCCGCCTGGTACGAGGCCAGCACCCCGGCCGCCGCCGCGGCGAGCACCAACCAGCCGACCGCCGCGGCCAGGAACAACGGCCAGCGGCGGCTCCGGAGCGTGCCGGCGGCCCACGCCGAGCCCAGTGCGATCAGCAGCACGACCGCGCTCGGCAGCGGCGAGCGGACCCCGATGTCACCGGTCGCGCTGGCCCACACGGCCGCGGCGACCAGGACGGCGAGCAGCGGCGGGGCGTACCGATGGACGACCCGCCGGAGGGCGACGGCGCTGGAGGCCACGCAGCGAGCCTAGGGCCCTTTGGGCGCAAGGGGCCGCCCCGCGCCCCGGGACCCGGGTGAGGTGGGGGATGACCCCGAGGCACAGTCCGGGCCGGCCGCTACCTAAGTAGTGCCGTCCACCTGACCACTGGCCGATGTCGGTAGCCGCCGTCCCGACCAGCATCGAAATCATGGATCTGCTCGACCTGCTGCACGACACGATGTCCTCGCCCTGGGTGTACCTGGCGATCTTCGCGATCGCGGTGCTCGACGGCTTCTTCCCGGTGGTGCCGAGCGAGACGGCGGTGATCACCGCCGGGGTGTTCGCGGCCTCCGGAGCGCCGTACCTGCCGGCGGTGATCCTGGTAGCCGCCGCCGGGGCGCTGGTCGGCGACCACATCTCGTACGCCATCGGGCGGGGTGGCGGCACCCGGCTGCTCGACCGGCTGCCGCCCCACGGTCGACGTCGAGCCGCCATCGACCGGGCCCGTCGGGGGATCGCCACCCGGGGCGGTCTGATCCTCACAGTGGCCCGCTACATTCCGGGCGGCCGAACCGCTGTCACGCTCACAATGGGTGCCGTGCGCTATCCACGGCGACGGTTCCTGGCCTTCGACGCGCTGGCCGCCGGCTCGTGGGGGCTCTACTCGGCGCTGGTCGGCTACGTCGGCGGGTTGGCGTTCGAGCAGGACCCGCTGCGTGGCCTCCTGCTCGGTCTGGGCCTCGCCCTGACGGTGACGGTGGTCGTCGAGGTGGTCCGCTGGCTCCGCAACCGCCGCCGTACGGCGCGGGCTGGCGAGCCGGACACCGACGCCCTTCCCGCCGGGGCCGTCAGTCGGCCGGCGGACGCCAGGTGACGCCGTGCAGCAGTTGGGCGGCACCCAACCAGGCCACGTTCATCATCCGGGTGGCAGTCTTCTCCGGGTCCGCGTCCGGGTGGTCCGCGAGCCAGTCGGCCAACGACTCGGTCGCGCCGACCAGGGCGTACGCGACGACCTCCAGGTCGATGGCGGCGATCTCACGGCCCTCGGCGCGCAACGCGTGGTCGAGCATCCCGGCTACCACCTCGACCAGCCGAGCCCGCATGGTGGCCAGCTCTCCGGCGAACGGCTGCTCGCCCCGGGCCTGCCGGTAGAGCACCGCCCAGCCGTCCCGGTGGGCGCCCACGAAGCCGAAGAACGCCCTCAACCCGCGCCAGAGCCGCTCGTCGGCCGGCAGGTCGGGAGCCGCCGCCCCGGCGATGGCCTGCATCATCCGGGTGCCCTCCCGGTGCAGGCAGGCGACGAAGAGTTCCTCCTTGGTGCCGAGGTACGCGTACACCATGGGTTTGGAGATGCCGGCGTCCTCGGCGATCTCGTCCATGCTGGCGGCGTGGAAGCCACGTCGAGAGAAGACCTTGACGGCCGCGTCGAGCATCTGCTGCTCGCGGACGGCGCGAGGCAGGCGCTTGAAGGCGGGGACGCTGGACACCTTGCGAGCATACCTACTCGTGCGTAGGGTTACGCGCGAGTAGCCAATCTTCCGGAAGGCGCACCTGATGACTGACTTCGACCCGGCCACCTTCGCCAACGTGGGCCCCAAGGAGTTCGCCCAGCTGGTCAAGTCCACCCCGGACGACAAGATCGCCCAGGTGATGTCCGGCGACCTGCGCGACAAGGTCCTGGGCGAGGTGTTCGGCCGGATGCCGTCGCTGTTCCGCGCGGACCGCGCCGGTTCCACCAACGCGGTCATCCACTGGATCATCACCGGTCGCCCCGACGGCGGCAGCGACACCTACGAGGTGGTCATCGCCGACGGCACCTGCGTCGTCAACGAGACCCCGCAGCACGACCCGAAGCTGAGCCTCACCATGGGCCCTGTCGAGTTCCTGAAGATCGTCTCCGGTGGCGCCAACCCGGTGATGATGTTCATGACCGGCAAGTTGAAGGCGAAGGGCGACCTCGGCCTCGCCGCCAACATCGCCAACCTGTTCGACATCCCCAAGGCCTGACATGGCTGAGTTCTCGCTCGACCTGAACGAGGAACAGCGGGATCTACGCGACTGGGTGCACGGCTTCGCCGCCGAGGTCGTGCGCCCAGCCGCAGCCGAGTGGGACGAGCGCGAGGACACCCCGTGGCCGGTGATCCAGGAAGCCGCCAAGGTCGGCCTCTACGGCTTCGAGTTCCTCGCCACCTGCTGGGCCGACCCCACCGGGCTCTCCCTGCCGATCGCCAGCGAGGAACTCTTCTGGGGTGACGCCGGCATCGGCATGAGCATCTTCGGCACCTCGCTCGCCGTCGCCGCCATCTACGGCGCCGGCACCCCCGATCAGATGGTCGAGTGGGTGCCGCAGTGCTTCGGCGACGTCGACTCGCCATCCGTCGCCGCCTTCTGCACCAGCGAGCCGGAAGCCGGTTCCGACGTCGGCGCGATGCGCACCCGGGCCGTCTACGACGAGGCCACCGACGAATGGGTGCTCACCGGCCAGAAGGCGTACGCCACCAACGGCGGAATCGCCGGAGTGCACGTGGTCACCGCCTCCGTCGACCCCGCGCTCGGCTCCCGGGGCCAGGCGGCGTTCGTCGTACCGCCGGGCACCCCCGGCCTGGCCGCCACCCGCAAGCTGCGCAAACTCGGCCTCCGCGCGTCACACACCGCCGACGTCTTCCTCGACGGGGTACGCGTACCCGGCCGCTGCCTGCTCGGCGGACGAGACGCCCTGCTGGCACGCCTGGACCGGGCCCGCTCCGGTCAGCGGGCCACCGGACAGGCCGCGATGCGCACCTTCGAGCTGTCCCGACCCACCGTCGGCGCCCAGGCGCTCGGCGTGGCCCGGGCCGCCTACGAGTACGCCCTCGACTACGCGAAGGACCGGGTCCAGTTCGGACGCCCGATCATCGAGAACCAGGCGGTCGCGTTCGCGCTGGCCGACATGCGGATGGAAATCGACGCGGCGCGGCTGCTGGTCTGGCGAGCCTCGTGGATGGGCCGCAACAACCGTCCATTCACCGCCGGCGAAGGATCGATGTCCAAGCTCAAGGCCGGCGAGGTGGCCGTGTCGGTCACCGAGAAGGCAGTGCAACTGCTCGGCGGAGCCGGCTTCCTGCGTGACCACCCGGTCGAGCGCTGGTACCGGGACGCCAAGATCTACACCATCTTCGAGGGCACCTCGGAAATCCAACGACTGGTCATCTCCCGGGCGATCTCCGGGATGCAGATTCGCTGACCGCCGTCGGCCCAGCCCCTCCTTGAGCGGGGTCGGGCCGACGGCGGCCGAATTCCACGATCTGTGCCGTCTTTGTCACCCCACGCCGACGCCAACTGGGCCTTCAGCCGCGCCCAGTGCATGATCAAGGAAAGAAGCCCTGATGGACGGGCGGGCCACCGCCCCGCCCGCGCACCACCCCGAGGAGGTCTGCGGCATGGACCTGCCGTTCATCGTTGCCACGTTGACCCGTCGCGGGCTGCTCACCCCCGGCAGCCCGGTCCGAGTCGCCTCGCAGCTCAACGCGTTGCGCACGTGGGGGTGGAGCCTGGCCGGCGAGCTACGCCAAGCAGCCGCCCGGGACCCGGGCCGTCCCGCCGTCATCGACGAGAACGGCGTCGAACTGACCTACCACGACCTGCTCGACCGGGCCGAACGGATGGCCCGCTCGATGCGGGCCGGGCTCGGCGTACAGGCCGGCGACCGGATCGGCGTGCTCTGCCGCAACCACCACGGGCTGATCGAGACGATCGTCGCCGCCACCCTGCTCGGCGTCGACGCGGTACTGGTCAACACCGGGCTCAGCGCCGCCCAACTGGGCACCGTCGCCGAGGAACAGCGACTGCGGCTCCTCGTGCACGACGACGAGTTCGCCGAGCGGGTCCTCGGCCTCCCCGCCGAGCTGCCCCGGCTCGACGAACGCGCCCGCGAGGAATTGGTGGCCGGGGCACTACCGGGTGACCTGCACCCGCCCGAGCGCGACGGTCGGATCATCGTGCTCACCTCCGGCACCACCGGTACGCCCAAGGGCGCTCGCCGGCCGACGCCCAGCGGCTTCGGCCCACTGGTGTCCATCATCGACCGCATCCCCCTGCACGCCCGGAATCGCGTGATGATCGCCGCCCCGATCTTCCACACCTGGGGATTCGCCGCCCTCCAGGTCTGCCTGGCACTACGGGCCACCATCGTGCTGCACCGCCGCTTCGACCCGGCCGCCACTCTCGCCGCCCTGAGCACGCACCGGTGCGACGCGCTCTTCGCCGTACCGGTGATGATGCAACGGCTGCTGGAGGTGCCCCCGCCGGACCCGCGCCCCCAGCTCACCGTCGTCGCGGTCAGCGGCTCCGCCCTGCCCGGCGGGCTGGCCCCGAAGTTCATGGACGTCTACGGAGACGTCCTCTACAACCTCTACGGGTCCACCGAGGTCTCCTGGGCCTCCATCGCCGGCCCGCAGGACCTGCGTCAGGCACCCACCACCGCTGGCCGTCCGCCGCACGGCACCCGGCTGGAACTGCTCGACGACGACGGCCAGCCCGTACCGGACGGACGGGTCGGGCGGATCTTCGTCGGCAACGAGATGCTCTTCGAGGGCTACACCTCCGGTGCCAACCGGGAAACCCACGACGGCCTGCTCGACACCGGCGACCTCGGCCGGCTCAACGCCGACGGGCTGCTCTTCGTCGACGGCCGAGCCGACGACATGATCGTCTCTGGCGGTGAGAACGTCTTCCCGTCCGAGGTGGAGGACCTGCTCGCGCAACTGCCACAGGTCCGCGAGGCCGCCGTGATCGGCGTGCCCGACCCCGAGTACGGCCAGCGCCTCTCCGCGTTCCTCGCCCTGCACCCCGGCGAAACCCTCGACCCCGAGGCGGTCCGCGAATACGTCCGGCACTTCCTGGCCCGGTTCAGCGTCCCCCGGGACGTGATCTTCGTGAAGTACCTGCCCCGCAACGCCACCGGCAAGGTGCTCACCCGAGAACTACGCCGCTACTACGGCTGACGGTGGCGAGGCGCGGCGACTCGTGCGTGCCGCCGGGTCGACGTCGGTGTTCAGCCGGGAATCGTGATCCGATCCTCGATCGCGGCGGCGGCGATGTCGGTGCGGTGCTGCGAGCCGGCCAACTCCACCCCGTCCACCAGCGCGTACGCGGCGTCCCGCGCGGCGGTAAGGTCGGCGCCGGTGGCCGTACCGCAGAGGACCCGGCCGCCGGCGGAGAGCAACGCGCCGTCGCTGGCCCGGCGGGCGGTGCCCGCGTGGATGATGCCCGGACGGTCTGCACCGGTGATCACATCGCCGGTGCGCGGCGCGGCCGGATAACCCGCCGAGGCGAGCACCACTGTCACGGCGCTCCCGTCCCGCCACCGCAGCGGCGGGTGCTCGGCCAACGAACCGGTGGCCGCCGCGTGCAGCAGCCCACCCAGCGGGGTCTCCAGCAGCGCGAGCACCACCTGGGTCTCCGGGTCACCGAAGCGCGCGTTGAACTCGATCACCCGCGGGCCGGCGGCGGTGATCGCGAGACCGACGTAGAGCAGGCCGGCGAACGGGGTGCCCCGGCGACGCATCTCCGCGAGCGTCGGGTGCACCACATCGCGCATGACATCGTCAACCAGGCCGGGCGGGGTCCAGGCCAACGGCGCGTACGCCCCCATGCCACCGGTGTTCGGCCCGGTGTCGCCGTCGCCGAGACGCTTGAAGTCCTGTGCCGGCACCAGCGGCACGGCCGCCTCGCCGTCGGTGACCACGAAGAGGCTGACCTCCGGGCCGTCGAGGAACTCCTCGACCACGACACGTCCACACTCGTCCGCGTGCGCCAACGCGGCGGCCCGGTCGTCGGTCACCACCACGCCCTTGCCGGCGGCGAGCCCGTCGTCCTTCACCACGTACGGCGCGCCGAACTCGTCCAGCGCCCGAGCGGTGCTCACCTCGTCCGTGCAGACGTACGCCCGAGCGGTCGGCACGCCGGCGGCGGTCATCACGTCCTTGGCGAACGCCTTGGAGCCCTCCAGTTGCGCGGCCGCACCGGACGGACCGAACACGGCGATGCCCTTGGCGCGTACCGCATCGGCGACCCCGGCGACCAGTGGGGCCTCGGGCCCGACCACCACCAGGTCAGCCCCCACCTCCACGGCCAGCGCCGCCACCGCGGCCGGATCTGTCGGAGTGACCGCTCGCAGCTCAGCCACGCTGGCGATCCCCGGATTACCCGGCGCCGCGATCAGCGCGGAGACACCCGAATCCGCCACCAGGCCAAGCGCAAGCGCGTGCTCCCGCCCGCCACCACCCACCAAAAGAACCCGCACGCCCGAGATCCTACTGTCCCCCTCCACCTCGCCCGCCCCCGTAGGGCCTCGGTGATCAAGAGGTTTGCGTCAGCGGTGGACTCGTTCTTGACGGAAACCTCTTGATCACCTTCGTTGGGCGACCGCGACCGCGATCGCTTGGCGGACTGTTTGGGGGATGTAGGTGGGGTGGAGGGTGTCCTGCCAGGTGAATCGGAGGATGGTCCAGCCGGCGTTGACCAGGCGGTTCTGGCGACGGCGGTCGGCGTAGGCGGCCTCCGGGGTGCCATGCGCGTCTCGGCCGTCCGCTTCGGCAATCAGCCTTGGGCCGCGCCAGCCCAGGTCGCCAATGCCGAGCAGATAGCCGTCATCGTCGCGCACTTCCAACTGCAGCGTGTCCGGTGGCACCCGGCCGTCCACGCACCGCAGCCGGCTACGCGTCTCCAGCGGCGACTGCGCCCGCCCGTCCGCCTCGGCGAGGCAGGCGCGTGCCATGACCGCGCCCCGACGTCCCCGGATCAGGCTCGGAATGGCCGCCAGATGTGCCGGATCGATGCGACCCTGGTTCAGAGCTGAGTCGAGGACCGAAACCGCTGGATAACGATCAACCCGAAGGATGACGTCCGAGACGGTGCGAAGCGGAGAGGTCGCCGGGATGCCCGCAACCTGGACGATGTCGCCGGGGCCGACGGTCACCTGATGCACCGTCAACCACGGCACCAGTGAGCGCTGAGGTCGGGGTCGTTCGACTGGCACCGAGACGTGGACCTGTGCTGTCCGGCGAAGACCCGCGATGCCGTGCAACTCCAACGCGGAGTCCAGAACAGCGAAGGCGCCTGGGCCGAGGCTCACGACCGCAGCGCGGATTCGCGCCCGCCGACGCGTCGAATCACTCAACTCCGCTTCTGGAACGAAGCACCCACGGAGAAGCCGCTGCCACCTGCCGGACCGGTGTAACTGTCGGATCTGGTCCCTGGTCAGGCCGGCACGCAATGCCTGGCCCAGGGTGACCATGCCGTCCTGCCCGGCCGCGATGTGGCGTAAAAGTTGATGTGCACCCACACCCACACCCTGCCCACCCACCCCCCTCGAACGAAGCCCCTGTGGACAACCCTCGAGCCCCTGTGGATAACCCCACAGTCCGCCCCGGTGATCAAGAGCTTTACGTCAACCTCGCGGCCAGATCTGACGCAAACTTCTTGATCACCGAGGCGAGCACCGAGGTGGGGTGGGGGTGGGGGTGGGGTGGGGTGGGGGTGGGGGTGGGGGGTGGGGGTTAGGGGAGGAGGGGGTGGAGGACTACGTTTTCTTCTCGGCCTGGGCCTACGCCTACGACGCTGACCTTCGTGTTGCAGAGTTCTTCGACCCTCGCGATGTAGCGGCGGGCGTTCTCCGGGAGGTCGTCGATGGTGCGGGCCTTGGTGATGTCCTCCCACCAGCCGTCGAGTTCCTCGAAGACGGGCTTGGCGTGGTGGAAGTCCGTCTGGCTCATCGGCATGTCGTCGACCCGGACGCCGTTGATCTCGTAACCGACGCAGATCGGCACCTTCGGCAGGCCGGTGAGCACGTCCAGCTTGGTGATGACCAGGTCGGTGACGCCGTTGAGGCGGCAGGCGTACCGGGCGACGACCGCGTCGAACCACCCGCACCGGCGCTCCCGCCCGGTGGTGGTGCCGTACTCCGCGCCGACCTTGCGCAGGTGGTCACCGTTGGCGTCGAACAGCTCGGTGGGGAACGGCCCGGCACCCACCCGGGTGGTGTACGCCTTGCTCACCGCGATGACCTTGTTGATCGCGGTCGGCGGGATGCCAGCGCCCACGCAGGCGCCACCGGCGGTCGGGTTGGACGAGGTCACGAAGGGGTAGGTGCCGTGGTCCATGTCGAGCATGGTGGCCTGGGCGCCTTCCAGTAGCACCGTCTCGCCCCGGTCCAGGGCGTCCCAGAGCATCGCCCGGGTCTCCGCGATGTACGGCTTGAGCCGCTCCGCGTACGCCAGGTACTCCTCGACGGTCGCCTCGAGGTCGATCGCCTTGCGGTTGTAGACCTTGAACAGGATCTGGTTCTTCTCGCGCAGCGCGAGTTCCAGCTTCTTGCGCAGGATGCCCGGGTCGAGCAGGTCCTGGAGGCGGATACCGATCCGGGCGACCTTGTCGCCGTACGCCGGGCCGATGCCGCGGCCGGTGGTGCCGATCCGGGACGAGCCGAGGTAGCGCTCGATGACCCGGTCCAGCGCCCGGTGGTGCGGCATGATCAGGTGCGCGTCACCGGAGATCCGCAGCCGGGACACGTCGACGCCGCGCTCCGCCAGGCCGTCGATCTCGGCGAGCAGCACCTTCGGGTCGACCACCACACCGTTGCCGATGACGATCATCGCGTTCGGCGAGAGCGCGCCGGACGGCATCAGGTGCAGCGCGTACTTCTGGCCGTCCGGGGTGATCACCGTGTGCCCGGCGTTGTTGCCGCCGGAGTAGCGCACGACGTAGTCGACCCGCTCACCCAGCAGGTCGGTAACCTTGCCCTTGCCCTCGTCGCCCCACTGAGCGCCGATGAGCACGATCGCTGGCATCTTTTCCGCCTCCAGAAGGCTCGGGTGCCAGGTGGCGACCGCTCGGCGAGCCCGGGGTGTCAGGTTAACAAGTAGTGACGGCGTGGCCGGCAGGGGTCGCGTCGAGAGGCAGGAGGCTCCTTCCGTGTACGACGTGGTGCTGCTCACCCTCGGTTCGGAGCGGGACGCTCCCGGGGGCTGTGGCAGCGGCGGGGCCTGCTGCGGCGGCGCGACCGGGGCCGACACCGCCCCAACGAGCCAGACCGACACCGGCCACGCCAACAGTGACCAGACCGACTCCGGCCGAGCGAACACCGACCAGACCGACACCGGCCAGGCCAGCACCGACACCGAGCAGTGCGCGACGGAGCGGCCACGGGTGCCGGTGCTGGCATGCGCCGACGCGCTGAACGCCCGGGGCGCCCGGGTGGAGACGGTCACCGCCCGCTCCGACGCCGAGATCGACGCGGTGTTGGCCCGGCTCGACGGCCCGCCCCGCCCGGACGGCCTCACCTGGCCGGACCCGGACAGCAAGACCCGGCTGGTCATCGCCACCGCCAGCGACGGGCAGTTGCGCGCCGTGCTGCGCCGGCTGGTCAAGCGGTACGCCCCGGCGCCGAGCAAGCGCCCGGCGGATCTGCCCGGCAACCGGACCCTGCCCGACCTGCCGCCGGTGGCCGTACTCCCGCTCGACCCGGCCCGTGGTGGCACCCACCGGGACCTGGCCGCGCAGCTCGGGCTGCCCCGTGATCCGGCGGCGGTGGCCGCCGCGGTGCTGGACGGCTCACCGCGGCGACTGGACCTGCTGCGCAACGACGGCGGCTCGGTGACCCTGGACGGCGCGCTCCTCGGCGCTGCCGACGACGCCGGCCGGCCGCTGCACTGGCGCGCCCGGGTGGAGGTCGACGACACCATCCTCACCGACGGTGCGGAACCGTTGCTGGCCTGTGCGGTCGGCAACGCCGGCGGGTACGCGACGCTCAACGACGTGACGCTGCTGACCGCGCCGGACCCGGCCGACGGCCAGGTCGAGGTCGCGGTGGCCGTGCCGGTGGTCGTCCGCTCGGCGTGGGGACGCAAGCGGGTACGCCTCGAAGTTCGGCGGGCCCGTGGGCGGGCGGTGTCGGTGCTGCCCAGGGAGGGCAAGGTGCCGTACCTCGACGATGGTGTCGAGGGCGAGCTGACCCGTAAGCGTTCCTGGTGGGTCGAGCCGGGCGCCTGGGCGGTCTGGTCGAACTGACCTCGACCGCACCGACCGGCCGACCTGCCTGCACCGATCGGCCCTGTTGGGTGATTGGGCCTATCCTCGCAGGAGGACTGGGGAGGGCCGTAATGGACGAGAACGCCGACCGGGCGCAGGTGCCCGGCCAGCAGCCGGTGCCGGAGCGGGACGTCGAACCACTCTGGCCACCGGATCCGGGTGACCGGGGCGCGGTGCCGCCGTGGGCTGCGGTCGCCGAGCAGCGGGGTGGGCCGTCGTCGGTCACGCCACCGGTCACGCCACCGGTGGCCGCGCCGCCGACCGGGCGACCGCCGGTGCCCGGCCAGCCCGGCGCCGCGGCCCAGTCGCCTCCCTCGCCGTCGGATTACCCGTCGCTCACCGGTGTCGTTCCGGCGCCCGGGGGGTGGGGGGTCAGCGGCCCGTCCGGCGCCGGGTCGGGTTGGGCACCGGCGCAGCCGAGTTGGCCGCCACCGACCGCCCCGGCCGCTGCGTCACCGCCGCCCGTTCCGCCGGCGACCGGTGCCCAGCCGACGACGCCGTCGACCGGCCCGGGGAGCAACGGCGGTCCAGCCGTCCCCGGCATCCCGGGTTCCGCCGCGACACCGACCACCACCTCCGCGCCGAGGGACGGCCGTCCCGCCACGAGCGACGCGGGCAGTGCTGCGCCCGACGCGGCCAGCCAGGCCAGCGAAGCGGCGCAGGTACAGCCCGGCGACCGGGGTCCGACCGCCGCGCCGGTCGCCCCGGGCGGCGTCGACCTGAACCTGCCGTTCACCCTGGACCAGCCGACCCGCGCCGCCGCATCGGCACCCACCGACCGTCCCACCGCGTCCGCCGCCAGCCCGAACGCCACCGCCAGCCCGAACGCCACTGACGGCCCGCACGCCACCGACGGCCCGACGGCCGCCGGCCCCGCGCCGGCAGACCCCTCGGCCGCAGGCCCTGCGGTGGCCGGTCCGGCACCGCAGCCTGGTAGTCCGGAAGCACAGCCCGGCGGGTCCGCGCCACAGGCCGGCGGATCAGCACCACAGGCGGGACCAGCACCGCAGGCTGGTGGACCCGGTGCGGACGGGTCCGCTGACGGGCCGGCGCGGCCGATAGCCGAGTCGCCGTGGGCGTACCCGCCGC
Source organism: Micromonospora sp. NBC_00362 (assembly GCF_026342155.1). Classification (NCBI taxonomy): domain Bacteria; kingdom Bacillati; phylum Actinomycetota; class Actinomycetes; order Micromonosporales; family Micromonosporaceae; genus Micromonospora; species Micromonospora sp. NBC_00362. The sequence continues at coordinate 4,408,441 of NZ_JAPENH010000001.1, forward strand.
AACGCGCGGCCGGAACGGCCGCGCCCGCCCACGACGAGGCCGGCGCGACGCCTCCGATTCCGCCGCCGCCGATCGTTCCGCACGCCGGTCCCGCGCAGGCACACCCCGGGCAGCCGCTCATCCCCGGCCAGGCCGGCCCGGCACAGATTCCGCCGCCGCCCGACGTGACGCAGTTCAGCAACCCGCCGCACGGCCTTGCCGCACCGCAGCACGCTCCTGGGCAGGCCGGGCCGGGGACCCCACCGCCCGGGCCGTTCCCGCCCTCGCCGGGTTGGTATCCACCGCCCTGGCAGCAGGGCTCGCCCGGCGGCGCGCCCGGGCAGCCGTACCAGGAGGCCGACGGGGTGACCCGGGTGCCGGCCCCCGCGTACCCGGACGCGACCGCGTACCCGGACGCGAGTTGGACACCGGACACCACAGCCGCACCGACCGCCGAGGACTTCGCCCGACGCCGCCAGGTACGACCCGCCGACCCGGTGGCGACAATGGGTGTACGCGCGGTGGTCAACAAGATGGGCCTGCTCCGGCTCTCTCCGGGGCGGCACGAGCAGGAGCTCAAGCGGGACATCGAGATGGTGCGCCGCAACTTCGGCGGTCTGCGGCAGGTGACAGTCGTCAACCCGAAGGGCGGCGCCGGCAAGACGGTGGCCATCCTGCTGCTCGCGATGACGTTCGGTCAGAAGCGCGGCGGCTACGTGCTGGCCTGGGACAACAACGAAACCCAGGGCACCCTCGGGATGCGGGCCCAACAGGACTTCCACTCCCGCACCGTGCGGGACATGTTGCGTGACCTCGGGCAGTTCCAGGGCGCGCACGGGCGGGTCGGCGACCTGTCGCAGTACGTCCGCTCGCAGGGCGAGGGGATGTTCGACGTCCTGGCCTCGGACGAGTCGGCCACCGGTGGCGAGATGTTGACGGCTGCCGCGTTCGCCGAGATCCGTGAGGTGGTCAGCCGGTTCTACAAGTTGATCTTCGTGGACACCGGGAACAACGTCCGAGCGCAGAACTGGCAGGCGTCGATGGATGCCACCGACCAGTTGGTGGTCACCATGTCGGCCCGTAACGACTCCGCCGAGACCGCCGCCCGGATGCTCGACCACCTGGAGCAGAGCGGCCGGCAACGGCTGGTCCGTCAGGCCGTGACTGTGGTGTCGATGCCACCGTCCCGCAAGGAGATCGACCTGCCGGCCATCCAGGAGCACTTCGCGGCCCGCACCCGGGCGGTGCTGCTGGCCCCGTACGAGCGGCTCATCGACAGCGGCGAGCCGATCCGGTACGGCGGGCTCTCCTCGGCCACCAGGGACGCCTGGCTGAAGATCGCCGCGGCGGTCGCCGAAGGGTTGTAACCGCCGACGGCCGGCCCAATGTCGGGCCGGCCGTCGGGGCGGGGTCAGTTGCTCGCCAGCGCGTCCGCCGCTTCCGGGTCGCAGTCGCGCAGGAACTGGGCACAGCGGGCCGCCTCGTCGGCCTCGCCGATCTCGTCGGCGGCGCGGGACAGCACGTAGAGGCAGCGGAGGAAGCCCCGATTGGGCTCGTGTGACCACGGCACCGGGCCGTGCCCCTTCCAACCACTGCGGCGCAGTTGATCGAGGCCCCGGTGGTATCCGGTGCGGGCGTACGCGTACGCCGTCACCACCTGACCCTGCGCGAACGCCCGCGCCGCGAGCTCCGCCCAGGCCGCGCTGTAGGTCGGGAAGCCGGCCGCCACATTGGCGTACGCCTCATCGGTGCCGGCCTCGGCGGCGGCGGCCAGGGCGGCGTCGGCCTCGTCGTTCACGGGCAGGCGGGTGGCCGGTGGCTCTGGCAAAAGGTTCTGCATCGCCCCATTCAACCCGCTGGACAGTGCGACACGCGAGCGGGTCGGCCGACGTGTCCCGCTGAACGGCTGAGGAGTTGGTCACGCCTGCGGCCTATGCCGCTGCCTGGTGTTTTCCACTACAACTAATGGTCCGGAGCCTCCCCAGGAACCGGTTATGCAGGAGCCCGGTGGCCACGACCACCGGGCTCCTGTCGGTTCCACCCCTGGCCCGAGGTTTGACCGGGCCTGGTGGAGGGGCAGGATGGCCCGGTGCCGACCCCACCTCCCGCGGACGTCATCGAGCCGCACCTGCACGCCGGTGAGATCCAGACCCGTGCCGAGTTCGACAATCAGTTGGCCACCGGTCGGCTGACCGGGCTGACCGTGCAGGGCCTACGGCTCGACCTCGCGCCGGTGCCCGACCTGACCGGCGTCGACGTCGCGGGCACCCTCTTCGTCGGTTGCCGGTTCGCGTCCCGGGACGTGGGCGCCGACCTGGTCCGGCGTGGCGCGAACGTGGTGCCGCCGTTCTCCGGGTTGCCGTACCCGACCCAGCCGACGCACCTGTACACCCCGGACGACCTGGCCGCCGGGTTCGCCGAGGGCGGGTTCACCGGGATGTACGACACCCGGGTGTACGACCACTACCGGGCGCACGGCGGCGCGTTGCCGGACGTCAAGGAGGCGTTGGGTCAGCGGCTGCACGACCACGGCGTGGACAACGCGCTGGCCGACGCCACCCGGGTCTGGCTGACCGCGTACGGGCCGCAGTCGGTGGTGGGCATCATGGGCGGGCACGCGGTGCGGCGCGGCAGCCCGGCGTACCGGATGGCGGCCGTGCTGGGTTGGGAGCTGGCACGGGCTGATCGGCTGGTGGTGACCGGCGGCGGCCCGGGTGTGATGGAGGCCGCGAACCTCGGCGCCTACCTGGCGGACCGGCCGGCGACCGACGTGACGGCGGCGATCGACCTGCTGGCCACCGCCCCCGACTTCACCGACCACCACCGCTACACGGCTACCGCGCTGACGGTCCGGCAGCGGTACGCGGGGGTGCCCCGGCAGCGTGGCGACGACCTGGGCTGGGCGCGTGCGGGTGGCCTGGCCATTCCGACCTGGTTGTACGGACACGAGCCGGCGAACCTGTTCGCCGGGCGGATCGCGAAGTACTTCTCGAACGCGATCCGGGAGGACACCATCCTGCGCCTCGCCCGGGGCGGCATCGTCTTCGCGCCGGGGCGGGCGGGCACTGTGCAGGAGGTGTTCCAGGCGGCCACCAAGACCTACTACGGCACCGACGGCGCCAGCGGGGCGTACATCTTCCTGGACCGCGCCTACTGGACCGTGGAGCTGCCGGTGGAGGCGCTGTTGCGTCCGCTGCTGGCCGCGTCCCCGTTCGGCGACCTGTCGTCGACGATCCACCTCACCGACGACGTCCGCGAGGCGGTACGCCTGCTGACGACCTGACGACGACGGCCGACTCCCCGTGCGGGGAGCCGGCCGTCGGGTGGGGCGTCGTTACTTGGTCATCGTGGTGCCGGTCGAGCGCAGGTGCTCGCAGGCCTCGACGACCCGGGCGGCCAGGCCGGCCTCGGCGGCCTTGCCCCAGGCACGCGGGTCGTACAGCTTCTTGTTGCCGACCTCGCCGTCGATCTTCAGCACGCCGTCGTAGTTGCGGAGCATGTGGTCCGCGACGGGGCGGGTGAAGGCGTACTGGGTGTCGGTGTCGATGTTCATCTTCACCACGCCGTAGTCCAGAGCCTCGCGGATCTCGCTCAGCAGGGAGCCCGAGCCGCCGTGGAAGACCAGGCTGAGCGGCTTGTCCTTGCCGTACTTGGCGCCGACGGCGTCCTGGATCTGCTTGAGGATCTCCGGACGCAGCTTGACGTTGCCCGGCTTGTAGACGCCGTGCACGTTGCCGAAGGTCAGCGCCGCCATGTAGCGGCCCTTCTCGCCGAGGCCGAGCGCCTCGACCATGGCCAGGCCGTCATCGGTGGTGGTGTAGAGCTTGTCGTTGATGGCGTTCTCGACGCCGTCCTCCTCGCCACCGACGACACCGACCTCGATCTCAAGGACGATCTTGGCCTTGGCGGCCTCGTCGAGCAGCTGCGCGGCGATCTCAAGGTTCTCCGCGACCGGCACGGCCGAGCCGTCCCACATGTGCGACTGGTACAGCGGCTCCTCGCCGCGCTTCACCCGCTCCTGCGAGATGCCCATCAGCGGACGCACGAACCCGTCCAGCTTGTCCTTCGGGCAGTGGTCGGTGTGCAGGGCGATGTTCACCGAGTACTTCTTGGCGACCTCGTGCGCGTACGCGGCGAACGCCACCGCGCCGGTGACCATGTCCTTGATCGAGGGGCCGGAGAGGTATTCGGCGCCACCGGTGGAAACCTGGATGATGCCGTCGCTCTCCGCGTCGGCGAAGCCCTTGAGCGCCGCGTTCAGCGTCTGGGAGGAGGTCACGTTGATCGCGGGGTACGCGTACCGGCCAGCCTTGGCGCGGTCCAGCATCTCCGCGTAAGCCTCGGGGGAAGCGATGGGCATGTGATGCGCTCCTTACTTACCACTCTCGGCCGTGCTGGCCGCTGTTCTTCATTTGTGCGCCGGACCGCGCTGTCCTCCGCCCGGAAGTATCCCGTAGGTGAGGTGCGCCGGAACAACCGACCCGGGTCCTAGCCGTTCACCGGCGGTCCAGGTTGTCCGGCACGATGACGCTGATCAACCAGGTCACCACTGTCATCACGATGGCTCCCCAGAACGCCGGCCAGAATCCGTCCACCTGGAACGGCAGGTCGAGCCCACTGGCGATCCGGTCGGTGAGCAGGAACAGCAACGCGTTGACCACCAGCGCGAACAGGCCCAGGGTCAGCAGGTAGAACACACAACCGACGACTCGGATCACCGGCTTGAGCACCGCGTTGATCACGCCGAAGATCAGCGCCACCACGATCAGGGTGAGGACTGTGTTGCCACCCGAACGACCGTGCACGTCGACCCCGGGCACGATCAGCGTGGTTATCCACAACGCGACAGCGGTGATCGCCAGTCTGATGAGGAAGCCCACTGCACCATCCTGGCACCGGGTCGCGTCGCCGAGGGCTGATTCCGCCTACTCCGCTTCCGGGCGGTGCGCCGGCCCAACCCGTACGGTGGGTGGGAACCGTGCCCCGAGACCCCCGGGAGGGATGATGGGTCAGCCCGACGAGGACTTCACCCCCGGCGACCACCTAGCGCCCAACGAACGCGACCCTGAGGCGGACCCGGCCGACGCGGTCGAGCAGGCCACAGTCGCCGGCCCGGCCGACGTCGACAGTGAGCCGCACCGCGGCCTGGAGGTCGGCGACTGGGACGCGATGGAGCAGGCCCGGGTGGTCACCGGGGACGAGGACGACTACCGCTGATCCGTCGCGGGGTCGGCTGCCCGTTGCGACAGGGGTGTTCAGCCGTTCGGGTCATTAAGATAGATATCGATCCGAAGGGGGTTACCGGAGGAGCCGAGGCGTCCCTAGGTTGGACGAGCGCCACCTGTACCCCCACGGGAGGACCCCATGCTCAAGCACTCGCTCCGCTGGCTGACCGGGCTCGGCGCCGCAGGCGCGTTGATCGCCGCCTCCGCCACCCCCGCCGTCGCCGCACCCACGATCGAGCCCTACTTCCAGGACGCCACAGTGGCCGTCGGCTCGGAGCCGACCATCCGCGGCCTGTTGCTGTACGCCGACGAGCCGACGGTCCTCACCGACGTCTCCGTGCGGTACGACTACCGCTCCCTGGCCGACAAGGTCACTGTGACTCCTGCCGACGGCCAGGAGTGCGCCGCGCCGGAGCCTGGCGTTCTCGTCTGCACGGAACCCTCCGATGTCGTCCTGTACGAGATGCCGCCGATCGGCAGCGGGATCTACCGCAACGGGGTCAAGCGGGTGCACCTCGGCGTCACCGCAGGTGCGCAGCTCGGCGACTCCGGCGACGTCGCGGTCAGCTTCGAGGCGGCGGGCGGGCGGAGCGGCAGCTACACCTCGCACGTCCGGGTCGGCGAGGGGGTCGATTTGGCCGGCGGCCCGTTCACCAGCCTCTCCGCGAAGCCGGGTGGAAAGTTCACTGTTCCGCTGGCCGTCTCCAATGCCGGCGACAAGGTCGTCAACGGATTCGTCGCGGTCTTCGACCTCCCCTACTCGATCCGCACCAAGGACCGGTTCAGCAACTGCCGCTACGCCGACGACCACCTGCTCTCCTGCCAGTTCGACGAGGACATCCCAGTGGGCACCGGGCTCGTCGCCACGCTGAACCTCGAACTCGCCAAGGACACCTACGCGCCGACCAACCAGTCCGGCTACGCCCAGTTCATGACCACTGCCGACTTCGAGGACCTGACCCGGGTGCGGACGGCCGTCGGCGCCCGGGCGGCCACCCCCGGTAGCGGTCCGAAGCTGACTCTGACCGGGGCGCCCGGCAGGATGCGGAAGGCCGCCCAGACCGACGTCGGCCCGGGCAACGACTACACCGGGTGGACCATCAAGGCGACCGGCACCAACGGCACCGACCTCGCGGCGATCGGGGCCACGCTCAGGGGCACGGCCGGCGCCGTCGTCACGGCGACCGTCGGCTTCCGGAACAACGGCCCGGCGACGCTCGACCGGACGAACGGAGACTTCGAGGCCGCCACCCACACGAACGTCGAACTACCGCCGGGCACCACCGCCGTCGAGGTCCCCGACAACTGCCGGTTGCGCCAGGACACCACCCGCACGTACCTGTGCGCCTCGGAGATGCTCCTGGTGGCCGGGCAGACCTACACCGTGAAGTTCCGGCTACGGATCGACAAGGTGATCCCCAACGCCCGGGGAGCGGTGCGGGTCAACGCGCCGTGCGAATGCCCGGCCGGCGGCGGTTTCCAGGACGACATCAAACCGGCCAACGACAGGGCCACCATCGTGGTCAACGCGGCCCAGGGCGGCGGTGGCCCGGGCGATGGTGACGGCGACGGCGGCGGCGATGGTGGTGGCGGTGGCGGTGGTTCGCTGCCCATCACCGGCGCCCCCACCAGCCTGATCGCCGGCATCGGCGCTTTGCTGCTCGTCACCGGCGCCGGCTGCTACCTGCTCGCCCGACGCCACAGCGGCCGTTTCCCCGCCTGACCCACCCCGACCCGCCTGACCCACCCCGACCCGCCTGACGCCCCGCCGGCTCGTACCGGGCTGGCGGGGCGCCGTGGTGATGCCCTCGTCCGTCAGCGGACGGAATTGACCTGCTCCGGGTGCTGCGCCGCCCACTGCGCCAACCGATCCTCGCGCAGCGCGGCGAGGAACTCCGGGCCCCGCTTCGGGTCCAGCGGCAGCCGCGAAGCGTTGCCTGCCGGAGGGCTGACCGGCAGGCTGAGCCCCACCGGGTCGACGCTCTTCAGCTCGGGCAGCACCGCCGCCAGCCTGGTCAGCGGCAGGCCGTCGTCGTCGACCGCCAGACCCTTGCCGGCGGCCGACAGCAGCGCGGTGAGCCGTACCGGATTGGTCAGCACGTCCTGGGCGACCGCCCGCCGGACCAGCCCGGCGACGTAGCGCTGGGCGTTGCGGTCCCGGTCCAACGTGCCGTCGGGCAGGTAGCGCCGTTGCCGCAGCAGGTCGACGGAGGCAGCCCCGTCGAGCCGCTGACAGCCGGCCGGGAAGGTCCGGCGGGTGTGCCAGGACCGCACCTCCTCCGGTAGGCACACCTCCACCCCGTCGACCGCCTCGGTGATCCTGCGCAGCCCGGCAAAGGTCAGCACCGCGCCGGCGTCGACACGTACCCCGGTCAGGTCGGCGACCACCCGGCGGGTCAGGTCGTAGCCAGCGCCCAGGTCGGGCCGGGGCTCGGCGGCACCGCTGTGGAACGCGCTGTTGAGCTTCTCGACCCCCCGGCCGGGGATCGACACCTCCAGGTCGCGCGGCAACGAGATGAGGTACGGCCGGCTCCGGTCGGCCGGGATGTGCACCAGCAGGACGGAGTCCGCCAACCGGTACGACGGTTGCTCGCCGAAGCCGTCCACCCCGAGCAGCAGGACGTTCAGCGCCCCGGACTGCACGCCAGCCGGTCGATCGGACAACAACGAGCCAACGACCGGCGGATCGGGGCGCAGCTGCGGCACCCCGACTCCGAGCGCGGCGAGCAGGGCGAGCGTGACGCCAGCGGCCTGGAACCGCTGCCGGCGGCGACGGCGGACAGCGGCGATCCGGTCGATAGCGACCCGCAGCGGGCCGGTCGACGGGGTCAACGTCTCGTGCCGGGCGAACGCGGCACGCAGGTCATCCTCGATCATGTTCACGCCTCCACGTACTCGGCCCGGAGCGTGGCCAGGGCCCGGGAGATGGACGAACGGACGGTCCCGACGGCACAGCCGAGAATCTCGGCGATCTCGACGTCGGGCAGGTCCTCGTAGTAGCGCAGCACCAGAGCAGCCCGCTGCCGACGCGGCAGCCGGGACAGCCACGACCAGATCTGGTCCCGGTCCACGGCGGACTGTGCGTGGTCGGTGGGCACCGGCACCGTCGCGTCGGGCTCCCCGCGCAACAGCACACGGCGCACCCACGATCCGCGCCGCCAGTCGACGTACTGGTTGGTGAGCATCCGGCGTACGTAACGCTCGGGCGAGTCCGCGCGGGCGACCCGACGCCAGTTGAGCTGGACCCGGACCATGGTCTCCTGGACCAGATCCTGGGCCTGGTGTGGTTCGCCGGTCAGCATCACCGCGTACCGCAGTAGCGGGGCCAGCCGCGTGTCCGCGAACTCCTCGTACGTCACTGCACCTCCCGGGGGGCTCCTGCCTCAGATGACGGAGGCGGACCGACCGAACATTGCGGTGACTCTGATCAACCTTTTGGTTCGTCTTGCTCAGCGGGCGGATTTGAGGGCTGCAGTCAGCCTTAGCGATTCCTTAAGATCCGCAGGCTCCACCTGATCCCCCAACTGGAGGAACCCCCCTCATGCTCACCCACTCCACCCGGCGTTGGCTCGCCGGACTGGGCGTAGCAGGCGCGTTCGTCGCCGCCGCCGCCCCCGCCGCCGCCGCACCGGCAGCCCTCGCCGCACCGGTAGAGAATCTCGACCTGTACGCCAACAACGTGATCGTCGCGCCCGGCGGCACCGACAAGTGGCTCACCCTCTTCTCGCTCACCACGGAGCGGCAGCCCGACGACTACACGATCAAGGTGGACCGGAGCAAGGTCTACGGTTTCGCCGACGTCGAGAGCAGCGGGGACAACTGCACCGAGTCCGGTGCGATCCTGACGTGCAAGGTCGAGGACCAGGACGACGACGGCTCGTACCTGAACCTCGTCTCCCTCGTCGTTCGCGCGAAGGCCGACGCCAAGCCCGATCAGAAGGGCGAGCTGAGGTTCACCGTCACGCCGGACGGCAAGTCCGAATCCGCCTCCTACAGCTCGACTGTGGAAATCGGCGAGGGCGTCGACCTCACCACCAACGAGTCCCTGGAGCTCAAGGGCGCGCCCGGCGCCACGCTGAAGGCCCCGTTCCAGGTGACCAACCGGGGCGAGGTGCCAGCGAAGGACGCGGTTCTCTACGTCGTCGGCGCGGACGGTCTTCAGCCGTCGAAGCGCTACGAGAACTGCGAGTACACCGATGGCCCGCTGCACGACTTCGCGTTCGCCTGCCGCTTCGACACGACCATCGGCGAGAACAGCAGCTTCCGCCTCGACGACAGCTTCGGGTTCACCGTGCCCGCCGACACCTGGGCGCCGAACACCTTCGGCGGGTTCTCCACCTGGTTCACGCCCGCCGACTGGGACGAGTACAGGTCCGAGGCCGAACTCCCGGCCAAGATCGGGCCGAACGGGACCGAGGGTGAGCTGAAGCTCGAGCCGGTCATGAACCTGCGCTCCCGACAGACCGACGTCAACCCGTTGGACAACTCGACCTGGGTCGACCTTCAGGTGACCGGCGACCAGCGGGCCGATGTGGCAGCACGCGGCGCGACGGTGACCGGTGACGTCGGCGCCACCGTCGCGCTCACGGTCGGCTACGTCAACAACGGGCCGGCGGCCGTCAACGCGGGTGGCGGCGAGTCGCCATATGTCGGCACCACCGTCACGCTGCCGAAGGGCGTCACCGCCGTCCGCGCTTCGGAGAACTGCTTCGACTCCGAGGACGACGGGTGGGAGCCGGGCAAGCCCGGCGCGCGGGTCTACCAGTGCTTCGTGGACGGCTCGATCAAGAAGGGCGAGAAGGTCGACTACGAGTTCCAGGTGCGGATCGACCAGGCCGGCGACCAGGCCGGCGAGGTCACGCTGCGTACCGGGCGCGAGGAGACCGAGATCAAGGATCTGAACCCGGCCAACGACACCGCGCAGATCCTGGTGAACGGCGGCGGAGACGGCGGCCAGGGCGGCGGTGACGACGGCGGCTCGCTGCCGGTCACCGGTCAGTCCACCGGCCTGATCGTCGGCCTCGGCGCGCTGCTGCTCGCGGCGGGCGTCGGCGGCTACCTGGTGGCCAAGCGCCGCCGGACCCGCTTCGTCGCCTGACCTACCCCGCACCACCGGCGCCCCGTCGACCACCACGGTCGGCGGGGCGCCGTCGTTGGACCCCACGACGCGGGCGGGTGGTGACGGGCCGGTCCGGCGCGGCCGGGGCCCTGGGCTTCGGTACCCTTTGTGGCCGTGGACACAGCTGAGAAGACCCGCGCTCTCCTGGAGAGCGTCGCCCTGAACCCGCTCGATCCCAAGGATCTGTTGCAGACCTTCGGCCTGATCGGCGTGTGGGTGATCCTCTTCGCCGAGACCGGCCTGCTGGTGGGCTTCTTCTTCCCCGGTGACTCGCTGCTGTTCCTCGCCGGAGTCGCCTCGTCACCGGTGGCGGACGCGATCTTCGGTGACGGCACCCGCCTCTCCCTCACCGGTCTGCTGATCGGTGGGCCGATCTGCGCGATCGTCGGCGCGCAGTTGGGGCACTGGCTCGGCGCGCGGTACGGCCGGCCGATGTTCGAGCGGCCGAACTCCCGCCTCTTCAAGAAGGAGTACGTGGAGAAGGCCGAGTACTACTTCCAGAAGTTCGGCCCGGCGAAGGCCGTCGTGCTGGCGCGCTTCATTCCGATCGTCCGGACGTTCCTCAACCCGGTCGCGGGCGCGCTCGGCATGCCGGCCAAGAAGTTCCTGCTCTGGAACGTCGTCGGCGCGGTGCTCTGGGTGGACGGCATCCTGCTGATCGGCTACCTGCTGGCCGAGCAGATCTACCAGGCCATCGGGGACAAGATCGACCACTACATCCTGCCGGTGGTGGCCCTGATCATTGTGATCTCGGTGCTGCCGATCTTCTTCGAGTTCCTTCGCGACCGGCGGGCTCGTAAGCGCGGCGAGGCGGTCGCTGTGGTCGCGGCGGCCAGTGCCGCTGGCGCGGTGGAGGCGGCCCGTGAGGCGTTCGACCACGACCGGCACGAGCACGGCCGTCAGCGCCCGGAGCACGGTCAGGACCGTTGAGCGGTACGACGACGGCCGGCCCCCGGTGAGGGGGTCGGCCGTCGGCATGTCGAACCCGGCCTCCGGTGGTGCGACCGGGGACGAGCAGGTGTCAACCACCGGTGGCGCCACCCCTGGCTCGCCACCGGACGCCGCCCCGGCTCGGGACGGCGTGTAGTGCCTACGTCAGCGGGCCTTCTTGGTGGCCCGCTTACGCGGCGGGGTCAGCAGGTCGGCGATCGTCGCGATCGCACTCGGGACCAGGCTGTAGTACGCCCAGACACCGCGCTTCTCCCGCTGCAACAAGCCAGCCTCGGTGAGGATACGCAGGTGATGACTGACCGTCGGCTGAGAGAGGCCGAGCGGCGCCGTCAGGTCACAGACGCACGCCTCGCCCTCGGGGGCCGACTGGATCAGGCTGAGCAGCCGCAACCGAGCAGGATCAGCAAGGGCCTTGAGGACCCCGGCGAGACGCTCGGCATCGGCACGTTCGATCGGCTCGCCGTTTAGCGGCGAGATCTGAGGCATAGTCATTTCGGCCAACGCAGTTCCCACGTATTCCATCCTTCCACCAGCAGCATCGATCCGCCTGCATATCAGCAGATCCGAATCGGCAGACTTTTACGCCACAAGGCCGAGGTCAGCCAACGTATAGGCCGCCCGGTACGGCAATCCGGCGGCTCGCACCGCGTCGCCGGCGCCTCGATCAACAATAACCACCACGCCCACGACTTCCGCCCCGGCCTCGCGAAGCGCCTCGACAGCGGTCAAAACACTTCCGCCCGTCGTGGATGTGTCCTCCACCGCCAACACTCGACGGCCAGCCACCTCCGGTCCCTCGATCCGCCGTTGAAGACCGTGGGCCTTGCCCGCCTTGCGCACCACAAAGGCGTCCAGGGCCCGGCCGGTCGGAGCGGCGGCGTGCAGCATCGAGAGCGCGACAGGATCCGCGCCCAGGGTGAGGCCCCCAACGGCGTCGAACTCCCAGTCGGCGGTGAGGTCGAGCAACACCCGGCCGACCAGAGGAGCGGCCCGGTGATGGAGCGTGACGCGCCGCAGATCCACGTACCAGTCTGCCTCGCGCCCCGACGAGAGCACGACCCGGCCGTGGACCACAGCCAGGTCGGTAATGAATTTACGCAGGTCGTCGTGGTCCCCCATGGCGATAGAGGTTACTGCGCAACTCTGAACGCCGTGTGCGGGGTCCACCCTGATCAGCCCCGAGGGGAACCGATGACTGGCGATGTTCGACTACGCTCAGCAACTGGCCCGACAGCGGCGTGCCAACGCCGTCCCACCACTCGCTCGGGGTCGGCGTGCCGGTTGAAGCTCAGCGCTCGTCGCGACCGATCCGGCCGCGGGTGTCCCGCGCGACCGCCTGGAGCAGCCGCCGCGGCGCGTGTCGCATGCCGGCGACGACCACCTTGTACTTCCACGCCGGGATGCTGACCATCTTGCCTTTGCGCAGGTCACGCAGGGCTTCGTCGACCACATCCTCGGCCCGCAGCCACAGCCACTCCGGCGTCTTGGACATGTTGATGCCGGCTCGCTGATGGAATTCGGTGCGGGTGTAGCCGGGGCAGAGGGCCATCACCTGAACGCCGAACGGCCGCGCCGACTGCCCGACGGACTCACTGAAGTTGGTGACCCACGCCTTGCTGGCCGAGTACGTCGATCCGGGCATGGCCGTACCGAAACCGGCGACCGAAGAGACATTTATCACTGCCCCATTTCGCCGTTCAGTCATCGGTCGAAGCGCCGCCAGGGTCAGCCGCATGACCGCGTGCACGTTGAGTCGCAACAGTCGCGCCTCGTCCTCCGCCGTCGAGCGCAGGAACGGTTTGTTCAAGCTGATCCCCGCATTGTTGACCAGCAGGTGCACCGGGCTGCCGTCGGCGAGCCGCTGCTCCACCGTTGCGCAGCCGTCGTCGGTGGACAGATCCGCAGGGATCGTCTCCACCTCGCGTCCGTACGTGGAACCAAGCTCGGTGGCCAGCTCGGTCAGCCGCGCCGCGTCGCGGGCAACGAGCACCAGGTGCCAGCCGTCGGCGGCCAGCCGTCGCGTGAACGCCGCGCCGATGCCGGCGGTGGCCCCGGTGATCAGGGCTCGGCGCTCGGCAGTCGTGGGGTCGAGCGTCACGGAGTGGTCCTCACCTGGGCGGGTACGGGGGCGTGTGCGGCGCCGACGGGGGCTGGTGCGGGGCGGGCGGGAACATGGGCGGCGCGGTTGGCGCCGTCGGGCGGTGGCGACCGAACCAGCTGTTCGCCGCCGGCAGCGCCAGCAGCGTAGCTACTACAAGGTAACCGAGCCCCTGGGCGACGGAAAGCCCGGCGTTGAGCGGGATCCACCAGGACGGGTACGCGTCGCCGAGTAGACCCAGCAACTCGGCGAGAGACTGCTCGCCGGAGCCCAGTTGCAGTGGCGCGGCCCGTTCGCCGACGACCACCGCCACGCTGCAGCAGCCGGCGAGCAGGCCGAGCCCGCTGACCACCCAGGTCGCCACCCGGACACCGTTGCGACCGGCCAGCAGCCCGAGGGCCAGGCCGGCGAGCAGCGGCGTGGAGAGCACCGCCACCACCGCCGACAGCACCGCGGATGCGCGGAGCAGAGTCACCACGTCGTCGATCTGCTCTGGGCTCGCCGCGGTGTCGCGGGCGGCGGAGCGGAACGCGTCGACCGTCCCGCCCAGCACCACCAGGTCGACCACCGCGTACGCGAGCGCGGCGACAGCCATCACCAACAGCACGGCCGCGGCCGACAGGACGGCGGCGGGCCGGCGGGCCGGTGCCGATTCCGGGTACGACACGACGAATCCCTCCGGTAGGCGTCGGGTTGCAACCTACTCGGAGGGATCGTCGGCGTCGTGCTTATCGAGCCGTCAGTTGGTCGGCGGCGGGGTTGACCCGGGCCGGTCCGTGGGCGGCGTGTCTTCCGGTCGGTTCGCGGCCGGTGGCGGCGGGTAGCTCGGCTCCCCACTCGACGGATAACCCGGCTCACCCGATGCCTGCGGGTAGCCCGGCTGACCGGGCGCCTGCGGGTTGCCCGGGTAGTTGGCGCCTGGGGCCGGCGGCTCCCATTCCGCGGTGGCCTTGCGGAAGAACGGGTGCGCCTTCGGAAGCGCCAGCAGGATCAGCGCCGCGAGCAGCGCCGCGAGCCCCAGGATGTTCACCGCCGTGCTGGTCGGGCCATACCAGGATGGGAGGGCATCCGACATGCTGCGCTCGACCTCTGCGCCGCTCGGCGCATCGCCGCCGCCGCCCGACGCGCCCTGCGAAAATCCGGACGCACCGCTGACGACCGAGCCACCGACACAACAGACCAGGATGCCGCCGACCACCCAGGTGGCGATCCGGGTTCCGTTGCGTCCACGGTTGTTGAACATCGCCAGCACGACCAGGACGAGCGCGAGCACCAGGACCACCGCGACGGAGGCAACCGCGAAGGCGACGGCGACCGTTCCAATGGTCTCGACATCCTCGGTGCCCTCGTACGCGTCCTGGAAGCCCTGCTTGATGCTGCCACTCACGCTGATGACCATGATCAGGCTGAGCAGCTGGGTGAACGCGAACAGCAGCAACAGATACGTCGAGATCGTCACGACACCCGGGCGCACTGGAGTCGGCTTGCTGAGAGGATTGGCCATGGCTCTCCTTATGTGATCAGGATGACACCGTATCGACACCGCCCTACGAGCGACAGTTCAGGGACAAAGGCCCAGGCGGAGATGTGGGTGCGATCCGCAGCGCCGGGCCACTGTGGGCAGAGCGTCGGACGGTCGACTGGCGCGCCTGCTCGTGACGGTCTCTCGTCGTCGTCGACCGGGGCCTTGGGCGGAAGAGCCGTCAACTTCGACGGTTGTCTGCGCCATAAGGCTAGATCGCAAACATTAGAGAAGCCTTGAACTGCAAAGACCTGAGTGGACACGGTGACCGGGGTTGCCAGCCAGGCCAGAGCATGTTCCCATAGATGGGCGTTGACGGCCAGCAATTGGTAGTCAACGAGGCTTCGTGGGCCCACGGGGGGTTTGCAAGCTGTCTTGGACAGCCGGCCTGTCTTGGACAGGAAATGCCAAACGCTCAGAAGGAGCAAGGATGCAAAAGATTGTTCGCGCTGCGGTCCTGTCCGGCGCGCTCGCTGTCGGTTCGCTCACCTTGGCCGCACCAGCGCAGGCTGCCCCGACCGTTTCAGCAGCTCCCGTGGCCAGCGCCGCAGGGGATTACCAGGCCATGGGCTGGCCGGCGTGGGGCGTCTACCGAAATCTCGCCACCTGCATCTCCGAAGGCGTGAGGCTCCAGAACGCCGGAATCCTCAGCGACTTCGCGTGTGTTCCCAATTTCTTCAACGTTCAAAGTATGCCGCACACCCTCCTCGGGCTGTTGGCTTAATTTCTAGATAGTTGCACCGCAGCCGGGTCGGTTCACATTTAAGTAGCCGACCCGGCTGCGGAGCAGCAATTGGACGACGACCGAGCGTCCGTCCAATTCCCCCACCATTCAACTCGCTTGAGAGCCGCCGCCTGTGCGAATTACCAGATCGGCGGGGTCAAGCAGATTACCGCGGGCGACTCGCCAGCCCTCTTCGCCGTACGCCTCGAAGGAGAGCCGCGCGCCGCCACCGGACTGGTAGTCGTGGTAGCGCATCGTCCCGGTCGACGGCAGCTCGGTCTCTCCGGTGGCGGTGTAACGCGCCTGCCCGGTCTCGGCCCAGGTGTAGCGCCGCCCGCCCAGTTCGATGGTCGGTGCGCCCGGGGTGACGGTGGCGCCCGGTTCGGCGGTCCAGAACACCAACTCGAGTTCGGGGCCGTCCTCCACGGAGAGCCGGTGGCGGGTGCCGGAGTCGTCGTCGAGGAGGTGCTGCACCCAACTCCAGTCGCCCTCGACCAGACGGATAGTGGCGCTCACCGCGTACTCCCGCTCCCGGATCCGCACGCGGTCGCCCGGGGTCAGGCGGAGCGGGCCGTCGCGCGGCGGCTCCGCCGGCTGGCCGTCGGGCCGGCCCGTCGGCCGTCGGCGGGCCCGCACGACGACCACTACCACCGCGAGTACGACAACAGCCGCCACCAGGCACGTCACCAGCGCGTCCACCCGACCACCTCCCCAGGTACGTCGGCGCAGACGGTAACAACCCTCGGCACCAGGAAGGCCTGCGCTGTGGCCGACAGCTCAGCTAGCGAAGGTGCCCGGGTGCGTCCTCCGGAGGCGCCGCCGGCGGTCCCGTCGGCCCTGGTGGGGTGCCCGGCGCGCCCGCCGTCAGGTGCGCGGCTGGGTCGGGGCAGATCAGGTAGCCGGGTGGGAGCGGCTGGTTCGGCGGCAGGAAGCCCGGCACGAGCGGAGCTGTCGGGTATCCGTAACCGGTCGGGGCGTAGGTGGGGACGGGCATCACCCAGGCTGGGCCGGGCAGCGCCTCGTTCGCGGTACGCGGCACGAACCAGCGGTTCGCCGGCGGCAGCGCCAGCAGCAGGACCACGGCGGCGGAAAGGGCCAGGACGGTGAGCACCCCCAGCCCCGCCGCGGGGAAGAACACGTCGTCCCAGGGATCGGTGCCGGAGTAGAGCGTGTCGTAGAACGTCGAGGTCTCCCACTCTTCGTCCCAGTCCGGTGGCGGCTCGTCCCCCATCTCCGGCATGGTCAGCAGCGGCACGAGGAACCCACCGGAACAGCACTGCGCGAAGCAGACCAACAGCTGCGCGCCACTGGCCACGAAGACCAGGATCCGCGCGACGTTGGCGCCCCGCCGGACCCGGCCGGCGGTGGCCGCCAGCCAGACCGCGAGCAGCACCGCCGGCACGCCGAGGACCAGCGTCATCGCGACGTTGCCCTGCCGCTCGCCAGCCACCTCGTCCGGGTCGGCGTCCGGCACCAGTCGTGCCGCGCGGTCGATCTGGCCATCGAAGTGCACGGCCTCGGCCACCGTCAGCGCGGCCAGGCCGAGCAGCACCAGCACCAATGCCAGTTGCAGCCAGAAGGCGATGGTCACGGTGACCGGGCGGGGCGGACGCGGCGCGGCGACGGGCGGGCTCATGGCTCGCAACGTACGGCGCGGCGTCGGCGACCGGCA
The DNA here is from genome assembly GCF_026342155.1 of Micromonospora sp. NBC_00362. NCBI lineage: Bacteria > Bacillati > Actinomycetota > Actinomycetes > Micromonosporales > Micromonosporaceae > Micromonospora > Micromonospora sp. NBC_00362. Next base: position 4,425,731 of record NZ_JAPENH010000001.1, read on the forward strand.
GAACCAATCGGGCAGCACCGACCGGCGAATGGATCATGCTGCGGCGAGCCGCCGACTGGCGTACGTGCCAAGGGTTTCGCGGTCCATCACGCAGCCGACGAAGGTGGTGAACTCGCTCGGATCGTCCCGCAGCGACGTCCAGGCCGCTCGGGCCGCTTCCGGGTCGACGCGCTCCAGCAGCGTGGCCGCGTACGCCCGACCGGCGGGTGTGCCGTCGGCCAGCACCCGGTCGAGCTGGCGGCGTACCTCCTCGGGGTGGTCGCTGACGGCGGCCTCGACCCGGTGGTACGCCTCGGTCACCGGCAACAGCGCGCCCGCGATCCCGACCCCACCGAAGGCGAGCGTGTCAGCCGCCACCAACTCGTCGACGGCGGCGCCCAATTCGCGCTCCCAAGCCTTCCGCATCCCAAACATGCCTCCACCCTTTCCCCGTCCGCCCCCACTCCACCCCGTTAATCACGAGGTTTGCGCCATGAGCGGACACTCTCCCGACACAGCGCCTGGTGCAGACGCCCGGTGGTGGGGGTCAGTAGCCGCGCCACTCCGTGCGGGCGTAGTCGAGGACCCTCGGTTGGAGGAGGGTGCTGGGGGGCACGTTCAGGCGAGCGCGGTCGGGGGGAAAGGCCGCCGCCGCCCGCAGCACGCCCGGGTCGAGGAAACGCAGCCGGGGCGCGTCGGCCGGCAGTTCGAGCACCGGCGGGACGGTTCCCGCCGTGGCGAGCAGGAAACCCCAGTCTCCGAAGGACGGCACGTCGACGTGGTACGGCACAGTGGCGAAGCCGGCTTCCCGCACCGACGCATCGATCGACCAGTAGGAGCGGGGCGCGAAGTACGGCGAGCCGGACTGCACCACCAGCCGTCCCTGCTCGGCGAGCACCGACCTGATCAGCGCGTAGAACTCGACTGTGTAGAGCTTGGCAGTGGCCGTCTCGTCCGGGTCGGGCAGGTCGGCGACCACCACGTCGAAGCGCTCGGCGGCGGTACGCAGCCAGCCGAACGCGTCGGTGTTCAGCACCCGTACCCGGGGGTCGCCGAGCGAGCCGCCGTTGAGTTCCCGCAACTGCGGCACTGTGCTGGCCAGCGCCACCACCGCCGGGTCGAGGTCGACCACTGTCACCCTGCGCACGTCCGGGTACCGCAGGATCTCCCGGACGGCGAGGCCGTCGCCGGCGCCGAGAACCAGGACGTCACCGCGCGGGCCGCGCATCGCCGGATGCACCAGCGCCTCGTGGTAGCGGTACTCGTCGACCGAGCTGAACTGAAGATCACCGTTGAGGAACAACCGCAGGTCGCTGTCGGCGTGGCCGACCTCCCGCACCGACCGGGTCAGCACGATCTCCTGGTAACGGGAGCGTTCGGCGTACACCACGGGGTCCCGGTAGAGCTGCTGCCGGGCGGTCACCTCGAAGTCGGCGGCGGTCACCCAGGCGTACCCCAGGCAGAGCGCGACCACGACAGAGCCGGCGCCGAGGACGAGCCGGGCGCGGCGGCTCAGCTCCCTCCGGAACACAGTGCAGACCAGGGCGAGACCGGCCACCGCGTTCACCGCGCCGACCACCAGGGCACCCTTGAGCTGGCCGAAGACGGGGATCAACAGGAATGGGAAGGCGAGCCCGCCGAGCAGCGCGCCGACGTAGTCGGCGGCGAACAGGTCGGCCACCGCACTGCCGGCGGCCTGCTCGCGGATGCGCTGCAGCATCACCATCAACAACGGAATCTCCGCGCCGATCAGCAGGCCCAGCACGAAGGCGGTGCCGACCAGCGCCGGACCGTACAGGTCGAGCCAGGCGAAGGCGGCGTAGAGGCCGAGTACGGACAGACCACCGAGCAGGGCCAGGGTCAGTTCGATCACCGCGAACGCCGCGGCGGCCCGGGGCTGCAACGGCTTCGCGACCAGCGCGCCGACCCCCATCGCGAAGACCATCACGCCGAGCACGATCGACGCCTGCCCGACGGTGTCGCCGATCAGGTAGCTGCCGAGCGCTACCAGGGCCAGCTCGTAGACCAGCCCGCAGGCGGCGCAGACGAAGACCGCGACCAGCACCGCCGCGCGGGCCAGCCGCCAGTGCGGCCGGGCCTCTGTGCCGCCGTCGACCACCGGCGGCGCCCCGGTGCTCATGACCGCCCCGGGTACGGCCGACCGGCACCGCCCGGTCGCGGTCCCCCGGTCATCAGAGGATCGCGGCGGCGATGATCGCGCCGGTGGCCAGGTGCACCACTGCCGACACCCACACGGCGGGGTGCGGCTCCGGGTCGACCAGCAGCTCGCCGAGCCGGCCCGGGGTCACCGCGTCGAGCAGCAGGAACGCCGCGGCCATGATCACCAGGCCGACGATCCCGTACGCCGCCGCGCCGACCAGCCCCAGGGCGAGGTCGTCGTCGCTGGCGACGATCGCCGCGACCACGATGGTGCCGACGCCGAGCAGGTTGGACGCGAGCAGTAGCGCCGCGTTGCGGTTGCGCTCGGTCCAGATCAGTTCGTGGAGCTTGCCGGGAGTGGTCAGGTCGACCAGCCCGTAGCCAACGCCCATGAGGACGACGCCGACCGCGCCGAAGGCGAGGGTGGCCAGTAGATCGGTGACGAGGTTCTGCACGGAGGGCTCCAGGTCAAGGGGTCGGGCGTCGGGCTACTTGCCGGTGCCGGGGCCGCCGCCCCGAACGCTGCTGCCGCGTCCCCAGCCCCAGTACGACCCGACGGTCGAGTGGTAACGGGGGTGAGCGGTGTCCATGTCTTCGAGCAGGATCACCGAGCCGGCGGCGATCGGCAGGATCACCACCGAGTCGTCGTCGTAGCGCAGGTAGACGCCGCTGCCGTCGGCGTACCTGTCGGACGGCTTCCACGCGTCGGTCAGTTCCTTGGCGACAGTGGTCGGTGACCTGGACGAGGTGTACGCGATCGCTTCCCGGCCGATGTCCCGGCTGGCCGCTCGCGAGTACCTGTCCTGCACATAGGCACGCGGCGAGAAGGTGCCGTTGACGAGCGCGAAGGCCGCCACCAGCACGCCGACCACTGCCGTCGCCGCGCCCACCACGAACCAGCGTCGGTACGTCATCGCAGTGCCACCACCGTCTCGGTCAGGACCAGCTCGTTGGTCTGGGGGTACGCGTGCCAGGTACGCCAGCCGACCGACAGGTGCGGCAGGTCGGTGCGCACGGCCAGCGCGGTGACCGCGTCCGGGTCACCGGGAAAGACTCCGACCAGGGCGTACGGGTCGTCGGCCAGGTCGGCGCGGAGCCCGGCGATCCGGGTGTGCAACTCACCGTCGGCGGGGCGCAGCACGCTGGCGGTGAAGCGGTAGCCGCCCGCCTCGTCGTGCAGGGCGTCGGGCAGGTGCGGCGGCCGACCAGGCAGGCAGGCGACCGTCTCGGTGAGTTCGGCCGCACCGCCGGGTTCGGCCAGCACGACCTGGTGGGACGCGCCCAGCAGGCGCAGCCGCAGCCGGACGCCCCCGGGCAGCGTGAGGTCGCGGACGTGCAGCGCGGGCCGCTCCGGTCCGCCGAGTGCCAGGCTCAAGTCGGCGGCGCAGGTGTCGACGTACGGGGTGTGGAGGCTCACCAACACGTCAGCTGGCCTCCGGCCCGGCCTGCGGGTACACCATCACGTCGGCGCGGTGCAGCTGCTCGCCCAGGGAGACCTCCCAGCCGGCCTGGCCGTACGCCTCGAAGGAGAGCCGTTCGCCGCCCTGCGCCCGGTAGTCGTGGTATCGAAGGGTGCCACTGGGGTCGAGGCCGGTGCTGCCGGTGGCGGTGAAGCGGGCCTGACCGGACTCTTCCAAGGCGTAGCGGCGGCCGGCGAAGTCGAGGGTGGACCCACCGGGGGTGATCGTCGCGGCCGGCTCGGCGGTCCAGAGCACCAGCTCCAGGTCCGGGTCCTCCTCCACGGAGAGCCAGCGCTTGTCGCCCTCGACCGTGTCCAGCAGGTGCTCTGCCCAGCTCCAGCCGCCCTCGTTCAGATGCACCGAGCCTCGGACCGCGTACGACACCCGGCGGATCTCGACGATGTCGCCGGGCTTGAGCCGGCGCGGGTCGCCGCGGAGCGCGTCGCTGTCGGTGTCCCGGAACGGGTCTGCGGGTGCCGCCGGCCGGGCGGCCTTGCGGCCCTTGCGCACCGCCACCACCGCCACCACGACCCCGGCGACTCCGATCAGACACCCCAGCGTCGTCACCAGGTACGCCACGGGACCGTTCATGCCGACCACCTCCCCAAGTGCGTCGGCGGGAACGGTAACAACCCCGCGCACCTGGAGAAACTCATCGTCGTCTGGTGATACCGCAGCTACGGAGCGTTCCGGTGGGGTGCCGTCGGCGGCGAAGAGACGGGTCGGGCCGACCCCGCCCGCGAGGCGGGGTCGGCCCGGGTGCGACGGATCAGGCAGCGGTGACGGAGAGGGTGTTGGTTTCGGTGGCGCGGTCCACCTTCACCGTTTCGCCGTCGCGGATCTGGCCGGACAGGAGGGCCTTCGCCAGTTGGTCTCCGATTGCGGTCTGGACCAGGCGACGGAGCGGTCGCGCACCGTAGATCGGGTCGTAACCGTGCTCGGCCAGCCAGTCCCGGGCGGCATCGGTGATCTCCAGGCCCAGCCGGCGATCGGCCAACCGCCGCCGCATCCGGTTCAACTGGATGTCGACGATGGAGCGCAGGTCGTCCCCGCGCAGCGAGGCGAAGACCACTATGTCGTCCAGCCGGTTGAGGAACTCCGGCTTGAAGTGCGACCGGACCACGGCCAGCACGCCCTCCCGGCGCTGCTCGTCGGCGAGCGTCAGGTCGCTGATCACCGACGACCCGAGGTTGGACGTGAGGATCAGGATCGCGTTACGGAAGTCCACGGTGCGGCCCTGGCCGTCGGTGAGCCGGCCGTCGTCGAGCACCTGGAGCAGCACGTCGAAGACGTCCGGGTGGGCCTTCTCCACCTCGTCCAGCAGCACCACCGAGTACGGCCGTCGGCGCACCGCCTCGGTGAGCTGACCACCCTCGTTGTAGCCGACGTAGCCGGGCGGGGCACCGACCAGGCGAGCGACCGAGTGCTTCTCGCCGTACTCGCTCATGTCGATGCGGACCATGGCCCGCTCGTCGTCGAAGAGGAACTCGGCGAGGGCCTTGGCCAGCTCGGTCTTGCCGACGCCGGTGGGGCCGAGGAAGAGGAAGCTGCCGGTCGGGCGATCCGGGTCGGCGATACCGGCCCGGGCGCGGCGTACCGCGTCGGAGACCGCGCCGACCGCCTCGGTCTGGCCGACCACCCGGCCGCCCAGCGACTCCTCCATCCGCAGCAGCTTGGCCGTCTCACCCTCCAGCAGGCGGCCGGCGGGGATGCCGGTCCAGGAGGCGACCACCGCGGCGATGTCGTCCGCGCCGACCTCCTCCTTGAGCATCGCGCCGTCGGCCTGGAGCTGGGCCAGCTCCTCCGCGGCCTGCTTCAGCTCGACCTTCAGGGCGGGGATCCGGCCGTAGCGCAGCTCGGCGGCGCGTTCCAGCTCACCGTCCCGCTCGGCCCGCTCGGCCTCACCGCCGAGGCGTTCCAACTCCTCCTTGGCGGTGGAGAGCTTGGTGATGTGGCTCTTCTCCGTCTGCCAGCGCTCGGAGAGCACTGTGAGCTGCTCGCGCTTGTCGGCCAACTCCTTGCGGAGCCGCTCCAACCGCTCGGCGGAGGCGGCGTCCGGCTCCTTGGCCAGGGCCATCTCCTCGATCTCCAGCCGGCGGACCGCCCGCTCGATCTCGTCCACCTCGACCGGACGCGAATCGATCTCCATCCGGAGCCGGGACGCGGACTCGTCGACCAGGTCGATCGCCTTGTCGGGCAGGAACCGGTCGGTGATGTAACGGTCGGACAGCGTCGCGGCGGCCACCAGCGCGGCGTCGGTGATCCGTACGCCGTGGTGCACCTCGTAGCGCTCCTTGAGCCCGCGCAGGATGCCGATGGTGTCCTCGATGGTCGGCTCACCGACGAGCACCGGCTGGAAGCGGCGCTCCAGCGCCGGGTCCTTCTCGATGTGCTCGCGGTACTCGTCCAGCGTGGTGGCGCCCACCATCCGCAGCTCGCCACGGGCCAGCATCGGCTTGAGCATGTTGCCGGCGTCCATCGAGCCTTCGCCCTTGCCGGCGCCGACGACCGTGTGCAGCTCGTCGAGGAACGTGATGACCTGCCCGTTGGAGTTCTTGATCTCCTCCAGGACGGACTTCAGCCGCTCCTCGAACTGGCCGCGGTACTGGGCGCCGGCGACCATCGCGCCGAGGTCCAGCGAGATCAGCTTCTTGTCGCGCAGCGACTCGGGCACGTCGCCGGTGACGATCCGCTGGGCCAGACCCTCGACGATCGCGGTCTTGCCGACGCCGGGCTCGCCGATCAGCACCGGGTTGTTCTTGGTACGCCGGGAGAGCACCTGGATGACCCGACGGATCTCGGAGTCCCGGCCGATGACCGGGTCGATCTTGCCGTCCCGGGCGCTGGCGGTCAGGTCGACGCCGTACTTGGTGAGGGCCTGGTAGGTCTGCTCCGGGTCGGCGGTGGTGACCCGACGGTCCCCACCGCGAACGGTCGGGAAGGCGGCGACCAGGGCCTCCTCGGTGGCACCGGCGGTCTTCAGCGCGCCGGACACCGCCCCGCCCACCCGGGCCAGGCCGGCGAGCAGGTGCTCGGTGGAGGTGTACTCGTCGCCCAGCGGCCGGGCGATCTGCTCGGCGGCGCCGATGGCGTTGACGAACTCCCGAGCCAACGTCGGCTCGGCGATGCTGGAGCCGCGCGCGGCCGGCAGGTTGTCGACGGCGCGCTGGGCGGCCTGGCGCAGCTCGGTCGGGTCTGCCCCGACGGCGCGCAGCAGGCCGGTGGCGGTCGAGCCGTCGGTGTCCAGGAGTGACAGGAGCAGGTGCCAGGGCTCCACCGTGGCGTGACCACGCTGGTTGGCCAGGGCGACAGCGCCCGTGATGGTTTCGCGGCTCTTGGTGGTGAGTCTTTCGGTGTTCATGGGCTCCCCCGGATCGGCGTTGTCCATTGGGTTGGACACAACCAGAGTTGAGCGTATTCCGCTCAACCTTAGCGCGTGACGGCCATCACTCCCGGCGCCGCCACCGCCAGTCGAACTCGCCGGCCGCTGGCGGCGGGCCGGGCAGCGGGTCCGCTCCCGGCGCCGACGACAAACCGGCCAGCAGGACCGCGAGCTGCCGGCGGCGCAGTTGGCGGGTCCGCTCCGGATCGGGTACGCGGACCGCCGCGCACGCCTCCAACAACAACCCCAGATCGTGTACGACAGCGTCCGGGCGCAGCCGCCCGCTGGCGTGGGCTCGGTCGACCAGAGCTGTCGCCAACTCACCGGCGCGCATCGCGTCCCGGCCCATCTCCTCGGTCGGGGTGAAGGTGCCGGCCAGGTGGACGGTGAGCGAGTGCACGTCGGCGTCGACCACCCGGGCCAGGAATCCCGTGAACGCGGCCCAGTCGTCCGGCTCGTCGAGGGCGGTCTCGGCCTCCGCGACGTACCGGCGCAGCCCGTCGTGGCAGAGCTGGCGCAGCAGGTCTTCCTTTCCCGCGTACCGCCGGTAGAGGGCGCTGATGCCGACGCCCGCGCGCTCCGCGACGGCGGCGATCGGGGCCTTCGGGTCGTCGAGGAAGACGGCGCGGGCGGCTTCGAGGATGACCTCGTCGTTGCGGGCGGCCTGGGCACGGCGACCGCCCAGCGTCTTGCCGGAAGTCGTTGACATGCCCCCAGCCTAACAGTGGAACGGATCGTTCCGCTCTGCTATGGTGATTTCAGAACGAAACATTCCGTTCCGAAGGAGTTCCCGTATGAGCGCCACCGCGATCAGTCCGTTCCGCGTCGAGATCCCGCAGACCGCCCTCGACGACCTGGCCGCCCGGCTGGACCGCACCCTCTGGCCCGCCGAACTGCCCGACGCCGGCGACTCGTACGGGATGAGCACCGACCGGGTACGCGCCCTCGCCGACCGGTGGCGGGGCGGGTTCGACTGGCGCGCCGTCGAGGCCCGCCTGAACGCTCACCCGCAGTTCGTCACCGAGATCGACGGCGAGCGGATCCACTTCCTGCACGTCCGATCGTCCCGGCCGGACGCCACAGCGCTGGTGCTCACCCACGGCTGGCCCGGCTCGGTGCTGGAGTACCTGGACGTGATCGCCCCGCTCACCGAGCCGACCGACAGGGACGCGCCGGCCTTCCACGTGGTCGTCCCGTCGCTGCCCGGCTTCGGGTTCTCCGGCCCGACCCACGGCGCCGGCTGGAACCGGTTCCGCATCGCCCGCGCCTGGGCCGAGCTGATGGACCGCCTGGGGTACGACAGCTACGGCGCGGTCGGCAACGACGCCGGCTCGATGATCGCGCCGGAGTTGGGCCGGATCGCCCCGGAGCGGGTGCTCGGCGTACACGTCACCCAGCTCTTCTCGTTCCCCTCCGGCGACCCGGCCGAGTTCGCCGGGCTCTCCGAGGCGGACCAGGCGGCGCTCGGGCACCTCCAGTGGTTCTACGAGAACAAGTTCTCCTTCAACCAGGTGCACAGTCAGCAGCCGCAGACCCTGGCCTTCGCGCTGGCCGACTCGCCGGTGGGGCTGCTCGCCTGGAACGCCCAGCTCTTCGACGAGAGCCTGGACGCCGACTTCGTGCTGGCCAACATCGCGCTCTACTGGTTCACCGGCACTGCCGCCTCGGCGATCCGGCTCTACTGGGAGGACGCGCACGCTGGCGAGCAGCCGACCGAGCCGACCACCGCTCCGACCGCGCTGGCCATGTTCCCCGGCGACTTCCAGTCCATCCGCCGCTTCGCCGAACGGGACCACGCGAACATCGTCCGGTGGACGGCGTACGAGACCGACGTCGACGGCCGGGGCGACGTCGGCGGTCACTACGCGGCCCACCAGGCCCCCGAGGTGCTGGTCACCGACATCCGCGAGTTCTTCGCCAGCCTCCGCTGACCCCGACGTGCCCAGGTGCCCGCGCCCGCTCTGCCGGCGCGGGCACCGGCCGCTTGATCCGAGAAGGGCTGTCCCTCCAAGATCTGCGTTCTGTTCACGAAGCGGTAGCCTTGGACTGTGCGAGTACGTGTCGAGCAGACCGCCTTACCCGGGATCGGGGTACGTCACGATCTGGTGACGGAGTCCGGACGCCGCCTGGGCGTCGTTTCCCACCGCAATGGCCGCCGTGATCTCGTTCTCTACGATCCCGACGACCCCGACGCCTGCCAGTCGGACATCCCGCTGACCGACGACGAGGCCGAGGCTCTCGCCGACATCCTCGGCGCGTCGCTGATGCTCGGCCAGCTCTCCGGGCTCCGGGAGCAGGCCGCCGGCCTGCTCACCGAGCAGATCGCCATCACGGCCGGCTCCCCGTACGTCAACCGGAGGCTCGGCGACACCAAGGCGCGTACCCGCACCAGCGCCTCCATCGTGGCTGTACTGCGTGAAGGCGAAGTGATCGTTTCGCCACTCCCCTCCTTCCGCTTCGCGGCCGGCGACGTGGTGGTCGTTGTCGGGACCCGTAGAGGTCTCGACGGCGTTTCCGCCATCCTCGCCGACAGTGACCCGGACGGCTAGGCGGATGCACGATTTCACCACGCTGCTCATCGAAGTCGGTGCGCTGCTGCTGCTGCTTGGGCTTCTCAGCCGGCTCAGCCGGCGATTCGGCCTCTCTCCCATTCCCCTCTACCTGCTCGCCGGGCTCGCGTTCGGGCACGGCGGGCTGCTGCCGCTGGACGCCAGCGAGGAGTTCTTCGCGGTCGGCGCCGAGATCGGCGTCATCCTTCTGCTGGTGATGCTCGGGCTGGAGTATTCAGCCAACGAACTCGTCGGCAACCTGCGCTCGGCGGCACCGGCCGGGCTGATCGACGGCGTCCTCAACGCGCTACCCGGCGCGGGGTTCGCCCTGCTGCTCGGCTGGGACTGGGTCGCCGCCCTGGTACTCGGCGGCATCACCTGGGTCTCCTCCTCCGGGGTGATCGCCAAGGTCCTCGCCGACCTGGGCCGGCTCGGTAACCGGGAAACCCCGGTGATCCTCTCGGTGCTGGTCATCGAGGACCTGGCGATGGCCCTCTACCTGCCGCTCGTCACCGCCGTGCTGGCCGGCACCGGCCTGCTCGGCGGCGGAATCGCGCTCACCATCGCGGTGGGCACTGTGCTGATCGTGCTGGTGGTCGCCATCCGGTACGGCCACCTGATCTCGTCCGCCCTGTCGGTGAAGGACCCGGAGGCGCTGCTGCTCGGCGTACTCGGTCTGACATTGCTGATCGCGGGCCTCGCCGCGTCGCTCAAGGTGTCGGCGGCGGTCGGCGCGTTCCTGGTCGGCATCGCGCTCTCCGGCCCGGTGGCGCACCACGCCACCGAGTTGCTCTCGCCGCTGCGGGACCTGTTCGCCGCTGTGTTCTTCGTCTTCTTCGGCCTGACCACCGACCCGCAGGACATCCCCCCGGTGCTGCTGCCGGCGCTCGCGTTGGCAGTGGTCACCATGGCGACGAAGACGCTCACCGGCTACCTGGCCGCCCGCCGGGTCGGCATCGCGGAACCCGGTCGATGGCGGACCGGCCTGGCACTCGTACCCCGAGGTGAGTTCTCCATCGTCATCGCCGGACTCGCGGTGGCCGCCGGGAGTGTCGAGCCGCGGTTGGCGGCGCTGGCCGCGACGTACGTCCTGATCACCGTGGTGACCGGGCCGATCCTGGCCCGGCTGCCGGACTACCCGTGGTTCAAGCGGTGGCTGCGCAACCGCGCGGCGGCCCAACGGCGGGAGCCGATCCCGGTCGCCGACTCACTGCACTGAGCTCCACCTGAACGCCGCGGCGGCGTGCGTCGCACCCTCGCGGAGGTAGAAGCGGTGCGCCTCGGTCCGGGCGAGGCCGGACTCCAGGAAGACATAGTCGGCACCCTTGTCGTGCGCCCACGCCCTGGCCGCCGCCAGGAGGCGGGAGCCGACACCCCGGGAGCGCCACTCGGGGTGCACGGCGAGATCCTCGCGAAAAGCCACTCCAGCCCTTCGACGAAGTCGGCCTCGGCACCCCGCCGTAACCGTCTAACGTGGATTGTCATAGGAGCATCATCGGCTGCGCTGTCGATGCAACGGACCCGCCCGTGCCAACGGTTGCGGAATTGCTCCTCGCGGGTACTACCGCAGCACCCGACGGCGGGTTACCGTTTCGCCCCAGCAGCCAGGGTCCGCAGGCAGCGTTGCCAAACGCGGGCGAGAGCGGAAGGTTGGCCGGTGAGCGTGCAGGAGTCGACGTTCCACGGCTTCGCCAACCCCGTCGATCCGACTCCGGCGGAGTTGCGAGCCTGGGCGTACAAGCCCGATTCGGTGCCGTTGGCCTCGATGCCACCCGACTGGGACCTGCTGGTCTCCGGCGACCGGCTGGTGTTGACGCTCTTCGAGTTGGCGATGGATCCAACCTGCCCGGCCCGGCGTTTCGCGCTGCACTGCCTCTACATCTACGCGGCCGACGGCATCCGGACGAACTTCCGCGCCCACCCGAAGCGCCGCTTCCGCAAGCTCGTCGAACAGGCCGAGCGTGACGGCGACGAGCTGATGAAGGTCTGGGCGCACAACGGCCGGGTGCTATTGGCCCGACCGGACCTCTTCGTCTACCGGGACTGGTGCGAGGGCGGCCTGGTCCGCGAAAACCGCCGCCTCGGCTGAGACGACTCAGGTGGCTCCCTCGCCCGCGGTGGCTGGATGCTGTGCTGTTCGCGGCCCTTTGGAGCTGATGTCGCAAACGATTCACGCCCGGCCCGCCCAGGATCGGTCAGCCCGGATCGGGCGGGTCAGTCGCGGCCGGTCGAGGTCGGGGCCGGTCGGGGCCGGTCGAGCTCGAATTGTGTCTGGGCAGAGCTGTGGCGTGATGTCATAAACGATTCAGCTCGAAAGGACCTACGCGTCGGCTGGCCACCCACCCCGGGCCGAGGGCGGCGTCCCAACGTCCGGCCCGCACTCCGACGGCGAACGGGCCCCGACCCCGACACGGCGAACGGGCCGGGACCCCCCGTGGGTCCCGGCCCGCACGTCGGTCACCGGTCAGTCCTGCTTGCGTTCCGTCTCGGCTCGGCCCCGTTCGCCGGCGTGGTCGCCGTCTTCGGCGAACCGGCCCGCGATGATCCGGTCCCGGTAGGTCCCCTCGGTCACCTTGTCGAACTTCTTGCGGACGGTCTCGGCCAGGTTCTCCAACCGGTCCTCGGTCTGCTGGGCCACCTTCTTCGCCGATTCCGCCATCGCTCCCCCTCGCCATGCCGGTAGGTCCAGATTAAGCCGATTGGACCCTTATCGACAGGCTAACTGAAGCGGCCCGGACCGCGCCGGGAATCCAGCGCGGTCCGGGCCGAGAAGACAGATCCGGGTGAGCGGCAGGTCAGCGATCGGGCGTCCGGCGGGGGCGCCACACCACCAGCGCTGTGGACGTGCGGTTGGTCGGCACCAGATCCCGGCCCGGGAAGCGGGCCAACGACTCCAGCTCCGCCACCCGGCGGTACGCGGCGTCCAGCTCCGCCTCCAGCCGGGCCACCCGCTGCTGCGCCTGCTCCAGCAGCCGCTCCAGCCCGATGATCCGCTTGACGCCGGCCAGGTTGATCCCGTCGTCCTGGCTGAGCCGCTGCACCTCGCGCAGCAGCACCACGTCGCGGACGCTGTAGCGACGCCCGCCACCAGCGGCCCGGCCGGGCTGCACCAGCCCCAGTCGGTCGTACTGGCGCAGGGTCTGCGGGTGCATCCCCGCCATCCGTGCCGCTACCGAGATCATCAGCACCTTGGCCTCGTAGGCAGGGTCGCCCGAACCGAGGAACTCGCCCGACATCCCGCTCACCTCCGCGTCCATTCCACCGGACTAACTGACTCGACGCACCCGTGCGTCGAGATGTTCCCGGGCCGCCGGCGGGGTCTGCTCGGCGAACGACTCCAGCGCCGTACGCGCCTCGTCCGACAACCGGGCCGGCACCACCACGTCCAGCGTGACCAGCAGGTCACCGGCCTGCCCGTCGCGACGGACCACACCCTTGCCGCGAGCCCGCAGCACCCGCCCGCTCGGCGTTCCCGGCGGCACCCGCAGGGTCATCGCACCGTCGAGCGTGGGCACCCGCAGGTCCGTGCCGAGCACGGCCTCCGCGAAGGTGACCGGCACGGTCAGCGTCAGGTCGTCCCCGGTACGCCCGAACAGCTCGTCCGGCCGAACCTTGACGTGCACGAAGAGGTCACCAGCCGGGCCACCGCGCTCGCCCGGCTCGCCACGCCCGGCCAGCCGGATGCGTTGACCGTCGGCCACACCGGCCGGGAAGCGCACGTTCATGGTGCGGGTCTTGGTGACACCGCCGCTGCCGTGGCACTCCGGGCACTTCTCCTCGACCACTGTGCCGACGCCCTGGCAGTTGCGGCACGGCTCGGAGAAGCTGAACGACCCCTGGTTGCGGGTGGTCACGCCGGCACCATGACAGACCGGGCAGGTACGCGGCTGGGTGCCGGGCTTGGCCCCGTTGCCGTGGCAGGTGTCGCAGACTCCCGGCGCGCGCAGCGTCAGGGGCAGCGTCACCCCGCGCACCGCGTCGCCGAAGTCCAGCGCCACCTCGGTCTCCACGTCCCGACCACGGGCCGGACCGTGTGGTGCGGCCTGCCCACCGGCCTGACCACCACTGAAGATCGAGCTGAAGAGGTCCTGGAAGCCGGCGCCGCCGAAGCGACGATCGCCGCCTCCGCCTCCGCCGCCGCCGAACATGTCGGAGACGTCGAACGGCATGCCGCCCGGCTGACCCCCACCCCGGGCGTTGCGCCGGAACGCGCCAGAGCCGAAGAGCGAACGCATCTCGTCGTACTCGCGACGGCGGCCGCTGTCCGACAGCACGTTGTACGCCTCGGACGCGGCCTTGAACCGCTCCTCGGCCTTCGGGTCGCCCGGGTTGTGGTCCGGGTGCGACTCCCGGGCCACCTTGCGGTACGCCTTCTTGATGTCATCCGCGGAGGCGGCCTTGTCCACGCCGAGCACGGCGTAGAAGTCCTTCTCGATCCAGTCCTTCGAACTCACCGGTCCACCTCCTTCCGACCCTGGTGGCCCGGCCGTCCCGCCCACCGCTGAGCGGTGGGCGGGACAGCTCGGTCACTGTCTGGCACTATTTCGGATCCGCGACCGCGACCAGCGCGGGGCGCAACAGCCGCTCACCGAGCTGGTAGCCGCGTCGCATGACCTGTACGCAGGTCGGCTCGCTGACGTCGGCCGAGGTCTGGTGCGCGACCGCCTCGTGCCGGGTCGGATCGAACGGGTCGCCCTGCTCGCCGAAGGCGTTCAGGCCGAACTTGCCCAGCGCTGTGGTGAGTTGTTCCGCCACAGTGCCGAACGGCCCGACCAGGTCGCCGTGTTCCCGGGCCCGGTCCAGGTCGTCCAGGATCGGCAGCAGCGCGGCCAGCACCGAGCCGGTCGCCTGCTCCTGGACGAGGCTGCGGTCGCGGTCGACCCGCTTGCGGTAGTTGGCGTACTCCGCCGACACCCGCTGCAGGTCCTTGGTCCGCTCGTCGAGCTCGGCCCGGAGCGCCTCCAGCTCGGCGCCGAGCGAGGTGCCCGTGCCGCCGCCGTCCACCGGCTGCGCCGGGGCGTCCACCACCGGCGGACCGGACGGCTCCGGCCCGTCGGTGGAGTTGACCTCGACCTCGATCTCGTCGACCACTACCTCGGCGTCCTCGACCAGACCCTCGGCCGGAACACCGGTCTCCGCGTCGGCGGCGGTCCCCTCCGGCTCGGCGGTGTCGACGAGCTTGCGGTTGTTGCGGATGACGACCCGCTCCCCGTCGCCGGTCGGCTCCGTGGTCGCGGAGCCACCCGGCGTCGACCCGGTGTCGCCCGGGTCGGCGGCTCGTGGCTTCTGCGTCATGCGGCTACCTCATCCCCTTCGCCGTGCAAACGTGTCGGAGGCCGATGGTCACTTCTTGCCGTCCTCGTCCACGATTTCCGCGTCGACCACGTCGTCGGCGCCGCCGGCCTGCGTGCCGGTCGCACCGGTCGCACCGGTCGCACCGGTCGCACCCGGTCCGGGCTCGCCACCCGGCTGCTGACCCTGCTCGGCCTGCTGCGAGTAGAGCAGCGAACCGGCCTGCTGGGAGACCTGAGCCAGCTTCTCGTGCGCCGACTTGATCTTCTCGATGTCCTGGCCGCCGAGGGCGCCACGCAGCTCGCCGAGCGCCTCGTTGAGCTGCTCGCGGTTCTCACCGGGCAGCTTGTCGCCGCTCTCGGCGAGGAACTTCTCGGTCTGCCACTGGAGCGCCTCGGCCACGTTGCGGGTCTCGGCGTCGTCGCGGCGGCGCTTGTCCTCCTCCGCGTGCTCCTCGGCGTCCCGGCGCATCCGCTCGATGTCGTCCTTCGGCAGCGAGGAGCCGCCGGTGATCGTCATCTTCTGTTCCTTGCCGGTGCCCAGGTCCTTGGCGTGCACGTTGACGATGCCGTTGGCGTCGATGTCGAAGGCGACCTCGATCTGCGGCACACCGCGCGGCGCCGGCGGAAGGCCGGTCAGCTCGAAGGTGCCGAGCTTCTTGTTGTACGCCGCGATCTCCCGCTCACCCTGGAACACCTGGATCAGCACCGACGGCTGGTTGTCGTCCGCCGTGGTGAAGACCTCGGAACGCTTGGTCGGGATGGTGGTGTTGCGCTCGATCAGCTTGGTGAAGATGCCGCCCTTGGTCTCGATGCCCAGGCTGAGCGGGGTCACGTCGAGCAGCAGGACGTCCTTGACCTCACCCTTGAGCACACCGGCCTGGAGGGCGGCGCCGACGGCGACCACCTCGTCCGGGTTGACGCCCTTGTTGGGGTCGCGACCGGTGAGCTGCTTGACCAGGTCGGTCACGGCGGGCATCCGGGTCGAACCGCCGACCAGGATGACGTGCTCGACGTCGGAGATCTTGATCCCCGCGTCCTTCACGGCCTGCTCGAACGGGCCCTTGCAACGGTCCAGCAGGTCCTGCGTCATCCGCTGGAACTCGGCGCGGCTGAGCGTCACGTCGAGGTGCAGCGGGCCGGCCGCGCCAGCGGTGATGTACGGCAGGTTGATGTTGGTGGTGGTGGCGGCGGACAGCTCGATCTTGGCCTTCTCGGCTGCCTCGCGGAGCCGCTGGAGGGCCATCTTGTCCTGAGCCAGGTCGATGCCGTGCTCACCGCGGAACGTCTTGACCAGGTGGTCGATGATCCGCTGGTCCCAGTCGTCGCCACCGAGCTGGTTGTCACCGCTGGTCGACTTGACCTCGACGACGCCCTCGGCCAACTCCAGCAGCGACACGTCGAAGGTGCCACCGCCGAGGTCGAAGACCAGGACGGTCTGCTCCTTGGAGCCCTTGTCCAGCCCGTACGCCAGGGCGGCGGCGGTCGGCTCGTTGACGATCCGCAGCACGTTGAAGCCGGCGATCTCGCCGGCCTCCTTGGTGGCCTGGCGCTGGCTGTCGTTGAAGTAGGCCGGAACGGTGATCACCGCGTCGGTGATCTGCTCACCCAGGTACGCCTCGGCGTCCCGCTTGAGCTTCATCAGCGTCCGGGCCGAGATCTCCTGCGGGGTGTACTTCTTGCCGTCGATGTCGACGGACCAGTTCGTGCCGACCTCGCGCTTGACCGACCGGATCGTCCGGTCCGGGTTGGTCACCGCTTGGCGCTTGGCGACCTCACCGACGAGCACCTCGCCGTTACGGGCGAACGCGACGATCGAAGGAGTCGTCCGCGACCCCTCAGCGTTGGCGATGACGGTGGGCTCACCGCCCTCGAGAACGCTGACGCAGGAGTTCGTCGTGCCGAGGTCGATACCGACCGCACGTGCCATCTTCGCTTCCTCGCTTCATAAGGTTGTGCAGGTGACGGGCATCGCCCGTGGGCTGCTGGCGAGCACCGCTCGCAGCGGGCCCCACCACAAGTTGAGTGAACTTGACTCAATAGTGCCACGCGTTGGCCAATCGTCAAGTTGACTTGAGTCAACCCGACGCAACCCAGCCGTTATTACCGTCCGGTTGTCTTCCCTTGCATCGGTCGGGCACGCTTTAGCGGTGACGACGCACGGCGATCCCGCCACCCGTTCCGGTGCGCCCGCCGTCGCAGCCCGTACCGACCCGCCGGACGCCGCGGAGGAGCCGCCCGCCACCACCGGGGACGACAGCCTCCCCGGCGCACTGTCGGGCCTCCGGGAGGCGATCGGCGCGACCCGGTATCCCCTCGCGCTGCCCTCCGCCAACTCTGCCCGGCACAGCGCCACAGCACTCACCGACCAACTCGACGACTACCTGCTGCCCCGGCTCGCCCGGTTGGACGCCCCACTGCTCGTGGTGGTCGGCGGCTCCACCGGCGCGGGTAAGTCGACCCTGGTCAACAGCCTGGTCAAGGCCCGGGTCAGCGCCGCCGGCGTGCTCCGGCCGACCACCCGCTCCCCGGTGCTGGTCTGCAACCCGTCCGACGCGGCCTGGTTCCGGCAGGGTGACCTCCTGCCCGGGCTGACCCGCACCACCGAGCCGAGCGACGATCCACGCGCCCTGCACCTCGTCACCGCCCCGGCCCTGCCCGCCGGGCTGGCCTTCCTCGACGCGCCCGACATCGACTCGGTCGTCGACGCCAACCGGGCGCTCGCCACCCAACTGCTGGCCGCCGCCGACCTGTGGCTCTTCGTCACCACCGCCGCCCGGTACGCCGACGCGGTGCCCTGGGAGCTGCTGCGCAGTGCCCGGGCACGCGGCGCGGTGATCGCCATGGTGCTGGACCGGGTGCCCGCCGAGGCCACCGACGAGATCGCCGCGCACCTGAGCGAGATGCTCGCCGAGCAGGACCTCGGCCGGGCACCGCTGTTCGTGTTGCCCGAGACCTGGGTCGACGGTCAGGGGCTGCTGCCCGAGGGAGTCACCGCCCCACTGGCCGACTGGTTCGCCCGGTTGGCCGCCGACGTGGACGCGCGGGCGGCGGTGGTTCGCCAGACCCTCGACGGGGCGCTGGCCGCACTCCACCCCGCCGTGGAGGATCTGGCCGACGCCGCCGACGAGCAGCTCGCCGCCGCCGACGGGCTGGACGAACGGGTCCGGGCCGCGTACCGGGGGGCCGAGCGCACCGTCGAGCAGGGGCTCCAGGACGGCCGGCTGCTCCGGGGTGAGGTGCTCGCCCGCTGGCAGGAGTTCGTCGGCACCGGCGAGCTGTTCCGCACGCTGGAGGCACGGATCGGCCGCCTCCGGGACCGGGTCGTGGCCGCCGTCACCGGCCGACCCGCGCCCGCCGCCGAGCTGCGCAACGCCATCGAGTCCCAACTGGTGACGCTGCTACGCGGGGTGGCCTCGGAGGCCGCCGAGTCCGCGTACACCGGGTGGAAGGCACACCCGGCCGGCGCCGGGCTGCTCGACCCGGCGCTCGCCCACCCGAGCGCGGACCTACCCGAGCGCGCCGAGCGCATGGTCCGGGACTGGCAGCGCGGAGTGCTGGAACTGGTCCGGGTCGAGGGCGGCGACAAGCGGTTCGTGGCCCGCACCGCCGCGTACGCGGTGAACGCCACCGGGCTGGCCGTGATGATCGCCGTCTTCGCCTCCACCGCGTTCATCCCGACCGGGCTGGAGCTGGCCACCGGGGCTGGCACCACTGTCGCCGCACAGGCCGTCCTCCAGGCGATCTTCGGCGACCAGGCGGTGCGTACCCTTGCCGCCAAGGCCCGCGCCGACCTGCTGGACCGGGTGCGGACGCTGCTCGACGCGGAGGCCGACCGCTTCCTGAGTCGCACCGCCGACGCCCGCCCCGCCGAGGACGCCGGCGACGGGCTGCGCCGGGCCGCCGGCCGGGTCGAGCTGGCCCGGCACCGCAGTGGCCTGTCCGCCGCCGACGAGGAGGGTTCCCGGTGAGCAACATCGCCGGCCGGGTACGCGAGGTGTTCCGCGGGGACCAGCGGGTCGACGCCGACGCGCTGATCGCCCGCCTGGACGCGGTACGCCGGTTCCTGACCGCCGTGGACGGTCTGCTGCCGGACTCCGACCTGGTGCCCGCGCACACGCTTGTCGAGCGGGCCGGCACCCGGCTCGCGCTGTCCCGGGACCACACGGTGGTCGCCCTGGCCGGCGCCACGGGCAGCGGCAAGTCCAGCCTCTTCAACGCGTTGGCCCAACTGGAACTCTCGCCGGTCGGGGTCCGCCGGCCGACCACCGGCGTCACCCACGCCTGCGTGTGGGGGGCCCTGGAGGGCGCCAACCATCTGCTCGACTGGATCGGCGTACTGCCCCGACACCGATTCGTCCGGGAGAGCGCCCTGGACGCGGACGACGAGACTGCCCTGCACGGGCTGATCCTGCTCGACCTGCCCGACTTCGACTCGGTGCAGCGATCTCACCGCCTCGAGGTGGACCGACTGCTCGGCCTGGTCGACCAGGTGGTCTGGGTGGTCGACCCGCAGAAGTACGCCGACCGGGTCATCCACGACAGCTACCTGCGCGAGTTCCACAGGCACCGCGACGTCACAGTGGTCGTGCTCAACCAGGCCGACCGGCTGCCCCCGGCCGAGGTGCCCCGGGTCCTGGACGACCTGCGTCGGCTGCTCGACACCGACGGGCTGACCGGGGTGCCCCTGCTGGCCACCACCGCCCTCGATCCGGCCGGGATGGTCGGGCTGCGCGACGCGCTGGAGCGCACCGTCGCCGAGCGGCAGGCCGCGTTGCGCCGGCTCGCCGGTGACGTCGACACGGTCGTCGCCGGCTTGGACGAGCTGGTCGGTTCGGCCCGGCCCGCGGACGGGCCGGACGACACCGCCGTCAAGGGGCTGAACCGGGCGCTGGCCGGGGCGGCCGGGGTGCCAGCGGTGACCGAGGCCGTGGAGCGGGCGTACCGACACCGGGCCGGCGCGGCCACCGGCTGGCCCGTGGTCCGGGGCTGGCGACGGTTGCGCCCCGACCCGCTACGTCGGCTGCACCTGCCCGGCCCGACCGGTGACCAGGCCGACCCGGCGGAGAGCCTGGTGGCGGCCACCTCGGTACCGGACCCGACGGCCGCCCAGCGCTCGGCGCTCGGCCTCGCCATCCGCGCGGTGGCCGACCGGGCCGCAGCCGACCTGCCCGCCGCCTGGCCCGGCGCGGTGACCTCCGCCGCCCGGTCCCGCCTCGGCGACCTGCCGGACGCCCTGGATCGCACGATCGCCGGCACGGATCTCGGCCTCGACCGTCGCCCGCTGTGGTGGCGGGTCGTCGGCGGTGTGCAGTGGTTGGTCACCCTCGCCGCCGTGGTCGGGCTGGGCTGGCTGGTGCTCGGCTACGCGCTGCGGGCGCTCGGCCTGCCCGCGCTGGACAACCCGATGGTCGGCCAGGTGCCGCTGCCGACCGTCCTGCTGCTCGGCGGCCTGCTGGCCGGACTGCTGGTGGCGGCGCTGACCCGCCCGGTGGTGCGCTGGGCCGCCCGGCGCGCCAGGGCCCGCGCCGACCAGCGGCTGACGGCGCGGGTCGCCCAGGTGGGCGACGAGTACGTGCTGACACCGGTACGGATCGTGCTCGGCTCGTACGCGCAGGCACGCGACGCGCTGCGGGACGCCGCACGCCGCTGACGCTCCGCACGGCTCGCTACCGCTCTGCGTACGCCCCGGGCGGCGTAGGGTCGGAGCATGGCCACGCCTCAGACCCCCTACGACGCGGTGCTGCACGCCGCACGCGACGTGACCAAGCTGGAGTCCGCCCTCGACGCCGAGATGCTCGGCAGCGCCCTGCTGGGCAGTGTCTACGCGATCGCGGAGTCCGACCGCGACGCCGCCGTACGGGAGTTCGTCACCGGCTTTCTCGCCGCCACCGCCCGCCGCAGGATCGCGGCGGCGACCACCATCCGGCAGGTCTTCGCCACGCTCGTCCCGACCGCCGAGGGCACCGATCGGGTGCGCCCGGGCAGCCAGGCGCCCACCTGGACGGCCCAGCTCGGCCGGGTGCACCTCACCGGCACCTGGGCGTACGGCGACGTGTACGGCGACCAGACCTCCTACCTCGCGACCTTCGCCTACGACGACGAGTCCGGCGGCTCGGAGCACGCGCTGGTGGCCCTGGTGGACCACAACATCGGGATCACCAAGGACATCTTCGTGGGCGGGCCGGCCGAACGGATCCTGGACCAGGTCCGGCAGATGTGCGCCGACGACGAGCTGACCTGGTTCCGTACCGAAGATCCAGCCCGGTTCCGGGGCGAGGTGGCCCGTCATCTGGCGGTCACCGACGACCTGGGCGAGTTGCCCGGCGAGGGGTCACTCGCCACCGACCGAGCGTTGGTCGGGGCCCGGCTGGCGATGCTGCCCACCGCGGCCGACCCGACCGGTCCGGCGGAGGTCGAGCCGCTCTCCGCTGCCGAGCGCACCGACCTGGTCCGGCGGTTCCTCGCCGCGCCGGAGGCCGCCCGCTTCGGGCTGGACGCCGTGGACGGCCCGGAGCTGGCATCCCTGCACTTCTGCCTGAGCCTGCTGCTGGACCACTCGGCGAGCTTCCCGGACGCCGATCCGATGCGCTGGAGTCCCGCCGTGTCCGGGCTCTTCCTCCTCGACTGGGTGCACCGCCGGGCCGTGCTGGACATGGACGACGCGGCGATGCTCCCCCGGGTGCTGCGGGCCTGGGCGCGGTACGCGTCGCGCCAGCGCGGGCTGCCCGAGGCGGCGGCGACGCGCACCGACGAGGCGATCGAGGAGATGGTGCCGGAGTTCGCCCGCCTCTACTCGACAGGTGAGCGGCGCAGCGCTGCCACCGCCGCGGTGGCGCAGCTGATGGCCGACGGGGTGGACCCGGACGACCCGGCCGCGCTGGACGCGTGGATCGAGGCGAACCGCCACCGCCTCGCCGACGACGGCGCCTGACGGCGCCTGAGGGTGGGCGGCTCCATGCCGCCCGCCCTGGGCCCGGCCGGCATCGTCCGCCAGGGCCGACCGGCACGCCGCCGGCCCCTGGTCGGGCTAGCGCAGCGGGCCGAAGATCACCGCGGCGATCAGGGCACCGAGGGCACCTCCGGTCAGCACCTGCGCCACAGTGTGGTCTCTCAGCCGTACCCGGGACCAGCCGACCACCGCCAGCAGCGGTGCGGCGACGATCAGCCGGGTCCCGAAGGTCAGCATCAGGATGACCAGCGTGCCGGCGGCCACCGCCGAGTGGATCGACATCTTCCACCAGTGGCTGACCGACACGGCGACGACGAGGCCGACGAGGCCGGACACCGCCAGTGCCAGCACCGGGCGGGGCGCGCCGAGCACGGCGAGCAGGGCGAGCCCCGCCGCGACCGAGCCGAGGCCGACCAGCAGCGGCGCCCGGCGCTGCTCCCGGCGGCCGACGTGGTGGTCGGTGAGCCGGCCACGGCGTACCCCGCCGACGATGTAGGCGAACGGGATGCCGGTGACGAACAGAGTGGCGAGCAGACCCCAGACGAGGCCCTGACCGGGGCGGCTGGCGCTGTGCCAACTCACCGTGATGATCAGCAGCGACACGAGCACCGCTGGGGCGGTCACCTCGGTGACCAGCCGGGCGATCCGCAACCCCGGGCCGGGCCGGACGGTGACCGGGCGGGGTTCCGCACCGCCGCCCACGCCACCCCCTCCGGTACGCGCCTACCGCCGCATGCCGCCGTCGCCGGACGAGCCGCGCCTGATCGTCACCGTACCGTCGGCGACACCGCACCGTAGGTCGGTCCGGCCAGTGGCGCCGGGCTGACGCTGGGCGTCGAGGCGACGGCCGACGGCGACGGGATCGCCGGGCTGGGTCGGCGGGTCGGTACCGCGGGCGGCGTGGGCGTGGGGGCCGGGACGGACCGGGTGCTGGTCGGCACGGCGGTCGCTGTCGCGTCGTCGGTAGGCGTGGGTGTCGGCCCCAGCGTCGGGTCCAGTGTGGGCGTCGGGTCCACCGTCAGGGTCGGGGTCGGATCGGGGTCGGCCGAGCCGGTCGGGTCCGGGTCCGGCGAGTCGGTGGGGTCCGGATCCGGCGAGTCGGTCGGGTCGGGGTCGGTCGGGTCCGGGTCCGGCGGATCGGTCGGGTCGGGGCCGGTCGACGGCGGCGGAACGACGGGTGGGGGTGCCGGCGGCGAGGTGCTCCGCGTGGGTCTCGGTGCCACCGGCGGGGCTGTCGTCCAGCGGGCGGGCCCGGGATCGGCGGCGGGCCCTTCCCGTGGACGCGACGGGGCGGCCGGCAGCCAACCGCTGGTCGGGTCGACGCTGGGCGTGCCGAGCGGGGGAAGCGGTGGTTGGCTGGTCATCGGCATGGGAATCACCACCGGCCCGACGGACGGGGTCGGCATGAACGGGGTGCTGCTGTCCGGTAGGGCGGTGCTGCCCGGGGTGGCCGAGCCCGCGCTGATCGCGGCGAGGATGGGCATCGACGCTGTGCCGGCCAGCAGCGCGACGGTGAGCAGGTAACCGCGGGAGGGGCCACCGGCGCCGGGGGCCCGGTGGACACCGACCATCCGGCGGTAGCCGCCGGCCGACCGATGCCGGCCAAGCGCTGGTATGCCGGGACCGTCACCTGGCTCGAACACCGCACACCCCTAGTCGTCGGCCGTCGGTGGACATGAATGGACGCCGTCGTGGGTAAAAACCCGACAAATAACCCGATAGGCGCGATCCTGCGGTAATCAGCCTCGCGCAGTCACAGTGGGTCAGCCAACCTCCACCGCGTGTCGACACGCGGTGCTGCCCGAACGGTGACGAATCGTGCCGCAACGCATGGGAAACGCGGGCCGGCATGATGACGACAAACGGCGTCAAATCATGGGCGGTCGGATTGCGGAGGCAGGCGTACTGTGGGCGCGCTCACCTGCTCTGCGAATATGGAGCACGACGGCAACGCAGCCGTGACCTCCGCGCACCCTCGCGGCAGGCGCGGTTGAGCGCCGGCGCTCCCGATCCGGGTTCGGCCAGAACCCGGATCACGCCGTGCGGCAACCCCCACCGGGGCTAGGCGCGGCCGCCAGGAACCGGTCCGGCAGCAGCCGGGCAGGCGCACGAGTTGCGCGGCCGGGTGACCCCCCGGTGCCGACGCAGACACGACAGGGAGAGACCGATGGCAAAGGGCGACCCCGGGGGCACCACCCGCAGCAAGCGGGCTGCACCCCGCTCCAGGAAGGGCGCGACCGGCGACCCCGCGCTGGTGCAGCTACTCACCCCCGAAGGCGAGCGGATTGACAGCGCCACCGGGCCGGACGGCACCGAGTACCGCGTCGACTTCACCGACGAGGAATACCGCGGTCTCTACCGGGATCTGGTGCTGGTCCGGAAGCTGGACGCCGAGGCGACCGCTCTTCAGCGCCAGGGCGAGCTGGGCCTGTGGGCCAGCCTGCTCGGCCAGGAAGCCGCGCAGGTCGGCTCCGGGCGGGCGCTGCGCACCCAGGACATGGCCTTCCCGACCTACCGGGAGCACGGCGTCCTCTACTGCCGGGGCATCGACCCGATCATGCCGCTCGGCCTGTTCCGTGGCGTCGACCAGGGCGGCTGGGACCCGAACGAGTTCAAGTTCAACATGTACACGATCGTCATCGGCGCGCAGACCCTGCACGCGACCGGCTACGCGATGGGGATCACCATCGATGGCAAGACCGGCACCGACGACGGCGAGGCGGCGATCGCCTACTTCGGCGACGGCGCCACCAGCCAGGGCGACGTGAACGAGGCGTTCGTCTGGGCCAGCGTGTTCAACGCGCCGCTGGTCTTCTTCTGCCAGAACAACCAGTACGCGATCTCCGAGCCGCTGGAGCGGCAGACCCGTGTCCCGCTCTACCAGCGGGCCGCCGGCTTCGGCTTCCCCGGCGTACGGGTGGACGGCAACGACGTGCTCGCCACGTACGCGGTCACCCGCACCGCGCTGGACAACGCCCGCCTCGGGCAGGGCCCGAGCCTGATCGAGGCGTACACCTACCGGATGGGCGCGCACACCACCTCCGACGACCCGACCCGCTACCGCATCGCCAGCGAGGTCGAGGCGTGGCAAGCCAAGGACCCGATCGCCCGGGTCAAGGCCTTCCTCGAGAAGCAGCAGATCGCCGACGCGGGCTTCTTCGCCGAGGTCGACGAGCAGGCCCGCCGCGAGTCGGTGCACCTGCGCGAGCGGGTCCTGGAGATGCCGGACCCGGAGCCGGTGACGATGTTCGACCACGTCTACCCCAACGGGTCGCCGCTGCTCGACGAGCAGCGCGCGAAGTTCAGCCGCTACATGGAGTCGTTCGAGGGGAGCGCCCACTGATGGCCACGGAGACGCTCACCATCGGCAAGGCCCTCAACACCGGTCTGCGCCGCGCCCTGGAGAACGACCCCAAGGTCATCATCATGGGCGAGGACGTCGGCAAGCTCGGCGGCGTCTTCCGGATCACCGACGGTCTTCAGAAGGACTTCGGCGACCAGCGGGTGATCGACACCCCGTTGGCCGAGTCCGGCATCATCGGCACCGCTGTCGGTCTGGCCATCCGCGGCTACCGGCCGGTCTGCGAGATCCAGTTCGACGGCTTCGTCTACCCCGCGTACGACCAGATCGTGTCGCAGGTGGCGAAGATGCACTACCGCTCGGGCGGCAGGCTCAGCATCCCCATGGTGATCCGGATCCCGTTCGGCGGCGGCATCGGCGCTGTCGAGCACCACTCCGAGTCGCCGGAGGCATACTTCGCGCACACCGCCGGCCTGAAGGTGGTGACCTGCTCCAACCCGCAGGACGCGTACGTGATGATCCAGCAGGCCATCGCCTCGGACGACCCGATCGTCTTCCTGGAGCCCAAGCGGCGCTACTGGGAGAAGGGCCAGGTCGACCTGGACGCGCCGCTGTCCGCCGCGTACCCCCTGCACTCGGCGCGGGTCGTGCGGCCCGGCACCGACGTCACCGTGCTGGCCTACGGCCCGATGGTGCGGACCTGCCTGGAGGCGGCGACCGCCGCCGCCGAGGACGGCCGGGAGTTGGAGGTCATCGACCTGCGCTCGCTCTCGCCGCTGGACCTGACCGCGGCGTACGAGTCGGTGAAGCGCACTGGCCGTGCGGTGGTGGTGCACGAGGCGCCGTCCAACATCGGCCTCGGCGCCGAGTTGGCCGCCCGGATCACCGAGGAGTGCTTCTACTCCCTGGAGTCGCCAGTACTACGGGTGACCGGCTTCGACACCCCCTACCCGGCCGCCCGGGTGGAGGAGGAGTACCTGCCCGACCTCGACCGGGTGCTCGACGCCGTCGACCGCACCTTCGGCTGGTGAGCGACATGTCCCGGATCAAGACGTTCAACCTGCCTGACCTGGGCGAGGGGCTGACCGAGGGCGAGATCCTGGCCTGGCTGGTCAAGGTAGGCGACACCATCGAGCTGAACCAGCCGATCGTCGAGGTGGAGACGGCGAAGGCGGCCGTGGAGATCCCGGCGAAGTGGGCCGGTCAGGTCCAGGCGATCCACCACCCGGAGGGCACCACTGTCGAGGTCGGTACGCCGATCATCGCGATCGACACCGACCCGGGTGCCGGGCCGCTGGACGCGCCGTCGACCACTGCCACGCCCAGCGCTGACCTGCCCACCCCGTCGGCGGCCTCGCTGGCGGCGGTCGAGGTGGCACCGGCCGAGGGCATGGTCGAGCCCGGCCTCATCGGTGGTGCGGCCCCGGGTGGGCGGACGGCGGTGCTGGTCGGCTACGGCCCGCGTACCACCGCCGCGAAGCGCCGCCCCCGCAAGGGCGCGGTCCCGGCGCAGGCCGTGGCGGCTCCCGCACCGGCGGCGCCGACTCCGCCACCGGTGGTCGCGCCGGCCCAGAACGGGCGGGCCGCGACGGCGACCGGCGGGGTGCTGGCCAAGCCGCCGGTGCGCAAGCTCGCGAAGGATCTCGGGGTCGACCTCGGCACGTTGACCGGATCGGGGCCGCTCGGCTCGATCACCCGGGAGGACGTCCAGCAGGCGGCGAGCGGCGCGAGTGTGGTGGTTGCCGAGCCGATCGCGGCGACGACCGCGCCCAGCTTCGGCGCGGACCGGGAGCAGCGCATCCCGGTCAAGGGCGTCCGCAAGCTGACCGCCGAGAACATGTCCCGCTCGGCGTTCACCGCCCCGCACGTGACGGAGTTCCTGACCGTCGACGTGACCCGGGCGATGAAGGCCCTGGACCGGCTGCGCGGCCGACGGGAGTGGCGCGACGTACGGGTCTCGCCGCTGCTGCTGGTGGCGAAGGCGGTGCTGCTGGCGGTGCAACGGCACCCGATGGTCAACTCGACCTGGGCGGGCGACGAGATCGTGGTCAAGGAGTACGTCAACCTCGGCATCGCGGCGGCCACCGAACGCGGCCTGATCGTGCCCAATGTCAAGGACGCCGGCCGACTCTCGCTGCGGGAGTTGGCGGACGCGCTGACCGACCTGGTGCAGACGGCGAAGTCCGGCCGCACCTCGCCGGCGGCCATGTCCGGCGGCACGCTGACCATCACCAACGTCGGCGTGTTCGGGGTGGACACCGGCACACCGATCCTGCCGCCGGGTGAGTCCGCGATCCTGGCCTTCGGCGCGGTGCGGGAGATGCCCTGGGTGCACAAGGGCAAGGTCAAGGTTCGCCAGGTCACCACGCTGGGGCTGAGCTTCGACCACCGGATCGTCGACGGTGAGCTGGGCTCGAAGTTCCTGCGGGACATCGGCGACTTCCTCACGGATCCGGAGGCGGCCCTGCTCGCCTGGACCTGATCGCTTCGAACGCCAGCCACGGCCGGTGTGCCACGGGTTAACGCCCGGCACACCGGCCGTGTCCGTTGGGCAACGGAACCGTCGGCCAGATGGCCTGTTGACCTTTGATTGTTAGGCAGGTGTCTCAGCTCACCTAATAATCGATGGAAGTTCGCCGGCTTCTGCTGTTGAATAGAGGCATCAGGGGCTGACAACCGAATAGCTAGGGGGACCCACCAATGAGCATGATCGAGCGAATCCGCAACCACCGCGACGCGACCCGCCGCGCCCGTGCCATCGAGCACGCGCTGCGCTCGGCGAACTCGCCGGCGGTTCGCGAGGAGATCCTCGTCATCGCCCAGCGTCACATGAGCTGACGCTCCACGACATTCCTCACCTCCTCCAGATCGATGGCCCACCCGGCCCACCGGGTGGGCCATCGGCGTTTCCGAACCACCACCACCGGGATTCCGCCCTGCCGCAGCGCCCGGTACGGTGGGCTTCGGTCGCCGCCCGCCGACCCGGCAGAGGCCGAGCCGACAGAAACTGCTCGACATCAACCGGCGACGGTGAGTGACGACCAGTGCTCCTTGGACGTGTCGTGCCACCACCCGATACCGTGCGGGGAGCCGGCACAGCGGTACGCCGGTGACGCCGGCAGCCACGCCGAGGAGACCGATCGGCACCGGCGAGCCGACATGTGATGGAGGAGGCGCACCCATGACGTCCGAGGGCCCGCACCGACCCGGCCAAGAGCCGGACGAGGTGTCGCCGGGCGCCGGCGGACCGGCGCCGTACGGCGACCGCCCGGCGCAGCCGGACAACGGCCAGAACGCCGCCGGCCCCGACCTGGGCTGGGCACCCCCGCCCCCGACACGGCCCCACCCGTCGGTGCCGGCATGGGCGGCCCAGCCCGAGCAGCCGGCGGCCCCCGCCTGGGGTGCCGCAGCCGCTCCGCAACCCAACGACCCGGCGCAGCCCGCCTGGGCCGCCGGTGGTGGCGCGAGCGAGCCGCCGCAGCAGCAGCCCGGCACGTGGCCCGGCAACGACGGTGCGCCAGCGCCGGCACAGCCCGACCCCTGGGCCGCGCAACAGCAGGGCTGGACGCCGGCCGAGCAGAGCGCTCCCGCACCGACCTGGACCCCGAACGCCCCCGCTGAGCAGCCGGACTGGACTCAGGCCCAGCCTGCCGCACGGGGCGCCGCGCAGGTTCCCCCGGCCACCGCGGCCTGGCCCGCCCAGGAGGACCCGGCCAGCGGCTGGGGCGGCGCGGCGCAGGCCAACCCGCCCGCAGCAGACTGGCGAGCGGCCGAGTCTCCGCAATCCGAGGCACCGCAGGCCGCCGGCTGGTCCGGCGGCGCCCAGCAGGACCAGGCCACTGGCAACGGCGGCTGGCCCGCCGCCGGTGCCGCCCGCGACGACCAGCCGGTGTGGACGCCGGCGGAGCAGTCGCCACCGACCTGGGGCCAGCCCGCCGAAGCGACCGAGCAGCCCGCCCCCGGCTGGGGTCAGGCCGCCCAGCCGAGCCCGGCCCGTGGCGCCGCCCAGGTCCCGGCTCCGACAACGAACTGGCCCGCGCAGGACGATCCGGCCAACTCCGGCGGGTGGGCCGCGCAGCAGCAGCAGCAGGCGCAGCCCGCCGGGTGGAACGACGGCAGCGACGCACGGCAGGACCAGTCCGCGCAGCCGGCCGCCTGGGGCGAGGCCGAAGGCCGTCCGCAGCAGCCCGACTGGGTGCTCTCCCAACCGGAGCAGCCGACCGAGCGGCCGGAGCAGGCGGCGTGGACCCCGGCGGAGCCGACCAACCTCCCCGCCCGTGCCAGCGCCAGCGTGCCCACCAGCGGCGGCGCGCCCAACTGGGCCACCGGCCCGGACAACGCCGCCCAGGGCAACTCCGGCGGCGTGTCGGAGGTCGAGCCGTGGGCACCCGGTGAGGTGTGGGGTCGCGCGGAGGCCGAGGCTTCCGCCCAGTCCCGTGGAGGCTGGGAGGCGGACCGGGGCGACGAGGCACCGGCCTATCAGCCTGGGCCCGCGCCGGGCATCTCGCCGGCGAACGCGGTGCCGCTGCCCCCGCAGGAGCAGCGCGTCCCGGGTGCCAGCCTGGCTGCCGCCCCGCCGGCCGACTACGCGCCCCAGGCCCAGTTCGCTCCGATCCCCGAGCAGCCCGCCTACGCCGAGCGGGAGACCCCGGACGCCGCCGCGCAGTACGGTGGCCGCACCGAGGACGCCTCTGCGAGCGGCGCCGTGGTGCCCGCCCCACGTACCTCTCCGGAGTCCGGAGCGGGCCGCGCGGTCGTACCGGTGTCGGACGCCGAATCGGCAGCCGGGGCAGCCGCCCGCGCCACGGCGAGCGCTTCGGTGCCGCTGGCCAGCCGGGTGATGCCCCCGACCGACCAGGCCATCCGACCGACCGGCACGGCCAACCCGCAACCCCGGGTGTACGGCCGTCCGGCGCGACCGGAGCCGGAGGCCGAGCCGGAGCCGGAGGCGTTCCAGGGCGACTCGGGCGCCGACCGCCAGGGTGCTCCGGAGTGGCAGAACGACGCGCCACGGCAGGCCACGCCCGACTGGCAGCACGAGGGGCAGCGACAGATCGCTCCCGACTGGCAGAACGACGCGCAGCGGCAGCAGTCCCCACCCGACTGGCAGAACGACGCGCAGCGGCAGGCTGGGCCCGGCTGGGGCGGCGAGTCCCCAGCCGATCCGCGCTTCGACGACCGGCAGGCCGCAGCGAACTCATTCAACGAGGCCCCGCCGGCACCGCCGGCGTTCCCGCCCGGTGTGCCGTCCTTCGTCGACGCCCCGGGCAACAACAGGCCGGTGAACGGCACCCGCCCGCACTCCGGTGCCGAGCCGCCGGCGGACCAGTTCGGCGGCCCCGGGTCGCCTGCCGCCGGTGCTGCCACTGTGAACGGGGCGGCGACCTTCGGTGCGCCGAACTTCGGTGGGCCGGCGACCGAACCGGCGCCGGGCGGCGGCTTCCCGTCGTTCCCGCCACCGCCGCAGCCCGCGCCGT
Organism: Micromonospora sp. NBC_00362; assembly: GCF_026342155.1. Lineage (NCBI taxonomy): Bacteria > Bacillati > Actinomycetota > Actinomycetes > Micromonosporales > Micromonosporaceae > Micromonospora > Micromonospora sp. NBC_00362. The sequence goes on from NZ_JAPENH010000001.1 coordinate 4,456,282, forward strand.
CCTGGGGCCAGGAGACCGGCCAGGCGGACCAGGGTCGGTTCGACTCGTTCAAGCCGGACGCCGACGAGCCGAAGGTGGAGCCACCGACGCCGAAGGTGCGCAACGGCCGGGTGCTGGCCGCGGTGCTGATCGCCGCGATGCTCATCCTGGCGGTGCCGCTCGGCCTGCTGCTGCTGCTCGGCAAGGTCGGCGGGGACGACACGCCGTCCTTCGACCCGGCGGTCGGCACCTGCGTGAAGCAGTCCGGGCAGGGCGGCGCCTCGGCGGCGGACTGCGGCGAGGCGGGCGCGTTCACGATCGTCTCGAAGGTGGACGCCAAGGAGAAGTGCACCGACACGACGCAGCCCCACGTGGTGCTGCCGGGTGAGGGCACCAACCGGGTGCTCTGCCTGAAGCCGGCCACGAAGTAGCTCCACCGACGGCGGGGTCACGGGCAACCGTGGCTCCGCCGTCGTCGTACCCGGAGCCTCTTGCTTCAGGCACAATCCGGTCGTGCAACGCGAGTTGGCGGCGGCGCTGGAGCCGATCTTGTCCGATCTTGGGAAGCCTGACGGGGTGCAGCCCGATCTCCGCGATGAACCGTGGCGAGACGACCCACAGACCGCCAGCGCCTTCCTCTACGCTTCCGACGGTTCCGGCCGAGGGATCTCGATCGACCTCGGACTACCCACAGTGACGCAGATCGTTACACTCGCCGACCAGGTTCAGGACTGGGCGGTGGAGGCACTGTGGTCACTGGGTCGTGCCACCAACTGGCCGCCCTGTCCCCAGCATCCCGAGAGCCACCCCCTGACAGCGGTGGTACGCGCCGACCGAGCGGTCTGGGCCTGTCCCACTCTTGGGACCGAGATCAGCGAGATCGGGAAGCTCGGCCACTGAGCAAGCTATTCGCAGCTCGGCCCGTCGATCTTGCAGCTTCGGTCGTTCTTTTGCACCAAATGCACCCTAGGTCGGGACAGAAAGTGCAAGATCGCGCAGGTCGCCGCAGCGAAGGCGGCGCAGGCTAGGACGCTTGTCGTACGGGTCACGGCGGCTGGGCCCACGGGGCGTGGCAGGCTGACAGGCATGGGAACGACAGCGCGTGTACGCGCCCCCGAACTGCGCGGTCGGGGCTGGCTGAACACCGGTGGGCGCGAACTGAAGCTCGCCGACCTCCGCGGCAAGATCGTCATTGCCGATTTTTGGACGTTCTGCTGTATCAACTGCCTGCACGTGCTCGACGAGCTGCGCCCGCTGGAGGAGAAGTACGGCGACGTGCTCGTCGTGATCGGCGTGCACTCGCCGAAGTTCGAGCACGAGAAGGACGCCGACGCCCTCGCCGCCGCGGTGGAGCGGTACGGGGTGCACCACCCCGTACTCGACGATCCTGAGCTGGACATGTGGCAGCAGTACGCCGCCCGGGCCTGGCCGACCCTGTCGGTGATCGACCCCGAGGGTTACGTGGTGGCCACCATGGCCGGCGAGGGGCACGCCGAGGGGCTGGCCCGACTGATCGACGAGTTGGTCGCCACCCACGAGGCGAAGGGCACCCTGCACCGGGGGAACGGCCCATACGTCCCGCCGCCGGCACCGGAGACCGCGCTGCGCTTCCCGGGTAAGGCGGTGCTGCTGCCCAACGACAACCTGCTGGTCTCGGACTCGGCCCGGCACTCCCTGGTCGAGATCGACCCGGACGGCGAGACGCCGGTGCGTCGGATCGGCTCGGGCGAGCGCGGCCGGGCGGACGGGCCGGCCACCGCGGCGACGTTCTCCGAGCCGCAGGGGGTGTGCCTGCTGCCCACGCACGTCGCCGAGGTGGCCGGCTACGACCTGGTGGTGGCCGACACTGTCAACCACCTGCTGCGCGGCGTACGGCTGGAGTCCGGCGAGGTGGTCACCGTGGCCGGCAGTGGGCGGCAGTGGCGCGCCGAGGTCGACGACCACGCCCACGACGCGTTCGCCGTCGACCTCTCGTCGCCGTGGGACCTGGCCTGGTACGACGACAAGCTGATCATCGCGATGGCCGGCATCCACCAGCTCTGGTGGTTCGACCCGATCAAGCGGACCGCCGGCATGTACGCCGGCACCACTGTCGAGGCGTTGCGCGACGGCCCGCTGGCCGAGGCGTGGATGGCCCAACCGTCGGGGCTCTCCGTCTCCGCGGACGGCACCCGGCTCTGGGTGGCCGACAGCGAGTCCAGCGCCGTCCGGTACGTCGAGAACGGTGTGCTGGGCACCGCCGTCGGGCAGGGCCTGTTCGACTTCGGGCACGTGGACGGCCCGGCGGAGTCGGCGCTGCTCCAGCACCCGCTGGGCGTGTGCGCGCTGCCGGACGGCTCGGTGCTGATCGCGGACACGTACAACGGCGCGGTGCGTCGCTTCGACCCGGCCAGCAACCAGGTCTCCACAGTCGCCGACGGGTTGGCGGAGCCGAGCGACCTGGTGCTCACCCCGTCCGGTGAGGTGCTGGTGGTGGAGTCCGCCGCGCACCGGTTGACCCGGCTCGCCCCCGGTGCCCTGTCGGCGGCGGGTGCCAGCACTGTGGACGGGCCCCGGCGCCGCACGGAGCGCAAGCCGACCGACGTCGCCGCCGGCGAGGTCACCCTGGACATCGTCTTCACCCCGGCGCCGGGGCAGAAGCTGGACGAGACGTACGGGCCGTCGACCCGGCTGGTGGTCTCCGCGTCCCCGCCGGAACTGCTGGTGGACGGTGCCGGCACTGGCACCGAACTCTCCCGCCGGTTGGTGCTCAACGGCGAGGTCACCGCAGGGGTGCTTCAGGTGACCGCGCAGGCGGCGACCTGTGACGCGGACGTCGAGCACGCGGCGTGCCACCTGACCCGGCAGGACTGGGGCGTACCGGTCCGGGTGGTCGACGGCGCGGTGACCCGGCTGCCGCTGGTGCTTCGCGGCCTGGACGCCTGACGCGATCGGAGGGGCCCAGTTGGGCCCCTCCGATCAGGCGAACGGGGCCAGCGTGATGTCGGCGTCGATCAGGGTGGCGCGGACGAGTTCGGCGGCGGAAACCGCGCCCGGGGTGTCACCGTGCACGCAGATCGAGTCGACCGAGCACGGGATGACTGTGCCGTCGACCGCCACCACGCTGCGTTCGGTGGCCATCCGCGCCGCCCGTTCGGCGATCTGCTCGGGATCGGTGATCACCGCGCCGGGGGTGCCGCGCGGCACCAGCGCCCCGTTGGGCAGGTAGGCGCGGTCGGCGAACGCCTCGGCAACCACCGGCAGGCCCGCGCCCACGGCGAGTTGGGCGAGCGTCGAGCCGGGAAGGCAGAGTACTGGCAGCTCGGGGTCGTAGCCGCTGACGGCGGCGACCACCGCTGCCGCCTGGGACTCGTCGGTGCTGGCCGCGTGATAGAGCGCCCCGTGCGGCTTGAGGTAGCGGACCCGGGTGCGGAACAACCGGCAGAACGCGTCCAGCGCCCCCAACTGGTAGGTCACCTCGTCGCGTAGCTCGGCGAAGTCGTACGCGATGTGCCGCCTGCCGAAGCCGGCCAGATCCCGGTAGCCGACCTGCGCGCCCACCGCGACCCCGCGCCGCGCGGCGCCCTCGCAGACCCGCCGCATGGTGGACGGGTCGCCGCCGTGGAAGCCGCAGGCGACGTTTGCGGAGGTGACGAGGCTCAGCAGCGCCTCGTCGTCGCCGAGTCGCCAGATGCCGAATCCCTCGCCCAGGTCAGCGTTGAGGTCCATGGAATCTGACGGTAGTACCTGGCCGGGCCTGCGCGAGCGGGGTCACGTCGGTGACCACCCCGATGACTGGGTATCCACCGGTGGTCGGGTGGTCCGCGAGGAAGATCAGGGGTTGTCCGTCCGCCGGCACCTGCACCGCGCCGAGCACGATGCCCTCGCTGGGGAGTTCGCCAGCCACCGCGCGGGGCAGCGCCGCGCCGGCGAGCCGCGCGCCGACCCGGTTGCTCACCGGGCTGATGGTGTACGCGCTGCCGAAGAGCCTGTCGAACGCGGTCGGCGTGAACCAGTCCTCGCGAGGACCGGGGACCAACGTCAGGTGCAGCTCCTCAGGCGGCGTGGGGCACACGGTCAGGTCCACCGGTGCGGGGGCGCCGACCGGGTCACCGAGCGGCAGCAGGTCACCGTCCCGTAGCCGGGGCGGTCCCAGCCCGGAGAGGGTGTCGGTGGCCCGGCTACCGAGCACTGGCGACACGTCGATGCCGCCCGCCACCGCCAGCCAAGTCCGTACACCCCGCAGGGCGGGACCGATCCGCAGCACCGTCCCCGCCGGCACTGTGAGCGGGCGTCCGGTGTCACCGGGTCGGACACCCGCCTGGACGGCGACCTCGGCGCCGGTCACAGCCACCGTCGCCGCCCGGGTCAGCCGCACTGTGCAACCGGTCAGGGTGATCTCCAGGCCGGCCGCCTGCTCCGGATTGCCTACCAGTCGGTTGGCCAACCGCAGGGCACCCGGGTCGAGGGCACCGGACCGCGGTACGCCCAGGTGCGCCCAACCCGGCCGGCCCAGGTCCTGCACTGTGGTGAGCGCACCGGCGCGGAGCACCTCGATGGCGGCCGGGTGGGTCACGCCGCCACCATCCGGACCGTTGTGCCCGGACCGAGTCGGGCCGGCGGGTCGGCGGCCACGTCGAACAGCACCAGGTCGGTCCGACCGACCAGCAGCCAGCCGCCCGGGGAAGCGCCCGGGTAGATGCCGGCGTACGGGCCGGCCAACGCGACCGAGCCGGCCGGCACCCGGGGACGGGGCGTGGCCAGCCGGGGCAGCGCCAACTCGGTGGGCAGCCCGGTCAGGTAGGGGAATCCGGGGGCGAATCCGCAGAAGGCCACCCGGAACCGGGTGCTGGCCAACCGGTGCCGCACTGCCGGCACGTCCACGCCCCAGTGCTCCGCCACCGCTGGCAGGTCCGGCCCGTCGAAGATGACCGGTACGTCCACGTCCGCCGCGCCGTCGGCTCCGTCTCCGGTCGTGGCGCTGTGGGCGTGGGCGTCGGCGTCGGCTCTGGCGTGGGCGTCGGCTTTGGCGTGGGCTTCGGCTTTGGCGTGGGCTTTGCCGTGGGCGTCGGCGTCGGCGTCGGTGTTGCCGTCGGTGTTGCCGTCGGTGTTGCCGTCGGCGTCGGCGTCGGCCTGATTGGGGCGAATGGTCGCGGTGGTGACGGCGGGCGCCCATCGGATCAGCTGCTCGGCCGTGGTGGTCGGGTCGGGCAGGCCGTCGAGCAGGACTGTCCGGGCCGCCGGCACGATCTCCACGGCGATCAGGTCGCCCCGCTCCCGACGCCGCCACAGCTCGGCCCGCCACGCTTCGACAAACACGGCTTCCGGGATGTCGGCCGCGGCTTCGGGGGTGTCGGCGGGGGTGGTGCAGTCGAGTAGCAGGGCGTGCGCCCCGACGGGCCGGATCCGCATTCGCTCATCCTCGCCGATGTCGAGTCGATCCGGTGTTCACGTTGACGGTGCCAGGTGTCACCAACGCCACTACTTACAAGTAACCTACGGTGCCGTAACCTGACTGGGTGACCACCTCCGCCCCGCTTCGCCTGAAGCCGGTCGACATCGGTAAGCCCCGGATGCGCGGCTGGCTACACACGTACGCCTTCTTCGTCGCCGTGGTCTGCGGCATCGTGCTCTGCTCGATCGCCGCGACCCGGCCGGGGTGGGCACCCCTGGTGAGCTGCCTCATCTACAGCCTGACGGTCTGCGGGCTCTTCGGCACGAGCGCGCTGTACCACCGTCGTGTGTGGTCAGAGCGCGGCTACCAGGTGATGCGCCGGATGGACCACTCGATGATCTTCGTCTTCATCGCCGGCACGTACACACCGCTCTGCGCGATGCTGCTCGCCCCCCGGCCGGCCACCGTGATGCTGGCCCTGGTCTGGGGCGGCGCGCTGGCCGGCGTGGCGGTCAAGGTGATCTGGCCGCACGCGCCGCGCTGGGTGTCCGCACCGCTCTACCTGGCGCTGGGCTGGGTGGCGGTCGCCATGCTGCCGGAGATCCTGCACGGGGGCGGCGTCGCAGCGCTGGTGCTGCTGATCGTCGGCGGCGCGATCTACAGCGTCGGCGCGGTCTTCTACGCGTTGCGCCGACCCAACCCGTGGCCGACCGTCTTCGGCCATCACGAGTTCTTCCACGCCTGCACGCTGCTGGCGGCGCTCTGTCACCACATCGCGATCTACTTCGCGCTGTTCGCCTGAGCCGAACGGCCACGACGCAGGCGCGACCCGAACGGCCGGTGCACAGGCGGCCAGCGAACGCAGCCCGGCATAAACGCACACTGGCGCGAACGCAGCCCGGCCTCCTGGTCCCGGCAACGCCGTTCGGCGCGAACGCAACGGCGGCGGCCGCCATGATCGTGCTCGATCAAGGATGTAGTGGCCTCCCTGGCACCCGAGAGCCCTATTTCCTGGATCGAGCGCGATCTTCGGCCGATCACCGCTCCCGGGCGGGCCCCGGCATCGGGCCCGCCCTCAAGATCCGCGCAACATCGGGGAAACTGCTGCCTCGCCGCACCCTCAGGCAGCAACTTCCCTGAAAGTGTGCGGATCTTGGCAGGGGTGGCGGGACGCCGGCGGTCCCGGCGCAGACGCGAGCCGAGCGCAGACGCGAACCGGGCGCAGACGCGAGCCGGGGCCCCGCGACGCTGCGGGACCCCGGAGTGTGTGGGCGAGGATCAGACCGGTCGGCCCGGCCGACGCACCTCGCGGTACTCCTGCATGACCTGGTTGTCCTGGACCGGCACGACCCGGTCGGCCACCACGCGCTCCTCGCGAACCGGAGCGGCCACCACCGGGCGGCGGCGGCTGTTCCAGAAGTAGAGGGTGGTGAGCAGGCCGGCGACGCCGGCGAGCATCAGCACCCAGCCGACCACGGCCAGGTCCAGCCAGCCCAGGTCGGCCTCCACTGCGAATGCGAAGATCGCGCCTAATGCGATCAAGAAGATGCTGCCACCAATGCCCATGTCTCGCTCCTCGGCTCTAACGTCGCGCCGCGGCCGTCGGTAGGGGTGCGGCATCCATCGACTTACCCAGGCACGGAGATCGCCAATCGGGCAAGCTGGGGGCATGACGGACGTCGACCCCGACACACGGACTCTGGTGTTGCTGCGGCACGCGAAGGCCGAGCAGGGCAGCGACGCGGCGGACGACGCGGAGCGGCCGCTGAGTGCACGCGGGAACGCCGACGCGGCTGCGGCTGGGGCCTGGTTGGCGCATCAGGGGCTGCTGCCCGACGTGGTGATCTGCTCGACGGCCCGACGCACCCGGCAGACCTGGCATGGGGTGGCGATGGGGATGACCGGTTCACCGCCGGAGGGCGGCCCGACCGGTCCTCGGCCAACCGTCCGCTATGAGCCGGGTGCGTACGATGCGCACCCCGAGGAGTTGTTGTCGCTGGTCCGCACTGTGGACCCGGCGGCCCGTACGGCGCTGATCATTGCCCATAATCCGGGCATCTCGCTGCTTTCGGCGCTCCTGGATCCCGAGGGAGTGGACGACGGGGGTTTGCGCACCGCCGAGCTGGCAGTGCACCGGGTCCCAACCGCTTGGGCGGAAGTGAGTAGGGCGGGAGCGCCGCTCACGGCTCGCCACACCGCGCGCGACTGAGCCACCCGCCGATCCGACGGGTGGCTCAGGGGTACGCCTTGTGCGGGGATCAGGACGGCGGCGCCGTTGGTGGCGGCGGGTCCGGCGGTGGCGGCATCATCGCCGTCGGATGAGACAGCCGGTTCTCCTCCACGATGAGGGTTCGAGCCCGCTTGCGCCGGTCCTGCCAGAACCAGACAGTGGTCAGCAGTACGGCCAGCCCGGCCAGGATGAACACCCAGCCGACCGCGCGTACATCGATCCACCAGACGTTGGCCCTCAGCGCGAAGGTCAGGATCGCGCCGATGGCGATGAGAAAAATGCCGCTTCCTACACCCATGTGCGCTGCACTCCCCCGTGCGGTGGCTCTGGGCGTTCCCTTTCGAGGTCACGCGACGGTTACCCGCCACGCCAGCGGCATACCCGACCGGGCTCGGCCAATACGTGCCGCCGCCGGACGGAGACGGCGACGGCCGGCGGGGCAGAAGCCCCACCGGCCGTGGCAGGTGCCGGGTGGTGCGACCCAGCACAAGACCTAGAAGGCCTCCTCCGGGAGGTCCATGATGTCGAGGTCGGCACCCTCGATGATCCGCCGGTCGGCGCCGATGCGGGGCAGCACCTCACGGGCGAAGAAGCGGGCAGCGGCCACCTTGCCGGTGTAGAACGCCTTGTCGCTGGCGGAGACCTCGCCCGCGAGGGCCTTCAGCGCCACCTCGGCCTGCCGCTGGAGCAGCCAGCCGACCACCAGGTCGCCGATCGCCAGCAGGAACCGCCGGCTGCTCAGCCCGACCTTGTAGAGCGCGCGGGTGTCGCCGCCCTGCGCCTCGCCCAGCCAGCCGGTCAGCACGCCGAGGATGTTCTGGATTTCGGCCAGCGCCTTGCCCAGCGCCTGCCGCTCCTCCTTGAGCTGGCCGTTGCCCGCCTCGGAGGAGATGAACTCCTGGATCTCGCCGGAGACCGCGAGCAGCGCCTTGCCGTTGTCCCGAACGATCTTGCGGAAGATCAGGTCGAGGCTCTGGATGGCGGTGGTGCCCTCGTACAGGGTGTCGATCTTGGCGTCGCGGACGTACTGCTCCAGCGGGTAGTCCTGGAGGAACCCGGAGCCGCCGAAGGTCTGCAGGGCCTCGTGCCCGAGCATCTCGTACGCCCGCTCCGAACCGACGCCCTTGACCAGCGGCAGCAGCAGGTCGTTGACCCGCTTGGCCAGCTTGGTGGCCTTCTCGTCCCCGGCAGCCTCGGCCAGCGCGACCTTGTCCTGCCAGGTGGCGGTGTAGAGGACCAGAGCGCGAAGACCCTCGGCGTACGACTTCTGCAGCAGCAGCGAGCGGCGCACGTCCGGGTGGTGGGTGATGGTGACCCGGGGGGCGGTCTTGTCCGCCTGCTGGATCAGGTCGGCACCCTGCACGCGGTTCTTCGCGTACTCGAGGGCGTTGAGGTAGCCGGTGGAGAGGGTGGCGATGGCCTTGGTGCCGACCATCATCCGGGCGTACTCGATGATCATGAACATCTGCCGGATGCCGTCGTGCTTGTCGCCCAGCAGCCAGCCCTTGGCCGGTACGCCGTGCTCGCCGAAGGTCACCTCGCAGGTGTTGGAAACCTTCAGGCCCATCTTGTGCTCGACGTTCGTGGCGTAGACGCCGTTGCGCTCGCCAAGCTCGCCGGTGGTCTCGTCGAAGTGGAACTTCGGCACCACGAAGAGCGACAGGCCCTTCGTGCCGGGGCCACCGGCACCCTCCACGCCGACCGGACGCGCCAGCACGTAGTGCACGATGTTGTCGCTCAGGTCGTGCTCACCCGAGGTGATGAAGCGCTTCACGCCCTCGATGTGCCAGGTGCCGTCGGGCTGCTGGATCGCCCGGGTGCGCCCCGCACCCACGTCCGAGCCGGCATCCGGCTCGGTGAGGACCATCGTGGAGCCCCACTGCTTGTCGATGAAGAGCCTGGCCCACTTCTTCTGCCGCTCGTTACCCTCGACGTGCAGCACGTGCGCGAAGGACGGGCCGGAGGCGTACATCCAGACCGGCGCGTTCGAGCCGAGCACCAGCTCGGCGAGCGCCCACCAGAGGGCGCGCGGCGCGTTGGTGCCGCCCAGCGCCGGCGGCAGGTCCAGGCGCCAGAACTCGGAGTCCATGAATGCCTGGTAGGACTTCTTGAACGACTCCGGCAGCGGCGCGGTGTGCGTCGCCGGGTCGAAGACCGGCGGATTGCGGTCACTGTCCGTGTAGCTGGCGGCCAGATCCTCGCGGGCGAGGCGGTCGACCTCAGCGAGGAAGCTGCGGGCGGTGTCGGTGTCGAGATCCGAGTACGGCTCCTGGCCGAACGCCCGGTCCGCCCCGAAGACCTCGAACAGGTTGAACTCGAGATCCCGGAGGTTGCTCTTGTAGTGGGTCATGCTCGCTGGCCCCGCTTCCGGACAGGTGTTACCGATCAGTAACCCCGACTGTATTACTCGCGGGTAGGCAGCGACAAGCGGATCACCCAAGTGACGGCGATTACACACCTGCGGGCGCTGTCGGCCGGCTCAGCTCTCGGCGGCGCCGACCTCCCAGCTCGGCACGGCTACGGCCGCGCCGGTACGGGCTCCCACGTACTCCATCAGGACCAGCGCGATGTCGTCGTCGAGCCGACCGTGCACCCACTCGACCAGGGCGGTCTCCAGCGATGCCAGCCCGTCGGCGACAGTGCCATGGCCGAGCAGTCGCCAGGCCCGGTCGGCGGTCGGGAAGAACTCGCCGTCCCGCCGCGCCTCGCCGAGACCGTCGGTGAACAGCAGCAGCCGGTCCCCGGGCTCCAGGCGTTCGACCCGGGGGCGGACCACTGGCATGAACCCGAGCGGAGGCGCCGGGGCCGGTGGTTCCAGTGGGATCACCGCACCCCGGCGTAGCAGCAGCGGTGGCGGATGCCCGCAGTTGACGATCGTGAGGGTGCCGCCGCGCTCCTCGACCAGAGCCGCCGTGACGAAGTCCTCGTCGCCGACGTTGCGGGCCACCGCGCGGTCCAGGTCGGCGACGACGGCCCGCAGGTCGGCCCGCTCGTACGCCACGTGCCGGTAGGAACCGAGGACGATGCTGGCCAGCCGGACCGCGTCCAGGCCCTTGCCCCGCACGTCACCGATGATCATGCGGACGCCGTAGGGCGTGTCGATCGCCTCGTACAGGTCGCCGCCGATCTCGGCCGTCGCGGTGGAGGAGATGTAGCGTCCCGCGACCGAGAGCGTGCCGACCTGCGGCCCGAGCGGGCGCAACACCGCCTGCTGGGCCACCGAGGCGAGTTTGGTCAGCTCCACGATCCGCTCGGCCTGCCGCTGGCGAACCCAGGCCACCGCCACGGCCATCCCGGTGACGAGCGCGACCGCGACAACGCTGACCGAGGTGTCCAACGAGACCTTCGGCGCGATCAGCGCGAAGCCGGCGCCGATCAGCGTCGCCGCGACGCCCACTCCCAGGACCACCAGCCAGGACGCCAGGGCGGCGGCGAGAACCGGCGCGGCCGCCAGGAGCGCGACGTAGTGCACCTTGCGGCCGTCCGCCGCCTCCACCGCCGAGACGATCGCGAGCAGAACGAGGGCCGCGCCGAGGCCGGCGCGGGATCCGGGGCTCAGCGGGCGACGGCCCGACTGGAGGAGTCGCGTGGGTACGAGGGACAGTTTGCCTGATCCACGTGAACCGGTGAATGAACCTGACCCGTCGTCCGAGGAGGTTCTGTCCGGCCGGCCCAGTCGGCCGGCCGAATCGGCGTCGCCGATCCCACTCAGCCGAGGACCTCATAGCGGACGGTGAGCGCGCCCACGTCGACCGAGGCGATGCTGGCGAAGGCGGCCCGGGAGAGGTCCAGGCAGCGACCGTCGATGAACGGGCCGCGGTCGTTGATCCGCACCGTCACCGACTTGCCGTTGGCCGGGTTGGTCACCCGGACCTTGGTGTTGAACGGCAGTGTCTTGTGCGCGGCGGTCAGCGCGTCGGGGTTGAACGACTCGCCGTTGGCGGTGAGCTGCCCGTCGGAGTAGAACGAGGCGCCGCACGAGCCGCTGTCCAGCACCTTCGCCGCGGCCGTGGTCTTCTTGACCGTCGGCTTCGGCTTCGGCGACGCGGTGCGCTCCTTGCCCCGAGAGGCGGCCTGCTGCGACCGGGTCGCCGACGGGCTGGCGGTCACGCTGGGCGAGGCGCTGACCCTCGGGGTGACGGCCGGGGCGCTGGTGGGGGTGAGGCTGCTCGCGGCGGTGGTCGGGGTGAGGTCGAGAGCCACCTGCCCCGACTGGTCGGGGCCGGAGACCAACTGAACGGCACCTACAGTGCCTCCGACGGCGAGGGCGACGCCGACCGCCGCGGTGGCCACGATGCCCGCCGGGGAGGAGAAGATGCGGGTACGGGAGTGCTTGCCTGCCACCGGCCCGGTCCTTTCGTCGTCTGAACAAACCGGGTCGGACCGTAACGAGAGAAGCACTTCCGAAGTCAACGTGATCATGGTGCTATGCCCGTATTTGCACAGGTACGTGTAGCCGATCATCCGACCCGGGATGGGCCGGGTGGCCCGGGTGCCGCCACGCCCACCCCCCGTGCCGCAGGATGAGCGGATGCCCGCCGATCTGACCGAACGCCTGGCCGCCCTGTTCCAGTGGATCGACCCCGGCCCGGACACCAGTCACCTGGTCAGCGACATCTCCGGTTGGTGGCGGGACCCGACGGTACTGGCCGAGCTGGGGCCGGCCCTGGCGGCGCCGTACCGGGCCGCCCGGCCCACCGTGGTGCTCGCGCCGGCCGTCACCGGGCTGCTGCTCGGGCCGTTGGCCGCCACCGCCCTCGGGGTCGGCTTCGTGGCCGCCCACAAGCCCGGTGACGGGCGACTGCCGGCAGGGCCACTCACCTGGGCGCAGAGCCCGCCGGACTACCGGGGCCGACGGGTCGACCTCGCCGTACGGGACCGACACCTCGGCCCCGACGACCGGGTGCTGGTGGTGGACGACTGGGTGCGTACCGGCGCGCAGCTACGCGCCCTCTACGACATCTGCGCCGCGCGGGGCGCCGAGGTGCTCGGCACCGCGGTGGTGGCCGTGGACTGCCCGCCCGAGGTCGCGGCCGACCTACGGATCACCGGCCTGATCGACGCCACGGATCTGCCCGCTTGACCTGAAGCGAGGTTGAGCACCGACGATCGACGGATGAGTGACGGGATTCTCGACGAGGCGTACGAGCGGCTGCACCGCACCGGCCCCGAATATCAGGGCTGGCTGTCCAACCACGGGCCGATGGCCGTCGAGGCGTTGGTCCGACACGGGCACCCGCACCGGGTGCACCGTTGGCTCGACGACTACCTCGGCCGCCTCGACGAGGTGCCCCGAGGGCTGAACCCAATCGACGACTGGCGGTCAGCGCTGGGCGATCCGAGGCGCGCCGGTGACTGGCTGGCCTACTTCGACAGGCAACTGCGCGAACACCAGTGGCGTGCGGTGCTCGGCACCTGGTGGCCCCGGCTACTGCCGGGCATCGCCGCCGGCGCCACGCACGGTGTGATCCGGGTCGGGCACGCCGTACGCGCGCTCGACCCGGACGACGAGAACCGACAGCGGCTCACCGAGTTGGGTCAGGCCCTCGGCTACTGGGCGGCCCGCTGGCAGCCGATCCCCGGCACCGACCGGCTGTTCACCGGCGACCCGGACCAGCCGGGCGCCGACGACATCGACGTGGCGGCCGCGCTGGCCGGGCTGCCCCGGATCGACGACCAGACCGGCGGCGTCCGGGATCGGCTGGACCAGCTGCCGGGCGTACCCCGATGGGAGCCGGCACTCGCGACGCTGCGCCCCGCGCGGAGCCCGGCCGAGGCGGAGCGTGGGCTCACCACGCTGGTGCACCGGGCCGGCCTGGACTACCTGCGCTTCGGGCACGCAGCGCCGGTCATGCTGGTGCACGCGGTCACCGCGCCGACCGCCGTGCTGCGTACCCTGCCCGCACTCGACCGGGGTCTGTGGGCGCCGAGCTTCGCCGCGGCCTGGGCCGCGGCGGCGGCCATGACCTCCGTGTACGCCCCGGCCACCGGCATCGCGCCCCCGACAGTGACCCCCGCGCCGCCGTCGGAGGTCTTCGCCCGCGCGGCCCGCCACGGCGACGAGCACGTGGTCAAGCTCGCCGACGCGATCCTCGACGCGTACGCGACGAGCACTGACGAGCGGCTCCTCACCGCACCCGGCTACGCCGGCCAACTGATCTGAGCGGGGCGACGGGTATTGCGGCGGCGGCCCGGCCCGCGCTGGCCTAGCCTCGGCAGGATGTGGCCTCGGATCGGTGAACTACGCGCCCTCGCCCTCGGCACCCCCGGCGAGTTGCGGTCGACCCTCAACACTCTGGTGCTGGCGGGTGTGAAGACCGCGACGGCCGGCCGGCTCGCCGAGTACGCGGAAGAAGGCGAGGAGTTGGAGCACGTCGGCGAACGTCTGGCCCTTGTCGACGACGACAACGCACTGGCCGGCGTCGTGGAGATCACCGGAGTCGAGGTGGTCCGCTTCGCCGACGTGCCCTGGGACTTCGCCCACGCCGAGGGCGAGGGTGACCGCTCGATCGAGGAGTGGCGGGCCGGGCATTCGACCTACTGGGCGCGGCTCGGCACCCCGGTCGACGGCGACACCCCGATCGTCTGCCTGCGCTTCCGCCTGGTTTCCGGCGGCGAGGGCGGTGTGGCCAGCGGCGACCTCGGCACCTGACCCGGTCGGGTCGGTGCGTCAGCCTCAGCCGCGCAGTTGTGGCAGCAACCGCGTCGCCACGTCCACCAGGATGGCCTCGTCACCGGCGTACCAACTGCTGGCGCGCGGCCAGTGCGTCACCACGTCGGTGAAACCCAACTCGGCGGCCCGGCCGACCTGATCGGCGAAGAACTGTGCGCTGCTGAGCGAGAAGACCGGCGCCGCGTCCAGCGAGAGGTAGCGGTCCAGGCTGGCCGGGTCGCGGCCGGCCTCGTCCAGGGTCCGGTCCATCCGCGCGGACAGCGCCGACACACTGGCCCACCAACCCGCCAGGTCGTTGTCGTCACCGGTGCCGGTGGTCACCCAACCCTGCCCGAAGCGGGCCACCAACCGCATCGACCGTGGCCCGTTGGCGGCCACCACGAACGGCACCCGAGGCTGCTGCACGCAGCCGGGGTTGTTGCGGGCATCCACCGCGGCGAACCAGTCGCCACGCCAGGTGGTGCCGTCCTCCCGCAGGATCAGGTCCAACAACTCGGTGAACTCGGCGAACCGGTCGACCCGCTGACGCGGCGGCAGCGTCTCACCACCCAGCACCGCCGAGTCGAAGCCGATGCCGCCCGCACCGAGGCCGAGCAGCAGCCGGCCGGCGGAGACGTCGTCCACAGTGGTGATCTGCCTGGCGAACGCGGCCGGGTGCCGGAAGTTCGGTGACGCCACGAGGGCGCCCAGTCGAATCCGCGAGGTCACCGTGGCGGCCGCGGTCAGCGTGGCCATCGAGTCGAACCACGGGCCGTCGACCAGGTCACGCCAACCCAGGTGGTCGTACGTCCAGGCGTGGTCGAAGCCCCACTCGTCGACCTGCCGCCAGCGACGCTGCGACTCCGCCCACCGCTGGTCCGGCAGGATCACTATGCCAATCCGCATGATCGCCACCCTAGTCGGGCCGAACATCCGCCCCCGGCATCACGCTGAGCAGAGGGTCGGGCTTCGTTGCGACAAACCCGTACTCTCCGGGGGTGCCCACCGAAGGAACTGCTGCCCGCGTATCCCCGGGTGGCCGGACCCACCGGCTCCGCATGGTCCGCACGGGGGCTTTGCTGGTCGGGGTGATGATTCCGTCGCTCCTCCTCCGCGAGCTGATCGAGTCTCGGTTCGGTCGCGGGCCGGTGGCCGACCTCAGCGCGGTCGCGGTGCCCATGGCGGCGACCGCGTGGCTCGCGCCTTACGCCTCCTATCGGCGGCGCGACGCCCTGCTCTGGCTGGTCGGCCCGGGCCTGTACTTCTTCGCGGTGATCGTCTGGCGGGTGGCCCTCGCGCCCTACCGGGACTGGAGCCCTCGCCCGGAGGAACGGGCCCGGATGCGCTGGTCACGCGACCCGGAACACGCCGGGACGTGGTACCTGACCGAGCCCGAGAGTGGCACGCGTCACACTTCTTCCCGGTAGGGACATCGCGTTCGACTCCGACCCCTCGGGGAGCGGCACCGGGGCGGGGGGTGTCGAGCTGACGCCGACCCGCGTCCTTGTCACCCCGCAGGTGACCCACATCCGGTACGCGGTGCGCGGTCGCGCCCCGCTCGTGCTCGACGACCGGGGCCGCGGCGATGGCCCGACGGTGACCGCGAACTGAATCACGGCCCATCGAAGGAAGGACGACACACCATGCCGCAACTGTTGCGGGTGCAGTGCTTCAACGTTTCGCGCGACGGGTTCGGGACCGGAGAGGGGCAGAGCCTGGAACGGCCCTTTGGTCACGCGGACCCCACCCCGCTGTTCTCCTGGCGTGCCGCCACCGCCAGCTTCGTGTATCGCACCGAGCCGGGCGGGACTCGTGGCCTGGACGACTACCTGACCCGCGACGCCGAGTGCAACATCGGCGCGGAGATCATGGGTCGCAACAAGTTCGGCCCGCAGCGCGGCCCCTGGAAGGATCACGAGTGGCAGGGCTGGTGGGGGGACAACCCGCCGTTCCACACGCCGGTCTTCGTGCTCACCCACCACCTGCGCCCGTCGTTCAGCCTTTCCGACACCACGTTCCACTTCCGCGATGTCAGCCCGGCCGAGGCGCTGGCCGAGGCGACGCAGGCAGCCGACGGTCGGGACGTACGCCTCGGCGGTGGGGTGGCCACCATTCGCGAGTTCATCGAGGCCGACCTGGTCGACACGATGCACATCGCCGTGGCGCCCGTCGACCTACACCGGGGCGAGCGGCTGTGGGACAGCCCTGACGAACTGCTGGACCGCTTCCACCTCGAGTCGGCGCCCAGCCCCAGCGGAGTCACCCATCTGCTGTTCTGGAGGCGATGACCGCCCTCCTCCCCGGCACCATCGTCTAGAGCCGGGCCAGCACCAGCAACCGGTTGCCGTCGGGGTCGGTGACCCGGGCGGACCGCTCGCCCCAGGGCTGGTCGACCGGCTCCTCGGTGACTGTCGCCCCACCCGTACGCAGCGCGCCCACTGCCGCGTCGCAGTCGTCGGCGTAGACGCACAACTCCCAGCGGTGCGAGTCGGCCGGCCCGCCAGCCTCCGGGTTGGCGGCCAGGCCGAGCTCACTGCTGCCCAGCCGCAGGGCGACGAACTCCGGGGCGCCCTCGTCCGGGAACTGGTAGGTCAGCTCGAAGCCGACCACGTCCCGGTAGAACGCGATCAGTCGTGGCAGGTCAGGTGTCGTCACGATCGGAAAGGCTTCGGTGAACACGGACCACCTCCAAGCCGGACCCTAGCCGCTGCCGAGGCCCGGCAGGAACTACCACGGTCGATCCCCGCGGATGTCATCACTTCGCTGGAACACTTGCGCAGAATGATTTGCGATGCAAACCTATTGGTAGTGCAGATCCGCGCAGCAGCCTGGAGGTCACAGTGACGGACCGATCGAGCACCGCGCCGAACAGCGGCAGCACACCCGGAGAGCTGCTGGCCTCGGTGACCGCCCTCCAGCGGCGTACCCGGGCCGTCCGCAACGCCTACTGGCTGCCGCTGCTGCTGTTCGGCCTCCTGATGGCGGCAGCCGCACCCCTGTACGTCGAGTCGACCGATCCGCTCGGCATGCGTGTCGGGCAGGACAACCCCGCACTGACCGGCCTCGGCGGGGAATTCCTCGAACGCTCGGCGACCCTCGGCTGGTACTGGCTGGCGGCGCTCATCGGCGGCTACCTGCTCAGCCTCTGGTGGTACCGGTGGCATGGTGTGCGGGTGGGCGTCCAGACACCGGCTCGGCCGTACGTCATCGCCGGCATCGTGGGCACCATCGTCGGGCTCGTGCTGCCGATCGTGCTGCGGTACCTGTTGCTCAACACGGCGACGGTGATCTCGAACGCCACCGGCTGGGTGACCACACCGCTGCTGGGCATCTCCGATCGCGGAATGATCCCGCACCTGGTCATCGCGGTGGGGCTACTGGTCCTGGCTCGACTGGAACGCAGTCGTGGCCTGACGGTCGTGGCCGTGGTCTACGCCGCGGCGGTCGTCCTCGTGAACATCTACTTCCAGACCGCCAACTTCCAGCCCGGGGACCTGAACCGCCACAGCTTCCTACTGGCGGCCCTGCTGCCCGCACCGATCCTGCTCGTCGGCGGCGGCATCGCCCTCCTCAACACGATCAAGAGGCCGGCGTGAGCAGCAACGCAGAGGCCGCCGGCACCGGCACCGGCGGTCACCCGACGAACGGGCTCAGCGACACCGTCCACCAACGCAACCGGCTCGGCATCCTCACCATCGCGGCAGAGGCCGAACGGGTGGAAGTCGCCTACCTGCGCGACGCCCTCGAACTCACCGCCGGCAACCTCTCCCGACACCTCGCCGTGCTGGAGGAGGCCGACCTGATCCAGATCGAACGGGGCTACCACGGCCGCCGGCCCAAGACCTGGATCAGGATCACCGAGCAGGGGCAGGCCGCACTGGCTGCCGAGATCAACGCACTACGGGAACTCCTGCGACGCCATCAGGAGTTTCGGGCTTCCACCTGAGCGCAGCTGTTGGATCGACACAGGCTCCAGGAGAACTCCGACTTCCGTGGCTGGCTGTCGATCCACTTCGTTCAGAACGCAGGCCCGCACACGCAGAGCCTGAAGCTGGGCTCGTTGTCCAAGCTGACGCCCGGCAACGTACGCGAAGCAATCCTTGCCACCCGCGAACTCCTGCGGCCCGTCGAGGCTTGCGGCGTCGATCTGCGGCGGCACCGCGGCGAGCTACTTCCGTTCACCGCGCCCGTCTGGCTGGCAGCACCGGCAATGGCCCGGCTGTTCAGGCACTTCCCGCCGATGCGCTTGGTCATGGAGGCCCACGCCAACCCCGAGGAGCTGCGCGCGGTCTGTCGCGACACCCTGGCGGAGGCGCGCAGGCTGGGAGTGGAGGTGCCCCGACTGGAGGCGGCCGAGCCCTACTTCGCTGCCGAGAGAACGATCTAGGCATGTCACACGCTGGTGCTGAAACGCCTCGGGCGTGCGCGTCCACAGCCGCCCCGAAATGAGATGCGTACGGGCTCGCGCACCTGTTGGATCTCGACATGGAGCATGAGCTTGTTAGTCCTCGGAAGGCACGCCCGGGGGACCACCTCGCGGTCCTCTCACCGTCCTTCGCCGCGGCCGGTGCCTATCCCGGGATCCACGAGCAGGCCATGCGACGGCTCGCCGACCTGACCGGCCTCGTTCCGGTCGAATACCCCACGACCCGCCAGGTGGGCGCGAGCGCGGCAGCGCGGGCGGCGGACATCAACGCCGCCTTCGCGGATCCCCAGGTACGCGGCATTCTCGCCGTCGTCGGCGGCGACGACCAGATCACCGTCATCCCCCACCTGGACGCCGACCTGGCCCGCGCCGACCCGAAGCCGTTCCTCGGCACCAGCGACAACACCAACCTGCACCACTGGCTCTGGGGCCTCGGCATCGCCAGCTTCTACGGCGGGTCCTCCCAGGTGCACCTCGGCCCCGGGCCTGCCGTCGACGACATCCACGTCCGGTCACTGCGAGCGGCGTTGCTCACCGGGGAACGACTGGAGATCACCGACCCGGGTGAGTCCGAGGACGTCGGCATCGACTGGGCAGATCCCCAGGCGTTGAAGTCGTTCGGCGAGCGCGAACCGACGGAGCCGTGGAGCTGGCACGGGCCGTCCCGCGCGGTCACCGGCCCCACCTGGGGTGGCTGCCTGGAAGTCATCCAGTGGATCCTGACGGCGGGACGCTTCCCGTTTCCGCCGGAGGTCCTGCACGGCGGAGTGTTGATCATCGAGACGTCGGAGGAGCTTCTCCCCGCCCGCGAGGTTGGCTGGATCGTCCGGTCACTGGGTGAACGCGGTCTTCTCAGCGCCGTCGACGCGGTCCTGGTCGCCCGTCCGCCGGTCTCCGACCACACCCGTCGACCCCCGGCCGCGGATCGGGCGCGACTTCGTGAGCAGCAGCGCGACACTGTCGTCGACGTGGTGACCCGCTACAACCCCGAGGCGGTCATCTGCGTCGGGGTTCCGTTCGGCCACACCAGACCACAGTGGGTTCTCCCCCACGGCGGCCCGGTCACCGTCGACGGCGTGGAACGTCGCATCTTCGCCGACTACCGATAGGGCCTGGCGGGGTGGAGGATCTGCGTCGTGCCCCCTCTGCCGCAACCCGACGACCTCGCATCGCTTGTGCTCCGGACCGACTTCACCGACGACACAACGTGGGAGGCCGTCAAAGAAGAGTTTCGCCGGTGGGACTGCTACTACAGCGCGACCTTCGTCGACGATCCCGCCTACAGCAAGGCGACCGTCAAGCAGCTGATCGACGCGAACGCCCCCATCGGTGATGAAGACTGGCTCCCGTACCTGTTCGTGGCCGACGCGGCCACGATGATCGACGTCGAACGCCCGCTGCTCGCCGTCGACCTAAGCCGCGAGCCCGGTCGCACCTTCCACGTGCCGCCCCGCTGGTATCCGGACGTCTCGGCCAACCTCACCATCGCCAACATGGACTTCGCCGAGTTCGCCGACGCCGCCGACGAGTCCGGAACGTACCGGGGCTTCGAGGGGACTTGACGACCTGGAAAAGCAGCGGCTGATGGCACGCGCCTGATCGTTTGACCGTGAACGTCGAAGGCCCTGACCGGGACTCACGTCCTGGGCAGGGCCTTCGCAGTGGAGCGGGTGACGGGAATCGAACCCGCACTGTCAGCTTGGGAAGCTGATGTTCTGCCATTGAACTACACCCGCAAGCGGCACCACTGTACCCGAGTCGTCGAGCCTCTGCACCCAGGTACCCCCGCCGGTCGCGGCTGTCCACGTACCCCTCCGTACGGGGTTGATCCACTCGGCTTTCTGGAAGTCGGGGCATCCGGAGCGCTGGGACACCGCGACTTCCTTGAAGTCGAGTTGATCACCGCGGGCGGCAGGGTGCCGGGCGGTGCGTACGACCCGGTGCCGACTCCGTTACGACGGAGCCGGCACCGGTGATCTTCCGGCGGTGGTCAGGCGGCAGTGCACTGGACGTCACGGCTGAGGCGGGTCGGGCGCGCCTGCGGGACGGCGAGGGGCGCTGCCACCGTCAACGGGGCGTTTGGGTCGAGCCAGACCCGAACGGCCGGCCGACTCGGTGCGAGGCCCGGAATGCCCGCGATGTGCTGCTCGCGGCGGGTGAGCATGGCCACGTCGACTGTGAACTCGAAGAGCCGCCAGTCGACCTGCGGCTCAGCCCGGGCGCTCTGCGCCAACTGCGCCACCCGGATCGGATCGGTCACCGGACGGGCGTGCCCCGCCACGTACGCCTCGTCGTCGCTCTCCTCGGCAGGGAACGAGTGCAGCGCGTAACGGCCGTCACGTTCGAGGTCGCGGCGCTTGGGCGAGTCGATGATGAAGCAGAACAGCCCCTCGGCGGTGATGACCGGAGAGACCGGATGGACGCGGGGCCCGCCGTCGGCACGGACCGTGGCCAGATAGCCGAAGCCCGGCCCGTATTGCTGGAGGAGAACGCGGATCCCGTCGGCGAGTCGGGGCTCGTCGGCGGCGAATTCGGACCAGGAAGCCATGTGGGCATTCTATCGAACAAATGTACGAGCAGCGACCTCGACGCGCTGGTCACCGGCACCGAATCCGGCCACTTTTGGCAACGCGGCTATGGTGGTCCGATGCTGCTCTCCGACCGCGACCTGGTCTCCGAGATCAAGGCCGGCACGCTGGGCTTGGAGCCGTTCGAGCCCACCCTGGTCCAACCGTCCAGCATCGACGTCCGACTCGACCGGCTGTTCCGGGTCTTCAACAACCACCTCTACACCCACATCGATCCCGCGATGCAGCAGGACGACCTGACCTCGGCGGTCGAGGTCCCCGACGGCGAGCCGTTCGTGCTGCACCCGGGGGAGTTCGTGCTCGCCTCGACGCTGGAGGTCATCTCGCTGGGTGACCAGCTCGCCGGCCGACTGGAGGGCAAGAGCTCCCTGGGCCGGCTCGGCCTGCTCACGCACTCCACCGCCGGCTTCATCGACCCGGGCTTCTCCGGTCACGTGACGCTGGAACTCTCGAACGTGGCGAACCTGCCGATCACCCTCTGGCCGGGCATGAAGATCGGGCAGCTCTGCATCTTCCGGCTCTCCTCGCCGGCTGAGCACCCGTACGGCTCGGTTGTCTACGGGTCGCGCTACCAGGGCCAGCGGGGGCCGACACCCAGCCGCGCCTGGCAGCACTGGCGCACCTGGCCAACACGCTGAGGTTCAGCAGCCAGGACCGAGACGACGAGGGCCCGCCGCGACGGAATCGCGACGGGCCCTTCGATGACTCACTGTCAGCCTGGACGGCCGTAGCTGTGGATCGGGCCGTCGTCGACCTTCTTCATCTTGACCGGCTGACCGGCCTGCGAGGCGTGCACCACCCAGCCGCCGCCGACGTACATGCCGACGTGGTGGATGTCGCTGTAGTAGAAGACCAGGTCGCCGGGGCGCAGGTCGCCCTTGCTGACGTTCTTGGTCACCCGGCTCTGCGCGGCGGCGTTGTGCGGCAGCGACACGCCGGCCTTCGCCCAGGCGGCCAGCATCAGCCCTGAGCAGTCGTACGAGTTCGGGCCCTCGGCACCCCAGACGTAGGGCTTGCCGATCTGCGCGCAGGCGAACTTGACAGCGGTGCCCGCGCCGCCTCCGGGGTAGCTGCCCGGGCAGGGCGCCGGGCGCAGCGGACCGCCGCCGCCGCTGCCGTACACCTTGAGGCGCAGCTTCTGCAGGCGGTCGATCTCGTCGTTGATCTGCTTCTTCTTCGCCGCGAGCTGAGCTTCCGTGCGGGTCAGCTGGGCCACCATCTCGTCCAGTGGCGCCTTCTGCGCGGCCAACTGGTCGCGCAGGTCGGCCACCTGGCGTACGTCCTTCTGCTGGTTGTGCGCGAAGCGGTCGAGCATTTCGAGCTGGCCGACCACCTCGCTGGGCGACCGGCTGCCCAGCACGGCGTTGACGGTCGAGACGTTCTCACCCTTGTAGGCGCGTACGGCCAGGGCGCTGACCTTGTTCATAGCGGCGTCGACCTGGCGCTCGAGCGGAGTGATCCGGGCGGCCAGCGCGTCTGCCTGCTTGCGCTTCGCGGCGAGGTCGATGCGGGTGGCGTTGTGCCGTTCGATGATCGGTTCGAGCTTGTTCCAGTCGGCGTCGATCTGGCGCTCGATCTCGGCGACGGACGGGTCGGCGTGGGCCGCAGTGGCACTGCCGGTCAGAACGACGGCGATGCCGGCCAGCGCGGCGAGTGCGGTGGTGAAGCGGGACCAGCGTGGGCGCGGCACTATCGACGCCGGGCCGGCTGATGCCGACCGCTCGGACGACGGCCGCGGGGCATGGAGTGCCACCGGGGTTCCGTACTCCTTCTTCCTGACCGCCTACCGGGTTAGCTGACGGGTTCGGGCGGGAAGTCGGCGCCCTACCGCAATGGCTGCGGATTCACCCCGAGGGACCTGGGTCCCCGGTTCGCTCGGAAACGACTCGGCGGTGTCGGTCCGTTACCGCCCAGGTTGGGCGGAGCTGCTGTCGGGCCGACAAATGACCAGAGTAGAGACGCCTGTTACCGATCCGCAACCCGTGCGGCGGTGACACTCCGTACGGATTGGACGACGTCACCGACAGTGTGTGAAGAATTCTTTCCATCCACTTCGATAGATAGAAAGGTATTGACGTGACCTCCCGGACGGCGCGATGGTGACCTGACCTCACTCCGCGAGAATCTAGGGGGTTCGATGCACCATCCAACCCTGTCGACCGGCTGGCGCGCGCTGCTCGCCGCCACAGTGGTTGCCGCCGCGACCACCGTGCCACTCTCCGTCGGCCCGGCCGCCGCCGCGCCCAGCACCGACCGCCAGCAGCAGTACGCCGCAGCGGCCCTCGAGTACGGCGTGCCGGCCGTCGTGCTGCTCGGCGTCTCCTACCTGCAGTCCCGTTGGGACACCAACGCCGGCACGCCGAGCACCAGTGGCGGCTACGGTCCGATGCACCTGACCGACGCGCGGCACGTGGCCGCCCTACCCGGGCGCGGCCACCACGACGCCGGCGTCGAGGACCCACGCGGCGACGACTCCCGTCCCGCCCGAGTGCCCGCGCCCCGACCGGTCGAGGCACCCGCGCCGTCCACCGCCGCGTTGCAGACCGTCGACGCCGCCGCCACGCTGACCGGCGCCACTCCCGAGGCACTGCGCACCGACGCGGGCCTCAACATCCGGGGTGGGGCCGCGCTGCTGAGCGCGTACCAGAGGGATCTGGGCGCGCCGGTCGGCGCGGACACCGACCCGGCGGCCTGGTACGGCGCGGTGGCCCGCTACTCGGGCGCGGACAGCGCCGACGCCGCCGCGGCCTTCGCCGACGAGGTCTTCACCACCATCGGCGCGGGCGAGGCCCGGGTGACCGACGACGGCCAGCGGATCACCCTGCTGGCCCGCGCGGTACGGCCGGAGCGTTCCTGGCTGGACCGGCTGGGTCTGCGCCGCCTGGCCCGCCCGGACGGGGTGGAGTGCCCGCGCACCATCTCCTGCGAGTGGATCCCGGCGCCCTACGAGGCGTTCGGCGACGGGGACTACGGCAACCACGACCTCTCCGACCGGCCCACGCGGCAGAAGATCGAGTACATAGTCATCCACGACACCGAGGCGAGTTGGGCCACCACCCTGCAACTGGTCCAGGACCCGACCTACGTGAGCTGGCACTACTCGCTGCGCTCGGTCGACGGGCACATCGCCCAGCACGTGAAGACCAAGGACGTCGGCTGGCACGCCGGCAACTGGTACGTCAACGCGAAGTCGATCGGGTTGGAACACGAGGGCTTCGCGGCGCAGGGCACCTGGTACACCGAGGCGATGTACCGGACCTCGGCGAAGCTGGTCCGGCACCTGGCGCTGCGGCTGGGCATCCCACTGGACCGGCAACACATCATCGGTCACGACAACGTGCCCGGCACCATCCCCTCGACCGTGCGGGGAATGCACTGGGATCCGGGCCCGTACTGGGACTGGACGCACTACTTCGACCTGCTGCACGCGCCTCGACTGGACACCGGCACCCCGGCCACCGGAATGGTCCGGATCGATCCGGACTACGTCACCAACCAGCCGGCGTTCACCGACTGCGTCACCCCGGGCGTGCCCTGCGCGCCACGCGGCTCCTCCGCTGTGGTGCTGCGCAGCGCACCGTCCGCGGACGCGCCGCTGGTCAACGACATCGCGCTCCGCCCTGACGGCAGCCCGAACACGATGGCCGTGTCGGACCACGGGGCCCGGGCGTCAGCCGGGCAGACGTACGCGCTGGCCGGACGGCAGGGCGACTGGACGGCGATCTGGTACCTCGGGCAGCGGGCCTGGTTCCACAACCCGGCGTCCGCGCCGACCGCCAGCTGGACCGTCGGCATCGTGGCCACGCCGAAGCCCGGACGGACCACAGTTCCGGTCTACGGACGGGCGTACCCGGAGCAGTCCGCGTACCCGGAAGGGGTGCCCTACCAGGCGATCTCGCCGCTGCAATACACCCTGGCCGCCGGGCAGCGGTACGCCGTCGGCGCGGTGCTGGCCGGCGAGTACTACCGGGCCAGCACGTTCGACGGCTCCTCGTCCGGCGACTGGACGGTGATTCGCGGCAAGAACCGGTACGCGCAGATCCAGTTCGGTCACCGGATCATGTACGTCGACCTCGCCGACGTGCAGCTCCTGCCGTCCCCGGTCGGCGCGCCCCGCTGAGAACCACGAAGGCCCCCGGTCGGTGACCGGGGGCCTTCGTGTCGCGTGAGGTGGATCAGCCAGGTCTGCGGAACCCGGCGACCGGCATTGTGTTGATGCTGGACACCTGCACCGGCTTACCGGCACGTGGCGCGTGCACCATTGTGTTGTTGCCCAGATAGAGCCCGACGTGACTCAGGCCGGAGAAGAAGAAGACCAGGTCACCGGGGCGGGCGTCACCTCGCGAGATGGCCTTGCCCTCGTTCCACTGGTCACCGGTGTGGTGGGTGAGGTAGATCCCGGCCGCCTTGTAGGCGTACTGGGTCAGCCCCGAGCAGTCGAACGAGTTCGGCCCGGTGGCGCCCCAGACGTACGGCTTGCCGACCTTGCCGCAGGCGGTCTTGATAGCGGTGCGTGCCGCCTCGCTGACCACGCCGTTGATGGTCGGGCAGGCCGCGGTCTTGACCGTGGTCTTGGGCATCGACGCCTCGAGCTGCTTGATCTCGGCGTCGATCTGCTTCTTCTTGGCCGCCAGCTCGTTCTGCTGCTTGGTCTGGGTGACGATCAGCGCGTCCAGCTTCTGCTTCTCGCCGTCGTACTTGGCCCGCACGGCCAGCACACCCTCGACCTCCTTGCGCTCCTGCGAAGCGAGCCGGTCGAGGATGGTGAGCTGCTCGGTGAGCGTGTCCGGCTTGGCGCTGACCAGCAGCGCGCCGATGTCGTGCGACGGGCCCGAGATGTAGTAGCGGGAGGCGAGGTCGCCGACCCGGTTGAGCGCCAACTCGCTCTGCAGCGCCAGCGGCTCGATCTTCTTCTGCAGGTTCGCCGACTTCTGCCGGTTGACCTTCAACTGCGCCCGGACCTTGTTGTACTGCTCGATGGTGGGCTCCAACTGCTCCCACTTCTTGTCGATCTGCGCCTCGATCTCGTCGACCGTGGGCGCGGCATGTGCCGGCGCGGTCAGCAGACCGGCGCCGACCGCCGCGGCAGCGACCAGGATCAGCACCCGGTGCGCGACGCGACGCAGGCCACCAGAGCGAGCAGACGCATTCAGGTCGTGACGATGAGGGGGCATGGTTGCCACCGGCACCGACTCCTTTGCAACCGACCGCCGGGCGCCTCGCGTGAGGGAAGGGCCGAGGCAGACGACCCACAGCGGTCGGTGCCCCACATTAGGGAAGCTCGGGGCGGTAATCAAGGCGAGGGCGGTCACCATCACTGTCGTGCAACCGCTTGCACACCAAGGGTATTGGTTCATCACCCAACGATTGCGGTCAATACATCGTCAAGGGTGACCACACCGAGTGGCCGTCGCCCGTCGCTGACCAGCACCATGTGCCGCCGTTCGCGACGCATCGCCAGCAGCAGGTCGGCCAGCGTACGGTCCGGCGGCACCACCGCCAGCGGCCGGTAGACGTCGGCTGGCACCGGCGACCGGCGGCCCTGCCCGGCGTACCCGAGCACGTCCTTGACGTGCACAAAACCGAGCACCCGACGGGTCGACCGCTGCACCACCGGGAACCGGGACCGGCCGGTCCGGGTCGCCAGCACCTCCAGTGACGCCGGCGAGACGTCCTCGGCCACCGTCACCACCGTCGACCACGGTTGCAGCGCGTCCGCAGCCGTCCGGGCGTGCAGGGCCAGCGCGCCCGTGATCCGCGCGTGCTGCTCCGCGTCGAGCAGCCCCTCGGTCCGCGCCTGGGAAACCAACCCGGCCAACTCCTCGGCGGTGAACACCGTCTTCACCGCCTCGGAGGCCTCGATTCGCCAGAACGCGAGCACCCGCCGGGCCGCCCATTTCATCGCGAGCAACAACGGTTTGGTGGCCACACAGAATGCCAGCATCGCCGGGCCGAGCCAGAGCGCAGAGACCTCCGGACCGGCAAGCGTGATGTTCTTCGGCACCATTTCACCGACGACCGTGTGCAGAAAGACCACCACGCCCAGCGCCAGCACGAACGCCACCGGGTGCACCGCCCGCTCCGGCAGGCCGGCCGCGTGGAACGGCGGCTCCAGCAGGTGAGCCAGCGCCGGTTCGGCGATCGCGCCCAGACCCAACGAGCAGACCGTGATGCCGAGCTGCGCGCCAGCGATCATCAGGGGGATCTGGTTCATCGCCGACAACGCCCAACGGGCGCGTTTCGACCCGGCGGCCAGCGGCTCGATCACCGTCCGGCGGGACGCGATGAGCGCGAACTCGCTGCCCACGAAGAACCCGTTGCCGAGCAGCAACAGCACCGTCACGAGCAGCTCAGTCATCGTCGTCCGGATCCGCCGGGCGCAACACCCGGACCTGCTCGATCCGGTGCCGCTCCACCTCGACCACTGTGAACTCCCAGCCGTCCGTCTCGACCGTCTCGCCAGCGAGCGGGATGTGCCCGAGCTGGGCCATCAGGAACCCGGCCAGGGTCTCGTACGGCCCCTCGGGCAGCCGGAAGCCAGTCTGCTCGGCCAACTCGTCGGAGCGGAGCACACCGTCGACCAGCACCGTGCGCTCACCGCCCGGCACCGTCAGCTCGGCCGACCCGTCGTCGTCCACGCTCGCCGGGTCGAACTCGTCGGCGATCTCCCCGACCAGTTCCTCGACGAGGTCCTCGACGGTCACCACGCCGTCAGTGCCGCCGTACTCGTCGACCACGATGGCCAGGTCGGCCCCGGCCTCCTTCAGCGCGGCCAGGACACCGTCCAGGTTCAGGCTCTCCGGCACGTACACCGGCTCGCGGGCCACCGAGCCGACCCGGGTCGACGCCCGGTCGGCCAGCGGGACACCCAGCGCGTCGGGCACACCGGCCACGCCGGTCACCAGGTCCAGGGTCTCCTCGTACACGGGAAACCGGGTCCGCCCGGTCCGCCGCGACGCCTCCAGCAGCTCCGCCACGGTGGCTGTGGCGCGCAGCGCGACCACGTCCACCCTGGGGGTCATCGCCTCGGCGGCCCGCTTGTCACCGAAGCGGATGGTGCGACGCAGCAACATCGCGGTGTCGGTGGGCAGCGCGCCGGCCCGCGCCGAGATGCCCGCCAGCAGGCCCAACTCCTCCGGCGAGCGGGCACTTGCCAACTCCTCCTGCGGCTCCACGCCGAGCGCGCGGACCAGTCGGTTCGCCGAGCCGTTCAACCCCCGGATCACCCAGCCGAACGTCCGGGAGAAGGTGTGCATCGGGCCGGCCGTGGCCAGCGCCGCCGGCATGGGCCGAGCCAGCGCCGCGTTCTTCGGCACCAACTCGCCGAAGAGCATGGAGATCAGCGTGGCCAGGCCCAACGCGATGAACGGGGTGAGCCGCTCGGTGCTGTCTCCGGCCAGCGGGCGCAGCAACGGGGTGAAGAGCCGGGCCAGGGCCGGCTCGGCCAGGTAGCCGGTGAGCAGCGCGGTGATGGTGATGCCGAGCTGCGCCCCGGAGAGCTGGAAGGAGAGTTCGCGCAACGCTGTGCGTACCGTCAGGGCGGCCTGGTCGCCCGCGGCGGCCCGCCGGTCGATCTCCGCCCGGTCGACGGTGACCAGGGCGAACTCGGCCGCGACGAAGAACGCGTTGCCCGCGGTCAGGGCTACGAAGCCGACCAGGGGCAACAGCGTCGTCAAGAGTAGGCCGTCGATGTCGCCTCACCTCGGCGAGATTCTTGCACGACGGCGGCGGCCCTCAGGGGCCGCCGCCGTCGATGAACAAATCCCAGGAGTACGCGTCTCAGCCGCCGATCGGCGCGGTCTCCTTGCCGCCCTGCGGCTGCTCGGGCTTGATCGAGCGGAGCAGCACGCTGGCCACGTCGATCACCTCGACCTGTTCGCCGGCACCCTTGCCGTTGACCCCGTCGCTGAGCATGGTCGAGCAGAACGGGCAGCCGACCGCTACCGTCTTCGCCCCGGTGGCCATGGCCTCCTCGACGCGGTCCACGTTGATCCGCTTGCCGATCTTCTCCTCCATCCACATCCGGGCGCCGCCAGCACCGCAGCAGAAGGAGCGTTCGCTGTTTCGCGGCATCTCCGTCAGGTCGCCAGCGATGGCGTCGCCGAGGACCTCCCGGGGGGCCGCGAAGACGCGGTTGTGCCGACCCAGGTAGCAGGGGTCGTGGTAGGTGACGCCGCCGTCGACCGGCTGCACCGGCGTGAGCTTGCCGGTGGCGACCAGGTGCGCGAGCAGTTGGGTGTGGTGGACCACCTCGAACTCGCCACCGAGCTGCCCGTACTCGTTGCCCAGGGTGTTGAAGCAGTGCGGGCAGGTCGCGACGATCTTGCGCTTGGCCTTGTCCCGGCCCTCGAACGCCTCGTTCAGCGTCTCCACGTTCTGCTGGGCGAGCATCTGGAAGACGAACTCGTTGCCGATCCGTCGTGCCGGGTCGCCGGAGCAGGTCTCGCCCTCGCCCAGGATCGCGAACGTCACGCCCGCCTCGTTGAGCAGCGTGGCCACCGCGCGGGTGGTCTTCTTGGCCCGGTCCTCGAACGCGCCGGCGCAGCCGACCCAGAACAGGTACTCGAAGTCGTCCACCTCGCCGACCCGGGGCACCTCGAAGTCCAGGCCCTTGGTCCAGTCCTCGCGGGTGTTCTGCGGGGCACCCCACGGGTTGCCCTTGTTCTCCAGGTTGCGCAGCATCACGCCGGCCTCGGACGGGAAGCTCGACTCGATCAGCACCTGGTAGCGGCGCATGTCGACGATGTGGTCGACGTGTTCGATGTCCACCGGGCACTGCTCGACGCAGGCGCCGCAGGTGGTGCAGGACCAGAGCACGTCCGGGTCGATGACACCGCCCTCCTCGGCGGTGCCGATCAACGGCTTGTCGGCCTCGGCGAGGGCCAGCACGTCCAGGTGGGCGAGCTGCGCCTGGGTGGCCTTCTCCTCGCCGGTCAGGTCCTTGCCGCCGCCGGCCAGCAGATAGGGCGCCTTCGCGTACGCGTGGTCACGCAGGCTCAGGATGAGCAGCTTGGGCGACAGGGGCTTGCCGGTGTTCCAGGCCGGGCACTGCGACTGGCAGCGACCGCACTCGGTGCAGGTGCTGAAGTCCAGGAGGCCCTTCCAGCTGAACTGCTCGACGTGGGCGACGCCGAACTGGTCCTTCTCCGGGTC
Organism: Micromonospora sp. NBC_00362; assembly: GCF_026342155.1. Classification (NCBI taxonomy): domain Bacteria; kingdom Bacillati; phylum Actinomycetota; class Actinomycetes; order Micromonosporales; family Micromonosporaceae; genus Micromonospora; species Micromonospora sp. NBC_00362. Next base: position 4,486,684 of record NZ_JAPENH010000001.1, read on the forward strand.
CGCCTCCTCGAAGTCGAGCGGCTTGCCCTGGCTCGTCATCGGGCGCAGCGCGCCGAGACCGGAGCCGGCCGGTTTGGCCGGCTCCCGCTTGAAGAAGATGTTGGGGAACGCCAGGAAGCGGTGCCAGGCGACGCCCATCGTGACGTTCAGGGAGATGACGATCAGCCACGTCATCGAAATGATGATCTTGATGGCCGCGGCGACGCTGACGCCGTCCTCCCAGTCGGGCAGCACCGCACCGACAGCGTGGCTGACCGGGGTGGCCCAGAACGGGAACTCGAAGTGGTCGGTGGCGACCTTGAAGCCCCGGATCACGAAGCCGAAGATCAGGACCAGCAGCACGATCCACTCGACGAAGTAGCCCTGCCACATTGTCGAGCCGGTGAACCGGGACCGCCCGCCCGGGCGGGTCGGCCGGTTGCGCAGCCGGATCGCCATCAGCACCAGGATGCCGACCAGACTCAGCACCCCGATGATCTCGGTGACCAGACCGAAGATCGTCCAGTGCCCGATGATCGGCAGACCGCCGTCGGTGGTGCCCACCTCGAAGTACGCCTCGAGCACCAGCAGCGACAGCACGACGAAGCCGACCATCACGAACCAGTGCGCGGCGCCCACCACGCCCCACTTGAGCATCCGGGTGTGGCCGGCCGTCTCCACCAGCATCGTCCTGGCGCGGGCGACCTTGTCGGAGAACCGCTCCGGCGCGGGTTGCCCGAGCCGGATGACTGCCACCATCTTCAGGACCGCACGCACCGCAAGCCACACCGCCACAGCGGTGATGGCGGCCGCGAGGATCGTGGTGACGATCTGGACGCTGCCCATCGAGTTGGCCTCCCCGGTCTGCTGCCTGATGACCTCGCTCTGCTCGGTCATGCAGTGCAGCCTACGCGAAGGTTACCCAGCGGTAACGTGAGTCATCTCGCAGTAGGCCGCGCTGCCTGCGCACACCATAGGGGGCCCCACCCGATCCTGCTGGGCAGGGGCTCGACGGGGTGACGTGGGACCGCCGACGCGACGGTCCGCTCGGATCAGCGCCAGCGAGAGAGCAACCCCAGCGAGGCGACCATCGCACCGAAGCCGACGGCGAGGTTCCAGTAACCCCACGCCATGACCGGGTACTCCTGCTCGGACAGGTAGTAGAGCACCAGCCAGCCGATCCCGACGACGATCAAGGCGACCGCGGTGATCGGCAACCACACCGGGCTAGGCTTGCGCGACGAAGACGTCGTCGTCGTCGGACGTACGTCCGTCGGCGGGGTGTACACCTTCTTCTTACGGACCTGAGACTTGGGCACGGCGCTCTCCAGAGGGGTGACGACCTCGTCCGGCCTGACAACCGGGCGCGGGGGCGACGGTCCATGGCCAATAATGTTCGAGAGCTAGCGTAGTCCCGATTGGCCGCCTGGACCACGAATGGGGTCAGGCCGGTGCACGGAGTGACCGAAAGAGGCGGGACTGTTCGCATCACCGGCCCAGCCGGTACGGACCGATCCCCGACACGCGGAAGGAACGCTCGGTGGAGTACACATCCGGCGCAACCTCCTGGCAGAAGGTCCTCCGACGGGCCGCCGCCGGGCTGCTGCCCCGGCGACCGCGCCAACGCCGTCCGGGCTGGTCGATCGGGGTGCCCCTGATCGCCGCGGCGGCCGGGCTGCTCTTCACCACCACCGCGACCACCGCGGGCGGCACCGCTCTCCGAGAGGACCGGCGCCCCCAGCTCAACCAGCTCATCGAGGACCGCCGCGAACAGGTCGCCGCCAGCGAGCGCCGCGCCGCCACGCTGCGCGGCGAGGTCGAGCAACGGACCAACACCCTGGCCGGGTCGGACGCCCCGATCAAGGCTCAACAGAATCGCGCCCAGGGCAGCCTCCAGGACGCCGGGTTCACCGCCCTCAGCGGACCCGGGGTGACAGTCGAGCTGAACGACGCGCCCCAGCTCGACCAGACCCAGTCGGACGCCAGCAACGACGACCTGGTGGTGCATCAGGGGGACGTACAGGCGGTGGTCAACGCGCTCTGGGCCGGCGGAGCCGAGGCCATGTCAATCATGAATGTCCGCGTGCTCACCACCAGCGCGGTACGCTGCGTCGGTAACACCCTGCTACTGCACGGCCGGGTGTACTCCCCACCGTTCAAGATCGTAGCGATCGGCGATCCCGCTGCCCTCCAGCAGGCCCTCGCCAGCTCTCAGGGAGTCCGGTTGTTCAAGGACGCGGTCGACGACTACCAGCTTGGCTACAGCGAGACGGCCTCCACGGTGCGAGTTCCCGCATTCGAGGATTCCACCGCCCTGCGCTCGGCTACGGTGCCCAAGTGAGCGGGCCGGACGAACGACGCGACGGGCGACACCGGGACCAGACCGACGAGCCGACCGCCTTTCTGCCCAAGTTCGACCGGCCCGAGTCGACACCGGGCCGACCGACCCCGGCCAGCAACTGGCCCGAGCCGGTGCTGCAACCGCCGCGCCCTGAACAGCCGCCGCGAGCCCCGCAGCCGCCGCGCACCGAGCAGCCACGCGCAGAGCAGCCGCGCACCGAGCAGCCGCCGCCGAGCGGGGCTCGACCCGAGCCGACCGGGAACCCGGGCCGCCCGGGTGCCGAAGCGCCGCCGCCATGGCCGGGCAGCGCGGCGGCCGGGCCGGGCTCACACGGCGGCGCGGGGGTTCCCCCCGCGACCACCCCCGGCCGACCGACCGCCAGCAACCAGGGCCCGGTTCGGCCGGCTGCCCCCGGCAACGCCCCGACCCGACCCCCCGCGCCCGGCGCCGCGTCCACCCGACCGACGGCGCCCGGCACCGCACCGACCCGCCCGCCGACCACCGGCAACCCACCGGGCGCCGCACCGACCCGCCCGCCGGGCGCGGGCAACCCACCCGGCGCCGCACCCCGCCCGCCGGCCGGCAACCCACCCGGTGCGGCGCCGACCCGCCCGGCCACGCCCGGCGGGGTGCCGATGCCGACCCGGCCGTCGGCTCCCAGCGCGCCGAGCCGGCCTGTCTCCTCCGGGCCCTCGACGCCGCCGCTTGCCGACGCGCCGACCGCGTACATTCCGCAGGTCACCGCCCGTCCCGGCCGACCCACCGGCTCCCCGGCCACCCCGGTCTCCCCGGCCGCCCCCGAGCGCGTCGCAGCGGCCGGGCCGGAAGGCTTCCCACCGACCGGGCCCGGCTGGGTCCCGCCGACCGGGCCGGGCCGGGTCCCGCCGAACGCTGGCGGGGATCACGGCGCGGACCCGGCCGCCACCGCGTTGATTCCGGCAGTGCCCGCCACTCCTGCCACCAGGCCGCCGACAATGGACTCGACAGCGTTGATGGGTGCCGTCCCCCGCACCGCCGTCCCGGACGAGCCGACCGGCGCCAACCCCGCCGACCCTCCCCAACCCCGACGTGGCGAGCGGGTGGTGCAACTCCGGCCGCACCAGACCGGCGAGGGCTACAAGAGCGTCTACTCCGAGCTGACCCGCCCGTCGTTCGGCTCGCGACTGCGCACCGGCGTCCGCATCACCGGCGAAATCCTGATCACCTTCGGTCTGGTGGTCCTGCTCTTCGCCGGCTACGAGGTCTGGGGCAAGTCGGCCATCGTCGACGCCCACCAGAACGACCTCAACAACCAGTTGGCCCAGGCGTGGGGCCCGACCGACGACCCGACTGTGGCCCCGTCGGTCGGCCCGAGCGTCAAACCGTCCCCGCCGGTACGCGGAAAACCGCTCGCGGGCCTCTACATCCCCAAGCTCGACAAGAACTGGGTCGTCGTCGAGGGGGTCACTCAGCAGGACATCCGCTTCGCCCCCGGCCACTACCCGACCAGTGCGCTCCCCGGCCAGGTGGGCAACTTCTCCGTCGCAGGCCACCGCAACCGGGCTACCTTCTGGCGGCTGGACGAGCTGAACGAGGGCGACCCGATAGTGGTCGAGAGCAAGACCGACTGGTACGTCTACCGGGTGTCGCAGTCCCGGATCGTCCGGCCGACCCAGGTCGAGGTGGTGGCACCGGTGCCCGGCGAACCGGACAAGAAGGCGACCAAGCGGATGCTCACCCTCACCACGTGCAACCCGAAGTTCGACAACTACCAACGCCTGATCATCCACGCCGAACTGGACCGCACCCAACCCAAGTCCGCGGGCCGCCCCGCGGAGCTGGGAGGCTGACCCGGTGTACGCGTTCATCTGGCGCAAGCTGCCGTTCGGGGTGGTCGGGAAGTTGACCGGCTCGGTCCTCCTGGTGGCTGCCACAGTGGCCCTGCTGTGGTACGTCGCCTTCCCGTGGGCCGAGCCGCTGCTGCCCTTCGACGACGTGCAGGTCGAGTCCGGCGTACCCGCCGAGACGGGTGGCGGCGGCGACCCGGTGACCGGGGAGACGCCGGCCGGCGACGAGCACGATCTGCCGTACGACACCGACCAGAACAACCCCGCGCCCCCCTCCCCGAGCAGGTGACCATGCGCGTCCTGGTGATCGACAACTACGACTCGTTCGTCTTCAACCTCGTGCAGTACCTGGGCCAGCTCGGCGTGGACTGCGAGGTCCGCCGCAACGACGAGATCGACGTCGCCGAGGTGGGCACTGTTGGCGCTGACGGCATCCTGCTGTCGCCGGGGCCGGGCAGCCCGGACCGGGCCGGCATCTGCCTGGACGTCATCCGGGAGTACGCGGGTCAGCTACCGATCTTCGGTGTCTGCCTCGGCCATCAGGCGATCGGCGAAGCCTTCGGGGCGACAGTGACACGCGCCCCCGAGCTGCTGCACGGCAAGACCTCCGAGGTACGACACCATTCGGTCGGCGTACTCGCCGGATTGCCCGACCCGTTCACCGCCACCCGGTACCACTCGCTCGCCGTGCTGCCCGAGACGCTCCCCGACGAGCTGGAGGTCACCGGCTGGACCGGCTCCGGCGTGGTGATGGCGATGCGGCACCGGACACTGCCCATCGAGGGCGTCCAGTTCCACCCGGAGTCGGTGCTCACCGAGGGCGGTCACCTGATGCTGGCCAACTGGCTGGCCAGTTGCGGTCACCCCGAGGCGCTGGAGCGCGCACCCGCGCTCGCCGCCGAGGTGGACGCACGTCGTCGGGCGGCCTTCGCCACCGCCTGAGGGGCCGGACGTCAGGGCACAGTCACCGGATCATCGGGACCCCGCACCGGCCGGGTCAGCCCCGCAGCGCGTCCTGAACCGCGGAACTGGCGGGCGAACGCACCGCAGGCGGTCGGTCGCGCACCGCGTCCCACGCCGCCTTGCCACTGGCGAAGTAGTCCCGAACCGACTTCTCGGCGAGCAGGGCAGCACCGCAGCCGTCGCAGCGGGCGGTCACCCCGTCGACGTCGAGGCCGAGCTGCCGGCACAGCGTCACCGCCCGGGACAGGTGGTACGACTGGGTGACGATCAGGGCCCGCTCGACGCCGTACACCTCGCGGGCTCTCGCGCAGCTGTCGTAGGTGTCCAGGCCGAACGGGTCGGCCACCATCCGACGCCTGTCGACACCGCGCTCGGCGAGGTACGTCGTCATCACCGCCGGCTCGTCGCCGGACTCCCCACCGCCGTCGCCCGACACCAAGACCACTGTGGCTCGCCCGCTGGTCACCAACTCGGCGGCGGTGTCCAGGCGGCCGGCGAGACGGTCGCCCGGCCGCTGCCGATCGGCCGCCACCTCGGTGCCGAGCACGATCACCACGTCGGCGGCCGGCGCGTCGGCGGCGGCGTACAGGTGGCCGCGTGCGGCGAGCGTCGTCCACAGCCACGGGGAGCTGGCGAGCACCAGCACGACGAGGCCCGCGACGGCCAGCCGGCGGAGGCGTCGAGGCGACCGCCGCACCGGCCTGACCGGGGAAGACTCAGCCTCGGTCACGTCGATGCCCGCAGGTGGCCTAGTCCTGGGGCCGGCTCGGCGGGGGTGGGAACGGCAGACCGATGCCTCCCCCGTTACCGGGAGTGGTCGGCGTGCCCGTCGGCGTGCCCGTCGGCGTCACGGAGGGCGTCGGGTCGGTCTCCGGCTCGGGCTGACTCACCTTGATGATCACCCTCGTGCCGGTGGGCTTCTTCTCCTTGCCGTTCGGGCTCTGGTCGGTGACCGTCCCCGCCTGGTCGGCGGGCACCTCCGGCCCCTTCTGCACGTCGACAGTGAAGCCGTCGTTCCGGAGGACGCGGGTGGCCTCCTCCTGGCCCAACCCGACGACGTCCGGCACCTCGCGGATGTTGCCCTTCGAGACCGTGAGCTTCACCTGCGTACCTTCGGGAACGCTCTCACCCTCGGGCGGGTCGACGCTGAGGACCTCGTCCTGGCTCGCCTCGTCGTTCACCGTCTTGACGTCGAACTTGAGCTTCGCCTCGGTGAGCCGGGCGATGGCGCTCTCCCGCTTGCTGCCCTTGAGCCCGGCGGGAACACGCACCTCGGGCTTACCGCCACAGATCTGAATGGTGACAGTGCCGTTCTGCTTCACCGAGGTGGTCGGCAGCGGGTTCTGCTTGACGACAGTGCCCTCGGTGCAGTCACTTGCCATCACCGGGTCACCCACCTGTGCGGACAGACCGGCTTTCTGGATCTCGGCGATCGCCACGTCCCGGGCCTTGCCGGTGAGGGTGGGCACCGACTTCAGGTCGTTGTCCTTCTGCATGTTCCAGAGCAGGGCGGCGACCAGGGCGATCACCGCCAGCACGCCGACCGCGCTGAACGTCGCGATCAGCCAGGAGGACGCCTTGCGCTGACGGGGGTCACCCACCCGGGCCGGGATCTGCCCGGTCTGCGGCCCACGGCCGGAAGCCGGATAGCCGCCCCCACCGCCGGCCGGGGCCATCGCCACCGTCTCCGCCTCGCGCAGCACCGGGGTGGCCAGCACGGGCCGGCCGGCGGCGGCGCGGAGCAGGTCGGCCCGCATCTCGCCAGCGCTCTGGTAGCGGTTCAGCGGGTTCTTCGACAGCGCCTTGAGCACGATCGCGTCGACGGCCGGGGTGACGTCCGGGTTGATGTCGCTCGGCGTCGGCGGCGTCTCCCGTACGTGCTGGTAGGCGACGCTGACCGGGCTGTCCCCGACGAACGGCGGGTGCCCGCAGACCAGTTCGAAGAGCACGCAGCCGGCCGCGTACACGTCGGAGCGCGCGTCGACGGCCTCGCCGCGTGCCTGCTCCGGTGAAAGATACTGGGCAGTGCCGATGACCGCGCTGGTCTGGGTCATGGTGGTCGCACCACTGGCCAACGCCCGAGCGATGCCGAAGTCCATCACCTTGACCTGGCCGGTCTGGGTGAGCATCACGTTGCCGGGCTTGATGTCCCGGTGGATGATGCCGTGCCGGTGGCTGAACTCCAGGGCGGCGCACATGTCGGCGCAGATCTCCAGCGCACGGCGCGGCTGAAGCCGCCCCTCGGCGCCGAGGACCTCCTTCAAGGTCCGTCCGTTGACGAACTCCATGACGATGAACGGCAGCGTCTCACCGGTCGGCGCGGTCTCCTCGCCGGTGTCGTAGACCGCCACGATGGCCGGATGGTTGAGCGAGGCGGCGTTCTGCGCCTCCCGACGGAACCGCATCTGGAACGTCGCGTCCCGGGCGAGGTCGGTGCGGAGCATCTTGATCGCGACGTCCCGACCGAGCCGGAGGTCGCGACCACGGTGCACCTCGGCCATGCCGCCATAGCCGAGCAGTTCGCCGACCTGGTACCTGCCACCGAGCAGGCGGGCCTGCGCTGTCATCGCGTCTGTCGTCCTTCGCTCGTCGTCGTCCCGCCGTTGCCCGGCTGGAGTCGTACCTCTCGACGGTACGACGTCCGGGTCGGATCGTCGCGCCGGTCGAGTCGTAGCGCGCCGGACGCCACGGTGCGCGGCGCCAGCCCGGCCGATACACCGGCCTGCGACTGCTTCCGTAGGTTGTAGGAAATCACGCCGGAGCAGAGCAGGACCAGCACGGCCAGCAGGATGGCGAGAAGCACCATTCCCGGCCGGGACCGCTGGGGCTGGGGCGACGGCGTCGCCGGGCCGGCCTGCCGGACGTACGCCGGCGGGTGTTCCTGCCGGGGCGGCCCGGACGGCACCGCTGCCGCACCGCGCGGGTAGCCGTTCGGTGCGCCCTGCGGCCGGACGGCCGGCGCGACGGCGGTGGGGCGTGGCTGTTGGGCGGGTGCGACAGCGGTCGGCCTGGCTCCGGCCACCGGTGGACGGGCAGCCGGTGGACGCATCTGGTGCGCCTGCGGCACCTGGGCCCGGCCGGGCGCCGCGGGTGAGGCGGGCGCCGCGGACACCGGCCCGGAGTTGGCGCCGGCCCGAGCCTGCTGGGAGAGCGTGGCCTTGAGCTGACGGGCGACTCCCGCGAGTGCGGCGGCGCTCGGCCAGCGGGCGGCCGGGTCCTTTGCCAACGCCCGTTCGACAAGTGCTCGCACCTGCGGAGGGATGTCGGCCGGCAGTGGCCGGGGCGTCTCCCGGACGTGTCGCATCGCGATGTCGAGGGGGTTGTCGCCCTCGAACGGCCGCCGACCGGCCAGGCACTGGTAGGCGACCACGCCGAGGGCGTACACGTCGGACGCCGGGGTGGCCACGCCGCCGGTGGCCTGCTCCGGCGAGATGTACGAGGCGGTGCCGAGCACCGAACCGGCGGCGGTGAGCTGGCCGACCAGGTCGGAGCGGGCGATGCCGAAGTCGGTCAGGACCAGCGTGCCGTTCGGCCGGACCAGCAGGTTGCCCGGCTTCACGTCGCGGTGCACGATGCCCTTCTCGTGCGCGGCGTGCAGCGCGTCGGCGGCCTGCGCGACGAGGGCCATCGTCCGGGCCGGGGTGAGCCGGCCGACCCGGCTCAACGTGGACGACAGGGCGTCACCCTCGACGTACTCCATGACCAGGAAGGCGATCTGCTGGTCGTTGCCGAAGTCGTAGACGTCCACCACGCCGGGATGATTGATGGTGGCCATGGTGCGGGCCTCGCCGCGGAACCGCTCACCGAAGTCCGGGTCGTCGAGCAGGGCGGGCAGCAGGCTCTTCACCGCGACCGTCCGGCCGAGCACCTGGTCGGTGCCGCGCCAGACGTCGCCCATGCCACCGCTGGCGATCCGCTCGTCGAGACGGTAGCGGTTGCCGAGCTGCACGCCGGGGCTGAGCATGTCAGCGACCCCCTGGGTCGGCGATGGCGGCCCGCATGATCTGACCGGCGATCCGAGCCGCCTCGGCGCTGCCACCGGGGCCGGCCTGCTCCAGCATCACGCAGACCGCGGAGACCGGGTTACCGTTCTTGTCCAGGGCGAAGCCGATGAACCAGCCGTGGTCGGGCCGGTCCGGGGCGGACTGGGCGGTGCCGGTCTTGCCGCCGACCGTGTAGCCGTTGATCGCGGCCTTTCGCCCGGTGCCGTTCTGGACCACGCTGACCATCATCTCGCGCAGGTCGGTGGCGACCTGCGGCTCGACGGGCTGACGCAGCTCCCGCGCCTTCGCTGTGTAGTAGCTGGTGGTCCGGTCCGGAGCGAGCAGCTGCCGCACCAGGTACGGCCGCATCTGGCTGCCGTTGTTGGCGATCGAGCCGGCGATCATGGCGCCTTCGAGGGGCGTCATCCGGACGTTGTTCTGACCGATCGAGGACTGGGCCAGCGCGGCCGGGTCGGTGCTGCCGTCCTGGTTCTGCATCGTCCCGGTTCGACTGGCCGCCGTGGGCAGGCCGCCCTCGCCGAGCTGGCCGACGGTCAGGTCCTCCTGCTCGAAACCGAATTGGCGGGCCTTCTCCTTGACGGTCTCCGCGCCGAGCCGCACACCGAGCTGGGCGAAGCCGGTGTTGCACGACTTGGTGACCGCCTCCAGCAGGCTGACCTGCCGAGTCGGGCAGATCGACGGATCGGCGTTGCGGATCGGGGTGCCCGAGGTGGGCGCGGTGTAGCTGGGACCGGCCGGGATCTGGGTGGACTTGGTGACGCCGTTCTCCAGCGCCGCCGCCGCCACCACGATCTTGAAGGTGGAGCCCGGCGGCAGCGTCTCGGCGAGCGCGCGGTTCTTCAGCGGACCTTCCGGGTCCTGTTCCAGCTTGTTGTACGCCGCCGCCGCCCCCTTTGTGTCATGGCTGGCCAGCGGGTTCGGGTTGAAGCTCGGCATGGAGACCAGCGCCTGGATGGCACCGGTACGCGGGTCGATGGCGATCGCCGCGCCCCGCTTCGCACCCACCTCGTTGTTGCCCAGCTGCTCGTACGCCACGTCCTGGGCCCGCTTGGAGAGCGTGAGGAGCACGTTGCCGCCGCCGGTGTCGTCGCCGGTGAACATGTCCTTCAACCGGTCGCCGATCAGCTGGTCGCTGGTGCCGGCCAGGAAGTCGTTCTCCACCTGCTCGATGCCCTGGTCGGCCAGGTTGACCGGCTTGTAGCCGAGCACGTGGGCGTACTTGGCGCCGCTGGGGTAGGTGCGCAGGAACTTCAGGCTGCCGGTGGTCTCCTTGCTCGTGGCCACGGCCGTGCCACCAGCCTCGATGTTGCCGCGCTTGCGGTCGTACTCGGCGACCTGAACCCGACCGTTGTAGTCGCTGGTCCGGTATTCATCCGCCTTGTAGGCCTGGATCCAGTTGAGGTTGGCGAAGAGCAGACCGAACAGGACCATGACGACGACGCCAACGCGGCGCAGGGGTGCGTTCACGGCTTGATCACCTCCGTGGGAGCACCGTGCAGCTGCTCGGGCGGGCCACCGCCGGGTCGGACCGCCTTGCCCCCGCTGCCCCCGGTCACCGGTCGGCGGGCCCCGTCGGAGACCCGCAGCAGCACCGCGATGAGCAGCCAGTTGGCCATCAACGACGACCCGCCGGCGGACAGGAACGGGGTGGTCTGACCGGTCAGCGGGATGAGCTTGCTGATCCCGCCGACGATCACGAAGACCTGGAGGCCGAGGGTGAACGCCAGACCGCCGGCGAGCAGCTTGCCGAACGAGTCCCGTACCGCGAGCGCGGCACGCAGCCCGCGCTCCACGATCAGCAGGTAGACGACCAACAGCGCGGACAGGCCGAAGAGGCCGATCTCCTCACCGATGCCGGCGAAGATGAAGTCGTTCTGCACCTCGGGCAGGATCTCCGGCTGACCGCCGCCCGGCCCCGCGCCGAAGAGCCCGCCAGTGCCCAGGGCGAGCAGGCCCTGCACGAGTTGGTAGCCCTTGTTGGTCGGGTCGGCGAACGGGTCGAGCCAGATCTCCGCCCGCACGTAGAAGTTGGCGAACGGCCCGCCGACAGTCGAGCCGAGGACATAGGCGAGGTACGCGCCGCCGAAGAAGAGGACCAGGCCGATCAGCAGCCAACTGACCCGTTCGGTGGCGATGTAGAGCGTCACCACGAACATGCCGAAGTAGAGCAGCGAGGTGCCCAGGTCCTTCTCGAAGACCAGCACCAGGACGCTGATCAGCCAGACGCCGACCACCGGCCCGAGGTCACGGCCACGCGGAAAGTCGATGCCGAGGAAGCGCCGGCTGGCCAGCGACAGCACCTCACGCTTGCGCACCAGGTAGTAGGCGAAGAAGACCAGCAGCGCCAGCTTGGCGAACTCACCCGGCTGGATCGAGAAGCTGCCGACCCGAACCCACAGCTTCGCGCCGTTGATCTCGGAGATGCTCGGCGGCAGCACCGCCGGGATCATCACCAGCACGATGCCGGCCAACCCCAGGGTGTACGCGTACCGCGAGATCGACCGGTGGTCGCGCATGATCGCGAGCAGGCCGGCGGCGAGGATCACCGCACTGAGCGTCCAGGCCAGCTGCCGCCCGCCCTGCCCCGCGAAGACGGCCAGGCTCTCCCGCTCGGCCACCGGGGCGTCGCCCAGGTCGATCCGGCGCAGGAAGCCCACCCCGAGCCCGTTGAGCAGGGCCACCGCCGGCAGCAGCGCCGGGTCGGCGAACGGGGCCAGGAACCGGATGACCAGGTGCAGGCCGAGGAAGACCGCGCCGAGCGCGGCGGCCGGCATCCAGAAGTCCGAGGTGACAGTGTCCAGCAGGTTCGCCTCGACGGTCGCCCCGTACGCGGCCACCAGCACCATCGCGAGCAACAGCAGGTACAGCTCGGCGTTGCGGCGCGACCGCGCCAGGCGTACGCCGGATTGCTCGCCCGCGGTGGCGGGCGAGGGTGCCGGTGTGGCCGCTACGGTCACGGGTGGAGTCCTCAGGATCTCAGCCGACGCTCACTCAGGAGACCGGCAGCCGGCCGTGTCGAGCGCCGGTGTGGCCGAGTCGGAGGGCGTGACGTCGGGTGTGGTGGTCGCGCCGGCCCCACCGAGAGCGGTGGTGGCACCGACGGTCGGGCTTGCGCTGACAACCCCGTTGGGGGTCGGCGACGCGTTGGCGCTCGGGCTGCCGTTCGGGGTCGGCGTCGAACCGACCGGGGTCGGCGTCGGAGTCGGCGTGGTGACCCCGGCGGCGGTCGGGTCGAGTGGACAGAGCGGCTTCAGGTTGGGGTTGCTCGGCGTGTCGCTGGTCAACTCGGCGAGTTGACGCTCGGCGTCCGGCTCACTCTTGGCCCGGATACCGACCTTGACGGTGTCCTGTGCGGCGACGGTGAGGTCGTCCAGGCGGGTGCCGCTGCGACGGTGCACGCTGGACAGGTCCATCCCGGCGATCTGACCCTGGACACCGCGGAAGACGGCAACCTGGCCCTCTTCGGTGGCTCCCACGTAGTACTGCCGCTGGGTGTAGGTCCAACCACCGAACGCCGCACCACCGACGATCACCAGCAGGGCCAGCGCCATGGCGGCGGTCCGGACCGGGCGTCGCTTCGGCCGATCGGCGTCGTCGTCGGAGGCCGCCGGCTCCTCGGGCGCGGCCGGGCGCGGCGCGGAGAGCGCCGAGGCTCGGGCGGCCGGAGTCGAGTCGTCGGCGGAGGTCGCCATGCCGCGGTCCCGGGCGGCGGCGCCGCCCACGATCGGTGTCGCCTCGACGATGTCCTGGTCCGTGGCGTCGGCGATGATCACCGTGATGTTGTCCGGCCCACCGCCGCGCAGCGCGAGCTGCACCAGCCGCTCGACGCACTGCTGCGGGTCGGTGTACTCGCGCAGGGTCTCGCCGATGGTTTCGGCGCTGACCACACCTGAGAGGCCGTCGCTGCAGATCAGGTACCGGTCGCCGGGCATGACCTGGCGGACCGAGTATTCCGGGTCGATGTCCCGACCGTCGAGGGCGCGGGTGAGCAGCGACCGCTGCGGGTGACTGCTCGCCTCCTCGGCGCTGATGCGGCCTTCGTCGACCAGCATCTGGACGTAGGTGTCGTCCTTGGTGATCTGCGCGAACTCGCCATTGCGCAGCAGGTAGGCCCGCGAGTCGCCAATGTGGACCATCCCCAGCTTGCTGCCGGTGAAGAGGGTCGCCGTCAGCGTGGTGCCCATCCCCTCCAGCTGTGGGTTGGCGTCCACCGTGTCGCGGAGTTGTTGGTTGGCGGTGCCCACGGCCGAACGCAACGCATCGACGAGAGCGTCCCCCGGGACGTCCTCGTCGAGCGGCGCCATGGCACCGATGACGATGTTGCTGGCGACGTCACCGGCGGCCATACCGCCCATGCCGTCGGCAACGGCGAGTAACCGCGGCCCGGCGTAGACGGAGTCTTGATTGCCGTCTCGGATCAGACCGCGGTCGCTGTGGGCCGCATAGCGCAGGGTCAGAGTCATGGCCGTAATTCGAGGGAAGTGCGGCCGATCCGGATCGGCACGCCGAGGGGGACGGGGGTTGGTCCGGAGACCTTAGCGCGATCGAGGTACGTGCCGTTAGTCGAGCCGAGGTCCTCGACGTACCACTGCCCCTCACGCGGCATGAGCCGGGCGTGTCGCGCTGAGGCGTAGTCGTCGGTGATGACCAGGGTGGAGTCCTCAGCCCGACCAATGGTGATCTGCGCTTCACCGAGAGTGATTTTGGTGCCGGCCAGCTGACCGGCCGTCACCACCAGCTGGTGCGCCGCTCTGCCCCGTTTCACCTTCGCCGGCTTCGCCGCCTGCCCCGTCGAGGCGCCTACCGCGCGTGGCGCGGCCACCAGACGACCGGACCGGGCGCCCGCGAAGAGGTCCCGGCGGATCACGCCGACCACCGTGAACACGAAGATCCACAGCAGGATCAGGAACCCGAACCGGGCAACGGTGATGACCAGTTCCGGCAAGGCGGGTCAGCCGTCCACGCGGAAGGTCAGCGTCGTCGTCCCGAGCTGGACCATGTCACCGGGGTTGAGCGCGACGGCGGAGACCCGCTGCCCGTTCACCATGGTGCCGTTGGTCGAACCCAGGTCGGTCAACACGACCTGGCCCCCGTCGAAATCCAGCCGGGCGTGTCGCCGGGAGATGCCGACGTCGGGCAGACGCAGGTTGGCCTGGTCGCCGCGACCGATCACCGTCGACCCCATCTGGAGGGGGTAGGTGCGACCGTCGCCGGAGACCAGCCGCACGTTGCGACCGCCACCGTGCCCGGGCGGCGGACCGTAGCCACCGCCCTGGTCGTACGCGGGGTAGGCGGGCGGGCCAGCGTCGTAGCCGGGCGCCGACACCGGGGCGACCTCACCGCCGGTGTAGACCTCGGCCGTGACACGGAACATGCCCGTGTCCAGACCCTCGCCTCGCTCGATCTCGACGATCACGTCGCCGTAGACCGTCCACGCCTGCTCGCCGATGAACTCCGCCTGCGACTGGGCCAACTCCTGGGCCAGCGCGGCGGCGTACGGCGCCAGCCGACTGTGGTCGAACGGCGAGAGATCGATCACGTAGCGGTTGGGCACCAACGTGCGCCCACCGGCCAGGATCGCCTTGTGCGCCTCGGCCTCCCGCTGCATGGCGTTGAGGATCTCCACGGGGTGAACCACCCCTTTGAAGACCTTGGCGAAGGCCCCTTCGACCAGGCCTTCCAGACGCTTCTCGAAGCGTTGCAGCACGCTCACCGGCTCCTCCTCGGGTCCCGAGGACATGATGGTATCCGGCCGGCGCGCGCGCAGCTCACACGCCGCTCGGCCGGCTGCTCTCGACCCGTTCGGAAGGGCCGGGATTGTCGTGCTAATCTTTCGTCCGCCACGAACGGTAATCGCTCGTGGCGAGCGCCGGGGACAGCGTAGTATTCCCGAGGCCCGTTGGAGACAGCGGGGCCGGGCGGCTAGAGTGTTCCGGGTTGTGCCACGGGGATGTGGCGGAATGGCAGACGCGCACGGTTCAGGTCCGTGTGCCCGAAAGGGCGTGGGGGTTCAACTCCCCCCATCCCCACCAACGACGAGGGCTCCGCTTCATGCGGGGCCCTTCCGTCATATCGGGGCGTGCTGGACGTCACGCTATGCTCCGATGGATTCTGCCTCCGATGGACCAGGAGTGGCGTGTGAGTGTCGCGTTGGTGACAGGGTCGGGTGGTCTGATCGGCTCCGAGGCGGTCCGGCATTTCGCCGGCCTCGGTCTGGATGTTGTCGGCATCGACAACGACATGCGCCGGTACTTCTTCGGCGAGGACGGCTCCACCTCGTGGAGCCTTGAACGGCTCGGCCGTGACCTGGGCAACGCGTACACCCACTTCGCGGTGGACATCCGGGACCGGGACGGCCTGGAGCAGGTGTTCAAGAAGTACGGCTCGGACATCGCCGTGGTGATCCACAGCGCTGCCCAGCCGAGCCATGACTGGGCAGCCAAGGAGCCGTACACGGACTTCGACGTGAACGCCGGCGGCACGCTCAACATCCTGGAGAACACGCGCCGGCACGCGATCGACGCACCGTTCATCCACTGCTCGACGAACAAGGTGTACGGCGACCGGCCCAACAGCCTGCCGCTCATCGAGCTGGAGACCCGGTACGAACTGCCCGAGGACCACCGCTGGTACCAGGGCATCACCGAAGAGATGTCGATCGACCACTCGCTGCATTCGGTCTTCGGCGCCTCCAAGGTCGCCGCGGACGTGATGGTCCAGGAGTACGGGCGCTACTTCGACATGAAGACCGCCTGCTTCCGGGGCGGCACGCTGACCGGCCCGGCGCACTCGGCGGCCGAGCTGCACGGGTTCCTGGCCTATCTGATGCGCTGCGTCATGGAGGGCCGGACCTACAACCTCTTCGGCTACAAGGGCAAGATGGTGCGGGACGCGATCCACTCGCACGACGTGCTGACCGCGTTCGAGGCGTTCTTCCGGGCCCCGCGATCCGCTGAGGTCTACAACCTCGGTGGCGGCCGGCACTCCAACACCTCGCACATCGAGGCATTCCGGATCGCTGAGGAGATCACCGGCCGCGAGGCGCAGATCAACTACGTCGAGCAGAACCGCACCGGCGACCACCAGTGGTACGTCAGCAGCATGGCCCGGTTCGAGGCGCAGTATCCGGACTGGAAGATCACGTACGACGTGCCGATGATCCTGCGGGAAATCTACGAGGCCAACGTGGACAAGTGGGTGGCCCAGCCGTGAGTGTCCGGACGAAGCGCAACGTGCTCGGCGTCCTGGTCGACGCCACCGACTACGCCACGGCGACCGACGCGGTGGTGACCGCGGCACACGAGCGGCGTCCCCTCGCGCTGACCGCGTTGGCAGTGCACGGTGTGATGACCGGGGTGCTCGACCCGGCGCACAACGCGCGGCTCAACTCCTTCGACGTGGTCACGCCGGACGGGCAGCCGGTGCGCTGGGCGCTCAACCTGCTGCACCACGCCGGCCTCAGCGACCGGGTGTACGGGCCGACCCTGACCCTGCACGTGCTGTCGCGCTTCGCCGACGAGGGGCTACCGGTATACCTGTACGGCTCGACCGAGGAGACCCTCGCCCGGTTGATCCCGGCCCTGGAGCGGATGTTCCCGGCGTTGAAGATCGCCGGGGTGGAGCCGTCCAAGTTCCGTGCCGTCCAGCCCGGTGAGGACGCCGAGATCGCCGACCGGATCCGGTCCAGTGGGGCCCGGTTGGTGCTGGTCGGGCTCGGCTGCCCGCGCCAGGAGGTCTTCGCGTACGCCATGCGGCCGCTGCTCGACATGCCGCTGATGGCGGTCGGCGCGGCCTTCGACTACCACGCCGGGCTGCTGCGCCAGCCCCCGCCGTGGATGCAGCGGGCCGGTCTTGAGTGGTTCTGGCGCCTCGGTCTGGAGCCGAAGCGGCTCTGGCGCCGCTACGTCATCCTCAACCCGGTCTACCTGAGCCGGCTCGCCGCGCAGAAGATCGGCCTGTGGAAGGCCCGCCCGCCGGCCCCGGCCACCGAGCGGCCGGCCACCTTCTCGGTCTGAGCCCGATCCGTACGACGCGAGGCCCCACCCGGCGTGCCGGGTGGGGCCTCGGTCGTCAGAGACCGGTCAGACCGTCAGGGTCCAGGTGTTGATGTAGCCGGTGTCGGCCGAGTAGGTGTCCCGCACCTGGAGTCGCCAGATGCCGTCGGCGGCCTCACCGGACACGTTGACCGAGTACGTGGCGTTCACGTTGTCGGCGCTGTCCGAGGTGCTGCTGTTCTTCAGCCGGTACGAGCTGCCGTCCGGGGCGAGCAGGTCGATGACCAGGTCACCGCGGTAGGTGTGCACGATGTTCACCGCCACCGTGGAGGTCGAGGAGGCGTTGCGACCACAGCCGGAGATGGTGATCGAGCTGGTCACCGCCGAGCCGGCGTCCGGGATCGACACGTCGGTGCCGTTGGTGCCGGTGCAGCCGGTGGGCGGCGGCGGGGTGCTGCCGGTACCCACGTAGAGCAGCAGGTTCGGTGAGCCCGAGCCGGGGTTGCTCACCACGTTGGGCGTGGCGTTGGCCACCAGCTGATTGCGGACCTGAGCCGGGGTCCAGCTCGGGTTGGCGCTGGCCACCAGGGCCGCCGCTCCGACCACGTGCGGGGTGGCCATCGAGGTGCCACTGATCGTGTTGGTGGCGGTGTTGCTGTTGTACCAGGCCGAGGTGATCGACGAGCCGGGCGCGAAGATGTCCAGGCAGGTGCCGATGTTGGAGAACGACGACCGGGCGTCCGAGCTGGTCGTCGAGCCCACCGTGATGGCTTCCGTGGTACGCGCCGGCGAGGTGTTGCAGGCGTTCGCGCCGTTGTCGTTGCCGGCCGCCAGGCCGTACGTGACGCCCGAGGCGATCGAGTTGCGGACGGCGTTGTCCAGCGAGCTGTTCGCGCCGCCGCCGAGGCTCATGTTCGCCACCGCCGGCTTGATCGCGTTCGCGGTGACCCAGTCGACGCCGCCGATCACGCCGGCATTCGTGCCACTGCCGGAGCAGTTCAGGACCCGTACGCCGACGAGTTGGACGCCCTTGGCCACCCCGTACGCGGACCCGCCGACAGTGCCGGCCACGTGCGTGCCGTGCCCGTTGCAGTCGTCGGCCGACCCACCGTCCACCGCGTCGTAGCCGGACGTGGCCCGGCCGCCGAAGTCGTTGTGTGAGAACCGGATGCCGGTGTCGATGATGTAGGCGTGCACGTTGCTCGCCGTGTTCGGGTAGGTGTAGGAGCTGTCCAACGGCCGGTTGCGCTGGTCGATCCGGTCGAGGCCCCAGGAGGGCGGGTTGGCCTGCGTGCCGGAGATCGAGACGGTGTGGTTCTGCTCGACGTACGCCACCGCCGGGTCGGCCGCGATCCGCGCCGCCGCGCTCGCGTTCACGGTGGCCTCGAAGCCGCGCAGCGCCGCTCCGTAGGTGCGGGCCACAGTGCCGCCGTGGCGGCCGGAGAGCCGCTTCGCGGTGTCGCCGACCCGGTCCCGGGCCACGGCGCTGTCCTTGAGTACGACGATGTAGCTGTCCGGCACGGCGGTGGCTCCGCCGGCGGCCCGAACCACACCCACGGGTTCGGCGGCCAGGGCTGGGGTACCGACGGCCAGCACTGTCGCCGCGGCCACCCCGATCAGTACGGACCTTCGTGGAAGACCCATTTCCTACCTCCCTCTGACCGGCAGTGGAACGTGACCACCGGTCCCAACATCAATCGACACTCGCCGATCTAGCTGAGGGTAAGTCAGTCGTCGGGCAGTTGAACATGTCGAAACGGCCATACCTTCGAGTGATGACCCCCTACGGGCCCGGCGTCCGGGGCGAACGGGGGACGCGCCCGGATTCGCCTCGCCGGAATTCGGGAAAGACTCTCGAACATGGAGAGTCAGCTCACCATCCTGCTTCCGGTCGCCGCCGTCTGGCTGGCCGCCGGCGTCGTTGCCGACGGCCTCCCCGGGCTGCGCAACACCCGCATGCTGCGTCGGCGTACCGGATGGTTGCTGGCGCTGACCCTCACCGGCGTGGCGCTCACCGCGGCCGTGCTCGGCGGCGGGCTGCTCAGCGCCGGCACCGCGCCGGTCGACCGGGCCGCCGCCGGGCTCACAGTGGCCGCCGGCCCGGCGCTGGTGGCGACGGTCTGCTCGGTACGACGGATCCGCCGGCTCTGGGCAGGTGCGGGCGCGTTCGCCAGTGCCCCCGCCACCCCCGCGCCGCACGGGCTGCGCGCCGCCGCAGCCCACCCGCTCGTCGGGCTGCCACCGCAGGTCACCGCCCTGGCCACGCTGCCGGCATTGATCGCCGCCGCCGGTGCCGACCTCGGCGCCGACCCCGGCGTCACCGGGCCGGCGATCACGGTGGGGGCACTAGCGGTGATCGCCATCGGGGTCCGGCACGCGCTACGCCACAACCGCCTCGCGGAGCGGGCCCAGCCCGCCGTCGCAGGGTCAACGCGGGCGGCTGGCGCTCTGCACGTATAGCAGTTCCAGGATCGACCTGGTGGCCTCGAACCAGCGGTCCAGCCAGTCCTGCGAGGGCACTGTGCCCTTCGGCGGCAACTCCATCAGCAGACCCCGCAGCAACGGGTGGTCCGCCAGGGACTCGGGCGGCTCCATCGGCCAGCCCGCCGGCGGGAACGACGGCTCGATCAGCGGGTTCGGGTCCAGTGAGGGCAGCGAGAGCGGAGGATCCGTCGTCTCGGAAGCACCCTCCCGACCGCTCAACTCCTGGTCGGTCGAGACCACCTCGGTCAGAACCGTGTCCCGACGAGCACCGCGGTACTTGCCACCGAACCGCTCCGGCTTTGCCGGACCGGTGGTGAGGTTGTCTGAACCGATCGTCGTCATCCGTCTCGCCTACTCGCTCGGTTGCGGGTCGGTGCGGCGGGTCGTCGACCAGCGCCGTACCGATCGGTTCAACGAGACGGGGACGCTCTGGCGACGGGAATCCCGACGGAACCTCTCCGACCCCCGCCGCGACGCGACAGGCAGCCGCGCCCACCGCGGACACGGCAAAGTCCCCGTCCGGCGAACCGGACGGGGACTCCATTGACCAGTCGGTCAGACCGCGCCGAACACACCACCCCGGGTGCCGGCAACGAAGGAGTGCCAGTCACCCGGCGCGAAGACCAGGGCGGGGCCCGCCTTGTCCTTCGAGTCCCGCACTCCGACCGCCCCCGTCACGTACGCCACCTCCACGCAGTTGTCACAGTTCGGCCCGCTCTTCGAGCTCTTGAACCATGCTGCCTGCGTCAGGTCCACGGGGAACCCTTTGGTCGCCATTTCCACAACGGCTCCTCTGCCAGTTTTGCGATGTGTGCGACGGACTCCTCCGGACGTATGGCCGCAGCGCGGATGTGATCGAAGATGAAGCTGTACTTCTGTAGTTCGTCGCTCTTCTCGAGGAAAAGCCCACCCGTGGCGTTCTCCGCGTACACAACATCCGGATCACCGGGCTCAGGGAAGCTGAGGATCGTGAACGTGCCGTCCATGCCGGCATGCGCACCCACCTCGAAGGGCAGGATCTGCAGCGTCACGTTCGGCAACTCGGCCACCTCGACCAACCGCTTGAGTTGACCGCGCATCACCTCGTCCCCGCCCACCGGCCGACTTACCACCGCCTCATCGAGCACCACCCACAGATCGACCGGATCGTCCTGGGTCAATAACGACTGACGGCCCAAACGGACACGCACTCTTTGATGCACCTGATCGGCGGTGAAGTCCGGCCGAGCCGCACGGATCATGGCCCCGGCGTACTCCTCGGTCTCCAGAAGACCCGGAACGACCTGCTGTTCGTACGCCCGGATCGAACTGGCCGCCGCCTCCAGCCCGACGTATGCGCCGACGAGCACCGTGCTGTAGGGGTGCCACCAGCCCTTCTGGCGGGCCTCCCGGGCGATCTGCACGAGCTCGTCGCTCTCGGCGCCGACGACGCCGTAGATCCGCAGCATGTCCCGCACGTCGCGTGGGGTGGCCGTGGTGTGCCCGGTCTCGATCCGGGAGACCTTCGACGCCGAGCACTCCAACTGTTCGGCGACCACCTCGATGGTGATCCCGGCGGACTCCCGCTGGCGGCGCAGCTCGGCCCCGAGCCGCCGCCGTCTGATGGTGGGACTGCGCCGCTCACTCATCGCGCAACCCGTGAGTCACTGGTCCCCGCCGCTGGCTGCTCGACCCCACTCGGGCTACCTCCGGTAACGCGCCACTGGTGACACCCGCCGGGGGCGCGACCGTCGACCGGCGAGCGTTCGCGACGAAGGGGTGGTGCCGGTCCTCGGCCGGCCGCGACGGGCGAAACCGGTCCCCAGTCTGCCGCCCGGACGCGGATGGCTTCAATAGGCCTTTCGCGCGACACGCTCACGTATCGGCAAAAGTCGACGTGCAACTTGCATGAAGCACGTCCCTGATGCACTCTGTCCGTATGGCACGGATCACTCAGCGTCTCCGTCCGGTCCCTCCGAGTGGTGAACCCACCGCTTCGGGGAAGCCGGGCACGGCGCGGGCCCGGCCGACGACAACGCGACCTGCTCCGGGGTAAGGACCCCGCCGCTGCAAGCCGGCAAGCTGCGGCGGCGGGCGCGGTTCCCGGAAGCAACCGGGTGGTGGTCGGGTGGCGGCACGTCACCAGCGGGGTACGGCCCGACCACCGCCATCCGCACCACCGGTTCACGAGGCACGACCCCGTCACCGGCCGAGACGTCCCCCGTTCAGGCACCGCCGGCGCAACCGCCGGCCGATCCTCCCCAGGAGCCCATGTGCTTCCCCGCACCGGTGACGTACTGCACGTGACACGCGCGGCGAGTGTCCAGTTCCTCAGGCCGATCAAGTTCCGGGTGATCCGGGTGCTCGACTGGCCGACCTATGACGGCTGGCTCTGGCTCGACGGCTACGAGTTGAACGCCGCGGGCGACGCTGTCACCCGACGGTCGATCTTCGTCCAGCGGGAAGGGCTGCAGCAACTGCAGGCCGCCCCCGAACCCCGTCCGCACACAGTGCGGGCCCGCCGCCCGGTCGCGCGTACCCCGCTCCGGGTGGGCTGACCGACCCGAACCGCCGCCGGTGGGCGTGCCGTCGCCATAGAATCGGTACGCCCACCCCGGCACCGTTCCACCGCTCGTCCAGGACCCTGACCCTGGGATGGTCATGGTCAATCAGCCCGCCCTGCGGCGGCACCACCGCTCCCGTATCGCCTATGCCTTCGGACTCCTCGCCCTCCTCGGGGCGATGGCGACACTCCTGGTCCTCGTCCGCGACCCGGCGATGTCGTCCACCCGGCTGACCGCACCGGTGCCCGCACCGGAGATCACCGTGCTCGACTCCGACCCGCCGACGGGCGACGGTCAGTCGATTTACGAGGAACCTGGCTGGATCGACACCGGCACCCCTGCCGACCACGCTGGTGGTGCCGACCCGACCGGGCCGGTGTCCGGCCTTGGCGCCGGCGGCCAGTCCGACGGCCCCCAGGAACTCACCGAAGCCGCTCCGGCCGGGCACAGCGCAACTGACATCCGCCGCTCCCTCTTCTGGTCCGGCATCTTCGGCCTCGCCATCTCGCTGGCCGGCATCGGTCTCGTCGGCACCCGCCGCCGGATGTGGTGACCAGCGGTCACGGTGTGTTCGTCACCGTGGGGCTCGGCGTGGTCGGGCTCGACCCGCTCGGCGGCACGGCCTGCGAGATGATCAACAACAGCTCGTCGTCGGTCGACACCGACGTGCCCGCCTCCGGCTCGGTGCCCACCACCGTCCCCGGTGGCAGCTCCGACGGGCGGTACACCACCCGGTAGGGCAGGCCCAGCCGAGCCAACAGCCCCTCGGCGGTGGCCTGTGGCAGGCCGACGAGCGGTGGCACGGGCAGCTCATCCGGCGCGTCAGTGGTCGGCGAACTGCTCGGCGACTCGCTGGTGGGCGCCGTCGACGTGGGGGCTGCGCTGGTCGGCGGGGTCCTGGGGGCACCGGTCGGCGGAGGGGACGGGGTGGGCCCCGGATCGTTGCGGTCGTCATCCTGCTGGGCGAGCACCACCCAGAGCGCGCCCCCGAGCAGGCCGGCGAGCAACAGCGCCAGCACGCCCCAGAGGATCGGCGACCACCACCGCCGACCACCCTGCTCCTCGACGTACCACTCACCGCCGGCGTCATCCGGTCGAGGCGAGCGCACCTCGGCCCGACCGGACCAGGCTGGCGGTATCGGCGCCGTCCGGTCGGCCGGCGGACCCGGCCGGGTGCCGGCGGACCGGTCGATCGGCATGGTCTGGTCGGGCGACAGGTCGGGACGAGCCGGGACAGTCCGGTCTATCGGTGCCGTCTCGTCCGGGCCGGTGGCCGCTGGCGTCGGTTGCGTCGGCTCCGGTCGCTCGGCGGCGGGCCCGGTCGGGGCCGGCCGATCAGCGGCGGAGGGCAGGGGGCGGGTCCGGTCGTCGTCGTGCTCGCCGGCGGGAGGCTCCTGGCGGTCGTCGCTCATCGCACGTCCTTTCCCGAACCCGGACGGGCGTCATGGCCCTCGACCGCCAACCTAGTCGCCCACACCCCCATCGGTGGGGACCAGCGTGCCGAGCCGCGCCGGCCGTCGGCGGGACAGGACGGCGGGTAGGCACCGGCAGGCTCGAACCCGCCGGCCTGACCTCACTGCGTGGGGTTCGCGGTCGGCTGGTTGTCCGAGCCGCACCAGATGCTGACCTGGTCGTTCCACCGGGCCGGGCCGTCCTCGGCGGGCTCCTGCCGGCTGACCTTCCCGGTACGTCCGCTGAGGTAGCGCGGGTAGAGGCCCTCGTCGACCAACTCGTCGGCGGCGTCGGCGCAACTCTTGCCGACCACGTCCGGCACCTCGGCGGCCGGCGCCGGCCCGGCGACCTGTAGTTGCACCGTCGTCCCCCGGGCGACAGCGGTGCCCACGGCCGGTGTGGTGCTCTCGACCGTACGGCCGGCGCCGCCACCGAAGACCAGCCGCCAACCCAGCCGCTGCTTGCGCAGCGTATCCCTGGCCTGCTCGAAGTCGGTGCCGATCACCGGCGGCACGGTCAGGCCGGCCGCCTTGGTCGGGGTGGCGGAGGTCTGGACCGCCGACGGTGTCGGCCGGCCGCTGCTCGGTCGGGGTGCGGTGGCCCTGGTGGTCGACGCGCCAGCCGTGGTCGCAACGGCCAGCGGGTCACCAGAGGGTGCGTCGTCCTCGCCGGCCAGCAACCAGCCGCCGGTCGCACCCACGGCGGCGAGCAGCACCGCCGCCAACCCACCACCGAGCACGACGCTGGCCCGGCCCGCACCGCCACCGGCGGCATCCTGCTGGCCCGTGTTCGTGTCCGTCATAACGCCCACCGCCTCATCACCGGCGACCGTACCGCCCGCCGCCCAACCCGCCCGCACCGGCGGTCCACACCGGCGGGTCCTTGCGACTCGCCGCGCCGACGACGGGACGTTACGCTGCCCGGCATGGCCAGACAGGGCTGGGGAGTGTCGATCGCGACGGCGATCGGGGTCGCTGCCGGCGCGGGTGCCGCACAACTGGGCTTCGGCTACGGGCTCGGCGTCATCACCTGGACGCCCACCGATGCCGGTGCGACCGACACCGCCTGGGCGGACGGCCTCGCCTGGGCCACCTGGCTCGCCGCCAGCTCGACGGTCCTCGGCGCGGTCTGCGCGCAGCGGCTGCACCAACGGAACGCTCCGGCGAAGGCCGTGATCTCTCCGGAAACGCCGCCCGACGGAGCTGCCCGCCACGAGGGCCCGCAGCTCGACGATCGGAGGCCGGGGCACGAGAGCCCGGCCGACGGGCCTTCACCGGCCGTCGACACGGCCCGCCCGGAGGTTGCGGGCACGCCACCACCGGTGGCCGAGCCGCCGGTCCACGACCGAGGTGGCCTGCTGCGCCGGGTGACCCTGGCGCTTGGCGCCGGACTGGGCGGGCTGGTCACTGTGCTGTTGATCGCGGTACCCGCGCGGGTCGCGACCGGCGCGGACACCGGCGCTCCGCAACGGACGGCCGCCGTACAGGCGACGCTGGGCATCCTGATCGGCGTCCTCGTCGCGATCTGGGCGCTTCGCTCCCGAGCAGCAGCGGTCAACGTGACAGCGACGGCCGCCTGGCTCTGGCTGCTCGCGGTGATCTCCGTGATCGACGGGGTACGCGTCGGACGAGGGCTGACCGGCGCCCAACTCGGTACCTGGCAGTTCGACCCGGACCACGCCCGGTACTGGATCGGGGGCCAGCTCTACTGGCCCGGTGCGCTGCTGGCGCTGGTGCCCGCGCTGCTGATCGGCGTACTGGCCGCCCGGCGGTCCGCCCGCTCGGGCGGGCACCGCGTCGGTGCGGCGGCCTCCGGCGCGGCAGGCCCGGTGCTCGTCGCGCTCGCCTACCTGACCACCCTGCCGCACTGGTCGACGCTGGGCCCCGCGCAGCTGTCCACCCAGCTGATCGCCCCGTACGCGGTGATCGCCGGTATCGGCGGCTCGGTGCTGGCCGCCCGCCTCGGCGAGCGAAGCGAGCGAAACCGCCCGGCCGAACAGAGCCGCCCGGCCGAGGTGAGTGCGGCGCCCCGCGACACGGTGGCCGACCCGGCCCCGGTCGCCGAGACCGAGCCCGCGCCGCCGGTCTCCGGCTCGACCGCCACAACCTCAGCCTCGACGGCCGGCTCCACGGCCTCGACGGCCGGGACCTCAGCGCGGCGCAGAAGGGCCGACGCCACACCGCAGACGCCCCGGACGGGCTCGCCGCCGTCCGACGCCAGCGCCGTACCGCAGGTTCCCGCCCCGCGTACGGACCCGGACCTCGCGGATCCGGCCGGTCGTCCCACCGAAGCAACAGTGGCAGAGGATCTGACCCCCACCAGCCGGCGCACCCGCGCAGCACGCCGCACCACCGACTAACCCCGACCCACCCTGGCCCCCCGGCCCACCCTGGCCCCCCCGACCCACCCTGAACCCCTGACCCACCTGTTGATCATGAAGTTGTTGCCACCTCGCCCGGCGTGTCATGGCAATAACTTCATGGTCAACGCGTTCGGGGGTGGGTGGGGTGGGGTGGGCTAGGTGGTTGGCCAGGTGTGGACGGGTTCGTTGGTGCGCTGGAGTTCGGCGTAGCGCTGGACCATGTGGTGCAACGCGTCCGTCCGGTCCATGCCGTGGTGCCGTTCCGCCGCCCAGACCGCCTCGGTCTGCCAGACGGCACCGTTGCGGCCGGTACGGCAGCGCTGCTCGATGATGTCGAGCAGCCGGTCCCGCTGCGCCGGGGCGACACCGAACCCGTCCAGACCGGTGGCGGCGGTGGGCAGCAGTTGGTCAAGGACCAGCTTGGTGACCGGCACGTCGCCGAGCCCGGGCCAGTGCAGCACGGCGTCGAGGCCACGTCGGGCGGCGGCGTGGAAGTTCTCCTCGGCGGAGCTGAAGGTGAGTTGACTCCAGATCGGTCGGTCGGCCTCGGCCAGACCGCGTACCAGCCCGAAGTAGAAGGCCGCGTTGGCCAGCATGTCCACCACCGTCGGACCGGCCGGCAGCACCCGGTTCTCCACTCGCAGGTGAGGGCGGCCGTTCATGATGTCGTAGACCGGACGGTTCCACCGGTAGACGGTGCCGTTGTGCAACCGCAGCTCCCCGAGCTGTGGCACACCTCCGGCGTGCAGGACCTCCACCGGGTCCTCGTCCTCGCAGATCGGCAGCAGCGGCGGGAAGTACCTGACGTTCTCCTCGAACAAGTCGAAGATCGAGGTGATCCACCGTTCGCCGAACCAGACCCGCGGCCGTACTCCCTGGGCCTTCAGCTCGTCTGGACGGGTGTCGGTGGCCTGCTGGAACAGGGCGATCCGTGTTTCGGCCCACAGTTGGCGGCCGTACAGGAAGGGGCTGTTCGCCCCGACTGCCACCTGCACCCCGGCGATGGCCTGGGACGCGTTCCAGTAGTCGGCGAAGCTGTCCGGGGCGACCTGGAGGTGGAACTGGAGGCTCGTGCAGGCGGCCTCGGGGGCGATCGAGTCGGTGTGCGTGCGTAACTGCTCGACGCCGCGAATGTCCAGCTCGATGTCCTCGCCCCGGGCGCCGACGATCTGGTCGTTGAGCACCCGGTAACGCTCGTTGGTGGAGAGGTTGTCCTCGACCAGGTGCCCCTCGGTGAGGGTGGGCAGGATGCCGACCAGGACGATCTTCGCGTCGGACCTGGCGGCACGCTCGTCGGCCCGGGAGAGGCTGCCGCGCAGGTCGTGCTCGTAGTCAGCGAAGCCGGTGCCCTCGATCAGTCGGGGCTCGGCGTTGAGTTCAAGGTTGAACTGCCCCAACTCGGTCTGGAAGAGAGGGTCCGCGATGTCGGCGAGGATCTCCTCGTTGCGCATCGCCGGCTCGGCGGCCGAGTCGACCAGGTTGAGTTCGATCTCCAGGCCGGTCATCGGCCGGTCGGCGTCGAAGCCGAAGTCGTCCAGCATCAGGGCGAAGACGTCCAGGCACCGCCGCACCTTCTGCCGATATCGGACGCGATCATCCCGGGTGAAGGCGCCCTCTGAGACGTCCCTGCCCATGTGTCCTCCCGACGGCCGGCGCGGTCGGGATCATGCCGTCCCGGAAGCGCTTTGTGAAGCATCCACGGTAAGAGCGCCCACCTGACCGGGGCCAGAGGCCGACGGCGTTGATCCGACGGCGACCGGAGCGGACGCGCTCGTGGCGCCATCTGTACCCCGTCGTCGACTGGCTGGACCCGATTGCGGTGCGAACAACCCGTGACAATTACCACCAGTGGGAACGACGCAGGGCCCGCGCCGACGTGCGGCGCGGGCCCTGCGTTTCGGATCGCCGTGAGGGTTCCCCTGCCCTCCGGCGATCACTGGGGACATCAGGCCTGACGGACGGCCTCGCCCTCGATCTCGATCTTGATCTTGCGGCTGACCAGCACGCCCCCGGTCTCCAGGGCGACGTTCCAGGTCAGGCCGAACTCCTCGCGGTCGATCTCGGTGCTCGCGGAGAAGCCGAAGATGTCCTGGCCGAACGGGCTGCGGCCGACACCCTCGAACTCCACCTCCAGCTCGACCAGGCGGGTGACGTCCTTGATGGTCAGCTCACCGGTGAGCACGAACTCGCTGCCGCGACGGGACTTGACCCCGGTGCTGCGGAACTCGAGCGTCGGGAACTTCTCGGCGTCCAGGAACTCGGGGCTGCGCAGGTGGGCGTCCCGGTCGGTCTGGGTGGTGTCGACGCTGGCGGCCTGAATGGTGGCGACGACCGACGACTGCAGCGGGTCCTCGGCGACGGTGATGGTGGCGGTGGCCTCGTTGAACTCACCGCGAACCTTGCTCACCATCATGTGCCGGGCAACGAAGCCGACCCGCTTGTGCGCCACGTCGAGCGCGTAGGTGCCGGCCGCCGGGATGGTGAGGCTGTCCCAGTCGCGGGTAACCGCTTCGATGCTGCTGGTCATGGTGCTGTCCTCCAGGAGATTGTTTAATAGCCCAACGACTGCTTGAGCAACTATAACCGTTGCAACATTCCCCGTGTCAACCACTGGTATGATGAACGGGTGACCAACGTCTTCGACGATCCCCGGATCACCGCCGTCGGCCTGCTCTTCGAGGCACACGCCGGGCTGTCAGCCCGGTTCAACGCCCAACTCGAGGAGCACGGCCTCTCCGCGGTCGAGTTCGAGGTCATCACCCGACTGGCCCGCTCGCCGGGCAACCAACTACGCATGACCGACCTCGCCGCACAGACCTCCCTGTCCACCAGCGGAGTGACCCGGGTGGTCGACCGGATGGAGCGCGACGGGTTGCTCACCCGCCGGGCCTGCCCGAACGACCGACGCAGCTCGTACGCGGTGGTCACCGCCGCCGGGATACAACGCCTGAACGAGACGCTGCCCGGGCATCTGCAGATGATCGAGCAGTGGTTCACCGGGCAGCTCGACCCCGAGGCGCTGGCGGCCCTCCTCGACGGGTTACGGCGGGTCCGCGACGCCGCGCATCCGTGCGCCACCGCCGGCAGTGACGACGTCAGCCCGGAGCAGGTCGCCGCCACCGGCAACGCCACCCGACGGCACTGATCAGCACCGCCGTCGGGCGGCGGCAGCGGCAGAAAGACCGGCAGAAATGACCCAGCCAAGCTGGATGATTCGGTCCAAGCCGACTTTCTGCCACCGCATCGGTGGCAGGCTTTCCGCACCGGGGATCACCGGGGGGTGACGGCGCGGGCGATCAGCGAGGGGTAGCACCAAAGGGGGCTCTTCGCCCGCGCCACTCTCCCGTCGCGATCCCGCTCGTGGGAAGGCGCAGGCTACTGAGCCGGTCCACCTCGGCCGGCGAGCAGCGCGTAGAGCAGGCCCGACTCCTGCGGCAACAGCCGGATACCGCTCTCCACACAGACCCGGTCCAGTCGATCGAGCACCGCCGGGTCCGCAGTGCTCGCAGCCAGCCCAACCAGCGCTTCCACCGCATCGCGGCGTTCCTGCCCCGCATGGTCGGCGGCGGCCGCGAACCACTCGGCAGCCAACTCCCGGTCTCCCCGGTGCAGCGCCAGGTTCCCCTCGATCAGCGCACAGAGCCCGACCTCCGACCCACCCCGGGCCAGCGCCGCGTCGTCCCCGCGCGGTCGCGGCACGGCCGGTCGCGCCGGGTCGGCCTCCACGCCCCCGGCCCGCAACTCGGTCAGCACCTCGGTCGCCTCCGCGGCCCGCCCGTCCTGGG
Organism: Micromonospora sp. NBC_00362; assembly: GCF_026342155.1. Taxonomy (NCBI): domain Bacteria; kingdom Bacillati; phylum Actinomycetota; class Actinomycetes; order Micromonosporales; family Micromonosporaceae; genus Micromonospora; species Micromonospora sp. NBC_00362. The sequence goes on from NZ_JAPENH010000001.1 coordinate 4,516,417, forward strand.
CGAGCGCCAGCCCGACGGTCCCGAGAACCCGACGGCGACGCCCGGGATCACCCAGCTCGGACAGGGCGGCGATCGCCCGCCGACCACGATCGATGGCGTCCGCGTACCAGCCTTCCAGTCGGGCGACCTCGGCTCGGTTGGCCCAGCCCAACACCCGCAGTCGCTGCTCCCCACTCTCGGCGGCGAGTCGGTCCACGGCGGCGAGCCGGCGGCGAGCCGCAGCCAGATCGCCCGCGCGGATCTCGTGCCAGGCGAGGCTGTTCTGGGCCACCGCCAGGTCCCGGGTCCGCCCGTTGCGGGCGGCCAACCGCAGTAGCGCCTCGGCCTGCTCGCGAGCCTCGTCCTGCCACCCCACGGAGATCAGCAGGGTGCCGAGCACGTTTCGCGCCTCCAACTCCCCGGTGACGTCGCCGGCCTGTTGAAAGGTGTCCAACGCCGCACGGGCCGTCGACAACTCCTCGGCACCCGCGCCGTGCTCCGCCGCCAGCCGGGCGACCCCGAGGGCGGCCCAGCCACGCAGAAGAGGGTCGGCGTCGGCGGTTCGCGGGTCCGCCAGCAGCCGCCGCAACCACTGCCGCCCGACGACGTCGCGTCCGCGGAAACGCCACCAGCGGGTCAGGCAGGCCGCCAGCCGCAGCGCGGTCAACGGGTCGTCGGTAGTCGCGTGGGCCAGCGACGAGCTGATGTCGCTGCTCATCTCGTCCAGCCGGTGCACCGCGTCGGGTAACCGTGGGCCGATCAGGTCGCTGGCGGTACGGGCCACCAGGCGCGCGATGACCTCGGCGTGTCGACGCCGGATACAGGTCAGCTCACCCGCACCGACCGCCTGCTCGACGGCGTAGTCGCGGACCGCGTCGAGCAGCCGGAACCGGAACGATCCGGTTCCGCGTACGCTCAGCAGCCCCAACTCGACGAAGCGGTCCAACAGGGGAACCGGATCGATCGCCACGGTGCCGTCCCGATCGGCCTCGTCGGCGAGCATCTCCTCGGCCAACTCGACCGACCACCGGTTACCGAAGACGGCCAACTGCCGCAGGGCGGCCTGCTCGTCCGCCGCCAACAGGCGGTAGCTGAACGCCACCGCGTCCCGCAGGGTGACGGCGACCGAGACCGCAGCACGGGTGTCGGGTCCGCTCGTCCGACTGCCGGGAGCCTCCGGTGCGTCCCAGGCCGGGTGGGCGGACGCGTCGGCCGGAGTGGCCAGGTCGAGCACCCGGTCGCCGTACCGTTCGAGCAGTTCGGTGAGGTCGAGGAGACGGCCCCGGGCCGCCATCAGCTCGATGGCCAACGGCAGCCCGCCCAACCGGCGCACCAATGCGGCGAGCGCGGGCAGCTCAGCGGAGGTGGGTGGCTCGCGGCGGACCTGGGCGAGGCGGGCGGTGAACAACGCGACCGCCGGCCACGATCCGAGTCCGGAGTGCTCGGCCTCCGGTGGTGGCACGTCGAGCGGCGCGACCGGCCAGACCCGCTCGCCGGGCAACCCGACCGGGTGTCGCCCGGTGACCAGCACCCGCAGCGAGGGCAGTGCGCCGAGCAACCGGTGCACTGTCGCGGCCACCGGGCCCGGGGCGCGCTCCACCGCGTCCATTACCAGCAGCGTCGGCCGCCCGGCGAGCAGCGCCACGAGTTCGGGCAGGCGCGCCACGCCGAGCACGGACATCGAGGCGGCGAGCACGTCCGGACCGTCCGCGCCCTCGCCCACCAGGACCCCGGCAACACCGGCCGGGTGGGCGGCGGCCACCAGGTGCGCCACCGACGTCGCCAGGGCGGTCTTGCCGACGCCGGCCAACCCGACGAGGCTCACCAACCGGGGCCCTCGCTCCACGGTCAGCATTCCGGCCAACTCGGTGAGGTCGCGCTCCCGGCCGATCAACGCGACCGGCGGCGGGAGCGCGACCGACGGGTCGGCGGGTGCGGCCGCCGACGTGGCGCTGCCGCCGAGCGCGAACGTCGTCGAGGCGGCGTCCGGCGAGGCCGGTTCGGCACCGGCGCCGCGGGCCGCGGTCAGGAACGCCGCCCGACTGGTGCCGGTCAGCGCCAGCGCCCCGGCGAGCAGCTCGACAGTGGTGCGTTGTGGACGGATCGACCGGCCACGCTCCAGGTCACGCACCGTACGCACACCCACCCCGGCCCGGGACGCCAGCTCGGCCTGGGTCAGGCCGGCGGCGCGTCGATGCCCGCGGAGCAGCTCCGGCAGAGTGGTACGTCCGACCGGGCTCCGCGACCAGTCATGATCCGGAGTCATGGGCACGAAGAGTACGGATGGACTCCGACCGTCGGCAGTCGAACGTCGGGCTACTGACGCCCGCTCGCCGAAACCCGACAGCCGTACGGACAGTCCGTCCGGGACGACCGGCCGATCAGTTCGGCTGGGCCACTCAGAGGCCCAGGTCCCGAGCGATGATCATGCGTTGCACCTCACTCGTGCCCTCGCCGATCTCCAGGATCTTGGAGTCCCGCCAGAACCGGGCCACCGGGTACTCGTTCATGAAGCCGTACCCGCCGTGGATCTGGGTGGCCTCCCGGGCGTTGTCCACAGCGATCGTGCTGGCGTGCAGTTTGGCGATGGCGGCCTGCCGCTTGAACGGCTCGCCGGCCAGCATCCGCGCGGCGGCGTCGTAGTACGCCAGGCGAGCGGTGTGCGCCTTCAGCTCCATGTCGGCGATCTTGAACTGGATGGCCTGGTTGGCAGCGATCGGCTGACCGAAGGCGTGCCGCTCCTTCGCGTACTTGATCGACTCGTCGACACAGCCCTGCGCGAGGCCGACGGCGAGCGCGGCGATGGCGATCCGGCCCTCGTCGAGGATCCGCAGGAACTGCGCGAAACCGCGACCCCTGGCCCCGAGCAGGTTGGCGGCCGGCACCCGGCAGTCGTCGAAGGTCAGCTCGTGGGTGTCCGAGGCGGTCCAGCCCACCTTGGAGTAGCCGGGCGCGACGGTGAACCCGGGCGTGCCGGTCGGCACGATGATCGTCGACAACTCCTTGGAGCCGTCCGGGTTCGTGCCGGTCACCGCCGTGACAGTGACCATGGCCGTGATGTCGGTCCCCGAGTTGGTGATGAACGCCTTCGACCCGTTGATCACCCACTCGTCGCCGTCCAGCACCGCCCTGGTCTGCGTGCCGGCGGCGTCCGAGCCGGTGCCCGGCTCGGTGAGACCGAAGCCGGCCAGCGCCTCGCCGCTGAGCAGCCGGGGCAGCCAGGTCGCCTTCTGCTCCTCGGTGCCGAAGCGGTAGATCGGCATCGCGCCCAACGAGACCGCCGCTTCCAACGTGATGGCCACGCTGGAGTCGACCCGGGCCAACTCCTCCAGGGCGAGGCAGAGCGCGAAGTAGTCACCGCCCATGCCGCCGTGCTCCTCGGCGAAGGGCAGACCGAACAGGCCCATCTTGCCCATCTGCCGGATCACCTCGTACGGGAAGGTGTGCTGCTCGTAGTGCTCGGCGATGACCGGGGCGACCACCTCGCGGGCGAATTCCCGAACGCTCTCGCGCAGCGCCTCTTGGTCGTCGGTGAGCCGGAAGTCCATCTCATCCTCCTGTAAGGACGGTCCGCCTCGGCGCTCGTGACGCCGGGGGCGGGTCGCTGTGCGGGCCCGAGTCGGTGATCAGACCGGGGTGACGCCGTGCCGACGGCGGGAGAAGTGCCGATCCTTGGTGCGGGCCGCCGCGAATCGACGGACCAGCTCGGTGCGCAGGTCGTGCGGCTCGACGATGGCGTCCACCACCAACTCGCTGGCCAGCCGGACGACGTCGATGTCCTGCTCGTACTCGGCCCGCTTGGCGGCGACGAAGGCCGCCCGCTCGTCCTCGTCCGCAATGGCGGCGATCTTGTTGGCGTAGACAGCGTTCACGGCGGCCTCGGCCCCCATCACGGCGATCTTCGCGGTCGGCAGTGCGATAGTGGCGTCCGGCTCGAACCCGGGGCCGGCCATCGCGTAGAGACCGGCGCCGTACGCCTTGCGGACCACCACGCAGATCTTCGGAACTGTCGCCTCGGAGATCGCAGTGATCATCTTGGCGCCGTGCCGGATGATGCCCTGCTTCTCCACGGCGCTGCCGACCATGAAGCCGGGCACGTCGCTGAGGAACAGCAGCGGCACGTTGAACGCGTCGCAGAGCTGCACGAACCGGGTGGCCTTGTCGGCCGAGTCGACGAAGAGCACGCCGCCCTTGAACATCGAGTTGTTGCCGATGACACCGACGACCTGACCGTCGAGGCGGCCGAAGCCGATGGTCAGCTCCTTGGCCCAGAGCGCCTGGATCTCGAAGAAGGAACCCTCGTCGAGCAGACCCTTGACGTACCGCCGCATGTCGAACGCCTGCCGCTCACTGGCCGGCACCAAGGCCGCCAGATCGGCCTTCGCGGGCGCGGCGACCGCCGGTGCGGTCGGTGGCGCCTGCGTCCAGTTCGCCGGCAGGTACGACAGGTAGGTCTTCACGACGTCGAGCGCGTCGGCCTCGGTCTTGCAGAGGAAGTGCCCGACGCCGGATTCGGCGGTGTGCACCTTCGCCCCGCCCATCGCCTCCAGCGTGGTCTTCTCGCCAGTGACCATCTCGACCATCCGGTCGGAGCCGAGGTACATGCTGGCATTGCCGTCGACCAGCGCCACCACGTCGCAGAACGCCGGGATGTACGCACCACCGGCTGCGCTCGGGCCGAACAGCGCGCAGACCTGCGGGATCGAGCCCGAGGCGCGGACCTGGTTCCAGAAGATCTTGCCGGCGCCACGCCGGCCGGGGAAGAGATCGACCTGGTCGGTGATCCGGGCGCCGGCCGAGTCGACCAGGTAGACCATCGGCACGCCGGCGCCGTACGCCCGCTCGATGATCCTGATGATCTTCTCGACGGTGCGGGCGCCCCAGCTGCCGGCCTTGACCGTGGAGTCGTTGGCCATCAGGCAGACCTGTCGGCCGTCGATGGTGGCGGTGCCGGTCACCACGCCGTCGGCGGGCAGCCCTTCGGCCATCGTGTTGGCGTAGAGGCCGTCCTCGACGAACGAGCCCTCGTCGACCAGGAGCGCGACCCGTTCACGGGCGAAGAGTTTGCCCTTGGCCGCGTTGGCCGCGTGGTACTTGTCCGCGCCGCCGGACCGGGCCCGCTTGCGCAGCTGCTCCAGTGCCTCACCGTCGAGCGTCACGCCGACTCCTCCGCCATACTGACCTGAACGATCGTTAGGCTAGCGCATCGGCGAGGTTGTCGGCGACCTACGAGCGAACCAGACAGCGAAGCTGAGAGCAAGACATTGAAAAACGTGAATACATATCGCTAGGCTCCTGGCACCCCTCCTCCCAGATCGGAGTCAGCGATGACCTCACGACTCAATCGGCTCGCCGTCGCGTTGCTCACGACGACGCTCGCCACCCTCGGCATCACGGTCGCCAACCCCTCGCCCGCGTCCGCCGCCATGACCATCTGCTACAACACCAGCCAGGCGGGAAGCTACGCCAGCGTCGCCAACCAGGCCGCCTCGATCTGGAACAACGCCACAGTCAACCTGACGCTCTCCGCCAACTGCGGCTCCAACCTGCGCATCTACCGGATCACCGGCGGCGGCTCGTACGCCCAGCGGACCAGCCTCGGCAACGGCCGGGTCTACATCGACACCCAGCAGGCCGCCCAGTACAGCGTGCTGCGGATCATGACCCACGAGATCGGGCACATCCTCGGCCTGCCGGACAACTACAACGGAAACTGCGCGCTGCTGATGTCCGGCGGCAGCGCCGGCACCAGCTGCACCAACGCCTACCCCAGCTCCGCCGAGGCGAGCCGGGTGAGCAACCTCTTCGCCGGCACGTTCAGCGCCACCGACCGCAGCGCGGACATCTTCCGCGACAGTTGGCCGAGCACGCTCACCTCGGTGAGCTGATCGACCTGGCACGTGGAAGGGGCCGGTGCGTGCGCCGGCCCCTTCCCTCGCGTCCTCAGCTCGGCAGCGGCGTCAGCCGGGTACGCGGACCGGCCCGCAGCACACCGGACGGCAGCTTCTTGCCGAGCAACTCCTCGGCCAGCTCCGCAGCCTCGATGAGCGCAGGCAGGTCGATGCCGGTGTCGATGCCCATGTCGTGCAGCATGTGCACGGCCTCCTCGGTGGCCAGGTTGCCGCTCGCACCCGGTGCGTACGGGCAGCCACCGAGCCCACCGACGCTGGCGTCGAACTCGGTCACCCCCAGCTCCAGCGCGGTCAGCAGGTTGGCCAGCGCCGTACCCCGGGTGTTGTGGAAGTGCAGCAGGACCGGCACGTGCGCGTTGCTGTCGCGTACCGCTGTCAGCAGCTCGCGAACCCGACGCGGGGTACCCATGCCGGTGGTGTCGCCGAACGCGACCCGGTCCGCGCCGTCGCGGACGACCCGGTCCACGATCCCGGCCACCCGCTGCGGGTCGATGTCCCCCTCGTACGGGCAGCCGAAGCTGGTCGCCACGATCACCTCGACCCGCGCCGACGCCCCGTGCAGCAGGTCGATCAGCTCGGCGATCTCGTCCAGCGATTCGTCAGTGGACCGGTTGACGTTGCGCCGGTTGTGGGTGTCGCTGGCCGAGACCACCACCTCGATCTCGGTGAATCCGGCGGCGAGGGCCCGCTGGGCGCCCCGGGTGTTCGGCACCAGCGCGGAGTACCGCACCCCGTCGGCCTTCACCGCCCGCTGCCACACCTCGTCGGCGTCGGCCATCTGCGGAATCGCCTTGGGGTGCACGAACGACACCGCCTCGATGCGGCGTACGCCGGTGCCGGAGAGGGCGTCGAGCAGCCGCACCTTGGCGTCGGTCGGGATCGGGTCCTCGTTCTGCAACCCGTCCCGCGGCCCAACCTCGCGGATCGAGACGGAATCTGGCAGGTCCGCCATAAGGGGTCACCTCACTGTGACGAAAGCAGTGCTTAGGGGGTCCTCCCAGCATGCCACCCCGCTGTTGATCAAGAGGTTCGCGTCATCTGCGGCGCGAATCCTGACGCAAACCTCTTGATCACCGGGGCGGTCAGGGGGCGGTCACTGGGGCGGTCAGCGGGGCGGTCAGGGTGGGGTCAGCGCATGCGGGAGACGATGCTGGTGTCGTAGGCGCCGGAGAGGAACTCGTCGTTGGTGAGCAGCTCGGCGAAGAAGGGGACGTTGTTCTTCGGGCCCTCGATCTGGAACGCCGCGACGGCTGCCGTGGCGCGGTCGAGCGCCTCGTCGCGGGTCGCGCCACTGACGATCAGCTTGGCCAGCAGGCTGTCGTAGAACGGGGTGACAGTGTTGCCCTCGGTGTAGCCCGAGTCCACCCGGACACCCTCGCCCGTCGGCTCCACCCACGTCCTGATCACACCCGGGCCGGGCAGGAAACGCTTCGGGTCCTCCGCGTTGATCCGCATCTCGATGGCGTGCCCACTCGGGGTCAACGCGGCCGGGTCGAACGTCGGCGCCAACCCGGAGGCCACCCGCAACTGCTCCTCGACCAGGTCGATGCCGTAGACGTACTCGGTCACCGGGTGCTCCACCTGCAACCGCGTGTTCATCTCCAGGAAGAAGAACTCGCCGGTGGCTGGGTCGAGCAGGCACTCCACGGTGCCAGCGTTGCGGTAGCCGACCGCCTCGCCGGCCCGCACCGCAGCCGCCAGGAGCCGGGATCGCAGCTCCGGCGAGACAGCCGGCGACGGGGACTCCTCGACCAGCTTCTGGTTGCGCCGCTGCACCGAGCACTCCCGCTCGCCGAGCGCCACCACCCGGCCGTCGGCCAGGCCGAGGATCTGCACCTCGACGTGCCGTACCCGGGGAAAGTACCGCTCGATCAACACCGAGCCGTCGCCGAACATCCGCTCGGCGAACGCGCGCACCTTGTCGTACTCGGTGCGCAGCGTGGCCTCGTCGGCGGCCACGCCCATGCCCATGCCGCCACCGCCGGCAGCGGCCTTGACCATCACCGGGTAGCCGATCTCGGCCGCGGCCGTCACCGCGGCTTCCAGGTCGGCGGCCGGATCGGTGGTGCCGGGCGCGACCGGAACACCGGCCGCCGCCATCAGGTTCCGGGCGTTGATCTTGTCGCCCATCGCGGTGATCGCGTCCGCGTCGGGTCCGACCCAGATCAGGCCGCTCGCCTCGACGGTACGGGCGAACTCGGCGTTCTCCGACAGGAAGCCGTACCCGGGGTGGATGGCCTGCGCGCCCGTCGACTTCGCGGCGGCGAGGATCGCCTCGGTGTTGCGGTAGCTCAGCGCCGGGTTCGGTGGGCCGATGAGGACCGCCTCGTCCGCCTCCGCGACGAACGGCAGGTCGGCGTCGGCCTCCGAGTGCACAGCGATCACGCGGATGCCGAGCCGCTTGGCGGTCCGGATGATCCGGCGGGCGATCTCGCCCCGATTGGCGACCAGCAGTGACTCGATCATGTTTCCTCCCGGCGTCCGGATAGTGGGACGATGTCAGGGAATCATGACCGGTACGGTTCTGACGAGTCGGCTCAGGCGAGCAGCGCGGCCAGGGTCGCGCCGCGCAGCAGCTCGGCGCGGCGCCGCCGGTCCACCTCACCACCGAGGAACGGCGTCGAGTTCATCAGGCCGAACGCGGCGTGCGCGAGAACCCGCGCCTCACCGTCGGGCATCCCCGGGTGCAGCGCGGTGAGCACTGTCACCCACTCCTCGACGTAGAGCCGTTGCAGGCGACGAATCCGGCGCCGTGGCTCCTCGGGCAGGCGGTCCAGCTCGTGCAGGTGCAACGCGATCACCGCCGGATTGGCCAGCGCGAACTCGACGTGGAAGTCGATCAGCGACTCCAGCACGCCGCGCGGGTCGTCCGAGCGCCCGACGGCACGTTCCCGCCCACCGGCCAGCAACCCCTCACTGACCGGAATCAGCGCGGCGGCCAGCATGGCTTCCTTGCCGGCGAAGTGGTGGTAGAGCGCCGGACCGGTGACCCCGGCGGCCGCGCCGATATCGTCCATCGACACGCCGTGATAGCCACGCGCCGCGAACAGACCTACCGCGATCTCCAGGATCTCGTCCTTGCGGGACCTGCGCCGGCCCGCACCCGCCGCGCCCCGTGCCTGCTGCTCCACCGTCACCGGGCAAGCCTAGACCGCGAGGAGCCCGCGATGGTTGCCGGTCAGTTCCGTCCGCCCCGGGCCGGGCCGCCCCTGACCTGGCCAGGGGCGGCCGGCGAGATCAGTCGTCCTCGTTCAGGTCGTGCTCCGCGCGCAGCGCTGCCGCTTCCGCGGGTCGATCGAGCAGATCCAGCGCCCGAGCCAGCAGCCAGGCCGCCTGGCGGACCTGCCGCGAGGCGGCCGGTGACCCACCGAGCACGCGGCGCAGCAGCGGCTCCGCCTCGGCCGGCCGGTCCAGGCGCAGCAACAGCTCACCGATCAGGGTTTCCACCTGGGCGGCCTCGCCGAACGCCTCGATCGAGCGCAACCGGTCCGGCACCCCGGTGAGCCGGGCCAGGGCCTCGTCCAGTCGGTCCTGCCCGGTGAGCACCCGCGCTCCGGCCTCGGCCGCCATCGCCAGCTCGTACAGCACCGGCGGTTCGGCCTGCCCGGCCAGCTTCGCCGCCAACCCGTCCACCACCTCGACGGCGCGCAACGCCGCGTCCCGGTCGTCGGCCCAGAACCAGGCGTACGTCTCCCGCCGACGAGCGCGCAGCTCGTCCAGCGGCAGGTCACCGAGCCGGTACGCCTCGGCCGCTGCGGCGAACCGCTCGCCCGCCGCAGCGTCCCGGTCGGCGTCGTAGAGGATCCCGCCGGCCTCCTCCAGCACCTGCGCCCGGTGCGGAAGGTTGTCCGGTCCGTCCAGATTGCTGGCCAACTGCTCCAACAGGGCCAACGCCGGGTCGATCTCACCAAGGCCGGCGTAGACGCCGGCCAGCAGGTGCCGGCAGCGATCGGCCTCGGCCTGGGCGCCCAGCCGATCCAGACCGAGCACGGCCTCCTCGGCGACCTCGGCGGCCTCGGCGAGCCGGCCCACCATCCGGTACGCGTTCGCCAGCTCCCACCGCAGGAACGCGTCCCCCTCGGCGCCCCGTTCCACGCACAGCGTCACCGCCTCGACGAAGTCGTCCACCGCGTCCGGGGCCCGGCCGGCCGCCAGCAACGCCCGGGCGCGGGTGACCCGGACCGGTAGCTCCGCGTCCGCCGTGGCCGCCTCCAACGCCTCGTCGCAGGCGGCGACGGCGTCCGCCGGATCGTCGACCAGCCGCGCGTACGCCAGGCACGCACCCGTGACCACCTCGCCGACGCCCAACTCCCGGCCGATCCGGCGCGCCTCTTCGACTGCGGCGCGGGCCTCGTCGACGCGGTCCACCTGCTCCAGCAGGTGCCCACGGTGCAGTGCGATCCGGGCCGCCAGGTACCGATCGCCGCCCGCGTCGGCCGGTACCCGTTCGAGCGCGGCGAGCGCTTCCGCCCAACGCTCGCGGTGCAGCAGCGCCAACGCCACCCGGTCGTGTCCGGCCGCCCGCTGCTGGGCGTCGCCGAGCCGGTCCAGGACCTCGGCCGCCTCCCGGACCAGCAGCAGGCCCTCCTCGGTGTCCTCGTCGGACCGGGTCAACAGCACGCCGAGCCGACCGGCAACCGTCTGGGCGGCCACCTCCTCGTCCGCCTTCCGGTACAGCTCCAACGCCGCCCGATTCAGCGTGATCGCACCCTCGATGTCGTCGTCGCCACGCTCCGACGCCCGCAGCGCCAGCCGGTGCGCGGACGTGCGGGCGGGCAGCTCGGCGGAGCCGAACCGGTCGTCGAACGCGACAAGTGCCGTCCGGAAGGTGGCCCGGTCGTGCCGGCCCCAGCTCTGCTCCGCGAGGTCCAGCAGATCGTCCGGGCCGGCGTCGGCGGGCACTGTCAGGGCGGGTCGTTCACCCTTCGCGCTTCGCACTCGCTCGGCGCGCTCGGTGGACGACGCTGGTGCGCTGGGCTGATCCCCGACCGGACGGGTCGGCCGGGTCGGGCGGCGGCGGACGCTCGCGGACAGCGGCACATGCTCCCCGCTCGCCTGCACGGCCAGCCGACGAGCGACCCACTGCGACTGGTGGCTCGTGCCGTTACGAGCGTCGAAGCGGGCGGCCAGACCGGTCGCGGTCCCGGCCAGCTCGTCCGCCAACGACGCCGCCGACACCTCGGCGGCCGGCCGGCCGTCGGCGGCCCGGCGGTACACGGTCGACGGGCCGGCCTGACGCAGCGCCGCGGTGGCCGCCGCCGCGAAGTGCATGGCGGCGGCCGGCGACGGCGGCCGGTCCAGCCAGTCCAGGTGCCGCTCGACCAGCTCGATCGCCCGCGCCTCGTTGCCGGTCATCGTGCAGAACTCGATGTGGTCCGCGACGTCCCACAGGTTGGCGAGGTTGCCGCGCAGCCGGCGGTACGCCTCTCGGTGCGCGTCCCGCGCCTCCTCGGCCCGCCCGGTCCGCAGGTACGGCAGGAGCAGCGCGGTGAGGATCGACTGCGGCTGCTCGTTGCAGTTGAGCCGGCCGGCGAGCACCGGCTCGGCCAGCTCCACCGCCTCCGCGTCCCGCCCGGTGTCGGCGAGGTGGCCCACCTGGCTGGTGGGGTCACAACCGGCGCAGTCGGACAGGCCGTCGCGCGGCGTGGTCTGCCAGAGCCGGTACCAGTGCGCGGCGGCCTCGACGTCGCCCACGTGGTCGGCGACCCGGAACCGGTGCTTGTGCACTGCCTGCAGGCTGTGCCCGCCGGCCCGGTAGCGGCGTTCCATGTCGTCCAGCACGGCGTACGTGCGGTCGAGCGGCACCTCCGGGAAGTTCAGCAGCCCGTTGATCATGTACTTGAAGTGCCAGAGCAGATTGTGCAGGTGACGCTGGTGGTACGGCTGCGGGTCACTGTCGAATTCGGACAGGCACCAGGAGAAGGTCACGAAGGACTTGGCCGGCTCACCGCCGTAGATGTAGCTGGTGGTGGCCTGCATCCGGGTGACGAATGCAAGGTGCCGGTCGTCGGCGGCGTCCACCCGGCGCAGCAACTGCTCCAGGGCGGCGATCTGCCCCGCTCCGTACGGCATGTCGGAGATGCCGCGCAGCACCCGCCAGAGATCCTCGTCGCTCATGCTCACTCCCGTCCCGGGACAGCCCGGCCGAGCAGGCCGAGGAAGGAATCGTTCAGCAACGCCGCGTCGGCGGCGCGGATCGGATGGTGGCCGAGCAGCAGCGCCTGCCCGTACAGCGCCTCGATGGCCAGACCGACCAGCTCCGGGTCGCTCAGCATGGTCACCCGTCGGACCAGCGGGTTGCGGTGGTTGAGCACCAACTGCGGGCGGTCCGGCGGGGCGGTGGCGGCGAGCGCGTCGAGCACTCCACCCCACAGCTCGTCGGCCCGGTCCCGGCTGGCGGCGAGCTGGTCGTTGAACGCCGCCGACCGGCTGACCAGGTAGAGCGCGGGCAGCGAGACCGGGTCGTACGCCCGGATGACCACCTCGCAGCCGGACCGCTCGACGGCCCGCTGCGCCGCCGCGAGGAACGGCCGCAGCGCCAACTCCACCTGCGGGTCGAGCGCGTCGAACCGGGTGGTGAGGTCGCTCGGCTCCAGCCGCTCGATGAGCACCGAGCGGTCCACCACCGGCAGCCGCTCGATCAGTTCGGTGTCGTACGTGTAGCCGGCGTTGACCACCGCCAGGTCCTGCGCGGCGGCCACCGCGGCGAGCTGGCGGAACTCGTCGAGGCTGGCCGCGTAGCGGACCACGCCGTGGCGTTCGCGGAACTCGGCGAGGGTGAGCGTGCCGACGTTGGTGTCCATCGGCCACCACTGGTCGACCAGCCGGAGCATCTCGTCGTCGTGCAGCGCCAGGGCCTTCACGCCGAGGTGGTGCACCTGGAGGAACTCGGCCAGCCGGTGCGGGTCGTGCCGTGCCAACCGGACCAGCCAGCCGCGCACCTGGTCGCCGAGCGCCTCCCGGGTCGCCGTCAGCAGGGTGTCCTCGTAGAGGGCCTCCCGGCTGGCGGTCGGGCGCAGCTCGGTCGCGTCCACCACACAGTGCGCGAAGAACGCCCACTCCGGCAGCAGCCCGTCGGCGTTCTCGGTGAGCAGCATCCGCTTGAGGTAGACGCGGTGCCCGGCCCGGGCCGCCGGGTTCACCGGCGTCGGCAGGATGACGGCGACACCGGTCAGCCCGGCCTCCGGCACGGCCAGTGGCAGGACGTCGAACGGGTCCACGCCGAGCGTCTCCCGGGCGTACCGGATCAGCGCCGCGCGGTCCAGTGGCGCACCCGGCGTGGTCGGCCAGGGCGGCTCCCCGGTGGTGGTGACGACGTCGCCGACGCGGACGGTGACCGGCAGCAGCGCGCCGAAGAGGCGGGCCAGGTCGGTGACTGTCGCGGTGGTGAACCACTGGTCGGCGTCCCGGCGGGGCACCAGCGTGACTGTGGTGCCCGGCTCGGCTCGGGCGGCCTCCGGCGGGGCCACCGTCACCGCGTAGCGGCCGTCGGCGTACCCGGTCCAGTGAACCGTGGGGTTGTCGCCGTGCCGGGTGAGCACCTGGATCTCGTCGGCCACCAGGAAGCAGGAGAGCAGACCGATGCCGAACTGACCGAGGAACTCGTGCCGGGAGAAACCAAGCTCGTCGCGCTTCGAGCTGCGGCCGATGGTGGCAAGCAGCTCGTGCACCTGCGCCTCGGTCAGGCCGATGCCGGTGTCGTGGACCCGTAGTGTGCCGTCGCCGGTGCTGTCCGGGGGTTCGATGCGTACCAGCGCCGGCGCGTCCGGCTCGGTCCTGCGTCGGGCGGTGATCGCGTCCACCGCGTTCTGGAGCAGCTCGCGGACGTAGACCCGCGGGCTGCCGTAGAGGTGATGACTGAGCAGGTCAACCACGCCACGTAGGTCGACCTGGAAAGTGTGATCCACGTCTGTTGTCTCCCCGGTCCCGATGCCGGCGCTCACCGTACCGATGATCACCGACAGGCGCGGTCCCCTTTCGCCCCGGCGGCTTGACCCTCGACCCGGTCGAACCGGCACGGTCGCCGGCATGACTTCCTCCGCTCTGGGCCGGGATTTCCGGCTCCTGTGGTCCGCGGCCGTCTCGTCCCGGTTCGGGGACGCGCTGCGTACCCCGGCACTGGCTCTGCTGGCCGCGACAGTGACCCGCGATCCGCGGATCATCGCGGCGGTCACGGTGGCCGGGCAGTTGCCGCCGCTGCTCTTCGGTCTGCTCGGCGGCGTGTACGCGGACCGCTGGGACCGCCGTCGGACGATGGCGCTGGTCGACGGGGTACGCGCGGCAGTGGTGGCGGCGCTGGCGGTGGTGGTCGCGCTCAACCGGGTCAGTGTGCTGGTGCTGCTGGTGGCGGCGTTCCTGCTCGCCACGTTGGGCACTCTCTTCGACTCCGCGTCGTTCGCGCTGCTCCCCGCGTTGGTGCCGGCGGACGCGCTGCCCCGGGCGAACGGCCGGCTCCAGGCGGGGTCGGCGGTGGCCGGTGGCTTCCTCGGGGCGCCCGCCGCCGGTGTCCTGTTCGCCGTCGCCCCGGCCGTCCCGTTCGCCCTCGACGCCGTGACCTTCGCGGCGGCCGCAGTGCTCGTGCTGGCCCTCAGTCCGCGTCCCGCCATCACCACAGCGACGGCGCGACGGCGCGGCTCGGTGTGGAGCGAGATCGTCGAGGGGCTGCGTTGGCTGCTGGCGCACCGGACCCTGTGGCGGGTCACGCTGCTCACCGCCGCGAGCAACCTGGCGATCAGCGGAATCATGGCGGTGCTGGTGCTCTACGCGCTGGACGTGCTCCGGGTGCCGCCGGCCGGGTACGGGCTGTTCGCCGCCGCCGCCATCGTCGGGGGCGTGGCGGGGGCGCTCGGGGCGGGGCGGCTCGCCGCCCGGCTCGGCACGGTGCCGGCGCTGCGTGCGGTGCTGGCCGTGGAGACAGTGGCGCTGACCGGCTTCGCGCTGGCTCGGCATCCGGTGTCGGGCGGGATCGCGCTGGCCGTCTTCGCCGCCGGCACCGTGGTGTGGAACAGCCTGTGGGCGTCGTACGGGCAGCGGCAGGTGCCGAGCGGGTTGCTGGGCCGGGTCGGTGCGGCCCAGCGGATGGTTGGTCTGCTCACCGCGCCGCTCGGGGCGGCGCTCGCCGGGTTGGCCGCCGCGGCGTACGGCACGGCGCCGGTGGCGGGCGCGGCGGCGGCGACCTTCGCGCTGGTCACCGTCGCCGCGTGGCGGACACTGCGCCCGGCCGCGCCCGCCGTGTTGAGCCGCGCGGGCTAGCCCGGCGTCCGCTCCCGGTGCGACAGCCCGGACAGGCGCAGCGCGATGCGTCGGCGGGCCGGTGGAACGGCACCGAGCAGCCGGAGCAGCACGTCGCGGGCGGGCCGACGAGCCGGGGAGACACCGGCCATCCTGGTCAGCCCGGCGGCGAAGCTCAGCACGTCCTCGGCCATCGGCCGCTGCCTGGCGGTGTAGTCGTCGAGCAGCGTCTCCGGGCCGCCGTCGAGCACGTCCGCCACTGCGGTGCCGAGCGCTACCGCGTCGCAGATGCCGAGGTTCATGCCCTGCCCGCCGGCCGGGCTGTGCACGTGTCCGGCGTCGCCGGCCAGCAGCACCGGCCCGGCTCGGAAGGTGTCGGCGATCCGGTGGTGCACCCGGAACCGGGAGCCCCAGAGCACCTCGGTCACCCGGTCGGGTCGTCGCGCCGGGCCGCGCTCGTCGAGCAGCGCCTGGAGGTAGGCCGCGTCCGGTTCGGCCGGGGCGCTCGCCACGGCGGCAACCAACCGGACCACCCCACCGGGCAGTGGCGCCCAGACCAGCGGTCCGGGGCGGGCGAGGAAGAGCGCCGCCTCGTCGCGGGGCAGCACGCTGCGCACCCGCACGTCGGCGAGCACGAAGGACTCCTCGTCGCTGTCGCCGGTGAAGCCGATGCCGGCCAATTGCCGGACCGTGCTGTGCAGGCCGTCCGCACCGACCACGAACCGGGCCCGCAGTGTCTCGTCGTCGACCTGCGCGAGCATGCCGTGACCGGCGCGGCTGAGCCCGGTGAGCTGGCACGGCCGTCGTACCTGGACACCGAGTCCCGCCAACTTCTCGGTGAGCACGGTCTCGGTGACCGCCTGCGAGACCAGCAGCGCGTAGGGGAAGCGGGACGGCAACTCGTGGAACGGCACCGACAGCAGCACCCGGTCCCGGTCGCGCACTGTGAAACGCGGCGTCCGCACCGCCTGGGCGATCAGCGGCGCCGCGGCGTCGATCTGGTCCAGCACCTCCAGGGTGTACGCGTGCACGACGGCGGCGCGGGAGGTCGTCGGCGGCGCGGCCGTCCGGTCCAGCACTGTCACCTCGACCCCGCGCCGGGCCAGCGTCAGGGCGGTGGCGAGACCGGTGGGGCCGGCGCCCACCACCAGGACGTCGGTGCTCGTGGGCAGCATGGCCACCTCCAGGTACCGCTGCCAACACCTGTTGGCAAACATGTGTTGGCAACGCTAGGGCCGTCCTGATTGCGTGTCAACACCTGTTGGCCTACGGTCGTTGGCATGACCCCGTCCGCGCAGTCGACCCAGCCCCGCCGCTCCGACGCCACCCGGGCGGCGATCCTGCGAGCGGCCCGGGAACGGTTCGCGGCGGACGGCTACGAGCGCGCCACGATCCGGGCCATCGCCGCCGACGCCCAGATCGACCCGTCGATGGTGATGCGCTACTACGGCAGCAAGGAGGGGCTCTTCGCGGCGGCGGCCGAGTTCGACCTCCGCCTGCCCGACCTGACCTCGGTGCCGCCCGCCCGCCTCGGTGAGGTGCTGGTCCGGCACTTCCTCGCCCGCTGGGAGGGCGACGAGACCCTGGTGGCGCTGCTGCGGGCCGCCAGCACCAACCCCGGCGCGGCCGAACGCATGCGCGGCATCTTCGCCGACCAGCTCACCGCCGCAGTGGCCACGTTCGGCAGCGACCCGACGCTGACCGCCCGACGGGCCGGCCTGGTGGCCAGTCAGATCCTCGGCCTCGCCTTCACCCGATACATCGTCCGCCTGCCGCCCATGGTGGACACCACGCCGGACGAGCTGGTCGCCTGGATCGCGCCGACGCTCCAGCGCTATCTGACCGGAACGCCACCGAGCTGACCCAACCTTTTGCCGCCTCCCGTGCGTCTGCCAGGTGACGCCTACAGCGCGACGGCCGGGAGGAGGGCGGATGGCGCCGACGAGGGACGACGGACGCGACGGCTACCTCGCCTTCGTGGAGAACCACCAGCACCGGCTGCTCCGCGCGGCCTACCTGATCTGCGGCAACCGGCATCAGGCCGAAGACCTCCTCCAGGACGCGCTGCTCAAGCTGGCGCTGCGCTGGTCCTCCGTCCGCGACGGCGACCCCTCCGCGTACGTGCGCGCCATCCTCTACCGCGACTCGGTGTCGTGGTGGCGTCGCCGACGGCGGGAATGGCTCAGCGCCGCACCGCCGGACCAGGTGGCCCACGACCGTGACGGCGCGTTACGGCTGACCATGCACGACGCGCTGGGCCTGCTGCCACCGCGGCAGCGGGCCGTGCTGGTGTTGCGCTACTACGAGGACCTGACCGAGGTCGCCACCGCCCAGGCGCTCGGGGTGACGGTCGGCACCGTGAAGAGCCAGTGCCATGCGGCGCTGCGCCGACTCCGCGAGGTGGCCCCGGAACTCGCCCGCGATGCCCGATCGAGCCGAGGCTCGGCCGATCTGGCCAGCGGCCTGGAGGTGAACCCGTGAACGAGCAGGAATTGCGTCGACTGCTGACCGTCAGCGTCGAGGACGTGCTCCCCAGCCAGCCGGCCGCCGCCGGATGGGAACGGGCTCGGCGTACCCGGCGTACCCGGCGGGCCGTCGCAGTGGTCGCCCTGGCCGTGGTGCTGGTCGGTGGCGGCACGGTGGCGGCGTTGCGACCGCCCGCCGACCGGACGCCAGCCCCTCCGGTCGGCCCGACGGTCACCCCGACCGTCGACCCCTCCCACGCGGGTCCGGTGCAGAAACCGCCCGCCGAGCTGACCTACCCGCCCGATCCGTTGGCCAAGCTCGGCGACCCGGCGACAGTGCCGCTCTCCGAGCGACCGGTCCAGCAGGCACTGGCAATGTTCCAGCCCGTCGACGAGGAGTATCGCGCCGACGGCCCGGTCCGGGTGCTCGGCAACGACGGCGTGGTGCGCAGCCTCGACGTGGTGACGCTGGCACCGACTCGGGACGCGGGCGGCAACGAGGCGCCCGCGCTGAAGCCGGGGGTGCTGTCGCCGGACGGCCGGTCGGCGGCGTTCGCGCAGACCAAAGAGCTGATCATGATCGATCTCACCACGGCGGCCGTCCGCCGGATACCCCTCGACGGCTACCTGGAGCTGGTGGTGTGGGCGCACGACCGGGTGCTGGTCGGAGGCGACGACCGGACGTACGCGGTGGACCGGGTCACCGGGGCGGCCAGCACTATCGACGTGTCGACCTGGGAGTTGATCGCGCCCGACCCGGCCGCCGGGCGCGAGGCCCCGTTGATCGACATGTACGGCGAGGGGGCCAGCCTGAAGCTGCGCAGCCGGACCGCCCGGGAGGGCGAACTCCGCTCCGAACAACCGGTCGACACCTCGGGGCTGCCCTCGCCCTACCAGGTCAACGAGTTCTACGGCCGGGGCTGGCTGCACGGCGAGCGGCTGGCGCGGGCGGCCTGGATCACCAACAGCGAGATCGACGGCGCAGAGGGGACGGCAGTGCTGGACGCGCGGACCGGCGCCGTGCTCCACCTGCTCGACCTGGGCCGGGAGCGCGGCAAGGGCTGCTGCGACGTGCTGGGCTGGGACAACAAGGGCGCGGTGCTACTCCGACTGGAACCGGCCGCCCTGGCGCGCTGGCACCCGGAGACCGGCGAGATCACCGGCATCGTCCGCGACCTGCGCGGCGTGTTCGCACTCGCCAGCTGACACGGGTCTCGACGTAATCGACTCGGGCTCATAGATGTCGCGGTGTCCCGGCGAGTGGGACAGCCCGACGTCAGGGAACCCGAGTCGATCACACGACGATCTGGTCAGACGGTCAGGCCGCCGGGCTGGTCGCCCTTGACGACTGGCGCCCGGACCAGGTTGCCCCACTCGGTCCACGAGCCGTCGTAGTTGCGCACCTGCGGGTAGCCCAACAGGTGCCGCAGCACGAACCAGGTGTGGCTGGACCGCTCGCCGATCCGGCAGTACGCGATCACGTCGTCGTCCGGGCTCAGCCCGAGCTGGTCGGCGTAGATGGCCTTCAGCTCGTCGGCGGACTTGAACGTGCCGTCCTCGTTGGCGGCGGACTTCCACGGCTTGCTGAGCGCGCCCGGGATGTGTCCACCGCGCAGCGCGCCCTCCTGCGGGTAGTCCGGCATGTGCAGCATCTCGCCGGTGTACTCACCCGGCGACCGGACGTCGACAAGTGGCCGCCCGGAGGCGACGTGCGCCATGACCTGCTCACGGAAGGCCCGCAGCGGCGCGTCGTCGCGCAGCGGCACCGGATAGTCGGCGCGCGGGCGAGCCGGCTTGTCGCGGGTCACCTCGCGTCCCTCGGCGATCCACTTCTGCCGGCCGCCGTCGAGCAGTCGCACGTCGGCGTGACCGAAGAGCGTGAAGACCCAGAGGGCGTACGCGGCCCACCAGTTGAAGTTGTCGCCGTAGAAGACGACAGTGTCGCCCCGGCCGATGCCCTTCGCGGCACACATCTCGGCGAAGCTCTTGGCGTCCAGGTAGTCCCGGGTCACCTGATCGTTCAGATCCAGGTGCCAGTCGACCTTGACCGCACCGGGAATGTGACCGGATTCGTAGAGCAGCACATCCTCGTCGGACTCGACGACGACGAGGCCTTCATCGCCCAGATGCTCGGCCAGCCACTCGGTGGTGACCAGCCGCTGGGGGTCCGCGTACGACTGGAGGCGGGGATCGGGATCGTTCGGCACAGACATGATCCCCAAGGTACGCCGGATCGCCCGCCGCGACCGCTGTAACAGGACCGGCCCACCACCCGCACGGGATGGTGGGCCGGCCGATCGGCGGGTTACTGGTCGCCGGCCTGCGCCGGGTTGCTCGGCGGCAGATTGCCGACGAAGAAGATGAAGGACGTCGAACCCGACTGGGTGCCGTTCCGGTCGATGCTCCAGACGGTGAGCATGGTCAGCCCGGCCTTGGTCGGCGTCCAGGTCACCGACGCGGTGCCGTCGGCCGCCGCGGCCACGGTGCTGGTCACCGTGTTGAAGCTGTAGCGGTAGCTGACCACGTCAGGCTGGCGCGGGGTGAAGGTGAAGACACCGGGCACACCCGGCCCGCCACTGGTGCCGCCCTGCCGATAGACAGTCGCGGTTATCTTCGGGGCGGTGGACAGCGCGAAGGTGCTCGCCGTGGTGGCGGTCACGCCATCGGCGGTCACGCTGGTCACGGAGAGCGTCCGGTTGCCGCCCCGGGTCGCGGTGACGGTCAGCGTGGCAGTGCCGTCGGCCGCCGCCTCCACCGTCTGCTCGGGGTCGCCGTCCAGGTGGAACCGGTAGCGGATCACACCCGCCATCTGCGGCTGCACGGTGAACGTGGTCGGCACGCCGATCTCGGTGAGTCTGCCGGTGACGATCGGCGCGACGTCGCTGGCCCGGAATTCGTACCGCGCCTCCGGTGACCTGTTCCCTGCCGCGTCCAGGCTCCACACCACGAGAGTGTTGGGCCCCGCATCCGGGCGGAGCGTGACAGTGGCCGAGCCGCCGGGCTGGTCCGCCGGCACCGCGTGGACGCCGTCGCCGCCGAGCAGCTCATACCGGAAGCCGACCGCGTCCGGTGTCGCCGCCGCGTCGAAGGTGAACTGACCCGACAGCGCCGGGTGCCAGCCCTCGACCGGGAAGTCGGTGGAGGTGACGACCGGCGCGACCTCCGGGCCCTGGAAGTCGGTCCGGAGATAGCAGAGGCCACTCCACTCGCCGGTCGCCTGGCTGTCCGCCGCCCGGACCTGCCACGCGTACAACCGGTCGTGGGTGAGCGTTTCCCGTTCGAAGAGGCCGCTCTCCCGATCGCCTTCCCGACCGTTGTACCCGAATCGCTCGATCCGAGCCGTCGGCTCTTCAACCGGCCAGAGCGCGAAGGTCGCGGTCAACCGGTCGGTGCCACCGTTCTCGTCGACGTCCGGGTCGTGCAGGACGGCGGAGAGCGCCAGGTCGTCGTTCTGCCACAACTGGTACGGCTCGGCCGTCGTGCACGGCTCGCCGGAGGTGTGCAGCTCGGTCGGCACACCCGGCGGCTGGTTCAGCGCCTCGTTCGCTGCGGCCGGTGTGGCCGTGAGCGTGAGCGCCCCGGCGGCGACCGCAACGGAAAGCCCCATGGCCAGCAGTGCCCGGACCGGTCCTGCGGATGTCGTCGTGCCAGGTATGAGGGTCATCCCTCATCCACCTTTCCCCGATGTCCCCGCCTTCCGATCAGCGGGGGCAGCGGATGCTATCGAGGACGACGGACATCGGGCTACCCCGATTCGATCGATCGACTCCACAGTGGAGATCTTCCGACCTGTTCAGGCGCGACGGTGGGCGATCCGACCAGCGACGACTGTCACCAGACAGGCCCCGTCGACGCCGTGCACCGCGAGGTCGGCCCGCCCGGCCGACCGCAGCGTCGGCGCCACGGCGGTGGCCAGCACCAGCAGGTCACCGCGCTCGGCTGCGGCCCGCAGGGCGGGGTCGGCAAGGTGTTCCGCCAGCACCGCCGTCACCCCGGTACGCAGCAGCGCGTGCACCCGCTCACGCGGGGTCGGCGCGGGCGGAAGCGGGCCGACGTGCAGCAGACCCGGCCCCAGCGTGCCGGGCCAGCGGCGAACTCGGGCGTTGGCGTACGCCGAACTCAGCTCGGCCAGCGGGCCGACGGCCTCGATCCGGTCGCCACTGACCAGCACGGCGTGGTCGGGCAACGACTCGCCGTCCCGGTCGCGGCGCAGCAGGGCCGCCGTGTGCAGGGTGATCATGCTCAGTCGACGAGCGGGCCGAGTTGCGGGCGCTTCGCCGTCACAGTGTCGCCGGACGACCGACCGGTCAACCGCCGCTTCACCCAGGGGGCGAGGTACTGACCGGCCCACCGCAGGTCGGAAGCGCGGGCGGCCAGCCACGGCGACGGCGACGGGTGTGGCGGGACCATCAGCCACTCCTCGTCGCAACCAACCCCGAGGGCGTTCAACACCTGCCCGGCGACCCGGCGATGCCCGGCCGGGGAGAGGTGCAGCCGGTCGGTGCTCCAGAGCATGGGGTTGAGGAACGTGTCGTCGGCGTACAGGTCGACCATGATGGCGCCGTGCCGCTCGGCGGTCTCACCGACCGCCTGGTTGAGCAGCTGCACCCGGGGGGCGACGAGGCGTTGGCCGGGGAGTCGGGCCATCACGTCCGCGAACCGGAAGAGGAGCACGTCCGCGCCACCCGAGCGCAGTTGCCGGACCACCTCGTCGAAGCGCGCGACAAGCGTGTCCGGGTCGAAGGTGCGCCGCAGCACATCGTTGCCACCGGCCGCGAAGCTGATCAGGTCGGGCTTCATCGCGACGGCGGAGGGCACCTGCTCGGCGACCACGCTGGGAAAGAGCCGGCCCCGGATGGCCAGGTTCGCGTACCGGAAGTCGGGCCCCGCGTCGGCGGCGAGCCGGGTCGCCACCAGGTCCGCCCAGCCCCGGAAGGTCCCGTCCGGGTACGCGTCGTCCATACCCTCGGTGAAGCTGTCCCCGACCGCGACAAAACTGCGCCAGCGCACCCGCGCCTCCCTCACGCCACTCGTTGCCTGCGGCGACCAGTCTGTCACCGCAGGAACGCCCGGCACCGCCCCGAATCCACTACGTGTCGGAGGTCATTGCACAGACGACGGGCGGAACCGGCCACCCCCGTGAGTGGCCGGTCCCTCGTACCCGGTGACGCGGCACCGGGAGCTCAGCCCAGCAGACCACCCCACGGCTGGCCGGCAGGCACCGACGCGGTGGCCAGCACCCGGCCACTGGCGGCGTACCGGACCAACCGGTACGCCGGCGCGCCGTCGGCCGGCGTCGCCGCGTTGATCTGCACCACCAGGCCGCCGTCGGCCAGGACGACCCCGTCGACGGCTTCGCCATGCCCGGTCGCCTGCTTCCACGCCGGGTCCAACGGCGCCAGCTCGGTGACGGCCCCGCTGACCGCGTCGAGCCGGTAGTTGCGGAACCGCTCGCTGCACCCACATCCCCCGGGGCTGGTCGTGTGGGCGCTGATCACCAGCGTCCGGCCGTTGCCGGAGACCGCCGCCACCCCACCAATGACGAGGCCGGCGGGGAGGCGCGGGCTGATCGCATGTCGGACGCCTCGCTCGTCCCCGATCGCCACGGTCTGCGCGCCGACCTGGGCGATCCATCCGCCGGACACCGTCGGGCACTTCGGGTAGTGGGTGGCGAGCACCTTCTGCCCAGTCCCGTCGGCGTTGACCGCGATGAGCGTCAGCTCCTTCTCCCGCCCCAGGCCGTACAGCACCCGCCCGGAGTCGAGCCAGCTCGGCGCGCAGGTCTGCTGGCCCTGGGTCGGGATGACGTGCCGCTTCGTGCCGTCGAACGCGCTGATCACCAGCCGGCGGGCGGACCCTTCCACCCAGGCCGCCCGTCGGCCGTCCGGCGAGACGGCGAGCGGGCCGTTGAGGGCTTTGCCGTTCTGGGGACGGCCCGAACGCTCCACCTGCCACGTCCCAGCAGGGGTACGCCGCCAGATCCGGGCCGGGTCGTTCTGCTTCTGGCCGTGCTCCTCGGCGGTGTACCAGGTGAGCTGCGGCCACTGCGTCGAGCCGACCGCCGGGCGGGCCGGCGCGACAGCCGGGGCCGCATCCGGCACGGAGCCGCCGGTGCCGGCGGCCGAGGTGTCGCCGGCCGAGGGAGCGGCGGCGGTGGCGGTGGCCGATTCGGCCGGAGCGGGCGCGGCCTTCGGGTCGGCGGTGCCGCAGGCAGCCACACCGAACGCCAGAAGCAGCAGGGCAGCGGTACCGGCGAGCGCACCGGAACGACGGGCCGAGGCGGGACGGGTGGTGTGGGTGAACGGGCCGAGGTTCATCGTTTCCATCCTTTGTGGAGGCTCACAGTGCCTGGCACCACCCAAGACGAGCCCCTGGCCCTGCCGAGTTGCCGCCGCGGCGCGCTACTACCTGACAGTCGGATCCGCTCGCACCGGCAACCTTTTCCGCAGTTCACCGACCGTGATCAACACCGCCTGGCCGGCGGTGCGCAGACGCGGAAAGGGCGAGCCACCCGAGGGTGACCCGCCCGTCTCGCGCCGATCGGTCAGTCGACGACGGCCAGGATCTGCTCGTTCTTCAGACTCGCCGGCTCAGCGGTCTCGGAGATCTTCCTGCCGTCCTCGTCCACCAGCAGCAGCGCGTACCCGCTGCCGGCCTTGACCCGCACGACCATCGAGCCGTCCGACTGGAAGTAGACCTGTTCCAAGGTGCGCCCACCCAACGGCAACGAGACCTGCTTGCCCGTACGGGTGTCCAACACCACATTGGCCCGCAGATCACGCGCGAGGTTGCCGTCGTCCTCACCGAGTTTCATTCGCAGCAGGGCGATCCGGGAACCGTCCGGGGAGAGACTAGCGATGTCGTTGCTGTGCCAACCGTCGAGGGAGAAGCCGGGGATGGCTCGCTTCTTCGTGCCGTCCGTGCCGTAGAGCACGACCCCGGCATCGACCGTGACCCCGACATCGGTGGTCATGGCGATGGTCTTACCGTCCGCCGACCAGACGGCATGGCAGGCCGAAGGTTCGGTGCGCCACCAGCGCACCGTCCTCTTCTCGGAGCGCGTATCCAATAACCCGAACCGGCCATGGCCACCGCCTGGCAAATCCACGCGGAACAGCAACTGCCGCCCGTCTGGGGACCAGGCCGGAGTGACGCAGTACGGGTCGACCTCCGAGCGCATCTTCTGTTTGTTCGACCCGTCGACGTTGGCGATGTAGAGGTCGCCGCTGTCCTCGGCATCCTCGCCCGACCAGGCCACCCGGCGGCCATCCGGCGACACGTTCACGTTGAGGATCGCTGCTGTGTGCGGCAGCTCCATGAGTCGCACCGGGCTCTCACCCGGACGCCATGACCGCAGATTCCCGTTCTCGCCGACGGGGTTCCTGGCGGGGCCGTAGAAGAGCTTGCCGAACTGCACGGACGGGGTGTTCGTGCCCGTTCCGCCGCTGGGTGGGGCGCCGGGGGTGTCGCCGGCGCTGGTGGAGGGCGTCGGGGTGGGGGACGCCGACGGCGTCGGAGTCGCGGTGACCGACGGGGTGTCGGCGGGCAGCGGGGTCGGGGACTGGTCCGGTCGGATGGCGAAGGCGGTACCGGCCGCCGCGGCGATCAGCACCAGCGCGGCTGCCGACGTGGCCACCGCCCGTTGGATGCCGAGCCGGCGGGACGTACGCAGGGTCCGGTCCCGCAGGTCGACCGAGGTGACCTCGTCGGCCAGGGCGGTCAAATCGAGCCGGAGGCGCTGGTCGTTCATCGGGTACTCCCTTCCAGGACGTACAGCTCGGCGAGTTCGGGTGCGACGGTGCGCAGCCTGGCCAGTGACTTGGCCGTCTGGCTCTTCACGGTGCCGATCGTGACGCCGAGCAGGTCCGCCGCCTCCGCCTCGGTGCGGTCCTCGAAGAACCGCAGCACCAGCACGGCACGTTGCTTCGGGGAGAGCTTCGCCAGTGCCGCCCGCAGGGTGAGCCGCAGACTGGTCTGGTGGGCGTGGTCCGGGGCCGAGTCGCCTCCGCGTGGCTCGGGCAGGTCGCCCGGCATCGACTCGGGTACCCGGCGCCGACGCCACCAGGACACCTGTAGGTGGTACATGGTCTTGCGGGTGTACGCCTCGGCGTTGCCGCTGTGGTGCAGGCTGTTCCAGGAGCGGTGGGTCCGGGCCAGGGCCGACTGGACGAGGTCCTCGGCCAGGTGCTGGTCGCCGGTGAGCAGGTAGGCCGAGCGCAGCAACGCTGGCGTGCGGGTACGGACGAACGAGTCGAACTCACTCAGCAGAGGGTCCACACGGGCCAATCCTTCAGGTCGGGGTACGAGGACTTGGTGTCCTTGCAGACGCCAGCAACGGCGCCGATGGTTGCCGGCATCGGGTCCGCTCGGATCGAAATGGATCGCTCATCCTGTCGCACCGGCCGTAGGCTGCGCGGATGCTGCTACGCATGTCGACCCTGTTGCTGCGGACTCTGCGCGAGGATCCGGCCGACGCGGAGGTGCCGAGCCATCGGCTGCTGCTGCGCGCCGGCTACATCCGTCGTGCCGCACCGGGCGGCTACACCTGGCTGCCGCTGGGCAAGCTGGTGCTTGATCGGATCACCGAGGTCGTACGCGCCGAACTGGTGGCGATCGGCGACCAGGAGGTGCACTTTCCGGCGCTGCTGCCCGCCGAGCCGTACCGCACGAGTGGCCGGTGGACGGAGTACGGCGACGACATCTTCACCCTCGCCGACCGGCGCGGTGCCGAGCACCTGTTGGCGCCCACCCACGAGGAGATGGCGGCGCTGCTGGTCAAGGACCTGTTCACCTCGTACCGGGACTTCCCGGTGACGCTGTTCCAGGTGCAGACGAAGTTCCGCGACGAGGCGCGGCCTCGGGCCGGGTTGCTGCGCGGCCGGGAGTTCCTGATGAAGGACGCGTACTCCTTCGACCTGGACGAGGCGGGGCTGCGGGAGGCGTACGGGCGGCATCGCGCCGCGTACCGGCGGATCTTCGACCGGTTGGGGCTGGACTACACGGTGGTGCAGGCGATGTCCGGCGCGATGGGCGGCTCCGCGTCGGAGGAGTTCCTGGCGGCGACGCCGGTCGGCGAGGACACCTTCGTGGGCTGCACCTCCTGCGATTTCGCGGCGAACACCGAGGCGGTGGCCACCCGGGTGCCGAGCGCCGGTGACCCGAGCGCGCAGCCGGCCGTCGAGGTGCACGACACTCCGGAGACTCCGACGATCGCCAGCCTGGTGGAGTTGGCGAACGCGCGCCAATTGGGCGGTCGGGCCGGCTGGACCGCCGCCGACACCCTGAAGAACGTCGTGTTGTCAGTTCGTCAGCCGGGTGCCGACCGGGCCGAACTGCTGGTCGTCGGGCTGCCCGGTGACCGGGAGGTCGACCTGAAGCGGGTCGGTGCCGCGCTGCACCCGGCACAGGTGACCGTCTTCGACGAGTGGGCCGAGCATCCGGAGCTGGTTCGCGGCTACATCGGCCCGCAACTGCTCGACAAACTGGGCATCCGCTATCTGGTCGACCCTCGGGTGGTGACCGGGTCTGCCTGGCTGACCGGAGCGAACGAGTCGGGCCGACACGCGACCGACGTGGTGTGCGGACGGGACTTCACACCCGACGGCACCATCGAGGCGGCCGACGTCCGCGCCGGCGACCCCTGCCCGGAGTGCGAGGCGGGCGAGCTGACCATTCGGCGGGGCATCGAGATCGGGCACATCTTCCAGCTCGGCCGCCGCTTCACCGACGCCTTCGCTGTCGACGTGCTCGGGCCGGCCGGCAAGCCGGTCCGGCCGACGATGGGCTGCTACGGCATCGGGGTTTCCCGGGCGGTGGCGGCCGTGGCCGAGCAGCACCACGACGACCGGGGACTGGTCTGGCCGGCGGCGGTCGCGCCGTGTGACGTACACCTGGTGGTTGCGGGCAAGGGCCCGCAGCTCGACGCGGCGCTGGAGCTCGGCGGGCGTCTCGCCGCCGCCGGCCTGCGGGTGCTTGTCGACGACCGCACGCACGTCTCGGCCGGGGTCAAGTTCACCGACGCCGAGCTGATCGGCATCCCCCGGGCCGTCGTGGTCGGCCGCCGGCTCGCCGAGGGGTACGTCGAGCTGCGCGAGCGGGCCGGCGACGGGCACACCGAGCTGCCGCTGGACGGTCTGGTGGATCGACTCGTCCACGAGGTACGCCAGGTTCGTGCGAGCCTGGTGTAGCTGCCGCGTCACGGGGTAGTGCTGTCGGATCGGGTGGAAACGTCTTCGGAGGCTCTCATGACCGGTTACCGGGTCAGTGACGTGATGACCAAGCAGGTCGTGTACCTGCCGGCCGAGACCACCCTGGACGAGGCGGCCAGGGTGATGAAGGAGGCCGACATCGGTGATGTGGTGGTCACCGACGGCGCCAGCCTCGCCGGCATGCTCACCGACCGGGACATCGTGGTGCGGGCCGTGGCGGAGAACAGCTCCCCCGCGGCCACCACCATCGGCTCGATCGTCACCCGCGAGGTCGTCATGATCGAGCAGCACTGCACTGCGGGTGAGGCGGCGGCGCTCATGCGGGATCGGGGCATCCGGCGGGTGCTGGTCTGTGACAGTGACCGCAAGCTGGTGGGGATCGTCTCGCTCGGCGACCTGGCCATGCAGCTCGACCCCACCAGCGCGCTCAGCGAGATCAGCGAGCAGTCACCCACCGTGTGACCGGGGCCCCGGCAGGACGGCGGTAGCCTCGACGCATGGCTGACATGCCGGCCCGACTGGCCGAGATCGTCGACGAGTTCGCCGCCGCGCCGCGCGACCTGGTTCTGGAGCTGCTCCTGGAGTACTCGGACGTGCTCCCGGCGCTGCCGGAGGGCACCGCGGAGCGCGAGGGCATGGAACAGGTGCCCGAGTGTCAGACGGCGTTCTTCCTGCGCGCCCGGGTGACCCCGGAACGCACAGTGGAGACGCTCTTCGACTGCCCGCCGGAGGCGCCCACCACCCGAGCGTTCGCCGGGATCCTCGCCGAGGGGTTGGCGGGGGCGAGCGCCGAGCAGGTGCTGGCCGTGCCGGACGACCTGTATCAGCGGATGGGGCTGGCGCAGGCGATCAGCCCGCTGCGGATCCGTGGCGGCACGGCGATCCTGGGCCGTCTCAAGCGGCAGATCCGGGAACAACTCGGCTGACCGCGAGGTTGCCACCGATCATGGAGATCGAGATCTACGCGGACGTCATCTGCCCGTGGTGCTACATCGGCAAGCGCCGCCTGGATGAGGCCCTGGCCAGCTACGAGGGCGAGGTGACGGTCCGCTACCGACCGTTCCAGCTCGACCCGTCGCCGGTGACGCAGCCCTTGCCCCTGGTGCAGGCGCTCGCCGGAAAGTTCGGTGGTCCGGAGCGCGCCCGGCAGATGGTCGACCACGTGACCCAGGTGGCGGCGGCCGACGGGCTGCGGCTCGACTACGACCGCGCGGTGATCGCCAACACCTTCGACGCGCACCGGCTGGTCTCCTGGGCGACCGACCAGGGCAGGGCGGCGGAGATGGTGGAGGCGCTCTACCAGGCGCACTTCAACAACGGGGTCGACGTCGGCTCGCGGGAGGCGCTGGCCACCCTGGCCGGTGAGATCGGTCTCGACGCGGCCGACGCGCGCCGGTTCCTCGACTCCGACGAGCGCGTCTCCGACGTCGCCGCCGACCTGGCCGCCGCCCGGGATCTGGGCATCACCAGCGTGCCGACCTTCGTGCTGGCCGGGAAGTACGCGGTTTCCGGCGCGCAGGAGGTGCAGACGTTGCTTGCCGCGCTCGCCGAGGTCGAGCAGCGCGAGTCGGCCACCCACTCACACTGAGTTACCAACGGCCGGGCGTCCGGCATCGATGATCACGATGTTTCACGTGCAACAACATTGATGCCGATGCCTGGTCAGACCGGCCTGGCCAGCCCTTCCACCACCTGGGCTCCCGGTAGCGCACCCAATGCCGGCCCCGGCAGCGCTATCTTGCTGTGCCGTACGCCGGACCCGACGATCACGTGCGGTGTGGCGATGACCCGCGCGTCCACCAGGATCGGCCACTGCGCCGGCAGCCCGATCGGGGTGATGCCGCCGTACTCCATGCCGGTCAACTCGACAGCGTCGTCCATCGGGGCGAAGCTCGCCTTGCGGACGTCCAACGCCCGGCGGGCCACCCCGTTCACGTCGGCCCGGGTGGTGGCCAGGATGATGCAGGCCGCGTAGCGGACCACACCCTCACGCTTGCCCGCCACCACGACACAGTTGGCCGACACGTCCAACCCCACCTCGTACGCCGCGCAGAACGCCGCGGTGTCGGCGAGGTCCGCGTCGATCGGCGCGACCAGCACGTCGTTGACGTCCACCGGCGCGTCGGCCGGCCACTGCGCGATGGCCTCCGCTACCGGCGGGGCGAGCAGATCCAGGCGGGCGCGGGCCGGTTCGGTCTTCAGCGTTCCCATCACGGGTGCGATCCTCGCATCCGCGACGCTGAACCGCCCAGCGGCTCCCCGGCCTCCCGGCGACGCCACCGGACCGGGCCGGATCGATCCGGCGCTCAACTGCCCGCGAGGAACGCGTTGTCGCGCATGAAGGAGCGGTCGCGGGCAGCCGCCAACTCCTCCTCGCGCTGGGCCTTGGCCCGTTGCAGCTCCAGATCCTCGAACGCGTGCCGGACACCCAGCCGGATCACGCCGTAGAGGAAGACGAAGCCGAAGACGTAGAGGATCACAGTGGTGACGACAGCGAACATGACGTCACGGTAAGACGAACGTGAACCGTTGTTGCTCTCATTTCCGGCCGGTTCCCCCGTACGTGTCGGCCAGGTGGTCGGCGGCTGGCGGCGGGCGGCCCGGACGCTGATCTCGTCGTCGCGCAACCGGCCCAGCACCGCACGGCCCAGACTGCCGGACGCCCCGGTGACCAGAACCCTCATCTCGTCCCCCCTGCCAACCGATCCGATCCGTACCTGGTGTCGACGAGACGGCGCCGCAACCCGTGACGGCCGACGCCACTCACCCCGATCGGATCAGGTCCAACACGGTGAGCAGCGCGAAGAACGCGATCACGATCTCGTTGACGATCCAGGCATGCCCCTCGGCCCATTCCCGCATCCGGGTCAGTACCCGCGAGGCCCTGCTCCCCAGCAGCAGCAACGCCAGCAGAGGCAGCGCGAGCAGAAGCACTGTGAGCAGCACGAACGGCACCAGGTGCCACCACGGCAGATCGTGACGGGCCACACTCGCCCCGACGGTGGCCATGGTCAGGTCGTCGGTGGGCGTCGCCACGAAGAGCAGCGCACCCAGTCGCAGCGCCCGCGCCGTACCGGCGTGCTCGATGCTGCCCAGCCAGCGCGGCGGTCCGGAGCGGTCCCGGCGGACCCAGATCAGCACGGCCAGGCACACCAGCAGGGCCAGCACCACCAGGTCGATGACGGGACCTCGATCGACCTTCCCGGCGACGGCGCTGGCGTCGGCGGCCACTCCGCCCACCAGGCGGGTGAACAACCAGGCCACCGTCACCCCGGCGGCGACCACCAGCCCCGCGCCGGCGAGGAAGCCCAGCGACGCCGCCCGGGGCCGGTCCGACGAGGCCAGGAAAACGGCCACCACCAACTGCGTCCCGGCGACCATGACCACGGCGAGCGGCAGAATGGTCAGGAGGTTCATCGCCCGCCATCCTTCCGGCACGAGCGGGCGGGACGCGGCCGAATCCCCGGATCACCCGGCCTGTCGCGCACTCCCGCCCACCACGACCCGGCCGGCCAACAGCGCCCCGAGCAGCGCCAGCCCAGCGGTCACCACGAGCGTCGTCGTGTAGCTGGCCGGGCCCGGCGCACTTCCCGCCGCCAACACGGCCCCGGTCAACGCGAGCACGGTCGCCGCGAAGAGAGAGTCGCTCAGCTGCAGTGACGAGCTGTTGCGGCCCTGCTCACCTGGTGCGGACAACTCCAGGGTGAGCACCGACAACGACGGATAGAGCAGCCCCATGCCCAGACCGGCGATCGCCCAACCGAGCACGGCGACGGCCACCGGCAGCTCGGGCCGGACGGCCAGCGCGACAGTGGCGGTGCCGACCGTGATGCAGGTCAACCCGGCACGCGGCAGACTGGCCCGCGACGCTGGAACCGGGATCCGGCCCTGCAACCAGGAGCCCGCCGACCACGCCAGCGCGCCGACAGTGAGGACCAGCCCGGCCGCCGTCGGGGAGAGGCCCCGTTCCCGGGAGAGCATCAGCGGGATGACCACCTCGGCGCCGACGAAGGCCGCCGACGCCAGCCCGCGCAGCCCCACCACTGTGGGCAACCCGCGCGCGGCCCGGAGGAACCCGGCCGGCAGAAGGCGCGGGGCGCAGACCAGCAGGCCGACGACGGCGAGCGCGACAAGCACCAGAGCGGTGACACCGCGCTGCTGTCCCCCGATGTGCAGCAGTGCGGCACTCACCGCGGCCCCGCACGCCCAACCGATCCGCGCGGCCGCACCCGTCGGCGGGCGCGTCGTCGCACTTCGACCCAGCGACCGCAGGCCGGGATGGATCAGCAGCACCGCCGGCACGGCCACGGCCGGCACCGCCAGGAAGACCCACCGCCAGCCCAGGTACTGCACGATCAGGCCGGCGACAGCCGGCCCGACAAGCGACGGTACGACCCACGCCGCCGCGAACGCAGCGAAGATCCGCCGGTGCAGCTCCTGCGGGTACGCCTGCCCCACGATCACGTAGAGCGCCACCGAGAGCAGCCCGGAGCCGAAACCCTGCACGACCCGCCCGACGACCAGCGCGCTCATCACGGGGGCGGTCCCGGCGATCAGCAACCCGACCACGAACCAGGCGACGCCGTGCCACATCGGCCCCTTGGGACCCCGCGCGTCGCACCAGATGCCGGAGACCACCATGGCCAGCACACCGGTGGCGAACGGGCCACCGAACGCGATCCCGTAGAGCGCCAGCCCGTCCAGGCTGCGCGCGACGGTCGGCATCGCCGTACCGACCGCCAACGCCTCGAACGCGAGGAGTGAGATCAGCGCGACACTGCCCACCGTCATCGCGCGCAGCCGCGGTGCGAAGAGGCCCGGTGCGGCGGGTGTGGCGGTGACGGCTGTGCTCGGCATCGACCGAGCATGCGACCTCAACCTTGATTCATGTCAACCGTCCGGTGACCTGGCTCTCGTCAGGCGTCCTGCAGCGCCTCCCCGACACCGCGCACCAGGCCGGAAAAATGCTGGTCTGCCAGCAGGTGACCGGCGGTGATCACCACAGCGATCGGCCACTCGATGACCTGTAGCGCGGCGAGCACCCCGAGCCCGGCGTAGTAGGCGACCTTGTCCGGTGGTGGCACCGCCACCTCACCCAGCATCGGCAGTTGCACCCGCCGGTTGTACATCGTGACGTTCTCCCGTGAACCGTTGAGATGTCGCGTCAGCGTGCTCATGCCGGCCTCCCCATGTCCGGTGATGGTCGTCGGGTTCCACGGCCCACCCCGTCCATGCGCCAGCGACTGCGGAAAATTCCGCCACTCAGGGGGCATAACGGATGGCAGGTCGGGAAGCCAGGCCTCCGGACGTGAGTGCGGTGGGAGGACGACATGGCCAAGGTCAGGACGAGCGGCAACAGGGAGCCGGGCCGGCGCCCGTCCAGCCGTACGCCTCGATGACGGCGGCGGGTCGCGCTGCCGGCCGCATCCTGCCGTCCTTCGGCGTGCCGCACCTGGTCGGCGAGGCGTCCCGGTCGGTCAGCTCGGCCGCGGTCCGGCTGGCCCGGTCGGCCGGGCTGACGCGGCGTCGGGTCTGGTCCCGACCGGGCCGGCACCACATCGAGGTGCACGGTGTCTGCCAGGACGGTGGCAACCGGCTGGCCCGTCAGGTGGAGGGCGCACTGGAGCAGATGCCCGGGGTGGCCTGGGCCCGGGTCAACGCACCCTCCGGCCGGGTGGTGGTCGCCGTCCAATCCCCCGAGCCGACGTTGCGCGACCTGATCGCCACCATCGATCGCGTCGAGCGGACCTGCGACCACGAACCCGACCCGGAGATCCCACCGCCGCACCCACCGGAGGAGGGGCCGCGCACGCCACGCACCCTCGGCGCGCTCGCCTCGGACGCGTTGGGCCTGACCATCTCGGCGGCCACCCGGATCCTGCCGTTCGCGCCGCTGCCCGGTGAGGTGGCGGGCCTGCTCTCCGCAGTGGATCTTCAGCCGAAGCTGCACGAGTTCATCGGTAGACGGCTGCGCTCCGACCCGCGCGCCGACATCCTCTTTCCGCTGGCCGAGGCGGTGGTGCAGGGCTTGACCGGCCGCTGGACGGGCATCGTCCTGGACGGCGCCCAACGGGTCGTGCAGTGGGGTGAGGATCGGGCCCAACTCTCCGCCTGGGAGAAGGCCGAGCCACGGCTGACCGGCGACGCCGAACGGGCCACCGCCCGCTGGCCGGTGATCGAACGTCCGCGGCCGAAGCCGGACGGCCCGGTCGAGCGGTACATCAACCGCATGCTCGCCGCCGGCGCGGCCGCCGGTGCGGCGGCGGTGCCGTTCGCCGGCCCGAAGCGGGCCACCGCGCTGGGCCTGTCCGCGCTGCCGAAGGCGCCAGGCAGCGGCCGCGAGGGGTACGCGGCTCAGCTCGGCCGGATGCTGGCGCGGCGCGGTGTGATCGCGATGGACCGGAGTGTGCTGCGCGAACTGGACCGGATCGACACGCTCGTGCTCGACGCCGCTGTGCTCGGCTCGGACCGGGGCGTACTGGCCGATCTGGCGCCGGCGGCCGACGCGGACGTCGACCAGGTGGCCGAGCGGGCGTTCGCGTTGTTCGACCCCGACGAGCCGTCCGCTTCCCGGACGGCGGACGGCTGGCGGCTCGGGCCGCTGGAGAAGATGCCCGCGAACGACTCGGACATCCCGGACGCGGCCCGGTTGCGGTCCGCTGGCGGCCAACTCCTCGGCCTCGCCCACGGCGACCGGCTCGCCGCCCTTTTGCGGGTCGAGCCGGAACCCGCGCCGGGCGTCGACGGCCTGCCCGCCGCCGCCCGACATGCCGGCCTGCGGCTGGTCGTCGCCGGCGGCGACGAGCAGCGGTACGGCTTCGCCGACGCGATGCTCCCCGGCGGCGACCAGTTGGCCGAGTCGGTACGCGCGTTGCAGCGCGACGGCGCAGTGGTGATGTTGGTCTCCGCGGACCGGAAGGCACTCGGCGCGTCCGACTGCGGTCTCGGGTTCGCCGCTCCGGAGGAGCTGCCGCCCTGGGGCGCGCACCTGCTGGTCGGTGCCGACCTGCGGGTGGTGGCGCTGGTGATCGAGGCGACCGGGGTGGCCCGGCGTACGGCTCAACAGAACATCCGGTTGGCCATGGCCGGCACCGGTCTCGGGGCGTTGGGCGCGTTCACCGCTCCACCGGCCCAGCTGCCGCACCGGGCGCTCGTCGCGGTCAACGGCGCGGCCGGGCTGGCCTTCGCCAACGGGGTCTGGCAGGCCCGCCGGTTGCACGACCAGTCGGACACCCCGGCGCCCGTGGCAACGGCCTGGCACCTGATGCCGGTCGGCACCGTGCTCGACCACCTGCGCTCCACCCCGGACGGCCTGGGCAGCGCCGAAGCGCAACGCCGACACCACGGCGCCGGCGGAAACGGCAATGCCGGGCCGGGGAGCGGAGGGCTGCTGCGTGCCTTCGTGGACGAGTTGTCCAACCCGCTCACCCCGGTGCTGGTGGCCGGGGCGGTGCTCTCCGCGTCGTTCGGCTCACTTGTCGACGCCGCGCTGGTGGGCAGCGTGGTCGGTGGGTCCGCCCTGATCGGGGCGGTGCACGAACGCAACACGGAAAGGTCGCTGGCGGAGCTGCTGTCGCGCTCGGCGGTGACCGCCCGGGTCCGCCGGGACGGTGCCGAGCAGGTTCTCGCCGCCGAGGACCTGGTCCTCGGAGACGTCATCACCCTCGAACCGGGTGACTCGGTGCCCGCCGACTGCCGGGTGCTCGAGTCGGTGGGTCTGGAGGCTGACGAGTCGTCGCTGACCGGCGAGTCGCTGCCGGTCGCCAAGTCCAACCGACCGGTGGTAGCCGCCGCCATCGCCGACCGACACTCGATGCTCTACGAGGGCACCACAGTCGCCGCCGGGCACGGCACTGCCGTGGTGGTGGCGACCGGGTCGGACACCGAATCCGGCCGCAGTCTCGCGCTGGTCAAGCAGGACCCGCCGGCCAGTGGAGTGGAGGCTCGGCTCGGCGCGTTGACCAGCGCCGCCATCCCGTTGGCGGCCGGTTCCGCTGTGGCGGTGGCCGGCGCGGGCCTGCTTCGAGGCGTACCCCTTGCCGAAACGGCGGCGACCGCCGCGAACCTCGCCGTGGCGTCCGTGCCGGAGGGGCTGCCGTTCCTGGTCAGCGCGGCGCAGCTGGCTGCGGCCCGGCGGCTGGCCGAGCACGGCGCGTTGGTCCGCAACCCGCGCACCATCGAGGCGCTGGGCCGGGTGGACGTGCTCTGCTTCGACAAGACCGGCACCCTCACCGAGGGCAAGCTGCTGCTGGCCGGGGTCGGCGACAGCGTCGGCGACCGGTACGCCCCGCTGGACCGGTTGGACGACCGGCTCCGGATGACGCTGGCCGCGGCGCTGCGGGCCACCCCCGCCGCGAAGAATCCGGAGGAGTTGGCGTTGCAGACCGACCGGGCGGTCCGGCGGGGCGCCGGCGAGGCCGGGGTGGTGGAGCAGACCGGTGCCGCCGGGTGGCGGGCCGCCGGGGGCCTGCCGTTCGAGCCGTCCCGCGGCTACCACGCCAGCATCGGACAGACCGACGGTCACCTGTTGTTGAGCGTCAAGGGTGCTCCGGAGACGGTGCTGCCGCGCTGTTCGTCCCGGCGCTTGGACGGTCGTCAGGAGCCGCTGGACGACGCCGGTCGCGCGGAGCTGGAGCGGATGCTCGCCGACCGGGCCGGTGCGGGAAACCGGATCCTGGCAGTCGCGGAGTGCCCGGTGAACGACCCGAAGGTGACGGACTCCGACGTTCGAGGGCTGACCTTCGTGGGTTTCCTGGCCCTCGCTGACGGTGTCCGGGAGAGCGCGGCCCCGGCGGTACGCCGGATCCGGCAGGCCGGCGTGCACACCATCATGATCACTGGGGATCACCCGGCCACCGCGGAGGCGATCGCCGCCACCATCAGTGAACACGACGAACAGCGGGTGGTCACCGCCGCCGAACTCGACAAGCTGGACGACGACGCGCTCGCCGAGCGGTTGGCCAACACCGACGTGGTGGCCCGCTGCACCCCTGCGCACAAGGTGCGGATCATCCAGGCGTTGCAGAAGTGCGGGCGGACCGTGGCGATGACCGGCGACGGCGCCAACGACGCCCCGGCGATCCGGCTGGCCGACGTCGGCATCGCCCTCGGTCAACGGGGCACCCCGGCCGCCCGCGCGGCAGCCGACCTGGTGGTCACCGACGACCGGCTGGAAACCATCATCGCCACCCTGATCGAAGGGCGGGCGATGTGGTCGTCGGTGCGGCACGCGCTCAGCATCCTGGTCGGAGGCAACCTCGGCGAGATCGCGTTCAGTGTGCTGACTGCTGCGGCGACCGGCCGATCCGCGCTCACCGGACGACAACTCCTACTGGTCAACCTACTCACCGACCTGGCGCCGGCGCTCGCCATCGCGGTCCGGCCACCCGCGTCGGACCGCACCGACGCGCTGCTCCGGGAGGGCCCGGACACGGCGCTCGGCGAGAGCCTCACCAGGGAGATCGGGCTGCGGGCGGCAGCCACCACGCTGGGCGCTACCGCGGGCTGGACGTTGGCCCGCTACACCGGACGCCGTCAGCGGGCCGGCACCGTCGCCCTGGTCTCCCTGGTCGGCACCCAACTCGGACAGACCATCCTGGCGGGCGGCACCAGCCCGGCCGTGCTGGCCTCCACTGCGGCGTCACTGGGCGTGCTCGTCGTGGTGGTGCAGACGCCGGGCGTGAGCCAGTTCTTCGGCTGCACCCCGCTCGGGCCGGTGGGCTGGACCATCGGGGCCGGGTCGGCGCTCGGCGCGACCTTCGCCAACGGCGCGCTCACCAAGCTTGTGGAACGTCTCCCGGAGGCCCACCCCAAGGCCGCCGGCGGCTCCGAAGGTTGACTGGCGGCGTTCGCAGCAAAGTGCGTGATGTCCCTGAGTCATCATGATGCCCCTGAGTCATCACGCTGACCGCAACGGGATCGCCCCGACCGGGCAGCGCCATCACCGCCCAGGACAACCTCATTGATTTCGATGGCTAACCTGACGCCATGCCGTCGTTCTTGGCCAACGGGACTCGTCCAAAGGTCTGGCCATCCCTTCCGCTGTCGCTGCTGCTGCCGTGCAGCTTGCTGATACTGATAGGCATCACCGATGACCGCCAGCCGCCCCCACCGGCCGGCGTACTGATGCCAGCGACGGTGGTCGCGGTGGAACCGGCCCACGGCGCCCAGGGCGCCTACGTGCAGGTACGTGTCGTCACCGCCGACGGACCGACCACCTGCGGTATCTACGCGCACTCGTTCCCCGACCGGCAGCTTCCGCCGCTGCACCAGCAACTGACCATCGACTACACCCCGGCCAGATGCATGCCGAAGCCAGTCAACACCGAGATGCCCCGAGGCGTGATCGTCGCCATGGGCGCCATTGGACTGGCGGCGTCGCTCTTCTGGCTTTGGGCCGGTCCCCGCTTCCGGCGGCTCAACCGCAGTTCCTCAGCGGCCGTGTCGAGGTCGTGCTCCTCGGTGGACCAGTCGATTCCGGCGGATCGCAGATCGGCGACCGCGTGACCGGTCATGGCAGCCGGAGCGGTGACCAGCACGTCGACACGGCAGTACAGGTGCAGGATGAAGGGTTCCGGCTGTTGGTCCACCGCTGAATCATGGCGAGCGCGGTGCCGGGTGAATAGCCGATTCCTCGGTGCCGGTGGGTCTACGACCCACCGGCACCGAGGCGCTTTCAGGCGGCAGCGATCACGCCCGGGGCCCGTAGGTCAGGCGGCGCAGGACGATCTCGGCGGGTCCGGGCTGCTTGCGCTTGTCGAGCTGGCGGGCGATCAGGACGGTGGCCAGCCAGACGGCCACCGCGATGAGCAGACCGGTCACCGTGGGGCTGCCGAACCGGTCGCCGAGGGCGAGCGTGAAGGGCGCAAGGAGAACGAGCCAGGCCACCGACTGGAACAGGTATCCCGACAGGGACCGCTGACCGAGGGCGGCGAGAGCGCCGACGACGGTGCCGGATCGGCTGACCCGCAGGGCTATCAGGCCGAAGACGGCCACGTAACCCGGTCCGGCGAACATGCCGCTCGCTCCGTGCAGCAGCATCATCAGGCTGGCGGCTGATTCGTCGACGTGCAGCCATCCGGCACCGACCAGGGCTGCCGGTAGGCCTCCGGCGACGGCGACGCCGAGACCGATGACTGCGGTCCAGGTGAGCAGGGCCCGGTGCCGAGCCGGCTCTTCGAGGATCCGGCGCCTGGCTGCCCACATGCCCAGCCAGGCGATCATGATGAAGGGCAGGACGGTCAGCGTGTGTGCCGGCCACTCGCCGAGGCGTTCCAGCATGGCCGCGACATAACCGGGCGCGGCGAGGGAGTCGACGTGGCCCGACGGCAGCGGCGCCGACCCACCCGACCCTCCGAGGATGCCGCTCACCACCATGGCGCCGATGGCCAGCACCTCGACCGCCGACAGCGCCCAGAGCACCAGCGCTATGCGGTGGAACCTGTCGCTGCGGCGCAGCAGCAACACTGTCATCAGGATCCCGACGATCCCGTACGCGCCGAGGAAGTCCCCGTAGTACAGCAACGCGGCGTGCACGAAGCCGAACACGACGAGCCAGAAGTTGCGGCGCAACAGCACGGAGCGGACCTGCCTCGGGGTGGCTCCGGAGGTGTCCTGGCGGCGGGCGAGCTGGACCAGCCCGTAGCCGAACATCACGGCGAAGACCGGATAGCCGCGCGCATGGACGAGTTCGAAGAGCAGAAAGTTGAGGCCGCGGTCAACGCCTTCCGGCGTGGCGTCGAGGCCGGGCTCCCCGGCGAAGACGACTCCGGCGACGTTGGCCAGCGCGATGATCAGCAGCATCGCTCCCCGGGCCAGGTCCGGCGCGAGGGCACGCTCGGCGCGCAGCACCGGCCCTCTCGAAGTCCGCGGTGCGGTGTCAATGCTCATGGACGTCCCTCCCCGTAACTCAACTATAGTTTGAGGGAGAAAGTATCAGTCGTACACTAATGCTGTCTGTCATGATGTGGACGTAACCTTCCGGGGCGAACGTGGGAGCCCATGACCAGCGACGATTTCGTTCCGGCGCCACTGCGCCGGCTGTGGGGGATGTCGGAGTCGTCGCGCCTCGGACGGCCCCCGTCCCTCGACGTCAACGTGGTCGTCGCCGCTGCGGTGAAGATCGCCGACCGGGACGGGCTCGACGGCGTGACGCTTCCCAAGGTCGCCACGAGCCTCGGCTTCACGAGCATGTCGCTCTACCGGCACGTCGGCTCCAAGGACGAACTGCTCACCCTCATGGCCGACGCCGCCTTGGGCCCACCGCCGAACATCGACGCCCCCGAGTGGCGGGGAGGGCTGCGCCGTTGGGCCTTCGCGCACCGCGCGGTGCTTCAGCGTCGGCCGTGGTTGACGCGCGTGCCCGTGGCCGGACCGCCCTCCGGGCCGCACCAGATCGCCTGGATGGAGGCCGCGCTGGCGATTATGTCCGACACCCTCCTCGACTGGGCGCACAAGATCGGCGCGATGTCACTGATCAGCGGCTACGTGGTTCAGTCGGTGCGGCAACACAGCGAACTCGCCGACGGCAGGGCTGAAGGCCAGGGCCAGGCCGACGCCGAACGCGACTACGGCCGGGCGCTGGCGCGACTCGTCAACCCCGACCGCTTCCCCGAGACAGCCCGGCTGTTCGCCTCGACACTGTTCGAGGCGCCGCCGTCCGACACTCCCGACGAGGCGATTGCCGACGCGGACTTCTCACTCGGGCTGGAGTTGATCCTCGACGGCGTCGCCGTCCGCGTCGCGCGCTCCGACCCCTGAGTACGGATGGCTGTACTTACCTGCCTTTGGTTTGGCGTGCACGGCGCTGAGGTACTTCGATGTATCACAGCGCCGCAGGGAAGGGACGGAACTCTCATGCCGAGGATCACCGTCAGTCGCGCCCTGGACGCTAGTGGCCTTGTGCGCCGTATGAAGATTGAGATTGATGGGCAGGTCGTGGCACGCCTGAAGCGTGGAGCCGTCCAGAGCGTCGACGTAGCGACAGGCCGGCATGTGGTACGGGCTCATCTGGACTGGCAGAGCAGTGCGCCTGTTGCCTTGCAAAGATCATGCGGCATGTCGGCGGGCGTCGACTGCTGCTGCTGACCTGCTCGGCCTGTCGGCTACCGCCGCTTCTCGCTCCCTTCGGTCGGCCGGCTTGGCTGTACGGTTGGCTGTACAGCCGTCGTCCCCGCTTCTCATACTCGACCGGTGACTGCTGCGGATCTTCCAGCCCGGTTCAGGCCGGTCATCGAGCAGGTGGTCGAACGGATTGCCGCCGGCGATTTCGCCGGCCTGGCGCGGGACTACTCGCGGTCGGGCCAAGACCTGGGCCTGTGGGCCCGCGAGCACCCCGCGACGTTCATCCCAATGCCGCCTGAGGCGTGGCACCACGTCGACGCCTACTTCCTTGCTGACCACGGCGTTTGGAAGGTCGATGTCGACCTGTGGTCTCAGGAGGAAGGGCGGAGCGACATGACCTTGCAGGTGAAGGTCTGGGAAGAGGCCGACGCGATCAAGCTGGCCATTGATGACCTGCACACTCTCTAGTAACGGCCACCCTCACCGCACCGCCAGTTAGGAAGGACGAAGATCATGGCCGACAAGGACCTGGTGGGCCAGATCAATGCGCGATGTGCTTGACCGTTCGTGCCCCCTGGTGACCGGCGGGGGTACCGGCTATTGGCACGTTGATGGCACGCCGCATCGAATGAATCCCGCCTGCCGGTACGGTGACGCTTCACGGATCGCGCCCTTACCGTCGTAGCCTCGCCGTTCAGGGGGTAACGCGCATGCGAAGGACTAGCCGCATGGTGTGGTGGCCGCTCAGCATCTGCCTGATGGTGACGCCGGCTGCCTGTACGTCCTCAAAAGGGTCCAGCCAGGGTGAGGCCCGATCACCGGCACCAACTGCATCTCTGAGGGCTGACCCCAGCGCGTCCCCGTCAACCGACGGGAGCGCTAGGCAGGAGTCATGCACTGTATCGGGCTTTCCGCTACAGGAACCGCCGACAGATTATCGGCTCGTGGGAGAGGATGTCGCGGTACCTGACCGGACGGTGCTTCAAGCAGAGGAATCGGGGGAAGCGGATCCGGCAGCCCGGCTGTTCGCCAAATGGGGATTGGTCGTACGCGGCGGCGCAGTGGTTGATCTTCGGGTGGCACCTGGCTGGGAGGACAGGGCACGTCTCGGATGGGGCTCTTCAGTGGTGCCAGCCGTGAGCGCCCATGTGCGTGCCTGCACACCTGTCGATGACCAACCTCAGTGGCTGGCCTTTGTCGGCGGCACGTGGGTTGCGCGGGCAACCTGCCTACCGCTGACAATTCGGTCGCGGGGGCAGACGGCACAAGTGCAGCTGGGTATCGGTGTCCCATGCGACGGCTCTGACACGCCGAGTTCCTAGTACTCCAACTGTGGACTATCGGGGAAAGTACTGATCCGGATGACGGCCGACACCTACGGCCACGTTCTGCCGGCGCGGGCTCGTCAGGCTGCCTCGGCCATTGACCGGATTCTCGGCCAGGAGGGGACGGCGTGACCGGCTTGGCTGTACGGATGGCTGTACTCGGACCGAGATCAACCGAGGAAAGTGCTCGTGGAGCCCAGGGGACTCGAACCCCTAACCCCTGCCTTGCAAAGGCAGTGCTCTGCCAGTTGAGCTAGGGCCCCGCGGGTGGCCTCGGCGACGATCGCGCGTCGCCGGGCCGAGCGTCAGCGCAGGTCGGGCGCGGTGGTCGCCTCGTGCCACAGGGCACGCTCGTCGTTCGACGCCTTGATCTTGTTGAACACGACGGCGGCCACACCGACGACGCCAGCCAGAATCAGCAGCTTCTTGAACATGGGGCGACCCCTCGCGCTCGACTACCGTCGGACGACATGCGGTGGGGCTAGATGGAATCGAACCATCGACCTCAGAGTTATCAGCTCTGCGCTCTAACCGACTGAGCTATAGCCCCGCGTTGCGACGAGCAAGATTAACCCATCCGCTCCGCCGGCCCCAAATCGGGGTCCA
The DNA here is from genome assembly GCF_026342155.1 of Micromonospora sp. NBC_00362. Taxonomy (NCBI): domain Bacteria; kingdom Bacillati; phylum Actinomycetota; class Actinomycetes; order Micromonosporales; family Micromonosporaceae; genus Micromonospora; species Micromonospora sp. NBC_00362. Next base: position 4,559,205 of record NZ_JAPENH010000001.1, read on the forward strand.
GCTTGCGAGCCAGGCCCGTCGCCGCCTGCAAAACCTACCCGAGTACGGGACGCCGGAGCGACCGCTTTCCGCGGTGCCCCGGCGTCCCGGTCACTCAGTCCCGCTCGGCGAGGGTCAGCTCGATCCCGCCGACCAGGTCGGCGCAAACGTTGTAGACGAACGCGCCAAGGGTGGCCAGCGCGGTGAACAGCACCACGTTGACCAGGCCGATCAGCGCCGAGCTGAGGATCACGCCCTTGGCGGTGATCTGGAAGCCGCTGGTGCTCTGCCCACCGCCGGCGTTGACCAGATCACTCAGGCTGTCGTTGACGCTCTGGAACACACCCATCGCGTCCAGCGCCAGGTAGAGCACCGAGGTGGCGACCACCACGACGATGAAGAGCACCACCGACACCGCGAATGCGAACTTCATCACGGACCAGGGGTCGATCCGCTTGAGGTTCAGCCGGGCCCGACGCGGTCCGCGGGAGGCGGCCGAGCTGACCGACGTACGCGCGGCACGCACCGCGTCACCGACGCGGGCTGCGCCGACGGCGGACGCGTTGCCGATTCCCGGTGGCAGGCCACCACCGCTGGCCGGGCGGCCGGCAGCGGCGGCCGTACGCGTCGCGTCCGGCTGCGGCTGGGTCATCCCGGGTGTGATCCGCGGCTGGGTGCCGGTGGACCCGGTTGACGCCGCCTGACCGGGCCGGAGACCGATTGGCTGGGTGGTCGCCGGACGTGCCGAGGGTGCCGCCGCCGGACCAGGAGGACTGGCGGCGGCCGACGTCGGCGCCTCGGCGCTGGGCGTCTCGGTCTTGTCGCTGGACTCGCCATCTTCGCCCGGCTGCTCCGGCGGGGGTGTCATACCTGGAGCCCTGGTGAACTTCGGGGCAGGCGCGTCGGCGGGGACCGTCGCCCGGCCCACGGCCGCGCGGCCGGTCGCTGGTGTGCCGCCCTTGGCGGCCTCCTCGTCGACCGGTTTGGCCGAGGTCCCCGAGTTCCCCGACTTCGCCTGTGTCTCCGTCATTCAACTAGTCCTGTTCGTCAGGCTCGTCGGCATTGCGAGCAATCGCCACGATAGTCACGCCGTCCGGGAGGTCCATCAGCTTGACCCCCATTGTGTTCCGGTCACGCGTACGCCGTACAGGCTTCACCGGAGTCCGAATGACACCACCGTTGCTGGTGATCGCGAACAGCTCGTCGTCCGGATCGATCACCACCGCGCCAACCAGACCACCGCGCCGTTCGGTGATCTTTGCAGTCAACACGCCCTTACCTCCCCGGCCCTGCACCGGGTATTCCTCGATCGGGGTTCGCTTCGCGTATCCCCCGTTCGTGGCCACCAGAACGTCCAAACCATCCCGCACGACTTCCATGGCGAGCAGGACGTCGTCGTCCGTGAAGCGCATGCCGATCACGCCCGACGTGGCCCGGCCCATCGGCCGCAACGCCTCGTCCGAGGCGTTGAACCGGATCGCCTGCGCCTTCTTCGAGACCAGCAGCAGGTCGTTCTCCGGCGCAACCAGCGCAGCACCGACCAGCTCGTCCTCATCGCGCAGGTTGATCGCGATGATGCCGCCGGAACGGTTGGAGTCGAACTCCTCGAGCCGCGTCTTCTTCACCAGGCCGTTCTTCGTGGCCAGTACCAGATAGGGGGCTACCTGGTAGTTCGGGATCTCAATGATCTGCGCGATCTGCTCGTCGGGTAGGAAGGCGAGCAGATTGGCCACGTGTTGGCCCTTGGCTACCCTACTGGCCTCCGGCAACTCGTACGCCTTGGCCCGGTAGACGCGGCCCTTGTTCGTCAAGAACAAGATCCAGTCGTGGGTTGAGCAGACGAAGAAGTGGCTGACGATGTCGTCCTGCCGCAGCGTGGCGCCGCTGACGCCCTTACCGCCGCGCCGCTGGGAGCGGTACAGATCGACCTTGGTCCGCTTGGCGTACCCGGTGCGGGTGATCGTGACGACCACGTCCTCGCGGGCGATGAGGTCCTCCATCGAGACCTCGCCGTCGAACGGGATGATCTGCGTCCGCCGGTCGTCGCCCCACTTGGTGACGATCTCGCCCAGCTCCTCCGAGACGATCTTCCGCTGCCGCTCGGGCTTGGCGAGGATGTCCTTGAGGTCGGCGATCTCGATCTCGAGCTTCGCCAGGTCGTCGATGATCCGCTGCCGCTCCAGGGCGGCGAGCCGGCGCAGCTGCATGTCCAGGATCGCGGTCGCCTGGATCTCGTCGATCTCCAGCAGCCGGATCAGGCCCTGCCGGGCGTCGTCCACCGTCGGAGAGCGCCGGATCAGGGCGATCACCTCGTCCAGCGCGTCCAGCGCCTTGCCCAGGCCGCGCAGGATGTGTGCCCGCTCCTCGGCCTTGCGCAGCCGGTACGCGGTCCGCCGGCGGATCACGTCGATCTGGTGCTCGACGTAGTAGCGCAGGAACTGGGCCAGGTTGAGCGTGCGCGGCACCCCGTCGACCAGGGCCAGCATGTTAGCGCCGAAGGTCTCCTGGAGCTGGGTGTGCTTGTAGAGGTTGTTCAGCACGACCTTCGCGACCGCGTCGCGCTTGAGCACCAGGACGATCCGCATGCCGGTACGACCGGAGGACTCGTCGCGGATGTCGGCGATCCCGGCGAGCTTGCCCTCCTTGATCAGCTCGGCGATCCGCTCGGCGAGGTTGTCCGGGTTGACCTGGTAGGGCAGCTCGCTGACGACCAGGCAGGGGCGGCCCCGCTTGTCCTCCTCGACCTCCACCACGGCGCGCATCCGGATCGAGCCGCGACCGGTGCGGTACGCGTCCTGGATCGCTGTGGTGCCGACGATCAGGCCGTGGGTCGGGAAGTCAGGGCCCTTGACGATGCCGAGCAGGGCTTCGAGGGTGGTTTCCTCGTCCTCCTCCGGGTGCTCCAGGCACCACTGCACCGCCGCGCCGATCTCCCGCAGGTTGTGCGGCGGAATCTTGGTGGCCATGCCGACCGCGATGCCCTCGGAGCCGTTCACCAGGAGGTTGGGGATCCGCGACGGCAGGATGGTGGGCTCCTTGGCCCGGCCGTCGTAGTTGTCCTGCAGGTCGACGGTGTCCTCGTCGATGTCCCGCAGCATCTCCATGGCGAGGGGGTCGAGCTTGCACTCGGTGTATCGCATGGCGGCGGCCGGGTCGTTACCCGGCGAGCCGAAGTTGCCGTTGCCGTCGACCAGCGGGTAGCGCAGCGACCAGGACTGCGCCATCCGGACCAGCGCGTCGTAGATCGCCGAGTCGCCGTGCGGGTGGAACTGACCCATCACGTCACCGACGACGCGGGAGCACTTCACGTAGCCGCGGTCCGGACGGTAGCCGGAGTCGAACATCGCGTAGAGGATCTTGCGGTGGACCGGCTTGAGGCCGTCCCGGACGTCCGGCAGCGCGCGACCGACGATGACACTCATCGCGTAGTCGAGGTAGGAGCGCTGCATCTCCACCTCGAGCCCGACCGGTTCGATCCGGTCGTGCGCGACCACCGCGGCGATGGCCTCGGCGGGAACCTCGGGCTCGTTCGGTGTGGACTCGGGAGAATCGGTCACTGTATACCCTTATCAGACTCAGAGTCGTTTTCGTGCTGTGGATAACGGCTGTGGATACCGGCCAAGCTGTGGATAACTCTGTGGACCGCCGGATCGGCCGGGCACCGCCCGGCCGATCCGCAGCAGTCCGTCAGATGTCCAGGAACCGCACGTCCTTGGCGTTGCGCTGAATGAACGACCGGCGCGCCTCGACGTCCTCACCCATCAGCACACTGAACAACTCGTCGGCGGTCGCCGCGTCGTCGAGAGTGACCTGACGCAGGGTACGCGTCGCCGGGTTCATTGTGGTTTCCCACAGCTCGGGATAGTTCATCTCGCCGAGGCCCTTGAAGCGCTGAATGTCGTCCGGCTTGGCGTTCGGCTTCTTCTGCTGCCGCAGCGCGATCAGACCGTCCCGCTCGCGGTCGGAGTACGCGTACTGGGCGTCGTCGCCCTTCTTGTTCCACTTGATCTTGTAGAGCGGCGGGGCGGCCAGGTAGACGTTGCCCATCTCGACAAGCGGACGCATGAAGCGGAACAGCAGGGTGAGCAGCAGCGTCTGGATGTGCTGGCCGTCGACGTCCGCGTCGGCCATCAGCACCACCTTGTGGTACCGCAGCTTCTCCATGTCGAAGTCGTCGTGGATGCCGGTGCCCAGCGCGGTGATCAGCGCCTGGACCTCGTTGTTCTTCAGCACCCGGTCGATCCGGGCCTTCTCCACGTTGAGGATCTTGCCGCGGATCGGCAGGATCGCCTGGGTCCGCGGGTCGCGACCCTGCTTGGCCGAGCCGCCGGCCGAGTCACCCTCGACGATGAACACCTCGGACTCGCGGGGGTCGGTCGACTGGCAGTCGGCCAGCTTGCCCGGCATCGAGCCAGACTCCAGCAGCGACTTGCGCCGGGCCAGCTTGCGCGCCTGCTGCGCGGCAATCCGGGCGCGGGCCGCCTGGGACGCCTTCGTGATGATCATCTTGGCCTCGGCCGGGTTGCGGTCGAACCAGTCGACAAGCCGGTCGTTGCAGACCCGCTGCACGAAGCTCTTCACCGGGGTGTTGCCCAGCTTGGTCTTGGTCTGGCCCTCGAACTGCGGATTGGCCAGCTTGACCGAGATGATCGCCGCGAGCCCTTCGCGGATGTCCTCGCCGGAGAGCTTCTCGTCGCCCTTGAGGAGCTTCTTGTCGGTGCCGTACCGGTTCACAACGCTGGTCAGCGCGGACCGGAAGCCCTCCTCGTGGGTGCCGCCCTCGTGGGTGTTGATCGTGTTGGCGAAGGTGTAGACCGACTCGCCGTACGACTCGTTCCACTGCATGGCGATCTCGAGGGACATGCCCTCCTCTTCGGCCTCGAACTCGACCACCGTCTTGTGGATCGGGCTCTTCGAGGCGTTGAGGTGCCGGACGAAGTCCGCGATGCCGCCCTCGTAGTAGAAGGTGACCTCGCGCTGCCGGCCGTCCTCCTCCTCGGCCACCCGCTCGTCGAGCAGGTGGATGCGCAGGGCGCGGTTGAGGAAGGCCATCTCCTGCAGGCGCCGGTAGATGGTCTGGAAGTCGAAGTCGACGGTCTCGAAGACGTCGGGGTCGGGCCAGAAGGAGACCGCCGAGCCGGTGCGGTCGGTGGTCTCGCCCTTCTCCAGCGGGCTCGGCTTGGAGTTGGTGTAGTGCTGCCGCCACACGTTGCCGGACTTGTGGATCTCGACGAACATCTTGGTGGAGAGCGCGTTCACCACTGAGACACCGACGCCGTGCAGACCGCCGGAGACCGCGTACGCCTTGCCGTCGAACTTGCCACCCGCGTGCAGGATGGTCAACGCGACCTCGACACCGGGCTTCTTGAGCTTCGGGTGGAGGTCGACGGGGAAACCACGGCCGTTGTCGGTGACCCGGACGCCGCCGTCGGCGAGCAGCACCACGTCGATGGTGTCGCAGTATCCGGCCAGCGCCTCGTCGACCGCGTTGTCGACGACCTCCCAGACGAGGTGGTGCAGACCGCGCTCGCCGGTGGACCCGATGTACATACCGGGCCGCTTGCGAACCGCCTCCAGCCCCTCGAGAACGGTGATCGACTCTGCGCCGTACTCCTGCTTGTCCTGCGCTGCCACCCTCGGCCACTTTCTCGCGTCAGCCGCGCCGGTAGGGCGCGTCGGGCGCGGGTTCGGCGGACAGGACGCGACGTCGGCGCGCGGACCGGCACCGGAGAACTCCGGACAGCGGGTCGAACGCGCCGGTCGCCGCGGTTGCCCGCGGATCGCGATCGGCTCGACCCGACGTGGAGAATGAATCTGGGGCCACCGGCCCCGTCCCACTCCCGCACCGGGTCTTCGTCTCGCTGTCAATCCTACTGTGCGTGGGGGACAGAACCACCACTCGGCACCCTCAGCGAGGCGGCTGAGAAGTCCATAGCCGGCAGAACCACGCCGCCCACGACTCCCCCCACACGCCAGGCCCTCATCGCACGCGCCGCCCCGGAACGGGTTGACCCGCTGTCGGGCGGGTCGGGGGTCGCGGCCGAAGCGTCAGTGCCGTACGTTTGCGGCGCCCCGGAACCAGCCTTGATCTTTACCGGTTGGAACCGGGACGATCGACCCGATCGACCCGACACGTGCTCTTTTAAGAGGTGACAGATGGGGCTGGACAACGTCGCGGTGCACTGGCCGCGGACCGGCCGCTTCTACGATCCGGTCGCGCCGGCCGAGTTCGTCGACTTCGGCGAGATCGTCGACCTGCCGCGCATCTCCGCGCCGACCGCGGCGCTGGCCGAGTTGATCGCGAAGACCGGCACCATCCGGGCGACCGCGTACACCGAGCTGGTGGATCTGCTTCTCGGCCTCGAAGGTGTGTTGTACGCCACAGACGCCGCAGCCGAGGACGAGGATCCGGTGATCGACCCGGACGGCTGCTCCTGGATCGCGAGCGGCATCGAACGGTTCGTGGCCGCGCACCGCGCGACCGGCGAGGCGGTCACCTTCGAGTCGGTGAGCATCGTGCTGCGCTCCCTGCTCGGCGACGGTCGGTTGGCCGAGCAGCAACTGCGCTGGCTGGAGAGCCGGCTCGACGCGCTGCGCGACGAGCGCGGTGACCCGCCGCAGTGGAACTTCACCTGCGCCGAGCTGGGCGTGCTGGCCGCGTTCTACAGGCGCTGCGCCGAGCGCGGGTTCGCCGTCTACGCCGACGCCTGAGGCGCGGCGTCAGTCTCCGAGGGGGCCGGTCGGTTGGCGGCCGAGATCAGCTGCGTGAGCACCGCGTGCAGGTGTTGCAGGTCCTCGACGGGCAGCCCGAGTCGCTGCACGATCGCGGCCGGGATCAGCTCGGCCTGACTCCGCAGCGCGGCACCGCTGGCGGTGAGGGTGACGGCGAGGCTGCGCTCGTCGCTCGGATCGCGTTCCCGGCGCAGGTAGCCGGCCGCCTCCAGCCGCTTGAGCAGGGGTGACAGCGTGCCCGGGTCGAGCTGGAGCAGGCGACTGAGATCGCGACCGGACAACGGCGCGTGCTGCCAGAGCGCCAACATCACCAGGTACTGCGGGTGGGTGAGCCCCATCGGCTCCAGCAGTGGCCGGTAGACGGCCACCACGCTGCGCGCGGCGACCGAGAGGGCGAAGCAGACCTGCTGTTCCAGGGCCAGCGGGTCGACGCCGTCCGGTCGTTCGCTCATCGGTTGCCCTCTCTCCGCACGGTGACTATCGTACCGATCATTGGTACACCAACCATTGGTGCCCCAAAGGTCTGCTCGGGCGACGGGCGAGAACCGGCGAGGCGACGCGGGGAAGAGGGCGGCAGATGAGCGAGGACGGCGCGATCACCAGGGCCCCGGGCGAGGGCGGCCGACTGATGCGCTGGGCCTTCCGGCACCTCGCCGGCCCAGCCGAGGGCGTGCAGGGCGCGGTGCAGGGCGGCTCGGCCGAGGCCCGCGAGGCGTGGAAACGTGACCTGGCCGAGCGCAAGCGCTTCACCAGGGAACAGCGGGAACGCAAGCGGGCAGCCCGCGAGGCCGACCGGCGCGGCTGAACGGCCGGCTCAGCCGTACGTGTCGCGCGGACCCCGGCCGCGCACCCGGCGCGGGCCCTTCCCCCAGGAGGGCGCGGCCGGGCCGTGGATGTGCAACTTGCGGACCACGTTGTGCCCGACCTCGCTGGCGATCTGCTTGAGCAGCGAGCCCGCGAGCAGTCGCAACTGGGTGGCCCAGGCGGTCGAGCGCGCCTCCACCGTCAGCTCGCCGTTCTCCAACTTCACCGGGCGGCTGTTCTGCGCGACCTCCGCGCCGACGACCCGCTCCCAGGCGCCGAACACGGTGGCCTCGGCCGCTGGCTGCTGCCAGCCGCGCGCCTTCACCAGCCGGTTCAGCACGGCGCTGAGCGGCTGCGGATCGCGCGGATCGGGGCCGGGGCCGGAGTAACCGCGCAACCGCCGCCCCGAGCCGCCGGCAGCGTCGCCGCTGCCGGGAGCACGCCGGGCGCGGGCCGCCGCCTGCCGTCGGGACAGCGCGGCGTCGAGCACCGCCCGGGCCAGCTCCGGCCCGCTGGCGGCCGCCGCCGGCTCACCGCCCGCCGACTCCAACTTAGGAGTACGCGCAGCCGGGGCATCGCCCGCCGCTGGCCGATCGGTGCCTGGCTTATCCGACACGGCGTACCGTCCCTTCGCCGACCTGGTAGCGGGTGCCGCGCAGGGCGGCCGGCACGTCGTCGTCCACCGCGCAGGTGACCAGCAGCTGACTCGCCCCGCCGACCAACTCCGCCAACCGATCCCGGCGGCCGGTGTCCAACTCCGCGAAGACGTCGTCGAGCACCAGCACCGGCTCGATGCCGTCGGCGCGCAACAGGTCGTACCCGGCCAGCCGCAACGCGAGGGCGAACGACCACGACTCGCCGTGGCTGGCGTACCCCTTGGCGGGCAGTGGACCAAGGCTCAGCGCCAACTCGTCGCGGTGTGGGCCGACCAGTGTGGTGCCCCGCTCGATCTCGGCGGAGCGGGACGCGGCCAGGGCCGCCGTCAGCGCCTCGGCCAGCGCGGCCCGATCGGTGGTCGGCTCGGCCAGCTCGATCGAGGGCCGGTAGGTGATGCCCGCCGCACCCCGACCGGCGGCCACCGCGTCGTACGCCTTGGCAACGTGCGGGGTGAGCGCGGCCACCAGCTCCAGACGGCCGGCGAGCAGCTCCGCACCGTGCTGGGCCAGGTGGGTGTCCCACACCGCGAGGGTGCCGAGGTCGCCACCCCTGGAGCCACCGGTCTTGCGGGCCAGGTACGCGGTGCGCAGCAGGGCGTTGCGCTGTTTGACGACCCGCTCGTAGTCGGCCCGCACGCCCGCGAACCGGGGCTGCCGGTTGACCAGCAGGTCGTCCAGGTAGCGGCGGCGCTCGGCCGGATCGCCCCGGACCAGCTCAAGATCTTCCGGGGCGAAGAGCACCAGCCGGAGCGCCCCGAGCACGTCTCGGGCCCGCCGTGCCGGTGAGCGGCCCAGTCGGGCCCGGTTGGCCTTGCCGGGCACGATCTCCAGCTCGACAAGGAGTTCGCGGCCGTTGTGCACCACCGCGCAGCGGATGACAGCGGACGTGGCGCCCATCCGGACCAGAGGCGCGTCGGTGGCGACCCGGTGCGAGTCCAGGGTCGCCACGTAGCCCAGCGCCTCGACGAGGTTTGTCTTGCCGACGCCGTTGGCACCGATCAGGACGTTCGCTCCCGGCTGGAGGTCGACGGCGACCCGCTCGTACGAGCGGAAGTCAACAAGTTCCAGCCGGTGAACGTACACAGGTTGTGGATACCGCTCAGCGCTTGTGGACGGCGTGGCCACCGAACTGCTGACGCAGCGCGGAGACGGCCTTCATGGCGGGCGAGTCGTCCTGCCGCGAGGCGAACCGGGCGAACAACGAAGCGGTGATGACGTTCAGCGGCACCGCCAGCCGGACCGCCTCGTCGACGGTCCACCGTCCCTCGCCGGTGTCCTCCGTGTAGCCGCTCAGATCGGCCAGCTCCGGGTCCTCGTCGAGCGCCCGGTCCAGCAGGTCGAGCAGCCAGGAACGGACGACGGTGCCCTCCCGCCAGGACTTGATGACGCCCGGCACGTTGGTCACCAGCTCCGAGGCTGCCATCAGCTCGTAGCCCTCGGCGTAGGCGTGCATCAGGCCGTACTCGATGCCGTTGTGCACCATCTTCGAGTAGTGCCCTGCACCGACGGGGCCGGCGTGCACGAAGCCGAACTCACCCTCCGGCTTGAGCGCGTTGAAGATCGGCATCAGGCGGTCCACGTGCTCCTGGGCGCCGCCGACCATCAGCCCGTAGCCGTTCTGCCGGCCCCAAACGCCGCCGGAGACCCCGACGTCCATGTAGCCGATGCCCCGCTGGTTGAGTCGCTCCGCGCGGGGCGCGTCGTCGCTGAAACGCGAGTTGCCGCCGTCGATGATGATGTCGCCCTCGCCGAGCACCTCGGCGAGCTCGTCGATCGTGGCGTCGGTGACACCGGCGGGCACCATGACCCAGACCGCGCGCGGCGACTCAAGCTTCTCTGCCAGGCCCGCGATGGTCGTGACGTCGCTGATCTGCGCGTTGTGGTCTAAGCCGACCACCTCGTGCCCGGCCGAACGCAACCGCTCCCGCATGTTGCCGCCCATACGGCCGAGTCCTACCAGGCCGAGCTGCATGTGTTTCTACCTCCGTGGATCTGGGTGTTGCTGGGCGCGATCAGCGCGAGACGCGGATCGGCATGATGAGGTACCGGTACCCCGGAATGACCTCGCCATCCTCACCAGCGGGAGAGATCACCGCGGGCTTGAAGGCGTCGACGAACGAGAGCACGGCCGTCTGAGCGCCCAGGTTTGCCAGACCGTCGATGAGGTACTGCGGGTTGAAGCCGATGGTCAGTGCTTCACCGGTGAAGGTGGCCTCCATCGCCTCGCTGGCCCGTGCCTCCTCGGAACCGCCGGCCTCGACCACGAGACCGTCGGCGCTGAAGCTGAGCAGCACCGGGGTGGTCCGTTCGGCGACCAGCGCGACCCGCTTGACCACCTCGATCAGCGTGCTGACCGGCACCCGGGCCGCGGCGTTGTGCGTGGCCGGGAAGAGCGACCGCACCGGCGGGTAGTTGGCGCCGTCGAGCAGCCGGCTGGTGGTACGTCGGGTGCCGCCGGCGAGGCCGACCATGCCCTCGCCCGCAGCGCCCTGGGCGAGGGCGAGGGTGACCTCGCCGCCCAGCGGGCCGAGGGCCTTGGCGGTGTCGTTCAGGGTGCGGGCGGGCACCAGGGCGTTGATGCTCACCTCGGGGTCGTCCGGCCGCCACTGGATCTCGCGCAGCGCCAACCGGTAACGGTCGGTGGCGAGCATCGACAGGGTGTCGCCCGACAGCTCGACGCGGACACCGGTCATCATCGGCAACGTCTCGTCGCGACCGGCGGCGATGGCCACCTGGGCCACAGCGGTGGCGAACGCCGCGGCGTCGACGGTGCCGGCGCTCTGCGGCATCTCGGGCAGCGCGGGGTAGTCCTCCACCGGCATGGTGGGCAGGGTGAACCGGGCGCTGCCGCAGACCAGCTCGAGGTGCGCGCCGACCGCGGCGATGTCGACAGGCTTGGCCGGCAGCGCCTTGGTGATCTCGGCGAGCAGACGGCCGGAGACGAGCGCGGCGCCGTCGGCGTCGCCCTGCACCTCGACTGTCACCTGGCTGGAGACCTCGTAGTCGAACCCGGAGACCCGCAGGTTGCCGTCGGTGACGCGGAGCATCACCCCGGCGAGCACCGGTACGGATGGCCGGTTGGGCAGGCTCTTCGCGGTCCACGCCACAGCCTCGGCGAGCGCGTCGCGCTCCACTCGGAACTTCATCAATGCCTCCGCGTCGACGTCAGCGACAACTCTCTCATGCCGACCGCTGCCTACCGTCCCGCCCGACCGTGCGGGTACCCATCGCACCTTAGGGCGCGGGGACATCGGCTGTGCGCCCGACCCCATGGATCGTGTCGATGCTGACCGGCTGATCCGACAGCGTTCGGCCCGATCCACAGAAAGCCCAACGGTGATGATTGGTTTTTGTTCTCTTAGAAGAGATAACTCATCGTCTTCATCGCACCTGTGCAAACTGTGGAAAACCGAGGTCTGCGCAGGTCAGACAGGTTATCCACCGGTGATTTAGCTGTGGAGAACCGGGGGTACAACCCGCTCGCGTGTCCACAGCCCGCCGACGACGGCCGGTTGTCCACCGTTGTCCACCGGTTGTCCACCGGTAATCCACCGACTTTCTCCCCAAGCCTGTGGATCGCGGGGAAGATCACCATTGCCGTCATCCCCAGAACCTTCAACAGCTCGTACACAGGTTGATGATGATCGGTGGATAACCTGACCGTCGTCCCCAGGCGTCCACAGCCTCGTACACAGGGTTTCTCCACAGCCTGTGGGTAACTGGCGGAGGACGGACCGTAGTTATCCACCGACGGTGGACAACGAGCTGTGGACAACGAGTGGGGATCGAGGCGGTCACGGCCTCAATGCTGTGGTCTACACCATGTCGAGAGTCCAGCGGACCGACCCAAAAAGAACGCCCGACCGGAGACCCGGTCGGGCGTGTCCTGCGGCTGTGCGCCGCCGCGAGGGCGGTCGTACGCCTCAGCTGTTCTGTTTGATGCGGTTGGTCAGCTCGGCGATCTGGTTGTACAGCGAGCGGCGCTCCGCCATCTGCTGACGAATCTTGCGGTCGGCGTGCATCACTGTGGTGTGGTCCCGACCGCCGAACGCCTGCCCGATCCGGGGCAGCGACAGCTCGGTCAACTCCCGACACAGGTACATGGCCACCTGGCGGGCGTTTACCAGTACGCGGGACCTGGACTGACCACGCAGGTCCTCCAGGCTCACACCGAAGTAGTCAGCGGTCGAGGCCATGATCTGGTCAGCGTTAATCTCCGGACCGGCGCCGTCGGGCATGAAGTCCCGAAGCACCTCCTCGGCCAGCGACAGCTCGACGGTCGACCGGGTCAGGCTGGCGAACGCTGTCACCCGGATCAGCGCGCCCTCCAACTCCCGGATCGAGTTCGACACCCGGGAGGCGATGAACTCCAACACGTCCGGCGGGGCGTACATCCGCTCCTGCGCCGCCTTCTTCTGCAGGATCGCGATCCGGGTCTCCAGATCCGGCGGCTGGATGTCGGCCAGCAGCCCCCACTCGAACCGGGTTCGCATCCGGTCCTCGAGGGTCGCGAGCTGGCGCGGCGACCGGTCAGAGGTGATCACGATCTGCTTGTTGGCGTTGTGCAGCGTGTTGAAGGTGTGGAAGAACTCCTCCTGGGTGCGCTCGCGGTTCTCCAGGAACTGGATGTCGTCGATCAACAGGATGTCGACGTCGCGGTAGCGCCGCTGGAACGCGCTGGTCTTGTCGTCCCGGAGCGAGTTGATGAAGTCGTTCGTGAATTCCTCGGTGGACACGTACCGGACCGAGCGGGCGTTGCCGAGCGTCGTGGCGTAGTGCCCGATGGCGTGCAACAGGTGCGTCTTGCCCAACCCGGAGTGCCCGTAGATGAACAGCGGGTTGTACGCCTTGGCCGGCGACTCCGCCACCGCCACGCTCGCCGCGTGGGCGAAGCGGTTGGACGAGCCGATGACGAACGTCTCAAACATGTACTTCGGGTTGAGCCGGTTGCCGCCGGTGTCGGCACCTGGCAACCGACGGTCGTCGCGGCCACCGGTCCGATGGTCCACGGCGCTGCGACCCGGACCGCTGTCCGTTCCGCTGTCCCGGGGCAGCGAGCGGATCACGTGCTGGTCGCGCGGTGATGCCGAGTCGTCCCGGTAGCGGGGCTCGTACGGCCGGGTGTCGGGGCCGGACTGATCCAGGCGGGCGGCCTGCTCGTCGTAGCCGCGCCGGTCCGGGCCCGGCCGGGAGGGCCGCAGGGGCTCCGCGAAGGCAGCGCTGAACAACGCCTCCTGCCCGTCCCTGCTGGCGGGAATCAACCCCGCGCGATGCCCCTCCACGGGCGGCGCGGGCGGCGGACCCGCCGGCGCGGGCGGCGGACCCGGATCGGGGGTACGCGGCGCGGCCGACTGCTCAGGGATCATCGCGTCGGCCGACGGCCGAGCGCCCTGGTCGTCGTGGAACGGTGCGATGCCGGGACCGTCGATGTCGAGTTGCCCGGTCTCCGGGGCGCTGCGATAGACGGTGCCGGCCGGGCGGCCGGTGGCGTCCTCGGCCACCCGAACGGTGACCGCGACCTGGATCGGTCGGCCCAGCCGGCGGGTGAGCGCCTCGGTGATCGCCGGGCGCAGCCGTGACTCGATCACGTCGCGTGTGAACGCGTCCGGAACGGAGAGCAGTGCGGTGTCCTCGACGATCGCTCGCAGCCGGGTCAGTCGGAGATAGGCACGCTGCTGGGCGGAGATGATCTCGTCGGCGAGCTCGTCGGTCGCCGCTAACCACACTGCGGCAAGGTCGGTCGTACCGGCCACCGTCGTGCCACCCCCTCGCTTCTGCTCCCGGCCGCCGCTGTCTGCCAGCCGGCCGTCCCGGGCCCGCCGCGTTCGCGGGTGGAACAACACCCACCCGGACGGTCGACCGGTGGTCATCCACAAGTTATCCACAGCCTGTGTACCGACCGATTGTGGCCGCCGCCGGTCGCGGGTGGGACCTGCCCCTGCCTGATCGGGCGCTGAAGCGGGTTCACCGTGCCGAACGATTCACTGCCATGTCCGGTCTTGCCTGCGCGACGACCGGAGCTTCCGACGCTCACCGCAATCGGGCACGGTAACAGCGTTGTCCCTGCGCCATCAACCGGCGACGCGGCAGCGCCCTTGTCGGCATCAGTGAAAACCGCCCTTCGGCCTCGGGCGCGTCCCGTTCTCCCCTGCTCGGGGTGTTTGACGGTCATTGCCCCCCTGCGTAGGCTGGAACGGCTGCTTTCTCGCCCTCTGCTAGGGTGATGGGTGCTTGCTGTCCGCGGTCGCATCCCCGCATCGCCGAGGTCCCGCTCCGCCGGGCAGCACCGATCGTGGGCCACCGTCGAGGTGGCCTGGACCACCACACGACCCCGGCGATCCCGTCGCGCGGGGCGCGTACGAAAACGGAGAGCCTGACGTGAGCAAGCGCACCTACCAGCCGAACAACCGCCGGCGCGCGAAGACCCACGGCTTCCGGCTGCGCATGCGCACCCGTGCCGGCCGTGCCATCCTGTCGAGCCGTCGCGCCAAGGGTCGCACCACCCTGTCGGCCTGAGCCGACCGGGCCGGTCCAGGGGACGTGGGCAGTCGTGCTGGCCGCCGCACAGCGACTGCGGCGCAGCACTGACTTCGCCGCAGCGGTTCGCGGTGGCCGACGCGCCGGACGTGGCGCCGTCGTGGTCCACCTGACCGTGCCGGTGACCGTCGACCCCAGCACACCGACCTTGCCGGAGCCGGTACGGGACAACAGTGCGGAGCAGTCGTCCGTGCCGTCCCGTGCCGGCTTCGTCGTGTCCAAGGCTGTCGGCAACGCGGTGATCCGTAACCGGGTCCGGCGCCGACTGCGGGCGCTGGTCCGGGAACGGCTGACCGACCTGCCCGCCGGCAGCACCCTGGTCGTCCGGGCGCTCCCCGCCGCGGCGCAGGCGTCGTACCCTCGGCTCGCCGCCGACCTGGACGCCGCCATCGCGGTCGCCCGGTCGCCGCGCGAACGGCGGTCCCGATGAGCGGCACCGAGCAGAGCAGCCCCCGGCCGTCGACAACAGGTGCCAAGGTGCTGATCGCGCCCATCATCGCGTACCGTCGGTGGATAAGTCCGGCACTGCCGGCTCGCTGTCGGTTCTACCCGTCGTGCAGTGCGTACGCCCAGGAGGCGGTCGTTCGGCATGGCGCGCTCCGGGGAGCCGTGCTGGCGGCCCGGCGGTTGTTGCGCTGCCACCCCTTTCACCCTGGTGGATATGACCCGGTGCCGGAGCCGGGCGGCCGCCGTCGTGCTGATGTGACTGGAGCCCCGAATTGAGTCTGAGTCTCGACTGGATCTACTACGCGATTTCGTGGATCCTGCTGACCTGGCACTCTGCCTGGGACGCCATCGGGGTGCCCGTCGGTGCGGTGATCGGCACCAACTTCGCCTGGATCCTGTCCATCATCTTCCTGGTGGTCACCGTCCGGGTGATCCTGTTCCCGGTCTTCGTCAAGCAGATCAAGTCGCAGCGGGCGATGCAGGCGCTCCAGCCCAAGGTCAAGGAGCTTCAGGAGAAGCACAAGGGTGACCGGGAGACGCTCCAGAAAGAAATGATGGAGCTGTACAAGAAGGAGAAGGCCAACCCGCTTATGGGTTGCCTTCCGATGTTCCTTCAGATCCCGGTCTTCCTGGGCCTCTTCCACGTGTTGCGCCGGCTCGACCCGGACAAGAATGCCAAGACCCTGTACGGCTGGACCGCCGACCAGTTCGAGAGCGCCTCGCAGGCGAAGCTCTTCACCGCCCCGATCGCCGGTAAGTTCGGCTCCACTGCCGACGAGCTGGCCAGCCTCGGCGCCAACGGCACCACCGTGAAGATCATTGCTGGTGTCCTGGTCCTGGTCATGATCGCCACCACCTACCTGACCAGCCGTCAGATGATCCTCAAGACCGGCTGGGCCGAGGACCCGCAGCAGCGGATGATCCAGCGACTGATGCTCTACGGCATCCCCGCGTCGCTGCTGATCTCCGGCGCGATCTTCCCGATCGGCGTCATCATCTACTGGGTCACCAACAACCTCTTCACCCTCGGCCAGCAGCAGTGGGTGCTGCGGAAGTTCCCGCCGCCGGTGACCGCCAAGAAGGCCGTCGCGCCCGCCGCCAGTCGCAACCCGGTGCAGCCCGCCAAGTCCGGTGGTCTGTTCGGTCGCAGCAAGGCCGCCCCGCCCGCGCCGGTCAAGGCGACCGCGCCCAAGGTTGCCGGGCCGAAGCCGGGCGCCAAGCCGGCGAACAACCCGAAGAAGAGCCGCCCCGCCAAGCGGCAGGGCTGACCTGGGAGGGCCGCCGCCGGTGATCCGGCGGCGGTCCGCTCCGCACCGCGCAGCCGCCGTACGGCCGGCGCCGGGCGGAACCGACCGCGCACCGCGCGGCCACGGGCGACACTGCCCGTACAGACGTGCCTGTGGGCACCGGCGACCTCCAGCCGGCCCCGGGAAACCAGTCGGACCCGACGGTCCGGCCGAGCGAGTACGGAGATGAGACCGTGACCGAGACCAGCATCCCCCGCGCCGAGCAGTCCCTGGACGAGGAGGAGACCGCCACGCTCGCGGTGGACGGCGACGATACCGAAGCCGATGACACCGAGGCGGACGACGACACCGACACCGCCGCTGGCACCCGGGTGAAGAAGGCTGTGGGCGAGGGCGACCTGTTCCGGCAGAGCGAGATCGCCGCCGACTACGTCGAGGGACTGCTCGACATCCTCGACTACGACGGCGACATCGACGAGCTGGTCGCTGCCGGCCGTCCGATGGTCGAGGTGGTCGGCGAGCGGCTGCAGAACCTCGTCGGTCAGCGCGGGGCCACCCTGGAGGCGCTCCAGGAACTGACCCGCCTTGCCGTCTTCCGGCAGACCGGTACGCCGAGCCGTCTGCTGCTCGACGTCGGTGGCTACCGGGCGAACCGCCGTAAGGAACTCGCCGCGGTCGCCAAGAACGCCGTCGAGAAGGTCAAGGAGTACGGCGAGCCGGTCCGCCTGGAGGCGATGTCCGCGTTCGAGCGCAAGTGCGTGCACGACGTCGTCAACGCCATGTCCGGCGTGGCGAGCGAGTCCGAGGGTGTGGAGCCGAACCGGCGCATCGTCGTACGGCCGGCGGACTGACCGGGTGACCCACGACGACATCACGGCCGACGCCGTGTCCGGCCCGGGCGGCACGCCGCCCGGGCCGTCCGCTGTCCGCCCCGCCACCGTCGACGGCGACGCCGAATCGGCCGGGCCGGACACCGCCCCGTCACCGGCCGACGCGGCGTTGCCGCCCGAGCTGGCTCCGGCCGCGCTGACCCTCTTCGGTGACCGTCTCGACCTGGCCGCCGCGTACGCCGAACTGCTGGCCACCGACGGGGTGGTCCGCGGCCTGATCGGTCCCCGGGAGGCACCCCGCATCTGGGATCGGCACCTGCTCAACTGCGCTGCGGTCGCGGAGCGGATCCCGTCCGGCGCGACGGTGCTCGACGTCGGCTCTGGTGCCGGTCTGCCGGGTCTCGTCCTGGCCATCGCCCGCCCCGACCTCACTGTCACCCTGATCGAGCCGCTGGCCCGGCGGACGTCGTTCCTGATCGAGGTCGTCGAGCGACTCGGCCTGGCCAAGTCGGTACGGGTGTTCCGCGGCCGGGCCGACGAGGCGGCCAGCGGGTCGAGCGGCCGGGAGCCGATCAGCGGAGACGTGGTGACCGCGCGCGCGGTCGCACCCCTGGATCGGCTTGCGGGCTGGAGCCTGCCACTGGCGGTTCGCGGTGGTCGGTTGCTGGCGCTCAAGGGCTCGTCCGCCGCCGCCGAGATCGAGGAGCACGCCGAGGTGGTGGCGCGACTCGGCGGTGGGGAGCCGGCCGTGCAGCTCTGCGGGGTCGGGGTGATCGATCCGCCCACCACTGTCGTGGAGATCGTGCGCGAGCGGATGGTCGGCCCGGCCCGGCCGTCGGCCAAGAAGCGCGCCCGGGGTGGACGCTCCCGCCGAGGTTGAGACTTCGCGCCATCGGGCTTCCGGCCGGTGGGTTGCCTCGTTGTACCGGTACGGATGGACGAGGGGATGAGAACCCGACGTGGACCGGCCGCGCCCGTCCGCCGTAGGCTGACCGCGCGTCGATAGTGTGGAGCGGGTGACGGACGTCGCGGGTCTCCGACCGCTCCCGCGGGCCGTACGCTCCGGGTTGCGGGGCGTGGATGCGGCCAAGTTGACCGGGGCGCGGACCGACCATCCGAAGCGGGCAGGGATGACAGGTGCATGACGACGGCAGGTACGACGATCCACGCGTGACCGGGTCGACCAGCGATCCCGTTTCACGTGAAACCGACTACCCGAGCTGGTCGCCCGGCGCGACCGGGCCATCGACCCGACCTACCGACAGTGACCCACCGGCACCGCTCGACCCGTCGTCGGGTGCCGGGCAGCCGGAGGGCTCGGCCGTTTCAGAACCGGCGAGTGGTCGTCGGACGCCGGAGGCGTCGAGTCGACCGCTCAACGCCGCCGAGGTGCGGTCGACCTCGGGTCGCCGCAACACCGCGGCGGCGGTTCGCTTCGAGCCAGCAGTCCCGCACCAACCCACTGCGGCGGCCGTTCGGGACGCCGCGCCGGTGGTCGCCGACGCTCCGGTCGCTTCGACCGAGTCGTTGGCCGCCGTGGCGACCGATCCCACGTACGTTTCACGTGAAACCCCGACGCGCGAAGAGGATGACCCACCGTTGGCTATGGAGGCGATGCGCGCCGTGCAGATCCTGAATCCCAGTGGCGAGGTGACCATGCCTCGGCCGGACCGGACCCGGGTCATGTGCGTCGCCAACCAGAAGGGTGGCGTGGGTAAGACCACCACCACCGTCAACCTTGCTGTGGCGCTCGCCCTGCACGGCAACCGGGTGCTCGTGGTCGACCTCGACCCGCAGGGCAACGCGTCGACCGGGCTCAACGTCCCACACCACACCGGAATCCCCGACGTGTACGACTGCCTGATCAACAGCGTGCCGCTGGCCGAGGTGGCACAGGCGGTCGAGGGCATCCCCAACCTCTGGTGCGTACCCGCGACCATCGACCTGGCCGGTGCGGAGATCGAGCTGGTGTCGGTGGTGGCCCGGGAGTCGCGCCTCGACCGGGCGATCGCCGCCTACCCGGGCGAGTTCGACTACGTCTTCATCGACTGCCCGCCCTCGCTCGGCCTGCTCACGGTCAACGCTCTGGTTGCCGCGCAGGAGGTGCTGATCCCGATCCAGTGCGAGTACTACGCGCTGGAAGGGCTCAACCAGCTGATCAACAACATCAACCTGGTACGCCAGCACCTCAACCCGAAGCTCGACGTCTCCACCATCCTGCTGACCATGTACGACCGTCGCACCCGGTTGGCCGACGCCGTCGAGCAGGACGTCCGGAACCACTTCGGCGACAAGGTTCTCCAGGCGGTCATCCCCCGCAACGTCCGGGTCTCCGAGGCGCCGAGCTACGGCCAGTCGGTGATGACCTACGATCCCGGTTCGCGGGGTGCCACGAGTTACTTCGAGGCCGCCCAGGAGATCGCCGAGCGGGGCGTCAAGGAGCCGGTGGGCCGGAATGCGTAGTGCGGACGAGTTGCTGGGAGGCGTGGCATGAAGAACCGTCCTCGGGGCGGTCTGGGTAGGGGCCTGGGGGCGCTGATCCCGACCGGGCCGGCGCCGGCTGCCGCTGGCACCGCGACGGCCGAACCGGAGAACGAGCACCTGGACGACGCGGGCACCGTCGCCGTCGACACGGTGCCGGCCGGAGCGCCTGCCCACGAGCCGGAGCCCGTGCTGAGCCCGGTGCCCGGTGCTCGATTCGCCGAGATCCCGGTCGACGCGATCATGCCCAACCCGAAGCAGCCCCGCCAGGTCTTCGATGAGGAGGCGCTTGAGGAGCTGAAGACCTCGATCCAGGAGGTCGGCTTCCTCCAGCCCATCGTCGTGCGGCAGCTCGACGACGAGAAGTACGAACTGGTGATGGGCGAGCGGCGCTGGCGGGCCGCCCAGGCGGTGGGGCGGGAGAGCATTCCGGCGATCGTCCGGGACACCCGCGACGATGCGATGCTCCGCGACGCCCTACTCGAGAACATCCACCGGGCGAACCTGAACCCGCTGGAAGAGGCTGCCGCCTACCAGCAGCTGCTGGAGGAGTTCGGGGCAACCCACGAGGAGTTGGCCCGCAGGATCGGCCGGAGCCGCCCGCAGATCTCCAACACGATCCGACTGCTGAACCTGCCCGCACAGGTGCAGCGCCGGGTTGCCGCCGGCATCCTGTCGGCGGGGCACGCCCGCGCCCTCCTGAGCCTCGACGAGGCGGAGGCGCAGGAACAGCTGGCCCTGCGGATCGTGGCCGAGGGACTGTCGGTTCGGGCGACCGAGGAGATCGTCGCCTTGGCACTCAACGACGGCCCGGCGAAGGGTCAGGCCGCGAAGCGGCGACCCAAGGCACACGCGCCGGCCCTGACCGATCTCGCCGACCGGCTGTCCGACCGGTTCGACACCCGCGTGAAGGTGGACATCGGCCGGAGCAAGGGCAAGATCACCATCGAGTTCGCGACGGTGGACGACCTTGAGCGGATCGTCGGGATCATCGGAGTGCAACAGGAGGAGGGCGGGGAGGACTGATCCCGCCCGTTCGCCTACGGCCGCGCTACCCCACCGGGGGCGCGGCCGTTCTGCATCCCAGGGTCGTCGCCGTTTCACGTGAAACACAGGACGGACCTGATGCCGAGGTCGGGATGATCCATGGACCGGGCGGAGCGGACGCAACGGTGGGGCAGGCGCGGTGGCGGGTGGCTGGCGGCGGCAAAGTCGAGTACTGGCGTTGAGGAGATCCTCTACACGCGTCGCAGGAGGCCCCGGAATGGTCCACTCGACCACAACCACCCTCAGCGCCGGCCAAAGCGCCAGCGAGCCGCTGAGTGGTGCCAAACGACGTCTCCATGGTTGTCCGCAGGTGGCCCCAGGGCTCTCGGTCGCTGTCAGTCTCCGGGAGAAGCCTCGCAGACCTTGGCGGGACCGCCGATCGCCGGACCGCCAGACCGACCTGACCACCGGAGGGATCACCGGAGTTCCACCGAAGGCGTGGGGCCACCGGCCCGCCGGGCCGCCGGGCCGTCGGGCCGCCGGGCCGTCGGGCCGTCGGGCCGCCGGGCCGTCGGGCCGTCGGGCCGTCGGGCCGTCGGGCCGCCGGGCCGCAGAACTGGATGTACGAGCGGTAGTCCAGCGGGAGCCCGACCCCGGACCGCCGGATCGCCTGCCCACCCGGCGCGCGGTTTCACGTGAAACCGAGTTGGTGGCTCGCTGGCACCGATCGAAACCCTGGATGTCGGAGTGGTTGGCCAAGCGGAGTCGACTCCTTGCCCCAGGCGCTCAACGTCGGTGCCGCGATTCGGTCTCCCGTCCCCGGCCCATCCGGAGCGATCGGGCGTCCGGACCGCAGGGGTGCACGGGCCGAGGTCTGTATGGGTGGGGGCCCGCAAACGAGCCATGTCGTCGCCGTCGACGTGTGCCAAATGAGCCAGCGGGTGGTCGTCGGTGGCTGGATACCGCGCTGGCGGTGGCACGCGAAGCGGATCAGCGCACACCGGACCGATTCCTTCTCCGGTGGCCACCGACTTCGCCGATCTGGCGGTTCGCGGACAACGACCGACTGGCCGAAAAGTTATCCACACCGGTTGTCCACAGGCACCCCCCGTTTCACGTGAAACAGCGCGTGGGAGCGGGTGTGAGCCTGTGGATGACGGCCTGTGTTCAGGATCTCGGCAGCCTGTGGATATCGCCTCTCGGTACCCGCGCGACCACGCGCACCCGGTCGACGATGGGCACCGATCCGGTGGCCCGCGACCGCTCGAACAGGTAGGGACAGCGGTGCCAGACTCGGTTAGGGTCAGCGTCGTGCACGACAACCCTCCCTCAGTCCCGGACTTCACCCAGTGGCCGTCATTTCCCTTCGAGGGTGACCTCCACGTGAAGCAACTCGATGATCCGGTCCCGGTCGAGCCGCCCCGGAAGGGCGAGGGTCTCCGGGAATGCACCGCCTGCAACGCACCCGACGACGCCTACATCTGGGTGGGCGAGCGGTGGCGGGTCCGCGCCATGGACCGGCCCACCGGCCTGCCCATGGTGCTCATCCTGGAATCGCGCACCCACCTCGACCTCGGCGACCTGCCGAACCTCCTGGCCGCCGAGCTGGGGGTAATGACCGTACGTCTGGAGCGGGCCATCCGGTCGCTCGACGGCGTGGCACGGGTGCACGTCAATCGCTGGGGCGACGGCTCGGCTCATCTGCACATGTGGTTCCTCGCCCGTCCGTACGGCCGGCTTCAACTGCGGGGCACGTTCCTGTCCCTGTGGGACTCGATCCTGCCGCCGATCTCCGAGGCGCAGTGGCGGGAAAATCTTGCGCTCGTCGCGGCCTGGCTCGCCGAGTTCGGCGGCCGCCCGCTCGCCGAGCCGCCCCGCATCCAGTGGCAGGCGCCGTCCAGTCTGCTGGCTCAGTCCGCTGCCGCGGATGCCGCTGCCGCAGCGGAGGCCGCCTCGGCGGCAGCAGCCGGGACGGAGGCGGTCTCGGTCATCGAGGCGGCGGAGGAGATCCCGGAGCCAGCTCTCGACTCCACCCCTGATCCGACCGACGCCGACAGCGGACCCCGGGCCGACCCGGTCGTCGACCCGGACGCCGGCGCCGGCTCGACGACGGCCACCGTTACCGACCACGCGGCTGAACCCACCCGGTCGGTCACGGGTAGCGGTCCGGCGGCTGAGCCCTCTCGGAGGGCATCCGCCACCAATCTGCCCGGCATCCCGGCCTCCGGCACCCGGGACTCCACCGACACGGCATCCGGCAGCGCGGCATCGGGCGGCGCCGCCACGACGGCCACCGATGGACTCCACACCCGCCAAGCGGAAAAACCCACCGGCGGGCCGCACGTCGTCGGCTCGGCGGAGACGCCCACCGGCGGGCCCCACGTCGGCCCGGCGAGCGGAAGCGCCGACGAAGTTGGTTTCGCCGACCCGGCCGAGTCCGCCCCGGCCACCGGGGGCGCATCCGGAGAGGCCGTCAGCAAGACCGCCTCCGAGAGGGGCACCGGCACTCCGGGCGCTGCCGCGCGCACCAACGGCAGCGGCACACCCGATGTACGCGCGACCCACTGAACTGGAATCGACCGTGCGGTTGACCCCGACAGGCCAACCTCACGGTCGTCCGACGGATGGTTCGCTCGGCGAGCGGGTTGGCGGGTAGGTCAGTGCTTGGTGAGGCGGGCGGCTGCTCGGGCGACCAGGGTGCCGAGGAGTCGGCCGAAGTCCAGCCCGGCGGCCTGCACGGCGAGCGGTAGCAGCGACGTCTCCGTCATGCCCGGCGAGACGTTGACCTCCAGCACGTGCGGCTGGCCGGCCGCGTCCACGATCACGTCGACGCGGGAGAGATCCCGTAGACCGAGCGCGGTGTGCGCGGCGAGGGCCACGTCAGCGACAGTGGCAGCCACCTCCGGGTCCAGCCGGGCGGGGGCGTGCCAGGTGGTGCGCCCTGCGGTGTAGCGGGCGGCGTAGTCGTACACGCCGTTGCGCGGCACGATCTCCACCGGCGGCAGCGCCTGCGGGCCGTCACCGAGGTCGACGACGGAGACCGCCACATCCATCCCCGGCACGTACCGCTCCACGAGCGCCGTGGAGTAGTACGCGAAGCAGCCGACCATCGCGGCGGGCAGCGCGGAGGCGTCCCGGACCACCGCCCCGCCCAGCCCGGACCCGCCCTGCGCCGGCTTCACCATCAGGGGTACGCCCAGACGGTCGACGATCCGGTCCAGGACGGCGACCGCGCCGAGTTCGGAGAAACGATCGTGCGGGAGCGCGACCCAGTCGGGGGTGGGGATGCCGGCCTCGCGGAGCACCGCCTTGGCCGAGGGCTTGTCCCAGGCGACCCGGGAGGCCCGAGCGTCGCAGCCGACGTACGGGACGTCACACAGATCCAGCACCCCGCGCAGTGAGCCGTCCTCGCCGGTCGCGCCGTGCAGTGCGATCACCACCGCGTCCGGCGGGTCGGCCGCGAGCGACGGCAGAAGCGCCACGTCCGCGTCCCGCAACTCGGCCTCCACCCCGACGGCGCGCAGCGCGTCGAGCACCCGACGACCGGAGCGCAGCGACACGTCCCGTTCGTAGGAGAGCCCACCCGCGAGCACCACGACGCGCAGGTCGGCCGAGATGGCGGAATCGGTCACGAGGAGGCGCTCGGCGGTCGTAGCCATGCCGGCATCATGCCAAGTCGGGCCCGGGCACGTCGGAGCCGGCCCGGCCGCGTCGGCCGGCGGCGCCACCCACGGCACCGAAGACCCGGCGCATCGCGATCTCCTGCTCCATCACCCCGGCGAGCCGGCGGACGCCCTCGCGGATCCGCTCCGGCGGCGGGAAACTGAAGTTGAGTCGCATGGCGTCGGTGCCGGTGCCGTCGGCGTAGAAGCCGGTGCCGGGAACGTAGGCGACGCGGGCGGCGACCGCTCGCGGCATCATGGCCTTCGAGTCGAGCCCGTCGGGCAGGCTGGCCCACACGAAGAGACCGCCGGCCGGGGTCGTCCAGCTGGTGCCCTCGGGCATCAGGTCGGCCATCGCGTCGAGCAGGGCGTCGCGGCGTTCCCGGTAGACCTCGCGGTAGACCTTGAGCTGCTGCCGCCAGGGCATCGTGCTCAGGTAGGTGGCCACCGCGGCCTGGGCGAAACCGCTGGGGCAGAGGATCTGCGCCTCGCTGGCGATGACCAGTTTGTCGCGGACCGCGTGCGGCGCCAGGATCCAGCCGACCCGCAGGCCGGGGGCGAAGGTCTTGGAGAAGGTGCTGAGGTAGAAGACGCCGTCGCGGCGGCGGGCCCGCAGGGGGGCCGGGGCCTCACCCTCGAACCCCAGTTGACCGTACGGGTCGTCCTCGACGACGAGCAGGCCGGCACGCTCGCAGATGTCGAGCACCCGTTCCCGGCGCTCCTCGCTGAGCGTCACGCCGGTCGGGTTCTGGTAGGTGGGGATCGTGTAGAGGAACTTGACCCGCTGGCCCGCGCGGGCCAGGTCGGCGATGGCCGTCTCCAGCGCCTCCGGGATCAGCCCGTCCGCATCCATCGGTACGTGGACGACCTGCGCCTGGGCGGCCTGAAACACGCCGAGCGCACCGACGTACGTCGGCCCCTCGGCGAGCACCACGTCACCGGGGTCGAGGAAGAGCCGGGCCACCAGGTCCAGTGCCTGCTGCCCGCCCACGGTGACCACGACGTCCTCCGGGGAGGCACCGCAAGCGGCGTCGATCCCGGAGAGCGACATCACCTCGCAGATCCGCTCGCGCAGCTCGAGGGTGCCCTGACCAATGCCGTACTGAAGGGTGGTCACGCCGTGCTCGGAGCCGAGCCGGCCGAGCATCTCGCCGACCGCGTCCAGCGGAAGGGCGGCGATGTACGGTGCGCCACCGGCGAGCGAGACGACCTCCGGACGACTAGCCACCGCGAACAATGCTCGGATCTCGGAGGCGGTCATCCCGCGTACCCGCCGGGCGTACCGGTCGGTGTAGTCGTCGAGTGTCGTGCCGGTCATGACCTCACCTCGATCGCTGCTCGAGTGGCTCCGCCCCGGGTACCCCGCACACCGCTGACCATGGCGGCGGGCACACCGATTGTCGATCCTAGTCCGCAAGAGTCGTGCCGCCGCGGTGCCGCAGCAGATCGACCACATGGCGGACCGTCCTCGGCGCCCCCGTTGCGGTGGGCATTCGCGCGTCCCCTCCCGTATCGCCGATCGGCGGCGTACGATCGCTCGTCGGGGGCAGGAAGGCGGCGCTGTCGTTCCATGCCGGTCTCACCACCGAGCCTATTGTGGGGATGCGCCATATGTCGCGACGTCTGGTCAGCCTGACCCTCGACACGTTGGAAGACCTCCCGCGCCCGTGCCGGCAGTGCGTCTACTGGGAGCTCGATCCGGTCTCCGCGGACCGGGCCTGCGCCGCTGGCGATCCGGGCCTGGAGAAGGAGGCCTGGGTCTCCCAGACACTGCTGGAGTGGGGCTCCTGCGGCAAGCTCGCGTACGTCGACGGCATGCCGGCCGGCTTCGTGATGTACGCCCCGCCCGCCTACGTGCCCCGTTCGATGGCGTTCCCTACCTCACCGGTCTCCGCGGACGCGGCACTGTTGATGACGGCCAACGTGGTCGCCGCGTTCTCCGGCGGCGGGTTGGGCCGGATGCTTGTGCAGGGTGTCGCCCGGGATCTGACCAAGCGTGGGATCAAGGCGATCGAGGCATTCGGCGACGCCAAGTTCGGCGACGCGGATGACCCGGCCGGCGGTTGCGTGGCCCCGGTCGACTTCTTCCTCTCCGTGGGCTTCAAGACCGTACGTCCGCATCCGCGCTTCCCTCGGCTGCGTCTCGAGCTGCGTACGGCGCTGAGCTGGAAGTCTGACGTCGAGTACGCACTGGAGAAACTGCTCGGGTCGATGAGCCCGGAGACCCTGCTCCGGCCGGTCCGTCCGGCCCCGGCCACCCGCTCCACAAACGGCTGACGCCCGGCGGCGGATCAGTCCACCACGGTGCCGGCGGCCACCACGGCACGCAGTTCGCTGACGTCGAGCGATCCGGTCGGGACGTCTCGCTCGATCGGGTAGTACATCCGCTGCACCGCGGCCACGATCGCCTCCACCACCCGGTCCCGGAACCGGGGGTCGACAAGGTGGGCGCGGTCCGTCGGCGAGGTGAGGTAGCCGACCTCGACCCGGACGGCGGGCATCCGCGTCAGTCGCAGCAACTCCCACGTCTTGGCGTGGGTACGGCAGTCCCGCAGCCCGGTGCGAGCGACGATCTCCCGCTGTACCAGCCCGGCCAGGCGTTCACCGGTCGCCGAGGTCACCCCGTTGTCGGTGCCGTAGTGGTAGGTCGCGACGCCCTCCGCATCCGGGTTGGCGTGGCCGTCCAGGTGCAGCGAGATGAACACGTCGGCGCCGAGCGAGTTGGCGAGCAGGGCCCGGTCGGTGTCCGGCAGGCAACTGTCGGGCGACGGGCCCCGGGTGAGCTGCACCCGCACTCCGGAGGCGGCGAGTCGCCCCTCCAGTCGGCTGGCCAGGTCGTGCACCAGGTCCGCCTCGGTCCAGCGCAGCGAGCCGTCGGGCACCACCATCCCGGGGTCGGTGCCGCCGTGCCCCGGGTCGATGACGACCGTCTTGCCGACCAACGCCGGCCCGGACTGCCGGATCGCGTCGGATTCGCGGAGCCACTGCGGGCGGCCACCGACCACCTTGCGGCCGATGCGGCGGAGCGCGTTCATGGTGTGTGGGCCGCAGGATCCGTCCGGGGTGAGCCCTACCTCACGCTGGAACTGGGCCACCGCCCGCGACGTCCGGACACCGTAGATCGCGTCCGCGCGGCCCACGTCGTACCCCATCTCCAGCAGCCGCTCCTGTAGCGACCGGACATCCTCGCCGGTGAGCGGCTCGGGGACCGCGTGGTAGAGGGTGCGGGCGCCGAGCCGCCAACGGGCGGCATCCAGGGCGCGCCAGGTTTCCGCGCCGACCCGGCCGTCCACACTGAGCCCGCGCGACTGCTGGAACGCGCGGACCGCCCGCTCGGTGTCGAGGTCGAACTCGTCGGTTTGCGGGCCGGCGGCGGCGAGCAGTTCGAGGCCGGTCAGGATGGTACGGATCTCCGTGACCGCGGGTCCCCGGTCACCGGGTCGGATCGGACGCACGCACGACCCCCTCTGCACGACGCTGGCTGGCCGGGCGGCCCAGGCTTGAGGTTATGCGTTCCGGGGCGGCGAGGTGGCTGGGGCCGAGAAATCCGTCGGCGGTACGGCCGGGAAGACACCGAACCCCGCGCCCGGCGAACGGGTGCGGGGTTCGGTTGATGTTTCTGCTGGTCAGAGGGCCGATTCGATGAGCCGGACCAGCTCGCCCTTCGGCTTGGCACCGGCGATCGACTGCACCGGCTGGCCGTTCTTGAAGACGGTGAGCGTCGGCACCGACATCACCCGGTAGGCCCGAGCGGTCTCCGGGTTCTCGTCGATGTTGAGCTTGACGATGGTGACCTGGTCACCCATCTCCCGGGCGATCTCCTCCAGCAGCGGCGACACCTTGCGGCACGGCCCGCACCACTCCGCCCAGAAGTCCACCAGCACCGGCTTGTCGGCCTGCAGCACGTCAGCGACGAAGCTCTTGTCGGTGACGGCCTTGGTTGTTCCCACTATGCCCCTCCTCCGGGATGTGTTCCTTGTTTCAGCTGAGCGTCGCGATGAACCGCTCGGCGTCGAGCGCTGCGGCACAACCGGTGCCGGCCGCGGTGATCGCCTGACGGTAGGTGTGGTCGACCAGGTCACCGGCGGCGAAGACGCCGGGGATGTTGGTGCGGGTGCTGGGAGCCTGGACCTTGACGTAGCCCTCGTCGTCCATCTCGACCTGACCACGGAAGAGCTCGCTGCGGGGGTCGTGACCGATGGCGACGAAGACGCCGGTCACGTCCATCACCTTGGTGTCACCGGTGTGCACGTTGCGGACCCGTACGCCGGTGACCTTGCCGTCGTCGCCCAGGATCTCCTCGACGGCGCTGTTCCACTCGACCTTGATCTTCTCGTTGCTCAACGCCCGCTCAGCCATGATCTTGCTGGCCCGGAACGAGTCGCGGCGGTGGATGATGGTGACCGATTCGGCGAAGCGGGTGAGGAAGCTGGCCTCCTCCATCGCCGAGTCGCCGCCGCCGACGACCACGATGTGCTGATTGCGGAAGAAGAAGCCGTCGCAGGTGGCGCAGGAGGAGACGCCGTGGCCGAGGAACTCCTGCTCGCCGGGCACGCCCAGCGGACGCCAGGCCGAACCGGTGGAGAGAATGATCGATCGGGCCCGGTAGGCGGTCTCGCCGACCCAGACGGTGCTCACCGCGTTGGAGCCGGCGTCGCCGGTGTCCACCAACTCCACCCGGGTCACGTCGTCGGTGAGGAATTCGGCGCCGAACCGCTCGGCCTGCTTGCGCATGTTGTCCATCAGCTCGGGGCCGAGGATGCCGTCCGCGAAGCCGGGGAAGTTTTCCACCTCGGTCGTGGTCATCAGCGCGCCACCGGACTGCACGCCCTCAATGATCAGCGGCTTCAGGTTGGCACGTGCGGCGTAGACCGCCGCTGTGTAGCCGGCCGGCCCGGAGCCGATGATGATCAGGTTGCGGACCTCGTCCACTGCCGTCTCCCGAGTTGTGTGTGTTCGGCGTCGGCGTGAGCACCGATGCCGATCCGAGTCGCCGACGCCTGGGTGGAGCCGGCAGCTGACTTCCAGAACGTCATCGTACGAACCGGGGATTCCCTAGCCGGGCATCCGGTGGGTCAGGTCACGTGGAGGGGCATCGTGCCATTGACCGTGGATTCACCCTACCCGCGCCGAATACCGGCTGTCCGAGCCGGACCCGGGCACCCCGCACTCCGGGCCACTCACCCAGGCCCACCGGGCGCCGCTCGCGTCGGTGAAGTGGATGACCAACGCCTGATCGCCCTGGAACCGGGCGTAGTCGATCACCTCGACCACCAGTGGGGTCGATCCGTGCTCCGTCGCGACGCTGGCCAGACAGCTGGTCAGCGCGGCCTCGTCGGTCAGCCGGGCGAGCTGGTCCGAACCGTCGGGAGAGGGACGGCGCTCGTCCTCGGCATGCACCTCCGGCTGCTCACCCGGAGTGTTGTCGGTCGCCCGGGTGGCAGCCGATGTGCTTGGCGCGTCCGTGCCGTAGGCGTTGCCGAGGGTCTGCGGGCTGTAGTTCGTACCACTGCGCAGTGCCGGCCCGGTGGTGCGGGCCGTCCCGGCCCCCGCGACGCCCTCCGGCGCGCTGGCCGGCTGGTTCATGGCGTTGGTGCCACCCGAGTCGTCCGACGCCCGCATCGAAAGCTGGTTGAGGCCCAGCGCGACGGCGATGACGGCGATCGCGGCGGCGGCCACGGGTGCGCCACGGCGGGCCCAGCCGCGCTGCCGGCGGCCCGGGCCGGTGGACGCCCCGCGCCCCGACCCGCCGGGCGTGGGGACGGGAGGCCGGCGACCGGCCCCGCCCTGCGCCGGTACGACAAACGGCGTCGCCGCGTCGCCGTCCCGATCGACGCTGAGCGCGCCGGCGGGTGTCTCCTCGGTCGAGGTGTCGGTCGTCGGCCCCGCGCTGGCCAACGCGGCCAGGAGGCGGTCGGTGATCGCCGACGGCATCTCCGGGGACGGCTCGGCCCAGCGGGTCAGGTCCGTACGGACCTCGGTCACGGCGGGGGCCAGCAGCGCGTACGCCTCGGCCCAGGACGGGTCCGCGGAGACCAGTCGAGCGACCTCGTCCTGCTGCGGGGTGCCCTCCAACGCCCCGCCGAGGTAGTCAGCGAGGAGGTCGATGTCGACCTCCCGGAACCCCTCGGTCGTCACGTGTCCTCCTGGTTGGCGTCCCGCCGGTATCGACCTGACCCCGATCCGACGCCCTCCACCGGGCCGGGGTTCCCCGGCGTGACGCCGGGCACGCCCGTGATCGGGGCGGTGGGGTCCGGTCGGGCCGAAGGCGTCGCGACGGTGGCCGGGCGGAGATGCCCGAGCAGCACGGCCAGCCGCGCCCGGCCCCGAGCGCACCGGCTCTTCACAGTGCCCTCGGCGACACCGAGGATGCGGGCGACCTCGGCGACCGGATAGCCCTGTACGTCGACCAGCACCAGCGCCGCGCGTTGCTCAAGGGGCAGCGCGGCGAGCGCCTCGCGGACCACCAGCACCGTGTCGTGGTCCGTTGCCGGTGCCGCCGGCTCGAGCCCACCGGTGCCGTCGTCGGCCCGGTTGCCGTCCGGCAGCGGCACGGTGGGGTGCGCCTGCCGGCGTCGGATCCGGTCCAGGCAGGCGTTGACCACGATCCGGTGCAGCCAGGTGGTGACGGCGGAGTCGCCGCGGAAGCGGGCCGCAGCCCGATGCGCCGACAGCAGGGCGTCCTGGAGTGCGTCGGCTGCCTCCTCGCGGTCGCCGAGCGTCCGCAGGGCCACCGCCCACAGCCGGTCCCGGTGCCGGTGGAACAGTTCGGTGAAGGCGTCCCGATCTCCGGCGACGTGCGCGCGCAGCAGCTCCAGGTCTCTTGCGGCGGCGCGCTCGTCCATCACCGCGTCCAGTGCGTGCGATGCCCGGATCGTGGTGCCCGGCTCACGACCCCTGGACCGTAATCTCCTGCACCCCCAGCTTGAACCCACCCTCGGCCGGAGCCAACTCGGTGATCCAGAACAGCAGGTACTGGTATTTCTGGTCGGCGTCGAAGCCGTTGAACGTCATGGTGGTGCCGTCGTGGTCCTCGAACGGCTGGCCGATGGCGGTCTTGTAGCTCGCGACCAACTGCTTGTCACCGTTGGAGCTGGACGGCGGGTTGGTAGTGCCGGCGAGCAGCTGGGCGGACGCGTTGGTGGCCGACAGCACTGCCTGCACCGACTTGACGGTGTGCGGCTGGCCGAGGTCGATCCAGACGCCCATGCCCTTCTTCAGGTTGCCGAAGTTGGGCCGGTCCCGGTAGGTCTCGGTCTCCCAGCCCTTGTCCTCGTCGCCGTCGATGACCTTGTCGGCGCCGTCGATCTCGCTGCGGTCCTTGCTGTCCGGGTCGATGATCCGGACGTTCTTCACCGTCAGCTTGCGGGCCGTCGCGGCGGCCGGGGTGGCGTCGCCGGCCGGGGCACTGGAGGTCGGCGCGGCGACCGGATTGGACTGCGGGTCCTTGTCGTCGCCGCCCAAGGCGATGATCCCGATCAGGAGACCGACCAGGGCGACGGCCAGCAGACCAGCGATCCCGACGGCGACCTTGCGGCCCCCGGCTGCGGCCAGCGGTGACGGCTCTTCCCCGGTTTCGGCGGCGAACCGCAGCGGCCCGCTGTTGTCGAGGTAGTGCTCGTCCTCGGCCGGCACGTCCAGTCGCGCCAATTCCGCGGCGAGCACGTCGGAGGACGGCGGCGCGATCTCGGCGTCGAGCAGGTCCATGGTCAGGTCGTCCAGGTACGCCGGAACGCCCGCCCGGACCTGGCGCGGTGCCGCGATGGCACCCCCGGCGTCCCGAACAGCGTCCGGGATGGCGGCGCGGCCGTGGCCGGCGGTGGCGCCGTGCAGTGGTGCCTCGGCGTGCGGCCAGGAGCCGGTCAGCGCAAAGTAGAGGACACCGCCGACCGCCCGGATGTCGTTCTCCTGGCTGTCGGCGCCGTCGGTGCGGGCGTCGGCCAGGACCACCCGGCCCTCATCACTGATCATGACGGTGCCGGGGTGGACGTTGCCGTGCACCATGCCGGTGGCGTGCACCGCGGCGAGCGCGCTCGCGACGGCGTTGCCGATCGCTGTGGCCCGAGCCGGGTCCAGGGGGCCGTCGGTCGCCAGGTCGCGCAGGGACTGCCCGTCAACCCACTCGCGCACCACGTACGCCCGGTCGGCCTCGTCGATCGCGTCGTAGACGCCGACCAGGTTGGGGTGGATGACCCGGCTGGCCGCGACGGCGGCCTGAAGCATCTCGGTGGCGGAGTCGCCACCCGGGTAACGCAGCACCACGGCAACGGGACGGCGCAGGATGACATCGACCCCGCGCCAGACCAGCCGACCCGCACTGTCGTTGTTGATGTGCTCAACCAGTTCGTACCGCTCGGCGAGGACTTCACCGGCCGTGGGAGCACCGAAGGTCATGACCGGAGGAGCGCTTTCGTCCGCCTCCTGACCCTCGCCGACCTGGGTCACCCGTCCTCCCTCGGTGATCGTGTCGATCGATGAACCCGAACTGCTGGGCATGTGGCTTCCCGCTCTGCCGTTGAAGGAACCGGCCGACCGGTGTCGACGCCCAGCGTCGGCCCCTGCCGTACCCGTCGAGAGCGACCTTACCCGGGTTGCCCGTCACTCCGACATGTCATCTTCCCGCCGTACCTGGCGGGGTTTCCGGCAGTCGAAGAGCTCGTCCGGTTACGACCGTTGTCAGCCACGTTGCTGGCACATGTACTAGCTAATCTACGGCTTCACCGCAAGTGACCGACGCCGGGGCTGGGCTGGCGTGGCGCTCGCGCTGCCTCGTACGTTCCCACCGATCGGGTCGCCACCCTCAGCCGTACGGTTGGTTATCCACAGGCCGAAGCGGCGGTTGACCGGCGAATCGCGGAGTTATCCACAGGCGCATCCCCAGCCTGGTGATCCGTAGTCACATTCGGTATGAGTGCCAACTTGTTGTAATCGAATGCGGACGTTCAGCGACCGAGACGTCGCCGAACCATCCCGACCACCTCGGTGATCTCGCCGATCTTCAGCAGCATGGCGAGGCCCAGATAGGTAGCGCCGATCACCACGCCGCCGATCACGAGCTGGGTCGCCGCCTCGAACCAGCTCGGCACGTCGCCGCCGGGCAGCAGGGTGATCACCAACCATCCGACCAGCGCCGCTCCGAGTGCGGCGACCACGACCCGGCCGAGGGTACGCATGATGGCGCCCAGGCCGATCCGGCCGACCCGAGGCCGGAGCAACCAGGCGGACGCGACAGCCGCCGCCACGTAGGAGACCGCGTTGCCGATCATCATTCCGGCCGCCGCGAAGTGCGCCGCGAACGCGGCGAACAGCACGATCTGCACGCCGACCCGCAGCGCCACCACCGGAATGTTGATCAGGGCGGGCGTACGGGTGTCCGGGAGGGCGTAGAAGGCAAAGGTGAAGAGCTGGCTGATCGCGAACGGCACCAGGGCGATCGCGGCAAACAGCAGCACGGTGGACGTGGCTGACGCGTTCTCGGCGCTGAACGCGCCGTACCGGAAGACGACCACCGAGATCGGGGTGGACAGCACCGCGTAGCAGACCGCGATCGGCGCGAGCACCGCCGACACCATCCGGACACCTCGGGAGAGGTCTGCGGTGACGTCGTGGAACCGCCCGTCGGCTGCGGCGGCTGCCATCCGGGGCATCAGCGCGGTGATGATCGAGACGGCGATGATGCCGTGGGCCATCATCAGCAGCAGGAAGACGTTGTTGTAGATCAGGATGCCGGCCTGGTCCGTGCCCGCGGCCCGGGTGAGGAGATTGACCACCACGAAGAGGCCGAGCTGGTTGACCGCCACGTAGCAGAACATCCAGGCCCCGAGCTGGGCCAGCTCGCGCAGCCCCAGCTCGCGGAAGTCGAACCGCCACTTCCAGCGGAAGCCGACCTTGCGCAGCGCCGGCAACAGCCCGGCGGTCTGCACCGCCACGCCGAGCAGGGTGCCACCACCGACCAGCAGGATCCGGCCGGCGTCCATCTCCGACGGCTGTAGTCCCTTCGCCCCGTAGACCAGGATGTAGAGACCGAAGACGCCGATGACCACCAGGTTGTTGAGGATGGGAGCCCACATCGGCGCGGCGAAGTGGCCCCTGGTGTTCAGCACCGCTGCGATCAACGCGCTGACACCGGTGAAGAACAGCATCGGCAGGATCAGCCACGACAGGCGTGTGATCAGTGTGGTGTAGGCCTCGTCCTTGCCGCTGGCGTAGATGGCAGTCAGCCAGGACGCCGACGCCACCGCGATCAGGGCCGCCACCGCCAACGCCAGCACCGCGAGGCTGAGCAACCGCTGGGCGTACGCCTCACCCCGGTCCGGGTCGCTCTTGCGCCGACGGACCAGCACCGGGATCAGCACGCTGGTGAGCACCCCGCCGAGCAGGAACTCGTACACCTGGTTGGGGAGGAAGATGGCTGTCGTGTAGGCGTTGCCGATCAGGTTGCCGAGGGCGGCGCCGATCATCAGGTTCCGGATGAAGCCGGTGCCCCGGCTCACCAGACTGCCGACGGCCATGACCGCGCTGTTGGCGGCCGCGCTGGTCTCGCCGACGACCTCGGGCGGGGGTGCCGTCGCCTCCACCGCAGGCTGGTTCAGCGGCTCCGCGGAGATGAAGATCGCCCCGTCAGCCGGCGGCACGTTACCGTCCGGCGTGGCGTTGGCGCTGCGGTAGAGCCCGCCGCTCATCTCCAGCCTCCCAGGGGTACGTCGAGCCGGACACCGACCCGCACGCCACAGACCATAGTCAACCCCCACCCGTTACCCGCGCCCGGCGGATCGGATCACACCCCTGCCCGATAAGCTGGTGATCCCATGTCCGAAGCCTCCGCTCCTCACGCCGCCGACCGCCGCGAACTCACCGCCGCGCAGCGCAACGCCGTCGCCGAACTGCTCCGGGTGTCCCCGGTCGCCGACGAGTTGGGCCGCCGCTTCGTCCGCGCCGGTCACGAGTTGCACCTGGTGGGCGGTTCGGTGCGGGATGCCCTGCTCGGTCGACTCGGGGATGACCTCGACTTCTGCACCGACGCGCACCCCGACGAGACCCTGCGGATCATCAAGGGCTGGGCCGAGTCGATCTGGGAGACCGGTCGGGAGTTCGGCACCATCGGCGCTCAGCGCGACGGCCTCCGACTGGAGATCACGACGTTCCGTGCTGAATCGTACGACCAGGTCAGCCGCAACCCGGTGGTGGTGTACGGCACCAGCCTCGACGAGGACCTGAAGCGGCGCGACTTCACGATCAACGCGATGGCGGTCAGCCTGCCGGCCCACCGGTTCACCGACCCGCACGGTGGGCTGGACGATCTCTCGGCCAAGGTGATCCGTACCCCGAGCACGCCTGGTGAGTCGTTCGGCGACGACCCGCTGCGGATGCTGCGGGCCGCCCGGTTCGCCGCGCAGCTCCGCTTCGCCGTGCACCCCGACGTGCACCTGGCGATGACCGAGATGGCCGCCGACCTGGACCGGATCACCGCCGAGCGGATCCGCGACGAGTTCACCAAGTTGCTCTGCGGCGCGGACCCGATCACCGGGCTGCGGCTGCTGGTCGACACCGGGCTGGCCGAGCGGTTCCTGCCGGAGCTGACCGGGCTGAAGCTGGAGATCGACGAGCACGCCCAGCACAAGGACGTCTACGAGCACACGTTGACGGTCGTCGAGAACGCGGTCTCCTACGAGGAGGGGGGCTGCGACTTCATCCTGCGGATGGCCGCCCTCCTGCACGACGTGGGCAAGCCGGCGACGAAGGCGGTCGGGTCCGACGGCCGGGTCAGCTTCCACCACCACGAGGTGGTCGGCGCCCGGCTGACCAAGGCCCGGATGAAGGCGATGCGCTACCCGAAGGACGTCACCGCGCAGGTGACCGCGCTGGTCGCGCTGCACCTGCGCTTCTACGGGTACGGGCGGGGCGAGTGGACCGACTCGGCGGTGCGCCGCTACGTCGCCGACGCCGGTGACCTGCTGCCCCGCCTGCACAAGCTGACCCGCTCCGACTGCACGACCCGCAACCGGCGCAAGGCCGCCCAACTCGCGGCCGACTACGACGCGCTGGAGGATCGGATCGCCCGGATCGAGGCCGAGGAAGACCTGGCGCGGGTTCGACCCGACCTGGACGGCAACGCGATCATGGAGCTGCTCGGCGTACCGCCGGGGCCGGTGGTCGGGCGGGCCTGGAAGCACCTCAAGGAGCAACGCCTCGAGCACGGCCCGCTGGACCGCGACGCCGCCGAGGCGGAGCTGCTGCGCTGGGCCCGCGCCGAGGGCATCCCCAACTGACGCGCTCGACCTCGATGCTTGTCGTGTAGCGCGATCCGTCGTGGGGTGGCGGGAGCCGTCACTCGCAGGACGTGGCTGACGGCGATGCACAGCTGTCCGGTCGACGACGAAACGCGAGCGGATCGACCGAATGGCTGAGGTGTAGCGCTTTCATCGTCGTCCATGATTGCTGGGCGTCCGTCGGCTACCGGTCCATCGACACCGCCGCCGACCCCACCGCCCGTCCGGCCCTCCGGATTGGACGGGCGACGACCAAACGGGGAGATCATCTAGTGAAACGCCGTGGCGTGCTACGCCGCTCGGCGGTGGCGAGCCTTGTTCTCGCCTCCGCAACCATCATCGTCAGCGCCGCGACCGGTGGGGCCGCCATGGCCGAACCGTCCGCTCCGCTGGCGCCGAAGCCCGCGAGCAAGTTGACCGCCCCCAAGCCGGACAGCCGGTTGTCCAAAGCCAAGCCCGTCGAGGTCGTACCGGATCGCTACATCGTGGTCTTCAAGAACAAGAAGACCACCCCGGCCAAAATCAAGGCAGCGGCTTCGGCCCTGGCCACGAAGAACGGCGGCAGCGTCCGTCGGCTGTACAGCAACGCCGTCAACGGCTACTCCGCCGCGATGACCGCGAAGCAGGCCGGCCGGCTGGCCGCCGACCCGGATGTCGCATCCGTGGAGCCGGTGGTCCGCTTCCAAGGGAGCGGGACGCAGAGCGCGCCCCCCTCCTGGGGCCTGGACCGGATCGATCAGGTTTCGCCCAAGCTGAGTGGCAGCTACACCTACCCCAACACCGGTGCCGGGGTGAACGCGTACATCATGGACAGCGGCATCGACATCAGTCACAGCGACTTCGGTGGCCGTGCCTCGTACGGCTACGACGCGGTCGACCAGGACAATGTGGCACAGGACTGCGACGGTCACGGCACGCACGTGGCGGGCACCGTCGGCGGCACCAAATACGGCGTGGCCAAGAACGTCAACCTGGTCGCCGTCCGGGTCCTCGACTGCAGTGGTGGTGGCACCACCGAGCAGGTCCTGGCCGGGATCGACTGGGTGACCGCCAATGCGCAGAAGCCTGCCGTGGTCAACATGAGCCTCGGCGCGCCGTATAACCCGGACTACCCGGCGATCCCCAACGCGGTCAGCAACTCCATCGCCACCGGTCTCACCTACGCGGTGGCCGCCGGCAACGATGCAGACGATGCCTGCGCGTACAGCCCGGCCAGGGTGTCGGCGGCGATCACCGTCGGAGCCACCGACAGGTTCGACCGTCGGGCCGTGACCGAGGAATTCGATTCGAACTACGGTCCGTGTGTCGACGTCTGGGCTCCGGGCGTGGACATCGTCTCGGCGGCAAACGGGACCACCGACGGGTCGGTGGCCTCCAGCGGGACCTCGATGGCGGCGCCGCACGTGGCCGGAGCCGCTGCGCTGCTGCTTCAGTCGAACCCGACGTGGTCCCCGTCGCAGGTGCGCAACACGATCGTGACCCGAGGGCTCGCTGGCGCGGTGCTGAACCCGCAGGGCGGGGTGGACCGTCTGCTCAACGTCGCGTCGGCCCTCTCTCCGGCGCGCACCTCGCACGGCCTGCTGGCACGTTCCAACGGCTATTTCGTCTCCGCTGACGGCGCGGGCAGCAAGCCTCTGGCCGCCGTCGGCCCAGTGCTGGGCGGCTGGGAGAAGCTCGACATCGTCGACGCCGGCAACGGCTTGGTCGCACTGCGGGCGAACGTCAACGGCAAGTACGTCAGTGCCACCGGTGCCGGCAGCAAGCCGCTGATCGCCACAGCCACGTCGGTGAGCACCTGGGAGAGGTTCCAGCTGGTTCACCAGATCGACGGCACGGTGAGCCTGAAGGCCACCGTCAACAACAAGTACGTCAGTGCGCCCAACAACGGTGGCCCGCTGGTTGCCAGCGCGGTGAACGCCAGCACCTGGGAGAAGTTCGACCTCGAAACGAACCTGATCGTCAGCTTCAAATCGGCCGTCAGCGGCAAGTACGTCTCCGCCGACGGTGCCGGGAGCAAGCCGTTGATCCCGTTGGTCGCGTCGGTGAGTACCTGGGAGAAGTTCGAGCTGTTCGATCTGGACTACTACGGCTACTTCGGCCTGCGTTCGTTGGCCAACGGCAAGTGGGTCTCGGCGACCGGTGCCGGATCGAAGCCGATCCTTGCTTCGGCCCCCGCAATCGATGACTGGGAGGTCTTCAACTTCTGGCACCGGGGTGTCGGGACCACTGACGGGTCGGGCTGGATCTTCGCGTACGTCGACGAGCAGGCGGTCAGTGCCGGCAGCGCCGGCACCAGCCAGCTGATCCCGAACAAGGACCCCAACTACTCGGCTCCGGACCTCGGCCTCTCGGCGGGCGAGCGCTTCTCCATGAACCTCGCCTGAACCAGCCACGGAATTACCACCGGCGCCCGCCGGCACCCCTCCCTCGGGAGGCGGTGCCGGCGGGCGCCGGTCGTTCGTGGGTCATCCGGTGCCGACCAGAGCCCTGACGCTCGGCCGGTCCCTCGGGCTCAGCGCGAGACGGTGCTGCCGTCCACCGTGTCGACCCCGGTGGCCGGAGCGGTGGCGTCGGTCCGTCCGGCACCCAGCCGTGCCAGCAGGCCGGGCAGGTCGATCCCGGTGAGATCGCTGCCGAGCTGTAGGCCCTGGGCCACGTTGCCGGCCACCGACTTCGTGAGCGACGACGCGCCGTCGGTGGAGATGACCGTCATCTTGTCGATCGCTCCGATCGGCGCGCTGGCCGCCTCGACGACCTGCGGCAGCACCTTGACCAGCAGGTCCAGCACGGCCGCCTCTCCGTACGCGGCGAACGCCTCGGCCTTGCGCGCCATCGCGTCGGCCTCGGCCTCACCCTTGGCGAGGATGGCCGCGGCCTCGGCCTGGCCTTCCCGCTCCACGGCCTCGGCGATGGCGGAGCGTCGCCGCTGCTCGGCCTCACCCTCCTTGGCACCCTCGATGGCGTTGGCCTCGGCGAGCGCGGCCCGTCGGGCCCGCTCACCCTCACCGGTGAGGCGGGCCTGCTCGGCGGAGGCCTGCGCGGCGGCGATGACGGACTGACGCTGCGCGTCGGCGTGCAGCACCGCCGCTGCTCGGGACGCCTCGGCCTCCTGCTCCACCTTGTACCGGGCCGCGTCGGCCGGCTTGCGAACCTCGGTGTCGAGCTGGCGCTGCTTGAGTTCGGCGTTGCGCTCGGCCACCTTCTGCTGTTCGGAGAGGATCGCCTGGTCCCGCTCGGCCTGGGCGAGCGGTCCGGCCGCCGCGGACTTCGCTTTCGCCGCGTCGATCTCGGCCTGGATGCCGGCCTGCTTGAGGGCCAGGTTGCGGTTGGCCTCGGCGATGGCCTCCTCGGCGAGCAGCCGCTCCTGCTCGGCCTGCTGCCGGGCCCGGGCCTCGGCGATCGCCGCGTCCTTGAGCACCCGGGCGGCCTCGGGTCGGCCCAGGTCCTGAAGGTAGGAGCCTTCGGCGAGGATGTCCTGGAGCTGGAAGGTGTCCAACACCAGACCCTGGTTGGTCATCGAGTGTTCGGCCTCCTCGGCGACCGCGCTGGCGAACGCCGCCCGGTCCCGGATGACCTCCTCGACGGTGAGCCGGCCGACGATCGAGCGCAGCGCGCCGGCCAGCACCTCCCTGGTGAAGTTGTCGATCTCGTCCTGCTGGTGCAGGAACCGTTGTGCGGCGGCCCGGATCGCGTCCTCGGTGCCGCCGACCTTGACGATCGCCACACCGTGCAGGTCGGCGCGGATGCCCTGCTTGCTGACAGCGCCCCGGATGCCGACGTCGATCCGCCGGCTGGACAGGTCGAGCGACTGCAGCTTCTGCACCACCGGCAGCACGAAGACCGAGGCGCCCAGCACGACCTTCTGCCCGGAGTTGTCGGTGGACCGCCCACCGTCGGCGGTCTGGGTGGTGCGGCCCTTGCGACCGGTGACGATGAACGCCTCGTTCGGGCCGGCCACTTTGATCCGGGAGAGCACGAAGAACACCAGGATGAGCGCGAGGAGGACCGCGCCACCGATGGCGATGAGTAGGGCCATATGAGGAGTCCCGTCTATGAGGGGGAGATCAGTAGGTCTCTACGTGCACGCTGGTGTCGCTGAGCGCCTGCACGACGAAGACCTGGGCGCCGAGCGGGATCGGCTGGTCCGCGCGGGCGCTGAGCTTGACCGGTTGGCCGGCGAGGCGAATGCGGACCTCGCCGTACCCATTGGCCGGCACCGGGGTGACGACCAGGCCGAGCGCGCCGACCAGGTCGTCGCGGGTGGGGGTGGGGTCGGTGCGCATGTTCCGCGCCGCCCGACCCAGCCGGGACGCCAACCAGCCGGTGGGCACGGCTGCGAGCACGCCGCCGGCCACCGCCCCGACGACCATGCCGGGTGTACGAGCACCGAGCAGTTCGTTGACGATGGCCGCGCCGAACCCGAACGCCCCGGCGAAGCCGGCGACCGTCTCGATCGAGATCGGCCCGTCCACGTCGGCGTGCCCGAACTGGAACAGCTCGGTGCCGAGCAGGGCGAGCGCGAGCACACCGATGCCCGCCCCGCCGATGATCAGAAAGATGAGCGTTCCCGTTGCCACGACCTTGACGGTATCGACGCCGCGCAACGCCGAACGCCCTGGCAGGGCGTGAAGATGATCTACCGATGCGGGTCGGGAGTGACGCTCGGTCCGAGGCTGGTGGCCGGGCCGGCGAGAGAGTCCGCGTGGGGGAGAATAGGTGGATGCGCTGGGCCGTGCTCGACTCACCGATCGGTGAGTTCTCCGTCGCCACCGACGGCACGAGCGTCCGCGGTGCCCATTTCGGCCGGCTCGAGGGTGCCACCAACGAGCCCGGCGACGCGCTGTCCCGGCAGGCCGTCGACGAGCTGCGGGCGTACTTCGCCGGCGAGCTGACCGCGTTCACCGTCCCGGTTTCGGTGCCGCGCGGCTCCGACTTCGAGCGCGCTGTGTGGCGGGAGATGACGCGGATCCCGTACGGGGAGACGCTGACGTACGGCGAGGTGGCGCGCCTGGTCGGCGATGCCGGAGCTGCGCGGGCGGTGGGAGTGGCCTGCAACCGCAACCCGGTGCCGGTGATCGTGCCGTGTCACCGGATCGTCGGCGCGGGCGGCAAGCTGGTCGGCTTCGGTGGGGGCCTGCCCCGCAAGGTCAAGCTGCTGGAGTTGGAGGCCGGGGTCGCCCTGCGACACGCCTGGTCCTGACCCCGTCGGATGCTTCGCGGCGGATGGACATGTGATGGCTGTTGCACATTTCGATACCCCGTCCTCCGCGTCTGACTTTCACGCTCTGCCGTTGATCGGTGCGCGGCTTGCCAGCGGCAACCGAGATCAACGAATGAGGAGGTAGAGGCAGTGCCAAGCGTGGTTGACGTGCCACCGGAGGAGCTATACAAAAGTGGTATGGCCTTTACCCTGACGCTCAAGCCTGAAGTCGAACAGCGCCTCAAGGAGCTTGCCGAGGCCGAGCAGCGGTCCATGCACAAGACCGTCGAGGTGGCGATCCAGGCATATCTGGACCGCCGCGAGCGCGACGAGTGGACCCGTGGGGCGGTCAAGCGGGTGGAGGAGCGCAACGCGGAGTTCTACGAAATGCTCGGCGACCGGTGAGGCGCCGCTGGCCGGACGCGGAGGATCTACTGCTCCTGATGGCACAAAGCACCGGCCCACACACGGTCGTGCGCGACGGTGGCATCCTTTCCGCGGCTGCCGCCCGGCCACACGCCCATCTACTCAATGGTCCCGTCTATCCGACAACCCTGGATCAGGCTGCCGCGTTGCTCCACGGGATCATGCTCTGGCGTCCGCTTGACTTGTGGAACGCCGGGCTCGCCTGGAGGGCTGCGGACGTCCGTTTCGAACAGGCTGGGCTGATCCTCAACATGCCCGCGAAGGAGCGGATGGCAGTGACCGACGCGCTGGTCAGTGGCGAGGTCGACTCGATTGACGAGCTGGCGCTGCGGCTGTCGCCGTACCTGGAGATGTCGAGCTGAACGCGGCGAAGGGCCGGGTCCGCACGGACCCGGCCCTTCCACGTGCGTGATGATTCAGCGCG
Source organism: Micromonospora sp. NBC_00362 (assembly GCF_026342155.1). NCBI lineage: Bacteria > Bacillati > Actinomycetota > Actinomycetes > Micromonosporales > Micromonosporaceae > Micromonospora > Micromonospora sp. NBC_00362. The sequence continues at coordinate 4,601,886 of NZ_JAPENH010000001.1, forward strand.
TCAGCGCGTGACCTCACCGGCGATGAACTCCTCGACGGCCTGGTGGGCGTCGTGGTCGGCGTACTGCACCGGCGGGGACTTCATGAAGTACGACGAGGCCGACAGGATCGGGCCGCCGATCTTCCGGTCCAGGGCGATCTTCGCGGCCCGGACCGCGTCGATGATGACGCCGGCCGAGTTCGGCGAGTCCCACACCTCGAGCTTGAGCTCGGCGTTGAGGGGGGTGTCACCGAACGAGCGGCCCTCCAGGCGGATGTACGCCCACTTGCGGTCGTCCAGCCACGGCACGTGGTCCGACGGGCCGATGTGCACGTCGCTCTTGCTCATCTCGTGCGGGATCTGCGAGGTGACCGACTGGGTCTTCGAGATCTTCTTCGAGACCAGCCGCTTGCGCTCCAGCATGTTCATGAAGTCCATGTTGCCGCCGAAGTTGAGCTGGTACGTGCGCAGCAGCTCGACGCCGCGGTCCTCGAAGAGCTTCGCGAGGGCGCGGTGCACGATGGTGGCGCCGACCTGGCTCTTGATGTCGTCACCGACGATCGGCAGGCCCGCGTCCTCGAACTTCTTGGCCCACTCGGGGTCGGAGGCGATGAAGACCGGCAGGGCGTTGACGAACGCGCAGCCGGCGTCGATCGCGGCCTGGGCGTAGAACTTGGCGGCCTGCTCGGAGCCGACCGGGAGGTAGCAGACGACGACGTCGACCCGCGCGTCGCGCAGCGCCTGCGTCACGTCGACCGGCGTGGCGTCGGACTCCTCGACGATCTCGCGGTAGTACTGGCCCAGACCGTCGAAGGTCGGACCGCGCTGCACGCTGACGCCGGTCGGCGGCACGTCGCAGAGCTTGATGGTGTTGTTCTCGCTGGCGACGATCGCCTCCGCGAGGTCCATGCCCACCTTCTTGGCGTCCACGTCGAATGCCGCGACGAACTCCACGGCGTTGACGTGGTAGTCGCCGAAGGCGACGTGCATGAGACCCGGGACGCGGTCGTTCGGGTTGGCGTTCCGGTAGTACTCGACGCCCTGAACCAGGGACGAGGCGCAGTTACCCACACCGACGATGGCGACGCGGACGGAGCCCATAGCGTCTGCCTCCTTCTTTTCTGTCACGGCCGCTCATTCCTGGTCTCTCCAGGCGGAGGCGGGCTGTTGTCTTCTCGTCGGCCGCCGGCTGTCCCGATGTTCGGGACCGTCGGGGCTCGGCCGGAGCGCTCGTTGGCGATGAGCTCCTCCAGCCAGCGGACCTCGCGCTCACAGGCATCAAGGCCGTGGCGCTGCAGTTCCAGCGTGTAAGCGTCGAGGCGCTCGGCCGCCCGGCCCAGCACGTCGCGAAGCCCTTCGCGACGCTCCTCGATCTTGCGGCGGCGACCCTCCAGAATGCGCAGTCGGGTCGCCTGGTCGGTTCGGGCGAAGAACGCGAAGTGCACCCCGAAGCCCGTGTCGTCGTACGTCTCGGGTCCGGCTTGTGCGATCAACTGGGCGAAGCGTTCCTTGCCTTCCGCGGTGATTTTGTAGACCACCCGACCTCGTCGGCTGGTCAGCGCGGGAACCTCCTCGGCAGTGGCGGGTGTCTCAGCAGCTTCGGTGATCCATCCCGCCGCCTGCAGCCTGCGTAGCGTGGGATAGAGCGAGCCGTAGCTGATCGCCGCCCGGATCGCGCCGAGTTTGGCGGTCAGCTCCTTGCGCAGCTCATAGCCGTGCATCGGAGACTCCTGCAGGAGGCCGAGGATGGCGAACTCGAGCACTGGCCACCCTCTCTTTACCCTCCGGCGTGGAGCGGTAACCGCCGCGATGTATCGGACCGATACATCGCACGTTAGCGGTTCGCGTGGGCCAGGGCAAACCCCCGCACCGAGATGCTGTCGTCACGGATTGTGAGCGTGGTCGCCTGCTCCGGTCGGACCGCGTACCCTTCTCCGCATGCGTACGCAGCGCCAGGTCGTCGACTACTCGCTTCAGAAGCGAGCAGTGCTGCGTGAGCTCCTGGCCGGCCGGGTCGGCACATACGACGTCTGCGACGCGTCGCCGTACCTGAAGAACGCCGCTCGGTTCCACGGAGAGCCGACGGACCGGCGCTGCCCGATCTGCCGCAGCGAAAACCTGACCCTGGTCCACTACATTTACGGTGACGAACTCAAGCAGTCCGCTGGCCAGGCTCGGACACTGACCGAGTTGCCAGTGCTGGCGATGACGCTGCGTGAGTTTCAGGTCTTCGTGGTGGAGGTGTGCCTCGGTTGTGACTGGAACCATCTCGTCGAGCAGTACCTGCTCGGCCGGGACGGTCTCACCGGCGACAGCGACGGCACGAGCGAGCAGGACGCGGCGGGCGCCGAAGGCGCCGGTCGGCGGAGGCGAGAGGCGCAACGGTGATCTCAGCTGGTTGGACCGGCCCCGGGGCCGTAGACGAAACCCGGGACGGTCAACCGCTTGTTGGCCCGATTGGCCCGATTGATACGACAATGACCCCGCTCGCCCGGCGCCCCCGTGCCGGCAGCCGGGGTGAAGCAACTCACGGCAACCCGGTGGCGGCGCAGTCGCGCCCCACCGCGACCGGCAGGGTGTGAGGAATGAACTCGTACGGTGATCCCAGTTCTGCGCGCGGGCGGGCCCAGTACTCGGGTCCGGACGGTGACCCCGGACCGGGCGCGGACGACGCGTACCGCCGGCCCGGCGGTGACTCCGGCGGGAGCGGCTGGTCAGCCTCGGAGGGCGGCGCGGCAACCCCGGGCCGTGCCTCGGTGACGCCCCGGGCGACCGGCGGTCGCGCCACGGTCGGCGGTTCGGCCTCGGTGCCGCCGCGTGGCAGCGCGGCGGCCGGGTCCGCCTCGGTGGGTTCGGCAGCCAACGGCAGGGCCGGTCGGGCCTCGGTGCCGGTGTCGCCGGCACCGGGTGTGGCCGCTGGCCGTGCTGGCGCCGGTCGGGCCTCCGTGCCCGTCTCTCCCGCGCCGGGTGCGCCAGCAGGTCGGGCCTCGGTCGGTGCCGCCGCCGTCGGTGCGGCCTCGGTCGGCAGCGCCTCAGCAGGCCGGGCCAGCGTCGGCTCCGCGTCGGTCGGTGGTCGTGCGGCGGTCGCCCGAGCGAGCGTCTCACCGGTCTCCGGTGGACCGGGCGGCCCTGGGGGACCCGGTGGTCCGGGTGGTCCCGGTCGGGGCGGCCGTGGTCCGGGTGACTCGGGCGCGGCGCGGGCGAAGAAGCGCAAGCGAATGAACCTGCTGATCGCCGGGTTCGCCGTCTTCATCATGCTCGCCGGAATCGGCGTGGTCGGGTTCACCTACTACTCGACGAGCGTCGTGCTCCCGGACGAGATCACCCCGCCGCAGGCGACCACCCTGTACGCCTTCGACAACAAGACGATCATCGCCAAGGTGGGCGATCAGAACCGAACCCTGGTCACCATCGACCAGATTCCGGAGTACGTGCAGAACGCGGTTGCCGCAGCCGAGGACCGGAACTTCTACCGCCACTCCGGTGTGGACTACAAGGGCATTGCCCGCGCCGGCTGGAACAACCTCTCCGGCGGCGACAAGCAGGGCGCCTCGACCATCACCCAGCAGTACGCGCGTAACGCCTACGACAACCTGAAGGACGACACGTACGCCCGGAAGGTGAAGGAGGCGATCTTCGCCTCCAAGCTCAACGACGAGTACACGAAGCCGCAGATCATGCAGCACTACCTCAACGTGATCTACTTCGGCCGGGGCGCCTACGGCATCGAGGCTGCGGCGCAGACCTACTTCGGCAAGTCGGTGGGCAAGCTCAATCCGGCCGAGGGTGCCGTCCTCGCGGCTCTGATCAAGCAGCCAGAACCCAGCTCCACCCACCAGGGGTACGACCCGGCGATCAATCCGACAGCGGCCCAGGATCGCTGGACCTACGTGATCGAGGGCATGGTCAAGGAGGGCTGGCTCGGTGTGCCCGGCAAGGAACCGCGTCCTGCTGAGTACCCGATAAAGGCCATCAAGGCCCCGAAGAAGGGCGGCATCGGCGTCGACTTCGGCGTCGACACCCCGTACGGCAATGTCATCAACTACGTCCGGCAGGAGATGCGGGACAGGGGCATCTGCGTCGAGAAGGACACGGAGGTGACAGATACCAAGCCGCTGTGTTCCCAGGCGCTGATGGCCGGCGGTTATCGGATCCGCACCACTGTGGACACCAAGATGCAGGCGGCGGCGGTCGAGACGGCCCAGCGCAAGTCCAAGGGCTCCGAGTTGGCTGATCAGCCGTCCAACCTCATGGCCGCGGTGGTGGCGATCGACCCCACAAACGGTCGGGTCGTCGCGTACTACGGCGGTGACAACGGCACCGGCACCGACTACGCCGGCAAGAACACCGACTCCAGTGGCACGATCAGCGGCGGTCACTCGCCAGGTTCAAGCTTCAAGATCTACACCCTGGCGGCGGCGCTCAAGGAGAAGAAGGCGCTCGAGTCCCGGTGGAAGGGCAGGGCCTTCAAGCCGGAAGGCACCGAGTTCAAGGTCAGCAACGCGGGCGACGACAACCCCGACTGCGGTAACTCCTGCACCCTCAAGGTGTCCACCCTCAAGTCCCTGAACGTGCCGTTCTACTACGTCACCGAGGAGATCGGCGCGGACAAGGTCGTCGACATGGCCAAGCAGGCCGGCGTCACCACCATGTGGCGCACGGACACCAACCCGGCCAAGGCCTACGACCTGACCAAGACCGACCCGAAGGACATCACGCCGGAGCCGTTCTTCAACGTCGTCGGTTACGGCCAGTACCCGATCACCGTGCTGGACCACGCCAACGGCGTCGCCACCTTCGCCAACGGGGGCGTCTACAACAAGGCCCACTTCCTCTACTCGGTGGAGAAGCAGAACCCGAACACCGGTAAGTGGGACAAGATCTACAGCGAGAAGCTCGACTCGAAGCGGCGAATCGACAAGGGCGTCGTGGACGACGTGACGTCCGTGCTGAAGGACTACCCGGCCGCCGTCAACCACCGGCTCGACGACGGTCGCAAGGCGGCCTCCAAGACCGGTACCTGGGAGCTCAAGGGCGACAGCAGGGACAACGGCGACGCCTGGATGGTCGGTTACACGCCGCAGTTGGCCACCGCAGTGTGGGTGGGCAACGTGCGAGACCGGAAGCCGCTCATCCTCAAGGACAAGCGGAAGGTCAGTGGTGGAAACCTCCCAGGCGACATCTGGGAGCGGTTCATGGACGAGGCGCTGAAGGGCAAGCCCAAGGTCGACTTCCCGCCGGCCCAGAACGTCGGCGATCCGGATTCCGGAAACGGTGAAGCCCCGCCGCCCCCGCCGCCGCCACCCAACCCGGGGGGTCAGCCCGGCCAGGGCACCCCCTGTAACCCGCTGATCGACATCTTCTGCAACCCTGGGGGCAACAACCCTGGCGGTAACCCTGGGGGCAACCCCGGCGGTAACCCCGGCGGCAATCCAGGAGGCAATCCCGGCGGCGGCGGAACCGGTGGTGGCGGCGGAGGCCTGTTACCCGGGCTGCCACCCAACCGAGACTGACCCGCACCAGCACACGACGACACCGCCGCCGGCCGGACGACCTGTCCCGGGCCGGCGGCGGCGTTTTCGTACCCCGAACTCCGCGCCGCGCCGGGACGGGCACCCCTGTCGTACGGCAGGATGCCTCTTCATGAGCACCCAGTCGACGCCCGGCATCGACGACGCCGGAACCACCGATCACCCGTCCCGCTCCGACGGGTTCGTCCGCGGCGTCTCCAGCGTCATCGGCGGACCGCTCGGCGACCACGCGACAGCGCTGGACCGGCCGGCCGGTGGGGAGCGTCGCTTCTGGACCCCCGTGCGGATCGTGCTGGCGCTGGTGTGCCTCACACTCGCGCTGCACTGGGTGCAGAAATCGCCCTGCCAGAACGGCGCTTGGCAGAACAACGTCCAGTACACCCGGTTCTGCTACACCGACGTCCTTGCCCTCTACTACGCCGAAGGGCTCAATGAGGGCAAGGTGCCCTACCGCGACCACCCGGTCGAGTACCCGGTGCTGACCGGCTATTTCATGGGCGCGCTGGGCCTGCCGGTGCACGCCATCGGTGAGGGCGACCCGAGCATCAACCAGGTCCAGTGGTTCTACAACCTCAACGCGCTGGTGCTGGGTGCGCTCGCGGTGGCCACGGTGGGGGTGATCCTGGCGTTGCGCCGCCGACGACCCTGGGACGCGGCGCTGTTCGCACTCGCCCCGGCGTTGGTGCTCACCGCCACAGTCAACTGGGACCTGCTCGCCATCGGGCTGGCCGCCTTCGGCCTCCTGGCCTGGGCCCGAAAACGACCGGCGGCGGCCGGCGTGCTGCTCGGGCTCGCCGGCGCGGCGAAGCTCTGGCCGTTGTTCCTGCTCGGGCCGATCCTCATCCTCGCGCTGCGAGCCGACCGGATACGTGCCGCGCTCATTGCCATCGGGACGGCGATCGCGGCCGTGGTGCTGGTGAACCTGCCGGCCGCAAGGGCGTACCCGGAGAACTGGGACCGGTTCTTCGAGCTGAACACCACCCGACCGATCGACTGGGGCACGCTCTGGTACATCGGTCGCTACCTGGACGGCAAAGTCGGCAACGACCCCGCCAAGCTCGGCCCGTTCGAGTGGCTCAACGCCAACATCCCCACCCTCAACACCATCTCGTACGCGCTGTTCGGGCTTGCCTGCCTCGGTGTCGCGGTGCTGGCGCTGCGGGCGCCGCGCCGACCGCGGCTGGGTCAGCTCGCCTTCCTGGTGGTCGCCGCGTTCCTCATCTTCAGCAAGGTCTGGTCGCAGCAGTTCGTGCTCTGGCTGCTCCCGCTGGTGGTGCTGGCCCGACCGAAGTGGGGCGCGTTCCTGGCCTGGCAGATCGCCGAGGTCTGCTACTTCGTCGCCTTCTACGGGGAACTGCTCGGCGCGGCAACCAGCCGTCCGGTCTTCCCGGAAGGGGTGTTCGTGCTGGCCTCGACGCTGCGACTGGCCACCGTGGTGGTGCTCTGCGTCTTCGTCGTCAAGGAGATCCTGCACCCCGAGCAGGACGCGGTGCGGGCCACCTACCCGGACGACCCGGACGGTGGCGTTCTCGACGGCGCTCCGGACGCCCCCTGGATAGACCGCTGGCGCCGCACCACGACGACCAGCGAACAAGCACCGGTACCGGTGCCCACGACCTGACCCTAAGGCCACCGCGGCCGGCACCACGTCAGGGTTTTCGGGGGAGCCCCGCCCGGCGCAGGGATCAAGCCTGACCGCCCGGAGCCGGGTGGGCTCCCCCGAAAACCCGCCCTAAAGCTTCACAGGCGATAGACGACGGCGTCGCCGACCTCCTGCCGGCTGATGCCGAGCGACTCGACGGGCGCGTCGATGTTGATCTCCCATGGTGTGCCGGCCACCTGACCGCGCAGCAACACCACTGTGCGAACGCCGAGCGTGCGCAGGTAGTCGACGCTCGTCTGGTCCGGGAACGACTGGCTCACCCGACGGACGTCGTCGAGCTGGCGCGGCGTGAAGCCGCTACCGCCGTTGACCACGTCGGGGAACCCGCTGGTCGACCAGAGCATCACGTGCTGGTCCAGGCTCTGATTGCTGGGCAGCACCAACAGCGGACCCTCCGCCGAACGCATCGCCGCCGGCTGGGTCGGCACCACCGGGTGTGGGGTGGTGTTCAGGCCCTCGACGGTGACCAGCAGCAACGGCAGCAGGGTGGCCATCCGCAGCCACGGCCCCGGCCACGACGGGATCCGTTGCGCGGTCAACTCGCGGACCCGGTCGGTGAGCGCGGTGACCGCGCCCGCCGCGAGCAGGCCGAGCAACAACGTGGTCCAGAGCATCAACCGCCCGGGGGTACGCAGCCCGCTCCAACCCGGCAGATGCTCGAAGAGGGGCACGTAGGTGAAGGTGCCGTCGAAGAAACGGGTGCCCATGGCGAAGGCCATCGTCACCAGCACCCCGGCGAGCAGCAGCAGCCGGTGCCGCAGCCGCCACACCGAGAAGAGCAACCCGCCCGCGGCGAGCGCGTAGAGCACGAAGCCCGGCAGCAGGGTCATCTCCGGGTGCCACGGCAGCGCTGCCCGGGCGCCCTCGTGCAGCCCACCCCAGATCCGCGACTCCCCGGGCGCCGTCACGAAGCCCGACGCCGGTGGCGAGAAGAGGCTGATGTCGCCGACGGTGCGCTCGGCGTACGGGTGCAGCTCGGTCACCTTGAAGAACGGGAACGCCATCAGCAGACCGACACCGGCGAACAACACCCCGCCGAGCACGTCGGCGACGAACAACCGGCGACCGAACGGAACGGCCTGCCCGGTGCGCAACCGCCGCGCGATGAACAGGACGGCGGCAACCAGCACCGCGCCGGCCAGGAAGTACGCGAAGGGCAGCCCGATACCGAAGCCGAGGCTGAGTTGCCAGGCTGCCACCAGCCAACCGGCGTAGACCCAACCGTCATGCCGGCGCTCCGGCCGGTAGCCGTGTCGGAGGGACCACCCGTGCCCGCGCGCCAACATCGCCAGCGCCAGCGGAATGCCACCGTTGGAGAGCACGTGCAGGTGACCGGCCTGGGCCAGCAGCCACGGCGCGTAGGTGTAGCTCACCCCCGCGACGGCCGCACCGATCCGGCCGGCCCCGAGCTGTCGGGCCAGCGCGTACGCCCCGAGAGTGGCGAGCGCGTGCGCCAGCACGAACATGATGTTGTAGCGCAGCACGGCGTCCTCGGGACCGCTGCCGAGCATTCCGGCCGGGGCGTACCCGAGCAGAGTGTCGGAGAACGCGAAGCTCCACAGCTCGGGGAAGAACGTGTTGGACTGCCACAGCCGTGCCGGCTCGGCCAGCAGGATGTGCCCCGACCAGGCCATCTGCCAGGCTTGCAGGCTCGGGTCCCAGTAGTCCTGAGGAAGGGTGTAGCGCGGATAGCGCAGCGTCGGCCAGGTCATCAACACGGCCAGTGCCAACGAGCCGAGGGCGGCCAGGGTCCATTCGTGGATCAGGAACCGACCGACCGCCCGGCCCACCCGACTGAAGATGGAGGGCTTCGGCTCAGGGGCGGAGGCGAATGCCTCCCAACGCTCCGGGCCGACCGGGTTCGCCTCGCTGTCGGCCTTATCCGTACCGTCGGTTTTGTCCGCCTTCGCGCCCTTGGCCGGGTCGCCGTTCTTGGCCGGCTCGCTGTCCTTGGCTGGTTTGTCGGCCTTGATCGCGCCGCTGTCCTTGGCCGGGTCGCTGTCCTTGACCGCGTCGGTCCCCTTGGCAGTGCTGTCGCTGGCCGCGGTGGCGCCCTCGGCGGCATCCTGCTTGTTCGCGGCGTTCTGCTGGGTGGGGGTGCCGGCCGCGGCTGTGGTGGCGGCTTGGCTCTCGGCGGTCGCGCCGGTGGGGGTGGGCCGGGCGTTGCCGGTCCCGGGCTGTCCGCTCGTCATGCCGCCGGGCTCTTCGCTCCGAGCTGCTCACGCAGGAAGTCGATGTCGGCAGCCTGGCCTGTCACACCGCCCGGTGTCTCGACGACCACCGGCGCGCCGGCTGCCCGGATCACCGCCACCACAAGCTCCGGGTCGATCGTCCCGCCGTCCAGGTTGTCGTGACGGTCCTGGCCCGAGTTGAACGCGCCCTTGGAGTTGTTGGCGTGCACCAGGTCGATCCGCCCGGTGATCGCCTTGACCCGGTCGACCAGGCCGAGCAGCTCCTCGCCGCCCGCGTACGCGTGGCAGGTGTCCAGGCAGAAGCCGACCTCGTACTCACCGATGGCGTCCCAGAGTCGGGCGAGCGCGTCCAGCCGCCGGGCGCAGGAGTTGTCGCCGCCGGCGGTGTTCTCGATCAGGACCGGTACGCCGAAGCCGCCGGAGTCCGCCGCGTACGCGAACGTCTTGCGCCAGTTGTCGAAGCCGACGGCCAGGTCGTCGCCGGCGTTGACGTGCCCACCGTGGACGATCAGGCCCTTGGCGCCGATGGCGGTGGCCGCGTTGGCGTGCCCGAGCAGCAGCTTGCGGCTCGGGATCCGGATGCGGTTGTTGAGCGTGGCCACGTTGATGACGTACGGCGCGTGCACGTAGAGGTCGACCTCGGCGGCGCGTAGCCGCTCGGCATCTTCGCGAGGCTTGGGCGCCTTCCAACCCTGTGGGTCGGCGAGGAAGAACTGCACGGTCTCGGCGGACCGGGCGGCCGCCTCCGCCAGCGGGTCGGTCGAGTCGACGTGGGCTCCGATACGCATGCGAGCGAGCCTACGTCGCGCCCCCGACCGGCGGAGCGACGGTCGGGGCGGTGTCGCGTCACCGGAGGGACCGACGATCGTTGATGGGTTTGAACCGGCGACCACTCCCGGTGTCGCCAGCGGCGCGAGCGTCGCACGGCGACCGACGGTCGACGGCCGACAGCGAGGTCACCCCCGCGGCGCGGCCCGGCGCAGCGGGGGCGACCCCCATCGCACAGCGGATACCGAGCGACGACGAATCTCCGAAAATTGTGCTTTTCCCCCCGACAAGGTACGAGTGCTGTTGTATCGTCAGATAACAACACGATAAAGCTCCGCGGGGCGTCTTCGGTCCAACCTCATCGGTGTGGTCGTTCCTCCCCAGGTCCCACCCAAGGAATGCGGACCGGACGCCCCGCGGCCTCGTAGACGGGGGTCCACCACCGGCCAATTGACGGTCGGACGGTGGGCCCCCGTCGGCTCGTCCGGGTCCGGACCCGACCACCCCGGGCATGATCGTTGGGACCGGGTATCCTGGTCAGGTTGTCCGCGTCCGGCCGGGTTCCCTCGGCGCGTGCGGACGACGACACAAGACCTCCTGCCACGGAAGGACCGTGGCCGCTTAGCCCACAGGAGGTGAGCACGTCTTGCGTCACTACGAACTAATGGTCATCCTCGACTCCAGCCTCGAGGAGCGCACCGTCGCACCGTCGCTCGACACGTACCTGAACGTGATTCGGACCGCGGGTGGCTCGGTTGAGAAGACCGACGTGTGGGGCCGTCGGCGCCTCGCGTACGAGATCAACAAAAAGGCCGAAGGCATCTACGCCGTCATCGACCTGCAGGCCACGCCTGCTGCGGTGGCCGAGCTGGACCGTCAGCTCCGGCTCAACGAGTCCGTGCTGCGCACCAAGGTCATCCGACCGGAAATGCGCTAGAGCATCCAACCCCGGTTCGTCCGGATCAGCCTCCGCGACTCTGTCGTACGGCTCTGCGAGCCTGTACGACGAGACGCTGAGTGCGCGAGGAGATGGTCATGGCAGGAGACACCACCATCACGGTCATCGGCAATCTGACCGATGACCCCGAGTTGCGGTTCACCCCCTCCGGGGCTGCGGTCGCCAAGTTCCGAGTCGCTTCGACGCCCCGTTTCATGGACAAGGCGTCGAACGAATGGAAGGACGGCGAGCCGCTGTTCCTCGCATGCACCGTGTGGCGGCAGGCCGCCGAGCACGTCGCCGAGTCGCTGCAGCGTGGCGCTCGGGTGATCGTGTCGGGCCGGCTGCGTCAGCGGTCTTACGAGACCCGCGAGGGTGAGAAGCGCACTGTCATCGAGCTTGAGGTCGACGAGATCGGCCCGTCGCTGCGCTACGCCACGGCGAAGGTGCAGAAGATGTCCCGCTCCGGCGGTGGCGGCGGCGGCTTCGGTGGCGGCGGTGGCGGTGGCAACCAGGGCGGCGGCGGAGGCAACTTCGACGACCCCTGGGCTTCGGCTGCTCCTTCTCCCGCGCGTGCCGGTTCGGGCGCCAATTTTGACGAGGAGCCACCGTTCTAATGGCGCCTAGCGCTCGCGATCGCAAACCAGGAGCACGTGCTACGGCCAAGGCTGCGGCACTGCGCAAGCCCAAGAAGAAGGTGAACCCGCTCGACAAGGACGGGATCGCCTACATCGATTACAAGGACACCGCGCTGCTGCGCAAGTTCATCTCCGATCGCGGCAAGATCCGCGCTCGTCGGGTGACCGGCGTGACCTCGCAGCAGCAGCGGCAGATCGCCCGTGCGGTCAAGAACGCCCGTGAGATGGCGCTCCTGCCATACACGGCCACCACCCGCTGAGAGGAGGCACCGATATGAAGATCATCCTGACTCAGGAAGTGTCCGGCCTCGGTGCCCCGGGCGACATCGTCGAGGTCAAGAACGGCTACGGCCGTAACTACCTGCTGCCGCAGGGCTTCGCGATCGTCTGGACCAAGGGCGCGGAAAAGCAGGTCACGGTCATCAAGCGGGCCCGTGGGGCCCGCGAGATCCGCGACCTCGACCACGCCAACGAGGTCAAGGCTCAGCTCGAGGGTCTCAAGGTCAACCTGAAGGTCCGCGCCGGCGACGGCGGACGGCTCTTCGGCTCGGTCACCCCGGCCGAGATCGTCGACGCCGTCAAGGCCGCTAGCGGCCCGGTCCTCGATCGTCGCCGGCTGGAGGTGCCCGGTCACATCAAGTCGATCGGCGCCTACCCGGTGAAGATCAAGCTGCACCCTGAGGTGACCGCGTCGTTCAACCTGAACGTCGTTCAGGGCTGACGTCCGCAACACCACCACGAGGGCCCGCACCGAGCAATCGGTGCGGGCCCTCGTGCGTACATCGTCCGACCTGGCGCAGCCCGGCCACGATGGTCCGGCGGCTCGCAGCCGTGTCACCCGATGGGCTGGCCCGTCACCGCGCTGATCAGCACAGTGGAGAGGCCACCGCCCACGACCGCGGCGGCAACCGCGATGGTGGCCGAGCGCCACGTCGTACCCACCCGCCGCAGCAGCGCCGCCACCACCAGACTGCTCACCAGCGCCAAACCGAAGCGCGGCGAACCAGCCAGTAGTGACTCCAGTGCCCGGGACCGGGCGGACTCACACCCGCCCCCGCTGATGTCGGTCACACAACCAGCCGGCGCCTGGCTGTCCAGCGTCAACAGCCAAACGAAGATCAGCATCGCCGGCACCAGGTAACAGGCCGCCGTGTACAGCAGAGGCCGGACGGACCCACCCGGATCCGGGTCCAGCAGGTCGTCCTCCAGACGCCGCGCCCAGGCACCAGTGGCCGCCGACTCGACCCGCCGACGTACCGACGCCGTTCCCACCGCCGGCCGGTCCGCCCGACGCCGGGGCGTACCCGCACGCGGTGCGCCCGAACGCGGCGCGGGCGCGCTGCGCGGCCGTGGGGCGGTGTATCCCACCACCGGCGACCGGGGTGCCGACGTCGTCGGATCCATCCAACGCGGGTCGTCATCGGCCAACCGGGTGCCGGACCAGAACCCGTCTTCCCGGCTCGGCCACCCCTCGGCCGCCACCGGACGATCGGAGCGCGGCGCCACCGTACGGTCCCACTGGTCGTCCTCGATCGCGGACCGCTCCCACTGGCCAGTGCGGTCCGACCGTTCCCAGCCACCGACGCTCTCCACCGCCGACCACTGCCCGCTCAGGTCCCCGCCGTCCGCGCCGGCCGTCGGCGGCCACGCGTGCACGCCAGAGGCGTCCCACGGGTCCACCGCAGGCGGGTACGACGGTTCGGGCTCCGCCGCCCGGTCCGATCCGCGGGCCCACGGGTCGGCCGCCGGACGGGACCAGGACTCCTCCGCCGCACGGCGGCTACGCCGGCTGGGACGGCTCGGCTCCTGATCCGGCACCTGCTCGCTCGGGGCGGACTCCGGCTCCCCGCCCGACCAGATCACCTGCGGACGGCCAACGGGCGCGCGGCGGGGACGCCGGTCCGAGACAGCGCCGGAGACCGGCTCGTCCTCCCCGGCGTCGGCCCGCCGGCGGCCGGAGTACCCCTGGTCCTGTGGACGGTCGAGCGTCCACTCCCGGGTGTGGTCCGAGTCTGGCGCCGGGCCGATCGCTGCCTGCTCCCGCCGACGCGGCTCGCTGCCCCGCCGCCGACCACTCGACGACTCGGCGGACCGTCGGCCTGCCCCGGAGATCGGCCGCTCGGGCTCGTCCTCGTCGTCGTCCGGTGCCGCGTGGCGACCACCGCCGTCCGCGTGCCGGACCCCTGACTCCAGCGCCCACCGGGGCAGGTAGGCGTCGACAGGCTCGTCCTGGCCGCGGTCCAACGCACGCCGCCGGCTGGAGGTGCGGTAGCGCCCGTCCTCGTCGTACGGATCAACCGGAACGGACGCCGCGCGCTCACCCCACGAGGCGGTTGGCTGGCGCTCGCGCGGGCTGCCATCGCCGCGTCCCCAGTCCCGGTAATTCACGGCCGGAGTGTGACCCTTCTGAACCGAAAGCGGAATCCGCTGTCCAGGTGTAGCCGTTCGCTGGAGATAGTACGGGACGATCGTGTCACAGGCCCGACCGAAATATTCTCCTCCACAGGCTGGGGAGCATGTCTTCGCAGGTCAACGGCTTATAGCCGAGAATTCCCCAATGGTTATCCACAGGCTGTGCACACGCTGCGCACATGCTGTCCACCGGGATCCACAGGTTGTCCCGAGGCTCGTCCACCGGCGTTGTTGAGTCTCTGACCTCGGGGTCCGTATGGTTGGCCCTCGACCGCCGGCGATGGCCCCCGATCGACCGGCCCGGTCGGACGGAAGTGTCGTACCCCAGCGGTAGAGCTGGGGTTGGATCCGGCGCAGTGGAGGGGGGACCCGTGTCGGTCACCGACGACATGCGGGCAGAGCCGCGCTCCGGCGGAGGCCAGTCACCCGCACAGCGGGATGGCCAGTTCGACAAGACCCCGCCACAGGACGTCGCGGCCGAGCAGTGCGTCATCGGCGGCATGCTGCTCTCCAAGGACGCCATCGCCGACGTCGTCGAGATCCTCAAGACCAACGACTTCTACCGGCCGGTGCACGCCACCATCTTCGACGTCATCCTCGACATCTACGGTCGGGGTGAGCCGGCCGACTCGATCACCGTCGCGGCGGCGCTCGCCGACTCCGGGGATCTGGTACGCATCGGTGGCGCGCCGTACCTGCACACGCTCATCGCCAGCGTGCCCACCGCCGCCAACGCCGCGTACTACGCCCGCATCGTCAGCGAGCGGGCGGTGCTGCGCCGACTGGTCGAGGCCGGCACGAAGATCGTGCAGCTGGGCTACGGCACCGCCAGCGGCGGCAGCCGTGACGTGGACGACGTCGTCGACCTCGCCCAGCAGGCCGTGTACGACGTCACCGAACGGCGGGTCAGCGAGGACTTCGCGATCCTGGCCGACATGCTGCAGCCGACGCTGGACGAGATCGAGGCGGTGGGGGCGACCGGCGGCATGATGACCGGCGTGCCGACCGGCTTCAGCGACCTGGACCGACTGCTCAACGGCCTGCACGCCGGACAGTTGATCATCGTGGCCGGAAGGCCGGGTTTGGGCAAGGCGCTCGCGCTCGACACCCCACTGCCGACCCCGGATGGCTGGACCACCATGGGCGAGGTCAAGGCGGGTGATCAGCTGCTGGCTGCGGACGGCTCTCCGACCACTGTCACACACGCCTTCGACGTGATGCACGACCGTCCCTGCTACGAGGTCGAGTTCTCGGACGGCACCGTCATAGTGGCGGACGCTGAGCACCTGTGGAAGACGACCACGCGGGCGATCCGGCGGCAGGAACCGGCGCGGCAGAGGCGGCACTGGCCCGAATCGTCGCTGGCCAACGTGCGTGCGGCACACGAGCGGCTGAGCTCTCTGGGGAACCAGCCGATCACGCTCTTCGACACGATCGAGCAGGTTGGGCCGGAGTTCCGGCATGTCCTGCACACCGTCGCCCGCGAGGTCGGGTCGGTTGGTCGGATCAGCCGTCCCATAGTCCGCAACGGCAAGCCACAGAACTGGACTGCACCGGGCTATCCGGCCAGTCCGCTTCTGGGCAGGCTTCTTCGACGAGCCGAGCGGGAGGTCAATGCCGGCAGCCGGGCCGACCACGACGGCGTTGTCACCACCGCCCAGATCGCGGCCACGCTGCGTACTGACACCGCCCAGCGACGGCTCAACCATGCCGTACGCAACTGCGCTCCCATCCAACTCCCGGACCGTGAGCTGCTGGTCCCGCCCTACACCTTGGGAACATGGCTCGGTGACGGGCACAGCGACGCCAGCCGCTTCACCACGGCAGATCCGGAGATGGTCGCGCACGTCGAGGCGGACGGCTTCGTCGTGCGGCCCAGCGGGCCGATGGTCTACACGATTCTGCTGCCGCCCGCGTCCGCTGCTCCGGGAAACGGTGTCTGCGGGGACTGCGGCGTTTCCACCAGGGCATTGCGTGAAAATCCGGCGACGAGGAAGTGTGCCGACTGCCGTCACCGGAACGGTTCATTCCTCGGGCTGTTGCGTCAGGTCGGGGTAGCGGGAAACAAGCACATCCCGGGCGTCTACCTGCGCGCCTCGGAGGCTCAACGCAGGGCGTTGCTCGCTGGGCTGATGGACACCGATGGGACCGTCGCCCCCTCCGGCAACTTGCAGTACACGTCGACCTCGAAGCGGCTGGCTGATGACGTACGCGAACTCGTCGTCAGCCTCGGCTACCGCTGCACGGTCAACGCGAAGCCGGTGCGCGGCCGCACCTCCGAGCCGTCGATCGCGTACACGCTGAACTTCTCCACCCCGGACGTCATCTTCCGGCTCAGGCGGAAGCAGGATGCACACACCGAACGCCGCCGCACCACCTCCGACGTTCGAACGACCTCGCGGTTCATCGTCGACGTCCGGCCGGTCCCCAGCGTTCCGGTGCGGTGCGTGACAGTCGATAACGACGAACACCTGTACCTGGCCAGCCGGGCGATGATCCCTACCCACAACAGCACGGCCAGCATGGACTTTGCCCGAAATGCTGCTATTCGCGCCAACCAGGCGGCTGCGATCTTCTCGCTGGAAATGAGCAAGGTCGAGATCGTCATGCGACTGCTGTCCGCCGAGGCGCGGGTGCCGCTGCACGTGCTGCGCAGCGGTCAGCTCTCCGACGACGACTGGACCAAGCTGGCCCGGTGCATGGGTGAGATCAGCGAGGCGCCGCTCTTCGTCGACGACACGCCGAGCATGAACCTGATGGAGATCCGGGCCAAGGCTCGGCGGCTCAAGCAGCGGCACGATCTCAAGATGATCGTGGTCGACTATCTCCAGCTGATGACCTCGCCGAAGCGCACCGAGAGTCGTCAGCAGGAGGTCGCCGACCTGTCCCGTGGCCTCAAGCTGTTGGCCAAGGAGGTCGAGTGCCCGGTGATCGCGGTCAGTCAGCTGAACCGTGGCCCCGAGCAGCGCACCGACAAGCGACCCCAGCTGTCCGATCTTCGTGAGTCGGGCTGCCTTACTGCGGAGACCCGAGTGGTACGCGCGGATGACAACACCGAGATCACGCTCGGTGAGCTGTTGTCCAGCGGTGCAAAGGACATCCCGGTCTGGGCGTTGGACGAGAGCCTTCGCTATACGCCTCGCACCATGACTCACGTTTTCCCGAGCGGCACCCGCGAGGTGTTCCGGCTGACCCTCGCGTCGGGCAAGCAGATCGACGCAACAGGGAATCATCCCTTCCTTGCGTTCACCGGCTGGTTGCCACTCGGTGAGTTGTCGCCCGGAGACCGCATCGCTACGCCGCGACACCTACCGCCTCCAATGGTCACCCGCCCGTGGGTCGACGCCGAGGTGGTCATGTTGGCGCACCTGTTGGGCGACGGGTCCTTCGTGCGGCACCAACCCATCCGGTACGCGAGTTGTGATGAGCTGAACCTGCAGGCCGTGACCGAAGCAGCGAAGCACTTCGGGATTTCCGCCGTCCGCGACGACTATGCGGCTGCGAGGGTGACAACCCTCCGCCTGCCAGCGCCCTATCCTCTGGCTCGCGGTCGGCGTAACCCGATCGCGTCTTGGTTGGACGAGTTGGGCCTCTTCGGTCTGAGGTCACACGAGAAGTTCCTCCCTTCTGCCGTCTTCAGCCTGCCCAAGGAACAGATCACCAGCTTCTTGCGGCACCTCTGGGCCACGGACGGTTCGGTGACCGTCAACGGCACGGGCCGCGGAGGGCGCGTCTATTTCGCGTCCACGAGCCGACGAATGCTCGAGGACATCTCTCGACTGCTCCTCAGGTACGGCATTACAGCCCGGCTGCGGGCCGTACCAGTCGTGGGACATCGCCCTCAGTACACGCTCGACATCTCCGGTCGGGACGACCAGTTGAGGTTCCTGCGCGAGATTGGCGTCTACGGGCAGCGCTCGGAGGGCTGCGCTGCTCTGCTTGCTGCTCTGGAGTCGACGGAGAGCAACACCAACGTTGACACCGTGCCGCGCGAGGTGTGGACCAGGGTAAAGGAAATCTTGGTCGAGCAAGGGATGACCCACCGTGAGTTCGCGGCTGCCATCGGCACCCAGTTCTGTGGCAGCGCCCTCTGGAAGCGCGCGCCCAGTCGTTCCCGGCTGGCGGCGATCGCCACCGTCCTCAATGCGGCCGACCTCGACTTGCACGCGACCAACGACATCTTCTGGGACTCGATAGTGTCCATCGAGTCGCTCGGTGAACAAGAAGTGTTCGACGCGACTGTGCTCGGGAAGCACAACTTCATCGCCAATGGCATCGCTACCCACAACTCGATCGAGCAAGATGCCGATGTTGTTATCCTTCTGCACCGCGACGACTACTACGACAAGGAGTCGCCGCGGGCCGGGGAGGCGGATTTTATTGTTGCCAAGCATCGAAATGGACCCACCGACACCGTGACCGTCGCGGCGCAGCTGCACCTGTCCCGCTTCGTCGACATGGCCATCGGCTGACCGACGCGGCAACCCGTCGTCGGTCAGCCGAGCAGTGGGAACCAGCCTGCCGACTCGCCCAGTTCCAGCCGGTCCCGGTCGGTCAGCGGTACGCGCCCGGTAGCCTTCAGCAGGAAGTCGTGGTCGTCCCATGCGCTGGGTCGAACGGTGTCGTCGCTGAGCAGGCCGTCCATGGTCGCTACCGCGACGCGTACCGCCACTGGGCCGGGCGGCGGCGCGTCGGGCAGTTCCAGCGTCAGGTCCAGGTGGTGGACGGCGGCCTCGGTGGTCAGGGTGGCGAGGAAATCCGGTACGCGCAGCACGTGTCCCTGGGTGGTCACGTACCCCTCGGGGTCGGCTGACGTGGCGGCGCGGACCGCCGCCGGCGCGGTGTCCCGCCAGAGTTGGACGATCCCGGTCGGACGGTCGAAGGCGGCAGCCGATCGGCGGACCCACCAGGCGTGCCGGGCGGCCTCGTCGTCGCTGGCGGGAAAGTCACGCCAGTAGCTCACGTCGTCGACGTCGGCGGGACCGTCGACGGGGCTGGCCAGGGTGACGAGTGCCCGCTGGGCGTCGCCGAGCACGTGCAGGAGCAGATCGGCGATGAGCCAGCCACGGCAGCGGGTTGCTCGTTGCAGGCCGGCGTCGTCCAGGCGGCCGACCACCGCGGTGATCCCGTCGTAAGCCTGGGCCAGCGCCTCGTCCGGTCGGATCGCGGTCATGCGAATCAGCCTCGCATGAAGGATCGCCCCCGCCAACGATCAATGGCCCGGGTGGTGTGCCCGGGCCGACGCGTGGATCGACCCGGGCGGAACGTCGGCTCCGGCTCAGCCGAACATGTCGTCGAGGAAGCCCTTGCGCTTCTTCTGCCGGTAGTGGCCGTGGTAGCCGTGGTGCTGTTGCTGCTGGTGGCCGTACGCCGGCTGCGGCGGGTAGCCGTGGGCGGGCGGGGGCGGCGGCGGGACGGCGCCGTAACCGGGCTGGTGCGCCGGGGGCGGCGGGGGCGGGTAGCCGGCCGGCTGCTGCGCGGGCTGCCCTGGCGCGCCGCCAGCCTGTTGGCGGCTCCAGTTGGCCTCCGCCTCGAACAGCTTCTCCAGCTCGCCGCGGTCCAGGAAGATGCCTCGGCACTCCCCGCACTGGTCGATGACGACGCCGCTGCGCTCGTACTGGCGCATTTCTCCGTGACACTTGGGACAGGTGAGGCTACTCATCGCCCGACGGTACCCGTTGTTCCTATGCAGTTGCTGTGAGCGCCTCGGTGACTTCTTCGTCGGACACCTCGTGGAAATCGTCGTAGTAGACGCTGACCGCGCCGAAGTCCGCCGGGCGTTGCGGGCAGATGACCTGGTCGGCCTCGGCGGCGAGCAGTTCGTACGCCTCCTGCGCGCCGACCGGGACCGCGACTACGACGCGGTGTGCCCCGAGTTGGCGGACGACCTCGACGGCGACGCGGGCGGTTGCGCCGGTGGCGAGGCCGTCGTCGACGATCACGGCCGTCCGCCCGGTGAGGTCCACCTGTGGGCGGTCGCCCCGGTAGAGCCGTTCCCGGCGCTCCAGTTCGGCCTGCTCCCGATGGCGGACCTCAGCGATGTCGTCGCTGCTGAGTCGGCTGGCCACCGCGTCGTTGAGCACCTGGACACCGCCGGGCCCGAGTGCGCCGAAGGCGACCTCCCGAGCCCACGGCATGCCGAGCTTGCGGACGACGAGCACGTCCAGTGGTGCGCCGAGGCGTTCGGCGACGACGCGGGCGACCGGCACGCCACCACGGACGAGGCCCAGGACGACGATGTCCGGTTCGCCGATGAGCGCGGTGAGCCGTTCGGAGAGGACCCGGCCGGCGTCGGCCCGGTCGCGGTACGTGGTCATGC
Source organism: Micromonospora sp. NBC_00362 (assembly GCF_026342155.1). Lineage (NCBI taxonomy): Bacteria > Bacillati > Actinomycetota > Actinomycetes > Micromonosporales > Micromonosporaceae > Micromonospora > Micromonospora sp. NBC_00362. The sequence continues at coordinate 4,622,325 of NZ_JAPENH010000001.1, forward strand.
CTTCAGGTCTACGCCCTGACGCGCCGTTCCGCTCGGAAGTTACGCCGAAGTGGTCCGACCGGACCGCTCATCGGCAACCGCGGCGGTCGGTGTGTCGCCAGCGCGGTGCAGGGCGGGAGCCCAGGTCAGCAGGGCCAGTGGGTACAGCAGGTAGCCGAAGCGGGTCGAGGGCATCAGGGCGATGGCGGCGAGCAGCCCGTACCCGCAGATGAGCGCGGTGGCGACGGCGGTGCGGGGCGGGCGGCGGGCGAGCCGGACGGCGATGGCCACTCCGGCGGCGACCAGCAGCCCGGCGGCGATCAGCCGGCCGGCGGGTAGCGCGTTGGCGATCAGGTAGCCGGGGAACGGGGACTGCGCTGGGCTGGTGACCAGCCCGTGGCCGAGGGGGAAGCGCAGCACGTTCTCGGTGAGGGCATCGCGGTCCACCAGCAGCGCCGGTAGTAGTGCGGCGATGGGCAGTCCGATCGCGCCGATGGCGACTTGGGTGCCGGCGCGTCGGGTCAGGCCCCAGACGATCAGGACCAGGGCGACCGGCCAGGCGAACAGCTTCAGCGCGCCGGCGAGTCCGACCGCGAGGCCGGCCCGGCCGGGTCGGTCGGCGGCGGCGAACGCGAGGGCCAGCAGGCAGAGCGCGAGTACGGGTAGGTCGTCGCCGCCGGTGGCGAGGGTGAGGGCACAGATCGGCAGTACGGTGGCGGCCTGCACGCCGCGCAGCAGGGCGGCGTCCCGCCGGTGGGTCGCGGAGCTGGTGGCCTGGCCGGTGGTGGCGGGTGTTCTGCGCAGGGCGACCACGGCCAGAGCGAGGGCCAGCGCGGTGCCCACCGCGAACCAGACCCGGGAGTCGGTCCACCAACTGTCGAGCAGTGCTCTGGGTAGGCCGAAAACCGCCATGCCGGGCTGGTACGGGGTGTAGCCCATCAGTTGCTCGCCAGGTGGCAGGGCGGCGATGGCGTCGGGTCCGAGGTACGGCGTCCCGTGTTCCAGGAGGCGACTGCCGGCCTGCTCGACGACCAGCACCTCCTCCTGGGCCCGGTCGGTGCGTCCACCGGCGCGGTCGATGCTCTGCCAGGCCAGGGGCAGCAGTGTGGTGGTGGCCCAGGCGAAACCGGTGACCGCCCAGCGGGCTGGCAGACCGGTCAGCGGGGAGGACGGAGAACGTCGACGCAGCAGAAGTTGGGCGATCACCGTCAGCGTCGCGAGCAGATAGCCGACGGCGGCGACAGCGCCCCAGGCGCGGTGCGGCAGCAGGGTCGACGTCACTGCGGTGATCGCGGCGAAGGTGGCCGACACGGCGTAGAGGCCCAGGTCGAGGGCGAGTCCGCCGGCGGCGTCGTCGAGCGTGCGCCAGTGCCAGCGACTGCGGTGGGCGGTCGGGTCGTCGACGATCACGCGCGACAGTCTGGCAGACCGGGCTGGCCGGGCAGTGGGGCGATGTCTGTTCAGGCGGGCAGGTGTGGCAGGCGGTCGGGCCTGGAGCGGCCGCCCTGGCGGCGGTTCTGGCTCAACCGGATCACCGCCCCGGTGTCGTGCAGCGGCGCGGCGAGGGTGCCCGGCCGGCCGCCCGAGCCGCGCTGCATCGCCGCGAGGAGGGTGCCGGACGGCATCGGTCGGGCGAACAGATGCCCCTGGCCGGCGGCGCAGCCCAACTCCCAGAGGGCACGCCGCTGCGGCTCACTCTCCACCCCCTCGGCCACCACGTCCAGGTCGAGGCTGCGACCCAGGTCGAGGGTGGAGCGGATGACGGCGGCGGCCTCCGCCGAACTCTCCATCGTCGTCACGAAGCTCCGGTCGATCTTCAGCTCGTGAACCGGGATTCGGGAGAGCAGCGAGAGGGACGAGTAGCCCGTGCCGAAGTCGTCCAACGCCAACCGGACTCCCTCGTCGCGGAGTCGGCTGAGCACCCGGTCGACCACGTCGAGTTGGCTGAGGGTCAGCGTCTCGGTCAGTTCCAGGACCAGCCGGTCCGGTGGTAGGTCGTGGGCGCGGAGGCGGGCCAGCACCGAGCCCGGGAACCGCGCGTCGAGCAGGCTGCGCGGGGACACGTTGACCGCGACCGGTACGTCGAAGCCGGCGTCGCGCCAACTCACCGCCGCGATCAGCGCCTGGTCGAGGATCGCTTCGGCGAAGGCCGGTAGCAGTCCGGACCGTTCCACCGCCTCCAGGAACCGCAGCGGGTCGATCAGGCCGTGGGTGGGGTGGTGCCAGCGGGCCAGGGCCTCAGCGCTGGTCACCTCACCAGAGCCCAGGTCGACGATCGGTTGGAAGTTGACGACGAACTCGTGGTCGGCGACCGCGCGCGGTAGGTCGCCGCCGAGGGTGAGGCGACCGAGGTCGGCGGTGTCGCGGGTCGGGGCGTACGTGGCGATCCGCTGCCCGGCCCGCTTCGCCTGGTACATGGCCACGTCGGCGCGGCGCAGCAACTCGGCCATGCCGCCGTTGGACGGGGCGCCGGAGATCCCGCCGCTGGCCTCGACGCTGATACGCATGCCATCCAACTCGAACGGCTCGTGCAGAGCGGCGAGCAGCGTCTCGGCGCGGTGCGCGGCGACCGCCGGGGCCGGCAGACCGCGCATGAGTACGGCGAACTCGTCGCCGCCGAGGCGGGCCACCAGGTCGCTCGGCTGGGCGGCGCCCCGTAACCGGTCGGCCACCTGCACCAGCACCTGGTCGCCCGCGGCGTGTCCGAGCGTGTCGTTGACCTCCTTGAAGTGGTTGAGGTCGATCAGCACCAGCGCGGTCACCCCGTCGGCATGGCGGGTGCTCAACTGTTCGGTGCCCTCGTCGAGGAGGTGCCGGCGGTTAGCCAGGCCGGTCAGCGCGTCGTGCGAAGCCGCGTACGCGTGCTCGTCGGCGACCCGGGCCAGTTCGGCGTACGCCTGGGCGTTGCGGACTGCGGTGCACAGCGCGGAGGCGAAGGTCCGCAGGGTGTACTGCTCCCGCTCGGAGAGCTGGACCGGGCCGCGGAAGCGCAGTCGAAGCATGCCGATATCGACAGTCCGGTCGTGGCCTTCCAGCGGCGCGGGGACGATGGTGCCGTCCACGTCGGTGGGCGTGCCGGTCGGACCGTCGAAGGTGATGCCGCCGGTGCCGCCGCGTACGGTGCGGTCGCCGTCGCGTAGCTCGATCTCGACCTCGTCGGCGGAGAACAACTCGGCGGCCTGGGTGACGGCTGTGGTGAGGACGTTGTCCAGGTCGACCACGTTGAGCGCGTCGGTGGTGCGGGCGAGCCGCTGCCACGCCTGCTGCTCGGTGCGGGAACGGATTCTGGTGGAGTAGGCCAGGTGCAGGCTGAGCACGAGCGGCGGTATGGCCAACAGGAGTTTGAGGTTGGCCTCAAGGATCAGCAGCGTGCAGGCCGCCACGACGAACCGGAGGGCGAAACCGGCGAGCCGGAGGTCGAGATTACTTCGGAACTGCTTTGAGATCTTGGTCCTGGACGCCAGCGCGATGACCGGTATGGCCAGGATGTCGTCCAGGAGGGCCGCAGCCAGGTAAGCCAGCGCCAACGGCACGAGCAGGGCCACGGTGCCCTCGGGCGGCCAGGTCCAGGTCGTCATTGCCAGCGTGATGCCGGCACCCCAGGCCACGATGACGTTCTTTCCCACGCTGAAGGCGAGCTTGATCGCCGGCTGGCGGTGCCAGGTGAACGCGATGCCCACCGCCGTGGAGAGCACCACTATCGGGGCCGGAACGACGGCGAGACCGATGATGATCGCCGTTTCGGTCCAGCTGATCGAGTGGGTGGTGGATCGGATCCGCACCCTCGCTTTGACCAGCGTTCCCAGGGCGATGGTCACGGTGAGCACGACGACGACCGCGGCATCGTTCGGCGTGGCGGTCATCGCGAACCGCACTGCGACCGGCAGTGAGGTGGCCGTGATGACAGCCGCTACAACGACGACGAGACCGACGAGCAGCCGTAGCCGCTGATCGGTCTCAGTCTCTCGTCGCTGAGGATGGGTCACATCACCCCCGAAAGGACTGCCTCCGCCTTGTTCGTAGCCTAACGTGCGGGAGTCGCACACGTACCGTGCGAAATTTTTAGTCCCATTCGCTGCCGCGCATCGCAATGCTCCTCTCGGCTGCCGTGTCATTCGATGACCTGCCCCCAGGGGAGGTCTTCCTAACGAAAGGCAGCTTAAGAGATGGAAGGGCAGCTTAGAAGAATTATATGTCGGTATGCGCAACATTAGCCAAGCTGGAGTGGATTTATTACGTTCTGTCCATCACGGCTAAACGGAGTGCGGTCAGGTCGCAGCGGTGTTGGTTTCGCAGACGGCTCGAAACTGCGGACCGTGTCTGCTCGGGTTATGAACGTGTTACTCCCCTGTTCGGCAGCCCTCGGTCTGCGGCCTCTCCCAGATTTTGGCTCGGCGTAGTGGCGTATTGCGCAGATTGGTATGACTAGGTCGTAAGAGCGGTCGGGACAGCTCCCCGCAACGTTCTCAGGCCGATGCGCGACCTTCGCATCGCCGCACGGGCGGTGAGTGCCGGGGGTGAACCGTAGGCTTCGTTGTGTGATCGGCTGAATGCCCGCGACGGCTGGAGCAGGGCGAGTGGAGATTCAGGTTCTAGGCGGCCTTTCGGTGCAACTACTTTCTCGTACGTTGCGCCTCGGAACACCCAAACAGCAGGCTATCTTCGCGATGCTCGCAGTTCAGCCAGGTCGACTGGTTACCGTGGCCGACTGCATCGATGAGTTATGGGTCGATCGCCCACCGCGATCGGCCGTAGCGAATGTGCTGAGCTATGCCGCCAATCTGCGCCGAACTTTCGAGGCTTTCCCGTCCGGTCGAGGGGTCGTCGTGCGGCAGCGGAAGGGCTTTCGTCTCGACGTGCCACCCGAGCTGATCGATGTCTCATGCTTTCAGATGGAGCGGAGCGCGGGCCGGGAAGCCTTGGAGGTCGGCCACCTGGAGCAAGCTCGGGAGTTGCTGAGCCGAGCCGTCGCTCGGTGGCAGGGCCCGATGCTCGCCGGCATCCCGCTGGGACCCGTGCTCAGCGCTCGCGTGCTCGCCGCCGAGGAAGAGCGTCTGCTCGCCGTGGAACTTCTTGCCGACGTACAGCTGAGATCCGGGCGGGGTGATCTGGCGATCCCGTTGTTGCGGGAAGTCATCGCCCGTCATCCACTCCGGGAGCCGACGTATGTCCTGCTCATGCGGGCTCTGTACGAGGGCGGCGATCACGCGGGCGCGCTCATCGCGTACGACGAGATCCGGACGCGACTGATCACCGAGCTGGGGGTGGTCCCCGGGGCAACCATCGAAGAGTCGCACCGCAAGATTGCCACTTCGAGCCCAGTACCCGCTGTGCTCTCCCGACCAGGATCTTCCGTGGCGCTCGTGCACGACCCGGCGGGAGAGGCGGCAGCTGAACAAACGGGTCAGGTCAAACCGGTGGATCATCTTCCGCGGGCCGTCGCGGATTTCGTCGGGCGGGAAGACGTCCTGTCACGGCTGCTGGCGGAGACTCAGCGAGTCGAGGAACGAGTTCCGGCAGTGCACATGATCGACGGCATGGCGGGCAGCGGCAAGACGACCCTCGCCGTGCACCTTGCCCGCCGACTGTCCGATCGTTATTCGGACGCCACCCTGTTCATCGACCTGTGTGGCCATGGCGACAAGAACCAGGTCGAGCCAGGGGGCGCCCTGGTCACACTGCTGCGTCAGCTTGAGGTGCCGGCCGACCGTGTTCCGGTCGAGTTCGACGCCAGAGCGGAGTTGTGGCGACGGGAACTGGGCCGTCGAAGGTCGGTGCTCGTCCTCGACAACGCCGCGAGCAGCGAACAGATCCTGCCTCTCCTGCCGACTGAGCCGACCGCCGTCGTGCTGGTGACATCAAGGCGGAGGCTCTCTCATCCGGACGTGGCGCCTTCACAGACGTTGCCGGTGATGACTCCTGAAGAGAGTCTCGACCTCCTCGCATTCAGTGTCGGTAAGGCCCGGGTCGAAGCGGAGCCGGACGCCGCGGCCGAGGTGGTCCGGCTGTGCGGGCATCTCCCCCTGGCAATTCGGCTGGTCGGCGCCAGACTCGCCCATCGGCGCGGCTGGCGGTTGGCGGACCTGGCCGGACAGATGGCTGACGATCCTCTGGTGCTGCATCACCTGGGTCAAGAACAGAGCACCGTTACAGGCGCCTTCGCCGCCTCCTACGAGCCGCTCCCGGGTTCGACCAAGCGTGTGTTCCGGTTCCTGGGTCTGTATCCCGGTAACCGCTTCAGCCCGGCGGCAGTCGCCGCACTGACCGGCCTGACAGTGGCGGAAGCTCACGAGGCGCTCGACGACCTCGTCGACCGGAACCTGGTGGAAGACCTGGACTCGACGCGATATCGACTACACGACCTCATGCGCCAGTACGCCGTGGAGTTGTGCACGCGTACTGAATCCGCGAGCGACCGAAAGCTCGGGTTGGCTCAGCTGTTCGACTTCACGCTGGAGGCGGCGCTGAGGGTCGCCGATCTGCTGGAGCCCGGCGTCATCAGATCCCAGGTCACTCACCGCTCGTCCGGACGTCCTGAGCTGTTCGAGGCTATCGGTGATCCATGCACCGACTGGTTGGAGGCGGAGCGCACGGAACTGGTGGCAATAGTGTTGTCAGCACTCGAGTCGAAGCTCTACCAGCACTCCTGGCAACTGGCCCGCGCCCTCTGGCGATTTTTCTACATCCGCGGATACTACGAGGACATCATTCTGACCTTCCGCCACGCACTGACGGCGGCGGAGGCAACGGGAGATGTCGACGCGATGGCGGTGGTGAACAACTACCTGGCTTCCGCCTACGTACGCACCGGTGACAACCAGTGGGCACTTGACCACCTGACCCGGGCGGTGGACCTCTCTCGCAACTCCCGGGACGTCCGGAACACCGCGCGGTACCGGGCCAACCTTGCGGCTGTCTACGCGTGGAGCGGGCACCTTGCCGAGGCGGTGACGGTCGGTATGGAGAGCCTGCGCGACTACAAGGGATACGGAAATGTCGGGGTGCCAGTCGTGCTGCCGAATCTTGGCACGGCACTGATGATGCTCGGGCGCTACGAGGAGGCGTTGCGACTGCACCGCCGGCACCTGGCATGGGCCCGGACGAAGTCCGAGGACTTCCATGTGCTCAACGCCTTCGGTCATGTTGGGGCGGTGCGCGTGAGAATGGGCCATTTTCCGCAGGCAATCCGGATCCTCAAGGCCTCGTTGGCCTTGCGCGATCGCACCGGCCACCGGTTTGCCGAGGCTGAGGTCCGCAACGACCTCGGGATCGCCTATCGCGGTCTTGGCCGCCTGGTCGAGGCCCAACAGCAACACGAGGTGGCCAGGCAGTTGTCGATCAGCTCGGGGGAACGACACGTCGAGGCGGCCGCGCTGAACGAGCTTGGTCGCACTCTGCTGGCGCAAGGGCGGTGCGGCGAGGCGGCCGAGATGCACCAGGTCGCTCTGCGGTTGGCCACTCGGATCTCACACCCGTACGAGCAGGGACGTGCCTTGGCTGGTCTCGCCGAACACTTCACCCATGTCGACCCGGCGGAGGCCCGACGGCACTGGGAGCGGGCGTTGGCGATCTTCCGACGGATGGGCGTGCCGGAGCGCTTCGAGGCCGAACGTCGCCTCGCCGAGTTGACCGGCGCGACAGTGGTCGCAGGGCGCTGACCAGCCTGAACGGCGCTTATCGATTTCTTATCGGCAGGCCCGGTAACTTACCGGCCGTATCGGCGAACGGGGGAGGTTCTGCCAGTGGGCAGAACCGGGTCGTCGACACGCCCCGCTGCCGGGTCCCCCCCAGCGACCTCGGCGGCGGGCTGGTGAGGGAGGAGCGGCGTCGGGGCCGTTGCGCCGTCAGCACCCGGTGCGGTCGCCAGCGTGACGCCGCTCCTTCCGACCGCCGTCGTACCGCACCGATAGGCTCACGACCGTGACCGAACCCGCGCAGCTCAGCCACGTCGATCGCGCCGGCGCGGCCCGCATGGTCGACGTCTCCGCCAAGGCGGTGACGGGTCGGTTGGCCGTCGCGGCCGGCCGTTTGCGGACCACGCCCGAGGTCATCGACCTGCTCCAACGGGACGGGCTGCCCAAGGGTGACGCGTTGGCCGTCGGGCGGCTCGCCGGGATCATGGGGGCCAAGCGCACTCCTGATCTGATCCCGCTCTGTCACCCGATCGCCCTGCACGGCGTCACGGTCGACCTGCGGTTGACCGCCGACACCGTGGAGATCACGGCCACTGCCCGCACGGCGGACCGGACGGGGGTGGAGATGGAGGCGCTGACGGCGGTCGCTGTCGCGGGTCTCGCCCTGGTCGACATGGTCAAGGCGGTCGACCCGGCGGCTTCGGTGGAGGCGGTCCGGGTGCTGCGCAAGGAGGGCGGCAAGACCGGCGAGTGGGTTCGGCCGGAGGACCGGCAGTGATCCGGGCTCGGGTGATCGTCGCGTCCAATCGGGCCGCGGCCGGTGTCTACGCCGACACCAGCGGGCCGTTGCTCGTCGCCGGCCTGCGTGAGCTGGGTTGCCAGGTCGACGACCCGGTGGTGGTGCCCGACGGTGAGCCGGTCGGCGACGCTTTGCGGGCCGCCCGCGCCGACGGTGTCGAGGTGGTGCTGACCAGCGGTGGCACCGGAGTGACCCCGACGGATCGGACCCCGGACGTGACACGGGGTCTGCTGGATTACGAGATCCCCGGCATCGCCGAGGCCATCCGCGCGCACAGTCGTGACCGCGTGCCGACGTCGGTGCTGTCCCGGGGCCTGGCCGGGGTCGCCGGTCGGATGTTGGTGGTCAATCTGCCCGGCTCGACCGGCGGCGCCCGCGACGGCCTGGCCGTTCTCGGGCCGATCCTCGGCCACACCGTCGACCAGCTCCGCGGCGGGGACCACTGACCGCTTCGCGGCGGCGGCCACTGACCGGTGCGCGCCAGGCCCGGGCGGGTGTCGGTCCGTGCCGATAGGCTCGGTCGGTGAGCACGGAAACCGCACCCACAGCGGATCGGGTCACCGCACCCCCGCCAGCCGGGTGGGAGGAAGCCCGTTCGCGGGTCTACGCGGTCGGTCTGGCCGCCGCGCTGCCCGCCACCGCCCGACCGCTTGTCGACACCGACGGGTCGACCCTGGCCGAGCCGTTGACCACCCGCACCGACCTGCCGGCGTTCCCGACCTCCAGCGTGGATGGCTGGGCGGTGCGCGGCAGTGGGCCGTGGCGCGTCGTCGGCCGGGTCCTGGCCGGCAGCACCCCCGCGCCGCTCACCAAGGACGACACCACCGTCGAGATCGCGACCGGTGCGATGGTGCCCGAGGGCGCCACCGCCGTACTGCGGGTGGAAGAGTCGACGAACGCTGACGGCCTGGTCACCGGCGTTCCCCGGGAGTCGCCCGAGTGGCGGAACCCCGGCGAGGAGGCGTACGCCGATGAGGAGTTGTTGCCGGCCGGCACGCCGGTCGACCCGGCGGTGATCGGCCTGGCAGCCGCCTGCGGGCACGACACGCTGCGGGTCCGGCGGGTGCCGCGCGCCGCGTTGCTGGTCTTCGGCGACGAGCTGCTGACGGCGGGCCCGCCCGCGGCCGGTCGCATCCGCGACGCGCTGGGCCCGGCGGTGCCGGCCTGGCTGCGGCGATACGGCTGCCAGGTCCGCCCATCCGACGTGGTCGGCCCGGTGGCCGACACGCTGCCCGCGCACGTGGCGGCCCTACGCTCGGCGCTGGGCCACGCCGATCTGGTCTGCACCACCGGCGGCACGATGAACGGCCCGGTCGACCACCTGCACCCGACCCTGGAGGCGCTCGGCGCCGACTACGTGGTCAACACGGTGGCGGTCCGCCCGGGCTTCCCGATGCTGCTGGCCCGGCTGACCGGCTCCGACGGGCGGGCCCGGTTCGTGGCCGGGCTGCCGGGCAACCCGCAGTCCGCCATCGTCGCGCTGGTGTCGCTCGTCGCCCCGCTGCTCGCCGGCCTCCAGGGTCGGTCGATGCCGGTGTTGCCGCAGGTCACGTTGGCCGAGGCGGTGCCCGGTCGCGGTGACCACACCCACCTGGCGTTGGTCCGACTGGACCGGTCCGCCGGCGTCGCGTTCCCGGTCCGTCACGTCGGCTCGGCGATGCTGCGGGGCCTGGCCGGCGCCGACGGGTTCGCTGTCATCCGACCCGGCACCAGCGGTGAGCCGGGCGACCGGGTGCCGATCGTGCCACTGCCGTTGTTTCCCGGGGAGCGTGCGTCGTGACGGCACCAGCGATCACCTTCGGCGAGGTCACCGACCAGCCGCTCGACCTCGCCACGCACGAGGCGGCGGTCGCCGACCGTCGGGCCGGCGCCGTGGTGTCCTTCCAGGGCGTGGTCCGCGACCACGACCACGGTCGCCAGGTCAGCAGCCTGGAGTACGAGGGGCACCCGAGCGCCGAGCAGGTGCTGCGCGAGGTGGCCGCCGAGATTGCCGCGGAGCCCGACGTCTACGCGGTGGCGGTCTCGCATCGGGTCGGCCCCCTGGTCATCGGTGACGTGGCGCTGGTCGCCGCGGTCAGCACCGCACATCGGGCGGCGGCCTTCGCGGCCTGCGCCCGGCTGGTCGACGAGGTCAAGGCGCGACTGCCGATCTGGAAGCGGCAGGTCTTCACCGACGGCACCGAGGAATGGGTCAACTGCCCCTGACCGCTCAGCGGCGGCCGTTGACCACCACGGCTCGGGCGAGCCGGTCGCCGTAGAACGCCGGCTCCGCGCCTGGGCGCCAGGGCAGCGCGGCGACCAGGATGATCAGCGCGAGCGCGAGTGAGTTCTCCATCAGTGCCCCGAACAGGCCGTCCTGGTAGTGCGACATCTCCGGCAGTTGGTGTTCGTACGGCCAGATCGGAGAGATCAGGAAGAGCAGGTAGAGCCCGATCGCGGCGAAGCCGTGGCGGAGCCCAGTCAGCGCCGGGTACCAGATCGGCGGGCGGAGCCCGTTGACCCCGGGTAGACCGCCGAAGGCTGGCCCCTGGCCGGTGCGCTGCGGCATCCCCCGGCTCGCCTCGCGGCGACGCACGGCGGCGTCGGCCAGCACGATGATCGCCGGGATCACCCAGACCAGGTGGTGCGTCCAGGAGATCGGGCTGATCACGTTCGCGGTGAGACCGACCAACGTGAAGGCGGTCAGCTCGTCACCGTCGGCGCGGGAACTGGCAGCCCGGGACAGGCCCAGCGCCAGGACCAGCACCGAGAAGGCGAGCCACAGCAGCCCGGGGGTCTCGATCGAGTCGTACAGCCGGGCGAGCAGGCCGGCGAGGGACTGGTTGGGCGTCATGTCCGCCGCGCCGACCCGTTCGGTCTGCCACAGCACGCTGCCGAAGTAGGTCCGCGACTCGTCACCGACGATCGCGAAGGTCCCCACCGTCACGCCGATCGTGGTGCCGATGGCGGTGGCCGCCACCCGCCACTGACGGGTGATCAGCAGGTAGGCGATGAACAGTGCCGGGGTGAGCTTGACCGCTGTGGCGAGGCCGATACCGGCCCCGGCCCAGGCTCCGCCGTAGATGAAGCGCAGCAGCGGGCCGTCGGTGGCGGCGTAGTGGGTGCCCCGGCGGGACCGCCAGCGCAGGCCGATCAGGTCAGCCATGATCAGGGCGAACAGCAGGATGTTGACCTGGCCGTAGCCGAGGGTCTCCCGAGCTGGCTCGATGGCGACCGCGAGCGGCACCGCCAGGGCCACCGTGAACCACAGTGGCCACCCCAGTCGATCCACGATGGGTCGGAGCAGCCCGGCCAGCACCAACGCCAAGGCCGCGATGCTGGCGGCGGCGTTGACCAGGCCGGCCGCGCCGATCGGCAGCTGCGCCATCGGCAGCATGACCAGCCCGGCGAAGGGCGGGTAGGTGAACCCGAGTGTGGTTTCGGGCGCGATGAACTCGTAGAGCTCGTGACCGCTCGCCCACCACACCACGGCACCGTGGTAGATCTTCATGTCGAAGAAGTTGTACGGCCGCCCGAAGGTGCCGATGGCAAGCCATGCGGCATAGGCGACGGCGGCCACGATGGCGCCCCGTACGACGTTCCTGCGATCGATCCCGCGCGTCACACGGTCGATCCCGCGTGACACACGTTGGATTGGGGCGAGGCGGTCCGCCCGTCTACCGACATCCGTCGGCATGGCGTGGCCACCCCCGTACCAAGGTCGTCCTACCCGTCCAGGTCCTGCACGGAGCCTAGAACGGCGCCTCACGTCAGTGCCTCCCGCGTTATGCGACCGTGTCCGATCCCACACATGTTTTTTACATTTCCACCGCGTTAACGCCTACCGGGTGGTTCAGGTGATTCGTGGCCTTAGCGAGGGGTGGGGGTGGGACGCAGACGGATCGACGCAGGTCAGCCGGGGAGTCGACGTGCGGTGGCCGCGGAGCGGACGGCGATTCGGGCCTCGCGGCGGGCGGTCCGGACGGCACGTTGCATGGAACGTCGAGAGTGGCCGATGCGATGGCCCGTCCGCCACCGCAGACCCGGCTTGCCTTCGGTGTCCGCCGCGGCGAGCAGCAGACCGCCGAGGAGCCCGAGGTTCTTCAGGACGTGAATCTGATTGTTGTTCTTGGCGATCGGGTCGTCGTTGTTCCAGAAGGGATGCCCGGCGATGGTCACCGGCACCAGTGTGCCGGCCAGAACCAGCGCCGCAGGTCGACTGAGCCGGCCGGTGGCCAGCATCAGACCGGCGCTGACCTGCACGGCCGCGTTGAGCCGGATCAACGTCTCGGTGTCGGTGGGGAAGCTCGGGTGTGCCTTCTTCAGCACCGGTGCGACCTTGTCGGTAACCGGTTTGGCGGCCACCGTGAGCCGGCCGGGGTCGCGTAAGTTGCGATACCCGCTGACCACGAAGATGCCGCTCAGCATGGCGCGGGCGAGGGAGCGTACGGGCGTCATGGATCAGTCATACCCCGTCGCGACGTTTGCTACCCCGTCAACCGCAGGATCGGATTGGTGTTCGTACACGTACGCCACGCCGAATCGAGCGACAGTCACTGATGGACGGGCGCCGGCGGGTAACGTCGCGCGGGTGACCACGCTGCGGCTACGCCCCGAGGACCCGGCCGACGCCGGCCCGGTCCGCCGCGTACTGGCCGCCGCCTTCGCCCGCCCGGACGTGGCGACGCCGCCGGAGGTCAGCCTGGTCGACGAGCTACGCGACACCACCGCCTGGTTGCCGGAGTTGGCCATGGTCGCCGAGTACGGCGGTGAGGTGGTCGGCTACGCGCTGCTCACCCGGGTACGGCTGCGGCCGGAGCGAGGCTCGGACGTGCCGGTCCTGGCCCTCGGCCCGGTGGCGGTCGCGCCGCACCGACAGCGTGTCGGGCACGGCACGGCGGTGGTGCAGGCCGCCCTGGACGCCTCCACCGAGTTGGGCGAGCGGCTCGTCGTCGTCCTCGGCGCTCCGGTCTTCTACCGCCGGTTCGGGTTCGGCCCGGCGAGTGAACTGGGCCTGACCGGCCCGTGGGCCGGCCTCGGTGAACCCTGGCAGGCGCTGGTGCTGCCGCCGTCCACCAGCGAGGAGGGCCCCCCGCCGCGCGGTGAGGTGCTCTTTCCGGCGCCCTGGTCGAAGGTCTGACCGAGTCCACGCGATTGCCGGGGTCAGGCCGGCTGCGTCCGCAGGTACCGGCCGAAGTGCGGGACGGTGAAGGCGACAGTGCCCCGCTCACCGGAGTAGATCAGCCCCTTCTTGATCAGCGCGTCCCGGGCCGGGGACAGACTGGCCGGCTTGCGGCCGAGGGCACGGGCGATCTCCGCGGTGGGCACCGCGGCATCCATGTCGTCGCGGACCACAGCGCCGGGCTCACCCTCGACCGCGGACATCATGGCCATCGCCCGCATGTACTCGCGTTCGGCGGGAGTGGCCCGTTCGAAGCGGGAACCGAAGAACCCGACCGCCAGCTCCGCCTCCGCCTCCGGCGCGGCGACCCGCACATCGGCGGCGGTGATCGGCGAGCGTGGCGCGTGGTCCCAGGTGGCCTTGCCGTACGCCTGGACGAAGTAGGGATAGCCGCCGGACTTCTCGTAGAGCAGGTCGAGTGCCTTCTGCTCGTACTCGACCTCCTCGCGCTCGGCGGGCGCGCAGAGCGCTCGGTCGGCGGCGATCCGGTCGAGCCGGTCGATGCGTTGATAGCGGAACAACCGTTCGGAGTACGACTTGGCGGCGCTGAGCACGGCCGGCAGGTGCGGAAGGCCGGCGCCGACGACGATCAGCGGCGCGCCGAGCTGGGACAGCTCGTGGCAGGCGGCGCAGAGCGCCGACACGTCCTCCGGGCCGAGATCCTGCATCTCGTCGATGAAGATGGCGATGCCGGTGCCGACGTCACTGGCCACGGCGGCGGCGTCACTGAACAGCTCGACCAGGTCGATCTCGATGTCGCCGGAGTCGGCCCGGCCGCTGGCGGCCGGCACGTCGATGCCGGGCTGCCACCGGTCGCGCAGCTTGGTGGCGGCACCGGCCCGGCCGGTCGGGTTGGAACGCTGGGCGAACGCCTTGAGGACGCCGAGGAACGCGTCGATCCGGTCCGGTGCGCGGTGGCGGGGGGCGAGCTCCCGGACCGCCATGTGCAGCGCGGCTGCTACCGGTCTGCGCAACGACTGGTCGGGTCGAGCCTCGATCTTGCCGCTGCCCCAGAGCCGGTTGATCGCCTGCGACCGGAGCGTGTTGAGGAGAACCGTCTTGCCGACGCCGCGCAGCCCGGTGAGCATCAGGCTGCGTTCGGGTCGACCCCGGGCGATGCGTTCGAGCACGATGTCGAAGACGTCCAGTTCCCGCCCCCGCCCGGCAAGTTCGGGCGGACGCTGACCGGCGCCCGGCGCGTACGGGTTGCGGACCGGATCCACGCATCGCAGATTATCGGGCCATCTAGCTGCGAGGCTAGACATGGATAGATAGGGCTACCGGCGTGTCGAGACCGTCGACCATAAACTAGGGCTGTCTAGCGTGGACGCTAGACAGCCCTAGTTTTGGCAATCGGACCGGCGATCGGCCAGATCGGGCTAGCGCTTCTTCAGACAGAGCACGTAGTCGAACAGGTCGACCGAGTTGTCGTGCACGTAGTTGGCGGTGGCCTGTGGCGCGAGCGTCTCGCACCGGTCGCCGTCGGTGGTCGCCGGAATTCGCAGCAGCACCTGGTAGGTGTTCGGGCCGCAGGGCACCTTGCGGAGGTCCGCGTCGTTCTCACTGCCGTCGTTCACCACGCAGTCACCCCTGGCGAACTCCTCACCCGGAGTAGGGGCGGCCGACGTCGGGGCGTCGCTGGGCAGCGCGGGTGGAACGACCGGGGCACTCGTCGATGGGGTACGCGCCGCGTCGCTGCCAGCGTCGGCCACCTTCCACACCGCCCACCCGGCCAGGCCGAGGCACGGACAGAGCACGAGCAGCACCACCACAGTGATGATGAGAGCGACGTTACGGCCGGTCTTCTTCGCCGGCGCGACGGGCGGCATCCCGTAGCCGCCGGGAGGCTGCTGATCCCACGGCGCGGATGGCTGGCCCGGCATCGGCCCGGTTGGCTGACCGGGCATCGGGCCCGCCGGTGGATACGGCCCGGCTGGCTGACCGGGCATCGGGCCCGCCGGTGGGAACGGACCGGCCGGCGGGAACGGCCCGGGCGGTGGGTAACCCGGGCCCGAGGTGGGCGGCGGTGCCCACATCGGCGTGGTCGGCGGCTCCGGGTTGGAGGGCGGCGGCGCCCACATGGGTGCCGTCGGTGGCTCGCCGTCGGTCGGGGGAGGACCCCACTGCTGCCGGGTCGGGTCGTCCCCGGCCGGCGGGGTGCTCAACTGGGGCACCGTCGGGTCGACCGGTGGTGAGCTGGCCGGCTCGTTGGGTGGGCGCTGGTACGGATCGTCCGGCTGATCGGAACCCGCAGGTCCGTAGGTCGTCATGTCATCCCCGGGGTGGGTGGTCTCAGCGTTGCTTGAGGCAGAGGACGAAGTCGAGAGTGTCCAGCTCACTGTCGAAGAAATACCAGTTGGTGTAACCCTCGACCTTGCCGCACTTGGCCTCGGCGTCCCGCTCGCCGCTGGTCGGGCCGTCGATCCGGCTCAGCACCTCGTACGACTTCGCGGTACAGCCGCTGATCAGCAGCTTCGGCTTGCCGCCGGCGGTGCCGTCGTTGCGGACGCACTGGCCGACCTTCGCGAACCGGGGATCGGCCGACGACTCCGGCGCGGCCGCGCTCGGCACGGGCTCGACCACGTCCGCGCTGGGCTCACCGGCAACGGCCGAGTTGCTCGGCGCGGCTGCCGGCGCCGGGTCGCTCTGCCCACGGCGCAACCAGAACGCGCCAGCGACGGCCACCACCAGCAGGACGACGGCCAGTACCGCGATCAACGGCCCCCGACCGCGCCGGCTCGGTGCCGGATCCTCGCCGTACGGGTCGTCGGGCCGGTACGGCTGCCCGTCGTACGGCGGGGTCGGCTGGTACGAGCCGCCGTAGGGCGTGCGGGGCTCGTGGCCGTAGGGCGTGTCGGTCCCGCCACCGTAGGGAGCGCCGGGCGTTGCCCCGTAGGGCTCGCCGGGCGCCGCTCCGTAGGGCGGGGTGGGTGGGCCGCCGTACGGCCCGGGACGTCCCTGCGGTGCGGGCGGGTACGACGGGACCGCCGGCGGGTAGGGCTCCGACGCGGGCGGGTAGGGCTGCTGCGCCGGTCGACCGGGCGTCTCGTCGGGTCTCTGCCCACGCCACGGCCCTGGGTGGCCGCCCCCCGGTTGTCCGTAGTTCGTCATGCCGCCCTCCTGCACGAGTGGTGAGAGGCCGGCCACCAAAGCGCGACGCGGGCTCCGGGGTCACCGTAGCGTGGTCCACTGATGAGCTCACCTCCACCGAGCACCACGGCCCTCGCCGACCGTCGTGCCAGCAGCACGCCGACAGTGATCTGGACCGCGTTGATCGTGGTCTACGTGCTCTGGGGGTCGACCTATCTGGCCATCCGGATCACCGTGGAGACGATGCCTCCGCTGCTGTCGGCCGCCCTCCGGTTCGCCGTGGCCGGCCTGGTCCTGGCGGTGGTGCTGCGACTGCGTAGAGGCCCTGGCGCGCTGCGGGTGGACCGACGGCAACTCGGCTCGGCCGCGTTGGTCGGAGTGCTCCTGCTCACCGCCGGCAACGGCCTGGTGGTGCTCGCCGAATCGGGGCCGCCGGGAGTGGCGGTGCCGTCCGGGATCGCCGCGCTGCTGGTGGCCACGGTGCCGCTGCTGGTGGTGCTGTTGCGCTCGGCCACCGGGGACCGGCCGCCGATCTGGACGTTCGCCGGGGTCACACTGGGCTTCGTCGGCCTCATCCTGCTGGTGCTGCCGGGCGGAAGTTCGGCAGCGGTGCCGCTGCTCGGGGCGTTGACAGTGGTGGCGGCAGCCACCTCCTGGTCGGTCGGGTCGTTCCTGTCCGGACGGATCCGGATGCCCGCGGACCCGTTCGTGGCCACGGTGTACGAGATGATGGCCGGCGCGCTGGTGCTGGTGGCCGTCGCCGCCGGCCGGGGCGAACTGGCCGACTTCCACCCGGCGGAGGTGAGCACCCGGTCCTGGTTGGCGCTGGGCTACCTCATGGTGGCCGGCTCGCTGGTGGCCTTCACCGCGTACGTCTGGCTGCTGCACAACGCGCCGATCTCGCTGGTGTCGACGTACGCCTACGTGAATCCGGCGGTCGCGGTGGCGCTCGGCGCGCTGCTGGTGGCCGAGCCGATCACCCCGCAGGTGCTGCTCGGCGGTGCTGTCATCGTCGCCGGGGTCGCCCTGGTGGTGACCACCGAACGGCCGCGTCGGGCGGGCACAGGATCACGATCGGGGGACGCGCCGGTGCGCGACCGCCAGTAACGTCCGGCCCATGTCGGCCGCCGCGCTGGTGTCGATCGCGCTGCTCGGCGCTCTGGTCGGCCTCGTCGTACCAGTGGTGTCGCGGCGCTTCGCCACAGCGGACGCCCGGCCACTGACGTTTCCACTGCCGCAGCCGGTCCGACGGCCGTGGGCCGACCCGATGGTGGCGACCATCGTCTTCGTCGGCCTTGCCGTCGCCGTGGGTGACGACCCGGCGCTGCCGGTCTTCCTCGCGGTCGCGGCGGTCGGTCTGGTGCTCGCGCGGGTCGACCTGGCCTGTCTGCGGCTGCCCGACCCGTTGGTGCTCGTCGCCGGGTTGCTGGCCCTCGGAGGGCTGACCACAGTGGCGCTGCTGTCCGGCACTCCCGGCCGGCTGCTCGGCGCGATGGGAGGTGCGGCAATCGGTGGCGCGGCGCACGTGCTGCTGGCCTTGCTGCCCGGCTCACGACTGGGTTTCGGGGACGTGAAACTCGCCGCCGTCCTCGGCCTGCCGCTCGGCTGGTTGGGGTGGGAGGTCCTCCTGACCGGGCTGCTCCTGCCGCACGTGCTGCACGGCGGTCTGGTGCTCGGCCTGCTCGCCGCCCGAAAGGTGCACCGGAACACCCTGCTACCCCTCGGCCCGGCCCTGCTGGTGGGCACCTGGCTAGCCCCCCTCCTCACCTAAAGCGCCCCGCCCCGCCCCGCCCCCGGCCCCCGCCCCCGCCCCCGCCCCCGGCTTCGTCGATCTTGCAGTTTCTGCGCCGACATAAGGTGCATTCCACGCACAACGACGACCGAAAGTGCAAGATCGACGGGGTGGTGGGGCGTGGGGCGTGGGGCGTGGGGACCGGGTTAGATCAGGCGGAGTTGGCGGTCCTTGGGGCGGCGAGGCTCGGCTTCGCCGAAGCGTTCGAAGAGGCCGGGGTCGATGGTGTTGAGGAACGGCGAAGGTGTGCAGTCGCGCTCGGTGCCGTGCCGGGTGCGGCGGGCGGCGTGACTGACGTACAGCCGGTCCTGAGCCCGGGTCAGGCCGACGAAGAAGAGTCGGCGCTCCTCGGCCACGGCGTCCTCGTCCGGCGTCGAGCCCGGCCAGCGCAACGGCAACAGCCCGTCCTCGACACCGACCAGGAAGACCACCGGGAACTCCAGGCCCTTCGCGGCGTGCAGGGTGAGCAGCGTGACCGCCTCGGCGCGCGGGTCGA
Source organism: Micromonospora sp. NBC_00362 (assembly GCF_026342155.1). Taxonomy (NCBI): domain Bacteria; kingdom Bacillati; phylum Actinomycetota; class Actinomycetes; order Micromonosporales; family Micromonosporaceae; genus Micromonospora; species Micromonospora sp. NBC_00362. The sequence continues at coordinate 4,641,276 of NZ_JAPENH010000001.1, forward strand.
GCGCGTCCACTTCCGCTCCGGTGGCCAACTGCGACAGGAAGGCCTCCAGGTCGTCACCGCAGCGTCGGGCCAGCGGGGTCAGCAGGTCCACGGCCGAGCGGACGTCCTCGGGTCGGACCGCGTTGCTGGCGCCGTCCAGGGTGGGCACGGCGAACCGCTCGGCCACCACCTGACCGGCCAGCCGCACCCGGGCGGCAAGTGAGCCGGCCAGACCGTCGGCGTGCCGTAGCTCGCGGGCGATGGCGGCCACCCCGGGCCGATCCCGCAGCCGATCGTGGGAACGCTTCTGCACGGGGATGTTCGCCCGGGTCAGGGCGTCCACGATCGGGGCGGCCTGCGCGTCGGTGCGGTACAGCACGGCGATGTCGGAGAACGACAGCGACGTGGACCGGCCGTCGATGCGGCCCGAGTCCAACGAACGGTGCGACAAGCCACCGACCAGATCGTCGACGGTACGCACCACGAAGTCGGCCTCCTCCGCCACGGACGCCGCCGGGTAGCGCCCGACCAGCGGAGCCTCCGGGTCGAGCCGGGCCGGGTCCAGTCGCCGGCCCCGGACCAGCGAGGACGGGGCGATGGCCTGCACGGCGGCGGCCAGGATCGGGGCCGACGAGCGGTAGTTGCGGTTGAGCCGGACCAGTCGGGCGTCGGTGAAGTCCTCGGAGAAGCGCAGGAAGTAGCCGACGTCGGCACCCCGGAACGAGTAGATGGCCTGGTCCGGGTCGCCGATAGCGCAGAGGTTGCCGTCGGCGGGGCTGAGCAGCCGCAGCAGCTCGTACTGCACCTCGTCGACGTCCTGGTACTCGTCGACGAAGATCCACCGCCAGCGGTCCCGGTACCGATCGGCAAGCTTCCGGTCGGCCCGCAGCAGCTCCACCGGCAGGGTCACCAGTTCGTCCAGGTCGACCAGGTCCTGCTTGCGCAGCAGCGACACGTACGCGGCGCTGTCGCCGCCGGCCTCGGTGCGTGCCGCCGCCCGTTCGGCGTCGTCGGCGATCCGGAAGTCGGCCGGCAGACCCGCCGCGCCGGCGTTCTCCCGCAGGATGGTCAACCCCAACGCGTGGAACGTGCCCACCGTGACGTCCTCGGCGACCGGACCGAGCAGGCCGTCGAGGCGGTGCCGCAGCTCCTCGGCTGCCCGACGGGTGAACGTGATCGCGAGGCAGTGCTCGGGAAAGACGTTCAGCTCCGCGCAGAGGTACGCGATCCGGTGGGTGAGCGTCCTGGTCTTGCCGGTGCCCGGACCGGCCACGATGAGCAACGGACCGCCGGGTGCGGAGGCCGCCACCCGCTGCATGGCGTCCAGTCGGTCCAGCAGGCCGGTGCCGACCTCCTCCATGCCGGAGAGCATCGGCTCGAACGGCTCGTGCGGAGACGGCGGCGACGCGATCGGCGGCGCGGGCACCGGGACCGGCTTCCGCTTCGGCTCCGCCTTGGCCGCCGCCGGGCGCTTGGCCGGGACCCGGGGAGCCGGCTCCGCGGGCCGTCGCTGCGCCGGCACCGGTACGTCGAACAGCGTCTCCTGCGCGCCCAGCTCGGCCCTGTCGAAGAGCGTGATCACGCCGTACTCGCCGTCGTAACCGGGCACCCGGCGGACGTCGCCGCGCCGAAGCCGTCCGATGCCCTCGGCGAGCAGCTCACCACCGGCCTGCGCGATGTCGGTCAGCGGGGTCGTGGTCAGGATCTCCAGCTCGGGGCCGAGTGCGGCCAGCAGCTCGTTGAGCCGCCCCTCGACCTTCTTCGACCGGGCACCCACCTTGTTGATCTCGCCGAGGATCTCGGCCAGCGGTACCAGGTGGGTGACGTCCCGGGCGTGCGCCGGCCGGTGACCGTCCGGGCGGTCGGCCAACTCCTCGATCCGGCTGAGGACACCCACGGTGAGGGGTTTGCCGCACTCGGGGCAGCGCCCGCCGGCCGCCCGGGTGCGCTCCGGAGACCAGTTGACCCCACACAGCCGGTGCCCGTCCGCGTGGTACTTGCCCTCCTCCGGGAAGAACTCGATGGTGCCGGCCAGGCCGTCACCGGTACGCAGCGCTTCCCGAACGGCGAAGTAGTCCCGTTCGGCGGTCAGCACTGTCGCCTCCCGGCCGAGCGCCGGTGGCGAGTGCGCGTCCGAGTTGGACACCAGTTGGTAGCCGTCCAGGCTGCCGACCCGCCAGTTCATGGCGGGGTCGGAGGAGAGCCCGGTCTCCACGGCGAAGATGTGCTCGGCCAGGTCGGCGTAGCAGTCCGCTATCGCGTCGAAGCCGGACTTCGAGCCCAGCGCGGAGAACCAGGGAGTCCAGATGTGTGCCGGCACCAGGTAGCCGTCCGGGCTGGCCTCCAGCGTGATCTCCAGCAGGTCGCGGGAGTCCAGTCCGAGGATCGGTCGGCCGTCGGAGCCGAGGTTGCCGATCCGGCCCAGCGCGGTGTTGAACCGGGCCACCGCGTCCAGATCCGGCAGGTAGATCAGGTGGTGCACCTTGCGGGTCCGGTCGTCCCGCTTGTAGATGGTGGAGATCTCCACGCTCAGCATGAAACGGACCGGGTCCGCCTCCACCGTGTGCGCGAGCCGGGGTGGCAGCCGACGGGCGATGTCGCGTTCCGCCTCCGGGTCGAGCCGGTAGAGCCCCGGTTCGGCCGGGCGCAGCGTCTCCCGCAGGTGGTCGTACCAGGCGGGGTGGGTGAAGTCACCGGTGCCGAGCAGGCCGATGCCCTTACGCCGGGCCCACCACGCGAGGTTCGGCAGGGTGAGGTCACGGCTGCACGCGCGCGAGTACTTCGAGTGGATGTGCAGGTCCGCGACGAATGGCGGTAGGCCACCGGGGGGTACGGCGCTGAACGGGGGCACGCCGCATCCTGTCACGCCCGCCGCGCCGGCCACCCGCCGCCACGCGCGTACGTGACCTCCGCTATGCCGAGCGCAGCTCCACCAGGCTGATCTGCGGCTCCGCGCCGACCCGGACCGGCGGCCCCCAGAAACCGGCGCCATTTGTCACGTAGACCTTGGTGCCGTCGACCTCGCCGAGCCCGCTGACCACCGGCTGCTCCAGCTTGACGGCCAGGTTGAACGGCACCATCTGCCCACCGTGGGTGTGCCCGGACAGTTGCAGGTCGACGCCGTAGCGGGCCGCCTCCTTGGCAGCCAACGGCTGGTGCGCGAGCAGGACCACGGGACGGCTCGGGTCGCGGTCACCGAGGGCGGCGGCGAAGTCCGGCCCGGCGGCGAGGCCGGTGCCTGCCCCGGTGAGGTCGTTCACGCCAGCCAGGTCGAGCACACCGCCCCGGGCCTGGATCTCCTGCCGCCGGTTCTGCAGCACCCGCAGACCGAGCCGGTCGACCTCCTGAACCCACTCCTCCACGCCGGAGTAGTACTCGTGGTTGCCGGTGACGAAGAAGCTGCCGTAGCGGGAGCGCAGGTCACGCAGTGGCGCGGCGGCCGAGCCGAGTTCGGCCACGGAGCCGTCGACCAGGTCACCGACGACCGCGACGATGTCCGCGTCGAGCCGGTTGATCGCGGCGACGATCCGCTCGGTGTGAGCCCGCCCGCGCAGCGGGCCGAGGTGGATGTCGGAGACGGTGGCGATGCGCAGGCCGTCCATGCTGCGGGGGAGTTTGGCCAGCGGGATCCGCACCCGGTCGAGGTGGGGCGGGCCCAGCGCCGTGCGGATGCCGTACCCGGTGACGCCGGTGGCGGTGAGGCCGGCGAAGATGGCCGCCCCACGGGCCAGCAGCAACCGGCGGGACGGGTCGTGGTCCGGTGCCGCTACGGCACCAGCGGCCGGCGGCTCGGTCGGGCCGGCGGCACCGACCAGCACCGGCTCGGGCGCGGCGGTGGTGGGCTCCGCGGCGACCACCCGGCGACGCAGCACCAGCCGGGCGACCAGCATCGGGACTTCCAGCACGACCAGGACGACCAGCAGGTAGAACATCAGCGCAAGCCACAGGTAGCCCGGCCAGGCGAGCCAGTAGAGCCCGGCCTGCGTTCCGGCGAGGGTGACCGGCACGAGCAGGGCCAGCACCAGGGCGGCGATCCCGCCGACCCGTCGCCAACGGCCCGGCGTGGTGGTGTCCCGAACGAGCCGCTTCCACAGGTAGAGGTGGATGAGACCGGTGACCAGCGCCAGGACAGCCACGAACCCCAGAACCGCAATCATTGCGAGCGCCTCCCTCAGCCGCCCGCGAACGGGGGCAGGACATCGATCGTGGCCCCGGCCGGCAGGGGTGCCCGACGATCATGACAGGTGACGCCGTTCACGAGGAAACTCGCCACCCGCAGCACCCCGGCGAGCCGGTCGCCGTGGCGCTGGGTCAGCTCGGCCGTGAGGTCGTCGAGTGACCGCCCGGCGGGGATGGCCTCCTCGGCGCGGCCGGCGGCGGCGCGGGCGCCCGCGAAGTAGCGGATGGTCAGCGGGGTCCCCTCCACGCTCAGCCTCCGATCGCGGACATCGGGCGGGTCGGCTGGAGGAAGGTGGGGTCGTCGATGCCGTGCCCGGCGCGCTTCCCCCACATCGCGGTACGCCAGCGTCGGGCCAACTCGTCGTCGTCCGCGCCGGTGCGCAGCGCGGCGCGCAGATCCGACTCTTCGGTGGCGAAGAGGCAGGCGCGGACCTGGCCGTCGGCGGTCAACCGGGTGCGGTCGCAGTCCCCGCAGAAGGGGCGGGTGACGCTGGCGATCACACCGACCCGGGCGGGGCCTCCGTCGACCAGCCAGGTCTCCGCCGGTGCCGCGCCGCGCTCGGCCGGGTCGGGGCTCAGATCGAAGACGGTACGCAGCGACGCCAGGATCTCCTCGGCGGTCACCATGGTGTCGCGGGCCCAACCGTGCTGGGCGTCCAACGGCATCTGCTCGATGATCCGTAGCTGGTAGTCGTGGTCGAGGGCGAAGCGGAGCAGCGCCGGCGCCTCGTCCTCGTTGACACCACGCATCAACACCGAGTTGATCTTCACCGGGCTGAGGCCGGCAGCCGCCGCTCCGGCGAGCCCGGCCAGCACCGCGTCGAGACGGGGGCGGCGGGTGAGCGTGGTGAACCGGTCCGGGTCCAGGGTGTCCAGTGAGACGTTCACCCGGTCCAGGCCGGCGGCCCGCAACGCCGGGGCCAGTCGGTCCAGGCCGATGCCGTTGGTGGTCAGCGAGACCCGGGGGCGGGGCTCGAGAGCGGCGACCGCCGTCACGATGTCGACCAGCCCGGGTCGGATCAGCGGCTCACCGCCGGTGAACCGCACCTCGGTCACACCGAGCAGCTCGACAGCCACCCGGACCAACCGGACGATCTCCTCGTCGCTCAGCAACTCGGGGCCGGCCAGCCAGGGGAGACCTTCCGCCGGCATGCAGTAGGTGCAGCGCAGGTTGCACTTGTCGGTGAGGGACACGCGCAGGTCCCGGGCGACACGGCCGTACCGGTCGACGAGGACGCCGTCGGTCCCCGGGGCGGCGCTCACCTGTCGACCGTAGCGCGCTCGGCGCGGCTCAGGACGCCACGGGCGGTCTGGACGACCACATCTCGGAAGCTGACGCCGAAGAGTGCTGTGTGCACCAGCAGGAGATGCAGTTGATGCACTGGTACGCGGTCACGCCAACCATCCGGTAGTGGCCAACTCTCCTGGTAGGCGGTCAACACCCGATCCAGGTGGGGGATGCCGCCGAAGAGGGCGAGCTGGGCGAGATCCGTCTCCCGGTGCCCACCGTGGGCTGCCGGGTCGACGAGCCAGGCCCGGTCGTCGGCCCCCCACAGCACGTTGCCCGGCCACAGGTCGCCGTGGATGCGCGCGGGCGGCTCGTCGCCGCCGAGCCCGTCGAGGCGACTGATCACCTGCTCGACCAGAGCGGCATCGGCGCTGGTCAGCGCGCCACCGTCGACCGAGCGTCGCAGGTAGGGGGCGAGGCGTCGCTCGGCGAACCAGGTCGACCAGCGCCCGGCCGTGGGGGTGTTGTCCTGTGGGAGCGAGCCGATGAACCCGGGCCAGGTGGCACCGAAGGTGGTTGCGCCAGCCCGGTGCAGCCCGGCCAACTCCCGGCCGAAGCGCTCCGCGGCCTCCGGCGTCGGTTCGCCGGGCTCCACCCAGTCGAGCGCCAGCAGCTCCGGCAACACCACGATCACCTCGGGTACGCCGACCGCGCCCGCCTCCCGCAGCCAGCGCAGACCGGCGGCTTCGGCGGCGAAGAAGCCCTCCGGCGGCGGTCGGTCGGCGTCGTCGGGCCAGGACTTGGCGAAGACGGAGTGGCCGTCGTCGAGAGTGAGCCGGGCGGCCGCGCAGATGTTTCCACCGGCGACCGGCGTCTCCCGGAGCCGCTGATGGGTCCGGAAGGTCGGGAGATGTGCCGGATGCGCGCGCAGGTACGCCAGGTCCATCAGCGCACGGTAACCGCTCCTTACGACAGCCAGGTGTCGCCCGACGACATCGGCGCTCTTTCCGCACCTGTAGGTGTGGCGTGAGCAGGGAAAACACACTCAGTAACTGTGGATAAGTCGCGTGTCGTCCACAGGGGTGGCCGGGCCCGGCACGCCCGCCGCAGGCTTCCGACATGACCTCGACCGAACGCCCTCAGCTTGCCGTCCGCTCACCTGCGGACCTGATCGCCGCTGTGCCGTACCTGCTCGGCTTTCATCCCACCGACAGCGTGGTCGCCGTGGTGCTGGTCGGCCGGCAGATCGTCTTCGCCGCCCGCGCGGATCTGCCCGACCCGACCGAGCCCGGCGGGCTGGCCGTGCACCTGGCTGGTGTGATCCGCCGGCAGGGCGCCGAAGCCGCCACCGTCGTGGGTTACGGGCGACCGGAGCTGGTCACCCCGGCCGTGGACGCGGTCCGCGACGCGCTGAACGACTTCGGGCTGCACGTGCTCGACGCGCTGCGGGTGACCGATGGCCGTTGGTGGTCCTACCTCTGCACCGAGCCCGACTGCTGCCCGCCCGAGGGTCGCCGCTACGACCCGACCGTCAACCGTCTGACCGCCTCGGCGGTCTTCGCCGGTCAGGTCGCACTCCCCGACCGGGCGGCCCTGGTGGCGCAGGTGGCACCGGTGGACGGCCCGGCCCGGGAGGCGGCCCGAGCGGCCACCGCCCGCGCCGAGCTGAGACTGGCCGAGCTGATCGAGCAGGCACCCGAGAGCGACCTGCTCGGGGCGCGGGCGCTGCGCGCCGCCGGGGTGGCGGCGGTTCGCGAGGCCCAGCGCCGGCAGCGGCGTGGTGAGCGGCTCGACGACGACGAGGCGGCCTGGTTGAGCCTGCTGATGACCCACCTGTCGGTCCGCGATCACGCGTGGGAACGCACCGACGGCCGGGACCGGGACATCGCTCTCTGGACCGACGTGCTGCGCCGCGCCGAGCCGGAGGTGGCCGCCGCGCCGGGTGCGCTGCTGGCGTTCGCCGCGTGGCGCGCCGGACAGGGCGCGTTGGCGGCGGTCGCGCTCGAACGCACGCTGAGCCTGCACCCCGACTACTCGCTCGCCCTGGTGCTGGACGACCTGCTCCGGCGGGGCGTGCCCCCGGCCGAGTTGGACGGCTGGCCGTCGGTCGGGATGCCCGGCGTCATCCGGCCCCGCAAGCGGAGCCGACGTGGCCGCCGCTGACCGGTCCCGCGCCTGCGTGGTAATACCGTGGGTGCTACCGGAATTGTAGGCTGACGGACGTGACAGTGAAGCGCTCCGTGAGCCTCCCCGACGACGTCGCCGAGTGGCTCGACCAGCAGCCCAACGTCTCGGCCGCCATCACCGCGGCGGTGCGGGCCCAGATGGAGGGCACGCACCTCGACGAGGTGCTCCGGCGCGCCGGCATCGAGGTGACCGAGGCGGGCAGGGCGCGATGGCGGGAGCGCCTGGCGACGCCCATCCCGGCGGACGCTCTGGCCGAGGGGCGCCGGATGTTGGGGCGTGCCGGATGAGCGATCAGATCGCTGTCGTGTTCGACGCGTCGGCGTTGACGGCCTACATCGAGGGCAACGTCTCGGTGGGGGAGTTGATGCTGGAGGTCGCCGACGAGGGTCGGCAGGTGGCCATCCCCGCGACCTGCCTGGCTGTCGCCTTCGCGAGCGTGGCCGACGAGATCGATGCCGCCCTACTGGCCCTGATGATGACTGCCCCGATAATCCGACTGCTGCCACTCGACGCCGAGGACGTGCGCGACACCGGCACGCTGGCCCGCGCCACGGCCGGAGACATCTCGTTAGGTCAGGCCACCCGTGCGGCACTCACCCACGAGGCGCACTACGCGACAGTGCGACCCACTGTGGCGGCGAAGGTGCTCCCCACCAACTGGAGCATCCTCGACCTGGCGTGACGGGTCCTCCGGCGACGCCCTCCGTCGAAGGATGTACGCGTTGCTCCTGTCCACGGCCGACGCGGCAGGCTCACCGCCGCCGGAGAATGATCTCGTGGCCCTTCTCCGCGTTGGTACGACATGACCCCCGAGTTGCTGCTGTCGCTGGCCGGGCTGGCGTTGATCGACAGCACCAGCATCGGCACCCTCTTCATCCCGGTCTGGTTGCTGCTCGCCCCCGGGCCGGTCAACGTCCGGCGGATCCTGGGCTACCTCGCCACCATCGCGGTGTTCTACCTCGCGGTTGGGCTGCTGCTGGTCTGGGGAGGCAGCAGGCTGGGCGACGCGCTGGGCGGCGCCCTGGACAACCGGGGTGTCCTCTGGGCACAACTCGTCCTGGGCGTGGGAATGCTGGCACTCAGCTTCCGCTACGACGGCAAGCGGCGTCCCCGTACCGGGGGTGTCCTGCGCTGGCGGGACCGGGCCACCGCCGGAGATTCCTCGGCCCGCTGGTTGGTCGGGCTCGCGCTGCTCGCGGCGCTTGCCGAGGTGGCGACAATGCTTCCGTACCTCGGTGCGGTGGGTCTGTTGGCCACCTCGGGGGTGGGAGCGGCGAGCGTGGTGGCGCTGCTCACCGGGTACTGCCTGGTCATGGTGCTGCCGGCGGTGTTGTTGCTGGGTGCCAGGGTGGCCCGCCCGCGACTGGTCGAGCCGGTGCTGGCCCGCCTGAACACCTGGATCGTCACCAAGGCGGGCAGCGCGCTGGGCTGGATCCTCGGCATCGCCGGTTTCCTGATCGCCCGTGACGCCGCCGCCCGGCTGGCCCTGTTCGACCTGATCGACCGGATCGGTAAATGACGGGGCGCTCGGGTCAGGCTGGTTGCTCCACACTGATCCGGTGTGGCCCGGTGTAGACGTTCATGGTCCGTCCGCGGAGGAAGCCGACGAGTGTCATCCCCGCCTCGTCGGCCAGGTCCGCGGCGAGGGTGCTCGGGGCGGACACCGCGGCCAGCAGCGGCAACCCCGCCATCCACGCCTTCTGGGTCAGCTCGAAGCTGGCCCGTCCGGAGACGAGCAGCAGGTGCCCGGTGAGCGGCAGCCGGCGTTCCCGCACGGCCCACCCGATCACCTTGTCCACGGCGTTGTGTCGGCCCACGTCCTCCCGGAGCACCACCAGCTCACCGTCGGGGGTGAACAGGCCCGCCGCGTGCAGCCCGCCGGTCCGATCGAAGCCGCGCTGGGCGGCGCGCAACCGGTCGGGCAGCTCGGCGAGCAACGTGGCCGGCACGCTCAGCGGGTCCGCCGCGACCGGGAACAGCGACCGGGTGCGTACCGCGTCGATGCTGGCCTTGCCGCAGACACCGCAGGAACTGGTCGTGTAGAAGTTCCGGGACGGGTCGGTGGTCGGCTCCGGTACGCCGGGGGCGAGCACCACGTCCACCACGTTGTACGTGTTCGGCGTCTCCGCGCCGGCGCAGAGTTGCGCTGTCAACACGTCATCGGTCGACCGGATCAGCCCCTCCGTCAGCAGGAATCCGATGGCCAGGTCCAGATCGTCGCCGGGAGTACGCATGGTGACGGCGAGCGGCCGACGTTTGCCGGGACCGGCCGCGCCAACCCGGACCTCCAGCGGCTCCTCCACGGCGAGCGTGTCCGGCCGGCGAACCGATCCGCGCCCGGCGGTGGCCGCGTCCAGGTCGATCCGGAGTATGCCGCGTCGATCAGTTGCCCGTCCCATCCCGCCATCCTCCACCCCCCGCCGGCCCACCCGCACGACCACCGCCCGTCACCGACCGCCGACCCCACCCGAGCCCTGCGCGTTGATCATGAAGTTGTCCGCGCGCGTCGTCGGCGTGTCGAGCGATAACTTCATGATCACCGGGGCGAGGGGTCGGGCCAGCACGTCGGAGGAGTCGGGTGAGGGCCTTGCGATCGGGCCTGAGCGGGCTTCGGCCTGAGCGGGCGTCGGCACGGCTACGGTGGCCGGGTGGGGACGTACGCCGCAGTGGTGCTCGCGGGTGGGGCCGCCCGACGGATGGGCGGGCTCGACAAGCCCGCGCTTCCGGTCGGTGGCCGGCCGATGCGCGACCGGGTGCTGGCCGCCGTCAGCGACGCGACGCCGCAGGTGCTGGTCGGTGCGGCCGACGCCGTACCGGCGGGTGTGCTGGTCGTTCGGGAGGACCCGCCCGGCGGGGGTCCGGTCGCGGCGGCGGCGGCCGGCCTGGCGCTGCTGGATCCCGACGTCACAGTGGTCGCGCTGCTCGCCGCCGACCTGCCGCTGCTCACCCGGGCCGCGATCGGTGAACTGCTGAAGCACCTCGACCGGGAGACCCCCGACCCAGAACCGGCGGGCGGCCCCTCTGCTCCGCCGCTGCCTGCCCACAGGGGCTCAGCTCCGGTGACGCCGGCCCGCAGTGGCTCTGCTTCCGCACCGACGGCCCACAGCGGCTTCGCTCCGCCGCCGCCGCCGGTCCGCGGCGGCCTCGCTCCGACGCCACCGGCCGGCACTGCCCTCGCTCCGACGCCGGCCGGCGGTGGCCTCGCTCCGACGCCACCGGCCGGCGGTGGCCTCGCTCCGACGCCGGTCCGCGGTGGCCTCGACGGCGAGCGGGGGGCGGACGGGGCGTGCTTCGTGGACGGGGACGGGCGGCGGCAGTCGCTCTGTGGTGTCTGGCGGGTCGGCGCGCTGCGGGCGGCCGTGGACCGGCTGACGGTCGAGCGGGGCGGCAGTCTGTCCGGAGCTCCGGTCCGGGCGTTGCTGGCCGGTCTCGTCGTGCGGGAGGTGGCCTGGTCCGGCGAGGGCCCGCCACCGTGGTTCGACTGCGACACTGACGAGGACGTACGCCGGGCGGAGGAGTGGGCGCGATGACGGTGATGGACGACTGGGTCACGGCGGTCTGCGCCGAGTTGGATCTGCCTCCGGCTGCGGTGCCGGTGCCGGCGGTGCTGGATCTGGCCCGGGACGTCGCCCACCAGGTGCTGCGTCCGGGTGCGCCGGTCACCGCGTACCTCTTCGGGTTGGCGGTTGGCCGGGGCGCGGACCCGGCGGACGCCGCGGCCCGGCTCAGCGCGCTGGCGGGCGCCTGGCCGGTCGAGTTGGGCGCCGACCCCACGCACCCGACGGCCCCCTGACCGTCGGTGTCCGATCCCGGTCCGGGCTGATTGGACCAACAGGCGGCGTGGGTAGGGTGATCGTGACGGACGGAGGCGATCATGACGGCTGACCACCCCTCGGCGCCGCACGGTGAGCTGCCCGGCGCTTCGAGTGAGCCGGCGGAATCGATCCTGCTCGACGAGCCCAGCACCACCGACCTGCGGGCGAAGGTGACCGAGGCGTGGCGGGAGTTCGCCCGTGCGCTCGCCGTACGGCTGCGGGAACTTCCCGTCGGCGCGCACCTCGACGTGACACTGGATCCCACCGCCTCCGGCACCGGGGACGCCGTCTATTCGATAAGCGTCGACGTGGACGCGGACCTGGTGTTGTCCGCCCGCGCGGTCGGCAACGCCGCTCTGCCGGCGGGCTACCGACTGGACCGCGGCGCGGTGGCGGACATGGTCGCGCTCGGTTGGTCCCCGCCCGGGGTGGTCGCCGGCTCCGGCGGTTCCTTCGGGCTGAATGCCACGACGGCCGAGTCGACGCAGGTCGCCACGCTGCTCTCCCGCACGCTGCGGGACGTCTACGGTGCTCCGCACCCGGCCTTCCTGGTCTATTTGGTGCACGATGCCGAGGGCGAGCCGTTGGCAGTGGACCCGCTGGGCACCGCCCGCAGTGAGTTCGGTCCGGACGCCGACGTCGAGGCGGACCTGGAGGAGGCGTTGGCCGAGGCGGCCGCCTCGCAGGTCGAGCGAGACGACGTGCTCGACCTGGCCGATCGGGTCCGCACAGTGGTCTCCACCATGTTGAAGTCGGACACCGACCGGTTGCAGATCGATTCGGACGGCGACATCACCATCCGCGCCGGCTCGGCGATGGTCTTCGTGCGGGTGCGGGACAATCCGCCCCTGGTGGATGTCTTCTCCCCGGTGCTCACCGAGGTGGAGCCGACCGAGCGGCTCTACGTCAAGCTCTCCGAACTGACCAACCGGATGCCGATCGGTCGCCTCTACTGCGCCGACGACACGGTGTGGGCGTCCATCCCGGTGTTCGGCCGCAACTTCCAGGCGACCCATCTGATGCTGGCCGTGCAGGTGATGACCGGTCTCGCCGACGAGTTGGACGACCGTCTGCACGGCGAGTTCGGCGGCAAGCGGTTCTTCGGTGAGGGTGACAAGCCGGTCCGGCGCGACGAGTCGGAGCACCGCACCGGCATGTATCTCTGAGCCCGATCAGGCCACGTCCAGCAGGGTCTTGCCGACCGTCGCGCGCGCCTCGATGGCGGCGTGCGCGTCGGCGGCACGTTCCAGTGGGAAACGCTGGCCGATGAGCGGTCGCAGGCGGCCGGCCGCCGCGTCCGCCAGGGCCTGTTCGGTGTACGCCCGCAGCCGGGCCGGTGGCACGTCCGGGCGGACCAGTGTGACCTGCCGCGCCGTGGCGGCCTCCGCCGACACCGGTGACCACTCCCCGCTCGCCAGCCCGAAGCTGACCATCCGGCCGCCGGGAGCGAGCAGGTCGAAGGCGGCGCGGGCCACCGAACCACCGACCCCGTCGAGCACCACGTCGACAGCGCCCACCGCAGCGCGGACCTGCTCGGGCCACTCGGGCAGCAGGTAGTCGACGGCCAGCTCGGCGCCCAGGCCGGGTAGCAGGTCCACCTTCCGTCGCCCACCGGCCGCGCCGATCACCCGGGCCCCGGCCCGGACCGCGAGCTGCACCAGCAGGCTGCCGACGCCGCCGGCCGCGGCCTCCACCAGCACCCGGTCACCCGGGCGGACGCCGACCGCCTCGATCAGCATGGTGGCGGTCCGCCCGTCGGCCAGCAGTGCCACCGCCTCGTCCAGAGCCAACCCGGCCGGCACCGCGATCGTCGCCGACGCGTCAACTGCCGCGCGTTCGGCGTAACCGCCGGAACCTCCGGTGGCGCTGACCACCCACTGCCCGGTCAGCGCCGGGTCGACGTCCGGCCCGACCGCCGTGATCACCCCGCCGACGCCGTTGCCGGGGATCAGCGGTGGGGTGAGGCGGAACGGGCCGGGGTGACCGGCGCGCAGCTGCGTCTCGATGAAGGTGATGTTCGCGTGGGCGACGTCGATCAGCACCTGGCCGGGACCGGGGACCGGGTCGGGCGCGGGACCGGGCACCAGCACCTCGGGCCCACCGAACTCACGTAACCAGATCGCCCGCATGACAGCCCCCTCGGCCTCGATGGGCTGCCTCGCCCACTCGGAGCCAGTCCATCTCCTCAACCTGGGTTGAGGTCAAGAGGTACCGGCGGACGGGCCGACGCCGGGCGATTCGACCAGCCGGGAGAGCACGATGGTGCTGCGGGTGGAGGTCACGAAGGACTCGGCACGCAGCCGCTCCAGTGCCGCCTCCAGGTGGCCGATGTCGGCGGCGCGCAGGTGCACGAGCGCGTCCGCCTCCCCGGAGACGGTGTACGCGCCGACCACCTCGGGGTGTCGGCGGGCGGCCACGCCGATCTGCGCGGGGGTGGTCCGGCCGGCGCAGAACAACTCGACGAAGGCCTCCGTGGTCCAGCCGACGGCCGCCGGATCAACGACGGCCGTGAATCCCCTGATCACACCGGTGGCGCGAAGTCGGTCGACGCGACGTTTGACCGCTGGGGCGGAGAGTGACACCCGGGCGCCGATGTCGGCGTACGACGCACGGGCGTCCGCGACGAGTAACGCAATGATCCGCTGGTCTACCGCGTCTATCTGCAACGTTCCGCCTCTGAGAAGCAACGCTTGTGGCTGTTTTCAAAGTTCCACGGTACCTACTCTTGGTGACCGTGAACCAGCAGCGTTTCCCGCGAAAGCGGACATATCTCATGTGCTCGCCGGAGTACTTCGCGGTCGAGTACGCGATCAACCCGTGGATGGACGTGACCACCCCGGTCGACCGGGACCTGGCCGTCAAGCAGTGGGACCGGCTGCGCGAGACGCTTGTCGGCCTCGGCCACGACGTGCACCTGCTCACCGCCGAGCAGGGCCTGCCCGACATGGTCTACGCCGCCAACGGCGGCTTCGTGGTGGACGGCAGCGTCTACGGCGCACGGTTCAAGCACGAACAGCGGGCCGCCGAGGCCGCCGCCCACCACGCCTTCTACGAGGCGCAGGGCTGGCGGTTCATCGCACCCGGCGAGACCAACGAGGGTGAGGGCGACTTCGCGTACGTGCCGGAGGCGCACGGCGGGCTCATCCTGGCCGGGCACGGCTTCCGTACCGAGATCCCCGCGCACGCGGAGGCGCAGGAGGCGCTGGGTCGTCCGGTGGTGTCGCTGCGCCTGATCGACCCCCGCTTCTACCACCTGGACGTGGCGCTCGCGGCCATCGACGACGCGAACATCGTCTACTTCCCGGGCGCGTTCTCCGCGGCCAGCCAGCGGGTGCTCACCCAGCTCTTCCCGGACGCGGTCATCGCCGACGACGAGGACGCGATGGCCTTCGGGCTCAACCTGGTCAGCGACGGCGCGAACGTGGTGCTCAACAGCGAGGCCACCCGCCTGGCCGGCAAGCTCAAGGCGGCCGGGTACACCCCGGTCCCGGTCGAGCTGGCCGAGCTGAAGAAGGGCGGCGGCAGCGTGAAGTGCTGCATCGCCGAGCTGCGGCACTGACCCGCGAACGTCTCGGGGCCGGCCTCCCACTGGGAGACCGGCCCCGAATCGTGTTCCGGGTGGGCGTTCAGCCCAGCGTGGCCAGCTCGTTGATCAGCACGTTCGACATGACCTGACCGTCGCGCTGCACCTCGCGCAGGTACCACTTCTGCTGCGGGGTACGCGGCTGGTTGAACTGCCAGATGCCGCGCGGGCTGTCGATCTGGCCGATCTTGCCCAGGGCCAGGTTCACCTGCTGCGGCGTGGGCTTCCCGCCGGTCAGCTGGATGGCCTGGTCGAGCACCTGCGCCGCGTCGTACGACGCCATCGCGTACGTGGTGGGGGTAACCTGGTACTTCTTGCGGTACGCCGAGGCGAAGACCCGGTTCGACGTGTTGTTCAGGTCGGCCGAGTAGTTCAACGCGGTCTGGATGCCCAGCGCGTTGTCCTTCAGGTTCTCCAGCACTGTGCCCTCGGTGAGGAAGCCCGGTGCGTAGATCGGCCCGGCGAACTTCTCGCGCAGCTGCTTGATGAACTCCACGGCTGCCGCCCCGGCGAAGAAGCAGAAGACCGCCGTGGGCTTCTTGGCCAGCGCCCTGGTGATGTCCGAGGCGTACGTCGTCTTGCTGGGGTTGGAGGTGGCGTTGGTGTAGGTCACCGGGTCGCTGATCCGCCGGTCGTTCGCGCCGAACTCCTGCCGGAAGCCGCGGACCACGTCCGGGCTGCCGACGTTCTCCGGCATGATGATCGCGACGCGGCCGTTGGCCGGCAGCTGGTCGCGCAGGTAGCGGCCCAGCGCCCGGCCGGCCTCGTCGAGCACGTACGAGGTCCGCCAGATGTAGAAGACGCTCTGCAGGCTGCTCGGTGAGGCGTTGGAGCCGATCAGCGGGACCCGGGCCTGCTCCACGGTGTCCCGGATGCCGACCATCACCGCCGAGTTGACCACGCCGGTGAGTGCCAGCACGCCCTGCTTGAGCAGGCCCTCGACGGCAGCCTTGCCGGTCTTCGCGGTGTCGCCCTCGTCGGCGGTCAGCAGCTCCACCGGGTGGCCGCCCAGCCGCTGGTCGTGCAGGTCGAGGAAGAGCTGGAAGCCATTGGTGATGTCGTCGCCGATGCTCTTGAAACCACCGGCCTGCGGCGTGATCAAACCGATCTTGATCGGGCCCCGGTCGGTGGTCGGATCGGCATCACCGTCTGAGCCACACGCGGCGACGAACCCGGTGGTACCGAGCGCGGCCAACAGTTGGAGCGCCCGCCTGCGATTCATCTGCGACACCGAGTTCCTTCCAAGGATGCGTACAGGGCCGAACACCGCCCCACCGGCGTTCTACCTGCTCCGCGACGCTGCGTCAATGGCTAGTGATCATCGTGCAGGGACCGCAACACGGCGAGGACCTGAGGCCAGGCGACGGCCTCCGGGTCGATCAGCCCGAAATGCTCGCATCCGGGCAGTTCAACAAGGGAAATATCGGAACCTGTGACACGCGCCTCCGCCACGAAATCCCGGCTCATCTCCACCGGAACCTGGCGATCGTCAGAGCCATGAACAACTACCGTGCGTGTTCGTATCGGTACCAACATTCGTGGATCCGCTCTCGCGTACCGGTCCGGGAACTGCGCCGGGCCGCCTCCGAGCAGCGCGGCGACAGCGCCCGAGTCCAGATCCCGCCGGTACGCCTCGCCCAGATCGGCCACCGGGGCCAGGGCGAGCACCCCGCCCACCGTTGCCGGGGCGGTGGCCGCCACGAACAGCGCCAGGTGGCCGCCGGCGGAATGCCCGACCAGGACCGGCGGGGCCAGGCTCACCCGGCCGGGCAGCGCCTCGGCCGCCAGCACCGGCAGCTCGGCCACCCCGGTCAGTACGTCGGTCAGGGTGCCCGGCCAGCCACCTCCGGGCTGCCCGGAACGGCGGTATTCCAGCTGCGCCACCGGGTAGCCGTCAGCGGCGAGGGCCGCTGCCAGCGGGCCGGTGTGCCGTCGGTCGTACTCGGCCCGCCAGAAGCCGCCGTGCAGGACGACGACCAGCGGCCGGGCCGGCCCGGTTCCCGCCGGGAGGCGCAGATCGGCCACCTGATCCGGGTGGTCTCCGTACGCCACTGTCCGGTCGGGCTCCGGTGCGGGCCGGGTCAACACGGCGCGCGGGTCGACAGGCATGGCGCGACGGTAGCGCGCCCCGCCCGGGTGGTTCGGCCCCGGTAGTCGGTCCCGGCCGGCATGGTTCGCGCCCGCTGGGTAAAGATGGACCCCATGACCGAAGCGCGCTCCGCTGGACAGAACGACGAGCCCGGCCCCGACGACTCCGGCCACTCCGGCACCGTGGTGGTGGTTGGCCCGGACGGCCGGCCGATCGGCACGATGCAGACCGACGAGGGCCAGGGCGAGGACCCGACCCGCCTGGTCGAACAGCCGGCCAAGGTGATGCGGATCGGCAGCATGATCAAGCAGTTGCTGGAGGAGGTGAAGGCCGCACCTCTCGACGACGCCAGCCGCAACCGGATGCGGGAGATCCACGAGCGGTCGATCGTAGAGCTCAAGGAGGGCCTCGCCCCCGAGCTGCGCGACGAGCTGGAGCGCATCTCGCTGCCCTTCGCCGAGGACAAGGCCCCCAGCGAGGGCGAGCTGCGGATCGCGCACGCCCAGCTCGTCGGCTGGCTGGAGGGCCTGTTCCACGGCATCCAGGCGGCCCTGGTAGCCCAGCAGATGGCCGCCCGGGTGCAGCTGGAGCAGATGCGCGGCGGCCGGCAGGCGCTGCCCAGCGGCCCCGGTGGGGTGGTCCCCGGGATGCCGGGCATCGGCCAGCCGGGCGGCGGCGAGGGCCACAACACCGGTCAGTACCTCTGACCTCAGTCCACCCCGAAGATCTTCTCCAGGTACGCCGCCACGCCGTCCTCGGTGTTCGCCGTCGTCACGTCGTCGGCGACCGCCAGGACGGCGCGGTGCGCGTTGGCCACCGCCACACCACGCCCGGCCCAGGTCAACATCGGCACGTCGTTGGGCATGTCGCCGAAGGCCAGCACGTCCGCCGCGGCCACTCCGAGCTGGTCGCAGTACCAGGCCAGTCCCGCCGCCTTGGTCACCCCGGCCGCCGAGATCTCCACCAGCCCTGAGGACGACGAGTGCGTGGCCTCGGCCAACCCCGCCACCGCCGTGCCGATCAGCTCGGCGAAGGCGTCCGGGTCCTGCTCGCCGGCTCGGGCGAGGAGCTTCACCGCCGGGACCGAGAGCAACTCCTCCGGCGTCTCGATCGGCCGGATGCCGTTGGCGTCGGCGTCCCAGCGCAGCGGGTAGTGCGCCTCGTGCCGCATCTCCCGGCTGTCCAGGATCTCCACGGCGAAGCTGATCCCGGGCACCTCGGCCCGTAGCCTCCGGGCCACCTCGGCCAGGTGGTGCGGGGCGAGCGGGTCAGCCCGCACCACAGCGTCCTCGAACGGGTCGTAGACGACGGCGCCGTTGGCGCAGACCGCCGGCAGCGGTCGGGCGAGCTGGTCGTACACCATCTTGAGCCAGCGGACCGGACGGCCGGTGACCAGGACGACCGGCGTGCCACGCGCGGCGATCCGCGCGAGCAGGTCGGCGGTGCGTGGGCTGACGGTGTGGTCGTCGCGGATCAGCGTGCCGTCGATGTCGGTGGCGATGAGGCGGGGTGTGTCTCCCATTACCGGGACAGTAGCCGGTCCAGATACACCGCCACCCCGTCGTCGTCGTTGCGCAATGTCACCTCGTCGGCGGCGGCGCGCAGCGCGGGGTGCGCGTTGGCCACTGCCACCCGCGACCAACCGGCCCATTCGAACATCGGCAGGTCGTTGGGCATGTCACCGAAGACCAGCACGTCCGCCGGGTCGACCCCGAGGGTCTGCGCCACGACGGTCAACCCGGTCGCCTTGTCCACGCCCGGCGGGCAGATCTCGATGAAGCCGAGCCCGGCCTGGGTGAGCGTGGCGACCTGCGGCGAGACGATCCGGCGGGCCACCGCCAGCAGCTCGTCCACGTGATGGTCGGCGGTCCGGGCGAACGCCTTGATCACGTCGCAGGCGAGGCACTCGTCGCGGGTGCGCGCCTCGAAGCGGTCCTGGAAGGGCCAGCTCTCGTGGTAGTCGCCCCACAGCGGGGCGTCGTGCTCGTCGGACGCCTCGACCATCACGGTCAGCGGGCCGACCTCCGCCTCCAGGTCGGCGAGGAGCCGGGCCAGCACCTCGGCGGGCAGCCGCTCGTCGCGGAGCACCACCGGGCCGCTCGGGTCGCTCTGGTCGACCACCCGTCCGCCGCCGGCCATCACCAGGAAGTCGGCGGCCCGGATGTCGTTGCGGGTCAACTCGGTCAACCGAGGGCCGCGTCCGGTCGCGCCGACCACCGGAATTCCGGCGGCGCGCACCCGGTCGAGCACCCCGTGGGTGTACGCGGAGACGGTGTTGTCGCTGCGTACCAGCGTTCCGTCGAGGTCGGTCGCGATCAACTTGGGCAGTCCTGGGCGGGTCATCGTTCCTCCTTCGCCCACCGCCGTCGCACCGCCAGGGTCAGGGAAACCGAGTCCCGGAGTGACGGCGGGCAGCAACCGTACCTCGCGGAACGGGTCGCATCCATGGCTTCCAGGCGAATCGGACGCCAACCCTCAGCGCCGGTGAGGTGTCCCGCGCGCACCACCCACACCTCACCGCGCGATCTTGCACTTTCGGTTGCCGTTTCGCGTACTTATGGGCCCTATGCCGGGACAGAAAATGCAAGATCGGCGCGGGGGTGGGGTGGGGTGGGGTGGGGTTAGGGCTGGGGGTCGGGGCGGGCGAAGGGGGCGGCGGGGGTGACGGTCAGGTCGGCTGGGGCGGGGAGGCCGTCCTCGATCGGGTCGGGGTCTCGGCGGCGGCGCCGGGGTCGTGGTGCTGGCGCGTCGGCGGGTTGGTCGTCGTCCGGCGGCCCGGCGAACGCGCCGGGAGGTGCGGCGGGGGTCAGCCGCAGGGCGGCCGCGAACAGCACACAGGCCACGAACGCCATCACCAACCCACGGCCGTACTCGACCTCGAAGCCGTCCTGGGGTGAGTAGAAGAAGTTTCGCTGGCCGGGGTTGTCGAGGCTGGCCGTGGCAGCCGCCAGCAGCGCCAGCAGGGCACCGGCCAGTGTGAGGCCGGCCAGCCGAGCGTTCGGCCGCACGGCCGCCGTGCCGCGCAACGTCAGCGCCACGGTGCAGACGAGGGCGAGGAGCCCGACCAGGTAGCCGACCCCGAACCCACCGACCTCGGACACCCCGGCGGGCACCTTGATCGTCGCGTTTCCGTCGGGCCCGCCGTTCGGCAGGTTCATCACCAGCCACTCACCGACCAGCGAGGCGATCGCGGCCACCGCGCCCAGACCGGCGAGCAGGACGGGCAGCCGAGGATCCTGCGCGAAGTCGGCCAGGGACCACGCGAAGCGGCGTCGCGGGGCCGGCTCGTCGGCACCCCACTCGATCACCGCCGGGGCCTCGGATCGGTCGCCCTGCCGCGGGATTGGAAGCTCCTCGGACATCGGCCACCCTTCCGCCGGTCACGGACCTGGGTCGCATCATGGCACAGCAAGCTGGTGGTGACAGGGATCGCAGGGCTGGCGAGCGCGCCGGTCTGTCGCTCCGCGGTCGCCTTTCCGCTAGCGTTTGCCCCATGCCTATCCGTACCGCTTCAGCACAATGGCAGGGCAATCTCACCGAGGGCGCGGGCACCATCCGCACCGGTAAGGGCGGCCTGTCCGGCAACTACTCCTTCAAGTCGCGCTTCGAGGAGGGTGAGGGCACCAACCCCGAGGAGCTGATCGCCGCCGCGCACGCCGGCTGCTTCTCGATGGCGTTCTCCAAGGCGCTTGCCGACGCGGGCTCGACGGCCACCTCGGTCGAGACCACCGCCAAGGTGCACCTGGACAAGACCGACGCCGGCATGACCGTGACCCGGATCGACCTCGAGACGGTCGGCCAGGTCCCGGGGATCGACGACGCGGAGTTCCAGAAGCTCGCCGAGGCCGCCAAGGCCAACTGCCCGATCTCCCGCCTGCTCTCGCCGGGCGCCGAGATCACCCTCAACGCTCGCCTGGCTGCCTGAGCCAGCCGGCCCACACCGTACGTCCACGGAAGGAGCCTCCGCCCGGTCCCGGGTGGTCGCTTCTTCCGTGCATGTGCGGATGACGGCCACCGGCGTCCAGCACGACCGGGCCGCGTGCCCCCGCGTCGGGCACAATGGGCGAGGTGCCGGTGGAGATGAGCCGTGAGCGCTTCGAGGAGTTGGTCGGCGAAGCCCTCGACGAGGTGCCCGAAGAACTACTCGGCCTGATGAACAACGTGGTGATCCTGGTCGAGGACGACCCGCCACCGGGCGAGGTCGACCTGCTCGGCCTCTACGAGGGGTATGCGCTCACCGAGCGCGGTTGGGACTATGCCGGCGTGCTGCCCGACCGGATCTTCATCTACCGCCATCCGATCCTGCGGATCTGCGACAACGACGAGGACGTCATCGACGAGGTGGCGGTGACAGTGGTGCACGAGATCGCCCACCACTTCGGCATCGACGACGCGCGCCTGCACGCGCTGGGCTGGGGCTGAGCCCCGCGCTCACCCACCCGCGCCGCGCCGCCCGTCCGGCGGTCGGTGCTTGCCGAGGTCGCCTACCGTCGGTACAGCGAACGCGACCCTATTCAGGAGGCCCTTTCATGCGCAGCGAGCTGTTCTCCGCGGAGAATCTGGAGAAGGAGTCCGCGCAGCCCGGCATGCGGTTGCAGAACTCCAAGATGTTGAAGATCGAGCTCAACGGCGAGGCGATGGCCCGGGTCGGGTCGATGGTCGCCTACCAGGGGAATGTGCAGTTCCAGGCGTTGGGTTCAGGCGGGCTCGGCAAGTTCCTCAAGCAGAAGCTCACCGGCGAGGGCGTCCCGCTGATGAAGGTAACCGGGCAGGGTGACGTCTTCCTCGCCGAACTGGCCAAGGACGTGCACATCATCGACCTGGAGCCGGGCGACGCCCTCTCCATCAACGGCAGCAGCGTGCTCGCCTTCGACTCCACCCTCCAGTACGACATCAGGATGGTCGGCGGCGCCGGGATGGCGTCCTCGTCCGGCCTCTTCAACTGTGTGTTCAGCGGCCACGGGCGGATCGCCATCACCACCAAGGGCACCCCGGTAGTGCTGAACGTGGACGCCCCGACGTACGTCGACCCCCAGGCCGCGGTCTGCTGGTCGGCCAACCTCCAGACCGGCTACCACCGGGCCGAGCAGATGGGCCTCGGCACTCTGCTCGGCCGCCGCACCGGTGAGTCGTTCACCATGAGCTTCGCCGGTCAGGGCTTCGTGGTGGTGCAGCCGTCCGAGGAGCCGCCGATCATGGGCAGTGGCCAGCAGCAGCAGGAGGGCGGTCTGCTCGGCGGCCTGCTGAGCTGACCGGAAGCGGCGCTGGGCGCACCTGATCTGTCGAGCCGGCCGCAGCGGCGCGGGCGCCCCCTTCACGTGGGGGCGCTCCGCGCCGGTCAGGTCAACTCACCGGTACGCAGGCGGGTCAGCCAGGCCGCCGCGTCCGCGTAGTCGACGTCGGAGAGGCCCGCTGGCGCGGACACCGGGCGTTCGCCCGCCTCGGCCCACCGGTGCCGGGGGTAGGAGCCCAGGAAGCGGACGTCGGCACAGACCCTGCGGAGCCCCTGCAACGCCTCACCCAGGCGTACGTCGGCCACGTGGCCCGTGCAGTCCAGGAAGAAGACGTAGCGGCCCAACGCCTCGCCGGTCGGCCGGGATTCGATCCGGGTCAGGTTGACCCCACGGACGGCCAACTCCATCAGCACGGACAACAGCGCGCCGACCCGGTCGTGGGCGATGTAGACCGCGAGCGAGGTGAGGTCGTCACCGGTCGGCGGCGGTGGCGGCCCGGGGCGAGACACCAGCGCGAACCGGGTCACCGCGTCGGGATGGTCGGCGATCTTGTCGGCGAGTGTGGTGAGTCGGTGCCGGGAGGCTCCGATCGGTGCGCAGATCGCCGCGTCGTACTCGCCCGTGCCGGCACCGGCGGCGGCCGCGCCGTTGGAGAGCACGTCGACCACCACGGCGTCGGGTAGGTGGTTGCGCAACCAGCCCCGGCACTGGGTGGACGCCTGTGGATGGGCCGCCACGGTGCGGATCGAGGTCAGCGGGGTGTCGGGCCGTGCGGCGAGCACGAACTGCACCGACAGGATCACCTCCCGGGTGATCACCAGCGGCTCGCCCTCGGCCATCTCGTCCAGCGTGACGCCCACCGCGCCGCCGATCGAGTTCTCCAGTGGCACCAGCGCGGCGTCGGCGTCGCCGGCGCGGACGCCGTCCAGCGCTTCTCCGACGCTGCGGGCGGGCGTTCGGGTGCCGCGCTCGGCAGCGGGTATGGAGCGCAGGGCCTGCTCGGCGAAGGTGCCCTCCGGCCCGAGGAAGACGAAACGCGTCGGCGGTGTTCCCGGCATGCCGATCAGCCTACGCACCCGGCCCGTTGGCCGGGCCGGCGTCGCAGGCGAGGGCGCGAATCCCGGCCGGGCTGGTGGCGCGTACCTCGATGGTGCAGACGTCCGTGCCGGCGGTGACCAGCGCCGGGGCACCGGGCTCGCCCCGGGTGACCACCTGGAGTTCCTCGTGCCCGGTCACCGTCAGCACTGTGAACTGCCAGTCACCGGCGCAGAGCGGCCCGGTGCGGACCTGGACCCGAACATTCGCCGGCAGCACTCCGGCCCTGCCGCGCAGCAGTTGCAGCACCCGCTGGCCGGTCGGCCCGTTGCGGCAGGCCGTCGCGACCAACCCGGCGTCCGGGGTGGGCGTGACCGTACCGGGAGACGGCGCGGTGGTGGGCGGGGTGGCCGGTGCGATGCTCGGGCCGGACGGTGTCGGGGCCGCGGTGTGGGTGGGAACGCTGGTCGGCTCCCCCAGCCCGGGTGGGGCGCCACAGCCGGCCAGCGCCGCGACGGCGAGCGCCATCGGCAGGACTCGGGCGAGGCCCCGCGCTGGAGCGCGATCGGCTGCCCGGCCAGGCGCCGCCAGTGGAGGGTGGATCGTCGACCGCGGTGAGGGGGACGCGGGCGGGGGTGGGGTGAACGGCACGGGCCGATCCTCGGGACATCGGAGAATTCGTCGCGGCCGGGGTGGCCGAGCCCATCGTAGGGTGAGCGGCCGGTCGGGTGAAGGTCAGCCGGTGACGCGATGCCCGGCGCGTTGGAGCGCGGCCGTGCCCTCGGTCAGCCGGACGGTCGGCACCAGCAGATAGTCGGTGTCGAACGTGGAGAACGTGACGGCACTGACCCGTGCCTCGGCGAGCGGGTCGACCAGCGCGGCCAGGCTGCCGGTGCCGGCCAGCGCCGCCGGGGCGGTGACCCGTAGGCAGCGCCAGGTCGTCTCCACCACGGCCTGCGCCGGCGCACGCTCGGTCGGGCAGATCACGGAGATCCCGTCGGAGGTCCAGCTCACCGTCACCACGTCCGCGCCGCGCAACCCGCTCGACAGCGCGTACGGCACTGTGGTGCCGGCGGCCAGCCGGCACACAGCGTATTCCCCCGGCAGTAGAGCGATATCGAGCATGAGGGCACCCTACGGCCTTCGTGTGGACCCACCCGGGCAACGCCGCGTGCGGCGAAGGACACACTGCGCCGCTGGTCAGACCTCGGAGAAGAAGGTGAGTGAGCCGGCGACGGTGCCGTCGGTGAGCACCGGGGTGGAGATCGCGTCAACTGTCGCGTCGGAGCTGTTCGCCGAGGCGGCCTGCACCCTGAGTAGCCCACGGGCGAGTCGGCCGGAGGAGAGCGCAAGCAGGGGCGGAATCTTGTCGATCTCGGCTTCGGTCAGCTCGCCCCGGTTGGCGGTGAAGTCGAGCAGGCGCAGCCCGCCATCGAGCAACGGTCGCCCGATCAGCCCGGCCGGCTCACCGAGACAGAGCAGCTCGCAACCGGCCGTGGAGATCGCCACCACCCGGGTGTCGGCGTCGATCAGCAGGCACGGCTCGTCGGCCCGGGAGACTGTCGACGACCATTGGCCGACGTTGTCGGACTCCGGCTCTGTCGAGGCCCGCGCCGCCGGCACGAACGCTTCCGAGAGCGAAAGTTCGACGTGGGCCACCGCGCCTCCTATGTGCACCGATCGACTGTCCACGCTAGCGGGTCGCCGACGGAATCACCGAGCGCACCGGGTCACCGGGCGCGCAGCGTGAACCGAGGCGACCGGTGACGGCGCGGAGACCGGTGAGGTGAACGGGGGGACCGGAGCCGCGTGGCGTCGCCGGTGACGTTACCGGCGGTGGGCCGGCTTGTCAGCGGCCGTTCGGCCCTCGTCGTACCACCGGTAGTCGGCGGTTGGACGGTATGTGCCGTTCAGCCAGGTGCCCGGGTGCTGTGCGACCCGGGAAAGCTTCTCGGCGGTGGCGGGGCTGATCCGGCTGCCGCCGGCCACGAGCAGCCGGTCCAGTTCCCGGTGGGTGGCCATCAGACAGTCCTTCGGAAGGCCGTAGACGCTGATCACGCCCGAACCGACGAAGGTCAGCACCGGCGTCACCGGAACGGGCAGCCCCACAGCCTCGGAGAGCGCCTTGCTGGCCCGCTTGGCGTCACGGCGGGACTCGGCCACGTACGGAGGCCGCTTGCCGTTGATCTGCACCACGTCTCCGGCGACGAGCACCCTGGCTCGGCCGTGGTCGGCGATGGTCACGGCAAACAGGCCACTCGGCCCGATGGCGAGGAACCCGGCTCGTTCGTCCTGACCGCGGTCGAGGACGTCTGTCACGTCGGTGCGCGGCCACTCGATCACGTGCCAGGCAGGCCCGAGGTGGTCGAGCTGGCCCAACGCCCGTGCCCCGGCCGCCTCCAGGCGGCGTGCACCCCGCTCGGCCCGACGGCGGCGGGCCCATTCGAGCGGTGTCGGACGGACCGGTTCGAGAACCCCCGGCGCCTCGACGCGGGGGTGTGGCACCGCGACGGGCGGCAGTGCCCGAGCGGACGGTACGGCTCGTCGTGCGGGAAAGACAGTCATCGCGACCTCCGGCAAAAGGTCCCTCGAAGTTATGTCCTCACTACCCTACGTCGCCACTACCGGTGTTCTGCAAGCCGGAGCGCCGGAGTGACTGTGGATGAATGCCATATTCATCCACAGTTCTTTTCTCGGATGCCGCTAAACCCTGCCCTACGCTGCGGGAGTGACCCACTACGTCGACAGTGAAGTCGGGCGGCTCGGCACCGTACTGCTGCACCGGCCCGGCCCCGAACTGGCCCGGCTCACCCCGCGCAACAACGACTCGCTCCTGTTCGACGCGATCCCCTGGGTGGGGCGCGCCCAGGAGGAGCACGACGCGTTCGCCGCCGCCCTGCGCGAGCGCGGCGTCGAGGTGCTCTACCTGGCCACCCTGCTGGCCGAGACGCTAGCCGTCGCTGACGCCCGGGCCGAACTCACCGAGCAGGTGCTGCGCTCCCGGCGGCTCGGTGACACGCTGCGCGCCCGCGTCGCCGACCACCTCTCCTACCTGGACCCGGCCGCGCTGGCCGACGTGCTCACCGCCGGGCTGGCCCACGAGGAGTTGCGGATCAGCTCCGAGCGACCGGGTGGGCTGGTCTACACGCTGATGGACCGACACGACTTCGTCATCGACCCGTTGCCCAACCTGCTCTTCACCCGCGACTCGTCGCTGTGGATCGGCGACCGGGTCGGTGTCACCAGCCTGGCCATGCCGGCCCGCCGCCGCGAGACCACCCTGACCGACGCCATCTACCGCCACCACCCCCGGTTCGTCGGCACCGAATTCGTCTACCGTCCCAGCCTCGAGCACCTGGAGGGCGGGGACGTGCTGCTGCTCGCGCCCGGGGTGCTGGCGGTCGGGGTGGGCGAGCGGACGACCCCGGCCGGCGCGGAACGCCTCGGTCGGCAGGTCTTCGCCGCCGGCCTGGCCCACACCATCCTTGTGGTGCCGATCGCCCAGAAGCGCGCCACCATGCACCTGGACACGGTGTGCACGATGGTCGACGTGGACGCCGTCCTGATGTACCCCAACATCGCGAGCACGCTGTCGGCGTACACGGTGATCGCCGGCGGGGACGGCGAGGACCCGCGGGTGGACGGGCCGGCGCCGTTCCTGCGGGCCGCCGCCGACGCGATGGACCTCGACCTGCTCCGGGTCATCGACACCGGGCTGGATCCGGTCACCGCGGAACGCGAGCAGTGGGACGACGGCAACAACACCCTCGCGCTGGCCCCCCGGCTCTGCGTCGGCTACGAGCGCAACACGGAGACCAACGCCCAACTGGAGCGGGCCGGCATCGAGGTGATCCCGATCGCCGGCTCCGAGTTGGGCTCCGGTCGGGGCGGACCACGCTGCATGTCCTGCCCCATCACCCGCGACCCGCTACCCGTCGCCGGCTGAGCACGCGACCGGCCCGTCACCCCGCTGAGCGGGACGACCCCGGCTGAGCGAGACGCCGCCTGAGCGCGCCCAGGGCTGAGCGAGACCGCCCCGGCTCAGCGCAGGGTGAGCTGGCGGCCGAGCAGCCCCTGACGGGCCCGGCGGCCGGCGGCGTCGAGTGGGTCGGTGACGGTGAGCGCCTCGGCGTACCGCTTGGCGAACTGCGCCACCGGCTCCTCCCACTCGGCGGCCGGGGTCTCCTCCGGAAGGTCCCAGACCGGCACGAGTCGACCGTGCGCGCGGAACATGCCGGCGAACTTGGTCTGCTCGCCGAGCGTCAACGTGCCGGCCGCGCCGAGTCGGGCCAGCGCGTCCAGGGCGGCGTCCTCGTCGTCCGGCAGCACCCAGCGCACGTGGGCCTTCTCCGGGACCTGACACCAGTAGGCGGCCTTGGCCGCGGTCAGCCGGACCGTCGGGTAGATGGCCGCGTTGGCCCGCTCCAGCGACGCCTGGACGGTCGGATCGTCGGCAGCTCCGGGGTCGAGCCAGAAGTCGAAACCGTCGTGCATGGTGATGTCCAGCGGACCGTCCACGAGGATGTCCTGCAGCCGGGGCCCGGGGCCGGGCAGTGGCGGCACGCTCACCTGGCCACCCGGCTCGGCACGCAGCGCGCTGAGCAGCGCGTCGGCCAGGTCCCGCGACACGTCACCGGACTGCTGGTGGCGCTGGAGACCGATGAGCACCCGGCCGTCCGGCTTGGTGATCGCCGGGGCGGCCATGGGCAGCACCGTGGCGAGCGTCGCCGCCCGGTCGCCGAATTCCTCGACCAGGGCGGGCGCGAGGCGCAGCGGGGCGGAGGCGGCTGGCACCAACTCGCGCAGCGCGATCCACTCGGACTCGTCGACCAGCCCGTCGAACGGACGCGGCACGAAGACGTCTCGCACCTTGTCGCGACGGGGGGTGGTGTCGGCGGCGGCGCGCTGGCTCTTTCGACGCTTACTCACGGCGTCACAGCCTAGAGCCCCGAGCGGCTCGCCGTGACCGGGACCCGCCCGAGCCGTCCTCAGCTCGCCGACACCAGGTCGGGTCGAGATGTCGGCGTCGGGTCGAACTCCGCCCAGACGCGCTGGCCCATGCCGTCCTGCTCGACGCCCCAACGGGTGGCCAGGCCGGCAACGATGTGCAGCCCGCGCCCGTCCGCCGCGTCCGGGTTGGCCGTCCGCAGCCGTGGCCCGGTGCTCGCGCTGCCGCCGTCGGTGACCCGCAGCTGGATCAGTGCGCCCTCGGCCGAGGGCCGCAGCTGCCAGGCAACCCGGATCACGCCGCCGGGCAGCGGTCTGGCGTGCCGCACCGCGTTGCCCACCAGTTCCGCGAGCACCGCGATCAGGTCCGCGAGGAGCGTCGGGGGTACGACGTCGGTCAGTTCGGCGGCGAGCCGGTGTCGGGCCAGCCGTGCCCCGCCCGGGTGGTGGGGAACCACCACGCACCACGCTCGATCCCTCGTTGCCGCTGCCACCGTCGCCTCCACGTCGCGCCACCCCTGGTCAACCGCGTGGTAGCCGCACCTCTGCGACCGTACCGCCGCCGGTCCTCGGACGTAGGGATACCCATCCATTCTGCTGTTCAACGATCCGGCGGACGAGATAGAGGCCGAGCCCGGCCCCCGGGTAGCCGCGACGGTCGCCGGACTCGCCCTGCCAGAACCGGTCGAACGCCCGTTCCACGTGCTCGGGTCGGATGCCGATGCCCTGGTCGCTGACCCGGAACGCCACCAGATGGCCGTCGCCCGAGGCGGTGATCTCGATGGGAGAACCAGGCGCCGAGTATTTACCGGCGTTGGTCGTCAACTCGGTCAGCACGGTGGCCAGGCTGGGCCGGTGACCGAGCGCCTTGGGCAGATCGCTCGGGAGGCGGAGCACCAGCCGGCGGCGCAGCTCCGCCGGCAGGTCGACGACGGCGGAGCGCAGCGCCTCGCCGAGGTCGAACGGGGTGGGAGGGTCGTCGCCCGGCCCCACCTCGGCCGCCGAGCTGAGCAGACGGTCGACCAGCCGGGCCAGCTCGTTGGCACGTTGCCCGATCACCCGGGCCGCCTGCCGTCGGTCGACGTCGGTCAGCGACTCCCAGTGGTCGGTGAGGGTGTCCGCGTACCCCTTGATGACGGTGACCGGGGTGCGCAGCTCGTGGCTGGTCACCGCGACGAAAAGCTCGCGGTCGTGGTCGCGGCGCTGCTGGTCGGTGATGTCGCGGAAGGTGACCACCCGTAACGTTCCCGGGCCGGGCAGGTCGCCGGAGGTGATCCGCAGCCAGCGGCCGTCCGGCATCCGGTGGTCCCGAACCTGCCCGGAGGGCGGCAGCGGGAACGGCAGCGGGCGGCTCAGCGCCTGCTCGACCGTCCGGCCGGTGACCTGGGCGGCGGCCGGGTTCCAGAGCCGGACGTGCCCGTCGCGGTCGACGACGGCCAGCCCGTCGGCGAGTGCCGCCACCACCGGGCCGTCGCCGTGCACCGGCAGGCCACTCTGGTCGCCGTACATGTGCCCGACGCAGGAGGCGAGGTAGGCGATCACCCCCTGCTGCTCGGCGCCCGGCTCGTCGTCACCCGGGTAGAGCGCGTGCAGGCTGCCGACGGTGTGACCGCCGATCTCGGCCCGGGAGACGACCATCCAGCGCAGGCCGCTGCCGGCCAGTTCGCCGGCCAACTTGCCGTTGAGGTCACTCACCCGCGCCTCGCGTACCCGTGGCCCGGAGAGCAGGCAGACGGTGTCCGGGTCGTCGGCCGCCAGTGGTCGGCCGAGGGCCCACTCCGCCGCGCCGGTCGCGGCGATGACGCGACCGCCGGTAGGACCGAACTCGACGAATGCCATCCCGGTCGCGCCGAGCGCCGGCTGGGCCACCCGGAGCAGTTGGGTGAGGACGGGCAGGCCCGCGTCCCCAGAGTTGATCATCTCGATCACGACGGTGTGGCCGGCGAGGAGAGCGGGGAAATCGATACGCTCCGGCATGTGCCGAGTCTGCCCCGCCGACCCGGTTTTGGGCACCCCCGCCCGGTCGATGGGTCAGCGGTCCAGCCGGGCGAGGGCGTACGCGGGCCGGTCGGTGATGATCCCGTCCACCCCGGCGGCCAGCACCAGCTCCAGGTCGGTCGGCTCGTTGACCGTCCAGACGTACACCTGGTTGCCGGCAGCGCGCAGTGCGGGCAGCAACTGCGGGCGGGCCCGGACCAGGCCGACGCCCGGCCCGGCGATCCGGGTGCCGAACGGCAGCCGACCCAACCGCAGCCAGCGCGGCAGCACCTCCAGCAACAGCACGGTGGGCAGCGTCGGTGCCAGCTCGCGCACCCGACGGACCGCCAGCGGGGAGAACGACATGACGGTGACCTGCACCCTGTCGTCCGGCGCGGGGTCGGCCAGCCCGTACCGGCGCAGCAGGTTGACCAGTCGCCGTTCCACGTTCGAGCCGTAGCGGGACGGGTGCTTCGTCTCCACCAGCAGTCGGACCGGTCGCCCGGCGGCGAGCACCGCGTCCAGGAGCCGGGCCAGGGTCAGCAGCCGGGTGTGTGACTCGTCCGGTGGCAGGTCGCCGTCCGGGGCGCTGCCCGGGTGCCACGAGCCGAAGTCCAGGGCGTCCAGTTCGGCGAGGGTACGCGCGCTGACCAGACCGCGACCGTTGCTGGTGCGGTCGAGTCGTCGGTCGTGCACGCAGACCAGGTGCCCGTCCCGGGTCAGCCGGACGTCGCACTCCAGGCCGTCGGCACCCTCGTCGAGGGCGCGCAGGTACGCGGCGAGGGTGTGCTCGGGTAGGTCGAACGAGGCGCCGCGGTGCGCGAAGACCAGTGGCCCGCCCATTGCGCCGGCCTCAGATGACCCGGCCGGGCTGCCCGTTCGCGTCGACCACCGGTCGGCCGACCGCAGCCCACTGACGCATCCCGCCGTCGGCGTTGCGCACCTGCTCCCAACCGTTGTTGATCAGGTAGGCGACGACCTGGGCGGAACGCCCGCCGGAACGGCAGACGACAGCCACCTCCCGGTCGGTGGGCACCTCGGCCAGCCGGGCCGGCAACTCCATCATTGGCAGGTGGTGGGCGGTGGGCGCGTGGCCGGCCGCCCACTCGTCGTCCTCCCGCACATCCAGCAGGTAGGTCTCGTCGGCGATCTCGGTCACGGGCACGGTGGGAACCTGGGGTCCGAACACAGGAAGCAACACTAGATCCTCATGGCCCGGTTCGGCACCGACCGGGCCGTCGGCACCGTCACAACCGGGTCACCCAGCGAGGGTTGGCCTGCGCCCAGGCCGGCACCCGGGTACCGCGGAGCGCCTCGAAGAGCCCGTTGCCGCCGTTGTCCAGCACCACGTACGAGACCTCGTCGATGGTCTGCGGCGAGGAGGGCACCTGGACGCCGCGCATCGCGTCGGGCGGCAGCGCGCGCAGCGCGAGGAGCAGGTCCTCCAGGGGTACGCCGTTGGTGTCGACGGTCAACGAGCCGCCGACCGCCCGGAGCACCTGGTCGAGTTTGACGGGGTTGCTCCGCAGGTCCGCCCTGCCGGCGCTGTCCAACATCGCCCGGAGCAGCTGCTGCTGGTGGTGCTGCCGGTCGTAGTCGCCGCCGGGCAGGTCGTAGCGCTGTCGGACGTAGTCAAGCGCCTGCGCGCCGTCCATCTGGTGGCAGCCGGTGGGGAAGACCCGGTTGGTGTGGATCGAGCGGACCTCGGTGTCCACGCACATCTCCACCCCGCCGAGCAGGTCGATGACCTTCCGGAAGCCGGAGAAGTCGATCAGCGCGGCGCCGTCGAACCGGATGCCGGTGAGCCGGTGCAGGGTGGCGGAGAGCAGCTGGGCGCCGGCCTGCCCGCCGCCGCCGTGCTCGTACGCGGCATTGATCTTGTCTTGACCGCCGCCGAAGCCGTTCGCGGGCGGGATGGCGACCAGCAGGTCCCGGGGAATGGAGACCAGGTACGCCTCCCGTTGCCCGG
This sequence comes from Micromonospora sp. NBC_00362, assembly GCF_026342155.1. Taxonomy (NCBI): domain Bacteria; kingdom Bacillati; phylum Actinomycetota; class Actinomycetes; order Micromonosporales; family Micromonosporaceae; genus Micromonospora; species Micromonospora sp. NBC_00362. The sequence goes on from NZ_JAPENH010000001.1 coordinate 4,673,498, forward strand.
CGGGGACGTGCACGATGAGGATGGAGTCCGAGCGTTGGTCGGGGCCGCTGCCGCCCGGACGCCGGTCGGAGCCGACCAGGAGGTAGTTGAGCGGCCCGTCCAGGTCGGTGCGCTCGGTGCGGGCGTCGGCGTCGAGCAGTTGCTCCTTGGTCACCGTGCGGTCGTAGCGGTGGCTGAGCGTCTTGAGCCCGGCCACGGCGAGCCCCGCCAGCAGGACGAGAGCCAGGCCGATGCCGAGCAGGATCCGCGGCCAACGGGCGCGAGGCGACCGGTCGGACGGGGCCGCTCCGACCCGGTCCGCTGCGTTCCGTCCCCACCTGGACGTGACCGCCTCCCCGCAGCCGATACGTGAAACCTGCTCACGTCAGGCTACGGGCGGTGAGGGGGCCGTCGCTGGCTTTCCGCGACTCCCGGCCTCACTTGCGGCTGGAGATCACCTCGGGGTGGGTGAAGACGAACTCGGCGAGTTTGTCCTGCTTGACAGCCTGGAACATCGCCATCGTCTCTTCGCTCAAGCCCTCGGTGTTGTTGTTGTTGGCGTGGAAGGTGCCGTTGTTGGTCTTGAGCATGGTCAGCTCGTTGCCGGTGACCCCGCGCATGGTGAAGATGAAGTCCTCGATCGGCACGCCGCCGGTGTCCAGCACGAACGCCTTGCCCGCCGCCTTGATCAGGTTGTTCATCTTGGCCGGGTTGGACAACATCCCGCCCTCGGTGGCCTTCTTCGCCATCGCCTTGATCAGCTGCTGCTGGTTGGCCTGCCGGTCGTAGTCGCCGTTCTTGAGGGACTTGCGCTGCCGGGAGTAGTCGAGCGCGGCCCAACCCTCCATCTCCTGGCAGCCCTTCTTGTGCACCACAGGGGTCCGCTGCTTGCCGGTCTTCTTGGCGTCCGCGTTCCACATCGGCTTGCCGTCGACGTACGACATGTGCAGCGACTTGACCTCCTGGCTGACACAGATCCGCACAGTGCCCAGGGTGTCGATGACGTTCTTGAAGCCGCCGAAGTTGATGATCGCCGCGCCGTCGAAGCTGATCCCGGTGAGCCGCTTGATCGTCTGGGCCATCAGCTGGGCGCCACCCTCCCAGCCGCCACCATTTGCGGCACCGGCCTGGAAGGCGGCGTTGATCTTTCCGGAGCCGCCGCCGTAGCCGTTCTTCTTGAACGCGGGGATCTGCGCCTCGGTGTCCCGGGGGATCGAGATCAGGTACGCCTGGTCGTGCGTGGCCGGAATGTGCAGGATGATGATGCTGTCCGAGCGGACGTCGTCGGCGGCCCAGCGCTCCCGCGCGTCCACGCCGAGCAGCAGCATGTCGATCGGGCCGTCCAGGCTCGCACCGCCCTCGGCGTCGGACTTGCCGGCATCACCCAGCAGATTGCCCTTCGCGATGCCGCCGGTCGCCTGCCCGATCAACGCCTTGCTGCCGACGATGGCCACCCCGCTGCTCAGCATCAGCACGGCACCGAAGACAACTGTCAGCCTGGCCCAGAGTGGGTCCTTGCGCTTGGTCCGCTTCTTCGACCCACCGCCACCCGGGCGGTCGCCGCCACCGCCGCCACCGCCGCTGCCGGGCGGACGCGAGCCCGGCCCGCCCCCCGAGGGGCGTGCCTGCGCGGGTATGGCCGCAGCGACTCGACCGCTGGGGGCGGCGGACCCGGAGGAAGAAGGGCGACGACTGGCCTGAACCGGCATGCGTGCTCCAGCTCGTGATCAGGAGGGGGCGGCACCACTGTACGTACATCAAATCGACTTGGCGAGTTCATCCCGGGTCAATCTGGACGTCGACTTTCGCAGACTCGGTCGATCGTCGTTTCTCGATGACCCGAACGGCTGGTGCCAGCCGGGCCGCGGTCAGCCGCCGTCGTTGCTCTTCGGCGGGTTCGCCTTGACCCAGTCGGCCATCGTGTCCGCGGACATGGCCTTGTACATCGCGAGTGCCTTCTCCCGGTCCGACACCACCACCGACTCGCCGTTGATGGTGTCGCTGCCCGAGTTCGGGCTGGTCACAAAGGTGAGGTTCTGGCCGCGCAGGTTACGGAACTGCAGCGCCATGTCTGTAACCGAGAAAGTCTGGTCGACGGTTACGGCTGCGGTCACCGACTTGAGGAAATCATTGAGCTTCTTCGGGTTCGCCAGCGTGCCGGTGCTGGCCGCCTTGTCCATCAGTGCCCGAAGGAACTCCTGCTGGTGCCGCATCCGGGCGAAGTCCCCGTCCGGGAACTGCTTGCGCTGCCGGATCCAGTCCAGCGCCTCCGCGCCGTCCATGTGGTTGGTGCCCTTGGTGAAGGTCCGGTACGGCTTGTGGATCGAGGTGATGGTGCGCTCCACCTTCAGGTCCACCCCACCGAGAGCGTCGGTGACCTCCTTGAAACCGCCGAAGTCGATCGCCATCACGTGGTCGATCCGCACGTCGGTGAAGCACTCCACGGTGCGTACCGCCAGCGGAAGCCCACCGAACGCGAACGCTGCGTTGATCTTCGCGCGCGAACCGGAGCCGCAGTCCGCGCCGGCGCTCTGCGGGATCGGCACGTACAGGTCCCGGGGGATGGAGACCAGGTAGGCCTCCTGATGGTCGGCCGGGATGTGCATGACGATGATCGTGTCGGCGCGCCACTGACTCTTGCTGTCGACAGGCGCGTCCGGGTCCCGTGAGTCGCTGCCCACCAGCAGGATGTTCAGCGCGCCATCGACGGTCTTGGCGGGCCGGCCACCGGTGATCTCCGCGAACGGGTCGGTGCGAGCCAGGTCACTGTTGAGGTTGCGCGCGTACAACCAGGCGCCGACGCTGCCGAGCAGCGCCAACACCAGCACCGCGGCCCCGGCCACCAGGGCGATCCGACCCCAGCGCGGTCGCGGGCCGCGCCGCCCCGATCCGCCGGTGCCACCCGGGCCGCCGGGCCCGGTGGGCCCCGCCGGGCCGCCGGAGCGAGGCTGCTCCTCGTCGTACGACGGGTAGAAGCGCGCCTCGGTCGGACGGGCACGCCCGGAGGCGCCCCGATCGGGGCCGGGCACCGATGCGCGCCCGGCGCTGCGGTGCAGGTACGGATGCGGGACGCCGGCTGACGAGGTCGCGGACATGTAACTCAGGGTACGTAGCGGGAGCCACTGCCGCCTTCAGGCGACACTCAGCGGCAGGCGGTACGCGAAGATCTGGTTACCCTAGCCGCGACCGGAAGTACTCGATCGTGCGTCGCAGGCCATCTTCGGGCGCTACCGACGGCTCGTATCCGAGCAGTTCACGGGCGAGCGTGAGATCCGGTCGGCGCATCTCCGGGTCATCCGAGCTGCGGGTGACATAGGTCACCTTCGAGGTGCTGTCGGAGAGCGACACGATCAACTCGGCGAGTTGCCGCATGGTCAGCTCGTGCTCGGTGCCGCAGTTGACCGGGCCCGTCTCGGTCGAGTCGAGCAGCAGCAGGATGCCGCGCACCAGGTCCTCGACGAAGCAGATGGACCGGGTCTGGTTGCCAGTGCCGTGCACGGTGATCGGCTCGCCGCGCAGCGCCTGGGAGATGAAGGTGGGGATGGCGCGGCCGTCGTCCGGGCGCATCCGCGGGCCGTACGTGTTGAAGATCCGGACGATCGCCGCGTCGAGCCCGCGGTAGCGGTGGTACGCCATCGTGGCGGCCTCGGAGAAGCGCTTGGCCTCGTCGTAGACGCTGCGGACCCCGATCGGGTTGACGTTGCCCCAGTACGTTTCCCGCTGCGGGTGCTCCTTCGGGTCTCCGTACGCCTCGGAGGTGGACGCCATCAGGAACCGGGCGCCGTCGGCGGCCGCGCGCTCCAGCAGGTGCAGGGTGCCGACCGAGCCGACCCGGAGGATCTCCACAGGCAACTGGGCGAAGTCGGTGGGGCTGGCCGGCGAGGCCATGTGCAGGATCGCGTCGAACCGCTCGGCCAGCGCCGGGTGGTGGGTCGGCAGACCGTCGGAGATGTCCGCTTCGACGAGGGTGAAGGTCGGTCGGTCCAGCAGGTGGGCGACGTTCTCCTTGGAGCCGGTCACGAAGTTGTCCAGCGCCACCACAGTGCAGCCTCGGGCGATCAGCGAGTCCACCAGGTGCGACGGGACGAAGCCAGCTCCGCCGGTGACGAGGACGCGGTGACCGGACCCAAAGCGCTCAGCAACCTTCATGCGGCTCAGCCTACCGACCGCCCAATTAGCGGAAGGGGTCCCCTGTTGACGTCGTCCGTCAACCGGGGACCCCTCGACAGGTGCCGCGATCAGTGGGCGCCAGAGCCGGTGAGGGCGCGCACCTCCAGCTCCGCGTACTTCTCCTCGTCGTGCTCCTTGGAGATGACGGTGCCGATCCATCCGCAGAGGAAACCGAACGGGATGGAGAGGATGCCCGGGTTGGACAGCGGGAACCACTGCCAGTCGTGGTCCGGGAACATCGAGGTCGCCGCACCGGAGACCACCGGCGAGAAGAACACCAGCAGCACGGCCGAGATCAGCCCGCCGTAGATCGCCCACACCGCGCCGGAGGTGTTGAACCGCCGCCAGAAGAGGCTGTAGAGGATCGCGGGCAGGTTGCCCGAGGCGGCGACCGCGAAGGCCAGCGCCACCAGGAACGCCACGTTGAGGTTCTGCGCGTAGATCGACAGGGCGATCGACACCGCGCCGATCCCCAGGGCGGAGATCCGGGCGACCCGCACTTCCTGCCGCTCCGACGCCTCACCCTTCTTCAGCACGTTCGCGTAGAAGTCGTGCGCCAGGCTGGACGACGAGGCCAACGTCAACCCGGCGACCACCGCGAGGATGGTGGCGAAGGCGACCGCCGCGATGATCGCCAGCAGAGCTGCCCCGCCCAGTTCACCGCCGAAGAAGTCGATGCCGAGCGCCTCGGCCAACTGCGGCGCGGCGGTGTTGCCGGCCTTGTCCTGCGCCGTGATCGCCTGGCTGCCGACCAGCGCCGCCGCACCGAAGCCGAGGGCCAGGGTGAGCAGGTAGAAGGTGCCGATGATGCCGATCGCCCAGAGCACGCTCTTACGGGCCGCCTTCGCGGTCGGCACCGTGTAGAAGCGGATCAGGATGTGCGGCAGACCGGCGGTGCCGAGCACCAGGGCGATGCCCAGGGACAGCAGGTCGACCTTGTTGTAGAACGTCTGCGTCGAGTTGCCGGCGACCTCGACGCCGTACCTCAGCCCGGGTTCGAGGAACGCGCTGCCCTTGCCGGACGCGGCGGCCGCCTGGCCGAGCAGCTCCGACAGGTTGAAGTTGAACTTCGCCAGCACCAGGATGGTCATCAACAGCGCGCCGCCCATGAGCAGGAACGCCTTGACGATCTGCACGTAGGTGGTGCCCTTCATGCCACCCACGGTCACGTAGATGATCATCAGCGTGCCGACCATGATGATGGTGGCCACCTTGGCGGTGTCCGCGTCCATGCCGAGGAAGGTCGTCCCCGGCCGGATGCCGAGCAGCAGCGCGACCAGCGCGCCCGCGCCAACCATCTGGGCGAGCAGGTAGAAGATCGACACCGTGATGGTGGAGACCGCCGCCGCCGTACGCACCGGACGCTGACGCATCCGGAAGGCCAGCACGTCCGCCATCGTGTACCGGCCCGAGTTCCGCAGCAGCTCCGCGACCAGCAGCAGGGCCACCAGCCAGGCGACCAGGAAGCCGATCGAGTAGAGGAAGCCGTCGTAGCCGTACAGCGCGATGATGCCGGCGATGCCGAGGAACGAGGCGGCCGACATGTAGTCGCCGCCGATCGCCATGCCGTTCTGGAAGCCGGAGAAGGACCGGCCGCCCGCGTAGAAGTCCGTCGCCGTCTTGGTCTGCCGGCTGGCCCAGATGGTGATGCCCAGGGTCACCGCCACGAAGACCAGGAAGAGCGTGATGGTCAGGTTGCGGGCGGTGTGATCGCCCGCCTCAGCCGCGAGGAACGTCTCAACCGCGTGAACCGTCTTCACGGGTCACCTCCCCGATCTCGGCGCGGATCCGGTCCGCGATGGGGTCGATCTTCCGGTCCGCGTACCGGGAGTAGAGCCAGGCGATCAGGAACGTGGAGACGAACTGGAGCAGGCCGAAGACCAGTGCGACGTTGATGTTGCTGCCGAACAGCTTCGTGCCCATGAAGTCCCGGGCGTACGCGGAGAGAATGACGTAGAGCGCATACCACAGGAAGAACGCGACGGTCATCGGGAAGACGAAGCCGCGCAGCGCACGCCGCAGCCCGGCGAACTCGTCCGACCGTTGTACGGCCAGGTACTTGTCCGACTGGGAAGCGGCCGGAGCGGGTGTGTCCGTGGACATCTGTGGATCACCACCTTCACAGGCGTCAGAGGAGTTTCGCGCACCGTAAAGAGCGCACTCCCCGCCAGGGAAGGCTGAGATCGACGCCGGTCGGCGAGTGCGCCGAGCGGTTGACTGGCTGCGCCAAGTGACTCAGGTCACTGCGGTGATCGGTCACCCCTGGCGGGGCATCCGTTCAGCTCGGCAGCTCGTGGTAGCGACCTCGGTAGTGCAGGAGCGGAGTGGCCTCGTCGGCCAGGTCGACCGCCTCGATCGTGGCCTCGACCAGCAGGCCCCAGCCGTACTCCCGGGCGGTGTCCAGCCGGCACCCGGCCCAGCCGCCGGCATCCGTCGGAACCGGTCCGTACGGCGTCTCGTTCCACGCGCCGGTGGCGAAGAGCCCGCCCGGGGCGGGGAAGAGGCCGGCGAACCGGTCGGCGAGTTGCCGGTGCGGCGGGCCGAGCGGCGTGACAGCGAACCGCCCCGACTCCTCGACGGCCGCCCAGAGGTCGGACTCCGGGTCGATCAGCCCGAGCAGCCGGTCCGGTTCCCCCTCGGCCACCAGGGTGGACGAGACGGTCAGCCCGGCCGGGCCGGGTGCCGTCCAGAGGGTCACCGGTGCGGCGAGGCGACCACGCAGCCGGCGTACCGGCGACCGTTGCCCGGTCGGCACCGCGAACGGATCGGTGTGGTGGATCTCGGCACCCGGCTCATGATTCACGTGAAACATTGTGCCGCCCCGACCCCTCGCCCAACCAAGGAAGCGCTCGTGCAGATCGGCGGGTCGTCCGCCGAGCCGGGCGAGCTGATCACCGGCCTCCGCCATCATCGTGGCCAGGTAGACCAGCAACCCCGGCTCACCAGCCGGGCCCGGCCTTCGCGATCGGCCGACCCCGTACGGTGGTCGAAGGGTCTCTCCGGTTTGAGCGATATACCTCTGAGGCATAAATATGACTCAGAGGTATATCGCTTGTGGTGGCGTGGCGCTCCCGGGCGGCGCAGCTCACCAGCGGCCACCGTTCGCGCGCCAGGTTTGCGCCGGGGTCAGCCAACCGGTCCGGCCTGGTCGCGGCAGGGCCACCGTCGGCCCGTTCGCCCACGCGGGTGGTTGATTCGGCGGGCCTACCGACCGCTCCGATCCGTTCGCGCCCGGCACGGCCGCTGGTGCCGCAACTTACTACACAGCGCAGTCACGTACTTACCGGAGAGGTAAGGATGAACGTCGAGATGTGGGTGCGGGCGTTGAAGGCCGCCCGAGCCGGTGCCGAGGTGTCCCAGGAGGCTCTGGCCACGCTGACGGCCATGACCGTTCCTCAACCCCACTGGCGGACGTCGACCAGGTCCGGCGACACGGGTGGTGCCTGTGTCGAGGTGGCGGACAATCTGCCCGGCGTCGTTCTGGTCCGGGACAGCAAGGATCGCTCCGGCCCGACCCTCAGCTTCGCGCCGGCCGCTTGGCGTGGCTGCATCGCCGACGCCGCCCAGGACCCCAGCCGACGCGCTGACTAGCGGCGCGGGGTGACAGTGGCCAGCAGTTCCGGCTGGCGCCGGTCTAGGACGTCGCCGGCCAGGTACGCGCCCAGCAGCGCCGCGCCCAGCCCGTACGCGGCGCCGACCGGCAGGGCCAGCCAGAGCCACGCGTCACCGAGCAGCGCGGCGGCCACCACCATCGGCACCGCGGCGACCACCGAGGCGAGCATGGCCAGCAGGGTGAGCAGGCCCTTCGCCAGGCCCACACCGCTGTTCATGGCGAACGGGTTGCTCGTCTCCGGCAGTGAGTACGCCCCGAGCACCGAGATCAGGCTGTTCACCGCCAGCCCGGCGCCGTAGGTGGCGACCAGGCCGCCGATGGTGAGCCCGATCCACTCCGGTCGACTGAGCAGAAACGACAACACCACAGCGACGACGCCCAACATGGGCAGCACGTACAGCGAGAAAGCCGTCATCCGGGCCCGCAACTCGACCCGGCCGGGCACCCCGGCGACCACATTCGCCGCGTACGCGCTGCCGTCGAAGCCGAACTGGTTGGCCAGGGTGACGGCGGCGAGCACGCCCACGAGGAGCATGGAGATGGTGACCACCACCGGTGAGCTGTCGCTGGCAGCCGCCGTGAACCCGGCGCCGTCCTCGAACGCGAAGTCCCCGCCCGTAACGTTGATCAACACCGGTACGAAGATGCCGACCACAGCGATCGTGATCAGGTTGGCCCGGCGGCGCGCGTCCCGCCACCAGTAGCGGGCCTCCCGAGCGACCAGGGCACCGAACCGGTCCCGGCCGGCCCAGGTGGCGACCCGGGGAAACAGTTGGGCGACCGCGCCGCCGGTGACCCCACGCCGCACCGGGGCCTTACCGGCGCTCGCCGCACCCACCATCGCCGACTCGATCGACCGGGACCACCAGGCCAGCAGGGCACCGAGCGCCACCACGGTGATCAGCAACTTGACCGGTGCCGCCCACACCCGCCCCTGGGCCACGTCGATGCCGACGGTCCACGGAGCTCCCAACGGCGTCCAACCGATCACGGTCGCCACGCCGGTCAACCGGGTCCAGTCCGCCTCGCGCAGCGCGGCGAGGCCGAAGACCTGCAACGGGCCGAGCAGCGCGGCCGTCACCGCCAGCAGCACGGCCGCCAGGTCGCGGACCCGTCGGGACCGCAACATCGTGGCGAAGGCGCTGGTCACCGCCCGGCTGGCCGCCACACACAGCAGCAACCCGGCGAGCACACCCACGACGGCGACCAACCCCGCTGACCAGCCGCCCAACGACCAGGAGGTCAGCACCAGCCCGGACGACGCGATGAGCACCGCCAGCACCGGCACGCTGATGAGGGCCGCCACGAACAGGCCGGTCACCAACGTGCGCCGGGGAAGCGGCAGCAGCGCGAACCGGGCCGGGTCCAGTGTCTCGTCCACGCCGAAGAAGACGAGCGGGAGAAGGAGCCAACCCAGCACCAGCAGCCCGCCACCGGCCGCCGCGATCAGCACCGCGTACCGGCCGTCGCCGGTCAGGCCCGGCGCGGCGAAGAGGAAGAACCCGGCGGCGGCGAACCAGAGCCCGAGCAACGCGCCGCCGACGAACAGGGCGATCCGCCAACCCTGGCCCCGAAAGTTGTTGCCCATCACCCGCAGCTTGAGCCGCACGAAGTGGCGAGCGGAGACAGCGCGTACGGGTGCGGCGGGGGTGGCGTCCGCGCTCACTGGGAGAGCCACGACAGCTCCTCGCCGGTCGCGGTGCGCCCGCCGACCACCTCGACGAAGACCTGCTCCAACGAGCGACCGCCGCGGACCTCGTCGATGGTCCCGACCCGCTTGATGGTGCCGCCGGCCAGGATCGCCACGTGCGAGCAGAGCCGCTCGACGACCTCCATGACGTGGCTGGAGAAGACCACGGTGCCGCCGCCGGCCGCGTACCGGGTGAGGATGTCCCGGATCAGCGCCGCGGAGACCGGGTCGACCGCCTCGAACGGCTCGTCCAACACCAACACCCGGGGGCCGTGCAGCAGCGCGCAGGCCAGGCCGATCTTCTTCTTCATGCCCGCCGAGTAGTCCACCACCAGCGTTCGACCGGCGTCACCGAGCGCCAGCACGTCCAGCAGCTCGGCAGCCCGTTGGTCGACCACCGTCGGGTCCATCCCCCGCAACAACCCGTTGTACGCCAGCAGCTCCGCGCCGGTCAGCCGGTCGAACAACCGGACCCCGTCGGGCATCACACCGAGCAGCCGCTTGGCGGTGACCGGGTCCTGCCAGACGTCGTGCCCGAGCACCCAGGCCGAGCCGGCGTCCGGTCGCAACAGCCCGACCGCCATCGACAGGGTGGTCGTCTTGCCGGCGCCGTTCGGGCCGAGCAGGCCGTAGAAGGAGCCGGCGGGGACGTCCAGGTCGACGCCGGCCACCGCGATCGTGCCGTCGAACCGCTTGGCCAGGCCACGCAGTGCGAGCGCGGGGTGCTCAACAGTCATGCGCCGACGTTATCCGTCGATCGCCAGTTCCGCCGTCCGGCGACGGGCGGACCCGCGATCATCCCCGAGGCGGACGAAGGTTCCGGGCAACAGACCCGCCGATCTTGCGGTCTCTGTTGTCGACATGGGGGGATATGCGTCCTCTGTCGCGACAGAAAGTGCAAGATCGCGGAGCAGGTCGATCCAGCGCGGCCAGCTGTGCAACCGGACACCGCGCTCGCGGGTGACAGGGGCAGGAGCGACACGGGGAGAGACATTGGACAGAGATGACGGCTTCGAGGAGTTCTATCGAGCCAGCAGGCACCGGGTCGTCACAGTGCTGTACGCGCTCGGTGGCGACCTCCATGAGGCGCAGGACGCCGCACAGGAGGCGTACGTGCGGGCCTGGCAGCGCTGGCGGCGCATCAGCGAGTACGACGATCCGGAGGCGTGGGTGCACCACGTGGGACACCGCCTGCTTCAGAACCGTTGGCGGAAGATCCGGAACGGGATCACCGCCCATCGGCGGAATGGTCCGGTGAACGCTGTCGGACCACCGTCGGAGAACACCGTCGCGCTGGTCTCCGCGTTACGCCAGTTGCCGACTGACCAACGCGAGGCGATCGTCCTGCACCACCTCGCGGATCTCTCGGTCGCGGACATCGCGACCCGGACTGCTGTTCCGGTCGGCACGGTCAAGGCCCGACTCGCCCGAGGGCGTAAGGCCCTCGCACCTCTGCTCGGCACCACCCTCCCCGAGGAGGTCAGCAATGCCTGATCAGCCCTTCGTTGACCTGTTCCGGGACACCGAGCACCTGAGCTGGCCCCCGACCGCACAGGTGCGGGAGCGCGGCCGGCGGCGGACCCGTCAGACGAGGATCGCGGCGGCGCTCGCCGCAGTGGTGGCGGTGGCCCTGGTGGCCACCGGCGCGGTGGCGCTGGCCGGTGGCCGGGAGGGCGCGCCGACGCCGGTGCTGCCGGCGACCGGATCACCCACGCCGACACCCACCCCGACACCCACGCCGTCGGCCACCTCGGCCGCACCTCGGTCGTCGACGACCAGCACCACTCCCGCCGCACCGCCATCGAGCCCGTCACGTACGCCGTCGGCCGGTTCCACCAAGCCGGCGATTCCGGCCGCAGCCATGCTGCGGCTCTCGGATCTGCCCGCCGGCTTCACGATGGCAGAGGACGACATCGACGGCGATTGGAGCCTGGAGTCAGTGTCGATCTACTGTCGCGAAGCGCCGACGGGAACGTCCAACGGCAGGCTCGCCCAGCGAACCGTGTCGTTCGACTCGCCGACCGACAGGATGATCCAACGCGTCGTCCGTTTCTCGATTCGCGATGCCGCCCGTGAGATGGACGCGGTCCGGGCACTTTTCACCGACTGCAAACCCAGGGGGGCGACCAGTTCGATGTCGGTCCTGGCCGATGGGCTGGGGGCCGGTGACGAGTCTCTACTGGTGGGCTCGGACATCGACGGCGTGCGGAGCCGCTGGCTCGTCGTACGGCAGGGTGACCTGGTGGCACAGGTGGCGTTGGACATGGACACCACCCCGAAGGAGGCGCTGCGGTACGCCCGCCCGGTGGCGCAGCGGCTCTGCGCCGGCACTGACACCTGCTGAGGGCATGTCGCAGCGGTGATCACTGCATGCGGAGGGCTTCCGGGGTGTGTAGGCGGAGCATGGTGGCGGCGACGTCGGCCGGGGCCCGCCGGCGGGTCGCCATCGACACGGCGACCATCACCGTGAAGGCCAGTGGCACCGTCCAGGCGGCCGGCTGCGCGATGAGCGTGGCCGGCCAGCCGGACAGCGGTGGCCCGAGCACTGTGACCAGCACCGCGCCGATCGCCGCGCCGCCGCCGGCCACCACGCCGGCGGTGGCGCCCACGTCGGTCAGCCCGCGCCACCAGATGCCGAGCACCAGCAGCGGGCAGAAGCTCGACGCGGCGACCGCGAAGGCCAGCCCGACGACCTGCGAGACGTCCAGCCCGGAGACGTGCAGCGCCAGCACCGCTGGCACACCACCGGCGATGACGGTGGCCAGCCGGAACCCGCGTACCGACCCTCGACCGAGCACGTCCGTCGAGATCACCCCGGCGACGCTGGTCAGCAGGCCGGACGAGGTGGAGAGGAACGCCGCGAAGGCGCCCGCGGCGACCAGCGCGGCGAGTAGCCGCCCGGCCAGGCCGTCACCCAGGGCCGCTTCGGGTAGCAGCACCACCACCGCGTCGGTCTGGCCGCTGAGCAGCAACTGCGGGGTGTAGATCCGGCCGAGGACCCCGTACAGGGTGGGCAGCAGGTAGAACGCGCCGACCAAGGCCAGCACGACCAGCGTGGTCCGACGGGCCGCCGCGCCGTCCGGATTGGTGTAGAAGCGGACCAGCACGTGCGGCAGGCCCATGGTGCCCAGGAAGGTGGCCAGGATCAGCGAGTACGTGGCGAACAGGCCGCGGTCGTCGTCACCGGCGGCGCTGGGCAGCAACCAGTCGTTGGCATCGGTGGCCACTCCGGAGACGTCCGGCACCGGATCACCGGCAGCGAAGGTCAACTCGTCGCCGGGGCGTACCTCCCGGATGTCACCGTCGGGCAGGGTGAGGGTCGCGCGGTGCTCGACCACGACGGTGGTCGCGGCCCGGAACGTCGGCCCGTCGGGCGGGGTCACCGCCGGGCGGCCGTGGGCCTGCCACTGCAGGGCCAGGAAGATCACCGGTACGGCGAGGGCGGTCAGCTTGAGCCAGTACTGGAACGCCTGCACGAAGGTGATCGCGCGCATGCCGCCCAGTGCCACGTTCGCGGTGACCACTGCCGCCACCAGCAGGGCGCCGAGGGGGTACGGGGAGCCGGCCACAGTGGCCAGGGTCAGCCCGGCGCCCTGGAGTTGCGGCACCAGGTACAGCCAACCGATGAAGATCACGAAGGCGGTGGCGAGAATGCGGAGCCGACGCGAGCCCAACCGCAACTCGCAGAAGTCCGGCAGGGTGAACGCCCCGGAGCGGCGCAGTGGCGCGGCCACGAAGAGCAGCAGGGCCAGGTAGCCGGCGGCGAACCCGACCGGGTACCAGAGCACGTCCACGCCGTACTTGAGGACCAGCCCCGCGATGCCGAGGAAGCTCGCCGCTGACAGGTACTCCCCGCCGATGGCGGCGGCGTTCCAGGTGGGACTGATGGCCCTGGACGCCACCAGGAAGTCGGAAGTGGTTCGGGCCAACCGCAGCCCGTAGAAGCCGATCCCGACGGTGACCAGGGTGACCGCCACGATGGCCGGGACCACGAAGTCGTTGCCCACTCAGCGCTCCGGCCGTTGCACCAGGTCGGTGAAGTCCTGCTCGTTGCGCTCGGCCAGCCGCACGTACGCCCAGCCCACCCCGATCAGGAACGGAAAGGAGGCCACCCCGAGCAGCAGCCACGGCAGGTTGACGCCGGCGACTGTGGTCCGGCCGAGCGAGGGCGCGATCGCGAACAGCCAGGGCAGCCCACCCAAACCGATGGCCACCACCAGGGACAGCCGCAGCGCCAGCGCGAGTTGGGCCCGGACCAGGCCGCGGACCAGCGCTTCGCCGACCTGGGTCTGCTGGGCCAGCTCGGCGCGGGTCCGCTCGGCGCGGGTGTCCTGCCTGGTGATCTCGGCCAGCACGATCCGGGACCGCCGGGGCGGCGGTACCGCACCGCTCGACCCCACGTCGGGGAGTTGCTTGGCCACCCCGGCAGTCTCGCCCGCCGTACGCGATTGTCAAGCGCTCACCAGCGTTGCAACCCGAGGCAGTCGGTCAGGCTGGCGCTCACCGGGGTCGTGTCGAGAACCCGCCTGGCGCGTTCCCTGCCGAGGTTCACCGCCCAGAACCCGTCCCGGGGCAGCTCGGCCGCGATCTGCCCCAGCGCGCAGGAGCGCATCGGCTCGGGCAGCCGGTCCAGAGCCGGTACGGCGTCGGCCGACAGCCCGGACAGGTAGCTGACGTCCAACCGGCCGGTCTCCAGATACCGGGCGACGTTCCGTTCGGCGATCAGGCGATCCGGGTTGAGAAGGGCCAACCCGAGCAGCGCCAGTACCGCGGTGCCGACCACCAGCCGAGGGAGCCATTCGGCCCGCAGCCGCACCACGGCAACCCCGACCAGGACGAAGAGCAGCCCGAGCCAGATCTCGACAGTCGACACGACGAGCCGCAGCCGGGTGGCTCCGTACGCGTCGGCGTAGACCTGCATTCGGTAGAGCGCCGAGGCGACGATCACCAGACTGAGCGCGGTGAGTGTGCCGAGCAGTACGCGGACCAGCAGACGGTCCCTCCGGGTGGCCTTCGGCGCTCGGCGGGCGGCGATCGCGATCACCAGCAGGGTGAGTGCGGTGACGGCGAGCAGTTGCCAGAACCCGCCGCGGGCGTACTGGGCGTAGGTGAGCCCGGCCGTCCGCAGCACGTGCCCCGCCCCGCCGAACAACACTGTCAGCTGGACCAGCACGAACGCGGCGAAGAGGGCGTCGAGCAACACCAGCGGGAGGGTCCACTCCAGCCGGTGGGCCGGCCGTGACGACGCCGGTCGCAGGCCCTCCAGGTCGGGTGGGCGGGTGACCAGGTACGCGCCGCCGAGCAGGCCACCGCCGATCAGGGTCAGCCGCAGCAACCAGCCGATCACACCGGCCGGGCCGATGTCGGGCAGCAGCCCGCCGACCAGGTTGGCGAAGACCGCGTCGGCGGAGGCGAAGAGCAGCCCGAACAGCGTCAGCAGGACGGCGGAGACCGCCAGGCTGGTCACGATGCGTCCGAACCCGACCCCCGACCCCGCCGAGCGGTTGGTGCGCACTCCGCGTATCGCCCACGGAAGCGCCCGTACCGTCGCGGCGGGTGGCAGGGTCACGGCGACAAGCATTCCGAGTGGGCTTCGCCCGCCGGTCACCGCGAGCGTCCCGGCCCCCACCGCTGCGATCAGGCAGAGCGCGAAGAGCCAACCGGCGGCCCGGAACGTGCCGACGGCGATCAAGGCGACCGTCGCGGCAGCCCAGGCGACCTGCGCCACCCGTCCCGGTGCCCCCGTGGCACCGGGACGGGCGGGTTCGGCGCCGGTTGCGGTGCCGGGCTCGGTCGGCTCGGTGCGGGCCGCGAACGGGGAGGACGTCAGGGGCCTGACGACGGCGGCTGTGGTGAGGGCGGCCGTGCCGGCCAACGCGGCGACCAGCCAGCCGAGGCCCGGACGAACCGTCGTGAGCGCCGAGGCGCCGACGACCGCCGCCGCCGTCGACGCCACCAGCACCATCGGACCCGCGTCGCCGGATGGCCCCGGCCAGCGCCGCGCGATCATCGATGGTGGCCGGGGCAGGAGCGGTGCGGCCTGGGGCCGACCGGGGGCCGGCGATGCGCCCGGACCGGGCCTGACGGTTGGGGCGACCTGCGTTGGCCCGGTCGGCCCGGTGGCCGGGAGGGGGATGCTGCCGGGGCTGGTCATGCGGCCTCTTCTCGGTATGGCCCGTCACACGGGATGGTGACCTGGATGCGGCAGCCGGGCCGGTCACCCCGATCTGGTCCGGCGGGATCGAGGACACCGATCCGGCCGCCGTGCAGTTCGACGACCCACCGGGCGATGGCCAGGCCGAGCCCGGTCCCACCGCCGGCCGACCGGTCGCCGCGGGTGAACCGCTCGAACACCCGGGAACGCTCGTCCGGCGGTATGCCCGGGCCCTCGTCGCTCACCTCGAAGCGGAGCTGGTCGCCGTGTTCCTCGGCGCACACCCGTACCGCGCCGCCGGGTGGGCTGTGGCGGGCCGCGTTGTCCAGGAGGTTCGCGAAGACCTGGTGCAGCCGCCACGGGTCCGCGTGGACCGTCAGCGGTGTCGGCAGGTCGCGGAGCTCAAAGCGCACGTCCAGGCCGGCGCCGGACGCGCTGGCCGTGGCGTGCTCCACGGCCTCGTCGAGGAAGTCCCCCACGTCGATGCGTACGCGCCGCAGCGGCACCACCCCGGCGTCGAGTCGGGACAGGTCGAGCAGGTCGGCGACGAGGTGCCCAAGCCGTTCGGTCTGGGCCAACGCCGAACGCAGCGCCGCGGGTTCGGGATCGGCGACCCCGTCGACCATGTTCTCCAGCACGCCCTGCAAAGCGGTGATCGGCGTACGCAGCTCGTGCGAGACGTTGGCGATCAGCTCACGTCGGCGCTGGTCGGCGGCGTGCAGATCCTCGGCCATCTTGTTGAACGCCTGGGCCAGCTCGCCGACCTCGTCTCGGGAGGTGGCGCGCACCCGACGTGTGTAGTCGCCGCGGGCCATCGCACCGGCGGCCGCCGTCATGTCCCGCAACGGCGAGGTCATGCCGTGCGCGAGCACCTGCGAGGTGAGCAGGGCGACGGCGATGGCGGTGGCCGAGGTGATCGGCGGCGGCCAGCCGATGCCGTACGAGAAGTAGGCGAGCCCGGCCGCCCCGGAGGCGACCAGCAGCACACCCAGCTTCAGCTTGATCGAGCGCACCGGGTCCAGCGGTCGGGGCAGCAGCTCCAGCACCCGGTCCAGCCGGGTGAGCACTGTCGTCGTCATGACGGCAGCTCCAAGGCGTAGCCGACCCCGTGCACAGTGCGGATGAGGTCGGCACCCAGCTTGCGGCGCAGAGCCTTGATGTGGCTGTCCACCGTGCGGGTGCCGCTCCCGTCGCCCCATCCCCAGACGTCGGCGAGCAGCCGTTCCCGGGGGAGCACCGTGCGGGGTCGACCCGCGAGGTGGACCAGCAGGTCGAACTCGGTCGGGGTGAGGTGCACGTCCGCCCCGGCCCGGCGGACCCGTCGCTCCGCCTCGTTGATCTCGATGTCGCCGAGGCGGATGGCGGGCGGCGCGGGAGTGGCGGCGGCCCGCTCCATCCGACGCAGCAGGACGTGCACCCGGGCGGTGAGTTCCCGCATCGAGAACGGCTTGGTGAGGTAGTCGTCCGCGCCGACCGCCAGCCCCACGAGCAGGTCGGTCTCGTCGTCGCGGGCGGTGAGCATCAGCACCGGCACCGGCCGGTCGGCCTGGATCCGGCGGCACACCTCCAGGCCGTCGAAGCCCGGCAGCATCACGTCGAGGACGACGAGATCCGGCTGTGCGGCGTGGAACTGGGCGACCGCGCTGGGCCCGTCCGCCGCGATCTCCACTGTGAAACCCTCGGCCCGTAGTCGGGCGGCGATGGACTCGGCGATGGTCCGTTCGTCCTCGACCACCAGTACCCGGCGTGCGCTCATGGGTCCTGACTGTAGGGAGCGGCCGTGGAGATCAGTGGTTTGCGTTGTGAATAACCTGTGGAGAACCGGCCACGGCTGTGGATAACTCGGTGATCATGCCGGCTGGCGTGGGGGAACTCCGGAGGCTCGTTGTGGACAACCGACTCAGCGGGGCCGGTGGCACAGTGCCACCGGCCCCGCCGTGTCGATCCGTCAGCTGGTCGGTACGACCAGGTCCACGGACATGCTGCCGCTGGCCGGAACGGTGAACCTCTCCAACACGCGGGTGCCGTCCGGCTGCGTCACCAGGTAGCGACCGTCGACCTGGTGGTCCTCGCCGAGGTAGGCGTTGTAGGTGAAGAAGACCCGCTGCGGCCCCTTGAGTCGCATGGTGAACCGGCCGTCGGTGATCGAGCCGCTGCCCGCGATGTCGCCGGTGTCGACGCTGCGAGCAATGACCCACCCACCGGTGAACGGGGTGCCGTCGGGTGTGCGGAAGGTGCCCGTCAGCGCGACGCCCTGGTCGAGCTGGGCGTCCTGGGTGGCGGTCGTACCGGCGGTGACGGTCACCGGGGTGGCGCTGAAGCGGCTCGTCTTGTTGCCGGACCACTGGCTGGCATACGAGTAGCTGCTGAACACCAGGGGCCAGGCGTACGGACCGAGCCGCTCGATGGTGTAGACGCCGCGCTCGTCGGTGCTGGCGTCCTGGGCTCCGACCCCGGGGTGACCGGTGAGCACCGAGATGTCGACCGTGGTGAGCGGCTTGCCGTTCGTGTCGGTGACCGTGCCGGTGACCTTGCCGGCCCGATCCATCCTGACCTGGGGGCCGGTTGTCACCTGTCCCACGGTGGCGACGACGGAGACGGCCTGCCGTTCGTCGCCGGTCCCGCCGTCGGCGCCCACCCACTGGCGACCGTAGACATCCTCCTGAGGCACCGCGAAGAGCTTGTAGTCACCACCGATCAGCGGGCCCACCGTGATCCGGCCGTTGCGGTCGCTGCACTCGCCGTAGCCGTCCTTGAGCGCGGCCTGCTTGGGCAGGAACGCGTCCAGGCAGACATCCCGCACTGGTGCGCCGGTCTGCCTGTCGACGATTGTGGAGGTGATGACCGCACCCGGTCGCATCTTTACGGTGAGCTTGGTGGTGCCGTTCGCCTCCACGCGCACGCGGGTCAGGTCGCGGGAGAAGTACAACTTGTCCGGCGCGTACAGGTAGAGGTCGTGGCGACCCTGGGGCAGGCCGGTGACGGTCACCGTGCCGCTGCCGTTGTTGCACCTCGCGTCGATGCAGAAGTTGGCGACGGGCGCGCCGGTCACCGAATCGACGGCAGAGATGGCGACAGACCCGGTGCCGACGAGGCTGTCCGCGATGGTTGTCTGCCGCCCGCCACGGACCTGGACCACGTTCGCGTCCTCGGCGGTCAGCTTGCCCTTGTAGTACTGCTGCCGCTCACCGGCGATCACGCCGACCTTGTACGAGCCCTGGAGCACCTGGACGCTGAACTCGCCCTCGGCGTCGGTCTCCGTCCACGCTCCGCCGTACATGTTCGCGGTGGTGATGTCGACCTGAGCGTTGGCGAGCGGCGCGCCGGTGGCGGTGGTGAACCGACCGGTGAGCCCGCCCACCGGCAGCACCGTTTCGTTCACCTCGGTCGTCGTGTCCACCTTCACCTCGAAGACGGTCGCGCCCACCTCGTCGAGCTGCCCCGGGACGTACTGGCTCTGGTAGGAGCCCTCGATCGGGTTGAAGCTCACCCGGTAGCGGCCTGGCAACGCGTAGATGGTGAACTGACCGTCCCCGTCGGTGCGACCACCGGCCCAGCTGTAGGTGTCGACCTCATTGGCATTGATGCTGAGGTCGGGCACCGGGTCGCCGGCGCTGTCGACGATCCGGCCGGTGATAGCGCCGGTGGCGAAGAGTTCCTCGTCGACTGTGGTGGTGGCTCCGGCGGAGACGGTCACCGGGTCGGCGTCCGACAACTGCGTCTTCTGGTGGTGGTACTGCTCGGGTCGGGGCCACGGGACGAAACCTACGGTGTACGAGCCGGCAGCCAAGCCCGCGATGCTGTAGTTGCCGTCGGCGTCGGTGGTGGTGGAACCGACGCTCTCGTAGTCGCCCGCGGGATATACCTGCACGAAGACGTCGGCGGCGGCGGTGCCGGAGCTGAGGGTCACTCGTCCGTTGACCGCGCCTGTCTCCGCGGCCTGGGCCGGGGTGGCGCCGGGCAGCACAAGTGCTGCCACAACGGCACCGGCCAGCAAAGTGCGGCGGGCTCGGAATAATTGCATTGATGTCCCAATGTGAAGGCGGGTGGGGCGGCCTGAGCAGGCTCCGCCCGCACCGGCCCGGCGCCCCGTACGGATCGGCACCCGGAGAATAGGTCACCGGCTATGGCTGCGGAACTGCCCGGGTGGTCGGGCCTCCGATGTGGACCGCCTGCGTTACTCCAGGCCGATGCGCTCCGGCCGGGCCGAGGCGGAGCCGAGCCAGGTGTGCGGGTTGCCGTACCAGCACCAGCCCAGCTTGGGTGCGCCCTGGCTGATCCACAGCGCCGGCACCCGCTTGTCGCCGCACCGGGAGCCGACCAGCGAGAAGCACCGGTTGCTGGCCAGCGCGGCCGGGTGCAGCGTGATGAAGGCGAGCCCCTCGTCGATGCTCAGCGGCAACCGGCCCTGAGCGGTGATCCCCTCCATGGCCGTGGCGGGTGCCAGATTGCGGTACTCCTCGCCGCGGTCGACGTCGAAGAGCAGGTACGCCGGACCGGCCGGCACCTCCAGTTCCTTGATCGGGTCGAAGCGGGGCAGGTCGTCCTCGGCGTAGTTCCGGTCGACGACGCCGGGCTTGCTCTTGCCGGCCAGGGTGGCCAGCTCCACCCGTTCCGGCACACCGATCAGGTCCCGGGTGGTGACCAGCAGGAACGGCACCCGGGCGTCGGTGGGGGCGGGCAGCCCGGCGGTGCCCTCGACCGCCCTGGCCCGCAGTGGCGCGACCAGGTCGCGGAAGGTGCTCTCGGTCATCCCGGCGAGGGCGGGGTAACCGAGCTGCACCAGTCGGTCGAGTTGGCCGTCGAACTCGGATTCGGCGTCGAACGGGGTCTCGGTCACGGCAGCGCCTCCCGGAAGTCGTACGGACTAGCGTACAACGTACGGTAGGGCTGCATCCATTCCCGGCTCAGCGACTCCAATCCTGCTTCGCGGCCCTGACCAGCTTGTCCTTCAGCTCCCGGGTGTGCCGCCGGCTCACCGGCAGCTCGGTCGAGTCGATCACCACCACGTAGCCGGAGTTGACCAGCCGCAACTCCGCGATCAACTTCAACTGCACCAGGTACGACCGGTGCACCCTGACGAAACCGGCATCGGCCCAGCGCTCCGCCAGTGTGGCCAGCGAGACCCGCACCAGGTGCGACCCCTCCGCGGTGTGCAACCGGGCGTAGTCGCCCTGCGCCTCCACCCAACGCACCGCCGAACGGGGCAGCATCCGGGTGGTGCCGGCCAACTCGATGGGGATGGTCGGGTCCTCCTCCGCGCGGGCCAGCGCCGCCGGGTGCGACGGCACCACCCGCGAGCCGATCACTCGGCGCAGCGACTCGGCCAGACGATCGGCGCGCACCGGTTTCCGTACGTAGTCGGTGGCGCCCAGATCGAAGGCGTCCACCGCGCCGTCGTCGTACGCGGTGACGAACACGATCGCCGGTGGCCGGGCGAAGCGGCGCAACACCCGGGCCAGCTCCATGCCGTCCAGACCGGGCATTCGGATGTCCAGGAAGACCACGTCCACGTCGCCGTCGCGCAGCAGCCGCAGGGCCTCGGTGGCGTCGCCGGCCGTGTGCAGCCGGGCCACCCGGGGGTCGGCCCGCAGGTGGTACGCCAGCTCGTCGAGCGCGGGCGGCTCGTCGTCCACCGCGAGGACGCGCAGGAAACCGGACGCGTTCACCGCACCCGTCCCGGTCCGCTCGCTCACGAGCCTGCCCGCACGCCGGGGTGGAACTTCGGCACCCGCATGCTCACCTTCGTGCCCGAGCCCAACCCGGTCTCCACGACCAGGCCGAACCGGTCCCCGAAGACCGAGCGCAACCGCTCGTCGACGTTGGAGAGGCCGACGTGCTGGCCCGTGTCGTCGCCCGGGTCGCCGGTGCCGCGGGCCAGCTCGGCGATGCCGGCGGTCAGCGTCGTCGGATCCATTCCCACTCCGTCGTCCTCCACCGTGATGTGGCATTCGGCTCCCGCGTCCCGGGCCTCGATGCTCACCATGCCCGTGCCCGGCTTGCGGGACAACCCGTGGCGAACCGCGTTCTCCACGAGCGGCTGGAGGCAGAGGAACGGCAGCGTCACCGGCAGCACCTCCGGGGCGATCTGCAACCGCACCTGCAACCGGTCGCCGAACCGGGCTCGCTCGATGGTCAGGTAGCGGTCGATCGACCGCAGCTCCTCGGCCAGCGTGGTGAACTCCCCGTGCGCCCGGAACGAGTAGCGGGTGAACTCCGCGAACTCCAGGATCAGCTCCCGGGCCCGCTCCGGGTCGGTGCGGACGAACGATCCGATCGCGGTCAGCGCGTTGTAGATGAAGTGCGGGCTGATCTGTGCCCGCAACGCACGGATCTCGGCGCGGGCCAGCCGCTCCCGCGACGAGTCCAGCTCGGCCAGGGCGAGCTGGTTGCCAGCCCAGTGCGCCGTCTCCAGGGTGGCCTGCACCAACCCCGGAGGCGGCGGGCTGTCGGCGACCGCCACCAGCGCGCCCACCACCCGGCCGTCCGCCGCCAACAACGGCGCGACCACCGCCCCGCGGACCGGGCAGTCGACCCGGTCGCAGTGCAGTTCCTGCTCACCCAGCACCGTCGAGCGGCCGCTGTCCACCGTCCCCTGGGCCGCCGCGAGCAGTTGATCTCCGTGGTGCGTGCCGCGCCCGTCGAGGGCCAGCAGCCGGTCGGCGTCGGTGAGCGCCAGCCCGACCGCGCCCACCAGCGCCCGCAGATGCCGTACGGCCTTCGCCGCGCCCGCCTCGCTCAACCCCGCTCGCAGCGGTTCGGCGGCCAGCCCGGCGGTGTGCAGCACCTCGTAGGTGGCCCGCTGGGTGGCCGTCGCGATGCCACGGCGGGCCCGCAACCGCAGCACCGCCAGCAGGGCTGCGGTCAGCGCGGTGACGAGTGAGACGACGCCGACCACGGCGGAGAGGTTGGCAGCCACGCAGCGATCCTCGCCCCTACGAGCCGAAGCGCCAACCCTCTAGTACGCGCCCTTGCGGGCGAGCACCACCCCGACGGTCCGCCACAGGATGCTCAGGTCGTACGCGAGCGACCAGTTGTCGACGTAGTAGAGGTCCAGTCGGACCGACTCGTCCCAGGACAGGTCGGAGCGGCCGGAGACCTGCCACAGCCCGGTCATGCCGGGGCGGACCAGCAGTCGGCGCCGCACGTCACCGAGGAAGTCACCGTCGTCGGCCGGTAGCGGGCGGGGCCCGACCAGCGACATCTCGCCCCACAGCACGTTGATCAGCTGCGGTAGCTCGTCCAGCGACGTGGCCCGCAGGAAGCGACCGACCGGGAAGACCCGAGGGTCCTCCTTCATCTTGAACAGCATGCCGTCGGTCTCGTTCCGATCGACAAGGCTGGCCAGCCGGTCCTCGGCGTTGACGTACATGGTCCGGAACTTCCACACCCGGAACGTGCGCCCCTCGTGCCCCACCCGGGGCTGGCGGAAGAAGACCGACCCTGGGTCGGAGATCCGGATCGCCACGCCGATGGCCAGGAAGAGCGGGACCAGCAGCAGCAGGCCGAGACCGGCCGCGACCCGGTCCATCAGGTTCTTGGCCAGCAGCGCCGGCCCGGAGAGGGTCGGCTCCTCGACGTGCAGCAGCGGCAGACCCTCGATCGGCCGGATGTGCACCCGAGGGCCGGCGATGTCGGTGAGCTGCGGGGCGACCACCAGGTCGACGCCGGAGCCCTCCAACTGCCAGGCCAGCCGGCGCAACTCGCCCGGCTCCGCGCTCGCCGATCCGCAGACGGCGATCGTGTCCCCGCCGACCTCACGGACCAGGGCCAGGACGTCGCGTCCGGCGTACACCGGAACCGGGGTCGGCATGCCTCTGGCCGCCGCGTACCCGTCGGTGATGTGGATGGCGACGGGCATCAGCCCGGCGGCCGGGCTGCGGGTGACCGCCGCGTAGACCTCCAGGCATTCGGGCAGGGTGCCGACAAGCACCATCCGGTGAGCGGCCTGGCCGGCCCGCCGCCGGATGTAGTGCAGCGCCCAGCGGGCCACGAAACGGCCCCACAGGATCAACAGCAGCGCGCCGAGCAGGGCCGTGCCGACCGTCCAGCGGGACAACTCGGTCTTGGTGGCGAACGCGAGGAACGAGACGCTCGCGGCGACCGTCACCCCGGCCCGGATGACCCGCTTGAACTCGTCCGGGCCGAGCCCCAGATAGCGTCGGTCGTAGGCCCGGTTGCTCCAGAGGATGACCACCCAGCCGAGCGGGAGCAGCAGGTAGGAGACGGTGTGGAACCACGTCGGGTCCTGCTGGGTGCCGGAGAACCCGGAGGCGGCCTGGTCGAACAGCTGGATCGCGATCCAACTGGCGAACGCCGCCGCGCCGAAGTCGAGCAGCAGCAGGATCGCGATGTAGGGGCGGTGCCAGCGGGAGACACGGCGTCGCGCCCTCGTCCAAGCCGACCGAGGGACGCCGTTGTGGGACGGCGGCGTCGGCGGCTGGATCTCGAAGCTGTCGACGTGCCGCACGAGTCTGCTCCGGCCTTCGTTGGTTACCGGGCGCTGGAGGCTTGCCGTCACCTCACCCATGTCCTCCCGCATGACACGGGCCGCTCACTCGGCGTGAAGGCCCGGGTCGCCCACCGTCCCAGTCTCCCACGCGGCCTCCGACCGGTCGTCGCCCCGAAGGAGATTGGCGACCGCCGGTGCTGGCGGGATCTGGCCGGCTCCGCACCATTTCAGAAGCCGGGGACCGGGCCACTATACCGATGGATGCGCGCGTGGCGAGAAGGGCGGACCGGAGCTTCCGCTCACTGAGGGCGATTCCGCTCCGTAGTCCTGAAGTGCAATTACTCACCGTACGAGGCGAGACAACCGACGGTCAGCGAGTGGCTTGCCGCCGGTCTGACAGGTGGGGCAGTACTGCAAGCTGGAGTCGGCGAACGACACCTCGCGCACGGTGTCCCCACAGACCGGGCAGGGCAGCCCGGTGCGGGCGTGCACCTTCAGCCCGGAGCGCTTCTCGCCCTTGAGTTCCGCGGCCCGCTGACCGAGGGACCGCTCTACCGCGTCGCCGAGGACCTGTCGGGTCGCGGCGTGCAGTGTGGCGATCTGGGCGTCGGTGAGCCGATCGGTGATCGCGAACGGGGACAGCTTCGCGGCGTGCAGGATCTCGTCGGAGTACGCGTTGCCCACCCCGGACAGCACCGACTGGTCGGTCAGCACCCCCTTGACCTGCCCCCGCCTGCTCCGCAGCCGCTCGGCGAAGAGAGGCAGATCCGCGGCGAGCGCGTCCGGGCCCAGCTTGGCCACCCCGGGGACCGTCGCGAGGTCGGTGACCAGATACGCGGCCAGCTTCTTCTGGGTGCCGGCCTCGGTGAGGTCGAAGCCGGAACCGTCGTCCAGGCGTACCCGCACCGCGATCGGGCCCTTGCCCGGACGCAGCGGGGTGGTGGCGGGGAACGCCTCCCGGTAGTGCAGCCAGCCTGCTCGCGCCAAATGCACCACCAGGTGCAGGCCGCCCTCGAAGAGGACGTCGAGGAACTTTCCGTGCCGACTGGCGTCGACCACCGCCCGGCCGGCGACCTCGGTCGGCGCCGGCTCGTACGTTTTCAGGGCGCTGATCGCGGCGATCTCCAGCCGATCGACGCGCCGCCCCACCGCGCGCTGACGCAGGTAACCCGCGAGCGCCTCAACCTCCGGTAGTTCGGGCACGACACAACGGTAGCCTTCTTTCCCGTGAGCGTGAGGAATGAGCTTGCGAGTCCCGCAATCGCGAACGAGAGGCAAGCTCCGTGAGAATCGTGGTGGCACACAACCGGTACCGGGAAGCCCAGCCTTCCGGTGAGAACACGATCGTCGACTCGGAGATCGCGCAGCTCACCGCCGCCGGCGTGGAGGTGCTGCCCTTCATTCGCAGCTCGGACGAGATCCCGTCGATGTCGAAGGCGGCGAAGGCGCTGCTGCCGATCTCGCCGATCTGGGCGCCGCGCGCCCAGCACGACCTGAGCCGGCTGCTCACCGAGCACCGACCGGACGTCCTGCACCTGCACAACCCGTACCCCCTGATCTCGCCGTGGGTGGTGCGGACCGCGCACCGGCACGGCGTGCCGGTGGTGCAGACGGTGCACAACTACCGGCAGGTCTGCTCGTCGGGGATCTACTTCCGCGACGGCGTGATCTGTCAGGACTGCAAGGGTCGTGCGTTGGGTGTGCCGGCGATCAAGCACCGCTGCTACCGCGACTCGGCCGTGCAGAGTGCGCTGATGGCGACCACCCTGGCCGTGCACCGGGGCACCTGGCGCTCGGTGGACCGGTACATCGCGCTCACCTCGGCGATCGCCGATCACCTCCGCGACTACGGCATTCCGGACGAACGCATCGTGGTGAAGCCGAACTCCGTCCCCGATCCGGGTCGGCCGGCGCCGCTGGGCGACGGGTTCCTTTACATGGCCCGGCTCTCTCCGGAGAAGGGCGTCGACCTGCTGCTGGACGCCTGGCGTCGGCACCCGGTGGGTTCGCTGGGCACGCTGCGGGTGGCCGGTGACGGCGAGCTGCGCCCGCTGGTGGAGGCAGCCGCCGCCGAGCGACCCGACGTGGTCTACCTCGGTCAGCTCGACCGGGCCGGCGTGCAGGCGGCGGTCGAGGCGAGCGCTGTGGTGATCGCCGCCGCGATGTGGCACGACGTGCTGCCCACCGTGATCATCGAGGCGTTGGCGAACGGCCGGCCGGTGCTCGGTACGGCGTTGGGCGGCATTCCGTACCTGGTCGGGGCCGACGCCCCGCACGAGCCCGCCGGCACCGGGCCCGCCGAGAACGCCTCCGCGGTCGCCGGGGGCGGCGGCGGATCAGCCATGCCGGCGGGGATCGGTCTGGGCGAGGCCGGTTGGGTGGTCGCCCCGGAGCCGGCCGCGCTCGCGGCCGCCCTGCCGGTCGCCCGCGCGGGAGCGTCCGGGCTGACCCTGGGCGCCCGCGCCCGCTACGAGAGCACCTTCCACCCCGACGTGGTCACCAAGCGACTCATCGACATCTACGCAAGCCTGGCCCGAACCCCCAACCCTGTCTAACCCCGCCCCGCGCGCCCCGCCCCCGCGCGCCCCGCCCCCACCCCGCCGATCTTGCAGTTTCGGTCGTCGATATCGGGTGAGATGCCCCTTGTGTCGCGACAGCAAGTGCAAGATCGCGGAGCAGGGACTGGTTGGTTAGCGCAGGGAGGCTCGGGCGGAGAAGGCGATGCTGGCCAGTAGGAAGCCGCCGTTGACGATCGTGAAGGCGACCATCACCCAGAGGACCAGAGCGGGGGCCACCGCGAGCACCACGGCGGCCACGAAGACCACAGCGCCGTAGTCGCGGACCAGCTTCACCAGGCGCACCGGCAGCGAGGTCGAGGTGACCATGCTGGCCGCGTTCGGGCCGGCCTGCATCACCGACGTCACCAGGTTGACCATCCAGGTGCCCGCGAAGGTCGCCACCAGCCAGGTCGGCGTGCCCGGCTCTTGGGCCACGGCGGTGGCGGCCAGGGCCGCCACCAGGGCGATCTGCGCGGCCACGTCGCAGAGCACGTCGACACGCGCACCGGCCGCGCTGCCCTGGCCGGTCACCCGGGCCAGCTGCCCGTCCGCGCAGTCCAGGGAGTACGCCACCTGCCAGCCGACCAGGGCGAGCAGGCCGACCACCCAGGCCGGTACGTCCCCGGCGGCGACCGGGCCGGCGAGCGCCACCACGGTGACCGAGGTGGCCAGCCCGAGCACCAGGTTGGTGATTGTCAACGCTGTCGGTCGCAGCCCGAGCCGCTGGGCGACGAGCGCGAACACGGCCCCCAGCCACTGGCTGATCGACTCGCTGAACAGGCCGCCGCCCCGGTTCACCCGGTGGAAGTCGGCGACGGTGGGACGGGGGTCAGCCAAGCTGGTCGCGGATTGCACCGGCGTAGTCTGCCAGCCGCTCCCGGGTCTCGGTAGGCGACAGTGCCAGGTGTTCGAGGATGGTGTACCGGTCCGGCCGGGTACGCGGCGCGAACTGCACCGCCTCGATGAACTGGTCGTCGGTGAGCGCCACCTCGGCGGGGAGCCGGGGCAGGCCGTGCCGGGCGAGGCAGGCCGACATCTCCCGGAAGCGGCGGAGATCTCCGCGCAGCCAGGTGCAGAACAGCGCACCCAGCCCGGCCAGCTCGCCGTGCGAGGCGGTCCCGGGAAAGAGCGAGTCGACAGCGTGCATGATCTCGTGGCAGCCGCCGCTGCACGGACGGCTGGTGCCGTCGACAGCCATCGCCAGACCGCTGGAGATCAACGCCTCGGCGAGGACGATCACGAAGGCGTCGTCGCTCATGTCGCCGGGGTGGTTGAGCACCGCTTCGGCGCCCGCCCGCGAGAGCGACGCGGCCAGCCCGTCGACTGGCTCACCGCGTACCTGTCGGGACAGCTCCCAGTCGGCCAGCGCGCTGATGTTGCTGATCACGTCGCCGATGCCGGCCCGGTTGTGCCGGTCCGGGCCGCTCTCCACGAAGTCCAGGTCGACGATCACCCCGATCGGGATGTGTACGCCGTAGGAGCCCTTGATCCCGTCGGTGATCAGGCTGGCCACCGGAGAGGCGATCCCGTCGTTGGCGAGGCTTGTCGCCACCGACACCATCGGCAGCCCTCGGCGGGTCGCCGCGTACTTGGCCACGTCGATGGTCTTGCCGCCGCCGATGCCGACCACCGCGTCGTAGGACCGGGCGCGGAGTTTGCCGCCCAGGTCGTCGGCGGCGTCCAGCGTCCCGCCGGAGACGGTGAACACGTCCGCCGAGCGCAGCGACGGTCGGATCAGCTCCGCGATCTGGGCACCCTGACCCGGGCCGACCACCACCGCGACGTCGCCCCCGGAGGAGATCCGCCCGTCGGCCAGGATCGCGCCCAGGTCGGCGACCGCCCCGCGTCGCACGTCGATGTGCAGCGGGGTGAGGACGCTCCGAGCTAGTAGAGGCACGCGATCTCCCGCGCGCGGGCCAGGTCGGCGTGGTTGTCGACCTCGACCCAGGGGACGTCACCGATCGGCGCCGCCCGCACCTCCCCGCCCCGGTCGGAGAACTCCTGGTAGCCGTCCTCGTAGTAGAGGTTCGGGTCCCGTCGCCAGGTCGCCTCCAGCGCGTCGGCGAGGGCGTCGGCGACCTGCGGCTCGATCAGCGTCGCGCCGATGTACTCCCCGTACGCCTCGCCCGGGTCCATGATCTTGGTGATCCGGGTGAGCTGGCCGGCGGCGTCGAAGGTGGTCTTCATCTCCTCCTCGGCCAGCGGCTTGAGGGTGTCCACCGCCAGCAGGATGCCGGGGCCACGCTCGGCGAGCAGGGTCTTCTCCACGCTCACCGGGTGCACGGTGTCCCCGTTGACAAGCAGCACCCCGCGCGCGAAGTACTCCCGGGCGAGCCAGAGCGAGTAGGCGTTGTTCCACTCCTCGGCCTTGTCGTTGTGCACAAGGGTGAGCGTGACCCCGTACCGCTTCTCCAGGTCGGCCTGCCGCTCGCGGACCGCGTCCGCCGCGTAGCCGACGACGATCACGATGTCGGTGAGCCCGACCTCGGCGAGGTTGCCCAGCGCGATGTCCAGGATCGTCGTCTCGCCGTCCACCGGCACCAACGCCTTGGGCAGGGTGTCGGTGTACGGGCGCAGCCGTCGTCCCGCTCCGGCCGCGAGCACCATTCCGATCATCGCGACATCCTCCCTAGTCCTGCTCCCGTCACCGGTGGAGGATAGCGCCGGCCGGGTGCGCCGCTCCGGCCAACCGGGTCAGCCGGGCAATGCCGCCAGGTCGGCGAGCATGGTCAGGCGCTCCTCCGCGCTGAGTACGGCGTACGGGCCGGCGGCCCGCCGGTCGGTCTCCAGTTCGATGGCGAGTCGCTCGGGGCCGGCCGGCAGGGCGGCGATGCTCGACGCGGTGTGCCCGGCGGCGGTCCAGGCGGCGGCGTGCGCGTCGGCCCGGTGGTGTCGCAGCGTGCCGAGCCGGTTGAGCAGCAGTACGCCCGACGGGGTGCCGTCCGGCTCGTACGGGGGCGCCAGCGCGGCGAAGGCCGAGGCGGCCGGGTTCGCCTCCTCGTCGGCCAGCACCAGGGCGTACGACAGCAGTCGGCCGAGCATGGCCACCAGCCGGGCCACCCGGTCGTCGTGGCCGGCCCACAACTCCTCGGTGACCTCGGCGTGCACCTGGTACAGCTCGGCGAGGAAGGCGGCGCCCCTCTCGGTGGCGGACAGGGCGCCGTCCGGGCCGCGGTAGATCATTCCGTGGGCCACCTGCTTGTCCACCGTCCGCCGGCAGGCGACCGGGTCCTGGTAGCGGGTGATCGCCGCGAACCCGGGCTCGTCGACACTGCCACCGGGTGCGGCCAGTCGGGTGCGCAGGTCGACCAGGAAGCCGGTGGCGGTGATTCCGCCGTAGCGCTGGGACAACTCGGCGCCACCACCGTCCCGGCCGGCCAGGATGCCGGCGCGGAAGGTCCGGTCCACTGCCGGTGCGAGCAGCCCGGCGATCCGGTGGGGCGCCAGCTCGACGGTGTTCACAGACCGATCGACCGCAGGACGGCGAAGCCCTCCTCCGCGATCCGCCGGATCAGCCCGTCGTTGACGTCGCGGTGCTCGTCGAGCACTGTCACCTCGTGCTCGGCCAGCCAGCGGTACTCGGTGTGCTTGCCGGCCTCGAGCATCGGGCGGTCGAGGTCACCGTCGACGCGGACCAGGAAGTCGTGCTCGGTCCGGGCCAGGCCGTCGTCGCCGACGTAGCTGTACTCGCCCACCTGACCCAGGACGTGGGAGAGGACCCAGCCGGTCTCCTCGGTGATCTCCCGGCGCAGTGCCTCGTCGATGTCCTCGCCCGGCTCCACGTGGCCACCGACGATGTCCCAACAGTTGGGAAACAGGCGTCGGTGTGGTGAGCGGCGCTGAAAGAAGATTCGGCCGTCATGGTCGACGATCAGCGCGCCGGCGCAGCGCAGGGGCTCGGTGGACACCATCCGACAGTAGCCAGCGTCCGCAGCTTGTGCGATGCCGCTCTTGTCCCGGAAACATCCACCGACCACCATGTCCGTACCGAATGCCACCGTCCCAAAGGGGTGATGTGTGATGCAGGTACGGGATGCGATGTCCAGCCAGGTCCTCGTCGTCGGTCCGGAGCACACGCTCCGCCAGGCGGCCCGGATGATGTCGGCCCGCGGTGTCGGGTCGGCGGTCGTGATCGACCCGGATTCCGAGGGCGTGGGGATCATGACCGAACGCGACGTGTTGAAGGCCATTGGCGCCGGCCTCGACTGCGACGTGGAACGCACCGGCGCCCACCTGACCTGGGACGTGGTCTACGCGGGGCCGGAGTGGACGGTGGCCGAGGCCGCCGCCGCGATGGCCCGGGGTGGATTTCGGCACCTGGTGGTGCTGGACGGCCGGGAGGTGGCCGGCGTGATCTCCGTGCGGGACATCATGCGGGTCTGGTCGGAGAGCCAGGCGGTCGCCACTACCTGACCGACTGTGGTGTGCGGGGCCGGATCGATGGGTAGACATCCCTTGCGGGCGCGGAGATGCCGTGGCCCGTGGGGGAGGTCCCGATGCGCGACGCGGAGCGGCTGGTCGAGCAGCAGTACGCGATGCTCCTGCGGCGGGACGTGGCCCGTTTGCCGGATCTCTACGCACCGGAGGCGTTCTACGCCATGCCGGGCGTGACGGTCCGTCCGATCGAGCTGCCCGCGCTGCTGCGCACCTGGACGGGCGCCTTTCCGGATCTGCGGGTCGACCCGATGGGCGCGGTTCGCACGGGCGGTGGGGCCGCTGTCGAGCTGCGGCTGACCGGCACCCAAACCGGCACCCTGCATTCGCCGTACGGCACCGTCGCGCCCACCGGCCGGCTGGTGAGCTGGGAGGTGGCCGACGTGGTCCGGGCCCGCAAGGGTCTGATCACCGCTTGGCGCTCCTACTTCGACTGGAGTCAGCTCCTCGACGCGCTCGGCGTGCGGCTGGAGGGACTTTCCCGGGCCGCGCAGCACGACGCGCTCGCCCTTCCGGTCTGATCTGCCGCCGACCGGTGGAGTCGGGTCACCCGACCCGGTGGCTCAGGATGCGGACATCGCCGTGCCGACCGCGCGTCCCCCGCCGCCGCCCGTACGCTCAACATCCATGACCGCCGAGCAGTTGATCTCCTTTGCCCGTGGGGCTCCCTCGCTGGACATCGTCGATGTCGAGGGGCTCAAGGCCGCCGCCGTCCGCGCCTTCGACGCCGACCCCGCAGGGGTGACGGCGTACGGCACCTCAGTCGGGTACCTTCCGCTGCGAAAGTGGATCGCCGAGAAGCACGGGGTCGAGGCCGACCAGGTGCTGGTCACCAATGGGTCGCTCCAGGCCGACGCGTTCCTCTTCGACCACCTGGTCCGCCCCGGCGACGCGGTGGTGGTGGAGCGCCCGACGTACGACCGGACGTTGCTCAACCTCCAGCGGATGGGCAGTGAGCTGCACAGCATCGCCGTCCAACCGGATGGTCTGGACACTGCCGAGCTGCGCAAGCTGCTGGAGTCCGGGGTCCGCCCCCGGCTCGCGCACGTCATCCCGAACTACCAGAACCCGGCCGGCATGACGCTGTCCCTGGAGAAGCGCCGGGAGTTGCTCGACCTGGCCGCCGAGTACGAGTTCACGATCTTCGAGGACGACCCGTACGCCGACATCCGCTTCCGTGGCGAGGCGTTGCCATCGATGCTCTCGCTGGACACCCGCAACGTGGTGGTGCACGCGTCGAGCTTCACCAAGACGGTCTGCCCGGGTGTGCGGGTCGGTTACCTGGTCGGCCCGGCCGACCTGATCGCCTCCATCGCGAAGAACGCGACAAGCCTCTACATCTCTCCCGGGATGGTGTCCCAGGCGATCGTTCACCAGTTCTGCGTCTCCGGCGACATCGACCGCTCGATCGAGACGGTCCGGGCAGCGCTGGGCGAGCGGGCCCAGGTGCTCGCCGAGTCGTTGCGCCGGCACCTGCCGCAGGCGCGGTTCGTGGAGCCCGACGGCGGCTACTTCCTCTGGGTGGAGTTCCCGGAGGACGTGCTGGTCGACCGGCTCGCCCCGGCGGCGGCCGAGCGCGGGGTCGCCGTGGTCAAGGGCAGTGACTTCGTGCTGGACGGCGGGCGGCACGCTCTCCGACTGGCCTTCTCGGCGGTGACCGCCGACAAGATCGACGAGGGTGTTCGGCGGCTCGCCTCGGCCGTCGAGGCCGTCCGCAGCTGACGTAACTGTCGGGTTCCTGACAGAACGACGATGCCGGCCGTCCCGGGGCTCCCCTCCGGGCGGCCGGCTGGCCCACAATGCTGCGAGCGTCACCCCGCCAGCGGCGGAGTACACCGCCCGGCCTCCGGGCCGGCCCCGCCGGGTTGACGCGGCAGCACAACCTCCCGCCCCCACAGGTGCCGGGTGGGCCGTGTCGTTCCCCCGCACACCCCCCGATGCGGCCCGGCCCGCCCGGCGCCGCCCCCAGGCGACCGCCGTCACACCGGTCCTCGACCGCGATCGGCGTAGCCTGCAAGCCGCAGCCGAGCGCGGGAGGTGACGCGATGACGGATCGGACAGAGCGGGACCGGACGGCACCGTCGACCACCGGTCGGGTGCTACGACCTCGGGCGTGGCCCTCCCCGGTCCGGGCGATGACCCGGATCCTCAACGCCGACGGCTCGCCGCCCGTGCCGGCCCCGACGGGCACGGGCACCGGTCGCAGCGCGGTGGTCGACTGCGCGCTCTACGTCGACGGCAAGCGGCAGCCCGGCGACTGGACCTACGCGGAGGCGTTGGCCGCTGCCCGCCGTGAGGAGCACGGCTTCGTCTGGATCGGCCTGCACCAGCCGGAGCTGGCCGAGATGACCGCCATCGCGGAGACCTACGGCCTGCACGAGCTGGCCGTCGAGGACGCCGTCAAGGCCGAGCAGCGCCCCAAGCTGGAGCGGTTCGGCGACGTCGTCTTCCTGGTGCTGCGCACCGCTCGCTACTGCGAGCACACCGAGCTGACCGAGAACTCCGAGGTGGTGGAGACCGGGCAGGTGATGCTCTTCATCGGCCCGAACTTCGTGATCAGTGTCCGGCACGGGGATGCCTGCCGGCTCGCCCCGATCCGCGCCGACCTGGAGACCAAGCAGGAGTTGCTGCTGCACGGCCCGTGGGCGGTGGCGTACGGGGTGACGGACCGGGTGGTCGACCTCTATCTGGAGGTGGCCGACCAGATCGAGGACGACCTGGACATGCTGGAGGCCGAGGTCTTCGACCGCCACGGCCACGGGCGGATCCAGCGGATCTACCAGATGAAGCGGGAACTGGTGGAGTTCAAGCGGGCGGTGGTGCCGTTGCAACGGCCGCTGATGACGCTGACCTCCCAGGTCAACCGGGACGTGCCAAAGGAGATCCGCAAGTACTTCCGGGACGTACAGGACCACCTGAGCCGCACCGTGGAGCAGGTGAACTCCTACGACGACCTGCTGAACTCGATCCTCCAGGCGCGGCTGGCCCAGGTCACCGTCGACCAGAACAACGACATGCGCAAGATCGCTGCCTGGGCCGGTATCGCCGCGGTCTGGACCGCCATCGCCGGCATCTACGGGATGAACTTCGACAACATGCCCGAGCTGAAGATGACCTACGGCTATCCGGTGGTGTTGGCCCTCATGCTCGGCGTCTCGCTGGCCCTCTACCGCTGGTTCCGCCGCAACGGCTGGCTCTGATCTCGCGGTAGCGCCGCTCACACGGAAGCGCCGACGAGTGGGTCCACCCACTCGCCGGCGCCCGATGCGCTGCTGTTGACGTCAGCGGCGGCCGTTGGTGCGGGCCGTGTCCTTGCCCAGCGCCTTGGTGAGATCGTCGGTCGGACGACCGGAGACGTCGGTGGCGCCCTCGGCGACCGACGGGACCTTGTCGGTCGGGCGGACACCGGTCTGCTTGGCCGGGGCGGTGGTGCTGGCGCTGGAGCCGCCGGCCACCGCCGAGCTGCCCGCGCCGGTCATCGCCGCGCCGGACATGGCCGACCCGTCGGACCCGCGGGCGGCGGAGGGCGTACGTACCTCGATCGAGTCGACTTCGTCGCGCATCGGCTCCAGGGTGCTGCGGGTCGGGTCGTACTCGGCCCACTCCTGCTGCTCCCGGCGGCGACGCAGCGCGACCGCGCCGGCCACGCCGGCGATGGCACCCGCCGCCAACAGGCCGGTCATCATCGAGCCGCGACGACGCGGCTGCTTCTTCTTACCGGTGATCCGCATGGTCTTCGACTTGGCCTTCCTGGTCAGCGGCCCTGCCTGCGCGGCGCCGTCACGAGCAGCCGCCGCCAGCGGTGCCAGCGTGGTGAGAGTCGTCCCCCAGCCGGTCGACGCGCGGTCGCGTACCTTCGCGGCGGTCGGTGCGACGTAACCCCGGGCCACCTGGACCCGCGGGCCGACGGTCGCGCCGGCGCCCTTCGCGGCGTGGTTGGCTGCCAGCATCAGGTGGCTGATGCTCTGGTTCAGCTCGGCCTTTGCCAGCTGCCCCTGGGACTTACGCCGCCCGAATCCAAACACGGTCCTACCTCCTGGGAGTTGTTCCTTCGTCATCCTCCACCTTCGGATGCCTCCGCGATGCCAGATCGGGCACATGGGAGGATCCGCATGGAACTGACCAACGAGTGAGGAGTACCCGTGGCCGAGGCTATCTACGCCACCCTGCACACCAACGCTGGCCCGATCCGGCTGGAGCTCTTCCCCAACCACGCGCCGAAGACCGTCCGCAACTTCGTCGACCTGGCCGAGGGCAACCGTGAGTACACCGACCCGCGCACCGGTCAGCCGGGCAGTGGTCCGTACTACGACGGCACCATCTCGCACCGGGTGATCAGCGGTTTCATGGTCCAGATGGGCGACCCGACCGGCACCGGCCGGGGCGGACCGGGCTACAAGTTCGCCGACGAGTTCCACCCGGAGCTGCGATTCGACCGTCCGTACCTGCTGGCGATGGCGAACGCCGGACCGGGCACCAACGGTTCGCAGTTCTTCATCACGGTGTCCCAGACGCCGCACCTCAACAACCGGCACACCATCTTCGGCCAGGTCGCCGACGAGCAGTCGGTGAAGATCGTGGATTCGATCGCGAGCACCCCGACCGGTCCGAGCGACCGTCCGCTCCAGGACGTCGTCATCGAGCGGGTCGAGATCGAGCGGTCCGCTTCCTGAGCGACTGGCGAGGTACCTTTGCTCGCATGATTGAGCGCTCCGGAGCACGGCCGGTGCCAGCAGACCGTGTGGTGTTGGACGGAGGGTCGGCCCGGTGAGCGAGTCTCCGCCGACCACCCCGGTCTGCTACCGGCACCCCGGCCGGGAGACCTACGTCCGGTGCTCCCGCTGTGACCGGCCGATCTGCCCGGACTGCATGCGGGATGCCGCGGTCGGGCACCAGTGCCCGGAATGCGTCAACGAGGGGCGTCGCAGTGTCCGGCCGGCGCGTACCGCCTTCGGCGGCGGTACGGCCGGCCGGCACGGCTATGTCACAAAGGCGCTGATCGCCGTGAACGTGCTGTTCCTGCTGGTGTCCATCGCCTCCGCACGGGGCGGGGACGCGGCGGTGGGCGGCTCCGGCTTCGGCGGCCTGATGGGTGGCAGCACGCCGCTGACCGAGTGGGGTGCGGTGCTCGGCCGGGCCTACCTCTCCGACTACACGCTCGGCGGGATCGCCGAGGGCCAGTGGTACCGGCTGGTCACGGCGATGTTCCTGCACTACGGCGTGCTCCACCTGCTGCTCAACATGTGGGCGCTGTGGGTGCTCGGCCGGTCGTTGGAGGCCAACCTCGGGCGGGTGCGGTTCGCCGCGCTCTACCTGATCGCCGGCCTCGGCGGCAACGTGGCCGCCTACCTGTTCAGCAGCCCGCGGGCGGCCACCGTCGGCGCGTCGACCGCCGTGTTCGGTCTCTTCGCCGCGCTGATCATCATCGAGCGCAGGTTGGGCCGGGACATTTCCCGGATCATCCCGATCCTGGTGATCAACCTGGTGTTCACGCTGGCCGTGCCGGGCATCTCGATCCCCGGGCACCTGGGCGGGCTCGTGGTCGGCGCGCTGATGGCGTTGGTGCTCGCGTACGCGCCGCGCGGTCGGCGGACGCTGGTGCAGGTCACCGGTGGGGCACTGATCCTGCTGATCCTGCTCGCGCTGGTGCTCTTCCGGACCGCCGCGCTGCTCACCTGACAGGGCGGGCGGCGCGCAGGACGGAGGCCACCTCTTCCGGGGTGGCCCCCAGGTCGTACCGGCCGAACAGATGCAGCGAGTTGCCCGCGTCGATCTCCAGGGTCTCGCTGGTCAGCCCCAGCCGGGGCCGCCGGTCGACGGCGATCGCCTCGACCGCCGACCAGGGCAGCAGCCGTCGGCTGGCGAAGCCGTGGATGACGGTGAGCCCGGCCGGGTCCACCGCCAATCGGACCGGCGCGACCAGGTCACGTACCGACCAGCCGGCCAGCGCGGCGGCGGCCAGGACGGCCAATGCCAGGCGGACCGGGTCGCCGTCGGCGAAGAGCAGCCCGAGCGCGACGAGCAGGACGGCGCCAGCCAGCTTCGCCGCCGGCAGGCTCGATGGCACCCGCCACTGCTGTGCCGGGGAGGTCTCATTCACCCGCCCAGCATGCCAGCGGACGTCGGATTCCGGCACCTCGTGCGGGTGTGGCCCGACGACCGGTCGATCGACGACGTAGGATCGGGGCAGCCCAAGTTACCGGGGAGTAAACATGAGTGACGCGGTCATCGTCGGCGCGGTACGTACCCCGGTCGGGCGGCGCAAGGGCAGCCTCGCCAGCGTCCACCCGGTCGACCTCTCGGCGCACGTGCTGCGCTCCCTCGCCGAGCGCACCGGGCTCGACCCGGCCCAGGTCGACGACGTCTTCTGGGGCTGTGTGTCCCAGGTCGGCGAGCAGTCGTGGAACATCGCCCGCAACGGCGTGCTCGCCGCCGGCTGGCCGGAGACGGTGCCGGGCACGACCCTGGACCGGCAGTGCGGCTCCAGCCAGCAGGCCCTGCACTTCGCCGCCGCGACGGTGCTCTCCGGTCAGGCCGACCTGGTGGTCGCCGGCGGCGTCGAGTCGATGACGAGGGTGCCGATGGGTTCCAGCGTGGCCGGCGGCATGCCGTTCAGTGACCAGCTTCGCGCCCGTTACCGGGGCGTCGAGGGCTTCGCCGACGACGCGCCGCTGCCGTTCAACCAGGGGGTCGGGGCCGAGCTGATCGCCCAACGGTGGCGCCTCTCGCGTACCCAACTGGACGAGTTCGCGCTGGCCAGCCACGAGAAGGCGGCCGCCGCGCAGGACGCCGGCGCGTTCGACCCGGAGCTGACAGCGGTGCCGCTCGCCGACGGTGGCAAGTTCGCCGCCGACGAGGGCATCCGCCGGGAGACCTCCCTGGAGAAGCTGGGTGAGCTGGCCACGCCGTTCCGCGCCGACGGCGTGGTGACCGCCGGTTCCGCGTCCCAGATCTCCGACGGCGCCGCAGCCCTCGCGGTGACCACCTCCGACTGGGCCAGCCGGCACGGCCTGCGCCCGCTGGCCCGGATCCACACCGCAGTGGTCGCCGCCGACGATCCGGTCGCCATGCTCACCGCGCCCATCCCGGCCACAGCGAAGGCGCTGCGCCGTGCGGGGCTGGGCATCGAGGAGATCGGGGTGTACGAGGTGAACGAGGCGTTCGCCCCGGTGCCGCTGGCCTGGCTGGCGGAGACCGAGGCGGACCCGGAGCGGCTCAACCCGCGCGGCGGGGCGATCGCCCTCGGCCACCCGCTCGGCGGCTCCGGTGCCCGGATCATGACCACCATGCTTCAGCACATGCGGGACAACGGCATCCGCTACGGCCTGCAGACCATGTGCGAGGGCGGCGGGATGGCCAACGCCACCATCGTCGAGCTGATCTGAGGACACCGCCGCCCGCCGGTCCGGGCGGCGCTCACGTCTGGTGGGCCCCGGATGCTGGTGGGGGCGCGAGCCGTCCGTTGGGCATGTGCACGACCCGGAGGAACGCGGGCAGCCGCCACGGCCTCGGCCCGCCGATGACGACGTCGCGCCGCAGCACCGCCTGCGCGATGCTGATCCGGCCGAACATCATCAGGTTGAACCGGGCGGGGCGGAACGTCACGCTCGCGTCGAACGGGGCGTCGGGTGGCGCGATCCACACCCGGCGATCGCCCAGGGTCAGCGTCGTCGTCGGCGCGTACCGCGAGCGGAACTGCACCGACACGTGGTGCCGGGGCATCGGCAGGTCGGTGTTGAGCAGCACCCCGTACGTGTCGCGCAGCATGTCGAACATGAACAGGTCCCAGTAGAGCGCGGCGTGCTCGTCCGGCATCGGCCACGCCCGGCGGAGCGCCCGCGCGATGTCCCAGCCGTGCACGAGCAGTTCGTTAGTCAGATGGGCGAACAGGCCGGCGACCGTCACCCGCGCGTTGCCCAGCCAACTCACCGTCGAGCGCGGATCGGCCGACGTCGTCAGGAGGCGGCCGACCAGGCTGTTCAGCTGCGTCAGCAGCACCTCCGGGTCGCGCTCGGTGAAGTGGGCGAGCACCTGGGTGTTGACGTCGGCCACCGTGTCCACATTCGTGCTGGCCAGCATGTCCTCCAGCCCTGGCACCCGGATGGGCACCTCGGTGCCCTCCAGCCTCGACACGTACAGCACCGCGATCGACACCACGTGCGCGAGGGTGTCGGCCACTGTCCAGTCGGCAGTCGCCATGACTGCGGGTGAGGGCGCGGCGGCCACCAGGTCGGTGAACCGGTCGGTGGCCGTTCGCAGTGCCGTGTTGGCCACACTCCACCGGTCCTGATCTGCCGCGCCAGTCACACGAACAGCTTCGAGCATCCAGCGCGCCGGAACATCTTCGAACGTGCCCTTCTTCCGCAGCGGCAGGACCGGTGTCAGTTGTTGTAGAACATGGTGGGGAACCAGCCGAAGCCGAAGATCGAGGGCACCCGGACGTCCCAGTACACGACTGTGAAGACGCCCAGGGCGATGAGCAGCGCGCCGCTGATCACCATGCTGCGTCGTACGTCGGCGGCGAGCCAGCCGATGAACCGGCCGCGGGTGAGCATGATCAGCAGTGCGAACAGCGCGGTGACCACGACGATGTTGCCGAGGGACTGCAGCACGAACGCGGCCGAACCGTACAGCGGGTTGCCGCTGTCGACAGCCCAGTGGAACAGCTTGTTGAACAACGGGTACGGCCGGCCGATGAGGAAGCCGCCGATGAGCGCGCCGAGGGTGATCACCCGTGCGACCGGCCGGTCGGCGAACACGTCCGGCACCGCCCGGATCGCGGCCAGCCCGAGATAGATGAGGGCCAGTCCGATGACGCCGAACACCACCGACGACTGGATGATGCGTACCGGCACCCCACCGGCGGTGTCGGTGGACAGCTGGGGGAGCCGGTCACCCAGCAGGACCCCGACGAACCCGTACACCGCTGCGACGGCGACCATGCCAAGGGTGAGGTACCCGACCGGCCGCAGCAGCAGCCGGAGCCGGTCACCGTTGGCAGAGCTTGCCGCGCCGAGCGGCCCGATGGACGCGAGCATCGCGATGTTGCACGCGGTGAACGTGCCGGCGAGGCCGGACACGAATGCGAACACCAGGCCGGCGGCGGTACCGGAGATCGCCGTCGCCTTCGCATCGTGACCGAGGATCCCGCTGGCGACGCTGTCACCGATGACCGAGTCGACGAACTCGTAGGACCAGAGCACCGCCAGGAGGACCCCGGCTGCCACGCTGACCGCGATGATGACGCCGTTGCGCGGTGGACGATCGGCGACGGAGGGGCGTGCGACGTTTCGAGTGGCTGTGGTTGGCGTTCCCGTCATAGCTCTACTCCCCGAGCCGATTCGAGCACTAATTACTGTGCGCAGCGATGATTTCGCTCTGAGCTTCCTCGGCGCATCTCCCAGAGTGCGCAGTCGGCAGATGTCACGGCCTCCGGTGGGACGTCGTGCCGTGCCCGGCGGCGGTGGAATAAGCGGTCCCCAAGTTCGGGAAGACGGCCTAGGGTGCCCAGCGTGACGACGATCGAGCGTGCCCCGGACTGGTCCGGCGAGCAGTGGCAGACGCAGGCCCGGTCCTGGGTCGACGAGCAGTTGACTCGCGCGGGTCGGCGGGTGACCGGGTCGGTGGAGCCGCGGGTCCGCCCGTGGTCGTTGGTGTGGCGGGTGCCGACCGACGATGGTCCGGTCTGGTTCAAGGCCAACAATCCGGGCACGACGCACGAGGCCGCCCTGATCGCGACGCTGGCCCGGCTCGCGCCGGAGCGGGTGCTGACCCCGATCGCGGTGGACCCGACACGGGGCTGGTCGTTGCTGCCCGACGGCGGCGAGTCACTGCGCGACCTGCTGGCCCGCGACCCGGACCTGACGCACTGGGAGCGGGCGCTGCCCGGGTACGCCGCCCTCCAGTTGGCCACCGCTGAGCAGGCCGACGAGCTGGTCACCTCCGGCGTACCGGACCATCGGCCCGAGGTGCTGGCCGGTCTCTTCGCCGAGCTGCTCGACGATCACGAGGCCCTGCTGATCGGCGCCGAGGGCGGGCTCAACCCCGAGGTGTACGACCGGCTGCGGGCGGAGGTGCCGTCGTACGCCGAGCGGTGCCGTCGGCTCGCCGAATTCGGCATCCCGGCCACCGTGCAGCACGACGACCTGCACGACGGCAACGTCTTCGCCGGCGCGGCCGGGTACCGGTACTTCGACTGGGGCGACGCCTCCGTGGCGCACCCGTTCGGCACGCTGCTGGTGACCCTTCGCTCCATCGGGCACGCCGGGAACCTCGCCGCCGACGACGCCCAGCTGGTGCGGTTGCGCGACGCGTACCTGGAGGTGTGGACCGACCGGTACGACCGGCGGACCCTCGCGGAGGCGGCCGACCTCGCGATCGCCCTGGGGCCGGTGAGCCGGTCGCTCTCGTGGCGTCGGGCACTGGACACCCACGAGGAGTCCCGCGCCGAGTACGCCGAGGCGGTCCCGGGCTGGTTGGAGGAGCTGTTCGCCGCCAGT
This sequence comes from Micromonospora sp. NBC_00362, assembly GCF_026342155.1. Classification (NCBI taxonomy): domain Bacteria; kingdom Bacillati; phylum Actinomycetota; class Actinomycetes; order Micromonosporales; family Micromonosporaceae; genus Micromonospora; species Micromonospora sp. NBC_00362. Next base: position 4,715,047 of record NZ_JAPENH010000001.1, read on the forward strand.
CCACTTCAGCCGAACTCCTGACCATGATCCGTCCGAGTCAGAAGTCGGACAGGCAGTGCGACAGGCGGCGTGGAACTTCCAAAAATCCCGCGTGACCCACGTCACCCTGCTGGGGGCGTCGTTGGGCAGGTCATGGACGTCTTCTCCCGAACGTTCCTCCCGGCCGCCGCTGAGGCTGGCCTGGCCGTGCAGACGGTGAGCCGGCACATGCCGGTCTTCCGGCGCTGCGTCGGCTCCGGTGACGCCACCATCCTGGTCACCCGTTGCAGCCGCCCCGACCGCCCGGTCACCGGCGACTACCTGTTGCTACTCACCCACCGCCGCCTGGTGGTGACCCAGCAGACCCGGCTCCTGCACCGGCTGCGCCTGCACCTCAACACCGAGTTGCGCGAGCTGAGCAACGTCACCTGGAGCCCGGACCCGCGGCTGCAGTCGGTGGAGATGGCGGCCACCGCTATCGACGGGATCCGTGAGCGGTTCCTGATCCGGACCAGTCACCCGAAGCAGGTCTGGCAGCTCGACGCGTTGCTCAACCAGGCGTTCCGGACCCGCCTGCGGCCGCCCGGCGCGCGGGTCGTCGCCAGCATCGGCGACGCACCGGCCGCCGCCCGGCCCGGGATGTTCGCTCCGTCCTGGTGAGCTGACCCCGACCGGCGTCGCGCCGCCTTTACCGAACTCGAACACACACCGATCGCGTCGAGCCTTCCCAGTCGGCAATCATGGGCCGGTGACAGTCGAACCACCGCATCGCGGGCTCGTCCTCGTCGTGGAGGACGAGCCGGCCATCGCCGACCTGGTCCGGCTCTACCTGACCCGGGACGGGTTCGGCGTCCACCTGGAACGTGACGGCGACGCCGGTCTGAGCGCGGCCCGCCGGTTGCGCCCGGTGGCCTGCGTCCTGGACATCGCGCTGCCGGGTCTGCCCGGCACCGAGATCTGCCGCCGGCTGCGCGAGGCCGGCGACTGGACCCCGGTCATCTTCCTCACCGCCCGGGACGACGAGGTGGACCGGATCGTCGGGCTGGAGTTGGGCGCCGACGACTACGTCACCAAGCCGTTCAGCCCCAGAGAGCTGGTTGCCCGGGTCCGGGCGGTGCTGCGCCGATCCGCCGGTGGCCCGGAGGGCGCTGATCGGCCACGTGTCGTCGGCCCGGTGACGCTCGACCCGGCCCGCCGCACGGTCACCGCCGCCGGTGCCCCGGTGCAGCTCACCTCCACCGAGTTCGACCTGCTGGCCCACCTGATGGCCCGGCCCGGTCGGGTCTTCACCCGGGAGGAGCTGCTGGCCGGAGTCTGGGGCTACGCGGCGCACGCCGGCACCCGGACGGTGGACGTGCACGTCGCCCAGGTGCGGGCGAAGCTCGGCGCGGTGAGTGTGATCCGGACGCATCGCGGCGTCGGGTACGCGGTCGATGCCTGACCACCCCGGGCACGTCGAGTCGCCGACAATGGCCCTACCGGTGGTCGGCGCCGCCCCACCCACCGCACCCCGACGAGGCCGACTCGGCCGTACGCTGACCGCCCGCGCGGTGCTCGTCACCTGCGCGGTAGCGCTGGTGTCGGTGCTGGTCACCGCCATCGTCGCGGTGCCGTTGGCGATCCGTGGCGCGGAGCGCAGCGAGCAGGAGGCGCTCGCCGCCCAGGCCCGACTCGCCGCCGAGGTGCTGCGGACCCGCCTCGACCGGGGTCGCAGCGCCGACGAGGAACGGCTCATCCAGCAACTGCGCGACCAGGGCATCGACGCGTACCTGATCCGCCGTGGGGCTGTCGACCGGGCGGGTCTGCCACCCCGGGTGGTGCAGCGGATCGGGCAGGGCCGCAACGTGTCGGCCCGCCGTTCGGTAAACGGTGGGCGGGCCCTGGTCGAAGGCCGGGCCCTGCCCGGCGGCAACGGGGTGGTGCTCTCCCGTCCGCTGGCCAACGGGCTGTGGGCCCAGGTGCTGCTCAGTCTCTGGTTACCGCTGCTGGCCGGGTTGACCGCCGGTGTGGTGGCCGGGTTGCTGCTGGCCCGTCGGCTGGCCCGGCCGATCCGGGTCGCGGCCACCGCCGCCGCCCGGCTGCGCGCGGGTGACCGCGCCGTCCGGGTGCCCCTCGAGTCGCCGGACGAGGTCGCCGACCTGGCCGAGGCGTTGAACGGTCTGGCTACCGCGCTGGCGACCAGCGAGGGCCGACAGCGGGAGTTCCTGCTCTCCGTCTCGCACGAGCTGCGCACCCCGCTGACAGCGATCCGGGGGTACGCCGAGGCGCTCGCCGACGGGGTGCTCGGCGCGGACGACACGGTGGACACCGGTCGGACGATGCTGGCCGAGGCCCAACACCTGGACCGTCTGATCGGCGACCTGTTGGCACTGGCCCGGCTGGAGGCTGCCGACTTCCCCCTGGAACCGGTGCCGGTGGACCTGACCCAACTGGCAGTGGACGCGGAACCGACCTGGTCCGGTCGGTGCGCGGCGGTGGGCGTGCCGTTCCGGGTGGAGACGCCCGGTCAGCCGGTGCCCGCGTACACCGATCCGGGGAGGATCCGGCAGGTGCTGGACGGGCTGCTGGAGAACGCGCTGCGGGTCGTACCCCCGGGGTCGCCGGTGGTGCTCGCGGTCCGGCCGGCCGGTGCGGACCCAGCGCACGGCGGCGTGTTGGAGGTTCGCGACGGCGGGCCCGGCTTCACCGACGACGACCTGGCGGTGGCCTTCGAACGCGGTGCGCTGCACGAGCGTTACCGGGGGGTGCGCAAGGTGGGCAGCGGACTGGGGTTGGCGCTGGCCGCCGGGCTGGTCCGCCGGTTGGGCGGGGAGATCGCCGCGGGGCACGCGCCGGAGGGCGGTGCCGCCTTCACCGTCCGGCTGCCGGGTGATCCTTACCTGACCCGAACATCGGCCTGACGCTCCGCTCGTCGTTCCCGGGAAGGCTGGGGGCTCCACTGACGAGAGGGAGAGTCATGCCACGTTGGGGTATCGCCACCGGCACCACGGCACTGCTCGCGGCGGTCGCGCTCGGCGTCAGCGGGTGCGGCGCGGCCGAGGTGGCCAGCCAGCCTGCCCGGGATGTCGCCGTCGAGGTCGCCGCCGCCATGGGAGTCGAGGGTCAGGCGCTGACCGCGATGGGCTTCGACGCCGACGACCTGGACGTGCGGACCGTTGCCGCACCGGCCACGCCGACGCCGGGTGCGTCCCCCAGCGCCCAGGAGAAGGCCCGGGAGAAGCGCGGTGAGGAGTGGCGCAAACGTCGCCAGGCCCGCGTGCTGCTGCGCAAGAACACACTGCACGGCGAGGCGGTGGTGAAGACCAAGGACGGCGGTACGCAGACCGTCGCGGTGCAGCGCGGCGAGGTGACAGCGATCGACGGCGACTCGATGACCGTCAAGTCCACCGACGGCTTCACCATGACCTGGACCTTCGGCGACGATCTGCGGGTCGTCGAGCGGCGGGCCACAGTGCAGCCGAGCGAGGTGACTGTCGGCGCGACGGTCGGCGTCGCCGGCGCGAAGGACGGCGACAAGGGTGTGGCCCGCCTCGTCCTCCTTCCCCGCGCCACGTGAGCGAAGGGGCCCTGGCCGGCGCCAGGGCCCCTTCCCTGCTCAGTAGACGCGGGAGCCGATGAAGTCGTCGTGACCGTAGCCGACCGGGTTGGCGGCGGTACGGGCCTCGAACGACCACTGCTGCCGGGTGCTGGTGGAGCAGTTCGCCAACCGCAGCCGAGAGCTGCCCAGCAGCGGGTTGTCGAACGCCACGCAGAGGTTGTTGGTGCTCGCCGGCCTGATCTGGTTGCCCACGAAGACGAACTGCTGCGCGCCGGTGCCGTTGCAGTCGTAGATGTTGACAGCGGTGCCGGCGGTCATCGAGCTGTTGGCGACGTCCAGGCACCGGTCGTGGGACAGCTCCGAGTGCAGCGACCGTCGGGCCGAGTCGTACCAGAAGCCCTGGTTGCGCCCGCCGTGGCAGGAGTACGGCTGCTGCGCGGTGCCGTTGCGGGAGTCGTACCCCTTGCCGTCGACACAGGTGCCGGTGGCCAGGTTGCGCAGTTGCTTGAACTCCAACAGACCCGGGTAGAGCACGCCACCGCCGGTGCTGGCCGGGTCGACGCAACTGGCCCGCGTCTGCCCCGAGTTCCAGAACTGGGTGATGCACTGGGCGAACATGCCGTGTCCGCGGGCGTTGGGGTGGAACGACTGCCGGGCGGCGTTCTCGTTCCAGATGCCGACCTCGATGAAGAGGCCACGGACCGAGGTGTTGTCGGTGCACACCTCGTGCCCGTGGAAGAGCCGGCTGGCGTCCAGGTAGCGGGTGCCGGTGTTCGCGGCGGCCGAGCGCAGCGCCGACTCGAACATCGGTACCGCCTTGTTCCGGGCGAACGCCGCGTCGGCCAGGTAGAGCAGACAACCGCCGGAGTACCAGCCGGGGAAGTTCGGGTTGTCCTCAACGTCCGGGCTGCCGGGGCTCGGGTACGACATCAGCACCAGTTCGTAGTCCGACAGTAGGTAGCCGGCGTTGGTCATGGTCCGCCGGATGTCGGTCAGCGCCGACTCCACGGCCTGCCGGCTGCCGTCGGTGCGGATCGTCCACTGGTCGGTGTAGGTGGGGTAGCAGGCGCCCTGGAAGAAGACCCGGCGGACGGCGCAGTCGGTGGCGACCGGACCGAACTGGATGGTGCCGTCACCGTTCGCGCCGACCACCACCCAGATCAGCTTCACGTGCGTGTTGCGCGCCTTGATACCCAGGTGGTCGCCCTGGTTCAGCTCGTTGTGCTGGGTCGGGCCGCCGGCGATCAGGTTCCAGGGGGTGGCACCGGAGCAGGCGATGTTGTACTGCGCGTCCGACGTGATGCCGGTGCGGAAGACCGCCTGGTCGTACGAGCGGTCGCACCAGTTGCCGTCCTGGTGGGTGCCCGGGACGTAGTTGCCGACCCCCTCACCGGAGATCTCGCTGTCGCCCATGGTGATCAACGCGGTCCGGCGTTGCTCGATCGGGCGGATCGCCGGGCTGCCGTAGAGGGCGGTCGCCTCGGCGGCCCGGATGGCTTCGAGGTTGGCGGGGAGTGGTTGGACGGTTGGTCGATCGGCGGCGGCGGCGGGGGTGGCCGGTCCGGCGAGCATCGGTAGGACGAGAGCGGCGACGGCGACGGCGACGGTGATGGCCCGTCGTCGGGTCGCGCGTCCGGGCCTGGCGGGGATTGCAGGCATCGACGCACTCCTTTCGGCTCAATCGCGGGACGTCGATTGAGTTACCAGACGGTAACGTGCGGATCGGTAGATGTGAATGCCCTTCAGATCCTTGCGCGCGGGATGCCGAACCGCCCGGATCGGACTATCCGGGCCCGCGCGCCCAGCGCCACGGCGCAGCGGGGCCGGCTTTGGTTCAGCGGCCCGGCGGCGGTGCGGCCGGCTTCTAGATTCACCGGCCTGGCGGCGGTGCGGTGGACCTCTGGTTCAGCGGCCCGGCGGCAGGGCGTAGCCGACGTAGCCGCGGAACTCCAGCCGCCAGCCGGCCGGGACGAGTTTGGCGCAGGCCGCCTCGTTGCCGGTGCAGACGATCGCGTCGACCGATGAGGGGTCGGCCGGCGGTCGTTCCGGCAGGACCGACTGCAACGCCACCAGGTCCGGTGAGCGGCCGTCGGGCTGCCGCAACAGCAGCCACCACGGGTACTCCCAGTTGTCGTTCTGCTGCACCAGCCCGATCCGTCGCGCACCGCTGTCCTGGACCGCGGTCGCCGCCCAGCGGAACTCGTCGGCCCACTGGGGGCGGCGCAGGAACCGGGTGTCCCAGTCCGAGGTGGTGAAGACCGAGCCGGCGCCGACCAGCCGGCGCGGGAAGCCGTACGACAGCGCGAGCACCCCGGCCAGCGCCGAGGTGGCCAGCACGGTGACGGCCGCCACTGCGGCAACCGAGCGACGCCCACCCGCGCGGTTGCGCAGGAGAGCGTCCAGCCACAGGCCGGCGAGGGGCACGGCGAGCACCACGGCGTAGAGCAGCAGCCGGTTTCCCCACGGCTGCCACTTGATCATCGCGGTGTGCAGCAGCACGGCGGTCAGCACCACCACGGCGTACGCCCGCAGCGACCCGGCCCGCTCGGGCGCGATCCGCCGTGGGCGGGCGAGCGCGATCACCGCACCGATCACCGCCAGCGCCCCGGCCAGCGGAAACGCCACCCGGTCCTCGTCCGGATACCAGGCCGGCTCCGGGAACAGCTCACGCCCGAAGGTGATCGCGCGGTCCTGCGGGTCGACGCCGATCGCCTCGGCGCCGCCGATGATCACCTGCGCCCCGGCCCGACGCAACGGTGCCAGCGGCGTGTCGAACGCGGTGTGCCCGATCCGCAGTGCGTTGACCACTATCGACGCCGGGTCGTGCCGCTCCATGGGGATGGACTCACGCAGCCGGGGTGGCCCCAGCGGGTGCCCGAACTCGGCTGTCACCCGGGCCAGGAACGGGCCGACCACCACGGCAGCGACCGCCAGGATCAGCACCGAACCGCCGACGGTGCGGGCCAGCCGGCCGACCGGCCAGGACCGCCGACCCCCACCCGGTGTCGCCGGGTCCGCCGGTGCCGATTGATCGGTCCGGGCCAGCCTCAACTGGGCCAGTCCCCAGAGCACCAGCAGCGGGCCGACAGCGATCAGGCCGCTGGTCTTGGTCACCGCGGTCAGTCCGGTGGCCGCCCCCAGCCCGAGCAGCGTGCCCCAGCCGGTCCGTCGACTGAGCCCGTCCAGCACCAGTGTCGCCGCGCAGGCCACCCACGCCGCGCAGATCAGGTCGGTCTGCGTGCTGGTCGCCTGGAGCACCACCATCGGCGTGGTCGCCAGCACGAACGCGGTGAGCAACTGGGCCCGCCGGCCGCCACCGAGCTGTGCGGTGATCCGTGCGGCCACCAGGAGGCAGACCACTCCGGCCGCCCACTGCACCAGGTTGTGCAGGTGGTCCCCGCCGGTGAGCAGGCGCAGGTGCAGCAGCAGGTACTCGGCTCCGGGCGGGATGGTCACCTGCCGGTGGATGGCGGTGGGCCAAAAGTCCAGGTCGCCCTGGGCCACCCAGTGCTCCACCTTCGGCAGGTGGTACGTCTGCGAGTCGAAGTTGTTCGGTTCGGCCAGCAGCGCGACCAGCAGCTCCACCAGGATCAGCCCGCCGACAGTGCCGGCGAGGAGCCGCTCACCCGGCCGGGCCGTACGCCACGCGTCGACCGCCACCGCACGAAGGTCAGCGACCCCCCGACCAGCCCGGGTCGGCGCGGGGGCGGGCTCATCGCTCTCGGCGGGGGCGGACACGTCGGGTCCGCCACCGGACACCACAGCGCCGACCGGCACCGGCCGCTGTGCGGTGCTGACTGCCGGCGCGGCGCTGACCGGCACTGGTGTGGCAGCGGGCGGCTGCCCGAGGCGGGTCGCCCGTCGCCAGCGCAGACCGGCCGCCGCCGCGGCCGCGACCAGGAAGAGCAGCCAGGCGACTGTGAACGCGCCTCGGGTCAGCGCGTGAGACGCGCCGAGCACCTCGACGACGAGCACCGCGTACGCCCCGCTGAGCAGGACGGCGCGCACCACGGCGAGCCGCAGCGGTGCCACCGCGCCAGCCTCACGTGGCATCGCCGCGACGATGAGCAGGAGCACCGCGGCGGCGGGAACCACCGCGAGCAGGGAGCCGGCAGCCGACATGGCGGAAGTAAACACCATTGATCTGAGGCCGCCGCGCCGGCTGCCCAGCGGTAGCGGTACGTGGTAAACAAACCAACCAGGCTAGGCTATGGCCGACGTGTTGCCGCCACCGTGGAGATCCCCGTGAAGCTCTCGATCCTCATGCCGGTCTACAACGAGGAAGAACGCATCGCGGATGCCCTCAAGCAGGCATTGGCGGTGGACTATCCCTGTGAGATCGAATTGGTAGTCGTCGACGATGGCAGCCGCGATGGCACCGGCGAGGTCCTCGGTCGCGCCGACGACGCACGCCTGCGGGTCATCACCCACCAGCGCAACGCCGGCAAGGGCGCCGCCATCAAGACGGCGGTCGACAGCGCCGAGGGTGACTACATGGTCATCCTCGACGCCGACCTGGAGTACGACCCGCAGGACATCCCCAAGCTTCTCGACCCGGTGCTCGACGGTCGCGCCACGGTGGTCTACGGCAATCGCACCTTCGGCAGCCACAGCGCCTACAGCTTCTGGTATGTGATGGGCAACAAGGGCGTCACGATGGCGGCGAACGTGCTGTTCAACTCGTACATCGGCGACCTGGAGACCTGCTTCAAGCTGATGCCGGTGGCGCTCTACCGGTCGCTCGGGGTGCGCTCGCGCGGCTTCGGCATGGAGGCCGAGGTGACCGGCAAGCTCCTGCGTCGCCGGATCCGGCCGTACGAGGTGCCGATTAGCTACCGGGCGCGCGGTCGGGAAGAGGGCAAGAAGATCACCTGGAAGGACGGCGTCGAGGCGATCTGGATCCTCGGGCGCGAGCGCGCTCGCCGCCGCCCCGCCGTCTCAGCCGCCAACTGACCCCAGGAACGCGCTGATCGACCTCCGCAGGCCGTCGGCGTCCAGACCATGCCACCGGGCGTGGTCCGCCGGATCGCCGTACCGTCGTAGGTCGGTCTGACCCACCCCGAGGGCGAGCAGCCGGTGCGGTACGTCCGCCAGGGCCCGGCTGACGAGCGCGCTCGACGTTCCCGCCAGGTACGGCTCGACCAGCACCACATCGGTGTTGGTGAGCGCCCGCAGCCCGCGCGTGTCGAGCGGCCGGGGCGTGTGGGTGTACGCCACTGTCACGTCCATTCCCTCGGTCGCCGCCAGTGTGGGGTCGAGCATCGGCCCGACCGCCACCACGAGCGGCGCGTCCGTCACGCCCCGCCGGAGCACCAGTAGCCCCGTGGCGTCCGGGTACGCCTCGGCGTTGCGCTGCTCGGAGAGCCGCAGGTAGACCGGATCGTCGCTGGTCGCGGCGTTGCGCAGCAGCGGCGCCACCTCGTCCGGGTGGCCGGGCACCCGAACCGTCCAGCCGTCACCGAGCGAGTCGAAGAGCGCCACGTCCCCGGGCGACTGGTGGGTGCGGCCCTCAGCCGACCCGTCGTACGACGCGCCGATGCTGACCAGGACGGCGCCCACACCCTGGTGGTCCAGATCCAACTTGATCTGCTCGTACGTCCGGTCCACCAGGAACGTCGCGTACGAGTGCGCGATCGGACGCAGCCCGGTCAGGGCGAGCCCGCCGGCCACACCGATCATCAGTTGCTCCCGGATCCCGACGTTGAGCACCCGGTCCGGGTGGCGGTTGCCGGCTGAGGCGAACTGGCTCGCCGAGATGTCGGCCAGCACCAGTGCGGTACGCGGATCCTCGTCGAGGAGCGCTGTGGTGGTGTCGATGAAGGCGGTACGCATGTCGGTCATCCCTTGCTCTCGATGCGGGCGACCACCAGGTGCGGGTGTCGTGGTCGGTGCCCGGTCAGCGCCGCGTACAGGGTTTCGTGGTTCCGGCCGTCGACGGTGTCGGCGGTCCACCCGTTGACGGTGAACCGGCTGGCGATGCCACCGGCCCACCCGTGGCTGGCCGACGAGTTGTCGACAACGACCGCGGTGAGGCTGTCCAGGCCGGTCGCTCCCGCGTACGCGATCGCCTCGTGGTTGGATCCCTCGTCCAGTTCGGCGTCGCCGAGCAGCACGTACACCCGGGGTTTGCGCAGCCCCTGAGCGCGCAGGCCGAGCGCGGTGCCGACGGCCAGCCCGAGCCCGTGCCCGAGGGAACCGGAACCGATCTCGACCCCGGGCACCAGGAGTCGGTCCGGGTGGTGGCCGAGCCGGCTCTCCGGCCCGGCCAGGTCGTCGAGCCAGGCGTCCGGGATGAAGCCGTGCGCGGCGAGTACCGCGTAGTAGGCGGCCGGTCCGTGGCCCTTGGAGAGCAGGAACCGATCCCGCTCCGGGTCGTCTGCGGTGTCGGGGGTGACCCACAGCACCCGGTCGTAGAGCACCTGGAGCACGTCGACGGTGGAGTGCGCACTCGGCGCGTGTTTCTCGTCGCCGGTCAGTCGCCGGATCAGCCCGGGCAGTCGGGCGCTGCTGTCGGTGGTCAGTGTCGTGGTCATGCCACTACTGTGTGAGTTGAAGTGGACTTCAACTCAAGGACCTGGTGATGCCGGATCTATTGACGATCGGTGAGCTGTCCGCCCGCTCCGGGGTGGCACCGTCGGCGCTGCGCTACTACGAGCGGCTCGGGCTGATTCGCGCCGACCGCACCGGCGGCAACCAGCGCCGCTACGCCCGCGCCGAGCTGCGGCGGGTCGCCTTCATCCGGATCTCCCAGCAGGTCGGCGTCTCGCTCGACGAGATCCGGGAGGCACTCGACTCGCTCCCCGAGGCGCGCACCCCCAGCCCACAGGACTGGGCGCGACTGTCGGCGAGCTGGCGCAGCCGGCTGGACGAGCGGATCCGGCTGCTCAGCAAGCTCCGCGACGACCTGGACGGCTGCATCGGCTGTGGCTGCCTGTCCTTGCAGCGCTGCACGCTCAACAACCCGGAGGACACGCTGGCCGGCGAGGGCCCGGGCGCCCGGCTGGTGCTGTCCCGACCGACTGACGATCCGACGCTGGAAGGCTCGCTCAACTGACGGCGGACCCGCCGCCCGGCGGGCGGGTGAGCAGCACCTTGCCGAAGTGGTCGTTCGACTCGACGAGCCGGTGCGCCTGCGCCGCCTCGGTCATCGGCAGCCGCCGGTCCACGATCGGCCGGATCCGGCCCGCCTCGACCAACGGCCACACCTCGTCCCGTACGCCCTGGACGATCGCCGCCTTCTCGGCGAGCGGACGGGACCGTAGCGACGTCGCGGTGACGCTCGCCCGCTTGGCCAGCAGCGTGCCGAGATCCAACTCGGCCTTGCGCCCGCCCTGCATCCCGATCACCACGAGCCGACCGCCGCTGGCCAACGCGGAGACGTTCCGCCCGAGGTAGGACCCACCCATGATGTCGAGGATGACGTCCACTCCGCGCCCGTCGGTGACCCGGCGGACCTCCTCGACGAAGTCCTGCTCCCGGTAGTCGATGATGTGTGCCGCGCCCAGCTCACGCAGCCGGTCGTGCTTGGCCTCCCGCGCGGTGGTGAGCACTGTCACGCCGAGGGCCGCCCCGAGTTGAATGGCGAAGGTGCCGATCCCGCTGCCGCCGCCATGCACCAGCAGCGTGTCGCCAGCACCGAGCCGGGCCACCTGGACCAGGTTCGACCAGACCGTGCAGGCCACCTCGGGCAGCGCCGCCGCGTCGACCGGGTCACACGCCGGCACCGGCAGCAACTGCCCGGCGGGGACCGCCACCCGCTCCGCGTACCCGCCGCCGGCCAGCAGCGCGCAGACCTGCTGCCCGACCGCCCACCCGGCGACCTCCGCGCCAACCTCCGTGATCACCCCAGAACATTCCAACCCGGGGTACGCGGGCGCGCCCGGCGGCGGCGGATAATGCCCCTGCCGTTGCAGCAGGTCAGCGCGGTTGACTCCGCTGGCCCGCACATCCACGATCACCTCGTCCGGGCCCGGCTCCGGATCGGGCACCTCGGCCCAGACCAGCGCGTCGGGACCACCGGGCTGCGGAATCGTGATGGCTCGCATGGGCTCAGTCTTCCTGATCTTCCCGGGTGTCGCAGGCGCACCGTCCAGCCCACAGTGGACACCTCAGACCGCCTGGCCGGCGCACCGGGGAGGGACGCCGGGCCGACCGGAGCGAGCCGTGGCAGACTATGCGTGGCCGTACGCCCACGGGTGGCGGCCCAGGAGGGTTCGCCTAGTGGCCGATGGCGCTGGTCTTGAAAACCGGTAAGGCAGCGATGTCTTCGTGGGTTCGAATCCCACACCCTCCGCCACCTTGACCCACTCGACGTCCCGGAAGTCGGGGTGTCAGGACTCCTGGGACACCCTGACATCACGAACCCGAGTCGATCTCCTGGTCCGCGCCTCGTAGCTGAGCAGCACGGCGAGGAACGCGGTGAGCAGGCCGAGAGCGGCCAGACCGGGCAGGTAACGCCCGGCGGGGAGCAACGGCAGCGCCACGACGGGAGCGACGAACTGCCCCGGTCGTAGGCACCGGACGCTGAGACTCAGGAACGTCGCCCGGCCCGCGAGGAACAGGGCGGTCCCGCCGAACAACGCGACGGCAGGCATCCAATCCGAGATGCCGTGGGACTCCTCGCGTGCCAGGCCAGCCAGCACCTGCTCGACTCCCAATGCCACGTAGATGGTCCCGGCGAGCAGCGGAAAGTGGGCAAGGGTGTAGGCGTTGGCACCCACGTGGGCCCGCCGCAGCCCGGACTCCATCATCAACGCCTGGCCGGCGGCCATCGCCGTGGAGGAGTACAGCCAGTACAGGCACACGGTGACGGCCAGCGTAAGAACTGCGGCCAACAGGATCGGTCCGCGGATCCGCTGTACCCCGACGCCGGCGGCGACCGAGATCAGGGACTCGCCGAGCGCAATGATCACCACGAGGCTGTGTCGCTCCGCGAAGTGACTGGGACTTCGCACCGGCCACCCGCTCAGCACCGAGGACACCACCCCGCCGCCCATGTCGATGGTGAGGGCCGCCGCCCAGAGCAGGAGCTGTGCGGTGCCGCCGAACACGGCGCCGAGGACGAAGGGGATCCAGGACAGCGCGGTCGAGAGGGCATACAGACGAATGGTCCTGCTCAACTGTCGGTTGCCCGCAGCGGCCCAGTGAAAGAGCGCGAGAGCGATAACTCGGAGCGTGACGTAGGCCAGCACCAGGATCAGGCGTTGTCTCGTCGTGCCCGGCCCGGTCGCCCAGGCGTCGGGGATGACCAGTGCGACGAGGAAGACGGCCGCCATCGAGACCGTCACACCGGCACGGATCAGCCCGACGTCGATGCGGACGTGGTTGCCCAGCCAGGAGTAGACCACCCAGGAGATCCACAGCAAGAGGAGTACGAGGAATCCCTGCGTGAGCGCCACCGGCGACGGCCGCTCGCTCATGAACGTGGTGACCCGGATGAGCCCGAAGACGAACACCAGATCGAAGAAGATCTCGAACAGGGTGGACCGGTGTGTCTCCGCGGTCGCCACCGGCCGCGACCGGAAGATCCGCCCCATCAGGTCATCTTCACCGGTTGCGAGGTGGCAGTCCGGCGCGCCGCGTCCCGGTCACTCCGGCGGGTCGGTGGTCCGCCGCTCCCGGCGGATCGTCTCCTCGGCCAGTCGCTCGACAGCGCGTCGGCGTTCGTCGGCGATGGCTCGCTCGTCCCGGCGGCGGAACGCGGTGACAACAGCCCCCACGAAGTCCCGCCAGATGCCGGCCACGATGTCCCCCTGCGGAACGCTGCCCGACCTCAAACGTAGCTCTGCGAATCCACGCTGGGTCAGCGCGTGCTTCCGGTCGTCGGCAGGGCCGTGGCGGGGTAAGAAGGGGCTGGTATCTCCGCACATCGGAAGGACGCGTCACCATGACCCTGGAACGACCGATCGCCCCGGACCCGTACGAGCTGCTGCCGACGCTGCCCTCGTTCACGCTGACGAGCGACGACGTGCGGAACGGCGAGCCGATGGACGCCCGGCACGCGCATGGCAGCACCGGGGGTGACAACGTCTCGCCGCAGCTGACCTGGTCGGATTTTCCCGCCGAGACGAAGAGCTTCACGGTGACCTGCTACGACCCGGACGCGCCGACCGGCAGCGGTTTCTGGCACTGGGTGCTGGTGAACGTGCCGGTCAACGTCACCCAGTTGCCCACCGGGGCTGGTGGCGCGGCGGGCACCGACCTCGGCGGAGCGTTCTCGGTTCGCAACGACTACGGCGAGCAGGGCTACGGCGGCGCGGCTCCGCCGGCCGGCGACCGCCCGCACCGGTATGTCTTCGCGGTACACGCCCTGGACGTCGACCGCCTGGACCTGACCCCGGACGCCAGCCCCGCCTACGTCGGCTTCAACCTGACGTTCCACACGCTGGCGAGAGCGGTGATCCGCCCCACGTACCAGATCAAGGACTAACCCCGCCCCCAGCTCCCGCGATCTTGCACTTTCTGTCCCGACATCCTTGACATAAAGGGCATAAGGACGACAGAAAGTGCAAGATCGCCGGGGCCGGGCCGGGCCGGGCCGGGGCGGGGCGGGGTCAGGCTGGGACGCGGGCTACGGCGAAGACGGACTGGCCGAACGGCGGGAGAATCAGCTGCTCGGCGGCCTTGGTGGCGGGCAGGACGAGGGTGTCGTACACCTTGACCATCGGGCCTTCCTTCGGCATCAGCCGGAAGACCTTGGTGGCCATGAAGTAGCCGATCAACCCGAGCGCGTTGGCGTAGTGCATCTTCTCGATGGTCAGACCGGCGTCGGTCATCGCCGCCCCGAGCGTCTTCCTCGTGTAGCGGCGGACGTGCCCGGTGGCGATGTCGGCCGGGCCCATCGCGAACTGGAACGCGGGCACGATGATGATCACGGCGCCGCCGGGTCGGACCAGGTCGCGCATGCTCTGTAGCGCGCCCACGTGGTCCTCGATGTGCTCCAGAACGTTGTACGAGACGGCGGCGCTGTAGTCGCCCCGGTCGTTGTGCGGCAGCAGCATCTGCCGGACGTCGACGTTCGGACGGTCGGCGAGGCGCTCCTTGAGCTGCACCAGCCGGTCCGGGTCGGCCTCGGTGGCGGTGAACCGCGGCAGCCGCTCGGACCATTCCAGCGCGTAGTCACCGAGACCGCTGCCGATCTCGATCGGGTCGTCGCCGAGGTACGGCACGGCCAGTTCGATGAACCAGCGACGGTGGTTGACAGCGGTTGCCAGGCCTTCCAGCACCTCGGACTGCACGCGCTGATCCCCAGTGATTTCTGCCATGCGTCGATTCCTCACGATATGAACTCGACCCGTGCCTGGACCGACAGTGTGAATCATCCGCTGGGACGGCGAAAGAATCGGGGCATCGGGGTGGCCGAATTGTGGTCGGGGGGTGGGTTCGTGATCGGCGGTCGGCGAACCCGGCACATAGTACGGCAGTACCCCGAAACATGTCACGGCGGCGTCATGCGCTGACTACCCTATGAATTGTCATGACTACTCCTGAACCGGACGTGCCCAGCGACAGCGGCGGCCCGGCCGCCGCGCCGTCGGCGGAGGGGGCCTCCGGTGCCGTTCGGCCTTCCCGCAGGGGGATGTGGGCCGATCTGGCCGCCGTGCTGAGCTTCGTGGTGCTGGGCTTCTGGATCACCTGTCGACTCTGGCTGGACCCGGGCAGCGACGTGCGGGACAACCAGTCCGACCAGTCGCAGTTCGAATGGATGATGGCCCACGGTGCGCGAGTAGTCACGCACTTTGCGTATCCGTTCCATTCCAATCAGATGAACGTCCCCGACGGCGTCAATCTGATGGCCAATACGTCCGTATTATCCATTTCATTGCCAATGACGCCGATCACCCTACTGTTTGGGCCGCGGGCGTCATTTCTGATCTTTCTCACCGCCGGCATGATTGCCACGGCCACGGCCTGGTATTTCCTGCTCTCCCGGGTCCTGATCGGCAGCCGGGGGCCGGCGTGGCTGGGCGCCGGCTTCTGCGCGTTCGCGCCGGCCATGGTGTCGCACGCCAATGGGCATCCGAACATCGTGTCGCAGTTCGTCGTCCCGTTGATCATTTGGCGCACGCTACGACTCGGTGAACCGGGCCGCTGGCTGCGCAACGGGGTCCTCCTCGCGCTGGTCATCGTCTGGCAGGCCTTCCTCAACCTGGAGATCCTGCTGATGACCGCGATCGGTCTCGGCGTGGTCGTCGGCGTGCTCGCCGTCGGCCGCGCGGATCTACGGTCGCGGGCCCGATCCTTCCTCGCCGGGCTGGCCGTCGCCGCCGGGGTCGCCCTGCTCCTGCTCGCGTACCCCCTGTACGTCCAGTTCTTCGGACCGGACGCGTACTCCGGGCTGTCCCGCCTGATCCGCGGCTACTCCAGCGACGTGGCCTCGTTCGTCGCGTACTCCCGGGAGTCGCTGGCCGGTAGCGCGCGCACCGCCGCGGGCCTGGCCAAGAACCCGACCGAGGAGAACAGCTTCTTCGGTTGGGCGCTGGTGGTGCTGGTGATCGCAGTGGTCTGGTGGCTGCGCCGCTCGATCGTGGTGCTCGCGCTGGCCGCGCTCGGGTTGCTCTTCGCGGTGCTCTCGCTGGGCCGGGAGGTCCGCTTCGACAATCGGGGTACGGGTGTGCCGGGCCCCTGGGCCGCTCTGGAGAACCTGCCCATCCTGCACTCGGTGGTGCCGACACGCTGGGCGTTGGCGATCACCCCGATCATCGGGCTGCTGCTCGCCTACGGCGCCGAACGTGCCCGCGAGTTGGCCGACGCGCACCCGGCCGCTCGGGGGCAGGTCCGCTTCGTCACCGCCACAGTGCTCACGATGGCCCTGTTGCCGATCGTCCCCACCCCGCTGCCCGTGGCCCGCCTCGACCCGGTCCCCAGCTTCGTGACCAGTGGGGCTTGGCGGCCGTATGTGGCCGGTGGGCGCAGTGTGGTGACCCTGCCGTTGCCGGATACCACCTACGCCGAGCCGTTGCGCTGGTCGGCGGCGACCCGGCTGGACATGCCGCTGGCCCGTGGCTACTTCCTCGGCCCGGACACCCGCCCGAACGCCGATCCGCCGAAGGTCGCGTTGTTCGGTGCGACTCCCCGTCCCACCAGCAGCTTCTTCGCCACCATCCGGCGCACCGGGGCGGTGCCGCCGATCACCCCGCAGAGTCGGGTCCGAGCGGTCGACGACCTGCGCTACTGGCGGGCCGGGGTGGTCATCCTCGGGCCACACGAGCACGAGGCCGCGCTGCGCCGGGGCATGACCGAGCTGACCGGGATCCAACCGGTCTTCAATGGCGGGGTGTGGGTGTGGGATGTCCGGTCGTTGACCGACTGAGCGGTGCGGCCCAGCCTGACCTAGGTGAAACAGGCCCTAGCGGACGCAGCAGCCCTGGCAGACCTTCGGGCGGGGCAGGGTGAACGCGAGGCAGCAGGTGCGGCGCTGCACTGTCGGCTCACCGGTCGGCCCTGGCACCAGCTCGATCAGGTCGGCCAGGTCGAGTGCGCCGAGCAGTGTGTCGATGCTCTGCACGGTGGAGCCGGGCAGGGCGTCCGCGGCCCGCAGGATGCCGTGCGCGATGCCGGAGGCGACCGAGCCGAGCAGCGTCCGGGTGCCCACCCGGACCTCGGACTGGATCGCCGTGATGAGCGGCGCCAGGTGGGCGTCGAGCAGGGACGCGCGCAGCGCGACCAGCAGCTCCGCCTCGTCGGCGACGACCCGCACCTCCGGCAGGCCGGCCAGCGCCAGCGGATCGTTCGGCAGCACCGCCACCGTGGTGCCCCGGCGCATGCCCATGGTGAGTAGCTGGCGGTGGTCCTCGAAGTGGATCAGCAGGTCGGCCGGACCGAGCAGTGGCACCCGTCGGGCCGAGGCCCAGCCGAGCACTACCGGCAGCGCTGCCCAGTAGCTGTAGGACTTCCAGGCCAGCGCCGCGCAGGCGTGCGGGGTGCCGCCCCAGCGGACGGCGGCGCCGTTCAGCAGCTCCGGCAGTCGGCTGCCGTCGATCAGGGTGGTGGCGGGCGCCCAGCCGAGCTCGTCGTCGACCAGCAGGCCCCGGGCGAGGCCGGGGAGGTCGTCGGTGCCGAACATGGCCCGGAGCGCCGCGGTGACGGGGGCGAGCGGCGTGGTGGCGGCCTCCCGCCGTGGCATCACCGCTGTCACCTGAGTCGTCCCCTGTCTGTGAGACCGAGGAGTGCGCCCCGGCGGACGAACCAGTGCCGTCCTGAGCTAAGGCTAGCCTAACCAAGCCCCTGGCCGTAAGGGAAGCCTCACCTTGGTCACATCCCGGACGCCCAGGTCACCCCGCATTTGACGGAGTAGTGCTTCGCCTACTACCCGGAGTCAGTGCTGGAAAACGCCGCTGCACGATCGATGGCCATCGGTGAATTGTCAAGCGGTGTGTCGAAAACATGCCACTTGCGTGTGTGTCCGCGTACAGAACGTGAAACTTATAGCCCCGGCCGCGAGGAAGCTGATGACGACCTCACCCCTCGAACGGGCTGCCGACTCCTTCGCGGCCGAACTCGCCCGACAACGGACGGGGCGCGGGCTGTCCAAGAAGCAACTGGCCGTCCTGATGGGGTTCGACCCGTCCTACGTCAGCCACGTCGAGGGGCGCCGGCACCGCCCGACCGAGGACTTCGCCCGCCGCGCGGAGGCCGTCCTGGAGGCAAGCGGCGCGATCTGGCAGCGCTTCCGGGAGTACGACGACCTGCGGCACGCCAGGGCGGGTCAGCCGCACCGCGAGCCGTACCTGCCCGGCCAGTGGCTGCCACCCGGCACCGGCCTGGTCGTGGAACGGGAGCTGGCCACCCTCACGCACGTCGACGAGGGCTACCGGTGCGTCATCCACCGTGAGCTGTACAACGCCGGCACCGAGCCGGTCACCCGCTACCTGGTCCGGGTGGCCGTCGACCGCTACCCGAACGACCCCGGCCGCTCCAACCGGCACCACCGGGAGCACCCCCTCAGCTTCGCCGAGCTGCAGATACAGGCCCGCCGAGACGACGGCGGCGGAGACCCGGAACCGATGCACTGGCGAGCCAAGCACGATCGGGACGCGTTCAAGGAGATCTGGCTGCTCTTCGAGAACGGGGAGCGACGCTTCCCCCTCTACCCGGGCGACCGGGCCGTCATCGAGTACGCGTACAGCGTCGGGCACGAGAAGTGGGGCCCCTGGTTCCAGCGAGCCGTCCGACTGCCCACCCGGCAGCTCGCCGTACGGCTGGATCTGCCGGCGGCCCTCGACCCGCAGGTCTGGGGCGTGGAGACCTCGCTCAGCGCGGAGGAGGGCCCGCTGCGGACGGCGCCGCAGCGTCACGACGAGGGCGACCGGGTGATCTACGACTGGCAGACCGACGACCCCCCGTTGAACGCCCGCTACCGGATGCAGTGGCGGTTCCGTGCCCGTCCGGACACCGAACCGGACGTCGGCCCGGGCGGCGCCCGGGTCCGACCCAGCGACCGGATGCGCGGCCTCGGCATCGTGCAACGCGGGGACGACCTGCTCCGCCAGCGGGCCCGCCCGTTCGACCTGCCCGCTGAGGACCACGTCGCCCGCGACGTGGTCGACCGGCTCACCATGGCTCTGGCCCGGCTCGACGAGCTGCACCCGTTCAGCAAGGGAGTGGGCGTCGCCGCACCGCAGTTCGGCATCGGCCGCGCGGCGGCAGTGGTGCGGCCCCCCGACCGGTCGGCGGAGCCGGTAGTGCTGCTCAACCCACGGGTGGTCGACGCCGACCCGGAGACCGACGAGCAGTACGAGGGCTGCCTCTCCTTCTTCGACCACCGGGGTCTGGTGCCCCGGCCGCTGCGACTGGACGTGGAACACGCGCAGTGGGATGGCAGCCGGATCATCACGTCGTTCGAATTCGGCATGGCCCGGCTGGTCGCACACGAGATCGACCACCTGGAGGGCCGGCTCTACGTCGACCGGATGGCACCCGGCGTGCCGTTGGTGCCGGTGGAGGAGTACCGCGAGACCGGGCACCCCTGGCGCTACTGAGCACGAAGGGACCGGGGCGCGTGCCCCAGGGGGCAGGGGCACGCGCCCCGGTGTGGGGGGAGGAACGTCTAGAGGTCACCGAAGGTGTCGTAGCGGATGTGCGGCGGCGGCACATTGTCCGCGGCGAGCACCCGCAGGGTGGACCGGACCATCCGGGCGGCACCGGAGACGAAGCAGTCGTGCGTGGTCCACGGGCCGTACCGGGCCACGACCTCAGGGATCTCGCCCTGCTCGCCGTCGAAGTCCGGATCCTCACTGCACGCCGCGGTGACCGACAACCACGGGTGTACGGCCACCAACTCCTGCAACCCGTCCAGGCCGTACAGGTCGCCCGCCTGTCGTGCGCCGTAGAAGACGTGCACCCACCGGGTCCGGTTGAAAGTGGCCAACTCCTCCACCAGCGCCTTGATCGGCGCCAGCCCGACGCCGCCGGCCACGCAGAGGATGTCCCGTTCCGAGGCGCGGTCCAGGGTCATCGACCCCATCGGCGCCGCCAGGCGGAGCAGGTCACCCGGCCGCACCCGCCGCACCAGGGCGCCGGACACCCAGCCGGCCCCCGGAGACCGCACGTGGAACTCCAGCACGTTGTCGTCGTTCGGCGCGTTCGCCACCGAGTAGTTACGCCACACCCGGGGGTGGTAGCGCGGCGCCTCCAGGCTCACGTACTGCCCCGCCTGCCAGCGCAGCGGATGCTGCAACGCCCGGCAGGTCAGCACGGCGGTGTCCGGGCCGTGCCGCTCGTGGGTCAGCACCTCGGCGTGCCAGAACGGCGGGTCGTCGTCGGAGGCGGCGCCAGCCACCATCAGGGCGGCGATCGCCGCGTACGCCTCCCGCCACGCCTGGTCGTACTCCAGGTTCCAGCCGTCGCCGGCGGTGCTGCGCAGCGCGTCCAGCAGTGCGACACCCATCGTGGCGTAGTGCCGCTCGTCGACGTGGTACTTGCGGTGGTCGCGGCCCAGCGCCCGGAGGAACTCGTCGAAGCTCTCCGGATCGTCGACAGTGTGGATCGCCGTGATGATCGCTTCGAGTAGACGGTCGCCCTGGCCGGTCATCTGCACCGGGAAGAGTTGCCGCAGGGCGGGGTCGAGCAGGAACAGCCGAGCGTAGAAGTGACCGCTCAACCGGACCCGGTCGTCCTCGACCAGGGTCCAACTCTCCTTCAGCAACCGCGCGAGGTTGTCCACGGACGCTCCTTCTCCAGACGGCAACGGATCGGGCGCTCATAGAATCTCCACGGAGCGTGTCGACTGGTCGCACAGAATGTGCGATCGGCTCATGGTGGCCGGTCGGCCATGTCACGGGTGCCGCACGTCGGGCAGAGTGGTGCGGTGACCGTTGAGCTGACCCGCCCGGTGTCCCGCCGACTGCTGGGCACCGAGACGCTGCTGGTCCTCGGCCTCTCCCTCGGCCAGTCCGCGATCTACGCGGTGGTCTCGATCATCGCGAAGTTGACAGCCGACGGTCCGCTCTCCAAGCAGACCGCCTCACTTAACACCTCGGCGTCGGCCCGCCCCTGGCTGGACCTCACGTACCAACTGCTCGGCATCGTGTTCGCGCTGCTGCCGGTGCTGCTCGCCGTACACCTGCTCAGCCGTGACCCCGGCGACCCGGCGCGGACCCTCGGCCTGGACGCCCGGCGGCCCGGTCAGGACGTGGCGCGCGGCGCCGGCCTCGCGGCGCTGATCGGTCTACCCGGGCTGGCGCTGTTCTGGGTGGCGGCCCACCTGGGCCTCAACGCCACGCTGGTGCCGGCCGCGCTGCCGGACGTCTGGTGGACGGTTCCGGTGCTGATCCTCGCCGCCGTGCAGAACGCCGTGCTGGAGGAGGTGATCGTGGTCGGTTACCTGGTCACCCGGCTGCGCCAGCTCCAGTGGCGGCTGGCCGCGATCATCGCGGCCAGCGCGCTGCTGCGCGGCTCGTACCACCTGTACCAGGGCTTCGGCGCGTTCGTCGGCAACGCGATCATGGGCGTCGTGTTCAGCCTCTTCTACCTGCGCACCCGGCGGGTGATGCCGCTGATCATCGCGCACACCCTGCTCGACGTGTTCGCCTTCGTCGGCTACGCGCTGCTGCCCCGGGAGTGGTTCGACTGGCTCTGACCGGTCAACGCCGGTCGGGTCGGTAGACGGCCAACGCTCGGGTCGCGAGCCGGTCGGCCGCCGCCGCATCACCCAACGCCGCCGCGAGCACCGCCGCTCCCGGCAGCAACCGGGCCACCAGCCGCAACACCACCCAACCGCCGGCCTGCGCCGTGAGCGGCGCGGCCAACCGCCAGGCCGCCTCCGCAGTACGCGGCCACGCCCCCTCGACCGGGTCACCCGGCGACTCGGCGGCGGCCAGAGCCGCCGCCGCGCTCGCCCGATCCGGGTGCACCTGGGTCAGCACCAGCAGGTCGACGGCCCGGTCGGGATGCGTCGGATCCTTGCCGTACGCCGCGGCCAGGTGCAGCACCAACTCCGAGTGCGTCCACAGCACCGCCGCCAACTCGGCCAGCGGCGCGAAGAACCCGGCCAGCGCGGCGGTCGCCCCACCCGCCCCCGCCGAGCGGACGAACCGCCGGGTCGCCAACCGAGCCAGGCCGTCCGCCGACGCGTCCGGATACCGGTCGCGCAACCCAGCGGCCCACCCGGCCGCGCCGGGTCCGAACGTCCGCACCGCGGCCAGAGCCAGCAGCTCCGGTGCGAAGCCAGGGTGGTCGAGCACGCGCGCGGCGACCGCGCGCAGCTCCGATTCCGGGGTACGCCCCAGAGCCGGCTCAGCCTGCCGCACGGCGGGGTCTGCCGGGGCCAGCTGCTGCTCGGTGGGCGCCGTCTGCGGCCTGACCACGGGTTCGGGGGCGGGGTTTGTCGCCGTGGTGCTCTTTGTCGGCGTGGTGCTCTTGCGGGGGGTGGCCGCGCGTTTGGTGGTCTTTGCGGCTCTGGCCGGGGCCGTTGGCGTGATCGTGCTCGCCTCGCCGGTGGTGCTCGCGACTGTGGTGGTCTGCGGTTCGGTGGTGCTCGCGGCCTCTGTGGTGCTCGCGGCCTCGGTGGCGGTCGCGGCCTTGGTGGGTTTTGCGGCGCGCTTGCGGGGTGCCGGCGTGGCCGGGGTCACCTCGGCGGGCGTGTCGGCTGCCTGCCGAGGGGCAGCCCTGCGAACAGGGGCGGTCCGAGCCTTCGGCGGTGTCGATGCGAGGCCGGTTGCCGGGCTCGGATGGTCGCCGGTCGGCTGCTCCGCGTGCTCCGGCTGCTCCGCGCTGGTCTCGGTGGTCAGTTCGGCCGGTGCGCGCCGAGGCTGTCGAGGCAGGGGGCGATCCGGCTCCGGTGGTTGAAAGAGCACCGCCGGGGCGGCCTTGGCCCGTCGAGGACGCTGGGTCGCCGGGGTAGCCGGCGGCGGTGCCGACGCCTCAGGCTCCACCGTCTCGGTGGGCTCCTCGGCCACGATCGGCGGCCGGAAGGTAGCCCGTGGGGAGCGCCGACGCGCTCGTTCAGCAGGCTCTCGACGGGTCGGCTCGCTGGGCGGCTGCTCCTGCATATCGATGGAGCGTAGTCGCGATCACGCCGACGCACAGCGTGGAAACACGGGGGCGGGCGGGTCGCGGTGGGCGTACCCCGGAAGTCGTTTTGCTCCCGGTGGGTGGCGACCTGTATCCTCGGGCGCGGTGGTCTGAGGATCACCAGGGAGACTTCGCCTAGTCTGGTCTATGGCGCCGCACTGCTAATGCGGTTGGGGTCTTAAAGCCCCTCCCGGGTTCGAATCCCGGAGTCTCCGCGCGAAAGCCGGTTGTGTAGACTGGTTGAGCACAAGCGCCCGTAGCTCAATGGATAGAGCATCTGACTACGGATCAGAAGGTTAGGGGTTCGAGTCCCTTCGGGCGCACAGAGTTTGAGCAGGTCAACGCCCCTCTGGTTGTCGACAATCGTCGACCAGGGGGGCGTTTTGCGTGAGCCCATGGGCTCACACCTGCCGCTTGTGATACCCCACCGTTACTCTGAGTTGCGGGTGCCAGCTCTGGCGCGAGGTGCGTCCTCGTCGCCATCCACGCGTCTCAACCGCCACGCATAACAGGCCTGCTCGCTTAGTACGGAGCAGCGGCCATTCGCGATCTTCGGTCGGCAGGGTGTCTGGTGCTTCTTACGAATTCGCTGCTTCGAGGATGGCGGTGAGACCGTCGATGGTTTGCTGCGCCTCGGCCTGGTCGGTCTCGGTCGTCCATCCTTGATGCCATGGTCCGCCGGGACCGGCCACGAAGCGCAGCGCTTCGAGTGCGGACGTGGCAAGGTCGGGCGCTGGCTCGGGCAGAATCATTGCGCTTGGTTCGTCGGACACTTGCGTAAGGCGGTGCTGTAGGTGCTCGCCGCCGGGGAAGGTAGCGGCCACGAGGGCTGCCGCCGCGACTACTTGGTCGGGGAAGTACTCCCGCCAGAGGAGGTCGCGGTTGGTGAGGACGTAGCCGAGCATGTGCCGCAGTGCCTCGACGCGCTGTTGTGGCGGTCGCTCGGCGAGCTCGTCGAGGAAGTCCAAGGCACCGTCGCTGCTGAACGGTCCGGTTCCAAACGTGCCCACATCGCCCTCGCTTCGATAGACGGCCACCGCTGATCATCAACGGTTACGGAACTTGACTGAAGATCGTGCGGTGGCCGGGCGTCAGAGCGTCACAAGTGCGTGAGCCCATGGGCTCATGTCGGTCAGCCGCGAAGGTAGGTGAGAACGGCCGACACCCGGCGGTCCGAGTGCGGGTCGAGCGGGAGCTTGGCGAAGATGTTGCCGATGTGCTTGCGCACCGCGGCCTCGCTGACGAACAGCTTGCCGGCAATCGCGTTGTTGGTGTGGCCTTCGGCCATGAGCGCCAGCACCTCCCGTTCGCGTTCGGTGAGGCTGGCGAGCGGACCGTCGGTGTGCCGGCGGACGACGAGCTGGCGGACGACCTCGGCGTCGATGACGGTGCCGCCCGCGGCGACACGGTCGACGCTGTCGAGGAAGTCGCGTACGTGGCCGACCCGGTCCTTGAGCAGATAGCCGATGCCGCCGCCGGGGGCGGAGTCGAGCAGCTCGCCGACGTAGGCGTCGGCGACATAGGCGGACAGCAGCAGGATCGCGATGCCGGGATGGGCGGCTCGGATGGTGGCCGCCGCGCGCAGGCCCTCGTCGGTGTGGGTGGGTGGCATGCGAATGTCGGTGACGACGAGGTCGGGGAGGCAGTTGGCCGTGTACGTGAGCAGGGCCTGCGCGTCCGCGACGGCCGCGACGATGTCGTGGCCGGCGCGTTCGAGGATTCGCACCAACCCTTCGCGGAGCAGGGCCGCGTCCTCGGCGACCACGATGCGTAGTGCCTTCGGCTGCGGCGTCAGTGGATTGGGCACGTCATCCTCACCTGGGTCGGGCCGCCGGCGGGGCTGGTGATGTGCAGGTCGCCGTCGAGGGCGTCGAGCCGGGCGCGCAGTCCGGCGAGGCCGGTGCCTGCCTGCGGGTCAGCGCCGCCGACGCCGTCGTCGACCACCGAGACGATCAGTGCCTGGTCCTCGGTCCACGCGTGCACCTGTGCCGATCGGGCCTGGGCGTGGCGGGCGACGTTGGTGAGGTTTTCGCTGACGAAGAAGTAGGCCGCGGCCTCGACGGCCGGGGGGAGCCGGCGGTCGAGGGCGAGATCGAGGTGGACCGGGACCGGTGACCGACCGGCGATCTCGTGCACGGCCGCGGCGAGACCATGGTCGGTCAGTACCTGGGGGTGGATGCCCCGGATCGTGGTGCGCAGGTCGGCGAGGGCCTGCTCGGCCTGCTGATGGGCCTCGCGCACGAGGTCGAGGCCGGGGCCGTCGGTCAGGTCCAGTTCGGCGCTGCCCAGTGTCATGGTCAGCGCGACGAGGCGCTGTTGGACGCCGTCGTGGAGATCGCGCTCGATCCGGCGGCGTTCGGTTTCGAACGCGTCGACCAGCCCGCTTCGGGAGCGGCGCAGCTGCTGGACCGCTTCGGCCAGTTGGGATTCGGGCGGGTCCAGCAGGTGTCGCACCAGGGCCGCCTGGCCGCAGGCCAGCGCGGTGACCGCGTACGCCAGCAGGACGAGCGTGAGAATGCCGGCGGGCACCGCCAACCACGCCTCACCGGTGTTGCCCACCCGCCACCCGGCGACCTCGACCACGTCGTGACGGACCAGCACCGGAGCGAGGATCAGCACGACCGGAGCCGTCAGCAGCACCACCACCGCGCCGTCCACGAGCCAGAACAGCGTCACCAGCAGGACCGTGACGCCCGTCTCCGGCCAGGCCACGCGGCCATTTTCCCGATCGCGCGGCGCAGGTAACCGGCTCACCGGCCGCCCGGGAAAGATCAGCCGGAGCCGGCGCCGCTCGCCCGCGGCGGCGAGGTGCGCGAGCGTCGGAAGGCCGGCGAGCACGAACAGTCCCGCGACCACCACGGTCGTGGCCACGCCCACTGTGAGTACCACGAGCAGGAGGATCAGCCAGCCGAGACCGATGGGCACGGTCGTGGCCACGTACGTGAGTGAGCGCCACGGCCACACCGACGCCAGAAACCGCGTGGGGCGGCCCCGTACGGCTGTCCAGGCATCATCCACTTGCCCAACCCTACGGTTCGCACCGGCCGGGCGGGGTAGCGTGCGCGCTACCCCCGAAGTCGCGTCGGAGCCAGTGTGGTGGGCCGCGCCGGCAGGTGTACTGAGTGCATGAACCAGGCATCCCCGGCGGCCGTCACGCTCGACGTCCTCAGCCGCACCTACCGCTCGCGCGCCGGCACGGTGCATGCGCTGCGCGGCGTCACCCATGTGTTCCAACGCGGCACGTTCACCGCGATCATGGGACCGTCCGGCTCCGGAAAATCCACCCTGCTGCAGCTCGCCGCGGGCCTCGACCGGCCGACCGGCGGGCGGGTGCTCGTCGGCGACACTCGGCTCGACAAGCTGGACGAGACCGCGCTGACCCGCTTCCGGCGCACGTCGATGGCGTTCGTCTTCCAGTCCTACAACCTTCTCGACGCGCTCACCGCGTTCGAGAACGTCGCGCTCCCCGCCCGCCTGGCCGGACGCCGTGTCGACCCGGCCGCCGTGCAGACCGCCCTGGCTCACGTCGGCCTTGCCGAACACGCCAGGCGCCGGCCATCGGAGCTGTCCGGCGGCCAGCAACAGCGGGTCGCGATCGCCCGGGCGCTGCACGGTCGGCCCGACGTCCTGTTCGCCGATGAACCCACCGGCGCCCTGGATCGCGGCACCGGACGCGACGTGCTGGAACTCCTGCGCTCGCTGGCCGACGGCGGCCAGAGCGTCGTCATGGTGACCCACGATCCACTGGCTGCCTCGTACGCGGACGCGGTGTTGTTCCTCGCCGACGGGCAGATCGTCGGTCACCTCACGCACGCCGACGCCGGTCAGATCGCCGCGACGATGACCGACTTGGAGCGATGATGCTGACTTTGGGCCGGCAGACCGTGCGCAGCTCATGGCGCGGCTACCTGGGTGCCTTCGTCGCGCTGCTGTTCGGCGTGGTCCTGATCGCCGTCACCGTGACGCTCATCGGGAGCGTCGACGCCACCGGCAGCCGGCCCGGCGTCACCGCCGACCAGCGCGCCCAACTGGACGACCTGGCCGCGATGTTCGGGATCATGTCGGCGGTCTCGGCGTTCATGGCGCTGTTCGTGGTCAGCAGCACGTTCGGCTTCGTCGTGGCCGGCCGCCGGCGTGAGCTCGGCCTGCTGCGCCTGGTCGGCGCGACGCCAGGGCAGGTGCGCCGGCTTCTGCTGGGCGAGTCCCTCGTCGTCGCGGCCGCGGCCACCACGGTCGGCGGTCTGCTCGGCACGGCGCTGGCCCCCGCCGTTCTTGGGCTGGTGGAGGCCATCGGGATCACCACGCTCGACCTTCGGGCGCCGCGCCCGTGGATCGCCTGGGCGGTCGCCGTGCCCACCGGTGCCGTGATCGCGCTCCTCGGGGTCTGGCGATCCTCGCGCCGCGCCGCCCGGATCGCCCCGAGCGCCGCTATGCGGGAGGCCGCGATCGAACGGACCCGGCCGAGCATTCTCCAGCTCGCCGTCGCGACGCTGTGCTTCGGCGGCCTGGTGGTGGTGGTCGTCGTCGCCGCCGACATGCCGCCGCTGTTCGCCCTGATCGCCTCCATCCTGCTGCCCGAGGTGGTCGTGGTTGGCCTGATGAGCATCGGCCACGCCGTCATCCCGCGGCTCGCCGCCCTGCTCGCCCGCCCGTTCGTCGCCCGGGACGTCACGGCCCGGATGGCCCGCGACGAGGTGCGTGCGGCCGCCCGCACCACCGCCGCGGTCGCCGCCCCGGTCGTGGCCATCTCCGCCATCGCCGGGTCGCTGCTGCTGTCTCTCAGCTTCACCGCCGACTGGACGAACGCGCAGGACCGGGCCCGGCTGCGCGCACCGCTCGTCGTCGAGGCGGACAGTCCGGCCGCAGCGGCGGCGGTCGCGTCCGACAAGGCCGTCGCGATCGCCGACGTACGCCGGCAGGGCATGCTCCAGCGTGACGAGGAGGGCCGTCCCGGCGTGCGCAGTGAGGTCGAGATCCTCGACCCCGTCACCGCCTCCGCCGCACGGGGCCTGACCGCCACCCGCGGCACCTTCGACGACTTCCACGGACGCGTGGTGGCGGTCACCGCCACAGGGGTCATCGACGCCGGCGTCGGCCTGGGCGGCACTCTTCCGGTCTGGATCGCCGGCGAGCGGGTCCCGTTGCGGGTCGTCGCCGTCATCCCCGACGCACCCGACCTGTACGGCGATGCCGTCATCCCGGCCGGCCTGCTCCCGCCCGCAAGCGAACGTGCCACCGGGACGGTCTTCGTCCTACCGCGGGCCGACGCCGCCGCGGCGCGCGTCTCCCTCCAGCGCACCCTTGCCGGCACTGACAGCCGGATCCTCGGCTCCGGCGACTGGATCGACGCCACCACGGCCCAGACCCGCCAGGCCAACAACCTCAGCCTCACCATCCTGCTCGGACCGGCCGGCCTCTACGCCGCCATCGCGATCGTCAACGCCACCCTCATCGGCGGATCCCAGCGGCGCCGGCAGCGCGACCTGGTCCAGTTCCTCGGCGCGACCCCCGACCAGGTCCGGCGAGCAGCCATCTGGCAGGCCGCCCTCGTCGGCGGCACCGGACTGCTCCTGGGCGGTGCCACCACCCTGCTTCTCGGCTGGCTCGTACGCCGCGCCATCACCGCCGACCTGGTCGGCATCGCGGTGCCCATCACCATCCCGTGGCTCCCGCTGCTCGGCATCGGCGTCACCTGCGTGCTGCTCACCGTGGCCGCAGCAGCGGCCGGTATCCGTACGCGCAAGGCTCCACATCTAGCCGGGAACGCGCCATGAGCGTGGATCCCGGAAGACTTCACGGTGTTGAATCGTGCCGACAGGAGATCCCGAGGTCCCGTGTTCTTCCCCGCGTCCTGGCAGGGGGTCTGCGGACCGGGACCGCCCGGAGGCGTCACCGTCGAGCCTGTTGATCACGCCCCCCGGCCGGTCCGGTGGCGGGTTGACCACGAAGCTGCACCTGGCATATGAGCAGGGACAGTGCCGCACCCGGAGGATCGTCGCCCGCCAGCGCAACGACGGTTCGAGTCCCTGGTCGTTCCACGGACGGCATCCGGTCCCGCGCAGGTCCGATCTTCGTGACCGAACCTGTGCGGGACCGGATGCCTAACTCGTGCTACCCGAGTGTCGGACCGATCGGATGATCAGCCGAAACAGTTGGGCACCGGTGGTGAGCTGGGTGTGCAGTTCGTGGGCCGGTTGCCGCTGATCACCGTCTTCTGGTCCACTGTGACCTGGCCGCCGTCGTTGAAGATCCCGCCGGGTGCCAGGATGGAGATGTTGTCGGTGACCTTGCTTTCGGTGAGGGTGAGCGAGCTGTTGTTGTAGATTCCGCCGCCCTGGGAGTTCGAGCCGATGGCCCGGTTCCGGTCGACGTGGGTGCGGCGCAGTACGACGGTGCCGTTGCCGTTGTAGACGCCGCCGCCGTGTTCGATGGTGCTGTTCGTGCTGGCGACGTTCTCGTTGATCGAGGTCTCTTCGGCCACGAACTGGCCGATCTGGTTGTAGACGCCGCCACCCCGTTGGCCGGCTTCGTTGTGGTGGACCTTGCCGTGCCGGAGGTGGAAGACGCCGTCGGAGAAGATTCCGCCGCCCTCGCTGCCGGCTCGGTTGTCGTTGACTTCGACGTTCCGGGCCTCGGTGGTGGAGTTGATGCCGCCGCGGATGCCGCCGCCACGGAAGCCTGCGGTGTTGTTGTCCAGGTGGACGTTCTCGAGCACGGCGACCTGGCTGTTCGACAACCCGCCACCAGCACCACCGATGGGCAGAACGGTGACGACCCCGATCGTGTTGTTGTAGCTCAGCCGGGTGTTCTGCACGGTGAGGTTGCCGTTGTTGTGGACGCCTCCGCCGTCGTACAGGGCGCTGTTGTTGCTGATGTTGCTGCCGCTGTCCTTCTTCTTGTCCTTGTCCTTGCCGTTCCAGTCCTTGCCGTGGTCGTTCCCGCCGAGGATCTTCGTGACGCCGAAGTTGGCGATACCACCGCCCGTGCCGTTGGTGTGGTTGTAGACGACGTCGGTGTTCTCGATGGTGGCCCTGCCGCCGATGTCGACCCGGATGCCACCGCCGCCGGCGCCAATCCCGCCGTCAGCTTGGCCGCCCTTGATGGTCGCGTCGCGCAGCGTCAGGTCGCCGCCGGCTCCGACCTCCAGGATCCGGAACGGGGTGGCGTTGGCCGCGCGGACGATGGTGGACCCGTTCCCGTCGATCACGACCTGTTGGGTGATGATCGGCAGGCCGACCGCACCGAAGGGCACCGGTGGCTGGGGTGCGGATCTGTTGAGCGTGTAGGTGCACTTCTCGGCGAGCCGGAGCTTCGCCCCGGAGTCGGCGTTCGCGCGGACGATCGCCGCGATCAGTTCGTCGGCGTTGCAGGGTACGGACCGGAAGTCGTCGCCCCTGTCGTCTCGATGGTCGCCGTCCTTCTTGTGGTCCTTGCCGTCGCGGCCGCCCGGGTCCTTTCCTCCGTGGTCGTCGCCGCTGCCCCGGTTGCCGTCGGCGAGGAGCTGCGTTCCGGCGTTGGAGGGGTTGCTGCCGCTCATCCCGGTTGCTCCGCTCACCCCGGCCGGGGTGAAGGCGGCCAGACCGACCACTCCGGTCAACCCGGCCACCCCGGCGACGAGCCAGCGGGCCCGGCGCCGCTTCGGCGGACTGACCTGACCTGCCGCGACTTCGCTCATGTTCGGGTGCAGATAGTTGGACATCGAGCTACCTAGCCCTTCTCCGTACACCAGGTTTCCGCACGTCACAGCGGTGCAGAAGGCGACAAATCGGTTGTCGCCACCAAGGCGACGCTAGTTGAGCGATCCTCACATCAAACGGTCTTAAGCGAAAAATACCTACATTCGGCGTACGCGTCACTGGCGCCCCAGCAGCCCCACCAGGCCCTTCTGTCCTGCCGGCACCGCGCGACCCGGCGGGCATGATCCGCTCGGTCGCTCGCCTCGCCGAGGCCGGCAAGCGGCAGGTGCGACGAGGGGGTAGCCGGTGACGCAGGGCGCGGGGCGCGGGGCGCCGCCCGGTCAGGACACTCGGGTTGCTGACGCTTGACGTGGGCCAAATCAGCGACAAGAATTTACAAGGATCGCTGTTAGCGTTAACAATCCGTCCCAGTGCTGCGACGGCATCGTCATGCCGATGTCGCGGCGGTCGCGACGGCCTGACTCCTCGGTCAGCACTACCACTGCAGGGGAGAAATCTATGCGAACGAGGGCAAGATGGCTCGCGGCGGCTGCCGCACTCGGTGTTGTCCTCGCCGGGGTGCTGACCTCGACCGGCCCGGCCAACGCGGAATCCAACGGCGGGGTGCGGGTGATGCCTCTCGGCGACTCCATCACCGAGGGCACCCAGGTGCCGGGCGGGTACCGCATCGGGCTCTGGCAGCGCCTCGTCAACGGTCGATACACTGTGGACTTCGTCGGGTCGCAGTTCAACGGGCCGGCCAGCCTGGGCGACCACGACCACCAGGGACATCCCGGCTGGCGCATCGACCAGATCGACGCGAACATCGTCGGCTGGTTGAACACCCAGCGACCGCAGACCGTCCTACTGCACATCGGTACCAACGACATCTTGCAGAACTACAACGTGAGCACCGCGCCGAACCGGCTCTCCACCCTGATCGACCGGATCACCACCACGGCTCCCACAGCGGAAGTGTTCGTCGCGCAGATCATCCCGCTCTCCAACAGCAACCAGGAAGCGGCCGCGCGCACCTTCAACGCGGCGATCCCCGGCATCGTGCAGAGCAAGGTGAACGCCGGCAAGCGAGTGCGCCTGGTCGACATGCACAGCGCGCTCACCACCGCCGACCTGATCGACGGCGTCCATCCCACGTCCGGCGGGTACGACAAGATGGCTGCCCGCTGGTACAGCGCACTGCAGTCGGTGCCCGGCAGCATCGGCGAACCGGGCAGCGGCGGCGGGCAGACCACCGCGATCGTGGGCACCCTGTCCGGTCGCTGCGTCGACGTCCCCGGCTCTTCCACCACCAACGGCACCCAGGTGCAGTTGTGGGACTGTCACGGCCGCACCAACCAGCAGTGGACCTACACGAGCGGCAAGGCGCTGACCGTGTACGGCAACAAGTGCCTCGACGCCGCCGGCTATGGCACCTCCCCGGGCACCCTGGTCACCATCTACGACTGCCACGGCGGAACGAACCAGCAGTGGAACGTCAACGCCAACGGCACCATCACCGGAGTGCAGTCCGGCCTCTGCCTGGACCCGTACAACGTGGGTACGGGCAACGGCACGAAGCTCGTCCTCTGGACCTGCACCGGCCAGGCCAACCAGCAGTGGAGCCGCCGATAGCTCGTACGGTCGCGGCGGGTGGTCGGATCGTCTGTGATCCGACCACCCGCCGGCGCCTCCGCCAGGTGAATGGTCGTTCGATTCGGACCCAATTTTGATCGTTCTACGCATGCTGTCCGAGCTGGCAGTCCGAGCGGGACGGCTCACTGATCACGGCGAAGATGACCGCGGAGAGCCCACGGGCGGGAACGATCCCCGAGCTGCTGCTGACTGTGGGCACCCATGCCGGCACCGGCATTCTCGGCAACGTCGCGTACATCAGCCGTCTGCTGACGTCGGGTGGCGTCGCCCCGGCCGGCGCCTGCACCGACGGCGCGACGGTGGCCGTGCCGTACGGGGGCGGCTTCAGTAGCGTCAGCCGCGACGAGGCGACGAGCCCCGGTCGTGGCCGCCTGTCGGACGGCATCGACGGGATTCGGTGGGCGGGCGATAGGCTGCGGCCGGCGTCGAAGTGACCTAAGGGGACGGATGATGGGCGGATCGGTTCGCGCGGTGGTCGCGGTCTGCGGGCATCTGGCGTGAGCGACGGGTTGCGTCCCGGTGACCCGGCACGCCTCGGTGGGTACGAGGTGCTCGACCGGCTCGGCGACGGGGGCATGGGCAGTGTCTTCCTGGCCCGTTCGCCGCAGGGGCGGCTGGTGGCGGTCAAGGTCGTCCGTGCGGACCTCTCCCACGACGAGGAGTTCCGGGGTCGGTTCCGTAGTGAGGTGAACCGCGCCCGCCAGGTTCCACCGTTCTGCACCGCCGAGGTCCTGGACGCCGACCCGGACCATGACCCGCCGTACCTGGTGGTGGAGTACGTCGAGGGCCCCAGTCTGGCCGAGGTGGTCCGAACACAGGGCCCGCTGGGGGCGGCGCGGCTGCACAGCATTGCGGTTGGGGTGGCCACCGCGCTCACCGCCATCCACGGCGCCGGCGTGATCCATCGCGACCTGAAGCCGGCGAACGTCCTGGTCGCGCCGGGTGGAATCAAGGTCATCGACTTCGGCATCGCCCGAGCGTTCGAGGCGACGAGCCAGCACACCCGGACCAACCACATGGTCGGGACCGTCTCGTACATGGCTCCGGAGCGGTTCGACACGACGTCCGGCCGTCCGACGGGCCCGGCCGCTGACATCTTCGCCTGGGGCGCCCTGGTCGCCTACGCCGCGACCGGCCGCAACCCGTTCGGAGGCGACTCCCCTACCGCCACCGC
Source organism: Micromonospora sp. NBC_00362 (assembly GCF_026342155.1). Lineage (NCBI taxonomy): Bacteria > Bacillati > Actinomycetota > Actinomycetes > Micromonosporales > Micromonosporaceae > Micromonospora > Micromonospora sp. NBC_00362. The sequence continues at coordinate 4,748,579 of NZ_JAPENH010000001.1, forward strand.
GATGCGGATCCTCACTCAACCACCGGACCTGACCGGGCTCGGTGGGCCGTTGCGTGAGTTGGTGTCCCGGGCGTTGGAGAAGGACCCCGCTGCCCGCCCCACCGCCCGGGAGTTGCTCGACGGCTTGTTGACCGCAGCGTCTCGGGCGGGTGCCGGCGGGCCGGATCAACTCCCGGGTGCGGCGCCGCCGAGTGTGTCGCCCGCTGCGGGTGGTGATGATCAAGGCGCGCGGTCGACGCCGTCGGGTCTGGCCACGGCCGGTCGCGCGGGTTCACGCCGACGTGGCTGGCTCACCGCGCTGGGGGCGACCGCTGCGGTGATCGCCGTGCTGGTGCCCGCTTTTCTGTTCGGCCCAAAACTGTTGGGCGGGCAGTCCAAACCGGACCGGGCCAGCTCGACGCCGAGCGGTGGCCCGACGACGAGCGGGCCGGCGGCCACGACGTCCACGCCCGCGTCGGGCAAGCCGTCCGCCTCACCGTCGGCCAGCGCGGACCCGACCCAGGCCATGCTGGCCGGGCAGCGGCGAATCCTGCTGCACGTGGTGGAGATCGACCGCGACCTGTCGCTGCCGTCTCACGGCGAGGTCGAGGTCGGCAACGGAACCGGCAAGGACGCGCTGTTCGTGCTCGAACCGGTCGGTGTCGACTACATGATCAAATCGGTGAACCCGGAAATCGCCCACCGACCGTGCATCGGGGTCAAGCTCGATTCCGAGGGGGACAAGTCGCTCGTGGGAGCCGACTGTCGGCCGACCAAGGCAACGTTGTTCGCGATATACCGGGAGGGCAGGGACGACAAGGGGCGCCCCTCCTACGCCATCATCAGCGACGAGTACGGCCCGGTGCAGTGGAGCCCGACCAAGAAGGAGATCTTCGTCGAGTTTCTCGGCGACGCCCCGTTGATCACCACGTTCAGCCTGGTCGATCGAGGCGCGGTCTGACTCGGACGTACCCCGGCGCCTGCGGAAGAGCCACCCGGTGCGCCTTGGCTCGCACGCCGACGGGTTCCTGACCGTCGCCGCGCCAGCGCTCCTGCAGGTCGACCCGTCGGGCTGAGTTCATCGGCTTTGCCAGCAAGCCGTCGGCGATGGGCGGCCGTCGATGTTAACGCGCTCGCGGGGCCTCCTCAAGGGCCCGACGGTGATCCGCGCGGGGGATCTGGGGCGATGCCTGCGGGAACGCGGTTCAAGACGTCCCACCCCACGATCCGCAGCCCGGCAGCGGTAGATGTTCCCAGCACATTACGTCTTGACGAACGGCATGTTATCGCTCACAGTCGATGCCTAAGGACGACGACACCTTGGCTTTCCGGGCAAGCCCTGCCTCGTCGATCTCGAATCAGGCGTGCGCTACTGCTCGCCGGCGTCTTGTTAACGCTAACTCTCTGACGCCTGCGCGCTCGGCCACGCGTCGCGGTACGCCCACCCTCGGGCAGGCCGTTCGGCTCTTGGTCACTGGAGGAGGATCATGTCTGCCCTAGATAGGTCTCCATCGATCGCAACGCCGTCGCGGCGGCGTTGGTGGTTGCCCCGCATCCTTGCCGTCAGCGCGGCGGCGTTGATGGTCGGTGGTGCTGCCGTGACGGTGGTGTCGTCACCCGCCGCCGCGGCGACGGTCGACACGAACGCGTGGTACGTGTTGGTCAACCGCAACAGCGGCAAGGCCCTGGACGTCTACAACCTGGCCACCACCGACGGTGCGCGGATCACCCAGTGGGCCCGCAACAACGGCAACCAGCAGCAGTGGCAGTTCGTCGACTCCGGTGGTGGCTACTACCGGGTCAAGTCGCGGCTGTCCGGCAAGGTGCTGGACGTCTCGGGTCGCTCGACCGCCAACGGTGGCAGCATCGTGCAGTGGAGCGACAACAACGGCACCAACCAGCAGTTCCGGCTCGCCGATTCGGACAGCGGCTACGTCCGGTTGATCAACCGGAACAGCAACAAGGTGATGGAGGTGCAGGGCGCCTCGACCGCCGACGGCGGCAACATCGTGCAGTACGACGACTGGAACGGCACCAACCAGCAGTGGCAGTTCGTCCGCGTCGACGGAACCACGCCGCCGCCGACGACGACTCCGCCGCCGGGCGGCACGTGCGACCTTCCCTCGACGTACCGGTGGTCCTCCAGCGGAGTGTTGGCGAACCCCAGGTCGGGTTGGGTGTCGCTGAAGGACTTCACCGTCGCCCCCTACAACGGCCAGCAGCTGGTCTACGCCACCACGCACGACTTCGGGTCGAGTTGGGGTTCGATGAACTTCGGTCTCTTCTCGAACTACTCGCAGATGGGCTCGGCCAGCCAGAACGCGATGAACTCCGGCACTGTCGCGCCGTCGCTGTTCTACTTCGCGCCGAAGAACATCTGGGTGCTCGCCTACCAGTGGGGTGGGCCGGCGTTCTCCTACCGGACTTCGTCCGACCCGACCAACCCGAACGGCTGGTCGTCGCCGCAGACGCTGTTCACCGGAAGCATCACCGGCTCCGGTACCGGTCCGATCGATCAGGCTCTCATCGCTGACGGTTCGAACATGTACCTGTTCTTCGCTGGCGACAACGGCAAGATCTACCGGGCCAGCATGCCGATCGGGAACTTCCCGGGCAACTTCGGCAGCAGCTACACGACCATCATGAGCGACACCACTAACAACCTGTTCGAGGCCCCGCAGGTCTACAAGCTTCAGGGTCTGAACAAGTACCTCATGATCGTCGAGGCGATCGGTTCGACGGGCCGCTACTTCCGTTCGTTCACGGCGACCAGCCTGAACGGTTCGTGGACCCCGCAGGCCGCGACCCAGAGCAACCCGTTCGCGGGCAAGATCAACAGCGGCGCGACCTGGACCAACGACATCAGCCACGGTGAGCTGCTGCGCACCAACGCCGACCAGACGATGACCGTCGACGCCTGCAACCTGCAACTGCTCTACCAGGGGCGTTCCCCCAGCTCCGACGGCGTCGACTACGGCCTGCTGCCGTACCGGCCGGGTCTGCTGACCCTGCAGCGCTGACCCGATTTGATCAAGATCGACTGAATGGGAACGGGCGGGCTCGGCGTCACGCCGAGCCCGCCCGGCTCATGTCAACGCTGCGATCGGCCCAGGCTCATCGCAGCGGCGTGCCGGTGACACAGGTCAGCACCCGGCCCTGACCACGGGTGGCGCTCGATGTGGTCGTGGCGAAGCCGTGGGCCTCGAGCAGTGCTTCGGTCGCTGTGAGGTTCGCGGTGGCGTGCGCTTCGGTGGGTCGCTCGCCGAAGACGTAGAGCCGTCCTCCCGGTGCCAGCAGGCTGCGCATCCGAGCGATCTGCTGCGCCGCGTCGCCCAACCAGAAGAGGCTGACGTTCACCGCGAAGATCTTGGTGAAGTGGCCGGTCGGTAGGTCGGCCGACTCGAACCCCGCTCGCCGAATCTCGGCTCTGCCGGCGTCGATGTGGCTCAGGTTCCGTTCGGTCGCGAGCCGCACCATCGTCGCGGCGCGGTCGATGGCGACGATCCGACCGGTGCTGAGCTGGTCGGCGACCAGGGAGACGGCAGCCCCCCGACCGCAGCCGATCTCCAGCACCTGGTCGTCGGGCGCGACAGCCATGATCTGCACCGCCCAGCGCTGCCGATGCGCGGGTGTCGCCGGAATCGGCGCGTTCGCCGCGGGCGTCGTGTCAGCGCCGGGCGGACCCGGATCGCGGGTCGAAAGAGTGGACCTCACGACGTCACTCGCCGGTGCCTTCTCTGCCCACACCTCTGATTCCACCCTGTCCGCGGAGTCGGTGCACCGTGTCCTCGGTCACCGCGCCGGGTCGACAGGCGTGACAGCGATCAGTGCGCGGGCACCGGCGTGACGTCCCCGAGGGCGTCCGTCGGGGCCGGGACGTGCTTCGGGGCGCCGGCGTTGACCATTGCCAGGGAGACCAGTGCCGCCGCGACCACAAATCCGACGGCGACCCAGTACGCGACCGAGTAGCCGTGCATCAGCGCCTCGTTCCGCTCGTGGGCTTGTGCCGCCGGGCCACCGTGCGAGACCAGGTAGGTGGCGGCCGAGCTGGTCGCGATGGTGTTGAGCAGCGCCGTGCCGATCGACCCGCCGACCTGCTGCGACGAACTGATCATCGCGGAGGCGACACCGGCGTCCTTGGGTTCGACGCCGTGGGTGGAGATGCTCATCGCGGGCATGAACGCGGTGCCGATGCCGAGCCCGATCACCGTTTCGGCGAACGCGATCTCCAAGAAGGTGCTGTCCGCGTCGAGCAGAGCCAGCAGCACCAGACCGACCGCTGTGACGAGGTACCCGCCGACCATGATTGGCCGGGGTGCGATCCGGTGCGCGAGTCGGGCGCCGATCTGCGTGGCACCGATGGCCTGCGGCACCGCCATCGGCATGAACGCCAACCCGGCCATCACCGGCGACCACCCCTTGACCTGCTGGAAGTAGTAACTGAGCAGGAGGAACATCCCGAACATGCTGACGATCGCAAGGCCCACCGAGAGGTACGCGGCGGCCCGGTTGCGTTCGGTCAGCACGCGCATTGGCAACAGCGGGGAGGTGACCCGCGTCTGCACCACGACGAAGGTCGCGAGCAGCAGCACCCCGGCGGTGAACGATCCGATGGTCACCCCCGCCGACCATCCGCGGCTCTCGGCGACACCGAACCCGTAGACGAGGCCGACGAGTCCGGAGCTGGCCAGCAGTACGCCGGGCAGGTCGAGTCGGGCACGGTGCCGCTCGCCGTCGTCGTGGACGGTGCGGCTGGCGCCCAGGATCCCGATGACCGCGATCGGCACGAGGACGAACATCGCGAAGCGCCAGTTCAGGTACTGGGTGAGCAGCCCTCCCACGATCAGGCCGACAGCGCCGCCGGCGATCGAGACCGCGCTGAACACGCCGAACGCCTTCGCGCGTTCCCTCGGCTGGGTGAAGGACAGGGAGAGCAACGAGAGCGCGGCCGGCGCGAGCAGGGCCGCGAACACCCCCTGGAGTGCCCGGGCGAGCAGCAACATCGCGGCGTTGACGGCCAGGCCGCCGATGGCCGACGCGATCGCGAAGCCGGCCAGCGCGATCAGGAAGGTGCGCTTGCGGCCGACCATGTCACCGACCCGGCCGCCGACCAGCAGCAGACCGCCGAAGGCCAGACCGTACGCGGTCACCACCCACTGCCTGCTCCCGTCGGTGAAGTGCAGCGCCTGTTGCGCCGAGGGGAGCGCGATGTTCATGACCGCCCCGTCGAGCACCACCATCAGTTGAGCGATGGAGATGAACAACAGGGCCTTCCACCGCTGGGACTCCGGGGCGGCACGACCTGTGGGCATGATTGTTCCTTAAGAGTGGTTTGTGGGTATTCGAGCGACTCGGCCAACGTTAACCACGTTCTGGAACGACCACCAAAGAATGTGCCTGTGGTTACAGTGCCGTCATGGGTGATCTTCACGCCCAAATAAACGTATTTTCCGGCTGAGGATGCCTAATCGAGAGGCAGTCGCCGCTGCGAAGGTGGCCTCTGTGAGTGTCGTTACTTTGTCGAACGTTCCAGAAACGGTTAGCGTTCCGTCCCACGAAGAGCCCTGCGGGCCCCGTGGCGGCTCACCAGTCGAAGTGGATGTGAGACGAGATGTCTGGACGGTTGGAAGCAAAGGTGCTGGTCGTTACCGGCGGCACGCAGGGCATGGGCCTGGCGTTCGCCCAGCGGGCGGCCACGGAAGGGGCCCGCGTCGTCATCGGCGCCCGGGACAAGGACCGGGGTGAGGAGGTCGCCGCGCAGATCAGGAACGCGGGCGGCAGCGCCCTCTTCGTGCCCACCGACGTGACGGTCGAGGAGGACATGGCGCGGCTCGTCGACGCAGCGGTGACGGAGTACGGGCGGCTGGACGGCGCGTTCAACAACGCCGGCGGTGGCCCGATGGCCAGCGTGCGCGAGACCGACAGCGACAACTGGCACCGGTCGCTCGCCCTCAACCTGACGAGCGTCTTCTACGGCCTGAAGTACGAACTCCCGGCGATCATCGCCTCCGGCGGTGGCGCGATCGTCAACAACGCCTCGGTCTCCGGCGTGAAGGGCGACGGGACCCAGGCCGCCTACAACGCGGCGAAGCACGGTGTCATCGGTCTGACGCGCTCGGCGGCCCTGGACGTGGCGCGCTCCGGTGTGCGGGTCAATGCCCTGGTCACCGGCCTGATCGACACCCCGCTCTGGCAGGGCGTGGTCAGCCAGGCCCCGGAGATCGCGGAGCGCTACCTGTCGGCGCAGCCGACCGGACGAGCCGGCACCTCCGACGAGGTCGCCGCCCTCACCGCCTTCCTGCTCAGCGACGAGGCCACCTTCATCAGCGGCGCGTCCATCGCCATCGACGGCGCCCTCACCGCCTGAGCACTGAGGCACTGAGGCACTGAGGCCCGGTCCGGGGCGGCGGCTCCAGCAGCCGCCACCCCGGACCGGGCAACGCGTCAGGCGATCCGGTAGGCCCGCTGGATCGTCTGCGTGACAGTGTTGCCGGCGGTGTCGGTGGCGGTCAGTCGCAGCGAGACGAATCCGGCCCGTCGCGGATGACCGATCAGCGCGACGTTCCGGATCACCGGCAGGTCGACCCACGTCCGGCCGTCGTCGAACGACGCGGACACGGCGAGCGTCCGGTTGGGCGCGGCGGTCGAGCCGGCCTGCCGGTCCAGCGCCACCGGGATCGTCATGATCCGGCCGGTCCGTGCCGTGTTGGTGTCGTCGAGCACTGGCGTCGGGCGAACCGTCGTCAGCGGCAACCGCTCCGGCGACGTGGTGTGCGCCGAGGTGAAGGTCCAGGCCACCGAGACCGACGTCGACAGGGTGTCCGGGGCGCCTCGGGTGGCGGTCGCCTCCAGCCGGTAGGTGGCCTTCCCGGCGGGCACCGCGAACTCGGCCCACGGGCTGTCCGAGGTGCCGATCTCCTTACCGTCGCGCAGCAGTCGGAACCGCACCGGCTGGTCGTCGCGGCTCGCGGGGCGACCTGTCGCGTCGCCGAACAGGGGCACCGACGCGATCGAGATGGTGTCGCCGTCGCGGCCCGCGTACCCCAGTGGTGACAGGGTCGGCGCCTGGGTCACGGAGGGCCCGAAGGGCGCCGCGTTCCAGGTCTGGTTGTACGTACGCCCCGACCTGAATGTCGAATCCTGCGCGGTGAGGTTGTCCCCCTCGACGAACGTGGACGTCCAGACGATGCCACCGTCGGTGTTGTAGTACTCGGTGCCCTTGAACGGCAGGTCGACAGGCGTGCTCGACCCGATCGGGCCCGCGCCTCCGGGCGCCGACGCGCGGTGGAACCGGGTGGCCGTCGCCGTCGTGGACTGGCTGCGGAAGGTCGTCTTGACAGTGGCGAGGTTCTTCGGTGACAGCTTCCTGGTCAGGCCGGTGAACATGTCGCCAGTGCCGACGTACGCCAGGTCGTAGGTGTAGGGACTGTTCCGGAAGGTGCCGTCCCTGCCCGGCCGGGCGAGCCCGACGCCCAGCGTCGCGGTGAACTCGGGCGCCGCGACGGCGGGCCCGAGCCGGCCGAAGAAGACGTCCGTGAAGGACACTCCGCTGAGTTGGACGCCCGGGTAGCGCAGGCCGTCGTCCCAGTTGGCGCTCACGTTGATCGAGATCGGCGCGGCGTCGCGCTGCGGCACCGTCAACGCGACCGGCTTGGCGGTGCGGGCGTCGACCGCCTCGGTGACCGGGCCGCGTACGTCCAGGACCGGCTGCGCGAGCAGTGTCGACACGGCACCCTCGTGGATGGTGCTGTACAACGCGTACCGCCCCTTGGGCAGCCGCAGGACGCCGCCGCCCGGTGTCGCGGGGAGGGTGCTGAACTCGCCGGTGGTCAGGTTCGCCGCCACTGTCGTGTACTCGGTGGCCGGCTTGCCGTCGCGTCCGGTGTGGTTGAGCCGTACGTCGTAGCTCTCGATCTCACGGTTCAACACGAAGGGCGTCCGTACCCGCAGGTCGCCGGCGGCGGTCGCGGTCAGCGCGCCCTGGTAGACGCCGTCCGGGGCGTCCACCCGGGTGTCCACGGTGATCGTCGCCTTGGCGCTGCCGCCGGCCGGCACCACCAGCGTGGCCGGGCTGACGGTGAGCATGCCGGCCGGGGCCGGAGCGATGGCGAGCGTCAGTGTGACCGGCGCGGTGCCCGTGTTGCGGTAGCCGACGACCTGGGTGATCGGGCTGTCGTCGGCGTGCGGCCAGCGCTGCACCGGAAAGTCGATGGCGGCGATGTCGGTGGCGACCGGCTGGGCGACCGCGCGGGCGATGTCCACCCGGCCGGCGCCCTGCTCGTAGATGGTGTCCTCGCCGGTCGGCTTGGCGGAGTCCATCAGGGCGGCCTTGAGCTGCGGGCCGGACCAGTCCGGGTGTTGCCCGGCGAGAATCGCGGCGGTGCCGGCCACGTGCGGGGTCGCCATCGACGTACCCGACATGGTGGCGTAGTCGCCGCCCGGAGCGGCGGCCACGATGTCGACGCCCGGCGCGCTGATCTCGGGCTTGATGTGGTTGTCGCCGACGCGCGGGCCCCGGCTGGAGAAGTAGGCCCGCTGGTCGTCGGCGTCCACTGCGGCGACGGCGAGAGCGTCGTCGGCGGAGGCCGGCGACGAGACCGACTTCGGCTTCCCCTCGTTGCCGGCCGCGACCACGAAGAGGGTGCCGTACCGGTGGCTCAGCTCCTGGACCGCGGTCTCCAGCGGGTCGAGCCCGGGTGCGTCGTCGCCGCCCACGCTCAGGTTGACCACCCGGGTCTGCGGCGCGAGCCACTGCATGCCGGTGATGATGTCCGAGTCCTGGCACTCGGTGGTGGCGCAGACCTTGCCGACGAGCAGTTTCGCCCCCGGCGCGACCCCGCGATACCTGCCGCCGGAGGCGGCGCCGCTGCCGACGATCGTCGAGGCCACGTGGGTGCCGTGGCCGACCGCGTCGCCGGGGTCGTTGCCGCCGGTGAAGTCCCGGACCTCGGTGAGGTGGCCGGCGAAGTCGGGGTGGCTGGCGTCGATCCCGGTGTCCAGCACGCCGACGGTGACGCCGGTGCCGTCGAAACCGGCCTGCCACGCCGCCGGGGCACCGATCTGCGGCACGCTGCGATCGAGGGAGACCGTGCGCTTGCCGTCCAGCCAGATGTGGGTGACCCCAGTGGTGAGGGTGCGCGCGGACGGCGTACCTCGGGTGAGTGACGTCCAGAGGGTCACCCGGTCGTCCCGGTCCGCCCGGACCGCGAGCGCGTGCGCGGCCGGGAGGTCGGCCCGCACCCGCCCGGCACCCCCGGTGGTCGCGGTCCGTGCCCGCTCCGCCCTGTTCTCGGGGTACGCGACCAGCAGCGGCAACTCGGCCGCCCGGTCGTCGTAGCCGAACTCGCCGAGCGTGCTGAGGTCGAACAGGCGTCGGTCCAGCCGCCCGTCCCGCACCAGCGGCATCGCGTCCACCGGGATGACGTACTGGTGACCGTCCTCCCGGCTGCTCACGAACCGCATGCCGGCCCGACCCGGCCCGCGCTGGATCTGCGGGCGCCCGGCCGCGTCCAGCGAAACCCGGTCCCCGGTGATCAGGGTGAAGGTTCCGTGGGTGCCGGGGGCTGGGGCCGCCGGCGTTTCCCGCGCGTTCGCCGGTTGGGCGGTCAGGCCCGCCGCAACCAGCGCGGTCGCGAGTACGCCGGCTGTCAGGGCGCGTCGTTGCCGTCGTCGCACATCGTCCTCTCCGCCACGGGCGTCTCCCGGGTCGGCACGATGACGCCTGACCAGGTCGTTAGGTTGATCACCCTGGTGTGACAGAGACCACAATCGCGCCCCGCGCCGACGTCACCGGTTCACCCTTGCGAGTTCCATGCGGCGGTGACCAGGGGACGAGGCATGGGAGGGCACCGGTCGGATGCGTGACGCCGAAGAGTTCGACGCCCTCTACGCGGCCTGCGCGGGTCGGGTCGTGGGTCACGTGTACGCGCTCACCGGCAACCGCGCCGAGGCGGAGGATGCCGTCGCCGAGGCGTTCATGCGGGCCTGGCAGCGATGGGCGACGGTACGGGAGACGGACAGTCCGGAGGCGTGGGTCCGCCGGGTGGCCTCGCGGATCGCGGTGAGTAGCTGGCGCAAGGCGTTCAACCGGGTACGCGCGCACCGCCGGGCCGCTGTCGACCAGGGCGTGCCCGGACTGAACGAGGACCACGTCGCACTGTTGCAGGCGTTGCAGCGGCTGAGTGCCAACGAGCGCCGGGCGGTTGTGCTGCACCATCTCAACGACCTCAGCGTCGCGGAGGTGGCAGCCGAGATGGAGGCCCCCGTCGGAACGGTGAAGACGTACCTCGCCCGCGGTCGGAGAGCGATGGCCGGGTTGCTGACCGATGCGCACCAGGAGGAGACCTCCCATGGCTGATCCGCGCGACGATCTCACAGCGATCTCGGACGAGGTCCGGCGAGTCACCACGCTGCCGGGAGCGCAGACGTTGCGGCACCGCAGCGACCGGCGTCGGCGGCGTCGGGTGGCCGTCGGCGCGGCGGGGCTTGCCGTGGTGGCCCTCGCCGCTGGCACCGTCCTGGTGCAGGTACGAAACGACGTCGAGACGCCGGATGTCGGTCCGGCCAGCCAGGCCGCACCGCCAGTGGTCGTCGCGTCCGCGACCGCTTCGCCGGGGCCGCAGGAGATCCTCGGTGGCCGGCGGCAGGTCCAGATCGTGCTGCCCGGCATGCGCGGGGCCACGTTGGCGATCGACAGCGGCGGCGATCAGGTGCGGGCCACCACCGAACAGGGCATCGACGATCGGGCGCTGTGGGTGCTGCGCCCCGAGGGCGACAGGTACCGGATCCTCCTGGCGTCCGGTGCCGACGCGATCTGCATGACCGTCGTGCACGACGCCGCGCCGGGCAGCGTCCGTGGTCGGGCGTGTGATGCCGCCGCCTCGACGCAGCTCTTCCGGATCGATCAGGTTCCGGACGGCAGCTACTCGATCTTCCAGGGCAAGCGTTACGTCCAGGTGGTCGACGGCACCAACGCCCTGGTCCCCGACCTGCCCGAGGGCCTGACCACCACGTACGAGTTCCTGGACCGCGGGCCGAGGTGAGCGGCCTCGACAGCGGGGCCACGATCGAGGCGTCGGTGCGCGGCGCGGGCGTGATGCCGCCGTCGAGCCGGACGCTGGCGTCGAAAGGTTTCGACACCACGAGGCCGAAACTTTCGGAAAAACATTGACACTTCGCGATGGATTCGCTCAGGCTTGACCTGGCTGGCAATCGTGATCATCGATCTCGCTTCGTCCCTTCCTGCAACCACCACCTCGGAAGGAGACCTCTAGTGGCCATCCCCTCGGGCCGTTCCAGGACCCGGTCCACTGTCGTCGTGCTGGCGCTGGCAGCGCTCACTGTCGCCGGATCGGTATCGGTAGTGACACGAACGACGAACGCTCAAGCCGCCGTAGGCACGCTGGCCGCGGCAGTGGAGGACGAGGGCGTCGACTGCGCCGTGTCCGGTCTGCCTGACCTGGGCTCGCTGCCCACCAACGCGAAGCTCCCCGACCCCCTCAAGAAGCTGAACGGGACGACCGTCACCGCCAAGTCAGACTGGCGCTGCCGGCGGGCTGAGATCAAGGAGCTTGCCGAGAAGTTCGTCTTCGGCGAAAAGCCGGCCAAGCCCGCGACGGTCACGGGGACGGTGTCCACCAGCACCATCACCGTCAACGTGGCACACAACGGCAGAAGCTCGACCTTCTCGGCGAGGGTCGAGCTGCCCAGCGGCACCGGTCCCTTCCCCGCCGTCGTGGTGGTCGGGGGGTTCGGCGCGGACACGGCCACCATCAAGGCCGCCGGTGCTGCCGTGATCAGTTACGACCCGTTGGCAGTCGGGCGAGAGGGCACTCCCCGGACCAACAAGCAGGGCGCGTTCTACAGCATCTACGGCTCGTCGAGCAGCACCGGACTGCTCGCCGCCTGGGGGTGGGGCGTCAGCCGGATCATCGACGTCATCGAGCAGACCGACGGCAGGATCCTCAAGGCGGACGCGATGGGCGTCACCGGTTGCTCCCGTTACGGCAAGGGCGCCTTCGCGATCGGTGTGTTCGACCAGCGCATCGCCCTGACCATGCCGATCGAATCGGGCAGCGCGGGCGTCCCCATCTTTCGGGGTATCCCGGGTGAGGGCGCGCAGAGCCTGAGCAGCGCGTACGGGGAGCAACCCTGGCTGGGCGACGCGTTCGGCTCCTTCACCGGCAGCCCGAGCCGGCTCCCGGTGGACACCCACGAGATGGTCGCCATGGTGGCACCGCGCGGACTGTTCATCATGGACAACCCGCACATCGCCAACCTCGGCCCCCGGTCGGCGAGCGTCGCGGCCCTGGGTGGCGCGGAGGTCTACAAGGCGCTCGGCGTCGGTGACAACATCACCTACTGGTCCGACGTGCAGGACGGCAGCCACTGCGCCAACCGCCCCGAGTGGCGTACCCCGTTGCAGAACAACATCCGCAAGTTCCTGCTGAGGACGGGCAACGAGCCGGGCGTGATCCGGATTTCCAGTAGGGCGCTCGGCCGGTTGGCCGACTGGCGGGACTGGCCGACGCCGATCCTGACTGACGGCCCGACCACGCCACCCCCGACCACGCCACCCCCGACCACGCCACCCCCGACCACGCCGCCGCCGACCACGCCGCCTCCGGCCGGTGGTGGCTGTGCGGCGACGGTGTCGGTCAACCAGTGGACCGGCGGTTTCGTCGCCACGGTGCGGGTGAGCGCCGGCACATCGCCGGTAAACGGTTGGACGGTCACCATGACTCTGCCGTCGGGTGCCAGCATCACCAGCATCTGGAGCGCCAACCGGAGCGGTAACACCGGGACCGTTCAGTTCACCAATGTCGCCTACAACGGCGCCATCGCGTCCGGGCAGTCGACCGAGTTCGGTTACCAGGGCGCCGGCACCGGTGCGGGGATGACTCCGACCTGTTCGACCGGATGACCCACAGGCCCGGTGCGGAGGTGCACAGCCTCCGCGCCGGGTCGTCCGGCTGCCCGCCGGAGCCGGGCTGCGCGCCGGAACCCGAGCGTCAGAGCCAGACCACGAGCCCGGTCAGGTCGTTGAGGACGGCGGCCACGCCCGCCCGGATGGCCGCCGCGCACCGGTCCGCGGTGAACGAGTTCGGGTCGTACGTCGAGGACATCCCGAGCCCTTCGCCACGGAACGACGCGCCGTCCCAGTCGACAGCTGTGACGTTGTGGGTGGGCTCGGCGAGTTCCGCGCCGACCACGAGGAACTTCTCGTCCAGGTGGTTCGGGGTGACCAGCGCGAGCCCGTCGATGAGGTCGTTGCCCGCGCTGACGATGAGGTCCGGGCCCATCTCCATCGCCTTGGCGATGCTGGGAACGCTGTCGTGCGCACTGCCGACGACGATGGTCCTCAGGTCAACGTGCTCGTCATCGGCCCAGTCCTTCACCGCCGTCACGAGGGCCTTGGTCGGGTTGTCCGTACCGCTGGTCAACAGGACGACCCGGTAGTCCTTCGGCGGGTGGACGCCGGCCCACGAGCCGGGCTGGGGGGTGATGGTCGCCTCCGGCGCGGGCTTCGTGGAGGGGTCGACGAACCCCGGGCCGAGAGTGCCGATGGCGCTGGGCGCCGGACGTGGCTCGGACCAGTCGGCGCTGGAGTTGCAGGCGGTGACCAGCGCGGCGGTCGCGGCCAGCATGGCAACGGCCCGAAGCGGGGGGCGCAAGGTGATCGTCCTCCGGGTGGTGGCGGAAAGTGCGCGTACTTCTTCGTATTCCTATCTCAATTCCGGTCACCGGTAATCGGTGGACGGCCGTTCGGGGAAGTTGTTCTCCGGCGGTTCGTCGGTGCGCGGGTTGGTGTTCACCCACGGCATGCAACGTGCACTGGCCAACCGAGGGAGTCGAATGTTAGGCCGCATCCGCCGTACCGTTATCGTCGCCGCTGTCGGGTTCGCCGCAGCGGTGGTTCCGTTTCTAGGCGCCGAATCGGCGTCCGCGCACGGCTTCTCGTCGACTGTGTACGCGAAAATTGCGGCGGGAGATGAGGGTCACATTCGGACCGGGGTGGAGCTCGAATACGACCTGCTCGTCGTTTCCGCCGCGGATGCCGGCGACGACGACCCGTTCTTCCAGGCGGGAACCGCCGCGTTCGAGGCGGGCGACACCGCCGCCCAGGCCGCCGCCCTGAAGGGGCACGCGTCGGCCGTTCTCGGGTACGTCTCCGACCGATTCTCGGTGAGTTCTCGGGGTGCGGCCTGCCGGCCGATCCAGGTGGGTGACGCGACGATCGGCGAGCGCGAGGGCGTGCCGTACGCGGACCTGCTGCTCGACTGGACCTGCCCGGAGCCTGTCGACGAGCACGTGGTGCGCAGCGGCCTCTTCCCTGATGGCGAGGGCTACGTCAAGGGCACGAAGACGATAGTCACCTACGAGATCGACGGCCGTTCGGGCAGTGCGGCGCTCGACGCCGCCAACCCGTCCTTCTCGACAGCGCAGGCCTGGTACCAGCGGTTCGGCGAGTTCTTCCTCCTGGGCGCCGAGCATCTGCTGACCGGGATCGACCACATCCTGTTCCTGCTGGCGCTCATCGCCGGGTCGCGGCGGCTCCGGGAGATCGTGCTCGCGGCCACCAGTTTCACACTGGCGCACTCGGTGACGTTCATGCTCGCCGCACTCGGCCTGGTCGAGGTGCCGGGGGTGATCGTGGAGCCGATCATCGCGTTGTCGATCGCCGTCGTCGCCGGTTGGCACCTGTGGGGGATCTGGCGGCGTGGTGGGCACGCGGCCGATCTGGACACGGCCGGGCACGGCCACTTCAGCCTGGATCGGGCCGGCTGGATCCGCCTCGGCGTGGTGTTCTGCTTCGGCCTCGTGCACGGCCTCGGCTTCGCGGGCGCTCTGGGTATCGACGAGGCATGGTCGTGGACCCTGCTGTGGTCGCTGCTGGTGTTCAACATCGGCATCGAGGTCGTTCAGTTGACGATTATCGCTGTCGTCTTCCCGCTGCTGTTCGTGCTGCGCCGTCGTGCGCCGAAAGCCGGCCTCTGGGCGACCGGGGCTGTTTCCGCAGCCGTGTCCATTATGGGGTTGATCTGGTTTGTGCAGCGCGTTTCTGGATCATGAGTAGGGCTAAGTAGTTCGTGAAGTGCAGTCTTTCGCAAGATCACGTTCATGGTCGGTTCATCGAGCGGCGAAAGCGTGGAATTGCTTCCCCAGCGTCGGGTGAAGGCACAATCCATTTCTCTATTTGAAAAGGGAACAATGTCGATGACATTGAGCACCTCGACACGGGCCTCCGCGCTCGTGCGGCGGCGCCTGGTCGCCGGGGTCGCTGCCGGGTTCCTCGGTCTGGGCGCGGCCCTCGGCAGTGGCCTGATGGCCACCGCGAGCGCGGCCGAGTCCACCACGATCACCGGTGTGGTCCTCGGCGTCGGTGCCAACGAGACCCAGCGCATCGTGAGCTGGTACTCCTCCGCCGACACCGCGCAGAAGATCCAGCTCGCCCCGACCGCCGAGATCGTCAACGGCGAGTTCCCGGCCGGCGCGGTCAGCTTCGACGCCGTCGGTGCGGCGAACACCTCCACCACCGGCTTCAACCGGCACGCCACGATCAGCAACCTGCGTGAGAAGACCGCGTACTCGTACCGGGTCGGCGCCGAGGGCAGCTGGTCCCCGGCGTACGCCTTCAAGACGCAGGACTTCGAGGGCGACTACGACTTCCTGTTCTTCGGCGACCCGCAGATCGGCTCCTCCGGTGACCGGCTGAAGGACCAGGCCGGCTGGGAGGACACCCTGAAGGTCGCCACCGCGGCCAACCCGAACGCCGAGCTGCTCGTCTCCGCCGGCGACCACGTCGAGAGCGCCAACGACGAGGGTCAGTGGACCTCGTTCCTGGCCCCCGACCAGCTGCGTCAGATCCCCCTCGTCGCCACCATCGGCAACCACGACGTCGGTGGCAAGTCCTACGAGCAGCACCACTTCACCCCGAACACCGACCGCTCGGCCCAGTACTACAACGGCGACCAGGCGACCCGGTCCGGCGGCGACTACTGGTTCATCCACAAGGATGTGCTGTTCATCGACCTGAACAGCAACAGCTACGTCAACCCGGCGGACGGCTCCGCCGGCGGCGACGCGGCGCACGTCGCGTACGTCACCGACGTCATCAACAAGCACGGCTCCGAGGCGAAGTGGAAAGTGCTGGTCTACCACCACTCCATCTACTCGCCGGCCAGCCACGCGACCGACGCCGACAACAAGCAGCGGCGGGAGGACTTCACCACCGCGTTCTCCAACCTCGGTGTCGACATGGTCCTGCAGGGCCACGACCACAGCTACACCCGCAGCTACTCCATCAAGAACGGCCAGAAGGAGAACCCGGCTGAGAAGCCGGGCGCTGCCGACGTTTTCCCCGGCCCGGGTGGCGTCATCTACGTGACTGCCAACTCGGCCTCCGGCTCGAAGTACTACGACATCAAGAAGCCGGACAACACCGGCACCGGCATCCGTGGCAACGGCCCGGACCCGCTGGACGCGAACAAGTACTGGTACAACTCCGTGCAGAACCAGGAGCACGTGCGCAGCTACGTCAAGGTGCAGGTTCGCGGCGACAAGCTGGTTCTCGCGAACGTTCGCAGCGGCACCTGCGCGGCGCCGAACGCGGCCGTCGAGAAGGGCCTCTCCTGCGTCAACACCCCGGACGGTCAGCCGGTCGGCTCGATCGTCGACAACGTGACGGTGCACCCGTTCCACGGTGACGGCCAGGCCATCCAGGTCAACGTGCCGAACCCGGCTCCGGGCGAGTTCGGCTGGACGATCGACGGCTACAACGGTCTGGTCGACCTGGGTACCGCGCAGGAGCGCAACGGCACCTCCTTCCAGGCCAACGGCAAGATCAACCCGATCCTCGTGTCGGACAGCCGCCGGTCGCTCGCCCCGTGGTCGATCTCGGCCAACGTCGGCGACTTCTCCGACGCCGACAAGAAGTTCTCCGGCTCCTACCTCGGTTGGAACCCGTACGTGCTCGACGCCGGCGCGGGCGCCGAGGCCGGTGCCCCGGTCCTGTCGTCCCTCGACGACCAGGGCAAGGGCCTGTCGGTCTCCAGCGCGCTCGCCGCGGCCGCGCAGGGTCACCCGCGTGGTGGCGCCAAGCTCGGCGCTGACCTGGACCTGAAGATCCCGGACAGCATCGCGAAGGGCAGCTACCGCACCACCCTCACGATCACTGCATTGAGCAGCTGACCGGACTGTTCCATTCGGCGGGGTAGGCACCTTCGGGGCCTACCCCGCCACCGGTTCACCCACTACCAAGATCACCACAAGGACTTGAGATGCAACCGTCCGTAACTCGCTGGAAGACCACGACCGCCGCACGCCTCCGTACGACAGCATTGTCCCTGCTCGCCGTCGTCGCGGCCGTCGGTGTCGGCGCCGGTCCCGCCCTGGCGGCGGACGGTAACGTCGCCTGGACGGTCCGGACGGCCTCCAACGGCTACGGCGAGGCCCGGTCCAGCTACAGCTACAACGTCAACCCGGGAGGCGCCGTCGAGGACGCCATGGTCGTGGCCAACCGCGGCCCGGCGCCGCTGACCCTCTCCGTGTACGCGGCCGACGGCTTCACCACCGACGCCGGCCAGCTCGACCTGCTCACCAAGGACAAGAAGTCGATCGCGATCGGCGCCTGGGTGAAGCCGAACGCCGGCAGCGTCGTGATCCAGCCCGGAAAGACCGCCCAGGTCCCCTTCACTGTCAGCGTTCCAGAGAACGCCACGCCCGGGGACTACGTCGGCGGCATCCTCACCACGCTGACCCAGGCCGACCAGGCTGAGGGGATCAACGTCGACCGGCGTCTCGGCATCCGGATCACGTTGCGGGTGGGCGGCGAGCTGAAGCCCAACCTCGCGATCGAGAACCTGCACGTCACCTACGCCGGGCCGACCAACCCGTTCAGCAAGGGTGACGCCACCATCACCTACAAGGTCCACAACGTCGGCAACGCGGTCCTGTCCGGTAAGCAGGCGGTGACCGTCTCGGGTCCGTTCGGCCTGCTGCGGGTGCGGGCCGAGGATGTCGCCGCGCCGCCGGAGCTGCTTCCGGGTGAGAGCTGGGACGTGACGGTGCCCGTACACGGGGTGGCTCCCGCCATCTCGCTGGCCGCGACCGCGACAGTGACACCCCTGCTCACCGACGCCTCGGGCTCCACCACCTCGCTCAAGCCCGTCCAGGTCACCGCGCACGGCTGGGCCCTGCCCTGGATGCTGGTGCTGGTGCTCGTCGTGCTGATCGCCGTGCTCGTCGGGGCGTACCTGTACCGACGCCGCAACCGGGCGCAGAGCAAGGCGCGCGAGGACGCCCGCGTACGCGACGCCGTCGAGCAGGCGCTTCGTGGCCCGGAGCCGCAGACCTCCTGATCGCGGCTCCGGTCACCTCGGCCGGCTTCGGCCGGCGGCGGTTCTCGCCCGCTGGGTCAGGCCGATCGCGAACGCGATCACGGCGATCACCAGCACCGCCGCCGGCACGGATGCCCAGGTCGGGGCCGTACGCAGCACCACAGTGCCGAGCGTGGCGCCGACCACCAGCCCCGCCAGCCGGCCGACACCACCCACGTCGGCGAACCGGTGCGGGTCGACGACGCGCCGCCGGACCAACTCGGTCAGCGAGCCGGTCAGGTAGGTGGTCGACGCACCCCGTACGCCGGCGGCCACTGTGATCACGCTCTGGATGCCGCTCGACACGGCCGCCATCGCCAGCAGCACGAGCCCGAAGCCGTACCCGGGACGTGCCGAGCAGCCGAACCAGCCAACAGTGAAGCCGAGCAGCAGCACCGCCTCGGCCGACGTCACCACAGCGGTACGGCGGTTCCAACCCGGCGGGGTGTGGCGCAACGGCACAGTGGCAGCGGCCACGCCCACCGTGTACCCGCCAACCGCCACCACCGCCCCCGCGAGGGAGCGGGTGTCGGCAGTGGCGATCGCGTGGCCGAAGTGCACCAGGTTGCCGGTGACCACGCTGGCGAAGTAGCCGTTGAGCTTGGTCAGACAGATCACGTCGAGGAAGCCGGAGGCCGTGGCGAGCGCCACCAGGAGCCCGGCCGTGGCCCGCGTCGACGGAGCGTGCACGATGCCCCTTCCGTCGGTCCCGCGGCCAGCGCGACGCGCCCGTCCTTCACGTCGAACCCACCCGCGCTCGCGCCCGGCGCGGTACGCGGACATTCCCGGGCCTGCCCCGGCTACGCGCGGCGGGGCCCACCAAACGCGGGCGTTCGTCCTTGTGGGTGAACGACGCTCGGCTCCGAACCACGCCCGTTCCCGAGCCGGCATGCTGCGACGGTGACGCCGGCACGGAGAGGGAAGCCACATGGTTGACGGGGATGTGCCAGAGCGGATGCAGGCCGCGGCCTTCGACGAGTTCGGCGGGCCGGAGGTGATCACCCTGCGGAAGCTGCCGATCCCGCAGGTCGCCGACGACGAGGTGCTGATCAAGGTCTTGAGCGCAGGTGTCGGGGTGTGGGACGCGTACGAGCGCGAGGGTGTGCTGGTGCCGGAGGGCTCGGCGCTCCCGATCGTGCCCGGTTCCGACGGCGCCGGAACCGTCATCGCGGCCGGCAGCAAGGTGACCGGCCTGGCCGTGGGCGACCTGGTCTACGTCTCCGCCACCGCTCGGCCGAAGGGCGGCTGCTACGCCGAGTACGCGTCGGTCAAGGCGGAGTACGCGGCAAAGGTGCCCGACGGTGTGCCCGCCGAACACGCCGGTGCCATGCCCACCGACGCGCTGACCGCGCTGGCCGGGCTCGACGCGATCAGCCTGTCGGCCGGCGCCTGGTTGCTGATCTTCGGTGCGAGCGGCGGTCAGGGTCACCTGGCCGTGCAGTTGGCGAAGCGGCAGGGGCTGAACGTGATCGCCGTGGCGTCCGGGGCGGACGGCGTCGCGCTGGTGACCCGGCTCGGCGCCGACGTGTCCCTCGACGGCCACGGCGACATGACCGACGTGCTGGCCCGGATCCGGGACGCGGCGCCGGGCGGGGTGAACGCCATCCTGGCGATGGCCGGCGGCGCGACTCTGGACCGGCTCACCGAAGCGTTGGCCGACGGCGGGGTGGTCGCGTTCGCCCACGGGGTGCAGCCGGAGCCGCAGGAACGGCCGGGCGTCATGGTCCGCGCGTACGACGGCGAATCGAGCCCTCGACAGTTGCGGCGCCTCAACGAACTCATCGAGGCGGGGCCGTTCGTGGTGCACGTCGCGGAGAAGTTCCCACTGGGCAAGGTGCGGGACGCGCACCAGCGCCTACAGACGTCCTACTCCGGCAAACTCCTGCTGACTGTCGCCTGAGACGTCAGGGCGTGCGCTGTTGCGGCACGCGTACCGAAGCCATGCCGGCCGCTGTCGCGGCCTGGATGCCCAGGTCGGTGTCCTCGAAGACCAGGCAGGACTCCGGGGGCACGCCGAGCTGCTCCGCCGCGAGCAGGAACGCCTCCGGGTCGGGCTTGGCCCGGGTGTAGTCGTCGGCGCAGACCAGCACGTCGAACCGGTCCAGCAGGCCGAGCGCGTCCAGGGAGGCGGTAACCGACGCGCGGGTGCTGCCGGAGACGACGGCGAACGGGACCCGCCGATGCGCGTCGTGGATGTGCGCCAGCACCTCGGGCACGGCGGCGAGCTGCGGCAGCAACTCCTGGTAGTAGCTCTCCCGGCGCTCGACGACGGCTGCCACCGGCATGGCAAGACCCTGCTGCTCGTTCAGCGCGACGATGATGTCGGCGGTGGGCCGCCCACCCCAGGCGTAGAAGAGGTCCTCGGGGAACTGGCAACCCCACTCCTCAAGGGCCCGCTGCCAGGCCAGGTAGTGCAGCGGCATCGAGTCGACGATGGTGCCGTCGCAGTCGAACAGGTACGCGGCGAACGGCCCGGGAGGCAGAGGCAGACTCACCCGGGAAGGGTACAGCTCACTCGGTCGTGACGGCTCTCAGCTGACCGAGCAGGTACGCGCGCTCCGGTTCGGTGCCGACCAGCGTCAACGCGCTGCGGTACGCGACGGCGGCCTCGTCGTACCGGCCGAGCCGACGCAGCAGGTCGGCCCGCGCCGCCGGATAGGGGTGGTGGCCGCGCAGCCGAGGCTCGTCGGCCAACTCGTCGAGCAGCGCGAGCCCCGCCGCCGGCCCGTCCCGCATGGCGACCGCGGCGGCGCGGTTGAGCGCCACGATCGGCGAGGGCACCAGGCCGAGCAGCACGTCGTAGAGCGCCACCACCTGCGGCCAGTCGGTGCTGGCCACGTCGGCGGCCTCGTCGTGCAGCGCGGCGATGGCGGCCTGCACGCCGTACGGGCCGG
This sequence comes from Micromonospora sp. NBC_00362, assembly GCF_026342155.1. Lineage (NCBI taxonomy): Bacteria > Bacillati > Actinomycetota > Actinomycetes > Micromonosporales > Micromonosporaceae > Micromonospora > Micromonospora sp. NBC_00362. The sequence continues at coordinate 4,769,829 of NZ_JAPENH010000001.1, forward strand.
GCGCTCGGCCGGTGAGCGCGACCACCACCAGGCCCCGCCCCTCCTCGATCATCCGACGGTCCCAGCGTCCACGGTCCTGGTCGTCGAGAAGGATCATGGCGCCGTCCGGCCCGGTACGCGCGTCCCGTCGGGCGTGGACCAGCAGCATCAGGCCGAGCAGCCCGGCGACCTCCCGCTCGGCCGGCAGCAGCCGACGCAGGATCCGGCCCAGCCGGATGGCCTCGTCGGCCAGGTCGATCCGTTGCAGATCCGGGCCGGAGCTGGCCGCGTACCCCTCGGTGAAGACCGAGTAGACGGCCTGGAGCACGGTGGGCAGACGACCGGGCAGCTCGTCGGGGCCCGGCACCCGGAACGGGATGCGTGCGTCGCGGATCTTCCGTTTGGCGCGGACGAGTCGTTGGGCCATGGTGGCGGGCGGCACCAGGAAGGCCCGCGCGACCTCGGTGGTGGTGAGGCCGGCCAGGAACCGCAGGGTGAGTGCCCCGCGATCCTGCGCGGCCAGTGCCGGGTGCGCACAGGTGAAGAAGAGCGCCAACCGGTCGTCGGGCAGGTCGCGGTCCGCGTCGGCGGGCGGCGCGTGATCGGCCCGCTCGGCCTCCGCCTGCAGTACCGCGAGCCGGGTCGCCAGCACCCGGTCGCGACGCAGCCGGTCGACGGCCCGACGCCGAGCCGTGGTGAGCAGCCAGGCACCCGGCCGGCTCGGGACGCCGTCGGTCGGCCAGTGCGTCAGCGCCGCCTCGATGGCCTCGGACGTGACCTCCTCGGCCAGGTCGAGGTCGCCGAAGCGGCGCACGAGCGAGGCGAGCAGTCGGCCGCGTTCCTCCCGGAACACCGCCTCCACCGACGACCCGACTGCTGCCTCCTCGGCCGGCACTGTCACCCCTGCATGTCGAGCTCGAAGATCGGACGGACCTGGACCGATCCGGTGCCGATGGCCCCGGGGCTGCGGGCCGCCCAGTCCAGCGCGGCGTCGAGGTCCGGCACGTCGATGACGTCGTACCCGCCGAGCAGCTCACGGGTCTCGGCGAACGGCCCGTCGGTGATCGTGCGCTCGCCGTCCGCTTTGACCTGCACGGTGGTGCAGGTGGTCAGGTCCTGCAGGGGGTGCCCGGAGACCCAGACCCCGGCGTCCTTCATCTCCCGGTCGTAGCGGGTCCAGTCCTCGAAGCTGCACCCGTTGTCGACGACCTCCCCGTCAACCATGGGGCTCATGAACAGCAGCATGTACTTCACGTTTCGGCTCCTCTCGGTGCGGCGGATCGCCGTACAGCATGACGACGAACGTGGGACGGGGATATCGACACGGCGCGGCAGGATTTTCGCGACCGAACTGTCCGACTGTGCTCACAAGAGGCCCCGCTGCGCCGACTCGGGTCGTTCGTCGCGTCGGTCCATCCGTCGTTCGAACCAGGTCACCCCGATCAGAAGGGCGGTCAGCACTGTGAGCGCCGCCAGTGGCGGCAGGGATCGGCCGATCGGCAGCAGGGCCAGCGGCAGCAGCGCGGCGACGACCTGCGTCGGGTACACCGGGCCAACCGTCAGCCGGCGGAAGACCAACCTGCTGAGCAGGTAGAGGGCGGCGCCGCCGTAGAGCGCGGTAGCGGCCTCCCAGCCCAGTCGGTCGGGGTGCGCGGACTCCTCGGTGAGCTGGGCGATCACCTCCTCGATGCCGAGCGCGACGTAGATGGCGCCGATGATCAGCGTGGAGTGCCCGAGGCCGTACGCGTCGCCGGCCACGCTGGCCCGTCGTTCACCAGGCACGTTGCTGACAGCCTCCCGGGCGGCGGGCGCCAGCCGATCGAAGTAGAGCCACCACAGGCACACCGTGCAGGTGAGGCCGAGCAGTGCGGCCAGGAGGGCGGAGCCGACCGGTGCCATCGCCCTCGGGCCCGCGCCGGCGGAGATCAGGGACTCACCCAGCGCGATGATGAGCACCAGGCCGAACCGCTCGCTGAAGTGGTCCACGCTGCGCAGTTGCCACGGCCGAAAGGTGGACGCGATCCGGGCGCCGCCGATGTTCAGCAGGAACGCGACAGTCCAGAGCGCCGTCTGGGCCGCACCGCCGAGCAGGGCACCGATGATCAGCGGGACCCAGCCCAGCACCACCGGCACTGTAAAGAACCGCAGCGTCGAGCGCAGTGGCGGGTTCGTCGCGCTCGCCCAGAACAGGATCACGAGCTGCACGGCCCGGCCGACCACGTAGGCCAGGGCGAGAGTCAACGGGGCGTCGAACAGTTCCGGGCTCTGCCGCCACGCGTCCGGCAACACCAGCGCGGCCACGAAGATCGCCGCCATCGCGACGAGGGTGACAGCGCGGACCGGGCCGACGTCCGGCCGGACCAGGTTTCCCACCCAGATGTACGGCGACCAGGAGTACAACAGCAGGAGCAGGAGGAGTAGCCCCTGGGCCAGGGTGAGCGCGCTCGGCGACCCCGCCATGAACGTGATGACCCGGGTGAGCGCGAAGACGAAGACCAGATCGAAGAAGATCTCGAACATCGTGGTCCGGTGCGTCACGCCTGCCGGCACCGGACGAATGTCGAGAACCCTCCTCATCCTCGCATTCTGCGCCATCGGGGTCGAGTGTTCACCCGGTCTACTCGCCTGGCGTCGCTCCGAAGAGCAGGAAGAACCGCTCGGCCGCTGCGATGTCGCCGTGTACGTCGATTTCGCCCGCCGAGACCGCCGAGCGCAGCGGCGTGCCGCCGAACATCAGGTCCCGCAGTGCTCCGACAGTGCCTGTGACAGTGACGTCGACAGGGCCCGACCGACCACGGGCCACGCTGATCCCACTCGGAGAGACCCCCACCTCGAAGGCGTCGGTGCCCACCTGCAACCGGAGTCGAGCGGTCACCGGAGCGTCGGTCGGTGGTCGATAGAGGGCCTTCAGCAACAGCATGAACGCGTCGGTGCTCATCTCGACGTCCGGCTCCGCGGGCAGGCCGGCGCCCCACCGCGACAGCTCGATCAGCGTCGGCTCCAGTTGCTGGCCGCGTTCGGTCAGCTCGTACGCGTGCACGCTTGCCGGCGGCCCGAGCTGCACCCGCCGGACGATGCCGGACTGCTCCAGCTCCCGCAGTCGCTGGCTGAGCACGTTCTGGCTGGCCTTCGGCAGGCCGGCCCGCAGATCGCCGAAACGCTTCGGGCCGAACACCAGCTCTCGAACAATCAACAGAGCCCAGCGCTCGCCGACGATGTCCATCGTGCGCGCCGCCCCGCAGGCGTCCTGGTAAGTCCGCTGAGTCACATCGTCATCGTAGTCGGCGTCCACCGAACAGTGCTAACGTCGGACCGGCCAGTCCTAACTTAGGAGTAAGCGATGGATGCACTGCTCGCCAAGGTCATCGAGCGCCACGGCGGCCTCGATCGCTGGAACACCGCATCGACCCTCACCACCCGGCTCACCTATGGCGGCCCGTTCTGGGCGTTCAAGGGCCGTCCCGACTTCGACAGCACCGAACTCGTCGAGGCCGACCTGCACCGGGAACGGATCCGCCACGTCCAGGAGGGCACCGGCCAGGTCACCGAGTACGACAGCGACACCGACCGGGTCACCGTCACCGCAGCCGACGGCAGCCTGATCGACGAGTTGACGAATCCTCGGGCCAGCTTCGCCGGCTACACCCAGGAGAGCCAGTGGACGCTCGCCCAGGCGGCCTACTTCCGTGGCTACGCCACCTGGCACTACCTCGTCGAGCCGTTCCTGTTCACCTGGCCGGGCGTGGAGGCGTACGAGGTCGAGCCGTGGACGGAGGACGGCGAGTCGTGGCGCGTCCTGCGCGTCACGTACCCCGAGAGCGTGCACACCCACAGCGACACGCAGCTGTACTACTTCGACGACAGCGGGCTGCTGCGGCGCATGGACTACCAGCCGGTGGTCAACGACTCCTCCCGGGTCGCGCACTACGTCAGCGGATCCACCGAGGTCGACGGGCTGGTCGTGCCGACGCGACGCCGGATCCACATCCGCCAGGAGGACCGCACCCCGGACCTCTCCTGGACGCCGATCACCCTGGACCTGGCTGACGTCCGGATCCGCTGAGACCCCGCTGGTGTCGCAGCGGACCCGGGCGCCACATCGCCGACCGGACGCCCCGGCCTCAGGTCGAGGCGTCCGTCCGGCGCCGGCTCCGCTCAGCCCGCCGCCGCACCTGCTGGTACGCGCCGGTCAGCCCCATCGCCCGGCGTACCTCGAGCACCGTCTGGCGTACCTCCTGGCGGGTCCGTTCCGTACCCTCGACGATCAGTCGGTCGACCAGGCCACGGTCGGCTTCGATCTCGGCCCGGCGCTGCCGGATCGGCGCCAGGAACCCCTCCAGCGCGGCGATCAGCCGTTCCTTGACCTCCACGTCACCCACCCGCCCGGCCCGGTACCGCCGGGCCAGGTCGGCCACCTCGTCGCGGTCCGGATTGAAGACGTCGTGGTACGCGAACACCGGGTTGCCTTCCACAGTGCCCGGCACGTCGGCCCGCACCCGGTTCGGGTCGGTGTACATGCCGAGCACCTTGCGACGCACCGTCGCCGCGTCGTCGGAGAGCGCTATCGCGTTGCCCCGGCTCTTGCTCATCTTGGCCGCGCCGTCGGTCCCCACCAGGCTCGGTGTGTCCGCCGGGATCAACTCGGGCACCGGGAAGACCGGGCCGTACAGGTGGTTGAACCGCCGGGCGATCTCCCTGGTCACCTCGACGTGTGCCGCGTTGTCCCGGCCGACCGGGACCACCTCCCCCTTCACGCAGAGGATGTCCGCGGCCTGGAGCACTGGATAACCCAGCAGCCCGTACGGCATCTCCTCCTTGCCGGCGTCGCGGGCCATGTCCTTGAGCGAGGGCACCCGTTCCAGCCGGGGGACGGTCACCAGGTTCTGCAGGAGGGTGTTGAGGTCGCCGACCTCGGGGATGGCCGACTGGAGATAGAACGTGGCCCGGTCCGGGTCGACGCCGGCGGCGAGGATGTCGGTCACCATCTCGCGGGCGTTGCCGGCGACCTGGTCGATGTCCTCCCGGCGATTGCGGGTGGTGAGCATGTGCAGGTCGGCGATGATGAAGAAGCTCTCGTAGCGCCGGTGTAGCCGTACCCGGTTGGCGATGCTGCCGACGTAGTGGCCGAGGTGCAGGCGGCCGGTGGGCCGGTCGCCGGTGAGCATTCGTGCGACGGACATGGTGGTGCCTCTCGTTCCGTTGGTGGGTCACGCGTGGGCGCGCGCCGAGCAGGGCTGGCTCAGCCCTGCTCGGTCAGCGGGATCGACTCAGCGAGTCGCCCGCCATCGCGCGCCGGCGCGAAACCGCAGACCACCGGCACGGAGGACGTTCAGAAGTTGCTCACGGCCATCGCCGGAGCTGGTCGGGACCTCGGGCACGGCACCGGGGAAGCGGCCGTCGACCAGGTCGACCGCCTCGGATGCGCAGTTGCCCGTCCGGACCACGGCCTCACATTACCTGCGGTCCGTTGCCGGCGGGGACAGGTAGCTGTCGGCGTAGTAGGTACCGACACGTTCCCGATATTGCTGGTCAGCCGAGTCTGGGTCGAACGGTGGCGCGTCCTTGATCTCCTGGCGCGTCCGGTCGACGTGCACGACGCGTTCCTGGTGATCCACCCGTTCCACGGTTCCGGCCGGCAGCAGGACCTTCTGGCCGAAGATCCACGGCCCGGTGTCCACCACCAGGTGCCCGGCGTCCGCCTCGTCGCTCGTCTCGTCGATGGTGCCGATGCGGCCGTCGCTCGCCTGCACCTGATAGCCCACCAGGTCGACGGGCGTGCCCGGGCCGGGCGCGTCCGGGCCGTCGTGACCACCCTCGTGGTCGTCGGGCGGGGTGACCGACGGTGTGGTCTGCGTGTAACCGCCGGCCAGGGCGGACGGGTCACGCCAGGCCCAGGGGTTGAAGATCGAGGGTCGCACGGGGCACCTCCAGGGGACGGTCCTCAGCTGTCCCCCTTCGCAGTGCCCATCACCCTGACGGCGGAAACAGGCCACGTTCTACGCGGCAGCGCTCCTTCCGAGGCGTGAGGGGTGGTCCGCCCGGCGTTCGCGCCGCCGGTCGCGCGGTGGCGGTGGCCGGCACGGGCCCGGTGACCAGGTGCGCTGGCATACTCGGCTGCCATGGTGCTGTCGCGAGGGTGGAGTGTCTTCCTGGTCGGAGTCGGCGTCTGGACCTGGGTGATCTGGCCGAGGTTCGCGGTCGCCATCTGGCAGGACCCGCGATCCTGGGCGTCCGGCACCGTGGCCGACGGCGCGGCCACCAGCTTTCTGTGGGTGCACGCGTTGTTGATCGCCGCTTCCCTGGCGATCGGCACCACAGCTGGCGTTCTTGGCGTCCGGGCATGGCTCGCGACCCGGCGTCGACAGACCTCCTGAGGGGCGCCACTCCTGCGGATCGGGGCCGGTCGGTGCCCGTACTGCTGGTGGTCGCCGAGCCATCGTTGCTGGCTGAACGCTTCTGACCTGCGAAAACGCGGCGGACGAGCGAATGTGACGCGCGCCGCTACCCGTGGATTTGACGATCAAACCCGCAGACGCGTAACTTTCTCTCTGCCAGCGCGGAACGGGGCAAACGGGACGAAGGTCCTAGAGCACCGAAACGGGATGGCAACCGGGTCAAGCAGGGGTTCGCTCCTGGGAGACGCGGTCCGGGCGGGGCTCGCCGGATCGGCCGCGAGGCGGATTTGGTGCGGCGAAGCCGACCGGGTAAGGTTCACGACCGGCAGGGAACCGGGCGAGACTGCGGGAAACCGCAGCGGCCGGTCTGCTGAATCCGACGACCTGACGCAGCGGTTCGCTGCTGCGTGAGTGCGCCGGCGCTGACCCGTACGAAGCATGACAGACCGGGACACACGGTTTGACACGGCGAAGACGGTGAGGTAACGTAGTAAAAGTGCCCGGCGCGAGAGCGGCGGGGACGCGGTACGAAAAGCCCCGGTTGGGGTTCCACTGAGGTGGGGCTTCTGGTCGGTGTGTGGTTGTTCTTTGAGAACTCAACAGGGTGCTTGTAAAGCCAGTGCCAATTATGATTTATACCCCGGACTGGTCAGTTTTTGCTGGCTGGTTGGGATTCCTTTGGCAACATTTGTTTGTTGTCAGGATGCTGTTCAACTAATTTTTTGTTGGAGAGTTTGATCCTGGCTCAGGACGAACGCTGGCGGCGTGCTTAACACATGCAAGTCGAGCGGAAAGGCCCTTCGGGGTACTCGAGCGGCGAACGGGTGAGTAACACGTGAGCAACCTGCCCCAAGCTTTGGGATAACCCTCGGAAACGGGGGCTAATACCGAATATTACTTCTGGCCGCATGGCTGGTGGTGGAAAGTTTTTCGGCTTGGGATGGGCTCGCGGCCTATCAGCTTGTTGGTGGGGTGATGGCCTACCAAGGCGACGACGGGTAGCCGGCCTGAGAGGGCGACCGGCCACACTGGGACTGAGACACGGCCCAGACTCCTACGGGAGGCAGCAGTGGGGAATATTGCACAATGGGCGGAAGCCTGATGCAGCGACGCCGCGTGAGGGATGACGGCCTTCGGGTTGTAAACCTCTTTCAGCAGGGACGAAGCGAGAGTGACGGTACCTGCAGAAGAAGCACCGGCCAACTACGTGCCAGCAGCCGCGGTAAGACGTAGGGTGCGAGCGTTGTCCGGATTTATTGGGCGTAAAGAGCTCGTAGGCGGCTTGTCGCGTCGACCGTGAAAACTTGGGGCTCAACCCCAAGCCTGCGGTCGATACGGGCAGGCTAGAGTTCGGTAGGGGAGACTGGAATTCCTGGTGTAGCGGTGAAATGCGCAGATATCAGGAGGAACACCGGTGGCGAAGGCGGGTCTCTGGGCCGATACTGACGCTGAGGAGCGAAAGCGTGGGGAGCGAACAGGATTAGATACCCTGGTAGTCCACGCTGTAAACGTTGGGCGCTAGGTGTGGGGGGCCTCTCCGGTTCCCTGTGCCGCAGCTAACGCATTAAGCGCCCCGCCTGGGGAGTACGGCCGCAAGGCTAAAACTCAAAGGAATTGACGGGGGCCCGCACAAGCGGCGGAGCATGCGGATTAATTCGATGCAACGCGAAGAACCTTACCTGGGTTTGACATGGCCGCAAAACTCACAGAGATGTGAGGTCCTTCGGGGGCGGTCACAGGTGGTGCATGGCTGTCGTCAGCTCGTGTCGTGAGATGTTGGGTTAAGTCCCGCAACGAGCGCAACCCTCGTTCGATGTTGCCAGCGCGTTATGGCGGGGACTCATCGAAGACTGCCGGGGTCAACTCGGAGGAAGGTGGGGATGACGTCAAGTCATCATGCCCCTTATGTCCAGGGCTTCACGCATGCTACAATGGCCGGTACAATGGGCTGCGATACCGCGAGGTGGAGCGAATCCCAAAAAGCCGGTCTCAGTTCGGATCGGGGTCTGCAACTCGACCCCGTGAAGTCGGAGTCGCTAGTAATCGCAGATCAGCAACGCTGCGGTGAATACGTTCCCGGGCCTTGTACACACCGCCCGTCACGTCACGAAAGTCGGCAACACCCGAAGCCGGTGGCCCAACCCTTGTGGAGGGAGCCGTCGAAGGTGGGGCTGGCGATTGGGACGAAGTCGTAACAAGGTAGCCGTACCGGAAGGTGCGGCTGGATCACCTCCTTTCTAAGGAGCACCTTCACCCGAAAGGGTGCAAGGAGCCCGCGGCCCACGAATGTTGGGTCGGGGTGCTCAGATGGCGGAGACACTGGCAAGTTTTTCCTCGGCAACGGCCGGGCTCACTTAGTACAGCCACTCTTCGGGGTGGTGGGAACGGATGGTCTCGGTGCGGCTGAGAAGAAATGTGAGCACCCTGTTGGGTCCTGAAGGAACAACCATTGGTTGTTGTTTCAGAGACGCGCCGGCCTCCTGTGTGGGGGCTGGAAGTCTGCCAGGCATGGCCTGGCCCCACATACCGTTGGTCCTGAGAGGGGCTGGGTTTGGTGTGGGGCGGATCGGGTTGTGGGTTGGTCGTTTGTTGAGAATTGCACAGTGGACGCGAGCATCTTTGTGGTCAAGTTGTCAAGGGCGAACGGTGAATGCCTTGGCACCAGGAGCCGATGAAGGACGTGGGAGGCCGCGATAGGCCTGGGGGAGCTGTCAACCAAGCTGTGATCCCAGGGTGTCCGAATGGGGAAACCTGGCACCAGTCATGTGGTGTCACCCACACCTGAACACATAGGGTGTGTGGAGGGAACGCGGGGAAGTGAAACATCTCAGTACCCGTAGGAAGAGAAAACAATTTAGTGATTCCGTGAGTAGTGGCGAGCGAAAGCGGATCGAGGCTAAACCGGCTGCGTGTGATACCTGTCAGGGGTTGCGTGGTCGGGGTTGTGGGACCCTGCTGAACAAGCTGACACTTGTTCGAGAAGTTACAAAGTCAGTGGCTAGTCGAACAGTCTGGAATGGCTGACCGTAGACGGTGAGAGTCCGGTAGGTGAAAGTTGCTGACCTTCTGTGGGTGTTCCCGAGTAGCGGCGGACCCCTGAAATCTGCCGTGAATCTGCCAGGACCACCTGGTAAGCCTAAATACTTCCTGGTGACCGATAGCGGACAAGTACCGTGAGGGAATGGTGAAAAGTACCCCGGGAGGGGAGTGAAATAGTACCTGAAACCGTTCGCCTACAATCCGTCGGAGCCTTGCGGGGTGACGGCGTGCCTTTTGAAGAATGAGCCTGCGAGTTAGTGGCATGTGGCGAGGTTAACCCGTGTGGGGGAGCCGTAGCGAAAGCGAGTCTGAATAGGGCGATTCAGTCGCGTGTCCTAGACCCGAAGCGGAGTGATCTAGCCATGGGCAGGCTGAAGCGCGGGTAAGACCGCGTGGAGGGCCGAACCCACCAATGTTGAAAAATTGGGGGATGACCTGTGGTTAGGGGTGAAAGGCCAATCAAACTCCGTGATAGCTGGTTCTCCCCGAAATGCATTTAGGTGCAGCGTCGCGTGTTTCTTGCCGGAGGTAGAGCACTGGATGGTCTAGGGGGCCCACAAGCTTACCGAAATCAGCCAAACTCCGAATGCCGGTAAGTGAGAGCGCGGCAGTGAGACTGCGGGGGATAAGCTTCGTAGTCGAGAGGGAAACAGCCCAGATCACCAGCTAAGGCCCCTAAGCGTGTGCTAAGTGGAAAAGGATGTGGGGTCGCATAGACAACCAGGAGGTTGGCTTAGAAGCAGCCACCCTTTAAAGAGTGCGTAATAGCTCACTGGTCAAGTGGTTCCGCGCCGACAATGTAGCGGGGCTCAAGCACACCGCCGAAGCTGTGGCATTCACATTTTATCCTCGCTTGGACTTGATTCCTTGTGCAGGTGTGTGGATGGGTAGGGGAGCGTCGTGCCGCGAGTGAAGCAGCGGGGTGACCCAGTTGTGGACGCGGCACGAGTGAGAATGCAGGCATGAGTAGCGAAAGAAGGGTGAGAAACCCTTCCGCCGGATGACCAAGGGTTCCAGGGCCAGGCTAATCCGCCCTGGGTGAGTCGGGACCTAAGGCGAGGCCGAGAGGCGTAGTCGATGGACAACGGGTTGATATTCCCGTACCCGCGAAAGAGCGTCCCTGATGAACCTCGTTGTGCTAACCACCCGAACTTGGTGAGGTCTTCGGACTGAGCTGAGGGAGCGTGGGAACCTGATGGGTAGTAGTCAAGCGATGGGGTGACGCAGGAAGGTAGCTGAGCCCGGCCGGTGGTTGTGCCGGGGTAAGCGTGTAGGCCGTGTTGTAGGCAAATCCGCAACACATGAAGGCTGAGACGTGATGCCGAGCCGATTCAGGTGAAGTCAGTGATCCTATGCTGCCGAGAAAAGCCTCTAGCGAGTTCTTAGCGGCCCGTACCCCAAACCGACACAGGTGGTCAGGTAGAGAATACCGAGGCGATCGGGCGAACTGTGGTTAAGGAACTCGGCAAATTGCCCCCGTAACTTAGGGAGAAGGGGGGCCGGAGACGTGAAGCCCCGCGCGGGTGGAGCGTTGTATGGCCGCAGAGAGCAGGGGGAAGCGACTGTTTACTAAAAACACAGGTCCATGCGAAGAAGTAATTCGATGTATATGGACTGACGCCTGCCCGGTGCTGGAACGTTAAGGGGACCTGTTAGCTCTTCGGGGCGAAGCGGAGAACTTAAGCGCCAGTAAACGGCGGTGGTAACTATAACCATCCTAAGGTAGCGAAATTCCTTGTCGGGTAAGTTCCGACCTGCACGAATGGCGTAACGACTTCCCCACTGTCTCAACCACAGGCCCGGCGAAATTGCAGTACGAGTAAAGATGCTCGTTACGCGCGGCAGGACGGAAAGACCCCGGGACCTTTACTATAGCTTGACATTGGTACTCGAATTAGCTTGTGTAGGATAGGTGGGAGCCGGTGAAGTCCATACGCCAGTATGGGTGGAGGCAATCTTGAAATACCACTCTGGTTGATTTGGGTATCTAACTTCGGACCGTTATCCGGTTCAGGGACAGTGTCTGGTGGGTAGTTTAACTGGGGCGGTTGCCTCCTAAAAGGTAACGGAGGCGCCCAAAGGTTCCCTCAGCCTGGTTGGCAATCAGGTGTTGAGTGCAAGTACACAAGGGAGCTTGACTGTGAGACTGACAGGTCGAGCAGGGACGAAAGTCGGGACTAGTGATCCGGCACTTGCGAGTGGAAGCGGTGTCGCTCAACGGATAAAAGGTACCCCGGGGATAACAGGCTGATCTTCCCCAAGAGTCCATATCGACGGGATGGTTTGGCACCTCGATGTCGGCTCGTCGCATCCTGGGGCTGTAGCAGGTCCCAAGGGTTGGGCTGTTCGCCCATTAAAGCGGTACGCGAGCTGGGTTTAGAACGTCGTGAGACAGTTCGGTCCCTATCCGCCGTGCGCGTAGGATACTTGAGAAGGGCTGTCCCTAGTACGAGAGGACCGGGACGGACGAACCTCTGGTGTGCCAGTTGTCCTGCCAAGGGCACGGCTGGTTAGCTACGTTCGGAAGGGATAACCGCTGAAAGCATCTAAGCGGGAAGCCTGCTTCAAGATGAGGTATCCCACCCACTTTGTGGGGTAAGGCCCCCAGCTAGACGACTGGGTTGATAGGCCGGAAATGTAAGCCCGGTAACGGGTTCAGTTGACCGGTACTAATAGGCCGAGGACTTGACTACTAAGCTGCTACGCGTCCACTGTGCAACTCTGAACAAGCGAACACCCGTGAGTGTGTGCCGGGGTTGTTTGATATGTTCATAGAGTTACGGCGGTCATGGCGGAGGGGAAACGCCCGGTTACATTCCGAACCCGGAAGCTAAGCCCTCCAGCGCCGATGGTACTGCACTCGTGAGGGTGTGGGAGAGTAGGACGCCGCCGGACAATCTTCCAGATAAGGCCACCCCTAACGGGGTGGCCTTATCTGCGTTTCCCCTTTCCCGCGTTTCCTCGTGTGGTTGATCGGCCGGGTCTCCCCGGTCTCCCCGGTCTGCGCGGGCTATCGGAGGACCGGTGGGGCCGGGTCTGGGGTCCGAGCCGCCCCTGAGGCGGGCAAGGTCACGCTCGATCCTGGTTGTCGTGGCCTCAGCTGCGTTGGGACACCACTACATCCAGGATGTTGCACGATCTTGCGGCCGGCGGACCGGCGACGACCGGGCCAGGCGACGGTCAGCGAGCCTGCTGTCAGCAGCTCAGCAGCTCAGCAGCTCAGCAGGTCTGGGATCTCCCCCGCGCCCACTCTCCCCCGCGATCTTGCAGTTTGTGCGGCGACAAATCGCCTCAGACTTCGCGTTACGACGACAGAAAGTGCAAGATCGCGGCGGTTCGGGGCTGGGTCTGGCGGCCAGGGTTAGGCTCGGCCCGTGGATGAGGTCCTAGTGTTTGTGGTGTTCACGGGCTGCGTGGCCGCGGTCCTGGGAACCCTCTGGTGGCTCGCGTCCCGGGTGCGTCGTCGCGGTATCGGTGGTGAGGTAATGGGTCCGTTCGAGGAGATGTGGCACCCTGCGGCGCACCGGTTCCGGGCCGAGATCCGGGTGCAGGAGAGTCGTACGGTCCCGATGCCACCGCAGGGCGGCAAGCGCGATGGCCACGGCGGTAACGCCGGCGACCCGGCCCCCGACCTGAGCTGGACCCGGACGTGAGCTGGACCCGGAGCAGGGCTGGACCCGGAGCAGGGCTGGACCCGGAGCAGGGCTGACCCCCGACCTGAGCTGGACCCGGGGCAGGGCGGACCTCACGGCGGGATCGACCCGCACCGGGTAGCCCTTAGGACGGTTTGGTCCCGCAGACGTAGCGGGGTTCCGCGTCGTAGCGCCAGGTGAACTTCTCCCGCTTGACCACGGTGCCGCCCTTCTTGATGACCCGGAAGGCGTCCTGGGTGAAGCCGTTGATGCCGTTGGTCTCGATGCACGAGGGGCCGGGCGACAGGTGGATCTGCTTCGGCGTCGTGATGTTGCGGCGCGGCCCGTACTCGGTCTTCACGCTGTCGTAGATCTTCGTGCTCCAGATCGACACGGTGATCGTGCTGGACGTGTACGACGTGTCGATGAGTACGCCGTACTCGGTGTTGTTGCGGAACTTGAAGTCCAGGTTCGGCCAGAAGATCGTGGACTCGATGACGGCCGGGTACCTGTCGAACCAGTACGAGTGCGGCTTGTGCTCGACGTCCTCCAAGCCGGCGTAGTACGTCGCGTTGAACAGCGTGGTGGTGAACTGCGAGGTGCCGCCGCCGACGCCCGGCACCAGCTTGCCGTCGAGGATGACAGGTGCGTCCCGGTAGCCCTGGGCGTAGCCGCGCTCGCCGGTGTGCCCGTTGAGCGAGAACGTCTTTCCAGGTAGGACGACGGTGCCGTCCACCTTCCGCGCGATGGTCGCGATGTTCTGGCTGCGCGATGAGGCCATGCCACCGGTGAACCGGGTGGTGAAGGTCGACACCCGCTCCTTGATGCCCAGGCCGGCGAGCTTCTCCGCGGTCAGCTGCGGCGGTGTCGGCTTCAACTCGCCGGTCACCTCGCGGCCCTCCGCCCTGGGTAGGACGGCCAGCAGGTCTCGACTGAGGGTTGCCGTGTCCAGCTGCTGCCCGGATCGCCCCTCCTTGGCTGTGGGCCGGCCACCGGAAATCGTCATCGTGGCGTCCTTCGGCGGCACCTCGATGGCGGCCAGCTTGTCGCCGAGCGCCGCCCGCAGCCGCTTGACGTCCACCGAGGGGGTGAGCTTGCCGGTCTTGTCGGTGCTGAACCGGAGGCTCTTCGCGATGGCGGCGGGCGGGATCGACACCTGGCCCTTGTTGGTGCGCAGGGTGACCGGTGCGGCGACCGCCGGCTTCGCCAGCTCGCTGACCATCCGGTCCAACTCCTCCGGAGTGGTCGCCGGGTGGGTCTCCACCAGGGGCACGGTGACCGGGGCGCCGGCCAACCAGCCGGTGCGGACCACCTCGGCGGAACGCTCCGGGTTCAGAGCCAGCCCGGGCTTGGGTTGTACGACCTTCGGCGTGGTGCCCTTATAGGTGATCGCCGGCATCGTCATGCCCTGGGCCTGGTCGCCGAGCACCTTACGGAGCGCGTCGTCCAACCGGACCGCGTCGACTGTCACCACGGGCTCGACGGTGCGGGAGCCGACCAACCGGCTGACCGGGTGCGCGTCGGCCTCGGCGGCTGCGGCGACGGTCGCCGGCACGTCGACGGTCAGCCCCACGTCGGCGGGGTTGATCTCGGCGGTGCGCCCGTCGACGGTGACCTTCAGCGGCGTGGCGAGAGTTGCCGCCCGCCGGTCCAGCTCTGCCCGCAGTTCCCGGTCGGCGTCCGCGCGGCTCCGGCCGCCCAGTTCGGTGCCGAGCACGCTGGTGCCACGGGGGACGTCACCGGCGTACGCCCAGGCACCGGCGCCCGCCACGGCGGCGAGGACGCCACCGGTGATGCCGGCGGCGAGCATCATGCGCACCCGACGCGGCCGGCGCGGGCCGCCGTCCGGCTCGCCGGGAGTGGCTGTGCTGACCGGCTCAGGTCCGTCGTCCGGCCAGGTGACCGCGGTGACCTGCACTGTGGGCCGGTCGTCGGCGGGTGGACTGTTTTCGCCGTACAGCGTCACTGCAACCTCGATCGCCAGGGTGCCGCGGGAGGTCCTCCCTCCCGGAGGCACCTACGGTAACGAATGCCCGGCCCTCCTCGTTGGCTACGCCCACTAGGCGCTGCTACCGCGTGTCGTTCGGCGTGTCGCACCGGTCCGGGGGCGGTGCCGACGACCCACCGCCGACGTGGCACGGTGACCGGGTGGACACTGCGGAGCGGGTGTTGGCGTACGGGGGCGGATCGCTGGACCGGGCGGGACCGTTGCGCACCGATCCGACGCGGTTGGATGCGCTGCTCACCGAGTCGACCACAGTGCTGTTGCCGCTGTGGCGTGACCGTTGTCTCGTCGACGGGCACGGGCCGATCCGGCTCAGCGCGGAGCGCGCGGCGCTGGTCCGGTCCGCTGTCGGCGAGACAGTCTTCCTCGGGCTCGACGGGGAAGCCGCCGTGTTCGCGGCTGACCTCTCCGCGCTCCCCGAGCGGTCCGCCGTCGAGATGGCCGGTGCGGTGCGGTCCGTTGACGTGCGGGCACTGGTCGGGCGGATCGAGCCCGGCGACGCGTCAGTCCTGGCGTACGCCAGGGGTTTGTTGCACTGGCACCGGCAGCAGCGATTCTGCGGGACGTGCGGCGCGCCGGCCGTCGCCGGCGGCGGCGGGCACCTGCGGACGTGTGCCGGCACCGAATGCGGACGTCTGCTGTTCCCCCGGATCGAGCCGGCCATCATCGTGTTGGTCGAGGCACCCGGTCGGCCGGGGCGATGTCTGCTGGCCCGGCACGCGGGTGCGGCCGAGGACGCGTACTCGACGCTGGCCGGCTTCGTCGAGATCGGCGAGAGCCTGGAGGACGCGGTCCGTCGTGAGATGGGCGAGGAAGCGGGCGTGACAGTCACCGACGTGACCTACCAGGGGTCACAGGCGTGGCCGTTCCCCGCCGGCCTGATGGTGGGCTTCCGGGCCACCGCCACCTCCGACGAGGTACGCGTGGACGGCGAGGAGTTGTTGGAGGCGCGCTGGTTCACGCGGGCGGAGCTGCGGGACCGGGTGGCCTCGGGTCGTCCGCTCGGTCGGGTGGACTCGATCGACCACCGACTGCTGACGGACTGGCTTGAAGAGGACTAGTCGGCTCGGTCGCCGGAACCGGTGCGGGCCGACGGGCTGTCACCGCTATCAGCGCTGTGGTGACGATGGCAGTGCCCAGTGCCGCGAGGAGGAGACCGGGGACGGTGTGCGGCCGAAGGGTCGCGGTGACGGCCACCAGGCCGGCCACCCCCACCCACAGTGGTGCCGCCGCCCAGCGTGCGCCGGCCGCGAGGCGGTCGTTGAGCAGCACGAACGTCACCGCGTAGAGCGCACCGACCGCCGCGAAGACTGGTGCGTACCGGCCCAGGTGGTCGTAGTCGGGCCCACCGGCGAAGCGGAACGCGAGCCCTCCGGCGAGCGTCGAGGCGAGGACCAGAATCACGCCACACCCGCCTGTCACAGCGAGCGCAACCGTTCGGCTGCGCCGGTCGCCGCGGGCCAGCCGCGGTAGGGCGAGGACGGCGGCGACCTGCGGTGCCCAGAGCGCGCCCTTGCTCAGGACGGTGCCGACCGAGTACGCCCCGGAATCCGACGGGGACAGCAGTTGCCGGGACAGCAGCAGGTCGGCGTAGGAGACGACGAGCATCGCCAGGGTCGCGCCGCCGCCGGCAACGACCTGAGCGACGGTCAACCGTGGGGCGGTGGACGACCGTCGGGGCTCGCGGGCGAGTCGGGCCAGCACCGCTGGGGTGAGGGCGGCGGTCAACGCGCCGACCGCCAGCGCGCCGGTCGGTCCCGCGTCGAGCAGCAACCCGGCGATCACGCCGCCGTAGCGGCCGGCGGCGAGCAGCGCCATCCCGATGGCGAGTCGTACGAAGCGTTGGCCACCCTGCAACTCTCCGAGCGATCGGGAGGAGAGCACTATCGCCGCGGTGGTGACCGCGAGCAGCGCGGGCATCTCGACCGGGAGATCCAGGGCGGTGACCAGCAGCGGTGTCGCCGCGACGAGGGTTACCGCGCACAGTGCGGCGGTGACGGCGGTGAGCCGCCGAGTGTCGGAGGCGCCGTGCCGGGCGCGGTGCACGGCGACGGCCAGTTGCAGGCCGAGCCCTGGCACACCGACGATCGCCACCAGACCCAGGGCGGTGGCGAGCGCGCTGAGGTCGGCCGGGTCGAGCCGCCGGGCGGCCAGGACCGGCACCAGGTAGGCCAGGCCGTTGACCAGGACCCCGGCCAGTGTGACGCTGACTCCGGCAGCGCCGAGGCCCGTGCTCCATCCGCGTGCCAGCTCCGTCTGGGCCGTCTTCTGCCGACGGACGGGTCGTCGAGGGCTCACGTGATCTCGGAGAAGGTCGGAAGCTGCCCGTCGGCCGGCCCGGCCGCCTGGCCGGGTCTTGCCGGCTCGGCCGGGTCGTGATCGGCCGCGTCCGGCTCGCTGGCGTCCTGCTCAGCCACAACAGGCTCGGTCCCGTCCGGCTCGGTCGTCTCCCGCGTCGGTCCCGCCATGACCGCCGCAACGGCTGCGGTCGCGGCGGTCGGCCTGGCCCGGCGTACGGGCCGCCGTCGGGCGGCGGTGGAGAGCCAGAGGGCGCCCAGGGCGACGACGATGGTGAGTTGCACGAGCGCGTCGGTGTTCCGCCGCGTCGAGTCGAGGTAGAGCAACCCGGCGAGCAGGACGAGCGCGCCGGGCAGCCAGGTCTCGACGGCCCGGCTGATCGTCCTGGCCCGGCGTGGGTCGGCCGGCCAGGGCAGGCGGCGTGAGCCGGGTACCGCCAGCATGAATCCCGCCGCGACCAGCAGGCCGCCGATGAGGCCACTCCACAGCACCAGCGCGGCGGCCCCGACGGCCAGCAGCGGCAGCGAGCGGGTGACCCGACGTCGGCCGCGCGGTGGGACGGTCGCCGGGGTTCGCCCGGTGGGCTGTCGGGCGGGCACCACAGCGAGCAGGACCACCACCGCGAGCAGGATGCCGCCGAGGAGAAGCCCCGCCCGGTACGGCGTGTCCGGTGCGAAACGCAACAGCACCTCTCCGGAGGCGCCGGCGGGAAGGATCCAGCCCTGCTGCCAACCGTCCACCACCAGTGGTTTCAGCGTCCGCCCGCCGAGGGTGGCCTGCCAGCCGGTGTTGGTGTTCTCCCGTACGGCGAGCACCCGGTCGACGGGGTGACTGGCCACCCGTACCCGTCGCTCGGTGGCCGCCCAGGATTCGATCTCGGTGGCGCTGGCGTTGGCGGTCGCCGGGGCGGGAGTGGTCGTCTTCGGTACCAGGGCGACCCTCGTGGGCCAGGCCAGCTTGCCCGGGGTGGTGACGATGCGGTGCTCCCCACGGCCCAGGTCAAGCTGCCGGGGCGTGTCCCGGCCGCACGGCGTCACCGGCATCTCGCGCATCTCCAGCAGGTCGCGGAGCGTGCCGCGCAGCATGGTGGTGACCCGTGCCGCGCCGATCTGGAGCGTCGGCCCCGATCCGCAGGCCAGCGACAGGGGTGCGTCGGGGCGCGGTCCGACGGTGGGCGCTCCGGGTAGCACCGTCACCTCGCCGACCGCGACGGGCAACCGCTCCGGCAACCGCAGCTTGTACGGGTCGGTGCTGGTGGCGGACGGCTTGTCGAGGAACTGGATGGTGATCTCGTCGGTCCGCATCGGCGGGTCCAGGCGGAGCAGCCCGTCGTCGCCGAGCAGGCTGCTGCGGAAGCCGTCGTCGCCGACCACCCGCACACTGCCGAGACGGGTGGCGGGTGTCTTGTCGTCGACCGAGAAGCGGAGACCGGTGATGGTCTGCGGCTTGAGCCACTTGAGTCGCAGGATCGGTGCCTCGTCGTCGATCGCCGGTGACCAGCTGGTGGCCGGGTCTCCGTCGAGTGCCGCCCCGGCCCGGCCGGTCGGGTCGGGCACCGCCGTCGAGGAGGCGCTGATCTGCGCCGCGAGGCGCAACGGCTGCGCGTCGGTCACCAGCTTGTCGAGGGCGTTGTCCAGGTCAGGGCCGGCTGTGGGACGCGCCCACAGCTTGGCGTCGTACGCGCCGGCCGCCGGCAGGGTCACTGTCCGGTCGATGGTGGACCCGTCCTCGGAACCACGGATGGCGTCGGTGGAGCAGCGCGGGTAGCCGTCGACGGAGAAGCAGGCCGGTGTCGTGGGTGCCGCGGACACGACGACGGCCGCCGGCCGGTCGGTGACCGGTGCGGTGGGCAGGACCAGGGTGCGGCTGGTCTGGATGCCCGGGATCTTGATCTCGGCGACACCGACCGAGCCGTTTCCGAACGGGCGCAGGTCGTACGCGCTGTCGACCGAGACCCGGACCTCGCGGGTGGCGTGGACGCCGGGCAGTTCGAACACCATGTGGTCGCTGAACTGTTCGACGGTGCTGCTCTCGTACCCGGCGCTGACGGTCACCGTCGTGGGCAGGGCATCGGCCTTCAGGTCGAACCACACCTCGACCCGGGTGACAGTCGTCGGGTCGGCGAGGCTCACCTCGATCCACTGTTGGTCGCTGGGCGAGTACGGCGCGGACTGCCAGGAGGTCGCCGGGTTGCCGTCCATCGCCGCGTACGGCTGGTGCTCGGGGCGGGCACCGCCGGGGGAGCCCACCTGCGAACGGGCGGTGGAGGTGCGGATCGCGTCGATGCCCTCGAAGCGGGCGACGGTGGAGTGCTCCGCGCCCCACTCGGGCAGGTAGTCGTGGGCGGGCGCGGTGACCTCGAAGGTGTCGTCGGCGGTCAACGTCTGGGAGGTGTTGTCACGCAGCCCGCCGAACGACACGTCCCGCCTGCGCAGACCATCGGTGATGGCCACCGGTCCGGCGACATCGGCTGTCGACGCGTCGCCGGCCAGGACGGTGGGCGCCGAGCCGAGTTGCCCCGCCGCGGCGAGGTCGAGCAGTGATTCGGGGCCACCGACCACTGTGGTCACGTCGGATCTGTCGTAGGCGACCACCGGCGAGACGGGCCGGTCGACCTGGTAGACCTCCAGCGCCCGGACGGGCACGTCGAGCCCGTGGTCGCGGAACTCGTCGGGGGACGAGGGCCCGCCGCGCAGGGGGCCGAAGGACGTGACGCGGGTCAAGCCGGGTGAGCGCTCCAGCGCCTGCCGGACCACCGCTGGGCGCGCCGTGTCGGAGCGGCCATGGTCGAGGTCGGCGCGGAACAGGACGTGACTGATTCCGGATCGGGCCAGCAGATCCGCCAGGCCGGTCGACCCGGCGCCGGTGGCGAGCGTCGACTCGATCACGTCCAGCAGTCGGATCGTGGTCGGTGGGGTGAAGGGAATGGCGTTGCGTACTGCCCACCGGCTGTTGAGCAGCGGCTGAGTGATCTCGTCCGTGGTGTTGCCCCAGTCGTACGACGGGAAACGCGCTCCGGGTACGACGAGCACCCGCCCGCGTCCCGTGTTCGCGTCGAGCCAGTCGGTGGCGTCGTGCCAGTAGCCGGGCACCTCCTTGACCGCGCCCGGGGTGGCGAGACCACCTGCGAGGGCGGGCGTGGCGACCGCCGTGACGGCGACGATCGCGGCACCGGCGGTCAGCCAGGCGCGTGCGACGGTTCGCGGACGGTGCCGCGCGGGCGCGGTGCGCGCAGCCCGGACGGCCAGCCCGATCAGGTGCGCCATGCCCAGGCACAGGGGCAGGCGGAGCAGGACGTCGAACTTGTGCACGTTGCGCAGGGGTGCGCCGACACCGTCGAGGAACTCCCGTTGCGGCCCGGCGAGGATGTTCGGCAGGTCGCCGACGTGCCCGAGACCGACGAGCGCGACGCCGAGCACCAGACCGGTGATGAGGAACCGGCGGTGCGGCATCCCCCGTCGGGACAGCCCGAGGACACCGAGGGCGGCGACCGCCAGGGTGGCGGCGACCAGCACCGCCTCGTTGGCGAGCCGCGCACCGGACGGGATGGTCGGTCCGAACGGGGAGGCCAGGTAGGCGACCCAGTAGGAGGCGCCGCGCAGTGCGGTCACCCCGTCGGTGACGCTGGTGGTGTTTCGGGCGGTCTCGATGTAGTCCAGGAAGGGTGGGCTGTACCGCCCGAGGACCAGCAGCGGAACCAACCACCACGCGGTGGCCAGGGCCACCGCGCCACACCAGGCGGCGATGGCGGTGACCCGCCGGCGTACGGGCTGGACGGTGGCGAGCCAGAGCACTGCCAGTGGCACCACAGCGAACACGGCGGTGGCGTTGACCCCACCGGCGCAGGCGACGGCGATGGCCGACGCGGCGACGGCACGTCGCAGTCGCGTGCCCGCGGCGAGACCGACCAGTGGAATGAGCACCCAGGGGGCGACGGCGCTGGGCCAGGCTTCCACCGAGGACCAGCCGAGCTGGGTGAGGATGCGCGGTGACAGCGCGAAGGCGACGCCGGCGATCATGCGCCCGGCGGGCGTTCCGATGGTGAGCCGGCCCGCCAGGCGTACGGCCCCCAGGTAGGCGACACAGAAGAGCAGTGCCCACCACAGCCGCTGCACCACCCACGGCGCGAGGCCGGACTCCGACCCGAGCAGGAAGAACGGGCCCATCGGCCAGAGATAGCCGTACGCCTGGTTCTGTAGTTGACCGAACGTGCCGGTGGGGTCCCACAGGTGCAGTGAGCGGAGCAGCCACCCGGCCGGGTTGACGTTCAGGTCGACCTTGGTGTCCGGGACGACCTGGCCCGGGGCCTGCTGGAAGGCGAGGGCGGTGAGAGCGATGCAGATGACCAGGTGCCGGAACCGTCGGGCCGTGTGCCGGCTCCGGCTGGACCCCGGAGCGGCGCCACTGGCCACCTCTGCACGCATTTCGGCTCCTGTCTTCACCGGCCGGACGCGCACCTGCAGCCGACGACTGTCGCGCGACGTTATCCGGACCGGGCACGGACGGGCGACCAGGGGCGCTGCGGTGGCGTTATCGGGAGAACGGCCGTCCCCACGGCGTGTAAGCGTGTGGCAGGCTGCCGACCATGTCAATGCCAGAAGCTGAGGCCGAGACGCATCCGGAACGCGTCGCGTCCGACGGCGACGGGCCCGGGCCGATCGGCCGATGGCTCCGCGCCGACCCCGTCCGCGCCGTGGCGATCGCCCTCATCGCGGTGTCCGTCGCCTGGCGTGCCGGCCTCGCCACCCGTGGCTGGTTCTCGCAGGACGAGTTCGTCATCGCCGCCCAGGTCCTCGACACCGGGCTGGACGCGGACTATCTCCTGCGTACGTTCAACAACCACCTCATGCCCGGCGGCCTGTTGGTGGCGTGGGCGATGGTGCGGGCGGCGGGCTTCGCCACCTGGCCGTGGGTGTTGCTGCTGGCGGTTGGCCAGGCGGCGACCGGGATCGCCGTCTACCGGCTGTTGCGGGATCTGCTCCGGCCAAGCTGGGGCCTGCTCATTCCGTTGTGCCTGTTCGTGTTCAGCCCGCTGACGCTTGAGGTCTCCTCGCTGTGGTTGGTCGGGCTGCTCGTGTTGCCGATGCAGTTGGCCCTGGTCATGGCGGTGGCAGCCCAGGTCCGGTACGTGCGGACCGGTCGCCTGCGGCACCTCGTGGTGGTCGCGCTGTGGCTGGTGTTCGGCCTGCTCTTCGACACCAAGTCCCTGCTGATCGTGCCGCTGCTGTTCCTGCTGACGGTCTTCCTCTTCACCTCCGGTGGCGTGTGGCGCAGCCTCGCGACGGCGATCCGCCGGCACTGGCCGGCCTGGCTGATGCTCAGCGCGCTGTCGGGGGGATACCTGGCGTTCTACCTGACCCGGCCCGCCGCCCGCGAGCTGGACGAGCCCTCGTCCGTCGGCCCGGTCCTCAACTTCCTCGGGGACCTGGTCGGCGAGACAGTGGTGCCGGGTCTGCTCGGAGGGCCCTGGCGCTGGAGCTACGCCGGTGACGGTCCCCCGCTCGTCGACCCGTACGACATCGCCAAGTGGTTGTCGTGGGCGGCGCTGGCGACGCTGGTAGTGGTGACCGTCCGGCGGCGTCCGTCGGCCGGCCGGGCCTGGCTGCTGCTCACCTCCTACCTCGGCCTGGTCGCCGCGCTCTTCGCCATCACCCGGCTGGGTGGGCCGCTCGGCCCACTGGTCGGCGTCGTCCCCCGGTACGTCGCCGACGTGGTGCTGGTCGCGGCGATCTGTGTGGGCGCGGCCCTGCTGGGGATCAAGGACACCGACGAGGACGAGGTGTCGGCGTGGCCGGTGCCGACGGTCCTGCGGGAGCCGGGCGCGTTCGCTGTCGGCCTGGTCTCGATGATCGTCGTCCTGGCGACCATCGGCGTGGGCACCCTGTGGAGCACTGCCCGTTTCGGGGACAACTGGAGTACGAAGTACGGGCGGGACTATCTCGCGACGACGCAGGCCGAGCTCGCCGCGGCGCCGCCGGGCACCGTCTTCTTCGACACCGCCGTCCCGGACCGGGTGATCGCCGGTTACTTCTGGCCGGACAATCTCCAGTCGCACTTCTTCCGCCCGGCCGAGCGTCGACCCACCTTCGTGACGGAGGCCGCGCGACCGTCGACGTTCGATGATCTCGGCCGGATCCGCCCGGTAGTGGTTCAGGGACGGAAGATCGTGCCCGGCCCGGTGGACGGTTGCGGGCACCTGGCCCAGGGCGGGCAACCCACTCGGATCCCGTTGGACGGGTACCTGGTGGAGTGGCCGTACGTGGTGCACTTCGGCTACCTCAGCTCGGGTGACTCGACAGCGCTGTTCCGGCTCGGGGACGCCACACGTGAGATCACCCTGCGACGCGGGTTGAACGACCTGTTCTTCCTGCTGGAAGGTGCGGGGGACGCCGTCGAGGTCACCGTGCGGACGCCAGGGGTCGGAGTGTGCACCGAGTTGATCACCGTCGGCCGGGCGGTGCCGGCGTCGTGAATGGTTGAGCCGACCGACGGCGTCGAGGCCGCACCGGTTCGGCGGGCGCGGGACACACTGTCGCTGTACGCGGTAGCGGCGGCGGTCACCGTTGTGGTGCTGGCCCCGCTGGCGGCACCCGGCTACGCGTTGCTGTACGACATGGTGTTCGTACCCCGGCAGCCGTTGACCTGGGATCTCGTCGCCCCGGCGCAGAGTCTGCCCCGGGCGGTGCCGATGGACGCGCTGGTCTCGCTGGTCACCCAGCTCGTGCCGGGCTGGGTGGTGCAGCGGCTCGCGCTCGCCGGGGCGGTCTTCCTCGCGGCGGTCGGCGCCGGCCGGTTGGTGCCGACCGAACGGCGGGCGGTCCGGCTGTTCGCCGCGGTGGCGTACGCGTGGACGCCGTACCTCGCCGAGCGGTTGCTGATCGGGCAGTGGGGGCTGCTGCTCGCGTACGCCGCCCTGCCCTGGCTGGTGCGGGCGGCGCTGGACCTGCGGGCCGGGCGCGACGGCGCGCTCGCCCGGGTGGTGCTCGCCGCCGCTCCCGCCGCCATCACGCCGACCGGCGGTCTGATCGCGCTGGGCACCGTGCTGGTGCTGACGTCGGACCGGATGCTCGCGCCCCGGTCGCTGCTGGTGTCGCAGCGGATGCATCCGCACCGGTCCCGGCAGGCGTTGGCCGCGGTCGGAGTGCTCAACGCCCCCTGGGTGGTCGCGGCGCTGGTCACCGGTGCCGGGGGTTCCTCGGACCCGGCGGGGGTGGCGGCGTTCGCGGCGCGTTCGGAGAACTGGGCCGGCCCACTGGTGGCGCTGGCCGGTACCGGTGGCATCTGGAGCGCGCAGGCCACCCCCTCCAGTCGCGCGGCACCACTGGTGCCGGTGGCGGCCCTCGTGCTGCTGATCCTGGCCGGTGTCGGTGCGGGCCTGCTGCGACGCCGGCTGCCCCCGGGTGGGGCGGCGCGACTGGCGGTGCTCGCCGGGACCGGATTTCTGCTCGCCGCCTTCGGGCTGCTCCCCGGTGGGGATGCCGCGCTGCGCTGGGCGGTGGTGCACCTGCCCGGCGCGGGGCTGCTGCGAGATGGGCAGAAGTTCCTGGCGCCGTACGCCCTGCTGCTGGTGGTGTGCGCGGCGTTGGGCGCCGAGCGGCTGGTGGCCCGGATCGACCGGGAGGTGGCCGGGGTGGTCCTGGTCGGGCTGCTGTTCCTGCCGGTGGCGGTCCTGCCGGACCTCGCGTTCGGCGGCGCCGGTCGGCTTCGGCCGGTGAGCTATCCGACGGAGTGGCAGCGGGTGGCCGAGCACATCGAGGAGGAGCCGGGGGAGGTCCTCGCGTTGCCGCTGAGCGCCTACCGGGCGTACCAGTGGAACCCTGGTCGGGTCGTCCTGGACCCGGCACCCCGCTATCTGCCGGGGACGGTCGTGACCGATGACACGCTCCGGGTCGGCGACGTCGCCGTGGCTGGCGAGAACCCGCGCGTCCGTGAGATGCGCCGGGCGCTGGCCGAGGGGCGGCCGGTCTGGACCACCGGGGTGCGCTGGGTCCTGGTGCAGCGCGAGGTCTCCGGCGAGGTCGACTCTCAGGTGCTCGGCGGCCTGGAACGCGTCCACGACGGACCGTTCCTGACGCTGTACCGCAACCCGGCCACAGTGCGGGAATCGGGCGGGTCCGGGCCCGCCCGACTGGCGGTGGTAGCGGCCCTCAGCGCTGCCCTTCTGGTGGTCATCGCTGCCGCCGTTTCGGCACTACACCGGCGAGCTACCGCGTGGTAACGTCCGCTCGCACGTCTCGCCATTGGAGGATTGGCATGCGTAGAGCTCTGACCCTGGTCGTGTCTGGCCTGGTGGCGGCGTTGCTGGGGATCCTGGCTCTCGGCGGGATCTCGGCCGCCGCGACCGCCACCGACGAGGAGGCCGCGAGTGAGGCCAAGCTCGTCTCGGAGGCGGCCAAGCGCGCCGGTAAGAAAGACCCGTACGCCCCAGCGGTTTACGGCGACAGGTAGGACGGCTCGCCCCGCTGCTGCACTGGGCGGGGCGACTCCACACCCTTGAGGATCGCCTCGAAGCGCCCACCCGCGGCCTGCCAGGTGAAACTTGCCGCGTGCTCCCGGGCCTGGGCGCCCATCTCCCGCCGCAGCTCATCCCGGCGCAGAAGCGTGCGCACCTTCATCAGGTAGTCGTCGATGTCGTCGGCCAGCAGGCCGGTACGCCCGTCGACTACCGCTTCGGCGACTCCGCCCGCTCCCCGGAACGCTACAGTCGGGGTCCCCGCCGACCCCGCCTCCACGATCGTGAGCCCCCAGCCCTCCTTGAGGGACGGGGTCAGGGCCACCCAGGCCGAGGCGAGCAGGGCGGCCTTCTCCTCCTCGGTCACGAAGCCCCGGAAGTCCACCCGCTCGGTGATGTCCAGCTCCGCGGCGAGTTCACGCAGATGCGACTCCCACCAGCCCTGGCCGGCGACGACCAGACGTAGTTGGGGCAGCTCGTCGGCGAGGGCCGCGACGGCTCGCAGCGCCACCTCCACCCGCTTGTGGGGCACCAGCCGGTTCAGCGTCACGAGCAGCGGGAACCTCGCCCGTTCGGCGTCGGTGTGGGGCAGCGTCGGGGTGCCGTTGTGCACCACGGAGACCTGCTCCGTCGGCACGCCCAGCACAGCCAGCTCTCGGCGGGTCGCCTCGGAGACGGTGACGTACCGGCACCGCTGGTAGACGCGTATGGCGAGCGACGACTCGATCCACCAGCCGAACCGGGCAGCCCACTTCGGAAGCACCACCGGCCACTGCTCGCGGTGCACGTGGTGGATCAGCTTGACCACCGGGCGTCGTGACCACAGCGGGGCGAGGAACGGCAACCCGTTGCAGACGTCGACCAGGACGTCGGGCCGGCCGCCGCGGCGGGCCGCCAGTGGGCCGATGCCCAGCGCGCCGACGACGTAACAGAGTGCCGCCCAGAGGTAGACGCTGTGCCGGCCGCCGCGCCGCACCAGCCGTACGCCGGCTTCGTTGACCTCGTCGGCGGGTGCCTGACTGTGGGCGGCGCAGAAGAGAGTGGCGCGGAATCCGCGCGCCACCAGCTCGGCGGCGATCCGTTCGACGTAGACCTCGGAACCGCCGCCCTCGGGGTTGCGGGTGTCTCGCCAGTTGAGGAACAACACGTGTCCGGGCATGCCGAAGCGACGCTCCACGCGAACCCTACTCTCAAGTAATTTAGCGACCCGCGTCACATTAGGGGCTGGTGTGCCGGCCGGCAATGCCCCGATGGGCCAGCGCTGGGCGCTACCCGCCGACCGTTGGCACCGGAGTGCCGGCCGCGACGGTCGGCGGCGTGGTGGCCGGTACGGCCACGTCGGTGGCGGGGGGCCCGGACGTCCGCCCACGCCCGGTGGGTCGGCGCCGACCCTGCGACCCGAGCATTTGCAGGGGCCGCTCGACGCCGTAGTAGCTGACCGCGGCGTACACCAGACCGAAGGCCATGGTGAGGGCGAAGGTGTTGAGCAGCCCGCCGGTGAACAGCTGTCGGTCGTCGACCAGATAGATGAGTTCGATGACCATGGGGTGCCACAGGAACAGCCCGTACGAGACCGTGCCGAGCCACCGGGCGGACGAGCTGCCGAAGATCTCCTTGGCCCGGCTCGGCCCGCCGAAGGCCACCGGGATCAGGATCAGCGCCGCGATCACGAGGTAGAGGGCCAGCTTGACGCCGAACTCGGCGGCCGACGGCTCGGTGAGGTCGCGGGGACCGGCGACGGGTGTCGTCGCGATCGCCATCAGGCCGACGGCGGCGGCCCAGCAGGTGACCGGCGCCGAGGCCAGGTCGTCCAGGACCCGGAAGGCCGCGGGCGCGGTCCCGGTGCGTAGGGCGACGTGCGCCGCCGCCAGTGCCATGCCGGTGCCGAACCAGGCGGCGTACGAGGGGAACCACATGGTGTGCAGGGCGGCGTCGAGCCAGCCGAGCCCCATCAGGGTGAGCCATCCCGCTGTCAGCAGCGCGCTTCCGCTGACGATCAGGATGGTCCGGACCGGACGCCAGGACCGGCCGACGGCGAGCACGGCGACCAGCGGCAGGATCAGGTAGAACACGACCTCGGTGGCGAGACTCCAGGTCTGGCTGAGCCCGGCGCGCAACTGCCCGGGTTGGTAGATCTGGCTGAAGGTGAGGTGCCGGATCCAGTCGCCGACGGACGCCTGCCCGTTCTGCGGCAGGACGACCAGGCAGACCGCGACCGCCAACCAGTAGGCGGGCAGGATGCGCAGAGCCCGCCGCCACAGGTAGCGCTTGGCGCGGGGTCGAGCCCGGCCCGTCGCGGCGTTGAGCGCCCACGGCCTGAACAGCAGGAACCCGGACAGTACGAAGAAGATGGCGACGCCGACGTCCAGTCGAGCCAGCCAGCCGCCCCAGGTGGTGTTCATGGTGACGGCGGTCTGGAACCCGACGTGGTGACCGACGACCGCCACCGCGCCGATTGCTCGCAGCGCGTCGAGGGCGGGAAGTCGGCCGGTTACCGAAGGCTCCGAAACTGTTGGCGCGGCGGCTGTGGACATCTGGACATCCAGGGGGTCGCTTTGAAGGTGACCGGGGAGTAACCTCCCGCCATGTTAAGGATCGGGTGCCCCGGACAACAGGTCGTAGGGCGGCAGGTTACAGGAGGATGAGTGAAGCTTCGCGTGGGCGCCGCGCTCTTCGGGCTTGGCGTCTTATTGCTGGTCTTCGCGGCCGGGCTGCCGTTTTATGTGGCCCCCGCCGTGACCAAGCTCCCCTACGATCTTGAGCCAACGACGTCCGTCGCCGAGGCGAAGAACGCCAGGTTCCTGAAGATCACGGCCACCGGCAGCTCGGTGAGCATCGAGGTTCCGCAGGGCGATCTGGTGTCCAACGTGGAGGTCATCCCACAGCCCGACGACACCAAGGATCGCCTGCCCGAGGACCTCAAGGGCGACGCGGTGATCTGGGACGTCTACCAGACGGTCCGGCGCACTGACAACCAGGACGTGGTCAGCCAGTACAGCACCGAACTCGCTCTCTACCGGATCTCCGGTGCGGCCGCCTCGTGGAAGGACCAGTGGCTCAATGAGACCGGGGCGGACGGGACTCCGGTCGGCAACGTGAAGTACACCGGCCAGATCTACAAGTTCCCGTTCGGCACCGCCAAGCGCGACTACCAGGTCTTCGACCGTGACCTCAAGCGGGCCGTCCCGGCCAAGTTCGTCGGCACCGAGAAGATCAAGGGCATCGAGGCGTACCGCTTCGAGCAGCGGATCGAGAACGAGGTGCTGGCCACCCCGGAGAGCAGCCTCCAGACGCTGGTCGGCAAGTTCGCACCGGGCGCCACCAGCGGCCAGGTCGTCTACAGCAACATCCGTACGCTCTGGGTGGACCCGGTCACCGGCTCCTACGTGAACGTGCGGGAGCAGCAGCACAAGGAGTTGCGCCCCAACACCGGCACCCCCACTGTGCTGTTGGACGCGGACTTCAACTACACCGACGACACTGTCAGCCGCAGTGTCGAGACGGTGAAGGAAAACCGCTTCAAGATCGGCCTGATCAGTTTCTGGGGCCCGATCGTCGCTGGTGTCCTCGGTCTGATCGCTGTCGTCTTCGGTGTGTGGCTGGTGACCCGACCCGAGGGTGGAACGGCCCGGCACCGCGCCGAGCCGGCGGTCGACGACCCGACGCCGACCCGGGTGGACCAGGAGCCGGTGCGCGACACGGACACCGTCGAGCAGCCCAGGCCGCAGCCGGTCGGCGGGCCACTGTCCGACGAGATTCCGCCGGCTTCGACCAACTGGAAGTCGGAGGACCCGACCGTGCCGACCCAGCGGCCGGCTCCGGGCGAGGTGGAGCAGCGCTGACGCGCGTACGACCGGACGTACGACCGAGGGGTGGGCCGCGACGCGGTCCGCCCCTCGGTCATGTGGCAACCCGTACGACCTGCGTACTTTACATTTGTTATTAGATTGTAATTAGTCAATGTGGAGTCACGTTGCGTTGATCAAACCACCGTCGTGCGCCTGACTTGTGGACATAGATGGGGGTTGCCGGGACGAATTCGTTCACTTGTCGTGATGTCTTGCCTCCACGTGGTCGCCCGACTGTTACCGCCCGGTAATCAGGGGGTTGTGACCTGCGCCGCAACGGGTGCACCATCAAGCCCGATGGTTACCAGCCGGTAACAGAACGCGGGCTCCCAGTGCGGACCGCCCGCTCAACACCGGCCACTCGCGCGCATCGACCCGAGGAGGAACCCGTGCAGGATCGGTTGGACAGTCAGGGTCGTACCCGATGGCGGCGCTTCGCCGCCATGATGGTGCCCGCCACGGCGGCTGCCGGCGCCATCCTCTTCGGAATGTCGACAGGCGCGATCGCGTCCGACATCACGGTC